>NZ_CP147714.1:0-4800000 GCF_037217225.1 Bradyrhizobium sp. 27S5
AACAATCCGTCGCCAATCAGTCTGGCGATGTGACCGCCATAGCGACTGATCTCCTCGTCGCAGATATCGCGGTAGGTTTTGATAATCGCAAAGAATTCTTCGGGATCGATGCGCTCACTCAGGGGTGTCGAGCCGACGATGTCGACAAAAGCCACGGTCAGCTGCCGGCGTTCGGCATGCGGAGCCTCGCTCCCGACGTTCGTCGGCAGCCGGGTCCACTGAGGTTCGCTCGCCTGATCCGGACTCGGCAGGCTGCTCATGACGCCACCATGTTCTGTTTCCGCCGTACCTGCCGCGAGGCCAGATAGACGGCAAGTCCCCGTTGTCGCTGCCAATCCTGCGCTCAGGCAGCCGGTTCCAAGGGATAGAACACCATGTGCTCGCAGTCGTACAGCTGATTTTGCGCCGGAAAACGCTGCTTTGGAATGGCGACGCGTCCGCGTCGCTTGAGGGCGGGTCCACCACCGCCGCACGGCGATACGGTCAGCTCGCCAGCGCCATCCCGGCTTCGTCCAGCGTCTGCAAGAACCCGTGCTCGATCACGGCGTTGCGGCCGCGGCGCTTGGCGGCGTAGAGGGCGGCGTCGGCGGCTTCGATCAGGTCGCCGGGGCGCTGGGTGTCGTTTGGTTTTGTGGTCGCGACGCCGACGCTGACGGTAACGACGCAGTAGCTGGAGGGCGCATGCGGCACCGCGAGGCCGAGCACGGCGGTGCGGACCGTCTCGCCGATCGCGAGCGCATGCGCGGCGTCGGTGTTCGGCAGCAGCAGGCAAAATTCCTCGCCGCCATAGCGGCCGGCGAAGCCCATGGTGTCGCCGGCGATCCCGGCCAGCGTTTCGCCGATCCTGGTCAGGCAGACATCGCCCTCGGGATGGCCGTAGGTGTCGTTGTAGAGCTTGAAGTGATCGACATCGATCATCAAGAGCGACAGCTCGCAATCATATTGCTGCGCCCGCATCCATTCGAAATCCAGCCGGCTCTGGAAGCCGCGGCGATTGGCGAGGCCGGACAGCGCGTCGATCGAGGCCATCACGGTGAGACGGTCATTGGACGCCACGAGCTCGCGCTCGCGCTGGCTGAGCTGCGCCGCCATCGCGTTGAAGGCGCGCGCCAGCGGCACGAATTCTGCCGGCAGCCTGTGCTTGGCGACGCGCGCCGACCAGTCGCCCTCGCCGAACCGCCGCGCCATGCTGGTCATCAGCTCGATCGGATGGATCACGAGCCGTTCCGCGCCGACGAGGGCACCCAACAAAACGAAAAGGCAGACGAAGCCGAGCTGCAGATAGGCGGTGCGGATCTCGCGGCTGATCGCCGCCGTGACCTTGGCCTCGTCCATGCTGACGATCAACCGGGACTGCGTTCCGGCGATGCGCGCAAAACTCAGCGTGCGCTGGCCGCCGTCGGCTGCGGTGAACGACACCGAGCCTGATGGTTCGTCATAGCTCAGCGCCTTCTCCGCAATCGCCGCCATCAACGGGATGGTGTCGAGCGAGCGGCCGATCAGGCTCGCATGGTCCGCCGGTGCCGCTACCACCACGCCGGTGCTGTCGACCAGCACCGCCGACATGCCGGGCTGGCCGCCGAGATTGGCCATGATCTGCGACAGCCAGTCGATGTTGATGCCGGCGACCACGACGGCGTCCTGCTCCGGATTGATCGCGGCCACCGGATAGGCCGCCATCATCATCGCCCGGCCATTGGTCCTGCCGCGCAGATAATCGCTGAACACGAAGCCGCGGTTGTCCTGCGCCTTCTTGAAATATTCGCGGTCGCCGATATTCATCCCGACCTGGCTGTTGAGGGTGGAGCACTGCACCAGCCCGTCCCTGGAGACGAACATGATGCTGCGGATCCAGGGCAGCACGGTCGGCAGGCTGGCGCGCAGCACCTCGCAGCTCTGTGCGATGCCGCCGGAGGCGCGGATGTAGGCGGCGGATTTCAGCATGGTCTCGACCGAGGAGACCACCTCGCGCTGGGTTTCGGCGGCGTGCGCGGTCAGATTGGCATAGCCGGCGGCGGCCTGCGCGAGCTGCGTCGAGCGGAAATTCTCCAGCGTGCGGACGCGATCGAGCATCAAGGGCGCGACCAGCATCAGCGCAAGCAAGGCCAGCCGGGTACGAATTCCCAGAACCTTCTTGAGTTTGACGCGGTTGCGGTTGAAATTGACGCCCGACATTCTATTCCCTTGCCCGTGCGCAAGGTAAAATGAAGGGCTTCAAAAAGCCTTTCCCGAATTTGGTAAAATTCGAGCCAACCCCCGCATCCTGTTAGAGAACGGCACAAGCATGACGCAAAGCCCAACCACGCCGTTATCGGCCGATTCACCACACGGCCTCGCCGCCGTGGAGCGGGAGATCGCGCATGCCTGCAAGGAAGCGCGGCGCGATCGCGCGTCGGTGACGCTGATCGCGGTGTCGAAGACCTTCGCTGCCGACGCAATTTTGCCGATTATCGGCGCAGGTCAGCGCGTATTTGGCGAAAATCGCGTGCAGGAGGCCAAGGGCAAGTGGCCGGAGTTAATCCAGGTTAATCCAGGATTGAAGCTGCATCTGATCGGGCCGCTGCAGTCGAACAAGGCCAAGGAGGCGGTCGCGCTGTTCGACGCGATCCACTCGGTGGATCGCACCAGCATTTGCGAAGCGTTAGCCAAGGAAATCAAAAATCAAGGGAAGCACCCGGACCTGTTCGTCCAGATCAATACCGGCGAGGAGCCGCAGAAGGCCGGCGTCGCGCCGCAGGACGCCGATAGCTTCATCGCCGCGTGCCGCGACAAATATAGCCTGCCGATCTCCGGGCTGATGTGCATCCCCCCTGTCGACCAGGCGCCGGCGCCGCACTTCGCGCTCTGCGCCAAGATCGCCGCGCGCAACGGGCTGAAGAATTTGTCGATGGGGATGAGCGCGGATTTTGCCGTGGCGATCCAGATGGGCGCCACCCATGTGCGCGTCGGCTCGGCGATCTTTGGGACACGGACGGTGGTGCACGCGTAGTGTTGCAGGGCGGTTCGCTGGGATCACACCGAGATTAAACCCGTCATCCTGAGGAGCCGCGAAGCGGCGTCTCGAAGGATCGACGGCCACCAGCCGGGCCGTGCACCCTTCGAGGCTCGCTCCGCTCGCACCTCAGGATGACGGTGTTGGCTCGGCTGTTGGAAGAATGTCTGATGGCCGCGGTCCCGGCCTTCGCCGGGACGACGGCGGAGTGTGTGGCGCGTGCGCCGCCTACGCGAACTTCACCGACACTTTTCCGATCGCGCCGAAATCCGCCTGGAAAAAGTCGCCGGCTCCGATCGGCAGCGGCGGGTGGCAGGTGCCTGTGGTGACGACCTGCCCTGCCCGCAAGGTCAGTCCGAGCGCGCGCAGTTCGTTGGCGCACCAGGCGAGTGCTATCAGGGGATCGCCGAGCACGTTCTTGCCGTGGCCGGTGTAGCGCTCGCCGCGCAGCGTGATGACCGGGCGTTGTTCGACAAGATCGATCGCGCGCCAGTCCGCTGATGTCGCTGCGCCCAGCACGAACAGATGCGCGCAGGCATTGTCGGCGATCAGTTGCGCTTCGCCGGCGGAGACGAAATCGGCGAAGCGCGAATCCGGAATCTCGATCGCCGGATGCAGCGTGGCGACCGCCTCCAACACCTCCTGCACGCTGTAGGGCGTCGTGCGCGGCGCGAGATCGCGCGCCATGAGGAAGGCATATTCCGGTTCGCCGACGCGCATCTCGTTGCCCTTCATCGACGCCGTGCCGCCATCTGATATCAGGGTCTCAGCAAGGATGCGTCCGGCAAGTGGTCCCGCGACATTGATGTGCTTCTGGCCGGCTTCGCTGGTCGCCGCAATCTTCCAGCCGAACAGTTTTTCGCGCGACGTCTTTTCCAGCTGAGCCTGCACCGCATAGCCCTCGGCGCGGTCGCGCGGCCGCATGGCACCGTCGAGCGCGCCGAGTTTTGTTCCCGCCTGCCAGTGATCGTGCAGGATTTTTGCGGCGGCCGCGATCTGGTTGCTGTCGAGCATGGTTTTTCGCTCCCGCGGGAATATTTTTGTGTTGTGCGCAATCTCAGCACAAATGCGTCGCGCTTGTCGCGTGGGAAAACCGATGCTCAGCTATTCCAAGCTAGAGCGTTTTCGAGCGAAGTGGGTACCGGTTCGCGTGAAGAAAACGCGTCAAAAGAAAAGGCTACTCGATGACGATCCTGGTCTGCGGCGACATCCGTCGCAACAGCCGCAGCATCGAGGCCTTCGTCATCGAGACGCAGCCGGCGGTCGGCGCGAAATTCGGCCGCGCCAGATGCAGGAACACGGCGCTGCCGCGGCCGGCGACGCGGGGTGCGGCGTTGTGGTCGATCTCGACAATGAAGTCGTAGAGATGATCCGCGCGGGTCAGGCGGTCGCCGCCCTGCTCCCGATCGAGCCTGATCGGCTGGTTGTAGTGGCGATCGGCGGGGTCCTCGCACCAGGCATCCTCGCGGCGGATCGGCCGGGCCGGCAGCAAGGTCTTTGGCAGCCGGTGCCGGTCGGCGCGCCACCAGAGTTGCCTCGGATGGAAGATGCCGCGCGGGGTGCCGCCGTCGCCTTCGCGCTTGTTGGCGAGAATTCCGCCGCGCCCGAGCGCCACCGGCACGGTCCAGCCATCGGCCGAAAGCCAGCCGCGGCGCGGGTCGCCCGCGGCACGCCGGACTTCGATGAGCGAGAGCGGATGATCACGTTTATCTGTCATATAAGTGATTGAAATATCTGATGTTCCTTTAAGAATCGTTCCAAACTGAACTTGCCTTGGACGAGCAGATCATTCTATCTCCCGGCATTACAGGACATTCACGTCCTGCCCCGCCGGATTTGAGGTAAGCTGCGTTGCCTTGTGAATCGGTAATGATCGCCTACCTGAGAGCGTATCTAGCCTAAGTACGGCCGTAAGCGCTGCCCGCTTCTGACCGCCCCGCCCCCGAAGGATGACCCTATGGCCAATGCCCGCAAGATCTTGATCGTGGATGACGATACCGATCTGCGCGATACGCTGGTCGAGCAGCTGTCCCTGCATGAGGAATTCGAAGCCTCCGCAGTCGACACCGGCGCCAAGGGCGCCACTGCCGCCAAAGCCAATTCCCCCGATCTGGTCTTGATGGATGTCGGCCTGCCCGACACCGACGGTCGCGAAGTGGTCCGCAGCTTGCGCAAGGGCGGCTTCAAGGCTCCGATCATCATGCTGACCGGCCACGACACCGATTCCGACACCATCCTCGGCCTGGAAAGCGGCGCCAACGACTATGTGGCCAAGCCGTTCCGCTTCGCGGTGCTGCTGGCCCGGATCAGAGCGCAGCTGCGCCAGCACGAGGCCAGCGAGGACGCGGTGTTCTCGGTCGGCCCCTACTCGTTCCGGCCCGGCTCGAAGATGCTGACCGGCGCCAATGCCAGGAAGGTGCGGCTGACCGAGAAGGAAACCGCGATCCTGCGCTTCCTCTACCGCGCCGGCCAGATGCCGGTGTCGCGCGAGACCCTGCTCCAGGAAGTCTGGGGCTACAATTCCGGCGTCACCACCCACACGCTGGAAACTCACATCTACCGCCTCCGCCAGAAGATCGAGAAGGACGCCGCCAACCCGGAAATCCTCGTGACGGAAGCCGGTGGCTACAAGCTGGTGCCGTGATACGCTTCGCGCTCAACGATTCGTGAAATCGAGGCGCACCGCGGTTACCGGCCCTGAATGTCGATCGATGATGACGTAGCCCTGCTCGAGCAGGTCCCGACGATGCGTCTGTTGGGCGACAGCTCCTTGCGCATGCTGGCGATCGGCTCCGAGCAACGTGATTTCAATGCAGGCGAGGTGCTGTTCACGGTCGGCGACGCTGCCGATGCCGGCTATGTCGTGCAGCGCGGCACCTTTCGGGTCGAGGAAGGTGGCGCCGAAATCATCGCCGGCCCCGGCGCGCTGATCGGCGAGCTCGCTTTGATCGTCGCGATGAAGCGGCCGTCGACCGCCACCGCACTGGAGCGCGGCTCGGTGATCCGCATCGCGCGCAGCCTGTTCCAGCGCGTGCTGGAAAGCGATCCCGGCGCGGCGCGTCGGCTGCGCGACGAACTCGCGCTGCGCACCAGCCAGCTCGCGAGCGATATTTTGATCGCAGGCGGGAAGCTGAGCACGTAGCTATCCTCGTTGGGCGCCATCTCTGTGATCCGTCATCCTGAGGTGCGAGCCCTTGCGAGCCTCGAAGGATGCACGGCCCGGCTGGTGGCCGTCGACCCTTCGAGACGCGCGCAAGGGCGCGCTCCTCAGGGTGACGGAAACACAGTTGCGGCTCTCACCGAGAACTAAACCTCCATCACCGCCGTCACCGGCACATGATCCGACGGGCGCTCCCAGCCGCGGGCGTCGCGGGTGATCTTGAAGTCGCTCACGGTATCCTTCAGCGCGCGCGAGACCCAGATGTGGTCGAGCCTGCGGCCGCGGTCGGCGGCGGTCCAGTCCGCGGCGCGATAACTCCACCAGGTGTAGACCTTTTCCGACATCGGGATCCGCTCGCGCGCGATGTCGAACCATTCGCCATGCGCCTGCGCCGCGAGCAGTTTCTCGGTCTCGACCGGGGTGTGCGAGACCACCTTCAACAGCTGCTTGTGCGACCAGACGTCGTGCTCATGCGGCGCGACGTTGAGGTCGCCGACCAGGATGTGGCGATCGTCGCCGCGTGGATGCAGCGGCTCGCACGCTTTCATCTCGTCGAGGAATTGCAGCTTGTGCTCGAACTTTGGATTGAGCGCCGGATCGGGAATGTCGCCGCCGGCCGGCACGTAGAAATTATGCAGCACCACAGGCTTTGCGAGCTGCGCTTTTTCTCCGAAGGACACCGAAATGTGCCGCGAATCGATCTTGTCGCAGAAGGTTCGGATGTCGGTCGTCTCGAACGGCAGGCGCGAGACGATGGCGACGCCGTGATAGCCCTTCTGTCCGTTCAGCGCGACGTGCTCATAGCCGAGCCGCTTGAAGCGCTTCAACGGAAACGCATCGTCGATGCATTTGGTCTCCTGCAGGCACAGCACATCCGGCCGCGCGCTCTTCAGGAATTTGGCGACGATGTCGATGCGCAGGCGCACCGAGTTGATGTTCCAGGTGGTGACGGAGAACCGCATGAGAGCTGCGTCTTAGCACGGTTCTCAGTGTGGGTTAGCGCTTTGTCCACAGCGGACTCTTGTCTACCTCGCCCCGCCTGCGGGGAGAGGTCGGATCGCATGCAAATGCGATCCGGGTGAGGGGGACTCACCGCGTACTCATGACTTTCGGATTTGTGGAGACAGCCCCTCACCCCAACCCTCTCCCCGCAAGAGCGGGCGAGGGAGAAGAAATGGCTAGCCCGGCGACGAGCCCGGATAGGTCGTGAAGTCGATCTTGAACAGCCCCGGATCGGGCTTCTGCGTCGCGTCGAGATTGTAGACCGCAACTGTGGTGTCGTAGCCTTGCGGGTCGGTGACGGTCCACTGCTTGAGCTTGCCGTCCTTGGCGCCGACCATCAGCAGGAAGCGGCTGGTGCCGACCAGCGCCTGCTTCTCCTCGATGGTGATGCTGACGAACACGTCATCGGCGGTGACGCTGATGACGTTGGTGTCCTTCATCAGGTCGATGCGGTCCGACAGCAGATAGCGCAGCGGGGTCTGCGACAGCGGATAGACGTCTTGCGTCGCGAGCCTGCGGTCGCGCACCGCGACCGACGAGCCGTCGGCGATCACCTCGATCGGGCTCGGATCGTCATATTCGAAGCGCAGCTTGCCGGGCTTCTGGATGTAGAAATCGCCCTTGGTCTTGCTGCCGTCGGGGCCGACCTGGACGAAGTTCCCGACCAGCGTTTGCAGCGACGACAGATAGGCCGAGACCTTGGCGGCCTGCGCCTTCTGGTTGGCGTCGAAGGTCTGGAAGATGTTGGCGGGGACGTTGCGGCGCGGATCGGGAATCACCGGGTTCGGCGGTGCCTGGGTGGCGCCGGTGGTGGTCGGGCCCTTGTCCGCATTGGTCTGCGCGCCGGCATCCTTCGCAGCGTCCCTGGCCTTCGGCGCAGCCTTCGGTGCCGCGTTGGGTGCGGGCTTCTGCGCCGGCGTGTTCTGCGCGGTTGCGGCGCCGGCGATCGCGGCGGCGGCGAGAACAGCCAGCGCGGTGCGCATGCCGCGGTCAATGAGGTGATTTGCCATCAGATATGTCAGGTCTCTGTTCGACGCTCGTCCCGCTTGGTCGGATTTTATCCCGCCTCTTCCGAGGGAGATATGGTTTTTCCGTGATGATCGCCCCCGATCAGAACTGGCCTTCTTCTTCCCCGACCAGGATTTCGCGCTTTCCGGCGTGATTCGCCGGGCCGACAATGCCCTCAAGTTCCATCCGCTCCATCAGCGAGGCGGCGCGGTTATAGCCGATCTGCAGGCGGCGCTGGATGTAGGAGGTCGACGCCTTGCGGTCGCGCTTGACGATCGCAACCGCCTGCGTGAACAGATCGCCGCCGCCGTCGCCACCCATGCCGGTGGCGTCGAACACGGCGCCGTCCTCGTCGGTCGGCTCTTCCGCGGTAACGGCTTCGAGGTATTCGGGTTGGCCTTGCGTCTTGAGGTGACGCACCACCTTCTCGACTTCCTCGTCGGATGCGAACGGGCCATGGACGCGGCTGATACGGCCGCCGCCTGCCATATAGAGCATGTCGCCCTGGCCGAGCAGCTGCTCGGCGCCCATCTCGCCCAGGATGGTGCGGCTGTCGATCTTCGACGTCACCTGGAAGGCGATGCGGGTCGGGAAGTTCGCCTTGATCGTGCCGGTAATGACGTCGACCGACGGACGCTGCGTGGCGAGGATCACATGCAACCCGGCGGCGCGCGCCATCTGCGCGAGGCGCTGCACCGCGCCTTCGATGTCCTTGCCGGCGACCATCATCAGGTCGGCCATTTCGTCGACGATGATGACGATGTAGGGCAGCGGCTCGAGGTCGAGCTTCTCTTCCTCGTAGATCGCCTTACCGCTCTCCTTGTCGAAGCCGGTGTGCACGGTGCGGGTCAGCTCCTCGCCCTTGCCCTTGGCTTCGACGAGACGCTGGTTGTAGCCGTCGATGTTGCGCACGCCGAGCTTGGCCATGCGCTTGTAGCGCTCTTCCATCTCGCGCACGGCCCATTTCAGCGCCACCACCGCCTTCTTCGGATCGGTGACGACGGGCGTCAACAGATGCGGGATGCCGTCATAGACGGAGAGTTCGAGCATCTTCGGGTCGACCATGATCAGGCGGCACTGATCCGGGCGCAGCCGGTAGACCAGGCTGAGGATCATGGTGTTGATCGCGACCGATTTGCCCGAGCCGGTGGTGCCGGCGATCAGCATGTGCGGTGTGCGCGCAAGGTCGATGATGACGGGATCGCCGCCGATCGTCTTGCCGAGGCACAGCGGCAGTTTTGCCACCGAATCGACGCTCTCCTTGGCGACCAGCAGTTCGCGCAGATAGACCTTCTCGCGATGCGCGTTCGGCAGCTCGATGCCGATCGCATTGCGGCCGGCGACGACGGCGACGCGAGCCGACAGCGCGCTCATCGAACGCGCGATGTCGTCGGACAGCCCGATCACGCGCGACGACTTGATGCCAGGCGCGGGCTCGAGCTCGTACAGCGTGACGACCGGGCCAGGATTGGCCTTGACGATCTCGCCGCGCACGCCGAAGTCCTGCAGCACGCCTTCGAGCGCACGCGAATTGCTTTCCAGCTCGGCCTTGCTCAGTGGCTGGCGGTCGCTCGCCTTCGGCGCACTGAGCACGGAGACCGACGGCAGCTCGAACTTGTCGGAATTCTTCTTCTTCGGCTTCGGCTCGCCTTCTTGCGCGGGGCGCGGGCGGCGGGAGCTTCCTCCTCGTCGTCTTCTTCCTCGTCGTCGAAGGCTTCGTCCTCGTCATGATCGTCGTCTTCGGCGGCGGGCGCGATCGACGGCGCGGTGCGGCCGGCGCCGATATTGGGCTCCTGGCGCTCGAACGCCGCCGTGCGGCCCTGCGCTCCGCTCGACACCAGCGATCTGTAGGCGGTGGTGAACAACCAGCCGAGCCGGGCCTTGGTGCTCATCACCGCGTGGAACAGCCAGCCCAGCGAGACCGAGCTGCGGTCGCTGTCCTCTTCCTCGACGAACGGCTCGTCGTCATCGGTGATCGGCGTCAGCTCGTCGTCTTGCTCCTGGGCGCCCCAGCCGCAGGCGAACAGGAAGGCCGCCGCCATCGCGACGAACAGGATCAGGCCGAGCACGACGCGATAGATGAAGCCGGGCGGGCCGAACACCACAGCCGGCGCGCGCAGCAGCGCGTCGCCGACGACGCCGCCGAGCCCTGTCGGCAGCGGCCATGAAGTGTTGTGTGGCCAGCAGCTGGCAAAGCCTGCCGCGATCACCGTGCACAGGATCCAGCAGCCGAGCCGCAAGGCCTCGCGGTCGAACGGACGG
This sequence comes from Bradyrhizobium sp. 27S5, assembly GCF_037217225.1. Taxonomy (NCBI): domain Bacteria; kingdom Pseudomonadati; phylum Pseudomonadota; class Alphaproteobacteria; order Hyphomicrobiales; family Nitrobacteraceae; genus Bradyrhizobium; species Bradyrhizobium sp. 27S5. Next base: position 10,425 of record NZ_CP147714.1, read on the forward strand.
TGCGTCAGCATCCGCCAGCCCCAGACAGCCACCGGCAGCAGCAGCATGATCGCGCCGAGCCCGAGGATCTGCATCAACAGGTCGGCGCCGATCGCACCGGGATAGCCGAGCACGTTGCGGATCGCGCGCGAGGTGGCGTGGCTCAGCGACGGATCCTGCACCGACCAGGTCATCAGCGCGGCAGTGATGGCGCCGGACAGCGCGATCAGGCCGAGCCCGGTCAGTTCGCGCAGCCGTCGCGCCAGCGCCTCGCGCAACGAGAGCGGCAGATGGCCGACCAGGGGGATGACACGTTCGATCGCTGGCATACTCAATCTTCGCGCTTCGCGATTAACCCAGGGTTTCGACCAGGCGATGCATCGCCTCGGCCGTCGATTCACTGTCGGAGACCAGCGCAAGGCGGATATAGCCCGCGCCCGGATTGGAACCGTCGTTCTGCTCGCGCGCCAGATAGCTGCCGGGAATCACGCGGACGCCGGCGTCGCGATAGAGCCTGACCGCCGCGGCCTCGTCGCCGCCGCGATCCGAGACGTCGAGCCAGACGCAGAAGCCGCCCGCGGGACGCTTGTAGCCGTAGCGGTTGCCGAGGATCTGGTCGGCGAAATCGAACTTAATGCGATAGAGCCTGCGATTCTCTTCGACATGCGACTCGTCGCTATAGGCGGCGACCGCGACATGTTGCAGCGGCACCGGCACCTGCGGTGCGGCGACATTGCGCAGCTCGTGGAACGCGGCCAGGAACTTTCGATCGCCGGCGGCGAAGCCGACGCGCATGCCCGGCAGGTTCGAGCGCTTCGACAGCGACTGGAACGCAACAACATTGGTAAAGTCGGGACCGCCGCATTCCAGAATGCTGCCCGGCGCCTCGCGGGTGTAGATCTCCGAATAGCACTCGTCGCTCAGGATGATGAAGCCATGGCGATCGGCGAGCTGCTTCAGCCGCGTGAAATAGGCACGCGAGGCGACCGAGCCTTGCGGATTGGCCGGCGAGGCGATGAAGAATGCCACGGTGCGCGCCAGCGTCGCCTCGTCGATCGAATCGAGGTCGGGCAGAAAACCGTTGGCGAGCGTGGTCGGCAGATAGATCTGCTCGCAGCCGGCGGCGCGGGCGCCGGCGCCATAGGCCGGATAGAACGGATTCGGCATCAGGATCGCCGGCCGGCCCTTGCGCGGCGAGACGTAGCGCGACGCAGTGATTGCGGCGAAGAACAGCCCCTCGCGGCTGCCGTTCAGCACCATCACCTCGCTCTCCGGATCGACCGGCCGCGGCAGTTGGAACCGGCTTCCCAGCCAGGTCGCGACCGCGCGGCGGAACGGCTCGATGCCTTTGGCGATCGGGTAGCGGCCGAACTCGGCGGTGTGCTTGGCGAGCACCGGCCCGACGAACTCGGGCACGGGGTGCTGTGGCTCGCCTAACGACAGCGTAATCAAGGGCTTGGCGGGCTGATACGGCGCCAGCAGCTCGGTCGTACGCAAGAACGGGGAACGCTCGGCCTGGCCGGCGGAGGCGACATCGCCGGCGCCCTGCGCCAGGCCGGATGAGGCGGTCATTGCCATGGTTGAAATGCCAGCACTTTCACTGCGGTCGGGGGTGAGGGGGACCCGACCGTAAACCGATCAAATCACCATAGATAGGGCGAGGTTAAGACGCGATTAACCATCGGCGGCGCGGCACGATGTGCCGGCGCGTGATATCAGCACTGGCCGCGCAGAACCGCACCGAAATTGCACCGAGACATGATTCACCGCCGCGCCATCAGGGCCCTGATCATCGCGCCGCAACGCGAAGTCCTGCTGATGCGGATTCGCCCACCGCACGGCGGTGACTGTTTCTGGATCGCACCCGGCGGCGGCATCGAGGGTGACGAGACGCCCGAAGCGACCCTGAAGCGGGAACTGGCCGAGGAATTGGGGCTGACCGAATTCGCGCCCGGCCCTGCCGTCTGGCGGCGTCACCACACCTTCAATTGGGGCGGCCGGCGAATATCCCAGAAGGAACAATACCGGATCGTTCACGCTGACAGATTCGAACCTGTGATGGCCGACAAGGTCGAGGCGAAAGTGCTCGATTGCTTCCGCTGGTGGCGGGTTGCTGATCTCTCCGAAGCGCGCGAGCGGCTCACACCGCTGTCGCTCGCCGATATCCTTGAAAGATATTTGCGCGACGGCGCACCCGGCGAGCTGCCCGCGGAGGAAGTCCTGATCGATTGACGAGGCTCGCCGGACACTGTGCCGCATTCGAGAAATCTGGCCGCGACCGCGTCGAGCACGCGCGCGATGCGGCTTGAACCTGTGGAGCCTATGCGCGGTCGCTCGTGCCGCGAGTCACGGTCTGTCCTCTCCTTCCCCCTGCAAGGGGGAAGGTCGGGATGGGGGTCAGCCGCAGGCGACCGTGTAAGTGGAAAGAGCAGATCCCCACCCGCTTTGCTCTGACGAGCAAAGCGACCTCCCCTTTTCAAGGGGAGGTTTGCGCTGCATAGCCGCGGATGTCTGGCGACTACCGCGCCGGCAGCTTCTCGAACGACGGCTTGCCATCGGGCACATGGTGGAAGGTCTGCTTGTCGCAGGTGTAGATCGTCATCTGCGGGGTGAACACACTGGGGTCGTCGAAGGTGCCGACCTTCAGGATCGTGGCGGGCAGGCCGGGCACCTTGGTCACGAGATGCGTGCCGCATTCGGGGCAGAACTCGCGCGTCACGGCGCGCTCGAGGTCCTTGCGGGTGAACTGCTTGGGCTCGCTGGCGGTGTATTTGAAGCCGGTGGTCGGCATCGCCATGAACATGTTCGGTCCGCCGCCGGTGATGTACTGGCATTCGCGGCACAGGCATTGCGCCGCCATCATCGGTTCGCCCTCGGCTTCATAGCGCACGTTGCCGCAATAACACCTGCCTTGCACCTTCATGACGTCCTCCCGTTTTTGTTGTCGGTTTTGTTGTCCGTAGCCTATCTTTCCACAATAGCGGGCAATTCCGACATTATTTTCTCAAGCGGACGAAAAAAGAAAGGGGCTCCAACTTGCGCTGGAGCCCCTCAACGGTCCGGACATTGCCGGGTATGTGCCCGGACCGTAGTTCTGGGAACGACCGCTTGGGGAGGTCGCGCCCCGGGAGAACTCACATGTTGTAGGCGCGCTCCGTGTGCTCGGTGATGTCGAGGCCTTCACGCTCGGTCTCGACGTTGGCGCGCAGGCCGACGATCACGTCGACGATCTTGTAGAGGATCGCCGAGCCGATGCCCGACCACACCAGCGTGGTGGAGACGCCCCAAACCTGGGAGATCATCTGCGCCGCGAAGTCGTAATCGGCAACCTTCGGCGGGATCGCGGTGTAGTCGATGATCCCTGCACCGCCGAGCGCCGGGTTGACCAGGATGCCGGTGCCGAGCGCGCCGATGATGCCGCCGACGCAGTGGACGCCGAACACATCGAGCGAGTCGTCATAGCCGAGCGCGTTCTTCACGACCGTGCAGAAGAACAGGCAGACCACGCCGACCACGAGGCCGAGCACGATGGCGCCCATCGGACCGGCGTAACCGGCCGCCGGGGTCACCGCGACGAGGCCTGCGACCGCGCCCGAGAGCGCGCCGAGCAGCGAGGGATGGCCCTTAATGATCCATTCCGCGAACATCCAGGCCAGCGCCGCCGCGGCAGTCGCCACGAAGGAGTTGGTCATGGCGAGCGCAGCACCACCATTGGCTTCGAGGTTCGAACCGGCGTTGAAGCCGAACCAGCCGACCCAGAGCAGCGAGGCGCCGATCATGGTCATGGTCAGCGAGTGCGGAGCCATCAGCTCCTTGCCGTAGCCGGTGCGCTTGCCGATCAGCAGCGCGCCGACGAGACCGGCAATGCCGGCGTTGATGTGCACGACGGTGCCGCCCGCGAAGTCGATCGCACCCTTCTTGAAGATCCAGCCGGCATCGGCGTTGATCTCGTCGAGCTTGGCCTGCGCCGCGGTCTTGGCCGCACCGTCAGCCGCAGCGGCGAGCGCCTTGGCGGCATCCTGGATCGCGTCCGGGCCCGGCCAGTACCAGACCATGTGCGCGATCGGGAAGTAGATCACGGTGACCCAGATCGGGATGAACAGCGCGATGGCCGAGAACTTCATGCGCTCGGCAAAGGCGCCGACGATGAGGGCCGGCGTGATCGCCGCGAAGGTCATCTGGAAGCACATATAGACGAGTTCCGAGATGTTGGCGTCGACCGAGAAGGTCGCAGCCTTGGAGTCCGGCGTGACACCCATCAGGAAGGCCTTGGAGAAGCCGCCGATGAAGTCGGAGCCGCCGGTGAAGGCGAGGCTGTAGCCGTAGAGGGCCCAGAGCACGGTGACGATGCAGACGGTGTAGAACACCTGGGCCAGCACCGAGAGCATGTTCTTGGAGCGGACCAGACCGCCATAGAACAGCGCAAGGCCGGGGATGGTCATCAACAGCACGAGCACCGTCGAGGTCAGCATCCAGGCGTTGTCGCCCTTGTTGACGGTTGGCTCGGCGTAGGCGGCGGTCGCGGCGAAGAGGCCGACTGCGAGGGCCGCCAGTCCCGCGCCATAGGGACGCTTGAACGTCATGTTATTTCACTCCTGAGGTCTTAAGGTTTGAGCGCGAAATCAGAGGGCCGCGGCATCGGCCTCGCCTGTGCGGATGCGCACGGCGTGCTCGAGGCTGATGACGAAGATCTTGCCGTCACCGATCTGTCCGGTCTTGGCGGCGGAGGTGATGGCGTCGATGGTCTTGTCGACCTGATCGGAGGCGACTGCGACCTCGATCTTGATCTTGGGCAGGAAGCTCACGGCATATTCGGCGCCCCGATAGATTTCCGTGTGCCCCTTCTGGCGGCCGTAGCCTTTGACTTCCGTCACCGTGAGACCGTGAACGCCAATGGCGGTCAGGGCGTCACGGACCTCTTCCAGCTTGAATGGCTTAATGATCGCCATAACAATTTTCATGAGTCCTATCCCCGCTTGGGCCCGGCGCGAACGAACGCCGGGAGATTCGACTGAGGTTCACCACGCGGAGGACTTCCACTACGCGGGCACAGCCGGGACCCTTAGAATCAAATGCCGTGCCAAACGGCCGGACTTCGCTAACGGATTATGAATCAGGACCTTTTCCCGCTTTGCGCGAGGAATGTGCCCCTGCGCTATTCCGTCGCGCCTAAAATATAATCAGGCCTGTCTAATTCGAGTGCAGGTCAGGGTCCGGACACAATTCTGCCCAGCAGCGGGGCAGCGATAGGTATTTAAATAAGGTGTTGCCGGGCCATTAGGCGGCGTCCCGCGCTGCAAAGACCTTGTCGATCAGCCCCCATTCGAGCGCCTGCTCTGCCGACATGAAGTGATCGCGGTCCAGCGTTCGTTCCACATCGGCCTCGGAGCGCCCGCAATGCTGCGCATAAAGCCGGATGATTCGCCGCTTGGTCGCCTGCATCTCAGTGGCATGGATCAGGATGTCGGACGCCTGACCCTGGAAGCCGCCGAGCGGCTGATGCACGTGGAGGCTGGCGTTCGGTAGCGCCGCGCGGTGACCGGGTTCGCCGGCCATCAGCAGGAACGATCCCATCGAACGCGCGGTGCCCATGCACAGCGTGTGCACCGGCGCCTTGATGAACTGCATGGTGTCGTACATCGCAAGGCCGCTGGTGACCACGCCGCCATACGAGTTGATGTAGAGGTTGATCGGCTTGTTCGGGTTGTCAGCCTCGAGGAACAGGAGCTGGGCGCAGACCAGTCCGGACATCGCATCATTGACCTCGCCGGTGAGGAAGATGATGCGTTCGCGCAGGAGCCTGGAATAGATGTCGAAGGACCGTTCGCCGCGCGCCGACTGCTCGACGACCATAGGGACGAGTTGCATCATGTCGCGCATCGGCGACCTCCCATGTCAGTAGATGATGAAGCTTGTGATCAGGCCGCGCGCATCAGGCAGCGGCCGTTGCTGTTGGCTGCGCGCGGCCGCCTTTCGCTGACGTCGCAGGCCTCTTGGATGATGCGAAACCGGGTGCCGCCGGCCGCGTTCGGCTCGATCCGGAAGGTGACGCGGCTTTCGCGAAACGGCGGCCTGGAATCGCGCAGGCGATAGCGCACTTCTTCGCCCGCCACCGACGATTCGGGTTCGGCCGCGGACAGATCGCAATCGGGCAGCCAGCGTTCGCGCAGCGCTGGAATGGTCACCGCGCGCCATACTTTTTCGGGCGGCGCATCGAGATCGTATTCGAGGACAAGGGCGGCGTCGGCGTGCTCAGGCTCAACTGTGTCGCTCATTGATCCATGTCCTTCAACAGGTCGGAGAGCGCTTCGATGCGCTTCGGCCAATAGGCGCGGTAGCGGGCAAGCCAGGTCCCGATGCTGGCGATCCCGTCCGGGTCGACTTCATAATTCACGAAGCGGCCCTGCCGCTGTTCACGCACCAGCCCCGCCGCGCGCAGCACCGCCAGATGCTGCGACATCGCCGGCTGGCTGATCTGAAGTCCGTCGCGCAAGGCGCTGGCATTCAGACTGCCGCCTGCCAGCTTCTCGAAGACCTTGCGGCGGGTCGGATCGGCCAATGCCTTGAAGATATCGGTGTCGACCATGACGACACATAAGCACGTACTTATGTGTCGCGCAAGCCTGAACTGGCTGAAGCGGGCGCCTACTGCAGCGCCTCGCCGTGCTGCGAGATGTCGAGGCCCTCGAGCTCTTGCTGCATCGAGACGCGCAGCGGGACGAAGGCGCTGACCAGTTTCAGCAGCACGAAGGTGACGCCGCCGCACCAGACCAGCGTGGCGACGACGCCGTAGAGCTGGATCAGGAGCTGGTTCGGGTTGCCCTCGAGCAGGCCGGCCGTGCCGCCGATCGCTGACGCTGCGAAAACGCCGGCGAGCAGCGTGCCGGTCAGGCCGCCGATGCCGTGGACGCCGAACACGTCGAGCGAATCGTCATACTGGAAGCGATGCTTCAGCCAGGTGCAGGCCCAGAAGCAGACCAGGCCGGCGATGATGCCGATGATGATGCCGTGCCACGGCGCGACGAAACCGGATGCCGGGGTGATGGTGCCGAGCCCTGCGACCGCACCCGAGATCATGCCGAGCACCGAGGGCTTGCGACGCGTCGCCCATTCGATCGCGCCCCAGGTCAGCGCGCCCGCACATGCCGCAAGATGGGTGGCGGTGATCGCCATCACCGCGCGCGAATTGGCGGCGAGGGCCGAGCCGCCATTGAAGCCGAACCAGCCGACCCAGAGCAGGCCGGTGCCCATCACAGCGAGTGACAGATCGAACGGCGACAGATTCTCGCTGCCATAGCCGTGCCGCTTGCCCATCACCTTGGCCGCGACCAGGCCGCTGATTCCGGCGGACAGATGCACGACGAGGCCGCCGGCGAAATCCAGCACGCCGATCTGGGCGAGGACGCCGCCGCCCCACACCCAATGCGCCAGCGGCACATAGGCGAAGACGAACCAGCCGATCGAGAACAGCACATAGGCGGAGAACCGCATGCGGTCGGCGACCGAGCCTGCGACCAGCGCCACGGTGATGATCGCAAACGTCATCTGGTACAGCATGAACAGCGCTTCGGGGATGGTCTTCGCCGCCGGATTGACGCTGTCGATGGTGATGCCGGCCATAAACCAGCGGTCGAGCGAACCGAGCCATGGACCGTCGCCGACGAAGCTCAGCGAATAGCCGAAGGTGACCCAGAGGATCGAGACGATCGCAACGGCCGTGAGGCTCTGCGCCATCGTCGCCAGCACGTTCTTCTTGCGCACCATGCCGGAATAGAACAGCGCAAGCCCCGGGATCGTCATCATCAGCACCAGCGCGGTGGCGACGATCATCCAGGCGGTGTCGGCGGGGTTGATGGCGGAGGCGTTGGCGCCGGGATCCTGCGCGAAGGCCGGCGTGGCCCATGCGAACAGGATTGCAGCATTGATCGGCGCAGCGGATATCGCTGCACGAAGAGCTCGTGCCCCCATCATTATTCCCCGGCGTGTCGTGGTTTCTTGACGTGATTTATTGGCGTGTGGATTTGGCGCGCGCCGGCGTCGTTGCCGGCGGCGATCTCGATTGAGCTTCAGAGCGCGTCGTTGTCGGTCTCGCCGGTGCGGATGCGCAGAGCGTGGTCGATCGGCGTCACGAAGATCTTGCCGTCGCCGATCTGGCCGGTGCGGGCGTTCTGGGTGATGACGCTGACCGCCTTTTCGGCGAGCTCGGTATCGACGGCGATCTCGATCCGGAGCTTGGGCAGGAAATTCACGACATATTCGGCGCCGCGATAGATCTCGGTATGGCCCTTCTGGCGGCCATAGCCCTTCACCTCGGTCACCGTCATGCCGTGAACGCCGATCGCGGTCAGCGCCTGGCGTACCTCATCGAGCTTGAACGGTTTGATGATCGCGACGACGAGTTTCATGGCTCAGGCCTTCATTCCCTTGAGGTTTTCCGTGTACGCCCGTCCCCGAGCCGGCGCGTGCCGTACCGGTGGGCCTGCACGTGCCACCGCCCGGAACGGCAAATTGCCATCCCGGGGCCGGCATTTCGCGTCCGCCAAATCTGGCAGCTTTCTGGGCAAATGGCACAAAAAAGTTGCAGCTTGAAGCGGAAAACATGCGCAGCGGGTGAGCGCCGTCACTGTACGGAATGGAAACGCTCGGCCACAATGTGGCTTTCCCGCCCCGGCCAGCGGTCCTTGCTGGCCCGTTCTCGCCACAGCGCGTGCACTCGCGCCCCGAGGAAACAGAAAATGTCGAACCGAAACTGGTTTTATGCATCCGAAGGCCAGCAGAAGGGCCCTTTGCCTGAAGCTCAGCTCCGCGACCTGATCACCCGTGGCATGGTGGGGGCCGATACCCTGGTGTGGACCGAGGGCATGGCCGGCTGGCAGAAGGCCGGAGAGATCCCGGGCCTGGTTCCGAGCGCGGCGGGCGCGCCGCCGGCGTTTCCGCAGGCCGGACCGCCGCCGGTGGTGGCATCCGGAAGCTACAGCGGAGGCGCGCTGTCGGCCGATTTCCCGATCTGGGGCCTGTTCGGACGCAGCCTCCTGATGTTCATCGGCCAGATTTTCGTGATCCCCGCGCCGTGGACCGCGACCGCCCTGTATCGCTGGTCCATTCCGCACATCCGCGTGGCGGGCCGGCCGAATCTCGGCTTCACCGGACAGCCGCTCGACATCTGGTACGTCTTTATCATCCTCGGCCTGCTGACCTACTCCAGCACGGCCAACAGCACGATCGTTTCGCTACTCTCCCTGGTGGTGCAGGGCTTCCTGAGCTGGATGATCGTCCGCTGGATCACGGGCCGCCTCAGCTCGAACGGCCAGGAGCTGCCGATCTCGTTCAAGGGCAGCCCGGCCGTCTATGTCGGCTGGTATGTGCTGATGGTGATCTCGGCCATCACCATCATCGGCTGGGCCTGGGTGATGACCGCCTGGATGCGCTGGATCTGCCGCAACATCGAAGGCACCCGCCGCGAGGTCACCTTCAATGCGACCGGGCTCGAGGTGCTGTGGCGCACCATCGTGTTCGCGGTCGGCTGCAGCTTCCTGATCCCGATTCCGTGGGTGCTGCGCTGGTACGCGAACTGGATCATCTCGCAATTCGCGCTGACCGAGCGCGGCGCCTACGCCAACGCGTAAGCTCGCGGGGCGCTCCCTCTCTTCGTCCTCGCGGGGAGAGGGGCGCTCGCGGAATGCCGACTTTCTCACCCCCGCCAACGGTCCCGCTGGCCTGTTTCCGCTGGTGCGTCCGCCTCGAGGAAACGAAATGTCGAACCGATCCTGGTTTTATGCATCCGAAGGCCAGCAAAAGGGCCCGTGTTCGGACGCTGAACTCCGCAACCTCTTCGCCAGGCGAAAGGTGAGCGCGGATACGCTGGTCTGGAGCGAAGGGATGTCGAGCTGGACCAAAGCCGGTGACGTCCCCGGTCTCCTGAACAACGCGCCACAGCCAACGAAGCCCTTCGGTCAAGGCGCGGCCCGGCTGGATCCATCATTCGGCAATGGTGACGCCTCGCTGGACCAAACCCTGGGGACGGGAAAAATCCAGGAACTGGACATCACCCTCGGGAGACTGCTGAAGTTCTACTGGCTGTTTCTTTGGCGGTCGTTTCTCGGATCAGTCGTGATCGGCTTTGTGCTCGGATTCTTCATCGGCTTTGGGTTGAGGCTGTTCGGTGCGCCGCCATCCCTGACAAAAACCATGAGCAGCCTGGCCGGCGCCGTCGTTGGCGTGGTCTGGTCGATTGTCTGCCTGCGGATGGCGTTCGAAAAGAACTACAGCGACTTTCGAATCGCATTTGTGCCGCGCGACACCGGGCACGATTGATCGCGCGGACGAGGCGGCGTGGCGCAATCTCTATTTGCGTTCGCGCACCGAGCCCTCTTGCGCGACGGACGCCACCAGCGTGCCGTCGGGCTTGAAGATCAGGCCCCGGGTCAGGCCGCGGCCTGACTGCGCGCTCGGCGAATCCTGCGCGTAGAGCAGCCATTCGTCGGCGCGGAACGGGCGATGAAACCACATCGCGTGGTCGAGGCTTGCCGGCATCATGCGCCGGTCGAACAGCGTGCGGCCGTAGCGCGCCATCACGGCGTCGAGCAGCGAGAAATCCGACGCATAGGCCAGCGCGCACAGATGCAGCGCCGGATCGTCGGGCAGTTTCGCCGCGGTGCGGATCCAGACATGGATGCGGCCGTCGTCGATCTTCTGGCCGAAATAGCGGCCGAGCTCGACCGGGCGCAGCTCGATCGGCCGGTCGCTCTCGTAGTAGCGGCGGATGAACTCCGGCATCTCCTTGAACATCGGCTGCTTCGAGACTTCCTCCGCGGTCAGCTTCTCCGGTGGCGGAACGTCGGGCATCTTCTCCTGATGATTGAAGTTGCTCTCCTCGTCGGCATGGAACGACACCATGATGGAGAAGATCGCGTTGCCGTGCTGGATCGCGGTGACGCGGCGCGTGGTGTAGCTCTTGCCGTCGCGCAGCCGCTCGACCTGGTAGATGATCGGGATCTGCGGATCGCCGGGCAGGATGAAATAGCAATGGATCGAATGCGGCAGGCGCCCCTCGACGGTGCGGCAAGCCGCCACCATCGCCTGGCCGATCACCTGGCCGCCGAACACGCGCTGCCAGCTCGTCTTCGGACTGTTGCCGCGGAACAAATTCACCTCGAGCTGCTCGAGATCGAGGATGGACAATAGGTCGATCAGGCTCTTGGACATGGGGGCTTTCGTTGTCGTCTCGGCGTCATCCGGGGCGATGCGCCAGCATCGAACCCGGAATCTCGAGATTCCCCGGTGCGCAATTGCGCACCTTAGTTCGCGCTCCGCGAGCCCCGGAATGACAGCCGCTCTTGTTTCTGCCCCCTGTTTCGCCCAGCTATTATCAGGTAGCAAGCACAGTCTGAGAGCGCAGGGCGCGTAAAGGAAGGGCATGCCGGCACAGCGTAGTATTGTCATCTGCGGGGGCGCATTTGCCGGATTGGCGCTGGCCGTGGCGTTGCGCCAGGGGCTTGGGCCGGACATCCAGGTCGTTGTGGCCGATCCGGCGCTCAGCCAGCGCCCGAGCCGCGATCCGCGCGCGACCGCGATCGTGGCGGCCTGCCGGCGGCTGTTTGAGACGCTCGGCGTCTGGGGCCAGGTCGCGCCGACCGCGCAGCCGATCACGGACATGGTCGTGACCGACTCCAAGCTGGAGGATGCGACGCGTCCGGTGTTTTTGACCTTTGCCGGCAATGTCGAGCCCGGCGAGCCGTTCGCCCATATGGTCGAGAACCGCTATCTGATCGATGCGCTCGCGACCCGCGCCGAGGCCGAGGGCGTCGAGCTGCGCGCCACCGCGGTGTCGAGCTTCGAGTCACGGCCCGATGGCATCACCGTGACACTGGCCGATGGCACCGTGATCGATGCGAGCCTGCTGGTTGCCGCCGACGGCGCGCGGTCGAAGCTGCGTGAGCGCGCCGGGATTGCGACCCATGGCTGGGACTATGATCAATCCGGCATCGTCGTCACCGTCGGCCATGAACGCGCGCATCACGGCCGCGCCGAGGAGCATTTCCTGCCCGCCGGCCCGTTCGCGATCCTGCCGCTGACCGGCAATCGCTCGTCGCTGGTGTGGACCGAGACGCGCAAGGATGCCGCGCGGATCATTGCGTTGAACCATGAGGACTTCCACGCCGAGCTCGAGCAGCGCTTCGGCCTGCATCTCGGCGAGATCAAGGCGCTCGACAAGCCGCGCGCGTTCCCGCTCGGCTATTTCGTCGCACGTTCCTTCATCGCCGAACGGCTGGCATTGATCGGCGACGCCGCCCATGTGATCCATCCGATCGCGGGGCAGGGGCTCAACATGGGCCTCAAGGATGTCGCGGCGCTGGCCGAGGTCGTGGTCGATGCGGCGCGGCTCGGCATCGATCTCGGACAGGCCGACGTGCTCGAGCGCTATCAGCGCTGGCGGCGCTTCGACACGATGGCGATGGGGGTTGCCACCAACTCGCTGAACTTCCTGTTCTCCAACGAATCGACGCTGCTGCGCACCGTGCGCGACATTGGATTGGGCCTTGTCGACCGCGCGCCGCCGTTGAAGGAGATGTTCATCCGCCAGGCGGCGGGCCTGTCCGGCGAGGTGCCGCGGCTGTTGAAGGGCGAGGCGCTGTAGCGCCGGGAGGGATCGTGATCCGCAGCAAGGCGATTCGTCGGTTGCTGGCCGCGTCGCTTCTGATGTTTCTGCAGGTCACCGACGCGCCGGCCCAGATGGCGAGGCCGGAACCGTTTGACACGTCTGTCTCGGAAGCATGGCGCGCGCCTTTGACGCGCTTCCTGAGCGGCCTGAATGTCAGCAATGCGGTAGCTACCGTCGAAGCCAGCAGGGCGGTCGTTTTCCAAAATCCAGCCGGCGGTCCGGAGAGGATGATTATCAGGGTCAGGCACAAAGAGGCCTGCACGGTCGATGAGGATGAGTGTCTTACGGTGATCGCTCATATCGAGAACAACGAACTTGTTTCCGACGCGATGTTCTATGCCGGCGACAAGATAAGCTATGGCGACTTTAAACCCAGGGTTCCGGGCGTGCAGTCATTGCCGATCTTCTTCTACGGCAGGCAACAGGTCGTCGCCGTGATCGTCACCGCGAAGGGGCTCGTGGTCAGCAGTCATTCAGCGGAAGCACCAAAATGATGCGGTCCGCAGCACCGGCAATCATTTCTGTGAAATGAAGCCCGCCACCGCGTCGATCAGGTCGGGGTCGAGCGGCCGCTCCGGCTGATTGTAGCTCGCCACATCGTCGGTCGCGTCGGTGACGTCGACCAGCACGTGATTCATATCCGGCAGCCACAATGATTTGGCCGCGACGTCGGCGGTGGTGAGCGCGAGGAAGTCGAGCCGCGCCAGCTGATGATCGCGGCCGCCGGCGATGATCAGTGTCGGCCCGGTGATCTTTCGCATCGGATCGATCGGATCCTCGGTAAAGCCGGATGCGATCGCAGGCTGCATCGCGGGCGCGATTGCAAGCGCTGCCGGCGGCGGGTCGACGATCTGCCCGGCCATGATGTCATCAATGGCCTTTCCGATCGGCGCGAATTTGTCCGGCGGCAGCTGCTTATCGAGCTGCGCCTTCAGCAGGTCGCCCTGCTTGCGCGCCGCCGTTGCCAGCAGCACCAGCCGGTCGACCGGCCCGCGCTGCGCGGCGAGGATCGCGACCAGGCCGCCCTCGCTGTGCCCGACCACCGCAACACGAGAGAACCGGCCGCTGCCGCGCAGATAGTCGATCAGCGCCGCCGCGTCGCCGACGAAGTCCTTGAAGCGAAAGTCCTCGGGACGACCGAATTCCTTCTTCCATTCGCCGGCGCCACGCTTGTCGTAGCGCAGCGTCGCGATGCCGCGCGCGACCAGCTGCTCGGAGAGTTTTTTCAGCGTTGCCGGCTTGAGCTGCGGCCCGTTGCCGTCGTGATCGGTAGAGCCGGAGCCGGCGATCAATAGCGCCACCGGCGGCTTTGCGATGTCAGGCGGGACCGTCAGCACCGCGTCAATGGGGCCGATGCGCAGCCTGCTCTCGTCAGCTGCGGCGCTCGCCAGTGAGACGAGCAGCAGCAGCCATGTGACGAGGATGCGCATTTGGTCCCCTTATCGGAGCATGATCTCCGCGCAAACGCTCCGCGTTTGTCGCGAGGAAAACCGCTTCACACTTTTCCGGATCATGCTCTAGATTCTTGGTTTGACGCGTTTTCTTCACGCGAACCGGCGTCCACTTCGCTCGAAAACGCTCTAATCGATCTTGCGCGCCTCTTCCGGCAGCATGATCGGGATGCCGTCGCGGATCGGATAGGCGAGTTTTGCGGACCGCGAGATCAGTTCCTGCCGCGCGGCGTCGAATTCCAGCGGCCCCTTGGTGATCGGGCACACCAGGATTTCGAGCAGCTTCGGATCGGCGGTGCTGTCGAGATGGTCGGTCGTGGAATTCATTGCGGTCTCCGGCTAGCCATCGTGTAGCACAGGCAAATACCGGCTGTCAGCGCTTCGCCATGCGCAACAGCTCGTCGATTGCGGCCTGCTGCCGCGCCTTCGGCAGCGCCTGTTCGGACAGCGCATAGCCGATGAACGCCCAGTAGAAAATCTGCGCGCGGCCGCGCGCCACGTCGTCGGGGAAGCCGGCCTGCCGGAGCAGGGTCTCGATGTAGCCGATCCGGCGCTGGTCGACCTCCAGCACGGTGGCGCGCGCTTCGGCATCGACGGTGGCCCAGCTGCGGACCGCGCGTTCCAGCGCCAGCCGCGCCGAGAAGGCGCGGCGCAGCAACAGCGCCAGCGCCTCGTCGCCTTTCGGGATGGTCTCGAGCTCGGCGATCACCTGCTCGGCGGCGACCTCGCGCCAATAGCTGAGGACCGCGCTGCGGTAGGCGGCGATGTCGGCGAAATGCCAGTAGAAGCTGCCGCGCGACACGCCCATGACCTTGGCCAGCGGCTCGGCCTTCAGCGCCGTGAAGCCGGTCCTTGCCAATGTCTTCAGGCCCTGATCGAGCCAATCCTTGACTGAGAGCTGTTCCGTCATGGTTCCCCGTCCGCGCGCCGACCATACACAACTGTATTGACAAGCGCCAGCGGCCGGTGTCATATCCATACAGTACTGTATGGAGACATCCGATGCGTGATCTCTTGCTTCAGGGTGCCGGCGTCCTCGCCATTGTGGTCAGCCTGATCCATGGCGTGCTCGGCGAGACCAAGGTGTTCGCGCGCGCCACGATCGAGCCGCCGCGGCTGCGCTTCCTGCTCCGCCTGGTCTATCAGGCCGGCACCGTCGCCTGGATCGGCGGCGGCGTGCTGCTGATCGTAGCGCCTACGATGGCGTCGGATGCCGCGCGGCACTGGATCGTGGCGACGCTCGCCGTCGTGTTCGGCTTCGCCGCGCTGGCCAACGCGCTGGCGACGCGCGGCCGGCATTTCGGCTGGCTGGCGATGAGCGCGGTCGTGGCGCTCGCGGCCGCCGGCTATTAGCGAGGGGCGATCATGACCAATGATCGCGTCAGCGTGAGCATCGCCGATGGCGTCGCCGACGTCAGGCTGAACCGCCCGGACAAGCTCAATGCGCTCGATCCCGCGATGTTTACCGCGATCGCCGACGCCGGTGCGCAGCTGGCGGACAATCGCCAGGTCCGCGCCGTGGTGCTGTCCGGCGAAGGCCAGGCCTTCTGCGCCGGCCTCGACATGGAGCGCCTGGTCGCGACGACCGAGGGCGAATCCATCCTGCCCTTCGCCGATCTCGGCCGGCGGACGCACGGCATCGCCAATTTCGCGCAGCATCTGGTGTGGCTCTGGCGCGAGCTGCCGGTGCCGGTGATTGCCGCCGTCCACGGCATCGCCTTCGGCGGCGGTTTCCAACTCATGCTCGGCGCCGATGTCAGATACCTCGCGCCCGGCACGCGCCTTGCCGTCATCGAAGCCAAATGGGGGCTGGTGCCCGACATGGCCGGCACGCAGCTGATGCGCCATCTCGCGCGCGAGGACGTGGTCCGTGAACTGACCTACACCGCGCGCGTGTTCTCCGCGGAGGAAGCGCTTGGCTACGGCTTCGCCACGCGAATTGCGGAACGGCCGCGCGAGGCCGCGCTGGAGACGGCGCGTGCGATCGCGGACCGCAGCCCGGACGCGATCCGCGCCGCCAAGCGGCTGCTCAACCTGGCGGCTGATAGCGATGCGGCGACCGCGCTCGCGGCCGAGACCGCCGAGCAGGCGCTTCTGCTCGGCGCGCCCAATCACATCGAGGCCGTCAGGGCGAATCTCGAGCGACGGCCGCCGCAATGGAGCTTTGCGTGATCACTGGTCCAGGACTCGATCTCGAACGTCTCATCGCGACCAATGCGTCGGCGGCTTTCAACCGGCTGGCCGGCTTCGAGGTCGTCTCCGCCGGTGCCGGCGCCGTGGAACTGCGCATGCCGTGGCGCGACGATCTCACCCAATATGCGGGACATCTGCACGCCGGCATGATCGCGGCCCTGCTCGACACCGCCTGCGGCTTTGCCGCGGCGTCGATCGCGGGTTCCGTCACCGCATCGCATTTCTCGATGAATTGTCTCAAACCTGCCGTGGGCCGCTGCTTCATCGTCAAGGGCACCACGCTGCGCGCGGGACGCAGGCAGGTCTTTGCGCGCGCGGAACTGCTTGCGGAGAACGAGCTGGGCGAGATGTCGCTGGTCGCAACCGGTGAAACCGTGTTGGTTCCGCTGGACGGTTGAGGTGTCCGGTTGCCCTATGGGTGCGAAATTGATGGAGCTATCAATTTCGGTGGGGAATCGGCTTACGCGCGGATAACCATGCTACCGAAAGTTGAGAAAAATTATCGAGATAGACATTCAATCGGCCTAGCGTGTCTGCGCGGACAACCATGGACCGATGCATGTTTCGTGTTCTTACGTGCCTTTCAGGTGAGCATGACTGGCGGCTCGTCCTGCTCGCCGGACTGGTCTGTTTCGTTGCCAGCATCGTTGCGGTCAACATCTTCCATCGTGCAATCGCCACGCAGGCGAGGACGCGCCTGACCTGGATCGCGATCGCAGGTGCTGCGATCGGCTACGGCATCTGGGCAACGCATTTCATCGCGATGCTCGCCTACGAGCCGGGCGTGCCGACCGGCTACGGTATCGTCCTGACCGCGCTGTCACTCGCCGCGGCGATGATGCTGACTTCATGCGGCCTTGGCCTTGCCGCCAGCGACCCCAGCCGGTGGCGGGCGCCGGTCGGCGGCGCGGTGATCGGCGCCGGCATCGCCAGCATGCACTATCTCGGAATGTGGGCGCTCGAAGTGCCGGGCCATGTGGTCTGGTCGCTCGACCTCGTGGCGGCCTCCGTCGTGCTCGGCATGCTGTTCGGCTATGCCGCGCTGGCGATCGCGGTCCGCCATCAGGACCGCTGGATGTCGCTCGCCGCGGCGCTGTTGCTGACGCTTGCGATCGTGTCGCATCATTTCACGGCGATGGGCGCGGTCGAGATCGTTCCGGATCCGCTGCAGGCCCCTGCGGCGCTGTCGCTCTCTCCGGCCTTCCTCGCCATCGTGATCGCGGGCGTGGCGCTTTCGGTGCTCGGGATGAGCCTGGTCGGCGTACTCGCGGATCGCCGCCTGGCGCTGCGCACCCGCCGCTTCGAGGAGATCATCAGCCAGCTTTCGCTGGCGCGGCAGCAGGTCGAGGCGTCGCAGAAGGAGCTGGAGGAACACAGGTTCCGGCTGGATACGGCGATCAACCACATGGGCGAGGGTCTCTGCATGTTCGATGCGGAGAAGCGCCTCGTCGTGTGCAATGACCGCTACGCCAAGATGTACCGGCTGCCGCCTGAACTGCTGTTGCCCGGTACGGCCCACCGCGAGATCATCACGCATCGGATCGCCAACGGCATCCTCAAGGGCGAGACCAGCGACAGCGCCGCGACGCAGGTGCTCGCGACATTGAATGCGCTGCCGGCGGGCGAGATCAGCAGCCGGGTCGACGAGCTTGCCGACGGCCGGCTGATCTGCGTGACGCGGCAGCCGATGCCCGGCGGCGGCTGGGTGGCGACGCATCGCGACGTCACCGAGCAGCGGCGCTCCGAGGCCAAGATCACCCATATGGCGCAGCATGACGCACTGACCGATCTGCCGAATCGCGTGCTGCTCAAGGAATGGATGGAACAGGCGCTCTCCGGCGCCCGGTGCGGCGGACCGAGCATCGCGGTGCTGATGCTCGATCTCGACCGCTTCAAGGACGTCAACGACACGCTCGGGCATCCGGCGGGCGACGCGCTGCTCAAATCGGTGGCCGCGCGGCTGCACAGGTGCGTCAGCGAAACCACACTGATCGCGCGGCTCGGCGGCGACGAGTTCGCAGTGATCGACTACGTCACCGATCCGGTCGCGGAAGCGGGCTTGCTTGCCGAGAAGATCAGAAAGGCGCTCAGCGAGCCGATCGATCTCGGCGATCATCGCGTGACTACCACGACCAGCATCGGCATTGCGATCGCACCGCGCGACGGCACCGATTCCGACGAGGTCCTGCGCAGCGCCGATCTTGCGCTCTACTCGGCCAAGAGCGGCGGGCGCGGCTCGTTCCGTTTCTTCGAGCCGGAGCTCGACCGGCTGTTGCAGGCCCGGCGCAGCCTCGAGCGCGACATGCGCAGCGCGCTCGTCAACGGCGAGTTCGAGTTGCACTACCAGCCGTTCATCAATGTCGCGAGCGGGGAGACCTGCGGCTTCGAGGCGCTGTTGCGGTGGCACCACCCGCAGCGCGGCATGATATCCCCGGCCCAGTTCATCCCGCTGGCGGAAGAGACCGGCCTGATCGTGCCGCTCGGCGAATGGGTGCTGCGCACCGCCTGCGCCGAGGCCGCCAAATGGCCCGACGATCTCAAGATCGCGATCAATCTGTCGCCGGTGCAGTTCAGGAGCCCGGACCTGGTCCCGGTGATCGTGCACGCGCTGGCGAGCGCGGGAGTTTCGCCTGATCGGCTTGAGCTCGAAGTCACCGAAACGGCGATCATCCAGGACAGCGAGGCGGTGTTCGCGGCACTCAGCCAGCTGCACGATCTCGGGGCGCGGATTGCGCTCGATGATTTCGGCACCGGTTACTCGTCGCTGAGCTTCCTGCAGAAGTTTCCGTTCGACAAGGTCAAGATCGACCGCAGCTTCGTGTCCGAACTCGCCGGCGCAACCGACGAGTCGCGCAGGATCGCGCGCGCGATCGTTCGATTTGCCGTCAGCCTCGGCAAGACCACGACGGCCGAAGGCGTCGAGACCAGGGAGCAGTTCGACATCCTCCGCGCGGACGCCTGCGTGGAAGTGCAGGGCTTCCACTTCAGCCCGCCAGTGCAAAGCGAGAAGGTCGCGCAAATGATCGGTGGGCGGACCATGGCATCCGCACAACGCCCGGCAGTTCGATTGGCAATGGCGGGCGCCGCCTCCTGACCGCGGGACCGCGGCAGCGGACCGGATCCGTATGAGGCGTAAGGCCGCAGCAGGCGGTCAAAACCGGATTGCGCGTGGAGACCAAAGCGGTTTTCGCAACCGTTAGAATAGCTCTAAAGCCAGGCCGCAAACGCGCTTGCTTGACTTGGCAATCACCTCAGTTTTGTTCACGCATGTGCTCCGCGCGACGGCGTTGCGGGCATGATCGAAAACGGAGGGGAGATGCGCGTGAAAGTTATTTTGAGTGCGGTGCTCGCAGCTTGTGTTCTCGGGCTGATGGGATCGGCGGCACTCGCCGACGGCTACAAGAATTGCACCAAGCTCGACAAGGCGTCGTGGAAGCCGGCAAGCGATGCCGAAGCCAAGGCCAAGGCCGCCGGCTACGAGGTGCGCCGCTCGAAGGTCGAGGGCTCCTGCTACGAGGTGTACGGCGTCAAGGAAGGCAAGCTCTACGAGCTGTTCTACAGCCCGGAGGATCTCAGCCTGAAGCACACCATCGCGAAGTGAAGCAGGCGCGATGATCGAGGCGGCGTCCGGTGCGCGCGGCGCGACCAGCGTGCAGGTCTGGGACCTGCCGCTGCGGCTCTGGCACTGGGCGCTCGCCATCCTCGTCCTCGTCGCATGGGTGACGCCCAGCGCCTACGACCGGCTGCACAGGCTCGCCGGTTACTCCGTGATCGGACTGCTGGCGTTCCGGCTGATCTGGGGCTTTGCCGGCACCCGTTACGCGCGCTTCGGCAGGCTTGGCGTCCGGCTGCGCGCCGCGCCGCGCTACATCTGGAATCTCCGCCGCGGCATCACCGGGCGCTATATCGGACTCAATCCCGCGGGCACCGTGATGCTGGTGACGCTGCTGCTCCTGCTCGCGGTCTCGGCGATCACGGGCGCGATGGAGGTCACCGTCACCTTCTTCGGCGTCTGGTGGGTCGAGGACACCCACGCCTACGCCTCCGATGCCGTCCTCGTCCTGGTTGGGCTGCACGTGCTCGGCGTCATCGTGGTGGGGCTGCTGCAGCGCCAGAACCTGGTGCGCGCGATGTTCACCGGACGCAAGCAGCTTCGCAACCGCTGACGTGGAAGGCTGCCGGGACCAAGGCTCGTTGTTTGAGCATGATCTCCGCGCAAGCGCGGCGCGCTTGTCGCGAGGGAAAACCGCTTCGCACTTTTCCGGATCATGCTCTATTGCACCGGCGGATCGCCGCTGGTGCGTTTCTTGGCGAGATCCATCTCGGTGACGGCGATCAGGATTTCGGCGCGGGTCTTCAGGTCGGGCGCCTCCAGCATGGCCTGCTTCTCGGCCGGACCGTAGGGCGACATCATCGCCAGCGCGTTGACCAGCGCCTCGTTGGGCGCGGACTCGATGCCCTCCCAGTCGACCTTCAGATTGTTGGCTTCGAGGAAATCGGCGAGCACCTCGAGCAATGCCTTGCGGTCGACGGCGTCCTCGCCCTTGCGCGCGGTGAAGTCGCCGGCGAAGGAGAAGAAGTCGACCTTGCACTGTCGATACGGTGTCTGCACGGACAGCTCCTCGACCACCTTGAAGCGCGCGACGCCGGTCAGTTCGAGGATGTAGCGGCCGTCGCCGGATTCGGCGAGCTGGGTGATGCGGCCGACGCAGCCGATCCGGAACAGCACCGGCCTCGCCTCTTTGTGCGAATGCGCCACGTCGGGCTGGATCATGCCGATCAGGCGGTGGCCGTCGCGCAGCGCGTCGTCGATCATCGCGAGGTAGCGCGGCTCGAAGATGTTGAGCGGCATCTGGCCGCGCGGCAAAAGCAGCGCGCCAGGCAGCGGGAACACCGGGATCACCTCCGGGAGCTCGCCGGGCCCGCGATATTCGGCATTGATCGGCATCTGCGGTCCCGCTGCTGTGACGGGCGTGCGTTACGAGAACAGGATCGTCGACAACCGCTTGCGCCCCTCGACGGTTGCCTCATCGGTGCCGCCCCACGCCTCGAAGAACTGCACCAGTTGCTTGCGCGCGCCGTCGTCGTTCCACTTGCGGTCACGCTTGACGATCGCGAGCAGCTGCTCGGTCGCCTCAGAGCGCTTGCCCGCGGCATTGAGCGCGGTCGCGAGATCGAATCGAGCCTGATGATCGAGCGGGTTTGCGGCGACTTTCTGTTCCAGCTCCGCGATCGGTCCGACCGACTGCGCCTGCTCGGCGAGATCGATCGCAGCCTGCACCGCTTTCACCGCGGCATCGTTGCGCTTGGATTCCGGCACCATCGCGAGCGTTTGCTTGGCCTGCTCGACCGCGCCGGTCGTCATGTAGCATTTGGCGAGGCCGGCCAGCGCCGCGATGTTGGTGGCGTCATGCGCCAGCACCTCGGCATAGATCTGCGCCGCCGCTTCGGCGTCGCCCTCGGCGAGCACGGCGTCCGCCTCGGCCAGAATCTCCGCGAGATTCGGCTCGCCGGCGGCGGGCACGCCCTTGGTGATCTTTTCGATGAAGGCGTTGATCTGGCTCTCCGGCACCGCGCCCATGAAGCCATCGGCGGGCTGACCGTTGACGAAAGCGATCACGGCCGGGATCGACTGGATGCCCATCTGGCCGGGGATCTGCGGATGCTCATCGATGTTCATCTTGACCAGCTTGACCCGGCCCTTGGCGTTGCGGACCGCCTTTTCCAGCATCGGCGTGAGCTGACGGCAGGGACCGCACCAGGGCGCCCAGAAGTCGATCATAACCGGCTGGCGGCGCGACTCCTCGATGACGTCCTTGACGAAGGTCTGGGTCGTCGTCTCCTTGATCAAATCGGGCGCTGCCTGGGGCGTGGGGCCGCCCTGCTCCATTATCGTCACGTTGTCCTCACCTGGTCTTCTGAGGTCGGAAATCCGGGGGCGTTCTAGCACGCTCCGCACGGCACGTTCAGCCGTTCTGTCAGGCTAGAGCATGATCCCGGAAAAGTGGGAACCGGTTTTCCGAAGATCATGCCAATAAATGGCGGTCGGCCAGCAAAATTCAATCGCTAGGCGTCAGTCCTGTTCCATCGGAGATCGGGTGGGTTCGCGCTCCGGCCAAGCCGATCATGGCAACCCTTCACGGCAACAGGGGGCGCCCATGGCAAAGGCCTATTACAGCGCCGTGTTCGAGCAGCCGGCCGGTGATGTCTGGAAAATCATCCGCGATTTCAACAATTACCCGGACTGGGTCCACGGCGAGGGGGTGAGCGAGATCGAGCAGGGCAAGTCCGGCGACACGGTCGGCGGCGATCGCGCCTTTATCGAATGGTATCGAATGGTCGGCGGTGTTCGACGCCGACCGCCACGCCGAGCTGGCCCGGACGCTGGCCGGCTGGTTCGAGACCTGGCTCGAATCGCTCCGCGACAGGATGGCGGTCTGAGACCCGTTCCCGCCAATATGCGAAGAATTTATCGTGCCGGCCGGATTTTCGGCCGATTCGAGCTCAATTTTTAAGGAAACCGTGCTATTTCGTGAGGTCCGGACCGCGCTCTTGTGTTGCATTCACAGACAGCATTTGGCATAGGTCTGCCGTTGCCG
Source organism: Bradyrhizobium sp. 27S5 (assembly GCF_037217225.1). Taxonomy (NCBI): domain Bacteria; kingdom Pseudomonadati; phylum Pseudomonadota; class Alphaproteobacteria; order Hyphomicrobiales; family Nitrobacteraceae; genus Bradyrhizobium; species Bradyrhizobium sp. 27S5. Next base: position 33,308 of record NZ_CP147714.1, read on the forward strand.
GCGAGCGATCGCCGCCAGTTCGGATGCGGGTGTAGCTCAGTGGTAGAGCACGACCTTGCCAAGGTCGGGGTCGAGGGTTCGAGCCCCTTCGCCCGCTCCAAACTTTCTCGCTGACCGAGCTGACAGCCTGATGAAGCCCGCCCGTCACAGCGGGCTTTTTGCTTGTCAGGCAGTACCGGCGTGAGAGATTTTGCGCCGACGATCGTGCCGCTCTCTCCGGCCCTTCCTTAACCGTCAAACGATGCATTCTCAAAACTGATAGAAATCTGTGGTTGTGTCGGCGTTGAAATGGCTGCCGCTGGCCTACCGATGCGGCAAGCAAGTGCATGATGTCGATCAGCCGGACGCCAGATCCCGTCTTCAACCGCCGCCTGGCGCGCGCAAGCGTGGCTGCGCTGGTCGCGCTCGTCGGCAATTGGGCACCGTCGCCGGTTTCAGCACAGCAATTGCCGAGCGACTCGGCGTATACCGCGGCACCCAGCTTTGCTGCCGCGCCGGAATTTGAGCCCGCCGAAGAACGCCGGCGGCCGCGGGTGTACATCACGACGCGATCAGGCGGCAGCCGGCAGAACTTCTGCGTCAGGACCTGCGACGGCCGCTTCTTCCCGCTGCCGCGCGTGAGCGAGGCGGCCAATGTCGGGGCATGCGAGGCGGCCTGTCCCGCCGCCGAGGTGAGGCTGTATTCCGGCTCCGACATCGACAGCGCCATGACCGAGCAGGGCGAGACCTACAAGACGCTCGCAAACGCATTTCGATTTCAGCGCGAGATCGTGCCGCAATGCTCATGCCGCGCCGGCGCAACGCCCGGCCTCTCGCCGATTGCGATCGAGAACGATTTGACGCTTCGCACCGGCGACATCATCGCCGCCGATGACGGCTTCAAGATCGCGGCGATCTCCAGCGGGCAGAAGCGCAGCGTGCTGTTCAGGCCGTTGTCGAAAGCGAAAGCGCAGGCGCTCGGCCTGGCGCGGATCTCGTCGCGATAGAACGGTCGTGAGCGTTGGCGTCGTTTGAATATTGCGTGCAGTGCAGAACGTCTGCAGGACAGTCGGCTTTCGTTCGCACGTTCCCGGCTAAGGAACTGTTGCAATCAACAGCTTGACATCTTTAGAAACGACGGCGGCTGTTGACTTGCCCAAAATCCCTCGCTTAGATTGCTTCCAGATTATTTTAGTATTTTTCTAATCATTGCATAAGGGGTGGGACATTTCGAATTTCCTTGCCGCTCCAATCCGCCTGAACGGCCCCGATTGGATTTCCGTCACCTGATCAGCTCGACGCACTGACTGAGCCCGGCAGCTTTTCCGCTGCTGTATGGCTTTCGCATTTTTTTGCTCTCGAGCGGTTCGTTTCGGCTGATCTCGCCGATTCGCACGCCGATTTCTTCTGCTGATTTCTGAAGTCCGCCGACTACTCGCATTGCACAGCAACAATTGATCACGCGAAGGGGATTACCATGGCTACATTTATGGGCACATCGGGCAACGACACGGTTACCGGCACGCCTAACGGTTCGAACACCAATGACACGCTGGAGGGACTTCAGGGCAATGACACGCTGATCGGCGGCGATGGCGCCGATTCCCTGGACGGCGGCACTGGACAAGACTTCGCATCCTACATCGACTCGGGCACCGCAGTTGTAGCAAGTCTGGCGAACCCGGCTGTCAATACGGGTTTCGCGGCCGGGGACACCTACACCTCGATTGAAGGCCTGATCGGCAGCAACTTCAACGACACGCTGACTGGCAACGGAAACACCTCTTTCCTGCAGGGCGGATTGGGGGCCGACTCGATCATCGGCGGTTCTGCCAACGACTACGCCGACTACGCCAACGCAAGCGCCGGACTTGAGGTCGACCTCGCCGATCCCACCCAGAACACCGGGGAAGCCACCGGCGATACATATGTCAACATCGCCAAGATCAGAGGCTCGGCGTTCAACGACACGCTGATCGGTGACGCCAACGGCAATACGCTGCGTGGTGGCGCCGGCGCCGACGTGCTCAACGGCGGCGGCGGCTTCGACTTTGCGTCCTATTCCGACTCGGGCGTTGGAATCACGGCAGACCTGGCAGACTCGTCCCAAAATACGGGTGAAGCTGCCGGCGACACCTATGTCTCCATCGAAGGCCTGCGTGGCAGCGACTTCAATGATCATCTGATCGGTGACGGCAACATTAACCTCCTGCAAGGCGGTCTCGGTGCCGATACGCTGGATGGCGGTGCCGGCTTCGACTATGCCGACTATATCAACGCGACAACCGGCGTCGTTGCTGATCTAGCCAACTCCTCTCTGAATACGGGGGAAGCCGCCGGCGACGTCTACATCTCGATTGAAGCGATAAGAGGAACCGCATTCAACGATACGCTGATCGGCGATGCCAACACCAATTTCCTGCGCGGCGGCACCGGCGCGGACTCGCTCGACGGCGGCGCAGGCTACGACTATGCCGATTATGGCAATGCGACCACCGGCGTTCTCGTCAATCTGGCAAATCCTGCGGCCAACACCGGCGAAGCTGCCGGCGATACGTTCACCTCGATCGAAGGCATTCAGGGCGGTGCCTTCAACGATACCCTGATCGGCGACGGAGGTAACAATAACCTGCGCGGCCAGGCCGGCGCCGATTCGCTCGACGGCGGCGCGGGCTTTGACTTCGCGGATTACGGTAATGCTGCGACGGGAGTGGTTGCAAGTCTCGCAACTCCGGGCGTCAACACCGGCGACGCCGCGGGCGATACCTATACCTCGATCGAAGGTATCATTGGCTCGGCGTTCAACGACACCCTGACGGGCGATGGCGGAGACAACAATCTGCGCGGCGGTGCTGGTGCCGACGTGCTGGACGGCGGAGCCGGCAATGACGTTGCGGAATATGTCAACGCCACCGTCGGCGTGCTCGCCAGCCTGGCTACTCCCGCCTCAAACACGGGCGAGGCTGCCGGGGACACCTACACCTCGATCGAGGGACTGAGAGGGTCGAATTTCAACGATACCCTGATCGGCGACGGCGGCGACAATCTGCTCGACGGCATCGGCGGCGCCGATTCGCTGGTCGGCGGTTTGGGCAACGACATCTACATTCTCGACAATGCTGGCGACGTCATCACCGAGAATCCGGGAGAGGGCATCGACACTGCGGTCGTCACCGGCGCCTTCAACTACACGCTGGCTGCCAACGTCGATAACCTCGCGATTTCGACCTCTGCCAATGTTTCGGGCACCGGCAACGGGCTCGCAAATTTCATGACTGGCGGCTCGGGCAACAACACCCTGGACGGCGGAATTGGCGCCGACACGATGGTCGGCGGGCTCGGCAACGACACCTATTACGTCGACAATGCCGGCGATGTGGTGACCGAAAACAGCGGCGAAGGCACCGACACCGTTCACACCACCATCACCTATGGCCTGACCGCAAACGTCGAGAATCTGATCCTGGACGGATCGGGTAATCTCACCGGCAGCGGCAACGCATTGAACAATGTTTTGACGGGCAATGCCGGCAACAATTCCCTCTACGGCAACGACGGCAACGATACCGCCTACGGAGGTGCCGGAGCTGACGTCCTCGTTCTCGGCAACGGCGATGACTATGGCGATGCCGGCGACGGCAACGACTACATCTACGCCGGCGCGGGCAACGACGTTCTGATCGGCGGCACCGGGCTCGACGTTCTGCTGGGCGAGGACGGCAATGACGTGATGTATGGCGGTGCCGGCTTCAACTATCTGTTTGGCGGTGCCGGCACCGACACCTTGATCGGCTCGGGAGGCACCGGTGGAAGCGACGTCAATGTGATGTTTAGCGGAGACGGCACCGACTTCCTCTATGGCGGGAACAGCACCAACTACTTCTACGGCGGCACCGGCGTCGACACGATGTACGGCGGCTCAGGCCTGAATATCTTCATCTCGTCGGGCGAGACCGACGGCAACCTCATCTACGGCGGTTCGGGCCAGAACTACGTCTATGGCTCCAACGGCGGCGATACGGTGACCGGCGGCAGCGGCGTCGACGTGTTCCTGATGGGCACCGGGGCCGACAACATCAGCGGCGGCGGCGGCGTTGACTATGCCTGGGGTGGCGGTGGTGCTGATACATTCAACATCAGCGACACCAGCCAGGAGGTCATGGTCGTCCAGGACTTCAATACGGGCGGAGTAAATGACTTTGTCAACTTCGCGGGTACATCGCTGCATTCGTTCGCTGATGTTCAGGCCGCGGAGACCTACGTTGCCGGGATCAACACCACGATCATCACCGACGCCGCCGGCAGTGCGGTTTGGCTGATCGGTGTCGCGCCGGGACAGCTCGACGCCAGCATGTTCAAGTTCAGCTGAGGGCATTTGCCCTGATCCGTTGAGCTTGACGGCCACACGCACGAAAGAAGGCCGCCCCTCGAGGCGGCCTTCTTGATTCCGGATGCGATCGCGATCGCCGCTCACGAGCGTTAGGTTCGTTCGAATATTACGCTGCAGTGCGGAATGCCTTGTTCTCAGGCAGCCGGCGCAGGAAAATTTCATCTCAATTTGTTTTGACCGCAGTGCACCCTGATCCATGCGCTTCTCAGCGTCGATGGATGTGCTACCATTTTGCGGTCTGACCTACCTCACAGACCGCCACCATCATCTCTCAGGGCGTTCAAAATCAATAACAGGCAAGCTGCAACGGCTTGCATAGGGGAGTGACGCGATGAAATCGGCTTTCAATCGATCAATTCTTGCGTTCGCGGCGATTGCGCTGCTGGCGGGGACAACCTTCGCTGGTGCACAGCAACAAACCGACAAGAACCGTGCGCTGAAGAAGTACGAATCTGGCACCAAGGAATTCTGGACCCATCCGCCGGATGACTGGTTCCTCGGCGACGAGACCGAAGCGCAGAAGGGCCTGGCCCCGCCGTCCGGTCCGCCGACCGGCGCCTCCGATGCCGAACTCGCGGCGATGATGAAGAAGATCAAGCTGCCGCCGGGCTTCAAGATCGAGGTCTATGCCTCGAACGTGCTGGCCGCCCGCCAGATGGCCTGGGGCGACAAGGGCACGCTGTTCGTCGGCTCGTTTGGCCTCGGCAACGTCTATGCGATCAAGGACAACAACGGCAAGAAAGAGGTCAAGACCATCCTCAAGGGCCTCAACATGCCGACCGGCCTGGCCTTCCAGGATGGCTCGCTCTACGTCATCGCGGTCGACAAGCTGATCAAGTATGAGAACGCTGAGGCTAACCTCGACAAGCTTGGCAGCGGCAAGGTGGTGTATGACGACATGCCGTCCTACGCGGCGCATGGCTGGAAATACATCGCCGTCGACAAGGAAGGCTGGTTCTTCATTCCGTTCGGCCCGCCCTTCAACATCGGCGTCCCGCCGACCTCGGTGTCGCAGATCCGCCGAGTCGATCCGAAGACCGGCAACGCGGAAATCTATGCGCTCGGCGTGCGTAACTCGGTCGGCGGCGACGTCGATCCGCGCACCGGCAAGTACTGGTTCACCGAAAATGCCCGCGACTGGATCAGCGACGATCTGCCGAGCGACAAGCTCAACATGATCTCGAAGATCGGCGAGCATTTCGGCTATCCCTATTGCCACCAGGGCAACCTGCCCGACACCAAGTTCGCGATGGGCCACAAGTGCTCGGAGTTCACCCCGCCGGTCTACAATCTCGGCGCGCATGTGGCTCCGCTCGGCATGAAGTTCTATACCGGCAGCCAATTCCCGGCCGAGTACAAGAACAGCATCCTGATCGCCGAGCACGGCTCCTGGAACCGGCATAAGTACCAGGGCGGCCGCATCGTGCGGATCACCGCGAGCCCCGACGGCAAGAACGCCAAGCAGGAGATCTTCGCCGACGGCTGGATCCAGGGTGACCAGGGCTATCTCGGCCGTCCCGCCGATATCCTGCTCGACAAGGATGGCTCCATCCTCGTCGCCGACGACTGGGCCGGTGCGATCTATCGCATCAGCTACAGCAAGAAGTAACGGTTGAAGGTCAGGAGGCTGCGGTGGCCATGCGGCGGCCGCAGCCTCTGTTGCGATCGGATAACGGAACCACCTTGTCATGCCCGGACTTGATCCGGGCATCCATCCAAACCAAGAAACACCCTTCAAGCCAGATGGGTTGCCGGGATCTAGCCCCGGCAATGACACGCGGAGAAAACTGGCAATGCGTAGTGCGTCACTCGGAGTTTTATTGGCGGCAATTCTGCTGGCGTCGTCCGCCCAGGCCGCCGACGTTGCCGCCGGCAAGGAGAAGGCCGAGATTTGCGCCGGCTGTCACGGCGACAATGGCATCTCGCAGACCGAGAACATTCCCTCGCTGGCCGGCCAGCTCGACCAATTCATTCAATGGCAGCTGGTGTTCTTCCGCGCCGGCGCGCGCAAGAACGAGCAGATGCAGCCGATCGTCGAGCAGCTCAACAACGAGGACATCCGCAATCTCGGCGCCTATTTCGCCTCGCTGACGCCGTTCAAGGGTAGCAAGGACGACAATCCGGAATTGTCCGAAAAGGGCAAGCAGGCCGCTTCCGGCCGTCGCTGCGCCTCATGCCACACCGACACCTATGTCGGCACCAAGGCGGTCGCCCGCATCGCCGGCCAGCGCGAGGAATATCTCGTCAAGGCGCTGCACGACTACAAGTCGGGCGTCCGCTCCGGCGGGGCGCAGGCCGCGATGGCGGACGTGGCCTATCCGCTGAGCGACGAGGAGATCACCGCGCTTGCGCATTATCTGGCGCATTTGTAAGCACCATAATCGGGTCGCACGAATACGCGCTTGATTTGCGAAATTGCTCCACCTCCCCTTGAAAAGGGGAGGTCGCTTTGCTCGTGAGAGCAGAGCGGGTGGGAATCTGCTCTCTCCTCATAATGCATCGCCTGCGGCCGACCCCCATCCCGACCTTCCCCCTTTCAGGGGGAAGGAGACGTCAGCGCGTCGCCCGGATCGAGATCTGTATTACGCGCCCCGCTGCTTCTCATACGCCTTGAGATGCGTGTAGGCGGTGCGCAGCTTCGGCACCGGGATCTTGGCGGCGTCGGCGCGCACGATCAGGTCGCCGATCACGTGATCGGCCTCGACCGGCAACCCTGCCTTGATGTCGCGGAACATCGATGCGGTCATCGGCGAGCCCTCGGTGGTCAGGAGCCCGCGGGTGCGCTGGAAGAACGGGCCGCCAGGCGCATGACCGGCGTCGGCCGCGATCGCGCTGCATTCGTCGAGGATGCCGAGCAGGAAATCCTGGCCGCCGGGCGCCGCCAGAATATTGCCGACCGAGGTCCGCATCAGGCTGGTGGAGGCGGCGAGCGACGCCAGGAACACCCACTTCTCCCACATGTCCTGCATCACGTGCTCGCTGGCGTTGGCGCCATTGATCGCGGAGAAGGTCTCCGCGATCGCCCGCACCCGCTCCGACAGGCCGCCGGCGCGCTCGCCAAACCCGAGTGACTGCATCGGCTGCAGCTGCACCACCTCGCGCTTCTCGTTCAGCGTCGCCGCGATCGCGCAGAGCCCGCCGAGCACATGCTGGGCGCCGAATTTCTGGTCGAGCGCATCGAGATGCAACATGCCGTTGAGCAGCGGGATGATCGCGGTCTTGTCGCCCACCGCGGGCGCAAACGACTTGATCGCATCCTCGAGATCGAACGCCTTGCAGCTCAGCAGCACGACGTCGAATTTGTTCGAGAGCTTGTCGGCCTGCACGGTCGGCGGATTGTTCAGCGTGACGTCGCCGTTCGGGCTCTTGATCACGAGTCCGGCCGAGGCGAGCTCGGAGGCGCGGCGGGGCCGGACGAGAAAAGTGACGTCGCGGCCGGCCTGAAGCATCCGGCCGCCGAAATAACCGCCGATAGCACCGGCGCCGACCACGAGAACACGCATGGGAATTTGTCCTTCTTTGTTGTTGCCCGAGGAGGGGGCGAATCGCGAATGAGGAGTGGCGAATAGATAGGGCCGCTATTCGCTACCCGCTATTCTTCGCCCGCTCATCTCACTTTCCCGACACCAATTCCTCGACTTCGCGCAGCTGCTCCTTGCCGAAGAAGATCTCGTTGCCGACGAAGAAGGTCGGCGAACCGAACGCGCCGCGCTCGACGGCGGCCTGGGTGTTGGCGATCAGCTTGGCCTTGACGTCCGCGTCCTGCGCGCTGGCAAGCAGCTTGGCGCCATCGAGGCCTGAGGACGTGAGGGCTTTGGCGGCGATCTCAAGGTCGTCCATCTTCTTCGGCTCGACCCACATATGATGGAAGGCGGCCTCGATATATGTCTCGAACACGCCTTCGAGCTGGGCGGCGACCGCCGCGCGCATCAAATTCAGTGTGTTGACCGGGAAAAATGGGTTCCAGGTGTAGGGCTTGACCTTGAAGCGCTTGAGGAAGCGCTCGGTCTCGATCTGCTGGAACTCCGGCTTGTTCTTGACGCCCGCCAGCGTTTCGGCCGGCGACTTGTTGTTGGTGGCCTTGAAGATGCCGCCAAGCAGGATCGGGACATATTCGAATTTGACACCGGTGCGCTGCTCGATCGCCGGGATCGCCTCATGGCTGAGAAAAGCATTGGGGCTGCCAAAATCGAACAGGAATTGCGGATTTGGGCTCACGGCGGTCTCTCCCACAGCTTGTCTAGTTTGGGCTTGTTTAGCATGAGCCCGCTGTCGCAGGCTCCGTCGGTAGAATATGATACTCATCATGTGAGCCGCCGCGCGCGATGTCAAATCAGCCGCGTGATGGTCTGCTTGCGCCATACCAGGGCGTAATAGGCCATCTGCAGCACGAACATGGTTGCGAAGGTGACGGGATAGGCGATCCAGATGCCGCTGATGCCGACGGCGCGGCTCAGCAGGATCGCAACCGGCACCTCGACCAGCGTTATGGCCAGGATCGAGATGAACAGCGGTATCCACACCGTGCCGCCGGCGCGCATCGCGCCCGAAAGTACTGTCGCCATGCCGAACAGCACCATGCTCCACAGCACGATGTACAAAAGCTGCTGCGCGAGCGCGAGCACCGCGCCATCGACGATGAAGCAGCCCATCAGCGGCCGCGCAAAGAGATAGCCGAGCACGACCAATCCGCCCGTCAGTGCGAGGTTCATCTCGATCCCGGTCCTGACGATGGCGCCGACCCGGCCGGAATCGCCGCGGCCGATCGCCTGCGCGCCGAAGATCGACACTGATATTGCGATCGAGATCGCCGGAAACTGCACATAGCCGATCACCTGGTTGACCGCGCCATAGGCGGCGGTGGCGTCCGACCCGAAACCGTTGACGAGGCCGAGCAGCACCAGTTCGGCGAGCGAGACCACCACCATGCCGATCGCGGTTGGAATGCCGAGCCGCAGCACGATGCGCAGCAAGGCGCCGTTGGGCCGCATCGCGCGCAGGAACGTCGCGTCGAAGGCGAGAGGGTGCCGGCGCCGCAACATGTGGACATGCAGCCACAGCAGCGTGACGACGCCCGAGACGGCGGAAGCGACGGCGGCGCTCGCTACGCCGAGCATCGGCAGACCGAGCCAGCCGCGGATCAGCGCCGGCGTCACCACGAGGCCGACGATCGTCGACACCGCCAGGGCGAGCAGCGGGGTTACGGTGTCACCGACGCCGCGCATCATTGCCGCGAGCAGCAGGAATGCGAAGGTCACCGGCATCGTGATCATCATGATCCGTGCATAGGACACCGCGGCGTCGAGTACGTCCGGCGGTGTGGCGAGCGCGATCAATAGCGGCCGGGCGAACAGGCCGCCGAGAATCGCGATCGCCAGCGCCAGCAGCAGCGTCACGGTCATGGTCGTGCCGGCGACCGCCTTCACCCGGCCGGGCTCGCGGGCGCCCCAGGCCTGGCCGATCATGACGGAGGCGCCGGCGCTCAAGCCGATCACGAAGGAGATGAAGAAGAACATCACCGGAAAGAACACCGACGCAGCCGCGAGCGCGTCGACCCCGATCATCTGGCCGAGATAGACGCCGTTGATGGTGCCGAACAGCGACTGCAGCACGTTGCTCAGCAGCATCGGCGCCAGAAAGGACAGGAAGGCCTTGCGCAGGGAAGGGGGCTTGGACACTTTCAACTTCCAAAGAATGGGGGCAGTCACGAATCAACGATCCGCCGAGTGCCGCTATTTCGTACGAAAACGCGCTAGTCCGCTTGATCGCTATAGGCGAGCCTGACTGCGTGATCGCGGATGTCGGCCGGCCAGTCCGCGATCAGCGTCGCAAAGCGGCGCCGGTCGTGGGCGAACAGGGCGCGGATCGCGTCCTCGTAATGCGGCCGGTTGCCGGCCATGACAGTCATGAAGCGATAGGCGGCATCCTGCGCGCTACGTGTCCGGTCCTTGTCGCCGCTGGAGCGCCGCGCCTCGTCGATCAACTTGCGGATCGCAACCGAAGCGCCGCCCTTCTGCTGGGCGAGCCAATCCCAGTGCCGCGGCAACAGGGTGATCTCGCGCGCGACGACGCCAAGCTTCGGACGTCCCGGCCCGCGCGGCGCAGCGGGTGCCGGCGGCTCCTCGTCGAGCGGAGGCACGGGCTTCGGCAGCCGCGCCAGCACATCGTCGATCGAGCCGCGGAAATCGATGTCGACCAGCGCGGAGGTGCGGCCGTCGAACACCAGGATCGCGGCGTCCTTGCGACGGTCGAGCAGCTGTTTGGCGGCGCGCGCAACCTCGGGGAGGTCACCGGCCCCGATGCGATGCTCGCCTTCGAAGGCGACATAGGCTGGATTCATGGTAGACCTCTCAGATTGCGCTGGTATTTCAGAGGACGCTCATGCTGACGGTTCATCATCTCAACAATTCCCGCTCGCAGCGCGTGCTGTGGCTGCTCGAGGAATTGGGCGTGCCGTACGAGATCGTGCGCTATCAGCGGCAGCCCGACATGCGGGCGCCAAAGGAGCTGCGCGCGATCCATCCGCTCGGCAAGTCGCCCGTCGTCACCGACAATGGCAACACGATCGCGGAATCCGGTGCGATCCTCGAATACATCATCGCGACCTACGGCAATGGCCGCCTGATCCCGCAATCCGATACGCCGGAGCGGCTGCGTTACACCTATTGGCTGCATTATGCCGAGGGCTCGGCGATGACGCCGCTGCTGCTGAAGCTCTTGTTCACCTTGATGCCGAAGCGCGCGCCGGCGCTGCTGCGGCCGCTGGTGCGCAAGGTCTCGAACCAGGCGCTGTCCACGCTGATCAATCCGCAGATCAAGCAGCACATGGCCTATTGGGAGGGCGAGCTCGGCAAGAGCGAGTGGTTCGCCGGCAGCGAATTTTCCGGCGCCGATATCCAGATGAGCTTTCCGCTCGAGGCGGCTGCCGCGCGCGGCGGGCTCGAGGACGGCCATCCCCGGTGCGTCGCGTTCCTCGAGCGCATCCACGCCCGTCCGGCCTATGCGCGTGCGCTGGAGAAGGGCGGGCCGTACCAGGTCGGCCGATAAATCCGCGGTCATGGCGATGTTTTATCCGGGTGTAATTGCTTTGTCAATAACACCCGGGTATAAACAGTCTGTCGATACGACAGGAGCCGCCATGAAGACCGAGGACCGCAAGCTCGCCATCGCCGACTACAAGAAGCGCGCCGCTGTCGCCGGCGTGTTCGCGATCCGCTGCCGCGCGACCGGCGAAGTCTGGGTCGGGCAGGCGCTCGATCTCGACAAGATCCAGAACCGCATCTGGTTCACGCTGCGGATGGGGAGCCACCGCAATTCGGAGCTGCAGCGCGTGTGGTCGGCGCACGGCGCGGACAATTTCTCGCTCGAAACGCTGGAGCGCCTCGAGGACGAGGAGCTTGCCTATGTGCGCGAGACGCTGCTCAAGGAGCGCGTGCAGCACTGGCGCGCGCAGCTCAAGGCGTCCGCGGTCTAGCCGCGTTCAACGCGACGGCAACGGCTGCACGGTGACGCCGGGCGGCGGCACGTCGTCGTCGGGCACGAAGAAGTCCAACATCAGCGGCACCGAGGGATCGACGCGGTAGCGCTCGAAATCGCGGACGCCATTGGCATAGAGCACCTTGTCGTCAATGCAGAAATGGCCGGTGAACTCGCGCGACGGCCGCGTGACGATCGCATAGGCCGCATCGCCCATGATCTCGGGCGTGCGGCTGGCGCGCATCATGGCGTCGCCGCCGAGCAGATTGCCGACCGCGGCGGTTGCGATCGTGGTGCGCGGCCACAATGCATTGACGGCGACGCCTGAAGATTTCAGCTCGCCGGCCAGCCCGAGCACGCACATGCTCATGCCGAATTTCGCCATCGTGTAGGCGGTCGAGTGCTCGAACCATTTCGTCTTCATGTCGAGCGGGGGCGACAGCATCAAGATGTGCGGGTTCTCCGCCTTCTTCAGATGCGGGATGCAGTATTTTGACACCATGAAGGTGCCGCGGGTGTTGATTCCCATCATCAGGTCGAACCGCTTCATGTCGGTCGCCTGCGAGGTGGTCAGGCTGATGGCGCTGGCATTGTTGACGCAGATGTCGATGCCGCCGAACTCGGCGACGGTGGCTTCGATCGCCGCCATCACCTGTGCTTCGTCCCTGATGTCGCAGAGCACCGGCAGCGCCTTGCCGCCGGCGGCGCGGACCTCGTCGGCGGCGGTGTAGATCGTGCCCTTCAGCTTCGGATGCGGCTCGGCGGTCTTCGCTGCGATCGCGACATTGGCGCCGTCTCGCGCGGCGCGGAGTGCAATCGCCAGCCCGATGCCGCGGCTCGCACCCGAGATGAACAGCGTCTTGCCTTTGAGCGATGTCATGAGACGGCTCCTCTTCTGTTAGGGACGCACCATGTCAGGCTCCCTCTCCCCTTGTGGGAGAGGGTTGGGGGTGAGGGGTACCTCTCCACACGGCGTACTGCATGGAGAGACCGCGACCCCTCACCCGGATTGCATCTGCCGATGCAATCCGGCCTCTCCCACAAGGGGAGAGGCGAAGCGGAGCAAGCGGCAAGGCCATCGCGTCACCTCATTACGCTACCCACCCGCATGCAGCACACGCCCGCGCGTTTCCGGCAGCGCGTAGGCGGCGATGAAGAACACGCCGTAGGCGGCCACCGCGAAGATCGCGATCGCGTTGGCGAGCGTCGTCGTGGTCGAAAGCGCGCCGACCAGGAACGGGAACAGCGCGCCGATGCCGCGGCCGAAATTGTAGCAAAAGCCCTGGCCGGAGCCGCGCAGCCGGGTCGGATACAGCTCGGTCAGGAACGCGCCCATGCCCGAGAAATAGCCTGACGCAAAGAAACCGAGCGGGAAGCCTAGCACCCACAGCACCTCGTTGGAGATCGGCAGCTGGGTATAGAGCAGCACGATCGCGATGGCGCCGATCGAGAAGATCAGGAACAGGTTGCGGCGGCCGATGCGGTCGGCGAGCCAGGCGCCCACCAGATAACCGATAAACGAGCCGATGATCAGGGTTGCGAGATAGCCGGTCGAGCCGACCACCGAGAGCTTGCGCTCGGTGGTAAGGAAGCGTGGCACCCAGAAGGTGACGGCATAGTAGCCGCCCTGCATGCCGGTGCCGACCAGCGAGGCCAGCAGCGTGGTCTTCAGGATCGGCCCTTGGAAGATCTCCCACAACGCGGCCGGGCCGCTGCCGGACGCCTGCTGCTGCGCCATTGTCGCGGCCGAGATCTCCGGCTCGGTGACATAGCGGCGCAGATAGAACACCAAGAGCGCCGGCAGCGCGCCGATCACGAACATCCAGCGCCAGGCATTTTCCGCAGGCAGTACCGAGAACAGGATCGCCTGCGCCAGCACCGCAAGGCCCCAGCCGATCGCCCAGCCCGACTGCACCGAGCCGACCGCGCGTCCGCGATATTGCGGCCGGATCGCCTCGCCGATCAGCACCGCGCCGGCCGCCCATTCGCCGCCGAAGCCGAGGCCGAGCAGTGCGCGGGCGATCAGCAGCTGGTCGAAATTCTGCACCACGGCGCAGACCAGCGAGAAGAACGAGAACCAGATGATGGTGAGCTGCAGCGTCTTGACCCGGCCGATGCGGTCGGAGAGGTAGCCGCCGAGCCAGCCGCCGACCGCGGACGCCAGCAGCGTCACGGTGCCGGCGAGGCCTGCGGTGCCAGGATCGACCTTCCACAGCGTGATGATGGTGCCGATCACCAGCGGATAGATCATGAAATCCATGCCGTCGAGCGTCCAGCCCGAGGCGCAGGCCCAGAACGTGCGCCGCTCCTGCAGGTTCATGTCGCGATAGAAGGCGAGGAGGCTGGTGTCCTCGATCTCTGCGACTTCCATTGATTTGGATTCGGCCGTGCTCATGCGCGTTCCCCGGAGAAATCTTTCACCGGCTCTTTGCATCCGCGGCCGGACTTGCGCGGACCGCCAATCTATCGCGATGTTGCCGCCCGGGCAAAGCCGCGTTTGCGTTAGCTTTTTGTTTTGACGCGTTTTCTTCGCGCGAACCGGTGTCTGCTTCGCTCGAAAATGCTCTCTAGTACCCCGCGGCCTCCGAGCCGCGCGTGCGCGGGTCGGGGGCGCCGAGCAGACCGTTGGTCGTGACGACGATCGAGTTCGCGGAGGAGTAGCCGAGCGGCTCGACCGGGTTGTGGCCCTTGGCCTTCAACTCGGCCAGCACCTCGTCGGGGAAGCCTTTCTCGATCCGGACCTCGTCGGGCAGCCATTGGTGATGCATCCGCGGCGCGGCGACTGCGGCTGCGATATCCATCCTGTAGTCGATCACGTCGACGATGATCTGCGTCACCGCCGAAATGATGCGGCTACCGCCGGGCGATCCCGTCACCAGCACCGGCTTGCCGTCCTTCAGCACGATGGTGGGTGCCATCGAGGACAGCGGGCGCTTGCCGGGACCCGGCAGATTGGCCTCGAAGCCGACCAGGCCGAAGGCGTTGGAGGCGCCGGGCGCCGCGGTGAAATCGTCGAGCTCGTTGTTGAGCAGCACGCCGGTGCCGTCGGCGACGAGGCCGACCCCATAGGGGAAGTTCAGCGTGTAGGTGTTGCTGACGGCGTTGCCGCCGGCATCGACGACGGAATAATGCGTGGTGTTGTCGCCCTCATGCGGCTGTTTCGCGTTGCGCACATCGGTCCAGGGCGTGGCGCTGATAAGGTCGATGGTTGCGCGCTGCCTGGCGGCATAGGCCTTGTCAATCAGCAGCTGCGTCGGCGCGTCGACGAAGGCGGGATCGCCGAGATAGCGGGCGCGATCGGCATAGGCGCGCTTCATCGCCTCGATCATCACATGCAGCGAGGCGGCGGAGCCCTGCTTCATGTCGGACATCGGAAAGCCCTCGAGGATGTTGAGGATCTCCAGCAGCACGACGCCGCCGGAGGACGGCTGCGGCATCGAGACGATGTCGTAGCCGCGATAGCTGCCGCGGATCGGCGTGCGGATCACCGGCTGGTAGGATTTCAGGTCGCCGATCGTGAAGATGCCGCCGGCATTTTTGATTCCGGCGACAAGCTTCTCGGCGACCGCGCCTTCGTAGAAGCCGCGCGGCCCCCGTTCGGCAATCGCCGTCAGCGTCGTCGCGAGATCGCCCTGGATCAGGCGGTCGCCTTCACGCAGCGGCGTGCCGTCGGCATGCGAGAAGGCTTTGGCCGAGTTCGGCCAGCGCGACATGCGGCGATACATGTCGGACAACGTGTCCGACGTGTCGTCGGTGACGATGAAGCCGTCGCGGGCGAGATCGATGGCGGGCTTGATGATCTGCGCCAGCGTGAACTTGCCGGAGCCGTATTTGTCCAGCGCCAGCGCGAGGCCCGCGACCGTGCCGGGCACGCCGATCGCGAGCGCGGAGTTGCGCGACTTGTCCGGATCGGGCTTGCCCTCTGCGTTCAGGAACATGTCGCGAGTTGCGGCCTGCGGCGCGGTCTCGCGATAATCGATCGCGACATCTTCATTGCGTCCGGCGAGATGGATCACCATGAAGCCGCCGCCGCCGATATTGCCGGCGCGCGGATAGGTCACCGCCATCGCAAAGCCGGTGGCGACCGCAGCGTCGACTGCATTGCCGCCCTGCCGCAGAATGTCGGCGCCAACCCGCGCCGCAAGCTTCTCCTGCGCCACCACCATGCCGTTTTCGGCGCGAATGCTTTGAATCGTATCGGTGGCTGAGGGCTCGTAGGCGCGACGCTGCACCTGGCCGAGGGCCGGCGTCGCGATGCCAATCACCAGGAGAACGGCAAACAGCCGTCGCGACATCGTTGCCGTCAGCGCCATCGAAATGTCCTGCCCTGTTCATCACGGTATCAGCAAACCGGCTCATGCTATATGGGAACGGATTGAAGCGGCAAAAGCCTGCTCGTGGTTCGAGTTGAGGAATATCTTTCGCGATGACGGCAACAATGCAGACGGTCGCTGGTGATGCGAAGGCCACCACCAAGGTCTATCCGGGCCGCGCAGCCGTCGTCAGCTGGATTTTTTTCGACTGGGCTGCGCAGCCCTATTTCACGCTGATCACGACCTTCGTGTTCGCGCCATACTTCGCGAGCTTCGTCGCGCCCGATCCCGCGAGCGGGCAGGCGCTGTGGGGCTTTGCCACAGCAGCCGCAGGACTTGCGATCGCGCTGCTGTCGCCGGTGCTCGGGGCGATCGCCGACGCCAGCGGCCGGCGCAAGCCGTGGATCGCGGGCTTCGGCGTGCTGCTGGTGATCGGCGCGAGCGCGATGTGGATCGGCAAGCCCGGCAATCCCGATATCATCCCCGCGCTGCTGCTCGCCTATGCGATCGCGAGCGTCGGCGTCGAGTTCGCGACCGTCTTCAACAATGCGATGATGCCGACGCTGGTGCCGCCCGACCGGATCGGGCGTCTGTCCGGCACCGGCTGGGCCACCGGCTATGTCGGCGGCATCCTGAGCCTCGTGCTGGTACTCGGCTTCCTCGCCGCCAATGCCGAGACCGGCCGCACGCTGTTCGGCTTCACGCCGCTGTTCGGTCTCGATCCCATCACGCATGAGGGCGATCGCATCACCGGGCCACTGACCGGGCTGTGGTTCATCATCTTCGTGACGCCGATGTTCCTGTTCACGCCGGACTATCCGGCGAAACGCCCGTTGCGCGAGGCGGTCGGCGCAGGCCTGCGCGGGCTCATGGAGTCATTGGCTGGCCTGCCGAAGCAGAAATCGATGGCGCGGTTTCTGCTGGCGAACATGATCTACACCGACGGGCTGGTCTCGTTGTTCGCGTTCGGCGGCATCTATGCCGCCGGCACGTTCGGCTGGGACACGATCCGGATCGGCACCTTCGGCATCATCCTGGCGGTGGCCGGCACCTTCGGCGGCTGGCTCGGGGGCAAGCTCGACGATGCGTTCGGGCCGAAGCGCGTGATTACCTGCAGCCTGGTGATCCTGCTGTTTGCGATCGTCGTGATCCTCACCGTGAACAAGGATTCCATCCTGTTCATTCCAGTCGCGCCACCGGTGCCCGGCGGCCCGCTGTTCGCGGGCGCGGCCGAGCGCGCCTATATCGTGCTGGGCTGTCTGATCGGCGCCACCGGCGCGCCGCTGCAGGCGGCCTCGCGCTCGCTGCTGATCCGCCTCGCGCCGCAGGATCGCATCGCGCAGTCTTTTGGCTTGTTCGCGCTCACCGGAAAGGTGACGTCGTTCATCGGCCCGCTCTTGATCGGCGCGATCACCGCCGCGACCGCGAGTCAGAAGGCCGGCATGGCGGTGCTGGTGGGGTTTTTCGTGGTGGGGTTGGTGTTGCTGGCAAGGGTGCGGGAGTAAACCACCGCCGTCGTCCCGGCCTAGTGCGCAATTGCGCACGGGGGCCGGGACCCATACCGCGTGATCCATCGAAGGAGCGCTGGGGTTAGTTGTCCCTCACCAAGCAAGATCGGTGGTTATGGGTCCCGGCCTTCGCCGGGACGACAACTGATAGATCAATGCCTAAAATGCCGCACGCCGGTGAACACCATGGCGATGCCGTGTTCGTCGGCGGCCTTGATCACCTCGTCGTCGCGCATCGAGCCGCCGGGCTGGATCACCGCGGTGGCGCCGGCCTCGATGCAGGCGAGCATGCCGTCGGCGAACGGGAAGAACGCATCGGAGGCGACCACCGAACCCTTGGTCAGCGGTTCGGCGAGCTTCAGCTCGGCCGCCGCGTCCAGCGCCTTGCGCGCGGCGATGCGCGCGGAATCGACCCGGCTCATCTGGCCGGCGCCGATGCCGACGGTGGTGAGGTCCTTGGCGTAGATGATGGTGTTCGACTTCACGTGCTTGGCGACACGGAAGGCGAATTTGAGATCGCGCAGCTCGGCGTCGGTCGGCGCGCGCTTGGTCGCGACCTTCAGGTTCATGTCCTCGACCACAGCGTTGTCGCGGCTCTGCACCAGCAGGCCACCAGCAACGGTCTTGGCGGTGAGGCCTGTCGCGCGCGGATCGGGCAGCGCGCCAGCAAGCAGCAGGCGCAGATTGCGCCGGCCGGCGATGATCGCGATCGCCTCCTCGGTCGCGTCGGGCGCGATGATCACTTCGGTGAAGATGCCGATGATGGCGCGCGCCGCGTCCGCGTCGAGCGTACGGTTGACCGCGATGATGCCGCCATAGGCCGAGGTGGAGTCGCAGGCGAGCGCGCGGGCATAGGCGGTGGCGAGATCGGGACCCTCGGCGACACCGCACGGATTGGCGTGCTTGACGATGACGCAGGCCGCGGTGCGCTGCGGATCGAACTCGCCGACGCATTCATAGGCGGCGTCGGTGTCGTTGATGTTGTTGTAGGACAGTTCCCGGCCCTGCAATTGCCGCGCAGTCGAAACGCCCGGGCGCTTTTCCGGCGTGGCGTAGAACGCCGCGGTCTGGTGCGGGTTCTCGCCATAGCGCAGCGGTTGGAGTAGCCGGCCGCCGATCGCGCGGAAGTCCGGCGCGTCGGTCTTCAATTCCTTGGCAAACCAGTTCGAGATCGCGGCGTCATAGGCTCCGGTGCGCGCATAGGCCTTGGCGGCGAGCCGGCGGCGCAGGCTGAGCGAGGTCGCGCCCTTGTGTGCGGCGAGCTCGTCGAGCACCGCCTGATAATCCTGCGCCTCGACCACCACGGCGACGTCGTCATGATTCTTCGCCGCGGCGCGGATCATCGCGGGACCGCCGATGTCGATGTTCTCGATGCACTCCTCGAAGCCGGCGCCTTTGTCGACGGTGGCCTCGAACGGATAGAGGTTGACGACCAGAAGGTCGATCGGCGCGATGCCGTGCGAGGCCATCGCCGCGGCGTGTTCCTTGTTGTCGCGGATCGCGAGCAGGCCGCCATGCACCTTCGGATGCAGCGTCTTGACCCTTCCGTCCATCATCTCCGGGAAACCGGTCAGCTCGGAGACGTCCTTGACCTTGAGCCCGGCCGCCGCGATCGCCTTGGCGGTGCCGCCGGTCGACACCAGCTCGACGCCATGGTCGGCCAACGCCCTGGCGAAATCGATCAGTCCGGTCTTGTCGGAAACGGACAACAGAGCGCGGGTCACGCGGCGAAGCTGTTCGGTCATTCTAGGAAATCCCTGGCTGTTAAGGCAGCCGGGTAGCATGGTTTGGTGCCCTACGAAACCGGTCCGTGCGACCGATTCCGGGGAAATTGCGGGCGATCCGATGCCCATTCTCCCGTCGTCCTGAGGTGCGAGCCCTTGCGAGCCTCGAAGGATGCACGGCCCGGCTGGCGGCCGTCGATCCTTCGAGGCTCGCCGAAGAGGCTCGCACCTCAGGATGACGGGTCTGAGATTAGTCGCTCTGATAGAGGCGGTACGCGCCTACAGCGGCAGTTCCGGCTCGCGGCGGGCGTTGCGGCGCGCGTTGGTGGCGGTGGCCGAGGTCGAGGAGCGCACGAAGCTCCAGCGGATGGTGGCGGCCTGACGGGCGTCCTGGCGGATCACGATCTGGGAGGTGCGGCGCGGGCCGTCATTGCCGGCCAGGAACACGCTGTCCTCGAGGTCGACCTTGTCGTCCAACGCCTCGAAGGTCCAGACGTCGCGGTTCGGCAGCACCAGCATCACGCCGCGGGCATCCGACAGCCGGCTCGCCTTCACCGACGGATGCAGATGGAAGCGCAGCGCGAAATCGGCCTCGCTGCCCTTGATGCGGCCGCCCGGCGCCGGCGACAGCGAGTCCTCGCCTTCGAGCCGGGTGCCATCCTGGGAGACCATCAGCACGCGGCGGTGGATCACGCCGAAGCGCGAGAGATAGCCGTCATGCGAGGCGGTGAGCACGTCGCCGTCGGGGACGGCTTCGCGGTAGCTCTCGACATTGTTGGGGCCGCTGGTGATCGGCGCGCCGCGCAACAGCCGCTTCATCGCCGACAGCTCGACGAACTGGCACGACGAGGTGTCGCGATAGGTCAGCGTCGAATGCGCCGCGGTGGAGCGTGCGAACGGCCGCCAATTGTCGCGCCCGGTCGACGGCATGCCGCAATTGACGACGATGCGGCTCGGCCCCGAGGACAGCTCGAACGACAGGCAGCCGGCATGCGCATCCTGGCTGACGCTTGGCGGCGGCGGCGGGCCGGTGTCGATGATCAACGCCGTGGTGCCGGCATCGAGCCGCTGGAATCCGCTATGCGGCATGCTCGCCATCGGCACGCCGCGGGTGTCGTCATAGGCGAGCAGCGTCGCGACCAGATCTGACGGCGCGGTCGACATGCCGTTGAACAGCGCGAAGCTGCCGTCGCCGTGACGGAAGAAGCGCAGCATCGGCATCATGCGGTCGATGGCGTTGAGCAGCGCCGGCGGCGGCGCGATATTCCGTGCAGCAAAGGTCTGGCGCAGCGGCAAGAGATCGCTGAGCAGCTCGACCAGCGCGCCGGGATTGCGCGAGATGTGACCGCCATCGGGCAGGATCTGGCGCTGCAATTCGTCCGACAGCCGGCGCGTGGTCGTCTTGATATTGCGCGCCTGGTTGGCGAGGCAGAGCGAGGCGTAGCACAGCGCGATCAGCACCTGCAGGCGCGGCACGCCGTCATTGTCGAGGATGGAGTAGCGCAGATAGCGGATCTCACGCGCCAGCCCGCGCAGATATTTGCGGTAGAATTTTCCGTCGGTATCGCCGAGCACCAGCGGTGCCTGCGACAACAGCGAGATCACGCGCCGCGCGCGGACATCGGCGCGGCGCTCCAGCGGCCGCCTGCGCGCCTGGTTGGAGATCCAGTCGTCGACCAGCGAGCGGGCGTTGGCGCGGGTCAGCGCGGTGTCGGCGGCGCGCAGATGGCGCAGCCAGCCGAAGCCGAGCAGGGCGGCTTCCCAATCCTCCGACGGCGGCTCGAGGTCGAAGATCGAGCGGCCGTGGCAGGTGACGATCTTGCCGGCGAAGACGAATCGGCCGGCATAGATCTCGGCGGCGCGGGTGGCGTCGGCGGTCCTCAGGTCGTGCGGGGCGATGATCAGCCGGTCGGTGCGGCCGGGCCACAGCCGCGAAAGCGCAACCGTGCTCCCGCTGGCGCGCGCGATCACGCTGCGCGCGAAGCGGCCAGCAATCAGCGTCGAGATGCGTCTGCTTTGAGCGACCGACACGCCTAACCTTGCGGGGAGGGAATTTCAACGAATCCTTATTTAATCCGGAAACGCGGCCAAGACACCCTCTTGATACCGCACGAATCACTTCGAGCTTAGAAGACTGAAGTTTAAAATCAGGACTTAACCAGCCTGGCGGCGTAAAACCCGTCCAGCCCGCCCAGCCGTGGGTCGGCGTTGGGCAGATGGCAGGGCAGGGTGCGCAGATCGCCGTCGGCGGTAATGATGTCGTCGAGGCCGGCGACCTCGTCCTTCTCGACCGGCGCACGGCGCAGGCCCGATTCGCTCGCCAGCAGCGCGGCGATCGCCTGCTCGCCTTCTTCCGGCTCCAGCGAGCAGGTGCAGTAGACCAGCGTGCCGCCCGGCTTCAGCAGAGTGGTGGCCTTTTGCAGCAGCCGCTTCTGCAGGGCCGATAGCGCCGCGATATCGCCTTCCTGGCGCAGCCAGGCGACGTCGGGATGGCGGCGGATGGTTCCGGTCGAGCTGCAGGGTGCGTCGACCAGAATACCGTCGAAGCTTCCGGCTGCCGCGGGCCATTCGGCGGCGTCGGCGACGACCGTCTCGGCCTCCAAGGCCAGTCGCGTGAGATTGTCGCGCAGCCGCGCGACCCGCGCCGGCGAGCGGTCGATCGCGGTGACATGTGCGCCTGCCAGCGCGAGCTGTGCGGTCTTGCCGCCGGGCGCGGCGCAGAGGTCGGCGATCGCCTTGTCCTTGATGTCGCCGAACAAGCGCACCGGCAGCGCGGCGGCGGCGTCCTGCACCCACCAATGGCCTTCGGCAAAGCCCGGCAGCATCGTGACGGAACCCTGCAGCAGCGTGCGCACGGTTCCCGTCGGCAGCGTCTCGCCATGCAGACGGCTCGCCCATTGCGGCGCGTCCGACTTCACCGTGAGGTCGAGCGACGGCTCATGGCCGAGCGCCAGCGCCATGTCGCGCGCGGTGGCTTCGCCATAATGCGCGTTCCAGCGCGTCAGCATCCATTGCGGCAGGTCCAGCGTCTGCGTGCTGGTCTCATCGATCAGGCCCTGGCCCTCGCGCGCGCAGCGGCGCAGCACGGCGTTGACGAGCCCGGCATATTTCGCCGCGCGCCGGTCCGACTGCACCAGCCGCACCGACAGATCGACCGCGGCATGGTCCGGCACATCCATCCAGAGGATCTGGGCGGCGCCGATCAGGAGCGCGCTCTGCGCGCGCGGCGCATCGGTCGGGATGCCGCGATCGAGCAGGCGCGACAGCAGATGGCCGAGCGTGCCGAGCTTGCGCAGGATGGTCGAGACCAGCCGGCGCATCAGCGCGCGATCGCGATCGGCGAGCGATTTCAGGCCGGGATGCGCGCCGGCGCCGTCGAGCTGATCGTCGAGCGTGCGGTGCTTGTGCAGCACGCCATCGAGGATGTCGGCCGCGATACGGCGCGCCGCGAGACCGGGGACTTCGGCAGGAACTGCAAATCTTGAAGGAGGCATGAAGCGGAGATATCTCGAAGGTGCTGGAGTTACATTCGGCTCATGCCCATCAACTCGAGAACACCTCTGGCATGCGAATATGCCAAATGTAAGAATCACCCTGCGGGATTTCGCGATCGTGATGCCGTCGCTGAGCCAACACAGAGATACGAAAACCGCAGGCGGAAAGTTTTGCCAAGAAAGTCTGCCATGTCTGAGAAATCTGTGTCGGAGAAATCTGCATCGCCGCCGGAACCCGCGCCGCGCAAGCCGCTGACGCCGGCGGCGCAGCGCGCGCTCGCCGAGGCCGACGCGCGGCGCAAGGCCGCCGAGGAGCTAGCCGCGCAGGAAGCGGCCGCACGGCCGAAGGAATTCCAGGGTCCGAAGGGACCGGAACCGACGCGTTACGGCGATTGGGAGACCAAGGGTATCGCCTCGGACTTCTGAGAGCCGGACTTCTTAAGGGGTCTTGTGGAGAGTCTTGCCCGGCGTCTCGACTCAGGCCAGTCTGGGAATATGTCCCCATACGAGAGAATAAATCCTTATCGTGGGACGGGACGTCCGCCCTTCCGAAGGTCACCTTGGGGCCGGCGCGTCTCGGCGGCGCTGCCCTGGGTGTTCGTTCTCGGCATCGCGGTCGGCAGCATGCTTCCGATCCGCCAATGGGTGCCTCAATGGGTGCCGTCGCACTGGTCGTTGAACCGGTCGCGCGATACCGACGTGATCTGGCAACGTGCCGGCGCGCCTGACGTGAGGCACAGCGTTGACGTCATCAGGACGATCGATGGCGACACATTCGAGGCGCGGGTGCATCTCGCGCCGGGGCCTGATCTTTACACACGGGTCCGGTTGCGCGGCATCGACGCGCCGGAGCTGAAGGCGTCCTGTCAGCGCGAACTGCAGATGGCGGAAGCGGCAACCGTCGCGCTGCGCGATCTGCTCGGCCAGGGCGATGTCGCGATCTACAATATCGGTCCCGACAAATATCAGGGACGCGTTGTCGCCGACGTTGCGACGAAGAAGACCGACAACGTCTCGGCCGCGCTGCTCGCGGCCGGCCATGCGCGTGCCTACAATGGTGGCCACCGCTTCGGCTGGTGCGGAAATTTGATCCGCTAAGCGACAGCGATCACCGCTGCCACGGTACCGGATCGGCAAACAAAAAGCCGCGCGGATGCGCGGCTTTTTCCTCGCGAGCTTTTGCGGAAATCAGCGGGTGACGACGACCGTCGTGCCGACCGAGACGCGCGAATAGAGATCGGTAATGTCGTCGTTCAGCATGCGGATGCAGCCGTAGGACACGAAGCCGCCGACCGAGCCCGGCCTGTTGGTGCCGTGGATGGCATATTCGCCGCCGGTCAGCGTCATCGCGGCCACGCCCATCGGATTGGCCGGCGAGCCGCCTGCGATCACGTTCGGGATGCTCGGCTTGTCGCGCTTGACCTCTGCGGGCGGCGACCACGCCGGGTAGCGATACTTGCCGTCGATCCGTGTGGTGCCGGCCCACTGCTTGCCGGACCTGCCGACGCCGACCGGATAGCGCACCGCATGGCCGGAATCGAGAATGAGATACAGCCGCCGTTCGTTGGTCTTCACCACGATGGTGCCCGGCTCATAGGCATCGCCGTGCATTCCCACCATTTCCGGCCGCGCTTCGGCCGTCTGCGACATCGAAACAACAGCACCAAGGGTGGCAGCCAGCGCCACCGCAATCTTCAACGACATCAACCTCTCCACTTCCCAACGGCCCCGACGAGGGGGCCAAAAACGAAGGTGCAGAGCCCTGAAAAAACCGGGCCCGCTGGTCTCGCGCACGCAATATTAACCGCGTGTCTTAACCGGATGGTTTTCATCGCGGCCGCGAGACACGTCCTGATGGCCGGAGAGAAGAAAAAGTTCGGATTAAAGTAAATGACCTGAAAACAACACTTGGCCGCAAACGCGCCTCAGTGCCGCCTTGCCTCTGACAATCCCGTGAAATGGCGAGGGCCGGAGTGTGATGAGATTACGTTGGATAGCGGTCGCGACCGCGGTGCGCTCCCTCTCCCGCAAGCGCAGGGCCATCGCATATCTGCTCGATCCCTCCACAAACTCGTCATGCCCGGCCTAGTGCCGGGCATCCACGTCTTGGCTTACGCGTGCGAAAGACGTGGATGGCCGGGACATAGGCGAGCGGAAGCGACGCCGTCCTTCGGACGGCTATGCCGGCCATGACGAATGTGGAAATTCCAGCGCCAAGACGTTCGTTGCTGCAGCAAAGCGAAAGGCCGCGGCGGTGATCGCGCGGCCCTTCTTTCATGTCCCGATCTTGCGGTAGCCGGATTACTTCTTGTTCTGCCGGTTCTGCACGAGGTCATCGACCACGGCGGGATCGGCCAGCGTCGAGGTATCGCCGAGGCTCGACGGCTCGTCCTCGGCGATCTTGCGCAGGATACGGCGCATGATCTTGCCGGAGCGCGTCTTCGGCAGGCCGGGCGCGAACTGGATCAGATCCGGCGAGGCGATCGGGCCGATGTCCTTGCGGACCCAGGCGACCAGCTCCTTGCGCAGCGCCTCGGTCGGCTCGGTGCCCTTCATCAGCGTGACATAGGCGTAGATGCCCTGGCCCTTGATGTCGTGCGGATAGCCGACCACGGCGGCTTCCGACACCGCCTCATGCGCGACCAGCGAGCTCTCGACCTCGGCGGTGCCCATGCGGTGGCCGGAGACGTTGATGACGTCGTCGACGCGGCCGGTGATCCAGTAATAGCCGTCGGCGTCGCGCCGGCAGCCGTCACCGGTGAAGTACTTGTTCTTGTAGGTCGAGAAATAGGTCTGCTCGAACCGCGCATGGTCGCCATAGACCGTGCGCATCTGGCCCGGCCATGACTTGGTCAGGCAGAGATTGCCCGAGGTCTCGCCTTCCAGAGTCTTGCCGTCGGCGTCGACGATCTCCGGCACCACGCCGAAGAACGGCCGCGTCGCCGATCCCGGCTTCAGCTTGGTGGCGCCGGGCAGCGGCGTGATCAGAATGCCGCCGGTCTCGGTCTGCCACCAGGTGTCGACGATCGGGCAGCGCTCGTCGCCGACCACGCGGTAGTACCACTCCCAGGCTTCCGGATTGATCGGCTCGCCGACCGAGCCGAGCAGGCGCAGCGATTGGCGCGAGGTCTTCTTCACCGGCTCGTCGCCGCCCTGCATCAGCGCGCGGATCGCGGTCGGTGCGGTGTAGAAGATGTTGACCTTGTGCTTGTCGACCACGTTCCAGAACCGCGAATTGTCCGGATAGTTCGGCACGCCTTCGAACATCAGCGTGGTCGCGCCGTTACAGAGCGGCCCATAGAGGATGTAGCTGTGACCGGTGACCCAGCCGACGTCGGCGGTGCACCAGTAGATGTCGCCGTCGTGATAGTCGAACACGTATTGATGCGTCATCGAGGCGAACACCAGATAGCCGCCGGAAGTGTGCAGCACGCCCTTCGGCGTGCCGGTCGAGCCCGAGGTGTAGAGGATGAACAGCGGGTCCTCGGCATGCATGTGCTCGGCCGGGCATTCCGTCGTCACCATCTCGGCGGCCTCGTGATACCAGAGGTCGCGGGTCGGGTTCATGTCGATCGCACCGCCGGTGCGCTTCACCACCACGACCCAGTCGACGCCGCCGGTCTTGGCGATCGCGGCATCGACATTGGCCTTCAGCGGCACTTTCTTGCCGCCGCGCAGGCCTTCGTCGGCGGTGATGACGACCTTGGAATCGCAGTCCTTGATGCGCTGGGCGAGGCTGTCAGGCGAGAAGCCGCCGAACACCACCGAATGGATGGCGCCGATCCGCGCGCAGGCCAGCATGGCATAGGCGGCTTCCGGAATCATCGGCAGATAGATCGTGACGCGGTCGCCCTTCTTGACGTTCCGGGTGCGCAGGATGTTGGCCATCTTGCAGACTTCGTCGTGCAGCTGGCGGTAGGTGATGTGCCTGGATTCGGAGGGATCGTCGCCCTCCCAGATGATCGCGGTCTGGTCGCCGCGCTTCTCGAGATGCCGGTCGATGCAATTCCAGGCGACGTTCAGCACGCCATCCTCGAACCATTTGATCGAGATGTTGCCGGGCGCGAAGGAGACGTTCTCGACCTTGCTGAAGGGCTTGATCCAGTCGATCCGCTTGCCGTGCTCGGCCCAGAAGCCGTTGGGGTCCTTGACCGAGTGCGCGTACATCTCGCGATATTTGGCGTCGTTGACATAGGCGCGCTTGGCCCAATCGGCCGACACGTCATAGATCTTCTCGGACATCGCTTTCCTCCACTCATTGCCGATCGCACACGACGCGACGGCAAGCCGTCTTGATCATTGCCGCGATTATGCGTTGCCGCATTCCGGCCCGGCAAGGAAAAAGGACTGTCACTTTCGTCGCGGGGAAGCCGCCGGACATTCCGCCGGCCTCCGCATCTGATCGGGCGGTTTACCGCGCCTCGTTGACGAGCGAAACCTATGCGCGATCGCGTGCTCCGCGTCACTGGTCTCTTGGTCGTAGTGATGTCGCGCTCTGTGCAGCTCGCGGTCACAGCAGCAGTGTCGCTGCACGATGACGACCCGCCGGCGCCGACTTGGCTCGACGGCTTCAGGCAGAGTTGAACGAAGTGTCGGACGCCGCCGCGATGATCGACGCCGACAATTGCTCCGCCGGCGACCGGCGTGGCCCGACGGCCCGTGAGCTACGAATTTGTCGAGGCGACGCCGGTGACCCCCGCAAACCCTGCCCGCGGGCCAGCGGTTCGGCCAGCCCGGGGGCCGCCGGCATCAGGCGGCGTTTGAGCGCGGAATTGCGCACGAAGGGGCACGATCTCCGACCTGGTCTGCGCGGTCCGGCCCGGCCTGCTCGGCCCTGTCAAAGCCGGTTCCGGGCATTGATCCCGCCATTTTGACCGGTCCCGGACAGGCCAAAATCAAGGTTACGGGCGAATGGCACCCATGAAAGGTAATTAGAAACCGTCAATAACTGATTCGCGACTCGCAATGTCGGCCCCGACGCCTTAAATCGCCAATCCGAGGCCGGACGGCCCCACCGGAACGAAGCCCGAAGCAACGGCATTACCGGGAGAACAGCGGAACAAGGCGTTTTGGAAGTATGATGGATCAGCAGAACATCGCGGCTGTGCGGCCCATGTCCGCCGATCCCGCTGTCGCCTTGGCGAAGGCGCTGGGCCAATGGCCCAAGCGGCCGCAGGCAAAGTTGCAGCCGCCGCGAGCCAAGCTCAACCTCGACACGCCCATCAAGACCTCCGTCGAGGATCTCGCGCGCGATCTGGGCCTGCGGCTCGGTGACCAGAACGAGCTGACCATCCGCCGCATCAAGCGCGGCAAGAATTATTCATTCGTCCGCGCCAACGGTTCGCGCGTCCGCGACGCGCGGACGATCCGCCGGCTGCACGCGATGGCGGTTCCCCCGGCCTATCGCCAGGTGCGCTACTCCAACGATCCGAGTTCGCATCTGCAGGCGGTCGGCCGCGATGCCGCAGGTCGTTTGCAATACCGTTATCACGCCGATTGGGAGAAGGTCCGCGAGCAGCGCAAGGCGCATCGCCTGGCCAAGCTCGTGGCGGCGCTGCCGAAGATCCGGCGCAAGGTCTCGGCGTTCCTGTCCGGCGACGAGCCGACGCGCGAATTCGCGCTGTCGGCGGTGATCGAGCTGATCGCGCGCACCGCGATCCGGCCCGGCAACGAATCCTATGCCCGCCTCAACGGCACCCGCGGCGCCACCACGCTTTTGAAGTCCAACGTCACGCTTGAAGACGATTCTCTGGTGCTGACCTTCAAGGCCAAGGGCGGCAAGGCGGTGCGCAAGGAATGCGACGCGGCCAAGCTGGTGCGGGCGATCGGCATCCTGCGCGGTGTCCCGGGCAAGCGCATGTTCCAGTACTACGACCGCTCCGGCATCGTCCGCGCCGCCTCGACCACGGCGGTCAACGCGTTCCTGCGCGAGATCGCCGGCATCAAGATCTCGCTGAAGGATTTCCGCACGCTGATGGCGTCGGCCGTCGTCGTGGAGTCGCTGTCGCGGATCACGCCGGCCACCAGCCAGCGCGGCCGCAAGCGCCAGGTGCTGGACGCGATCCGTGCCGCCGCCGACCAGCTGTCCAACACGCCGGCGATCTGCCGCAAGAGCTACGTCCATGACACCATCGTCACCGCGTTCGAGGACGGCATCCTCGAACGCTTCGCCGCGACGATGGGAGGCTACCGCACCCAGTCCAAGCGCGAGCAATTGCTGGCGCAGGTGGTGATGGCGGCGGGGGCGTAAGCTTCACACCCAACTCACCGTCGTCCCGGCCAAGCGAAGCGCGAGCCGGGACCCATAACCACAAATGTCCAAGATGTAGAACGCTGGGGCCGCTGCCCTGCGCGACTGAGAGAGACGTGTGGTTATGGGTCCCCTGAGTTCACAAACGAAGTGCAACACTTCCTTGAGGAGGTGTTGCGATGGGGCGGAGTTACGAGCAGCTATCCCTGGACGAGCGATGCGAGATTGCCCGGCTTTCGGCCAATGGCAGCTCGGTCCGGCAAATCGCGGCAGCTCTGGATCGCTCGCCATCAACGATCTCTCGGGAGCTGACCCGCAATCGAGGCGTCCAGGTCGGCTACAAACCCAGCTATGCCCAGCAACAGATGCGAGCACGGCGCTGGACGGGCGTACGCCTCGAACGGGAGCCCGGCCTGCGCCGTGCGGTGTTGGAACGCCTGGGTCGGGGCTGGTCGCCCGAGCAGGTCGCCGGCCGGCTGGCCCGCGAACACGGCCGCAAGGTGATCTCCCACGAGACCATCTACCGCTTCATCTACGCCCAGATCCGACGCACCTCGGACTTCAGCTGGCGGCGTTATCTGCCGCGCGGCAAGAGCAAGCGCGGTTACCGCGGCAAGAAGGGCGGCAGCCCCGCAAGCTTCATCGAAGGCCGTGTTTCCTTGGATCAACGGCCTATCGAGGCCGCCGATCGCAGCACTCCCGGTCATTGGGAAGCCGACCTGATGATGTTCTCCAAATACGGTCAGGCCGTCCTGACTGTGCATGAGCGCACCTCGCGCCTGCTGCTCGGCATCCGCCTCGCCAGCAAGGTTGCGCGCGGGGTCGCCCGTCATCTCGTTCGCTTGTTCGCATCCCTGCCACAGGACCTGTGCCAGACCGTCACCTTCGACAATGGCACCGAGTTCGCCTGCCACACGGCGCTGCACCGCCTCGCGATCGAGACCTTCTTCTGCGATCCGCACGCGCCCTGGCAGAAGGGCGGCATCGAGAATGCGATCGGTCGAATGCGGCGCTTCATCCCGCGCAAAACCGACCTCGCAACCCTCCCGACCCGCCGCTTCCATCAGTCCTTCAACGCCTACAACAACACCCCGCGCAAATCTCTTGACTTCCAAACTCCCGCCGAGGCCTTCTCCCAAGTGTTGCACTTCGAGTGTGAATCCACCTCCCTGCTTTCGCAGGGACGACAGGAGAGGAACGCTACAGCCCACCCATCTTGCAGACCATCTTCCATTCCTCCGCGGTCACCGGCTGCACCGAGAGCCGCGAATACTTCACCAGCGCCATGTCGGCGAGCTTCTTATCGGCCTTGATCGCGGCCATCGTCACCGGCGTCTTCAGCGGCTTGTCGGCCTTGATGTCGACGCAGACGAACTTGGCGGTCTTGTCGGTCGGATCCGGATAGGCTTCCTTGATGATCTCGGCGATGCCGACGATCTCCTTGCCTTCATTGGAATGATAAAAGAACGCCTTGTCGCCCTTCTTCATGTTGACGAGATTCTGCCGCGCCGTGAAGTTGCGCACGCCGGTCCAGGCTTCGCCCTTCGCGCCCTTGGCGACCTGCTGGTCCCACGACCAGGTCGACGGCTCGGATTTCACCAGCCAGTAGTTCATCGCAACTCACCCCGTTCCAAAACGCCGATTGCGCGGCAATCTACAGGCACACAGATGCCCGCGACAAGCGCGGGCATCTGATCAGAGCGTTTTCGCGCGAAGCCTGTCCCGCACTTGATGCGGGATGGGTACCGGTTCGCGCGAAGAAGACGCGTCAAATGAGGAAGCCATCACGCTCACTGCTTCAGATATCGATCGAAGAATTTGGCGATGTCGGTGAACGCCTCTTTGGTCTCGGGCGCATCGACGTTCATCTGGTACTGGGCGTGCGACTGCCCTTCATAGACATTGAGATCAGCAATCACGCCGGCGCGCCGCAATTTGCGATGGGTGCGAACCGTGTTGCTGAGGAACAGGTCGCGCGTGCCTGACGTCAGGATGGTCGGCGGAAAACCCTTGAAGTCGCCGTAGATCGGCGAAATGTAGGGATTCTTCAGACTGGTCCCGTTTGCATAGAGCTTCGCCGCGCGGCCGAGCCATCCATCCCAGGTCACCAGCTCATTGTCGACCCACTCATTGCTCGCGTAGCTGTCACCGATCTTGTCGATATCGGACCATGGCGTGCCCGGCGCAATGGCGGCGGGCAGCGGCAGCTTCTCATCCCTCGCGCGTAACACCATTGCGAGCGTCATCGCCCCGCCGGTCGAGGTGCCGAAGATCGCGAGCCGGTGGCGCTCATGCGACCTCAAGACCGCCTTCCAGACCGCCATCGCATCGTCCAGCGCGGCCGGATAGGGGGAGTCCGGCGGCATCCGGTAGTCGACCGAGATCACCTTGAAGCCGCCAAAGCCGGCCATCATGATGGCTTCCGGCAACGCTGCCTCGCCGGGCCCGAACACATAACCGCCGCCGTGCACGTGGATCAGCAGGCGCCGCCGGTTCTCGAGCGCGATCTTGTTCGGCGTGACGATGAAGCAGTGTACGCCGGCAATCTTGGTTTCCTCGACCTTGACGCCGAGCTTCGTCTTCATCGCCGGAAGACCCGCGACCAAGAGCTTGGCACGGCGATCGATCAGCTCCTTCCATTCCGCTGATGTCTTCGGGTCGGCATTGAAATGCGGCGGATAGGGCGCGCCGATGATCGCCTGCATTTCGGGAGAGACGTCATTCGCGGGATTGCCGATCGATTTGAGCGGCGCGACCCGCTTGCCGTTGTCGGCGTTGGCTGCGGCCTCGCTCCTGGCAAGGTCGTCGTACGAGGCTGCAGTTTGGGCGTGGACCGTGGCGGAAGAGGCAGCGAGTGCAAGGCTGAACGAAACAAGGCTGAGCGAAACGATGGCGCGTTGCGGTTGACGCATGTGTTTTTCCCTTGGGATCCGCTTTCGATTGTTAGACCGGGATCCGACGGCTCGCCGCCACGCTAGTACAGCGCCTTCAGGCCGTGAAGGGCGGCTTGCGAGACACTTTGGAGGGTTATTGCTCCGACCCGAACGGCCGCGCCAGCAGGCGTCGATTGTTTTGAAATCTGGAATGGTCTCTGCCGAAATCGGGCGATTGTGCCAATACGTTTTTTCTGTGAACGGTCGTCGCTTGTTCGACGGAGGTCACATGCTTCTCAATCGCCGCACGTTCACGGCCATGACCGCAGTTTCGGTCGCGACGGCGGCAGTGCTGCCGTCCCAGGTGCGCGCCGCAGGGCGTTCGTCATTCAAGGCGATCGCCTTCGACGGTTTTCCGATCATCGATCCACGTCCGGTATTCGCGCGCGTGGAGGAGATATTTCCTGGCAAAGGTGCCGAGTTGAGTGCCTTGTGGCGCACGCGGCAGTTCGAGTACGGCTGGCTCCGGACGCTTGGCGGACGCTACACCGATTTCTGGCGCGTCACCGAGGACGCGCTGGCCTTCGCGGCCAAGGCGTTGAAGATCGAGCTGTTGGCGGAGCAGCGCGACCGCCTGATGCAGACCTATCTGGAGCTGAAGGCGTGGCCTGACGTGGGGCCGGCGCTGCGGCAGCTGCGTGATGCAGGCCTTCGCATGGTGTTCCTGTCGAATCTCACCGCGCCGATGCTCGATGCCGCCATCAAGAACTCCGGGCTTGAGGGGCTGTTGGAGCCTCACCTCTCAACCGACAGGGTTCAGGCCTTCAAGCCCGATGCCCGCGCCTACCAGATGGGCGTCGACGCGTTCGGGCTGCCGAAAGAAGAGATCGTCTTTGCGGCGTTCGCCGGTTGGGATGTCGCTGGAGCGAAGTGGTTCGGCTATCCGACCTTCTGGGTCAACCGCGCCAACGCGGCAGTCGAGGAGCTTGGCGTCGCGTCTGACGGAATGGGATCGGGATTGAACGACCTCGTCGCCTTCGCGACGGGGCGTTGACTAACCTTCCGCCTTGAACGGACGTGTCAGCAGGCCTTCGATCGCCGCGTCGATGGTCAGCCGGTTGCTGAGGATCGCGGCGACCGCGTTCGATACCGGCATGTCGACCTTTCGCGAAGCGGCGAGCTCGCACAAGACAGGCGCAGTGAACGCGCCCTCGGCGAGCTTGCCGACCGGCGCGGCTTCACCGCGTCCGAGCGCGAGGCCGAGCGCGAAATTGCGCGATTGCGCGGTCGAGCAGCTGAGCAGCAGATCGCCCAATCCCGATAGGCCGGCGAGGGTTTCAGCGCGCGCGCCGCAGGCGCGGCCCAATCGTGCCAGCTCGCTGAATCCGCGCGTGGTCAGCGCTGCGAGCGCGGAGGCGCCGAGATTCCTGCCGACCACGATGCCGGCGGCGATCGCCAGCACGTTCTTGGCTGCGCCGCCGATCTCGACGCCGCGCACATCGGTGGTGTGATAGGGCCGGAAGGTCGCTGAACCGAGCGCCTGCACCAGCGCGCCGGCCAGCGCCTCGTCCCTGGCGGCCAGCGTCACCGCAGTCGGCAAGCCGCGCGCGACGTCGTCGGCGAAGCTCGGTCCCGACAGGATCGCGGGCACGGCGCCGGGTGCTGCTTCCGCGATCACCTCGGTCATGAATTTGTGGGTGCCGTGCTCGATGCCCTTGGCGCAGGCGATGACAGGCGTATCTGGCTTGAGGTGCGACGCGATATGACCGACCGCGGCGCGCAAATGCTGCGCCGGAGTCACGGCTAGGATGATGTCGGCGCGGGCGGCAGTAGCGATGTCAGACGTCACGACGATGCCGGGCTGGAGTTGAAAACCAGCCAGCTTCGGGTTGACGCGTGTTGTCTGGATCTGCGCCGCATGCTCGGCATTGCGCGCATACAGCGTCACCTTGCGTCCGGCGCGCGCCGCGACCTCGGCCAATGCGGTGCCCCAGGCGCCGGCACCGATCACACTGACTGACTTGTGCGCGGGCATCAAAACCCTCGGTTCAATATCCGGCGCGGCTGTTGGCGTAGCCGGCCGGCGCCTTGGCGTTGGCATCGAGCAGCCAGCGGGCGCGCGGCGGCGCTTCCATCGTGTCGGTCAGCCCGAGCGCCATCCGCTCGGCGCCGGCCCAGGCGATCATCGCGCCATTGTCGGTGCAGAGCGCCGGCGGCGGGATGATCAGCGTGGTCTGCGCCGTCGCCGCGACATCCTGCAGCGCACTGCGGATGGCATGGTTGGCGGCAACACCGCCGGCCGCGACCAGCGCGCGCGGCGTGCCGAACCGCTCCTCGAACAGTTTCAAGCCAACGCTCAGGCGGTCCGCGGTCGATTCCAGCACCGCCGCCTGGAAGCTCGCGCAGAGATCGCTGATGTCCTGCGGTTCGAGCGGCTCCAGCCGGCTCGCTTCGTTGCGCACCGCGGTCTTCAGTCCCGACAGCGAGAAATTCGCATCGGGGCGGCCGAGCATCGGGCGCGGAAAGGCAAACCGCGTCGGGTCGCCGCCGGCGGCCGCGCGCTCGACCTCCGGCCCGCCCGGATAGGGCAGCGACAGCATTTTTGCCACCTTGTCGAACGCCTCGCCCATCGCGTCATCGACCGTGGTGCCGAGCCGCACATAGTCTCCGACGCCGACCACGGCGACGATCTGGGTGTGGCCGCCCGAGGCGAGGAACAGGCAATAGGGAAACGCCAGCGCGCAGGTCAGCCGTGGCGTCAGCGCGTGCGCCTCGAGATGGTTCACCGCGATCAGCGGCGTATCGTGCACCATCGCGATCGCCTTCGCGGTGGTGAGACCGACGATCACGCCGCCGATCAGGCCGGGTCCGGCGGCCGCCGCAACCGCCGACAATTGGGCATAACTGACGCCGGCCTCCTTCATCGCGGAGGCGACGATGCCGTCGAGCAGGTCGACATGTGCGCGCGCTGCGATCTCCGGCACCACGCCGCCGAAGCGGGCGTGCTCATCGGTCTGCGAGCGCACGACGTTGGAGAGGATTTTTGCCTGCCCGTCGGCCTGCCGCTCGACCACGGCGGCCGCAGTTTCATCGCAGGTGGTCTCGATCCCCAACACCAGCATCGGTGGTTCGTGTCCCAATTTCGGCCCTTGTGCTACGAGCATGATCCGGACGGGCCGGAACCGGGTTCCGGCCCGATCTGCTCACTAGAAATGTTCCCTCCGGGGTAGCATTGCGAGGTCTTGAAGTGCAATCGGTCGGCAAGGTCCATTTTCCAAGGTCCAATCCAAGGTCCAATCCAAGACTGGAGGCCTGAACCGTGACGATCCTTGTCACGCGGCCGCATCCGGACAATGACGCGACGCTCGCGACGCTGCGGGGGCGCGGCTTTGACGCGCTGGTTGCGCCGGTGCTGCGCTTCGAGCCGTTGCCGTTCCATGATGACGATGGGGATTATGACGCCGTCATCCTGACCAGCGCCAATGCGCTGCGCGCGGTCGATCTCACGGCCAGCCGGCTGTTGCTTCTGCCGCTGTTTGCGGTCGGGGCGCACACCGCCGATGCCGCGCGCGCCGCGGGCTTCGACAGGGTGATCGTGGCCAAGGGCGACGCCGGCAGCTTGCGCGATCTCGTGCTGGCGCGGGTCAAGGCCGGCGAACTCGAGGCCTCGGCGACGCTGCTCCATCTCGCCGGCGCCGACCTCTCGCGCGATCTGGCGGGCGAATTGGGCGAAAAGGGGCTGACCGTCGTCACCCACACCACCTACCGGATGGCGCCGGTGGCGGCCTTTCCCAGGGAGGTCAGCGACGCTTTCCTGGCGAACCGGATCACCGCGGTGCTGCATTATTCCCGCCGCAGCGCGCAGGCGTTCCTGGACGCAATACGGGCCGATGGCGTCGAGATATCGGCCCTCGCTTTGCCGCAATGCTGCATTTCGGCGGCGGTAGCCGCAGTGCTCCGTGACGCCGGCGCGACCAAGGTGGTGGTGGCGGCACAGCCCGACGAAAACGCCCTGCTCGAGGCACTCAGCCGCACCCTGCGGCCGTGAGCGGTATAATTCTTTCGTCTCGACATGATGTTAGGCGGTGCCCGGTTTTTCGGATCGTGCTCTAAGAACTTCGGCCGATTCTGTTAGAATGTGCGGCCAATAGTTTTGAGGACCCCCTGCGATGGCTGAAGAAAGGCCCGACGACCCAGGACCTTCGCCGGATTCCCGGCCCAAGCGCGCGCCGCCGACCATCGATCTTCAGGCGACCGAGGTCTCCAGCGAGCCGCCAAAGACGGAGGGGGCCGAGGAGGCTCCCAAGGACGCTGTCAAGGAAGCTGCCGAGGCGGACGCTGCCGCGGCTGAAGCCGAGCGCCAGCCCGAAGCTGCGCCTGAGGCGGAGCCGCAGCCCGAGACCGCCTCCGTGGCGCGGGACACTGAGCCGGCGCGGCCGGTGTCGCCCTGGGTGGTGGCGCCGGTATCGGGCGCCGTCGCGGCGGCGCTGGTGATCGGGGTCGGCTGGCTGCTCGGCTGGCCCGCGGTGCAGACGGCCTCGGCGCCGCAGCCCAGCGCGGTAACGATCGACGAACTCGGCACGCGCCTGACCGCGCTCGAAGCAAAGGCCAGCCGGCCGGCCGCGGCGGCTGCCGATCCTGCGGCGACGGCGCGGCTGGAGGCGCTCGACAAATCGATCGCCGCGCTGCGCACCGAGCTTGCCGCAACACGGGCGCAATCCGACAAGCTTGCCGCCGCGGTCAACGACGCGAAGGCTGCGCCGCGCGATGGCGCAGCTGCGCCAGACATCTCCGGCATCACGGCGCGCATCGACAAGGTCGAGGGCGCGGTGAAGGCGCAGGGCGCCGCGATCGCCAGGCAGGACAGCAAGATCGCCGACACCAAGGCCGAGGCGAAGGCGGACGATGCGCCGCTGCGCCGCGTGGTCGCGGCGTCGCTGCTCGACGTCGCGGTTCGCCATGGCGATCCCTATGGCTCCGCGCTCGAGGCCGCGAAAGCGCTCGCGGATGATCCCGCGATGCTGAAGCCGCTCGAGACGTTCGCGACGTCAGGTGTGCCGAGCCCGAACGCGCTGTGCCGCGAGCTGATCGAGATCGTGCCGCAACTGGCGCCGCCGGCGCCGGAAGCGGCGACGGCGAATGCCGGCTTGGTCGATCGTTTGCAGGCCGGCGCCTCCAAGCTGATCCGCATCGAGCGGACCGATGGCACGGGGACCGATCGCGGCAGCATCGTCGCGCGCGTGACATCGGCCGCCGTGCATAATGACCTCGCATTGACCGAGCGTGAATTGAAGTCGTTGCCGCCGGCCGATCGCACTGCGGCGCAAGCCTGGCTCAACAAGGTAGACGCGCGCCGCGCCGCGCTCGACGCGTCGCGTAAATTTGCCGACAACGCCATGGCGGCGCTCGCCACGGTCAACCAGTAAATCTTTGCAATAGGTTCTTGATGATCCGCATCATTCTGTTCCTGCTGCTGATCGCGCTCGCTGCAGCGGGCGCGGCCTGGATGGCCGATCAGCCCGGCGATCTCGTGATGTCATGGGGCGGCTTCCGCCTGACCTCCAAGCAGCCGATGTACCTGCTCGGCCTCGTCATCGTCGCCGCGATGGTCGCCGGCGTCATATTGCGCGGGCTGTGGAAGGTCCCGGGCCACATCCGCCGTGGCAGGCGCGAACGGCGTCACGCCCGCGGCCGTCATGCCATCACGCAAGGCCTGCTCGCGATCGGGCACGGCGATTCCGCAGGCGCCCGCGCGCATGCCGAAGTGGCGCGGCGCCACGCCGCCGGCGATCCGCTGGCGCTGTTGCTGCACGCGCAATCGGCACAGCTCGACGGCGACCGCGACGGCGCGCAGCGCGCCTTCCGCGCCATGGCCGAGCGTCCCGACACACGATTGCTCGGCCTGCGCGGTCTGTTCATCGAGGCGCAGCGCGCCGACGATCCGGTGGCGGCCGTGATGATCGCCGAGGAAGCGTTGAAAATGTCGCCGTCGTCGTCATGGGCCTCGCATGCGGTGCTCGGTTTCTGCTGCGCCAAGGGCGATTGGGCCGGCGCGCTGTCGATCATCGACAACAACCAGACCGCCGGACTGATCGACAAGGCGACCTATCGTCGGCAGCGCGGTGTGCTGCTGACGGCGCGCGCGCTGGAGTTCGAGACCGTTGATCGCGACCTGTCGCGCTCGAGCGCGATGGAGGCGGTCAAGCTGGCGCCGACATTGATTCCGGCCGCCGTGCTATCAGCCAAATTCGAGAGCGAGGCGCATCAGGTGCGCCGTGCGATGCGCATCGTCGAGACCGCATGGCTGGCGCAACCGCATCCGGATCTCGCCGATGCCTATTCCCATGTCCGGCTCGGCGATGCCGCGCGCCAGCGCCTGGTGCGCGTCGAGACGCTGGCGGCGAAGACTCCAGGCCATATCGAAGGCGCATTGGCGATCGCGCGTGCTGCGATCGATGCGTCCGAATTTGCGAAGGCGCGTGCCGCGCTGGAGCCGTTCATTGCGGCGCCGACGCAGCGGGTCGCGCTGCTGATGGCGGAGATCGAGCGCACCGAGCACGGCGACAGCGGCCGGGCGCGGGCCTGGACCTTGCGCGCGGTGCGCGCGCTGCACGATCCGGTGTGGACCGCCGACGGCTATGTCTCGGATCGCTGGCGTCCGGTGTCGCCGGTCACCGGCCGTCTCGATGCCTTCCAGTGGCAGACGCCGGTGGCGGCGCTGCCGTCCGACAAGGGCCATGCGATCGAGCCCTCGCCCTTCGAGGAGGCGATGCTGGCGCCGCGGCGGGTCGAGCCGCCCAAGGAGGTGGCCGATGAGCCGCCGGCGGCAAAGCCGGTTGAGCCGGTCGAGGACAAGCCGGTCGAGATGAAGCCCGTGGAGGAGCCGTCCGCTCCGCCCGTGCAGGATAACGCCCCGCTGCCGGCCGCCATCGAGGCCGAGTCGGCCCCGGCCGAAGCCGCCGCACCGGAGCCGGCCCCGCCGCCGGCGGTCGAGCCGGCGCCCCCGGCCCCGGCCCCCTTGTTCCGTTCGCGGACCGACCTCCCCAAGGCCGCGCCGGCACCCATTCCGGCGGTGATCCCGATTATCAGGGCCCCCGACGACCCCGGGGTCGATGAGGACGGCCCCGTGGACGAATTTGCGGAACAAATCGGCCCACCCAAGGCCCAGATCGGCGGTTGGCGCGGATTTCTGGCGCGTTTGGGCAGCTAATTCGCGGTTAGGTAACGGCTGTGAGGTTAAATAACCGCATCTTCTTGCCAATCGGGGTCATGCCCGATATCAGGTGGCGCGAATTATCAGGCCGTTGCCGAACGGTTCGCCGCAATAGCTCAGTTGGTAGAGCACGTCATTCGTAATGACGGGGTCGGGGGTTCGAATCCCTCTTGCGGCACCACCCTTTCACCGGGCCGGAAGCGCTTTCGCAGTTAGCAATGACGCACCCCGACCCCTTTGCGTGGCCCAGTTAGGCCTTGCGATCGTGCCCTCAAGCGCCGTGGTTACCTGCGGGTTACAGGTTTGAAGGAAAGGTGTCGGCGATCGGAGGGCTGCGCGGTTTCGGTTGTCAAACTGTACCGAGAGTTCGAATCCCTGACCCTCCGCCACTATGCCCGGCGCATTATACGTAAGCGGCCAGCACGAAATACGCGTAAGCAGTGCGAAGAGAGCTAGCTTTCAATTCTTCTCGAAGGGATCGCGAACAATGCTCGCGTGATGCGATCAATGCAGAGGGGCAGATCTCGTTCAATCTGATGTTCCCATATGCCGACGACTCGCCAACCGTTCCGGCGCAGGATACGCCGATTTCGTTGATCGCGCTTAATGTTAGCCGCGAGCTTTTCCTCCCAAGCCTCAGACAACTTATGGCGCCAGGTTGGGAACCGCGAGCCGTGCCAGAAATCACCATCAACAAACACTGCGACTCGCTGGTCGCGGAAGACGAAATCCGGCCGGCCCGGCAAATCCGCCGAATGGCTTTCCCAACGAAACCCCAAGCCGGACACTCGCTCTGCGATCATCCTTTCGGGCCCGGTGTCTCGGCCTCTGATCCGAGACATGAGCACGCTCCGCTTCTCGGGGGACATGATATCTCCCCGGTGAGCCCTCAGCTTTTTCTCTGCAATCTTCTTCAAGGATGAGAGGCTCCGCTTCAACCCTTACGTAAGTGAGAGCAGTTCAGTTCGATCGGGCACAACATGCAGGCAGGGGCCGATGCCGTGCAGATTGTTTCGCCAAGCTCAATAGCTGCCGCATAAAGTACTGCGTCTTCATCCTTGCCAACGAGAAGCGCGGTAGCAATCTGATTCTCGATATTCGATTTTTGTCCCGCCACGCGCTCAAAGACACGACTTGCTACGCGAATGAGTGCGCTATCGTTGGGCCGATCGTGGCTTTTCTCGCTTAAAGCCATCGCGCGACGAGCTGTCTTTTCGTTTATTCCAATCGATATCAGCTCTCGGACTGACGGCGCATTGTTTGCGGCAAGATACTTTGCGAACGCATCGAGGGTAGGCGCAATCTTGCTCATCCCGATTGTGCGAAGGTGGCCAGCGCGGTGATCGTCTCGGAGATAGGCCCGGGGGTCCGGCCAGTCTTTGCGGAAGTTTGGCCAGAATAAATGCGCCTTCCCGCGCTGCCCTCTGTCGCCAAAAAGTAACTCGCCTGTCAGATTTAGCCAGACGTCGGCTTCGAGCCGCCAAGGCCGCTGCGAATTCTTTTTCGCCTCGCTATCGAACCATTTCCGCATGGTCTTGCGAATCTTTAGGTGCGTATCGACCAACCGAGAGCTTGGGCGACCTCGACCCTGAGATGAGCCGAGGAAGTCGAGTATCCTTCGCCCAATAGCTTGAGCAACGAAAGGGGCTACGGCCTCACCTATTTGTTTGAAGGGAGCTGTCCGCGGACCCGCGAACCTGAACCAGTCAGGAAACGACTGAACTCTTGCTGCTTCTCTAATAGACAAAGTGCGGTGCTGGTCGGGGTGTATATACCAGTATCCATCCTTAGACATATGCGCGGCGATGGTACGGCAAGGCTCGTCCCAAGCTAATCTGTTGTACTTGTCGGTAAAGCTATTGGCATCGTACCTGCGTAGTTCTTCCGGAAGCTGATCATATCGGGTCTTGTCCGTCATCATACGAAACGCAATCAGATCGTCTTTCCTGACAGCGCGCGTGACATGATCAAAGAGTACTTCGTTTGGAAGCGAAGCTCTCAATTTCTTCTGCAGCTCCGTTATAGGGCCTCGGTAGGGTGGTGTAGGCTCGTCCCATCCTTGTCCGTCGTCAGATAATTTGAGACTAATCAGGCTTTTCGAGAAGGGAGGCTCTGGCTCATCTGTTGTTGGAGTTTAAGCGGCCTGCAGTTGGTGCTGCAAGCGGCGGTTTGCGATGGTCTCACGCTTGATGCGCTGTCGTTCGGTTAGGATGGTCTCGGCTCTGCCGAAGTAGACGTCAGCCGGGGTCAGGTTTTTGATGCTCTCATGATAGCGGACGTGGTTGTAATGCTCGACGAAGGCGCCGATCTGCCGTTCGAGGTGGTGAGGTAGATAATAGTTCTCGAGCAGAATGCGGTTCTTCAGGGTCTGATGCCAGCGCTCGATCTTTCCCTGGGTTTGGGGATGATACGGAGCGCCGCGCACGTGCTGCATGCCCTTGTGTTCGAGCCACCTGGCCAGATCGTCCGCGACGTAACTCGAACCATTGTCGCTGAGAAGCCTCGGCCGGTGCGCGACGGTGATGTGGTCAAGGCCGGAGGCCGCGAGTGCCTGGTCGAGTGTGGCCGTGACGTCGGAGGCACACATCGTGGGACCAAGCCTCCAGGCGACGATGTAACGCGAGAAGTCATCGAGCACGGTCGACAGGTAGTACCAGCCCCAGCCGGTGATCTTGAGGTAGGTAAAGTCGGTCTGCCAGAGCTGGTTGATGGCGGTGGTCTTGTCCTTGAACTCGTTCGCCGCCTTGATCACCACATAGGCGGGGCTGGTGATGAGGTCATGCGCCTTCAGCAGCCGATAGACCGATGCCTCGGAGACAAAATACTTCCGTTCGTCGGTGAACCGCACGGCCAGCTCGCGCGGCGACAGCTCGGGCAGCTCCAGCGCCAGGTCGATGATCTGGCCCCGCACATCGTCGGGGATGCGATTCCATATCCGGTCAGGTCGAGACCGGTGGTCAGCCAGCGCCTCGACGCCGCCATCACGATAGCGATCATACCATCTATAAAACGTGGCGCGTGGGATCCCGAGCTTGTCCAGCGTGCGCTTGGCCGGCAGGTGCGACTGCTCGACCAACTGGATGATCTCGGCCTTCTCGGACGCAGGATATCTCATGCCTCGTCCTCCCCATCCCCGTTCATGCTTTTTTTGAGTAGGCGGTTCTCAAGGGTGAGGTCGGCCACGACTTCCTTCAATGCGGCCGTCTCACGACGGAGATCCGTCACCTCGCCGGAGGTCGCCGCACGCGCCGTATCGCCCGCCAGGCGGCGCTTACCGGCTTCGAGGAACTCCTTCGACCAGCCGTAATACATTGAGCGGCAATGCCCTCACGCCGGCAGAGCTCGGAGATGTTCTCCTCGCCCCGCAGTCCTTCCAGCACGATGCGGATCTTCTCTTCCGCCGAATACTGCCGGCGGGTCTGGCGCCGAATGTCCCTTAGTACCTGTTCTGCCGGCGCTTT
Organism: Bradyrhizobium sp. 27S5; assembly: GCF_037217225.1. NCBI lineage: Bacteria > Pseudomonadati > Pseudomonadota > Alphaproteobacteria > Hyphomicrobiales > Nitrobacteraceae > Bradyrhizobium > Bradyrhizobium sp. 27S5. Next base: position 75,989 of record NZ_CP147714.1, read on the forward strand.
GCCCGGTCCGGATTTCTGCTTCATCTTCGCTCCTGGTGGCTACGATGAACCAGAAATCCTCCCTCCGCAAAATCCTTCAATTTGTCTCACACGCCCTGACGGCAAACACAACATCTCCTCGACCTACGGTCACGAGGGTGCGGCTGGCGCCTCTGTCTATGTCGGCAGCAAGCATGCGGTCGAAGGCATCACCAAGTCGGTGGCGCTTGAGACCGTCAGATCGGGGATCCGTGTCAACGTCGTGGCGCCTGGTCCCATCGATACCGGCATGCTGACCCGCTTTACGGGCACGCCGGAGAACAAGGCGGCTTTGGTAACGACTGTTCCGATGGATCGCCTCGGCCGCCCAGAGGAGGTCGCGAACGCCATCGCCTTCATCGCGTCGGACGAAGCATCGTTCATCACGGGCCATGTATTCAACGTCGATGGCGGCAAGAGTCGCTGACCTCTCTGGACGCCGGAGTTACACGGCGTCCAGAGGTACCCGTTTCCAATTGAAAAGGATGCAAATCATGGCTGATAAAGCGTTGCAGATTCCGGGGTCCGACCACCCCATCTCGATCGAGGCAAATCCATCTCGTGTCGTGGTCGAAGTTGGCGGAAAGATCATCGCCGACACCTGCGATGCGCTGACGCTTCGCGAAGCCTCCTATCCGGCCGTTCAATATATCCCGCGTCGGGATGTCGACATGGCCGCGCTCGTGCGAAGTGGACACACGACGTATTGCCCCTACAAGGGTGACGCTTCCTATTACAGCATTCCGGCTGGCGGAGATCGCTCCCTCAATGCGGTGTGGACCTATGAGACGCCATTTGAAGCGATGGCGCAGATCAAGGATTACGTCGCCTTCTACCCGGACCGGGTCGACGAGATAAGCTAATCGGCGAGAGGAAGGAGCATGAGAGATGGCGTCGATGGAAGAAAGGAACAAAACGCTTGTCCTCGAGCATTCAACGCACTGTTCAACAAACGGGATTATGAGGCGCCCCTCCAATTTGTATCAGCCGCAGGCATGTCGCCTTTTGGCCCATTTCGGAAGTGCCGCGCCGGCTATCGAAAGTCCGGTGTCGGGGGTGAAGCGGACGTCGCGGTTGCGCGTTCCGACTTCCGAGTTTGACCCCAAACGGTCCTGGCTAGAAACCGCCGATCGGCGGGCTCATGCTGCCGTGGCCTCAGAATCTTGAAGACTTTGGTCCACTTCGCGGATTCGTCCGCAAATAGTTCAATAGGCCTGGCCGCAACAGCCATCTACGTCGGCAGCGCCGCCGCGATGTTCACGTTCGACGCGGCCAAACTTCGCACAGGAGTTCGGCAATTTGGCCAATTCCACCGCACAGGTCGGCGTCGTCGGACTCTACCCGGGCCGGGGTGCTAGCAAGCGTCGTGGGTCGAGCGCCATCATCGCCCCAAAGCGATATCCGAGCGCAAGGCGACCGCAGCTGACATTGCCACCACGCTTTCGCTCCTCAAGACCCGCAACCTCACCCCAACGGCATTGGGCCATCGTGCTCGGCGGAAGCAGTCCCGGCCTGCTTCGGAGGTAGGGTGAACTGAAATATGGCGCCCCGAGGTTTATTTGCGGTGGCCCACATCCGTCCCCCGTGCGCCGCGACGATCGACTGACAGATGGCCAAGCCCATGCCTATGCCATGGGGCTTGGTTGTGTAGAAGGCTTCGAAGATGTGGTCCATGCTCGACGCTTCGAATCCCATGCCGGAATCCAGCGCGCTGACGAGCACGCCGCCGACGGCGTCCGCTTCGGTTCTGATCTGCAGCTCCCGCTCCCCCTCGTCGAGGCTGGCCATGGCTTCGACGGCATTGACGACCAGGTTGAGGATCACCTGCTGCAGCTGAATGCGATCACCTTCGATCTGCGGTAAGTCCCCGGCGAGTTGCGTCTGCAGCGAGACGCGATGCCTCAGCACTTCGTTCCGGACCAGGGCAATGACGTCGAGGACGGCTTCGTTGAGGTCAAAACGGCTCCTGGGCGGTGGCGCCTTCCTGATCAGGGCTCGGATCCGGCTGATGATGTCTCCGGCCCGTTTCCCGTCCGCGGCGATCCAGGTGAGGGCCTGACGGACCTCATCGAGGTTGGGCGGGTGGGCACCCAACCAGCGCAGAGCCGCCTCGGCGTTGGTGACCGCCGCGGAAATCGGCTGATTGACCTCATGGGCAATCGAGGCCGTCAGCTGCCCCACCGTCGCGATGCGATTGAAGTGCGCGAGCTCTGCCTGGGTCCGCTCGCGTTCGATGATGCGCTCTTTAAACACTCGAACCGCCGCCGCCATCGCACCGATTTCATCGCCCCGGCCAACCCCGGGGACTTCGATGCTGGTGTCGCCCCTGGCCAATGCTGCCATGGCGCTGGTCATGCGGGTGATCGGCATCGTGATGGTGCGCGTGAGTAGAACGCCCATCAGCACTGCGGTCATGAGCGAGGCTGCGCCGCCGAGAATGGTCATTGCATATGCAGTCGCGTACGCCTGTTTCTGCACGACGTCGCGTTTTGCCAATAAGTCGCGCTCAACCGTGTCGATTTCGTCCAGCTTGCCGCGGACGAGGTCCATTGCGGTTTTGCTGACCTCCGAGGCCGTCAACGCGTGTGCCTCCTCGCGCGTCTTTGGGTTCGCCATCAGCGCGACCTTCCGCTCGGCGACCTCCGAGCGCCACTTCGTCGCCAGCTCGTTTAATTCATCAAGCCGGCTCTGCTGAGCGCGGTTGTCCGAGGTGAGGTCCCTTAGCCTCCTGATCGCCACGCCGAAGACTTGGCCGCCCTTATGATAGGGCTCCAAAAATTTCTGGTCGCCGGTGAGCAAATAGCCGAGCACACCGATTTCCTGATCCAACATTGCCTCCAGTGCCATGTCTAGCGTGTCCAACACGTCAGTGGTGTGGACCCGCAAATTTTTGGCCGCTTCGATCACGCGAAGCCTGTCGTATACAATCGCGCTGCTCACAAATATGATCGCAACTACTGCGGCAAACGCGACCATGAGCTTGTGCAAGATCTGCAAATTCGGAAAAGCGGACACATGATCCTCGAAAGCCGAAATCCACCGAATGACCAGCTCGTTAGTCGAGATTGTCCCCGAGCGAGGGCATTAGCAATGGAGTGGCCATAGGGCAAAGTGGCGCGTCCGTAAGTTCCGCGCCGTAGGACGCTTGATGCGATGCGCTCGTTCGGTCTTGGCGACGGGGGCCGTCGTTGGAACTACAGCTTTGGCCATATCTGAGGGAGCGCTGGCGAATCGGCGAGGTGAACACTCCCGTGCCGTCGACCTCCTGAAACCAATCCTCGACAGGGATGTACCGTCTCGGAGGAAGTCCCGCGCAACAGGACGTTCTGGAGCAAGTCTTTGCCGACGACGTGCGCCTGATACTCGCTCGGGGTACGGCGCGATGTCCAATTCCGCCCGAACGCCGGATTGGATATGCTCAAGCAGCACGGCAGTTTCGGCACTAAGTTTGGGCTGAGCCCAACCCGCCTTTGCTGCTTCGGCACCACTTAATCGAACGAAGCAGCTATTTGCCGCGGCGCGTGAGTCGGGATGTGGCCCTTTTCGGAAGATGCCGCACTGGCTATCGAAGTCCGACGTCAGCGGTGAAGCGGACCTCACGGCTGCGCGTTCCGACTTCCGAGTTTGACCCAAAGCGGGCATGGCGGTCAGAGGACGTGAAACTCATTCGTGGTCGCGCGAGCTCCTCGGATGTCATCCGGTTCGCACACCGCGGCGCACCAGCATCTTCCGGGCGCTAGTCCGCATGCCGCTTTCCCTCGTCGAACAGTTTCTGCGCTTCGTTGACCTCTTCGATGTGCTCACACGCCCATTTCCCGAGGGCAAGCACCGGCTTGCTTAGAGATCGACCGAGATTTGTCAGAGCATATTCAACCTGAGGGGGACTGGACGCAAGTATTGTCCGTTTGACAACGCCGTCACGTTCCAGCCCTCGCAGCGTTCTTGTCAGCATCTGCTGCGAGATGCCCGCGATGCTCCGTTTGATCTCGTTGAAGCGACGGGCCCCGCCACCGAGAAGTACGATGATGAGCACACTCCACTTGTCGCCAACGCGCGCAAGCACCTTTCCGACCCTGCGGCTGTCTCTCAGAATTTGTCCGTCCGAGGCAGTCCTACCCATCTGACTAAGTCCTGTCGCTAGGCGTTCTTGCGCTTTCGACATGCATAGCCCCATATCTGGCCTAGGTCACATTCATTGACTGGGCGCAGCGGGGGACCCGCCGAAGGTCTGCCAGAGGGGCGGGCCGCAAGGACGCAAAGCCACTAGAACGGAGAAACCATGGAAATCGGTCTGATCGGCGCCGGCAACATCGGCGCCTGCCTCGCACGAAAGCTCAAGGACGCGGGGCATAACGTGCGGATCGCAAACTCCCGCGGCCCCGAGACGCTCGCCGACCTGGCGAAGGAGGTCGGCGCGACGGCGGTGTCGGTCGTCGATGTCGCCAAGCAGTCAGACGTACTGATCATCTCGGTGCCGATGAAGGCTATCCAGCAATTTCCGGCCAATCTATTCGATGGCGCGCGCCACGACCTCATCGTGGTCGACACTGGCAACTACTATTCCATGCGTGACGGACGCATAGAGCCGTTGGAAAGCGGCATGCCCGAGACGAAGTGGGTCGCCGAGCAGCTGGGACGACCGGTCGTCAAGGCGTTCAGCAACATCTCGATTGACAGCCTCCGAAATCGAGGGCGCCCCAAGGGCTCGCCGGAGCGCATCGCCCTGCCGGTCACGGGCGACGACCAGCGGGCCAAGGATGTGGTGATCGGCCTAATCGAGGAGATCGGCTTCGACGGGGTCGACGCCGGCGATCTTGACGCGTCCTGGCGCCAACAGCCGGGCAGCGCCGCCTACTGCACCAACCTCGGCGCCTCGCGACTGAAGGAGGTCATGCAGGGCCTGACCGTCGACGACCGCGCCAAGCTCGGCGAGCGCCGCGACGTGGCGTTGAAGAAGATGATGGAGTTGCCCAACGGCATCATCGCAAAAGACAGCGTGCCGCTGCTGCGCTCGCTAGCTGGCCTGCCGGACTAGTTCCGGATGTTCGGGCCAGGCGTCGCGGACGGAGGCGCTCGCATGCGCCTAGCCATCCTTTTCTTTTTCCGGTCGCCGCTGCTGATCGGGCGGCGCCGTCTAATGATGCTGGGCAGTGGGCGATGCACTTGTCGGTGAACGCGATGCGGTCGGCGGCCGAGAGATTAGCGGGAGTTCTCAGGTCACTGGCGGTCAGTTCTACTTCGCCAGGCTTGCAGCCAGCCATGCTCATGCCGCCACAATCAATCTCGCCAACTTCAAAGCTGTAACAGCCCGGTTCGATCCAAGGTAACTCGTTGCTAGCGGATACGAGTTACTGCAATCTGAAACAACTCTGACGAAAGCATTGGCTGCCATCGGCTTCATGAGGGAGCCCAGAACGAGGCGTCCAGCCCGCGCAATTCGGCGACTTTCCGTTTGTTGCCCCTTTCGGACATGCCGCACTGGGTATCGAAAGTCCGGTGTCGGGGGTGGAGCGGACCTCACGGCTGCGCGGTCCGACCCCCGAGTTTGACCCAACTCGACATCGTGACATTTCTCGTTTGATCTACCTCAACAAGCGATACTCCCTTATCGCCTATATCGCCGCGCGGGGGTAACTTACTTCCATCGACGTGAAGGAAGCGCCAGGCCGTGTTGAAGTTCAGCCCAGGCGCGATGAAATCGGTCTTATGGCGTGGCGGAGAGAACAACCCGCAGGCCAGGATTTCGGCCGGAGCGGAAATGCTGAAGGGACTTTACAAGGTCGAGATGCATACGGTGCACGGTTCCCGCCGTGGCGTCCTCTATTTCTATGACGGCAAGATGATGGGCGGCAGTTCGGCCTTCGCATTCGTCGGCACCTTCAAGGAGTCTGCTGGCGGCGAGGTATTGGCTGACATGTTGACGTTGCGCCACAACAAGGATCCGAATTTCCAGCCCTTGTTGAAGACTGACATCGTCACGCTGACGCTCAAGGGTCGGCAGCAGGGCGAGCAATACTATTTTGAAGGTGGCGCGCCGCAATTACCTGGCGTTGCCTTCTACGCGTTGATGACCCCCATCAGCGAGGAGGCCGCACCGCCCATCACGCCAGTCGGACAAGGCGGCATCAGCAACGGCCTCTATTCCATTCACATTCGGATGCTTGATGGTATCGATGGCGGAAATACCGGCGTCATGATGCTGCACGACGGCCGGATCCACGGTGGCGACGCGTTCTTCGATTACATCGGCGCCTACACCGGCGCGAACGGACGGTGGAAGGGCGAGCTCGTCAATCACGAGCACACGCCAAGCGTGGGCGAGCGGCCGCTGTTCGGCGGCTACGAGGTCGGCATCGGCTTTTCTGGCACCTATACCGACGAAGGCGCGATCGCGGAAGCGACTGCGCTTGTCGGCAAGCGTAGCGTTCGCTTCAGCGCGGTACTGAAGAAGATGGCATAGGCATGTGCGCCTAAACCCGCCCGCTCACCGGCAGCAGCGCGCTTGAATAGTGAGCTAATGTCTGCTCCTGGCCCGTTTGAGACATGCCGACGGAGACCGAGGATGTCCGGTCATCGGGAAAAGACCGGAAATGATAGGCCGATGATCAAAATGGCGCTAATGACTCAAAACAGTTCCAATCGGCGATGCCGAAGTTGCATAACAAAGAGGCGAACGCCATCACCGTTGCCTGCTTAAGGTGCCGAGATCATGAGATTAATTAAACGTCTTTTGCGACGTTTGCTGATTTTTGGATTAGGCATCTTTTGTGTCTGGTTGATCGTCTTTGTCGTCTTTGAAACCGCGGACCGCAGGTTACCCTGGATCCTGGCCGTCGGCATCACCTATGGAATCGCCGCGTATATTGTTCTGCCGCGCGCCATTCGCGTGGGACTGAAGATCCTCCAACGCAAACGTGTGCCTAGTTACACGATTACGGGCGACGGTTTGCCTGGCGACCCAGTGAACGTCGAACTCATAGGCACTCTCCAGCAGCTTCGCGTGGCCTTTGCAGCGCTCGGCTGGTCAGAAGCAGATCGGCTCAGTCTAGCCAGCTCATGGCGCATGATCCGTGCCTTCGTATTCAACTCTCCATACCCCAGCGCCCCATTTAGCACCCTCTATCTTTTTGGACGTGGCCAAGACATTGGCTTTCAAAAGGCGATCGATAATAGCCCACGAAAGCGCCATCACATCCGGTTCTGGGCTTTGAGCCAAACGCGTGCCCGGGACACCTGGGGAGCAGAGGACTTCTGGCTGAATACCAAACGCCCGCCGGACAATGAACGCGCTCTGTGGGTAGGAGCCGGCACCAGGGACACCGGCTTGTCCCTAACTCACCTTACATTTCAGATCACCCACGCCACGGACTCGGATACGAATGCAGAGCGCGACTATATCGTCGGTGAGTTGAAGAAAAATCGATCTATCGAGGCGGAGCAAGTGTATCAAGCCGGCCAAAATCTCCCCACCGAACGCGTCAACCACTACATTACTGATGGCGAGGTCATGTTGGCGAGGTTGGTGGTAAATGACGATTGACGCTAAAGTCAGGCATCGCTGTCGCTATGTCACAAGCAGTCGTAGGAAATGTCCGCTTTACAGGCGGTCGTTGTGCCGTCATCGATCTCAACGGGAGCTGAGCCATGAAATGCACCAAGCGGTCGCTTATCGTCATCTGCCTCGTCTTAGCAGTGCCTCCGTCCTTGAGTATTGGAAGACTCAATGCGCGCGATGCCGATGGCTCCACTAGCACCTTAGCGCGCGCACAGACCGCTAAGCAGCAATGCATAAGCACCTGTCGTGCACGCTATCGCGACTGTCGTCATCTGAACCAGTTGCCGTCGTTCGAGTGTCGGGATGTTTACCGGGACTGCGCCCGATACTCGTGTACTGGTCTAGGACCGGGATGACTGCCGTGCCTTTTTGCTGCCCCGACCTCTCCATCCCTGCTGACCGCGTCGACGATCTGACCGAATGATGCTGCGCTGCATGAGTCCGGATGTGGCCCTTAGCGGACCTACGCGCGTCCCAGATTGAGGCCGCAAATGACCCCAAAGGCGACATTGCATCCTTTCAGACAGCCGCGCGCACTCGCGATGAAATTCACCAGCGCGGTGCTCGTACTTGCGGGGGGGGCGCTATCTCGGTCGTCCTATGCGACCCGCTTTATGCCGGGCGGCTGCCATGTCCCTTCGCCCGGCGGCAAGATCGAAGGTGCTTCCGTCCTCGGCCAATATAGGCGCATCACAAGATAGATCGTGTCGTTCGGAGCAGGCAACCAGTTGGCTTCCTTGTCGGTGCCCGGCGACTTATTCTGGATATAAAGGGTCAGCGATCCGTCGGAGTTCGTCTTCATGTTGGGCAGCATTGGCGAGTTGATCAGATAGCGGTTGATCGGGTTTTCGATAAGGAACTGCGTTTTTCCGTCATACATGGTCAATGACCAGAAGGCATTTACTGGCGGCTGCTGGCCTGGCGGAAATGTCAGGGTGTAGTTGTGCTTACTGCCGTCGAGTGTCTGGTTGTCGCTATCAATGCGCGTGAGCGGATAGGTCGCTTCCGCAGGGTCATTGCCGTAAATTCCGGCCTTCGCTGCCGCGGCGCGCTTCAGCCAGTCACCATTATAGTGGGCACCGTCGCCCGGAAGACCGCTAACCCGCCAGCCGTTGATCGCTATACCGGCGTTTGCAACGGCCTCATCGACCTTCTTCTCACCTTCCTTCATGCCGAGGCCGACTTCGAGCTTCTGCTCCAGCGGGAGGTCCTTGAAGTTGAAGGTCTTGCCGGGTCCGACGCCGATCTTCGCAAGTGCTGCGCGTATCTCCTTCTCGTTCTCCTGCGGCGAAGCGAACTGCAATGCGAAGTCGAGATACTCGAAGAAGTTCGTCTTCACGAGTTCCTTGTCGATCTTCGGAAAATCGATGGCTGGTGCGGCGGCCGTCGTAGCCGGCTGCTTCAGATAGACAGAAAGCGTCTGCACCTTGTAGCCAGCCTGAACCTGCTTGACGCCGTTGAGATCATCCGCGTCGAAAAGCTGGGTGCGATATCCCGCGACTGAAAACTGGGTGCTCGACCGGAACACCTTCTTGATACCGGGCGGGGTCGCGCCTTTCCAGTCCGGTCCAACAACCATGTAGTCGCCGGCCTCGCTTCCGGTGGCGCGGCTGCCGATATAGCCATAGTTGTAGGTATTGCCGTCGCAAAGCATGACCGAGAAGTAGCGCTTCGGGTCCACCGCCGGAACTGACAAGACGACGGGCTCTGCCCGCAAGTCCATCCACACGAACGAATAGGGCGTGTCGCTGTTCGGCGTAGGAATTGCCGTGTCTTTGTAGGTGAAGACGTTGGGCTCATTCTTGATCTGATTGAAGGGGGCCTTGAACTGCCCCGAATTGCGATCGACGGCGTACTCGTACATGACGCCGTAGTTCATCACTATCGGCAGGCCATAGATGAAACCTGCCTCAGCAATGTCCTTTGCCTTGAAAAACCCTGGGCGGTCGGTGCTCGTCTGTGCGTACGTCGGGACGGACTTTGCCGTTGACGCCGTAATTGCGGCCAAGGCGGCTGAACGAAGAAGATCACGTTTCGTCAACATTTGAACGCTCCTTCCGGTCTATGGCTTGGCTCAAGTGAGGGTTGGCACGACAAACCTACGCTCGCCCCGCGCGAGGGTCTATGCAAAAACCCGTCAGGTTGCATGTCCGTTGTTGGCCCTTATTGATCCGTTGATCTAGATCAACACTCCTGCTGACAGTGGCCGACAAATGGGAAGACAGACCAGACGGCTTTTGCCGTTTACACAGTGTGACAACAGGGAGTCGGTGCAATGAGAGCTTTCTCAATTGTCGGACTACTGTTTGCAGCAGTGGTGTTGGCGACGGTTCCGGTCTCGCCGCAGGTGACACCGCGCGGCATGGAGTTAAGCGTTGATCAAGCGCAGGCCTACACGTACCGGCGCGCCCGCGTGACTGCGCGTCGTGTCGACCGTCGCGTGTACCGCCATACGCGTCGCGCCGTGCGGCGTGGTGTCTATTAACAGAGCGCGATGGGCGCCGACAAGGTACGAGACAGTGATCAAAGTGCTCGATCACTCGCCCGCGCCGACGAGGTGATTGAGTAAATCACTGCGGTTCGTGCATGTCGTTTGCTGCAGCGTATGAGTCCGAATCTGGCCCTTGGCGGAAATTCACTTAGGCATCGTCGATGTCTGCTTTTGAAGGCAATGCGGACCTCGCTATCCCCGCCCGCGAAAGGGTCTGTCATCCGCGCGATAGCGCGCGCCAGTTTGGTCTAGCGTCGTCTATCCGACCGAAAGCCTCAGCCTTTCTACCGGGGTTTTAATTTCCATTTCATGGCAGTTTTTGCGATGCTGCCCGGAGGCATTTGTCCGGGGCCATCATCGACAAAAACCGAGGTGTCTCATCAGAGTTCCCGTGAGATAGCCAGCGATGTTGGTCCCTCCATTTTGCGGACGATATCGTTCGCCAAGCTCTTCGCAAATGAAAGGCTCGATACCGGCTAGGGCAGGAAGGCGAGCTTCGACCGCCTTGAGAGCTTCAGATTTGTGCGCCCATATAATCTCATTCATGCGAATGTAGTCAGGATCGCTACTCAACATGTCGCCAGAGCTGAGTGACAAGTTAATGCTCGATCATGTCCACGATCGCTTGCCCTCCCTGATCCAATCGCTTCATGGCGTTCTGGTAAAGAACGGCGCGGGCGTTGGGGGGCATCGATCGAAGATCTTCAAGTGAGTACGTCTTTGCCACTATTTCCTCCCACGATTATGCGGGTGATTGTGCGGCGTGCCGCCCGGTGGACTGGCTCGCTCGCACCCTCGTCGAACCGGCGCCGGCTTCATTCATCGAAACGGCCGCGAAATGCCTCGTGAAATGCTGAAAGCTTAGAATTGATCGCAGCCCTTGTTGCGGCGGTTTTTGCTCCGGCATCTCTTTTCAAAGCGTCGAATATCCCGCCGTCCTTGGCGTACGCAAAGTTTCGCATCAGATACGCCGCGATTGAATTGCTGGTGAACGGAACAGGCATTTCGATGGGTCGTAAAATCGTGGTTCATTATCTTGTCGACCATCCGGAGGAGCGGCACCATTCCGCCGCGTCAATAGCTCGGATCGCGCTTTCGAATGCGTTCCCATGCAAAGATTAAAAGAAGACCGCCCCTATTCCGACCCCGAGAAAGCCGCTCGCAGGCTCATGGACCACGCGCGAGCATTCGAGCCAATCCAGGATGGCCGGATCTACATCGAAAAGATCAACTATCCCTTCATCGACAAGGACGGCGCATCGCCGGCCGAATACAGCGCTGGCCTCAAATACGCCATCGTGCATGGCTGGCTGGAGAAGCACGAAAGCGGGACCTACGTGAAGATCTTGCAGGCGGGGAACGATCTGTTCGCATGAGAGCCGCCCACCTGAGGCGGCCTTTTACATGCTGAACAGGATCAGAAGGACGGATATCGCCAACACAATCGAGGCGTATCCCGCGATGGCAAGCCAGTCGTAGCGCATGCTCCCACGCTGAGCACTACATCGCTCGGACGATCTTGATCTAGGTCAAGGGTGGCGCGAGCGCACAGTATCTTTCAGTCCCCCGATGCCAAGTCCGGTGATGCCGCTTACAACCCGGTTACTCTCAGTTTGTTTCTAGCCGGGCGGTTTCAGTCCTGGAGACGTTAGCCACTCCGTCATGTGGGCGGCTGTTTCGTCCTGTCGCGCCTTCCTTAGCAATGCCTCCCGCTCTCGACATGGGGGAAGCCCTCTTGCTCGTTGGCGTAGTTCTTGGGCTTCTTGGGCAAGGCGTTCTTCTAGGGTTATAGTCTGCTTAACCCGGCGTCGTCGTCTCTGCATGGCATACACCTCGTCCTGCGGGTCCTAACCGTTGGGTTTGAGCTATCCGAATGATAATACGCTGCCGTTCGGCGTTCTGTTCACAAGTGAACATAAGGCTGGCTGGAACATTTGGTAGGGCGCAAAGACAAATCCCAGCGCTCCCGGGGGAGAGGCGCTGGGATTTTAAGGTGAATGGCTTGGCAGGATTCAAGTGCATTCACCCTTGTTGCCTAATTTCAACGCCCTTAAATCGTTCCTGCGCAGTTGCCTGTTTTTAAATGGCGGGTGGCCTATTTCGGCCAGACAGAGAAACAAGCCGCCCATCGTCCGCATTGAACGATTATGGCAGAGTCGTTCGGCAACTCCTTTGCTGTTGTTGAAGTGACCGCGGACGATCTTTCGCCGGACGTGGCAGAACAGCAAATTTGGATCGCGCTAGCTAAGCCAAGCCAGGCGCTGACATTGGTCCTCGCCGCCGTCCCCGAGGGGTGGACAGCCGAGCTTTTGGATGTCGAGGTGACAGGAGAGCAGGAGCGAATGTTCGAAGAACTCAACCTCAAGCCCGGTGATGTTTACAGGCTGACGAAAGTGTAAGCCGAGCAGATCAAGCAGAGGCTGTATTAGGGCTCAAAAAATACGATATGAAAATCACCTGCAAAATCACCTGCCCAGTCTTCAGATAATCCATACGAACTGAGGTTCCGGAGATAACGCATGTGAATCGACCGAAGCAAAATTGCCACTTTTACCCGCGTGTTGGAGACGAGGTCGCAATGCGCACTTGCTCCCCCCATAAATCCAAAGCACGATAACGGCTGACCAATCTCGACTGACGCGGGACTGGCCATGTGGCCCCAGCAATCGCCCCCTGGGCCTCCAAGGGTTGCTGGGGCCGCTCACAAGGCTGAATCTTGCCCGACACAAACCAAGCATTCCAGTGACAGGACCAACCTATTCTGTCTTCGTCGTCGAAGACGAGGCGATGATCAGGATGCTGGTCGTGGAAATGCTAGTGAACTCGGTCATACCGTCGCAGCCGAGGCCGCTCACTTCGATCAAGCGCTTCATCTGGCAAGCAGTAGTGAGTTCGACCTTGCTGTCCTAGACATAAACCTCGCGAGCAGATCAAGTTTACCGGTGGCGGAGGTCATCAAGGCACGCAAGCTCCCCTTCATCTTCTCAACTGGTTACGGCGCGAGCGGCATCCCGCCCGATTTTGCCGATGTCCCTGCTATCCAGAAACCTTTCACCATCGAAGCGCTGGGTCGAATGATCAACGAACTCATGAGAATAGAACGCTAGCCGGTGCTCATCTTTGCCGGCACGTCTACCGATCGAACTGCTTCTGGTAATGCCTCATTGCCGCGACGTTACTTCCTCAATGCTTCGTGCTGACGTTTCGGTAGACTATCGAGACACAGAAAAGCCGATCAGTCGCCGAGCGTACTTCCACTGCGATATCGGGCCGTTCGCCTGAAAAAGCGGAATCCCTGGCCATCCCGGCGAGCGTCTGCGCCGCCTCGACTTCGGCGGCTTTTTGACTTGGCAGGCTCAAGCCTTCCTCGTCCGCGAACAGATCGCGGCCGCTTTGGATGTCGAAGAAATAGCGTTCCATGACGCGCTCCTCTTCCTTTGCAGGCGGGAGCGCGGGAACGTCTCTCAACCACCGGCGCCTACGGGCTGACCTTCGGCGCGGCCTTCGACTTCCGTCAAATTTGATCGTTAAGCTACCCCAGCAACCATAGGGGGCCTGTGCATTGAGGGAGGCTGGCTGCTGGGGCCTTCTACCGGCCCGTTGGTGCATGCGGGCCAATGCCGATTTACTGCCCATACATTGCGATGCCGATGACAACGAGTGGGCTCAGCCCCAACAATACGATGCAGACGCTTCCAAGGAGACTGTCACTGCCCATGACGCAACCTCCACGCCGCAGTTGAAATCTAATCTGCCAAAACGAAATCGTGATCGATTAAAAAGACGGCCTCAGAGCGGTACACGCCGGGGCCGGAAGGTATCCCGTGTCTAAACCTAAACGCTCTAGCTGACACCAGCCTTACAGCCGAAGGTTTGGCGAAGCCGAAAGTCCTCTCATCCGAGATTAGCCACGCCATGCTGGCGATCAGGGCGACAAACGACACCGCCGCTGTGCCTCTCTGATAAATAGTGTGCGTGTCCCTGAGGCGGCCTACCGCGAAGCGCCGACTGGCAGACGTCCTCAAGTACGCACAATTCGGCAATATATTTAGCAGCCATTCGTCAGGCCGGCGTCAGCTCTCCAGCTTAAAGAAATTGGTGCGCCATGCCGACCAAGCGCCACCCGAATTAAGGGGGCGCGGCATGAATCGTGCTGATGATTAGCTGCTGGGAATTTCAATGTCCCGGTTCGGGAACAAACGGTCATCAGGTGTGTATTTTTGAGACCGGTAACCGCTCATTTTGGGAGGTATCGTTGCATTACACAGCGCTCCAACAAAACAGGTTCCTCGTTCGGAGAGGAAGCGGTGACGACTGGATGGTTTATGATCGGGAACTCAAGGGGCCAGCGCAGCCAAAGAAAAATGGCCCATTCGCCGAGAAGCTAACCAAGGACCAGGCCCAAGAACTGATGCAGATGCTGACTGACGACCTGACCGGCGCCATGAAGGCGGTATAGTCATATTGGATACCGGTCCGCAGCAAAATCTGAAACGGACCGCGAACAGATGACAGCTGTGTTACCTACTAAGGTCTATGAACAGAGTTGGGCACAGCGAACGAGGCGCGGCAAAAAAGCGGCGCCCCGGTGGGTTAAAACTTAGCCGGCTCAAATTCGACATTGGCTACTGGGCCTTAAGCGCGAGCCACCCCGGCAGCCGTCGCGGAACGATCGGCGAACAGCTCACATGCCGGCGCACTTGAACGCCTATCACGCTGAGCAGGACGATATTCGAGGCGATCGAATAGCGGTCGGTACGCGTGATGGTTCTTTTAATCTTGACGCTCCTCAGGACCGCTCTGCCCTTTTGGCACCACATCCCTATCCCTCTCGGTTGTGCGCGGGCGTGGCTTAGACTTCGGCATACCGGCCTGACCGCCGTGCTTTCCGCCCTGATCTTGGACGCCCTCCGCGTCATTTTCTTTAGGCATCACGCTCTCCTCGGTAAGTGCTTTTTCGCCAGCGCATCGCCTTGAAACGCAGGCTAAGATCGAGGGTTCCTTTCCGCGCGGCGCGCCGCACGGAACGATTGCTAATTTGCCAGTTTGACCTTCCTTTGCTGTGGAGTTGCGTTGTGGCGTTTCAGCGCAGAAAGCCTGAGGCGATCGGGACCAAGGCGCTTTTCCCCGGCTTCATTGCGCCGGCCCTGGCGTCGCCAATCGAGAAGGAGCCGGGCGGCACGCGATGGCACCATGAGATCAAGTTCGATGGTTATCGCGTTCAGGTCCATCTCGCCAACGAGGAGGTGAAGATCTACACCCGCCGGGGCAACGACTGGACCAAGCGCTTCAAGAAGATCGCCGACGACGCTTGGCATATCTCGGCGGCCTCTGCGATCGTCGATGGCGAGGTCGTAGTACCAGCGGCAAACGGCACTACCGACTTCTCAGTGCTGCAAAACGAGCTACGGGGCAAATCAACCAAGATCGTCCTGGTCGCCTTCGATCTGCTCTACGTCAACGGCCGCGACCTGCGGAAGCTGCCGCTGAAGGAACGCAAGGCAGTGCTCAAGAAGCTGGTTGCCGGGACTGCCATCCAGTTCAGCGAGAGCTTCGAAGTCGACGGCGCCGAGATGTTCGCTCATGCCTGCAAGCTGGGCTATGAGGGCGTTGTTTCGAAGGTCGCCGACAGCATTTACCCGACGGGTACGCGCAGCCGGGACTGGGTCAAGAAGACCTGCGCCCAGCGCGAGACGCTGACCATCGCGGGCTTCGCGTTGGATGGTGACAAATGGGACGGCATTTATGTCGGCCGCCGCCAGGGCGATGATCTGATCTATGCCGGTAAAGTTGACCATGGCTTCGACAAGGCGTCGGCCGCCGACCTACGCAAGCGTCTGACGCCGCTAATCCGGAAAACACAGCCCTACACCAAGCGCATTGCGCATAAGGCCATCTGGGTCGAGCCAGAGGTCCTGGCGGAGATCGAGTACCGCGCCAAATCGGCCGGAGGTAAGGTGCGGCATCCTTTCTTCAGAGGGGTGCGAGAGGACCTATGAGCGCTGAATCATATCCGGAGGATCGGAGAGACACGGCGAGCCCAACTCAGGGGGTGAGCTGGGGCTGCCGGGGCTAGGAGGCTGTAGCGGCACAGCCTCTACTCACAACGTTACGGCTTTCCCGAATTTCTTCACAAAGTTTCGGAGTTGCTGCGGCGCGCTAATACCTTTGCCCCACGTCGCGCCTGAAAAAAGGCAGTCGACGGCGCAGGCATAACCTATTTGAAGCATGGTCTTTCGGCACAATCTGTATGACGCAAACGGGCTATGCCCGGACCGACACTTCTCTGGAATTCTGTTACGCTGATCCGAGCCTGTTCTCCTCCATTCGCTGCCAGGCCTGCAGCAGCGCCGAGACCGCCGACTCGCGCCTGCCAATCTTGATCGTGTCGATTTTGACTCATCTGCCGCATGCCCGCTTGAGACTGCGTTGACCTTACGCCGGCCGCGCATCGCTCAGTTGGAGGTCAGACTGGCCTCGGGACCATTCGCGGTCCGCTGGCGGAACCCTGCGCCTGCGAGGCCGCGTGGAGCAGAGATACGCTTGGAGGCGAGTATTTGACGCCCGAGGTGCCAAGTCGGCTCTACGCGGCCTCCTAGCCCATTATGAATGCCTCGGAGCCAGTGGATGTCGTTGCGTGCAATCTGGAAGGCAGGCGTCCAAGGAACCGCGAACGGCAGGCACGGTTCGATGAAGCCGGAGGGATGCCGCCGCTGCTGGACCATGGCCGGAGGAATCAACGGCTCGCCTCGATGTCCCTCGGCAGCCGCACCAATGACCTCACCCGCGGCATCACCGTCGAACCTGTTTGGGCCCAACCGAAATTGGGCCAGAGAGGGCTGAGGTAATGTCGAGAGCGGTCGTCGGCAGGCGTCGCAATCGTTTCAAACGCCCGGCAAATCAGGAGGCGAAGCCGGTACCGCCGCTTTGACCTCCGCCAAAGCCGCTTGCAAGGCGGCTTCCTTAGTGTGGTCGAGAGAAGTCTTTAGCACCGTGCCACCTTCGCCTTTGAGCCTCTCAAGAACCTTGTCTGCCGTGACTTTGCGCACCAGTACGAAGAGCGCCGCGGTTCCGGGTTGAACGGCGGCAGCAGTCTCTTTCATCCATTTGTCATTGATGCCGACATCCGTTAAATATCCGCTGAGGGTGCCGGACGCGGCGCCAAGGGCAGCACCAGCAAGCGGCATCAAAAAGATCAGGCCAATCAGCGTGCCCCAAAAGGCGCCAGTAGCCGCACCAGCAGCCGTGGTATTGATCAGTTGATTTAGTTTGATGTTTCCTTTGCTGTCTTTCACCGCGATCACGGCATCGCCGAGTTCGATCAAATACTCCTTCTGCATGGCCAGCAATTTTTGACGAACTTCCTCCGCCTTCGCCTCGGTTGGAAATGCAATTACGACAAGGTCACTCATCTGTTCTGCTCCTCTACTCGAACGAGAAAATCTTCTTCCAGTCGTTCTTCATGCCGATCACTGTCCAGTTTTTCTTCTTTGCCTCATCATAGAGCGCCTGCGTAAGGGTCCCAACCTTGGTGTCCGGCAGGCCTTGCTTCGGATCCTGAAATCCGAGCATGCGCTCGTTCCACGCCTCGCAGGCGAGCCGGTCGGCTTCCTTGCGTGCCCGCTCAACACGCGCAAGGACGAATTGAAAAACACCAAGGCGCGGCAGGCGCTCGACCCAACGCGCGATGTTGATCATCCGTAGAGATAGCGCTGCGCGAACACCTGCAGCGGCTCGGCCTTGACGAGCCACTGCGCGGCATATTCCGACGGAATCAAAATGCAGTGTCCGACGCGGACCTCGCGTGGACCTTGGCCGGTTCGCTTTAGCGCGGCATACAGCTCTGGCTGGATGTCGAACATTTGGCAAAACTGTGTCACCGTCAAAGCCGTGGAGATGTCAGGCCGTGGTTCCTGCGCTTTCATCAGCGACATCCTTAACTTGATACGGTGCGTACCGGCTTCTGGCCCTTCAAGCAGGCAATCCGTGTTTACAACTGTCACTGCAACGGTGATGGAGCAGTTGTTCACGTAGATGAACTGGAGGTTTGATCTAGATCAATAGCGCGAAGCTCCCGCGCGCGAGGCTCGAGGACCCGCGGGGTCGCCGCGATGCGCAGGTGCCCGCGGCTTCCTCTCTCCAAGAAGGAGGACGCTATGTTGCGTCGAGTTCTCATCACTTCGGCAGCGGCGGCCATACTGCTGGTCACTAGCTTCCATTCCGACGACGCGTTCGCTCGCGGCGGGCGCGGCGGAGGCTTCCACGGCGGCGGCATGCGGGCCGGAGGTTTCCACGGCGGCGGTGCCGTGCGAGCGGGAGGCTACCGCGGGGGCGCGGTCGCGGCTCGCGGATACCGGGGCGGCGCTGTCGCTGTGCGCGGCGGGCGCTACGGCTATCGCGGGTATGGCTATCGCTACGGTGTCGGTGCGGCGGCAGTGGGCGCGGCTGCGGTTGGCGCAGCTGCGACCGGGGCCTACTACCGTGGCGGCTGCGGCTACGACGCCTACGGCAACTGGGTTTGCCCGAACTACTGAAGGACGCGACGCCGCTGGCCTTGGGTGCTCGAAGCCAATGATAAAGTCATTGGCAGGTTTTCAGTAACACTGCAAAAGAGAAGGTGGCACCTAGAACACGGTGCCGCGACTGCAACTGCAACCATGATACGGCTTCAAGTGTTGTTCAATTATCGATGCGGCGAAATTGGCACACGGGGTTCTTGAAGCGGCTACGGCTAGGCCGGTCGTCAGGACGCCATCGCGGTCGCGCTACATCATCATCAGGTGGGTGTTATGTCCCGGTGAATAAGCGCGAGCTTCTCTGGCGACTTAAACCAAATTTTTGGGCAGTTTGAGCAGTTTGATAGGATGATTTCTTAGTTTAGACGCCCGACCCTCTGGGACGAAATACGTCCGTGCGGTCCCGCGCCTTCTGGTTATGGCCTGATTGTTGGCAGGAACGGGAGGTAGCAATGGGTAGTGATTATTTTTCAGACTCGATCGCGCTATCACAAACAGGTCCTCAGGCGCCTCGGCGGTAGTTTTTCTGCGACGAGGTTGGGCGGCGAGAATTTCTCTGCGGCGGAGGCGCCAGTCTCTTAAGTATGATACTTGCTACACTCAGTGGCTCGAAGCCGGTCAGTGCGCAGGCTGTCACTGGATCATTGCCTGAGCTCGACCGCGTGGCAGTTCGAATAGTGATCGATAGCTATCAATTCGCTGTCGCCCCGAGCAGAAAGTTGCCCAACCTCGATATCCAGCACTTTGGCTGGGGTCTTAGCGACAAGCCGCCGCGCAAAACTTTGGTTAGCGAATTCGGCCTTGCGATGCAGGTCGAGTCACGACGCGGCAACGAGACGCGCAACGTCCTAGTTGATTTCGGTTTCACGCCGGAAGCCCTTCTCAACAACACGAGCTTGCTTGGTATTGACCCTGCGGCCATCGACGCACTTGTGCTCAGCCACGGGCACCAGGACCACTTTGGCGGTCTCGTCGGTTTCTTGCAGGCGCATAGCGGCAAGCTAAAGCCCAAACTGCCGTTGTTTGTCGGCGGCGAAGGATGTTTCTGCGCGCGCGAATGGACTGCCCCCCCGGCGCGGGGCAACTTCGGCGTCATCGACCGCAAAGCACTCGAGGAGGTGGACCTCGCCGTAACCGTCGCAGCCAGACCTGCCCTGGTTGCGGATCACGCCGTCGCCACGGGGCAGATCAGTCAGAAGACCTTCGAGAAGGTGCTGTCACCGAGCGCAATGACCATTGGTTTCGACCGCGGCATCGGCTGTTATCCCGAGCGCCTCAGCGAGGCGGAACGTACTGCGCCCGTCGTACCGGATCAGTTTCAGCACGAGATCGCGACGGCGTTTAATCTGAAAGGACGGGGACTTGTCGTCCTAACTTCGTGCAGCCATCGCGGCGTGGTCAACGCGATCAAGGAAGCTCAAGCCGCCTCCGGCGTGGAAAGAATTCATGCGGTGATCGGGGGCTTTCATCTCGCGCCCTATCAAGAGGACTACGTTCGGGATACGGTCAAGGCACTCCAGGAAATCGATCCGACTTACGTGATTCCGCTGCATTGTACGGGGGAGCCTTTCTACGAAACCGCGCGGGCTGCGATGCCGACAAAGCTCCTACGCTCGTACACCGGAACTCGATTGGTTTTCGAGGCGTGAGCGCAGCCTAACCATTAAATGAATGTCCGTTCGGGGCCCGTAGCCGACCCTTACTCAGAAGGCTGCAATGTCCGCTTTGGAGAGGGAAGCCGACCAAGGTCAAGCGGGCCGCCGTGGTCGGCTTCTGACCCAAATGCGAAATGCCGGGGATATCGGTGACTTCCTGCGCCTTTCGGCTGCCATTCTCAGTGCCTCATGCCAATGGTGATTGCTGCCTTGGTTTGATCCTAATCAAGCTCAGCAGCGTTGCGGCCGCGATCATCACCAGGATGCCAGCGAGACTGAGCGCGATCTGCATCGCAAGTCCATCCGAGATGCTGACCAGCGCTATATGGCTTGCGAGCGCCAGCAGAACGCCGAGGCAATAGATTGCCAGCGAGTTCTCGCCGCAGGAGATCGCCCCGCGCATCACTGGCGTCGTCAGCCCTCGCCAAGTGCGAGGCACGAGCCATACCGCCAAAATAGCAAGGGCAATAAAATGCAGCAATCGCAAAGGATCGAGATCCGATTTGTCCACCAGGTAAAGCAGCTTCGCCAGGGTTTGTGGGACAAGCACTTCCGGTGGTTTGATGCTCAAACCCAATGCGATAGTCAGGCTAAAAGCCAGATAGAGAACGGCAAGTACAAGCGCCGTGCGTGAGGTCATCCACGGCCCGAACCTCTTGCCTTCCGTGATACACCACGCTCCAAGCACAACCAGCACCTGCCAGGCCAGCGGATTGAAGAACCAAACGTTGTTCGGCCACGCCGGAACGGTCCAGCCGAAGACGTGCACCAGCGAATAAAGCAGCAGCGAGGCGCCGAGCGCCACGTTCGGCACTCGCAGCAGCAGCCACAGCAGTGGCGCGAACAAAAGATGGAAAACCACGAAGAGCGTAAGCGCTGTTCAGCGGCCACCTACCGGTTGACGGGGCGATCTGCGAGTCTGCGGTTTGTTTGAACCGTTAGGCTTAGAATGGACACAGGGCATAGTGCTATCACGGAGCCGGTGAGGCGGCTTGAGGTCTTCACTGGAGCCGGCCGTCGGCGGAAGTGGAGCGACGAGGACAAGGCGCGGATTGTTGCGGAGATCGTTGCGAGCGGCGACTCGGTCTGTTCGGTAGCGCGACGGCATGGATTGTCGCCGCAGCAGTTGTTTGGCTGGCGCCGTCAGTTGCGAGAAGCTGCGGGCGGTCATTCCGAAGTGGAAGAAGTACAGTTTGTGCCGGCGGTGGTGGATGCCGTAGTGCCGGCGCCCGCTCTTGGCCGTGAGCGCAAAGCGGTGCGCTGCAAGCCAAGACGGATTCCGGGATCATCGAGATCGAAGTTGACGGCATCACGATCCGGGCCGGTCGTGGTGCCGACCCAACAATGATTGCGTCGATCGTCCAGGCGCTGAAGGCGAGCCAGTGGTCGGTCCGTCGGGTGCGGTCCGGGTGATGGTGGCGACTAAACCGGTAGACTTCCGCAAGGGAATGGAGGGGCTTGCTACCCTGGTGCGCGAGAGCATGGGGGCTGACCCATTCTCGGGAGCTGTCTATGTGTTCAGGGCCAAGCGGGCGGATCGGATCAAGCTGGTGTTCTGGGACGGAACGGGTTTGTGTCTGTTCGCCAAGAGGCTGGAGGATGGAATCTTCCGCTGGCCGAAGATCGAGGACGGTGTGATGCGTCTGTCGGCGGCGCAATTGTCGGCGCTGCTGGAGGGGCTCGACTGGCGGCTTGTGCATGAAGCACGGGCGACGCCGGCGCCAACACAAGCGGGATAGTTGTTGGCGGTGCTGCGGCGAAGTGAATCAGGAGCGTCGGACGCGTCGCCAGTTGGCGGCGAATATGCTCTGAATTGGGTGTGAGCGACGCCCTGCCTGACGATCCCGAGACGCTGAAAGCGATGCTGCTTGCGGAGCGGTGCGAGAGCGAACGGCTGCGTCAGATCATCAAGGAATTGCAGCGGCATCGGTTTGGCCGGCGGGCAGAGACGCTGCCTGAAGATCAGATGCTGCTGGGCCTAGAAGACGTCGAGCAGGTGGCAGCGTACGGCGAGACGGCGCAGGACGTCAGCGCACCTGAAGGCCGTGAGGTGCAAGCCGGTAGGCGCCGCGTCAACCGTGGCGCCTTGCCGGCGCACCTGCCGCGGATCGAAGTCGTCGTCGACATCGAGGACAAGACCTGTCCCTGCTGCCAGGGCGAGTTACATCGGATCGGCGAGGATAGAAGCGAGCGGCTGGACCTGGTCCCGGCGCAGTTCCGGATCCTCGTTACCCGGCGTCCCAAATACGCCTGCCGCGCTTGCGAGGACGGTGTCATGCAGGCGCCGGCCCCGGCCCGGTTGATCGAGGGCGGACTGCCGACCGAAGCAACCATCGCCCAGGTTCTGGTGTCCAAATATGCCGATCACCTGCCGCTCTATCGGCAGGCTCAGATTTACGCCCGCCAGGGCATTGAGCTCGATCGTTCGACGCTGGCGGACTGGGTGGGACAAGCAGCCTTCCACCTGCGTCCGTTGCATGAGCGCCTCCTCGGCAAGCTCAGGCGACGGCCAAAGCTGTTCGCCGACGAGACGACGATGCCGGTGCTCGATCCCGGCCGAGGGCGC
Organism: Bradyrhizobium sp. 27S5; assembly: GCF_037217225.1. NCBI lineage: Bacteria > Pseudomonadati > Pseudomonadota > Alphaproteobacteria > Hyphomicrobiales > Nitrobacteraceae > Bradyrhizobium > Bradyrhizobium sp. 27S5. The sequence goes on from NZ_CP147714.1 coordinate 98,790, forward strand.
ACCAAGACCGGTCAGCTCTGGGCCTATGCAGCGGACGACCAGCCATGGGGCGGCGCCGATCCGCCGGGCGTCGCCTATGTCTATGCTCCCGATCGCAAAGCCGACCGACCAATCGCGCATCTGGCAGGCTTCAAGGGGATCCTGCAGGTCGATGGCTATGCTGGCTATGGCAAGCTGGCCGAGCGTGGCGACGTTCAGCTTGCATTCTGCTGGTCCCACATGCGGCGTAACTTCTACGAACTCGCCGCCCCCGGTCCCGCGCCCATTGCGGGCGAGGCGCTCAAGCATATCGCCGAGTTCTATGCCATCGAGAAGGACATCCGTGGCCGTAGCGCCGAGGAGCGCTGTCTCGTTCGGCAACAGAAAAGCCGACCGCTGGCGGAAGCCTTCGAGCAGTGGCTCCGCGCAAAGCTCGCGTTGATCAGCCAAAAGGGCAAGCTGGCCGACGCCATCCGCTATGCGCTCTCACGCTGGGAGGGCCTGACGCGCTTTATCGATGATGGCCGTATCGAGCTCGACAACAACGCCGTAGAGCACTCGATCCGTCCGATCACGCTCAACCGGAAAAATGCGCTGTTCGCAGGCTCCGACGGTGGTGCCGAGCACTGGGCTATCATCGCCTCCCTGGTCGAAACCTGTAAGCTGAACGATGTCGATCCGCTTGCCTACTTGACCGACGCGCTCACCAGGATCGTCAACGGTCATCCGAATAACGAGATCGATCACCTGCTGCCGTGGGCCTATTGCCGTCACGACCTCAAAGCTGTGGCCTGAAAACAGCGCTTACCGAAGAGCGGCAAGACGTCGGTGTTGACGGGACGGTATTGCAGGATCGCCGCATGTGCGAGCGTCGCTCCCGGATATTCCAAGAGAATGCGCGTATTGGTCTCGTCGGCAAGCCGGCCGCCGCCTGCGAGGTAAACCACGATGGCGCAAGCAAGCGTGAGCAGCAGAAATGCGGCATAAATGTCCCAGCTTCGCCGCAGCGTCCGGCCGATCACGCCGGTCCAGCCGCCGCGCGCATGCGCCTTGCCGTAGGCCAGCGCGCAGGTCACACCCGAGACGAACATGAACACTTCCGCGGTATCGCTGAAGCCGTAATTCCGCAGCGTCAGCCAGCTTCCGATGTTGTTCGGAACATGGTCGAGAAAGATGCACCAGAGCGCAATTCCGCGGCAAGCATCGATGCGCAGGTCCCGGCCGGGCTCTTTCAGCTCCGGTAGTGCGGACACCAGTGGCTTCGCAGGTGTCGCGAGTAGCTTAGGTTCGAGCTGCCGATGCCGGCCGCGCAACACCTTGGCAATGCGTTCGATCTCCGCCAGTGTCCGTCGGACGTCAGTCCTCGACGCGGCCCCGCGATCCTTGTCGAAGTCGACAGGCGCGTCACTGTCGGAGCGCCATCGCATCGGTTCCCGAGAATCGGCTAGATCGATCGAACTGATCGTTATCATCTCGACGAAGCTGCTGGGCGGCGGCGCAGGCACCATCATCATGGTGGCAACGGGCCGAAAGGACGGAAATGACAAGCCTTCCATCGACTCTTCGTCGGTAACAACCTCGTATGAGCCCGCCGGTAATAATCGTTCGACGCTTGCGATCCGGAATGGGTGCTTGAAAAGCACCGTTTCACGCCGCGATCGGGTCATCGTCATGCTCAAACTCGCAGGTTGGCGACGAGGCGACCGCCGCAGCGGAAAGCTGCTGGCGTACAGAGACGATGTTGCGCGCGCTGAGATGCTCCTCGTCGGACGGGCGCTAATCAGCACTTCGGATGAAAGCGTTTCCATTGCAACCTGAAGCCGGAACCTCCGCCTCAGAGCCCTGCCAGTCCGGGCTAAGACTTATCGAATACTGGTTACCGTCCCGACAGCGAATGCTCCAGCTATCGATCCCGGATTCGGTGCCGCCTTGATACACGTTCCGAACAACCACACCGCAAGCCTGCTTTTTCTTTTTCAGAACGGAGGTCCAAAAAGCGAGCTGCCCGGCCTGATCCTGCGCAAGTATCCGCGTCGTCGTTTGGTTGGCTGCGTAGCCCTTTTTGAAAGGCTCGGGAGCTAATACCCCGGATGGTACGCCTGTTGATGTAGTGGCGTTAGCCTGCTCAAAAGGCAGATCAGGATCCAGAACAAACCAGGCAGCCTGCAATATGACGACGAAGCTCGCCGCAACCACCGTGAAAAAATTGAGCGAACGCCTCATCATGTCTCTCCACTCCCGGAGATCGAGACATTGGTGGACATCGCGGCGTCGCGAGGCCCACAGAAACCTGACAAAATATGGCACTTCGCGAACAACACTGATCGCTGCGACTGCCTGCGGCGAGGCCTAAACTTCGACGAGCAGTAGCTTGACGTAGTGCAGCACCAATGGCGACGGGTTCAAGCAGCTGCGCCGATGTGTCGTGAAAAAGCTGGATGGTCGGGCTGACTAACGCCTTTTGGAACCGTGTCAACTCGGCTCGAACCGTCGCGTGTCATTGCGTTGCCGAGCGGCCAAAACAAGTCGCGTGACGGCGAGATGCGAAACGTGGCATCCATTGGCGGATGTCGAATTCGGCCACACGCGACCTTATCGATTGAGGCACCATGGGCCTATCAAGGGTAAACACAACTCACGAATTATGAACGCGTGGAGGTTTCAAACAACTGCTGGGGCCATCGGATGGCAGCGGCGCGCGAGAAGGCCCAGATCGACTGGCGCAAGCGCGAGTCGGCGGCGAGCCGATTTCGCGCTGAATGTGAGTACCCCGATGGGGCGGTTGCCGCTTCCGGCCATGGTCCGGTACCGTCATCGGCGACGATTTTGATCGGACGGTGCGGCGGATGTAACCGGCCTGATGATCTTGAATGGCCCCGACGTGCAATATCGTCGGGGCCATTCGTGTGATCGGCGTCGTTTCGTTCACGATGGATGTGACGAACTCGATAAAAGGTCAGCGTGACCGCACTTCAGACAAATGAGCGCGCATTCGCCTATGTGAAGTGTCCGAATTTCACTTTGCGAGTGTCCTAACTAGGTGGCGCGCGCTAGCCTGCCTTACCCACTAGATGAGCCCAAATTGAATTTGGTAGTGGCCCAATTTGAACATTAACAGTTCGGCAACGGCCGCAACCATCCGAGTTCCAAAGCGTTAACGGCCTATCACCGCACTGTCTTTTGAGCCGTCATCGGTGATGAGAACGCCAATTGCGCTCCCGCCTTTGCCGGTCGGAAAGGAGCGCCTTCATGAAAAGACGCCGTTTCAATCAACATCCACCATCGGATGAACACTTAGAAGAACAGGCCATCCGTCTGCGTAAACACGCACAGGGTACCCCACCTGGGGTCGAACGTGAGAAGCTAATCCGGCAGGCGCGTAAGGCCGATGCTGCCGCTCGCATGCAGGAATGGCTTTCGTCTCCCGGCCTGCGGCCACCAAAATAGGCGCCATGCAGCAACCCAAAACGGACTTCAAATTACTAGACCGCACCATGTTGCGCGCGGGCGTCCGTGTGATCCGAAATGACACCGAGAAGTCCGGCACCATTGTCGGGGCTGACGGCGAAATCAAAGTATGGGACGATGGCCGGAGAGCTACTACCGGCGAAAGGTGCCGAGAGACATTCGTTTGGCAGAGGCTTCCGAAACGAGACAAGCCATCACTCATGAAGTTCACGAAGGCCGATTAAGTTCGAATGGCAAGAAGTGAGGCCGCCTCAATTGGCGCTCTCTTTGTTTTGGCATCGGTGTTGGACATGGCCGCGGTTGCATCGCTGGCGGTGCCGTCCTATTTGGCCCCGGCGACGAGACGAAGCGCGTTCGTGAAAGGTCAGCGTTCCTTCCTAGTTCTCCGACCGAGCATGAAGAACCATGCTCAAAGAACGAACTTGCACTCGGGCTGAGGGCGGGACAATGCCAATCAATCGGTTGTTGAAAGACAAGTGCACGCCGGAACAAATCGAGCTTTTGAACAAGGCTTTCAGCCCCGCGCTGAACTTGCTGGGCGTGGTTGATCGTAACGACCCGCTTTGCGATATGGCCGCTCGCAAGGTTATCGAGGTCGGCGCAACAGGCATTCGCGAGCCGAGAGAAATCGCGGAATGAGCGTGGCCCGAATTGGCCTACGGTAAGGCCGATCCAGCGGCAGGCATGTGTGCGGATTTACTAGATAGAAACCATAGAAAATGATCCGAAAACTTTAGTGAAACAACTGGGCCGTCTCTGCGTCGGTTTGTCGGAGGGCAGCCCCATGACAGATGTACGCATCCGGTGACGGCCCCCGGTCAGCTCACCTTGGGCGGATGGCTGATTTGCGCTCAAGCAGCGTGGGCGACGCTCTGAGGGCGCCAATTCCAAGGCAGGAGTTCGTGAATGCGCTTGGCGGGATGATCCGGCAAGCGGCCGAGCACATCGGCGAGCCAAGCCTGCGGATCGATGTCGTTGAGCTTGGCGCTGGCGATGAGGGTGTAGATGGCCGCGGCGCGTCGGCCGCCCTCATCGGAGCCTGCGAAGGTCCAATTTCTTCTTCCCACGGCGACAGCTCGTAGCTCGCGCTCGGCGGCATTGTTCGACATGCAGAGCCGCCCGTCATTAAGGAAGCGGGTGAATGCGTCCCAGCGATTGAGGCAGTAATTGATCGCCTTGGTCGTGTCGTTGTTCTTGGAGAGCTTGGCGCGCTGCTCGCGCAACCACGCCTCCAGCTCAACGATCAGGGCGCGGCTACGCTCCTGGCGCACGCGCAGGCGCTCCTGCGGCGCAAGACCGTTGATCTCACGTTCGATGGCGAACAGGACATCGATGCGCTTGACCGCCTCGGCCGCGATCGGCGCCTTGCTGAGCCGTGCCAGATCAAAGAACTTGCGCCTGCCGTGCGCCCAGCACGCGGCCTCGATGATTGGGCCTGCTTTGCGATTGGCCTCGTAAAGCCTGCTGAACCCGGCGTAGGCGTCGGCCTGCATCAGTCCGGCATAGCCGGCCAGATGCTGCTCCGGATGCTCACCACCGCGGTCCGGCGAGTAGAAGAACACAGCCGCCGGCGGATCTGGCCCGGCAAACGGGCGGTCGTCGCGCACATAGGTCCAGAGCCGGCCGGTCCGGGTCTTGCCCTTGGCCAGGACCGGCACCGTGGTGTCGTCGGCGTGGATGCGCTCGGCCGCGAAGACGTGGCTCCGGATCGCATCTACCAGCGGCATCAGGGTTGCGGCGGAGGCGCCCACCCAGTCCGCGAGCGTCGACACGTCGAGGTCGACGCCTTCACGTTGATAGACGTCGCTCTGACGATTGAGCGGCAGGTGCAGGCCGTACTTGGCGAACAGGATATGGGCCAGCAGCTTGGGCCCCGCACGCCCGCGCGCAATCGGATGCGAGGGGGCCGGCGGCTGGGTGATCGCTTCGCAGGCCCGGCAGACGAGCTTCTCGCGCACATGCTGGATCACCTTCCACTGGCGCGGAATGAGCTCCAGCGTCTCGGTCACGTCCTCGCCGATCTTGCGCAACCGGCTATCGCCGCAGCATGGGCAGGTGGCAGGCACCGGATAGACAAGGCGTTCCCGCGGCAAATGCTCCGGCAGCGGCCGGCGGGCCGGCTTGCGGCGCTCGAACGATGGCACCGCAATCTTGTCGGCTGCCATCTGCGCCGCCGTCTCGGCTTGCGCCGCGTTCTCCTCCAGGTCGGCGAGCTGCAGCTCGAGCTGGTCCAGCAATGCGCCGCGCTCGGAGGACTGTCCGAACTGCTCGTGCCGCAGCTTCCTGATCGCGAGCTTGAGCTTCTCGATCAGCAGTGTCCGTGCCTGAGCCTCCGCCTCCGCGGCCAAGCGGGCCGCTCGCTCGGCGCGCAGCATCGCCTTCAGCGTCGCCACATCGTCGGGAAGAGAATCATCGGCGCCCATCGCCGACCAGAGAATCACAAGATGCGGTCTCTGTCCGAACTGCCGATCGTGCTATCGATTCAAATCCCAGCGATCAGCCAGCCGCCTGCGGCCGCCACGTGTGTTGCGGCATCCGCCAGTCAATGCCCTCCAGTAGGTAGCCAAGTTGGGCTGGGGTGATACTCACCACGCCATCAACCGGTGATGGCCAGAGAAAACGGCCGCGCTCTAGCCGCTTGGCGTAGAGCGACATGCCTAATCCATCGTGCCAGAGGATCTTGATCAGCTTGCCGCTCTTGCCTCGGAACACGTAGAGGTCGCCGCCGTGCGGGTCGCGCCTGAAGGCTTCCTGCACCAGCATGGCCAGCGAGTTCATGCCGCGACGCATGTCGGTGTGGCCGGTCGCAATCCACACCCGCACGCCCGACGGGATGGGGATCACCGCAGCCGTCCATCTGCCAGCGCCGCGACCACCGCCTTCAGCGTCGCCGCGTCGACCGCGCCAGTAATCCGCATCCGAGCTCCGGCCGCAAACTCGATCTCGATCGCCCCGCCGGCCGGCTCGACTGGACCAGGCGTCGCCCCCGATTCCGGTACCAGCATCGCCGGTATGAAGCTCGTGTGCTGATCGGCGGCATCCGCCGGCTCGGGACGAAACGCTCGCCGCCATCGCAGCAGCAACGAGCGCGAAACGCCATATCGCCGCGCCGTCGCCGCGACCTGGCGCGGCGCCTGTAAGCTCTCCAGGACGATCTTGAGCTTCTCATCCTCGGACCAGCGCCGTCGCCGGCCTGTATCCACTACTTCGAGCCGTTCGACTTGGGCACTGCGCCTATCACTGTCCATAAGGACAGTTCTCAACAACACGCCTCACTCGGCAAGGCGGCCTTCACCGGACGGATACTGACAGATCGCCAGTTCCGAGAGCAGGAGGTTCAGATCGCGCATTATCAGCTTTTGTCGCGGGAGGTTACTGATCCACTTGCGGCGTGTTTGCTTCGGGTCATTGTCGAAGAGCTTGAAGCCGACCTGCGAAGGGATCGCGCCATCGGGCAGAGCTGCCCCGAATGAGGGGCCACGTCTAGGCAACCGGAAGCGTTGGTCGTGTGAACAACACTTTGCTGGCTTAGAGACAGGGGGCGAACAATGGTCAAGGGTTTGCTTTTACTCGCCGGGCTCGCGATCCTCTTGATCAGTTCTCAGCAGATGTTCCTAATGTTCCGCGACGCGTCATTCCGTGCTCGCGGCAATCGGCTGATTGCACGCAGCGCACCCCTTAATCTTTTCGATGAATTTAGCTGGGCTCGTGCTTTTCGACGTTGTCGGCGCGGCGTTGATTTGTTGGCAGTTGTTTGCTTGATGCGACCGACTTGCTTAGCTTCGCGATTTGGGCTGATTGGCCCAGCGCCCATGTCCGTTGGGAAGACCGGAAGTTGTCGGCCGACAGCCCAAATGACGCGATTGCCCCCCAGCGGACATGCGGCTGACGAGGCCGTCTCTCTAAACGGGCTCGTCAGGGGTAGGTCGCGAAGTCTAGTGCTGTGGTTCTATCGGACATAGGGCAAACGTCCGATGGCATCAGTGCAACCCGGAAATGAAATAGCTCCAAGCGGTGGCCAGTATTATACTGGTACTACTGGAAAGTGCTATTTCAAACGTTCGTGGAAAGATTGTTACGACCAGTCAGGGAGGAACATCTGATGACGACTATGTTTGTTAGACACAAGGTTTCCGACTACAAGACTTGGCGGAAGGCTTACGATGACTTTGCCCCGGTCCAGAAGGCGAAGGGCGTAACAGCCGAGGCTGTCTACCGAGCAGTCGAGAATCCCAATGACATCACAGTAACTCACGAATTTGCCACGATTGAAGCTGCGCAAGCCTTCGCAGAGAGTGCTGAATTGAAGAATGCTATGCAGAATGCGGGAGTGGCGGGAGCTCCAACGATTTGGTTAACGAACAAGGCGTGAAATATCGATCCCGGCCAAGTGCGGGGATTTTTTTGCTGTGGTGTGCCTGTCGCCAGTTAGCACAAACCGGACCAACCGAGACGGCCCGACGATGTCCGTTCGCTGGGTAAAGTAGACTTGGCAAATGGACGAGCCAACTTCCGAGTCTGACCCCTAGCAGACTTGGCAGTCCATGCGCGGACTATAGGAACAACCAGTACGAAAGAGGGGGGCATAACTGAAACGCTCACGCGCGTCTTATGTAGCTCAGCTTTGAAATTCGCTTCTCCTCGGATATCTGACAGCTATCTGAGTAGGAAATCACTACGATGGTTTGTAACCGAATTAGGTCCGCACGCGTGGACGACGCCGCCGGGCTCACCGAAATTGCGGTGCGTGCGACGAAACATGACGGACATGACGACGGTGCTATCTCCCGGTTCATGCCAGGCCTCAAAATCAATCTTGCACTGATCGCCGCCGGGCTGGTCCATGTGGCAGAGGACCAACAGGGCGTTCCGGGCGGCTATGTGAGCTTCAGACCAACTGGAATGGGGGGCTTAATTCTCCTCGAAGGCATCTTCGTCGATCCAGCTTATTCGCGGAGCGGTGTTGGCAGACGCCTTTTCGCTGCCGCAGTCGAGCATTCGAGAAAGATGGCGGGAAATGTAATCCTGATTTATTCGAGCCCACACTCGGCAGATTTCTACGCCCACCTCGGCGCGATTGAGATAGGCATGACGCCGTTCGTATTCTCCCCCGACGTGCAGTTATCGATGTTCGCGTTTACAATTCCGCCGTTCGGCGGCGCTAACGCTGTTTAGCGAGCGCGTGGATATGTCTCTTCATGGCCCTTTTCGGACGTGCCGCACTGGCTATCGAAAGTCCGGTGTCGGGGGTGAAGCGGACTTCACGGTTGTGCGTTCCGACTTCCGGTTTTGACCCGTAGCGGAAATGTATTGATCTAAATCAACCCAGAGCTGTTCCGTCCCGCCCATCTGTGGCTGACCGTCATCGATCGCGATAACTGATTAACGGCGGTGGAAGGACCAGAGCATGAAGACCAATCCAGGCTTTCAGATCAGAACGGTCACGATGTTGGTGGCCGCGTGGTTGACCTCGACGGCTCCGGCAGCATTCGCCCAGCAGCAGACAACCGGCGCGCCCGGCTCGCCCGCAGCCACCACCACGATCGATGGCCGTTATCTGCCGCCGCCGCCTCCGCCGTTCCAGGGCGAGATCAACCTGAATGCCCTCCAGTCGAAGCCGGCCTGGCCGGCGCGCGTGGTGCCGCCGAAGGGCGCGCCGAACATCCTCTTGATCATGACCGATGACGTTGGCTTTAGCGCCCCCTCGACCTTCGGCGGGGTTATCCCAACGCCGACCTTGGACAGGATTGCGGCAAACGGGCTGCGCTACCCGAATTTCCACACCACGTCGCTCTGCTCGCCGACACGCGCCGCCCTCATCACTGGCCGCAACCATCACTCAGAAGGTTTTGGCGTGATCTCGGAGCAGGCTACTGGCTTCCCCGGCTACAACAGCGTCCTTCCGAAGGACACCGCCACGATTGGCCGCATTCTGCTGGAGAACGGTTACCGCACCTCGTGGTTCGGAAAGGATCACAACACGCCGACCTACCAGACCAGCCAAGCCGGCCCCTTCGATCAATGGCCGACCGGAATGGGATTCGAATACTTCTACGGCTTCATGGGGGGTGACAGCAGTCAATGGACGCCGATGCTGTACCGCAACACAACGTTGATTGCGCCGTTTGAGGGACGTCCGGAGTGGAATCTGATCACCGCCATGGCCGATGAGGCCATCAGTTGGGTGAACAGGTTGAACTCGATCGATCCGTCGATGCCGTTCCTTTTGTACTACGTTCCGGGCGGCACGCATGCGCCGCATCATCCGACGCCGGAATGGGTCAAGAAGGCGACCGATCTCCATCTCTTCGACAAGGGCTACAACGCACTTCGTGACCAGATTCTCGCAAACCAGAAGAAACTCGGCGTCGTCCCGCAGGAGACGAAGTTAACGGACTGGCCCGACAATTTGCTGAAGAAGTGGGACGTGCTGTCGGCCGACGAGAAGAAGCTCTTCATCCGCCAAGCCGATGTTTACGCCGCCTATCTCATGTACACCGACCACGAGATCGGCCGCGTCGTCCAAGCGGTGCAGGATATGGGCAAGCTCGACAATACGCTCATTATCTTCATTAGCGGTGACAATGGTGCGAGCGCGGAGGGAACGGTGAACGGCACGTTCGCCGAACTCGTACCGTTTAACGGCATCAATCCGACGGTCGCCGAAAATCTGAAGTTCTATGACGCCTGGGGGAGCAATGAAACATACCCGCATTACGCGGTGCCGTGGGCGTGGGCTTTCGACACGCCATTCAAGTGGACGAAACAGATTCCGTCCTACTTTGGCGGGACCCGCAACGGTATGGCGATCTCCTGGCCTGCGCGCATTGCTGACAAGGGCGGCATTCGCTGGCAGTTTCACCACGTGATCGACGTCGTGCCGACGATCCTGGAGGCTACGGGCATTCCCGCACCGGTCATGGTCGATGGCATCGCGCAAAAGCCGATCGAGGGCGTCAGTCTTGCCTACACCTTCGACAAGGCGAATGCCGATGCTCCGACGCGGCATCGCACGCAGTACTTCGAAATGATGGGCGTGCAGGGTCTGTACAACGACGGCTGGATGCTGAGCGCAGTCCCGATCCGATCGCCGTGGGATCTGGCTGGCAAGGCGGTCGAAGACCCTGCCAGCGCCTTCAAATTCGAACTGTATGAAGTGGGCAAGGATTGGTCGCAGACCACCGATGTCGCGGCCGCCAATCCGCGCAAGGTGCAGGAGATGAGGGACCTGATGTTCGGCGAGTTCGCTAAGTATCAGGTACTGCCGCTGGATGCTTCGGCAGCGACGCGCCTTGCTTCGGCTCGTCCCTCGGTGACCGCAGGACGAAAGGAGTTTAACTACTCGACTCCGATAACCGGCCTGCCCGACAGCGTAGTGCCGTCGCTCCTAAATACGTCCTACACCATCACTGCGGATGTCGAGGTGCCGCAAGGAGGCGGCGATGGGTCGATCGTCACTCAGGGCGGGCGGTTCGGCGGCTATGGGTTGTACCTTCTGAAAGGCAAGCCCGTCCTCACCTGGAACCTGCTTGGTCTTGGCCGCATCCGCTGGGAAGGCCAGCAAGCGCTTTCGCTCGGCAAGCACACCATCGCGTTCGACTTCAAGTACGACGGTCTCGGTTTCGCTACGCTTGCCTTCAACAACATGAGCGGCATCGGCCGTAGCGGCACCGGCACATTGGCTGTAGATGGCAAGGTTGTTGCGACGCAGAAAATGGAACGCACCGTGCCATTGATCTTGCCGGTCGACGAAACCTTCGACGTCGGCTCGAAGACAGGTACGCCGGTGGATGATCGCGATTATCAAGTGCCGTTCACGTTCACAGGCAAGATCAACAAGGTGACGATCTCTGTGGAGCCACCGAAGTTGACGGCGGACGACGATAAGAAGCTGGCGGATGCGTATCGCTCCGCCCAGGACGCGAAGTGATCGATGGTCTACCACGAGCCGAGGGCCGCACAGCCCTCGGCTCGCCATCGAGACGGACGGCTTCCCGCTTCCGGTATTGGCTTTTTTCCAACGTCGCCAGGTGATCAGCGGACGTCTGCTCGCTGGGGTCGAGCGGACGTCGGCGGAAAGCGGCGCGACTTCCGAGTTTGACCCAAAGCGGTCATGACGTCCGAAGCCAACTATTGCCCTTTAGGTCAATACTGGTGGCTACGATGCTTGCGCTACGTTTGCCCTGCAATGCGCTGGCAGGAGCTTAAAAATGTCCAAGGAGCTTTGCGACACCAACCGATGTCACTACCGGGTCGGGGATATTGATCGCCGATCCTTAATCCCTCTACTCGGCGCCGGGACGGCCTTCCTGATGTTGTCAGGTAAGGCTCTGGCGCAGCAGGTCCCGATCCCCACAACCGCCGCCCAAGTTCCCGGCCCGCCGAGCGGCTCCGCAATGACTACGGCCTACGTCCAGTCGGTTGGGCGTGCGGCCTATCTGTGGGGCTACGCGCTGGTCAACATGGCCAACCGCCACGCGGATTTTAAGAAGGCGCCCGAACCCGGCCTGATCGGCGGGGTGGTGCCGGTCGCGCACAACGCGGTCGCGATGTTGACCGGTTATATCAGCCCGGACCAGCGCATCATCGCCTGCGCGAACCAGGATGTCGCGTACGGGGCCGGCTTCCTCGACAACCTTGATAACGCTCCAATTGTTTTCCAGGTGCCGGACTTCGGCGACCGCTTTTGGGTTTATGCGCTTTATGACATGCGTACAGACCAACTCTCGAACATCGGCAAGCAATACGGCACGAAGCCCGGCTTGTACATGGTGGCCGCCCCGAACTGGAAGGGTGAGACGCCCAAGGGAATTACGGCGGTGTTGCGATCTTCCACGACGGTGGTCTTCGTCATCCCACGTGTTTTCATGGACGACACGCCGGAGGATCACGCCGCCATCCAACCGCTGCTCAATCAGATCGCCTTCTACCCGCTCTCGCGGTTCGACGGGCAAATGAAGACGGTGGATTGGAGCAAGCTCCCCCACTACCCCGCGCCCAAGTCCAGTGGCGCAGGCGAGGTTCAGTGGGTGAAACCGGACACTTTTTTCGACGAGTTGCCGGCGATGATGAAAAGCGTGCCCCCGTTACCGGGCGAGGAAGCCCTCTATGCGTCGATTGGCAGTGTGCTGGATGCGGCAGCCAAGGACCCGACGATCAAGAAGACGCTGACGGAAACCGCCGTCGCTGCCGATCGAGAGATGATCCTACCTTTCTTGCAGTGGCGCTATAACGGACGTTCCGCCGGCAATGGCTGGAACTCGCCGGTCAATAATGCGGAGTGGGGAACGGACTATCTCAATCGCACCGCCACCGCGAAGTCGAACATGTTCGACAACCTGCCGACGGAAACCAAGTACATCTACACTGACGATGACAGTTCGGGAAAACAGCTCAATGGCCAGAACACCTACGCGGTCACCTTTGACAAGGTCCCGCCCGTCAAAGGGTTCTGGTCGCTCACGTTGTACAACGATGTCCATTTCTTCAATCCGAATCCGCTGAAACGCTACTCGCTCGGCACCAAGAACAAGAATCTCAAATTCAACGCGGACGGATCGCTGACACTCTATGCCGGCGCCAAGTCTCCCGGCACGGACAAGGAAAGCAACTGGCTGCCGGCGCCTGAAGGAACGTTCTCGCTCTACATCCGCGCCTACTGGCCCGACAAGGCCATCATCGACGCCACATGGGAGCCGCCGACCATCAAGATGATAAACTGATCCAGTGCAGAGGAGGCATGACAATGACAAGCCATCGCATCCTCCACCTCGCCGCCGCACTGGCTGGCGTTTTGACGATGAGCGGCCTTGCTACGCAGGCTTTCGCTCAGGAGACCTCCTTCGATAAGTTGGCCACCCTCCCATTCGCAGAAGGCCGGCCCACGAAGGAGACCGCGCAGACACTGCGCGACGAACTGCTCTTCCAGCGGGCAACGCAGACCTATCTCTGGGCGTTGCCGTTGATCAACACGCTCGGCATGCAGGTCGGGTCGGAAAAGCACTTCGGCGCCGGGTACAACGTCCTGCCGATCTGGAAGCAGCGACTCGACGCCAAGACGCTGGTGACGACTCCCAACTCCGACCTCCTCTACGCGATGAGCTATGTTGACCTGGGCAAAGATGGGCCGCTGGTGATGGATGCCCCACCCATGCTGCAAGGCATCCTGCTAGATTACTGGCAGCGCCCCATCCCGGTCGATGGTGGCAAGTTCTTTGGTGACGTCGGGCTCTTCGGGCCGGATGCCGGTAAGGGCGGCAAGTTCTTGATCCTCCCACCCGGTTACAAAGGCGAGGTGCCGCAAGGCCACTTCGTTTACCGTTCCGGGACCAACAACGTCTTCATCTTCCTGCGCGGGTTCTACGAGGACCCGAAGAATCTGACGCCGGCCGACGCGCACCTTGAAAAGACGAGAATCTATCCACTGAACGGCGAAACCGGCGCCAAGGCGATGAAGTTCCCCGACGCCTCCGGCATCCAGGTCAACATGCTGCCGATGAGCGATGGCAGCGCCTTCGAGCAGCTCAAGCGGCTTGTGGACAGCGGGGCAACAATCTCGCCGGTCCGGATTGGCTCGGCATGCTGGCGGCGATCGGCATCGTCAAGGGTCAGCCGTTCACTCCGGATGCGCACAGCCGCGAGATCCTCGAGCGGGCCGCGAAGACCGGTTACAAGATGAGTCGCGTCATCGGCTTCGAAGAAAAGGTCAGTGGCAACTCCTATCGCATGTATTCAGACCGCCGCTGGGTGAATCCATTCCCAGACGGGACGCCCGCCAATCCAACAGGAACTTTGAACCTGGCTTGGGAGAATGTCGCTGGAACGTATCCGTATCTGGACCTCGACGCCCGGATTTGGATGTTCACCAACTATTACTCGATCAGCCCCGGGATGGTGTCCAAAAGTCCGGGCGCGGCCGCCATGTATGTTATCGCTTTCACTGACAGCGAGGGCACGCCCCTGGTGGGCGGCAGCAGCTATCGCCTGAATCTGCCGGCCAACATCCCGGCCCGCCTGTTCTGGTCGGTGACGCTCTACGAGGCGGAGAACGCTTCGGGTCTCGCCAACGGCCAGCCGTTCCCGTCGCTCGGTTCAAAGGACAAGCCGGCGCAGAACGCCGACGGCAGCACGGAAATCTTCCTCGGACCCCAGGCACCCGAGGGCAAACGGGGCAACTGGCGCGCCACCGTGCCGGGCAGAGGATACTTCGCCATCATCCGGCTCTACGGCCCGACCGAAGCCGCCATCGACAAGAGTTGGAAGCCTGGCGACGTTGAGAAGTTGAAATGACGTCAGGCTGCGGAATGCCGGGCGGTGAAAACTGCGGATGCCGGGCGGTGAAAATAGTGCGGATAAGTCCCATTAGAACCCCGGCCTCAGAGCTGGGGTTTCTGTTTGTGGCAGCCTTGCAGATGTCGCAGTTGGGTAATCGCTACACGGGCGACCCAGCGGCAAGTCCGGCCATGTCGGCTATGCCGCCGAAAGCTTTAGAGCATTAGCGGATTCGCTATAGGCCAGTGCGGGTTGAGGCGCTTAGTAAGGGCAGAGGTCCGGAATTGGCCCTTTTCGGACCTGTCGTTTTCACCTGACGATGTCCGCTTCCGAGGGCGGACCGGACATCTCTGTCACGAGGCCAAACTTCCGAAAGTGACCCAAGTGGGACATGCGCGGTTCAAGATTGTTGCGGCGCAAATTGACCTTTGAACCCTATTTCTATCGCCGCAATTTCCTGATGTGATCTTCAGTATTGCGAGCCAATTTCCTGTGATCCCTGCTCAGGGGCACCGTGTCGATCACCATCATCTCGTGACTAAAACTATAGAACAGGAAGGACATCACATGCCTTCACGCCGTAGTTTTCTGACCGGCACCGTCGCGACCGGTGTCGCGCTGTCAATGCAGCACGCCGCGGCAACAGTCGCGCAGCAAAAACGAGTGATCGTCGATTCGCAGGTTCACCTGTGGCCGGCGAGCACCCCGGAAAGACCTTGGCTCCCCGGTGCCAAACCGCAGCTTCCGGAGCCCTTCACCATCGAGCGAATAATCCCGCTGATGGACGAGGCCGGCGTCGATCGCGTGGTCATCGTTCCGCCAGCGTCGCTCGAAGGCGAGCGCGTCGACTATGCCCAAGAGGCGGTCAAACGGTACCCGGGTCGCTTCGCCATCATGGCGCGTGTAGCCCTCGACAAGCCCGACCGCGCGGCACGGCTTGCGACTTGGCGCGACCAGCCCGGCGTACTGGGCGTGAGGTTGAATTTCGGCCCCGGCGAAGCGGCGTGGCTGACAGACGGAACCGCGGACTGGTTCTGGCCGGCGGCGGAGAAGGCCCGCCTGCCTGTGATGTTTCTCACGTCGGGCCAGACATCGCTGTTCGCCCGCATCGCCGAGCGACACCCGCAACTCACGCTCATCATCGACCACATGGGCGTCGGCGCGGGCCTGCGCCCTCGTCCTGATTCATCGGAATCCGTGAGAAACAACACGGTGCCTGAAGCTATTGCCCAGGCGGTCGCGCTCGCAAAATATGCGAATGTGTCGGTGAAGTTGTCGTCGGTACCGCTGATTTCGACTGAACCATATCCATTCCGTGACGTGACCCCGCATATCCACCGCCTATTCGACGCCTACGGCCCGGAGCGCTGCCACTGGGGAACCGACGTAACCAATTCATTCGCCCGGGCCACCTACCGGCAGCGCGTGACGCAATTCACAGAGGAGCTTCCGTTCCTCACCGAAAGCGACAAGGACTGGATCATGGGCCGCGCGATCCTAGCGCGGCTTCGCTGGACGTGAACCAAGCTTGCTGCGATGCATGAGTCCGCATCTGGCCCTTTTCGGACGTGCCGCACTGGCGATCGAAAGTCCGGTGTCGGGGGTGAAGCGGACTTCACGGTTGTGCGTTCCGACTTCCGAGTGTGACCCAAGGCGGTCATCGTTTTGAAGCTACCAGCAGGACCCGAACTGAAAGAGTCGTGCGTGGTTGGGAGGCCCCGACAGCCACGCACGAAATGGTCCGCGAGCTACTCGGCTGCATTGTCTGAAAGAACAGAGAAGTCCTTCGACTTCTGGCCATCCTCGACTTCCGCAAATCCCTCCGCAGCCATGCCGCGTTTGAGCAACTCCCGTATTGCCGCCGCCCTGCTCGGCATCCGCTTTGCAAAGCGCCACGTATCAACGATCCGGAGTTCCGCGTGCGTGAGCATAATTTGGAGCCGCTCGCCTCGACTGAGTTCACCCATCTGAGCCCTCCCGTGAAAACTCACTCCTAAAACGTAAGAAGCCAATAATTAGTTCCGTACGGTTTATACTCACTAGTCTCATCTTTGGTGTTAGGTAATTAGAACCACAAAGGCATCCAATGTGCATGTAACATATTGAACTTACTATCATTTTGTTGATTTTCCGGTCCTTCGAAGCGCAATCTGTCTGCTTGAAGGGAGCGAAAAATGTCAATTCAGATCGAATATGGAAGCGTAGGGGTGGCCGAGGCCGACCACCGGATCGCGAACAACTTGGCCAGCCTGAGCGGTGTTATTCGCGGCCAGCGCAAAGCTATTTCCAAAAGCGGCAGAACCTTTACGACCGAGCAGGTTTGCATGTTGCTCGACGACATTGACGCGCGCATTGAGGTCACGGCGAAACTCCACAAGTCGTTGGCGCAGGCCGTCAACGGCAATGGAGTAAACCTCGGCGATTTCCTGGAAGAAATTTCCGTGCTGATCAGCAGGCTCAGCCCGGACGGTAGGATGGACTTAACGGTCGATAATGCTTGCGACGGCTACATCGACCCGCGTCACGCACTTCACGCCGGACTCATTACCGCCGAGCTACTTACAAACGCTAGCAAGTATGCGCATCCGGCGGGCTTGGTCGTGAAGGTCAACATACGCTGCGAGGCGAATGACGATGGATCATTCATGGTGGAAGTGACGGACGACGGCGTCGGTTTCCCGGAAAATTTCGATCCTGCGTCGGTTGGGGGGCTTGGCTTCCAGCTCATGCGGGCTTTGGCAAATGGGCTGAATGCCGAACTTCAATTTGAACACGACAGCCTTGGTGTTCGCGCTCGCCTCATTAAACCAAAACATTTGGCGGCGTAAATTCGTAGGCACAGCACCAGGAGAAACTAGCATGGCGTCCATTCTGCCGTTTATCCGAAAGGCCGGAACCGTCTTTGATGATCGAGTTACCCAGATCATGGGCGAGGCATTCGACAGAGCCCGCAAAGTCCTTCACGATACCGGACAACCGCCAATCGTTTACGAAGTCATTGCCAAGCGCATCATTGATGCAGCCAGGAATGGGGAGCGCGACCCTGTCCGATTGCGCAATGCCGGACTATCGGCACTCGGTTGAATGACGACACAAAGAGACAAGCTAGCCCGCCCTAGTTGGCGCCGGTTGCGCTCCCACCTCCAACCGAAAGATGGAGCAACGCCATGCAGCGACGCCGTTTCAGTCAAACCCAATCCCTTGAGCGCGACTTGCCGAAGAGGCGAAGCGATTACGTGAGGCAGCCAAATTGCTCCCACCTGGCCCTGAGCGCGATGAAATGATCCGCAAAGCCAGACGGGCCGAAACCGGATCACACATGAGCGTATGGCTACGCTCGCCCGAACTGCAGCCGCCAAAGTGATAGCTAATCGGCCATGGACGCCTGAGGGCGAGGAGGAGCTGTTGGAGCTTCACGCTTCTGGCCGTTGCGGTTGGTAGGGAAAAGGCTCGGCAGACCGAACCCGCAGTTGGCCGCGCCGGGGTGCTGAAAGCGAAACAGGCCAAAGCCAAGAAAGAGTAAGCGCGCCTCAGTTGGCGGCCTCTATTATTTCAAGTGTCACCTGTTGGCCCTTCTCGGAAGTGCCGCGCTGGCTATCGAAGTCCGGTGACGGGGTTTAAGCGGACGTCACGGTTGCGCCCTCCGACTTCCGAGTTTGACCCAGGCCGTGTGAAAAGGCTCTGTTTGGTGTGATTCGCGCAATAGCGAGGGCAGTTCCACCGCCGGCTGCGGTAATTAGTGCGTGCTCCCAGCTGTGCATATTCGCACCCTTGCGGCTGAAGATGGAGCAGCAAGGCTGGGCCTACCTGAGGTCAGCCCGACAGTTTGCAGCGGTTACACCGCGGTTGCAGTTTCTCCAATTCGGCGCGCTTCCATACCCTCCGCTTCGATATGCGCGAGTGCACTCGGTACTGTGCGGGTCGATCAAGCTCGGATGCGTCGGCTAACGTATTTTGACGCATGGGCGTGCACAGTGGGTCACACCTGGGACACCACGAATTCGCGCTTCGTAATGACGGGGTCGGGGGTTCGAGTCCCTCTTGCGGCACCACTCCTCAACAACATCTTCCGCCTTGATCTCGATCCGCGGCCGAGCTTCGCCCGCCTAGATCCGCACCCCGCACAATCCGCTCATGACCGCAACCGCGACTAGCCCGCCCGCTGCAAGCCCGGCTGCCCAGATTCGGTTGGCGACGGTGGTGGCGATGCCATGTGCGATCAGGACGCCGCGCAATCCTGATGTGAGATGCGCGAGGACGAAGAAGACGCCGAGCGCGTAGTGCGGCACCAGGCGAATGCTCCAGGCGTCGTGGATCAGGCCGGTCGGTGCGCCGGATGCCCAGGCCCAATTGGTGTCGATGTGGTGCACGGCCCGCGCCGAGACGAAGGCGGAATTCAGATGGGTGATGATGAACGCCGCGAGATAAACCCCGGAGCCGATCTGGAACACGCGGTAGGCATCCGCCGGCTGCGAGCTCCAGCGCCAGGCGAGCCGCACGCCGACGGCGACCTGGAACAGCATCAAGCCGACGAGGACGGGCTCGACCACGGACGATCGGTAGACCACGCGCCCCATCTTCATCACGGCGGCATGGACCTCGGGTCCGAGCAGGCCGAGCAAATGATTGGTGAGGTGAAACGCGACGTAGAGCAGAATGACCGCTGCGGCGACGCCATGCGTGACGCGCCATTTGGCGATGGATGGCGCAATCGCGGCCGACTTCGCCGGGCGTTCTTGCTCGCCGGCGAGCAGCACATAGAGACAAGCCGCCGACCAGCCCGCGACCCAGACGAGCTCGTCGCTGACATGGATGTGCAGCAGTCCAAGACCGACGCCGGTCAGCACGAACAAGGGCGGCGCGGCGATGCAGATATAGGCGAGCCGCCGGGCGCGCAGCTCGAAGGACGAAGGCGCTGCCGTCGTCATCCGATAGGCGCAGGCAAGACCGAGCAAGGGTGCTGCCGTCGCAGCCAGCAGGCAAAGCGCCGCCAGAACCAGTCGCTCAAACGACATCGGACCATCAGCGGGGGAGACCGCGAGATGAAATCCATCGAGCAGGAACGGATAGGCGATCGCGCCGGCCGCCGGGATCATCGAACGGAGCTTTTCGGCGGCCGTATTCGCCAAGCCATCGTCGCCGGGCCTTACGCGACCTTGTTCAAATGAACTCACTGAGTTCTCCAGAGTTCAGGCTTCGTGCGAAGGAGAGGGCCAAACCGACGAATCTATTCCCGGGTCATCGTCGGAGGCGTGGCATAGAAGCTGGTGCAGTAGACGCTGGCGTGCACGGGCAAACGGCGTTGCGCCGAGACCGTGTCTCAAGGCGCATAACCGTACCGTGATACGAGCCCACCGATAGGACCAAGTTCCAACAATCCGACTGGACCATGCCAACCCGTTGGCAGCGACTGTCCTGCCGGCGTGATGCACCTCGCAAGATCCTGGGCCCGACGTGGCTGGTCTCCCGGCAAGGGCTTGATCTCATTCGGACCGGGAGGGGAAGACACCTCAGATCATTCTTTCGCGCTGACAAGCGATTCAATGCGCCGCGATTGCACGATGGCGTCTCCGAGATCCACGAACGCTTCAAGATCTTGAGGTGCCGCCGCCAGCCCCATCCCGTCGGCATCACCGGAACGGGGAGCCCATATCGCGCGGCTCTCCAGAAGATAGACGCCGTAAACCGCTTCGATCCCGGTGTAGGCGTTGGTCCTCAGTTCTTCCTGGATCGAGTAGGCCGCCAGCGCGGCGTTGGTGACGACAGACGTCTCAATCAGGGCTTTTCGATATCCAGGGCGGTGCACGACGGCCGGCCCGAACGCGGCGACCAGCTTTCTCTCGGAAGCCTGAACCACGACCAACGCACCGTCGAGAATGCTGCGGAGCGAACGCTTGGTCGCGAGCGGCAAGTATTCACGCGGATTCAGGAATACATCGACGGCTGTCGTGAGCGCGCCGCATCCGCTGTGGCCGAGGACGACGATGAGTTTGAGGCTGCCGCCAAGGTTCTCGACTGCGTATTTGAGGCTTCCAAGCACCTCTATTCCGAGGCCGTTGCCCGCGACGCGGACCACGAAGAGATCATTGGGCCCTTCATTGAAAATGAGTTCAACGGGGACACGGGCGTCGGAGCAGCCGAGCACGGCTGCGAACGGTCTTTGCTTCGGTACGGCGCTGTCAGCCAGCACCCCCAGGTCACGCAGATCGACCGGGATGATCTGCTGTACCCCGCCCGCTTCCTCATCGTGGTCAAGGAGTGTGGCGAAGCTTTTGTTGCCCTGCTCTAGACGGAGCAAAGCCGCTTTACTGTCGGGCGGGGTCGGCCTGATCGAGCCATCGTCGCTGCTATAGCGATAGGTGATATCGAAGGTCTTCATGATAGCCGCGCTGGGCTGGGAATATTCAGGCAAGCAAATGCGATTTGGACAACGAACGGAACCTGCAATCCTATTGAGCGATCCATTGGAAAGCCGCCGTTGATCCAGATCAAGACTGCTGCAAGGCGGGGACGGCGGATGTTACCCCGTCCATGACGTCGCCGAGGTGGTGGCGTTGCTGCGGCGCGCGATTTCGGAATATTGGAAGAATGCCCCTTATTTGCCCGACGGGTCAAGTTGCCTTGTCGAGCGCCGGCACCCGCCAGCTACTTTGCATGGGGTTGTTTTCGATATTTTGGTGGGAGCCGCAGCCACCGGGCGTGATGGTGCCACTCTCGAAGGCGCATAAGCGTTCAACGTCGTCCGGCCGTGGCGGACCAGCAGAAGGTGGCTGCGATCAGAAAGCGAAAGCGCCCCTGGATCGGATCCAGGGGCGCTTTGCGTTGAGAGTGCGTCCGCTACGTTACTCGGCGACCGTCTGCACGACGTTGCCGATTGGCCGGCCCGTTGCGATCGGCTTCTCGGTCTTCGCCATCATCGCGTCGTATTCGGGCAGCGTCTCGAGCTGGGTCTTGGCTTTCATCCAGACCACCTTGTAGCCGCCTGCCTTCAGCTTGCGCAGCAGCGTCGGCAGTGCCTGCGCGGTGTGCTTCTGCAGGTCGTGCATCAGGATGATGCCCTTGTGCTCCTTGTCGAGCTTGGTCATCACGTTGTTGATGACCTCGTCGGAGCTCTTGGACTTGAAGTCGTTGGAGTCGACGTCGACAGAGAACATCGCGATGTTGCGCGTGCCGAGATAGGCTGTCGTCGCCGGCGTATGCGCGAGCGCCGGGAAGCGGAAGAACGGGGCGGGGTTGGCGCCCAGCGCCAGCTTCACCGCGCTAAAGCCCTTCTCGATCTCGTCCTTGGCCTGCTGCTCGGTGAGCTTCTTGCTCGCCAGATGCGCATGCGACCAAGTGTGCGCGCCAATGGTGTGACCGGCGGCGGCGACCTGGCGAAGGATATCAGGGTGATAGGTGGTGTGCAGGCCGATCGGGAAGAACACCGCCTTGGTGCATTCATCCGCCAGCGCCTTGAGCACGGCGGGCGTGGTCGGCCACGGACCGTCGTCGAAGGTCAGCACGACCTCCTTGTCGGTCAGGAAGTCATACTGCTTGTACTGCAGGAAGCCGAAGCCCGGGCCGCCATTGGTGTCGACCACGACGGTGCGGCTGATGCCGAGCGCATCGGGGTTGGCGCATTTGGGCGCGGCCGCGACGGGAGCCGGCATCGGCGCCGGCGCGGGGGCCGCGGCCGGGACTGCCGCCTGGGTGGCGTCAGCGCGCTTCGACAGCGCCGCGGTCGTCTCGACATCGTCCCTGGCGGCCTGTTTCGCCGCCGCCGGAAGCGGCTCGGCCTTGGCAGCGGCCGTGGTTTGCGGAGGAGCCGCGTCGGCACGCGGGGAGGAGGTCCAGAACCACACACCGGCGATCACGATCGCCGCTACAACACTGGCCAGCATCAGGCCCAACGCACTACGCATCGCTAACACTCTCTCGGAACTCGGGATACGCCACAGCCGTAACGAGCGATTAATGCCAACAAGGTCTTAACGCGATCCCAACACGGCGCCGGAACGGCAAGAAAAAGCGGGCCTTACCCAGCCGCCGCTCAGCTGGGAGCGATTCTTGACCATGCAGGCGCTGATCCTGGGAATGTTCGGGATCTCGGCTGGATCGCGATCTCGCCGCGCAGCGCAGGGCCGCCGCCGAGTGATTGGCGCCGCATCGCAGCGAGCAGGCCTGCGGCGACGAGACGCAGGCCGTCTCCCAGCCGCTGCCTCCGGCGGAACCGGCGCGCTCCGCCGTTTCAAGCTTCTCCGCGGCACTGAAACGCTATAGACCAGCGTCGCATTCGCTGGAGCCTTTGTCCGTTCCGATGGAATCGGAACGGGGCTCCAGATTCTTGTATTGACGCGTTTTCTTTACGCGAACCGGTACCCGCTTCGCTCGAAAACGCTTTTGTAGAGGCTTTGAGAGATGACCCGATTTCTGTTCGCCGTCGTTCCGCTGGTTCTGTTGACGTCGGCAGCCTCGGCACAGCAGCAGCAGGGGCGTGATGCCTGCTCACGCGATGCGTCGCGGTTCTGCCGCGCCCATCTCAGCGAGGGCGATCAGGTCGTGCTGGCCTGCCTCAAGGAGCATCGCAGCCGCCTGAGCAAGGCCTGCCAGCAGACGCTCGCCGATAACGGGCAATAAATGATCTCGTTGTCATTCCGGGGCATCGCGGAGCGATGAACCCGGAATCTCGAGATTCCGGGTTCGATGCTTCGCATCGCCCCGGAATGACAATCTAGACCTACGTGCTACTTCCCGCCGCGGTCGCGACCACCGGGATCACTTCCTTGGCGGCGCGGTCCGGGGTCTCGTCCTTCCAGCGCACCGAGCCGAACGGTCGCTCCAGCATCCGGCGCACGCGGACCGGCTCGGCGCCGATGTGGAAGTCGGCCGCCTTCTGATGCAATTCGCGTTCGATCTGGGTGGCGCGGTTGCGCTGGCGCAGGAAATCGAGCCAGGTCGGGCAATGATAGCGCTCGGTCCACAATTCGGGATCGGCGATGTCGCGCGCGATCGACCAGCCATAGGCGCCGTTGCGCTGGCGGCTGAGCTGCACATCCTGCATCACATTGTGGAAGGCGCGGGCATTCTCCTGCGCCACCCGGTATTCGATCTCGACCACCAGCGGACCGCTGCGCCCGGTGAGTTGCAGCCGCACCTCGGGATCGGCCAGTGTGTCCGTCGCATCCTCGTTGCGCGCGCCAATCGGCGGCATCCGCAGCCAGATGCCGACCAGCGGCGACAGCAGCATCAATCCGGCTGAGATCAGTAGCGCCATCTCGACGCCGCCCGCGTCGGTGATGCGGCCCCAGCCCCAGCTTCCGATTGCAATGCCGCCGGCGATCGCGGCCTGAAAGGCGGCGAGCGAACGGCCGGCGACCCAGCGTGGCGCCGAAAGCTGCACGCCGATATTGAACAGCGCGATTGCAAGCATCCATGCCGCGCCGGCAACCACAAGTGCCGCGGCGGTGATCACCGGCTCCTTGCTTACGGCAACGATTGCGATCGCAGCGCCCATCAACAGCGCGCAGGTTCGCACCGCAGCCTCGCCGCTGAGCCGGCTGCGGATCTCGCTGATGTTGAGCGCGCCGATCACGGCGCCCATGCCGAACGCGCCGAGCATGATGCCGTAGGTCTGCGCGCCGCCATGCAGCAGGTCGCGCGCCACCAGCGGCATCAGCGCCGAGACCGAGCCGCCGATGATGCCCGTCACCATGGTGCGGGTCAGCACGATCCTGATCGACGGCGAATTGGTGATGTAGCGCACGCCGGAGACGATCGCGCGGTTCAGCCGTTCGCGCGGCAGTCGCGACGGCTCGCTGACGCGATTCCACATGAACAGCACGACGAGCAGCGGCAGATACAGCACGGCATTGGCCGCGAAGGCCGCCACGGCGCCTGCGGAGGCCACCACGATGCCGCCGATTGCGGGACCGAAGCTGCGTGCGATGTTGTAGCTGATGCCGTTCAGCGCAACCGCGGCGGGCAGCGTCTCCGACGGCACCTGCTCGCTGACCGAGGATTGCCAGGCCGGGCCGAACAGCGCCATGCCGCTGCCGACCACGAAGCACAGCGCGAGCAGGATGTTCGGCGTCACCAGGTTCAACCAGGCCAGCACCGTCAGCGTGGTGGCGCCGGCCAGCGCGATCGCCAGCGACACCAGCGCGACGATGCGGCGGTCATGCATGTCGGCGATGGCGCCGGCCGGCATCGAGATCAGCATCACCGGCAGCATCAGCGCGGTCTGCACCAGCGCGACCTTGTCGGCCTCCGAGCTCATCTGCGTCATCGCCCAGGCGGCGCCGACGCCCTGGATCAGGATGCCGAGATTGGAGAGCAGGCTGGCCAGCCAGATTCGCCTGAAGATTGAATGCCGCAACGGTGCAGTGATACTGTCGGGACGCTTCCGCGCTTCGGTCATATCCGGTTCCGCTTGGCCTGCTATAGCTTGTTGAATGATTCCGGCAGCATCAACTGATGCCCGCGAAACGCGTGTCCTGTCCAGCAATTACGCTATCCTTGGCGGGCGTAGGGCACAGCTAAAGCCCTGAAAGGCTTGGGGAAGGGGAATCAATGGCGCTGTCGCGGCGGAGAATTCTGCAAGGGGCCGGCGCGCTGTCCCTGCTGGCGGGCCGGCTCGCCGCCCCGGCCCTGGCTCAGCCGGCGCCGGCCGGCGACATCCCGCCGATCCTGTTCGTGCACGGCAATGGCGATCACGCGCCGCTCTGGATGACGACGCTCTGGCGGATGGAGACGAACGGCGTGCCGCGCGAGCGCCTGGTCGCGCTCAATTTCACCGACCCGCTGGCGCGCACCGACGACAAGGTCGAGCAGGCCAACCGCTCCTCGACCGAGGACCAGCGCCGCGAACTCGCCGAGGCGGTCGGGGAGCTGAAGCAGAACAGTGGCGCTGCGCGCATCGCGCTGGTCGGGAATTCCCGCGGCGGCAATGCGATCCGCAATTACATCAAGAACGGTGGTGGCGGCGATGTCAGCCATGCGGTGCTGTGCGGCACGCCCAATCACGGTTTGTATGCATGGGACGACGGACTCGGCAACGAATTCAATGGACGCGGTCCGTTCCTGCGCGGGCTGAACGACGGCGACAGCGAGGTGACGGCGGGCACCGCGTTCCTGACCTTGCGCAGCGACGGTTTTGACAAATATGCCCAGGCCGACGGCCGCTTCGTCGGCAAGCCGGGCACGCCGACCAACGTCACGGCGGAAGGCCCGGCGCTGAAGGGCGCGACCAATCTGGTGCTCGGCGCGGTGGATCATCGCGAGACCGGATTTCATCCGCGCGCGTTCCGCGAGATCTACCGGTTCATCGCGGGGCACGAGCCGTCGCGGATCGAGATCGTGCCGGAAACGGCGGTAAGGCTGAGCGGCCTTGTCACCGGCACGCCCGGCGGCGTGCAGACCAACCGGCCGGTGCCGGGCGCCACGGTCGACATCTATCACGTGTCGGCGGAGACCGGCGAACGCAGGGGCGGTCCGCTGCACAGCTCGCAGACCGGCGCCGACGGCCGCTGGGGTCCGGCGCAGGTCGATCCGTCCTGGCCGCTCGAATTCCTGCTGACCTCGCCCGATGCGGTGACGACGCACATCTATCGCTCGCCGTTTCCGCGCTCCTCCGAGATCGTGCATCTGCGCGCGGCGCGGCCGCAGCTCGCCGCAGATGCCGGCGCAGGCGCCATCGTGCTGATGTCGCGGCCGCGCGGCTATTTCGGGCTACCGCGCGATATCGTGCTGTTCGACGGCAAGGAGCCGGCCGACGTCAAACCCGGCGTGCCGACGGATTCGGTGGCGACGCTGCGGCTTGCCGCGGCCGATATCGGCCGTCCGGTGGTTGCGATCTTCAACCAGGAGCGCATCGTGATGCGGACCTGGCCGGCGTCGGAGAATCGCATTGCGGTCGCCGAGCTGACTTATTAGGTCTGGTGAAGGTCCGCGCGCCTTCATGGCGCCGGGATCGCGTGGCCGGATCGGCCGTTGCGTGAGGCAGGAAGCGAGGACCATGAGCATAGCCGAAGTCTACGACATCACGGTCACGCGGCGGCCCCTGGTCCCGCCGGCGCCGCCGCGCGCGCGCGACGATATGACCGCGCTCCAGCGGATGCGGGTGATGCGCAACTCGCCGATCGAGACCTGGGGGCAGCGCGCCTATGAGGACGATATCGTCCAGGGCCGTTTTCTCCGCCACTCGAGCTTCATTCTCAACACGCCGGATGCGATCCGCCACGTGCTGGTCGACAATTACGAAAACTATACCCGCACGCCGGCAGGGCTGCGCGTACTACGTCCGATGCTGGGCGAGGGGCTGCTGATCGCCGAGGGCCGGGCGTGGAAGCATCAGCGCCGCACGCTGGCGCCGGCATTCACGCCGCGCGCGGTGACGACGCTCATTCCCTACATGATCGCGGCAGTCGACGAGACCGTTGCCAAGCTGAATGCGGCGAGCGGCGGTCCCGTCGATCTGCGCGAGGCGATGCAGCGCATGACGCTGGAGATCGCCGGCCGCACCATGTTCTCGTTCGGCATGGATCGCCATGGTGCCGCTCTGCGCGACTTCGTGATGGAGTATGGCGACACGCTGGCGCGGCCGCATATGCTCGACCTGGTGTTGCCCCTGAGCTGGCCGACCCCGCAGGATTTCCGGCGCGCCCGTTTCCGCAAGCGCTGGACTGCTTTTGTCGGCATGCTGATGGCCGAGCGCCGCGCCGCCGGCAAGGATGACAACGCGCCAGGCCGCGACCTGTTCGACCTGATGGGTGCCGCGCGCGATCCCGAGACCGGCCAGGCCTTCACCGACGCCCAGCTCGGCGACCAGGTCGCCACCATGATCCTGGCCGGCCACGAGACGACCGCGACCGCGCTGTTCTGGGCGCTCTATCTGCTGGCGCTCGATCCCGAGACCCAGGAGCAACTGGCAGCAGAAGTCAGGAGTGCGACGACGTCGGGCGCGTTCGACATCGAGCGGCTGAAATTCACCCGCGCCGTGGTCGACGAAACCATGCGGCTCTATCCGCCCGCGTTTTTGATCGCGCGCGCGGCAGGCGGTCCCGACACCATCGCGGGCCGTTCGGTCAGGAAGCATGACGTGATCCTGATTGCGCCGTGGCTGTTGCACCGGCATGAAAAATTGTGGCGCGAGCCGAATGCGTTCGTGCCGCAGCGCTTCATGACGGAGACGCCGCCCGATCGCTTCGCCTATCTGCCGTTCGGGGTCGGCGCGCGGGTCTGCATCGGCGCGCATTTCGCGCTGGTCGAGGCGACGCTCGCGCTTGCGAAGCTTATCGGCGCGTTCCACGTCGCGCTGGCCGACAAGGATCCGGTGCTTCCGATCGGCGTGGTGACGACGCAGCCGAACCGCTCCCCGGTGTTCACGATCAAGCCGCGCTGATCTTGCGCGGCGGTGTCCCAATGCTGACCTAGGTGCTCACCATGAGCGATACGCAGGCCCATTTCGCAGTCCTCAGGCAGACGACCGATCCGGCCGTCGTCGATGCCATGCAGCAGCTGATCACCGACGGTCATGATCGCGAGCTCAACCGCATCAACGTTCTGGATTTCTCGAATCGCACCGGCCTCGATCAGGAGAAGGTGATCTCCGGCTTCCTGCATGCGTCGCGGCTCGGCCTGTTCGACATGAGCTGGAACGTGCTGTGCCCGGGCTGCGGCGGCGTGCTCGATGCGCATTCGACGCTGAAGTCGCTGCGCCATGACGACTATAATTGCGCGCTCTGCGCGGCCGGCTACGAGGCGTCCGTCGACGAGCTGGTCGAGGTTGCCTTCACCGTCAGCCCGCGGGTCCGGCACATCGCTGCGCACGAGCCGAACACGCTGCCGATCTGGGAATATTTCCGGCAGATATTCTGGAGTTCGGGGATCGAGTTCGACGAGAGCTCGGTGTCGACCCTGATCAACGAGGTGACGCTGGAGGGGCTCGAATTGCCGCCCGGCGAGAAGGCGATCCTGTCGCTCAATCTGCCCAATCAATTCGTCATTGTGTTCGAGCCGGTGACGCATTCTGCGCACTTCTTTGCCGTCGAGGGCGAGCCCACCACCGAGCGGCAGCAGTTCTCGATCGCATTCAACAAGTCGCATGCGCCGACCGGCACCTCGACGATGCGGCCGGGGCCGCTGCGGCTCTCGCTCGAGAATCACGCCGACGTTCGCGTGCTGCCCTCGGTGTGGATCGCGGGCGATCCGCTGCACAAATTGCTCGGCAAGCGCAAGCCGATCCTGACCGCGAAGCGGATGCTGTCGAACCAGACCTTCCGCGACGTGTTCAAGGCCGACAACCTCACCGTCGACCAGCGGCTGAAGATCACCGCGCTGACCTTCCTGTTCACCGATCTGAAGGGCTCGACCGCGCTCTATGAGCGGGTCGGCGATCTCGCCGCATTCGATCTGGTGCGTGCGCATTTCCACGCGCTGCTCGAGATCATCGCCTCCGAGCACGGCGCTGTCGTGAAGACCATCGGCGACGCCGTGATGGCGACCTTCATCCGGCCCGAGCACGCATTGTCGGCAGGCCTGCGCATGCGCGCCGCGATGAAGAAGCTCAACACCGAGCGCGGCAAGGAAGATCTGATCGTC
Source organism: Bradyrhizobium sp. 27S5 (assembly GCF_037217225.1). Lineage (NCBI taxonomy): Bacteria > Pseudomonadati > Pseudomonadota > Alphaproteobacteria > Hyphomicrobiales > Nitrobacteraceae > Bradyrhizobium > Bradyrhizobium sp. 27S5. Next base: position 128,085 of record NZ_CP147714.1, read on the forward strand.
AAGATCGGCATCCATGAGGGACCGTGCCTCGCGGTGACGCTGAACGAGCGGCAGGATTATTTCGGCCAGACCGTGAATATCGCCGCGCGGGTGCAGAGCCTGTCGACGTCGCAGGAAATCCATCTGACCCAGCCGGTGATGGAATCGGCGGAGGTCGCGGGCATTCTCGATCGCGAGGCGATCAAGCCGATCCAGAAGGAAGCGGCGTTGCGCGGCATTGCCGACAAGCTCGTGGTGTACGAGATACCGTAGTCATATCGCTGAAACGTAATGCTTGCCGAAACGTAATGCCGCCGCGGGAACCCGCGCCGATTGCGCCGGTTCTGTTTCCACGCCATATAGATTTCAACAGGGCATGATCCGGATAGATCATGCTCAAATCAACCAGGCTTCATTCCACAGAGAGAGCGATGCTCGACGGACTCCGCCAATTCATTGCCGAAATCGTTTCCCCCGATGCACAGGCCGACCGCAGCTTCGACGACGGCGACTATCGGCTGGCGGCGACCGCGCTGCTGGTGCATGTCGTTTCGCTCGACGGCGAACCGACGGTGGCCGAAAAGCGCAAATTGCACAGCCTGATCGAGAGCCGGTTTCAGCTCGATCCCGGCACCGCCGACAAGCTGATCGCCTCCGCCATGCGGGTCGAGGGCGAAGCCGTGGATCTCTATCACTTTACCAGCGTGATCATGCGCTCGGTGAATGAGGAAGGACGGCTGCGCATCGTCGAGATGATGTGGGAGCTGGTCTATGCCGACGGCCAGGTCAGCGAGTTCGAGGACAATGTGGTCTGGCGCGCCGCCGATCTGCTCGGCATTTCCTCGCGCGACCGCATCGACCTCAAGCATCGGGTCGCCGAGAAGCAGGCGGCGCTGCCAAAAGGCCCCTGGGGCACCGCGGACGCGGCAATCTGACACGATGGCCGGCGCAAGCGGAGGCCCGTTTCCGGCGTCGCGGATGACGAAACTTTAATGTCCGCCGCGATTGCGGGCAATCCGACTGAAAATCTGGCGTTTCATCGCCAAACCAGCGCCTAGCCGCTGTCCACAAGCTTACACACGGCTTGCGTCCCACCGCATGCCTATGCTCTCGTCGACCTGTTGGGGACCTCACTAGAATTTGCAGTAAGAGTTTGATCGTGGCTGAGCGTGTGACGCTGATAACCGGGGCATCGGCGGGCATAGGCACCGAACTGGCGCGCGTGTTTGCATCAAATGGTCACCGCGTGGCGCTGGTGGCGCGGCGCGCCGATCGCCTGAAGGCGCTCGCCGACGAACTCGGGGCTAAGGGCGGCACGGCGCCGATCGTGATCCCCTGTGATCTCCAGCAAACCGATGCCGGCGATCGGATCGCGCAGGCCCTGACCGAGGCAGGCGTCGAGGTCGAATATCTGGTCAATAATGCCGGTTTCGGCCTGTTCGGCCTTGCCGTCGAGCGCGACCGTGCCGAACAGCTCAACATAATCAACGTCAACATCCGGGCGCTGACCGACCTGACGCTGCGCTTTGCGGACCAGCTGATCCGCAATCGCGGCGGCATCCTCAATCTCGGCTCGATCGCCGGATTCCTGCCGGGCCCCGGAATGGCGGTTTACTACGCCAGCAAGGCCTATGTGCTGTCGTTTTCCGAGGCGTTGCGCTGTGAACTGGCGCCGAAGGGCGTGCGCGTCACCGTGGTTTGCCCGGGTCCGGTGCCGTCCGAGTTCCAGGACCGCGCCGGCTTTGCCCCCGGATTCGATTCTGCCATCCTCAACGTTGCGCCCGCGGAGGTCGCCCGCCAGGCCTATCGCGGCCTGATGGCCAACAAGCGCGCCGTGCTGCCCGGCGCCTTCATCAAGCTGGTGCCGTTCCTGCTCCGGCTGTTTCCGCGCTCCTTCATCCTGACTGCGGTCGGCGGTTTTCAGCTGCGCAAGCGGTAGAGCTTCCAAAACACACCCAGTATCGCCGTTAGGCTGTTTCTGGCCCGCGATTTGCTTCGTGCCGTGTGTGCGCAAACTCACACGATGTTAACGACCACTTAGCTATGATCGCGTCTTACGTGCCGAATCTTCAAGCAGAGGCCAAATCTTCAAGCAGAGGCAATGTCGTTCCGGTCTGACCAAAGCCGTGTCGTGGTGCCCTTCGCGAGCCGAAGGCCGGCCGCGGTCATGCCCAAGGATCAGATTTCGGATCAGACGTCGTTACGGCCCGTGCTGATCGTGCTGCATCAGGAGACATCGACTCCGGGCCGGATCGGCAACGCGCTCCGCGCTCTGGGCTACCCCCTCGATATCCGCCGTCCGCGCTTCGGCGACGCGCTGCCCGACACGCTCGAGGCGCATGCCGGCGCGGTGATCTTCGGTGGCCCGATGAGCGCCAACGATCCCGACGATTATGTGCGGCGCGAGATCGACTGGATCGCCGTTCCGCTGCGGGAGCAGCGCCCGTTCCTCGGGATCTGCCTCGGCGCGCAGATGCTGGCGCGGCAGCTCGGCGCCGACGTCGCGCCGCATCCGCAAGGCCGGGTCGAGGTCGGCTATTACCCGATCAGCCCGACGGACGCGGGCCGTGCATTGTGCCCGGACTGGCCGGCGCGCGTCTATCACTGGCATGGCGAAGGATTTCGATTGCCCGACGGCGCGGAGCTGCTCGCCGCGGGCGATGATTTCCCGGTGCAGGCGTTCCAGATCGGCAATGCCGTCGGCCTGCAATTCCATCCTGATGTGACCTACGCGATGATGCATCGCTGGACCACACGCGGTTGCGCGCGGATGGATTCGCCGGGCGCTCAACCGGGCCATCTGCACTTCACTGAGCGCGCCGTGCACGATGCAGCCGAGCGCGCCTGGCTGAAGCATTTCATCGATGGCTGGATTGCGCGCACACCGCAGCCGGTGATGCTGCAGGCCGCGGAATAGCCGCCGCGCGGAATTTCGCGCCGCCCTTTCATTTGCGCCGATGTGCTAGTCTCGCCGCGGCTTTAGCGCGCGGCCGCATGGTCGCGCGAGCTCATCAGTGCAAGGCAAACATAACAACAAGCAAAGGGAGATCACCGTGAGCTATGAACACATCCTCTACGACGTCAGCGACAGGATCGCGACCATCACGCTGAACCGGCCCGACCGCATGAATGCGTGGACGGCGATCATGGAGCGCGACGTGCGCCACGCGATGGAGGCTGCCGCCAATGACGACAATGTTCGCGTTATCGTGCTGACCGGCGCGGGCCGCGGCTTCTGCGCCGGCGCCGACATGGAAGCGTTGAAGGGGATCGATCCCAACGAGGTCAGGCGCGGTGAGGGCGTTGCGTTCGACATGAACCGGCGCGCCGACTGGCAGACGCGCTACGCCTATTACCCCGCCATCCAGAAGCCCGTGATCGCGATGCTCAACGGTGCCACGGCCGGCATCGGCCTGGTCCACGCGCTCTATTGCGATTTGCGCTTCGCCGCCGACAGCGCGGTGTTCACCACGGCCTTTGCGCGGCGCGGGTTGATCGCCGAGCACGGCATCAGCTGGATGCTGCCGCGCATCGTCGGCCACGCCAACGCGCTCGATCTGTTGATGTCGGCGCGGCGCGTGTCGGCCGAGGAGGCGCTGCGCATCGGCCTCGTCAACCGGCTCTCTTCGCCGGAGAAGCTGCGCGAGGAAACCTATGCCTATGCCCGCGACCTGGCCGATTTCGTCTCGCCGAGCGCGATCGCGGTGATCAAGCGCCAGGTCTATGACGTGCCGTTCCAGACACTCGCCGAAGCCACCATCGACGCCAACCGCGAGATGCAGATCGCGCTCAAGGGCAATGATTTCAGGGAAGGCGTCGCGAGCTTTGTGGAGAAGCGGCCGCCGAGGTTTACCGGGACGTGAGGGGGAGGGTTGGGCTTGCTGAACCGGTCCGTCTTCGCCCTTTGGGCTTCGCCGGACACCACGCTTCGCCCTTCAGGCTCCTGCGCGGCTGCGCCACGCGTAGCCCGAAGGGCGAAGCGTGGTGGAGCCAGGCGGGATCGAACCGCCGACCTCGTCATTGCGAACGACGCGCTCTCCCAGCTGAGCTATGGCCCCATTGCGGCCGGGTGTTGCTGAGTATCCCGGCCGTCAGTCGGGCGCCATTTACAGTCCCGCCCAAGGCCAAGTCAAGAACGCTGAGACAGCGGTTTTCGGCCTTTCCCGCCGGGAACTTCCCTTGTTTGCGGGGGGATGAACCGATATTTAGAGCGTGATCCGGACCCGGCGGGCCGCGCCAGCGCAAAGTGTGCGGCGGTTCTCCGAAAAGATCCTGGTCAAACAAGAAGCGCGATGGCGGCTCAGTCCGGTCTCGTTGCGCCTCAATTGGTCGTCCCACCCGCGAGCCCCCATCATATGCGCGCTGTTCTCGACATCGTCATCATCATCCTCGACCTCTATGTCTGGCTGCTGATCGCCTCCGCCATCCTGTCCTGGCTGGTCGCCTTCAACGTCGTCAACACGCGCAACCAGTTCGTCTCCGCGGTGGCCGAGTTCCTGTACCGCATCACCGAACCGGTGCTGCGGCCGATTCGCAACGTGATGCCGAATCTCGGCGGGCTCGATATCTCGCCGATCATCGTGATCCTGATCATCATGTTCATCCAGCGGGTGATCGCCTATTACATCTATCCCAACGTGATCTGATCCTTCGCGATGGAGCCTCGCTGATGGAGCCTTGGCGCTATTCCACCGAGGGCATCAGCATCGCCTTGCGCGTGACGCCGCGCGGCGGCCGCGACGACATCGACGGGATCGAGACGCTGGCCAACGGTCGCTCGGTGGTGAAGGTCAGGGTGCGCGCCATTGCCGAAGGCGGCGAGGCCAACCGCGCCGTGACCGTGCTGTTGGCCAAGGCGCTCGGCGTGCCCAAGGCCAGGGTGAAGCTGTTGTCCGGCGCCACCTCGCGGCTGAAGCAGGTCGCCGTCGACGGCGACCCGAAAGGGCTTGGCGAAACATTGCGGAAGTTGACGGCGGCCGGGCCGAACCAGGAGACGAAGGACTGACATGACTGCCCGCATCATCGACGGAAAAGCCATCGCCGCCGAGCTCCGCGCCCGCGTCGCCGACGAGGTCGCCCGCGTCAAGCGCGACCACGCGCTCACGCCGGGGCTTGCCGTCGTGCTGGTCGGCCATGATCCGGCGAGCGAGGTCTATGTCCGCAGCAAGCACACCCAGACCCAGGCCGCCGGCATGGCCTCGTTCGAGCACAAGCTGCCCGAGGACGTGTCGCAGGCGGATCTGCTGGCGCTGATCGCGCGGCTCAACCGCGATCCGCTGGTGCATGGCATCCTAGTGCAGCTGCCGCTGCCGAAATCGCTGCACACCGAGACCATCATCAACGCGATCGATCCGGCCAAGGACGTCGATGGCCTGCATCCGAACAATGCCGGCCGGCTCGCCGGGGGCCTGGCTGCGCTCTCGCCCTGCACGCCGCTCGGCTGCATCATCCTGACCAAGAGCGTGCACGCCTCGATCGAGGGCATGAACGCGATCGTGATCGGCCGCTCCAATCTGGTCGGCCGTCCCTTGGTGCAATTGCTGCTGAACGAGAATGCGACGGTGACGATCGCGCATTCGCGCTCGCGCGACCTGCCAAAGCTCTGCGCCCAGGCCGATCTGGTCTATGCGGCGGTCGGCAAGCCCGAGATGGTGCGGGGCGACTGGCTGAAGCCCGGCGCGACCGTGATCGATGTCGGCATCAACCGGATTCCGGTGCCCGGCGGCAAGCCGAAGCTGGTCGGCGACGTTGCATTCCAGGAAGCGCTCGGCGTCGCCGGTGCGATCACGCCGGTGCCGGGTGGCGTCGGGCAGATGACGGTGGCCTGCCTGCTGGTCAACACGCTGCGCGCCGCCTGCGCGATTGCCGGCCTGCCGGCGCCGGCGGTGTAGTTCTTACCTCGCCCCGCCTGCGGGGAGAGGTCGGATTGCATCGCCAGATGCAATCCGGGTGAGGGGGTACAGGTCTCTCGACATTCGCAACTCGCGGAGGGAAGCCCCTCACCCCAACCCTCTCCCCGCAAGAGCGGGGCGAGGGAGCCCAGGCAGTGTGCCGTTACTTCTTCTCGTTGGCGCGCTCGATGCCTTCGAGGATCAGCTTGCGGGCTTCGTCGGCGTCGCCCCAGCGCAGCACCTTCACCCACTTGCCCTTCTCGAGGTCCTTGTAGTGCTCGAAGAAGTGCTGGATCTGCTGCAGCGTGATGTCGGGCAGGTCGTTGTAGTTCTGCACCTTGTCGTAGCGCTGGGTCAGCTTCGATGACGGCACCGCGATGATCTTCTCGTCACCGCCGGCCTCGTCCTCCATCAGCAGCACGCCGACCACGCGGACGCTCATCACGGCACCCGGCACGATCGCGCGGGTGTTGACGATCAGCACGTCGCAGGGATCGCCGTCGCCCGATAGCGTGTGCGGGATGAAGCCGTAATTGCCGGGATAGCGCATCGGCGTGTAGAGGAAGCGGTCCACCACCAGCGTGCCGGCCTCCTTGTCCATTTCGTACTTGATGGGCTCGCCGCCGACAGCAACCTCGATGATGACGTTGACGTCGTGGGGCGGATTTTTTCCGATCGATATGGCGTCGATACGCATGGATTGCTCCGCGGGGCCTTTGGAAGTTGAGGACGGTGTGATTTTTATTGGCGCCGCCGGGCCGCGAAACAACCTCAGGCCCGGCCGTAAGGCCGGGCTGGCCGTCGCGTGCAACGCTCAGGCTGGTTTAGCCTTGCTGCAGCTGCGAGAGAAGCAGGATTTTCAGTTGGTCCAGGCGAAAGCGACCTTGTCGAGCGATTTTGGCCCGAACCGCTCCGAGGAGCGCGCCACCATCCGGCCGCCCAGCGCACGGTAAAATTCGGTCGCCGGCTCGTTGTCGGAGAGCGCCCAGATCACCATGCTCTTGAGGCCGCTCTGCAGGAGGTCGCGGCGGGCCGAGGCGAACAGGCGCCGGCCGAAGCCGAGGCCCTGGAATTCCGGCCGCAGATAGAGCTCGTAGATCTCGCCTTCGAAGTGCAGGCTGCGGGCGCGGTTGCGGCCGTAATTGGCGTAGCCCGCGATCCTGTCGCCGAACACCAGCACGCTGACGCGGCTGCCCTTGCGGATCGCGCTGTCCCACCACTGCGGGCCACGGCGATTGATCAGCTTTTCGAGTTCGGCGCCGGGGATGATTCCCTGATACGCCGAGCGCCAGGCTTCGTCATGGGTAGACGCCACCGAGGCTGCGTCTGCAGCTTTGGCCGGCCGGACCTCGATTAGCGTTGTGCTCATGGACGTAATCAAAGCAAGTCGGAGGGCTGCCTTCAAGGTCCATCGTTAATTATCGGTTAACGTGTGGATTTTTTGCATCAGTGTCATGAATACTTGTACCGAAAGAGGACACTCGCCGGGCTCAAGCGACCAATTGCCGATCCGGTGCTGTGCAAAAGCGTGGATAGCCAGCGCTCTATGACAATGCCGCAGGTCAGAAAAAACCCACCCGGATTTGATTCGCTGGCGGGATTCCGCAAGCGAATCCAAGCGTGCCGCGGGTGCATCGATCCTTCCGCGCCTGCGCCGTCACAGTGGATTTTTGCGCCCGTCCGGCCTATGGCAGCGGCGGTATCTGTGCGCGCCGAAACCGGCCTGATCACGAGCGGACTGCGATGACGCTCTACTTCCTGATCAAATATCTGCATGTGCTCGGCGCCATCGTGATCCTCGGCACCGGGACCGGGATCGCCTTCTTCATGCTGATGGCGCATCGCACGCATGATGCGGCTTTCATCGCACGAACGGCGTCGATCGTCGTGATCGCAGACATGATCTTCACGCTGAGCGCCGTGCTGCTGCAGCCGGTGAGCGGCGGACTGCTGATGATGCTGTCGGCAACGAGCCTTACCGAGCGCTGGCTATTGGTTTCGCTCGCATTCTACGCGCTGGCCGGTGCGTTCTGGGTTCCCGTCATCTTCATGCAGAGGGAGATGCGCGACCTCGCGCAAGCGGCGGCCGACAAGGGCCACCCGCTGCCGCCGCGCTACTTTGCGCTGTTTCGCCGCTGGTTCCTGTTCGGGATTCCCGGCTTCGAATCGGTGATGATCATCCTCTGGCTGATGATTGCAAAGCCATTTTAGGACTCCCATGAGTGACGGCGCATCACACAACATCCTCGTGCTCGGCGCGTCCGGCCTGATCGGGCGCTACGTCACCGACGATCTGCGGGCGCGCGGCTTTCACCTGATCGGGATCGCGCGTCACTTCACGCCTGCACAAAAGATGAGCGCGGCGGACCTCGAACTGCCTGTCATGTCGATGGATGCTGCGGCGCTGACGCAGCTGCTTCGCACCCATGAGGCCGACGTCGTCGTCAACTGCCTCGGCGTGCTGCAGGACGGTCCGGGCAGCGACACCCGCGCGGTGCATCGCGACTTCGTGGCGCGGCTGCTGCAGGCGATCAGCGACAGCCACCGCGCCATCCGTCTCGTCCATATCTCGATTCCCGGCGCGGCCAATGAGGACCGCACCGCCTTCAGCTCCACCAAGCGCGAGGCCGAACGGCTGATCGCGGCGTCCGGCATCGCCAACGCGATCCTGCGTCCCGGCTTCGTCATCGCGCCTTCGGCCTATGGCGGCAGCGCCATGCTGCGCGCGCTGGCGGCGCTGCCGGTCGATCTGCCGGCCGATGAGGCGGCGACGCCGTTCCAGCCCGTCGCAGTCGAGGATATCGCCGCGACCATCGCCTGGCTTGCGGCCCGCGATGTCGGCGATGAACGGGTGCGCGCGGTGACGTGGGACCTGATGCAGCAGCAGCCGGTCTCGCTCGGCGGCGTCATCGCCCAGTTTCGCTGGTCGTTCGGCACGGCGAAAGATTTCCGTGTTCCGACGCCGTCGTTCCTGATCGACCTCGGCGCGCGCCTCGGTGATCTCTCGAGCCGCCTCGGCTGGATGCCGCCGCTGCGCTCCAATGCGATCGCCGAATTGCGCCGTGGCGTCACCGGTGATCCCGCGGCCTGGATGGCAGCGACCGGCATCGTGCCGAAGACCACCGCGCAAGCGGTCGGCAGCCGTCCCGCGACCATTCAGGACAAGTGGTTCGCGCGGCTGTTCCTGATCAAGGCGCTGATCTTCGCAAGCCTCGTGCTGTTCTGGGTGGCGTCCGGCTTCATCGCCCTGGTGATCTCCTATGACGCCGCCGCGGGCATCTTGCGCGCACACCATTTCCCGCCCGCCTTGGTCGGGCCGGTGACCGTGCTGACCAGCCTGATGGACATGAGCATCGGCGTGGTGATCGCGATCCGCCGCACCGCGGCGTTCGGTCTTGTTGCCGGCATCGTCGCCTCGCTCGGCTACATGACGGGATCGGCGATCCTGACCCCCGATCTCTGGATCGAGCCGCTCGGCGCGCTGGTGAAGACCGGGCCTGCGATCGTGCTGATGCTGGTCGCGCTCTTGATCCTGGATAACCGATAGCGTTTTCGAGCGAAGTGGGAACCGGTTCGCGTGAAGAAAATGCGTCGAAGGAAATCAAGATGAGTAGTTGGCCCGACGACGACGTGATCCTCTACGACGGCGTCTGCGTCTTCTGCTCGCGCTGGGTCCGCTTCGTCATCGCCCGCGACACCGCGCGCCGCTTCCGCTTCACGCCGATCCAGTCGGACTATGGCACGCGACTGGCAAAGACCTTTGGTATCGACCCCGATGATCCCGACACCAACGCCGTGGTCCATGGCGGCGTCGCCTGGATGAAGTCGGACGCCGCGCTGACGGTGCTGAGCCATCTCCCCGGCTGGGCATGGACCCGCGCGCTGTTCGCGGTCCCAAAGCCGCTGCGCGACGCGGTCTACAGCCTCATCGCCCGCAACCGCTACAAGATCTTCGGGAAGTACGAGACGTGCTTTGTGCCGGATGCTGATATGCAGGCGAGGGTGCTGGAGTAGAGGTGTTCAATCACGCCTGTCGAACGAAGCTTCATACGATAGGGGTTCGAGCGATACCAACTTCTCGAGCGGCGGTGCCAATTCGAACATCTTTGGGGCCTTCAAAAAATCATACAAGCGGCAAATTCGAAATTCTTTGGGTCGCTCTCTTGAGAATGAAAGCTCATTGCGGGTCACATAGAACGGCGCGGTTTGTGAGCCGACCGTAGTCTTCACTTCCAGAAATCTCTCTTTGCCTTGAGCGTCGAACGACAAGACATCGTAGCCTGCACCATCGCCATCCTCCATCGAAACCCACCTCACCTTCTTAGCAAGGTCAGATCGATCGAGCGCTCGGAGCCGCTGTTGTTCAAAATGAAAGACGATCTGCTCACCATCGTGGCCTAACTTCCGATTCAGAAGGTCACGTTCGGCAGGATTGAATTTTCGGATGAGGCGCTGAGCCGCATTAGGACGGGGCGGCTTAATCACTAGCCCAGGCGGTGGCTCTACGAAGAGCTGCGGCCGCTCTCCGATCTCTTTCGAGAGCAACTGCTCCGGATGAAGGACCGCGGGATGATTGATAATGTACCGTTCCACTGCGCCCATAATCGATTTTTGAAAATGGGCTCTGGGCTTGTACCCGTTGATCCAAGGGATTTCGAGTAACTGAAGGACCGCCGAAATGTTGTGGTGTTTGAATTCGATGGAGCTGTTGCTTCGGTTGATTTGACCGATCAACGTCTGTCGATGTCGGGTCTTGTCGTACGGCGCATGACGCATTTCATCGCTGAGCATTGAGAAGTAGTCAGCGACGATGAGGTCGAGCTCCTCATCCGTCCAATTCTTGCGCTCTCCCGCGGCCATGCCCGAAAAATGGACTAATCCGGGAGTGGCGTCCAGTCTCCGTCAGGTCTTCGGGCTAGCCGCACCCACCACTTCCTTCGCCGCCCGCTCACCTGTGTCCCGCGCGCCATGCGCAGTCGAGAAAAAATGCGGCGACGTCGCCTCGCCGGCGAAGAACAGCCGGCCGTCGACTGGCGCGGCCAGCACGGCGCGCTTGGCGGCGTGGCCGGGCAGCGCGTGCGAGTAGGAGCCGCGGGCGAACCGGTCGTGCGCCCAGCGCGATTCGCTGAGCGGCTTCAGCTTGCGGCGGAAATCGTTTCCGAGGAAGGAGACGATCTCGTCGATGCTGTGGGCGGCGATGGCGCCGTCGCCGGCATCTTCCAGCTGTCGCGCAAAACGTCCGCCGAAGAAGCCCTCGATGCAGGGCTGGCCGAACGGGCGGATGTGATAGGTGCCCATCTCGGTGCGCATGGTGGCGCCGCGCAGATTGCCCTCTTTCGGCAACGCCTCGGGCTCGGCGAGCGCCAAGGTCACCTTGTCGGCGAGGCCGAGCGGCAGGGCGCGCGCGGCTTCGCGCTTGTCGGGCAGCGCAGGCAAAAAGCGGATCGCCTCGTCGGCGATCAGATTGGTCGGCACGGTGACGATCACTCTGTCTGCTTCCAAGGTGCCGCGCGAGGTCTCGATGCGGATGCGCTTGCCGGAGTGGTCGATCATTTTGACGATGCAGTTCAGCGCAACCGGTACCTGTGCGCCATAGGCCGCGACCAGCGCGCCATAGCCGCGCCGCACCCGCCAATTGACGTTGCTGTCCTGATAGGCGTCGAAGTCGAGGATCGAGAGCTGGTCGAGCTCGCAGCCATTCACATAGGTCGAGATCGCATCGATCATCGGGTTCCAGCGGTTGCCGGGCTCGAGATAGCGATCGGCCGAGCCGTCCTTGCCGCCCTGTGCGGCCTGCTCGATGCGGTCGTAGAATTCGTCGAGCGCAAGCATGAACGCGTCGCGCTCGGCCTGCGGGAATGCCTTGCCATAGGCGCGCTCGCGCCACGGCGGCAGGTCCTTGTTGAGTTCGAAGTCGAGCTGCCGGGCGATGCCGACAAAGCTGTTCTGATCGGCCGAATGCAGCCAGCCGCAGCCGACGTCGAACAGCACGTCAGGCGCGGCCTGGATGGTATGGGCGCGGCCGCCGAGGCGGTCGCGGGCTTCCAGAACGATGGTGGAGAGGCCGGAGTCCTTCAGCGCATGCGCGGCGCCGAGGCCGGCCGCGCCGGCGCCGATGATGGCGACATCGATCGTGGAGGGAAGCGAACTCATGTCCCGGCTCTAGCACGTCCGCCGCCGGGCCTGAAGCCGCCACATGCATGACTGTCATCACCCGCGAATGCGGGTGATCCAGTATTGCCGAGATAGCGATGATTGACTTGATAGGCCGCGGCGTACTGGGTGCCCCGGTCAAGCCGGGGCACGACAGACGGGCTTACGCTACGGCTTCCTTGGCCTTCTCGGCGCGCTTGCGGTCGTTCGGATCGAGATGCTTCTTGCGCAGCCGGATCGACTTCGGCGTCACCTCGACGAGCTCGTCGTCCTCGATATAGGCCAGCGCCTTTTCCAGCGTCATCCGGATCGGCGGCGTCAGGCGCACCGCTTCGTCCTTCGAGGTGGTGCGGATGTTGGTGAGCTGCTTGCCCTTCAGCACGTTGATCTCGAGGTCGTTGTCGCGGGTGTGCTCGCCGACGATCATGCCCTTGTAGACCTTCCAGCCCGGCTCGATCATCATCGGGCCGCGGTCTTCCAGCTTGAACATCGCGTAGGCCACCGCTTCGCCCTGGTCGTTGGAGATCAGAACGCCGTTGCGGCGGCCCTGGATCTCGCCCTTGTAGGCGGCGTAGCCGTGGAAGATGCGGTTCATGATCGCGGTGCCGCGGGTGTCGGTGAGCAGTTCGCCCTGATAGCCGATCAGGCCGCGGGTCGGCGCGTAGAACACCAGCCGCAGGCGGTTGCCGCCGGACGGGCGCATCTCGATCATCTCGGCCTTGCGCTCGCTCATCTTCTGGACGACGACGCCGGAATGCTCCTCGTCGACGTCGATCACGACCTCCTCGATCGGCTCCTGCCAGGCGCCGGTCGCTTCGTCCTTCTGCAGTACGACGCGCGGGCGCGACACCGAGAGCTCAAAGCCCTCGCGGCGCATGGTCTCGATCAGGATCGCGAGCTGCAATTCGCCGCGGCCGGAGACTTCCATGGAGTCCTTGTCGGAGGCCTCGACGACGCGCAGCGCGACATTGCCCTCGGCCTCGCGCAGCAGGCGGTCGCGGATCATGCGCGAGGTCACCTTGTCGCCTTCGGTGCCGGCGAGCGGCGAGTTGTTGACGATGAACGACATCGACACCGTCGGCGGATCAATCGGCTGCGCCGGCAGCGGCGTCTCGACCGTGGGATCGCAGAAGGTGTCGGCGACGGTGCCCTTGGTGAGGCCCGCGATCGCGACGATGTCGCCGGCTTCGGCTTCCTCGAGCGGAGTGCGTTCGAGGCCGCGGAAGGCGAGGATCTTGGTCAGGCGGCCGGTCTCGATCTGCTTGCCGTCGGCCGACAGCACCTTGACCTGCTGGTTCGGCTTGATCGAGCCGGAGGAGATGCGGCCGGTGATGATGCGGCCGAGATAGGGGTTGGCTTCCAGGATGGTGCCGATCATCCGGAACGGGCCTTCCTCGACCTTCGGCGGCTCGACATGGCGCACGATCAGGTCGAACAGCGGCTGCATGCCGAGGTCCTTCGGACCCTCCGGGCTCTCTGCCATCCAGCCCTGCTTGGCCGACCCATAAAGAATCGGGAAGTCGAGCTGCTCCTCGCTGGCGTCGAGCGCGGCGAACAGATCGAACACCTCGTTGATGACCTCGGTCGGGCGCGCGTCGGGACGGTCGACCTTGTTGATGACGACGATAGGCTTCAGCCCGATCTTGAGCGCCTTCGAGACCACGAACTTGGTCTGCGGCAGCGGGCCCTCGGCGGCATCGACCAGCACCAGCGCGCCGTCCACCATGTTGAGGATGCGCTCGACCTCACCGCCGAAATCGGCGTGGCCCGGGGTGTCGACGATGTTGACACGGATGTCCTTCCACTGCACCGAGGCGGCCTTGGCCAGGATGGTGATGCCGCGCTCGCGCTCCAGATCGTTGGAGTCCATGGCGCGTTCGGTGACCTTCTGGTTTTCGCGGAAGGTGCCGGATTGCTGCAGCAGGCGGTCGACAAGGGTGGTCTTGCCGTGGTCGACGTGGGCGATAATGGCGACGTTGCGAAGGTTCATGGCTCTTCTTCTGGTCGTGCAATGGTCAGATGCGCGATCTCGCCGAACCAATTTGGCCGGCCGCTCGCTCACGTGGCCCTACCGGGCCCGGATCACGCTCATACCCAAGAAATTTGACGGGGACGCATCACCCCAAAAAGGAAGCCCGGTCAGAGGACCGGGCACCTTGCGCGTTGCGGCGCAATATAGTCAGAAATCGCCAAAAAACAACGGTTTATTGGCCGTTTGGGAGCCTGATTTTGGTCCCGAAGGCGGGTTTTGAGGGACTTTTCGGCATTGATTCGGCCATGTTACCGGGTAAGCGTAAACACGATCAGCCCAAGTCCGCCAAGCGCCACCAGCAACCCGAACGAGGTCAGGGGGTCGCTGCCGGATCCGGCGCCGTATTTGACGTTGAGGATGGCGCACAGGACGCCCGGGATCAGCAAGATCACCCCCACGACAAGCATGAAAGCGGTGGCGCAGCCGTTGCGTTGCCGCGGTTCGGGCGGTCGGCTCGGTGGGGTCTGGTCGAAATTGTTGATCACTGTCGACCTCTAGCTCCCCTTGATCGCGGCGCGGATCAGCATCACGCCGGCGAAGCCGACCGCGAGCCCGAGCAAAGCCAGGAAGAGGAGCCCGGGATCGGGGCTCGCCGAGGTGAAGGCGCCGACCCCGAACAGCACCGCGCAGAGCCCCGGCAGCAGCAGCGCCACGCCAAACAGCGCCATGAATGCGGTCGCGCAGCCGCCGCGCTGCGGAGGGAGCCGTGGAGGCAGCGAGGGTGGAGATCCCTCCGGATTGATGGGCCGGCTCTCGTCGCTCATCGCGGCACCTCCTCGGTCTGCCGTGCTTCACGATAAGTCTGGCCGGCCAGGCTCGCGCGGATGCCGTCGATCTTTCCATCGCGATAGAACAGGTTGTAGGTGTCGAACGGGATGATCGCGCCGCTCTCGGTGACGAAGTGGATGCAGCTGCGCTTGACGTTGCCGACGCAGAAATTGAAGCGATCGAGAAACTGCACGATGGTGACGCGGAAGACGTTCTCGTAAGTCAGGCCCTCCGGCACCTCGAAGCTCGGCAGGCAGCACAGCAATTCGCAGATCCGCTCGCTTGTGTTCAGCGGCCCCGACGACAGCGAGAACAGGTCGACGAACTTTTCCCGCAGCACCGGATATTTTTCCGGGCTGATCGTGTTGGGCATGACAGCGACGAGTTGCTCCTGCGGGATCAGCGAGGTCAGCGGCAGCACCTTGTCGCCATTGCGCAGGCCGTAGCCGATCGAGATGCTCTCGGGATTGCACGGCAGCGGGATCATGTCCTTGTCGCCGAATACTCCGGTCTCGACCACGCGCTGGCGGATCTCCGACAGCATGATGCGGTCGGTGTCCTTGTTGAAATGCTCGTTGCGGCCGGCGTCCTGCACCGGCTGCAGCGTGACGCCGCGCACGCACTTCCAGGAGAGTGCATGGCGGACGATGTCGCCGATCTCGGCATCGTTGACGCCGCGCTTGATGGTCGCGACCAGCGTGGTCGAGACGCCCTCGCGCTCGAGATTCTCCAGTGCCTGCTGGCGGATTTTTCGCAAATCCGCGCCGCGCAGATTGACCAGCGCGTCGCGCTTGAGCGAATCGAACTGCAGATAGACCTCCAGCCCGCGTCTGTTCTCGGCGAGTTTTGCGACGAAGTCCGGCTCGCGCGCGATTCTGAGGCCGTTGGTGTTGATCATGACGTGGCGGATCGGGCGGGCGCGCACCGCATCCAAGATGGCGAAGAAGTCCGGATGCAGCGTCGGCTCGCCGCCGGAGATCTGCACGAGATCGGGCTCGCCCTCGCTCGCCACCAGCGCGTCGAGCATCTTCTCGATCTTTGCCAGCGGCGTGAAGCTTGAGCGTGCCGGCGAGGAATCTGCAAAGCACACCGGGCAGGTCAGGTTGCAGTGCTCGGTGATCTCGATCAGCGCCAGGCAGGAATGCTGCTCATGGTCCGGGCACAGTCCGCAATCATAGGGGCAGCCGAATTCGGTGTGGCGCTGGAAGGCGAGCGGCCGGTCGCCGGGCTTGATGAAATCCTTGCACAGCCGCCAATAGGCTGAGTCGGTCGAGACCAGCGTCGATTGGACGCCGTGCTGCTTGCACCGCTTCTCGTACCAGACCTCGTTGCCGAGGATCTGGATCTTGGTCGGCACCAGGGTCAGGCAGGTCTCGCAAAGCGATTGGGTCTGGCCCCAGAAGATGTAGGGGCGGGCCTTACGCAGCGGCGCGTTCATGCTTCAAGCTCACATTTGGGGCCGTCGCCAGCATGATTGCGGCATAGACCATGACAAACAGCGACAGCAGGTGGAACAGCGAGAACGGCCCGATCAGCGCGCCGTAGGGCTTGATGAACTCCCATACGAAGCGCTGCAGCCCGTAATAGAACAGCACGAGGTAGAATCCATTGGTGATGACGGCGGCGTTGCGGTTCAACACCATCACGACGTAGAAGGCCGCGAACGCCGCCATCGCCAGGCTCTCATAGAGCTGCACCGGATGGCGCAGCACGCCGTCGCCGAAATCGTGTCCCCAGGGCAGCGTGGTCGGCGTGCCGTAGGTGAAATCCTCGAGCCCCGCGAAATAGCAGCCGAGCCGGCCGACCGCGACGCCGACCGCGAGCGGCAGCGCGAACCGCGCCCCGGTGCGCAGCGAGATCCCATGCAGCCATTTGTAGAGCTCGATCGCGACGATGCCGCCGGCCAGCGCGCCCTCGACCGAGCGGGCGATGCCCGGCATGCCCGAGAACCACAGGTTCAGCGTGCCGAAAATGTAGGCGCCGATACCGGCGCCGAACACCAGCGCGGCGATATAGGAGAGCTCGAAGGATTGCCGGGGAAACTGCAGGCCACGCTGGCGTGACAGCCACCACGTGGCAATCGCGGCCGCGCCCCATGCTGCGACGTCAAAGACGGCGTGAAGTTCTGCCCCACTCATGAGGCGAGTGTAGCGTGATTTTCGCGGTCCGCGATAGTCGGATGCTTTCCCCTCGTCGCCGACGGCAGCTTTCGTTGGTGCTTGCGCTGACTTTTCCGCATCGTGACAAGCCCGGGCATGACGAGCTACAAAAAGCCTCGAATTTGTGGTGCGAAGTCAGCCGTCCGCAGCGGACTTAGTTCGCCGGGTTGTCCTCGCTCGGATAGACCCCGCGCAGCACCTCCTCGAAGTGATCCTTCACCGCCTCGTTGCACAGGCAGGAGCGCAGCCGCAGCTTGTCCGGGTCGCGGATCACGATCGCGCCGCGGCGGGTCTCCAGCACGCCTTCCGCCTTGAAGTTCTGGATCACCCGGCTGGTGTAGCTGCGGCCGACGCCGAGCAAGGTCGAGAGCTGCTCATGGGTGAGCGGCACCACGCCGTTGCCGTTGGTGCGCTCGATCGCCGAGATGATCCATTTCGCGGCGCGTTGCTCGATCGAGTGAATCGCATTGCAGGCGGTCGACTGGAAGATCTGCGCCAGCATGCAGTCGGCATAGCGCGCGAAGATGTTGCGCACCGAGATCGACTTCAGCTTGGCGGCGTCGAGTCTGCTGACCGGCAGCCGCACAAATGGCCCGCCGAACTTGACGGTGATGCGGGTATAGGCCGGCAGGAAGCCCTGGCTGACGATGCCGCCGACCGCGCCCTCGCGGCCGACCAGGATGGTCTCGACATCGCGCCCGTCCTCATTGGGCACCATGTAGGACGCAAGACTCGGTCCGCATGGGAAATGCGCGATCTGAACGTCGTCGCCGGGATTGTACAGCAGATCGCCGGCCGCCGCTTCGACCAGCGCAAGATGCGGCGCGATCAGCTCGTAGTCCGCGGCGTTCAGCCGGCGCAAGAGATTGTTGAACGGCCGGTCACTTGTCCCGGCCAACTCGGTCCGTTTGGCAATCATTGGAAAATCCTGCAAACCCAACGCGGACCATAACCAGAAAGTTCCTGGACTTATGTTCACTAGTGAACAGACGCGCCAGCGCGCGATGTGATGGTTTCATCCAGGGAACAGCCGGCGTGCTTTCAGGCGCCGGTCGCGGGCCATCCGGCCGGACTGATCCGGTCTCTCATCCATGCTTTGGAGCGTTTTCGAGCGAAGTGGATAGCGGTTCGCGTGAAGAAAACGCGTCAAAACAACAAGCTCTAGCAAACGGAAACTGGCGCGCCATGGACTTCGCACCCAATGCCGGCATGCCCGGTGACGTCCTCGTGGTCGAGGACGATCCGATGATCTCGCTCTATTTCGAGGACACCATCCTCGGCTTCGGCGCCCGCACGGTGCGAACCGCTGCGAACGTTGCCCGCGCGCTTGAGCTGATCGCCGAACGGGCGCCGGATTTCGCACTGCTCGACGTCGGCCTGCTCAGGGGCGAAAAGACGTTCGCGATCGCCGAGCGGCTCGATGCGCTGAAGGTGCCTTTCGCGTTCGTCACGGGTTATGGCGCTGATATCAGGCTGCCGGGATCGCTCGCCGACAAGCCGCGGCTGACCAAGCCATGTACGAGCGAAACGCTGGAGGCGGCGCTGAGGCGCAGAGAGAGGTGACAAGCCTAGCGCCGCGATCCGATGCAGAGCCCGGCAAGATCGGCCTCGATCCCCTTGAGGAGGGACAGCGGTGCGCCCGGTGGCACCTTGTCCTTTGCGATCGAGGCCGAGCGCACTGCTGAGGCCTGCTCGGACAAATCCAGGAAGCGCGTCAGCGCCTTCGATTTGTTGCGCTTTGAAAACGCCTCCAGCGCAGCTTCGGTGGCCTCGGTCGGATTCTTGCGCAGCAATTCATCGTTGCCGGTCGCCAACGGCGAGACCGCCGTGAGCTTGATCCGGCTCACCAGCGCGTAGCGGTCGAACTGCTCGAGCACCGTGTCGAGGATTTTCGCCTGCTGCATCGGCGCTGCCAGCGCGAGGTATTTTTTGACGTCCGCATTCTGCTGCAGCCTGTCGAGCTCGGCGGCCGCCGGAAATTTCTCGGCATAGACGTTCTGGTCGATCAGCGCATCGGTGCCGTCGATCAGCCGCGCACCCCATTTGATCACGACGTCGCGGCCGCGCGCCTCGAGCTGGCCGGCTTCGATGCCCTTGCTCGCCAGACAGGCGGGATCGGCATTGTCGCGCAGCGATTTACCGAACTCGGCGCTCAACGCCTTGCCATAGGCCGAATTGAAGGCGTCGCGGATCTTCGCCGCCTGCGCATCCTGTGCCGGCTGCGCCGGCGCCAGCGACGGCGCGAGCAGGAGAAGGGCGGCAATCAATGGCGTGGCGCGTCTCAAATCGGCTACTCATCAATCAGGCCCGGCCCGGAAGCGGCTGGGCCTGATATGGTCGCCCGAACCGCTCGCGCGGTTCATCACTGGCCGCGCTGGCCCTGCCTTCACCTCTCCCGCTTGCGGGGGAGGTCGGATTGCATCGAAGATGCAATC
Source organism: Bradyrhizobium sp. 27S5 (assembly GCF_037217225.1). NCBI lineage: Bacteria > Pseudomonadati > Pseudomonadota > Alphaproteobacteria > Hyphomicrobiales > Nitrobacteraceae > Bradyrhizobium > Bradyrhizobium sp. 27S5. The sequence goes on from NZ_CP147714.1 coordinate 147,502, forward strand.
CGGGTGGGGGCTCCCTCCGCTAGGTGATTCGCGGTGATACCCCCACCCCGACCCTCCCCCGCAAGCGGGAGAGGGAGTGCAGCAATCCCGTCGCCGCTGTGGTCGGGTCGGACCGGCTTCGGGCCGAGCGTGCTCGCAGCCGGCGCGTTCGTCGTCTACGATCCATTGTGTCGGATTCGACGACGCACAGGCATCGGGAAGCTGTCATGGCGATCAGGACATCTGCCGCTGCGCCCGCAGCGGCGCTATCCCTAGGGCTGCTCCTCGCGCTGCCGGTTGCAACAGGGCCCAGTGCGGTCCTGCCGCTGGCCTCGGCCGTCATCGGTGGTCTCATGTCTCCAGCCGTCGCGGGGCCGGTCGCCCTCACGAACGGGCAATCGGCCGTGCGCGAGACCTACGACAATGCCCTGAAGACCTTCGTCTCGATCCTGCGCCAGCGACGCGCTCAGATCGATTCCAGGCAGCCGCTGCCCAACCTGCCGGGCCAGGCCCTCTATCTTGCCCGCGTCGAGATGATGAGCGCATACAAGGATCTCACCGATGCGCTGCCGTCCAGGATCGGCAGACCCAACAGATTCGGCATCCCTCCGGCCTATTTTGACGCCGACAATGAGCCGCTGCTCGATGAGTACAGGGCGCTGTTCGACGTGATGGAGGCGCCGCCCGCGAGCGCACAAGGATCCGATACGCCGTTCAAGGACGTGGTCGACCTTGCGACCGCGATCGCGCGCGCCAGGGGGCTGGATGCCGCGAACGCCGCAGCCGCGGGCCGTATCAGTCTCGGGCTTTTCTTCGCGGAGACGAACGGCAAGCAAAATGCCGGCAACGCGCGGTCGAACACCTACAAGGGAAGCCTGCAGACCGGTCCGTCCGAGGATCGCAACGGTCAAAGGAAGTGGTCAGCCATCAAGGGATCGATCGCAGCCCTCGATCCGGCACTGAGCCGTCGCGACGACAGGGAAGAAGCGCGGGCTGGCAATCTCGATCACAGGTTCAATCACTGGACCGCGGTACGGGATGCGCTCATGAACGCGCACGCGGATATTTTCCCGCAGGTCCCCGCGATCGCAAAAGCTCTGCCCGATCCGATCGACCAAATGAAGCTCTTCGAGCTCATCCAGATCATTCCCACCCCGACCAGGGCTGCGCTGCAGTCAGGCAACCTCGTCGGCTACAGAATCTCCGATCCCAGGATCATGGGATATTTGCGAAACAACAGCATCTTCGCCTTCGGCCGGGCCGACAGGGCAAGAACGTCTGCGACCTTCCGCGAAATCCTCGATGCGATGTGGCTGTTCAACGCCAAGTTCGAGCAGGCGCTTGCCAGGCTCAAGGAGATCGAGACCGGCAAGCAGGGATGACATCGGCTGGCGCCGATCGGATCGCGTTTTCGCCGAGAGCTCGGGACGTCACAGGGCGATCAGAGCGGACCGAGGAGCGCCCATCGCGGCTCGCAGAATTCCTTCACGGCAGAAGCGACACCGCTGCTGATGATGTTGCGGCGCTCGGGCGAGTCCATCTTGAGTTCTTCGTCGCGGTTGATGATCGAGCCCGCCTCCAGCAGGACTGATGGCATCGAGGTCTTTCGGAGCACGATCAGCTCGTCATAGCTGTAGACGCCGGTTTCCTTGTTCAGCAGCGGGTGCTGGTAGCGACCCATGATGGCCTGGCTGTATTGCTCGGCATACTGAAGCCCCTGGGCCTTCATTTCCCTGGCGACCAGTTCGGCGAACAGCAGGCTCGTCTTGAATTCCGGATTGTCCCGGGAAACGAAAACCGAGTAACCGCTGAAGCGGTCGCTGAAGTGGCTTTTCTTGCCCTCGAATTCCCAGTCCTCGAGCATTTTGTTGGGCACGGAGTCATGGTGGATCGACAGCAGGAGATCGGCGTGCAGATTGTTGGCGGCGGCGACCCGCTTGAACAGGCTGGGTCTGGCCCTGCCTTCGGTCAGAAGCAGCCTGGTCTCAGTAAAGCCTTCGGCCTTCAACCTCTCCTCGATCAGCCGTGCAAGGCGCAGGTTGAAGGCGAACTCGGTGACGTTCCGCGCGCTGATCGCGCCTTCCGATTCGGCGGTATGTCCTACATCCAGAACGATCCGGAATGTCGAGGGATCGCATTTGGCTGCGGCCGGCTTGAGCACGGACGGCGGCAGGGCGACCGGCCCAAGGGCGGCAAGCCGCGTGGCGCGGTGCTTCGGCTGAGCGCGGTGCCTTGCCAATTTGGCCGGCCGTGCCGACTTCGCGCGCTTTGGCGATTTGGCGTGCTTGGATGAAGTCTTGAAAAGATCAGGCAGCCAGCCGGCATCGCTGACTTCGATCGGCAACAGCGCGAACACGGCAATCACAACGACAGCCAAGCGGCGCGGCCGCAACCCCGCGACGATGCCGCCCAGCACGCGAATCAACTCGCAGCGCCTCATGCTCCGCCCCCCTTCGGGCGCCCCCAGCATAATGGCTCTGATGTCGATACCGGAAGAGGCCGGTGACGTCCATCCCCGGCCAATTGCGACGCCCTTGCCTTGGGCAAGGGCGCACAGGACGGTGAGTGCGGTTCCGTCGCGGCCGCGACCCGATTACACCGGCTTCGGGTCGAGCGTGATCGCCCACAGCTCGGCGTCGACGCGGTCGCGCAGGCTCACCGTCATCTGGCCGCTTTTGCCGTCGATCCTGACGTGGCCGAAGAACTGCATGCCGGCCGACGGCGGCAGGTTCTGGTTCGCTTCGCCCGGCGCCTTGATGAATTTCACCTCGGGTCCAAACGTGTTGTCGAGCTCGTTCGGACCGAACGTGCCGGCGTGCAGCGGGCCGGAGACGAATTCCCAGAACGGATCGAACTCCTGGAACTGCGCCTTGTTCGGGTTGTAGTAGTGCGCGGCCGCGTAGTGCACGTCGGCGGTCAGCCACACCGTGTTGACGATGCCGGCGGTCTTGATGAAGCGCAGGATGTCGGCGATCTCGAGCTCGCGGCCGCGCGCCGGGCCGTCGCCCTGGGCAAACGCTTCCGAGCCCTTCTTGTTGGCGGCATCGTCATAGACGATCAGCGACAGCGGCATGTCGGAGGCGATCACCTTCCAGGTGGCGCGCGAGTTGAGCAGCGCGCGCTTCAGCCAGGCCATCTGGTCCGGCCCGATGAAATAGGCGTCGGGGCCGTATTGCTCCTGCAGGTTCGGACCGTTGGGGCCGCGATAGCTGCGCTCGTCGAGCATGAACACGTCGAGATGCGGACCGTAGCTCAGCGTGCGATAGACGCGGCCCGGCTCGACGATGCTCTCGCGCATCGGGTACATCTCGTGGAAGGCTTTTGCCGCGCGCGCGGCGAGCACATTGATGTCGCGTTCCTTGTAGGACGCCGGCAGCTGCTTCGACAGCGACCAGTTGTTGGTCACCTCGTGGTCGTCCCACTGCACGAAGATCGGCACCTCGGCATTGAAGGCGCGGACATTGCTGTCGAGGAAGTTATATTTGTGCGCGGCCCGGTATTCGTCGAGCGTCTCGGCGACCTTGGCCTTTTCGGGAATCGTGACGTTCTTCCAGACCTTGCCGTCAGGAAGCTTCACCTCGGAAGGGATCACGCCGTCGGCGTAGATGGTGTCGCCGGAGTGCAGCAGGAAATCCGGATTGTGCTTCTTCATCGCGGCGAAGGTGATCATGCCGCCGTCGTCGGGGTTGATGCCCCAGCCCTGGCCGGCGACGTCGCCGCCCCACACGAAGGAGACGTCGCGGCGGTCGCTCGGCGCGGTGCGGAAGCGGCCGACCACGGGCTCACCGACGATGTCGATATGGGCGAGGTCGCGGAAGCGGACGCGATAGAAGATGTCCTGGCCGGAGGGCAGGTTCTCCAGCAGCATTTTTGCGGTGAAGTCGCTCTCCGGCAGCGCCGTGATCGGCGGCAGCGCACGGGCGTCCTTGAACGACTCAGTGGTGGCGACCTCGACCATCATCTGCGCCGGCCGGTCCGCACGCGCCCACACCACGCCGCCGTCAACGCCGACATCGCCGGACTGCACGCCATGGGTGATCACAGGGCGATCGGCGGCGCGCGACAGATATGGCATCGCGATCACACCGGCACCGGCCGCAGCCGCCGTCGAGAGAAAGCGTCGGCGGGTGAGCCTTCGCGAAAACCGGATCGTCATGGGGAGCCTCCTCAGGTCACAGCGACAATGCGCCGCACGCGTGCCAAGACCTAGAAAAATTCCATGACGGAGAGATTACAGGGGCGGGCACATGTGAGGTGAGCACGCAAGCCGGGCTCCCTCTCCCGCTTGCGGGGGAGGGTTGGGGGTGGGGGCTCTCTCCTGTTCAACCGGCATGATTCCCGACATTTTGGACCGGCATGATCCCCGACAGTTTGGGTTAAGCGGTCTGTTCGCCCGGTTCGCGCAGCCCCTCACGAGGCGGAGCGAACCGGGTGAACAGGCCGCGGCGGTCGATGAGACCGACGTCGAGGTCGCAGAAGCGGACGACGTGGTCACCGGTATCGAGTTCGGCGATGCCGACAAGTTCGTTCACCAGCGCCTGACCGATAAAGACGAACTTGCCTTTCCATTTAATCTCCCCATTGCCGCGAACACGGCGGGCCTGGTGATCGGCGTCATACCAGGGGTCTTGCTCGCGATCCGGCATGGTGCGTTGAGATGCTCGATAGGCGTCCTCCGGCGGCCGTTGGCCCAGCGCTTCGTGAGGACGTTCCTTATTGTAATGCTCTCGGAAGGCGTCAAAGCGGGCCTGTTGCTCGGACGCATTATCTGCCGGTGGGCTCGATGTTTGCGCCTTCAAGGTGCGATGCATGCGCTCATGGCGACCGTTCTCCTGCGGCGAGGCCGGACGGATGAAGTGCGGCGTAATGCCGAGCTTCAGCCACCAGACCGACAATGTGGTGAGACCGCCGGCGCCGCGCGAGCCGAACGGCGAACCATTGTCGCAGCGGATTGCCCGCGGCAGGCCATGCTCGCGGAAAGCCCTCTCGAAGCGGGGGCGGACGCCCTCGGTCGTCGGTGCGACGATCTGCAGTTCGATCAGGAAGCGACTGTGGCTGTCAGCCACCGTCAACGGATCAATCCGGCACTGGTCGCGGGTGCGGAACCAACCCTTGAAGTCCACGCTCCACTCGTCGTTCGGCTCCTGCACCGGCGTGCAGGGACGCCGCTGGTCGAGCGGACGGCGGCGGCGCTTCACCGGCGAGATCAGCCCCGCGCGCTTGAGAATGCTCCCAATCGTCGACGCCGCCGGCCAATCGATCTCCGGCGCCTGGCGGTCAAGCAGGGCGAGCAGCTTGCGCGGTCCCAGATAGGGAAAGCGCTGCCGAGCCGCGATCACCTTCTCTGCAATCGCCGCATCGGTCGTTTGTCGGCATTGCTGCGGCGCGTGCGAACGGTCCCTGAACCACTCCGGATCGCCGCTCTGCTTCCGCTGGCGCCATGCGTAAAACGTGTCGCGGCAGATACCGTGACGGCGGCACAACTCCGACACGCTCCAGTTCCCGCTCTCGTACTCCATAAGCATCCGGATACGCTCTTCCATCCGACTGGTCTCTCTGAACGGCATCGTCGGGCCCTCCCGCCGATGCTTCTAGAAACCTGTCGGCAATCATGCCGGTCTAAACTGTCGGGTATCTATCCGGTCTGTACCTCCACGAATCATATCGCGGAGGGAGCCCCCACCCGCCGCGCTCCGGCGCGCAAGAGCGCTGCCGAGCGCGTCGGCCTCCCCCGCAAGCGGGAGAGGCGAAGGGAAACTCATGGAGAGATTGGTAGAGGTCGCGTAAGCCCTACGCCGTCCCCGCCGCCCTGAACTGGCTCGCGGTCCGCTGCAGATTCTGCGGCATGCTCAACAGCAGCGCCTTGCGGTCGGCGACGGCGTTGTGGAATTGCTCGAGCGCGATGTTGAACGCGGTCAGCGTGCCTTCCTCGATGGCGCCATGCTCGAAGCAGTCCAGCGTGTGGCGCAGGATATCGTCGGCTTCCGCCTGCAGCTGGTCGAGCTCTTCGGTGGAGTCGCTTTGCCGCGCAGCTTTCAGCATCTCCAGCAGGCGCTCGCGCTGCGAGGTGTTGGTGTTGCGCTCGTCCTGCTTGAGGTAGCCGGCGAACCACGCGCCGGCCGAGCCCATCGCCGAAAATGCCATCAGGCTCCACCAGATGTAGTCGCTGTAGCGATCGAGGAAGGTCTTCTCCTCGCCGTCGACGAAGGCGGCCGCGCCCGGATGCACCGGGATGGTGGCGTCCTTGTCGGTGTCGGGCGTCTCGATCTTGGCCGCGAGCGGGAAATCGTTCTTGAGCGACTGCCGGATCGCGAACAATTGCCGCGTGAATGCTGCGACCGTCGAGTCCGACAAGCCCTTTCGCGCGACGATGTGGTGCGAGAAGCTGATCGTCTTCACCTCATCGTCGGGCCGGTCGGCCGAGCCGAGCGAGCCGGCGGGGATTTCCGCGGCCTCGTAGGCGGGATGGTTCTGGGCGATCGCCTCGGAGGCGTCGATCGGCAGGAAGACCGGCTCGCCGCCGTCCTTGATCGACGCGGTGATCGCATCGATCGTGATCTTGCTGTTGGCCGGACCGACGGCGAGATAGGCGTCGGCCTTCAGGTTCTTGATGGCGTCGGCCGCCTCATTGGCCGGGAACTGGACGATCTCGACCTTCATCGGGTCGACGCCATACTGCTGCAGGATCAGCTTCAGCAGATTGACATTGGCCGGGGTGCGGCCGACGACGCCGATCTTGCGGCCGGCGAGTTGCGTGATCTTGGTGATCTTCGCGGCCTTGCGGCCCTTGCCCTTTGCCGCCGGCGGGGCCCACATCACGACGACATTCTTGCGCAGCACCGCAACCGCCTGCGCATTCTTCGGCACCTCGAGATCGCCGCGGATGATGGCGAGGTCGGCCTTGCCGTCGGCCAGCGTCTGCGCGCTGGCGGTGGCGCCGTCGGTCTGCACCGGTCTTAGCTTGACCTGGGTGTGCTGCTGGTTGTTGAAGGCCTGCGCCAGCGCCTGAACCACCTTGAGGTCATCGCTGTTGGCGGGACCGACCGCGATCCGCAGCGTCACCGGGCGCACCGCGAAATAATAACCTGCGGTCAGCGCGCCGACGATGGCGAGCGCGCCTGCGATCAAGACGAACATCAGCCGCCGCTTTGCCGAACGCAGCGGCTTGGGCGATATGCTGGCGGGGCCGTCTGTCATCGATCTCGCAATCGTCGGGGCTCAATCTCGCAAACTACCAACGCGCATACATCCCAGATTTATAGCAAATTCCTCAAGATACAGATGTTACATCTGCTTCATGGTTACCAGCGGCGATAGGACGCGATTTTGGCCTTATTTTCGGCTTGGATCCCGCCCGGAGGCCGGTTGTCAGAGCGTTTTCCAGCGAAGTGGACACCGGTTCGCGTGAAGAAAACGCGTCAAAACAAGAATCTAGAGCCGCGTTCCGATTCAATCGGAACGGAATAGGCTCTAGGCTAAGGTCGGCGTCAAACGGGAGGATTGCCATGGTCGAACGGCTGTCAGCGGAAGCAAGGAAGGCCGCCCTTTGGGAGCTGGCCGGCTGGTCGGAGCTGGCCGGGCGGGAGGCGATCGCAAAGACCTTCGTCTTCAAGGACTTCAACGAGGCCTTCGGCTTCATGGCCCGCGCCGCTTTGGTCGCCGAGAAGAACGACCATCACCCTGAATGGAAGAACGTCTACAAGACCGTCGAGGTCGTGCTGGCGACCCACGATGTCGGCGGGGTGACCAAGCGCGACATCGACCTCGCCAAGGCCATGAACGCAATCGCACGGCAGCTTGGGGTCAATTGACCCAGCCGGTCGCAATCTTGCGCCGGTTGGCCGACATCCCCAGATTCGAAGTGTCCGCCGCGAAACTGTCGCGACGTCGAGGAACCCATCGATGACATCGAGCGAACACGGTGTGGGATTTGGGCCTGCCGACCGGCTGGCCCAGGACCCGGAAAGCGTGCGCCGCAGCTTCTGGATCAAGTTCAAGAAGGTGGTGGCGAACCTGCCCTTCGCCGAGGACCTGCTGGCCGCCTATTACTGCGCCTTCGACCGGCAGACGCCGCGCCATGTGCAGGCGGCGCTGCTTGGCGCAATCGCCTATTTCATTCTGCCGTTCGATTTCGTGCCGGACATGCTGCCGATCCTCGGCTTCACCGATGACGCCGCGGTGCTCGCAACCGCGCTGCGCCTGGTGGCAAGCCACATCATGCCGGAGCATCGCGAAGCCGCGCGTGCCGCGCTGAAGCGCGGGGTGCCGGACGAGGGAGCGCCGCAGGCGTAGTGCGACTTTCGCTCTCTCTTCTCCTTCCCCCTGAAAGGGGGAAGGTCGGGATGGGGGTCAGCCGCAGGCGACGCTGTATCTGCGGAGAGAGCAGATCCCCACCCGCTTTGCTCTGCGAGCAAAGCGACCTCCCCTTTTGAACGGGTCCCGGGAGGCTACCGTTTCTCGCCGGCGCGCAGTTGGGAACGCGTGTTTTTTTCTGCGTCCCACGCCTGGAACTGCTTGAACAGCGCCTCCTTGTCGGCGTCGCTCTGCAGACGTGCGGCCGCCGGGCTCTGCTTCAGGAATTCATCGAAACGGCTGCGCGAGACGGCTTCGACGCCATGGCGGTCGAGCCATTGCTGGGCCACCGGCAGGCGTTGCCAACCCGGCAGCGGTGCCGACAGCGAGACCTCCCGCCACTTCGGATGGAACGGCGGATTCTGGAATGTCGGAAATTTGGTGAAGAACGCATCCACGAAATTAGCCAGCTTGTGGTAGCGCTCGGTGTTCGGCGCCCAGTTGTAGGCCGCAAGCACGGCAGGAACGGCGATCGTGTCGACGCGATCCTCGCCCGAAATCAGGTTGGGATAGTCCTTGGCCGACAGGCTCGCGGGCAGATAGTCGCCCTGCAACGGCTTCTCGTAGTTGACCGTCACCAGGTGGAACCGATCGTCCTTGAAGCCGCTCACGGACTTGTAAGGCTTGCCGCCACACACGATCACGGCGTCGATTTCGCCGGCCTTCAATTTCTCCAGCGCGATGCGCTGCTCGACATAGACGACCTTCGGCTTCATTCCGAGCCGCTCGAACACGGTCAGCGCGGTCACGAAGGTGCCGCCATTGGGAAGGTCGACGCTGACGGTCTTGCCCTCGAGGTCTCTGAGATTGCGGATCGATTTCGACGCGATCACATGCATCTCTTCGTTATAGAGCTTGGTCACGTAGGTGAATTGTTTCTTGATATCTTTCGCGATGCCCTTCCGCTCGAGATATTCGAGCGTGTCAGACCGAACGATGCCGAGATCGACACCCTGCAGAAACAGGATGTCGGCGACGCTCTGCACCGAGCCGCGCCCGACGATCGGCAGGATGCGCAACTTGTTGCCGTCGTCGAGCACGGAGGCGAGATCGGCGCCGAACTGAACATAGGTGCCGCCGATCGTGCCCGAGATCAGCGTGACCGTGTTGGCGTTGAGGGCCTGCTTGGTGCTCACCGAGCCGTACTGAAAGATCGCCTTCAGGCTGTCGCTGACCTTGGCCGGGTCGAATTCGGTCTGCTCGGCCCGCGCCGCTGGGCCGCAAATCATCATCGTTGTGAATACGACCAATCCAAACAAGCGTCGCATATGTCCCTCGAGATAAGCTTGATTCTGAGATGAGCCTAGTTCTGCAATTGCGCGAGTCGTTGCTGTGCGGGCTGCGAGCCGAGTTCGGCGGCCTTGCGATACCAGAAGCGCGCTGCGTCCGGATCGGGCGTGATGCTCCGTTTGTCCAAGGTCCCCAGCACGTCGGGATCGTAGGTGCGCGCCAGCAACAGCGCCGCATCCGCGTCCTGCGCATCCGCGGCCCGCTCGAGCAGCAGCCGTGCCGATACGATGTCGCCGATCGCAAGCAGGCTGTTGGCCCGCTTCAGGAGGCCTGCGACGTCATCCGGATCGAGGCGTCTTGCCGGTGGCGCCGCCGGTGGTGGTGGCTCGATCGGTGCAGCCACAGGCGTTTCGCGCGCAACGACGTCGCTCTTGATCGCTTCCTGATAGGCGGCGGCGATCTGCGCGCGTGACGGCGGGCTTGCAGTGGCGGGCGACACCTCGGTGGCCGCGGCGCGAACCGCTTCAGCGATTTCCGCGCGGGCCTCGATCGGCGAGACGCCGACCAGCGCGGCCTTGGCACTCACGACCGCGTCGCGCACGCTGCCGATGGACCACAGCCCGACCACCGCAGCCGCGACAAGTGCGACGGCCGAAATTGTCAGCAGGCCGGTGCGGAGGCGCGAACGTGGAATCGTGGTGCGCCCGTGCCAGTCCGCGTCGTCGATTGGGCTTGAAAGAAACAGCGGGGCGGGTTCGTCCGTGCCGATGTCGATGGCTGCCCGATGTGGTCGCCGGTAGCGATAAGGTGCAAATTCAGGATCGTTGATACCAGCGTTGATCGCGTCGCGTGGCGGATCGCTGCCGTGAACGTGTGTTGGCTTCCCCACCATGATGATGCTTCCCCGATACTATGACGCAACAATCGGGCATCTCTGGTGTCTGGTTGTTGTTCTTGTTGGGGTCCCTGAGCGCCCGTTACGGACTCTTAATCGCCTTGCGATTGGGCCCAAAAAGCGACCTTGGTCGCTTCGAATCGGGAGAAATTTGGGTTTGATTGCGGCAGCGTGCGCAAATTCGGAGAAAGTTCACAGGGTTTGCTCACGATTGCGCGCCCCGCGCTGAAGCGCGGGGTGCCAGCAGAGGAGGAGTGAGCTCTCTCTTCTCCTTCCCCCTGAAAGGGGGAAGGTCGGGATGGGGGTCAGCCGCAGGCGACGCTGCACGCGGAGAGAGCAGATCCCCACCCGCTTTGCTCTGACGAACAAAGCGACCTCCCCTTTCAAGGGGAGGTAGGAGCATCTGGGCTACTGCTCTCGATCCGTCATCCCTGCGCAACGGCTAAGCCGTTGTCGCTGGAGGTGCGAGCGCTTGCGAGCCTCGAAGGATGCACGGCCCGGTCCGGGGCCGTCGTGCTTCGAGACGCGCGCGATGCGCGCTCCTCAGCATGACGGTGATGATAAGGAGCGCGCGGTCGTCGGCCCTCAACTTCCCGGATGCAGGATCACCTTGCCCATCGCCTTGCGGCCGGCAAGCACCTTTAGCGCTTCTGCGGTCTGCGACAGCGGGAAGGTGCGGTCGACATGCGACGAGATCTTGCCTTCCGCGGTCCACTGCACGAGCTTTTCGAGGTTCTTCCGGTTCTTCTCCGGATTGAGCCGCGCCCAGGCGCCCCAGAACACGCCGCGGATGTCGCAACCCTTCAGCAGGGCGAGGTTGAGCGGGATCTTCGGAATGTCGCCGGCGGCAAAGCCGATCACCAGGAAGCGGCCTTCCCATGCGGTCGAGCGCAGCGCGGCCTCGGCATAGGCGCCGCCGACCGGATCGAACACGATGTCGGCGCCCTTGCCGTCGGTCAGCTTGCGCAGGCCCTCTTTGAGATCTTCCTTGGCGTAGTTCAGCGTCAGCTCGGCGCCGTGCTGCTTGGCGAATGCAAGCTTCTCGTCCGACGAGGCGCAGGCAATCACCTTGAGGCCCATCAGTTTGCCGAGCTCGCACGCGGCAAGTCCGGTGCCGCCGGCGGCGCCGAGCACCGCGAGCGTCTCGCCCGGCTTCGGGCTCGCGCGATCTTCCAGCGCATGCAGCGCGGTGCCGTAGATGATGATGATGCCGGCGGCGCGATCGTAATCGAGACTGTCGGGAATCTTCACGATCGAATTCGCCGGCAGCGCGATCTTGTCGCGCGCGCCATTGTGGCCGCACGACGCGACGACGCGGTCGCCGACCTTGAGATCAGTGACGCCGGCACCGATGCTCTCGATCACGCCGGCAACTTCGGCGGCCGGCGAGAACGGGAACGGCGGCTTGATCTGGTACTTGCCCTGGATCATCAGGATGTCGAAGAAATTCAGCGCCGCCGCCTTGATCGCGATCACGGCTTCGCCCGGACCGGCCACCGGATCGGGCACGTCAGCCAGCACGAGATCGTCGGGTTGACAGTATTGCGAGCAGAGGATGGCTTTCATGGACACACCTGAGTTTCGGACGCAAAAAGACCTGAAAGCTTCATGCCGGATTTGCGGCGGAGCGACAATACAAAGCGGAGGGATCAAACTATGTTTGAAAAAGGCCTGCTAGCGAAAAAGCGCATCCTGATCACGGGCGGCGGCTCCGGCCTGGGCGCGGCGATGGGCCGCCGCTTTGCCGAACTCGGCGCCGAATTGATCATCTGCGGACGCCGCGAGGGCCTGCTGGAGGAAACCGCAGCCAGATTCCGCAGTGAGCTCGGCGTGAAGGTCTCCACCGCGCGCTGCGATATCCGCGACGGCGCTGCGGTGGAAGCGATGATGGATCAGGTGTGGCAGGACGCGCCGATCGACGTTCTCGTCAACAACGCTGCCGCAACCTTTATTGCGCAGAGCGAACATTTGTCATTCCGTGCAGCGGACGCGATCCTCGGTCCGACATTGCACGGCACGCTGTATTGCACGCTCGCCGCCGGCCGCCGCTGGATCGAAGGCCGGCACAAGGGCGTGGTGCTCTCGATCCTCTCTACCTCGACCATCACCGGCCGCGCCTTCACCGTGCCGTCCTCGATGGCCAAGACCGCGGTGCTGGCGATGACCAGGAGCCTTGCGGTGGAATGGGGACCGAAGGGCATTCGCACCGTCGCGATCGCGCCCGGCGCGTTTCCGACGGCTGGCGCGACCGGGCAATTGCGTCCCGAAGGGCGCGGCGAGAGCTGGGCGCATCGCAATCCGCTCGGCCGCGCCGGCGAGCATTCCGAACTGGCCAATCTCGCGAGCTTCCTGATCTCCGACCAGGCCGGCTACATCAATGGCGAGATGGTGGTGCAGGACGGCGGCGCGCACCTGCGCAGTTCCGGTGCCGAGGACCTGCTGCAATGGACCGACGCGCAGTGGGAGAAGCAGCGAGCGGCACGCGCCAAGGGCTGACGATCGACGACAAGCACCGAGCAAGCGCTAAGAAAAGGATGGACGCGCGATGCGGCTGCGGCTGGCGCGCGCATGCAGGCGCAACTGCCTTCCCAAAAAGGCGTTTCCCGGTTATCCATCCGAGCCGGCGGAGGGGAATCGCCGGGCCATCTTCCAGTCACAATGATGAGGGAACCAGTTGGCCGTGCGGCAAATACTGACATCATTGGTTGCCTGTAGCCTGGTGTGCGGGATCATCTCGCTTGCGCCGGCGCAGGCAGCGCCCAAAAAGGATGCGGCCAAGGATACGGCCAAGGACGCAGCCAAGCCGGCGCCGTCGCCCGCCGCGGCTGCGGCCGGTGGTGCCGAGCCGACGTTGATCGGCCAGTTCGGCACATGGGGCGCCTACACGGCGTCGCCGAACGGCAAGAAGGTGTGCTTTGCGCTCGCCAAGCCGTCGTCGTCGAAGACCAACCCGCCGAACCGTCCGCGCGATCCAGCCTATGCCTTCATCTCGACCCGTCCGGCCGAGAAGGTCGTCAACGAAGTCTCGGTCATGATCGGCTACACCGTGAAGCCGGGCTCCGAATCGACGCTCCAGGTCGGCGGCGGGACTTATGCGATGTACACGCAGGGCGACGGCCTCTGGATCAAGAATGCGGCCGAGGAGGAGCGGATGGTGGAAGCCATGCGCAAATCGGCCGAGGTGACGGTAAAAGCCGTCTCGGCGAAGGGTACCGAGACGATCGATACCTTCGCACTGAAGGGCCTGGCGCAGGCGCTTGACCGGCTGGGGCAGGATTGCCGGCGCTAAGACCGGCTCAGAAAGGCAAATTCGAGGTATTTGGTGGCTTTCCAGCACCGGCTGGAAGGCCTATTTGAGGTTTCATGACCGACATCCAGTCCACCAATGCTGTGCCCGGCGCCAATGCGCCGCTCGAAAAGGTTCCGCTCGAGACCTATGTGCCGCCGGCGAAGCCTTCGCTGATCGGGCTGTCGCGCGCCGAGATCACCGATCGCCTGGGCGAGATCGGGGTTTCGCCGTCGCAGCGCAAGATGCGCACCCAGCAGCTCTGGAACTGGATGTATTTCCGCGGCGCCAAGAACTTTGCCGAGATGACCAACGTCTCGAAGGACATGCGTGCCGAGCTCGAGAAGCATTTTACCGTCGATCGTCCCGAGGTGGTCGCCGAGCAGATCTCCAACGACGGCACCCGCAAATGGCTGCTGCGGCTGCCGAGCGGCGACAAGCTCGAGCGGCCGCACGAGGTCGAGTGCGTCTACATCCCCGAGACCGATCGCGGCACGCTGTGCGTTTCCTCGCAGGTCGGCTGCACGCTGAACTGCTCGTTCTGCCACACCGGCACGCAGCGGCTGGTGCGCAACCTCACCGCCGGCGAGATCGTCGGCCAGGTGATGGTGGCGCGCGACCGCCTCAACGACTGGGCCGACCGCGAGGACGGCACGCGCCGCGTCACCAACATCGTGATGATGGGGATGGGCGAGCCGCTCTACAATTTCGATGCGGTGCGCGATGCGCTTTTGATCGTCGGCGACAATGAAGGCATCGGCATTTCCCGCCGCCGCATCACGCTGTCGACCTCGGGCGTGGTGCCGAATATCAAGCGCACCGGCGACGAGATCGGCGTGATGCTCGCGATCTCGCTGCACGCGGTACGCGACGAGCTGCGCAACGAGCTGGTGCCGCTGAACCGCAAATATCCGATCAAGGAATTGCTGCAGGCCTGCCGCGACTATCCCGGCGCGTCCAATGCGCGGCGCATCACCTTCGAATATGTGATGCTCAAGGGCGTCAACGATTCGCTCGATGACGCCAAGCTCTTGGTGAAGCTGCTCAAGGGCATTCCGGCCAAGATCAACCTGATTCCGTTCAACCCGTGGCCGGGCACCGCCTACGAGTGCTCGGACTGGGAGCAGATCGAAAAATTCTCCGAATACATCTTCAACGCCGGCTATTCCTCGCCGGTGCGCACGCCGCGCGGCCGCGACATCCTCGCTGCCTGCGGCCAGCTCAAGTCGGAGACCGAAAAGCTCTCGGCCCGCGAACGCCAGGCGCTGCGCGCGATGGCGATGACGGATTAATCAGATGGCCTTGATCGGCCGCCTGTTCGTCGTTGCCTTCGGTTTCCTGATGGCCTGCTTCGTGGCGGGCATCATCGTGGTCGTCGCGGTGCTGTATCCCGAGATCAGCGATTTCGGCGGCCAGATCGACCAGAGCGCTGTTAACATCGTGCTCGGCTTCGGCTTCATCTTCATCTCCGGCTTTGCGCTGCTGCCCGCACTGATCGTGGTGCTGCTGACCGAGGCCTTCTACATCAGGAGCGTGCTGGCCTACGCCGTCGGCGGCGCCATTGTCGGCGCGGCCTGCTATCTCGGCCTGGTTCCGTTCGACCCCGATACGATGCAATTCCAAGGCATCGTGCGCCGGCACATGGAGATCATGACCGGCGCCGGCATCGTCGCGGGCCTGGTCTACTGGCTGATCGCCGGCCGCACCGCCGGTGCCTGGCGCGAGCCCTCGCGTCGCTTGCCGCCGCCCCCGCCATTGCCGTCACAATCGCGGCAGCCGTGATGCTTCCCATGCCGCACAGCCTCGGCTAAACCGCGCGCCATGAACCGGACCGGACTTGTCATCGCGCTGGCGCTGGCGCTCATCATTGGCCTCGTGTTCGGGATCTATCCCGAGCTCGACCTGAAGCTGGCGGCCTTGTTCTACGATGCCGCGCAAAACACCTTTCCGCTGAAGCTCGATGCGGTGGCGTCGTTCGCGCGCGATGCGGCGATGTGGATCGCCTGGGCGCTGGTGCTGCCGGCGATCGTGACCATCGTCTGGAAATTCATCCGCCCGGAGCGGCCGATGCTGATGTCGGGCCGCGCCGCGGTGTTCCTGCTCACCACGATGCTGCTCTCGGCCGGCGTCCTCACCAATCTCACCTTCAAGAACTATTGGGGCCGGCCCCGGCCGGTGTTCGTGACGCAGTTCGGCGGCGACCTGCCATTCGTGCCGTGGTGGGACCCGCGCGGCGGCTGCCCGCGCAACTGCTCGTTCTTCTCCGGCGAGGGCGCCACCGCGTTCTGGACCTATGCCCCGGCGGCGCTGACGCCGCCCGCCTGGCGGCCGCTGGCCTTTGCCGGCGCCACCGTGTTCGGCATCGTCACCAGTGGCTTGCGAATGGCCTTTGGCGGGCACTTTTTCACCGACGTCGCGATCGCGGGCCTGGTGTCCTTTCTGGTGGTCTGGCTGTTCTATGCCCTGATCTACCGCTGGGCCTCGACCCGGCTGACCGACGAGGCGGTCGATGCGGCGCTGACCCGGCTCGCGATGCCCGGCTACCGGTGGGTGCAGCGCTGGCGCCGGGGCAAGGCAGAGCCCAGCGAGCGTGAGGCCTGATTAAAGGCGTGCCCCGCCTTCCGAAATTTGATATTCGGCCTCCCAAACACCACCCATTTTCGACCGATTGGACCGTTCCATGAGCACGATTCTGAAAAGCCTGCCCACCGGCGAGAAAGTCGGCATCGCGTTCTCGGGCGGGCTCGACACGTCAGCGGCGCTGCTCTGGATGAAGCTGAAGGGCGCCAAGGTCTTCGCCTATACCGCCAATCTCGGCCAGCCTGATGAGGCCGATTACGACGCGATCCCGCGCAAGGCGATGGATTTCGGCGCCGAGAAGGCCCGCCTGGTCGATTGCCGCACCCAGCTGGTTCATGAAGGCATCGCCGCGATCCAGTCCGGCGCGTTCCACATCTCGACCGGCGGCATCACCTATTTCAACACCACCCCGCTCGGCCGCGCCGTCACCGGCACGATGCTGGTCGCGGCGATGCAGGAGGACGGCGTCAACATCTGGGGCGACGGCTCGACCTTCAAGGGCAACGACATCGAGCGCTTCTACCGCTACGGCCTGCTGACCAATCCGTCGTTGCGGATCTACAAGCCCTGGCTCGACCAGCAGTTCATCGACGAGCTCGGCGGCCGCGCCGAAATGTCGGCGTTCATGACCGCGCAAGGCTTTGCCTACAAGATGAGCGCGGAGAAGGCCTATTCGACCGACAGCAATCTGCTCGGCGCCACGCATGAGGCCAAGGATCTCGAAAGCCTGTCGAGCGGCATCACCATCGTCAACCCGATCATGGGCGTGCCGTTCTGGCGCGCCGACTGCGACGTCAAGCCTGAGAAGGTCGTGGTGCGCTTCGAGGAGGGCCAGCCGGTCGCGCTGAACGGCAAGACGTTCGCCGATCCGGTCGCGCTGTTCCTCGAGGCCAACGTGATCGGCGGCCGCCATGGCCTCGGCATGAGCGACCAGATCGAGAACCGGATCATCGAGGCCAAGAGCCGCGGCATCTACGAGGCGCCCGGCATGGCGCTGCTGCACATCGCCTACGAGCGGCTGGTCACCGGCATTCACAACGAGGATACGATCGAGCAGTACCGCATCAGCGGCATGCGGCTCGGCCGCCTGCTGTATCAGGGCCGCTGGTTCGATTCGCAGGCCTTGATGCTGCGCGAGACCGCGCAGCGCTGGGTGGCGCGCGCCGTCACCGGCGAGGTGACGCTCGAGCTGCGCCGCGGCAACGACTACTCGATCCTCAACACCGAGAGCCCGAACCTGACCTATGCGCCGGAGCGGCTCAGCATGGAGAAGGTCGAGGACGCCGCCTTCACGCCGGCCGACCGCATCGGCCAGCTGACGATGCGCAACCTCGACATCGCCGACACCCGCGCCAAGCTCGGCCTCTACAACAAGACCGGCCTGCTCTCGAGCGGCGAAGGCTCGCAGATTTTCCAGCTCGAGAACGACAAGGACTGAGGTCGCGAGCGGTAGACACAAATTCAGTGTCGTCCCGGGCTTGACCCGGGACCCATAACCACGACCGTCAACTGTTGTGCCACGCTGGGGCCGCAGCTCGCGTCAACAACGCGATACTGTGGTTATGGGTCCCGGCCTTCGCCGGGACGACGAGGGGGAGAGACGTTGGCCTACTTCACCCTGAGCGCATCGAGCAGCGAGCGAAACGCGCGCGCGTAATCCGTGCCGGTCTTGCCGATGTCGGGACCCGCTGAAACCGCAACCGCGGCTTCCGTCACCGCGCCGAGCAATAGCCGCGCCAGGGGCTCGATCGGCTGCCTGGCGATCACGCCGGCGTCCATCGCAGCCGCCAGTGCGCGCGGAAATTTGCCGCCGAAATGCTTGGCGTCGATCTCGCGCCAGCGTTCCCAGCCGAGCACGGCCGGGCCGTCGCGCAAAATGATCTGGCCCGTCGGGCCCTTCGAGCACGCCGCGAAATAACCCTGCGTTCCTGCCGCCATCGCCGCGAGCGGGTCGTTCTCGGCGCGCGAGATGCGGTCGAGATCGGAGACGAGGTCGAGCGAGACCTGCTCGAACACCGCCTCGAACACCGCCTCCTTGGTCGCGAAGTGATGATAGACCGCGCCCTTGGCGACGCGCGCTCCAGTGGCGATGTCGTCCATCGTCGCAGCCGCAAAGCCGCGCTCGCCAAAAATGCGCCGCGCCGCCTTGATGATGGCGGCTCTGGTCTTTTCGCGCCGCTCGGCCTGGGTTGCCATGGCGCCTGTCTAGCCCAGTTCCAGGTCCAAGCCAATTGACTTACCGACTGTTGGTCGATAAATACCGACTATCAGTCGGTAAATGGAGATGGCACATGCCTTCGCTCAAGACGCTGCAAGCCTTCGCTGACACGGTCGAGTCCAACGACCATGTTGGCGCGATCAGGAATTTCTACGCGACTGACGCCCGCACCCAGGAGAACGACGGCGAATGGCGCGTCGGCCGCGAGGCGCTGGCGGCGCGCGAGGCGGCGGTGCTGGTCGCGGTTGCCGGCGTGAAGACCACGCGGCTTGGGCCGCTGCTCGTCAACGGGGATCATTCGGCGATCTGCTGGCGGTTCGAGTTCACCGGCAAGGACGGCAAGGTCCGCAGCATGGAAGAGGTCGCGTGGCAGACCTGGCGCGGCGAGGAGCTGGCCGAGGAGCGCTTCTTCTACGATCCGCAGCAGATGGCGCGGTGAAGTCACGACGTCATGGAAGCGCTTCGACCTCCCCTTGAAAAGGGGAGGTCGCTTTGCTCGTTAGAGCAAAGCGGGTGGGGATCCGTTCTCTCCGCAGATACAGCGTCGCCTGCGGCTGACCCCCATCCCGACCTTCCCCCTTTCAGGGGGAAGGAGAAGAACAAGAATGGCCGGGATCGCTCCCGGCCATTTCGTATCGTGATGTCGCCCGCTCAGCGCGGCGGCGGTGCGGCGGAGGCGGTGCCGCCGTTGAGCAGCGGGGTGATGCGGCGGACGGTGACGCGCCGGTTGATGCGGCTCGGTCCGTCGGTCTGCTCCTTCAGATATTGCGAGCCATAGCCCTGCGAGGTCAGGTTCTCGGCCGGCACGCCGAACTGCTGCGTCAACAGCTCGGCCGCGGATTGCGCACGGCGGTCGGACAGCGACAGATTGTCGGTGTCGTTGCCGGTCGCGTCGGTATGGCCCTCGATCAGGAACACCTCGCGCGGATTGCGCTGGATGGCACGGTTGAGGCCGTCGGCGATCGCCTGCAGCTTCGCCGCCTGATCCGGGGGAATCTGCCAGGACCCTAAGTCGAAGTTGATGCTGTTGACGTCGATCGACGGCATCAACATGCGCACGTTCGGGCTGTAGCGGATTTCGTCGAGCGAATAGCGCCGCGCGATCCGGTCAACCGGCGGGGCCTCCATGGTGTCGTAGATCACATCAGGCGCCGCGCTGTCGGACTCGACGATGTAGCGATCATAGGGGATCCGGACCACCGGTGGTGGCAGGTCGACATAGAAGCCGCCGACCGCGGCCGGATCGCGATAGGAGTTGTCGATGATGACGAGCTCGCGGCCACCCTGATCCCTGCGGATCCGGCGCAGCATCTGCCCGTCGGGACCGACCACGGTGATGATCTCGCTGCCGTCAGGACGGATCACGACGGTGCGGGTCTCGCCGCCGATCGTCTCGGTGCGGATGTCGCGGGCGCCATAGCGGAAGCGATAATTATCGTCGCCGCGGACATAGGCCTGTCCGCCCGGATCGCGGATGATGATGCGGTCCGGCTCGGTGTAGATGGTGCGGCCGCCTTCGACGACCTCCTGGCGCTGGTTGTGCAGGTCGGCGATGGTCGCGCCGATGACGGCGCCGGCCACCACGCCGGCACCGACCGCGGCGCCGATCGCGAGCGGCCTCAGATTGTCATGCCGCGGCGCCGGCGGCAGCGGTGCTGAAACCGTTGGCGCGGCCCGAAACGCCGAGGAAACCGTCGGCGGGGCGTATTGCGATTGGCCGGGCGGCGGCGTTGCGGCTGCCGAGCCGGGGACGACACCCGGCGCCGAGGGGCCGGCTGGACGCGCCGATGGTGCGCCCATCGCGGCTCCCGCGGCGGGCGGCACTGCGGGCGCAGCACCAGCGGCCGGCGGAGTGCCCGGGCGTCCCGGCGCCGGGGCTACGCCAGGTGCTGCTCCAGGTGCTGCTCCAGGTGCGCCCATTGCGGCGCCTGGGGTCGCCGGCGTTCCGGGCGATGTGGCCGGACGTCCCTGCTGACCCGGCGTCGGGGTCGCACCGGGTGTTGCGGCGGGCGGTGTGCCCGGTCGTGCCGGCGGCTGTCCCGCTGCGGGAGGTGTCGTCGCTGAAGGCGCGGGCGTTGCCGGAGATGTCGCGGCGGGCGGCGTGCCCGGCGGTTGCTTGGCGCCGCCAGGACGTTCACCACCAGGACGTTCACCACCCGGACGATCGCCAGGCCGGCGTTCGGCGGGCGCCGTTGTCGGAGCTCCCGGCGTTGCGGGGGCGGGCGTTGCTGCTGCGGGAGGCGGCGGCGTCGCGGGGCGTGCTGCGGGAGCTGCGCCCGGTGCAGGCGTTGGCGGCGTATGCGCAGCCGGGGGTGGAGGCGGCGGAGGCGTCGCCGGACGTTGCGGTGCTGGGGCAGGCGGCGGTGTCGGACGCGCGGGAGCTGCGGCCGGCGGCGGCGGGGTCGGCTTCGCCGGTGCAGCCGCGGGCGGCTCCGGCCGGGCGGGCGCGGCGGGCGGTGCGGGGCGAGCGGGAGCTGCCGCGGGCGGCGGAGGCGGAGTGGGGCGCGCAGGTGCAGCGGCGGGCGGAGGTGGCGGCGTCGGGTGTGCCGGAGCAGCAGCCGGTGGCGGCGGTGGCGGCTTCGCGGGCGCTGCGGCCGGCGGCGGCGCGGGACGCGCAGGCGGCGCGGCTGCCGGAGGTGGTGCCTGCGGATGCGGCGCGGCTGCGGGCGGTGCCGGATGCGCGGGAGCACCCGGCGCGGGCCGTGGCTTCGGCTTTCCGTCCGGACCGGTTTCTTCCTTTGGCTGCGCCTGCGCGACGACCAGCGGCGAGGTTTGGGCGTGCGACGCTGAGGTGGCGAATTGCATCACCGTCAGCGCAGTCGTGGCAAGCAGCACGAGACGAAGCTTTGTCATGGTCTTGGAGTCCCCGGGCGGAAAGTTCTGGGCAGGAAAGAAAACAGTGAGCCGAACAATTCGGCAGGACGATGAACGGCCAGCCGTTAGGCCGGATTGTGGCGAGCCACGAATCATCGGCGAAGTTTATTTCGACATTATAACGGGTTGCATGCGCGCTTGTTCACTGCGCATTCAGAAGAAACGCTCGGACATAGTTGCAACTGATGTGGAACTGAGGCGCGGGGGTGATTCACCCCGCAGCGAGTCGATCTGTCGCAGGTGGTGGACCTGATGGTCCCGGCGGTCCACGCACCGGTAATTCGTCGGGCGTGTTGCCGGGCAACTCGTCCGGTCGCGGCGGCTCACCGGGTTCGCGCACCGGCGCTGGAATCTCAGGCTGCGGATTTCCCGGCGGAATGCCCGGCGGCGGTTCGCTCGGCGTGCCCGGCGTTGATGGTGGGATCTCGGGAGGCTCGATCGGCATCACATCGAGACCTTGCCGTTGTCGCCGACGCAGGGTCGCGTCGTGTTCATTGATCGCTCCATCGAAATTCGAAGCGATAACGGATCGCGCGCCGCGGCGTTCCTATGCGCCTCATCCGGGCGTGTGGCAGACCGCTTCGATATTGTGGCCGTCGGGATCGAGCACGAACGCGCCGTAATAGTTCGGGTGATAATGCGCGCGGATGCCGGGCGCACCGTTGTCGCGGCCGCCGGCTGCCATCGCAGCCTTGTAGAAGGCGTCGACGGTGGCGCGGTCCTTGGCCACAATCGCGATATGCACCGGCTTGTTCGACGCGCCTTCGCCGCCGATCCAGAAGTCCGGCTTGCCGTTGGCGCCAAACCCCGCCGCGGGCGCGTGCCCGGTCACTTCCACCGGCACTTCCATAATCAGGCCGTAACCGAGCGGCGCCAGCGCCGTCTGGTAAAACGCCTTCGCGCGCTGATAGTCGGAGACCGAAAAGCCGATATGGTCGATCATCGCAAGCCTTCCTTCTGCGGATGCATTCTGTCGTTCCGCCTCCCCTTGGAAAGGGGAGGTCGCTTTACTCGCGAGAGCAAAGCGGGTGGGATCTGGTCTTTCCGCACACAGTGTGGTCTGCGGCCGACCCCATCCCGACCTTCCCCCTTTCAGGGGGAAGGAGCAGACAAGTCTGTCGTCCGGAGCGGACGACGCCGGTTGCGGGAACATCTATGATGGATCATTGCCAACCTCCCTTGTTGTGCGCAATTGCGTCCGCGTTCTCGCTTCACCTCCCCTTGGAAAGGGGAGGTCGCTTTGCTCGCAAGAGCAAAGCGGGTGGGGATCCGGTCTCTCCGTAGACACTGTTATCCGCGGCTGACCCCCATCCCAACCTTCCCCCTTTCAGGGGGGAGGGGAAGACAAACCCGTTACGCCGCCTTGCCCGATGGCCGCCGTTGCCGCAGGAAGCGACCGAGCAGCCTTCGCTTGCCCTTGCGCGGGATCAGGTCGACGTCGCTGACCAGCTTCGCCCCGCCCTTGCGGCGCTCCAGCACGATCTTGCGACTATGAAACGCTTCGAGCTCGACGCGATGGGCGACGCTGACGATGGTTGCCTTGGGCAATTCCGTCGTCACCATCTGCATCATCTTGTCCTGGCTCTTCTCGTCGAGTGCAGAGGTCGCCTCATCGAGCACGACGATGTCAGGTTTGTGCAGCAGCAGGCGGGCAAAGGCGAGACGCTGCTTCTCGCCGCCTGACAGCGTCTGGTCCCAAGGCGCGTCCTCCTCGATCTTCTCCTTGAGATGGTCGAGGCCGACCTTGTGCAAGGCATCCCCGATCTGCTCGAGATTCCAGTCTTCCGCCGCACCGGGATAGGCCACCGCGCGCCGCAACGTGCCCGATGGCACGTAGGGCTTTTGCGGCAGCATGAACAGGCGGCGGTCTGCATGCAGGCTGACGCTGCCGCCGCCCCACGGCCACAGCCCGGCAATGGCGCGGACCAGCGTGCTCTTGCCGGTGCCGGATTCGCCGGCGACCAGCAAGCGCTCCCCTGGCTCGACGACGACCTCGGTCTCGCCGACCACGGCGGTGCCGTCGTCGAGAGTGACGGAGAGGTCGTTGAGGCTCAGCATCGCCTTGCCTTCGGTCTCGCTGCGCGTGATGCGGCCGAAGCCGTCGCCGGTCTCGGCGCGTTCGAGCCCGTCGAGCGACATCATCAGCGAGGCGATGCGGCGCGCGCAGGCATTCCAGTCGGCCAGCCGCGGATAATTGTCGACCAGCCAGCCGAACGCGGTCTGCACGATGGTGAAGGCGGAGGCCGCCTGCATCACCTGGCCGAGCGACATGCTGCCGTCGAGGAATTTTGGCGCGCACAACAGCAAGGGGACGACCGGCGCAATTAGACTCGATCCCTGCGACACCAGCGTCGTGCGCATGTGCTGCCCGGCAAGCCGCGCCCATTGCCGCAGCACGTTCGAGAACGTCTTGTCGATGCCGTCGCGTTCTTCGGTCTCGCCGCCGAGCAGCGCGATGCTTTCGCCGTTTTCGCGCACGCGGGTCAGCGTGTAGCGGAATTCGGCTTCCGCCTGGTTCTTGTCCTCGGATATCTGCACGAAGCGGCGGCCGATCGCCATGATCGAGCCGGACGCGATCGCGGCATAGATGATCGCGGCAATGACGAGGAAGCCCGGGATGCTGACGGACGAGCCGCCGAACGTTACCGTCAGCGCGCCGCCGATGGTCCAGAGCACGACGATGAATGTGACGGCGGACAGCAGCGCCGACGTCACCCCGGCGATGAAATCGACCGGCGAATCGGTCGCAATTCGCAGGTCCTCCGCAATGCGGTATTCCGGATTCTTGTGATCGCCGTCGACGAGATTGAGCTGGTAGTAGCGGCCATTCGTGAGCCAGCGCGATACCACGGCGTTGGTCAGCCAGGCACGCCAGCGCCGCTGAATGCCCATGCGGCCGAACACCTGGGCGACGCCCAGGAGCACGCTGCCGATCGCGAGCGGAAAGAAGATGGCGGTCAGTTGGAAGACCGCGGCCGAGTCGCGCTTCTCGATCGCATCGAAGATCGCGCGATTCCAGACATTGATGCCGTACTGGACGGCGACATTGGCGACGATGAGCAGCAGCAGGCCGATCGTGAACAGCCATACTAGCCGGTCGCCGCTGCGGCCCCAGTAGCCGCGCGCGCTGATCCAGAATCGGGTCAGCAAATAGTCCTTGCGCGCCTGTTCGGCCTCTTCGGGCGACAGTTCGGGATCGGGTTCGATAACTTCCGGCGGCGGCGGCTCGATATGATCGCCGTCTTCGGCAATGACCTCGACGAAGTCCGATTTGTCGTCCGCTTCGCCTTGCGCAGTGTCGCTGCCGTCAGCATCGCCTCGTTTCGCGCCCGGTTTCCGAGCCGAAGAGGTCTTGTCCGAAGTGGTCTTGGCCGAAGACGGCCTGCGCGAAGATCCGGATTTTGCTGAAGCTTTGCCCATGCCGCGACAACGCCAGGCAAATCAAACGGTTCCTCGCGGTTCCGACGGCGGCCATGCGCTTCGCGAAGTGACGGAGAAGCGCTGCGACAAACGAGAGGACGGAACGAAGAGCATGACTCGGACAAATCATGTCGCGAGAATGCAAAGCTGCATCCCCACTACATCTGTCATCGCCCGGCTCGACCGGGCGATCCAGTACGCCGCAGCCTCTCGGCTCAAGCATCGGCGCCTCTGGATTACTGGATCGCCCGGTCCCGTCTACGCCAAGGCTTCGACGAGACCACGAATCCCAGGCACGCCGAAGCTTTAGCGAAGGCGGCAAGCCGGGCGATGACACCGATTTTGTGGCAGCGGATTCGAGAACCTATCGTACGTCGTCACGACGCCGGCGCCTGGTCGCGTCGCAGCCGGCGCGAGCGCGCGGCCTTGTGCAGCACGCGCGCGAGCTGCTCGGCGGAATAGGGCTTCTGCAGCAGCTCGAAGCCGCCGCTGCCCTGCTGCGACAGCACCTGGCTGTAGCCGGAGGCGAGCACGATCGGCAGATCGAGCCCCTGCCGGCGGATCTCCCCCGCGAGCTCGATGCCGCTCATGCCGGGCATCACGACGTCGGTGAACACGAGGTCGAACCTGTCGGGGTCGACGGCAAGCTCTTCCAAGGCGTGGGTGGCGTTCTCCACCAGCACGCAGGTGCAGCCAAGCTGGGTCAGCGTGTCGGCGGCGAACTTTCCGACCTCGACATTGTCCTCGACGATCAAGACCGACGCCGCGGTCCGGTCGACCGAAGGCGCATCCTCGGTGCGCAGCGATTGCGCGCGGTGCTCGCCGACGACACGCGGCAGATACAGCGTGAATGTCGAGCCCTTGCCGACGTCGCTGGTGACGCTGACCTCGCCGCCGGATTGCTTGGCAAAGCCGAACACCTGCGACAGGCCGAGGCCGGTGCCCTGGCCGATTTCCTTGGTGGTGTAAAACGGCTCGAAGATGCGGCCGAACAGATCCTGCGGAATGCCGACGCCGGTGTCGGCAACGGACACCGCGACATGGCCATGCGGGCTCGGCGGGTTCGCTGCTCCGGACGGCAGGCTGTTGACTGGGCGGACCGCGATCGTGAGCCGGCCGACGCCGTCCATGGCGTCGCGCGCGTTGACCGCCATGTTGATGATCGCGGTCTCGAACTGGCCGGCGTCGGCGTTGACCAGACAGGTTTCGTCCGGCACCTGCGCTGTGATCTCGATGCGCGAGCCGATCAGGGTCGCGATCATCTCGCTCAGGGTCCGCACATTCTGGCTGGCGTCGAACACCTCGGGCTTGAGGGTCTGCCGGCGCGCGAATGCGAGCAGCTGGTTGGTCAGCTTGGCGGCGCGGTTCACGGTGTTGGAGATCGCGTCGATGTAGCGCTGCCGCCGCGGCTCCGGCAGGTCCGGCCGCCGCAACATGTCGACCGAGGCGCGGATCACGGTCAGCAGATTGTTGAAATCATGCGCGACGCCGCCAGTGAGTTGGCCGAGCGCCTCCAGCCGCTGGCCGTGCCGCAGCGCGTCCTCGGCCTCGATCCGCCGGTTGGCCTCCTCCTGCAGGCGCTGGGTGCGCCGGAAGGCGAGCGCGAGCAGGCCGAACAGCAACGCGGTGGCCGGAATCCCGAAGATCAGGTGCTGGGCCATGGTCGACATCCAGCGCGACTGGATCGCCGAGGTTTCGAGGCCGGCGCTGACATAGATCGGGTATTCGGCCAGCCGCTGATAGCGCATGCGCCGTTCGACGCCGTCGGCCGGGGACTGGATCGTCATGGCGCCGGCCTCGGGATTGGCGACGATCTGCCGCCCGAGCGGCCCGCCCGGCTCGAACCTGACGTTGCGGTCGACGACGGGGAAGTGCGCCAGCACCGCACCGTCGGTCCGGATCAGCGCCAGGAAGCTGCCGGGCTCGCGGCCGATCCGCGCGTAGAAATTGACGAAATATTCCGGAAGCACGGAGGCCTGGATCACGCCGGCAAAGCTGCCGTCCTCGTTGTTGCGCCGCCGGCCGACGCTGAAGAACCGCGAGCCCAGATAGGGCGGCCGCGGCGTCAGCACCTCGCCGATATAGGTGCCGATGTCGCCCGGAGCATGGATCCGGAAGTATTCCCGGTCCGAGAAATCGATGTCGGGGGCCGGCTGCACCAGGCTGTTGACCAGGGCGCGGCCGTTGGCGTCGAACACCCAGATCGATTTCACCTGGGGAAGCGCCTCGGCGACCTTGCGCAGTCGCTGGTGCAGGATCTTGTCGCGCGCGACGATGTCGCCATCGCCCATGCCGCGGATGACCTCGGTGACCTCGGCCAGGCTGCGGTCGATGGTCTCGAACACCTTGAGCGCGTGCTCGTGGGCGACATCAAGCGCGCGCTGGATTTCCTGGTCGGCGGCCTCATTGATCGAGATCCGGGACATCGCGGAGGCGAACGCGAACAGCGCCAGCGGAAGGGCCAGCGCGGCGGCCATCATCCATCGCAGCAGTCTCAGCGAATTGCGTTGTGCAGTCGGCACGGGCGCTCCGGCTCCTTGCGGACCTTAACGCAAACCGTTGCGCCGGAGGAAGCGAAACCCCGCCTTGCGGTGTGGCGCCGGCTTGCGTTCGGGGCGGCGCCGGGCCGATGCCGCCCGGCGACATCACGGACCCGTTAGCGCCTCGTCGGCAATCAAGCGGAAAATCGACCCGGATGACGCTTCCCGGCGCTGTTTTTAGGAGTTCTAAAACCTCTCACGGGCAAACGCTTGACCCTGTGACTACCTGCTGAAACACAGGCCGCATGACAGGCGATCCAAACAGCTCCCAGGATAATCTTCAGGACATCCGGCTCGGACATGCGGATCGCGGTTTTGTCGGAAAGATCATCAGGCTCGATGCGCTCGTGACGGGCTCATCGCTGTCTCCGCAGGAGCTGGAGCAGCGCCTGGTCGAGATGGGTTTTGTCGAGGGCGCGCGCGTGGAAATCCTGCATGAGGGCACGATCCGACGGGATCCGATCGCAGTGCGCGTCGACAACATCACGATTGCGCTGCGCCGGAGCGAAGCCATGGCTGTGATCGTCGAATGACCGCTGCATCCCTGCGTCTGGCGCTGGTCGGTGCCCCGAACACCGGCAAGACTTCGCTGTTCAACCGGTTGACCGGCAGCAGCCAGAAGGTCGCCAATTATCCCGGCGTCACCGTCGAGCGCAAATCCGGCGGCTTCGTCACGCCGGAGGGCCGCAGCGTGACCGTGCTCGACCTGCCCGGCACCTATTCGCTGCGTGGCCGCAGCCCGGACGAGGAGATCACCCGCGACATCGTGCTCGGCCGCTTCGACGGCGAGCAGGTCCCCGATCTCGTGCTCTGCGTCGCTGACGCCACCAACCTGCGGCTGACCTTGCGACTCGTGCTCGAGCTGAAGCGCGTCGGCCGGCCGATGATGCTCGTGCTCAACATGATCGACATCGCGAAGCGTCGCGGCGTGACGATCGACATCGACCGCATGTCGCAGGAGCTGGGCTTGCCGATCGTGACCTCGGTCGCGGTACGCAAAGGCGGTGTCGACGAGCTCTTGAAGCGGACCGACGAATTCCTGGCCCGGTCGCATGAGGCGGCGGCCAGCGAGTGGACCACGCCGACCATCGCCGACCTCAAGGCGGCGCAGCGCGAGGCGGACCGTATCATCGCCGCCGCCGTGACGCTGCCGGCCAAGCCCGACACGCTGACGACGCGGATCGATTCCGTCGTGCTGCATCCGGTCTGGGGTCTCGTGATCCTTGCCGTGATCCTGTTCGTGATGTTCCAGGCGGTGTTCACCTGGGCGCAGCCGGCGATGGAATTGCTGTCGGACAGTTTTGCCGCGCTCGGGCAATTGATTCACGGCGTGCTGCCGGAAAGCTGGGGTCTGCTGCAGAGCTTCCTGCAGAACGGCGTGATCTCCGGCGTCGGCAGCGTGATCGTGTTCCTGCCGCAGATCATCATCATCTTCCTGTTCATCCTGCTCTTGGAAGATTTCGGCTACATGGCGCGCGCCGCGTTCCTGATGGACCGCATCATGGGCGGCGCCGGGCTGCACGGCCGCGCCTTCATTCCGCTGCTGTCGAGCTTTGCCTGCGCAATTCCCGGCATCATGGCGACGCGGGTGATCGACAACAGGCGCGACCGCCTGACCACGATCCTGATCGCGCCGCTGATGACCTGCTCGGCGCGGATTCCGGTCTACACGCTGATCATCTCCGCCTTCGTTCCGTCGACCACGGTGTGGGGTTTCGTCAATCTGCAGGGGCTCGTGATGTTCGGCCTCTATGCCGCCGGCATCACCAGCGCGCTGACGGTCTCGGCGATCGCAAAGTTCTTGATGTGGCGCGACCATGCGCCGGCGCCGTTCATGCTGGAATTGCCCGACTACAAGGTGCCGCGGCTGCGCAGCATCGCGATCGGCGTGTTCACCCGCGCCAAGATGTTCCTGTACCGCGCCGGCACCACGATTCTCTCGATGATGGTGCTGATCTGGTTCCTGGCGTCGTTCCCGCAGGCGCCCACAGGCGCCGAAGGGCCGGCGATCAACTACAGCTTTGCGGCGATGATCGGCCATGCGCTCGAGCCGCTGCTGCGGCCGATCGGCTTCAACTGGCAGATCGCGGTGGCGCTGATCCCGGGCATGGCGGCGCGCGAGGTCGCGGTCGCGGCGCTCGGCACCGTCTATTCGATCGAGGGCGGCAAGGAGGCGGCGGACCAGATCGGCCAGGTGCTGGCGCAGAAATGGACGCTGGCCACCGCGCTGTCGCTGCTGGTCTGGTACATCTTCGCCCCGCAATGCGCCTCGACGCTGGCGGTGATCCGCCGCGAGACCGGCAGCGCGAAGTGGATGGTGGTGACGTTCATCTACATGCTCGCGCTGGCCTATGTCGCGAGTTTCCTGACCTTCAATCTGGCGCAGGCGCTGGGGCTGCACTAACGGGCCTGTCCGGCTCAATGGGTGCAACTGGCCGAATGACGAAGTAGAGTTCATTCGCGGGCGCGCTACCGGCGTCCGCTTGTTCCCTGCGAGACCACGCAATGTCGACGTTCGGCCTGGAGCGGGTATTTTCGCCGCGAAGCATCGCGATCGTCGGCGGCAGCCCGCGACCGTCGTCGCTCGGCGCGGCGGTGCTGCGAAACGTCAAGGCGAGCGGCTTCACCGGCCGCGTCGGGGTGGTCAATCGGCAGTATGCCGATGTCGACGGCGAGCCGACCGTTCCTGACCTGAAGTCGCTGCCGTTCGTACCGGACCTCGTCGTCATCAGTGCGCCGGCGGCCGCGGTCCCGGAGATCGTGGCGGAGGCTGGGCTGGCCGGCGTCGCCGGTGCGGCGATCCTGTCGGCCGGTCTCGGTCACGGCGCGGGTTCGCTCGCCGAGACCGCGGAGCAGACGGCGCGGCGGCATGGCATGCGCCTGATCGGGCCCAATTGCATGGGCGTCATGGTGCCGCATGCGAAGCTCAATGCGAGCTTCGCCGCGCATCAACCCTCTGACGGGCACGTCGCCCTGATCTCGCAGTCCGGCGCGGTCGCGGCGGCGATGATCGAATGGGCGGCGGAGCGGCGGCTCGGCTTCTCCGGCGTCGCGTCGATCGGCGACCAGCTCGATGTCGACGTCGCCGACCTCCTGGATTATTTCGCGCTCGACGATCATACCAGCGCGATCCTGATCTACCTCGAGGCCATCAAGGATGCGCGCAAGTTCATGTCAGCGGCGCGCGCCGCGGCACGGCTAAAGCCGGTCATCGTCGTCAAGTCGGGACGGATGGCGCCGGGCGCGAAGGCCGCGGCGACCCACACCGGTGCACTGGCTGGCTCGGATGCGGTCTATGACGCCGCGTTCCGCCGCGCCGGCATGCTGCGCGTCTACGACCTTCGCCAGCTGTTCGATTGCGCCGAGCTGCTCGGCCGCGGCTTCGTCCCGCGCGGCAACCGACTGGCGATCCTGACCAATGGCGGCGGGCTCGGCATCCTCGCCACTGACCGGCTGGCCGAGCTCGGCGACGTTCCCGCGACATTGACGGCGGAGACGATTGCGCGGCTCGACAAGGAGTTGCCGCCGGGCTGGTCGTGCGCCAATCCCGTCGACATCGCGGGCGACGCCGATGCCGCCCGCTACGTGGTGGCGCTCAATGCGCTGCTCGATGACGCCAACAGCGATGCGGTGCTGGTCGCGAATGTGGAAATGGCGGTGGCGCCGGCCGAGGGGATTGCCGAGGCCGTGGCGCAATGCGTTCGCGATCGCAGGTCGAAGCGGAGTGCAGTGGCGGCACTGGTGCTCGCGGCGTGGGTCGGCGCCGACGAGCGCACCGGCGCGATCTTCGAGGCGGCGCGCATCCCGCATTTCCCGACCGAGGATGATGCGGTGCGCGCCTTCATGTATCTGGTGCGCTATCGCGAAGCCTCCACCGCGCTCGCCGCGATCCCGCCGGGTATCGCATCGGCGTTCATGCCGGAGACCGCGGCGGCGCGGCACGTGGTCGTAAAGGCCTTGTCGGAGGGACGCGCCTGGCTCGATCCGCCCGAGATCGTCGCGCTGTTCGAGGCCTATGGCATTCCGATCGTGACGACCATCGTCGCTGAGAGCGCCGAGGATGCCGCCGAGAAGTCGGCGCCGTTGCTCGCCGAGGGGCACGCGATCGTGGTCAGGGTGGTCTCGCGCGACATTCGCCACGCCTCCGACGTCGGCGGGGTCATCCTCGATCTGCGCACCAGGGACAGCGTCGTCGAGGCCGCCAGAACCGTGATGGAGCGCGCACGAAGCGCGCGGCCCGGCGCGAAGCTGCTGGGCGTGACGATCCAGCCGATGATCGTGCGGCGCGCGGCGCGTGAACTGATCCTCGGCATCGCCGACGATCCGACCTTCGGTCCGGTGATCGTGTTCGGCCGCGGCGGCCCCGCGGTCGAGGTGATCAACGACAAGGCGTTGGCGCTGCCGCCGCTCGACATGAATCTGGCGCGTGAGCTGGTCGGACGCACCCGCGTCTCGCGGTTGCTGGGCGGCTATCGCGATGTGCCGGCCGTCCCGGTCGACGTGGTGCCGCTTACCCTCGTCAAGCTGGCGCAGATGGCGGCCGACATTCCCGAGGTCGCCGAACTCGATATCAATCCGATGCTCGCCGACGAGAGCGGCGTGCTCGCGCTCGATGCGCGGGTGGCGATCCGCAAGCCGGCGCGGCTGTTTGCCGGCCAGACCCGGCTCGCGGTGCGGCCGTATCCGTCGCAATGGGAGGGTGAACTCGCGCTGCGCGACGGCTCGCGCGTCATGGTGCGGCCGATGCGGCCGGAGGACGAGCCGATGGTCGGCGAGTTCTTCAAGCGCGTGACCGCCGAAGACCTCCGGCTGCGCTTCTTCCATGCGATGAAGGAATTCTCGCACGCGTTCATCGCGCGCCTGACCCAGCTCGATTATGCGCGCGCGATGGCTTTCGTAGCGCTGGACCCGAACACCGGCGAGATGATGGGCGCGGTCCGGCTGCATTCGGACTCGCTGTACCAGAACGCCGAATATGCGATCCTGCTGCAGTCCGATCTCAAGGGCAAAGGGCTAGGCTGGGCGCTGATGCAGCTGCTGATCCACTACGCGAAGTCGGAGGGATTGAAGCGGCTGTCCGGGCAGGTGCTGACCGAGAACACCACGATGATCGGGATGTGCCGCGATCTCGGCTTCACCGTCACGATGGATCCGGACGATCACAGCATTGTTGACGTCGTGCTCGATCTCGATCGGCCCGGCGTCGATGCCGTCGGCGCTGACATCCTGATCCGGTCCGCGACGGCCGGCCGCTGATAGCAGCGCCGGCCGCGGCCGTGTCGGATCAGATCTGGCGTTCGACCAGCTTGAACTTGAGCTCGGCGATCGCTTCGGAAGGGTTGAGGCCCTTCGGGCACGCCTTGGCGCAGTTCATGATGGTGTGACAGCGATAGAGGCGGAACGGATCCTCGAGATTGTCGAGCCGTTCGCCGGTCGCCTCGTCGCGGGAGTCGGTGACCCAGCGGGTCGCCTGCAGCAGCGCGGCGGGGCCGAGGAAGCGTTCGCTGTTCCACCAGTAGCTCGGGCAGGAGGTCGAGCAGCAGGCACACAGGATGCATTCGTAGAGGCCGTCGAGCTTCTCGCGATCCTCGTGGCTCTGCCTCCACTCCTTCTGCGGCGTCGGCGTCGTGGTCTTCAGCCACGGCTCGATCGAGGCATACTGGGCGTAGAAATTGGTGAGGTCGGGGACGAGGTCCTTCACCACCGGCTGGTGCGGCAGCGGATTGACCTTGACCGCGCCGCCGGCGCCGACGTCGTGCATCGACTTGGTGCAGGCCAGCGTGTTCTGGCCGTCGATGTTCATCGCGCAGGAGCCGCAGACGCCTTCGCGGCAGGAGCGGCGGAAGGTCAGCGTCGGGTCGATGTGGTTCTTGATCCAGATCAGACCGTCCAGCACCATCGGGCCGCAATCATGGGTGTCGACATAGTAAGTGTCGACACTCGGATTCTTGCCGTCGTCCGGATTCCAGCGGTAGACGCGGAATTCGCGCGTCTCGGTGGCGCCGGCCGGCTTCGGCCAGGTCTTGCCGCCGGAAATCTTCGAATTCTTCGGAAGTGCGAATTCAACCATGCTTGCTCGCCTTCGTTCTCAGTAGACCCGCGCCTTCGGCGGGATGTACTGCACGTCGTTGGTCATCGTGTAGTCGTGGACGGGACGATAATCGATCGCCGTCTTGCCGGCCGGATCGATCCAGGTCAGCGTGTGCTTCATCCAGTTCTTGTCGTCGCGCGCGGAGAAGTCCTCGCGGGCATGCGCGCCGCGGCTCTCGGTGCGGTTGGCCGCCGAATCCATCGTCACGATCGCCTGCACGATCAGATTGTCGAATTCCAGCGTCTCGATCAGATCGGAATTCCACACCAGCGAGCGGTCCGAAACCGAGATGTCGCCGACGCCGCCATAGACCTTGTGGATCAGGTTCTGGCCTTCCTGCAGCACGTCGCCGGTGCGGAACACCGCGCAATTGTTCTGCATCACATGCTGCATGCTGTCGCGCAGCTTCGCGGTCGGCGTGCCGCCGGAGGCATGACGGAAGTGATCGAGTCGGCCGAGCGCGAGGTCGGACGAGTCTTTCGGCAGCTCCGGCTGCTTGGCGTTCGCCGTCAGCTTGTCGGCAAGACGCAGCGCCGCAGCGCGACCGAACACGACAAGGTCGATCAGCGAGTTGGAGCCGAGGCGGTTGGCGCCGTGCACCGAGACGCAGGCGGCTTCGCCGATCGCCATCAGGCCCGGCACCACCGAATTGTCGTCGCCGTTGCGCTTGGTCAGCACCTCGGCGTGATAGTTCGTGGCAATGCCGCCCATGTTGTAGTGCACGGTCGGCACGATCGGAATCGGCTCGCGGGTGACGTCGACATTGGCGAAAATCTTCGCCGATTCGGAAATGCCCGGGAGCCGCTCATGCAGCACCTTCGGATCGAGGTGATCGAGGTGCAGGAAGATGTGATCCTTCTTCTTGCCGACGCCGCGGCCTTCGCGGATCTCGATCGTCATCGCGCGCGAGACGACGTCGCGCGAGGCGAGGTCCTTGGCCGACGGCGCGTAGCGCTCCATGAAGCGCTCGCCTTCGGAGTTGACGAGATAACCGCCTTCGCCGCGGGCGCCCTCGGTGACGAGGCAACCCGAGCCGTAGATGCCGGTCGGATGGAACTGGACGAACTCCATGTCCTGCAGCGGCAGGCCGGCGCGCAGCACCATGCCGCCGCCGTCACCGGTGCAGGTGTGCGCCGAGGTGCAGGAGGCGTAGGCGCGGCCATAGCCGCCGGTCGCCAGGATCGTGGTCTGGGCGCGGAAGCGATGCAGCGTGCCGTCGTCGAGCTTGAGCGCGATGACGCCGCGGCAGACGCCCTGGTCGTCCATGATCAGGTCGATGGCGAAGAATTCGATGAAGAACTCGGCCGAGTGTCGCAGCGACTGGCCATACATCGTGTGCAGCATGGCGTGGCCGGTGCGGTCGGCGGCGGCGCAGGTGCGCTGCGCCTGGCCCTTGCCGAAATCGATGGTCATGCCGCCGAACGGGCGCTGATAGATCTTGCCCTCCTCGGTGCGCGAGAACGGCACGCCCCAATGCTCGAGCTCGTAGACCGCGTCGGGCGCGTTGCGCACCATGTATTCGATCGCGTCCTGGTCGCCGAGCCAGTCCGACCCCTTCACGGTGTCGTACATGTGCCAGCGCCAGTCGTCCTGGTGCATGTTGCCGAGCGAGGCCGAGATGCCGCCCTGCGCCGCAACGGTGTGCGAGCGGGTCGGGAACACCTTGGTGATGCAGGCGGTGCGCAGGCCCGCTTCCGAGCAGCCGACCACGGCGCGCAGGCCCGCGCCGCCGGCGCCGACCACGACGACGTCGTAGGTGTGGTCCTGGATCGGGTAGGCCTTGCCGTTCGTGGCCGGGCCACCGTTGGTGGCCTTGCCGTTTCCTTCACCGGCCATGGGTTATACTCCCGACGACAATTTGAGGATTGCGTAGATCGAGGCCAATGCGACCGCGACGCAGAAGAAGTTGTTCGCCATCACGCTGGCGATCTTCAGCTTCTCGTTGTGGACGTAGTCTTCGATCACGACCTGCATGCCGATCTTCATGTGCCAGGTGCTGGCGATGATGAAGAGCAGCAGGATGATGGCGATCGGAATCGAGCCGAGGATCTGCGCCGCGCCGGCATGGTTGCGGCCGATCAGCGTGATCACCACGACGATCACCGGAACGATCAGCAGCGTCATCGCAACCGCGGTGAGGCGCTGGCGCCAGAAATCGCCGGTGCCGGTATGCGCGGAGCCGAGGCCGCGGACGCGCTCCAGCGGCGTGCGCATCGAAGAGGGGCCGCTCATCGTCCACCTCCAACGGCATAGGCAATGATCCAGACCAGCACGGTCAGCGCAATGCCGGCAACCAGCGCACCCCAGGTCAGCGCTTCGCGCTCATTGGCCTTGAAGCCGTAGCCGAGATCCCAGACGAAATGCCGGATGCCGCTGCACAGATGGTGCATCAGCGCCCACGTGTAGCCGAACACGATCAGCTTGCCGATCACGCTGCCGGTGAAGGCCTGGACATTGGCATAGGCGGTGGGGCCGGAGGCGGCTGCGATCAGCCACCAGGCGAGCAGCAGGGTGCCGAAATAGAGGGCCACACCTGTGGCGCGGTGGACGATGGACAGCGCCATCGTCAGCGTCCACCGGTAGGTCTGCAAATGGGGTGAAAGCGGTCGTTCGATCCTGGCGGTCATCGGCGGGCTTTATGGTGTGAGGGACCGCGGCCGGCCCATCGGGGAACGCGGTAGAGGAGTTCTATTTACGGAGTCGGATCAGCCCGCGCAACGGTCAAATAGCCTTCGGTCGAACCGAAGTTCATTGTTAGACTTGCCGAATTCTGGTTGATCCGCAGCGTGGTATACCAGATGCAAGGTCAGATGAACTAAGAAGTGAATCCGAATATCTGAGTGCGATGTGAGACGATTAGCTGCGCGCTGACGGGCTCCGGAACGCGTCGATTCTGCCCCATTGTTCCACCAGATAATCGACGAATGCCCTGATCTTAGGCGATGCCAGGCGCGAAGGTTGCAGCATCACATGCAGCGGCGTCGGCGCCGGCTCGTGGTCGATCAGCAGGCGTTGCAGGCGGCCGCTGGCGAGATCGGATTGCACCTGCCACGACGGCACGCGGACGATGCCCGCACCATCCCGCGCCGCACCAACCAGCGCGTCGAGGCTATTCATCCAGAGCCGACCGGATATGCGGAATTTGCGACCCGTCTTCGAGCCGTCAGCAAAGCGCCACTCCGCGCTTCCGGGCGAATCGGAAAACACCAGGCAGTCATGACCTGCAAGATCGTGCGGCGTCCGCGGTTCGCCGCGCCGCGCGAGGTACTCAGGCGATGCGCACACGATCATTTGGAGATCGGTGAGCTTGCGCGCGACCAGCTGCGAGTCGCGCAAGCGGCCGATGCGAATGGCCAGATGGATGTCTTCCTCGACCATGTCGACGGCGCGGTCGATCAACAGCAGGTCGACGGCAACAGCGGGATAACGGCGCAGAAACTCGTTGAGCAGCGGCGCGATCACGAGCCGCCCGATCAGGCTCGGTGAGCTGATGCGAATCCGACCCGATGGCTGGTGCGGATCGCGCGCCAGCGCCGCCTCGATCTCCCTGACTTCGCCGAGAATCGATTTCGCGCGCTCGTAGAGGATGCGGCCGTCGTCGGTGAGTGCAAGTTGGCGGGTGGTGCGCAGCAGGAGGCGGGTGCCGAAATGCTCCTCCAGGGCGCTGATCTGGCGGCTCACCGCGGTCAGCGAGCTCGGCAGCGAGCGCGCCGCCGCCGACAGGCTGCCGGCATCGACCGCGCGGACAAAGGCCGCCATCGCCGCAAGCTGGTCCAAGCCCGATCCTTCCGCATTTCGCAAGAGAGCCTGCTCATCCGGAGCAATACTCCCGCGTTTGAGAAGGGTCTAGTCTGTCCGCTCCACGATTTGAGGAGCGCGACATGGCCTCAACGTCCCTCCATCCGAATTCCCTTGAACGGCGCAGAACTGCCCGCCGTGCCAGTGCCGACGATCCGGCCATCCTGCTTGTTTTCTCGTGCGCCGGCCTGCTAGTCGACGTCCTGGCGTTGCTGATGCAGGGCGCAACGCCTTCAAACCCACTCCGCTTTGCTGTGATTGCGGCGGCTGCTCCGTTGGCAGCGTTGGTCACGTTGTGGCTGGCCGACCGCACTGACGCGAACGCCTCCTGACGACGGGAAGGATGATGGCCGGCCTCGATCCCAAGGAACTGCTCGAGCTTGCGCTGCTGCTGATCGCGGTCGGAGCGCTGTCCGGGTTTCTCGCCGGCCTATTCGGCATCGGCGGCGGCGCGATCCTGGTGCCGGTGTTCTACGAATGCTTTCGCCTCGCCGGCGTGCCGCTCGAGGTGCGGATGCCGCTGTGCATCGGCACCTCGCTTGCGATCATCATCCCGACCTCGCTGAGCTCGTTCCGCGCCCACTATCGCCGCGGCGCGGTCGACATGGAGATATTGAAGCGCTGGTGGCTGCCGATCGTGATCGGCGTCGCCGCCGGCAGCGTCACCGCGCGGTTTGCGCCGGAGCGGCTGTTCAAGATCGTGTTCGTGATGGTGGCGTGGTCGGCGGCCGCGCGGCTGCTATTGGCGCGCGAGACCTGGAAGTTCGGCGACGACGTGCCCAAAGGTTTCCTGATGCGCGTCTATGGCTTCTTCGTCGGCCTGCTGTCGACGCTGATGGGCATCGGCGGCGGCCTGTTCGCGAATCTGCTGATGACCTTCTACGGCCGGCCGATCCATCAGGCGGTCGCGACCTCGTCCGCGCTTGCGGTGTTGATCTCGATCCCTGGTGCTCTGGGTTACGTCTATGCCGGCTGGCCCGCCGCCGCGCGCTTTCCCGACGTCACCGCGCTGCAACTGCCGTTCGCGCTCGGTTACGTCTCGCTGATCGGCGCGCTACTGGTGATGCCGACCACGCTGGTCACCGCACCGCTCGGCGTGAAGGTGGCGCATGCGCTGTCGAAGCGGGCGCTGGAGATGGCGTTCGGGGCCTATCTCTTCATCGTCGGCGGACGGTTCGTGATCAGCCTCGTCGGCGGACACTAGCCGGAGTCAGTCCTTCAACCGTACTTCGCTATTACCCCAGTATCGCAGATCGCCAGCGCTCTCGATACGATCCAAATCAGAGAGCACCTGCAATCGGGCCGCCGTCGCCTCATAGGTGATGGTCCAACCGAGTTCCTTGAAGCGTTTTTCTACATCGGTCACGAACGCCACGACTTTCCGCCAGCGGGACTTCAAAAGCGAGAAGATGACTTCGTCCAGTTGATCTTCGGTCACCGACGGCGGGAGAAGCACCTCGCTCCATGTCACCTCGCTGAAGAGATGCGGGGGCCTGGGTAGAGGTTTGAGGTCCGGATGCTGGGCATAGATCCCCACCAACAGCTTTCGGTAGACGATTTCGTGGAGTTCGTTGAAATGCTCCAACAAGGCGTCTCGCTCGCCCTTGTCGATTTGCCCCATGGCCATGAACGTACGATCGAGTGCTCGGCCCACGTTCAGTAGGCGTTTTTTCAGTTCGGCCGCCTGCTCTCGATCCATTAGGGGTCCCCTCACCGCGTCCTGTAAATATCCTTGCACTTATCCCGCAGCGCGTAGCCCGGACGGAGCGAAGCGCAATCCGGGGTTCTCGCAGCTGATAGAGTGGTCCCGGATTTCGCTTCGTTCCATCCGGCTACGAAACGACCCGCTAATCCTGCAGCCGAACTTGGCTGTGGGCCGGAGAACGGAGGTCACCCTCACTTTCGATTCGACCGGTATCCCATAGGTATCGCAAACGTGCTGCCATCATGCGGTAGGTGAACGGCAATCCCAGCTCTTCGCAACGGTTGGTGCCTTTGAGCAGAACCAATGCGGCCTTTTGCCAGTATGGCTCCAGAAGCGACATGAGGAGGTCATCGAGCGCTGCTGTGGTGGCGGCACGCGGCAATTTTACATCGCTCCATGCCACGTCGGAGGTGGGGGCGGGGATAGGCAATTCCTCAAGAAGCCCCGACGGCAGCAAGTCAGGGAATTTTTCGTAAAGCGGCACCATCACTTGCCATTGCAGCTCAACCAGAAGCTCGAAGAGCGGGCCGTCGAATTCGAGTTGCTCCTCTTTTCCGAGTTCTGCAATAGCCGTTCGGGCTTTCATCATCGCCTCGTTGGCGATGATGAGCTGGTCACTCAACCGAATAGCCTCTTTGCGGTTCATCGGTTATCGCGACATCGTCGCGCCCCTTACGCCTTCGAATAAATATCCTTATACGTATCGCGCAGAATGTTCTTCTGCACCTTGCCCATCGCATTGCGCGGCAGTTCGTCGACGACGAAGACGCGCTTGGGCATCTTGAATTTGGCGAGCCGCCCGTCGAGCGCCTTCAGCACCGAGGCTTCGCTGACATCGGCGCCCTTGCTGCAGACCAGCACGGCGGTGACGCCTTCGCCGAAATCGGCATGCGGCACGCCGATCACGGCTGACTCGATCACGCCGGGCATGGCGTCGATCTCGCTCTCGATTTCCTTCGGGTAGACGTTGAAGCCGCCGGAGATCACGAGATCCTTGCCGCGGCCGAGGATGTGGATGTAGCCCCTGCCGTCGATCTTGCCGAGATCGCCGGT
This sequence comes from Bradyrhizobium sp. 27S5, assembly GCF_037217225.1. Classification (NCBI taxonomy): domain Bacteria; kingdom Pseudomonadati; phylum Pseudomonadota; class Alphaproteobacteria; order Hyphomicrobiales; family Nitrobacteraceae; genus Bradyrhizobium; species Bradyrhizobium sp. 27S5. The sequence goes on from NZ_CP147714.1 coordinate 187,523, forward strand.
GATGAAGAAGCCGTCGCCGCGGAATTCGGCCTTGGTCTTCTCCGGCATGCGCCAGTAGCCCTGGAACACGTTCGGACCCTTGACCTCGATCATGCCGATGGTCTCCGGCGCAAGCTCCTTGCCGGTCTCGGGATCGGTGACCCGCACCGAGACGCCGGGCAGCGCGAAGCCGACCGCGCCGGGCACGCGGTCGCCGTCATAGGGGTTGCTTGTGTTCATGTTGGTTTCGGTCATGCCGTAGCGCTCGAGCACGGCATGGCCGGTGCGCTCCGACCATTCGCGATGGGTGTCGGCGAGCAGCGGCGCGGAACCCGAGATGAACAGCCGCATGTGCTTCGTCGCGTCCTTGTTCAGGCCGGGATTCTGCAACAGGCGGGTGTAGAAGGTCGGCACGCCCATCATCACGGTGGCGCGGGCCATTAGCTTGATGATCAGGTCCGGATCGAACTTCGGCAGGAAGATCATCGAGGCGCGTGAGAACAGCGTCACGTTGCTCGCCACGAACAGGCCGTGGGTGTGATAGATCGGCAGCGCGTGGATCAGCACGTCCTTGTCGGTGAAGCGCCAGTAGTCGACCAGCGAGTAGGAGTTCGACGCCAGATTGTCGTGCGACAGCATCGCGCCTTTGGAGCGGCCGGTGGTGCCTGACGTGTAGAGGATCGCGGCGAGATCGTCATTGCCGCGCGGCACGGTAGCGAAGTCCTTACGAGCCTTGTCGGTGGCCTCGGTCAGCGAGCCCTTGCCGCCGGTATCCAGCGTCTCGACTTTGGCGCCCACCTTGGCGGCGATCGCCTTGATGCCTTCGAGCTTGGCGGGATCGCAGACCACCAGCGACGGCTCGGCGTCGCTGATGAAGTATTCGAGCTCGTTCAGCGTGTAGGCGGTGTTGAGCGGCAAATAGACGCCGCCAGCGCGCACGGTGGCGAGGTAGAGCACCAGAGCCGAAACCGATTTCTCGGTCTGCGCCGCGACGCGGTCGCCCGGCTTGACGCCGCGCTCAACCAGCACGTTCGCCATCTGGCCGGTCCGCGCGATCAGATCGCCATAGGAGATGCGGCTGCCGTCGAGCTGCTCGATCGCCAGCCGATTGGGGTCGTCGAGGCCGTCGAACAGGCGGGAAAACAGGTTGGCGTTGGTGGTCGTGTTCATGCAAACATTCCCCGAGGGGCGAAAGAGCCGGAAAGGCTAGTGCCGCCGATTTGAAGTTCCTAGCCAGGCGCCGCGAGTCCTACTAGGAACTTCAAATCGATAAGCGGCACTAGATTAATTAGATTCGCTAGTGCCCCGTAAGCTTCCGAAGTTCGTGTCAGTGTCTGCCGCGGCGGATCACGAACTTCGGAAGCGGGGCACTAGCGCTGGATTAGCAAAAACGCCCTTCGGAAAGCAACGGAGACAGTTTGCATGACAAATAATGGGAAACGCGTGGCCTGGGTCACCGGCGGCGGCACCGGAATCGGCGAATCCGGGGCGGAATTCCTGGCTGCGGACGACTGGACGGTGGTGGTCTCCGGCCGCCGCAAGGAAGAGCTCGACCGCGTGGTGGCCAACATCACGAACAACGGCGGCAAGGCCGAGGCGATCCCGCTCGACGTCAGCAACAAGGCCGACGTCAACAAGGCGGCCGAGACCATCGTCGCCAAACACGGCCGCATCGACCTCCTGGTCAACAGCGCCGGCATCAATGTGCCGAAGCGCAGCTGGGCCGACATGGAACTGGAAGGTTGGGACAAGCTCGTCGAGGTCAACCTCAACGGCGTGCTCTATTGCATGCGCGCGGTGCTGCCGACGATGCGCAAGCAGCAGGACGGCTGCATCATCAACGTCGCCTCCTGGGCCGGCCGTCACGTCTCGAAAATGCCGGGCCCGGCCTACACCACGACCAAGCACGCGGTGCTGGCGCTGACCCACTCCTTCAACATGGACGAATGCGTCAACGGCCTGCGCGCCTGCTGCCTGTCGCCGGGCGAGGTTGCAACGCCGATCCTCAAGCAGCGGCCGGTGGTGCCGAGCGAAGCCGAGCAGGCCAAGATGCTGCAGCCCGAGGATTGCGGCCGCACCATCGCTTTCGTCGCCAGCATGCCGCCGCGGGTCTGCATGAACGAGATCCTGATCAGCCCGACCCACAACCGCGGGTTCATCCAGACGCCCGCGAACAGGGATTAGGTCCGTCTTCTCCTTCCCCCTGAAAGGGGGAAGGTCGGGATGGGGGTCAGCCGCAGGCGACGGTGTATGTGGAGAGAGCAGATCCCCACCCGCTTTGCTCTGGCGAGCAAAGCGACCTCCCCTTTTCAAGGGGAGGTTGGAGCAGCGTAGCCCCGATCACTCGATGATCTCGTTCAGCTCCTTGCCGGAATGCTCGGGCACCCACAGGAAGACACCGACCGCCATCGCGATCATCAGCACGGGGATGCAGAGGAACGCCAGCGCGAACGAGCCGGTGTGCTGCTGGAGTGCGATCGAAACGAACGGGAACAGCACGAAGCCGACGAAATAGGCGATCGCCCACACCACGCCGTTGGCGGCGCCGCGGATGCGCGTCGGGAAGATTTCCGCGGTCAAGGTCGTGCTCGGGCCCCAGAAGCCGAGGAAGCCGAGACACCAGAGAAGCCCGAACGTCCAGAGCAGGACGCGGTCCTCGGAATAGACCCAGAGCGTCATGAAGATCGCGCCCTCGATCAAGGTGATGATGAAGGCGCGCCGGCGGCCGATCTTGTCGATCAGCCAGCCGACCAGGCACAGTCCGAGGAAGCCGCAAAGGCCGTAGAACACGTAGAACAGGCTGTATTCCGTCGTCGACCAATGCTTCTCGGTCGATAGATACAGCGGCATCCAGGCGCCGACCGTGCCGTAGATGCAGGTGCTGGCGCAGGCCACGAACAGCGCAACCAGTGTTGCGGGCAGCACGTCGGGCATGAACACCTGGCGGATGCCGACCGACTTGGCCTTGCCGAACCAGGCGCCATCGTCGGCGCTGACCGTGCCGCCGCGCGCCAGCGTCTCCGAGATACGCCGCTTGCGGTCCTGCGCGCGCACCCAATAGGGCGATTCCGGGCAGGTGGAGCGGATATAGATCGCCAGCAGTGCGATCACGCCGGGCACCATCACTGCGACACGCCAGCCGAAATTGGCGGCGACCAGTCCGGTGATGGCGCCGGCGAGCGTGGCGCCGAGACACCAGGCCGATCGCGTGATGGTGATCACCCGCCCGCGCAGCCGCGCCGGCCAGGTTTCGGCCACCAGCATTGAGCCGAGCGACCATTCGCCGTTGAGCGCGAAGAACAGGAACGAGCGCGCGATGACAAAGACTGTAAAGGTCGGCGACAGCGCCGCGACCGGCATCAACAGCGAGAACAGCGCGATGTTGACGGCGAGCAGCGTGCGCCGGCCAAACCGGTCCGCCAGCCATGGCCAGAAATAGAGGCCGGCGATGCCGACGAACAGCGCGATCTGCATGCCGGAGCGATATTCCGGCAGGCTCAGCGAAAACTCCTTGATCACCATCGGCGAGACCAGCGCGAAGATCACGCCGTCCATGCCGTCAAAGCCCCAGCCGAGCGCGTTGGCGGTGGCGATGTGCCAATGCGTTTTCGTCACCTCGGTGCCGCCGGCGACCGCGCGGTAATTGGCAAATTGCAGGTGCTTCTGCTCGAGCGGGCCGATGTCGCTGCTGGCCTCGTTCGCCGCAGGCGCGCGTGGCCATCAGCCGTGATGCTGCTCATGATCGTCCTCCCCACACCCACCCGCCTGGCTAGCGAAGCTGCGCCGCAATCTCAGGCTGAACCAATCAGGCAATGGCGGCAAGCAAATTGCTCGCGGCAGCGCACCCGTCCATTCCGCTCAATGGAATGGTCGACAAGTTGCGGGCTGCGCTGCGCGTACGAAGCGCGCCGCAGCCGGTTTCAGGAATCACAAAGAATTATTTCCGGAAACCGCCGGGAAAACCTGCCGTAGCTCGGCCAACGACGACGCAGACACCGAACAACACGCGCCGTTGTCCATCATCGCCGGCGATGCCTCGCCGGTTGGATATCTCATCGGGAGACGAAACCATGTCGAAGCGTATTGCCTATCTCGCTGCCGCCGCCTTCAGCGCGCTTGCGATCACCGCCACTGTCGTGGCCCCGGTCCGCGCCGAGGAAAAGACCGTGATGGTCGGCGGCGCCGCGATGTTCCCGTCCAAGAACATCGTCCAGAACGCCGTCAATTCGAAGGACCACACCACCCTCGTCGCCGCGGTGAAGGCCGCGGGCCTGGTCAGCACGCTGGAAAGCAAGGGCCCGTTCACGGTGTTCGCGCCGACCAACGCCGCGTTCGGCAAGCTGCCGGCCGGAACCGTCGACAACCTCGTCAAGCCCGAGAACAAGGCGACGCTGACCAAGATCCTCACCTACCATGTGGTGCCCGGCAAGCTCGAGGCCTCCGACCTCACCGACGGCAAGAAGCTGAAGACCGCGGAGGGCGAGGAACTCACCGTGAAGAAGCAGGACGGCAAGGTCTGGATCGTCGATGCCAAGGGCGGCACCTCGATGGTGACGATTTCCAACGTCAACCAGTCGAACGGCGTCATCCATGTGGTCGACACCGTGCTGATGCCGGCGACGTAACACCCGGCGGCCCGATTTAGTCCCTGAGCGCTTTACGAAACAGCGAGCCGGAGCCTCGCCCCGGCTCGCATTTTTGTGACCAGATGGGGGCGCCTATATCAAACTGAGTAGGCGCGACCCTGTAACGGAACCCCGGTTCCCGGCGTATAAGCCGGTAACGACCACGAGCAGAGATATGCCATGACGAGCCTTGCCGTCAGCGACCACCAGGCAGAGACCGCAACGCCGGCGAAGGTGATCCAGCCGATCTGGGTGCGGATGGTGCACTGGATCAACGCATTAGCGATGATCCTGATGATCATGTCCGGCTGGCAGATCTACAACGCCTCGCCGCTGTTTGGCTTCACCTTCTCGCGGAGCATCACGCTCGGCGGCTGGCTCGGCGGCGCGCTGCTCTGGCACTTCGCCGCGATGTGGCTGTTGATGGTCAACGGCCTGATCTATCTGGCGCTCGGATTCGCCACCGGCCGCTTCCGCAAGAAGCTGCTGCCGATCACCCCCGGCGGCGTGATCTCCGATACCAAGGCGGCGCTGACCTTCAAGCTGTCGCATGACGATCTCAGCAAGTACAATTCGGTGCAGAAGCTGCTCTATACCGGCATCATCATCGTCGGCGTCGTCATCGTGCTGTCCGGCCTGTCGATGTGGAAGCCGGTGCAATTGCATTGGCTGGTGACGCTGTTCGGCGGCTATGACTTCGCCCGTTATGTTCATTTCACCTGCATGGCGCTGATCGTCGCCTTCCTGGTGATCCATGTCGCGCTCGCACTGCTGGTGCCGAAGAGCCTGCGCGCCATGATCATCGGGCGCTAGGGCATGATCCCGAAAAGTGGGAACCGGTTTTCGGAGTTGATCATGCCCAAAAATGAGACTCTTGAGAGGATGCTATGGGTCGCCTGCGCAAACTCCTGATCCCCGGTGTCGACAAGAAGCTGCTGGTCCGCGACGCGGTGAAGACGATGCCGGAACTGACGCGCCGCCGTTTCATCACGGCGGGCACCAGCCTCGGCGCGCTGACGCTGTTGACCGGCTGCGACGTGGTCGATTCGTCGTCGGCGGAAGAACTGCTGAAGAGGGTCTCGAAGTTCAACGACGCGGTACAGGCCTGGATGTTCAATCCGGATGCGCTGGCGCCGACGTATCCCGAGAGCATGATCACCAAGCCGTTCCCGTTCAATGCCTATTACGATCTCGACGATGCGCCCGAGGTCGCGGGCGCGGACTGGAAGCTCGAGGTGCGCGGCCTGGTCGACAACAAGAAGTCGTGGACGCTGGACGAGTTGTACAAGCTGCCGCAGGTCAAGCAGGTGACGCGCCATATCTGCGTCGAGGGCTGGAGCGCGATCGGCAGCTGGACCGGCACGCCGCTGCGCGATTTCCTCAAGATCATCGGCGCCGATACGCACGCCAAATATGTCTGGTTCCAGTGCGCCGACAAGGACGGCTACAATTCACCTTTGGACATGCGCACGGCGCTGCATCCGCAGACCCAGATGACCTTCAAGTTCGGCGACGAGATCCTGCCGCGCGCCTACGGTTTCCCGATGAAGATCCGGGTGCCAACCAAGCTCGGCTTCAAGAACCCGAAATACGTGCTCTCGATGGAAGTCACCAACGACTACAAGGGCGGCTACTGGGAAGACCAAGGCTACAATTCATTCAGCGGGAGCTGACGCGAAGCGTCATTCCGGGATGGTCCGAAGGACCAGACCCGGAATCTCGAGATTCCGGGTTCGATGCTTGCGCATCGCCCCGGAATGACGAATGGGTCTAAGGCCCCACCTTCCGCTGAAACGCCGACAGCAGTGCGCCGAGCGCGAGCATCGCGGCCGAGACGTTCAGCGCAAATGACAGGCTGCCGACGGCATCCGTGATCGCGCCGACCACGATCGGCCCGAGCGTCTGCCCGATGCCGAAGGCGATGGTCATCGCCGCGATCGCAGTCGGCCAGGCTTGCGGCGGGTAGTTGAAGCGTACGAAGGCGGTGGTCGACCCCACCACCGCGAAGAAGGCGACGCCGAACACCAGCGCGGAAATCGTAAGCAGCAGCGGCGAATGCCCGAAGATCGGCAGGCTCGCGCCGAGCGCGTTGACGCCGAGGATGATGGTGGTGGCGATCCCGCCGCGGTCGAGCGCCAGCACCCGCCGCCAGAACCAGGGCGTCACGAATGCGCTGACGCCGATCAGGCTCCAGAACGCGCTCTGTGCGACCGCGCCGCCGCCGCCGTCGCGGACATAGGCGATCATGAAGGTCATGTAGGCGATGTAGCCGGCCCCGAACAGGAAATAGGCGGCGAGGTAGATCAGGACCGGCATGATCTCGAATTTGGTCCGCACGATACCGGCGGCGGCCGCACCGGCGTGGAAGGGCGCAAGCAGCAGCGGCACGGTCATGATCGCGGAGAGCAGGGTCATTGCCCACCACACGATCCACCACGAGCCCGCGCCAAAGCCCTGCAGCACGAAGGGCGCGATCAGGCCGGATGCCAGGATGCCGACTCCCGGCCCGGCATAGAACAGGCTAAGCAGGAAGTTCGCGCGCTCCGGCCGCGACTGCGCAATGGTCGCCGCGAGTGCGCCGCCGCCGACGAAGCCGATTGCGGCGGCGAAGCCGACCAGCAGGCGGGCAAAGCTCAGCACGGCAAAATTGCCCGAGATGGCGCAAAGCGCCAGCGACAGCGCGCAGGCCAGCGTCGACCAGCGCACCGATGTGGCAAGCCCGAAGCGCTGGATCAGGCGCGAGGCGAACAGCGCGCCGACCAGATAGCCGGCGGCATTGATCGTGTTCATGAAGCCGGCGGCCGAATAGGACCAGGCCAGCGAGTCGCGCATGTCGGGCAGCACCAGCGAATAGGCGAAGCGGCCGATGCCGAGACCGACCGTCGGTGCGAGCGACAGAATCAGGATCAGCCGCGCGGGATGCGGATAGGACGGGGCGGGGGCTCTCACAATTCACTCCGGCAATGCCGCCATTGTGGCAGGCCGCAGCGGCGCTGCCCAGCGCCGGAGGCCGCAACACTGTCTTGCGTATCAGACAATCAAGCGATCAGGACCAGCGCGACACCGATCACGGTCAGCAGGGTTCCGGCGACGATCCGCGCCGTGATCTCGACATGTTTGAGCAGCATTGCGCTCAGCGCCACGGTGACCAGCGGATAGATCGCAGCCAGCGGCGCCACCAGCGTGATCGGGCCGTTGCGGACCGCGGCGAACAGGCTGAGTGCACTGAGCCCGTTGCTGATGCCGGTCAATGCGAACCAGAACCGGCCCTCGCGCGGGGCCTGCACCGTGAAGCTGCCCTTGCGGATCCGCTGCACGGTCAGCACCACCAGCGAGGACATGATGTAGCCGATCAGACAGGCCCAGAGCGGGCTCGGCCAGATCGCAAGCCCGAGCTTGGCAATCGGGGGCACGATGCCGCGCACCAGCGCGCTGGCGAGCGGCAGCAGCAGGGCCCAGCTGCGCCAATGGCCGAGGCCGCGCGGCCGGGTCACGGTGATCACAGCCGCCCCCGTCACCGCGACGACGAGGCCGGCGAGCTGCTGCGGCTCGAGCGGCTCGTGCAGCAGCACCACGGCGGCGGCGACCGCAAACAGCGGCGCCAGATTGCCCAATGTTGAGGTGATGACGGGTCCCAGCGACCGGTTCGACGCGAAAGTCAAAAGCGTCAGCGAGGCCGGGAAGAACAGGCCGATCGCCATGAAGATCGGCAGGCCGCGCCACACCACCGGCTCGCCATGCAGGATCAGCGGCGACAGCAGCAGGAACAGCAGAGTGAAGGACGGCACGCTGATTGCTGCGCCCGACAGCGGCTCGACGGTGCGCAAGCCAAGCTGCGCCAGCACGACGCCTGCGCCCAGGAAAATGGCCGAGGCGAAGGCGTAGACGATGGCTGCGGTCATGAGGTCCGTCTTGTTGGCTTCTTGGGGCGCGGTTGGCTCTGTGGGGCCATTTTGGCCCTGTCCGAGGCGCCTTGCCAATCCGCCCGGGGCGTTTTAGCACTCGCGCCTGACGATGACGGGCATGCCCGATTGAGTGAGGAACGAACCATGGCGACCCACAAACTGCTGCTTCTCCCCGGCGACGGCATCGGCCCCGAAGTGATGGCCGAGGTACAGCGCCTGATCGACTGGCTGAATGCGCAGGGCATCGCCAGGTTCGAGACCGAGCAGGGGCTGGTCGGCGGCTCCGCCTATGACGCCCACAAGGTGTCGATCTCGGAGGGCGACATGGCCAAGGCCACGGCGGCCGACGCCGTGATCTTCGGCGCGGTCGGCGGTCCGAAGTGGGACAGCGTGCCCTACGAAGTCCGCCCCGAGGCCGGCCTGCTGCGGCTGCGCAAGGATCTCGGCCTGTTCGCCAATCTGCGTCCGGCGGTGTGCTACCCGGCGCTGGCGGATGCCTCGAGCCTGAAGCGCGAGGTGGTCGAGGGCCTCGACATCATGATCGTGCGCGAGCTCACCGGCGGCGTCTATTTCGGCGAGCCGAAGACCATCACCGATATCGGCAACGGCCAGAAGCGCGCGGTCGACACCCAGGTCTACGACACCTTTGAAATCGAGCGGATCGGCCGTGTCGCCTTCGACCTGGCGCGCAAGCGCCGTAACAAGGTGACGTCGATGGAAAAGCGCAACGTCATGAAGTCGGGCGTGCTCTGGAACGAGGTCATGACCCAGGTCCATGCGCGCGAATACAAGGACGTCACGCTCGAGCATCAGCTCGCCGATTCCGGCGGCATGAATCTCGTCAAGACGCCGAAGCAATTCGACGTCATCGTCACAGACAATCTGTTCGGCGACATGCTGTCGGACATTGCGGCGATGCTGACGGGGTCGCTCGGCCTGCTGCCGTCGGCTTCGCTCGGCAAGGCGGACGCCAAGACCAACGAGCGCAAGGCATTGTATGAGCCGGTGCACGGCTCGGCGCCGGATATCGCAGGCCGAGGCCTCGCCAATCCGATCGCGATGATCGCCTCGTTCGGCATGGCACTGCGCTATTCCTTCGCCATGGGCGATCTCGCCGACAAGGTCGATGCCGCGATCGCGGCCGTGCTCGCCAACGGCTTGCGCACCGCCGACATCAAGTCGGAAGGCACCACGTCGGTCAGCACGACGCAGATGGGCGAAGCGATCCTGAAGGAATTGCAGAAGCTGCACGCGTGACGGCTCTGCCGTCATTCCGGGGCACGTCAAAGACGCGAACCCGGAATCTCGAGATTCCCCGATGCGCAATTGCGCATCTGAGGTCTGGTCCTTCGGACCATCCCGGAATGACGGACAAACAAAAATGCCCGGCCGGAGCCGGGCATTTTCGTATCGGCTGCTTGCCGAAATTCTCAGTACAGCGGGAAGTTCCGCGGATAGCCGCCGAGATCGGCCGGCGGGCTGAGCGGCTGGCGATCGATCGGACGGTTGTTGTTCTCGCGCCCGAACGAGGGGTAGCCGATCTCCGGCGGATAGGCGTAGTCGTTGAACTTGCGGTCGCCCGGCAGCACTTCGGTGCCGGCGTCCAGCCACGAGCGCGTGGTGACGTAAACGCGGGTGCGCGGACCCTGCTGATAGATGCGGTTCGGACCCTGCTGGCCGTAATAGCGGCGGCCGTCGCGGTCATACTGCTCTTGCTGCTTGCGCTTGGTCGGGCTCTGCGCGCTGGTTGCGGTCACACTGAGCGCGGTTGCGGTGACGGCAGCCGCGGCAAGCAACACCACGAGCTTGTTCGCGGCAGGGAATTTCAAGGTCATCGCATCCTCGTCATTACGGCCCCATCGGGGGCTGGCGCGTCCGCCAAAATCACTCGGAACATATTGTAGCCTTGGTGGGAAGCCCGTCACTAGGTCAATTGCGCCACACCGGCCCAGATAATGCGGCCGGTAGAGCAAAAGTTTCATGTAAACCAGTGTCTTGCCACGGTCTTGCCATCAAAGGGCGCCGCGCAGAAGCGGGTTCTCGCTGCCCATCACCCAGTCGGCCGACAGGGCCGGCGGGCCGGAGGTAACGCAGTCGGTACGGCGCAGCTCGGCATGCGCGAACAGCGCAGCGAGCCGCAAGTCATTGCCCGCGGCCAGCAGGGTCAGGCGGTTCAGCATGCAGACGATCGCGGCGCGCTGGGCCGGCAGGCCGGCGCCCTGGCAGGCCCAGCCTGAGATACGCAGATCGGGAGCGTCGGCCTGCTTGAGGAAGCCGAGGCAACTGCGGCTGCCGTCCTGCCGCGCCGGGCGCAGCAAGGTGACGCTGCCGAACTTGCTGTCGACGATCCCGGCGGCCTCGAGCTCGCGGACGCCGCCCGGGTCGGGCCGCCCGGCGATCTCGGTGACTGCGGGTCCCATGGGCTCGCCGCCGGGGCGGTAGATTTCGAGCTCCGCTACCGGCGCACCATTGGCGTCGGCCCAGCGGAAGACGTCCTTGCGGCCGCCGTCGGGGTGCCGGAAGATTTCGTAAGTCTCTGTTTTATCTCGCGGATCGAGCCGGCTGATGGCAAAAGCCGGCGTCGAGCGGCCGGCCAAGCTCCAGCCCGCGACGGTGGGGGCCGCCATCGCCGTCGCGTCCGGCAGTTGCTTCCATAGATAGTTGCCGAGGACGGCGAACAGCGCGAGCACGGCGACATAGGCGAACAGCCGGGAGAGCGTGGCGTATATTTCGTCGACGAAACTCGTCAGCGCTGACGGAGTTCTCGTATGATGGGGTGCGGCCGGACCGGCCTGAAAGAAACGCATCAAAACGCTCAAATGCTACGCAACGTTGTCTTGACGGGGTTTCTCGCATAGAAGCGCTGCCTCTTCCCTTTCCGCTGCCAGCGGGGGAACGGGCATTTTTCGTCGGAGAGTGAACGATGGGTTACAAAGTCGCGGTGGTCGGAGCGACCGGCAATGTCGGGCGCGAAATGCTCAACATTCTCGACGAGCGCAAATTCCCCGCCGACGAGGTCGTCGTGCTGGCCTCGCGCCGTAGCGTCGGCGTCGAGGTCTCCTATGGCGACCGCACGCTGAAGGTGAAGGCGCTCGAGCATTATGATTTCTCCGACGTCGACATCTGCCTGATGTCGGCCGGCGGCTCGGTCTCCAAGGAATGGTCGCCCAGGATCGGCGCCGCCGGCGCGGTCGTGATCGACAATTCCTCGGCCTGGCGCATGGACCCGGACGTGCCGCTGATCGTGCCGGAGGTGAACGCGGATGCGGCCGCCGGCTTCACCAAGAAGAACATCATCGCCAATCCGAACTGCTCGACCGCGCAGCTCGTCGTCGCGCTGAAGCCGCTGCACGACAAAGCGACGATCACGCGCGTCGTGGTCTCGACCTATCAATCGGTGTCGGGCGCCGGCAAGGACGCGATGGACGAGTTGTTCACGCAGACCAAGGCCGTCTACACCAATGACGAGCTGATCAATAAGAAGTTTCCGAAGCGCATCGCCTTCAACGTCATTCCCCAGATTGACGTCTTCATGGAAGACGGCTTCACCAAGGAAGAGTGGAAGATGATGATGGAGACCAAGAAGATCCTTGATCCCAAGATCAAGCTGACCGCGACCTGCGTGCGCGTGCCGGTCTTCGTCGGCCACTCCGAAGCCGTCAATGTCGAGTTCGCCAATCCGATCACGGCGGACGAGGCGCGCAACATCCTGCGCAATGCGCCGGGGTGCCTGGTGATCGACAAGCACGAGCCGGGCGGCTACGTCACGCCGTATGAGGCGGCTGGCGAGGACGCGACCTATATCAGCCGCATCCGCGAGGATGCGACGGTGGAGAACGGCCTGTCGTTCTGGTGCGTCTCGGACAATCTGCGCAAGGGTGCCGCGCTGAACGCGATCCAGATCGCCGAGGTCCTGATCAACCGCAAGCTGATCACCGCCAAGAAGAAGGCGGCGTAACAGCGAAACGCGGGATACGGGTCAGGAAGCGCGTGCCATGGCGGAACAACCGGGGACCTATCGGCCCAATCCGACGCTGAAGCGCGTTGAACGTCGTTTCGAGAACCTGCTCTTCAACAGTCGCTGGCTGATGGCGCCGTTCTATTTCGGCCTCGTCATCAGCCTCGCGGCATTGCTGCTCAAGTTCTGCATGGAGCTGTGGCACTTCATCCTGCATGTGCCGGATGCCAAGGAATCCGACATCATCCTCGGCGTGCTCTCGCTGATCGACATCTCGCTGACCGGCAATCTGATCCTGATCGTGGTGTTCTCCGGTTACGAGAACTTCGTCTCGAAGATCGATCCGGAAGGGCACCCGGATTGGCCGGACTGGATGACCAAGGTCGATTTCGGCGGCTTGAAACAGAAATTGCTGGCGTCGATTGTCGCGATCTCAGCCATTCAGGTGCTGAAGGCGTTCATGAACCTCGATACCGCCTTCGATCCCAGCAAGCTCGCCTGGCTGGTCGGTGTGCACCTGGTGTTCGTGGTGTCGTCCTTCATGCTCGCGATCTCCGACCGCTGGGGCAGCGGCCATCACGGCGGCGAGTAGATTTCTGTTGGCCCGATTTCATCGCGTCAGCGAACGCTGACGAATTCCTTCGCGCCCCGGTCGAGCACGAACAGCGAGCCTTCGGCGACGCCGAAATAGGCGCCGTGCAGTTGCATGTCACCGCTCTCCACGCGTTCGCGCACGAACGGGAAGGTCATCAGGTTCTCCAGCGAACGGAACACCGCGGCCTTCTCGATGCGGGTGACGAAGTCCTGCATGCTCTCATGCTCGCGCTGCTCGACGACTTCGCCCGGCTTGATGAACATCTGCATCCATTTGCCGATGAAGTCGCCAGGCGTGAGCGGCTTGATCTTGTCGACGAAGGCGCGGATGCCGCCGCACTGGGCATGGCCCAGCACCACGAGATTCTTCACCTTCAGTACGGTCACGGCATACTCCAGCGCGGCCGAGACGCCGTGGGCGTTGCTGTCGGGCTGGTAGACCGGAACCAAATTGGCGATGTTGCGGACCACGAACAACTCGCCAGGGCCGGCATCGAAGATCACTTCCGGCGAGACGCGGGAGTCGCAACAGCCGATCACCATGGTCTCGGGGAACTGGCCGCGCTCGGACAGGTCCCGGTAGCGGGACTGCTCGGTCGGCAGCCGCTGCGTGGCAAAGGCGTGGTAGCCGTCGATCAATTGCTTCGGAAAGGACTGCATGCCACTGCCTAACCACAAGCGCATGTCCGGAACAAGACTTTCGGCGTCGGGGCTGAAATGATAGCGCCGGGGCTTGAAAAGCCGCGGCCGATCAGTGCCTAAACAATGGACTTTCGCTAGAGCATGATCCGGAAAAGTGCGAAGCGGTTTTCCGAAAAGATCATGCTTAAACAACAATCTGCCAGAGGCCTTGAGGAGATCACCATGACCCGTCCGCGCCGCAGCCTGTTGTTCATGCCGGGATCGAATGCACGGGCGCTGGAAAAGGCCCGGACGCTGCCGGCGGACGGCATCATCCTCGATCTCGAGGATTCCGTGGCCCCCGACGCCAAGGCGGTGGCCCGTGAGCAGATCGCCAAGGCGGTCGCCGCCAAGGGCTTCGGCAAGCGCGAGGTCCTGATCCGGATCAACGCCCTCGACACGCCCTGGTGGGTCGACGACATCGGCATGGCCGGCAAGGCGCAGCCGGACGGCATCCTGGTTCCCAAGATCTCCACCGTCGACGATCTCAATGCGGTTGCCGACCGCCTCAGCGACATCAATGCGCCCGCCTCGATCCGGGTCTGGGCCATGATCGAGACCGCGCGCGCGGTGCTCGACGCCGACAAGCTCGCCGCGGCGTCAAAGGATTCCGAAACCCGGCTCGCCGGCTTCGTGTTCGGGCCGAACGACATTGCGCGCGAAACCCGGATCCGGATGAAGCCGGGCCGCGCGGCGATGATCCCGATGATCACGCATTGCATCCTGGCGACCCGCGCGCACGGGCTCGAAATCCTCGACGGTCCCTATAGCGACATCAGCAATGTCGACGGCTTTGCCGAGGAATGCGCGCAGGGCCGCGATCTCGGCTTCGACGGCAAGACGCTGATCCACCCGAGCCACATCGACGCCTGCAACGCGATCTTCACACCGCCCGAGGCCGAGGTCACTGAGGCGCGCAAGATCATCGCCGCCTTCGAACAGCCGGAGAACGCCTCGCGCGGTGCGATCCAGCTCGACGGCCGCATGGTGGAGCGCCTGCACGCCGAGATGGCGAGGCGCACGATCGCGATCGCCGACGCGATCGCTGCGATGGGGCATTAGCAGGGATCCTTCCCTTCTCCCCTTGTGGGAGAAGGTGGCGCGGACGCAGTCCGCGACGGATGAGGGGTCTCTATCCGCGGAGGCAGACCCCTCACCCGGCTTCGCTTCGCGAAGCCACCCTCTCCCACAAGGGGAGAGGGTGAACTTGCGCCCTGGTCACGCGCCAAACCTCTCCGTCGCCCACGCATAAAGACTGCCAGGGATCGGCGCGTCCTTGCCGCGGCCCTTTGGCGAGATGTGCAGGCCGACGATGGCGGGGTCGTTCAGGTATCTCGAAAAATCCGTCGGCTCGAAGAACAGTTTTGGCTCGGCGTGCACCGCATAGAACGAACGCTTCGGCAGCGCGTGCTGCAATTCGCGTTCTCGGCGCGCCAGCGCGGTGAGTGCCGCCGGGCCGAAGATCGCGACACGGATGTCAGCGAGGCGATTGGATTTGCCGCGCAGCCGGCGCATCGCAAAGGTCACGCGGTGACGCAGGGCCAGCCAGTCCGGGGTCAGCTCGTCCTGCTGCATCAGCGCCTCGAAGGCGCGCACGATTGGATCATTTTGCGGCAGATACAGCACCGAGTTGCCGAGTTGGCGCGGCCGTTCCCAGGCAAAATAGGGCTTTGCCGGATCGATCTCGACAGGCTTCAGCAGCAGCACATCGGCATCGAGCCAGAGGCCGGCGCGCTGCTTCATCAGCCGCATGCGGAAGAAGTCGCTGAACTGCAGGATGGTCCAGTCGCGCCACGAACCGTCCGGCTCGGCCGGACGCAGCCTCTCCGAGAACGAATGCGGCAGCACCGCCTCGGCCTCGGCATTGCCGATGCCGTTGGGCAGGCCGGGAATGGGATCGAAGCTGTAGACGGTGACCTTGTGCCCCGCCGCCACCTGCGAGCGCAGGCAGGTCTGGCGCAGCGCGTCCATCGAGCCGTGCCAGAAGGTGACGATGTCAGGCAACATGCGCGTCAGGTATCAGCAAGTCTGCGGTGAGGCAATTCGGCAAACAAAAGCCCCGGCGCCGCAAGGCACCGGGGCTCGATGACACGCTGCCGCTCAAGCCCAGGCGCGTTCCTTGAGCTTGGCCTCAAAGGTGTCGATCGACGTCTTCTTCTCCATCGTCAGGCCGATGTCGTCGAGGCCGTTGATCAGGCAGTGCTTGCGGAACGGGTCGATCTCGAACTTGACCTTGCCGCCGTCGGGACCGCGGATCTCCTGGTTGGGAAGATCGATGGTCAGCGTCGCGTTGGCACCGCGCTCGGCGTCGTCGAACAGCTTGTCGAGGTCCTCCTGCGACACGCGGATCGGCAGGATGCCGTTCTTGAAGCAGTTGTTGTAGAAGATGTCGCCGAACGAGGTCGAGATCACGCAGCGGATGCCGAAGTCGAGCAGCGCCCAGGGCGCGTGCTCGCGGCTCGAGCCGCAGCCGAAATTGTCGCCGGCGACCAGCACCTTCGTATTGCGATAGGCAGGCTGGTTGAGGACGAAATCCGGGTTCTCGCTGCCGTCATCCTTGTAGCGCTGCTCGGAGAAAAGCCCCTTGCCAAGGCCGGTGCGCTTGATGGTCTTGAGGTACTGCTTCGGAATGATCATGTCGGTGTCGACATTGATGATCTTCAGCGGCGCCGCGACGCCTTCCAGCGTGGTGAACTTGTCCATCGTTGCACTTCCCGGTCAAAATGAGGGATAGGGGCGGTTATTTATCGCGAATGTGACAGCGGTAAAAGGGCCATTTCTGCAGGGCTAGCCCGCAGCGGCCTCAATCGCCTCCATATCGGCGTCCGAGAGGCCGAAATGGTGGCCGATTTCATGGATCAGCACGTGGCGGACGATGTGGCCGAGGGTCTCATCGTGCTCCGCCCAGTAGTCCAGGATCGGCCGGCGGTAGAGCCAGACCAGGTTGGGCAGCCGGGCGACGTCGCCATAGCTCTGCTGCGGCAGGCCGATGCCGTGGAACAGGCCGAGCAGGTCGAACTCGCTCTGGGCCTGCATGTCGTCGAGCACCTCGTCGGTCGGGAAGTCGTCGACGCGGATGATCAGGCCCTCGCAGAGGGCCCGGAAGGTCTCGGGCAGGCGCTCGAAAATCTCGTGCGCCATGGCCTCCATCTCGTCGAGCGAGGGGGCTTTGGCTGTGGTCCACATGACACTCCTTTAGCGCGAGTGCCTCAGGCGGCGCCAGCGCAGTTGACCTTGGCGGTGCAATGGGAGACCGTGCGGCCCAACAGTGGGGCTCAAGGATGGGGCTTGGGTGGGCGTGATGAAACGGATCGTGGCGGCAGTGCTGTTGGCTGGTGCAGTCGGGCTCTCGCTTCCGGCGGGAGAGGCGCAGGCACAGAGCGCGGCGGCTGAAGCGCGCATCGGTCAGGCGGACCCGGTGGCGCGCGAGCGGGTCGTCGAGCGCCGCCGGCTGAAGCGCGTGCCGATCTACCGGTCCCGGCCCGATCATTGGGAGCCGGATGTCATCCCGCGCTACAATCCCGGTCCGAACGCCGTGCGCGACTGCACCGCGACCTATGTCCAGGAGCACCGGCCGAGCGGCACCGTGATCACCCCGCGCATGAACTGCTTCTGGCGGCCCGGCTAGAGCATTTTCGGTTCTGATGAATCAGAACCGAAGCTCTAGCTCACTATTTTTACGCGTTTTCTTCACGCGAACCGGTATCCACTTCGCTCGAAAACGCTCTAGCTGCGCATCCGCCGTCGTGCCGCGCTGATCACAGCAGTAGCGGCGATCACCCCCGTCGTTCCATAGACCACAACGGCCATCAGCATTTGCGTGAGATGGCTCGCCGTTCCCATGCCGCCG
The DNA here is from genome assembly GCF_037217225.1 of Bradyrhizobium sp. 27S5. Classification (NCBI taxonomy): domain Bacteria; kingdom Pseudomonadati; phylum Pseudomonadota; class Alphaproteobacteria; order Hyphomicrobiales; family Nitrobacteraceae; genus Bradyrhizobium; species Bradyrhizobium sp. 27S5. The sequence continues at coordinate 205,115 of NZ_CP147714.1, forward strand.
CCCGGTCCCTGCGAGGCGAGCGCGACATCGGCGAGCATAATGGAACCACTGAGCGTCGCAAGCGCGGTTCGAAGCAATCGCCTGCGTGTGCCTGTGTGTGTCACGGCAACCTCCAGCAACAGAGAGCACGCGAGATACGACCGTAGTCTGTGCCGGGTTTTGCGTGTGAGCGCGAAAATTCGCGCGACGCATCGGAACTTGAGCGCGCCAGCAGCATTCACAATCGTGGCGCAGTCATTCACATCCCATTCACGTCATCCGCACTCTGCTTGCGATCTGCGTCGCGGCAACGGCGGTCGATTCGCGCGAACGCGAGGCGTCGTTGCAAGACGTGACATCAAGGGATCAAGGAGAAGACTTATGAAGGTGATGAAAGTTCTGGGGCTCGCGGCTGTCGGTGCCGTGCTGGTCTTGGCGGCGCCGGCCGAGCGCGCAAATGCGATGTCGCTGGCGACGCCAGGCACCGCCGCAACGGTTCAGGACAACGCGAACCAGGCGACCACGCAAGTGCGCTGGGGCCGCGGCTGGCATCGCGGCTGGGGTCGCGGTCATCACCGTGGCTGGGGCCATCGCCACTGGCGCCACTGATCGCGCGGCGTATCAGCGCAGTTGAGACACAGGCCCGTGAGCAACGGGCCTGTTGTCGTTTGCAGCCATCAAACCGGCAGATTCGCGCGCGCCAGATGATATCAATCGAAATCTGCAGGAGTTAATCATGATGAGATGGATCGGTGTTGCCGCGGTCGCTTGTGCCTTCGCATTGACGGCGCCGGCATCGGCAACCGCTGCGGCATCAGCCAAGCCGCCGGCCGCCGCGCAACAGCGGCACGCAGGCAAGGCGACTGACTTCAGCGCGCAGCGCCATCATCACTATTACCATCGGCATCATTATCACCACGGCTACCGGCCGTACTATCGCTCCTACTCCTATTACCGTCCGTACGGCTCCTATTATTACGCGCGGCCCTATTATTACCGGCCATATCCGTATGCTGCGCCGGCGCCGTTCACCTTCGGCTTCGGATTCGGCCCATTCTGGTGAGCCGCGGTTCGCGCGCGACTGCGCAGAGCCAACAGAAAGGGCGGCTCCGATCGCCCGGCGCCGCCCTTTGCAGTGAGAGGCTGCCTGATCCGGTCAGGCCGCGCGGATCTTGTCCAGGAATGCGTTGACGTTGCCGCGCAGCGTTGCGGATTGCTGACTGAGATCGTCGGCGGCCGTCAGCACCTGCGTGGCCGCCGATCCGGTCTCAGTGGCGGCTTCGTTGACGCTGCCGACATTCGCCGACACCTCGCTGGTGCCGCGCGAAACTTCCTGGATGTTCTTCGAGATGTCGCGGGTAGCAGCGCTCTGCTGCTCGACGGCGGCGGAGATCGCCGCGGCGATTTCGCTCATGCGTCCGATGGTGCCGCCGATCGCCCGGATCGCGGCGACGGCCTGACCGGTCTCCTGCTGGATGGCCGCGATCTGCGAGGAGATGTCCTCGGTCGCCTTGGCGGTCTGGGTGGCAAGCGCCTTCACTTCATTGGCGACCACCGCAAAACCCTTGCCGGACTCGCCGGCGCGCGCAGCCTCGATCGTTGCGTTCAATGCCAAGAGATTGGTTTGCGAGGCGATGTTCTGGATCAGCGAGATCACCTCGCCGATCCGCTGCGCAGCCGCGGCCAGGCTCTCGATGGTCGCGTTGGTGCGATCGGTCTCGTCCACCGCCGCTCTTGCGGTCTGGGCCGCCTGCGTCACCTGGCGGGTGATCTCGCTGATCGAGGCGTGCAGTTCCTCGGTTGCGACCGCGACGGTCTGGACGTTCGCCGAGGCCTCGTTGGATGCGGTGGCAACGAACGTCGCCTGTCGGCTGGTTTCCTCCGCGGTCGCCGACATGCTTCCGGCGGTCGCGTGCATTTCGGTCGAGGCCGCGGTCAGGGCGTTCAGCGCTTCCGAGACCTGATTGTCGAAGGTCGCGATGTGGCCCTCGACCGCGCGCTGCCGGGCCTCCTTGCGCAGCTGCTCCTCGCGCTGTTCGGCTTCGAGGCGGCGCGCCGTGATCGCATTCTCCTTGAACACGCGCAGCGACTTGGCGAGGCCGCCGACCTCGTCGCTCCTGTCATCGCCGACCACCGCGATGTCGAGATCGCCCTCGGCGAGCTTCGTCATCTCCTCCGTCATGCGCGACAGCGGCCGCGCGATCTGGCTGAACGCGATCCAGGCGAGGATATTGAAGGCACAGAGCAGCCCGGCGGCGGCGCCGAACAGCAGCACGAGGCGGGTCTGGTCGGCGGTGGCGATGCCCTGGTCACGCGCGGCCTGCATGCCCTTCACATTGGCGGCGATCAGGCTGGCGACCGCCTCCATCGCGGTCTGGCGATGCTTGGCCGCGACATTGCGCGAATAGGCGAAGGCGTCCTCCAGCTTGCCCGCGGTGACCAGCTCGAACACCTTCGCGCTGGCCTCGCGGCGGTCCTTGACCGCGCGGCGCAGCGTGTCGATCAGTTGCTGCTGTCCGGCGTCCGATGTGACGGACGCCAGGCGGTCGACGGCGGCAAGCGTCGCATCGGTTGCCTTGTTGTAGGCTTCGATGTTGGAGGCGATCGCCTTGGTGTCGGCGGCGCTGAGGATGACATTCTTCTCGCTGACGGCCGCGCTGTTGAAGTTACTCTCGGCTTCGAGGCTGTACTGCACGCGGCGGGCGTTGCCATCCACCAGGTCGGACGCGGTCGCCGACAAATGGCTCAGCGCGAGCGAGGCCTGGACGACGATGCCGATCGCGACCAGGGCGATAATGGCCGCGGGCACCGCGATCTTGGCAATGATGGGCAAATTCTGAAACTTGATGGTCATTTCCGGTCCCACGATAATGCTGCTGCTTCCATCGGCTCACCCCGGCCGATGAGGCACGTGTGAGGGCGCGATGCCACGGCTTGGCCTGCTGGCCGCGCCATGGAAACCGAAGTCGTCCTGAATTTTCTGATTGATTGTCCGTTAACCCTAGCCACCAACCCTTAGCAAAGGGTTCACGCCGGTAGCGGGTAACGGCATCAGGGCGCAAAGCCCTTGGCGAGAAGCACGGTGCCTTGCGCGCCCGCTTTGCGGTCCCTGGAGATCTCGACATATTCGGGCGATTCCGACCAGGCGCGGAATGCGGCTTCGTCAGGGAACGACATCAGCACCAGCTTGTCGCGATCCCAGGTGCCTTCGAGCACCGCGGGCTGTTCGTCGGCCGACAGCAGCCGCCCGTTGAACTTCCTGAACACGTCGAAGAAGCGCGCCTGATACCGATCATAGGCGGCACGATCGGTCATCTTGAGTTGCACGATCACATAGACGGTCACTTGCGTTGCTCCCGGACTTTTCGTCGCACCGTTTTGCGCGTTCATGACGCATTCACTCAGGGATTTCTAGCGTTGCGGCGGGAGCGACCGCAATGAAAGCAATGCAACCGGCTGCCATGCAGCGTGGCTGTGATTGCTGTTGTCAGGGAGGTTCTGAGATGAGGGAAGGGTATTTGCGGCGTGGCTTGGTGCGCCGTCTCGGTGTCGCGGCGGCCGCGGTCTTCGCGCTGTCGACTTCAGCGCAGCAACGCGCCGAAGCGCTGTCGCTGGCGAGCCCGGGCACCGTGCTCGCGGCGAAGTCTGCGGCCGATGCCATGACGACAGAGGTCCGGCATGGCGGTCACGGCGGCCACGGTGGCGGCGGTCACGGCGGCGGAGGTTTTCATGGCGGCGGCTTCCGCGGCGGTGGTTTCCATGGTGGTGGATTTCATGGCGGTGGTTTCCACGGCGGCGGCTTTCGCGGCTTCCATGGTGGCGGCTTCCGCGCTGCGCCGGCGTTCCATGGCGGCTTCCATCGCTATGGTGGCATCCATCGCCACTACGGTGGCTACCACCGCTTCTATGGCGGCGGGTACCGCTACGGATACCGCCGGCACTTCCATCACCGGCGCTACTTCTATGGATCGTCCTACTACTATCCGGCCTACTATCATCACCGCCGTTGCCGGGTGGTCTGGACCTATTACGGGCCGCGCCGAATCTGCCGGCCGTATTGGCATCACCGTCACCATTGGCGGCCGTATGGCTATTGGTGAAGGCTGAAATGACAGCGGGCGCCAAACGGCGGCCGTTTTGTCAGGACACTTTTCGCGCGAAGGCACCTAGAGCGTTTTCGAGTGAAGTGGAGGCCGGTTCGCGTGAAGAAAACGCGTCAAAACAAGAATCTAGAGCTTCGGTTCTGATCCAATCAGAACCGAAAATGCTCTAGTCCCAGTTCTTCAGCCTCCAAGGCTTGATCTTCCAGGGCGTCAGGTTTTCGATCCGCCATTGCGTCCAGCGCTCCGGCGGCCAGTGGCTGAGGCGCGAGGTTTCTTTCACCTCGGGAGGCGGATCGATGATGCGTGGCGCGGCGCGGCGGCGCTTCTGCCGCGTCGCCTCGCTGATCATGTCGACGAATTCGCGCTTGTCGTCAGCCACGTCCGGCTCCCCGCGAAGTTGGTCTTCGCAAGGAGGCAGTGTGCGTGCGCCCCGTTAACGAGCCGTTTCCACAACGGCTCGAGCTTGAGACGAAAACTTCGTTTACCGCCAGTCGCGGACGTCGACGAAGTGGCCGGCGATCGCGGCGGCGGCGGCCATCGCGGGCGACACCAGATGGGTGCGGCCCTTGAAGCCCTGGCGGCCCTCGAAGTTGCGGTTCGAGGTCGAGGCGCAGCGCTCTTCCGGCTTCAGCTTGTCCGGATTCATCGCAAGGCACATCGAGCAGCCCGGCTCGCGCCATTCGAAGCCGGCCGCAACGAAGATCTTGTCGAGGCCTTCGGCCTCCGCCTGCTCCTTCACGATGCCCGAGCCCGGCACGATCATCGCGTTGACATGGGCGTTGACGGTCTTGCCCTCGGCGATCTTCGCCGCGGCACGCAGGTCCTCGATGCGGCCGTTGGTGCAGGAGCCGATGAAGACGCGGTCGAGCTTGATGTCGGTGATCTTGGTGCCGGCGGTCAGGCCCATATATTTCAGCGCGCGATGCTTGGAGAGCCGCTTGGCCTCGTCCGCGATCTTGTCGGGATCGGGCACAAAGCCGGTCACCGAGATGACGTCCTCGGGCGAGGTGCCCCAGGTGACGATCGGCGGCAGCTTGGCCGCGTCGAGCCGGAGCTCGTGGTCGAAATGCGCGCCCTCGTCGGAGCGCAGCGTCTCCCAGTAACGCATCGCGGCATCCCAGGCGGCGCCCTTCGGCGCCTTCGGACGGTCGCGCAGGAAGTCGAACGCCTTCTGGTCGGGCGCAACCAGGCCGGCGCGCGCGCCGCCTTCGATCGACATGTTGCAGACCGTCATGCGGCCTTCCATCGAGAGCGCACGGATCGCCTCGCCGCCATATTCCAGCACATAGCCGGTGCCGCCGGCGGTGCCGATCTCGCCGATGATCGCCAGGATGATATCCTTGCCCGTCACGCCGTCGGGCAATTTGCCGTCGACGACCGCGCGCATGTTCTTGGCCTTCTTCTGGATCAGCGTTTGCGTCGCCAGCACATGCTCGACCTCGGAGGTGCCGATGCCGTGCGCGAGCGCGCCGAACGCGCCGTGCGTCGAGGTGTGGCTGTCACCGCAGACGATGGTGGTGCCGGGCAGCGTAAAGCCCTGCTCCGGGCCGATGACGTGGACGATGCCCTGGCGCTTGTCGAACTCGTTGTAATACTCGATGCCGAATTCCTTGGCGTTCTCCGCCATCACCCGCATCTGCTCGATGCTTTCAGGATCGGGGTTCGGCTTCGAGCGATCGGTGGTCGGGATGTTGTGGTCGACGACGGCGAGCGTCTTTTCCGGCGCGTGCACCTTGCGGCCCGCGGCGCGCAGGCCTTCGAACGCCTGCGGCGAGGTCACCTCGTGCACCAGATGGCGATCGATATAGAGCAGGCAGGTGCCGTCGTCGGCCTCGTGGACCAGATGGTCGTTCCAGATCTTGTCGTACAGCGTGGTCGGTTTGGACATGAGCTTCAGCTCCAGAAGAAATTCAGTGGTGAGTGGCGTGAGCGCGCCGCGGCGCGCGAGCAGGCGAAAGCGTCCAGGCAGCGTTACGCTGCGCGCGTAAGCTCTGACGTTGCCGACGTCGCAAAGCGCCCGAAGAAGCGGCCGGGCAGCCGCGAGCGATCGTCGATCACGACGCGCTGGCAGGGCTGGCTTGCTTGATCCGGAACCATTCTAAATTTCTAACACAGGGCTTGCGCCCGCGACAATCGATCGATGCGCGGGGCGCCTCTTCGTCATTGCCGGGCTTGACCCGGCAATCCATCCATCTTGAGCAACAAGTTCCTCTTCCTGATGGATGCGCGGGTCAAGCCCGCGCATGACGAGTTGAGGCTGATCCTCGATATAGGTATGTCGCAACAAAAAAGCGCGGGGCAGGCCCCGCGCTTTCGGTCACACAACCCTTTCGGGATGATTTACTCGCCGACGGCAGTCGGGCGGTCCTGCTTCTCGACGATGCGGGCCGACTTGCCGCGCAGGTTGCGCAGGTAATAGAGCTTGGCGCGACGAACCTTGCCGCGGCGCACGACCTTGATCGAGTCGATCATCGGCGACACCACCGGGAAGACGCGCTCGACGCCCTCGCCGTAGGAGATCTTGCGCACGGTGAAGCTCTCGTTGAGGCCCTGGCCGGAACGGCCGATGCAGACGCCTTCATAGGCCTGCACGCGGGTGCGTTCGCCTTCGACCACCTTCACATTGACGATGACGGTATCGCCGGGTCCGAATTCCGGGATGGTTTTGGTGGCGGCGAGCTTGTCGAACTGCTCTTTTTCGAGCTGCTGAATCAGATTCATCGAAATCTCCATCGGCGGCGCGCCCAGCCTGTGCGGGCTGCGCAAACGTCCATCTATCCTGCGCGTGTGCGGATTAGGCCGTGCCTATAAGGCAAAGCGTAGGGTTTGTCACCCGTCTGTCGCGTTTTTTGTCCCTGGCGGAGCGGCTTTTTGGCCGGCCTTCCGGGCCCAGAGGTCCGGCCGGCGGTCCGCCGTCAGCGCCTCGGACTGGGCCAACCGCCAGGCTGCCACCTTGGCATGATCGCCGGAAATCAGGATTTCCGGGATCTGGCGGCCCTCGAACTCCTGCGGACGGGTGTATTGAGGGTATTCCAGTAGTCCTTCGGAGAAGCTCTCCTCGGTTCCCGAGGCCTGCTTGCCCATCACCCCCGGCAACAGGCGGACGCAGGCGTCGATCAGGGCCATCGCGGCGATTTCGCCGCCCGACAGCACGTAATCGCCGATCGAGACCTCCTCGAGCCCGCGTGCCTCGATCACCCGCTGGTCGATGCCCTCGAAGCGGCCGCAGACGACCAGAGGTCCCGGTCCGGCCGCGAGCTCCGCGACCCGCTCCTGGGTCAATGGCCGACCCCGCGGGCTCATCAGCAGGCGCGGGCGGTCAGGCGCAATCGCCGCGGCGTCGATTGCCGCCGCCAGCACGTCGGCCCGCAGCACCATGCCCGGACCGCCGCCGGCCGGCGTGTCGTCGACGCTGCGGTGCTTGTCGGTCGCCGACGCGCGGATGTCGCGCACCTCCAGCGCCCAGAGCCCGCCGGCCAGCGCCCTGCCGGCCAGGCTGATGCCGAGCGGTCCCGGAAACATGTCCGGGAACAGGGTCAGCACGGTCGCGCGCCATGGTGTCGCTTGGGTTGTCATGGCCTCTGGTTACGGCACCACGGCCGTGAGGTCGAGGCTCTGCATCATGGCGGCGGCGTCGACCGCGCGGCGGAAGTCGGCAAGCCCAAAGGTCGCGACGTTGATCCTGCCGAGATCCAGCAGGCCTTCGGCGGCGAGGCCGGCGAGCTGGCCCGGCGCGGTGCGGTCATACATGAACTGCCCCACCACCTCCCAGTCGTTGGCGAGCATCTCGCGGAACGAGAGTTCGAGCGGCACCTCGGCGCTGCCCATCAGCACCATCCGGCCGCCGCGCTTCAGCGCACGCAGAGAGGACAGCGTGGTCGAGGTGCTCCTGGCGGCGCCGAGCAAATCAAGCGCGACATCGGCGCTGCCGCCGGCGGCGCGGCGGATGATCGAAAGATCGCCTGCGGCATCGCCGGTGACGACAGCGGGGATGACGCGCGGGCCGAAGGCGTCGCGCAACTGCTCGAGCGCGGCCTCTTTGCGTCCGACCGCGACGACGCGGCCCGCGCCCATCGCGACCGCTAGCATCACGCCGCCCGAGCCGAAATAGCCGGTCGCACCGTTGACGATGATGGTCTGCCCGCCGCGCAGGCCGGTGCGCTGCAATCCGCCGAACGGCACGATCAGTTTTGCCAATCCGATCAGCTCGGTCGCCGGTCTGTCGTCGAGATTGGCAAGCGGCGTGACGCAGGCAGCCGGCCAGTGCGCGATCTCGGCGAACACGCCGTCGCGCCAGCGTGCCTGCAGCGCCAGCGCCTCCGGTGTCGTCACCGTCGCAGTCAGCCCGATCAGGATCTGCGGCGGATCGCGATCCGGCACGTCGCCGCGCAGATGCGGGCTCAGGAACACGCGGTCGCCGCTCGCAACGTGCGTGACGTTCTCGCCGGTGGCGACGACACGCGCGATCGCGTTGGTACCCGGCACGAACGGCATCGGCGGCAGGCTGTAGGGCAGTGCGCCCGACAGCAGCCTGTTGGTATACGACAGCACCATGCCGGCTTCGATCCGCACCACGACGCCATCGGGCGCGGGGCTGGGCGTTGCGACATCCTCGAAGCGAAGATCATTGTGGGCGTGCAACCGCCAGGCCTTGTGCGTAGTTGTCATTGGGATGCTCCGTGAGACCATTGCTTAGGTAGCCCGGATGGAGCGAAGCGCAATCCGGGAATCACGCAAGCAACGACTCTCCTCGGAAGACGGCCCAGATTGCGCGGAGCCTGTCATCGGGCGCGCGTTCGCGCGACCCGTTGGCTCCATCCGGGCGATAGCTCCAACCTCCCCTTGAAAAGGGGAGGTCGCTTTGCTCGCAAGAGCAGAGCGGGTGGGGATCAGCTCTGTCAGCTTGCACCGTCGCCCGCGGCTGACCCCCATCCCGACCTTCCCCCTTTCAGGGGTAGGGCTATCGCATATGGGCGAGGACGGAGAGAAGGAAGTCGTTATTCCATCTGGCCTGGAGCATTTTGTGGCTGGTGCGCGTGGGACCTGGCGTGGCTTGTAGAGCGTTAAGTGCCAGCTTTCGGATGGCGGCAAGATTTTCGGCGGCATGGCCCTTGCGGCTACGGCAGGCGTCTTCGTCGAACAGAACGTCGAGAACCCAATGCAAGTTGTTCTCGATACCCCAGTGGGCGCGGACGGCCTCGAGCAGCTTCTTGGCCGACAACCGGCGTGAGGCCAGAAAGTATCGGGCCGTGTGTTTGGCTGTCTTGCCGGCCTTGGCGCGCCAACTATCGATGCGACCGACGACAGCGATAGCAGGGAAGCTGTATTGCTTTGCCAAGTCTGGGGCCGGCACGACGATGGCCTGCCGGCGCTCGATGCGGCCGTGGGCCGATGTCCTTCGCTGGCTCGCCCGCGCTGGCTTCCGGGCCGTATCGAGCAGCGCCTTGACGGCTTTGAAGAGCCGGCCGCGATTACTCTTGATGGCCAATACATAGTGGCCCTTCCGATCGCGGATGGCCTGCGCCGTGTCGGGCCGGCAATGCAAGGCGTCGGCGGTGACAAGAGCACCATCCAGATCGAGCAGGGCGAGGACTTCGAGAGCGCCGGCAATCTCGTTGCGATTGGGAGCCTTTCTCTGCGCCAACGCCATGCGCGTGCCTGCCGCCCAGACGTTGACCATATGTAGCGGCGTAGCCCGCCGGCCACGCGTGAAGGCTCCGCGCAACGCCTTGCCGTCGATGCTGACCACGCCCTTGACGCCGAAGCTCTTGCTGAACTTACGCAAAACCGCTTCCAGACCCTTCGGGTCCAGCACGCGGAAGACGTTGCTGAACGTGTCGTGGCTAGGAATACCGTGTCCAAGCTCCAGGAACTTCCGCAACAGCTGCTCTCGGCCTTTGCCGAAGAACTCGAACTCGGTGCAGGTCTTGGCGCCGGCCAGCGTCGCCGCCAAGGCAATGACGAGGATCTCCAACAAATCGTGTCGCGTGTTGCCGGCGCGTGGATCCTTGAGCGGTCGAAACAGGCGCCTGAGTTTGCGCATTTGGGTCTCCCTCGACAATCGAGAGACCCCCAAAGAATCCAGTTCCAACCGCTTGGCAACACCCCTCCTGAGCCATATGCGATTCCCCTACTTTCAGGGGGAAGGAGAAGACAGACGGTAGCCCGGGCTTAAGCGCGTTATGCGTCACGCCGTCGTTGGTTCGTCGCGAAGATGCCGCGCCAGCGCGATGGTGAGCGGACAGATCGCCAGCGCCGTGATCGCGGTAGCTGCGGTTGCGAGCGTCGGGCCGAGCGCGTCACCGAGCAGACCGTAGAGCACCGGCGCGATCGCGCCCGATCCGATGGTCCCGGTGTAGAACAGCGCGAACGCGCGTTCGGTTTGATGTGCCGGCGTGAGTTCGGGCACCGTGCCATAGAGCACGGATGAGGTGCCGTTGAGCATCACGCCGAGCAGCGGCAGCAGCATCATGGTCGGCGCCAGCGGCAGCATCAGCACCGCCGCGATCAGCGCCGCCGTGCCGCCTTCGGTGATCAGCACGGTGCGCAGCGTGCCGACGCGTTCGCCGAGCCAGCCGCAGGTGAATTTTCCCGCCGCGCCGCCGATGAAGACCAGCGCCAGCGCGAGGCCGTTGGTCGGCAGCGCGGCGCCCTTGTCGCGCAACAGGAACGGCAGGAAGGTGAGAAACCCCATCCTGACCGCGGTGTCGAGGATTCCGATCGCGAGCAGCCAGGAGAAGCCGCCGCCGGCGCTTGCGTGGCGTGACGCTGCGGCCGCCTTGCGCTCGGCGCCCTTGCCGACCAAGGGCATCCAGAGCGCGATGCAGATCGCGACGAGCAGGCCGGCCAAGGCGAGCACGAGCAGCGTGTGCCGCCACGACATGATCACGAGCAGAACCGAGGTCAGTGCCGGGATCGCCGCCTTGCCGAGATCGCCGGAGAAATTGTAGATGCCGAGCGGCCCGCGTGCTGCCGAACCATAGGCGCGCGACACCGCGGCCGATGCGATCGGATGCTGCGTGCTCGAGCCCGCGCCGGAGAGTGCGAGCGCAAGACCAAGTCCGATGACGCCGCCGGAGAATCCGGCAAACACATAGCCCAGCGCCGACAGTGCCGTGCCCGCGATCAGGATGACCTTGCCGTCGATTCGCTCGGCGATCCGTCCGACCGGAATCTGCAAGCCAGCCATGGCGCCGGCATAGAGCCCGCGCAGCAGCGCCAGCAGCCCGTAGCTCAGCGCGAATTCGGCCTGCCAGACCGGCAGCAGCACGTAGATCAGGTCGGTGTAGCCGTCATGGAGGGCGTGGTTGAGCCCGGTCACCGTCAACGTGCGCGTCGCCCGGGCGTGGTCGGGACGGGATGCGTCGATTTCCGCGGATGCGCTCATTGTCGCGATCCAGAGCAAGAAAATCTAAAGATAGGACGGGGGTGCATTGGAGCGAAGTCTCAAAAAACGAAGATATGTGAGCATTTTGCTACGCAACATGCGCCCGATCGGCCGCTGTCACAAATCAGTAATAATAGGATCATGCGTTAGAAAATCTGGTATTGAGGGTCATGTTCGTCCCGCGCCGCAGCCTGCCGCCGCTCAATGCGGTCCGCGCCTTCGAGGCCGCCGCGCGCCTCGGCAGCTTCAAGGAAGCGGCCGCCGAGCTCAGCGTGACCCATGGCGCGGTCAGTCAGCAGATCCGGCTGCTCGAGGAATGGCTGGGCGCGCCGGCGCTGTTCCGGCGCTCGGTCCGCCGCGTGGTGCTGACGCCGGCGGGTGCGGCCTTGCTGGCGGAATTCGCGCCCGCGCTCGACCGGATTTCCGCAGCCGTGCAGCAGCATCGCGAGCGACGCGGCGATGCGGCTGTCGCGGTGCTGCGCGTCAACGCGCTCGCGACCTTCAGCCTGCGCTGGCTGTTGCCGCGGATGAGCCGGTTTCGCGCCGAGCATCCTGATATCGAGGTGCGTCTCGCCACATCGAACGATCCGGTGGATGCGCTGCCCGAACCATTCGACGTCGTGATCCGCGGTGGCCCCGACACCTTCCACGGCTTTTCGTCGCGCTTCCTGGTGTCGGAGCGGCGGCTGCCGGTGTGCAGTCCGGCGCTATCAGCGCAATTGCCGCTGCATGAGATCGCAGATCTCTCCCGGCATACGCTGCTGCACGTCACGTCGATGCCGCGGCTGTGGCGCGACTGGCTCACCGAGGCCGGGCAATCCGCGCTGGAGCCGGCGGCTTCGCTGACCTTCGATCATTTCTATCTGACGATCCAGGCAGCGCTCGATGGTCTCGGCGTTGCGATGGGACCGACGGCGCTGATTGCGGACGATCTCGCCGCCGGGCGTCTGGTGACGCCGTTTCCGGCGATCAGCCTGCCGGCGCGCAGCTACTTCGCGTATTTTCCGGCGGGCCGCAGCAACGATCCGCACAGCGCAGTGTTCTGCGACTGGCTCGAGCAGCAAGGCCGGATGACGGGCTGAAAATGTCTCTCGATCAAGCCGCCGACGGATCGTCGTCGTCGATTTCCTGCGGCGGCTCGATCACGACGCGGCCGCCGGCGAGATCGACCGTCGGCACCACGGCGTTGGTGAAAGGCAGCAGCATCGTCGCGCCCTGCGGCGGGGCGATCTCGATGATGTCGCCGGCGCCGAAATTATGGATCGCGATCACCTTGCCGAGCGGCTGCTCTGATGTCGTCACCGCGGCGAGCCCGATCAGGTCGGTGTGGTAGTATTCACCGTCGTCGGTTTCCGGCAGCCGCTCGCGCGGAATGTAGAGCTCGAGGCCGTTGAGCCGTTCGGCATCATCGCGCGAGGCGACGCCCTTCAGCGTCACCACCAGATGATCCTTGGCCTCGCGCGCATGCGTGACCTCGAACTGGCGCGTGCCGTCCTTGGTCATCAGCGGGCCGTAATCCTTCACGGCCAGCGGGTCTTCGGTGAAGGTCCATAGCCGGACGGCGCCGCGCACACCATGCGCAGCGCCGATACGGGCGACACAGACCGGTGCAGTCACCGCAGCAGCCGTTCAGCTTACGCCTTGGCGGCGGCTTCGGCCTGCGCCTTGCGCTCCTTGCGCGGCACGGCCTTTTCCGGGTTGTTGCGCGCGGTGCGCTTGACGACGCCGGCGGCGTCGAGGAAGCGGGTCACGCGATCCGACGGCTGCGCGCCCTTGGCGAGCCAGGCCTTCACCTTGTCCATGTCGAGCTTCAGCCGCGCCTCGTTGTCCTTCGGCAGCAGCGGATTGAAGTGGCCGAGACGCTCGATGAAGCGGCCATCGCGCGGAAAGCGCGAGTCGGCGACGACGACGTGATAGACCGGACGCTTCTTGGTGCCTGCGCGAGCGAGGCGGATAACAACGGACATTTAGTTCTCCTTCAAAGGTCGATGTGTTCGGTTGATTGGCATTCCGCGTCGCGCCGGCCGCATTTGAGCCGTCGCGACGAATTCCTCATTTCTTCTTGCCCGGGAAGCCGCCGAGGCCCGGCAGCGTCGGCTTGCCGGAAAGCCCGGTCAGGCCCGGCACGTTCGGCAGGCCGCCGCGCAGCCCGACCGGCAAATCCTTCGGCAAATTGGGCAGGCCACCGCCGGCGCCGCCCTGCATCTTCTCGGCGAGCGCCTTCATCTCCTCGGCCGAGGGCGGCTTCATGCCGCCGCCAAAGCCCATCGCCTGCGCGATGCCGGCGAGCGGGCCGCGCTTGCCGCTTCCCATGGCCTTCATCATGTCGGCCATGTTCCGGTGCATCTTCAGGAGCTTGTTGACCTGCTCGACGCTCTGGCCGGCGCCGGCCGCGATGCGCTTCTTGCGGCTGGCCTTCAGGATGTCCGGATTCTTGCGCTCCTGCCGTGTCATCGAGTCGATGACCGCGACCTGACGCTTGATGATCTTGTCGTCGATGCCGGCCGCCGCGATCTGGTTCTTCATCTTGGCGATGCCGGGCATCATGCCCATCAGGCCGCCGATGCCGCCCATGTTCGCCATCTGCTGCAGCTGCTCGCGCATGTCGTTGAGGTCGAACTGGCCCTTGCGCATGCGCTCGGCGGTGCGCGCGGCCTTCTCGGCGTCGATATTGGCGGCGGCTTTCTCGACCAGCGAGACGACGTCGCCCATGCCGAGGATGCGGCCGGCGATGCGGTTCGGATGGAAGTCTTCCAGCGCGTCGGTCTTCTCGCCGGTGCCGAGCAGCTTGATCGGCTTGCCGGTGACGGCGCGCATCGACAGCGCGGCGCCGCCGCGGCCGTCGCCATCCACTCTTGTCAGCACAATGCCGGTGAGGCCGACGCGCTCGTCGAACGCGCGGGCGAGGTTAACCGCGTCCTGGCCGGTGAGGGAGTCCGCGACCAGCAGCACTTCATGCGGGTTGGCGGCGGCTTTGATCTCGGCCGCCTCCTTCATCATGTCTTCGTCGAGCGTGGTGCGGCCGGCGGTGTCGAGCAACACGACGTCATAGCCGCCGAGCTTGCCGGCCTCTAACGCGCGCTTCGCGATCTGTGGCGGCATCTGGCCGGCGACGATCGGCAGCGTCGGAATGTCGAGGTCGCGGCCGAGCACCGCGAGCTGCTCCATCGCCGCCGGGCGATAGACGTCGAGCGAGGCCATCAGCACCTTGCGCTTGTCGCGCTGGACCATGCGCCGCGCGAGTTTTGCGGTGGTGGTGGTTTTACCGGAGCCCTGCAGACCGACCATCATGATCGGGACGGGCGGCACGGAGTTGATATCGATGGTCTGGCCGTCGGAGCCGAGCGTGGCGACGAGCTCGTCATGGACGATCTTCACCACCATCTGGCCGGGCGTGACCGACTTGACGACGGTGGCGCCGATCGCCTGCTCGCGGACCCGGTCGATGAAGCTGCGGACGACCTCGAGCGCGACGTCGGCTTCGAGCAGCGCGCGGCGCACCTCGCGCATCGCGGCATCGACGTCCTTTTCGGTCAGCGCACCGCGCCCCGTCAGACGATCGAGAATGCCACCAAGCCGTTCCGACAGATTGTCGAACAATGCCGTTGTCCTTCGTTGCGCTCGTAAGCGCGCGTCACCCGTTTCTCGTCATACCCCGCGAAAGCGGGGTATCCGGTACGCCACGGCCGCCCGGTTCAATCCGAGCTGCTCTGGAATACTGGATCACCCGCTTTCGCGGGTGATGACCACATAGTCCGCCTTGGCAACCTGCCAAGACGAAGGTCCAAACACTTTCGCGCCCGAGGGCGCATCGCGCTGTCGGGCGTTGGCCTCTGGTCTCCAGGACCAGTCGGCGGGTCGAAAAGACGGATCTTTCCGAGAAAGTAGCGGCGTTAAACGCTGCCGGGGGCGCAAAGTCAAGGAAAGTTTCGCCGCGATCGGCGCGGCATCGACAGTAAGGCGCTGAAATCACATCATTTTGTCGGGTTGGTTCCGAATTCGTCGATGCCACCCATATAAGCCGCGCCCGCCTCCTATTTGGGAACCCGCTTGCCCATCATCACCCGCCGCCGCCTTCTCGCAACCTTGACCGGAGCCGCCGCGGCGATCGGCGTGCCCTCGATCTGGATGTCCTATATGAAAACCTATGACGGCCCCGTCTCCGATCACTTCGACGGACTGCACTTCTTCGATCCGGATGGCTCGCCGCCGAAATCGCTCGGCGAGGTGTTGCGCTGGCAGTTCGGGGGCAGGCGGCAGCGCGCGGTCTGGCCGGAATGGGCGCCGAGCCCCTATGCCGATACGCCGCCGCCGCGCGTCGATGGCGGTGGGGTGCGGTTATGTTTCGTCGGCCATGCGAGCTGGCTGATCCAGGCCGGCGGTCTCAACATCCTGGTCGATCCGGTGTGGTCGATGCGCGCCTCACCGTTCAGCTTCGCAGGTCCCATGCGGCACAACGATCCCGGCATCGCCTTCGAGAAGCTGCCCAAGATCGACGTCGTGCTGGTGTCGCACGGCCATTACGACCATCTCGATGTCGCGACGCTGTCGAAGCTCACGGCGACGTTTGCGCCGCGCGTGATCACGCCGCTCGGCAACGACGTCACGATGTGCGCATCCGATGCTGCGATCAAAGCCGAGGCGTTCGACTGGCATCAGCGCGTCGAACTCGGCAATGGCCTTGCCGCGACGCTGGTGCCGACGCGGCACTGGTCGGCGCGTGGCCTGTTCGATCGCAACAAGGCGCTGTGGGCGAGCTTCGTGCTGGAGACGCCGGCCGGCAAACTCTACATCGTCTGCGATTCCGGCTATGGCGACGGGCGGCATTTCCGCAGGGTTGCCGACGCGCATGGACCCTTAAGGCTCGCGATCCTGCCGATCGGCGCCTATGAGCCGCGCTGGTTCATGCGCGACCAGCACATGAATCCGGAGGACGCGGTGAAGGCGCTGGCCATTGCGGCGCCGCGCAGGCGCTGGCGCATCACCACGGCACGTTCCAGTTGACCGACGAGGCGATCGACGCACCGGCGACCGCCCTCGGCGAAGCGCTCGACGCGGCAAAAGTGCCGCGCGAGAAGTTTTTGACGTTGAAGCCCGGGCAGGTGTTCGAGATCTAGCCTCGTCCCGGGCAAGCGACGCGCGACCCGGGACCCATAACCACAAATGCGAAATATTGGGCGATGCTGCGGTCCCAGCTTGCCTCCACAATTCGCATTTGTGGTTATGGGTCCCTGCTTTCGCAGGGACGACGGGAACTTATTACTTCCCCTTGATCGCCCAGGACACGCTGACGCTCACGGACAGGGTTTCCTCGCCCTGCGCGACCGGCGCGCTGGAGGCTGCCATCGGCGCGGCCATCTTGCGGTACATCGGCACGGGCGCGTTGCCCTCCTCGGAAATGCTGATCGGTTCGCCGAGCGTGACGCCGGCGGCCTTGGCGTAGATTTCCGCCTTGCGGCGCGCGTCGGCGATCGCCTTGTCGCGCGCCTCGTCCAGTACCTTCGAGGCCTGCGACACCACGAAGTTGATGCCGCCGATCTCGTTGGCGCCGGCGCCGACCAGCACGTCGACCAGGCTGGCGACCTTGGCGACGTCGCGCACCTTGATGGTGACGCGGTTGGTGGCGCGGTAGCCGCTGACGGTGGGGGGGCCCGACACGCGGTCGGGCGCATGTTTCGGCTGCAGCGACAGCCGCGAGGTCTGGTAGTCCTTCTCGTCGAGGCCCGCGCCCTTCAGCGCGCCAAGCACCTTCGCCATCGCCGTGTTGTTGGCGTCGGCAGCCTCGCGCGCGGTCTTCGCATCGGTCGTCACGCCGCCATCGATCACGGCCTGGTCCGGCGCCACCGAGACGGTGGCTTCGCCGGTGACCGAAATCGCCGGCGGCGGCACCTGTGCCAATGCCGGCGCGGCAATCAGCGAAAGGGCAAGGGAGGCAAGGGGCAGGGTCAGCTTCATGGGGCTCACTTCAGGGGCACGTAAACATTGATCACCAGCTTGTCCTCCGCGGTCTTCAGCGGATCGGTGATGTATTCTTCGATAAAGGTGTCCTTGGCTTCGAGCTTCTTGTCGTCGAGGTGATTGGTGATCGCCTCATAGGTGTTGTCCATGTTGTCGTAGGAACCGCGATGGACGAACTTCAGCGCCTTGCCGTCGGGCGAATTGCCCATGCTCATGTTCTTGCCGAGGTTCTTGACGTCCTGATCGACCGGGATTTCGGCGATGAAGGTGAAGCCGGTGTCGTCGGTCGAGGTGTAGACGATCATGGGATTGCCCGATGCCTTGATGCCGCCCTTGTCGAGCAGCGCGGTGAGCTGCTTGAACGCCTCGATCAGCGCGTCGAAGGCCGAATCCCAGTTGGCGGTGCCCTTCAGCATCACGACCTTCTTCGGCTCCAGCGTGAACGGTTCGCCGAACGGATCGGCGGTCTGCACCGGGGCGGTCGGTGGCGGCGCCGGGGTCTGCGATGCGGCGGGGCTGTCGGCCGGCGACTTGGTCTCGGCCGGAGGCGGGACGGGCGTGGCCGAGGGCGCCGGGGCGGGGGTCGGGCTCGGGCTGGCTGCCGGAGCGGGCGAGGCGGCCGGCGACTGGGCGGGCGCCGGGCTTGCCAGTGCGATCGCGGCCAAGGGCAGCAGCGCGACCAGGGCCGCGCGGAGCGTGCTGATACGGTTCATTCGGTATTCTCCATCCCCATCCTCAAACGGCCGCTCGATCTGTCCCAGCGCGCGCGGCCCGCGAGGTGCGATATTCCTAACACGCAAGTTCTGCATTCGTCCCATGACAGATGTGTCACGGAGCCATTCCGACTGGCCAATGGACCACCAGTCGCCATATAACCGGGCAGAATTTGGGAAAATCGATGAGCGCGCTCGCCAATCACGCATTTGCCAAGATGAACGGCATCGGCAACGAGATCGTCGTCGTCGACCTGCGCGATTCCAAGGCACAGGTTTCGGCGGAGGAGGCGCGCGCGGTGGCTTCGCCGGCCGGCGTTCCCTATGACCAGCTGATGGTGCTGCAGCCGCCGCGGCTCGACGGCACCGAAGCATTCATCTCGATCTACAACAATGACGGCTCGGAGGCCGGCGCCTGCGGCAACGGTATGCGCTGCGTGGTGCGGCGGATTTTCGAGAAGACCGGCCAGACCGCGGCAACGTTCCAGACCCGCGCCGGCCTGCTCAATTGCTGGCAGGGGCCGGCGCCCGATCTCTACACCGTCGACATGGGCGCGCCGAAGTTCGGCTGGCAGGACATTCCACTGGCGGAGGAATTCCGCGACACCCGCTACATCGAGCTGCAGGTCGGGCCGATCGACAAGCCGGTGCTGCATTCGCCCTCGGCGGTCTCGATGGGCAATCCGCATGCGATCTTCTGGGTCGACGACGTCAATGCCTACGACCTCGAGCGTTTCGGGCCGCTGCTGGAGAACCATCCGATCTTCCCGGAGCGCGCCAACATCACGCTCGCCCATATCGTCGATCGCGACCACATCACGATCCGCACCTGGGAACGCGGCGCCGGCCTGACCAGGGCCTGCGGCTCGGCGGCCTGCGCGACGGCGGTGGCGGCGGCGCGGCTGAAGCGCGCCAACCGCATCGTCGAGATCACGCTGCCCGGCGGCAAGCTCGGCATCGAATGGCGCGAGCGCGACGATCACGTGCTCATGACCGGCACCGCCGATTTTGAATATGAGGGCCGCTTCGATCCGGCGCTGTTCGCCAGCGTCGCCTGACCGGGCGTGGGATCGATCATGAGATCGGGCATGGGCGTCGATGTCGTCACCTTTGGCTGCCGCCTCAACGCATTCGAATCCGAGGTGATTCGCCGCGAGGCCGAGCAGGCGGGGCTCACTGAGACCATCGTCATCAACAGCTGCGCCGTCACCAACGAGGCGGTGGCGCAGGCGCGCCAATCGATCCGCAAGTTGAAGCGCGAGCGGCCCGCGGCGCGCATCGTCGTCACCGGCTGCGCGGCGCAGACGCAGGCAGCGATGTTCGCTGACATGGCCGAGGTCGATCGCGTCGTCGGCAATGACGAGAAGATGCGCGGCGCTGCCTGGCAGGCGACGCGCGCTGCGTTCGATCTCGGCGCGAGCGAGAAAGTCGCGGTCGCCGACATCATGGCGGTGACGGAGATGGCGCCGCATCTGCTCGACGGTTTCGAGCGCGGCCTGCCGCGGGTGTTCGTACAGGTGCAGAACGGCTGCGATCATCGCTGCACCTTCTGCATCATCCCCTATGGCCGTGGCAATTCCCGCTCGGTGCCGATGGGGGCGGTGGTTGACCAGGTCCGCACGCTGGTCGAGCGCGGTCATGCCGAGATCGTGCTGACCGGCGTCGATCTCACGAGCTACGGCGCCGATCTCCCGGGCACGCCGAAGCTCGGCCAGTTGACCCGGCAGATCCTGCGCCACGTGCCCGAGCTGAAGCGGCTGCGCATCTCATCGATCGATTCGATCGAGGCCGACCGCGACCTGCTCGATGTCATCGCCGACGACGCGCGGCTGATGCCGCATCTGCATCTGTCGCTGCAGTCGGGCGACGACATGATCCTCAAGCGGATGAAACGCCGGCATTCGCGGCAGGACGCGATCGATTTCTGTGCGCAACTGCGCCGGCTGCGACCGGATATCGCGCTCGGCGCCGACATCATCGCGGGCTTCCCGACCGAGACCGAGGAGATGTTCGCGCGCTCGCTCGATCTGGTCGAGCAATGCGATCTCACCTTCCTGCACGTGTTTCCCTATTCGAAACGCCCGGGCACGCCGGCCGCGCGGATGCCGCAGGTCGCAGGCGGGGCGATCAAAGAGCGCGCCAAGCGGCTGCGCGCGGCCGGTGAAGCCGCGCTGCGGCGGCGGCTGGCCGCGGAGATCGGCGCGACGCGCGAGGTGCTGATCGAAAGCAACAGGCAGGGCCGCACCGAGCACTTCCTGCCGGTCGCGATCAATGATGATGTGCCGGGCACGGTGCGACGGCTCGCCGTGACGGGTCATGACGGTGCGCGCCTCGTTGGGTCGTGCGGCGAAGCTATCTAGCGCGTCGTCTTCCTAAAACCGCCATGTCCGCCTTGCCTTCGAAGGAGGGCGTGGAGCCGACGTGAGTTCATGCCGGCTTTGGGCCAAAAGCAGTCGTTGGCACTCTAGTCCTTGTCGAGCTCTCCGATATGACGCTGGGCATATAGCTCGAGGCCGATCCTCGCGACGAGTTCGATCTGGGTTTCCAGAAAATCGATATGCTCTTCCTCATCGTGCATGAGTTGCTCAAACAGATCCCGTGTCACGTAGTCTTTGACCTGATGGCAATGGCTCGCAGCTTCAGCGTAGAGGGAGTGCGCCGACGATTCGGCTTGCAAGTCGCTATCGAGCACGGCCTTCACGGTCTTCCCAATATGAAGGGATTCCAGCGTCTGCATATTGGGAGATCCATCGAGGAAGATGATGCGTTCGATGAGCTTGTCTGCATGTTGCATCTCTTCAATCGATTCCTTGCGCCACGCCTTGGCCAGCACCTTGTAGCCCCAATTGTCGAGCAGGCGGTAGTGCAGCCAGTACTGGTTCACCGCGGTGAGCTCGTGTCGCAGCGCTTTGTTGAGGTATTCGATAACGCCTTTATCGCCCTTCATGCTCCGCTCCTTTTCGCGGGTGCCGCTGGGATCGATTGGTTGTGTGGGCGCCTGGACTTGATGTTTGGCCGACGCGATGGAGAGTTTAGAGCGTCAGCGCTTTCGGTTCGAGCAGTTTGGGGCATCTACCGCTCGCCGTAAGCGGCGACGCAAGGAAAGGGGCGCTCGGCGTTGACTTGCTCACCGTTCGACACACATGAGAGGTTAATCTCTGCGCCGCGACTTCAAAGGCGTAGGGAGATGGAGCAGGGGAGTTTTGGCCATGATCGAGGGGATCAGCGCGCTCACGCTGGGCACCCATGACATGCCACGAGCTGTCCGATTCTACCGAGCCCTGGGATTTGAGGTCCTGCATGGCGGCGAATGGTCGTCGTTCACTAGCTTTCGAGCCGGTCTGAGCTACCTCAACCTCACCGACCAACCTGCCGAACGACGCTGGTCCTGGTGGGGTCGGGTCATCTTCTACGTCACCGATGTTGACGCACTTTACGAACGCGCGCTCGCGGCGGGTTACCAGCCCGCGACTGTGCCCCGCGATGCCGAATGGGGTGAGCGTTTCTTCCACCTGGCTGACCCCGACGGCCACGAACTCAGTTTCGCTCGACCTTTGCTTCCGGCTTCCGTCCAATAGCGGATCGAAGCGGCCTGCATTCCAACCGTCGCTGCGAGAGGGTATTGTTCCGACAGACGGCCATCGCCCTGACGTCAGCTTCGGCTCGGACTATGGCGCGGTCTCTCGAGCAAAGATCAAAGGATGGCAACGAACGGTCGCACCGTCACCGTATTCGGCGGAACCGGTTTTCTCGGCCGCCGCATCGTTCAGCATCTGCGCGATCACGAGTTTCCCGTCCGGATCGCGTCAAGGCATCCAGATCGCGGGCGCAGTCAGTTTGGCCCGCATGATTCCCAACTTCTGTTCGTCCAGGCCGATATTCACGACGAACGGTCTGTCGCAAATGCGCTTGCCGGCGCTTACGCCGCTGTCAACACCGTCAGCCTTTACGTCGAGCACGGACGTGAGACGTTTCATTCCGTTCATGTCGAGTCCGCCCAACGGGTAGCGGCCCAAGCGCACGGGGCCGGAGTCAAAAGACTCGTTCACTTGTCAGGCATCGGCGCCGATGCCGCGTCTCAATCGCGGTACATCCGAGCGCGCGGCGAAGGTGAACTGGTGGTCAGGGCTACGTTTGCCGGCGCACATATCATCCGGCCCGCCGTCATGTTCGGACCGGACGATGCGTTTCTTACGACCATCTTCAACCTTCTCCGCCGGCTGCCGATCTATCCGATGTTCGGCCGCGGCTCGATGAAACTGCAGCCGGCCTATGTGGAAGATGTGGCTGAGGCGACTGTCCGGATCATCCAGCGAGCCGAGACGCAACCGACGATCTTCGAGTGTGGCGGCCCTCGCGCTTATTCCTACGAAGAATTGGTCGGAATCGTCGCGCGTCAGGCTGGCCTTGCGCCCATCCTGGTCCCGATCCCGCTCGCCGTTTGGCACGCCCTGGCATGGGCTTCCGAAATACTCCCGGACCCTATTCTCACGCGCAATCAGGTGGAGCTGATGCAGATCGATACCGTGTCGTCGCCGGAGATGCCTGGCCTTGTCGAACTTGGGATTTCGCCGCAGCCGGTTGAGGCAATACTCCAGAAGATGCTGTCAAAGTGCGGATGAAGAGGGCTCATCGGTTAAATCCGCTTCAGATGGCGGGTTCGCGCGCTACTGTTACAGGACGCGATGGCGTATCCGCCGTTCGACGGCGGCAATATGGCTGTGCGCCGTCGGCAGCTGCAGGTAGTTCGGGGTCGACTGACCTTGGACGCGTACCTCTAAATCCGGATTGGTGAGCGTGGCTCTGTATCCGCTTCAGTCCGAAAGCGACTGTAGTGCGGCGTCGCCGCGAAATGACGCGATGGGTCAAAAGCCGTCGATGACGGCCGAGTCCGGCGAGCTTCCGCGCATGAACTTCGTATCGCGACGGTTCCCAGCAAAATGACAGCATGCCTCAGACCGATCCACACACCTCCTGAAAAGACTTGCGGCTAGTTTCCCGACATTGGCGGCGGAGTTTGCCGAAGCAAGCGCCTTCGGCGAGCGATAATGGCGCCCGCCGCAAGAGAGAGTGTTACAGCAGTCACAAGCAAGTACGGACTCGCGACTTTCCTGTCCAGCAGCACTCCTCCGAAGGCGTACCTCCCGCTTGGTGCGTGGATCAGCGTGAACCAAACGAGCAAGGTGCCGGTGAGAGTGATCCACAAAGCTGCCAACAGAAGCCAGAAGCGTGCGTGCCTGTGCACTGTAGGTGATGAAATTGATTCTCCGATGCGCAATTGCGCATCGTAGTTCTCGCCTGCGGCGAGCCCGGAATGGCAGTCAAAGCCTGCGACAAATTAACCCGACGGGCAAAATTCCGCTTCGCGTTTCACCCAACTCAGATGTTCAATAGACCCATCTCACCCGCTTGAGGGGCGCTTCGCGATCGTCACGAGTGTCGGGTCGAGATGCGGTGGACGCCGATTGAGCAACTGACGAGTGCGCGTGACGCGGACGGTGAAGTCGTGTGGTCCTGACGCCCTAGTGGCCGGTGTCCCCCGCGAGATGCGAAGCATCTTCGCGAGGCGGTGACAAACAAGCCCAGTCTCGCCGGGGAGAGCACGAAGTAAGCCGTAAAACCATCGCGCAGGGAAAGCCGGGATGTTCCCGGTTACACCTGTGGTCCTACCCCCGTGCTTTCTACCCATTGCACAGGGCCCATGGGTGCGATCGGCACCCGGCTTTCCCTGCGCCCCCTGTTCGAGGGAGGGCGGAAAGAAATGCAAAGCTCGGGCAAATCATGTCGCGAGAATGCGGAAGTATCACTCACAGACCGTGCAACAAATTCGGTGTTGTCCTGGCGAAAGCCAGGATCCATTACCCCAAATCATAATTGTTGCGCGACGCTGGGAGCGACGATCCCGTTGATCGTCAAATGCGGTGGCTATGGGTCCTGGCTTTCGCCAGGACGACGATCGTGTGTGTGGCACCCGCGCTGTCATCGCCCGGCTCGACCGGGCGATCCAGTACGCCGCGGCCTCTCGGCTCAACAACGGGCGTCTCTGGAATACTGGATCACCCGCATGCGCGGGTGATGACACTGAATTCGCTGTTTGACAGGTCGAATCTGAATCAGTCCCGGCGCTGTGCGCGAGAATGTCAACGGCTGCGTTCGCCGGGCTTTGGCGGCTGCGATGCGCGGACCTGCCAGAACCGCAGCATGCGGTCGGCGTTGGCGTGCGTTATTCGCGTGAACTGGCTCTTCGCGTTGGCGAGCTCGACCGGCCCCATCGATCCGGTCGAATAGCGGCATTCCATCACCGCGGCCG
Organism: Bradyrhizobium sp. 27S5; assembly: GCF_037217225.1. NCBI lineage: Bacteria > Pseudomonadati > Pseudomonadota > Alphaproteobacteria > Hyphomicrobiales > Nitrobacteraceae > Bradyrhizobium > Bradyrhizobium sp. 27S5. Next base: position 229,565 of record NZ_CP147714.1, read on the forward strand.
TCGTCTCCCAGCTCAACCCCGCGGCCCGGCAGGGCACCAGCAGACCCTCGCTGCGGAGGCTTTGCATCAGGGGGCGGATCACCTCGATGCTGGCCTGCGCAAGCTCCGCCAGGGCAGCGATGGTTTCTTCATACATTCGCTGCCTGGCGAAGCCGAGCAGGGCGGCCTCGTTGAGCTCGCCGGAATCCTTCAGCCTTGCGACGTGACGCTTGGCTGCGGTGAAGTCCCGGGCCCGCGACATCTCGCGCTCGACGCCGGCGGCGACCGCGGCGATCGCGTGGCGGATCTCCTCGAACAGATGCGAGGGCGCGCGTTGCAGCAAACGGCTGCGCACCTCTTCCGTTGCATCGTGCAGCAGCTGAACACGGAGCTCCGGGGGCAGATCCGCGCGGATACCGGTCTGGACCGCAAGCACCGGGTCGTGCTCGGCCTGCGCGAGAATGATTGCGAACCCGTCCGCCGACACCTTGGCGCCGGGATTGCTGACCAGGCGGTGACTGACGCTCGCGAAGCGACGGGCCAACAGCGCGTCGGTGACGACTTCCTTCAGCCACCAGCGGCCGGCGACCGCGAGCAGATGCAGCTCGCTCTTGGTCTTCGCGATCTCGACCAGATCTTCCGTGTTGAGACGCGACGATTCCTGCAGGATCGGCCGGGCGATCCTGATCTCGTCATTGCTCGCGAGACGGCGAATGATCGCGGGCGGTGCCTGGGTGACCGGTGCGAGCTGCTCGCTGATGTCGGTGAGCGCCATCCGGGCGCTGATGTCGGCAAGCGCCCGCAACTCGATGGTCTTCACCAGACGCTCGAGCACATTGTCGAACAGCTCGACCTGTTCGCTGTTGAAGCTGCCGGCGGAGGCGAGGAAAAGGCCGGTGACGCGCTTCGCCGCTTCTATGCATTTTTCGGCGGAGCCGGCGCGTATCGCGGCCTCGACCTCGTCGACAATCCCTTGCCCAGCATTCAGCATTGCTCGTCCTGAGCCGTGGTGGCGCGCTTTTTCTAAGCCGCCTGCAGGACTACCGGATGGGCCTGAATGTTCCGTAAAGGATACTTGTCCGTAAAATCACGGAGGTCACTGCCCGTTCCAGCCGCAGCTCTTGAGCCGCTCGTGCATGTGGTCCGGCGCGGGCGCGACGACATGCACCGGCTCCTTGTTGCGCGAGATCGGGATGCCGATTTCGCGGGAGTGCAGGTGCAGGATCGGCTCGCCGAAGCGCGGGCCGTTGCCGTAGATGTTGTCGCCGACGATCGGCCAGCCCATCGCCGCTGAATGCACCCGCAGCTGATGGGTGCGGCCGGTGACCGGCTCCATCGCGAGCCAGGCGAGGCCCTGACCGCGTCCCAGCACCTTCCAGTTGGTGATCGCCTTCTGCCCGTCCGGATCCGGCTTCTGCCACCAGCCGCGCTCGGCGTTGAGCCGGCCGAGCGGCATGTCGATGGTGCCTTCGTCCTCGGCGGGCCCGCCCTCGACCACGGTCCAGTAGGTCTTCGCGATCTTGCCGTGCTTGAACAACAGCCCGAGCGAGGCGGTCGCCTTGCGGTGGCGTCCCAGCACGAGGCAGCCGGAGGTGTCCTTGTCCAGCCGATGTGCCAGCACCGGCGGCCGCGGCAGGCCGAACCGCAGCGCGTCGAACGAGGCCTCCAGATTGGCCCCGCCCTTGGGGCCGCGATGCACCGGCAGGCCCGCCGGCTTGTCGATCACCAGCATCAGTCCGTCGCGGTGGAGCACGCGGCCCAAGATTTCTTCCGCGGTCAATTGGGGAACATCAATCAATTCGTCGAGACTTTCGTTTATGGGCCGAAACGGCTAACACGTCCGCGCCATGAACGATACCACTGCGGGAACTCCAAAACAGAGCTGGTGGCAGCGCCTGAAAGGCGGCCTGAAGCGCACCTCCGGTGCGCTGGGGACGGCGGTCGCCGATCTCGTCACCAAGCGCAAGCTCGATCGCGCCATGCTCGATGACATCGAGGATGTGCTGCTGCGCGCCGATCTCGGCACCGAGGTCTCGGTGCGGATCGCGGAGGCGGTCGGCAAGGGCCGCTACGACAAGGCGATCTCGGCCGATGAGGTCAAGGCGGTTGTCGCGACCGAGGTCGAGAAGGTGCTGGCACCGGTGGCCAGGCCGCTCGAGATCGATGCCGGGAAGAAGCCATTCGTCGTCCTGGTCGTCGGCGTCAACGGCTCCGGCAAGACCACGACGATCGGCAAGCTCGCCGCGAAATTTTCCGCCGAGGGCCGCAAGGTCATGCTCGCGGCCGGCGACACGTTCCGCGCCGCGGCGATCGAGCAGCTCAAGGTCTGGGGCGAGCGCACCAAGTCGCCGGTCATCGCCGGCGCCCAGGGCTCGGATTCGGCAAGCCTCGCCTTCAGCGCGCTGACTGCGGCGAAAGAGCAGCAGCGCGACGTGCTGCTGATCGACACCGCCGGCCGGCTGCAGAACAAGTCCGAGCTGATGAACGAGCTCGAAAAGGTCGTGCGCGTCATCAAGAAGGTCGATGCGTCGGCGCCGCACGCCGTGTTGCTCGTGCTCGACGCCACGGTGGGACAAAATGCGCTGTCGCAGGTCGAGGCGTTTCATCGTACGGCAGGCGTCACCGGCCTCGTGATGACCAAGCTCGACGGCACCGCGCGCGGCGGCATCCTTGTCGCGCTGTCGGAGAAGCACAAGCTGCCGGTGCATTTCATCGGCGTCGGCGAAGGCGTCGAGGATCTTGCCCCCTTCACGGCGAAGGATTTTGCCAAGGCAATTGCTGGAATCGAGTAATTCATCCTTCGAGACGCGCGCAAGTGCGCGTTCCTCCAGCAACAACGGCAAAGCCGTTGTGCGGGGATGACGGTGGGATACGAAAGGTCGTCATCCTGAGGAGGCGCGGAGCGCCGTCTCGAAGGATGGCCAAGACACGAGTTCAATGGACTGAATTGATGGACAAGACCCAACCACATCCGCTGTTCAAGCTCGCGACCGAACTCGGGCCGCTGCTCGTGTTCTTTGTCGCGAACGCCAAGTACCATCTGTTCGTCGCAACCGGCGCGTTCATGGTGGCGATTGTCGCGGCGATGATCGCGTCCTATGTGGTGACCAAACACGTGCCGATCATGGCGCTGGTGACCGGCGCGGTCGTGCTGGTGTTCGGCACCCTGACACTGGTGCTGCACGACGAGACCTTCATCAAGGTCAAGCCGACCATCATCTACGGCCTGTTTGCGGCCGTGCTCGGCGGCGGGCTGCTGTTCGGGCGTTCCTTCATCGCCGTGATGTTCGACCAGATGTTCAATCTGACGCCGCAGGGCTGGCGCATCCTCACCATGCGCTGGGCGCTGTTCTTCGCGGGCATGGCAATCCTCAACGAGATCGTCTGGCGGACGCAGACCACCGATTTCTGGGTGAATTTCAAGGTGTTCGGCGTCACGCCGCTGACCATGATATTCGCCATCGCGCAGATGCCGCTGACCAAGCGCTATCATCTGGAGCCGGTCTCGCTGGAGACCAGCGAAGCGGACGCGGGCGATCTGCGGAAGTAACTCCGAACGCAGCGCGGGCGATTGCGCCGCGCTGCGTCCGAGGCCTTAGAGATCAGCTCCTCAGAAATCAGCTCTTCTGCTTGGCGATGATCTTGTCCTTGATCTTGTCGTAGGTCGCCTGCGGCAGGATGTTCTTCTGCACCAGTTCATCCTTGCCCTTGTAGGGGCGGCCCTTGATGATCGCGGCCGAGTAGGCCTTGCCGACGCCGGGCAGCGCGTCGAGCTGGTCGGTGCTGGCGCTGTTGATGTCGAGCAGGTCGTCCTTCGCCATGCCCGTCGTCTTCAATTCGGGGGCGGCCGCCTTTGGCGCGGGAGCCATCCTGGTCTCGGACTTTGCGGCGGGCGCGGCCGGCTGCGGGGTTTGAGCGAACGACGGCGTGGCCGTCATCATGCCGAGCGTGAGCGCGGTGGCGAGCAGTGAAGCGAGCGTGGTCTTGCGCATATGTCCCCTCCAGAGGAACGTTGATGTCAACGCCAGTGAGTTGGGGCTGCGTTCATGGCGTTGCCATGGCCGCGAAATGAACCGCAGATAAACGTGTCGAATTATTTTGTCGCAGCTTTTCGCGCGCAATCTGTTCGCGCATCCACCGAATGACGACGCGATTATTTGTTCGCGCGCAGCGCCTTCTCGATCTCGGCCTTGAGCACGGTGTTGACGTTGTCAGGCGTCACCGGACCGACCAGCTTGTAGACGATCGTGCCTTCGCGTCCGACCACGAAGGTCTCGGGCACACCATAGACGCCCCATTCGATCGAGGCGCGGCCGTTGCCGTCGACGCCGACGATGCCGAACGGATTGCCGTAGCGGCCGAGGAAGCGCCGCGCATTCTCCGGCGAGTCCTTGTAGTTGATGCCGATGATCTGGAAGCGCTTGTCCTTGCCGAGCTCGGTCAGCAGCGGCGCTTCATCATGACAGGGCACGCACCACGACGCCCAGACATTGACGATGCTGACCTTGCCCTTGAAGGCGGCGGGATCGAGACCTGGCACGGCCGCGCCGTCCCGCACTAGGCCGTCGAGCGCGGGCAGGGCCGTCTGCGGCGCGGGCCGTCCGATCAGTGCCGACGGGATCTTCGAGGGATCCCCCCCATAGAGCCGCAGCAGGAACAGCCCCGCGAGCCCGAGGAAAAAGATGAGCGGCAGCACCACCAGCAGGCGGCGGGTTTGCGGCGGGCCGTTTGTCGCCTGCTCGCTCATCGGATGTCCGCCGCGCTGCGGCCGGAGCGGCGCGTGACGCCGCTGGCCTCGATCTCCCTGAGGCGGGCCTGCTGCAGGCGATAATCGGCGCTGATCCAGACGATCAAAAGCAGTACGACCGCCGCGACCAGCGCATAGGACGTCACGATGAAGGAGGCGTAGGGACCAAGCGACATCGTGTCACGCCGCCCGTTGATTAGCTTGCATCATCTGCAAGCTGCGCACGCGCCGGCGCAGGATCTCGTTGCGCATCGCCGCCAGATGCAGCGTGATGAAGAGCAGCGAAAACGCGATCGCCATCACCAGGAGCGGCCACAGGAACGCCTTGTCGAGCGTCGGTCCGCCCGCGCGAAATACCGAGGCCGGCTGGTGCAGCGTGTTCCACCAGTCGACCGAGAATTTGATGATCGGGATGTTGATCGCGCCGACCAGGGTCAGGACGGCTGCCGCCCGCGCCGCGCGCGACGGGTCCTCGACCGCACGCCACAGCGCCATCAGGCCGAGATACATCAGGAACAGGATCAGCACCGAGGTCAGGCGGGCATCCCATTCCCAGTAGGTGCCCCACATCGGCCGGCCCCATAGCGAGCCGGTGACCAGCGCGAGGAAGGTGAAGGCGGCGCCGATCGGAGCAGCGGCCTTTGCCGCGACGTCGGCCAGCGGATGCCGCCACACCAGCGTGCCGAGCGCGGCCACGCTCATGACGCCCCAGACGAACATCGACAGCCACGCATTCGGCACGTGGATGAACATGATCTTCACCGTGGCGCCCTGCTGATAGTCATCGGGTGCCATGGCCGACCCGTAGAGCCCGATCGCGAGCAGGATCGCGGTCAGGCCCACGAGCCATGGCAGGATCCGCGCGGTCAGCGCCAGGAACTTGGTCGGGTTGGCGAGGTCGGTCAGCGTCATGGCACCCTGATAGTCGTCCGATGTGCCGCAGGCAATTGGCCGTACTGCTCTCGTCGAGATTTGATCCGGCTCATTTCAGTCCAGCCCATGCCGCAGGCTCGCGGCGGCGGCAAACGGGCCGATCACCAAGCTGGCAAGTGACAGCGCGCAGAGGATCGAGAACGGTGTTCCAAAGGGCAGCGCCCCCGATATCGCGGCCTGGGAGGCCGCAACACCGAAGATCAGCACCGGGATCGACAGCGGCAGCACCAGCACCGCGAGCAGCAGGCCGCCGCGATGCAGCGTCACCGCCAATGCCGCGCCGATCATGCCGGTGAAGGTCAGCGCCGGTGTTCCCGCCAGCAGGGTCGCCGCCACCGCAAGTGTCGCCGTGCCGTCGAGATTGAGCAGCAGGCCGAGCACCGGCGTCGCGATGATCAGCGGCAGGCCGGCGGCGATCCAATGCGCCAGCGCCTTGGCCGCGCAGGCGAGTTCCAGCTGCGTCCGGCTCATCACGATGAGGTCGAGCGAGCCGTCCTCATGATCGGCCGTGAACAACCGGTCGAGGGTGAGCAGGCTCGCCAGCAGCGCGCCGAGCCAAAGAATGGCCGGGCCGAGCCGTGACAGCAGCGCCAAGTCCGGCCCGACCGCGAACGGCATCAGCACCGTGACGGTGAGGAAGAACAAGACCCCGATCAGCGCGCCGCCGCCAACGCGCAGCGCGATGCGGATGTCGCGCCGGATCAATGCGGCAAGCGCGCTCATGCCGCGCCTCCGCGGTGGTCGCCGTGTGAATCCACGTCGTGCCGCGCACTCGCTGCGCTCCCTCCCCCCTTGCGGGGGAGGGCGGGGGAGAGGGGTAGCCCCGGGCGAGATCGTTGATAGACACCTCGCTCGGGCAATCTCGGTCCAGCGTCGTTTAGGGATAGGCGGAAAGAGCACGTCGTGTGGCACCCCTCTCCCTGACCCTCCCCCGCAAGGGGGGAGGCGACGGAGAGACCTGTGCTTAGTGACAAGAGGCGTCGCGCGCTCATGCCGCGCCTCCCATCCGCAGGTCGCGCGCGGCGATGCCGAGCGGCAGATGGGTCGCTGCGACGATCAGGCCGCCGCCGGCGAGGTGATCGCGCATCAGGCCGACGAACAGCTCCTGTCCGGCCGCATCGAGCGCCGATGTCGGCTCGTCCAACAGCCAGACCGGCCGCCGCACCGAGAGCAGGCGCGCGATCGACAGGCGGCGGCGCTGGCCGGCGGAGAGGTAGGCCGCCGGCAGATGCGCGGCGTGGTCGAGCGCCACGGCGGCAAGGCAGCCTCCGGCGTCCCGGGTCTCGCCACCGAGGAAATCCCGCCAGAAGGAAAGATTTTCCGCCACGCTGAGCGCCGGCTTCAGGGCGTCGCGGTGACCGAGATAGTGGGCCTGTTCGGGCAGGCTGAGCTCGGCGTCGCCGCCTTCGAGCACGATCGAACCCTCGGCGGGAACCAGCAGCCCGGCGATCACGCGCAGCAGCGAGGTCTTGCCCGCGCCGTTGGGACCGGTGATGGCGAGCGCCTCGCCGGCTGTGGCCGACAGATCGAGGCCGGAAAACACCTCGCGTCCGCCGCGCACGCATTTCAGATTTCGTCCGGAGAGCTGCATGGTTCGTCTTGTCACAGCCCTCTGAAATCTTTCGCTACCGCGTGAGAATTTTTGGGTCGCGCAACGCTGTCGCACGCTTGTCGGTGTGGCGGTGCTTCTAGAAAGGTTCTATAAGCCCGGAACTTGATGCAGCACACACAATCGGCGGCCGCAAGCCATCCAGGCCATCCCTCGGCCAGTGTCGTTCGCCGGTGTTTAGTTACCCTTGCCGGGTATAACTGAAAAATTGGGATTCCTCGCATGACCTCGCTCGACAGCTTCAAATGCCGCAAGACCATGAAGGTCGGCGGCAAGTCCTACGTCTATTACAGCCTGCCCCAGGCAGAGAAGAACGGACTGAAGGGAATTTCGAAGCTGCCCTATTCGATGAAGGTTCTGCTCGAGAACCTGCTGCGCAACGAGGATGGCCGCACCGTCAAGAAGGAAGACATTGTTGCGGTGTCGAAGTGGCTGAAGAAGCGCCAGCTCGAGCACGAAATCGCCTTCCGCCCGGCGCGCGTGCTGATGCAGGATTTCACCGGCGTCCCGGCCGTGGTCGATCTCGCGGCGATGCGCAACGCGATGCAGAACCTCGGCGGCGATGCCGAGAAGATCAACCCGCTGGTGCCGGTCGACCTCGTCATCGACCACTCGGTGATCGTCAACTTCTTCGGTGACAACAAGGCGTTCGCGAAGAACGTCACCGAGGAATACAAGCAGAACCAGGAGCGCTACGAGTTCCTGAAGTGGGGCCAGAAGGCGTTCTCGAACTTCTCGGTGGTGCCGCCCGGCACCGGCATCTGCCACCAGGTCAATCTCGAATATCTCGCGCAGACGGTGTGGACCAAGAAGGAGAAGATGACGGTCGGCAAGAAGACCGGCACCTTCGAGGTCGCCTATCCGGACTCGCTGGTCGGCACCGACTCGCACACCACGATGGTCAACGGCCTCGCCGTGCTCGGCTGGGGCGTCGGCGGCATCGAGGCGGAGGCCTGCATGCTTGGCCAGCCGCTGTCGATGCTGCTGCCTGAGGTGGTCGGCTTCAAGCTCAAGGGCCAGCTCAAGGAAGGCGTCACCGCGACCGACCTGGTGCTGACCGTCACCCAGATGCTGCGCAAGCTCGGCGTGGTCGGCAAGTTCGTGGAGTTCTTCGGCCCCGGCCTCGATTTCCTGTCGGTCGCGGACAAGGCGACCATCGGCAACATGGCGCCCGAATACGGCGCGACCTGCGGCTTCTTCCCGGTCGATGCCGCGACCATCGATTACCTGAAGACCTCGGGCCGCAAGGCCGATCGCGTCAAGCTGGTTCAGGCCTACGCCAAGGCGCAGGGTCTGTTCCGCACCGCCAAGTCGGCCGATCCGGTGTTCACCACCACGCTGACGCTCGACCTCGCCGACGTCGTGCCGTCGATGGCCGGACCGAAGCGCCCGGAAGGCCGCATCGCGCTGCCGGCAGTGTCGACCGGTTTCGCCACCGCGCTGGTCAACGAGTACAAGAAGCCCGAGGGTGAATCCAAGCGCTTCGCCGTCGAGGGCCGCGACTTCGATCTCGGCCATGGCGACGTCGTGATCGCGGCGATCACCTCCTGCACCAACACCTCGAATCCGAGCGTGCTGATCGGCGCTGGCCTCTTGGCGCGCAAGGCGGCCGCCAAGGGCCTGAAGGCCAAGCCGTGGGTGAAGACCTCGCTCGCGCCGGGCAGCCAGGTGGTGGCGGAATATCTCGCCAATTCCGGCCTGCAGACCGATCTCGACAAGGTCGGCTTCAACCTGGTCGGCTTCGGCTGCACGACGTGCATCGGCAACTCCGGCCCGCTGCCGGAAGACATCTCGAAGTCGATCAACGAGAACGGCATCGTTGCCGCCGCCGTGCTGTCGGGCAACCGCAACTTCGAAGGCCGCGTCTCGCCGGACGTGCAGGCGAACTACCTCGCCTCGCCGCCGCTGGTGGTCGCGCATGCACTTGCCGGCACCGTGACGAAGGATCTGGCGGTCGAGCCGATCGGCATCGGCAAGGATGGCAAGCCGGTGTTCCTGAAGGACATCTGGCCGACCACCAAGGAGATCAACACCTTCATGAAGAAGTACGTCACCGCGACGATCTTCAAGAAGAAGTACGCCGACGTGTTCAAGGGCGATACCAACTGGCGCAAGATCAAGACCACGGAAAGCGAGACCTATCGCTGGAACATGAGCTCGACCTATGTGCAGAACCCGCCCTATTTCGAAGGCATGAAGAAGCAGCCGGACCCGGTCATCGACGTGGTCGACGCGCGGATCCTGGCGATGTTCGGCGACAAGATCACCACCGATCACATCTCCCCGGCCGGTTCGATCAAGCTGACCTCGCCCGCCGGCAAGTTCCTCAGCGAGCACCAGGTGCGTCCCGCCGACTTCAACCAGTACGGCACCCGGCGCGGCAACCACGAAGTGATGATGCGCGGCACTTTCGCCAACATCCGCATCAAGAACTTCATGCTGAAGGGCGCCGACGGCAATATTCCGGAGGGCGGTCTGACCAAGCACTGGCCCGACGGCGAGCAGATGTCGATCTACGACGCCGCGATGAAGTACCAGCAGGAGGAAGTGCCGCTGGTGGTGTTCGCCGGCGCCGAATACGGCAACGGCTCGTCGCGCGACTGGGCCGCCAAGGGCACGCGCCTGCTCGGCGTGCGCGCGGTGATCTGCCAGAGCTTCGAGCGCATCCATCGCTCCAACCTGGTCGGCATGGGCGTGCTCCCGCTCACCTTCCAGGACGGCACGTCGTGGTCCTCGCTCGGCCTGAAGGGCGACGAGAAGGTCACGATCCGCGGGCTGCAGGGCGACCTGAAGCCGCGCCAGATCCTGACCGCGGAGATCGTCTCCGGCGACGGCGGCAAGCGGGACGTCCCGCTGCTCTGCCGCATCGATACGCTGGACGAGCTCGATTACTATCGCAACGGCGGCATCCTGCACTATGTGCTGCGCAAACTCGCGGCCTAACGCGGATTTGTGATCGGTGCCTCACCGCTTAGTGAGTGGCGACTAAAAAGAAGGCGGCCTATGACAAGGCCGCTTTCTCGCGTTTTTGGGGCACGCAAGTTCAGGGACAGGCTTCATGCTCCGTACAATTACGGATGGAAATCATCACGACTGGTTCGCAGTATGACAGCGATGATGGCCTATAATTCGATCTCGCGATGGTCCAGCGCTCTTGGTATTTGCGCGATCGTTGCGGTCATCCGCCCCGCTCACGCCGATCCGCGTGCTGTCGTCGAACTCTTCACCTCGCAGGGGTGCTCGTCCTGTCCGCCCGCGGACAAGATCATCGGTGATCTCGCCAAGGACCCCAACGTCATCGCGCTGAGCATGCCGATCGACTATTGGGACTATCTCGGCTGGAAGGACACACTGGCCGATTCCCGTTTCAGCGCGCGCCAGAAAGCCTATTCGCACATGCGCGGCGATCGCGACGTCTACACGCCGCAGGCCGTGATCAATGGCTCCGCGCATGTGATCGGCAGCGATCGGGCGAGCATCGAGAGCGCCATCAAGGACACCGAGAAGAGCGGCAGCGTGATGTCGGTGCCGGTGACGCTGACGCTGACCGGCAAGCAGATCAACGTTTCGGTGGCCGCGTCGAAGTCGCCCGCAGTGTCGCGCGGCGAAGTCTGGATCTGCTCGATCTCGAAGTCGGTGCCGATCTCGATCGCGCGCGGCGAGAACCGCGGCCAGGAGATCACCTACCATAACGTGGTGCGCAATCTCCTGAAGGTCGGTGACTGGAACGGTTCGTCCGGGAGCTGGACCGTGCCGTTGGAGAACATCACGCGAGATGGCGTCGACGCTGCGGCGGTGTACGTCCAGGACGGCAATCGCGACAAGCCGGGCCCGATGCTCGGCGCCGCTTTCACCTCGCTTCGCTAGCGCCTCGCGGCGCCAGTATCCGTCGGTCGCGCCATTGGGCGACACGCAGCTTGTCGTGCAGCCCACGCGGGAGGCGGCCGACAACCATCCAGAGATATACTGAAACGAAAGCGGTGAGCCTCTGCGCACGCCGCGATCGCGCGCGGCGGAGCAGGTTCCCAAAAACAAAAAGGACCAACTTTCGTTGGCCCAGTGTTGGGATTAACTCCCCTGCGAACAGGCCCGATCCCGACGGCCCCGGGGGGCTGGGGGCTGAGGAATCCGGAACCGAAAGGACCGGGCCAACGCAGGATTTTCCTTTCGCAGGGCAGCGGGGCGGGCGATGGGCGGAAGTGGGGCAGCAATATGATTCCGCTAACGTTCCCGTGACTCTCTGGTTTTCCGGATAATCCGCCGCGCCAGACCGTGGTTAAGACCCGGTTGCATCGCGAATGGCCCCTTGCAGGCCCCCTCGCTTAGCGCAATCATGTCAGCGTTGTGACGATCCCGAAAAGGGGGACCGGCTTTCGGACCATGATCGTCACTGGGATGACAGGAGGCGCTCGATGAGTCTGATCTCGGAGGACACTGATCCGAGCGGGAGCCGCGCCGCGGCGCGCCCCGCCGCCGCGATCCCGCAGCCCAACCGCGTGACCTTCAATCGACTAGAGCTCAACCGCATTCTCAATCTCTACGGCCGCATGGTCGCCGACGGCGAGTGGCGCGACTATGCGATCGACTTCCTGAAGGACCGTGCCGTGTTCTCGGTGTTTCGGCGCGCGTCCGAAATGCCGATCTACCGGATCGAGAAGGATCCCCGGCTCGCGCGCAAGCAGGGCATGTACAGCGTGATTTCGGCGACGGGCCTGATCCTGCGCCGCGGCCATGAACTCGAACGCGTGCTGCTGGTGATCGACCGCAAGCTGTCGCTGGTCTAGCCCCACCTCCCCTTGAAAAGGGGAGGTCGCTTTGCTCGTCAGAGCAAAGCGGGTGGGGATTTGCTCTCTCCGCACACAGCGTCGCCCGTGGCTGACCCCCATCCCGACCTTCCCCCTTTCAGGGGGAAGGGGAAGATAGATTATCCCGGATTGCGCTGCGCTCCATCCTGGCTACGAATTGTCGCTCAATCCGCCGGCACGGTCGCGCCGCCTTCGCCGAGCGCGCGCTGCATCATCACGGTGTCGAGCCAGCGGCCGAATTTCAGGCCGACGCCCGGGTGTGTCCCGATCATCTCAAAGCCGCAGCGGCGGTGCAGTCCGATCGAGCCGGCATTGGCCGAATCCCCGATCACCGCGATCATCTGCCGGAAGCCGCGCGCGTCGCATTCGGCGATCAGGCGCTCCATCAGCTTGAGGCCGACGCCGCGGCGATGGAGCGCAGGATCCAGATAAACCGAGTTCTCGACCGTGAAGCGATAGGCTGGCCGCGGCCGGTAGGGGCCGGCATAGGCATAGCCGGCGACGCGGCCGTCGAGTACGGCAACGAAATAGGGGAAGCCGCCATCGATCAGCGCCCTGTAGCGGCGGGTCATCTCGGCGAGGTCGGGCGGGATCAGCTCGAAGGTCGCAGTGCCGAACCGCACCGCCTGCTCATAGATCGCCGTGATCGAGGGCAGGTCCGCCTCGGCGGTCGGCCTGATTACCGGATTGGACACCGCAGGATTGGACATGGTGCGACAGTATTTTTGCTCCGCGCAAAAGAAAAGCCCCGGCCGCTAGGGCCGGGGCTTGGGTCGATTCCTTCGCTCGAGGCGCTTAGTCGCGCTGGCCGAGCAGCTGCAGCAGCAGCGTGAACAGGTTGATGAAGTTCAGGTAGAGCGACAGCGCACCAGTGATTGCCGCGCGCTCTGCCATCACGCCACCCTGCGAGGCGTAGCCGTAGATGTAGTCGTTCTTCAGCCGCTGGGTGTCCCAGGCGGTGAGGCCCGCGAACACCAGCACGCCGACCACCGAGACGATGAACTGCAGCGCCGAGCTCGCCAGGAACAGGTTGACCAGGCTCGCGATGATGATGCCGATCAGGCCCATGAACAGGAACGAGCCCATGCCGCTCATGTCACGCTTGGTGGTGTAGCCGTAAAGGCTCAGCGCACCGAACGTCGCCGCGGTGATGAAGAACACGCGCACGATCGAGGTGTGCGTGTACACCAGGAAGATCGACGACAGCGACAGGCCCATCAGTGCCGAGAACACCCAGAACAGGAGTTGGGCGGTCGCGGGCTGCAGACGGTTGATGCCTGCCGAGATGACGAACACCATCGCAAGAGGGGCGAGGATGAACAGCCACTTCAGCGGGCTCACGAACATCGCGTAGCCGAACTGCGTCAGATAGGCGTTGCCGAACTTGGCAACGGCGGCGGACTGGTCGCTGGTCACCGCACCCATGTAGACGCCGAGCGCGGCCAGGCCGGTGATGGCGAGGCCGATGCTCATGTAGTTGTAGATGCGCAGCATGTAGGCGCGCAGACCGGCGTCGACGGCCGCAGCGTCAATGCGCCCGGCGGCCCGGCCGAAAGGAGAAGCGTAATTGCGGTCTAGGTCCGACATGGTCGAATTCCCGTGGTTGGTCCCGGTGGAGCGCAAGGGATTTGCGGCGCCGGTCGTAAATCTATCTCAGATGGCTCGGTTTGCGGAACATTAATTCCGTGTCATTCAGACGAGCATCCGGCTCGATTGGTATGTGGGAAATTAACACATCCGACGCAAGCTTCCACGCGCGGCCGAATGTCGCTCTGAGCGAACAGTATAGGGAAAAACGGCCTCGGTGCCGCTACAAATTGTCACAAATTCCGCAGCACCGAGGCCGGCTTCTGGTTCAGCGCGAGCAGCGTTCCGGCCAGCCCCAACCCAACCGTGACGATCAGCGCGGCGACCACGACCAGCGCGGCGCTACTGGCCTGCCAGACGAAACTCAGCGTCATCAGTCGCGTCACGATCAGCCAGGCCGCGATCGAACCGGCGATCACCCCGAACAAAGCGGTTGCAAAACCGATCATCAGATACTCTAGCGCGTAGGCCCCGAGCAGCCGCACCCGCGTGGCGCCGAGAGTCTTGAGAATCACGGCGTCGTAGACGCGGTGGCGGTGACCTGCGGCGAGCGCGCCGCCCAGCACCAGGATCGCCGAGATCAGCGTCACCGCGCTGGCGCCGCGGATCGCCAGCACCAGATTGCTGACCACGCTGCCGACCGTCTCCAGCGCCTCGCGGACCCGCACGCTGGTCACCATCGGGAACGCGTCGGCGACCTGCTTGATGATGCGCGCATCGTCTCCGTTGTCGGCATGCGGCTCCGTCAGGGTCGCGACGTGGCTGTGCGGCGCGCCCCTGAAGGCGTTCGGCGAGAACACCAGCACGAAGTTGATGCCGAGCCCCTGCCAGTCGATGTTGCGCAGGTTGGCGATCTTCGCCGCCACGTCGCGGCCGAGCACGTTGACCACGATCTCGTCGCCGATCTTCAGGTCCAGGCCGTCGGCGATCTTCTTCTCCATCGAGACCAGCGGTGGTCCGCTGTAGTCCGGCCCCCACCATTCGCCCTCGACGATCTTCGAGCCCTTGGGAATCTTGCCGGTGTAGGTCAGGCCGCGGTCGCTCTGCAGCACCCATTCCGAATCGACTGACGGCTTGAGCTGGTCGCCCTTGACGCCGCGGGCGGCGACGATGCGCCCGCGCAGCATCGGCACGTCCTCGACGGTCGAGCCAGGCGCGATCTGCGACAGGAAGGCGGCAAAGCGGTCGGCCTCGGTGGAGGGGATGTCGATGAAGAAGAACGACGGCGCCCGGTCCGGCAGCGCGGCCAAAAATTGCCGGCGCAGATTGCCGTCGATCTGGGTGATGGTGACGAGCACGGCGAGCCCGAGCCCCAGCGACAGCACGACCGACGGCGTCAGCGCGCCCGGCCGGTGGATGTTGGCGATTGCAAGCCGCAGCATGGTGATGCGGCTGCGCGGCAGCCGGCGCGCCACCGCCATCAGGATTTCGGCGATCCCGCGCAACAGCAGGAACACCGCGATCGAGGCGACGACGAAGACGGTCGCGACCCGCTTGTCATAGGCAAGTCCGATCGCAACCCCGACCAGGAGCGCGATCACCACGGCCATCAGCGCCAGATAGCTCCAGCGCGGGCGGTGCCACTCGCTGGTGATGGTCTCGCGGAACAGCGCCGCGACCGGCACGTCATGCACCCGGCCGAGCGGCCACAGCCCGAACGCCAGCGCGGTGAGCTGGCCGTAGAGGAAGGAAAGCGCAAGCTCGTCGGGATGCAGCGCGGGCACCACCGGCAGCGGCAGCAGCTTGCCGAACAGGCCGACGATGACGAAGGGCAGCGTGGCGCCGAGCACGAGCCCGATCACCGAACCGATCCCGGCCAGCACCACCACCTGCGTGCAGTAGATCGTGAAGACGTCGCGGCCGGTGGCGCCGAGCGCCTTGAACGAGGCGATGACGTCGCGGCGCCGGTCGATATGGCTCTTCACGGCATTGGCGACGCCGACGCCGCCGACCAGCAGCGCGGCAAGGCCGACCAGGGTCAGGAACTGGGTGAAGCGGTTGATGGTGCGCTCAAGCTGCGGCGAGGCGTTGTTGCGGCTGCGGACCTCCCAGCCGGCCTCCGGCGCCGCAGCCCGCGCGCCGTCGATCAGCGCGGTGGTGGCGCGATCGTCGTTGGCGCCGTCGGGCAGCTTCACCCGGTAGATCCAGCGCACCAGGCTGCCCGGTTGCAGCAGGTCGGTGGCGCGCAGGCTCGCTTCGCTGATCAGGAAGCGCGGGCCGAGGCCGACACCGCCGGCGAGCTTGTCCGGCTCGGCCGCCACCACGCTGCGGATCTGGTAGGTCGCGCTGCCGATCGTGACGCGGTCGCCGAGCTTGAGGTCGAGCCGCGCCAGCAGCGTTGAATCGGCAGCCGCGCCATAGACGCCGTCGCGCTCGGCAAGCAGATCGGCGACCGGCATGTTCGGCTCGAGCGTCAGTTCGCCGAGCAACGGATATTTGCCGTCGACCGCCTTGAGCTCGACCAGCGCCAGCTTGCCGTCGCCGCTGCGCGCCATCGCGCGGAGCGTGGCCGCGACCGAAACCTCGCCGCGCGTGCGCAGGTAGGCGACCTCGTCGGGCTTGGCCTCGCGCGAGATCAGCGAGAACGCGACGTCGCCGCCGAGCAACGTGCGCCCCTCGCGCGACAGGCCGTCGCCGAGGCTTGCTGCGACCGATCCGACGCCGGCGATCGCCATCACGCCGAGCGCGATGCAGGCGATGAAGACGTAGAAGCCGCGCAGGCCGCCGCGCAATTCGCGCAGCGCGTAACGGATGGCAAGCGACGACGCGCGGCTCTGCAGCGCGACTTCGGACGCGATGCTCATGTCGTGGATTGTCCGTCGATGCGGCCGGAGCGCAGCCGCACGACGCGGTCGCAACGTTGCGCGAGCGCGAGGTCGTGCGTCACCAGCACCAGCGTCATGCCGCGCTCGGCGTGCTTGGTGAACAGCAAATCGACGATCTGCTTTCCCGTCGTCTCGTCGAGATTTCCGGTCGGCTCGTCGGCGACGAGGATCGCAGGATCAGGCGCGAGCGCACGCGCGATGGCGACGCGCTGCTGCTCGCCGCCGGACAATTGCGTCGGATAGTGATGCAGGCGTTCGCCGAGCCCGACCGATTGCAGCTCCTGCGCGGCGCGCGCGGCGGCATCGGGATTGCCGGCGAGCTCGAGCGGCACCGCGACGTTCTCCAGCGCGGTCATGGTCGGGATCAGATGGAACGACTGGAAGACGATGCCAACCTGGCGGCCGCGGAAGCGCGCCAGCGCATCTTCATCGAGGGCATTGAACGAGGTGCCGTTGACGACCACTTCTCCACTGTCAGGACGTTCAAGCCCCGCCATCACCATCAGCAAGGTCGACTTGCCCGAGCCTGACGGGCCGATCAGCCCGATGGCCTCACCCGCTGCCACACGAAGGCTGATATCTTTGAGGATATGAACCCGTGCCGCGCCGGTGCCGAGCGAGAGATTGACGTTCCTGACGGCAATGGTGTCCGGCTCGACGTCGGTCAGTGAAGAGGATTCGATGAGACTGTCCATGGTTCGGTCATATGGCACTTCCGCGGCTGCGGTCGAGGGCCGGTTGAGAATCTTCGTGCACATACTCGTGTTGCTTATGGGCTTGATGACGGCGGCAAGCGCGCAGACCGGCGGACCGGAGAAGGGCCCCGCGGGAGGTTCGGCGAAACCCATCAAAATGGTGGTCCTGGGCGATTCCCTGAGCGCCGGTTATGGTCTCCCGGGCCCGGCGGCGTTCCCGGTCCGGCTGCAAAAGGCCTTGGAAGCCAAGGGGATAAAGGTCGAGATGACCAATGCCGGGGTGTCCGGCGACACCGCCTCGGGCGGCCGCGAGCGGCTCGACTGGTCGGTGGCTGACGGAACCGATGCGGTGATCGTCGAGCTCGGCGCCAACGATGCCTTGCGCGGCATCGATCCCGCGGTCACGCGTGCCGCGCTCTCCGACATCATCACAAAGTTGCAGGCGCGCAAGATCGCCGTGCTCTTGTGCGGCATGCTGGCGCCGCCGAACTATGGCAGCGACTATGCAGCGAAGTTCAACGCGATCTATCCGGCGCTGTCGAAATCGCTCGGCGTGCCGCTCTATCCATTCTTCCTCGATGGGGTTGCTGCCGATGCCAAGCTCAACCAGGCCGACGGCATGCATCCGACGGCAGCGGGCGTGGACATCGTCGTGAACAACATGCTGCCCACGGTGGAGGCATTTCTCGGCGCATTATCAGGGCAACGCAGCTGAATCGCAGGCAGTGAGCCGTGTGGTGTCCGTAGGTTTACGAGCTGTTAACCGGTCATGCTTCGCAGAGTCACATATCTCGGGTACAAATAGGCATCGGTGATTCGTCACCGGGGTCTGTTACAGGGTGCGGGCTCCCAAAACTCGCGCCAAGCATCGAGGATTATTGCGATGCCGCGTCTGTTCACTGGACTGGAAATTCCGGCCGAAATCGGCCAAACCCTCTCCAGCTTGCGTGGCGGCCTTCCCGGCGCACGCTGGATCGATCCCGAAAATTATCACGTCACTCTGCGCTTCATCGGCGACATCGATGGCATGTGGGCCAACGAGATCGCAACGATGCTGTTCCGGGTGAACCGCAAGCCGTTCGAGGTCAAACTGCAAGGCCTGTCGAGCTTCGGCGGACGCAAGCCGCGCGCGGTGGTTGCCGCCGTCGAGCCGAGCCGTCCGCTGATCGAACTGCAGGCCGAGCTCGAGCGGATGATGCAGCGGATGGGGCTCGATCCCGAGGGCAGGAAATTCACGCCACATGTCACGCTTGCGCGTTTGCATGACGCGTCGAGCCAGGACGTCGCGGATTATCTGTCCGTGCGCGGCTACTTCCCGAGCCGCAGCTTCCTGGCGGACCGCTTCGTGCTGTTCTCGTCGCGGGCGTCGACAGGCGGCGGCCCCTACGTGGTCGAGGATTCCTACGCGCTCTGCGCGTAAGGCATCGCAGATCGCGGCTTGAGGTGTCAGGCAGTGGCCCGTGCGGTCGGCCGTGGTATGCAAGGGCTCGCGCTTGCATACCCGTTGCCCGCATGGCCGTTGGCACAATTCCCGACTTGCATTTTTCCGCGCACTAGGGCCGTAAGGTGGGCCCATGCTGTCCACCTCGCCGAATTCGTTCCTCGAACACTACAACGCCCTGGTCGCCTCCGGCGCGATCGAGGCCGATCCTGCGCAGGCCCGCGCCGCCGAAGCGTTCGGCGCGCTGGACGAGCGGCTCGCGAGCTACAAGCCGCAGCGCAAGCAGGGCCTGTTCGGACGGTTGTTCGGCGGCGACAAGGACGACAAGCCGCCGCGCGGCCTCTACGTCCATGGCGAGGTCGGCCGCGGCAAGACCATGCTGATGGATCTGTTCTTCCAGCAGAGTCCGGTCGAGCACAAGCGCCGCGCGCACTTCCACGAATTCATGGCCGAGGCGCATGAGCGCATCTTCGGCTATCGTCAGCAGATCGCGCGCGGCGAGATCGCGGACGGCGACGTGATCGGGCTCACCGCGCAGGCGATCTTCGACGAGGCCTGGCTGCTCTGCTTCGACGAATTCCACGTCACCGACATTGCGGACGCGATGATCCTCGGGCGGCTGTTCGCAAAGCTGTTCGATCTCGGCACCGTCGTGGTCGCGACGTCGAACGTTGCGCCAGACGACCTCTACAAGGGCGGGCTCAATCGCGCGCTGTTCCTGCCGTTCATCGCGCAGATATCAGACCACATGGATGTGCTGCGGCTCGACGCGCGCACCGACTTCCGGCTCGAGAAGCTCGTCGGCGTGAAGATGTGGCTGGTGCCCGCGGATGAGGCGGCTCGCGATGCGCTCAATGCGGCGTGGCGCAAGATGACCGGCAACGCGCCGTGCAAGGCGCGCCTTATCGAGATCAAGAAGCGTCTGCTGACTGTGCCGTGCTCGTCGCATGGCGTCGCGCGCTTTGCCTTCGCCGATATCTGCGAGAAGCCGCTTGCCGCGTCCGATTACCTCAGGCTCGCGCACGACTACCACACGATCCTGATCGACCACATTCCGGTGATGGATTACGCCGAGCGCAATGCCGCCAAGCGCTTCATCTCGCTGATCGACACGCTCTATGACAATGCCGTGAAGTTGATGGCCTCGGCCGAGGCCGATCCGGTGTCGCTGTACCTTGCGGAAGACGGCATCGAGGCGATGGAATTCAAGCGCACATCCTCGCGCCTGATCGAAATGAGCTCGGAATCCTATTTGGCCCTGCCGCATGGCCGGAAGGACTCCTCCGCAAGCGGCTCGTCGACCGGCCTGGTCGAGACCTGAATTCAGCCTTGATATTCGCTCTTGCGCGCGGTTCGGTTCGGAGCAACTTTCCGTGTCTCCGGGACGGATGTTGCTGGCATGCCTGATCGAATTCCAGGCAGGGCCCGCAATCGGGCAGGCCGCGACTTGAATGGATCATTCGAAAGGGATAACCACCCCTGCAACCGACTTCCCTCCCTCCTGCACCCAGTTCAAAGGACTGATTTCCCATGGCACGCGACAAGATTGCTCTGATTGGCTCCGGACAGATCGGCGGAACACTGGCGCACCTCGTTGGCCTCAAGGAACTCGGAGACGTCGTGCTGTTCGATATTGCCGAGGGCGTGCCGCAGGGCAAGGCGCTCGACATCGCGCAGTCGTCGCCGGTCGACGGTTTCGACTCCAATCTGGTCGGCGCCAACTCCTATGAGGCGCTCGACGGCGCCAAGGTCTGCATCGTTACCGCGGGCGTGCCGCGCAAGCCGGGCATGAGCCGCGACGATCTCCTGTCGATCAACCTCAAGGTCATGGAGCAGGTCGGCGCCGGCATCAAGAAGTACGCCCCCGACGCCTTCGTCATCTGCATCACCAACCCGCTGGATGCGATGGTGTGGGCGCTGCAGAAGGCCTCGGGCCTGCCGCACAAGAAGGTGGTCGGCATGGCCGGCGTGCTCGACTCCGCGCGTTTCCGCTACTTCCTGGCCGACGAATTCAACGTCTCGGTCGAAGACGTCACCGCCTTCGTGCTCGGCGGTCACGGCGACACCATGGTGCCGCTGACCCGCTACTCGACCGTTGCCGGCATCCCGCTGCCCGACCTCGTCAAGATGGGCTGGACCTCGCAGGCGCGGATCGACGAGATCGTCGATCGCACCCGCAATGGCGGCGCCGAGATCGTCAATCTGCTCAAGACCGGCTCCGCCTTCTACGCGCCGGCGGCGTCGGCGATCCAGATGGCCGAGAGCTATCTGAAGGACAAGAAGCGCGTGCTGCCTTGCGCCGCCTATCTCAACGGCGAGTACGGCGTGAAGGACATGTATGTCGGCGTACCTACGGTGATCGGCTCCAAGGGTGTCGAGCGCATCGTCGAGATCGAGCTGGCCGGCAAGGATCGCGAAGCCTTCGACAAGTCGGTCGGCGCGGTGCAGGGCCTGGTCGATGCCTGCAAGAAGATCGCGCCCGATCTGCTCGGCAAGTAATCTGAGTTAGCAATGGCCCGATAGGCGATTTCGATTGCCTGTCGGGTGCAAGGTGATGAAATTCCGGCGAATTTTCTAGTTGCACGAGCCTTGGTATATGGTATGCCAGATCAAGGCTGACGTGAAGTTCGCCGCACGAGGGTTTGGGAGCGACGATCCATGAATATCCATGAATACCAGGCCAAGGCTCTGCTGCATGAATTCGGCGTGCCGATCTCGCGCGGCGTGCCGGTGCTGAAGGCTGACGAAGCCGACGCGGCGGCCAAGCAGCTTCCCGGCCCGATCTGGGTGGTGAAGAGCCAGATCCATGCCGGCGGCCGCGGCAAGGGCAAGTTCAAGGAAGCATCCGCGGGCGACAAGGGCGGTGTCCGGATCGCCAAATCGGTCGCCGAGGTCGACGCGTTCGCCAAGCAGATGCTCGGCGCGACGCTGGTCACGGTGCAGACCGGCCCGCACGGCAAGCAGGTCAACCGCCTCTACATCGAGGAAGGCTCCGAGATCGACAAGGAGTTCTATCTCTCGATCCTGGTCAATCGCGAGACCTCCGAAATCTCCTTCGTGGTGTCGACCGAAGGCGGCGTCAACATCGAAGAGGTCGCGCATTCGACCCCGGAAAAGATCGTCTCGTTCTCGGTCGATCCCGCCACCGGCATCATGCCGCACCACGGTCGCACCGTCGCCGAGGCGCTGAAGCTGAAGGGCGATCTTGCCAAGCAGGCCGAGAAGCTGACCGGTCAGCTCTACACAGCGTTCGCCGCCAAGGACATGGCGATGCTCGAGATCAACCCGCTCGTCGTCACCAAGCAGGGCCAGCTCCGCGTGCTCGACGCCAAGGTGTCGTTCGACAGCAACGCGCTCTATCGTCACCCGGACGTGGTCGCGCTGCGCGACGAGACCGAGGAGGACGCCAAGGAAATCGAGGCGTCGAAATTCGACCTCAACTATGTCGCGCTCGACGGCACGATCGGCTGCATGGTCAACGGCGCCGGCCTCGCCATGGCGACCATGGATATCATCAAGCTCTACGGCATGGAGCCAGCGAACTTCCTCGACGTCGGCGGCGGCGCCAGCGTTGAGAAGGTCGCGGCCGCGTTCAAGATCATCACCGCCGATCCGAACGTGAAGGGCATCCTGGTCAACATCTTCGGCGGCATCATGAAGTGCGACGTGATTGCCGAAGGCGTGGTCGCCGCGGTGAAGCAGGTCGGCCTCAAGGTGCCGCTGGTGGTGCGCCTTGAAGGCACCAATGTCGAGCAGGGCAAGAAGATCATCCGCGAGAGCGGCCTCAACGTCCTGCCCGCCGACAATCTTGATGACGCTGCACAGAAAATCGTGAAAGCCGTCAAGGGAGGCTAACGATGGCCGGTCATCTCGACGCTCCGACACCGCTTGATGAACACCGCAAGCTCGCGGTTTTCGCGGGCGAGTGGAATGGAGAAGAGATGGTCTATCCGTCGCGCTGGATCGCGGGCGGTCCGGCGAGCTCGCATGTCGTCGCGCGCATCGCGCTCAACGGTTTCTACCTGATCCAGGACAGCGTGCAGACCCGCGACGGCAAGGAGAGCTTCGCCACCCACGGCGTCTTCACCTACGACCGCGACGATCGGGCCTACAAATTGTTCTGGCACGATTCGCTCGGCTACTACCCGCCGTCGCCGGCGTCCGGCGGCTGGGCGGGCAAGTCGTTGATCCTGGTGCGTGGTTCGTTGCGCGGCAACGCCCGTCATGTCTACGAGGTCGTCGACGACAACACCTACAACATGAAAATCCAATTCTCGCCTGACGCGGAAGGGTGGGCCGACGTGCTCACCGGCGTCTACCGGCGTGTTCACTGAAACCCTTCACCGCTCGTCTCGCGAAAGCATCCCATGTCCATTCTGATCGACAAGAACACCAAGGTCATCTGCCAGGGCTTCACCGGCAAGAACGGTACATTCCATTCGGAAGCGGCGATCGCTTACGGCACCAAGATGGTCGGCGGCGTGGCGCCGGGCAAAGGCGGCTCGACCCATCTCAGCCTGCCGGTGTTCGACACCGTCGCGGAAGCGCGCGCGAAGACCGGTGCCTATGCCAGCGTGGTCTATGTGCCGCCGCCGGGCGCGGCGGATGCGATCTGCGAGGCGATCGATGCGGAGATCCCGCTGATCGTCTGCATCACCGAGGGCATTCCGGTGCTCGACATGGTGCGTGTCAAGCGCTCGCTGTCGGGCTCCAAGTCGCGGCTGATCGGGCCGAACTGCCCGGGCGTGATGACCGCCGGCGAATGCAAGATCGGCATCATGCCGGCCAATATCTTCAAGCCCGGCTCCGTCGGCATTGTCTCCCGCTCCGGCACCCTGACCTATGAGGCGGTGTTCCAGACCACCCAGGAGGGCCTCGGCCAGACCACTGCGGTCGGCATCGGCGGCGATCCGGTCAAGGGCACCGAGTTCATCGATGTGCTGGAGATGTTCCTGGCCGACGAGAAGACCAAGTCGATTGTCATGATCGGCGAGATCGGCGGCTCCGCCGAGGAAGACGCCGCCCAGTTCCTCAAGGACGAGGCCAAGCGCGGCCGCAAGAAGCCGACGGTTGGCTTCATCGCTGGTGTCACGGCACCTCCCGGCCGCCGCATGGGCCATGCCGGTGCGATCATCTCAGGCGGCAAGGGCGACGCCGGCTCCAAGACCGCGGCGATGGAAGCGGCCGGCATCAGGGTGTCGCCGTCGCCGGCGCGGCTCGGGCACACGCTCGCAGAGATGCTGAAGTAACCGCCTTCCGGCGAGGTTCCCTTCGGGTTATGGCGCGGTTTCCGGCGGGTTCCCGTCCGGGAACCGCGCTTTTTTGCGCGTCTTACCGCCGATTGAGCGGATCAATAAAATATGAAAATATATTCATTTCTTGGTTCTTTTAGGCAGGAATATCTGTCTTAGATAGGGTAAAGGGTAACGACCCAGCCGGCGCTCTTCTCAGACCGGCACTTGCGCCGTCTTCCACGCGCGAACCGAAAAAAATCACCAGGACTGCCCCATGTCTCGCCAAGACGCGAACGCCGCTTTTGCTCTCTCATCCTTCCTGCAGGGTACCAACGCCGCCTACATCGACGACCTCTACGCCCGCTACGAGCAGGACCCGTCGTCGGTCGACGCCGAATGGCAGGATTTCTTCAAGAGCCTGAAGGACGCCCCGACCGACGTCCAGAAGAACGCCGAGGGCGCCTCGTGGGGCCGCGACAACTGGCCGGTGACGCCGCGCGATGAGCTGACCTCGGCGCTCGACGGCAACTGGGCCCAGGTCGAGAAGGCGGTCGGCACCAAGCTCGCCGCCAAGGCGCAGGCCAAGGGCGCCGCGCTCTCCGACACCGACGTGAATCAGGCCACCCGCGATTCGGTTCGCGCCCTGATGCTGATCCGCGCCTACCGCATGCGCGGCCATTTCCACGCCAAGCTCGACCCGCTGGGCATCGAAGCGCCGCGCGACCGCGAGGAACTCGACCCGCGCTCCTACGGCTTCACCGAGGCGGACTTCGATCGCAAGATCTTCCTCGACCACGTGCTCGGCCTCGAATACGGCACGCTGCGCGAGATCGTGCAGATCTGCGAGCGCACCTATTGCCAGACGCTCGGCGTCGAGTTCATGCACATTTCCAACGCCGCGCAGAAGGCGTGGATCCAGGAGCGCATCGAGGGACCGGACAAGGAGATCAGCTTCACGCCGGAGGGACGCCGGGCGATCCTCAACAAGCTGATCGAGGCGGACGGCTTTGAGAAGTTCTGCGACACCAAGTTCACCGGCACCAAGCGTTTTGGTCTCGACGGCGGCGAATCGCTGATCCCGGCGCTCGAGCAGATCATCAAGCGCGGCGGCAATCTCGGCGTGAAGGAGATCGTGGTCGGCATGCCGCATCGCGGCCGTCTCAACGTGCTGACCCAGGTGATGGGCAAATCGCACCGCGCGCTGTTCCATGAATTCAAGGGCGGTTCGGCCAACCCGGACTCGGTCGAAGGCTCCGGCGACGTCAAGTATCACCTTGGCGCCTCCTCGGACCGCGAGTTCGACGGCAACAACATCCATCTGTCGCTGACCGCCAATCCGTCGCATCTCGAGATCGTCGATCCCGTCGTGATGGGCAAGGTGCGCGCCAAGCAGGATCAGCACGGCGATCCGCCCGACATGCGCATCTCGGTGCTGCCGCTCCTGATGCACGGCGACGCGGCGTTCGCGGGCCAGGGCGTGGTGGCGGAATGCTTCAGCCTGTCCGACCTGAAGGGTTACCGCACCGGCGGCTCGCTGCACTTCATCGTCAACAATCAGATCGGCTTCACCACCTATCCGCGCTACTCGCGTTCGTCGCCCTATCCGTCCGACGTGGCGAAGATGATCGACGCGCCGATCTTCCACGTGAATGGCGACGATCCGGAGGCCGTGGTGTTCGCGGCCAAGGTCGCGATCGAGTTCCGGCAGAAATTCCACAAGCCGGTCGTCATCGACATGTTCTGCTACCGTCGCCACGGCCACAACGAGGGCGACGAGCCGGCGTTCACCCAGCCGGTGATGTACAAGCGGATCGCCTCGCATCCGTCGACGCTGGAGATCTACGCCAAGCGGCTGGTCGCCGACGGCGTGCTGACCGAGGGCGAGGTCGAGAAGGCCAAGGCCGACTGGCGCGCACGGCTCGACGCCGAGCTCGAAGCCGGTGCCGGCTACAAGCCGAACAAGGCCGACTGGCTCGACGGCAAGTGGGCCGGGTTCAAGTCGGCCGATCAGGAAGAAGACGCGCGCCGTGGCGTCACCGGGGTCGATGTCGCCGTGCTCAAGGACATCGGCCGCAAGATCACCAAGGTGCCGGACGGCTTCCGCGCCCACCGCACCATCCAGCGCTTCCTCGACAATCGCGCCAAGGCGATCGACACCGGCGTCGGCATCGACTGGGCGACCGGCGAGGCGCTGGCGTTCTGCACATTGCTGCAGGAAGGCCATCATGTGCGCCTGTCCGGCCAGGATTCCGAACGCGGCACCTTCTCGCAGCGCCATTCGGTCCTGATCGACCAGGAGGACGAGAGCCGCTACACGCCGTTCAACCATCTCGGCGGCGAGGATACCGGCCACTACGAGGTCATCAACTCGCTGCTGTCGGAAGAGGCGGTGCTCGGCTTCGAGTACGGCTACTCGCTCGCCGAGCCGAATGCACTGACGCTCTGGGAAGCGCAGTTCGGCGATTTCGCCAATGGTGCGCAGGTGGTGTTTGACCAGTTCATCTCCTCGGGCGAACGCAAATGGCTGCGCATGTCAGGCCTCGTCTGCCTGCTGCCGCACGGCTACGAAGGGCAGGGACCGGAGCACTCCTCCGCGCGCCTCGAGCGTTACCTGCAGATGTGCGCCGAGGACAACATGCAGGTGGTCTATCCGACCACGCCGGCGAACTACTTCCACGCGCTGCGGCGCCAGCTGCATCGCGAAATCCGCAAGCCGCTGATCCTGATGACGCCGAAATCGCTGCTGCGTCACAAGCGCGCCGTGTCGCGGCTCGACGAACTCGGCGAGAACGCCACGTTCCACCGCATCCTGTACGATGACGCGCAGATGCTGCCGGACGAGAAGATCAAGCTAGTGCCCGACGACAAGATCCGTCGCGTCGTGCTGTGCTCCGGCAAGGTCTATTACGATCTGTACGAGGAGCGCGAGAAGCGCGGCACCGACGACATCTATCTGATGCGCATCGAGCAGCTGTATCCGGTTCCGCTGAAGGCGCTGGTGCAGGAGCTCGGCCGCTTCAAGAATGCCGAGGTGGTCTGGTGCCAGGAAGAGCCGCGCAACATGGGCTCCTGGCACTTCATCGAGCCTTACCTGGAATGGGTGCTGAACCAGATCCACGCAGCCAACAGGCGGCCGCGCTATGCCGGCCGCCCGGCTTCGGCGGCGACCGCCACCGGCCTGATGTCGAAGCATCTGGCGCAGCTCAAGGCGCTGCTCGACGACGCACTGAACTAACGATCTTCACCAACACCATGCCCCGCGAAAGCGGGGCATCCGGTATCCCGTCATCCAGCACAAGCGCTGTCGTCACGGAGTACCGGATCGTTCGCTTTGGCGGCGGTGGCGAGACAAGTTTTACGACCGCAAGGTTATCGGGGAAAAGACCATGACTGAAATTCGCGTTCCAACGCTCGGGGAATCCGTGACCGAGGCCACGATCGGCCGCTGGTTCAAGAAGGCCGGTGAGGCCGTCGCGGTGGACGAACCGTTGGTGGAGCTGGAAACCGACAAGGTCACCATCGAGGTGCCCGCGCCGGTCGCCGGCACGCTCGGCGAGATCATCGCCAAGGATGGCGAGACCGTCGCCGTCGGTGCGCTGCTCGGCCAGATCAATGACGGCGCTGTTGCGGCCAAGCCTGCTGCCGCTGCCCCCGCCAAGGCTGCCGCGCCGGCTGCGGCGGCCGCTGCCGCGCCTGCCCTTGCCGCGCCAAAAGTGCCGCCGGCGGATGCGCCGCTCGCGCCTTCGGTGCGCAAGCTGTCCGCTGAAAGTGGCGTCGATGCCACCACGGTCCCCGGTTCGGGCAAGGACGGCCGCGTCACCAAGGGCGACATGCTGGCCGCGATCGAGAAAGCCGCCTCGGCGCCGACCCCGGTCAACCAGCCGGCCGCCGCGGTGCAGGTGCGTGCCCCGTCGCCGGCCGACGACGCCGCGCGTGAGGAGCGGGTGAAGATGACCCGGCTGCGCCAAACCATCGCGCGCCGCCTGAAGGACGTGCAAAACACCGCGGCGATGCTGACGACCTTCAACGAGGTCGACATGACCGAGGTGATGAAGCTGCGCGCCCTCTACAAGGACACGTTCGAGAAGAAGCACGGCTCGAAGCTCGGCTTCATGGGCTTCTTCACCAAGGCGGTCGTGCAGGGCTTGAAGGACATTCCCGCCGTCAACGCCGAGATCGACGGCTCCGACCTGATCTACAAGAACTACTATCACATCGGCGTTGCGGTCGGCACCGACCGCGGCCTGGTGGTGCCGGTGGTGCGCGACTGCGACCACAAGTCGATCGCCGAGATCGAGAAGGGAATCGCCGATTTCGGCCGCCGCGCCCGCGACGGCCAGCTCAAGATCGACGAGATGCAGGGCGGCACCTTCACCATCACCAATGGCGGCATCTACGGCTCGCTGATGTCGACGCCGATCCTCAACGCGCCGCAGTCCGGCATCCTCGGCATGCACAAGATTCAGGAGCGGCCGATGGTGGTCGGCGGCAAGATCGAGGTGCGGCCGATGATGTATCTGGCGCTGTCCTACGATCACCGCGTGATCGACGGCAAGGAAGCGGTCACCTTCCTGGTGCGCGTCAAGGAGAGCCTGGAGGATCCGGCCCGCCTGGTGCTGGACCTGTAAGGTCATTCGCGCGCGACGCCCGATTACCTCGGGCGTCGCGTTCTGTTGGGTGCTTACATTTGGGGATCAATGTGACGGATAAGGTCGTTGTCATCACCGGCGGTAGCCGCGGCATCGGCCGCGCCACCGCGCTCGCTGCTGCCGCGCGCGGCTATCGCATCGTGGTCGGCTATGCGTCCAATCAGGCGGCGGCCAATGAGGTCGTCGCCGCGATCGAGGCCAAGAACGGCAAGGCGATCGCAGTGAAATGCGACGTCGGCAGCGAGCAGGACATCCTGGCGCTGTTCAAGGCCGCAGACAGCTTCGGAACGCTCGGCGCGCTCGTCAACAATGCCGGCATCGTCGGCAAGAGCGGTGTGCGTGTCGACGAGATGTCGGCCGAGCGCATCCAGCAGATGATGGCGGTCAACGTCACCGGCAGCATTCTGTGCGCGCGCGAGGCGGTGAAGCGGATGTCGACCAAGCACGGCGGCGAGGGCGGCGTCATCGTCAACCTCTCCTCGGTCGCGGCGCGGCTCGGCGCGCCCAACACCTATGTCGACTATGCCGCCTCCAAGGGGGCGATCGATTCCTTCACGGTCGGCCTCGGCTACGAGGTCGCGGGTGAAGGCATCCGCGTCGCCGGAATCCGGCCCGGGCTGATCGATACCGACATCCACGCCGCGGGCGGCGAGCCCGATCGCGCCCATCGGCTCGCCCATATGGTGCCGATGAAGCGCGTCGGCACCGCCGACGAGATCGCCAACGCCATCGTCTGGCTGATCTCGGACGAGGCCTCCTACGTCACCAGCGCGATCCTCGACGTGTCGGGCGGTCGCTAGAGCGTTTTCGCGCGAAGTGGGTGCCGGTTCGCGTGAAGAAAACGCGTCAAGACAAGAACCTGGAGCCCCGTTCCGATTCAATCGGAACGGGGCTCTAGAGCACGATCAAGAAGCGGGAAGCGGTCCGATCGAATCGCGCCCGCCCAACTGTCACAGAGTTTAGCTACAGGACCTCAATCATGGCTTCTTACGATCTCGTCGTCATCGGCACTGGCCCCGGCGGTTACGTCTGCGCGATCCGCGCGGCGCAGCTCGGCATGAAGGTTGCCGTCGTCGAGAAGAATGCGACGCTGGGCGGCACCTGCCTCAATGTCGGCTGCATGCCGTCGAAGGCGCTGCTGCACGCCTCCGAGATGTTCGAGGAGGCCGCGCACTCCTTCGCCAAGATGGGCGTCAGCGTCCCGGCGCCGAAGCTCGATCTGCCGGCGATGATGAATTTCAAGCAGCAGGGCATCGACGGCAACGTCAAGGGCGTCGAGTTCCTGATGAAGAAGAACAAGATCGACGTGCTCAAGGGCACCGGCAAGATCCTCGGCGCCGGCAAGGTCGAGGTCTCCGGCGACGGCAAATCCGAGACCGTCGAAACCAAGAACATCGTGATCGCCACCGGCTCCGACATCGCGCGGCTGAAGGGCATCGAGATCGACGAGAAGCGCGTCGTGTCCTCGACCGGCGCGCTGTCGCTGGAGAAGGTGCCTTCCAGCCTCTTGATCGTCGGCGCCGGCGTGATCGGGCTCGAGCTCGGCTCGGTCTGGCATCGCCTCGGTGCCAAGGTCACCGTCGTGGAATTCCTCGACCGCATCCTGCCCGGCATGGACGGCGAAGTGGCCAAGCAATTCCAGCGCATGCTGGAAAAGCAGGGTTTTGTCTTCAAGCTCGGCGCCAAGGTCACCTCGGTCGACACCTCGGGCAAGGCGCTGCAGGCCAAGATCGAGCCGGCCGCGGGCGGCGCCGCCGAAACCATCGAAGCCGACGTCGTGCTCGTCTGCATCGGCCGCGTGCCCTACACCGAGGGCCTCGGGCTGAAGGAAGCCGGCGTTGCGCTCGACAATCGCGGCCGGGTCGAGATCGACGCGCACTTCTCGACCAATGTGAAGGGCATCTACGCCATCGGCGACGTCGTGGCCGGGCCGATGCTTGCGCACAAGGCGGAAGACGAAGGCGTTGCCTGCGCCGAGATCATCGCGGGCCAGGCCGGCCACGTGAACTACGACGTCATCCCAGGTGTTGTGTATACCACGCCGGAAGTGTCGTCGGTCGGCAAGACCGAGGAAGACCTCAAGCAGGCCGGCGTCGCGTATACCGTCGGCAAATTCCCGTTCACCGCAAACGGCCGCTCCAAGGTCAACCAGACCACCGACGGCTTCGTGAAGGTTCTCGCAGATGCGAAGACGGATCGGGTGCTCGGCGTGCACATCGTCGGCCGGGAAGCCGGCGAAATGATCCATGAAGCCTGCGTTCTGATGGAATTCGGCGGATCGGCGGAAGATCTGGCCCGCACCTGCCACGCGCATCCGACCCGTTCCGAGGCGATCAAGGAAGCCGCGCTTGCGGTCGGCAAGCGCGCCATCCATATGTGATCGAACATCCGGCATGCGAGCCGGGCAGAGATCATAGCGATGCTGCGCCGCCTGCTTCAGCCGTTCTGGGTCCTGCTTGCGATCATCTTCCTGATCGAGGCTTGGCTATGGGACCACGTCGAACCGATCGTGGCGCGGGTGGTCGCGTGGATTCCGCTGCGCGCGCTCAAGCAATGGCTTGCCGACCGGGTCGATTCGCTGTCGCCGGCGATGACGCTGATCGTCTTCGTCGTGCCGGTCATCCCGCTGTTTCCGCTGAAGCTGGTCGGGCTCTGGCTGTTGGCGAACCAATACTGGCTCAGCGCGGTCTCGCTGATCCTGTTCGCCAAGATCGTCGGCGTCGGCGTGACGGCGTTCCTGTTCGACGTGACGCGGCCGAAGCTGCTGGAGATGCCCTGGTTCGAGGCACTCTATAATTTCGTCATGGGGCTGCGGGCCAAGGCCACCGCGCTGGTCGAACCGATCAAGCGGCGCATCCTCGAGGTGATCCGCGGCGACGGCGACGGCTGGTCGGCGCGCACGCTGCGCCTGATCGCGCGCTTCCGCAAAAGCGTGCATGAGACCAGCAAGGTTCTCTAAGCAACGCTTTTACCCCGTCATCCTGAGGAGGCCGCAGCGCGGCCGTCTCGAAGGATGCACGGCCCGGCCGGCGGCCGTCGATCCTTCGAGACGCGCGCAAGGGCGCGCTCCTCAGGATGACGGTCACAGAGCGTAGCCCAGCCCTTCAATGCAGATGCAGCAAATGCGGTTGGAACAGGCCGAGCAGCGTCATCACGATGCCGGCCAGCGTCACCAGACCCGACACCCAGGCCAGCGCGATGATGCCCGTGATGATCGTCGCTGACGCCAGCACGATGGCGATCTGGAAGGCGGCGGAGGCCAGCTCGAAGTGATGATACTTCGCGGTGGCCTCGTCGCGCTCATGCTCGGCGTGCTTGGCGCGTTCGGCGAGTTGCTCTGAACCTTCGCCAGTCTCCGGCTCCGAACGATAGCGCGCCGCGGTCTTCTGCCAGTCGTCGATCTGCTTCTGCAACGCAGCCTTGGCCGCTTCGTCGGTGGTGGTCGCGAGGTTCAGCTTGCCCTGTTCGGCGGCGGTCTGCACCGACGTGCGGCGGATGCTCTTGGCCTGGAAGAAGGCCCAGAGGTTGGACGCCTCGACGTTCTTGCTGATCGATTCGGTCTGGGCGCCCTTGCCGAGCGTCTCCGACAGCGCCAGGCAGAGCGCGATCACGGCGATCAGGAGTGCGATCTTCTTGTTCTCACCCGACGCATGCTCGGCATGCTCCGCGTGCTCCATACTTTCATGTGCGCTCATGATTCCCCTCCGGATGAGACCGCGCCACGATTGCCGAATGCGGCGCACAAGGCAAGGGGCGGGCGGTTTGTAGCAGTCCTATGAATATGAACGGCGCATGATGAACGGCGCATTGATGGGAGCGAAGCCCGCGCTGTGTTCTGAACTCAGATCCGGGCGTTCAGCCGCGCGGGTGCGCGGAGCGATAGACTTCGAGCAGGCGCTCGCTGTCGATGCCGGTGTAGATCTGCGTGGTCGACAGCGATGCGTGGCCGAGCAATTCCTGGATCGCACGCAAATCGCCGCCGCGGCTGAGCAGATGGGTGGCGAAGGAGTGCCGCAACGCATGCGGCGTTGCGCTGTCGGGCAGGCCGAGCGCGCCGCGCAGCCGCTCCATGGTGAGCTGGATGATGCGCGGGCTTAAGGGGCCGCCGCGGGCGCCTACGAACATCGGCCCGGTCGGGCTGAGCTGGTGCGGGCAGATCGCCGCATAGTCCGCGATCAATTGCAGCACGTTCTGCAGCACCGGCACCATGCGGGTCTTGTTGCCCTTGCCGGTCACGACAAGCACGTCGCCTTCGCCCGGCTTCGGCACGTCGCGGCGCTTCAGGCCGAGCGCCTCGGAGATGCGCAGGCCCGAACCGTAGAGCAGCGCCATGACGGCGGCATCACGCACCAGAATCCAGGTCTCGCGGGTTTCGTCAGCACGCTCGTCCGCGTCGGCAAGGCGCTTCGCTGCCTCGATATGGATCGGCTTCGGCAGGCTCTTCGCCACTTTGGGCGCGCGGATCGCCGAGAGCGCGCCGACCTTGCCCTTGCCTTCGCGTTCCAGGAAACGTCCGAACGAGCGCAGGCCCGCCAGCGCCCGCATCAGCGATCGCCCGCCGATCTCGTCTGCGCGGCGCATCGCCATGAAGGCGCGGACATCGCTCGCCTCGAGCGCGGAAAATGCCCTGAGCGTGACGCGCGCGCCCCAGTGCCCGGCCAGGAAGGTCAGGCATTGGCGCACATCGCGGGCGTAGGCCTCGAGCGTCTTCGGCGACAGCCGCCGCTCCGCGCGCAGATGCGACAGCCAGCGCGTCATCTCCTGCGTGACTGACGCGTCGGCGCAGTCGAGCTCGAGCGGCTGGATGGGCTGGTCGGTTCGGGCCATGTCTTGAGCGGCCATGTCTTGAACGGCCATGTCCTGAGGGCTATTGGCGCTGCGATTCTCCTGATTATATCGCACTGCCTTCGTTTACCGTTCGCTAAAGCGGCGCAGCGGTGATAGAGCGTTTTCGAGCGAAGTGGGCACCGGTTCGCGTGAAGAAAACGCGTCAAAACAAGAAGCTAGAGCTTCGGTTCTGATTTAATCAGAACCGAAAATGCTCTGGCCCGATCGGGTTTTCAAAGTTCTGATTCAATGGACCACACCACGCGCCCCGGCTCAGCCTCTGCATCGACGACAGACGTCGTCGACGTGCTGGTGCCTGTCGCGCTGAACCAGACCTATTCCTACCGCGTGCCGGGCGGCATGGAGCTTGCGCCCGGCGATGTGATCTGCGTTCCGCTCGGGCCGCGCGAGGTCGTCGCGGTGGTGTGGGCCGAGAATGCCAGGCCCGATCCGCGGCTGCACAACCGGCTCAAGGACGTCAGCGAGAAGCTCGATGTTCCCCCGCTCAAGGCGGAGCTGCGCCAGCTCGTCGACTGGGTCTCCAATTACACACTGTCGGCGCGCGGCATGGTGCTGCGGATGACGCTGCGGATGGGCGAGAATCTCGGGCCCGAGCGGATGCGCCTCGGGGTGCGCCTGGTCGGCGAGCCGCCGCGGCGCCTGACACCGGCGCGCCGGCGGGTGATCGAAGTGCTGTCGGACCGGTTGCTGCACGGCAAGTCGGAGGCGGCGCGAGAGGCCGGCGTCAGTTCCGGCGTGATCGACGGCCTGGTCGACGAGGGCACGCTGACGGTCGAGGCCATGCCGCCGCCGGCAGCGCCACCCGTTCCGGATCCCTCTTATGCGCAGCCGGATTTTTCGCGCGAGCAGCGCAGCGCGGTCGACGTGATGCGGACGCTGGCTGCGAGCGGCAGCTTTCACGTCGCGCTGCTCGACGGCGTCACCGGTTCCGGCAAGACCGAGGTCTATTTCGAGGCGATCGCCGAGAACATCCGCCGCGGCAAGCAGACCTTGATCCTGATGCCGGAAATCGCGCTGACCGGCCAGTTCCTCGACCGCTTTGCGCAGCGCTTCGGCGTGCGGCCGCTGGAATGGCATTCGGAGCTCACGCCGCGCACGCGGGCGCGCAACTGGGCTGCGATCTCCGAGGGCAAGGCGCCGGTCGTGGTCGGCGCCCGCTCCGCGCTGTTCCTGCCCTATGCCGATCTCGGCCTCATCATCGTCGATGAGGAGCACGACCAGGCCTACAAGCAGGACGAGGGCGCGCATTATCACGCGCGCGACATGGCGGTGGTCCGCGCCCATATCGCCAAGATCCCGATCGTGCTGGCGTCGGCGACGCCCTCGGTCGAGAGCGAGGTCAATGCGCGCAAGGGGCGTTACCAGCGCGTGGCGCTGCCGTCGCGGTTCGGCGGCCAGCACATGCCGCATATCGAGGCGATCGACATGCGCCGCGCGCCGCCCCCGCGCGGCCGTTTCATCTCGCCGGTGCTGGCCGAGCAGATTCGCCATGCGATCGAGCGCCGCGAACAGGCGCTATTGTTCCTCAACCGGCGCGGCTATGCGCCGCTGACGCTATGCCGTGCCTGCGGCCATCGCTTCGCCTGCACGATCTGCGATGCATGGCTGGTCGATCATAGATTCCGCCAGCGGCTGGTCTGCCATCACTGCGGCTTCTCGATGCCGCGCCCGAACATCTGCCCGCATTGCGCGGCCGAGGAATCGCTGGTCGCGGTCGGCCCCGGCGTCGAGCGCCTGCAGGAAGAGGCCGCAAGTATCTTCCCCGAGGCCCGCACCATGGTGCTGTCGAGCGATCTCATCACCTCGATCGAAACCATGCGCAGCGAGCTGAATGAGATCGCCGAGGGCCGCGTCGACATCATCATCGGAACACAGCTGGTGGCGAAGGGGCACAATTTCCCGCGGCTCAATCTGGTCGGCGTCATCGACGCCGATCTCGGCTTGAGCAATGGCGATCCGCGCGCCGCCGAGCGGACGTTCCAGTTGTTAAACCAGGTGGTCGGCCGCGCCGGCCGCGACCAGGGCCGCGGCGTCGGCTATCTGCAGACGCACCAGCCCGAGCATCCCGTCATCAAGGCCTTGATCGCCAATGACCGCGAGGCGTTCTACGCCAGCGAGATCGAGATTCGCGAGCGCACCGGCTATCCGCCGTTCGGCCGGCTGGCGAGTCTGATCGTCTCCGCCGGCGACCGTCCGACGGCGGAAGGCTTTGCGCGCAAGCTCGCCGCGGTCGCGCCGCTCGATGAGCGGATCCAGGTGCTCGGCCCCGCCGAGGCGCCGCTTGCGGTCATCAAGGGCCGCTATCGCTTCCGCCTGCTGGTGAAGTCGCTGCGCAATGTCGACCTGTCGCAATATCTGCGCGAGTGGCTTGAGGCGGGTCCGAAGACCAAGGGCAATCTGAAGCTCGAGGTCGACGTCGATCCGCAGAGCTTCCTGTAAGCCATGGTCATTCCGAGATGGTCCGTCAGGACCAGACCCGGAATCTCGAGATTCCGGGTTCGATGCTGCGCATCGCCCCGGAATGACACGTCAAAGAAAAAGCCTGCCGTCATTCGCGACGGCAGGCCTTTGGCGCGAAGCAGGCCTCGCGGCCGTTACGCAACGCAACGCTTACTGAACGCGTTACGAGACGACCTCGGCAGTGACGCGGCCGACGCCGGCACCGGTCAGGCCAATGGCGCGCGCTGCGCCGGTCGAGAGGTCGAGCACGCGGCCGCGGATGAACGGGCCACGATCGTTGATGGTGACGACGACGCTGCGGCCGCCATGGGTGACGCGGAGCTTGGTGCCGAATGGCAGCGAGCGGTGGGCCGCGGTCATGGCGTTCTGGTTGAAGCGCTGGCCGGAAGCGGTGCGGCTGCCCGATTCATTGCCGTAGAAGGAAGCCATTCCCGAGAACGAGTGGCCGCCGGACGGCTGGATCGATGCATTGGCGTCGCGCCAGGACGAGCCTTCGGCGCGGGCGTGGTGATGATGGTGGTGGCGATGATGGTGGTGCCTGGACTTCGCGGACGCCTCCGTCACGGTGCCCCCGACCAGAAGAGTTGCGGCTACAAAAGCAAGCGCCGTACGCGAGCGGGTACCATTGCCCGCCGCCTTCTTGATATTCATTGATAAGACCCTCAGACAGTATTGCCGCTAACACGGCAAGTGGACCCCCGTCCCTTCGTTGACCAATGCCGTTTGGTTTCGCAATGAGGCACGAATTGGGCAGTAAATCCCGATTGTCTCGCGTTGAAATATCTTGTTACCGCTTCGGGGTATTCGAGCGAGGTTCCGTAATCTTGTCTGTTAATCAATTTTTAACGATAACTATACTCATGAATACTGATTAGAGGGGCGCTGGTAAGTTTTCGGTAAGTAATCGCCAAATGAAGCGGACGCCCGTTTTGGGTTCCCTGCGCTAGGAACCATGGGCCCATGCAGATTTTCGATGGAACAAATCTGCGGTGACCTGAATCGGTGTCGGCGGGACGGATTTCCGCGCGCCGAATTTTCATGATTCGGCGGCTCGCTGCGGTCGTCAAAAACCGCATGCGACAAGGCGGCTCGCGCGATGCCGTCATGTTGCACCTGCGCGATTGCTATGTTAGCAAAGCCGCGATTTTAACGGTCCCGGCACGTCCTGTGCCGGTCGAAAATCGAAGTCCCGCTTGAATTCCAAGGGCTTGGATCGCTAGGCGCTGCTTTGGTGGCGACGGTTTTTCCCTTGTGAATTTGACAGCAAAAAAGAGCGAGCTCGTGGCTGCTGAAGATCCGTCCGTTTCGGGAGTGTCCGGTCGTTACGCAACGGCCCTGTTCGAGTTGGCGCGCGACGAGCAATCCGTCGATCAAGTCAGGGCCGACCTCGACAAATTCGAGGCCATGCTCAACGAGAGCGCCGATCTCAAGCGTCTCGTTCGCAGCCCGGTGTTTTCCAAGGATGCCCAGCTGAAGGCGCTGACCGCGGTGCTCGACAAGGCCGGTATCTCCGGCACGTCGGCCAAATTCCTCAAGGTGCTCACCGCCAATCGCCGGCTGTTCGCAATTGCCGATGTGATCCGCGCCTATCGCGCGCTGGTGGCGAAGTTCAAGGGCGAGGCGACTGCGGAAGTCACCGTCGCCGAGCAGCTCAATGACAAGAATCTCGACGCGCTGAAGGCCGCACTGAAATCAGTGACGGGCAAGGACGTCGCGCTTAACGTGAAGGTCGATCCCTCCATTATCGGTGGCCTCGTGGTCAAGCTTGGCAGCCGCATGGTGGATAGTTCGCTTCGCACCAAACTCAATTCGATCAAGAACGCGATGAAAGAGGCAGGCTGATGGACATCCGCGCCGCAGAAATTTCTGCGATCCTCAAGGACCAGATCAAGAATTTCGGCCAGGAAGCCGAAGTCACCGAAGTTGGCCAGGTGCTGTCGGTCGGTGACGGTATTGCCCGCGTCTACGGTCTCGACAACGTTCAGGCCGGTGAAATGGTCGAGTTCGAGAACGGCACGCGCGGCATGGCGCTCAACCTCGAAACCGACAACGTTGGTATCGTGATCTTCGGCGCCGACCGCGAAATCAAGGAAGGCCAGACCGTCAAGCGCACCCGCGCCATCGTGGACGCGCCGATCGGCAAGGGCCTGCTCGGCCGCGTCGTCGATGCGCTCGGCAACCCGATCGACGGCAAGGGTCCGATCCAGGCGACCGAACGCAAGCGCGTCGACGTCAAGGCGCCCGGCATCATTCCGCGCAAGTCGGTCAACGAGCCGATGGCCACCGGCCTGAAGGCGATCGATGCGCTGATTCCGATCGGCCGCGGCCAGCGCGAGCTGATCATCGGTGACCGTCAGACCGGCAAGACCGCGATCGCGCTCGACACGATCCTGAACCAGAAGCCGCTCAACGCCCAGCCGGACGAGAACCTCAAGCTGTATTGCGTCTACGTCGCGATCGGCCAGAAGCGCTCCACCGTCGCGCAGTTCGTCAAGGTGCTCGAAGAGCAGGGCGCGCTGGAATA
This sequence comes from Bradyrhizobium sp. 27S5, assembly GCF_037217225.1. Taxonomy (NCBI): domain Bacteria; kingdom Pseudomonadati; phylum Pseudomonadota; class Alphaproteobacteria; order Hyphomicrobiales; family Nitrobacteraceae; genus Bradyrhizobium; species Bradyrhizobium sp. 27S5. The sequence continues at coordinate 267,901 of NZ_CP147714.1, forward strand.
CTCGATCATTGTCGCGGCGACCGCGTCCGATCCGGCCCCGATGCAGTACATCGCGCCGTTCACCGCCTGCACCATGGGCGAATACTTCCGCGACAACGGCATGCACGCCGTGATCATCTATGACGACTTGTCCAAGCAGGCCGTCGCCTATCGCCAGATGTCGCTGCTGCTGCGCCGTCCGCCGGGCCGCGAAGCCTATCCGGGCGACGTGTTCTATCTGCATTCCCGCCTGCTCGAGCGCGCCGCCAAGCTCAACAAGGAGCATGGCTTGGGCTCGCTGACGGCGCTGCCGGTCATCGAAACCCAGGCCAACGACGTGTCGGCCTACATCCCGACCAACGTGATTTCGATCACCGACGGCCAGATCTTCCTGGAAACCGACCTGTTCTTCCAGGGCATCCGCCCTGCCGTGAACGTCGGTCTGTCGGTGTCGCGCGTCGGTTCGTCGGCGCAGACCAAGGCGACCAAGAAGGTGGCCGGCAAGATCAAGGGCGAACTCGCGCAGTACCGCGAAATGGCGGCGTTCGCGCAGTTCGGTTCGGACCTCGATGCCTCGACGCAGCGCCTGCTCAACCGTGGCTCGCGCCTGACCGAACTCCTGAAGCAGCCGCAGTTCTCGCCGCTGAAGATGGAAGAGCAGGTCTGCGTGATCTGGGCCGGCACCAACGGTTATCTCGATCCGCTGCCGCTTAACAAGGTGAAGGCGTTCGAGGACGGTCTGCTGTCGCTGCTGCGCGGCAAGAACGCCGACATCCTCGATGCGATCCGCACGAGCCGCGATCTGTCCGACGACACCGCCGCCAAGCTCAAGACGGCGGTCGAAGGCTTCGCCAAGACGTTTGCATAACGAATGGGACGTCGCCCGGCTCGCCGCCGGGCGTGACGAACGGAGGCTTGCGATCTGACCGTTGTGGTCGGATCGCCGGGGTGAACGAAGAATGGCGTCACTAAAAGACATGCGGGTCCGCATCGCCTCGACCAAGGCGACGCAGAAGATCACCAAGGCCATGCAGATGGTCGCAGCCTCGAAGCTGCGCCGCGCGCAGAACGCCGCCGAAGCGGCGCGGCCTTATGCCACCAAAATGGATGCGGTGATTTCCAACATCGCCGCCGCGGCCAATGGCTCGCCCGGCGCGCCACGTCTGCTTGCGGGCACCGGTCAGGACCAAGTGCACCTGCTGCTGGTCTGCACCGGCGAGCGCGGCCTGTCCGGCGCTTTCAACTCCGCCATCGTGCGCCTGGCGCGCGAGCGGGCACAGTCGCTGCTTGCGCAGGGCAAGGAAGTCAAATTCTTCTGTGTCGGCCGCAAAGGCTACGAGCAGCTGCGGCGGACCTTCGAGAAGCGCATTGTCGAGCATCTCGACCTGCGTTCGGTGCGCCAGATCGGCTTTGTCAATGCCGAGGACATTGCCCAGAAGGTGCTGGCGCGGTTCGACGCCGGCGAATTCGATGTCTGCACGCTGTTCTACTCGCGCTTCCAGTCGGTGATCGCGCAGATCCCGACCGCGCAGCAGATCATCCCGCTCGAGGTGGCTGCGCCCGCGGCCAGCGCGGCCCCCGCCACGTCCTACGAATACGAGCCTGAAGAAGACGAGATTCTCGGCAGCCTGTTGCCGCGCAACCTCGCGGTGCAGATTTTCCGCGCGCTGCTGGAGAACAACGCCTCGTTCTACGGCGCGCAGATGAGCGCGATGGACAGCGCGACGCGCAACGCAGGCGAAATGATCCGCAAGCAAACCCTGATTTACAACCGGACCCGCCAGGCCCAGATCACGAAGGAGCTGATTGAAATCATCTCCGGCGCTGAGGCGGTCTAAGGCAGATTTCGAAGGAGAACAGTCCATGGCTACAGCAGCCAACCAGAACGGTCGCGTCACCCAGGTCACGGGCGCCGTGGTCGACGTGCAGTTCGAAGGCCACCTTCCGGCGATTCTGAATGCGCTCGAGACCAAGAATGGCGGCAATCGCCTGGTGCTCGAAGTCGCGCAGCATCTCGGCGAGTCGACGGTGCGTACCATCGCGATGGATATCACCGAGGGTCTGGTCCGCGGTCAAGAAGTGACCGACACCGGCGAGCCGATCCGGGTGCCGGTCGGCGAAGGCACGCTCGGCCGCATCATCAACGTGATCGGCGAGCCGATCGACGAAGCCGGTCCGATCAAGTCCGAAGGCCTGCGCGCCATCCATCAGGAAGCGCCGACCTACACCGACCAGTCGACCGAAGCCGAAATCCTCGTCACCGGCATCAAGGTCGTCGATCTTCTTGCTCCGTACGCGAAGGGTGGCAAGATCGGCCTGTTCGGCGGCGCCGGCGTCGGCAAGACCGTGCTGATTCAGGAACTGATCAACAACGTCGCGAAGGCGCACGGTGGTTACTCGGTGTTCGCCGGCGTCGGCGAGCGTACCCGTGAAGGCAACGACCTCTATCACGAGTTCATCGAATCGAAGGTCAACGCCGATCCGCACAATCCGGATCCGAGCGTGAAGTCGAAGTGCGCGCTGGTGTTCGGCCAGATGAACGAGCCGCCGGGCGCCCGTGCCCGCGTCGGCCTGACCGGTCTGACGGTTGCCGAGCACTTCCGCGACCAGGGCCAGGACGTGCTGTTCTTCGTCGACAACATCTTCCGCTTCACCCAGGCGGGCTCGGAAGTGTCGGCGCTGCTCGGCCGTATTCCTTCGGCGGTGGGTTATCAGCCGACGCTCGCGACCGACATGGGCGCGCTGCAGGAGCGCATCACCACCACCCAGAAGGGCTCGATCACTTCGGTGCAGGCGATCTACGTGCCGGCCGACGACTTGACCGACCCGGCGCCCGCCACCTCGTTCGCGCACTTGGACGCCACCACGGTGCTGTCGCGCGCGATCTCGGAAAAGGGCATCTATCCGGCGGTGGATCCGCTCGACTCGACCTCGCGCATGCTGTCGGCGCTCGTCGTCGGCGACGAGCACTACAACACCGCGCGCATGGTCCAGCAGATCCTGCAGCGCTACAAGTCGCTGCAGGACATCATCGCCATTCTCGGCATGGACGAACTGTCGGAAGAGGACAAGCTGACAGTCGCCCGCGCCCGCAAGGTCGAGCGCTTCCTGTCGCAGCCGTTCCACGTCGCCGAAGTCTTCACCGGCTCGCCGGGCAAGTTCGTCGACCTCGCCGACACCATCAAGGGTTTCCGCGATCTCTGCCAGGGCAAGTACGACCATCTGCCGGAAGCGGCGTTCTACATGGTCGGCACCATCGAAGAAGCCGTCGAGAAGGGCAAGAAGCTCGCCGCCGAAGCGGCCTAAGCAAGTGAATGGCGAATAGGGAGTAGCGAATAGTCAATCGCGCACTCCCTATGCCGCCGCTCGCTATTCGCTACTCACTATTCGTAGGTTTTCCATGGCCACCTTCCACTTCGATCTCGTCTCTCCCGAAAAGCTCGCCTTCTCCGGCGAGGTCGATCAGGTCGACGTCCCCGGCGTGGAGGGTGATTTCGGTGTGCTCGCCGGCCATGCACCGGTCGTCGCCACGGTTCGTCCGGGGATCCTGACGATCACGGCCGCCGGCAAGCGCGAGAAGGTGATCGTGCTCGGCGGCCTTGCCGAGGTGTCGGACAAGGGCCTCACCGTGCTCGCCGACGTCGCGACCGCGATTGCGGATCTCGATCGTGCGAAGTTTGCCGAGACGATCGCCGAGATGGAGGAAAAGCTCTCCGAGCACGAGGGGACCGAACTCGACCACGCGATCGAGCGGCTCGATCACTTCAAGGGCATCCAGCACGAGCTCAACGCGACGGCTATGCACTAAGGCGCGATTGCCTAGTCGCGATCGCGCCGTTGCGTCCGGGTGAGCCGGACCTCCTTGTGAAATCGCTCACATTTCCAGTCATCGGCTACGAAACTTGAATAATTCAACGCTCGCCGCATCCTGGCGGGCGCCGAATGCTTGTTGCGCCTGCGAGCGTCTGGCGGCATTCTGCCCGCTATATTTGGGTTCCGGGGCTGGTGCTCATGAAGCGCAAGATCGCGGCGATCTTTGCGGCCGATATTGCAGGCTATAGTCGATTGGTTGCCGAGGATGAGGAAGAGACGCTGCGGCGGCTCGCCTCCTACCGGCAGGTCACCGACGATTTCATTGCGAAATGCGGTGGCCGCATCTTCAACACCGCGGGCGATGCGGTGCTTGCGGAATTTCCCAGCGCCGTTGAAGCCGTGCGCTGCGCGATCGACATCCAGGAAAGCCTGCGCACGCGCAACATGGCGTATCCGCCAAGCCGGCAGATGGCGTTTCGAATCGGCATCACCATCGGCGACGTCGTCGAGCGCGATGGCGATCTGCTCGGCGATGGCGTCAATATCGCCGCGCGGCTCGAAGGCCTCGCCGAGGTCGGCGGCATCTGCATATCGCGCGCGGTGCACGAACAGGTCGCCAACAAGCTGTCGGTGCAGTTCGCCGACATCGGCGCGCAGGAAGTGAAGAACATCCCGACCCCCGTGCACGCCTATATGGTGGCGATGCGGCGCGAGGACGGCACCTACGCGACGCCGCAGGTCAAGAAGCCGGTCAAGGCCGCCCCTGCGGGTGCGCCGGCCTGGATGTGGCCCGCCGCCATCACCCTGGTGCTCTTGGCGGCGATCGGCGTCGGCGGCTTCCTCACCTACGCCAAGCTGGAAACGTCGGCGACGAAGCCCGCTTCCGTGGCGAGCTCCACTCCGACATCCGCGCCCGCGGCATCCGCATCACCGGCGCCATCGGCCGCACCGTCGCCATCAGCATCGACGGCGCCGCCTGCCCCGGCGAAACCTGCGCCTGCGCCGAATCTGGCCGCGCCGGCCTCTCCGGTGCCGCCGTCACCGCCACCTTCGATTTCATCGGGCGATAGGTTCGTCGCCGACAGCACGCCCTTCGTCAGCGACCGCACCCGTAGCGCGCTCGTGGCCGAATATTTGCCCGCAGGCGATTCCAAGGCGGTGGCCCTCAACATCAACGGCTTCGTCGGATGGAGCGTGGCGCAGCCGAGCGAGGACGCGGCGAAGACGGCGGCACTCGAGCTGTGCCAGAAGCGCGCCGACAATGCCAACTCGCCGCGCAAGTGCGAACTGTATGCCGTCGGCAACACCGTTGTGTATGCCCATGGCCAGCCTCCGCTGCCGCCCTTGCCATGGGTGAAGCGCGATGGGCTGGTTGAGAAGCCGTACGCCACCAAGGACGTTCCGCTGTTGCGCGACCCGGCCAAGGCCCGGCTCGACAACCTGTTCGTGCCGGGGCGGAAGACGCGGACCATCGCGCTCGGTCCGGGCGGGCATTTCTTCTTCAATTCAGGCATCGATTCGCTCGAGGAATCGGCGCGCCGCAACCTGCAAGCCTGCGGGGCGGTCGCGGGCGTGCCCTGCACGATCGTCGTGGTCGACGATGTCTTCGTGGTGCCGATTCCGACCACGTTGCGTGTCACGGGCTTCTTCAAGGCCGCGGACAGCTCGGTCATCGCGCCGGGCGAACGCAATGAAGTTGCACGGAAGCTCGCCGATGCGACGGCGGGTTGGAATGCGATCGCGGTCGGCGCGCAGGGACGGCCGGGGCTCGGATTGAAGGCCGCCAACGAACAGACCGCGGTGAATTCGGCGCTCGGCGAGTGCGTCAAGCGCGACAGCGATTGTCGTGTCATCGCAATCGGTCCGTTCGCGGTTGGCCCGAACTAGAGCATGGTTCGGAAACTGTGAAGCAGTTTACAGCGAGAATCGTGCACAAATGACAAGTTGCAGCGCGATGACGAATTGGCCCGATCGCATCGCGATTTCATCCCTGATGTAACGGACAAGAAGCTGTGCTGACTTTCTCGACTGATGCTCTCCGCCCGCAAGACCGTTTCGAGCACTGGTGCGAGGTCCGCGGCAAAAGCCTGTTCGGGGTCACGATCGAGCTCGACCGTGACAAGCGGCCCGATTTCCGTGGACGGTTCTCCGCAACGCCCGTCGGTGAGGCGGTGCTGGCGGAAATGTCGGCATCCTCCTATCGCGTCAGCAGGACCTCGTCCGATATCGCACGCGTCCCGAGCAACAGCCTGCATCTTGCGTGGCAGGTGCGCGGGCCCGGTCACATGGATATTGGCCGCGATCGCGTCCAGTACGTGCGCAATGGAGATCTGGTGTTCGGCCACTCCAATCTTCCGTTTGCCTCGAAGCCGGAACGCACCGACGGCTTTCATTTCTACAGCCTCAAGATTCCCGTCACCAGCGAGCTTGTGCTCGATGCGCGGATCGAGGACGTGCCGCCGGTGATGCTGTCGCGGGATGCCGGGCTGACCCGGCTTGTCGGCGCCATGTTCCGCGCGATGACACATGATCCCGCGCAGGCCGGGCAGTTCGCCGGCGACGTCACGCATATGGTGCGTCTGGCGCTGCTTGCGCGCGGGCGCGTGCGGCCGCGCCAGGATGAAATCCGTGCCGCGCTGCATGCGGGCTACCTCCACGCCGCGCGCGAGATCCTGCTCCGCGACCTGCATCGGCCGTCGCTCACGCCGGCCGCAGTGGCCACGGAGCTTTGCATTTCACTGCGGCAATTGCATGCGCTGTTCGAGCCGACCGGCCTGTCGTTTGCGCGGACGCTGACGGCGGCAAGGCTGAAGGAGGCGAGGCGGTCTCTCTACCTCATGCAGGAGCGGGGCATCGACGAGATCGCGTTCTCATGCGGCTTCGACAGCATCGCGACCTTCTATCGCGTGTTCCGCGCGACCTATGGCATGACGCCGGGCGACGCACGGCGCGTTGGGCCTGCAGATCAGCCGGCGAATTCCGCAAACCGGGTCGCGACCGCGCGATAGACGTCGCGCCGGAACGGCACCACGAGATCGGCGACGCGGTCGAGGCGCTCCCAGCGCCATTGATCGAATTCCGCGGGCTGGTTGTTGCGCGGCGTCAACGGATCGATCTCGTCGTCGCGCCCGGTGAAGCGCAGCGCGAACCACTTTTGCCGCTGGCCACGAAATCGTGCCAGACGGTGTGTTTCCGGCACATGATGGGACGGAAATTCGTAGGTCATCCAGTCGGTCTCGCCGAGATAGTCGGCGTTGACGGCCCCGGTCTCTTCCCACAATTCGCGCATCACGGCCTGGCGCGGATCCTCGCCCGCGTCGATGCCGCCTTGCGGCATCTGCCATTCGAGGTTGGGCAATACGATCTCCGGACCATCGTCCTTGATCCGGTGGCCGATCAGCACGCGTCCAGCGGCGTTGAACAGCGCAATGCCCACATTGGGGCGATAGGGCTTATCTGATGACATCTCGGTTGCGTACGCCGTGGGTCTATTTGGCCGCCAAACCGGCGAATTCCTTCACGACGCGCTCATAGACCGGGCGCTTGAACGGCACAATCAGCTCCGGCAGATTCTTCATCGGCTCCCAGCGCCAGGACATGAACTCGGCCTTGTGGCCACCGCCACCGGGATTGGAGACGTTGATCTCCTTCTCCTCGCCGGTGAAGCGCAAGGCGAACCATTTTTGCCGCTGGCCGCGATAGCGGCCTTTCCAGGCGCGCCCCGCGACGGTGCGCGGGATGTCATAGATCAGCCAGTCCGGGACCTCGCCGAGCTTTTCCACTGATTTGACGCTGGTCTCTTCATAGAGCTCGCGCCTCGCGGCCTGAAACGTATCCTCTCCGGGATCGACGCCGCCTTGCGGCATCTGCCAGACATGAGCGTCGTCGACATGCTCGATGCCGCCGGCGCGGCGTCCGATGAAGACCAGCCCCGCGGTGTTCAGCAGCATGATGCCGACGCAGGTTCGATAGGGCAGGTCTTCATAACGTGCCATGCTGCCGCTACCTCGTACAGTTTCCGGAGCCGCCGACCCGGCCCCCGGCAAGGTCTCAAGCTGCACCAACGGATTGATCTTTAGCCCGATTTTGATTTCAGCATCGCCGTTGTCAATGGCACAAGCATGATGCCCTTGGAGTCCAGTGTCTTGAGCCAGGCGCCGAGCCGTTCGATCGAGACCGGCAGCGCCGAGGCGACGCCCACGGCGGTGCCGCGTTCCTTGGCGATCGTCTCCAGCTTGACCAGCGCGCGGTCGATTTCCGCCGACGTCGGCACCGCGTCGATGGCGAAATCGGCCCTGGCGAACGGCAGCGCCTGGCCGGCGGCGAGGCTCTGCGCGACGCTGCGCGGGGTGGAACCGTCATCGAAATAGCTCAGGCCGCGCTTGGCCGCTTCGCGGACGATGGGCTGCATCACGAGATCGGTTGCGACGAACCGGGCACCCATGAAATTGGCGATCCCGGCATAGCCCTGCAGGCGGCTCAGGTGCCAATAGAAGCGGTCGAGATTCTGCTCGCTGCCGAGCGTCGTCAGCAAGGTCTGCGGCCCCGGATCGTTGTCGGGATAGTCGAACGGCTCCATCGGGATCTGCAGCAGGATCTCGTGGCGTTGGGTCCGGGCGCGTTCCGCAAGCTTGCCGGGGTCGGCGCCATAGGGCGTGAAGGCCAGCGTCACGGCCGGCGGCAGCTTCATGATGGCATCAGTGGTCTTGGCGGCACCGACGCCGAGGCCGGCGACCACAATGGCGACCACCGGCATCCGGCCCGCCTTGGCGCGGTCGGCGTCGGCCGCATAGACCGTGAACGGCTTCAGGCCGTCGGCGACCACCGGGATCATGCCATAGCGCGACTTTTCCAGCAGGCGGGGGTCGATGCCGGTCATCGCGAGCGCCGGCGCGTCGCCATCGCCCTTGTCGGCGGGATCGGCGGCGCCGATCACCACGTCCTGGCGCTTGCCGCTGGAACCGTCGATGATGGTGACGGTCTTCGCGTCTTTGGCGTCGCCGGCTGCGGCCGGTGTCTTGGCGGGGGATTTGGCCACCGGTTCGGCCTGGCCGGCCGGGGCGCGCTTGTCGTCGGCAACTGCGGGCGGGGGCGTGCCGAGCGCGATACGGGCCATCGGTTCGCCGCCGAGCGGATTGTCGTTGAACAGCGCGACGCCGCCGAAACCGACCAGCACGAGCCCGAGCAGCACGGCAAGCGCCTGCATCGCCGTGAATGGCAGGCGGACGCGGCGCCTCCTGCCCTTGGTCGTCTGCCCAAGCGGCGTGCTCAGTTCGTCGGCCGCCTCTGCCATGACCCTCCCCGAATCAACAGGGCGAACGATAGCACGATGCGGTGCATTCCCGCGCCCCGGCCTCCCGTCCAAGCACAGGTGCAGAAAGCAGAAAGGGCGGCCCGAGGGCCGCCCTTTGCGCCAGATCGATTGGATGGATCAGTTCGCGGCCTTGTTGCCTGGCTTGTCGACCGCGGCCTTGTCGCGCGCGGCCTCAGGCGCCGGCGTCGTCGCGCTGGAGGTCGACTTGATGCCGTGCAGCAGGTCGTCGGCCATCTTCAGCGCCTTGTCGTCCTTGGCATCCGGCGGCACATAGGACTGCGAGCCGGTCTTCTCGTCGCCATCGTTCTTCAGATGGCCGCGCAGCGAGGCCTCGCCCTTGGTGTCGGTGCGCGCCTTCAGCTCTTCCGGCACGTCCTGGAGCACCTCGATGTCGGGCACGATGCCCTTGGCCTGGATCGACTTGCCCGACGGCGTGTAGTAGCGCGCGGTGGTCAGGCGCAGCGCGCCGTTGCCCGAGCCGAGCGGGATGATGGTCTGCACCGAACCCTTGCCGAACGAGCGGGTGCCGACCAGCGTCGCCCGCTTGTGGTCCTGCAGCGCGCCGGCGACGATTTCGGAGGCCGAAGCCGAGCCGCCGTTGATCAGCACGATGACCGGCTTGCCCTTGGTCAGGTCGCCCGGATGGGCGGCGCGGCGCTGGGTTTCCTCGGCATTGCGGCCACGGGTCGAGACGATCTCGCCACGTTCCAGGAAGGAATCGGACACCGTGACCGCTTCCTCGAGCAGGCCGCCGGGGTTGTTTCTGAGGTCGATGATGTAGCCCTTCAGCTTGTCGCCGATCTGGCCCTGCAGATTGGCGACCTCCTTCTTCAGGCCCTCGGTGGTCTGCTCGTTGAAGGTGGTGATGCGGATATAGGCGATGTCGTCGGCCTCGACGCGCGCGCGCACCGAGCGGACCCGGATGTTGTCGCGCACCAGCGTGACGTCGATCGGATTGTCCTGGCCCTTGCGGATGATCTTGAGCTTGATCTTGGTGTTGACCGGACCGCGCATCTTCTCGACGGCCTGGTTCAGCGTCAGGCCCTGCACGGCCTCGTCGTCGAGATTGGTGATGATGTCGTTGGCCATGATGCCGGCCTTCGAGGCCGGGGTGTCGTCGATCGGCGAGACGACCTTGATCAACCCGTCTTCCATCGTGACTTCGATGCCGAGGCCGCCGAACTCGCCGCGGGTCTGCACCTGCATGTCGCGGAAGCTCTTGGCATCCATGTAGCTCGAGTGCGGATCGAGGCCGGACAGCATGCCCGAGATCGCGGATTCGACCAGCTTGGAGTCATCGGGCTTCTCGACATAGTCGCTGCGCACCCGCTCGAACACGTCGCCGAACAAATTGAGCTGGCGGTAGGTGTCCGACGTCGCGGCGCGCGCGCTCGATCCCATCAGCACCGCGCGGGGCTGCGTGACGAAAAGCGTCAGGGCCGCGCCGGTGGCGGCGCTAAGGAGAATTACCGAAGTCTTGCGCATCATCCGCGAACCTTTTCGCCTTCATTTGCGGCCCACCATGGACCTGGATCGATTGGAGTGCCGTCTTTCCGGAACTCGACATAGAGCACTGGCTGGCTCGCATTGGTCGCGAGAATGGATGCAACTTGGGACGTCGACCCCATGGTCGCAACCGGCTCCCCCGTAAGTACAAACTGGCCGATGTTTACCGAAATACGCTCCATCCCGGCGATCAGGACATGATACCCGCCCCCGGCATTGAGGATCAAGAGTTGTCCATAGCTGCGGAAGGGACCCGCGTAAACAACCCAGCCGTCACACGGGGTTGTGACCTGCGCGCCCGGCTTGGCTGCCAAAGAAATGCCTTTTTGTACGCCGCCAGCGCCGTCGGAACCGCCAAATTCGCGAATCTTGGTGCCATTCACGGGATAGGAGAACAGGCCTTTGGCCGAGGCAAAGGCGACCGCCGGGCTGAGGCGGGCGGGGTCCTTCAGGGCCCCCAGATTGGGCTTGCCGTTAACCGTCGCGGGCGCCCCCTGGAGGCTGGCCGTGGCCGCAGCCTTGGCCGCGCTCTTGAGGTCCTGTTCCATCTTGGCGATCAGGCTCTGCAAATTGTCGGCCTGTTTGGACAGCGTAATGGCGCGGGCGCCTTCCGCCTCCATGTCCTTTTCGGCCGCGCTCTGCTGCCGCTGCCGTTCGTCGACCAGCGCCGCAAGGCGGGTCTGATCTTCCCTGAGCTTGTCGCGGTCGCCGGCCAGCGCGTCGCGCTCGGTCGAGATCGTCTTGCGCAGCGCCACCAGTTCGCCGAGGTCGGCGGCAAGCTTCTCCGCGCGAACGCGCAACTCCGGCACCACGGCGCCGAGCAGCATCGCGGTGCGCAACGATTGCAGCGCATCCTCGGGCCGCACCAGCAGCGCCGGCGGCGTGCGCCGCCCGGCGCGCTGCAGCGCGGCCAGCACCTCGATCACCTCGGACCGGCGTGAATCCAGCGAGCCGCGGATTTCACGCTCCCGGCCGTCGAGCGCCTGCAAGCGTGCCTCGGCGTCCGCGATCCGCGTCTCGACGCCGCGCACCTGGCCGGCAATGTCGATCAGCTGCTGGTTCAGCTCGCTGCGGTCCTGGCCGATCGCGGCGATGTCGGCTTTCAGCTTCTCCTGCAGCTCGGTCGCCTTGCGCTGCTGTTCGCGTGCGGCCTCGAGCTCCTGCTCGCGCTGTTTGATGGCATCGGGCGATGTCTCCGCCGCGGTGGCCTGCTGCGCCGGCGGCGCGGATTGTTGCGCTGGAGGTGTCGCTTGCGCGTGCGCCGCTGTCAGCGGATACGCAGCGAACATGGCGATCGACAACGGCAGCGACGCCGGCAACCAGAAGCGGCGCGCGGTGCCGAGATACGAAGCCAAATACGAAGCTGTGTCCCGCTTGTGCTGCATCCGAGTGCGTTCAGCGCTTTCGACTGTCCGTCGCCGCGCCTCAGGCGCGGTGATAGGGGTGGCCGGCCAAAATGGTTGCGGCCCGATAAATCTGTTCCAGAAGCATGACGCGGACCATTTGGTGCGGCCAGGTCGCGGAGCCGAATGCAATACGCAACGAAGCCTTGCGCTGCAATTCGGGCGAAAGTCCGTCGGCGCCGCCGATCACGAAGACAGTATGCGCCAATCCCTCGTCGCGCCAGCGGCCGAGCTGCTGGGCAAAGCTTGTGCTGTCGATGCTCTTGCCGCGTTCATCGAGCGCCACCAGCGCGTGCTTGTCGGGCAGCAAAGCCGAGATCGCCGTGGCCTCTTCGGCGATGCGCGCGGGCGTGTCGCGCGCGCGGCTCTCCGCAATCTCATGAATGTCGAGGCCGCGAAAGCCGAGCTTGCGGCCGATATCCTCGAAGCGCTCGCGATAACGCTCGGCGAGCTCCCGTTCCGGGCCCTGTTTCAGGCGGCCGATGCAGATGACGACGAGGCGCATCAACGCAGACTAGCTGCGCTGCAGCCGATTCGCATCGGCTTCGATAGGCCTTAGACCGCCGCGACCGCCGGGTTCTGAGTCCACAACCGCTCGAGATTGTAGAACTCACGCACCTCGGGTCTGAACACGTGCACGATCACGTCGCCGGAATCGATCAGCACCCAGTCGCAATTGGGCATGCCCTCGACATGGATGCTTTTGACCCCGTTCTCCTTCAGGCCCTTCGTCACATTTTCCGCGATCGCACCGACGTGCCGGTTCACCCGGCCGGTGGTGACGATCATGTAGTCGGAATATGCGGATTTGCCGCGAAGGTCGATGGTGACCGTCTCTTCCGCCTTCATATCCTCGAGGCGGGAGAGGATCAGGCTCAGCGTCTTGTTGGCATCCGGTTTGTCGGCATCCGGTTGCGCCTGCAAGGCCGCGGTTTTCGTCGATGTTTTACGCGCAGTCTTTGGAACCTTGGGTAAAACAGACTTGGACAATACAGATGTGGCCAGGGACCATTCCTTTCACTGTATCGCGGGTGCCGAATCCTCGGCCCCACGCACCATATTACGCATGTGGGGTTAATGGTTTCAATATTCCAGTAACCCTTTTGCGCTTCACGCCGTTCTCCAGCTCCCGTCCGGGTTCCGCAGTCCGGTCGAAGACAGATTGGATTTCATTCCTGTCAGGAACACCCAGGCCGGGGCCTGCTGATCGGCCAGCCGGGTCGCCTGATTTTCGGGCAAGCGATAGCGCATGAGCGCCTGCGCCGCCGGTGCGGCAAGGGCGCGGAAGCTCTGGGGCGGTCGGTCGATCACGGCAATCGGCACGTCGGAGGCGATGCGCCGCCAATCTTTCCAGCGATGAAATTGCGCGAGATTGTCAGCGCCCATGATCCAGACGAAGTGCACGCCGGAGACGCGGCGGCGCAAGTGGATGATCGTGTCGACAGTGTAGCGGACACCAATGACAGCTTCGAGACAGCTGATGTCGATGCGCGGATCGTCGGCGACGCGGCGTGCGGCCGCGGCTCGCTCGGCGAGCGCGTGCAATCCATCATGGTTCTTCAGCGGATTGCCCGGTGTCAGCAGCCACCACACGCGGTCGAGCTGCAATCGCTTGAGCGCGAACTGACTGATGGCGCGATGCGCGGCGTGCGGCGGATTGAACGAGCCGCCGAGCAGCCCGATGCGCATGCCGTTGGTATAGAACGGAAGCGCCTGGGCTGCGGAGTGCGGCACGGTCGAGGGTTGCTGCAATGGTCTACCGTGCGCGTGCGACAATGGTCACGGCCGTGTCTGCCCGGTGCCGTGGACGCGGTACTTGAAGCTCGTCAACTGCTCGGCGCCGACCGGGCCGCGGGCGTGGAATTTGCCGGTGGCAATTCCGATCTCCGCGCCGAAGCCGAACTCGCCGCCGTCGGCGAACTGGGTCGAGGCGTTGTGCAGCACGATCGCCGAATCGACTTCGTTGAGAAATTTTTGCGCGGCAGCGATATCCTCCGTCACGATCGCATCGGTGTGATGCGAGCCGTGATTTTGAATATGCGCAATCGCTTCATCGAGGCCGTCGACGATCTTCGCAGAGATGATCGCGTCCTCATATTCGGTGTCCCAGTCCTCGTCGGATGCGGGTTTCACCCTGGCATCGGCGCTTTGCACGGAGGCGTCGCCGCGCACCTCGCAACCGGCATCGATCAACAACTCGACCAGCGGCTTCAGCTTCGTCGCGGCAGCCTTGCGATCGACCAGCAGGGTTTCGACGGCGCCGCAGACGCCGGGACGGCGCATCTTGGCGTTCAGCACGACCGCCTTGGCCATATCGAGCCTGGCGCTGGCATCGACATAAATGTGGTTGACGCCCTCGAGATGCGCGAACACCGGAACGCGTGCTTCCGCCTCGACGCGTGCGACCAGGCTCTTGCCGCCGCGCGGCACGATCACGTCGATGCCACCGTTCAATCCCGTCAGCATCAGGCCGACGGCGGCACGGTCACGGGTCGGCACCAAGGTAATCGCGGCCTCAGGCAGGCCGGCTTCACGCAGGCCCTGCACCAGACAATCATGGATCGCGCGGCAGGAGCGGAAACTGTCGGAGCCGCCGCGCAGGATCACGGCGTTGCCGGACTTCAGGCAAAGCACGCCGGCGTCGGCGGCGACGTTGGGGCGGCTTTCGAAGATCACGCCGATCACGCCGAGCGGCACGCGGACGCGCTCGATGGTCATGCCGTTCGGACGTTGCCAGCTTTCGGTGACGGCGCCGACCGGATCAACAATTTCGCGCACGGTGGCTACGCCGTCGGCCATGCCGGCGACGCGCGCCTGCGTCAGTGTCAGCCGGTCGACGAAGGCAGAGGTCATACCGGCAGCCCGCGCCTCCGCGACGTCCTCGGCATTGGCGGCGAGAATTGCCGCGGCATGCTCGCGGATCGCGCGTTCGATCGCGGCGAGCGCGCGGTCCTTCTGCTCCGGCGGCGTCAGCGCCAGCACGCGCGCGGCAGCGCGCGCCTTGGCGGCGAGGTCGGTCATCAGGGCGGAGAGATCGGCGTTGCCGTCGATCGCCTTCAGGGGCGCGCTCATGGAAGTCCCAGCTTTGGATTAAGGCCATGTTCTAGCATGGCAATTGATGGGTTGGCGAGGCGCGGAACCGGCATGGCAGGTGGGCGGCAGGCCGGGCTTGTCGTCCAATGGCCTACTTGGCCGGGATCGCTCCGGCCGGGCCGATCACCAGATCGTCGCGATGGATCATCTCGGACCGGCCGCTGATGCCCAGAATCGCCATCACGTCAGGCGAGGAGCGGCCCTTGATCTTCTCGGCGTTCTCGGCGTCGTAGGCGACCAGGCCGCGGCCGATCTCATGGGTGTCGGGCCCGCGCACCACCACGGCATCGCCGCGGGCAAACTGGCCGTCGACCCTGATCACGCCGGCCGGCAGCAGGCTCTTGCCGGCGCGCAGCGCTGCGACCGCGCCGGCATCGATGGTCAGCGTGCCCTTCGGCTCGAGCGAGCCTGCGATCCAGCGCTTGCGCGCGGTGACCGGATTGGCCGGGGTCAGAAACCAGGTGCAGCGACCGCCATCGGCGATCGCCTGCAACGGATGCTCGATCTTGCCGGAGGCGATCAGCATATGGGTGCCGGCAGTGGTCGCGATCTTCGCGGCTTCGATCTTGGTGGTCATGCCGCCGCGCGACAGTTCCGACCCGGCCGAGCCGGCCATCGCCTCGATCTCCGAGGTGATGCTCTCGACCACCGGGATCAGCTTCGCGTCGGGATCGACCGCCGGCGGCGCGGTGTAGAGGCCGTCGATGTCGGACAGCAGGATCAACAGATCGGCGCTGGTCATGGTGGCGACGCGGGCGGCGAGGCGATCATTGTCGCCGTAGCGGATTTCGGTGGTCGCGACCGTGTCGTTCTCGTTGATCACGGGCACCGCACGCCATTCGAGCAGCTTTGCGATGGTCGAGCGCGCATTGAGATAGCGGCGGCGCTCCTCGGTGTCCTGCAGCGTCACGAGAATCTGCCCGGCGCCGATATCGTGATGGCCGAGCACCTCCGACCAGATCCGCGCCAGCGCGATCTGGCCGACCGCCGCGGCAGCCTGGCTCTCCTCGAGCTTCAGCGGTCCGCGTGGCAGCTTCAGGCGGCTGCGGCCGAGCGCGATCGAGCCCGACGACACCACCATGATTTCGCGGCCGCCCTTGTGCAGCTTGGCGATGTCGTCGACCAGCGCGGCGAGCCAGGACGCGCGCACCTCGCCGGCCTGCGAATCGACCAGCAGCGAGGAGCCGACCTTGACGACGATGCGGCGAAAGTTCTTGAGCGCGGGGCGTTTCATGGGTTCGGTCTGGCAGGAAGGTGGAAGCAATACGCGCCACAAGGTGGCTTGGGAAGTACAGGTGTTGTTCGGCTGTTGCCGTTCAACCCTGCGGCAGCGGCGTCGCCCACGGCTCCGCCTGAGCCTTGGCCTTGTTGGATACCGGCGCCTCGCCGATCACCTCGACCAGCGTGCGCAGGGCGTCCTGCACGCCTTCGCCGGTCACGCCTGAGAGCAACAACGGCGTCTTCTTCGCCGCCCGCTTGAGGCGGTCCTTCTGCTTCTTCAGCTCGTCGGGCGCGACCGCGTCGATCTTGTTGAGCGCGACGATCTCGATCTTGTCGGCGAGCTGGCCATCATAGGCTTCGAGCTCGGTGCGTACCGTCTTGTAGGCCTTGCCGGCATGCTCGCAGGTTGCATCGACCAGATGCAGCAGCACGCGGCAGCGCTCGACATGGCCGAGGAAGCGGTCGCCGAGGCCCGCGCCCTCGTGCGCGCCTTCGATCAAGCCCGGGATGTCGGCGAGCACGAATTCACGGCCGCCGTAGTTCACCACACCGAGCTGCGGATGCAGCGTGGTGAAGGGATAGTCGGCGATCTTCGGCCGCGCCGCGCTGACCACCGAAAGGAAAGTCGATTTGCCGGCGTTGGGCAGGCCGACCAGGCCGGCATCGGCGATCAGCTTCAGCCGCAGCCAGATCCAGCGTTCCTCGCCCGGCGCACCGGGATTGGCGTTGCGCGGCGTGCGGTTGGTGGAAGATTTGAAATGCGCGTTGCCGAAGCCGCCATTGCCGCCTTCAGCCAGCACGAATTTCTCGCCGAGCTCGGTGAAGTCGTGCAGCAGGGTCTCGCGGTCCTCGTCGAACACCTGGGTGCCGACAGGCACTTTCAGCACGATCGGCTTGCCGTTGGCGCCATGGCGGTCCTTGCCCATGCCATTGGTGCCTTTTGGCGCCTTGAAGTGCTGCTGGTAGCGGTAGTCGATCAGCGTGTTCAGCCCGTCGACGGCCTCGATGATGACGTCGCCGCCGCGACCGCCATTGCCGCCGGAGGGACCGCCGAACTCGATGAACTTCTCGCGCCGGAACGCGACGCAGCCGTTGCCGCCGTCGCCGGAGCGAATATAGACTTTTGCTTCATCGAGGAATTTCATGATGTTCAACTATAGCGTTTTCAAGCGAAGTGGTCGCCGGTTCGCGTGAAGAAAACGCGTCAAAACGAGAATCGAGAGCGCACCGGTTCTGATTTCATCAGGACCGGTGTGCTCTAGTTAGGGCAGGGTGGCCGCTGCGGCAACCCGGAAAGGCCCTGACTTCGGCGAAAAGCCTTAATTGTCGGGCCTTTTTGCGGCCCCTGACGCTATGTTGGCCGGCGCCGGACCAGGAATTTCTGCATTCCTTCGAGCACCAGCTCGCGGCGCTGGTTATGCACGGTCGAGCGCAGCGTCACGACGCCCGTAGTCCGGCCCGGAACGAGCTCGATCACCTCCAGCGCGGGGTAAATGGTATCGCCGGCGTAGACCGGCTTCAGGAACTTGCTCGACTGTTCCAGGAAGCCGATCAGCGACTCCTCGACGACATAGGGGAACAGCCCCGCGCCGGGCGCGGTGTGCACCAGGGTCTGGAAGCCATGGGCGAGCAGGTCGGGCATGCCGCGCGTGCGGCAATATTCGACGTCGTAATGGATCGGATGGGTGTCGCCGCTCGCGGTCTGGAACGCCGCGAACACCGCCGAGGTCTGGGGCCGGCTCGGAATCACGAAGCGCTCGCCGAGCACGAAATCCTCGAACCAGCGCTGCGCGGGGACCATGCGATGCTGGGTGGGGTCGAATTCGCTCATGCGGCGTTTCCTGCTCTCGTTCTTGAAGGGCTGGCCTAGCGGTAGCGCAGCCGCCGCACTGCGACAATTGGTTCGATATGCCCTCGGTGGGGTTGTCCTGCATCGCCACGTCGGTAAAACCGGCAGCAAGACCGGCCCGATTCACGCGCGGCGGCAACAAGACAACAATGAGCCTGTTCGCAAAACTGTCCTCCTATGACGATCGATCGGCGCGGCTCGCCGGCATCGGATTGATGCTGCTGTCGATCTTCATGTTTTCGTTCGGCGATGCGATGGGCAAATTCATCGTCGCCACCTATTCGGTCGGGCAATTGCTGTGGCTGCGCGCCTGCGCGGCGCTGCTCGTGCTGCTGCCGATCGTCTGGCAGCGGCGGGCTGATTTCCTGCATCTGGAGCGGCCGTGGCTGCAATTGCTGCGGGTCACGCTGTCGACGCTTGAGGTCGCCGCCTTCTTCCTGGCGACCGTCTATCTGCCGCTCGCCGACGTCATCACCTACTATCTGGCCGGGCCGATCTTCGTCACCGCGATGTCCGGCCTCGTGCTCGGCGAGCATATCGGCTGGCGGCGCTGGACCGCGATCCTGGTCGGCTTTTGCGGGGTGTTGATCGCGCTGCGGCCGTCGGCGCAGACGATCAGCTGGCCGGCGATGATCGCGCTTGGCGGCAGCCTGTCGTTTGCGGTGCTGATGCTGATCACGCGCTCGCTGCGGGCAACGCCCGATATCGTGCTGGCGACATCGCAATTCGGCGGCACGTTCATCCTGGGCCTTGTGCTCTCGCCGTTCGGCTGGGTGACGCCGAGCGCCGGCAGTCTCGTGCTGTTCTTCACCGCCGGCATCATTTCGGTTGCGGCGCTATTGTGCGTCAATCGTTCGCTAAAACTCGCGCCGGCGAGCGTGGTGGTGCCTTACCAATATTCGATGATCGTCTGGGCGGTGATCTTCGGCTTCGTGGTGTTCGGCGACGTGCCGTCCTGGGCCACCATCGTCGGCGCCGCGATTATCATCGCGGCCGGCCTCTACATCTTCGTGCGCGAGCAGCAGCTCGGACGCGGAGACTCCTCGGTGAATCCGCCGGCGTGATGTTCACCCTCCCCATGGGGGAGGGTGAAGAATCAGCTCTGCCGCCGGGTCGAGTTGTTCCAGCTCTTCAGCGAAGCCCAGACGCCGCGCGACAGCCGGAAGGCATCCACCGGGCTCGATGAGCCCAGCGCCTCGAAGCGGTGCAGCTCGACGCCGCTCCACTGGAAGCCGCACTTCTCGAGGATGTTGCGCGACGACGGGTTGACGACGCGGGCGCCCGCGATCAGTTGGTCGAGATCGAATTCCTCGAAGAAGTAGTCGATCATCGCGCGCGCGGCCTCGGTGCCAAAGCCCTGGCCCCAATGGTCGACGCCGAGCCAGTAGCCGAGTTCGGCCGCGGTCTCCTCGCGCCAGTCGATGCCGACCATGCCGATCGGGGTGTGATTGTTCTCGATCAGGAAGACGGTCTCGCGCCTGCCCGCGCCGAGTGCGCGCACGAAGTCGATGGCGTCGTCCTGGGTATAGGGATGCGGCAGGCGGCGGGTGTTCTCCGCAATGCGGCGGTCATCGGCGAGCCGCGCAATGGCTTTTACGTCCGCGAGCGTCGGCTTGCGCAATGTCAGCCGTTCGGTCTCGAGGACGCAAGCTCTTGCCTCGCGCAAGATCGGCGTCGGGATGTCCTGCAACATGTCGAGCTCCTGTGATGCGACAATCGGTACGCAACGCTTGGAACGTCACGCGCGGTCGAACCGGAACGCGCGCAACGAAAAGGGGAGGCCGGTCATCCCGCCTCCCCTTGGAGCCCTTTGCGACTCCGCCGGTTCAACAGGACCCGGCGGACTCATGTGTGTCCACCGTCTACTCGGCCGCCTCCGCCATCGGAATAACCGATACGAATGTGCGGCCGTTGGCTTTGGCACGGAACTCGACATGACCCTCGACCTTGGCGAAGAGAGTATGGTCGGTGCCCATGCCGACATTAAGGCCAGGATGCCAGGTGGTGCCGCGCTGACGCGCGATGATGTTTCCGGGGATCACGCGCTCGCCACCGAACGCCTTGACGCCAAGGCGCTTGCCCTTGGAATCACGTCCGTTACGCGATGAACCGCCTGCTTTTTTATGAGCCATAGCTCGTCTCCGACTTCGCTTTGATCTCTAGATCAATTCCTTGACGGAATCATTTCACGTTTTGTCACGCTTCAAATCTGAAAACGCGACGATCACTTCTTGTTAGCTCTTGGCCGCGGCCTTCTTGGCCGGAGCCTTCTTTGCGGCCGGCGCCTTTGCGGGCGCCTTCTTCTTGGCCGTCTTCGGTGCTGCGTCCTCGCCATCATCAGCGGGCGCTGCGACCTTTTCCTTCTTCGGCCGCGGGCCGACGGTCGGTTGGGCGTTATCGGCGAGGATCTCGGTGATGCGAAGCACCGTGAGCTCGTCGCGATAGCCGCGCTTGCGGCGTGAATTCTTGCGGCGACGCTTCTTGAACGCGATCACCTTGGCGCCGCGCTTGTGCTGCAGCACTTCGGCCGCAACGGTGGCGCCTGCCACGGTGGGCGTTCCCAGCACCGGCGTGTCACCGCCGAGCACCAGAACTTCGCCTAGCTGCACGATCGTGCCGACATCGCCGGCGATCTTGCCAATCTCGAGTACATCATTCGGAACGACACGGTACTGCCGGCCGCCGGTTTTGATGACTGCGAACATCGTTTGATTCCTTCGTGTTCGGTTCCGGCCTCGGACGGTTAGCCCGGGTCGGCTTTTTGTTCAGTCGCTATGGGTTATGTGTTTCGCGCGAAGGGAATGAATTCCCAAACTGGATCGCACAAAAACGATCGGCGCGAGAAAATCCCCGCGCCGGATGGGCGGACTTATAGCCGCAAACGACGGGGAGTCAAGGTAAAGCAGGGCAAAAACCGGCCAAACATGAAGGGTTTGGCGCGGTTTTCGCCCGGATTTCCCCTCAAGCTGCGGTCTGCGCGGCGGCCCGTGCGTGCCGGCGGATGGTTTGCGGCGGCTGGCCCAGCACCCGCAGGAACGCCCGCCGCATCCGTTCGCGGTCGGCAAAGCCGGTTTCGCCGGCGATTTCGTCCATCGAATGGCGGCCGTCGCCGATCAATTCGCGGGCAGCCTCGACCCGGAGCTGCTCGATCGCCTTGGCCGGCGATTGGCCGGTCTCGGCCCGGAAGGCGCGGCTGAACTGGCGCGGGCTGAGTCGCGCGATCTCGGCGAGTTCCTCCACCGACAGTTCGTTGCGCAGGTGAGCCTTGGCATAGTTCAGCGCGTTCTGGATGCGGTCGGATTTCGGCTCGAGCTCGAGCAGTGCGGAAAACTGCGACTGGCCGCCGGTGCGGCGGTGATAGACGACAAGCTTGCGCGCCACCGAGCGCGCGACCTCGATGCCGAGATCGTGCTCGACCATCGCCAGCGCCAGATCGATCGTCGCGGTCATGCCGGCCGAGGTCCAGATCGGCCCGTCGACGATGTAGATGCGGTCCTGCTCGACCTTGAGCCTGGGAAATCGCGCCTGCAATTCCGCGGCAAATTGCCAGTGCGTGGAAACGCGCCGGCCATCGAGCAGGCCTGCCTCAGCCAGCGAAAAAGCGCCGATGCAGGGCGCGGCGATACGCTGCGACACCGTCATGGCGCGGCGAATATAGTCGGTCAATTCAGGGGATGCCGGATGAAGCTCGTGGCCGGCGCCAATGAACAGCGTGTCGAAGCTGCGATCGCCAAAGGCTTCCGTTTCGACATTGAAGCCGGCGGAAGATCGCACCGGCCCACCGTGCTCCGACAGCAGCGTGACCTCATAGAAGCGCTCGCCTGCGATCAGGTTGGCAACCTCGAAGGCAGTGATGGCGGCAAAGCCCATCACCTGAAACTCCGGGAAGACGACGAAGCCGATCTCCTGCATGGAACCCTCCGACGGGAATCTGTGTCCTAAAAAGGTGTATATATGACATTTGAGACATGCAAGGGGGCCTGTAGAACCTGAGCAGCGGCCAAGACCGGCCGTCTAGGTCAAACAGGAGACCAACATGACCAAGTCAGCCAAGGGAACGGCGCTCGTTACCGGTGCGTCGTCCGGAATCGGTGCCATCTATGCGGACCGGCTCGCACGGCGTGGCTACGATCTGATCCTCGTCGCACGCAACCGTGAGCGCCTCGATGGGCTCGCCAGGCGTCTGTCGGCGGAGACGGGCCGTTCGATCGAGATCGTCGCCGCCGACCTCGCCAAGCGCGGTGACGTTGCACGGATCGAATCCATTCTGCGCGATAACGCCGGCATCAGCGTGCTGGTGAACAACGCCGGCGTCGGTGCAACGGCGCCGCTGCTCGCATCCGATGTCGACAAGATGAGCGACATGATCGCGCTCAATGTCGACGCGCTGATGCGCCTGACCTATGCGGCGGTGCCGGGATTCGTCGCCCGCGGCGGCGGCACCATCGTCAACATCGCCTCGGTCGTCGGCGTCGCGCCCGAAATGCTCAACGGCGTCTACGGCGGCAGCAAGGCCTTCGTGCTGGCGCTGACCCAGTCGCTGCAGCATGAGCTGAAGGACAAGAACATCCGCGTCCAGGCGGTGCTGCCGGGCGCCACGGCCACCGAATTCTGGGGTCTGGCCGGCACGCCGGTCGAGCACCTGCCCAGCCAGATTGTGATGAAGGCGGAGGACATGGTCGATGCCGCGCTTGCCGGGCTCGATCAGGGCGAAGTCATCACCGTGCCGTCGTTGCCCGAGGTTGCCGACTGGCAGGCCTATGAGGCCGCCCGTCAGAAGCTGATGCTGAACCTGTCCCGCAGCGCGCCTGCGGCGCGTTACGCCGTGAAGGCCGCCTGACGCCTTGCGAATTGCCTCCCGCGCCGGCCAAAGCGCCGCGCGGGAAAGCAACCATTTGGGTTCCCCGCCGTTAGTGCTGGGAACCTCAAGCGGGCAGGCAAGGGCTAAATGGCTGACGACGCTGGACTGACCACGGGCATCGCGCACCACGGTGCCGCGCGGCTGCCGTCTGTCGACATCGACAGTTTCAACATCGAGTTGAAGGACGACGAGGGTTTTCTCGGCGATCGCGCCTCAAAGGGCGCGTTCCGCAAGATCCTGGACCGCTGGCGCAAGCCGCTGCGCAAGTCGGACGAAGATCCGTTCGGCGACGAGCCGTCCGACAAGATCAGCAAGAAGAAGCTCGATGAGCTGCTGGTCGGTGACGACACCGAGGCCTCCGCGGTCGTGCACAGCGCGATCGAGGAGTTCGCGCAGGAACTCGCCTACGTGACGCGGCGCTTCCTCAACACCAAGGCCTGGGCCAAGACCGAGCGCATCGTGGTCGGCGGCGGTTTTCGCGACAGCCGGCTCGGCGAGCTCGCCATCGCGCGCACCGACATCATCCTGAAGTCGGAGGGTCTCAAGGTCGATCTGGTGCCGATCCGCTTTCACCCCGATGACGCCGGCCTGATCGGCACGCTGCATCTGGCACCATCGTGGATCTTCGAAGCCCATGACGGCGTGCTCGCGGTCGATATCGGCGGCACCAATATTCGCTGCGGCGTCGTCGAGACGCGCTGGAAGAAGGAGCCGGATCTCTCCAAGGCAACGGTCTGGAAATCGGAGCTGTGGCGCCACGCCGACGACGAGCCGACGCGCGAAGGCGCGGTGAAGCGGCTGGTGAAGATGCTGAAGGATCTGATCGCCGCCGCCGAGAAGGAGAATCTCAGGCTCGCGCCATTCATCGGGATCTCCTGTCCCGGCGTCATCAAGGAGGACGGCTCGATCGAGAAGGGCGCGCAGAACCTGCCGGGCAATTGGGAGAGCAGCAAATTCAACCTGCCGGCGAGCCTGGTCGAGGCGATCCCGCAGATCGGCGATCATGACACCGCGATCGTGATGCATAATGACGGCGTGGCGCAGGGATTGGCCGAGGTCCCGTTCATGCAGGATGTCGCGCGCTGGGGCGTGCTGACGATCGGAACCGGGCTCGGCAACGCCCGCTACACCAATCGCAAGAAAGACAACGGCAAGGACGACAAGAAGGCCGAGAAAAAGGACAAGGACGACGAGGACGACAAGAGCGAGAAAAAGGCCAAAAAAGCCAAGAAGGCCGACGCCTGAGCGATGCCTGAACCTCGCCTGTGTCGGCCGATCGCGCGGTAAGGTTGATCGGTTAGGTTAAGATCGGGTTCGCGTTGCCGTTTCGGCGTCGGCCGCTACCGTGACCCGTGTCGCTCCCGCCGACCGGCGAAGCCGCACTTCCCGGCCGGCATTTTTGAGAAGCGGCACGGGACCGCCAGTTTTTGTCGCGTCCTGGCGGTCCCACCACTTTCTACCTCCAATTGATCCGTCCGAAGAAGCCGGCGATCTCGGCGGCCGCGCCGTCGGGGTCCTCGCGATGCGGGAAATGCCCGACATCGGGAAACATCTTCAGGTCCGGATTGGAGAAGGTCTCGCCCAGCCGGTCGGTCCAGCCATAGGGAAACAGCGGATCGTGCTCGGCCCAGCGGATGCAGGTCGGCACGGTGATCGGCGGCAGCGCGGGGGCCTCGCCCTGCATCATCTTCACGCGCCCCGCATGAGAAGCGCGATAATGCGCAAAGCCGCCGGCGAGGTTGCCGGGCTTGAAGAAGTTGTCGGCGAAGTCTTCGATCACGTCGTCGAACGCAGCCTTGCGATGCGCCCAATTGTGCAGGAAATGGCCGATGTAGATGCGGCAGGTCTCGCGGCTGGCGCCGACCAGCGCGGGCGCCATCTCCATCTGGTGGAACGACTGGTACCAGATGTGGTTGAGCCGGTCGGGTGCGGCCATCCGGGGGCCGATGCCGGGATAGACGAAATCGAAGAAAAACAGACCGGCGATGCGCCCGGGCGCCTTGCGGGCGAGCGGCTGCATCACCGCGCCGCCGACGTCGTGACCGACCACGCCTGCCTTCTCGATGCCGAGCGCGTCCAGCAGCGCCAGCATGTCGTCGGTATGCTGATCGGGGCCGTAGGAGCCGTTGGGCTTGTCGCTGTCGCCGAAGCCGCGCAGGTCGGGGGCGATCAGGGTGTAGCGGTCGGCCAGACGCGCCATCACCGGCTTCCAGGTCAGCCAGAATTCCGGCCAGCCGTGCAACAGCAGCAGCGGCTTGCCGCTCCCGGTCCGCGCGACGTGGAACGCCGCGCCATTGGCCCGAATCGTCGCATGCTCCATGGTCCGCTCCTGCTCCCTCTGGTGCGCCCGCGCGACGATCGAACCAGAACCGCCCGCTAGCGCTTTGTTTCCGCGCGCTTTCTTGCATCACCCCCGGTGCTTCGATGAGACGAGGCGCCGGTGACGGAAATATTATTGCAGCGCCTTGTCTGGCCCGCCATCCTCGCCTAGAACACGCCCCGACCGCGGGTGGCGCAAATCACCCGGGCCATCGGAGAGGTGGCAGAGTGGTTGAATGCACCGCACTCGAAATGCGGCATAGGTGCAAGCCTATCGGGGGTTCGAATCCCTCCCTCTCCGCCATCACTCTATATATTTCAATTAGTTAACTGGCTTTGCGGCATCTACGCACAATTGACTGCACAACCAAGTTTAGAGCGAGCGGGGGTTGCGATGGGCTACTTCGATGAGCTTCGCAAAGGTTCGGCATTCCACCGTTCTGATATCAAGACCGACCGCACTTTCTCTATCAGCGCCGCCGACGAGAGCCTCGACGCCATGGCTGCTTTTCAGCGCATGGTCCAGGATGCTTTCCGCCATGAAGGCGAGGACGGTTACCGAATAACGACCGCGAACCGGTACACGCAACACTCACTGCCGGGCCATGAAGGGCAAACTGTCTACGACTTCTTGGTGATCACACGGGACTAAAGCCGCGTGTGGAATCGCCGCCGGGACGCGTATTTCGAGCCCGGCGGCGTTACTTTTGCGAACTCTCCAGTCAGCTCCGATCAGGTGAATCGATGCGGTGCACAACCGCCATTATCGGCCGAGTGCCGTCCATCGGCTTCCCCTCGAACAGGAAGTCGGTGACGAGTTGCTCCGCCAATCGCAGCACCGCCAGCGCGTCCTCGCGGTATTCGGGCAGCTGGCAGGCGATCTGAATTGCGTGGCGCCGATGCCATGGTTGGCTCCTGATGAGCTTTCATGTCGTCGCTCCCGCCAAGTCCGGCGTCAGCGTATCGATGCCGAGCGACCCCAGCACGGCGCGGGCGCGCTCGGGCAGCGGATCCTCGTCAAAGAACGGCATGTAAGCGCGCCTTTCGTTGAGTGGCTCTTGAAGGGAGGCCTCTCGTCTTTCTCGCTCGCACACGACCCTAACCGCGTCATCAAAGATAACGTAATTTCTCGCGAAATTGGGTTCGCGATAGAGGACCCAACTGACCGTCTGCAGTTCCTGCACGAGGAAGCTCTGGTACCTCGTTAGCAGGCCGGCTTCGGTCAGCTTCCCATCCCGCTCCAGCGCCCCCGGGTTTTTCTGAGCAGTTCGCATGAGGGCGCTGCGAGCCCTGTTCTCCGGATCGAGCGCCCAATTCTCCGGCGGCTTGTAACCCGCAGCGGTGGCCAGCGAGACTGCGTCGAGGGCCACCGAAAACGCTACTAACTGGCGCTCCATCAGCAAGTGATGACGAGAGCTCTCCGAGATGCCACCCTCGAAAGCGACGGATGCCGCCGCCTTGAGAGCCAGCTCCTCGAAGTTGACCGCCCCGACTTTGCCGACGTCCAACTGAGCCGAACGGTAGAGATGCTGAGCCCGCTCCCTGGCCTCGAGCGACGCATCAAGACCGAGTTCGTCCCGTACTTTTCCAGACCTTCGGTACCACTTCTTTTCCGCCCGACCTGGCGGGGGGCACGGGTTTTTCGTCTCCCATTCGCGCCAAGTCTTGAACGCCGCGCTATGCACTGCGTCAGTTTCTCTTAGCGCGTAATAAGCCTCCTCCAACGTCTTGATCGCATCGCGCAATTCTGGGCGAGCGGTGTCAACGTCAAAGGCTTTTGGCATCTCCGCCGATTCTGCCGGCCGCGGCTCCCCGACGACGGCCGCGCCCGCGAGAGCCGCACCACTCACAAACATATTCATGACTGACCTCCGGTTCATCCCAGTCCCGCCGGAGGGAATCTGCGACACGCCGGATGGTTCACCGTCGTTTTTGACTCCCTGCCCTGCGATTGGGCCGCTATCGGGAGTCAAAAGTGACGACGACAATTGTTCAGCGCCCGTGGCGCTATTGCTGGTTGCCTTCATGATTGCGCCCTCCGTTAAACCGTCTCGAGGATGCGGCAGACGGCGGCAGCGCCACCATCTAAGCGGCGCGGATGGTCAACGTCGACCATTGCCGGGCTAAGCCCATCGTCCTCGGCGGCCCTGAAGGCGGCGCGCAGCACGGGGTCCTGGAAAAGCGAAGACAGGGGTTTTGTGGTATGATTTGAGTCAGCTCTCGCCATGGGTAACTCCTTGGCTTGGGTTAGGACCGGATGGGAAGTTGGCGCTTCCCTCCGGTCTGCATATGTGATGTATGCGATATATACGCTTGTCAATACCGCATATGCGCTATCACAGGACCTTGAATGCCCAGGCCGGAGCTTTACCCCATCAAAAAGGTCATCGGATTCGACCAAGAGATGATCGATGCAATCGAAAAATGGCGTGCAAAGCAGCACCCCATCCCGAATGTTTCGGACGCGATCCGCCGCCTCGTCGAAATTGGGCTGAGGGCGAAGAAATGAGCCGGGACGATTTCAGAAGAGATATGGAAGCATGGCTTGCCAGCGAGCAGGCCAATGAGGCAGCGGAGTACGCTGCGCGAGGTCGAAAACATCAATCGCTATCGATTGATGATCTGATTGCTGCCTGGGTCCAGGCCTTCCGGAGATTGGCAGCAAAATTCCAAGACGGGAACCTGCGCATCGCTGAGGTCGATCTTCGGTCAGAGCTCTTGCTGCGAAACATCGATCCACCCTACGATTTGGTCAAGGACGAACTTGGTCGGCTGACCAACGCAGCTGCGGATGCGATAGAGGAGCTTCAGCTAGAAGATCCTGGTCATTTCGATCGGGTCAATGAGGAAATCGAAAACGACGTGGCCACATTCCGGGCTGAGCGAGAGAACAAAAGCTAGCGCCGTCGGTTAAGCGACACGACACGGCCCGACGTCGTTGGCCTTCGCGGCGTCGGCGGTTGTGGCCTCAGCGGGTTGTCCGGAACGAACCTGATCGCCGCCAAGAGGTCGGCAAAGGCTTGCCGATGCCGGGCGATGGCGTCCAGAGCCGGATCCACGGGTGGCTCGGCCGAAAGCGCGGGAGCGCCGGCCAGGGCGGCCGCGGCGGCGGTACCGGCGAGAAACCGCCGTCTCGATGTGAGGTTTAGCCTTGAAGCGCGGCAAGTGGGCGGACCATCACCGGCTATGGCGGCGGCACATATATTGGGCTAATGGGGCCTGCGCCGCCGAAAGATAGACGCGGTGTCAATCAGGTTTTCATTGATCATCTGACGAAGCTGCTCAAGATTTGCTTCTGCGGTCGCGCGACTTGGCGACCCCACGGGAGCTGCAGCGACCTGAATCTCAAACTCAGCCATGGCTGCTTTTAGACCACGCAAATTGAACTTGTTTAAGATATAGGCGCTGACAAGCGGGCCGGCGGCTCCGATGAAGACCGCAATCCATGGAGCCGCGCCCTCAAGAGCCAAGGTCCACGGCTCGCCTAATCCGAACTTCTGGGCAATGACGATCCAACCTGTACCAACGCCAGCCCCGGCGACTTTTGAAAGTGTGCCGGGGCCGCGCGGCCTATTGGTAATGTCGGTTGGAGGAGCGTCGCTATGCTGCTGCTCTAGTGCCGATGGTGATGTCATGCTTCTGCCGGATGCGGTCGTGCAGCGACACCAATTCCTTGGTGTCCATCTTCTGAACGCTTTCGGCAGTGATCTCCTTCACCACATATCCATCCTTATCGACGAACACGATGGACCTCGGAACAGAGTTTTTCCAAATCCCAAAGGCCAGCTTCACGATAGGAAAGATAACGGCAATGAAAGAAAAAATACCTAGGGCTCTCATTACTTCGAGTTCAGTCATGAGATTCACCTGAATAAATACGGCTTCAGCGTCACAATAACGGGCAGAAGCATGCCAAGTTCCCGCAGTGCGTGCAAGCGCCGGAACCTCAATTAGGAGGCGGAAAGTATCTTTAAAGGGTTAACAGGGCCATTTTGATGGCTTTTTGTCGGTTTGGCCAGCGAAATGGTTCAAGTGCCCTTGAAAGCGCCAACGGGACGGGCGGGCTTCCCCGGCCATCGCCCCCCTCTTCCGGCGCCGCTCGGCTAAAGCCCGAACTGCTGAGGGGCTGCAAATCCTCTAACCCTAGTAGTTATTCAGCCGACCGAGCCGGGGCCAAGGAAGCCCGACTCGAGGCCGACGCTGTGGCCTGCCAGGCGTGGACCGCCCGCAGGCTCGCGCACCCAACACTCCCGCGCACCTCCTGCAACGACTGAATGATCGAGCCTCGCCCACCGCAGACTATGCGAAGTGATCAATTTCGCCAAAGGCGCGCCTCCGGCTGACTGCCGAACGTCGGCTCGTCAGAAGCTTCGAGCTGCCCTTGCTGCGTTTGCTCACCGGCGCTAACGCTGGTCTTTGGTTTGCGGAGAGGATGCACGATGAGCAAGGCGCGCGAGTTTATCGATTTTTGGATCGAAAATAGCGTTCACGCTGTCGAACAATATCGGACCATCGGCGCGTCCCAGGATGTGGCCGAATTGAGCCGCCGACTCGTCGATGCTGCCAAGGAACAAAGTATCCCGGAAGCGGACCTGCAGGCTGAGATCGGGAATATCTCCGACTACATCACAGACCAGCTAAAGGCGGCGAATAGGGTTGAGAGCGAACGGCGTAAGCCTACCTAGGCGCCTTGCGGCAAGGCCAAGGCCGTCGACTGAGGCGGCCTACTCCACGCTTACGACGCCTTCCGCTTCCGCACCGATTGACGAAAGCTGCGTGAGAGCCTTGGCTACGACGACGCCGGACGACACCACCAAGGCTCACCCGCACAACGGATTGCCCCTTGAATAGCGTGAGCCGTCGCGTCGGTTGTCGTCCTGACCGGCGACGCGATTCTGCCTGGCTGCCCCCCCCCCTTAGAATAGGTAGGAGCCGATCCAATGTTGATGCTGTACCGTCAAACGTCGTTAGCCTTTCGGGCTGGACTCCGTGGAGCATCAGGATCTGACGATGTCTAAAGAGACTGCCAACTTGCGCGCCGAAGTTAAGAAGCGCATTGCCCAGATCGAAAGTATGACGCTAGTCCAGATTCAACGGGTCATGACGGATTGTATATCCGAGCGGTCTGCTGGCAGGATGACGGCATGTGAGGGCAATGCGTTGCGCCACGCGCTGAACAAACGGGTCGGCATTCTCGGACGAGACCTTGTCGCGACGCGGGAGAGCTAAAGCGACAGTGAGAGGCCGCGATCCCGAAGCCCGCGACGCCCAAGGAAAGAACTCAGAGGTGCGTGGCATATTCGAACAACCACACTTCCGTTCTTATTCAATCCCGGCTCGCATTTGTATTGGCCTTGCGGTCTTAAGCGCCGTCCTGCTGGTCGGGATAATAGTGACGCACGTCGGGCCGTAAGGCAGCTCCCCGTATCCTCACTTGGTTGATTGGGGATTTGCTGTGATGCCGTTCTGCCGCTGGAGACGAATAGGAGTGAGCCATGACTCGCCGCATTACCTGCATTACCAGGCTGCCTAACCATAAAGACCGCCATCGGCGTATTCAAGCAGTCGGTGGTTCAGGATGGCAAGACTTGGAAGAAACAGCCATTGCAAACGTCAGACGCGACAAAAGCTCTTATGAGGTCACTGAGCAGGGCAAGACGGTCAAGGTGACCGTCAAAAAACACGATGGTCGCGAGTACCTCAAGACCGCGAACGATCGTTTTCTTCCCGACAATCTTCTGAGTCTTCCGGATTGCCCGTGACCAGCATGTCGGCTCTCGCGCGCCGGCCGGAGGGCATTTTCGTTTCAGACTTCGAGCAAGGCGAGATGGCCCCGACCTCTTCAGGAAAGCTTGCGAGTTTGGATTTGAAGGTCTGGTATCGAAGCGTTCGGATCGGCCATACCGCGTCGGCGGCCCTAGCGGCCGATCCGAATCAAATATTCGTTGAACATCGGCACGGTGAACGCCGTATCACCATGAGCCGGGCTATACACCATTCCCTTTTTTATCAGGGAGCTTCTAACTGGAGCAACGCTTTCGACCGGAACTCCGAGTTCGGTTGCGATATCGCCTGAGCGATGAGCTCCCGGCCCAAGCGCTGCCATGGCAAACATGTAATCCTTCTCGCGAGGCGAAACGCGATCGAATCTCACACGGAAGAAGCTGTCGTCGAGGTTAGACCTCGCTGCTTCGCTAGCTGCCTTTACATCTTTAGTTGTGATTTTACCGGAGCCGGCTTTGGCCGCATTCCAAGAGTGGTATCCCCACTCCTGAAGAAAATATGGATATCCGCGTGTTAGCTGGACCGCCAGTTTGAGCGCCTGAGGATGCCAGTCGACGCCCTCTCGCTTTGCGGGTTCCTTCAAAGCGCTTGCGGCATCTTTTTCGTTCAGTGCGTCCACCTCTGGGTAGTCAAAGAGACGCTCAGCGTATGATTTTGCTTTGCCCGCAAGGCCGACCAACTGAGGCAAGCCCGCACCGATCACGATTAGGGGTAACTGTTTCTGCGAAATGCGATGAACGGCCATAATGAGAGCGCTGAACTCAGTCTCTTTGATGTATTGAAGCTCGTCGATGATTATCGCGCAGTATTCCTTGCTTTAGCAGCGGCGCCAATTACCTCGAAGAGATCAGCCAGGTCTGTGTCGAGGTCCCCACTGTCGCCGGTACCTTTCTCTGCGTCGATGTCCAAACCAATTTCCACCTCGCCCACCGTAACCTTAACCGCTTTGGCAAATGACTTCAGCACCATCATTCCGCGCTTTACCGCGACGGTGACTTTTTCCTTGGTGTCGAGTTGGAACAGAATCTTTCGCAAGCATGGGATTAGAAGCTCCGGCAGAGACTTGCCTTCTGGCGCCTCAATCACCGTAGCGGTGTAGCCATCATCCTCAGCGATCTGGGCAATTCGATTCAGCAGAACTGTCTTTCCGACGCCCCGGAGCCCGACCAACATAAAGCTCTTCGCATGTCGCCCCGCTTTAACACGAGCAAGTGTTGTTTCGGTCCGGCTGACAATCTCGCTACGACCGGCAAGCTCGGGCGGCTGGCTCCCGGCACCTGGAGCATATGGGTTCGCAACTGGGTCCACTTTAGCTCTTAAAAAAATTATGGGCAAATGAGCTAAGTTGCACAAGGGGCTTGGGTCAACCCGACTAAAGGGTAACTTACAAATCTATAGCGATCTTATGCTGGAATCCGATAAGTTTCATAAGATCGGTCAACCTAGTTTAAGATTCTAGTGAGGCCTACGATTCGTCCGACTATGAGCAGGGCGAGATCGGCCCGGACCTATTCCGCAAGGTCTGCGAATTCGGCGACCGTCAATTGAGCCATCTCACACTGGCCTAATTTTGTCTTTCAGCTTGCGATTGATGAGCATTTCAGCGCGGCGCTTTGCCAACTCTGGCAGGCGCGTTCTCACGGTGCTCCGCGTTTTTGAATCGTCGAGATGAATGACGATCTCGAACTGATCCTCATAGCGGCGGATCACGTCGAACGAAACGCCCCTATGGGTGAAAGTCTTCGGCATTGGTAGGGGCTAACAAATGCCGCGCGCCAGTTGCACCGGAAAGCTACGGGAATTCGTCCCGCTGCAGGAATGCCCCTATGCCTGCGACACCCAGCCGCTCAGGATGCACTGCCTCGACCCAACCCTCTTGTGGCGCCCGATCACCTCTCCTCGGTCTAAGGTCCGAGGTGGGCGGCAAGCCCCAACTAAGGGGGGCTCGGGCTGCCCGGGCTTATCGCCCTTCCTACGCCGCGACGCCCTGGGCGGCGCTCGCCGCATGCAGCATCAGTCGCTCAAGCTTTTGGCCACGGTCACAACGCCCGTTGATGGATTGACTGCAAATCGCCCATTGGAGTCATCGACCATTTCCCAAACAACCGTGCCTTCGTAGGCGGCATTAATCGCCAGCGTTCCAAGCACGTCGCCAATTTCGGCGTCCGCAGCGATCTCGCTGTTGGACAACGTTATGCAACTAGCGGGAAGAATAATCTGGATGGGTCCGCCGGCCGACATTTCCGGCACCATGAAGTCTAGTGAAGTTGAGATACCCATTGTTTGACCTTTCGAGACTCTCTCATTGAGGCAGGCGCAGCGCCGTGAAACGCGTCGGCATTCCGATTGAGATGGCCGGGGACACGAATGCCGCGCGAGCACCGGAAATATGCCGGCATGCCTCTTCAATGGAGCGGAGCACGATCTCAAGCAGCGTATCGGCGCACGGCAAACGATCAGGAGGCTGCGATGAAAGTAGCCGCTCAAGCTGACGCTGAACTTCAGATGCAAGGCTGAAACTGAAACGCGGATCAGCTAACAACTCTGCCAGAATGTGGCCCTCGTGGCTCACTTGCCCGCATCAGTAACCAGGGTGATAGCCGCGCGCACGTTGTTCTTGGTGACGTGGGAGAGCGTGCCATTGCCGACCTGCTTCGTTAGAAGCGCGACGACTTTGGCCTCGAGGTTCTGCACGCCGGCCGTGTCGAGGTCACCGGCCGCGCAGCGGATCATTGCCTTGTCGGATTTGGAAAGCTCAATCACGCCGCCGTCCTCTCAGTTCGGATTCCATTGCTCGCCGCATAGTCGTCGTAGCTGGCGAAAAAGATGCCAGTCTCCAATTCCTCCGGCGTCGCCTCGCGTTTTACCTTCCGGTCGAGGTCAACCACGACAGTGCGGTTGCCCTCCTTGCTGAGCCAAGCGACGCCGACCTTGGCTTCATGAGGCGCGGCTGCCTGATTGAACTGAACAGGTGTGGCCTCCGCCTCGCGAATGATCTCTTCACGCGCCATCTCGATCGCGCGCTCTGCGACCTCAATTCCTCGTTGCAGATCCTCGACTTCCTTCAGGGTGTCGCCGTGGAGGCGCTTCAGCTCGCGATCCACGAAAAACTTGTGATCATTGTCCAGGATGCCGGAGACGATCGCCGGCATCTCCGTGATCGCCTGCACCCACTCGGTGGGCAGGTTGTCCCGGTTCTTCGAAAGATACTGGTTGCGCTTTTCATCGTTCATGCCAGCCAGGAAGCCGCGGATCTCCAGCCTGCGCAGGTAGCCAACCGCATCGGCCTTGTCGGTCTGCTGATCGAGCGAGATCCGGCCGCGCAGATCATCAAGCTCGCGCTTGGCCACTGCTATTTGCTGCCGGCTGCGCTTCAGGGACGGGGCGTGCGTCGCGGCGAATGACAGCACATCCGCCTTCAATCCTTCGCCGGTGAACCTGCCGGACGATGCCGACGTAGCCTTGTGTGCTTCGACGGCATCGACGGTGTCGAGCGCTGCCAAATAGGCTTTCTCGAGTCGGGCCAGCGTCGAACCCGGTTTAGCTTCGAGCTCCCAGAATCCGACGGTGCGGCTGTTCTGACTCGTGAGTGACGATTTCCGAATAGTTCGACGACCTTTGACGTTGGTGCTCATGCGTAATCCTCGTTAATTCCAACCGACGTAGTGGCCGGGTTTGGGTTTCTCGCCTTCCGGGAAAAGGCCCTGTCTCGGCTGCAAGCCGTAATGATCGTGCGGCTCGGAGCCATACGTACCGAAGGTGATCCTGGCAGCGACCGGCATGGTCATCAGCTCAGTGAGTGCCCAGACGAGTGCATCGGCACGATCTGGCGAGCCGTCGCCGCCGTAGCCCTCGCCCGTCATCGCCGCGAGTTGATCCTCAAGCTCAGTGAAATTGCCGGCGTGACGAACCCTGCTCTGCTCATACAGGGCCGCGATCGGCTCAGCGCGTTGGATTTTGCCCCTGCTCGCCGTGACTTCGCGATAAGGCACGTTCGGATCGACAGTGCGGATGACGTGCTGCACCATTGCGCCGCCGAAGTTTCGTTCGGCAACGATGCGGTCGGCCTTAAACTCACGGTAGGCAGCAACGGCCCTGGCGCCCCATATCGCAGGTGATGCTTTGATCGTGCGATCCGCGAGGATATAGCCAAGGCCATCAACACCGAGGCCGGCAACGACGATGCCAATGGCGTCTCCCCCGTCCTGCTGGCCGCTGGTGCCGGATGGATCGATTGCGACGACAACCCGCCTCAGGCCGGGAACGGTGCCCGTGAACCGCGCGCGCTCGAGCATGTCACGGGTCCACAATGCGCCCGCGACATCGTCCAGGATCTCGGCGTTCAATTCCTGACGGCCGAGCCGCGTGCCCTCGTAGCGCTGACGTATCGCGGCAAGGAAGGTTGGCGCAAGGTTCGCTTCGTTCTCGAAAGTCGAGCCACGCGTTACCACCACGTCGCGACCTTCACGGGCCAGGATCTCCTTCAACAGCTTGATTGGCCGCGGCGTCGTTGTGGCGAGCCAGCGCGGATGCTTGCCGAGCCGCAAGCCGAACATGAGCATGTCCCAGGTCGCCTGCGGGTCGTTCCAGGCAGCTAGCTCATCGGCCCACGCGGCATCGTGCTCAGGACCACGAAGGCGGTCAGCCTCCTCGCTGGAGAAGGTGGTCGCGATGGCGCCATTCGGCCAAGTCAGCCGGCGTTTGGAGGGCTCGTATTGCGGTCGATTCCACGGGGGCGCCATTCGCAGCAGGCCGCTTTGACCCTCGACCATCGTGTCCCGCGCGTCGGCAGCCGTGGGTGCCACCAGCGCAATCCGGCCAGCAGCGGCAGTTTCAACCAGCTCGTTCACCCAGCCGGAGCCAGTAAATGTCTTCCCGAACCCTCTGCCTGACATCAGGAGCCAGCCGAGCCAGTCACCCGGCGGAGGCAACTGCGACGGACGCGCCTTCGCACGCCAGCCGCCATCGGCCAGCGAGTCCGCCAGGCGTGAGGCAAGGCTAGGCGGCGACATGGTCGATTACCCGACTCGTGGACGGCCCTGGCAGCCCCGCTGGTGAGTCCTCCTCATCCAGGTTGCGCAGTGCTGCCACGACGGACGCACGCGCATCAGGGAACGGCGCAAGGGCTCTGAGCATGGTGGCCTGCATCCTCAGAAAGGCGGGATGTTCGGCCAAGACAGCGATGTTGTTCGTGATGTTGACGCTATGGGCCATCGAGCCCAGCTCGCCGGTGACGCGGGCAATGGTTTCGAGCGTGGAGACTAGCCGGCCGGCGATAAGCGCGGCGCCTCGTCCGTCGCCGGCTTCGTTCATGCTCGCAAGCTGGCCAGACAGCACAGTGCGGACCATCCGGAGATAGTCGAGGACGCTATCGCCCTCGCTTGCCGCCTTCTCTGCCAGCTCGGCCAGTTGAGCCGGGCCACACAGGTAGGTGGCCTTGGTTTCGGCAGAGACGTGCTTGGACCAGTGGCGCCAGATCGCATCACGATCGACGCTGAATTTCTCGGCCAGGCTATCGAGGGAGGCCCCGCCAGCTCGCAGCAGCTCGATGCGCCATCGTTCAGGATGGCGGCAGACCTGGCAGCGGTGGTTAGCGGGTTTGTCGCC
Organism: Bradyrhizobium sp. 27S5; assembly: GCF_037217225.1. Classification (NCBI taxonomy): domain Bacteria; kingdom Pseudomonadati; phylum Pseudomonadota; class Alphaproteobacteria; order Hyphomicrobiales; family Nitrobacteraceae; genus Bradyrhizobium; species Bradyrhizobium sp. 27S5. The sequence goes on from NZ_CP147714.1 coordinate 304,650, forward strand.
CATGGTTGCGTAGCTTTCCGTACATCCGGGAAAGCCCGCTCGGTCATCGACCGCCATGGGCACATCGGCGAACCGATGCAGTTAATCTAGCGCGATAATCTGTAGCGTTCAAGAGAATGTTTGTGCGTAGGATTGTGCGCACCAATGCGAACTGTAAATATTTTGAGATCTGCCGCTGAAATATAGACAAGTCGGCGGATGATGTTTCCGCCAAGAGCGCTCGGCGCGGCGTGATATCCGACGCAACAACACTAAATCACCGTCGCGCGGCCGAACCGGCGTGGGCTAGGCGTGTGCCAGCCAAACCCGTTTTTGTGCCATGGCACGGCACGGGACATCTGTGGGACATTTACGGGACACTGTCCCGGACCCCGAACCCGGACGGACAGGGACACACCCCTATAGGGGTGTCCCATGTCCCGTCCCGTGTCCCGATTATGCCGCCAGCCAGATTAGCTCGTGGCCGTTGGCAAGCTCTCCGCCAACAAGGTTGAGGTCTCGAGCCTGCTTGAAGTTTCTCGCCCAGGCTTTGCGTTCAGCTTCGTTGCGGTCCCCGTCGCCCGTGCTGACATAGCGCTGATTGTGGAGGGCTCTCGCGGCCTGGACCGTAGTTGCCTTCACCGCGGGGCCATCGCCCCCTCCGATACGGTGATCCCTGCCTGCCTCGAGAACGGCTGCGTTGATTGCGTCGCGCACAAGCCGGAGCCCCTTGCCCCACCGGTTGACGCGGCGAGCCGGTGTCTCGGGGTCGACCTCATCGCCACTGACGATGTTGACCGTGATCGGGTCGCCATCCTCATCGAGGCCGAACTGATGAACATCCGACTTGAAGGAGAACAGTGGGCCTTCCGCCATGTCGTTTGCCTTGACGACGGTGGCGGTCTTGATGTCCTCGCCGGCAATCGTCACCATGACGTCAGCATCGCCTAGGATTGCGTTGGAGCCTCTCGCGCCGCGGCTCTCGTCCTTGCCGGTATGGCCCACCAGCGCGACGTGCGGACGGCCCAGCTTCTCTTTTATCCGCTCGATATTGGCGAAGACTTTGCCCTGATCCTTGGCCTTGTCTTCATCACCACCACTGGCCGCCATCAGCTTCGCAAAGGTATCGAAAATGATGACGCCAATGACCTCGCCCGTGAACTCTTCTGCGTTCTTCACAGTCCGCACGACCTTGGCGACGCTCTCGGGGGTAAAAAGGTCGATGGTGCTCGAAACTATTGAGATAACGCCGGGCCGCTCTGGATCAATAGAGATTCCCGTGCGGGCGATTTGCGCTTCAATACGTCTCCGCACCAGATCGGCACGCTCAAGGGCGAAGTAGATCACGCCGACGCGGCCCTTGGATTTCCGCCCGTGCCAGTCCCGACCAAAGGCGGCGCTGATGGCGAGGTCCGACATCAGGGCAGACTTGAGACTGCCGGGCGGGCCGATCCATGCGGATGTTTCACCCCAGGCGACGGCGCCCTTGATGATCCACATTTTCTGATGGTCTTCGGCGCCGATAAAGTCGCCGAGCGTTTGGTAGGCGTAGCCCGGCCCGAATTCTTCGCGTTTGGCCTCGGCCGCAACGGCGACCTTCCGGCGCGCGGCCTGTTCGGCATAGGCCTTGTACCTGGCGTCTGCCTCATTGGGCCACGTCACGGGCTTGCGCGGCCGTTCGATCGCGCCAAGACAGTTGCCGGCACTATCATAAGCCAAGTGCTCCTCTGGAAATTCCGGCTCGCTCATTCGGCACCCATCAATTCTGGGTACACAAGATCTAGCGCGCCCAACTCTTCTAACTTCTGATCAACCTCCGAACTTGAGAGCTTGTTGTTCTTGAGCTTGATGCCGATCACCCGGGCCTCGCTGGCAAGCCACATCGAGCGGCTGTACATGAAGCGCAGCCCAGCGAGTTGTAACTGCTTCCGAATTGCCGGATCGGAGACCATAAGGCGATGGTTCATGCTACATCACCGCCTGGACTAATGATGACCCGCTCAATCCTTAGCTTATTTTTGTCCGCGGCAGATGCGATCTCGGCAGCGAGCTTGAGTGGTAGGACGACCAGCGGTACATTGCGATCGGCCCGTACGATCAGGAGGTCGCGAGCCTCGAGCCAGCGATACAGCTCTCGGAAGCCGTTAGCGCGACACTTCACCTCTGCGACGCGATCCACATCCAAAACCGGAATCGTCACGTCGCCAACGAATGAGCCGCCGGCAGATCCGGACAGCGGAACGCGCTCGGCTGCAAAGCCGCGATCTTGGAGAAATTTGACAATCGCGCGCTCGGCTCGGTTGCCCTTGTCACGTGATGCTCTGCCGCCCTTCATCGCTGAGCCTCCCCATACGCGAGAGGTGCGATGATCGACGCCATCGTGAGGCTGATGGCGTAGCGGCGCGTCAGACGTGCGGCTTGAAGTTTTTGAAGAGGTGCTTTAGATTCCAAGGCGTCTCGCCAGACACCAATATTCGGAATCGGGTCGCCCTCTTGGCGGCCCCTTTCGTTTTCAGCCATGAACTATGCGGCCTCCGACTTCAGGAGTGCGGCGGCGTCGAGTAGTCCCCGGATCAGCTCGAGGAGATAATCGGCTCCGACGACGACGTGGCGCGGTGTTGGCTCCCAATCGTGGTCGCGGTGGCGCTCGAAAACACGGATCTCAGCTTTGGTGGTCCCGTTGAAGTCTCTCAAAGAGATCCGGTATTCTTCTCTGCCGGTAGATTTCTTGACGGAGGCGACAAGCCGCGGGTGGTTGGAGATCGTCATCTACGCGACCTCCGCAACATTTCGGGCCGCGATCTTTGACGCGATCCAGGTATCGACCTCTTCCGCATTCCACGCGCGGGACTGTTTCGAGATGGGGAAATTCTTCGGAAACCAGCCCTCGCGCATACCCCGATATATTTCCGAGATGCAGAGGCCGGTTCGCTCTTGAACGCTACGAATACGCTCGAGTCGCAAGGCCATATTGTTCTCCTGTGTGTACGCTTACGTGCGCCTACGTTCGGAGAAATGCCCTGTTTGGTGCGCTGTCGCTATTTGTCGGTGGTCGCTGATTAGCGGCTAATTGGCGGCTATTTCGCCTTGGACTCGGCGGCCTTCAGCTCCTTGAGAGCCTTACGACAGGTGTCGCGGCTGGCCCCAAATTCGGCCGCCATAGCCGTCTCCGACCATTTTTGCACTTCTTCAATGCCAAATTTTCGCATTTTAGCCTTCACGGTCTCGCGCTTATCCACCTTCGGGCCGCGGCGTCGACCGCCTGCGCCATCGTGCTGCGGTTGCTTCCCTACCAAGGGCTCTTCAGGGGGCGTCACGATGAGAAGTGAACCATGCCTGAAGGGGCCAATGCCTCTGCTAAGCATTGTTTCCGCTGGCCTCGTCCTCCATGCGTGACGTCCGATGGGGATGATTCTTCCGTTCCAAGTATCCAATTCTGCAGCCTTGAGTTCGCCGGCTTCAAGCTTGCTGAGAAAATCTGCGCAAACTTGCTCGTAGCGAAGTCGGGCCTCTCGCTCAGCCTGGTACTCGGCAGATGACGGGTCATCCAAGGACGGAGCGAACGTAACGCCCCCGCTACCCCTCATTCCTGATCCGGGTGTTACCTTCGCTTTTTCATATTCGGCGATCGTCCACAGTCCGGCGCGGGCGCTATATTCCATCTTACCCGTCCAAGCATCGCCGAAGATCTCATGGCCGATGGCGTCGAACACGTCGCGGCTCCACATGTAACCCGAGGGCGCGCGTCTTTTCATTGCCTCACCCCACCGAACGCGCAAAACGCCGCCCAGTCCTCCATCATCTGCCGGCGCTTTTCACGCATATCGCCGCGGCGGTACGCCGCTTCGACCTTGTCACCGACCGTATGCGCCAGTGCCAGTTCCGACATCTCGTTGGGATACGCGGTCTGCTCGCTACACCAATCCTTAAATGTCGAACGGAAGCCATGAACCGTTGCGATAGTCGGGGCGACCCCCAGATCTTTTAGGACCTCTGCCAGGGCCATGTTAGAGAGTCCAGCGCCCTCCTTGGCTCCAGGAAACAGGAAGTTACCCTCCTTCGGCAGCCCCTCGAGTAATTCGAGCGCGCGCCTAGATAGCGGCACGACATGGTCTCGTTTGCGACCGCCCTTCCTGCCCTTCAGACGAGCCGCCGGGACGATCCAATTGCCATCTCGGATCTCGTGCCGGATGGCCCCGATCGTGTCGCCGGTCCGGCACGCATTTAGAATTGTCCACTCCAAGGCCCGCGCGCTGATGCTGTTGCGGCTCCTAAGCCTCTCCATGAACTGAGGCACCCCAATGTAGGGCATCGCCGGGTGGTGCTCGACAGGTGCCACCTGTGCCCGTCTTGGCAGCAGCTGGTCCAAATAGCCGGTCCAACGGGCAGGATTCTCGCCGGTTCTCAGTTTCAGTGCTTTGGCTCGATCCAACACCTTTTCGATCCGACCGCGGACCCTGCTGGCGGTTTCCGTCTTGGTGGTCCAGATCGGCTGCAGAATTTTCATCACGTGCCCCTCGTCAATGGCGCCGACGGGGAGCGATCCAATAACAGGGTATGCGTACCTTTCGAGCGTCGCCGTCCACTGGTTGGCGTGCTTTGGGCTTTTCCAGCTCATCTCGTTCGCAGCGATGTAGCCTTCGGCGCACTCCTTGAAAGTTGTCGCCTTCGCTCTCTCAGCGGCCAGTGCGGCCTTGCGGGAGTTCCGCTGCTCGATCGGATCGACGCCGTCAATCACAAGCAAATGGGCCGCGTTTGCCTTTTTTCGGGCATCGGCTAGCTTGACGTTGTCGATATCGCCGAGGCCCATCTTGCGGGCAACGCCCCGGATCATAAATCTGAAAACCCAGGCCCTGGTGTTCCGATTGCTAACCTGCAGATACAGCCCACCCCCGTCGCCGTAGAGGCCGGGCTTTAAGTCCTTGCGATCAATGAATTTGACGGAGAGTTTATTGGCCACGCGGCCCATAGCGCACCATGCAATTGTACAACGCTACGTACAAATCGATCCTAGCAATGTTCGCACGAGTTCGCAATAGTTCGCATTGAGAACCCGGTATATACGATTGAATAATTGTGCATTTCCGCATCAGTGCGGCGGAGTACGCACTAGAACGATGGGGACTCCCTCTCCGCCATTCTTCGTTCTGTCTGGCTTTGGGTTGCAGGCCACCCCTGCCGGACCAGGGCCAAGAGTGTCTCCCGAAACTTCGCGCGGACTCACCGGCTCCTCAACATGACACGGATGGATTTGAGCGCGCGACCCGCGCAACCGTTGTCGCGGGCTACCGGGCGCGCACAGCTCAGACGCGGCGGCCGTTGCGCGGCCTCGATCGGATAAAAGCCCGCGTCATTGCCGGCGCGGGTATGCCGACTTCGAACGCAGCGTGTTGGTGCGGCCGTGCCTCGGTAACCTTAATTTTTCCTTTCGATTGTCGATAAAGTTTTATCGATTATCCTGGTGACAGTTGAGCGGTGTGACGAACCGCGCGATGAGAGGCAGCGAAGAGCCGAGTGGCTTGACAACCTCTCTGAAATCGAAGGGTGGGCAGAGCGCAGTGCCAGCCACCTTTCGGGCTGTCCGGCGGCGGCCGGCAGGGCAAATCAATTCCTGAAGTGCTTTTGATTGCCAGGCTGCGGTGCATCTCGCGCCGCATGACGTAACGCTTATCAATCGGGATGTTCCACGATGTCGTTCGCGCATTTCTTGATCGCGGTCGGTGCCGTTTCTTTGTTGCTGGCCAGCTTCATCGCATTTGCCCTTTGGAGAAACGCGCTCCATTCGAGGGCGCGGATCTAACAACAGGCGAGATTGAGCTCCGACGGCCTCGTTCATGGGGATGAGCGAGGCTGGCGGAATGGCCGCACCGCCGCGCGGCCTGACAGCCGAGCACCGCGCCTTCCACCTACCCCAAGGCGACGCGTGCTCGGCTGTTCACTCTCTGATCAGCCGCATCGTTCGAAACATTGATTGCGTGAACGCAATAGCCGCGGGCTACTTTGCATGGGGTTGTTTTCGATATTTTGGTGGGAGCCGTGGCCACCAGGCTGCAATCAGATCCGTGCCGAGGGAGGACCCGGACAATCCCGTCTATCGCTAGCGGGTATACGCACCGAGGTCCAACCTGCGCCCGATCGCGATCGCCTCGAGGAAAGCTCATCGTGGCTGACGACCAGCAGCGCGCCGTCATAGGCACGCAGCCCGGCCTCGACTGCTTCCATGGAAGAGATGTCGAGATGATTGGTCGGCTCGTCGAGGACCAGCAGCGGCGGGGGCGTCACGCCGCCCAGGACACAGGCGAGGCCGGCACGCAGCAGCTGGCCGCCGCTGAGGCTCGAGACGGTCTGCAGCGCGGCATCGGTGCGGAACATGAATCGCGCCAGCGCGGCGCGACAGGCGTTCTCGCCGGCATTCGGATTGATGCGCCGGAAATTGTCCAGGATGGAGGCTGACGCATCGAGCAGGCTGACGGCCTGATCGAAACATCGCAAAGCGGGTCATCACCTCGACAGTGCCGCGCGACGGCGACAGCTCGCCGCTGACGAGCTTGAGCAATGTCGTCTTGCCGGCGCCGTTGGGCCCGACAATCGCAACGCGTTCCGGCCCCGAGATGGTGAAGGTGAGATCGCGCAGGATCGGCGCTTCCGGTGTGTAGCCGACATCCGCGGCTTCGATCCGCAGCACCATCCTGCTCGCCGGCAGCTGCGTCGACGGCAATTGCACCGAGAACGGTTGCAGCACCTCGATGCGCTGCCGTGCCGTGGATGCAAGTTCGAGCGCGTGCGTCCGCCTGCGCTCGGTGAGACGGGCGTTCTCGCCGCCGCTATCTTCGGCGCGATCCTTGCGCAGTCCGGCGGCGATGCGCGGCATGTCACTCTTGGCGCGCTTCTTCGCGCCGGCGCCATCCTTGCGGGCCTTGCGCTCGGACGTTTCCCTCGCCTTGCGGTCGATCTCGGCGACGCGCTTCTCGGCATCGGCCAGATCGTGTCTTGCTGCCGAAAGCTCGACGGCCCTGCGCGCGCGGTACGCGCTCCAATTGCCGCCATAGCGTCGGGCCTCCAGCGAGGTCAGCTCGACGATCGCATCCATGCTCTCCAAGAGCTCACGGTCGTGGCTGACGATGATGGCGCCATGGCGCCAGTCGGCGAGCAGGTCGATCACCGCCTTGCGCCCCGCGCGATCGAGATTGTTGGTGGGCTCGTCGAGCAGCAGAAAGTCGGGCTCTGCAAAAGTCAGCGCGGCGAGGCGCGCCCTGGTGGTTTGCCCGCCGGACAACGTTGTCAGCGGCGCGTCGAGCACATCGTTCAGTCCGACGCGCTCGAGCGCGGACGCGATGCGCGTGTCGAGCGTCCAGTCGACATCCGCAAGCTCGTCAGCGCTCGCATGGCCCTGTTCGGCCCGGCGCAGAGCGGCCAGTGTGTGGCGCGCACCGAACAGATCGACGACGCATTCGTCCGGTGTCAGCTGAACCGTCTGATGCAGCATGGCGACGCGTCCCTGAACCGAGACCGTGCCGGAGTGCGGCGTGCGCCGGCCCGCGATCAGGTCGAGCAGCGTCGTCTTGCCGACGCCGTTCCTGCCGACAAGGCCGGTGCGTTCGGGTCCGAAATTGAGATCGATATTGGAAAGGAGAGCCCGGCCGTCAGGCGCGGACAGGGTCAGATGCGAGAGCGTGATCGATGCAGGCATGGCGATGGATATCCCCGTGGGCAAGGCTGATGGGCATTGCTGTCAGGGTGAAATCCATGGCTGTCGGCATCCTCTCGGAGTGATGGTCGCGGTGATGTAGTCGCGTATTAAGCCGGGATCAAGGCGCGACGCGTGTCGTCACGCCGCTGCGGCGAAGGTCCAGCGGTCGGGATCTGGCGTGTGGCCGATCAAGGCGAGGCCGTAGGCGATCGATTCGAACTGATCTGCCGAGGTCAGCCGCGCCGCGCCAAAGCGCTCGGCGAACAGGCGCTGCACGGCCGGCACGAACGAGGTGCCGCCGGTCAGGAACACCTTTTCCACGTCGCGCGCGGCGATGCCGGACTTTGCCAGCGCTTCGTCGACGGTTGCGCCGAGACGTTCGATGTCGTCGGCGATCCAGGATTCGAAATCGTCGCGCGTCACGGTCGCGCCGATATCGATGCCTTCGCGGGCAAAGCGGAACTCGACGCGGTCGCGGCTCGACAGCGCGACCTTGGTGTCGGATACGGCGCGGTAGAGCGCAAAGCCGAGATCGTGGTCGACGATGGTGATGAAGTCGTGCAGCGGCGCCGGATCGAGCGCGGTGCGCGCGAGCTGCTGCAATTCGCGCAAATCGCCATTGCCCCTCATCATCGCGAGCTGATGCCAGCGGGCGAGGCTCGAATAATAATGGTTGGGGATCGGCAGCACCTTGTCGAACGAGCGGTAGTTGGTGCCCTTGCCGAGCCGCGGCGAGACGATGTGGTCGACGATCCGGTAGTCGAAAGTGTCGCCGGCAATGCCGATGCCGGCGTGTCCCAGCGGTTCGGCGCGCAGCGCGCCGCCCTTGCGCGAGAATCGCATCACCGAGAAGTCGCTGGTGCCGCCGCCGAAATCGGCGACCAGCACCGTGGCGTCGTGGTCGAGGCTGCGCGCAAAGGAGAACGCGGCGCCCACCGGCTCGTAGACATAGCGCGCATGGCCGGCGCCGAGCCGCTCGAACGCGGCGCGGTAGCGCTGCATCGCGAGCTCGTCATTGGGATTGCCGCCGGCAAAGCGCACCGGGCGACCGACCATGATGGTCGGCGCGCCGAGATCGAAGCCGTCGCCGGCGTGGCGCGTCAGCGTGCGCAGGAACGCCGCGAGCAGGTCCTCGAACTTGTAGCGCTGCCGGAAAATCTGGGTGGTGTTGAAGGCCGAGCTTGCAGCAAACGACTTGAACGACTGGATGAAGCGATGGATCGTGCGGCCCTCGAGGAACTGCTCGATCGCCCACGGGCCGCCCTCGGCGCGCGGATGCAGGCCGGCGCCCGGCCGATCCTCCCAGAAGCACAGCGCGGACACATAGACGCTATGCGTGCGGCCGCCATGGTCGAATCTGATCGCCTCAACGCGGCCGTCGGCGTCGGACAGCGCGACCACGGTGTTGCTGGTGCCAAAATCGACGCCAATCGAGACGGCGGGCGGAGCGCTCGACATTTTATGCTCGGATCTGTGATGTGAAGGGGGCGGACCTTTAGCGGCTTTGGCCGGACTTGCCAACCCTTTCTGGCGCGCTGCGCGCACTCCGGGAACAGGCTGTGACGCAGAGGTGACGAATGTTCAGCGAAACGTGAATCGGCCCGCTCTTCCCGTCCTGCGCGCCCGCTGCTCTATAGCGCCGGACAGGGTTTCACGGCACACGGCATGGCGCGCAGGAGAAGCGGATGACACTCAACCCCACGGCCAAAAATTATCGTGTCGCGGTCGCCGCTTACGAGGCCGGCCGTCCCAGCTATCCCGCCGATATTGTCGCCGCGCTGCCGCTTCAGGCCGCGCGCTGTGTCGTCGATCTCGGCGCCGGAACCGGCAAGTTCACCCGGCTGCTGCTTCCGCATCTGTCCCCGACCACCCGTCTCGTCGCGGTCGAGCCGGTTGCCGAGATGTCGGCCAGGCTGGCGAACGAAGCCGGGATCGAGGTGATCAACACGCGCGCCGATGCGATCGATCTCGCAACCGGCAGCGTCGATCTCGTCACCTGCGCGCAGGCGTTCCATTGGTTCGACAACGAGCCGTCCGTCGCCGAGATCGCGCGACTGTTGCGCCCCGGCGGGACGCTGGCGCTGGTCTGGAACAACAGGGATGACCGCGCGCCGTGGGTCGACGCGTTGTCCGTCATGATTGAAGGCTACGCGGGAGATACCCCCCGGCAACGCTCGGGGCGTTGGCGCTGGATCCTGAACGATCCCCGCTTCGTGCTCGAGAGGGAAATCGTGCAGGACCATCCGCATCGGATGCCGCGACAGGGCGTCTATGAGCGCGTCGTGTCGACGAGCTATGTCGCCAACCTTCCCGACGCCGAAAAGGCGGTCCTTCGTGACAAGGTCGACGACGTCCTGCGTGAGGCTGGTCTCGGCCAAGCTGACGAGGTGGTGTTTCCCTATGTCACGCAGCTCTATTTGCTGAAGCGGGTCTAGGTCCGTTCACGACATCGCCGCGCGATGCCTCACTTGCCGGTCACGATCTTCCATTGTCCATCGGCACCACGGCGTAGCGCCGGGTCGCCGATGCGGATGTGTTGTGCGAGAAAATCGATGAAGGCGCGCACCCGCGCCGGCAGCGGACCGGCATGGCCGACATAGACCGCGTGGATGTCCTCGCGGTCGCCGGGATTGAGGTTTTGCAACACCGGCACCAGACGGCCGGCCTCGATATCAGGACCGATGTGGAACAGCGCCAGCCGTCCCAGCCCGATCCCGCCGAGCGTGAGTTGGCGTGCCGCCTCGCCGTCGCTGACGCGGGCGACCGGCGGCGGCAGTGCTTCCTCGATCCGCTCGGCCCGGCGGAACGGCCAGCCGCGGATGCTGCGTGGAAAGGTCCAGCCGATGCCGCGATGCGCGGCGAGGTCGGCCGGCGTCTTCGGCGTGCCAAAGCGGGCGAGATAGGACGGCGCGGCGACCACCACCATGCGGCTGGTGCCGAGCTTGCGCGCAATCAGCCGCGAGGCGCCGAGCGGGCCGACGCGGATCGCGACGTCGGCGCGCTCCTGCATCAGATCGACCAGCGTATCGGTCAGCACGATGTCGAGCGTGATGTCGGGATGCTCGCGCATGAAGCGCGGCAGCAGCGGCATCACATGCAGCATGCCGAACGGGATATTGCTGTTCACGGTGAGATGGCCGCGCGGCACGCAGGAGGCGGCCTCGCGTTCGGCCTCATCGATGTCGGCGAGGATGCGCTGGGCGCGCTGATAGAAGGCCTGCCCCTCCTCGGTGAGCTGCAGCTTGCGCGTGGTGCGGTTGACCAGCCGCGTGCCGAGCCGCGTCTCGAGCCGGGAGACCAGCTTGCTGACGCCCGACGGCGTCTGGCGCAGGCTGTTCGCGGCAGCCGTGAAGCCGCCGAGATCGACGACACGGACGAACACGTCCATCTCGCCGGAGCGATTGGTGTCTGATCGGGCCATCTTGAATTCACGTCACAAATGATTGGATTGACGCCATTCTAATCCTTCTGGCGCGGCCTCGCTATGTCGCATTGCGGAATCCTCATCCGGAGCGACACATGCCTGCTGCAGTCCTTGCCTTGACCGCCGGTGCCTTTGGCATCGGCACCACCGAATTCCTCATCATGGGACTGCTGCTGCAGGTCGCCGCGGACATGCAGGTATCCGTGTCCGCAGCGGGGCTGTTGATCTCCGGCTACGCACTCGGCGTATTCGTCGGCGCTCCGATCCTGACGCTGGCAACGCGACGGATGCCGCGCAAGGCGGTGCTGCTGGCACTGATGGCGATCTTCACGCTCGGCAATGCCGCCTGCGCGCTGGCGCCGAACTACGAACTGCTGATGGCCGCGCGCATTCTGACCTCGCTGGCGCACGGCACCTTCTTCGGCGTCGGCTCGGTCGTGGCGACAAGTCTCGTTCCGGAAGACAAGCGCGCCTCGGCGATCGCCACGATGTTCATCGGTCTCACGGTCGCGACCCTGCTCGGCGTGCCGTTCGGCGCCTGGTTCGGCCTGATGCTCGGCTGGCGCGCGGCGTTCTGGGCGGTGGCTGCGATCGGCGTGGTCGCCTTCATCGTGCTGGCGGTGCTGGTGCCCGGCCATGTCGGCGCCAAGGACAAGCCGGCGCTGCTGCGCGATGAACTCGCCGTGCTCGGCCGCCCGCAGGTGCTGCTCGGGCTTGCGATGACGGTGTTCGGCTTCGGTGGGTTGTTCGCGGTCTTTACCTACGTGCAGCCGATCCTGACCCGGCTGACCGGATTCTCCGACGCCGCGGTGTCGCCGATCCTGCTGGTGTTCGGCGCTGGACTCGCGATCGGCAATGTCGCGGGCGGAAGGCTCGCCGACAAGGGACTTGCGCGGGCCCTGCTCGTGTCGCTCGGTGGCCTCGCTGCCGTCCTCGTGGCGCTTGCTGCCGTGGTCTCGATCAAGGCACTGGCGGTGGCGCTGCTGTTCATTCTCGGCATCGCGGCGTTCGCAACGGTCGCGCCGCTGCAGCTTCGCGTGCTCGAAGCCGCCGGTGTCGAAGGGCGGACGCTGGCGTCGAGCCTGAACATCGCCGCCTTCAATCTCGGCAATGCGCTCGGCGCCTGGGCCGGCGGCGTCACCATCGATCGCGGCCTCGGCCTCGGCGCGCTGCCGCTGGTGGCGGCGCTGATCACCGCGATCGGGCTGTTGCTCGCACTGTGGAGCCTGCGTCTCGATCGACCGGTCGTCCTCGCCACGCAGTGCCCGGCCGAGTGAATCGCATCGACACCGCCAACGTCTATTGCAACGGTGCGTCGGAGGAGATTCTCGGCGCCGCGATCAAGGGCCGCCGCGACAAGGTGTGAGTCCGTCGCAGGTTCGCCGGCGTCGCTGTCTCACGCCTCGGCGCTGTGCTCGCAGACTTGCCTGCGGTATTCCGCCGGCGTCACGTTCATGTGCTGCCGGAACACGCGATTGAGGTGGCTTTGGTCGGCGAAGCCGGCCAGCAGCGCGATCTCCTTCAGCGCGACGCGGTCCTTGCGCAGATGCTGGCAGACATGCTCCACCTTGCGCCGCAGGACATAGGCATGTGGCCGCGTGCCGTAATGCACGCGGAATTTGCGGGCGAACTGGATCGGCGTGCAATTGCAGATGTTCGCCAGCTCCTCCAGCGTGATGTTCCGGAAGATGTTCTGCTCGATATAGTCCTCGATCAGCCTTGCATGCGCCGGCCTGAAACGTCCCTGCGCGCACGGCATCTTGAATTCGATCGCCGCATATTTCCGCAGGATGTGCACGCTCGCCTGCAGCGCCAGCGCGTCATAGCACAGGCGTCCGCCCGGACCACCTGCGGCAACCTCCTGAACCATCTGGTCGTTGATCCAGGTCAGCATCGGATCTTCGGCCTTGAGCAAATCGTGCAGTTCGATCGTCTCGGCATCGCGGTCGAAGGCATCGCTCGCGGTCTTCATCATGAGGGCGGGAGCGATATAGAAATGCGTGACCTCGATGTCATTCTTCCAATGCCAGCTCGATGGCTCCGCGCGGGTCAGCAATGACGTGACGCCGCGACCGACGTGATCCTGCTTCCACGCGCCGGTGACGCGGCGGTTCATCGACGTCACGCCGTCGCGATAGAGCACGAGGAGGAAGTTGGCCGACGGCGGAACCCAGATGTCCGACGGCGCATAACGGAAAATCCGCAGCCGGAAATCGTTCCGCCCGACCGCCGCACTATCCAGCTTCAGCTCACCGGGAGCGTAGCGCGGCAGCTCCTCGACCGTGATCAACTGGCCCATCGCGCGAGCCTCCTCCTTGGAGTCTGTCCCTGGAATCCCTGGCGCAGTTGACCGCTGCTTCTTGGCCGGATGGCTTGGCGCAGAATAGGCCACTTTCGCCGGTTGCCAAGCCGACCAATGGCCGGTGGTTCGATTGAACGGCGGCGTTCAAGAGATTGTCGGTTTCATCCAAGCCGTCAGGTCGAACGGCCCGTAGCCTGCCCTTCGTTTCGGCACAGTGCGTGCGGCCGAGACCCAATTGACGCAACGCACCATCATCCGGCGACAGGCGGGGTGGGAGCGTGTGTGAAGCAAAACACAGGAGGAAACGATGACCGAGGCCGTCACAAGGTCCAATGGAAGCAATGGTGCGCGTGCCACGACCAAGCTCGACGCCGTTGTCGTCGGCGCCGGCGTCGCCGGTCTCTATCAGCTGTTCCGCCTGCGGGAGCAGGGACTGAACGTCCGGGCGATCGATGCCGGATCAAGCGTCGGCGGCACCTGGTACTGGAACCGCTATCCCGGCGCGCGTTTCGATTCCGAAGGCCACACCTATCAGTACCTGTTTTCCGAGGATCTCTACAAAGGCTGGAGCTGGAGCGAGCGGTTCCCGGGGCAGCCGGAAATCGAGCGCTGGCTGAACTACGTCGCCGACCGCCTCGACCTCAAGAAGGACATCCAGTTCGGCACCACGGTCAAGAGCGCGCACTTCAACGAGGCGACGCAACGCTGGCTGGTGACGACCGACCAGGGCGATGTGATCGACACCCAGTTCCTGGTCACCTGCTGCGGCATGCTCTCGGCCCCGCACGTGTCCTTCCCAGGACAGGAGACATTCAAAGGCAAGCTGTTCCACACTGCGCGCTGGCCCAAGGGGCCGATCGAGCTCGCCGGCAAACGCGTCGGCGTGGTCGGCAACGGCGCGACCGGAATCCAGGTGATCCAGACGATCGCGGCAGAGTCCGGTCATCTCAAGGTGTTCATCCGAACGCCGCAATACAGCATCCCGATGAAGAACCCGAAATGGGATGCGTCGGATGCCGAAGCATACAAGTCGAAATTCAAGTTCCTTACCGAACGGCTGCCGAAGACGTTCACCGGATTCGAATTCGACTTCGAGCACGTCTGGGCCGACCTGACGCCGCAGCAGCGTCGCCAGGTGATCGAGGACTGCTGGAACGACGGATCCCTGAAATTGTGGGTGGCATCCTTCGCCGAACTGTTTTTCGACGAATCTATCAACGCCGAGATCACCGAATTCGTCCGCGAGAAGATGCGCGAGCGGATCAAGGATCCCAAGCTGTGCGAGTTGCTGATTCCGTCGGATTACGGCTTTGGCACGCACCGGGTGCCGCTGGAGAGCAATTTCCTCGAAGCCTTCCTCCGGCCCAATGTCGAGATCGTCAGCGTCAAGGACAATCCGATCGCGCGTATCACGCCCGAGGGCATCCAGACCGCAGACGGCACTGTTCACGAGCTCGACGTCATCATCCTGGCGACAGGGTTCGACGCCGGCACGGGCGCATTGACGCGCATCGACATCCGCGGTCGCGACGGCCGGTCGCTGAAGGAGGATTGGGGCCGCGATATCCGCACCACGATGGGCCTGCAGGTTCATGGCTATCCGAACCTGTTCACGACCGCGGTGCCGCTCGCGCCCTCGGCCGCGCTCTGCAATATGACCACCTGCCTGCAGCAGCAGGTCGAGTGGATCGCCGACTGCATCAAGTATTTGCGCGGCAAGAACCTCAACGTCATCGAGCCGACCAGGGACGCCGAGGATCAGTGGGTGGCGCATCACGACGAGACCGCCAACGCAACGCTGATCGCGAAGACCAACTCCTGGTACCTCGGCTCGAACGTCGAGGGCAAGCCGCGCCGGGTGCTGTCCTACTGCGGTGGCGTCGGCACCTACCGCCAGAAATGCGACGAGGTCGCCGCAAGCGGCTATCTCGGATTTGTCATGCAGTAGCGCCGCGATCGCGATCCGGTGCCGCGGTCGTTGCTGACCGGCGGCGCCGCTCCTGATCGACCACATCAAACAAATATGGGAGGAAGACAATGAGCACGAATTTCAGTGCGGCAGCAGATGCGATTCTCGACGGCGTCGTGACATCCAGCCCGCGCGTTCCCGGCGTCGTTGCCATGGTGACCGACCGCCATCGCAACATCTATGAAGGCGCCGCCGGCAAGCGCCGCCTCGACCAGGCGGCGGACATGACGACCGACAGCGTGTTCGCGATCTTCTCGACCACCAAGGCGATCACCGGGACGGCCGTGCTGCAACTCGTCGAAGAGGGCAAGCTCGATCTCGACGCGCCGGCCAGGACCTATGCGCCCGACATCGGCAAGCTCCAGGTCATCGAAGGTTTTGACGACAAGGGCGAGCCAAGGCTGCGACCGCCGAAGCGCGACATCACCACGCGCATGCTGATGGTCCATAGCGCAGGCCTGAGCTACGACTTCATCAACCACACCTATAACCGGCTTGCGCAGGAGAAGGGGCAGCCCAGCGTCATCACCGCGTCCAAGGCGTCGCTGATGACCCCGCTGCTGTTCGATCCGGGCGAGCGATGGGAATACGGCACCAACATGGATTGGTGCGGCCAGATCGTCGAGGCGATCACCGGCCGCCGGCTCGGCGAGGTCTTCAGGACCCGGATCTTCGAGCCGCTCGGCATCAAGGATACGACGTTCGAGCTCACCGACGCGATGCGCCGCCGGCTCGCCGGCATTCACGCCCGCAATGCCGACGGCTCGCTCACGCCGATGGATTTCGAGCTGCCGGCCAATCCGGAAATCCACATGGGCGGCCACGGGCTTTACGGCACCATCGGCGACTACATGCGCTTCATCCGGATGTGGCTGAATGACGGGGCAGGCGAACATGGCCGAGTCCTGAAGGCGGAGACCGTGCGGATGGCGGAAAAGAACCATCTCGGCAACAACAAGGTCACCGCCATTACCGGCGTGATCACCGCGCTCGCCAACGACGCCGAGTTCTTCCCCGGCCAATCGAAGTCCTGGGCGCTGAGCTTCATGATCAATGACGAGCAGGCCCCGACCGGCCGCCCCGCCGGCGCGCTCGGCTGGGCCGGTCTCGCCAACCTGTTCTACTGGATCGACCGGCAGAACGGCTTCGGCGGATTCTGGGCGACGCAGATCCTGCCGTTCGGCGACCCGACATCCTTCATCGGCTACATGAATTTCGAGACGGCGTTCTACGAAGCCCTGAAGATGCGCAAGGCGGGTTAGAGAAACCCGCAGCCTCTCACGCGCACGGCTGAGGACGTTTCAGCCGTTTGCGAGCAACTCCGTGATCAGCGACGCCGCCTTGATGCCGGTGCCGCTGATGATAACGACGGTGCGCTCCGCCGGCCGGATCGCGCCGCGTTGCTTCAGGACGTCGAGCGCGGCGGCGGCCGAGGCCGAGGTCGGCTCGACGAACAGGCCGGTCTGCGCGAGCCGCTTCAATGCGGCGACGATGCCGTCCTCGGGGATCGCGACGGTGCCGCCGCCGCTCTCCTTCAGCGCCGCGATCATCTGCTTGAGCCGCAGCGGATGCTTGATCGCGGTGCCCTCGGCGATGGTCTTGCGGACCGCGCGATCGACCGGCGTGTCGAGGCCGGCGGCAAAACTGGCATCGACCGGCGAGCAGTTCAGCGGCTGCGCGGCAAACAGGCGCGGCAGCCGCGCGATCTGTCCGGCCGCCAGCAGCTCCTTGAAGCCGATATAGCAGCCGAGCAGGCTGCTGCCGGCGCCGACCGGCATGATGATATTGTCGGGCGCGGTGAAGCCGAAATCCTCCCAGATCTCGTAGGCCAAGGACTTGGTGCCCTGCAGGAAGAACGGCTGCCAGTTGTGGCTGGAATAGAAAATCTGCTTGGACTGGCGGATCGCCTCGGCCTCGGATTCCTCGCGCGGTCCTTCCACAAGCTGCACCTCGGCGCCGAAGGCGTGCATCTGCGCGACCTTCATCGGCGATGTCGTGGCCGGCGCGAGAATTCGGACCCGCATGCCGCCGGCCGCGCCATAGGCCGAAACGGAGGCGCCGCCATTGCCGGAGGAGTCCTCCAGCACCGCATCGACGCCGAGCTGGCGCAGCAAGGAGAGCATCACCGTGGTGCCGCGATCCTTGAAGCTCGAGGTCGGATTGAACCATTCGAGCTTGAAGTGCGGCCGTAGCTCATCCCACGGCTTCTCGACGACAGGCGTGCAGCCTTCACCCATCGTGATCGGCTGCCTGATCTCGACCGGCAGCGCCGCGCGATAGCGCCACAGCGACCGCGTCCCGCGATCGATGTCGTCGCGGGAAATGCCCGGTAGCGGTGTGACCAGCAGCGGCTTGCCCTCGTCGGAGCACCAGCGCGGGACATCCAGCGGATAAAGCTTTCCGTTGAGCGGGTCGATGTAGCTGGGTGATGGCATCAATTCAGTCCTCAAGTCGCGGGCCGGCCGGACACGTCGCGACCGAGCACGAAAGCCGGCAGGGTCGCAAGGCTGTCACGAACCACAATCGGGGCGGGCGCCCCTTCCGGCAGGTTCATTCCGGCCCGATTATGCCACCAGGTCGGTAAACGCACACGTGCCGTGCCGAACAGATCATACGCCGATCCCGCGACAAACAGGCATCGATCTGATGGGACCGGCAGTTCGTCGAGCGCGAGCTGGTAGGGTTGTGGCTGCGGCTTGTAATAGCCGGCGCGCTCGGCCGTCACGAAGACAGCGAGAGGAACGCGGATGCGCTCGGCTGCGATGCGGCCGAGCCGCTCCGAGCAGTTGGTCACGACGCCGAGCGCGACGCCGGCCTCGTGCAGCGTCTGCAGCACCTCGCGAACCTCGGGCCAGGGATCGAGTTCCGCGTAGCGCGCGCCAAGCTCCTCGGCAAGTTCGAAGGGGAGCCCGACATTGCGCGCGGCCTCGCCCACCAGATCCTCATAGGGCCGATAGCGCCCGGTGGCGTAGGTGTTCTTGAGGTACTCCGCCCGCCAGCGCAGCCCGGCTTCATCGGAGCCCGCGACCTTGTTCCAGAGCGCCCAGCTGTCGAGCAGCGCGGTCAAGAGATCGAACAGAACGGCGTCATAGGCTCGAATCATGGGCTGAGCTCCGCTTCCTACCATCCGCGAAACCGTTCCCATTGCCTGACGGCGTCGGAGCCGGCCGAGACGACGTGATAGCGGTCGTGCTGGGCGCCGGTCGCGCAGGCATGATTCGGCAGGATCCGCACCCGGGTGCCGACCGGCAGCGTAACCTGCGGCGCGGTGCTGCCGGGGCGGACGGCGATGATGCCGTGCTCCTGATTGGTTTCGGTCACGATCAAATCGGGATAGGGCCGTCCATCGATGTCGCAGACGATGCCGTAGCCCTGGTCGATTGGCTGTTTCGCGGTGCCGCGATCGCGCGACAGCGCCATCCAGCCCGCGTCGATGAAGGTCCAGCCGCGATCGGCGCGATGGCCGATCACCGTCGCGAGCACCGACAGCGCAATGTCCGCGACCGCGCAGACCCCGATTCCGGCCATCACCAGGTCGAACATCACAAAGACGCCGGCACGCACCTCGGTGATGCCATCGAGCCGGCGTGCGAAATGCACTGTCGGTGTCGAGCCGACGCTGACCACGGGGCACGGCAGTCCGGCCGAACGCAGCACCTCGGCGCAGGCCACCGCGGCGGCGCGCTCCTCTTCGGCGGCTTGCTCGAGCGCCGCCACGCTGCGGCAGGAATAGGATTCGCCGGCGTGGGCCATGACGCCGCGCAATTCGGCACGGCCTTGATGCAGCGCGCGGCCGATCTCGACCAGCAACGGGTCGCTCGCGCCGACCCCGGCCCGATGGCCGTCGCAATCGATCTCGATCAGCGCCGGAATACGGTCGTTGGTCATGCGCGCCATTGCGGTGACGGCGGCGGCCTGCTCCAGGCTGTCGAGCACCACGGACAGGTCCACGCCCTGCCGGCGCAGCGCGGCCACGCGATCGAGCTTCTGCGGCGCGACGCCGACGGCATAGAGGATGTCCTTGACGCCCGCCGCGGCAAACACCTCGGCCTCCTGCAGGGTCGAGACCGCGGCCGGGCCGCCTGGGCCGTCCATCACGGCGCGCGCCGCCGGAATTGATTTCGCGGTCTTCAGATGCGGGCGCAGCGGCACGCCGAGCCGCGCCAGCCGCGTCTTCAGGCGCGCGATGTTGTGCAGCATCCGGTCCTCATCGAGGACCAGGCAGGGCGTCTCGGTCCCGGCGAGGGGATGCGTTGTCGTCGAAACAGGAGCTGATGACATGCGGCGAGACTAGCCGTTTCCATGCTAAGCGCAATTTACCGAATGTCATTCCTATATTAAGTTTGGACTTAATGATCTCGACCGACGACATCCGCTTTTTCACAGCGATCGCCACGGCTCGGTCGCTGGCGGCTGCGGCGCGGGCGCTCGACGTGACGCCATCGGCGGTCTCGCAGCGGCTGCAGAGCCTCGAGCAGCGGCTGGGCGTTCAACTGGTCAGCCGTTCGGCCCGGCGGCTGACGCTGACCGATGAGGGCGAGCTTTTGGTGCTGCGCGGCGGCGCGCTGCTCGACGAGGCGGCGGAACTGACGGAAGCGTTGCAGGCGCGTCGCGGAACCATCTCGGGCCATCTGAAGATCCTCGCGCCGCTCGGCTTCGGGCGGCGCTACATCGCCCCGGCCGTTGCCGCCTTCCGATCCCGCCACCCCGACGTATCGGTCGAGCTCGAACTGTCCGATCGGCCCGGGCGTGCCGCTGCCGGTGCGTGGGACGTCATGATCCACATCGGCGCCTTGACGGATTCCACGCTTCGCTTGCTGCGTCTTGCGCCGAATGAGCGCTATCTGTGCGCCTCGCCGGCCTATCTGAAGCGCCGCGGAACGCCGGCGAGCCCGCAGGATCTGCGCGGGCATGGTTGCATCGCGCTGCGCGAGAACGAGGAGGACGTGACGCTCTGGCGGTTCTCGCGCCGGCGCGCCGCGGCGGCGCCTGATGTCGTCAGGATCGAGCCGATGCTGTCGAGCAATGACGGTGAGGTGGTGAAGGCCTGGGCGCTGGCGGATCACGGCCTGATCGTCAGGTCGGAATGGGATGTCGCCGAGGACCTCGCCTGTGGCCGGCTGGTGCGTGTCCTGCCGAACCACCGCCTGCCGCCGGCCGACATCGTTGCGCTGCTCAACCCCGGCCGCAGTGGCCGGGCCCGGCGCACGCAGGCCTTCGTGGAGCACCTGCGCGCGGCCCTCTCGCCGCCGCCGTGGCGCGGCAGGCCGCGATGACTGCGATCGCCTACGCCGCGCCGGCCTGCTTGTTCAGATAGCCTTTTGCAAAGTCGAGATACCAGTCGAGGCAGCCGGGATTGGCCATCGCATCGCGGTTGATGACCTTCTCGACCGCATGGCCAAGCAACAGCTTCTTGACCGGCAGTTCCTGCTTCTTGCCGGACAGCGTGCGCGGAATTTCCGCGACGACGAAGATGTCGTTGGGCAGGAAGCGGCGCGACAGCCCGGCCTCGACCGCCTTGTTGATCTTCGCCTTCATCGCGGCATCGAGGGCAACGCCCTCGCGCAGCACCACGAACAGCGGCATGTAGCTGTCGCGTCCGAGATATTCGAGGTCGACGACCATCGAATCCAGCACCTCGGGTAGCGCCTCAATCGCCGAATAGAGCTCGCTGGTGCCCATCCGCAAGCCGTGGCGGTTGATGGTGGCGTCGCTGCGGCCATAGATCACGCAGGAGCCGTCGGGGTTGATCTTGAGCCAGTCGCCATGCCGCCACACCGGGCCGCGGCCGCTTCCGTCGAAATTGTCGGGATAGGTCTCGAAATAGCTCGCCAGATAGCGCGCGTCGCCGGGATCGTTCCAGAACCGAAGCGGCATCGAGGGCAACGGCTCGGTGCAGACGAGCTCGCCGACCTCGTCGATCACGGCGCGGCCCTGCTCGTCGAAGGCCTCCACCGCGCAGCCGAGCAGGCGGCATTGCATGATGCCCGGCGTCTGCGGCAGTTCGGGATTGCCGCCGATGAAGGCACCGGCGAAATCGGTGCCGCCGGAAATATTGGCCCACCACAGATCGGCCTGCGCGGCGTTGCCGTTGCGCTTCGAAAGCGCGGCGAAGCGTTGGTTGAACCAGGCTTGCGTATCGGCGCTGAGCGGCGAGCCGGTCGAGCCGAGCGTGCGCAGGCCCGAGAGGTCGCCCACAGCGGCGAGATCGATCTCGGCCTTGGTGCAATTGGCGAAGAACGCCGCGCCCGCGCCGAAGAAGGTCGCCTTGGCGTCGGCGACGAAGCGCCACAACGTGGTCCAGTCCGGCTTGTCCTTGCTGCCGCCGGGACTGCCGTCGAAGATGCAGCAGGTCGTGCCGTTGAGCAGGCCATTGGCCTGGCAATTCCACATGATCCAGCCGGTCGACGAGTACCAATGAAAGCGTTCGCCGAACGAGTTCGGCTGATAGCTGCAGCCGATGTCGTTGTGCAGCGTCGAGAGCGGCAGCGCCACCACGATGATGCCGCCATGGCTGTGCAGGATCGGCTTCGGCAATCCCGTGGTGCCTGAGGAATAGACGATCCAGAGCGGGTGATCGAACGGCAGCCATTCCGGCTCGAAGGCGTCGATCTCCGCACTCTCGCCCGCGAGGATGGACGACAGCCGCGTCTCGGCGGGCGCGGCGTCGCTGTGCAGGATGACGTGCTGCACCGTCGGCAGCGCGCGCCGCAGCTCCTCGATCACGCCTTGCCGGTCATGGCGCCGGCCGGCATAGGTCACGGCGTCGCAGGCGATCAGTACCTTCGGCTCGATCTGCTTGAAGCGGTCGATCACCGCGGGCGCCGCCATGTCGGGCGCGCAGACGCTCCAGATCGCACCCAGGCTCGCGGTCGCGAGAAACGCGATGATGGTCTCGGGGATGTTCGGCAGATAGGCCGCGACGCGATCGCCCCGGCGTACGCCGTTGGCCTTCAGATGCAGCGCCAGCGCCGCCGATTTGCGCCGCAGTTCGGGCCAGCTCGTTTCCGAAAGCCTGCCGTCCTCGCCGCTCGCGATCAGCGCCGGCAGGCCTGCCGCGTGCGCCGGCGCGACATGACGGAAGACCTGGTGCGCATAGTTCACCGAAGCGCCGGGAAACCACACCGCGCCCGGCATCTTGCGTTCGGCCAGCACTGCCGAATGCGGCGTCGGCGAGCGCAGATCGAAATAATCCCAGACGCTCTGCCAGAAGGCGTCGATATCGGTGACCGACCAGCGCCGCATCGCCTCGAAGTCAGCAAATTCAAGGCTGCGCGTCTGCTTCAGCCATTGGCGGTAAAGGGCCATTTGCGGGACGTAAGGTACAGTCATGGGCGGTTTCCGGATTTTCTTGTCGTGGCGTGCGCGCAGATCGCGTGCGGGCGCTGTCTTAACATGGTGACGCAGGCACGGGGAACGCAGTCGAGCCGCGGCTTGCGTCATATTCTTACCGCTGTCGCAGCGTGCTATGCCGTCGGGTGCAAGGTTGATTCCGTGCGCATCCGATAGAGAGCTGCGATGTCCGTCGGCGAACTCTTCATCCTCGGCTTCTACGGCAAGGTCGTCCCGCCCTGGCTGACCGAATTTGCCGCGCAATTCGGGCTCGGCGGGGTGATCCTGTTCGATTATTCCTGCCAGACCCGGCAATACGACAACAACGTCGCGTCGCCCGCACAGGTGCAGTCGCTCTGCGCGGAGATCGCAGCGCTGCCGTCGCAGCCGCTGGTCTTCATCGACCAGGAGGGCGGTCTGGTGCGCCGGCTCAAGGATGGCCTTGGCTTTCAGCCGCTGCCTAGCGCGAAGGACCTTAATCGGCTCGCCACCATCGAGAAGCAGGCCATTCTGGAAGCAAGCTATCGCGAGCTGAGCCGGCTCGGCATCCGCTACAATTTCGCACCTGTGATCGACGTCGATTACAATCCCGACAATCCCAATATCGGCAGGGTCAAGCGGTCCTATTCGGCCGATATCGGCGAGGTCGAGGCCAATGCCCGCCTGGTCGACGCCGCGGCGCGGCAGGCAGGCGTCGGGCTTTGCCTCAAGCATTTTCCGGGCATCGGCGGCGCGCACGTCGATTCACATCTGGAGTTCATGGACATTTCCGATGCGTTGCGGCCGGAGCAGGAGGAGTTGTTCTATGCACTGGCGCCGCACACCTTCGGCGATGCGGTGCTGGTCAGCCACGCCATTGTCCGCCAGTGGGACGCGCAGCATCCGATGACGTTGTCATCGAAAGGGAGCGGCCGGCTCCGCGGCCGCTTGCCGGAGACGCTGCTGATCACCGACGACATGCAGATGCAGGGGCTGCAGAAGGCGCTGGGCACCGGCGCGGCCAGCCTGCAGGCGATCGCCGCCGGCATGGATATGATCTGCATCGGCAACAATCTGTTCGACCAGGAGCAGGAGATGGCCGGCATCGCCGCGGCGGTCGCGCGTGCGGTGCAGGACGGGGCGCTGGATCAAGCCGCGGTGCAGCGATCCATTGCGCGCGTGCAAAAGCGCAAGGCATTGCTCTCCTGATGGCGTTGAACCAAATTTTGCGCCGAGCGACCACAAGGGGCGGAACCAAATTTCATGACCGCGATTTAACACTGACGCTCATCGGGGCTAACAACCATGAAGATGCTCAAGCGTCTCTTCCGATTGACCTGGCTGCGCCGCGCCGCCCGCAACCCCGCCGATCTTCCGCCTGCCTCTATTGATCCCGACGAATTCACCCGCCTGCTTTGCAGCGGGCGCAGCGAAGATCTGCGGATCCTGGCAAAGCGGCTGAGCCAGCGCTCGCGGGCCCACGCGTAGATAGAGGGACAAATCCAGTCGTGGGCCGGTTTTCAGCAGAACCGGCAAGCCCGGCGCGCGGCCGCGGCTCCAACGCCTGATGCGATCAGCTACTGCTTTGCCTTTTCGTGATTGCCGATCCCGATCGCCTTGTAGTCATAGGTCGGGTAGAACTCGGTGTGATAGGCGCCCCACGCGCTGTTCTCGATGATGCGGTTGATCTCGCGCAACCGCGCTGCCGGCAGCCGCAGTGTCACCACCTGGCCGACACCCATCATCACGTACCAGCTGACGACCTCGACACCTTCGGGCGGAAACGCCTTGTAGAAGCCCTGCCGCTCCAGCTGCGCATTCAGCTCGCTGAGTGGCCGCGACTGATCATGCTTGAAGAAGATCGTGAGCATTACGGCGTTGTCCGCCGTCGGCGTGGCATCGCTGGTCGGCGTGGTCTGGGCCCGCGCGGCGGCGCCGACCAGCAGTGCTGCGGCCAGCGCCGCCATTGTCATCCAGGATCCGTTCCGCCCTCGCTTCATTGCGCGCCCTTGTTGTTCGAGAGGCGGCGATCATCGCGGCGCCTGCCGGGGCTGTAAATTGACATTCGCCTGACCGGTCGCGTCGGGCCGATGTGAACTGCCTCACACGCATACGCGCCGACGTGCTGTATGCCGATGCCATTCCAATGCCCAGAGGGATGATCGATGTCGACCCAGCGGATGGCGTATTGGTGGTTCAGGTTCGTTCTTTCGGGACGATTCCTGCAGAAGTTCCTTCGGTCCCGGCGCCCCTGAGGGCCGAGCCAGCGGCGCTGGTCTAGCCCAGTGCAACCCAAAGCGGGGGTTGAGAGGCGAGCGGCTGAACCGCCGAAGGTAAACGCCTGACCGTGAAGCGGCCGGGACGAAGCCGGCCCGGTATTCCCGTAAGAATACTGTCATTCGACTCGAATATGCGACTTTCGTTGCCAAATCAGCGGTAATCTGCGCCTGCTTGGCGGGTCGGGGCCCGAGGTCACAGTTGCGTCACCCGTAGTTTTACGGAGTCCCGCGTTAACGCGGCCACAAGTTCACCTTTGGTAAACCATACTTATGACGCAACATGACAATCGGGCCGAGGCGCGCCTTCCGACCTGGGTGGGTGGAACCGCAACGCTCGAAACGCCGTCGCTTGAGCTTCCGGAGGCCGCCGCCCCGCGGGCGCAGGTAACCACGGACGCCGGCGCCGCGATCGTCCGCCAGTTCAACGGACCCGTGACGGCGCTGCTGCTCTATATGAATGAGCTCAAGCAGCACAGCCATCAGTTCGCGCACGCCCCCGGCAACGGCGTCTATCTGCGCCAGGTGATCGAGAACGCGCTCGAGCAGACCGAGCGGGTGTCCGCGATGCTGAAGCAGATTTCCGATCTCTATCCGAGCGCCATTCCGGCCGCCGATCTCAAGCCGCCGGGTGACGACAAGCCGGCGGGTTCAAGGTCGCCCGAAATCATGTTCGCGCCGGAGGCCGGCCGCAAGCCGTTGACCAAGCGCGAGCGTGAGGTGCTCAGCCTGATCAGCGACGGCTACTCCAACAAGCAGGGCGCGCTGCGAATGAACATCAGCCCGCGCACGTTCGAGAGCCATCGCGCCGAGGCCATGCGCAAACTCGGTGCGCGCAACACCGCCGATCTCGTCCGCAAGGCTCTGCTGCACTCCGCCTGAGCGGGGGGCGGCTCTCAGAAATCGTCTTCCGCGGCAAAGCACAGACGCGGTGCGGGCCGGGCTGCCGGGGCAGCGGCCTTCGGTTCGTCCGGAACGATCGTGACCACCCCAGGCTGCCGTCGTGCCGGACCTGCTTTCGACGATCGCGCGCACGCGTCCCGTCACGGTCGCGCCGGCGGACCGGACCGTGGCGGGCCGGCCGTTGAACTGGGCCATGCGGAAGCGGCGGGCCTCCTTGCGATCGGTCGTCTGGTACGTGAACATCAGCTCCCCCGTGCGTCCACGCAATTCTGGGGATTCAGCGTTATCCGACGGTGAAAATCGTAAACCGTAGAAGTACGGCTTGGCGCTCTGGAGCGTTTTCGAGCGAAGTGGGTACCGGTTCGCGTAAAGAAAACGCGTCAAAACAGGAATCTAGAGCATTTTCCGACCGGAAAGAATCGGGTGGGGATTCCCAAAACGGCGCGAGTCAGATTCAAGCTGCATGCTGGCGAGGGAGGCCAGCATGTATGGCCAGGGCGCTTTCGGTTGATCTTCGCCAAAGGGTGGTAGCCGCGATTGACGGTGGCATGTCCTGTCGACAGGCTGCTGAGCGCTTTGGTGTCAGCGCGGCCAGTGCGATCCGCTGGCGCGGTCGCCTCAAGAAAGTTGGCGACATCGTTCCTAAACGCCAGGGCGGTGACCGCAAATCGCAGCGCATCGAAGCGCATTCGCAATTGATTCTGGAGGCGGTGACAGCGAGGCCGGATATCACGCTTGCCGAGTTGCGAGAACTGTTGAAACGTCGTGGAATATCGACTGGCATCGCGTCGCTCTGGCGTTTTTTCCAGCGCAGAAAGATCACACTTAAAAAAAGACAGCGCACGCCGCCGAGCAACGGCGCGGCGATATAAATGCCGCACGTGAGGAGTGGTTCGAAGGGCAAATCGACCTTGACCCTGAGCGTCTCGTCTTCATCGACGAAACCAGCGCCAACACCAAAATGGCGCGGCGTTACGGGCGCTCGCCACGCGGCGAGCGATGTCGTGCAGCTATCCCACACGGACATTGGAAGACGACGACGTTCACCGCTGGATTGCGCTCCGACGGTCTGATCGCGCCGCTTGTTCTGGACGGTCCAATGGATGGCGACGCTTTCCTGGCCTACGTCGAGCAATTGCTCGCCCCATCGCTGCGGCCGGGCGATACCGTTATCATGGACAACTTGCCCGCTCACAAGGTCCATGGCGTTCGAGAGGCCATCCAGGCGGTCGGAGCTAGCCTGCTCTATCTTCCGCCCTACAGTCCAGACTTCAACCCGATTGAAATGGCCTTCTCCAAACTGAAAGCGCTGTTGCGGGCCGCCGCAGCGCGCACCATGCCCGATCTCTGGCAAGCAATCGCCAACGCTCTCAAACGCTTCTCACCCGAGGAATGTCAAAATTATCTCGTCGCGGCTGGTTACGACGCAACGTGATCGGAAAACGCTCTAGAGCCCCGTTCCGATTCCATCGGAACGGAAAGGCTCTAGCTGCCGGTCTCCTGGCAACTCAGCAGTCGCGCATACTGCGCCTTGACCGTGGCGTAGCATTCGCACGCGGTCCTGATCAGTCCATCCGCATTGGTGATCTCGATGTGACCACGGCTGTAGTGGATGAAGTTCGCCTGTTGCAGGGTGTGCGCGACCAGCGAAACGCTGTTGCGGCGCGCGCCGATCATCTGTGCCATCGCCTCCTGGGTCAGGATGATCTTGTTGCTGCCGGAGAGATCGCGCATCTGCAGCAGGCATCGTGCCAGCCGCGACTCCACGGTGTGGGCGGCGTTGCAGCCGGCCGTCTGCTGGATCTGGGCATAGACGGCGAGCCCATGCCGGATCAACACCGCGCGAAGCGTCGGGCTCTGGCCGGCAGCTGCCCGCAACGGCTCGAGCTCGATCGTCGATGCGACGCCCGGCACCAGCACCATCGCGTTGTTCAACGTCCGTCCTTCGACGAGCGGGGCGAAAGCGCCATAGATGCTGTCGCGACCGACCATCGCGACCTGGACGCGCTCGCCTCTTGCCAGCTTGACCACCAGCGAGATCACGCCCTT
The DNA here is from genome assembly GCF_037217225.1 of Bradyrhizobium sp. 27S5. Lineage (NCBI taxonomy): Bacteria > Pseudomonadati > Pseudomonadota > Alphaproteobacteria > Hyphomicrobiales > Nitrobacteraceae > Bradyrhizobium > Bradyrhizobium sp. 27S5. Next base: position 332,553 of record NZ_CP147714.1, read on the forward strand.
GTGCGGCATGTATGTCCGCTTGAGCATCTCGTCGGTCTCGATCAGGACCGAATCGGCGGTGAGGTCGACCGTCCGCAGATGCGGCCGGATCAGCTCAAAATCGCTCTCCGAGAGCGACGACAGGAATCCGTTGGGCGATCGCGGAACCGTATCCAAAGCAACCTCCTGCCTTCTGGCAAGCTTTGTCTCTGGGCACCAGGGCTGACGCGTGCAGCTGGACGTTCTTGCAACCTATTCTGGCACGTGTTGGTTCCAATGGGAACACGTCTTGGTTCCAATAGGAATAGACCTATCGCCGCATGATGCGGTTTGCGTGCTCCGGCCGGCCGGCGCCAGTCAATCTTCCGGCCCAATCAATTGTTCGGCGTGCGCCTTGACGGTCGCATAACATTCACACGCCGCCTTCCGCAGGCCGTCGATGTCGGTGATTTCGATATGACCGCGGCTGTAGCGGAGGATGCCGGCCTGCTGAAACCCGTGCGCGACGATCGAAACCGCGTTGCGGCGGACACCGATCATCTGCGCCAGCATCTCCTGGGTCAGCGGCAATGCTTCGCTGCCGCACAGATCGCGCGCACGCAGCAGCCATCGTGACAGCCGTGCCTCCACCGGATGCGAAACGTTGCAGGCGACGGATTGCTGCGTCTGCGCCATCAGCGCCTGCTCATAGAGCGCGACCAGGGTCCGGAAATCCGCGCTGCGATTTGTTGCCTCGCGGAACTCCTCCGCCCGCAGCATCGAAGCCGTACCCGGCACCACGACGATCGCGTCGGCAAGCGGCGGCCGCTCGTGCAGCGCGGCTGACGCACCAACGATGCCGTCGCGACCAACGGTTGCAATCTCGACTGATTGCCCGTCGGACAGATTGACCACCATCGAGACCACGCCGCCGTGCGGAAAGTAGACCCGCTGCACCGGTGCGCCGGCGTCGGCGAGCACCGTTTCCTTGGTCAGGTCGACGGTTTCCAGAAGCGGATGGAGCTGCGCGTACTCCGTGGGGGGAAGTGCTTGCAACAGACGATTGGGCGGGCGCGATAGCGCGGACATTGGAGCTCCTGCCGAGGGCGGGAGCACTACGGTCTCGCATCACCTACTCTTGGCGTGTGGAATGAACGCGAACATAGCTTGCCTGTCCAATTGCACAAGGGTTGTGGAGCGAACTCTATACCCTCTAGGGGGCAGACGGTCCGCGCCGCATCGGCCTGCGCGGCCATCGGGATCGATTCGAGCGACAAGCATCGCGCGACCAAAGGTTGCGGCTTTGGCGCGCATTTATTGATTTCCATTAACTCTGATCAGTGCAGACCGCGCGTCGATGTAGCCGTGATTCCGGCTGTCAGGTCGGCAGCGCCAGGATGTGGCAAGTCCTGCAAATGCAGGACGAATTCGCCGCCGCGACAACCGCGCGTTGCCGGCCTTGCGCGGCCGCGCCGAACGGCTGCGCCGCGTGGCCCGTAAACCACCGGCGAGGCCATTCTGGGTATTTGTACGGACCAGCCCTTTAACGAACGGGTAGCGCGGACAGACCAGTGTGGCACGGGTCGCCGTGTGAAACTTGCGGCGTCGCGTCAATCGTGTTCATCCAGAAGGGTATCAGTATGTCCGGCATCGTTCTTTCGGCATCGGTCCGTCAAAATCTGCTTTCGCTGCAGTCCACGGCCGACCTGCTCGCCACCACGCAGAACCGCTTGTCCACCGGCAAGAAGGTCAACACTGCGCTCGACAATCCGACCAACTTCTTCACGGCGCAGTCGCTCGACAACCGCGCCAGCGACATCAACAATCTGCTGGACGGCATCGGTAACGGCGTGCAGGTGCTGCAGGCCGCCAACACCGGCATCACCTCGCTGCAGAAGCTCGTCGACAGCGCCAAGTCGGTCGCCAACCAGGCCCTGCAGGCTGCAGTCGGCTATTCCCAGAAATCGCAGGTGACGACCGCAGTTGTCACCGGCGCGACCACCGACGATATCCGCGGCACCGCCACCTACAGCAATACGGTGCTCGCTGGTTCGGTCGTCAACAACAATCTCACGACGCCCGCTGCGATCACGGCCGCCACCAAGCTCGTCAGCGCGACCAACGCTGATACCCTGGCGACGACCCCGTCTGGCACGATCAGCGTCAACGGCAAGACGATCACGTTCTCGACCGCGCAGACCACTTCGACGACCGATTCGGCCGGCAACGTGACCCTCGGCACCGGCGCGGGCAGCACGCTGACGGTCGGCGACCTGCTCACGGCGATCGACGGCATCACCGGCGCAACCACCGCCTCCACCGTGTCGGCTGGCGCGCTCCAGATCAGCACCGGCATCAACCAGGATCTCAACCTCTCCGGCTCGGCGCTGGCCGCTTTCGGCCTTACGACCGGAACCACGGCACGCACCGTGGCAACGCCTTCACCGCTGGATGGTCTGACGCTGACGATCGGCGCGACCGGCAACGGCACCGCCACCAACATCACCTTCGGCAGCGGCACGGGCAAGGTGAAGTCGCTCAACGACCTGAACGCCGCACTGTCGGCCAACAACCTGCAGGCGTCGCTCAGCGCGACCGGTGCACTCACCATCAGCACCACCAACGATGCTGCGTCCGCGACCATCGGTACGATCGGTGGCACCGCAGCCGCTTCCGGCAAGCTGTTCAACGGCCTGGCGGGCAGCGCCCCGGTACAGGATCCGAACGGGCTGGCGAACCGCTCCAACCTGGTCAACCAGTACAACAACATCCTGGATCAGATCACCACGACGGCCCAGGACGCGTCGTACAACGGCATCAACCTGCTCAATGGCGATCAGCTCAAGCTGACCTTCAACGAGACGGGCTCCTCGACCTTGAAGATCCAGGGCGTGACCTTCGATGCCTCCGGCCTCAACCTCACCAAGCTGGTGGCCGGCACGGACTTCATCGACAACGCCTCGGCCAACGCTACGCTGAAGACGCTCAACTCGGCGAGCGGCCTGCTGCGCACCCAGGCGTCGACCCTCGGTTCGAACCTGTCGATCGTGCAGATCCGCCAGGACTTCTCGAAGAACCTGATCAACGTGCTGCAGACCGGCTCGTCCAACCTGACGCTGGCCGACACCAACGAGGAAGCGGCCAACAGCCAGGCGCTGTCGACCCGCCAGTCGATCGCGGTGTCCGCGCTGGCTCTGGCCAACCAGTCGCAGCAGAGCGTTCTGCAGCTGCTCCGCTAAGCGTAGCCGCGACAGACATCGAATAGCGAGGCGGCGGAGGAAACTCCGCCGCCTTTGCTTTTGCGTGCATTTACCACCCCGCCGGCTTCAACCAATGGGCGATCGCACCCTGATGCAGTCCGACGTCATGGCCGCGAATGTTTCGCGGGGCTTAACGGTCCTTCACGCTCATTTGGTTCAAATTGCGATGACCGTTGGAACGGCCTCTTTCCCGTCCGGGTGGTAAGGGCCTGTCCTGGTGAGACTGTCCGTGATGTCGTGATGCATCGTCCGACGGCTTGAAGAGCTTCATCGTCCGTAGTTGCACGGACGGCAAAATTAACGTCGCCGTGAAGCCGGCCAAGTTATCGGTGCGAGGCGAGCGTTCTGTAGCACCTTGAGGGGACCGATTCATGGACGATCTGTTGCGCGAGTTCCTGACGGAGAGCAGCGAGAGCCTGGATACGGTCGACAACCAGCTGGTGCAGTTCGAGCAGGACCCGAACAACGCGAAGATCCTGGATAACATTTTCCGCCTTGTGCACACGATCAAGGGCACCTGCGGCTTCCTCGGGCTGCCGCGGCTGGAAGCGCTGGCGCATGCCGGCGAGACCCTGATGGGCAAATTCCGCGACGGCATGCCGGTGAAGGCGGAAGCCGTGACGCTGATCCTGTCCTCGATCGACCGCATCAAGGAGATCCTTGCAGGGCTGGAGGCCACCGAGGCCGAGCCCGAAGGCAACGACCGCGATTTGATCGATCAGCTGGAAGCGATGGTCGAGCGCGGCATGGCCGCAACGGCTGCAGGTGAGAATGTTGCTGACGACGCCATGCCCGTCGTCGAAGCGCCGTCCGTGCAGGCTGACATGACCCAAGCGATGACTGAAGGCACGCTGGTGGTGCAGACGCTGGAGCGTCCGCTGCGTCCGGGCGAGGTCTCGCTCGACGAGCTCGAGCGCGCCTTCCGCGAGACCGCGACCGAAGTCGCCGCACCCGCACCTGTCGTGAAGCTCGTCGCCACTGCTCCCGCAGCGCCTGCTGCCGAAGCTGCCGAGCCTGCGAAGAAGCCGGCCCGCAAGGCCGCCGGTGAGGACGTCCAGGAAGGCGACAAGATCGCCAACCAGTCGATCCGGGTCAATGTCGACACCCTCGAACACCTCATGACCATGGTCTCCGAGCTGGTGCTGACCCGCAACCAGCTGCTCGAGATTAGCAGGCGCAACGAGGACACCGAGTTCAAGGTGCCGCTGCAGCGGCTCTCCAACGTCACCGCCGAGCTGCAGGAAGGCGTCATGAAGACGCGCATGCAGCCGATCGGCAATGCCTGGCAAAAGCTGCCGCGCATCGTCCGCGACCTCTCCGGCGAACTCGGCAAGCAGATTGAACTGGAAATGCACGGCGCCGACACCGAGCTCGACCGCCAGGTGCTCGACCTGATCAAGGATCCGCTGACGCACATGGTGCGCAACTCCGCCGATCATGGGCTGGAGACCACCGCCGAGCGGGTCGCGGCCGGCAAGCCGGAGCAGGGCACCATTCGCCTCAGTGCCTATCACGAGGGCGGCCACATCATCATCTGCATCGCCGACAATGGAAGAGGGCTCAACACCGAGCGGATCAAGGCCAAGGCGCTCCAGAACGGTCTCGTCACCGAGGCTGAGCTGGAGAAGATGACCGAAGCCCAGATCCACAAGTTCATCTTCGCGCCGGGCTTCTCGACCGCAGCGCAGGTGACCTCGGTGTCCGGCCGCGGCGTCGGCATGGACGTGGTGCGCACCAATATCGACCAGATCGGCGGCACCATCGACATCAAGAGCGTGGCCGGCGAGGGCGCTTCCGTCACCATCAAGATCCCGTTGACCCTGGCGATCGTCTCCGCCCTGATCGTCGAAGCCGGCGGCGACCGCTTTGCGATTCCCCAATTGTCTGTGGTCGAGCTGGTGCGGGCCCGCGCCAACTCCGAGCACCGCATCGAGCGGATCAAGGACACCGCGGTCCTGCGGCTGCGCAACAAGCTGCTGCCGCTGATCCATCTCAAGAAGCTGCTCAAGATCGACGACGGCGCGACCACCACCGACGCCGAGAACGGTTTTATTGTGGTGACGCAAGTCGGCAGCCAGACCTTTGGCATCGTGGTCGACGGCGTGTTCCACACCGAGGAGATCGTGGTCAAGCCGATGTCGACCAAGCTGCGTCACATCGACATGTTCTCCGGCAACACCATTCTGGGCGATGGCGCCGTGATCATGATCATCGACCCCAACGGCATCGCCAAGGCGCTGGGCGCCTCCGGCTCGTCGGCCCATGACATGGCCGAGGACAGTGCGAACGCCCACGCCTCGAGCGGCGAGCAGCTCACCTCGCTGCTGGTGTTCCGCGCCGGCTCCTCGCAGCCCAAGGCGGTGCCGCTCGGCCTCGTCACCCGGCTGGAAGAGATCGCAACCGACAAGATCGAGCTCAGTAACGGCCGCTACATGGTGCAGTACCGCGAGCAGCTGATGCCGCTGGTGCAGATGGCCGGCGTCGAGGTGCAGACGCAAGGGTCGCAGCCGATCCTGGTGTTCGCCGACGACGGCCGCTCAATGGGGCTCGTGGTCGACGAGATCATCGACATCGTCGAGGAGCGGCTCAACATCGAGGTCGCAGGCTCGCAGGACGGCATTCTGGGCTCGGCCGTGATCAAGGGCCAGGCCACCGAGGTGATCGACGTCGGCCACTTCCTGCCGATGGCGTTCGCCGACTGGTTCTCGCGCAAGGAGATGCGCCCGTCGGCGTCAGCGCAGTCGGTGCTGCTGGTCGATGACTCCGCGTTCTTCCGCAACATGCTGGCGCCAGTGCTCAAAGCCGCCGGCTACAAGGTGCGGACCGCGCCGAACGCCCAGGAGGGGCTCGCCGCGCTGCGTTCCGGGCAGGCCTTCGACGTGGTGCTGACCGACATCGAGATGCCCGAGATGAACGGCTTCGAGTTCGCCGAGAACATCCGGAGCGACCACAATCTGATCGGGCTGCCGATCATCGCGCTGTCCGCGATGGTGTCGCCGGCGGCGATCGAGCGCGGCCGGCAGGCCGGCTTCCACGACTATGTCGCCAAGTTTGACCGTCCCGGACTGATCGCGGCGCTGAAAGAGCAGACCGCCGAACTCCGGAAAGCGGCCTGATGGGACCGAGGGAAACAGCATCGATGACCAGCAAGACCGAGACCAGTGAAGGCGCGATGGCCGAATACGTCACCGCTGTGATCGGCGGGCAGCTGTTCGGGCTGCCGATCTCGCGGGTGCAGGACGTGTTCATGCCGGAGCGGCTGACGCGGGTGCCGCTGTCGTCGACGGAGATCGCCGGCGTGCTCAATTTGCGCGGCCGCATCGTCACCGTGGTCGACATGCGCGCCCGGCTCGGGCTGCCGAAGGCCGCTGACGGCCAGCCGCCGATGGCGGTCGGCGTCGACCAGCGCGGCGAATCCTATGGCCTCCTGATCGACCAGATCGGCGAGGTCTTGCGGCTGCCCGACGACAGCCGCCAGGACAACCCGGTCAACCTCGATCCCCGCATGGCCAAGCTCGCCGGCGGCGTTTACCGCCTCGACGGCCAGCTCATGGTCGTCCTCGATATCGATCGCGTGCTCGAACTGGTGCCCAAGATAGCTGCTGCAGCGTAACGCTCCGTCGCGTAGACGGCGGATTCTACAAGGAGGCCAACACATGAAGACATGTCTCGTCGTCGACGATTCCGGTGTGGTGCGAAAGATCGCGCGCCGCATCCTCGAAGGAATGCAGTTCACCGTCATCGAGGCCGAGGACGGCGCGGTGGCGCTCGAAGCCTGCAAGCGGGCGCTGCCCGACGCGGTGCTGCTCGACTGGAATATGCCGGTCATGGACGGCTTCGAATTCCTCGTGCAGCTCCGCCGCATGCCCGGCGGCGATCAGCCCAAGGTCGTGTTCTGCACCACCGAGAACGGCATCGACCACATCTCGCGGGCCCTGCATGCCGGCGCCAACGAGTACATCATGAAGCCGTTCGACAAGGACATCGTGATCGCGAAATTCCAAGAAGTGGGCCTGCTGGCGCTCGATGCGTCGGCCGAAGCCTGACACCCAATTTCACCCTTTTGTCCTTGCGAGGCTCCCGTGACGCCCCCCGACTACGAGTATCTGCGTAAGCTCCTGAAGGACTATTCCGGTCTCGATCTGTCTGCGGACAAGCAGTATCTGATCGAGAGCCGCCTGTTGCCGCTGGCGCGCAAAAGCGGCCTGTCCGGCATCCCCGACCTGGTGGCGAAGATCAGGGCCGGCTCGTCCACGCACACCGTCCAGGTGGTCGAGGCCATGACCACCAACGAGACCTTCTTCTTCCGCGACAAGGTGCCGTTCGAGCATTTCCGCGACACCATCATGCCGGAGGTGCTGAAGGCGCGGGCCGCGCGCCGCAGCGTCCGGATCTGGTGCGCCGCCGGCTCGACCGGGCAGGAGCCCTATTCGCTGGCGATGAGCCTGAAGGAAATGGGCGCGGCGCTTGCGGGATGGCGAGTCGAGATCATCGCGACCGATCTGTCGCAGGAGGTGCTGGAGAAGGCGAAGGCCGGCATCTACAGCCAGTTCGAAGTGCAGCGCGGGCTGCCGATCCAGATGCTGGTCAAGTACTTCAAGCAGTCGGGTGAACTCTGGCAGATCAATCCCGAGTTGCGCTCGATGGTGCAGCACCGCCAGCTCAACCTGCTGCACGATTTCTCCGCGCTCGGCGCTTTCGATGTGGTGTTCTGCCGCAACGTGCTGATCTATTTCGATCAGGACACCAAGATCAACATCTTCAACCGCCTCGCCCGCTCGATGGAGACCGACGGCTTCCTGGTGCTGGGCGCCGCCGAGACCGTGGTCGGTCTGACCGATACGTTCAAGCCGATTCCCGATCGCCGCGGCCTGTACCGGCCGAGCGGGGTGCGGCCAGCGCTCGCCATGCCGAGGGCCGCCATGGCGGTCGGATATTGAGCGATGACCGAAGATGGCAAATCCGTTGAGCGGGTCACGTTCAGCCGGGGCGTCGATGTCTGCATCATGGCCATCGACGGCACCTGGCGGCGCGACTGCCAGCTCAACGCCATCTCGGACAATGATGCGTCGCTGACGGTCGAGGGTTCCATTCAGGGGCTCAACCTGAAGGAGTTTTTCCTGCTATTGTCCTCGACCGGGCTCGCCTATCGTCGTTGCGAGCTGGTCCGCGTCAACGGCACCGAAATGGACATCAGCTTCCTGAAGGGCAAGCCGAGCAAGCGCCGGGCGGCCGCCGACGAAGAGCGGGCCAGAGCCTGACCTGACCGGGCGGGCACGGCCTTGCCGTCAATCCGGACAATGCGTGGAACGGATGGTCGCCCCAAGGGTTGGGGCGTGTCGGGCGTCGTCGGACGATCTGCGTGATGGCGCCCAAACCCGGGGCTGCCGGCCCAGTGGGTCAATTCAGGAGGCGCGCCGGTGCCTCAGAATCGCGCATCCGATCGAGTGCCGCGCCGAGGCCGGCGTCGCAGGCTCTCAGCGCCGTGGACGCGGCCTCGTAGCGTGGGGTGACGTCGTCAAGCACGGCGATGTTGGCGGCGGCGTCCTGCTCGGCCAGCAATGCCTCGCGCGCAATCGCCGCTTCGATCAGTCGCAGGCTCGCCCGGACATGGCCGATCAGCGCGACGAGGTCCGTCACGATCAGGTTGTAGGGATCGTTGCCCTCGTCCCAACGCCCTGCAACGCCGTCCGCCGCTGCATTTACCATGCATGTTTTCTCCACCGTCCCCGCTTTTAGGGAACGCGGTGCTACTTGTGCGTTAAGCGGACGTCCCGTACAAATACGGGTCCATTGATCGAGATGGTCGAGTTACTTCTTGTGCGGTCAGGTCAGCACGCTTCACCACTGATGGACGATGCAAATGGTTGAGAATGGCGCTCCTCGCGGAGAAATTTTCGTGGTCGACGACGAGCCCGCCGTCCGCGAGACGCTTTCCGTGGTCCTGTCGACCGCTGGTTACAAGGTGATCTGCTTTGCGGATGGTGCGGCGCTGCTCTCGGTGGCGCGCAGCAGGACGCCGGCCTGCATCCTGCTCGACGTGCATATTCCAGGCAAATCCGGCCTCGATATCCTGCGCGAGCTTCACGGCGAGGATTATCCGGCGCCGATCTTCATGATCTCCGGTCAGGGCGACATCCAGATGGCGGTCAGCGCCATCAAGAACGGCGCGCTCGATTTCATCGAGAAGCCGTTCCGCGGCAACGAGATCGTCAGCCGTCTCAATGAAGCGATCGACGCCTACACGCGGCGCCAGGCCGAGACCTCGGCGTCGCGCATCGCCGCGCTGCACTTCCCGGGGCGCGAGCCGTTGACCCGCCGCGAGCGCGAGGTGCTTGAGCAATTCACCGCGGGCGCCTCCAACAAGGAGGCCGGGCGTCATCTCGGCATCAGCCCGCGCACGATCGAGGATCACCGCGCCAACATCATGAAGAAGCTCGGCGCGCGCAATGCCGCCGATCTCGTCCGCATCGTGATGACGGCGCAGCGCCAGAGCTAGCAAAGGCTGGTTTCCGCGCTGATTTCCACATTGCGGAGTTTGTGCGGCGCACGCCCGGCACACCGGCGGCGAACGGCACGTCTGCACCGCGCGCAGGACGATAGGTCCGGAAATCGAGTATATGCGTTGCGCAGGGCATGCGCTGAGATGACGCGCGTGCAGGCAATGTCGAGACACGCATTATCGAAGCACGCAATATCGAGCACATGGCGCATCGAAGATGACGAAGAAGAACAAGACCCCCGATCAATTGCGCAGCGCGCGCTGGTTTGCGCCCGACGATCTCAGAGCCTTCGGCCATCGCTCGCGCGCGATGCAGATGGGCTACGCGCCGGAGGAGTGGCGCGACCGGCCGGTGATCGCGATCATCAACACCTGGTCGGACGCACAGCCCTGCCACACGCACTTCAAGAGCCGGGTCGACGACGTCAAGCGCGGCGTGCTGATGGCCGGCGGTTTCCCGCTCGAGCTGCCGGCGCTGTCGCTGTCGGAATCGCTTCTGAAGCCGACCACGATGCTCTACCGCAACATGCTGGCGATGGATGCCGAGGAGCTGTTGCGCGGCCATCCGGTCGACGGCGTCGTGCTGATGGGCGGCTGCGACAAGACCACGCCGGGGCTGCTGCTCGGTGCCACCAGCATGAATTTGCCGGCGATCTATCTGCCGGCGGGGCCGATGCTGCGCGGCAACTGGAAGGGCAGGACGCTGGGCTCCGGCTCGGACGCCTGGAAATACTGGGACGAGCGGCGTGCGGGGAAGATCTCCGACAAGGACTGGGTCGACATGGAGGCCGGCATCGCCCGCAGCTATGGCACCTGCATGACCATGGGCACGGCCTCGACGATGACCGCGATCGCGGAAGCGATCGGCATGACCTTGCCCGGCGCCTCGTCGATCCCCGCGGCCGACGCCAACCACATCCGCATGAGCTCGGAGGCCGGCCGCCGCATCGTCGAGATGGTGTGGGAGGATCTCACGCCGCAGAAGATCCAGACCCGAAGAGCGTTCGAGAACGCGATCACGGTCGCGATGGCGATGGGCTGCTCGACCAACGCGATCATCCATCTGATCGCGCAGGCGCGCCGCGCCGGCCAGGACATTTCACTTGATGATTTCGAGACGGCGAGCCGCAAGGTGCCTGTGATCGCCAATGTGCGGCCGAGCGGCGACCTCTATCTGATGGAGGATTTCTTCTATGCCGGCGGGCTGCCCGGCCTGATGAACCGGATCAAGCCGCATCTGCATCTCGATTGCATGACCGTGTCAGGCAAGACGCTGGGCGAGAATATCGAGGGCGCCGAAGTCCATAACGACGACGTCATCCGCACCGTCGAAAATCCGATCTACAAGGAGGGCGCGCTTGCGGTGTTGAAAGGCAATCTCGCGCCTGATGGCTGCGTGATCAAGCCGAGCGCCTGCGATCCGCGCTTCCTCAAGCACACCGGGCCGGCGCTGGTGTTCGACGATTATCCGTCGATGAAGAAGGCGGTCGACGACCCCGATCTCGACGTCACGGCCGATCACGTGCTGATCCTGCGCAATGCCGGGCCGCAGGGCGGGCCGGGCATGCCGGAATGGGGCATGCTGCCGATCCCGACCAAGCTCGTGAAGCAGGGCGTGCGCGACATGGTGCGGCTGTCGGACGCGCGGATGAGCGGCACCAGCTACGGCGCCTGCATCCTGCACGTCTCGCCGGAATCCTATATCGGCGGCCCGCTGGCGCTCGTGAGGAACGGCGACCGCATCACGCTCGACGTCGCCGCGCGCACCATCAATCTCGATGTCCCAGAGGCGGAGCTGGCCAAGCGCCGCGCCGAATGGAAGCAGCCCGAAAAGCGCTTCGAGCGCGGCTATGGCTGGATGTTCTCGAAACACATCAAGCAGGCCAATGAGGGCTGCGACTTCGATTTCCTGGAGACCGGTTTTGGCAAGCCGGTGGGAGAGCCGTCGATTTATTGACCGTCGTTCCGGGGCGATGCGCAGCATCGAACCCGGAACCTCGAGATTCCCCGGGGCGCAATTGCGCCCCTGAGGTTCGATGCTGAATCGCCCCGGAATGACGACCGATAAGAAAGCAATGCACCATGTCAAAACTCAGCGACGCCACCCGCAACAAACTGAAATCCGTTTCCACCGCAACCGTCGCGACCGCACTGTTCAAACGCGGCTTCCGCATCCAGATGATCCAGGATGTTCACCCCCTAAGCCCCGATCAGCCGACCATGGTCGGCGAAGCCTTCACGCTGCGCTACATGCCGGCGCGCGAGGACCTCAACACGATCGAGGTATTCCGCGATCGCTCGCATCCGCAGCGCAAGGCGATCGAGGACTGCCCGGCCGGCAGCGTGCTTGTCATGGACAGCCGCAAGGACGCGCGCGCGGCCTCGGCCGGCGCCATCCTGGTGACGCGGCTGATGAAGCGCGGCTGCGCCGGCGTCGTTACCGATGGCGGCTTCCGCGATTCTATCGAGATCGCGCGGCTCGGCTTCCCGGCCTTCCATCACCGCCCGAGCGCGCCGACCAATCTGACGCTGCATCAGGCGGTCGAGATCAATGTCCCGATCGGCTGCGGCGACGCGCCGGTGTTTCCCGGCGACGTGATCCTGGGCGACAGCGACGGCGTCATCGTGATCCCGGCGCATCTCGCCGACGAGATCGCCAATGAAACCTTCGAGATGACCGCGTTCGAGGATTTCGTCACCGAGGAGGTGCAGAAGGGCCGCGGCATCTTCGGCCTCTATCCCGCGACCGACGAGCAGACGCTGAAGGATTTTGCAGTGTGGCGGACGGCGAAGGGGCGGTGACGCCTCACTCTCCGCCGTCGTCCTTGATAAGCGACCGCCACGCATTCCGCCGTCGTCCCGGCCTAGTGCGCAATTGCGCACGGGAGCCGGGACCCATAACCACAGGGAGGAGTTTGGCGACGGCTGGCAGTTGCGTTGCACGCCTTGGTACAGCTACTTCCGCGATGGATAGATCACGCGGTATGGGTCCCGGCCTTCGCCGGGACGACGGCGCGGTGAGATCAGCGCAAGATAAATGGCATCCCGTAGCCCGGATGGAGCGCAGCGCAATCCGGGGGCTCTCACGGCCGGCACGACCGCTCCCGGATTTCGCTGCGCTTCATCCGGGCTACGATGTCCTACACCTCCGCCCTCTCCGCCATCCCGACTGCCCACAGCGCGAACGCGTAGACGATCGCGACCTCGTCGAGGCGGTTGAAGCGGCCGGAGGCGCCGCCGTGGCCGGCGCCCATGTTGGTGCGCAACAGCACCGGTCCGCCGCCGCGCATGGTGGCGCGCAGCCGCGCGATCCATTTCGCCGGCTCCCAGTAGGTGACGCGCGGGTCGGTGAGGCCGCCCATTGCGAGGATCGCCGGATAGTCCTTTGCCGCGACATTGTCGTAGGGCGAATAGGACAGGATGGTACGAAAATCCTTCTCGCTGTCGATCGGGTTGCCCCATTCCGGCCATTCCGGCGGCGTCAGCGGCAGCGTGTCGTCGAGCATGGTGTTGAGCACGTCGACGAACGGCACTTCGGCGACAATGCCGGCGAACAGCTCGCCGGCGCGGTTGGCGACCGCGCCCATCAGCATGCCGCCCGCCGAGCCGCCATGGCCGACGATGCGCTTGGCGCTGGTGTATTTCGCGTCACACAGCGCGCGGCCGGCGGCGGCGAAATCGTCGAACGTGTTGGTCTTCTTCTCGCGCTTGCCGTCGAGATACCAGCCCCAGCCCTTGTCGGCGCCGCCGCGGATATGCGCGATCGCATAGACGAAGCCGCGGTCGACCAGCGACAGCCGGTTCGCCGCAAACGACGCCGGCATCGCCATGCCGTAGGAGCCGTAGCCATAGAGCAGCAGCGGCGCGTTGCCGTCGCGGGCAAGGTCCTTGCGATGCAGGATCGAGACCGGCACCTGCGCGCCGTCATGCGACGTCGCCATGATGCGCGTGGTGACGTAATCGGCCGGGTTGTGGCCGGACGGAATCTCCTGGCGCTTGCGCAACACCCGCGTCCGCGTCGCCATGTCGTAGTCATAGACTTCCGACGGCGTCGTCATCGACGAATAGGCAAAACGCAGATTGGTGGTCTCGAACTCGTAGCCGCCCATGGTGTCGAGCGAATAGGCGGCCTCGTCGAAGGCGATCGCGTGCTCCTCGCCCGTCTTGAGGTCGCGGATGATGATCGCCGGCAGCGCGTTGGCGCGCTCCAGCCGCACCATGTGGCCGGCATAGAGCTCGACGTCGAGCACATAGACGCCTTCGCGATACGGGATCAAATCGCGCCAGTTGGTCCGCTCGGGCGCAGCCAGCGGCGCGGTGACGACCTTGAAGTCGATGGCGTCGTCGGCATTGGTCAGGATGAAGAGTTCGTCGCCGCGGTCGGCGATCGAATATTGCACGCCTTCCTCGCGCGCCGCGACCAGCCGCGGCGGCGCGTCCGGATTGGCGAGATCGATCAGCCGCTGCTCGGAGGTCTCGTGGTCGCCGCCGGCAATCACGCAGAAACGGCCGCTGGCGCTCTCGTGCAGATGGGTGAACCAGCCGGGATCCTGCTCTTCATAGATCAGGATGTCGTCGGCCTGTTTGCTGCCGAGCTTGTGCCGCCACACCTGCATCGGGCGGTGATTGTCGTCGAGCTTGACGTAGAAGAAGCTCTTCGAATCCGCGGCCCAGACCACGCCGCCATCGGTCTCCTCGACGAGATCCTCGAGATCGCCGCCATCGGCCCAGTCGCGCACCCGAATGGAAAAGTATTCCGAGCCCTTGGTGTCGGCGCTCCAGGCGTGCAGCCGGTGATCGTTGGAATGCCGGCTACCGCCGAACTTGAAATATTTGTGGTCCTTGGCCAGCGCATCGCCATCGAGCACGACATGCGCATCGCCGCCGTCGCGCGGCGTGCGGCAGAACAGCTCGTGCTGGCCGCCCTCGCGGAACTTGCGGAAATAGGCGAACGGGCCGTCCGGCGACGGCACGCTGGAATCGTCCTCCTTGATCCGCCCGCGCATCTCCTTGACGAGCTGTTTCTGCAAGCCGTCGGTGTGGCCGAGCAGGCTCTCGGTGTAGCCGTTTTCGGCTTCGAGATAGGTCCGGATATCGGGATCGAGGATCGAGGGATCGCGCAGCACCTCCTGCCAGTTCGGATCCTTGATCCAGGCATAGTCGTCCGTCACCATGATGCCATGAGTGGTGAACGAATGCGGCCGGCGCGGCGCGACAGGGGGCGAATTCTTGGTGGTGGATTTGGTCACACGATCCTCATATGCGGGGTTCCGCCTTATATCGGGATGAATGTGGCGATTGCCAGATGATCTGATGCATGAGGTGCGCCGGCTCGCATGTCCTGCCCCGGACGCAGTGCAGCGCGCAGCGATGCACTGCTGAGCCGGGGCCCATGTTTGCCGGGTCCCGGCTCCGCGCAGCAGCGTTGTCACGCTGCAGCGCGTCCGGGACAGGAGATCGAACTACCCGTTCCGCAGCTTCGCGCCGGCATTGCCGCCGGACATCGGGATCTGGTTCACCGCCAGTACCACGGCAAATGTAATCACCAGCATCGCGATGCCGAGCACCGCGATCGCGGCGAGGTCGCCGCCTTCGTTGAGATCGTAGATCAGGACCGACAGCACCTTGGTCTGCGAGGTGAACAGCACGATCGCGGCCGACAGTTCCCGCATCACGCCGATGAAGATGAAGCACCAGGTCGCGATCACCCCGGTGCGCAGCAGAGGCGCGGTGATCTGGCGCAACGCCTGCAACCGCGTCGCGCCGAGGATGCGGCTTGCTTCCTCGAGCTCGGGATGGATGGTCGCGAATGCCGCCTGCAATTGCTGATAGGCCGAGGGCAGGTTGATGGTGAGGAACGCCAGCAGCAGGATCCACAGCGTGCCGTAGAGCACGAAGGGCGGCCGTGTGTAGCTCAGGAACAGGCCGACGCCGAGCACGATGCCGGGAACGGCGACCGGCGCGGTGGCGAGGAAGCCGAGGATGCGATGGCCCGCGATCACCTTCCGTGTCGTCACATAGGCGATGACCAGCGCCAGAATGGTGCCGATGGTCGCGGTCGCGGCGCCCAGAATCACGGTGTTCTTCAGCGCCAGTTGCGTCGACGACAGCTCGGTGAACACGAAGACGATGTTGTGCAGCGTTGCCGTCGACGGCGTCACCAGTGTGGTCGCATTCGGCGAGAACGCGGCATTGAGCAGCGCGAAGTAGGGCAGGAACACCGGGTTGAGCAGCACCAGGAGGCAGAAGCCGAGCGCGGCCCAGCGCCATCCCTTCAGCTCCACGCGGCGCGGCGCGCCATATTTGCCGCCGATCACCGAATAGCCGCGGCGGCCGAGCAGCGCCTTCTGGCCCTGCAGCAGCAGGATGGTCAGCACCAGCAGCGGCACGGCGGCGGCGGCCGCGAGCTCGAGCTTCGGCGGATACTGGAACAGGCTCCAGATCTTGGTCGTCATGGTGTGGAAACCGGCCGGCAGCGCCAGGATCGCCGGCGAGCCGAACAGCGTCATCGCCTGCAGGAAGGCGATCAGGGCGCCCGCGACCAGCGCGGGCATGGCGAGCGGGATCGTCACCCGACGCGCCGTGGTCCAGGCATTGCCGCCAAGGATCGCGGAGGCGTCCTCGAGCTCGCCAGGCATGGTGTCGAGCGCATTCGCCACCAGCACGAACACGAACGGGAAAGTGTAGCAGGAGATCACGAAGATGATCCCGGTCATCGAATAGATGTTGAACAGCGCGTCCGCATCCTCGCCCGCGAACAGCCGGTAGAGCTGGTTCAACAGCCCCGAATTCGGCGCGGCCAGCAATTCCCAGGCCACCGCGCCGAGGAACGGCGGCGTCACGAACGACGCCGTCACCAGCGCGCGGATGGTCTGCCGGCCCGGCATGTCGGTGCGCGATACCAGCCAGCTGAGCGGCGCCGCGACGATGCAGCAGATCACCGCCGACGTGGTCGCGATGATCGCCGTTGTCAGCAGCGGATCGAGGAAATCGGGATTGCTGAACAGCGTGACGAAGTTCTGCAGCGTCGGATGGCGATTCTTGTCGGTGAAGGCAAACACCGCAAGCCATGACAGCGGCAGCAGGATCAGCAGGATGAGCACGGCCGCGAACAGCCAGAGCACCGGATGTGTCCAGTCGATCCGGGGGCGGGGGGCTGGGGAGGTGGTTGTTGTCATGTTGACCCGCGGTGAACTGTCTCAGCTCCCTCGCCCCGCTCTTGCGGGGAGAGGGTTCGGGTGAGGGGCTGCTTCCACAGACACCGAGTGCGCGGAGATTCCCCCTCACCCGCCGCGCATCTTGCGATGCGCGTCGGCCTCTCCCCACAAGCGGGGCGAGGCAAGGAAGCATGCACCGCGGCTCGCATCCTCACACCCGAAACAACCGCGCATAGCGCGTCTTGATTTCTTCGGTCATCGCCTCCACCCCCGCCGGATCCTCCTCCATCAGCTTGATGTCGGCGAGCCTGCGCCGGCCGGCCCTCGGCTGCACCTGGGCGTGCACCGAATATTGGCCGGTGAAGTCGACGAAGAATTGCTGGGTCTCGCGGGTGTGCAGCCAGGCCTGGAACAGCTTTGCGGCGTTCGGATGCGGCGCGCCGGCGAAGATGGCCGTCGGTCCCGAGATTGTCGGCGTGCCCTCGGTCGGATAGACCGGCTCGACCGGCTGTCCGGCCTCCTTCAACAGCACGATGCCGTATTCATTGCCGTCGGCCATCACGGCGCGTTCGCCGAGCGAGAGCTTTTTCGGCGGATCGGTCGAGGACTGCACCTGCATCACGCGCTGTTTGGCAAGCTTCTCGAGGTAAGGCCAGCCGAGCTCGCGCACGATCTGGAACGTCGTGGTCATGATGGTGCCGCTATAGGCCGGATGGCCCTTCACCATCTTGCCGGCCCATTTCGGGTCGAGCAGGTCGGCAAAGCGTTTCGGCGTGTCCTCCGCCTTCACCAGATTGGTGTTGTAGGCGATCGAGGACAGCCACAGCCGCGTCGTCACGGCCATCCCGTCCGGATCGCGATAATTGTCGGGAAAATACTTCGCGACATCCTCGGGCACGAACGGCATCAGCCACCCGCTCTTTTTCCATGGGATAAAGTGCGAGGCATCGGCGCTGTTGACGACGTCGGCGGCGTGGATGTTGGCGTCGAATTCCTGCACCACGCGCTGGAACAGCCGCTCCGAGCCCGAGCGCTCGATCTGCACCGTGATGCCGGGATACGCCGCCTCGAACGCCTTGCCGAGCTTCTCGCCGACCGGCAGGTCCATCGACGAATAGAACACCAGCTTGCCTTCGTTCTTCGCGGCGGCGACAAGGTCGGGCGTAATCGCAACCGGCTCCGGTGCCGCGGCGCGCGCCGGTGAAGCGAACACCGTGCCGGCCGCAAGCGCCGCAGAGCCTTTCAGGACATCGCGTCTGGAAATTGGTTTCCGCATCGCGTGCTTCCGTTTCTTGTTGGTCAGCGGCTGAGTGCCCGGCAGCTCTCGGGCGGCAGTGTCAGCCAGACCTTGCTGCCTTTCTCGACCGCGGTCTCCGTCGGTGTGGTCACGCGCAGCGAGGTGCCGTCGGAGGTTTCCACCATGTAGTCGCGGTTCATGCCGAGATAGACCTGCCGCGTCACGATGGCCTTGAGCGTGTTTGGCGTTGCGGCGGGCGGGCGCGTCGAGAGCTGGATCTCGTGCTGACGGATCGCGACCGGCGCGATCTGGCCGGCTGCGAGTTTCGCGCCGACCACCGCAAGCGTCGCGCCGGCGAATTCCACGTGGGTCGCGTCGCGCGCGGTGCCCTTGATGACATTGGCGGCGCCGATGAAGCGCGCGACGAATTCGGATTCCGGCCGCGCATAGATGTCCTCAGGCGCGCCGAGCTGGTCGATTTTGCCGGCATTCATCACCGCGATCAGATCAGCTGTCGTCATCGCCTCGGACTGATCGTGGGTGACGTAGACCGTGGTGTAGCGATATTCATCGTGCAGGCGGCGGATTTCGAACCGCATCTCCTCGCGCAGATTGGCGTCGAGATTCGACAGCGGCTCGTCGAGAAGCAGCGTCTCGGGGCCGACGATCAGCGCCCGCGCCAGCGCGACGCGCTGCTGCTGGCCGCCGGACAGCTCGCCTGGATAGCGCTGCGCCAGCGGTTGCAGCTTGGTCGTCGCCAGGATCGCGGCGAGCTTTTTCGCGATGGTGTCGCGATCCATTTTGCGCAAGCGCAGGCCGTAGACGATGTTCTCGGCCACCGTCATGTGCGGCCACAGCGCGTAGCTCTGGAAGATCATCGACATGTTGCGCTGCTCGGGCGGCAGCGTGCGCGCTTTCGACGACACCACGCGGTCGCCGACGCGGATCTCGCCGTCGGATGGTTCGAGGAAGCCGGCGATCAGCCGCAGCGTCGTGGTCTTGCCGCAGCCGGACGGCCCAAGCAGGCAGACCAGCTGGCCGTGATCGATCGTCAGCGAAACATCATCAACCGCGACGAACGATCCAAACCGCTTGACCAGGCCGCGCAATTCCACCGATGCCAAGCGATCCCCTCCATTTTGTTGTCTCGCAGGGATCCGTGCCCGGCTGTTGCCGGCAGTAAAGCTGAAAATGATGACGACGGAAAGTGTTCGTGCCCCGTCAAATAGTCGTGGCTCCTCTTCGTTGCGTATCCCCCGACCACTCTCCCGTCATCCTGAGGAGCGCGCTCTTGCGCGCGTCTCGAAGGATGCACGGCCCGGATATCTCGGCGTGCACCGATTCGCTCGCGGCCACAGCGGGGCCGTCGATCCTTCGAGGCTCGCAAGAGCTCGCACCTCAGGATGACGGGGAGGGATCATCGGCCACGGATTTAGCTCGCGGTGCGCCACCGCGACGATGCGCCAATCGGCTGACGGTTTCCAATCCGATTTGATGAGTGCCTCTTTCTTCGCCCGGCCCCAGCCCTTGATCTGCCGTTCCGCAGCGATACCGTCAGTGACGCGATCGAAATACTCCGACCAGACGAGGACGACGGGTCGGCGATTGTAGGTGTAGCCGGGGAAGGTACCTGCATTGTGCTGTTCGATGCGCGGCCGGAGATCGTCGCCGGTAGCGCTGCCGACATAGTACGAGTTGTCTGCGCAGCGAAGCATGTAGATGTAGATGCCCATGTCACCAGACCCGTGCGCGTAGCGCACGGCCCGATCATGAAGCAAACTTAGTCACGGTCAACGCGCAAGTGCTAGTGCATCATCCCCCAAACACTCGGTCCCGTCATCCTGAGGTGCGAGCGGAGCGAGCCTCGAAGGATGCACGGCCCCGATATCTCAGCGGTCTGGTGCACCGTCGGAGACTGCGCGGCCGTCGATCCTTCGAGACGCCGCGCAAAGCGCGGCTCCTCAGGATGACGGGTCAAGCATGTGCGTCCGGGACGTAGGACGCGCTGGGAAAGCCTACGCCTTCACGTTCTCGCCGAGCCACTGGATGGCGGCGTCGGCGCCGGCCTTGCCGTGTGGAATCTTCAGCGCGGTGAGCGCGACCTCGACGACGCCGAGCGTGCCGAGGATCATCGGCGCGTTGACGTGGCCCATATGCGCGATACGGAACGCCTGGCCCTGCAAATCGCCGATGCCGGTGCCGAGCACGACGCCGCATTTCTCCTTGGCGTAGCGCTGGATCGCGGCGGGATCGGCGCCCTTCACGGTCACGGTTGTCACCGTGTTGGAGCGCTCGGCGGCTTCAGTGATGTTGAAGCCGAGCACCTGGCCCTCGGCCCAGGTGGCAACCGCGCGGCGCACGGCTTCGCCGAGCAGCCGGTGCCGTTCGAAGGCATTCTCCAGGCCTTCGGCATGCAGCATGTTGATCGCCTCGCGCAAAGCGAACAACAGATGCACCGGCGCGGTGCCGGCATATTTGCGGTAGTGCTCGCTGCCTTCGCGCTCGGTCCAGTCCCAATAGGGCGTGCGCAGGTCGGCCTTCTTGTGCGCGTCCCAGGCGCGGTCATTGGCGGCGACGAAGCCGAGGCCGGGCGGCGTCATCAGGCCCTTCTGCGAACCGGACATCGCAACGTCGACATACCATTTGTCCATCGCGAACGGCATGCAGCCGAGCGAGGCGACAGTGTCGACCATGAACAGCGCGGGATGGCCGGCGGCCTTGATCGCCCTGCCGATCGCCTCGATGTCGTTGTAGGCGCCCGACGCGGTGTCGACCTGCACGGCGAGGATCGCCTTGATCTTGTGCTCCTTGTCGCGGCGCAGCCGCTCTTCGACCTCCGCGGGGCGGATCGCGCGGCGCCAGTCGCCCTTCAGCACCTCGACATCGGCGCCCATCGCGGCCGCCGCCTGCCCCCAGCCGATCGCAAAGCGCCCGCTCTCCAGCACCAGCACCTTGTCGCCGCGCGACAGCACGTTGGAGA
The DNA here is from genome assembly GCF_037217225.1 of Bradyrhizobium sp. 27S5. Classification (NCBI taxonomy): domain Bacteria; kingdom Pseudomonadati; phylum Pseudomonadota; class Alphaproteobacteria; order Hyphomicrobiales; family Nitrobacteraceae; genus Bradyrhizobium; species Bradyrhizobium sp. 27S5. Next base: position 353,647 of record NZ_CP147714.1, read on the forward strand.
GCGTCGCCTCCCAGGCGCCGTGGCCATTGGCGATGTAGATGTAGGATTTGCCCGTGGTGGCGAACAGCTTCGAGAGATCGCGCAGCAGGCTTTCGGTCAGTTCGACCATCTCGGCGGAGTAGATGTCGAGCGCCGGGCGATGCATCGCCTGCAGCACCTGATCGGGCATCGTGGTGGGCCCGGGGATGGCCAGAAATTCCCGGCCCGCGCGAACGGTCATCGTCCTGTTCCTTGTGGGTAAAGCAACGCAAATCATGCGTGTGAGGGGTCAAGCGGAGAGACTATTCCATCGTGGCTCCGATTGCGAGCCACACGAAGCAATCCAGCGTTTCCAAAAGCGCGGGACACAGCCCTCATTTGCCGATTGATTCGACCACCGCGCGCCAGACCTGGTCCTTGAATTCGGTCGCGGCGGGGCTTGGGATCTGCTCGACCGTGCCGTGGTTCTTGCGGCAGGCCTCGACCAGCCGCAGCACCCAGATTTCGCCGTCGGTGTAATAGAGGTCGCCGCCGCCGTTGCGGCCGGCGAGGGTCGGGCCGATCCCGGTCACCTGATATTTCGCGGTGACCATGCCGGCGGACTCGAGATCGGTGGTGAGCAGCGCACGTTCGGCGTCGAGATCGGCCGCGATATGATGGGTCACCGCGCCGGTGTAGTGGCTGACGCCGACGCCGCGGTCGAGCGTCGCAGCGCCAAGCCACACCGGACGCTTCTCCTCGCCCTGATCGAGCACCTTCCAGAAGCGGACATGGTTGCGGCGGTCCGCGCTCGTTCCAACCGGTTTCTCGAAGGCAAGGTCTTCGCGGCGATCGAGATAGAACAGGTTGCTCACCGGCGCATCCTTGTAGGGACGATCGAGCAGCACGGAGCCTACGATTTCGATCGAGGATTTCAGCGTGACCGGATCGGCCGGATACCAGCCGGCTTCGTGCATCGCGCAGACCACGTCCCTGGTGTCGCCGATCAGCCCGACATTCATCGGATCTCCGGGAATGCCCTGCGCGGTGCGCGTCACCATCGGCAGGTTGGCAAGGCCCTTCTGGTGTTCGTAATGCGTCCACAGTGCGGGCAGCAGCAGATAGGCCGCGATCAGGTAGATGAAGAGGGCGAACAGAAACAGCTGCAGATAGCGCAGGCGTTTGCGCCGGCGCGCCACGGGCGGATTGATCTCGACGTTGGTCACAGCGGCCTCCTTACCTCTCCCGCTTGCGGGGGAGGTCGGATTGCATCGAAGATGCAATCCGGGTGGGGGCTATTTCCGCAATATGACTCGTGGAGAGAGCCCCCACCCCGACCCTCCCCCGCAAGCGGGAGAGGGGGTGCACTGACGATGCGGAACGATTCAATCTCACCTCTGCCTAACGCCGCGTCTCGCGGCAGCCGGCGGCCTCGGCTTCCTCGACCGAGCAGAACCAGCGCGTGCCCTTGCTGATCTTCATCTCGATCTTGGCGTACCAGCGGCTGGTCGGCTGGTGAAAGATGCATTCGCCGGAGCGGTTGACGTTGCCCTTGATGGTGCAGTCGGGCGAGGGCGCGACGGGGCCCGAGGCCGAGGCGAGCAGGATCGAGCTGGCGCCATCCGGCGGCTTCACCGCGCCGAGCACGGTGGTCTTCTTGTTGCGCACGCGCCAGTCCCACGGCGCGATGAACGCGCCTTGCCACATCCCGGCCTTGGCTTCGCGCGCCGCCTTCTCGTCCGCTTCGTAATCATGCGAGACGCGGGTGTAGGCCAGCGCCCAGCCATTGCTGACCAGCCATTTCTGGATGTCCTCGCCGTCGACCTCGCAACGCGCGATGGTGCGGCCGCGGCGATCGACCGAGCGGGGATGGCAGGTCCAGTTCTTGTTGCCGGCATGCTTGATCAGCTCGTCGCGCGCGGCGACGCCGCAGGTCCAGCGTTCGCCCTTGGTGTTGAGGCAGAGCTGGTCGGTCGACGGCGCGTCGACGCCGCCGAGCCGGATGCGGGCGCTGCCGATCTGAATCTGGTCGCCATCGCGGATCTTCGGCACGCCGGTGATGTCGGCGGCGACAGCCAAGGTCGGCAGCGCGAGCAGCAGGCCAGCAGTGAGCAGCGTCTTGAACATCGGCATTCCCGGCCAGATTCTTGTCGTCCAAAGGGCTTGAGCGTCTCGACGTCAGTGCCCAAGGATTGTGCGGGCAATTGGGCAACCGTGCCAGTGCTGGAGTGTTTCCGCCAGTTTCAACTTCGCGTCATCCGCTTCTTCGCCAGCGCGAGGCCCATCAGCACGAAGGCCGACGTCACCTCGGGCCCGCCGACCAGGATGCGGGTCGGGGTCTTCATCTTATTCCATTCATAGGCCTTGTAGGGCCCCTTGCGGCCGCCCTCGCCGAGGCCCTGCACGATGCAGTGCAGCGCCGGCGTGAAGGTCGAGACCGCGGCGCCAAGATGCGCCAGCGCCATCAGCGCCAGTGCGGCGTCGAACGGGTTCATCTCGTGGGCGATCAGCTCGTTCGTGACGTAGCCGAGCACCCGGGCGCGGATCAGCGCGAACACGTTGCCCGGATCGATGACGCGCTGCGCTGCCAGCGGCAGCGCGACGAAGGCGGCGTAGCAGCGGCCGAAATAGGCCGAATAGAGCTCCGGCAGATAATAGATGTGCGAGCGCGGATTCTTGAACGCGCCGCTTTCGACCAGAGTCCTCTGGAAGGCGATGATGCGATGCACCGTCTCCAGCCGCTGCGGCGTCTCGATGATCTTCCAGCGGGTGAGGTTGCGGAACGAGACCTCGAGAATGTCAAGGTTCAGCGTCGGATCGAGGTCGTTGCCGTAGGGCCGTTCGCCCGCGAGATTGTCGATCCAGGTGACGACGCCGCCTTCATAATCGATGTTGTCGTTGAGCGGCACCGTGACGCGCGGCTCGTTGGCGCCCGCGCGCACCTGGTAGCCGCGGTAGAAGTCGAGCAGCGGCTGCGCGAGGATCGGATCGTCGGAGCCGGCCTGTGTCGCGGCAGAGAACGAGCAGGCGGTGGTGTCGCAGTCGGGCACATAGATGCCGAAGCCGAGGTCCTGCTTGATCTGGGCGAAGAACCGCGAGAAGCGCGGATGCCGGCCCGGCGCCAGCGCGGTGACGACTTTCACGATGGAGCCGTCATACGACGGCACCTCCTCGGCGCTGGTCTTCAGGCAGAACTCGACCATGTCAGAGATCGCGCGCCGCGCCGCGCTTGTCTCATCCGGCGATGCCAGCCCGGTCTCGACAAAGCCGAGCAGTGCCTCGATGAAGAACGCGTCGTAATAGGCCGAGCGGTGGCGGATCTGCACCGGTTCCCACATCGGCTCGGCGATGCCGCGCCAGGCCGGATTGATCAGCACCCGCGCCGGCGAATGGGCGATGAAGATACGTGCCAGGCTGAACAGCAGGGTCGAGTTCTTGTAGCCGCGCGCGTTGAGCCCGGTCAGCGCCATCAGCATCTCGCGGCCGCCGACGTCGGGGTCGCCGATCAGATTGAAGGCGGCATAGGTCGGGATGAAGGCGTTTTTGCCGAACGCGCGCAGCAGATGCGCGCCGGTCAGGCGGATCACGCGGTCGATCTCTGCCATCTCGGGCATCCGCCCCGGCGCCGGCGCTGCCGGCGGGGCCGGGTGGCGGACGCCGATATCGTCCATCAGCGCGGCGACGGGCGCGCCGATCGCGGCCCAGTCCGGCGCCTCGGCGTCGCGCGCCTCAATCAGCGCGGCGCGCAGGCCGCCGAGCCGGTCGGGGTCGTTCAGCGCGGGCAGGCCGGTGCGGCGGAGCAGTGCGCGCAGCGGCGGATTGCCGAGCGCGGTCCGGTAGAACTTCCCGAGATGGGCATCGCCGCCGCGATAGGACTGCAGCACGGGGTCGCAGACGTCGTACAGCGACGGGCCGTCCTTGGCTGCGGTCAGTGACCGGCACACGGCGCCTGCGATCTCGTGAAAGCCCATAAAACTCTTTCTGTTGGAACCGGTTAACGCTGCCATCAGGCAGAATTTCCCGCGCTCCTCCCCAAAATCCCGCAAGTCGTTGGAAAGCTACATGAATCCTTACAAAATACAAATGTGACCGAAGTCACGTAACGGGATCTTAACGGCGTCAATGGCCTCTGCCGGGCGGCAGCATGCGGCAAACCGGGTTGCTCCGGCCGCCCGGTCGGGTTAATGGAATGTTTGTTGCAGCGCCGCAAATTGAGCTCAATCGACGGCACACAGGCTTCAACCCCATTAAACCTGAATGTCTCTGACGCGACTAACTGGCGCGATCTCGTGTGAGCGTGATCGGGATAAAGATTGGGACTAGGAACGCTATGAACCTTAGGCAGCTTCGCATTTCCCGCCGCACCATCGCCTTTGCTGTGGCGGTGGCCGGCACGGTGTCGCTGGCGATCGGCGCCCATGCCGCGCTCAACAAGCGGACGATGGATGTCGCCAAAGCTGTTGCCACCGACACCACCGGCAGCATCCCGGCCGGCACCTCTCGCCTCGCGCTGATCATCGGCAACGGCCACTACCCGGACGCAGCGGCCCCGCTGGCCCAGCCGATCAACGATGCCCGCACTTTGTCGTCGGCGCTGCGCCGCGAGGGCTTTGACGTCGACGTGGTCGAGGACGCGACGCGCGACGACATGGTCCGCGCGGTCGAGCGCATGAAGGCCAAGATCCGCCCCGACACCGTCGTGATGCTGTTCTTCGGCGGCTACGGCGTGCAGGTCGGCCGCGAGAGCTACATGATCCCGGTCGATGCCACGATCTGGAAGGAAGCCGACGTCAAGCGCACCGGTGTCAGCGTCGAGTCCGTGCTCGATGCGATGAAGGAGCGCGGCGCGAAAGCCAAGCTCGTCGTGCTCGATGCCTCGCGCCGCAATCCCTATGAGCGCCGTTTCCGCGCCTTCTCGCACGGCCTGGCGCCGATCTCGCCGCCGGAGAACACGCTGGTGCTGACCTCGGCGACGCCGGGCAAGGTCGCCGACGATTCCAGGGCGCCGAACAGCGTGCTGGTCTCCGAGCTGATCAACAACCTCAACGCCCAGGCCGGCGCCGAAACCGCCTTCAACAAGACCCGCGTCGCGATCTCGCGCGCGAGCGAAGGCGAGCAGGTGCCGAGCGTGTCGTCCTCGCTGCTGGAAGACATCAAGCTCGGCGGCTGAGCCCAAGTCTTCCCGCACGTCGTCCCGGCCTAGTGCGCAATTGCGCACGGGAGCCGGGACCCATAACCACGAATGTGCGTTGTGGTGCGATGCTGGGGCCGCAGCCGCGTTCATCTCAAAGATCGGTGGTTATGGGTCCCGGGTCGCGCTTCGCTTGCCCTGGACGACGCTGTGGGTGCAGCGCCGTCTACTTCGCGTCCGCGCTCGCGCCCACCGGCCGCACCGGATCGCCTTCGCGCAGCAGCGCGCCGGCGCGGGCGACGACGATGTCGCCTTCCTGGATGCCGTCGCGGATCTCGACCTGGCCGGCCGACATCAACCCGGTTTCAACCCGCCGCGTCTCGACCCGGCCGCCGCGGATCACCTGCACCACGGTGCCGGCGGTGGAATAGAGGATCGCGGTCAGCGGCACCGCGACGCCGCAGCTCTGCCCGGTCTTGATCTGCGCCCGTCCGCTCGAATTCACCAGCAGCCGCTTGTTGGCGCTGATGGCGACGAACACCTGGCCGAGCTGGCTGTTCGGCTCGATGGTCGGCGCGATCCGCCGCACCTTGCCGTCGACATCGCCGGCGCCGATGATCTTCAGCCGCGCGGTCTGCTCGGTCTTCAGCTTGGCGATGTCGCGGGTCGGCACCATGCCGACCAGATCGTATTCGCTCTTGGCGATGATCGAGAACAGCGCGTCCTTGCCGGAGGCCGGCGCGCCGACGATCGCCGACGACGCCGAGATCGTGCCCGCCACCGGGGCCGTGATGTTGGTCGAGTTGGTGCCGTCGGTCAGCTTCGCCAGCACCTGGCCGGCGGTGACGGTGTCGCCGGGATCGGCATTCACTTCCGCCACCTTCAGCCCGAACCGTTCGGGGCGGACCTGCTGTTCGTCGCGCGGCAGCACGATGCCGGACGCCTCGACGATATTGCCGAAGCAGAATTTTGAGGCCTTCAGCACCGTCACCGCCGCGCCCTTCGGCGCCGCGTCCGCCTCGCCCGCGGCAGAGGCGGGAGAGACGGCGAGCAGGACCAGCGCGGCGAGGGCCGTCATCGCTGCGTAGGATGGGTAGAGCGGCTTGTCCGCCGTAGCTCGAAGAGCGAAGGCGGAAGCGAAACCCATCAATTGCTTGAGGCGCAAAATCATCGGCAATTCATTCCCAAAATGAGGGCCTCCTGAATACCAGATGCGGCCTGGCCGGGCCAGCCGGCTGCACCGTGCCGGCCGCCGCGTTGGCGGCGCCGGCATCCGCGGCCAGCTGCAGCTTCGCCAATTCCTCGGCGCGCCAGATGTGGCGCAGAATCTCCGGGTTGATCCGTTCGGCATGCGTCACCGGCAGCATGTGGCCGGCGGCCGGCAGATGCCGCAGCTCGGCGCCATCAATCAGCAGGGCCAGCTTTGCGACAATGCGCTGCGTCACATAGGGCGACAGCCCGCCCGACAGCAGCAGCGTCGGCACACTCAAACCGCGCGCGGCGGCCGCCACCCGGTCCAGATCGAGCGCTGCATTGAAATCGTAGGGCAGCTTGTCGGCCTGCTCGATCATCCGCAGCCGCCCGCTTGGCGAGAACTGCTCGCGCGGGCCGGAGCCGGCCCAGAACGCGGTGAACGCCTCGACCGCCTCCATGACAGCGCCATCGAAAATATCCTGCGACACGATGTGCGCCGTGCGCGCGAAGCGCTCGTAGAGCCGCGCGTCGGCCGGCGAGTCGAGCAGCGTATGATCCGGAAAAGGGCGAAGCGGTTTTCCCTCGCGACAAACGCGGGACGCGTTTATGCGGGGATCATGCTCCAACAAAGAACTGTTGCGTGACGACGCATCACGCACAGCATGATCCGGAAAAGTGTGCAGCGGTTTTCCGACCGGATCATGCTCAAACAAAGAGCTCTTGCGTGACGACTCGTCACGCAAGAGCGTCGGCAACACCGGCTCGATCAGCGTCAGGCTGCGGATCCGCTGCGCATGCGGCGATGCCGTCGCCATCCGGAACGCGATCGCCCCGCCATAGGAATGCCCGATCAGATGGATCGGCCCCTCGGCCTTTGCGAGCCAGGGCTCGAGCAGCGCGATCTCGCCATCCAGCGTCCGCGGCCAGTCGCGCCCAATGGCAGCAACGCCATAGCCGGAAATATCCGGCGCCATGAACCTGTAACCACCGAGCGCGGCCGCCAGCTTCGTCCACTGCCGTCCCGACCCCAGCGAGCAGTGCAGCGCCACCACCGACGCCGCCTCAGGCGTCCCGTCCAAACCCGTCATCAAACCCATCCTGCTTGTTCTTGTTCTCAGCGACGCGCGCGTCGCGTCATGACGCGAACGGCGCGGGGGTTGGGTTATTCCTGGGACGGGCGGGAAGGGTCGTGATCGTGATCACGGACGCAGTCAGATTCACTGGATGTTGATCAGCGCGCGAATGATCGGACACAACGACTGAAGAGGAGGCGTTTTGCTTTCCACGGTCAATTCTGGTATTCGGAATTTGTCTTGGCTCTACCCCCAACTCAGCTCTACAACTTCCCCCGTCCCGCCCGGCAAGAGGGGCGTATCGCGATCGTCACGAACGTGCGGCGGGATGCGATGGACGTTGCGAGACGAAGCGCGTTAGCCGGCGGACGGTGAAGTCGTGTGGTTCTGGCGCCCCAGTTGCAGGTGCCCCCTAGCAAAACGCGCAAGCGTTTTTGCGACGGCGGTGACAAGCAAGCCCGGTCTCACCGGGAAGAGCACGAAGTAAGCCGTAACCCATTGCGCAGGGAAGGCCGGATGTTTCGGTTTCACCTGTGGCCCTACCTCCCGTGCTTTTTGTTGCACGGGACCCGCGGGTGCAATCGGCGCCCGGCCTTCCCTGCGCCCTCTCACGATCGAGGAGGGTGATTTGATCGCTCACTCGGGCGCAACGCGTCGCGAGGATGCGAACGCATATCCCTCACGCTGTTTGACAATGTTGATCCGGGACTAACGTGGCTCCGTCGCGCTGCCGCTCCGTCACCCTGAGGAGCGCGCTCTTGCGCGCGTCTCGAAGGGTCGACGGGCATGAGCGGGGCCGTGCATCCTTCGAGGCTCGCCCAGCGGCGCTGTTGCGCCGCAAGGCTCGCACCTCAGGATGACGGGATTGATAGCGGTGCGGACGCGACTACAGCAGCACTACCTCAGCGCACGATGCGCTTCACGCGCGCCTTCTTCTTGGCGATGGGGGCTGGCGCCAGTTCGGCCTCGGCGGCAGCCTGGGCCTCGCGCGCTTCGCGCAGCGCGCGCAGCCGCTCCATGTTCTTGCGGATCGCGGCGGCGTCGCGCTCGACCTCGGCGATGGCGCGGGCGCCTTCCTCGGCCGCCATCCGTTGGCGGTCGGCTCTTGCAAGGCTTGCGGGCGATGGAGCGGGCTTCCTGGCGTTCATCGGCATCCTCTCAAGGGCATGATTCCCCCGCGCAAGCGCGTCGCGTCTGTGTCCTGCGGCGCTTCTGTCTCGCCAAGCGGCGCGACGCAGCGTTCTCAGGGATCACGCGCAACAGCACATGCTAAAACCCGCCCAATCCGGGTGGATCGAGCGGGCAGCAACGTCATTCCAGTACATCCGTGGAATGACGAACCGGCATGATCTCCGCGCAAACGCTAGCGTTTGTCGCGAGCGAAAAGCGCGTCGCGCTTTCCGCCGTAATCATGCCCAAGCAGGAATCTCAGACGATCTGAAGATTCTCGGCGCTGGTCTTGCCGCGCATCTTGTCGGTCTTCAGCTCGAACGAGACCTTCTGTCCTTCAGCGAGGCCAGTCAGACCGGCACGCTCGACCGCGCTGATGTGAACGAACACATCCTTGCTGCCGTCGCTCGGCTCGATGAAACCAAAGCCCTTCTGGCCGTTGAACCACTTCACAGTACCTGTCGCCATCTTCTCTTCTCCAAAGCGCGTAAGCGCGTTTTTGCGCAATACTGCGCGTCACATCCATTCAACTGGCGATGTCTTTGGAGGAGGGCCGTTCTGGCCATTCAACAAGGCACAACGGCTAATCGAATGGCCCTAATATACACACTTTCCCCGCGAATGCAAGGTTTCGGCGGTAGCGGGTTCCCGCTGGCGGATGCGGCCGACGGGTCTCTCCTCGCAATTAGGACGGCGCGGTAGCGGCACGAACTCTCAAACCGTCACCCTGAGGAGCGCGAAGCGCGTCTCGAAGGGTCGACGGGCATCGGCGGGGCCGTGCATGCTTCGAGGCTCGCTCCGGTCGCACCTCAGCATGACGGGATTGGGTGGATGCGTCCGGTGAGGAGTGATGTGCGCGCCGGCTACTCCGCCGCCGCTTCCGCTGACGGCTCGCCCTTCCAGCTCAGAATCTCCGCGGCGAGGATCGGGTGATTGAATCCCTTCAGCACGAGGTCGTCGATGGCGCGGCCTTCGACATGGGGTTCGACGATGCCGTAGACGCGGCGGCTCACCACGATCTGGCCGGCCTTGGCCTCGCCGCACAGGCGGGAGGCGAGGTTGGTGACGCTGCCGATCGCGGCATATTCCAGCCGCTGCTCGAAGCCGACCTGGCCGAGCGTGGCGTAGCCGACCGCGATGCCGATGCCGAACCCCAGGCTATGCCCGCGGTTGCGCCAGCGCTCGGTCAGCGGGCCGATGGTGTCGCGCATCTCTATCGCCATCTTCACCGCGCGCAGCGTGTGGTCTGCGAGCAGGATCGGCGCGTTGAACAGGATCATCACGCCGTCGCCGGCATATTTGTCGAGCGTGCCTTCGTACTTGAAGATCAGCGTGCCGAGCGCCGCGTGATACTCGCGCAGTACGTTCATCGCCTCTTCCGGCTCGGTCGCTTCGGTGAAGGCGGTGAAGCCGCGCAGATCGCAGAACACCACGGTGACTTCGCGGCGGTGGCTGGCGAGCAGCCCCTCGGGACTCTCGGAGGAGGCGATCAGCTGCGCCACCTGCGGCGCCAGGAAACGTTCGAGCTTGCGGATGCGCTCGATCTCGGAAAGCTGGGTCTCGACGCGGGCCTCCAGCGACTTGTTCCAGTCCTTGAGCTCCTCGGTCTGCTCGCGGAGCTTGTCTGCCTGCTCGCGCACGGTGGAATGGGCCTGCTCCAGCGCGTGGCTCTTCTGGTCCACTTCAGTGAACAGCCGCGCGTTGCGCATCGCCAGCACCGCTTGGTGCGCAAAGGTCTTCATCAGGCCGATCAGGCTCGCGGGGAAATCGCCGGCCGCCTTGCGCAGCACCACCAGCGAGCCGAGCACGCCCTGCTGGTCGACCAGCGGTACCACCAGCACGGAGTGGAAGCCGGCGCCGACCACGACGTCGCGCAGCGGATGATCGCCCTCGCCTGTGAGATCGGGGAAAGCCAGCGGCTCGCCATTGGCCGCGGCTTCAGCAAGGGGGCTGTTCGCCGCATCGATCGCGCGATGGCGGCCCTCGGCCTCAGCGTGGATGCCGATCGATTGCGTCAGGTTGAAGCTGCGGTGCGCGGCGTCATAGCCATAGATCAGCACGGCGTCGGCATGGGTGATCTCGAGCGCGCGGGCGGCGACCGTCGGCAGCACCGCGTTGAGATCGAGCGAGGAGGCCACCGCGCGGCCGACCTCCTCGAGCACCTTCAGCTCGTTGATCGATTGCGCGAGGTCGCGGGTGCGCTCCTTCACCTTCCATTCGAGGTCGGAATAGGTTTCCGCAAGCTGCGAGGCCATGCTGTTGAACTGCCCGGCGAGCTCCTCCAGTTCGTCCGCGGTCTTGACCTCGATGCGATGGCCGAAGTCGCCGGCGCCGAGCCGTCGTGCGCCGGTGCGAAGAGCTGTGATCGGCACCAGCATGCGGCGCGCCAAAATCGTGCCGGCGATGATTGCGACCAGGAGGCCGAGCGCGATCAGCAGCGCGATGCGCACCAGCTGGTCGCGGATCGGGGAGAGCGCCTGCGACGTCGGTTGCTCGACAAACACGTGCCAGCCGAGATTCGGTACGGCGCTCGCCGTGGTCAGCACCGCGTTGCCGTTGATGTCGGTGCCGGAGGCGAGCCGCTTGCCGGCGGGCGACAGCACCGCGGCGACCTGCGGCAGCGCGGCGAGATCCTTGCCCGTCTCCGGGCCCTTCGACGAGCTCGCCAGCACGCGGCCCTTGGCGTCGACGACATAGGCAAAGGCGAGGCGGCCTATCTGGGAATCGCCGAAATAGTCGTTGAGAAAACGCAGGTCGATCTCGGCCACGGTGACGCCGGCGTTGAAGCCGGAATGCTGCTCGCCGATCGACATGAAGGGCCGCCCGTCGCGGAAAGTGGCCGGCGCGTAGGCGGTGCCGCGGCTCACTGCCTCGATGAAGCGGAGGTCGCGGGACAAGTCGGCGTTGGAGTTCACGGTGATGCTCTGGCGCGACAGCCGCAGCAGCTCGCGGCCCTGGCCGTTGATCAGCGTGAGCTGGCTCACCGCCGGCACCTGGCCGAGCAGCTGGGCATAGTCGGCGCGGCGCAGCTCGATGGTGTTGGAGGAGGCGCGGGTCACCCAGGAGATCTGGCGCTCGAGGTCGGAGATCGCCTGCTCGATGCGCTTGGCGGTGGCGTCCGCCTTCTCGCTCATCGCGTCGGTGAGCGTGCTCCTGATGCCGCGGTAGCTGATCCAGGTCTCGAGCGCGCCGTTGACCGCCAGCACGAACACGACAAGCCCGACCAGCGCGAGGACGTATTTGGCGAACAGGCCGCCGCGCAGGAACCAGATCTTGCCCTTGTCCGTCACCCCGTTCATCCAGCCTCGTCCGCCCCCTCGCAATCGGGTGCGCCGCATCATCCGGCGCTGTTTAGCACGGATCGGCGGGGCAGGGCGGAGCCTCCCGCCGCATGGTTAGCCCCGGATATTGGCGGGGGATATCCGGGAATATTCAGCGATTGAACAGCTGGCGCAGCACGTCGTTCATAGCCGGATTGTCGTGCTGCTCGGCGGTCGTGCCGGGCGGGGGATTGGGTGGCGGGGGTTGGTCGGCGGCCGGCGGTGCGTCGGGCGCGGATGGGGCCAAGTTGCGGCTCGGGCGGGACGCGTTGCCCTGGTTCATCGTGGAGAGGCCCTGCTGCAGCAGGTTGCCGATGGTCTCGCCAAGCTGTCCGCCGAGCGGGTTGCTCCGGCCGGCGCCGCCTGGAGGTTGGCCGGCGCCGGGCTGTGCGCCGGTTCCGCCGCCCTGCGCGCCGTTGAGGAGATTGCTCAGCCCGCTGAGGCCTTCGGTCAGACCTTGGCCATTCGCGCCGAACAGGCCCTTGCCCATCTCCTTGAGCTTGGCATAGGCGGCCTCAGGGTTGTCGAGGATGCCCTGCATCTCCGGATAGATCCGCGGGCTGACCCAGGGGCCCTCGACCATCACGGGAATGCCGAGGCCGGCCGGATTGCCGGCGCGGCCCTGGCCTTCGGTGGTCATCACGAGCTGCGGCTCGACGCGAAACCCGATCTGCCTTGTGTTGAGGTCGATGGTGCCGACCCCGGTCATCTTCACCAGCGGGCCGATCAGATTGAGATCGGTGGTGACGGCCTGGCCCTTGTCGATCTTGAACGACGCCGAGAGCTGGCTGAGGTCGGTCGACAGCGCCTCACTCTCCTGCCAACCCGACAAGGTGCTGGCGGTGAGGTTGCGGATCATCTGCGCGAGGTTGAGGCCGAGGATCTTGCCATCCTGGAACACGACGAAGGCCGTGCCGCCGAGATTGCCGACGATGGCGCGCTCGCTTCCGCCTTGCGAGGTCAGCGCGATCTTGGCCTGCATGCGTCCGTCGAGCTTGTCGAACTCGGCGAGGCTCTTCAGCACCGGCAGCGCGCGCACCCCGGCGAGATCGAGCCGCAGCGCGTAGGTTGGAGCAGCGCCCCTCGCGTCGATGGTGAGGTCGCCATTGGCGGTGCCCTCATAGGCGCCGAGATTGGTGAGCCGCCCCTTCAGCGCGCCGCTGTCGACCGAGGCATCGATTGCCGCGGACGCGAAGCGGCCGTCGCCGATCACGAGTTCGGCCGCCGAGATGCGCGCCTGCGCGTCGACATAGTTGAGCCCGCCAAGGTCGATCGAGGCGTTGCTCCAGCTGTTCGTGCCCAATGGCTGCGCGGCGCCGGACTGGCTCGGCGTCATCGCGATCGCAATGCGCTGGAAGTCGAGATCGAGCTTCACCAGCGGCTTGTTGCTGGCGAAGTCGACCGAGGCCCAGCCGGTGAAGCCGCCGTCGCCGAGCGTGCCGGACACGCCGTTGAACATCACGACCGTGCCGTTCAACCTCAGCTCGGCATTCGCCTTGATCGCCGCGGGCAACAGGCCCGGCGCATCGATGTTGAATTCGGCCGGCACGCTCTGACGCTCGAGCGGCGCTTGCGGTGTGGTCGCGCGGATCTCGAACTTCAGCGGCTTGTCGCTCGCGCGCGCGTCACCCGTGACCACGATCTTGCGGTCGGCGCCGATGGTCGCGTCGGCGTTGAGCATCTCGATCCGGTTCTCGATCCGATCGCGCACATTGGAAAACACGATGGTGCCGCCGCTGACGCTGACATGCCGGATCGTGATGCCGCCATTGTCGGACGCAGCAGACTTCGCCGGCGGATTATGGTCGCGGGTGCGCTCGCGCTGCAGCGGCAGGTTGATCACAGGCTTGGCGATGACGAGGTCGGTGATATCGGGCTGGCCCGACCACAGGCTCGACAGCGTCATCTTGGCTTCGACGCTGGCAGCGGCGAACCGGTTGTTGATCTCGCGCTCCCGCGGGTCCTGCAACACGACGTCGCTCAGCGTCACATTGACGGTCGGCCAGAGGCCAATCTTGGCGCCGCCATTGATCGCGAGCTTGTAGCCGGTCTCGCGCTCGACCCGCTCGGTGATACCAGAGGTGAGGAAGGTGGTCGGAATCCCGACCGCCGCCACCAGCGCGATGATCACAATCACGGCAGCAATGGCGGCCCCGGCAAATCTCAGTGCTCTCATGTCGTCGTTCCAGGCCGGGCAAGCGGGGTTCCGCCGCGGAAAAGCACGGCCGATCGCACGAGATTATCCCGCAAACGGGACCTCGCTCCAATGAGGCGAAAAATAATCCGTTACCAGCATGAACTTATGTGACCTCTCACACACTCCCATGAGGGTGATTTTTGCTAACCGAGCGTCTTGGATCGATTTGGAAGGCAGTACAATGAACAAACAGGCCGAATTTGCGGTCATTCTAAAGATGAACCCGATGTTCGCCGATCTCGGTGCGGACGAGTTGCAGCGGCTTTCGGGCCTCTGCCACACCCAGCAGCTCTCGGCCGGCGAGGTGTTGTTCCAGAAAGGCGATCCCGGCGACGCCCTGTTTGGGGTCCGCCGCGGCCAGATCCGGATCGAGACCGGGGCCTCCGACGGCAGCCGGCTCACGCTGAACTTCATGGGATCCGGCGATCTGTTCGGCGAAGTCGCCGTGCTCGACGGTCAGGACCGCACCGCGGACGCGACCGCGGGCGAAGCCAGCGAATTGTTCGTGTTGCGGCGGGAAGATTTCCTCAGCTTCCTCGAGCGCGAGCCGAAGGTCGCGGTCAGGTTGATCGAATTGCTGTGCCAGCGCATCCGCTGGCAGAGCGAGCGGATGGAAGAATCCGTGCTGCAGCCGTTGCCGGTCCGCCTCGCACGCCGGCTGTGCGCACTTGCCGAGGATTTCGGCTCCGAGGTACACATCTCGCAGGAACAGCTCGGCATCTTCGTCGGCGCCGCGCGCGAAAGCGTCAACCGGCAGCTGCAGACCTGGCGCAAGGACGGGATCGTCGACCTGCAGCGCGGCCGGATCATGCTGCACAACATGACTAAGCTGACGGCGGTCGCGCGCAACGACTAAGCGGATGCCTGCAATGTGCGCGCGAGGACCGCGAATGTCTCGCGCGCGCTGCTTCTCCTGCCCAAAAGACTTGCTTGCGGGAACAGGCCGGAGTCGCTTTCATTGCAGCCGGTCCTTGGGGTGACACCCAGCCTTGCTGGCCTCACGCCATCCACCAGCAACCCCTGCGGTCTCTTCCCGTGACCGCAGGGGTTTTGCGTTCCTGGCCATCGGCGCGACCGCGTCATCGTCCTGCAGAACGGCAGATCATCGAGAAAAACACTGCGGCGGAAGCCCGCATGCGCCGCAGCGGGCATCAATTCAGGCATCGACGTGGTATAGACCGACCAAAGGGAGTCGGTCATGGACAGCCAGAACACCGACGGCAAGCCGCCGGTCAAGTCGCAGGAGGATCTGCGCGCGCATTTCGGGCAAGTGAGCCCACTCGCGGAGAAGAAGGTCCTCAATCATCTCGACAAGTTCTGCCGCGACTTCATCGCACTGTCGCCGTTCCTCGTCATCGCCACCAGCGACGGCAAGGGCCATGCCGACGCCAGCCCGCGCGGTGATGCGCCGGGCTTCGTCTCCGTGATCGACGACAAGACGCTGCTGATCCCGGACCGGCGCGGCAACAACCGGGTCGATACGTTCGGCAATATCCTGGCCTCGCCCGGGGTCGGGCTGATCTTCCTGGTGCCCGGCATCAACGAGACGCTGCGCGTCAACGGGCGGGCGGAGATCTCGCAGGAGCCGGATCTACTGACTCCGCTCACGGTGCAGAACGTCACGCCGATCATCGGCGTGAAGGTGCATGTCGATGAGACCTACTTCCATTGCGGCAAGGCGCTGATGCGCTCAAAGCTCTGGAATCCCGCCACGCAGGTCGAGCGCCACAGTTTCCCGACGCTCGGCCGGATCATCGCCGAGCAGACCACCGCCGTCGAAGTCGAGGTCGCCGAGAAGGCGATGGAAGAAGCCTATCGCACGAGGCTTTACTAGACCGCGATGAAGTTGGGTTAGAACGTCATCGCGCTCACTCCGCGGCGGGTGAGATCATGCTCGGCGGGCCGGGCTTCTTGGCTTCGTCGGCCGGGTGCTCGCTCGGGGTCAGCTCGTGGTCGGCGTGGGAGACGACGAGCCGCTTGCCGAAGCGCCAGATCAGGCTGCCGATATCGTCCATCACCATGAACATCGCCGGCACGAACACCAGCGACAGCACGGTAGAGAAGATCAGGCCGCCGATCACCGCGAGCGCCATCGGCGAGCGGAATTCGCCGCCGGCGCCGAACGCAAGGGCCGACGGCATCATGCCGGCGGCCATCGCGATCGTGGTCATCACGATCGGGCGGGCGCGCTTCATGCCGGCGTCGATCATGGCGTCTTCGCGCACCTTGCCGTCGCGGATCGCCTCCACCGCGAACTCCACCAGCATGATGGCGTTCTTGGTGACGATGCCCATCAGCATCAGGATGCCGATCCACACCGGTGTGGTGAGCTGCTTGCCGGTCAGCAGCAGCGCGCCGATCGCGCCCCCGATCGAGAGCGGCAGCGAGAACAGGATGGTGATCGGCTGCAGGAAGGTGCCGAACAGCAGCACCAGCACGGCATAGACCATCATCAGGCCGGCGGTGATCGCGGTGGCGAAGCCGTCGGACAGTTCGGCGAGGCTCTCGGCGTCGCCGGACGGGCTGACCTTCACGCCCTTCGGCAGGCTCTTCATGACCGGCAGGTCGTAGATCAGCTTGGTAGCATCGCCGAGTGCGGCGTTGCCGACCAGGTCGGCGGCGACGGTGGCCTGCCGCTCGCGGTCGTAGCGGTTGATGCTGGTCGGGCCCTGGTCGAGCTGGATGTCGGCGACGACGGAGAGCGGCACGCCGCCGCGTTCGCCACGCTGGCCGAGCGGCACGCGCAGCTGCTCCAGCATCTGCAGGTCGCTGCGCGCATTGTCCTCGAGCTGAACGCGGATCGGCACCTGGCGGTCGCCGGCGTCGAACTTGGCCAGCGCCGGGCCGACATCGCCGATGGTGGCGACGCGGATGGTCTGCGACAGGCTCTCGGTCGAGACGCCGAGCCGCGCCGCGAGCTCGGCGCGCGGACGGATGCGCAGCTCGGGCCGGTCGAGCGCGGTCTCCGAGATCACATTGGCGATGATCGGGATCCGCTTCATCTGCGTCGCCAGTTCGCTCGCGACATTGTTGACGATGTTGCTGTCGGTGCCGGTGACGACGAGCGAGATGGCGCGCAGGCCGTTCTCGTCGAGGAACCAGAACCTGATGTCAGGAACGTTCTCGAGCTCCTTGCCGATCGACAGTTCGAGCTCGCGCTGGGTGATCTTGCGGTCAGCCTTCGGCGTGTAGTTGATGATCAGCGCGGCGCGGCGCACTTCTTGCGTGCCCGGCGGCACGCGGCCGCCGTCGACGAAGATGCTCCTCACCTCGGGCCGCTTGCGCAAGCGCGCCACGATCTCCTCGGTCACCTTCTCGGTGTAGGCGAGCTGCGAGCCGGGCGGCAGCTCCATCGCGAGCAGCGAGCGCGCGGTGTCCTGCGCGGGCAGGAAGCCCTGCGGCAGCAGCGTGATGCTCCAGATCGACGCGGCAAAGACCGCAAAGCCGATCAGCACCGTGATGTAATGGTGCTTCACCGACCAGGCGACGAGGCTGTGATAGCCGCGCAGGATGGGGCCGGGCGGCGGGTCGTCGTGGTCATGGTGCTTGAGGAAATAGGCGGCCAGCACCGGCGTCACGAAGCGCGCGGCGAGCAGCGAGAAGAACACCTGCACCGACACGGTGATGCCGAACTGCTTGAAGAACTGTCCGGCGATCCCCGACATGAAGCTCGCCGGCGCGAAGATCGCGATGATGGTGAGCGAGATCGCGATCACCGCAAGGCCGATCTCGTCGGCCGCTTCGAGCGCGGCACGATAGGGCGACTTGCCCATCCGCATGTGGCGGACGATGTTCTCGATCTCGACGATGGCGTCGTCGACCAGAATACCGGTCGACAGCGTGATGGCGAGGAAGGAGACCAGGTTGAGCGAGAAGCCGAGCAGGTCCATCGCCCAGAATGCCGGGAAGATCGACAGCGGCAGCGAGACCGCCGCGATGATCGTGGCCCTGATATCACGCAGGAAGAGCAGCACGATGATGACGGCAAGGATCGCGCCCTCGAACAAGGTCGAGATCGCGGCTTCGTAATTGCCCTTGGTGAACTCGACCGAGGTGTCGATCAGCTTGAGGTCGACGTCGGGATAGGCCACCTTGAGCGCGTCGATCCGCTTCTGCACCGCGGCTGCGACCACCACATCGCTGGCGCCCTTGGAGCGCTTGATGCCGAGCGCGACCACCGGCTCGCCGTTGAAGCGGGCGAAGGTGCGCCGGTCGGCGATGGTGTCGGTGACGGTGCCGAGGTCGTCGAGCCGGATCTCGCCACCGCCGAACAGCGGAATCATCGTGCCGGCAAGCTCGTTCAGCGTCTTGGCACCGGCCAGCGTCCGGATCGCCTGGTCGTTCTTGCCGATCTCGGCGCGGCCGCCGGCGACGTCGACATTGGTGCCGCGCAGGATCTGGCTGACATTGACCGCGGTGAGTCCCACCGCCTGCAGCTTGTCGGGATCGAGCGAGACCAGGATCTCGCGCTCGACACCGCCGATGCGCTCGACCTGGGCGACGCCGCGGACGCCCTGCAGCGCGCGCTTGACCACGTCGTCGACGAAATAGGAGAGCTGCTCCGGCGTCTTGCCGGGTGAGATCGCGGCATAGGTCACGATCGGCAGGCCGATGACGTCGACGCGCTGGATCAAAGGCTCGGTGACGTTCTGCGGCAGGTTGGCGCGGACCCGCGTCACCGCGTCCTTGACGTCGTTGAGCGCGCGGTCGGTGTTGGTCTCCAGCGCGAACTGGATCGTGGTCACCGACAGGCCGTCGGTGATCGATGAGGAGATGTGGCGCACGCCCTCCACGCCGGAGACGCCGTCTTCGATCGTCTTGGTGACCTGCGATTCAAGTTCGGACGGCGCGGCGCCGAATTGCGAGACCGCGACCGAGATCACCGGAATGTCGGCGCTCGGCAGCCGCGTCACCGCGAGCTTGGTGAAGGAGACATAGCCCAGCACGAGCAGGATGATCGAGAAGACGATCGAGGGAAGCGGGTTCCGGATCGACCATGCCGAGATGTTCAAAGCCATTAGCGTGCCCGATTACCGTGTCCGAGTGCGATCGAGTTCGTCGGCGAACATGGTCTTGATCTGGTCGCCGTCATGCAGCGAGGTGCCAGCATCGGCCACGACGATTTCGCCGACGTCGAGGCCTTCAAGAATTTCGGTCGAGGTGTCGGAGGTCAGCCCGACGCGCACCCGGCGGGTCTCGACCGTGTTGCCCTTCACGACCTGCAGGGTCAGGCGGTCGATCGCGGTGCGCGGCACCGCGACGCCGCAGGAGCGCTTGGCGTCGATATTGGCGCGCGCGAACATGCCGACCTTCAGCGTCGGATTGTTGTTGATGGTGATGCGGACGTGCCCGAGCTGGGTGGCGCGGTCGATCTGCGGCGAGATCAGTCGGACCTTGCCGACCATGTCGGGCGCATCGTCGCGGCTGATCCGCACATTGGCGCCGGGATTGAGCTTCAAGAGCTGGAAGCCCGGTACCTCGGCGTCGAGCTCGATCTCGTTGTTGATCGAGATCTTGAACATCGGCGGCGCCTGCGGTGAGGCCGGCGCGCCGGGTGCGGTGCGCACCTCGGTGACAAGGCCGGCCGCCGGCGCGCGCAGCACGATCGGCTTGGCGTTGCCCTGAGCGGCCTGCTGCGGCGGCGGGGTCAGCCGCGCCAGTTCCTGGTTCTCGGTCACGGTATCGCCCTCGCGGACCAGCACGTCGGTGACCTTGGAGCCTTCCTGGTCGACATTCACCTGCGCCTCGCGGCGCGGCACGATGAAGCCGGTGACGCGGACCATGTCGGAGAAGCAGGCATTGGTCGACTTCGTCACCACCACCAGCGCCTGGCCCGGCGTCTCTTTCTCCTCCGGATGGGAGCGGTGCTCGAACGCGTAATAGGCGACAGCGAGGATGATGACAAACAGCGTGCCGAGCGCGGGCTTGAGGTACTGGGAAAAATTCATCACCGGATCAATCCAGAACTTGTCGCGCCAGAACGTGTCGCGCCATGGGTATTCGTCGAAGTCTCATCCCGCTCGCCATCATATTGCCTGAGCCTGCGAAAGGCCGGTGTCCATTGTTGGGGATCATGCCCTGACGTCATGTGAGGCGGGTCACGTGTGGGCCGCTTTGGACCTCGGTCCAAAGCATTGACCCAAAAGCAAATGCGCCCCGCCGGGGTGCGGGACGCATTGTAACCGCAAAAAGGCGGTCCGCCACGCCCATCGCTTCCAGATCACTTGGAGGTCACTTGGAGGCGGTGGCCTTGTTTTCCATATTCACGACCTGCACGCGCCGGTTCACGTCCGCCATCGGGTGGCCTGGGTCCTTCAGCTTGCTCTTGCCATAGCCGACGGTGACGAGATCGGTGCCGTTGATGCCGTATTTGTCGACGAGATAGCGCTTGATGGCGTCGGCGCGGCGCTCCGAGAGGCCCTGATTGTACTCCTCGCCGCCGGCGGCGTCGGTGTGGCCAGCGACCACGAAGGTCGAGCCCTTCAGATCCTGATTGGTCAGGGCGCGGCCGAGTGCCTGCACCGACGTCAGCGATTTCGCGCTGATGTCGGCGGAGTTGTAGTCGAAGTTGATCTCGAGATCGATCTTGGGCTTGTCCTGGACGATGGTCGCGATTTCCTCGCGTTCGGCCGAGGACAGCGAGCGGGTGGCGCGGCCGCGGACGCTCTGCACGAATTTGGCCTGGTCGGCGTTCAGCTCGGGCGACGTGGTCTGCGGGCCGGCCGACAGGCCGCGGGTCAGCGACTTCTTGTCGGGCGTCAGCGCCTTGATGATCTGGTCCTCGGTGACGTTGTCACCGGCGCGGACGGCGGTCATGCCGAACGACAGCACGATGCCGGCGGTCATGATTGAAAGGATCGCGGCCTTTGCCGACGGCTTGAACATCTCGGTCCCCCTCCTGCGCGAGCTCGCGCGGTTCCAGGCAGTTATTCAGATTGATTGCCGGCAGCGGTGGCCGGCACGCACCCTCTGATTAGTCGCGCAATTCCATCAGCGGTTCGAGTCGCGGGCAGGCCTCGTTCGATTGGTCATTGCACGCCGTAGTCGGCGAATTCCTTGACGATATTCGGATCCATCGCCTTGGCGTTGGCGATGTCGAGATCGCCTTCCGCGACCGCGCCGTTGCGCTTTTTGGCAAGGCCGCGCCCGTACAGCGACGAGGTCAGCCGCGGGTTGATCTTCAGCGCAGCGTCGAAATCGGCGATCGCGTTCTTGTTCTGCCCGCCCTTCAGGTTCATCAGCCCGCGGCTGTCGAGCGCATCGACGAAATTCGGGCGCAGCCGCAGCGCCTCGTTGCAGTCCTTCAGCGCCGCCTGCAGGTCACCGATGACGGTGCGAACCCAGCAGCGGTTGTTATAGGCCTCGACGTCCTTCGGGTTCAGCCGCAGCGAATTGGTGAAATCCTTCACCGCGAAGTCGTAGGCACCCTTGCTGGCATAGACCTGGCCGCGTCGGTACAGCGCCGCCGCATCATCAGGGTTTTTGTCCAGCTTTTCGCTCAGGCTCTTGATGGTCGGATCGTCGGCAAGCACAGGCGAACTGCTCGGCGCGGGCGCCGGCTGGATCACCACCGGCGGGGGAGGCGCAGGTGGCGGCAGCGCGATCTCGGGCGCCTTTGGCGGGGGCGGCGGTGAGGTCGGCGCTGTGGCGACGGGCGGCTTCGGCGGCGCCGGTGCCGGCGTCGGCGCGGTTGCCGCGGGTGGCGTCGGCGTGGTTGCCGGAGGCGGCGCAGGCGGAGGCGAAACCGGTGGTGCGGCTGCCACCTCGGGCGACGGCGATGCGGCAGGCGCGGGAGCCGGTGCAGCGGTCGACGGCCCCGCCGCCGCGCCGCTCGGGCTGGCTGCGCCGCCTGGGATGGCTGCGCCGCCTGGAATGAACGAAAAATCCTCGGCGAGTGACGACGAGATCCACGGCACCTGTTCCTGGCGCGAGGCCCGGGTGACGCCGACGCGGGTGCGGTTCAGCGTTTCCTCCGCCATCAGGTCCGGGGTGCGGATCTCCTTCAAGAGTTCCCGCACGAACAGGCTGTGGTCGTTGCCATTGTCCGAGATGACGGACGACAGTGCCGCCGAATACATCACCAGCGTACCGTTGGGCGCGATCACGGGGGCGAGCCCGGCCGAGAAGCTGCGGAAACGGCGCTCGAACGGGTTGCGCCTCGAGGCGTCGACCAGGGCGATCTTCACCCCGGCGCCGCGGCTGTTGATCTCGCCGAGCACGGTCTCGAGGCTGAAACCGTCGCGGCGAACGTCGGCTTCGGCCCAGATCTGGGCATCGACCGGGATCATGTAGCTCTGCCGGTTCGACTGGATGCCGTAGCCCGAGAAGAAGATCAGGGCGACCGAGCCCGGCTTGATCCTGCCATAGAGCCTGTCGAAGGCGCGGCGCATGCCGTCGCCGGTCAGGTTCTCGCCGACCTCGACGGTGAAGCCATCGCGCTTGAGCTCGTCGGCGACGTCGCGCGCGTCGTTGATCGGCTCCTTCAGCGGCGCGTCGGCGTCGGGATATTTGGCGTTGCCGATCACCAGCGCGAAGCGGTCGCCGGCGGCGAAGGACAGGGTCGGCGACGCGATTGAAAAAATCAGCGTGGCGAGCAAGGCAAGGCGGATTTTCATAATCGCGGCAGATCCAGATCGCGGCTTCCAATGAAATGGCGCCGCTTCGAGCCTGCGCCTCGGGGACCTTACTCTAGAGCCATTTCCGTTCCGATGGAAATCGGAACGGGGCTCTAGATTCTTGTTTTGACGCGTTTTCTTGACGCGAACCGGTGGCCATCCCGCATCGAGTGCGGGACAGGCTTCGCTCGAAAACGCACTGGCGAAAACCCATTATCAAGCCACGGCTAAACTCCCGTCAACGGCTTGCGGCGCCATCGCTAATCGCGGCGGTGCTGGCGAGGCCGCAGTGCAACAGCCGCGATCATGGCCGCCATCGCCATCGTGGCATGGTGCAGGTTCCTGCGACCGGATAATGTGATTGCACTCACAGAGGCGCTCGCCCCTGTCATGCGCTCGTCGCACTTCGCGCGGTTTGACCTTTGCGCGAGGCGATGGCTTTGTGTCCGGGACGGCAACGTGCACAACAAGTCACGCAAACAAGAGCGAAACCGATGGGAAACGCCTACGAAATCTACGCCCTGCGCTATGCGACGATGTCGCCGCGCACCCCACACCTCAACTTCCTGGTGCCCGATCCGCACGACACCACCGCGCAAGACCTCGATTATTTCGTCTGGCTGATCCGCGGCCACGGCCGCGACATCCTGGTCGACACCGGCTTCAACGCCGAGGAGGCCAAGGCGCGCGCCCGCAAGCTGACGCTCAATCCGGTCGATGCCCTGGCCGGCTTCGGCGTCAGCGCCGATGCGATCCGCGACGTCATCGTCACCCATCTGCATTATGACCACGCCGGCAATCTCGATCGCTTCCCGAACGCCAGATTCCATCTGCAGGAACGCGAGATGAGCTACGCGACCGGCCGCTGCATGTGCAACGGCATGCTGCGCCATCCGTTCTCGATCGAGCATGTCACGCAGATGGTGCGTCATGTCTATGGCGAGCGCGTCACCTTCCATTCCGGTGACGGCGAGATCGCGCCCGGCGTCACCGTGCATCGGGTCGGCGGCCATTCCGATGGCCTGCAGGTGGTGCGGGTCGAGACCGCGCGCGGCCCGGTCGTGCTGGCATCCGACGCCGCGCATTACTATGCCAACCTGCACAAGCGCAGCCCGTTCCCGATCGTCTGCAATGTCGGCGACATGGCGCAGGGCTGGGAGACCGTCGAGCGGCTCGCCGGGCATCCGGACCGCTTCATCCCCGGCCACGATCCGATCGTCAGCGAGATCTATCCGCGCGCCAGCGACAAGGTCGATGCGTTCGCGCTGCATCTGGCGCCGTCGCGATCGTTCGCGAAATAGCCCCGCCGGTTTGGGGAGGGGTGCATGCACAGCACCTCAAGAAACGTCAAAAAGAAGAAGCGATATGACTGACACCAAGACTGCTGACTACAAGACTCTTGGGTTCATCGGCCTCGGCGTGATGGGCGAGCCAATTTGTCGCAACCTGGTCAGGAAAAGCGGCAAGCGCGTCGTCGTGTTCGACCTGTCGGCCGAACCACTGCAGCGGCTGCGCGCTGACGGCGCCGAGATTGCCGGCTCGGTCGCCGAAATCATCAGGCAGAGCGACGTGCTGTTCCTCTGCCTGCCGAGCGCCAAACATGTGCGCGCGGTGTTCGAGGGCGACGGCATCCTGAAGAATGTGCGGAGCGGCCAGGTGGTGGTCGATCTCGGCACGTCGTCGGTGAGCCAGACCCGCGATTTCGCCGGGCAGTTGCGGGCCAAAGGCGCGGCCTGGGCCGATGCGCCGATCGCGCGCACGCGGCAGGCGGCGCAGGACGGCACGCTCAGCGTGATGGTCGGCGCGGTGCCCGCGCTCTATGCGGCGATCGAGCCGCTGATCCGCTGTTTCGCCACCGACGTCACCCATTGCGGCGAGGTCGGCGCCGGGCAGGTGACAAAAATCCTCAACAACATGGTGCTGTTCGAGACCGTGAACGCGCTGGCCGAGGCCGTCGCGGTGGCGAAGCACAATGGCGTCGATCCGAAGCTGCTGCTCGATACCCTGTCGAAGGGCTCGGCGGACAGCTTCGCGCTGCGTAACCACGGCATGAAGGCGATCGTGCCGGGCGTGTTTCCCGAGCGCGCGTTCTCGACCGAATATGCGCTGAAGGATTTGTCCTACGCGCTGGAGCTGGCGGCCGACGCCGGCATCAATATCCGTGGCGCGGAGCTGATCGGCACGGTGTTGCAAGAGGCGATCGACAAGGGATCGAAGGACAATTACTTCCCTGTGATCGCCAAGCATATCGACAGGGCGTGACGGCTCCGTCATTGCGAGGAGCGTAGCGACGAAGCAATCCATCGTCCCGCATGCTCGGATGTATGGATTGCTTCGCTTCGCTTGCAATGACGCTGGAGGGAGCCGCGCACAGACATTCCATCACCGTCACCCTGAGGAGCGCGCTCTTGCGCGCGTCTCGAAGGGTCGACGGCCGCCAGCTGGGCCGATTCATCCTTCGAGGCTCGCTCCGCTCGCACCTCAGGATGACGGGTTTGTAGGCGTGCGCGTCGCGCCGGCCTAATACACATCCTTCGCGTCGGCCTCTTCGCTGGTCTGCACCAGCTCGAGGCTGGTCTCGATCTTGCCGAGCAGGCGTCCGAGATCACGGCGTTCCTGCGCGGACAGGCAGGAGATGATCTCCTGCTCCTTGCGCAGCAGGCGCGGGATCAGCTCTTCGTACAGCGCCTGGCCCTTTTTGGTCAGCTGCAGGCGGAATTCGCGGCGATCGTCGGCGTTCTCGACGCGCT
This sequence comes from Bradyrhizobium sp. 27S5, assembly GCF_037217225.1. Classification (NCBI taxonomy): domain Bacteria; kingdom Pseudomonadati; phylum Pseudomonadota; class Alphaproteobacteria; order Hyphomicrobiales; family Nitrobacteraceae; genus Bradyrhizobium; species Bradyrhizobium sp. 27S5. The sequence goes on from NZ_CP147714.1 coordinate 379,055, forward strand.
CGACGATCTCGCGCTCCATCAGCGCCGACACCGCGCGGCTGATGGTGGACTTATGCGTGCGGGTGCAATGCGCGATGTATTGCGCGCTGCAGGGATCGCTGCGGAAGCCCAGCGTGGCGAGCACGCGCCATTCCGGAATGTCGAGGCCGTAGCGCGCCTGATATTCGCTCGATAGCGCCGAGCTCACCTCGGCCGCCAGCCGGTTGAGGCGGAACGGCATGAAGTGGAAGAGGTCGAGGCGCTTCTTTCCTGGCGCGGCATTGTCGCGCACGTCCGCGTCCACGGCGCTGCGCGGCCGGGCTGGAGGCTGGCTTGCAGAGGTCCTGGCCAAAAATCCCTCCAATTTGAGTTGACGGCGGCCCCGACTGGGGGTTTAAGATAGTTGCAAGTGAGACTAATTTAGCAAGGTCGCGGCCGACCCGCAAGGTCCTGGTCGCAAGCCAGTCACACAGAACCGCAGCCAAGGGCCGCGGCGCAAGGGAACATCCAGGGTCATACAATGGCAAACGCCAATACGGCACAGGCCAAAACCCAGTTCGGCTATCGCCGCCACCCCGACCAGGAGCGGTCGGGCGCCAACATCGCAGAGCATCCCGTCGTCGTGGTCGGTGCCGGACCGGTGGGGCTGTCGCTCGCGATTGACCTCGCGCAGCGCGGCCAGCGCGTGGTGCTGCTCGACGATGCCGACCGGATCGGCGAAGGCTCGCGCGCGATCTGCTTCTCGAAACGCTCGCTGGAGTTCTGGGACCGCCTCGGCGTCGGCGACCGCATGGTCGAGAAGGGCGTGGTGTGGAGCGTCGGCAAGATCTTTCACGGCGCCTCGCAGCTTTATCAATTCAACCTGCTTCCCGAAGAGGGCCACAAGCGGCCCGCCTTCATCAACCTGCAGCAGTTCTACGCCGAGGCCTATCTGGTCGACCGGGTCGAGCAGCTGCCCGGGATCGATCTGCGCTGGCGCAACAAGGTGATCGCGCTGGAGAGCCGCAATGATGGCGTCGCGCTGACCATCGCCACTCCTGAAGGCTCGTACCAGGTTCATGCCTCTTTCGTCGTCGCCTGCGACGGCGCCCGTTCCTCGCTGCGCCAGATGGTCGGTGCGGACTTTACGGGGCAGGTGTTCGAGGACCAGTTCCTGATCGCCGACGTCAAGATGACCGCGGCGTTCCCGACCGAGCGCTGGTTCTGGTTCGATCCGCCGTTCCATGCCGGACGTTCGGCGCTGCTGCACAAGCAGCCCGACGACATCTGGCGGATCGATCTCCAGCTCAATCCGGATGCCGATCCGGTGGCCGAGAAGCAGCCGGAGAATGTCCGGCCGCGGATCGAGCGCATGCTCGGGCATGACAAGTTCGAGTTCGAATGGATCTCGCTCTACAAGTTCCAGTGCCGTCGGATGGCAAAATTCATCCACGGGCGGGTGATCTTCGCCGGCGATTCCGCACATCAGGTCTCGCCGTTCGGCGCGCGCGGCGCCAATTCCGGGCTCGAGGATGCCGAGAACCTGGCGTGGAAGCTCGACCGCGTGCTGCGCCGGCTCTCGCCGGAAGGCCTGCTGGAGAGCTATCATATCGAGCGCAGCGCGGCGGCGGACGAGAACATCCGCGAGTCGACCCGCTCGACCGATTTCATGGCGCCGGCGACGAAACAGGAGGCGCGGCTGCGCCAGGCGGTGCTGTCGCTCGCAGAGGATACCGAGTTCGGCAAGCGCATGGTCAATGGCGGCCGGCTCTCGGTGCCGTCGGTCTATGACACGCCGCTGTCGAGCGGCGATCGCGACGACTGGCGCGGCGGTCCGCGGCCGGGCGCCTCGATGCTGGATGCGCCGGTGACCGAGCAGAGTGGCGGTTCCACCTATTTGACCGACGTTTTCATCAGGCAGGGAACGCGTTTCACGCTGCTGGAGTTTGGCAATGGCGCGGCTGCCGATGTCCCTGATGGCGTCGGCAGCATCCGGATCGGCGGTGAGGGCGGCCTTGTCGACACGCAGGGCCTCGCCGGCAAGCGCTACGATGCCGAGCCCGGCACCGCCTATCTGCTGCGGCCGGACGGCTACGTCGCGGCGCGCTTCCGCAACGCTGAGCGGCCGTCGCTCGATGCGGCGCTGGCGCGCGCCGCCGGCCTGAACTGAGGAGCGGTCATGGCGCTGTCGACCAGTTCGAATTTCGCAAAGCCCGATGACGCCTTCCGCGCCATCGTCGAGGCGCATCGCGGCCTCTCCGAGGCGCAGAGCGCCGATCTCGATGCCGCGCTGGTTCTGGTGCTCGCCAACCATATCGGCGATCTCGACGTGCTGCATGATGCGATCGCGCTGGCGAAGCGGCGGATGCTGGACGCGAGCCAGCAGCAACAACAGCAACAACAATAGACTGATCAAACGGACAGGATTGAACTGATGGCCAAAGGTTTTGCATCGACCACGGATCTCGCGGAAAAGAAGGTCACCTTCTCGGAGATCGGCACCGATCTCTACGCTTTCACCGCCGAGGGCGATCCCAACACCGCCGTCATTGTTGGCGAGGACGGCTGCCTGGTGTTCGACGCGCAGGCAACGCCGGCGATGGCGAACAAGGTGATCGAGCGGGTCAAGACCGTTACCGACAAGCCGATCAAATATGTCGTGCTGTCGCATTATCACGCGGTGCGTGTGCTCGGCGCTTCGGCCTACAAGGCGCAGGGCATCGTGGCCTCGCAGGAGACCTACCGGCTGATCCAGGAGCGCGGCCAGCAGGATTGGGATTCCGAATACGGCCGCTTCCCGCGCCTGTTCCAGGATGCCGCGAGCATTCCCGGCCTGACCTGGCCGACGCTGACCTTCGAAGGCGAGATGTCGATCTATCTCGGCAAGCGCGAGGTGCGGCTGATGCAGCTCGGCGCCGGCCACACCTCGGGCGACATCGTCGCCTGGGTGCCGGACGCCGAGGTGATGTTCTCCGGCGACCTGATCGAATATCACTCGGCCTGCTACTGCGGCGATGCGCATCTGCGCGAATGGCCAATGACCTTGAACGAGATCCGCGCCTTCAATCCGAAGGCAATCGCGCCGGGCCGCGGCGATGCGCTGAAGGGCCTGGAGACCGGGCGCGATGCGATTGCGATGACCCGCGATTTCGTCACCACGCTGTATGGCGCTGCCGAATCGTCCGTCGCCAAGGGCCGCACGCTGAAGGAATCGATGGCGGCGACGCGCGAGGTGATGGATCCGAAGTTCTCGAAGTTTGCGATCTACGAGCACTGCCTGCCGTTCAACGTTTCGCGTGCCTATGACGAGGCGTCCGGGATCGACGATCCCGTGATCTGGACCGACAAACGCGACCAGGAAATGTGGGCCGCCCTGCAAGGAGGAGGATAGAAATGAACATCAATACCTCGCCTGATCGGATCGTTCGCAGCTCGGGGCAAGTGACGCCGGGCTACATGTCCGGCTTCGGCAACAGTTTTGAGACCGAGGCATTGCCCGGCGCGCTGCCGATGGGGCGCAACTCGCCGCAGCGCTGCGCCTACGGGCTCTATGCCGAGCAGCTCTCGGGCTCGCCGTTCACGGCGCCACGCGGCACCAATGAGCGCTCATGGCTCTATCGCATCCGGCCGTCGGTGCGGCATTCCGGCCGCTTCGCCAAGGCCGACGCCGGGCTGTGGCGCACCGCGCCGTGCCACGAATACGACATGCCGATCGCGCAACTGCGTTGGGATCCGGCGCCGATCCCGAAGCAGGACATGACCTTCCTGCAAGGCGTGCAGACCATGACCACGGCAGGCGATGCCAACACCCAGGCCGGCATGGCGGCGCACATCTATCTCATTACCAAATCGATGGTCGATCAGCATTTCTACAATGCCGATGGCGAGATGATGTTCGTGCTGCAGCAAGGCAATCTGCGCCTCGTCACCGAATTCGGCCGCATCGATGCCGAGCCGGGCGAGATCGTGGTGATCCCGCGCGGCGTCAAATTCCGCGTCGAGATTCCCAATGGTCCGGCGCGCGGCTATCTCTGCGAGAACTACGGCGGCGCGTTCACGCTGCCGGAGCGCGGCCCGATCGGCGCCAATTGCCTGGCCAATTCGCGCGACTTCCTGACGCCGGTCGCGAGCTACGAGGACAAGGACACGCCGACCGAGCTCTACGTGAAGTGGGGCGGCGCGCTGTTCAAGACCACGCTGCCGCATTCGCCGATCGACGTGGTCGCCTGGCACGGCAATTACGCGCCCTACAAATACGACCTGCGCACCTTCTCGCCGGTCGGCGCGATCGCGTTCGATCATCCCGATCCCTCGATCTTCACGGTGCTGACCTCGCCGTCGGAGACTGCGGGCACCGCGAATATCGACTTCGTGATCTTCCCGGAGCGCTGGATGGTGGCCGACAACACCTTCCGCCCGCCGTGGTACCACATGAACATCATGTCCGAGTTCATGGGCCTGATCTACGGCGTCTACGACGCCAAGCCGCAAGGCTTCGTGCCCGGCGGCATTAGCCTGCATAACATGATGCTGCCGCACGGCCCCGACCGCGAAGCCTTCGAACACGCCAGCAACGGCGAGTTGAAGCCGGTGAAGCTGACCGGCACGATGGCCTTCATGTTCGAAACCCGCTTCCCGCAGCGCGTGACGCAGCACGCCGCGACGTCGGCGACGCTGCAGGATGATTACTCGGATTGCTGGAAGGGGTTGGAGAAGAAGTTCGACCCGAACAAGCCGTGATGCTTGCCCTCTCCCCTTGTGGGAGAGTTTTAGAATGAAAGAAGTCCTATAAAATAGGGCATTTCCCGTAATTACAATAGCTTACGAGCTATCAGAGCTTGAATTTCAGGTGACATTTCAGGTTACATCCTTTGCGGTGGTCCTTTGCCGCAAAGGAGATCAATCGACATGCCCGCCAAACATCCGCATCTGCTCGCCAATGACGGCTGGTGGCACTTCTATCGCCGCGTGCCGAAGCGCATGGCGGAGTTGGACAAGCGCCACGCGGTGAAGAAGGCGACCAAGATCAGGGTCGCCGACGATCCGAAGGCGCTCAAGGCCACCAAGGCCGTGATCATCTTGAATGACGGGCTAGAGGCCGACTGGCGCGACATGATCGCCGGTCGCAACGACGCGGCCCGCAGTCATCTGCGCGAGGCCGCCAAGCGCGCGCAGCAGTTTGGCTTCGGCTATCACACTGCGAGCGAGATTGCCGAGCGCCAGCTTGACGAAATCCTCAAGCGCATCGATCAGTTCGGCAACGGTGCCAGCATCGATGAAAAGGTGGACCGCATTGCCTTGGTCGGCGGCACGGGCCGCGCCACCGTCATGCTCTCTCAACTGCCTGCCGAACTCCAATCGCTCAAGGCCACCGAGATCAGAGGCAAGTCGCCGCAACAGTTGAAAAAGTGGCGCGCATCGAGAGACGCTCCGGTCAATCGATTGACCGGCGTCATCGGCGACAAGGACATGCTGGCGATCACGCGCGACGACGCCAAGGCATTTCGCGAGTGGTGGTCAACGCGCATCACCGAGGAGGACTTGACCGAGGAAGGCGCGCGCAAGGACATCAACGCGCTTTCGGCCATGATCGCCGAAATCTGCAAGCGCGATCAGTTGACCGACCCGAAAATCTTTTCCGGTCTCGGCTTCAGGCGCAGCAAGGGCAAGCGCATCGCCTTCGACATCGACTTCGTCCGAACCGTGATCCTGAAACCGGGTGCGCTCGACGGCATGCCGCAGGTGGCTTTCGACATCCTGATGGTGTGCATCGAAACCGGCGCGCGCGTGTCCGAGATCGTCAACCTGCAACGGCAGCACATCAAGCTGATGCACAACATCCCGCACATCGCGATCAGGGATGACGGTCGAGAGGTGAAGACCAAGAACGCCATCCGCGAGGTGCCGCTGGTCGGCATCGCGCTGGAAGCCATGCGGCGCAACCCGAATGGATTCCCCGACTATTACGACAACGCCAACGAGGCATCGAAGGCGATCAACAAATGGCTGAAGGCGTTGCAGCCTGACGTCAACGAAGATGACGGCGACCGCTTCAAGACGCTGCACTGCCTGCGCCATACCTTCAAGGATCGGCTGCGCGCTGTCCGCGCCGAGGATGAAATGAAGGTGGCGCTGATGGGCCACGACACCGGCAGCACCGGCAACACGCCGGACTATGGCGAGGGCTATTCATTGCAGGCCAAGCTCGCCGTCGTACACCAGATCGCTTTCCCGGTTGCCCGGTTGATCGCGCAGGCTGCGGCTTGAAGCTGACCTTCGTCCGGTGACCACAGCGATGTGGTCGCGCTGCGTGCGCGAGATGCTTGGACCCGCCCTGTTGCCCCAGATGAGTCGAGTATTCGTCGTCTTCTAGATTAGCCAAGTAACAGCAACCGGAATTTCGGTTGCTTGCTTGATCTTGACGCGGTGAAGTCCGAAGAAATCAAGAATTCGCGGCGGTCTGTCGCTGCTTTTACTTGACGCATCTGGCCGTCGGTGGCCATAATCCCCTCGCTCCTTTGGTGTACACAGATGGAGGGCTTCATGCCCGACAATGACACCATGCCGTCTTGGAGCGCATCCACACAGCGACCTCGCGGCAGACCTCGTAAGCCGCCGACCATCAAGCCGCGCAAGAAAAAGCGCGAGCGCAATCGTGGCGTTCCGCCGCTGCCGACCTTCGATCTGTACAAGCTCGCGCCGCATCAAGGCCTGACGCAGCGAGAGACAGCGAGCGTTATCCGGCGCGCGGAAGCAACGCTGGAATCATGGCGGCGGTACAAGCCAGATCATCGGTTGAAATGGAAGAAGGTTCACGGGCGCATCCTGTACGAGGCTGGCGACGTCCGGGCCTATCTCGAAAATTAAATCGGGCCGCACACGCGCGAACGCGGCGGCCCGAGGAAGTGCCGTGGTGCTACTTTCAGAGTTGGAACACGCTCAACATAGCACCGCCATTCCCGGATCGCCATAGCCCTTCGCGCCGACGTGCTGGCCTTCACAAAAGGGAGGCGAGCTATGAGCAATATCCGCGAATTCAACGAGGCACTGCGGCGGCGCTGCCTACCGCCCGATCAGCAGGGCAGCATCAAGCGCAAACTGACCCCCATTGCCGGACAGCTTCGGCAATGGCCCTATCCGTTGGCAGCGCCGCCCGGTGAGATCGACGCCGTCATTTCCGAACTCGATGGCCTCATCGCACGACTGGATGGACGCGGACCTGCCGCTCTGATGGATCGCTGCCTGCGCTGCCTGCGCCGCGCCCGGATCATTCGATCACGGTGTGGAGGCTGATCCGATGCGCGATGAAATCAGGCTGGCCGACATCATCGATGACGAGGCCGCGCCGCTGCAATTTGACGACTTTCTCGCCTATCTGCCCCGGCACGAATACATCTTCGTTCCGACCCGCGAGATGTGGCCCGCGAAAAGCGTCGATGCGCGGCTGCCGATGCGAGGCAACCTGAAGCCGAGCGCGTGGCTCGATGAAAACCGCGCGGTCATGCAATTGACATGGGCACCGGGCGAGCCGCCATTGATTGCCGACAAGGTGATCGACAACGGCGGTTTTGCCGACAAAGACGGCTCGCGGATTTTCAATTCCTACAGGTCGCCGTTGGATCATCCGCGCGGCGTGCCCACGCGCGACGTGACGACTTGGCTCGACCACATCGAAAAGCTCTATGGCGACCTGACGGCGCACATCGTGCATTGGTTCGCCCATCGCGTGCAGCACCCCGGCATCAAGATCAACCACGCGCTGGTGCTGGGCGGCGAGCAAGGCATTGGCAAGGACACGATACTTGAGCCTGTGCGGCGCGCGGTCGGAGAATGGAATTGCGCCAGCGTCTCGCCGAAGCAGGCTATGGGCCGCTTCAACAAGTTCCTGAAATCGGTGCTGCTGGTGATTAACGAGGGCCGCGACCTCGGCGAATTCGACCGCTTTGCGTTTTATGACCATCTCAAGACCATCATCGCCGCGCCGCCGCCCGTGCAATGGATCGACGAGAAGCGGCTCGGCGAATACCCCGTGCCGAACGTCACGGGCGTCATCCTCACCACCAACCACAAGAGCGACGGCATCTATCTCGCGCCCGACGACCGCCGCCACTTCGTGGCGTGGAGCGATCTCACCAAGGCCGATTTCACCGATGAATACTGGCGCGATGTGTGGCGCTGGTACGACGAGGGCGGCTATGCAGCCATAGCGCACTACCTCGCTACGCTCAACCTCGTCGGCTTCAATCCGAAGGCACCACCGAAGAAGACGGAGGCATTCTACGCCATCGTCAACACCAACCGCTCGGCCGAGAATGCGGAGCTTGCCGACCTGCTCGATGACATCCGGGACGAGAAGCAGAAGGCGGGCAAGACCCTCGACACGATCACGCTGCGGCAACTGATCGCCAAGGCCGAAGCAAGCAATGGCCGTCATACCAAAATTGCGTGCTGGGTGCAGGACGCCAAGACCAACGCCCGTCGCATCCCGCACCGGCTGGAGGAATGCGGCTTCGTCCCGGTGCGCAATCCCGACGCAGATGATGGCCTGTGGCGCATCGACGGCAGACGGCAGGCAATCTACGCCCGCAAGAGCCTCAACGAGCAACAGCGACTGGAGGCCGTCCAAAGGCGGATCGAGGCCATCAAAAAAGCGGGCGCGTCAGCGGCGTAAGTGACGTCAGTGATTTCCTATTCCCAGTATTTTCAAAATAGTCTGGTATAGAAAACCACTGACACTACTGACACCAACGACACCACGGTCAGTGGTGTCAGTGATCGACGCAATGTCACGCGAGAAATCAGCAACACATGCCCGGTGCAGGAGCGGCGAGGCCGCGCATCTGGCGGCTGGGCGAAATCATTGTAGAGTTCACGCATGTTCGGACTTGGCGGTGCAACAAGCGGCCATGCGTGGCGCGACGACGAACTGGTCGAGCGGCATCGCAGGATCGATGTCAACGCGATGGCGCGCAACGGCGCACTGATCGAGGGCGCAGTGACGACGTGGCGGTGGCCGGATGGCGAGAAAGCTACGGTGCGCGCCAGCCATGGCAGAATAATTTTGATCGGTGATCGCGTGCAGGTGATCCGGTTTGGCCTGATCCCCCTGACGCTGATCCATGGCGGTGCGCGTGCGCGCTTGATATGTCGATGCGGTGCTGGCGCGTATTTTCTTTACGACGACAAGCATGGCGCGTTCGCTTGCCGCCGCTGCTGCGGCTACGAGTATCGGTGTCGCCACCGGATGCGCTATCGTCGTTCACTCAAGGAGAAGATCGATGGATGATCTGATCTGCGACGACCGCGATGCTGAAATCGTCAAGGCTATCGCGCTTGGCTACAATGAACGCGCCATCGCGAGGCGTTATCAAATTACCGTCCGTGAAGTCCGGGCGGCGGTGGATCGATTGATGATCCAGATTAACCGGCCACATCGTTCATATGCCGCCAGACGCCAGCTAGAACGGATCGAGGTCATGGCCCGACCGTACATGGCAGCTGCACTTGCAGGAGAAACCGCCGCCGCATCCGTGATGATAAAGTTGATGGAGCGGGAAGCCTCGATCCTTGCTCTCGATCAGCCGATGCGCGTCGATGCCATGCTGATCGAACCAGCCGAGCGAACCAGCAGCACGGATGATCTGGAAGCAGCGATCAATCTATTGATCGGCAAGCCCGCCGCGCAGTCGCATTAAATGCCGAGCCGCCGCATCAGACGCCAGATCGTGGCTGGCCGCCACTGCCCACCGCGTGCGGTATTGATGCCCTTTGCATTGAGATGTGCGGCGATTGCGCGTGTGGTCATGCCCGCGAGTGGAGTGACAACCGCGCGCAGACTTTCGGCATGAGCGTCGGCGGCCTGCCGTCGCGCGGCATTGAGTTTTGGATTGCCAAGCGGCTCGCCGCGTGCCTTGCGGGCCGCTAGCGCATCCTTGGTCCGTTGCGCGATCACCGCGCGCTCCTTCTCGGCGACGGCGGCATAGATGTGAAGCATGAACGGATCGACGTCGGGGCCAAGTTCAGTGACGACGAACGGCACGCGCTCGCTCATCAGGCCACTGATGAAATGAACATCGCGGCTTAATCGATCCAACTTGGCGACCACGACTGGCGCGGCATCGCGCTTGCGCCTTGAGCCGGTGCCGAGCTTGCGGGCGGCCTGCATCGCTGCCGCCAACTGCGGCCTGCGATCCAGCGCATCCGCGCCCTTGCCGGTCTCGACCTCGCAATACTCGCCCTTGATCGCGTAGCCGTGCGCGGCACAGAACGCCTTGATCGCGGCCTGCTGCGCTTCGAGGCCGAGGCCGCTGCGGCCCTGCTTGGCTTTGCTGACGCGGATATAGGCGATGATGGGCTGCGTCATAGAATGATCTTCCCTTCCGAACCTGCGGCTTCTGCACACACAACGGTCGTTGTATGTAACAGCCGCCGCCGATCCGGGCAAACGCACGCCCATCAATTCAGTCTCAGGTTGCAACGTGACCGGGAGGTTGAATCTCAGGGCGCGAGCGGTTCCGTCAGGGTTCCACGGCACCACCTCGCCACCCAATTTGAAAATATCGCGCTTCACGCGCCGCCCATCATCAACTGGCCCATCGACCGCCCCATTGCCGCGCCGCGCGCGCCGCCAGTGCGCAGAATCCCAGCCGCCCGTGGTTTCCCATCCCGCCGATGGAGGCGCATGGGCGGCCTTCCTATTGGCCCGCGAATCGCAGTCGCGGCAGGCACCCTGACCCGCAGTTTCGCATCATGCGGACCCGTCGCGATGCATCCTCCCGGCGCGCTGATAGGCCGCCCGCCCTTCCGCCGTGGCCAGCCATTGGTCCAGTTCTTCGACGCTGTTGGGCGGCCTGTCCTGTGCGGCCTCGAACAGACCGGAATAGGCGTCGAACCGCACGATTTCAGCGGCGCGCTGCACCTCGGCTCCGGTCAAGTCAGGAAAACGCGCCTGCACCACGGCAAAGGCGGCATCGGCAATCGCCAGCGGATCATCGCCGCGCATCGCCTTCAGCCGTCGCACGGTGTCCTCGAACAGTGCCACCACGGCGGCGGCGCGGTGCGGTTCGCTCATTGGTTAAGGTCTCCCTTCATGTGCGGGTTGTCCGACTTCGCCGCGAAGGTCGTCGCCGATCCGGCCAACGCGGGCAAGTCAACGCGCGATCTCGCAAGGGATACAGGGCTGAGCCACATGACGATCAACAACGCGCAACGAAAGCAGGTGTAAAATGTACACCTGACGCCCGCATCACCGGCAAAGACGGCAATGCGCAAATCACCTGCCACGCGCACCCGCTTCCGCTCCGCGTGACTCTGAAAGTCACGCCGGTTCATCGGGCACAGCACGCAATCTACAATAGCCGCGCGCCAACCTTTGGAATAAGTTTCCATCGCAGGACGCATCAAAGGAGATCACCCACTCTGGATAATCGGCGCGCGCCACCATGCGCCGTGGAGAAAGTGATCATGTCCAACGGACTCGTTGAACTGCTCAAGGAAGTGAAAGAGACCCGCGAGACGCTGGAGCAGCAGGAAGCCGAGCGCGACAAGGTTCTCAAGCAGATCAAATCCGACATCGATCGATTGGCGCTGCGCATCAACCGCCCCGGCCAAGAGTCCTTCGGCGACGATGCCAACCGCAAGGCGGCCATTGGTCTCCTGAAGCTGAAGCACAATCTGAAAATTCCGAAGCATGATGTGCAGCATCCGTTCGTAGCCTCGGAGGATCAGATCGCCGAGGCCACCACTCATATCGAGGCCATCAAGGCGCTGATGCACAGCGCCGATGTGGGCAGGCTTCCGGAAGCGATGCGCAAGGCCCTGTCGTCGTTTTCGTTCGGCAGCAACGGCTTTATTTTGCCGGTTGAACTAAGCGACCGAATTTTGTCGTGCGTGGTCAGTCCGACCGACATCACATCGTTGTTCGACAGCGTCACGATCAGCGGCTCGTCAATCAAGTTTCTCGTTGACCGAGGCGACATCGACAACGCGGCATGGGCCTGCCAGAGCGCCTGCTTCGCCAACAGTCCGACCGGCGTCGATCTGGCCGCGTTGCTTGGCGAATTGGAGATCAAGCCGGAGCCGCTGCGGTACATCGCCTGTGCCACAAGCGATCTACTTGAAGATAGCGGCTTCAACATCGAGAACTGGCTGCTCGGCAAGGTCGGCCGTGCGTTCAGGAACACCGTCTCCGAAGCCGTGATGATCGGCAGCGGGATCGGCATGCCGCAAGGCATCCTGCTGCCGTCCAGCGGGATTCCGATCTGCGATACGGCGGCGGCTACGCCAGCAAATCAGTTCACGTGGCAAGACCTCGTGATGCTTAAATTCGCCATCCCGGTGCAGTATTGGGATGCCAACGCGGCCTATTTGATGAACCAGCGCACCGCCGGATTGATGTTCACCCTTTCTGACGCCAACGGGCGACCAATAATGATGCAAAGCCCGCAGGACCCGCTGACCTTTAACCTGCTCGGCAGCCCGGTCAAGATTGCTACCCAGATGCCTGACGTCGCGCCGGGTGCAACGCCGGTCGCCTATGGCAACTGGAAGTCGGCCTACATGATCGCGAACCGCAAGGCGGTAACGATGCAGCACGACCCTTATTCGGCGGGGTTCTGCTCGCTATTCAAGTTTGAAGCCCGCGTCGGCGGCGCGGTGACGTGCGCAAACGCGGCAAGGCTGTTGCGGATCAAGTGAACATCAAAAGGCCGACGCCAATGATGAGCCTGTTCATTGACGGCCACATCCCGATCCTGCGCGCGCGCCGGGGCGGACACACAGCCTCACGGTCAGATGTCCGTTCTGTCAAAAAATCCATATCCATGGCAGCGGCGGCGACCTCGGCCCATGGTTCGGCTATTTTCGCGCGCGCTGCGATCCCGCCGACCTGCCGCGCGAGACACGCTACTGGTCGCGCGACGGCTACTATCTGACCGCCACCGCATTGCCGCAGCCTGAATGTTCCGCGAGCCGCGACCGCAGCGCCAGCGCGGAAGTGATCCCGTTCCGAAAGGCCATGCCGAGCAAAGCCAAGATCAGCAACGGGTTAGGCGAAAAATCCAATGCTAGTGGCATTGGATCGCAGCACGGCATCGATCAGTTCGTCAACGCCAAGGGCGAGGTCAAAGCGGCCTGCGACTTGTAAACCGAAAGAGAACCGAAGCCATGAACAAACAAATCGACGACGGTCTCGGTGAACTCCTGAAGGAAGTGAAAGAGACCCGCGAGGCGCTGGCGCAGCAGGATGCGGCGCGCATGGCCGCGCTTGACGAGTTGAGGGCCGATGTCGCCAAGCACTCAAAAAGCTCGGGCGACACCGAGGCCAAGGTGCAGCGCATTGTCGATGACGTGGCGGCGCTCCTTGCCAAATACCAAAGCCTCGAAGACCGGGTCAACGACATCTGCAAGCGCATTTGAGATGAGCGAAGCCATGAACATGACGACGCCCGATGCCGAACAGGGCCGCATGCTGTGCCTCGCCACGCTCAAATTGATTGCTCGCGATGGCGATGAAGCTGTGCAGGTGGACGAAAATGATCGCTTCACTGAATGGCGGATGGTCCAGCGCGGTCGCTACTGCTTTGCAGAGAAGCCTGCGAATGAGCGGCTGCCACGCCGGATCGATGCCTATGAGGTCGAGGACGGCGAAAACTTCCTGCTCGACCCGCAGCGCAAGCTGTTCAGCCTGCAATACCGGCACAACGGCAAACCACCGGACCTGCATCTGGTCGTCCTACAGCCCTGCGAGCGATGGCTGGGCGACGTCATGCTGACGCTGGTCATGGCATTAGATATGCGGAATTAAAGCGCAGGGAAATCGACGCGCCGAAGTTCTTATCTTCCGGGATCGTCTGGCCACGGCTTCGGCTCAGCAACTAGGTTGCCGTCTTGATCGAAAAGCGTTGTTCGGCAAGTCTGCGTCTCTTCGTCAAATAAGATCGAGCGATCAACATGCATATATGCCGACATGGCATAGCTAAGCTCAGTTTGATTCCAATCACGGAAGATCCGCAACTCGCTGCTTCCCGGCAGGCATCCCGAAAACGACCTGACGTGCAGTTGCTCAGTCTGGATTGAATCTTCATTTTCAACTGTCAGGTAAAAGTGCGTCGCCTCTCTAAGCGCCGCTTTGTAATGAACGCGAGCCGAGATTTCTCTGAACTGTGTTTCGGACAGGTCAGAACCTGATAGGTCAAACGGACCCTTCGGGCCGACTTCCATCTGGAGACCGCCATCGTTTATGAAAATGGCACCGAACCCGCCAATTCTAATTGAAATTGACTGTCCGGCGATATTTGTCGAGAGATCGAACTCATGATTTTTTCGATAATTCGACACTCTGTAGGAATAAAGCGAGAAAGGAAATTCACTGTGGAGACAGCGGAAGGACGTGGCCTTTCTCGCGCTTTGCATTACAAAGTGGCTATGGCGAAGTTCGTCGATGAAATCCGGTTCGACAATTGTTCCGAGGCTTGGCTTTGATCGGTCGAACAGGAGACCGGTTTCTTTAACTAAGAGTCCGATTAAGAGTTTAGAAAGCCAGCGCGCCAGAGCAAGCTTATCTTCATTCGTCAATACGCTGCCACGGTGAAGGACAGCCTGAACAGAGCTTTCAATTCTCGACAAAAATCCAGTATTGCATTCGATGCAACATGGGACAGTCAAATTCCGATACGGAATAGACGTCCCATTCAACAGCGTCAGTTGCTCATCGAATAAACGGAATTTCTTTTGAAGCCACTTGGGAATTATATGCTCGCCAATGCCGCTACTAGGTGGCCCGCCGCAGGCGAAGCATCTCCTTTTGGCGATGCTGCTGGCTGACACAGCTCTATCCGTCAGTTCCAAGACCTTCATCGCAATGAGCTACCAACTGTGAGAGTTGCTATCACGTAGCGAAGTGCCCGCTTCGTGAGTTCTACGAATCGATCAAACGATCTCTGGTTCGCGTCCAATGGATGATATCTGCAGCATTGCCGACGCACCGTCATGGCCGCCCTGACACTTCTCGGCATGGAGCGCGGCAGGGGGCGCGCGCCATGTTCGCGTTTGGCACTCTGAGAAACTTCTATGGCTGATAGCGCGCCACGGTCGCGAGAGCCATTCCATCCTCGATGACGAAGGCTGCACTCTGTCGGGCGCGCGTCACGGCGACATACAACTTTGGAATTTCCTTCGCAGCGTCCGCCAGCTTTCCAGTTTCAAGATACTTCCGCAACGGCCCGTGCGGATAAATTAGCGTTCTGTCAAAGGTCATGCCCTTGGCTGCGCCGAAGTTGATTGGCTTCCCCGCCGCCACGACATGGGTGCGGGTATAGCGCAAAGGTTGAGGTTGGAATCGAGCACAGTAGTCAGCGACATGGCGGCGCTCGACCGCAAAGATTCCGTCATGGCCGGTCGCAACCGTATTGAGAGATCGCGTCTTTGGCGCAGTCGGAAAAAAGAGATCAGCAAAGTCACAAATTTCCTGAACGCAGCGACGGCTCGACGTTTGATACTCGATGTCGCACAGCTTGGCCGCTTCCCAAGCTTTGAACTTTTCAACAATGTTGCTGCGGACGTATTTTTTGTTCTTTCCTGAATCGTTTGTAGTGTAGGTGGCCTGACGATAGTCACCGACCAAAATAATATCGGTTGCCGATTTGAGAAGATATTCAACCAGCTCAAGATCGTACCCAGCCAAATCTTGGCTCTCATCGATGAATAGCCGATCAAAAATGTGCTCAAAGCGCCGGATCGGCTGACCGTCCGTTTGCTGAATGATGTCACACGCGAATTTTGAGACCTTGTCTAGATAGATCATTCCCGGACCGGAAAAGTAATGCTTGTCGATATCTGTCGCCCTCGAAAATCGCGCTGTCTGCCCGCGCACAAATAGAAGCCGCGACACGCGCGGCTTGTATAGCTGCGTCTGATAGGGTCGAATAAAGTGACGAAGAAGAAATGCATACCATGTGCTGATCACCGTATGAGAAGGAACAGCCTTATACCGTTCGCACGCGATCTTCACACATTCATCCGCGCCGTTTATCGTATAGGTAATAAGCGCCGACCTTTTCGATGCGTCGGTACAGGCGTCGTCCACAATAGCCGTCGTTTTGCCAGAACCAGCACACGCGAGTATGACGCGATTAACGGATGGCATCTTTGATGTAGTCCGGAATGATGAATGGCCGCGCGCTGTCAAAGAGTTTCAGGGCTACGTCGGTCTTGTGGGATTTCATGTAGTCCAGCAGCGCGTCCCCCTCCGCGTATGACGTTCCGAGCAGCGAGTTGAGCCTCGTTAGCCCGTTCGCATTTAAAAGCTGCGGCTCGAGCGTCGGAAACTTATCGCCCTTGCCAATACAGACAGAAATGTTCTCGTGTTTGGCATATTCAGCGTAACTGGCTGTTTTGGCTTCCTCGTTGCTATCGTTATCGGTTACGACTGAAACATCTATCTTAAGAAGGCGCGCAATATCCAGAAACCGTTTGAAAGCAAGAGAGTTGACCGAAATCACTTCAACTCCAGCGTCTAGCGGCATTGTCCCGTGGGTTTGGAAAAACGCTTTTTGGACAACCAGCTCATCGGATGGGCCTTCGACGAGAATGCTGCGCTTCGCAAGAATCATTCGCAACGTGTCGTAGCCGGGAAGCTTCTTGAAATAGGCAAAGGTTGGCTTCGGAAGATCGTTAAGGCGGACGCCGTGCCGCCCGTCGAACATGATCGTGTTGTCGATGCCAAGTTTATTGAGGACGAAACTGCTGTGGGTCGTGATGATAAGTTGTCGCCCCTCCGACTTGGCAACAATCTTCCCGATTAGCCGGTTGAGATTAGTATGCGAAAGATGATTCTCAGGCTCTTCCATCAAGAAAATATCGCAGGCCTCCGAAGCTTCCATCGCCAACTTCACTTTCACCGCGTTCTGCTCGCCCTTACCAACCAGAGTAAGAGGAATATCGTCGAGGTGAGGCATCACGCCCGTCTCCCAACTCGCGCGCGAGGTCACATCCATCGCTACCGAGAGACGTTTATCGGAGACAATGCCCGCCTTCGTAGCCAAGTCGCTATTGATGGCATGAATGCGTGCGTCGTTTTGGAATTCATCGCGCATCTTCCGATAGGAGAGCGCAAGCTCAACAGACTGCACCTTAGTCAAGTAGTCCCGCACGATCTCTAGGACGTATCTGTTCGCAGCATGCGTATTGGTGATTGAGCTTGGATCGATCAAGGCTGACTTAACCGGGATCGCTTTGCTGGTAAGAAGATCACCCGCAAAGCTAAGCCATTCGATCTCATAGTATTCAATAGGAATGCTACGAAGTTCGTCCGGATTCTTGATGTACTCGCGGTACTCATCCTTGAGATTGTCGTCGAGTTTTATTTTCAGTGCGATGCCGGGTTGATCCAATATCTCGCTATTCATAGTGCCTTTGAGTACGGCGAGGTCTTCGTGGTCGCGTAAATATAGCTCGATCAGAATTTCCGGCGGCGGCTTTGGCGTTCCGAACTTGTGACTGGCAATAAATTCGGCAACCGTCTTGCTGTTAAAGAGAAATGGATGGAGTTCGTAGTCCGCAGGGCGGCGCGACAGTTGGCGCTTTAGCGCCAGATTAATAGCCTCAAGTAGCGTTGATTTACCCGATTCATTGTCACCCACTATGATGTTAGTGCCCGGTCCAAATTTCAGATCGGCATCATACAGCGTGCGATAATTGCGCACGATAACGCGTTCGATTGTCACCCCGAATCCCCCTCGTACCAATGGAAACTTCTTTCATATTTCCCGGTAAAGTTGCAAGCCCGTGCTTTGCTAAATCGTAGGAGTTTCGGGGATAGCCACCCTCGTAAACTGCCCGAACCAAGCCGAAAGTCATGCTCCCAAGGCAAGTTTGAGTTTTTTCGATTGTGGGGAAAGCGTTCGATTTCCCAACTTCATCTTCGCGTCTGCCCTTATCGTCGAGGTCGAAACTGGAGTCGGTGAGGATCGGAGACGACCAAGTAGGCGCATGACAGTCCACCGATGACCATCTGCCGCCGCGCGTTGTGGCGACCTTGCGGGTCGATCGTTCGGCCCCCGCAAACAAGTCCGCGAAGCCCGCCGGATTCGGCGATGCCGCGAAGGTGACCTATGCAGTCTGAAGTGCGGCGACTCGCTCGATTTCGTTCTCTAGCCGGTCGATGCAATTTTCATCGAGCAACAGAAGAACGGTTGCGCCCAATATGGCATCCCGGTGGCGCTCAATATCTTTCGATTCCGAGAAGCTCGTCGTGCCAGTCTCGACATCGAGCGTGCCGAACATTTGGTGATGGCCCAAATAGTTTGGATGACATCTTTCAGACATCAGGTCGTAGAGCCTGCGAATGCCTGAACCTGTGCGTTTATCCATCCGATCAATCAAGGTTAGGACGTTGATCGCTGCGGATTCCGGGTCCATTTCGACCCATTGCTTTTCGCGCGTTGCAAAGGTCCGATTGTTCAGGAGAGTATTGAGAGCAGCAATGTCGCGGGCATCGATATGCTTTTTCAACTCATGTTCAAGATCGAGCAATAGCGCGCTTGTTTCGATTAACGCTCTGGCGGACAGATACGCGCCGACAATGTTGCCGCTATTCCAGTTGATGGCCACGCTTTCGGTCAGTGCCACGATCCGCCAAAGCACGGCCTCTCGATAGACCGCCAGCTTCCATGCTAGCTTCGACTCCATCAGGCGACCTTCAACTTCGATTTGATCGACCCTCTGCGCCTGTAGTCGGCATAGGCCAGCATTGATTTCTTTGATCAGTGTGACGTCATCCTCTTTCAGGTCGGAGGGCGTGCTGATTTCGATTGCTATCGCCATTGGCCAAATTGTTTTGCTTGTGTGATGGCTTCGCCTGCAAGAAAAGCCCCGCCGCGTGCCAGCAGCGAGGCTTTCCGTTTGCCGGTTCGCGCTGTCAGGCCGACGCCCCGGCAGGGTGATGATAGGCCGTTCACGGCGGTTGTCGAGGTGCCGCGCTGCTCAAATCCGTCGCGGGTTCGGCGACAGCGGCGGCAGTTGGTTTCTTTTTCTTGCAAAATCCATGAAGACTTCAAGCTGATCTGCGATCTTCGGAATGGCCGTGAGCCGGTCGATGTTGCCATGGGCATCGCAGTCGAGCGCATCGAGCAACGCACGCAGCGTCATGGTGATCAGTGACGTATGGTCGAGTTGCGACTGATCCATGACGGCGGTCAATTGCGCGACTACGGCTTCCTCGTATTCTACGGCGGCGTCGATCTCGGCAAGGTCACGCGCGTGCTGCACGCTGGCGAAGTCAACCGTGCCGGGTGGCGCGCGGCGCAATACTTTTCCCGGATTTCGCTCGGCAAATTCGCGCATCTCTTGCATCCGCGCCGCGACCTCGTCGGCGCTGCATCGGGCCATCAACTCACGGGCCAACTCGGCGGACCCATCGCCCCAACCTTGACCATAGAGCAATTGCTCCAACTCGGCCTCAAGGGCGGCGCGGGTTTCAAGATCGCGGATGTCGTCATCGGCCATGATTGATCTCCCTTTGCTGGCGTTGCGGCGCGCGGCAATGGTGGATGGCCTGATCTCCGCCGTGGAGCTTGCCATAACCGGAAAGGCGGTCAAGGCAACGCGGCTGACCGCCCCGGGCGGGGACGGCATGCCGGTTGTCCCCAGTTGATTTGCGCTCCCGGTTTCAGGTTACAAAGCAGGTGACACGGCGGAATGGCCGTTGCGATAAGTGCTTGCAAATGAATGGGTTCTCGTCGTAGTCAAAATCGTGCTTCTCCCCTTGTGGGAGAAGGTGGCGTGGACGCAGTCCACGCCGGATGAGGGGTCTCTATCTGCGGAGACAGGCCCCTCACCCGGCGCCTGCGGCGCCACCCTCTCCCACAGGGGGAGAGGGTACCTCGGAGGCGCTGCGCGGGCTCGGGAATGCAACAAACGTCACCGGAATCCAGTTGACTCTTGCCTGCTTCTGATTCGACTCGGCACCCTCTGGAATTTAAGGAATTCAGTCCGCATATCCTGTGCTTGTGGAGCCCTCTCAAACTTGATCTAGTGCCGCCGCCGTCAGGTCCACCCGAGATGTTGCGGTGAACGTTTCAGGCCTGGAATGGAGTCACCGATTCGGGCGCGATTCGTTCCGGAGTCGTTCCGAAGCTTAAGCCGGGCGCAGAAAGCGTCGCATTGTGAGACAGATCTTGCGAAACACGCTGCCAATGCGAAACATGCAGCCAGACCGTCACCCTGAGGAGGCCGCGCAGCGGCCGTCTCGAAGGGCGACAGCCCCGCTCGGCCCGCGAGAGGAAAGTCCGATCAAAACGCGCGGATAAATTTGGGCCGTGCATCCTTCGAGACGCGCTGACGCGCTCCTCACAGCGACAAAGGCGGGGCCTTTGCGCGGGGATGACGGGTTAGGGATCTCGCCAACAATTCAAGAAACACCTGCAAAATATGGCTTTCTCAACTTCGTTCGGAAATGACCGCGTGCCCGGCGCAGGCGTCACCGCGGTGCTTGGCCCGACCAACACCGGCAAGACGCATCTCGCCATCGAGCGCATGCTTGCGCATTCGTCGGGCTTGATCGGGCTGCCGCTGCGGCTGCTCGCGCGCGAGGTCTACAACAAGATCGCGGATCGCGCCGGCGTCGACAACGTCGCGCTGATCACCGGCGAGGAGAAGATCAAGCCGAAGGCGCCGCGCTTCTGGGTCTCGACCGTGGAGGCGATGCCGCGCGATCTCGATTTGTCGTTCCTCGCGGTCGACGAGATCCAGATCGCGGCCGATCTCGAGCGCGGCCACGTCTTCACCGATCGCATGCTCAACCGCCGCGGCCGCGACGAGACGCTGCTGCTTGGCGCCTCGACGATGCGGCCGATCATCGAGCGGCTGTTGCCGGGCGCCTCGATGGTCACGCGGCCGCGCCTGTCGCAGCTCGAATTCGCCGGCGACCGCAAGATCACGCGGCAGCCGAGAAGAACAGCAATTGTCGCGTTCTCGGCGGATGAGGTCTACGCGATCGCCGAACTGATCCGCCGCCAGCATGGCGGCGCGGCTGTGGTGCTGGGCTCGCTGTCGCCGCGCACGCGCAATGCGCAGGTCGAGATGTTCCAGAACGGCGACGTCGATTATCTCGTCGCTACCGACGCCGTCGGCATGGGGCTCAATCTCGACGTCGATCACGTCGCCTTCGCCTCCGACCGCAAATATGACGGCTATCAGTTCCGCCGGCTGACGCCGGCCGAATTCGCCCAGATCGCGGGCCGCGCCGGCCGCGCCACGCGCAACGGCACGTTTGGTACGACGGGACGCTGCGCGCCGTTCGAGCCGGAGCTCGTCAACGCGCTGCAGAACCACACCTTCGACAGCGTCAAGATGTTGCAATGGCGCAACGCGAAGCTCGATTTTGCCTCGCTCGGCGCGTTGCAGGTGTCGCTGGCGCAGGCGCCCAATCATGAGGCACTGACGCGGGCCCCGATCGCCGAGGACCAGCGCGTGCTCGACCATGTCGCGCGCGACGCCGAGGTGCGCGAATTCGCCATGGGGCTAAAGCGGTTGAGCGGCTGTGGGAGGCCTGCCAGGTTCCGGACTATCGGAAGCTGTCGCCGGCCGCCCATGCCGAACTCGTGACCACCCTGTACGGCTTCCTGATGCAAAAGGGGCGTATCCCTGACGCATGGTTTGCCGCCCAGGTCGACCAGGCCAACCGGACCGACGGCGATATCGACACGCTATCGGGCCGGATCGCGCAGATCCGGACCTGGACCTTTGTGGCCAACCGGCCGGACTGGCTGTATGACCCGGAGCACTGGCAGGGGATCACGCGCGATCTCGAAAATAAATTATCCGATGCGCTGCATGAACGGCTCACGGAGCGTTTCGTTGACAGGCGGACCAGTGTATTGATGCGCCGCCTGCGGGAGAACTCAGTTTTGAATACGGAAATTGGCAAGACCGGCGAAGTGATCGTGGAAGGTCATGTGATCGGCCGGCTCGATGGTTTCACCTTTGCACCTGATGCGGCCGAGGCCGGCAGCGACGCCAAGGCGCTGCAAGCCGCCGCCCAGCAGGTGCTGGCGCGCGAGATCGATGCGCGCGCCGAGAAACTGGGTGCGGCGCCCGACGAGCAGTTCGTGCTGACCTCCGACGGCACCATCCGCTGGACCGGCGATGCTGTCGCCAAGCTGGTCGCCGCCGAGGACGCGCTGCATCCGCGGCTGCGCATCATCTCCGACGAGCGGCTGACCGGCGCCTCGCGCGAGGCCGTGCAGACCAGGCTCGACCTCTGGCTCAAAACGCATATCGAAAAGCTGCTCGGGCCGCTGTTCGAACTCTCCAAGGCCGAAGATATCCAGGGCATCGCCCGCGGTATCGCCTTCCAGCTGGTCGAGGCGCTCGGCGTGCTCGAGCGCAGCAAGATCGCGGCCGAGATGAAGGATCTCGACCAGCCCTCGCGCGCAGCGCTGCGCAAATACGGCGTGCGGTTCGGCGCCTATCACATCTATTTCCCGCAGCTTTTGAAGCCCGCGGCGCGCTCGCTGGCCTCGCTGTTGTGGGCCGAGAAGCAGAACAATGTCGATATGGCGGCGCTGTCGAACGTGCAGCATCTCGCGAGTAGCGGCCGCACCTCGTTCCCGGTCGACAAGCAGCTCGCCCGCGATGCCTATCGTGTGCTCGGCTATCGCCAGTGCGGCGAGCGCGCGGTGCGCGTCGACATCCTGGAGCGGCTCGCCGATCTGATCCGCCCGGCGCTGGCCTGGCGCGAGACCTCGCCGGGCGAAAAACCCACCGGCGCCTTCGACGGCCGCGGCTTTGTCGTGACGCAGGCGATGACCTCGCTGACTGGTTCGGCAGGCGAGGACTTTGCCTCGATCCTGCGCGCGCTCGGCTATCGCATGGACCGCCGTCCGCCGCTGCCGCCGAAGGCTGTTGAGGCTGCACCGGTCGAGACCACCGAGACGGTCGCCGCCGAGACGCCGCCGGTCGAAGCGAGCTCTGACGCTGCCGCAGATGCGCCGGTCGACGCCGCCGCTGAGGTCACGGCCGATGCAGTGGAGGCTACCGTTGCGTCCGAGGCCGAAGCGCCCGAGGCCGAAGCTGCTGTCGATCAGCCGGTATCCGGCGATCCCGCGCCGTCGGCCGCACTGCTGCCCGATGTCGGCTTTGCCGAGGTGGTTTCCAGCGAGGCGACGCCGGTCGTCATCGAGACCCACCAGGATGCCGCAGCGGAGCGTGCCGCTCCGGTCGACGCGCCCGCCGCGACCGAAGAACCCGCTCCTGAAGCGCCCGCCGCTGAAGTCGCAGCCGCGCCCGCCGTGGAAGCCGCTGCGGAGACGCCTGAGGCTGCCACTGAGGCGCCCGCTGAGACCGCGAGCGCCGACGCTGATACCGCCGAGGCCGCTCCCGCAGCCGCGGAAACGCCGGCCGAGCCGCAACTGGTCGAAGTCTGGCGTCCCGGCGGCCGCTCCGATGGAGAACGCCGGCCGCATCATCGCGGTCACGATCGCAATCGCGGCCGTCATCAGAACAAGCCCGCCGACGGCGCGCAGGCCACCGAAGGCGGCGGCGAGGGTGGCGAGAAGCGCGAGCAGCATCGCCGGCCGCGCCGTCACCACGACTTCCGCGCGCCCCGTCCGGGCGCAGCACCCGCTGACGGCGCTGCGGCAGCCTCCGCCGCGCCGGCCGATGGCGCGCAGGCCCGCGACACCAGAGAGGACAAGGGCCAGCGCCGCGAGCGGTTCGAGGGCAAGGGACGCGATCGCGACAATGAGCGCCGCGGCGAGAAATTCGGCGGCGGCCGCAAGGGCGGCGATCGTGATCGCGGCGGCCGCGATTTCGGCCGCGACAAGGGCGGGCGCGACAAGCGCGAGGGCGGGCCGTCGCATCGGCCCTATGCCTCGAGCGCGAGCACGCCGCGCGAGCGCGATCGGCCGATCGATCCGAACTCGCCCTTCGCCAAGCTCGCTGCACTGAAGGAGCAGCTCGCCGGCCGGAAGGAATAGCCCAACTTTTGGTCTAGCTCTTGGATCGACAGCGCCTCGACAAATGGCTGTGGCATGCGCGGGTGGTGAAGGCCCGCGCCAGCGCGGCTGAACTCGTCGCATCAGGGCATGTCCGCATCAACGGCACGCGCGAGAAATCGCCGGGCCATGCCGTGAAGCTGGGTGACGTCGTCACCGTCGCGCTCGACAACAGCGTCCGTGTGCTGAAAGTGATCGGCTTTGCCGAACGGCGCGGCGACGCCGCGTCCGCGCGCCTGCTTTGCGAGGATTTGCAAGGAGGCAAGGAATAGCTATTTAGGGCCAGCAATTCCTTGCGGCTGCGGTATTCCTGCGCTACGCAACCCCGGAAAAAGTGGATCGTTTCGGAGTTTTGGATGACCTACGTCGTCACTGAAGCCTGCATCAAGTGCAAATATACCGACTGCGTCGAGGTCTGCCCCGTCGATTGCTTCTACGAGGGCGAGAACATGCTGGTCATCCATCCGGACGAATGCATCGATTGCGGCGTGTGCGAGCCGGAATGCCCGGCTGACGCCATCAAGCCGGACACCGAGCCGGGGCTGGAAAAGTGGCTTGAGGTCAACCGGGACTACGCCAAGAGCTGGCCGAACATCACCCAGAAGAAGGACTCGCCCGAGGACGCCAAGGAGTGGGAAGGCAAGGAAGGCAAGTTCGAGAAATATTTTTCTGCGAATCCGGGCAGCGGCGACTGAGTTCGCCTGTCACCCTCGGGACTACCCCGATAAGGGCGGGCTTGGACCGCCGCGGCCCTCCGTCCGACCCGCCGATTTAACCCTAATGACGGACATATGACCTGAGGGTCCCCTGTTATGCCCGGAATCGGGCGTAAATCATTGATTTTTGCGGAAAATGTGCTATATCTGGCACATTACAGGCCAAGAACCCCTGCCATGCGTACCTTGTGGCTTCGAGGTTCCCGCAAACATCGAACAGGGGCGCGGCAGTTTCCGCGCGCAGGCTGTGTCACAGAAAACGCGTAAAAAGAGTGCTTCAAAGACGACGAAAAAAGCCGCTGTCTTTGCCCGCAGCGCAACCAAGGGCCGTGCCAAGGCGCCCGTGAAGGGGGCCAAGAAGGCGGCGGCTGCAAAGTCCTCAAAGAACAAAAGAAGCGTGATGCCAGAAAAGACTGCCAAGACTGCCGCGAAAGCGGCAGCTGCGAAGCCCGCTGCTGCGAAGGCCGCCCCCAAGACTGTTGCTGCTGCGCCGAAGCCGGCCGCCCCGAAGGCTGCCGTCCCCGCCGCTGCTCCGAAGGTTGCCGCCAAGCCGGCCGCTGCGCCGCCCCCGGCAGAGAAGAAGGTCGTGACCCAGCGTCAGGGCTTCAAGGCCAATGAATTCGTGGTTTATCCCGCTCACGGCGTCGGCCAGATCCTGGCGATCGAGGAGCAGGAGATCGCGGGCGCCAAGCTTGAGCTGTTCGTGATCAATTTCATGAAGGACAAGATGACGCTGCGCGTTCCGACGGCGAAGGTCGCCAATGTCGGCATGCGCAAGCTGTCGGAGCCGGCGCTGGTCAAGAAGGCACTGGAGACGCTGAAGGGCCGCGCCCGCGTCAAGCGCACCATGTGGTCGCGCCGCGCCCAGGAATACGAAGCGAAGATCAACTCGGGCGACATCGTCGCGATCGCCGAGGTGGTCCGCGATCTCTATCGTTCGGAATCGCAGCCCGAGCAGTCCTACTCTGAACGCCAGCTCTATGAAGCGGCGCTCGACCGCCTGTCGCGCGAAATCGCGGTCGTGCAGCACTCGACCGAGACCGAGGCGATCAAGGAGATCGAAGGCCAGCTCGCCAAGAGCCCGCGCCGCGGCGCCAAGGCGGAAGCCGAGGGTGAAGGCGAGGGCGATGCCGACGGTGAGGATCTCGACAGCGATGGCGACGATACCAGCGTCGCCGACGAAGCCGCCTAAGCAGCGCTGCAAGGTTTCAGATGAAAAGCCCGGTCGCAGGACCGGGCTTTTTGTTTTTGCGGCGCGCGTTGCAACGCCACCGAAGTAAACGGCAACGCTGCGTCCACGCGGCTCTCTATTCGTAGCCCGGATGAAGCGAAGCGAAATCCGGGGTTGGGCCCATCCGCGGATCGATTGGCCCCGGATTACGCTGCGCTGCATCCGGGCTACAGGCAGACGCCCCGTCATCCTGAGGTGCGAGCTCTTGCGAGCCTCGAAGGATGCACGGCCCGAGTGCTTGCAGGTGCGCGCGGAAATAGCCGGGCCGTCGCCCTTCGAGACGCGCTGCGCGCTCCTCAGGGTGACGGCGAGGCACTCTCCACTTCGCTAGCTCGCTAGCTGGGCTACTGCATCGGCCGCTTCACCCGCTGCTTCTCTCGAGCTTCCGCCAGCCACGTAAACGATCCTGACCGGAATCGCCTTGAGTTGTTTCACGGATGACGACGGCAATCGGTGCCCGGCATGCTATGCTGGCCGCCCTGCCGTTATTGGATCGACGTTAAGATGACCCATCAATTTGCAGAGGAGAAATCCGATGGCATCCAATGTTGAGGCAACTAGGAAGGGCTATGAGGCCTTTCAACGTGGTGACATTCCAGCGCTCATCAGGGATCTGATCGATGACGACTGCACGTGGATAACCCCAGGTCCCCAGGATAAATTGCCTTGGGCTGGGACCTTTAGGGGAAAGCAGCAGATTGCAAACTTCTTCGTCCAGGTCGGCGAGAATTTGGAGTTCAGCGAGTTTGCTCCGCGTGAGATGATCGAGCAGGGCGACACCGTCGTGGTCTTGGGCACACTCACGGCGCGGGCAAAGAGAACAGGCAAGACCGTAACGAACGAATGGGCCCACGTTTTCAAGTACCGCGACGGAAAGGCGGTCCGTTTTCAGGAGTACATCGACACTGCGGCGGATGTTGCCGCGATGTCCTGACGGAGCGAGAGGCGGCCGGCTGAATCAGGCGCGCATTCGCGTGTCTCGTTGGCGTCGTCGGCCTCTATCGCCTACTTCACCCGCTGCTTCTCGAGCTTGCGCGCGAGCGTCCGGCGGTGCATGCCGAGGCGGCGGGCGGCTTCGGAGATATTGAAATCGGTCTCGATCAGGGTCTGGTGAATGCGTTCCCATTCCAGCGTCTTGATCGAGGTCGGCCGCGCGCCGACCTCGATGGCGGAATTGCCTTGCGCTTTAAGGAATGCGGCCTCGATGTCGTCGGTGTTCGACGGTTTTGCCAGATAGTGGCAGGCGCCGAGCTTGATCGCCTCCACTGCGGTCGCGATGCTGGCGAACCCGGTCAGCACGACGATCAGCATCTCCGGATCATGCGCGTGCAGCGCTTCGACGCAGGCGAGGCCGGAGGCGCCGCCGGCGAGCTTCAGGTCGACCACGGCATAGCCGGGCGATTGTACTTCCAGGAGATGCCGCACCTCGTCGAGCGAGGCCGACACCGCGACACCGTAGCCGCGGCGCTCGAACGAGCGCTTCAGTGTGCGGGCAAAGCCGGCGTCGTCCTCGACGATCAGGAGCTGGCGTTCATCCGTCAAGATGGTCTCCGATCGCGAGCGTCGACAGCGGCAGCTCGAGCCTGACCGCGGCGCCGATATCCGGGCGGTTGCGCGCCGTCACCACGCCGCCCAGCTTGCGCACCACGTTGCCGACCAGGAACAGGCCGAGGCCGCTGCCGGGGCTGCCCTTGGTCGATTGATAAGGCTTGCCGACATGCGCCAGCATCTCGCGCGAGAAGCCCGGGCCGCGATCGATCACCGACAGCACCAGCCTGTCGCGATCGCGCTCCGCCGTCAGCTCGATCCAGTCGCGCGAGACCTCGGCGGCATTGTCGAGCACGTTGAAGATCGCCTGCTTGAGCGCGATGTCGGAGACGATCGGCAGGTCGGCCCCGAAGGCGTTGCGGAAATACAGCGTCGCCGACGGCCGCGACGTCCGCCATTCCTCGACCAGCGCCGACAGGAATGCAGCGACCGTGGTCGGCGAGGAGCCTTCGCCGCGGGCCTCGCCGGCCGACAGCAGGATGCCGGTGACGATCGTCTTGCAGCGCTGCACCGAGATCTCCATCTCGCCGAGGTCCTGCGACAGCTCGGGATCGGAGGCGAGCGCGGGCATCCGGCGCCAGTCACCCAGGATGACTGAGAGCGAAGCGAGCGGCGTGCCGAGTTCGTGCGCGGCGCCGGAGGCCAGCAGCCCCATCCGGACGATATGGTCCTGTTCGGCCGCGTCCTGGCGCAGCGCCGCGAGGCGGAGGTCGCGGTCGCGCAGGTTGCGGTTGATCCGCGTCATGAACACCACGAGCAGCACGGCGTCGAGCACGAGGCCGATGAAGGTGCCGACGATATGGAGGTTGAACGCATCGGCAAAGCCCTGCTGCGGCAGCTCCAGCGGCCGGTAATAGTTGGTCAGCCAGGCGAAGTTCATGCACACCAGCGCCACCAGCGACCAGGTCGAGGGGGCGTCGAGCAGCACCGCGCCAAGCGTGACCTGCAGCAGATAGAGCGACGTGAAGGGATTGGTGGCGCCGCCGCTGAGATAGAGCAGGACGGTGAGCGCAGCAACGTCGAGCGTCAGCGCGATCAGGAGCTCGCGGTTGTTGATGTCGGCGCGGTAGCGCAGCCACAGCAGGCTGACGAGATTGAGCGCCACCAGCCCCGAGATCACGGCCGCCATCGGCATCAGCGGCAGCGCGACGCCCATCCAGAACTGCACAAAGCCGATGGTCGCGATCTGGCCGATCACCGCGATCCAGCGCAGCTGGACCAGCAGGGCCATGTTCTTGCGGTTGGTGGCGACGTCGGCGGGAGCTGCGAGATCGAACGGCATGCCGGCAGCCGCGTTCACGGCGGACGGCATTACGGCCGTGCCGGTCTCGGCCTTTTCGTCATGCGGATCCGATGTGCGCTCGAGCATCTGGGCCTGTGTCGCGAGACAGATTGCGGGCTGCGCCGATCAGGCGGCGCACGGCGGCGCGCCTTGAGTCCCACCCTGGATCAGCGCCGGCGCGGCCCCTGCCGCTGATGATGCGCAGGAGCGCGCCCGCCAGCATAAAGGCCAGCGCGAACCATGTCAGCGCGTAAATCAGGTGGTTGTTCGGAAACCGCACCATCGTGAGCCCGCCGATGGGGTAGCCGCCCGGATTGGGCGTTGCATCGGCGTCGATGAAGAAGGGGGCGACCTGCGACAATCGGCGGCTGGCGGCGATCGCTGCGACGTCGCGCGAATACCAATGGCCCGATGCGGGGTCGTTGCTGCGCAGGAAGCCGCCCTTCGGCTCCGAGATTCGCAAGAGGCCGGTGACGCTGACGGTGCCCTGCCGCTCGCCGTCGCGCCGCGTTGCAGGATCGCGTCTGTCAGGCGGCACAAAGCCGCGATTGACCAGCACCGTGGTTCCGTCAGCCATGCGCAGCGGGGTCAGCACCCAGAAGCCCGGGCCGTCGGTCGTCACGGCCTGCACCAGCGTCTCGTCGGTATTGAGGAAAGTGCCGCTGACGGTGACACGGCGGTACTCGTCGCTCGCGGCGGTGACCGCCGGCCATGACGACGGAGGCGGCGGCGCTGTTGGCGCCGCATGCATGCGCTGCTCGACCCGCCCGATCAGCGCCAGCTTCCAGGTCCTGCGTTCGACCTGCCAGGCCCCGAGCGCGATCAGCAGCACCACGCCCAGCATGCCGAGCGTGAGCAGCACAAGCGATGGTCTGGCCGACCGACTGGTCACGGCATCTGGCTCATGTCGTGCAGGGGCATCATGTTGACGTTGAGATGATGCATGACCCACAGCGAGCCGGTCAGCGCGATCACCACCATGATCACGGTGAAGATCAGCGCCATCATGGTCCAGCCGTTCTCGGACCGCGTGTTCATGTGCAGGAAGTACACCATGTGCACGACGATCTGCACCGCGGCGAGCACGAGCACGATCAGCGCGGTGACCTGCTTGTCGACGATGGTGCCGGTCATCACCAGCCAGAACGGCACCGCGGTGAGGATCACCGAGAGGCCGAAGCCGATCAGATAGCTCTTCAGCGAGCCATGGGCGGCGCCACCATGGTCATCATGGCCGTGACCGCCGGCGGCGGAGTGCAGGGCGTGAGAGTCTGTTGTCATCGCAGCATTCCCAGGAGGTAGACGAAGGTGAAGACGCCGATCCAGACCACGTCGAGGAAGTGCCAGAACATCGAGAGGCACATCAGCCGGCGCCGGTTGGCTTCGGTCAGGCCGAAACGCGCGGTCTGCACCATCAGCGTCACCAGCCAGACCAGGCCGAAGGTGACGTGCAGGCCGTGGGTGCCGACCAGGGTGAAGAACGACGACAGGAAAGCGCTGCGCTGCGGCGTCGCGCCCTCGTGGATCATGTGCGCGAACTCGGTGAGCTCGATGCCGAGGAAGGCGAGGCCGAACAGTCCGGTGATCGCAAGCCAAATCTGCGTCGCGCCGATCCTCGATTTCTCCATCGTCAGCATGGCAAAGCCATAGGTGATCGAGGAGAGCAGCAGCATCGTGGTGTTGAGCGCGACCAGCTTGAGGTCGAACAGGTCCTTCGGCGCCGGACCGGCGGCATAGTTGCCGCCGAGCACGCCATAGGTCGCAAACAGCATCGCGAAGATGAGGCAGTCGCTCATCAGGTAGATCCAGAAGCCCAGCATGGTGCTGGCGCCTTCCGGATGCGCATGCTCGTCGATGACGTGAAAGATCGGTTCGGAGCTTTGGGTGGAGACGGTAGCAACGGTCATGGCTGGGCTCCCGCGGCGAGAACGCGCGTCCGCGCATCTTCGGTCCGCACCACCTCATCCGCCGGGATGTGGAAGTCGCGGTGATAGTTGAAGGTGTGGCCGATCGCGACCGCGAGCAGCGCAATGAAGCTTATGGCGGCGAGCCACCAGATGTACCAGATCAGGCCGAACCCCATGACTGTCGCCAGTCCGGCGAGGATGATTCCGGTGCCGGTGTTGGACGGCATGTGGATCGGCTTGAAGCCGGTGAGCGGACGCCGGTAGCCGCGGCGCTTCATGTCCCACCAAGCATCGTTATCGTAGACCACAGGCGTAAAAGCGAAGTTGTAGTCCGGCGGCGGCGAGGATGTCGCCCATTCCAGCGTGCGCGCGTCCCAGGGATCGCCGGTGGTGTCCTTCAGCTGCTCGCGTCTGAGAATGCTGACCGCGAACTGCACCAGCATGGCGCCGATGCCGAGCAAAATCAGGAACGCTCCGAAGGCCGCGATGACGAACCAGATCTGCAGGGACGGGTCGTCGAACACGCGGAGCCGTCTCGTCACGCCCATCAGGCCGAGCACGTAGAGCGGCATGAAGGCGAAGTAGAAGCCGGAGACCCAGAACCAGAACGACAGCTTGCCCCAGAACGGATCGAGCCTGAAGCCGAACGCCTTCGGGAACCAGTAGTTGATGCCGGCGAACAGGCCGAACAGCACGCCGCCGATGATCACGTTGTGGAAATGCGCGATCAGGAACAGGCTGTTATGCAGCACGAAATCGGCCGGCGGCACCGCGAGCAGCACGCCGGTCATGCCGCCGATCACGAAGGTCAGCATGAACGCCACCGTCCACATCATCGGCAGCTCGAAGCGGATGCGGCCGCGATACATCGTGAACAGCCAGTTGAACATCTTGGCGCCCGTCGGGATCGAGATGATCATGGTGGTGATGCCGAAGAACGAGTTCACGCTGGCGCCGGAGCCCATCGTGAAGAAGTGGTGCAGCCAGACCAGGTAGGACAGGATGGTGATGACGACCGTGGCGTAGACCATCGAGGTGTAGCCGAACAGCCGCTTGCCGGAGAACGTCGCGGTCACCTCGGAGAAGATGCCGAACGCCGGCAGCACCAGGATGTAGACCTCGGGGTGGCCCCAGATCCAGATCAGGTTCACGTACATCATCGGGTTGCCGCCGAAGTCGTTCGTGAAGAACTTGGTGCCGACGTAACGGTCGAGCGACAGCAGCGCCAGCACCGCGGTGAGCACCGGGAAGGAGGCGACGATCAGGACGTTGGTGCAGAGCGAAGTCCAGGTGAACACCGGCATCTTCATCATCGTCATGCCCGGCGCGCGCAGCTTGACGATGGTGCAGACCAGGTTGATGCCCGATAGCGTCGTACCGACGCCGGCGACCTGCAATCCCCATATGTAGTAGTCGACGCCGACGTCGGGACTGTAGCCGATGTTCGACAGCGGCGGGTAGGCGAGCCAGCCGGTGCGGGCGAATTCGCCGACGAACAGCGACATCATCACCAGCACGGCGCCGCCGACCGTCATCCAGAAGCTGAAATTGTTGAGGAAGGGGAAGGAGACGTCGCGGGCGCCGATCTGCAGCGGCACCACATAGTTCATCAGGCCGGTCACCAGCGGCATCGCCACGAAGAAGATCATGATCACGCCGTGCGCGGTGAAGACCTGGTCGTAGTGATGGGCCGGGAGATAGCCGTCCGAGCCGTTGAAGGCGATCGCCTGCTGCAGCCGCATCATCAGCGCGTCCGCGAAGCCGCGCAGCAGCATCACGATGCCGAGGATCATGTACATGATGCCGATGCGCTTGTGGTCGACGGTGGTGAACCACTCGCGCCACAGATAGCCCCAGAGCCGGAAATAGGTGACGAGGGCGAACAGCGCGAGGCCGCCGGTCGCGACCACGGCGAAGGTGCCGACCAGGATCGGCTCATGGAACGGCAGCGCTTCCAGATTGAGGCGGCCGAAGATCATCTTGATGAGATCGGGATTCATGCGGCGCTCCTCAGGAGTCTGATTTCGGGCGCTGGCCGAGCAGCAAAGAGGTCGATGACGGATGGGCGGGCGAGAACGGCGGCCGCTTCAGCCCGACGCCGCGCAGCGGCGTCAGATCGAGCGGGGCGAGAACGTCACGCGACGGCGCGTCCTTGATCTCGTCCATCGAGCAGATCCCGGCGACGAAGGTCGGCTCAACGCCGAGCGGCGCGCCGCGGCGGGCGTATTTGTCGTAAGTGAGCGGCAGCGTGTTGTTGAGGCCTTCGCGGCCGAGCCCGCCCTTGGCGTCGATCGCCATCATCTCGCTCATGCACATCTTGCCCGGCTCGACGCACATGTTGAGGATCGCCTTGTAGAGATCGCGATCGACGGTGCCGTAGAGCCGCACCGGATCGTTCTGGCTCGGACGCTCGAGCTGCAGATAGTCGGTGCGGCCGAGCATGTTGGTGCTGGCCTTGGCGTTGGCGACCCACTTGTCGAAGCCTTGGGACGACAGGCTCTTGAAGTCGAAATGCATGCCGGAGAATCCGGCGCCGCTGTAATTGGCGGAGAAGCCGCGGAAGGTGCCTTCCTGGTTGGCGACCGCGTGCAGCTTGGTTTCCATGCCCGGCATCGCATAGATCTGGCCGGCGAGTGCGGGGATGTAGAACGAGTTCATCACGGAGGAGGCCGTGATGCGGAAGCGGATCGGGCGGTCGATCGGAGCTGCGAGCTCGTTGACGGCGGCGACGCCGTAATCCGGGTAGATGAACAGCCACTTCCAGTCGAGCGCGACCACCTCGACATTGAGCGGGGCGTCCTTGCTCTCGATCGGCTTGTCGGCGGCGATGCGGCCGAGCGAGCGGTAGGGATCGAGCAGGTGCGTGCCCATCCAGGTCAGTGCACCCAGGCAGATGATGATCAGAAGCGGCGCCGACCAGATCACGAGCTCAAGCTGGGTCGAGTGATCCCACTCCGGCTCGTAGGGTGCTTCGGTATTGGATTGCCGGTAGCGCCAGGCGAAGAAGATGGTCAGCGCCATCACCGGAAGCACGATCACGAGCATCAGGATGGTGGAGATCACGACGAGGTCGCGCTGCTGGGCGGCGATGTCACCGGCAGGCGCCAGGACGACGAAATCGCACCCGCCGAGGAACGCCGCGAACGGCAATAAGGCCAATAATTTCAAGGCGCGCACGGCTCACCCCCAAGGGATCGGCTGGAATTTTATGAGTTCCGCCAACGGGTAGCTGCGATGCAGCAAAGTTGACATTGGACAATTTGTCCAATGTTGCACTGCGGGATAGGAGGTCAGAAGGTGAAGTGGATCGCGTGGCAAATTCTGCCCGTGGCCTCATCTTGAAGGACGGTCTCCGGCGATGGCACAGGCCCCAGCAATGGCTCACGGCACCCCGACGGCATCAGGTCGCGGGCAGGCGAAACCCGGCGAAATCGCCATCGGCGTCATCATCGGACGCACCTCGGAATTCTTCGACTTCTTCGTTTATGCGATCGCCTCGGTGATCGTGTTCCCGAAGCTGGTCTTCCCGTTCGTCAATGAACTGACCGGCACGCTCTATTCGTTCGCGATCTTCGCGCTGGCCTTCGCCGCGCGGCCGCTCGGCACCGTGATCTTCATGGCGGTCGACCGCCGCCACGGCAAGGGCGCCAAGCTCGTCATCGCGCTGTTCCTGCTCGGCACCTCCACGGTCGCGATCGCCTTCCTGCCCGGCTACGACACGATCGGCGTCGCGGCGATCTGGCTATTGGCTGCCGCGCGGCTCGCGCAGGGCATCGCCTGGGGCGGCGCGTGGGACGGTCTCGCCTCGCTGCTCGCGATGAATTCGCCGCCGAATCGCCGCGGCTGGTACGCGATGGTGCCGCAGCTCGGCGCGCCGCTCGGGCTGATCGTGGCGAGCGCGCTGTTCGCCTTCTTCGCCGGCAACCTCTCGGCGGATGATTTCTTCGATTGGGGCTGGCGCTATCCGTTCTTCGTCGCCTTCGCCATCAACGTGGTGGCACTGTTCGCGCGGCTGCGCATGGTGGCGACCGATGAATATTCCGAACTGTTCGAAAGCCGCGATCTGGAGCCGGCGCGCGTCGGCGAGACCATCAAGCAGGAGGGCCGCCACATCCTGCTCGGCGCGTTTGCGCCGCTGGCGAGCTTTGCCCTGTTCCACATGGTCACGGTGTTTCCGCTGTCCTGGGTGTTCCTGTTCACCAAGGAAAGCCCGGTGCGCTTCCTGATCATCGAGATGATCGGCGCCGCGGTCGGCGTCTTCGCGATCATCGCCTCCGGCATGATCGCCGACCGCGTCGGCCGCAAGCCGCTGCTGCTGGGATCGGCGGTCGCGATCGCAGTCTACAGCGGCTTCGCCCCGCAGCTGCTCGATGCCGGCGCGGTCGGCGAGACCGTCTATATGGTGCTCGGCTTCGTGCTGCTCGGCCTGTCGTTCGGCCAGTCGTCGGGCGCGATCGCCTCGAGCTTCGCGCGGACCTATCGCTACACGGCCTCGGCGCTGACCTCGGATTTCGCCTGGCTCTTCGGCGCCGGCTTTGCCCCACTCGCGGCGCTGCTGCTGGCGACCCATTTCGGCCTGATCTCGGCCGGTGCGTATCTCCTGTCGGGCGCGGTGTGGACGCTGCTTGCGCTGTGGCTGAGCGGCCTGCGCGAAGCCGAAGTTAACTAGTCACGCAGCCCTGTCTTCTCCTTCCCCCTGAAAGGGTAAGCACTTAGTGCTCGTTGAACGGAAAAAATCTTGCGTTATTAATAAGTTGTGGAAAATGTCGCGGGCGCGTGTCCCGCCTGTGTCCCGGCGAGCTTTTAACTCGGTATCCATCGACCCGGCGTCGCAGCCTGTGCGCTGGCGCGGTCTGCCCGGTGTCCGAGTGGCCCTGCCCTGCGGCGCGCTGTAGGGCCTTCCTGCGGCCTCTGATGCCTGCCTGTTGTCGTGGTGATGGTGACGCGCTCGACGCTGGCGCTGTCGTCTGCGCGCGCTGCTTGCCGCTGTCGTGATGCTGGCTGGAGGCCAGCTCGCGAACGTCGATCAAGCACATCCATGCCGAGGAGTGGAGCCGGTTTGTCCACGTGGACAAACCGACATCGTCGAAGCGCAATCGCGGAGGATCATCAAAGGCGATGCACAGAGCCTGATCGGCGATGCGCGCTGCCTGCTGGCGCTTCGGCTTGAAGTCTGCTTCGCCCAATTGATCGCGAATGTGGCGGCGTTCTTGCCCCTCAATTAACGAAAGCGTGATTGGGGGTGCGCCCGTGACTGCACGGACGTCCAAAATTGAATAGGACCGCACAATCGCTCTTTGTCAGCATCGACTAGTGTGCCTCATCGGCCGTCCCCCGGCCGTGCCCTCCTTGGGCGTTTCCTCCCTAGACTTGGGCCGCTTGTGGCAACGCAAGCGGCCTTCCTTTTTGTGTCCGGTTTCTCGGGCCTGACTTTGCCGGTCAGTGATGCTGTGGCTGCTGCCGTCGTGACGCGCGTCGTGACGGTGACGCGGTGACGGTGCGGGCCGCTGCCCGTGCTGGCTCCGGGTTCGATGCGTGCCGTGCCGCGCATCTCAACGAAAGAAGCCGTCCCGGGGGTCATACGGTGACGGCTTCTCGCTCACGCAACACACTGTCCACCAGAAGGTGGGGACTGATGATGCATGGACGCGGTTTGATGTTGGCCGACACGGTGACGTGGTCGAGGTCGAGGTGATGCGCGCGCGACAGCGCGACCGTCGAAGGATGGCGGATGTGAGTGCAACCGTCTAATGACATAGATCAAGACAGGTACCGGCAGAGCGAGTAAACTTCTAATCTTGGGGCAGTCCAGCAAGGGAGGCAGTCATGATCTCTCGACGGAAGCTTCTTTCTTCTTTGGGCTTGGCGACTGCAATAGCCGCGTTCCCGACCGTGCTGATGGTCCCTGACGCGGAGGCGCAGACCGCTGGTATGGAAAGGCGTCAAGATCGACGTGAGGGGCGACGCGAACGCCGCGAGGATCGCCGTGACGCGCGCCAAGTGCGCCGCGAGGGTCGCCGTGAAGCGCGCCAAGTGCGGCGCGGAGTTACGACGGCGCCGGGAGTTACGACGGGGACAGCTAAGTAGCTTGGCTAGAGCGTAGTGGGTCGATAGGTCATCATCTCCGCTCATCGTCCCGGTGCAGCGCCAGCAGCAGTTTGCGTGCATGAAGGGAAGAAATGATCGAGACGTGGCACGCTGTAACCTTCTGCTCGGCGAGCCTAGAGCTTAGTCGTTAACCTTCCGGCGCCCTCCGCACGGTCGTCCGGGTCCTCTGGGGCGCGCGGAAAATGCGGGGACCGCGCGACGCCTCGATGCCATCATATTTGCGATTTTTCACACGCACCTAAATTTTATGCCACTCGGTACACAAAGGTGCACCAGCGCCGAAGCACGAGAGGAAGCCTGAGACGGATTGAGAGGTTCACTTCGGGGCGCGCGGGCAGTATTTTTCCCAGTATCGGAGCCCCCCACAAGCGTTCTAACCGTCACCTACGACACGGCATGTAGGTGAGGAATATGTCCTTTGACCCGATGGCCGCCGCGGTTGATTGGCTCGACGCCTACCGCGCTGGCGATGTTGAAGCCATCCTAGACATGTGCGCCGACGACGCCGTGGTGTACTGTGAGTGCGGCAGCTCGAAAACCCTGACCGGCCGAGAAGCGCTGCGCGCCTACTGGGTTGATCGTCTCAAGCATCATCCTGCATTTGAATTGGATGACCTTCGGCTCTCCCGAACCGAGCCCGTAATCTCGTATTTTACGAGCGACGGCGTGGTCAAAGCTATTTTGACGTTCAACGCTGTCGGACAAATTCGGGAGCTGAGCTGCGGTCCTGCCAACTGAAGCGGCCTCTGATTGAGCGGCCCCAGCAACCTTTGGGGGCCATGGGGGCCGGTGCTGGGGCCATCTACCTGCCCGGTTGGAGCGGGCCAGGTTCGCGCTTCGACTAAGACGGTGGCGCAGCTATTGGTGAAACGGCCATCTAGCCAATCTGTCCGCTGCGTCCATGAGCTGGGCCTGAGATTTGATGTTGAGCTTTCTGAGGAGACGGAGGCGTTGGATCGATACCTGAGCTTCGGTCCCGCCGATCTGCACAGCAATCTCCGCATCACGCCGCCCGAGCGCCATGCGCCTCAGGAGTTTCTTTTCGCGCGGGCTCAGTATTAGCGTCGTCACGACACGAACAGAGCGATTCCGATTATGGCGAGTGGGCTCAGCCCGAACAGTACGATGTAAACGCTTTCAAGTAGGTCTTTCCCCATGGCACAACCTTTGCGTTGAGGTCGAAGCCTAGGCTCATGGAACCTTATAAGAAAGTGCAGTTTGTGCCAGCAATGGAGCGACGAAAAATCGCACCCGGTCACGGCGCCAACCCCGTTTCTGTCGAGCCTGCCCGCGCGGTGTGCGCCGCGAGACGATCTTGCGATCCGGCGCAGCA
Source organism: Bradyrhizobium sp. 27S5 (assembly GCF_037217225.1). NCBI lineage: Bacteria > Pseudomonadati > Pseudomonadota > Alphaproteobacteria > Hyphomicrobiales > Nitrobacteraceae > Bradyrhizobium > Bradyrhizobium sp. 27S5. The sequence continues at coordinate 417,131 of NZ_CP147714.1, forward strand.
TCGAGCGGGTCGTGTTCGAGGTACGCGCCGAGATAGCCAACGTCTGCCAGCAGATGGCCGACAAGTGCGGTGAGCCGCCGACTTAGGGAACAAGGCTGACGAAAGCATCCGACGTGAAGGGCTAATAGCACGGTCCATAGGGGTAATACCCGCAGCGCGGCCTAGCGACCACCGCTCCCCCTACTACTGCTCCCCCCACTACCGCTCGCCGTGTCGTTCGACGTGCAACGCCCGCGACACTCACGGGGGTCAACGGTCGCCCCACACGGGCTTGCGCGCTATCAACGGACAGTAAGAGGCCGTCATTTTTTGACCATCCAACCGAACCGAAAACTCCACACACGACAACGGCGGCAACTAACAAAGCTCGTTTCAAGGCGATGTGTCTCATAACGACTTCCTTTCCCAAGTAGAGAACAACATTGTCTGGACCAACCCTGCGAATGCTTGATCCATGTCAACGTTCGTTGGGAAGCCAGAGCATGCGGTCCGATAGCTTTTTGGCCCTTCTCGGACCTCCCGGCATGTCTGCTTTTGTGCCGCTGGTTGGGGGCAAACGGGCATCGCGCTTCGGCCCTCCCGTTGTGCCCGGCACGCTATCCACCGCAAGCTGTAGCGGCTTGCCCGCTCATCGTGGCCGGGCGATCCTCGCTCGCATGGGCACCAAATCGCGCGAGACCATTTACGGCGCATCGATCCGGGCAGCGGCTGAGCGAGCGACGGAAGCGCGCAAGCAAGCCGACCGGCTCACCGTCGAGGCGTGGAACGCGCGCATGCTCGGCTTTCAGGGTCCGGCGCAGCCATCGCCCGCGCTGGGCGATGCCCTCAACGCCGGATACCGCTACCTCGAAGTGAAGTGCCTCGGCTGCAACACGCATCAGACCGTCGCGCTCGACATCGTGCGGCGACCGAAGTCAACGCCGGTCCACGAACTGGAACGCTACATGCGCTGCAAGGATTGCTCGCAGGTGCGCGGCTATCCATACAAGCGCAGCCATCTGGTCGCGCTGCGACCGACGAAGATTTCTGCGAGCGAACCACGGTCAACATGGTGGCCGGGAGAAAGATAGATCGAACCAGCGATGCCCCTATCACATTACGCCTTGGACAACTTCGTTGCTCCGAAATTATCATCCCTGACAAGCTGCGGGATGCCGGAAATCGTATTTCCTGAGGTTCCATTTGCAGCGGTTATTCTGGGCCAAATCTTTGTTAGGCCTTTGGGTAAAACGCAAATTCGCTTGTTGACAAACCTCCTCAGGTGGATCGATGGAGCGTTTGCCAGCTACGTCGCCGCGCGAACAAATCTCATCGCCTACACGGCGGTACCGCGCGGTAAGTTGAGCGACTACTACAGGACCGTTCTGCATATCGAGCAATGCATCGCCGCTACTCATCACTCGGAAAGACTTGTCACCACTGTCTACAAAATTCTCGGATCGGTGCATCGGCCCCACTCAGGTGCGGCTGAGCGGCTTAGATTGCTTTACAATACTTCAAGCACATTGACGAACGGATCGAGGACGGCAAGCTTCACGACGATGCGACGCTACCCATTTGGCTGACAAACGAAGACATCGAGAGTAAGGATCACTCATTGAGCTTTGCTGAACTCTCTGGCTTCATGCAGGACTACGTTGGCTTGGTCGATGGCTTGTTGAGCCAATATCAAGGCGATGGACCGACCTAAACGGCCCTGTTCATTCCGGCTATTTATGTGCAATCTCTATAGCATCACCACCAACCAAGCCGCGATCATCAACCTGTTTCGCGTCGTCAACCGCTTCGTCGGCAACCTCGCGCCGATGCCCGGCGTGTTTCCTGACTATCCAGCGCCGGTTGTCCGCAACACCGAGACCGGCACAGAGATGACCCTGATGCGATGGGGCATGCCGCCGCCACCGCGCACAGGCGGGCCGCCGGTCACCGACATCCGCAACACGTCGTCGCCGCACTGGCGGGGTTGGCTGAAGCCGGAGAACCGCTGCTTGGTCCCGGCCAACAGCTTCGCCGAATACGCGCCGGAGCCGAACCCGGAGACGAAGAAGGACGTGGTGTGGTTCGCGCTCAGCGATGAGAGGCCGCTGTTCGCCTTCGCTGGCATCTGGACGACGTTCAATGGTGATCGCGGCACGAAGTCGAAGCCGGTGCCGGGTCCGCATCAGGTCTACGGCTTCCTCACCACATCGCCGAACGCGGTGGTCGAGCCGATCCATCCCAAGGCCATGCCGGTGATCCTGACCACCGATGAGGAGCGGGATGTGTGGATGCGCGCGCCGTGGGATGAGGCCAAGTCGCTGCAGCGACCTCTGCCGGATCACGCGCTCAGGATTGTCATGCGCGGTGCCGAGAAAGAGGACCGCACGGCGGCGGCATGAGGCGCAGGTCGCACGGCTGACGGCCGAAGCGCCTAGGCGGCGGTCTCGCTCGGCGGGTCGTAGTTGTCCGGGAACGGCAGCATCATGTTGCTGCCCCACTGCGGAAACTCATGGTCGAGGCGGTCCATGAAGACGCGCCAGTTCGGCGAATACTTCATCAACATCAGCACGGCAGCCAGATGCTCCTTGAGCTTCGGATGGCCAAAATCATCTGTGAGCCGCTGAAACAGTTTATTCTTGTTGTCGCCGCCTGGATATTTTGGTGTCAGACGCTTGAGTTCATCGAGCACGCCCGGAGCGAGCCGCTTGTAGACGATGTTGTTCGTCCAATGCCCGATGACACCGGGTCTGCCCGAGCCCTCGGTGTACGTCCAGCTATTGAGCCGATAAATCTGTTTGTAGAACTCTGACGGGAACGTCTTCACCCACGGACGAAGCTCCTTCGCCACGAACTTCTCCAAAATCTTGGCTAGCGCATCCCGCTGCCGAAAATCCTGATAGCCCGTCGCCTCGTCCACCAGCGCGATGATGCCAACCGTGGCAAAGCCATGCTGTAACTGCGCCGCCCGCGCCGCAAGGTGTTCCCGGTGCTTGCCCTTACCAAGCGACCCCTTCTGCTGGGCGTCGATCAGCACGGCGCAGATGTCGGGCAGAATGGTGGCATCATAGCCATCAGCCGGATTGCCACCGTGGGGAGGGATGAACCTAATCGGCGAGTTGGCTCGCGCTATCAGGCCCCTGACATCGACGCCTTTGTCGGCCAACTCCGACATCAGTTCGACAATCCGGCGCGAGCCGGTCTTGCCGCCACCTTGTGACAGGCCGATGCCTGCCTGCAATCCGCGCTGCGCCAGAACTCGCGTCCCATCGGCCAGCACGTAACAGGGAATTTCGATTTCACCGATGCGCAAGGGCCTATCGACGGCTCCGTACTTGGTCGGCGAGGCCAAAGCTCTTGATCCAGTTGCCGCCCTTGCCGTCGGCGGCACGGACGTTCCACGCGCCGGGTCCGGCGTTGCGCCGATAGCCCAAGCTGATGCCGGGTGCGACCGCGATCCAGTACGGCTTGCGCTGCTGCGCGAGCTTCGCGCGTGCGGTTCTGGTTTCAAGCGTTGCGGAGCGGATGCGGCGCGGCATGGATTAAGTCCTTCGGTGTCCCGGCTGTGTCCCGGCGATGGGTGTGTAAGCGGATGTACGCCAAGATAGCCGATATGGAAGAACTTATGAAGTTTGAATGGGTTAGAGGGATGCCGAGAGACGCCTATGTAAACCTGTAGAGCATCAATTTCCCCTGAAAGGGGGAAGGTCGGGATGGGGGTTAGCCACAGGCACCGGCGCGTGTGGAGAGACAGGATCCCCACCCGCTTTGCTCTGGCGAGCAAAGCGACCTCCCCTTTTCAAGGGGAGGTGGAAGCGCCGCGCGGATGGAGATGGGCCCATCACCCATCGTCATCGAAACAGCCCGTCGACGCGGAATGAATACCCCACGCCGACGATATAGTTCGGCGAGTTGCGGTTGAGCCCGAACGCGACATGGAGGTCGACCTGCTGGGTCGGCGTGATCCGGTAGAGACCGCCGGAATTGATCAGCTGGGTCGGCCGCGCGCCGTCAGGATAGTCGCCGACATATTCAGTGAACACGCTGATCCGCTCGGTCAGCTTCTTCTCGATCACGAAGGTCGCTTCCGACATGTGCCGTCCCGTCAGCTCGGCGGGACGGAAGAATTCCGTGAACATGCCGCTGACGCCCCAGCCTTCATGCAGCTCCCAGGACCATGGCAGCTGGATGTAGGGCTGCGCGCCGCGCCCGGCGATTTCGGCCGCACCCGTCGGCAGCGCGACGCCGGCGGTGAGCGAGAGGTCGATCTTCCCCGGCACCGGGCTGATCTGCCATTTGATGCCGGGCGCCACGTCGGAAAAGCCCGAGGCGCCGGGCGACTTCAGCGTGCCGGTGTAGCTCGGCAGGTCGATCAGCACTTCGAGGCAGGGCGCGATGCCGAGCCGCCAGCGGCTGTTGCTGCCGTCGATGCTGCGGCCAATGTTGCGGCCGGTCAGGTTGACGCCGTTCTCGTTCTGCAAGCTCCCGACCGGCACGACGATACTCGAATTGGTTACGTCGGGCCGGTCGGTCGCAATTTCGTCGCTCGCCTTGGGACAGCCGTCCGCGCGCGCAGCGGTGACTGCTGCGAGTGTGAGCGCAGCAAGCGCGCACCCGAGTTGGGCAAGTCGAGCGACGGCGCCGCACCGGTTGAGAAACACTGGGGATGCTCCTGTCGCGCGGCGCGCTGCGGAGGTGGCAGCTTGGAATAGATCGGCCGGTGACGCGGATATTCCTCGCAGACGGGAAAAAACTTCAACAAGACGTGCTGATGTCAGCGATCAATGCGGCTGGCGTCCGGCGTCTTTGTGCGGCAAGCTTGGGCTGCCGATCGAGGCGGCACGGCATGACCGCTCGAACGCCACGCGGATATCGCGCGCCGATTGCCATTGGCGCTCTGCTGCTGGGTCTGCTGGACCCATCGGGAGCCCTTGCCCGCGGGGGCAGCTTTCCGCGCGATGACCCCTGGAACGCGGAGCGCATCGACAATCTGCCGCCCGATATCCGCAATGCGGTCCTGCATATGTGCGGGTCGCGGCCCAATGCCGGGCACTATTTTGCGACCTATCTCGACAACGCCCGCGTGGTCAGGCTGCATTTCGAGCATTTCAATTGCGAGGGCGCGCAGCACCACCGCACCGGTGGCTGCCTGCATCAGGACTACGCCCGCTCCGGCGCGCATTATCATCTGATCCGCAACTACGTCGGCCGCTGCGAGGATTGAAGGAACCGCGCCCGCAGGCGGAATTTCAGGGAATAGAATGGCAGGGTGGCTGCTCCTGTTGTGGTGGCAAACAGGAGCCCCATGGAATGACCATTCGTTCGATCGCAGGCGCTATCGCGCCGCGGCACGCCAAACTCGCCGCGATGGCGGCGATTGCGCTTCTACTCGCCCTCAACAGCGCCCGGGCGGCAGGAGATCCGGCGCGCGGCGCCACGCTGTACCAGGGCTGCGGCGACTGCCATTCGATCGAGAAGAACGACGTCGGCCCGATGCACAAGGGTGTCGTCGGCCGCCTCGCCGGCACCGTCGCGGGCTACAATTACTCGCCGGCGCTGAAGGACTCGAAGATCGTGTGGACCGAGGCCAATCTCGACAAATGGCTGACCGGTCCGGACGCCATGGTTCCGGGCACCAAGATGTTCTACGAGGTTCAGGATCCGAAGGACCGCGCCGACATCATCGCCTTCTTGAAGGAGAAGGCGAAATAGAGCGTTCTCTTTCTCTCTACGTCGTCCCTGCGGAAGCAGGGACCCATAACCACAGGAATATGTTGCTAGGGCGCGCTGTGGCCCCAACTTTTTCCATCAATCGATAACGGTGGTTATGGGTCCCGGCGTTCGCCGGGACGACGGTGGCGAGGGTGCGTGGCCTCAATCCACCACGATCTTGACGCGGTCGCGCGGCTTTACCTGGGCGTGGGAATCGAGTCCGTTGAGCACACGGAAGCGCTCGGCCGGATGATCGACGCCGGCCATGCGGTGCGACAGCGATTCCACGGTATCGCCGGGCTGCACGTTGATGACCTTGATGCGCAGCGGCCGCGCGGCCTGGATCTCGTCGAGCGTCAGGCGGCGGAACGAGTTGACGGTCTCGCGCGCGTTGCGCTCGCTCTCGGTGGATTTCTGCTTGGCGGCGAAGATGAAGCGATAGACGTCGCTGCCGAAGCGCAGCGCGTAGACCTTGAACTGCCACTGGTCGCCATGCGCGGTGGCCGATGCCGCTGGAAAGCCGTTGATGTTGAGGTCCTCGGTCGAGGACTTCTCGACGCCTTCCATCCAGCCGGAGTTCAGATAGTCACCGAGCGACTGCTCGGCCGGCACCCGCACCACATCGAAACGCATCGCCTGGCTGCCGCCCTCGCGCACGCCGATCACCGCCTGCGCGGTGTTGTCGAGCGTGAAATTGTCGGGCGCGGTGAAGGTGAAGCCGAGCTTGGGATGCAGGAAGCGGCGGCCGCGCACAAACCCCTCGCTGGGGTCCTCGCCATAGACGATGTTGTCGATCGCGGCGAGATAGGTCTCGCGGTCGCGCTCGTTGTTTTCGGGCGACGAGTATTGCCGCGCAGTAGTCTGCGCATTGGCGATGCGCTCAGGCGTCGCCGGATGCGACGAGGTGAAGTCCTGCGCGCGCGGATCGAGCGCGGTCTTGCCGACCTTGAGCGCGGCATTGCGCTCCATCGCGGTCAAAAAGCGCGCCGCGCCGTAGGGATCGAAATGTGCGCGCGCGGCGATCCCGACGCCGATGCCGTCGGCCTCGAACTCCTGCTGCCGCGAGAAGCTCGCCATCGTCAGCTTGGTCTTGGCGAGCGCCAGCGCTGTGAGATCGGGGTCGCTGCTCATGTCGGTGACGACGCGCGTCACCACCGCGGCCTGGCGCGCCTGGTCCTCGCGCATCGCGGCGTGCTTGGCCAGCACATGCGCCATCTCGTGGCTCAGCACCGAGGAGAGCTCGGAGGTGTCGCTAGCGAGCGCGATCAGGCCGCGCGTGACGTAGAGCTGACCGGTCGGCAGCGCGAAGGCGTTGACTGCGCCGGAATTGAGGATCGTGACCTTGTAGGCTTGGTCGGGCCGTTCGGACGCGGCGACCAACTGATCGACGGTCTTGCTGATCAGGGCCTCCAGCTTCGGATCGTCATAGGCGCCGCCATAGGACGACAGGATGCGCTCATGCTCGCGCTCGCTGTTGGGCGTCTGCTGCACCACGCGGTTCGGCTTCACCGGAGCCGCCGCTGCGGTCGGGGGGGCCTGCTCGAAACGGCCGACATTGCCGATATTGCCGCAGGCCGAGAGCGTCAGGGCCGCGCAGACGAGCGCCAGCGCAGCCCAAAGACGGCGGCCAGTCCCCCCTTCACGCCCTCCTGCGTGCTCAATCACGTCAAATACCCACAAATTGTCCCATGAACCGGCCGGGGCATGGCCTCCTGGCCCCTAGTTCCCGCCGAGCATTTCAAGCTGCCCCACCCGGAGCAATTCGATTCGCGGCCCACGCCGTGCTTCCACCCAGCCTCGCACACGAATCCTACGATTTTCCAGAGACTTGGGCGCAAGCCCGGCCGCCTCGAACGCAGGGACTATGCGCCTTGAAATAGTCGCAGCAAAGTCCCGAGTCCAGTTTCGGCCGAAATTCAGATAGGTCGTCGCGCCAGCCTGACGCACGGACAAAACCCTGCCCTCGACCACTGTAAAACGCCCGATCCCGGCCAAAATATCGTCGGAACTTTCGGCGTTTTTTATGACGCTGGACTCGGCCCAAGTTCCCGATCGGGTGGTCCTCGCCTCGGCCTCCGCCGCCATCAGGGCCGCGGCGCAGTCCTTGTCGGCGATCTCTGAAGACACCAGAGCGAGGCCACGGCGCAGCAATTCACCCTGCACGGACGTCTCTTGGCCGTCGAGGAACGCATAGGCCGGCTGCCGGCCATAGCGGTCCGGCGTGTCATCCTGTCCGCGCAGCGTGACGTCGCGGCCGAGCAGCAGCGCCGACAGCGCGGCGGCGGCCTTCGCCCGGTCCGCGACCTCGATGCCGGCAAGCTTGACCTCACGGCCGTCATCCAGCCGAAAGCTGCGCGCATCGATTACTCCCGCAACACGGCCCTCGCCCTGAATCTCGAAACTGCATCCGGCCGCCTCGGCGCGTCCGATGCAGGCGCCGATCGCGAGGGCGCAGACTGTCATCGTCACCACCCGCGGGCTGCGACGCCATGCTGTATCGCGTGGAAGCATCATGCTGCACTCGGCGTTCCGGCGCGCTCCGTTCGGAGCGCAGTCGCAAATAAGCTCAGTCTGACGGAAAGATCGCATCGGAGCCACAAGCGAAGCGAGACGGCATCGATGGAGCCATCCTTGATTCGGCAACGCATTGCGGATCAATTCTTTGCGGCACTTCTCATTGCGCGCAAAGTCGTGTTGCGAGTTTCACAATGGCGCGGGCCCGCCAAGGGACGACGTCGTCGCATCTGCCGCGTCCGGTGACGCAGATTGCCGTCCGCGCCTGCGCAGCGCGGTCCTCGCGCGCATCAACCTTACCGCTTCACCATCTCAAGTCCGTGCGCGGAATGAGAATTCGTTATTGTTGCCAATGGCTTGCGACACGATGTAACTAATCGGCAATTTTTTTGAAACAGCGACGGATCGCAGTCGCTCTCGCATATTGCCGAGGTCCCTGGTGTCGAATCCTGTTGTTCTCACGCTGACGACCAGCGATCCGGTCCACGATTACACCCAGCTCTACAACGCGATCTCGGCGATCAGCGTCGGCGGCGGCCTGGCTGCGGCCAATACCGACTACATCATCAACTTCTCGACCTCTGGCGCCGCGCGCACGCTGCAACTGCTGGACGATCTGCCGGCCATCAATTTGATGAGCGGCTCGACGCTGACCTTCGACGGCAGCTCCGACTACAACAATCAGCTCGGCGGCCAGGACAATAGCGACGTCATCGACGCCCGCGGCTATCAAGGCTTCGTCGTCGTCGCCGGCAAGGTGACGTTCAAGAATCTCACCATCGTCAACGCCGTCGCAAGCGGCGGTGGTGGCGGCACCGGTGGCGGTGGTGGCGGCGCAGGCCTCGGCGGCGGCCTGTTCGTCGGGCAGAATGCCGACGTCACGCTGAACAACGTCAATTTCGGCAGCAACACCGCCAAAGGTGGCAATGGCGGCGCGGTCGATCCGGCCGGCGGTGGCGGTGGCGGCGGCGGCATCGGTGCCGACGGCGGCAGCGGCAATGGCGGCGGCGGTGGTGGCGGCGGCTTCGGCGGCCAAGACTATTACGGCGACCATGGCAACGGTGCCAATGGCTACAGCGAGGCGGGCTCTGACAGCCAGCATCCTTCAACCGGCGCGCAGACCTCGAGTGGCACGCCGGCGACCGTTGTTGGTCCGGGCGGTGGACAGAGCGCCGACAATTACGGCGGCATTGGCTTCGGCGCGCATGCCTCCGGCGGCGCGAATGGTGGCGGCGGCGCCGGCGGCGTCGGCGGCGGCGGCGGTGGTATCGGTGGCGGCAACTCGGTGGGCGGCGGCCCCTCGGGCACCCTGATCGGCTTCGGCGGCGCTGGCGGCGTTGGTGGCGGAGGCGGCGGTGGCATTTATGGCGGCGGCGATGGTGGTTTTGCTGGCGGTGGCGGCGGCTCCGGCAACGGCAGCGGATACACGCACACCGGCGGCGATGGCGGCTTTGGCGGCGGCGGCGGCGGTTCGAACGGCACGCCCGGTACCGGCGGATTCGGCGCGGGCTCTGGTTCGCTCGCCGGCGGTGGCGGCGGCGGTCTCGGCGCCGGCGGTGATATCTTCGTTCAGCAAGGCGGCAAGCTGACCGTCATCGGCGGCACCTTGATGGATGCCACCGAGACCGGCGGCACCGGCGCCAACGGCGCGGGCAATGGCTCCGCCTATGGCGACATCTTCATCCAGGGCACGATGGTCGTCACGCCGACGCACACCGTGCCCACGTTTTCCCAGGGCCTGCAAACCGTCACGACGCTGACGATCGGCGACACCATCGCCGACGAAAAAGGCATCAGCGGCAGCGGCACGAGCGGAAAGCTGGTCGTCTCCGGCGGCGGCACGCTGACGCTGACGGCCGCCAACACTTACGTCGGCGGCACCCAGATCGATGGCGGCAACGTCCTGTCGATCACGGCCGACAACAATATCGGCGGCTCGGCCGGCGCGCTGATCCTCAACGGCGGCACGCTGACCACAACCGGCGGCTACACCTTCACGCACGACATTCAGCTCACCAGCAACGGCGGCACCTTCGACATATCGTCCGGCACGATTGTGGACACCGGCTCGATCAGCGGCTCCGGTACGTTCATGCTGTCCGGCGTCGGCACGTTGCAACTCGGGATGGGTCAGCTCGCCGGGCTGACCGGGACGTTCGGACTGAGCAGCGCGCATCTGTCGCTGACATCGAGCGGCACTTTCGACGACGCGCTCTCGGTCAGCGGCAATTCGATCCTGTCGATCGCGAACGGTACGACCGTCACGGACACTGCCCTCGTCACTGGCAGCGGCAATCTCGGCATCGACGGCGGCGGTACGCTCGTGCTCGGCCATGCCGCCAACACCTATGCCAGCACGACGATCTATTCGGGCACGGTGTGGCTCACCGCGGCCGGCGCCGCTGGAGCCGGCAACATCTCGTTCACGACAGGCATTGCCGGCACGCTGAAGATCGACAACGCTGCGCTGAGCGGCAATGCGTTCACCAACACGATCGCGAACTTCAATCCCGGCCAGTTCATCGACCTGACCGGGCTGCAGTACAACACCCAGAATCCGTCGCTCAACACAGTCAGCCTGTCCGGCAACACGCTATCGATCTCGAACGGCACCACGACCGATACGCTGACCCTCACCGGGGTCGGCGCCGGTACCAGTTTCCAGCTCTCGCAGGATGCCACCGGTGGAACGATTGTGCAGGTCGTCTCGACCCGCGTCTTCAATGTCTCCAACGTCGCCGAGCTCAACGCCGCCATCCTGCAGATGGATTCCGGCGGGGTGAACGCCGCGCCGAGTGCCAGCTACACGATCAACATCACCGCCAACTTCAGCCTCACGTCGGAGCTGTATGCGCTCAATCTGCTGAGCGGGTCGAGCGTTACGATCAACGGCAGCGACGGCCACGGCGGCACGCACACGATCGACGGCCTCAACGCCCAGCGTGGCTTCTTCGTCTATGCCGGCAACGTCAATCTCGAGAACCTGACCATCCAGAACACGGTGGCCGCAGGCGGCGGCGTCGTCCGCGGCGGCGGCGGCGGCGGCGCCGGGCTCGGCGGCGCGCTGTTCGTCTCGTCGAATGGCAGCGCCACGATCGACAACGTCACCTTCCACAACAGCGCCGCGATCGGCGGCAACGGCGGTGGCGGCGGCACGGGCAGTATCACGTCCGGCTACGGCTTCGGCGGTGGCGGCGGGATGGGCGGACGCGGCGGGAGCAGCGGCGGCGGCGGGATCGGCCTCGGCGCTCAAGGCTCGGACTCGGATCTCTTTGCCAACGGTTCGCCCGGCATTGTCCCCAACACTGCCGGGGGCGGCAAAGGGAGCGACGGTTACCTGATCCCGTTCGGTGGCGGGACTATGCTTTACTGGTATGGCGGATCAGGCGGCGCCAATGGCGGTGGCGGCGGCGCGGCGGGGTGGATCGGCAGCGGCGTTCGCGCACCGTACGGGCCGGGGGGCGGTATCGGCGGCGGCAACGGGGCTGATGGCGGCAACGGCGGCTTCGGTGGTGGCGGCGGCGATGGCGGCAACGGCGGCTTCGGCGGTGGCGGCGGCTACAACGGCGATGGCGGCTTCGGTGGCGGCGGCGGCATTGGCGGTGTCGGAGGCTTTGGCGGCGGCAATGGCGGCACCAACGGCAATGGCGCGCCGGGCGGCGGTGGCGGCCTCGGCGCCGGCGGCACGGTCTTCGTTCAGCAAGGCGGCTCGCTGACCATCAAGGGCGGCTCGCTCACGAATGATTCAGGCTTTAACGCCGTCGCCGGCGGCACCAATGGCATCGGCCAGGCCAGCGGCTCGGCGTACGGCTCCGGCATCTTCATCCAGGGCAACAACAATCTCAGCTTCGCACCTGGCAGCGGCGAGACGCTGACGATTGCGAACGACATCGCCGACCAGAGCGGCAGTGGCGGCACCGCCGCCAATGCGGGCACAGGCGGCCTCGCCATCAGCGGCGGCGGCACCGTCATTCTCGGCGGCAACAACACGTATACGGGATACACCACGGTCAGCGGCACCGGCACCGTTGTCTCGATCTCGTCCAACGTCAATCTCGGCGCGGTCATCAGCGTCCTGAAGCTCGGCGACGGCACCGGCATCAGCTTCACCGACGGTTTTACGCAGACCCACAACATTACCGTCGCGGGCGATCCGATCTTCAATGTCGCGGCCGGCGAGACCGTCACCCAGAGTGGCGTGATCTCCGATGGCGCGACGCCGGGTGATGTCGAGGTGACCGGTGGCGGCCGGCTGGTGCTGTCGGCGCACAACACCTATTCGGGCGGCACCGTCATCAGGGGCGCCACGCTCGAACTGGCGGCGAATGGCGCGGCGGGAACCGGCGCGATCGCCTTCACCGACGGAACCACCGACAAGCTCGTGCTCGATGCCGTGGCGTTCTCGGGCACGGCGTTCGGCAGCTCGATCACCGGCTTTGCCGGCGGCGATACCATCGACTTCGGCAACATCGCCTATGACGCAACGGCGACGCTGTCCTATGCGAACGGCGTGCTTGTCGTGAAGAGCAGCGGCGGCACGACGCTCGCCTCGCTGAATCTGAGCTTTGGCGCCGGCGCCTCGGCCGGCTCGCTGCTCCTTGGTTCCGACGGCTCGGCGACGCCGCATCTCGAAATCCGGTCACAGGCAAGCATCGCCTCGGTCACTTCAGATACCACCGGTCACCTGACGACGCTGAACACCGGCAAGGTCGTGACCATCACCGTCAATTTCAGCAACACGGTGAGCGTGACCGGTACGCCGGAGCTGCCGCTCAACGACGGCAAGGCCGCGACCTATGTCAGCGGCAGCGGTTCGCAGGCGCTGGTGTTCAGCTACACCGTGCAGGACGGCGACAGCACGTCCGATCTGCAAGTGCAGAGCCTCTCGCTCAATGGCGGCACGATCAAGGATCCCGGCGGCCAGGACGCCGACGTGACCCATGCGGCGACCGACCTGCATCTCGTGATCGACGCGATCGCACCGACCGTGTCGGTGGCCGCGACCCCGACCTCGCTGCTGGCCGGACAGACCTCGACCGTCACCTTCACCTTCTCCGAAGCGGTCACGGGTTTTGCGCTGTCGGATACGACCGTGAGCGGCGGCACGCTGAGCAACCTCGTCCATGTCGGCGTCAACGGCGCGCACCAGGACATCTACACGGCGACCTTCACGCCTGGTGTGGCCGATTCCGAGGCAGGCTCGGTGCAGGTCAACCCATCCAGCTATACCGACATTGCCGGCAATGCCGGCGCGGCGAGCAGCGCCATCACCCTCAGCGGCGACACCAAGGTGCCGACGGTGGCGGTGACCGCCGATCACACCGCGCTGACCGCGGGCGACACCGCCGTCGTCACCTTCACCTTCTCCGAGGCCGTCACAGGCTTTGGGCTCGGCGATGTCACGGTCCATGGCGGCACGCTGGGTAACCTCGCCCATGCCGGCGTCGATGGCTCCGGCCGTGACGTCTACACCGCGACCTTCACGCCCGATGTGACCAATACCGAGGCCGGCTCGGTGCAGGTCGACGCCTCAAGCTATACCGACGTCGCCGGCAATTCCGGCACGTCGAGCAACACGATCAACTTCACCGGCGACACCAAGGCGCCGACCGTGTCGGTATCAGCCGATCACACCACGCTGCTGGCCGGTCAGGCCGCGGTCGTGACCTTCACTTTCTCCGAGGCCGTCGCGGGCTTCGCGCTCGGCGATGTCAGTGTCAGCGGCGGCACGCTGGGCAGCCTTGTCCATGTCGGCGTCAATGGCTCAGGCCAGGACATCTACACGGCGACCTTCACGCCCGATGCGGCCAACGCCGCGGCAGGCTCGGTCCAGGTCGACGCATCCAGCTACAGCGACACGGCCGGCAATGCCGGTGCAGCCAGCAACACCGTCAACTTCACCGGCGACACGTTGGCGCCGACGGTCTCGGTCACGCTCAATCCGGACACGGTGCTGGCCGGCGACCTCTCGGTTGCGACCTTCACCTTCTCCGAGGCCGTGTCCGGCTTCACGCTTGCCGACACGACTGTCCATGGCGGGGCGCTGAGCAATCTCGTGCATGTTGGGCTCAACGTGTCAGGCCATGACGTCTACACCGCAACCTTCACGCCCGATGTCAGCGACACCGAGGCCGGCTCGGTGAAGGTCGATGCGTCCGGCTACAGCGATACGGCCGGCAATGCTGGTGCGGCGAGCAACACCGCGACCATTGGCGGCGACACGCTGGCGCCGACCGTCTCGATCGCGGCGGATCGCAACGCGCTGCTGGCGGGCCAGACCGCGCTGGTGACGTTCACTTTCTCCGAAGAAGTCGCGGGCTTCGCGCTCGGTGACGTCGCGGTGCACGGCGGTGCGCTGGGCAATCTGGTCCATGTCGGCGTCAACGCGTCCGGTCAGGACGTCTACACCGCAATCTTCACGCCTGATGTGAGCAATGCCGAGGCGGGCTCGGTACAGGTCACGGCATCCGGTTATACCGACATTGCCGGCAACGCCGGTGCGGCCAGCAGCACGATCAATTTTACCGGCGATACCAAGGCCCCGACGGTGTCGGTCGCGGCGAGCCCGAGCACGGTGCTTGCCGGCCAGACTTCGGTCGTCACCTTCACCTTCACTGAAGAGGTCGCCGGTTTCGCGCTCGGCGATACCGTCGTCGCCGGTGGTGCGCTGAGCAATCTGGTCCATGTCGGGCTCAATGGTTCAGGCCAGGACGTCTACACCGCGATCTTCGCGCCTGATATCAACGACGTCGTGGCGGGTTCGATCCGGGTCACGGCCGCGAGCTATACCGACGACGCCGGCAACTCGGGCGCGGCGAGCAACACCGCCAACATCGGCGGCGATACGCATTCGCCGACGGTATCGGTGGCGGCCGATCACACCGTGCTGCACGCGGGCGATGCGGCGCTGATGACCTTCACCTTCTCCGAGGCGGTCGCCGGCTTCAGTCTCGGCGATATCGCCGTCCATGGCGGTCTGCTCGGCAGTCTGGTCCATGTCGGCATCAACGGCGCTGGCCACGATATCTACACCGCGGTCTTCACGGCCAACGTGACCGACCATCTGTCGGCCAATCTGTCCGTCACCGGGTCAAGTTACACCGACATCGCCGGCAATGCCGGTGCGGCAAGCAACTCCATCAATTTCAGCGGCGACACCAAGGCGCCAATGACGCCGATGCTGATGCTGCATCAGGACACCGGCGTCTCGGGTGCCGATCACATCACCAGCAATCCGCTGATCGACTATTACAAGGCCGATGCGGCCGACACGCTCCGCTTCAAGGCCGACGGCGCCTCGAGCTTCTCGACATTAGCGCCGGTCTTCACGACCGATGGCGTGCATTCGGTGACGGTGCAGGAGGTCGATGCCGCCGGCAATGTCAGTGCATCGTCGAGCCTGATCTTCACCCTCGACACGGCAGCGCCGCATCTCACCGGAATCACCGCGACGCCGTCCGGCGGCGTTGCGGCGACGGGTTCGCTGGTGCAATTGACCGTCGGCTTCAACGAAGCGGTTCATGTCATCAGCGGCACGCCGACCCTGACGCTGAACGATGGCGGCAGCGCGATCTACGATGCCGCGGCGACGGCGCTGCTCGGCGATCCCTCCAAGCTCGTGTTCGATCACGTCGTGTCGTCGACGGACCGCGCCGCCTCGCTGGCCGTGACCGGCTTCGCGGCCAACGGCGCCAGTGTCGTCGACCTGGCCGGCAACGCGGCCTCGCTGTCGGCGGTATCAGCCGCCTTCGATGCGCTGCACATCAACGAGACCATCGCACCGGCCTACACGCTCGGGGCGATCACCCGGCCGGAACTGCATCTCGATCTGGGCGGCCATGTCATCATGGATGCCGCGGCATCGGCGTTCGCCGGACAATACGGCATGCAGTATTTGTTCCTCGGCCTGCCGGCGGGGACGCCCTTTTCGACCGTTCCCGACTTTCATCTCTGATCGCATCGCGGATCGACGCCGCGCCGGCAGCTCCTGCGCGGCGCTTCATTCCGCTTAGCGGAAAACAGATTGCTGCCGCTGCGGCTTGCTGCAGTGCAGGCCATGCGGCATGATCCGGCCCTCGAAACGGACCTGAAGGAATGAGGTCCGCATCTCAAGGGAGGGTTTGAATGAGACGAGTTTTGGCCGGCGTGTTGGCCTGTGTGTTTGCGATCTCGGCGAATGCGTCGCTGGCGCAGGACAAGCCTCCGCTGAAGCTCGGCGGCATCCTCGATATGTCGAGCCTCTATGCCGACATCACCGGCTCGGGCAGCGAAACCGCGGCCAAGATGGCGGTGGAGGATTTCGGCGGCACGGTGCTCGGCCGCAAGGTCGAGATCGTGGTCGGCGACCATCTCAACAAGGCCGACCTTGCCGCCAACATCGCCCGCGACATGATCGACAACCAGGGCGTCGAGATGATCTTCGACGTCGCGGCGTCAGCGACGGCGCTTGCTGCCGGCGAGATCGCCAAGGCACGCGGCAAGATCATCATGTTCAACGGCCCGGGCTCGATCCGCCTCTCCAACGAGGCCTGCGGCCCCTATACCGTGCACTATGTGTTCGACACCTTCGCGCAGGCCAATGTGACCGGCCTTGCCGCGGTGAAATCCGGCCTCGACACCTGGTTCTTCCTGACCGCGGACTATGCCTTCGGCCAGGACCTCGAAAAGGACACCAGCAATGTCGTGGTGAAGTCGGGCGGCAAGGTGCTCGGCAATGTGCGGCATCCGATCAACACCTCGGACTTCTCGTCCTTCCTGCTGCAGGCGCAGGCCTCGAAGGCCAAGGTGATCGGGCTTGCGAATGCCGGCGGCGACACCATCAACGCGATCAAGCAGGCGGCGGAGTTCGGCCTCACCAAGACCGGGCAGAAGCTGTCGCCGCTGCTCGCCTTCGTGACCGACATCGACAGCGTCGGGCTCGACACCGCGCAGGGGCTGCTGCTGGCGGAAGCGTTCTATTGGGACCTCAATGACGACACCCGCGCGTTTTCGAAACGCTTCATGGAGCGCGTCAAGCGGGTGCCGACCTCGGCGCAGGCCGGCGTCTATTCCTCGGTGACGCATTACCTGAAGGCGGTGAAGGCCGCCGGCACCACCGATGCGGCCGCCGTCATGAAGGTGATGAAGGAGACCCCGATCAACGACATGTTCGCCAAGAACGGCCGGATTCGCGAGGACGGCCGCATGGTGCACGACATGTACCTGTTCGAGGTCAAGAAGCCCTCGGAGTCGAAGGGCCGCTGGGACGATTACAAGCTGCTCGCGACGGTGCCGGGTGACCAGGCGTTCCAGCCGCTCGCCGACTCGCGCTGCCCGCTGGTGAAGAAATGACGCGAAGCGTCATCCCGGGGCGATGCAACGCATCGAACATGATGCGCAATTGCGCATCTGAGGATCTCGAGATTCCCCGATGCGCAATTGCGCATCTGTGGTCTGGTCCTTCGGACCATCCCGGAATGACGCTGAGATAATCAACAACAACGAAAGGCAAAACGCCATGAGCGACAATCAGATGGTTCTCCAATCCCTCGACCAGGGCCTGCTCACCATCACCATGAACCGTCCCGAGCGGCGCAATGCGCTCAATCCGGACATGACGCGCGGCCTTGTCGAGGCGGCGCGGCGCGCGCAGGACGATACCGACGTACGTGCGGTGCTGATCCGGGGCGCCGGCGGCACCTTCTGCGTCGGCGGAGACGTCAAGTCGATGGCGGAAGGCCGCGCGCCGCTGCCGTTCGAGGCCAAGATGGCGAATTTGCGCCGCGGCATGGAGGTCTCGCGCATCCTGCACCAGATGCCGAAGCCCGTGGTGGCGCAGCTCGACGGCGCGGCGGCCGGCGCCGGGCTCTCGATCGCGCTGTCCTGCGACCTCCGCGTCGCCAGCGCCTCCTGCAAGATCACCACCGCCTTTGCCAAGGTCGGCTTCTCCGGTGATTACGGCGGCACCTATTTCCTGACCAAGATGCTCGGCAGCGCCAAGGCCCGCGAGCTCTATCTGATGTCGCCGGTGCTGTCGGCGCAGGAGGCCTACAATCTCGGCATGGTCTCCAAGGTGGTGCCCGATGCCGATATCGAGGCCGAGGCGCTGGAGCTGGCGCGATCGCTGGCGCAGGGACCGTCGGTGACGCTCGGCTATATCAAGCGCAACATCAACAATGCCGAGACGATGACGCTGGAGGCCTGCTTCGACGGCGAGGCGATCCATCACACCCGCACCGGCGACACCGCCGACCACAAGGAAGCGGCCAAGGCCTTCGTCGAGAAGCGCAAGCCCACCTTCCAGGGTCAATAAGCCGTGACCAATCACATGGCCGAGTACATGCGGCTGCGGCAGATCTGCCTTGTGGCGCCGCAGCTCGCGCCCGTGATCGCGGACATCTCCGCGATCATGGGCCTCGACGTCTGTTACCGCGACGGTAACGTCGCCAAATACGGGCTCGAGAATGCGCTGCTGCCGGTCGATACCATCCTGCTGGAAGTGGTCGCGCCCTTCCAGCCGGGGCCCGGCACCGCGGCCGGCCGCTTCATCGAGAAGACCGGCGGCCGCGGCGGCTACATGGCGATCTTCTGCTGCGAGGATCCCGATGCGCGCGGCGCAAAGGCCAATGCGATCGGCGTGCGCACCGCGAACGTGATCACGCACGCGCCCTATCACGGCGTGCAGCTGCACCCGCGCGACTGCCGCGCTGCCTTCATCGAGTTCAACCACACCGACGGCAGCGACGACATCCTGGGGCCATATCCGCCGGCCGGCCCGGACTGGCAGAAGTCGATCCGCAAGGACACGACCCTGGCGCTGACCGAGGTCGAGATGCAGAGCCCCGAGCCGCAGGCGCTGGCGCAGCATTGGGGCAAGATCGTCGGCTTTCCCGCCGGCGGCACCGTGGTGAAGCTGCCGAACAGCACCTTCCGCTTCGTCAAAGGTGACAGCGAGATCATGAGCGGGTTGACGTTCAAGGTCGCCGACAAGGCGAAGGTATTGGACGCCGCGAAAGCCAGGGGCTGTGCGGTGGCGGGGGATGAATTCCTGCTCTGCGGCGTGACGTTCAAGTTGACGGTGTAGTCACCATCATTGCGAGGAGCTCGCGACAAAATTGCAAAGCAATTTTGCGCTGAAGCGACGAAGCAATCCATTGTTTCCGCAAGTAGAGGGATGGATTGCTTCGCTTCGCTCGCAATGACCGCTACAGATCATTTTTCCGTCATCCTGAGGAGCGCGTAGCGCGTCTCGAAGGATGCACGGCCCGGCTGGCGGCCGTCGATCCTTCGAGGCTCGCTCCGCTCGCACCTCCAGCGACAAAGGCGAAGCCTTTGCGGGGGATGACGGGGAACGATTGGTGCTTGCGGGGAGGGCGGTTGAGCCGGCGGCAACGATCCAATATCGTGGCCGACAATAACAACAATTGGAACGCCCCATGCCGCATCCGCTCGATACCTTCTTCGCCCCAAAGAGCATCGCGCTGATCGGCGCCTCGCGCGATCACGAGAAGATTCCCGGGCGGCTGCTCGCGATGCTGCGCAAGAACCTCTATCCGGGAGCGCTCTATCCGATCAATCCGAACTATGACGAGATCGACGGCTTGAAATGCTTCAAGTCGGTTGCCGAGGTCGGCGCGCCGATCGATCTCGCCGTCATCGTCATTCCGGCCCGTGCCGTGCTGCCGGCGCTGGAGCAGTGCGCTTCCGCCGGCGTCAAGAACGCGGTCATCATCTCGTCCGGCTTTGCCGAGGAGGGCGGCGACAGCGCTGACATGCAGGATGCGATCGTGGCGCTGGCGAAGCGGACGGGGATGCGGATCAGTGGCCCCAACGCGGAAGGCTTTTACAGCCAGGTGCAGAAGGTCGCCGCGACCTTCAGCCCGACCGTCGACGTCAAGCCGGATGCGCCTGATCTAGTGGCAAGCAAACGGCGGATCGGCATCGTCGCGCAGAGCGGTGGTATCGGGTTTGCGATCTATCATCGCGCCAAGGCGCTTGGCGTAGCCCTCAGCTACGTCGTCAGCGCCGGCAATGAGAGCGATCTCGGCGCCGGCGAGTTCCTCGACTACATGGTGCAGGATGCCTCGACCGACGTGATCCTGCTGTTCATCGAGGGTATCCGCGACGTCGACAAGTTCCTGGTTGCGGCGAAGCGCGCGGCAGAGCTCAGGAAGCCTGTGATCGTCACCAAGGTCGGCCGCTCCGGCGCCGGCGAGCGTGCCGCCGCCTCGCATACCGCGAGCATGGCGGGCTGGTCGGCGGCCTATGACGCGGTGTTTGCGAAATATGGCTTCATCGTCTCCAACGATCTCGACGAGGCCGTGACCATTGCCGCGGTTCTGACCACCAATCCCTTGCCGAAGGGCGACCGCGTCGCCGTGCTGACGGTATCGGGCGGCGCCGGCATCTGGGGCGCCGACACCGTGTCGATGCAGGGCCTGCGCGTGCTGGAGCTTTCGGCTGCGATCCAGAACCGGATCAAGCAATGGATGCCGTCCTATGGCGCGGCGGGCAATCCGGTCGACGTCACCGCGCAGGGCGTCTCCTCCGGCGGCCTGCAGAAGAGCATCGAGCTGTTCGACGCCTCCGACGAGGTCGATGCGACGCTGGTCGTGCTGTCGCTGTCCAGCGAGACGCGGATGCCGTTCAAGGAGGCCGAGCTGAAGCCTTTGATCGCGGCGCAGAACAAGCCGGTGGTGTTCTATTCCTACACGCTGCCGTCGCACTTTGCGCGGCAGGAGCTGGCGAAATCGGGCGTGGTGGTGCTCTCGGGGCTGACCCATGTCGGCGTCGCGATGCGGCGGCTGGCGGACTATGCCGCCTTCAAGCCCGCACCGGAGATGGCGGCATCTGCGTCGCCGACGCACGATCTTTCTGCGCATCTGAAGTCAAAGACGCTGTCCGAATATGACAGCAAGTCGCTGCTGCGAGCCGCCGGCGTCGCGCTGCCGGATGAGCTGCTGGTGACCGATCGCGACGGGCTCGACGCCGCGATCGAGCGCGCCGGATTTCCGCTTGTCATGAAGATCCAGTCGCCCGCGATCGCGCACAAGAGCGAGGTCGGCGGCGTCCGCGTCAACATCGCCGCCAAGGGCGCGGCGTTCACCGCCTATCGCGACATGCTGGAGAGTGTGCAGAAGCAACGGCCGGATGCCGCGATCCAGGGCGTGCTGGTCGGGCCGATGGCCAAGAAGGGCATCGAGATCATCGTCGGCACCATGACGGATGCGACCTTCGGGCCGATGGTGATGGTGGGCCTCGGCGGCATCACCACCGAATTGTTCAAGGACGTGGTGTACCGCCCGGCGCCGGTGAGCCCGGCGGAAGCAACCACGATGCTGGAGACGCTAAAGGCCGCACCGCTGCTGCACGGCTTCCGCGGCGCGCCGAAGGCGGATGTCGCTGCCCTTGCGCGCTTGATTTCGCAGATTTCGGTGCTGGCAGCGCAGCATGCAAGCGAGATTGCCGAGATCGAGGTCAATCCGGTGCTGGTGCACCCGGAGGGGCAGGGCGTGACGATCGTCGATGCGCTGGTGGTGCCGAAAGGCTAGCGAGCCATCTCCCCAGCGTCGTCCCGGGCTTGACCCGGGACCCATACGCCGCGGCCCGCGGAAAGGGCACAAGGGGAGACGGCTTGTCCTGCCACTCGCATCGGTGGTTATGGTCCCGGGTCAAGCCCGGGACGACACGTGGATGGAGCTGCGCGAGGGCCTCACCGCCCCCTGAAGTTGGCGACGCGGCGTTCGGCGGTGGCCTTGACGCCTTCCTTGAAGTCCTCGGTCGCGCGCAGCTTGGTCTGCTCTTCCAACTCGTGGTTGGTTGCGGCGAGCACGCGGTCGGCGAGGCCGGCGCGCATGGTGGCGCGGGTCGAGACCAGGCCGAGCGGCGAGCATTCGGCGATCTCCTGCGCGAGCTTCATCGCTTCAGCCCGCACCTGATCCTGCGGCACCAGCACGTTGGCGAGGCCCCAGCGATAGGCCTCTTCGCCGGTGACGCGGCGGCTGGTGTAGAACATCAGCTCCGCATTGTTCTTGCCGATCAGCTCCGGCAGCGTCGTGGTCAAGCCGAAGCCCGGGTGGAAGCCGAGTTTGGTGAAATTCGCCGAGAAGCGCGCTTCAGGGCAGGCGACGCGGAAATCGGCCGACACGGCGAGGCCGAGGCCGCCGCCGATCGCAGCACCATGGATCGCCGCGACGATCGGCTTCTTGTTGCGGAAGATGCGCACCGCCTGAACGTAGAGATGGTTGATCGGCAGGTTGGAGGCCGGATCGCTCTTGGCGCGTTCCTCCTGCTCCTGGCGGGCCGGGTCTCCAAAATTGGCGCCGGCGCAGAACGCCTTGCCTTGCGCGGCCAGCACCGAGGCGCGGATCTCGATATTGTTGTCGATTTCCTCCAGCGCGTCGGCGATCTGGTTGATCAGCGCGACGTCGAAGAAGTTCAGGGGCGGCTTGCGGATTTCGATCAGGCCGACATGGCCGTGGGTCTCGACGCCGATATCCGTGTATTTGGTCATGATCTGTCCTCGTTGAATTAGCGTAGGCCCAATCCGCGGGCGATGATGCCGCGCAGCACCTCGGTGGTGCCGCCCTGGATCGTTAGCTTGGGTGCGGTCTTGATGGCGAAATCGAGCTGCTTTTCCAGCGTCTCGCGGTTGGTCGCGGTTTCCTCGACGAAGGCGGCGAGATCGCGGACGCGATGCGGCAGCTGCTGCTCCCACACCGTGCCGATGTCCTTGACGATGGAGGCCTCCACCACCGGCTCCTTGCCGGCCTGCAGCATGCCCGCGACCGACACCGACATGCGGCGCATGGTGTGCACTTGCGCGACCAGGCGCCCGATGCCCTCGGCGCTGCGGGTGTCCGGGTTCTTGCCGACCGCGCGCACCAGTTCGGTGAGCACGTAATAGGTCTCGAGGAAGCGCTCGGGGCCGGAGCGTTCATAAGCGAGCTCGGATGTTGCCTGCTTCCAGGCGCCGTCGACCTCGCCCAGCACATGATCGTCCGGCACGAAGTAATCGGTGAACACCACCTCGTTGAACTCGAACTGGCCGGTGATCTGGCCGATCGGGTTCACCTGAATGCCCGGCTGCTTCATCTTGACCAGGAACTGGGTCAGGCCGTGACGGCGGTTCTCTTTCGTGGGCGGTGACGTCCGGAAAATCGCGATCATGTAGTCGGCGATATGCGCCGACGAGGTCCAGATCTTGGTGCCGTTGATCAGATAGCCGCCGTCGGTCTTGGTCGCGCGCGTCTTCGCCGCGAACAGATCGGAGCCGGAGTTCGGCTCGCTCATGCCGATCGCAAAACAGACCTCGCCGCGGCAGATCCGCGGCAGGATGTCCATCTTGATGTGCTCGGGCGCGTATTTCAAAAGCACCGGCCCGCTCTGGCGGTCGGCGACGAAGAAGCGCCGGGTCGGCGCATTCGCCACCCGCATCTCCTCGGTCACCACGTAACGCTCGAGGAACGAACGCTCCTGGCCGCCATATTTCTTCGGCCAGGTCATGCCGAGCCAGCCCTTGGCGCCGACGCGGCGGGAGAATTCCGGCGCGTCATTGTCCTCGCGGTTCGGCGCGTGCGGATCGAAGGTGCCGGCGGCGATCTCCTCGGTGAGGAAGGCACGCACCTCCTTGCGGAGCTGCTCGCATTTCTCCGGCAGGCGGATCGGATCGAAACGAAGGGCTGCAGTCATGATGTCTCTGTCCTGATCTCAGCGCGAAGCCACCAGCGGCCACAATTCATCGGCGCCACGCTCAGCGACGAGCCTGCCGAGCTCGACCGCCCAGTAGCTCTCCGAGCCGAAATCGTCACGCCAGGCCAGCGCACGCAATGAATAGCGGTGCAGGATGTGCTCGTTGGTGAAGCCGATCGCGCCGTGCACCTGATGCGCAATGCCGCCGCCCTTCTCGGCCGCTTCTGAGCAGCGGATTTTTGCGGAGGCGGCTTCGAGGAACACCGCGTCATTGTTCAGCGAGTTCGCGCTTGCAATGGTGTCGGCCGCCGAGGTCGCGGCGGCCAGCGCCGCGGCCGACTCGCCGGCGAGGCGGGCGAGGTTGTGCTGCACCGCCTGGAATTTCGAGATCTTCTTCTCGAAGGCGACGCGCTCGTTGGAATAGCGCACGGAGATGTCGAGCATCGATTCCAGTGCGCCTGCAATCTGCAGGCTGCGCACCACGCCGCCCATCAGCATCAGCGTGGTTCGGTCAAAGCCCTTTGGCGCGGGCTTGGTCGTGACCGGCTGCACCTTGTCGAGCGTGACGGTGTCGTTGTGATCGCCGCCAAGTCCGATGCCGGATTCGATCCGGCATTTGGCGGCATCGACCAGCGCGATCGAGATGCCGCCATTGCCATCAGCCAGCACCGCGATGTGCTTTGCGTCTTTCGCAAACGGCACGCCGCGGGCGCGGCCGGAGAGAGAGCCGTCGGCGTTGAGCGTGACGCGGTCCTTCGGGCTTGCCGGCAGCACGGTCATCTCGCCTTCCGGGGAGGCGATCCTGGCTTGCGTCAGCAGCCAGCCGGCCAGCATTGTTTCGGCCAGCGGAACAGCGATCGCATGCCGCCCGGCGACGTTGAGGACGCTGAAACCTTCGGCGAGGCTGGCGCCGGAACCGCCGAGATCGTCGGGCACCCAGGACAGCGGCAGACCGGCTTCGGTCAGCGCCTGCCACAGCGGCGCCTTCCATGCGCCCTGCTTGTCGTGATTGATGGTCTGGGCATCCGCGAGATCGGCGAAAATCTTTCCCGCGGTCTCGGCGACGATGTTCTCACTCTCCGCCACAGCGTTCCTCGTGTTGATTGGCTTGGGTCCTGCCATCAGGCAGGCCCTGCTTGCGGTGTTGTCTTGCGCTCAATGATGCGGAAAAGCCATAGCCGTGACAAGCGTTGCCCGCAGGGCCACTTGCGCGGATGGCATGAAGCCGGACGAGGTGCACGAATTCCGCATAGTGGACTTTGGACCGCCTCGGTTTTGTGTGCCAGGCGCGGAGGAAAATCGGCCGGCGCCATCGGTTCAGTCCGCCAGGTGAAACTGGATCGCCTTCCGCATGAGGTCGGCGAGTTCGGCCTCCTGGACCATCAGCGCGTCGTTCAGCCCGGCGACGCACAGCACCAGCGGCTCGTTGGATTCCGCGATCGGCGGCAGGTTCAGGGCGACGACGCCGGCGCCCGGCGTAACCATGCCGAGCGAGAAGGCATGCCCCTTGGCGCGAACCTTCTTCAGCTCCAGCAGCAAGGCCTTGATGTCGATCTGCCGATCCGGCCGCGGCTCGTTGTCGTTGATCAGGCGGACCAGGCGTCTGACTTCCTTGTCCGGATAAGCCGACAACAGCGCGTAGCCTGATCCCGAGTGCGCCAGAGGCCGCAGCGTGCCGGCTTTGACATGCAGGCGCATCGGCAGTTTGGCCTGGATGATGTGGATATATTGCGCGCTGAGCCCGTTGCGCACCGCGAGCATGATGGTCTCCCCGGTCTTCTCGGAGAGCTCGTCCATCAAATTGATCAGGCGCCCCCGCGTGAACAGCGCCGGGCTGAGCCAGTGCCCCAGCATCGAGATCCGCGGCGTCGGAATATAGGTGCGGCGGCTGGTGTCGTAGTGCAGATAGCCGAACGCCGTCATCGTGCGCATCAGCGCCGAGGTGCTGGACTGCGGGAATTTCAGGGCGGCAGCCACCTCGATGGCGGAAGCGGCGCGCTGGTGCTCCTCGAAGAATTCGAGCACGTCGAACACGCGCCGCGCCGACTTGACCGCATTGTCCATCTTCGGCAGGTCGCGCGAGGTGTCGCCGGGGCTGTCGAAAGACCGCGCGCCGGTCGCAGGACCGGTAGCCGCCACATCTTTCTTCGCCACCGGCATCGCTTATCGTCCTTGCTGCGCCACCCGCCGCTTCAGCCACCAGCCATATTGCTCCGGCCAGTTCGTCCACTCGGGATCGCATCCGAGCGCGAGTGCCGTCTGGGCGGGCCAGTTCGGATTCCACAGCAGTTCGCGGCCGAGTGCAATAAGCGTCGCCTTGCCGTCCCGCAAGATGGCTTCCGCGTAGTCTGGCTCGCGGATCAGCCCGACCGCGACCGTCGGCATACCGGCTTCCTTCTGGATGCGTTCGGCGAAGGGCACCTGGAAGCCCGGCGTGCGCGACACCAGCGAGTTGCCGCGCGGCAGCTTCATGCCGCCGGACGAGCAGTCGACCATATCGATGCCGATCGCCTTCAGCTCGGTTGCGAAGGCGATCGAATCTTCGATCGACCAGCCGATATCGACGCCGTCGACCGACGAGATGCGGACCAAGGCCGGCAGATGGTCGGGCCATTCCTCGCGCATGATGGAGGCGATTCGCAGCGGCAGCCGCATCCGGTTCTCGCGCGAGCCGCCATAATCGTCGTTGCGGTTGTTTGCCAGCGGCGACAGGAACGAGTGCATCAGATAGCCGTGCGCGCAGTGCAGCTCGATGACGTCGTAACCTGCGGTCCTGGCGCGGCGGAACGCCTGGCGGTAGTCGTTCACCAGGGTATCGATCTCCTCTGAAGTCAGCATGTGCGGCGCCGGCCAGCCGTCGTCGAAGGGAATGCTGCTCGAGGCCGCGATCTGCCACGGGCCTTCGCCGCGCGCCTTGATGTCGGCCTCACCCAGCGGGTTGCCGCCTTCCCACGGCCGCTGCGATGAGCCCTTCCGGCCGCCATGTGCGATCTGGATCGCGGCCTTGGCATCGAAGCGGTGGATCAGCGCGGCGAGGCTGGCGTGGCCTGCGATGTGCGTATCGTCCCAGATGCCGAGGCATCCATGGGTGATGCGTCCCTGGGTGTTCACCGAGCTCTGCTCGACGAATACGAGACCGGCGCCGCCGGCAGCGAGCTTGCCGATATGGGCGGTGTGCCAATCGGTCGCGCGGCCCTCATGCGCCGAATAGGTCGCCATCGGCGAGACCATGATCCGGTTCTTCAGTTCGAGGTCGCGCAGTTGCAGCGGGGTGAAGAGTAGCGGCAGTTCGGTCATGCGATGTCCAGCCTTGCTTGTGGTTTGCGGATCCGTGCGAGCAATCATTTCTTGAGCAGCGGGCATGCGCTCTCCTCGGGCGTTGCGAACGCTTCCTTGCCCGGAATCACCTGCACCAGCTTCTCGTAATCCCAGGCGCCCCTGGATTCCGCGGGCGATTTCACCTGCACGAGATACATGTCGTGGATCAGCTGGCCGTCCTCGCGCAGGAAAGCATTGCGGGCGAAGAAGTCGTCGATCGGCATGTCCTTCATTTGCGCGATCACCCTGGGGCCGTCGTCGGTGCCGGACTTCTCGACCGCCTTGAGATAATTCATGACGGCGGAGTAGAGACCGGCCTGGACCATGGTCGGCCGCTTTTTGGTCCTGGCCATGAAGCGCGCGGCGAAATCGCGGGTCTTGTCGTCGAGATCCCAATAGAACGCGGTCGCGAGCTGCAGCCCCTGCGCCGCCTGCAGGCCGATCGCATGGATGTCGCTGGTCTGCATCAGGAAGGCCGCGAGCTTCTGCTGCTGCGCCAACCCGAATTCCTGCGCCTGCCGGATCGAATTGGCGAGATCGCCGCCGGTGTTGGCGAAGGCGATCACGTCTGCCTTCGAGCTCTGTGCCTGCAACAGATAAGACGAGAAATCCATGCTGTTGAGCGGATGCCGCACCTCGCCGGTGATGCTGCCGCCGACCTTCTCCACCGTCTTGGCGGCGTCGTTGCGCAAGGCGTGGCCGAAGGCGTAGTCGACCGTGACGAAGTACCAGCTCTTGGCGCCTTCCTTGGCCAGCGCCCGAACCGTGCTGTTGGCGAGCGCATAAGTGTTGTAGGTCCACTGCACCGAATTGGCCGAGCAGCCCTTTCCGGTCAGATCGGAGGAGCCGGCCGACGACGCCAGCATCGCCTTGTTCTTCTGCTTGGTGAGCTCGAGCACGGCGAAGGCGACGGCGGAGTTGGCGAAATCGACGATGACGTCGACATTCTCCTGCTCATACCAGCGCCGCGCGATGCCGGCGCCGATGTCGGCCTTGTTCTGATGGTCGGCATCGACCATCGCGATCGGCTTGCCCAACACCTTGCCGCCGAAATCTGAGATCGCCATCCGCACCGCTTCGACCGCTCCCGGGCCGGCCGCGTCGGCATAGAGCCCGGCTTGATCGGTCAGCACGCCGATCTTCACCATGTCGTCGGAGATCTGCGCGTGGGATGGCGTGGCGGCGAAGGTGGCCGACAGGATTGCAGCGCTCGCGGCCATCCACCCGTAAGTCGATGTCATTGTCCCTGGTTTCCTCTAGTTCGATTGCCTTATGGCGTTGGTTTTCTCTTGCCGCAGGTCGATCATCCCAGGATGCGACTGCGGGTCCTTGTCCGCGCCGAGCAGCGCGTGTTTCTGGATCTTGTTGGTCGAGGTCAGCGGCAGCTCGGCGACGAAGACGATCCACGCCGGCAGCTTGAACGGCGCCAGGCGTTCGCGGCAGAACCGAAAGATGTCCTGCGCGAGTTCGCGCAATACGTCGGCGCCATCGTTGATCACGATGAAGGCCGCAACTTCCTCATCGCGGATGGGATCGCGCGCGGCGACGACCGCGGCCTGCTTGACCAGCGGCGACGTCGTCAGCACGGCCTCGACCTCGGCGGCCGAAATGTTCTCGCCGGCGCGACGGACTAGGTGCTTCAGCCGGTCGACGAACACGAAGGCGCCGTCCTCGTGCTGCCAGGCGCTGTCGCCGGTGTGAAACCAGCCGCCGCGCCAGGCCTGCTCGGTGGCTTCGGGGTCTTTCAGGTAGCCGGAGAATAAGCCGCGCCGCGGCGTCGATTCGGAATGGCGCACGCAGAGTTCGCCGACCGCGCCTGGCGGCAGCGCATTGCCGTCGGGGTCCAGAACGATCATCTCGAGTCCGGGCACGCTGCGGCCGATGGTGTTGGTTTCCAGATGGCGCGGCTCGACCGTGTTGAACGGACTGCGTCCGGTCTCCGTCATGCCCCAGCCTTCGACGAAGGGGATGCCGAAGCGTTCACGGGCTCGCGCGCGCTGCTCGGGATTGGCGCCGACGCCCATCGAAAAGCGCAGCGCATGGGCTTTCTCGTCCGGCGTCTCCGGCTGGGCGAGCAGGGCCGCGACGATCACGCCGAGATAGTGCAGCACGCTGGCGCGGCAGGACACGATGTCGCGCCAGGCGTATTTCGCGTTGAAGCGTTCCGGCAGGATCAGGCAGCCGCCGGTCAGCATCATTGCTATCGTCGTGAGCGTGAGGCCGGCCATGTGGAACAGCGGCAGCGGGCTGTAGAGGCGCTCCGTTCCGATATGATAGGTCGCCTCGCCGCCGTGGCTTGCGTAGCAGCGGCCGGTCGCTACCACGTATTCGTTGGTCAGGATGCATCCCTTCGGACGCGCCGTGGTGCCCGACGTGTAGAGCAGCGCGGCCTCGGTCTGGCTTGCCGGATTGTCGGTGCGGGGCGGCGGCCGTCGGGCAAGCGGGATTTTCGCCACGCTCGCGGCGAGATCGTCGCCCGATACGTCAAGCACGGGCACGGCGCCGGTCAGCGCCTTCCGCAATTCCTTCTGATCGTGCAGCGTGACGATCAGGTCGGGCTCAGCATGCGCGATGAGATATTCGATTTCCGCCGCGCGATAGGCCGGGTTGATCGGAACGATCGAGACGCCGAGGCCGTTGAGCGCCAACCAATGCACGATGAAATCAGGCCGGTTCTCCAGCAGCAGGCACGCGCGGTGCCCATGGCCAAAGCCCGATGCGCGGTACTGATCGCGCAATGCGCAGACCTGCCGTACGATGTCGCCATAGGACAACTCGATGCCATCGGGAAAATAGCCGCGGCCAGGACGCGCGGGAATGCAGAGAAAGGGTTTGAACGCTGCCGCATCTGCGGTCGCAGCGAACACGCTGAACACGGTGTACATCGTCGCGTATGCTTCCCCCAGATGGCCGCAGGTCGACGTCAACGATGCCGGTCTGCGAGAGCTGCTTCGTTGAGCGCGTTGCCGCGATCGCGGCGTTGCGCGGAAGCTATAGGGGTGAGTAATGTGCTGTCAAATCCATTATGCGTTTTTATAAAACTCATATGTAGTTTGACGTCCAAATGGGAGATGGCGTGATGAAGATGCATATGTTGTCGGGCGGGCGTCTGCGGATGTCCAAGCGGACCTATCTGCCGGATGCGCCGCGTGGCGAGATGATCGACCTGCCGGTGTCCTGCGTGTTGTTGCGGCACACGCAAGGCAATGTGTTGTTCGACACCGGATGCCATCCCGATGTCGCGACCGATCCCGAAGGGCGGCTCGGCACGCTCGCCAAATACATGACGCCGATCATGTCGGCGGATGATCACGTGCTGACAAGCCTGAAGGCGACAGGCCTTGGACCCGACGATATCGACGTGGTGATCTGCTCTCACCTGCACACCGATCATTGCGGCTGCAACGCCTTCTTCAAGAAGGCGACGATCTTCGTCCACGCGCTCGAGATTGAGGCCGCCAACGCGGCCAATGCGCCGGATCGCGGATACATCAGGGCGGATTGGGATCATCCGTTGAAGATGGAAATCTTCGACCGGCAGATGGACGTGTTCGGCGACGGCAGGCTGACGCTGATCCCGCTGCCCGGGCATTCCAAGGGCACGACCGGGGCGCTGGTCAAGCTCGACCAGAGCGGCGAATTCCTGCTCGCCTCCGACGCGCTCAGCGTGCGCGCCAATCTCGATCAGCGGACTTCGCCTCGGAACAGCCTCGACGTCGAGCAGTTCCTGAATTCGCTCGACGAGATCGCCAGGATCGAAGCGTCAGGCGTCAAGATCATCTGCGGCCATGACGATGCGCAATGGGCCAGCCTGCAAAAGGGTCCGAACGCCTATACATAAGAGCCTTGCACATAAGGGCCTTGCGCGGTTTGCAGGTATCTTTCCGCGCGATATGGTATGCCACCGCCGGAATTCATCTGGCTCACAACAACAGGGGAAATGCAGATGTCGAAGGATGGCTTGTGCGCGATCGTGACCGGGTCCGCATCAGGACTTGGTGCCGCGACCGCGCAAATCCTCGCCACGGCGGGCGCGCGCATCATCATCAATTATTCCAACAGCAAGGCGGAAGCCGAGGCAACTGCCGAACTCTGCCGCAAGCAGGGCGCCGAGGTGCTGGTGGTGCAGGGCGACGTCTCGCGCGATGAGGAT
This sequence comes from Bradyrhizobium sp. 27S5, assembly GCF_037217225.1. NCBI lineage: Bacteria > Pseudomonadati > Pseudomonadota > Alphaproteobacteria > Hyphomicrobiales > Nitrobacteraceae > Bradyrhizobium > Bradyrhizobium sp. 27S5. The sequence goes on from NZ_CP147714.1 coordinate 448,473, forward strand.
TGCAAGAAGATTGCCGCCGCAGCCCAGGGCTGGGGCCGCCTCGATGTGCTCGTCAACAATGCCGGCACCACCAAGCATGTGCCGCATCACGATCTCGACGGGCTGACGGCGGAGGACTTCCAGCGCATCTATGCCGTCAACACCATCGGCCCGTTCCAGATGGTCCGTGCCGCGCGCACACTGCTCGAAGCCGGTGCGAAGGCATCTAGCCGTCCGTCGGCGGTGGTCAACATCTCCTCGGTCGCCGGCATTTCCGGCGGCGGTTCGTCGGTGGCCTATGCCGCGAGCAAGGGCGCGCTCAACACCATGACGCAGTCGCTGGCGCGCGCGCTGGCGCCGCTGATCCGCGTCAACACGGTGTGCCCGGGCTATATCGACACGCCCTGGTTCACCAAGGGCCGCGGCGAGGCGGGCGCCAAGCAGGTGCGCGACACCGTGGTGGCGCGCGTGCCGTTGAAGGTCGCGTCATCAGCGGAAGATATCGCCAACCTGGTCTGCTTCCTGGCGAGCCCGGCGTCGAGCAACATGACCGGCGAGTTCGTCCGCATGGACGCGGGCATGCATCTGATCCAGTGACGAGGCGCCGTTGCAGAAATGACAATGCCCGGGCCAAGCCCGGGCATTGTCATGTTGAAGCGGCTTTCAGTTTCGTTGTCTCGTAATTCCGGGATGGTGCGTTAGCACCTCAGATGCGCAATTGCGCATAGGGGAATCTCGAGATCCCGGGTTCGATGCTACGCATCGCCCCGGGATGACGCCTACGGCGTCACCTGTTTCCCAAATCCGGGATCACGCGCGCCGCGACCAGCCTGTGCCAGATGAACAGCACCACCAGCGCGCCGATCGTGGCGGTGATGAAGCCGGCGCCCTGTTCGGGACCGTAATGGCCGATGGCCTGGCCGATGAAGGTCGCGAGAAACGCGCCGGCGATGCCGAGCACGGTGGTGAGAATGAAGCCGCTGGGATTGTTGGGTCCCGGCGACACGAGCCGCGCAATGATCCCCGCGATAAAGCCGACGATGATGACCCAGATGATGCCGCCCATGACTGTCGTCCTCCTCAGATGGAATCAACGCTGCCGCTAAAGCCTGCCGCGTAGTTCGTCGCTGCTCGGCAGCCGCCCGTCCGGCGTCAGATGATTGATCGCATCGGGCAGATACTGGCTCAGGCCCTGCAGTAGCTGGTCCCGCGACATGCCGCTCTGCGACGCCAGCGAGTCGATTTGGTCGGCGCCAAGCGCGTTGGCGAGATCGCCGGGCGCGATCTGCTTGTTGGGACCGTTGCTGACCCAGGAATTGGCCGCCTCGCCATGGCCCTTCTGTTGCAGCTGGTTGAGCAGATCGCCGAGGCCACCGCTGAGCACAGTGCCGGCAGCACCGCCGGCGAGAAGACCACCGAGGCCACCCTTGAGCAGATCGGAGAGCCCGCCGCCGCCGGCACCGCCCGGCAGGCCCGCGGTGACGTTGCCGGGGAGCGGCGGCGCCTGCGCCGGTTTCGGCTCAGGGGAGGCGGTGCCCGGCTGGTCGCCGGTGAAATGCTTGACGGCCTTCCAGGCGAGCAGCGCCAGGATGGCCATCGTCATTGGCGACATTCCGCCGCCGCTCGAGCTGTCGGATTGTGTGCTTGGCGCGCTCGGACCGCGAGGGCCGTTCTGCATGCCGTTGAGTACGTCGAGTAAACCCATGATCGTCTCCTGCCGCAACCGTGCCCCGTGCGGGAAACATAGCTTCGGCCCATGACGGTTACAAGGCGAGACGCCGGCCCCGGCGGTGCGTCGAAATAGGCAGGCAACCCAAGGTCTGCTATCGATCCCCGATGAACGGACGTTTAGCCAGATGAACACGGACCAGCCGATCGGTATTGCGGGCGCCGGCAGCATCGGCTGCTTCGTCGGCGGCATGCTGGCGGCGGCGGGCCGTCGCGTCGCGCTGCTGGCGCGGCCGCGGCTGATCCAGGAGATTTCCGCGGGCAGCTTGCGGGTCAGCAGTTTCGACGGCTCGCAGCGGACGGTATCCGCGGACCAGCTCATGCTGTCAGACGATCCGTCGATCTTGCGCGACGTTCAGACGGTGCTGGTCACGGTGAAGAGCGCCGATACCGCTGAAATGGCCGAATTGATCGCGCGTCACGCACCCGCTGACGCCGCGGTGATCAGCCTGCAGAATGGCATCGGCAATGTGCCGCTGCTGCGCGACCGTCTGCCGGGCCGCAAGGTGCTCGGCGGCATGGTGCCGTTCAACGTGGTCGCGCTGGGCGACGGCCGCTTCCATCGCTCAACCTCGGGCGACATCGTGATCGCGCAGGATGACGCCGGCACGGCGGCGCAGCTCTCGGTGCCGGGCCTTGCGATCAGCAGCACCGGCAATATTGACGGCGTGCAGTGGGGCAAGCTGATCGTCAATCTCGGCAATGCGCTCAATGCGCTGTCCAACATTACGCTGCGGCAGCAGCTCGCGCAGCGCGGCTGGCGACAATTGCTGGCCGACCAGATGGCCGAGGGCTTGGCCGCGGTGCGTGCCGAAGGCATTGCACCGGTATCGCCGACGCCGCTTCCTTCGAGCTGGATGCCGCCCTTGCTGCGACTGCCGGACACGCTGTTCGACATGCTGCTCGGCCGCACCATGAAGATCGATCCCGAGGCGCGCTCCTCGATGTGGGAGGATCTGCAGCGCGGCCGCCGCACCGAGATCGATTATCTGCAGGGCGTGATCACCGCGATTGCGGATCGCCGCGGGCTCGATGCGCCGTTGTCGCGCCGCGTCATCACGCTGATCCGGAAGGCGGAGGCCGCCGGCAAGGGGTCGCCGGGGCTGACGCCCGAGCAGATTCGCGCGGCATCGTCGTGAAGGCCGTCGATCATCCGCCACATCGATCAAACGTCCGAGGAGGTGACATCATGAAACGATCTTGCATCATGCTGCTCACGCTTGTTGCGCTCAGTGTCGGCGCAGCCCGCGCCGCGCCGCCGACCGTGGTGCCTTCGCCAGGCTATGATGCGCGCTTGCAGGAGCAGCGCGCCGCGAGCCGATCGGCGATGCCTGCGCACAAGCCGGTCGCGCCCCGGCACCACAAGCGCAGTCGCGCGCGCTGATCCCTTGCAGGGATGATCTCAGATGAAGCTGCTGCTCCTCGTGCTCACCCTCGTGCTCGGCTTGACCACGGCCGCAAGCGCCGCCGACTATGCCGTTTCGATCAGTGCCTATAGGCGCGCCAACCACATGTCCGCAGTGAAGCTTGACGCGAAGCTGAATGCGATGGCGTTGAACCAGGCGCAGGCGATGTCAGCGAGCGGATCGGTCAGCCACTCCGCGGGCGGCAGCTTCTTCACGCGCATCGCGCCGTTGAAGAAGCAGCGCGCCGCCGAAAATATCGGCGCGGGTTTCATTGCCTTCGCAGAGATGCTGAAGCAGTGGGAGAATTCGGCGGGGCATCGCGAGAACCTGTTGATGCCGGGCGCCAAGCGCGTGGGCGTCGCCTTCGTCGACAATCCGAAGTCGCCGTACCGCCGGTTCTGGGCGATGGTGATTACCGACTGATATGAGGAAATCAGCTCCGCTTCGCGAGCTTGGTCGGCTGCGGCGGTGGCGGCGCGAACAGCTTCTTCAAGCCGTCCAGTCCCTCGGAAAGCTTTGGCCATTCGCAGGAGAACGTGCCCTTGACGCAACTCCCCGCCTGCGGCCGCACCTTGGGAAGCGGGACGACAGTAACGCGCGGCTTGACCGGTCGCGCGACCGGGACAGGCGCCTTCGTCGGCTCGCTGTGCAGTGAAGCCTGCTCAATTTGCGGCGGCTGCTCCTGTGGCCTTTCCTGCCGCTCGAGCTGCTTGGCGTTGAACGCGGCGACGATGCGGGAGCGTCGCTGCTTCTCGAGATAGCCGGTATATTCCTGGTCGATCTTCTTCTGCTCGTCGGGCGTCGGATTGGGACCGGCGATATCGAAGCTGCGGTCCTGCATGAAGTCGTAGTAGGTGTAGCCACCGCCTACCTTGCGCCGTCCGGCAAACTTGGCGTTGCAATCGGCGAGTTGCGCGGTCCTGTCTTCCTTGGTCTTCGCCTTCTCGGCGAGGTCGGCGCAATCCTCGAAGTCCTTCGGTGCGCCGCGCCACCATTGCGCGTGCGCGCTCATCGGCGCCAGCATGGAAGCGGCGACCAGAATGGCGACAGCCGACGTCGATGATCGTGACGGCATCACGGACATTGCAAGCAAAACCCGAACCAGACAGGGTGAGCGGATTGTCGTCATTTTAACGATGCTTGTCACCCCGGAACCCGACGATTTCCCTGCCCTTTTAAGCTGCACTCCAGCCGCTTGGTTCAGTGGAATATGTGCCGCATACGATTGGAATATTTGAACAATTTCTGGTCTCGCAGCGCGTGGAAGATTGGAACAATTCGACTTGAATCGTTCACTTCACCCGGTGCAGCAATGCGACGAGTTCCGCCTGCCGATGCGTGCCGGTCTTCTGGAAGATCGTCTTGAGCTGATTGCGTGCAGTGGCCACGGCAACACCGGCCTCCTGCGCGGCAGTTTCGACCGAATCCCCGCGCGCAAGCCGCGCGGCGAGCCGCGCCTGTGCCGGCGTCAGTTCGAAAGTCGCCGCCAGCAGCGCCTGGTCGAACGCCGGGTTGCCTTCGAGATCGCGGATCAACAGGAGCGCGCGCGCTCCCAGGAACGGCGAGCGCGCGGCGGGAGGCACCGGCTGCATCTGGATCACGAGCGGCCGCTTGTCGATCCTGCGCACCACGATCGGCGATGACGGCAATGGCTGCAGGTCCGAGCTGTGCGCCAGTTGATCGATCAGCCGGGTCAGATCGGCATTGGCCTGCCGGTCGAGCAGAGTGAGGCGATTGTTACGGATCGCGAGGTCGTGGCCGAGGCAGGCTTCCGCCTGGCCGTTCATGCCGATGATGGCGCCGTAGCGACCGACGGCAATCGCGGCGACCTGGATCAGGTCGAGCGCGCTGGTGATGCCCGACAACGCGGAGCGGCCGACGACGGCGGAGAGCGTCGCGGCTTCCGTGAGCCGCGCCGACATTCTCGACAGCGCCTTGACCTCGTCGGCTTCGAACATGCCTTCTTTCGGCGAGCGCTGGATGGTCAGTCCCCACAATGCCGGGCCGGAGCGGAAGCTGACGGCCGCAAACCATTTCAGGCCGAACTCGCCGAGCGTGGTGTAGAGCGGATCGCGCAGCATCTCGGTCTCGGACGCGAACAGGTCCGCATCGGTGATGACGTCGGCACCGGCGAGCATCAGCGGCACGCCGCGCGCCGCGCGGATGTCGGTGAGATGAAAATTCTGCGGGAAGTAGGTCTTGGTGAAATAATCGGTGATCGATTGCGTGCGCGGAATGTCTTCGGTGCGGATATCGCTCTGTAGCATCGCAGCCCCGGTCGCGCCGACGGCGGCGCAGACCTCGTCCATGAAGGACGGCCAGGTCGCGGGATCGAGCACCACGTCGCCGAGGCGCGCGGTCACGTCGTCCAGCCGGTGCACGTCGACCAAAGGCTCAGCTCCGCCCGATTTTCGTTGTTTCACAGGACGAAACAGGTCGGACCTGCTTGCGCCCGGTACCATGCATAAGAAAGCCCAGGCTGCCGAATATGCAAGTCAAATCAGCGACGCAGCGGGGTGGACGCGACGAAAACCCTGGCGAAACATGATCGAAAATCGGCGGATCCGGCGGTGCTGCCCAGCGCGGCTGCTACCGCGAATGCCAATCCTGGTGGCGATTGGCCTCGGTCAGCGCCACCCGGCAGAAGCTGGCCGCGATCGCGACGACGTCCTCGACCGCCTGCGGATATTGCTTCGACACCCAGCGCAGCGCGATCGAGATGACCGCGCCGACCATGCCGTTCGAGAGCAGCGTCGCCGCCCCGGCCTTGTCGCCGCGCTTCTGATCGGACGTCGGCGGCACCAGGATGTCGCTGAAGACCCGCAAGGCGTCGAGCTTGACGGCATCGACCGCCGGACTGATGCCGGAAATCTCCAGCAGGAAGACCCGCGCCGGTTTCGGATGTTGCTTCAGCCGCGTGAAATACAGTGTCAGCGCGGCGCGCAATCTTGCCTCGGGATCGTCGCCGGCGGCTGCGGCGGCAGCAATCATCTCCTCGTGCAAATGGCCGACGACATGATTGTAGGCTGCGATCAGCAGCGCTTCGCTGTTGGCGAAGGATTCGTAGAAATAGCGCTCGGTCAGCTCGGCGGCCTCGCAGATCGCCTTCACGGTTGCGACGCGGTAGCCGACCTCGCCATACACCTCGATCGCCGCGTCGATCAGCCTGAGCCGCCGCTCGGCGCGGCGTTCCTCGGCGTCCATACCGCCGTAGAGGCGGGCTTTTCGGCTGCTTGCCATGAAAGTCTATTGACATGAGCTATTGTCAGATGTCAAGGTATCTGACAATACGGATTGTCAATACTGCCACGGGAGGGTCAGGGCATGTCCGCGCATTTCGACGTGTTGATTGTGGGCGCGGGGCTCTCGGGCATCGGCGCCGGCTACCATTTGCAGACCAACTGCCCGGACCGCAGCTACGCCATTCTCGAAGGCCGCGATTGCATCGGCGGCACCTGGGACCTGTTCCGCTATCCCGGCATCCGCTCCGACTCCGACATGTACACGCTCGGCTATTCGTTCCGGCCGTGGACCGAGCCGAAGGCGATCGCCGATGGCCCGTCGATCCTGAACTACGTGCGCGAGACCGCGCGCGTCTATGGCATCGACAAGAAGATCCGCTTCAACCACCGCGTCATCAGTGCCGACTGGTCGTCTGCCGACTCGCAATGGACGGTGGAGGTCGAGCGCGGGCCGGAGAAGACGATCGAGCGCCTCACCTGCAACTTCCTGTTCATGTGCAGCGGCTACTACAAATATGAACACGGCTACACGCCTGATTTCCCCGGTATCGGCGATTTCGCCGGCCGCCTCGTCCATCCGCAAAAGTGGACTGACGACATCGACTATGCCGGCAAGAAGGTGGTGGTGATCGGCAGCGGCGCGACCGCGGTGACGCTGGTGCCGGAAATGGCCAAGACCGCCGCCCATGTCACGATGCTGCAGCGTTCGCCGACCTATGTCGTGGCGCGGCCGGACGAGGACAAGGTCGCCAACTGGCTGCGGGCGCGGCTTCCTGCGAAGGTCGCCTACGGCCTCACGCGCTGGAAGAACGTGCTGTTCGGCATGTATTTCTACCGGCTCTGCAAGCGCGATCCGGAGCGCGTGAAGAAGCTGATCCTCGGCGGCGTGCGCCACGCGCTCGGCCCCGACTACGACGTCGCCACGCATTTCACGCCGAGCTACAATCCGTGGGACCAGCGGCTCTGCCTGGTGCCGAACGGCGATCTCTTCCAGTCGCTGCGCAGCGGCGGATCGTCCGTTGTCACCGACCAGATCGAGACCTTCACGCCCGGCGGCATCAAGCTCAAGAGCGGCAATATGCTCGACGCCGACGTCGTGGTGACCGCGACCGGCCTCGATCTGCAGGTGCTCGGCGGGCTCGAGATCAATGTCGACGGCGCGCCCGTCGATCTGTCGAAGACCATGAACTACAAGGGGCTGATGTACTCGGGCGTGCCGAACCTCGCCGCCGCCTTCGGCTACACCAACGCGTCCTGGACGCTGAAATGCGACCTGACCTGCGAATATGTCTGCCGCATGCTCAACCACATGAAGGCGCACGGCTACGCACAAGTGACGCCGCGGCGGAACGACCCTGATGTCACCGAGCTGCCCTGGGTGGATTTTTCCTCCGGCTATATCCAGCGCGCCGCCGCCAGATTCCCCAAGCAGGGCTCGCGCCGGCCGTGGCGGCTCTACCAGAACTATGCGCTCGACATCGTGACGCTGCGCTTCGGTTCGCTGAAGGATGAGGCGATCGAGTTTCTGCCGGCGCGCCGGACCGGTGCGGCGGATCAGGCCGCGAGCCCGGCGAGACAGGTGGCGTAGGACGCGGATCACCGACGTCGCGCGCTAATCCTCCGCACAGTCTGTAAGCAGATTCCGCAGCCAGACATGGCCGGGATCGTTGTCGAAGCGTGCGTGCCAGGTTGCGTAAAGCGAGAAATGTCCGGCGTCGAATGGCAGCGCGGTGGCGGTGAGCACATTGGAATAGCGCGCGAGGAACCGCGCCGGCAACGTGCAGACGAAATCGGTCGACTGCAGGATGACGGGCACGACGCTGTAGTACTGCACGGAGACCCCGACGCGCCGGGTCAGGCCTCGTGCCGCGAGGATATCGTCGACGAAGCCGCGAAAGCCGCCTCCGTCTCCGGAGACGATGACGTGTTCGAGCGATGCATATTCCTTCAGCGACGGTCGACGTGAGCCCCGCGGATGCGCCTTGCGCTGCGCCATCATGAAGCGCTCTTCCAGCAGCGGCTTGTGCGGCATCCCGTTTGGCAGCGCGTTCTTCGAGACCAGCGCGATGTCGATCTCGCCTGCTTCGAGCTGGCCCGCAAGCCGTGCCGGGTCGACGGCGCGAAATGCCAGTCGGGTTGTCGCGGCGCCGCTGCGGCGCATCCGCTGCACCAGCCGTCCGCCCAGCATGGCGCTGGCATTGTCGTTGGCGCCGATCGCAAAGGTCCGCTGCGAACTCTTCGGCTCGAACACCGGCGGGGTGCGCACCACGTCGTCGAGCCGCCGCAGCGCGTCGCGCAGCGGCTCCCGCAGCTTGATGGCGCAGGGCGTCAGCACCATGCCCTTGCCCGATGCCGCCGGTGTCAGCAGCTGATCGCCAAACACGTCGCGGAGCCGCGCCAGTTGCGCGGAGAGCGCGGGCTGGCTGAGGCCAAGCCGCGCCGCGGCGCGGGTCACGTTGCGCTCGTCGAGCATCACGCTGAGCGAAACCAGCAATGGCAGCGTGTGGGCGTTCATATCCATGGCGATTATGCCTGTTATCCGATCTATCAATTTCAATTATCCCATGCTGCGAGGCATTGAGGCAATAAGGTTCGGCGCCCGGCGATCTCAGGCAGCGAACTGCGATGCAGGAAGGGATGCAGGCCATGAGCTGCCATTCGATCGGCGACGTGACGGTCCGGCGGGTGACCGAACAATGCGGCGCCGGATTTGCACCGGGTTTCCTGTTTCCGGACTGGGACCCGCGCGTGCTCGACGAGCACAAAGCGCTGATGATTCCCGACTGCTTCGACGTGACGGAAGGGCGCTTCATTGCCAGCGTGCACAGCTGGGTGCTGCAAACCCGGCATCACACCATCCTGATCGATTGCTGCGCCGGCAATCACAAGAACCGGCCCGGCCTGCCGCGTTTCCACCAACTGGACTTGCCGTTCCTGCAGCGGCTGGTCGAAGCCGGCGTCTCGCCTGACGCCGTCGATTACGTCATGTGCACGCATCTTCATGTCGATCATTGCGGCTGGAATACCCGGCTGGTGGATGGCCGGTGGGTGCCGACCTTTCCCAATGCGCGATATTTGTTCTCGAAGGCCGAATACGATCATTGGCGCGGTCCGGCCGGACGTGAGGGGTTCAATGCCGGTGTCTATGAGGATAGCGTGCTGCCGGTGGTCGCGAGCGGGCAGGCCGAGATCGTCGATGGCGAAAGCGAGGTCGGCGATGGCCTCACCTTTCACCCGACGCCGGGCCACAGCGTCGGTCATGTGGCGATCAGGCTTGCCAATGCCGGCCAGTCCGGATTGTTTAGTGGCGATATCATGCATCAGCCGCTGCAGGTGTTTCGGCCCGACTGGAACAGCGCCTTCTGCGAGGATCCGGCGCGTGCGCGCCAATCCCGCCGCTGGCTGCTGGAGCAGGCGGCGGAGAGCGGCGCCACGGTGTTCACCGCGCATTTTGCCGCCTCGTCGGCCGGCCGCGTCACGCGCCGCGGCGACCGGTTCGACTGGCGCTTCGCGTGACGCCGGCGAGACCAGAAGAAGGACGTCCGCGACATGAGTTTGCCTGACATCGCGACCGAAGAGATGATGGTGCCGAGCGATACCGACGGCATCAGCCTGTTTGTGCGCAACAAGCGCCGCGCCGACCTGGCCCGGTTCACGCCCGGCAACACCATCCTGTTCGTGGCGGGCTCGACCTATCCGGCCTCGACCTCGTTCGACCTGAGGCTCGATGGTGTGTCCTGGATGGATCACCTCGCCGCGCGGGGGCACGACGTCTACCTCGTCGACGTCAGGGGCTACGGCAGTTCGACGCGTCCGCCGGAGATGGCGCTGCCTGCGAGCGTCAATGCGCCGATTGTGCGGACGCCGGTGGCCGTTCGCGACATCGGCAGCGTGGTCGCCTTCATCCGCGCACGGCGGAATCTGGCGAAGATCAATCTGATCGGCTGGTCATGGGGCACGACATTGATGTCGCGCTACACCAATGAGAACCCCGATGCGGTCGCCAGGCTGGTCCTGATCGCGCCCCAATGGCTGCGTGACACGCCGAGTCTCGCCGACGCCGGCGGCCCGCTCGGGGCCTTCCGCATCGTCGATCGGTCCGCCGCAAAGGACCGTTGGCTGAACGGCGTGCCTGCGGACAAGAGGCAGGCGCTGCTGCCGGATCACTGGTTCGACGCCTGGGCCGATGCGACGTTTGCCTGCGGCCAGGCCGGACCGGGCCCGTCGCAATTGATGGCGCCGAACGGCACGGTGATCGACAGCCGGGAGTTTTGGGCCGCGGGCAAGCCGCTCTACGATCCTGCGCGGCTCACCGTGCCGGTCCTGATCGTCCATGGCGAATGGGATCGCGACTGTCCGCTCGAGATGTCGCGCGCCGTGTTCGGCCAATTGACCGCCGCGCCCTACCGGCGCTGGGTCGAGATCGGCGAGGCCACCCATTCCCTGTTCCTGGAAAGCAATCGCTGGCAGGTGTTTGGCGCGGTCGACCAGTTCCTCGAGCAAAGCCCGCCGGATCGGCTGTCACATGAGCGAAATCAGTTCTTTTGATCGAAGACTGCATCAGACGCTTGCTTCGGAGGCTTCCGATGCGCCTCCGCCTCTGCTATGGGATGGCCACGCCCGCGTGCTTCGCCGCGGGTTCGCGGTCCCGTAGCTCAGCCGGATAGAGCGACGGTTTCCTAAACCGTAGGTCGGAAGTTCGAGTCTTCCCGGGATCGCCAAACAACGCGCTAGCGCCGAGAGCTGGCGCGTAGGCAAGCCGTTCCATCGAATCATCCTGGCAACGCCCAAGATAGCGGCGTGGCATGAAATCACGCGGAGTTTGGCAGGATATCACCTTGCCCGATGCGGCCCGGATTCCGATGCTCGGAACATAACGAGGGAGACGCCTCCGGAGCCTTGATCTTCTGCTGCGCACCGCGCGCAGGCGGGGAGCGGCAGTCCGCAATGTCTCCGAGGGAGGAGCCGGATGTCGCAACTGACCCGTGAGCGGACGCAGCAGATTCTTGCCGATGCGGCGTTCAAGGAGCTTGTCTCGGGACGCGCCAGGCTGCGATGGAGCCTGTCCATCCTGACGCTGGTGATGTTCTTCGGCTTCATCGCGCTGATTTCGACCGTGAGAGCCGCACTTGGCGCGAGCATCGCGGGAAGTGCCATGCCGGTGGGCTTCGCGCTCGCGCTCGCCATGGTCGCGGCGGTCGTGATTTTCACGGGCATCTATGTGCAGCGGTCGAATGCGCGGTTCGACGAGCTCACCCGCATTGTCAACCGGGAGCTTGGCCGATGATCTTCAGGTGTTTGCTGGCCGCAGCGCTCGTTGTGGCCGTTCCGTTCGCGGCGATGGCACAAAGCGCCTCCGTGACGGGCGGGCGTGGAACCGACTGGATCGCGATCGGGATGTTCGCCCTGATCGTCGCTATCACGCTCGTCATCACCTACCGTTCGGCAGGCAGCACGCGCTCGAAGGCCGGCTTCTATACCGCCGGACATTCGATCACGCCGCTGCAGAACGGGCTGGCGACCGCCGGCGATTTTCTGTCGGCGGCCGCATTTCTCGGCATCTCGGCGCTGGTCTACGCCAACGGATTCGATGGCTTCATCTATGCGCTCGGATTTCTCACGGGTTGGCCGATCGTGCTGTTCCTGATGTCGGAACGCATGCGCAACCTGGGAAGCTACACGTTCGCGGATGCGGCGGCGTTTCGTCTCGACCGCACGTCCGTCCGGCTCGTCGCCGCGACCGGCAGCCTCGTCGTCGTCCTGTTCTATCTGATCGCGCAGCTGATCGGGGCGGGCAAGGTGATCCAGCTCCTGTTCGGCATCGACTACATCCTGGCAGTCGTCGGCGTCGGCGTTCTGATGATGCTCTACGTCATCGTCGGCGGCATGCAGGCGACCACGTGGGTTCAGATTACGAAGGCGGTGCTCTTGATCTGCGGCGGAACACTGCTCGCGCTTGCCGCTTTGTGGCATTTCGATTTCAGTCTCGGGCGGCTGCTCGAAGCCGCAAGCCGGATTCACCCCAAGGGCTCCGCAATCCTTGCGCCTGGCGGATTGTTTGCCGAACTGGTCTCGGCGATTTCTCTCGGACTGGCACTGGTGTTCGGCACGGCCGGCCTGCCGCACATCCTGATGCGGTTCTTTACCGTGAAGGATGCCGCGGCTGCCCGCAAATCCGTGTTCTATGCGACGACCTGTGTGGCGTATTTCTGCTGGGTGATTCCTGTGCTGGGATTTGCCGCCGCGGCGATCCTGATGGCGGATCCCAGTTATTTCAACGTCGCGGCATCCGGCCAGTTCAACAAGATCGTCGATCTGATTGGCGGACCGAACATGGCGTCGATCCACCTCGCCCATGCGATGGGTGGCCCGGTCCTGCTCGGCTTCATTTCCGCGGTCGCCTTTGCAACCATTCTTGCGGTCGTCGCCGGACTGACGCTCGCCGGTGCCTCGGCCGTCAGTCACGACATCTATGGCCAGGTGATGTGCGGTGGAAAAGCGCCGGAGGCGCGCGAGGTTCTGATCTCGAAGATCGCCGCGATGGCAATCGGCGTCGCTGCGGTTCTTCTGGCCTATGTCTTCGAGAACCAGAACGTTGCGTTCATGGCGGGACTCGCGCTGTCGGTTGCCGCAAGCTGCAATTTCCCGGTGCTTGTCATGGCAATGTTCTGGCGCGGCACGACGACGCGCGGCGCCGTCGCCGGCGGTCTCGCCGGGCTGGCCGCATCGGTCGTCCTCGTCGTGCTGAGCAAGACGGTCTGGGTTGCCGTGCTGGGCTTTCCATCGGCGCTGTTCCCTTACGATAATCCCGCGCTGTTCTCGATGCCGCTCGCCTTCCTGTTCGTGTGGCTGTTCTCGGTGACGGATCGCAGCGCGCGTGCGTCGCGCGAACGCGAGGCGTTCGCAGCGCAATTCATCCAGTCCGAGATCGGAACGGCTCTGGCCGTTGAACGCCCCGGCCTTGCGGCGGCAGCCTCATGAAATCCGGCGCAGACTGCACTGATCGCGGAGCCTGACAGCATGACCAATCTGCTCGACGAGACGCACGATTCGGCACGGCGAAGCTTTGTCGAGACTGCAAACGGCAACGAGACCGACTTCCCGATTCAGAATCTGCCGCTCGGCATTTTTTCCACCGCGGCCGAGCCGCAGCCGAGGGTAGGTACGGCGATCGGGGATAGCGTGTTCGACCTGAAGCGGGCACTCGGTTCGGACGAGCATCTTGGGCAGCCGATCCGGCGGGCTTTGCAGGACAGCACACTCAATGCGTTGTTCTCGCTCGGACCGGCCGCGACGCGGGCGGTGCGGCGCCGCGCGGCGGAACTGCTCGGCCAGGGCAGCGCGGCCAACGTGATCAGGCGTCGTGCCTCGGATGTGCTGACGCCGATGGCCGACGTGACCCTCCATCTACCGACGCGGGTGTCGAACTACACGGATTTCTATGCCGGCATCTATCACGCGCAGGCGGCCGGTGCGCTGCTGACGCCGGAAAATCCGCTTCCCGCGAACTACAAATGGGTCCCGATCGCCTATCACGGCCGGGCATCGTCCGTGCAGGTCGGGCGGGGCGCGGTACGACGGCCGCTCGGACAGCGTCCGCCCGCCACGGCCGGCGGAGCGCCGACGTTCGGGCCCTGCGAGCGACTGGATTTCGAGCTCGAGATGGGCTTCTACCTCGCCGCCGGAAACCAGCTCGGCCGGCCGGTCCCGATCTCCGAGGCATCGCAGCAGATCATCGGTTATTCGCTCCTCAATGACTGGTCCGCACGCGATATCCAGCGTTGGGAGATGTTTCCGCTAGGACCGTTCCTGAGCAAGAGCTTTGCCACGTCGGTCTCACCCTGGGTCGTCACCGCAGATGCGCTGGCTCCGTTCCGCCTCCCGGCGCTGGCGCGCCCGCAGACCGATCCGCGTCCGCTCGATTACCTGTTCGATATGCCCGACCAGTCCCATGGCGGGCTCGATGTTCATCTTGAGGTGCTGCTCTCGACCGCGCAGATGCGCGCCGCGAACCAGCCCGCCGCAGCGATCCTCACGTCGAATGCCAAATACCTGTACTGGACGCCGGCGCAGATGGTGGCGCACCACTCGATCAACGGCTGCAACCTGCAGTCGGGCGATTTGATCGGCACCGGCACCATCTCGGGACCAAGTCCGGCGCAGCTTTCCAGCATGCTCGAACTGACTGCCGCAGGGGCAAGGCCGGCGATGCTTCGGAATGGCGAGAGCCGCGGCTTCCTGCAGGATGGCGACGAGATAATCCTGCGCGGCAAATGCATGAGGGACGGCTATGCCAGCATCGGGTTCGGATCGTGCGCCGGCAGGATCGAGCCGGCTGAGGCCGTCATCGCCGCAAGCGAGCAAGCTTGATGGAGGGCTGTCATGGAATGTCAATCTTTGCTCTTTGGCGCCTACCTGTCGGCTTCTCCACTCGATCCGGACGAGGTCCGCTTCGGACAGCTTCTGGCGCTGGTGGTCGGACTGTCCCTGTTGCTGATCGTGCGCTTGGCATTAATGCTGGTCGGGGCGTTCTAAAGTGCGATGAGATAAGGTTGAATCGTCATCGCACTTTAGCTCTTTGTTTGAGCATGATCTTTTCGGAAAACCGCTTCGCACTTTTTCGGATCATGCTCTAGCGCGACCACCAGCATTAGGTTTGCTCCCGCGGCTCCGGATGGCGAAAATCCGAGGGCGAGCGGTTGGTCCATTTCTTGAAGGCCTTTCGAAAACTGGTTGCGTCGGCAAAGCCCACGCGCTCGGCGACCTGATCGATTGCCAGATGGGTGTTCTCGAGCAGCTCGGTCGCCACCGACCGCCGCATCCCATCGACGATCGCTTGGTAGGACTGGCCGTCCTCCGCCAACCTGCGGTGAAAGGTCCGCAACGAGAGCCCGAGCTGGGCAGCAATCTCCGGTGCGGCCGGAAACCGGTTGGGACTGTTAAGGCACGCGGCGCGAATCCGCCTGGCAAGCTCGGATTCGCCGGGACGCTCGGTCATCACGACGTCGCAGAGCTGCTGGCAGATCTTGGCCGTGATCGGATTTGCGTTCGGGCACGGCAGATCGAGGACCTTTGCGTCGAAGTGCCACTCCATGCGATCGGCAGCAAAGTCGATCGGGCAGTTGAACATCCGTTCGTAGTTGCGCCAATGCACGGGCGGCGCGAACGGAAAGATCATCCGCTTGCTCGGGAAGGGTGCTTCAAGCACGCGGCTGAACACGGCCGTCATCGAGCTGCGCCAGAATTCCGCGGCAAATGGCAAGAGCTCGCCGAGCGGATCGAGTCCATGGCTGCGCAGGATCGCGGTGGTGCCGTGCTCGATCCGGAAGCTGATCTGCCGCACGGCAGGTCCGGCCATGGTGATGTGATCGAGCGAGAACAACAGCGCCTCGCCAAATGTCCGGCTCGATACCAGTGCATAGCCGTAGATGCCGTAATCGCTGATGCGCTGCCGCGCGCCGGCGAGCAGTCCGATGTCGGATCGTTTCGCCAGCCTGATGGCGTTGCGGTAGATCGCCAGCCGCTGGCGATGCGAGATGCGCGCGTGCGGATCTTCCAACTGCGTGGCATCGAGACCGGTGCGCGCGAACAGCTCGCGAACCGAGACGCCCTGCGCCGCAAGCTCGGCGGCCAACGCACCGAGGCCGAGCAGGCTCTGCGTCGGTGCATCGGGATCGCTCGAGATCGGCATCACGATCTTGATCGGCTTCATAACTTCCTCCGCGTCCACCTGGCACAGTTTGACAGGCGGATGAATCGGCTCTTCCGGCCGCTTGGCAATTTTCGACATCATAATTGGCAGAGCTTGACGTTGTCACGCTTGTTATGATGAGCGACATTCAAACCGTTGAGAACGGCGGGAACTGTACAAAGCAGCCCGCGATGAGGAAACGCCAGCCGGCCGCGGTTCTGCGGCGGAGGCCGGCTGTTGGCCCTGGATCGAGCGAGGGAACGGCATGACGATTGTAACTCACGAGATCGACGGCAAGGTCGGCGTGGTGACGCTGGCCAAACCGCCGCATAATCTGCTCGACGATCAACTCATTAATGCAGTGGTCGGCGCCTACCACACAGTGGTCGCGGCCGGCTGCCGCGCCATCCTGCTGCGCAGCGCGATGCGGCATTTCTGCGCCGGTGCGGAGATGGCGTCCTGGGGAACGGGCACCAAGCTGCATACCGATCAGGCCGGGCTCGAAAAGGTCTGGCGCAGCCTCGAGGATGTGCCGGTGCCCACGGTCGCCGCCGTCAACGGCGGCGCGCTCGGCGGTGGCCTCGAACTCGCGTTGACCTGCGACATGATCGTCGCTGCCGACACCGCCTTCT
The DNA here is from genome assembly GCF_037217225.1 of Bradyrhizobium sp. 27S5. Lineage (NCBI taxonomy): Bacteria > Pseudomonadati > Pseudomonadota > Alphaproteobacteria > Hyphomicrobiales > Nitrobacteraceae > Bradyrhizobium > Bradyrhizobium sp. 27S5. The sequence continues at coordinate 465,151 of NZ_CP147714.1, forward strand.
TCGGCCAGGTCGAGGTGGCGGTCGGCTTGCTGCCGCTGCTCGGCGGTACCCAGCGGATCGCCCAGCGCGCCGGGATCGCGCGCGCCAAGGAGATCTCGATGCTCGGCCGGCGTCACACGCCCCAGACATTCGAGCGCTGGAACATCATCAATCTCGTCGTCCCGGAAGCGGAGCTTGCGGCGTCGTCGATGATCCTGGCCCGGCAACTCGCCGCGGGCCCGACCAAGGTCATCAACGGCATCAAGATGCAGGCGAACCTCGAGGCGCGCGGCGGCATCGCCGCCGCCGATGCGCGGCAGGTCGAGATCAACGACATGATCTGGCAGGCCAGGGATCGGCAGCGCGGTGCCGATGCCTTCTTTGCATCCGGTCCCGCAACTGCCGTCTTCGAGGGAGACTGACGATGTCCGCTGCACCGCTGCAGGGCCTGCGGGTGGTTGATTTCACCCGCGTGCTGGCCGGCCCGCATTGCACCAAGGCGCTGCGCGACCTCGGCGCCGAGGTCACCAAGATCGAGCCGCCATCCGGCGATATCGGCCGCGCCGGGCTGCCTTTTGTGAACGGCATGGGTCTGTATTTCGTGCAACAGAATGCCGGGAAACGAAATCTCAGCATCGACTTGAACTACGCCGAGGCGCGCGAGATCGTCGCCAGTCTGTGCCGCGACGCCGACGTCATCGTCGAGAATTTTCGGCCCGGCACCCTGGCGCGGTTCGGCTTCGGCTATGACGACGTCCGCGCGTTCAACCCCGGCATCATCTACGTGTCGCTCAGCGGCTACGGGCAGTCCACCTCCTGGCGAAACAGGCCGGCCTTCGCGCCGACGGTGCAGGCCGAGACCGGCCTCACCTCGATCGTGCAGGATCATTTCGGTGCGGCATTGTCCGAACCGCGCGGCGATTCCTGCAGTCATGCCGATGTCTATACCGGACTGCAGGGTGTGATTGCCGTGCTCGCCGCGCTCCAGCATCGCAACCGGACCGGCGAAGGCCAGCATGTCGACGTGTCGATGGCCGCGACCATGCTGTCGGTCAACGAGCGCGCCGGCGCGATGCTGTCGGAGGTCGATACCGACGGTGAGCCGATCGCGCTCTCGGCCAACGAATCCCACATCTTTGAAATGTCCGACGGCACGCGGTTGACGATAGCCGCCAGCCCGATCTATTCGCCGATGTTCACGCGCTACTGCGCGATGATGCGGCGAAGCGATCTGCTGGCCGATCCGCGCTACGCCACCGCCAGGCTGCGCAGGGAAAACCTCGCAAGTCTGCTCGCCGAAATTCGTGCCTGGCTCACGACATTCGAAAACCTCGAGCAATTGCAGGCGCAGGTGAGCGAGGCGGGGCTTGCGGTCGGGCAGGTGAGAACCGTCAACGAATTCGCAAGCTCCGACTGGGTCAAGGAGTGGAATGCGGTGGTCGAGGTCGACGACCGCGCCGGCGGGCTGGTGCGCATGCCGGGCAACCCCTGGATCTTCAGCGGCTCGGAGCTTCCGTCCCCCGGCGTGCCCGCCTATCAGGGCGAGCATAATGAAGCCATCCTCGATGAGCTCGACGTCCCGTCCGAAACCGTCCGGGATCTGCAGCAGCGTGGCATCCTGCTCAGCCGCCGATAAGCGTTTCGGGCTGTCGTCCCGAAGCCGTCCGCGGGCCGCTGGCCGGCCGCCGTTTCGTCGCGGCCGGGAATTGGCCGCGAAGCCGCCCTGGCCGCGCCTGCCATTCCGCGCCCAAGTTCACCCGACAAGTTCACCCGGCGTTAGGGAAAGCCCGGGACAATGGGGAGGAGGCACCGGAACACCGCGCGCATGCGAGCTAGTTTTCCAGAACGGGTTGAGCAGGGCGATCGCGGCGCCCTCCGCGATCCGTTGCCGTTAAGGAGCCGGCCGCTCGTCGTCGATGTCGACGAGGTCTTGATCGGGGAAAGCTCCTTCCCGGCGGATTTCCCGTCCGGGATTGCCGGCCGCTTTCGCGCCATCGCGGCGGCGATTGCCACCGCCTTCGAACCGGAAGCGCGATCGGCGCATGCCGCTGGCGTCTCTCGCTTCGATCCATCCCGCGCGCAATTCGACCGCGACGCCGTGAGGTTCCTGTTGCAGGTTTTGGGTGAAGGCCGCCCGGTCTATCTTTGCTCGGAAACCTATGGCGAGCCGTTCGTCAGCGCGGTTGCCGAGCATCTCGGCGTCTTCACCGCCTGGGCGGCCGCGCCGGGGAGCCGGTCGCCGGCCGCACAGAGCGACGACTTTCCTTCCGCGCTCCGTCAAGGTTTCGACTACATCGGCAGCGCGACGGCCGCACTGCCCGATTTCGCGTCGCCCGTGGCGCGCCCCGCCGGATCCGAGTCGGCTGCGCCTCCGCGCGCCGATGTGCGCAGCTGGCTGAAGCTGTTCAGGGTGCATCAATACGCCAAGAACGCCCTGGTGCTGGTGCCGCTCCTGACCGCACACAAATTCGCGCTGGGGTCGGCCGCAACGTCGCTGCTCGCCGTGATCGCATTCTCGCTCTGTGCCTCGAGCGCCTACATCCTGAACGACCTTCTCGACATCACGGCCGATCGCGCCCATCCGAGCAAGCGCAACCGTCCGATCGCAAGCGGCACCATCACGCCGTCGCAGGCCGTCCGCGCGATGGCCCTGGCGCTGGTCGGCGCGTTCGCGATCGCCATGCCGATATCGATCGAGTTCGGTGGCGTCCTGCTCGGCTATTTCGCGCTGACCACGTCCTATTCGCTCTGGCTCAAGCGCATCGCGACCGTCGATGTCGTCGTGCTTGCCACGCTTTACACCGTGCGCGTAATCGGCGGCGCGGTCGCGATCGACGTGCCGATGTCGGAATGGCTGCTGGCGTTCTCGCTGTTCATCTTCATGTCGCTGGCGCTGGTGAAGCGCTACACCGAGCTCGCCAGCCAGCCGGACGGCGCCGTGCTGGCGGCACGCGGCTACCAGATCGAGGACAAGGCGATGGTCGCGATCCTTGCGGCTGCGTCGGGCTTCAACGCCGTCGTGATCTTCACGCTCTACATCTCGTCCGATACGGTTCGCGCGATGTACAGCCATTCGCAACTGCTTTGGGTCGGCTGCCCGATCCTGATGTACTGGATCGGCCGCGTGATGTTGTTCGCGCAGCGCGGCCTGATCGACGACGATCCGGTGATGTTCGCGCTGAGGGATCGCGCCAGCTGGGTCGCCCTCGGCGCGATCGGCGTCATCATGCTCGCCGCCATCTAGCAATGTCGGCGGTTGCCTTGCCAGGACGTGTGAGTGCGGCCTCTGGTCCCAGCGGGATCCGTCTCTCCGGTTGGGGCAATTATCCCAAAGTGTCGACCGAGCTGCTGGCGCCGCAGACGCAAGCAGGCGCGCGCGACTATCTGCTGGCGCGGTCCGGCGTCGTGGCGCGCGGGGCAGGGCGGGCTTATGGCGACGCTGCGATCGGTGTGCAATCCACGATCTCGTCACGCGGCCTGAACCGGATGCGCAGCTTCGACGCGGCCACCGCCCGATTGACGGTCGAAGCCGGCGTGACCATCGCCGACATCCTCGCCGCCTTCGAGCCGCGCGGCTTCTTCTTAAAGGTCGTGCCCGGCACGAAATTCGTGACGGTGGGAGGCGCGATCGCCGCCGACGTGCACGGCAAGAACCACCATCGCGACGGCGGCTTCGGTTCTATCGTCGATTCCTTCCGCCTCGCGTTGCCGGGCGGCGAGATCGTCAGCTGCTCACGGTCGGAGAACGCTGCGCTGTTCGCGGCGACGCTGGGCGGCATGGGCCTGACCGGCGTGATCCTCGATGCGACGCTGCGGCTGCTCCCGATCGAGACGGCCTGGCTGCGGCAGGACACCCGCGTCGCCGGCCATCTCGATGCGGCGATCGATCAGTTGGAAAGCAGCGCATCGGCCACCTATTCGGTGGCCTGGATCGACTGCCTTGCGCGCGGCGCGGCGCTCGGACGCTCGCTGGTCTATCTTGCCGAGCACGCCACGCGCCGCGACAAGGACATGCTCCGGCCCGATCTCGCGCCGTTCCCCAGCCCGCGCACTCAGCGGCTGTCGGTGCCGGAGCTGTTTCCCGGATGGCTGCTCAATCGCGCATCGATGCGGGCGTTCAACGAGCTGTACTTCCGCCGCGGCGCGGCGCGGCAGGGCGAGCCGCGGCTGGTCCATTGGGATCCCTATTTCTTTCCGCTCGATGCGATCGCCGACTGGAACAGGATCTACGGCCGGCGCGGCTTCGTGCAGTATCAATGCGTGATCCCGCTCGACCGCGCGCGCCGTGTCCTTGCCGAAATCCTGGACCGCGTATCGCGGCGCGGCGATGCGTCGTTCCTGGCCGTGCTCAAGCAGTTGGGCGATGGCGGCGGGCCGATGTCGTTTCCGCTTCGCGGCTATACGCTAACGATGGACTTTCCTGTCACCGACACGCTGTTCGCGTTTCTTGACCAGCTCGACGCACTGGTGGTCGATGCCGGCGGCCGGCTGTACCTCGCCAAGGACGCGCGGCAATCGCGCGCGACATTCGAATCCGGATATCCCGGCCTCGCGGCCCTGCGGGAAATCCGCCGGCAGACTGGGGCAAATACGCGCCTCGTGTCGCATCTCTCAGCACGGCTTGGAATTTGATGACCGACACAAGATCAGTTCTGGTGATTGGCGGCAGCTCGGACATCGGGCACGCGACCGCGCTGCGCTATGCCAAGGAGGGATGGCGCGTGATGCTGGTGGCTCGCGATGTCGAGGCTGCCGAGCGCAACGCGGACGACATCAGGACGCGAAGCGGCGTCGAAACGTCGGTTCAGGCGCTGGACGTCTTGCAGACCGGGCAGCTTGCCGGCTTTGTCGCCGGCCTTCCTGTGCTGCCGGATACGGTGGTGTGTGTCGTTGGCGAGCTCGGCGACCAGCTGCGCGCCCAGGCCGATCCGGAGCTTGCGACGACGATCATGCGCACGAATTTCGAGGCGCCCAGCCTGCTGCTCGAACGGTTCGCGCAAGCGTTCGAGACGCGCGGCTCGGGCACCATCGTCGGGGTCAGCTCGGTCGCGGGCGATCGCGGGCGGGCGTCGAACTACTATTACGGCGCGGCCAAGGCCGGCTTCTCGCAATTCCTGTCCGGCCTGCGCAATCGTGTGACGCTCGCCGGCAAGGTCCGCGTCGTCACCGTCAAGCCCGGATTCGTGCGCACCAGGATGACGGCGCATATGAAATTGCCCGCTCCCCTGACCGTGCAATCGGATCGGGTTGCCGAGGATATCTTCCGGGCGGACGTGACGAAGCCGCGTGACGTGATCTATGTGGCGAGGCGGTTCTGGCTGGTGATGACGATCATCTGCGCGCTGCCGGAGTCGATTTTCAAACGGATGCGCATCTGACACCGGCCTCGGTGATCGCTTCCGTTCTTGAACTGCGCAGCAGCACAATTCCGACAATCAGCACAATCAGCGGAACGATCGCGAAGCCGCCGATCGAGAGCACGTCGAGCCAGTCTGCGCCTTGGTGGGACGACGCCATCTGCGTCGCCTGCAGGTAGCCGGCCGCCCCGATCGGAATTGGCAGCGCGTAAATGATCCCCCGTTCCCACTCCCGCGCGTTCGCCAGCAGCGCCGGCAGCAACAGCGCCAGGCCGACGCTGAAGACCAGGAAATCGTAGTCGTAGGCATAAGGGCTGATGCAGACCGAGACGATCGCGGTGAGGCCAAGGCTCTCGCGTGCGGGCATCGTGCGGTAGACCGCAATGAGGACGACGGCGAGCGCCAGCACGGCGACGATGCCCTGGGCGACAAACGATCCCGACGCGGACAACCCCGCCGTTCGCAACGCCGCATAGATCGAGATCATGCGATGCATCGGATAGTTGCCTTGCTCCAGGAACACCGACGAATCGCGTACGCTCTGCAGGAACGCGCTCCAGATCTCGACGCCGAACACCGCCGTAGAGATCGCTGAACTGATCAGCACGACGGCGGCGGCCGTCATCACGACCATCCAGGAGCGCCGCAGGATCGCGTAGACCGCGAACGCGATGGCGAGATGCGGCTTGATGATCATGAGACCAAGCGCCGCTCCGGCGACGACTGGTCGCTCTTCGAAGAACAGGCAAACCATTCCGATCAGCGCGGCCGTCAGCAAGCCGTTCTGTCCGCATGCCAGCGTGATCCCGATGGTCGGGAAGAAGACGATCAGCACGAGCACGAACTGGCTTCCGGCAAGGCGGCGCAGCACGGCGAGGTAAAGCGCCAATGTCGAGCCCGCGAACAGCAAATAGGCGATCCCGATCGGGATCAGCGCAAACGGCGCCAGCAGCAGGCCAAATTGCGGCGGATAGGTCCACGACATGAAGCCGTTGTGCCCGCCCGAGGCCTCTCGCTGGATGACGATGAGCTTCGCGAACCGATAGGCCTGGTCCATGTCGCCGAGCCACACCAGCTTTGCGGTGATGTAGAAGGCGGCAAAGTCGACAAGTTCGCGGCCATGCCCCAGCCCCACCTGCCACAACCACACCGATTTCAGAACGATGGCGATGGCCAGCAGCGCGAGGATTCCACGTGTGTAGGCGGTTCGCTTCGAGGCGGTCGACTGAATTGTTTCGAGGGTTGTTGCGAGCATCAAGCCGGGCCCTGTTACGGCAATTCAGGCTAGATCGAATAGGTTAAGCAGTCGAAAAACCGGGCGGAACCGGGTAGTGCCAAGGTGCCCGGTTCGACCGGCGCCGGTACCCTTCATGCGACTTTCGCTGGACGCTCCGTCGGCACCAATGGTAACGGCTGAGATGACCATTTGATCGAGAGCCGCATGCCGAAACCTCCGCCTCCTTCCGCCAATCGCGGGCCCGGCCCATCCCCGGTCCTGCAACGTGCCGTGGTCGCGTTGCAGATGGGGCAGGTCGTCGAAGCCGAGCGGCTGGCGGCGGAGGTGTTGAAGGCAAACCGGACCGATGTCGGCGCGGCCACGATCCTGGCACGGGCGCTGATGGCGCAGAACCGCAACGAGGAGGCGATTGCGCCGCTCGAGCGAGCCGCCCGCCGCGTCGAGGATGCCGGTATCGAGACGCTGCTCGGCGCGGCGCTCGGCGCCGTCGGCCGCCGCAGCGAGGCGATCGATGTGTTGCGGCGAACCACCGCGCGGCGGCCACCTTTCCTTCCCGCATTTCAGGAGCTGGCAGGGCAATTGGCCGCGGCCGGTCGCGTCGACCAGGCGGTTGCCGTCATCGAGAGCGCGATCGCTCTCGCGCCTGGGACCCTCGAGTTGCAGATCTTGCTCGCGCAGCTGCTGCCCGATTGCAATCAGCGCAACCGAGCGCGCGAGATTCTGGAGAAGCTGCGCATTGTGGCGCCGGGGCATCCCGCTATCCTGCCCGCGCTCGCGCGTGTGCTGCTGCTCGATGGCGAATACGCCGGTGCGGCGGAGCTCTACCGTCAGGTGCTGGCGCAGCGCCCTGACGACCCCCTGACGCGTCTCAGCTACTCCGCCTGCCTTCTGGAAATGGGCGACCGCGCCGCCGGCGAAGCCAATCTGCGTCTGGCGCTGCGCGGCCGGCCGCAAATGATCGGCCGCACGACGGCCGCGCTGACCATGTCATCGCATGGCCGCTTCTTCTTCCGTCCCAGCGGGTTTGCAAAATTTCTGAGCTAGGCGGTTCAGCCGCTGGTGCACGGAATTGTAGGATTGGTAGAGCGAAGCGAAACCCATCAATTGCACCCGCGCAGGTGAGATGATGGGTTTCGCTGCGCTCTACCCATCCTACGAGACTGGCGGTCTGTCATCGACTGGTTTGCGTTGATGGGAGCGGAGTTGGTCGCGCCCTGCGCCCTCTGCGAGAGGAGAGGGCGGAAAGAAGAGCAAAGCTCGGACAGATCATGTCGCGAGAATACAAAGCTGCGTCCCCATTAAAGCTGTCATCGCCCGGCTCGACCGGGCGATCCAGTACGCCGCAGCCTCTCGGTTCAAGCACCGGCGTCTCTGGAATACTGGATCACCCGCATGCGCGGGTGATGACACCGAGTACTTGGCTGTTTGACATTGAATCAGCTGTGAATCGCCCCACCCCCGAGCAAAGCCTTCGCCTTTGTCGCTGGAGGAGGCAGCGACAAAGGCCGTGCACGCCCGGTCTACGTCCGAAACTGCCGACGATACAGCCCAGACTCGCGGGCGATCCTCTTGGACAGTTCCTGTGCGCGCGATGTTTCATCCGGCGTCATCGCCGCGGTCTGCGGGACCCAGTTTTCGCGTTTCACCGGGAAGCATTGCGCAATCGGCGTGCCCTTGGGCAACACGCCGTTGAAATTGGTGTCGTGCCAGCGTGCCGGGAAATGAATCCAGCTGTCGTGAAACAGATCGCAATCGACCAGGCCGGTCAGTGTGGTGAAGGGCAGGTCGAACCGATTGACCGGATGCGTGAAGAACAGCGAGTAGCCCGCCGGCGCCTCGATGGTCCACAGATTGACAAACTTGATGACGAAGCGGTCGGCCTCGAACAGCGGCGAGCCGACCACCTGGCTTTCGTCGTGGAATCCGACCGGCGAGCGCGGGAATTCGAGCTCGCCCCCGGCCGGAAGATCGTTGTCCCATGTGATCGCGCCATTCTCGACCTTGAGATCGCACACCAGCGGCAACAGGAAACCTGATGTCATCGCATCGACGAATGGCGGGCAGCGCTTGACGGTATCCTCCTCGCGATTGCTCATCGCGTTGAAGGACTGCGTCGGCATCGCCTTGAGCCATCCTGGAAGACCCAATGACGCGGGCACCGGCGGCGGAATCTTGCCCTCGAGCTCCGCCGGACAGCGGAATTTGATGGTCATCGCTTCGTTGTTGTTGGACACGGCTTTGGCCCTTGGTTCGTTCAATGTCGGCAGCGCCCTTGCGCCAGTCGATGCTGATCTAGCACGCGATGACGCCGCGGAGAAAGCAGCCGCATCTGCCGCGGCGCGAACCGCGGTATGGAGCTATAAGCTGTTGTTATCGTGACGGATAAGGCAAGTCCTCTATTCCCGGTTCGACGCACGCCAATGCTGCTTTGTCGCGTCGTTCCGTTCGCCGGTGTGCAAGACTCAACCGACAGGCATTGGCTTTCGATGCCTGTCGGGCGCATCATGGCGGGTGTCGCTGACGACGGGATTTGCAAGAGGTAACGGAGGGACCGATGGCCGAATCGAAGGTTGAGACCGCCAACACCGCGGGCGCCGCGCCACCCTCCGGCGAGAGCGGCGGCGTGAGCGAGCTTGCGATCGCAACCGTCCGCACCGTGCCGATCGAGCAGGCGCAGTCTCGCACCGAGCACGATCTGCTCGGCGAGGACGATGTGCCGGCCAACGCGCTGTGGGGCATCCATACCAAGCGCGCGGTGGTGAACTTTCCGATCACCGGCGTGCCGGTCGGCCATTTCCCGGAATTTGTCCGCGCACTGGCGCTGGTGAAGCAGGCGGCCGCCCGCGCCAACAAGCGGCTCGGCTATCTCTCGCCCGAAAAGGCCGATGCGATCGACAAGGCCTGCACCCTGATCGCGACCGACAAGGTCTATGCCGAGTCTTTTGTCGTCGATGCGATCCAGGGCGGCGCCGGCACCTCGACCAACATGAATGCCAACGAGGTGATCGCCAACGTCGCGCTGCGATTGATGGGCAAGAAGCCTGGCGACTATCACACGCTGCATCCGAACGACGACGTCAACATGGCGCAATCGACCAATGACGCCTATCCGACCGCGCTGCGGCTCGCGGTGATTTTTGCCACCCAGCCGCTGGTGCGCGCGCTGGATGACCTCGCATATGCCTTCAAGGGCAAGGCGGTGGAATTTGCCGACGTTTTGAAGATGGGTCGCACCCAGCTCCAGGACGCGGTGCCGATGACGCTCGGTCAGGAGTTCGACGCCTTCCATGCCACCGTGAAGGAAGACGTCGCACGGCTGAACGAGATCTCCTCGCTGTTCCGCGAGGTCAATCTCGGTGCCACCGCGATCGGCACCGGGATCAATGCCGACCCGCGCTACGCCGCACTTGCGGTCGAGGAATTGTCGCGGCTGTCCGGCCAGCCGATGGTGCTGGCCTCGAACCTGATCGAGGCGACGTCCGACCTCGGCGCCTTCGTGCTGTTCTCGGGCGTGCTGAAACGCGTTGCGGTGAAAGTGTCGAAGATCTGCAACGACCTTCGCCTGCTGTCGTCGGGGCCGCGCACCGGCATCGGCGAGATTCGGCTGCCCGCCGTGCAGGCCGGCTCATCGATCATGCCCGGCAAGGTCAACCCGGTGATCCCCGAGGTGGTCAACCAGGTCGCTTTCCTCGTGATCGGGCACGATCTCACGGTGACGATGTGCGCCGAAGGTGGCCAGCTCCAGCTCAACGCGTTCGAGCCGACCATCGGCTACTGCGTGCTGAGCTCGCTGCGCATGCTGACCGCGGCGATCGACACGCTGACCAAGCGCTGCGTCGACGGCATCGAGGCCGATCGCGAGCGCTGCCGCAGCCTGGTGCAGGGCTCGATCGGCCTGATCACGGCGCTGGCGCCGGCGCTCGGTTATGAGGCCTCATCGCGCGTGGCGCGCCGCGCGCTGAAGGAGAACCGCTCGGTCGCCGATATCGTGCTGGAGGAAAAGCTCCTGACCGAGGCGCAGCTCAACGAGTTGCTCGAGCTCGAAGCCATGACCCGCCCGGCGCGCCGGCAGCCGGTGCCGAAGGGGTGAGGGGGCTGCGAAGGAGCTGTGCTCCCTCTCCCGCTTGCGGGGGAGGGCCGGGGTGGGGGCTTTCTCCACGAGTCGCAATGCGGAGAGAGCCCCCACCCGCATCGCATCTTCGATGCGCTGCGACCTCCCCCGCAAGCGGGAGAGGTCGGCCGCGAGACCGATGCAAGCAAAGCCCATCCTACTCAGAGCGTCTTGATGAACTCGATCAAAGCGCGGCGCTCGTTTTCCGTCAGCTCCGGCCCGATCACGCCGGCACGCTTCTCGTTCGAGAATTCGTGTCCGGAGTTGCTGTTGCCGCGCTTGGTGGTGTCGAGCACGAAGCCGTTCTTGACCTTGTCCTTCCAGGCATAGCCGAGATCCTTGGGATCATACTCGCGGCTGCCGAGATAGAAGGTCGAGGGACGCTCCTTCACCGGCGACAGCAGTGCGTAGATGGTCGGGACCGATCCGTTGTGCAAATAGGGCGGCGTCGCCCAGATGCCGTTGAGCGGCCGGACCTTGTAGGCGAGCGGCGCCTGGATCTCGTTCGGCCGGTAGCCGTTGATGCGCTTGCGATCCTCCGGCGGAGTCTTGTTCTGGTCGTACCAGTAGTTGACGGCCTTCTCGACGAGGTCGCCGAGCGCCGGTCCGAAACTACCGTCCTTGATCTTCAGATTGGCCGGCGTTTCGACCGTACGGTGTGCCAGGCTCTCGGCCTGCGCGCCGTCGGTGCCGATAAGGCTGATCGGAATCATCTCGACGTCGAGCAGCGGCTGGCCGGCGTCGTTCTTGATCCAGCGCTTCTTGTCCTTGAACAGCGCAAAGGCCTCGCTCGCGGGCAGCGCCTTGCTGTCGATCGCCGGGCCATGGCAGCCCTGGCAGCGCGTCTTGTAGAGCCCGCCGCCTGTCTTCGCGAGATCCATGTTGATCGGCGGCAGGATGTTCTCCGGCCATTTCGGCGACGCCAGGCCGCCAAAGCCCTTGTCCTCGCTGGGCGGCTCGCCGGCGATCATCCGCTCCATCTCGTGCAGCACGTCTACCCGCGCGCTCGACTTGAACAGGCCCCTGGATTCGTCGAGCAGATTGAGCTCCGCGCTGACGCCGAGCGCCTCGCCGGCATTGCGCACCATCGGTTGCATGATCGAGCCGTCATATTGCACCCAGCTGAACCATGGCGCGTTCCAGATCCGCGGGAAATGCACCGGCGCCGAATGCGAGGCGTAGTTGTTCGGATTGTTCAGGTCGATCGAAAACACCTGGTTGCCGATCCGGTTCAGCGCGTCGAGCCGCGCATAGCCTTCCTCGACGCTGTTGGCGGCGACCTTGGTCTCCAACGAGTTGATGTTGGCGTATTGCTTCAACACCAGGTCGAGTTGGCCGCGCAGCGCCATGCGCTCGTCGAGGCTCGCATCCTTGCCGAGGATCTCGTCGGCAAAGCGCGAGAAGCGGCCCGGCCAGAACCGGGTCAAGAGCAGCGAGACGCCGACGCTCTTCTGGAATTCGAACAGATTGGTGTTGGCCGGCCCGCCGTCGATCACGATCTCGGTACCGCGATAGGTGAAGCTTCCGGTGTGACAGGCCGCGCAGGTCAGCCCGAGCCCGGTCATGTCGGCCTTGCTGTGCGGGTTGCGCCAGGGCGTGCCATTGGCATCCGCCATCGGACTGCCCTGCGCGAAGCCGATCGGCAGCGCATCGGGCTTGCCCGGGATCACAGTGTCGGGAATAAAGCCGAAGCGGCCGAGATAACTAGTCTCGCTGAGCCGCGGCGGCGCCGTGAACAGCGGCCAGACCGTCGGCTGCTCCAGCGCCATGAACCATTCATGGGGAATGCCGAAGGTCCGGGTGCCCTGGTCGGCGTGGTAGAACCAGCGCAGCCGCTCGGCGCTGACATTCTGATCCAGCCACACGCTCTTTGCCTGCGGCTGGTAGTCGACGACCTTGACGCGGAAGCCGCTTACCACCGTCTCGATATCGTCCTTGAAGTAGAGGACGCCGGCGACAATCAGCAGTCCGATGAAGAAGATCGTCTTGCGAGGCATGCCCCGTCCCCCGATTCGTGGTACCCGCGCGTCATATGGACGAGATGTTAAAAATCGCCGAAAACAAGTTCGCGTTCTGCGTGTGTCATGCTGCACACCATCCTACAGTGGCGGCTCTTGGTCTAACAGCGGAAATGTTGCAAAGGCAATGTTGCAAAGGAAACATTGATCGGCTGTGAGCCATCTCACTTGCGGCGTCGTCGCGGCGGCATTTGCGCGCATCGAGGCGTGCGGCTAGAACTATCGGCACAACAATTCTTCGAGATGTCATCTTGAACGCGTCAGGCGCGCAACCGCTCACGATCACGATCTCGGACGACAGCACGGTGTCCGCGCTGCTGCTGCGCCCGGCGCAGGCGCGTGCGGCCTATGTGTTTGCGCATGGCGCCGGCGCTGGCATGGCCCATGCCTCGATGGAGTCGATTGCGGCGGGCCTCGCCGAGCGCGGCATCGCGACGCTGCGCTATCAGTTTCCCTACATGGAGAAGGGCAGCAAGCGGCCCGATCCGCCCGCCGTCGCGCAGGCAACGGTGCGCGCCGCGGTGGCGGAGACCGCGCGGCGTTGCGGCGAACTGCCGCTGTTCGCCGGCGGCAAGTCGTTCGGTGGACGCATGACCTCGCAGGCGCAGGCGAAAGCGCCGCTCGCCGGCGTGCGCGGGCTGGTGTTCCTCGGCTTCCCCCTGCATCCCGCCGGCAAGCCGTCGAGCGAGCGGGCCAAACATCTCGCCGAGGTCAAGGTCCCGATGCTGTTCCTGCAGGGCACCCGCGATGCGCTGGCCGAGCTCGACCTGCTCGAGCCTGTGGTGAAGGCGTTGGGTAGCCGTGCGACGCTGCATCTGGTGCAGGAGGCCGACCACTCCTTCCATGTCCTCAAGCGCTCCGGCCGCAACGACCGCGAGGTGATGGCCGAGCTGCTCGATGCGTTCGCGGCGTGGGTCGCCAAGCATTCGTGAGTCGTAACCCATGACCAAGATCCTGATCGTCAATCCCAACACCATCGCGTCGATGACCGCGACCATCGCCACCGCCGCGCAGGCGGTTGCCGCATCCGGCACCGAGATCGTGGCGGTCACCTCGTCGATGGGGCCGGCCTCGATCGAGGGCTTCTACGACGAGGCGTTTGCCGTTCCCGGCCTGATCGAGGCGCTGTTGAAGACGCCCGATGCGGACGTCGGCATCATCGCCTGCTTCGACGACACCGGGTTGGATGCCGCGCGGTCGGCAGCGCGCTACCCCGTGGTCGGCATCTGCGAAGCGGCGCTGGTCACGGCCGGACAGATCGCCAAACGCATCGGCATCGTCACCACGCTGCCGCGCTCGATCGTGCCGCTGGAAGAGCTGGTCCGCCGCTACGGCTTTGCCGATCGCGCCGTGGTCACCGCCTGCGACGTCGCAGTGCTCGATCTGGAGAAGCCGGGCTCGGGCGCCAAGCCAAAGCTGCAGGCGGAGATCGCCCGCGCGCTGGAGAAGGGCGCCGACGCCATCGTGCTCGGCTGTGCCGGCATGGCCGATCTTGCACATGAGCTGTCGGTGCAATTCGGTGTGCCGGTGGTCGATGGCGTCGCCGCCGCGGTGAAGCAGGCGGAGGCGCTCGCCGGTCTCAAGCTCACGACGTCACGCCGCGGCGCCTACGCCTCGCCCGCGGCGAAGGTCTATTCCGGGCCGTTGGGGAAGTTCGCGCCGCCGTCAGCCTGACGTCGCACCGCCATAGATCCGGTCGCGCAGCCGGCGCATGCCGGAGAGCCAGCGCTCGCGGTTGGTGACTTTGCGCTGCATGTATTCCTGCACCTGCGGATGCGAGAGAATCAGGAAGCGCTCCTCGGCCATCGCCTCGATCACCATGCGCGCGACCTCGCCCGGCTGCAGCACGCCGTCGACGCGCGCTGCGCTCGGGCCCGGCGTCGTCATGCCGGTCTGCACCGATTGCGGACAGAGCACGGAGATGCGGATGCCGCGATCGCCATACTGGATGGCGAGATGCTCGGCGAGCGCGACCGCGGCGCTCTTGGTCACGCCGTAAGGCATCGAGTTCAGCGAGGCCAATAGCCCCGCGGCCGATGCGGTGTTGATGAGATAGCCGGAGCCGCGCGCCAGCATGCCGGGCACCAGCACACGCGCCGCGAACACGTGACTCATCACATGCACCCGCCAGCTCACGTCCCAATCGGCATCGGTCGCGGCTTCCTGTCCCTTGCGCGACAATCCGGCATTGGAGAAGAACACGTCGACCGGACCATATTTGTCCTCGGCCGCGGCGATCAGCGCCTTGATGTCCTCTTCGAGCCCGACATCAGCGGTGACCGCAAGCCCGTCGATATCGCCGGCGACATTGGCGAGCCGGTCGCGCGAGGTCTTGAGATCGGCGACCACGACGCCGCGGGCGCCCGCCTCCGCATAGGCCCGCGCCACCGCTTCGCCGATCCCGCTCGCACCGCCGGTGACGACACAGACCTTGTTCTTGACGTGCATGGTTCGATGTCCCTGCTTGTTATCGTGGTGGGGCGGATTGTCAGCCCTGGTACAGGTCCTTGTCACGCGCCTTCTGGATCGCGAGCGCGGCCATCAGGTCGAGCATCGGGGTCGGAATGCCGGCTGCGCGGGCAAACGCCGCCGGGGCGCGCACCAGCACGTCGATCTCCATGGCGCGGCCGAGCTCGTAATCCTGCAGGATCGAGGGCTTGTGGTCGGGCGCCGGCCCGCTGCGGGTGACGCGCTTGACCGCAGGGAGATAGCGAGTCGCCACCGCATTGGCCTCGTCGAGCAGGCGCGGGATCACGTCCTGCATGACAGGATCGTCGCGGACGGCACGCGCGGTCAGTCCGGTCAACAGGCACAGCACCGACATCGACATGTTGGTGAGCAGCTTCGACCAGATCGTCTCGCGGATTTCCGTGACCTCGGGCGATTCGATCGAGGCTTCATTCAGCGCCGCGCGCAGAGTGGCAATGCGCTCGCTCTGACGGTCGTCGCACTCGCCGATCAAAAGGCGGTTGCGATCCGGCGACAGGTTTGCCGCCACGCCGGGCGCGATCACCTCGTTGGACGAGAAGATCACGCCGCCAATGATCCGTTGCTTCGGGATGGCGCTGCGCAGCCGCCCGCCGGGGTCGAGGAAGCCGAGATCGGGGATGGCGGGATGCTGTGGCGGCAGGCCGAGATCGTACCACCAGGGAATGCCGTTCTGCGCGAACACGATGGCGGCGTCGCGTTGAAGCAACGGCGGGAGCCCGGTCGCGAGCGCGCCGATGCCGGTGGCCTTCAACGTGCAGATGACGACGTCCTGCGGACCCAGCTCGGCGGGATCGGCCGACGCCTTCACCTTTGCGGTGAGCCTGGTGCCGCCGACCTCGAGCGTCAATCCGTTGGCCCTGACCGCGTCGAGATGCGGCCCGCGCATCACGCAGGACACGTCGTGACCGGCGCGTGCCAGCCGGACCGCGAAATGGCTGCCGACGGCGCCCGCGCCGAAAATGCAAATACGCATGAGTGGAACAATTCCTTGCAAACGTGCCGCGTCAGTTTCCACAAGCGCGGGGCATCGCGCAACCCGTCATGCGCGTGGCGCGGTCGCGCGCGCTTGAAAGTGATGGATCAAGGCATCTCCGCTCGCCATAGTGCGAGGCTAGTACAAGGCAAGAGCAATGCCGAACGAGGGAGAAAAATCATGTCGGCCAGCCCAGTCCTGTGGAGCCTCGATGCGCGCGGGGTCGCGACCGTCACGCTGAATCGCCCCGAGGTCAACAATGCCTATGACGGCGCGCTGATTGCGGGCGTGCTGGCCGCGATCGACGATCTCTCGACCAAGCCGGTGCGCGTTGTCGTGCTCAAGGGCAATGGCAAGCATTTCCAGGCCGGCGCCGACCTGAAATGGATCAACGGCGTGCGGCCGAAATCATCAGAGGAGAACGAGGTGGCGTCGCGCGCCACGTTCGAGGCGGTGCAGCGCCTCAACACGCTGCCGGTCCCGACGGTCGCACTGGTGCAGGGCGGCTGCTTCGGCGGCGGCACCGGCGTGATCTCGGCCTGCGACATCGTGATCGCGGCTGATAACGCGTTGTTCTCGATCACCGAGGTGCGCTGGGGCCTGACCGCGGCGATCATCATCCCGCAGCTCTGCGACGCCATCGGCGTGCGCCAGGTGCGCCGCTACGCGCTGACCGGCGAACGCTTCGGCGCCGAGGATGCGCGCCGCATCGGCCTCGTGCATGAGGTGGTGCCGCTCGCCGATCTCGAAAGCGCCGGCGCCAAGGTCGTGGAGCAGCTGCTCGGCAACGCACCGGATGCGATGGCCGAGACTAAGAAGCTCGCGATGGAAAGCTCGTTCGGCGGCATGGGCGTGGACGACGACGCCTACAAGCGTCTCGTCCATCTGCATTCGGCCAAGCGGCAGACCGCCGAGGCGGCCGAAGGGCTCGCGTCCTTCGCCGAGAAGCGCGCGGGGCGATGGGGCGGTGGCACGGCGTAAGTCTCTCTGTTTCGTTCAGCAGCCGTTGCAGATGCCGCGCATGCTCCGGTAGACCTCCGCGTCGTCGCGGCGCATCTGTTGCAGCTGATCGAATGTCTTCGATTCGCTCGACCGCGTCACAGGCGCTTCGGGCTTGCGCCGGGCCGCCAGTTCCTGCTCCTGGCGGTGGTAGCAGGCCTCGCGTTCCGCCTTGGCCTCGGTGAAGCGGCAGGTCTCGATCGCCGCCGCGGGCCCAGCGACGATGATGAGGCCGAGCGAAACCGAGATCAGGAGTTTCAAGCGGGCGATCCTTTCGTGGTCTTGTCTCAGGTCCGCGTGCGAGGGGCAAGGCTGTCGTCGGATCACAGCGATTGCGACAGCATTTTTTTCAATGTCCTTAGCAGCGCCTGCACGGCGGCGGCATTGATGCGGCGTTCCGGAACGGCGGCCTTCACCCACAGTTCCGGGATCGGAAACTCAGTGAGCACCGGCTGCAGGACGCCGTCGCGCAGCGCGTCCGCGACCAGATAGTGCGAGAGCAGGGCGATGCCGTTGCCGGCGATCGCGCTTTGCGTCAGCACACGGCCCTCGTTCGACGAGAGAATCGGGCGCACCTGGATATTGATGCGGCCACGCGGCCCCTCGAACGGCCATTCCGGCCCGGTCGGCAGGAAGCTGAGGCAGCGATGATCGACCAGGTCGCGCGGATGCTTCGGTGTGCCGTGCTTCTTCAGATACACAGGCGAGGCGCACAACAGCCGCGGCAGCCGGCACAACGGCTCGTCGACGACGCCGCCGAACGAATGCGGGAAGGCGCCGATCGCGATATCAAAACCCTCGGTCACCGGATCGACCGGACGGTCGATCATCACGATCTCGAGCTTCACGCTGCGGTTTTGCTTCTGGAAGATCGTGAAAGCATCGGCGAGCCGCGCCACCGTCAGCGATGTCGGTGCCTTGACGCGGAGGTGATCGGTGAGATCGCGCTGCTTCTCGCCCATCCGAGACAAGAGATCGCCGACATCGGCAACCACGCCGCGGGCGCGATGGACATATTGCTGCCCGGCCTCGGTCAGCCGCAACTGGCGGGTCGAACGATGGAACAGCGCGGTGCCAATCCGTTCCTCTAGCTGGGTGACGCGCTTGGCGACGACTGACGTTGCGACGTTGAGCTTGCGCGCAGCGGCGGAGAAGCCGCCGGCGTCGGCGGTGGCGAGGAAGGCCTCGAGGTTAACAAGCGTATCCATCCGCTCTTACCTTTTTCTCCCTTTGCCTTTCTCGATTCGCGAAAGCTGATTACATAATTTGGTGGATTGTACTGCAATCCGCATCAATTCATAGTTGGCCCAATCAACTTTGTTCAGGGCGGAAATGATGCGAGCGAGCACGATCGAAGAACCTGCGCGGCAGGTCCCCCTCTATGGCGAATATGACGTGGTGGTGCTCGGCGGCGGACCGGCCGGCATCGCGGCGGCCGTCGGCGCGGCACGTGCCGGACGGCGGACGCTGCTGATTGAACGCTACGGATTTCTCGGCGGCATGGGCACCGCGGCGGGCGTGACCAACTTCTGCGGACTGCACGCCAACATCTTCGGCGAGATGCACCGCGTGGTGCAGGGCATCGCCTCCGACTTGCTGGCGCGGATCGACCGTCTCGGCGGGTTGAACGCGCCGCATCTGATCCTCGGCAAGATCCTTGCGCAGGCGTATGACACCGCCGCCTACAAGATCGCGGCGGACGATCTGCTGGCGCATCACAAGGTCGACATCCTGTTCCACGCACTCGGTGCCGGCGTTGTGATGGACGGCGCGCGGATTCGCGCGCTAATGGTGGAAACCAAGGCCGGCCGGCAAGCGGTGCTGGCCGGCATCTTCATCGACTGTTCCGGCGACGGCGATCTCGCGGTGTGGGCGGGCGCGCCCTATGAAGTCGGCGACAACCAAGGCGGCATGCTCTACCCCTCGATGATGTTCCGCCTCAACGGCATCGATCCGGCGAAAGCGGGCGACGCGTGGCGCACGATCCCGGCGCTGATGGCGGAGGCCGAGGCCGCCGGCACGCATAAATTCCCGCGCAAGTCGGCGATCGTGCGGCCGCAGAAATCGCAGATCGAATGGCGGGTGAATTTCACCCAGGTGACCCGAAGCGATGGCGGCGCCATCTCGGGCATCGACCCCGACGACATGACGCGCGGCGAGATCGAGGGCCGCCGCCAGGCGGTCGAGGCTTTTGCCTTTTTGCGCACGGTGCCTGGCTTCGAGAACTCCTACATCGTCGATCTGCCGCCGCAGCTCGGCATCCGCGAGACGCGGCGCGTGATCGGCGGCTACATGCTATCAGGCGAAGACGTGCTGGGCTGCGCCTCGTTCGAGGATTCGATCGGCGTCAACGGCTGGCCGAAGGAGTCACACGTGCCGGGCGACGTGATCTTCGAATTTCCGCCGATCCCGGAGAGCCGCGGCTACAACGAGTTGCCGTACCGGATGCTGGTGCCGGATGGTGTCGACAATCTCCTGGTTGCCGGCCGTTGCGCCTCGATGACCCATGAAGGGCAGTCGGCCGCGCGCGTCTCCGGTGCCTGTTTTGTGATGGGCGAGGCGGCGGGAACCGCGGCTGCGCTGGCGCTGTCGGGTAACACGAATCCGCGCGACATTTCCGTCGAAAAGTTGCAACAACTGCTCGGCAGACAGGGCGCGTTCATCGGCCGCGATCAGGCCGTGCCCGAAGGACTTTAGGCGGAGGACGGCAATGAAGGGTTGGACGCGGCTCGCACTCGCGGGTCTGCTGGTCTGGGCCGCGAGCGGCATCGCGCGGGCCGATGATCTCCTCAAGGCGAAGATCGGCGTCTTGCGCCTGTCGTCCTCGGCGCCGGTGTTCATCGCGCAGGACAAGGGCTATTTCCGCGACGCCGGCCTCGACGTCGAGTTGAAATTCTTCGATGCGGCACAGCCGATCGCGGTCGCGACCACCTCGGGCGACATCGATTTCGGCATCACCGCGTTCACCGCGGGCCTCTACAATCTCGCCGGCAAGGGTACGCTGAAGGTGATCGGCGGCATGAGCCGCGAGAAGGCCGGCTATCCCCTGATCGGCTATTTCGCCAGCAACAACGCCTATGTTGGCGGCCTCAAGACGCCGAAGGATCTGGTGGGCAAGCGCGTGGCGGTGACCCAGGTCGGCTCCAGCTTCCATTATTCGCTCGGCCTGCTCGCCGACAAATACGGCTTCAAACTGTCCGACGTGAAGGTCGTGCCGCTGCAGTCGCTGTCGAACGCCGCCGCGGCGCTGAAGGGCGACACAGTCGATGCGGCGCTGCTGCCGGTCTCGACGGCGCGGACGCTGATGGATTCCAACGGCGCGAAGTTTCTGGGCTGGGTCGGCGACGAGACGCCGTGGCAGCTCGGTGCCATCTTCGCTTCGCCGAAGACGCTGACCAACGCACCGCTGGTGACCCGACTGCTCGCCGCGCTCACCCGCGCCGACCACGAATATCACGACGTGATCCTCACGGCGATCAAGGACGGCGTGGTGCCGATCAACGAGCGGACAAAACCGCTGCTTGAGATCATCGCCAAATACACCAATCTTCCGGTCGAGCAGGTGGTCGGCAACTGCGCCTATATCGATCCCGACGGCAAGCTCGACGTGAAGAACGTCGACAACCAGATCAAGTGGCTGCAGGAGCAGGGTTTTGTCGACAAGGGTTTTGACGCCGGCGCGATCATCGCCAAGGACTATGTGAAGGCGGATTGATGTCGAGCCGCGCGCACCATAGTCCACCCGTCATCCTGAGGAGCGCGCACTTGCGCGCGTCTCGAAGGATGCACGGCCGAGCTGCATCCGGGCCGTCGACCCTTCGAGACGCCGCTGCGCGGCTCCTCAGGGTGACGGATCAGATAATGAGCCTCTAACATGGACCTGATCGCCGACCATATCAGCCATCGCTTCGGCGCGCTCGACGTGCTCGATGATGTCTCCTTCCAGGTCTCGGCCGGCGAGATCGTTGCGATCGTCGGTCCGTCCGGCTGCGGCAAGAGCACGCTGCTGTCGATCCTCGGTGGGCTGCTGCGGCCATCCGCGGGCGCCGCCGAGCTGCGCGGCGCGCCGCCGGCCGGCAGCCTCAATCCGCTGACCTTCGTATTCCAGGATTTTGCCCTGCTGCCGTGGAATACTGTCGAGGAGAACGTCGCGTTCCCGCTGCTGCACACGGCCCTCAGCGCAGGTGACCGCCGTGCGGTGATCGACGACGCGCTGCGCCGCACTGGTCTCTCCGATTTCCGTGCGACTTACCCAAAACAGCTGTCCGGCGGCATGCGCCAGCGCGTCGGCATTGCGCGCGCACTCGCGGTTCGCCCCGCGATTCTGTTGATGGACGAACCGCTATCGGCGCTGGATTCGCAGACCCGCGAGCTCCTGATGGAGGATTTCGTAGGCCTGCTTGCCGACGGCACGATGGGCGCGGTCTATGTCACGCATAACCTTGAGGAAGCTGTGCGGCTCGCCGACCGCGTCGTCGTGCTGTCACGCCGCCCCGGCCGCATCAGGGAGATCGTGACCATTCCGATGACGCGCGCCGAACGCGGTGCTGTGGATGCGCGCGGGCCGCTGGCCGCCCTTCAAGGGGAGCTGTGGTCGCTGATCCGGAAAGAGGCGATCGATGCCGAGCGCGAGGTTCAGCATGCTTGACCGCGCGCCGCAGGAGACGAACGATCAGTCGGCGGAAGCAACACGGCCGGTCGCGTTTCGCGGTGCCGGCTTTACCCCGGGCGGCAGCCGCTATGCCGGCTGGATCGCGCTCGCGCTTGTGATCGCGGTCTGGCAACTCGCGGGCAGCGCAGGATTGGTCAATCCGCTGTTCCTGCCGGCGCCGTCGGCGATCGCGGTTGCGATCACCAAGCTCGCGATGTCGGGCGCGCTGTGGCAGCATTTGTCCTGGTCAATCATGCGGATCGGCACCGGCTGGATCATCGGCACGGTCGCCGGCGTCATCGTTGGTTTCGCGATCGGGCTGTCGACCCTGGCGCGCGGCGTCGGCATCACCTTCATCTCGGCGCTGTTCCCGATCCCGAAGATCGCACTGCTGCCGCTCCTGATCCTGTGGCTCGGGATCGGCGAGGAGCCGAAGATCGCGACCATTGCGCTCGGCGTGTTCTTCTCGACCGCGATCTCGGTCTATAGCGGCGTCGATGCGGTGCCGCGCAATCTGATCCGGATGGCGCAAAGCTTCAACGTGCCGTTCCACGCCATCGTGCGCCGCGTGATCTGGCCGGGCGCGCTGCCCTCGATCCTCGCCGGCTTCCGCATCACCGCATCGGTTGCGCTGCTGCTGGTCGTCAGCGCCGAGATGATCGGCGCGCAATACGGCATCGGCGCCTTCGTGCTGCAGGCCGGCAATCTGATGCAGACCGATCAGCTGCTCGCCGGCGTCGTGATCCTGTCGCTGTTCGGGCTAGCGGTGGGGAAGTTGATCAACTGGCTGGAGACGCGGCTGCTGCACTGGCGGTGAAGTGCGCATCGCGAGCCCCAACCTCCGCCGTCGTCCCGGCGAAGGCCGGGACCCATAACCACAGGGCGTGGTTGTTGGAAACAGCTGGGGCCACAGCGTCTTTAACAAAGCCCTGTGGTTATGGGTCCCGGGTCGCGCTTCCGCCTTCGCTCGTTGAGCTACGGCGGACAAGTCGCTTGCCCGGGACGACGAATTTATGCGTTCCCCCTGTCCTCGCGGAACAGGTCGAGCTTCTGCTGCACCGGGCGGTCGGAGAACGAGAACAGCACGGAGTCGGCATCGGCCTCGTGGGTGACCCAGTGCCAGCTCGGCACCACGAACAGGTCGCGCGGGCCCCACTCGAAGGTCTGGTCGCCGATCCGTGTGCGGCCCTTGCCCTCGATCGCGGCGAACACGGTCGCGTCGGTCGCGCGATAGCGCGCGGTCTTGAAACCCTTCGGCAGCAGCTGGATGAAGGTGCCGATGGTCGGCATCGCAAAATCACCGGTCTCGGGATTGGAGAATTTCAGCTTCAGGCCGTGGCAGGCGTCCCATTCGTCGCTGCCCTTGGCCTTCTCCAGCGCCTCGCGGGTGTATTCATAGGGGTAGTTGAAGATCGGCGAGGTCTTCGAGGTCCGCTTCTGATCGATCGGCAGCAGATTGTGGCCGTAGCGCGCGAAGCTCGCGCCGGCTGGTTTCGAGATCGACTGCTGATCTTCCTTGGCGCCTTCGGCGAAGGAGCAATCGAAGAACTGCACCATCGGAATGTCGAGCCCGTCGAGCCAGAACATCGGCTCGCTGGTTTCGTTGGAATGGTCGTGCCAGGTCATCGACGGCGTGATGACGAAATCGCCCGGCGCCATCGCGGTGCGCTCGCCATCGACGGCGGTGAAGGCGCCCTTGCCCTCGAGCACGAAGCGCAGCGCTGACTGCGCGTGACGATGGGCGGGGGCGATGTCGCCCGGCACCACCATCTGCACGCCGGCGAACAGCGAGGTCGTGATCTTGGACTGGCCGCGCAGGCCGGGATTTTCCAGCACCAGCACGCGGCGCTCGGCTTCCTTGGCCGTGATCAGCCTGCCGGCCTCGTTCATGTAATCGCGGATCTGATCGAATTTCCAGAGGTGAGGGCGGGAGGCGCTCTTCGGCTCCGGCGTGATCAGATCGTTCATCACGTTCCAGAGCGCCGAGAGGTTTTGGCCGTCGATCTTCTTGTAGAATGCCTCGCGCTCCGGGGTCTTCTGCACGGCTTCCATGGCAAGCCTCCCATCATTCTTGTCGGTTCAATTTAATTGACAGTATACTCATAATATGACTAGCGTCAATCAACCACACGAAATGCAAGGGAGGTTCCGATGAAGCTGCATGGCTATTTCCGGAGCAGCGCGTCCTATCGGGTGCGGATCGCCCTCAATCTGAAGGGGCTCACGCCCGAGCATCTGCCGCATCATCTGCGCAAGGGCGAGCAATGCGCGCCCGCTTATCTTGCGATCAACCCGCAGGGGCTGGTGCCGACGCTGGAGGATGACGCCGGCGCGATCCTCACCCAGTCGCTCGCGATCATCGAATGGCTCGACGAGACCCATCCCAATCCGCCGCTCTTGCCAAACGATCCGCTGCGGCGTGCCAAGGTGCGGGCGTTCGCGCAGGCGATCGCCTGCGACACCCACCCGGTGCAGAACCTGAAGGTGCTGGCGCGGCTGCGTCAGCTCGGCCTGCCGGAGGCGCAGGTGACGGAGTGGGCGGCCTGGGCCAATCGCGAGGGTCTGTCGGCGTGCGAGACCCTGATCGCGGAAGAGGCGGGACCGTTCTGCTTCGGCGACCAGCCGACCCTGGCCGATCTCTGCCTGGTGCCGCAGCTTGCCAATGCGCGGCGCTTCGGCGTCGATCTCTCGGCCTATCCGCGCCTGCTCAAGGCAGAGGCCGCGGCGAAACAGGTCAAGGCGTTTGCCGACGCCGCCCCGGACAAGCAACCCGATGCCGAATAGCAAGCCAACGCCCGTCACCATGGACGCGGTCTACACCGCGCCCGGCTATCTGTTTCGACGGATGCAGCAGATCGCGGTCGCGTTGTTCATCGAGGAGTGCAAGGCGTTCGACTTGACGCCGGTGCAGTACGCCGCGCTGGTGACGATCTCGACCCATCCCGGCATCGACGCCACCCGGCTCTCCGCGGTGATCGCGTTCGACCGCTCCACGCTCGGCAATGTGATCGAGCGGCTGCAGGCCAAGGAGTTCATCGCCCGCAAGCCGTCGCCCGAGGACAAGCGCGTCAAGCTGCTCTATCTCACCAGGGCCGGCGCCGCCGTGCTCAACGACATCATGCCTTCGGTCGACAAGGCGCAGGCGCGGATGCTGCAGCCGCTGAAGCCGGCCGATCGCAAGACGCTGCTGGCGCTGCTGACGCAACTCGTCGACCTCAACAACGAGTCCTCGCGGGTACCGCTGCGCGCCGAGGACGCGCTCGAACATCTGGGGAGGTCGGGCTGATGGCAGACAGCAAGCCGGTCCTGATCGCGGGTGGCGGCATCGGCGGTCTCGCCGTGGCGCTGGGCCTCGCGCAGAAGGGCATCCGCTCGATCCTGCTGGAGAAGGCCGCAGCACTCGGCGAGATCGGCGCCGGCATCCAGCTCGGGCCGAATGCGTTCCACGCCTTCGACTATCTCGGCGTCGGCGAAGCCGCGCGCAACATGGCCGTCTATATCGACCAGCTGCGGCTGATGGATGCGCTGACCGCCGACGAGATCACCCATATCGATCTTGGCGACAGTTTTCGGGCGCGGTTCGGCAATCCCTATGCGGTGGTGCATCGCGGCGATCTGCATGGCGTGTTCCTGCGCGCCTGCCAGAACCACGAGCTGATCGAGCTCCGCGTCTCCAGCGAGGTTGTCGGCTATGAACAGGATGGTTCATCGGTGACTGCAAAACTCGCCAGTGGCGAGCGCATTACCGGACGTCTCCTGATCGGCGCCGACGGACTGTGGTCGAATATCCGCAAGCAGGTGACATCAGACGGACCGCCGCGCGTCTCCGGCCACACCACCTATCGCTCCGTGATCCCGACGGAGCAGATGCCGGAGGATCTGCGCTGGAACGCGGCCACACTGTGGGCCGGCCCGAAATGCCACATCGTGCATTACCCGCTGTCAGGCTGGAAGGTGTTCAACCTCGTCGTCACCTACCACAATGACGCGCCGGAGCCGGTCGCCGGCAAGCCGGTCTCCGAGGACGAGGTGATGAGGGGTTTTACCCACGTCCACGAGCGTGCGCAGAACATCATCCGCCACGGCACCAACTGGAAGCTCTGGGTGCTGTGCGACCGCGATCCCGATGAGCGCTGGATCGACGGCCGCGTCGTGCTGCTCGGCGATGCCGCGCATCCGATGCTGCAATATTTCGCGCAAGGCGCCTGCCAGGCGATGGAGGACGCGGTGTGCCTGTCGCACATGCTGGCCAACCACGATGATCAGGCGGCGGCACTCGATGCTTACCGCGCGCAACGCTTCCCCCGCACCGCGCGCGTGCAGCTGATGTCACGCGCGATCGGCGAGCACGTCTACCATCCCGCCGGCGAGCACGCCCGCATCCGCAACGCGATCATGAGCGCGAAGTCGCAACAGCAGTGGTGCGACGATATTGCGTGGCTGTATGGCGGGACGGGGTTGGGAAGTTAGCTCCCCCGTCGGTTGACGCAGGAGACGCGGTCGCCGCATTTTCAGTCGTCGTCCCGGACAAGCGAAGCGCGATCCGGGACCCATAACCCCAAATGGTCGTTGTTTCAGTGAGCTGGGGCCCCAGCCTTCGCGCCATAAAGATTTGTGGTTATGGGTCCCGGCTTTCGCCGGGACGACACTGAATGTGTGGCGGCAGTGTTGAGCAGTCTGGCGCCCTCACATCCGCATCACCGCCTGCCGGTCGATCTTCCCCGTGCCGGTCTTCGGCAGTTCGTCGATGAACTTCACCTCGCGCGGATATTTGTAGGGCAGCAGCTTCGCCTTGACGTAATCCTGCAGCCGCCGCGTTGCCTCATCGGTGTCGAAGCCGCCCTTGTTCATCACCACCACGGCGCGCAGCGTCATGCGGCGGTCCGGCAGTTCGGCGGCGTAGACGGCGCATTCGCGGACGTCGGGGTGATCGGCGAGGCAGAGCTCGACCTCGAGCGGATAGACCCACTGGCCGGAGATCTTGATCAGATCGTCGGCGCGGCCGCGGAAGAAGTGGAAGCCGTCGCTGTCGCGGACAAAGCGGTCGCCGGTGTAGATCCAGCCGTCCTCGCGCACGGTCTCGGCGGTCTTGTCCGGCCGGTTCCAGTACAGCGGCGTCGCGGAATCGCCGCGCACCCACAAGATGCCTTCCTCATTGTCGTCGACCTCGCGGCCGTCGCTGTCGCGCAGCATGATCTCGTAGCCGGGCACGCGCAGGCCGGCGGCGCCGAGCTTCTTCTTTTCCGCGCGGTTGCAGAGATAGATGTGCAGCACCTCGGTCGAGCCGAGGCCCTCGATGATCTCAAGCCCGGTGAGCTCTTTCCAGCCGTTGAAGACATCGGCCGACAGCACCTCAGCGGCCGAGACCGCCATCCGCAGCGAGGAGAAATCGGCAGCGTCCGCGCCTTCGGCCTTGGTCAGCGAGATGTAGAGCGTCGGCAGGCCGAAGAACACGGTCGGCCGATACTGCGCGATCGCCGCGAAGATCGCCGCCGGCTTCGGCTGGCCCGGCAGCAGCAGCGTCGCGGCGCCGACCGAGAAAGGAAACGTGATCGAATTGCCGAAGCCATAGGCGAAGAAGATCTTCGGCACCGAGAAGCAGATATCGCCAGGCCCGAGCTTCAGCACGTTGCGGGCAAAGGCGAGCTCGCTATAGGCCATGTCGTGCTGCAGATGCACGATGCCCTTGGGTCGGCCGGTCGAGCCCGACGAATACATCCAGAACGCCATCTCGTTGCGGTGCGTATCGGCCTCGTCGAGTTCGCCCGGAAACGCCTGGAGCCAGTCGCCGGCGTTGCGCATCTCAGGCACGGCATGCTCGCTGGCAGCGCCGTTGACCACGATCAGCGTGCGCAGTGGTGTGTCCTTGCAGGCCTCCGCGTTGAAGCGCGTGCAGAATTCGGCGTCAGTCACGGCGACCTGCGCGCCGGCGTCGGACAGATAGAACTGCAGCAGCTCTGATGTCGTCAGCGTGTTGATCAGCAGCGGCACGAAGCCGGCGCGCACCGCGCCGAAGAATGCGGCCGGGTAGGCCGGCGTGTCGTCGAGGAACAGCAGCACGCGGTCGCCGCGCTCTAGTCCGAGCGACGTGAAGGCGCGGCCCCAGCGCGCCGCGTCAGTGCAGAGCTCGCGATAGGTTCGCGTCCCGGCGGGACCGATCAGCGCCAGGCGTTCAGCGTTGCCATTGCCGAGATTGTCGAACAGGATGCGGCTCGCATTGTAGTGCTCGGGTATCGCAAAGCCGATCTCGCGCGCACCGGGATTGTCCAGCGGAACCTGGTCGGCGATCCCTGTCATGAGTGTCCCTTTGCGGCTTCATAGCGGGCCATGAAGCCGGGCGACATCGCGCGCAGCCGCGCGTCGTCGATCCGGCCGGAGCGGGTGATGTAGCTGTAGGCGAAGTCCATCAGGTCGCGCTTCATATGCGCGGGGAAATGCTCGTACCAGTCGGCGCTGGTCCGCGCCGCGGTGACGAGCTTCTTCACGATCGGCTTGCGCTCGCTCTCGTAGCGCCCAAGCGCGGCGGCGATGTCGGCCTCGGTCTCCAGCGCCTTGGTCAGCGCGATCGCGTCCTCGATCGCAAGCCGCGTGCCCGAGCCGATCGAGAAATGTGCCGAATGCAGGGCGTCGCCGATCAGCACCATGTTGCCGTGCGACCAGCGCTCGTTCCAGATCCACGGAAAATTGCGCCACACCGATTTGTTCGAGATCAGCCGGTGGCCGTCCAGCGTTTCGGCAAACACGTCTTCGCAGATCGCCTGCGATTCTTCGATGCTCTTGTCGGCAAAGTCATAGGCGACCCAGGTCGCCGCGTCGCACTCGACCAGGAAGGTGCTCATGTCCCTGGCGTAGCGGTAATGATGGGCGTTGAAGCTGCCGCGCTCGGTTGCCACAAAGGTCTGCGACAGCGTCGCGAAAGGTTTTGTGGTGCCGTACCAGGCGAATTTGTTGCTCGAATGCGAGACCGACGCGCCGAACGCGGTCTCGAAGCCGCGGCGGACCATCGAGTTCAGCCCGTCGGCGGCAACGATCAGGTCGTAACCCCTGAGCTCGTCGACCGCCTGCACCACGGTGTCGAAGCGCGGCGTGATGCCGACGCTGCGCACGCGCTGCTGCAGGATCGTCAGCAGTTCCAGCCGGCCGATCGAGGAAAACCCGACGCCGTCGATCTCGACGCTCTCGCCGCGCAGGTTGAGGGTGATGTTCTTCCAGCTCTCCATCCGCGGCGCGATGGCGTCGACCGTCTCGGGGTCGTCGGCGCGCAGGAAGTCCAGCGCCTGCTCGGAGAACACCACGCCGAAGCCCCAGGTGGCGCCGGCGGCGTTCTGCTCGAACAGATCGATCTCGGCGTCAGGGTGACGCTTCTTCCAGAGATAGGCGAAATAGAGCCCGCCGGGCCCTCCGCCGATCACGGCGATCCGCAACGTCTGCCTCCCAGATTGACAGTGTACTTACTATTTGGCTCCACACTAATCTCCCTCCGGCGGGAACGCCAGAGGGAAAATGCGCGAGGCGACTATCCTGTTGGCGCTGAAAGGCTCAGTAGCAGCGGCGGACCTTCACGCCGCCGACCCATACCCAGCGGCAGCCGGCGACGACGGGCTTGCGGACGACGACGGCGCCGCGATAGCCAGCGCACCCGGCGCGATAGACGCCGCGGGCGCAAACCACCGCATTGGCGTCGGAGGATTCAAAGGTCATGGTCGCGGCAAAGGACAACATGGCCGCGACGATCAGCAAAAATGAACGCATAATATTCCCTCTCCCGGGGTGAGGCTTGATTGGCCTGTGATTGATCAACAAGGTGCTACGGCTCCGTGACCGGCAATCGCCGGGCACATGTCGTCTCACCGCCTGCGCGGCTACTTCTTTTCCGCCTCCGCCAGCACCTTCTTGCAGGCCGGCGTCAGCTTGTCGCTCTGCTTGGCAAGGCAGGCGATGATGCGCCCGCCGCCGGGCGTCACGCTCTTGCAGAACTTCTCGTAGTCGCCCATGCAGGCGTCGCGTTGGGCGTTGGTTAGCTCCTGGGCGTAGACGGCAGTCGTGCCGCAGAGCAGTGCGACGGTCAGGACAATACGCAGCATCGTTGGCTCCCTTTGCGGTCAGTCTCGTGACAACAGGATTACCGCGCCGCGAACGGCGCCAGCACGTCGCGGCATTCCGGCGAGAGCGAGCCGGCATTGGTCGCCAGGCATTGCAGGATCCGGCCGCCGCCGGGTTGGACGCCGCCGCAGATCGAGCGGACATCGGCGCCGCAGGCCGAGCGCAGCACGAACAGTTCTTCGCGCGGGCGCATCGGCCGCAGCACGATCACGGTCGGCGCTGCCGCCGATGCCGCGGCCGGCGCAGCCGTCGTCGCAGCAGCGCCGGCGGCCGGCGCGGCGCCACCGCCGGCGGCAGCCACCGCCTTCTCGCAGGCCGGCGAGAGTTTTGCCTTGTTCCTCTCGAGGCATTGCAGCGCCGGCGCGCCGCCGGTCGGCACACCCGCACAGACCTTGGGATAATCGGAGCGGCACGCGCTGCGGATCGCGGAAATCTGCGCGTTGGACGGTGTCCCGGCCGCCTTCGGTGCGGCGGCCTCAGCGGCGGGCTTGGCCGCCGTCGCTGGAGCTGCGTCGGTCTTGGCTGCATCGGTCTTGGCTGCCGCGGTATCCGCCTTTGGCGCCGCGGCCGGCGCTTCCACGGCCTTCACGGCGCTGGCGCAACCCGGTGCGAGGCTTGCCATGTTCTTCTGCAGACATTGCAGCGACGCTTCGCCGCCTGGCGGAACGCTCGAGCAGTGCGCGATATAATCATTGCGGCATTGTGACTTGATGGCGTCGCGCTGCGCCTGGCTCGGCGCCTGCGACATCGCCGGTGCGGTGCTCATCATTGCCGCAAGCGCAAGCCATGCGGATAGCTTCGTTGCTCGTGTCAACGTATTGATCATCTGACTAAATCCTCTCGTCGCGCCGGAAGCCTCCGGCTCAACTGAACTGCGTTCTGAAAAAGTCTTGCTCTAACAACCTTCGCGAGCGGCATCATTTTCGGTTTCGAGTTCCGCTGCAAGCGGATTGTTGCTATGAAAGAATCAGGCTGATTTTTTCGCTCGCTTCGACATCTCTATCCTTGAATTAAGTCATTTGAATTGAGGCTCGGAAATGAGGCATGCGCGCGCATCGGCACATTTCATGCGGAGCAATTTTGTGCGGCTGCGAAACGCGCCACTGACGCGTTCGGCTTTCGTCATATCGGCCTTTGTCAGTTTAAGTGCCTGCGAGCAAAACAGTTTTGTTGCGCCTCCGCCACCGAAGGTCGAGGTTGCGCCGCCGGTGCAGCGCGCCATCACGCGCTATCTGGACGCCACCGGAAACACCGCGCCGATCAAGACCGTCGATCTGGTCGCGCGCGTGCAAGGTTTCCTGCAGTCGATCAACTATCAGGACGGCGCTCAGGTGAAGGACGGCACCACCCTGTTCACGATCGAGCCGGAGACCTACAAGCTGAAACTGGAGCAGGCGCAGGCGGCCGAAGTCGGCGCGCAGGCGACGCTGAAGCAGGCCGAGGCCGACTTCAAGCGGCAGACGGATCTGGTGCAGCGCCAGGCGGTCTCGCAGTCGACGCTGGATAGCTCGACCTCGGTGCGGGACAACGCGCAGGCCAGTCTGCAGCAGGCCCAGGTCAATACCAAGATCGCCGCGGTCAATTACGGCTACACCAATGTGGCAGCGCCGTTCGACGGCATCGTCAGCAACCATCTGGTCTCGGTCGGCGAACTGGTCGGCGTGGCGTCGCCCACCCAGCTTGCCACCATCGTGCAGCTCGACCCGATCTATGTGAATTTCAACGTCAGTGAACAGGACGTGCAGCGGGTGCGCGACGAAGCGCGCCGCCTCGGCATGACGGTCAACGACATCAGACAGCTGCCGGTTGAGGTCGGCCTGCAGACCGAGACCGGCTATCCGCACAAGGGCAAGCTCGATTACGTCTCGCCGACCGTCAATCAGTCGACCGGAACGCTTCCCGTCCGTGGCTTGATACCTAATCCGGATCGCGTGCTGCTGCCGGGGTTCTACGTCCGCGTTCGCGTGCCCTTCACCAAGCAGGAGAACGCGCTGCTGGTGCCCGACGTCGCGATCGGCAGCGACCAGGCCGGCCGCTACGTGCTGGTGGTCAACGCCGACAATGTGGTCGAGCAGCGCAAGGTCACCACCGGCCCGCTCGACGCGGGCCTGCGCGTCATCGAGAGCGGGCTGAAGGCGGACGATCGCGTCGTGACCGCCGGGCTGCTGCGTGCGATCCCCGGGCAGAAGGTCGATCCGCAGGTGCAGAAGGGCGACGCGGCGCCGGCACCGGCCAAATAGGGACGCGCCATGATCTCGAAATTCTTCATCGAGCGCCCGGTCCTTTCCAACGTCATCGCGATCCTGATGATCCTGCTTGGCGGCGTGGCGCTGTACAATCTCGCGGTCGCACAATATCCCGACGTGGTGCCGCCGACGGTGCAGGTGACGACGCGCTATCCCGGCGCATCGGCCAAGACGGTGGTCGACACCGTGGCGCTGCCGATCGAGCAGCAGGTGAACGGCGTCGAGGATATGCTGTACATGCAGTCCTACAGCGGCGCTGACGGCACCTATACGCTGACGGTGACCTTCAAGATCGGCACCGATCTCAATTTCGCGCAGGTGCTGGTACAGAACCGGGTCTCCTCGGCGCTGGCGCAGCTGCCGTCCGCGGTGCAGAACCAGGGCGTCACGGTGCAGAAGAAGTCGACCTCGATCCTGCTGTTCGTGACGCTAACCTCGCCGAACAGGACCTACGACAGCCTGTTCCTGTCGAACTACGCCACCATCAACATCCGGGACGAGTTGTCGCGGCTATCAGGCGTCGGTAACGTCACGGTGTTCGGCGCCGGCCAGTATTCGATGCGGGTCTGGCTCGATCCGAACAAGCTGCAGGTCCGCGGGCTGGTGCCGCAGGACGTCATCCAGGCGATCCAGCAGCAGAGCCAGCAGGTCACCGCCGGCCAGGTCGGCGCGCCACCGACGCCGGCGGGGCAGGCGTTCCAGTACACGCTGAACGTCAACGGCCGCCTCGACGACAAGAGCCAGTTCGAGGACATCATCGTCAAGACAGGCACTGTCGGCGACGTCACCCGCGTCCGCGACGTCGGCTGGGTCGAGCTTGGCGCGCAGACCTACAGCCAGATCTTTTCGCTGAACCAGAAGCCGGCGACCGGCATCGGCGTGTTCCAGTCGCCGGGCGCCAATGCGCTGCAGGTCGAGAAGGCGGTCGAGAAGAAGATGGCGGAGCTGGCCAAGCAGTTCCCGCAGGACATCCAATACGACACGCCGTTCGACACCACCAAATTCGTCAACGCCTCGATCGAGGAGGTCTACAAGACCCTGATCGAGGCCGGCTTGCTGGTGCTGGTCGTGATCCTGATCTTCCTGCAGGACTGGCGAGCGATGCTGGTGCCGGCGACCACCGTGCCGGTCACGATCATCGGCGCGTTCGCAGGCATGGCCGCGCTCGGCTTCACCATCAACCTCTCGACGCTGTTTGCGATCGTGCTGGCGATCGGCATCGTGGTCGACGACGCCATCGTCGTGGTCGAGGGCGCCGCGCACAATATCGAGCGCGGCATGTCGGGCCACGACGCGGCGATCAAGGCGATGGACGAATTGTTCGCGCCGATCGTCGGCATCACGCTGGTGTTGATCTCGGTGTTTTTGCCGGCGGCGTTCCTGCCGGGGCTGACCGGGCGGATGTACGCGCAGTTCGCGCTGGTGATCGCCGCCACCGCGCTGCTCAGCGCGGTCAATGCCGCGACGTTGAAGCCGACGCAGTGCGCGCTGTGGCTGCGCCCCCCCGCGCCGCCCGAACAGCGCAACTTCTTCTATCGCGGCTTCAACGCGGTCTATGACCGGGTGGAGCGTGGCTATACCAGGCTGGTCGGCGGCATTGCCGGGCATGCCAAGACCTCGGTCGCGGTCGCGCTTGTTATCATCGGGCTCGCCGGCTACGGCCTGTCGCGGGTGCCGACCGGCTTCATCCCGATCGAGGACCAGGGCTATCTGCTCGCCGCGGTGCAATTGCCCGACGGCGCAGCGCTCGACCGTACCCAGCAGGTGCTCGACAGGGTCACGGAGATTGCCCGCAAGACGCCCGGTGTCGACCAGGTGGTCTCGATCGCCGGCATCTCCGCACTCGACAACTCCTCGAGCCTCGCCAATGCCGGCGTCGCCTATCTGATCCTGAAAGACTGGAGTGCCCGCGGGCCGGGCGAAGATCTGCGTTCGCTGGTCTATGGTCTCAACGACAAGCTCGCGGTGATCCCGGAGGCGCGCATCCTGGTGATCCCGCCGCCGCCGATCCAGGGCATCGGCAACGCCGCCGGCTTCGCCATGCAGGTCGAGCTGCGTGACGGCAATGCCGATTACGGCAAGCTGCAGGCGGTCACCGGGGCGATCGTCGCCAATGCCCAGACCCAGAGCGCGCTGCAACGCGTCCAGTCGTCGTTCCGTTCAATGGTGCCGCAGTTCGACGTCGAGGTCGATCGGGTCAAGACGCAGATCCTGCACGTCACCCCCGACCAGATCTTCGCAGCGCTGTCGACCTATCTTGGCGCCAGCTACGTCAATCAGTTCACCAAGTTCGGCCGCACGTTCCAGGTCTATACTCAGGCCGAGGCGCAGTACCGCCTGTCGCTGCGCGACATCGAGAACATGATGGTGCGCAACAGCAATGGCGACATGATCCCGCTCGGCACGGTGGCGAAGATCACGCCGTCGGTCGGGCCGTCGCTGATCAGCCTCTACAACCTCTATCCGTCCGCCACCATCATCGGTCTGCCGGCGCAGGGCTATTCGTCCGGCCAGTCGATGACGCTGATGGAGGAGATCGCGGCAAAGACGCTGCCGCCGGGTTCGGGCTTCGAATGGACGGCGATGTCGTACCAGGAGAAGGAGGTCGGCGGCCAGATCTACTATGTGTTCGCGCTGGCGCTGTTACTGGTCTACCTCGTGCTCGCAGGACAATATGAGAGCTGGTACGCACCGATCTCGGTGATCCTGGCCGTGCCGCTGTCGTTGCTCGGCCCGACGCTGGTGCTGCTCAGCCTGCGGATCGAGAACAATCTCTACACCCAGATCGGCATCATCCTGTTGATCGCGCTGTCGGCCAAGAACGCGATCCTGATCGTCGAGGTCGCGCTCGAGCACCATCTACGCGACGGGCGGTCGGTCCTGGATTCGGCGATCGATGCGGCGCGCGCCCGGTTCCGGCCGATCCTGATGACGTCGTTCGCCTTCATCCTCGGCGTGCTGCCACTGGTGCTCGCGACCGGCGCCGGCGCCAACGCCCGCAAGTCGATCGGCATCACCGTGTTCTCCGGCATGATCGCCTCGACCTGCCTCGCCGTGCTGTTCGTGCCGGCATTCTTCGTCGTGGTGCAGACGTTCGAGAACTGGCGCAAGGCGAAGAAGGGCAAGGTCGCGCCGCCGCAAGCCGCACCGCAGGCGCCGGGCACGGTGCACTGATCTCCCTCGCCCCGTTCTTCACGGGGAGAGGGTTGGGGTGAGGGGCTCCATCCACCAGGAGGTGCGAGTTGCGAGGCCTGTACCCCCTCACCCGGATTGCATCTAAAGATGCAATCCGACCTCTCCCCGCAAGCGGGGCGAGGTAAGAGAAGGCCGAGCGCGGTCCAGTAGCTCCGCCCATTTCAGACTTTCCCCGTCACCCTGAGGAGGCCGCGAAGCGGCCGTCTCGAAGGGCGAACGGCCCGGCTTTCTCCGCGCTGCCGCAGCCGGGCCGTGCATCTTTCGAGGCGCGCAAGGGCGCACCTCCAACGCCAAAGGCGAAGCCTTTGCGCGGGGATGACGAATTGAGAGCTATCTCTGCCGCCTACACCTTCACCATGCGCTTGCCGCGGTTCTCGCCGGCTAAGAGCCCGATCAGCGCTTGCGGGGTGTTCTCGATCCCGTCGATCACGTCCTCCTGCACCTTGAGCTTGCCCGAGGCGACCCAGGACTGCAGGTCGGCGAGGGCGGCCTGGCTCTGGTCCATGTAGTCCATCACGATGAAGCCCTGCATGACGAGCCGCTTCACCACGATCAGGCCGGGTACGCCGCGCGGGCCGTGCGCGGAGGGGACGCCGTCATATTGCGAGATCGCGCCGCAGCAGGCGATGCGGCCGCGATTGTTCATCTGCGCGAGGCACGCCTCCAGAATGTCGCCGCCGACATTGTCGAAATAGACGTCGATACCGTTCGGCGCGGCGGCGCGCAGCGCCTTGTAGGTGGCGCCGTCCTTGTAGTCGACCGCGGCGTCGAAGCCGAGCTCGCTTGTCAGCCAGTGGCACTTGTCCTTGCCGCCGGCGATGCCGACGACACGGCAGCCCTTGATCTTTGAGATCTGGCCGACGATCGAGCCGACCGAGCCCGCGGCGGCCGACACCACCACGGTCTCGCCCTCCTTGGGCTTGCCGACATGGAGCAGGCCGAAATAGGCGGTCAGGCCGGCGATGCCGTACACGCTGAGCAGATGCGTCATCGGCTCGAGCTTCGGCATCTTGGTCAGATGCCTGGCGGGCACCGCGGCAAAATCCTGCCAGCCGGTGTCGCCGAACACGATGTCGCCCGGCTTCAGGCCGGGGTCCTTCGACGCCACCACCTCGGCGATGCCGCCGCCGGCCATCACGGTGTTGGCTTCCACCGCGGCGCGGTAGGTGGCGCCGTGCATCCAGGCGCGGTTGGCGGCGTCGAGCGAGATGTAGCGCGTTCGCACCAGCGCCTCGCCGTCCTTCGGCTCGGGGATCGCACCCTTGGTCAGACGGAAATGCTCGGGGCCAAGCTTGCCGGTGGGCTTTTCAACAAGCAGGATCTGGCGATTGACGGTGTCGTTCATTGGCGGTGTCTCCCCTTGCGTTGGTCGTTTCGCATGCAGTTTGACTGCGGTGCGCGCAGCTCTCTGCACAGATTGTGCGCTGCATGAACGCTAGCCCTCGCGCTGGCATTCCACAACGGGAACATTTCGGCAAAGGCCCGCTCGGCGCGAAGCGTGTTGCTTAGCTGCGTAAATCTGCCACACTTGCCGTTCGTCGGGAACTTACGGGGGTAAGAGAATGTCGAACAGGTTTACGCAGTACATCCTGATTGCGATGGTCCTTGGCATCGCGATGGGGACGATTGTCTTCAACTACTTTCCTGACAGCCGTGCCGAGATCGCAGCAGACGTCAATTTGATTGCGATGCTGTTCCTGCGCCTGATCAAGATGATCATCGCGCCGCTGGTGTTCGCAACCCTCGTCGGCGGCATCGCCCATATGGGAAGCGGCGCTCGTCTCGGCCGCATCTTCGCCAAGACCATGGGCTGGTTCGTCACCGCATCATTTGTCTCGCTGCTGCTCGGCCTCGTGATGGTCAATTTGCTGCAGCCCGGCGCCAACTTCCCCGGCACGCTGCCCGACAAGGCGCAGTCGACCGGCCTGCCGGTGTCGGCTTTCTCCTTTGAGAAATTCTTGACCCATTTGATCCCGACCTCGATTGCGGACGCGATGGCGCAAAACGAGATCCTGCAGATCGTGGTGTTCGCGGTGTTCTTCGCGGTCGCGCTCGGCGCCATGCCTGAGCGGGCCAAGCCGATCATGGGCCTGATCGACGACCTCGCGCATATCATGCTCAAGGTCACGGGCTATGTGATGCTGTTCGCCCCGCTGGCGGTGTGGGCCGCGATCATGGCCACCGTCTCGAAGAACGGCCTCGGCGTGCTCTGGAAGCTCATCGTCTTCATGGGCGGCTTCTATCTGTCGCTGCTGATCCTGTGGAGCATCCTGGTCATCGTCGGGTTCATCGCGATCGGGCCACGCTACAGCCACCTGCTGCGGCTGATCCGCGAGCCGCTGATGATCGCGTTCTCGACCGCCTCTTCGGAGGCGGCCTATCCGAAGACGCTGGAGGGGCTGAACCGGTTCGGCGCCTCCTCGCGCATCTCGGCCTTCGTGCTGCCGCTCGGTTATTCCTTCAACCTCGACGGCACGATGATGTACTGCACCTTCGCGAGCATCTTCATCGCGCAGACCTACCACATCGAGATGTCGCTCGGCACGCAGCTCGCGATGCTGGCGACCTTGATGATCACCTCGAAGGGTGTGGCCGGCGTGCCGCGCGCCTCGCTGGTGGTGATCGCCTCGACCCTGGCGCAGTTCAACATCCCCGAGGCCGGGCTATTGATGATCATGGGCATCGACACCTTCCTCGACATGGGCCGCAGCGCCACCAACGTGATCGGCAACTCGCTGGCGACTGCGGTGGTTGCGAAGTGGGAGGGCGAGCTGAAGGCCGAGCACGAGCTCGGGCCCGACGACGCGGTGCCGCAGGATGCGGTGCCCGGCGCCGTGATGGCTGGCCATTGACGGGAGGCATGCATGCATCGCGCCCGCTGGAGGCCGATACGGGCTGAGAGGCTACTGCTGTCAGCATGTTTGCTGGCAGCAAGCCTGCTCGCCGCACCGGTGTCCGCACAGCCGGCGGGCGAGGGGCTCAGCCCCACGCTCGCCAACATCAAGGCCACGCACACGGTGCGGATCGGCTATCGCGAGAGCTCGCCGCCGTTCTCGTTCCTCGACCACTCGAACCGTCCGATCGGCTACAGCCTCGAGCTGTGCGATGCGATCGTCGAGGAGATCGGGACCGAGGTCGACGACGCCAACCTCAAGGTCGACTATGTCAAGGTCACTTCCGACGACCGCATCCCGGCGGTCGTCGACAAGAAGATCGATCTCGAATGCGGATCGACCACGGCGAATGCCGAGCGCGGCAAGCTGGTCGCGTTCTCGCCGCTGATGTTCGTGGCCGGCACCAAGCTGATGGTGCCGAAGGCCTCGGGCGTCACCCAGGTCGGCGACCTGAAGGGCAAGACGGTGGTGGTGACCAAGGGCACCACCAACGAGCAGGCGATGCACAATGTCGACGCCAAGCAACAGCTCGGCCTCAACATCGTCACCTCGCCCGACCACGAGCAGTCCTACCAGATGCTGGTGGACGGCAAGGCGGATGCGTTCGCGACCGACGACATCCTGCTCTACGGCCTGATCGCGCGGCACAAGTCGCAGGACAAGTTCCGGGTCACCGGCGACTATCTGTCCTACGATCCCTACGGCATCATGTACCGCAAGGGCGAGCCGCAGATGAAGGAGGTGGTCGAGCGCGCATTCCGCAAGCTCGCCTCGAACCGCGACATCGTCCCGCTCTACAACAAGTGGTTCGTCGCCCGCCTGCCGACCGGCGAGAAGCTCAACGTCGCGATCTCGCCGCAACTCGAAGAGGCCTTCAAGGTGCTCGACGAGAACCAGTAGGGTAAACACCCGTGTCGTCCCGGCCTAGTGGGCAATTGCGCACTAGGCCGGGACGACGAAGTTACGCGAACACCTGATCCAGCGCCGCCGAATACGCCGCCTCGACCAGCGCCGGATGCCGGCGGCCCAGTGCCTCCATCTTCACCCCGGAATTCACCTCGAGGATTTGCCACGCGCCGTCAATGCGCACGACGTCGATCGAGGCAAAGCGGATGCCGACGGCCTGCGCGGCCTTGATCGCGAGCGCGACGCAGGCCTCAAGCGTCGCGTCGTCAGTGAGCAGCACGGGCTCGGCGCCGGCATCGAGATTGTGCCGCCAGTTCAACAGCCGCCGCTCGCCGGCCGGTGGAATGGCGTCGAGCGCGGCGGCGTCAAAATCCTCGGTGATGGTCTCGAGCTGCTCCGCCGTCGCGGTCGCCTGCGCCAGCGCGCGCAGCGAATGGACGCCGTCGCCAATCACCGACGGGCGCGTCTTGCCGTAGACGATCAGCGCGCGATCATCGAGCAGCACCACGCGCACCTCGTCCTCGATCTCGCCGTAAGGCGAGATCGCAAGGCTCGGATGCGCGGCCAGGATGCGCGCGACCGCGGTCTCCAACTGCCCGCGCGTCGTGACGCGAAAGACGAGCTCGCCGGATGTCCCCTCGTTGGGTTTGACGACAAGCCCGCGCGGATGCTCGTCGAGCAGACGCTGCATCGCCTCCAGCGAGTCCGATCCCGGGATGTGCTTGCTGAGCTTCGCGCCGAGAACCAGCGTGTGCGGAATGGCTGATACGCCGGCCGATGCCAGCACCTCGGCGCAGGCCGATTTGTCGTTGGCGACCTGATGCGCGACCGCGCTGTTCAGCCCGATGTCGTAGCCGATCACGAGCCGCCGTTCGCTGCCCCTGGTCATGATGACCAGCCAGCCGCTGGAGCGCACCTCGACCGCGATTCCGCGCGCCAGACAATATTTTTTGATGGTTTCCAGGAAGATTCGCTGGCTGATCAGGACCACGAGATCATTTTCCCTTCGCCGCGGTTTTCGTAGCAATTATTTGCCAGATCGGCGCGGATATCAGCAAGTAAATTACGTGCAGCACCACGCGTTAACGATGTCGTGGTTGAACCTCTGCGCGAAATCGAACGACTGCCATTCCGAGATCGCAATTGCACGCCAGTTGATCTTGACTATCTCACGTATAGGCGCAATGGACACGCGAGATCTTCAGTGATTTCGGCCACTTCTGCGCCGTCGCGAGCAGTCTAGAAATCAAACCATTCTAAATCTGGTCAGTCGAGAAAACGAAAACACATGAGCGCGTTCTATCGAGAGAAAGTTCTTTCCGTTCAGCACTGGACCGATACGCTTTTCAGCTTCCGGGCGACCCGTGATTCCGGTTTCCGCTTCCAGAACGGGCAGTTTGCCATGATCGGCCTCGAGGTCGACGGCCGGCCGCTGCTGCGCGCCTATTCGATGGCGAGCGCCAATCACGAGGAAGAGCTCGAGTTCTTCTCGATCAAGGTGCAGGACGGCCCGCTCACGTCCAAGTTGCAGAAGATCCGCGAGGGCGACACCATCCTGGTCGGCCGCAAGGCGACCGGCACGCTGATCACCGACAATCTCATTCCCGGCAAGCGGCTGATGCTGCTGTCGACCGGCACCGGCCTCGCGCCGTTCGCCAGCCTGATCAAGGACCCCGAGGTCTATGATCGCTACGATCAGATCCTGCTGGTGCATGGCTGCCGCCAGGTCTCCGAGCTCGCCTATGGCGAGGAGCTGGTCGCCAAGCTGCGCGACGACGAATTGTTCGGGCCGCTGCTGTCCGAGAAGCTGTCGTACTATCCGACCGTGACGCGCGAGCCGTTCCGCAACCGCGGCCGCATCACCGACCTGATCACCTCCAGCCAGCTGTTCACCGACCTGCACCAGGGCCCGCTCGACATCGAGACCGACCGCATCATGATGTGCGGCAGCCCGGGCATGCTGGAAGAGCTGAAGCAGCTGTTCGAGACCCGCGGCTTCAAGGAAGGCAGCGGCAACACCCCCGGTCACTTCGTGATCGAGAAGGCGTTCGTCGAGCGCTGATCCTTGTCGTCCCGGCCAAGCCAACGGGTCGCGCGAATGCGCGCCCGATGACAGGCTCCGCGCGAGCCGGGACCCATAACCACCGCTACCGATTTGACGAAGGCTGGGGCCCCATCGGGCTCCAGCCTTTGCATGTGTGGTGATGGGTCCCGGCCTTCGCCAGGACGACGACAGTGTTTGTGGTACGCAGCATTCCCGCGCTGCTATAACGCCCCCAACGCCGCGCAACCGTTTCCCGAACGCGGCGAGTAAGGGAGCTGCACCTTGTCCATCACCGATCCGGATGCCCCGAAGACCGCCTTTGTGTTTGCCGGCGGCGGCAGCTTTGGCGCGGTCCAGGTCGGCATGCTGCAGTCGCTGGCTGCCCACGGCGTGGCCGCCGACATGGTGGTCGGCTCCAGCGTCGGCGCGCTGAACGGCGCGTTCTATGCCGGCGACCCGACGGTCGCGGGCGTCGCGCGGCTCGCCGAGATCTGGCGCGGCCTGAACCGGAATGACGTGTTTCCGGTGACCTGGAAGACGCTGGTCGGTTTCCTGTGGCGGCGCGACTTCCTGATCCCGCATGACGGCGTTCGCAAGCTGATCGACGACCACATCCCGTTCCGCAATCTTCAGGACGCGCGGATCCCG
The DNA here is from genome assembly GCF_037217225.1 of Bradyrhizobium sp. 27S5. Classification (NCBI taxonomy): domain Bacteria; kingdom Pseudomonadati; phylum Pseudomonadota; class Alphaproteobacteria; order Hyphomicrobiales; family Nitrobacteraceae; genus Bradyrhizobium; species Bradyrhizobium sp. 27S5. The sequence goes on from NZ_CP147714.1 coordinate 507,002, forward strand.
ATCCACATCGTCACCACCGACATCATCAGCGGCGACAGCGTGGTGCTGTCGGAAGGCTCGACGGCGGAGGCGATCGTGGCATCGACCGCGATCCCCGGCGCGTTCACGCCGGTGCGTTATCGCGATCGCTTCCTGGCCGATGGGGCGATCTCCAGCAACACGCCGGTCCGCGTCGCCGTGAAGCATGGGGCGAAGCGCCTGATCGTGCTGCCGACCGGGCACGCCTGCGCCAACCAGGCGCCGCCGGTCGGCGCGCTCGCCAACGCGCTGCATGCGCTGACGCTGCTGATCGCGCGGCAGCTCGTCAACGAGCTCGAGAACATCGGCCCCGATGTCGAGTATTTCGTCGTGCCGCCGCTCTGCCCGCTGGTCGGCTCGCCCTACGATTTCACCCGGACCTCGGATCATATCGCACGCGCCCTCGACACCACCAACGCGTGGCTGGAGAGCGATGGCCTGAAGGCGGGCCACATTCCGCACGAGTTACAGCCGCACGACCATTAAGCGAACGGCGCTTTCACCTCTCCCGCTTACGGGGGAGGTCGCATTGCATCGTAGATGCAATGCGGGTGGGGGCTTTCTCCACGGAAAGAGCCTCGCGTGTGGAGGCACCCCCACCCCAACCCTCCCCCGCAAGCGGGAGAGGGAGCGCAGTCTTCACGCAACCCCCTTCGTTGCACTGCAGCAGATGGGATCAAATTGAACGATCATGACCGGCAACCGCCCATCCGGGCGGTTGTCACATCTGTGACTGCTCGGCCGTATAACCGTGGTGCACTTGTTCCGCGAGTTGGATTAGGCTCGCGGCCGACAGGGGATTTCAGGCAGACCGGTTGAGGGTTTCCATGGACACGATACTGCTTCCGTTCTCGCCACGCTTCATCGTGCTGACGATCTGCGCCGTCGTCACCGCGCTCCTGCTGCTGGTCGGGATTTTCGATCCCAAGGTGTTCAAGATCGTTCTGATCCCGCTGATCATCTTCGGCGCGCTGACATTGCTCGGCATCCGCGACCTCACCCAGAAGGGCCATGCGGTGCTGCGCAACTATCCGATCTCGGCGCATGTCCGCTTCCTGCTCGAGGAAATCCGCCCGGAGATGCGGCAGTATTTCTTCGAGAGCGAGAAGGACGGCATGCCGTTCTCGCGCGACACCCGCGCGGTGGTCTATCAGCGCGCCAAGATGGTGCTCGACAAGCGGCCGTTCGGCACCCAGGAGGACGTCTACCGCGAGGGCTATGAGTGGATGCACCATTCGGTGGCGCCGAAGCCGCATGCCGACCAGAAATTCCGCATCACCATCGGCGGTCCCGACTGCAGCAGGCCGTATTCGGCCTCGGTCTTCAACATCTCGGCGATGAGTTTTGGCGCGCTCAGCCCGAACGCGGTGCGGGCGCTCAATGCCGGCGCCAAGAAGGGCGGCTTCGCCCATGACACCGGCGAGGGCGGCGTCAGCCCCTATCACCGCGAGATGGGCGGCGACATCATCTGGGAGGTCGGCTCCGGCTATTTCGGCTGCCGCAACCGCGACGGCACCTTCAATCCGGAGCTGTTCGCAAGCGTCTCGGGCGACGACCAGATCAAGATGGTCGAGCTCAAGATCAGCCAGGGCGCCAAGCCCGGCCACGGCGGCGTGCTGCCGGCCGCGAAGGTGTCGGAGGAGATCTCCAAGATCAGGGGCGTGCCGATGGGCGAGGATTGCATCTCGCCAGCCTATCACAAGGCGTTCTCGACGCCGCTGCAGATGATGGAATTCGTCGCCCAGATGCGCAAACTGTCGGGCGGCAAGCCGGCCGGCTTCAAGATGTGCATCGGCCATCCCTGGGAATTCCTGGCGATCTGCAAGGCGATGAAGGAGAGCGGGCTCTATCCCGACTTCATCGTGGTCGACGGCAATGAGGGCGGCACCGGCGCCGCGCCGCTCGAATTCATGGATCATTTGGGCATGCCGATGCGCGAGGGCGTCAATTTCGTCCATAACGCGCTGGTCGGCATCGGCGCGCGCGACCGCATCAGGATCGGCGCCTCCGGCAAGATCGCGACCGCCTTCGACATGGCGCGCGCGATGGCGATCGGGGCCGACTGGTGCAATTCGGCGCGCGGCTTCATGTTCTCGCTTGGCTGCATCCAGTCGCTGAGCTGCCACACCGACCGCTGCCCGACCGGCGTGACGACGCAGGATCCGATCCGCAACCGCGCGCTCTACGTGCCCGACAAGATCGAGCGCGTGTACAATTACCACCACAACACGCTGCACGCGCTGACCGAGCTGCTCGCGGCCGCCGGCCTCGAGCACACCAAGGATCTGCGGCCGATCCACTTCTCGCAGCGGAGATCGACCACCGAGGTCTCCTCCTTCGCCGAGCTCTATCCGGCGCTGCGCCCCGGCGAGTTGCTCGATGGCACCCAGGACCGCCGCTACCGCGACGCCTGGGCGATGGCGCGCGCGGATTCGTTCCAGCCGGCGGGGTAGGGCGGTAGCGGTTTCGGTTCACCTCTCCCGCAAGCGGGAGAGGTGACGCAGTCCCGATGCTGCTACCGCTTAGACTCCATCTGTTCACGCAGCAGTCACGCCGAACCATTTGGTCAGCGCCTCGGTCAGTCCTACCTGCGTTCGCTCGCCAACCCACGCCACATATCCGTCGGGCCGCACCAGAACCGCGGCCGGCGTCGGAACGGTTCCGAGCACCGGAAGCTCCCACGCGCCGTTGTATGTCGCGTCGATCCGCTGAATCCGGTCGGGCCATCCAGTGCTATCGATGGTACCGAGGCCACCAAAATTGATCAGCAGCGGCCGGGCTTCGTGCAGTAGGGCGAAGACCCGAACCCCACCGTCAGGCAGGACCAGATCGAGATCCGGCATGCGGCGTCCAAGCAGCGGATGGCCGTCGGCAAGGCCGTAACGAATGTCCAGCCCGGACATCATGCCGGCGTGGCGCTTGCGCGGTTCGTCCATTCTGAGCAGTTCGGACACGAACTCGTCCAGCGCCTTGCTGCGGTCGTCGGTGCGGCGAAGCGCGACCTGCGCCAACGTGTTGCGCAGCACGCGGACGCCGATCGGATGGCGTTCAGCGTGATAGCTGTCGAGCAGACCGTCAGGTGAAATGCCCATGATCACTTGTGCCAGTTTCCACCCCAGGTTCACCGCATCCTGCACGCCGATATTGAGCCCCTGTCCACCCATCGGCGCATGCACATGCGCGGCGTCACCGGCGAGCAGGACGCGCCGGTCGCGGTAGGCGGCGGCCTGACGTGCCATGTCGGTAAATCGTGAAATCCAGGTCGGATTGTTGATCCCGAAATCAGTTCCGTAGACGGCGATCAGCGCTGCGCGCACATCGCTCAAGCCAGGCTCCGTGGTCTGCAACTGCCGCTCGGTCAGCACCAAGCGTATGCCGCGCCCGTCCTCGAGCTTGCCGATCCCGTGGATGCCGGCGGTATCGTGGCGGAAGCCAAATGGCGGCTCCTCGGACATCTGCGCTTCCGCGATCAGCCAGCTCGTGGTCGGATTCCAGCCGGGGAACTCGATGCTCGCTGTCTTGCGGATCAGGCTGCGTCCTCCATCGCAGCCGACGAGATACTGCGCTCGCAGCGAATGCCCGTCAGACAGCGCGATGTCGACGCCGGCGTCGTGCTGCGCAAAGCCGGTCACCTCACGTTGGCGATAGATCGGCACACGGAGCTCGCCGACCCATCCGGCCAGGATGCGCTCGATATGGTTCTGCCAGAGCGCGAGCGTGTAATTGTGCCGGGTCGGAAAGTCGCTGAGGTCGAGCGGCATCGGGTGGACGTGCACGACTGGATGGCGCTTTCCTTCGGAGACGAACCGATCCGCGATGCCGCGCTGGTCGAACACCTCGAGCGTTCGTGCATGCAGGTCGCCGGCGCGCGAACCGGTGAGGTCCTGGCTGGCGCGCCGCTCGACAATCGCCACGTCGATATCAGCCAGTGCCAGTTCCCCCGCCAGCATCAGCCCGGTCGGACCTCCGCCTGATATCACCACCTGATGTTCGTTCATCCCGCGCTCCCTCAGTTCGATTGGGCGCGCGTTCTACGGGATGACCCCGGGCTTGCGGCAAGCCCGGGGGGTCTACATATAACTGAGTGGGGAGAGGGCTTTTGCCGCCCCGATCAATCCAGCCATCATTGCCAGAGAATCCGTAGCCCGGATGGAGCGGAGCGCAATCCGGGATTCTTTGCCGCGCGGATAAAGCAGCCCCGGATTTCGCGGAGCCTGTCATCGGGCGCGCGAACGCGCGCCCCGTTGGCTTCATCCGGGCTACGCTAGCTAGCTCCGAGACATCATTGCGAAGAACGGCGCGGCAAATTCACTGTCGTCCCGGCGCAGGCCGGGACCCATAACCACAGGGTGTTGTATTTGCCTCGCTGTGGCCCCGACCTGCCATAACCACATACAGCGGTGGTTATGGGTCCCGGCTTTCGCCGGGACGACGTGGGGAGATTGCGCGTCTCAAAACTCCCCGTGGATGCGGCCGGAGAAGATGTGCACCGGGCCGCGGTCGGCGTTGTAGGCGGGGTTGGTAATGAACTGATAGTCCGCGGTCAAGGTCAGGTTCTTGTTCACCTGATAGGCGTAGTAGGTCTCGAAGATCCGCTCCGGGCTGTAGTTCAGCGCGCCGTCGCCGATCAGGAGGCCAAGGCCGCCGGCGGCGAGATAGTCGTGATGCGCGGCTGACAGCCCGTTGACCGCGCCGCCGATGCCGATCGTGTCGTTGGCCCGTCCCCAGCGGCTGCCCTTGATCGACAGGCCGCCGGAGATGCTGCGGTCGACATCGGTGAACGACAGGATCTCGTTCTGGCCGTCGTTCCAGCTGAGGCGGCCAAACAGGCCGACGTCGGTTGCGATCTGCTGCTCGCCGTTCAGATAGAAGCCGTATTTCAAATTGTCCTTGCGGATGCTTGCCATCACGTCGTTGATGTCGAGCCCCGGATTGGCGTCCTCGATCGCGAGCGCTTGGCGGTAATTGCCGGTGTTGCCGCGATTGCCGAACACGCCGACGCGCAGTTTGCCGGGTTGGTCGAAGATCGAATAGCGGCCCTCGAACTCCACCACCGCGCCGCCGGTGTTGAACACCAGGACGTCGCTGTTCGGCGCATTCGGCACCTGGAACACGCCGGCGCGCACCGCCCAGTCCTTGCGGTTGAGCTCGACCACGGCGCCGCGGGTATAGCCGGGCAGGTCGGCCGGGAAGTCGTAGGCGGCAGACGCCCACATCGCCCAGTTCATGAAGTCGGCGCGCGGGTCCTTGGCGTAGGAATTGCCGTCGAAGAAGTCGCCGACCGCAAAGCGCCCGACCACGACCGTGAGGCGGTCGATGTCGCGCTTGCCCGCGATCTGGTTCGGACCGTCGGCGACGTCTTCCTGCTCGCCGCCGAAGCCGAAGGTCTGCTTGAAGTAGTAGCGCTGCGGCCGGATCTTCGGGTATGGCGCGCCGGCCTTCTGCGCTTCGCCGTTGGAGAAGCCGGCGAGGCCGAGCGTGCCGTTGAGGCCAAAGCCCTGCGCCGTTTCCGGATTGAAGTAGAACTCGCCGCCCTCCCAGAGCCGCACGCCGAGAAATGCCGTGGTGGTCCAGGTCTGCTGCATCTGCCCGGCGCCCGGAAGGCTGTTGGTGCCGGAATACGGCGCGCGGAACGAGGCGTAGCCCTGCGGGAGCAGCGTCGTCTGCGCGTGCACGCTCCAGTCGGTGGATTCAGGCAGCAAGGTCTGCGCCGGCGTCGCCGACCATGGCGAGTCGCCGAACTGGTAGTTCAGGCCGAATTTCAGCAGGTGAATGTGCGGATCGATGCTGACGCCGGGCATGCCGAAGTCGGCGAGACCGAGCGTGCGGCGCGACAGGTCGATGTAGTCGTATTCGACCTTGGCGGTCCAATTGCCGCTCACCGCAAACTCGGCGCCGGCGCCGGCGGTCCAGCCGGTCTGGTACTGGCCGGGCTCCGAGATCACCTCGCCGTCGGTGTCGTTGACCCTGACCTGGCTGTGTCCCCAGGCGAAGCCGCCGGTGACATAGGGCATCCAGGTGCCGAAGCTGTAGCCGGCACGGCCGCGCACCGTGCCGACATAGTCGATCGACGAGTTGAACGGGCCGAGCCTGCGCCGCGGCAGGTCGGTCGGGCCGGTGAACGTCGCGTCGGCCTCGACGCCGAGCACGAAGCGGTTGGCGAATTCCTTGTTGTATCCAACCTGGAAGCCGCCGATCCCGCCGGTGATCGTGGGCGGAAAGAACACGCCCTGTTCCAGAATTGGGTTGGTGCCGGGGCCGAGCGTGCCGTCGCCATAGCCGACATGGGCGCCGACATAGAAGCCGGTCCAGCTGTAGACCGCCCGCGCGGCCGGAGACTTGAGCGCCAGATCCGCCGCAGTCGCCGGCGTGCCGAGGGTGGCCGCGCCGAGCGCTGCGCCGGCGGCGATCTGAACCCGGAAGAGGCGGACGCAGGTCATGACGCGGCTTTCGGCGAACGGTTGGCGGTTTCGCCCGGCATCACTGCAGATTTGGGGGCCGCTTGCCACCCGAGATTTGAAATCATCGCCCGCCGTCCCCGGTCCGATCCGTGTCGGTCCATCCAAAGCCAGATCAGCACCTAGCATCCCCTGTTGCTTATTGCAAATCATTCGCAATAGCAACTGAGGTGCCCCAGATACCTCCTCGATTTGCACGCCACCATGACAGTCACGTAACAGCGCCAGCTGGCATGCCTTGTCCGCTGCGATCGGCCGCGCCTCCGCGGCGAACAGGTCGAGGGCCCGACCCGATCAATCGACACCACCATCGTCTTCGTCCCTTGTTTTGGCGAACGCCGGTTGCGCTGTGCCGCCGAGCACGACCCGTGCGCCAGCCCGTTCGACGCATCGCGCCATGGACAGCGCTGTCCGCATCCCGGCGTCTGAAATCACGCGTCGCTGATAGAGCGCGGTCGCGCCGCGTAGGATGGCGCTTGCCAGCCTGAGCAACACGATCGCGCCCCATCGCCGGCCGCGGCCAGGCGCCGTCACGCTCCCACCGTGGCGAGCTGGACGATGCGCAGCAGCACGAGGCCGGCGGCGACGATCAGGTAGCCACGCAGCACCAGCATCCAGATCCGGCTCAGCGCGCTGAGGCGCGCCTTTGGCAGCCGGTCGAGCGGCGGCATCCGCCAGGTGTCGCGGTCGAACAGCGGCGGCTTCAGTTTGGGGCGGAAGGAGGCATTACGGTGCGACGACATCTCGTACAGCTTGACGAGCGCGGTGACCGCGAGCCCGAGCCCGCTGCCGCCGACGAGGATACCGATGATCCAGGCTTCGCTGAGATCGGGGAACAGCACCGCGGCGGTCAGGATCACCGACAGCATCACCAATGCCGCGACCACCGCGCCCGTGAACAGGTTCAGTTTGGTCGAATTGACCCAGGGCCCAAGGATGTGGCGGTCATTGCACAGCAGGAGCAGGAACACGGTTGCGCTGGGCAACAGCACGCCGGCCAGCGTTTGCACCGCGTTGGTGAGCAGCCCGAGCGGCGTACCCGGCGTCAGCACCAGCACGGCGGCGAGCACGATCAGGCCGCAATAGACGGTGTAGAAGCCCTTCGCATCCCACGGCTTGCGATGCAGCGAGTGCTTGACCGCGAACACGTCGCCGATCGCGTAAGCCGTTGCGAGCGAGACCGCCGCCGCGCCGATGATGCAGGCATCGAGCAGCGCGAGGGCGAACAGCACCGCCGGCAGCCGGCCGGCATATTTCTCGAGCCCGACCGCGGTTCCCAGCGCGTCGGTGTAATTGCCGAATTCGGGCCGTCCGGCGAACACCGCCGCACAGAACGAGATCATCGCCACGGCGCCGACCACCACCAGCGCGATGCCGATGCACAGATCCATCCGCTCATAGCGGATGAAGCGCGGCGTGATCCGCTTGTCGACGATGTAGCTCTGCTGGAAGAACAATTGCCATGGCGCCACCGTGGTGCCGACGATGGCGACGATCAGCAGCATCACCTCGCTGAGCCTGGCGTCGTGCGGCATCTTCGGCACGAAGAAATCGGCCGCGATCTGCCCGATCGGCGGATGCACCATCAGGATGACGGGCACCAGCAGCAGGCTGCCGACCACCAGCACGATGCCGAAGCGTTCGAAGCGGCGGAAGTCTCCGGTCGAGACCGCCAGCATCACGATTCCAGCCGAGGCCAAGACGCCCCAGAACTGCGAGACGCCGAGAAAGCTCAGCGCCAGCGTGATGCCGATGAACTCGGTGACGATGGTCAGCGCGTTCAGCACCAGAAGGTCGATGACGCTGAAGGCGCCCCAGAACTTGCCGAAGCGCTCGAAGATCAGCCGCGCATGGCCGACGCCGGTGACCGCGCCGAGCCGCACCACCATCTCCTGGTTGACATAGAGCACCGGGATCAGGAGCAGCAGCGTCCACAGCAGCGTGGTGCCGTAATTCTGTCCGGCCTGGGTGTAGGTGCCGAAGGCGCCGGCATCATTGTCGCCGACCATCACGATCAGGCCGGGCCCGACGATCGCGAGCAGTGTCTTCAGCCGGGCCAGCCACGTCGCGCGCGGCGCAGTGTCGTCGCGGGCGATGCTGCCGAGCGCGCCATGGATGTCGCCGGCATGCGCGGTATCGAGAATGGCGGTTGGGGTGGTCGTGGTTTCGGTCATTTCGCGTCTCCTCGCCGCCCTCTGGGGGCACGGCGGAGGGACGCGGAGCCGTCAGGCGCGCACGTCTCTGCTGCCGTGAGCGGCGGCATTTCCAGATGTGATGCAGTTCAAGAATCCCGCTGCTGCGCCTGAGCGGCGCGCAACGGGGCAACTAGGTCCTTCGTCCATGTCGGCCTCCTAAAGCCGCGCCGCGGCTTTCACCACGTGGCGCGTTGACGTTGCGCGCGGGGCCAAGGCGTCGGCCCGCGCGTCGCTGATGATCGAGATCGCCGCTGGTGTTGTCGATGGTCCACCGGCATTCCAGCTGGCCATCGATCAGGACCCAATGACAGACCGGGGTTGGACGCCGACGGTCCGCCGGGCGGCGAAAGCCCGGCAGGTTGTCATTGCAATGCATGGCCGGCCGCGGCGGCATGCGCCGCGGCTCGACAACACGCCGCGGGCTTGCTTGCCGGAATTTTGCGAGCTTTTCGAACATCGCTCACCTCCACTTCCGCTGGTCGCGGCAGGCCGGTGAGGAGCGGGCGGTCAGCTGAAGCGCGACCGCCTGTCCACGCAGGCGATATCTGCGCGATCAGTCTTGCTGTGTTGCGGCGTCAATGGTCCCGGCGTTGCGGGGCTACTGTCGCCAAAGTTGCTACTGCCCATGTGCCTTCTGTGCTGGCTCGTGGTCGGGTTGACGTCCGGGGGCGAACCCGGTGCGGAACGATTGTTCCGGCAATCGGGCACTACGCCCGGCACAATGGCCTGTCAAGCCGATTCTGCTATCCTCCCGGGAGGATCGTGATTATCCTCCCGGGAGGATAGGAGAACCGCATGTCCGACGACCATCCGCACGCCGCGATCGCCCGCCGCCTGAAGCGCGCCAACGGCCATCTCGAGACCATTGTCGAGATGATCCAGCAGGGCCGGCCCTGTGCGCAGATCGCCCAGCAATTGCAGGCGGTGGAGAGTGCGATCGAAAGCGCCAAGAAGGCGCTGATCCATGATCACATCGGCCGCAGCCTGGAGGACACGCTGAAGGCCGGAGGTCCGAAGGGCCGCGCCGTGCTGCGCGACTTCCGGTTGATCGCGAAATATCTGTGAGCTGGGCCCGCCTGTCGCGAGCTCACAACGATTGACCCGCCCGGGGGGATTACCGGGCGGGTCGGTTGCGGCACGGGGTGGATGAGGACCCGTGCCGAACACCGGATCCGCAGCCTTAAATGTCGTCGATCAATAGCAGGAGCGCACGCGGCCGATATAGTTGCCGAAGGCGTCGTACTGGCGCACCCAGGCGCAGCGCCGATAGCCGCCGTTGTAGGTGTAGCCGTCGCTGGCCGCGATCGCGCTGCCGACAACGGCGGCGCCGACGAGGCCTGCGCCAACGCCCCAACCCCAGCCATATGGCCTGGCTTCAGCCTGCGAGGTGGTGGACGCGATGGTGCCGGTCACGGCGAGCGCGGTGAGGGCGAGGGCGGCAAACTTGGTCTTGATCGACATGGAATACTCCATCCTGTGTGGGCGCGGCGCCGGTGTGGTCCGCATGCCCGTTGGACGGAGGCTTCCCGGTTCCGGTTCGAGAGATGAGGCCGGAAATATGGTTTCGTGAATTGTTTCGTCGCCATTGCCCCGACGAAGCAATTCCGATCAGCTGCCGCGAAAGATGCTCGAATCGAACCTGTCGACGTCGGCGAGCAGTTCGCAGAACGCGCGTGCGCCGTGCTCGATCAGCTGTTCGCCCTTCTCGGCCGAGGCTTGGGTCGCATCGCCGATCGCGCCGCTCGGATTGAGGTCCTGCGCCTGCCAGGCAAACGGCGCCGGCCGTTGCGTCGACAGCAAGCGATAATCCTTTTCGATTCTTACGCTGGCGGGCTTGAAGTCCGCGATCGCATCCTGGCGCACGGCGTGCGGATATTTCGCCAGCATGATCGAGGTCTCGACCGCGCCGCCATGGATGCCGTGGCGCAATTCGTCGGCATCGAACAGCCCGTCCGGCGCACCGAAGCGCGACCAGCTCGTCGTCACCACCAGCATGCCGTGTTGCGCGCGCAAATCTTGCGCCACGAGCTGCATCGCGGCGGAGTTGCCGCCATGGCTCGTCACCACCACGAGCTTCTTCACCCCGGCGCGCGCCACGCTCGCGCCGAGCGCCATCCAGCTGTTCAGCGCCACCCTGGTCGGCAGCGTCAGCGTGCCCGGAAAATCGATGTGCTCGGTCGAGATCCCGACCGGCTGTAGCGGCAGGAACGTCACAGGCCGGGACGCCGGCAGCAGCTCGCGCACCCGCGCCAGATAGGCCTCGCCGATCATGACGTCGGTTCCAAGCGGCAGATGCGGCCCGTGCTGCTCGGTCGCGGCCAGCGGCAGCACCGCGATCCAGCGCGCGGCCGCGTCCCCGGCGATATCGGGCCAGTGGATCGCGGTCCAGTCACGGGGCGGAAGCTGAGAAGTCATCAAGCAAGCGTTTCATTGGGTGGATTTGCAGGCTGGTTCGTTTAACATCATAGAGGCGTCTGCGTCTCCGGGCGCGATCCTCGTCGCCGGGGCATGATCCACGCCCCGGCCTTCCATCATGGGCCATAATGTCAGACGGAGTCCAACCATGATCCGGGCCTTTTTGCCGCGAGCGTTAACCACGAGCCTTCTGGCTGCCGCCCTTTGCGTTGCCGCGGCCATCGTCCCGGCGCAGGCACAGACGCTGGACAAGGTCTCGTTCGGCACCAACTGGGTCGCCGAGGGCGAGCATGGCGGCTTCTTCCAGGCGGTCGCCGACGGCACCTACAAGAAATACGGCCTCGACGTCACCATCGTGCCCGGCGGTCCCAACGAGAACAACCGCATGCTCCTGATCGCGGGCAAGCTCGACTTCTTCATGAGCGCGAACTCGCTGCAGACCTTCGACGCCGTGACGAACAACGTGCCGCTGGTCGCGGTTGCCGCGATGTTCCAGAAGGACCCGCAGGTCTTCCTGACCCATCCGGAGGTCAAGGCCAGCAAGATCGAGGACCTGAAGCCGCTGACGCTTTTGATCTCGAAGGAGGGCATCACCAGCTACTTCCAGTGGCTGAAGTCGGAATACGGCTTCGACGAGAACAAGGTGAAGCCCTACACCTTCAACCCGCAACCCTTCATCGTGAACAAGCAGACCGCGATGCAGGGCTACGTCACCTCGGAGCCGTTTGCGGTCGAGAAGGCCGCCGGCTTCAAGCCGAACGTGCTGCTGCTCGCCGATTACGGCTTCAACTCCTACTCGACCCTGATCGAGACCCGCCGCGACATGGTCGACAAGAAGCCGGACCTCGTGCAGCGCTTCGTCGATGCCTCCGTCGTCGGCTGGTACACTTACGTCTACGGCGACAACTCGGCCGGCAACGCGATGATCAAGAAGCTCAATCCTGACATGAACGACGAGCTGCTGGCCTATTGCGTCGCCAAGATGCGCGAGCACGGCATTGTCGATTCCGGCGATTCGACCAAGAACGGCATCGGCGCCATGACCGACGAGCGGATGGCGAGCTTCTTCGACAAGATGGTGCGCGCCGGCGTGGTCAAGAGCACCATCGACTATCGCCAGGGCTACACGCTGCGCTTCGTCAACAAGGCGGTCGGCGTCGAGCTCCGGCCGAAGAACTGACGGCCGGATGGCGGGGGCTGCGTTGTCTGGATCCGATGCCCGGTCAGCCGTGCGCCTGCGCGGCGTCACCAAGACCTATGACTCTGGTGTGACGGCGCTCGGGCCGCTCGACCTCGATGTCGACAGCGGCGAGTTCGTCTCGCTGCTCGGGCCCTCCGGTTGCGGCAAATCTACCGCGCTACGCCTGATTGCCGGCCTCGCCACGCCCAGCGCCGGCACGGTCGAGCTCGCGCATCACGGCACCGAGCAGCGCGGCAGCCACAGGATCGGCTTCGTGTTTCAGGAGCCGACCCTGATGCCATGGGCCAATGTGCGCGACAATGTCCGGCTGCCGCTGAAGCTCGCCCGGGTGCCTGCGACCGATGCCGGTGCAGGCATCGATGCGGCGCTGGATCAGGTCGGGCTCAGCGAGTTCGCGACCGCCTATCCGCGCGAATTGTCCGGCGGCATGAAGATGCGGGTGTCGCTGGCCCGCGCGCTGGTCACCGATCCGGATATCCTGTTGATGGACGAGCCGTTCGCGGCGCTCGACGAGATCACGCGCTTTCGCCTCAACAACGACCTGCTGTCGCTGTGGCGCAATTTGCACAAGACCGTCATCTTCGTGACGCACTCGGTGTTCGAGTCGGTTTATCTGTCGCAACGCGTGATCGTGATGACCGCGCGCCCGGGCCGGATCGGTGCCGAGTTTCGCATCACGTCCTCCGAGCCGCGCGGCGAGGAGTTCCGCACCTCGGCCGAATATGCCGCGTTCTGCCGCGAGGTCTCGGGTGCGCTGGCGCCGTCTTATGCAGGGCAGGCGGGCGGATGAAGTCTCCGCAGGATCTCGTGCGCTTCCTGCTTCCCGTCGCGGTGTTTGCCGCGGGCCTCGTGCTCTGGGAAGCCGTCGTCCGCGCCTATGCCATTCAGCCCTATGTGCTGCCGAGCCCGCTATTGGTGCTGAAGACGCTGGTTGCGGACTGGCCGGTGCTGTCGCAATCGCTCGGCGTCACGCTGTTGACCACGCTCGAAGGCTTCGTTGCCGCCGCGATCGGCGGCGTCGTGCTGGCGCTGCTGTTCAACCAGTCGAAATGGCTGGAATATTCGCTGTTTCCCTATGCCGTGGTGCTGCAGGTCACGCCCGTGATCGCGATCGCGCCGTTGCTCCTGATCTATCTGCAGCAGCAGACCGCCGTGATCGTCTGCGCCTGGATCGTGGCGTTCTTTCCGGTGCTTTCGAACACGACGCTCGGCCTCAACTCGGTCGATCGCAACCTCGCCGGATTGTTTCAATTGTATGGCGCCTCACGGCTGCAGACGTTGCTGTTCCTGAAGCTGCCAGCGGCGCTGCCCTATATCCTCGGCGGCCTGCGCATCGCCGGCGGGCTGTCGCTGATCGGCGCCGTGGTCGCGGAGATCGCGGCGGGCAGCGCTGGCGCCGGCTCGGGCCTGGCGTTCCGGATCGCTGAATCGGGCTACCGGCTGAATATTCCCCGCATGTTTGCAGCACTTCTGCTGCTATCGCTGGCCGGGATTGTCATCTATGGGGTGCTGGCGCTAGTTTCGCACCTTCTGTTGCGGCGTTGGCATGAGAGCGCGTTAGGAAAGGACAATTGATGGCCCCGATTTCTTCCGAAAAGATCGATCTGTTGATCTATGGACCTGTCAGGCCAATCCTCGAAAACGGCTTTTCCGATCAATACGTGCTGCACCGGGCCGAAAGCCGCGGCGACCTCGAACGGCTGACGCCCGACACGCTCGCCAAGATCCGCGGCATCGCCGTCACCTATCACACGATGGCGACCGACAAGACCGCGATGGCGCTGTTTCCGAAACTCGAGATCGTCGGCAGCTTCGGCGTTGGCTACGACCACGTCGATTCCCATTACGCCCGCGATCACAATATTGTGGTCACCAATACGCCCGATGTGCTGACCGAGGAGGTCGCCGACGTCGCGATGGGGCTGTTGATCGCGACGCTGCGCGAGTTCGTCAAGGCCGACCGCTACGTGCGCTCCGGCCTGTGGCAGACCCAGAACTATCCGCTCAGCGTCGGCTCGTTGCGCGACCGCAAGATCGGCATCGTCGGCATGGGCCGGATCGGCCAGGCGATCGGCCGCCGCCTCGAGGCGTCGCGCGTGCCGGTGTCCTATCACTCGCGCAATCCGTCCAAGGACGTCGCCTACAAGCACTATCCCGATCTGATCGAGATGGCGAAGGCGGTCGACACCCTGATCGTCATCGTGCCGGGTGGCGCTTCGACGGCGAAGATGATCAATGCCGACGTGCTGAAGGCGCTCGGCCCGCGCGGCGTGCTGATCAATGTCGCGCGCGGCTCGGTGGTCGACGAGCCGGCGCTGGTCGCGGCGCTGAAATCCGGCACGATCCTGGCCGCCGGCCTCGACGTGTTCGCGGCCGAGCCGAACGTGCCGGACGAGCTGAAGGCGATGCAGAACGTCGTGCTGCTGCCGCATATCGGCTCGGCCTCTGTGGTGACGCGCAATGCGATGGACCAGCTCGTGGTCGACAACATCAAGAACTGGTTCGCCGGCAAGCCGCCGCTGACGCCGGTTGCCGAAACCCCGGTGAAGGGCCGCTGATGCCGCTGTCCCGCTTCAACGTCGCGCTCCTGCTGCTGCTGGCCGCATGCGGTCCGGCAGCGGCGCAGGATGCCTCGACGTTGAAGAAGGACATGATCGGGCAGTGGGAGCTCGCCACCACCGAGCGCAGCAAGACCTGCGTCGTGACGCTGAAACCGGATGCGACGCCGCAAGGCTTCAAGCTCGAGCTCGAGCCGGCCTGCGCCGCCGCGCTGCCTTACACCAAGGACATCGCCGGCTGGAGCATCAAGGGCCTCGGCGACATCGTGCGGCTGCAGAACGCGGCCGGCGAGGCGGTGATCGATTTCACCGAGGTCGAGACCGGCATCTTCGAGGGCATGCGCACCAACGAAGGCGTCTACATCCTGCAAAACCTCGCCGCCGCCCGTTCGCTCGCCAAGTCGATGGACCAGATGATCGGCGACTGGTCGATGGTGCGCGGCAATGGCCAGGCGATCTGCGTGCTGGTGCTGACCAACACCGAGGCTGGCAACGACAATTTCCAGGTGTTCCTGAAAGGCAAATGCGATCCGGCGGTCGCGGCCTTCAACCCGACGCTGTGGCGACTCGACCACGGCCAGATGGTCCTGATGTCGCCCAAGGGCGAGACCTGGCAGTTCGAGGCCGACGACAACGCCCAGTGGCGCCGCGTCCCCGACAGCGCCGACCCCCTGATCATGCTGCGGGAGCAGTAGGGTCGCTTGCCTCTCCCGCTTGCGGGCCTAGTTCTCCGTCATCCTGAGGAGCCGCGAAGCGGCGTCTCGAAGGATCGACGGGCCACCAGCCGGGCCGCGCACCCTTCGAGGCTCGCCCAGCGGCGCACTTGCGCCGCAAGGCTCGCACCTCAGGGTGACGGGGAGGGGGTTGTCGCCCTCTTACGCAGCAATACTCAAAAATAATTCCCAGCCCCCTGTCGATCCTGCCCGCCCCGGATCGTCGTCCCCCATAGCGAGCCGATTTCACCGCAATAATCCTGCCGCTCGCCGGGAACAGGAGCATTTCATGCGCTTTATGTCGATCGTCCTCTCGTCCCAGCCGCCGCAGCAGCCGACCCCGGAACTGCTGGAGGCGATGCACAAGCTCGCCGACCGCGAGATCAAGGCCGGCCGCATGATCGACAATGCCGGCCTGATGCCGCTTGCCACTGGCGCGCAGGTCCGCCTGGTCGGCGGCGAGCTCAGCGTCGTCGACGGCCCCTTCGTCGAGGCCAAGGAGGTGATCGGCGGCTATGCCATCTCGGAGCTGCGCAGCAAGGAGGAGGCGGTGGCGCTCGCGGTCGAGTTCATGCAGCTGCACAGGGACCACATGCCGGGCTGGGAAGGCACCTGCGAGGTCCGCGCCTTTGCCGGCTTTGCCGGCCAGTGCGGCGAGTAGGGAGGGCACGCGATGCGCTTCATGTATGTCCTGGTCGCCGAGAAGCCGATGCTGCCAAATCCCGCATTGAGGGAGGCGATCGGCAAGCTCGCCGAACGCGAGATCGCGGCCGGCCGCATGCTTGATACCGGCGCACTGCTGCCGCGCACGGCGGGCGCGGAAGTGAAAATCAAGGACCGCAAGCTCACCGTCACCGATGGTCCTTTCATGGAGGCCAAGGAGGTGGTCGGCGGTTACGCGGTTTTCGAGCTGAAGGACAAGGAGGAAGCCGTGGCGCGCGCGGTCGAGTTCATGCAGCTTCATCTTGACCACATGCCGGATTGGGAACTGTCATGCGAGGTTCGTCCCTTCATGGAGTGCTGACGATGATGGCGTGTTGCCGGTGTCCGGCGTGACCGCGGACGACATCCAGCGCACCATTCTCGGTGTATGGCGCATCGAGCAGCCGCGGCTGATCACCAGCCTATCGCGGATGCTGCGCGACGTGCCGCTCGCCGAGGACCTGACCCAGGAAGCGCTGATCGCGGCGCTCGAGCATTGGCCGGTCAGCGGCGTGCCGGAGAAACCGGGCGCCTGGCTGATGGCGACCGCCAAGCGCCGCGCGCTCGATCATCTCAGGCGCAATCGCATGCTCAGCCGGCGGCACGGCATGCTTGCGCACGATCTGGCGCGGGAGCAGGAGACCATGCCCGATTTCGATTCCGCGCTAGACGACGATATCGGCGACGAATTGCTGCGGCTGATCTTCACCGCCTGCCATCCGCTTCTGTCGCGCGAGGCCCGCGCCGCGCTGGCGCTCAGAATGATCTGCGGCCTGACCACCGAGGAGATCGCGCGCGCCTTCCTGCAGACCGAGGCGGCGATCGCCCAGCGTATCGTGCGCGCCAAGCGCACGCTGTCGGAATCCGGCCTCGCCTACGAAACGCCGCGCGGCGCGGAATTGTCGGAGCGGCTCGCCTCGGTGCTCGAAATCGTCTACCTCATCTTCAACGAGGGCTATACCGCGGCGACCGGCGACCAATGGCTGCGGCCGCAGCTCTGCAACGGGGCGCTGCGCCTGGGCCGCGTGCTGACCGCGATCGCCCCATTGGAGCCGGAAGCGCACGGCCTCACCGCGCTGATGGAGCTCAACGCCTCGCGGATGGCGGCGCGCACCGATGCGAACGGCGAGCCGATCCTGCTGATGGACCAGAACCGTGCCCGCTGGGACCGCCTGCAAATCCGCCGCGGCCAGCTCGCACTGGCGCGCGCCCGCGAGCTCGGCGGCGCCGGCGGCTTCTATGCGCTGCAGGCTGCGATCGTCGCCTGCCACGCCGAGGCCGGGACATCGGACGCGACCGATTGGCGCCGCATCGCTACCCTCTACGGCGATCTCGTCGCGCTGGTAAATTCGCCCGTGATCGAGCTCAACCGCGCGGTCGCGATCGGCATGGCGGAAGGCCCGCTCGCCGCGCTTGCGATCGTCGACGGTCTCGCGCACGAGCCGGCGCTGAAATCCTATCATCTGCTGCCGAGTGTGCGCGGCGACCTGTTGCACCGCCTGAGCCGCTTCGAGGAGGCCCGCGTCGCGTTCGAGGCCGCGGCTGATCTCGCCGGCAATACGCGGGAGCGCGAATTGTTGCAGCGGCGTGCGGCTGCGGCCGCGCGCGCCGCGCAGGATCACGGCTGCCGCTGACGGCTTCGCGGTTTCGACGCAAAGCGCAACCACGTAGCCCGCATGAGCGCAGCGACTTGCGGGTCTTTGCGGTGACCAACCCCGGGTATCGCTTCGCTCACTCGCTCTACGAGGCTGCATGCTCCGGAAAGTGTGCGCTGCTGCCGTGCAGCGCTGGGTCAGGCCTTGGGCGCAACCAGCGCCGCCTTGCTGCGCAGCCCCCACAGCAGCAGGATCGATGCTGCGATGATCGCAAGGCCGATCGAGATGAATCCTGCGGTCACGAGCGTTTCCTGCCATGGCGCGGCGCTGAGGCCGGGCGCGGTGATCGGCGAAAGTGCGCCGGTTCCGAGAATGGCGGCGATCGTGGCCACGGCCCAGTTGCCGTAGGTCCCGCACAGCAGCGCCCAGTAGGCTATCGTGCTGGCGCGGGACGGCAGCCTGACCTCGCTCCAGATCGCACCGACCGCGAGCAGGAAGGTGCCATTCATCACGCCTTCGAGATGCGCTGCGAGCGCCATCCGCACATTGCTGAAGTGCTGCTCAAGAAGGCCGGTGACCAGCCCAATCAGGAACAGGGCCATGCCGTGAAAAAGCAGTCGTCGCCGATAATCCATTCCCGTCCCCTCAAGTTGCCTAAGTGAATGTCGGTCGACCATAGCAGAAAGCGCGAGGGCGTCGGCGTTCCGCGCGGTCGCTGCCCGGGGCGGGCCGAAGGCCGGACGCCGCGAGGGCCGGGCGGTTGTGACCGGCAGCAACCTATGACAGCATCCCGATTTCGATTTGTCGTGACGTCTGGAGACCCATGCCGCGCCCGAACTATGCCTGGGAGAAGCTGACCGATGAGCAGTTGCTGGAGCAGCGCCTCAGCAGCCTGAGGGTGAAGGTCGAGGGCACCTGGCTGGCGGACTGCGTCCGCACGCTCAATGAGGAGCTCGAGGAGCGGGGGCTGCGGCTGCGGCCGCACGCATGGATCTCGAGCGAATGGTTCAGTCCGTCAAATACGCCGGGGATCGCGATCCCGTTCTATCTCGCGCATCCCCGCCTGATGAAGCTCGAGAAGAAGATGATGCTCGACGTCGAGGGCGGCACCTGGTCCGAGTGCATGGCCATTCTCCGTCACGAAGCGGGCCATGTCATCCAGCACGGCTACCAGCTGCAGCGCCGCCGGCGCTGGCAGCAGCTGTTCGGCCCGTCGTCGCGGCACTATCCGCGCTACTACCGGCCCAATCCGGCCAGCCGAAGTTATGTCCAGCATCTTCGGCTGTGGTACGCGCAGAGCCATCCGGACGAGGATTTCGCCGAGACCTTCGCGGTGTGGCTGCGGCCGCGTTCGAACTGGCGGACGCGCTATGCCGGCTGGCCGGCGCTGAAAAAGCTCGAATATGTCGACGAGCTGATGGGCGAGATTGCCGGCAAGCGGCCGCTGCTGACATCGCGCGAGCGTGTCGATCCGTTGCATTCACTCAAGCAGACCCTCCGCGAGCACTACAAGAAGAAGCAGGCGTTCTACGCCTTCAATCCGCCGAAGACCTACGACCGCGACCTGTCCAAGCTGTTCTCCGCCGATCCACGGCATCAACGGCATCCGGCCGCCTCACTCTTCATCAGGCGGCACCGCGCCCAGATCAGGCAGCTGGTCGCGCGGTGGACCGGCGAGAACCAGCTGACGCTCGACGCCGTGCTCGATGATATGATCTCGCGCTGCCGCGAGCTCAATCTGCGCGCCGTCGGCCCTGAGCAGAAGCTTGTGACCAACTTCACCATCCTGCTCACCGCCAAGACCATGCACGCGCTGTTCGGCCCGTCGCGCCGGAAATGGATCGCGCTATGAAACGTCTTCGCATTCTCGTGCTGATGCACCCGGACTTCGTGCCGCCGGAGTCCTCGGACGGCTACTCCGCCCAGGAGATCAATGCCTGGAAGACCGAATACGACGTCGTCAGCACCTTGCGCGCGGCCGGCCACGAGGTCCGTCCGCTCGGCGTGCAGGAGGAAATCAAGCCGGTCCGCGACGCGATCGAAAATTTCAAGCCGCATGTGGTGTTCACACTGCTTGAGGAGTTTCATTACGAGGTGGTGTATGACCAGCACATCGCGAGCTATCTCGAGCTGATGAAAATCCCCTATACCGGGTGCAATCCGCGTGGCCTGATCCTGGCGCGCGGCAAGGATCTGTCCAAGACGCTAGTGCATCATCGCCGGATTCCGGTGCCGGCCTTCGCCGTATTCCCGATGCGCCGCAAGGTCAAGCGGCCGCCGCGTCTGGCGTTGCCGCTGATCGTCAAGAGCCTGAGCTCGGATGGATCGCTCGGCATCTCGCAGGCCTCCATCGTCGACACCGACGAGAAGCTCGCCGAGCGGGTCGCCTTCATCCATGAACGGATCGGAACCGCCGCCATCGCCGAGCAGTTCATCGAAGGGCGCGAGCTCTATGTCGGCGTGCTCGGCAACAACAGGCTGCGGGTTCTGCCGGTTTGGGAATTGAAGTTCGGCAGCATGGGCGGTCACAGTGCGCGGCACATCGCCACCGAGAAGGTCAAGCACGATCCGAGCTATCAGGAGCGCATCGGAATTGAGGACGGGCCGGCCGGGAATCTGACGCCGGAACTATCCGCCCATATTCAACGGCTGGCGAAACGCATCTACCGGACGCTCGGGCTCGACGGCTATGCGCGCATCGACTTCCGCCTCTCGACCAATGGCGTTCCCTATTTCATCGAGGCCAATCCCAATCCTGAAATCGCCAAGAGCCAGGAATTCGCAACCGCGGCCCTGCATGACGGACTGGACTACGCGGGTCTGCTGCATCGCATCGTGACCCTTGGCATGAGCCGCGCAAAGGCCGGCGTATCGCTGGGCTGATCACAGGCTGCGCTGCATCGGCGTATGGCGCCGGCCGTCCCTTGGGATGAACATCGCAAACGTTTCCCTAACGCGCGCCGCCGGCGTCGGGTCGGCAGCGGCGGCTGAGACCGGGGCCGCCGTGGGACGGAACGCATCCGCTTCCGGCCAGCGCTGTGCAACGACGTCGCCGACCGGCGCCATCATGAGCAAGTCGACGTTGCGGCAGGCGTCGTAGACGTACAAACTGGCAAGAAAAATCGATACGGCAACAAGAATCGTCCTGAAAATCGGCATTGCGATTGCGCCTTCTTGATTGAGGCGAACAATGCCCTGCGACAGTGAACCGCGCGTTTAGCGGTCCGATCGATCGGTCGATACGGTTCCCACGTGGTGAAACGGTTCCCACTTCGTGCGGTGGCTGCGTAAACGGCTCGCTTACCAATGCCCTCAAGGTTGCAGCAACCAGCTTTCCTCACCGGGGCGAAAGAAGTCTCTGGCATTGAGAGACCAAGAAAAACACTGAGGAGGCACCATGTTCGTCGCCATTCGAGTCATGATCCTGATCGCCAGTGCATACGCAGGCTCGGCCGTCGCAGAGATGCAGTTTGCGCCGTTGCCGAGCCCAGCGGTTTCGTCCGCGCCGTAGGACCGGCAGGCGACGCGCATCTTCCGGCGCGGTTACACCGGATTGGGCGCGGCAGCCCCGATTGCGCGGGCCGCGTTCTCCGTCATCCGGGTCGCCGTCAGTCGCAGGAAATACAGCGACAGTCCTGGATTGCGCTCGCACAGCTTCTTCAGCGCAGCGTCGCTGATCCACAGCAGATCCACATCAGTCGCCGCCACGGCTGTCTGAGTACGACGCCGTTCAAGGGAAAACAGTCCGATCTCTCCGAACAGTTCGCCTGCCGATACCCCGCGATCGATCTCGGGAAACCTGACCTGCCCCGACACGACCATATAGAGAAGGTCGGCATCGTCGCCTTTCCTGAAGATCGTTTCTCCCGCCTTGATGTGCTTTGCGTGCATGAACGGTTGCAGCCAGTTCGGAGAAAGATCCGTCGCCGCAGCAAGCTTGGCCTTGCGGAGCAGGCGGACCATCTGGAACAGCAGCAGCACGTTCAGCGGCAGCAGAATGATGTGCAGGATGAGCACCGGATAGATCCGGTCGCCCAATCCATAGCTGATGAACGCCAGATTGCTGAATATCGCGACGGTGCGCAGGCTCAACATGGTGCTCATGCAGAACGTCAGCAGTACAAGCGCCGACGCGAGGTAACCCAAGCCATCGATCAAGGTCATGGCAGCACCCACCTGAAAATGCATTGCAAGAAAAGTGTTCTGAAAGCGACTTCCAACCTTTGCTAGAGCGCTCATTTTCTTGGGCGGAAATGTGGCCGTCGGGCGCCCGGCCACTGAGTTGCCCGACGGCGCAAGCCCTCGCAGCAGAGCAAGGATGGGTGGAGCGAAGCGAAACCCATCGATTTATGCCCGCGGCGCAGATGATGGGTATCGCTTCGCTCCACCCATCCTACGAGCCGTCAATCCTCGGCTATCTCGTTCGGCTTTTCAGAATTTTGCTTGACACCTGACCCAACTCAGATGTTCAATATGCCCGTCTCACCCGATCGAGGGGCGCTTCGCGATCGTCACGAACGCGGTGTGAGATGCGGTGGACGCCGAGCGCGCAGTCGACGAATGCGTGTGAAGCGGACGGTGAAGTCGTGTGGTCCTGACGCCCTAGCGGCAGGTGTCTCGTCGCAACACGCGAAGGCGTGATGCGAAGGCGGTGACAAGCAAGCCCAGTCTCGCCGGGGAGAGCACTAAGTAAGCCGTAACCCATCGCGCAGGGAAAGCCGGATTGCTCCGGTTACACCTGTGGTCCTACCCCCGAGCTTACTACCCATTGCTCGGGGCCCATGGGTGCGATCGGCACCCGGCTTTCCCTGCGCCCTCTGCGAGAGGAGGGTGGAACGAAGAGCAAAGCTCGGACAAATCATGTCGCGAGAACGCGAAGCTGCGTCCCAACCCAAACTGTCATCGCCCGGCTTGACCGGGCGATCCAGTACGCCGCGGCCCGTCGGCTCAAGCGCTGGCGTCTCTGGAATACTGGATCACCCGCATGCGCGGGTGATGACACCGAGAGCCTGGCTGTTTGACATTCGAATCGCATCCCCCGTCTCCCCGCGCAACGGCCTCGCCGTCGTGCCCGGAGCGGCCGCATCACGATTGACGCATGCCAGCACACACCGGCCATGGCAGACGGTCGCGCGAATCAGCGGTGAAGATCGTGTGCCTTAGGGTCGAGACGCGGCAGCGGCCCTACTGGTCCGTCTTCGGCGTCTTGCCTGCAATGTCGAGGCCGAGCCGGAGCGCGCGCTCATGGCGCTCTTCGGTCAGGAGCTTCAGTTCCCGTTCCAGCGACCGCACCACCTCCTCCTGCGTTTCCTTGGAGTGGCGGCGGGAGCCGCCTTGCGGTTTGGCCGGTTGGGCAGTCACGGGAGGCCCCTTGTCATCACACTGTCATCGCCCTGATGACACGGCCGGAGTCGCCGCGACAATCAAAAAGAATTCAGCGGCCGCACGTTTGGTATGTTTGTTGTGCGTCTGACTCAAATTTGGGCAGAAAATTCTCTTTGCCTTTGTCTCGAATGGAGCCGAAGCCGGTCGGGCCCGCGGTCTCATCAATTGGGATGAGAGAGGCCGGTTCCGACGAAATCATTTCCGGATTGGCACGAAGGCGTCCTGAAACCGACAAGGTCTAACCTTAGTAGCGTTGTGAGGACGGACGCCTGGTGAGACGCTGATGATCTCGGTCGTGAGATTCACGACCAGGGTCGTGAGACTGGTCAGTGCTCCCAGGACGTGGGGATGATCTCGGAATGAAGAAGCTGAATGCTGTGCCATATGTCTGGGCGGCCGCGCTGATCGCGGTCGCGGTCTGGGGCGTGAGCGGCACCCCGCAGATGGCGCACACCTCTGCCAGCACGCATTTGGCGCGGGCGCGGTAAGGCGTTTCCCCTAAAGCTTCGGCCGCAGCGAGCGCTGCATGTCCATCGTGTAGGTGTAGCGCCCTTCAGGGTGCGTGGTGATGGTGACCTCGAACAGTTCCTCGCGCAGGCCGTAGTAGCGGCGTACCACGGTGAGCGCCGGCGAGCCGGTCTTGACGCCGAGCGCCTTGGCAATCGGCGCCGGCATGCCCCGCACGAAGATTTCCATCTGGGCGCGCTCGGTGACCTGGCCGTACATCTTGGCGATCTGCTCGTGCACTGGGGTGCGGCCATGGTCGCTGCGGGTCACGACATCGGCGAACCGGCGCAGCACGTAGATCTCGGTCCAGCCGAGCGGCGCGGCGAACTGGTCGGAGCGGCGTACCGCCTCGATCAGGAACCAGCTCCTGCCGGGCTCGCATTTCAGGAGCCCGGCCAGCTTGCGGTCGGCGACGATATCGCTGCTTGCCACGACGTCGCGGTAGGTCTCGTTGGAATAACGCAGCCACTCGCCCAGCGACTTGACGCTGTGGGTGAACAATACCGGCGGCTCGGACGCGATCACCACCGAGCCGAGGCCGGCGCGGCGCACGATCAGGCCCTGCTCGATCAGGATGCGCAGCGCCTCGCGCACGGTTTGGCGGCTCGCACTGAAGCTTGCCATCAGCTCGGTCTCGGTCGGCAGCAGATTGCCGACCGCGTAGGTGCCGAGACGGATGTCCCTCTGTAGTCCGGTGGCGATGTCGCGATAGCGGGACGATCTCGCCCTGTCCGGTTGTTCAGACATGGTGGGTCACTGGTATGCCATATGGCAGGCGGCCGGGTGTCCTGTCTGCATCGACTGCAGTGCGGCCTCGAATGCAGCGAGCGTTGCCAGCACATCTGCCTCCGGCACCGGGAACGGCTGCTTGCCCTCGACCGCGTCGGCAAAGGCGGAAAGTTCCGCGGCGAGCGTGTCGACCGCCGGATAGCGTGTCGTCGCGGGCGCCTCGCCGGATTTCCGCAGCACCATCGTCACCTCGTCGAGCACTTCGGCAGATCCCTTCGTTCCGAACACATGCACGCGCCAATAGAACGGTGTTGCGCGGATTGTCGCAAGGGTTGCGCTCACGCCATTCACAAATTCAATCGCCAAGGTTGCAGTGTCGAGCGGCGGCGGTCCGGCCTCGCGCGCACTCAACCGGGCATAGACCTGGCGTGCCGGGCCGAGCAGGCTGACGAAGCCGTCGAGCACATGCAGTCCGGCGCCGGTCAGCCCGCCGCCGGGCGACTCTTCGGGCGACAGCCGCCAGCCCTGCGTGATGGTCTGCGAGTTCTCGTTGCTGTTGTGGCCCTCGACATGCAGGATCGTGCCGAGCCCGCCACCGGCTGTGATCGCGCGCAGCGCCCGCATCGAGGGCCAGAACCGGCGATTATGCCCGACCGCGAGCAGCACGCCGGCGTTGCGGCAGGCCGCGAACATCTCGGCGGCGTCGTTGCGCCGAAGCGCCAGCGGCTTCTCGCAAAGCACCTGCTTGCCGGCCGCGGCGGCCGCGATCACTTGGCTCCGGTGCAGCGAATGCGGCGTCGCCAGCAGCACGGCGTCGATCTCGGGCGCGGCGAGCACGGCCTCCAGGCTCGTCGCGGCGGACAGGCCATGAGCCGCGCAAAAATCGGCGGCGCCGGTGATGTCGGGTTCCACCGCGCTTGTGATCCTGAGCCGCGGCTCGTTCTGCGCGGCCTCGACCAGCGCGCGGCCCCAGCGGCCGAGGCCCACGATCGCACAATTGATCATGAATGCCCCTCATCCCGGCCGCGCCCGGCACGGATCGCCTCGATCACGGCGGCGCTGTCGCTCTCGGGGCCTTCGAGCGCGATCGCCGCGCGCAGCAAGTCGGCCTGCACTGAGGTTAGCGGCAAGGCAAGGCCGTGCCGGCCGGCCTCCTGCAGGATCAGCTCGGCATCCTTCAAGGTCTGCGCGATATGCGATTGCGGCGAGAAATCGCGCGCCAGCATTTTCGGTCCCTTGCTGTCCATTACCCTGGAATATGCCGCCGATTGCCGCGCCGTCGCAAGGAACGTCGCGCCGTCGAGGCCGAGGCTCTCGGCAAAGGCGATGCCCTCGGCCAGCGCGGCGCGGTTGTTCTGCAGGATCAGGTTGATGGCGAGCTTGGTGCGGCTCGCATTGCCGATCGCACCGACATTGATCCGCTGCGGGCAGAGAATATCGAGCGTCGCTGCGGCAGCTTCGATGACATCGGCATCGCCGGCGACCAGCGCGGTGGCGGTGCCGGCGCGGACCTCGGCGCTGGTGCCCGAGATCGGCGCCTCGATCAAGGCAAGGCGCGAGCGCGCCGCGAATTCGGCGATCACAGCGATCTCGCCCGGCGCGCAGGTGGTGGTGCAGATGACGAGCGGCGGCACCGCCGCGTTGGCGAGGTCCGGCAGCAATCCCTTGACCTGGGCCGCGTCGTACACCGCGATGACGATGGTCCGGCAGTGGGCCGCCACATCGGCGGCGAAGGCGGCGAACTCGGCGCCGCTGGCCCTCAAGCCGTCGTTCTTCGCGGCATCGATGTCGAAGCCGATTACGCCGACGCCGGCGTCGATCAGCCGCGCGGAGAGGGCCGATCCCATCAGCCCCAGGCCAATCATGCCAACAGGTGTCTCGCGAGCCATGATGCGACAGAGCTCTCGTCTATTGCGGCTGGATGCCGGCCGCCTTGACCTCCGCCGACCAGCGCACGACCTCGCTCCTGACGAAGGCGCCGAACTCGGCGGGCGCCAGCGGCGCCACGATCACGCCGACATCGGCGAGCTTCTTCTTCGTCTCCGGCATTGCGAGGTACCTGGCGCATTCGGCGTAGATCCTGTTGACCACCGGCTCCGGCGTGCCGGCCGGCGCGAACAGCCCGTACCAGATCGTGGCCTCGAAGCCGGGCATCGCTTCCGACAGCGCGGGCAGGCCCGGGGTGAGCTCGTTGCGGGTCGCCGACGTCACGCCGATGCCACGCAAGGTGCCACCCTGCATCTGCGGGATCGCGACCGAGAAATCGCCGAACGTCAGGTCGATCACCCCCGCCATCACGTCGGTCATCGCCTGCGGCACGCCGCGATAGGAGGCTGCGATCAACGACAGGCCGCCGCGCGACTGCAGCTGTGCGATCGAGATCTGCGACGCGCCGGAGCCGTAACCCGCGGTCAGATTGGGAGTAACCTTGGCGTAAGCGAGGAACTGCGGCAGGTCCTTGGCCGCAAGCTTCGGGTTGACCAGCAGCACCATCGCCGTCGTGGTGGTGCGGATGACGGGCGCAAAATCCTTCACCGGGTCGTAGGGCAGGCTCTTGAGCGTCGCGACGTTGCTGGCATGCGTCGTGTTGGTGCCCATCAGCAGCGTGTAGCCGTCGGGCGCGCTGCGGGCGACTTCCTGGGCGCCGATGCTGCCGAGCGCGCCGGCGCGATTCTCGATCAGCACGGTCTGGCCGAAGGCGTCCTGCAGATGCTGGCCGACCAGCCGCGCGACATTGTCGGGGCCGGCGCCGGCCGGGAAGGGCACGATGATCTTGAGCGGTCGTTGCGGGAAGCCGTCCGCCGCGAGAGCCGGCAGGACCGGAAGTGCCGAGAGCAGGACGGCAAGCAGCCCCAGCCGTAACTTCATTCCGGTCCCCTCCCGTGTCTGCTTTGATAAATTTATACGGACAAACACGTCAGAAATGCAAGCAGCGGGCCTATCGCAATATTGAGGCGCGCCATAATTATCCGTATAAATAGCCCATACAGGGGAGCCAGACGATGGTCGACATCAGCGATCTCCATGCGCGCGGGCTGCGGCGGCGTCAGAAGATGTTCGGCGAGGACGATGTCGCCAAGCGGATGGCGGCCGCGGGCGATTTTGGCACGCCGCTGCAAAACATCATCAATGCTTATGTCTATGGCGACGTCTGGGAGCGCAGCGGCCTGTCCGACCAGATCCGCAGCCTCGTGATGCTCGGCATCACCGCGGCGAGCAGCAAGCCGGCCGAGTTCCGCGTTCATGCCAAGGGCGCGCTGGCCAACGGCTGCACCGCCGCGCAGGTGCAGGACGTGCTGCTGCTGGTCGCGATGTATTGCGGCATTCCGGCTGCGATCGAGACCAGCAAAATCGCAGCCGAGGTGTTCGGCGAGGTGCCTGCGGAGGGGTAGGGCGCAGGCCTGCGCCGTGATAGGGACGTTGCCGACTGCGATCGGCAACAGGATGCGCCCAAGGATCTGTCCATGTCCGGCTTCCCCGCTTCGACCACCGTGCTCGATTCCGTGCTGTTTCGCGATGCCTTCGGCACAAGCGAGATGCGCGAAGTGTTTTCCGATCTGCGGCTGATCTCCCGTTATGCCGAGGTCGAAATCGCGCTGGCCCAGGCCGAAGCGCGCTGCGGCGTGATCCCGGCGGAGGCTGCCGAGGAGATCGCCGGGCGAACCGATGTCGCCGCACTCGACTTCGACCTGCTGCGGCAGGAGACCGATATCGTCGGCTACC
The DNA here is from genome assembly GCF_037217225.1 of Bradyrhizobium sp. 27S5. NCBI lineage: Bacteria > Pseudomonadati > Pseudomonadota > Alphaproteobacteria > Hyphomicrobiales > Nitrobacteraceae > Bradyrhizobium > Bradyrhizobium sp. 27S5. The sequence goes on from NZ_CP147714.1 coordinate 535,201, forward strand.
CGATTCTGCCGCTGGTGCATCAGATGGTGAAGCAGTGCGGCGAGGCTGGCCGCTACGTCCATTGGGGTGCCACCACGCAGGACATCATGGACACCGCCGTCGTGCTGCAGCTGCGCGACGGCCTCAAGATCGTCGAAGACGACATTGCCGCGCTGCGGGGCATCCTCGCCGATCTCTCGAAACGCTATCGCGACACGCCGATGGCCGGCCGCACCCATCTGCAGCAGGCGCTGCCGGTGACCTTCGGCTACAAGACCGCGATCTGGCTTGCCGCCTTCGATCGCCACGCCGCGCGCTTGGCGGAGCTGAAGCCGCGCGTGTTGGTCGGCCAGTTCGCCGGCGCCGCCGGCACGCTGGCCTCGCTCGGCGACAAGGGATTCGAGGTCCAGAAGGCGCTGTGCGAGGAGCTTGGCCTCGGCGTGCCCGTCTCGACCTGGCATGTCGCGCGCGACGGGCTGGCGGAAGCGGTGAATTTCCTGGCGCTGGTTACGGGAACGCTCGGCAAGATCGCGCTCGACATCATGATCATGGCCTCGACCGAGTTCGCCGAGGTCTACGAGCCGTTCGTGAAGGGCCGCGGCGCGTCCTCGACCATGCCGCAGAAGCGCAACCCGATCTCGTCGGAGCTGATGCTCGCCGCCGCCAAGGCGGTGCGTCAGCATGCCGGCCTGATGCTGGATGCGATGGTGCAGGATTTCGAGCGCGCCACCGGCCCGTGGCACGCCGAGTGGATGGCGATCCCGGAAAGCTTCGTGCTGACCGCAGGCGCTCTGCACCAGGCCAAATTCGCGCTTGGCGGCCTGATCGTCGACGAGAAGCGGATGGCCGGCAATCTCGACATCAGTCGCGGGCTGATTGTGGCTGAGGCCGTGATGATGGGGCTGGCACCCGCGATCGGCCGGCAGGAAGCGCATGATGTGGTCTACGACGCCTGCCGTGTTGCCAACGACAAGGGTCTGACGCTGGCCGAGGCGCTCGCCGCGGACGATCGCGTCGCAAGCCGGATCGATCGGGCGACGATTGATCGCCTCACCGCGCCGAAAAACTATCTCGGCCTCGCGCCCGAGATGGTCGACCGGGTGCTTAATTCAGTGAAGCGGTAAAATTCGAGGCAATTGCTCGCCGTCGCGTGATCGGGCGCGGCGGGCGGGAACCTTGCGAATGCGGATCGAATTGGACTACGAATCCCAAAACCCTCAAACGACACGGCCGGACACTTCATGACCGCACATCAACGCAATCTTTCCGCCTCGATCGATCCTGTAAAACTCGATCGGCTCGCCGAAGTCGCGATCAAGGTCGGTCTGCAGCTGCAGCCGGGGCAGGATCTGCTGCTGACGGCGCCCTCAGTGGCAATGCCGTTGGTGCGGCGGGTCGTGGAGCATGCCTACAAGGCCGGCGCCGGTATCGTGACCCCGTTCTTCTCCGACGAAGAGCTCACGCTGGCGCGCTACCGCCACGCCAACGATGCGAGCTTCGATCGCGCCGCGGGCTGGCTTTACGAGGGCATGGCGAAGGCGTTCGGCGCCAACACCGCGCGGCTTGCGATCGTCGGCGACAATCCGATGCTGCTGTCGGGCGAAGACCCGGCGAAGGTCGCGCGTGCCAGCAAGGCCAATTCGATCGCCTACCAGCCGGCGCTGGAGAAGATCGTCAATTTCGACACCAACTGGAACATCATCGCCTATCCGAGTGCGTCCTGGGCGAAGCAGATGTTCCCCGATGATGCCGAGGACGTCGCGGTCGCCAAGCTGGCGGATGCGATCTTCGCCGCGTCACGGGTCGACCAGGACGGCGCCGTCGCCGCCTGGGACAAGCACAATGCCAGACTGCGCGAGCGCACCGACTGGCTCAACGGCCAGCGCTTCCATGCGCTGAAATATTCCGGTCCGGGAATGGATCTCACGATTGGGCTCGCCGACGGTCATGAATGGGAAGGCGGCGCCTCGACCGCCAAGAACGGCATTGTCTGCAATGCCAACATCCCGACCGAGGAAGTCTTCACCACGCCGCACTGCCGGCGCGTCAGCGGCCACGTCGTCAGCTCCAAGCCGCTGTCCTATCAGGGCACGCTGATCGACAATATTTCAGTCAAGTTCGAGGAGGGCCGCATCGTCGAGGCCAAGGCCTCGCGCGGCGAGGAAGTCTTGAACAAGGTGCTCGACACCGACGAGGGCGCGCGCCGCCTCGGCGAGGTCGCGCTGGTGCCGCATTCCTCGCCGATCTCGAAGAGCGGGCTGCTGTTCTTCAACACGCTGTTCGACGAGAATGCCGCCTCGCACATCGCGCTCGGCCAGTGCTATTCAAAATGCTTCGTTGGTGGCGACAAGTTGACGCCTCAGCAGATCGCCGAGCAGGGCGGCAACAAGAGCCTGATCCACATCGACTGGATGATCGGCTCGGCCCACACCGACATCGACGGCATCCACGCCGACGGCCGCAGCGTGCCGGTGTTCCGGAAGGGCGAGTGGGCGTAGGGCGCGGCTGACCCAGCTTACGGAGCTCAGTCCCGTCATCCTGAGGTGCGAGCTCTTGCGAGCCTCGAAGGATGGACGGCCCGGATAGGCGGCGCGGAGAGAGCACGGCCGTTCGCCCTTCGAGGCTCGCTCCGCTCGCACCTCAGGGTGACGGCGATAGATTTGTATTCAGGGTAGGCTAACCAAGCTTCCGCTCGCGCGCGGCGATCAGCTCGCGGCGCGGGGCGCTGAAGCGGCAGGTCTCGTGCTGCGGCCGGAAGCCGAGCCGGCGGTAGATCTTCAGCGCGGGCGCGTTGCGGCTCGAGACGTTGAGCCAGCAGGGATGCTCAACCGATACGTCGTGTGCGCTCAGCACGCGATAGACCAAGAGCTGGCCGAGCCCGCGTCCCTGCCGCGCCGGGTCGACGGCGACCGATTCGATCCACATCGAGTTCCGCTCCGGCTCGGTCAGGCAGAATCCCGACACCTGCCCATCCTCCGACGCGATCCAGACCTCGCTCTCGGTCAGCACCTGCGCCATCTCCTCCGGTGAATACAGGCGGAATGCGGCGTCCGAGGCATAGGCGGCATTGTGGATGCGTGCGACCTCGGCCGCGCAAGCGGTGACGTCGGTCACCTGCTCGATGGTGGCGCGGGCGGCCGCAAGCGTACGGGCCGGTTGCAACGGCTCGACGCACTTCATCCCGATCTCGGACTCGACATGAACAAAGCCGAAGGCGGTCACGAAGGCCATTCCTGCCGGCCAATCGCTGCTCACCAGCGTCTGCACGGTGAGATCGGGATCGGCATCGATCGCAAGGATGTCGTCGATCAGCGCGAGGCCGATCCGGCGGCGGCGCATCTCGGGCGCCACGACGATCTTGAGGAACCGGGAATGATGCGCGCCCTGGTCACGCAACGAGGATTCGGCGAGGCCGACGAGCCGGCCATCCCGCTCGGCAATACGAAAGTCGCGCCCGCCACGGTTCTGCGGCAGCTTCAGGAACTGGTCCCATTGCGGCAGCGTGACAGGTCCCAGCCGCGGTTCCACCGCAGCTGCCTTCGCGTAAAGTGCGACCACCGCTTCCGCATCAGCCTCGCGAAGCGGTCGGATGGTGATGCCGTCATCCATGAGTCGAGAGCTTACCCGATATCGAGCCGATAGACATCCTTTGCCGTCTTCGAGAACAACGCCGTCTTCTCGGCTTCGCTATATTGTGAAGCAAGCCGTTTAAAGGTGTTAAAGATCACCTGGTAACTGCACTGCCCCTTATCAGGTGGGAAGTTGCTCTCGAACATGCAACGGCTTGGGCCGAAGGCCTCGACGCAGGTTTCCACATAGGGCCGCCAGGCGGCGGCGAGTTCCTCCGACGACGGCGGCCGGGGGCGGAGGTGGAAGTCGTAGCCGAGCAGGCACATTGCAAGCCCCCCGAGCTTGACCACGACGTTCGGGCATTTGGCGATCTCCTGGATCGACGCCTTCCAGACCGGAAAGGTCTCCGCGCGCTTGCCGGCGAACCGGCCGGTGCCGACCGGGCCGCCGCAATGGTCGAGCACGATCCTGGTGTCGGGGAAGGCGCGGGCGAGGTCGGTGAGCTCGCCGATCTGCGGGTGGAACAGCCAGGCGTCAAAGCTGAGACCGAGCGGCGCCAGGCAGGCAAAGCCCTTGCGGAAGGTGGAATCGAGCAGAATTCCCTTCGGCCGGTTCGCATACATGTGGGCGACGTTGGGGTCCTCGTCCCAGGCCGAGGAATGGCGGATGCCGCGGAACCGGCCGTTGCCGGCGGCGATCTCCGCCTCCAGCACCGCCTTGGCCTGGTCGCCGATCAGAAGATTAACGTGGCTGACGATGCCGGCGCAGATCGCGGCCTTGCCGTAGCCGCCGCTCGCCGCCATCGCCGCGACGCCGTTGGCGAACTCGACCTCGCCGACCGGGCGGAACGCCTCCGGGCCGTCGGCGCGATACATCGACCGGCAATCGACATAGACGGTGGCAACGATGTTGTGGCCGGAGGCGATGTCGTCGCGCATCTCCTCGATCAGATAGCGCAAGCCCCCGCGGTCCCAGAGATGGTGATGCGGATCGACGATCGGCCGGTCAGGATCGATGATCTCCTCGGCATATTGGGCGAGCCAGTCCTCGCGCGGATTGGCATAGAGCCCGCTGGCGGAGGCGGGCAGAGTGCTGGTGCTGGTGGCCATCGATTCTTCACTCCCGTTTGGTTTTGCTTCTTCTTGTAAGAGACTTCACACCCCGTCGAGGATGATCACCGTCGGCGTCGCGGGCAGGGTGTCGCGCGAAATTCGCAAGGTGCGCTCGCCGCCGCGGCGGTCGATCTCGAATTGCTGGCCGATCAGGCGCATGAACTCGTCGAGCGGGGTCGCGAAGCGGTGCATCGGCAGCACGACGGCGGCACGCAGCCGCTTGGTGATCTCGGAGACGCCGTCGAGCGACATCGTATAGGTGCCGTCGATCGGCACCATCACGATGTCGAGTCGGCCGATCGCGGCAAAATGGCTGTCGTCGAGCTTGTGATGCAAATGGCCGAGATGGCCGATGCAGAGGCCGGCGACCTCGAAGATGAAGATCGAATTGCCGTCCTTTATCATCTCGCCACCAGAGTCCTCGCCCCAATAGCGGCGAATATCGGTGGTGACGTTGCGGATGTAGACGTCGCCGATCCGCATCGCATAATGCGCGGCCTCGCCCTTCTCGCCCCAGCCATGCAGCACGTGGGGAATCCTGGGGTCGGGGAACAGCGTGTAATGCGTCGCGTGGGCCCGGTTCATCGTCGCGACATCGGGCAGCCGCCCGGCCTGATAGACGCCGTTGTAGTCGGTCGCGATCCGGATACCGCCCGGCGTGTCGATGTAATAGGTCGAATGGCCGGCATAGGTGATCGCGACCTCGTCGGCCTTGGCCGCGACGCGCCGGTAGTTCACTGGGATGGCGCGCGGCGGGGCATTCGCCATCGCCAGGCATTCGCTGCGCTGGGCGTCCTGCGCGAAGGCGTGGCTGGTCAACGTTCCGAGCAGGACGAGTGCGGCGAGCAATCTCAGCATGACCTGTTCCGTCTGCGGCGGTATCCGCGGCCGCGAGACTATAGCGCAATTGGCGTGCCGTCATGATGAGACCGGCGCATCGCTCCATGGCGCTGGCTGCAACACGATCCGGGGGATTAATCCGGCAGGACGCGCTACCATGTCGACCAGATCTCAGCGATCAGGGAGTTATGCGTGACTGACACTGCCCCTACGCCGCGCGCATCATCGACCAAGCGGCTCGAGCCATTGCGCCATGTCGACGCAGGCGTGCTCAACATCGCCTATTACGAGGCCAGCCCCGCCGACGGCCCGGCGGTGATGCTGATGCACGGCTTTCCCTACGACATCCACTCCTATGTCGACGTCGCCCCACTGCTGGCGGCGCAGGGCTGCCGCGTCATCGTGCCCTATCTGCGCGGCTACGGGCCGACGGTGTTCCGCGACAAGGCGACGCCGCGCTCGGGCGAGCAGGCAGCGGTCGGCGCCGACATGATGGCGCTGATGGATGCGCTCGGCATCAAGCGCGCGGTGTTCGCCGGCTACGATTGGGGCGGCCGCGCTGCCTCGGTCGGTGCCGCGCTCTGGCCGGAACGATGCATCGGGCTCGTCTGCACCAATGGCTACATGATCCAGGACATTGCACATGCGATGGTGCCGGCGCGGCCGGATCACGAGGCGGCGCTCTGGTATCAATATTACTTCCAGCTCGAGCGCGGGCGCGCCGGGCTTGCCGCCAACCGGCGCGGCATCGCGAAGCTATTGTGGTCGCAATGGTCGCCGAGCTGGGCGTTCGACGAGGCCTGCTTCGAGCGCAGCGCGATCGCGTTTGACAATTCCGGTTATGTCGACGTCGTGATCCACAGCTACCGGCATCGCTTCGGCCTCGCCGATGGCGATCCACAATATGCGGAGGTGCAGCGTCGGCTGGCCGCATTGCCGGTGATTGCGGTCCCGACGATCTCGCTCGACGGTGCCGACGACGGCGTGACGCCTGCGCGCGACGGCGGCGCCAGCGCGGCAAAATACACCGCCCGCCGGGCGCATCGCGTGATCCCGGGCGCCGGCCACAATCTGCCGCAGGAAGCGCCGGAGGCGTTCGCCGCGGCGGTGATGGAGCTGGTGAAAGGCTAGGTGGTGTGGACTCTAAGGATTCCCTTTTAGGAGCAAATCAGATTCAAGGCTGCTTTTGGGGAGGCCGCCTTGGGTGTGATGGACCGTTTGGTATTGAGCGACGCGGCGTGGGAGCGGATAGCGCCGCTGATCATAGGGCGCCCCGATCAGAAGGGCTCCACCGGGCGCGACAACCGGATGTTCGTGGAAGGTGTGCTGTGGATCGTGCGTACGGGGTCTCCCTGGCGCGATCTTCCGGAGGTGTTTGGGGACTGGAACAGCGTGTTCCGGCGCTTCAGTCGATGGAGCATCAAGGGTGTTTGGTGGCGGATCTTCGAGGCGATGTCCGATGATCCGGACTTCGAATATCTGATCGTCGATTCCACCATTGTTCGGGCGCATCAGCACGCCGCCGGCGCCAAAAAGGGGGGTCTGAAGATCAAGCGGAAGATCAAGCGATCGGCCGCTCGCGCGGCGGCCTGAGCACCAAGATACACATGGCCGTTCGAGGCTTGGGATGTCCGGTGCGGTTCACGCTTACCGCAGGTCAGAAGGGCGATGCACCGCAAGCCGCCGCATTGATCGAAGGCTTATCCGCCGAGGTCGTCATGGCCGATACGGCCTATGACGCCGATCACTTGCGCCAGGCCATCGCCGCCAAAGGCGCGCTCGCCGTGATCCCCAACAACCCGTCACGCGCGCTCAAATATCCACTCGACAAGCATTTCTATGCCCAGCGTCATCTCGTCGAATGCTGCTTCTCAAAGCTCAAGCAGTTCCGCCGCGTTGCAACCCGCTTCGAAAAGACCGCCCGAAATTACCTGGCCGTCGTCACTCTCGCAGCCATCGTCTTATGGATGCGATAAGTGTCCACACCACCTAGAGCGTTTTCGAGCGAAGTGGATACCGGTTCGCGTGAAGAAAACGCGTCAAACTAGAATCTACCGCGGTCTCACGCGCGCCGCGGGCTGATCTTCCAGGCGATGACGAGCGTCAACAGCGTCAGAATGCCGCTGACGAGCGCGGCCGACGGGATCGTCAGGACGAGCGCTGCGGTTGCCGCCCAGCCGATCGAGGAGAAGGCCTCCGCGAAGGTCGCGATGCGGGAGGAGGTCTGGCGCCGGCGGAACTGGCTGCGCTTGGCCTGCGCGCGGAACCAGAGTTGAATCCCGGCGGCCGATGCGGTCGCGATGACGATCGCGATCGCGGTGACCGCGGCCTGCTGCGGCGAGGCAAATGCCAGCGCGGCCACCAGCGGCGCGAAGATGGCGGCGATCGCGATCAGCACGACCTCGACCTTGGCGCGGGTCACGCGCGACGGCGGCAGCGGCGCGGTCGCCACCAGATCGGGCGCGTCCTCGCCCGAGATAGTCAGCCAGGCAAGCCCGCCGGCGAGCTGGCCTGCGGCCATCACGATGACGGGCGTGATCAGCACGATCGCGGTCGAGGTGCCGGAGAAACTGCGCCACAGCATCAGCGCCGGCGGCACCAGATATAGCATTTGCATCAGGGTCTGCGAGAGCAGCCACGGATCGCGGCGCAGCAGCAGAAACTCCTTGCGCCGCAGCGCCTGCTGGCGCGAGCCGGAGCGGAACGCGCGGGCGCGCCCCCGCGTCACCGCGGCCGGATTGGCGGCGACGCTCGCGACGGTGTCGGCAAACCGTGGTGCGAACACCGCCATCACGACGCCGAGCATCACCAACGCCAAGGCGAGCAGCAGCATCATGATGTCGAGATCGCCCAGCGATGCCCGCGCCGGCCACCACAGCAGGCTGTCGGGGGCGGGGGCAATTCGCGCCGCGGTATCCGAGGTCAGGAAGGCAAAGCGCGACAGCGTGCCGTAGGACAGCACCGCGACCACCTGCAGGGCGATAACGAAGCCCGCGCCGATCACGGCGGAGACGATCTGCGCCACCAGCCGGGTCCGGCTCGGCCCGATCAGGCGAAACAGGAAGGCGGTGACGGCGATCGCGGCAGCCGCCGCCGACAGCCCGATCGCAAGGACGACGCCGAAGCCGGCGAGCCAGCGCGGGCCGCCGAGATAGACCAGCACGTCGACGAATGGCGTCGACAGCAAGAGCGCCATGCTGCTCACCGTCAGCGCGATCGCGGCGATCCGGATCGAGAAGATGTTGGTCAGCTTCGCCGGCGACGACATGATCAAATCGAGATCGGCGCGGGCATAGAACACCCGCGTCACCGACTCGATCGCCTGCGACAGCATCAGCGCCCAGGACAGGAAGATCGTCGCGGTCAGCACGATCAGCGACGACGGGTCGAGCGGAAACCGCAGGTCGACATAGCGGGCGACCACGGCATAGGCCGGCAGATGCAGGATCGCTGCGAACAGCAGCAGGCCGATCACGGCGCGGTTGCGCCGGCGTCGGCCGCCGGTCATCATCGCCAGCCATTCGCGCCAGGCCAGGCGGAATTCGTGGCGGACGAACCAGGTGAGATGGGCGGTCGAGCTCACGCCGCCGCCGCCTCGGTGTCGACCAGCGCGATGAACATGTCCTCGAGGGTCGTGTCATTACGGCCGTTCCGCTCGCGCAGCTCGGCCAGCGTGCCCTCGGCGATCAGCCGGCCGGCCGCGATCACGCCGATGCGGTCGGCCATCCGTTCGGCGACTTCGAGAATATGGGTCGTCATGATCACGGTGCAGCCTGCGCGGACACGCTCCTGCAGCAGGCCCTTGACGTGACGCGCCGACAGCGCGTCGAGGCCTGTCAGCGGTTCGTCGAGAATGATCAGGCGGGGATCGTGCACCAGCGCGCCGGCGAGCGCCACCTTCTGGCGCATCCCCTTGGAGAAGCCTTCGCAGCGCTGGTTGAGATGCGGCTCGAGCCCGAGCGAGGCCAGCAGATCGCGGGCCGACAGCTCCGACGTGCGGGGGGCGATGCCCCAGAGGCCGGCGACGAATTCGAGATATTCCAGCGGCGTCAGCTTGTCATAGATCATCGGCTCGTCGGACACCCAGGCCATGATCTGCTTGGCGGCGACCGGATCGGCCAGCGCATCGATGCCCAGGATCGACACCGAGCCGGCATCGGGCCGCAGCAGGCCCGCCACCATGCGCAAGGTCGTGGTCTTGCCGGCGCCGTTCGGCCCGAGCAGCGCGTAGAATTCGCCGACACGGATGGTGAGATCGAGCGCGTCGACCGCCGGGCGGTCAAAACGCTTGGTTAACCCTCGCACGGCGAGTGCCGACAGTTCGGATGTCATGGTGTGGTGGCGATCCGGGATTGCGCTCTTCGGTTGCGTGAGCTTGGACAAAAACCGTTTCGGTGCGGTGAATCACGCAGGACAAATCGAAGCTGATGTCCGTATTAGTCCGTGCTGCGGCATTTATCCGCAAATGTGATGATGCTTACGGATCAAGGGTTTGTTGACAGGGATCGGGCCTTTTGGCTCAATCGGGGCGGACATAGGCAGCTTTCAGCGCTTCCGACACAAGGGCGCGAAGGCGGGATGCAACGAGCGATCGGAAAGAATCGCCGGGCATCGGGGAGGGAAGGATGCTGGACTTTGTTCAGCAGCTCGTCAGCGGCATCGCGCTCGGCTGCGTTTACGGCCTGATCGCGCTCGGATTCGTGCTGGTCTACAAGGCAACCGAGGTCGTCAATTTCGCGCAAGGCGATTTGATGATGCTGGGCGGCTTTTTCGCCTTCACCTTCATCGGCATGCTCGGGCTGAATTACTGGGTCGGATTCGCCGGCGCGGTGATCTGCATGGCGTTGTTCGGCATGCTGGCCGAGCGGGTCGTGGTGCGGCCGATCCTCGGCTATCCGCAATTCTCCATCATCATGGCGACGATCGGGCTCGGTTATTTCCTGCGCTCGATCACCGGCATGATCTGGGGCACCGACGACTTCAAGATCGAAACCCCGTTCAGCCAGGGCGTCTTGAGGATCGGCAGCCTGGTGCTTGCCTATGACAAGCTGTCGGTGATCGCGGCGACCATCATCCTGTGCGCGCTGCTCTATCTGTTCTTCAACCGCACCACGCTCGGCACCGCGATGCGCGCCAGCTCCGAGAACATGCTGGCTGCCTATTACATGGGCATCCCGGTCAAGCGCGTGGTCTCGATCGTCTGGGCGATCTCGGCGGCGGTGGCGACCTGCGCCGGCGTGCTGCTGGCGCCGATCACCTTCATCCATTCCAATGTCGGGCTGGTGCTGGGGCTGAAGGCGTTTCCGGCCGCCGTGCTCGGCGGCTTCGGCTCGATCCCCGGCGCGGTGGTCGGCGGCGTCCTGATCGGCGTGATCGAGAGCATGGCCGGCTTCTATCTGCCGCAGGGATGGAAGGACGTCGCGCCCTACATCGTGCTGCTCGCGGTGCTGCTGCTCAAGCCCGAAGGCCTGTTCGGCCTTCACGTCCGCAAGAAGGTTTGAGGAGCGAGGATGCGGTTTCTCTTCAAGACCAATTATGAAGACGACATCAGGCTGTTCCCGCATTCGGGCTATGTCTATTCCTACGGCCTGTTGCTGGCGGTGCTGCTGATCGCGCCTTACGTGCTCTCAAGCTACCTGATGAGCCAGCTCGTCTTCGTCTGCATCTATGCGACCGTCGGCGTCGGGCTCTTGATCCTGACCGGCTTCACCGGACAGGCCTCGCTCGGCCACGCCGCGTTTCTCGCGATCGGCGCCTACACCGCGGCCTATCTGCAGCAATTCAACGTGCCGTTTGTCTACTTCCTCGCCGCGGGGCTATTGACCGGCGTGGTCGGCGCGCTGGTCGGATTTCCGGCGCTGCGGCTGCAGGGCATCTATCTGGTGATCGCGACGATCTCGTTTGCCTTCATCGTCGAGGAAATCCTGGCGCGCTGGGAAAGCGTGACCCATGGCAATGAGGGCATGCGGGTCAAGGCCATACAGTTGTTCGGCACCACGATGTCGCGCGACGGCCCGACTTTCTATTATCTCTGCCTCGCGGTGCTGGTGCTGACCATCGTCGGCACGCTCAATCTGCTGCGCTCGCCGACCGGCCGCGCCTTTGTCGCGATCCGCGACAGCGAGACCGCGGCGCGCAGCATGGGCATCAATGTTGCGCTCTACAAGGTGAAGTCGTTCGCGATCTCGGCGGCGATCACCGGTTTTGCCGGCGTGCTATTCGCCCACAAGCTCTCCTTCATCTCGCCCGAGATGTTCACGCTGCAGCTGTCGATCGAGTTCATCATCGTGATTCTGATCGGCGGCACCTTCAGCCTGCATGGCGCGGTGCTGGGCGCGATCTTTCTGGTCATGATCGACCCGTTCCTGACCTATCTGAAGGACGACATGCCCGGCGTGATCGCAGGCATTGCCGCAACCCTCGGCGCCGGCACGGAGCGCGCCGGACATATCCAGGACGCGGTCGCAGCCTTTGCCTCCGCCAACGGCCTGAAGGGCGCGATCTACGGCGTCATCATCGTGGTGTTCGTGCTGTTCGAGCCGTTGGGGCTCTATGGCCGCTGGCTCAAGATCAAGCTCTTCTTCCAGCTGTTCCCGCTCTACAAGCGCGCGACCTTCAAGCGGCAGAAGATCTACGTGAAATCGGAGCGGAACCGATGAGCTATTTTCGCGCCGAGAATCTGTCGTTGCATTTCGGCGGCCTGAAAGCGGTCGACGCCGTCAGCTTCGCGGTCGAGAAGGGCGAGATCATGTCGATCATCGGGCCCAATGGCGCCGGCAAAAGCTCGATCTTCAACCTGATCTCTCGGATCTATCCGCCGACCTCGGGCAGGATCTTCTTCGAGGATCAGGACATCACCCAGGAGCCGGCCTACGATATCGCAAGGCTCGGCATCGCCCGCACCTTCCAGAACATCGAGCTGTTCGAGAATGCCACCGTGCTGAGCAATCTGCTGGTCGGCCGCCATCGCCATTCCACCACCCAGCTCTGGCAGGAGCTGCTGTTTCTGCCGAGCGTCCGCGCCGGCGAGAAGGCACATCGCCGCCGCGTCGAGCAGGTGATCGAATTCCTCGATCTCGAGCCCTACCGCGACAAGCTGATCTCGGGCCTGCCTTACGGCGTGCGCAAGGTGATCGAGCTGGCGCGGGCGCTCTGCTCGGAGCCGAAGCTGATCCTGCTCGACGAGCCGTCCTCGGGCCTCAATGTCGAGGAGACCGACGACATGTCGTTCTGGATCCGCGACATGAAGAGCGAGCTCGGCATCACGGTCTTGATGGTCGAGCACGACATGACGCTGGTCAACCGGGTCTCCGACCGCGTGATCGCGCTGAACTATGGCCGCGTGCTGGCGATGGGCTCGCCGTCGGAGGTGCAGCACCATCCCGACGTTGTCGCAGCGTATCTCGGCGCATGAGGATGATGCCATGAGCACATCAGACATCATCCTGAAACTCTCCAATATCGAGAGCTATTACGGGCCGATCATGGCGATTCGCGGCATTAGCCTCGAGGTGCCGCGCGGTCAGATCGTCACGCTGCTCGGCGCCAACGGCGCCGGCAAAACCACGGTGCTGAAGACGATCTCCGGCATCCTCGATCCGCAGAAGGGCACGATCGAATTCCTCGGCAAGCCGATCCAGCGCATGGAGGCCGACCGCATCGTGCGGCTCGGCCTGAGCCATGTGCCGGAGGGGCGGGAGGTGTTTCCGTTCCTGTCGGTGCGCGAAAACCTGATGATGGGCGCCTATCTGCGCAAGGACCGCGACGGTGTGGCGCAGGACCTCGAGCGCGTCTATGGCTATTTTCCACGGCTGAGGGAGCGGCTCGGCCAGCCGGCCGGGCAGCTTTCGGGGGGCGAACAGCAGATGCTCGCGATCGGGCGGGCGCTGATGAACCGGCCGACGCTGCTGCTGCTCGATGAGCCGTCGCTTGGGCTGTCACCGATCCTGGTGAAGGAGATCTTCACCATCATCCGCCGCGTCAATGAGGAGCAGGGCATGTCGATCCTGCTGGTCGAGCAGAATGCCAAGATCGCGCTGGAGACCGCGCATTACGGCTACGTGCTGGAGATCGGCCGCGTGGTCATGAACGACACCTGCGAGCGGCTGATGAATTCGCCTGATATCCAGGAGTTCTATCTCGGCGCCAAGGAAGCGGGCGCGCGGGGCGAGCGGCGCTGGAAGAAGAAGAAGACTTGGCGTTAAGGAAGATTTGGCGGTGAAGGTCAGCGCCAGGAAGGTTTGGCGTTGAGAGCGAGTTGGAGCTAGATTTCAGGCCTGTTGCACGAACAAGACCGGCACGAAGGCCCGGCACGTGAGACAGGCGGCAGAGGAGGGAGCGCGCATGGCAGGACCAGCGGTGCTGACGGTTGCCGACACGATCGCGAGGAGCTTTCTGCTCGCGGTACAGACGCGTGGCGACCGGCCCGCGATCCGCGAGAAGAAGTTCGGCATCTGGCAGCCGACCAGCTGGCGCGAGTGGCTGCAGATCTCCAGGGATATCGCCTTTGGCCTGCATGCGACCGGCTTCCGCCCCGGCGATGTCGCCTCGATCATCGCCAACGCGGTGCCGGAGTGGGTCTATGCCGACATGGGCATCCTGTGCGCCGGCGGCGTCTCCTCCGGCATCTACCCGACCGATTCGGCGGCGCAGGTCGAATATCTCGTCAATGATTCCGGTACACGGGTCATGTTCGTCGAGGACGAGGAGCAGCTCGACAAGGTGCTTACCTGCCGGTCGCGCTGTCCGACGCTGGAAAAGGTTGTGGTCTTCGACATGGAGGGCCTGAGCGGCTTCTCCGATCCAATGGTGCTGTCGCTTGCCGAGTTCACCGCGCTCGGCCGCAATCATGCGCAGGGCAATGACGCCTTGTGGGATGAAATGACCGGCAGCCGCACCGCCTCCGATCTCGCGATCCTGGTCTACACCTCGGGCACCACAGGCCCGCCCAAGGGCGCGATGCATTCCAACCGCAGCGTGACGCACCAGATGCGCCATGCCAACGATCTCTACCCCTCGACCGACAGCGAGGAGCGGCTGGTGTTCCTGCCGCTCTGCCACGTCGCCGAGCGGGTCGGCGGCTATTACCTCTCGCTCGCGCTCGGTTCGGTGATGAATTTTGCCGAGAGCCCGGAGACGGTGCCGGACAATCTGCGCGAGGTGCAGCCGACCGCGTTCCTCGCGGTGCCCCGGATCTGGGAGAAGTTCTATTCCGGCATCACCATCGCGCTGAAGGACGCGACCCCGTTCCAGAACTGGATGTATGCCCGGGCGCTTGCGATCGGCAACCGGATGACCGAGTGCCGGCTGGAGGGCGAGACGCCGCCGCTGTCGCTGCGGCTCGCCAACCGCGCGGCCTACTGGCTGGTGTTCCGCAACATCCGCCGCATGCTCGGGCTCGACCGCTGCCGGATCGCGCTGACCGGCGCGGCGCCGATCTCGCCGGATCTGATCCGCTGGTATCTCGCGCTCGGCATCGACATGCGCGAGGTCTACGGCCAGACCGAGAATTGCGGCGTCGCGACCATGATGCCGGCGGAGCGGATCAAGCTCGGCTCGGTCGGCAAGGCCGCGCCCTGGGGCGAGGTGATGATCTGCCCGAAGGGCGAGATCCTGATCAAGGGCGACTTCCTGTTCATGGGCTATCTCAACCAGCCGGAGAAGACCGCCGAGACGATCGACGCCAAAGGCTGGCTGCACACCGGCGATGTCGGCGCGATCGACAATGAAGGCTATGTCAAGATCACCGACCGGATGAAGGACATCATCATCACCTCCGGCGGCAAGAACATCACGCCGTCCGAGATCGAGAACCAGCTCAAATTCTCGCCCTACGTCTCGGACGCGGTCGTGATCGGCGACAAGCGGCCGTATCTCACCTGCCTGATCATGATCGATCAGGAGAATGTCGAGAAATACGCCCAGGACCAGGACATCCCCTTCACCAATTACGCGAGCCTGTGCCGTGCCCGCGAGATCCAGGACCTGATCCAGCGCGAGGTCGAGGCGGTGAATACGAAATTCGCCCGCGTCGAGACCATCAAGAAATTCTACCTGATCGAGCGACAGCTCACACCCGAGGATGAGGAGCTGACGCCGACCATGAAGCTGAAGCGCAGTTTTGTGAACAAGCGCTATGCGACCGAGATCGACGCCATGTATGGCGCGCGGGCGGTGGCATAGAGCATGATCCGGAAAAGTGTGAAGCGGTTTTCCGAATAGATCATGCTCAAGAATAGACGCGACGACGGACTTGGCGAAGGAGCGAGCAGGCCCGACCCTTCGCTCAACATGGGCCACTGAAGGAGGAGACTGCAATGTCGAAATCGCTGAAGGCGCTGGGCCTTGCGGTGAGCGCGCTGGCGCTGACCTGTCTGCCGGCCGCGGCCCAGACCAAGGTCACCAATGAAGGCATCTCGCCGACCGAGATCGTGATCGGAACGCATCAGGACCTGTCCGGCCCGATCAAGGTCTGGGGTGTTCCGGTGTCCAACGGCATGAAGATGGCGGTGGAAGAGATTAATGCCAGCGGCGGCATCAACGGCCGCAAGATCAAGATGATCCTGGAAGACAACGGCTACGACCCGAAGAAGGCCGTGCTGGCCTCGCAGAAGATGGTCGAGCGCGACAAGGTGTTCGCGATGATCGGCCCGATGGGCTCGCCGACCGTGCTCGCCGCGCAGGACATCCTGTTCGATGCCGGCGTGCTGCAGCTGTTCCCGCTGACCGCCGCCGAATTCACCTTCAAGTTCGATCCCGCCAAGCCGCAGGAGCGGCTGAAGTTCAACAACCTCTTGCCCTATGTCGAGAGCACGCGCGCCGCGCTCAAATACATGATGGACTGGAAGAACTTCAAGAAGCCCTGCATCATGCATCAGGACGACGAGTATGGCAAAAACGTGCTCGACGGCTTCACTCAGCAGCTCGGCGCGATGAAGGTGCAGCCGGCCTCGGTGACGAGCTACAAGCGCGGTGCCTCCGACTTCTCGGCGCAGGTCGCCAAGATGAAGTCCGACGGCTGTGACCTCGTCATGCTCGGCACCGTGATCCGCGAGACCATCGGCGCGATGAACGAGGCGAAGAAGCTCGGCTGGGACGTGACCTTCCTCGGTGCTACCCCGACCAACGTGCTCGAAGTGCCGGCGCTCGGCAAGGAGGCCGTCGAGGGACTCTACGCGGCGTCAGGCTTCGAGATTCCCTATGAGGACACGGCCAAGGGCAAGGTGAAGGACTGGCTGCTCAACTACAAGAAGATGTTCAACTCCGACGCCAACACCCAGGCGATCATCGGCTATAACGCGGTGATGACCTTCGCCTTCTACGCGCAGAAGGCGGGCAAGGATCTCACCGGCCAGAAGATGCTGGACGCGCTGGAGTCAGGCGACAAGTTCCTCGACATCTTCAGCTCGCCGCCGACCAAGTTCTCCAAGACCGATCATCTTGCCAACACCATCACGCAGGTCCAGCAGGTCAAGGGCGGCCGCTGGGTGCTGGTGAAGGACAATTTGATGTTCTGAGCGGCGGTCCAGAATTCCAACTGGCCGTCATTGCGAGCCACCCGGTCGGCGCGAAAGCCCGCCGGATGACAGGCTCCGCGAAGCAATCCATACCTCCCGAGCGGAAATGTGGATTGCTTCGTCGCTTCGCTCCTCGCAATGACGGAAGCGAATTTCGATCGCTTGGTTCAATGCACCCGACCCGCCGGCCGCCATGCGGCCTCGGCGACGAGCGGCGCATCGACATATCGGCTGACGCCATACTGGTCGATCACGAAGGTCGGCCGAAAACTCCTGATGTCGCTGTCCTCGATCATCGCCATGCGGCGGTTGTCGAGCGTCAGCCAACGGCCGTCGAGCCGCGCCGCCATCACGGCATGGTCCTCGCCGCCGATGAGGTCATGCATGACGACGATCCGCAGATCTTCCGGCGCGACGCCGGCGATGCGCAGGGCCACGAATTTCGCGATCGCATAGTCCTCGCAATCGCCGCTGCCGCGGGCAAAGGTGGCGAGCGGCGTCGCCCAGACGTCGGGCTCGCCATAGGTCGCAAGATCGTTTCCCGGGCGGATCGCGAGGTTGATCGCGCGGTTGATCGCACCGAGCCGGGCGCGGCCGTCGCGCGCCCGTCCGGCATCGACGATCGCGAGGAAACGCAGCGCCTCCGGCGATGCACAACCGGTGCGGTCGCCTTCACAGATGGCGAGCTGCACCAGCTCGTCGGCGAGCTGGCGCTGCACGCCGCGCCATTTGTCGTGCAGGCCGCCGTCGGCAAGCAGGCTGGTGGCCAGGCCAAACGGCTCGGTCGATTGTCTGAACAGCGTTGCCGGGCCGGGCGAAAGCAGCGAAGCGGCATTGAGCTCGGCGACCGGCGCGGCCAGCGCCAGGCCGATGCCCAGCGTGACGGCGCGCAGCGCAAATGAGCGAAGCGAGAATCCCATGTGACACCCCCTGTCCGCTCTTCGGCGGGTGGATGCTGCACCGCGCACGCGACCGGATCGTTTCATGCCGTCCAGCATGGCAAGCGATCCGTTCGAATCGATTTAAGATGTGGGGAAACCGGACAAGAGGCTGAAGGGCGCGTGGGCCGGGTCCCGAAAACTTTACCGGTTTGTGAAACGAACCGGCGAACCTTTATCCACCGTCTTCCGTCTCATGCTTGCCTCCTGGTTAACCGGCCGGTCCGCGCGCGGGACTGCTGTGATTTGTAAGCTAGAGCGTTTTCCGATCACGTTGCGTCGTAACCAGCCGCGACGAGATAATTTTGACATTCCTCGGGTGAGAAGCGTTTGAGAGCGTTGGCGATTGCTTGCCAGAGATCGGGCATGGTGCGCGCTGCGGCGGCCCGCAACAGCGCTTTCAGTTTGGAGAAGGCCATTTCAATCGGGTTGAAGTCTGGACTGTAGGGCGGAAGATAGAGCAGGCTAGCTCCGACCGCCTGGATGGCCTCTCGAACGCCATGGACCTTGTGAGCGGGCAAGTTGTCCATGATAACGGTATCGCCCGGCCGCAGCGATGGGGCGAGCAATTGCTCGACGTAGGCCAGGAAAGCGTCGCCATCCATTGGACCGTCCAGAACAAGCGGCGCGATCAGACCGTCGGAGCGCAATCCAGCGGTGAACGTCGTCGTCTTCCAATGTCCGTGTGGGATAGCTGCACGACATCGCTCGCCGCGTGGCGAGCGCCCGTAACGCCGCGCCATTTTGGTGTTGGCGCTGGTTTCGTCGATGAAGACGAGACGCTCAGGGTCAAGGTCGATTTGCCCTTCGAACCACTCCTCACGTGCGGCATTTATATCGCCGCGCCGTTGCTCGGCGGCGTGCGCTGTCTTTTTTTAAGTGTGATCTTTCTGCGCTGGAAAAAACGCCAGAGCGACGCGATGCCAGTCGATATTCCACGACGTTTCAACAGTTCTCGCAACTCGGCAAGCGTGATATCCGGCCTCGCTGTCACCGCCTCCAGAATCAATTGCGAATGCGCTTCGATGCGCTGCGATTTGCGGTCACCGCCCTGGCGTTTAGGAACGATGTCGCCAACTTTCTTGAGGCGACCGCGCCAGCGGATCGCACTGGCCGCGCTGACACCAAAGCGCTCAGCAGCCTGTCGACAGGACATGCCACCGTCAATCGCGGCTACCACCCTTTGGCGAAGATCAACCGAAAGCGCCCTGGCCATACATGCTGGCCTCCCTCGCCAGCATGCAGCTTGAATCTGACTCGCGCCGTTTTGGGAATCCCCACCCGATTCTTTCCGGTCGGAAAATGCTCTAACTCACAGCTTTGGCCGGGAATTTGGAGTCAAATGCCCTCTCGGGGCTGCGGGGAAATAGAGGCAAGTACAGAAATGCCGGTCAATACCACGAATACGTGGTCAAATACGTATCTTGGCTGCAATCCCACCTTATGGTACCGTCTTACAAATCAGAACTACACCACTCATACAAGAGTGAGCCAAGTCACACCCGCTCAAACGGCGCGATCGAAGCACCTTGCGCAAGCACAGGACAGTTTCGTCGAGCTTTATCCGATGATATGCAGGCAAAATCATTCGGATATTCTTGAGTCATTAACCTTCGTGGTGCGGTGATCCGCAGTGAACTTTGTCGAGAAATTCGACGGCCTTTTGCCGAACGCGGATGCTTATGCCCGTGGGTCGGTCCACGTCGACAGCGTTTCCACGCACGCGCCGCGCGGCGCGATCACCGTCGACGACGGGCAATTGCTGTTCACCGGCGACTTCAAGCGGACCGGGCTCGACCTCGTCATCGCGAAGGATGATCGGGAACTCGTCCTCCACGACTACTTCAAGGGCGAGAAGCGCGCGGCGCTGGCGTCACCCGATGGCGCACATCTCACCGGCGACCTCGTCAACGCGCTCACCGGCTACACCCAGTATGCCCAGGCCGGCGGCGCCGCCGAACCGGCCAAGGTCATCGGCCATGTCACCAAGCTGACGGGCAGCGCCACTGCCGTCCGCAACGGCGTCGCAATCGTCCTGAACCAGGGCGACAACGTCAACAAGGGTGACGTTGTGCAGTCCGGCAGCGACTCGACGCTGGGCATCACCTTCATCGACGGCACCGTGTTCGGTCTCGGACCGAGCGCCAAGATGGTGCTGAACGAGATGATCTACGACCCGAACGGGTCGAGCAATTCGTCGCTGATGAGCCTCGTCTCGGGCACGATCTCGTTCGTTGCCGGCGCGACCGCCAAGCACGGCGACATGAAGGTCGATACGCCGGTCGCGACCATGGGCATCCGCGGCACCGCGGTGCTGGTCGAGATCGATTTCGACGTGCAGGGCTCGGGTGGCGTGCCGCCGGCCAAATTCCAGGTGCTGGTCGAGCCTGACGGGACCACCGGCTCCTACATCCTGTTCGACAAGACGACGCTCAATCCGATCGCAACCGTCGATCAGGCCGGCACCCAGACCATCGTCAACGGCCAGGGCAGCGTCAGCTTCGTCTCGTCGGCGCAGCTGTCCGCCGACGCGCAGCGGCTGATCTCGGACGTGTTCGCGCTGAAGTTCACCGACAACAACAATCCCAATACCAAGCTCACGACGAACTTCACCGACAGCGTCGTTCCGGTCACGACCACCCTCAAGCTTGCCGGCGGCGACGTGACCTTGCCGATAAGCTTTCTGCTGGCCTTGACCGGCCATGCCGGACTAGAGGCCCCCGCCAGCAAGACCGACCACGCCCCCGGGGCGCCGGCGGTCGTGACACAGAATGCGGAATTCACTGAGCAGGCCGGGCAGACCCATAGCGGACTGCTCGACACGGCGACGGGCCGGATCGCATGGGTGGACGTCAATCTCGGCGACAAGCCGAGTGCGATCGTCAGCTTTACCTCGTCCAGCTATCGGGACGCAGAGGGTAACGACGTCACCTCGTCGCTGACGGCGGCGCAGCTTGCGGCCATCCATGCTGTCGAGATCCCGCTGCAGCTCGTGCACGATCCGCTGAACAACAATATCGGTTCGGCGACCTGGACCTACAACATTGACGATGGCGCCTTCGACTTCCTGGCCGCCGGCGAAACGCTGACGCTGACCTATACCGCGCGCGTGGATAACAATTACGCACCGAGCAACGAGACCGCGTTCAGGACATTCACTGTCACGATCACCGGCACCAACGACACGCCGGTGGTGACATCCTCGGCACAGCTCGGCTCGATCACCGAGCTTGCAGGGACGACGAACTCCGCCGTGCCAGATACGGTGCACGGCACGTTGACGTTCACCGATACGGATCTGACCGATACGCATTCGGTCAACATCACCGGCGTCACCGAGGCCGGCGTCACCACCGGACTTGCCAACCATGCCACCGTGCTGAGCTGGCTGTCGCTGGGCGCGCTGACCGATTCGACCGATGGCGTGACGGGATCGCGCGCCTGGACGTTCTCGGCCGCCGACAGGAGTTTCGACTATCTCGCCGCAGGTGAGACGCTGACGCTGACCTA
The DNA here is from genome assembly GCF_037217225.1 of Bradyrhizobium sp. 27S5. Taxonomy (NCBI): domain Bacteria; kingdom Pseudomonadati; phylum Pseudomonadota; class Alphaproteobacteria; order Hyphomicrobiales; family Nitrobacteraceae; genus Bradyrhizobium; species Bradyrhizobium sp. 27S5. Next base: position 556,666 of record NZ_CP147714.1, read on the forward strand.
CACGGTCCAGATCGACGACCATCAGGGCGGCGTCGTCACGCTCCCGGTCACGATCACGATCGTCGGCACCGACGACACGCCGGTGATCACGTCGCCGACCCAGGCGGCAGCGATCACCGAACATGTCGGGACGACCGGCTCGGTGATATCCGATACCGCGTCCGGGACGGTGACCTTTACCGACGTCGATCTCAGCGACACCCACACTGTCACCGTGGCCGGCGTCACCGGAACGGGCGTCACCGCGGGCCTTCCCAGTCAGGCGACGATGCTGAGCTGGCTGTCGCTCGGTACACTGGCGGATTCGACCGGCGGCGTGACCGGATCGAGCCATTGGACCTTCTCGGTGGCCGACAAGAGTTTCGACTATCTCGCCGCCGGCGAGAAGCTGACGCTGACCTACCTGATCGAGGTTGATGACCATCATGGCGGGGTCGTCAGCCAGCCCGTGACGATCACGGTCACCGGCACCAACGACACGCCGACGTTTGCGTCGGCGCCGGGGACAGCCGCGATTCCCGAACAGCCGGACGAGACGGGTTCATCCAAGCCGGACGGCGCAACGGGCGCGGTGACGTTCGCGGACGTCGATCTCAGCGACATCCACACCGTGTCCATCACCGGCGTCGCGGAATCCGGGACCACCACCGGTCTCCCCGAGGACGAGTCCACCGTCCTGAACTGGCTCTCGCTGGGGACGCTGACCGACTCGACCGGCGGGGTCACCGGATCCCAGTCCTGGAACTTCTCGGCCGCCGATCGGAATTTCGACTATCTCGCCGTAGGCGAGACACTGACACTGACCTATACGGTCGAGATCAACGACCATCATGGCGGGGTCATCAGCCAGCCGGTGACGATCACGGTCACCGGCAGCAACGATACGCCAATCGTCACCTCGGGGGCGCAGGCGGCGACCATCCCCGAACTGCCCGACACCACGGATTCATTGAAGCCGGACGGCGCGACGGGCACCGTGACGTTCACCGACGCAGACCTCAGCGACACTCACGGCGTGACGATCATCGGCGTGGCCGAAGCCGGCTCGACCACGGGCCTCCCCGAGGACGAGTCCACCATCCTGAACTGGTTGTCGCTGGGCACGCTGACGGATACGACCGGCGGCACCACGGGGTCGTCGACCTGGACCTTCTCGGCCGCGGACCAGAATTTCGACTATCTCGCCGCCGGTGAGACGCTGACGCTGACCTACACGATCCAGATCGACGACCATCATGGCGGCGTCATCACCGAGCCGGTGACGATCACGATCAACGGCGCCAACGACGCGCCGACGCTTGCCGACGTCAACGCCGGCACGCTGACCGATACCGCCGCCGACGACACTTTCAGCGCGCTCACCGGCGCACTCCACGGCCACGATGTCGATCACGGCGAGACCGCGACGCTGACCTATGCCGCGCTCAACTCGGACCACGTTGCGGTCAACTCACCGATCGCGGGCCTCTACGGCTCGCTCACGGTCAATGCGGACGGCACCTACAGCTATGTTCCGGACGCCGCCGCGATCAACGCGCTGGCCAAGGGCAACTATACCGACACATTCACCGTCGAGACGATCGATGCACATAACGCTGTCGGGACGGCGACGCTGACGATCGACGTCGTCGGCGCCAACGACGCGCCTGTGATCCACGCCGACAACGTCAGCATCACCGAAAATCGCGACGGGACCGAGACGATCTCCGGCCTGACGGTGACCGACGCCGATGCGACGTCGGACGAGATCTTCACCGTGGCGGCCACGCCGACGGCCGGGTCGGGCAGCAGCGTCACGCCTCCATCGCAGGAGGGGCTCCTCTCCGGCATCAACACCGCGCTCGGGACGCCGGGCCTCATCTACAACCCCGGCCAGACGCCACCGGCGACCGACAAGATCGCGCTCGCCGTGACCGACGGCCATGGCGCGACCGACACGGTCAACCTGATCTTCAACCTCCAGCAGGATCCGCCCCAGCCGGTGACGCTGACCGGCACCAGCGACAAGGACGTGTTTTTCGGATCGGGCTATCAGGACAAGTTCGTGTTTGACCAGAATTTCAACCACGACACGATCGTGAACTTCACGCCCGGCCTCGACCAGATCGACCTTTCGGCGATCCTGTCGACCGGCGGTATCGATCCCGATACCTGGATCAGCGAGCACGTCACGCAATCGCCGACCAACGCCGCGGATACCCTGATCACGGTCGACAGCGCCGACACCATCACGCTTCGCAACGTCACGCCCGCGCAGCTCAGCCACAACGACTTCCTGCTTCACGTGACCTGACGGACGTGCGGCCTTGCCGCCATTGGCGGCGCGCCTGGCCGGGCCGTTTGTGCACCGCGGGTGCTTGTTCGATTGGAACAATGCTCCGCGCGTGATATCCAGAGGGCATGAGACGGCTGAAGGCGATACGACGGTGGTTCGGACGGCGCTTCGGTTATGCGCGGCTGGTCTGCGTGGTGCTTTTGATCGGTATCGCGGCGCTGCGGGTGATGGACCCGGCTCCGGTGCAGGAGCTGCGGGTCAGGACCTTCGATACCTTCCAGTTGATCGAGCCCCGCAAGAAGACCGCGCGTCCCGTCACCATCGTCGACATCGACGAGAAGAGCCTCGCCGATCCCCGGCTCGGGCAGTGGCCCTGGCCGCGGACGCGGATCGCCGAGATCGTCACCAATCTCACCAGGCTCGGCGCCGTCGTGATCGCATTCGACGCGGTGTTCGCCGAGCCGGACCGTCTCAACCCTGACATCGCAGCCGATACGTTCGGCAATCTCGACGAGGAGATGCGCGCCAGGCTCAGGCAGCTGCCGAGCAATGACAGCATCCTCGCCGAGGCCATCAGGAACTCGCGCGTCGTGCTCGGCGAGTCCGGCGGTCCAAATGTGCGCGCCGACCTCAACGAGAAGCTCCCGGTCACCGGACTGGCGATGCTCGGCGAGGCGCCGCAGCGCTTCATGTTCGAGTTCGTCGGCCTGCTGCGCAACGTGCCGGTGCTCGAGGAGGCCGCCGCCGGCCGCGGCTTGTTCACGATCAGGCCGGAACGCGACGGCATCGTGCGCCGCGTGCCGATGATGATGGTCGCCCAGGGCGTCACCATGCCGTCGCTCACCTTCGAGATGCTGCGGGTGGCGAGCGGCGCGGGCACCATCCTGATCAAGACCGACCAGGCCGGCATCAAGAGCCTCGGCGTCAAGGGCTTCACGATCCCGACCGATCTCAACGGCCAGCTCTGGATCCGCTACGCGCGCCGTGATCCCTCGATTTATGTCCCGGCCATCGACGTGCTGGAGGGGCGTGTCGCGCCGGAAAAGATCGCCGGCAAGCTCATCCTGATCGGCACCTCCTCGATCGGGCTGAACGACATCAAGACGACGCCGGTCACGCCCGCGATGCCCGGTGTCGAGATTCACGCCCAGGTGCTGGAGAGCGCGCTGACCGGCGACGTCGTTTCGCAGCCCAACTACGGCATCGGCATTGAATTCTTCGCCGCGCTGATCATGGGCCTCCTGGTGGTCGCCTTTGCGCCGAAATTCGGCCCGGTGACGCTGGTCGTTGTCGGCGGGATGTTCGCCTCGGTGCTGATCGGCACGTCCTGGTATTTCTACTCCCAGCACCGGCTCCTGATCGATTTCACCTATCCGCTGATGTCGACCACGGCGATCTACCTCACGCTGGTCTTCTCCGCCTTCGTGCGCGAGCTGCACCAGCGCCGGCAGATCAGGTCGCAGTTCGTGCAGTACATGTCGCCCGCGCTGGTCGAGCAGCTCGCTAACGCGCCGGAACGGCTCGTGCTCGGCGGCGAGGAGCGCGAGATGACCATCATGTTCTCGGACATGCGCGGCTTCACCGCGATCTCGGAGACCTACAAGCGCGATCCGCAGGGCCTCACGCAGCTGATGAATCGCTTTCTCACGCCGCTCACCAACGCGATTCTCGCCCGCAAGGGCTATATCGACAAATACATGGGCGACGCCATCATGGCGTTCTGGAACGCGCCGCTCGACGACAAGCAGCACCACCTCAATGCCTGCGACGCCGCGCTCGACATGCTGGAGCGTGTCGACGAACTTAACCAGGAACGCGAGCAGGAGGCGCAGGAGGGCGGCCACGTCTATGTGCCGCTCAACATCGGCGTCGGCCTCAACACCGGCAGCTGCGTGGTCGGTAACATGGGTTCCGATCTCAAGTTCAATTATTCGGTGTTGGGCGACAGCGTCAATCTGGCCGCGCGCCTGGAGGGGCAGTCCAAGGAGTACGGCTTCCCGATCATCGTGGGATCGAAGACCGCGCTCGAGGTGAAGGAGAAGTTCGCGATCCTCGAGCTCGACTTCATCATGGTCAAGGGCAAGAAGGAACCCGAGGTGATCTATGCGATCGCCGGCCGCGAGGACGTTGCGCAATCGGGCCGCTTCCAGCGGCTGCGCAACCTGACCATCGAGATGCTCGCCTGCTACCGCGGCCGCGATTGGGATGGCGCGCTGGCCGCGATCGAGCGCGGCCGCAAGACCGACGAGGCGCAGACGCTGCAATACTTGTATCGCCTCTATGAGGCGCGGATCCGCGCCTTCCAGAAAGAGCCGCCGCCGCAGGATTGGGACGGCGCATTTGCGTTGACGACGAAATAGGCGCCAAAAATTCGGTGTCGTCCCGGCTTTCGCCGGGACGACGACGGAGAGGTTCGTGCAACGGCAACCGAGGCTTACTCCAGCCCGATCTGTGTCAGATCCTGGAACCAGTGCTGCGCCTGCACGAATGTCTTCACCTTCGGCGACAGCGCGTGCGGATTGGTATCGTGCACCACCCATACCAGCGCGGCATCGTCGACGATCAGCGCGTGCGCCTGCGCCAGCAGCGCGTCCTGCTTGGCAGGATCGAAGGTCTGCTTGGCCTCGTCGATCAGCGCGTCGACCTTCGGGTTCTTGTAACCGCCCCAGTTGACGCCGACCGGAGCGACCTGGCCGGAATGGAAGAACCGCACGATGGCGTACAGCGGGTCCGACGTCACATAGGCGATGTTGTTGGCGGTGATGCCGGCGCTCATCTCGTCGGCCGCGCCCTTGCGCCAGTGCGTATAGAGCGTCTCGAGCTCGACCACCTTGAAGTCGACATCGATGCCGATCTCCTTGAAGCTCTGCTGCAGGAACTCGTTCATCGGCAGCGACAGCATCTGCCCGGTGCCGCCCTGGGCGATGATGAAGGTCGTCTTCAACGGCTTGTCCTTGGAATAGCCGGCTTCCTCCACCAGCTTCTTCGCGGCCGCGAGGTCGTATTTCAGCTCGAAGGTCGGCTTGCCGAACCACGGGCTCGACGGGTCGACCTGGCCCTTGGCGGGCTTTGCCAGCCCGTTCATCAGGGCAACGACCGCGTCGCGGTCGATCGCGAGGTTGAGCGCCTTGCGCAGGCGGATGTCGGTCCAGGGCGAGCCGGGCAGCACGCTCAGATGGTAATTCCAGACATGCGGCGTCACGTTGTCGACGATCTTCATGCCGGCGGCCTTGAGCTGCGGCACGGCGTCGGGCGCCGGCGTTTCGATCAGGTCGACCTGGCCGGCCAGCAACGCGTTGGTGCGCGTCAACGCCTCCGGCATCGGGATCAGGATCATCTTGTCGACCTTCGCAAGCCGCTTCTTGTCCCAATAGTCCGGGTTCTTGGTCAGCTCGGCGAGTTCGCGCGGCACGAGTTTCGTCAGCTTGAACGGGCCGGTGCCGGAGGGCTGGCTGGCGAACTTGTCCCAGTCTCTGCCGAGCTTCTCATATTGCGCGGGGCTCGAGACCAGGAACCAGAGCATCTGGTAGGGGAAGAAGGAGTCGACCGTCTTGGTCGTGATCTCGATGGTCGAGTCGTCGATCTTGGCGTAGCTCGCGACCGAGGGCAGGCGGGTCTTGACCTGCGCGCTCTGCCGCTTGTCGAATTGCGGTGCCTTGTCGTTCAGCACCTTGTCGAGATTCCAGATCACGGCGTCGGCGTTGAAGTCGCTGCCGTCGTGGAATTTGACGCCCTTGCGCAGCGTGAAGCGCCATTTGGTCTTGTCGGTGTCGTCGACCTTCCATTCGGTCGCGAGCCCCGGCACCAGCTTGCCCGGCCGGTCGGCAACATCCATCTCCCAGGCCACCAGCGGATCGTAGATCGTGTAGGCCGTGAATTGATAGGCGCCGGCGCCGCGATCGGGCTGGCCGGTCGTCAGCGGAATGTCGGCCATCGAAATGCCGTAGCGCACAATGGACTCCGCTCGCGCAGACAAGGCAGGCCAGCCCGCGGTCAGGGCAAGCGCCATTGCTGCCATCAGGATCGAATTGCGCGCACGCATATAAAGGCTCCATTGGTGGGAAGTCGGAACCAAATCTTGCAAGCGTGATGCCAGAATAGGCACTATTGCCCCGTCTTAGTCTAAGGTGGGAAGAAATGACGCGCCCAGCGGTTATTTGCTGAAGAACTATTCCCCTTGGCACAGGCATTGCATACGCTTGCCCAAGAAATAATCACCAAAACGTCACCGGACTCGAAGGGGTTGCTCAGATGCGTAACGGGAAGACCAATGCGACAGCGATCATGCTGGCGCTCGCGATTGCTGCCGGTGTGCCGGCGATCGCCCGTGCCGAGACCGTGCTGCGTATTGGCATGACGGCTGCCGATATTCCGCGCACCCTCGGGCAGCCGGACCAGGGGTTTGAGGGCAATCGCTTCACTGGGCTCACGATGTATGACGCGCTGACGATGTGGGACCTGTCGTCGTCGGACAAGGCGAGCGCGATGATTCCGGGCCTCGCCACCGAATGGAAGGTCGACGATTCCGACAAGACCAAGTGGGTGTTCAAGCTGCGTCCCGGCGTCGCCTTTCACGATGGTTCGCCGTTCAATGCCGATGCCGTGGTCTGGAATGTCGACAAGGTCCTGAAGCAGGACGCGCCGCAATATGATGCGAGCCAGGTCGGCGTCACCGCCTCGCGGATGCCGACGCTGGTCTCCGCGCGCAAGATCGACGACATGACGGTGGAATTGACCACCAAGGAGCCGGACAGCTTCCTGCCGATCAATCTCACCAATCTGTTCATGGCGAGCCCGACCAAATGGCAGCAATTCTACGACAAGGCCGAAGGCGCCGATGCCAAGGCGAAGTCGCAGGCCGCATGGGCCGCGTTCGCCAAGGACGCTTCGGGCACCGGCCCCTGGAAGATGTCGAGCTTCACTCCGCGTGAGCGGCTCGAACTGGTGAAGAACGACAACTACTGGGACAAGGCCCGCGTGCCGAAGACGGACAAGATGGTGCTGCTGCCGATGCCGGAGGCCAATGCCCGCACCGCGGCGCTGCTGTCGGGGCAGGTCAACTGGATCGAGGCGCCGGCGCCGGACGCGCTGCCCGAGATCAAGCAGCGGGGCTTCTCCCTCTATTCCAACGAGGAGCCGCATGTCTGGCCATGGCAGTTCTCCCGCGTCGAGGGCTCGCCCTGGAACGACATCCGCGTCCGCAAGGCCGCCAATCTCTGCATCGATCGCGAAGGGCTGCGTGACGGCCTGCTCGCGGGCCTGATGGTGCCGGCGACCGGCACCTTCGAGCCCGGCCATCCGTGGCGCGGCAATCCGACCTTCCAGATCAAATACGACAAGCCGGCTGCGCAGAAGTTGATGCAGGAGGCGGGTTTTGGGCCGAACAAGAAGCTGACGGTCAAGATCCAGACCTCGGCGTCCGGCTCGGGCCAGATGCTGCCGCTGCCGATGAACGAATACCTGCAGCAGGCGCTGGCCGAGTGCTACTTCGATGTGCAGCTCGACGTCATCGAGTGGAATACGCTGTTCACCAACTGGCGGCGCGGCGCCAAGGATCCGTCGGCCAACGGCTCGAATGCGACCAACGTCACCTATGCGGCGATGGATCCGTTCTTCGCGCTGGTGCGCTTCCTGCAATCGGGCATGGCGCCGCCGGTCTCGAACAATTGGGGCTTCATCAACAATCCGAAGTTCGACGAACTGGTGAAGAAGGCCCGCCAGACCTTCGACCCGGCCGCCCGCGACGCAGCGCTCGCCGAGCTGCATGCGGCCTCGGTCGACGATGCGGCGTTCCTCTACGTCGCGCACGACGTCGCGCCGCGCGCGATGAGCCCGAAGATCAAGGGCTTTGTGCAGCCGAAGAGCTGGTTTGTCGACTTCTCACCGGTCTCGATCGTGCCGTGAGGCATTAGACGCGCAATCGGTGCACCCTCTCCCCTTGTGGGAGAGGGTGGCTTCGCGACAGCGAAGCCGGGTGAGGGGTTGTCTCCGCGGACGCTCCTCCCCGATCTGAAATGACGTTGTCCGCGGATAGAACCCCTCATCCGGCGCGCTTCGCGCGCCACCTTCTCCCACAAGGGGAGAAGGAAGAAAGAGCGCAACGTGTTCGCCTATACGTCCAGACGGATCGTCTACGTCATTCCGATCGTGCTCAGCGTTGCGCTGGTGTGCTTCCTGCTGGTGCACATCACGCCCGGCGATCCCCTGGTTGCGGTGCTGCCGGCCGATGCCTCGCAGGAGCTCGCCGCGCAATTGCGTGCCGCCTATGGCTTCGATCGGCCGCTGCCCGTGCAATTCGGCCTGTGGCTGTGGCGCGCGATCCATGGCGATCTCGGCAATTCGATCGCGACGGGGCGTCCTGTCCTGACCGAGGTGCTGCGCGCGGTCGGCAACACCGTGATGCTGGCGATCGCGGCTGCGATGATCGGCTTCACGCTCGGCCTGCTGTTCGGCCTGATCGCCGGCTATTTCCGCGACACCTGGGTCGACAAGGTCGCGACCTCATTCGCCATCGCCGGCGTCTCGCTGCCGCACTACTGGCTCGGCATGGTGCTGGTCATCATCTTCTCGGTGCAGCTCAACTGGCTGCCTGCGGTCGGCGCCGGTCCCGGCGGCTCCGGCGCCTGGGCGTGGGACTGGGAGCATCTGCGCTATCTGGTGCTGCCCGCCATCACCACCTCGGTGATCCCGATGGGCATCGTCACCCGCACCGTGCGCGCATTGACCGGCGATATCCTGAGCCAGGATTTCGTCGAGGCACTGCGCGCCAAGGGCCTGCGCGAGACCGGGGTCTTTCGCCATGTCATCAAGAACGCCGCGCCGACCGCGCTCGCGGTGATGGGACTTCAGCTCGGTTACATGCTCGGCGGCTCGATCCTGATCGAGACGGTGTTCTCCTGGCCCGGCTCGGGCCTGCTGCTCAACTCGGCGATCTTCCAGCGCGATCTGCCGCTGCTGCAGGGCACGATCCTGGTGCTCGCGCTGTTCTTCGTGCTGCTCAATCTCTTGGTCGACATCGCGCAGGCCGCGATCGATCCGCGCATCAAGCGGAGCTAACCATGAGTGCGATGAGCGATACCGCATTGCAGGCGGCACCCGCGACCAAAGCGCGCGGCTACTGGGCGACCGTTGGGCGCCGCATCAGGCGCGACAAGGTCAGTATGGCCTGCGCCATCATCCTGGTGCTGATCTTTGCGTCGGCGCTGCTGGCGCCCTGGTTGCATCTCGCCGATCCCTATCAGGGCTCGATGATCCGCCGCCTCCGCCATATCGGCACGCCGGGCTATCCGCTCGGCACCGACGAGCTCGGCCGCGACATGCTGGCGCGGCTGATCTATGGCGGACGTCTCTCGCTGGTGATCGGCATCCTGCCGGTGATCCTCGCCTTCGTGATCGGTACCTCGCTCGGCCTCGTCGCCGGCTATGTCGGCGGCAAGCTCAACACCGCGATCATGCGTACCGTCGACGTATTCTACGCCTTTCCCTCGGTGCTGCTGGCGATCGCGATCTCCGGGGCGCTCGGCGCCGGTATCACCAATTCGATCGTGTCGCTGACCATTGTGTTCGTGCCGCAGATCACCCGCGTCGCCGAAAGCGTCACCACGGGCGTGCGCAACATGGATTTCGTCGAGGCGGCGCGCGCCTCCGGCGCCGGTCCGTTCACCATCATGCGCGTGCACATGCTCGGCAATGTGCTCGGCCCGATCTTCGTCTACGCCACCGGCCTGATCTCGGTGTCGATGATCCTGGCCGCCGGTCTGTCCTTCCTCGGGCTCGGCACCAAGCCGCCGGAGCCGGAATGGGGCTTGATGCTGAATACGCTGCGCACCGCGATCTATGTCAATCCATGGGTCGCGGCGCTGCCCGGCGCGATGATCTTCGCGGTCTCGATCTGCTTCAATCTGCTGAGCGACGGCATGCGCAGCGCCATGGACATCAGGAACTAGTGCGATGGGTGACGCCAATCTCTCAGCCGACATGCTGGAGCCGGTCGCCGACATCGGCGGCGCCGCGCAGCCGCTGTTGCAGGTCAAGGGGCTGACAAAACACTTCCCGGTGCGCGGCGGGCTGTTCAGCCCGCGCAAGACCGTGCGCGCGGTTGACGATGTCACCTTCGCGGTCATGAAGGGCGAGACCGTCGGCATTGTCGGCGAGTCCGGCTGCGGCAAGTCGACCACCGCGCGGCTGTTGATGCATCTGATGACCCGCGACGCCGGCGACATCGTCTATGACGGAATGCAGGTCGGCCCGTCGCTCTCGCTGCGCGATCTGCGCCGCGGCATGCAGATGGTGTTCCAGGACAGCTACGCCTCGCTCAACCCGCGCCTCACCATCGAGGAATCCATCGCGTTCGGGCCCAAGGTGCACGGCATGGCCGACGGCGCGGCGCGGGCGCTCGCGCGCGAACTGCTCGGCAAGGTCGGTTTGCGGCCGGAGATCTTCGCCATCCGCTATCCGCACGAAGTGTCCGGCGGCCAGCGCCAGCGCGTCAATATCGCCCGCGCGCTCGCGCTATCGCCGCGGCTCGTGATCCTCGATGAGGCGGTGTCCGCGCTCGACAAATCGGTCGAGGCGCAGGTGCTCAATTTGCTCGCCGATCTGAAGCGCGAATTCGGCCTGACCTATCTGTTCATCAGCCACGATCTCAACGTGGTCCGTTACATCTCCGACCGCGTGCTGGTGATGTATCTCGGCGAGGTCGTCGAGCTCGGCCCGGTCGACGCTGTCTGGGACGCGCCGGCGCATCCCTATACCCGCGCGTTGCTGGCGGCGATGCCGTCATCCGATCCCGACAAGCGCACCGAGGTGCCGCCGATCTCGGGCGATCCGCCCAATCCGATCGATCCGCCGCCGGGCTGCCGGTTTCACACCCGTTGCCCGTTTGCGGAGCCGCTCTGCGCAAACGACACGCCAAAACTCAGCGATCTCGATACAATGGGCCATCAAGCGGCGTGCTACATGGCCATTCCCGGCTCGGGGCACAGCCGCGCGCCGGCAAAAGCAAAAGGAGAAAACGCGGCATGACCAGACCCACTCCCAAGGACGTCAAGGTGATCGCGCACGTCGCCGACGTGCCCGCCGACGACGAAACTGCCACGCGCATCGCCAATTCGATCGGGCCCGCCTTCGACGGCTTTGCACCGATCTCCGGCACGCTGCCTCTCGATCTCGAACCTGCGAGCTTCCTGCTGGCGCAGATCGCAAAGGTGTCGAAATGAGCACCGAGCCGGCCCTGATGACGCTGACCGCGGTCGCCAAGGCGATTGCCGACAAGAAGGTCTCCTCGCATGAGGTGACGCGCGCCGTACTGCATCGCATTGCAGAGTGGCAGCCGCGCCTCAACGCCTATATGGCGGTTGAATCCGAACAGGCGCTCGCCGCCGCCGCAGAGGCCGATGCCGCGCTCCCCAAAGGCAACAGTCGCGGTCCGCTGCACGGTGTGCCGCTGGCGCACAAGGACATGTATTACGACGCCGGCAAGGTCGTGACCTGCGGCTCCCTGATCCGCCGCGACTTCGTGCCGAAGACCACAGCGACGGCGCTGCAGCGGCTCAAGGATGCCGGACAGGTCCGGCTCGGCTCGCTGCAGATGGTCGAGTTCGCCTACGGGCCGACCGGCCACAACGTGCATTACGGCGCGGTGCGCAATCCCTGGAATACCGAGCACATCACCGGCGGCTCGTCGTCGGGCTCGGGCTCGGCGGTCGCCGCGCGGCTCACCTTTGCGGCGCTCGGCTCCGACACCGGCGGCTCGGTGCGCATGCCCGCGCATTTCTGCGGCGTCACCGGCCTGAAGACGACGGTCGGCCGCGTCAGCCGCGCCGGCGCGATGCCGCTGTCGCAATCGCTCGATACCGTCGGCCCGCTGGCGCAGACTGCAGAGGATTGCGCGCTGCTGCTCGGCCTGATGGCCGGCGCCGATCCGGAGGATCTCACCGCGTCGACGCAGCCGGTGCCCGACTATCTGGCCGCGACCAGACAGTCGCTGAAGGGCGTCAAGATCGGCGTGCCGACGGCATTCTATGTCGACGACCTCGATCCTGAAGTCGCGCACATCCTCGACGAGACGGTTGCCACCCTGAAGAAAGAGGGCGCCGAGATCGTCAAGGTCGAGTTACCCGATCAGCGCCAGCTCAGCGCGGCGTCGCAGCTGGTGCTCGCGGCCGAGGCCGCAGCCTTCCACAAGCGCTGGATGATCGAGCGGCCGCAGGATTACGGCGCGCAGGTCCTGATGCGGCTGCAGAACGGCCTCACCATTCCGGCCGTCAGCTATCTCGAGGCGATGCGCTGGCGCGGCCCCGCGCTCGCCGCACACAACGCGGCGGTCAGCGGCGTGGATGCTGTGATCGCGCCGTCGGCCCCGGTGCCGGCGCCGACGATCGCCGAGAGCGACGTCGGCAACGGTCCAGGCGCGGAGGCGGTGATCCAGCGGCTGACGCGGTTCACTCGGCCGGTCAATTATCTCGGCATGCCGTCGCTGTCGATTCCGTCGGGCTTCACCAAGGCGGGTCTGCCGGTCGGCATGCAGCTGATCGGCCGCTCCTTCGAGGAAGCCGCATTGCTGCGGATCGGCGCCGCGTTCCAGCGCGCGACCGATTTCCACGGCAGGGTGCCCAAGCTCGCATGACCAACCTCGTCGAGATCAACAACCTCAACATCCGCTTCACCGGCGATCGCACGGTGCATGCCGTGAACGATCTCAGCCTGTCGCTTGGCGAGGGCGAGGTGTTGGGGTTGCTCGGCGAGTCCGGCTCGGGCAAGAGCGTGACCTTGCGCGCGTTGATGCGGCTGTTGCCGAAGAAGCGCACGCAGATCTCCGGCAGCGTGACAGTGCTGGGTCGGGATGTGCTGGCGATGGACGACGAGGCGCTGTCCGCATTCCGCGGCCAGACCGTCTCGATGATCTTCCAGGAGCCGGCGCTGGCGCTCGATCCGGTCTACACTATCGGCCGCCAAATCGCGGAGACGGTGATGCGCCACGAGGGCAAGAGCGAGCGCGACGCCACCGCGCGTGCGCTCGAAATGCTCGAAGTCGTGCGAATCCCCTCCGCCAGGCGACGGCTGGAATCCTATCCGCACGAGATGTCGGGCGGCATGCGCCAGCGCGCGATGATCGCGCTGGCGCTGGCCTGCAAGCCAAAAATCCTGCTCGCGGACGAGCCGACCACGGCGCTCGATGCCACCGTGCAGATCCAGATCCTGCTGCTGCTGCGCGAGCTGCAGCGCGAGTTCGGCATGTCGGTCATCTTCGTCACCCACGACATCGGCGTCGCCATCGAGATCTGCGACCGCGTCGCGGTGATGTATGCCGGCCAGATCGTCGAGCAGGGCGCCCTCCGCGACATCGTGCGCACGCCGATCCATCCCTATGCGAAGGGTCTGCTGGCCTCGACCATTCACGGCGCGATGCGCGGCCAGCGGCTGGAAACCATCCCGGGCACGCCGCCCTCGCTCGATCACGCGCCGGCCGCTTGCTCGTTCGCGCCACGCTGCAAGTTCGCCGAGCCGCGCTGCAGCGAAAGCTTGCCGCCCGCCGTACAGGTCGCGCCCGGCCATCTGGCACGCTGCGTTATGGCGGAACCTGCCGACGCGACGGTCTAAAGCGCGTGGATTTTGGTTGAATCGGTCGGACCGCAGGCTCGCTTCGCCTCCCCCGCAAGCGGGAGAGGGAGCGCAGCGTCTTCGCGGTCGCCAGTTCAGCCTAACTTCATCATGCGCTAGCTTGCGCGGGCGACCGCGTCGGCAATCCAGCGCCGCACCGCGGCAACGCGCCGGTCGCGCGCCTGTTCGGTGCGGGAGATCAGGTAGATCGTCTCGCTTGGCGCAGCCTCGAACGCGAACGGCGCCACCAGTTTCTTGCCGAAGCCCGGCCGCGCCTTGATCAGGGGAGCGATCGCGATGGCGACGCCGAGTCCGTGTTCGGCGGCCTCCAGCATCGCCGGCACGCTGTCGAGCCAGAGGTGTCCTCGTGGCGCAAGATTCGGCAGCCCGGCCTGCTGCAGCCAGGCCGGCCAGGCCCGCGGCTGCGTCGTGACATGGATCAGCACCTCGCGCGACAGGTCCTCCGGCCGCCGCAGTCCGGCCTTGACCAGCGCCGGCGTGCAGACCGGCTGCCCGCTGACCCGGACCAGCGGCTCGACCTTCAGCCCGGCGGCATGCTCTCGTCCGTAGCGGATCGCGACGTCGACGCGCGAGCCGATGAAGTCGGCATATTGATGGGTGGCCTCGATCCGCAGCGTCAGCTGCGGATGGCGCCGCTTGAACTCCGGCAGCGCCGGCAGCAGCACGGCGCTGGTGAAGAACGGCAGTGAGCTGATCCAGAGCTCGCCGCTGCTCTCGCGGCGTTGCCGCAGCATGTCGCGGCTCGCCTCCTGCAGCGTCGCCAGCGCGGCCGACACCTTTGCGAGATAGCGCTCGCCGTCCAGGGTCAGCCGCACCGAGCGCGCGCCGCGGACGAACAGTTTTGTGCCGAACTGCTGCTCCAGTCCGCGGATCTGGTGGCTGATCGCCGACGGGCTCAGCGACAGGTCGCGCGCGGCGCCGCGGAAGCTCAGCTGTGTGGCCGCGCGCTCGAAGGCGAGCAGCGCCGCGAGCGGCGGGATCAGGCGAGGATCCGGAGCGTCCAATGGGTGAATTTTGTTCACCTGAAGTGATGAATGGCCTTTTGTCATGGCCACTATTCTTGGCTCAGATTGCCAGATCGCTCAATCCTGCTCACCTCAGGGAACGTCACCTTGGCCATCTTCGAACCGCTCGCCACGCCCCACCACTGGAAGCCCGCCGCGCTGGCGGCGGGGCCGTTCGCAGGCCTGCAGGGCGGGGCGGTCGCAAGCCTCTTGACCGCCGAGGTCGAGGCGATGGCCGTTGCGCGCAACTGGGGCACCGCGATCTCAGCTTCGGCCTGGTTCCTGCGGCCGACGCCGATGGCCGAATTGCGCACGCAAGTCACCGTCGTGACCGAAGGCGGCCGGGTCAGCGTCGTCGACAACACGCTCTGGCCGGCCGGCGAAGCGCAGCCCACCGCGACGGTGCGCGTGACGCTGTCGCGCGAACGTGCCGTCGAGGTGCCGGGCCTTGACGGAAGTGTAGCCGACCCGGTCGATCCCACGGGCCTTCCGTTGCGCAACCTGCACGCCGTCCATGGCCATGGCCGCAGCTGGTTCATGGATGCGATGGAAGCCCGCGTCGGCGGCGAGGTTGCCTGGTTTCGCATGCACCATGACGTGACGACCGATGCCGGCCCGCTGGCGCGGGTGCTCGGTCCCGCCGACTGGACCCACGGCATCGCGCGCCCGGTCCAGAACGTGGTGGCCGACCCCAATCCGAACCTTGCAGTGCAGCTGTTCAGGCCACCGCAGGGCGCGTGGATCGGTGTTCGCCCTGAGGCGCGCTGGCGCCCGGAGGCCGGTCTTGGCGTCGGCAGCGGGGTATTGCTCGATGTGAACGGAGAGATCGGCCGGGTCTCGATGTCGGTCATTCTCGTGCCCTTTCCAAGAACCGCACCTGTTACCGCGCCGGGTTCCGCGGCCGGTTAACCCTGATTATTCCGTCAACTGTCTGTGGGATCACAAAAATAGCCCGCGAACCATGCTCTGGTCGACGCGACTTGAAATGGACGATGGCCGCAAACGCCTATACAAGGTGGTCATCACGTAACGCTTTTGTTTGCAGAGATCAGTTTTCATGGCAGCCGCGCCCGCTGTCCGGCGTTCCGAACTGGCTGAGGCGCTGCGCGCATGTCGCAGTGCCTTCATCGGCGTCGGTCTCATCAGTTGCATGATCAACCTGTTGTACCTGACAGGTTCGATGTTCATGCTGCAGGTCTACGACCGCGTGCTGCCGAGCCGCAGCGTTCCGACCCTGGTCGGCCTCGTGGTCATCGCCGCGGTGCTCTACATCGCCCAGGGCGTGCTCGATCTCTTGCGCGGACGGATCCTCGGCCGCGTCGGCACCTCGCTCGACGAGGCGCTCAATGCGCGGGTGTTCGACACCATCGTGCGGCTGCCGCTGATGGCCGGCAATCGCAGCGAGGGCCTGCAGCCGCTGCGCGATCTCGACAATGTACGCTCCTTCCTCGGCAGCATGGGTCCTGGTGCGTTCTTCGACCTGCCCTGGCTGCCGTTCTACATGGCGATCTGCTTTGCGTTCCATTGGCTGCTCGGCGTCACCGCGCTGGTCGGCGCCGTCATTCTGGTGACGCTGACGCTGATCACCGAATACATGTCGCGCTCGCCCGCCAAGGAAGCGATGTCGCTCGCGGCGCGGCGCAACGATCTCGCCGCCTCCAGCCGCCGCAACGCCGAGGTGCTCGTGGCGATGGGCATGGCCGGGCGCATGAACAAGCGCTGGAACGAAGCCAACGAGGAATATCTCTCCGGCAACCAGCACGCGAGCGACGTCACCGGCGGGCTCGGTGCGGTCGCCAAGGTGCTGCGCATGATGCTGCAATCCGCGGTGCTCGCGGTCGGCGCCTATCTCGTGATCCACCAGGAAGCGACCGGCGGCATCATCATCGCCGGCTCGATCCTGAGCGCGCGGGCGCTGGCGCCGGTCGATCTCGCGATCGCGCATTGGAAGGGCTTTGTCGCTGCGCGGCAGAGCTGGCAGCGTCTCAACCGGCTGCTGCAACAGATTCCGGCGCGCCCCGAGCAGACGCTGCTGCAGGCGCCGGAGAAGAAGCTTTCGGTCGAGGCGGTGACCATGGTTGCGCCCGGCGACCAGCGCGCCATCGTGCAGGACATCACCTTCGCGGTCGAAGCCGGCAGCGGCGTCGGCGTGATCGGCCCGAGCGGTTCCGGCAAGTCGTCGCTGATCCGGGCGCTGGTCGGCGTCTGGGTGCCGGCGCGCGGCAAGGTGCGGCTCGACGGCGCCGCGCTCGACCAGTGGTCGTCGGACGAACTCGGGCGCCATGTCGGCTATTTGCCGCAGGACGTCGAGCTGTTCGCCGGCACGGTGGCGCAGAACATCTGCCGGTTCGATCCGGACGCCAAGTCGGACGGCATCATCGCCGCGGCCAAGGAAGCCGGCGTGCACGAGATGATCATCAAGATGCGCGAGGGCTACGACACCCAGGTCGGCGAGCAGGGCACCGCGCTCTCCGCCGGTCAGGCGCAGCGCGTCGCGCTGGCGCGCGCGCTCTACGGCGATCCGTTTCTGATCGTGCTGGATGAGCCGAATTCCAACCTCGACAGCGAAGGCGACGAGGCGCTGACCCGCGCGGTGCGTGGTGCCCGCGAACGCGGCGCCATCGTCATCGTGGTCGCGCACCGGCCGGTCGGCATCGAGGGCGTCGACCAGTTGCTGGTGCTGAAGGACGGTCGCATGCAGACCTTCGGGTCGAAGGAGACCGTGCTCGCCCAGGTGCTGCAGCGCGTCGCGCCGCCGGTGCCGACGCCGATCAAGATCGTCGCCGATGCGGGGGCAGCCAAATCATGAGCGATCGCATGACCGATCAGCCGCGCAACGCACATCTTTCGATCCGCAAGCATCTGCTCGTCGGCCTCGTCGTGGTTCTGGTTCTGGGCGGCGGCGTCGGAGGCTGGGCGACCACGGTGCCGATCTCGGGCGCGCTGATCGCGCCGGGCTCGGTGGTGGTCGAGTCCAACGTCAAGAAGGTGCAGCATCCGACCGGGGGTGTGGTCGGTGAGGTCCGGGTGCGTGACGGCGACGTGGTCAAGGCGGGTGATGTCGTCGTGCGCCTCGACGAGACGGTCGTGAAGGCGAGCCTTGCGATCGTGGTCAAGACGCTGAACGGTCTCTACGCGCGCGCAGCCCGGCTCGAAGCCGAGCAGCGGGGCAACGACAAGATCGCCTTCCCGCCGCAGCTCGCGGAGCAGGCCAAGGATCCCGACGTGCGCGACATCATGGCGAGCGAATCCAAGCTGTTCGAAGTCCGCGTCAACGGCCGCAGCGGCCAGAAGGCGCAGCTGCGCGAGCGCGTCACCCAGCTCAACGAGGAAATCTCCGGCCTGCAGGCGCAGGAAACCGCCAAGGACAAGGAGATCGCGCTGGTGCAGCAGGAACTGGTCGGCGTTCGCCAGCTCTATGAGCAGCATCTGGTGCAGCTCACCCGCCTGACCACGCTGGAGCGCGACGCGGCGCGGCTCTCCGGCGAGCGCGCGCAATACATCGCCTCGCGCGCCCAGGCCAAGGGCAAGATCACCGAGACCGAACTGCAGATCATCCAGGTCGACAAGGACATGGTCTCCGAGGTCTCGAAGGACCTGCGTGAGACCAACGACAAGATCGGCGAGTTTGTCGAACGCAAGGTGACCGCCGAAGACCAGCTTCGCCGCATCGACATCCGCGCGCCGCAGGACGGTGTGGTGCTGCAGTCGACCGTGCACACTGTCGGCGGCGTCATCACCGCAGGCGACGCCATCATGATGATCGTGCCGAAGGCCGACGATCTGTCGGTCGAGGCCAAGGTCAATCCGCAGGACATCGACAAGCTGCAGGTCGGACAGAAGACCGTGCTGCGGCTCTCCGCCTTCAACCAGCGCACCACGCCCGAGCTGAACGGGGTCGTCACCCGCGTCTCCGCCGACGTCAACACCGACCAGCGCACCGGGCAGAGCTACTACACCATCCGCGTCTCGATGCCGCCGGAAGAGGTCGCGCGCCTCGGCAGCGAGGTCAAGATCATCCCGGGCATGCCGGTGGAAGCCTTCGTCCAGACCGGCGACCGCACCATGCTGTCGTATCTGATGAAGCCGATGAGCGACCAGTTCATGCGCTCGTTCCGCGAGAAGTGAGTTTCTTGCGGCTATCCATAGTCGACCCGTCATCCTGAGGTGCGAGCGGAGCGAGCCTCGAAGGATGCACGGCCCCACTCTGGCCGATTCATCCTTCGAGGCTCGCCGAAGAGGCTCGCGCCTCAGGATGACGGGGAGAGATTGAGCAAGCGTAGCCCGGATGAAGCGAAGCGAAATCCGGGGCCGCGCGCACCGCGGATAGAGCAGCCCCGGATTGGGCTGCGCTCCATCCGGGCTACGGCGTCATAGTTGAGCGGCGGTCCTTCCCCGCGTCGTCCCGGCGAAAGCCGGGACCCATTACCACCGCAGATCATCGTGGCGCACCGCTGTGGCCCCAGCACTCTTGAACGCTGACAGTCGTGGTTATGGGTCCCGGGTCGCGCTTCGCTTGCCCGGGACGACGGCAGAAAATTACTGTGCGAGATTCCTCAGTAGCAACTCCAGCGCCGCCTTGGCGAACGCCTGCATGTTGGCCTGCCGGTCGCCGCTGGCGGTTTCCAGCGTGATGACCTGCTGCTGCGGACCTACGACCGCCATGCAACTGTGGCCGGCGGCATCGCCGTAGCGGTTGCCGGTCGGGCCGGCGGCGCCGGTTTCCGACAATCCCCAATCGGTCGAGAGGCGTTCGCGGATCTGGCGCGCGAGCAACTGAGCATAAGGTTCTGACGACGAGCGGAGACCGCGCATCGTGTCGTCGGAAATGTCCATCAGCGCACGCCGCGCGTCGCGGGTGTAGATCACGCCGCCGCCGAGGAAATAGGCCGACGCGCCGGGCACCGCGAGCAGCGATGCGGAGATCAGTCCGCCGGTGGAGGATTCCGCGACCGCAATCGTCTGCTTGTTCGCGATCAGTTTCGCGGCGACCTGCTCAGCGATGGATATGAGTGCGTTCATCGGCGCTCTTTCTCGTTGCTTGCCATGAAAATCCTGTAGGGCGTTCTGCCTTCCTAGCACACCACACCGGCCCCTGCCGAGTTGCGGATCGCAGCACGGACTGATTGAATGTCGGACAACAACCAAGCGGCGCCCCGACAGTTGTTGTGAGAGCGTGCGCGGAGGAAACACCATGACGTCGCCGATCGCGGGCGGCGTGGATTGCGATCTGCATCCCGCCGTACCTCACCTCACCAGCCTGCTGCCTTACATGAACGACTACTGGCGCGACCAGGTGACGACGCGCGGCATGACGGATCTGATCTCGCAATCCTATCCCACCAATTCGCCGATCTCATCGCGGCCGGACTGGCGCCCCGCGCAGGGCAAGCCGGGCTCGAGCCTTGCCGACATGCAAAGCCAGGCGCTCGACAAGTTCGGTACCGCCTACGGCATCTGCAATCCGCTCTACGGTGTGCAGATGGTGTTTTCCGAAGACATGGCCGATGCCTTCTGCCGCGCGCTGAACGACTGGTTGGTCAAGGAGTGGCTCGACAAGGACGCTCGCCTGCGCGGCTCGATCGTGATTCCGGTGCAGAGCATCGACAAGGCTGTGGCCGAGATCGAGCGCTGTGCGCAGGACAAGCGCTTCGTGCAGGTGCTGATGCTTGTGATGGGCGACATGCCGCTCGGCAAGCGTCACTACTGGCCGATCTACGCGGCGGCGGAACGGCTCCGCCTGCCGATCGGCATCCATGCCGGCAGCGCCTATCACAACCCGCCGACCTCGGTCGGCTGGGGCTCCTATCATATCGAGGATTACGTCGCGCAGGCGCAGGCGTTCCAGACCCAGCTCACCAGCCTGATCGTCGAAGGCGTGTTCGCGCGCCATCCAGCCTTAAAAATGGTGATGCTGGAGAGTGGTTTCACCTGGCTGCCGCCGTTCCTGTGGCGGCTGCACAAGTTCTGGCGTGGCGTGCGCATGGAAACGCCGTGGGTCGACCGTGCGCCGCTGGAGATTGTGCGCAGCAACATCCGTTTCTCGCTGCAGCCGGTCGACGCACCGCCGGAAGGCGACACCCTGAACCGGCTGTTCGACCATATGCAGTCGGACGAATTGATCCTATTCTCGACTGACTATCCGCATTGGCAGTTCGATGGTGACGAGGTGCTGCCGACGGGGTTGTCGCCGGATCTGGTCCGCAAGATCATGATCGACAATCCGCACGCGACCTATCCGCGGTTGAAGATGAAGGATACCGTGTCATGAACATCCAGGTACGGGAACGTCCCGAGGCGGCCGCGTCGACCGGCATCAAGACCGCGATTGCCGATTGCGACATCCATCCGGCACGCGCGACCAAGGACGAGCTGCATCCTTATCTGGCCAAGCGCTGGCACAGCCATCTCGAGACCTTCGGCGTTCATGCCTATCAGGGCATGATGGAAGGCCCGCCCTATCCGAAGGCGCAGCCCAACGCCTCGCGCCGCGATGCCTATCCGCCGGAAGGCGGGCCGCAAGGCTCGTCGCTGTCCTTCATGCAGAAGCAGCATCTCGATCCCAACAATGTCGCGCTCGGCGTGCTCAATCCGCTCAACACCGGGCAGGGCATCCGCAACCAGGATCTCGCCGGCGCGATCTGCTCGGCGATCAACGACTGGCAGATCGAGAAATGGACCAGCAAGGACTCGCGGCTGAAGGGCTCGGTCGTCGTCGCCAATGAGGACGGCGTGTCGGCGGCAGCGGAAATCCGCAAGCGCACAGGGGATAAGAATTTCGTCCAGGTGCTGCTGCTCAGTCGCAATGTCGAGCCGCTTGGCCAGCGTCGCTACTGGCCGATCTATGAGGCGGCGCAGGAGGCGGGACTGCCGATCGGCGTGCACGCCTTCGGCTTCGGCGGCAACCCGATCACCGCCTCGGGCTGGCCGAGCTATTACATCGAGGAGATGGTCGGGCATTCGCAGTGCCAGCAGACCGCGCTGGCGAGCGTGGTGCTCGAGGGCGTGTTCGAGCGCTTCCCGAAACTGAAGATGGTGATGGTCGAGGCCGGCTTCGGCTGGGCGCCGTCACTTGCCTGGCGGCTCGACAAGGTGTTTGCGCGGCTTCACGCGGAGGTGCCGCATCTGAAGCGCAGGCCGTCGGAATACATCCGCGACCACATCTGGTGGACCACGCAGCCGATGGAAGACCCGGAGAGCCGCGACTATCTGTTCCAGACCATCGAGTGGATCGGCTGGGACAGACTGTTGTTCGCGACCGACTATCCGCATTGGGATTACGACGAGCCGTTGCGCGTGCTGCCGGCCGGCGTCAGCGATGCCAACCGCCAGGCGTTCTATCTCGACAATGCGAAGCAGCTTTACGGTATCTCATAGATGGCGCGTCATGTGATCGCTCCGGTGGATGAGTTGCCGCCGGGGTCGCGAAAATTCCTCGAGATCGACGGGCGGCCGATCGCCGTCTTCAACGTCAAGGGCGAGTTCTTCGGCCTGTTGAACCGCTGCCCGCATCAGGGCGCGGCGCTCTGCGAGGGGCCGCTGATCGGGCTGGCGTCGTCGTCGGATCCCGGCGAGATCGAATACACCAAACTCGGCGAGATCCTGCGCTGCCCCTGGCATGGCTGGGAGTTCGACATCCGCACCGGCCAGTCCTATTGCGACCCGCGCCGCTTCCGCGTGCGGGCCTATCCGGTCAGCGTCGAGCCGGGCACCAATGTGGTGAAGGGGCCGTATGTCGCCGAGACCATCAAGGTTGCGGTGGAGAGTGATTACGTGGTGGTGGATCTCTGACCACTGTCATTCCGGGGCGCGTCGAAGACGCGAACCCGGAATCTCGAGATTCCCGGTTCGATGCTGCGCATCGCCCCGGAATGACGCTTACTCTGCCTTGCCCTGCATCATCATCTGCCGTTCCCGCGCATAGCGCACCAGCGCGACGAAGCGGTAGATGCCGTGCACGAATTTCCCGTAGGGCATGGTGATGAACAGCGCGAACACCACGCCGAGGTGTAGCGCGAGCAGCGGGCCCATCGCGGCGGTCTCGCGCCACAGCAGCAAGGCGAGGCCAGTGATGCTGGTCAGGAACAGCATCAGGATGAACGCGGTGTCCATGCCCATCTGCTTTTCGTCGACCAGCACGCGGTCGCGCTTCCATTTCTCTGACAAGAGCCCGATCGGGCCGACCACGAGCCCGATGCCGCCGAGCGTGCCCAACACCACAGGCAGATCCCACCACGCATAGGGCGCCTCGCGCGCCAGCAGATAATGGTACAGCGTACCGACGCAGGTCGCGGCGAAGCACAGCGCGAAGCCGTAGAAGGTGAAGTGGTGATACAGCTTGCGGCGGTCGGTCGGATGATCGTCCTCGTTGAAGCAACCGACGCCGCCACCGTCGAGATAGCGCAGCTCGCCGGCATCGCGCATCGCCTGCAACAGCGATTTCGGGTCCGTTTTCATGCCAATGGGCTCGCCGATCGCGCGCCAGAACGCGCGCACGCCCATCACCAGCGCCAGGATGGCGTAGAGCAAAGCGGCGCCGAACAGCAGCGCCATCGCATTGTGCGGCATCAATTTGTAGAACGCGCCGGGCCCGGTGTGGATGCCATAGAGCACGCCGGGGTCGTTGATGGCGGCGAAGCCGAAGATGAAGGCGGCGACGCTGAGCGCCGCGATCAGGCTGATGACGAGGCCGTTGCGCGCGAACGCGCCGGAAAACGCGCGCGGCCAGGCATAGGCGGCATAGGATTCGGCGCGCGCCACCGCGAGCGTCTTCGGCACATTGACGTTGAATTCGTGCGGCGGCGAGAACTGGCAGTCGGTGTAGCAGGCGCCGCAGGCGTGGCAGAGATTGGCGAGATAGTTGAGGTCGCCGTCGGAGAAGGCGCGGCGCATCTCCATCGCGGGAAACACCGCGCACAGGCCCTCGCAATAGCGGCAGGAATTGCACACCGTCATCAGACGGTCGGCTTCCTGCAAGATCCTCGTCCCGTGCATCGTGCCAGCCTAGCCCTTAGTTCCGCGCATTCTTCGCCGCTTCCCGCCCGGCGACGCGGCCGAACACACTGCCGATGGTCATGCCGATGCCGGCGGCGTAGCCCTTGCCGAGCACGTTGCCGGCCATGATCTCGCCGGCGGCGAACATGTTGGCGGACGGCTTGCCGTCCTTCATCAGCATCCGTGATTGTTTGTTCACGCGGGTGCCGAGATAGGTGAAGGTGATGCCGGGCCGCACCGGATAGGCGAGGTAGGGCGGCGTCTCGATCCGGCGCGCCCAATGCGTTTTCGCCGGCGTGATACCTTCGGTGCGGCAGTCGTCGAGGATGGTGTGGTCGAACGTACCCGGCCGCACCGCAGCGTTGAATTCGGTGATGGTCTTTTCCAGCGCGGCAGGATCAAGCTCGAGCTTGCCGGCGAGTTCGGCAATCGTTGCGCCTGCGATCGGCGGAAACAGCGTCGGCATGAAGCTCGTCACGACGGTCGAGTCGAAGATGATGTAGGCGATCTGGTCGGGCTGTGCGGCGACCAGGCGGCCCCAGATCGCATAGCGCTTCGGCCAGATGTCCTCGCCCTCGTCGTAGAAGCGCTCGGCGTGTTTGTTGACGACGATGCCGAACACGACCGAGTCGTGGCGCGTGATGATGCCGCCGTCGAATTTCGGCGCGCGCGCGTCGATCGCGACCGCATGGCACTGTGTGGGATCGCCGATCTCCTGCACGCCTTTCGCCAGCAGCATTTTCAGGATAGCGCCGCGATTATAGGGCGTGCCGCGGATCAGGAAATTGTCGGCGGCCTCGCCCCAATATTGCTTCAGCCATTCGATGTTGGCCTCGAAGCCGCCGGCGGCCGCGACCAGGGTCGAGGCGCGCACCTCGGTCCTGCCACCGACCGGCTGCTTCAGCTGCGCCGAGAGGAACATGCCGTCCTCGATCTTGAGATCGATGACCTCGGCATCGTAGAGGATGTCGACGCCGAGCTCCTCGGCCGTGCGATACAGTGCGTTCAGCATCGCGCGGCCGCCGCCGAGGAAGAACGAGTTGGTGCGGCCAAGGCTCAAGGTGCCGCCGAGCGAGGGCTGCCAGCGTACGCCCTGTTCGACGATCCAGTTCAGGATGTCCTTGGACTCGTGGATCATGAAGCGGGCCAGTTCCTCGTCGGTCTGGCCGCCGGTCACCAGCAGCAAATCTTGCCAGAATTCCTCCTCGGTGTAGGGACCGGTGAGGATTTCGGTCGCCGCGTCGTGGGCGCAACGCATGTTGCGGGTGTGGCGCGTGTTGCCGCCGCGGTAGAATTTCGGCGCGCCTTCCAGCACCAGCACGGAAGCACCGGCGCGCCGTGCGCTGATCGCAGCACAGAGCGCGGCGTTGCCGCCGCCGATCACCAGCACGTCGAACCTGCGCGTCAGATCAACCATGCGCTCTTGTTATCGTTGTTGGCATGGAAAGCAACAGGGGCGGGCGAATGAGCATGATCCGGAAAAGTGTGTAGCGGTTTTCCGAAAGATCATGCTCAAATAAAGAGTCTGCCCCAATTGCATGCGCACGATCACGCCGCGACCGTCTCGCGCTGCTCGATGGTCTGGCCGTCGCGATAGACGATCAGCGCGGCGACGATGCCGAGCACGGCGGCGCACATCAGCCAGTAGCCGGGCGAAGCCTTGTCGCCGGTCTGCTGGATCAGCCAGGTCGAGGCGAACGGCGTGAATGTGCCGAACAGCCCGGCCGCCAGCGCAAAGGCCAGCGAGAAGCAGGTGGTGCGGACATGCGCCGGCACGATCTCGACCAGGCAGCCGAGCATGGTGCCGCTGTAGACGCCGAAATAGAACGAGAACATCATCTCGACCGCCAGCATCTTGCCGAAGCTCGGATTGGTCACCAGCCAGTGCAGCGCCGGATAGGCCGTCAGCAGCGACAGGCCGGCGATCACCAGCAGCACCGGCTTGCGGCCGATCCGGTCGGACAGCGCGCCGCCGACCGGATTCCAGATGAAGTTGGTCACGGCGACGAGCAGCGTCACCAGCAGCGCATCCTGGGTGGAGAGCTTCAGCACGGCCTTGCCGAAAGTCGGTGTGTAGACGGTGACGAAGTAGAACGTCGTGGTGGTCAGCACCGCGATCATCATGCCGAGAATGACGATGCGCCAGTTGGCGAGCGCCGAGGCAAACACCTCGCTTGCCGTCGGATGCGTCTTCATCGCCAGGAACGCCGGGGTTTCCTCCAGCGTGCGGCGCAGGAAGAAGATCACCGGGATGATCAGGCAGCCGACGAAGAACGGGATGCGCCAGCCCCAGTCCGCGACGGTTGCGGCCGGCATGCTCTCGCTCAGGATGAAGCCCAGGATCGAGGCGACGAAGATCGCCACCTGCTGGCTCGCCGACTGGAACGAGGTGTAGAAGCCGCGATTTCCGGGTGTGGCGATCTCCGCGAGGTAGACCGAGACGCCGCCGAGCTCGACGCCGGCGGAGAAGCCCTGCAGCAGGCGGGCAAGCAGGACGATAATCGGAGCGGCAATGCCGATGCTTGCATAGGTCGGGCAGATCGCGATCACCACGGTGCCGACCGCCATGATTGCGAGCGTCACGATCAGGCCCTTGCGGCGGCCGATGCGGTCGATATAGGCGCCGAGCAGGATGGCACCGACCGGCCGCATCAGGGCGCCGAGCCAGAACACGCCGAAGGCGTTGAGCAGCGCCGCGGTCTCGTTCTCGGAGGGGAAGAACGCCTTGGCGATCAGGGGCGCATAGAAGCCGAACAGGAAGAAGTCGAATTGCTCGAGGAAATTGCCGCTGGTCGCGCGCAGGATGGCGCCAAGACGCGACTTGATTTGCGGGACTTGTGGTGAACTCGACTGCGACATAACGCCCTTTCCTTCCCCGTAACAAAAGGGCTGGCGAAAATTGTCTCGCCAGCCAAGGCAGTTACCCTGCCATGTGCGGCAATTTGGCACGCCTGTCCGGCGCGACCAACCCCGAAATCACGCCGAGGCCATCGGAAAAAAGCCGTAGGTGGAAATCTGCTTGCGTTGCGGCGTGCGCCGCATCAGGGCGCGCTATGTGCCGCGGCGCCGAGCCAGGAGCGGAACGCGGAGAGTTTTGGCGTATCGGCGCGTCCCTGCGGCGACACCAGATAGAAGCCGGCGTCTGCCGGCAGCGCGATCTTGAAGGGAACCACGAGGCGGCCCTTGGTGATGTCGTCCTGCACATAGGAAGTGCGGCCCATCGCGATGCCGATCCCGTCGATCGCGGCCTGGAGCGTCACGAACAGCAGGTCGAAGGTGACGCCTGGCTGTTTGGAGACGTCGGCCGGCAGGCCCGCCGCGGTCAGCCACAGCCGCCAATCGTCGCTGTTGGCATTGCTGGTGTGCAGCAGCACGTGATCCCTGAGATCCTCAGGGCATTTGAGCGGCTTGCTTCCCTGCAGCAGCGAGGGGCTGCACACCGGAAACAACTCGTCCGCCATCAGCCAGTCCGCGCGCAGGCCGGCCCATTGGCCGCGGCCGTAGCGGATCGCGGCATCGACCTTGTCGCGGTGGAAATCGACCAGGCTGGTCGAGGTGGTGATGCGAACGTCGATGCCGGGATGCGCCTCCTGGAATGCCGACAGCCGCGGCAGCAGCCATTTGGCGGCGAGCGACGCCAAGGTCGAGACCGTCAGCACGTGATCGTCGTCCCGGCGCAGCAGCCGATCGGTCGCGAGCCGGAGGTCGTTGAAGGCGGCGCGGACGCCGGGAAGGTATTCGGCGGCATCCGGCGTCAGGCTCAGCGAACGGTTCTGGCGGATGAACAGGCGGACGCCGAGTTCCTCCTCGAGCCGCCGGATCTGATGGCTGATCGCCGTCTGGGTCACGTTCAGTTCGGACGCCGCCAGCGTGAAGCTCATGTGCCGCGCGGCGGCCTCGAATGCCCTGAGACCGTTCAGCGAAGGCAGGCGGCTGGTCATGCCAGAAAGGTCTCCTAATACATGACGTTAATTCATGCGAAGCGGTACAAAGTGTCGTTTGTGAACAGGCCGAATAGCTCCGATATTACCGCCAACAGGTTACCGATAGGAGCCGCAAATGTCCATTTTCACCCATGAATCGATGACAAATCCTCATACGCCCGATCATCATGCATCGGGGCTGCTGAACCAGGTCGGCGAGACCCTGCATGTCTGGTGGGAGCGCTACGAGCGCCGCCGCGAGCTGTCGCAGTGGACCGAGCGCGACCTGCACGACATCGGCATGTCCCGCAGCGACATCATGTTCGAGACCGATAAGCCGTTCTGGCGGGCCTAATGGGCCGCCGTCGCCGGCGCCGCCTCCATCGAGGGGCGCCGGCCAATTTCTTCACCCGAGGAGCGTGTCATGGTTGCGCTGCATCTCGACGATCTCAAGCAATACTCTGATGTGCTGCGCGCCAAGGACGGCAGCGAGATCAAGGTGCGCTTTGTCGAGCCGCGCGATCGCGAAGAGCTGCAGAACTACATCCGTTCGCTCTCCGCGGGTTCCCGTTATAACCGCTTCCTGGGCGCACTGAGCGAGCTGCCGAAGACGGAGCTCGAGCGTTTCATTCATGTCGGCGAGGCTGACCGGTTCACGGTGGTCGCGACGATGCTGGTCGATGGTTTCGAAACCATTGTCGGCGAAGCCCGCTATGCCTTCCATGCGGATACGTCGAGCGTCGAGTTCGGCCTGTCGATCGATGACCGGTGGCAGGGCCACGGCATTGGCAAGGCGCTATTGAAGAATCTCGAATGCCGCGCGGCGTCTCTCGGAGCCGAGCGCATTTTTGGCGACACGCTGCGTTCCAATGCGACGATGATCGGGCTCGCCCGCAAGTCGGACTATGCCTTTATGCAAAGCCCCGGCGACTGGAAGCTGGTGCGCTTCGCCAAAGAGATCCACGTCGAGCCGCAAGACATTCCCTGTGCCAGCTGGCGGCTTGCCGCCACTTCCCGCTTGGCCGCGATGTCCTCGCTTGCGGTTTGACTGACTAGGCCCGGTTCTGGCCCCTCCAGAACCGGGCCCTTTTCTTTGCTTCTGCCGCGTTTGCTCTTACCTCCCCTTGAAAAGGGGAGGACGCTTTGCTCGTCAGAGCAAAGCGGGTGGGGATCAGCTCTCTCCGCTTGCAGCGGCGCCTGCGGCTGACCCCCATCCCGCCTTCCCCCTTTCAGGGGGAAGGAGAAGATCGCGCGGACGCCTCTCAATTGCCCCGGAACACCGGCTTGCGCTTCTCGATGAAGGCCTGCACCGCCTCCTTGTGGTCGGCCGTCGTGGTCAGCCGGATCAGCCGCTCGGCCTCATGGTCGCGCGCGGTGGCGAAGTCGAATTGCAGCGCCTCGTCGAGATTGTCCTTCATGTAGCGCAGCGCCAGGGTCGGGCCTTCGGCCATCGACTTCGCCAGCGCAAAGGCTTCGTCCTGCAGCGTCTCGTCCGGCACCACGCGATTGACGAGGCCGATCTGCTCGCATCTGACGGCATCGACCTTCTCGGACGTGAACATCAATTCGCGGGCGCGCGAGGTGCCGACCAGCCGCGTCAACAGCCAGGCCATGCCGTAGTCGCCGCTCAGCGCCACGCGCAGATAGCCGGTCGAGATGAAGGCGGATTGCGCGGCGATCCTGATGTCGCAGGCCATTGCGATCGCAAGGCCGGCGCCTACCGCGGGGCCGGGCAGCGCGGCAATCGTGGGCTTGCGCACCGAGGCGAGTGCGCCGGTCAGCAGGCGCTGGCGCTCCTGCAGGTCCGCGACCTTGTCTTCATAGGACATTTCGAGCTTCTTCGGGTCGCGATGCGCGCCCATGCCCTTGACGTTGCCGCCGGCGCAGAACGCCTTGCCGGCGCCGGTGATGAGCAGCACGCCGACCTCGGGGTTCTCGCCGCAGGTCCGGATCATCGTGCGCAGCGCCGGCGTCAGCGTGTCCGACAGCGAGTTGCGGGCATCCGGACGGTTCAGGGTGATGACGGCGACGCGGTCGCGGATCACGCAGAGCAGTTCGTCGGTGCCGGTTTCGATCTTGATTTCGCTGGTCATGTCACTCCCCGTAGTCGTTTCGTTTGCTAAGTCATTCCGGGGCGATGCGAAGCATCGAACCCGGAATCTCAAGATTCCGGGCCTGGTGCTAACGCACCATCCCGGAATGACGAAGAATATCTTTCGAAGGCTAGCGCGAATGCGGGCACGTTGAGCTGCACGCAGCCTACGTTCTATAGATGATGTACGTCATCTCAAAACTTCTCAACCCAGGGCCGCAATTCCAGCTCCCAGCTCCAGGCGCTGCGCGGCTGTTGCAGCACGTTCCAGTAGCTTAGTGCAATCGCGTCGGGATCGAGCATCGAATCCGGGCGGTCGGCGGGCTCGGCGCGGGCGGCGCTGCGGATGCCGCCGTCGATCACGAAATGCGCGACATGGAGACCCTGCGGCGACAGTTCCCGCGCCATGCTCTGCGCCAGCCCGCGCAATGCGAACTTGCCCATCGCGAACGGCGCCGATTGCGCATAGCCCTTGACGCTGGCGGATGCGCCGGTGAACAGGATCGCGCCCTTCTTGTTGGGCAGCATGCGCTTCGCGGCTTCCTGCGCCACCAGGAAGCCGCCGAACGCCGAGACCGCGATCGCCCGCTCGACCTCGGAGGGGACGAGTTCAACGAAGGGTCCACGCGAGCGGCCGGAAGCGTTGTAGACCACGATATCAGGGGTTCCGATCTCGCGCTCGACGAGGCCGAAGAGACGCTCGACATCCTCCGCCTTGGTGGCATCGCAGGCATAGGCGCGCGCGCCGGTTTCGGTGCAGAGCGCGCCGAGCTTCTCGATGCTGCGGGCGCCCAGCGCCACGCGAATTCCCTCCCGCGAAAATAGCCGTGTCAGCGAGGCGCTGAGGCCCTCGCCGGCGCCGACGATCAGGGCGATCTTGTATTTTGGAATATCCATTGGGCTTTCCTTTGCTCGGCCGGAGGAGGATAGTCGTGCCCAAACAAATGAGAAGCGAAGCCGGGAATTCAATGCAGCCGCTCACGCAGGATTTGAAAACGTCGTCCACCAGCCAGCCGGGACTGCTGGCCCCCGATACGACGGGAATGAATTTCTACCGGGCCGATCCCGCGCTGACCGATCTCCTGAAGCTGCATCTGCCCGAAGCGTTGTTCCGCCACATCGAGCCGCATCTCGACCGTCTCGGTGGACTCGCCGGTGGCTTTCTCGACGAATGCGCACGGCTTGCCGACCGGCATACGCCGGTGCTGCACCAGCGCGACAAGTTCGGCCGCGACGTGCAGCACATCGAATATCATCCGGCCTATCGCGAGATCGAGAAGGTCGCGTTCGGCGAGTTCGGCATTCACGCGCTGTCGATCCGCAAGGGCATCATGGGCTGGCCCGACAAATATCCTGTGGTGGCCAAGCACGCCTTCACATTCCTGTTCAACCAGACCGAATTCGGCATGGGCTGCCCGATCAACGTCACCGACGGTTGCGCAAAACTGCTGGCGAATTTCGGCAGCGAGGCCTTGAAGGCGAAATATCTCGACGGCCTGACCCAGACCGACATGAGCAAGCTGATGCAAGGCGGCCAGTTCATGACCGAGAAGGAAGGCGGCTCCGACGTCGGCACGCTGACCACGCGCGCCGTGCAGGAGGGCGACCACTGGCGGCTCTACGGCGAGAAGTGGTTCTGCTCGAACGCCGATGCCAAGGTGGTGATGCTGCTGGCGCGGCCGGAGGGTGCGGGGCCGGGGACCCGCGGCGTCGGCCTGTTCCTGATGCCGCGTATCCTCGACGACGGCTCGCAGAACCACTACCGGATCGTGCGCCTGAAGGACAAGCTCGGCACCCGCTCGATGGCCTCGGGCGAGATCAAGTTCGACGGTGCGATCGCTTACGCCGTCGGCAAGCTCGACCGCGGCTTCGTGCAGATGGCCGAGATGGTGAATTCGTCGCGGCTGTCCAACGGTGTGAAGTCGACGGCGCTGATGCGCCGCGCCTTCCACGATGCGATGACGGTCGCGAGGGGCCGCGTGGTGTTCGGCCAGCGCATCATCGATTTGCCGCTGGCGCGGCGGCAGCTGATGAAGATCATGCTGCCGACCGAGCAGGCGTTGTCGATGAGCTTCCTGACGGCTGACGCGCTCGACCGCGCCGAGGCCGGCAGCCAGGATGCCGCGGCGCTGCTGCGCATCCTGACGCCGACGCTGAAATTCCGCGCCACCCGCGATGCCCGCAAGGTCTGCGGCGATGCGATGGAGATGCGCGGCGGCATTGGCTACATCGAGGAATTCGTCACGCCGCGCTTACTGCGCGACGCGCATCTCGGTTCGATCTGGGAAGGCACCGGCAACATCGTCGCGATCGACGCGTTGAAGCGCGCGGTCGGCCGCCATGGCGCCGACAATGCGCTCGCGGCCGATCTGCATGCGCGGCTCGATGACAGCCCGAACGTGCCGCAGGCCTGGCGCAACCGGCTGCGCGACCTCAGCGACCGCGCGATCGGGTTTGCGCGCGAAGTCGCTGGGAGCATCGACAACGAGGGCGACGCGCGGCGCGCCACCAGCCTGCTCTATCATGTCGCAAGCGCTGTGGCGCTGGCATGGGAGGGCGGACGCATCCGCGAGATGCGCGGCGACGCGCGCCGGCTGCTGCTGTCGCGGATGGTGATCGATCATCGCGTGATGCCCGGCGATCCGTTCCGGCTAGCGGAAAATACCGTTCAGCGCAGGATGACCGAACATCTGCTCGGCGATCGCGCCATCGGCATGGCCGAGGTTGGCGAATTGCTCATCGCAGCGTAGGCTGCCCCGCGAGCGCACAGTTCAAACGCCAAGGGAGACCCCGATGAAGGCCGCCGTTCTGCATGAAGTCAACAAGCCGCTGGTGATCGAGGATGTCAGCGTGCCCAATCCGGGGCCGCGCGAGGTCCTGATCCGCACCGCGGTCGCGGGCCTCTGCCATTCCGACCTGCACTTCATGGAAGGCCTGTATCCGCACCCGCTGCCGGCCGTGCTCGGCCATGAATCGGCCGGTGTGGTCGAGAAGGTCGGCTCCGACGTCAACTACGTGAAGCCCGGCGATCACGTCGTCACTTGCCTTTCGGTGTTCTGCGGCACCTGCGACAATTGCACTACCGGCCGCACCGTGCTGTGCACCGATACCACGGTGAAGATGCTCCCCGGCGCCTCCAACCGGCTGTCCTGGAACAGGTCGGAGAAGCTGCACCAGTTCCTCAACCTGTCGTCATTCGCCGAACAGATGCTGGTTCACGAGAACGCCATCGTGAAGATCAAGAAGGAGATGCCGCTCGATCTCGCCGCGCTGATCGGTTGCGGCGTCATCACCGGCTATGGCGCCGTGGTGAACACCGCCAAGGTGACCGCCGGCGAGACCGTCGCGGTGATCGGCTGCGGCGGCGTCGGCATGGCCGCGATCAACGGCGCGCAGATCGCCGGCGCCGGCCGCATCATTGCGATCGACACCAATCCGGCCAAGCTGCAGCTTGCGACGAAACTCGGTGCCACCGACATCGTCGATCCCGCCCGCGGCGATGTCGTCCAGCAGGTGCGCGAGCTCACCGGCGGCGGCGTGCAACACTCTTTCGAGGTGCTCGGCCGCAAGGACACCGCCGAGCAGGCTTTCGGTATGCTCGCGCCCGGCGGCACCGCGACCATCGTCGGCATGATCCCGTTCGGTCAGAAGATCGAGCTGCACGGTTTTGACTTCCTGCGCGAGCGCAGGATTCAAGGCTCCTCAATGGGCTCCAACCACTTCCGCGTCGACATGCCGCGCCTCGTCGACTTCTACATGCGCGGCAGACTGCATCTCGAGGACTGGATCTCGGCCAAGCTGAAGCTTTCCGAAATAAACGAGGGCTTCGCCAACATGAAAGCCGGCAAGACGCTGCGCAGCGTGATTATGTTTGATAGCTGATTTGTCGTCATTCCGGGGCGATGCGAAGCATCGAACCCGGAATCTCGAGGTCGTATGCGGCACAGGATTCCGGGTTCAGCCCTGTGGGCTGCCCCGGAATGACGGCCTCCTCATCGCGCGACATGCGCGGACACGGCGAGCCATTTGCCGTTCTGCCGCGCCCAGCAATCGGTGTAGCAGCCGTGCGCGGGCTCGCCGTCGGCGTTGGTGTAGCTGGTCTTCGCGTGGATGATGGCGAAATCGCCGAGGATGCGGATTTTGACGTCCTCGGCCTTCAGGCCCTTGATCTTCACCGGGATCGCCGTCTGCTTCAGGAAGGCGGTACGGTCGACCAGGCTCTTGTCGGGATTGGTGCAGTAAAAATCCTGCGCCAGGATTTCATCGAAGCGTTTGACGTCGCAGTTCTGAACCGAGTCGACGTAGTCCTTGTTGAGTTTTGTCAGGTCTTCGAGATCGTTGCTCATTGGTTTCTTCCCTGTTGCTATTGTTCGTATTGCTGTGCGAGCGCCGTAGCGGCGCTGTCGATACCGTCATCCTGAGGTGCGAGCTCTTGCGAGCCTCGAAGGATGCACGGCCACAGTCGGGCCGTCGACCCTTCGAGACGGCCGCTCGCGGCCTCCTCAGGGTGACGGTGATGGAGTTAGGTGCGCCTCACTGCTCTGCAATGACGGGTCACCTAGTCATCAAACATCTTCGGCGGCACGAAGCCGCCGAACTCGCGCTCGATCAGCTCGGCGAGCTTGAGCGGCGTGCGGTCCTCGAGGCATGCGCCGACGATCTGCACGCCGAGCGGCAATCCGTCGGGCGCAAAGCCGGTCGGGATCGCGGTCGAAGGCAGGCCGGGCAGCGTCGCGATGCCGGGCCAGGCGAGCTGGTCGGTGTAGATGTGCGGTTCGCCGTCGATCAGGATTCTGCGTTGTTCCTGATCGGGCGAATGATCGTGCGGATAGGCCGGCGTCGGCATGATCGGGCAGATCACCGCGTCGAAGGACTGGAAGAACTCGCGCCATTGCGCGCGCAGCCGCGAGCGCGCCGCCGTCGCCTGCACCCAGTCGCGATGGCTGAGCGCGATGCCGCGCAGCCGCTCGGCCTGCAGGCTGGTGTTGTCGGCCGGCAATGCCGCCGCCGCCGCGCAGGCGCCGGCATAGACCTCGGGCGGGAAGTTCGCGCCGAGGAACGACAGCAGCATCCGCATATAGAGCCGCGACGACGCCGCGAAATCCGGCAGCAAAGGGCTCGCGCGCGAGACCTTTGCGCCGGCCTTGTCGAGATGGCTGGCGAGCTTGTCGATCGTGCCGCGGACCGCCTTGTCGGTCGGCAGCACCGGATCGGTGTCGATGACGAGGATACGGAAATCCCGCAAGTTCGCATGCCGCGCCGCCGGCAGTTCGAGTTTGTAGGCTTTGCCGGCGTCGAGCGGATCGGGGTCGGCCATCACGTCCAGCAGCAGCGACAGGTCGGCCGCGCAGCGTGCCATCGGGCCGGTCACCGCGAGGTCGCGTTCATAGATCAGCGGCGGCGCCGGCGGCGAGGTGTGGCCGCGCGACGGCAGCAGCGCGAAGGTCGGCTTGTGCGCATAGACGCCGCAGTGGAATGCCGGCACGCGTAGCGAACCGCCGATGTCTGAGCCGAGCGACAGCGCGCCGTAGCCCGCCGCGAGCGCCGCCGACGATCCGCCGGAGGAGCCGCCCGGCGTGCGGCCGAGGTCGTAAGGGTTGTTGGTGGTGCCGTAGATCTCGTTGTAGCTCTGCCAGTCGGCGAGCCCGACCGGTACGTTGGTCTTGCCGAGGATCACGCCGCCGGCGTCCTTCACCCGCGTGATCGAGAGCGCGTCCTCAGTCGGCGTGAAGTTCTTCTGCGCCGGATAGCCCCAGGTCGTCGGCAGGCCCGCGACGTTGAAGGATTCCTTCACCGTCATCGGGATGCCGAGCAGCGGCTTGTGCTCGCCGCGTGCGATCGCGGCATCGGCCGCGCGTGCCGCCGCGAGGCCGCGCTCGAAATCGCGCACGCAGACCGCGTTGACCCTGCCGTCGTGGCGCTCGATGCGGCCGATCGCGTCCTGTGCGAGCTCGACCGCCGAGACCTGCTTGCTGCGCAGCGCCTCCGACAGTTCGACGGCGGTCCTGAAACTCCATTGCGATTTGGCCACGGCGTGCTCCCGGTTCTGGTTGGCGCGATGATGGGCAGTTTGGCTGCCGCCCGCAAGCGCTGTAGCCGCCGCATAGCCGCCGCGTTTGATCGGAATTGCGGGTGCGTGATCGAAGGCAATGCCCATTTCACCTCGCCCCGCTTGCGGGGAGAGGTCGGATCGCATCGCAGATGCGATCCGGGTGAGGGGGTACAGGTCTCACTGCGTTCACAGCTTGCGGAAGCAGCCCCTCACCCCAACCCTCTCCCCGTAAAGAACGGGGGGAGGGGGAACGATCGATTGCTACGCCGCGCCGATTAGGATGCCGACCGCGAGCACGATCGCGCCGCCGAGCACGATCTGGAACACCGCCTGCAGGAACGGTGTGTCCATGTAGCGCGAGCGGATGAAGGCGATCGCCCACAATTCGAAGAACACCACGATGCCGGCGATCGCGGTCGCGATCCAGAATGCGTTCGGCCAGGCGTCAGGCACGAGATAGGGGATGGTGTGGCCGAGGCCGCCGAGCGTCGTCATCAACCCGCAGGTCAAGCCGCGCAGCCAGGGCGAGCCGCGCCCGGTCAGCGAGCCGTCGTCGGACAGTGCTTCGGCAAAGCCCATGCTGATGCCGGCGCCGATCGAGGCGGCAAGGCCAACCAGAAAAGTCTGCCAGTTGTGATGGGTGGCGAAGGCGGCGGCGAACAGCGGCGCCAAGGTCGAGACCGAGCCGTCCATCAAACCGGCAAGCCCCGGCTGGACATATTGCAGCACGAACATCCGCCGCCGCGTGCGGTCTTCCTCCGCGCGCACATCGGGCTTGAGAATGTCGCCGGTCAGCTTGACCGCGAGCTTCTCGTGGCCCTTCTCCTCCTCGGCGAGATCGCCGAGCAGCCGGCGCACGCCGACATCGTCGGCATTCTCGGCGGCGCGGATATAGAAGCGCTCGGCTTCCAGCTCCATGGTCTCGACTTCCTTGCGGATGGTGTCGAGCGGCAGGTTCTTGGTGAGCCAGATCGGGCGGCGACGCAGAAAGCCTTTGACGTCCTCGCGCCGGATCGGCGGCAGGTGCTGACCGAAGCGCTGCTCGTAGGTTTCCAGCAGCCGGTGGCGATGGCCGCGCTCCTCCTCGGCCATCTCCTCGAAAATCTTCGCGGTATCGGGATATCGCCCGGCGAGGTCCTCGGCGAAAGACATGTAGATGCGGCTGTCCTCCTCCTCGGAGGCGATCGCGACCGCCAGCACCTCGCGCTCGGTCAGATCGGCAAAGTTCTTCACGGCAACGCACCCTGTTCATGCAGTTTAGAATTAGAATAGTTCTAAACTATAGAAGCGCGCCGCGGCCGGGTCAAATCAAGGTGGCCCCGAATCCGGGCGCAACCGCGCCGGGCCGCAGCGCGGATCTGGCGAAGAACGCGTTTCAGAACAATGAGATGAGCTTGGATCGATCGGCGCGCTCAGGGCCGGGAGCCGGCCTCTCGCAGGAATGTGAGGAGAAGCCGGCTGACCTCCTCCGGCTGCTCCTGCTGCACCCAGTGGCCGGCGCCGTCGACCAGATGGCAGCCGATCATCCTGCTGCAGGCCTTCGCCTGCATCGCCTCGAACACGCCGGGCCGCTGATAGGTGCCCCAATCCTGCTTGCCCGAGATGAAGGCGGAGGGCTGGTCGATGCTGCGGCCGCTCCAGGTCTGCAATTCCGGGGTGAACGCGCCCGAGGTGCCGCAGCGATACCATTGCAGCCCGCCCTGGAATCCGGTGCGCTGATACTCGGCGCTGTAATAGGCGAGCTCCCGATCCGGCAGCCAGGTGTTTGCGGCGATCGCCTCAAGCGACGGCATCTCTTCGGCCACCGTCGCTGCCATGTCCTTGGCGATATCCATCACGTAATAGGTCGGCAGTTTGGCCAGCTCGCCCGCCGACCAGGACTGCAGCGGATACGGCCTGTTGTCTTTCCAGTCCGCGCTCTTGTGATGGTAGTAGGCGCGCAGGAAATCATGCACGCCCTGCGGCGCGCGGTGCATGTCGTCATTGGCGGGGCGCGTCGAATAGTACCATTGGTAATGCTTGCGCGGCCGCGACAGCGCGGCGAGCTCGCGATGTACCGGATCTTCGCTCACGGGTTTCGCCGGCGCGTTGGCGATGTTGAACGGCAAAGTCGGCGGCCCCGCGAACGGCGCGCTCATCATCACGACCGCGCGGAACACATCGGGCCGGATCAGCGCGCACCACGCCGCGACCGATGAGCCGAAATCATGTCCGATCACGGCATCGACATGCGTACAGCCGAACGCTGCGACCAGCCCGAGCGCATCGCGCACCAGTTGGGCAAACGGAACGAGGCGAGGTCGCCGTCATAGTCCGCGCTCCAGCCGGTGGTGCGGCCATAGCCGCGCTGGTCCGGCGCGATCACGTGATAGCCGGCGGCAGCCAGCTTCGGCATCACCTTGCGCCAGGAGAACGCCAGCTCCGGAAAACCGTGCAGCAGCAGCACGCAGGGACGGCCGGATGTTTCGAAGCCGGCTTCGAGCACATGCATGCGCAGGCCGTTGATCCCGTCGACATAGCGCGAGCGGATGGTGGCGGGGAGCGGGACGTCGGGGAGAGCTGCCATCGTAAGGATCACCTGTTCAGGACAGCCGCAGAACCAGCGCATTTGGCTGTATGCTGGCGGTCATTGTTCTCACGATAGCAACTTTGGCCAGGGGATGCATACCGCATGCGCCACGCGAGGATTGCAATGCTGTCCGGCTGGATGGCGCGGCCCGCTCTGACGATCGTGGCCGCAAGCCTGCTGCTGCTGATGCCGGCGGCGCGCGCCGCCGACATCAACGAGCTGACCGAAAAATTGCCGCACGCCTATATCGGCGAATTCCTGTGGGATGGTGACAAGACGGTGCAGAACGTCGTCATCACCTTCGACCAGGTGCACGCCCTGAACGAGCAGAACGCGGAAGCGCTCGGCTGCGGTTCGTATGAGGTCGGCCGTCGCGTGACCAAGATCAAGGTGCGGATGTTCGTCCGGCTGTCCGATCTCGAGGTCGAGCTGTTCGAGCGGTCGCCCGACGGCGACGGCTCGTTCGAGACCGGCGGCAGCCATCGCGGCAAGCTGTCGGAAGATTTTCAGCAGATCGACGCGCAGTGGACCACCACGGCCACCGGCCAGCACGGCCAACTCCATCTGCGCGCCGTGGCGTCGGCCGCCTGCGAGCCGGCCGCGGCGTTGTAGCGGAAGATCAAGCCAGCAGCCCCGAAAATGGAATAACGCGCAGCCCTCTCTCCCTTGAGAGGGAAGGCTACGGCCATGCCGATGCGGAGATCAGGGTGTCGTCAGTTGCCTGCCGCAAGTTGTTGCATCGCCTCCGCCGGAGGTTGCTTGGCGTGAGGCGCGCGTTTCATCCAGCGCAGATATTTGCCGGGTTCCCGACGCTTGATGATCCGCCACGTCCAGGCCATCGCCCGGACGACGTTGCCGTCCTTGTCTGCGAGCCAGATACGACCGGCACCGACAGGTATCGGTGCCTGATCGATCTGCTTCCAGGTTTCCTCGTCAGAAACTTTCCCGAACAGATTCCAGAAAGCCATGGGACCCCCGCATCCGGTTATCCGCAGGTCTGTAGTATGGCTGAAACGTTGCCGCTTTTGAACCGGCTTTCCGTCAGGCGGCGATCCCCCTTAAGGGGGAGATCTGCAGGGTGGGGGAGGGCGGCGGCACCGCGCCCACCTGCCGATCTACGCCTTGCCCGCCGCCTTCGGCCAATACCGGTCACGCAGATGGCGTTTCACCAGCTTGCCCGTCGGCGTCCGCGGCAGCTCCGCCTCGAAGTCGATGCTCTTCGGGCATTTGATCGGCGACAGATGTTGCCTG
The DNA here is from genome assembly GCF_037217225.1 of Bradyrhizobium sp. 27S5. Taxonomy (NCBI): domain Bacteria; kingdom Pseudomonadati; phylum Pseudomonadota; class Alphaproteobacteria; order Hyphomicrobiales; family Nitrobacteraceae; genus Bradyrhizobium; species Bradyrhizobium sp. 27S5. The sequence goes on from NZ_CP147714.1 coordinate 596,448, forward strand.
CAGAACGCGATCAGCTCGGCCTCGAGATCCTTGCCGGCCTTGGTCATGTCGTGCGGCTGCACCACGGCCTTGACCTCTTCGCCCATCTCCTCGTTCGGCACGCCGAACACCGCGACGTCGGAGACCGCGGGATGCGTGATCAGCACGTCCTCGGTCTCCTGTGGATAGATGTTCACGCCGTCGGAGATGATCATGTAGCTCTTGCGGTCGGTGAGATAGAGGAAGCCTTCCTCGTCGAGGTAGCCGACGTCGCCGAGCGTCGACCAGCCCTTGGCGTTGTAGGCCTTCTTCGTCTTCTCGGGATCGTTGTGATAGGTGAAGGCGGGCGCGTCGGCGAAATAGACCTGGCCGATCTGCCCGGTGGGCGCCTCCTCGTCGTTCTCGTCCAGGATCTTGACCTTGCCGACCACGGCGCGGCCGACCGTGCCGCGATGGGTGAGCCATTGCTGCGAGGTCGAGACCGTGACGCCGTTGCCCTCGGAGCCCGCATAATACTCGATCAAGATCGGTCCCCACCATTCGATCATCTTCGCCTTGACGTCGACCGGGCAGGGCGCCGCGGCGTGGATCGCGCCTTTCAGTGAGGAGACCTTGTAGCGGCTGCGCACCTCATCGGGCAGCTTCAGCATGCGCACGAACATGGTCGGCACCAGCTGCGACTGCGTGACCTTGTGCTTCTCGACCTGCTTCAAAAATTCCTCGGCATCGAAATGCTCCATGATGACCGAGGTGCCGCCGAGCACCGTCGCCATCATGTTGAAGCGCAAGGGAGCCGCGTGATAGAGCGGCGCCGGCGACAGATAGATGCTGTCGGCGTTCATGCCGCACATGTCGGCGGTCAGAATCCGCAGGAACGGGTTCGGCACGTCGATCCGGTTGCCCTCGAACTCTTTCTTGATGCCCTTGGGCCGGCCGGTGGTGCCGGAGGAATACAGCATGTCGTAGCCCGCGACCTCGTCGGCAACCGGCGTGGTCGGCTGCGCGCCGGCTTCCTTGTCGTAGGAGCGGAAGCCCGGCGCCGGCTCGTCCATCATGTAGAACAGCGGCTCGCCGGGTTCGCCCTTGATCAGGCCTTTCACCTTGTCGGCGCATTGCGGCGTGGTGATGAACACCTTCGCTCCGCAATCCCTGATGATGTAGGCGATCTCATCTTCCGTCAGGTAGCGGCTGATCGCCGTGTAATAGAGGCCCGAGCGCTGCGCCGCCCAGCAGATTTCCATGAAGGCGAGGCGGTTTTCCATCAAGAGCGCGATGTGGTCGCCGGCCTTCAGGCCGAGCGATCGAAACAGGTGCGCGCCCTGGTTCGAGAGCTCGTCGAGCTCGCGATAGGTGATGGATTTGCCGGACACCGCCATCTGGTAGGCGATCTTGTCGGGCGTATTGCGCGCGTGGATAGAGGGGTGGGTCACAAGGCGTTCCTCAAGGTGGTCGTCCCGGCGAAAGCCGGGACCCATAACCACCGATCTTATTTATTGAAATGAGCTGGGGCCTCAGCTCGCCATAGCCACATCGACCTGTGGTTATGGGTCCCGGCTCAAGGCCGGGACGACACCTTTTGTATGGAGGCTCTTGCGGCCTCTCAAACGCTTCTTAAAGGTCAGGCGCTCTTACAGCCGCTCGACAATCGTCACGTTCGCCATGCCGCCGCCTTCGCACATGGTCTGCAGGCCGTAGCGCTTGTTGCGCTGCTTCAGCGCGTGCAGCAGCGTGGTCATCAGCTTGGTGCCGGAGCCGCCGAGCGGATGGCCGAGCGCGATCGCGCCGCCGTTGACGTTGAGGCGCGCCGGATCGGCGCCGGTGGTCTTCAGCCACGCGGTCGGCACCGAGGCGAAGGCCTCGTTGACCTCGAAAAGGTCGATGTCGTCGACCTTCATGCCGGCCTTCTGCAGCGCGCGCTGGGTCGCCGGCAGCGGCGCTTCCAGCATGATCACGGGATCGCCGCCGATCATGGTCAGATGATGGATACGCGCCATCGGCTTGACGCCAAGCTCTTGAGGCCCTTCTCGTTGACGACCATCACGCCGGAGGCGCCGTCGCAGATCTGGCTCGCGCTCGCCGCGGTCAGCTTGCCGTTCTCGGCGATCAGCTTGACGCCTTTGATGCCGTCGAGGCTGGCGTCGAAGCGGATGCCCTCGTCGATATGGTGGGTATCGGTCGAGCCGTCAGCGCGCGTGATCTTGACCGGCACGATCTCGTCGTTGAAGTGGCCGGCCTGGGTTGCCGCGATCGCGCGCTGATGGCTGTTGTAGGAATATTCGTCGAGCTCATCCTTCGACAGGCCGTACTTCTCGGCCATCATCTCCGCGCCGGTGAACTGGCTGAAGATGATGTTGGGGTACTTCGCCTCGATGCCCGGGCTCTTGTAATGGCCAAAGCCGTTCTTGGCGGGCAGCGAGGAGGCGAGCCCCATCGGCACGCGGGTCATCGATTCCACGCCGGCGGCGATCACGCAGTCCATGGTGCCGCTCATCACGGCCTGCGCCGCGAAGTGCAGCGCCTGCTGCGAGGAGCCGCACTGCCGGTCGATCGAGGTCGCGGGCACGCTCTCCGGCAGCTTGGATGCCATCACCGCGTTGCGCGCGACGTTGTTGGATTGCTCGCCGGCCTGCATCACGCAGCCCATGATCACGTCCTCGACCTGCGCGGGGTCGACACCTGATCGCTCGACCAGCGCATCGAGCACGGTCGCGGCCAGATCGGCCGGATGCCAGCCGGCAAGACGCCCTCCCTTGCGGCCGCCCGCGGTGCGAGCGGCGGCGACGATATATGCCTCGGCCATGTCTGATCTCCCTGATGTTCTGATTGGGCGGTTTTGAAAGTTGGGCCGGATTTAAGGGGCGGCTCCGCATTTAGTCAATCAATCAATTAACTCTTGAGTGCAGCCCCGCCATGGGCTTATGTGCGGCCTCGATTTACCGGCGAACCCGGAATCAAGAGCGGGACCAGAGCGCAGTTGAATACCAGCGTACCGACGAAACTTGCTGCGGGCAAAAACGCCACGGCGGACAAGCTATTGGTGGCAGCCAGCGAGCTGATGATCGAGCGCGCCTCGATCGAGGTCTCGCTGTCCGACATCGCGCAGAAGTCGGGCGTCAACGCCGCGCTGGTGAAATATCATTTCGGCAACAAGGACGGGCTGTTGCTGGCGCTCTTGGCGCGCGACGCCGCGACCGAGATCTCGCAACTCGAATATCTGCTGGCGCAGCCGATCTCGCCATCCGCGAAGCTGCGGCTGCATATCGGCGGCATCATCCGCGCCTATCACCAGTTCCCCTATATGAACCGGCTGATCCATTATCTGCTGCACGAGAGCTCGGCAGGCGCTCCGGACGAGGTGTCGAAATTCTTCGTCGCGCCGCTCCTGGATTTTCATCGCCGCCTGTTGGCCGAAGGCATCAAGGCCGGCGAGTTCCGCAAGATCGATCCGGTGCTGTTCTACACCAGCCTGATCGGCGCCTGCGATCATCTGTTCTTCGGCCGCCACGCGATGTCGCGCGCGGTCGGCGTCGGTCCGGTCACCGACGAGGTCTGCCGCGAATACATCAAGCACATGGAAGCCTTGATCTTCGGCGGCGTGCTCAATCCCGATAAGGAAACGGCGGCGGTTGCCGCCGGATAACAAGTTCGAAGTCTAGAGAAGAAACGTTCAAGGAAGGGCTATTCCATGCAGTTGAAAGACGTTGCCGTTCTCATCACCGGCGGCGGCTCCGGCCTCGGTGCCGCGACCGCCCGCGCCATGGCCGCCAAGGGCGCCAGGATCGGCGTGATCGACCAGAACAAGGAAAACGCCGAGAAGGTCGCCGCCGAAGTGAGGGGCGTCGCCCTGCACGCCGACGTCACCGACGAGGACGCGATCAAGGCGGCGATCGCCAAGGCCGAGGACGCCCACGGCATCGCGCGCGTGCTGATGAACTGCGCCGGCATCGGCGGCTCGCAGCGCATCGTCGGCAAGGACGGCGTCTATCCGCTGGCGAAGTTTGTCCGCATCATCAACGTCAATCTGATCGGCACCTTCAACGTGCTGCGCCTGTTCGCCGAGCGGCTGGCGACCGAAGCCCCGATCGGCGAGGAGCGCGGCGTCGCGATCAACACCGCGTCGGTCGCGGCCTATGAAGGCCAGATCGGCCAGATCGCCTATTCGGCCTCGAAGGGCGGTGTCGTCGGCCTCACGCTGCCGGCCGCGCGCGACCTCGCCAGCCTGAAGATCCGCGTCAACACCATCGCGCCCGGCCTGTTCCTGACGCCGCTGCTGATGGGCCTCAACGAGGAAGCCCGCAAGAGCCTCGGCGCCCAGGTGCCGCATCCGGCCCGCCTCGGCGATGCCTCGGAGTACGGCAACCTCGCCGTCCACATCGTCGAAAACCCGATGCTGAACGGCGAAACCATCCGCCTCGACGGCGCCATCCGTATGGCGCCGCGCTAGCGGCGAACTCCGCCGTACTTCCCTTCTCCCCTTGTGGGAGAAGGTGGCCATAGGCGGCGTCGGGCCGCCGTCCTTTAAAGAGGACGCCGATGCTTTGCATCGGCTATGCGTAGTCCGCGACGGATGAGGGGTTCTCCCCGCGGAGACAGACCCCTCACCCAACCGAATGCAAGGCTAATAGCGAACATGCCCTCTCCCACAAGGGGAGAGGGCACAGTAACGAGCATCGCGTTCGCTGAACGGTCGGGAGGACCATGCGCGTGTCTCAACCGCTGCTGATCGAACATCACGACGGGGTCGATTGGGTCACGCTCAATCGTCCCGAAAGCCTGAACGCGCTCGATCCCGCCATGATCGATGCGCTCAACAGCTACTTCCAGGGCCTGCAGCGCAACCGCGACACCCGAATCGTGGTGCTGAAGGGCGCCGGTGCGAATTTCTGCGCCGGGCTCGACCTCAAGCACGCGATGGCGCGCCGCGGCGGGCAGACCGAGCCGCCCGGCGTCACCGAGTCGCTCGACTCGCAGCGCCGCATTGCCGACATCGTGATGCTGATGCGGCGTTGTCCGCAGCCGATCATCGCGCTGGTGCAGGGCGCGGCCGCCGGCGGCGGCTTTGCGCTGGCGCTCGCCGCCGACATCCGCATCGCCGCAAAGAATGCGCGGATGAACTGCGCCTTCATCAAGCTCGGCTTGGGCGGCTGCGACATCGGCACCAGCTATTTCCTGCCGCGCCTCGTCGGCGTCTCCGTCGCGTCCGAACTGATCCTCACCGGGCGCTTCATCCATGCCGATCGCGCACTCGCCGTCGGCCTTGTCTCCGAGGTGGTCGAGGCCGCCGATCTCGACGCCGCCGCCAATCCTTATGTCGAGGCGATGATGACGGCCTCGCCGGTCGGTCTCCGCCTCTCCAAGGAATGCATCAACATGAGCGTCGATGCCGGCTCGATCGAAGCCGTGATTGCGATGGAGGATCGCAATCAGGTGCTGTGCAGCCGTTCGGAAGATTTTCAGGAGGGCATCAGGGCCTTCCTTGAGAAACGAAAGCCTGTCTATATCAGGCGCTGACAAAAAGTCCGCAAAGGACAAGAAATTCCGGGAGACGCAAAATGGATGGTGACGCGGCGATGCTGACAAAACCCGCCTTTCGCAAGGTGGACTGGCTCGCGCGTGACATCGCGGTCGAGCGGCGCGACGACGGCACCGTCGTGCTGCAGTCGCGGATTCCGCTCCAGGCTTATGAGACGCACATTCCGGCCTATCTCGCCAAATGGGCGGCGCAGGCGCCGGAGCGCATCTGGCTCGCGCAGCGTGGCGGTCCCGACCGAGCGTGGCGCAAGCTCTCCTATGGCGAAGCCAAACGCACCGTCGATGCGCTGACGCAGGGCCTGCTCGATCTCGGCATTGGTGCAGACCGGCCCGTCGCGATCCTCTCGGGCAATTCGATCGAGCATGCGCTGATGACGCAGGCGGCGATGCAGGCACGGTTGCCGGCCGCGCCGGTGTCGCCGGCCTATTCGCTGATGAGCCAGGATCATCTCAAGCTCAAATATCTGTTCAACCTGATCAAGCCCGCCGTCGTGATGGTGCAGGATGGACCTGCCTTCGAGAAGGCGCTGAAGGCGATCGATCTCACAGGGATCACCGTCATTCACGTGCTGCGTCCGTGCGAGGGCATCAAGAGCGTGGCCTTTGCCGAGCTTGCCGCAACGCCGGTGACATCCGCGGTCGGTGAGTCCATCGCGAAGATCACGCCCAATACCGTCGGCAAGCTGCTGTTCACCTCGGGCTCGACCGGCATGCCCAAGGCCGTCATCAACACCCAGGAGATGATGTGCGCCAATGCGGCGATGATGATGCAGGTGCGGCCGCGTGAAACGGCTGGGCCGATCCCGACCGTGCTCGACTGGATGCCGTGGAATCACACCATGGGCGGCAACGCTGCGTTCAATCCGGTGCTGGTCGACGGCGGCATGCTCTATATCGACGACGGCCGGCCGATGCCGGGTCAGCTCGAGGAAACCATCAGGAATCTGCGCGAGGTCTCGCCGACCTATTACGCCAACGTGCCGGCCGGCTATGCCGCGCTCGCAGCCGTCATGGAGAAGGACGAAGCGCTGTGCCAGAGCTTCTTCAAGAACCTCGCGATCATGGGTTATGGCGGCGCGCGGCTGCCTGACGATCTCTACGACCGCATGCAGGCGCTGGCGGTGAAGACCACTGGCGAGCGCATCGTGTTCTACACCGGCTGGGGCTCGACCGAGACGGCGCCGACCTCGACCGGCACCTATTGGGACACTGAGCGCGTCGGCCTGATCGGCCTGCCATTCCCCGGCGTCGAGCTGAAGATGGTGCCGTGCGGCGCGAAATACGAACTGCGGCTGCGCGGCGTCAACGTCACGCCGGGCTATTTCGGCCAGCCTGACCTCACCGCCAAGATGTTCGACGAGGAAGGCTTCTACTGCATCGGCGATGCCGGTGTGTTCGTGGACCCTGCGGATCCGCTGCAGGGCATCATCTTTGCCGGCCGCGTGGTCGAGGACTTCAAGCTGACCACCGGCACCTTCGTCCATGTCGGCTCGCTGCGCACCGATGCGATCGCGGCCGCGACGCCGGTCGTGCATGACGCGCTGGTGGCGGGGCAGGACCGTGAGTTCATAGGCCTGTTGTGCTGGCCGAACCTGCACGCCTGCCGTCAGCTCGTCGGCAATGCCGAGGCGACTTACGACGACGTGATCCGGCACCCCGACGTTGTCGCCTGCGTCAGGAAAGGCCTGCAGGCCCACAACGCGTCGACCACCGGCAGCAGCATGCGCATCGCGCGCGCGATGCTGATGGTCGAGCCGCCGTCGATCGACGGCAACGAGCTCACCGACAAGGGCTACATCAACCAGCGCGCCGGCCTCGAGCGCCGCGCCGCGCTGGTCGAGCAGCTTTATGCCGACAAGCCCGGCGACGAGGTGATCGTTTTGAACTGACCGTAGGATGGGTAGAGCGCAGCGAAACCCATCATCTGACCAAGCAATCGATGGGTATCGTCCGTAGGATGGGTAGAGCGCAGCGAAACCCATCATCTGACCAAGCAATCGATGGGTATCGCTTCGCTCCACCCATCCCACGAAGCCAAGCAACAACGCGGGTAGCGCCATGAATTTCGATTTCTCCGACGAACAGAAGCAGATGCGCGACGAGGCGCGGAAGTACCTCGCCGAACAATGCCCGCCCAAGGCCGTGCGCGAAGTGCTCGACGGCAAGGCGCCCTACGACAAGGCGCTGTGGAAGGGCCTCGCCGAGATGGGCTTCCTCGGCGTCGCGATCCCGGAGCAGTTCGGCGGCGCGGGCGCCGGCCATCTCGAGCTCTGCGTGATCGCCGAGGAAATGGGCCGTGCGCTGGCGCCGGTGCCGTTCTCGTCGACCGTCTATCTCGCCGCCGAAGCGATCCTGATCGCGGGCAGTGACACGCAGAAGCAGAAGTGGTTGCCGAAGATCGCCTCCGGCGATGCCATCGGCACGCTCGCGCTGTTCGAGGGCCACGGCAATCCGTCGCCGAAGGCGGTCAAGGTCACTGCCAATGGCGGCGTGCTCAACGGCGTCAAGAAGCCGGTCGCCGATGGCGCGATCGCCGATTTCGCCGTGGTGGCCGCGCGCACCGGCTCGGGCGGACGTGAATCCGATATCTCGCTGTTCATCGTCGACCTCAAGGCCTCAGGCGTCGAGGTCAAGTCGCTCACCAACATCGATCTCACGCGCGGCCAGGCCGAGATCACCTTCAAGGACGCCAAGGCCGAGCCGCTTGGCGCCACCGGCGAGGGCTGGAGCGTGATCACCCAGGTGCTGGATCGCGCCGCGGTGCTGACCGCGTTCGAGCAGGTCGGCGGCGCCGACCGCGCGCTGGAGATGGGCCGCGACTACGCGCTCGACCGCATCGCCTTCGGCCGTCCGATCGGCTCGTTCCAGGCGGTGAAGCACATGCTGGCCGACATGTATGTCTCGGCGACGCTGGCGCGGTCGAATTGCTATTACGGCGCCTGGGCGCTCTCGACCAATGCCGGCGAGCTGCCGGAAGCCGCCGCCGCCGCGCGCATCAGCGCGACGCAGGCGTTCCAGCACTGCGCCAAGAACAACATCCAGGTTCACGGCGGCATGGGCTTCACTTGGGAGTTCGACTGCCACATGTACTACCGCCGCGCCAATGCGGTGGCGCTCGGCCTCGGCAGCCTGTCCTATTGGGAAGACGCGCTGATCGACCGCATGCGCAAGAAGAACGCGGCGTAAGGGGTGCTCGTGTCCCGGACGCGGTGCAGCGTGAAACGCTGCTCCGCAGAGCCGGGACCCATCGGGCTACTATGGACCCCGGAACAGCAGCGCACCACTCCGTGCTGCGCCGCATCCGGGGAACGCAGGAGAGGACAGAGTCATGAATTTCGACGACACTCCGCAGGAAGCCGCATTCCGCGCCGAGGCGAAAGCCTGGATCGTGGCGAATGCGCCCAAGCAATATGAGGAAGAGCTGCGCAAGGCCTCGCTCGGCCGCTTCCAGCTCAAGGGCGCCAATATCCTCGAGGTCGCCAAGGCCTGGCAGAAGAAGAAGGCCGACGCCGGCTGGGCCTGCCTGCACTGGCCGAAGGAGTATGGCGGCCGCGGCGCATCGCCGATCGAGCGCGTGATCTGGCAGCAGGAGGAGGGCCCGTTCGGCCGCCTCAGCTCAATGTTCATCATCGGTCACGGCATGTGCGGCCCGACCATGATGGCGTTCGCCGGCGAGGAGCAGAAGCGCTCTTACCTGCCGCCGCTCGCCTCCGGCGAGAAGATCTGGTGCCAGCTGTTCTCGGAGCCGGCCGGCGGTTCCGACGTCGCGGGCCTGCGGACCCGCGCCGAGAAGCATGGCGACGAATGGGTGATCAACGGCCAGAAGATCTGGACCTCGGGCGCGCACTATTCCGACTACGGCATCCTGCTCACCCGCACTGATCCGACCGTACCGAAGCACAAGGGCCTCACCATGTTCTTCCTGGACATGAAGAGCCCGGGCGTCGAGGTGCGGCCGATCAAGCAGGCGAGCGGCGCTTCCGACTTCAACGAGGTCTATTTCACCGACGTCCGGATTCCGGACTCGCAGCGGCTCGGCAATGTCAATGACGGCTGGAACGTGTCGCTGACCACGCTGATGAACGAGCGCATGTCGATCGGCGCCGGCGTCTCGACCGGCTTCCCCGAACTGTTCGACTTCTGCAACAGCCTGATGCTGGAGGACGGCCCGGCGATCGAGAACCGCGCGGTGCGCTCGAAACTGGCGAACTGGGCGGTGAAGGCGAGCGGGCTGAAATACACCAGCATGCGCGCGATCTCGGCGCTGTCGAAGGGCGAGCGGCCGGGGCCGGAGAACTCGATCGGCAAGCTGGTCGCCGGCTCGATGATCCAGGACGTCGCGACCTACGCGCTCGACCTGCAGGGCGCCGCCGGCGCGCTGAGCGGGGTAGAGGATGCCGAGGCCGCCGGCAAATTCCAGGCGATGCTGCTGCGCGCGCCCGGCACCCGCGTCGAGGGTGGCACCGACGAGATCATGCGCAACATCATCGCCGAGCGCGTGCTGGGCCTGCCCGGCGACATCAGGGTCGACAAGGACGTTCCCTTCAACAAGATCCCGACCAAGGGCCGCGCCTGACCGCGCGCAACTGAAAGAGGTTCGCCATGAATTTCGATGACACGCCGCAGGAAGCCGAATTCCGTAGCCTCGCCCGCAGCTGGGTCGCCGCCAATGCGCCGAAGGAGTTCGAGGAGGAACTGTCAAAATCCTCGCTCGGCCGCATCAAGCTCGCCAGGCATGACATGGTCGAGGTCGGCAAGGCCTGGCAGAAGAAGAAGGCCGAGGGCGGCTGGGCCTGCCTGCACTGGCCGAAGGAATATGGCGGCCGCGGCGCCACCCCGATCGAGCGCGTGATCTGGCAGCAGGAAGAGGGCGTCTACGGCAAATTGACCCAACCGTTCCAGATCGGCGAGGGCATGTGCGGCCCGACCGTGATGGCCTGGGGCGGTGAAGACGCCAAGCGCCGCTATCTGCCGAAGCTCGCGTCGGGCGAAGAGATCTGGTGCCAGCTGTTCTCCGAGCCGTCGGCCGGCTCCGACGTCGCGGGGCTGCGCACCCGCGCCGAGAAGAAGGGCGACAACTGGGTCGTCAACGGCCAGAAGATCTGGACCTCCGGCGCGCATTATTCCGACTATGGCCTGTTGATCGCGCGCACCGACCCGAATGTGCCGAAGCACAAGGGCCTCACCATGTTCTTCCTCGATATGAAGAGCCCGGGCGTCGAGGTGCGGCCGATCAAGCAGGCCAACGGCATGCAGGAGTTCAACGAGGTCTATTTCACCGACGTCGTGATCCCGGACAGCCAGCGCCTCGGCGCGGTCGGCGAGGGCTGGAGCGTGTCGCTGACCACGCTGATGAACGAGCGCATGTCGATCGGCTCGCGGCTCGCGACCGGCGTCCCCGAGATGTTCGAGTTCTGCTCCAATCTGATGCTGGAGGACGGGCTTGCGATCGACGATCCGGCGGTGCGCTCCAAGCTCGCGAGCTGGGCGGTGAAGGCGAGCGGGCTGAAATATACCAGCTACCGTGCGATCTCGGCGCTGTCGAAGGGCGAGCGGCCCGGTCCGGAAAACTCGATCGGCAAGCTGGTCTCCGGCCTGATGCTGCAGGACATCGCGACCTATGCGATGGACCTCGAGGGCGCGGCCGGCAGCCTTACCGGCACCGATGAGGAGCAGGCCAACGGCCAGTTCCAGCAGATGCTGCTGTCGTCGCCTTCGATGCGCATCGCCGGCGGTACCGACGAGATCCTGCGCAACATCATCGCCGAGCGTGTTCTCGGTCTGCCCGGCGACATCCGGGTCGACAAGGACGTGCCCTACAACAAGATCCCGACCAAGGGGCGTTGAGGGGATCGTACGTGGGTTAGCGAAGCGTAACCCACCATTGGCTATCAACCACGTGCGACAGAAGCGGTGGGTTACGCCTTCGGCTAACCCACCCTACGCAGAATAGGATGCGCAATGGACGCCGTCGTAAAACAACAAGACCGCATCGGCGCGCTCGAGGAGCTGCTCAACGAGCGCTACTCGGTGCGCGCGTTCCAGCCGCGCGAGGTGCCGCGCGAGACCATCGCGCACATCCTGGCGACTGCGCAGCGCACCGCGTCCTGGTGCAACAGCCAGCCCTGGCAGGTCCTGATCGTGTCCGGCGAGGCCAAGGAACGGTTCCGCAAGGCGATCTATGCCGAGGCATCGCGCGGGCTTGGCGAAGACTACGACTTCACGCCGCCGCGCGAATATGTCGGGGTCTATCTGGAGCGCCGCCGCGAAAGCGGCTTTCAACTCTACAACACGCTCGGCATCACCAGGGGCGATAAGGCGGCGTATGCAAAACAGGCGCTGGAGAACTACAATTTCTTCGGCGCCCCGCACATTGCCGTGATCCACACCAACGAGCCGCTCGGCATCTACGGCGCGATCGATTGCGGCGGTTATGTCTCGAACTTCCTGCTGGCGGCGCAAGCGCTCGGGCTCGGCACCATCCCGCAGGCCGCGATCGCCCGCCATTCCGGGCTGATCCGCCGCCATTTTGGCCTGGCCGACGATCGCCGGGTTGTCTGCGGCATCTCGTTCGGCTATGCCGATCATGCGCACAAGGTGAACAGCTACCGCACCGCGCGTGCGACCGTGGCAGATACTGTCACATTCGTGGACGTATAATTCCCCGAGGGCTGAGTCCGCCCGGGACAAAAGCGACCAAGACAAGAAACGACAAGAAAAAAAGCGACAACAAGAACAATGGCGAACGACGCCTCGCTCACGGCGGGCAGGATCAACAGGCAGCTGCACCGTCTCCCCGCGCTCGAACGCGACGCGTTCATCGCTGCGCATTATCTGGGCCAGCCGGTCGCCTGGGAAACCCGCTTCTTCGACGCGATCGACTGGGGTGCGGGCTCGGTGCTGCAGTTCAGCTTCCTGCAGCGCGGCTGGCACCGCCATTCGCGGCTCGACAATCCGATCTATGCCCATATCGATATCGAGCAGCATCCTGAAACGCGCGGCCTGCGCCGCGGCCGGCGCATCGATCTCTACGGCACGATCAAGGGCATCGACTTCGTGACCGGGATTACGCTGACGCTCGACCGTTTCGAGATCCTGCCGGTCAATTTTCTCGACCGCTTCGTGATCAGCTCCGATAGCCGGTACTAGCGCCGGGCCGCGCGGCGCGCCTGCCTCTCGGCATAGCGCGCGGACATCGCGCCCGCCAGCTCGGCCATCTTCTCGCGCAACTCCGCGGGCGCGATCACCTCGGCCTCGGCGCCGAGCCGCAGCAGCTCGGTCGCCGCATGCCACACCGTCTTGCCGACCGGCATGGTGGCGACCCGCCAGCCGTCGGGCTCGGTGCCGTCAGCAAGCTGCATCCGTGCCTTCACGTAAGGATGCGCCAGCGCATCGAACAGTTTCAGCCCGAACGGCGACAGCCGCACCGTGGCCTGGTTCGGATGCAGCTCGGCCTCAAGCCGTTCGATCGAGGCGCGCCAATAGGCGGCGAGGTCGAAATCCGCCGGCCGCGCGAATGGCGTCTCAAGTGTCTCACAATCCAGCACGCGAGCCACCCGATAGGTGCGCACATTGCCGTCGACGAGGCCGGCGAGATACCAGCTGCCGCCCTTCAGCACGAGCCCGAGCGGCGCCACCCGCCGCCGCTTCTCGGCCTTCCAGCTCTGGTAGCGGATCTCGATCAGATTTTCGCGCAGCACTGAGGCTGCAATGGCGCGCAGATGCTTCGGCTCCTCGGTCTCGCCGAACCAGCCGGGCGCGTCGAGATGGAAGCGCTGCTGCATGCCCCGCGCGTTGGGCCGCAGATTTTCCGGCAGCGCGGCCATCAGCTTGCTCTGCGCCGCGACCATCGCGGTGTCGAGGCCGAGTGCCGCGGCGGGGCCGGGCAGGCCGGCCATGAACAGCGCCTCGGCCTCGCCCTGCGACAGCCCGTTCAGCCGCACGCGATAGCCGTCGAGCAAGCGATAGCCGCCCTCGGCGCCACGGTCGGCATAGACGGGCACCCCGGCGGCCGAGAGCGCGTCGATGTCGCGATAGATCGTGCGCACCGAGACCTCGCAGGCCTCGGCCAGCTCGGGTGCGGTGACCTGCCCCCGCGCCTGCAGGGTGGTGAGGATGGAAAACAGCCGGCTTGCGCGCATGGCCAGATCATACCTGACACAAGATGTCAGGTATAGGCGGACATAAGGAGGCCATGCCGCCCGACGGCGCAAGGAGACTGCCCATGACCACCGCTGCCACCACCGACCGCGTCACGCTGTATTACTCGCCGCAAAGCCGCGCCACCGGCACGCGCGTGCTGCTCGAGGAACTCGGTGCGCCCTATGATTTGCATGTCCTCAACATGAAGGCGGGCGAGCAGCGCAAGGACGCCTATCTCGCCATCAATCCGCTCGGCAAGGTGCCGGTGGTCCGCCACGGCGATGCGCTGGTCACCGAGCAGGTCGCGATCTTCATCTATCTCGCCGATCTGTTTCCGCAGGCCGGCCTGACGCCCGCGCTGAACGACCCGCGCCGCGGCCCGTATCTGCGCTGGATCGCCTATTACGGCGCCTCGTTCGAGCCGGCCGTGATCGACCATTTCAAGAAGCGCGAGCCGGCGCCGATCACCCAGTCGCCCTACGCCGATTACGACAGCATGCTGGGCGCGCTGGAAGCGCAGCTCGCGAAAGGGCCCTATCTGTTCGGCGAACAGATCACGGCGGCCGATATCCTCTGGGGCATCGCGTTCAGCTGGACCATGATGTTCGGCCTGGTGCCGAAACGGGATGTGTTCGTCCGCTATGCCGAACGCATCACGGCGCGCCCGGCTTTCGCAAGGATATCGAAGGCCGACGATGCGATGGCGGCGCAGCATGCTGCAGCCGCCGGCGTGTGATACGATCGTCGCGATGGCCAAGACACTGCAAAAGATGCCGCACAGCCCACTGCACAGCACCAACTGCTTCAACACCTTCATCCGCGTGGCGGAGGATTGTCCGGCGCGGAGCGGCGAGGAGCCGCAGCCGCGCGGCGGCCAGCCGACGGTCGCCGTGCTGCAATACCGGATGATATCAGGCGCGCCGTACACATACACTTCCGACGACGTGGTGTTCGCCACGTCGGCGGCCGGCCGCGCGCTCGATGCCAAGGCTGCGAACAACAAGGCGGCGAAGAAAGAACGCAGCCTCGCCCGCGAGGCGTTCTTCTCGCGCGGCCAGGCCTGCATGCGTGCCTCGCCGCTCGGCAAACGCTTCGGCTGGGGCGTCCACGCCGATGCCGAAGGCCGCATCGCGCTCTACGCGGTCGACAGCAAGCGCTACCAGGCCCTCGCCGGCGATCCGGAGATCGCGCAAGTCCGTGCGATGCGGTCGAAGCGGGCGTAAGGGGAGAGTGAAGCGTCGCGCGTCGCTGCTAAGCCCGTCATCCTGAGGAGCGCGTAGCGCGTCTCGAAGGATGCACGGCCACACTCGGGCCGTCGACCCTTCGAGACGCGCGCAAGAGCGCGCTCCTCAGGGTGACGGTACGATCGATTTGGAGCGCTGCGTTAGAACTTCGGCGCCCGCTTCTCGGCGAATGCCTGGATGCCTTCCTTGATCTCGTCGCCGCGCATGCTGTCGCGGTGGCGGGCGTCGGCTGCGGCTGCATCGAGCTCGCCGCGGGCGAATTCGTTGACCGCGCGCTTCATGCCGGCCATCGCCTTGGGCGCATTGCCGGCCAAAACATTTGCAAGCTTGTCGACCTCCTCGTCGAGCAGGTCGATCGGCACCATCGCAGTGAGGTAGCCGATCCGCAGCATCTCGGGCGCGGTGATCCTCGAGGCGGTCAGGAACAGCATCTTCGCGTTGTCGACGCCGAGCCGTGTGACGTAGCGCTTGATGCCGCTGGTGTAATAGTGCAGACCGAGCCGCGCCGCCGGCATGAACATCTCCGCGGTATCGACGCCGATCCGGAAGTCGCAGGCGAGCGCGAGGTCGGTCGAGCCGCCATAGACGCCGCCATTGAGCCGGCAGATCGTCGGCACGGCCAGATCTTCCAGACGGTTGACCACGACCTCGAACGCCGAGCCCGCACTCTGCTGCTCGCTGGCGCTCACCGCGCGCTCGGCCACCGAGTTGAGGTCGTAGCCGGCGGAGAACGCGCGGCCGGTTCCGGTCAGCACCAGCACGCGGATCGCAGGATCGGCCTCGATCCAGTCGAACAGTTTCAGGAGCTCGCCGAGGTCCTCGGCCTGCAGGCGGTTGAGATGCTTCGGCCGGTTGAGGCGGATGGTGGCGCGCGCCCCCGCAATCTCGAGCACGGGTCCGCTGGCGGTGTCGGCCGCGTCAGCCATCTTGGTCTCCATTATTGGTTCTCACGTTCGCGCCGCTTCGCCTCGGCGTCGATGGTCTCGGCGAGATCGGGATGCCTTGCCATCAACAGGCGGAAATCGACCAGGTCAAGCACCAACAGCCGCGTCACCTTGCTGGTGGCGACGCTGGCGGCGCGCTTGGCGTTGCCGAGCAGCGCCATCTCGCCGAAGAACGCGCCTTCGCCGAGCTTGACCTTGCGCCCGGGCAGGTCGACCTCCACCTCGCCGGCGGCAACGAAATACATGCAGTCGCCATTGGTGTCCTTGCGGATGATCATGGTGCGCGGCGGCAGGTCCATGGTCCGCAGCACCTGGGTGACGTCGGCGATCGCGGCCGGGCCGAGATGCGCGAAGAACGGCACCTTGCTGACGGTCTCCCAGGTCTTCAGAAAATTGTCGCGCCGGGTTTCCGCAGCAAAGCCGGTCGCCAGGATACCGGTCCACAGCCCGAACACGCCGAGGCCCGAGATCATCACCATGGCGGCGACCACGCGGCCGAGCGGGGTGATCGGCACCACATCGCCATAGCCTGTCGTGGTCAGCGTCACCACCGCCCACCACAATGCCGCCGGCACGCTGCCGAAGGTCTGCGGCTGGACGTCCCGCTCCAGCAAATATTCCGCAACGGAAGCCAGGAACACCACCATCAGGAAGATCACGAGCACGCTGAGCAGCGGGCCGGACTCCACCACCAGCACGCGCCGGAGCTGGCGCAGGCCGGGAATGCCCGGCACCACCTTGAGCACCCAGAGCACGCCGAACAGCCATGCCGTCTTCGGCTCGAGGCCGGAGAGCAGGGCGAGCGGCACCGCCAACGCGCCGATTGCATCAACCACGCCTGCGCTGGACAGCGCGTAGAACCAGAGCTTGCCCTGCCGTCGCATATGGCGCAGCCGCACCACCCATTCGAACACGAAATAGGCAAGGCAGGCCGAGAGCAGCGCACCGATCCAGTGCGGGGCGGCGTCATAGGCCGGCTGCACCGTCAGCAGCGTCATCATGGCGATGCCGGTCGCGACCGCGACATAGGCCGCCGTGGTCATGTTGCGGCCGGCGGTGGCCGAAACGAAGGCGGTCAAAGCCGGAAGGACGAGCCGCTTGGACATCAGAACGGAGGTTGCCTGTCGACGAACTGTTGAAATCGGGCCCCGCGCGCGGCGGAGCCTGCGTCACAACGTGCCCGTCCTCCTTGAGGCCGTCAACGCGCGGGCCATTCGCGCATCAAGTCAGCAGGGCAGCCGTTCGTTGGACGAATGGCCCAAAAGGCCTAACCATCCTGCCCCGATTTTGCGCCCGCGAATGTGAGAAATCGGACAAATCGTCGCTTTTTCACCGTATATCAGGGATGCTGGCGGCCGATACGACCCCGGCCGGAATGAAGCGACTAATAAGACGATCTATTCACTTCTTGAGCATTGGTTGGTTTCCGATGGACACCTCACACCTCGCGGAACACGCCGGCGCCGCCGGCAGTCTGTTCGCATCGATCTTCGTGGTCGCCACGCTGTCGATGCGGACCATGATCCCGTTGCGCGTGTTCGCCATCCTGACCAACATCATCCTGATCGCGACCGCGATCCCGACCCACAATTACGCCGTGCTGATCCTGCATTCCGTGCTGCTGCCGGTGAACACCTACCGCCTGCACCAGATGCTGCAGCTGGTCCGCAACGTGAAGAAATCGGTCAACAGCGATCTGTCGATGGAGTGGCTGAAGCCGTTCACGACGGAGCGCAAATGCACGGCGGGCGAAGTCCTGTTCTACAAGGACGAGAAGGCCGACAGCATGTTCTACATCGTCAGCGGCCGCTTCCGCCTGGTCGAATCGGGCATCGAGCTGCCGGTCGGCGCCATCGTCGGCGAGTTCGGCATGCTGTCGCCGTCGAACACACGGACCCAGACGCTGGAATGCGTCGAAGGCGGCATGGTGCTGTCGGTGACCTATGACCAGGTCGAGCAGCTTTACGTCCAGAACCCGGCGTTCGGCTTCTACCTCCTGCGGCTGTTCAGCGCCCGCCTGTTCCAGAATATCTCGACGCTCGAGCAGCGGCTCGCGCAACACACCACGCCGCAGGTTGCGGAGCCAAAACCTGCATGAGCCCGCCGTGACCAGTTCTGGAGGCGCCGCAGTGCCGGATGACGATAGTCTCCTGGCTTCGCTCCGCTATCTCTTCGCCGATATCATCGGCGACGAGGACGAGGGGCCGCCCGTGCTGCCCGAGGCTTGTCCGGATCATCTCGGGCCCGCGGTCACCGAGGCCATCCATCTGTTGATCGCCTATCAGAGCACGAGCTACGCCCAGCTCTATATCGACCGGCTCAAGCGCTTCGTCGGCCGCCGCGGCGTCGATGACGCGCTGCTCGCGGACATCGCGCGGCTGATGGCGGAGCGGATGGCCTATGAGGATGCGATCCGGATCGCGCAGCTCAAGCTCGGCGAGGTCTATGCGGCGGGTGGCCTTGCGGCGCGCTCGGCCGACGATGTCAAGAAACTTCGCCTCGACGAGCTGATCGACGCTTTGCCGGCCGTGGTTGCCGATCCGATCCTTACCGTGCTCGATCAGTTCGGCTGGCGCCGCCGCAGGGTCTCGATCCGCTTCAGCGCCAACAACCGCTTCAGTGTTCGCCGGCTCAGGATCGAGGCGGGCCTGAAGCGCTGGCGGCTGTTCTCGGTGCGCTATGCCAAGGAGCGCGTCTGGGTCGAGCGCTGGCTGCACATGATCGACCGCAGCCTCACCAAGCAACCGGCCGCGGCGTCGGCGGTGGTGCAGACCGCGACCATGATCCAGGGCTATGGCGATCCCTATCGCCAGGGCATCGCGGACTGGCACGCGATCATCGACGGGCTCGCCAAGCCGACCTTCGACGGCGTGCTCGCGCTTCCCGATCTCGCCGCCGCGATTGCGGAAGCCCGCGCCGCCATCATGCCCGATCCCCGGCAGGCCGCACTGAAGCGCAAGATCGCCGAGATCCGCGCCCGGGTGCCGGCGGCGTAGTCATCGTCGCATTGTGATTTGAAACGACTCCATCACCGTCATCCTGAGGAGCGCGAAGCGCGTCTCGAAGGATCGACGGCCCGACCGTGGCCGTGCATCCTTCGAGGCTCGCTCCGCTCGCACCTCAGGATGACGGGACTGGCGGCGTCGCTCTATCCACGTCATTGCGAGCGAAGCGAAGCACTCCATAGCTCCACAAGCGGAGAGATGGATTGCTTCGTCGCTTCGCTCCTCGCAATGACGAGAGCAGGGCAGGTTGTAGCGGCTATTCCGCCGCGGCGGTGACCTTGGTCAGCGCCTGCTGTCCGGCTTCAGTGAGCTCGGAAAGCGTCGTTCTGCCGCTGCTGGCGCACTTGATGATGTATTTGGCAACGTATTTTCGGGTGGCGTGTTCCTCGCCATGACGCGCCTCGGCGCAAACCCGGTCGAGCGCAAAATTCATGATGGCGAGTGTATGTGAGTCGAATCTCTCCTCGATCATCGCAGCCCCTCCCTATGGGCCGGTGTCCGGCGCGGCTTATTTGCGGAGCGTCAGCCACTCGCTGACTTCCATCACCGTCTCGGTCTGTCTGGCTCTCTTCATCAGCGTTTCGCGTTCGCGCCCCGGCGGCAGCTCGCGTGCCGCAAGGCGTGCATCTTCGGCAAATTTTTGCAGACGGTCCTCGAACGATCCCGGGGGACGCGCCCTGTTGCGTTTCTTCTTGATCATGCCGCCTCCGGTCTGGAACCGGGAATACTTGGCATGCTCCCCGGAGGCCGTCGTTAACCCATGACATCGGCGGATCGAATTCATCTTTTGCATCGCAGGAACGATCTCCGGCGCCATGCGTAGCACCCGTGTGTTCACTGCTCTTCACCCCGGGGGCAGTGGACCACTCCGGTGACGGGCCTCGGCGAATTTCATCGTCGGGGCCCGCACATCTTTAGGGATATCAGCTAAGGGAAATCGGCAATGGCACATTCCAATCACGGTATCGTCAAGGACGACAAGGGTCAGGAGCAGCCGGCCGACAAGGAGCGCGCGCAGAGCGCTCACAAGACCGACCCCCGAAAGTCGCAAACACGCGAAGCGACGCGGGACCCCAAGCTGAATGACGCCGGCAAGACGCCGGGCTCGGGCATGACGCCTGACGACAGCGGCGATCCCCCGACAGGCTGAATGTCGTTTTGCCCTGCAGCAACTGCGCAATGCGGCAGGAACGATGACCCTGGTCCATCGTTGGCCTCGGAAGATCACAGGAGATTTGACATGGCGACAGACGCAAAAGAAATCGGAAACCTCATCGGCAGCGACAAGGTCGAGGGCACCGCGGTCTACGGATCGGATGAGCGCAAGATCGGCTCGATCGAACGCGTCATGATCGACAAGACAAGCGGACGGGTGTCCTACGCCGTGCTCGGCTTCGGCGGCATTCTCGGCCTCGGCAACGACCATTATCCGCTGCCTTGGCAATCGCTCAAATACGACACAAGGCTGGGCGGTTACGTCACGGGCGTGACCGAGAGCCAGCTGCGCGGCGCGCCGAAATACGGTAGCGAGCGGGACTGGAATTGGGCCGATAACGGCACCACACGCGCGGTCAACGATTATTATGGCGTGCCGCTCGTCTGAATGACGTCGGCCTGAAGGCGTCACGTTTTGCTGGACGCCGCCCCGCTGGCACCGGATCTGTACCGCGCTTGAGGACATTACCGTTGCGTCCTCCGGCGTGTGTACACTAGTGAACAGACGGCAATAGCTGTGCAATGTAACATACGTTATTGAAAACGGAGCGGCGGTTACCCGATTTAGCATCCGGGGAGACCAATGTCGTTGGCGTCGCTAGTCCGGAAATTGGAGCAGTTCGTACGGCTTTCGCCGGTCGACCACGCCATTCTCAATCGCGCGTCGACCGAGCGCGTCCGTCACTTCGGTCCGCGCGTCGACATCGTCCGTGAGGGCGAGAAGCCGAAGGACGTCCATTTGATCCTGTCCGGCTGGGCCTGCCGCTACAAGCAGCTCGAGGACGGCCGCCGTCAGGTGGTGTCGTTCTTCCTGCCCGGTGATATCTGCGACGTGAACGTCTTCATCCTGCGCGAGATGGATCATTCGATCGGCACCATCACCCCGGTGTCGATCGCCGACCTCTCGCGCGAGTTCTTCGAAAAGGTCGCGGCCGAACATCCCCGCATCGTCACCGCGTTCTGGTGGGAGACGCTGGTCAACGCGGCGATCCAGCGCGAATGGACCATGAGCCTCGGCCAGCGCACCGCGCTGGAGCGGGTGGCCCATCTGCTCTGCGAGATCTGGCTGCGCCTGCGTCTCGCCGGCCTGACCCAGGGCGACAGCTGCGACTTCCCGCTGACCCAGGGCGATCTCGCCGACGCCACCGGGCTCTCCAAGGTCCACGTCAACCGAACGCTGCAGGAGCTGCGCGCCGACGGCCTGATCGTGCTCAAGGGAAGGGCGCTCGCCGTCCCCGATCTCGACCGGCTGATGCAGGCCGGCCTGTTCAACCCGAACTATCTGCATATGGATCACGAGGGACGGCAGCTCGATGCCGCCGGGACGCCGACGGACGTTGCGGCCGGGTGATCGGCGCGTCAATCGGGCAAGGCGCACCGCGCTTTCCCCGGCGGCCAAGTAGAGCAGGCTAATTAAAGAGCCCGGCACCTCGATGGTGATCGATGAGCCGGGCCGAACTAGCGGCCCTCGCCCTTTACGCTACGCTTTGTCGCGGTTAGCGACGATCGGATGCGCGAGCTTCAACTGGATCACACTGCCCCTTAGGCCGCTTCGGCGTTCACCGCGGAGACGGCAATGGAGGTCAGCGTCTCGTCGGTTTTCTTTTCTTCATTCAGGGTTTGACCGAGCAGCTTGACGGCATCCGGCATGTTCAGCTTGTCGGCCCAGGCTTTGAGCGTGCCATACCGCGAGATTTCATAGTGCTCGACCGCCTGAGCGGCAGCGAGCAGACCGGCGTCCAGCGCGGGCGCGTCGGCGTATTCCTCCATGATTTCCTTGCCCTCGTCGAGGATGCCTTCGATGGCATCGCACTTCTTGCCACGGGCGGGCTTGCCGAGCAGCTCGAAAATCTTTTCGAGGCGTTCGATCTGGCCTTCGGTCTCGTCGTGGTGCTTCTCGAAGGCGGCGCGGAGCTTGTCGGACGCTGCTGCCTTTGCCATTTTGGGAAGCGATTTGTAGATCTGCTTCTCGGCGTAATAAATGTCCTTGAGGGTATCGAGGAAGAGAGCGTTGAGGTCTTTCTCGGCCATGGTCAACTCCGTT
Organism: Bradyrhizobium sp. 27S5; assembly: GCF_037217225.1. Lineage (NCBI taxonomy): Bacteria > Pseudomonadati > Pseudomonadota > Alphaproteobacteria > Hyphomicrobiales > Nitrobacteraceae > Bradyrhizobium > Bradyrhizobium sp. 27S5. Next base: position 618,553 of record NZ_CP147714.1, read on the forward strand.
GCGAATGATGGTGCAGATGAGTCTTCCAACACACGGCCGTGATCGGCGTTCCTATTGTGGCTGATGCGCCTTCCGGAATCACGTCCTCATCGTTTCTTCCTCCGTGCCGCAGAAGACCAGGCTCCGGCAACACGGCGCGTCCAACGGCATGACCGTCGGCCGTTAAGTGCACTTTGTAACACAGCGATCTGCACCACTGTGTTGCGTGCTCTCGCATGATTGTGGAGGCGGTCAAGCACGTGGCCCATCTGTCGCAGGGCAGCTTAGGAACGAAGGTCTCTGGCCTCGGTTGATCGGTCGTCTGAATAACGGAGGTCGACGATGGATTGGAATCGAGTTGAAGGAAACTGGAAGCAGATGAAGGGGAAGGTGAAGGAGCAATGGGGCAAGCTGACCGATGATGACCTCGACGTCATTGCCGGCAAGCAGGACCAGCTCGAGGGCCGTCTGCAGCAGCGCTACGGCTACGCCAAGGACCAGGCCCAGAAGGAAATCGACACCTGGTATGGCCGCCAGAAGTGGTGAGCAAAAAAGCCCCGCACTCGCGGGGCTTTTTTTGCAAGGATCTCGGCCAGAGAGAATGATGTTGGGCAGGGTGCGCCCCTGTTGGCACCTGTGCGATCGCGGGGTCTCGATGAGACCCCGCTTTCCAGTGACCGCATCCCGCGGGCGGCGTCAGATCCTTGCGCCGGGACCGGCTACTTGCCTTCCGGGACCCAGGTCGTGCTCGCCTTGTCGTATTTGAAACCCGGTGCTGACTTCAAACCGTCCTTGGACTCGTTCAGGGTCAGCCACCATTTATTGTCCTTCTTCGTCGTCTTGACGGCGGTGAATGGAACGATGACGTCCTTCTCTCCCGCACCGAGAAAGCCGCCGACGCCGATCACCAGACCGTTGACCTTGCCGGACTTGTCGACGAGCACATCATCAACGTCGCCGATCTTGTTTTGCTGCGGATCGTACACCGACTGCTTGTAATAGTTGGTCACGGTCCAACTCTCAGCGGGCGCGGCCGACATGGTCTCCGCGGCATGCGCCGCTGTCATCATTCCAGCCGCAACAACGCATCCTGCAATCAACTTGTTCATTTTCTTCTCCTCCATATGAGGCATTTGTAACCTCACGCCTTTGAAGAAGTTCCTGTTCAGTGGAGTTGCTGGACGTTCTTCTGCTTCTTGCCGACGAACGACCATGCCTCATCAAGTTCTAGGCGTTCGGTGCGGATGCCGACGCCTTCGCAAAGCGCGGCAATGACTCAGGAGGTCTTCAACCTCCCCGAGGCGACGGTCACGATTACCTTTCCGAAGCAGCTTTCCATGGGAGAGCGACCAGACCTGGAGGATCAACTGAGTTTGCTTTTGCGTCGCGTTAAGCGACCGGCGAACAAGGACGATGAGGCCGTCAACTGAGGCAGCCTTTCAGGTATCCCATGATCGACCGTGTGCCGCGCGCAGTGCTGTTGTTGCTGGCGCTAACGCTAGGTGGCCGCTTGCGCGGTGATCTTGTGAAGCAAGCCAACTGAGCTGACGCTCAAGCGCACAACGCGACCAAGCTGTATAAGACTTGGCGGCGCTGGCACTTAAACTGGAAACTGCAATCCTCCAGTATGAGGGATACGTTTGGGCGCGCAAAACGTTGCTATGCGTAGCGGCTCGACGCGCAAGCGGTTGGTTGGTCACTACTGGGGAGGTCGAAGCTCGGTGGATCGCAGCCACTCGCTCATATGCGATCCGGTCTCAGCCTGTCTGGCCTTCTTCAAAAGGGCTTCCCGATCAGGCCCGGGTGTGAGCGCGTCAGCTTGCCGGCGCAGGAGTTGCGCCTCGTCAGCCAAACGTTCTTCCAGCGATTGTGTTTGCTTGAAACGACGCCGTTGCATGGCGCGCTCCTTTCCATATGAGGAAGGCGGGAGCGCAACCAGGCGGTCTCGTCACCGATAGTAGCCACGAGCGGGGCGGTGATAGCGATATCAAGCATCATTAATGCCCTTGGTTCTGTCCACTAGTGTACACAGCGGCGGAAATAGTTTCGGCCGCAAACCGGAAGGACAGATGGCGACCTATGGGAATTTATGTGCCCAGAACTGAATAGGCTTCTCAGTAGTCCTGCCGAGAACATCGACCAAGCCTTGGTTTCTGTTCGCTTAAAGCAAAGCAGGTCACTCCCAAATTCAACCCATCGCGCGGGGAAAGCCGGAGTGTTTCCGGTTACACCTGTGGTCCTACCCCCGAGCTTTCTACCCATTGCTCGGGGCCCATGGGTGCGATCGGCACCCGGCTTTCCCTGCGCCCTCTGCGAAGAGGAGAGGGCGGAACGAGATGCAAAGCTCGGACGATTCATGTCGCGAGAAGGCGAAGCTGTGTCTCCACCCACACTGTCATCGCCCGGCTCGACCGGGCGATCCAGTACGCCGCGGCCTCTCGGCTCAAGCAACGGCGTCTCTGGAATACTGGATCACCCGCATGCGCGGGTGATGACACCGAACAAGTTGCCTCACCCGCTCGCCGCCTTCACCACCACGATATTTTCATCCGGTGCCGCCGGGTGGCGCTTGAGATGATCGCGGCGCAGTGCGATCTCGTCGCGGACCAGCTCGTAGCCGAGCTTGAAGGTGTCGAGCCCGTCGCCGGACACGGTGCCGTCGCGCAAGCCGATCACCGCACCGCGCAGGATCGCCTCGAGCTCGTCCTGCAATTCGTCGAGATGTTCGGCGCAGGTGGTGTGCTCGACGCGCTCGCCGATGTCGAGGATCCGGCCCGCCAGCTCGCTCGCCTTCGCCGGCGCGACGCGGGTGATCTTGGTGTAGATCGCGGCGAAGATCGAGCCGATGATGCTGAGCGCGGCGGCGCCGAGATACATTACGTCGCTGTAGCGATCCATGAACGACTTGGTGTCGTCGTTGATGTACTCGGCGGCGCCCTGATGGGCGACGATGAAGGCGTCCTTGTCGGTCTCCGCCGGCTCGATCTTGGAGGCGAAGCCGTCGTCGAGCGCGAGCTCGGACTTGTTCTCATAGACGATGCGCGCGAGCTCGGCGGCCGTCGTCGTCGAAATCCAGGATTGCGCGACCAGCAGCCATTCCAGCCCGATGGTGTCGACGTCGTCATCGGGGATCGCCGGCGAGGACGACAGCATGCCGGTCGAGACCGTCTCCTCCGAGATCGCCGGATATTTGCGCGCCAGCGCCTTGGCCGCGTCGATCGCGTTCAACGTGAAGCCGCCGGAGCGCTTGGCGTATTGCTCGTAGGTCTTGTCCTTTATGATCTTCGAGGCATGCTCGATCGCGACCACGGCGGAAAAGCCGGAAGCGAACAGTTTGTCGAACGGGGTGTTCGGCGGCGCCTGCTGCACCCGCTGCGCCGCATCCGGGCTGTCGGAGATCTCCAGCGCGCTGCGGACGAAATTGACGCTGTTCTCGCCGTCGCCGACCACGGCGATCTTCTTCTTCTTGAGCTCGGCGAGCGACTTGATCTTCTTGCCGCCGGGGCTGAGCACCAGCACCACGTCATGTTCGAGGATCGCAATCGCGCGGGCGCGCGGCGGCACTTTTGCATCGGTGCGCAGGATGGCAAGCGCGGCGTCGCGGCGATCGAACTGCGCCAGCGCCTTGGCGTTGTCGGGGTTCGGCGCGATCTTCAGCCGCAGCCGCGACGAATTGGTCTTCAGCACGGTGGCGAGACGTGCCGCGAACTTGGCCTCCGGGCCCTTGGCATCGCCGACCGCGAACACCAGCGTCTCGGAATTGCGCAGCCAGACCCGGCCGCCGACCACCGTGATCGCGCTCAAGAACAGCGTCAGCAGGGTGAAGACGATGATCTGCGCGCGGTTGCTCTTGGCGACCGGGGGACGCGGCCGCGGCGGCATTGGCGAAGGCGAGGGGGCTTCGGCACTCATGGCTGATCACCTGGCTCATCACCCGCCCGGGGCTGCGCTTGACGGCCCTCGGCCGCAACCGGATCGGCGCGGCGCTGCCCGGTGAATCCGTAAATGACTATAAAAGAAAGAAAATTTCCTGCATCCTGACGATATACCTCCCGGGCGGGAATGCAAACCGGCGAGCCGCCGTAACCTTAACCTCGGCTGCCCCGCGTTGCGTTGCCGCATGACCATCGCCACTATCGACGCCGGGAGGAGGATGTGATTTTCGCAGCAACCGCTGGTGCATTCCGCCGCCGGAGATGTCATAAATGAGACAAGCTTCGGTTCGCGGAATTGTGCTGACGGCCTGACCCGGATTTCCTGCAATCACTTTCATCGAAGTAAAAGGGCGTCAGCTTGTTGTTTCCTGCCATGTCATCGTCGGTGTCGGTTGGTGCCCTGGTGGGATGGATGTTGCTTCTCACCGCGAAGCACATCATCGCCGACTTCATGCTGCAGAACGCCTGGATGGCGATCGGCAAGGACCAGAAGACCGGCTGGGCGATGCCGCTGCTCGCGCATTGCCTGGTGCATCTGGCGGTCGCGCTGGCGCTGATCCTGGTGGTGGCGCCGCGGTTCTGGTACGTCGCCTTCGTCGACTTCGTGATCCACATCATCGTCGATCGGTGCAAGGGAATCTGCGCCTCGCATTTCGGTGTGACGCTGGAGTCAGGCCATCCCTGGTTCTGGACCCTGATCGGGGTCGACCAGGCGCTGCACCACCTCACCGGCTTCGCGCTGTCGATCTACATGGCCGCGAACTGAGCGGCGCGCTCGGGTCTCTATCTCTCGTTTCGAATCACTGACCATCCGCCCGCGGCGGCGCGGATGTGATTCGCGTGCAACGGGCAAGGGGCCCCGGAAACGACCGGAGGCCGTGGTTAACCTTTCGTTAGAGGATTGCGCGGCATCTTCCGGATCAAGGGGGATTTGCAAATGTTTTCAAGCCGCGACGCATTCGATAACGATGCCTGCCCAGTTGCGGACGACCTGCTCGGCCAGATGTACCGCGCCAATCCCAACGGGCTTTCGCTGCTGGTCGCCAATGTCGCGCCCGACGCCAGGGCGAGGCTGGCGCTGTTCTGCTATCGCCGCAGCCATCTGCACGCACTCGCGGTCGCGATTGCGTCGAGCTGCACCGAGCGCGAGCTGATCAATTTCGGCGGCCGCGTCGGGTCGACGCTCTACGCGCTGGCGCGTGAACCGGCCCGCGTTGCGACCGTCTCGCATGGCGGCCGCAAGCCGATCACGCTGTCGACCAAGCCGCTGTCGACATTTGCGCCTGTTGTCGATGACGAGATCGACGACGAGGAGTTCACCGCGACGGTGACGGCTTAAGCAGCGCGATCAAACCGGCTGCGCGCTCGGGATGAGCGGCAGCCCGTGCCGGCGCCGTGCCATCGCGCATTCCGCGTCGCCCGGCAAGCAGGTGCGGCACACCTCCGGCCGCACCGCATAGACCTCGCAGCGCGTTGCCTCTCCCACCCGCCCCGACAGTGCCGAGCAGCGATCGCCGTCGCAGCGCATCCCTGACTGTCGCGTGTTGACGAATTGCGGCGGGATCAGCTCGAGCTCTGCGTCGTCCTCGACGGTGAAGCGCGGCCAGTTCTCCGAATAGCTGCAGCAGGCGCCGCAGGACTGGCACGGGCTTGCCTCCGTCGCGTCGATTGCGTTGTCGGCCATCAGGTGTCCCTCGGCGCTTCCCACACCAGGCTGCGCCGCCAGCGCGCCCTGAGCAGGTCGCGCCGCTCCGGATATTTCTCGTCGTGATAAACGGCGGTGACTACGCGGTCGGTGCGGAAGCTGCGAAAGTCCTTGCGCAGCTCGCACCAGGCGGCGAGCAGCCGCACCGCCTCGTGATAGCCGACCGCGATCGGCCAGACCGTGCGCTCCGAGTCGCGGCCATGCTCGTCGCGATAGTTGAGCGTGATCTTCTTGCCCTCGTGGATCTGGCTGCGGGTCCTGACCATGTCGATGCGGTCGGGCTCCCGGTTCCAGGCCGAGCGGGCGCGGCTCGCCGGCTCCAGCACGAACGGCCGCAGGCGGTCGGGCACGGTCTCGGCGATCTTGGCCATCAGGTCCTCGGCCGCGCGCGCCAATGCCGGATCGGCGTGACCGACCACCCATTGCGCGCCGAGCACGCAGGCCTCGATCTCGTCGGGCGTCAGCATCAAGGGCGGCAGGTCGAAACCCTTCTCCAGGATGTAGCCCATGCCGGCCTCGCCGCGGATCGGTACCCGCTGCTCGATCAGGCTGGCGATGTCGCGATAGATCGTCCGCTTCGATGTCTCGAGTTCGGCTGCGATCGCATCCGCGGTCAAAGGCTTACGGGTGCGGCGGAGCACCTGGATGATCTGAAACAGCCGGTCGGCGCGTCTCATGGCAACTCTCTTGGCAATTCTCTGGTCGCTCTCTTCTCAGGTCTGTTCTCAGCTGTCTTGACGAGTGTCTTACAGGCGTCTCGGCAGCTCTGTTGGTCTCTCGGCGCGTCGGCTTTTCTGCGTCCCGTCCAACTGCTGCTGACAGCATGTTGGCAGCAGGTGGGGGCTATATCAGGACAACACCTCAAGTGAAGGGAATTTGTCCATGACGAATCTTGACGAACTCGGTTTCCGGCAAGCGCAGAGCTTCGCGCTGGAACAACTGGTCACGGTCTACTCCACCTCCGGCGACCTGCGCTGGGCCCTGGTTGCGCTGGTCGCACAGTCGATCGGCGCTGCCTGGTCCTACGGGCGGGCACGGCTGGTCAAGCGCGTTCGCGAGGCGGTTCGCCGCCTCGCACCGGTCGGCCCGCTCGACAGTGAATGCCACTACTGCTGACACCATGCTGGCAGCAGGGGGCCGCTAGCTTCACTTCACGACCACAGGCGATCGGGAGCTTCATATGATTACGCTTTTTGGCTTTGGCACGGGTTTCGGCTTGCCTGAAATCAGTCCCTTCGTGACCAAAACCGAGGTCCAGCTCAAGATGGCCGGGCTCGCTTACGTCAAGGAAAAGGCGATGCCGCCGGCCTCTCCCAAGGGCCAGCTGCCCTTCATCGCCGATGACGGCGAGACCATCGCCGATTCGACCTTCATCCGCGCCCATATCGAGGGCAAATACGGCTTCGATTTCGACGCGCCGCTCAGCCTGCAGGCGCGCGCTCAGGCCTGGGCCTTCGAGCGTATGATCGAGCATCACGTCTACTGGGCGCTGGTCGGCGCACGCTGGGTCGACGACACCAATTTCGCCAAGGGCCCGGCACACTTCTTCGACGGCGCGCCCGATCACATGCGCGACAAGCTGCGCGAGGACGCCCAGTTCCGCGTTGCCGAGAACTATCTGCTGAGCGGGCTCGGCCGCCATGGGCCCGACGAGGACGTCGATCTCGCGCTCCGCTCGTTGTTCGCGCTGTCAGTCCAGCTCGGCGACAAGCCTTATCTGATGGGCAACGCGCCCTGCGGCACCGACGCCACCGCGTTCGGCGCGCTGGCGGGAATCCTGACACCGTTCTTCGATTCGCCGCTGCGCGAGCGCACCGAGAAGTTCGACAATCTCACCGCCTATGTCGGCCGGATGATGCAGCAATATTATCCGGAATTCGCCTGGGCGCCCCTGCAGCAGCAGGCAGCCTAGCTCGTTGCGGCGGGAGCGGGCTGGCCCTTCAATGCGGCCAGCTCGGCCTCGAGCTCGGCAATGCGCTGGTCGCGCGAGGCGAGCGCCGTCGCCACGTCGGCGGCATCGAATTTGTGCGGAATGTGCTGCGGGCAGTTGGTGTCCCAGGCGGCGACCTTGAACAGGATCACCTGCTCAGGCCGCGCCCGATAGCCCTGCGGCATCAGCGAGCGCATCAGTGCCGGATCGTCTTCCACCACCTGCGCCTCGCCCCAGATCTTCACGCGCTGCCGGTACGCATAGTTCATCACGAAGATATAGGCCTTCGGGTTCTCCGAGAGATTGCCCTGGGTGATGAACTGCCGGTTGCCGCTGTAATCGGCGAACGCGATGGTGTGCTTGTCGAGCACCTTGATGAACCCCTTCGGTCCGCCGCGATGCTGGATGTAGGGCTGGCCATCGGCGGAGGCGGTCGCGAGATAAAAGCTGTTGGTGTTGGCGAGGAAGGCCCCGAGGGTCTCATCGACCTCGGTGCGCCAGCCGCCATGCTCCTCGACCTCCGCATAGGTATCGCGCGAGCCCTTGCGGGTCTGGATCGCCTTCACGGCAGGCGTGAACCCGACATCGCTCGGATAGCTGCGAACGTCTGACATCTGAGCCTCCGCCACGGGCGACAAAGCGGTCGTCCTCGCCCGCTAAGATGGGTATTTCCGGATCGTAGGCAATCTTGTGAATTGACACTTCACTGTTGCCGATTATGCAATAGTGTCATGGACCGGATCGACGCCATGCAGGCCTTTGTCGCGGTGGCGGACCTCGAGGGTTTTGCCCCCGCCGCCCGCAAGCTCGGCCTGTCGCCCTCGGCGATCACGCGGCTGATCGCGGCGCTGGAGGAGCGGCTGGGGGCGCGGCTGCTGCAGCGGACCACGCGGCAGGTGACGCTGACCGACGCCGGCTCACGCTATCTGGAGCGGGCGCGGCGGATCCTCGCCGACGTCGAGGAGGCCGAGGACGCGGTGGAGAGCGAGCGCACCCGCCCCGAGGGCCGGCTGGTGATCTCGGCGCCGTTCGGCTTCGGGCGGCTGCATGTCAGCCCGGTCGTGAGCGTCTATCTGAAGCGCTATCCCGATGTCGGCGTCGACCTGCGGCTGTCGGACCGCAGGATCAACCTGGTCGAGGACGGCGTCGACCTCGCGGTCCGGCTCGGGCACCTGCCGGATTCGACGCTTGTTGCGCGGCATGTCGGCCAGATGCGCCGGATCGTGGTGGCGTCGGCCGGCTACCTCAAGCTTCGCGGCGAGCCGAAGCGGCCGGCTGATCTCACCGCCCATGACACGATCCAGTTCGGTGCCATGACCGCGACGCCGGATTGGCGCTTCATGGAGGAAGGGCAGGAGATTCGCATCACTCCCACGCCGCGCTTCACCAGCAACAGTTCAGATGCCGCCATCCAGTACGCCGAGCAGGATGGCGGACTGACGCGGGTGATGGCCTACCAGGCCGCCGAATCGCTGAAAGCGCGGCGGCTCCAGATCGTGCTCGCCGAATTCGAGCAGCCGGCGGTGCCGATCCACGTCGTCTATCCGACCACGCGGCTGCTGTCCGCCAAGGTGCGGACCTTCATCGATCTCGTCACCGAGATCACCGACTGGCACTTCGGTTAGCTAGCGCAAGCGGTTCGTCATTTGGCGTCCTTGTTCAGTTCGATGGTGACCTGCGACAGCCAGGAGCCGGGCGCTTCCATCACGAACGACTGGTGGTCGCCCTTGGTTCGGATCGTCACCAGCGCGGCAACGGTCTCGCCCTCGATGCGCGCCTCGATCAGTCCGTCGGAGTTGGTCCCCGAGATTTTGCCGCCCTGCCGGTACTCGCTCTCGAACCAGTTGCCCGAAAGCTGCGTTTTCGTTCTGTTCGATGTTTGCGGACAGCGACATCTTGTACGCATCGCTTGCGCATCTGAGATCCAGGCTGATCGCCTTGCCTGGCTTGGTGACGTTGTAGGCGACCTTGCAGCGGACCTTCTCCCAGTCCCCGTTCGAGGGCTTCATCGAACCGGATCCGGACCAACCGCCTGCCAGGCTGTCCAGACTTGTCGCCGCATACGACGAGCCCGAGGTCACCAGTGCGAGGCACGCCGCGATGCCGGTTCGCACGATGGAAAATTTCCAAGACATTTGAGCCGATCTCCAAATCGCAATGCGATTGACCCTACCCGCGCCCGGTCGTGGAGATATGGCGGCGACGTTAAGAGATGTTGCGGAATTTGCCTTTCTGTTTACCGCGGCAAGCCGTGCGCTCCGCTCGAGAGCACCTCAAGTCACGGGCGCCTTCTTCGGCACCACGCGGAACGTGCCGCTGGCGCGCGCGATCGTGACGCCATCGGCCTTGATCAGGCTCTGCGCGAAGCAGATCGTGCTGCCGGCCTTGATCACATCGCTCTCGATCGCGAGCCACTGCCCGACATTGGCGGAGCCTACGAAATCGACCGCGAGCGATATCGTCACGAACGAGGTGGTCCAGCCGGTCGCCTGTCCGCAGCTATAGCCCATCGCGTTGTCGGCGAGTGCGGCGATCAGCCCGCCATGGATCAGGCCGCGGCCATTGGTGTGCGGCCTGGCGAGCCGCAGGCCGATGATGACGGCCCGTTCGGTCTTCTTTTGGTAAAGCGGTTCCCAAGGCTCCGTGAGCGGGCTCTTGCGGAACAGCGGCTCGAAGCCTTGAGGGACGTCTTGGGGGATATCAGGGGCGACGGAAGTACTGGTGGTCATCTGAAGCTCGCATATGGCGTTGCGTTGACGCCATTGAACGCGATGTCGATGACGGGTTCACCGCCTACAAAGTTTTAAACGGGATTCGCGTGGGTGTTTGAATGTGGCTCCGGCCTGTCGCCACATCTCCCGCCCGGCTTGACCGGGCGATCCAGTATTCCAGAGACCGCACGGCATGAATCGAGAAGCCGCGGCGTACGGGATACCCCGCATGCGCGGGGTATGACGGCTGAGGGTGTAACGACGAGGTTGCTCGACGAAAGAAACAGCGACCTCGTCTAGAACGGCAGCCCGACATAATTCTCCGACAGCGAGGTCGACGCTGCCTTCGAGCTGACGAGATAGTCGAGCTCGGCGATCTGGATGCGCGCGGCGAAGTCGCCCTCGTCGGGGAATTTGTGCAGCATCGAGGTCATCCACCAGGAGAAGCGAACCGCCTTCCAGACCCGCGCCAGCGCTTTCGCCGAATAACCGTCGAGACCGGCCGAGGACTTCTCGTCGTAGAATTCGCGCAGCGCCTGCGACAGATAGTGCACGTCGCTGGCCGCAAGGTTCAGGCCCTTGGCGCCGGTCGGCGGCACGATGTGCGAGGCGTCGCCGGCCAGGAACATCCGGCCGAACCGCATCGGCTCGGCCACGAAGCTGCGCAGCGGCGCGATGCTTTTTTCGATCGAGGGGCCGGTGACGATCTCGTCGGCGGCCTTCTGGTCGAGGCGCCGCTTCAATTCGTCCCAGAACCGCTCGTCCGACCATTGGTCGACATGATCGTCGAGCGGGCACTGCACGTAATAGCGGCTGCGGTGGGACGAGCGCATCGTGCACAGCGCAAAGCCGCGCTCGTGGTTGTTGTAGATCAATTCCGGCGAGACCGGCGGGGTCTCGGAAAGAATCCCGAGCCAGCCGAACGGATACACCCGCTCGTAGCTGGTGATCGCCGAAGCGGGGACGCTGGCGCGGCTGACCCCATGGAAGCCGTCGCAGCCGGCGATGAAATCGCAGGCGATTTCGTGGGCGACGCCGTCCTTGACGTAGGTGACGCGCGGATGGTCGGTGTCGAAATCATGCGGTTTGACGTCGGCGGCGGAGTAGACCGAGGTCAGTCCGGCCGCCTTGCGGGCGTTCATCAGATCGAGCGTGACCTCGGTCTGGCCGTAGATGGTCACGGTCTTGCCGGTCGCCGCATGCATGTCGATGCGGTGCCGCGCGCCGCCAAACGCCAGCTCGACGCCGTGATGGACCAGGCCCTCCTGATGCAGGCGGGTGCCGGCGCCGACCTGGTCGAGCAGGGAGACCGTGCCTTCCTCGAGCAGGCCGGCGCGAATCCGCCCCAGCACGTAGTCCGGGGTCTGCCGCTCAAGAATGACGTTGTCTATGCCGAAAGAATGAAGTAGTTGCCCAAGCAACAGTCCGGCCGGACCTGCGCCAATGATTGCTACTTTTGTCCGCAATACCTGCTCCTCCCGATACGATAGGCTGACGTCGGGCGCCCGCGCCGGGGCGTGCGCCATCCACTTGCCAAGGCAACTATATCATATAGCCGTCCTGGCAAAGGGCGTTTCGCCCGGGAAAAGTGTTCGCCGCAATGCGAGATGCACAGGGGTCGGCCCGGGGGCGGAGGTGCGACGAGGCGTCCACCATGCGGATTTCGGCTTGAATATGCGCTCGAATTAGATAACATGTTAAGTAATGAGGCGGGTACCAAGCCCGTCCTGGAGAGGAGGAGACGTGATGAGGAATAAATTGTTGGCCCTGCTGATCGCAGCGGCCGTCGTGCCGGCTGCAGCTCCCGCCGTGGCGCAGGACAAGACCGTCTATCTCAAAGTGTCGCTCTGGGTGCCGCCGGCGCATCCGCTGGTGCCGGCGACGCAGGCCTGGGCCGCCGATATCGACAAGGCGTCGGGCGGCACCATCAAGGTCACCGTGTTCCCCTCCGAGCAGCTCGGCAAGGCGTTCGACCATTACGACATGGCGCGCGACGGCATCGCCGATGTCACCTATGTCAATCCCGGCTATCAGCCCGGCCGCTTCCCGATCGCGGCTGCCGGCCAGCTTCCATTCGTGTTCTCCGACGGCAAGAAGGGCACCCTGGCGCTGAACGAGTGGTACCACAAATACGCGCCGACCGAGATGAAGGACACCAAGCTGTGCTTCGCCTTCATCCACGATCCGGGCGCGCTGCACGGCAAGAAGAAGATCTTGCTGCCGAGCGATCTCTCTGGCGTGAAGGTGCGTCCGGCGCAGAGCACGATCGGCGAGATGGTCAAGATGTTCGGCGGCACCAACGTGCAAGCCTCCGCGCCGGAATCGCGCGACGCGATCGAGCGCGGCGTGGCCGACGAGATCACCTTCCCCTGGGGCTCGATCTTCCTGTTCGGCATCGACAAGGTGGTGAAGTATCACATGGACGTGCCGCTCTATTCGACTGTTTTCACCTACAACATGAACCTCGCCAAATATAATTCGATGTCGGATGCCCAGAAGAAGGTGATCGACGATCACTGCTCGCCGGAATGGGCCTCCAAGGTCACCGACCCCTGGACCGATTTCGAAGCCAATGGCCGCACCAAGATGAAGGCGCTGGAAGGCCATGAGGTCTATCCGCTGACATCAGATCAGCTCGCTGAGTGGAAGAAGGCGGTCAAGCCGCTGCGCGACAGCTGGGCCGAGGCCGTGAAGAAGGCCGGCGGCGATGCGGAAAAGATCGATGCCGATCTGCAGGCCACGCTGAAGAAGTACGAGGCGGGGATCTGATCTCGTCATTCCGGGGCGCGCGTCAGCGTGAACTATGGTGCGCTGTTGCGCACCTGAGAATCTCGCGCCACAACCTCTAGATTCGGGGTTCGCTCGCCTTGCGAGCGCCCCGGAATGACCGTCCCTGACAGCGATCGTCCGACATCATGGCTGCCAACTCCGAAGTGACCCAAGACGGCGCGATCACCGGTCCACCCGAACCGGTGCGCAAGAACTTCATGGACCGCTTCATCGATTCGATCGAATGGGTGGCGGCCTTCTTCGTTGGCGTCGTCGCGCTCAACACCTTCACTGCGGTGTTCATGCGCAAGTTCTTCTCGGTGACGATCCCCGACTACTACAATTTCGGCCAGTTCCTGCTCGGCATCCTGATTTTCTGGGGCATTGCGGCGACGAGCTATCGCGGCACCCACATCACCGTGGATCTGGTCTGGGCCAATGCCTCGCCGCGCTACCAGCGCTGGATCGACATCTTCGCGACGCTGGTGCTGCTGTTCGTGGTGACGGTGCAGACCTACACGTTGATCGACAAGGTGATCGACACCAAGAACGGCCACATCGTCACCATGGACCTCGGCGTGCCGATCTGGCCGTTCTTCCTGGTGTCGTGGATCGGCGACGTCTCGGCGGTGCTGCTGATCGCGATCCGCACCTACCGGCTGATCTTCCATCCGGAAGAAATCCACGATGCCAAGATCAAGACCTCGGAGTAGAAGGCCATGAGTCTCGACCCGAGTCCCGAGACTGTCGCCGTCATCGGCTTTGTCAGCCTGTTCGCGCTGATGCTGCTCCGCGTGCCCGTCGGCATGGCGATGGGCCTCGTCGGCATCACCGGCTTCGGCTATCTCACCGGCCTGGCACCGGCGCTGAAGCTGATCGGCCAGACCACGATGCGCACGGTGACGGATTATTCCTTCGGCGTGATCCCGATGTTCCTTTTGATGGGCGCCTTCGTGTCCGTCTCCGGCATCAGCCGCGAGCTGTTCCGCGCCGCCAACACCTTTGTCGGCCACTGGAAGGGCGGGCTCGGCATTGCGACCATCGCGGCCTGCGGCGGCTTTGCCGCGATCTCGGGCTCGTCGGTCGCGACCGCCGCGACCTTCTCGGCGGTGGCCTATCCCGAGATGCGCCGCTTCGGCTATCCGCAGTCGTTCTCCACCGGCGTGATCGCGGTCGGCGGCACGCTGGGGGCGATGCTGCCGCCGTCCACCGTGCTCGCGGTCTACGGCATCATCACCCAGCAGGACATCGGCAAGCTGTTCATCGCGGGCGTGGTGCCCGGCCTGCTCGCGATCCTGATGCACATGATCACGATCGGCATCATCGGCGTGACGCGGCCGGGTTTCCTGCCGGCGGGCAAGAAAGCGTCGTGGCATGAGCGCTTCGTCGCGCTGCGCGACGTCTGGTCGCCGCTGCTGCTGTTCCTGTTCGTGATCGGCGGCCTCTATGGCGGCTTCTTCATCCCGACCGAAGCCGGCGCGGTCGGCGCGGTCGGCGCCTTCATCATCGGCATCCTCCGCGGCAAGCTGACCAGGGACGGCATCCTGCAATCGCTGCTGCAGGCGACCCGCACCGCGGCAGCCGTGTTCACCGTGCTGATCGGCGCGCTCTGCTTCGGCTACTTCCTTACCATCACCCAGACGCCGCAGAACGTCACCGCCTTCCTCACCGGGCTCGGCATCGGCCCCTATGGCGTGCTGGCGCTGATCCTCCTGATGTATCTGGTGCTGGGCTGCCTGATGGACGCGATGGCGATGGTGATCCTCACCGTGCCGATCGTGTTTCCGGTGGTGACCGCGCTCGGCTTCGATCCGATCTGGTTCGGCATCATCATCGTCATGACCGTCGAGCTCGGCCTGATCCATCCGCCGGTCGGCATGAACGTGTTCGTGATCAAGAGCGTGATCAAGGACGTCAACATGTCGACCATCTTTGTCGGCGTGCTGCCGTTCGTCATCACCGACCTGATCCGGCTGGTGATCCTGATCCTGTTCCCGCTGCTCGCGACCTGGCTGCCGCAACGCATGATAGGCTAAATCCATGGGACCGGAGCTTCAGACCAGATACGTCTTCACCATCACCGCCCGGATCGCCGAGGTGACGTCCGCCGGTGACATCGGCACCGGTGTCCGCCGCATCATTCCGATCATCGGCGGTGAGGTGAGGGGCGAGACCGTCAACGGTAAGGTGCTCGGCTTCGGCGCCGACTTCCAGATCATCCGGCCCAACGAGCTGATCGAGCTGGAAGCGAAATATGCCTTCGAGACCGACGACGGCGCCATCGTCTATGTCGAGAACAAGGGTATCCGCTTCGGGCCGGTCGAGCTGCTCGAGAGGCTCAAGCGCGGTGAGCCTGTTGACCCGAAGCTGATCTATTTCCGCACCGTGCCGAAATTCGAAACCGGCGCCGAAAAGTACCGCTGGCTGATGGAGCACATCTTCATCGCCTCCGCCGCCCGCCACGCCGACCGCGTCGTGATCGACGTGCATCAGGTGCTGTAGGCGGGCGCGCGTGAGGAGAGTACGAGCGGAAGGGTTCCCTTCTCTTGCGGGCCACGCAAGGGCAGGGAGCATGGCTGATGCGCTCACCTCACTCGCCGAGTTGATGCAACCATCGCTGCCGCGCCGGGCAAAGTGCGTCCCAAGCAATATCGAGAGCGAGAGCAGGCCTTGACGTCGGACTATTTTGTATCTACAAACTAGTCCGTGAGGATCATTTGGGACGAACCAAAGCGGCTCG
The DNA here is from genome assembly GCF_037217225.1 of Bradyrhizobium sp. 27S5. Lineage (NCBI taxonomy): Bacteria > Pseudomonadati > Pseudomonadota > Alphaproteobacteria > Hyphomicrobiales > Nitrobacteraceae > Bradyrhizobium > Bradyrhizobium sp. 27S5. The sequence continues at coordinate 634,322 of NZ_CP147714.1, forward strand.
CCAATCTCGACAAGCACGGGATGGATTTCGCCGATCTCAACGAGAAATTCTTCGATACCGCTATCGTTTTGCAAGCCAAGCGAGATCGATATCGCGCAATCGGCGTGAACATTCGCGGCGTCGTTTCTGTGATCTTCGCGGTATACGGCAAGGAGGCCGTCAGCATCATCAGCATGCGCCACGCCAGCAAACCAGAAAGGGAGCTCTATGAAGCGAACCGTCGCTAAGAAGCGCTATATGGCCAGCGATATGCGTGCTGTAAGCGATAACCCGGAATGGACTAAGCGCGACTTTGAAGAGGCAAAGGCCTTCGACGAGGTCTTCCCAACGATGCGCAAGGGCCGCGGCCCCAATAAGGCACCGACGAAGAAGCTGGTTTCGCTACGGCTCAGCCCCGTTGTCTTAGATCATTTCAAGGCCGGCGGCCCCAATTGGCAGAGCAGAATTGACGCAGCGCTTGTGAAGATCGTCAAGCGAAAGGCCGGCTAGGAGACGTACTTTGGTCGGCGCTGCAATCACGGTGAGATAATTTCTTATTTTCAGAATTATCTCTTGACGCGCACCCCAACTCAGCGATCTAATGCCGCCGTCTCACCCGATTGAGGGGCGTTGCGCACGTCACGAACGCGCGGTGGGATGCGGTGGACGCTGATTGCGCGACTGACGAGTGCGCATGAGGCGGACGGTGAAGTCGTGTGGTCCTGACGCCCTAGCGGCCGGTGTCCCCTCGCGAAACGCGAAGCGTTTTACGAAGGCGGTGACAAGCAAGCCCAGTCTCGCCGGGGAGAGCGCGTATAAGCCGTAACCCATCGCGCAGGGAAAGCCGGGATGTTTCCGGTTACACCTGTGGTCCTACCTCCCGTGCTTTTTGTTGCACGGGACCCATGGGTGCGATCGGCACCCGGCTTTCCCTGCGCCCTCTTCGAGGAGAGGGCGGATAGAAATGCAAAGCTCGGGCAAATTATGTCGCGAGAATGCGGATGTATGATCCACAAGTGGCGCAAAAAACTCAGTGTCGTCCCGGCGAAGGCCGGGACCTATAACCACCGACGGTGATTGTTGCGCGACGCTGGGGCCACAGCTTTCCTCACCAACCCAATCCTGTGGTTATGGGTCCCGGCCTTCGCCGGGACGACGGTGGTGTGTGTAGAGGCGGTCCTGTGACAAACGCGATGCTGCGTCCCCACTCGCATCTGTCATCGCCCGGCTCGACCGGGCGATCCAGTACGCCGCGGCCTCTCAGCTCAAACACGGACGCCTCTGGAATACTGGATCACCCCCATGCGCGGGTGATGACGCCGTGAATGGAATTGGGCCTTGCGCGCAATGACGAACGTTCCGCCGGTCTCCCAACATGCCCATATTGACTCTCTCGCCAATAGTTATAAAACATAACTATTCTGAACAGGAAGCAATAACGCCATGGGAAACGCTGCCGACGCGGGGGACACCTCGCTGCTCAAGATCGAGACTCGGGGCGCGGTGCTGACCGTCGGGCTCAACCGGCCCGCCAAGCGCAATGCGCTGAACGACGGCATCATCCTGGCGCTGCGGGACTGCTTTTCGGCGATTCCCGATGACGTCGGCGCGGTCGTCATCCATGGCGTCGGCGATCACTTTTCGTCTGGCCTCGATCTCTCCGAACTGACCGAGCGTGACGCCACCGAGGGCCTGGTGCATTCCCAGATGTGGCACCGCGTGTTCGACCGCATCCAGTATTGCCGCGTGCCTGTGATCGCGGCGCTGAAGGGGGCGGTGATCGGCGGCGGGCTGGAGCTCGCCTGCGCGGCGCATATCCGCGTCGCAGAGCCGTCGGCCTATTTCGCGCTGCCCGAGGGCCAGCGCGGCATCTTCGTCGGCGGCGGCGGATCGGTGCGGCTGCCGCGCCTGATCGGCGTGCCGCGAATGGCGGACATGATGCTGACCGGCCGGGTCTATTCCGCGACCGAGGGCGCAGCCTACGGCTTCTCGCAATATCTCACCGAGGCCGACGGCGCGCTGCCGAAAGCGCTGGAGCTTGCCGAGCGCGTCGCTGCCAACGCGCCGCTGACCAACTTCGCCGTGTTGCAGGCGCTGCCGATGATCGCCGAGGCCAATCCGCAGACCGGCCTATTAATGGAATCGCTGATGGCGACGGTGGCGCAGAGCGACAAGGAAGCCAAAAAGCGCATCCGCGCCTTCCTGGACCGCAAGACCGCCAAGGTGAAGCCGACATGAGCGCCACGCCGTCCGTATCCGCTGCGAGCGCGCATCCGCTGCGCCCGATCTCGTTCGGCAACCCCGACGTCACCGTCGAGCTCCGCGACGACGGCACGATCTATCTTCGCCCGAAGCTCAGTCTGACCGATTATCCCGTTCGTCTCACCGATCGCCTGCATCACTGGGCGACCGCCGAGCCGAACCGCGTGTTCATGGCCGAACGCGCAAGCGGCGGCGGCTGGCGGCAGATCAGTTACGCGCAATTGCTGGAGACGACCCGGCGCATTGCCTCCGCGCTGATCGCGCGCGGGTTGTCGGTCGAGCGGCCGATCGTGATCCTGTCGGGCAACTCGATCGACCACGCGCTGATGGCACTCGGCGCGCTCTATGCCGGCATTCCGTTCTGCCCGGTGTCGCCGGCCTATTCGCTGGTGTCGCGCGACTACGGCAAGCTCAGCTTCGTCATCAAGCTCCTGACGCCGGGCCTTGTCTTTGTCGACGACGCCGACAAATTTGCCGATGCGCTGCGTGCCAATGTCGCGCCTGATGTCGAGATCGCGGCCAGCCGCGGCGCGGTGCCCGGCCGCGACGTGACGCGGCTCGCCGGTCTCATGGCGACGCCGGAAGATCCGCGTCTCGACGCGATCAACGGCGGAATCGGGCCGGACACGATCGCGAAATTCCTGCTGACGTCGGGTTCGACGGGCAATCCCAAGGCCGTGATCAACACCCAGCGCATGATCTGCGCCAACCAGGTGATGCTGCGCGAGACGCTGGCGTTCCTGAAGGACGAGCCGCCCGTGATCGTCGACTGGCTGCCGTGGAATCACACCTTTGGCGGCAACCACAATGTCGGATTGACGCTCTATAACGGCGGCTCGATGTATCTCGACGAGGGCAAGCCGATGCCCGGCGGCATCGAGGAGACCGTGCGAAACCTGCGCGAGATTGCGCCGACGGTCTATTTCAACGTGCCCAAGGGTTATGAATCGCTGCTGCCCTATCTGCGCGACGACGCCGCCTTGCGGGCAAGATTCTTCGATCGGCTGCATGCGATGTTCTTCTCGGGCGCCGCGCTGTCGCCGTTCATCTGGAACAGCCTCGATGCGCTCGCCGTGCAGGAGAAGGGCTATCGCGTTCCGATGCTGACAGGGCTCGGCGCCACGGAGACCTCGCCGTTCTTCATGTCGGTGCGTCCCGATACCAGCCGTTCCGGCCATGTCGGCCTTCCGGTGTTGGGCAATGACGCGAAGCTGGTGCCGAACAACGGCAAGCTCGAGGTGCGTGCCAAAGGTCCGAACGTGACGCCGGGCTACTGGCGTCAGCCCGAGCTCACCGCCAAGGCATTCGACGAGGAGGGCTTCTACAAGTTCGGCGATGCGCTGAAGCCCGCCAACGCGAGCGATCTCGCTGCCGGTTTTGATTTCGATGGCCGCATCGCCGAGGATTTCAAGCTGGCGAGCGGCACCTGGGTCAGCGTCGGTCCGTTGCGGGCGCGCTTTGTCGGCACCTGTGCGCCGCTGGTGCGCGACGTCGTGATCGCGGGGCTCAACCGCGACGAACTCGCGGCGATCGTGATCCTCGATCTCGACGGCTGCCGCCTGATCAATCCAGAGCTTGTCGCGGGCGACATCGCGGCCGCGGCCAATGATCCGCTGGTGCGGGCTGCCTTCCGCGAACGCTTCGCGCGCGTGCTTGCCGGCGCTACCGGCTCGTCGAACCGGATCGCGCGGGCGATCCTGCTGGATACGCCGCTGTCGATCGATCGCGGCGAGGTCACCGACAAGGGCTCGATCAACCAGCGCGCGGTGCTGGAGCATCGCACTGACATCATCGAAGCGCTCTATGCGCCGGTGCCGCAGGCATCGGTGATCACGTCAGTCTGAAATTTGAAGAGGAGAATGCCATGCAGTTGAAGGATCAGGCCGCCATCGTCACCGGCGGCGCATCGGGATTGGGCGCGGCGACCGCGCGCCGGCTGGCCGCGCAAGGCGCCAAGGTCGCGGTCTGCGACCTCAATGCCAAGCTCGCCGAGAGCGTGGCGGCCGAGATCGGCGGCACTGCTGTTGTCTGCGACGTGGCCGATGCGGCGGCCGCCGAGGCTGCGGTCGCTGCCGCCGCCAAGGCGCATGGCCCGGCGCGGGTGCTGGTGAACTGCGCCGGCATCGGCGTAGCAAAACGCGTGATCGGCCGCGGGGGACCGATGGCGCTGGCTGACTTCGACAAGGTGATCAAGGTCAATTTGATCGGCTCGTTCAACATGCTGCGGCTTGCGACCGCTGATATGGCGAAGCTCGAGCCGCTCGCGACCGGCGAGCGCGGTGTCGTGATCTCGACGGCCTCGGTCGCGGCCTATGACGGGCAGATCGGGCAGGCGGCCTATTCGGCCTCGAAGGGCGGCATCGTCGCGATGACCTTGCCGATCGCGCGCGAGCTCGCGCAATTCGGCATCCGCGTTTTGACCATCGCGCCCGGCCTGTTCATGACGCCCTTGCTGGCCGGCCTGCCGCAGGAGGCGCAGGATTCACTCGCCGCCGCGATCCCGTTCCCGCGCCGATTGGGGCAGGCCGACGAGTTCGCCTCGCTGGCGTTGCACATGATCGACAATCCCTATCTGAACGGCGAAGTGGTGCGGCTCGATGCCGCGCTCCGGATGGCGCCGCGCTGACGCATGATCCGGAAGAGCATGAAACGCTCTTCCGGATCGGTCACGCTCAATCGAGGGTAAATCATGTTCGTCCATCGGCGCGACGTGCAGATCCAGTGGGGCGATTGCGACCCCGCCAACATCGTCTACTACCCGCGCTATTTCGCGATGTTCGACGACTCGACCTCGATCATGTTCGAGGCCGCCGGCTGCTCGAAGCAGGACCTCATCCACAAATACGGCTTGGTCGGCATTCCCATGGTCGACACGCGGGCGAAATTCCACATCCCGTCGACTCATGGCGACTGGATTACCATCGAGAGCAGGATCGACAGCATCAAGCGCTCGAGCTTCGAGGTGGTGCACCGCGTGTTAAAGGACGAGGCGTTGGCGATCGAGGCATTCGAGACAAGGGTGCTGGTCGGCCGTCATCCGGACGATCCCGACAAGCTGAAATCGGCGCCATTTCCGCAGGAGATCATCGACCGCTTCATGAAGGGCTGACTCGCTGTCCTTCATGACCTAAAGAAGGGGCTGAATTGGCCCGCAAAACCGGCTTAAACCCAAAAGACTTACTTGCAGGGAGGAATGAATGAGGAAGGCCACTCTCGCCGCCGCGGCGCTCGCAGCTGTAATCGCGCTGCCGGGCGCGCCCGCGCAGGCGCAGACCAACGAAATCACCATCGGCATCACGATCTCGACTACCGGGCCCGCCGCGGCGCTCGGCATCCCCGAGCGCAACGCGCTCGATTTCGTGCCGAAGGAGATCGCCGGCGTGCCGCTGAAGCTGATCGTGCTCGACGACGCCGGCGATCCGACGGCTGCGACCACCAATACAAGGCGCTTCGTCACCGAGTCCAAGGCCGACATCATCATGGGCTCCTGCATCACGCCGACGACGATCGCGGTGTCGACGGTCGCCAACGAGGTCGGCATCCCGCATCTCGGGCTCGCGCCATTCCCGATCAATGAGGCCCGCGCAAAATGGTCGGTGGACCTGCCGCAGTCGATCCCGATCATGGGCAAGGTGCTCTACGAGCACATGAAGGCGCACAACATCAAGACCGTCGGCTATATCGGCTATTCGGACTCCTACGGCGATCTCTGGGTCAACGACTTCAAGGCGCAGGCCGTGCCGATGGGCTTGACCATGATCGATGAGGAGCGCTTCGCGCGCCCGGATACATCGGTCGCGGGCCAGGTGCTGAAGCTCGTCGCCGCCAATCCCGACGCCATCCTGGTCGGCGCGTCCGGCACCGCCGCGGCGCTGCCGCAGACCGCGCTGCGCGAGCGCGGCTACAAGGGCCTGATCTACCAGACCCACGGCGCCGCCACGATGGACTTCATCCGCATCGCGGGCGCGTCGGCGGAAGGCGTCATCATGTCGGCCGGCCCGATCATGTCGCCGGAAACGCAAGCGGACAGCGCGTTGACCAAGAAGCCGGGCCTGACGCTGAACGCCGCCTATGAAGCCAAATACGGTGCCAACAGCCGCAGCCAGTTTGCCGGCCATTCCTACGATGCCTTCGAGGTGCTGAAGCGCATCATCCCGACGGCGCTGAAGACCGCCAAGCCCGGCACGCCGGAATTCCGCGAGGCGATCCGCCAGGCGTTCATCTCCGAGAAGGAGATCGTCGCGAGCCAGGGCGTCTACAACTGGACCGAAAAAGACCGCTACGGCCTCGACGACCGCTCGCGCATCCTGCTGACGGTCAAGGACGGGAAGTACATCCCGGCGATGTGAGCGGGTCACGATCCGCTGAGGTAACAAGCCGGCCTTCGAAAGAAGGCCGGCTTCGCCGTCTAAACCGCGCTCTCGCCTTCGTGCTGGAAGCCGAGATAGCTCGCGGCGACGCCCTTGTTGGCGGCGATCTCCTTGGCGGGACCCGACAGCACGAATTCGCCGAGCTCCATCACATAGGCGCGGTCGGCGATCTGCAGTGCGGCCTGGGCGTTCTGCTCGACCAGCAGCACCGAGACGCCGGCTGAGCGGAGCTCGCCGACGATGCGGAAGATGTCGGCGACGATGATCGGGGCAAGGCCGAGGCTCGGCTCGTCCAGCATCAGGAGCTTCGGCGCGCCCATCAGCGCGCGCCCCATCGCCAGCATCTGCTGCTCGCCGCCGGACAGCGTGCCGGCGAGCTGCTTGCGCCGCTCCTTGAGCCGCGGAAACAGCGTATAGACCCGCTCCAGCGAAACGGCTGCGGTTGCCTTCGCGATCCGGAAGGCGCCGAGCTCGAGATTGTCCTCGACGTTCATGGTGCCGAACAACTCGCGATGCTCGGGCACCAGGCTCAGGCCCGTGGCGACGCGGTCCTCGATGTCCAATGGCGCCATGTCGACGCCGGCGAAGGTGGTGCGGCCCTTCAGCGGCAGCACGCCCATGATGGCGTTGAGCAGCGTGGTCTTGCCGGCGCCGTTGGCGCCGATGATGGTGACGATCTCGTTGTCGGCGACGTCGAGCGAGACGCCGCGCACGGCCTCGACCTTGCCGTAGGCGATGTGGACGTCGGTAACTGACAGCAGCGCGCTCATGCGGCGGCTCCGAGATAGGCCTTGATCACGTCGGGATTGCGCTTGATCGCGGCCGGCGTGCCTTCGGCGATCTTGGTGCCGAAATCCAGGACCACGATGCGGTCGGCGAGATCCATCACGAACCCCATGTCGTGCTCGACCAGCAGCACCGACATGCCGCCGTCGCGCAATTGGCGCAGCAGCGCGGCGAGCCGCTGCTTCTCCATATGGCGCAGGCCGGCGGCCGGTTCGTCGAGCAACAGCAGCATCGGATCGACGCACAGCGCACGCGCAATCTCGACGATGCGCTGCTGGCCGAGCGACAGCGAGCCCGCGAGTTGGTCGATCTGGTCGGACAGGCCGACGCGCGCGATCTGCCGCGCGGCCTCCGCCAGCAGTTTTGCCTCATCCGCGCGGTCGAACCGCAGCATGCTGGAAATCGCCCCGGAATTCCCACGCAGATGCGCGCCGATCGCGACGTTTTCCAGCACGGTCATGTCGGGCACCAGCTTGACGTGCTGGAAGGTTCTGGAAACGCCGAGCTTGACCACTTCCTGGGGCGGTGCGTTCTCCACTTCCTTGCCGAGCACCGAGATCTTGCCGCCGGTTGCGGTCAGCACGCCGGTGATCAGGTTGAAGGTCGTGCTCTTGCCGGCGCCGTTCGGGCCGATCAGCGCGACGATCTCGCGGGCGTTGACGTCGAACGAAACGTCGTTCACCGCGACCACGCCGCCGAACTGCTTGCGCGCCTTGTCGATGTGCAACAGCACCGAAGACGAACCGGGCGCGCGCTCGCGATGCTCCAGCTTCAGCGATGTGTCCGGCGTCTTGCGGGCCGGCTTGAACGGCAGCCGCGACATCAGCCAGGGCCAGACGCCTGATGGCGCGAGCTGCAGCAGCAGCACCAGCATGATGCCGAACACGATGGTCTCGAGCTGGCTCTGGCCGCCAAAGATGTAGGGCAGGTAGCTCTGCAGCACCTCCTTGAGGATCACGACGATGCCGGCGCCGAGCACGGCGCCCCAGACGTAACCGGCGCCGCCGACGACGGCGATGAACAGATACTCGATGCCGGCCTGCGCGCCGAACGGCGTCGGGTTGGCGGCGCGCTGGAAATGCGCATACAGCCAGCCGGACAGGCCGGCCAGCACCGCTGCATAGATGAACACCAGGAGCTTGGCGCGCGGCGTCTGCACGCCGAACGCTTCGGCTGCGACATGGCCGCGCCGTAAGGCGCGGATCGCGCGCCCGGTGCGGGAGTCCAGGAGATTCATGGTCAGCAGCGCAGCGATCAGCACCGCGACCCAGATCGCGTAGTAGATCGTATCCGGGCTCAGCATCTTGAACGAGCCGATCGAGAGTGGCGGAATGCCTGAGATCCCGTCATTGCGGCCGAGGAATTCGAGCTTGCTGAACAGATAGAACAGGCCGATGCCCCAGGCGATGGTGCCGAGCGGCAGATAATGGCCCGACAGCCGCACCGTGACGATGCCGAGCAGAACCGCCGCAATGCCGCTGACCACGAGCGAAGCCGGCAGCGTCAGCCAGGGCGAGACGCCATAGGCGGTGGTCAGCACCGCCGTGGTGTAGGCACCGAAACCGCAGAACGCGGCCTGCCCGAACGAGGTGAGGCCGCCGACGCCGGTGAGCAGCACCAGCCCCATCGCGACCAGCGCGGCGAGGCCGATATTGTCGAGCAGCACGATCCAGAACGGCGGAATGCCCGGGACGAGCGGGACCACCGCCAGCACGAGCGCGAAGATGATGAGAGGGAGCCGCTGCGTCATCGCGCTCAATCCTTCTCTTCTTCGACCGCGGGCGCTGCAAGCGAGCGCAACACGAGCACGGGGAGGATCAGCGTGAACACGATGACTTCCTTGAAATTGCTGGCGTAGAACGATGAGAAGGCTTCGACGATGCCGACCACGATGGCGGCGACCGCGGTCAGGGGATAGCTGACCAGGCCCCCGATGATGGCGGCGATGAAGCCCTTCAGGCCGATAAGGAAGCCGGTATCGTAATAGAGCGTGGTGATCGGAACGATCAGGATGCCGGAGATGGCGCCGATCACCGAGGCGAGCAGGAATGCGATCTGGCCCGACAGCGTGGTGCGGATGCCGACCAGGCGGGCGCCGAGGCGGTTGACCGCGGTGGCGCGCAACGCCTTGCCGGTCTTGGTGTAGCCGAAGAACAGCCACAGCGCGACGATGAAGCCGACCGTCAAGGCGTAGACGGCGAGGCTTTGGCCGGTGAACCGCAGCGGGCCCGCAGTCAGCGCGGCATTCGACAGCGCCGGGGCGCGCAGGCCTTCGGCGCCGAAGAACACCAGGCCCAGGCCCTGCAGCGCAAGGTGGCAGCCGACCGAGGCAATCAGGAGCACCAGCACCGATGTGTGCGCAATCGGCTGGAAAGCGATGCGATAGAGAAAGACCCCGATCGCCGCCACGATCAGGAGCGCCAGTGCAATGTTGACGGCGACCGGCGTGTTGGGACCAACCAGGACGTAAACGAGGCCGAGCAGCGCGAACGGGAAGACGATGTTCAGCGCGACGGAGCGCATCACCAGCCGCGCATGCAGCGCCTTGCGAGCGAAGAACAGGTCGAGGGCGAAGGCGACGAGGCCCATCGCGACGGCTAGCCGCACCGTGCCGGGCACCTGGCCGGTCGCCAGCATGGCGTAGCTCAGCGCGCCGTAGGTCACGAATTCGCCCTGCGGGATCAGGATGACCCGCGTGACCGCGAACACCAGCACCAGGGCCAGCCCGAGCAGTGCGTAGATCGCGCCATTGGTGATGCCGTCCTGCAGCAGGAACAGCATGATCGTTGTGTTCAAGGCCGAGCGCTCCCCCTTAGGCGTCGGACCGCCGCAACCGGTTGTGCCGGTCGGGTCGGCCGATATCGGCTGTTGATAGGTGCCGATATTTGATATAGTGCATAACGATTATTAGATATAATCTCAAGGTCCCCGAGCGTCCCGCGGGGTTTTTGTACCGGGATTGCGAGCCTGGAGCGATGACTGTTTCCAAGACCGCCGCCGATGCCGTCCGATCACCGCGTGCCCTGCGCAGGGAACCGGTCGATCCTGCCGGGGACGACAGCATGCTGCAACTGGGCGAACTGCTCGGCTATTCGCTGAAGCGTGCGCAGCTCAAGGTCTTCGAGGACTTCCTGCGCTGCGTCGCGCCGCTGCAGCTGACCCCGGCGCAATTCTCGGTGCTGCTGCTGCTCGACAAGAATCCGGGCCGCAACCAGACCGAGATCGCCAACACGCTCGGCATCCTCAGGCCGAATTTCGTCGCCATGCTCGACGCGCTGGAGAGCCGCGACCTTTGCGCACGGATGCGCTCCACCAACGACCGCCGCTCCCACATCCTGGTCCTGACCGACAGGGGCCGTGCCGTGCTGGCGCGCGCCAAGAAGCTGGTCGCCAACAAGCACGAGGCGCGGCTGATCGAGGTGCTTGGCCCCGCCAACCACGCCGCGTTGCTGGAGATGCTGGCGAAGCTCGCGCAGGAGTTTTGAGGGGGCGTGACGGCCCATCCGCTCGCAATGACGCGCTGGGTTGATACGTATCCGGCATGCGGGCGCCGCCAAGCGACCACGGTCTAAAGCTTGTAGCCGATGTTTCGCAGCAGATCCTTCCGCCACGCTATGTCGGCGTCGGTCTCGACACCGAGCGGCGAGGCGCCATCCACCACGCCGAGCACGCCGCGCCCGAGCTCCGTCTGCGCGACGATCACCTGTGTAGGATTGGCCGTCGCGCAATAGATGTGGCAGACCTCCGGCACCGCGCGCACCGCCGCCAGCACGTTAACGGGAAAGAACCCGTCGCCGAGGAAAATCAGGAAGGTGTGACCGGCGCCGATCGCCAATGCGTTGTCGCGTGCCAGGGCGAACGAGGCGTCGTCGTTACCGGAGCAGCGCACCAACCGCTTGCCGGAGGCCTCGCAGAAAGCCACCCCGAAGCGGATGCGCGGTACCGCGCCCACCAGCGCTTCGTGAAGGTCTTCCACGGTCTTGATGAAATGCGACTGGCCGAAGATGAAGTTGGTCTCATCCGGCTTGACGATGGGCACCACGGTGAGTTCCATGGCTTCGCTCCTGCACGGTGAGCTCCCCAATCCATGGTAGGCCGTCGGAGGGCGTTTGCAAGCGGCCACAGGCGGTCAAATGTGCCGGCTGTCTGCTTCCGGCTCACGCCGACCAGACCCAGCATCCGTACTCACGACGGCTCTCAAGGGAAGGCCGGAAATCGCCGGGAGGGTTGCGCGCCCAAGGCGGGAACTGTGGTATCCTCCATCAATCGCGACAGGGTGCGCCCGAATGTTGCATGGCCCCTCGCCAAAGTGGCCGCGAAGCGTACCGAGCGTTTGCTAACGGATCTGAAGGGATCGCTTCCGGGGGGCTCGAGGAGGATCAACGCCGTGAAGCGGGACTTCGACCTCATCGTCTATGGCGCGACGGGTTACACCGGCCGTCTCATCGCCGAATATCTGGCGACATCCTATCGCGGGGACGATGCTCCGTCTTGGGCAATTGCGGGACGCTCGACCGACAAACTCCAGAAGATCCGTGCCGACATCGGCGCACCGGACGATTTGCCGTTGGTGAAGGCGGATGCGGCCGAGCCGGCCAGCCTGCGTTCGATGTGCGAGCGCGCGGCCGTGGTCGTCACCACGGTCGGGCCTTATCAGCTTCACGGTCCCGAACTAGTGGCGGCCTGCGCGGCCACCGGCACGGCCTATGTTGATCTTTGCGGCGAACCGGGCTGGATGCGGCGCATGATCGACGTCCATCACGAAGAGGCCAAACGGACCGGCGCGCGCATCGTCTTCTCCTGTGGCTTCGATTCCATCCCGTTCGACCTCGGTGTGCTCACGTTGCAGGAGAAAGCGCGCGAGAAATTCGGACGTCCGGCGCGGCGGGTCAAGGCCCGTCTGCGCAAGGTGAAGGGCGGCATGTCCGGTGGGACCGCGGCGAGCGCTCAGGCGACGCTGGCCGCCGCGGCGCGCGACCCGGCCCTGATCCGGCTGCTGACCGATCCGTTCGCGTTGACGCCGGGCTTCACCGGGCCGTCTCAGCCGTCGGGTCTCGTCCCCGAATATGACACGAGCATGCACGCGTGGCTCGTGCCGTTCCCAATGGCGCCGATCAACACCAAGAACGTGCACCGCACGAACTTCCTGTTGGGACATCCCTACGGCAGGGACTTCGTTTATGACGAGATGATGGTGGCGCCGGGACTTGCGGACATCGCGAGCGTGACGACGGAGGCGTTCGCCACGGTGGTGTCCTTGTTCGGGACCGACGGTCTCAAACGCGGCGCAGGCCCGACCCGGGAAGCGCGCGAGAGGGGCTTCTACGACATCTTCTTTCTGGGCGAGGTGCCGGATGGCGGACGGGTCGAGGCCGTCGTCACCGGCGACCGCGATCCGGGCTATGGCTCGACCAGCAAGATGATCGCCGAGAGCGCACTCTGCCTCGTGCGCGACGTGCAGGGCGAGGGCGGCATCTGGACGCCAGGCGCGCTGATGGGGCCGGCCTTGCGCGAGCGTCTGAAGGCGCGTGCCGGCCTCACTTTCAGCGCGCGTTGAGGTCGCGCGCAGGATTGGGGCGGCGTGCTGGGTTGCTTGCGCCATCGCCCCGGTTTCGGCGGACAAGTCGCGGAGCCCGTCATGCAATGACTGGATGGTTACGCGCCATTCCGGGGCGCGCGTCAGCGCAAACCCGGAATCCAGAGGTGGTCGAGTGAGATTCCGGGGTCGATGCTACGCATCCCCCCGGAATGACGATGGATCAATCCACCAGGATCACGCGCACATCGTTGACGTTGGTCAGCGTCGGCCCGGTCAGCAGCAGATCCCCGGTCTGCGCGAAGAAGCCCGTGGCGTCATTGTTCTCGAGATAGGCCCTCGGATCGAGGCCGATCGATTTCATCTTCGCGAATGTCGCCTGATCGATCACGGCTCCGGCGGGGTCGGTGGCGCTGCCGGCGCCGCCATCTGCGCCGTCGGTGTCGGCGGCGAGCGCCGACATGTCGGGCGTATCCTTGAGCAGATCGGCGAGCGCCAGCGCGTATTCCTGGTTGGGCCCGCCGCGGCCATTGCCGCGCACGGTCACCGTGAGCTCGCCTCCGGAGATGATCGCAACCCGCTTGCCTTCGCTGCGCGCCTTCAGCGCGAGCCGCGCGTGCTCGGCCGCGACGTCGCGGGCCTCGCCTTCGAGATCGGCGCCGAGCGCGATGGTCTCATAGCCGGCGTCCTGCGCGACCTTCACGGCGGCATCGATCGAGGCCTTCGGCTTCGCCAGCAGTTCGAACGTCGCCCGCGCAAAGGCGGGATCGCCGGGCTTGCAGCTCTCGTTCCTGGGATCGTCAAGCGCACGGCGGACCGCGTCATCGACGGAGAGATTGTATCTGGCGACCAGCGCGCGGGCATCCGCTAGCGTGGTTGTATCCGGCACCGTCGGTCCCGAGGCGATCGCGGAGGGATCGTCATGCGGCACGTCTGATATCGCCAGCGTGACTATCTCGGCGGCGTGCTGGCCGGCGCGCGCCAGCCGTCCGCCCTTGATCCGCGACAAATGCTTGCGGACGATGTTCATCTCGCCGATCGGCGCGCCGGAGCGCAGCAGCGCGCGGTTGACCTGCTGCTTCTGGGCGAAGCTCACGCCCTCGACGGGCGCGATCCAGTTCGCCGAACCGCCGCCGGTCAGCAGCACCAGCAGCAGATCGTCTGCCGTCGCCTCGGCGGCGAGCCGCAGCGTATCGTCGGCTGCGCGCAAGCCGGCCTCATCGGGCACCGGGTGGCCGGCCTCGACCACCTTGATGCGGCGGGTCGGCACACCATGGCCATGGCGGGTGGTGGCGATGCCGACCAGCCGCGATGGCGCAAGGCCGAGCGTGTCGAGATAGTGCCGTTCCGCCGCCGCGGCCATGGCGCCGGCGCCCTTGCCGGCTGCGAGGCAGATCACGCGTCCCTTCGGCGCCGGCCGCAGCCGCGATGCCAGCACGACATCGGGATGCGCAGCCGCCACCGCGGCATCAAAGATCGAACGCAGGAAGGGACGACGGTCGGTCATGGCTATACCTTCGCGAGAGCCGGGACGTGGGTAAATTGGGCCGCATTACACGCTGTGTTCCCTCTCCCGCTTGCGGGGGAGGGTTAGGGTGGGGGTGCTGCCACGAGTCGTATTGCGGAGAAAGCCCCCACCCGGATCGCATCTTTGATGCGATCCGACCTCCCCCGCAAGCGGGAGAGGTGAAGGAAGGTTGCGGTGCCTCCAATCGAAACAAGCTCCGTTCCGTCTCTAGTTTCCGGCGACTTCGCCGCTGATGACGTCGCCGAACAATTGCCAGCGCTCGCCCTTGAACTGCATAAGTTGCAGTTGCTCGATCGGCTGGAAGTCGTCGGGACTTGTACTCAGCGTGACGCCGGGCAACAGGCCGCCCTGCGCAAACTGCTTCAGGCTTGCGGCCTGCTTCATCACATTGGCGCGGGTGAGGTCGTCGCCGCAGCGGCGCAGCACCTCGACCATGGTGGTTGCCATGTTGTAGCCGGTCATCGCCGAGGCATCGACGCGGTTGGTGTCGGGCATGTATTTGGCGAGCAGATCGTCGAACGCCTTCATGCCGGCGTCGTCCTTCCACTGCGGATCGCTGGCGTCCTTGGCGTAGGCCGCCGAGATCACGCCTTGCGCATTGTCGAGCCCGGCCGGACGCATCACCGTCGCGGTGGAGGCCGAGACGTTGGACACGATCGTGACCGGCTTCCAGTTCATCTCGCCGAGCTTCTTGATCGCCTGAGCGCCGAATTTCGGCGTGGTGAAGAAGATGATGACATCAGGGTTGGAGGATTTCAGCCGCACCACATGGGAATCGATGGTCGGTTCGGCGACCTCGTAGCTCTCTTTGGCGGCTATCCGCACCGGATCGCTGGCGAAGCCGTCCTCGAGGCCCTTGAGGTAGTCCTTGCCCATGTCGTCGTTCTGGTAGAGCACCGCGACCTTGGCGGCCGGCTTCTCCTTGAGCAGGTACTTCGCGTAGATGCGCGACTCGCTCTGGTAGCTGGGCAGCCAGCCCATGGTCCAGGGGAAGCTCTTCGGGTCGTTCCACTTGGTGGCGCCGGTGGCGACGAACAGCTGCGGCACCTTCTTGGCGTTGAGATACTTCTGGATCGCGGTGTTGGAGGCGGTGCCGAGCGTGCCGAACAGGAACAGCACCTCGTCGCTCTCGACCAGCTTGCGGGCCTGCTCCACGGCCTTCGGCGGCGAATAGGCGTCGTCATAGGAAACGAAGTTGATCTTGCGCCCGTTGATGCCGCCGTCGTCGTTGACCTTCTTGAACACGGCGGCCATTGCCTTGCCGACCACGCCATAGGCCGACGCCGGGCCGCTATAGGGCACGATGTTGCCGATCTTGATCTCGGTATCGCTCGCGCCGGTGTCGTATTTCTTCTGCGCCCATGCGGCATTGCCGGCCGCGGTGGCGACGGCGAGGCCCAGCAGGGCGGTTGCGACACGGTGTCGGATCGGCATCGGCATTTCCCGAAAGCTCCTTGTTGTTGCCGCCGCGCGAGGGGCGGTTTCTTGCGGGATTTCCTAGCGCATTGCCGGGCAAAGTGTAAGCGGCATCGCCCGGGCCGGTCGGCGGGCGGATGCCCTGGCTAATGAAAAGCCCCCTGCGACGGTATCGCAGGGGGCCATTCTCAGCCGGCAATTTGCGGGAAATCAGCCGCCGACGTCTGCGCTGATGACGTCACCGAACAGTTCCCATTTCTCGCCCTTGAACTTCATCAGCTGCAGCTGGCTGATCGGCGCGAAATCATTCGCGGCGGTGTTGATCTTGATGCCGGGCAGCAGCACCTCGGTGCGGAAGTCCTGCAGGTTCGCCGCCTGCTTCATGATGTTCTCGCGGGTGAGGTTGTCGCCGCACTGCTTGAGCACCTGGACGAGGGTCTGGGCCACGCCGAAGCCGACCACGGTGCCGCCGTCGAGCTTGTCGCCCTCGGGGAAGTCCTTGGCCATGAAGGCGTAGAATTCCTTCATGCCGGGATCATTGTCCCACTGCTTGTCGGAGGCGTCCTTCAGATAGGCGGCGGAGATGATGTCCTGCGCGTTCTCGAAGCCGGCCGGCTTGATCACGCTGCCGACCGAGGCCGACACGTTGTTGAGGAAGTGGGTCGGCTTCCAGCCGATCTCGGCAATCTTCTTGATCGCCTGCGCCGCGAATTTCGGCGTCGCGATGTCGATGAAGACGTCGGCGTTGCTGGACTTCAGCTTGACGATGTTGCTGTCGATCGTGGGCTGGGAAGTCTCGAAGCTCTCTTCGGCGACGATCATGCTGGCGGCCTTCTGGCCAAGGCCGTCCTTGAGACCCTTCAGATAGTCCTTGCCGTAATCGTCATTCTGGAACAGCACCGCGATCTTGGCGTTCGGCATGTTCTTCAGAATGTATTTTGCGTAGATCTGGGTCTCGCTCTGGTAGTTGGGCTGCCAGCCCATGGTCCAGGGGAAGTCCTTCGGGTCATTCCACTTGGTGGCGCCGGTGGCGACGAACAGCTGCGGCACCTTCTTGGAGTTCATGTATTTCTGGATCGCCGAGTTGGACGGCGTGCCGAGCGAGTTGAAGATCAGCAGCACCTCGTCGCTCTCGACCAGCTTGCGGGCCTGCTCCACGGCTTTCGGCGGCGAATAGGCGTCATCGTAGGAGATGAAGTTGATCTTGCGGCCGTTGATGCCGCCGGCGTCGTTGATCTTCTTGAAATAGGCGGCCTCGGTGCGGCCGATGATGCCGTAGGCGGATGCGGGTCCGCTGTAGGGCATGATATTGCCGATCTTGATTTCGGTGTCGCTGGCGCCGGTGTCGTATTTTTTCTGGGCAAACGCGGCGCTGCCGGACGTGGCGACGAGCGCGAGCGCGGCCCCGAGGACCGCAAGTCTAGTGGTAGCGGACATTGATGTCTCTCTCCCTGTTGTCAGACGGATGTGTCGCGGCCCCCTTGTTTCGAGGGCTCTCTTATTTGGCTGTAGTGATTAGCATTTTAGGCGGTCGGTCTCAATGAAAAGCCCCTGCGACAACGCCGCAGGGGCTCTCGTCTTTAGTCGACAATTTCGGGTTAGCCGCCGACGTCGCCGCTCAAAATTTCACCAAATCGCTCCCAGGTCTCGCCCTTGAACCGCATCAGTTGCAGTTGCGAAAGCGGCGCGAAGTCGGTCGCCGAGGTGTTGACCTTGACGCCCGGCAACAGGCCGCCGAGCTCGAGGTCGCGGATGCCGGCGGCCTGCTTCATGATGTTCTCGCGCGTCAGATTGTCGCCGCACGCCCGCAGCACGTGCTCGAGGCCCTGCGCGACGGTGTACGCGTACATCACGGACGCGTCGGCGCGGTTTGCTTCAGGGTAGTACTTATCCAGGAACTGGTTCCAGGCGATCATGCCCTTGTCGGTCTTCCACTGCGGATCGGTCGGATCCTTCAGATATTGCGACGAGATGATGTCCTGGGCGTTCTCGAAGCCCGCCGGCTTGATCACGCTGCCGATCGACGAGGAGACGTTGTTGAGGAAATGCAGCGGCTTCCAGCCGAGCTCGTTGTTCTTCTTGATGGCCTGCGCCGCGAATTTCGGCGTCGTGATGTTGAAGAATACGTCGGCGCCGGTGGCCTTGAGCCTGACGATGTGGGAATCGATGGTCGGCTCGGTCACCTCGTAGCTGTCCTCAGCGACGATCATCGAGGCGGCCTTGGCGCCGAGCCCGTCCTTGAATCCCTTCAGATAGTCCTTGCCGTAATCGTCGTTCTGGTAGAGCACCGCGATCCTGGCGTCCGGCTTGTTCTTCAGGATGTACTTCGCATAGATGATGGACTCGCTCTGGTAGTTGGGCTGCCAGCCCATGGTCCAGGGGAATTCCTTCGGGTCGTTCCACTTGGTGGCCCCGGTGGCGACGAACAGTTGCGGCACCTTCTTCTGGTTCATGTATTTCTGGATCGCCGAGTTCGGCGGCGTGCCGAGCGAATTGAAGATGATCAGCACCTCATCGCTCTCGACGAGCTTGCGCGCCTGCTCGACGGTCTTCGGCGGCGTGTAGGCGTCGTCGTAGCTGATGAAGGTGACCTTGCGGCCGTTGATGCCGCCCTCGGCGTTGACCTTGCGGAAATAGGCCTCCTCGGTCTTGCCGATCACGCCATAGGCGGAGGCCGCTCCGCTGTAGGGCATGATGTTGCCGATCTTGATCTCGGTATCGCTGGCGCCGGTGTCGTATTTCTTCTGCGCGACGGCGGGGCTCGTGGCCGCCGCGAGCAATGCGAGGGCAGCCGAAATGGCCCCCAATCGCAAGTGGATAGCAGGCATTTTGATCTCCCTTGGATCACCATGAATGTGTCACGATTTTTGGAATGGGAGCACTTCGCGGCCCCTCGCGACATTGAATACCTTTCGCCTGGTGCCAGCAACAGGAAGCCCCCCGCGGCGGTGCCGCGGAGGGCGTCATTTAGTCGAACGCGTTGCGAGGAAAACCTGCGTTGCTGAAGCGCCTCGCGATACACGCGAAGCGTTTGCGTTGAGGTCGTGCGTCGTCCTAGTTGCTCAGATTGCTCGAAATGATGTCACCGAACAGCTCCCACCTCTCGCCCTTGAACCGCATCAGGCGCAGCTGCTTGATCGGCGCGAAGTCGGTGGCCGAGGTGTTGATGCTGATGCCCGGCAGCAGCGTGTCGGGGACATAATCCTTCAGGCTCGCGGCCTGCTTCATGATATTGGCGCGGGTGAGATCGTCACCGCACATCTCCAGCACCTTCACCATGGTCTGCGCGGCGGCGTAACCAAAGGAGGTGGCGCCGTCGAGCTTGTTGGCGTCGGGATAATCCTTCTTGAGGAAGGCAAGGAATTTCTCCATGCCGGGATCCTTGTCCCATTGTGGGTCGGCGCCGTCCTTGAGGTAGGACGCCGACAGGATGCCCTGCGAATTCTCGAAGCCCGCCGGCTGCATCACGCCGCCGACCGAAGCCGAAACGTTGGCGACGAACTGCAGCGGCGTCCACGCGATCTCGGCCGCCTTCTTGATGGCCTGCGCCGCGAATTTCGGCGTCGTGACGCTGACGAAGGTGTCGGCGCCGGCGGCCTTCAGCTTGATGATGCGATTGTCGATTGTGGGCTCCGACGTCTCGTAGGCCTCTTCGGCGACGATCATCGTGGCCTTGTCGCCGAAAGCGTCCTTCAGTCCCTTGAGGTAGTCCTTGCCGAAATCATCATTCTGGTAAAGCACGCCAACCTTGGCGTCGGGCTTGTGCTTCATGATGTACTTTGCGTAGACCCGCGCCTCGTCCTGGTAGGACGGTTGCCAGCCCATGGTCCATGGATAGTTCTTGGGGTCGTTCCACTTGGAGGCGCCGGAAGCGATGAACAGCTGCGGCACCTGCTTCTCGTTCATGTACTTTCGGATCGCGGCGTTGCTTGAGGTGCCGACCGAGCCGAACACCAGCAGCACCGCGTCGTCCTCGACCAGCTTGCGCGCCTGCTCGACGGTCTTGGCCGGCGAGTAGCCGTCGTCATAGGAGATGAACGTGATCTTGCGGCCGCGGATGCCGCCGGACGCGTTGATCATCTTGAAGTAGGCCGCCTCGGTCCTGCCGATCACGCCATAGGCCGAGGCGGGTCCCGAGTACGGCACGGTGTTGCCGATCCTGATCTCGGTGTCGCTGGCGCCGGTGTCGTAGGCCTTCTGCGCCAAGGCGACATTGCAGCTCGTCAGGATCAGAGCGAATGCGGACAATAGCGCCGTCAGGGACGGGCGTACGGCAATCATGGTTTCCCCACCTCGTATTCTTGTGCCGTGTATTCAATACCATCGGCGCCGGGCGTCAACAAAAAGCCCCCGCGACGTTGATCGCGGAGGCTGTTGTTTTATTCCCGCAGTGCAGCGTTACTCGGAGGGAACGTCGCCGGAAATGATCTCGCCGAACAGTTCCCATTTCTGGCCCTTGAAGCGCTGCATCTGCAGCTGGGCGATTGGGGCGAAGTCGGTGGCCGAGGTGTTGATCTTGACGCCGGGCAGCAGGGTGTCCGGCGTAAAATCCTTCAGGCTCGCCGCCTGCTTCATGACGTTGGCGCGGGTCAGATCGTCGCCGCACATTTCGAGCACCTTGGCGAGCGTCTGCGCGGCGCCATAGCCGTAGACGACGCCGTTGTCGGTCTTGTCGACGCCCGGCATGTACTTGTCGAGGAAGGCGTTCCACTTCTTCATGCCGGGATCGTTGGCCCATTGCGGGTCGGAGCCGTCCTTGGCATAGGCGGCCGAGAGCACGCCCTGGGCGTTCTCGAAGCCGGCGGGCTGCATCACGCTGCCGACCGAGATCGCCACGTTGGTGATGATCTGCAGCGGCTTCCAGCCGAGCTCGGCGGTCTTCTTGATGGTCTGGGCGCCGAATTTTGGCGTGGTGTAGATCAGGAGCACGTCGGGATTGGCGGCCTTGATCTTGACGATATGGCCGTCGATCTCCGGCTCGGAGACCTCATAGCTCTCCTCCATGATGATGCTGGAGGCCGCTTTGGCGCCGAAACCGTCCTTGGTGCCCTTGAGGTAGTCTTTGCCGAAATCGTCGTTCTGATAGAGGATCGCGACCTTGGCGTCGGGCTTCTCCCTCAACAGCCATTTGGCATAGATCTGCGCTTCGCTCTGGTAGCTGGGTTGCCAGCCGATGGTCCACGGGAAGTTCTTCGGGTCGTTCCACTTGGTGGCGCCGGTGGCGACGAACAGCTGCGGGATCTTCTTGGAGTTGAGGTACTTCTGGATCGCGGTGTTCGACGGCGTGCCGAGCGGGTTGAACACGACGAGCACCTCGTCGCTCTCGACCAGCTTGCGCACCTGCTCGACCGCCTTCGGCGGCGAATAGGCGTCGTCATAGCTGACGAAGCTGACCTTGCGGCCGTTGATGCCACCCTGATCGTTGATCATCTTGAAGTAGGCTTCTTCGGTCTTGCCGATCACGCCATAGGCGGAGGCCGGTCCCGAATACGGCATGATGTTGCCGACCTTGATCTCGGTATCGCTTGCGCCGGTGTCATATTTCTTTTGGGCGAATGCGGCAGTGGACGTCGCAGCAACAGCGACGATCGCCGCGGAAATCGCGGCGATCCGAACGGTAGAAAGCATAATATCTCCTGGTTTGCTTCGATAGGCTGTTAGTTTTTCTTGAGCTTTGCGGCCAGCTGGTGGGCAACGATCGCAACCTGCCTGGCGCCGTGCGGCACGAGGAAGATGACGAGGAACAGCAGCACGCCGAACACAGCGCCGGAGAGGCCCTTGGAAATCCCCTCCGCGATGTTGGGCACGAAGATGATGAAGGCGCTTCCGACGATCGAGCCGGGCAGCCAGCCGACGCCGCCGACCACCATACCGAGGAACAGCGAGATCGCGAGCTGGATGGTGTAGCCGTCGGGTGCCACGAACTGCACCGCGATGGCGCCGAGACCGCCGGCAACGCCGGTGATGCCGGCCGAGACGCCGAACGCCAGCGTCTTGTAAAGCGCGACGTCGACGCCCATCGCGGAAGCCGCGATCTCGTTGTCACGGATCGCCATGAAGGCGCGGCCCGAGCGCGAGCGCAACAGGTTCACTGAAGCGATATAGATCGCGATCGTGACCACCAGCGTGAAGTAATACAGCCACATGTCCTGCCCCATCGGCAGGCCGAACGGCGCATCCGGCTTGGTGACCACGAGACCCTGCACGCCGCCGGTCCAGTGCTCGAAATAGCCCAGCTTCAGAAGCTGCGGCATCGCGGTGGCGAGCGCAAAGGTGGCGAGCGCCAGATAGACACCGGAAAGCCGCAGCGCCGGCTGGCCGAACAGGAAGCCGAAGCCGAAGCAGACGATGCCGGCGATCGGCAGCGTGAGGGCATAGTTCATGCCCACATGCTCCATCAGGATCGCCGAGGTATAGGCGCCGACGGCGTAGAACGCGCTCTGACCGAGCGAGAACTGGCCGGAGCCGCCGGTCAGGATGTTGAGCGCCATCACCGCAAGGCCGTAGATCAGAAGCATCGTCATCTGGAAGATGATGAAGTTCTTCACGAACATCGGGATCAGGATCAGCGCGGCGAGCACGACGAGCGACGTGCCATAGCCCAGCGTCATGGCGCGCTTGGGAACGGCCTCGACGGCCTGGCCTTCGGTGACGACTTCGACTTCTTCAGCGGCGCTCATGATCAAACTCGCTTCACGATGGCGCGACCGAACAGGCCTGCCGGTTTGACGACCAGGACGACAATGATCAGCGCAAGCGCGATCGGAAGTTTCAGCTCATTGCCGACGCCGGGGATGTAGGTGCCGACGAGGTTCTCGAAGATGCCGACCAGGAAGCCGCCCATCACGGCACCGAACGGGCTGGTCAGGCCGCCGAGCACGGCGGCGGCAAATCCGTAGATCAGCACGCCCAGCATCATGTTCGGCTCGAGGAACACCACCGGCGCGATCATCATGCCGGCGATTGAGCCGATCGCCGCGGCCATGCCCCAGCCCAGCGCGATCATCCACGAGGTGTTGATGCCGACCAGCCGCGCCGATTCCGGCACCGATGCGGCGGCACGCATCGCAAGACCCACCCGGGTGAAGCGGAAGAAGAAGAACAGCAGGAGCAGCATCAAGAGCGTAATGCCGATCATGCCGGCCTGGTGGGTCGAGATCAGCTGGCTGCCGAGGAACGGGGAAGAGCCGAACGGCGTCGGATACTGCTTGATGGTGAAGTCCCAGATCAGGCCGGCGACGCTGTTGATGATCGCATACAGCGCGATAAAACCGGCGACGTTGGTCAGGATCGGCGCCTTCGCCAGCGGCTTGAACAAGAGCCGCTCGATCGCAATGCCGGCGGCGAAGGAAAACGCGACGGTGAGCACGAAAGCGCCCCAATATGGCACGCCCCATTGCATCAGCTGCCAGGACACGAAGGTCGAGAACATCGCCATTTCGCCTTGGGCGAAATTCAGATGGTCGATGGCCTGGTAGATCATGACCACCGCGAGCGCCATGCAGGCATAGATCGCGCCGGTGGCGATGCCGGCCAGGACCTGGTTGGCAAAAAGCTCCATTGTGCCAGCTCCTCAGTAGCCGAGATAGGATTTGCGGACGTCTTCGTTGTTCGCGATGTCCTTGGCATTGCCCGACATCACGATCCGTCCGGTTTCGATCACATAGGCCTGGTCGGCGAGCTCGAGCGCGAGCTGCGCGTTCTGCTCGACCACCAGGATGGTCACCTTTTCCTCGCGATTGATCTTGCCGAGGATGCGGAACAGGTCGCGCACGATCAGCGGGGCGAGGCCGAATGACGGCTCGTCGAGCAGCATCAGCCGCGGCCGCAGCATCAGCGCGCGCGCCACAGCGAGCATCTGCTGCTCGCCGCCCGACAGCGTGCCGGCCTGCTGGGTGTAGCGCTGCTTCAGCACCGGGAAATGTTCGTACATCCGCTCGATGTCGGAGCCGATCGCCTGCTTGTCCGAGCGGCTGATGGCGCCGAGCTGCAGGTTTTCTTCCACCGTCATGTTGGTGAAGGTGCCGCGGCCCTGCGGCACATGGGCGATGCCGAGGCGGACCACGTTTTCAGTCGAACGGGTGCCGATCGGCTTGCCCTCGAACTCGATCGCGCCGGTCGATCGCACCATGTTGCAGATCGCGCGCAGCGTGGTGGTCTTGCCGGCGCCGTTGGCGCCGAGCAGCGTGGTCAACGAACCCTCGTTGAGCGAGAAACTGAGGCCGTGCAGGGCCTGGACCTGACCGTAATAGGCGCGCAGGTCCTTGACGTTGAGCATCGCTGTCATTGGTCCTTGCTCCCCAGATAGGCCTTGATGACATCAGGGTCGGCCTGGACCTGGGCCGGCGTGCCTTCGGCAAGCTTGCGGCCGAAATTGAGCGCGACGACGTGGTCGGCGATCGACATCACGAGACCCATGTGATGCTCGACCAGCAACACCGTAATTTTACGGTCGTCGCGGATTTTGCGGATCAGGTCGCCGAGCACGTAGACTTCCTCGTGATTGAGGCCGCCGGCCGGCTCGTCGAGCAGCAGGATCTTCGGATCCGCGGCCAAAGCGCGCGCCAGCTCGACCCGCTTCTGGGTCCCGAAGGGAAGCCCCGAGACCACGGTGTGGGCGACGTCCTCGAGATCGAGATAGCCGAGGATGTCGTGCACCTTCTTGTTCATGTCGTGCTCGCCGCGGCGGACCCAGGCGAGGCGCAGCGAGTCGCTGACGATGTCGCTCGAGGTGCGCGCATGCGCGCCGACGCGCACATTGTCGAGCACGGACAGGTTGGGGAACAGCGCGACGTTCTGGAAGGTGCGGCCGATGCCGATCTCGGCGATCCGGTGCGGCGGGCGCGACAGGATGCTCTTGCCTTCCATCAGGATGTCACCGGACGACGGCTGGTAGAGCCGCGACAGGCAGTTGAACAGCGTCGTCTTGCCGGCGCCGTTCGGCCCGATCAGGCCGAGGATCTGTCCATGACGCATGTCGAACGACACGCCGTTCAACGCAATGATGCCGCCGAACACGACGCTGACGTCGCGAACCGCGAGCAGAGGATCATTCCCCTGCGCGAGCTGTGCCTGCGTCATCTCGTCTCGCCCGCCATCTTCGAGCGGTGCGAGCGGCCCTGCGATGTGCTTCGCCGGACGTGATGGAGGCTATCTGATCCCCTCGGCCAAACGTGCAACTTTCCCTCCTACTCTGGTCTTTTTGCTTGTTTCTTTTTTGGATTGCGGCGCCATTCCACCGAGCGCCTGCTCGATGTTCCTTACCATCGCGACAAGGCGAGGTCCAATGTCGTTGAGCAATCGATCTTCCGTGAAGCGGAATGCCGGCGCGCCGCAATTGAAAGCATAGGGGCCGGTTCCGTCGTTCAATTTCAATGCAACGCCGGCCGCGGCGACATCATCCTGCCAGTCGCCGGTGGACAAGGTGAAACCGTGCTTCGCCACCGTCTCGCCGGAGCGCTCGATGCCGTCGCGGATCTTGGCCCAGCGGGTGCCATAGTGATCTCGCAGCTCGCGTAATAAAGCCGCACGCTCCTCGGGTGGCAATGCCCAAATATAGGCACGTCCCATCGCCGTGGTTGCGATCGGCACCCGCGAGCCGACGTCGAGTTGCACGCCGAGCGCCAGGCCGTTCCGGCTCTGGCCGAAATAGATCATGCTGTGACGGTCGCGGCCGCCGACGGCGACTGCGCCGCCGGTCGCGCGCATTACTTCTTCCCGATAAGGTTCGGACAAATGCCGAACGCCGAGATTGGCGAGCGCGGCGTAGCCGAGTGCCATCGCCGACGGCGCGAGCTGGTACTTCTCGAACTTCGGTACAGGTGTAAGGTATCCCAGCTTGGTCAGCGTGTAGGTCAGCCGGGAAATCGTCGGCTTCGGTAACTTGGTGCGGGCCGCAATCTCCTGATTGCCGAGCAGCCCGTCATTGGGTTGAAATGCACGCAGGACGTCCAGTCCGCGGGAAAGCGCGACGACGAAATTGCGATCGGTCGCTGTTTTCTTCCCGGCGCGCTTCATTCCCTGACCTTGTCATGCTCGTTGACAAGGCTCGTGCTTCAAAATAACCCTCCGAGTCAAGATGTGGAATTAAATTTCGCAGTGCGAAATTGGTCTAATCGTAGCGGCTCAACGCAAGTCGTGCAGCTACTCAACACAAGAAGCATCCAGGGAGAGTCCCGGTGAGTGAAGTCGTCAAGCTCGAACGTCATGACAACATTGCAGTCGTCACGGTTAACAGTCCGCCTGTGAACGCGCTGAGCGCGGCCGTGCGCGGCGGCATCTTCGATGGCATCAAGGCCGCGATCGACGATCCGCAGGTCCAGGGCATCGTGCTGACCTGCGCCGGCCGCACCTTCATCGCCGGCGCCGACATCACCGAATTCGGCAAGCCGCCGAAGCCGCCCGGGCTCGCCGAAGTGCTGAGCCTGATGGAAAGCTCGCCGAAGCCGATCGTTGCCGCGATCCATGGCACGGCGCTCGGCGGCGGTCTCGAGGTCGCGCTGGCCTGCCACTATCGCGTCGCCACCAAGGACGCCAAGCTCGGCCTGCCCGAGGTGAAGCTCGGCCTGCTGCCGGGCGCCGGCGGCACCCAGCGGCTGCCGCGCGCGGTCGGTCCCGAGCTCGCGGTCAAGATGATCGTCGGCGGCGATCCGATCAGCGCCGAGGTGGCGCTCAAGAACGGCCTGATCGAGGAGATCGTGGAAGGCCCGGCGTCCGGCGGTGGGGCATTTGCGCGCAAGCTGGTCGCCGAGAAGCGTCCGCTGCGCAAGCTGCGTGATGACGACAGCAAGCTCGCCGCGGCCAGGGCCGATCGTTCGATCTTCACCAATGCGGTCGCCGCGCTGACCAAGAAGGCGCGCGGCCTCGAGGCGCCGTTCGCTGCCGCCGACGCCGTCGGTGCTGCGATCGACCTGCCGTTCGATGAAGGCCTGAAAAAGGAGCGCGAGGGCTTCCTGAAGCTGATGAACGGCGACCAGTCCAAGGCGCAGCGTTATGCCTTCTTCGCCGAGCGTGAAGCCGCCAAGATCTCCGGTGTTCCCGAGGGCACCAAGGGCCGCAATGTGGCGCGCGTCGCCATCCTCGGCGCCGGTACCATGGGCGGCGGCATCGCGATGTCGTTCGCCAATGCCGGCATCCCGGTCACCCTGGTCGAGACCGGCGAGGAGCAGCTGAAGCGCGGCCTGGGCATCATGCAGAAGAACTATGAGGCGACCGCCGCGCGCGGTGGCATCCCGGCGGACGCGCCCGCCAAGCGCATGGCCCTGATCAACGGCGTCGTCGGTATCGAGAACGTCGGGGATGCTGACCTGGTTATCGAGGCGGTGTTCGAGACCATGGCGGTCAAGAAGGAAGTGTTCGGCAAGCTCGATCAGTACGCCAAGCCGGGCGCGGTGCTGGCCTCCAACACCTCCTATCTCAACATCGACGAGATCGCGCAGTCGACCAAGCGTCCGCAGGACGTGCTCGGCATGCACTTCTTCTCGCCGGCCAACGTCATGAAGCTGTGCGAGATCGTGCGCGCCGACAAGACCGCGCCGGACGCGCTGGTCACCGCCGTCTCGATCGCCCGCAAGATCGCCAAGGTGCCGGCCGTGGTCGGCGTCTGCGACGGCTTCGTCGGCAATCGCATGCTGGCGCAGCGCGGCAAGCAGTCCGAGAAGCTGCTGTTCGAAGGCGCGCTGCCGCAGCAGGTCGACGCCGTGGTAACGAAGTTCGGCATGCCGATGGGCCCGTTCGCGATGGGCGATCTCGCCGGTCTCGATATCGGCTGGCGCTCGCGCAAGGACCGCGGCATCAAGTCGGAGATCGCGGACGCGCTCTGCGAAGCCGGCCGTTTCGGCCAGAAGACCGGCAAGGGCTACTACAAGTACGAGCCGGGCTCGCGCGCGGCGCTGCCCGATCCGGAGGTCGAGAAGCTGATCGACGAGACGCTGTTGCGCCTCGGCCGCAAGAAGCGCGTCGTCAGCGACGACGAGATCCTCGAGCGCATGATGTACCCGATGATCAACGAAGGCGCGAAGATCCTTGCCGAAGGCATCGCGGCGCGGCCGTCCGACATCGACGTGGTCTGGCTCTATGGCTATGGCTGGCCGATCTATCGCGGCGGCCCGATGTTCTGGGCCGACACCGTCGGCCTGAAGCACATCGCCGATCGGCTGGCCTTCTACGCCAAGGAGACCAACGATCCATCGCTCGAGCCGGCGCCGCTGCTCAAGAAGCTCGCCGATGAGGGCAAGACCTTCGCCTCGCTCGCCGCGGCATCGAAGGCGGCGTGATCGTCTTCGACGACGCGAAGGCGGTGACAGGGTTCCCTCCCCCCTTGCGGGGGAGGGTTAGGGAGAGGGGTGGCGGCATCGGGACTGCCCGAGAGGGGTACCCCTTCCCCCAACCCCTCCCCGCAAGGGGGAGGGGAGCCCGTGCGCCGGTGCTCACCTTACGAAAGCGAAGACGTTCATGACCTATCCCGGCGAACAATATTATCCCAACGGCGTGCAGTGGAGCGACGAGATCGCGCGCGGCACGCTGCCGGACCTGCTCTCGAATGCGGCCGCGGAGTTCGGCGCGCGTCCGGTGCTGGAATTCCGGGAACGCCAGATCAGCTACGGCGAACTGGAAACCCTGGTCGAGACCGCCGCCGCCGCCTTCATGCGGGCCGGCTACGGCAAGGGCACGTCGGTCGCATTGTTTCTCGGCAACTCGCCGGATCATCCGATCAATTTCTTCGGCGCGCTGAAGGCCGGCGCCCGTGTCGTGCATCTGTCGCCGCTCGACGGCGAGATCGCGCTGTCGCACAAGCTGTCCGATTCAGGCGCGCGCGTGCTGGTCACCAGCAACCTCTCGGCGCTGCTGCCGACCGCGCTGAAATTCCTCGCCAAGGGTCTGCTCGACCGTCTGATCGTTTGCGAGGATGACAATTGGGGCAAGGTCGGTACGCCGCAGACTGCGTTGCCGGACAATCCCGCCATCGTGACGCACCGGCAATTCATCGACGGCGCGACCAAACCGGCGCAATGGCCTGCGGTCAACGTCGAGGACGTTGCGCTGCTGCAATATACCGGCGGCACCACGGGCCTGCCCAAGGGGGCCATGCTCAGCCACGGCAATCTCACCGCGGCGGTGTCAATCTACGACGTCTGGGGCAAGCCTGGGCGGCTCGAACGCAATGCGATCGAGCGCGTGATCTGCGTGCTGCCGCTGTTTCATATCTATGCGCTGACCGTCGTGCTGCTGTCGACGATCCGGCGCGGCCATCTGATCTCGCTGCACCAGCGCTTCGACGTCGAAGCCGTGATGCGCGACATCGAGGTCAAGCGCGCGACGGTGTTTCCCGGCGTGCCGACGATGTGGATCGCGATCGCCTCGCTTCCCGATCTCGACAAGCGCGATCTCTCCTCGCTGGTGGTCGCCGGCTCCGGCGGCGCGCCGCTGCCGGTCGAAGTCGCAAAAGTCTTCGAGCGCCGCGTCGGCATGAAGCTGAAGAGCGGCTGGGGCATGACCGAGACCTGCTCGCCCGGCACCGGCCATCCCAAGGAAGGGCCGGAGAAGCCGGGCTCGATCGGGCTGATGCTGCCCGGCATCGAGATGGACGTGGTGTCGCTGGAGGATTCCACCAGGGTGATGCCGGTCGGCGAGGTCGGCGAAATCCGCATCCGCGGCCCGAACGTCACCAAGGGCTACTGGAACCGGCCCGCGGAAACCGCCGAGGCCTTTGTCGGCGACCGCTTCCTCACCGGCGACATCGGCTACATGGACGCCGACGGCTATTTCTATCTGGTCGACCGCAAGAAGGACATGATCATCTCCGGCGGCTTCAACGTCTATCCGCAGATGATCGAGCAGGCGATCTACACCCATCCCGCCGTGCAGGAAGTGATCGTGATCGGCATCGTTGACGACTACCGCGGCGAGGCGGCAAAAGCCTTCATCAAGCTGCGCGATGGGCAGCCAGCGTTCTCCGTCGACGAGCTGCGCGCGTTCCTCACCGGCAAATTGGGCAAGCATGAACTGCCGGCTGCGGTCGAGTTTGTCGCCGAGCTGCCGCGTACCCCGGTTGGCAAGTTGTCGCGTCACGAATTGCGCCAGCAACAGCCGAAGACATCGCAACCTCAACAACAGACTGCATCAGGACCCCGCTCATGACGGACGCAGTCATCGCGCCTGTTCGAGGTGTTGTAGTTATTTCGTCGTCCCGGCCAAGCGAAGCGCGAGCCGGGACCCATACGCCGCGGCCCTCGCAAGAGGCACAAGCGGCGGCCAGCTTTGCCAGTTGCGATGGCCGGTGGTTATGGGTCCCTGCTTTCGCAGGGACGACAGCGAGAGAGTTAGAAGGGTAATTCAACTTTCAAAGGAGGATCCGATGGATCTCGCTTTCACCAAGGAAGAGATAGCGTTTCGCGAGGAGGTGCGGGAGTTCTTCAAGAACAACGTGCCGCCGGAGACAAGGCGCAAGCTGCAGGAAGGCCGCCATCTGTCGAAGGACGAGATGGTCACCTGGTGGCGCATCCTCAACAAGAAGGGCTGGGGCGTCACCCACTGGCCAAAGGAATATGGCGGCACCGGCTGGACCACCGTGCAGCACTACATCTTCAACGAGGAGCTGCAGTCCTATCCGGCGCCGCAGCCGCTCGCCTTCGGCGTCAGCATGGTCGGCCCTGTCATCTACACCTTCGGCAACGAAGCGCAGAAGAAGCAGTATCTGCCGCGCATCGCCAGTGTCGACGACTGGTGGTGCCAGGGCTTTTCGGAGCCGGGCTCGGGTTCGGACCTCGCGTCGCTGAAGACCAAGGCCGAGCGCAAGGGCGACAAGTGGATCATCAACGGCCAGAAGACCTGGACCACGCTCGCCCAGCATGCCGACATGATCTTCTGCCTCTGCCGCACCGACAACAATGCGAAGAAGCAGATGGGTATCTCCTTCATCGTGTTCAGCATGAAGTCGAAAGGCGTCACGGTGCGCCCGATCCAGACCATCGACGGCGGCCATGAGGTCAACGAAGTGTTCTTCGACGACGTCGAGGTGCCCTATGAAAACCTGATCGGCGAGGAGAACAAGGGCTGGGATTACGCGAAATTCCTGCTCGGCAATGAGCGCACCGGCATCGCCCGGGTCGGCGTATCGAAGGAGCGGCTGCGCCGCATCCGCGCGCTGGCCTCCAAGGTTGAGGCCGGCGGCCGTCCGGTGATCGAGGATCCGGCATTCCGCGAAAAGCTCACGGCCTGCGAGATCGAGCTCAAGGCGCTCGAGCTTACCCAGCTCCGCGTCGTCGCCGACGAGGGCAAGCACGGCAAGGGCAAGCCCAATCCGGCGTCCTCGGTGCTCAAGATCAAGGGCTCGGAAATCCAGCAGACCACCACCGAGCTGCTGATGGAGATCATCGGTCCGTTCGCCGCGCCCTATGACGAGCATGGCGATGCCGGCTCCAACGAGAGCATGGATTGGACCGCGCAGATCGCGCCGAGCTACTTCAACAACCGCAAGGTTTCGATCTACGGCGGCTCCAACGAGATCCAGCGCAACATCATCAGCAAGGCGGTGCTGGGGCTGTAGTTTCCTCTCCCTTTCCCCGCGCTTGCGGGGAGAGGGTTGGGGTGAGGGGCTTCTCTCCGAGCAATGACTGTCGAGAGACCTGTACCCCCTCACCCGAAATTCAAGCTGTGCTTGAATTTCGACCTCTCCCCGCAAGCGGGGCGAGGTGAAGAGGGCCCCGGTTTCGGTAACGGCTATTAGTTTAAGGGAACGAACATGGATTTTGATCTGTCCGAGGAGCAGCGGCTTCTCAAGGAAAGCGTCGACGGGCTCCTCAGCGATGCCTACGACTTCGATGCGCGCAAGAAGTACATGAAGGAGAAGGGCGGCTGGAGCAAAGCCCTCTGGGGCAAGCTCGCCGAGCAGGGCCTGCTCGGTCTGCCGTTCGCGGAGACCGACGGCGGCTTCGGCGCCGGCGCGGTCGAGACCATGATCGTGATGGAAGCGCTCGGCAAGGCGCTGGTGGTCGAGCCCTATCTCGCCACCGTCGTGGTCGCCGGCGGCTTCCTGCGCCATGGCGGCTCGGCCGAGCAGAAGGCCAAGTACATCCCCGGCATCATCGACGGCAGCAGGACCTTCGGCTTTGCGCAGCTTGAGAAGAACTCGCGCTACGACCTCTTTGACGTCGTGACGACCGCGAAGAAAAAGGGCAACGGCTGGGTGATCGACGGCGAGAAGTTCGTCGTGCTCAACGGCGAGAACGCCGACACGCTGATCGTGACCGCGCGTACCAAGGGCGGCCAGCGCGACAAGACCGGCATCGGCGTGTTCCTGGTATCGGCCGACGCCAAGGGTGTCACCCGCAAGGGCTATCCGACCCAGGACGGCCTGCACGCGGCTGACATCACCTTCACCAATGTCGAGGTCGGTGCGGACGCTGTGATCGGCGATCCCGAGAACGGCCTGCCCCTGATCGAGCGCGTGGCGGACGAAACCCGCACCGCGCTGTGCGCGGAAGCCGTTGGTGCGATGGACGAGTCGCTGAAGGAGACCGTCGAGTACATCAAGACCCGCAAGCAGTTCGGCGTTGCGATCGGCTCGTTCCAGAGCCTGCAGCACCGCGCCGCCGACATGTTCGTGGCGCTGGAGCAGGCCCGCAGCATGTCGATGTTCGCGACCATGGCGGCGGACTTCGACGATGCCAAGGAGCGTTCGTCCGCGGTCGCGGCCGCCAAGGTGCAGGTCGGCAAATCCTTGAAGTTCGTCGGCCAGCAGTCGATCCAGCTCCATGGCGGCATCGGCATGACCATGGAGGCCAAGATCGGCCACTACTTCAAGCGGCTGACTATGATCGAGAACACGCTCGGTGACACCGACTACCACCTCCGTCGCGTCAGCGAGGGCGGCGGGCTGCTGGGTTGATCGCACGGCATCCACGTCTTGGCGGCAAAGCAAGACGTGGATGGCCGGGACAAGCCCGGCCATGACGGACCAAGAACAAACAGGGAGGCAACAACAATGAAAAACACCCCGTTCGATCTCAGCGGCCAGGTCGCGGTCGTCACCGGCTCGAGCCGCGGCATCGGCCGCTCCTCGGCGGAGCTGCTGGCAAAGCTCGGCGCCAAGGTCGTGATCTCCTCGCGCAAGGCGGATGCCTGCGAGGAAGTTGCCGACGGCATCAAGAAGGCGGGCGGTGATGCGCTCGTCATCCCCTGCAACATTTCACGCCGCAACGAGGTCGAGGCGCTGGTCTCGGGCACGATCAAGCACTACGGCAAGATCGACATCCTGGTCTGCAACGCCGCGGTGAACCCCTATTACGGCCCGCTGCTCGACATCACCGACGAGGCCTTCGACAAGATCATGGGCTCCAACGTCAAGAGCAACATCTGGCTGTCCGCGCTGGCGATCCCGCAGATGGCCGAACGCGGCAAGGGCTCGGTCGTGATCATCTCCTCGATCGGCGGCCTGCGCGGCTCGACCGTGATCGGCGCCTACGGCATCTCCAAGGCGGCGGACTTCGCGCTGTGCCGCAGCCTCGCCGGCGAATGGGGCCCGAAAGGCGTGCGCGTCAATTGCGTGGCGCCGGGCCTGGTGAAGACCGATTTCGCCCGCGCGCTGTGGGAGGACCCGGATAATCTGAAGCGCCGCACCGCGTCGACGCCGCTCCGCCGCATCGGTGAGCCCGACGAGATCGCAGGCGCAGTGGCTTACCTTGCCTCCGACGCCTCGACCTTCATGACCGGCCAGACCATTGTGGTCGATGGCGGCGTGACGACGGCGGCGACGTAGCAGCAGACTGGCTTCACCTCCCCCGCAAGCGGGAGAGGGAGCGCAGCCCACCTGGGGCTTCTACCTTGCCCTCAAACCTGCTCCAGCGCCCGCACAAAATCCTCGATCAGATCGTCGGGATGCTCCAGGCCCGCCGAGAAGCGAATAAAACCTTCGCTGATGCCGAGCTCGGCGCGGGCTTCCGGCGCCAGGCGCTGATGCGTCGTGGTCGCGGGATGCGTGACGAGGCTCTTGGCGTCGCCGAGATTGTTGGAGATGCGCGAGATCTTCAGCGCGTTGAGGCAGCGGAAAGCGCCGGCCTTGCCGTCCTTCACCTCGAAGCCGACCAGCGTCGAACCGGCGCCCATCTGCTTCTTCACCGTCTCGGCCTGCGGATGATCGGCGCGGCCGGGATAAACCAGTCGCGTGACCTTCGGATGCTTGGCCAGCGCGTCGGCGATCTTCGCCGCGTTTTCGGTCTGTGCGCGGACCCGGACGGGAAGCGTCTCGAGACCCTTCAGCAGCACCCAGGCGTTGAACGGCGACAGCGACGGACCGGTCTGGCGCATGAAATTATGGATGTGCTCGGCGATGAAGGCTTCCGACGACAGGATGATGCCGCCGAGGCAGCGGCCCTGGCCGTCGATATGCTTGGTCGCGGAATAGACCACGACGTCGGCGCCGAGCGACAGTGGGCTCTGCCAGATCGGCGTGGCAAACACATTGTCGACGATCAGCCGGGCGCCGCCGCTATGCGCGATCTCAGCGATTGCCGCGATATCGAGCACGTCGAGCGTCGGATTGGTCGGGCTCTCCAGGAAGAAGGTTTTCGTATTCGGCCGCAACGCGCGCTGCCACTGGTCGAGATCGAGGCCGTCAACCAGCGTCGTCTCGATGCCGTAGCGCGGCAGCAGGTCCTGCACGACATAGAGGCACGAGCCGAACAGCGCCTTCGACGCCACCACGTGGTCGCCGGCCTTCAGCGGCGCGAGGATCGCGGTGGTTACCGCGGCCATGCCGGTCGCGGTCGAGCGCGCGGCTTCGGCGCCCTCGAGCTCGATCATGCGGCGCTCGAACATCGCAATGGTCGGATTAGAATAGCGCGAATAGATGAAGCCGGGGTCCTTGCCCTTGAAGCGCGCCTCGCATTGCTCGGCGCTGTCGTAGACATAGCCCTGGGTGAGAAACAGCCCTTCCGACGTCTCCCCGAATTGCGAGCGCAGCGTGCCGCCATGGACGAGGCGGGTTTCGGGACGAAAGCGGGCGGTAGCGTTGGATTCAGACATGTGACCTCCGAGGTGGCCATTCCAAAGAAAATGGCCACAAAAAAACCGGCCTGGAGAAACCTCCACAAGCCGGGATCACACTGTCCCCGGCCTGTTTAGCGACTTATTTAACGTGGCTGCAAGCCGGCCGGCTCAAATCACCACGGGATAAGTGCAGCTGATATTCCCTCGCGCCCTTTCCGTCAAGACGGTCATCGGATAACCCGTAAAAGCCCATATTTTGGGGCTTGATGGCCGCTCAGAGGTTGATTTTGGGCCATCCCGAGGGACCGCGCCGTGTCGTTCACGCTGGAAGAAGAATCGAACGGAATTCTGCCCGACCGCATGATCGCGGAGATGGCGGAGGCCGGCCTCATTCTGCCCGCCTACGACTTTGTCGAGAGCCAGATCCAGCCGGCGAGCCTCGATCTCCGCCTCGGCGACATCGCCTTTCGGGTGCGGGCAAGCTTCCTGCCGGGGCCCGACGCCACCGTCGCCGAGCGGATCGACCAGCTGAAGCTGCACGAGATCGATCTCTCCGACGGGGCGGTGCTGGAGACCAATTGCGTCTACATCGTCCCGCTGCTGGAAAGCCTGGCGTTGCCGCCGGAGATTGTGGCCGCGGCCAACCCGAAGAGCTCGACTGGACGGCTCGACGTCTTCACCCGCGTGATCGCCGACGGCACCCGCCGCTTCGACATGATCGGCGCCGGCTATCACGGCCCGCTCTATGCCGAGATCAGCCCGAAGACGTTTCCCGTGCTGCTGCGCGAGGGCTCCCGCCTCAGCCAGGTCCGTTTCCGGATCGGCGAGGCGACCTTGACGGCCGACGAGCTCGACGCGCTGCACGCCGCTGAGCGGCTGGTCGACGCCGACAATGCCGATCTCACCCACGGCGTTGCGCTGTCGGTCGATCTCTCCGGCGAGAGCTCGGGTGGCTTTGTCGGCTATCGCGCCAAGCGCCACACCGGCGTCGTCGATGTCGATCGCCGCGGCGGCTATGCGGTCGACGACTTCTGGGAGCCGATCAAGGCGCGCTCCGACGGCAGCCTCATTCTCGATCCCGGCGAGTTCTACATCCTGGCTTCGAAAGAGGCCGTGCAGGTGCCGCCGGACTACGCCGCGGAGATGGTGCCGTTCGATCCGCTGGTCGGCGAATTCCGCGTCCACTATGCCGGCTTCTTCGATCCCGGTTTCGGCTATGTCGGCGCCGGCGGCAAGGGCGCGCGCGCCGTGCTGGAAGTGCGCTCGCGCGAGGTGCCGTTCATTCTCGAGCACGGCCAGATCGTCGGCCGTCTCGTCTATGAGCGCATGCTCGAGCGCCCCGATGCGCTCTACGGCCAGCGCATCGGCTCAAATTATCAAGCGCAGGGCCTGAAGCTCTCAAAGCATTTTCGCGTGTAATTCCGTAGCCCGGATATCGGGTCGCGAAGCAAGACCATCTTGCAATCATTCTTCGCTGTCATTCCCCGCGAAAGCGGGGAATCCAGTACGCCGTGGCCCTTCGATCGACAACGACCGTCTCTGGAATACTGGATCGCCCGATCAAGTCGGGCGATGACACCGCGCTTGGGTTTGGTTGCGTCGTCATGCTGACGATGACACACTCCACCAAAACAAGAGATCGGGAGTGAACATGAGCGCCGCAACAGATTCAGCGCAGCAGGAAGCGCAATGGCGGAGATGGCGCAGCGTCGCCGATCTCTATCATGCCTTCTTCACCGGGCTGATCCTCACCGTGGTGACGCGGCGCGGCACGGCTGATGCTGCCGAATTCGTCTTCCGCGTGTTTCGCCGCCAGCAGCAGGAGCGCTTCCTGCCCGGCTTGAAGAAGCTCGGCCTCGATGGCCTGCCGCCCGCGGTCGCGGCCGCGCAATATCACTATCTCTCCAACTGGATCGGCGGCGTGCATGTCGAATACATGTACGAGAGCGACCGCAAGGCCTGGATCCGCTATCCGCCGCCGCGCTGGATCTGGAAGGGAACGGCGATCTGCGGCGTGCCCGGCGAGGTCTCGCGCGCGATGCTGCGCGGCTGGCACGCCAACAACGGCGCGGCCCTCGGCGATCTCAGGCTCGGCTTCGTCTGCACCAAGCAGAGCGTCGACGGCCAGGACGGGCTCGAGGGCTACTACTGCGAATACGATCATCCGCTCGAGCTCGACCAGCGCCTCATCTTCGCGCGTCATCTCGAGGCGCCGTTGTTCGATTCCAGAACCGCACCGGCGCTGCCGGTCGACAGCTGGCCAAAACCGCGGCTGGAAAAGGCCTACCGCAACTACGCGATGGAATATGGGAAGACGGCCGCGCCAGTCATCGTGCAGGTGTTCGGCCCGGAGGATGCCAGCTATCTGCTGCACCTGACCGGCAGACTGATTGGCATGCAGTATTATGACGAGGTCGCGCAGGCGCTCGGCGCGGGCAGGGGCGGCGCCAGCGAGTTCGTCAGCTTCCTGCGTATTCTCTTCGAGTCGCAGGACGATCTGGCCGAGATCAGCGAGTCCGAGGGGCAGTTCGAAATCCACCAGCAGGGTTGGAAGCTGATGGCCGACGTGGCCGATTATCACCCAGCCTGCGCCAGCGTCCTGACAGGTCTGTTCGAGGGGCTGGCCGCCGGCTGCGGGCGGCATATTCCGGTGCATCTGAAGCCGAATGGCGCCGCCGGCGCGCCGCTGATCTGGTCTGTCGGCTAGCGTCAGGGTTCACCTGCAATCACGCAGGCCCCCCTTGCGTCCTGCGCACGTGGAATCCGCGTTCGCCATGGTAGGGAAACACCATGGCGCGGCTCCCAGATCGCGCGTGGGAGTGGAAATGTCCGACCTCGGCCTCGCCGAAATACCTGTCGACGAACATGAGCGGCCGCTGCCGCCGCCGGTGACCAGACCGGCGCGCAATGCGCTGCTCGACGGGCCGATCCTCCGCACGTTGTTGTGGCTCGCCTGGCCGAACGTGATCGCGCTCTCCGCCGGCACCTGCGTCGTGATCGCGGAAACCTCCTATATCGGCCGGCTCGGTGTCGAGTCGCTCGCGGCGATGGCGCTGCTGTTTCCCTGCGTGATCCTGACCATGACGATGTCCGGCGGCGCGATGGGCGGCGGCGTCGCATCCGCGATCGCACGCGCGCTTGGCGCCGGCGAGATCGAGCGCGCCTCGACACTGGCCATGCATGCGCTGCTGATCGGCCTGACTTTTGGTCTCACGTTCATGCTTGGCATGCTGATCTTCGGTCCGCGCCTGCTCGAACTGCTCGGCGGCCGCGGCAATGTGCTGGCGCAGGCGATCGGCTATTCGCAGATTTTCTTCGGCGGCGCGATCCTGCCCTGGCTGATGAACACGATGGCCGGCATCCTGCGCGGCACCGGCAACATGAAGCTGCCGTCGACCATGATCCTGTCGTCGGCGGTGTGGCAGATCATTCTCGGCGGCACGCTCGGGCTCGGCCTCGGTCCGGTGCCGCAATTCGGCATGCGCGGCGTCGCCGCGGGTTCGCTGATCGCCTATTCGATCAGCATCAGTGTGATGGGCTGGTACCTGTTTTCGGGCCGCGCCCGGGTGAAGCCGAAGCTCAAGGGGCTGCGCGTGCAGTGGGCGATGTTCATCGACATCCTCAGGGTCGGCGCCGTCTCCTGCTTCTCGCCGCTGCAATCGGTTTTGACGATCTCGATCTTCACCCACATGCTGGCGCAATTCGGCACCGCCGTGCTCGCCGGCTACGGCATCGGCGCGCGGCTGGAATTCATGCTGACCTCGGTGGCGTTCGCGGTCGGTATCGCCTCGGTGCCGATGATCGGTATGGCCGTCGGCGCCGAGCGCGTCGCACGTGCGCGGCGCATTGCCTGGACCGCGGCCACGCTGTCGTTCCTGTCGGTCGGCGCGGTCGGCAGCTTCATCGCCGTCTTCCCCGACCTCTGGGTCAATCTCTTCACCAGCGATCCGCATGTGCGGGCGACCAGCCACCAATATCTCTCGACCGCGGCGCCGATGTACGCCTTCATCGGCCTCGCGATGTCGATGTATTTCTCCTCGCAGGGTGCCGCGAAGGTGCTCGGCCCGGTGCTGGCGCAGACCGCGCGGCTGATCTTCATCGGCACTGGCGGCTGGTGGCTGTCGACGCATGAGGCGAGTGCGCAAAACTTCTTCACACTCGCCGCCGCCTCGATGGGCGTGCTCGGCGTGCTCTCGTGCCTCAGCGTGATCCTGACGCGCTGGGGCAAGTCCACGCCGGTCGTCGAGGCGCAGCCGGCGCTGTCGTAAGCGTGTTAGACCCGTCATCCTGAGGTGCGAGCGAAGCGAGCCTCGAAGGATCGACGGCCCCGATGTTTCGGCGTGCGCTCGCGGAGACAGCTGGGCCGTCGACCCTTCGAGACGCCGCTTCGCGGCTCCTCAGGGTGACGGTGATAGATGGGTCACGCCGCGTTCTTTTCCCTGGCCGATCGCGCCAGCGCCGCCTGCATCGCCGCAGCACCGAGGTCCATCTGCGCGTCCATATAGGGCGCGACCTCGTGCGGCAGCACGTCCGCGATCCACACCATCCGGCAACGCCCGTCGCCTTCGGTAAACACCTGCGCCGAGGCGGAGTGCTGCTTCAGCCGTTCGCTCGTGATCGCATAGACCAGCCGCTGCCGTTTGTCGTCGCAATCGACCAGCGTTTCGCGCGCCACGGTGCCGTTGGCGAAGGTGACGGTGCGGACGTCGCCGTCGAGTTGGGTGTCGGTCACGAAGCCTGGCGCGAGCCGCGTGTGCAGCGCGCCGAAATCGCGCAGCGCGTCCCAGACCTGATCTGCCGGTGCGTCGATCGGGATGTCCTTGTAGATGGAAGCCATGGGAGTTGAGTCCTTTCGCGAATTAGGATGACGATGGGGGCTTACGTGGACACCGCTTCGACATTGTTGCCGTCGGGGTCGAGCAGGAACGCGGCGTAATAGGTCGGGCTGTAATCCTTGCGATGGCCGGCCGCGCCATTGTCCTTGCCGCCGGCCTTCAGGCCTTCGGTGTGGAATTTCTTGATCGCGTCATGGCTCGGGGCGCGGAACGCGATGTGCGCGCCGCCTTGAGCCTTGCCCTTGTGCAGATGCAGCCAGAGCGCGGGTTCGCCCTTGGGGCCAAAGCCCGCGCCACTGCCGTCGCGCGAGCAGAGCACGAAGCCGAGCGGTGCCAGCACTGCGGTGTAGAAGTGAACGCTGGCGTCGAGGTCGGTAACGCGCAATCCGATATGGTCGTACATGATAGAGTCTCCAGTCGTTGGGCGCGTCATGAGACGCGCGGACCGGATGAACCCTAGCTATTGCAGTGCAAGGCGTTCTTGGAAAATCTTGCGGTCGCCGCGGGAGGCCTGGCGGAACTTCAGCGGCGAGGCGCCGGCGGCGCGGTGGAAGCTGCGCACGAAATTGGAGAGATCGCCGAACCCGACATCATAGGCGATGTCGGTGATCGGGCTGTCGTCGTCCGCCAGCCGTCGCGCCGCATGGCGCAGCCGCGAGCGCACCAGATATTGATGCGGGGTGACGCCGAGCACGGCAGAAAACAGCCGCAGGAAATGGAACGTGCTGAGCCTGGCCTGCTCGGCGGCATCGTCGAGATCAATCTGATGGTGCGAATTGGCGTCGATCCACAGCGCGGCCTCGACAGCGCGGCGGCGATCGCGCAAGCCGGCGGTGAGGGGCTTTGCCTTGCGGTCGGACACCAGCTCGACAAGCCGGCTGGCGAGGAGGTGACCGATCTCGTCGAGACCGACGTCGCTGTTGCCACCTGCCGCCGTTTGGGCGAGCTCTCCGATCACCATCAATTCGGGCAGCGGCGGCACCGAGCCGACCTGCCAGACCGCTGCGCGGTCGCCGATCGTCTCGACCAGCTCCGGGTCCAGGAAGAACGACAGGCATTCGTCGCCGACCACATGGTCGTGCGTGCAGGTGTATTCGTCGCCGGGATGGCCGACCAGGATGGAGCCCGCCACCAGCTCATGGAAGCGGCCGCGGCAATGGCAACCGAAGCTGCCGCTGCGTACATAGGACACCGAATGGCAGGCGAATTGCTCGACGAACGGCTTGTCGCCGGGCTCCGCCGTGCAGCGAAACTCGTTCACCGTGATGCGATCGCGCTGCAACAGCGTGGTCCGGGTCATACCCCAGATTTAGGCTTGCGGACGCGGCCGTGCAACGGGCAGCAGTACATCGAACAGGGTCTTGCTGGTGGTCGGCTGGGCGCCTTCGATCGAGAGCAGCCGCCGCTTAGAGACGCTGCCGCCGTTCGGCGAGATCCGGTCGGGATACTGGCCTGCCTCGAGCACGCGGTGGCAGGGCACGATGATCATGAAGGGATTGCGGCCGAGCGCCTGCGCCACCGAATAGACCGCGCCGGACGCGCGCAGGGCGCCCGCCACCTCGTCGTAGGTCCGGGTCTCGCCGCGGGGAATGCTGCGGACCGTCTCGTAGACGCGCTGGTTGAAGGCCGGGATGCCGGCCATGTCGAGCGTAATGGCTGCGAGATCGCCATCGCCGCCGCGCAAGGTCGTTGCAATGCCCTCGATCGCAACCTCGACCTCTTCGGGCGGCCGCATCTCGCGTGCATCGGGGTAGTGCTGGAACAGCCGCTTGCGGGTCTCGATTTCGCGGAGCTCGGGAAGCTGGACGCCGGCCACGCCTAGCTCGCCCCATGCGATGCCGCATCGGCCGATTGCCGTGTCGAAAATGCTGTACCCACGCCCCGCCATGACGCCACCAACCCCCGAGCGCGATCTTAAGCATCGCCGCCGTCCGGCGCATCTGGAATCTTGACGTTTAGTTAAGCATGTCGCGGCCGGTTCTGTGTGACCCCGCCAATTGCCAGTCACGCATCTTAAAGGCTTTGCCCGCTATCTGGTCGCCAGCATGCTGCTCCACGATACGATCGGCGGAACGATGACGAGCACGAGCGCCGAGACCGCGCCCGGCAGCAAAGGCGTGGTCGGGAGAGCGACCGGGCGCTTTCACCCGCTGGTCGCATTGCTGTTGCTGGCGCTGGTCGTGCGCCTTGCGGCCGCCGTCTGGCCCAACGTGATGTATCCCGACGAGATCTTTCAGTATCTCGAGCCGGCGTGGCGGATGCTCGGCCATGACGGCATTTTGACGTGGGAATGGCGTGAAGGCATTCGCGGCTGGTTGCTGCCGACATTGCTGGCCGGCCCGGTCGCGCTGGGTGACGCGATTGCGCCTGATGGCCCGGGCGCCTTTCTGGTGCCGCGTCTGGTCGCTGCATCTGCGTCGCTATCGATCGTGGTGAGCGCCTGGTTCTTTGGCGCACGGATCTCGCGAAGCCATGCCGTCGTCGCGGGTTTCGCTGCCGCGATCTGGTTTGAATTGATCCTGCTTGCGCCACACACATTGGGCGAGCCGTTGGCGACGGCGCTGATCGTACCAGCGGCGCTGCTAGTGACCGATCGCCCGTCGCAGCTTCGTCTCGCGATCGGCGGCGCGTTGCTCGCCTTCGCCTTTGTCTGCCGCTTCCAGTATGCGCCGGCCATCGCCGTGCTTGCCCTCGGCGCCTGCTGGACACACTGGCGCAACCTGATTCCGCTGGTCGCCGGCGGGCTCGCCGCGCTGTTGCTCGCCGGCGCGATCGATCTTGCGCATGGCGCCGTGCCGTTCGCCTGGCTGATCGGCAATATCAAGGAAAACCTGTTGCACGATCGCGCGACCGAGTTCGGCGTGACGCCGCCTTCGGCCTATCTCATCAACTTCCTGATCGTGTGGTCGGTGGCGATCGTGTTGCCGCTCGCCGCAATCTGGCGCGGCGCGCGGCACGCGCCGCTGCTGCTGGCCGTCGCGGTCGCAAACCTCGTCTTCCATAGCCTGATCGCACACAAGGAATACCGCTTCGTGTTCCTGTCGGTGGTGCTGTTCATCATTGTCGCGGCGCTGGGGTCGGGCGATGGGGTGCGATGGCTGCGCACAAAAGGCGGATGGCGTCGCGGGGCGTTGCCGATCGTCATGGGCGGTTGGGCCTTGCTCTCGGTGGCGCTCGCCGGCGCAAGCGAAGGAATGCGCGACTATTGGACGCGCGGCGTCGGCGCCGCGCAGCTCGCCGCCGAACTGCGCAACGATCCGCAGATGTGCGGGCTCGCGCTTTACAACGTTCGTTTCCAGCTGTTGCCGGGGCGGGAACGATTGGTCGGTCCGGTGCCGCTCTACGCGCTTGCGCCCGCCGATCCGCTCGCCGAGTTGATCCTGCCGCCGCTGTTGCAGGCGACCAAGCCGGCCTTCAACCGCATCCTTGCGCGGCCCGCGGCCGCCGGCGATCTGCCGGCGGATTTTTCACGGCAAAGCTGTGCCCGAGTCGGCATCGCCGATGCCTGCATCTACGCACGCAGCGGTACTTGCAATGCTGCTGCCGCCGCGCCCCTTGTTATCGATGACGTGCTCGTGAGGATGGGCCACTAGCGGCGGCGGGCTTGAATGCACGCTTGATCCTCCGCCTCCGCCCGGGCTATGGTCCGGCAGGTCGCATCCGACAGGGGCGGCCTCAAGCAATTGAGATCGCGGGCGTAGTTCAATGGTAGAACGGCAGCTTCCCAATCTTAAAACGCCATTTTAACCGCGTTTCAAGTTAGGCCCGAAAACGCTGACTAAGGCCCATGTTTAGCGGGCTTCTGATGATATTTTCCGAGCCGCACCTTCGCTTTTATAGGTGCCTTTTGCAGGGAAGTGTCATCACAATGTCAGAACGTTTTTCCCGTGCGACCCACAACGGCAAACCGCCGAAACGCACTGATCCTGACGCGCCTCGCAAGCCGGAATTGCTCACTGATCCGCGCATTGAGGCGCTGCGCGAGATGGCCGACGACACCCCCCAAATGCGCGGCTATTGGAAGGACAGCAAGGTCTTTGGCCTTGCGATCTTCCTCAGCACGCATTCGAACGTCTGGCGCTTCCGCCATCAGAAGCGCGTCAATGGCAAGGTCATCAGTAGCTTTAAAACGCTCGGCACGTGGCCTGCGATGACCGTGGATGAGGCGCGCAAAGAGGGCCTGATCTATGCGGGCTCGCTCGCCGCTGGCACGGCTGCCAAGGGCAAGCGCACGGCGATGCCGTTCCGGGTCGCCTTCGAGAACTATCTGGAGCACTTGAAGACACAGGCCGAAGAGAAGGGCAAGCCGCCGCGCTGGTATCTCAATGCAAAGAAGCTAGCCGAGGCGCACATCTTTCCGCAGTGGGACGGAT
The DNA here is from genome assembly GCF_037217225.1 of Bradyrhizobium sp. 27S5. Lineage (NCBI taxonomy): Bacteria > Pseudomonadati > Pseudomonadota > Alphaproteobacteria > Hyphomicrobiales > Nitrobacteraceae > Bradyrhizobium > Bradyrhizobium sp. 27S5. The sequence continues at coordinate 678,394 of NZ_CP147714.1, forward strand.
GGACGCTTGTCGAGATGTCCCAGAACCCGCGAGCGGTCAAGACATGGCATGCGAAGCTCGCCAAGACTATCCCGACAACGGCGGCCCATTGCGTCCGGCTGATCCGTGCGTGCTACCGGCAAGAGGCTGGGCTTGATCGCACGCTCAACCCCATGGCCTCGCCGACCTCTGGTATCAAGCTCAAAAAGAGAAGGGCTTCGCAGAAGGTGCTCGACTTCGAGGTCTTCCCCAAGTGGCGCATCGCATGGGAGAAGATCGAAAACCCGGTTCATCGCGGCTACCACCTCACGGGACTTTTGACCGGCATTCGTCCGGGCGAATTGGCCAACCTCCGGCTCGACGATGTCGATCTCGAAAAGCGTATGTTGGTCGTTCGCAATCCCAAAGCCGAGTTGAACATAAATTTGCCCATCACGCCGCAGATTGCACAAGCCATTGCAATCTCGGTGAACGCGCCTCCGCAGACGATCACTCAAACGGGATTGCGCGGCATGAAACCGGGCGAAGTCCGCGTGGTCGAACGAAAGAAGCCGCACGGCGAAGTCGTCGCGGATGATTTTGTCTTCCCCGGTGCGCGTCAAGCTGGCCAGCGTTCAGGCCTTCCGATCTCTGGGAACGCCCTTCGTCATACCTTCCGCACCATCGCCGTTGATTGCGAGATTTCCGAAATGCTGATCCACTTCCTTTGTGGCCACGCGCTTGACGGTGTGTCGGAAGAGTACACGAACAAACTCATGATTGAGAAAGGCCCGGCGATGCGCGCCGCACAAGAAAAGATCAGTGCGCGGATGTTCCAATTGCTCGGGCTCAAGCTCGGTCCCGTGGGGCCTGCGGCGTCCGGGTCCCATCACGATGCTCCGCTCGTGCCGAGCCTGCCAACCCGCAAGAAAAACAAAGCCGCCGCCTAGCCGAGGCTATTAAGGTCTAGCGTGATTTCGGTCGCGTCGGCCTTGAGCACTTGGTTTGCACGCTGCTCAATTGTCGCGCGATGCCTTTGAAGCGCAGCCGTTATTTTCTCGCTCTCGATCTCGAATGGTTTGCCGCCGGAAATCCGGCTTAGCTCCCTCGTGCTGATCCTGACGTTGATCTGTCGCTCGCCTACGTGCGCGGGCCATACGACGAAGTGCATGCTGCGGTCGTCGTCTCGCCCCATGGCGCGGAAAGCCCCATCAGCGGCGTTCGGCGCGCGCCTGCTGGATCGTTATTCTCGGCGTGCTTGCTGGGCACGGTTTTGGGCACATTGTCGAGTTTAGGCACGGCGCGATCTCTCCGGTTGGCTCGCGTCAGCATATAGCAAAAGTTGCCGCCGGGGCAGCTAGACCAGCCGCCCATCCTCATATCGATCAAGCATGTCGAAAAATTCATCGAGCGTGACGATATGCAGGGTAGGCGGAAGCTCGGCTGCGAGCGCATCGCGCTTGTCGATCATGCGCCTGTCGTGGGTGATGAAATAGGTGCAGCCGGTTTCGGCGGCTTCCGACAGATGCGAGGCGTCCGCCGCATGCGCGCCCGGCTTGGCGTTGCCCTGCAAGATTGCACAGACGCGCCGCCGAGCATCTTGTTGGCTGGTGTTCAATCCGGGCCGGAGGTTGAAAATTTGCGGGAGAACGGCGGCCTTGACGCCGCTCGGGGTGTTTGGGTGCTGCACTTCGCCGCGCACTCCGGCGGCCACGACTACAGTGAGTTCGTTCGCTTCGCTCATTCGCTCGAAGCGTTCGACAAGCCGATCTCTCGCCGTGCCGTCGCGATCAAGGGCGTTGCTGTCTAATCCGATATTGCTGATACGCGGATCGATTGGCCTGCGGTTAGGATCAATCCTCATCCGCTGCGGCCTTTTTAGATCCGTAGTGCATGCGGTCGATTTGGTCCGCAGTATAGACCTTGCCAATAACCCTGATGGTTGCGGCTGCCTTGCGGTCCGCTGGGAGTCGATGCCATTCCATCACGGCCTCGCCTAGCGTCGGGCACTGCACGGTCCTGTCCCGATCAATGAGCGCAGCACGCGGCGTGCCAGCATCGACGTACAGCTTGTCGCCCTCTTGGGTCATGATGGTTTCCTCTGTTCCAGACCGCCAATTCTATAGTACATTCCCGGGCGGGAAGAGGGCAGGCCATGAAATTTTTACGATGGGGGGGCGCTGATCGTGCTGGCGATCACGATGAGCAGTTGCGCCGAGTATAAACGGTGCAAATGGTCGATACCCTAATTGAGCTAGTGGAGTTCGCCTTCACGCTGCACATGATCGGTGTCGCACTCTGAGCCCGACGTGTACAAGACACAGGTCTCATCCTTGGGGGAGCATCACCGATGGCGGACGATAAGGCACAGTTTCCTAAGGACGAAGCCGACTACAAAAAGCTCGAAAAGCTCGTCGCAAAAATTCAACAAGACCTCGCGCCAAATTCGAAGGTCTCACACAATGTCCGGATCGCTGGAAAATCGGGGGCGCAACGCCAGATCGACGTGTTAGTCGAAGACAAAGTTGGTCAGTACAATATTCGTATCGTTCTAGACTGTAAGGACTACAAGCATCCTGTTGATATCAAGGATGTGGAAGAGTGTGCCGGTCTCTTTGAAGATGTGTCAGCGATGCGGGGTGTAATTGTTTGCCCTGCGGGGTTTACTAAAAATGCGAAGGCCCGCGCCCAGCAATTGCAGATCGATCTATACAGTCCTATCGATACAAAACAGCACAAGTGGCAAGCGCGATTGAAAATTCCGGCGGTTTGCGATTTTCGTGAGGCGCGCATGTCTTTCGGCGTTTCGACCAGTGCACCATTCCCGTTCAAGCTACCGGATAATTTTATTACTAGCGCGAAAGTGACAGACGCCGAAACAGACGAAGACCTTGGTACAGCATTTTCAATTACAACGGCTGAATGGAATGCGGGTCGATATTCGAGCGAGCCCGGCGAGCACGCACGAATCTCGATCCTTCCGCGCAAGCTCAAGATGGACAACGGATACGGGATGCAAATTCCCGTGGACCTTACGGTTGGGTTGTTAGTATCCAAACATCTTTACTTCGGCCAATTTCCCGTTACGCGGCTCTCTGGATTTCATGATCGCATTGGTGACGGAATTATCACAAATGCCTTCGAGGTCGGGCTGCTGTCGATGGAAGAAGTTCATAAATGGCAGCGACTTGACGATATGACCGAAGCTCCGGTCAAACCAGTTATACTCCTGACCGCGTTGTACGCTTGGAGCGAGGACGTAGAAGAGAGTGGGGACGCAGAAGAAAATCCGCCGCCGGGTTGAGATCGGCGACGGCTTTATGGAAAGGCGGGCGTGATGCGGACCTGCCCTACCATGCCGGCGCATCAGGTGAACAAAAGATTAGTTGTCGGGCGCGAGCCCAATCTCCCGCGACATCTGGGAAGATAAGCAAATGTCCGTCTTGTTGAATGAGACGCCTGCTGCAAGTGAATGGGTAGATATCGCTGCTCGCCGTCACTCGGGACGTACATTCGGAAGCATTGTGCCTGCCGTAATCTGGTCGGATGCACGAGGCGACGATGGCCAGCTTCTAGTGTCCGCTGATCCTGTCGAGTTAGCCTCAGCTATCAACAGGACGCCGCACGCTCTCCTCAATGGTCACGATCCGGGAAAGCCAATAGGGCAGGTCCTCGAAGCTGCAAACTTCGAGACAGAAAGCGGTACAAAATTTGTTGCCGCGATACTTGGTTATTATGCGGGCGGAGAAGTCATCTCGTTTCGAGGATTAGGCCTTGACGCGACGGCCTCCGTAGCGTCGCCAGCAACGTTGCCCGAGTTGCCAGATGGCAGTTGGATACAACTCGCTACCGACCCGCGAGAAGTTGATGAGGCATGGCTAGAAGAGATTGCTAGCGATGCTCCACTTCCAATCAAACGTACAGAACTTTCACATAACGCAGCGGATAGTATCCACGAGTTAATTGGAGTTGGAATTGTCTACTTATCCGTTGTCTGGAATCCTTTCGTAACTGCGATTGCCTCTGAGGCTGGCAAAGCTACATATGCCGCGATCCATGCGTGGCTTCGTAAGCTACTCGAAAAGCTAGCCAAGCGGCGTAACCCAATATTGGCCCTCCATTCATTTCATCATGGATGCCAGGTTTCGTTTCTTTTCCGAGGTAAGGACGTGAAGCCGCACTATGCAGCACTCGCTGCCCTCCCCAGTGCAGCTGCTCAGGCGGCAGAGTTAGTCGCGAGACTTAAAGCATTGGGAATGACGTCGCGGCAACTGGTTTACGAATTCGAGAAGGAGAGCGGTTTGTGGTCTCCTTCGTATGCTATCTTAAACGACAATAGGATCATTACAGACAACATCGCGCTTATCGCAATCGAGCAACTCCCGAAAGGAGTGAGCCTCGGACTTGGTGGCGGAAAAGCTTCTTTCCCTGTGGTTCGGTTGACCCCTGATGAGGAAGGCGATGGCAGCAAAGGCTAGGCCGCCATTGGCGGCCTGACCGATTGTCTTGGGTTTCCAATTTAAGTCTGGTCTTAGTGAGGATTGCAATCGTGGACTCCGACAAAGCCCAAGAGCTTTTTCTCAGTCACGCGCCGTGTATGGCGTACATCGCGGTAAGGAACGCTGATGGTGACGAAGGTATCGGAAGCGCCTTTCACGTTGGAGAGGGCATCTTCGTTACGGCTCGACACGTCGTAGAGGGACTCGAAATCATTGATATCAAACCCACTCATGTTCTGAGGCTTCCACTGAAAGAGGCCGTCCCTGAAACTACTGACGAAACAATCAAGTCCGCGACGGAGATGTATGGGCAAGCGCCGACGTGGCCAGTGTTCCAAAATTCGTTACGCCTTACCAAGGGACCCTTCTTTCATTCGGACGCCGAAATCGACGTTGCAGTATTCGGGACCGAGGGCCTTCATCCGAAGACACCATATGTAAAGTTGGGGAGGCATCTCGACGATTGGATTGTCCGTACTAATTTTGTCTTGTCTGAGTTGGTCGTTCTTGGATATCCACCGATCCCTCTTACACGGGAAGCCAATCTCATTGCAGCGCGTGCGGAGGTGAACGCGGTAGTAATTGTAGCTCCATCGTCAAAGTCGCACTTCGTTGTTTCGGCAATCCCACGAGGGGGATTTAGCGGCGGCCTTGCGTTATCCGAATACGATTTTGCACTGGGCCTCGTAAGTTCAAGCCTGACGAAAAATCATCAGGCTGCGGAGTTTGGCTTTATGGCCGTGATTTCGGTAGAGCCAATCTATGAATGCCTAGCTTTGCACAAGCTTCTTCCCGAGTGTCAGAAGGTTGGATGGAACGATTTTTGGAATACTGACGAATGGGATTTTGTAGTTCAAAGAGATCGTTTGGGATGGGAACTTATGGCAAGCGTGAGCCTCTACAATGATGGCAAGCGCCTCTACGTCGGCCTCTACTGTAGAGAACGTAGCGCCATGGATCGGTGCTTGGAAGCCCTTGCGCAGCATCCCGAAGGAAATGAGGTGACTTACACCAGCGATATGCACGCCCGCTTTACTTTTACGAGTGACCACGATGAGGCGTTGGCGGCTGCACGTAAGGTCGTCACCTTCGCCTGCGAAGCGTTGGCAGATTTTGGATATCAACCCGGCCCCCTACATGGGACACCGAAATCAGCGTGATTGCGAGGCGCAAGCGTTCGATCTCTGTTGCAACGGGCGAGATCGGTCGGCTTCGCAAATTCTGTATTCCGACTTTCGGCTTTTCCAGCTTTTTTGGCCCACATATTTTTCGCGGTTCGACCTTTTCACTCGCAAAGTGAAAGGCAGCTAGGGCACATAGCATTTTTGAACGGCGGCTCAGAATTTGGCCCGACCCCGTAACTCACTGGTTAGGTCAACTGACCCCAACCTTCGGAGGAGCGGCGTTAACGGACGCGTCAGCGCCAGAAGTCCTTGAACCGAGTCGGAGACAGTTCCGTATAGCGCACTGTATGTTGAATGTTCTTGTGCCCCAGATAGGCCTGCAACGCCCGCGTATCACGCCCCTTGCCAGCCAACGCGAAGCCGCAGGCGTGCCGCAGCATATGGGGGTGTGCTTTGAAGCCCAGTCCAGCCGCCTCACCAGCACGCTCTACAAGGCGAGCAAAGCCGGCCGTCGTGAACGGGGAGCCGCGCTCTGACGTGAACACAAACGGCGACTTTGATTCCTGCTCGCGCTGGAGCCGTCGCAGTGCCCTGAGTTCATCGCCCATGATGGGGTGCGTGCTCGGCGTGCCGCGCTTGGCCCGGCGCACAGCCAAGTTCGCCGTGTCGAAATCGATCTGGTCCCAACGCAGGTCCACGAGTTCACTGACACGCAGCCCGTGGCGGAAGGCCGTCAAGATCATGGTGGCGTCGCGATGGCCGTAACGGTTGTCCTTGGCGACATCCCTCAGCTTGGCGACCTCAGCCTCGGTCAGATATTCGCGCGTTCGCAATTCGGCATTCGGGCGGCGGCGCGGTGTGACGACTGTTCGTATTTCGGTGGTCGGACCGACTAATTTGAGGTGCGACTTAGTCATTGAAATCAAGCCTCCGCAGCATCGGACTGTTCGAAGAATAGTCCAAATACGAACAGTCCAAAAGCTGTTCTCGGTGCCGTGGTTAAGGCCTTGCGGAGCGCGATTGATCGGAATTTAGAGTTATGAGCAAGGAAAAATTAACGACGTGAGCAAACAAAGAGGTTCTTAACTATGTTTGTTAACGAAAAATTTACCGCGCCCCCGAAATCGGCCGGTAGGAGCGATTTAGACCCGGGCGAACATGTAAGTTATGAAAAACCGACCCGAGACGGTGCAACGGTGCAACGGTAGTGCAACACTCGACCGTTGCACCATTTAAGCCAATGAAAGTGGGGGTTTTTCGCAAGGTGCAACGGTGCAACAGTCTCCCTCTCTAAAAGGGGGAAAGAATATATAGAGCAGTAGGAAAACGGACTGTTGCACGTGCACCGTTGCACGCTGCCGAGCGCGCCGAGCCGATCACGCTGAGAAGTCGTCCTCGGCCTCTGCGGTTGCCGCAGACCGGGTCCCATGGTCGGCCCGCCAGACCGCGAGTAAGTCGCCATTGATCGTCGCGGCTGCATCGGGACCGATTGCCCAGACGCGGACGGCGTCGCCTTTCTTGCCATCGGGTCGGATCGGATTTTCGACTGCCTTGCCGTTGAACTTGCGGCGGAGCACGTCGCGGACTTCTGCGCGGGCGTGCCTGCTCTGCAAATCACGCGGTAGCTTGTCAATGATCTCGGCGATGGTCACGAGCTTGTAGCAGAGCGGCGCATTCTCGGCGTGCTCCGCCATCCATTGCTCGACGCCGCTCGACGCTTCCGCCGTCATCCTTGCTTTGGCTACAGTGACTGGCGCACGAGCGCGGGCGTCATAGCCCGATAGGTCTCGGTTCTCCAGTTGCCACTTGATCGCGGAGAGCGCGTCGCGGTCTTCGAGGATATCGAAGAGCGGGAAATAGTAGCCCTCGGGCTGCGGCTTGACCGTCGTCTCGATGATCAGATACCGCCGGTCACCATCATCGGGCCGAAGCGCGGCGCGGCTGTTGGTCATCAGGAAGACCGCAGGCAGGAACGGGTCGAGCGTGACCGGAGCCATGTTCTTCTCATCCACCGTGATGCGCTCTTGCGTGATCATGATATGCAGAGCTTTCGCGCCCTTCGAGTTGTAGTGACCGAGGCCGCGAACCTCTTCGCAGACGATGAGCTTCGTTCGCATCGCCCAGCCGTTGTGCGAACGCTCCAGTGTCTCTTGATCGATGGGGGTGCAATTGCCAGAGCCGATCAACATCGTGAGCACGTCGGCGATGAAGCTCTTGCCCGTGCCCGGCTCTGTACCGAGGATTACGAGCGCATGCTTCGGCTTCTTGTCAAGGTTCTGCAAAATCCACGCGAGCCAATTCAGAAGGTGGTTGCGGTCTGTCGCATCCGGGAAGAGGTATTCAAGATGCCTATCCCATCGTGCAGTGTCGCCTTCTTTGGCCACGATATCGGACGGCACATAAAAGTTGAACTTGCCATCGACGTTACGACCCAAGCCCGGGCGATATGTGAACGTGTCGAAACGACGGACGCCGACATTGCTTTTGAGCTTGAGCAGGTGCTTGCCGATGGGCGTCGAGGTGTTCTTGTCGGGGACGAAGATGTCTGAGAAGTAGGCATCGAACGCGCCCGGTTCCCAGATCATGCCATCGCGCTCGCGAACCCAGCGTTGCTGTTGTCCGATGTAGACATAATTCTCGCGCAGTGATGCCCATGTCTCCGGCTTCGCAACAGCCTCTTTGATCGCGCGTCGCTCTTTTGTTTTAGCGAGGCGTGCGGTTTTCTCCTCGGGCGTCGGCTCGGGTTTGCCGTCAGGGAAGAAATCAATCTCTGCCGACTTCGAACCCGGCGCATTCTGTCCATAGGCGAAAGCGTTCTTGACCTTGATCTCAAGCTCTTCATAGGTCCACGGCGGCTCGCATCGGTCGTTATAGATGCTGAGCATGAGGTCGAGCGTCATCCACTCGCTGACGCCGAAGTCTTTCACCTCCATCGCGACGTTGAGCGTTGTCGCATCTCCGCCCGCGCCTTCCATTGCGGGAGGTGCTTCGTCGCGCAGATACGCCGAGGCGCGCTCAATAGCTGCATCCTGATCAAGATCGATGACCGGCTCTAACCCGGCTTCGCCATCAGCAACGTCGGTCGGACGTTTAGCCTCCAGCCAGAACCATCCGGGAGCGTCGGCGATCTCGCGCTCTTGGCGGATGGTGTATCCGGTGCCGTTAGACTTCATGCAGCCGGGCAGGATCACATATTGCGCGAAGTCGATCCCGGGATGATTGGTGGTGTCACGACCGATAGCAAAAAGCGGCCTGTCGCTGCGATACCAATGATGACGCCCGCCGCTCGGCGTGCCGATGATGCGGGTCGCTGGCCATGAATAGACCATTTCGAAAAGGTCGAAGGTCTCTTCCCCGCGCTTGCCTTCCTTCGTATCGACATCGGCGAACACGAGGCCCGACAGCGCGGGCGCGATGCCCCACCAGCAATCCTTGCCGAGCACCTTTTTCCAGTACCCATGCCTAGACTTCAAAATTTCGGGATCGTTGCTGGCGCGCTTCAAGTAGTCGCGGAGCAGTGGTTGGCCTTTCTTGTCGGGATGAACCGGGAAGAGATACAGCCACGGCATCTCGCGGAGCGCGTCGAGTGCAGGCTCCAGCGTATCAAAATTTTGCTGTACTGGGTTGAACTCTTCGGCGCCTTGCGTATTATCTGGCATTGTTACACCTCTGAATTAGGGGCCGCGAACCCCGACATTCCCTAACCCCGCCCTTGTGGCGGGGTTTTGTATTAGAGCCTGCCCGATCATCACGAGCAGAACAGCGACGACCTCGCAAGTCAGTTAGGCCACAAAAAGTTTTCGTCGAGCGGCCTTATTGAATTTCGGCAGCGACCAAACCCACCGGAAGACATCGCACCTCGCCTCGGCCCCTTCGACCTCGGCGTCTCCGCCTTCGAGATCGCAGAGAGCACAAGCAAGCTCGTCTGCCTCGGTTGCGTTCTGTTTCAGCGCGGCTAGTCTGTCGTCGAAGTCATCATCGATCATCGTGATCGTCCCCTATGAACGGCTGGCCGCTCCCGTCCCATACGGAACGAGAGCGACCCAGAAACCGCGACGGAGGGGGACACTTCGGCGCGATTAGGTGGTTAGTTTGTCCCGTATAACTTCATCTCATTTCGGCCCAATCGATTAGAGCCTTCACTGGCGAGTGTTTGTTTCCCGGGTCCCGACCTAGCGGGCACTTCGAAATAACGCATAGCTGCTCACTTCTGTCGGGTGGTTTCTGGCGCAACGGGCCTTTCGGCTTCGTCTTCGGCTCTGGCGGCTTTCAATCGGTCCCACCACTTGGCTAGGCGGGCAGCTAGGGCATTGGCTTTGAACGCCTCGGCATCGCGGATGTCCGGTATTACCGGCCATCGCATGATTGCTTTCCAGCGCTCGCCTTCATCAATGCGGTCGCCCTTGGCGGGCGGTGCCCAAATCTCCTCGCCGGACGCTTCGTCGGTATCGACGAATAGGACGCGGTTGCAGGCGGGGTCGTCACCCATGCGGTGCATCTGTTCGAGCACGAGCAATTCCGCCGGACCCAGCGTAGCCGGGATCACGAGAGCCGGGCCTTGCGCGGCGCGGCGCTCGACAGGGTCCTCGAAGCCGAGCCAATCGGTATCGGTCATGTTTGTGCCTTCTCTCTGGCGGCTGCCAGTTTCGCGAATAGATCGCGCTCAAGATCGTTTCTAGGCGCGCGAAGCGGGACCTCGGAATAGCCGACTGGCCTCTGCGTCGCTGGCTTGATGAAATCTTTCGGCGGGATATCGCGGATCGTGCGATCAGTGATCGGACGCGGTGCTTCCGGCGTGGGCTGCACGTCTTCGTTCGGAAGCGTGACGTTGATCTCCGGCATGACGTTGATGTTGACCGGCGCAGGTTTCGGTTCTGGCCCAAGGAGATCGCTGAGATCGTCATCATCCACTTCCGAAAAGTCAGCATCGACCGGCGCGGGAAGCTCCGGCATCAGCGGCGCAGGCGGAACGGCTGGAGGGCCTTTCGAGTAATCGAACTTCGGCACGAGGCCAACGCCAACCGTGCCGTTCAAATTTACATTCTGGTTGATGATTTGCGTGGGACGCAAATCCGGGAAGGCTGCTTCGAGCAGCCTGATCTGCTGAGCGAATGGAGCCTTGCGTTTGATGACGACCGGCTGCAATTTGCCATCAATCTCTAACAGCGCATCCTTGCGATAACCGAAAACTTCGCGATCTTCTTCCGACATCGCGGCGGCGGCGGGATCGATAGCCCAGACGACTTGTCCATCCTTCGTTTGGATTTCGTCATAGCCATAGATGGCCTCTTGCAACACCATCCCGCGCAATTCGAAAAGCGCCAGCTTGGTCGCTAGCGTGATCGCTCGTGCCCACTGCATCGTCTCGTCATTGTACTCGACGAGAAATTTCTCATCGCCCGAGTTTGATCGCACCATCCATTGGCAATAAGAGCGATAGGAAATTCCCATCGCTTTCGCGATCTTCGTCGGCCTCGTGAGCCCCTTCGAGATCAACTCAAGAGCGTCATACAGTTTTTGAGGTTCGATCATCAGGGACTTTCTTCGCGGTCACGTTGCGGATGAGATTATCTAGGTGGTCGCTATGCTCGCGAGCCTCTAGCGTGTGTACGTAGTCAGCAATCGCAGCTCTGATCGGCCTCTTGATGCTGAGCGAACGCGGTCGCTGCACTACCCGATGAGGCTGCGCTTTCGGTTTAACGCGCGGGACCTTCGGTCGCCCCGGCTTCCGTCCTGTGGCGCGCTTGGCGTTTCTGATCTCTTGGCATCGGATGCAAATCCCCGTGCCAACATAGCGCGGAGACAAATGGCCTTGTGCGCACGGTTGACTAGTGTCGAAGGTCTTCTCGCCTGCGGCAAGAGCCGCAAGCCTAGCAGGGTGAGATGCATGAGACTGCGGAGCCATGGTCTCATACCAATCGTCTAGCAATCGGCGAGCGTAGGCTCTGATTGGGTGCTTGCGCGCTCGTGCGCGGACGCAGAGCGGCGGCGACGTCCACGGGAGATCGTGCGACGATCTTCTTAGGCTCGACAGCGGGAAGGCCCTGCTCAACTCGCGCGATCTTTGCGGCCTGCTCATTAGCGAGCCGTTGTCGGTTGATCTCGTCGTACGACGGCCCGGGCATGATCTTCATGAGAGCATCATCGGCCTCAGCCTCGGCGAGTTCGCACGCGCGGAGATTGTCGCGCGCAAGCTTCTCTTCAAGGTTGGCTGCATTGAGCGCGACCTCGGCATCGTCGAGACGTTGAGCAGGACCAAGAAATGGCGTGTTTGGGATGTGATGCGCCTGCCGTTGGCGGAGTGTAGACCGCTTTCGGCATGCCCGGATGCGGCGAAGCCAACTCTTCCGCGAGTGGTGCGGCGGCCTTCTCCGCGCTCTTCGGCACGACGCGCCTGCTCCCGTGCCCTTGAGCACGGCTCGGGTCGGCCTTCGTCTCTTGGGTCGTCCCAAGAAATTCCTCGGGATCGCTATGGATATTCGCGGTCATGGGGCAACCTCTTTTCTATGTGGTATCAGAGAGACGCATTGTAGGCGGCGATTGAAGTCGCGCGAGCTTCGGCTTGACGATGCTCTCGCACACGCAAGTCATGTTGCTCGCGAGCTAGGATCATCGCCGCGTCAAACTGATCCTTCGTGCCGTAGTTCGCAGCCTTCGGCGGGACGAATTGAAATGGCTCGCTCGCGATCTTGTGCGCTTCGAGCGCGGACGTCTGCTCGACCTCGGCGTCGCGACGTGCGCGAACCGCTGCGACGTATCGTTCATAAGCAATTTCGCGATGTTCGATGGCGGCGACCAGCGTTGCCACTTTGGTTTGCTGGCCATCATCGAGCTTGGCGACCTCGACCGGATCGATGACCGAAATGTCGAGCTGGCCGAACCGATTTCTGAGCGTGAGAGCCATGATGAAGTCCTTTCTGAAATGAGGTGCCGCCGTGCTCTCGAAGGATGGTCCATCGGAGCGCGGCGGCCCCTTCTACTGATCGCGTCACCGGGAAATGTCGCGACCAATCTCGATTAGCGTTTGACCGGGCGACCGATGCCGTCCGTCCGTGAACGCCGGATATTCGCGCTCGGCACCTTGCCGCCCGGGCTACCATCGCTGACAGTGCGCGGAGGCAAGCCGTCATGATGAGCAATCGGATGGCCCATGATCTCCCCGAGGCGCTTGCTGTCGTCAGCCGTGTTCGCGTTCGGCGTGCCAGCGTTCGGCGGTGCGACGTTCGGGATGATGGGAAGCGACTTCTCGCGAGTGAAGCTTCCGGTTTGATCGTTGTTTTGACCGCGTGCGGTCTGGCTCTTCATTTTCGAACCGACGATATCAACTGCCATTTTCGTGTCCTCCAAATTTTGGTTTCATTTTCCGTCTGGCATTTATCGCCCCTTGCAATAAGCGCGAGCCGATGTCTATCGCGTCAAATTCTAGCCTCGCCCCACTCTCTGCCCGTGCATTCCGTGGCAAAACGTATTCGTCGCCATCGTCGCCTCTGACGAAACCATATTTGGCGTTTGTGACGGTGCCGTTCATCGTGACTGCCGTCTCCTGCAACGAAGTATCAGCGCCGCGTTGAAGTCGCGACCGACGCGGCGGAGCCCCCGTCCAATTCTCTGCCGTTGGCAGGGTCGGTTGTCTCATCGGCATGCCCCGCGATCCCCTTGCGTGATCGATGCGTGCCGACGCTCTTCTCCGCATGCATGGTGACCGGCAAGCGACCATCCATCACTGGCGACGTTCTCGGCGCGGGCTTGCTGCCATGATCTCGTTTCCTAGACATCTACCTCTCCCCAGATTGTCGTCACCTTCTCCGGTCGGCCCCCGGCCTCCGGCTCGATCAGCCGCACACGCGCGGCGGTTGGGCCTTTGCCCGGGCGATAGTTGCCCGGATCGTAATCAACACGGTCGCCGCTGTAGAACCTCACTCCGTTCGCGGCCCTGCCGCCGAACCATAAATTTTCTTCGCGCCTGCCGCCGCCGTCATCGGGAACGATGAAGCCGAACATGCTCCCCGTGCTGCCGCCATCCTTAAAACAGAACTGTCCCTGTCGGCATGGCATCGCCCTCACTCCAAAACCTTGATGCTCTTTCCGACCCGGCGCTGCTGCCCGCGTTGACCGGGATAGAGATCGCAATCAATCATCGCGCCCTCGCGCAGCACGCCGCTGATCACGTTCGCGTCTTCCACGATAATCTTGCGCGCTTGATGCGTGTCATCGCTGAGCGCGTGGCCTCTCTTGCGTTCCTGATCATAGTGGTTGACGCGAAACAGCATCATGACTTCTCCGCCGGTTTCGGCTTCGGCATCTTCCTGACAAGGTTCGCCGCGTCTTGCAGGATCACAGTCGGATGGTTGGCGAGCGTCGAATGGAATTTATCGACTTGCTGCTTGGACATTCCGTTGTGAATTGGGATCGGCTTCTCGTATGACTTGAGCGGCGGCTCTTTCTCATCGTCGAGTGGCGGAGCACCGTGCAGGAAATCATGCGACGGTTTTGTCTGACGACGTTGTCCCGGAACGGGCCGAGCATCGACAATGCGCTTCGGTGCGCCATCGCGGCCACCGAATGAGCTATTCAAGGGCCGATGAGCGGGAGGGCGATAAGCTGGAGCCATGATTATATCCCTTCGAGTTGTCCGTGACGGACGGACGGTTATTTGCGGAGAGGTTTGCTCACCGTGGTTCCGGCGGCCTTTACCAAAGCATTCGCCAGCGCGGTCCCCGTTTTTATGACTGATGCGATGCGCGCCGCGCGTGCAGTCTCATCGCCGCGAAAGCTCGCTGACCACGGATTGTTGATGGCGTCACGTGCGGCGGCCTTAGTTTTATCCCCTACGTCGGCGGGGTTCATTCCGACCTGATCCGAAAACGGTTTCGTCACGCCATGGCGTTCGGCCTCTTCGACGAATGCAGCCGTCGCGAGCTTGTCCGACTTGTGATAGTCGCGAAGCTGTTTGAAGCGTGCCGCTCGCGCCGTCATGTTTGGTTTCGTCCAAATCGCGGCGATGAGTTCGGCCTCTTCGACCGGGGCCTCTGGTATTTCCCAATGCGAGCGGGGATGGTCAGGATCGTTGATCGTCAATTCCAAATCTTGGGAAACGTCTTGCCCCTTGCTGTTGATGAAATCCCCGGTTGACGGATCGATGAGCCATTCGCCCATCTGCAACTCGTGAGATTTCATCTCGACGTATTCTTCAATCGCGCTAGCATACAGCCGCTTCTTCCGGGACGCTGCGACGTTGCCCGCGAAAATGGGGAGCTTCAAAAGTGCGTATTCTTCTTTGACTACTGCGTCAGCCATGATTGGGACCTCGTAAGATTTGGGGATGAGTTCTCAGCCATTCGACAGCGTCGGCGACTACGATGCGACGCCGGAGCCCGAGCTTGTAGACCTTGAGCGCGCCGGATTTGATTGCGGGCCGGATATCGTCATCGCGAACGCCTAGCATCGCGCAGACGGCCCACGGCGAGCCGGCGAGGATTGGCAATGGCTTCTTGCGTGCAGATGCGGAACGAGGCATGCGAACCTCCGAAGGGAAGTCGACGCTCAGCGTCCTCGCTGGAGGTGACGCGGAGCAGCCAATAGAGTTTTGGATTGAACTTCGCGGGCATCATGCCGGTGCGCGGCCCATGGCGGCACACTGCGAATTTCGAGTGGATTCTACCACGCTGAGGTAGTCCGGCAACTGGCAAGTTCGGGCACCGTTCGTGAGAACAAAAAGCCCGACTGCTGGTAGCCCAAAGGGCCGCCGGTAAGGCCGGGCTCTTCGTTTCGTGCGGTCCCGTGGCGCTATGCTTCCGGGTATCGCTTGCCCGAACGGGGGCTAGTGTCCGGGCTCGCGACCGACGCGGACAAGCTTGCGGCGCGTCGTCTCTTCACCGAACTTCGTTTGGCAAGTATCTCGCGGAGCCGCCACGCCTTCCAAGCAGTGAGCAGCGCAAAGAAGACGATGAGCACACGCATCACGAGGCCTCCCTTGCTTTGAAATGGAGGATTGTTGCTGTCCGCATCTGTGCGCCGTAGACGCGGCGCTGGTCTTCACGGCTGATGTTGAAGGCGCGGGCGGAATGCTCGTGCTCATCCTCTTCGTCTTCGGGCGCTACGCACCCGGGCATGGTGCGGGGTTCGCGGATTGCGGCCATCTCCAAAAGATCGGCTTGAGTGTTCACAAGACGGACTTGCTCGCGAGGGATGCCCGCTAGGCGCTTGACTTCACCCGCGAAGCCGAAGGCCCCGGGCTCGCTGATTTCAGTCATTGCGGAGGCTCAACGCGGTTGATGATGATGTCGAGACGGTCGCCGCTGATCCTGCCAACACGCAATAGCTCGCTGGCGACATCGGTGATGGTTGCCCAGTGGCCTTGCACCAGTGCTAGAGCCTCCTCGCCGAGGTCTTGGCGTGATCGCCGGGCCTTGGGCAGATATTCCGCGATGAGGCTTTTGTCGTCGTAGTCTGAGCCATCCGATGTAGGATCAGCGGTGAATTTCGCTTCTGCAAGCGGGCCTGCCATCGTTTGAATAAGGAGTGCTTCGGCCAGTACAGCGACTTGCGCGGACGAACCCTGCCAGCCAGCCTTGATGATCATGCAGTGTCCGTTCGCGTCCTCAGTTTCACGCAGGGTCACATACACCACATCAAAATCCAGACGCCGAGCCACGACAGCGTGGCCAGCCTCATGATACGCGGCGGCTTCGCGCGAACCACTCAGACGCGCTACGCCTGCCGCTGACACGGTTTTCGTTTCGAGAGGGGGGAACATAGGACTTTCGCTTTCCGTCCTGCCCTGCGATGCCAAGCGATTGGCACCCTATGTTTGCGGACCACCTTCCGGGCGGGGACCAATCCGTCGAAGTCCCACTCTTCACACAGGCATTGGGCGCTAGATGCTCCCGAGTGCCGCCAGCGACAAGACTGCCCGGCCCTTTTCAGATCGCATGGTAAATGGGGCCGGTCGGAGGAATGCTCCGAGCCGCAGACCGACCAGATACGGCTGATATCGGGGGCTGCCTGTTGGCTTGCCGCACGGCGCTGGGGCGGTCTATAAAGCGCCGAGGCGGGTCGGTAGCCGTCATCACGATGTCAGAATGTTGAAGGCCGAAAAATAGGGTCAAAAGTGCCAAGAAACCCAATAAAAACGGGCACTTCTAAGCGGGCGTAGTTCAATGGTAGAACGGCAGCTTCCCAAGCTGCATACGAGGGTTCGATTCCCTTCGCCCGCTCCAAAACCCTTTAAAGCAAGGCTGTTCTGCGCAGCGCACGCCGTTGAAATGAGCTGTATTTCTAGGCTTCTGTGAGCGGCTCATTTCGTTGAAATGATTGTGATTTTAGGTCCTCATGAATACGATTTTGGTGCCAAATCGGAGCCAGGAATCTTTCCTCGTGGGCACGTTGCGCGTTTTGCGATCCGTGATTCAATGAAATGCATTAGAAGCTAATGACATCGAACTATGTCAGACAACAGCGGGGCCATGACGCCCAACACAATCGGCGAACTCTGTTTTCGCACTACCTTTAATCCCAGCGCTAGTGGCGATGTGTATGTCATCAGGCAGCGCACGGCTGAAATTGATTAACCTGTGCGATCACCTCAAACCTAAAGACGCCCGCTAGGTGGCTTTGGCCCAGGCGGCTCACGAAGAGGCGGCGATGTGGGCAATGAAGGCCGCGACCGCATAGCAACACCATTTGTGCGCGTGTAAACTCTTCCGATTGCTCGGGGAGTTTTTCATTAGCCAAGGGCTAGTCGATCATGAGCGACAAAGCATCAGAATTTCCGATTGAACGCGCATTCCTCGAACTCACGCAGGAACTCGCTGATGCGAGCAGCGAGCGTACCGATCAGTTTTTCGCTGAAGCTGGCAAGAGCTTGCCGAAGACCGTCGATGCGACCGGGACGGTTCTGTCGATCTTGTACCGCTTGGCGTGTTGCTACTACGGTTGCCGAGGAGGCGATCATCAGATCGAATGGCTGACGGGAAAATTCGTCAGTCAGGCCATAAGCGCCTATCGCCTTGTTAGAGCAGCGCAGTATGACGAGGCACTCATGCTCATCCGTGGCATGGGCGAAATAGCCAATCTGCTTTGGCTCTTCTACGAGGACCGAACAGAACTCGCGACATGGAAGGTCGCAGACAAAAAGGCGAGACTCAATAATTTTCGACCTTCAGCGGTGCGTCGTCGGTTGGAGTCGTTGAATCAATTGGGTCCACCCATAGATGCTGAGCGATATGCCGCATTGTGTGAGATTGGAACACACCCAACACCGGCACTCGCCCCCGGCCACTACAGCGGCACCGGTCAGCCGGTGCTCGGTGCTATTCTGCAAGAGGTTGGGGTCTTCGTCTGCGTAAATGAACTCGCGTATACGGTTGCCATGGCCGCGATACCGATCGTTGTTCTGCTCAATGCAAGCGATGATGTGAAGGCCGCGTCAAAGAACGAAAGCGTCCGGTTGCTGGAAGGCATCGGCAACTTCACGGTCTTAAATTACGAAGAAGGTTTGCGCGAAGTGATGGCGAGAGCGACATCGACGAGTAAACCTAACCATGGTGCTTCATGATTGCCCCCAAACTGCGGAGCCGGAAAAGAGCTAGATCACGGCCGACCCATTAATTTGACAGGAATCCATGATTGTTTCCCAAGCTGCATGCGAGGTTCGATTCCCTTCGCCCGCTCCATGACCCTATGCAGCAAGATGCTTCTGCGCAGGGCACGTCCTGCATTTCTAAGCTTCTGTGGATACCCCGTTCGTTGAAATGATTGTGATTTGTGGGGCCAGCAATAGCGAATCTGGAGCCACAAATACTTAGAATGGAAGGGAGCACGATTGCTGCCACTGCAAGTACCCTTGGAGGCATCTGGGCGCGTAAAGCCAAATTGGTCTGACGATCTTTCTGGTCGAAGGGACGCCTGATTTTCAAGAACTGGGAAAGACGATGCGAGACGTGCGCGAATGGGAAGAAGCAGATTTGAATGCCGTGGTATCGGCGGACGAAAAGGAAAACGTCAGTCTCGACTACAAGGATTCACGGTCGCTCAATTTCAGCGACAAGACGCTGATGAAAGACAAGCGCCCACTCGGTGATAAGCACCGCGAGGACATCATTCGCGACGTTGCTGCAATGGCCAATGCCGAAGGCGGAACGATTATCTATGGTATCGCGGAGAGAGATGGAGGCTTTCCCGACAAGATCGATGACGGCATTGACCCGAAGGTCGTACCTGCAGACCGGATTGAGCAGATTCTTACCACGAATATTCACCCGCGCGTGGAAGGTCTATTCATCAGGCAAATAGAATTGAAATCGAAAGGAAAGGGCACATGCGCTTTCGTCATCTCGATTCCAAAGGCGACAACCAACGCGCCCCATCAGGCGGACAATAAAATCTACTACAAGCGCCACGATGCGACGAAGCAGCCGATGGACGACCACGAAATTCGCGACATGGTTGGTCGGAGTCTAGAGTTTGGTCGCAAGTTCGGCATTGCATGGGACCTGCTTGTTGAGGTACGGCGAATTTTCTCAGCAGCGACGGAGCGTAGCAAGATTGACAAGGGCACGTACCTTCCGCGTGCCAGCTTGTACATTACGGTCTCGCAGAGCCTTCGTACATCGGGTGTTGCCGTGATGGCGTTACCTCAGGCTTTGCGTCAGAAGGCTGCAAAGCTCATCAACGATGTCGACAGGTACAATTCGATCATCGAGACAGTGGACCCTGGCCAGCGGGAGGAAGCGAGGTTGACCGACCCATTGCGCGCGCTTCTAAGCGAAATCATTGCTAACGGAAACGAAATTTGCGGCGGCTTGTTGAAGGTTCTTGAGGATGAGCCACGCTAAGTCTCTCGATGCCACAAGCAATTAAAAAGTCGTCACCGCCATCTATGCGAGCCCGGGGCTATTAGCCTGAGTTTCCGGGTGGTTGGTAACTAGCGATTGCTTTTTTCGCCGCGTCTCGCTCTGCCAACTCCTGCTTCTTGCGATGGTCATCCTCGAGAATAAAGATGATGGCCGTTCGAGCGACCTCAAAGAAGGCGAGACAGTCGGTCTCTTCGAGTTCGTGGATGCCCAGGCTCAATATTGAGTACATCTTCTTGCTCTCGACCAAGAAGCCGGGGAGATAGTTCCGCATCAACCCAATGCGCTCATCCATCTTCATGCGCCGAAACTCGGCTTCATCCCACTTCTCGGCATCCTTGAAAGCGGCAAATCGCTTGTTAATGATTCTTTCGAAAATTCGCCGCATGTAAACGAACGAGCCGATGCCGACTCCATGCGCCGCAAGTCCACTCGCGCGATTCAACTCTCGTGCATCTTGCGGGCTCAGCACGCCTCGATACTGCTTTGTTGAGCTTTCGGTGACATCCGCAAACGATGGTAGCTGACCCCACTTCTGCACCGTGTCTTCGTGCAAGCGGAGCACGAATTGTACAATATGACTTTCATGCCTCGTGCATCGACAGTTCACGTTGGCATCGAACGCGGCTTTGTACGGGCGTGGACGGTTTCGTATGTCACCATCCTTCCATACGATCTTGAATGTGGCTTGTCGCTTGCAGAACGGGCAATGACCTTCAGCGTTCTCGTCCTTCCACCACTTGCCCTCCGGTAGCTTGAACGCCGCATAGAGTGGTGCCTCGAATAACAGCGCTTCGAGGCCTGTGAGAGGTTGCGGTTCACTCATCCTTGCTTCTACCTATATACTTATACCTGTCCCGAATAAGTCGGCGACGATTCGGACATGCATCATAGCGCACCACCAGTGCGCGCTACACGCGGAGCCAAAATGCCTGCTAAGTCATTGATTTAACGGGGAATCAAAAATTATCTCGCGAGATTCATACGAGGGTTCGATTCCCTCAGCCCGCTTCAGCCCTCAGGAATAATTGCGCAGGTCATTTTTGTCGGTACGACATGTATTTCTGTCGGCAAGACAATTTATATGAACCAGCAGGAGACACGACATGAAGTTGCTTGGAGCGCTGCTGCTTGCGCTAAGCGCGCTTTGCATGACAAGGTCGGCGTCTGCACAAATGTATGACCCACGCTATCCGGTCTGCATGCATGCTTACGGTTCGTTGATCGGCGACCGAATGGACTGCATCTTCGCGTCGCTGGATCAGTGCCAGGCGGCCGCCATGGGGCTTCCGGCGACCTGTCTGATCAACCCTTATTACGCGCCAAGATCGGTGCGCCCTTACAGGTGAACGGTAACTTTTTCCGCGCGTATTCGCGAGCATCCATTTGAGATCAATGCATGGAATGGTGGCACTACGCGCTCTTTGCGATCGTTCTGATCGGGTGCGCATTTGTGGTTCGCGGCCGTCGCGGCAAGAATTCGAAAGAGGACGAGGAACTGAACCGGCGGATTGACGAGCGCGTCGAGCGTCTCGATCTCACTCGCCGCAATCGCGACAGGGATTCCTGACCGAGATTCGCAGAGCCAATCCGCAGGCAGGCTTCCCGCGATGATCCCGGGATAATACGGCGATCTGTTCACGCAACGTGCGCGTCTAACGCACTGTACTCGACCTGTTCTTCTCACAAGGCGCAGTTATGTTTCCGTAGTTCTCCGCGTTTGAGAACGGAGTTCCGCCGGAACGATCTCGCCGGTTCCCGCATTGGCCATATAGAACCGGCCATCCTCCGGCGAGAACGGTCGGTTCAAGCCCGCGGCGGATCGTCCCCCTCTCAACCACCCCCTGGAAGACGGCCGCCGCGGGTCCTGATCCCGCGGCAAGCTCAGCGCCAGCCCAAGGTGGGCGCGATCTGAGTCAAGATCGTCTCGATCACATGCGCGTTGTAGGCGACGCCGAGCTGATTGGGCACGGTCAGAAGCAGGGTGTCGGCCTCGGCGATCGCCTCGTCCGTCTTGAGCTGCTCGATCAGTCTGTCCGGCTCGGCGGCATAGCCGCGGCCGAAGATCGCGCGCGTCCGCTCGTCGATGAAGCCGATCTGGTCTTCCTCCTGCCCGTTGCCGAAATAGGCGCGATCGCGATCGTCGACCAGCGCGAAGATGCTGCGGCTCACCGAGACGCGCGGCTCGCGGGTGTGGCCGGCCTCCTTCCAGGCGGCGCGATAGGCCCGGATCTGGGCGGCCTGCTGGATGTGGAAGGCTTCTCCGGTCTCGTCGCTCTTCAGCGTCGAGCTCTGCAGGTTCATTCCGAGCTTCGCGGCCCAGACCGCGGTGGCGTTCGAGCCGGCGCCCCACCAGATGCGCTCGCGTAGGCCCTCCGAGAGCGGTTCGAGCCGCAGCAGGCCGGGAGGATTGGGAAACATCGGCCGTGGATTCGGCTGCGCAAAACCCTGTCCGCGCAGCATGTCGAGGAAGATCTCGGCGTGACGCCGGCCCATGTCGGCGTCGGTCTGGCCTTCGCCCGGCTGATAGCCGAAATAGCGCCAGCCATCGATCACCTGCTCGGGCGAGCCGCGGCTGATGCCGAGTTGCAGGCGTCCGCCGGCGATCAGATCGGCCGCGCCGGCGTCCTCGATCATGTAGAGCGGATTTTCGTAGCGCATATCGATCACGGCGGTCCCGATTTCGATCCGGCTGGTCTTTGCGCCAACCGCCGCCAGAAGCGGAAAGGGCGAGGCCAGCTGGCGGGCGAAGTGATGGACGCGAAAATACGCGCCGTCCGCGCCGAGCTCTTCGGCGGCGACCGCGAGGTCGATGGATTGCAGCAGCACATCGGCGGCTGAGCGGGCCTGCGATTGCGGTGAGGGCGTCCAGTGCCCGAACGAGAGGAATCCGATTTTTTTCATATCGGCAATGTAGGCATGCCCGACGCAAATTGCGATCGGTGGCGTGATACGGCGGTGACACGAAAGTGTTTACCAACCGGGGAAAATTTCTGCAGCCGGGGCTTCGGGTTTGGATGATTGCCCATCGCGCGCGCGGCGCATGCATCCAGGTCCTGCCGCCTGCGCCGTTGTGCAGCTTGCGATGATGCGGCGCGCCGCCTAGCTTTCGGCGGCCGTTGTCCCGCCACCACGCTCCCGCAGGTCCCGATGTCGCAGCCGCTTCTGTTTCAGCCGATCACGCTTCGCGGCGTGACCTCCCGAAACCGCATCCTGATTTCGCCGATGTGCCAGTATTCGGCGACCGACGGTATCGCCAATGACTGGCACCTTGTGCATCTCGGTAAATTCGCCCAAGGCGGTGCCGGGCTGGTGATGGTCGAGGCCGCGGCGGTTACGGCCGAGGGCCGCATCACCCATGGCGATGTCGGTATCTGGAACGACGAGCAGATCGCGCCGCTCGAGCGCATCGCGGCCTTCCTGAAGGACAACGGCGCTGTGCCGTCGATCCAGCTCGCGCATGCCGGCCGCAAGGCCAGCATGCAGCGTCCATGGTACGGCAATGCCGCACTCGACGAGGCCGACCGCGCCCGTGGCGATCTGCCATGGCGGACGGTGGCGCCGAGCGCGATCCCGATGGAAGACGGCTGGCTGATGCCGCACGCGCTCGACGTCGCCGATCTCGCAGCGCTGCGCGAGCAATGGCGGCGCGCCACCTTGCGCGCGGTGGAGGCCGGCTTCGAATTCGTCGAGGTGCATTGCGCGCATGGCTATCTGCTGCACGAATTCCTCTCGCCACTGTCGAACCGTCGCAGCGACGCCTATGGCGGCGATCGTGCCGGGCGGATGCGCTATCCGCTCGAGATCATCGAGACCGTGCGCGCCGCCTGGCCCGCGGAGCGGCCGCTGTCGGTACGGATCTCCTCGGTCGACGGCATCGACGGTGGTCTCGCGCTCGAGGACCAGATCGCATTCGCCCGGGAGGCCAAGGCGCGTGGTGCCGATTTGATCGATTGCTCGTCAGGCGGCCTGCTCGGTTCGGCGACGGCGGCGCGGATTCCGCGCGGCTACGGCTTTCAGGTGCCCTATGCCGCCGAAATCCGCCGGGCCGCCGATGTTGCCACCATCGCAGTCGGCCTGATCCTGCATCCGCAGCAGGCCGAGGATGTTCTGGCGGGCGGCCATGCCGATCTGCTCGCGATCGGCCGCGAGGCGCTGTTCGATCCGAACTGGCCGCTGCACGCCGAGCTTGCGCTTGGCGGCGGAAGCGGCGAGGTTTTCGCGTCCTGGCCGAAGCAATATGGCTGGTGGCTGGAGCGGCGCGAGCCGGGCCTGCGCAGGCTCGAAGGCCCGCCGCTGCCGTTCCGCAAGATCTGACAAGAAGCCCTGAGAGGTCGTCATCATGACATCAATCGCAAAGCGTCCCTATCGTGGCGTCTTTCCCGTGGCGCCGACCATCTTTGATGCCAACGGCAATCTCGACCTCGACGGCCAGCGGCGCTGCGTCGACTTCATGATCGACGCCGGCTCCCACGGCATCTGCATCCTTGCCAATTTCTCCGAACAGTTCGTGCTGACCGATGCCGAGCGCGAAACCGTGATGCATGCGGTGCTCAAGCATGTTGCGGGGCGGATTCCCGTCATCGTCACGACGACGCATTTCTCCTCGGCGGTTTGTGCGGCGCGCAGCCGCGAGGCGGAAGCCGCCGGTGCCGCCATGGTCATGGTGATGCCGCCCTATCACGGCGCGACCTTCCGCGTGCCGGAGCCGGGCATTTATGAGTTCTATCGGGTGGTGTCGGATGCCATCAAGATCCCGATCATGATCCAGGACGCGCCGGTTGCGGGCACGCCGCTCTCGGTGGATTTTCTGGCACGGATGGCGAAGGAGCTTGCCAATATCAGGTACTTCAAGATCGAGGTGCCGATGGCGGCGAACAAGCTGCGCGGCCTGATCGAGAAGGGCGGCGCCGAGATCGAGGGGCCGTGGGACGGCGAGGAGGCGATCACGCTGATGGCCGATCTCGACGCCGGCGCCACCGGCGCGATGACCGGCGGCGGCTATCCCGACGGCATCCGCCAGATCATGGATCCGTTCTTCGCGGGCCGGCGCGACGAAGCGGTGCGGGCCTATGCGCGCTGGTTGCCGCTGATCAACTACGAGAACCGCCAATGCGGGTTGCAGGCCTGCAAGGTCCTGATGCGCGAAGGCGGCGTCATCAAGTCCGATGCGGTGCGCCACCCGTTGCAGCCACTGCACCCCGCGACCCGCGCGGGGCTGATCGAAATCGCACGCACGCTCGACCCGGTCGTGCTGCGCTGGGGACGATGAGCGCGCCCATAGCGTTTTCGAGCGAAGTGGACACCGGTTCGCGTGAAGAAAACGCGTCAAAAAAAGAGCTAGAGCTTCGGTTCTGATTCAATCAGAACCGAAGTTCTAGACGTCCCACCTCACCGGCAGATCCAGCAGGCCGCGGAACGCCCAGCCGCCGATCCGCGGCGGCTTGTCCTCGATCAGACGCAGGTTTTTCAGGCGGTTGAAGATCGCGGGCAGCGCGACGTCGGCGACCATGGCGCGCGAGGCCCAGGCGCCGGCGCAGAAATGCGGGCCGGCGCCGAACGCGATGCTCTTGCTGGCGTCGCGGCGGACGTCGAACGCGTCGGGCCTGTCGAAATGCCTCTCGTCGCGGTTCGCCGAGCCGAACATCAGGAACACGCGCTCATTGGTCTCGAACGCGACGTCCCGGATCGTCCAGGGCTTTGCGATCCGCCGCGGCGACATGCCGATCGGCGAGATCCAGCGCGCATATTCTTCGAACACCTGCAACCACGGGATCGTGCCGCTCGTCGCGAGTGCAAGCTGATCCGGATGGGTCAGCAGCGCCCACACCGTGCCGGCGATCGCGTCGCGCGGCTCGTTCTGGCCGCCCGAGATCGCGAGCTTGATGTTGGCGCGCACGCTTTCCATCGGCATGTCGGTTTGCAGCATCACGCCGAGCAGGCTGAGGTCGGGCGTCTTGCGCAGCACCGACACCATGTCGTCGATCGCGGCATCGATGCCCGAGGTCGCCGCGTGGCAGCGCGCCTCGATCGCGGGGTCGCCGACATAATTGGCGATGCCGTCGATCATGCCCTGCGACCAGGCGTTCATGTCCTGGAAGCGCATGTTGGTGAGGCCGGTGATCGACTTCAGGCATTCGGCTGAGAACGGCAGCGCGAAGGCCTGCACGAAATCGACCACCCCGTCCGGCTTCAATTCGTCGAGAATGCGCGCTGCATGTCGCTCGAATTGCACGGTCCAGTGCGATCGGACGGTCTTCGGCGAGATCGCCGGGAAGATCGCCTTGCGTTCGTTCATGTGCGCATCACCGTCCTTGCGCATCATGTTGTGGCCCATCAGTTTGTTCATCAATCCTTCGGGCTGGTGCGACGAGAACACGTCGATCTGCTTCTCGGAGACGAAGATGTCGTCGCGGTTGCACAGCAGCGTGCTGCCGAGCTGCGGCACGAAGGCGATCGGCGCCTCCTTGCGCATCCGCGCGAGTGTCGGATAGGGGTCCCGCCAGAAGGCTGGCACATCGATGTCGAAATGGGGAGCGGTGCTCACGACGTGTATCTCAGGTTGGCCTCAGGTTTCGGACCGAGCATAGGCCGGAAAACATCACCGGTCTGTCCCCACCGTTGGGGACAGGCGGAAGCCACCGCTCAAGGCCCCCTCAGTTCAGCTGGCGGGTCGAGGCCATCAGGCGCAGCGCGATCGCGAACAGCTCGTTCTGCGAGGAGATGCCGAGCTTGTCATAGGCGCGCTTGCGATAGGTGAGGGCGGAATGCAGACCGATGCCGAGCTCGGCCGCGATTGCTTCCGAGCTGAGGCCCGACAGGATACGCAGGCAGACCTCCCGCTCGCGCCCGGTCAGCCGGGCGAGCGGTGCTGCCGTCGCAAACAGGGTCTGCAGCCGCGCGATCGGATCGGCATCCGGCGCCATGTCGGGCTGGAAGTGCCGCGCCACCGCTGCCGTCAACGCGGGCGCGACCGCGGCCAGCCGCGCGATCTGTTCGCGGCTGAAACGGCCTTGCGCTGTGATCTGGTAGAAGTTGACATAGAAGCAGGTGTCGCCAGTCCAGATCGCCGAGGCGAACTTGTCGACGATGTCGGAATCGTCGAAGAAGATCTTGCGGTAGCCGTCGCTGTACATCCGGCGAGCAAAGGTCGGCAGCACGATTGGCGTGGCCTGCGCCTGCCCCTCGAACACGGCATCGCGGTTCGGGTCGGCCTGATGGAAATGTTCGGAATAGGCGATCCCAAGCTCACGCCCGGTCGGGATGTTGCCGACGTCGAGCAGGCACGCGGCGGACCGCGGGCCTGTAAACGAGAACACCATGCAGTGGCCGACGCCGGCGACGCGGCGCAGCGAACCGATCAGGGCCTGCGGAAAGCCGTCGCGGCCGATCGCCAGCAGCGCCGGCGTGATGTCGCTGACAACAGAAGTCTTGAAGGCGAAATCTGCCTTCATGGCGTCCTCCCTGTGTTTCGGGAAGATTAGCAGCGACATCACCGGGTTGGAAGCGGACCATAGCGTTTTCGAGCGAAGTGGGGCCCGGTTCGCGTGAAGAAAACGCGTCGATCAAGAAGCTCGGGTCAGGCGCCCGGCACCTGGTCGAGGAAGCCCGTGATGCTCCTGATCCGGCCGTCCTTCAGCATGGCGAAATCGGTGCCCTTGATCGGGCTGTCGACGCCGTCGGGTCCGAGCCCCCAGGAGAAGCGGACATGGTCGCCGAAGCCGTTCGGTTCGCCGATCAGCTTGAAGGTGAAGTCCGGAAACTTCTGCTGCACGCCCGCGATCAGCGCGTCGACGCCCTCATGGCCGTCACCGCTCATCAGCGGATCGACATAGCGCGCATCGGCGGTCCAGTTCTGGCTCAGCATCTCGCGGCGACGGCTCGGCGTCCGCTCGTTCCAGAGCTCGATATAATTGCGGGCGATGGTGGCGTGGTCGGTCATGCTGCTCTCCTTCGATGGGCCGGACTGTGCGGCTGTCCGGACTATCGAAGGTTCGCAGGCATCGATCGATTACCTCGGAGGTCATCGCGCGAGTTACGGCGCGATCGTCAGCACCGCCTTCATGTTGGGATGGTAGCGGCAGTAATAGTCGATCGTACCGGCCTTGGTCAGAACCGACTTGACCGTCTTCTTCGGCGCGATCGTCACATCGAAGTCGCTGTTCTTCGCGGTGGCGGTGTGCGCCAATACGTCCTTGTTGACCCATTCGATGGTGTCGCCGACCTTGGCCGATACCTCGGCCGGCGAGATCACCAAATTCTCCATCACGATCTGGATGGTGGCCGCATGCGCCGGGACAGCCGTCGCGCCGAACACGAGCAAGGCGAGCGTTGCGAGATTGCGTCCTGGCAACATCATGCGTCTCCTTATTTCAGGCTGGCTGCGACATGTTCGGCATGCTGCTGGTGGCCCTGGAAGATCTTCAGGCCGGTCTGCAGCAGGCCCTTCAGCTCGGGATTGCTGGCCGAGGGGATCAGCTGCGTCTCCAGCGCCGTGTTGACGGTCTTGTGGTAGGCGACCTCGTTGTCGATATAGGCCTTGTCATAGGCGGCGCCTGTCAGCTTGCCGAGCTCGGCGAGCTTGTCGGCCGCCTGTTTCGACAGCGCCTTGCTGGTGTCGTTGTCCTCCGGCGTCACCTTCAGCTTCTTGACGAGGTCGAGCGCCTGCTTGTTCACCGCCTCATGGTCGCGCGCCATGTCCTGGGCGAACGCCTTGACTTCCTTGTTGGAAGCCTTCGACTCCGCCTGTTTGGCGGCATTGATGTCGATCACGCCGGCGGTATAGGCGATGTGCGCGATCTGCGGATCGGTCGGCTTTGCGCCCTGCGCCAACGCTGCTCCGCTGAGAACGCTGAGCGCGGCGACCGCGATGCTCAATCGAACGAACATGGTTTGACACTCCTGTTGAGCCGGGCGTAGCGCACGGCACGTTGTTGGTTGCACAGGAGTTGGATGGTGCGGACGCGCCGAGGTTCCCGAAAATCTACGCGGTGGCGCCGAGCCGTTTCAGGACCGCCTCGGTCAATCGCTCGCAGCGTCTGCCCGCAAAGGGAAAGGCCTCCATTACGACGGGGCCGATCTTCCGCTCGACATTGTCGCGAAGCATGGTCCGGGCACGGTGCAGGCGGGTCTTCACGGTTTCCGGCTTCAGGGCGAGGATTTCAGCGGTCTCCTCGACATTCATGCCCTCGATCACCCGGGTGATGAAGACGAGGCGGAACGCCTCGGGCAGCTCATCGATCGCGCGCTCGACAACATGCTGGATTTCGCGTTGGGCCATGGATTTTTCCGGATCGTCCGCTGACGACAAGGGGAACTGGATGATCTGAGCCTCAAGGGCGCCTCTCGGTAGCTCGGACCATTCCACGCTTGTGTGCCTGTTACGCAGGCGGCCGAGCGCCTCGTTGATCGCGATCCGCGACAGCCAGGTCGAAAGGCTCGAGTTGCCGCGGAACTGGTCCAGATGGGTGAAGGCGCGCACATAGGCCTCCTGAACCACATCCTCGGCCTCGTTGTCGTTGTGCAGGATGCCGCGCGCCAGCCGGAACAGCCGGCGATTATTCGCCTGCATGATGGCGCGAACCGCGGCCTCGTCGCGGGCGAGCGCGCGTTGCACGAGCTCGGCTTCGGCTGAGCGGATCGGCGGTGGTTGCTTTACCTGGGCTTGGCGCATGGTGGGATTGCCTCACTGTTCACCGATTATCGACATTAGATGCCGCGGGGCCGGGCAGGTTCCCGAGAAAATCGTGGCTGGCCCAAAAACCGTCAATCAGCGGTCACGGCTTGATATATGCCTCCGGATCGCCGCGCGCATGCGCCTCCATCGCATCGAGGAAGCAGCGCACCTTGGCAGGGACAAATTGACGCGCCGGCAACAGCGCGTGCACGTTCAGCGGCTCGCAGGCATGATCGGGCAGCAGCCGCCGCAGCTCGCCGGCCGCCACCGCGGCGCGGGTGTAGCTCGCGGTCACCCGCAGCACGCCATGGCCGGCAAGCGCAGCCTGCAGGCGGACATGGGCATTCGAGCTGGTGAGACGGGCGCGATCCACCGCAAGATGCTCGACCGCACCACCGGGAGCGGTGATCGCCCATGGCGGATCGCTCGGGCCGGTCAACAGCGGCAGCTTTCTCAGCTCAATCAGCGTGCGCGGCTCACCGAACTTCTCCAGCAGCGCCGGCGCGGCGAACAGGCCGCGTTCGAGGGTAAAGACGCGGCGGATCACGATGCCGGCCGACGGCAGCGGCGCCTCCAGCATCGCGAACACGATGTCGTAGTTTTCGGCGATCGGGTTGACGATGTCGTGCTCGACATCGATCCGGATCGCAAGCTCCGGATAGCGGCCCATCACCGCGCAGGCGACCGGCCCTGCGTGATGCGCGCCGAATTCGTAAGGCGCCTTGATGCGCAGGGTGCCCGCGACCGCGCTGCTCATCGCCAGCGCCTCGCTGTGGGTGTCGTGCAGCGCGGTGAACAGCGGGCGCACCTTGCGATAGATGGTCTCGCCGGAATCGGTCAGCCGCAGGTGTCGCGTGGTCCGCTCGATCAGCCGCAGCCCGAGATTGGCTTCGAGACGCTGCACCGCAGCACTGAGGCTCGATTTGGGATGTCCGAGCACGCGCGCGGCCGCGGTGAAGCCGCCATGCTCGACAACCTCGCAAAACAGCTCCCAATCGCGCCACTCCATGGCCGATTGTCCATCCAGCGGTACAGTGTGTCCAGCCAAATCGGATTATCCCGGTGATCGCAATCACCTAACCTCGTCGTAACCAAATTTGCATCGGGAGGGCGAGATGGCCGACGACAACGGAATTTTCCTGCGCAACGCCTGGTATGTGGCGGCGCTGAATCACGAGCTGATCGACGGCAAGAAGCTGGCGCGCACCATCCTGGAGCGGCCGATCGTGCTCTATCGCGGCTCCAGCGGAAAGGTGGTCGCGCTCGACGACCGTTGTTGCCATCGCGCCGCGCCGCTCTCGATGGGACGCGTCGAGGGCGACGACATCAGGTGCATGTATCACGGCATGAAGTTCGCGGCCGACGGCAAGTGCATCCAGATTCCCGGCCAGGACGCGATCCCCGCCAAGCTTGGCGTGCGCAGCTATCCCGCGGTCGAGCGCTACAACATGATCTTCATCTGGACCGGCGATCCCGAGAAGGCCGATCCGAAACTCATCCTCGATTATCCGCCGCTCGAAGATCCCAAATGGCGCGGCCTGCCCGGCTACATGCACTACAAGGCCAATTGGCTCCTCATCGTCGATAATCTCAGCGACTTCGCCCATCTCGCCTTCGTCCACACCAACACGCTCGGCGGCTCCGAGGAATACGCCTACAAGACCAAGCCGGTCGCGATCGAGAAGCTGGACGACGGCTTCCGCGTCGAGCGTTGGCACATGGGCGCCGATGCGCCGCCCTACCACAAGAAGGTGATTTCCAACCGGGCCGACAAGGTCGATCGTCGCAATATCGGCCGCATGATCGTTCCGGGCATCTTCACGCTCGATACCACGTTTGCGCCGGCCGGGCAGGGCGTGGAGAAGGGCGTTCAGGTTCCGGGCACGCGGCAATACCGCAACGCCCAGTTCATGACGCCGGAGACCCGCTCGTCGACGCACTTCTTCTGGAATTACCTGCACGATTTCGACATCGGCAACCCGAACATCGCGCTCTCGTTGCGGCATTCCCTCGAGGAGGCCTTCAACGAGGACAAGGACTTCATCGAGGCGCAGCAGAAGGTGCTCGACGTCGATCCGGACTATCAGCTGCTCGCGATCGGCGCCGATGCGCCGCTGACCTATTTCCGCTGGCTGTTCGCGCGCAAGCTCGAGGCGGAGAGGGGTACAGCACGCGCCGCATAGTCGCTGAAGCGATGGCATCACCGCCTGGCCACAAGCTGCGCCGGGATCGCGAGATCGTGACGTGCTGGCGTGGCTGCGCTCCAGCGGGTTTGGCGTAAGGTGCTCAACGTGAATTCGTCGGTTTTTGATTAGGGTCAAGGCTTCGACCCGCGCCGGCCAGACTATTTCGGTGGCGATCAATCGGTGAATGAGCTTGCCCGAAAAGACGGATCCATCGGAACGACGTGCGAGCGCCAACTGGGTGCAGGACGCCTGGCTGTGGCCGTTTGAAGCCACGCGTTTGGCGCTGGACATCTACTCGCAGTGGTACCCCAATCGCGCGCCGGAGCCGGCGGATGCGCCAGGCGAAGCGGCACTGCCCTGGACGACGGCCCACTCGGTCGCGCTTCAGCTGCCGTCGATGCGTCTGCGGGATTTTTCGAGAGCGGTCGAAGGCCCGCCGCTGCTGGTCTGCGCGCCCTATGCGCTGCACCGCGCGCAGATCGCGGATATTGCCCCCGGCCACAGCCTGATGGAGGCGTTACAGCAGGCGGGTCTAGCGCGTCTCTATCTCACGGATTGGCGCTCGGCGGCACCGGAGATGCGATATTTCTCGATCGACACCTATCTGTCTGATCTCAACGTGGCCGTCGACACGATCGGGCCGCCGGTCGACCTTGCCGGTCTCTGTCAAGGCGGCTGGCTGTCGTTGCTTTATGCGGCGCGCTTTCCCGGCAAGGTGCGGCGGCTCGTGCTTGCAGGCAGCCCGGTCGACGTCTCGGTGCCGTCGGAGCTTTCGCGGATGGTCGCCTCGCTGCCGCAGCAAGGCTTCGAGGCGATGGTGCGTCAGGGAGATGGGATCGTCAGTGGCAAGTACATGCTGCAGCTCTGGAGTATTCCGTTCAGCCTGCCTGACGTGGAAGCGGCGCTGCAGCGGCGTCTCGACGGCAAGTCGGAGGATGCACAGGCGCTGCTCGATCGTTTCATGCGATGGAACAGTGAGACGCTTGATTTGCCGGGCACCTACTACCTGGAAGTGACTGACTGGATCTTTCGTCAGAACCGGATCGCGGCCGGTGACTTCGTCGCGCTTGGCACCAAGATCGATCTTGCCGCGGTGAAGCTGCCGACCTTCCTGCTCGCCGCGGAGAACGACATCGTTGTTCCGCCCGACCAGGCATTTGCGACAATGCGGCTGCTGGGCACGCCGCCCGCGTGGCTGCGAAGCGAGACTGAGCCGTGTGGCCATCTCGGCCTGTTCATGGGCTGCAGGGCTCTGGCCGGTTCATGGCGCCGGATTGCCCGCTGGCTGCAGTCCGATCTCGGCGAGGCCGCGGGCGAGCGAGCACGGATCAGCGCGTGAGTGAAAAAAACGAAAATGCCCCGAATTGCAATTTTGCAATCCGGGGCATCGCGATATCCGTCGCGACGACGTGCGTCGCGGTTGATTGCCGCGTTTACTTCGCCGCGACGACCATGATCTCGACATTGTACTGCGGCGCCGCGAGCTTGGCCTCGACGGTGGCGCGGGCCGGGGTGTTACCCTCCGAGACCCAGCCGTCCCACACCGCGTTCATCTCCGGGAACGTCTTCATGTCGGTGATGTAGATGGTCGCGCTGAGGAGTTTTGACTTGTCGGTGCCGGCCTTGGCCAAATGGCCATCGATGATCGACAGGATGTCCTTGGTCTGGTCGGTGACGCTGCCGCCCGCGGCCTTGCCGGCGACGACGCCGGCGAGATAGACGGTGTTGCCGTGCACGACGGCCTGGCTCATGCGCGGGCCGGTTTCGAAACGTTGAATGCTCATTTGGGTCTCCACTTGAATGGCGGCACTGTCTACCGCGCCGCGGGGTTCGCCGCCACTGCGCATTTTGCAAACGTACATCTCACGGAAAGCGCGTAAAGAACGCCCAAATCGTATCGGCGCCGTCGATATCGCCGTTTTGCGGTCCGAGCAGCGCGGCCGCCAGTTTCGTAAAATGAGCGTCCGGGAAGTGGCCGGGCATGCGGTGGCCTCCGCCATTCACCCGGTAGAGCACGACGTCACGTCCCTGCGGACAGGCTGAGTCGATCCGTGTGACAGTTGATTGGTCGGAAGGGTTGCGATCGGGCAGATCGGTGGTTGCGGCGTCCTTGTTCTCGCAGCCATTGGTCCGCCGCCAGAATTGCAGGGTGCGTTCGGTCGACCAGAATCCGTCGACCGCAAAATAGCTGGTGCCGCGTCCACCCTGATAGGGGATCAGCGGGTCGACGGTGCCGTTCATCAGGAGCACCGGCACTGGACGCACAGGCCGGCAGGCGCCGGCGGATTCGTCGGTCAGGTTCATCACGACGCTGGCCGCCGCCGCGAACAGGTCGGCGCGTTCGCAGGCCAAGGTCATGGCCATCGCGCCGCCATTGGAGATGCCGGTGACATAGATGCGCTTCGGATCGGCGGTCCCGTCGCCGACGAGCTTCGCGATCAATTGCGCAATGAAGGCGACGTCGTCGGTGCCTTCCGGCGGCGGATCGGCGGCGCGCCGCGCGTTCGGCCGGGAGTCGGCCCAGGCGTGCTTCAACCCATCGGGATACGCCACCGCGAAGCCGTCGCGCCTGGCGATCAATGGCCACGACGTCCGTGTGATCATGTCGGCGCTGCTCCGGGTCTTGCCGTGCAGCACGATGACGAGCGGCGCGGGCCTGGTTGCAGGTGGCTGCAGCGTGAATGTTCGCGTCGCGCGCCGGCACGATGCTCAAGGCGATCGCGCCGGCCAAAACCAGCATACCGATTGGATGCCGTCGCATCGCTGAGGTTTCCTGTCCTCGCGATGGCGATATCAGCATGACGACACAGCCGGTTCAACCGGTCCGGCCGAACACGGCTTTCACGATCCGGTCGGCGGCTTCAGCGCATCGGCCCAGCGTGCGAACAGCGCCACTTGTTCAGCCGGCCAGGCCCCGTCGCAGGGCATGGTGCCGGCTTCCAGACGGGCCAGGATCTGCCGGCGGTGCTTGATCACGTCCTCCTCCTTCCAGAGGTCGAAGGCGAACAGCATCGAGTTGCGATCCATCGGCCGGAACAGCGGCCGGATGTGTGCTTCGAACTGCACCGCCTCGCCCGGACTGGGCAGCGCTACGCTGGTCTCGGTTGCGGCTTGCGCGTCGCCTTCAATTGCGGACAGCCGCGCCGCGGGCGTTGCGTTGCAGACCCACCACCATCGCGGCACCGGCATGTTCGGCGGCGGTTTCGCACCGGCCCCCGAATTCTCCACCGCGATCCGTGAGCCCCATTCGATATAGGCGACGAACGCGGCGCGGAATTCCGGATCGGACGGCAGCCCGGCATCGTCGGCGCTCTGCACCATATAGGTGGCCCACAGCGCGCGTTGCTCCGGCCGGATCTCCTTGCCGATATGCTGCGACACCATCCGCCGATAACCGCCATAACGTTCGGTGTAGAAGCGCGGGCCGCCGAACACCTCGCTCAGCCACGCCGCCACCCGTTCGGGATGGTCCGGCGACATTTCGGCGAACAGCGGGCCGAGCAGCGGATCTTCCGGCACATAGCGGCCGTAGAAGATGCGGGTCATGTCGAGCAGCGCCGGATAGCCGCCGGCCCATTCGAACAGCGTCGGCTCGCGCAAGGGATCGGGGACCGGATCGCGAAATGCGACGTTCCAGTGCATGCCGCTGCAGAACGGCTTGTTCAGCGAAGAGCCGCAGCGGCACAGACTGACATGTTCCTGCGACGCGCCCGCGTTCCGTGCGACCGGCGTGCCATCCTCATCGACCAGATCGACATGGCCGGTGACGCGATAGGGGCCGTCCTTCGACACTTCTATCTGCGGCGGCCGGCTGACGTCGGACAGGTTGGCGTCGCGCGCGGGGCCAATGCCGATCCCGAGCGCGCCCGATGGGCACCTGCGTACGGCGTTGAGGAGATCGTCGAAGCGCGCGCCGCTCGGCGCGATGAACGGCTCCTCACCGAGATGAAACACGGAGCTGAGCCGGTCGGTGCACAAGCCGGAATGTGCGCAGGTCCCGCGATTGTCGAACACATACGCCTGCTGCCCCGCATAGACGTCAAGCTTGTCCGGCACCCGCCGCGCATCCCTGGAGTCGGTGAAGCCGCACGCAACGTGGCTGTCGTCGCAGAACGGCTTTGTCTGCGATTGTCCGCAGCGGCAGAGCCGCACCGGCGCCTCGGCTGCGATCGGCACACCGAGATGATCGACGATCGGAATGCCGGGCTCGGGTTCGTAGGGCCCGTTGCGTCTGACGATGATGCGCTTGTGCGCCGCTTGCTTGTCGTTTGCGTCTCGGGCGGAATTGTCTTCTGTCATGCCTTGCAATGATCCCTGAACTCGCCCAACCCGCGCAAAGCGTGCTTAGATGGATCGATGGCGGCTCTCAACGAACCAGATGGAAAGTGCCGCGGGAGAACGGGATGATCCGCAAGACCAAGCGCAAATATGGTTGCCCGGTCGAGTTCTCGATCGATCAGCTCAGCGGCAAATGGAAGACCGTGATCCTGAGCCGGCTGAAGGTTCGGCCGATGCGCTATGGTGAACTGCGCCACGACATCCTGCAACTCAGCGACAAGGTTTTGACCGAGCGCCTGCGCGATCTCTGCAATTCAGGCTTCGTCAGGCAGGAGCGCGGCGGCGGCTCCTCGCGCTACTGCCTGACCAAGCGCGGCGAGATGCTGAAGCCGATGCTGCAGGCGCTCTACGATTGGGGCGAGGCCAATGCCGACACGTTCGGCGTCCGCTTCCTCAGCGCGGAGGCGGATTGGAGGCGAGCGGGTGATAATTGAAATTAGGTTGGATCGGTCGGGCCGCGGCCTCGATGCACCTCTCCCGCTTGCGCCGTCGCAGCGGCTCGTTGCCAAAATATCGAAAACAACCCCATGCAAAGTAGCCGGCGGCGGCAGGCGTTCGACCAGGCAACTTGACACGTCGGGCAACTCAGCGATATTCTTCTAATATTCCGAAATCGTGCAGGCGCCCACCGCAAGCGGGAGAGGGCCTCCAGCCCTTTCGCGGTTGCTATTCGACCTCTAGCTCACCGCCTTCGCCGCCGCGCGTCCGGCATTGCGGCCCGAAAACAGGCAGCCGCCGAGGAACGTGCCTTCCAGCGAGCGATAGCCGTGCACGCCGCCGCCGCCGAAGCCGGCGGCTTCGCCGGCCGCGTAGAGACCGCGGATGATCTGGTGATCATTGCCGAACACGCGCGAATCCAGATCGGTCTCGAAGCCGCCGAGGGTCTTGCGGGTGAGGATGTTGAGCTTCACCGCGATCAGCGGGCCGTGCTCGGGATCGAGGATCCGATGCGGCTTCGCGGTGCGGATCAGCCTGTCGCCGATATAGCGGCGCGCATTGTGCAGGTTCATCACCTGCGCATCCTTGACGTAGGGATTGGTGATCTCGCGGTCGCGCGCCTCGATCTGCGTCTTGATGGCATCGAGCTGCAACAGGTCGTTGCCGGCGAGCTTGTTCATGGCACCGACGAGATCGCCGAGATTGTCGCGCACGATGAAGTCGGCGCCGTGCTGCTTGAAGGCTTCGACCGGCGCCGGCGCGCCCTTGTTGGTGGCGCGCTTGATCGTCATGCGCCAGCTCTTGCCCGTGAGGTCGGGGTTCTGCTCGGAGCCCGACAGCGCGAATTCCTTCTTGATGATGCTCTGGGTCAGGATGAACCACGAATAATCGTAGCCCGTGCCCATGATGTAGTGCAGCTGCCCGAGCGTGTCGGAGCCCGGGAACAGCGGCGCCGGCAGCCGTTTGCCTGACGCGTCGAACCACATCGATGACGGTCCTGGCAGAATCCGGATGCCATGACGCGGCCAGATCGGGTTCCAGTTCTGGATGCCCTCGACATAGTGCCACATCCGGTCGCGGTTGATCAGACGGCCGCCGGCCGCCTCGGTGATCCCGATCATGCGGCCGTCGACATGTTCGGGCACGCCGGAGATCATGAATTTCGGCGGTTCGCCGAGCCGCTTCGGCCAGTTCTGCCGCACCAGATCATGATTGCCGCCGATGCCGCCGGAGGCGACGATCACCGCCTGGGCGCGAAGTGCGAAATCGCCGACGACATTGCGCGAGGAACTCTTGCCGCGCTCGACGCCTGTCGGTTCCAGGATCGCGCCGCGCACGCCGTCGACCGCGCCGTTGCTGACATCGAGCGCGTCGACCCGATGGCGGAATTTGAACACCAGCCGTCCGCTTTTCGCGGCCTCGCGTGCGCGACGCTCGAACGGCTCGACGATGCCGGGACCGGTGCCCCAGGTGACGTGAAAGCGCGGCACCGAATTGCCATGGCCCATCGCGTCGTAGCCGCCGCGTTCGGCCCAGCCGACCACCGGGAAGATGCGATGGCCCATCGCGCGCAGCCAGTCGCGTTTCTCGCCCGCCGCGAACGCCACATAGGCCTCAGCCCATTTGCGCGGCCAGTGATCCTCCTCACGATCGAAACCGGCGGTGCCCATCCAGTCCTGCAGTGCGAGGTCGGCGGAATCCTTGATGCCGAGCCGGCGCTGCTCCGGCGAATCGACCAGAAACAATCCGCCGAACGACCAGAAGGCCTGGCCGCCGATGCTCTGTTCCCCTTCCTGGTCGAGCACGATGACGCGCTTGCCTGCGTCGGCGATCTCGGTTGCGGCGACCAAGCCTGCCAGCCCGGCGCCAATCACGATCACATCCGCATCGTCAGCCATGTTTGATTCCCCCCGTCCCGCTGCGATTGAAGACCGCGTGATTGCGCGCGGTCAACGCCAAATGGACCTTGCCTGTGGCGGCCGGGCACCAAGTAGTTGCGGCAGGCTGTTCCAGTTTGGGACCTTTTCCACGCTCCACTGCAGCGCGCGCGCAACACCCAATTTGAATTTGTTTTGTCCGGCTTCGCTCGTCTGGACAAAAATCCGCAGCCGCAACACGCTCACGACATCTTGCATCACAAGACCAACAGATTCGGTTTCGACTGGGGCTGGCCATGAAGTTGATGACGGGGTTGCTCGCTGCGGTTCTCCTGCTGGCGGGAATGGGGGCGTCACAGGCAGTGGTCAGAATCGCCGACGATCGCGGCGGCAAGATCGGGATTTATGTCGACAAATATCAGGACCTGCGCACGTCGGGCGAGACCGTCATCATCGACGGGTTGTGCGCCTCGGCCTGCACCATCGTGCTCGGCAAGGTTCCTCATGACCGGATCTGTGTGACGTCACACGCCAGTCTCGGCTTCCATGCGGCCTGGGATTACGGTGACGACGGCCGCCCGGTCCCCAATCCCGAAGCCACCCATATGCTGTACCTGATGTACCCGCCGGCCGTCCGCAGATGGATCACGGACCGCGGCGGCCTGACCCGCCGGATGATCTTCCTGCGCGGCAAGCAGCTGCAGGCGCTGTACAAGCCGTGCTACCTCAACGCCCAGGCCTCGGCGTCGAAGCCCGAGCACTGAGCTCCGGCTGATCTCTGCATTTAATCCTCGTCTGCCATCGCCGGCGTGATCCGGCCGCTGCCGGGAGTAGCCTCGCTATCATTTGACGGCCTGCGGCCGCCGTTGCGCTTGCTGCCTGCCGGAACCCGGCTTATCTCAACCGTATGGTTCAGCCGATCTCCACCCGATCCGAGCTCGTGACGGCTCCGCAGGGCCGGGTGGCATCTGCGATCCTGTGGGGCGCCGCCGGCATCGGCGGGGTGGTCCTGCTTGCCGCCGCGGCGCTCTGGTTCCACTACGGGACCGCGGTGTTTTTCGAAACGATCACGGCCGGCATCTCCGCCTGCTTCTGACAAGGATGTCCCGCCCATGCCTCGGACCACTCGCCCGCTGGTGATCTTCGCCGCCTTCGCCGGCAGCCTCGCGGTCGGCCTGTTCCTTATGCTGTGGGCGGTCGGGGGCCTCCGCACTGTCGCCGCCCCGGCCGCGATCGGCGGCCCGTTCCAGCTCACCGACCAAGCCGGCCAGACCGTCACCGACAAGAACCTCCAGGGCAAGCCGACGCTGATCTTCTTCGGCTTCACCCATTGCCCGGACGTCTGCCCGACCTCGCTGTTCGAGATTTCCGAGGTCCTGAAGGCGATGGGCAAGGACGCCGATCGCGTGAATGCCTATTTCGTCTCGGTCGATCCGGAACGCGACACCGCCACCGCGATGAAGGATTATCTTTCGAGCTTCGATCCGCACCTCAAGGGCCTGACCGGCGACCCCGCCGCGATCGCCAAGGTGCTGTCGAGCTATCGTGTCTACGCCAAGAAGGTGCCGCTGAAGGATGGCGACTACACGATGGATCACACCGCGCTGATCTATCTGATGGATCGCGACGGCCGTTTCGTTTCGCCGTTCAATCTGAAACGGACGCCGGAAGAGGCCGCGGCCGATCTCAAACGGTATCTCTGATTGCCATTTCCGCTTCAGAATTAACCCAATCGGCGCTCGCATCACGCGCCGGATGGTCTATAAGCCGTCCAATTCCCTAAATTGCCGGTTATGCCAGATTTGTCCGCCCAACCCTTTGCCGTCCGCTCGTGCCAGCTTTGCCTGACCGCGGGGCTGATGGCGGCTGCCTTGCTGGCTCTGGTAGGCCCCGCGATCGCGCAGACACCCCCCACCCAGGCACAGCAGGCGCCCGCGGCCAAGACGGCTCCCGCTCCAACTCCGGCTCCTTCTGCCAGACCGGCCCCTGCACCGACGGCGCCTGCGCCGCCCCCGGCCGCTGCCGTGCCACCGACCCCAACCCCGCCGCCCAAGGCCGCTGCCGAGGCCGCGCCGCAGGCGGTGCCGGGCTTCTGGGACCCGCGGCGCCGCCCGGATAGGCCGGACCTCTCGCGCCTCACCGTGATCCGCTTCCTGACCGAGACCGACTATCCGCCGTTCAACTTCACCGGGCCGGACGGCAATCCGGCCGGCTTCAACGTCGATCTGGCGCGTTCGCTCTGCGACGAGATCAAGGTCACCTGCACCATCCAGATGCGCCGCTTCGAGACCCTGATCGACGCGCTGGCCACCAACCGGGGCGATGCCATCATCGCGTCGATGGCGGTGACGCCGCAGCTGCGCGCCAAGGTCGATTTCACCGATCCCTATTACCGCGCGCCGGCACGCTTCGTGTCGCGCCGCGACAATGTGATGCCGGAAATCCGGCCGGAATATCTCGAGGGCAGGAAGGTCGGCGTCATCGCCGGCACCTCGCACGAGGCCTACCTCAAGGCGATGTTCACCGACGCCGAGATCCATTCCTATCCGGATAACGACGCGTTGCGCGCGGCGCTGCGCCGCGGCGAGGTCGACTTCATCTTTGGCGATGCGATCTCGCTCGCGTTCTGGATCAACGGCACCGATTCCGGCGAATGCTGCGCGTTCTCCGGCGGCCCCTTTGTCGAGAGCCGCTTTTTCGGCGAAGGCGTCGGCATCGCCGTCCGCAAGGGCAACGATCTGCTCCGGCAGTCGCTGAACTGGGCGCTGTTCCGGATCTGGGAGAAAGGCCGCTTCACCGATCTGTGGCTGCGCTATTTCTCGATCAGCCCGTTCTGACGCGGAGATCTTCACCTCGCCCCGCTTGCGGGGAGAGGTCGGAATTCAAGCGCAGCTTGAATTCCGGGTGAGGGGGAGCCTCCGCGAATCCGTCTCTTGCCATTTGATGCGGATAGAGCCCCTCACCCCCAACCCTCTCCCCGCAAGAGCGGGGAGAGGGAGTAAGCGTTTTGCATTTTGCCGCGAAAGCGTTAGTTTTCGCGGCCTTTTTGGAGAAAGCCTGAAGAATGTCCGTGATTGATCTTGCTGCCAGCCCGAGCGACCTGCGGGCGCTCGCCGAACAATCCAACGCCTGGCCGTTCGAGCAGGCGAAAGCGATTGTGGCGCGGCTGAAGAAAAATCCGAAGGACGAGGTGCTGTTCGAGACCGGCTATGGTCCGTCGGGCTTGCCGCATATCGGCACGTTCGGCGAGGTTGCGCGCACCACGATGGTGCGCCATGCCTTCCGCGTGCTCACCGAGGACAAGATCAAGACCCGCCTGCTCGCCTTCTCCGACGACATGGATGGACTGCGCAAGGTGCCGGACAATGTGCCGAACAAGGAGCTGCTGGAGCAGCACCTCGGTATGCCCTTGACCAAGGTGCCGGACCCGTTCGGCACCCATCCGAGCTTCGGCCAGCACAACAATGCGCGGCTGCGCGCCTTCCTCGACCAGTTCGGCTTCGACTATGAATTCGCGAGCTCGACCGAATACTACACCTCGGGCCGGTTCGACGCCGCGCTGCTGCGCATGCTGGAGCGGATCGAGAAGGTGATGGCGATCATGCTGCCTTCGCTGCGCGAGGAGCGGGCGGCGAGCTACTCGCCGTTCCTGCCGATCTGTCCGCGCACCGGCCTCGTGCTCTACGTGCCGGTGACGGCGCACGACGCCAAGGCCGGCACGATCTCCTACGAGGATCCCGAGACCAAGGAGAGCGTCACCGTTCCCGTCACCGGCGGCCGCTGCAAGCTGCAATGGAAGCCGGACTGGGCGATGCGCTGGTACGCGCTCGGCGTCGACTATGAAATGGCCGGCAAGGATCTGATCGACTCGGTGAAGCTGTCGGGCAAGATCTGCTCGGCGCTCGGCGGCACGCCGCCGGAAGGCTTCAACTACGAGCTGTTCCTGGACGAGAAGGGCCAGAAGATCTCGAAGTCGAAGGGCAACGGGCTTACCATCGACGAATGGCTGCGCTACGCCTCGCCGGAATCGCTGTCGCTGTTCATGTATCGCGAGCCGAAGGCGGCGAAGCGGCTCTATTTC
Organism: Bradyrhizobium sp. 27S5; assembly: GCF_037217225.1. Lineage (NCBI taxonomy): Bacteria > Pseudomonadati > Pseudomonadota > Alphaproteobacteria > Hyphomicrobiales > Nitrobacteraceae > Bradyrhizobium > Bradyrhizobium sp. 27S5. Next base: position 720,424 of record NZ_CP147714.1, read on the forward strand.
GACGTCATCCCGCGCAATGTCGATGAGTACCAGCAGTTCCTTGACGGCTTCACGCGGCAGGAGGCGCGGCAGCAGTTGCAGAATCCGGTCTGGCACACCCATTCCGGCAAGCCGCCGCAGGCCGACATGCCCGTCACCTTCCAGCTCCTGCTGACGCTGGTGTCGTCGTCGAACGCGGAGAATGCCGAGACGTTGTGGGGCTTCATCGGCCGCTACCGGCCGGGCGTGACGCCGCAGACCCATCCCAAGCTCGATGCAATGGTCGGCTATGCCATCAACTACTATCGCGACTTCGTGGCGCCGACGAAGCAGTTCCGCGAGCCGACCGATGGCGAACGCGCCGCGCTGCAGGATCTGCGCGATGCGCTCGCCAACATGCCGGCGGATGCGACCGCGGAAGACATCCAGAACGTGGTCTATGAGATCGGCCGCCGCGAGCCGTTCCTCGACGTGGTGAAGAAGGGCAAGGACGGCCGTCCCGGCGTCTCGCTCGACTGGTTCAACATGCTCTACCAGGTGCTGCTCGGCCAGGAGAAGGGCCCGCGCTTTGGCTCCTTCGTCGCGGTCTACGGCGTGCAGAACGCGGTCAACATGATCGACGGCGCGCTGGCGCGGTCGTCGTAGATCGATGAGCTTTCACACCATGGTCGTCCCTGCCTAGTGCGCAATTGCGCACGGGAGCAGGGACCCATAACCACAGCTGCGAGACGGTAGCGTAGGCTGAGGCCCAAGCTCGTAACGTACGACCATTCGTGGTTATGGGTCCCGGCTCAAGGCCGGGACGACAGCGATGATTGCGGCCGCCACAGACGACAAGCCCGCAAAATGCGGATGGCTGATCCCCGGCAATTTCAGCCGAGGTTGCGCCGGATTGCGCTACACTCCGTCCCATAAAATGAGCACGGCCTCCGCCGAGAGGCCGGCACAGATGGGAGCATGCGGATGCAGTTCAGGGTTTCGCCGACATCGCTGCAGGACAGTTCGAGCGCCGAGGAATGGCAAGCGCGGGTCGATCTCGCGGCGGCGCACCGGCTCGCCTTCAACCACGGCTTTTCGGAAGGCATCTTCAACCATCTCACCTTGGTGGTGCCCGGCCGAACCGACCGCTACTATCAGATCCCGTTCGGCATGCATTGGTCGGAGGTCACTGCGTCATCCTTCATGGAGGTCGGCATCGACGATGCCGAGGTGAAGCGCGGCCAGGGCGAGGTCGAGCGCTCCTGCTATTGCATCCATGCGCCGATCCACAAGGCGCTGCCGCAGGCCAAGGCGGTATTCCACACCCACATGCCCTATGCGAGCGCGCTGACCCGGCTCGAGGATCCGCGCATCAAGGAGATCGGGCAGACCGAGGTCGGGCTGTCGGAGGCGATTGCCTATGACGATCTCTACACCGGCCCCGCGCTTGATCCCGAGGAAGGTGCGCGGCTCGCCAGGGTGATCGGCAACAAGACCATCCTGTTCATGGCCAATCACGGCATCTCGACCGTCGGCGCGACCGTCGCCGACGCCTATGACCGGCTCTATTATATCGAGCGCGCCGCGCAGGTGCAGATCTACGCGATGTGGACCCAGCAGCCACTCAAGCAATTGCCGCAGCACGTGGTCGAGAAGACCAAGCGCGATTTCCGCGACGACCATCTCTACAACGGCCCGACCCCGGCGCAGCGGCATTTCGATGCGCTGAAGCGGATGCTGGACCGCAAGGAGCCGGACTACGCGACGTAAGGGAGCTCGGACGGCTCTCCAACCTCCGCCGTCGTCCCGGCCTAGTGCGCAATTGCGCACGGGAGCCGGGACCCATTACCACAGGGGCATGTTGTCGAAGCCAGCTGTGGCCCAACTCGCTACAAATCGAACGGCGGTGGCTATGGGTCCCGGCTTTCGCCGGGACGACACTTGTTATGCGGTGATCGACCCGCCCAGCTACTGACTTGCCCACACGATGCGTGCGATCCACACCACCTCTTCGGCGTCGAGCATGCGGTCGGGGTGCTCCGGATTGAGCGACGCGAGTTCCAGCACCTTGGCGGTGCGGCGCCTCAACTCCTTCACCATCACCTCGCCGCCGGTCGTGCGCACCACGACGCGGTCGCCGCGGCGGATCGCGGTCGCGGGTGACACCACGATGATGTCACCTTCGCGATAGGCGGGCTTCATCGAGTCGCCCTCGATCTCCAGCGCATAGGCGTGCTCGTCGGTGGTGGCCGGCAGCGCCACTTCATCCCAGCCCTTGCCGGCGGGAAAACCGCTATCGTCGAAAAAGCCGCCGGCGCCGGCCTGGGCGAAGCCGATCAACGGCACCGACTGGCCGCCGCGCGGGCCATCGCCGAGCAACTGCACGAAGGTCTCCATGCTGGCATTGCTCGCCGCCAGCGCCTTGGAGAGCGATTCGGTCGACGGCCAGCGCTCGCGCCCGTCGCCGGTCACGCGCTTGGACTTGTTGAAGGTGGTGGGATCGAGGCCGGACTGCTTGGCAAGGCCGGACGGCGACAGGCCGGCGCGTTCGGCGAGCCGGTCGAGCGCGGCCCAGACCTGAGCGTGGGTCAGCGGTCGGGCGGCTTTGGGCTGTTTGGCCATCGAGGACATCCCCGGGTGCTGTCCTAGGAATTATTGCGCACTTATATACTTGACAAAAGTGCATATAGTCCTATGATACATGGATTGCCGGAGCAATTCCATGACCGCCACATTCCAAGACCCCATGTTTCAGGACGAGGATAAGGCCCGCGAAGCCCTTGAGGCTGTGCGCTGGCCCGATGGCCCCATCTGCCCTCATTGCGGCAACTCCGATCAGGACAAAATAGCCAAGGTAGAAGGCAAGAAGCAGTCCCATCGTCCCGGTCTGTACTACTGCAACGAATGCAATGGTCAGTTCACCGTCACGGTCGGCACAGTGTTTGAGCGCTCCAAGGTGCCCCTCACCAAGTGGTGGACGGCTGCGCACATGATGAACTCAGGCAAGAACGGCGTTTCGGCTCACGAAATCCATCGCAGCATCGGCGTCACTTACAAGACCGCGTGGTTCATGATGCACCGCCTGCGCGAAGCCATGACCGATCTCAAGCCCGGTCCCATGGGCACGCTTGGTGGTGCCGTGCAGGCCGATGAGACGTATCACCTCAATACATCGAAGCGCGCCAAGGGCTACAAGAAGGGCCTCAAGAACAAGGCTTCAATCTTTGCGCTGGTGGACGAGAACACCGGCACGGTGCGCACGTTCCATATCGACAAGACCGCAACGGCGGAAAGGATTCAGGAAATCCTCTTCACGAACGTTGAACGTAAGGCCACGCTCGTTACGGACGAAAGCCAGCTTTACAAGGTTCTCGGCAAGGAGTTCGGCAACCACCAGAAGGTGAAACACTCTACGCTGACCTACGTCAATGAAGCGGGCTACACCACGAACAACATTGAGAATTTCTTTGGCATCTTCAAACGCGGCATGCGTGGCACTTACACGTTCTGCGGCGAACAGCATTTGAAGCGCTATCTTGCCGAATTCGAATTCCGCCACAACAACCGTTCCGGGCTTGGCGTTTCCGATGGGGAACGGACGGCCATTGCTCTCAAGGGTATCGAGGGCAAGCGCCTGACGTACCGGCCGACTAATTAAGATCGTTCACAAAAAACAGGCCGCCAAACGCTTTAGGGCTTGGCGTAAACGCTCGGTTGAGAAAAGATAAAGGGGCCAACCCCTGCGGGTTTAGCCCCTTTTTCCGGCGGTTTTAGCGCCGGGTGAATTACCCCTGTAAAATAGGCGAATCGCTTAAGATGTCAACGCCGGAACCTAAGAAGGTTGCCATTTATATAGACGGCTTCAACCTCTACCACGCGATTCACGATCTTAAGCGGCCCCATCTCAAATGGTTAAATTTGTTTACCCTTGGAACCAAGCTGCTTCGGGATGGCGAGGCCTTGGAGAAGGTGCACTTCTTCACAACCGTAGTTGATTGGAATGCACCCAAGCGGACCCGCCATCAGACTTACCTGATGGCGCTGGCCGCCAAGGGCGTAAAAATTAGCCATGGCAATTTCAAAAAAGCATCACGACACTGTTCGCAACACGACCGCCATTGCCCCTTCCGGGAGGAAAAGCAAACTGATGTTGCGATTGGCGTTCAAATCGTTGCGGACGCCTTCAAGGGCACGTTTGAACGCATGATCCTGCTAACGGCGGACACCGACCAAATTCCAGCGGTCGAAATGGTCAAACGCGAATTTCCCAACAAAGACATAACTTGGCTGGCCCCTCCGGGAAGGATGCAGCAAGCCAGAGAGCTTGGCGATCTTATCACCGATAGATCTGAGCTAAGCTCTGGAATGATTCAGAATTGCAGGTTGCCGCGCGTCGTCATGGACGCGCAACAAAACATAGTGTGCTCAATGCCAAACGAGTATGCCGCACCTAACTCTTAGCTTTCTTCTTAGCCTTAGCTTTCTTTTTCTTCCCAACCTTCATTTCCTCGTGCGGCTTTGGCTTCATACGCACGAGTGCTCCCATCAATTTTTTGGTAGCTTCAATGTCTGGCGGTCGCTTCATAATTAGCACCGGTTTGCGAGGAAAAGTTGAGCGGCTGCTCAACGGCGACGTGCGGAGTAGCGATTTTCACGATCTCATATTCGAAATGAGAGATGAATCAGGCGGCAGCGGTACAGTCAGCGAGATCGGCAACTTTATTGCGCATCCGCTGGTCCGCACACAGGGCATCGTGTGGCGTGAAGTAAACGACACCATGTCATTTATGCGGTTTCGCGTGCCGTTGGCGAGAAATCGAATCATCACGCGCACAATATCATCTTCTGTTCCCGATATTCTTCGCACTAACCTCCGTCGCATACGGAAGACTGCTCTCTTGCAGGCTCTTGGGATGAAGCGAGCGCAAGCCGAAGTCATCTTGGAACGTGTGCTAGGTCGCCTTGTCCCGGTCAGCGTAGGTCGTTTGAGCAAGTTGGCCGCCGAAACCAAAGAAGAATTTGAAGTCGTTAGCTTTGTAGCCTCATTTATTAGAGGTGGCCCATTTTTTACCGATTTTGTCCTGTTCGAAGACTTCTGTCGGGCCCTTCAAAAGAAGGGTCTGATAAAGGCATCCGAAAAGATGGCGCTCAAGCGAGTTAGGCCAGCGCTATCCATATTTGCATTGGTCGTAATGCACGGCAGAAAAGTCGACCTAGGCGACGGGACATTTGCAACAATCTCGATTCAAAGAGATATGAGCAACAACCTCGCCAGTTTTGCGACGGCTGAAATCGAAAAGGACATAGGGCGCGGTAGAGGTATTGCGAACCTATGGGTTTTCCAGACATCATTACCAGTCTCGGATTGGTGCGGGCCCGACGTTGCGGCGGCTCATCGCTCACCATTCATTGGTGACTTTGAACTTACCGCCGAATCCAAATTGGGGAGGGTAAGTTAGTCATCCTGGTCGTCCGCCTGCAATTCTCGTAGGCGGTCATCAGCGCGTTTAAACACCGCTTGGGCTTGCTCCAACAGGCTACCTAGGTTGCGGATCGTTTCCGCAGCCAATTCCTGCCAAGCTTCTAGTTCTTCTCTCTCTTTGTTCTGCACTGTCCCTCTCAGTGCACTTGCACACTCAACCTAAATGCCATCCGGGGCGCGCCAATTGAGCTTTCGGCTCAATGGCTGTAACCTAGGAATAATTGCACTTTTGTCAAGTATATAAGTGCGAATTATTGCCTGAAACTCGCGAATTTCGCAAATCTGCCGTGTTCTGTGTCGCGGCGCCGCTTGAGTTGCGCCGCTGCCGCCGATACGGTCCCTCGCTCGCCCGGTGGCGTCTGGGGCCATCCCCATCAAATCCGGATAAAACCCCAAGAGATTCAAGGACAAAGGGAGCGCCGGCCCGTGCCTATGATCTACAAAATCACCCCCGCTTCGGCCTGGCGTGAGGCCGAGCGGCAGGGCGTGTACCGGGGCAGTGCGGACGACCAACGCGACGGCTTCATCCATTTTTCAACCGCCTCCCAGGTGGCCGAGACCGCGCGCAAGCACTACCACGGGCAAACCGGCCTGTTCCTGGTCGCGGTCGATGCTGATGCGCTTGGCGATGCCCTGCGCTGGGAGCGGTCGCGCAACGACGAGCTGTTCCCGCATCTCTATGGCGAGCTTGACCTCGGCGCGGTCACCGAAATCCTCGACCTGCGCGCGCGCTCCGACGGCGGCCACGACGTTCCGGAGCTCAAGCCGTGATCCGTGCCTTCGACGCTTTCTCGCTGCCGCTGCTGCGCTGGTTCGATCCCGAAGATGCCCATCGCATGGCGATCCAGGGCCTGAAGCTGCTGCCGCCGATCCGGCAGCGGGCGGATGATCCCAAGCTCGCGGTGCGCGCCTTCGGGCTGAACTTTCCGAACCCGATCGGCATGGCCGCGGGCTTCGACAAGAGCGCGGAAGTGCCCGACGCGCTGCTGCGGCTCGGCTTCGGCTTTGTCGAGATCGGCTCGGTGACGCCGAAGCCGCAAGCGGGCAATCCGCGGCCGCGGCTGTTTCGCCTAGAGCGCGACGAGGCCGTGATCAACCGCATGGGCTTCAACAATGACGGCGCGGAGGCCGTGTTGCGGCGGCTCGCCGCGCGCGCCGCCGGCGGCGGCATCATCGGGGTCAATGTCGGGGCCAACAAGGATTCGTCCGACCGTGTCGCCGACTACGTGAAGCTGATCGAGACGTTTGCCCCGGTCGCGAGCTATTTCACCGTCAACGTCTCCTCGCCGAACACGCCGGGCCTGCGCAACCTGCAGCAATCGGCGGCGCTCGACGATTTGCTGGCGCGGGTTATCGACACCCGCGAGCGCGTGCGCAAGAACGCCGGCGATTCGCCGGTCCTGCTGAAGATCGCGCCGGATCTGAGCCTCGCGGAGCTCGACGACGTCGTGCACATCGCCCGCTCGCGGCGCGTCGATGGCATGATCGTCGCCAACACCACGCTGGCGCGTCCCTCGACCTTGCGCGAGGAGAACCGCGCCAAGGAGCAGGGCGGCCTGTCGGGCCGTCCGCTGTTCCGCCTGTCGACGCGGATGGTGGCCGAGACCTATGTCCGTGTCGAAGGCGCATTTCCGCTGATCGGCGTCGGCGGCATTGACTCCGGCGGCGCCGCGCTGACCAAGATCCGCGCCGGCGCCAGCCTGATCCAGCTCTATTCCTCGCTGGTCTACAAGGGCATCGGCCTGGTCGAGGACATCAAGCTTGATCTGTCCTCGACCTTGCTGCGCACCGGCCGCGACTCGCTGTCGGAAATCGTCGGCGTCGATGCCGCGACCATCACGGCCGAGGATTGGCCGGTGAGGTAACCACCCTCTCATGCCCCGGATGCGGTGCAGCGCGCCGCACTTGCGGCGTGGTGCGCTGCTGGTCCGGGGCCCATGGTTGACATAGGTCCCGGCTCTGCGACGCGTCACTTCGTGCCGCACCGCGTCCGGGACACGAGAGGCTTCATCCGGGCTTCTGTAACGGGCCTTTGTAAGTCAATCCCTTTTTGCGTGATCCACTCGCCGGGCACTTGCTTCTGTACGGGATCGGCGCGAAGGCCGTCGCCTGATGGGGTGCATTGAGGAGCCGGCCGGCCAATCTACGGAAGCGTGGTTGTGAGCCACTTCCCGGATGGCGGCCTGACCGGATCCATCGTCCCGGCGCAGGGACCTCGCTCAGGGAGAGCCTGGTGTCGTGGCCCGCCCAGAACCGATTGCTGCTCCTTGCTTAGGTTGCCGAGGCCTTGGCCATCGGGTTGAACGGTTTGGCGTCGGCGAGCATGCGATGCAGAACGACGGCGAGCTTGCGTGCGAGCGCCACCTTGGCCTTGCGCAGGCCTGCGCGCCGGGCGATCCGCATCGCCCAGCCTTTCAGCGCCGAGCAGTTCCTGACCGGCTTGGTCAGCATGACGTGAGCCGCCTGATAGAGCGCCTCGCGCACGGAGGCATCGCCGATCTTGCTGATGCGGCCGGTATAGTCGGTTTCGCCCGATTGGTACTTCTTCGGGGTGAGGCCAAAATGCGCTCCCGTCGCCTTCGAGGACCGGAAGCGCTTCGGGTCGTCGACCGCCGCGGCGTAGGTAAGCGCCACGATCGGGCCGACGGACGGTGTCGTCATCAGGAGGCGGGCTTGAGGGTGCGACCTGGCGAGCTTTTGGGTGTGCTTATCCAGGCCATTGAACTCGCGCCGCAGCACGGCGTGGGCTTCGAGCAGCGCCTGTGCCACGATCTCAAGTCCGGGATGGCCCGCTACGAGCTCCCGGATGCGTTCGGCGAACGTGCGCTCGGTGGTCGTGCCGACCTTCAGACCGAAGCCGCGGAGCACGCCGCGCAGGCTGTTCTCGATGTCGCGCAGCTTGGACTGCAGCAGCTTGCGTGCCGTCAGAACCGCCCGCGTCTCCTGCGCTTCGATCGACTTGCAGTGCACCGGCCGGAACCAGCCCAGCCGCATCGGTTGCGCGATCCCGCGGGCATCGTTGCGGTCCGACTTCACCGGCATCGCCTTGAAGGCATCGCGGACGTGCCGCGTCTCCAACAGTTCGACTGCCAGGCCCGCATCCCGCATCGCTGCGTAGAGCCATTGCGACAGCGGACCAGCCTCCAGCCCGATCCGTTCCAGCACCAACCCCAGCGACCGCAACCAGGTGATCAAGGCCTCCGGCTCACTCGCAACCCTCGCCTCGCGCAAAATCTTACCTGTCCCATCGACAAGGCAGACGCTCGAGCATTCCAAAGACACGTCGATTCCTGCATAGTGGTACATGGTCGTCCCTTAATGATGCTTGGAGCGGGCTTGCCCGACTCCGTTTATTGACACCATCAGTTTGAGGGACGACCGCCTTCCAACCAACAGGCCGCTCGCGAGCGCGCTTCCAAATCGCGCCGTAGCGAGCGGGCGGCCGGCCCGTTACCCCATCTACGCAGCCTTGAACGTCTTCCTGAGTAACGCCGAATAGCGCAGGCCCTGCAGGCCGCCGCGTGCGACGTAGAAGCCGAGCAACGCGATCCACAGTCCGGTGTTGCCGAACGAGCTGAGTGCCCACCAGGCCGCAAGGAAGATCGCGAGCGAGGCCAGCATCAAATTGCGCATCTCGCGCGCCCAGGTGGCGCCGACATAGATGCCGTCGAAGCCGAACGCGAACACACCGGGCAGAGGTGCCAGGATCACGAACACCAGGAAGTCGCGCGCATAGCGGCGCACGTCGTCGCTGGTCGTCATCAGATTGATCAGCGCAGGTCCGAACAGCGCAAACAGCACCGATACGACCAGCGCAAAGCCCAAACCCCACAGCAGCACCAGCCGGGTCGAATCGGCGAAACCTCGCGCATCGCGCGCGCCGAACGCGCGGCCGCACAGCTGCTGGGCGGCGTTGGCGAGCCCGTCGAGGAAGAAGGCGCTCACCAGCAGGAAATTGTTCAGCACCGAATTCGCCGCCAGCGTCACGTCGCCTTCGCGCGCGCCCTTGGCGGTGAAGAACAGGAACACGATGATCAGCGCCGCGGTGCGGACCATGATGTCGCGGTTCACCGCCAGCATGCGCATCAGCTTGGTGCGATCGAACAGCGTGGCCGCGGGAACAGCGAAGCCGCTCTCGGCGATCCGCCAGGCCGCGACGATGCCGGCTGCAAAGCCTGTACCCTCGGCCAGCACGGCGGCGATCGCGGCGCCCGCGATGCCTGCGGCGTAGACCTGCACCAGCAGCACGGTGGCGGCCACGTTGATGAGATTGACCACGATCTGTAGGACGAGCGCGAGATTGGCGCGCGCCTGCCCGACCAGCCAGCCGAGGATGACGTAATTGGCCAGCGCCAGCGGCGCAGACCAGATCCGGATCATGAAATAGGTCTTGGCCGCGTGCGTGACGCCCTCGCTGCCGCCCATCAGCTGGAACGTGACCGTGGCGAGCGGCACCTGCAGCGCGATCAGCGCAGCCCCGATCAGGCCGGCGACGATGAAGCCGCGCACCAGGATCGCGGCATATTCCTTGATCTCGCCGGCGCCCTGCGCCTGCGCGGTAAAGGCCAGCGTGCTCATGCGCAGGAAGGCGAACAGCCAGAACAGGCAGTCGAAGATCACCGAGGCCATCGCCACGCCACCGAGCAATGCGGCATCGTCGAGCCGGCCGATCGCGGTGGTCGAGACGATGCCGATCAGCGGCGTGGTCAGGTTGGCGACCATCGCGGGTCCGGCGATGGCGAATACCTGGCGCGTCGTGATCTTTGGGTGGATGGGTGCGTGCATGGCTACAGTTGCGAGGAATTTACGTTTCTATCCCGTCATCCGTTGCACAGCCATGCTCGAATTGTTCTCAGAGCAATGCGGTGGCATGGGGGCTGAGCGGCCGACAGAGCAATCGCGTGGTCAGAATACGACTACCATGCCGTCGCTCGCCGCCGTGTAGGGCAGGTCGCCAACGCGGCCCAGCATGTCGTCGCTCATATGGGTCAGCACCACGCGCTTCGCGTTGATGGCGGGCAAATGCCGTTCCAGCGTCTTCAGGCTGAGATGGTTCTTGACCATCTTGTCGTAGGTATAGGCTTCGGCAATGAAGAGGTCGGCGCCCTGCGCGGCCGGGATCAGCGCGTCGGTCCACTCGGTGTCGGCGCTGTAGCTGATGACGCGGCCTTCCGCCTCGATGCGATAGGCGAGGTGCGGCCCGCCGGATTCGCCATGCACGACCGGGTAGGGCGCCATGGTCACCTCGCCAAAACTGCGCCGCTCCTTTGGTGCGAGCGTGACGACGGACAGATCGAAGCGCTGCCTGGTTTTGGAGGAATGCTCGAACATCACCTCCATCACCGCAGGCAGTTTGGTTTCGATCCCTTCGGGCCCGGCGATGACGAGCGGCCTTGTGCGGCGGGAGAACTGCGCGTCGAGCAGGAAGAACGGCAGGCCGGCAAAATGATCGCCGTGGAAATGGGTGATCAGGATCAGATCGATCGCCTCGCGGTCGATCTCAAGCTGCTTCATCGCCGGGAGCGACGAGGCGCCGCAGTCGATCAGGAAATTGGTGCGTTCGCCGTTGACATGGAAACAGGTGTTGAAGCGGCCTCCGGAGCCGAATGCATCGCCGCAGCCGACAAATCGCAATTGCATCGGCTGCGAGCTCTCCTTGGGATCAGCGGCCGCGCGGCGCGCCGAACAGCCGCGACAACAGCCAGATCGGGATCACGATCACCGCGCCGAGCAGGAAGTAACGCCAGGCCCAGTTGATCGCGTCGAAGCCGAAATCCCAGAGGCTCTGGAACAGCCTGCGGATGCTGTAGAGAATATTCCAGGGATCGAGGCCGATCGCGGCGAGCACGACGCCGACCAGGATCGAAAGCAGGATCAGCCGGAACGCCACCGCGAGCGGCGATCCGCCGAGAAAGCGGTACAGGCCGTCACTCCGGCCGGCCGGCAAGTCCCGGATGTTGTCTGGCATCTCTGTCTCCTGGCGGAATCGTTCGCATTATAGGTCACGGCGCAGCACATGGGAAATCCGTGAGCGGCGATCAATGGCTGCCCTGCAACTGCGGAATTAATTCGCTGTCATGGTCATTAACAACCGTTCAAGTGTCTCCAGCCGGTCGGCCTCGCGCGGCGGCTTGTCCCAGCGCAGGCGGCTGATCCGGGGAAAGCGCATCGCGACGCCGGATTTGTGACGCGGCGAGCGCTGCAAGCCCTCGAACGCGACTTCGAGCACCAGCCCCTGATCCGGCTCATGCACGACATGCCGCACCGGACCGAACTTCTCGGTGGTGTTGCGGCGGACGAAGCGGTCGATCTGCAGCAGCTCCTCGTCGGTGAAGCCGAAATAGGCCTTGCCGACCGGCACGAGCTCGTCGCCGTTATCGCCCCGGGTCCAGACCCCGAACGTGTAGTCGGAATAATAGGACGAGCGCTTGCCATGGCCGCGCTGGGCATACATCAGCACCGCGTCGATGATGTGCGGATCGCGCTTCCACTTCCACCACGGGCCTTTCGGCCGTCCGGGCAGATAGGGCGCGTCGCGCCGCTTCAGCATCACGCCTTCGACCGCATCGGCATCGTCGCCGGCGCCGGCGCTTTTCGGATCGGCGCGCGCCGCGGCCAGCTCTTCCCAGCTCGCGAACGGAACGGTCGGCGACAGGTCGATACGCGGATCGTTCAGCTTGGCGACGAATCTTTCGAGATGCGCGCGGCGCTCGGTGAAGGGCAGCTCGCGCAGATCGTTCTCGTCGTCGCTGAGCAGGTCGTAGGCGCGCAGATGGATCGGAAACTCCTTGATCAGCTTCGGCGAAACCACCTTCCGGTTCAGCCGCTGCTGCAGCACGTTGAAGGTCTGCACGCGGTTTTCGCGCAGCACCAGCAGTTCTCCGTCGATTGCACCGGGCAGATGCAGCGACGGGACGAGGTCGGGGAAGCTGCCGGTGATGTCCTCACCGCTGCGCGAATAGAGCCGCGCCTGGATGTGACCGCGCGCATCGCGGCCGGCGACAGCCTGCACGCGGATGCCGTCCCACTTCCATTCCGCGCTGAAATCGGCGGCGTCGAGATTGGCGAAATCCGCATCCTCGATCGCATGCGCCAGCATCACTGGACGGAACGGCGTCGGGTCGCGGTTGACAGGCTTGTCGCCGCGGCCCTCAAGCCAGGCGAACAGGTCGAGATAGGGCGGCGACAGGCCGGGCCACATCAGCTCGATCTCGTGCGGATCCTTAGTCCCGAGCGCAGCCGCGGCGGTCTTCGCCAGCCGCGCCGAGATCCCGATCCGCATCGCGCCGGTGACGAGTTTTAACAGCGCCCAGCGCCCGGTCTCGTCGAGCTCGTCCAGCCAGCGCGCCAGCTGCGCCGGCAATTCAGCCTTGCCGAGCGTGCGCAGCGTGGTGACGACATCAGTCAGCGTCGGCGGAGGCGGGTTGTTGTGGAGGCTGGACTTGCGGCCTTCTTCACCTATCCCGCTTGCGGGGGAGGTCGGATCGGCGGACGGCGCGCCAGCGCGGTCGGCCGATCCGGGTGGGGGCTTTCTCCGCTTGTCGATCGCGTGGAGAGACCCCCACCCCGACCCTCCCCCGCAAGCGGGAGAGGGGGAAGCCTTCGGCCACATCAGCGCGACGGTCTCGGAGAGATCGCCGACGTAATCATAGGAGTAGTCGAACAGCACCGGGTCCGCGCGTTCGGTGATCAAATCGCGGATCAATCCCGGCTTGGCGTGCTTGAACGACAGCGCACCGGTCAGCGCCGCCAGCGCGTAGCCGCGGTCGGGGTCCTCGGTCTCGCGGAAATAGGCGACCAGCAGCTTGATCTTGTTGTTGCGGCCGGGCTCGTAGGCGAGGCGATCGAGCAGTTGGGCAAAGCGATTCATGTTTCGGCCTCGCCGGCGGGCTGGGCCTCGCCGGTGACCGCCGCCGTGTCGCCCTCATCCTCGTCGCCATAGCCGACCAGATCGAGCGGCCGCGCGGCAAGGCCCTTGCTCTTGCACCAATGCACCAGCGCGTCTTCCTGGCCGTGGGTGACCCAGATCTCGCCGGCGCCGGTCGCGGCGATCGTCGCCGTCAGCCCGTCCCAGTCGGCATGATCTGATATCACCAGCGGCAGCTCGATGCCGCCCTGCCGGGCCCGGGCGCGCACGCGCATCCAGCCCGACGCAAAGGCCGTGACCGGATCGGGAAAGCGCCGGGTCCAGACGTCGGATGTCGCGCTCGGCGGCGCCAGCGTGATGGTGCCGGCCAGCTCGGCCTTCTTCATGCCGCGCGCCGGCCGGAGCTCGCCGAGCGCAATGCCGCGCTCTTGATAATAGTATGTGATCTTCTCCATCGCGCCGTGCAGATAGATCGGCGCGTCGTAACCAGCCTCGCGCAACAGCGCGATCACGCGCTGCGCCTTACCCAGCGAATAGGCGCCGACCAGGTGCGCGCGCTCCGGAAATAGTTTGACCGATGCCAGCAGCTTGTTCACTTCGCCGGCCGCATCGCCATGGCGGAACACCGGCAGGCCAAAGGTCGCCTCCGATATGAAGACGTCGCACGGCACGAGCTCGAACGGGGCGCAGGTCGGATCGCGCGCATCCTTGTAGTCGCCGGAGGCGACAATGCGGGTGTCCTTGCAAGTGACTGCGATCTGGGCGGAGCCCAGCACATGGCCGGCGGGATGAAACGTCACCGTGACGTCGCCGAGCCTGATCTCTTCGCCGTAGGCGACGGCCTGCGTCGAGCCGGCGAAATTCTCGCCATAGCGCAGCCGCATCATGTCGAGCGTTTCCCGGGTCGCGAGCACCGCGCCATGACCGGCTCGCGCATGGTCGGAATGGCCATGCGTAATCAGGGCACGTTCGACCGGCCTGACAGGATCGATGTGGAAGCCGCCGGGCTTGCAGCAAAGCCCGGCCGGGACGGGCATCAGGATGTCTTGCGGGCGCATTGCCCCTATATAGGCGCTCGATCCCTGATGTTTAGCCGTCATGCGCGGGCTTGACCGGCGCGTCCATCTCCGGAAAGAGTCCGTGCTTTGATGGATGGCCGTAACAGGCCAGATCGGTTCCTTAAGACAAGATCGGTTCGTTAAGAAGAGAATGGCCCCCCGCCTGTTTCTGTCCTCCGGCGACCTCGTCGCCGACCGCCGCTACGAGTTCGCGCGCGACCTGCAATTGAAGGGCGATCTGCCGGCTGCCGCCGATCTGCTCGAACAAGCGATCGAGCTGGTGCCGAATTTCCCCTCCGCCTGGTACACGCTCGGCAAGATCCGCCTGGAGCTCGGCCAGCGCGAGGCTGCGATCGCAGCCTTCCGCGCCGCGCGCGACGCCGATCCCGAAGACCGCCATGGCGCCGGCCTGCATCTGATGCAGCTCGGCGTCGAGGCTGTCAGCGCGATGCCGCCGGGCTACGTGCAGACATTGTTCGATCAATATGCGCCGCGCTTCGAGGCCGCTCTGGTCGGCGATCTCGGCTATCGCGGGCCGGCGCTGCTGTTCAAGGCCGTGCTGTCGGTGCGCGCGAGCGCGAAGAAGCCGGCCTTCTTCAAGCGCGCGATCGATCTCGGCTGCGGCACGGGCCTGGCCGCAGGCGCATTCGCGGAGCATGTCGACCGCTTCATCGGCATCGACCTGTCGCCGCGCATGATCGACAAGGCGCGCGCCACGGGTCTCTATGCCGAGCTCGAGGTCGACGACATGCTCAACGGCATTTCCGGCAAGCCGGACGCCAGCGCCGAATTGATCCTGGCCGCAGATGCGATGGTCTATGTCGCCGATCTCGCGCCGCTGCTGGCCGAGGCCGCACGCGTCCTGGTGTCAGGCGGCGTGCTTGCCTTCACGACGGAGACCCATGACGGCGAGGGCGTCGTCATCGGCGAGGGGCTGCGCTACGCCCACAGCACGCCCTACGTGCGCGCCTCCGTCGCCGCTGCGGGGCTGACGCTGGCTCTGCTCGACGATCTCTCGGCGCGCAATGAAGACAACATCCCGGCGCCCGGACTCGTCGCCGTCGCCGTCAAGCCGTGACGCTTTCTTACCCTCTCCCCTTGTGGGAGAGGGTGGCTTCGATGCGGTAGCATCGAAGCCGGGTGAGGGGTCTCTATCCGCGGATGCAGACCCCTCATCCGGCGCGGACGCTGTCCGCGCCACCTTCTCCCACAAGGGGAGAAGGGAAGAGTCGTCCGCGTTGTGTGCTCAAACTTGAGTCTACACGCTACGCATTTGCCGTGACGCGGCATTGCGCCGCAAAGCGGTGACTTCGCGCTTGCCCGGCGCAGGGCGGAATGCGAGAGCTTTTCGCCTCAGGGAGAGAAGCAATGAAAAAACATACTCGGCGCGAGTTTGGTGCCACTGCATTGTCTGTCATCGCAGCGTCCGTGCTGCCCGCGCCGTTCGTCCGTGCCGCGGACAAGAAATACGATCCGGGTGCGAGCGACACCGAGATCAAGCTCGGTCAGACCGTGCCGCATTCCGGCCCCGGCTCGCTCTATGGCGTGCTCGGCCGCGTCGGCGAAGCCTATTTCCAGATGCTGAACGACAAGGGCGGCATCAACGGCCGCAAGGTGAAATTCCTCACCATGGACGACGCCTACAGCGCGCCGAAATGCGTCGAGGCGACGCGCCGCCTGGTCGAGCAGGAGGAGGTGCTGGCGCTGTACGGTTCGCTCGGCACCGCGCCGCAGACCTCCGTGCACAAATACCTCAATTCCAAGGGCGTGCCGCAGCTGTTGCTCAATACCGGCGCCTCGAAGTGGAACGACCCGAAGAATTTCAAATGGACCATGGCGGGCCTGCCGCTCTATCCGACCGAAGCGCGCATCCTTGCAAAACACGTCGTCAGCGTGAAGCCGAACGCCAAGATCGGCATCCTCTACCAGAACGACGATTTCGGCCGCGACTTCCTCGGTCCGTTCAAGAAGGTGCTGGCCGATGCCGGCGGCACCGCGCAGGTGATCATGGAGCAGACCTACGATCTCACCGATCCGACGGTCGATTCCCAGCTGATCAATCTCTCGAAGTCGGGCGCCGACGTGTTCTACAACATCACCACCGGCAAGGCGACGTCGCAATCGATCCGCAAGGTGGCGGAGCTCGGCTGGAAGCCGCTGCAGCTGCTGTCGGCCGGCTCGACCGGCCGCTCGATCCTGAGCGCGGCCGGTTTCGAGAACGCCAAGGACATCGTCGCAATCCGTTACGCCAAGGAAGCAGGACCGGGCCGCTGGGAGAAGGACCCCGACTCGATGGCGTTCGAGGATCTGCGCAAGAAATATCTGCCCAACATCGATCCCGACAACACCATCGCCTTCGCCGGTTACGGCCAGGTGGCTACGATGGCGGAGATCCTTCGCCGCTGCGGCGACGAGCTCACCCGCGCCAACGTGCTGAAGCACGCCACCACGCTCGCCGGCTTCCACTCGCCCTTCTTCCTTGACGGCGTCAATTACAGCTACACGCCTGACGACTACACGCCGATGAAGACGCTCTATATCTCGATCTTCAACGGCAAGGACTGGGACATCTCCGACAAGCCCGTGGTGGAGTAGGGGGCGGGCGCGCTCTCTCGCTGTTCCTCAACCTCGCCCCGCTTGCGGGGAGAGGTCGGATCGCATCGAAGATGCGATCCGGGTGAGGGGGTACAGGTCTCACCGCGCTCGGCACTCGCGGAAGCAGCCCCTCACCCCAACCCTCTCCCCGTAAGAACGGGGAGAGGGAGCGGACACAGCTCGCCCCTTGCCAGTTGCTGCCATCCCCGCTCCGCCCTCGACGAAACCGCCTGAACCACCTACCTCTTGGGCGTGTCGACGCTCGATCTCTTTTCCGTCACGCCGTCGGAAACGGCCGATCTCTTGCCGCGCCGGTTTCGCGACTGGTTTGCCTCACGCGGCTGGTCGCCGCGCGAGCATCAGCTCGCGCTGCTGGCGAAAGCGCGCGAGGCGCGCTCCGCGCTGCTGATCGCGCCTACGGGCGCGGGCAAGACCCTGGCCGGGTTCCTGCCGACGCTGGTGGAGTTGAGCGGGGAAGCGCCTAGCGGCCGTGATTTTGGTCACCTCCCCCTGAAAGGGGGAGGTCGGCGCGCTCCGGCGCGCGGGAGCGCTGCCGAGCGCGACGGGTGGGGGTCAGCCGCAGGCACCGAACGAGCGGCTGACCCCCACCCCAACCCTCCCCCTTTCAGGGGGAGGGAGCCTGACGACCTTGTAAGCGGAGAAGGAACCGCATCGGCGAGATCGCGCCCCAGCCTCATCTCCACCGGCCGCGGCGTTCGCCGCTCCGCCGGCTTGCACACGCTCTACATCTCGCCGTTGAAAGCGCTCGCGGTCGACATCGCGCGCAATCTGGAGACGCCGGTTGCCGAGATGGGGCTGCCGATCAGGATCGAGACCCGCACCGGCGACACGCCGGTGTCGCGACGGCAGCGGCAGCGGCGCTATCCGCCGGACATTCTGCTCACCACGCCCGAGCAACTCGCGCTGCTGCTCGCCTCCGACGACGCGCCGTTCCTGTTCTTTTCGCTGAAGCGCATCGTGCTCGACGAGCTGCATGCGCTGGTCACCTCCAAGCGCGGCGATCTGCTGTCGCTGGGGTTGGCGCGGCTCTGGACCATCGCGCCGCAGGCGCGCGCGATCGGCCTCTCGGCCACGGTGGCCGAACCGGAGCAGCTGGCGCGCTTCCTGGTGCCGCAGCCCCGCGGCGAGAGCGTGTCCGCCGACGTCGTTATCGCCGGCGGCGCCGCGCCGCCGGTGGTCGAGATGCTCGACACGCGCGAGCGGCTGCCATGGTCCGGCCACAGCGCGCGCCATGCGCTGCCCGAGGTCTATGAGCTGATCAAGCGCAACAAGACCACGCTGGTGTTCGTCAACACCCGCAGCCAGGCCGAGATGCTGTTCCAGGATCTCTGGCGCATGAACGACGATGGGCTCGCGATCGCGCTGCATCACGGCTCGCTCGACGTCGCACAGCGCCGCAAGGTCGAGGATGCGATGGCCGCCGGCCGGTTGCGCGGCGTGGTCTGCACCTCATCGCTCGACCTCGGCGTCGACTGGGGCGATGTCGACCTCGTCATCAATATCGGCGCACCCAAAGGCTCGTCGCGGCTGATGCAGCGGATCGGCCGCGCCAACCACCGCTTCGACGAGGCCTCGCGCGCCGTGCTGGTGCCGGCCAACCGGTTCGAGGTGCTGGAATGCCGTGTCGCGATCGATGCCATCGCCGAGAATGCGCAGGACACGCCGCCGCTGCGCTCCGGCGCGCTCGACGTGCTCGCCCAGCACGTGCTCGGCTGCGCCTGCGGCAAGCCGTTTCTGTCCGACGAACTCTACGATGAGGTCAGGACCGCGGCGCCCTATGCGTCGCTGGCGCGGACGGACTTCGACGACGTGGTCGACTTCGTCGCCACCGGCGGCTACGCGCTGAAGACCTATGAGCGTTTCGCGCGGATCAAGCAGGACAAGCAGGGTCGCTGGCGCGTCACCAATCCCAAGGTGCGGCAGAGCTACCGGCTCAATGTCGGCACCATCGTCGAGGAGACCATGCTGAAGGTCCGGCTGGTGCGGTCGCGCGCCGGCGGTAGCGGTTCGACCGGTGCGATCGCCCGCGGCGGCCGCATGCTCGGCGAGATCGAGGAAGTCTTCATCGAAGGCCTCGTGTCCGGCGACACGTTCGTGTTCGGCGGTGAGGTGGTGCGCTACGAGGCGCTGGTCGAGGACCAGGTCTATGTCTCCCGCGCCAATGACAAGGATGCAAAAGTGCCGTCCTATATGGGCGGCAAGTTCCCGCTCTCGACCTATCTCGCCGAGCGCGTCCGCAAATTGCTCGACAACAGCCGCGCCTGGAACGCGCTGCCGGATCAGGTGCACGACTGGCTGTCGCTGCAGCGAAAGTTCTCCCGCGTCCCGGCGGCGCGCGAGTTGCTCGTGGAAACCTTTCCGCGCGGCGGCAGCCATTATCTGGTCTGCTATCCGTTCGAGGGCCGGCTCGCGCACCAGACGCTCGGCATGCTGCTGACGCGCCGGCTGGAGCGCGCCCGCGCCCGTCCGCTCGGCTTCGTCGCCAATGAATATGCGCTCGCGGTCTGGGGCGTCGGCGATCTCTCCTTCATGATCCGGCAGGGTAAGCTCGATCTCAACGCGCTGTTCGGTCCCGATATGCTCGGCGACGATCTCGAGGCGTGGCTCGCGGAATCCGCGCTGATGAAGCGCACGTTCCGCAATTGCGCCATCATCTCCGGGCTGATCGCGCGCCGCTTCACCGACGAGGAGAAGTCGCGCCGCCAGGTGCTGTTCTCGACCGACCTGATCTACGACGTGCTGCGCAAGCACCAGGCCGACCATGTGCTGCTGCGCGCCGCGCGCGGCGATGCCGCCACAGGGTTGCTCGATCTCCGCCGCCTCAGCGACATGCTTTCGCGCATCCACGGCCGAATCACCCATAAGGCGCTCGATCGCGTTTCCCCGCTTGCCGTCCCCGCACTGCTGGAAATTGGCCGCGAGTCAGTTTATGGCGAAGCATCCGACGAGCTTCTGGCCGAGGCGGCCGAGGAACTCGTGCGGGAGGCGACGACATAACGCTGGGGACCGGATGTGACGGCAAGCGCGCAGGTTTTGACAGACGGTGACGAGATGCGCGTTTCGAGGGTCACGGTGGCGGATATCGGCTTCGTGGCGGATTTCTCCGGCGCGCTGTTCTGGGAACAGCAAAGCCTGCTCGTGGTGTCCGACCTGCATCTGGAAAAAGGCTCGAGCTTCGCTGCCCGCGGCGTGCTGCTGCCGCCCTACGACACGGTCGCGACGCTGAGCCGGCTTGCCGCGGTGATCGCGCGGCACGATCCGCGGCAGGTGATCGCGCTCGGTGACAGCTTTCACGATCGCGATGCGCATGCACGCCTGTCGGACCCGGATCGTGAGGCGCTCGCGGCGCTGCAGGTGCGGCGCAACTGGATCTGGATCTCGGGCAACCACGATCCGGCGCTGCCGTCCAATCTCGGCGGCGTGGTCGCGACCGAAGTCGCGATCGGCCCGATCGTGTTCCGCCATGAGCCGACGGGCGCGAGCGGCGAGATCGCCGGCCATCTGCATCCCAAGGCGCGCGTGCCGACCCGCGGCCGCTCGATCGAGCGGCGTTGTTTCGCCTCCGATGGCGAGCGCGCCGTGATGCCGGCCTTCGGTGCCTACACCGGAGGCCTGAGTATCCGCGACGCTGCGTTCGCACGGATTTTCGGATCGCCCGGCTTCATGGCCCACGTGCTCGGCGACAACCGCGTGCATGCGTTCGCGGCGTCACGGTGTTATTGACCACTCAACGCGCCAAACCATCCCCGTCATCCTGAGGTGCGAGCCTCTTCGGCGAGACTCGAAGGATCGACGGCCACCAGCTGGGCCGTGCATCCTTCGAGGCTCGCTGCGCGAGCACCTCAGGATGACGGGGTGAAAAGCGTTGCCGCAACTCAAGCCGCCTTCGCCTGCACGCTCTCGCAATACTCCGCGAGCCTGTCCGCCAGCCGCAGCGTCGCGGGGCTGGCGTCGGGGGCTGCGACAAGCGCGACCTCGGTCCGCTCGATCGGCGCAAAGCCTTCCTTCGCGGTCAGCACGCGATGCTCGGCCTGGATCGACATCTCCGAGAGGATGCTGAGCCCAAGGCCGGCGGCGACCGCGGCCTGGATGCCGGCGAGGCTCGAGGAGGTGTAGGCCATGTGCCAGTTGCGGCCGGCGCTCTCCAGCGCGTGGATGGCGCGGGCGCGATAGAGACAGCCGGAGGCGAAGCCGATCAGCGGCACCGAGCCCGCCGTGATGTCGCGCGGATGGCTCTTGCTGGTGACCCAGTGCACGCGTTCCGGCCACACCGCGATGCCGCCCTTCTCATCGGCGGCGCGCTTGATCAGCGCGAGATCGAGATCGCCGCGCTCCAGATCGCGGTACAGGAACAGGCTCTGGCCGGAGCGCACGTCGAGCCGCAAATTCGGATGGCTGCGCGAGAAGGTCGCGAGCAATTTTGTCAGCCGATAGGCGGCAAAATCCTCGGTGATGCCGATCCGGATCGCGCCTTCGCTGCCGGGACGCGACACCACGTCACGCGCCTCTTCGGCGAGCGACAGGAGCCGCCGCGCATAGCTCAACAGCCGCTCGCCGGCTTCCGTCGGGGTGACATCCTTGCCGCTGCGAATCAGCAAGGGCTGGCCGACGTCCTCCTCCAGCCGCTTGATCTGCTGACTGACAGTCGATTGGGTGCGGTGGACGCGCTCGCCGGCGCGGGTGAAGCCGCCGGCATCGACCACCGAAACGAAACTGCGCAGCAGCTCCAGGTCGAGCATCGCAGCCTCCATTAATAAATCCACTAGATGTCAGTCTATCATTTAATTTCCAAATATCAAGGCGCGGGCCTAGATCATGGCGAAGGAGAATGCCCATGTCCGCCGCAACCTCGATGGCCGCCCCCCGTACCCGCTTCAATACCCTTCCGCTGCTGATCGCGCTGTTTTGCCTGCTCTGGAGCTACGCCTTCGTTGCCGGCAAGATCGGCGTCACCGATTGCCCGCCGCTGATCCTGCTCGCCGCACGGTTTTCGCTCGCCGGCGTCCTGATCCTTGCCGTCTCCTGGCTACGCAGCGACAGATGGGACCTCACCTGGCGCGACGCGGCGGTGTTTGCCGTGATCGGCGTCGCCAACAACGCGCTCTATCTCGGGCTCGGCTATACCGGCCTGCAGACGGTCTCCGCCGGGCTCGGCGCACTGATCGTGTCGGCCAATCCGGTATTCACCGCGATGCTGGCCGCGATGTTCCTCGGCGAGAGCATGACCTTGCGCAAGGTCGTGGGCCTCGTGCTCGGCATCGTCGGTGTCGCCTTCATCGTCTGGCATCGCTTGAAGGTCGGCACCGACAGCCCGCACGGCATCCTGTTCACGCTGGCCTCGCTCGCCTCGATTGTCGCCGGCACCATGTTGTTCAAGCTGCTGGCGCCGAAGGGCAGCCTGTGGATCGGCAACGGCATTCAGAACATCGCCGGCGGGCTTGCGGTGATGCCATTCGCCTTCACGCTCTCCAGCATCAGTGACATCGTGCCGAGCATGCGGCTCGCCGGCGCCTTCGCCTTCCTCGTGCTCGGCGGCTCGATCCTCGCCTATCTGCTGTGGTTTCATCTCCTGAAGGTGTGTGGCGCGACCGCCGCCAGCGCCTATCACTTCCTGATGCCGCCGCTCGGCATGCTGTTCGCCTACCTCGTGCTCGGTGAGCATGTCGAATTTCGCGACCTGCTAGGCATCGTTCCGGTTGCGCTCGGCATCTACCTGGTGACCCGCCCCGCCGCATCGCCCAAGAGGAGTGTGACGTGAGCATCGCCACGCTACGGCCATAGCGCCCCAGTTTCATCGGAGGAACCCTGCGGTATCCGGTTCGTTGTCGCGACGGCCGGAACCGCATGACACAAGAGATCACCTCGCGAAAACATCACGACAAGTCGGGCAGCGCGCCGGCAGGGAAAGCTCCGCGCCAGCCGTTCAGCGTCCGCAATGTCGTGAAGTCGCTCGGCCCCGGCCTGATCACCGGGGCCTCCGACGACGACCCGTCGGGGATCGGCACTTACAGCCAGGCTGGCGCGCAACTCGGCTACGGCATCGGCTGGACCATGCTGCTGACCTTTCCGTTGATGACCGCGATCCAGGAGATTTCCGCGCGGGTCGGCCGCGTCACCGGGCACGGCATCTCGGGCAATGTCTGCCGGCATTATCCACCCTGGCTGCTGATCATCGTGGTGACGCTGCTGTTCATCGCCAACACTGTCAACATCGCGGCCGACCTCTCGGCCATGGCGGATGCGACAAAGCTCCTGATCGGCGGCCCGGCCATCCTCTATGTCGTGCTGTTCGGCGTGACCTCGGTGGCCGCGCAGATCTTCATGAACTACCGGCGCTACGTCGCCGTCTTGAAATGGCTCACGCTCTCGCTGTTCGCCTATGTTGCGGCGCTCGCGTTTGCCAAGGTGTCGTGGACAGAGGCCTTGGCCGGCGTGCTGGTGCCGCGCATCACCTGGAGCGCGGACTATTTCACGACCATTGTCGCGATCTTCGGCACGACGATCTCGCCTTATCTGTTCTTCTGGCAGGCCGCGCAGGAGGCAGAGGACCAGCGGGTCGACGTCACTAAGCATCCATTGATCGAGAAGCACTACGGCGCCCGGAAGGAGTTTTCCCGCATCCGCGCCGATACCATCACCGGCATGGCGTTCTCCAATTTGATCGCACTGTCGATCATCGTCACCGCTGCGGCGTCGCTGCATGCCGCCGGCAAGACCGACATCCAGACCTCGGCGCAGGCAGCCGAGGCGTTGCGCCCGATCGCCGGGCCATTTGCCGAGGTCATCTTCGCACTCGGCATCGTCGGCACCGGCCTTCTGGCAATCCCGGTGCTGGCGGGTGCGACGGCGTACGCGGTCGGCGAAGGATGGCGATGGCCGGTCGGGCTGGCACGCAAGCCGAGCGAGGCAGCTGCGTTCTATTCGGTCCTGGCATTTTCGGGCGCGATCGGGGTTGCGCTCAACTTCACCCCGATCGATCCGATCTCGGCGCTGTACTGGAGCGCGGTCGTCAACGGCGTGCTCGCGGTGCCCGTGATGGTGCTGCTGATGTTCATGGCCCGCCACAAGGCGGTGATGGGCCGCTTCGTGATCGGCGGATGGCTCTACTGGCTCGGCTGGCTCTCGACCGGCGCGATGGCGCTCAGCGTGATCGCGATGGGGGTCGGGGTGCTTCTCTGATCCCTGCGGTCAGAACAGCGAGGCATCGATCTTGGTCGTCGATTTGACCTTCCGCAGGATGATGGTGGTGCGGTAGCTCGCGATATCGGTGTCCCGATGCATCAGGCGGTCGAGGATGAACGATTGATAGCGTGCGAGGTCGGAAGACACGACTCGGAGCGAGTAATCCCAATCGCCGGCAATCATGCAGCATTCGACGACCTCCGGAAGGCCGGTCACCTTCTTCTCGAAGCGCGCGAAGGATTCCCTGGTCTGCTGCTTGAGGCGGATCTCGACGATCACGTCGAATCCGAGCCCGATCCTGGCAGCGTCCACCAGCGCCACATAGGAGCGGATGACGCCGGCCTCTTCGAGCGTCCGGACCCGTCTCATGCAGGGGGCGGACGAGAGGCCGATCTGTTCGGCGAGCTCGAGATTGGTGATGCGCCCCTCGACCTGCAGCACGTCGAGGATTTTCCGGTCGATCTCGTCAAGCACGATCGTGGTTCCCATTTCTTTCGCATTTAGCTCATCGCACGCAATTAATTGCAGAACAGGCAGCCAAATGCATCCCAAAACGCAATGCCATTGCGACGGTGTCCGCATAGGATGCCCTGCGAGAACCTGAAATCGCAGCGATTCACCAAAGGGAACGGGGCATGGCCGGAAATGACGACAAATCCTTCTGGGATCGCGCGCGGCGTCACCTCATCCGTTATGGCGGGACGTTCGCTCCTGTGATCATCGAGCGCGCCTCCGGATCCTTCGTCTATGACGCCGACGGCCGCGCCATCCTCGACTTCACGTCCGGCCAGATGAGCGCCGTGCTTGGTCACGGTCACCCCGAGATTATCAGGACCATCAGCGAGCATGCCGAACGGCTCGATCATCTGTTCAGCGGCATGCTGACGCGCCCGGTGGTGGCGCTGGCCGAACAGCTCGCGGAGCTGCTGCCGCCGGGGCTTGATCGCGTCATGCTGCTGAGCACGGGGGCTGAGTCAAACGAGGCCGCCATCAAGATGGCCAAGCTCTTCACCGGCGGCTTCGAGACCGTTGCGTTCGCGCAGTCCTGGCACGGAATGACGTCGGGTGCGGCCGGCACAACCTATTCGGCCGGCCGCAAGGGGTATGGTCCCGCGCCGGTCGGTTCGCTCGCGATCCCGACGCCGAATCCCTATCGCCCGCGCTTCGGCAATGCCGACGATTGGCGGGCCGAACTGGCCTACGCCTTCGATCTCGTCGACCGCCAGTCGACCGGATCGCTCGCGTGCATGATCGCCGAGCCGATCCTGAGCTCCGGCGGGTTGATCGATCTGCCGGAGGGCTACCTTGCCGAGCTGAAGCAGCAGTGCAGCGCGCGAGGCATGCTGCTGATCGTCGACGAGGCACAGACGGGCCTCGGCCGAACCGGCGCCATGTTCGCTTTCGAGCGCGACCGCGCCGTGCCTGATATCCTGACGCTGTCGAAGACGCTCGGCGCCGGCCTGCCTTTGGCCGCGGTCATCACGTCAGCCGAAATCGAGGAGCGGTGTCACGAGCGCGGCTTCCTGTTCTACACCACGCATGTGTCGGACCCGATGCCGGCCGCGGTCGGGCTGAAGGTCATCGAGATCATCCTGCGCGACAGACTGGTCGAGCGCGCCAGGACCGCGGGTGTGCGGCTGAGGGAAGGGCTCCTCGCCCTGCAGAACCGGTTCGAATGCATCGGTGACGTGCGCGGGCGAGGGCTGATGCAGGGCATCGAGATCGTGCGCGACCGCCACAGCAAGGAGCCTGACGAAGCGCTCGGAACGCTTGTGTCGCAGCGCTGCATGGAGCTCGGACTGAGCACCAACATCGTGCAGTTGCCCGGCATGGGCAGCGTGTTCCGCATCGCACCGCCGCTGACGATCAGCGACGACGAGATCGACCTCGGCCTCTCGATCCTGAGCGACGCCTTCGAAGACGCGTTGCAACGGCAGGGACCGTAGGATGGGTGGAGCGCAGCGATACCCATCATGTCGCCGCGGCTCCGGATGTTGGGTATCGCTTCGCCAACCTACGCAGCTTCAATCCTTGCGGAACACGATCGAGGCCATCCAGCCGGTCATCAGCGCCATGAATGCGGTGACGAGGCCGTAGACCAGGCCGTTCTGGCGTGCGGTGGTGGCAACGAACTGCTCGAAGCCGACCTTGACGATCTCGAACGCGGTCTCGGTCTTGGTCACCAGCGCGCCGTCGGCGAACAGCTTGATCTCGACATTGTAGGTGCCGATCGGCACCTCCGCCGGCAGCGGAATGCCGGTGCGGAACAGGGTCGGGGTCAGGAACGTCACCGCCGAGGTCGCCTCACGATAGAGCCCGTGCTCGGAGCGCAGCCGGACGTACGCGCTGCGGAAGGCGTCGTTCGGCACCACGTCGGCATAGTCGGCCCCGACCCGCTGCATCAAGAGCACGTTGTTGAGCCCGAGCTGCTGACGCCGCTGCACCTCAGGCGAGGCGATGTGGTCGAACGGACGGTTGGAGAACAGCGCGAGATAGCCCGGCACTTGCAGGAACTGCCGCGAGTCGGTGTTGATCCAGATCCCGAACTTGCGCTCCTTGCGCCGCGTGACCATGTCGGCGCGCGGGCCGGACACCGTGACGACGAGATCGTAATTGCCGCGATTCGGCGGCGTCTTGTCGTCCTTCTCGACCGAACCGAACAGCACGAGCTCGCCGCCGGAATAATTCGGCGTCACCGTAACGCGGTGGTTGGAGACCGACACGATCAACCGCTCGGCATGGGCGGGCACGGCCGCCAGCATGGCAGTCACGACACCGGCGATGGCGAGCAGCGCGCGCGATCTCATGGCGGGCCTCCGCCACTGCTTTCGCGGATGGTGAAGAGATCCTGCGGCCGGATCACCAGCTCGACCGCAAAGCGGATGCCGACCGCGAGCACGAGCAGGCCGAGCAGCAGGCGCAGATGCTCGCCGCGGATCTTCTGGCCGGCGCGGGCGCCGAACTGCGCGCCGGTGACGCCGCCGATCATCAGGATCAGCGCCAGCACGGCGTCGACCAGATGATTGGTCACGGCGTGCAGCAGGGTGGCGAACACCATGGTGACGAGGGTGAGCACCATCGAGGTGCCGATCACGGTCGAGGTCGGCACCCGCAGCAGATAGATCATCAGCGGCACCAGGATGAAGCCGCCGCCGATGCCCATCACCGCGCCGATGAAGCCGATCACGAGCCCGACCACGACCACCGGGATGACGGAGAGGTAGATCTTGGAGCGCTTGAAGCGCAGCTTCAGCGGCAGGCCGTGGATCCAGCCATGGCTGCCGGGCTTGCGCAACGCGACCGGACCGCCACGGCGGGCGCGCAGCATCGCGCGCAGGCCTTCCCAGAACATCAGCCCGCCGACCGTCGTCAGCAGGATGACGTAGGACAGCGCGATCATCAGGTCGAGCTGGCCGAGCGAGCGCAGGAAGGTGAAGGTCCACACCCCGAGCGCGGTGCCGATCGTGCCTCCGACCAGCAGGACCGCGGCCAGCAGCGGGTCGATCGCGCGTCTGCGCCAATAGGAGATCGCGCCGGAGAAGGAGGAGGCCGCGATATGGCTTGCGACCGAGGCCACCGCGACCGCGGGCGCGATGCCGACGAAGATCAAAAGCGGTGTCATCAGGAAGCCGCCGCCGATCCCGAACATGCCGGAGACGAATCCAACCGCCGCACCCATCGCCAGGATGAGGAAGACATTGACCGGAATGTCGGCGATCGGGAGGTACAGCTGCACGCGCGTCGCTTCTTGTCGGTTCGCCGCGAGCTGGGGCGCAAGGCCGCATCACGGGGTGATGTCGTTCGGGTCGGGCATTCTCCGGCTGAACGAATCCGGTCGGCGCGCAAGACGCAGGCGCAGGCGAACGCGGGTCGATTGCCGCATTCTTGCATAACTGAAATCGGCGGGGGGAGGGACTCAAGATTCCGCCCCGGAGAGCATTTTTCGCCGCACGTTGCAGCTCAGCTGCGGACGTGGTTGATAATTGAGATTAATGACGTCCGTGTTGCCTCAGGGCCGATCGACCGGCCTGGTGATCAGGTTCAGCGCGAGCGCTTCCTTCGGGCTCAGCCAGCGGATATCCGAGGTCTGCGACATCGCCTCGACGATCCCGGACGAGACGCCCATCTTGGTCATGTAGCCCAGCACCATGCCCTGGATGCGTTGCGCCTCGGCGAGGGGATCGCTGACCGGTGCGCTCGTCGTGAAGCGATGCACGCCGAGCCGCGAGCCCGCGATGCCGTAGCGGGTCTGGCCGCCGGCATAGACCAGCACACAGGCGCTGGCGCAGGCGGCGGGGCGGAGCTTGCCCGATGCGTCTGATGTGGCGACGGCGGTGACGAGCCCGCGGGTGCGGATCGCTTCGCCCATGATGGCGGCCTGGTTCAGCGCGCCGCCCTGCGACGACAGCAGCACGGCATCGCCCGGTTTGAGACGCGCCTCGCTGAGCCGGTCGCGGAGCCAGCTCGCGCTGGCCGAACCGATCTTGCCGCTGATCGCAAGCGCCCGCCGGCCGCGGCCCGATCCGTCGATGTCGACATCGGGAATCACCGCCGACGTCATGCTCGCCGCAATGTAGGTCTCGCGCCAGAAGTCCCAGGCGCCGGGCGTCGACAGGTCGCGGTAGGCCTGGATGGCGACGCTCGACAGCAGCAGGACAAAGATGATGATGGACCAGAGCGAGAACCGGAAGGCACGAGGCGGTGACGGCGCGTTGCCTTGCGGCGGCGCGTCGGGACGCGCGGCAAACGGCGACGGCCTCTCGCGCGGCGGCGCGACGCGGGGACCGGTCGGCGACGAACGGTGGGCTCCCGCTGCATCATCCTGACGGTCATCGACAGACAAGCCGGCTCCTCCGGAACGCGTGCGTTAATGGCGCGGGACTGCGCACCTCTCTACACGGCGGAAGCGCGGAGGTATAGCAGAGCGGCGCCGTCAAGGCGCCGCAGCCGTTTTGAATTCATAGCGTTTTCGAGCGAAGTGGACACCGGTTCGCGTGAAGAAAACGCGTCAAAACAAGAATCTAGAGCTTCGGTTCTGATTCAATCAGAACCGAAATGCTCTAGTGAGTTGGAGCGGCCAGCGCCGCGGTCCGCTTCGATGGTTGCTTGGCGGCGGGCTTCGCCGCCGCGGGCTGCACCGGGGCCGTGTCCCAGCCACCGGCCGGGGCCGGCACGTTGACCGCGTCGCTCGGTTGCGGCTCGGCGGTGAAGGTCTGGATCGCAAGCTTCGCTGCGGCGAGCGATTGCGGGTCGAGCCGCTTGGCGATGTCGTCGCGCTTGTGACCGGCGTCGGCGTCGCCCTGCGCGGCCGCGAGGCTGAACCACTTGAAGGACTCGGCGAGATTCTGTTCGACGCCGATGCCGCGGGCATAAAGGATGCCGAGATTGACCTGGCTGTCGGCGACGCCGCGATCGGCCGCCTTGCGGAACCACTGCGCCGCGCTCTTGTAGTCGGCGCCCTTGCCGCCGCCATCGGCGTCGAGCACGGCGAGGTTATGCATCGCCTTGGCGCTGCCGCGCTCGGCGGCCTGCACGTAGTAGCGCCGCGCCATATCGAAGTCGCGCTTCACGCTGAGGCCCTTCTCGTAGAAGGTGCCGAGCCGGAACATCGCGGGCACCACGCCGGCCTGTGCCGCGCGGCCATACCATTTGGCGGCCTCGTCGAGATTGGCGGTCACGCCCTTGCCCTCGGCGAAGCGGATGCCGACCTCGTAGGCCGCGGCCGCATCGCCCTTGATCGCGGCCGTGCGCAATGCCGGCCCGCCGATCGCGTCGGGCAGCTTCTCGCCTGCGGGAATCTGGATCGTGCCGAGCTTGCCGCCAAGCGGCGGCGCGGTCGGAATTGTGCCGGTGATGTCGCTGGTTCCGGCCGGTGCCGCCGCGGCCGGAGCTGCTGACGGCACTGGAGCAGCGGCGGGCGCCGCGGCCTGCGGGATCGTGACCTGCGCGCTGTCGAGCGTGTTCGGCGCCGGCGTGTTGTTGGACTGGCGGCCGAGCGGGGTCGGCGAGGTCATCGACGGCACGGGCAGGCCAGACGGCGCGGCCGGTGCAGGCGCCGCGGAATTCTCGGCCGGCGGCTGCAGCGGCAGCGGGGGCGCGGCCGGCTCGCTGTGCTCGATCGCCGGCATCTGCGGCGCGGAGCTGGTGTCGAGCAGGTTCATCGCCATCTTGGCGGTAGAGAGCAGGATCACGACCACGCTCGCGCCGACCAGCAGCGAGCGGATCTTCGAGGTGATGGTCGACGGCTGGGCCTCCGGCGCGCCGGTCGCCGGTGCACCGGCCTTTCCGGCAGCGGCCTTCGCGGCCTTGTCGGCCTTTTCCTTGGCCTTGGCTGCGGCCTTGCTCGCGGCGCGCGCCGCCTTCTCGTTGACGGGTTGCACGGCGGCGGCCTGCGCGGCGCGGCGCGCGGCGGCGATGAAGCTCGATGTCGAGACCGGCTCCTTCTTGCCGGCGGGAAGATCAGAGATCGCGCGCTCGGAATCCGCGATACGCTCCGACGGCGACGACATGCGGCCCGAGGGGCGCGTGCCGGGCTCGAGCGGATGATCAGGCGGCAGTTCCGGTGCGATCGCGGCGCGCGCGGACGCCGCATGCGGTTCGAGGATCTCGCTGATCGCGCGCGGCGGCAGCGGCGGCGGCGCAGTCTCGACCGGCTGCGCGGCATGGAATTCGCGCGGCGCGGACATGAAGTGCTCCTGCGCCTGCGCAGGATTCGGCAATTCGGGCCTGTATGCTTCAGGCTGGTACGTTTCAGGCTTGTACGTTTCCGATCTGGGCTGCGGCATCGCCGCGCGCGGCATCTCCATCCGCGGCGCTTCCATCCGCGCTTCGGGGGCGGGCGGAGCCGTGCGGACCGTGCGCAAGTCGTTCTCGATCATCGCCAGGCGATCGACGACATGGCCGAGCGTGTTGTGAACGGTCTCCAGCGAATCCTGGGTGCGGCGATCGGTCTCCGACTGGCTGAAGCGGATGTCGGACAGTTCGCGCTTCACCAGGTCGACGATGCCGGTGTCCATCATCGGCTGCGGCGCGGCGCCATTGAAGTTGCGGGTGGCGTCGGCGAGCGAGGCGATGTGGGCGTGCTGCGCCTCGAGGTGCCGCATGATGTCATGCAGCCCTTCCTCGACGCGGCCGAGATTGCCGGAGCGCTGGTCGGCGGATTCGAGCCGCTCGAGCAGATACGAGACGCGCTGCTCGAGGTGCGTGAATGCCGATGAGCTGTCATTGCCGACCTGCAGGCGGTCGATCCGCTCCGACAAAGCGCGCACCGCACCTTCGATGGCATCGCCATTGTCATAGCCGGCCGGCCGCTCGCGGTTTTCCAGCGTCGAGGCCAGCGCGGCAATGCGCTGCTCGATCCCGGCGAAGGCATCGCCGTGGGATTCGCTGCGCGACATCTGCGACAGCTGGTCGACCTTCGCCGACAGCGCATGCACGTCGGAGGAAAGCTGCAGCAGCGCGTCGTTGGAGGCGACATTGGAGACGATGGCGCGCAGCGCCGCGATCGCGCTCTCGAGTTGATGCACCGTCGACGGATCGTCGTTGGCGCGCAGGATCATGTCGAGCTTGGCGCCGAGATTGCGGATCGCCTCGTCGTAGCCGGTGAGCTGCTCGGCCGGGGTTAGCGTGCGCAGCGCCTCGCGGATCTCAGACAGCGCGCGTTCGATGCCGGCGATCGCCGGGGCCTGGCCGTTGCTGCTGTCCTGGCGGATCTCGTCGATCCGGTGATGCAGCGAGCGGATTTCGTTCTCGATCGATTCGATTGCCCGGCGCGGCATCGCCTCGGTAATGGCCTGGCGGATCTCCGCCAGCTCGCCGCGGAAGGCCGCGATCGACTGCTCGATGTGGTCGGGCCGCTGCAGTGCCTCGATCTGGCTCGTGATCTTGAGCAGATGACGCTCGAGCGAGGAAAAGTCGGGGCCGGCGGGCGCAGCCGGCGGCGCGTAGACGGCCATCGGCGGGGCCGATGGCGGCACCGGCGGCGCGCTGCGCGGCGGCATCTGCCGTGATGCTGATCCGTCCAGCTCGTTCTGGCGTGCGGCGATTTCCGCGATCGCGGAATCGAACGACGCCGGGCTCAGCGGCGGCGAGGGGCGGTAGACCTGGGCTGCGGCGCGCTCGACCGCCTCGGTCTGGCGCAGCCGCTCCTGCAATTGCCGCTCCTGCAACTGGCGGTCCTGGACCTGGCGGTCCGGCATCTGCGGCTCGCGCTGCATCTGCGGTTCACGCACCGGCTGGGGCTGCGGCTCGCGCGCCGGCTGCGGCCGCGAGATCTGCGACAGCCGCGCATCGAGGCGCGAGATCGCGTCGTTCAGCTGCCGCGCGACGGCGGGCTGGCCGCGCGGTATTTCGGCGCGCACGGCTTCGCCGCGCGACAATGGTTTTGCGATCTGTTCGATCTGGTGGGTGATGGCGTCAAGCCGCTGATGGATGTCCGCAACCTCGCGGCTTTCCCGGCTCGGCATCGGCTGCTGCCGTTGCTCCATGCGCCAATCCGGCGGGCTCGGTTCGCCGACGGTGGAATTGAGCCAGTCGTTCAGCGACATGCCGGCGCGGCGCGCCGCCGCCTCGGCCCTTTCGCGGACGGAGGGATCGATGCCGTCAACACTCCACGATACGCGCGAATTCATGATTCCGTCCGGTCCCGACTCCGGCGCTACACCCTGCGCCCCGCAGCCTCCCCGCGCATTCCCGTTAAGAGACAATCGAATTCTGCGCTGGTCGTCTGCTTCAGCTGCTGACTTTTTCCCGTCACGGTAAATAACGGGTTAAGGAATGCGGCCGGCGGGCCTTAAAGTTAGGGAATCCGGGAACCTGTTGCGCCGGATCAGGACAGTGATCTGCGGTGCCGCTCCAACTTCTCCTTCCCCCTGAAAGGGGGGAAGGTCGGGATGGGGGTCAGCCACACACACTGCGGCGCGTGGAGAGAGATGATCCCCACCCGCTTTGCTCTTCGAGCAAAGCGACCTCCCCTTTTCAAGGGGAGGTCGGAGACTTGTTTCTAGCCGTTGCTCTCGCGCTTGCCGTCATCGAGCGGCAGCACATTGCCGCGACCGGAGATCGCCGACAGCGCGTCGAGCGCCTCCTCGCACCACTCGATCACGACGCGCTCGTGGCGCATCCCGATGCGCAAGCCCAGCATCTTGCCGACATCGGCCGGTGGCGCGGTGCCGTCGGGAAACCGCTTGTTGAGCAGGCGCTCGTAGCGCTCATAGCGGTCGCGGTGATGCTCCAGCCGCGCCATCAGGTCGGTGCGCAGCGGCTCGATGTCGACGCAGTCGAGCGCATAGAGCCGGACCAGCAGGTCGTCCTTGATCGAGGGCGGAACGCTCGGCCGCGCCGCCCAGTGCTTCAGCGCCGCGCGGCCCTCGGCCGTCAGGGTGTAGACCAGCTTGTTGGGCTTGCCCGATTGCACCACCTCGCGGCCCTGGACGTGGCCCTTGTCGCGCAGCCGCGAGAGCTCCCGGTAGATCTGCTGATGGTCGGCCTTCCAGAAAAAGCCGATCGAGGCATCGAACGTCTTGGCGAGCTCATAGCCCGTCATCGGACGTTCCGTGAGGCATGCGAGGATTGCGTCACCGAGTGCCAACGCCCACCTCCATCTGAGTTCTCGAAAAGGCCATTCTCAAGTTCGCTTGACTTTATGCGTTACTGTGCATATGCGTCAATATGCATATGGTGATCGGCGTGCCGCCTTGTCGCGCGCGCCGCTGTTCAGGCTTCTTTCAAACCCGCCGCAGGAGACGTCCGAATGAGCAAGCCGGGCCTCGACAAGTGGTACGCCTACATGAAGTCCCACGACGCCGCCGCTCTGTGGGATCTGCTGCATCCCGACGCGGTGTTCGAAAGCCCTGTCGTGCACACGCCGCAGCGCGGTCGCGACATCACCTTCAAATATCTCACCAGCGCCGCCAAGGTGCTCGGCGGCCCGACCTTCAGATATCTCGGCGAATGGCGCAACGACACCGGCGCGGTGCTCGAATTCGAGAACGAGATCGATGGCATCAAGCTCAACGGCGTCGACATCATCACGTTCGATGCTGACGGCCGGATCACGCATTTCAAGGTGATGGTGCGTCCGCTCAAGGCGATCAACCTGCTGCATCGGCTGATGGGCGAGCAGTTGATGCAGCAAAGCGGCGCAACGTCGCAATCACAGTCTCGATAGGACCTGCCGCGGACCTCCGGAACCGGATAAGGTCCGCTCCAACAAACCAACGACAAAGCTGCGCAAGCGTCAGTCGCAGATGCGACCACGGCCAGCCGGGAGACCAGCATGCCAACCTACAAAGCCCCTGTTGAAGACGTCAGCTTTCTGCTGAACGACGTTTTCCAGATCGATCGCTACGGCAATCTTCCCGGCTTCACCGACGCGTCGGCCGATGTGCGCGAGGCGATCCTCGGCGAGGCCGCCAAGCTCAGCGAGGAAGTGCTGCAGCCGCTCAACCGGGTCGGCGATCTCGAAGGCTGCAAGCGCAGTGACGACGGCAGCGTCACCACGCCGAAGGGGTTCAAGGACGCCTTCAAGCAGGTCGCCGAAGGCGGCTGGCTCGGCCTGGCGGCGCCGACTGAGTATGGTGGCCAGGGCCTGCCGGTGACGCTCTCGCAGGTGGTCGGCGAATTCCAGATCTCCGCCAACATGGCGTTCTCGATGTATGGCGGCCTCACCATGGGCGCGACCGCGGCGCTGCTGGTGCACGGCACCCCCGAGCAGAAGAAGACCTATGTGCCGAAGATGATTGCCGGCGAGTGGACCGGCACCATGAACCTGACCGAGCCGCAGTGCGGCACCGATCTCGGCCTGCTCCGCACCAAGGCGGTGCGCCAGGCCGACGGCAGCTTCAAGATCACGGGCACCAAGATCTTCATCTCCGCCGGCGAGCACGACCTCACCGAGAACATCATCCATCTGGTGCTTGCTCGCGTCGAGGGCGCGCCGGCCGGCATCAAGGGTGTGTCGCTGTTCGTGGTGCCGAAGGTGCTGGTCAATGCCGACGGCTCGCTCGGACAGCGCAACGGCGTCACCTGCGGCTCGATCGAGCACAAGATGGGCATCCACGGCAATTCCACCTGTGTGATGAACTACGACAACGCGACCGGCTGGCTGATCGGCGAAGAGAACAAGGGCATGCAGGGCATGTTCGTGATGATGAACGAGGCCCGCCTCGGCGTCGCCGTGCAAGGCCTCGCGCAGTCCGAAGTCGCCTATCAGAACGCGGTTGCCTATGCACGCGAGCGCCTGCAGGGCCGCGCGCTGACCGGCGTCAAGGCGGCCGACAAGCCGGCCGACCCGATCATCGTGCATCCCGACGTCCGCCGCACCCTGCTCACCATCCGCGCCTTCAACGAGGCGGCGCGCGCCATGGTGGTGTGGACCGCGCTGAAGAGCGACGTCGCGCACCGCTCCAACGATCCCAAGGATCGCCAGGCCGCGGACGATCACATGGGCCTGATGACGCCGGTGCTGAAGGGCGTGCTGACCGACACCGGGTTCGCCAACACGGTCTCGGCGCAGCAGATGTTCGGCGGCCACGGCTATATCGCCGAGCATGGCATGGAGCAGTTCGTGCGTGATGCGCGGATCGCGATGATCTATGAGGGCGCCAACGGCATCCAGGCGCTCGACCTGGTCGGCCGCAAGCTGCCGCGCGACGGCGGCCGCGCCGTGATGGCGTTCTTCGGCGAGGTCACGGCCTTCGCCAAGGAGCACGGCGCCGATGAGGCGATGAAGCCGTTCGTCGCTCCGCTTTCCACCGCGCTCGGCCATCTGCAGCAGGCCACCGGCTGGCTGATGCAGAACGCGCTGGCCAAGCCCGACAATGCCGGCGCCGCCGCGACCGACTACATGAAATTGTTCGGCCTTGTCGCGCTCGGCTATATGTGGGCGAGGATGGCCAAGGTGGCGCAGGACAAGATCGGCGCGGGCGCGACGCCCTACCTCAACACCAAGCTCGTCACCGGCCGCTTCTTTATGGAGAGGCTGCTGCCGGAGACCGCGGTGCATCTGGCGCGGATCCAGAGCGGCAGCGCCACCACGATGGAACTGGCTGCGGAAGCGTTCTGAAAAATTGCCGCCGCACCCCGTGCGGCGGCGCTTCCTTCCGTTATATATTATGATCCTCATATCAAGGAGGGCGTCATGCCTGAGGCATACATCTACGATCACGTTCGTACCCCGCGCGGCCGCGGCAAGGCCGATGGCGCGCTCCACGAGGTCACCGCGCTGGCGCTCGCCACGGCGCCGCTGACGGCGCTCAAAGAGCGCAACAATCTTCCCGAAAACTCCGTCGACGACGTCGTGCTCGGCGTGGTCGATCCGGTCGGCGAGGCCGGTTCCGACATCGCCCGTTTCGCGGCGCTGAAGGCCGGTCTCGGCGAGAAGGTGCCGGGCGTGCAGATCAGCCGGTTCTGCGCCTCCGGGCTCGACGCCGTGAACTTCGCCGCGGCCCAGATCATGAGCGGCCAGCATGAGCTCGTGATCGGCGGCGGCGCGGAATCGATGAGCCGCGTCGGCATCGGCGCCTCCGGCGGCGCCTGGCCGATGGATCCCTCGACGGCGGTGCCGGCCTATTTCATGCCGCAGGGCATCTCGGCCGACCTGATCGCGACCAAATACGGCTTTTCGCGCGATGACGTCGACGCCTATGCCGTGCAAAGCCAGCAGCGCGCGGCCAAGGCCTGGGACGAGGGCCGCTTCAAGAACTCGGTGGTGCCGGTCAAGGACGTCAACGGCCTGACCATCCTCGCCAGGGACGAGCACATGCGCCCGACCACGACGATGCAGTCGCTGGCGCAGCTGCAGCCGTCATTCGCGGCGATGGCGGCGATGGCCGGCTTCGACGCGGTGGCGATCCAGTCGCATCCCGAGGTCGAGAAGGTCAATTACGTGCATCACGCCGGCAACTCCTCCGGCATCGTCGACGGCGCCGGCGCGGTGCTGCTCGGCAGCAAGGAGGCGGGCGCGAAGCACGGCCTGAAGCCGCGGGCAAGAATCCGCGCCTTCGCCAATATCGGCTCGGAGCCCGCGATGATGCTGACCGGTCCGGTCGACGTCACCGAAAAGCTGTTCGAGCGCTCCGGCATGAAGAAGTCGGACATCGACCTGTTCGAGCTTAACGAGGCCTTCGCCTCGGTGGTGCTGCGCTACATCCAGGCCTTCGACATCGACAACGCCAAGATCAACGTCAATGGCGGCGCGATTGCGCTCGGCCATCCGCTCGGCGCGACCGGCGCGATGATCCTCGGCACCGTGCTCGACGAGCTCGAACGCACCAACAAGGAAACGGCGCTGGTGACGCTGTGCATCGGCGGCGGCATGGGCACCGCCACCATCATCGAGCGGGTGTAGCCGAGCAGGCAGCGTCATCCTGAGGTGCGAGGGCGACAGCCCGAGCCTCGAAGGATGGATAAAATTCACCGAGTCATCCTTCGAGGGCCTCGCAAGAGCGAGGCCACCTCAGGATGACGGAGAGACTGGGAGCGACTTACATGACCTACAAGAATTTCAAGTTCGAAGTCGACGCCGACGGCATTGCGCTGGTCACCTGGGACATCCCGGGCCGCTCGATGAACGTGTTCGACGATCTCTCGACCCAGGAGATCGGCGAGATCATCAAGCAGACGACCAGCGACGCAGCGATCAAGGGCGTCGTGATCACCTCGGCCAAGGAGGCGTTCTGCGCCGGCGCCGATCTCTCGATGCTCGAGGGCATGAACCGCAGCTATGCGCAGCTTCTCAAGGAGAAGGGCGAGGAAGCCGCCAACCAGATGCTGTTCGAGCAGAGCCGCCAGATGTCGCAGGCGTTCCGCGCGATCGAGACCTCGGGCAAGCCGTGGGTCGCCGCGATCAACGGCCTCGCGCTCGGCGGCGGCTTCGAGATCACGCTGGCCTGCCACTACCGCGTCGCGGCGGAGAATCCGAAGACCCGGCTCGGCCTGCCCGAGATCAAGGTCGGCCTGTTCCCCGGCGCCGGCGGCACCCAGCGCGTGCCGCGCCTGGTGCAGCCGCAGGATGCGATGACGCTGCTGCTCAAGGGCGAGGCGATCAAGGTCGATCGGGCCAAGGCGCTCAATCTGATTCACGCCGTCGTGCCCGCGGCCGACCTGATCAAGGCCGCCAAGGACTGGATCAAGGGCGGTGGCAAGGCCGTCGCGCCGTGGGACGAGAAGGGCTTCAAGCTGCCCGGCGGTCTGGTGTTCTCCAAGGCCGGCATGCAGATGTTCCCGGCCGGCAACGCGATCTATCGCCGCGAGACCTACGACAATTATCCGGCCGCGCGCGCCATCATGAGCTGCGTCTATGAAGGCCTGCAGTTGCCGATCGACGCCGCGCTCCGCGTCGAGTCGCGCTATTTCACCAAGGTGCTGCGCTCGAAGGAAGCGGCGGCGATGATCCGCTCGCTGTTCCTGTCGATGCAGGAATTGAACAAGGGCGCGCGCCGCCCGGCCAATGTGCCGCCGACCAAGGTGAAGAAGCTCGCGGTGATCGGCGCCGGCTTCATGGGCGCCAGCGTCGGCTATGTCTCGGCGCAGGCCGGCATCGACGTCGTGCTGGTCGATCGCGACCAGGACAGCGCCGACAAGGGCAAGGGCCACGCCAAGGCCGTGGTCGACGGGCAGATTGCCAAGGGGCGGATGAAGCAGGAGGCCGGCGACGCCATCCTGGCGCGCATCTCGGCAACATCTGATTACAACGCGATCTCGGACTGCGATCTCGTCATCGAGGCGGTGTTCGAGGACCGCAAGGTCAAGGCCGACACCTATGCCAAGGCGCAGCCGCTGCTGAAGGCGGACGCGATCTTCGCCTCCAACACCTCGACCCTGCCGATCAATTCGCTGGCCGAGGAGTTCAAGGAACAGGGCAAGTTCATCGGCATCCACTTCTTCTCGCCGGTCGAGAAGATGATGCTGGTCGAGATCATCCTCGGCAAGAACACCGGCGACGTCGCGCTGGCGACCGCGCTCGACTACGTGCGTGCGATCGGCAAGACGCCGATCGTTGTCAACGATAGCAGGGGCTTCTTCGCCAACCGCTGCGTGATGCGCTACATCTCCGAAGGCAACGAGATGCTGCTCGAAGGCGTGCCGCCGGCGATGATCGAGAACACCGCCAAGATGGCCGGCATGCCGGTCGGTCCGCTGTCGCTGCAGGACGAGGTCGCGCTCGACCTCGGGCTGAAGATCACCAAGGCGACCGAGGCCGATCTCGGCCCCAACGCGATCGACCAGGCGCAGAAGAAGCTGATGGTCGAGATGGTCGAGAAGCAGGGCCGCTTCGGCCGCAAGAACGGCAAGGGCTTCTACGACTATCCCGAGAAGGGCAAGGGCCAGAAGAGCCTGTGGCCGGGGCTCGCCAGCCTGCAGCCGAAGCAGCTCGATCCCGACACGCTCAGCGTCGAGGAATTGAAGCAGCGCTTCCTGGTCGTGCAGGCGGTGGAAGCCGCGCGCACCGTCGAGGATCACGTCATCACCGACGTGCGCGAGGCCGATGTCGGCTCGATCCTGGGCTTCGGCTTCGCGCCGTTCACCGGTGGTGCGCTGTCCTATATCGACTTCATGGGCACCAAGAACTTCGTCGCGCTCTGCCACGCCTTCGAGAAGAAGTACGGCTCGCGCTTCACGCCGCCGAAACTGCTCGAGGAGATGGCGGCCAAGGGCGAAACCTTCTACGGCCGCTTCCCGCCGAAGAAGCAGGCGGCGTAAGCCTTCGTCGCGTTCCAAATCGCTACGGGATCAGGCCGGGTCATCGATCCGACTTGATCCTGTTGCGTGACGGTCACGCCGGTCAAACTCCCGCCACGCTCGCTCCGCACTGCCACCACGCTGCTGGCATCACTCTTGCTGGGCGATCGTCGGGACGACGATCAGCATCAAGGGTGGGCGTGCAATGAGTTCTGCGTTCAAGGAAGGTGCCGCCGGGACCGCGGATAGACACGCGTTGCTGCCGCGGCCGCGCCGGATTTCCCCTCGGCTGCGTGGCAAAGGCCCGCTGTGGACCGGCCTGATGCTACTTTTTCTGGCGGCGGATCTGATGCTCGCGGTGGCCGCCTGGCACGCCGTCGATTTCTTCCGCAACTGAGCCGTCAGCCTCCGGCGACAGCAAGGCGCCGGCGAGATAGGCGAGTTGGCTGAACGCGAGGCAGGCGACGACGAGCGGAGCGCCGGTGGCGAACGAAAAGCCGTCGGATTGGAGCATGACCGCCGCTAGCACCGCGATCAGCGGTGACACCAGCATCAACGTCCAAACCCGAAAATACAAACTGGTTGCCAACCCAACGAGGGTGCTGGTCAACAAAAGGGTAAAGGCGATCGTCACATTTTTAGACCAGTTGGAGCGGAAGGCGCGCCGCAGCTCATAGTCGGTCAGTTGGATCGCGCGAACAAGGACAGCAACGCCCTCAGCCGCAAGTACACCGACTTAGTATTAATCGGTACAATGCGGGTCAAATTGAGACGTTCTATCTTCGGTTGCCGAAAGTAGCCTGGTGGCCACACAAAAAGAGCCGGATCGGCGATCCGGCTCTTTGTCGACTGTGGTGTGCCGCCAGGCTCAGGCCGCCTTCAGCAGGCCTTCCTTCTTCAGCGCTTCCTGCACCTTCGGGCGCGCCGCGACGCGGGCCTTGTAGGCCGTCACGTTCGGCAGGCCGGAGAAGTCGAAGCCGAGCCGGTCGTTCGCCCACATCATCATCGTGAAGAGGTAGCCGTCGGCGACCGTGAACTGGTTGCCCATCAGGTATTCGCGTCCGGCGAGCTGGCTCTCGACATATTTGAACTTGCCCATGGCGCGGTCCTTGAAGAAGGCCTTGGCGTCGTCGGCGAGCGCCGGTGCGAACATCGGGCCGAGATTCTTGTGCAGCTCGGTCGTGATGTAGTTCAGCCATTCGAGCAGCTTGTAGCGTTCGTTGGAGTCGCGGGCGGGCGCCAGCTTCCGGTCGGCGACCCTGTCGGCGATCATCTGGATGATGATCGGCCCCTCGGTCACCATCTCGCCGCTATCCAGCGCCAGCGCGGGCACCTGGCCCTTGGGGTTCACTTGCAGGAAATCGTCGCCGTTTTCGAGCTTTTTGGCGCGCAGATCGACCTTGACCAGGTCGTAGGGCAGGCCGGCCTCGAGCAGGGCGATGTGGGGGGAGAGGGAGCAGGCACCGGGGGAGTAATAAAGCTTCATGGGGGTATTCCTTCCCTTGTTCTTGGCGTCCGGAGAGGGATTGCCTACATGCACCTGCATGAAATAGTCAAGATTGATGCAGATGCATTCAGTGCGGTACACTGGTTCCGGGACCTTATGAGCTAGACCATGAAACGCAAGCTATCGAGCGAGGCGACCGCCGCCTGGATCCGCCTGATGCGGGTGCCGAGCCGGGTGCTGGACTGCGTCGAGCAGGATCTGAAGAAGGCCGGCTTTCCGCCGCTCGCCTGGTATGACGCCTTGCTCGAGCTGTCGCGCGCGCCGTCCGGCGAGCTGCGCCCGGTCGAGCTCGAGCGGCAGATGCTGATTCCGCAATATTCGACGTCGCGGCTGATCGACAAGCTGGTCGACGAGGGGCTTGCCGCGCGGCGCGAATGCAAGATCGACAAGCGCGGCCAGTTCGTCGAGATCACCGAGGCTGGACGCGAGCTCCAGAAGAAGATGTGGAGCGCCTATTCGGCCGCGATCGACAAGCATGTCGGCTCGAAATTATCCGATGCCGACGCGAACAGGCTGTGCGGTCTGCTCGACCGTCTCGGCTGCTCCTGCAGCGACGCCAAAAGCGACGCCAAGAACGAGACCAAGAACGATAGCAAGGCTGCGCCTGCCCGAGACGGCGTGCCTGCCCGATGATAGTCCTGATCCCATCATCCGCAGCCGTTGTGGCTCGCGGATGTCCCTGCCACCGCGCGCGTTCGATCGAAGCGCCCTTGAGTTGGATTTCGTATGGCGCGTGACCAGATCGACATGACGCCGCTGCAGTCGCGCGACGAACTCGTGGCGTGGCTTGAAGCCGGCGTGAAACCCGAATCCGAGTTCCGGATCGGCACCGAGCATGAGAAGACACCGTTCACGCTCGAGGGCTACCATCCCGTGCCCTATGAAGGCGCGAAGGGCATCGGCGCGCTGCTCGAGGGCATGAAGCTCCTGCTCGGCTGGGAGCCGATCATGGAGCGCGGCAACATCATCGGGCTCTATGACGTCACCGGCGGCGGCGCGATTTCGCTCGAGCCGGGCGGCCAGTTCGAATTGTCGGGCGCGCCGGTCGAGACCGTGCATCAGACGCAGTCGGAGCTGATGGCGCATCTGGCGCAGGTGCGGGAGATCGCGACCCCGCTCGGCATCGGCTTCCTCGGTCTCGGCATGACGCCGTCCTGGTCGCGGGCGCAGATCCCCGTGATGCCCAAGGGGCGCTACAAGATCATGAGAAACTACATGCCGAAGGTCGGCAAATACGGCCTCGACATGATGTTCCGGACCTGCACGGTTCAGACCAATCTCGACTTCTCCTCCGAAGCCGACATGGTGAAGAAGCTGCGCGTGTCGCTGGCGCTGCAGCCGATCGCGACCGCGCTGTTCGCCAACTCGCCGTTCACCGAAGGCAAGCCCAACGGCTTCCTGTCGTTCCGCTCCGAGATCTGGCGCGACACCGACAATGCGCGCAGTGGCATGGTGCCGTTCGCGTTCGAGGACGGCATGGGCTTCGAGCGCTATGTCGATTACGCGCTCGACGTTCCGATGTATTTCGTCAAGCGCGGCGAGGAATATATCGACGTCTCCGGTTCCTCGTTCCGGGATTTCTTCGCCGGCAAGAATGCCGTCTTGCCCGGCGAGCGCCCGACCTTGTCGGACTGGGCCAATCACCTCTCGACGATCTTCCCCGAGGTGCGCCTGAAGCGTTATCTCGAAATGCGCGGCGCCGACGGCGTGCCGTGGGGCCGGCTGCCGGCGCTGCCGGCGTTCTGGGTCGGGCTGCTCTACGACAATGACAGCCTCGATGCCGCCTGGGACATCGTCCGGCACTGGACCGCGCCGGAGCGGCAGGCGCTGCGCGACGACGTGCCGCGTTTCGGCTTCAAGGCGCGGATCAAGGACCGCTATCTGTTCGAGATCGCCAAGGAGTGCCTGATCCTGTCGCATGCCGGATTGCGGCGCCGCGGCCGGATCGATCATCTCGGGCGCGACGAGAGCCGCTTCCTCGAACCGCTCGAGCGCATCATCGAGACCGGCCGCTCGCCGGCCG
Organism: Bradyrhizobium sp. 27S5; assembly: GCF_037217225.1. Lineage (NCBI taxonomy): Bacteria > Pseudomonadati > Pseudomonadota > Alphaproteobacteria > Hyphomicrobiales > Nitrobacteraceae > Bradyrhizobium > Bradyrhizobium sp. 27S5. The sequence goes on from NZ_CP147714.1 coordinate 763,798, forward strand.
AGGAGATGCTGGAGAAGTTCAACGGTCCCTGGAAGGGCTCGGTGGAGCCGGCCTATCGGGAATACGCCTTCTAATCCCTGGCTAACCCCAATCCGGGCTCGAAACGCGCGCGGACGGCGGTGGTGTCGCACCCGCCGTTCATCAGCCGTACAGGTTCATGGCGTTCAAATGACGGCCCGCGGGATGCGCGGGGCTGCGCGAATTTGAAAGCAATCTCATGGGGATAGGCCGCCTCTTTAGGGCGTCTGTGGTGATGTTCGCGGTCTTTATGGCCGCTTTCGTCGCGCGCCCGGTATTGGCGCAGACCAATTTCGACCGTCCCGGAGGCGACTATCTGAACGCGCCCGTGACGTCGGGCGATCCCGCCGATTGCGCGCTCACCTGCGAGCGCGATCGCCGCTGCCGTGCCTGGAGCTTCAGCTATCCGAACGATGTCAACAACGGCGCGGTGTGCTGGCTGAAGAACAGCGTGCCGCCACGGGTGCAGGACAATTGCTGCGTGTCCGGAGTGCGCGGCGCGGGCGTGGTCGAGCCGCGCAACGGTGCCATCGAAACCTCGATCGACCGCCTCGGCGGCGACTACAAGAATTTCGAGTTGAAGAGCAGCGACGGCGACGAGGCCTGCCAGGCTGCCTGCACCGCCGACAACAAGTGCCGCGCCTGGACCTACGCCCGGCCCGGCTATGCCGGCCGCGACGCGCATTGCTTCCTGAAGAAAGAGATCAAGCCGCCGCGCCGCAAGGCGGGGTTCACCTCGGGCGTGGTGCGCTAGCGTCCGTCCAGTTACGCACTGCACCTCTCCCCTTGTGGGAGAGGTCGGATTGCATCGCGAGATGCAATCCGGGTGAGGGGTTCAGGGCCGTCCGTGAACTGAAGTCCCTCGAGAGACCGCAACCCCTCACCCGGATCGCATTGCGCTTCGCTTCATGCGTTCCGGCCTCTCCCACAAGGGGAGAGGCAGCATCTCGCATGCCGGTGCAGCTTGTGCCCTCACTGAGCCGCCAGCACGGTGATCTCCGGCCACAGTGCCTTCCACCGCGCTGTCTTCGCCGCATAGTTCGCCGCGGAAAAGTTTGCGGTGAGGTTCGGCCGTACGATCAAGCCCGCGACATCGTCGAAACCGCTCGGCGCATAGACGTCGTAGCCTGTGGCGCTGCGGCGGATGCCGATCCGCGTGTTCTCGGTGAGGAAGCGATCGATACCGTCGCTCGAACGCGACAGTGCGGGGTAGGGCAGGCCGTGCTTGCCGGGATACCAGAGATGGACGCGGGCCTGGTTGCGCGCCTCGATCGCGACACCGAGATGGCCGAGCCGCGCCTTGATGTCGCGGATCACAGCGTCCTCGGCCTCCCACGACGTATCCGGATCGAAATAGAAGATGTCGTAGTCGCTGATGCCATGATCGAGCGGCCGGTTCGTCAGCACGTTCCACACGGTCTGCACCAGGCAGCCGGCCACCAGCCAGGCGTCAGGCAAAGCGAGGCGGTGCAGATCGTCTGATATCGCTTGATTGGCCGGGTTGCGGAGCGCAGCCGTGAGGAATTCGTCTTGCGTCACGACGAGGCGGTCGCGTCGTAGTCCCTGACTGCCTTCTTCGACGCCAGCGTGCGCCAATGCCGGCGCAGCAGCGGCTCGACGGTCTGACGCCTGGCCTTCGACAGGCGGATCAGCACCATCGGGTAGTCGCGGTAGTGATCGGTGAAATAGAACACTTTGGGCTGGCTTTCGACCAGTATGTCGCGCTCATCCTGCGGCACGCCCGGCATCACCAGGCTGTCGCCGTCCTCCTTGAGCCGCGCCAGCATCTTCTTGCGCACCTTCAGCGCCGGCGTGCCGTAGGAAGAGCCGTCCTCGACCTCCGGCCACGCCAGCACCAGGGTCCTGACGTCGTCGAAGGTCACGGTTGGTGAGCTCACTGCACCGAGGTGAAGAAGCGGGCGAGGCGGAAGCCGGACAGCCAGGTCCAGACCGGCTGGCTGCGGATGCCCATGTCCCAGGAGCCGACCACCGCGTCGGCGCGGCCGATCAGATTGTCGATCGGCAGGAGGCCAACGCCGCCGTCGCGCACCGGCACGCGGCTGTCGGCGGAATTGTCGCGGTTGTCGCCGAGCACGAACAGATTGCCCGGTGGCACCGTCACTTCGGCCGTGTTGTCGAGCCGGCCGTTGTCGCGGATCTTGAAGATCGCGTGGCTGACGCCGTTCGGCAGCGTCTCGACATAGCGATAGGCCTCCTCGCCGCCGCCGCGATCGTCTTCGGCAAAGCCGGTGCCGTCGGGCTTCAGCGCCGCCGGATGATCGTTGATGAAGAGCTGGCCCTGCCGCATCTGGATGCGGTCGCCGGGCAGCCCGACCACGCGCTTGACCCAGGCCTGCGAGCGGTCGCCCGGCCAGCGGAACACGACGACGTCGCCGCGCTTCGGCGTCTCGCCGAACACCCGGCCGGTTTCCGGCAGCGTGATCTGGATCGGCAGCGAAGCCGCGCCGTAGCCATAAGGGAATTTCGAGGCAACCAGCGCGTCGCCGATCAGGAGCGTCGGCTCCATCGAACCGGACGGCACGTAAAACGGCTCGGCGATCGCGCCCTTGGCGAGGAACACGACGGCCACGATCGCGGCCAGCTGGACGGCCTGCCCGCGCCAGCTGGTCGGCTTGGCCGTCACGACTTCGTTTCCGCTGCTCACTAGCCCGTTCCTCCGACCGTAATCCGTTCCATCCGCAACGTCGGCTGGCCGACGCCGACCGGCACGCCCTGGCCGTTCTTGCCGCAGGTGCCGATTCCCGTATCCAGCGCAAGATCGTTGCCGATCATGGTGATCCTGTGGAGATCGGTCGGTCCATTGCCGATCAGCATGGCGCCCTTCAGCGGCGCGCCGAGCTTGCCGTTTTCGATCTTGTAGGCCTCGGTGCACTGGAACACGTATTTGCCCGAGGTGATGTCGACCTGGCCGCCGCCGAAATTGGCGGCATACATGCCGTTCTTCACCGAGGCGAGGATCTCGGCCGGGTCGCGGTCGCCCGACAGCATGTAGGTGTTGGTCATGCGCGGCATCGGCACATGGGCATAGCTCTGCCGCCGGCCGTTGCCGGTCGGCTTCATGCCCATCAGTCGGGCATTCTGGCGGTCCTGCATGTAGCCGACCAAAATGCCGTCCTCGATCAGCACCGTGCGGTTGGTCGGCGTGCCCTCGTCGTCGATCGAGAGCGAGCCACGGCGCGACGCCATGGTGCCGTCGTCGACCACGGTGACGCCCTTGGCCGCGACCTGCTTGCCCATCAGCCCTGCGAAAGCCGAGGTCTGCTTGCGGTTGAAATCGCCCTCGAGCCCATGGCCCACGGCCTCATGCAGCATCACGCCGGGCCAGCCGGCCCCGAGCACCACGTCCATTTCGCCGGCGGGTGCCGGCACCGATTCGAGATTGACCAGCGCCTCGCGCAGCGCGCCGTCGGCGGCGTCGCGCCAGGCCTTGGTCTCGATGAAGCGCGCATAGCCCTCGCGGCCGCCATAGCCCTTGCTGCCGCTCTCCTGCCGGTCGCCCTGGCCGGCGACCACGGAAATATTGACGCGCACCAGCGGGCGGATGTCGCGATAGCTCTCGCCATCGGGCCGCAGGATCTCGACCACCTGCCAGGTCGCAGTGAGGCTGGCCGAGACCTGCCGCACCCGCGGGTCCTTGTCCCTGACATAGGCGTCGATCTCGCCGAGCAGTTTTACTTTTGCCTCGAAGGTCGGGCCGTCCAGCGGGTTCTCGTCGCCATAGAGTTTTATGTTCGTATGCGCCGGCGCCGCGGCGAACGTGCCGGCATAGCCGCCGCGCACCGCCGCCACCGCATCCGCGGCGCGGATCAGCGCCGGGATCGAGACGTCGGAGGAATGCGCATAGCCGACCGCGTCGTCCTTGACCGCGCGCAGGCCAAAGCCCTGCGAGGTGTCGTAGGTCGCCTGCTTCAGCCGGCCGTTGTCGAACACCAGCGCCTCGGTCTGCCCGTACTCCAGGAACAACTCGCCGTCGTCGGCGCCTTCAAGCCCGCGCGCCACCTCGCGGCGGACAGCATCGCGGTCCAGATTGGCGCGGTCGATCAGGGAGGTCGTGGCAGGATTGGTCATGGTCACTCCGACGCAGTGCGATTCCTTGGCGATTCCTCGTCATCCTTGCCTGAAGCGCGGCTGATTGCCAGTGCGGAACAAGCAGCAGGGATTTCGGGCAAATGAAGCAGAAACGAACGCAAAACTCATCTCACAACCCGGAAACCTGCGCCGGTCCCGGTTCAGACCCGGATGACGACTGTCAGAGATAGTGTTTCGGGGCGTAAACCGGGAGAGCCTGCAGCCATGCGGCCGATCACGGCAGCCTCCCCCGATCCTCACCTTGTCGTCATCAGAGCATGCTCCGGAAAAGTGCGAAGCGGTTTTCCGAAAAGATCATGCTTAAACAAAGAGCCAAAGCGCGATGACGGTTCAACCTGAACTCATCGCACTTGAGAGCGCCGATCCGCCTTGAGCGGTTGGTCTTCCGGCGCGCCTTCGCTGGATTGCGGCTTCGGCTGCCCGCCTTTGCCGGCCGCACCCTGCGCCGAAGTCGGAAAACCATGCTCCTGCGCCCAGCGGTACAGCTCATCGAACACCGGTTTGAGCGCCCTGGCGGATGGCGTCATCTCGTACTCCACCCGCGGCGGCACCTCGGGATAGACCGTGCGCTTGACGAGGCCATTGGCCTCGAGATCGCGCAGCTGGGTGGTCAGCATGTGCTGGGTCACGCCGGGGATCGACTGTCGCAATTCGCCGAACCGCCGCTTGCGGTCGACCAATTGCCAGAGGATGTCGCCCTTCCATTTCCCGGCCAGCACCGAAAGCGCCCGATGAAATTGCGCCGACAGGTCGCCGTTGCACGGCTCGGATGCCGCCGGACGCTCGGCGGGCTCAATAGTCAGTTTTTTCATACTACCTCACAAAAAGCATCCTACTTGTTCTTTTCATCTTACTCCCGAATTTAGTGCACCGGAAGCGACGGGGCCTGCCGCCAATCGGACAGGTGGCCGCGCGGTGGGATCGGTTCGAACATCTCGGGGAGAGATCAATGTCAGTTGCTGTTGCCTCGGCGCCGTCGCGCTGGAAATCCGCCACGCTGTGGGTGGTCAGGGGATTGCTCGCCCTGGCCTTTGCCGCCGCCGGCGGCGCAAAGCTCTACGGCGTGCCGATGCTGGTCGAGGAATTCCAGCATATCGGGCTCGGCCAGTGGTTCCGCTATCTCACCGGATCGCTGGAGCTGTTCGGCGCCCTCCTGATCCTGGTGCCGTCGCTCGCAGCCTTCGGCGGCCTGCTGCTGAGCTGCATCATGGTCGGCGCGACCGTCACCCATCTGTTCGTGATCGGCGGCTCGCCGGTGCCTGCGCTGGTGCTGCTGACGTTGAGCGCGATCGTCGCCTACACCAAGCGCAGCCAGTTCGCCCTGTTCGCGATCGCGCCGTGAGGTGGACGCGATGCGCCTCTCTCGCAGCACACTGACGGTCGCGGCCGGGCTGGTGCTGGCACTCGTGGTGCCGTTCGCTGCGACATTGCTGCTCACCGGATCGGTCGCGGCGGTGTCGAAGCCCGAGCCCGCCAAGCAGGCCGCGCAGCCGCGGATGCATCGCCTGGTGCTGCCGATCAACTCCGACGATCCGACCACGATGCGGGCGCTGATCTCGACCGCGCTTAACCTCCCGAAATATTATCAGGAGCGCAACGAGCCGTTCGAGATCGAAATCGTTGCCTACAATGCCGGCGTCCATATGCTCCGCGCCGATACCTCGCCAGTGAAGGATCTGCTGCGGGTGGTGCGGGGACTCACGCCCGGCATCCGCTTCGTGGTCTGCGAAGCCACCAAGCTCGGCATGGAGCGGGCCGAGGGCCATCCGGTCGTCCTGCTCGACAATGTCGATGTGGTGCCGAACGGGCCCGGACGCATCATCGAATTGCAGGAAGCCGGCTGGTCCTACATCCGGTCGTGAGCAATGCGGCGATCAAGCCAAGCGGAGAACCTATCATGACGTCAGTTCGCGCGCCAACCCGCCGCGCCATCGTCGCCGGCATGCTTGGCGCCGGCGCCTCGCTCGCGATGCCGGCACACCCGGTGCGCGCAGCGTCCGGCGGACCGCCGCTATTCGGCACCATCCGCCATCAATTCACGCTAGTGCAAGGCGCCCGCCCGGTGCCGCCGGTTGCTATACCGGCGCTCGCCGGCGGCGCGCTCGATCTCACCTCGTTCAAAGGCAAGCTGGTGCTGGTCAATTTCTGGGCCACCTGGTGCGCGGCGTGCCGGACCGAGCTGCCGATGCTGGACCGGCTCGCCGCCAGTGGCCGCAATGATCTTGCAGTCGTCGCGATCAGCACCGATCGCAACCGCGCGCTGGTGCCGCCCTACGTCAAGCAGTTCAAGCTCCGCCGCCTCGCGATCGGCTTCGATCCCGGCGGCCTCGTCTCGCGCGTCGACGCCGCCGAGCTCGACACGCCATTCGCGCTCTACGGCATGCCGATCTCGTTCCTGATCGGCGTCAGCGGACAGGTCGAGGGTTATATGACGGGAGAGGCCGACTGGCTGTCCGCGGAGGCGACCGGGCTGCTCGATTATTATGCGGGTGGTGCGCGGTAGACTCGGCTACGGCAGCTTGTCATACCCTTCGCCCAGCCCATTCAGGCTGAGCGGAAACCCGATCCCCTCTTCCGGCGTCTCGAAGATAATGAACGTCGCGGTCTTCGCGTTCTTGAGTTGGCCGAGCAGCTTGTCGTCCATCACGACCTCGGCGACGCAGCCATTGGGCAGGCAGCGGACAAAACCGGCGCGGCCAACGTCCTGGTTGTCGAGCTTGAGGCCGAGGCCGGAGGGTAGCAGCACGCCGAGCGGGGCGACCACGCGCATCAGGCGGCTCTTCTGGTCGGCGGTCTTGAGCACGATCACGGTCAGGCCGGCGTTGGAGCGGTCTTCCGCTACCACGCTCTGGATCAGCGCACATTGTTCGGCCTGGGCGCCGGGCGGGGTGTCGCAGCGGATTTGCCAGTCGCCATGGACCGAGCGCACCGCGCCTTGCGCGTTCGCCGCCTGGGTCAGGCCGAAACTGAGGGCCAGAAACAGCAGCCCGCTGAGCCAACCGGCCTTTGGTCTTACCTGAATGTTCGAAGCGCCCATCCGGGTCGATCCTTTGATTGTTCGGTCGGTCCAGCCGTCGAGGCCGCCGGTAGCACGCATCAGTCGACTGATACCGCAATAGGGCGCCTTGAAGGCGATCTTGAAACCATTCCCGCGCCGGATTGGGGCGGCCCGCAGCGAATCAGGTTCCTGTGGGCTGCCCCGCCTGTGCGTACATCCGGTAATCCCCCTGTCAACTGTGCGCGGCCGTGTTTCGGCGACTTTCGCTTGATTTTGCGGGAAAAATCGCAAGCGGCAGCTTCATCGCAGGCGCATGGCTTTCGGCCCCACTACTGCATTGCGAGCGCCTGCGAATTATGGTTTGAGAGGCTGGATTTCGACGCGTTCTAGCGATCTGGCTCCCGTACCCACCTTGACTCAGAGACGGGTATGTCCGGAAGGCCATTTGTCAGGGCGGATCGTGCTGCACTTCCGGTCAACTGCCGGAGGTGTTGGGGAATTATCAAGGGAGCGCGAACGGCATGAAGATGTCGATTGGCCGGTTGGGCAGGCAATTGCTGGGGTTGGCGGTGGCGGGTGTGGCGTCAGTCGCCGCGGGGTCGGCCTTCGCCGAGCTGGGACAGCCGGCGCCGTGGGAGCACACGCTGCAGGAAGCCGCGACCCCGGTGATGGAGAACATCATCTGGTTCCACAATTTCCTGCTGGTGCTGATCACCGTCATCACCCTGTTCGTGCTGGCGCTGCTCGTCATCGTGGTGGTCAAGTTCAACGCCAAGGCCAACCCGGTCCCCTCCCGGACCACCCACAACACCCTGATCGAAGTGGCCTGGACGCTGATCCCGGTCCTGATCCTGGTCGGCATCGCGGTGCCGTCGTTCCGTCTGCTGTTCCTGGAGCTCGACGTGCCGAAGCCGGACCTCACGGTGAAGGTCACCGGCAAGCAGTGGTACTGGTCCTACGCCTACCCGGATAACGGCAAGTTCGAGTTCGACTCGCTGCTCGACAAGGACAAGCAGCCCCGTCTGCTCGGTGTCGACAACGAGATGGTGGTCCCGGTCAACAAGGTGGTGCGGATCCAGACCACCGGTGCCGACGTCATCCACTCCTTCGCGGTGCCGGCCTTCGGCGTGAAGATCGACTCGGTCCCCGGCCGCCTCAACGAGAGCTGGTTCAAGGCCACCAAGACCGGCGTGTTCTACGGCCAGTGCTCGGAACTGTGCGGCAAGGACCATGCCTTCATGCCGATCGCGGTGCGGGTCGTCAGCGACCAGGAATTCGCGACCTGGGTGGAGGGGGCGAAGAAGAAGTTTGCGACCAACCCGGCGAATTCCTACGCCTCGGCTGGTCAGGCGGCGCAGTAAGCCTGAGGGCTTGCGGCGCGGGATGGAATAAGGGCGATGGGACCGCAAGGTCCAAGAGGGACTGCAAGGCAGGATTTTGAACATGGCGACAGGCGCAGCGACACACGACGATCACGCCCATGATGATCACGCCCACCATCCGACCGGATGGCGGCGCTATCTCTACTCCACGAACCACAAGGACATCGGTACGATGTACCTGGTCTTTGCGGTGATCGCGGGCATCATCGGCGCCGCGATGTCGATCGCGATCCGTGCCGAGTTGATGTATCCGGGCGTCCAGATATTCCACGAGACGCACACCTATAACGTGTTCGTGACCTCGCACGGTCTGATCATGATCTTCTTCATGGTCATGCCGGCGATGATCGGCGGGTTCGGCAACTGGATGGTGCCGCTGATGATCGGCGCGCCTGACATGGCGTTCCCGCGCATGAACAACATCTCGTTCTGGCTGCTCCCGGCGTCGTTCGCGCTGCTGCTGATGTCGACCTTCGTCGAGGGTGAGCCGGGCGCCAACGGCGTCGGCGCTGGCTGGACCATCTACGCGCCGCTGTCGACCTCGGGCCATCCGGGCCCGGCGGTCGATTTCGCGATCCTGTCGCTGCATCTGGCCGGTGCGTCGTCGATCCTCGGCGCCATCAACTTCATCACCACGATCTTCAACATGCGCGCGCCGGGCATGACCCTGCACAAGATGCCGCTGTTCGTGTGGTCGATCCTGGTGACGGTGTTCCTGCTGCTGCTGTCGCTGCCGGTGCTCGCCGGCGCGATCACCATGCTGCTGACCGACCGCAATTTCGGCACCGCCTTCTTTGCCGCCGACGGCGGCGGCGATCCGGTGCTGTTCCAGCATCTGTTCTGGTTCTTCGGCCACCCCGAAGTGTACATCCTGATCCTGCCGGCCTTCGGCATGGTCAGCCAGATCGTCTCGACCTTCTCGCGCAAGCCGGTGTTCGGCTATCTCGGCATGGCCTACGCCATGGTCGCGATCGGCGGCATCGGCTTCGTGGTGTGGGCGCACCACATGTACACCGTCGGCATGTCGTCGGCGACGCAGGCCTATTTCGTCGCCGCCACGATGGTGATCGCGGTGCCGACCGGCGTGAAGATCTTCTCCTGGATCGCCACGATGTGGGGCGGCTCGATCGAGTTCAAGGCGCCGATGATCTGGGCGATCGGCTTCATCTTCCTGTTCACCGTCGGCGGCGTCACCGGCGTGGTGCTGGCCAATGCCGGCGTCGACCGTGTGCTGCAGGACACCTACTACGTGGTGGCGCACTTCCACTACGTGTTGTCGCTCGGTGCCGTGTTCGGCATCTTCGCCGGCTGGTACTACTGGTTCCCGAAGATGTTCGGCTACATGTACTCGGAGACCATCGCCAAGGCGCACTTCTGGTTCACCTTCATTGGCGTCAACCTGGTGTTCTTCCCGCAGCACTTCCTCGGACTGTCGGGCATGCCGCGCCGCTATGTCGACTATCCGGATGCGTTCGCCGGCTGGAACCTGATCTCCTCCTGGGGCTCCTACATCTCCGGCATCGGCGTGCTGATCTTCATCTACGGCGTGATCGATGCCTTCGTCCGCAAGGAGCAGGCCGCGAACAATCCGTGGGGTGCGGGTGCGACCACGCTGGAGTGGACGCTGACCTCGCCGCCGCCGTTCCACCAATTCGAAGTGCTGCCGCGCGTGCAGTAAATCCAAAGACGGCGCGGCGCACTTAAGAGTGCGCCGTGCTCTTTATAGAAGCGGGACCTGATCTTGTCGGTTGTCGATCACAATGCCATCGAGCTGCCCCGGATCTCCGAGGCCGAAGTGGGCGATTACATCGCGCTGTTGAAGCCGCGCGTGATGTCGCTGGTGATCTTCACCGCGCTGGTCGGGCTGATGATCGCGCCGGTGCATGTGCATCCGGTGCTGGCCTTCACCTCGATCCTGTGCATCGCGGTCGGCGCCGGCGCTTCCGGCGCGCTCAACATGGCCTATGAGAACGACGTCGACGCGTTGATGACGCGCACCGCCAACCGGCCGATCCCGCGCGGCCGCATCACCCCGACCGAGGCGGCTGCGTTCGGCATCACGCTCGCCTTCTTCTCGGTGATGACACTCGGCATCCTGGTCAACTGGGTGGCGGGCGCGCTGCTTGCCTTCACCATCTTCTTCTATGCCGTGGTCTACACGATGTGGCTGAAGCGCTGGACCGCGCAGAACATCGTGATCGGCGGCGCCGCCGGTGCGCTGCCGCCGGTGGTGGCCTGGGCGGCCGCGACCGGCTCGCTCTCGGTCGAGCCGATCCTGCTGTTCCTGATCATCTTCTTCTGGACGCCGCCGCACTTCTGGGCGCTGGCGCTGTTCCGCAGCGACGATTACGCGCGCGCCGGCATTCCGATGCTGCCGGTGGTTGCCGGTCCCGACGCGACCCGCCTGCAGATACTGCTCTACACCATCGTGCTGGTCGCGGTGGCGCTGGTGCCGTGGCCGCTCGGCTATTTCGACGCGATCTACGGCGTCACCTCGCTGGTGCTCGGTGCCGGCATGCTGTGGCTTGCCATCGAGGTCTATCGCCGCCGCGAGGGTGTTGCGGCCAACCGCGCCACCCGCCGGCTGTTCGCGTTCTCGATCCTTTATCTGTTCGCGCTGTTTGCCGTCCTCTTCGCCGAGGTCGTGGTCCGCGCGATTGCGCCTGTCTTGATCGGATAGGGAACGCCGGGGGGCGAGATGGGGGCGCATGGGACATCAATGGACGAGAAACGCGAACCAGACGGAATCGTCCTCACCGAGGCGCAGCTCAGGAGCCGGCGCCAGCGCTCGATCGCCATTGCGCTCGCGCTCGGCGTCATGGTCCTGCTGTTCTTCGCGGTCACCATCGTCAAGGGGCCGGCCGTGCTGGTGCGGCCGCTGTGAGTGAGATGGCCAACCAGCCGGCACCGGATGGCCCGCAGGGCGAGCGCGCCAAGGTCACGCGCCGCACGCTGTCGCGCGACGCGATGGTGGCGTCGATCTGCGGTTTTGTCGTGGTGCTGATGCTCGGCGCGTCCTACGCGGCGGTGCCGTTCTACAACTGGTTCTGCCGCACCACCGGCTTCAACGGCACCACCCAGGTTGCGACCACGCTGCCTTCGGATGCGCCGCTCGAGCGCACCATCACCGTCAGCTTCGATTCCAACGTCGCGCCGGGCCTGCCCTGGAAGTTCGAGCCGGAGCAGAACAATATCGACGTCAAGATCGGCCAGGTCGTCACCGTCTATTACACCGTGACCAACCAGTCGGCCCGCACCACCACGGCTCAGGCGTCCTACAACGTCGCGCCGCTGACGGTTGGCGCCTATTTCCAGAAGATCAACTGCTTCTGCTTCACCGAACAGACCATGGCGCCCGGCGAAAAGCGCGAGATGGCCGTCGTATTCTATGTCGATCCGGCGCTGGCCAAGGACAGCGAGAACGACACGCTGAAGACGATCACCCTGTCCTACACCTTCTTCCCCGTGCGCGACGCCGCGCCGAAGCCCGTGGCGGCGGGCGAGGCGGAGCAGCGCAAGGGCGGCTAGTTTTGGAATTAAAGACTTAAGACGTGCCTCGCGGCACGCGAATGGAGAGACGGCAATGGCTGAGGCGCAAGTCAAGCATCACGACTATCATCTCGTCGACCCGAGCCCGTGGCCGGTGGTCGGCTCGATCTCGGCCTTCATCATGGCGGTCGGCGCGATCGGCTGGATGCACCACATGTATTCGGCCGCCCCGATCGTGTTCGGCGTCGGCACCATCGGCGTGCTCTACACCATGGCGAGCTGGTGGGGCGATGTGATCAAGGAAGCCCAGTACAAGGGCGACCACACCCGCGTGGTGCAGATCAGCCATCGCTACGGCATGATCCTGTTCATCGCCTCCGAGGTGATGTTCTTCGTCGCCTGGTTCTGGGCCTTCTTCAATTCGGCGCTGTTCCCGGCCGATGCGGTGCACGCCACCCGCGACGCGGTGTTCGGCTGCGGCGCCGGCACGGCAATGGGCGCCTGCTCCGTCCCCGGCACCTGGCCGCCGCACGGCATCGAGACCTTCGATCCCTGGCATCTGCCGCTGCTCAACACGCTGCTGCTGCTGACCTCGGGCACCACGGTCACCTGGGCGCACCATGCGCTGCTGGAGAACGACCGCCAGGGCCTCAAGCAGGGCCTGATCCTCACCGTGATCCTCGGCGCCCTTTTCACCTGCGTGCAGGCCTATGAATACGCCCACGCGACGTTCTCGTTTGGCGGCAACGTCTATGGCTCGACCTTCTTCATGGCGACCGGGTTCCACGGCTTCCACGTGCTGGTCGGCACCATCTTCCTGCTGGTCTGCCTGATCCGCGCCTATGCCGGTCACTTCACGCCGAAGCAGCACCTCGGCTTCGAGTTCGCCGCCTGGTACTGGCACTTCGTCGACGTGGTCTGGCTGTTCCTGTTCATCTGCATCTACGTCTGGGGCCGCGGCGCCGAGGCGATGGCCCACGGCGCGCACTAATCACAAGCCGACGTGCTAAGAGGGGCGGCCGGATGGCCGCCCCTTTGCTTTTGAAGAGACCCGATGATGGATACCCCGCCCACTGTGACCGAGAGCGCGCTGCGCGGCATCGCCTGCCGCTGTCCGCGCTGCGGCAAGGGCAAGCTCTATTCCGGCTTCCTGACCCTGGCGCCGCGCTGCCAAGCCTGCGGCCTCGACTTCGCCTTCATCGATGCCGGTGACGGGCCGGCGATCTTTGTCATCATGTTGGCCGGCGCCATCGTGGTCGCGGCGGCGCTGATCGTCGAGGTGAAGTACCAGCCGCCGTTCTGGGTACATGCCGCGCTGTGGCTGCCGCTGATCGTGGTGACCACGATCCTGCCGCTGCGTTCCATGAAGGCGCTGCTGATCGCGCTGCAATTCCACCACAAGGCCGCCGAAGGCCAGTTGATCGAGCGCGACCCGCAATGAATGACAAGACGACGCACCGGCCGAGCGCGGCCGGCTTCGGCATTTTCACGTTGATCCTGATCGCGGTGTGCATCGCGCTTGGCGTCTGGCAATTGCAGCGCAGGGTCGAGAAGCATGCGCTGATCGCAGCGCTCGACGTGCGGCTCGCCGCCCCGACCGAGGCGATGCCGCCGCCGTCGGCTTGGTCCACGCTGACTTCGGCCAAGGATGAATTCCGCCGCGTCACCCTGACCGCGACCTATGCGAAACAGCCGGACGCGATGGTGTTCAGCTCCGGCTCCGCAGTGCGCGACGACATCAACGGACCCGGCACCTGGGCGTTCCTGCCGACGAAGCTCGCCAGCGGCGAGACCGTCGTGGTCAACACCGGCTTTGTCCAGAACACGATGCAGGACCGCGCCTTCGAGGATCGCGTCGCCGGCCGCCTCGTCACCGGCGCGCCGGTCGAACTCACCGGCTACATCCGCTTTCCCGAGCCGCCGGGCCGGCTGACGCCCAAGGAAGATCCGTCGAAGCGGCTATGGTTCGTGCGCGATCATCGCGCGATGGCGCAGACTCTCGGCTGGGGAGAGGTCGCGCCGTTCTACATCGACCTCGAGGCGCCGGTGCCGGAGAGCGGCACGCCGAAGCCCGGGCCGCTCAAGGTGCGGCTCAAGGACGACCACATGCAGTACGCCATCACCTGGTTCTCGCTTGCCGCCGCGGTCACAATCGCCTTCGGCCTGTGGTGGCGCGGCCAGCGGCGCCGGGCGGGTTGAGCAGGGGCTTGAAGTCGCCCTTGCAGCATTTACATAATTGCTGTATTTTACAGCAATTATGGAGCTCAGCCATGGCGGAGTACTCGACCAGCGACCTCTCGCGGAGGTCAGGGGACATTATCGCTGAAGCGCTTCGGCGACCGGTGACCATCACCCAGCGGAACAAGCCGCGCCTGGTGCTGCTGAGCATTGAAGACTACCGCCGCCTCGTTACCCGCGCCGATACGCGGAAAGCCGGTCGGCTCGAGACGATGCCCGACGACGTGTTCGAGGGTCTCAAGGAAGCGATCAGCGCCTATGAACAAGAGGGCGACGAGACGTGAGTCTCGACGATCTTCGCACCGGCGGTGTGATTCGATTTCCCTATTTATGGGTACGCGAGGCGGAACGTGGCGAGACGGAGGGGCGCAAGCCTCGCCCCGCCGCAGTCGGCGTGAGGATCGCCCGCCCAAAGGGCGGCGACGTGCTGGTGCTGTTTCCAATCACCAGTCAACCGCCGGCACCCGATCGCTTCGCAGCGGAGATCCCCGAGATGGAGAAACGTCGCGCAGGGCTCGACGCTACGCTTCGTCTCTGGATCATCCTTGATGAATACAATCAAGATATCGTCGATCAATCATTCTATCTCGAGCCGGCGCCGCCGCTGGGGCGGTTCAGCAAAGCGTTCTTTCTGCCGTTGATGAAGCAGTTCATCGCACGTCGCGCCAGCATCCGGGGCGTCAACCGCCACAGCTGAAGGGCGCGTCGCTGAGATACGGCGCACACCTCTTGATGCGCGATGCTCAATGGCCGGCACGAACGGGGCCGCCGAGCTTGACGTTGCGCAAGGTCAGCGCCAGCGGGATCGCCGAGAGCGAGATCAGCATCAGCACCCAGAACGCGTCCATGTAGGACAGGAACGAGGCCTGGGTCTGCACCTGCTGGCCGATCCACTGGATCGCCTGCTGATGCGCCTGCGCCAGCGAGTTGCCCTGGGCGACGAAGAAGTCGGTGACCTGGTGCAGCGTGTCCTGATATTGCGGGCTTGACGGCGTCACCTGCTCGACCAGTCGGCTCTGGTGGAACTGCTGGCGGTGCGTCAGCACGTTGGACACGATCGAGACGCCGATCGAGCCGCCGGTGTTGCGCGCCGCATTGATCAGCGCGGAGGCCTGGTCGGTCTTGTCGGGCGGGATGCCGTCATAGGACGCCGCCATGATCGGCACGAAGATCAGCGGCAGGCCGACGCCGATCAGCATGCGCGAGCGCGCCATGAACCAGAAGCCGAGATCGCCATAGACGTTGGTCATGCTGTACATCGAGGCCGCAATCACCAGCGCGCCGAGCACGATCAGATATTTCGGCTGCACCTTGGCGGCGAGCCGGCCGACCGCGAACATCATCGCCATGGTGACGAGGCCGCCGGGCGAGAGCACCAGGCCGGCCCAGGTTGCGGTGTAGCCGAAATCCTGCTGCACCAGCTGCGGCAAAAATTGCGTGGTCGCAAGCAGGATGGCGCCGGTCGCCAGCATCACCAGGAAGCAGGCGCCGAACTGTCGGGTCGCCACCATGCGCAGGTCAATCATCGGATTGCGCCGGGTCATCTCCCACGGGATCATCAGCACGAATGCCGTGCCGCAGATCACCGCTGATGTGACGATGAAGGACGAGGCGAACCAGTCGTCCTCGAGGCCGCGGTCGAGCATCACCTCGAGCGCGCCGAGGAAGGTCGCGACCAGCGCGAAGCCGATGACATCGAAACCGGCCTCCTGCCGTTGCGGCTTGGCCTTCTTTGCAGGCTCCTGCAGCACTGCCGCGATCAGGATGGTCGCAAACGCGCCGACCGGGGCGTTGATCAGAAAACACCAGTGCCAGGACAGATTGTCGGACAGCCAGCCCCCGAGCGTCGGCCCGACGACCGGCGCCACCACCACGGCGATGCCGAACACCGCAAACGCTTGTCCGCGCTTGGCCGGCGGAAACGCATCCGCGAGGATCGACTGCGCCACCGGCACCATGCCGCCACCGCCGAGGCCTTGCAGGATGCGGAACAGCAGCAGCGCGTTGAGGCTCGAGGCGAAGCCGCACAGGATCGAGCTGACCGTGAAGATGCCGAGGCAGATCAGGAAGAACCGCTTGCGCCCCAGCATTCGGGCGAGAAAGCTGGACGCGGTCAGGATGATGGCGTTGGAAACCAGATAGGAGGTGACCACCCAGGAGGCTTCGTCCTCGCTCACCCCCTGCCGCCGGCGATATAGGGCAGCGCGACGTTGGCGATCGTGGTGTCGAGCACCTCCATGAAGCTCGCGAGCGCAACCACGATGGCGATCAGCCAGGGATTGACGCTGACGGCTGGAGCCGGCATGGCTTTGGCGTCGATCGCTGCGGCACTCATCACAGCCTCCCGAGATTCAGCTTCTCAAGACGCTCGAGCAGCGACGGCGCGGCGTCGATCCGCACCGTCGGTACCACCGACATGCCCGGCCCGAGCGCGACGTCGGTCGGCGGATTGTCCATCACGATCTTCACCGGCACGCGCTGCACGATCTTGACGTAGTTGCCGGTGGCGTTCTGCGCCGGCAGCAGCGAGAACGCGGTGCCGGAGCCGGGCTGCACGCTCTCGACATGGCCCCTGATCGTGCGTCCGGGATAGGCGTCGATCTTCAGCGTCACTTGCTCGCCCGGCCGCATCTTGTCGAGCTGGATCTCCTTGAAGTTCGCGGTGACCCAGGTCTGGTCGGGCACGAACATGGTCAGGTTGGTGCCGGCCTGCGCGAACTGGCCGACGGCAGCCGAGAGGTTGACGACGCGGCCCGGCTGCGCGGCGGTCACCGTCGTGTAGGACAGATTGAGTTGCGCCTGGTCGCGCTGCGCCTCGGCCTGGGCGAGATTGGCGACCGCGCTCTTGCGCTGCGCCTTCAGCGATTCGACCTGGCGCTGTGCAAGGTTGAGCGTCGCCTGCGCGCTCAGCAGTGCGGCCTGCTGCTGATGCAGCTGCGAGGTGTATTGCTCGGAGTTCTGCACCGTGCCGTAGCCGGTCTGCTCCAGATGCTGGAAGCGCGTTGCCTGCTGCTGGGCGAACACCAGCGCCGCCTGCGCCTGGTCCACCTGGGCCTGGTTGGCGGCGATCTGCGCCTGCTGCACATCGAGCTGCGCATCGACATTCTCGATGCTGGCGCGCGCCGCCGCGACCTGGGCCTCGGCCTGCGCCAGCGCGACGCGATAGTCGCGGTCGTCGAGGCGGGCGATCACATCGCCGGCTGTGACATGCTGGTTGTCGGTGACCGGAACGGCGGTGATGTAGCCGGAGACTTTTGGTGCGAGCGCGGACTGCCGCGCCGCGATGAAGGCATCGTCGGTGGATTCGAAATGCCCGGCGTAGTCCATGTAGAGGGTGCCACCGCCGATCGCTGCAGTGAGCAGCACGGCGCCGATCGCGGAGACGACCGGACTGCGGCGCAGGAAACCGCGCCGCGGCGCCTTGCCGGTAACCTCCGGTGGGACAGTTTCCGGCGGCGCGGGCTGCTTGCCCACGGGGCGCTCCGGCGCGGGGGCCTTCGCAGTGATCTCCGGCCGGTCGGGTTTGGCATCGGCTTCGTGCGGGGCCGGCACCGAGGGCGGGCCCTCGATGCCCGGATGCCCTTCCTGGTCGCGCTCCAAAACAGTGTCTTCGAACATGGTGGCGGCTCCTGCTGTCCGGTGAGGTCCGTTCGGACCCGCATAAAGGAACGAAACAGTTTCGTTTCTACGCCGCAAATAGTCCCGCGGCAGCGCAGCGTCAATAGAAACGAAACTGTACCGTTCTATTTACAACCAGATGTGATAGGGGTATATTGCGGGGCATTGCCGGCGCGACCGGCCAATGGCACCCGGGTAAAGGCGATGACCACCAGCACCTTGAGGAAGCCGCGGGCCGCCAAGGCGAGGCCGGTCGAGGTGCGTGCCGGTCGGCCGCCGAAGGAGCTCGCCGGCGAGGTCGACGGGCGCATCCTGGATGCGGCGCGCAAGGTCTTCCTGCAGCGCGGGTTCGAGGGCGCGAGCATCGACGAGATCGCCGAGGCCGCGCGCTCCGGCAAGCGCACGATCTATGCGCGCTTCCGCGACAAGCGCGCGCTGTTCACCGAGGTGGTGACGCGGGACATCCTGTCACGTATCGCCGAGTTCAAGGCGGACGCGCCGGTCGGCGTGACGATCGAGGAGCGTCTCACCAGCGTGGCCTCGACCCTGCTGCATTGGGGCCTTGACGCCGATCGGATCGGGCTGATGCGGCTCGCCATCGCGGAGGCGCATCGCTTTCCGGATCTCGCTGCCACCGTCAACCGCAGGGCGCGCGCGCTCGCCACCGAGCTCGGCGTTCACCTGCTGCGTGACCTGACGCAATCCGACGAACTCGGCAAGCTGCCGGCCTTCGCCCCGGAGCATCTGCCGACAACGGCGCGCTTGTTTCTCGACATCATCGCGGTGCCGATGCTGCTGCGTGCGCTGTTCGAGGTGGACCTGAAAGTGCTCGACCCCGAGATCAATGATCATGTTGCACGCGGCGTCGCGTTTTTCGTTGCTGCGTGCAGAAATGGTTTCTGACTCGAAACAGACTGGTCTCCGGTTGATCAAGAGATGATCCGAGACAGGTTCGCTCACGCGGTTGTGAGCGCTAGTCGTTGCAACTTCGACACAGCTTGCGGGAAAGAATGCAATTCGAGTGAGGCATGCTGTCGCACTCCTTCCTTCCATGGCAGAGATTTGGTCGCTCGCTTTTTGGGGTGACTTGCTAGCGGCAAGGGCAAAGGGGAATGGAAGTGCGTCGTTTTGGAATCGTTGGGGCTGGCCTGCTTTTCATCACGGGATTTGCGAGCGCGGCGTCAGCCGCTGACCTGCCGGAGCGCAGCTGGACCAAGGCTCCGCCATTGGTGGCTCCCGCGTTCAACTGGTCCGGATTCTATGCCGGCGTGAATGTGGGCGGCGGCTGGTATGATGGTGGGAATATCACGACCAGCAGCAATGTCGTTTCGATCGTCGGCGCCGGCAACGTTGTTCGTGTCCCCGTTTCGGACAGCAACCAGGCGGGCATCACCGCTGGCGGATTGCTCGGATACAACTATCAGATCGACAGGGTTGTCCTCGGTGTGGAAGCCGATTTCAACTATGTCGACCTGAAGTCTTCCCGGGGTGGAAGCACCACCGTCACTTTCTTTCACGGCCCGACGGAAAGCTTCAATTTTCAAAACACCAGCAAGATCGATTGGTTCGGCACTGTGCGGAGCCGCATCGGCTTTGTGCCGGCCGAGCGCCTGCTGATCTACGCGACAGGCGGTCTGGCCTATGGCGAGGTGAAGACCAACATCACCAACTCGGAAGTCTTTTCCACGGGTCTCTCGCGGCTCTGGCTTGGCAACAATTCCGACATCCGCGTCGGTTGGACCGCCGGCGGCGGCCTCGAATATGCCTTTCCCGGCAACTGGACGCTACGCGGCGAATATCTCTATGTCGATCTCGGCGGAAGCGGCACGACAGCGACCTTCCAGGGCACGGATCCGGTGCAGAGCCAGATCCGTTACAATGCCAGCCGCGAGAACAGGTTCAGCATTGCTCGCGCCGCGTTGAGCTACAAGTTCTGACACCGGCTTGAGCAAGGCGTTGCGTTCTCCCTCCCGCAAGCTGGAGAGGTACCGCCGGATCGATCCATTCATGCCAACGGCGGGACAGCCTCCGATGGGCGCGAGGCAGCTTGTTGCGCGCCTTTGCGCACGCCGCCCAGCCATCGCCTGATGTCGTCGAGATAGATGTAGACGACCGGCGTCGTGAACAACGTCATCACCTGCGAGACGATCAACCCGCCGACGATCGCAAAGCCGAGCGGTTGGCGCAGCTCGGAGCCGGTTCCGGTGCCGATCATCAGCGGCACGCCGCCGAGCATCGCGCACATCGTCGTCATCAGGATCGGGCGGAAGCGGGCCTTGCAGGCCAGATAGACCGATCGCTCGGCGGAGAGGTGCTGGTGGCGTTCGGCTTCCAGCGCGAAGTCGATCAGCATGATGCCGTTCTTCTTGACGATGCCGATCAGGAGGATGATGCCAATCAGCCCGATCACGTCGAGGCCGAAGCCGAAGGCCCATAGCGCAAGCAGCGCGCCGAGGCCGGCGGAGGGCAGGGTCGAGAGGATCGTGACCGGATGGATGGTGCTTTCATAGAGCATGCCGAGGATCAGATAGACCGCAACGATCGCCGCGACGATCAGCATCGGCGTGCTGGCAAGCGCCGCCTGGAACGCCTGCGCATTGCCCTGGAAGCTGGTGGCAACCGTCGAGGGCATCTGCATATCAGCGGTCGCCTTCTGGATGGCGGCGACTGCCGTCCCCACCGCCGCGTCTGGCGCGAGGTTGAAGCTCAGCGTCACCGACGGGAACTGGCTTTGATGGTTCACCGCAAGTGGCGCGGTGCCGTAATCGATGCTCGCGATCTGGCTGAGCGGCACCATCGATCCGGTGGACGAGCGGATATAGATGCGGTTCAGCGCATAGGGGCCGAGCTGGAACGACGGATCGACCTCGAGGATTACGTAATAGGTGTTGAGCGCCGTGAACAGCTGCGCGACATGGCGCTGGCCAAATGAATCGTAGAGCGTGTTGTCGACTGCGGCCGGATCGATGCCGAGGCGCGCGGCGGCGTCGCGGTCGATCTCGAGCTTGAGCTGACGCGCGGCGTTGGCCTGGTCGGTGGCGACGTCGGCGAGCTCCGGCAGCGTCTGCAGCTTCTGATACAGCTTGCCGGCCCACAGATTGAGCTCGTCCTGGTTCACATCGGTGAGCGTGTACTGATACTGCGTCTTGGACAGGCGGCTGGCGAGATTGATGTCCTGCGTCGCCTGCAGGAACACCGACATTCCCTTGATCTTCTGCAGCGCGCTGTCGAGCTGCCGGATCACCTGGTCCGCGGAAGCAGAGCGCTCCGCTTTGGGCTTCAGCAGCACGAACAGGCGGCCATTGTTCTCGGTGACGGTCGGGCCGCCCGGGCCGATATAACCGGTCGCATTGGCCACCGCAGGGTTTTTGGCAATGATGTCGATGGCGCTGCGCTGCAGGGCCGCCATCTGCGCCGGCGAGACGTCCGCCGATGCCTCCGTGATGCCGGTGATCATGCCGGTGTCCTGCTGGGGAAAGAAGCCCTTGGGGATCGCAACAAAGAGCAGGCCGGTCACAACGATGCTGGCCAGCATGATCGACAATGTCGTGGCCTTGAAGCGCAATGCCACGGTGAGCAGCCGCTCGTAGCCGGTCTCGATCGCGACAAAGCCGCGCTCGAGCGCACGCGACAGCGGCCCGGCTCCGGCGCCTTGGTTCGGCGACAGCAGATAGGCGCACATCATCGGCGTCAGGGTCACCGAGACGACGACCGACACCAGGATGGCGACGCACACCGTCACCGCGAATTCTTGGAACATGCGGCCGATCACGCCGCCCATCAGCAGGAGCGGAATGAACACCGCGACCAGCGAGACCGAGATCGAGATGATGGTGAAGGCGATCTCTTTTGCGCCCTTCAGCGTCGCCTGCATCGGCGAGAGACCCTCCTCGATGTGCCGCGAGATGTTCTCGATCATCACGATGGCGTCGTCGACCACGAAGCCGACCGCGATCGACAGGCCCATCAGCGAGAGATTGTCGAGGCTGTAGTTGAGCAGATACATCACGCCGAACGTGCCGATCAGCGAGATCGGCACCGAGACGGCGGGAATGATGGTCGCCCACAGATTGCGCAGAAACAGGAAGATCACGCCGACCACCAGCGCGATGGTCAACAGCAGGGTGAACTGCACGTCGGCGACGCTGGCGCGGATCGTCTGCGTGCGGTCGGACGCGGTCTGGACCTTGATGTCGGACGGCAGGCCCGAGACCAGCTGCGGCAGCAGCTTCTTGATGCCGTCCACCGTGCTGATCACGTTGGCGCCGGGCTGGCGCTGGATTGCGAGGATGACGGCCGGCTTGTCGTTGTACCAGCCGTGCAGCGTGACGTCTTCCGCGGCGACGATGGCCTGGCCGACGTCGCGCAGGCGCACCGGCGCGCCGTTGCGATAGGCGATGATCAGATCGTCATACCTGCTCGCGACCAGCACCTGGTCGTTGGTGGCAAGCGTGTAGGCCTGCTGATTGCCGTAGAGCACGCCCTTGGGCTGGTTCACGGTGATGTTGCCGAGCGTCGTGCGCAATTGCTCGAGGTCGAGGCCTGCGGCGGCGAGCTTGGCCGGATTGACCTGCACTCGGATCGACGGCTTCTGCATGCCGCCGATCGTGACCAGCGCGACGCCCGGCACCTGCGACAATTTCTGCGCCAAAATGCTGTCGGCGTAATCGTCGACCTTGGTCAGCGGCTCGGTGTCCGACGTCAGCGCGATCAGCAGCACCGGCACGTCGGCCGGGTTGACCTTGTGGAAGGTCGGCGGCGACGGCATGGTCTTGGGCAGTTGTCCCGCTGCGGCATTGATCGCGGTCTGCACGTCCTGCGCGGCCGAATCGACGCTGCGGTTCAGCGCGAATTGCAGCGTGATCTGGGTGTTGCCGAGCCCGCTGCTCGAGCTCATGCCGGTCAGGCCCGCGATCTGTCCGAACTGCCGCTCCAGCGGCGTTGCGACCGAGGAGGCCATGGTCTGCGGGTCGGCGCCGGGCAGCTGCGCCGTCACCTGGATGGTCGGGGTGTCCACCGTCGGCAGCGCCGAGACCGGCAGCCGCACAAAGGCGACCATGCCGACCAACGTGATGGCGATGGCCAGGAAGGCGGTCGCGACCGGCCTGCGGATAAAGCCTGGGGAGATGTTCATGGCAGCATGCCTGCGCTTGCAGTGGTCGCGTTCTGGACCAGGTCCTTCGCGTTATCGGGCACGATGTCGACCGTGGTCCCCGGATTGAGCCGGTACTGGCCGGCGGTGACGACGGTCTCGTCCGCCGCGAGGCCTTGCTCGATCAGGACCTGTCCCTCACGCGATTGGCCGGCTGTGACATTGCGTACGCTGACGACGTTGTTGGGGCCGACCACATAGGCGAAGGCCCCGCTTGGCCCCTGCAGCACCGCCGTCAGCGGCACAGTGAGCGCGTTGTGGCTGACGGCAACGGTCAGATGGACGTTGACGAAGTTGCCGGGCCACAGCATGCGGCCGGCGTTGGGGAAGGACGCCTTCAGCCGCACCGTACCGGTCGAACTGTCGACCTGGTTGTCAATCAGCATCAGGCTGCCGTGGTCGAGCTTCTGCTGGTCCTTGGCATCATAGACATCGACCGACACGATCCCGGATACGAGCGCCTGCTGCACGCGCGGGATGTCGGCGGACGGCAGCGTGAAGATCACCGCGATCGGCTGCAGCTGGGTCAGGACCACGAGTCCGTTGAGATCGGACGGCTGCACGATGTTGCCGGGATCGATGCGGCGGATTCCGGTGACGCCGTCGAACGGCGCGGTGATGGTGGTGAAGCTCAGCTGTGTTTGCGCGGCTTCCAGCGCCGCCTTGTCGAGCGCGACCGTGCCCTCACCCTGCGAGACCAGCGAATTCTGGGTATCGAGCAGCTGCTGGGTGGCGAAGCCGCGGTCGGCGAGCGGCTGGGTTCGCGAAAGGTTGGTCCTGGCGTTCTTGAGGCCGGCCTCGTCGCGGGCCAGCGCGGCCTCGGCCTGATCGACCTGGGCCTCATAGACCCGCGGGTCGATCTTGGCGAGCACGTCGCCGCGCTTCATCTGCTTGCCTTCGACAAAGTCGACGCTGTCGAGCGTGCCCTGCACCTGGGTGCGGATGGTCGCGGTGTTGATCGGCGTCACCGTGCCGAGCCCTTCGAGCACGATCGGCACGTCGTGCTGCCGGACCTTGGCCGCCGTCACCGGAACGGCCCCGGACAGGGCCGCCGCGGGTGCGTGATCTGTGCGGCCGTCGCGCAGGTGCACGAGATACGCGCCGGCGCCGATTGCGGCGGCGATCGCCAGACAAGCGCTGGTGATCATGAGGGCCTTCGGTGTCATGGGTCGCCAACTCCATCAATTGTCCGGCGGCCGATCGTTGCGACCAGCTCGAGGACGAAGGTTTCAGTGACGCTGGCTGCCGCGCCGGCAGCGCGGCCGGCCGTCAGGTCGAGCGTGATGATGCGTGCGTCGAGGTCGGCCGAGTGCAGCGCGCCGATGAGATCGCCGCGCAGCGCCTCATCGCCGTCGCGGCGGATGACAAGCCGCATCGCCGTGACCGTGGGCACGATGGGAAACGGCAGCGCGCCGCAGGGGACGTCGATCGCGACGATGCCGCCGCACGGCAATTCGCCCCGCAGCGCCAGTTCCAGCATGCTGCGCGCGACCGGCCCTTCGCCGAGCAGGATCAGCTGCCGCCGCGTCATGCCGGAGCGGCTGAGCGCGGCCGCGACGCCGCTTACGATGTCGGCATAGCCCGGTTCGCCCAGCGCGATCGGCAACCACTTTGCAAGTGGCGTCAGTGCCCGCCAGCGCGCGAAGGTTTGGGGGATGGCGGCAGCCGGTGCATCCGGTGTGACCAGGACACCGACCAGCACACTCGCGGCGGTGCGAACCGGTCTTGCTGGAACTGCGCTGTGCAGGCTCTGGAACATGCCGGAAGCTGGGCCCTGCCGCGATATTATTCAAATGAATTGTCTTTATCCGCCAATTCACATTGTGCATGATGAGCGCATGCGGCTGCGCAATCTCGACCTCAATTTGCTCCTGGTGTTCGACGCCGTCATGCGCGAACGCAGCGTGATACGCGCAGCCAACGCGCTTGCCATCAGCCAGCCGGCGGTCAGCCACGCGCTGAACCGGCTGCGCCACGCGCTCAAGGACGGACTGTTCGTCCGCACGCCATCCGGCATGTTGCCGACGCCGCGGGCGGAGGCGCTGGCGCTGCCGATCCGCAAGGCGCTCAACGAGCTGCAGCTCGCGGTCGAGGGCGATCAGTTCGATCCGGCGCAGGCCAACCGGCGCTTCAACATTGCGGTGAACAATTATGCCGCGGTGGTCGCGGTTGGCCTGATCCTCGCGGCGGCGCGGGCGCAGGCGCCGATGGTGCGGCTGACGCTGCTGCCGAGCGGCACCTTGAATCTTGCCGACCGGCTCGACCGCGGCGAGCTCGATCTCGCGATCTCCGCGCGCGCCCTCGAGGGCGAGCGCTTTGCCTCGCAGCTCTTGATCGAGGACCGCTTCGTCGCGGTGCTGAGGGCGGGGCACCCGTCCCTGCGCAAGAAGCTGACCGCCGAGCTGCTGGCCGGACTGCCTCATCTTGCGATCACCTCAAGCGGCGAGAATCTGGACTTCGTCGACGCCTGGCTGCAGGCCCGCAAGGCCGAGCGGACCATTGCCGCCGACGTCCCCTATCTGTCCGCCGGCGCGGTCCTGGTGCAATCCAACATGGTTGCGATCCTGGGGCGGAAGCTCGCGCTCGAATTCCGCCGCGCCTATCCGATCGAGATGCGCGAATTGCCGTTCGACGCACCGAAGCTGCAGAGTGTCATAAGCTGGCACCGCCGCTTCGACGATCTGCCGGCGCACCGCTGGCTGCGAGACACGATCGTTGCTGCCACGGCCGGCATCTGACATCCGCACGGGATCGTCGCGCTTGCGGCTGTGTTCAGCCCGGCGCGCGCTCCACGGCATGCCGCAGCCAGACCATGCCGCCCTCCAGCGTCTCGCAGTGGGTGAGCCGCAGCGATTGCCCGGCGCCGGGGCGGTCGCCCGCCTCGCCGTGATAGTCGACGATGCCTTGCGATCCGGCGACGCCGTCGACCGCCGGATGGATCAGCGTGCTGAACTCGTCGATCAGCCCGTGCTTGAGGAAGGCGCCGTTGATCCCGCCGCCCCCTTCGAGCAGCAGCGTTTTGGCGCCGAACAGCGACGCAAGCCGCGCCATCGCGCTCGCCAGGTCATCGCCCTTTGCGCCGGCAAAGAGATAGGACGCGCCGTCCTCGTGCAGCTCGGCGAGATGGGCATCGGAGACCTGCTCGCCGAGTACCGCGACGGCGTGATCGCCGCCGACATTGTCCTTGCCGAAATGCACGCGGCCGGCCGGATCGATGCCGATCGCGAGCTTGCGGCCATTGCGATTGCCGAGATGCGGTTCGCGCGGCACTTTCGGTGCATTGGCGATGTGCCGCTCCGATCCCTTGGCCATCTCGTTCATGGTGACGCGGCCGATGATCCATCCGTCGGCGTTGAATTCGTCATGGATCCGTTCGTAATGGGAGCGCAGCACGTCGGCCGGGATGCCGGCGGCGGGTTTGGTGAAGCGGCTGGGATGAAGCCGGCCGTCGATCGACGTGCCCATGTGGCAGATGATGTGGGGTCGCATAGGCTAACTCTTCGGTGGAGCGGCGCAGTGACTGCGCCGGGGGAGGGGCAAGCTCTGATCTAGAGTGGCCGAAGCACATTCTCAATGCCGATAACGCGGCAGTGTTTGGTAACATGCCCGCCGGATGGAACCAGCCGCGCCGCTCCACGTCTCTCCTCACGTCTCCTTCGCGTATTGCTCGTAAAGCCTGGCTGCATTGTCCCAGCGAATGGCCTCCATGTAGATGTCGACATAGCGGGCCGCGGCGGCGCCGAAGTCCATGTGATAGGCGTGCTCATACATATCGAGCACCAGGACCGGACGACCGCCGGCAAGCGTCGTCGTATGATCCGCGGCCCATTGATTGACCAGCCGCTTGTCGCGGGGCGAGTAGGCGAGGATCACCCAACCCGAACCGCCACCTTCCGCCTTGCCCATCGCGGCGAATTCGGTGCGCCAGCGCTCCATGCTGCCGAAGTCGCGCGTGATCGCCTCGGCGAGCGCTCCGCCCGGTTTGCCCGCGCCGCCGAGCCCATCGAAATAGACTTCATGCAGGATCATCGAGTTCGCCGCGATCAACTCCTCGCGCTTCAGGCCGTTGATCATAAAGTTCGGCGCCTTGGCGAAGTCGAGTTCGGCAAGCTGCGTGCCGATGGCGTTGAGCCGCTTCACCGCGCCGACGTAATTGTTCTCGTAGTGGCTGACGAGGATCTTCTCGGAGATGCCACTGATCGACTTTGGATCGAACGACATCGGTTTTGCCTGATAGGACATGGCCCTGGCTCCTGTCTGCTGGTTGGTTTCGGCAGCGGCGCGGTTGCTACCCAGCACGACTGCCGATGCGGTGGCTACGCCGGCCGCTGTGATGAAGTTGCGGCGCTCTGTGTCGATGGTCATCGGCTCCTCCTGATGTTGAGCAATGCCGGTACGCTTGGATCAAAGGGTGCGAAAGTTCGATGCGTCAGCCGCTCCGCTCAGATCATGCCCACGAGGCGCAGCAGCACGCCCACGATGCAGGACGCGGCGAGGACGGCGAGCATCCCCACATTGAAGCGGAAGATCGCAATCGCTGCGGCCACCGACAGCGCCAGCGCCGGCCAGTCGATACTGCCTGGCACCGGCGCGTCGAACGACAGGCCAAGCCCGTGCACCGGGAAGGTCTGCCGGAACAGCGTGTGCAGCGCGAACCAGATCGAGAGGTTGAGGATCACGCCGACCACGGCGGCGGTGATCGCCGACAGCGCGCCGGCGAGCGCCTTGTTGCCGCGCAGTGCTTCGATGTAGGGCGCGCCGACGAAGATCCACAGGAAGCACGGCGTGAAGGTCACCCATGTCGCGAGCAGGCCGCCGAGCGTGGCGGCAAGCATCGGCGGCAGGCCGCTGGCCTCGCGGAACGCCGCCATGAAGCCCACGAACTGAACCACCATGATCAGCGGTCCGGGCGTGGTCTCGGCCATGCCGAGCCCGTCCAGCATCTCGCGCGGGCTGACCCAGTGGTAATATTCCGCGGCCTGCTGCGCGACATAGGCGAGCACGGCATAGGCCCCGCCGAATGTCACCATCGCCATCTTGCTGAAGAAGATCGCGATCTGGCTGAACACGTCACCGGGCCCGAGCGCGATGAGCAGGGCGAACACCGGCACCAGCCAGAGCGCGAGCCAGACCGCGCCGACCCGCAGCGTGCGCGACGCGTTGGGACGGACGTGATCGGGCGCCGCTTCGCCGAGCATGCTGTCGATCACCGCGGAATTCTTGCCGCCATGTTCGATCGCCGCAAATTCGCTGCGGCCCAGGTATGCCCCGATCAGCCCGACGCCGGCAGCGGCCAGGATGATCAGCGGAAACGGCACCGCGAAGAAGAAGATTGCGACAAAGGCTGTCGCCGCGAGCGCGATCATCACCCGGTTGCGCAGCGCGCGCTTGCCGACCCGCACCACGGCCTGAATGACGATGGCAAGCACCGCCGCCTTCAGGCCGAAGAACAGCGCCTCGACAAATCCGACATTGCCGTAGGCGGCATAGATATAGCTGAGGCCCATGACGGCGAAGATACCGGGCAGGATGAACAATCCGCCTGCCACGATGCCGCCGAGCGTCCGGTGCAGCAGCCAGCCGATATAGGTCGCCAGCTGCTGCGCTTCCGGCCCCGGCAGCAGCATGCAGTAGTTGAGGGCGTGCAGGAAACGCCCCTCCGATATCCAGTTCTTCTCCTCGACCAGGATGCGATGCATCACCGCGATCTGGCCGGCCGGTCCGCCAAAGCTCAGGATCGCGACGCGCATCCAGACCAGCAGCGCCTCGTTGAACGAGATGCCGTGGGCGTGTTCCTGTCCGCGCGTCCTTGGGTTCGCCGCGACGTCGGTCATGGCTTCACCTTGCTGGTCGGCCAGTTATGCGTCTCCCGGGTCGCGTCGCGGCACCAGCGATAGAAGGCGTCGTAGAGTAGCAGGCCGGCGCTCAATTGTTCGAGGTCGTCGTCGAACATGCGCGACAGGCCGAGCGAGGCGGCGAGCAATCCGGGTGCCTCCGGGGATAGATCGAGCCGTGCGGTATCCGCGGCCCGCACCATGGTCGCAAGCCGCTCCAGCGCCGGCGTCGCCAGACCGAACTCCTTGACCATGATGTCGAAGGTGCAGAGTTCGCCGCGATGGCTCCAGAACACGTTCTCGATGTCGAACGGCGTGGCCCCGAACCGTTCGGCGACGGCCTCGACCTCCGCCGATGCGACGAACAGGAACACGGCCGCGGGATCGACAAAGCGGCGGATCAGCCACGGACAGGCGATGCGGTCGATCTTCGGCCGTGATCGCGTGACCCAGACGGTACGGCCGCGCCCGTCGCGTTTCGGAATCCTGTCGGCGGGAACGGTGGGAAGCTCCGCCGTTTTCCAGCCGAGATGGCCGCCCTCGAGAACCTCGGCAGCAATGTTGCCGCATCGTAGCCAGGCTGCGGTGCCTTCGGCGAGCTTCTGCCCCTTTTGGCAGATGACGACCACGGACTGGCCGGAGAAGCGGGAAGCCCAGTCCTGGACGTCGCGATGGGAGTGTCTGATTGCGCCCGGGATCAGCTGCGGATCTGCGGCGAAATCCTCATCGAGGCGAACGTCGACCAGCGTCGGCGCCTTGGCGGTGCCGATGAGACGAGACAATTTTTCGGATGAGATCGATGTGTATGACGACATGGTGCGCCCTTGGTGAACAGGACGCGATTCTTGGGCATGTCGCCTCGCGGGGAGATCGCACATCCCCGTGGCTGCAATAAAAGACGAATGTCCGTTGCTGTCAACGGCCTTGCCGAAGCGGATTTATCAGCGATTGAAGCGGATCACCAAAAGTTCACTGTCTATGACAGGAACGGTGTCGGTGCTGAATCTCGCTCTCAGCCGCTCGGATCGGTTCCACTTCCATCTTGAAACCTGCGCGCGGTCGTCTAGACTCCGCGTACGGGGGACAGGCAGACTCCCCGTGAGACCTCGGTCCAAGCTCTGCGCGACACCCAACCCGTCGTGGAGCTTTGATATGGACACCGAACAGCACACACCCCGTCGTTCCAGAATAGCGATCCTGTGGCGTGGCGATGCTGCGGCGCGGCAGGAGGCGACCCCACACAACAACCGTTTCGTCCGCGTCTTCGAAGCGCTCGAAGCCTCCGGCATCGAGGCGTGTCCCGTCGTCTACGACGAGAGTTTCGCCGATGCCGTCCGCGACCAGTTGCTGACGATGGACGGCGTTCTCGTCTGGGTCGATCCGATCCATCAAGGCAAGACGCGCGCGGCGCTCGATCCGCTGCTGTGCGAGGTCGCGGCGAAGCGTCCGATGAAACGTACCTGGGTCAGCGCCCATCCGGACGTCATCCTCAAGATGGGTGTCAAGGAGGTGCTCTACCGCACCCGTCATCTCGGCTGGGGCGCCGACACGCATCGCTACGCCACTGCCGACGCTTTCCGCGCCGAATTCCCGTCGCGCCTGCGCACCGCTGGTCCACGCGTGCTCAAGCAGAACCGCGGCAATGGCGGGCAGGGCGTCTGGAAGGTGGAAGCGTTGCCGAACGCGGACGCGACCGTTCGCGTGCTCCACGCGCTGCGCGGCAGCCAGCCCGAGGAGACGCCGCTGGACGCGTTGATGGCGCGTTGCGAGCCTTATTTCGGATGGGGCGGCTGCATCATCGATCAGGCTTTCCAGCCGCGGCTGCCCGAGGGCATGATCCGTTGCTATGTCAGCGGATCGAAGGTCGCGGGCTTCGGGCACCAGCTGATCAAGGCCTTGATCCCGCCGCCTCCGGAAGGCCCCGACGCACCCGAGGCCCAACCCGGACCGCGCATCATGCACGGTCCCGATGCGCCGCAATTTAGGACGTTGCGACGGCTGATGGAGAACGAATGGATCCCGCAGTTGATGGCGACGCTGGCGATCGATGAAGCGTCGCTGCCGGTGATCTGGGATGCGGACTTCCTCTACGGTCCGCGCGATGCCGATGGCGCCGACACCTACGTGCTCTGCGAGATCAACGCGAGCTCGTGCTTCGCGATCCCCGACGAGGCACCGGCCGCGATCGCGCAGACGGTCAGCGAGCGCGTTCGTCGGAGCGTGGAGAGCGTGAGGTGAGCACGCCCTTCAGGCTCCCTCTCCCGCATCCGCCTTCGCCAAGAGGCTTCGGCGGACAAGACGGGGGAGGGAACCCTGGCGCCGGCGCGTCCCTCACGCGCGCGTGCCACTGAGTTGCCCGACGGCGCAAGCCCCTCATGCAAAAATATTTCGCTTTATCAGAAGTGCTCGGACAATTCATGTCGCGAGAATGCGAAGCTGTATCCCCACCAACACTGTCATCGCCCGGCTCGACCGGGCGATCCAGTACGCCGCGGCCTCTCGGCTCAAGCACTGGCGCCTCTGGAATACTGGATCACCCGCATGCGCGGGTGATGACACCGAACAAGCTGTTTGACATTCGAATCCGAACCCAACGCCGTCATCCCCGCGCAAAGGCTTCGCCTTTGTCGCTGGAGGTGCGAGCGGAGCGAGCCTCGAAGGATGAATCGGCCACCAGCGGGGCCGTCGATCCTTCGAGACGCGCGCAAAAGCGCGCTCCTCAGGATGACGGTATTGAGAGCACGCCCACTACTTCGCCCGCATCGCCTCGGGCGTGTCCGGCTGCGCGGACGGATGCGCCCTGGCGAACGCCGGCAGCGCCATTGCGGTCTCGTGGATGCGCTTCACGGTCGGCCAGGGCGACAGGCTGATTTGCTGGTTGATCGCCGCGGTGACGTGGCCGACCACGCAGATGTCGGCGAGGCCCGGCGTGTCGCCGTGGCAGAACTGGCCGGTGGCCTTGTGGCCGGCGAGGTGCCCCTCGAGCGCCGCCAGCGTCTCGACTGTCCAGTGCCGCCGCCAGGCAATCTGCTGGCTGTCGCGCAAATCGAGCTCGCGATCGAGATAGCGGCGCACCCGCGGCGTCAGCAGCGGATGGCCCTCGCAGGCGACGATCAGCGCCAGACCGCGCACCCGGGCGCGGCCAAGCGGATCGGGTGGCAGCAGCGGCGGGGTTGGGTAGGTCTCGTCGAGATAATCGATGATCGCGAGCGACTGGAACAGCACCGCGCCATCGTCCGTCACCAGTGCCGGCAGCGCCATCTGCGGATTGATCTTGCGATAGGCATCGGCGCGATGCGCGTCCGCATCGATGTCGACGAACACGACCTCGGCCGGCACGCCCTTCAGATTGAGCGCGATCCGGACCCGAAAGCTCGCCAGCGACCGCCAGAAGGAGAAGAATTGCATGGGGAATTCACTCCGCTCGTCATGCGCGGGCAAAAGCGCGAAGCGCGTCTTCGCGCAGATGACCCGGGTATCCATCGATCTTCGCAAGAAGATTGTTGGAAGATGGATCGCCGGGTCAAGCCCGGCGATGACACGTCTTGGCGAGGCCTACCCCGCGCCGACCTTCTTCTTCCGCCAGGCGAGGTGCACCGCGCAGGTGCAGCCCTGCGGATGCGAGGCCAGTTCCTCGTCGTTGGCGGGCGTCGCGGCGGGCGCGATCGCCTGTCCCTTCGCGTCCTGCGACGGGATGTAGTTGAGCACCGGCGCGAGCCAGCGCTCGACCTCGGCAACCGTCATGCTCTTGCGCGCGGCATAATCCTCGACCTGGTCGCGCTCGATCTTGCCGACGCCGAAATAGAAGCTGTCGGGATGCGAGAAATACAGGCCCGAGACCGACGAGCCCGGCCACATTGCAAAGCTCTCGGTCAGCTTCACGCCGGCGGTGGTCTCGGCATCGAGCAGCGCGAACAACGTCCGCTTCTCGGTATGGTCGGGCTGCGCCGGATAGCCCGGCGCGGGGCGGATGCCGTCGTACTTCTCGAGGATCAATTCGTCCGGCGACGAGCTCTCGTCCGGCGCATAGCCCCAGAACTCTTTGCGCACGCGCTGGTGCATGCGCTCGGCGAAGGCTTCGGCGAGCCGATCGGCCAGCGCCTTGCACAGGATCGAGGAGTAGTCGTCATTGGCGTTCTTGAAGCGGTCGGCGACCGCGTCCTCGCCGATGCCGGCGGTGACGACGAAGCCACCGATATAGTCGGGGACGCCGCTGTCGACAGGCGCAACGAAGTCCGACAGCGCGGCGTTGAAGCGGCCCTCGCGCTTCTCGAGCTGCTGGCGCAGCGTATGGAAGGTCGCGATCTTTTGCTTCCGCGTCTCGTCGGCATAGACCTCGATGTCGTCGCCGACGGCATTCGCCGGCCAGAAGCCGATGGTGGCGCGCGCGGTGAACCACTTCTCCGCAATGATGCGGTCGAGCATCTTGCGCGCATCATCATAGAGCGAGCGTGCGACCTCACCGACCTTGGGGTCGTCGAGGATCGCTGGGAAGCGGCCGGTCAGTTCCCAGGTCTGGAAGAACGGCGTCCAGTCGATGTATTCGGCGAGCTCCGCGAGGTCGTAGGCGTCAAAACTCTTCAGCCCGAAGAACGTCGGCTGCTTCGGCGGCGCCGCGGCGAAATCGATCGCGACCTTGTTGGCGCGGGCAGCAGGAAGCTTCAGCCGCTTCTTGTCGGCCTGGGCGCGGAAATGCGCCGTCGAGATCTTGGCGTATTCGGCGCGCACCTCGGCGGCATAGGCCTGCTTCTTCTCGGCCGACAGCAGCGAGGAGGCAACGCCGACGGCGCGGCTCGCGTCGTTGACATGCACCACCGGGCCGCCCGGATAGTTCGGGTCGATCTTGACAGCGGTATGCACCCGGCTCGTGGTGGCGCCGCCGATCAGGAGCGGCAGGTTCATGCCCTGCCGTTCCAGCTCGCCGGCGAGGAAGCTCATCTCGTCGAGCGAGGGCGTGATCAGCCCGGACAGGCCGATGATGTCGGCGCCCTCGGCCTTGGCCGTCTCGATGATCTTGTTGGCGGGCACCATGACGCCGAGGTCGATGACCTCGAAATTGTTGCACTGGAGCACGATGCCGACAATGTTCTTGCCGATGTCGTGGACGTCGCCCTTCACGGTCGCGAGCACGATCTTGCCCGCGGCGTTGCGGCCGCCGGTGATGCCGTTGGCGAGGTTGCGCGCCTTCTCCTCCTCCATGAACGGCATCAGATAGGCGACGGCCTGCTTCATCACGCGCGCCGACTTCACGACCTGCGGCAGGAACATCTTGCCGTCGCCAAAGAGGTCGCCGACCACGTTCATGCCGGCCATCAGCGGGCCTTCGATGACGTCGAGCGGGCGGGTGGCGTTCTGGCGGGCGGCCTCGGTGTCGGCTTCGATGAACTCGGTGATGCCGTGCACCAGGGCATGCGACAGCCGCTTCTCGACCGGCCATTCGCGCCAGGCGAGATCCTGCTCCTTGGTCTGCTTCTCCTTGCCGCGGAATTTCTCGGCAAGCGCCAGCAAGCGTTCGGAAGCACCCGGATCGCGGTTGAGGATGACGTCCTCGCAGGTCTGGCGCAGCTCGGGGTCGATGTCGTCATAGACGATCATCTGGCCGGCGTTGACGATGCCCATGTCCATGCCCGCATGGATGGCGTGATACAGGAACACCGAGTGCATCGCCTCGCGCACCGGCTCATTGCCGCGGAACGAGAACGACAAATTGGAGACGCCGCCGGAAATGTGGGCGCCGGGCAGGTTCTGGCGGATCCAGCGCGTCGCCTCAATGAAATCGACGCCGTAATTGTTGTGCTCCTCGAGGCCGGTCGCGATCGCAAAAATATTCGGATCGAAGATGATGTCCTCGGGCGGGAAATCGAGCCGGTTGACCAGAATGTCGTAGGCGCGCTTGCAGATCTCGGTCTTGCGCGCGAACGTGTCGGCCTGGCCGGTCTCGTCGAACGCCATCACCACCACGGCGGCGCCGTGGCGTTTTGCAATCGTCGCCTCGTGCAGAAACTTCTCCTCGCCCTCTTTCATCGAGATCGAGTTCACGATCGGCTTGCCCTGGATGCACTTCAGGCCGGCCTCGATGACGTGGAATTTCGAGGAATCGACCATCACAGGCACGCGGGCGATGTCGGGCTCGGCGGCGACGAGGTTGAGGAACGTCACCATCGCCGCCTCCGAATCGAGCAGGCCTTCGTCCATGTTGACGTCGATGACCTGGGCGCCGTTCTCGACCTGGTCGCGCGCCACCTGCAGCGCCGCGGTGTAGTCGCCCGCGGTGATCAGCTTGCGGAAGCGCGCCGAGCCGGTGACGTTGGTGCGCTCGCCGACGTTCACGAACGGGATCGCATCGGTCAGCGTGAACGGCTCGAGGCCGGACAGCTTCAGCCGCGGCTCGATGTCAGGCACCACGCGCGGCTTGTGCGGGGCGACGGCCCTGGCGATCGCGGCGATATGGTCGGGCGTGGTGCCGCAGCAGCCGCCGACGATGTTGACGAGGCCGGCGGAGGCGAACTCGCCGATCAGCCGCGCCATGTAGTCCGGCGTCTCGTCATATTGACCGAACTCGTTGGGCAGGCCGGCGTTCGGATAGGCGCAGACCAGCGTGTCGGCGACGCGGCCGATGTCGGCGATGTGGGCGCGCAAATCCTCGGCGCCGAGCGCGCAGTTGAAGCCGATCGTGATGGGCCTGGCGTGCCGCACCGAATGCCAGAACGCCTCCGGCAACTGACCGGAGAGCAGGCGGCCGGACTTGTCGGTGATGGTGCCGGAAATCATCACGGGCACGTCGATGCCGCGCTCCTCGATGATCTCGGCGATCGCATACAGCGCCGCCTTGGCGTTCAGCGTATCGAAGATGGTCTCGACCAGCAGCAGGTCGGCGCCGCCGTCGAGCAGGCCCTTGGCCTGTTCGCCGTAGGCCTTGCGCAGGTCGTCGAAGGTCACTGCGCGATAGCCTGGATTGGAGACGTCGGGCGAGATCGAGGCGGTGCGGTTGGTCGGGCCGAGTGCGCCGGCGACAAAACGCTGCTTGCCGTCCTCGGCGCTCACCCGCTCCGCCGCGGCGCGGGCAAGCCGCGCGCCCTGCAGGTTGAGCTCATAGGCGAGGTCCGACATATCGTAGTCGGCCTGCGCGATCGAGGTCGAGGAAAAGGTGTTGGTCGCGACGATGTCGGCGCCTGCGCGCAGATAGGCGGCGTGGATGTCCGTGATCGCGTCAGGCTGGGTCAGGATCAGGAGATCGTTGTTGCCCTTGATGTCGCGGTGGAAGTCGGCAAAGCGCGCACCGCGAAAGGCGGCTTCATCAAACTGCAGGCCCTGGATCATCGTGCCCATGGCGCCGTCGAGCACCAGGATGCGCTCGCGGGCAGCCGCGAGCAATGCGTTACGCTTGGGGGAAACGGGAACGGACATGTGTCAGGCAGCTTTCTGGGCACCGTTCGGCCGGATGCCGAGCAAATGGCTGATCGCGAACACGAGGTCCGCGCGGTTCATGGTGTAGAAGTGGAAGGTGTCGACGCCGTGCTTGAACAGCTTCTGCACCTGACCGGCGGCGACGGTGGCCGCGACCAGCTTGCGGGTCTCGGCGTCGTTGTCGAGGCCCTCGAACTTCTCGGCGAGCCAGTCCGGCACGCTGGTGCCGGCGCGGGTCACGAAATTGCGGGCCTGCTTGAAATTGTGCATCGGCATGATGCCCGGCACGATCGGAATCTCGATGCCGCGCGCCCGCACCCTGTCGACATAGCGGTGGTAGAGGTCGTTGTCGAAGAACACCTGGGTAATCGCGCGGGTCGCGCCGGAGTCGACCTTGGCCTTCAGCGTATCGATGTCGGCGTCGAAGTCAGCGGCTTCCGGATGCTTCTCGGGATAGGCGGACACCGAGATCTCGATGTCGGCGTGGCGCTTCTTGATGGCGGCGACGAGCTCGGCCGAGCTCTGGTAGCCGTCGGGATGGGTGAAGTAGGGCGTGCCGATGCCGCCGGGCGGATCGCCGCGCAGCGCCACGATGTGGCGGACGCCGACCTCATGGTAGCGGTCGACGATGTCGTCAATCTCGCCGCGCGAGGCGCTGACGCAGGTCAGATGCGCGGCCGGCAGCAGATCGGTCTCGCGCAGGATGCGCGTGATGGTGGAATGGGTGCGCTCGCGGGTCGAGCCGCCGGCGCCATAGGTGACCGAGACGAAGTTCGGCGTCAGCGGCGCCAGCCGGTTGATGGTCTCCCAGAGATTGCGCTCCATCTCCTCGGTCTTCGGCGGGAAGAACTCGAAGGAGATTTTCGGCGTCTTTGGCGCACGATACCCGTTCGGCACGGAGGAAATGGTCTCGGTCATGATACGCAAGGGCTCCGCAACTGAAGGGCAGACGTCTGGCCTGGATATGATCTGCGTAAGATAGGCCAAACGGGTTGGATCAAACAGCCCATCGGATATGGGAAATTGCCCATTTGGATGCGTTGGAGTGGCAAAAATTGACCATCAAAAGCCAATAGTGGGCAATGTGTTCTCTTTGATGATGATACAATTAATTAATTGAATTATATAGATAAAAACTATGTTCTGCGATTGGTTTGCGGTCAAAAACAGCTATGGGCAGCTGGCTGTGTCAATGAATCGTTGCATTTCGTCCCAAAAACCGTGGCGGCTGGCGCCGACCTTCCGGTGCGGGACTGCCCTGCGCGGCCGGGGCCTTTGTCGCCTCGTGGCGTCACACTAGGTTGACTGCCATGATTCCGCTCTCCGTCCTCGATCTGTCCGTCGTCACCACCG
Organism: Bradyrhizobium sp. 27S5; assembly: GCF_037217225.1. Classification (NCBI taxonomy): domain Bacteria; kingdom Pseudomonadati; phylum Pseudomonadota; class Alphaproteobacteria; order Hyphomicrobiales; family Nitrobacteraceae; genus Bradyrhizobium; species Bradyrhizobium sp. 27S5. The sequence goes on from NZ_CP147714.1 coordinate 801,397, forward strand.
GTACCAAGCCAGCCGCTGCGCTCCGCAACAGCATCGATCTGGCGCGCCATGTCGATGCTCTCGGTTACACACGCTATTGGCTGGCCGAGCACCACAACCTCGCTTCCGTCGCGAGCCCGGCGCCCGATCTGATGATCGGGCAGATCGCGGCGGTGACGCAGCATATCCGCGTCGGCTCCGGCGGGGTGATGCTGCCCAACCATGCTCCGCTCGTGATCGCCGAGCGCTTTAAGATGCTGGAGGCGCTGTTTCCCGGCCGCATCGATCTTGGGCTTGGCCGCGCGCCCGGCACCGACGGCGCCACGGCTTACGCGCTGCGCAGCCGGCTCGATCGCCGCGAGGGCGACGATTTCCTCGAGCGGCTGCATGAGCTGACCTTGTGGGAGACGCGCGATTTCCCGGCCGGCCATCCCTACAACAATGTGGTGGCGATGCCGGATGATTCGCCGCTGCCGCCGATCTGGCTGCTCGGCTCGAGCGATTATTCCGCCGAGCTCGCCGCGCAGGTCGGGATGGGCTTTGCATTCGCGCATCATTTCGCGAGCCATGATGCTGTCGCGGCGATGACGAATTATCGCGCGCATTTCAAGCCGTCGGGCTGGCGCGCGACGCCGCAGTCGATCCTGGCGGTCGCCGTCGTCACGGCGGAGACCGACGCGGAAGCCGAGCAGCTCGCGATGTCGATGGACCTCAACCGGCTGCGCCGCGACCGCGGTCAATATCTGCCGTTGCCGAGCGTCGAGGAGGCGCAAGCCTATCCCTACACCGACGCCGAGCGCGCCTCGATCGCACGCAACCGCGCCCGCTTGTTCGTCGGCAGCCCTGCGACCGTGATGACCAAGCTGCCGCCGCTGATCGCGGCGAGCCAGGCGGACGAACTGATGGTGATATCAGCGGTCTACGATCACGACGCGCGGAAGAAGTCGTATGACCTGCTGGCCAAGGCATTCGGGCTGCAGAAGAAGGCAGCCGCATCATGATCGTCGTCCCGGCGCAGGCCGGGACCCATACGCCGCGGCTTTAGTTATTGAGCAAACTGGTTGTCGCCGTGCCGCTTACGAAGGCCGGTGGTTATGGGTCCCGGCCTTCGCCGGGACGACGTATGGAGGACAGCGCGTGCGATTCAATCCGCCTTCTCGCTAAACGTCGCGCGGAACGGATGGCCGGGATAGACGCCGACGATGCGGAATTCGCGCGAGAAGAATTTCAATTCCTCCAGCGCAAAGGCGAGCCCGCGGTCGTCAGGATGGCCGTCGACGTCGGCATAGAACTGCGTGGCGAAGAAATTGCCGTCGACCATGTAGCTCTCGAGCTTGGTCATGTTGACGCCGTTGGTGGCAAAGCCGCCCATCGCCTTGTACAGCGCGGCGGGCAGGTTGCGCACCCGGAAAACAAAAGTGGTGACCAGCGGCCCCGAGCCCTGCGCCGCCCATTTGGCCTCGCGCGCCAGCACCACGAAGCGGGTGGTGTTGTGGGCCTCGTCCTCGATGTCCTCGGCGAGAATGTCGAGGCCATAGATATCGGCGGCGAGGCGGGAGGCGATCGCCGCCACGCTCTTGTCGCCGCGCTCGGAAATATCGCGGGCGCTGCCGGCGGTGTCGCCGGCGACGATCGGCCTGATGCCGAGCTTGCGGATGATGCGCCGGCACTGGCCGAGCGCGTGGACGTGGCTCTCCACGCTCTTGATGTCGGCGAGCCTGGTGCCCTTGACCGCCATCAGCTGGTGGCGGACCGGCAAGAACCATTCGCCGACGATGAACAGGCCGGAATCCGGCAGCAGATGGTGGATGTCGGCGACGCGGCCGGCGACCGAATTCTCGATCGGGATCATGCCGAGATCGGCCTCGCCCGAGGTGATCGCAGCCAGCGCGTCCTCGAAGGTCGCGCAGGGCATCGGCTCGGCGTCGGGATAGGCCTCGACGATCGCGATATGGGAATTGGCGCCAGGCTCGCCCTGGAACGCGATTTTCAGCTTCTTGGTCATGGGTTCTTTCCTGCGGCGCCTTTTAGCACCCGGTCAGGCTTTGGAAAGTATTCTGCGGGCGGTTTCGAGGTCGGCCGGGGTGTCGACGCCGCGCGGGACGGTGTCGACGATGGTGATGTCGATCCGCATCCCGGCCTCCAGCGCGCGCAGCTGCTCGAGCTTCTCCTGCTGCTCCAGCGGCGAGGGCGGCAGCGCCACGAAGCGCGCCAGCGCGGCCCGGCGGTAGGCGTAGAGGCCGATATGATGGTAGCGCGGTCCGTCGCCATGGGGCGCGGTGGCGCGGGTAAAATACAGCGCGCGCAAACGATTTGCCCCGATCGGCGAGCCCACCGCCTTGACGACGCTGGGGGCCCGATCCTCGTCCTCGGTATGGATGCGCGAGGCCAGGGTCGAGATATCGACCGCGGGATCGTCGAGCGCCGGCATCACGCTGCGGATGGTCTCAGGGGTGATGGTCGGGAAATCGCCCTGCAGATTGACCACGATCTCGGCACGGCCGTCCGGGTCGAGGATCGTCATCGCTTCATGAATCCGGTCCGAGCCGGAGGGATGCTCAGTGCGGGTCATCACGACCTCGCCGCCGGCTGCCTTCACCGCTTCAGCGATCTCGGCCGTGTCGGTGGCGACCGCGACCCGGCCGATCCCGGCCTCCTCGGCCCGCCGCAGCACGTGGACGATCATCGGCGCGCCCGCGATATCGAGCAGCGGCTTGCCGGGCAGTCGGGTGGCGGCCATGCGGGCCGGAATCAGCACCAGGGTGCGGGGTTGGGTCATTCGTGTCGGGGCCCGTCCGGCCTGCGGAAATTGGCGGGGAGGAGGTTGAATTCGGCGCGTTTATACGGGTTGCCAGAGCGCGGGCAAACCGATATCTCAACCCTGCTTGGGGCGGTGCGATAAGGCCGATTCCCAGGTCTTTCCCCGCGGCCGTATTCCCGGCCTGAAGTCGACATTCAAGGCCCGGAGCCTGACCCGAAATGGACTCCTTCGAACTCAACAAAATTCTCGGTGCGCTTCTCGGCACCTGCATCGTCGTCCTGGTGATGAGCTTTGCCGCCGGATCGGTGTTTTCCGCGAAGCTGCCGGAAAAGCCGGGCTTTGAGATCGCGGTGAAGGAAGAGTCCCATGGTGGCGGCGAGGCGGCTGCGGCCGCATCCGAGCCGATCGAAAAGCTGCTGCAGACCGCCTCGGTCGAGAAGGGCGCGGCGGCCGCCAAGAAGTGCCAGGCCTGCCATACCTTCGAGAAGGGCGGTCCCAACCGCGTCGGTCCGAACCTGTTCGGCGTCGTCAACGAAGCCAGGGGCGAAGGCCGTGGCTTCAATTTCTCGGCGGCGATGAAGGCCAAGGGCGGCACCTGGAGCTTCGACGACCTCAACAAGTTCCTGACCAATCCGAAGGGCTTCATCCCGGGCACCGCGATGGGCTTCGCCGGCGTTCCGAAGGACAGCGAGCGCGCCGACATCATCGCCTATCTGAATTCGAACTCGGAGCATCCGGCTCCGATCCCGACCGCTTCGAAGTAACGATTTGCTTCGCGCAAGCATGTGGATGAAACGGCCAGGCAATGCCTGGCCGTTTTCGCATGGGCAATCCGCTGTCGCGGGGTTGTTATCGGGACGTTTCGCCGCACCGGTATTGTTCCCGGGCGATCATCATGAGGAAAAAGCAACGTAATTTGTCGAACCGTTGCCTTATATTGGGTCCCATGTAACCGGGGCCGCAAGCAGGAAGAGCGAATTTGGCGATCACCCGACGACACCTCCTTCAAGGCAGCGCACTGGCGGCAATGGCTCCGGCGCTCGGACTTAACCCCGGCATCTCGGCGATCACGCAGGCGTTCGCCGACGACGCCCCCAACGGGCTGAAATGGCGGCACGGCCTCTCGACCTACGGCGAAATCAAGTACCCGGCCGACTTCAAGCGCTACGACTACGTCAATCCGGACGCGCCGAAGGGCGGCGTGGTCAGGCTATTCCAGCCCGGCACCTATGACAGCTTCAACCTGGTCGTCGCCGGGTTGAAGGGCACCGTCTCAGCGGCTGTCAGCCGCATCTATGACTCGCTGATGGAAGCCTCGCTCGACGAGCCCGATACGTATTATGGCGAACTCGCCGAGGCTGCAGCCTTTCCGGACGATTTCTCCTATGTGATCTACCGCCTGCGGCCGAGTTCGCGCTGGCACGACGGCAAGCCGGTCACGCCGGAGGATGTGATCTTCTCCTTCGAGGCGTGGAAGGCGAACAGCCCGATGTTCAGCGGCTACTACCGGCACATCGAAAAGGCCGAGAAGATCGGCGATCGCGACATCAAGTTCACCTTCGACAGCCCGGGCAACCGCGAGCTGCCGATGATCACCGGCCAGCTCATCATCCTGCCCAAGCATTGGTGGGAAGGCACCGATCCGCAGGGCAAGAAGCGCGACATCACCGCGAGCACGCTGGAGCCGCCGCTTGGGTCCGGCCCCTATCGGATCAAGGAATTCGTCGCCGGACGCTCGGTGGCGCTCGAGCGCGTCAAGGATTACTGGGGCAAGGACATCCCGATCGCGATCGGACAGAACAATTTCGACGAGCTGCGCTACGAATATTTCCGCGACGATACCGTCGCGCGTGAGGCGTTGAAGGCCGACCAGTTCGATTGGTACGGCGAGCGCAGCGCCAAGGAATGGGCGTCGGCCTACGACGTTCCGCCGGTGCGCGAGAAGCGGCTGCTCAAGGAGCTCTTCACCGTCCGCAATCAAGGCCGCATGCAGGGATGGGTGTTCAACCTGAGGCGCCCGAAGTTTGCCGATGCCAGGCTGCGCCGCGCCTTCAATTATGCGTTCGATTTCGAAGAGATGAATCGCGTGCTCTCGACCGGCGAGTATCACCGCGATTCCAGCTATTTCGACGGCATCCCCGATCTGATGGCGACCGGCCTGCCGGAAGGCAAGGAGCTCGAGATCCTGGAGGCGGTGCGCGACAAGGTGCCGCCGGAAGTTTTCACGACGCCATACACGGATCCGGTCGGCGGCACGCCGGAAAACGTGCGCGCCAATCTGCGCGAGGCGACGCGGCTTCTAAAGGAGGCCGGCTTCGAGATCCGCGATCGCAAGCTGGTCGATGCCTCCGGCCAGCCGTTTACGGTCGAGATCCTGGGCAACAGCGGCGATGCCGGCATGGAGCGGATCTCGCTGTTCTACAAGCCGAGCCTGGAGCGCCTCGGCATCACCGTCAATCTGCGCGCCGTCGACACCGTGCAGTACCAGAACCGGGTGCGCGATTTCGATTTCGAGATGGTCACCCAGGTATGGGGACAGTCGATCTCGCCCGGCAACGAACAGCGCGACAATTTCGGCTCGCAGGCGGCCGACCGGCCAGGCTCCAACAATCTCCCCGGCATCAAGAATCCGGCCGTCGATGCCATCATCGAGCGGATCATCTTCGCCAACAGCCGCGCCGATCAGATCGCCGCCGCCAAGGCGATGGACCGGGTCTTGCTCTGGAACTTCTATCTCGTTCCACACTTCAACTACGACAAGCAGCGTTATGTGTATTGGGATCGCTTCAGCCATCCCGATCCGCTGCCGAAATACGGCGTCTCGGGATTCCCGAATCTCTGGTGGTACGACGCCGACAGGGCAGCCAAGCTCAAGCGTTCATAAGATTAAGGATTTGCGCATGGCGCTGTTTACCCGTCGGCACGCACTCGGTCTCGGCATCGGTGCGTTGAGTGCTGCAGGATTTCGTGCTGCGCCGGCGGCAGCCGATAACGGAACCGAGATGCACGGCATGTCGGTGTTCGGCGACCTGAAATATCCGGCAGATTTTCAGCAGTTCGACTACATCAATGTGAAGGCGCCGAAGGGCGGCGCGTTCTCGGTGATTCCGTGGGTGCGCGGTTACAACCAGTCCTACTACACCTTCAATTCGCTGAACGCCTATGTTCTGAAGGGCGAAGGCGCGCAGGGCATGGACATGACGTTCGCGACATTGATGTCGCGCGCCAATGACGAGCCCGACGCGATGTACGGCTATGCCGCGAAGTCGGTGCAGATCTCGCCGGACAAGCTGACCTATCGCTTCACCATGCGTCCCGAGGCGCGCTTCCATGACGGCACCAAGCTGACCGCGCAGGACGCCGCCTTCTCGCTCAACATGCTGAAGGAAAAAGGCCACCCGCTGATCCAGGTGCAGCTGCGCGACTTCGTCAAGGCCGAGGCGCCCGATGACGCGACCGTGGTGGTGATTTTCGCGGCGGGCCGCGCCCGCGACGTGCCGCTCTATCTCGCGGGCCTGCCGATCTTCTCCAAGGCCTATTACGCGACGCGATCGTTCGAGGAATCGACGCTCGATACGCCGCTCGGTTCGGGGCCGTACAAGGTCGGCAGGTTCGAGGTCAACCGCTACGTCGAATTCGACCGCCCCAAGGACTGGTGGGGCGCCGACCTTCCGGTCAATCGCGGTAGCTACAATTTCGACACCGTGCGCTATGAATTCTACCGCGACCGCGATGTGGCGTTCGAGGGCTTCACCTCGAAGAGCTATTTGTTCCGCGAGGAGTTCACCGCACGCGTCTGGGCGACGCGCTACGATTTCCCCGCCGTGAAGGACGGCCGCGTCAAGCGCGAGACGTTGCCCGACGACACGCCGTCCGGCGCGCAAGGCTGGTTCATCAACACGCGCCGCGACAAGTTCAAGGATCCACGCGTGCGTGAGGCTCTGATCTACGCCTTCGACTTCGAGTGGACCAACAAGACCATCATGTACGATGCCTACGCGCGCACCGTCTCGCCGTTCCAGAATTCGGACATGGTAGCCGAGGGACCGCCGCCGCCCGAAGAGCTTGCGCTGCTCGAGCCGTTCCGCGGCCAGGTGCCCGACGAGGTGTTCGGTCTGCCCTTCGTGCCGCCGATGTCCGACGGCTCCGGCCAGGACCGCGCGCTGCTGCGCAAGGCGGTACAACTGCTCAACGAGGCCGGCTGCGTGATCAAGGACGGCAAGCGCGTGCTGCCGAACGGCGAGCCCCTCACCATCGAATTCCTCAACGATGAGCCCTCGCTGCAGCCGCACCATGGGCCCTATATCAAGAACCTCGGCACGCTCGGCATCGAGGCTACATTCCGCCTCGTCGACGCCGTGCAGCGCCGCGCGCGGGTGGAAGATTTTGACTTCGACATGACCATGGAGCGCTTCAACTTTTCGGCGACGCCTGGCGACAGCATGCGGCCGTTCTTCTCCTCGCAGGCGGCGAAGACCAAGGGCTCCTACAATCTCGCAGGTATCGCCAATCCCGCAATCGATGCCCTGATCGAGAAGATCATCGGCGCCAATAATCGCCAGGAGCTGACGATTGCCTGCCGTGCGTTCGACCGCGTGTTCCGCGCCGGCCGTTACTGGGTGCCGCAATGGTACCGCAACACGCATCCGGTCGCCTATTGGGACCAGTTCGGTCATACCGAGAAGCTGGCGAAATATACCCAGGGCGTCGGGGCGCCAGAGAACTGGTGGTATGATGCGGCCAAGGCCGCAAAGCTCGAACAGGCGAAGAAATAGCCGATGAGCGCCTATATCGCCCGACGTATCTTCCTGATGCTGCCGACGCTGCTCGGCATCCTGTTCGTCTCCTTCGTGGTCGTGCAATTCGCGCCAGGCGGGCCGGTCGAGCGCGTCATCGCGCAGATCAACGGCGCCGACACCGGCGGCACTTCGCGCGTGTCGGGTGGCGGCGGCGATTTCGGCGCGCAACGCGGCCAGGGCGCGGGCGCAGCCGGTGCCACCAACTCGAAATATCGCGGCGCGCAGGGACTCGATCCGGATTTCATCAAGAAGCTCGAGGTGCAGTTCGGCTTCGACAAGCCGGCGCCGGAGCGGTTCGCGCTGATGATGTGGAATTTTGCGCGCTTCGACTTCGGCAGCAGCTATTTCCGCAGCGTGAGCGTGCTGCAGCTGATCAAGGAAAAGCTGCCGGTCTCGATGTCGCTCGGCATCTGGATGACGCTACTGACCTATCTGATCTCGATCCCGCTCGGCATCCGTAAGGCGGTGAAGGACGGTTCGCGGTTCGACACCTGGACCTCGGCCGTGATCATCGTGGGCTTTGCGATACCGGGCTTCTTGTTCGCGATCCTGCTGATCGTGCTGTTCGCCGGCGGCTCGTTCCTCAATATCTTCCCGCTGCGCGGCCTGACCTCGGACGGCTGGGCGCAGTTTCCCTGGTACTGGAAAATCATCGATTATTTCTGGCATCTGACGCTGCCGCTGGTGTCGATGGCGCTCGGCGCCTTCGCCACCATGACCTTGCTCACCAAGAACTCGTTCCTCGACGAGATCCGCAAGCAATATGTGATGACCGCGCGCGCCAAGGGTTGCAGCGAGGGTCAGGTGCTGTACGGCCATATCTTCCGCAACGCCATGCTGATCGTGATCGCGGGCTTCCCGGGCGCGTTCATCCACGCGTTCTTCTCCGGCTCGCTCCTGATCGAGACCATCTTCTCGCTCGACGGGCTCGGCCTGCTCGGCTTCGAGAGCGTCTTGAACCGCGACTATCCGGTGGTGTTCGGAACGCTGTTCATCTTCTCGCTGGTCGGATTGGTGGTCAATCTGCTGTCCGACCTCGCCTATATGTGGATCGATCCCAGGATCGACTTTGAGGCGCGGGAGGTCTGATGACGATGCTCGCGCCCCAGCCCGTCGAAACCACGACGCAATCGCCGCTCGGCGAGGCGGTGCCCGCGACACGTCACGGCTTTGCGCCGTCGCCGCTGAACAAGCGCCGCTGGCAGAACTTCAAGGCCAACCGCCGCGGCTACTGGTCGTTCTGGATCTTCCTCGTGCTGTTCGTGCTGTCGTTGTTCGCCAATTTCATTGCCAACGACAAGCCGCTCGTCGTCAAATATGACGGCCGTCTCTACTGGCCGGTGGTGTTCACCTACGCCGAGACCACCTTCGGCGGGGACTTCGAGACCGCGGCCGACTATCGCGATCCCTATCTGCAGAAGCAGATCGCGGCCAAGGGCGGCAGCATGATCTGGCCGCCGATCCGTTACTCCTACGACAGCCGCAACCTCGACCCGCCGACCGCGGTGCCGTCGAAGCCGACCTGGCTCCTGACCGAAGCGCAGTGCAAGGACGTGGTGAAGCGCAAGGGCCTGACCGGCTGCCGCGACCTCGAATACAACTGGCTCGGCACCGACGATCAGGGCCGCGACGTCGTCGCGCGGCTGATCTACGGCTTCCGCATCTCGGTGCTGTTCGGCCTGACGCTGACCATCCTGTCCTCGATCATCGGCATCGCCGCGGGCGGCGTGCAGGGCTATTTCGGCGGCTGGATCGATCTCGGCTTCCAGCGATTCATCGAAATCTGGACCGCGATCCCCTCGCTTTATCTGCTGCTGATCATCTCGGCGGTGCTGCCGCCGGGCTTCTTCATCCTGCTCGGCATCCTGCTGCTGTTCTCATGGGTCTCGCTGGTCGGCCTGGTGCGCGCCGAGTTCCTGCGCGGCCGCAACTTCGAATACATCCAGGCGGCGCGCGCGCTCGGCGTCTCCAACCGCGTGATCATGTTCCGCCATTTGCTGCCGAACGCCATGGTCGCGACCATGACGTTCCTGCCCTTCATCGTCTCGTCCTCGGTGATGACGCTGACGGCGCTGGATTTCCTCGGCTTCGGCCTGCCGCCCGGCTCGCCCTCGCTCGGTGAATTGCTGTCGCAGGGCAAGGCCAATGTGCAGGCGCCGTGGCTCGGCCTCACCGGCTTCTTCTCGGTTGCGATCATGCTGTCGCTCCTGATCTTCATCGGCGAAGCTGCGCGCGACGCCTTCGATCCGCGCAAGACATTCTCGAAGGGCTGACGCATGGACGCGACCAACCAGCCTCTGCTCGATGTCAGCGACCTCTCCGTCGCCTTCGGCCGCTCGCTAGCGGTCGATCGCGTCTCCTTCTCGATCAAGCGCGGCGAATGCACGGCGCTGGTCGGCGAGTCCGGCTCGGGAAAATCGGTCAGCGCGCTGTCGGTATTGAGGCTGCTGCCCTATCCGGCGGCGTCACATCCCTCCGGGGCGATCCGTTTCAAGGGCCGCGATCTCCTGGGATCGTCGGAACGCGAGATGCGCGGGATTCGTGGCAACGACATCTCGATCATCTTCCAGGAACCGATGACCTCGCTCAATCCGCTCCACACCATCGAATCGCAGATCGGCGAGATACTGTCGCTGCACAGCGGCATTAGCGGTGCGGCGGCACGGGAGCGGACGCTGGAGCTGTTGGGCCAGGTCGGCATCCCCGAGCCGGAGACACGGCTCAAGAGCTATCCGCACCAATTGTCCGGCGGCCAGCGCCAGCGCGTGATGATCGCGATGGCGCTCGCCAACGAACCCGATCTGTTGATCGCGGACGAACCGACCACCGCGCTCGACGTCACCGTGCAGGCGCAGATCCTGGCCTTGCTGGCCGAGATCCGCGCGCGGCTCGGCATGAGCCTGTTGTTCATCACCCACGACCTCGGCATCGTCCGCCGTATCGCCGACACGGTCTGCGTCATGAACAGCGGCAAGATCGTCGAGCAGGGCCCGGTCGAGCAGGTTTTCACCGCGCCGAAGCACGCCTATACCAAGGCGCTGCTGGCGGCCGAGCCGAAGCCCGACCCGGCGCCGCCGCAGCCCGATGCGCCGGTCGTGATATCGACGGACAATCTCAAGGTCTGGTTTCCGATCAAGCGCGGGCTGTTGCGCTCGACCGTCGGCCACATCAAGGCGGTCGATGGCGTCAGCCTCGCGGTGCGCAAGGGCGAGACGCTCGGCGTGGTCGGCGAATCCGGCTCCGGCAAGACCACACTTGGGCTCGCGCTGCTCAGGCTGATCTCCTCCGATGGTCCGATCGTGTTCCTCGGCAAGGACATCCAGGGCCTGCGCTTCAAGCAGATGCTGCCGTTTCGCCTCGACATGCAGATCGTGTTCCAGGACCCGTTCGGCTCGCTCAGCCCGCGCATGTCGGTGGCTGACATCATCGCCGAGGGACTTGAAGTGCACCAGAAGCAGCTGTCGCGCGAGGAGCGCGAGGTGCGGGTGATCAAGGCGCTCAAGGATGTCGGCCTCGATCCCGAGTGGCGTTTCCGCTATCCGCACGAGTTCTCCGGCGGCCAGCGCCAGCGCATCTCGATCGCGCGCGCGGTGGTGCTGGAGCCGAACTTCGTCGTGCTGGACGAGCCGACCAGTGCGCTCGACATGCTGCTCCAGGCCCAGATGGTCGACCTGCTGCGCGACCTGCAGCGCAAGCGTGACCTCACCTACATGTTCATCTCGCACGATCTGCGCGTGGTGGCCTCGCTCGCGAGCCATCTGATCGTGATGAAATCCGGCAAGGTCGAGGAGGAGGGGCCGGCCTCCGAGCTCTTCAAGAACCCCAAGAGCGACTACACCCGTGCGCTGTTCGCCGCCGCCTTCCGCATCGAAGCGGCCGGCGGGGGGACCGTGGCGACGTAGTGAACTCTGTAGCCATTGTAGGATGGGTTTCGCTGCGCTCTACCCATCCTACGGCTGGAAGCCGACGGTAAGGGGCGGTGGCGACGTAGCTCCACGTCGTCCTGAGGTGCGAGCGGAGCGAGCCTCGAAGGATGCGTGGCCCGAGTGGGGCCGTCGATCCTTCGAGACGCGCTTCGCGCTCCTCAGGATGACGGGGATGGATTTGCTTATAGCCGCTTGATCGCCGCCACCTCGCTGCCGGCGGCCTTGATCCGCGCGATGGCGGCGTGCGTGTTCTCCACTGCCGTTGCCATGTGATGCGCGTTGGCGTGCACGATCGTGGTCGCGTCGCGCACGATCGCGACATGGCCCTTCCAGAAGATCAGGTCGCCGCGTTGCAGATGCTTTGATTCCGCCGCGGTCAATTCGCGGCCGAGCCCTTCCTGCTGCATGTCGCTGTCGCGCGGGCAGCCGGTGCCGGCGGCGGTCAGTGCGATCTGCACCAGGCCGGAGCAGTCGATGCCGAGGCTCGATTTGCCGCCCCAGAGATAGGGCGTGCCGACGAATTGCTCGGCGATTGCGACGAAGTCACCTGCCATTGCATCGAGCGGCGCAACATGCCGGCGTGGCAGGTGCCAGCCTTCGCGGCTCACCGCGAACGGACCGTCCTCGCGGACGATCGCAAGCTTCGTGCCCATCGCCAGCGCCTCGACCGGCGGCAGCTTGATCGACGGCCCCGGAAACGCCAGCGTGCGCAGCGCCGCCACCTTGTGTGTCGGCGCGGCGCCCGGCTTGGTCAGCGCGGCCTCGGGGATCCATCCGACATAGCCGTCATCGGCGAGCTGACCCCAGGCCCAACCTTCGCCATTGCGATCGTACACCGTGACGCGCTCGCCCTTGAGCGCCTGCGTCATCTGTTCGGCATCGGCCGCTGGCGCATGACGCAACGGGGCAATGGCGTCGCTGACCTCGAATATCTCGCCGTCGACGAAGCGCGCCGCCTTGACCTTGCCCTCCAGATATTTTGCGGCGACCTCGTCGCGGGCCGGCGTCAGTCTGACATCATGCATAGCGCTGGCTCAACAGTTTATAGATTGCGCGCGCGGCCTGGCACTCGCCGCCTTCGGGGCGGCCGGGCTTTGCGGACGGCGTCCAGCCGTAGATGTCGACATGCAGCCAGCTTCTCGCCTGCTCGACAAAGCGCTGCAGGAACAGCGCGCAGGTGATCGAGCCGGCGAAACCGCCTGACGGTGCATTGGTGATGTCGGCGGTTTTGGAGTCGAGCCATGCATCGTAGGCCGGCCACAGCGGCATGCGCCACAGCGGATCGTTCTCGCGCTTCGCATGGGCTGCGACGTCGCCGGCCAGCGTCTCGTCATTGGTGTAGAACGGCGGCAAATCCGGGCCCAGCGCCACGCGCGCCGCACCGGTCAGCGTGCCCAGATCGACCAGCAGATCGGGCTGCTCCTCGTCGGCAAGCGCCAGCGCGTCAGCGAGCACCAGCCGTCCTTCGGCGTCGGTGTTGCCGATCTCGACGGTGATGCCCTTGCGCGACCTGAAGATGTCGAGCGGGCGGAACGCATTGCCGGCAACCGCGTTCTCGACCGCCGGGATCAGCACGCGCAGCCGCACCTTCAGCTTTGCGTCCATCACCATCTGCGCCAGCGCCAGCACATTGGCGGCGCCGCCCATGTCCTTCTTCATCAACAGCATGCCGCTGGACGGCTTGAGATCGAGCCCGCCGGTGTCGAAGCAGACGCCCTTGCCGACCAGCGTCACCTTCGGATGGGCCGGATCCCCCCAGCTCAGGTCGATCAGCCGCGGTGCGCGGGTCGATGCCATGCCGACGACGTGGATCAGCGGAAAATTCTGCGCCAGCTCGTCGCCGCTGATGCAAGTGAAGTCGGCGCCGAACCGTGTTGCCAGATCGCGCGCCACCTCGGCGAGCTCGGCCGGCCCCATGTCGTTGGACGGCGTGTTGATGAGGTCGCGCGCCAGCGCCGCCGCATCCGCCATCCGCGTGATCTCGGCGGCATCGATGCCGTCGGGCGGCACCAGGCGAACCTCCGGCGTCTTGTTGGTGCGATAGCGGGCGAAGCGATAGCAGCCGAGCGCGAAGGCGAGCGCGGCGAGCCGCGTGTCATGCGGCGCGTTGGCGAAGCGGTAGATGCCCGGCGGCAGCAGGCCGGGCAGGGCGCCGGGCCGGAACGGATCGGGTGATCGGCCGTTGGCCTCCTCGAGGCCGAACAGCACCTGCGCGATGCTGCCGTCGGCGGCCGGCAAAGCGAGGGATTTGCCGGGCTTGGCCTCAAAGCCATTCGCCTCCGCGAACTGCCGCGCCGCCGCCGGCAGTTCGCCCCGGATCGCATCCCATGTCGATTTGGTGACGAAGGTGATCGGTGTGACGGCGGTCGCGGGGGCGGTCTCGAACACGGATGGCATGCGGCTCTCGGCTGTTCTGGCGTCGTGGGTGGCTACTACACGCCTTTCGCGGTGGATGGTAGCGCACGATCGGTTCACGCGACGTGCGGAAACGGAACCGGGCCCGCCGGTTGCAAGTGCCGCCAGTTAACCAGACGTTAGGGTTAACAGTCTATTGCTGGCACGCTCGGCTGGATCCATTCGCCCGATTTCGTGAGTCACAGTGCAATGCGTCGACAGTCCAACTTGACCCGGCATCTTGCTTCCGCAGCTCTCGTGGCGGTCTTCGCCGCTGGCCTTGGCGGCTGCCAGACCATGTCCGATGTGACGGGATCGATTGCGTCCAAGTCGGATCCGGTGCCCGATGATCCGCGCCGTGCCGCCGAAGTCTATGGCGAGCGTTATCGCAAGAATCCCAAGGATGTCGACGCCGCGATCGCCTACGGCCAGGCGTTGCGCATGAGCGGACAGCGCTCGCAGGCCTGCGCCATGCTGGAGCAGGCCACGATCGCCAATCCCGGCAACAAGACGCTGCTCGCCGCCTATGGCCGCGCGCTGGCCGACAACGGCAATTCGCAGGCCGCGTTCGACGTGCTGAGCCGCGCCCACAGCCCGGATAATCCGGACTGGCGGATCCTGTCGGTGCAGGGAACCACGCTCGACAAGATGAACCGGCACGAGGAGGCGCGGCGCTATTACGCAAGCGCGCTGCGGCTGGCTCCGGACGAGCCGTCGGTGCTGTCCAATCTCGGCCTGTCCTACATGCTGACAAAGGAATTGCCGAAAGCGGAAGAGACGCTGCGCCAGGCCTATGCCAGCGCCCGCGCCGACACCCGTATCAGGCAGAACCTTGCGCTCGTAGTCGGCCTTGAGGGCCGCTTCGCGGAGGCCGAAACCATCGTCAAGGCCGACCTGCCGGCAGACGAGGCGGCGGCCAACGTCGCCTATCTCCGCGACATGCTGAACCGCAAGGACGGGCCGCGAACCGCATCGCGCGCAGCCCCTGTCGTCGCCAAGGATGACTAACCAACACGGCAACTTCCATACCTCCCCTTGAAAAGGGGAGGTCGCTTTGCTCGCAGAGCAAAGCGGGTGAGGATCATCTCTCTCCACGGGCAGCGTCGCCTGTGGCTGACCCCCATCCCGGCCTTCCACCTTTCAGGGGGAAGGGGAAGGCAGACCTTTATTCGGGCTATGCGTACTGCAAACCTCCCCTTGAAAAGGGGAGGTCGCTTTGCTCGCCAGAGCAAAGCGGGTGGGGATCTGCTCTCTCCGCATGCAGCGTCGTCTGCGGCAGACCCCCATCCCGGCCTTCCCCCTTTTCAGGGGGAAGGAGAAGGCGGTCGGCGCGGCGGAGCCGCTCAATGCATCGTGGCGATCTTGATGTAGGACGGCCCGAGAATCACGATGAACAGGCAAGGCAGGAAGAACAGGATCATCGGCACGGTCAGCTTGGGCGGCAGTGAGGCGGCCTTCTTCTCGGCCTCGTTCATGCGCATGTCGCGGTTTTCCTGCGCCATCACGCGCAGGCTCTGGCCGAGCGGCGTGCCGTAGCGTTCGGATTGCTGCAGGGCCATGCACACCGACTTCACGCCCTCGAGCCCGGTGCGGCGCGCCAAATTCTCGTAGGCAGTCCTGCGGTCCTGCAGGTAGGACAATTCCGCGGTCGTCAGCGCGAATTCCTCCGACAGCGCGACCGACTGTCCGACGATCTCGTTGGCGACCTTGCGGAACGCGACCTCGACCGACATGCCCGACTCGATGCAGATCAGCAGCAGGTCGAGCGAATCAGGGAAGGCGCGCTTGATCTGGAGCTGGCGCTTGGAGATCGCGTTCTTCAGGAACAGCATCGGGGCCTGGAGGCCGGCATAGGCCGCGCCGACGCAAATGCCGATCTTCAGCGTGAGCGACCAGGTCGCGCCGGCGATGAAGAACGTATAGATGATCGCGGCGAGCAGCATCACGACCGGCGTCGCCGCGCGGGCTGCCAGGAAATAGACGTACGGGGCGTGGCCGCGATAGCCGGCCATCACCAGCTTGTCGAGCGCCGCTTCCTGGGCTAGCCATTTGGTGAGGTTGAGGTCATCGACCATCCTGGAGACGGCCTGCTTCGGCGTCTGCCGCAGCGTCACCTTTTCCGACTTGGAGAGCCTATCGCGTTCGCGCTGCCGGAGACGTTCGCGCTCGCTGGCGACCGCCTTCATGCGCTTGTCGAGATCGCCGCCGGCGAGCAGCGGCATCACCAGTGTGTAGACCGTCGCGCTTGCCGCGAAGAAGGCAAGCAGCATGGTCATGAACCTGACGTCGTGGAGCTTGGCGATAAGGAAATCAATCATGCTGCACCGTCAGAAATCGAAGTTGATCATCTTCTTCATCACCAGCACGCCCATCGACATCCAGACGGCGCAGGCGACCAGCATCAGCTGGCCCATCGAGTTGGTCCACAGCAGCGCGATGTAGTCCGGCGTCGTGAGGAACACGAGGATCATCACGATCGGCGGCAGCGAGCCGATGATGGCGGCGGAGGCCTTGGCTTCCATCGACATCGCCTGGATCTTCTCGGCCATCTTCTTGCGGTCGCGCAGCACCTTGGACAAATTGCCGAGCGCTTCCGACAGGTTGCCGCCGGACTTCTGCTGGATCGCGATCACGATGCCGAAGAAGTTTGCTTCCGGCAGCGGCATGCGCTCATAGAGCCGGGAACAGGCCTCGCCGAGGGGCATGCCGATCGCCTGGGTCTCGATGATCGCGAGGAACTCGCTGCGCAACGGCTCCGACGCGTCGTTGACGACCGCCTTGAGCGACTCGAACAGCGGCAGGCCGGCCTTGATGCCGCGCACGATGACGTCGACGGCGTCGGGCAGCGCCTTCAGGAAGGCCTTCTCCCGCCGCTTCTTCAGCCAGCCGAGCAGCCAGCGCGGTGCGCCGAGACCCATGGCAAACCCGATGCCGGCCGCGCCGAGCATGCCTCCGCCGGCCAGAAATGCCGCGCCGAACCCGAACAGGCCGAGGGCGCCGGAGATGATCCAGAATTTCTGCTCGGACCATTCCAGTCCGGCCTGCGAGATGCGCATGCCAAGCGGGACTTTCCTGTCCTTCTGCCGCCGCGCCTCGAGCTCCTTCAACGATCCTTCGACCTGCTCGCGGCGCGAGCGTTGCGTGCGGTCGACATTTCGTGCTGCTGCAGGCTCGCTACGCGCCACCGATGCGCGGCGCGACTCGGCTTTCTTCTCTCCCGACAGGTAGGGATAAAGGAAGACCCAGGCGATGCCGCCCACGGTCGTGGCGGCGAGGAAGGCCAGGGCAAGGGTTTGCGTCTGCATCCTGCGTTCCCCTAGACCGGCGCCGGCGCGTCGGAGGCGTCGAGCGCCGCCGCGAGCCGCTTCTCTTCATTGTAGTAGCGCGCACGCTCCCAGAAGCGCGGCCGGCCGATGCCGGTCGAGCGGTGCTTGCCGATGATCTTGCCGTTGGCGTCTTCCCCGACCACGTCGTAGAGGAAGACGTCCTGGGTGATGATGGTGTCACCTTCCATGCCCATCACCTCGGTGATGTGCGTGATGCGGCGCGAGCCGTCGCGCAGTCGCGCAGCCTGCACGATGATGTCGACCGAGGCGCAGATCATCTCGCGGATGGTGCGCGACGGAAGCGAGAAGCCGCCCATCGTGATCATGGATTCGCAGCGCGACAGCGCTTCGCGCGGATTGTTGGCGTGTAGCGTGCCCATCGAGCCGTCGTGGCCGGTGTTCATCGCCTGCAACAGGTCGAACGCCTCGGGTCCGCGGACTTCGCCGACGATGATCCGCTCCGGGCGCATACGCAGGCAGTTGCGCACCAGTTCGCGCATCGTCACCTGGCCCTCGCCCTCGATGTTCGGCGGCCGGGTTTCCAGCCGCACCACATGCGGCTGCTGCAGCTGGAGTTCGGCGGCGTCTTCGCAGGTGATGATGCGCTCGTCGTGCTCGATATAGTTGGTCAGGCAGTTCAGCAGCGTGGTCTTGCCGGAGCCGGTACCGCCTGAGATGATCACGTTGCAGCGGACCCGGCCGATGATCTGCAGGATGGTCGCCCCTTCCGGCGTGATCGCGCCGAACTTGACGAGCTGGTCCAGCGTCAGCTTGTCCTTCTTGAATTTGCGGATGGTCAGCGCAGGCCCGTCGATCGCCAGCGGCGGTACGATGGCATTGACGCGCGAGCCGTCGGCGAGGCGGGCGTCGCAGATCGGCGAGGATTCGTCGACGCGCCGGCCGACCTGGCTGACGATGCGCTGACAGATGTTGAGCAGCTGCTGGTTGTCGCGAAAGCGGATGCCGGTGCGCTGGATCTTGCCGGCTACTTCGATGAACACGGTGCCGGCGCCGTTGACCATGATGTCGGCGATGTCGTCGCGCGACAGCAAGGGCTCCAGCGGTCCGTAGCCGAGCACATCGTTGCAGATGTCGTCGAGCAGCTCTTCCTGCTCGGCGATCGACATCACGATGTTCTTGATCGCGATGATCTCGTTGACGATGTCGCGGATTTCCTCGCGCGCCGACTCGCTGTCCAGCTTGGCGAGCTGGGCAAGGTCGATCGCCTCGATCAGGGCGCCGAAGATCGTCGCCTTGACCTGATAATAGTTGTCCGAGCGGCGGGCTTCGACGATTGGGGCCGGCGGCGGCTTGGCCGGGGCCAGCGGCGGCGACGAGATCGTGGGCGCGACGGACTCGCGCGCCATCGGCGGCGCGCCGGCGGGCTCCGGCGCCTGAAAGGCGGGCTTGGGTGCCCGCACGTCCCCATCGTTTCCGCTACGCTTACCAAACACGACGTCTTGACTCCACGCGGGCCACTATTTGGACCGCAGCTTTTCGAGCAGGGGCGACAGGAAGGACCCCCTCGGCTTCTTGGTCTCGCCGCGGCCTGTCAGCCGCTGCGCCATCTGCAGGAACATCTCGACCGCGCGGTGATTGGCGGAGATTTCCGCGATCATCTGGCCGTTGTTGGCAGCCGAACCGAAGATCTGCGGATCGAACGGGATTGCGGCGATCGGCTGGCTCTCGATCGCCTTGGCGAACTCGCCCGCAGCGATCTCCGGCCGTTTCGGCACGCCGACCTGGTTGAGGCAGTACAGCGGCGCGCGGTCGTTGGGCCGGGACGCCTTCAGGAGGTCGAACATGTTCTTGGCGTTGCGCAGATTGGCGAGATCGGGCGCCGCCACGATCAGGATGTCGTCGGCCGCGATCAATGCGCGCTTGGTCCAGCCGGACCATTGGTGCGGTACGTCGAGCACGATGCAGGGCATCGTGGTGCGCAGCGTATCGAAGATCGCATCGAACGCTTCGGCGCCGAAATCGTAGACCTTGTCGAGCGTGGCCGGCGCCGCCAGCAGGCTCAGATGGTCGGTGCATTTCGACAGCAGGCGGTCGACGAAGGCGGTATCGACGCGGTCCGGCGAGAACACGGCGTCCGCGATGCCTTGCGCCGGATCCTGGTTGTAGTTGAGGCCGGCGGTGCCGAACGCGAGGTCGAGGTCGGCGACTACGGAATCCAGCGCCAGATCGCGGGCGATCGCCCAGGCCACATTGTGGGCAATCGTCGAGGCGCCGACGCCGCCCTTGGCGCCGACGACGGCGACGATGCGGCCGACCGCCTTGGCTTCCGGCGCCGAGAACAGGTTGCAGACCGCGCGCACCACGTCGATCGCATGGGCCGGCGCGATCACATAGTCGCTGACGCCGCGGCGCACCAGCTCGCGATACAGCGTGACGTCGTTGACGCGGCCGATCACGACCACGCGGGTGCCGGCATCGCACACCGTGGCGAGCTGGTCGAGGCCGGTCAGGATGTCGCCGCGGCCTTCGGTCTCGAGGATGATGACGTTCGGCGTCGGCGCCGAGCGATAGGCCTCGACGGCGGCGGCCATGCCGCCCATCTGGATCTTGAGGTGAGCCTTGGCCAGCCGGCGATCCTCGCCGGCCGACTGTACGGCGGCGGCGGTCTCGACGGTTTCGCAGAACGCCTGAACCGAAACCCGTGGCGCCGGAGCAATATGGTCGTCCACGGCCTGCGACGTGGCGTCCGGCTGCTCTTCGGAGTTTTGCTGCGCGTAGGTGATCATTTTCCTGTATCGCTTAGCTTGGCCCTGTCGGACTCGGGATACGTCGTGGCGGTGGTGGTGCCCTTGCGATACTTGTCGAAGGCGATATTGCGACGCGACGTGTAGGCAGGGGTCTCCGCGCGCGGCTGCACGAGGTCAGACGGGTTTTCGACCATGGCGGCGAGGTTGCGCTGATTGGCGCAGCCGAAATTGTAGTACTGCTGGTTCTCGATGTAGGCCCTGTTGTGGATCGACGGGCCGAGGTCGTCCGGCCAGAGGCCGCACGGCCCCGCGGTGGCCTTCATCTTTGGATAGTTCACCCGGATCGCCGGCATCATCCGCGGATCGTCGGGGTGATATTTGCGAACCAGCATCCCGCGGGGCGGCACGCCGGCGGCGGCGAAGGTGGCCTGGATCTCGCGCAGGGATTCCTGGGCGGGCCGGGCGTTCGGCGTGTCGACCGGCACGTCGATCGTCACGGCGCCGGTTCCCTCGCGCATCCAGTCCCCTGCCATCTCCATCACCGAGGCGCGCTGATCCGCGGTCAGGCCGCCGCGGCTGCGGCCGACGAACACCACGATCGAGCGATCAGCCTCGGTCACCGAGATCGGATGACGCTGGCGATAGTCGGCGGGGGCGTCCATCGCGAAACTGTTGTCGGCGGCGTGCTGGCAGGCGCCGAGCGTCACGGCAAGGCCGACGAGCGCCGCTGCGATAGCGATCGGGCGCTTGGTACCGGCGGGTGTCCTGGATGTGGTCTGTGTCATCGTCCGCCTCAGTCCGTGATAAAGCCGTAGGTGCCGCGGTAATTCCGCGCCGGCTCGGTGCGGCCCGGCACGCCGTAGACGCGATTGATGCTGCCCAGCAGGTCGGCCTGCGGATCCGACGCATTGGCGAAACCGTCATCCGGACGCGACAGGTCCTTCTGCGCCACCGCGCGAACGATATAGGGCGTCACCAGCACCATCATTTCGGTCTGGTTGTTGACGAAGTCGCGGCTGCGGAACAGGGTGCCGAGCACCGGCAGCGTCGACAGCCCGGGAAGGCCGTTGATCGCCTGCTTGGTCTGGTCCTGGATCAGGCCGGCCATCGCCATCGAGCCGCCCGATGGAATTTCCAGCGTGGTCTCTGCGCGGCGGGTCTTGATCGAAGGGATCGTCGTTCCGTTCGCGCCGCCGGTGAGCGAGTTCTCGGTCGAGACTTCCGACACTTCCGTCATCACGCGCAGGCTGATCCGGCCCTCGGTCAGCACCACCGGCGTGAAGTTGAGCGAAATGCCGAATTTCTTGAAGCTGACGGTCTGAACGCACTGTCCGATCGCGCCGCTCGTCGTGGTCTGACAGGTCACGCCGGTTGGAATTGGAAATTCGCCGCCGGAGATGAAGGTGGCTGATTCGCCTGAGATCGCGGTCAGGTTCGGCTCGGCGAGCGTGCGGACGACGCCGGCGCTTTCCATGGCGCGGATCGTTGCGGAGACCGAAGGCGCCGACCCGAACGCGGTGGTGATGGCGTTGTTGGGCACCAGCGCTGCGTTGTTCGCCGTAAACGGGTTGGCGTTGGCGAATTTCACCACCGCTGTGCCGTAATTGAGATTTGCGGTGAGGTCGATGCCGAGCTGCTTGATCAGGCTGCGCGAGACTTCGGCAACTGTGACTTTCAACATCACCTGGTCACGGCCGCGAACCGTGATGGAATTCACGACCTTGTCGGTGCTGCCGACCAGCCGGGCGGCCATCTCGCCGGCCTGCTGCGCCTCGACCGGGCTCGCCGCACTGCCGGTCAGCACGACGCCCTCGCCGACGCCTTCGATCTGGATGTCGGAATTCGGCATTGCCTGACGCAGTGCCGCACGGACACCGTTGAGGTCGCGCTTGACCGCGATGTCATAGGCGGCGATCTGCTGGCCGGCGGCATCGAAGAACACGATGTTGGTCTGGCCGACCGTCGCGCCGATGATGTAGGCGCGTTGCGCCGAGCGGACCACGGCGTTGGCGATCTTCGGATCGGCGACCAGGACGTCCTTGATGTCCCTGGGCAGATCGATCACCACCGATTTGCCGACGCCGAGCGCAAGGAACCGGGCGTTCATTTGACCATCGGCCGCGGCAGGGGGCGCGGCGGCGCGGTAGTCGCTCGCCACCACCGGTGTCAGCGCCGGGTTGAGCGTGAGCGCTGCGACCGCCGAGAACGACAATGCGCGGACCATGTAGGCCCGCATCGTCCGTTGAGTTGCCCCGCCCTTCATCACCTGTGTCCTCATGGTCACTTCTGCATCGTTGCCTGGTTGGCAACGCCAAAGCGGATGACGTTGATCGTCTCACCGCGCTTTTGGGGGTTGTCGTCGGTCCTGACGTCGGTCGCGTTGACGTCGGCGATGCTGCGCAGCGCCAGCGACAGGATGCCGCTCTGGCGCGCGCGAGCCAGCGTCTCGGTCTGTTCGGGCTTCAGCTCCAGCGTCACCGTCTTGCCGATCAGCGCGTTGGTGCCGTCCTTCTCCTTCGGTGCCTGATCGATCGCGAGCACCCGGATATTGGTCAGGATGACCTCGGAATTGACGATGTCGGCGCCGTTGCGGTCAGGATTCTTGTCCCGCTTCGACAGCAGGACGTCGACGCGGTCATTCGGCAGGATGAAGCCGCCGGCGCCGGTCTCCGGCGAGATTTCGGTCGATACTGCCCGCATGCCGGTCGGCAGGATCGCAGCCATGAAGCCGCTTCCGTCCGCCTTGACGAGCTTCTGCTCGCGAATCGGCTCGCCCTGGATGAAGGGGGCACGCGCGATCGAGCCGGTGACGTCCTTGATGGCATCGGCGTTGCTGTCCCTGCGCATGAAGGTGGCGCTGGCGGTCGCCGCCGGCCAGGTCTGCCACTGCAGATCCTCGGGCTTCACCGCCTGGCCGAGGCCGATGTCGGCTTTCGCGACCAGGATGTCGACGGTGGGCAGCTGCGCGACCGGGGGAGGCGCCGCCGGCTTGTCGTCGCCTCCGCTTGCCAAATAGAGCGCCGCAAGGCCGGCGCAGCCTGCAATTGCCAGGACCAGAATGCGGGCCTTATCCATTACGCTTCACTTTCCACATGACGCCGCGACGCTGCCGCCGCCGTGATGGGAGTTGACCAGCTATTCGTCAAAGCATGGTTAATGAGGCGTATCTAAATCGCCTTAACGGGCGGTTACCGCTGCTTTCTCAGCGCATCGCGAAGTGCGCGAGATCAATCGTCTTGATCCAGTCCGTCTCGGGATAGATCAGCAGGGCGCCGAGGGCGAGTGCGATGCCGTAGGGAATTCCGGTCTGCTTGTCGTGCAGCCGGCTGAGCCAAGTCTGGGACGCCAGCGGGTAGGGCAGGGGCCATTGCCGGAGCTGCAACAGCAGCACGGTCAGCGCACCGCCGAACAGCGACGCGAACACCAGATAAGGCAGCAGATGCTCGAACCCGAACCACAGGCTGGCCGCGGCCGCGACCTTGGCGTCGCCGCCGCCGACCCAGCCCATCGCGAACATGCCGAACGCCACCACCAGCACCAGCGCGCCTGCGCCGGCATGGGTGAGGATGTCGTGGACGCCCATCCCGGTCAGCGGCGCCATCACGAAGAAGCCGGCCGCCAGTGCCAGCGAGATCCGGTTCGGGATCGTCATGGTCAGGAGATCGCTCGCCGCCGCGAAAGCCATCAGGGCCGGAAACAGCATCAAGCGTGCGATGTCGAGGATCATGGATTCATGCCGTCAAGCTGGAGCTGCGGTCGAGACCCGACGCTAGCGGCCATTGGTGAACAATCGGGAAAGGACTGCCGGCTGCTTCGAAGGCGGCCGGCAATTGGAGCTCGACAAATAGCAAAGGTCCCGGGGTTGCCGGGACCTT
Source organism: Bradyrhizobium sp. 27S5 (assembly GCF_037217225.1). Lineage (NCBI taxonomy): Bacteria > Pseudomonadati > Pseudomonadota > Alphaproteobacteria > Hyphomicrobiales > Nitrobacteraceae > Bradyrhizobium > Bradyrhizobium sp. 27S5. The sequence goes on from NZ_CP147714.1 coordinate 825,165, forward strand.
TGATGCGAACTCGTCGGAACCGGCTTACTTCAGCGAGCCCGAGATCGAGTTGAAGGTACCCGAGAGTTTCGTGCCGACGCCGTTGACCGCAGCGATGATCGCGATGGCGATGCCGGTCGCAATCAGGCCGTATTCGATGGCGGTCGCGCCCGACTCATCCTTCACGAAGCGCGAAACGAGGTTCTTCATAGAATTCACTCCTGTGTACACGTGGCTGGTCGAACTAGGTTTGGTCTGGCCGGCGTTCTCAGCACCGTGACCATGGCGGCACCCTACGGTTCGACGATTTCGGTGCAGTTAATTTGATCGCATAAACTCCGGGGGAACCCGCTGTTGTTGCGCAAAGTAAATTTGGAATTAAGCGGCTCGCCAAAATTGCAGATTGTTGCCGAGGCCGGCCGCGGCCGGGGTCTATTCACGGCTCCTTAAGCGCACATCTATACCCATGAGGCTTCCGTAGAATGAGGCTGTCATGTCCACCCTTCCGCTTGAAGTCATCGAGATGCTCGGCCAGACGATGATGAGGGTGGTGCCGATCACGATCGGCCTCGCATTGTTCTTCACCGTGCTGACCCATTTCTGGGCCTGCAATCCCGGCAAGCCATGGTGGCAGAAGCGTGAGCTGGTCACGGACATCTGCTACTGGTTCTTCGTGCCGGTGTTCGCCCGCGTGCTGCGCATCGGACTCCTGGTGGTCGGCGCGGCCGCGGTCTTCAACGTGCACGGCGCCGACGATCTCATCGCGTTCTACGAGAACGGGCACGGCCCGCTGTCGCAGCTTCCGCTCTGGCTGCAGTCGATCGTCTTCCTGGTCGCCTCGGACTTCATGCTGTATTGGCTGCACCGGATGTTTCACGGCGGCGGCTTCTGGAAGTACCACGCCATTCATCACTCCTCCGAAGACCTCGAATGGATTTCGGCGGCGCGCTTCCATCCCGTCAATCTCCTGATCGGCACGATCACGGTCGACGTGATTCTGCTGATGGCCGGCATCTCACCGAACATCATGCTGTGGGTCGGCCCGTTCACCACATTCCATTCGGCCTTCGTCCACGCCAACCTGAACTGGACACTCGGCCCGTTCAAATATGTGATCGCGACGCCGGTGTTTCATCGCTGGCATCACACCGCGCTCGAGGAAGGCGGCGACACCAATTTCGCGGGCACGTTTCCGCTCTGGGACATCCTGTTCGGGACGTTCCGCATGCCCGAAGGCAAGCTTCCGGAGGATTACGGCGTCGACGCCGAGCAGGGCGTGCCGGCCGAGATCGGCGGACAGCTGGCCTATCCGTTCCGGCATTGACGTCGTTGTCCGGCCCGTGCCCGCATGAGTGCTGAGACCGCAACCATCCCGCATGCGAGGACCTCTGCATTCGCCGAGGTCCCGGCCTGGTTCTGGATGGCGTGCGGCGTCTATGCGCTGCTGCTGATCGTCGGCGACAGGCTGCTCGCCGATTCCGACACCTACTGGCAGATCGCGGTCGGCCGCTGGATCCTCGACCATCGCGCGCTGCCGTCGGTCGATATCTATTCGTTCACCAAGGCAGGTCAGCCATGGATGTCGTCGTCCTGGCTGGCGCAGGTCCTGTTCGCGAAGGCCTATGATCTTGCCGGGTGGACCGGTCCCGCGGCGCTGACCGCGGCCTGTGGTGCCGCCACCTTCGCGCTGCTTACCGCCATTCTCAGCCGCGCGCTGCCGGCGATCTATGCGAGCCTGGTCGCGCTGGCGGCGCTGGTGCTGACATGCGGGCATCTGCTGGCCCGTCCGCATGTGCTGGTGCTGCCGATCATGATGGTCTGGGCGAACGGCCTGATGGTCGCCAGTGAACGCCGCGAGGCCCCCTCGTTCTGGCTGCTGCCGCTGATCGCGCTCTGGGCCAATTTGCATGGCGGCTTTCTGTTCGGCCTGGTGCTTCTCGGCGCCTTTGCGCTCGACGCGATGTGGAATGCCGCGCCCGCGCAAAGATTGCCGCTGGCACTGTGCTGGACGGCATTCGGTATCGGCGCGCTGGCCGCGTGCTGCGCGACCCCCTACGGATGGGGTTCGCTCCTTGCCTCCTTGAAGATTCTCAGCCTCGGCGAATTGCTGCATCTGATTGCGGAGTGGATGCCGGCGAACTTCAGCCACATCGATGCATTCGAGCTATCCATTCTCGGCCTGATCGGCGGGGCGCTCTATTGCGGAGTGAGGCTGCCGCTGCCGCGGATCGCCCTGGTGCTGGGCCTGCTGCACATGGCGCTGTCCCATGTCAGGAATCTCGAGCTGTTCGCCCTGCTGCTGCCGCTGGCTGCGTTGATGCCGGTGGCGACCCAGTTCGATCTGCGTGCCGCGAGCATTGTCCGGCTAAAGGCTGCGCCGGCTGCGATATTCATCGCCGCGCTGTGCGCCTCGACCTGGTTCGTTGCCGCACGGGCGAACATCGCGCCGCCGCCGATCCATTCGCCCGCTGCTGCCGTTGACGCGCTGAAGGCGCACAATGCCCGGCGCGTGCTCAACGATCTGCAGTTCGGCGGATATCTGATCTGGCGTCAGGTGCCGGTGTTCGTCGACGGGCGTGCCGAGCTTTACGGCGAGACGTTCGAGATGGCCTATTACCGCGCGCTCCAGCTCAAGGACGTCGACAGCTTCTTCGATCTGCTCAAGACCTACGACATCGATGCGGTGATGCTCGACCCGGCGACGCCTGCCTCCAGATTTCTCGATCATATCGATGGATGGCAGCGCCTCTACGCCGACGATTGCGTGGTGATCCATGTGCGTACGGGCGGCGAGGCGGCGGCCGCGCGCCCTGCGGGATAGGCGCGAGATTCCAAGGCCGCTGGCCGATCCGCTCCGGAAGTCGTGACATCCGCGCAATTCGGCGCTCGATATTTGCGCTTCTTAAATGAATTGCCGTCAGATTCGCCTGCGTCGGGCGCCGGTCCGCTGCGTATCGCTTTTGCCGGCCTGTTAACGTCCCGGGGTACAATATGTCGTTTCAGTCCCATCGTATTCGCGCCGTCACGCGCATTGGATTCATCTCGCTGGCCGCAGCCGTGCTGCTGTCGCCCGCGTTCGCAACGGCTGCGCCCGATCCCGACCGGATCGCGGTCAATGTCGATCAGGCCAAGCTCGTCAAGCTGCCCGGAGGCATTGCCACGATCGTGGTCGGCAATCCCCTGATTGCCGATGTCACCCTGCAGAATGGCGGTGTTGTCGTCGTGACCGGCAAGGGCTACGGCGCAACCAATTTCATCGCGCTCGACCGCACCGGTCAGGTGCTGGTGGATCGCCAGATCCAGGTCGAAGGCCCGACCGATCAGCTCGTCACCGTCTATCGCGGCGTCGATCGCGAGACCTACAGCTGCATGCCGGTCTGTCAGCGCCGCATCACGCTCGGCGACGGCGACGTCTATTTCAAGTCGACCATGGACCAGGCCGGTACGCTCAACACCCAGGCCTCCGGCCCGGGCGCGGGAGCGAAACCGCAGAACTAGCACGTGTCCGCTCCGGCGCCACTCACGCCGGGGCCGTGGCCGATCGGGTGCCGTTCGTTCGACATGGTTAAGCAAGACCTAACGGATCGGGGCACTCTGTCTCGATCCGGCGAAACACTTCAACAATGAGTCTTGGGGTAGTTGTTGCTGCCATGTTGATCCGGGGTCGTTGATGCCGCTGCCCGCTCGTTCCTTCGCAGGCCTGCTCCGCCGCTTTCGCCGAAATCGCCGTGGCGTGACCGCGGTCGAATTCGCGATGGTCGCACCGCTGTTTTTCGGATTGCTGTTCGCGATCATCGAAGTGGCAATGATCTTCCTTGCCAGCCAGGTGCTCGAGACGGTGACGCAGGATTCGGCCCGCTTCGTCATGACCGGTCAGGCCCAGGGCCTGAGCTACACCCAGCAGCAGTTCAAGGACTACGTCTGCGGCCGGGTCAGCGCGCTGTTCGATTGCACCAACGGCATATTTGTCGACGTGCGCAGTTATTCCTCGTTCAGCAGCGTCAACATCACGCCGCCGATCGACTCCAGCAATGCGTTCATTCCGGCCACGAAATGGTGTCCCGGCAAGGATGGCGACGTCGTGGTTGTCCGGCTGTACTATCAGTGGCCGCTGTTCGTCACCAAGCTCGGCTTCAACGTCGCCAACCTCTCCAACGGCAAGCGGCTGTTGACCGCGACCGCGACGTTCAAGAACGAGCCCTCCGGCACCTCCGGAGCCACATGCTCATGAGCAAAGTCGTGAAAACCTTAGCTGCGGCATTGCTGCGTTCCGTCGCCGCCCTCGGCCATGACCGCCGTGGCCTCGCCGCCGTCGAGTTCGCCTTCATCGTGCCGCTGATGCTGGTGATGTTCTTCGGCACCGTCGAGTTCTCATCCGGCGTCGCGGTCGACCGCAAGGTCACGCTGATGGCGCGCGCCGCGTCGGATCTGACCTCACAGGCAACGGCGGTGGTCGACACCGACCTGCAGAACTTCTTCAGCGCCGCCGTCGGCATCATGACGCCGTACGATCCGTCGCCGACCAAAATCACATTGTCGGAAATCTACGTCGACAACTCCAATATCGCGCGGATCCAGTGGAGCAAGGCGGGAACGATCGCCAGCGGTGCCACGCAAGCCACGGTGACGGCCTCCGCGCGCAGTCAGGGTGATGTGGTGACGAGCCTGGTCCCGGCGTCGCTGCTCATTGCGGGCACCTATCTGATCTTCAGTGAAGTCAGCTACAAATACGTTCCGACGATCGGCTACGTGATGGCCAAGAGCGGCATCAATCTCAGCGACGTCGCCTATACCAGGCCGCGGCAGTCGCTGTGCGTGAACTATTCCTCGACGTCGGCCACCGCGTCGAACGCCTGCACGACTTACTAAAGCGTTTTCGAGCGAAGTGGGCACCGGTTCGCGTGAAGAAAACGCGTCAAAGTCTAGAAGCGTTTTCGAGCGAAGTGGGCTGCTGCTGCGGCAAGCCCGCGATCCATACAAAAAGGGCCGTACCCGGAGGTACGGCCCTTGATGCTTTGACGACAATTTCCTGGAGCTTCGCGCGTCCGGGAAATCGGCTTATCCGGCGGCGCGCAGATTGTCGGCCGAGGATTTGCCGGAACGGCGGTCAGCCACGATCTCGTAGGAGATCTTCTGGCCTTCACGCAGAGTGCCAAGGCCGGCGCGCTCGACTGCACTGATGTGCACGAACACGTCGTTCCCGCCTTCATCCGGCTGGATGAAGCCGTAGCCCTTGGTCGCGTTAAACCACTTCACGGTTCCCATGCTCACGTGGGTAGTCCCTTCTCAGATATACAAGTTCAAGACCCGCTGATCGGCGGGGTGGTGAGATCGAATTTTTGGAAGGGTCGTCAGCGTCTGAACCGGCTGTACCGGTATTGGCTAATGTCGTCCGGCCGAAAATCGATGGGTAGGATATTATTCGATAGAAGGCTTCAAAACAATCCTGACGTGCGCGATTTTTTGGCCGGCGCAGGCGCCGGCCATTGCTGCGCAGGACATCAGGATGTCATGCGCGCAGCAGTTGCAAACCTTGTTTATCGGCGGCGGAACTGGCCGCCGCGCTGCGCTCCGCCCCGCGGCGGGCCGCCGGGCGCGCCACTCGGACGCTCGTCCTTGTGGCGGAAAATCAGGCGGCCCTTTTCGAGATCGTAGGGCGACATTTCGATCGTAACGCGGTCGCCGGCCAGCGTCTTGATGCGGTTTTTCTTCATCTTGCCGGCGGTGTAGGCGACGATCTCGTGTCCGGCATCGAGTTGTACCCGGTAACGAGCGTCGGGGAGGATTTCGGTCACCAGTCCTTCGAACTGGATCAGCTCTTCCTTAGCCATATGGTTCTCCAGATCGAGCGACGGCTAGTGCTTCGGTCGGTTGTTGCGGTTGGGTTGCGGATTCGGCCGGCTCTCGCGATGCAAGAAGGCGACGCCCTGGATGCCTTCGCTGTTGCCGGCCTGCGACGGACGCGGCGACTCGCCCCGGCTCGTCTGCGGCGCGCCATTATTACCACCTGGACGGCGGCGGCGGCGAGGCCCTTTTCCACTTGGAGCCGTCTCATTCTTCCCACGGACATTATGCGCGCGTGGCGCAGAACGGCCACCCCGGTGCGGGTGGGGCGCCTGAGCCGGTGCGGTTTCGCGGTTGCTGCCCGGCGTGCGACGGTCTTCCCGCGGCAGCGTGACGCGGATCAGCCGTTCGATGTCACGCAAATAGCCCATCTCTTCGGCACCCGCGATCAGCGAGATCGCGACCCCGTCGGCCCCGGCGCGCGCGGTGCGGCCGATGCGGTGGACATAGGTCTCCGGGATGTTGGGCAGGTCGAAATTCACGACATGGCTGATGCCGTCGACGTCGATGCCGCGGGCGGCGATATCGGTCGCCACCAGTGTACGGATTTCGCCGGTGCGGAACGCCGCCAGCGTACGCTCGCGGTGGTTCTGCGACTTGTTACCGTGGATGGCATTGGCGCTGATGCCGGCTCGCTCCAGGCCTTTCACCACCTTGTCCGCGCCATGCTTGGTGCGGGTGAAGATCAGGGCGCGATTGACCGGTTCCTGCTTCAGCAACTGGGCGAGAATCGCCGGCTTGGCCGCGAAATCGACCTGGATCACGCGCTGGGCGATCCGGTCGACCGTCGAGGCCACCGGCGTCACCGCCACGCGGGCGGGGTCGCGCAGCATCGCTTCGGCGAGTTCGGCGATGTCCTTGGGCATGGTGGCCGAGAAGAACAGCGTCTGCCGCCGGATCGGCAGCTTGGCGACGATCTTCCGGATGTCGTTGATGAAGCCCATGTCGAGCATGCGGTCGGCTTCATCGAGCACCAGGAACTCGACCTGGTTGAGCTTCAGTCCGTTGCTCTGCACGAGATCGAGCAGGCGGCCGGGGGTGGCGACCATCACCTCGACGCCCTGCATCACGCTGCGGACCTGGCGGCCCATCGGGACGCCGCCGATGGCGAGCGCCGAGGACAGCCGGAGGTGGCGGCCATAGGCATTGAAGCTGTCGAGGATCTGCCCGGACAGCTCGCGGGTGGGCGAGAGCACCAGCACGCGGCAGCTCTTGGGCTGCGGACGGATGCGGTTCTCGAGCAGCCGGTGCAGGATCGGCAGCGCGAAGGATGCGGTCTTGCCGGTGCCGGTCTGGGCGATGCCGACGACGTCGCGGCCGGCAAGTGCGAGTGGGATGGTCTGGGCCTGGATGGGGGTCGGTGTGAGATAGTTCTCTTCACGAAGCGCGCGGGCGATGGGTTCGGCGAGGCCGAAATCCTGAAAGGAGGTCAAAAGGTGGTTCTTTCCATAAAAGCCGTCGTCGTCCCGGTCCAATTTCGGCCGGAATCGCTTGAAGGCGTTCGGGACACCCGCGTGTCTGGGGCGTCAAGCTGGGTTAGCTGAAAGGCGAGCCAGAAGCCGCTTGGGGCGGCTTGTACACGCAGCTCGCGAAGGCACCGCGATTTCGCGGGCATGGCGAGGATATGGACCAGGAACAGGGCGGTTTCAAGGTGAGATTGCCGGATCGGTGCCCGAAGTTCGCCGATCGCTCGCGCAAACTGTCACAAATCGGTGCCGGAATTTTAGCCAAAATGACAAATTTGCCTACAAAATAATCTGATTGCACTTTCGGCAGTCAAGATGACGGCCCAATGATTGAGCAATCGATTTCCGTATTTGCCCGGAACTCGCAAAATTATCCAGCCGGTTCATTGGCTTAAGGTGCCCGCGCACCGTGGCACAGTTCTTGCGATTCCCTTCACCGCAGGCGGCCAAGCGGCCGTTTCGCAAGCGTTCACGCCTGCGTCAGGGAGACGACATTTCATGCTTACTCAGCTTACTCACAAAATAACGACGATGACCCGCCGCCGCGCGCTCGCGGCGACGGCCGGCCTGGTTTTGGGCCTGGCTGCGTCCTCGCCGTTCGCGCCCGCGCAAGCGGCCGACGACACCATCAAGGTTGGCGTCCTCCATTCGCTTTCCGGCACCATGGCCATCAGCGAAACCACGCTGAAGGACACCATCCTTTTCCTGATCGACGAGCAGAACAAGAAGGGCGGCGTGCTTGGCAAGAAGCTCGAGGCCGTCGTGGTCGATCCCGCATCGAACTGGCCGCTGTTTGCGGAGAAGGCGCGCGAGCTGATCACCAAGGACAAGGTTGCGGTCGTGTTCGGCTGCTGGACCTCGGTGTCGCGCAAGTCCGTGCTCCCGGTGTTCAAGGAGCTGAACAATATCCTGTTCTACCCGGTGCAGTATGAGGGCGAGGAATCCGAGCGCAACGTGTTCTACACGGGTGCCGCGCCGAACCAGCAGGCGATCCCCGCCGTCGACTATCTGATGAAGGACGAGAAGGTGAAGCGCTGGGTGCTGGCCGGCACCGACTACGTCTATCCGCGCACCACCAACAAGATCCTGGAAGCCTATCTGAAGTCGAAGGGCGTCGCCCCGGAAGACATCATGATCAACTACACGCCGTTCGGTCATTCCGACTGGCAGACGATCGTGGCCGACATCAAGAAATTCGGCTCGGCCGGCAAGAAGACCGCCGTGGTCTCCACCATCAACGGCGACGCCAACGTCCCCTTCTACAAGGAGCTCGGTAACCAGGGCATCAAGGCGACCGACATTCCGGTGGTCGCGTTCTCGGTCGGTGAAGAAGAACTCGCCGGCATCGATACCAAGCCGCTGCTCGGCCATCTCGCCGCCTGGAACTACTTCGAGTCGATCAAGACGCCCGAGAACGAGAAGTTCATCAAGGCGTGGCAGGCCTACACCAAGAATCCGAAGCGCGTGACCAACGATCCGATGGAAGCGCACGTGATCGGCTTCGACATGTGGGTCAAGGCGGTCGAGAAGGTGAAGTCGACCGATCCCGACAAGGTGATCGACGCGCTGCCCGGCATCGAAGCCAAGAACCTGACCGGCGGCACCTCGAAGATGCTGCCGAACCATCACATCACCAAGCCGGTGTTCATCGGCGAGATCAAGGCCAACGGCCAGTTCGACGTGGTGTGGAAGACCCCGGGCCTGGTGGCCGGCGATGCCTGGTCGAAGGAGCTCGAGGGCTCCAAGGACCTGATCGGCGATTGGGTCGGCAAGAAGTGCGGCAACTACAACACCAAGACCAACAAGTGCGGCGGCCAGGGCTCCTGATGGAGAGCTTGATCCGGACCCGGAGGGCCGCGTTAGCGCAAAGTGCGAAGCGGTTTTCCGAAAAGATCACGCTCAAACAAAAGTCCTGACCTCAACAACGACACAACACAACCATCCAAGAACCTGGAGAAGGCGGCACAGCTCGCCGCCTTCTCCTCACACTCCTGCCGGGGTACTGACGTGTTCGCCAATTGTATTGATCGCTTTCGTGCGCTGCTTCTCTCGATCCTGCTGCTGAGCTGTTTCGCCGTTCCGGCGCTGGCCGGCCCGTTCGAGGATTCCGTCGCCAAATTCGCCAATGACGAGTTCTCCGACACCGAGGAGGCGATCGGCGGGGTTGCCGCATCGGGCAATGCGCTGGCCTCGCCCATCATCAGCGCGCTGCAGGACGGCCGGCTGTCGGCCGATCCGGACAGCAAGAAGGTCTTCATCACGCAGGCCGACGGCAAGATCATCGACGCCACCACCGGCGCTGCCGTCGACAAGCTGCCCGACAACGCCGCCGCCGTTCGCCTCAACAACCGCCTGCGCCGCACCGTGGAGGCCGCGCTCGGCGGCCTGACGCTGTTGTCGCCGGATCCGGCCAAGCGGCTCGCGGCTGCGCAGTCGGTGTTCAAGAGCCACGAGGAGAACCTGCTGCCGACGGTGGAGGGCGCGCTCGCCAAGGAGAGCGTCAAGTCGATCAAGCAGGCTTTCGCCGAGGCGCGCGCCGCCATCATCCTGTTCAAGTCGGATGCGTCCGACAGCGACAAGCTCGACGCCGTCGCCGTGGTCAAGGCGCGCGGCGACCAGGAGGCGCTGGCGCTGCTCACCGGGCTCGGCGACCAGCCGCCGCTGGTCGCCCAGGCGGCGGCAACCGCGGTCACCTCGATCCAGAGCAATCTCGCGATGTGGTCGATGGTGCAGAATGCCTGGTACGGCCTGTCGCTCGGCTCGGTGCTGCTGCTCGCCGCGATCGGGCTTGCCATCACCTTCGGCGTGATGGGCGTCATCAACATGGCGCATGGCGAGATGGTGATGCTCGGGGCCTACACCACCTTCGTGGTGCAGGAGGTGATCCGGACCCGTTATCCCGCGCTGTTCGACTATTCGCTGCTGATCGCGGTGCCGCTCGCCTTCCTGGTCGCCGGTATGATCGGTGTTTTGATCGAGCGCACGATCATCCGCTTCCTCTACGGCCGTCCGCTGGAAACGTTGCTCGCGACCTGGGGCCTGTCGCTGGTGCTGCAGCAGGCGGTGCGCACCGCGTTCGGCCCGACCAACCGCGAGGTCGGCAATCCCTCCTGGATGAGCGGCGCCTTCGAGCTCGGTCAGATCACCATCACCTATAATCGGCTCTGGATCCTCTGCTTCACGCTCGCGGTGTTCGCCATCCTGCTCGCGATGCTGCGCTACACCGCGCTCGGGCTCGAGATGCGCGCGGTGACGCAGAACCGCCGCATGGCGGCCTCGATGGGAATCGCCACCTCGCGCGTCGACGCATTGACCTTCGGCCTTGGCTCGGGGATCGCCGGCATTGCCGGCGTGGCGCTTTCGCAGATCGACAATGTCAGCCCGAATCTCGGCCAGAGCTACATCATCGACAGTTTCATGGTCGTGGTGTTCGGCGGCGTCGGCAATCTCTGGGGCACGCTGGTCGGCGCCTTCACGCTCGGCATCGCCAACAAGTTCCTGGAGCCGGTGGCGGGTGCGGTGCTCGGCAAGATCGCGATCCTGGTGCTGATCATCCTGTTCATCCAGAAGCGGCCGCGCGGCCTGTTCGCGCTCAAGGGTCGGGCGGTGGAAGCATGACGCCGCACATCCTCACCCGTTCGCTCGACCGCGCCGCGACCGCGTTCGTCCTGCTCGTTGCCGCGGTCGGGGTGCTGATCCCGCTGTCGAACCTGCTTTTGCCGCAGGGCTCGATGTTCCAGGTGCCGACCTATCTGGTGGCGCTGTGGGGCAAATATGTCTGCTACGCCATCCTAGCGCTCTCGATCGACCTGATCTGGGGCTATTGCGGCATCCTCTCGCTCGGTCACGGTGCGTTCTTCGCGCTCGGCGGCTACGCCATGGGAATGTATCTGATGCGCCAGATCGGCAGCCGCGGCGTTTACGGCAATCCTGTTCTGCCCGACTTCATGGTGTTCCTGAACTGGGACAAGCTGCCCTGGTACTGGTACGGCTTCGACAAATTCGCATTTGCCGCGCTGATGGTGCTTTTGGTGCCGGGCCTGCTCGCCTTCTGCTTCGGCTGGCTCGCCTTCCGCTCGCGCGTCACCGGCGTCTATCTCTCGATCATCACGCAGGCGATGACCTATGCGCTGCTTCTGGCATTCTTCCGCAATGATTTCGGCTTCGGCGGCAACAACGGCCTGACCGACTTCAAGGACATCCTCGGCTTCAACGTGCAGGCCGAAGGGACCCGTGCCACGCTGTTCCTGCTGAGCTGCCTTGCGCTGATCATCGCTTTCCTGATCTGCCGCGCGATCGTCACCTCGAAGCTCGGCAAGGTCCTGATCGCGGTGCGCGACGCCGAAAGCCGGACCCGATTCCTCGGCTATCGCGTCGAATCCTACAAGCTGTTCGTGTTCACGCTGTCGGCCTGCATGGCCGGCGTCGCCGGCGCGCTCTATGTGCCGCAGGTCGGCATCATCAATCCGAGCGAATTCGCCCCCGGCAATTCGATCGAGGCGGTGATCTGGGTCGCGGTCGGCGGCCGCGGCACGCTGATCGGGGCGGCGCTTGGCGCCGTCGTCGTCAACTACGCCAAGACGGTCTTCACCTCGGGGCCGCTCGCACCGTACTGGCTGTTCATGCTCGGCGCGCTGTTCATCCTGGTTACGCTGCTGCTGCCCAAGGGCATCGTCGGCACCTTCAACAGCTGGTGGGAGACGCGGCGTAGCGCGGCCCTTGCGGCCGACCGGGAAAGCGCCGCGCGCGAAGACGGCGTCGGCGCACCGAACCCGGCGGAGTAGGCAGATGAACGTCATGGATACCCGCGCCACTTCGGCCATGCTCTATCTCGACGGCGTGCACGTCTCGTTCGACGGTTTTCACGCCATCAACAATCTGTCGCTGACGCTCGCGCCCGGTGAGATGCGCGCCATCATCGGCCCGAACGGCGCCGGCAAGACCACGATGATGGACATCATCACCGGCAAGACCAAGCCGGACGAGGGCACGGTGCTGTTCGACGGCACCGTCGACCTGACCCGGCTCGACGAGACCCGGATCGCCGAGCTCGGCATCGGCCGCAAGTTCCAGAAACCGACGGTGTTCGAGAGCCAGACCGTGCAGGACAATCTGCTGCTCGCGCTCAATGTCGATCATTCCGTGCGCGGCACGCTGTTCTGGCGCGGCAGCAAGGCCGAGTCCGAGCGCATCGACAAGGTGCTCGAGACCATTCGCCTGACCGATGCGCGCAACCGCCTCGCCGGCAGCCTGTCGCACGGCCAGAAGCAGTGGCTCGAGATCGGCATGCTCTTGGCGCAGGACCCCAAGGTGCTGCTGGTCGACGAGCCGGTCGCCGGCATGACCGATGTCGAGACCCATCTGACTGCGGAGCTTCTGAAGGAGATCAACAAGAACCACACCATCATGGTGGTCGAGCACGACATGACCTTCGTGCGCGAGCTCGGCGTCAAGGTGACCTGCCTGCACGAAGGCACGGTGCTCGCCGAAGGTTCGATCGACCAGGTGTCGTCGAATGAGCGGGTGGTCGAAGTGTATCTGGGGCGCTAGCGCGATGCTGAAGATCGACAACATCAACCTCTATTACGGCGCGGCGCAGGCCTTGCGCGGCGTGTCGCTGACCGCAGAGCCCGGCAAGGTCACCTGTGTGCTCGGCCGCAACGGCGTCGGCAAGACCTCGCTGCTGCGCGCCATGGTCGGGCAATACCCGATCGCCTCCGGCGCGATCAATTTCGACGGCAAGGACATCACCGCGCTGAAGCCCTACGAGCGAGCGCGGCGCGGCATCGGCTTCGTGCCGCAGGGCCGCGAGATCTTTCCGTTGCTGACGGTGGAAGAAAACCTCAAGACCGGCTTCGGCCCGCTGAAGCGCGAAGACCGCAACATCCCCGATGACGTGTTCTCGCTGTTTCCGGTGCTGCAGACCATGCTGGGCCGCCGCGGTGGCGACCTCTCCGGCGGCCAGCAGCAGCAGCTCGCGATCGGCCGCGCGCTGGTGATGCGGCCAAAGCTGCTGCTGCTCGACGAGCCGACCGAAGGCATCCAGCCCTCGATCATCAAGGACATCGGCCGCGCCATTTCCTATCTGCGCAACCTCGGCAACATCGCAATCGTGCTGGTCGAACAATATCTCGACTTTGCCTGCGAACTCGGCGACAGTTTTGCCGTGATGGACCGGGGTGCGGTGAAATATGCCTGCGACCGCGCGAACCTCGATCCCGCCGAGATCAGCCGCCAGATGGCGCTGTGAACCAGCTATGACGCCGCCTCGCGCGGCGTGCGTGAGGGAGCATCGGGGGAATGCGGACCGGGATCGCAGGCGCGGCAGCGGCGACGTTTGCGGCCAACCGCGCCCAGGGTGCTGTCAGGTTCGGCGTGCACCGCAAGGATGGCGCCACCCGCCGCGGCGACCTGCATGAGTCAGGCTCGCTGCGCGTCCGCTTTCCATCGCCGGAGGACGACGGCCTCTCGGCCATGTTCGTCAACACCGCCGGCGGCATTGCGGGCGGCGACCGCTTCGACATCGCGATCGCAGCCGGCGAGGGCACCCGCCTGACGCTAACTACGGCAGCGGCGGAAAAGGTCTATCGTGCGCCGGCAGCGCCGGCTCGACTCGATATTGCGCTGAAGGTCGCGGACGGTGCGCATCTCTCCTGGCTGCCGCAGGAGACAATCCTGTTCGACCGCGCACGTATTGTCAGGAGCTTCGACATCGATCTTGCGGAAGGCGCTTCGCTCCTGCTCTCCGAGATCGTGGTGTTCGGCCGTGCTGCGATGGGCGAGACCATGCGCCATGGCGAATTCGTCGACCGCTGGCGGATGCGGCGCGGCGGCCGGCTGGTGTTTGCTGAGACGATCCGGCTCGACGGCGAGATCGGCCAGAAGCTCGCACGGCCCGCGATCGCTGGTGGGGGCTGCGCAATCGGCACGGCGCTGATCGTGCCGGGCGACGAGGCTTTGATCGAGCGCATCCGCGAGGCGTCGGACAGCTTCGGCGGCGAAGTCGGTATCTCCGCCTGGAATGGCTTTGCAATGGCACGCTTCTGTGCCCAAGATGCGGCCCGGCTGCGCGCCGATATGATGACGGTGCTCGGCCGCGCCTCCATGGTCCCGCTGCCGCGGCTGTGGCTCAACTAGACCTCATCAGAACGATCAGAGTGCTCGCATGAATTTGTCTCCCCGCGAAAAGGACAAGCTCTTGGTTTCGATGGCGGCCATGGTGGCGCGCCGCAGGCTGGAGCGCGGCGTCAAGCTGAACCACCCCGAGGCGATCGCGCTGATCACCGATTTCATCGTCGAGGGCGCACGCGACGGCCGCACCGTCGCCGATTTGATGCAGGCCGGCGCCAAGGTCCTGACCCGCGATCAGGTGATGGCCGGCATCCCCGAGATGATCCACGACATCCAGGTCGAGGCGACATTCCCCGACGGCACCAAGCTCGTCACCGTGCACGAGCCGATCCGATAGTCACGAGCGTCATTCCGGGGCGGCCGGAAGGCCGAACCCGGAATCCAGAGATTGTTTAAGGAGATTCCGGGTTCATGCTTCGCATGCCCCGGAATGACGAGGAGAAGGACATGATCCCCGGCGAACTCTTCATCAAGGACGGCGAGATCGAGCTCAATGCCGGCCGCAAGACCGTGACGCTGTCGGTCGCCAACACCGGCGACCGTCCGATCCAGGTCGGCTCGCACTACCATTTCTTCGAGACCAACCCGGCGCTGAAATTCGACCGCAAGAAAGCCCGCGGCATGCGCCTCGACATCGCCGCCGGCACCGCCGTCCGCTTCGAGCCCGGCCAGACCCGCGACATCAAGCTCGTCGCACTCGCCGGCAAGCGCGTGATCTACGGCTTCCGCGCCGAGGTGAAGGGGAAGCTGTGATTCAATGTGAGGTGAGCACCCTGGTTGGGCTCCCTCCCCCCTTGCGGGGGAGGGTTGGGGAGAGGGGTAAGCCCCGGGCGCTGACAGACGTCATTCTTCGGCTCTGCTCTGATTGTGAGTGTGAACAAAGGGGAGCACTGTAGCCGCATGCTTCCGGCGCTCCGCATGGTCTCCGAGGCTGCCGAGCTTGCCGCGCGCCGTCATAACGGGATGGCGCGCAAGGGGCGGGGGAGCGAGCCTTACATCAATCATCTCGCCGAGGTCGCGAACCTGCTGGCGCAAGTGACCGATGGCGCCGATGCCGAGCTGGTGGCGGCCGGCTGGCTGCACGACACCATCGAGGATACCGAGACCACGCGCGAGGAGCTCGCGCAAAAATTCAGCGAGCGTGTTGCCTCGCTGGTGGTCGAATGCACCGACGACATGAGTCTGCCCAAGGCCGTGCGTCGGCAAAGGCAGATCGATGATGCTCCGCATAAGTCGCCTGATGCGAAGCTGATCAAGACCGCCGACAAGGTCAGCAATATCGGCGCCCGGATCGTGCCGCATCCAAGCAAGGACGAGCGCGACGATCTGGCCGATTATGCGGCCTGGGCCGGCAAGGTTGTTGCCGGTTGCCGGGGGATCAATTCGCGGCTCGACCGTATTTTCGACGACACCATTGCGCGCGCCAAGGCTGCGCTGGCTGAAACTGGGGGCTGATATGTCCGTGAAGATCAAACGTTCCGTCTATGCCGACATGTTCGGGCCGACCACCGGCGACAAGGTGCGGCTCGCCGACACCGATTTGATCATCGAGGTCGAGAAGGATCTCACCACCTATGGCGAGGAGGTGAAGTTCGGCGGCGGCAAGGTGATCCGCGACGGCATGGGGCAGTCGCAGGTGACCAATGCGCAGGGTGCGGCCGATACCGTCATCACCAACGCGCTGATCGTCGATCACTGGGGCATCGTGAAGGCCGACGTCGCGATCAAGGAGGGCATGATCGCCGCGATCGGCAAGGCCGGCAATCCGGACATCCAGCCCAATGTGACCATCATCATCGGGCCCGGCACCGATGTGATCGCGGGTGAGGGCAAGATCCTCACCGCCGGTGGATTCGACAGCCACATCCACTTCATCTGCCCGCAGCAGATCGAGCACGCGCTGATGGCTGGCGTCACCTCGATGCTGGGCGGCGGCACTGGCCCCTCGCACGGCACCTTCGCCACCACCTGCACGCCCGGCCCGTGGCACATGGGGCGGATGATCCAGTCGTTCGACGCCTTTCCGGTCAATCTCGGCATCTCGGGCAAGGGCAACGCCTCGCGCCCGGCGGCGCTGGTCGAGATGATCAAGGGCGGCGCCTGCGCGCTGAAGCTGCACGAGGACTGGGGCACCACGCCATCGGCCATCGACACCTGCCTGTCGGTCGCCGACGATTACGACGTCCAGGTGATGCTGCACTCGGACACGCTGAACGAATCCGGCTTCGTGGAGGACACGGTCAAGGCATTCAAGGGCCGCACCATCCATGCCTTCCACACCGAGGGCGCCGGCGGTGGCCACGCGCCCGACATTATCAAGATCGCAGGCCTCAAGAACGTGCTGCCGTCCTCGACCAATCCGACAAGGCCGTTCACCCGCAACACCATCGACGAGCATCTCGACATGCTGATGGTGTGCCATCACCTCGATCCGTCGATCGCCGAGGATCTCGCCTTCGCCGAAAGCCGGATCCGCAAGGAGACCATCGCCGCCGAGGACATCCTGCACGATCTCGGCGCGCTCTCGATGATGTCGTCGGACTCCCAGGCGATGGGCCGGCTGGGCGAGGTCATCATCCGCACCTGGCAGACCGCCGACAAGATGAAGAAGCAGCGCGGCGCGCTGCCGCAGGACAAGGGCAACGACAACGACAATTTCCGCGTCAAGCGCTACATCGCCAAATACACCATCAACCCCGCGATCGCGCATGGCGTGTCGAAGCTGATCGGTTCGGTGGAGAAAGGCAAGCTGGCGGACCTCGTGCTGTGGTCGCCGGCGTTCTTCGGCGTCAAGCCGGACTGCATCATCAAGGGCGGCTCGATCGTGGCGGCGCCGATGGGCGATCCCAACGCCTCGATCCCGACGCCCCAGCCGGTGCACTACCAGCCGATGTTCGCCGCCTTCGGCAAGGCGCTGACCGCGTCCTCGGTGGTGTTCACCTCGAAGGCCGCGGTTACCGGCGGCCTCGCACGCAAGCTCGGGATCAGCAAGAAGCTCTACGCGGTGCAGAACACCCGCGGCAAGATCTCCAAGAAGAGCATGATCCACAACGATGCGACGCCGAACATTGAGGTCGACCCCGAGACCTATGAGGTACGCGCAGACGGCGAGCTCCTGACCTGCGCGCCGGCCGAGGTGCTGCCCATGGCACAGCGTTACTTTATGTTCTAAAACCGCTCCCGGTATCCAAAGCCAAAAGAGAAAAATCGGGAGGAATTTCCGTGATTTACGTCGTAGCCACGCTGACCATCAAGCCCGAGTCCCGCGCCGAATTCATCGCCGCGGCGACCGCCTGCATCAAGGAAACCCGCAAGGAGCCCGGCAACATCGCCTATGATTTGCACGAGAGCGTCACCGACCACAGCAAGATGGTGTTCGTCGAGCAGTGGGAGAACGCCGAGGCGCTGGTGCCGCATCGCACCGCCGAGCACATGAAGACGTTCGGCCGGGTCGCCGTGAAGTGCATGGCCGCGCCGCCCAAGATCGAGGTGATCACGCCCGAGAAGGTCGACGTCCGCTAAAATAACAACAAAAACGGGACAAACAGCATGATCTATGTGATCGCCACCACGCCGATGAAGCCGGAGAATAAGGACGACTTCATCAAGGGCCACAAGGCCTGCACGGTCGAGACCCGAAAGGAGAAGGGTTGCATCTCCTATGACGGCAATGTCAGCGTCAACGATCCCAACCTCTATGTGGTGGTCGAGCGCTGGGAGAGCCGCGAGGATCTCAACGCGCATGCCAGGGCGCCGCACATGAAGGTATGGCGCGAATATTCCGCGCAGATGAAGACCGGCCCGACGGTGATCGAGATCATCAGTGACGCCAAGGTCGAGAAGCTCTGAGGCATCGATGATCCGCGCAACCAAGGTTCTGGGACAGCATCGCTGGACTGAAGCGGCGGCCGATACCGTCGTGCTCGATTTCGACGACCGGCACCGGCGGCGGATGGCGATGACCGGCACGCGCGGGCTCGAATTCCTGCTCGATCTCGAGAACGCCGTCGCGCTGCGCGGCGGCGATGCGCTGGTGCTGGAGGACGGCCGCCTTGTCGAGGTGGTCGCGGCTCCAGAGCCGCTCGCGGAAATCCGCGGCAGCGATCCGCATCATCTGATCCGGGTCGCCTGGCATCTCGGCAACCGCCATCTGCCGACGCAGATCATGCCGAAAGGCCTGCGCATCCGCCGCGATCACGTGATCGAGGCGATGGTGAAGGGGCTCGGCGCCCGTGTCATCGAGATCGAGGCGCCGTTCGATCCCGAGGGCGGCGCCTATGCCGAGCATGCGCACGCCGATGAGCACGCGCATGGTCATACCGGGCACGATCACGCTGATAGCCATGCGCACGATCATGGTCATCATCACGGTGATGGTCACCATCACGATGATGGACATCACCATGATCGCGCGCATGACCACGACCACCACCATCATGACGAGCATTGCGATCATGCTCATCATCACCACGACCACTCCCATGCTCATGACCGCAAATGAGCCTGATCCCGCCGCGGTGCGCGGCGGAATCACGGAGGATGAGGCAGCCGCGCTGTACCGGCTGATGACGTGGCTGTCGCCGTCCTTTCCGGTCGGGGCGTTCGCCTATTCCAGCGGCATCGAATGGGCGGTCGAGGCCGGCGACATCACCGACGCCGCCTCGCTGCGCGGCTGGCTCGCGGCGATGCTCGCTGACGGCAGCGGATTTTGCGACGCCCTGTTCCTGGCGCAAAGCCATCGCGCGGCGTCGGAGCACGACCACAGCGGGTTGAAGGAGATCGCCGAGCTCGCCGCGGCCTTCGTGCCGTCGCGCGAACGGCAGCTCGAGACCACGACGCAAGGACGCGCCTTCATCGAGATCGCCCGCGCGGCCTGGAATTCACCCGGCCTCGACGCGATGATTGCGGCCTGCGATGGCGCGATCGTCTATCCCGTCGCGGTCGGCATCGTCAGCGCCGCGCATGGCATTCCGCTTGCGCCGTTGCTGCGCGCCTTCCTGCACGCCGTCGTCTCCAACTGGATTTCCGCAGGCAGTCGGCTGATCCCGCTGGGCCAGACCGACAGCCAGCGCGTGCTGGCCGATCTCGAGCCGGTCGTTGCCGCGACCGCGACGCGAGCCGGCGCCGCCTCGCTCGACGATCTCGGCAGCGCGACCTTTCGGGCCGATCTCGCCAGCCTGCGTCACGAGACGCAATATACGAGGCTGTTTCGGTCATGATGCGCAATCGAGCGACAATGCCAGCGCCGCGTCCTCAACCGTCGTCTCGGCGCAGGCCGGGACCCATAACCACAGGCTTCTGTGCTTGTGCAACGCTGGGGCTCCAGCTTCTCGCAACAATTCAATTCGGTGGTAATGGGTCCCGGCCTGCGCCGGGACGACGATAACAGAGAGAGAGCTTCTCACATGCCCACTTCTCATGGCCCGTTGCGGGTCGGCGTCGGTGGTCCGGTCGGCTCCGGCAAGACCGCGCTGATGGACCTGCTCTGCAAGTCGATGCGCGAGCGCTACGACATCGCCGCGATCACCAATGACATCTACACCAAATGGGACGCCGAGTTCCTGGTGCGCTCCGGCTCGCTGACACCGGACCGCATCGCCGGCGTCGAGACCGGCGGCTGCCCGCACACCGCGATCCGCGAGGACGCCTCGATGAACCTCGCCGCGGTCGCCGACATGCGGGCCAAATTCCCCGATCTCGACCTGGTGCTGATCGAATCCGGCGGCGACAATCTGGCGGCGACCTTCTCGCCGGAATTGGCCGATCTCACGATCTACGTCATCGACGTTGCCGCCGGCGACAAGATTCCCTCCAAGGGCGGCCCCGGCATCACGCGATCCGACCTCCTCGTGATCAACAAGATCGACCTCGCGCCCCATGTCGGTGCGTCGCTGGAGAAGATGGACACCGACGCCCGGCGGATGCGCGGCGAGCGGCCCTTCGTGATGACCAATCTGAAGAAGAGCGACGGCCTCGACCGCATCATCAGTTTCATCGAGACCAAGGGCGGCCTTCGGTCGCAGGCCACGGGCAAGGCGGCCAAGGCACGTACGAAGGCGGGCTGACAAGGCAGGCTGACGTTAATCATTGTGGCAGACCGCTCGCGCCGGCTGCTCGCCCCGTCATCCTGAGGAGCGCGTAGCGCGTCTCGAAGGATCGACGGCCACCAGCCGGGCCGTGCATCCTTCGAGGCTCGCTCCGCTCGCACCTCAGGATGACGGTAACCCTCGTCAAGCCGCCGCGAAAAAGCTGCGCAATCGCCGGAACAATTTCCAACTTTGACGATTAGCAACCTTTGGCGCCGCCAAAGACCGCCGGGTGGCGTCGTCGTTAATGTTGCCGACCGGCTCCTGTTGCGTACCGATGATCGCTATTCCATATTCCTTTGCGGCCGGCCGTCTTCGCACCCTGAGTTATCGCCGCTCCCGCAGAAGCCAGATGCTTTCCGTCCCCTTTCGCCACCCCCTGATTGCCGAGTAAGCGTGTGGTTCGACTGGGCTTCATCGTTGCCTTGATTGCACTGATCGGAGTTCTGCTCTCCGGTCTTGCCGCCTATCGGGTGCACGATCAGGAGCTCGCGATCGACGGTATCGCGCTGGCGCGGGCGATCGACGTCCATGCCAGCTTGGTGCAGGACCGCCTGACCGAGCGCGAGCTGCTGGCGCGGGTGGCCTCGGGGTTGTTCCGGACGCCGTCGATGGTGAAGGCCAATATGCTGCAGCCGCTGCGCTCGGCGATCTACGCCTTCAAGACCGATTTCGTGTTCGCCGCCTGGATCGCGCGGCTCAAGCCGGACGAACTGGCCGCGGCGGAGGCCGAGCTCAAGGCCAATGGCTTCACCAATCCGACCATCCGGGACTTCGACGACCAGGCGCTCGACCTCAAGGCGCTCGACAAGCCGATCAACGTGCTGATGGACGTCGAGCCGCGCAATCCCGAAACCCTGAGCATCCCGGGCCGCGCCTTCGACCGTCATTCGGTGGTCGGTCCGATGCTGGCGCGGGCGATGACAGACGCCAAGCCGGTGGCCTCGGACCCGGTGCCGCTGCTGCGGCAGAACGGCCCGGTCGGCGTCGTGCTCGCCGCGCCGGTGTTCCAGGAGGGCGCATCCGAGCCGGCCGGCTTCATCACCTTTTCCTACGAGCTGTCGTCGCTGATGCTGACCAACGACGATTCCTCGCTGTTCGCGGTGGCGCTGAAGGATCCGCGCGATTCCAACGACGAGTTTACCGCCAACGAGCAGGGCATCGTCACCTCGCGCGCGGTGCGCCAGGACGGCCCGATGCCGTCGATGGTCCGCACGGTCACATTCGGCGGCCGCGACTGGTCGCTCGACTATTACGCCAAGAGCAATGCCACGGTGCGTGCGCAGCAGACCGCGACCATCGTCGCGGCGATCGGCCTGGCGCTCACCGGCATCGTCTGCGGCCTGTTCGGCTATGTCGCCTACAACAACCTGCGCCTCAGCCGCGAGATCGAGGTCCGGATCGGTTTCGAGCGCCGGCTGACCGCGGTCATCGACGAGCTCAACCATCGGGTCAAGAACATCCTTGCGGTGATCCAGTCGATCGTGACCCGCACGCTGCGGCACGGCGCCGATATCGACGTCGCGCGCGAGCTGTTGATCGGGCGCATCCATGCGATGTCGAACGTCGTCACGCTGCTCAGCGAGAGCCAGTGGCAGGGCGTCAAGCTGAAGGGCCTGTTCGAATCGCGCTCGATCCCGCATGCCGACCGGATCGCGGTGAACGGACCCGACATCACGGTGAGCGCGCGCGCCGCGCAATCGCTGTCGCTGTTGTTCTTCGAGCTCGCCTCGCACTCCGACGAGGGGCTGTCGCTGGTCGGCAAGCATCCGCACATCGTCGCCAATTGGGAGGTGGTCGGCGACGGCGAGGACGCGGTCTTCAATTTCCGCTGGGAGGAGTTCAACACCAGCCAGGCGACGCGGCGGGCCGACAGCGATTTCGGCCTGATCCTGCTCGACCGTGTCGCGCCGGAGGCGCTCGGCGGCACCGCGAAGCGCTACTTCACCGACGTCTCCTATGTCTACGAGCTGACCGCGCCGATGGACACCGTGGTCGACATGACCGAGCGCGACCGCACCGAGCAGATCTCCGCGCCGGTGCGCCCCGTGAAGAAGTAGCAGCTGCAGCTCCCTCAGGTTGTGATACTCTGTCACTGCCCGGATTGATCGAAGTCAAGCGCGCGCGAAGCGCCGGCATCATTCGTGACCGGCGCCGGCCATCCGTACTAACCCGCAACCGATTGTTAAAACTTCGTTGAACATGCTTCGGCATATACCGGGCAGGATACCGTCTGAGGACCCCGATGAGGCTTTGGGTCAGCCTGACCTTGCTCGTGGCAGTTTTGCCGGTAGGGCTGTCGCTTGCGCTGACCCCGGCGACGGCGCCCGGCGACCCTGCGACAATTCGTACCAGCTATCGGCGGCCGGAGGTCGTTCCCTTCCCGAGCAGCAATCCCTATTCGGAGGCCAAATCCGCGCTTGGGCAGATGCTGTTCTTCGATCCGCTGCTGTCGCGGTCGAAGACGCACTCCTGCGCGAGCTGCCACAGGCCAAGCCTGTCCTGGGGCGACGGCCTGCCGCGCGCCATCGGTGAGGACCCGAAAGGCCTGCCGATCCGCTCGCCGACGCTGATCGACGTGGCCTTTTTCGAGCCCTTGGGGTGGGACGGTAAGTTCAAGGATCTCGAATCCGTGGCGTTCGGCCCGATCCTGTCTCCCAT
The DNA here is from genome assembly GCF_037217225.1 of Bradyrhizobium sp. 27S5. Taxonomy (NCBI): domain Bacteria; kingdom Pseudomonadati; phylum Pseudomonadota; class Alphaproteobacteria; order Hyphomicrobiales; family Nitrobacteraceae; genus Bradyrhizobium; species Bradyrhizobium sp. 27S5. Next base: position 848,332 of record NZ_CP147714.1, read on the forward strand.
GAACCTGAATATGACGGAGCCGGAATTGATCGCGCGCCTTGCGGCGATCCCTGGTTATGTCGATGCGTTCGGCCGCGCGTTCGGCGACGGCGCGATCACGCGGCCGAGGATCGAGCAGTCGCTGGCGACCTTCGAGCGCTCGATCATTGCAGGCGAGGCGCCGTTCGACCGCTGGATCAAGGGCGACAATAGCGCGATCGGCGCATCGGCCCAGCACGGCTTTGAGCTGTTCAACGGCAAGGCGCGTTGCTCGGCCTGCCACAGTGGCCCGTCCTTCTCCGACGGATCGTTTCAGGATATCGGCACCGCCAAGGGGCATGACATCGGGCGCGGCCGTTTCTTTCCGACGTCGGCGAAGCTGAAATATGCGTTCAAGACCCCGACTTTGCGCGACGTCGCGCGCCGCGCGCCCTACATGCACGACGGATCGGTCGCGACGCTGGAAGATGTCATCGAGCTGTACAACAAGGGCGGGATCGAACGGCCGAGCCGATCGCCCGACATCAAGCCGCTGTCGCTGACGGCAGCCGAGAAGAAGGATCTCATCGCCTTTCTTGAAACGCTGACCGCCACCAATCCACCGGTGCCCGGGGTGCCCAAGCTGCCGCGATGACCGCGGCCCAGGCTGTCGAGAACAAGGCTGACGAGAACAGGACTCGCTCAGGCCAGGTGCGGCAGCGCAGCCCCGAGCAGGCCAAGTCCGACGATCAGGAAGGCACCCGCGCAGGTCTCCAGCGTCTCCACGCGCGAAGGATGCGATTTGGTCACGTAGGCGAGGGCCGAGCCCACCCCGATACTCACGACACTCAACGCTCCGAACATTGTACCGGCCTCCCGAACCGATTTGTCCGGATTTCACTACGACAGTTGAATTGAGCTCCCGTGCCGGAATTAGCTAAAATTTGAGGGAACCGGCTGTAAAGACTGCACAAAGGGACGGGCTGGGCTGGTCCGTCGCAATTAACCACAATGCAACCAGCGGCTGTCTGGGGCAGGCGCAAAGCTTAAAATTTGATATAAGTTAAACAAGTCCTTAAGCGTGTGTGTGTGGGCGGTTGGTTCAATGTTTAGTGGATGGGCGCGAGATGCCGGCTCGGCTGTGCGCTCCTTTTCTGCCACGTGCCTTGCAGCGGTTTTGTTTTGTGTCGTAGCCGCGCGCAGTGCCGAGGCGCATGTCAAATGGTTCTGTGCCTACGACGTCGCCGGCCAGCCGCGCGGACTCGAGAATGTCCTTTGCCTCGACTTTGAACTGCTGCTCGGCATCGCCGTCTTCTGGCTGTTTGCGGGCTGCGTGATCGAGCCGACGTCGCTGGGGGACGCGACGATCCGGGTGCTCGACCGCGTCACCGCGGGATTGCGGCTGCACACCGAGTTGATGATGCGCGCGGTCTGCGCGTTCTTCTTCATTTCGATCTGGGCCGTCGGCGGCATCCTGCTGACCCCCGAGTTGAAGACGTCGTCACCGCTGGTCGGCGCGCTGCAACTCGGCATCGCCGCCGGCATGCTGTCGCGACGAACGATGCCGCTGTCGGCCGCCGGGATGGCGATCCTGTTCGGAATCGGTGTCCAAGGCTACGGCGTCTTCCATCTCGCCGATTACCCGATCTTTCTCGGCGTTGCCGCCTATTTCGCGCTGGTCGGGCTGAACAAGGATCTGTTCGGAATCCGGCCGATCGACGTGATGCGGTACGCCGCGGCGGTGACGTTGATGTGGGCCTCGATCGAAAAATGGGCCTATCCGGAGTGGAGCTTCCCGCTCCTGATCGAGCATGCCTCGATGACCCTCGGCTTTGACAATGAGTTCTACATGCGCGCCGCGGGCATGGTGGAATTCACGCTCGCCTTTGCCTTGATCTGGACGCCGTTGATCCGGCGCTGCGCCGCCGCCGTGCTCGCCGGGATGTTCATCAGCGCGTGCTTCGAATTTGGCAAGATCGACACGATCGGACATTCGGCGATCATCGCCGTCCTGTTTGCGATCGTGGCCGACAACAAGGTCCTGCAACGCGATCGTCGCCCGGCGTGGCTCGCCCCGGTCGCGCTCTGTGCCGCGCTGTCTCTGACGCTGTTCGTCTACTATTTCGGCCATGCCGCGATCTTCAAGACCTCGGTCCTGTAAGATCGTCGCCAGAGCATTTTCGGTTCTGATTGAATCAGAACCGAAGATCTAGATTCTTGTTTTGGCGCGTTTTCTTCACGCGAACCGGCGTCCACTTCGCTCGAAAACGCTCTAGTTGAGCCTGGCTATTTGGCGACGTGGACGGCGAGCTTCATCTTCGGATGAATGCCGCACAACACGGTGTAGTCGCCGGGTACCGAAAAGGTGACGTCGAATTTGCTGCCCGGCTGCTGGTCGCCGGAGTCGAAGCTGAACGTCTCGGTGCTCAAATAAGCGTGATGCAACAGCTCGCCGTCATCGTTAACGAACCGTAAAGCCTCGCCCCGCTTGATCGAGATTTCCGCGGGTTTGAATTCACGATCCTTCTGCGAAATGACGTACGGGGCTGCACCCAAAGCGGCTCCGGTGAGCACTCCCGTGACAATCGCGGCCGCAAATGGCACACGGCTGAACTGGCCGAGGCGCAAGCCGCGCAACAAGCCTGACTGCATGAGACCCCCGCCTGAACCTCGACCACCGGATACCGCTACCCAAGGCTGCAAAAGTCGCCTCAGGGATTACCTGTGAGGGTGATTATCGCAAGCTGATCTTAACGATTTCAGCATGAGTTCCAGTCACTACTAAGGCAATTTTGAGCAGACAGTCATTTTCCGCATGCGCTGCGCGTTTCTGCGTAGCTTGAGTACCGAGCACTACGGCGAAACGCGGGCATGGATAGCCTCTTGGGCAATCTCACGGTGAAGAGCAGTGCGGCGCTTCGGTACGCAACCGGCCGCCTGTCGCGCTTTGCGCTGACGACGGGCTCGATCCGCGCCCAGATTCTGATCTTCTGCCTTGCGATGAGCGCCATTGCCGTCGCGCTCGGCGGATACTCCATCCTAGGCATCCGCCACGCCGGCGATCTGGTGGCCAAGACGTTCGACGAATCCCTGATGTCGATCAACTACGCCCGCGCGGCCGGCGCGGATTTCGCCGCGATGCGGGTCGCCTCGTCGCAGCGTCTGATGACGTCGGATCCGGAGATCCGTGCGAGCCTCGACAACCAGATCGAAAAGCTCGCCAGGACGCTCTCGGAAGATCTGACGATCGCCGCCGATCGGTCGCAGTCCTCGCGGGCTGCGCAGGCCGCCGCCAAGGTTCAGGAAGCCGCCGACGCCTGGATGGAGCTGCATCGCCGCGCGGTCGGATCGCCCCTGGAGGGAAGCCCGGCGTCGGATCCGCCCGCATCGAGTACGACGGTCGGCGACGTCGATCGTTACTCCAAGATCGTCGGCCAGCAGGTCGAGCTGCTGGTCAACTATACGGCTGGCGACGGCTTCCTGTTCCGGCAGAAGGCGCTCTCGACCATCAAGCGTGACCTGCAGCTCAACGTGGCCGGGCTGACCGTCGCGCTGTTCCTGTCGGCACTGTTTTCATGGTTGCTGGCGCGCCGCATCATCGGACCGGTCGCCATTGCATCCCGCGCCGCGCGCAGCATCGCCGGCGGCGACCTTGATGCGACCGTCCCCAAGGGCGGCACCGACGAACTGGGCATCCTGCTGACCGCCATGGAAACGATGCGCGACAACATCAGGCGGATGGTCGATCAGGAGGTGTCGCAACGCCGCTCCGCGCAGGCGCGGCTTTCGGATGCGCTCGAAACGTCGCGTGAAGGCGTCGTGCTGCTCGATGCGGACGGCCAGATTGCCCTGGCCAACTCGCGCGCCAGTGAATTCATTCGTCTCTCGCCGCAGCTGCTGCAATCGGATCGACTGGAGGCTCCCGAGCTCGCTCCGACCGAAGGTGACATCGACGGTTTCGCGAGCGAAGCGCAGCTGTCCGACGGACGCTGGCTGCGCGTCAGCCGGAGCGAGACGCAGGAGGGCGGCGTCGTCCTCGTCTACAGCGACATCTCCGCGCTGAAGCAGCAGAAGGCAGAGCTGCATGAAACCAATCTGCGGCTCGATGCGGCGCTCACGCATATGTCGCAAGGCTTGTGCCTCTACAACAGCGAGGCGCGGCTGCAGGTCGCTAATCGCCGATTCTGCGAGATCTTCGATATTTCGCCGGAGCTCGTCGTTCCCGGCATGACCATGGAGGACGTGCTCGACCTCAGCATCGCCGCGGGCAATCATGGCGATCGCACCGTCGCCGACCTGCTGGCCGAGCGCGAGCGATCGGTGGGCCAGCAGGAGGGCGGCAACTATCTGCAGCATCTCAGCGATGGACGGATCATCGCCATCGCGCAACGGCCGACCTCCGACGGCGGCTGGCTCGTCACCTGTGAGGACGTCACCGAACAACAACGCGCCGAGTCGCAGATCGCGTTCATGGCCCGGCACGATGCCCTGACCAAGCTGCCGAACCGCACTTTGCTCGCCGAACGGATCGAGCTGGCGGTTGCTCAGGTCGGCCGTGGACTTGGCTTCGCGGTGTTCTGCCTCGACCTCGACAATTTCAAGCAGGTCAACGACACGCTCGGGCATCCGGTCGGCGACGAACTGCTCTGTGCGGTCGCGGACCGGCTCAACGCCTGCGTCCGTGAGGTCGACACCGTCGCGCGTTTGGGCGGCGACGAGTTCGCGGTCATTCAATGCGGCGTCCAGGGCGGAGACGAGGCCGAGCGCCTCGCTCGCCGCATCGTCGAATGCGTCGGCGCCCCGTACGAACTGAACGGGCATCGCGTCATCGTCGGATGTAGCGTCGGCATCTCGATGTCGCCGGGCGACGGCACCACCGGCGAGAAGCTTCAGAAGAACGCCGACGTCGCGCTGTACCGTGCCAAGATGGAAGGCCGGGGCACCTGGCGATTTTTCGAACCCGCGATGGACGCCAGCCTGCAGCGGCGCCGGGCGCTCGAGCTCGACCTTCGCGAGGCGATGGTCAAGGACGAGTTCTCGCTGTTCTACCAGCCGCTTTACGATCTCAATCTCGACCGCATCTGCGGCTTCGAGGCGCTGCTGCGCTGGCATCACCCGAAGCGCGGACTGGTGCCGCCCGACCAGTTCATCCCGATCGCGGAAGAGATCGGGCTGATCTGCCCGCTGGGAGAATGGGTGCTCAATCGTGCCTGCGAGCAGGCCGTCACCTGGCCCAGCGAGATGAAGCTCGCGGTCAACGTCTCGGCGGTCCAGTTTCGCGACCCCGACTTCATCGACGTTGTCGTCAACGCGCTCGCCGCGTCAAAATTGTCGCCGCGCCGGCTGGAGCTCGAAATCACCGAGTCCGTCTTCCTCGCCAACAGCAACGAGACCCTTGCCACGCTGCACAAGCTGAAGGCGCAGGGGCTGCGCATTGCGCTGGACGATTTCGGCACCGGCTATTCATCGCTGAGCTATCTGCGAAGTTTTCCCTTCGACAAGCTCAAGATCGACAAATCCTTCGTGCGCGACGCGACGGCGACGCATGGATCGAAGTCGATCGTCCGCGCCGTCATCAGTCTCGGCAAAAGCCTTGGCATGACCACGATCGCCGAAGGCATCGAGACCGTCGAGCAGCTGAACCACATGCGGGCGGAAGGTTGCAACGAGGCCCAGGGCTTCCTGTTCAGCCATCCGGTCCCGGTGACCGAAATCGCGGCCAAGATCCTCGAATTGAGAAACGGCTTCAAGCCGGCCGCTGTCGAGAAGGCGATGGCCAGCTAACGCTGCGAAGACGAGGCGTCTGCCGGTCGCGCGAACGTGATCTCGTTGTTTCCCAATCAAAAAGGCGGCCCGATCGGGGCCGCCTTTTCGCATTCAACATCGGTCGCGCTCAGCCGCCATTGCCGCCGATCACGGCGCGCACGGTGTTGTCGGGGCCGAAATCCTCGGCGCTATCGACATAGAGCAGCGCACTCAGCTTCGATCGCGCGCGGTTGACTCGGCTCTTGATGGTGCCGACCGCGCAGCCGCAGATCGCCGCGGCATCCTCGTAGGAGAAGCCGGAGGCGCCGACCAGGATCAGTGCCTCGCGCTGGTCCTGCGGCAGCTTTTCGAGTGCGGTGCGGAATTCCTCGAACTCCAGATGAGCGGTCTGCGACGGCTGGCTCTTCAGCGTCTTGGCATAGTTGCCCTCGGCGTCCTCCACCTCGCGCCGCCGCTTCCGGTAGTCGGAGCGAAACAGGTTGCGAAGGATGGTGAACAGCCACGCGGGCAGGTTCGAGCCAGGCTGGAACGAGTCGATATTGGCGATCGCGCGCAGCAGGGTCTCCTGCACCAGATCGTCGGCGCGGTCACCATTACCGGACAGCGAGATCGCGAACGCGCGCAGGCTCGGGACCGACGCAAGAATGTCGTCGCGAAGTTCATTCGTGAGAGGCATTAGTCCCCTCCATTGTTCTTGTCGGTATCACCACCCCCGGCGACGGCCGCCGCGGCAGCCTCGGGTCCGTCGAGTTTGCGGATCAGCTCCGCAAAGCGGTCGGGCACCCCCTGTCGCACCACGTCGTCGTACATGGCGCGAAGCTGGTGGCCGATTCTCGATTGAATCTCGGCGTTGAGACCGCCCTGCTTCTTTACTTCCTTCATGATGTGATCCACGCTTCCCCGGGAGTTAAGTCTCTGATTTCCAAGATGTTTCCTCGAAATTAGAGGCTGGCCGCGTTGCCTCGTCGGTCACGAGCTAATGCAAAGTTGCGCAGAAAGTTCCGGAAGGCTGGAACTATTTCGTGGAACTTTTTCGTCGTTCACGCGTAATCGGGGATGCAGGGGAACCGGGGGGTGCCTCGAAATGGATGCGCCGCCCCCGGACAACGGGTTTTAGGCCGGCAGGCCTCACGAACAAGATGGAGTGGGAATGTCCCGATCGCAGATCGTTGCCGAACACCTTCCGCTGCTGCGCCGCTATGCCCGCGCACTGACCGGAAACCAGGCGTCGGGGGACGCCTATGTCGGGGCCATGCTCGAGGCCCTGTTGCAGGACGGATCGTTGCTGGACCAGACGCACGGCCCGCGCGCCGGGCTGTTTCGGCTGTTCACCCAGATCTGGAATTCGGTGTCGGTGAATAACAATGACAATGCCGACGTGGCGACGCTGTCGCTGCCGCCGGAGCGCCGGCTTTCCAACATTACGCCGCTGCCCCGCCAGGCCTTCCTGCTGCTGTCGCTTGAGGGCTTTTCGGAGGAGGAGGTTGGCTACATTCTCGGCACCGACATCGCCGAGACGCGCAAGCTCACCGATGCCGCCGGCCGCGAGATGGCCGCCGAGATCGCCACCGACGTTCTGATCATCGAGGACGAGACCTTCATCGCCATGGACCTCGAGAGCCTGGTGAAGAATCTCGGCCACAACGTGATCGGCGTTGCGCGCACGCACTCCGATGCGGTGGCGCTCGCCAAGAACAAGAAGCCGGGCCTGATCCTCGCCGACATCCAGCTCGCCGACGGCTCGTCGGGCCTCGATGCGGTGAACGAGCTGCTGCGGACCTTCGAGGTGCCGGTGGTGTTCATCACCGCCTATCCCGAACGCTTCCTGACCGGCGAGCGGCCGGAGCCGGCATTCCTGATCTCGAAGCCGTTCCAGCCGGCGATGGTGTCGGCGGTGGCGAGCCAGGCGCTGTTCTTCCAGCGTAACTCGCGCAACCGCACGCCGCGCGCGGCGTCGGCATGAAGTTCTGAAGGTAAGCTGGTCGACTGATCCGGCGCATCGCAAGGTGCGCCGGATTTTTCTAGGGTGGCCTGCTATTTCGGTGTGACGCGGACCGGCATCGTGCTGAGCGCCCGCAGGCCCGAGCTGTCGCGGAAGGCTGTGGGGCCCGCAATGTCGAACTGCTTCACGCGGGCCGCGAGCGCTGCGATCACGGCCTCCGCCTCCAGCCGCGCCACCATCTGCCCGACGCAGCCGTGGATGCCGATGCCGAACCCCATGTGCCCGGACAGCCGCCGTCTGATGTCGAACTGGTCGGCATGCTCCCAGCGCGTCTCGTCGCGGTTGGCGGAGGCGAGCAGCAGCAGCACCTTCTCGTGCTTGCCGATCCCAACGCCCGCGATCTCGGTGTCATGCGGCGTGGTGCGGAACACGAACGGCGCCGGTGAATCGAAGCGCAGCGTCTCGTCGAACGCCGCGCGCGACAGCGACGACGGATCGGCCGCGAGCAGCGCCCATTGGTCAGGATGGCGCGCGAGCGTGTACAGTGCCATGCCGATCGCGCTGATCGTGGTGTCGAGCCCGGCCGAGAGCAGCGAACGCACCAGCAACGGCGCTTCCTCCGCGCTGATCTCGCCGGTGTCGGCCGCCTCGTAGACCTGCGCGCCAAAGCTGCCCAGCCGCAGCGCCTCGCGCTGGCAGCGCGCCGCGACCCAGGGCAGCACGCGCGGCGCCTCTTTCATCAGGGTGCGAAAATAGTCGTTCTCGGGCCCAAAGCCGGCGAACACCATCGCGCCATAGGCCAGGAAATTCTCGCGTCCCTCCTGGTCGATGCCGAGCGCGTCGGGAAACACGCTGACCGGAAACACCTCGGCGATGTCCATGATCGCGTCGAACGATCCGCGCGCGACCAGTTCGTCGACCAGCCGTGCCGCCTTTGCCTTGAAGTCGTCCGCGAGCCGTCGCATCGCGCCGGGCGAGAGGATGCGCGCGAGCACCGCGCGGGTCCGGGTGTGCAGCGGCGGATCGGCTTCCAGCACGATGCTCGGCGGCCGCCACGGCTTTTCCTTGAAGTGGTTGGCAAGCCCGGCGCCGCCGGCGTTGCTGAAGTTGGCATGGTCTCCGAAGACCGTCTTGACCTCGGCAAAGCGCGGCACCGCCCAGATGTCGTATTTGGTCAGGCGAATGACCGGCGCCGCGGCACGCAGCTCCGCGTAAGTGCCGTAGGGATCGGCCCGCGTTGCAGGGCTGAACGGATCGAAATCGCTGCGGACAATTTCGCCGGCGAGGGGGCTCGCAAGGGCGCTCGCAAGGGCGCTCATTGCATCCTCCCATCTTATGATCAGTTAATTGACCATATAACTCGGGTATGGCAAGGGGAGCCTCGTTTCGATTCCATCGGCACGGAAAAGGCTCTAGGAGACGGCAATGTCGATCGAGGAGCGATCCAAAGGCGGGCGGCGCTTTCAGCGCCGGGCACGGCAGGAGGCCGACAAGGAGGCGTTGAAGGCGCTGATCCTCGAGACCGCGCGCAAGGAATTCGCCGCCGGCACGCTCGAGACCGTCTCGATCCAGAGGATCGCCGACGCGATCGGCTACTCCAAGGGCACCGTCCTCAAATATTATCCGACCAAGCTGCTGCTGCTGCTCGCTGTGAAGCAACAGAACCTCGAGGCGGTGGCCGAACAGCTCGAACGGGTCCGCGCGCAAACCGCCGACAGCGATTTGCGGCTGCGGCGCGTGATGGAAGCCTATCTCGACTATTGGGCCGACAATCCTGATCACTTCCGTTCGCTGTTCTCGATGTCGGGCACGGTCGAGGACCGCCGCTTTCCCGACGGCGTCTATTTCGGCGAGACCGAGATCGCGCGCCGCAGCTACGAGCTGTTCGTCACGTCGGTGCGGGAATTCCTGGCGGCGCATGGCGCCGAACCGGCGTCCGGCCTGCCGCAGCGGCTGGCGACTGCGCTGCTTGCGGCTGTGCATGGCGTGGTCGCGCTCACGCTCGGTACGCCCACCATGAAACTGCCCGACATGCGCGGCACCGGCCGCCTGCTGATCGCGAGCCTGATCGACGCCTGGGCGAGCAAGCTTGCCGCCGCACGGAAAAGCGAGGGCTGGCCGCGGATCATGATCGGCACCTTCGCCTGACCAAGTGGGATCGGAAGGGACACGCCGGATTATTCGCGCGTTCAACGCCCGCCCGCATACGCGATGCGATGCGGCATGCGCGATGCGCTGTGGAATCACGCTCGTCCGCCTGCTAAGCGCGGCCGATGGATACGACTCAACGCGATAGAACAGTCGGTTTTCTCTGCCTGGTCATCACGGCGTTCGGCTGGGCCCTGAACTGGCCGCTGATGAAGCTGTTGCTGCAGCAATGGCCGCCGCTGTTCGCCCGCGGGCTTGCCGGCATCTGCGCGGCGGTGATCCTGGGCACGCTGGCGCTGGCCCGCGGCCAGTCGCTGACCGTGCCGCGCGAGGCGATCCCGCGGCTGTTGTTCGCCTCCTTCACCAATGTCTTTGCCTGGATGGGCTTTGGCACCATTGCGATGAAATTCGTCACCGTCGGCGAGGGCGCGCTGTTGGCCTACACGATGCCGATCTGGGCGATGCTGTTCGCCTGGCCGGTGCTGCACAGCCGCCCGACCTTGCGGGATCTCGCCGCGCTGCTGCTCGGCGTCGCCGGCGTCGCGCTCCTGCTCGGCGGCAATGGCTTTGCCGTCAGCGCCGGCAAGCTCACCGGAATTGTGCTGGCGCTCGCCTGCGCCATCCTGTTCGCGCTCGGCAATGTGCTGAACCGCAAGCCGCTGCCGATGCCGCCGCTCGCGGTGGTCGCCTGGCAGGTCGGCATCGGCTGTCTCGTGATGCTGCTGCTCGGCATTCTCTTCGAGCACCCGAACTATGCCGCGATCACGCCGTTCGGCCTCGGCTGCTTCGCCTACATGACCCTGATGCCGATGGGCATCTGCTACCTTACCTGGTTCGAGACGCTGCGCCGCCTGCCGCCGACGTCGGCGTCGACCGGCATGCTGCTGGTACCTGTCATCGGCGTGGTCTCGGCCGCGATCATCCTCGGCGAGCCGCTTGGCCTGCGCGAGATCGGCGCGATGGCGCTGACGCTCGGCGGGGTGACGCTGGCGCTGCAGCGGGCCTGAGCGCGCGGCGGACGGAACCGACGTTCGCGAGGCGCGTTTTCCCCAAAAGGGAGCTTGGCCATGCGAAAGGCAATCGCGCGGCTCGATGCGGAGCAGAAGGCGCAGCTGCTTTATCTCGCGGATCTCGGCACGGCGATGTTCTCGTCGGCGCTCGTGGTCTCGATCCTGAAGGGGATCGTAGACCTCTTCGTCGCGGCTTGAGCCGCGACAGTCCTGCGCGCCAACGCGCCGCTATTCCTCTTGCGGCGCGTCCCCTTGGGTGTGCCCGTCCGGCCCCCGATTAAACACCCCATACTCGCTCGATTTCACCCCGGCTCCCCCATCGATGCCGTTGCCTGCCAGACCGAGCTTGAGCAGCTCGCGAACCGCCGCAGCACGGGTCGGCATGCGGTGCTTGAATCGGAAATCGTCGAGAGCAGCCAATTCCTCGGGTGACAACATGACTTGAAGACGTTCAGCGCGAAGCTCATTCATCGCAAATCGCCCAGAATTAGTTAGTTGAGTAATTTGCTAAACGAACCAAGTTGCGGCGGGTTCCTCAAGCTCCTAAAAAAACATCAATTTAGCATTTTTATCAAGTGATATCAATGACTTAGACAAAAGATTGAGGAACGATCCGGGTGCCTCTCCGTTGTCTGGCGGGAGTGATGCCATGACCAACCACGTCAAGTTGCCCCGCAAACTATCCGAGGAGCCGGAAGCCCCGGAACCGCGGCGTCCGAGCCACGCACAGGTCATCGATCAACTGGACCGCTGGGCCAACAGTCCCGGTCTGCAACCGCCAAGGATGAGTGATGAAGACGATTCAGAAGCGGAAGCGATCTGAACCCCACACCTTTGAGCAGCGCCTCGAGGAGCACCGGGTGCGGCTGGAAAGCCGGCTCGCACAGCTGCCGCGCGGCGCCGAACGCGAGCAGGTTGCTGCGCGCATCGAGCAGCTTCGGACCGCCGTCGAGCTGAACGCGATGCTGTCGATGAGCGAGTGAACCAACAGCGAAGCGGCGGGAGGGCTACTTGCTCCCGCCGCGCCGCTCGCCTACCATTCCCACGTTGATGGGGATGGAGTCCCCCGATAACCGCCGCAAGGCTGATGACTCCTACCGGGCGCGAGAGCGTCGGTAGGAGCATGCGCCACCGCCGATCCGCTACGCGCGCCCCGCGAACGAGAAGGGGCAGAGCATGACGGGTCTTCCTGGGTCACTCTCAATCGCATTGTCGCTGGTCGGGTCGATCTGGCTCGTCGGCGTCGTCGCCCTGTGGGTCGGCGCGCCGGGCGAGCCGGTCGCCGCGACCTTCGTTGTTGGGCTTGTGGCAGGCATCGTCGAGTGGCGGGGCGGAAAGGTGAGGCATTGAACGTTCAATTGTTGGCGGCGGTCGCGATCGGCGGTTCGCTGGGGTCGGTCGCGCGCTATCTGGTGGCGATCGGCGCGGGACGCCTGGTCGGCACGGAATTTCCCTGGGGTACGCTGGCGATCAACATCGTGGGCTCGTTCCTGATCGGCGTCTTCGCGGAATCCTTCGCGTTGAGCTGGAATGTCAGCCAGGCGACGCGGGTGTTTCTCACCGTCGGCATCTGCGGCGGCTTCACCACCTTCTCGACCTTCTCGCTCGATGCCATCGTGCTGATGCAGCGCGGCGAGTTATGGTCGGCCGGCGCCTACATCGCGGCCTCCGTCGCGTTCTCGATCCTCGCGCTGTTCGGCGGCCTGCTGCTGGTCAGGGCGTTCGCGGCCTAACCAGCCGCCCTGCCGTTCCAGAAAAGTGAAGGGCTGGAGGTATCGTCTGCCGCCCGGAATCCTTGGCGCGCCCGGGACCAGCCGGTAGTATGGAACCCGGATGATGGTCAGCGGACAAGGGAAAGAGCGGGGATGAAGCATGTCGACGTCGCGGTGATTGCTGCCACGCTGTGGCTGCTGGCGTCGATGGTGCTGGACATCCTGACGCCGAAGTCGATCACCGCGCTGATGATCGCTGCCGCGCTTGCCCCGCCGTTCCTGATCGGGATCGGCATCCATTTCGCGCGCGAATATTTCAAGGCCAAGCGGCGCAACTACCCGCCGCCGCAGGGACAGACGCTTCAGGACCTGAGCGGGGCAGGGCTGCAAGAAGGGCCGCACGAGCCGCATTGAACTGCGCAAATGGCTTGCTAAGCTCGCGCCATGACCGAGCATCTTCCCGATACGATCAGCCGCCTCTACACTGTTGCAGGCGAATATGTCGACAGCGACCATCCCGCCGTCGCGGCGTTCGCCCGCGCCGGCGTGCCGGCTGACGCCAGCGCGCGCGACAGAGCGAGCCGGCTCTACACCGCGGTGCGCGACGGCATCCGCTACAATCCCTATGTCAGCATGCGCTCGCCGGAGAGCTTCCGCGCCTCCAGCGTGCTCGCCGCCGGCAATGGCTATTGCGTCGGCAAGGCGGCGCTCTATGCGGCGGCCTGCCGGGTCCACGGCATCCCGGCCCGGGTCGGCTTCGCCGACGTCCGCAACCATCTGACCACCGAGAAGCTGCGCCAGAGCATGGGCTCGGACCTGTTCACCTGGCACGGCTTCACCGAAGTGTTCGTCGACGGCGCCTGGCGCAAGGCGACCCCGACCTTCAACGACACGCTGTGCGCCAAGCTCGGCGTCAAGCCGCTCGATTTCGACGGCCATTCCGATGCGCTGCTGCATCCCTTCGACGGCGCCGGGCGCGCCTACATGCAGTATGTCAACGACCACGGCACCTATCACGACGTCCCCGCCAAATTCCTGATGCGCGAGATGGCGCGCGACTACGCCAACATGCAGGGCGAGGACATGTCCGGCCGCGACATGGAGCGGGAAGCCGCCGAGCAGTGAGAGCGCGCGCGCCGCGGCGGGCGGCTGCGCTGACGGGATTTATCTTCGTCGATTGTGCCGGCTGAGGGGGCGGTGTCATGGATGCGGAGTTGCCGAAATCTCCGGTCGGCCGTCCGGCGACGGGCTGGGAGGACGCGGTCGCGCTGACCGGCTTCATTCTGGTTGCGGTCGGGCAGGCCTCCAACCAGGTGCTGGCGCGCGGCCTTGCCGGCTCGGTGCCGCCGTTTTCGCTGGCCTTCTTCCGCTGGAGCATCATCGCGATCGGGCTGGCGCCGTTTGCGATCGCGGCTGTCAGGGACGGCAAGATCCCGCTGGCGCAGAATCTCTGGCCGATCCTCGCCGCGGGCTTCCTCGGCATGTTCCTGTGCGGCGGCCCGGTCTACATCGCGGGCATCACGACCACCGCAATCCATATCGCGCTGATCTTCGCGCTGTCGCCGATCATGGTGTTCCTGATTTCGGCCGCGCTTGGCATCGAGCACATCGGTCCGCTGCAATGGCTCGGCACCGCGCTCGCGCTGGCCGGTGCGCTGTTGATCGTCTCGGGCGGCCATCTGGAAACGCTGACGCAGTCGAGCGCGGCCTGGGGCGACCTGCTGGTGGTGCTCGCGATGCTGGGCTGGTCCGGCTACACGCTGATGCAGTCGCGCGTCGGGCCGCGCGCCTCGCTGCTGGCGCGGGTCAGCCTGTTCTCGGCGGCCGGCGCGCTGTGCTCGCTGCCGCCGGCGATCCGGGAGATGTGGGCCACGCCGGCGGAGGTTTTCAACGCGAGGGCGTTCGAGGCCTATGTCTTCGCCGGCCTCGTGCCCGGCCTGATCGCCTATGCCGGCTTTGCCTGGCTCGGCGCAAGGTTCGGCTCGGTGCGGACGTCGCTCGTGCTCTACGTCGCGCCGATCGCCAGCGCGCTGTTGTCCTGGGTCATCCTCGGCGAGCCGCCGAAGCTGATCCATCTGATCGGCGGCCTTTTGATCCTCGGCGGCGTCTGGGCCAGCCTGCGCAAGTAGAGCCAGTTCCCTCCAGTGCAACCTTTTCCGGCCTCGTGCGTTGAATCCAGCGTTGATTCAAGAGCTTAGTTGGAGGCCATATGAATTTGACTCCCCAGCAGCGGAAGGCCCGCAACGAGTTGCGTCAGCAAGAGGCGTCGGAGGCGATCAAGGAGCATCGCGCCAGCGAGAAGGCCTTCTACGAGAATTTCAAGCGGCTCAAGGCCGAGCGGCAGGCGCGCGAAGCCGCGCAGTTCCAGACGAAGACGCAAGCTGCTTCGAAACAGGCTTCAAAATAAATCTGGGAACGTCACCCCCATTGTCCGGATTGCCCGGACGTTACCGGCCGAAAAGGAGTGGAAGCGATCGGAAGGGGCAGTCGAGTTCGCCCCAATGACGAGATGAAATCTCCAGCCCACGGAGGGACGTCCGATGTATTTTGCCGACAGCAAGACGGTGACCTGCAAATGTGGCGAGCCCCTGAGCGAATTGATGCTCGTCGACGACCAGACGACCGGAATCAAGTTTCACGTCGGTCGTTGCCTGTCCTGCCGTGAAGTGACAGTCGTTCGTTCCCAGGACATGCCAGCAAACGACAACGCGTAGTCAGGCGGTCCTCTCGCCAGTGAGGGGACCAAGCCCCCCTCGGCGCCTCACTCCAAATGCAACCGGTGAGTGAGATGCTGGCGGACGCCCGCCCGCGGCAGACCGCAAAAAAGAGCAGGGCGCGACCGGCATCACCACGGTCGCGCCCTACGTCGCCGGTCAATGGGGCAGGGGGAATAACCGGCTCTTGCAATGACTCGCATCCCCCCGGACTCGTTCCCTGCGCGAGAAAATATTTTCGTACACGGTTAAGTGATGGCCGGACGCGAGAACTCCACAGGTTCCGCTCGCGTTGTGTTCGTGATCGCCAAGGGAAATTTCCATGGGGCGAGGGACATCACCATGTCAAAGATTCAAAGGGGAATTTTCGCTGCGTTGGCGGGCGGATTGACGCTTGGCGCGGTGCAGCTCGCGTCCGGCCACGATCTCATTGGAACTCAGAAGGTCACCACCGCACTGGCACCGGAGAGCGCGGTCAACCGCGCCGCCAAGACCGACCGCGCGCGGTTCCATCGAGCGGCCTGCCGAGCCGGACCGTCGCGCTGAAGGTCGACCGGCTTCCGGAGACGTCGGTACTGGTCCGCGTTCCCGTGGCGCGGGAAGAGGCTCGCAATCGCCCCACAGCACCCGCCCGGGCCCGGCCCGGCGACACCCGCAAGGTGGCATGCGAGCCCGTGGTCAGCGTGCTGACCGAAGTGGCCAAGCTGCTGCAGCCCGGCCGCTGCGTGACCTGAGAACGGCGCTCCGCGATCTCAACTAGAGGCTCCGCGATCTCAACAGGCACAGCTGTCATCGCCCGCGAATGCGGGCGATCCAGTACGCCGCGGCCTATCGGCTCAATCACAATTGTCTCTGGAATACTGGATCGCCCGGTCAAGCCGGGCGATGACACCGGTTTGGGTGGTGACAGTTTGGATAGCTGACGGTCGCGCATTCTCGCGCGAGAGCGTCACTCCTCCGCCGGCTCGCTGCTCGCGGCGGCGCTGCGGCTGGCCATCAGGCCGAGTGCGAGGCCACCGACCGCCAGGATCGGGATCAGCCGCTTCACGCCGATCGCCCGGACGATCTGCAGGCCGGTGGCGATCAATGCGGGGTCGGCGAACATGGTCGCTGCAGCCGATTTCGCGGCCTTGGCCGCCTTCTCGGCACGCTGGCGTGCCTCGCGCTTACGCACGATGTAAACGGCGACAGTGACCAGCGTGACGACCAGGAACACCGCGGCGCCGGCGAGGCACGCCTCTACCGGACCATAGCGCTGCAGCACATAGACGAAGGCGGCCGCGCACAGGAAGGCGATGGTGATGGACAGCGCGATCGCAGCGGCGGCGGCAAGCGACGTCAGGCGCAACGCGCTGCCGGTGGATTCCTTGACGTCATTGATCAGCCGCTGAAGCATTGCCAAGCCTTGTTTTCAATCTCGCCTTGAAAAGCGCATCGACAAACGAAGCGGCGGCGCGCCAGCGCTGCCATCGCGTCTAGAAAGGTGGTTTTCACTTGACCGCCACCGCGGGCCTCATCCGAGAATATCCGTTAGCGCCGCCAGGCGACCCCGATCAGGAAGCCGAGGCCGAGCGCCAGGCCGACGGTCGCCAGCGGTCGCTGCGTGATCACGTCTTCCAGCGATTCCTCGATCGAGGATGCCGCGTCCTGCGCCGCGCCCATCATCGCGCTGCCGCGCTCCGACATGTCGTCGAGCGTCGATTCCGCGTTGGCGCGTGCATCCTTGTAGTGGCGGCGGGCCTGCTTGCCCGCGTTGTTGGCAAACGAGTTGAGCGCGCCGGTGATCTGTTCGGTAAGGGCTGCGATATCGTTCTTCACGGCGGTGACATCCTTTTCCAGGCGTTCGTAGGTCGCTTTGTCCGTCATGTTCTTGATCCCAAATGCGCTGTCCGTGCTCGACATCGAAAGCTCCCGGAGATTCGCGTGTTGTAAGGAAAAACGCCTCGCAGCAAGCAAAGTTCCTGATGCGAAACCGGGCCTGATCGTTCAGGAGGCTGTTCTCGACGCGAGCCGGCGCCTGCTTCGCTTGAAAACGCTTCCTATTCCTCGGGCAGCTGCGGCGAATTGTCCGGCATCAAATGCTCTTTGACGATCAACGCCACGATCAGCAGCGGTGACGACAGGAAGGCGCCGATCGGGCCCCACAGCCAAGTCCAGAACGCGAGCGCGAGGAAGACTGCGAGCGCATTCAGCGACAGCCTGCGGCCGACGATCATCGGGGTCACGAAATGTCCTTCCAGGAAGGTCACGGCCGCAAAGCAGGCTGGCGCGATCAGCCCGGCGCCGATGGTCGGCGAGGAAACGATGCCGACTGCGACCAGAACCACGAACATCGCGACCGGCCCGATGATCGGAATGAAGTTCAGTGTCGCGGCGAGCGCGCCAAGTCCGGCCGGATTGGGCGTGCCTGTCGCCGCGCAGATCGCACCGGTGACGATGCCGACGCCGACATTGATCATGGTCACCGTCAGCAGGTAGTTGCCGAGATGGGTCTCGATCTCGTTGAGGATGCGCAGCGTGCGCAGCCGCGCCGCGCGTTCGCTGAAGTTCATCACCAGCGCGCGGCGCAGGTCGTTCCAGCTCGCGATGAACAGGATCAGGGTTGCGATGAACAGCAGGAATTCGGCAAATGTCGGCGACAGGAATTCCAGCGTCGGCTGCACCCATTCGAATTTCGGCAACTGCAGGGTGGCAAGCGTGTCGGAGCCGCCGAGCATGCTCTGCAGCTCCTGCCACAGCGCGAGCGGCCGGTCGAACACGTGCAGCTTCTCCCTCAGGATCGCGCCGAGCTCGGGCAGCCGCGAGCTCCATTCCATCAGCGGGGCCGAAATCAACCCGACCATGAAGCTGACGGTCGCGACGACCGCGAACACCAGCAGCACCGCACCAAGCGCGCGCGGGATCCGGTAGCGTTCGAGCAGGCCTGCGGCCGGCGACAGCATGGTGCCGACAATGAAGGCCATCGTGATCGGGAGAAAGAACGCGCGCGCCAGATGGAGTACGGCCACCACGACGATGACCAGCAGCGCGACCAGCGCGAAGGCGACGACCTCGGCACGGTTGATCACCGGCGGCAGTTCGGCTTTGCTGTCGGGGAAGGGCGTGCCTTCGGGCGGATTGCCAAGCAGACGTTCACCCGGTAACGCGCGCACCAGTTTCCTCCGCAGGCCGGTAAAATCAATTTCGCGCTGCGAGGTGACCCCGCGCGTCCAATAGCGCCTGACAACGGCCCGCGTCGGCAAAGGTTCCATCGCGGGTTCGTGAGACGCGGCGGGTTGACAATCTCGGCCTTGCGATGATTCGCGCCGGAACTGTCTGGCGGCCACGCGCGTTGCTCCGGCATCGCATCACCACGATGCGCATCCCGTCCAGGGGCAGCACATGACACATCAGTCTCTCTCCAGCCGCCGGCTTGCGTCGCGCGCCGCGCGCACCGTTGCCTTCGCCAGCGTCCTGTTCGTGACGCCGTTCGTTGTCACCACCTCGGCCAACGCCCAAGTCCGCTCGTCTGCGCTCGGCTATGCGTCGACGCAGCCGGGTGCATTTCCGTCCGACGAAATGATGAACGATCCCTCGACCGGGGCCAGAGAGGACGGCGCGCTGCCGGAGCGGCTGCGCCGCACCACCGTCGCGCTCAACACGACGGAAGCGCCCGGCACCATCATCATCGATACCGGGAACACCGCGCTCTATTACGTGCTCGGCGGCGGCCGGGCGATCCGTTACGGCGTCGGCGTCGGCCGCGAGGGCTTTACCTGGGCCGGCGTCCAGACCATCAGTCGCAAGGCGGAGTGGCCGGATTGGCATCCGCCGGCCGAGATGATCAGGCGCCAGCCCTATCTGCCGCGCTTCATGGCCGGCGGCCCGGGCAACCCGCTCGGCGCACGCGCGATGTATCTCGGCTCCAGCGAGTACCGCATCCACGGCACCAACGATCCCTCGACGATCGGCAAGTACGTGTCATCGGGCTGCATCCGCCTGACCAATGAGGATGTCTCCGATTTGTTCAGCCGGGTCGATGTCGGCACCAAGGTCGTGGTGCTGCCGAAGAACGCGCCGCATCTCGCCGCCCGCGAACTCGGCCCGACCACGACGCAGATTTCGGTCCGGCCGGCACCGGTGCAGCCGCGTCCCGCGGTGATGACGCTGCCCTCAGGCCGCCAGGCGATGAACATTCCGACCGCTTCCTCGTTGTACTGAGGATCGGCGTTGTATGAGGGGCGGTGATGGTGAAGCGACATTCCAGGCGGTGGGTGTTCGGGACGGCGGCGTTGCTTGGCCTGTCCCTTGCGCCTGCCGCGCAAGCCCAGGATTTTTTCTCGCAACTGTTCGGCGGCTTCATGCAGGGCCGGCCGCCGGTGGTCCGGATCCCGTTCGACGACGGCCCGGCGCCTGTCGCGCCGCGGGCCGAGCGTCGCGCGCGCTATGACGGCGGTCAGGCTTACTGCGTGCGGACCTGCGACGGCCGCTATTTCCCGCTGGCCGCGACCGGCAACCAAAGCAAGGCGGAGAGCTGCAACAGCTTCTGCCCGGCGAGCGCGACCGAAGTGGTCTATGGCGGCAATATCGACAACGCCGCGACGGAGGACGGCAAGCCCTATTCCGAGCTGCCGAACGCGTTCCGCTATCGCGACCAGATCGTCGCGGGCTGCACCTGCAACGGCAAGGATTCGGTCGGCCTGGCCGCGGTGAAGATCGAGGACGATCCGACCCTGCGCAAGGGCGACATCGTCGCCGGCAAGGACGGGCTGATGTCGGTCGGCCGCCCTGACCGGCGCGGGGCATCGCTCAACTTCACGCCGGCACCGGATCGCATCCGCGCCAAATATCAGCGTCCGGCGGTGCTGGCGCGCGAGTAGCGCCGCTCACTAGAGCGTTTTCGAGCGAAGTGGACACCGGTTCACGTGAAGAAAACGCGTCAAAACAAGAATCGAGAGCTTCGGTTCTGATCTAATCAGAACCGAAGCCACATTCGGTTCCTGGCCCGGAACCGACTTCCCTCCTGCACGTTAGCAAAGGGCGAACAGCACATTCACCGATGCCATCAGGGGGCCCCGCATGCTCGTCGGCGTACTCGTCACCTTCCTTGTCGTTATTCTCGTTCTTTATCTCATCAACATGCTGCCGCTCGACGGCCGCGCCAAGCAGATCGCGCGCGTCGTCGTCATCATCATCGGCATCGTCTCGCTGCTGAAATATTTAGCGGTGTTTTAGAGCGTGATGATTTTTGGTGGAATCAGCCGGTCCGCAGACGCTTCGCCTCTCCCGCTTGCGGGGGAGGCCGACGCGCGTAGCGCGGCGGGTGGGGGCTCTCTCCACGATGTGACTCGCGTGTTCAACCGGCATGATTCCCGACATTTTGGACCGGCATGATCCCCGACAGTTTGGGTTAAGCGGTCTGTTCGCCCGGTTCGCGCAGCCCCTCACGAGGCGGAGCGAACCGGGTGAACAGGCCGCGGCGGTCGATGAGACCGACGTCGAGGTCGCAGAAGCGGACGACGTGGTCACCGGTATCGAGTTCGGCGATGCCGACAAGTTCGTTCACCAGCGCCTGACCGATAAAGACGAACTTGCCTTTCCATTTAATCTCCCCATTGCCGCGAACACGGCGGGCCTGGTGATCGGCGTCATACCAGGGGTCTTGCTCGCGATCCGGCATGGTGCGTTGAGATGCTCGATAGGCGTCCTCCGGCGGCCGTTGGCCCAGCGCTTCGTGAGGACGTTCCTTATTGTAATGCTCTCGGAAGGCGTCAAAGCGGGCCTGTTGCTCGGACGCATTATCTGCCGGTGGGCTCGATGTTTGCGCCTTCAAGGTGCGATGCATGCGCTCATGGCGACCGTTCTCCTGCGGCGAGGCCGGACGGATGAAGTGCGGCGTAATGCCGAGCTTCAGCCACCAGACCGACAATGTGGTGAGACCGCCGGCGCCGCGCGAGCCGAACGGCGAACCATTGTCGCAGCGGATTGCCCGCGGCAGGCCATGCTCGCGGAAAGCCCTCTCGAAGCGGGGGCGGACGCCCTCGGTCGTCGGTGCGACGATCTGCAGTTCGATCAGGAAGCGACTGTGGCTGTCAGCCACCGTCAACGGATCAATCCGGCACTGGTCGCGGGTGCGGAACCAACCCTTGAAGTCCACGCTCCACTCGTCGTTCGGCTCCTGCACCGGCGTGCAGGGACGCCGCTGGTCGAGCGGACGGCGGCGGCGCTTCACCGGCGAGATCAGCCCCGCGCGCTTGAGAATGCTCCCAATCGTCGACGCCGCCGGCCAATCGATCTCCGGCGCCTGGCGGTCAAGCAGGGCGAGCAGCTTGCGCGGTCCCAGATAGGGAAAGCGCTGCCGAGCCGCGATCACCTTCTCTGCAATCGCCGCATCGGTCGTTTGTCGGCATTGCTGCGGCGCGTGCGAACGGTCCCTGAACCACTCCGGATCGCCGCTCTGCTTCCGCTGGCGCCATGCGTAAAACGTGTCGCGGCAGATACCGTGACGGCGGCACAACTCCGACACGCTCCAGTTCCCGCTCTCGTACTCCATAAGCATCCGGATACGCTCTTCCATCCGACTGGTCTCTCTGAACGGCATCGTCGGGCCCTCCCGCCGATGCTTCTAGAAACCTGTCGGCAATCATGCCGGTCTAAACTGTCGGGTATCTATCCGGTCTGTACCCGCGGTGATACCCCCACCCCAGCCCTCCCCCGCAAGCGGGAGAGGGAGCGCAGTGTCTTCGCGGTCGCCAGATCACACTCTAGTGCCGCACGTGGCGCCAACAAAAAGTCCGGCGCATGCCGGGGCTTTTGCTTGTCGTCGTGACCCGCGGATCAGCCCGCGGCCTTGGCCTCGCGGCGGCGTGCGGTGAGGATGTATTCGGTGTAGCCGTTCGGCTGCGTACGTCCCTCGAAGATCAGGTCGCAGGCGGCCTTGAAGGCGACACCGTCGAACGACGGCGCCATCGGCTTGTAGAGGGCGTCGCCAGCGTTCTGCTTGTCGACGACGACGGCCATGCGCTTCAGCGATTCCATCACCTGATCCCTGGTGATGACGCCCTGATGCAACCAGTTTGCCAGATGCTGGCTCGAGATGCGCAGCGTCGCGCGGTCTTCCATCAGGCCGACATCGTGAATGTCGGGCACCTTGGAGCAGCCGACGCCCTGGTCGATCCAGCGCACGACGTAGCCCAGAATGCCCTGGCAGTTGTTGTCGATCTCCTGCTTGACGTCGTCGGGCGCCCAGTTCGACTGCGACACCGGAATGGTGAGGATGTCGGAGAGCTTTGCGCGCGGCCCGCCCTTGGCGAGCTCCTGCTGCCGGGCGGTTACGTTGACCTGGTGATAATGCAGCGCGTGCAGCGTGGCCGCGGTCGGCGACGGCACCCAGGCGGTGGTGGCGCCGGCCTGCGGATGGCCGATCTTCTGCACCAGCATGTCGGCCATCTTGTCGGGCGCGGCCCACATGCCCTTGCCGATCTGGGCATGGCCGGGCAGGCCGTCGATCAGGCCGTTGTCGACGTTCCAGTCCTCATAGGCCTTGATCCAGGGCTGCGCCTTCATGTCGTTCTTGCGGATCATCGGACCCGCTTCCATCGAGGTGTGGATCTCGTCGCCGGTGCGGTCGAGGAAGCCGGTGTTGATGAACATGATGCGCTTGGAGGCGCGCTGGATGCAGGCCTTGAGATTGACCGTGGTGCGGCGCTCCTCGTCCATGATGCCGACCTTCAGCGTGTTCTCGGCGAGCCCGAGCATCTTCTCGACCTCGGCGAACAGCTCGCAGGTCAGCGTCACCTCGTCGGGGCCGTGCATCTTCGGCTTGACGATATAGACCGAGCCGGTGCGGCTGTTCTTGACCTTGGAATTGCCCTTGAGGTCGTGGATCGCGAGCAGGCCGGCGACCGCCGCATCCAGCAGGCCTTCCGGGATTTCCTCACCCTTGGCGTCGAGCACCGCGTCGGTGAACATGTGGTGGCCGACATTGCGCATCAGCAGCAGGCTGCGGCCGTGCAGCTTCAGCTCGCTGCCATCGGGCTTCTTGTAGACGCGATCTGCATTGAGCGAACGCGTCAGCGTCTTGCCGCCCTTGTCAAAATCGGCCGACAGCGTGCCGTTCATCAGGCCGAGCGTGTTGCGATAGACCAGCACCTTGTCCTCGGCGTCGACGGCGGCGACCGAGTCCTCCATGTCGAGAATGGTGGAGACCGCCGATTCCAGGATCATGTCGGCGACGCCGGCCGGATCATCCTTGCCGATGATGTTGCTGCGGTCGATCTTGATCTCGACATGCATGCCGTTGTTGACGAGCAGGATCGCGGAAGGGTGGGCGGCATCGCCCTGATAGCCGGCGAACTGGGCGCCGTCCTTCAGCGCGGTCGAATTGCCGCTCTTCAGCTTGGCCGACAGCTGGCCGGCGATCACGCTGTAGGAGGTCACATCGGTGTGGCTTGCGGTCGCAAGCGGCGCTGATGCGTCGAGGAAGGCCTTCGCCTTCGCGATCACCTTGTCGCCGCGGGCCTTGTTGTAGCCCTTGCCACTTTCGCTCGGATCATGCGGGATGGCGTCGGTGCCATAGAAGGCGTCATACAGCGAACCCCAGCGCGCGTTGGCGGCGTTCAGCGCATAGCGGGCGTTGGTGAGCGGCACCACGAGCTGCGGGCCGCAGATCTTGCCGATTTCCTCGTCGACATTTGATGTCTCGACCTTGTGGGTCGCGGGCTCCGGCAAGAGGTAGCCGATCTCCTTGAGGAATGCGGTGTAGGCGTTGATATCGAATGCCTTGCCCTTGTGGGCGCGATGCCAGTCGTCGATCTTGGCCTGCAGCGTGTCGCGGACCGCGAGCAGCTCGCGGTTCTTCGGTCCGAGCTTCTGGATGATGGCGGCAAGTCCGGCCCAGAACGCGTCGGGAGCGATCCCGGTCTTGGGCGTCGCCTCCTTGGCGATGAAATCGAACAGGACAGGGGCGATCTTCAATCCATGGGCATCGACACGAGTCATGATGGGCTTTCTCAAAGAAACGGGCGTTTTAGGAGCTGTTTTCGAAAGAAATCAGCAAAAAACGCGCCAAAGGGCCGCGTTCACGGCCCTTTTAGCCTTAAAGTCCTGGCTCTGAGAAGGCCCTCTGTCACCCCACTCTCAGGTGTCATGCCCCGCTTCAAGCGGGGCATCCAGTACGCTGCGGCCTATCGGCTCAATAATTGCTGTCTCTGGAATACTGGGTCGCCCGGTCGAGCCGGGCGATGACAGTTGAGCGAGGTCAGATATTCGCCGCGAGATCGGTCAGTTCGTCGAACAGGATGCCGGTCTCGGACAGCATCCGCTCGATCTCGTCGGTGGCCTCGGTGACCGAGCGGTTCGAGGTGTCGATGGTCAATTCGTTGCCGGTGGGCGGCTGGTAGTCGTTGGTGATGCCGGTAAAGGACGGCAATCCACCGGAACGGGCCTTGGCGTAATGGCCCTTGGGGTCGCGGGTCTCGCAGACCTCAGCAGGCGTAGCGACATAGATCTCGCGGAACGCGCTGTCGGCGATGCGGCGGGCCGTCGCTCGGTCGGCGGCCGACGGCGACACCGCGGCGACGATCGCGATATGACCGTTGCGCGCCAGATGGGTCGCGACCTCGGCGAGACGGCGGATGTTCTCAGCCCGATCCTGCGGCGAGAAGCCGAGATCGCTGTTGAGGCCCGCACGCAGCGTGTCGCCGTCGAGCAGGATCGGCGAGCCGCCATTGCCGAACAACCGCCGCTCCAGCGCCCGCGCCAGGGTCGACTTGCCCGAACCGGGCAGGCCGGTCAGCCAGATCACCGCGCCGTTGTGGTGGTAGCGCGCCGAGCGCTCGTCCGCACGCAGGGCGGATTCCACCGGCACGATATCGACCGGCACGGCAGGCCGGCCGGCGTCGACCGACAGCACGAGGCCGCCGCCGGCGATACGGCCGTTGACCTCGATCACGAGGCGCCCGGTGCGCGGATTGTCAGTGTAGGGATCGGTCGCCACCGGTTGCGCCAGCGAGATGTCGATCTCGCCGACATGGTTGCGCGCGATTGCGCTGTTCTCTTCGTTGGAGAGCGCGCCGGGATCGATCGCCTTCTCGATCGCGACCACGGTGGCGCGGCTTTCCTTGGTGCCGAGCCGGATCAGGATCTGCTCGCCCTTGGTCAACGGCTTGTCGTGCAGCCAGAAGATCCGCGCGCGGATGCGGCGGGTGTCGCGCGGGCTCTGCCCGCTATGTCCGATGATGTCGCCGCGCTCGAGGAACAGCTCGCGGTCGAGCGTGATGCCGACCGAGCGCCCCGCGCCCTGCGTGCCGTTGACCGGCGTCACCGGCCAGCTCTCGACCGTCTTGATCTTGGCGATCTTGCCGGTCGGCATGATGACGATCTCGTCGCCGGCCTTGAGGCTGCCGGACTCGATGCGGCCCGCCACGATGCGGCGGTCGTCGAACTTGTAGATCGCCTGCACCGGCAGCCGCAGCGGCAGCTCGGCGAGCGGGCGCGCCGGCTCGAGCGCATCGAGCGCATCGACCACGGTCGGTCCCTTGTACCAGTCGATCCGCGCCGTGCGCTCGGCGACGCCGTCGCCGTCGCGCGCCGAGATCGGGATCACAGCCGTCGGCCTGACGCCGAGGCCGATCAGATGCGCCGAAATCTCGTCGCTGATTTCCTTAAACCTCTCGGCGCTGAACTCGACGCGGTCCATCTTGTTGACCACGACCGCGACCTGCTTCACGCCGAGCAGATGCAGCAGATAGCCGTGACGGCGGGTCTGGTCGCGCACGCCTTCGAGCGCGTCGATGATCAGCACCGCGCCATCGGCCTGCGAGGCGCCGGTGATCATGTTGCGCAAAAACTCTGCATGGCCCGGCGCGTCGATCAGCACGACGTCGCGCGAGCGGGTGCGGAAGCGGATCTGGGTGGTGTCGATGGTGATGCCCTGGTCGCGCTCGGTCTGCAGCGCGTCGAGCAGGAACGACCATTCGAACGGCATGCCGCGCCGCGTGCTGACCGCCTTCAGCATTTCCAGCTTGCCGTCCGGCAGGCTGCCGGTCTCATGCAGCAGGCGCCCGACCAGCGTCGACTTGCCGTGATCGACATGGCCGACGATGACGATGCGCACTTGCGGCCGCGTCGTGCCGTTGGGCGTTGCCGAGATCGAGGCGGTGGGAAGGATCATGTTCATCGGAACGCTCGCGCGAAGTGGGAAGCCAAATGTTGAGAAGCCAGTTGATCAGAGATAGCCGGCGACACGCAGCCGCTCGAACGCATCCTCGGTCTCGTGGTCGAGCGCGCGGCCGGCGCGCTCCGGGATCTTGGTGGCGTCGAGTTCGGCGAGGATCTCGTCGATATTGGACGCGGTCGAGGCGACCGGGTTGGTGATGTCCTGATCGCCCAGCGAGCGGTAGCGCTTGCCGTCCTTGGCGAGATACAGCGGAATGATCGGGATGTTCTCGCGCTTGGTGTAGGCCCAGATATCGGCCTCGGTCCAATGCAGGATCGGATGGATGCGCAAATGCGCGCCCTGCGGCGGCGAGGCGTTGAACTGGTCCCAGAACTCCGGCGGCTGGTCGCGCACGTCCCACTCGCCCTCGAGGCCGCGCGGCGAGAACACGCGCTCTTTGGCGCGCGTCGCCTCTTCGTCGCGGCGGATGCCGGCGATCAATCCGTCAAAGCCATACTTATTGAGTGCGAGCTTCAGACCTTCGGTCTTGCGCGCCGCGGAGCGCGCGGCCGGCGGCAGGGTCGGATCGACGCTGTCGATCGACGGGCAGGGTTCGACGCGCAGGTCGAGATCCCATTCCTTGCCGAAGCGGTCGCGGAACGCGTACATCTCCGGAAACTTCTTGCCGGTGTCGACATGCATCGCGGGGAACGGAACCCGGCCGAAGAATGCCTTGCGTGCCAGCCAGATCATCACATTGGAGTCTTTGCCGAGCGACCAGAGCAGCGCGAGCTTCTTCAGCCGTGCGAATGCCTCGCGCAGGATGTAAATGCTCTGCGCCTCGAGCTCGTCGAGATGGTCCATGGTCGGGGGGGCCTGATGGGCCGAAATCCCCGGCACGGAAGATGCTTGTGCAAGGGCTGCAGACCGTGATCCGGCAGCGGCGGATTCTTTGTCGAGAAGATGCATCTATCGGCCTTGGCCTGTGGAGTTGAAAATTCTAAAGTTGCGCTGCAATAGAGAAGAAATAATTTTCTCTTTGCTGGCCTTGATCGAGAGATAAATAGAAAATAATTTCAGTCAACCCCCAAGTTGGGGAAGCGAGTGTCTGATGCGATATCTGCCGGTGTTTCTGGATCTGCAAAGCGGCAAGGTGCTGCTCGTTGGAGCGGGCGAGCTCGTGCGCGCCAAGCTGCGGCTGCTTGCGGCCGCCGGCGCCGCGGTCCGCTGGTACGCGACCGACGGCAACCATGATCTCGCCGGCCTCGCTGCGGAGGAGGCAGCGCGGATCGAGCGCGCCGAGGGCGATCCGCTCGCCGCTGATCTTTCAGATGTCATCGCCGTGCTGTGCGCCGGCGCCGGCGACATCGGCATTGCGATGTCGGTGCGCGCCAAGGGGATTGGCCTGCCGGTCAATGTGATGGACGACCTCGTCCACTCCACCTTCATCATGCCTGCGATCGTCGATCGCGGCGATGTCGTGGTCGCGGTCGGCACCGGCGGCACGTCGCCGGTGGTGGCGCGCCGCATCCGCGAGAAGATCGAGGCGGTGCTGCCGGCACGGATCGGCGACCTCGCCGGCTTCATCGGCCGCTTCCGCAAATCGATCCATGCCCGCATCGAAGAGTTTCCGCTGCGCCGCCGCTTCTGGGAGCGCATCGTCGACGGCCCGATCGGCGCGCTGGTGCTGGCCGGCCGCAAGGACGAAGCCGAGCAGGCGCTGAACGCGATCCCTGATCCCGCCGCATTCGCCGGCGCGAGCGCAGAGGGCAAAGCCATTGGCCACGTCACGCTGGTCGGTGCGGGTCCCGGCGATCCTGATCTCTTGACGGTGAAGGCGCTGCGCGCGCTGCAGGATGCCGACGTCGTGTTCTATGACGAACTGGTGTCACCTGAAATTCTCGACCGCATCCGGCGCG
Source organism: Bradyrhizobium sp. 27S5 (assembly GCF_037217225.1). Classification (NCBI taxonomy): domain Bacteria; kingdom Pseudomonadati; phylum Pseudomonadota; class Alphaproteobacteria; order Hyphomicrobiales; family Nitrobacteraceae; genus Bradyrhizobium; species Bradyrhizobium sp. 27S5. The sequence continues at coordinate 876,638 of NZ_CP147714.1, forward strand.
ATGCCGCGCGCATTCCGGTCGGTCGCCGTGTCGGCAAGCCCGGCATCGGCCAGGACGCCATCAACCGCCTGATGATCGAGGCGGCGCAGGCGGGCCAGCGCGCGGTGCGGCTGAAGGGCGGCGATCCCTTTGTGTTCGGCCGCGGCGGCGAGGAAATCGAGGCGCTGCGCGACGCTGGCGTTGCTTACTCCATTATTCCGGGCATCTCCGCCGGTCTTGGCGCGGCCGCGCAGTTCGAAGTGCCGCTGACCTTCCGCCACGAGGCGCTGCGCATCACCTTCCTCACCGCGCACAAGGCGCGCGATGCCGAGGTCGTCGACTGGTCGGTGCTGACCGACAATAAGATGACCGTCGTCGTCTACATGGGCATGACCGCGGCGCCTTCGATCCGCGAAGGCCTGCTCGCCGCGGGCCGCTCGCCGGAGACGCCGGTCGGCGTGTTCGCGCGCGTGACGCGGCCGGACGCCAAGGCGGCGGTCGGCACGCTGGCGCGGCTGCCCGAGCTGGTCAAACAGGTCGATGGCGGTCCCGCTGTCCTCATTATCGGCGACGTGGTCGCGCATTCCGCGCCGTGGAGCCGATCCAACGTCACCCAACTCTTCTCCAACCAGATGTTCTCCGAACTGCTGAAAGCTGCCGAATGACCTCTCCGCTTGAACAGAAGAAAATCAGGATCACGGGCCCGTCGGTGGTCACCGCCAACCGCACCTGGGATGGTGCGGTGGTGTACCGGACCGCGCAAAAGGGCTGGTCCACCGAACTCGCTGACTCCGCCATTGTCAGCACCTCCGACGATGCCCGCGCACTGCTGGCCGAAGCCGCCGCCGACGACGTCGGCGCGGTCGGCCCCTATATCGCGCCGGTCGAGCTCAAGGACGGCGGCAAGGTCAAGCCGGGCAATCTCCGCGAACACATCCGCGCCAAGGGCGTCACGATCGATCTTCAGGTGCCGGCGTAAGGCTCATCCATCATGTATGCATATGACGAACTCGACCGCACGCTGATCAACGAGCGTGTTTCGGAATTCCGCGACCAGGTGAAGCGCCGCCTCTCCGGCGAGCTCACCGAGGACGAATTCAAGATCCTGCGTTTGCAGAACGGCGTGTATTTGCAGCTGCACGCCTACATGTTCCGCGTCGCTATCCCCTACGGCACGCTGTCGTCGAAGCAGCTGCGCCGCTTCGCCCATGTCGCGCGCCGCTACGATCGCGGCTACGGCCACTTCACCACCCGGCAGAACATCCAGTTCAACTGGATCAAGCTCAGCGAGCTGCCCGACGCGCTGTCCGACCTCGCCGAGGTCGGCATCCACGCGATGCAGACCTCCGGCAACAACATGCGCAACGTCACCTCGGACCAGTGGGCCGGGGTCGCGCCGGGCGAGATCGAGGACCCGCGGATCTGGTCGGAGCTGATCCGCCAGCACACCACGCTGCATCCGGAATTCTCGTTCCTGCCGCGCAAGTTCAAGATCGCGATCACCGCCTCCGAGCACGATCGCGCCGCGATCAAGATCCACGACATCGGCCTGCGGCTGCACAAGAATGCCGACGGCGAGACCGGCTTCGAGGTGCTGGTCGGCGGCGGCCTCGGCCGCACCCCGTTCATCGCCAAGACCATCAAGCCGTTCGTCCCCGGCCGCGATATCCTGAGCTACATTGAGGCGATCCTGCGCGTCTACAACCAGTACGGCCGCCGCGACAACATCTACAAGGCGCGGATCAAGATCCTGGTGCACGAGCTCGGCATCGAGAAGTTCGCCAAGGAAGTCGACGAGGAGTGGAAGCAGATGGGCGATGTTGGGCTGACGCTCGATCACGCCGCCATCGAGGAGGTCCGCTCGCGGTTCTCCTATCCGGCCTACGAAAAGCTGCCGCACATGCCGGACGAGCTGAAGCAGGCCGCGCATGACAAGCTGTTCGAGCGCTGGCGCAAGAACTCGGTGTTCCCGCACAAGGTGCAGGGCTACTCGATTGTGGTGCTGTCGCTGAAGCCGGTCGGCGGCCCGCCCGGCGACGCCAGCGCCGAGCAGATGGACGCGCTCGCCGACCTCGCCGACAAATATTCGTTCGGCGAGATCCGCGTCGGCCACGAGCAGAACCTGGCTCTGCCGCACGTCGCCAAGCGCGACCTGCCGGCACTGTTCAAGGCGCTCGACCGGCTCGGCCTGGCGACGCCGAACGTCAACCTCGTCACCGACATCATCGCCTGCCCGGGACTCGACTACTGCTCGCTGGCGAATGCGCGCTCGATCCCGATCGCGCAGGAGCTGACGCGGCGCTTCGCCAATCACGACACCGCCGACCTGATCGGCCGGCTCCACATCAACATCTCCGGCTGCATCAATGCCTGCGGCCATCACCATGTCGGCCACATCGGCATTCTCGGCGTCGAGAAGAACGGTGAGGAATTCTACCAGATCACGATCGGCGGCCGCGCCGACGAGAACGCGCAGATGGGCACCTTGATCGGCCCGGCCGTTCCCTATGCGGAAGTCGCCGACGTGATCGAAGACATTGTCGAAGCCTATCTCGCGCTGCGCGACCGTCCCGAGGAATTGTTCGTCGATACGGTGAAGCGTCTGGGCGTCGAGCCTTTCAGGGAGCGGGTCTATGCCACTCGTTAAGCAGGGAAGACTAACCACCGATTTGTTCGTCCATGTCGCCGACGGCGCCGAGCTGCCGGGTGACGGCGCGGTGCTGGTGAGCGCCGAACGCTTTCTCGCCGGTCCGGAGGCGCTGCTGCGCCGCTCCGGCAAGGTCGGCGTGATCTGGCCGAACAACCGCAATCTCGACGATCTGGTGTCGCATCTCGATCGTCTCGCCTCGGTCGCGCTGGTGTTCCCGACCTTCCGCGACGGCCGCGCCTACAGCCAGGCGCGCCTGCTGCGCGAGCGCTACGGCTATGACGGCGAGCTGCGCGCCACCGGCCAGGTGCTGCGCGACCAGTTCGTGTTCATGACCCGCGCCGGCTTCGACGCCTTCGAGGTCAAGAAGGACGCCGATGCCGATGCCTTCGCCGCGACCATGAAGCGCTATTCGGTGTTCTACCAGCCGACCGGCGACGGCCGCGTCACCGCGCTCAACCGCCGCATGCAGCTGCGTCACTCGGAGAGCGCTGGCCAGTGAGCACGCTTGCACCAGAGCTCGCAGCCACGGCGCCGGGCGGATTGCCCGCGGCCGATGCGCTCGATCGCGCGCTGCGCACGGCATCGCCCGCCGAGGTGATCGCGGCCGCATTGAAGACGGTCGGCCGCGAGAGGCTGGCGCTGGTGTCGTCGTTCGGCACCGAGTCCGCCGCGCTGCTCAAGGTGATGGCGGATGTCGATCCGGCAATCCCGGTGGTCTTCCTCGACACCGGCTGGCTGTTCGAGGAGACGCTGGCTTATCGTGACACCTTGATAGCCATGCTCGGCCTCACCGATGTGCGTTCGATCAAGCCCGACGAGCAGGCGCTGTCGCGGCAGGATCCGGACCGCGAATTGTGGTTCACCGATCCCGATGCCTGCTGCCGGATCCGCAAGGTCGAGCCCCTGGCGCGCGCGCTAAAACCGTTCGCCGGCTGGATCAATGGCCGCAAGCGTTTCCAGGGCGGCGCCCGCACCGACATTCCGGTCGTCGAGGACGACGGCGTCAGGCTGAAATTCAATCCGTTCGCCAACGTCTCGCGCGAGGAGATCGAGGCGATCTACGCGCTCGGCAAGCTGCCGCCGCATCCACTTGTCGCATCGGGATATCAGTCGGTCGGGTGTATGCCTTGCTCGAGCCGGTCTGCCACCGGCGAGGATGCGCGCGACGGCCGCTGGCGTGGCCGGGCGAAGACGGAATGCGGCATCCATACGATAAAGATGTCGTAGTGCATGATGTCGTGGAGCAGGCGCTCAATCGCGATGACGGTTCATCGCGATCTGGCGACGCGACAAAGCCTTCGCAGTGCGGCGCCTTCGTAGCACAAGCGCGCTGCACGGCCGCAAACAAAGAAAACCGGTTTCGTTGACTTAAAGCCACTTCGCCGCGAGTTATGTCTGGCGTGTTCCCTGACATTCTCGGGTTGAATGGAGACAGAAATGATCCGTCGTATCCTGCCGCTGGTCGCGGGATTGTTGTGGGCGAGCTCGGCCTTCGCGGCCGACTATTCGCTGCTCAACGTGTCCTACGATCCGACCCGCGAGCTCTATGTCGATTTCAACAAGGCGTTCGCCGCGGCCTATCAGAAGGAAACCGGCAAGAGCGTCGAGATCAAGCAGTCGCATGGCGGTTCGGGCTCGCAGGCGCGCTCGGTGATCGACGGACTGCAGGCCGATGTGGTCACGCTGGCGCTCGCCTATGACATCGATGCGATCGCAGGCAAGGGCCTGCTCGCGGCCGATTGGCAGAAGCGGCTGCCGCTGAACGCCTCGCCCTATACCTCGACCATCGTGTTCCTGGTGCGCAAGGGCAACCCCAAGGGCATCAAGGATTGGGATGATTTGATTAAACCCGGCGTCGCCGTGATCACGCCGAACCCGAAGACCTCGGGCGGCGCGCGCTGGAACTATCTGGCCGCCTGGGGCTATGCGCAGAAGAAGTTCGGCTCAGTCGACAAGGCGAAGAAGTTCGTCGCCGATCTCTACCAGAACGTCCCGGTGCTCGACACCGGCGCGCGCGGCTCGACCGTGACCTTCGTCGAGCGCGGCGTCGGCGACGTGCTGCTCGCGTGGGAGAACGAAGCCTTTCTGGCGCAACGCGAATTCGGCAAGGACAAGTTCGAGATCGTGGCCCCGGCGCAGTCGATCCTGGCCGAGCCGCCGGTCGCCGTGGTCGACACGGTTGCCGACAAGAAGGGCACCCGCGCCGTCGCCGAAGCCTATCTGAAGTACTGGTACACCAAGGAAGGCCAGGAGATCGCCGCGCGCAACTCCTACCGGCCGCGTGATCCCGAGATCGCCAAGGAGTACGAAAAATCCTTCGCCAAGGTTGAACTTTTCACCATCGACGACGTTTTTGGTGGTTGGACCAAGGCGCAGAAGGAGCATTTCGCCGAGGGCGGCATTTTCGATCAGATCTACAAGAACTGATCGGGACTATCGTTCGGGTTAAACAGGGGGATTTGTGAGCACAGCGGTTGCACGGCGCAGTACCCTGCCGGGGTTCGGTCTCACCATGGGACTGACCCTGACATGGCTCTCCGTTATCATCCTGATTCCGCTGGCCGCGCTGTTCCTCAAGACGTTCGAGCTCAGCCTCGATCAGTTCTGGGCCATCATCACCAGCCGCCGCACCCTGAATGCCCTGAAAATTTCGTTTGGGCTTTCGTTTGCGGCCGCCTGCGTCAACCTGGTGATGGGCACCATCATCGTCTGGGCGCTGGTGCGCTACCGTTTTCCGGGCCGGCGGCTGTTCGACGCCATCGTCGATATTCCATTCGCCTTGCCGACCGCGGTCGCCGGCGTCGCGCTGACGCAATTGTTCGCGCAGAAGGGCTGGCTTGGCGCGCCGCTCGCCGAACTCGGCATCAAGGTCGCGTTTACGCCGATCGGCATCTTCATCGCGATGATCTTCATCGGCATTCCCTTCGTGGTGCGCACGGTGCAGCCGGTGCTGATCGATCTCGATCCCGAGATCGAGGAAGCCGCCGCGAGCTTAGGTGCCAACCGCTGGCACACCGTGTTCCGCGTCATCCTGCCGAGCCTGATCCCGGCGCTGCTCACCGGCTTTGCGCTAGCCTTTGCCCGCGCCATCGGTGAATACGGTTCGGTGATCTTCATCGCCGGCAATCTGCCCAACGTCTCCGAAATCGCGCCGCTGTTGATCGTGATCCGGCTGTCCGAATTCCGCTATGCCGACGCCACCGCGATCGCGGTCGTGATGCTGGTGGCCTCGTTCTTGATCATCTTCGTGATCAATCGCCTGCAGCGCTGGGCGCAAGCCCGCATTCCCGTGCATTGAGGTTCGCGATGTCGATGCAGACGGGATTGGTGACCTCGACGACGCAACTGCGGACCTACGCGCCCGCGACCGATGTCAGCGTGGCGGCGCCAGCGCCGCGGCTCGAGATCGCGCGCGCGGAGCCCGGCACGGCGCAGCGCAATCTGCGCACCGAGCCCGGCCCGATCCGCTTCATCATCATCGCGCTGGCGATCACCTTCCTCAGCGTGTTCGTCGTGCTGCCGCTGGTCGTCGTGTTCGCGTCGGCCTTCTCGAAAGGGATCGGCGCCTATGTCGCCGCGCTGGCCGAGCCCGAGGCGCTCGCCGCGATCAGGCTGACGCTGCTGATCGCCGCGATCTCGGTCACGCTCAATCTGGTGTTCGGCGTGGTCGCGGCCTGGGCGATCTCGAAATTCGAATTCACCGGCAAGACCTTCCTGATCACGCTGATCGACCTGCCGTTCTCGGTCTCGCCCGTGATCTCCGGCCTGGTCTTCGTGCTGCTGTTCGGCGCCCAGGGCTATTTCGGTCCGTGGCTGCAGGCGCACAACGTCCATATCCTGTTCGCGGTGCCAGGCATCGCGCTGGCGACGATCTTCGTCACCTTCCCGTTCGTGGCGCGCGCGCTGATCCCGCTGATGCAGGAGCAGGGCACCCAGGAGGAGGAGGCGGCGATCTCGCTCGGCGCCTCCGGCCTGCAGACCTTCTTCCGCGTGACGCTGCCCAATATCAAATGGGGCCTGCTGTACGGCGTCCTGCTCTGCAACGCGCGCGCGATGGGTGAGTTCGGTGCGGTGTCCGTCGTCTCCGGCCATATCCGCGGCGAGACCAACACGATGCCGCTCCTGGTCGAAATTCTCTACAACGAATATCAGTTCGTCGCGTCGTTCGCGATCGCATCGCTGCTGGCGATGCTGGCGCTGATCACGCTGGTGGCGAAGACCGTTCTCGAGCAACGGCTCGACGAGGCAGAGGTGCCCGATGGCGATTGAAGTCAAGAATATCGTAAAGACGTTCGGCAGCTTTGCCGCGCTCGACAATGTCGATCTCAAGGTCGCCGATGGCGAGTTGTTGGCGCTGCTCGGCCCGTCCGGCTCCGGCAAGACCACGCTGCTGCGGATCATCGCGGGACTGGACTGGCCAGACAGCGGCGAGGTCGCGATCGACGGCGAGAATGCGCTCTCGCGCGGTGCCAGCGAGCGTCAGGTCGGCTTCGTGTTCCAGCACTACGCGCTGTTCCGCCACATGACGGTGTTCGAGAACGTCGCGTTCGGGCTGCGCGTACAGCCGCGCGCGATCCGCAAGGACGAGGCGACGATCCGCGCCCGGGTCAAGGAATTGCTCGACCTGGTGCAGCTCGATTGGCTCGCCAACCGCTATCCCAGCCAGCTGTCCGGCGGCCAGCGGCAGCGCATCGCGCTGGCGCGTGCGCTCGCGATCGAGCCGCGCATCCTGCTGCTCGACGAACCGTTCGGCGCGCTCGATGCCAAGGTGCGCAAGGAGCTCAGGCAATGGCTGCGCTCGCTGCACAACGAGATCCACGTCACCTCGATCTTCGTCACCCACGACCAGGAGGAGGCGCTCGAAGTCGCCAACCGCGTCGTGGTGATGGACAAGGGCAAGATCGAGCAGATCGGCTCGCCCGGCGAGGTCTATGACAATCCGGCGACCGCTTTCGTGCACGGCTTCATCGGCGAATCCATCGTGCTTCCGGTCGACGTGGCCGGCGACGCGGTGCGGCTCGACGGCCGCCCGCTGAACATTCCGGCGCTCGGCGCTGCGTCGGGCGCGGCAAAGCTGTTCGTCCGCCGCCACGACATGGCGGTCGGTCCGGCCGGTACCGGTGCGCTGGAGGGCGCCATCCGTCACGTCCGTTCGTTCGGGCCGATCCAGCGCGCCGAAGTGGCGCTGTCGGGTAGCGAGGGCAAGACCGTGATCGAGATCGACGCCCCCCGCGATCGCGAGCTGCAGGCCGGCGAAATCGTCTCCTTGCAGCCCCGCCGCTACCGGATTTTTGCGGCACAGGAGTAGGACCCGGCCGCCGTGCCCCAACCACCCCTTGAAAAGGGGAGGTCGCTTTGCTCGTCAGAGCAAAGCGGGTGGGGATCCTCTCTCCACGACATCGGCTGTCGCCTGTGGCCGACCCCCATCCCGACCTTCCCCCTTGCAGGGGGAAGGAGAAGCAAGTGCCGTAGCTCGGATGAGCCAACAGCCTGTGACTAACGCGCCCTGACCGGCCGGTTGCCGTGGCTGTCCTGCGGTACGCCACGCTGCAGCGACATGTGCGAGTGAATGCCGAGCCAATGTCCGTCGGCCTGACGCGCGAGGATGATCGTCGCCCGCCCTGGCCGATCGAAGCGGCTTCCGTCGGGATGGAAGCCAGCGCTCGTCCACGGCGTGATCACCGTCGCCGTGCCGCCGTCGGCGCTCACCAGCACCGCCGTATTGTCGAGGTCGAAGGCGAAATCCGCCGTGCGGGGCCAGACATTGTCCCATTGCATCTCGGTCCAGCGCGTGCGGCCGCGGATCAGTTCCTGGTAGGTGCCAAACGAGATGATATCGGAATGCCAGAACGGACGGGCCGCAGCATAGTCCACCGCCCTGACGCAGGCCGCGAACCGCTCGAGCCAATCGAAGACGGATCGGGTCGTCGCTGAATCGGCGATCGGCAGGGCTGTTTGCTGGCTCATCATCTTCCTCAACCCGACGGCTATGGCGGCCGACGGAGCCAGAAACGCACAATGGTGTCAACGAAGCGAAATCCGGGGACTTGCTCCGCGGATCGGTCCCGGCTCGTGTGGGAGCTCCATCCGGGCCACGGGGTCAAAACCTCCCCTTGAAAAGGGGAGGTCGCTTTGCTCGCCAGAGCAAAGCGGGTGGGGATCTGCTCTCTCCACTTGCAGCGTCGCCTGTGGCCAGACCCCCATCCGGACCTTCCCCCTTGCAGGGGGAAGGAGAAACAGGGCTCCCACGAAACCCGGGCGTTCCAGGGAATGACGGCATTTGGCGGCCAAAAGTTAGCCCCTGTTCACCATTCAGCCACGGTTGGTATGCAACAACGGCGGGCCAACCTTGGGGGTTTTTACCAGTGAAACGGACGACGGTTGCCCTGTTCGGGCTACTGGTGCTCGCCGGCTGTGCCGCAGACACCAAAATCCCGGAAGAACCGACCATGTATCTCAACATGGCGCAGGCCGGCGCGGTGCTGGATAGCCAGGCGGCCGCGATCATGTTTTCGCAATACCGCCAGAACAATGGTCTTGGCACCGTCGTGGTGGATCCGGACCTGACGAAGCTTGCCGAGCAGCAGTCGCAGGCGATGGCCGCCCGCAACAAGATGGACCATGACGTGAAGGCCCCGCTCGGCAAGCGGCTGCAGGCCGGGGGCTATCCCGCAACCGTCGCGGTCGAGAACATCTCGGCCGGCTATCACACGCTGGCGGAAGCATTTTCAGGGTGGCGCGATTCACCGCCGCACAAGGCCAATATGCTCAAGAGCGGTGTCACAAAAATGGGCATCGCGGCCGTCTATGCTCCCAACACCAAATACAAGGTGTTCTGGACGCTCATTTTGGCGGCAACCTGATTTCGATAAAATCCGCGTGATCCGCCCTCCGCATCTGGCGCAAGCATGATCCGGAAAAGTGGAGACCGGTTTTCCGAAAAGATCATGCGAAAACAAAGCAATGAGATCGTGATGCGATCGTCGGAGATCGCATCACGATCTCATTGACGCGGCTGCGAACAGCCGCCACGGTGCGCTGCAAGGTAATCCTGACTGGGCGGTTACGAATGGATACTTCTGACACCGCGCCCGCCTCGACGCCGGCGCAAGCGCAGCGTGTGCTGGTTCTTCAGGGCGGCGGTGCGCTCGGCTCCTATCAGGCCGGCGCCTTCCAGGCGCTCTGCCATGCGGGCTTCGAGCCGGAATGGATCGCTGGCATCTCGATCGGCGCCATCAATGCCGCGATCATTGCCGGCAACGAGCCGGACAAGCGCGTGCCGCGGCTGAAGGAATTCTGGGAGATGGTGTCGGCGCCGGTGCCGTGGAATCCGGTCTTGAAGCATGAGCGCGCCCGCTCGCTGTTCAACGAGACCTCTGCGGCGATCATCGCGACCTTCGGCGTGCCCGGCTTCTTCACGCCGCGGCTTCCGCCGGCGCCGCTGTGGCCGCCCGGCAGCTCGCAATCGCTGAGCTATTACGACACCGCGCCCCTGAAGAAGACGCTGGAGCGGCTGGTTGACTTCGATCGCATCAACGATCTGAAGACGCGCCTGTCGGTCGGTGCGGTCAGCGTCACCTCGGGAAATTTCTGCTATTTCGACAATTACGAGTTCAAGAAGCGCGGCAAGAAGATCGGCCCCGAGCACATCATGGCCTCGGGTGCGTTGCCGCCGGGCTTTCCCGCCGTCGTGATCGAGGGCGAGCATTACTGGGATGGCGGCATCGCCTCCAACACCCCGCTCGACTTCGTGCTGGACGAGGAGATCAGCCGTGATCTCCTGATCTTCCAGGTCGACCTGTTCAGCGCGCGCGGGCTGTTGCCGGAGACGCTGCTGGAGGCCGCCGAGCGCGAAAAGGACATCCGCTTTTCCAGCCGGACGCGGATGAACACCGACAAGAACAAGCAGATCCATAACGCCCGCATGGCGGTGCGCGACCTGATCAGCAAGCTGCCGGATTACCTGAAGAACGATCCGTCGGTCGAGCTGCTGCGCAAGGCGTCCAAGGAGAACACCGTCACGGTGGTTCACCTGATCTACAAGAGCAAGAACTACGAGAGCTCGTCGAAGGACTACGACTTCTCCCATGTTGCGATGGTCGAGCACTGGGGCGCCGGCGTGCGCGACGTGCATTTGTCGATGCGTCACAAAGAATGGCTAGAACGGCCACAGTCCGGGGAAACCATGGTGACTTACGATCTCACGGGGGACGAACCCACGCCCCCGGCAAGCAAATAGGAGCGAACAACAATGGGTACGTTGACAGGAAAGACCGCCGTTGTGACCGGCTCGACCAGCGGCATCGGATTGGCTTATGCGCGCGCCTTTGCCGGCGCCGGCGCCAATATCGTCCTCAACGGCATGGGCGTGCCGGCCGACATCGAGAAGGAGCGTTCCGGCATCGAGACCGACTTCAAGGTCAAGGCGGCCTATTCGCCGGCCGACATGACCAAGCCGGCCGAGATCGCCGACATGATCGCGCTCGGCGAGAAGACCTTCGGTTCGGTCGACATCCTCGTCAACAATGCCGGCATCCAGTTCGTTTCGCCGATCGAGGAGTTTCCGCCGGAGAAGTGGGAAGCGATCATCGCGATCAATTTGTCGTCGGCGTTCTACGGCATCCGCGCCGCGGTGCCCGGCATGAAGAAGCGCGGCTGGGGCCGCATCATCAATACGGCTTCCGCGCACTCGCTGGTCGCCTCGCCGTTCAAGTCGGCCTATGTTTCGGCCAAGCACGGCATCGCCGGCCTGACCAAGACCGCGGCGCTCGAGCTCGCGCAGTTCAAGATCACCTGCAACTGCATCAGCCCGGGCTACGTCTGGACGCCGCTGGTCGAGCACCAGATTCCGGAGACCATGAAGGCGCGCAATCTGACCAAGGAGCAGGTCATCAAGGACGTGCTGCTCGCCGCCCAGCCGACCAAGGAGTTCGTCACCTCGGAGCAGGTCGCAGCACTCGCGCTGTTCCTGTGCGGCGACGATGCCGCGCAGATCACCGGCGCCAATCTCTCGATCGACGGCGGCTGGACCGCGGAGTAGTTTTTCCGGCGGGATTTGTCGCTGGACTGCCAGAAACAATGAGCCGGCCCTGATTGAATCAGGACCGGCTTTTACTTGAGACCGCGAGCTAGTGGGGATCCGGATCGGACGGGGAGAACGGCATCCGAGATGTATGTCTGATGTGCAGGATGTCGATTGTATCGCTGCGGACCCGATAGAAGATACGGAACGGATAGCGCAGGACTGTGATCGCACGGACCGCGGAGCGCTGTGAGACGCGCGGCGCTGATCCGGGCGCGCGGCTCACACGGTCAATAACTTCGTGGAAGCGGCGTTCAGCCGCAGCGATTGTCGGGCTGGCGTGGGTCGAATAGTAAGTCGCGATTTCGTCCAGATCAGTCAGCGCTTGGCGCGAGAAGACGACCTTCACTTGCGACGAAATTTGGCAAACGCGGCTGCGACCTCTTCGTCGGTCGCGCACTCGCCTGCGTCGATGGACTCCATTGCGGCATCGATGACCCGCAATTCGTCCCGCGTCGCGACGTAGTCCTGGGCCTGCAGTTCGATTTCGATCTGGTTTGCGATCGATACGAGTTCATCCTGTGCCGACTCGGGCCAGGATTGAACGCGATCGAGCAGATTTTTCAGTTCGGCGGCGGTCATGTCGCGTAATATATGCCGTAGTCGGTGGAAATGCTACGGCGCGGAACGGGCCTTCCCGAACGCCAGCACGTGCAGCCCGAGCCGCGAGCGCACCACATAGAACAGCAGGATCGTCTCGAAGGTCAGCGACAGCGAGGTCGAGGCGGCCGCGCCCATGCCGCCGTAGCGCGGGACGAGCGCGATGCAGAGCCCGACATTCATGAAGAAGGATACCGCATAGGCCGTCGCACAGATGCCCTGGTGTCCGAGCATGTTCAACAGGCGCTCGACCGGCCCGATCGCCGAGCGGATCACAAGCCCGATCGCGGCGACGAACATGATGCTGTAGCCGTCGACGAATTTCGGGCCGAACAGCCACAGCAGCGGCTTGCCGAACGCGAGCAGCGCGATGGTCGCGAACAGCGAAGGCCAGAATGTCCAGCTGATGGCGTGCGCGACATAGGCCGACAGCCGGTCCTTGTCGCCGAGCGCGTTGTACTCGGCGAAGCGGTGCGCCGTCGTCGCCGACATCGCGTAGTGCACGAACGACACCAGCGCCAGCGTCTTCACCACGGCGAAATAGATGCCGACCTCTTCCGACGAGCGGAATTGCTGCAGCATCAGCACGTCGGTGTAGCCGAGCAGCAGATAGAAGCTTTCGACCAGCATGATCGGCAGCGAGATCGCGAACCAGCCCTTGACGTCATAGGTCTTCTCGCCGGGCCCGACATGGGCGGTGAGCCGCCGGTTCAGCACGATCATCTGGCCGATCGCCGCGATGTACACGGCAGCCGCGCTCGCGATCATCGCCACCGTCGCGCCGAGATTGAGGCCGAGCGCCAGCGCGCCGGCAGTCAGCGCGATGATCAGCCCCTGCCGGACGATGAACTGCGGCATCAGGCCGAGCTGCATCCAGTCATGCGCGCGCGAGATGCCGTCCTGGGTGTTGGCGACCACGAAGGGCGGCAGCGTCAGGCAGCCGATATAGAGCGGCACCACCGCGTTGGGATCGATCCAGGGCGAAGCGAAATGGATCACGCCGGCGAGCAGCAGCGCCACCGTGCTGGACGTGGCCAGCACCACCCAGCGGCCGCCGGAGAGGAAGCCGCGCAGCGCGGCGAGGTCGCCGCGCGCGCGATATTCCGGGATGATCTTCTGCGAGGAGGGCGCGATGCCGAAATCCATGGTGCTGCCGAGCAGCAGCACCCAGGTCCAGACATAGACATAGATGCCGTAGTCCGAGCCGCTCATCCAGCGCGCCAGCAGGATCTGCGCGAGATAGGCGATCGCGGCGCTGATGACGCGGATGACGAAGATGGTACCGGCCAGGCGCTTGGTGACCGAGGCCTCCTTGGTGCCGCCGAGCAGGCGCGCGGCGAGGCCCCGCAGGCGTGCGACCGGGCCCGATGGCGCAGAGGTTGCGGTTTGGGTTTCCATCACAGCCAAGGCGCAAAATTCCTGAAGCGCCGCAGCGCGGCAATGCGCCTCGATCTATCAACGAAACGTTAAGATTGGGTTGGATGTCCGCCCGGGCAGGGAACCTGCCGATGCGCCGACTGCGTATCGGACGCGGCTCGCGCTTGCGGAACTGCCCGCTTGGCGAGCACCCACGGCACTAGCTCAAATGGCGTCAGTTCAGATTGATATTGAATTCGTAGCTCTTGTCGCCGCCGACCAGCGTCAGTTTCAGCGCCGCGCCGTCCGCCGTGGCGCCGGGCGGCAGCCCGTCGAGCTCGAAAGAGAAGCGCTTCACGCCGGGCGGCGCGTGCTCGACCAGCTTGGGCACCGGCAGCGCCCAGTCGGGCGTCGGCCCCTCGACGAACAGGCTGAGGTCACGGCTCTCGGGCGCGGTGACATCGACCAGCACGTTGTTCTTGCCGTCGCGCTTGACGTCGCGGATCGTGAACGGGGTCGGATCGCCGATATTGGCGGGCTTCGGCACCGCGTTGAGCGCGTCGGTCAGCGCGGCGTCCTCGGTCGAGGCGACGCTGGCGAATGCCAGCTCGGCCTTCGCCTCTACCGGCACGCACAGCTTCTCGCACACCGCGTAGTTGATGTCGGCGCGCAGCACCAGCGGCTTGTCGGGATTCTTCGCGACGATGCGCAGCGGCAGCACGACCTGGTGCTTGTAGCCGAGCGAGGTGCCGCCGGCGCCGTCGTCGAACTGGCGCGGCGCGGGCCACATCACCGTGACGGCCTCGACATTGTCCGACCTGGAGAAATCGAATCGCGGCGGCACGCCGGAATCGCCCGGTGTCCGCCAGTAGGTCTTCCAGCCGTCCTGCAGCTGGAAGGCAATGCCGCCGAGCAGCACCGTGCCGCTGCGCGATCCCGCGAGCAGCCGTACCGCCGAATGCGTGTCCTGCTGCCACGGCGAGGCGTCGTCGGCGCGAACCTCCGTTGCCATGGACGCGACGGAAAGTAGGGCGGCAACGCCAAAGGCGGCCCGCAGGGGAACTGTGACGATCATGAGACGTCTTTACCTGCAACTTTCGTTGCAAACCATTGAATTGCTTGTGATGCATCGCCGCATGGCGGGCGATGGTTGATTGACAGAACCGCGACCCAATATCAGGATGCCAAATCAGCAGGAAAGGCCTTTGCGGATGCGCCCTGAAGGCAAAACAGGCAAGACTCGCAGGACCGCCGCCGGCAGAAACCCGGCCCCCGGTCCCCATGCCGCCGATGATGGCTATCTCGACGGCCAGATGCTGATTGCGATGCCTGTCATGAACGACCCGCGCTTCGAGCGCTCGGTGATCTACATGTGCGCCCATTCCTCCGAGGGCGCCATGGGCATCATCGTCAATCGCCCGGCCGGCAGCATCGATTTCCCGGGGCTCCTGGTGCAGCTCGACATCATCGAGAAATCGGACCAGATCCAGCTGCCCGAGAATGCCGAGATGATGAAGGTGATGAAGGGCGGCCCGGTCGACACCGGCCGCGGCTTCGTGCTGCATTCCAGCGACTTCTACATCCAGGATGCGACGCTCAACATCGACGACGGCATCTCGCTGACTGCGACCGTCGACATCCTCAAGGCGATCGCCAAGGGCTCAGGCCCCAAGCACGCGATCCTCGCGCTCGGCTATGCCGGCTGGGCGCCGGGCCAGCTCGAGAACGAGATCCAGCACAATGGCTGGCTGCACTGCGACGCCGATCCGGAGCTGATCTTCGGCGCCGATGTCGACGAGAAATACGCGCGCGCCCTGCGCAAGATCGGCATCGAGGCCGGCATGCTCTCCAACGACGCCGGCCACGCGTAGTTTGTGCGCGTCTCTCTCCGTGTCTCCCGCGAAAGCGGGGCATCCAGTACGCCGCGGCCCTTCGGCAATCCACAAATGTCTCTGGAATACTGGATCGCCCGGTCGAGCCGGGCGATGACAGCTTGGGATATGGCTGCGCCCGCTACTCCGCCGCTTCCTGCGCCACCGTCGGCTGGGTGCCCGCCACCGTGGCGCGGCGCATGTCGCGGGGCTGCGACTGGTCGTAGCGGCGGACGCGGTGCACGGTCTGGCGGTTGTCCCACATCACGAGGTCATGCACCGTCCATTTGTGCACATAGACGAACTCGCCCTGCGTCGCGTGCTCGGTGAGGTCGCGCAGCAGCAGCCGTGCCTCCGGCATGCTCATGCCCCTGATGGCGCCGGCATGCGACGACAGATACAGCGACTTGCGGCCGTGCACCGGATGCGTGCGCACCAGGCGCTGCAGCACCGGCTTGAACATCTGCTTTTCTTCATCCGTATAGTCGAGGAAGCCGAGCGAGCCGCGCGAATACATCAGCGAGTGCTCGCAGATCATGTCCTCGATCTCCGCCTTGGTCTCGTCGTCGAGCGCGTCATAGGCGGCGCGCATGTCGGCGAATTCGGTGTTGCCGCCCTTCGGGTTCACCACGCGCGCCGACAGCAGCGAGAATTTCGCCGGGATCGGCCGGAACGAGCTGTCGGAATGCCACAGGCAGTTGCCGAGGTTGAACAGATGGGTGCGATGATCCTTCGGCAGCGGCTTGCCGTCCTTGCCGAGATTGGAGACGTCGTTGAGCCCGGCGGAGAGACGGTAGTCCTCCTTCTTCGCCACGGTGCCGCCGCGCGCATCCTCGCGCTCGCCGAAATTCAGCGCGAACGCCATCTGCTGGTCGTCCGTGATGTCCTGGCCGTGGAAGACGAGCACGGCGTACTTGTCCATGCCGGCCTCGATGTCGATCGCTTCCTGCTTCGTCAGCGGCTTGCGCAGATCGACGCCGGAGACCTCGCCGACGAAATGCTTGTGAAGCTGGCGGATCAGGACCGTCATGGCGTATCTCCCCGTATCGCGCGGGCGGTTGTCCCGCTTCGTTTGCCGGGAAGGCTACTCCCGAGGAGCGCCCTGTCAACGCACGGTACGACATGCAGGGTTGCGCCGACTCGTGTCCCGGACGCGGTGCAGCGTCTCTTGACGGTGCACCGCAGAGCCGGGACCCTTGCTGCGTGGCCCCGGATCAGCAGCGCACCACTCTGTGCTGCGCCGCATCCGGGGAACGCATCAAGCGTTTCTGGCCATCAACCCGCCGTCAACCGGAATCACGGCGCCGGTCAGGAACGATGCCGCGGGCAGGCACAGGCTCAGCGTCATGTGCGCGACCTCTTCGGGATCGCCGTAACGCGCGAGCGCGGTGCGGCGCTTGGCGTAGATCGTCTTGTGCTCCTCGGAGATGCGGTCGGTGATGGCGGTGCGGATCGGGCCCGGGCAGATGCAGTTCACGGTGATGCCCTCGCGCCCCAGTTCCACCGCGAGCGAGCGGGTCAGGCTGGTGACGCCGCCCTTCGCCGCGGAGTAGGCGCTGTGCAACCCGGTCGCGCCAAGCGCCTCGGTCGAGGCGATGTTGACGATGCGCGGCGATCGCGACTTGCGCAGGTACGGCAGTGCGGCGCGGATGATGCGTGGATGCGCCGTCAGCATCACCGCGATGCCCTTGGCCCAGGCGTCCTCGTATCCGGGATCGTCGATCGCCACGCGCACCGAGATGCCGGCATTGTTGACGACGATGTCGAGCCCGCCGAAATGCGCGGCGACATCGTTGACGACCTTGGTGATCGCATCGCGATCGGCGACGTCGAGCGTCCAGGCCTTTGCCGAGCCGCCGCTCGCCGAGATTTCCTTCGCCACCGCCTGCGTGCCTTCTTCGGTCAGGTCGGTGACCGCGACATTGGCGCCTTCGTCGGCGAACACCCGCGCGGTGGCGCGGCCCATGCCGCTGGCGGCGCCGGTGACGAGAACGGTGAGGCCCTTCACCGAACGGCTGAGCTGTTTGAATTCGGACATGACGGACCCCCGTTGATTTTTTTGCGTTGTGAGATCGACAACGCTGGCACCGATCCGCGGAGACGTCAAACCACCGATCCGATATCGGCGCGCGCGCAGCGCGTTAACGCAAGTTTCCCAGTTGGCTTTTCGAAAAGGATGATGCTCAATCAATAAAACAGAGAAGGAGGAACGCGATGAACGAGCTCGATTTCGGCGGCAAGCAAATATTGGTGGTCGGCGGCTCCAGCGGCATCGGCAACGGCATCGCGCAGGCCTTCCGCGCCAAGGGCGCGCGCGTCAGTGTGTACGGCACCCGTGCGCAGGCGAGCGATTATTCGAAAGAGGAGGGCTCGGATCTCGAGGGCCTCGCCTACGCGCAGCTCGATGTCTCTAATCCGCAGGCGATCGAGAGTTTCACGCCGTCATTCGACCGGCTCGATGTGCTGGTGCTGGCGCAGGGCGCGGTGATTTACCGCCGCGGGGAATTCGAGATGGCGGGCTTCCGCAAGGTGCTCGAGGTCAATCTGATGAGCCTGATGGCCTGCGCCACCAAATTCCACGCGATGCTGACCGCGAGCAAGGGCTCGCTGATCATCGTGAGCTCGACCGCGGCCTATCATTCCACCATGGGCAATCCGGCCTACAACGCCTCGAAGACCGGCGCCGTCGGGCTGACGCGCACGCTGGGCGAGGCCTGGGCGGAGAACGGCATCCGCGTCAACGGCATCGCGCCGGGCCTCGTCGACACCAAGATGACCAAGGCGACGACGGCCAATCCAAAGCGTCTCGAAGGCGCACTGGAGCGCATTCCGCTGAAGCGTCTCGGCACGCCCGCCGACATGGCCGGCGCCGCGCTGTTCCTCGCCTCGCCGCTCGCCTCCTACATCGTCGGCCAGACCATCGTCGTCGATGGCGGGCTGATCCTTTAACGCCAGGAACCTGCACGCGGTTCGCCGGTTAGCCCCCTGACATTTTCAGGGAGTCGTTGTGATGGACAAGGATCGGATTCTCGGTACGGCGAAGGAGTTCGCGGGCAAGGCCGAAGGCGCAGTCGGTGACGTAGCCGGCGATGCAAAGACGCAAGCATCGGGCCGCGTGCGCGAAGCGGCTGGCGCGGTGCAGGATCTCTACGGTCAGGCCAAGGACGCGGCCGACACCGCGGTCAACTACGCCAAGGATGCCTACGAGCAACGCGGCGAGACCGTTCGCAGCGGGCAGAAGGCGATGGCGCAGACGGTGCAGGACAATCCGCTCGGATCGCTGCTGATTGCCGGCGGCATAGGCTTTGCGCTCGCGCTCTTGATGACGCGCCAGCCGCGCCGCCCGTCGCCGTCGCGCTGGCGCTATTACGGCTGAGCGCCGTAGCTGCGTAGGGCGGGTTAGCGATAGCGTAACCCGCCGTTTCTCCACGATTGCGATATCGGCGGATTACGCCGGAGCCTGTCATCGGGCCGCGCTTCGCGCGGACCCGGTGGGTTAATCCGCCTTACAAACCCTCAGCTATGTTTGAGGCCGCGCGCCTCGCGCTTACCACTGCCAGGGATTCCCCGGCGCCGCGGCCCGCTGTCCGATATTGCCGGGCGGCCGCGGCGGGCGCGGCGGCGGTGCGACCAGCGGGCGCTGCTGCGGCGCGCCGAAGCCGAAGATGTCGCGCAGCCAGGGTTGGGTCTGCGGCTGCTGTTGCTGCGGTTGGGCCTGGGCCGGACGGAACGCACGCCGTTGCGGCTTCGGCGCGGTGATGATCGAGCCGTCGGGCGCGATCGCCGTGGTGGAGGGCGGCGGATTCGCCGGCGCACCGCTCGGCGCGGCTGGCGTGGTCGCGGCGACAGGCACGTCGCCCTTGGCCTGCTCGCGGCCGATCTCGCGACGCGGCCAGGCGAAATCGTCGGCGCGGCCGGCGGGCGGCGCCAGGGCCTCGCCCTTCACCAGCGTGCGCGCGGCGAGCGCATCGACGGCGGCGGGCCGCGAGCCCGGTCCGCCGAGCAATTGATCGGTGCCGACCGTGGAGGCGACCAGCGGCAGCACGGGGCCCGCCAGCGGCCGCGGCGCCGGCTTGCCAGGCTCGGCGCTGGTATCGGGCGTTGCCGGCTCGCTCGGCAGCGCGATCGGGCCGGTGCGCACCGCAAGCAGCCGCGTCACCTCGCGCTCGACATAGTGCGCGAGCTTGCGCGCGCCGGCCTTGGTGAAGAACACGCCGTCATCGGAGCGCAGCTTGCGGGGCTGGCCTTCGAAGTCCGGGCCCTTCTGCATGAAGCGGCCGGCCTCGTCGACAAAGCCGTCCCAGACGTCGACATAGGTGATGCCGGCCTTGCCGGCGCCGTCGCGATACAGCGCGTCGAGGAACAGCATGTCCGACGTGCCCTTCTGGCCGCGGATCGCGGGCAGGCCGACCCACAGCACCGGCACGCCCTTGCTCTTCAGCACGTTGATCAATTCCTCGATCTTCTTGCCGTAGAGCTCGACCCAGCGGTCGTCGCGGAATTCATAGAGGCCGTTGGGCGAGCGCGCGGTCTTTTCCGGCGCGGCCTGGGCATCATTGTCGGCGTCGTCGGCTAGCGGCTCGGCATCGGCGGGCTTGCCGTCGGTCTTGCCATCAGTCTTGGCGGCGGTATCGGGCTTGTCGCCGGGCTTTGCGTCCGGTTTGGCGCGCGCGTCCTTTTTGTCGTCCTTCTTATCGACCTTCTTCTCCACGACAGGTTCGCGGATCGCGGTGCGATCGTTGAGGCCGAGCATCACGACGATCGCGTCGGGGTTCTCGGTGGCGAGAATGCCCTTGGCGGCGGCGGCCCAATCGGCCGGATCGCCCTTGGGCTGATAGCGGATCAGGCCGGACACCGTCTTGTGCTTGCGGATCACGCCCATGTCGGGCTGGTCGGAATAGGCATCCTCCAGGCCATAGGCGAGCCAGTCGGCCATCGCGTCGCCGATCACGAGCACGTTGCGCTCGGCGGCGGCCTCGCGCTTGGCCGGCGCCGGCGCGCGCGAGAAATCCTCGCGCGGCCGCTGCTGCTGTGATTGCGGTTGCTGCTGCTGCTGGAACGGCGCGAAGAAATCGCCCCCGAACCAGCCGCCGCCGCCACCGCCACCGCTGCGCGGCGGCGCCGCGCGGCGCTGGGGTGCGTCACCAAAGCCCGGGAAGCCGAAGAACTGGGCCGAGGCGGGCTGGGCGACGCCGATCAGGAGCGCAAGCGCCACCGCGAGCGCGACCAGCGGGCCGGCTTCGGTGAATATGCGCAGGAAGGACTTCGGCTTTCGCATCGGGCGGTCGCAATGATCTGGAAGTACCACCCCATACTAGCGGAATCGGGCCGCAAGCGGGCAGCTTTTCCACCATAAATCGGGTGCCCCCGGCGGCCGTCAAGGCGCCGGGCAAATATCGGATTTCACGGTTACTTTTGGGGATGAGGGGGCCGGATGCCGCCACGACGGAACTGCGCCCCCTCTCCCGCTTGCGGGGGAGGGCTGGGGTGGGGGTATCACCGCGAGTCACCTAGCGGAAGGAGCCCCCACCCGGATTGCATCTAACGATGCAATCCGACCTCCCCCGCAAGCGGGAGAGGTGCAGCGAGCTCGCGGCTACGAGTGGATCGCCCTACCTTCCCCGCAGCCGCTCCAGCACCTCGGCGGTGGCAAAGCCGTCGGCGGGGGCGCCGATCGAGACCTGGAAGCCACGCAGCGCTTCGCGGGTCTGGCCGCCGAACTGGCCGTCGGGCGTACCCTTGTAGAAGCCGCGCTGGGCCAGCAGCTGCTGCAGTTCCAGCCGCTCGGCGCGCGACAGTACCCGTTCCTGGCGCGGCCAGGGCTGCACGAAGGGCTGGCCGCCGCGCAGGCGGTCGGCGAAATGGCCGATGGCGAGCGCATAGGCCTCGGCCGGGTTGTACTTCATGATCACCCGGAAATTCTGCTGCATCAGGAAGCCCGGCCCCGCGGCGCCGGCCGGCGCCAGCAGATAGGCCTTGTCGGAGGACCGTGGGAACGGCTGGCCGTTCGGCCGCTTGAGGCCGAGCTGCTCCCATTGCGACAGCGGCATCGCCTTGGCGCGATCGGCCAGCATGTAGTTGAAGCCTTCCGGCAGCACGACCTCGTAGCCCCAGCTCGCGCCGGTCTGCCAGCCGTCCTTTTTCAGATTGTTGGCGGTCGAGGCGATCAAATCGCTCGGATCGTCGACGACGTCGCGGCGGCCGTCGCCATCGCCGTCGACCGCGTAGCGCTTGAACGCGGTCGGCATGAACTGGGTCGGGCCGAAGGCGCCGGCCCAGGAGCCGCGCATCTGCTCGGGCCTGAGATCGCCGCGGTTGAGGATTTCCAGCGCCGACAGGAACTCGTCCTTGAAATAGGCCTGGCGGCGACCGATGCAGGCAAGGGTCGCGGTCGACTGCACCACGCTGCGATCGCCCATCTGGGTCGAATAGTTCGATTCGATGCCCCAGATCGCCGCGATGATATAGCGATCGACGCCATAGGCCTGCTCGGTCGCGTCGAATTGCGCCTTGTACTTCGCAAGGATCTCGCGGCCTTTCGCCAGCCTCGCGTCGCTGACGAGAATGTCGAGATAGTCCCAGATCGCCTTGGTGAATTCCGGCTGCGAATCCATCAGATCCATGATGCGCAGATCGGGCGTGAGGCCCGCAGTGAAGCGCTCGAAATTCTCGCGCGTGATGTTGCGTCGTGCGGCATCTGGCCACATCGCTGCGAGGCAGTTCGGGAAGTCCGACGCGGCCTGGCGGATCGCAACGGCGGTCATCAAAGGATGGCCGGAGGCGCCGTCCTCCCCACTCCAGGGCGGCGCGGTGCCGTCGCCTCCGGTCGCGGCCTGCGGCGGCGTCGCGGCATTGGGTCCGGAAAAGATGCTGTCGATCAGGTTGGTCAGGCCGTTGCCCGATTGGGCCCGGGCGCCGCCGGGCATCAACAGCGCCGCGCCTGACAGCAGAAGGGCCAACGCGACGAGGCGCGCGCTGAAAAGCCTGGTCCTTGATGTTCCCGTCGCGTGCATTGTCGTGTGCCTGTCAAAAACGTGCGGTTTCAGAAGGCCCCGGCACGGTTTCCATTAACTTAACATCGGCGAGATTTTGCTGCCGCAGCTTTGGCCGGCGGGAACGGCGGAATTAAGCCTCACCACACATCCGCCTTTGTTGGCGGCTGCAAAACAGGTACCAAGGCATGATTCATTTCGTGCCGCCGTCCCACCCATTTCAAGGCTTCCGATAATCCAATGAAGATCCGCAAAGCCGTATTCCCCGTCGCCGGTCTCGGTACCCGCGTGCTGCCCGCCACCAAGGCGATGCCGAAGGAGATGCTGACGATCGTCGACAAGCCGCTGATCCAGTACGTGGTCGATGAGGCGAGGGAAGCCGGCATCGAGCACTTCGTGTTCGTCACCGGCCGCAACAAGGGCGTCATCGAGGATCATTTCGACCGCATGTTCGAGCTCGACACCACGCTCGCGCAGCGCGGCAAGAAGACCGAGCAGGAGATCCTGGCGCAAAATCAGCCCGAAGCCGGCGCGATGAGCTTCACCCGGCAGCAGTCGCCGCTCGGTCTTGGCCACGCGGTGTGGTGCGCGCGCGACATTGTCGGCAACGAGCCGTTCGCCGTGGTGCTGCCGGACGAACTGGTGCTGAACACGCCGGGCTGCCTGAAGCAGATGATCGACGCCGCAAGCAAGCTCGGCGACAAGTCGAACCTGATCGCGGTCGAGGCGGTGCCCGACGAGCTCACCCATCAATACGGCATCTGCAGCGTCGGCAAGCGCTCCGGCAACATCTTCGAGGTCGATCGCATGGTCGAGAAGCCGCCGCAGGGCACCGCGCCGTCCAACCTCTCGATCACCGGCCGCTACATCCTGCAGCCGGAGATTTTCGATATCCTGGCCACCCAGGAGCGCGGCGCCGGCGGCGAGATCCAGCTCACCGACGCGATGATCGGGCTCGCCAGGACGCAAAAATTCTACGGCGTCGAGTTCGAGGGCGAGCGTCACGATTGCGGCTCGAAGCCCGGCTTCCTCCGCGCCAACATCGCCTTCGGCCTCAAACGCCCCGAACTGCGCGACGGCCTGATCACCGAGATGAAGAAGTATCTGGAGAGGTGAGGCGCGGGGCGCTGCGCGCGCCATTCCGCGGCGCATAGCGCGATGCCGCGGGGCGCGGTGAGGTAAGCACGCCGCTCAGGCTCCCTCTCCCCTTGCGGGAGAGGGTGGGGAGAGGGGTAGCCCCGGGCAAGCTGATCGATGAGCGCATCGTTCGCGCAACTTGTTCGCTTGCCGCCGTGACTAATACGGTGAGAGCACGTCGTGTGGCACCCCTCTCCCTAACCCTCCCCCGCAAGGGGGGAGGGAACCCTGCCGTCGGTGCGTCCCTCACGCGCGCGTGCCACTGAGTTGCCCGACGGCGCAAGCCCCTTCGGCGAAAATATTTCGCTTTATCAGAAATGTAACTCGGTGTATGGTCTGCTCGTCTCACCCGATTGAGGGGCGCTGCGCATCGTCACGGGTGTTGCGGTGAGATGCGGTGGACGCCGAGTGTGCAACTGACGAGTGCGCATGACGCGGACGGTGAAGTCGTGTGGTCCTGACGCCCTAGCGGCCGGTGTCCCCTTGTGAGACGCAATTGCGTCTTGCGAAGGCGGTGACAAACAAGCCCAGTCTCGCCGGGGAGAGCACGAAGTAAGCCGTAACCCATCGCGCAGGGAAAGCCGGATTGTTCGGTTTCACCTGTGGTCCTACCCCCGAGCTTTCTACCCTTTGCTCGGGGCCCATGGGTGCGATCGGCACCCGGCTTTCCCTGCGCCCTCTGATCCTCAGAGAGGCGAAACGAGATGCAAAGCTCGGGCAAATCATGTCGCGAGAATGCGGATGCGTGACTCACAGGCCATGCAACACACTCGGTGTCGTCCCGGCGAAGGCCGGGACCCATAACCACAAAAGGATGTTGCTGAGCGTCGCTGGAACGACGAGTCCCGTTCACTATAATTGCTGCGGCGTATGGGTCCCGGCCTTCGCCGGGACGACAGTTGTGGGGGTGGTGCGACGTGCGTGTCAAACGCGGCCTGCGGCTCCGTCGTGCCACAAGAGCGATCAAGCGACCTTGCGCCGCCCCGCGCGCTTTGCCGGCTCTTTCGCACCATTCCCCTTCGGCGCGCGCAATTCTTCGGCGGCGAGCGAGACCACTTCGGCGATCTGCTGCAATTGTGCCGCGAGCGGGCTGGTCTTGCGCCAGACCATGCCGATGGTGCGCGAGGGCTGCGGGTTCTTGAAGCGCGAGACCGTGACCGGCGCCGAGCGCGTCTCGACCGTCACCGCCATCTCGGGGATCAGGGTGACGCCGATGCCGGCGCCGACCATCTGCACCAGCGTCGACAGCGAACTCGCGTCCAGCACCTCGCGCGGAGGCGACGACGACTGCATGTTGCAGAACGACAGCGCCTGGTCGCGGAAGCAATGGCCTTCCTCGAGCAGCAAGAGCCGCATCTCGCGCAGCATCTCGGCGCTCGGCACCGGCGTCTTCGCGTCCTCGCCTGGCCGCACCAGCAAGAAGCTTTCCGTGAAGAGCGCGACCTCGGTCAGCGACGGTTCATGCACCGGCAGCGCCACGATCGCGGTGTCGAGCCGGCCTTCGGCGACCTCCTTGATCAGCTTCGGCGTCAGCGTCTCGCGGACATGGATGTCGAGCTCGGGATGCAGCCGCGCCAGCGTCTCGATCACCTTCGGCAGCAGATATGGCGCAATCGTCGGGATCATGCCGACGCGCAGGCGGCCTGCGAGCTTGTCGCGCGAGGCGCGCGCGAAGTCGCCGAGCTCGTCGACCGAGCGCAGGATGTCGCGCACGCGATGCAACAGGTCCTCGCCAAAAGTCGTCAGCGTGACCTGTCGCGCATTGCGTTCGATCAGCACGCCGCCGACGGCGCGTTCCAGCTCGCGGATCTGCATCGACAGCGCCGGCTGCGAGACCGCGCAGGCCTCCGCGGCGCGGCCGAAATGCCCGTGCTGCGCCAGCGCATCGAAATACCTCAATTGCCGGAGTGTGACATTTATCATCAGATTATCTTATCGTCGCGATCATTAAAGTCAATTTCACCTGATGGATTGGGGCGCGTAGAATTGTTCTTGGAAGAGCTCCAGCCCATTCCAGAATCCATCACCTCGGAGAAGAAACATGGACGCAAAAACCGACGAAGGCGCGGGCAAATGCCCATTCACGGGCGGGCCCCGCGGGCACTCGAATCGTGACTGGTGGCCGGAGACGCTCGACGTTCAGGTGCTGCATCAGAACTCCAGCCTGTCCGACCCGATGGGCAAGGGCTTCGACTACGCCAAGGAATTCAAGACCCTCGATCTCAACGCCGTGATCAAGGACCTCACGGCCCTGATGACGACGTCGCAGGAATGGTGGCCGGCTGACTTCGGTCACTACGGCGGCCTGATGATCCGCATGGCCTGGCACTCGGCGGGCACCTACCGCATCACCGACGGCCGCGGCGGCGCCGGCGCCGGTCAGCAGCGGTTCGCTCCGCTCAACAGCTGGCCCGACAACGCCAACCTCGACAAGGCGCGCCGGCTGCTCTGGCCGATCAAGCAGAAATACGGCCGCAAGATCTCGTGGGCCGATTTGATGGTCCTCGCCGGCAACGTCGCGCTGGAATCGATGGGCTTCAAGACCTTCGGCTTCGCCGGCGGCCGCGCCGACGTGTGGGAGCCCGAGGAACTGTACTGGGGTCCGGAAGGCACCTGGCTCGGCGATGAGCGTTATAGCGGCGAGCGCCAGCTCTCCGAGCCGCTTGGCGCGGTGCAGATGGGCCTGATCTACGTCAACCCGGAAGGCCCGAACGGCAATCCGGACCCGGTTGCCGCGGCCAAGGACATCCGCGAGACGTTCTTCCGCATGGCGATGAACGACGAGGAGACGGTTGCGCTGATCGCCGGCGGCCACACCTTCGGCAAGACCCATGGTGCGGGCGATCCGTCGTTGATCGGTCCGGAACCGGAAAGTGGCGCGCTCGAGGAGCAAGGCCTCGGCTGGAAGAGCAAGTTCGGCACCGGCGTCGGCGCTGACGCGATCACCGGCGGCCCCGAGGTCACCTGGACCCAGACCCCGACCAAGTGGAGCAACCACTTCTTCGAGAACCTGTTCAAGTACGAATGGGAGCTGACGAAGAGCCCGGCGGGTGCGAAGCAGTGGAAGGCAAAGGGCGCGGACGCCGTCATCCCGGACGCGTTCGACCCGTCGAAGAAGCATGTCCCGACGATGTTGACGACCGACCTGTCGCTGCGCTTCGATCCGGCCTACGAGAAGATCTCGCGCCGGTTCTATGAGCATCCGGATCAGTTCGCGGACGCCTTTGCCCGCGCCTGGTTCAAGCTCACCCACCGCGACATGGGTCCGATCGTGCGCTACCTCGGCCCGCTGGTGCCGAAGGAAACGCTGATCTGGCAGGATCCGCTCCCGGCGCTCGATCATGCCGTGATCGACGACAAGGATGTCGAGGCGCTCAAGGCGAAGATAACAGCCTCGGGTCTGTCGGTGTCCGAACTGGTGTCGACCGCCTGGGCCTCGGCCTCCACGTTCCGCGGCTCCGACAAGCGCGGCGGTGCCAACGGCGCGCGCATCCGTCTCGCTCCGCAGAAGGACTGGGATGTCAACGAGCCGGCGCAGCTCAAAACCGTGCTGGGCAAGCTCGAAGCCATCCAGAAGGAGTTCGGCAAGAAGGTCTCGCTGGCCGATCTGATCGTGCTCGGCGGCGCCGCTGCGATCGAGAAGGCGGCGAAGGACGGCGGCACCAATGTGAAGGTCCCCTTCACGCCGGGCCGCACCGATGCGACGCAGGATCAGACCGACGTCGAATCGTTCGCTCCGCTCGAGCCGCGGGCTGACGGCTTCCGCAACTACATCAGCGGCAAGCGTCAGTTCATGTTGCCCGAGGAGGCGTTGGTCGATCGTGCACACCTCATGCGGCTGACCGGACCGGAATTGACGGTTCTGATCGGCGGCCTGCGCGTGCTCGGCGCCAACGCCAAGAAGTCGAAGCACGGCGTCTTCACCGGCAAGCCGGGGACGCTGACCAACGACTTCTTCCTCAACCTGCTCGACATGGGCACGGTGTGGAGCGATGCCGGCGAGGGCGTCTATGAGGGCCGCGACCGCAAGACCAAGGCGGTGAAGTGGACCGGCACCCGCGCCGACCTGATCTTCGGCTCGCACTCGCAGCTGCGCGCGTTCGCCGAGGTCTATGGCTCGTCGGATGCCAAGGAACAGTTCGTCAAGGACTTCGTCGCGGCCTGGGCCAAGGTGATGAACGCCGATCGCTTCGAGCTCGCCAAGTAAATTGGTCGAGTAAGCGGCCGGCAACGGCAATCAGGACAGGGCGGCGCTTCGGCGCCGCCCTGTCTCATTTCAGGGACGATAACGAAGGGTTTCGCGGTTTGGCTATTCCGCTCAGTCGTGCAGCTTCATGTCGCGAATCATCGCTGCGATCTCCGCCTGGGTCGGAGCCGCGAGCGGGACCTGCGGCACGCTGCTTGTCGCATAGGGGACATCGCACTGTGAGGCCACGCGCGAGGGCTCGAAGATCGCGGTCAGGCTTGCCCAGCAGACCAGCAGCGCCACGATCCAGTCCAGTACATTGGATGCCATCATTGCAGCACCAGTATCAGCATTGTCATGCCCTGATGCTGCAGCCGCCGCGGACATTGCGCAATTCGGAAGGTGCGAAACGTAACTTCGGCGCAGCCGAGACAAACGCCGACGCCGCGATGCTATTCGGTCCGCGCCCGGCGTCCTTCGATCGGATAGGCGGGATCGTTGAACCCGGGCGTCGAGGGATGGCCGGTGACGACGAGGCGATCGATCAGCGCCTCGTCCTCGGTGGTGAAGCGATAATCGAGCGCGCGGATGTAATCGTCCCATTGCGCTTCGGTGCGCGGGCCGGCGATGACGGCGCTGACGAACGAGGAGTTCAGCACCCAGGACACTGCGAACTGCCCGGCGGTGATGCCGCGGCTCTCGGCGTGGTGCTTGATCTGCTGCGCGAGCTGCAGCGATTCCGGCCGCCACTCGGTCTGCATCATGCGCTTGTCGTTGCGCCCCGCGCGCGTGTCCGCGGGCGGCGCCGCATCGGGCGCGTATTTGCCGGTCAAGACGCCGCGCGCCAGCGGGCTGTAGGGCACGATGCCGAGGCCGTAATTGGCGCAGGCCGGGAAATGCTCGACCTCCGGCATCCGGTTCATCGCGTTGTAATAGGGCTGGCTCGCGACCGGGCGGTCGATGCCGAGCCGGTCGCAGATGTTGCAGATCTCGGCGACGCGCCAGGCGCGGTAGTTGGAGACGCCGAAATAACGCACCTTGCCGGCGCGGATCAGGTCGCCGATCGCGCGCACCGTCTCGTCGAGCGGCGTGGTGTGGTCTTCCTTGTGCAGGTAGTAGACGTCGATGTAGTCGGTGCCGAGCCGCTTCAGACTCTCGTCGGCGGCCTGGAGCACCCAGCGCCGCGACAGTCCGCCATGGTTGGGGTCGTCACCGATCGGATTGGCGAGTTTGGTCGCCAGCACCCAGTTCGACCTTCTGTTCGAGATCGCGCGTCCGACGACCTCCTCGGATTTGCCGCCATTATAGGCGTCGGCGCTGTCGATGAAGTTGATGCCGGCCTCGCGCGCCTTCGCCACGATCCGCGACGAGGTCGCCTCATCGGTCGGTCCGCCGAACATCATGGTGCCCAGGCAGATCGGCGAAACCTTCAGGCCGCTGCGGCCAAGCTGGCGATATTGCATCGATCGTTCCTCCTGATGTCATTCCGGGATGGTCCGAAGGACCAGACCCGGAATCTCGAGGTTCCGGGTTCGATGCTGCGCATCGCCCCGGAACGACGATGGTCAACTCTCGTTCTTCAGAATCTTGAACACGCCGTTGGCCATCGCGATGCAGCGCTTGTCGACGGTCACCTCGGCCGTGATGAAGATCAGGCTGCGGGTCGAGCGCACCACGCGCGGGCGCGTCATCAGGATCTCGCCGATCTTGCCGGCCTCAACGAAATGGGTGTCGAGCTGCACCGTCGCAAGCGTCGGCCTGCCCGAGACGAAACGCGCGGCCATGCCGCAGGCGCGGTCGGCGAAGGTCATGATGACACCGCCCTGCACCAGGCCGCGGCGGTTGTGGTGCTTGTCCTCGGTGATCAATGCGAGTTCGAGCGCGCCGTCCTTCAGCCGTTCCCACAACGGGCCGATCAGCGTCAGGAAGCCGGTGGTGTCGGCGACCTTCCAGCCGTCGGATTTGAGCTTGTCCGCGGCCTTGGCCGTCATGAGGTGAGGATCCGTTGCTTGCAAATGATTGATCGCAGGAGGCATGCCGTTCAGGTCATTTCATCAATCGCGGTTGTGTTGTAGTCAAGGTCAATGGCCCGCACATTTGACGATGCCACCCGGCGGAATATCGCAGAGCTCTGCTCGGCGTTCGCGCGTCTCGCGCCGGCCGATGCTGCACCGACACTGAAGCGCGCGGCGGTCGCGATCGTGCTGACCGAAGCCGATGACGGCAGCGGCGCGGCCTTCCTCTTGACCCGCCGCAGCGCGCGCCTGCGCGCCCACAGCGCGCAATGGGCGTTGCCGGGCGGGCGCTGCGATGCCGGCGAGACGCAGGCCGAGGCTGCGCTGCGCGAATTGCACGAGGAGCTCGGCATGGCGCTGTCCGACCGCGATGTGCTCGGCGTGCTGGACGACTATCCGACCCGGTCCGGCTATCTGGTCACGCCGGTCGTGGTCTGGGCCGGCGCCAACGCGGCGATCGTGCCGAACCCGGATGAGGTCGCTTCTGTCCATCGCATCGGCCTCGATGCGATCGAGCTAGAGGACGCCTTCAGCTTCGTCACGATCCCGGAGAGTTCGCGGCGGGTGATCCGCTTCCGGCTCGGCGGCCAGCATATTCATGCGCCGACCGCGGCGCTGATCTATCAATTCCGCGAGGTGCTGGCCGGCCGCAACACCCGCGTCGCCGATCTGGAGCAGCCGGTGTTCGCTTGGAAGTGAGTGGAGGAAACTATCTGTGGTGCCGCTTGTGGCGGCGCGGCTTCGTTACTTTCGGTGGTGCGGCAGGATGCGCCGCGACCGCGGGTTCCGGATTGGGCGCCCGCGACACGTTGTCGTAACAGGTGAGACGTGAACGGGTATCCGGAAACGATCCGCAATCCGGACGTTCGGCGCGCGCCGGCGCCGTCAGCGTCAGCGCGCCTGCGGCGGCGAGCCAGAGTGCGTTCCTCATCGCGATCTCCACTGCTTTCCTCGGAGAACACCGCATTATGGCGAAAATTCTGGATTTGGTCGCGGCATCCCGCCGCTTTCGATCCGGACAATTCCGGGCTGACTTCACGGCCGCGCTTGCTACAAGGAGGCGATGCGCTCGCAATTGATTCGCCTCTCGTCAGGATTTGTCGCGCTCGCGCTGGTCGCTAGCGTGCCGTCTGTGTTGGCCGGCGAGGCCGATGCGTTGCCGCCTTCCATCGCCAATGCGATGGCGCAGGCCGCGCCGCAGGCGATCATGGAATATCGCCGCAAGCTGCAGGAATATCAGGAGGCGCGCGCCGCCTTCGAGCAGGATGCGACCGCCTATTGGAACGCGATCGCCGACAAGCGGCGCGGCCGCAATGCCAAGCGCCGCGACCGCGTGCAGATTTCGCTGGACGATTACGTGCTGCAGCAGCCGCCGGTCTATGAGGGCCCGAAGCGGCCGGTCAACCCGGCTCCGGAAGAGGAGGAGGGCGGCAAGCGTCCGCCCAAAACCATACCGGTGGTCTCGGATTTGCTCAGGGCGGCGGCCGAGCAATTCCAGTTTACGCCGCAGCGGCCGGCCAAAGAGCTCGAGTTCAAGCGCGCCTATGCCCGCTACGCACGCGCGGCGGGGCTGACGCCGGAGCAGGCGGTGCGGGTCTATTCGTTCGAGACCGGCGGCACCGGCAATTACGACGTGCAGGCGGGCATCGAGCATGGCGGCAAGCGCGCCATTTCCACCGCGATGGGCTACAACCAGCTGCTCACCACCAATACCGTGGAGCTATTGGCCGAGCAGGGGCATGAATTCGTGCGGGACCTCTCCGAGCGGGTGGCGGCGACGCAGGGGCCGGCGCGCAAGGCCATGGAGCACAAGCTCGCGGTGCTGAAGAAGATGGTCGCGTTCAGTCGCACCGTGCCGGACGACTGGTCGGCACATCAACGGCTCGCCGACACCGCGCAGGGCTGGGCCTGTCACGCCATGGTGCTCGACATCGATGTCGGCCCGATGCTGCAGACCCACAAGCTGCTGACCTCGGTGATCTTCGCCCGCAACAAGGGCTACACAAGGCCGCTGACCGCAGCCGAGCTCGAGATGATGAACCTGACCGGCGACGGCACCGGGCTCGACATGGTGACCATGCCTCAGGCGATGCGCGAGCAGGTGCCGACCTCGAACTTCTTCCAGCGCTCCGGCTATGAGCGCAACCCGGTCGCGATCCGCCACAACACCGTGGCCCGGCTGCTCGCCGTCACCAATGAGCGGATGGACTTCAACAGCAACAAGCCTGGCGCCCGGGAATTGGCCGCGGCGTTCTGAGGTCGGCCGAAAAACGCTAGAGCTTCGGTTCTGATTGAATCAGAACCGAAGCTCTAGACTCTTGTTTTGACGCGTTTTCTTCACGCGAACCGGTGTCCACTTCGCTCGAAAACGCTCTAGTTCGAGCCGAACATGAACTTGCCGTCGCCCTCGAGGTAGGGCCCGGAGCGCATGTAGAGCTGGCCGTTGTGGCCGATGAAGAACAGCGTTCCTCTCGGCACCTTCTTGGCGCCCTTCAATAGCGTGCCGGCATTGCTGGTGCCCATCTTGTAGGCCCAGGTCTTGCCCTCCTTGTCATAGGCGTAGCCCATGTCGGGCTTCAGCTCCCACGGCGCAGCCTCCTGCGCGAAGGCGCAGGTCGTCAGCGCGGCAAACGCCGCAGTCGCAACAAAGGTCTTGGTCAAAAAATGCGTCATGATCCACCTCCGGCCGAGAAAAACGGCGTCGTCCCCACGGTTCTGAACAAATCACGAACGCCATTCGTGCGTCAATACGACAATCGGCGCGACCGCTTACGCCTGTCAGCGACTTTGTGATTTCCCGCATCGAGCTTGACGACTATCTTCGCGTTACCGTTTACAAACGCCTCGATTGCCAGAAACACGACCTTGGGGATGGATCAGGATGAACCACGTCATGAAGATCGGTATCGGTGTCGCGCTGTCGTTCATGACGCTGGCGTCAGCCGCGCAGGCCGACGAATTCAAGCTCTCCAACAACCAGCGCATCTCCTGCAGCCGCGGCCTTTCCGCCGGCAAGCTCAACACCGCGACCTGCAAGTCCTACGCCTATCTGTTCAACGCCAAGACCTCGGAATATTTCCGCTGCCAGGTTTCGCTGGCGCTGACGCGGGACAACAAGGAGGTCATCAACGTCCAGGCCGACGGCGGCTGCACCAAGAAGCCGCGCATCTTCGAGACCGACGGCAATTACACCTTCGACGCCACCGAGACCGAGCCGCCGAACACCAATTCGTTCTTCGGTACGGGCGGCTATGCGATCTGGGCGAGCGACGCCAACACCCAGAAGATCCGCGGCTGCATCACCATCTCGTCCGGCCTCGGGTCCGACATCTCGAAATGCCTCGACATGACGTTCCAGTGACGGCGGTGCGGATAGCGTGATGCGCAAGCTGCGTCCAGCCTCGCTCTGCCGCTCCTGGCTGTTTCTCGAAGGCGCCAATGAGGCGGTCCTGCAGCGGGCAGCCGCCAGCAGCGCCGACGTGTTGATCCATGAGCTCGAGGATTTCACCCCGCCGCCGCTGCGCCCGAAGGCGCGGCGACTTGCGGCCGAGCTCTATGCGGCCTGGCGCGACCAGGGCGTCGTCGTCGCGGTCCGCGTCAATCCGCTGGACCAGGACGGCATGGATGACCTGGCCGCGGTGATGCAGGGACGTCCGGATATCGTTGCATTGCCGAAGGTCGCCGAGCCGTACCATGTCGTCCGGCTTGACGAGGCGGTGACGCGGTTCGAGCGCGACTATGGCATCGCCGAGGGATCGACGTCCCTGCTGCCGAATATCGAGTTCGCGCGCGGTCTGGTGCAGACGGGCGCGATTGCGGCGGCGAGTCGGCGCACCATCGGTTGCCTGATGGCCTCCGAAGATCTCGCCGCCGATCTTGGTGCCGAGCGCGGCAGCGATGGCCTGGAGCTCGCCTATGCGCGGCAGCGCTTCATCGTCGAATGTCGCGCGGCTGGCGTCGTGGCAGTCGATTGTCCCTACACCTGGAGCGACGCTGAAGGCGTCGCGCGCGACACTGCCTGGGCGCGACGGCTGGGCTACACCGCCAAGAGCCTGGTCGATCCCGCACATGCGACAATCGTCAACGGCGTCCTCACGCCGAGCGAGGACGAGCTGCGCCAGGCGGGCAGGATCGTCGCGGCGTTCGAGGCGGCGCGGACACAGGGCCTTGGACGCGTCGAGCTCGACGGCTCGCTGCTCGAGGTCCCGACCTATTCGAACGCAAAGCGCCTGATCGCGCGCGGCGAGGCGCTGCGCGCGATCGATCGCAATGCTCAAGCCTGACCAGAGGCCGCGCCTCAGGATACGACCGGCTCTTTCTCCGAGAAGTGCATGCGTGAGCGCGCGAACTTCTTGACGCCCATCGGCTTGCCGAACAGGTAACCCTGGACCTGATCGAAATCCATCTCATGCGCGGCGAGGAAATCCGCGCGCGTCTCGACGCCTTGGGCTACGACCTGCGCGCCGCTGTCGTGAGCTAGCTCAATGACCCGCCGGCACACCGTCTGCTTCAGGCGCTGGTCCGCGCAGCCGGTGACGAATTGATGGTCGACCTTGAGCTGGACGAACGGGAAGTTCGGCAGTCCAAGCAAGGACGGCCAGTTGGCGCCGACATTGTCGATCGAGATGCCGATATTGTGCAACCGTACGCGCCTCGCGACATCGATCGCAAGGTCGAGATTGTCGACCACCTCGGTGCTGTCGATCTCGATCAGCAGGCCGGCGAAGGCCGCATGATCCGGCATGCGGTAACAGAGCTCGCGTACCGCATCGTCGTCGGCGAGAAACGACATCGGCAGGTTGATCGAGAGATCGACCGGCCCGATCTGCTCGAGGAGATAGCGCCAGTCCTCGATCGCGCGCGCGATCACGAATTCGGACAGCGCATGAAAATGCGGATCGCTCTCATCGGGGATGAAGTAGGCCGGCGGCACCACGCCCCAGGCGGGATGGCGCATCCGGATCAGCGCTTCGGCGCCGCTCGGAACCAGCGTGCGGAGATGAATTTTCTGCTGATACCAAAGCTCGAGCCAGCCGGCCTTCAGCGCTTCGGGCACATCCACCGCCGGGCTCGGCGCGGGTTCGAGCGGCAGCAGCGACGCAAGACTGTCACGCAGGGTTCCCGCGCTGAACGGCGTCGACAGTGCCGGCAGCATGACGATGCCGTATTCATCGCCGATCTGCCGGACCGCCTTGACGATGATCGAGTCCGGCTGGCCGATGACGAGGACCTTGCCGCCGTAGTCCTTTCTCACCAAAGTCTCGAGAATTTTACTGACTTCGATGCCGTCAACGGACACGCCGAGCACCAGAAGATCGGGCCGTTCCGCGTCCAGGACGGTTTCGAGTTCCAAAGCCTGGCTGCATTCACTGGTGATGAAGCCGAGGTCTTCCAGCGCCTCTGCGAGGAAGGTCCGAAGGTGTTTTTTGCTGTCCGCAATGCATGCGCGTGGGGTCAGCTTGCGATGTCCGAACCATCCGGCTCGCGCGTGTCCGATGTGACTGATGTGGTTCATGCCCCGCCTTATCCGTAATTACCCCGGCCTGACTCGTACATCCAAGAGCGGCGGCAATCATGGAAATTTCTGGCTCATACATTGATTGCGCCGCTAACCTTAAAGGATTCAATTCGAATCAAATGGCGTGGGAATCGGCGCGTCTCACCGCTGTCGCGCGCGCAACAAATGCGTCATCTGACGTTCATGAGCGCGATCGCGCCGGCTTTTGACGTCGGCAGAAACATTGCGCGCGTGTTTCATCGAGAGACGGTGTTAAGGACTGTGGTGTCGCTTCGATGCAGATGTGAATCTGCGTCATTGTCGGACATCAGATCGGTGTCACGCGGCGCGATGCGTTGATTCGCTGCCGAGTGCCGACGGCGAATCGGATCATCGGTTCTGCGGTGCCAATGCAGTTGTGCGTGACGTCGTCGTTGCCATGCGCAATGTCTCCGGCATCAACGCGCAGTAGCCGATCAGCCCGGCACAAGCGACGGCTGCAAGGAACAGGAATGCGGCGTTGTAACCGGCGTAGACGATGATGAAACCGGCGACTGCCGTGCTCAGCGCGCCACCGAGGCCGGTTGCGGTGGCGATCGCGCCCTGACTGATGTTGAAATGCCCGGTACCGTGCGTGAGATCGGCAACCACGAGCGGGAACAGCGCGCCGAAGATGCCGGCGCCGACGCCGTCGAGCAATTGCACCGAGACCAGCCAGTATGGGTTGTCCGACAACGGATAGAGCGCGCCGCGAACAGCCAGCACCGCGAGCGCCGCAGCGAAGATCGGCTTGCGGCCCCAGACATCAGCCTTGCGTCCGACCAGCATCGCAACCGGGACCATCACCATCTGCGCCGCGATGATGCAGACCGACGTCAGCGAGGTCCCGAGGTTGCGGTTGACCAATGCGAGCTTCTGGCCGACCAGCGGTAGCATCGCCGCGTTGGCAAAGTGAAAGATCACGGTGGAGACCGCGAAGATCAAAAGCGGCTTGCAGGTCAGCAGCACGCGAAAGCCGGATGGCTGGTCCTGCGCCATGCCATGCTGCTCCGCGACATCGTCGAGCCCGCGCGCGACCTGGTGGTCGATGGCGGCGGCCGGGATCGACAGCGTTGCGGCGATGCTAGCGAGCGCCATCGCCGCCAGCAGCCAGAACACGACGATCGGTCCGAACCAGTAGGCGGTGCCGCCGGCGATCGCCGCGGCCACCGCGTTGCCGGCGTGATTGAACGCCTTGTTGCGCCCGGTCCGCGCCGCGAAAGCCTTGGGTCCGACAATGCCGAGCGTCACCGCGGCGATCGCCGGCGCGAACACCGAACCGGCGGCGGCCGCGAGCGCCTGGGTCGCGGCGACCAATTCGAACCGGTCGAGCAGCGGCAGCAGCAGGCACGCGGCGGTCACGGCAATCGCAGCCGCGATCATCAGGGCGCGCTTGGCGCGGCTGCGGTCGATCAGGGCACCGGCCGGGGTCTGGGCGACGATCCCGGCAATCGCCGCGATCGACATCACTGAACCGACCATTTCCGTTCGGTCAGCAGGTAGATCGCCAGATAAGGGCCGAGCCCGTCCCGCACGTCGGCGAGGAAGAAGTTCAACGCATCAAGCGCTCGCGTGGCGGTCGTCCGGGACGGCTGCAAGTCATACCTCGCCGCGGGATTGCGCATCTCAACCCGCTCGCATGCGCAGAGTTCCCGTCGTGGCGAGCGGTGCTGCCATACGGGATCCCTGTTTGGATGGGTTGACCCAGTGGGGGTGTGCGGCCAATTTCCGGCTGAGCCTAAGGGGAGAATAGGGCTCAGCGTAATCCGGGGAGGCCGGCCCCCGGATTTCGCTGGCGCTTCATCCGGGCTTCTGTAACGGGCCTTTGTAAGTCAATCCCTTTTTGCGTGATCCACTCGCCGGGCACTTGCTTCTGTACGGGATCGGCGCGAAGGCCGTCGCCTGATGGGGTGCATTGAGGAGCCGGCCGGCCAATCTACGGAAGCGTGGTTGTGAGCCACTTCCCGGATGGCGGCCTGACCGGATCCATCGTCCCGGCGCAGGGACCTCGCTCAGGGAGAGCCTGGTGTCGTGGCCCGCCCAGAACCGATTGCTGCTCCTTGCTTAGGTTGCCGAGGCCTTGGCCATCGGGTTGAACGGTTTGGCGTCGGCGAGCATGCGATGCAGAACGACGGCGAGCTTGCGTGCGAGCGCCACCTTGGCCTTGCGCAGGCCTGCGCGCCGGGCGATCCGCATCGCCCAGCCTTTCAGCGCCGAGCAGTTCCTGACCGGCTTGGTCAGCATGACGTGAGCCGCCTGATAGAGCGCCTCGCGCACGGAGGCATCGCCGATCTTGCTGATGCGGCCGGTATAGTCGGTTTCGCCCGATTGGTACTTCTTCGGGGTGAGGCCAAAATGCGCTCCCGTCGCCTTCGAGGACCGGAAGCGCTTCGGGTCGTCGACCGCCGCGGCGTAGGTAAGCGCCACGATCGGGCCGACGGACGGTGTCGTCATCAGGAGGCGGGCTTGAGGGTGCGACCTGGCGAGCTTTTGGGTGTGCTTATCCAGGCCATTGAACTCGCGCCGCAGCACGGCGTGGGCTTCGAGCAGCGCCTGTGCCACGATCTCAAGTCCGGGATGGCCCGCTACGAGCTCCCGGATGCGTTCGGCGAACGTGCGCTCGGTGGTCGTGCCGACCTTCAGACCGAAGCCGCGGAGCACGCCGCGCAGGCTGTTCTCGATGTCGCGCAGCTTGGACTGCAGCAGCTTGCGTGCCGTCAGAACCGCCCGCGTCTCCTGCGCTTCGATCGACTTGCAGTGCACCGGCCGGAACCAGCCCAGCCGCATCAGTTGCGCGATCCCGCGGGCATCGTTGCGGTCCGACTTCACCGGCATCGCCTTGAAGGCATCGCGGACGTGCCGCGTCTCCAACAGTTCGACTGCCAGGCCCGCATCCCGCATCGCTGCGTAGAGCCATTGCGACAGCGGACCAGCCTCCAGCCCGATCCGTTCCAGCACCAACCCCAGCGACCGCAACCAGGTGATCAAGGCCTCCGGCTCACTCGCAACCCTCGCCTCGCGCAAAATCTTACCTGTCCCATCGACAAGGCAGACGCTCGAGCATTCCAAAGACACGTCGATTCCTGCATAGTGGTACATGGTCGTCCCTTAATGATGCTTGGAGCGGGCTTGCCCGACTCCGTTTATTGACACCATCAGTTTGAGGGACGACCGCCTTCCAACCAACAGGCCGCTCGCGAGCGCGCTTCCAAATCGCGCCGTAGCGAGCGGGCGGCCGGCCCGTTACCCCATCTACGGGCCTTATTCGGGCGACAAGAACAACAACGGAGAACAAACGATGGATCGGCTCAAGGGCAAGGTTGCGATGGTGGTCGGCGCGGGCTCGATCGGGCCCGGCTGGGGCAATGGCAAGGCGACCGCCGTGACCTTTGCGCGCGAGGGCGCGAGCGTGTTCTGCGTCGATCGCAACGGCGCGGCGGCCGAGGAGACGGGCAAGATCATCACCGAGGAGGGCGGCAAGGCGACCGCATTCACCGCCGACGTGTCGCGCGCTGCCGAGGTCGAGGCGATGGTCGCGGCCTGCCTGAAGGCCTATGGCCGCATCGACGTGCTCGACAACAATGTCGGCATCGCCGAGGTCGGCAGCGTAGTCGAGGTGGCGGAAGCCGATTGGGACCGCGTCTTCGCGGTCAACCTCAAGAGCGCCTATCTGTCGATGAAGCACGTCATTCCCGTCATGATCAAGCAGGGCGGCGGCTCGATCATCAACATCTCTTCGATCGCCTCGATCCGCCACGTCGGCATTTCCTATGTCAGCTACAATGCGAGCAAGGCGGCGATGAACCAGATGACGCGCTCGACCGCGGTCGAGTTCGCCTCCAAGCATGTCCGCGTCAACGCGATCCTGCCCGGGCTGATGAAGACGCCGATGGTGGCGCATTCGACCGGGCTGGCGCAGAGCTACGCCAAGGGCGACGTCGAGGCGATGTGGCGCGCCCGCGACGCGCAGGTGCCGATGGGGCACATGGGCGACGCCTGGGACGTCGCCAATGCCGCGCTGTTCCTCGCGTCGGACGAATCGAAATATGTCACCGGCATCGAGCTCGTGGTCGACGGCGGCATCACCTCCAAGTCGGGCGCGTGAAGTCGGGCACGTGAAGGTGGTTACTGCGCCAGCGCCAGGATGCCACCGGCGAACGAATGCCAGGCGGCCGAGATGCTGATCGGCCAGTTCAACAGCTTCACCGCGACCAGCGCCAATCCGCCATAGATGTAGACAGGGTGCGGACGGCCGCGGGTGCGCCAGTCGAATATGATCGCGACGACCAGCAGCAGATAGGCGACGAATGCCGGTGCGATCGTGACCGGGACCGGCGGTGGCCCCGGCGGGCCTGATGGTGCGAGGAAGGTCAGGAACCAGCGCGCAACCGCAGCGTCGAGGATCGAAATGGCCGCGAGCAGCATCAGCCGCTTGTGTGCTTCGCGGTCGCGGACATAGATGATCGCGAGCGCGAAGACGACGGCAAAGAACACGATGCCGCTGAACGGAACGATCGAGAAGGCGATGCCTTCGTTGATCTGCCCGATCGCGGCCGAGCGCTTCATGACGCTGATCGAGGCCATCAGGCCCAGCATCGTCATGGCGGTCGCAAGCGACACGCCGATCATGCCGACCCGGCGATGCCGCACGATCCGCCCCGAAGCCGCAAGCCAGCTCTGGAATACGAAATAGAGCGTCCAGGCGAAGAACAGCAGACCATGCAAATGCACGACAGGGGGCGCTGCCAGCGAACCCCGCGCCATCGGCACCCAGTAGGTCGGGGTAAAGCCGAGCAGGGCGACCGCCATGCACGACAACGCCATATAGAAATAGAAGAACTGCGCTTCGATCTTCGCCGAGGCGCGTTGTGAATTGCGATCGATGAGGATTGTCATGATGTTGGGTCTGACAAATCCGGCGATGGTTCAACCGGGCCCGGCTGCGAACGATCTTGTGAAGACGGCGGGCCGTCACGCTTCAGCGCTGAGTTCGGCGCGGTCGAGCTCTTCTTCGACCAGATGGAAGGCGTCGTCACCGATCGCCTCGGTGTGGCGCAAATTGAGCAAGGCCTGACGCGCTGCTGCGATTGCGCGCCGGCGCAGCGGATCGGCCGGCAGCTCGCCCGAGGCGATGCCGCCGTCCGGCTCGGTCTCGGCGCGCAGCAGCACCGCGCGGTATTCGAGCCGGAGGATCTCGGCCTCCTCGGAGGGGTCCGCATCGATTTCGTCCAGCGCCGCGCGAAAGGCGACGCCGCGGGCGTGCGCGGCCTCGCGCGCGATCGGATCGTCGTCATCGAATTTCATCGCCAGGATCAGCGGCCGCAGCGTCAGGCCCTGGATCACCAGCGAGCCCAGCACCACGGCAAACGCCGTCAGCAGGATCAGGTCGCGATACGGAAAATACTCCGGCAGCGCAAACGCGGCCGCCAGTGTGACGATGCCGCGCATGCCGCACCAGGACACGACGATACTACGCCGCAGCGACGGCACCGCCGCCACCACGTAGCGCGGAAGCAGGCTGCGCGCCTTCAGGGCACGCAGGAAGGCGCCATAGGACATCACCCAGGCGATGCGGACCACGACCACGACCGCGAGGATCGCAGCGGCAAAGCCGCAATATTTCCACCGCACCTCGTCGTCGAGCTCCGACCAGATCGGACGCAGCTGCATGCCGATCAGCATGAAGGCGAGCACGTTGAGGACGAAGATCACGGTTTCCCACACCGTATAGGACGACACGCGCAGCCGCGCCGATGTGCGGGCCGGAGCGGTGCGGGCGATCGTGATCGCATAGGCGATGATGGTGAGGATGCCCGACAGCCCGATATGCTCGGCGGCGATCCACACCATGAAGGTGCCGCCGAACTGGGTGATGATCGCGCTCGGCGCCTCGGTGATGCGGCGAGTGATCATCATCCAGACCTGCGCGAACAGATAGCCTGCGGCGAGGCTGCCGACCAGCGCGACCGCAAGCGACGGGACGAATTCGCGCACCTTCATGTGTTCGGCCGCGATCAGGCCGACGGCGACGCGATAGATCAGCAGCGAGCTGGCGTCGTTGAGCAGGCTCTCGCCTTCGAGGATCTTCTGGATCCGGTAGGGCAATTTGACCTGGCGCAGGATCGCGGTGGCTGCGGCCGCGTCGGGCGGGGCGACGATGGCGCCGAGCGCGATTGCAACCGGCCAGGGCATGTCGGGAAGCAGCCAGCGCGCCACCACCGCGACCGCCACCGTCGTGATGCCGACCGCGACCAGCACCAGCGTCGAGACCGGCAGCCAGTTGTTGCGGAGATCGCGCAGCGAGGTGTCGAACGCGGCATCGAGCAGCACCGGCGCGACGAACAGGGCCAGCGCCAGTTTCGGTTCCAGCGCCCAGGACGGGCCGGACGGCACGAAAGCCAGCAGCACGCCGCCGACCGCCAGGAAGGTCGGGTAGGGCACCTTGATCTTGCGTGCCAGTGCCGACAACGCAACGGCCGCGAGCAACAGGCCGATGATCCATTCGAACGTGAGCAAGGCGAACCCCCAGTGCAGCCGATCGTCGCAATTGACGTATAATCCAGCGTGTGGTTTTGCGGCAAATGGCGCGCTGCCGGAAATCGGGGACCGGTGGTTGGGTGCGGGAGAGGGATGTCTTGTCGGCGATTGGGATGCGACGCAATTCTGCAAATCTGGTCTTGAATCTGGCTTTGGCGCTGCTGTGCATTTGCCTGGCAGGCGCGCTGACAGCAGGCGTTGCGCGTGCCACGAGCAGCGAGCCCGGCAAGGATGTGCAGGTCGATGCCGGCCCCTGCATCGCGGCGGTTGCGGCGGCGGATGACGACAAGACCATCGATGTCTGCGGCGCGCTGATCGACAATGAGAAGGCGGCGAAGCCCGATCGCGTCAAGGCGCTTGTGGCGCGCGCGAGCGCCTATGATCGCAAGCAGATGATCGATCGCGCGATCGCCGATTACGACAGCGTGCTCAGGCTCGATCCCTCGCTTGCCGACGCCCATAATGCGCGCGGCGAGCTGTGGCGCCGCAAGGGCGACCGGCCGAAGGCGATCATGGATTTTGGCGCCGCCGTCAAGCTCGACCCCGATCACGCCGCCGCCAAGGCCAACTACAAATCGCTGTCGCTGGAGCTGGAGCGGATCGGCGCCATGATGGCGGTTGCCGGCAAGCCGAGCTTCGATTGCCGCACGGCACGCCGCGCGGTGGAGAAGGCGATCTGCGCCGATCCCGCGCTCGCCGATCTCGATCGCGAGATCGGCGCGTCGAGCTTTCGCGCGGTACACGAGTCGAAAGACCCGCGGCAGGCGCGCGAGCTGCAGCGTGTGCAGGATCAGTTCATCGCCCGCCGCAACGCGGAATTCGGCCAGCCGGGCTATGATTTGCAAAAGGCGATGCGCGAGCGGCTGCAGCGGATCAACGGGGTCGACGGCTACTAGCCGGACCCGGCCGAAGGTCGCGGTCATTTCGGCTTGAAACCCGGCCGCTTCCCGTGACAATGGTCGGCAAATGACGCGCGACCGCGCGAGGGAGAAACGCGATGAACAGCCAGCAGATGAGCCGGTATCATGAGGTGCATGCCCGCTCGCTTCGGGACCCCGAGGGCTTTTGGGCGGAAGCGGCGCGCGAGATCGACTGGATCGAGCCGGCGAAGAAGATCTTCGATCCCTCTATGGGCGCCTATGGCCGCTGGTTCACCGGCGCCGTGGTCAACACCTGCTACAACGCGCTGGATCGCCACGTCGCCGGCGGCCGCGCCGGCCAGGTCGCGCTGATCCACGATTCTCCGCTCACCAACACGATCACCAAATTCACCTATTCCAAGCTGCTCGAGGAAGTGCAGACGCTCGCCGCGATCATGCAGGATTTCGGCGTGAGCAAGGGCGATCGCGTCATTCTCTATATGCCGATGGTGCCGGAGGCGGTCGTCGCGATGCTGGCTTGCGCGCGGATCGGCGCGGTGCACAGCGTGGTGTTCGGCGGCTTCGCGGCCAAGGAGCTGGCGACCCGGATCGACGACGCCAAGCCGAAGCTGATCTTCTCGGCGAGCTGCGGGCTCGAGCCCGGCCGCATCGTGCAGTACAAGCCGCTGCTCGACGAGGCGATCCGGCTCGCCGGCGCCAAGCCCGAGACCTGCATCATCCTGCAGCGGCCGCAGCAGGCTTGTGAGCTCACCGCGGGCCGCGACCACGACTGGGCGACGCTGCGCCGCGCCGCGTTCGATGCCGGCAAGGCCGCGCCCTGCGTG
Organism: Bradyrhizobium sp. 27S5; assembly: GCF_037217225.1. Classification (NCBI taxonomy): domain Bacteria; kingdom Pseudomonadati; phylum Pseudomonadota; class Alphaproteobacteria; order Hyphomicrobiales; family Nitrobacteraceae; genus Bradyrhizobium; species Bradyrhizobium sp. 27S5. The sequence goes on from NZ_CP147714.1 coordinate 920,284, forward strand.
CCGGTGCTGGCCACCGATCCGCTCTACATCCTCTACACCTCGGGCACGACCGGAATTCCGAAGGGCGTGGTGCGCGACAATGGCGGGCATCTCGTTGCGCTGAAATGGTCGATGTACAATCTCTACGGCGTCAAGCCCGGCGAGATCTGGTGGTGCGGCTCCGACATCGGCTGGGTGGTCGGCCACTCCTACATCGTCTACGGCCCGCTGATCCATGGCGCGACCTCGATCATGTATGAGGGCAAGCCGGTCGGCACGCCGGACGCCGGCGCGTTCTGGCGCGTGATCAGCGAGCACAAGGCGGTCGCCTTCTTCACCGCGCCGACCGCGTTCCGCGCGATCAAGAAGGAGGACCCCGAGGGCAGGCTGCTCAAGAGCTACGACCTCTCGAGCTTCCGCACCCTGTTCCTCGCCGGCGAGCGCGCCGATCCGCCGACCGTGGCGTGGGCGGAGCAGCAGCTCAAGGTGCCTGTGATCGATCACTGGTGGCAGACCGAGACCGGCTGGTGCATCGCGGGCAATCCGGTCGGGCTCGGCATGCTGCCGGTCAAGCATGGCTCGCCAACGGTGCCGATGCCGGGCTATCAGGTCGACATCGTCGACGAGGCGGCGAAGCCGGTGGCGGCGGGCACGATGGGCTCGATCGTGATCAAGCTGCCGATGCCGCCGGCCTGCCTGCCGACGCTGTGGCAGCAGGACGATCGCTTCAGGGACGCCTACCTCACCGAATTTCCCGGCTACTACAAGACCTCGGATGCCGGCTACAAGGATGCGGACGGCTATGTCTGGGTGATGGGCCGCACCGACGACATCATCAATGTCGCCGGCCACCGGCTCTCCACCGGCGGCATGGAGGAGATCCTGGCCTCGCATCCCGATGTCGCCGAATGCGCCGTACTCGGCGTCAAGGATGCGATCAAGGGCGAGGTGCCCTGTGGCTTCCTGGTGTTGAAGGCCGGCGTGACCAAGCAGCCCGCCGACGTCGAGAAGGAAGTCGTGGCGCTGGTGCGCGAGAAGCTCGGGCCGGTTGCCGCGTTCAAGCTCGCGATCACAGTGGCGCGGCTGCCGAAAACCCGCTCCGGCAAGATCCTGCGCGGCACCATCAAGAAGATCGCGGACGGCGAGCCCTGGACCATGCCGGCAACGATCGAGGACCCCAAGGTGCTCGACGAAATCGGCGAGGCGCTGAAGGGGAAAGCGTAGCTCCTTCGGTGCGAGAAGCGACGAAGCAATCCATTGTCACTGCCTGCCGGATCGATGGATTGCTGCGTCGCTTCTGAGAGAGTGCCCGTGTGAACCCCTCTCCCTAACCCTCCCCCGCAAGGGGGGAGGGAACCCTTCCGCCGGTGGCCTCCTCACGTAAGACGAACTGAACGGCATGCAGTTGCTGCATCATGTGAGGTGAGCACGCTGGTCAGGCTCCCTCCCCCCATGCGGGGGAGGGTTGGGGAGAGGGGTGGCCCCGGGCGCGATGATCGATGCTTGCGCGATCGTCCAACTCGCTCGCCCACTCTCGAAACGCACCCAGAAGCAAAACGGCCTTGATTTTGATGGATTGCCGGGTCATCCCGGTTTTCCAACGCCATACCCCACGAGATACGGACCCACGGATGCGATCCATTTCCGCACGCGCGCCCATTGCATTGCTGCTCGCACTGCCGCTGCTGGCAGGCTGCCTCGAACGCGGGCGATCGCCAATCGCGGAGAGCATGGGCGACGACGACCAGTACTGCCAGGCCAGCGGCAAGGTTGCGGTCGGTTCGCCCGAATATGTCGCCTGCCGCAAGGACCGCGACGTGCAGCGCCAGAACGCCGAAGCCCGCACTGATCGGCGGCAGCGCGACCTCGGCGAATACATGATGAACAATCCGGACCGGCACTAGGCGCGTGATGACGGCCCGGCCGGCGGGGTATGCGCGGACTGGACGAGACCTGATCTTGTGCGTGTGGAAGGCGAGCTCGCGTTGGAACGTGACAGGATCGGAGAGCTCGACGGGCTGCGCGCGATCGCGCTGCTGACCGTCGTCATCTGGCACTATTTCGGGACGCCGGACGGTCCGCAAGGCTCGCCGTGGAAACTGCTGCATGTCGGCCGCTTCGGCGTCGATCTCTTCTTCATTCTGTCCGGCTATCTCATCACGGATATTCTGCTGCGGCACCGCGCGGCCAAACAATACTACTCGGCCTTCTACGGCAGGCGTGCGTTCCGCATCTGGCCGCTCTACTATTTGATGTGCGGCAGCGCAGCGATCGGCTGGTATTTTTCGCTAAGCCCTCATTTGTTTGACACCAGGGGCGTGCCTGGCTGGCTGTATCTGTTCGGCTTGCAGAATTTCGGAATGGCCATGGCCCAGACCGATGGCGCCTACTGGCTGGCCGTAACCTGGTCGCTCGCGATCGAGGAGCAGTTTTATCTGCTGTTTCCGTTGCTGGTCCGGAATATCCCGTCCGAGCGGCTGTTCGCGATCTTGCTCGTCCCGATCCTGATCTGCCCGATCGGGCGCCTGATCGACAGCGCGCTGCCGGATGCCTATGGCTGGTACGTGCTCCCGCAATTCAGGATCGATTCGCTTGCGATCGGCGCGCTGATCGCCTGGTGGCGTCTCTATCGCAAGCCGGATGCCGAGATATCCGGACGCGTCGCCGCGATCCTCAAATGGTCGAGCATTTCGCTTCCCCTGCTGTGGCTGTTCGGGTGGAAGCGCTGGTCGGTGGCGTTCTCGCACACGCAGGTCGAGATCTTCTTCGGTTCTCTGCTGTTCGTCGTTCTGGAAAATCGCGGCTCTGCAAAACTCGCGATCCTGCGCAGCTCGGTCGCGAACTTCTTTGCCAGAACGTCCTACGCGGCGTACCTCACCCACCACGTCATCGTGTACCTGCTGTTCGCCGTGCTCCATGAACCCAGGACAGTCACAAGCCTCGCCGGCATCTTGCTGACCTTCGCCGCGCTTGCCCTGACGTTCGCGCTGTGTGCGCTGAGCTATCGATATTTCGAACGTCCGCTGCTCGACTTTGCCCACCGGCGTTTCTCGTTCGGGTGAGCGAAGCCGGTGAGAGCATTTTCGGTTCTGATTGAATCAGAACCGAAGCTCTAGCTTGTTGTTTGGACGCGTTTTCTTTACGCGAACCGGCGTCCACTTCGCTCGAAAACGCTATAGCGGCGCGCCGCGTGCCGGATCGGGGCAACTCGTGCGCAAACAAAAACGCGGCGAGTTGCCCCGCCGCGTGTCGTCGTCCGGTGGTCGCGCGAGGCGCTTACTGTTCGTCGTCGTCGGCCTTCTTGCCGCCGATCGTCTTCAGCTTGGCGAACACGGCATCGACGTTGAGGTCGTCGTGCTTCTCGATCGGCTGATCGTCCAGTTCGTCCTTGCGCGTGGTCTCGGAGGCCGGCAGCAGCGTGGCGCCGCCATAGACGGTCGTGGTCGGCTTCTCCTTGGCGGCGCGCTGCACCTCGAAATCGAGCTCGATCTGCGAGCACAGGCCGAGCGTCACCGGGTCCATCGGGGTCAGGGTCGAGGCGTTCCAGTGCGTGCGGTCGCGCACGCTGGCGATCGTGGTCTTGGTGGTGCCGACCAGGCGCATGATCTGGGCGTCCTTCAGCTCGGGATGGTTGCGCACCAGCCAGAGGATCGCGCTCGGCCGCTCATGGCGGCGCGACACCGGGGTATAGCGCGGGCCCTTCTTCTTGGCGGCGGAGGGCAGCACCACCTTGCTCTCCTGCAGCTTGAGACGATAGTTCTGGTCCCTCTCGCCCCGCTCGATCTCCTCGCGGGTCAGCTGGCCATTGGAAATCGGGTCCATGCCCTTGATGCCCTGGGCGGCGTCGCCATCGGCGATGGCGCGGACCTCCAGGGGGTGCATTTTGGTGAAATCGGCCACCTGATCGAACGTGAGGGCGGTATTGTCGACCAACCACACGGCAGTAGCCTTCGGCATCAGCGGTGCGTTGCTCATGGCAAATCTCCTTTGTGCTTCGCCCACCTCTGTCGAGGCGAAGCTGGTAGTCATCGGTGATGACGGGAATTATGGCGCCTATATAAGCCCTCAGGGGGGAATGGCGCAATGGGCCAGCAAAATCGCCTTGACAGCGCCCGAAAGCAGTCCCAAGTCCTTATCCTAACTGGCCGTTCCCCGCCCGCCGGCGAGGGGTGATTCGGTCCCGAGATTGCTCCGAGACAGACCGATGTCAGCGAAAAAACCCGACCTTAGAATCGTGCTTTGTTCCCCCCGCGGCTTTTGCGCAGGGGTGGTCCGCGCCATCGACACGGTCGAGCGTGCCCTTACCATTTATGGCGCCCCGGTCTACGTCCGGCACGAAATCGTCCATAACAAGTATGTGGTGGACAGCCTGAAGACCAAAGGCGCCATTTTCGTCGAGGAATTGGCCGAAATCCCCGACGATACCAACGCGCCCGTGGTGTTTTCGGCCCACGGCGTTCCGAAATCGGTTCCGGCCGAGGCGAAATCCCGCAATTTCTTCTCGCTGGACGCGACCTGCCCGCTGGTGACCAAGGTCCACCGCGAGGCGGCGATCCATTTCAAGCGCGGCCGCGAGATCCTGCTGATCGGGCATTCCCATCATCCCGAGGTTGTCGGCACGCTGGGCCAGCTTCCGGTGGGCGCCGTGACCCTGATCGAGACCGCCGACGATGCAAAGACCTTCGTCCCGAAGGACCCCGACAACCTCGCCTTTGTGACCCAGACCACGCTGTCGATCGACGACACCGCGGAGATCGTGGCGCTGCTCAAGCAGCGCTTCCCGAACGTCAACGGTCCGCACAAGGAAGACATCTGCTACGCCACCACCAACCGCCAGCTCGCGGTGAAGAAGGTGGCGCCGGTGGTCGATGCCCTGATCGTGGTCGGCGCGCCGAACTCGTCGAACTCGCAGCGCCTGCGCGAGGTCGCCGAGCGCGAGGGCTGCCCGATTGCGGTTCTTGCCCAGCGGGCCAGCGATCTCGACTGGAGCAGGTTTGAAGGCATCACGAGCCTCGGCATCACTGCGGGCGCATCGGCGCCGGAGGTGATCGTCGAGGAGATCATGGGCGCCTTCGCCGAGCGCTACCAACTGCACGTGGAGACGGTCTCGGCCGCGGAAGAGAACGAGTTCTTCCCGCTGCCGCGTTCGCTACGGCCCGACGCTGCCGCGGCGGAATAGACCATATGGCGGTCTACACCGACGTTGCCGCCGAAGACCTCGCGGAATTCCTCAAGAGTTACGACATCGGCGAATTGCTCTCCTACAAGGGCATCGCCGAGGGCGTCGAGAATTCGAACTTCCTGCTGCACACCAGCCAGGGCGCCTACATCCTCACGCTCTATGAGAAGCGCGTGGCGGAGGACGACCTGCCGTATTTCCTGTCGCTGATGGCGCATCTCGCCGAGCGCGGCGTGTCGTGCCCGCAGCCGGCGCGCAACCGCAAGGGCGAGGTCTACAGCCGGCTCGCCGGCCGGCCCGCGGCGATCATCAACTTCCTCGAAGGCGTGTGGCCGCGGCGGCCGAACGTGGCGCATTGCGGAGGCGTCGGCGAGGCGCTGGCCAAAATGCATCTCGCCGGCCGCGACTTTCCGCTGGTCCGCAACAACCCGCTGTCGGTCTCCGGCTGGCGGCCGCTGTTCGATCTCGCCGCCGCGCGGGCCGACAGCGTGCAGCCAGGCTTGCACGACTTCATCGCGCGCGAGCTCGATCATCTCGAAGCCGCGTGGCCGGCGGATCTTCCCGTCGGCGTCGTCCATGCCGACCTGTTTCCCGACAACGTCTTCTTCCTCGGCGACAAACTCTCCGGCCTGATCGACTTCCCGTTCGCCTGCAACGACATTCTGGCCTACGACGTCGCGATCTGCCTCAACGCCTGGTGCTTCGAGCCGGATCTTTCCTTCAACGTCACCAAGGCGCGCGCGCTGCTCAATGCCTATGGCAGGGGGCGGCCATTGTCGGCGGCCGAGGAGGCCGCGCTGCCGCTGCTCGCGCGCGGCGCATCGATGCGCTTCCTGCTGACGCGCCTGGTCGATTTCCTCAACGTCCCCGAGGGCGCGCTGGTGCAGCCGAAGGACCCGCTCGAATACGTCCGCAAGCTGCGCTTCCAGCAGAACGTCGCTGCCATCAACGACTACGGCATCACGCCGGCGGGATGCGCGGCGTGAGCGACAAGCCGCATGTGATCGTGTTCACCGATGGTGCCTGCTCCGGAAATCCCGGACCGGGCGGCTGGGGCGCGATCCTCAGATTCGGCGACGTCGAGAAGGAATTGAAGGGCGGCGAGCCGCACACCACCAACAACCGCATGGAGCTGATGGCGGCGATCTCGGCGCTGGAAGCCCTGAAGAAGCCCTGCGCGGTCGACCTCACCACCGACAGTCAGTATGTCCGCCAGGGCATCACCGGCTGGATCCACGGCTGGAAGCGCAACGGCTGGCGCACCGCGGACAAGAAGCCGGTCAAGAACGTCGAACTGTGGCAGCGCCTCGACGCCGCGCTGAAGCCGCATGAGGTGCGCTGGCACTGGATCAAGGGCCATGCCGGCCACGCTGAGAACGAACGCGCCGACGAACTGGCGCGCGAGGGCGTGGCGATGGCGCGGCTGAAGGGCTAGGGCGCGTGACGTGGAAGATGGTCAAACCCCGCCATCTTCGAACTACCCCAACATCGTAACCAATCTGATCAGCTCGGACTGGCGATGGGTACCGGTCTTGAAGAACACCGACTTCAAATGGTTGCGCGCCGTTGCCAGAGAGATTTCCAGTTTCTCCGCGGCGGCGTGAATCGGCAGGCCGCCGGTTAGCAACGCCGTCAACCTGGCCTCTGCCGGTGTCAGATCGAATGCCTGCGCGATGAGCTTCGCATCCAGCGGCGGGGGTGGCGACAGGTTGGAGAAGACCAGCATCGCGCGAGCGCCCAGGAAGACGCTGCTTGCCGCACCGTCGACCGGCAGCACGCGGATCAAGGCGGGAGGCTTTGCGGCGCGGCGGACCACGATCGGCTCCGTCGGCAGCGCAACGCCGTCGGGCGACGACCGGATCAAATCGACAAGGCGGTGATATTTCGCCATCGCCTCCTTGTCGCGGAGAGCAAGCCGCCTGTTCCGGACCAGAATGTCCTGATCGAATCCGGCATCGGCCGCCGCATTGCAGCTCAACACAAGGCCCTGCCGATTGAGGACGAGAGCAGGCCGCTGAACCTTCTCCAGCACGCTGGTCATCGACGAGAGGGCAACTCGGCCGACTGCCGTCGCCAGTGTCGCGGTCTCGGTCAATCTTGGCGCAAGACGGGCAAGCGCCCGCTTGTCCGCCGCGTCAAACGGCTCCTCGTTTTGGGTGCGCTGAAGCGTGAGTGCCCAGGCGGCGGAGTCGGCCCAAAAACCGATGCCGGCAAACCATTTGAAGCCGAACGGAAACAGGACTTCATTGTACATCGGATCAGCCCGGATTTGCTCGGGCGTCAGCAGGTCCTGATCGGTGACGACCTCTCCGGCCATCATGCGCGGAAATCCGATCGCACGCGGGTCCTTGGTCTGCCAGTCGTTGGCAAAGTAGTGCCGGGTGGCTTCGTCGATGGATTTCGTTCGCGGCACGTCCGGTGTCCGAACGTCGCTTTGCAGCAGCAGAGCAGCTGATGCGCCAACCGCCGCGCAGATGCTTTCCATCAGCTCTGGCCACAGCAATGGATCCACCACGGCACCGCCGAGGCGGCTCATGACTTGGGTCAACCGATCGTGGTCTATGGCTTTCGGACTCAAGGGGAGCGTCGTTGAACAGGCGGCGGGAAACATCCACAAATACAGACGGATGGGGCCCCGCAATATCGGGACTGTCGCGGGTGTGCGCAATTGTCGCACCCAAATGGGTCAGGATCGAACCCTGGCCTGCATGATATCCGGATCGAGTCGTTGTCTTCCTAGGCAAGTATCTGACTGAATTGAAGATTTGTTCGATCCGGTGGTTCGGATCGTCTGCGATTTTGATTGGGGGATTGGGGATGGGATCTTTTCAGGGGACCGCGGGTGACGACACGGTTACCGGCACAGCCAACGGTTCAAACACCAACGATACCCTTCAGGGGCTTGCCGGAAACGACACCCTGATCGGCGGAGACGGCGCGGACGCCCTCGACGGCGGTACCGGCATTGATTTCGCGTCCTACGCGGACGCGCCGGCCGGCGTGGTGGCAAATCTCGTCAGTCCCGGACTCAACACAGGCTACGCACTGGGCGATACCTACACCTCGATCGAAGGCCTGATCGGAAGCAACAGCAACGACACGCTGACGGGCGACAGCAGCAACAACCTGCTTCGCGGCGGACTGGGCGCGGACGTCCTCGACGGCGGCGCCGGCAGCGACACCGCCGACTATTTCGGAGCTTCGGCGGGACTGCTGGTCAGCCTGGCAAATCCCGCTGGCAATACCGGCGAGGCCGCCGGCGACACCTATACGTCGATCGAGAACATCCGCGGCTCGGCCTTCAACGATACGCTGATCGGCGATGGCAACAACAACACGCTGCGCGGCGGCCTCGGGGCGGATTCTCTCGACGGCGGTGCCGGATTCGATTTCGTATCCTATGCGGATTCGACAACGGCAATCACCGCAAGCCTTGCCAATCCGGCATCCAACACGGGCGAAGCGGCCGGCGATACCTACGTCTCGATTGAAGCGATCCGCGGCAGCGACTTCAACGACTCGTTGACCGGCGATGCCAACATCAATTTCCTGCAGGGCGGTGTCGGCGCCGACACGCTGGACGGCGGGGCCGGTTTTGACTTTGCCGACTATTTCAACGCAAGCACCGCGATTGTCGCCAATCTCTCGGATGCATCGGCGAACACGGGCGAGGCCGCCGGCGACGTCTATGTCGGCATCGAAGGGCTCAGAGGCGGCGCATTCAACGATCTCTTGGTCGGCGACAATAATGGCAATTATCTGCGGGGCGGCCTCGGCGCAGATACGCTGAACGGCGGCGGCGGCCGCGATGTCGCCGATTATGGCAATGCCAGCGCGGGTATCGTCGTAAATCTCAATAACCCTTCACTGAACACGGGCGAAGCCGCCGGAGACGTGTACGTTTCGATCGAGGGCATCCAGGGAAGTAACTTCAACGATACGCTGATCGGAGACGCCACGGCGGACACTCTATTCATCGGCGGACTTGGCGCCGACTCGATGGTAGGTGGCAGCAGCGGCATTGATGCGGCCTCGTATATAAGTGCGACGTCCGGCGTCACTGCAAGTCTCGCTAACCCGGCAGTGAACACCGGCGAAGCAACTGGAGATTCCTATAGCGGCATTGAGGTGCTGATTGGCAGTGCGTTTGCCGACCATCTGATCGGCGATGCCGGCAACAATCCGCTCGACGGGCGCGGTGGGGCAGATACTCTCGATGGCGGCGCCGGCTTTGACACCGCTTCCTACGACCAAGCATCAGCTTCTGTGGTGGCCAATCTTGCTGACAGCTCGCAGAATACTGGTGACGCGGCCGGCGACGTCTATAGCTCCATCGAGGCTCTGTCCGGGTCGCGTTTCAATGACACGCTTGTCGGAGATGCAAACGACAACATTCTGAGTGGCGGTCTCGGCGCCGACGCATTGAACGGAGGAGCAGGCAACGATATCGCCTCCTATTCCCGGGCCAGCTCCGCCGTGGTGGCTAGCCTGGCAAACCCGGCTGCCAACACCGGCGAGGCGAGTGGAGACATCTACACCTCCATTGAGGGTCTCGACGGCAGCAGTTTCAACGATACGCTGACCGGTGACGGCGGGAATAATGTCCTTAGGGGAGGCGGAGGGAACGATTCGCTTGACGGTGGGTCTGGCACCGATACAGCGTGGTTCTTCGGCAACCGAAGCGCATATACGATCACCCGAACTAGTCCCACGAGTTCGGTCCTCGTCGCCGGCGAGGGATTGGACACGCTGACCAATATCGAATTGCTGCATTTTTTCGACGTGACCCTGAACGTTGCGGATCTGCCGATCGCGAACACCGGGACGGCTGGTGCCGATAATCTTTACGGCGGCGTGGGCAACGACTCGCTCGTCGGGCTCGGCGGCAACGATGTCCTGATCGGTTTTGCCGGCGACGACGTCGGATATGGCGGCGACGGCAATGACTATTTCTATGCCGGCTCCGGAAACGACATTCTTGTGGGTGATGCTGGTCTCGACGTTCTCCTCGGCGAAGCGGGCAACGATTCCCTCTATGGCGGGTCCGGCACCAACTATCTGTTCGGCGGCGACGGCAACGACCTCATCATTGGTAACGGTGGGATCGTCGGAGCAGGGGATGTCAATGTGATGTTCGGAGAGGCCGGCGCCGATGCCCTGTATGGTGGCGCCGGCTTCAACTATTTCTATGGCGGCGCCGGCGTCGATACGATGTTCGGCGGCAGTGGTCTCAACATCTTCGTCTCCTCAGGCGAAACGGATGGCAACGTCATCTACGGCGGCGCGGGCCAGAACTACGTCTATGGCTCCAATGGTGGCGATACCGTCACCGGCGGCGCCAGCGTTGACGTATTCCTGATGGGCTCGGGCGCGGACAACATCAGCGGAGGCGGCGGAGTGGATTATGCCTGGGGTGGCGGGGGCGCCGACACCTTCTCCATCAGCGACACGACCTCTGAGGTCATGGTCATCCAGGATTTCAACACGGGTGGGGTCAACGACTTCCTGAGCTTTGCCGGCACATCGCTGCATTCGTTTGCTGATGTACAAGCAGCCGAGACCTATGTCGCCGGCATCAACACGACCATCATCACCGATGCGGCAGGCAATGCGGCCTGGCTGATCGGGATCGCACCGGGACAGCTGGATGCGAGCATGTTCAAGTTCAGCTAGGACCTGCTCGACCATTTTCCGGATGCACGGGCTCGCGCGCGACGCGACCTCAACGAGGTTTCGGGCCGTGCCGACGAGATCATTGAATGAGACCGCACCTGCGCCGAGGCAGGTGCGTCTCAGCCTTAGCCAAACTTGAACATGCTGGCGTCCAGTTGTCCTGGTGCCAAGCCGATCAGCCAGACCGCACTGCCCGCGGCGTCGGTGATGATGGTCGTGTTGATGCCGGGTGAGTAGAACTCGGCGGCCTGAACATCGGCGAACGAATGCAGTGACGTGCCGGCGAAATTCACCAAGTCATTAACGCCGCCCGTGTTGAAGTCCTGGACAACCATGACCTCCGGCGTGCCGTCATTGATCGTGAACGTGTCGGAGCCACCGCCGCCCCAGGCATAATCGACACCGCCACCACCGGTAATGTTGTCGTTGCCGCTGCCCATCAGGAAAACGTCGACGCCTGCGCCGCCAGTGACCGTGTCGCCGCCGTTCGAGCCATAAACATAGTTCTGGCCTGAACCGCCGTAGATGAAATTGCCGTCGGTCTCGCCCGACGAGATGAAGATGTTGAGGCCGGAGCCGCCAACCATCGTGTCGACGCCGGCACCGCCGTAGAAATAGTTGGTACCGATGCCGCCGTAGAGAAAGTCCGCGCCGTCGCCGCCGTACATGACGTTGACGTCGGAAGCCGTCGCTCCGCCGCTTCCGATCAATGTGTCATCGCCGCTGCCGCCGAACAGATAGTTGAACCCGGTGCCTCCGTAGATGAAGTCGTTGCCTTCTGCGCCCAAGAGCACGTCAAGCCCATCGCCGCCGACCAGCGTGTCATCGCCGCCATAGGCATAGATGTAATCATTGCCGCTTCCGCCATAGGCCGCGTCATCGCCGATCGTTCCAATGAGGATGTCATTGCTGGCCGAGCCGGACAGCAATTGGCCGGCAACCAGGTCAAAGCCGCCGTCGCTGAAGGGGCCGGCGGAATAGACCACCGATGTCGTGCCGAAAACCCCCGGATGGATTGATGAATCTGCAAAAAGCTCGTTCGGCGCAATTGAAGTCGTGAAGGTGAAGCCAGTGAGCGATTGGCCGGGCTGCAGCGCGGTGGCGGTGGAGTCTGCGACCCAACGGACGCTGTAGCCGTTCGCCGGGGGGACACCGTCCGTGATGCTTGCGGTCCATCCCGAAGGGGCGACGAAGGTCGGAATCTCGCTCAGGTAGCCCTGGCCGGGCAGCCAGGAGAACCAGAATGTACCAATCGGGGTGGTACCATTGTCGATCAAGGTGATCGTGTACTGATAGCTTGTCGGGGAAAGCTGCACGAATCCGATGAACGCGGATGCTTTTTCAGCCATGACGGGCCTCCCTGATCAGTGCGGCCGAACATTAAGTTATTGGAATTTAATCGACTTGAGCCGAAATCAGCGCAGCATCAATGCTCTGCGTGTTGACCAAACACCGGCGCGCCCGGGAAATTCCGGCAAGCTCGGGGGAGGCGGGACGAAAAAGCCGATCCGCGGAGGGAACCCTTCATCCGGCACAGATTGCACGTAGCCGGCCCTGCGTAGGGTGGGTCAAGCGTAGCGAAACCCACCATTTCAGTGCACGGCACGAAGTTGATGGGTGTCGCTGCGCTCTACCCATCCTGCGAAGCTACAACGCGGCGATCCCCAGCTATCGCCACGCCCAAAACTGTCATCGCCCGCGAAAGCGGGCGATCCAGTATTCCAGAGACAGTGGTGATTGAAACGAGAGGCCGCGGCGTACTGGGTCGCCCGGTCCCGTCTACGCCAAGGCTTCGACGAGGCCATAATCATTGGCGCGCCGAAGCTTTAGCGAAGGCGGCGAGCCGGGCGACGACAGCCAGGTTTGCGGCGAAAGCTCAGCTCAGAGCTGCCCGAGCAGTGTGTCGCCGCCGGAGACTTCGACCTTGCCCGGGGCGGGTTCGAGGTTGAGCTTCTTCACCACGCCGTCCTCGACCAGCATCGAGTAGCGCTTGGAGCGGATGCCGAGGCCGTTGCCGGAGGCGTCGAGCTCCATGCCGATCGCCTTGGCGAAGTCGGCATTGCCGTCGGCGAGGAACACGGCTTCGTCGCGCTGGTCGGTGTCGCGCTTCCAGGCGTTCATCACGAAGGCGTCGTTGACCGAGACGATCGCGATGGTGTCGACGCCCTTGTTCTTCAAGGCGTAGGCATTGAGGAAGATGCTCGGCAGATGCATCTTGTGGCAGGTGCCGGTGTAGGCGCCGGGCACCGCGAACAGGGCGACCTTCTTGCCCTTGAAAATGTCGTCGGTGGTTTTGACCTGCGGCCCTTCGGCGGTCATGACGCGAAACTTGGATTCCGGCAGCTTGTCGCCAACATTGATCGTCATCGGTGTTCTCCCTCGGTGAAGCGGAACTCTCTTAAACCCGGCTGCGGAACGGCACAATACGACCTGGCGGAAGAACGGCAATGCCGGATGCTGGTCACCGTTCCGTCATCAGCCGGAAAACCCGCCGGCGTCGAGAAACGCCTGCTCGTCCGCGGTGGTTTGGCGGCCCATCACCCGGTTACGGTGCGGGAAGCGGCCGAACCGGCGGATGATGTCGGCGTGGTCCTCGGCATATCTGAGGTTGTCGGGATGGCCGCCGCATTGCCGAAACAGCGCCACGCAGCGCTGCTGGTCGGAGAGATGCTCCGAATGCTCGAAAGGCAGATAGAGGAATTCGCGCAGCAGCGGATCGATCCGCGCGTCGACGCCGCGGTCGATGGCCCGGCCTGCCACCTCGCGCGCCAGCGGATCGCTGGAAAAGGTCTTGGCGTCGTTACGAAACAGATTGCGGGGAAACTGGTCGAGCACGATGGTGAGCGCCAGGGCGCCGTCGTCGCTCGCCTCCCATGACGACAGCTCGCCGGCAGCCGCCTTCTGCCAGGTGGCGAGGAAGCGGCTGCGGATCTCGGCATCGAACGCGTCGTCGCGCGTGTACCAGCGGTCACGGCCGGCCTTTAGCCAGAAGGTGATGATATCGGCCGGCGTCGCGAGGCGCGCGTCTGTCATGTCCAACGCTCGCCTCGCCGGTCTCTTACGCCGCAGCCTTCTTCTCGTCGCGCAGCTCGCGGCGCAGGATCTTGCCGACATTGGTCTTCGGCAAATCGGTCCTGAACTCGATCTGCTTCGGTACCTTGTAGGCGGTGAGCTGGGTGGCGCTGAATTTGATGATGTCCTCGGCGGTAATGTTCGGGTCCTTCTTGACCACGAAGGCCTTCACCGCCTCGCCGGACTTCGCGTCCGGCACGCCGATCACGGCACACTCGAGCACGCCGGGATGGCTCGCGAGCACTTCCTCGATCTCGTTCGGATAGACGTTGAAGCCCGAGACCAGGATCATGTCCTTCTTGCGGTCGACGATCTTGGTGTAGCCCCGCTCGTCCATCACGCCGATGTCGCCGGTGCGGAAATAGCCGTCCGCGGTCATCACCCGCTCGGTCTCGTCGGGCCTGTTCCAGTAACCCGACATCACCTGCGGACCCTTGGCGCAGATCTCGCCGGCCTCGCCGATCGCCAGCTCATTGCCGTCGTCGTCACGGATCGAGAGCCATGTCGACGGCACCGGTAGGCCGATCGTCCCGGAGAACTCTTCGATCGTCGCGGGATTGCATGTCAGGGTCGGTGAGGTCTCCGACAGGCCATAGCCTTCCGACAGCGCGGTGCCGGTGACTTTCAGCCATTTTTCCGCGACCGGCCTTTGCGTCGCCATGCCGCCGCCGTTGGCGATCTTCAACTTGGAGAAGTCGAGCTTGTCGAAGCCGGGCGTGTTCAGCAAGCCATTGTAGAGCGTGTTGACCGCCGGAAAGAAGCTGACCTGGTACTTCGACAATTCCTTGATGAAGCCGGCCATGTCGCGCGGGTTCGGGATCAGCAGATTGGTGCCGCCAGTTCGCACGCCAAGCAGGTAACACGCGGTCAGTGCGAAGATGTGATAAAGCGGCAGCGCGCAGACGATGATCATGTTGTCGACATGCGGCGGCTTCTTCAGCGCCGGCTGCAGCCAGGCGTCGTTCTGCAGCACGTTGGCGAGCACGTTCTGGTGGATCAGCGTGGCGCCCTTGGAAACGCCCGTGGTGCCGCCGGTATATTGCAGGAAGGCGACGTCCTGGCGCGTCAACGTGGGCTTGGTGAGCTTCATGCCGCGACCGGCCGACAGCGCGTCGTTGAACGAGACCGCGCCCGGGATCGACCAGGCCGGCACCATCTTCTTCACGCGGCGTATCACCAGATTGACGATTACGCCCTTGAAGCCGAGCAGGTCGCCCATGCTGCCGACGATCACCTGCTTGACCGCCGTGTTCGCCAGCACCTTCTGCACGGTGGTGGCAAAGTTCTCCAGCACGATGATCGCCTCCGCGCCGGAATCCTTGAGCTGATGCTCGAGCTCGCGCGGGGTGTAGAGCGGATTGACGTTGACCACGGCATAGCCGGCGCGCAGCACGGCGGCGGTCGCAACCGGGTATTGCAGCACGTTCGGCATCATCAGCGCGACCCGCGCACCCTTCTGCAGGCCCTTGCTCTGCAGGTAGGCGCCGAGCGCCGACGACATCTCGTCGAGCTCGCGATAGGTGATCGACTTGTCCATGCAGATGAACGCCTTGCGATCGGCGAACTTCTTAAAGCTCTCTTCCAGCAATTCGACCAGCGACGAATATTGCGTGACGTCGATATCGGCGGGCACGCCGGCCGGATAGTGCTTGAGCCAGATGCGCTCCATGGTGGTCAATCCCCTCTCTCAAAATTGCCTGGTGTCCCGGATTGCTTCCGGGTTTCCGGCGCTTTGGCCGGCACTTGGTCGGCTGTTGGCCGCGTTATTTTCGGCAGTATTGAGCAATGCCGCGGTCAATGGCAAGCCGCGCTATCGACGCATCGGGGAATAGGAGGGCCGGCTGCGCTGCTAGCCGGCCGGCTTGGCGTCAGCCTTCGGCTTGTCGGCCGCCTTCGGCTTTGCCGCCACGGGCTTCGCTGCCGCGGGCTTGGCGGCAGGCTTTGCGGCCGCCGGCTTGTCCGCGGCCGGCTTCGCAGCTGCGGCATCCGGCTTGGCGTTGGCGTGACGCACCGGCTTGGCCGCCGGCTTGTCGGATTTGGCGTCGCCCTTGTCGGCCGCCGCATCGGGCTTCTTGGCCGCGACGCGGGTGTGCTTGCCCTTGCCGCGCTTGACCGGCTGCATCTTCTCGGTGTCGGCCTCGACCGCGGCGATCAACGCGGCGCCGGTCTTGGTCGGGCCCGTATAAACCACGACCGGCTCCGACGCCGCCGGCGCCTGCGCCAGCATCTCTGACGGTTTCGGCATCGCGGCCTGCAGGCCGGCGGCGAAGAAGCTCACGCCGCCTTCGCCGTTGGTGGTCGAGCCTCCGGCGCTGGCGACGGTGTCTTCGCCGTCCTCGTCGCTGGCCGGCCGCTTGTGCTTGCCGCCGCACATCTCCTCGCGCAGGTTCGGCGGCGAGGCATCGATCGGCACCAGATTGTCGACGGTGCCGAGTGAGGGCCGCAGCCACGCCAGCCCGTTATTGGCAAAGCCGCGATCCAGGAGCTGCGCGGCGCGGATCGCGCGCATGCGGCCCGAGGAGGCGCCGAGCACCACCGCGATCAGTCGCCTGCCGTCGCGCGTCGCCGACGCCACCAGATTGTAGCCGGAGGCGCAGATGAAGCCGGTCTTGAAGCCGTCGGCGCCGGGATAGCGGCCGATCAGCTTGTTGAAGTTCGGCGTGATGCGGCGGCCGAAGCGGATCGACGGGATGTGGACGAAATATTCGTATTCCGGCAGGTCGCGGATGATGGCGCGGGCGAGGATCGCCATGTCGCGCGCCGAGGTGATCTGGCCGTCGGCGGGCAGGCCGTTCGGGTTGACGTAGCTCGTTTGCGTCATGCCGAGCTTTTGCGCGGTCTGGTTCATCATTCCGGCAAAGCCGTCGATCGAGCCGCCGACGCCCTCGGCGAGCACCACGGCCATGTCGTTGGCCGACTTCACCAGCATCATCTTCAGCGCGTTGTCGACGGTGACCTGGGTGCCGGGCCGGAAGCCCATCTTCGAGGGCGATTGCGAGGCAGCGGTCGGCGAGACGGTGAGCAGCGTGTCGAGCGACACGCGGCCATCCTTGACCGCCTTCAGCGTCACATAGGCCGTCATCAGCTTGCTGATTGACGCCGGATACCACGGCATCGTCGCATTGTCGGCCTGCAGCACCTTGCCGGAATCGGCCTCGACGACCAGCAGCGCCTCGGCTTGCGCCAGCTGCGGCGTTGCGATGGCGAGCATCGCAACAGCCAGAATCCATTTCAACGACGGGCGCAGCGGGCGAGGAAAATGCACGAGTCCGGTTCCGGTCCTTTGAGACCCGCCTTAAAACAAGGAGGTCTTGCGATTGTAGCGTACGGGTTTCAAGCGTGTCCGGCGCCGCGTTGCGGCGATGCAAACCCTATACCGGCTTGCCAGCAGAGAACAGAGGCCGGGGGATTATATCGTGGACGAAATCGGCTGAATTTCGGCAGCCGCCTCAATTGGAAAGCCGGAATTATGGTGTCTCGATGCCGGCGCGTGCCTGCTCATGGACCATGAACTGGGCCCGCGCGAGCTCGGCAAAACGCCCGCCTTTCGCCACCAGTTCATCGAAAGTTCCGCTTTCGATCACCCGTCCCTGGTCGAACAACAGGATGCGGGTGGCGTGGCGGATGGTGGACAGGCGGTGCGCGATCACAAATGTGGTGCGGCCCTTCATCACTTCATCGAGAGCGGCATTCACCTTGGCTTCCGTGACGGCGTCGAGCGCGCTGGTCGCCTCGTCGAGGATCAGGATCGGCGGATCCTTCAAGAGCGCACGCGCGATCGACAGCCGCTGACGTTCGCCGCCGGAGAGCATACGGCCGCGCTCGCCGGCATGGGTGTCGAATTTCTTGTCGCTGCGCTCGATGAAATCCAGCGCCTGCGCCCGCGCCGCGGCGGTACGCAGTTCCTCGTCGGTCGCATCGGGCTTGCCGACGCGCAGATTGTCGGCGAGCGAGCGGTTGAACAGCAGCGCCTCCTGGAACACCACGCCGATGTTCCGCCGCAGCGCCGTCAGCTTCAGCGCGCGGATGTCCATCCCGTCGATCTTGATGATGCCGGATTGCGGATCGAACGCGCGATGCAACAGCGCAATCGCGGTGGACTTGCCGGCACCGGTCGAGCCGACCAGCGCGATGGTCTGGCCGGGCAATGCGGTGAAGGAGAGATCCTCGATCGCCGGCCGCTTGCCGTCATAGGAGAACGAGACGTTGTTGAACTCCACCAGGCCGGACAGCCGTCCGGGATCGACCGCGCCGGGCCGGTCGCGCACTGCCGGCACCGCATCGAGCACGTCGAAGAACTCCTGCAGGCGCGGCGCTTCCATGAACACGTTGTTGATGAAGCTCACCACCTGCTCGAGCTTCTGGATCAGCATGGTGGCGAACGAGACGAACATCACGATCTCGCCGACCGTGGTGAGGCCCTCGTTGTGGAGCGCGATGCCGACGGTGAAGATCGCGAGCACCGTGATGGTGGTCGAGGCGCGGGTGATCACGGTGACCAGCGCCCACCATGACAGCACCGGCATCTGCACCGCGAGCAGCTTGTCGGCGACGTAGCGCAGGCCCTGCACCTCGGAGTCGATCCGCACGAAGCTTTGCACCAGCGCGACATTGCCGAGCGCGTCGGAGGCGCGCGCCGACAGGTCGCTGTAATAGGCCTCCACCTCGCTCTGCATGCCGTAGGTCTTGCGCACCACCAGCGTGGTCAGCACGGTGAACACGACGCAGAGTATGAACAGCAGGATTGCCAGCCGCCAGTTGATGTAGAGCGCGAGCGGCAGCAGCACGATCAGCGACATGATGGCGGCGAAATGCTCGCGGAAGAAGCCGAGCCAGAGTCGCCACAGCGCATCGGTGCCGTTCAGCATCACCTTCATCAGCCGCCCGGAATGGGTGCCGGAGTGGAAGGTCAGCGGCAGCTGCATGATGTGCTCGAAATAATCGGTCAGCACCGCCTGGCGCTGGCGGTGCGCCAGCCGGTCGGCCTGCAACGCGACGATCGCGCTGCAGCCGATCGTGAACAGGCCGAACGCTGCCCATGCGATCAGCAGCGGCCATGCCGAGGAGGTCGCGAACAGTCCGGTGACCGGCCGGCCCGACAGCACGTCGACGATCTTGCCGAACAGCACCGGCTCGGCGAATTGCGCGCCGGCGAGCAGCACGTTGGCGGCGGCGAGGATCCAGCCGAGCCGCGCCTCCTTGCCGAGCAGTTCGAGGACGCGGGTATAGAGGCGGAGCATGGACATGCCGGCGGGACTCGTAAGCGGTGGACGCCCGGTCAGGCGGGACGCGATTTAATCAGGGTTCGCGATGCAGGGCCAGCGGGCGGAAGTACATCACGCTCTGTCATGGCCGGGCAGAGCCGTCCAAAGGACGGCGTCGCTTCCGCTCGCCCGTAGCCGTCCGAAGGACGGCGTCGCTTCCGCTCGCCTATGGACCCGGCCATCCACGTCTTTCTCGCAAGCGATCACCGAAGACGTGGATGCTCGGGTCGTCTGCGCGAAGACGCGCTTCGCGCTTTTGCCCAGGCATGACGAATACGGAGAGCTGTCCTCAATTCACAAGCCGGCCGTCGATCGGCGGCAGGAACTGGTCGTCGAAGATGTCGGCGGCGTGCGGCCGCTTCTGGAATTTGAAATCCTCCGCGAGCTGATCGATCGACCGCTCGAAGCGCTCCGCCTCGATGCCGCCGATGCCGTCGCGCTTCACCTCGCCGGTCAGGATGTTGTCGCGGATGATGGCGCGCAGCCGCTCGAGCTCCAGATCGCGCGAGCCGCCATCCATCCGGCTCACCACCTCGCCGGCGGCGCGCCCCGGGTCCTTGATGGCGAGGTTGGTGCCGCCGATCACCGCGCGCACGAAACCTTTCGCCGCATCCGGCTTCGCCGCGGCAAGGCGCGGGCTGACGATGACGGCAAACCCATAGGCCTCGCAGCCATAGTCGGCGAAGCGCAGCACCGCGAGATCGTCGGCCGGCACACCGCGATCCCGTAAATTGATCGCCGAGAGATAGGAGAAGCCGGTCACGGCGTCGACCTGTCCGGCGGACAGCATCGGCTCGCGCACCGCGGCGCTGATCGTGTTCTGCTTCACGCTCGAGAGCTTGATGCCGTTCTGCTTGGCGACGGCGGGCCAGAACAGGATCGAGAGGTCGCCCTCGGCGACGCCGAGGTTCTTGCCCTGGATGTCGGTCAGCGCATTGATGCCGCGGCTCTTGCGAGCAATGATCGCGTAGGGCGCCTGGTTGAACAGCACCAGCACCGCCTTGACGGGCGCCGCACCGGGCTTGTCGCGAAAGCGGATCAGCGTGTTGATGTCGACCAGCGCGAAGTCGCTCGAGCCGTCGGCGACCCGCGCGATCGCGTCCGCGGAGCTGGTGGCGACGTTGGTGCCGACCGCAAGCCCCTCGGCGCTGAACAGGCCGCCGGCCTGCGCCATCACGAACGGCGCGGCGGCAGCATCAAGCGGACGGTCGAGCGTGAACTGGATGGCGAGCGGCGGCGGCTGGTCGCTGGCACGGAGCGGGGTGACGGCCGGCCACGCGCCGCCCGCGAGGCCGATCATGCCGGCCAGTATCCAGCGGAGAACGGTGGTCCGAGTTACCTGCATCATGACATCCGGGAGGCGAGACAAAGTGCCGCGCCGGCGCGCCTGCTTCATGGCATCGAATGCGCCAGGGCAACGTGCAATTTCAAGCGTTATTTGCAGGCATTTTGCCCCAGGCAAGGTGAATGGCCGATGACTGCCTTGTTTTCGCCTAGGGTTGTTCAGCTTGCATTCGGTTTGGGGAACCTAATCTGGAGGGACTGGTTAGCTAACCAGGGCCCGTCGGGCCGGCTTCCATAAAGGATGACTGCAATGTTTGCGCGAAAAGGTGTTTTTTCGTCCATTGGCCGCGCAGCCACATTGGCAACGGTTGCTGCTGTGGCGCTGACGGCCGTTGAGCCGACGATGGCGTTCGCAGGCTCGGCTGCGGCGGGCAAGGCGGCCGCTGTGACCACGTCGCACGGCACCAGCGGCGCGACCGATATCAGCGCGCGCCGTCGCTACTATGGCGGAGGTGGCGCGGCTGCCGCGGCCGCGTTCGCCGGAATCGTCGGCACGGGTCTCGCGATCGCCGCGACCCAGAGCCGCCGCGATTACTACGACTCGTACGGCTATTACGACGGCGGCCCGGCCTATTACGGCGGTGGCCCCGCCTATTACGGTGGCGGCCCGGTCTACTATGGCGGCGGACCCTATGGTTACCACGGCTATTACGGGCGCCGGTCGCAGCTGCCCTATACGCCGTACTGAGACTGCCGGCGGTTCTCAGAACTGTCACAAACGATCAATCCACCGGCCTCAGGCCGGTGGATTTTTTCATGAGCGCCGTTAACACGCTGGCGACGCGTTTCGATTAGGTTCGAAGGATGAGTGATTCGATCGATCGGCTCTACCAGGCGGTGATCGCGGCCAAGGATCTCGATCCGGCAACGTCGCGCACGGCGCGGCTGTTCCAGCGCGGCCCGGCCAAGATGGCCAAGAAGCTAGCCGAGGAAGCGATCGAAGTCGTGATCGACGCCGTCGCCGGTAAGTCGGATGCCGTGGTCCGTGAAAGCGCCGACCTGTTCTACAACCTCACCGTTCTCTGGGCGTCGGCCGGCGTCAAGCCGGAGGACGTCTGGCGCGAGATGGAGCGGCGCGAGCGGCTACTCGGGATGGCCGAGAAGCTGCCGAAGTCGCCGGTCAAGCTGCCCAAAACCGCGCCCGTCCCGGTGGTTCGGCGCCGAATTGTCGCGCTGGAGAACCGGCTGCGTAAACGGTAGCCCCAAATCGTCCCAAATCAGCCCAATCCCGGCATGGACAAATCCGCTCCATGATGGTTCATCGCGCCCATGTTGAAACGGATTTACGACTGGTGCGTCGAGGCGGCCGACAAGCCCTACGCACTCTGGATTCTCGCGGCCGTCTCGTTCGCTGAGAGCTCCTTCTTCCCGATCCCTCCCGACATCATGCTGCTGCCGATGTCGCTGGCGCGGCCGAAGCGGGCGTGGTGGTTTGCGACGGTCTGTACGGTTGCGTCTGTCGCCGGCGGCGTGCTCGGCTACGCGATCGGCGCGCTGCTCTACGACTCGCTCGGGCAGTGGCTGATCCATC
The DNA here is from genome assembly GCF_037217225.1 of Bradyrhizobium sp. 27S5. Taxonomy (NCBI): domain Bacteria; kingdom Pseudomonadati; phylum Pseudomonadota; class Alphaproteobacteria; order Hyphomicrobiales; family Nitrobacteraceae; genus Bradyrhizobium; species Bradyrhizobium sp. 27S5. Next base: position 942,326 of record NZ_CP147714.1, read on the forward strand.
TTTACGGCCTGTCCGACAAGGTCGACGCGTTCCGCGCCTCCTATGCCGAATGGGGCGCCGTGATCATCCTGCTGAAGGGGCTGACGCCGATCCCCTACAAGCTCGTGACCATCACCTCGGGCTTTGCCGGCTACAACATCTGGCTGTTCGTCCTGTGCTCGATCGTCGCGCGCGGCGGCCGCTTCTTCTTCGTTGCGGTGCTGCTCAACCGCTATGGCGATGTCATCCGCGCGGAGCTCGAGAAGCGGCTCGGCCTGTGGGTCGCGATCGGCGCGATCGTGCTGGTGCTGGGCTTTGTCGTCGCATTCAAGCTGATCTAAAGCATGATCCGGAAAATTGTGACGCGGTTTTCCGAAACAACCATGCTCAAGAAAACCGACCGTCTTTGCCGATGGGAGGGTTTCGCGTACGCTGACCTGTATGGCTTTGACCGGCACGATAGGGCGTCCTGACCGTGGTCCTTTGGGACCCGAGGAGGAGGTCATGCACCGTCTGTCGGATGCGTTTCCGGGCATTCGATTTCAGTACGAGGCGGAAGAGCCTCCCGGATCGGTCGCCGCGCGTGCGCAGATGTCCATTCTGCTGCGGGCATGGCTCTTTCTTTTTGGCAGCGATACACCCTACCCGAGGCGTCAGGGCTATTTCGAGAATGGAAAGGGAGGATCGGTCGAGTTCTATTTCGAAGCAAGACAGCCAGTCCGGTCGATCACGGCAATCTCCTACGGAATGACGGCGGGCCTGGACGACAACTTTGATCGGCTCTATGCGGCAACCGGTTGGAAGATTGTGTATCCGCGCTTTTGATCGACCAAGATCACTCAAGCTTGCGCAGACCGCGCTCGGCGTGCAGTCGCCCGCGCAACAGCCTGTTGAATCTTGGCCGCAACAGATCGAGTTGCCGCCGGCGCCGGTCGAGCGCGAGAATCCCGGGCTGATCAACGAAATCGGAAAGCTGTTCGAGAAGTCGAAGTCGGCGCTGCCGGCGCTGAAGAACCCCGGCGAGACCATCAACGACCTGTCGAATATCGCGCGCCCCTCGACGGTGGTGACCGGACGCGCGGCCTGCGTGGTGGCGTCGAACGATGCGCCGGATTGCAAGATCGGCGCCGACCGGCTGTGCCAGAGCAAGGGGTTTCGGGAAGGAAAGGGCATCGATACCGACGCCTTCGAGAAATGCTCGCCGCTGGTCTATTTGCCCGGCCACAAGCGCGGCCCGAACGACTGCAAGACCGAAAATTTCGTGACACGGGCGATCTGCCAATAAGGCGGGCAAAACCACGTCTGGGATGCCAGACGCCTTTAAAAAATGCCGTGCCTGGATGAGGTTTTGTCATTCATTTTGCAGCGCCATAACGCAATACTTGACACTGGAAAGATTCTTGTTGGAATGACGGTCAGCAATCGAGACCAACGATCAACCCGAGGATCCGCACCCAATGTCCATGCCTGCTCTGTTCAAGGGCCGCCTGTCTCTTCCCGTGATCGGGGCGCCGCTGTTCATCATCTCCGTGCCCGACCTCGTCATCGCCCAGTGCAAGGCCGGCGTGGTCGGCTCGTTTCCGTCGTTGAACGCGCGGCCGCCGGAACTGCTCGACGAATGGCTGTACCGAATCAAGGAAGAGCTCGCCGCCTATGACAAGGCCCATCCGGAGCGGCCGTCGGCGCCGTTCGCGGTCAACCAGATCGTGCACAAGTCGAACAACCGGCTCGATCACGACATGGCGCTTTGCGAGAAGCACAAGGTGCCGATGATCATCTCCTCGCTCGGCGCGCGCGAGGAGCTCAATCAGGCCGTCCACGGCTGGGGCGGCATCGTCTTCCACGACGTGATCAATCAGAAGTTCGCGCACAAGGCGATCGAGAAGGGCGCCGACGGCCTGATCCTGGTCGCGGCCGGCGCCGGCGGACATGCCGGCACGCTCTCGCCGTTCCCGTTCGTGTCGGAGACACGGCAGTGGTTCGACGGACCCATTGCGCTGTCGGGCACGATTGCCAACGGCCGCGCCATCCGCGCCGCGCGCATCATCGGCGCCGACTTCGCCTATGTCGGCTCCGCCTTCATCGCAACGCAGGAAGCGAACGCGGTCGAGAACTACAAGAGCATGATCACCAATTCGTCCGCCGAGGACATCGTCTATTCCAACTTGTTCACCGGCGTGCACGGCAACTATCTGAAGCCGTCGATCGTCGCGGCCGGCATGGATCCAGAAAACCTGCCGACCTCCGATCCCTCGAAGATGAGCTTCGGCACCGATTCGTCCGGCGAGCGCGCCAAGCCGAAGGCCTGGAAGGAGATCTGGGGCTCGGGCCAGGGCGTCGGCAGCATTTCCAAGGTGGTGCCTGCCGCCGAGCTGATCGCGCGCTTCAAGAAAGAGTACGACGAAGCGGTCGATCCGGCGCTCTGATGGAGCCGATCTTTCGCGTTGACGGCGACCGCGTCGTCACCAGTCCCGACGCCGCGGGTCCATGGGATCCGCGGATGCAGCACGGCTCCGCGCCGGCGGCGCTCGTGGTGTGGGCTGCCGAGGCCATCCCAACGCCGGTGCCGATGCGGATCGCGCGCGTCACGATCGACCTGATGCGTCCGGTGCCGGTGGCGCCGCTGACGATTGAGAGTGAGATCCTGCGCGACGGCCGCAAGATCCAGCTCTGCGGCGTCAGGCTCTTCGCCGACGGTGTCGTCGTGGTCTCGGCCAGTGTGCTGAAGATCAAGCAGCAGGCGGCCGAGCTGCCGCCTGATGTCGCAGCACTTCCGGTCGATCTGCCGGGACCCGACGAATGCATGGTCGAGCCTGGCAACCTTGCGAACAGTCCGTTCGTGAAATGCATCTCGATGCGGGCTGCGCGCGGTCGCTTCGGCGTGATGGGCCCCGGCGCGATCTGGTTCCGCGTCGACCGTCCGCTGATCGCGGGCGCCGCCGTCTCGCAGGCGATGCGCGCGGTGGTCGCCTCGGATTTCTCCAATGGCACCTCGCCGGCGCTCGATTTCAACCAATGGACCTTCATCAACGCCGACCTCACAGTGAGCCTGGCGCGCGAGCCGGTCGGCGATTGGATTCTGCTCGACGGCGAATCCTGGATCGGGCCTGACGGCGCCGGCCTTGCGATGTCGCGGCTCGCCGACCAGCGCGGCTATTTCGGCCGGGCGGTCCAGAGCCTGGTGATCGAGCGGCGCTAGCGCAAGGAACCGCTGCCAAGCGGCTGCCCTTGCAGCAAAAATAAACCGGCTTCCCGGGAACGGTTGGCAGCACCAGCGAGTTTCGCTCCCGTGAGGGGCCCCATGATGCGTATCGATCCCACCGCCGGTATCGTGGCCATGGCCGCCCGGCGGCGGTGTGACGTGGCGCCGGTTCGTGGTGAAGCTCGGCAGTCGCAGGGGCGGTCGCGATGAGGCCCGGCCCGTCCTCGGAACGCGCGGTCATCCTTGCCGCAAGCGAGCGCGACGCCGTCAAGACGGCCCATCTGATCAAGGAAGCCGGCTACTACGCCAATATCTGCGGCGATCTCGCCGAGCTCGAGCGCCAGGTCGCAAGCGGGGCGGGCCTTGCCATCATTGCCGATGAGGCGATCCGGAGCGCCGACCTCGCCCGCCTGACGCGCTGGTTGAACGAGCAGCCGTCATGGTCGGATTTCCCGATCGTGCTGATGAGCGAGGGCGGCGGGCCCGAGCGCAATCCCGAGGCGGCGCGACTCGGCCGCGTGCTCGGCAATGTCACCTTCGTCGAGCGTCCGTTTCATCCGAGCACGCTGGTGAGCCTGGTCGCCGCGGCGGTGCGCGGTCGCCGCCGCCAGTACCAGACCCGCCAGATCCTGGAGGATCTGACCGAGAGCGAAGGCCTGTTGCAGACCGCGCTCGATGCCGGCCATCTCGGCGCGCTCGAACTTCATCTGCCGGATTTCGAGCTCGAAGCGTCGCCGACCTGCAAGAAATTTTTCGGGCGCAGGCCCGGCGATCCCTTCACCTATCCGGAGCTGCTGGACGCGGTGCATCCCGACGACCGCGCCCGCCGCAGCGGAATCGTCGAGCAGACGCTGCGCACCGGCGCGGATTACCGGATCGAATATCGCAACATCTGGCCCGACGGCAGCCAGCATTGGCTCGACGTCCGCGCCCGCGCGGTGCGCCGGCCCGACGGCAGCATCCGCTCGCTGGTCGGGGTCTGCTCCGACATCACCGCGCGCAAGACCGCCGAGATCGAGCGCGAGGCGCTGCTGGCGCAGCTCGCCGCCGAGCGCACCGCGCTCGCCGAACTCACCGCGACGCTGGAGCAGCGGGTCGAGCAGCGCACCGCCGACCTGATGAAGGAGGTCGCCGCGCGCGAGCGGGCGCAGGAGCAACTCCGCCATGCCCAGAAGATGGAGGCGATCGGCCAGCTCACCGGCGGCGTCGCGCACGACTTCAACAATCTGTTGATGGCGGTGATGGGCAATCTCGACCTGCTGCGCAAGCGGATGCCGGAGGATCCGCGCCTGCGACGGCTGGTCGACGGCGCGCTGCAGGGTGCCGAGCGCGGCGCCTCGCTGACGCAGCGGCTGTTGGCATTCGCGCGGCAGCAGGATCTGCGCGCGGTGCCGGTCGATCTCGGCGCGCTGGTGCGCGACATGAGCAATCTGCTGGAGCGCTCGCTTGGACCGCGCGTCATGCTGCGGCTCGACATTCCCGCCGGCTTGCCGCCGGCCTGTGTCGACACCAACCAGCTCGAACTCGCGGTGCTCAACCTTGCGATCAATGCGCGCGATGCGATGCCGGATGGCGGCACGATCGAGATCAGTCTCGCGGCCTTGCAGGCGAAGAACGATCCGGCCCTGCAGCCGGGCAATTACCTGAAACTGTCGGTGGTCGACGGCGGCACCGGCATGTCGCCGGATGTGCTGAAGCGGGCGATCGAGCCATTCTTCTCGTCGAAGCCGGTGGGCAAGGGCACCGGGCTCGGCCTGTCGATGGTGCATGGGCTCGCGGTGCAGCTCGGCGGCGCGCTGCAGCTGTCGAGCGCGGTCGGCAAGGGCACCACGGCCGCGCTGGTGCTGCCGGTCGCAACCGCAGCGCCGGAGGCCGAGAGCCCGGCGCCTGCGGCGCAGACCGTCAAGCGCTCGGCGGTGATCCTGCTGGTCGATGACGATCCGTTGATCGCGATGTCCACCATGGAGATGCTGGAGGACCTCGGCCATCGCGTGATCGGCGCCAATTCCGCACCGCATGCGCTCGATATCATCAGGAGCGACCAGGAGATCGACCTGATGATGACCGATCACGTGATGCCCGGCATGACCGGCATCGAGCTCGCCGCGGCCTCACGCAAGCTGCGGCCGCAACTTCCCGTCCTGCTCGCCACCGGCTATGCCGAATTGCCCGACGGCATCCAGGTCGACCTGCCGCGGCTGGCCAAGCCCTACCACCAGGATCAGCTGCGCGAGCGGCTCGATCAGTTACTGGGGCAGGGGGCTGGTCAGCGTACCGCCGCCACCAGCGCCGACAGTCGCGACACGCCTTCCACGCTCTCTCCGTCACCCTGAGGAACCGCGCTTGCGCGGCGTCTCGAAGGGCAACGGCCCGGCCGCGGTCGCGCGTGGCCGACAATGTCGGAAACGTGATCTGCGCGTGACGGCTGGGCGGGAAGGATGCGCGCGTGATCGGTGTTGCTCACATCACGTCGAAGAACGCCGAGCACCACGCAGGAGCTGCCTTATGAAGATGCCCACCCGAATAGCGATGTCTGCCGCTCTGGCCGGCTTGGCCATGCAGGCCTCGGCAAGCGACCTGCAATCGAGTCGACGGTCGATCTCGTATCACACGGTGGATATCCTGGGCGTCAACATCTTCTACCGCGAGGCGGGGCCCGCCGACGCACCGGCCGTGCTGCTGCTCCACGGCTTTCCATCCTCATCGCGGATGTGGGAGCCGTTACTGCCTCTTCTCGCCGACAAATATCACGTGATTGCCCCTGACTATCCGGGGTTCGGCAACAGCAGCGCGCCGGCGCCGTCCAGCTTCGAATACACCTTCGACAACCTCGCCCGCGTGACGAGCGAGTTCACGACAAAGCTCGGGCTCGCGCACTATGTGCTGTTCATGCAAGACTATGGCGGGCCGGTCGGCTTTCGCCTGGCGCTTGCGCACCCCGAACGAGTCCGCGCGATCATTGTCCAGAACGCGGTCGCCCACGAACAGGGCTTGGGCCCGCTTTGGGAAGCGCGCAGGAAATTCTGGGCGGATCCGGCGCACGAAGTCGACAAGCTCAAGGCCAACTTCACGTCCTTCGAAGCGACGCGCCAGCGTCATGTCGGAACGAGCCCGCATCCCGAACGCTACGATCCGGATCTGTGGGTCGACGAAGCAGCGTTTTTGTCCCGCCCGGGCCAGGCCGACATCCAGACCACGCTGTTCCTGGATTACCGGACAAACCTTGCCTCGTACCCGCTATGGCAGAAATGGCTTCGCGAGGCGCAGCCGCGAACCCTCGTCGTCTGGGGCAAATACGACCCGTCGTTCACCGTCGCCGGCGCAACCGCCTATGCCGACGATGTGCCGGGAGCCGAGGTACACATCCTGGATGCGGGACATTTCGCGCTCGACGAAGCGACCGACGAGATCGCGACGCTGGTTCGCGGCTTCCTTGCGCGTCTCGACCGGCGCAAGGAGTAACGCGGAATGTGCCGCCGCCGGCGGCCTCTCCCCGTCACCCTGAGGTGCGAGCGGAGCGAGCCTCGAAGGGTCGACGGCCCGGCTGGGGCCGTGCATCCTTCGAGACGGCCGCTGTGCGGCCTCCTCAGGATGACGGTGATAGGTTTTGCGCGCGCCGCGGTGCTCACCCCACCATGCGGTCGCGGCCGGTCCAGAAGCGGGCCTTCAGCACCTTCTTGTCGACTTTGCCGACGCCGGTCATGGGCAGCTCCTTGACGAACTGGATCTGCTTCGGTGCATGCGCCGAGCCCTTCTTCGCCTTCACCAGGCCGATCAGTTCGTCGGCGTCGGGTGTTGCGCCCTCGCGCGCCACCACGACGGCGGTGACGGCCTCGCCCCATTTGTCGTCGGGCACGCCGACGACCGCGACCATCGCAACGTCAGCGTGCTGCGACAGCACATCCTCGACCTCGCGCGGAAAAATGTTGAAGCCGCCGGAGACGATCATGTCCTTCTTGCGGTCGAGGATGAACATGTAGCCGCGCTCATCCATGCGGGCGATGTCGCCGGTGTGCAGCCAGCCGCTCTTCAGCGTTTCGGCCGTGATGTCGGGCCGTTTCCAATATTCGGCCATCACATGCGTGGCACGCACGCAGATCTCGCCGGCCTCGCCGGTCGCGACCTCCTGGTCGTCCTGATCGAGGATCTTGACCTGGCAGGCGGCGATCGGGAAGCCGCAGGACAGGAACAGCTCCGGCGTCTTCGGATCGTGATCCGCCTTGCGCAGGACCGAAACCGGATAGCATTCGGTCTGGCCGTAAAGCTGCGAGAACACCGGGCCAATCCGCTCGATGCCCTCGACCAGCCGGCTCGGCGACATCGCGGACGCGCCGTAGAGCAGGAGCTCGAGCGAGGAGAGGTCGGTCTTGTCGAGCGCAGGATGATCCAGCATCACATAGATCATGGTCGGCACGAACAGCGTGAAGTTGATCTTCTCGCGCGCGATGGTCTTGAACACGGCCTCCGGATCGAAGCCCTTGAGCATGTGCACGGTGCCGCCGCGCATCAGCGTCGGCAGCACCTTGGTGCCGGCCACATGGCTGATCGGCGCCACCGTCAGATAGCGCGGCGTCTCCGGGATTTCGAAGTCGGCGAGGATGGCGGCGGCGAAGCCGCCATATTCGCGATGATGGCGCAGCGCACCCTTGGATTTGCCGGTGGTGCCGCCGGTGTAATTCAAGGTCGAGATGTCGTCCGCAAGGGCGAAGTTCTTCGGGCTTGCGCTGCCCGTACCTTCGACTGCCTGCAGCAGGTCGGCGCCGTAATCTGCCGGGCCGAGCGTGAACACGGTCTTCAGCCCGGACGCTTTGGCCGCGAGCTCGCCGCCGCGATCGCGAAACGTGATGCCGTCGACGATCAGCATCTCGGCCTCGGAATCCTCGATCTGGAACAGCTGGTCGTCGAGCGAGCCTAGCGGATGCAGCCAGGTGATCGCAAGCCGCGACAATTGTGCGGCGACGCCGGCGCACCAGGTGTCGGCGCGGTTGGCGGTGAGAAAGGCGACGCGGGTGCCCGGCGCAAAGCCGAACCGCACGAACACGCTCTGCATCCGTCCGATCAGGTCGGTCGCGCCCTGATAGCTGAGCGAGCCGCCCGGCCAGGCGAAGGCCGTGCGCGACGGATAGCGCGCCAGCGCCCGCACGGTCTGCTCGCAGACCGCCGGAAATGCATAGAGCGGATTGCTCATCTTGTTCTTCCTCCCGCCTTTGTCTTTGGCTTCTCTCGTGCCAATGTTGCGGGCAACGCTAACACAAGGCTGCACGGAAGAAACAACTTGTCCGCTGATCTTCTTGCGCGTTTTCGCGATCGCCTTCGGCTGCCGCTGATCGCGGCGCCGATGTTTCTGGTGTCGGGCGTCGAGTTGGTGGTAGCGGCCTGCCGCAACGGCGTGATCGGCTCGTTTCCGACGGTGAATTGCCGTGAGACGGAACAGCTCGATGCCTGGCTCGGCGAGATCGAGCGCCGCCTGCAGGCGCATGCCGATGCGAACGGCAAGGCGGCGGCGCCGATTTGCCCGAACCTGATCGTGCACCGCTCCAATGCGCGGCTCCAGCAGGATCTCGCTGTGCTGCTGCGGCACAAGGTCGAGCTCGTGATCACCTCGGTCGGTTCGCCCGCACCGGTTCTCGCGCCGTTGCATGATGCCGGCGCGCTGGTGTTCGCCGATGTCGCCTCGATCCGCCATGCCGAGCGCGCGGCCGCCGCCGGCGCCGACGGGCTGGTGCTGCTCACCGCGGGTGCCGGCGGGCAGACCGGCTGGCTCAATCCGTTCGTGTTTGTGCGCGCGGTGCGCGGTTTCTTCGATGGCCCGATCGTGCTTGCTGGCGGCATCAGCGACGGCCACGCCCTGCGCGCCGCGCAGGCGCTCGGCTGCGATCTAGCCTATATGGGCACCAAGTTCATCGCGACGCGCGAGAGCATGGCCGACGCGAGGTACAAGCAGATGCTGGTCGACAGCTCTGCCGACGACATCCTGCTGACGACGGCGTTCACCGGCCTGCAGACCAACATGCTGCGGCCCTCGATCGAGGCCGCCGGTCTCGATCCCGACGACCTTCCGACGCGGGGCGCGATCGACATCGGCAAGGACATCGACATCGGCGCCCGCGAGAGCCGCCCGAAACGCTGGCGCGACGTCTGGAGCGGTGGTCATTCCACCTCGGGGGTGACCGGAGTGCTTGGCGTCGACGATCTCGTGGCGCAGACGGTTGCGGAGTACGAGGCGGCGAGCGTGCGGGTGCGGCTCGCCTGATACCAGACCCAGCTGTCGCTCAAGTCCCGCCTGTCCGCTTAACGCGGCATTAACCATGCCAGTCCCAACAATGGCGCCATGGGACGGTCTGCCGCCACGGCCGGCCGCCCGGCAGTTGTGGGAATGCGACATGGCTTTTGAGGCGCTTTTCGCCAAGGATCTGGCCAAGGATCTGGACAAGACCCCGGCATCGCTCGACGAGCTCCGGACCCGGGTCTTCTACGCCCTGCAGCGGCATCCGCTGTGCCGTCAGGTCGAATTCGACATCGTCAGCACGCCGCGGACCCGGCGCACCAACTGGACGGTCAGCCTGCACTCGGTCCAGCCGGGGGCGCTGTGGACGGCCCATGAGATCGTCGCCGACATCCAGGAAGCCTATGAGCTTGCCGCCGCGGCCTGATTTTCGGGCCGTTTCGGGACAATTTCACCTATTTGGCATCGTCATGGCACGGTAACGCCGCATTTGGCGGTCAGCCTGCGGTGATACTGGCAGGGAATGGAGTAATTTTTGACCAGAGCCATCACCCTCGCCGCGCTGACATGTTTCCTCCTTGCCGGCGCTGCGATCACAGCCATTTTGGGCCGCGACAGCCTGCCGGCGGCGCAGGCTGACATCGGCCCGGTCGCCAACCGCGCCAGCAAACAGGATAAGCTCGCGGTCACGACGCTTGCCACTGCCGCCTTTGATGCGCCCCAGCCGACTGAGCCTCCTGCCAATCCGTCGCCGCTCCTGCTGCGGGCGCAGGCCGCGATCCCGGGCGCGACCGACACGGTGCGCCAAGCCTATGCCTCCGCCGAGCCGGCCGATATCGGCCTGCCGAAGCTCACCGACCCGGTCGATGCGGCTCAGCCGAAGGCCGCCGAGCCGGCCGCCGCACCGAAGCCCAAGGCCGCCGCCAGGCCGGCGCCGCAGAAGAGCTACGCGCTGCTCAGCGACGCGCAGATCGCTGGCATCAAAGACCGCCTCAAGCTGTCGTCGTCGCAGGAATATTACTGGCCGGCGGTCGAGACCGCGCTGCGTGCCGTGGCGCGCAAGATCCACGCCAAGCGCCAGGGCGATCCTGCGGCGGGCACTATGCCGATCGATCCCGATTCCGACGAAGTCCAGCAGCTGAAGTCGGCGGCGATGCCGCTGCTGTTCCAGCTCCGCGAGGACCAGAAGAACGAAGTGCGCTCGCTGGCCCGCCTGATCGGACTCGAACGGGTCGCCGCGATGATCTGAGTGCCGGGTCCGGTCGAACCGGACCTTTGCTCCAGCTTCGCGGGTTTATTACATCGGCCGCAGTTTCTCGACCCTGCCCTGGGTTTCGACAAGCAGCTGTTTCATGAAATCCTTGTTGCGCTTCAGCCAGGGCTCCAGCGTCTGCCTGATATCGCCTGGCGACCTCTTCTCGACGGCCTGCGCGAGCCGGGTCTGAAACGTCCCCCAATCCTTGAACATCTCCTTCAGCAGCGCATCGTCGGAGATGTTGATCGCCGACTTGATGTCGCCGACGGTTTCGAGTTCCCGCATATTGCTCTGCCGCAGGATCGAATCCAGATTCTCCAGGCATTCATGGTAGCGCTCGAGCAGATCGTCCCATCGCTTGGCGTTGACGTCATCGTCCATGCCCTCGACCGCGTTGTACAAGGGTTCGAGAAACGACCAGCGGAAGCGCCTTGCCAGCCGCAGCAGGATCGACAGGAAGACGATGTCCTTTGGCATGTTCTGCGCGACCATCAGGCGGGGATCCTCGCTGAAGGGCGGCATCGGGACGAAGATGAGGACGACCGAGAACGGCGTGTTGTCGAGATATTCGAGCCGGGCAATGACCGGCTGATAAAGCTTCAGGTCGCGGAATATTGGGCTCAGCACCTGTTCACGGCTCCGCCGGCTTGCGATATCGACGTCGGCGAACGAGTTCGCGACATAGTTGGTCAGTTCGTCGAGCCAGGCGCCGCTGTCGTAGCGGTTTTGCGCGCGGAGCAGGTCCTCCCAGTCGAGCTCCGCCGTATCGGGACCGGACAGCAGCGTGACGGTGGCGGCATCCGCCTCAAGCCTGGCATCCTTCAGGAATCCGCGCGCGCGGTCCGCAGGGGCGAGCGGCGCCAGCGAATCGGCCTTTTGCCGGAATGACAGCTCGTCGCTGAACACGATGCGAAGTCGCAGCCGAAACAGCTCCTCCGGACGGGTGATCTGCATGAACTGCGCGTGAATGTCCTTCGCCGCATCGTTGAACTCGCGGGCGTGGTTGGCATTCAGTCGCGGCCTGAGCGGGACGTTACCGAAGGTCGGCTTCACGAACAGATCCTCGAGAAACCGCCGCACATCGTCTTCGCCGATGCCGTAGAACTCGTTCTCCGCCAGCATCGGAAACGACGGCGAACTATCGACCGAGAACCACAGCACTTTCGACATCAGCTTCAGCGCGCGCTTGTAGCCGTCGAACTGCGAAATCTCCGACGCGCACCAGGTCCAATTGTGCTCGGCATTGGTGTGGATGAAGATCAGGCAGTCGGCCCTGGCCGTGTTGTCGATCATCCATTGGCGCCACTCCGCGCCGCCCGGGATTTCCTCGCACACATAGCACTCCACCGGACGCTGGCGGTCGAGGCTGCTGAGATATTCGAGCCGCGCCTTGAGCAGGCGCGCGAGATATCTGTCTTCGGCGCGATGGCTGAGAAAGACCGAGAAATCATCCGGCATGGCACAACCCGATCTGCATGAATGTTATGCGACGGCCGGCCGCATCTTCGTCGGCCAAATTCCGCGGCCCGCCGCGGACGGAATGATATCCCGTCTTTGAAATCCGCGATCGCCGGGCAAGAAAAAGAAAACCGTCTGCCAGTGAAATATCTCACTATACCTTAGGGTGTATCGCGTGCAAGCTGACTGCCGCGGAGAGCCGGCGCGCGAAATTGTCCGGCCCCGGCATCGAATGACTAAGATTGTAAGCAAGCCGATGCGCCGAGTTGGGTGCATCGCTTCATTTCATGACGTCATGGTTCCGCGGGGCAATTATGCCGAAGACCAAGCAGCAGCATTTCGATCGCGACGCCGGACCGAAGCGGATCCTGGCTCTCGATGGCGGCGGCATTCGCGGCATTCTGACGCTCGAATATCTCGCCGCGGTCGAAGCGATGTTGCGCAAGCGGTACGGCAAGGACGATCTGCTGCTGTGCGACTATTTCGATCTGATTGGCGGCACCTCGACGGGATCGATCATCGCGGCCGGACTGGCCTGCGGGATGACGGTCGACGCCTTGAAGAAGCTTTATCGCGGGATCGGCACCGACATCTTCCAGGGTTCGTTCTGGCGGCGCGGGCTGCTGGCGCCAAAATTCAAAGCCGACGCCTTGCAGCGCGCGCTCGACGCGCAGCTCGGCGCCGACACGGCGCTCGGCGGCGATCGCATCCGCACCGGGTTGATGATCATGACCAAACGGCTCGATACCGGCAGTCCCTGGCCGCTGCATAACCATCCGGGCGCGCCCTACGCAAAGCAGGACGGCGCGTTGCGGCTGACCGAGGTGGTTCGCGCCAGCACCGCGGCGCCAACCTATTTCGAACCGCAGAAGATCACGATCTCGGCGCGCAACGGCAGCACGGTCAGCGGCGCCTTCGTCGACGGCGGCGTCAGCCCGTTCAACGATCCGGCCCTGCAACTCCTGATGCTCGCGGCACTCCATGGCCATGGCTTTCGCTGGCATACCGGCAAGGACAATCTCCTGCTGATCTCGGCCGGTACGGGCGTGTTCAAATCGACATTCTCGACGGACGAGATCGTCCACATGCCGGCGGCGGAGCAGGCCGTGCGGTCGCTGCAATCGCTCATGGATGATTGCGGACGGCATAATCACGGCATGCTGCAATGGCTGACGAACTGCCTGACGCCGTGGATGATCGATCGCGCGGTAGAAGACATGGTGGCCGACAGCCAGAGCGGGCCGCAACTCGCGACCTATGCGCGCTACAACGTGCTGCTGGAAACCGACTGGTTGAAGAAGACGGTCGCCATCGACCGGACGCCGGACGCGCTGGTGAAGATCGCGGCGATGGACAACCCGAACAACATGGACGAGCTCGCCGACATCGGACGACTCGCAGCAATCAGGCAGGTCAAGCCGGATCACTTCCCGCCGGCCTTCGATATCAAATGATGCCGCGCGGAGCGGCTTCTCAACACGTAAATCCCAGTTTCGACAACCAAATCGCCTTCAGCTAAGTTCGCCACCGAGACACAATGATCCAATCATTTAGTCGAGGTGTCGCGATGACCACAGAGCCGGATGCCAGATCACCGAACAAGGTGGTTCTCTTCAGCGGTCACATGATCGATGCGCGAGATCGAAAAACGCCCCGCTTTCCGCCGGACAAGGAGCCGGCAGCCGCCGCTGCAATCGCCGATGCGCTTTCGCGGATTGGCGCGGCCGAAGGCGATCTTGCCATCTGCGGCGGCGCTTGCGGCGGTGACCTGCTGTTTGCGGAAGCTGCTCTGGCGCGGGGCATGCGGCTTGAGATCTATATTCCGTTCGACGAGCCGACCTTCCTTGCCGGTTCGGTGGATTTCGCCGGCGGCAACTGGCGCGCGCGCTATTTCGCGGCCAAATCGCGCGCGACGCTCCACGTCATGCCCGACGAGCTGGGGCCGCTGCCGGCCGGCGAGAACGCCTATGAGCGCGACAATCAATGGATGCTGGAGCAGGCCGCGCGATATGGCGGCGAAAGGATCGCCTTCATCTGCCTGTGGAACGGCGAGGGCGGCGACGGCCCTGGCGGCGCCAAGCACCTGATGGAGGAGGCGGGGCGCAGGACGACGTGGATTTACTGGCTGGATACACGAAAATTATGGGACTGAAGGATTTGCAAGATGCCGTCGTGTTTCATGATCATGCCTTACGGCCGCAGGGCGACGCAGAATGACTCGGGCCGCGGACCGGCCGAGATCGATTTCAATGCGCTTTGGGATCGCGGCTACGTTCCGGTTATCAAGGATCTGGGCTACGAGCCGGTGCGCGCGGACCAGGACACGAGCGCTTTGATCATCAGCGAAATGCTGGAGCGCCTATACTTCGCCGATCTCGTGCTGGCCGACATGACGATTCCGAACGGAAACGTCTATTATGAAGTCGGGATCCGCCACGCCGCTCAGAAGACCGGGTGCGTCCTCCTCGCGGCGGAATGGTCGAAGCAATTGTTCGATGTCGCGCAGATGCGGACTGTCCGCTATCCGCTGTCCGAAGGTGACATCAACCCCGCCACCGCCGCGGCGTTCCAGGCGTCGATCAAGGGGGAAATCGAATTCCGCCGTAACGGCATCTCGCCGATGCACCAATCGATCCCGGGCTATCCCGACAAAGTCGATCCACGCAAGGCTGTAACGACGCGGGGCCAGCTTGCGGAGCAAGCCGCATTCCAGACCAAGGTACGGGCCGTGCGCGCGGCGCCCGCGGCTGAGCGCATGAAGCGGGCGCAGGCGTTGATCGCCGCTGAGGGAAATCCGCCTGCAAGCTATGCGAAGGCCCTCGCTCTGTTGTTGCTGCTGCGCGATTGCGTCATCGATACTGACGACTGGAATGTTATGCTCGACTTCACGCAGAACCTTCCGGACTGCTTTGCTGACGAGCCCGAAGTAAAGGAGAACCGCGCATTTGCGGGGGCCCAGGTGGGAAACCACATCGAGGCCATCGCCGAGCTTGAAACGTTGATCGACCTCGCGGGACCGACGCCCGAGCGCCTGGGTCTGATGGGCGGCCGTTACAAGCGTCTCGCTGACGATGCTGCGGCCAACGAACGAGTCACGTATCTTGCCGAGGCCATCAAGTATTACGAACAGGGAATGGATCTCGATCTCAACGCCTATTATTGCTCCAGCAACCTGCCCCGTCTCTATCGTGCGCGCGGCACGGAAGGTGACGAGGATCGCGCGCAGGCGACGGTGAGGCTTGCGATCGCCGCGTGCGAGCGTGCCCGGCGGCTGAATGTCGCTGACGAATGGCTGCGCCCGACGCTGCTTGCCGCGGCCTTCGATCTCGGCGATCCCGACAAGGCTGACAAACTCGCCACCGAGGTGATTGCCGAGGGTCAGGTGAAATGGAAAGTGCGCAGCGTTCTTCGCGATCTCAGGGCCAGCGTCTTGTATGTTGAGGACGCCGCGAAGCGGGCGCGGCTGTCCGCAATCATCGACCAGATCAAGGGGCCCGACGAGCCGCCGGGGCCTCCGCCTCAGCCAAGCCGCATCGACAGCTCGACGTCGCCGCCGAACGGCACCGACAGATAACCGCTTGCCGGCGAGCGCACGCGCGCCAGATAGTCGGGGCTGTCATCGGCGTTGTCGGCGACCACGAAGGCGCCCGGCCTGAGGCGGCTCTCGACGAGATCGAGGATCTCGGGATAGAGCGCCTTGGCGCCGTCGAGCAGCACGAGGTCGATCGTATCAGGCAGATCGGTGCGCAACGTCCGGAGTGCGTCGCCCTCGCGGATCTCGATCAGGTCGTAGAGGCCGCCGGCGACGAGATTGTCCCGGGCGTGCGCCACCTTGGACGATTCGAACTCGCTGGTGATCAGCCGCCCGCCGCCATTGTCGCGCAGCGCGGCGGCAAGATGCAGGGTCGAGATACCGAACGAGGTGCCGAACTCGACGATGCTGCGCGCGCCGCTGCCGCGCGCCAGCATGTAGAGCAGCGCGCCGGTCTCGCGCGAGACCGCGAGCGGCACGTTGTTGAGGCGGCTATAGAGCGCGCGGTAATCGGTCTTGCTCCGCATCAGGCGCGTCCGCTCCTCGTCGGTGAGGTCGGCCACCGCGAGCTGGGTTTCTTCCTGCGCGGCGGAAGCCTGCTCGAACAGGCGATCGAACAGGCCCGCGAGCTCAGGTGAAATGAGGGTGGTCATATCGGGTCTCTCGGTCTGAAAGCGGCGCGTTCTTGCGCCTCGTCAGAAATACGAATAATTATTCGCATTCGCTAATCGCATTCCCCAGAGCGTTCATGACCGAGCGTCGAAGCTCTTCAATTTCCTCGCGAAAACAACCGCAACAGGCCCGCTCGGCCGAGCTCGTCGCGGCGATTCTCGATGCCGCTGTTCAGGTTTTGACCAAGGAGGGGGCGCAGCGTTTCACCACGGCGCGGGTGGCCGAGAGGGCCGGCGTCAGCGTCGGCTCGCTGTACCAGTATTTTCCGAACAAGGCGGCGATCCTGTTCCGGCTGCAGAGCGACGAATGGCGGCAGACCACGACCCTGCTGCGCGACATCCTCGAGGACGCAAAACGGCCGCCACTCGACCGGCTGCGCACGCTGGTGCACGCCTTCGTCCGCTCGGAATGCGAGGAGGCCGCGGTGCGCGTCGCGCTTGGTGACGCCGCGCCGCTCTATCGCGATGCGCCGGAAGCGCGCGAGGCGCGGACGTCGGGCGAGCGCATCGTCGAGACCTTCATGCGCGCGGCCTTGCCGAAGGCGTCCGACGCGGTGCGCGCGATGGCCGGCGATCTGATCGCGACGACGCTGAGCACGGTCGGCAAGGATTTTTCGGAAAGCCCGCGAACGCAGGCGGAGATCGAGACCTGCGCCGACGCCATGGCCGACATGTTCTGCGCGTATCTGAGGAGCCTTGGACGACGCTGAGGCGTCTGCCATCGCGCCGCGGCCGCGCCACGCGTAGCCCGACAGGGCGAAGCGTGGTGCCCAACCCGGATCCTTCGCAGCTGTCCTTCAAACCGCCGCTTTAGCGGTCCATGACAATCCCCGCCAGGCGTCGTCTCCCGGGTGAAACACTTCATAAGCGGAGTTCCGCTTCGCAACTGACCTGGCGCGCAGCGCGGCGTCAGATCGCGGCAAATATTCTTCCTCGATCTCGGCCGGGTATGTTACGCAACGGGTCGTTGGTCGGTCGTCCCTATGAGGAAGGTCACTGACGCCTTGCGGGCTGGCTCGACGCGTGTCGCAACGTGCAGCCCCGATCGCTGGCAGATGATGTCCGACGGAGATTTTCAGATGAAGTTTATTCCCCTCGCGGCGGTTCTCATCCTTGCCTGCCAGGCTATTGCTTGCCACGGCGCCGCCGCTCAAACGTCCGGATGCTCGGCGATCAGCAATTCCAATGACCGGCTGGCCTGCTATGACAAGGCCGCCGCGATCACGGGTGGAAGTCCGGACAAGGGCAAGACCGCCTTATCGGATCCGTCGGCCAAGCGTGGCAGCGTCGTCGAGATGCTTGCTGATGAAAATGCAAAACTGAACGCCAAGCTCAAGACCATCTGCCGCGGCTGCTGACACTGCCCCATGGCAAGCGATCTGATCGCGACGACGCTGGGCGCGGCCGGCAGGAGCTGAGCCGCCGGCGCAATTGCTCCGAGAGCATGATCTCGGTACCGCTTCACGCCGAACTCGGCTATCAGGGGCGCCCGGCGGAGGTCACGCCGCGATCCGAGAAGAGGGCCAGTTCGCTGGCAAGCAACCGTGAAGCTCGAACAACGTCTGCACGAACTCAACATCGAGCTGCCGATGTCGGCGGCGGCCGGCGGCGCCTATGCACCGGTGGTGGTCCACGGCGACACGATCTATGTCAGCGGCCAACTTCCGCGCGATGGTGACAAGGTGCATGTCGTCGGCCAGGTCGGTCGTGATGTCACCTTGGAAGACGCCAAGCGGGGTGCGCGGCTGGCGCTGATCCGCGGACTGGCCGCGATCAAGGCACATCTGGGGTCGCTCGACAATGTCGCGCAGATCTTGAAGCTCACCGTGTTCGTGCACAGCGCCGCGGATTTCAGCGGTCAGACGGCAGTCGCCGACGGCGCGTCGGAGCTCATCATGGAGCTGTTCGGTCCCGAGCGCGGACTGCACCCCAGGACGAGCGTCGGCGTCGCGCAGCTGCCGCGCAACGCAGCGATCGAGGTCGAGTTGATCGCTGCGCTGGCGCGCTAGAGCGTTTTCGAGCGAAGTGGACGCCGGTTCGCGTGAAGAAAACGCGTCAATACAACAGGCTAGAGTTTCGGTTCTGATTCAATCAGAATCGAAGCTCTAGCTTAAGCCGCTTGGTCGCGCCACACGCAGCAACAGTCAAACGATCAGGGGCCGCCTCGGTTGGCGGCCTCGTTCGCTTCATTGTCGTCGATGTCGCTTCGATCGCGGCCCGCCGGTTCGCTCCGGCAGATCAACTGACGATCAAGAAGTTCGCCGCCGTGAGCGTGCCTGCCGTGGCGCCGTTGAGCCAGACCGCGGTGTCGCCGTCGACCTGGACAACGAAGTAGGCGCCGTTTTGGTAGGAGTGCGACAGCACGTCGGCAAAGAAGCTGAAGCCGGAGCCATTGAGTTGCACGACGTCGGTCGCGCCATTCCAATCCTGAACCACCTGCACGCTGGGCACGTCATTGGAGACGAACGTGTTGCTGCCGCCGCCGCCGAAATAGTAGTTCACCCCCATGCCGCCGTCGAAATAGTCGTTGCCGACGCTTCCGAGCAGGATGTCCGAGCCATCACCGCCGTACAGCGTGTTGTTGCCGGCGCCGCCATAGAGGTAGTCATTGCCGCCGTAACCGTAGAGCACGTCATTGCCGTCATCGCCGTTGAGTACGTCGTTGACTTGCGAACCGATCAGCACATCGTTGCCGGTGCCGCCGTAGGCGTTTCCACCGCCAGTCGGCAGATAGATCCAGTCATCCCCGCCGCCGCCTTCCAGAAGATCCACGCCGGCGTCCCCGACGATGGTGTCTTGCGCGCCCCCGCCGTAGACGCTGTCATCGCCCAGGCCGCCGTAGATCGCTGATCCGCCTGTGCCGTTGGTGCCAGTCAGCACGATGAGATCGTTGCCATTGCCACCGAATGCAAATGTCGTATCGCCAATGGCTGCGTAGCCGCCAAACAGGCTGTCGTTTCCGTCGCCGCCATCCCAATACAGAACGGTTCCGGTCAGCAGGTCATCCCCGGTACCGCCGTAGGCAACCCCGCCATAAAAGCCGCTCAGAGATGTATTGATGGTGTCGTTTCCATCGCCTCCGAAAGCGCCGCCTTGACCGGTTGCGGTAATCGAATCGTTGCCCCCGTCGCCGTAGAATGCACCGATACCCGAGAGAGTATCGTTTCCACCCCCGCCGTAGATTCTTATGCCTGGGCCCGTGGGGCTCCCTCCGGAAAGGCTGTCATTCCCCTCACCACCATAGAGCGTTTGTCCGCCTCCGGTGGTGGCGTTGCCGTTGAGGGTGTCGGCGCCATCCAGGCCATACATGACGTCTTCGTTGCCGGTATGGCTGTCATCGCCCAGGGTGCCGACATAGGTGGTCATGATCTCTTCCTGCTTTCCAGACGCTCCTCCGGGGATGATGGCGGAACGATCCCACCCAGGCAAGCTCCAGGGTTGATAGCTCCGCTGCCGACATCCTCACGTTGGGATATCGCGCAGTCAGCGACGACGGCTGTTTCCGGGCTGCGTGAGATCGGCTTGCAGAATGCCGGCGGCGCGCATCTTGACGATTTCGGATCAGGATTGCGGCGCGGGCTGCGCGCGCTACTGCAGTTCGCTTGGGGCAGTCCGTCTTCGCTTTCGCGCTGCTCAAGCTTCGCCGGACACGCTTCGCCCTTCTGGCCATCGCGCGGCTGCGCCACGCGTAGCCCGAAGGCGAAGCGTGGTGCCCCTGGCCGGCAATCGCCTAATACCATAACCGATTGAATTTAAAACTGTTTTTGTCGCCGATTGCTGCCGATACCAGCAGAAATACCAGCAACGTGATGCTCGGTATTAGCTCGCAAAAATAAAAGCAAGCTCCTCGGCAGTCAGCAGGCACGGCGGCAGCAGGCACGGCCCATGCCGTTCCGGTCACCACAGTCGTCCGACCGGAATCGAACCCGGCTCTGATCGAATTGCTGCGGGATCGACCTAACTCAATATCGGGAGGTCAAGGACGGGTCTTGTCATACGTAGCCGATCCATTAGCCCCGACGATGTCAAGCGAGACACTTACTTCGTACTGGATGACTTCGGCGGTCAACTCGGTTGCGGTTGGCACAAGACCGACGTCGAAAAGCGCTGATCGCGCGACGTAGTAGATGTCCAATGCGCTCACGACACGGAGAAATAAGCGCGGCGGCGCGACGAGGTGGTGAGGCGCTTGCTTGGCAAGGGCGACAAGAACAAGCCTTGCGGTATCTATAAGCTTGCGGCCTATTGGGCCGAGTACGTGCGTTTAGCGTAGCATTGGTCGCATCGCCTCGACAGCTCACGCGCCAGTGCGCCCGCTGTCTCGCTTCGGAGATCGGCGGCCTAGCTCGCTCTCGTTTCGACCCGTGGCAGTGAAGCGTGATATTCGTCCACGCTCTCGAGGTCAATCATGGTCTTGCCTCCCATCTTGTATGCCCTGATCCTCTCGTGGGCGATCAGCTCATAAGCCTTAGTCTTTCCGAATTTGCCATTGCGGCAACCGTCCTTGAACTCGACGAGGCCACGCCGCTTGTTGTTATCATTGTCAACCATGGTTCCTGCACGTGCTTCGATGATCTCCGCCATGGGATCAAGCCCCGCTGAGCGAGATAGGCATTTCCATGGCGTGACTTACCAGGAAGACGCTGCTTTTGTGGTAGCTGACGAGTTTCCTGCTGACTTGTTTCGACGCCATATGCGCATGGCCCAACTGCCCGGGATGCGCTGATCTAAATCTCTTACGTGCCAAACAAAAGGCTCTCTGATGCCGCTGCTAACGCCCGCGCACTGTAGAGTGCAAATCGGACAGACACCGGAAGCGCTCTTGGCGAGCTCGAGCAGACCAATTTCGACAGCTACCAAATGCTGCGGATCGATCAGGCGCCGGCCATCGAGGTCCATATCGTGCCGAGCACCGAACCGCCCGGCGGCATGGGCGAGACCGGAACCTCGGGCATCGTGCCTGCGATCAGCAATGCGATCTTCGCGGCCACAGGCAAGCGGCTGCGCAAGATGCCGGTCGATCCCGGGTTGTTGAAGCGGACGTAATGAGCGGTTGGTTGCGGTAACCGGAGCTGCTGAAGTCCGCTTTTGACCTAAGCGATTTCGACCGCAACTTCGTTGTCACTGAAAGGGGCGCGCGCCTGCCGCCCAGGCAGCAGGGTTCGTAGCGGTCAACTCGGACGGACGGCTGGCGGACAAGCGGGCTTGCGGACGCTGGTCTCAAGGCCGTTGGGCGTGCTGGACGTGGACCGACGCGCTTCAATTCGCCTTCGGCGCCGGGCGGCGCGGGACGATCGTCATCGGAGTGAACTCATAGACGGCTTGGCCATCCTGGTTGTACATCGTCCATTTCATATTCACCGTACCCTGCGGTTTGCTCTTCGAAGGGGTAAGGCTTTCGACCTCTCCTTCCAAGCGCAGCACATCGCCGGGACGTACTGGCGCCAGCCAGCGCAAGCCGCCTCCCATTCCGATGATCGGATGATCGCCGAAAGGTCGGCTTTCCACCAACAACCTCATTGCAAGTGAGGCCGTGTGCCATCCGGATGCCGCAAGGCCCTTGAAGAAGGTCCTGCTAGCCGCTTCTTCATCCAGATGCATCGGCTGCGGGTCAAATTCGGCCGCGAAGCGCTTGATTTCTGAAGCGGTGATCTGCGCTTCACCCGACTTGAACTGCATTCCGACGGAAAGATCATCAAACCACGCGATCGCCGTCATGAGCTTCTCCTTCCTACGGGCTGGATCACTTGCGCCAATCCGCCGTAGCTGTGCGCTAGTTCCGCTGCGCGGTCCAGTAGCCCGAGCAGCGCGCGGATCCCGAATGGCCACTCCACGTGCCACGGCCGGAACTGCTTGCGAGCCTGCCCGAACCGGAAGCGTACTTGTCGTGCACGGTCACGGAAGCGCGGACCGCACCCGAGCGAGCCACATAACCGCTGAACCGCACCAGATTTGGATGTGTGACGATTCCGTTGCTGATGTTGACAGCGAAGTTGTAGGTCGGATCGCATGCGCCTCTCTGCGTCACGAAAATGAGGTCCCAGGATCCGTCATAGGCCGAGCTGGCTTGTGCGACAGAAGTCAGGGCGAGGCAGCCCGCGACCGTCGCGGAAAACAAGAGCGGCTTTATCATCGTCGTTCTCCAAAGCGTTGTACGTGTTGGGTCATGTAGCCATCTTCAGCGTTGCATCTGCAGGTTCATGAGCTCGGGATGTCCCATCATCATGTTCTCGTTCAGATTGGTCATGATCACGAGCGATCCGTACGATAAGCACGCCAAACGCCAGCGCCAGGACATTGTGGCTGCTGTCGGGCCCGGTCGTGATGTGAAGAAAGAAGACCAGGTGCACCCCCATCTGGGCGATGGCGAGGACGGCGAGTCCGGCCGGCACGCCCGGCGCCCAGATCGCCGAGGTGTTTGCCACCCAGAAGGATGTGGCCGTCAGGATCACCGCCAGTAGCAAACCGATCGTGTACACAAGGAAGCCGGAAGAAGCTCTTTGCTCCGAGGCCGGGATCGCTGGCCTGTCTTCCGGTGCAACATCCCAACGCATTTCAGTCATGGAAGGACTCCCATCAGATAGACAACGGTGAAGATCAGAACCCAGATGATGTCGAGCGCATGCCAGAACAATGAGAAGCAGTGCAGACGGCGAACCACGACGTCCTGAAAACCTCTCAATGACAGCTGGACCATCATGAGAGCCAGCCATGCCAGTCCGAACGTCACGTGCAGCCCGTGACTGCCGACCAGCGTGAAGAAGGCGGACAGGAACGCGCTGCGTTGCGGCGTCGCTCCTAACGCGATCATGCCTTGGAATTCGCGAAGCTCGAGCGAAAGAAATGCCGCTCCCAACAGGAATGTCGCCAGGGCGCCAACAAAGACGACGTGATACCGCCGCGCATTGATGGCCAACGACATCATGCCGCAAGTGTAGCTGGAGAGCAGGAGAAGCGCGGTTTCTATCGCAACGTTCCGCTGGTCAAACAGCTGAGCACCGGTGAGGCCGCCGGCACTCGCTTTTGCGAGCACGGCATAGCTCGCAAACAGCGCCGAGAACATCACGATGTCGCTCAGCAGGAAGATCCAGAACCCGAAGCCTGCGACCACTCGCTTAGGCGCGGGCCCGGCTCCGCTTGCATTCAGCAGTTCGCCTCGGCGGACTGCATCCATCTCAACTGCGACGTTCATGGCGATACCTCCACCGGGTGTGCGCGATCGAACAGGCGGATCTCATCTGCGGAAATCTCGACTTCGTCCTTTCTGCGGAACATGAAGGCGAGCAACGTCACGGCCGCGCCAAGAACTCCGAAGCCTGCCATCCACCAGATGTGCCAGATCAGGGCGAAGCCGGTGACTACGGCAAAGAACGCGGTCACGAAACCGACAGGAGTGTTCTTGGGGACTTCGATCGGCTGGTAAGCGTGCTGCCGCAAGGGCAGCTCCTGCTTCGCTAGCAGGCGCTGCTTCTGCGTCCAGAATGCATCGAGTCCGTCAACGCGCGGCAGGACCGCAAAATTCCAGGCCGGGGGCGGCGACGCGGTAGACCATTCCAGTGTGCGGCCATTCCACGGATCACCCGTCGTGTCGCGCAGTTGCTCGCGGTGACGAATGGACACCACGATCTGGACGATCTGACAGATGATTCCGGTCAGGAAGACGAGTGCGCCTACCTCGGCGACCAAAAGCCAAGGCTGCCAAGAAAGGACGTCGTAGTGCTGCAGACGGCGGGGCATGCCCATCAGCCCCGTCACGTAGAGCGGCATGAACGCGAGATGGAAGCCGATGAACCAGCACCAGAAGGCGGCCTTGCCCCAGCGCTCATCCAGCTTGAAGCCGAACGCCTTGGGAAACCAGTAATTGTAGCCAGCGATGCACCCGAACAGCACGCCCGGGATGATGACGTGATGGAAATGGGCGACCAGGAAGACACTATTATGGACCTGCCAATCGACCGGGGGCAACGCCAGGAGCACTCCAGTCAGGCCACCGAAGACGAACGACACCATGAAGCCGATCGTCCATAACACCGGCACCGTGAACCGGACCCGCCCGCCGTACATTGTAAACAGCCAGTTAAAGACTTTGACGCCGGTCGGCACGCCGATGATCATGCTCGTGATGCCGAAGAAGGCGTTGACGCTCGCGCTGGCGCCCATGGTGAAGAAATGATGGAGCCAGACCGTGTAGGAGAGGACACAGATAGCCATGGTCGCGAGTACCATCGAGCGATAGCCGAACAGCGACTTGCCCGAAAAAGTGGCGGTCACCTCGGAAAAGATGCCGAAGGCCGGGAGAACCAAGATGTAGACTTCGGGATTTCCCCAGACCCAGAACAGGTTCACATACATCATCGCGTTGCCGCCGGCGTCCACTGTGAAGAAGTGGAAGCCCAGGTAACGATCGAGGAGCAGCATTGCGAACAGCGCGGTGATCACCGGAAAGGCGGCCACCATCAGCAAATTCGATGCAAGCGCTGTCCAGCAGAAAACCGGCATGCGCATGTAGCTCATTCCGGGAGCCCGCATCTTCAGAATCGTCGTGACAAAATTGACGCCGCTCAACAATGTCCCAAGCCCGGATAATTGCAGCGACCAGAGGTAATAGTCGACGCCGACACACGGCGAGAATTGCAGCTCGCTCAACGGCGGATAGGCAAACCAGCCGGTCTTTGCAAACTCGCCGACTGCCAGCGATACGTTCGGGAGGAGAACACCGGACGCGGTCAGCCAGAAGCTGATCGAGTTCATCGTTGGGAACGCGACATCGCGGGCGCCGAGTTGCAGCGGGACGGCGAAGTTCATCAATCCGATCACAAGCGGCATGGCCACGAAGAAGATCATGATCGTGCCATGTGCCGAAAAAATCTGGTCGAAATGCTCAGGCGGCAGGTACCCCTGAGCTCCGCCGGCCGCTACCGCCTGCTGGGTGCGCATCATGATTCCGTCCGCGAAACTGCGCGAATGCCGCTGTGCGGGGATCAGCCTTCACTAAAAAAATTGAGCGGATGCGCGCGCCCGAGTTGGCGCCACTTTTAACAAGCACTGAGGGGGCATCGAGTTCCTCGAAGTCGAGGTGGTAATCGGCGCAACTGGTATCCGATGGTTTCCCATGATCTTTCCAGTGGTCAAAATTGCTCACAAAGAACAGATCACGTTTAATCAATGTCGGCGGAGGGATCGTCGGACCTTCTGTTGGAATAGGTCGTCGATTTGACGCACCGATAGCGTCTATTGTGGTAAGATGCGCTTCTGGGGCGGTCGCACGCCACAATCCTCGAAATACAGATCGGTTCGCGACCATGCCTGATGGGTCCGCCACCGCCCATACTTATCGTCCGAAAATTGTCACGGTGTTGGCGGAGGGTTATAACTTTGACTGCTTTCGGCGGGATATGTTGGCGGCACTTACCGTCGCAATCGTCGCTCTGCCGCTGTCGATGGCGATCGCTGTAGCCTCGGGCGTTTCGCCGGAACGAGGGTTATATGCCGCCGTCATTGGCGGTTTCTTAGTGTCGGCGCTAGGCGGGAGCCGTTATCAGATCGGCGGTCCCGCCGGTGCATTCATCGTTCTTGTTGCAGCAACCGCTACGAAATATGGCCTGGAAGGGCTTTTGCTCACGGTTTTCCTCTCCGGGCTGATGCTCACCCTGATCGGTTTGCTTCGGCTTGGTTCGCTCATTCGCTACATTCCGCATGCCGTGACCGTCGGCTTCACTTGCGGGATTGCGGTTACGATCTTTGCCAGCCAGCTCAAGGATCTCGGCGGCCTGAAATTACCCGGTGTCGAACCCGGGCAGCTCTTGCCCAAGCTCGCAATGCTCGGCCGGCCGTTACCGACCCTTAGCCCGGCTGCGTTTGCTGTTGGCGCGGGCTCCGCCGCCTTGATTTTCTTGCTGCGACGCTTGCTGCCAAATTGGCCGGGAATGTTGATCGCTGTCGTGCTTGCCTCAGTAGTCGCGTGGCTGTTCCATTTGCCGGTCGAGACGATCGGCAGCCATTTTGGCCAGCTCCCGAATGGCGTGCCTTCCCCCCGACTGCCATCGTTCTCAACGCCATCCGTGCTTGGAGTGTTGCCGGCCGCGCTCTCCTTCACGTTGCTTGGGGCAGTCGAGAGCCTTCTGTCCGCCAAAGTGGCGGATGGCATGACAGGACGCAAGCACCGCTACAATATGGAAGTAGTGGCGCAAGGCGTTGCGAACATCGCTTCTGCAATATTCGGCGGGATCAGCGTGACCGGAACGATTGCGCGCACGGCGACCAATATCCGCGCCGGTGCGTGCAGTCCGGTCTCCGGCATAGCTCATGCCGTCTTTCTCCTGGTTTTCATGTTGGTCGCAGGACCGCTGGCGAGCTTCATTCCCTTGTCTACGCTGGCCGGCGTACTGGTGGTGGTCTGCTGGAATATGGCCGAGAAGGACGATTTCTTACTCCTGCTTCGCGATTGGCGCGGCGGCAGCGTACTGCTGGCCACATTCGGCCTTACGCTCGTCGAGGACCTTACCTTCGGCATCATCGCGGGATGCGTGCTGGCAGCGGCGTTCGCGATCTTCGACCGAATCAAGCGGCGACGACGGGGGCATTCCTGAGAAATGTCGAATTTTCTAGCGCACCAATTGTTGCGGTCAAGGTACCACGTCTGAGTGGCCCGTCCTGACACAAAACAAGCGGTTAGTTGGGTGGGCCAGTGCATGTCCGCTCTGCCCAGTATTTCAGACATCAACTTGTTCCGCTATTGCCAAAGGCGCCATCGACCTGGATGCCGAGATACCGGGCCGTGCTTTCGATCTTGGTATGACCGAGCAAGAGCTGAACAGCCTGAATACATCGCGGTTTAGAGATTTGCTTCTTAGGGTAACCGACAAAGACCAGCGCTAACAAATCCACCAGTTGCTGGCGGAAGAGGAAGCTAAAGCACTCCCTCGAAAACTAGGGCCGCCGCTAGAAATGATCAGAGCAGATTGATCGTCGCCGATGGTTCATGGAGCAGTGTCAGGACCAATCGCCGTCGCTCACACGCCGCGCGCCAATGTTGGCTCTCTAGACCCGCCCGAGCACGGGGATGCTGAGGACTCCGCCGACGTGGAATGGGGACCTTTTAAGCTAAAAAGACGGCCGGAGTTCCACGGTTTTGTCGGCATATCTTTTCACCGGAGTGAGCAAAATTGACCACTTACTCCGGTGCATGAAGGGCATATTCAATCATCCCTCATACCGGTGAAGCTCATGCGTTGGATGATTTCTGGATTCCTTGGAGCCGTTGCAACTATGGCCCTACAGTTTCCGATCCTTGCTCAGCCGCTTCGTGGCGACGCAGCATCTGGCCGCCAGATCGCAAACTCGCAATGTAGTTCGTGCCATCGCGTCCTGCCGATCCTATTTCCCGGTAGAGGTGAGACTTCGATGATCGACAAAGATGGTCCTCCCAACTTCCAGAGCGTCGCTGACATGACATCGACGACCGAACTTTCATTGAAAGTGTTTCTGCGTTCTAACCACAAGAATATGCCGAATCTCATCCTTACCGAGGCGGAATCAGACGACATAATCGCGTACATCTTGAGCTTCAAGAAGTGATCAGTGTCGTAAGCCCATCAGACTGATATACAGACATATTCCTTCACGTCCCCGGGCTTTAAGCGATGATCTTCAAGTTCGTTGATATTTCGCAGCTTCACAGCATTTCGGGCCGATTGCGAGGTTAAAGATTGCAAGATTGCGACTTGAGCCCGCGATTCCTTCGGATCGTTGGCGATCAGCTAAGGTCCAGAAGCTTATTTAAAAGAATGCTGCAGATTGAGGATGGAGAAGATTATTGGATCTCGGCGATCTTCGGTCCACGACGCTCTCATTGATTAGCCCGACACCGCCGCCGTCGAGAAAGCGGTAGCACCATCGGCCGTCCTGTTGAGGAAACGATCTGGAGACCGCGCTTCGTGCAGCTCCATCCGCAATTGAATTCAACCACCGGCAACCTGCCAGGCGTCAGTCGCGCGATGTGGACTGCCCCGCGAGAAGCGGAGCGTGCGCGGCGAGTCGGCGGGATACGAACTCCGTGAAGAGCCGCACGCGCTTCGTCTTGCGTGTCTCCCCCTGTGTGAGAAGCCAGAGTGTTCCGTACATGTGCAGGTCGGTGCCCGGCACCCTCACTAACAGGGGGTCGGCATCTCCGATAAAGCACGGCAGCGTCGTGATCCCGATCCCTTGCCGTACAGCAACGATCTGCGCCTCGGCGTCTGATGTCCTGAATGGAACCCCCGCGGCGCGAACCTCACCCTCGCTGGCCCAATCCGGAATTCCATGAATGCTGATGACGATCCACCGGATGGGATCAGGCGCGCCGGTACGCCATGCGGCCAGTCGATCGCGAGACATGTAGACACCGCCGAACAGCTCCGGTCCTTTCAAGCCGTGAAGATTGAGCGGCAGGGTTTTGCGGTCGTAGACGACGCGGATCGCCACGTCGGCCTCCCGGTTGGTCAGGTTTGCCAGTTCGCCGGACGACAGGATTTCCATCTCGATGTCCGGATGCAAGCGCGCGAAATCGGCGAAGTCCGGCATCAGCAGGTGTGTCGCGAGGGGCGGCGCCAACGTCACCCGAAGTAGCCCGCGCACGCTCTGGTCGCGACCCAAGACGCGCGTCTCCAGTTTGAGCGACGACGCTTCCATCTGCTTCGCGAGTTCGAGGACCTCCTCGCCCGCAGCCGTCAGGCGGTAGCCCACAGGCAGCTTTTCGAACATGAGCGCCCCGAGGCGTTCCTCAAGCTGGGCGATGCGTCGCAGCACGGTCGCGTGGTTCACACCAACGCTTTTGGCGGCAGCCCGCACCGAGCCGCCGCGCGCGACGGCAAGAAAGTAACGAATGTCATCCCAGTCGATCATGGTGCAATCCAGCACCACGCGGTGCGCCTTCCAAAGCCCGCATCTAACGGAGCGTATAGCAGTATTGGCGGAAATCATAGCTTGGGGCGACGAGCCCAGCCCAATTCAGACCGGCAACCATGGATCATCGCGGCCGGCATCAATCATGGACCCGGATCGTTTTCGCACCACCGATGTGCGCTTTTCCGCACTCAACGCCTGACCCCGGCGGACCTATGTCGAGGTTCTCGGGGGCGTCCCCAAACGATCAGAGGCGGAAGCCTGGAAGGAAGCAGTCATGGGAAAGCTTGAAGGCAAGGTTGCAGTCATCACGGGTGGATCGAGCGGCATGGCGCTGGCGAGCGCCCAGCGGTTCGTTGAAGAAGGCGCCTATGTTTTCATCACGGGCCGGAAACAGGAGGCGCTGGACCAGGCCGTCAAACTGATCGGCCGGAACGTGACCGGCGTGCGCGGCGACGCGGCCAATCTCGACGACCTCGGCCGTCTGTTCGACACGGTCAAGCGGGAAAAGGGCAGGATCGACATCCTGTACGCGAGCGCTGGCACGGGCGAAGCCGTCCCACTGGGCGAGATTACCGAGCAGCATTTCGACGCGACCTTCGGCCTGAATACGCGCGGCACGCTGTTTACGGTCCAGAAGGCGTTGCCGCTGTTCAACGACGGCGGATCGATCTTCATGACCGGGTCAGTTGCTTCGATCAAAGGTTTTCCTGGTTACAGCGTGTATGCGGCGAGCAAGGCGGCGCTGCACGCATTCGCACGCGGTTGGCTCAACGAACTCAAGGGCAGGAATATCCGGGTGAACGTGCTGCACCCAGGTCCGATCGCCACACCGATGCAGGACCAGGTTCTCACCGAGGAAGCGAAGCGGATGTTCGAATCCCTGATCCCGCGGGGAAAGATGGGTCGTCCCGAGGAAATTGCGGCAGCCGCGCTGTTTCTTGCTTCAGACGATTCGAGCTTCGTGAACGGGGTGGAGTTGTCCGTCGATGGCGGCTTCTCGGCCATCTGAATTCGCGTCGAGCGAAAACGGAGAGATACGATGAGCACCGAAGAGAATGTCAAGCTTGTGAAGAATTTCTTTGCAGCCATGGGCAGCAGCAACGCGCGCGATCTGCTGGCGTTGGCTGCCGAAGATATCGAGTGGATCATTCCGGGCGAAGGCTGGCCGCTGGCAGGCACGCACCGCGGGCACGCGGAGTTGGCGGCTGTGCTCAAGAAGGCGTCCGAAGAGGTGGAAACGCAATACCCGAAGCCCCCCGAATTCGTGGCGCAGGGAGACCGGGTTATGGTCGTCGGTGTCGCTACGGGAAAAATCAAAGCCACGAACAGGCCGTTCAAGGACGAGTGGGTCTTCGACATAACCGTTCGAGACGGCAAAGTCGCCCGCATCCAGGAATACATCGACACGCAAGCACTGGCGCGGGCCTCGCAGATCGACGCAAGGACCTAGTCAAGTTCGACGTGTGAGTCGTGATGGCATATCGCGATGTTGTGCCGACCAACATCCATTTCCTGAAAGGGCCCCCTATGACATCCCCTCTAAACGATCAGTCGCTTGATCAAATCTTCCGCTCCGCCCGCACCCCCAACGGATGGGCAGATCGTCCTGTAAGGGACGATCTGGTACGCGAGATTTATGACCTACTGAAATGGGGACCGACATCCGCGAACAGCAGCCCCGCCAGGTTTGTCTGGGTGCGTAGCGCCGACGGAAAGGCAACGCTTGCCGGGCTTGCCGCGGAGCCGAACAAGCCCAAAATTCTGAAGGCTCCCGTCACGGTCATCATCGGCCACGATTTGGATTTCGCCGGCGAGCTACCAAAGCTTCTGCCTCATAATGCCGAGGTCATGCAGAAGTATTTCGCGGCACCAGGCGTGGGCGAGGCGACGGCAATGCGAAACGGAACGCTGCAGGGCGCTTACCTCATCGTCGCTGCGCGGGCGTTGGGGCTGGACTGCGGGCCCATGTCCGGCTTCGACAACGCCGGCGTGGATAAAGCGTTCTTCTCGGGCACGCGGGTTCGGTCGAACTTCATTTGCAGCATTGGTCACGGCGATCCAGCTTCCGTGTTTCCACGCAACCCTCGCCTTAGCTTTGAGGAGGCCGGTCGCTGGGCGTAGGCCCACCCGTCTAGCGTGAGCTTTTCGGGGTCGACGGCGAATGAGCCGTGGATCGCCGTCCCGCACGCTCGTCGAATTCCCAAACGTAATGGAGATCCCAATGTACGACCAATTCAAGCTATCCGAGTTAATCCGATTCGCGCGCGTGGATGCCGGCGCCACCATCATCGACGTTTACCCAGGCGACGGCGACTGGACCCGTCTCTTCTCCGACGTCGTGGGACCCGAAGGACGGGTCTACAGCTTCGTGCCGGCCGAAGTCGCCCACTTCAAGAACGATCCGGTCGGCCGAATGCGGACGCTTGCGAAGGAGTCGGGCCGGGAGAATGTCGAAGCCGTCTCGGCGGACCTCGTGGCGATGCCGGAGGTCACGCAACCAGCCGATGTCCTGTGGTTGCACCTGTTCTACCACGATCTCCACGCTGCGCTGATCCAGGCCAGGGGCGCGACGGCGGCACAATTCAATCGAGCCGTCTACGAGCGGCTGAAGCCCGGTGGGTCTTACGTCATCGTCGATCACACCGCCGCCGTCGGGGCGGGTACGGGCGACGCCCAGTCGCTGCATCGGATTGAGCCTGCATCCGTTCGCGCGGAGGTGGAGGCGGCCGGCTTCGTACTGGACGCGGAGAGCACCATGCTCGCGAACAAGGACGATCCGCACTCGATGAAGGTGTTCGATCCCGCGATCAAGGGTGTGACCGATCGCTTCGCCCACCGTTTCACGAAGCCCTGATAGGTCGCGGGAGGGACTGGTGCGACCTGACCGACGGGAAGGCACGCTTGTCGCGTCTCGACCTGTCTGCCGGCGCGCGGCGGTCACAAGCATCTCCCGCTGCGCGCAGGTCTTCTTCACCCAGTCGTTGCTTCGTCCGGTCGGGTATCGAACGGCCGGTACTGGCGCAAAGGAGCCATCCAAGCTGTTAAAGAGGTGGCCGTTGGACGGCTCCATCTAAGCACGTGCGCGGGACATCGACGATCAGCTAGTGCGAGTGACGTCAACGGGCGAGATTTCCTCTGTCATCTTCATCGCTCCTGACAGTCTTTCGTCATATGCGTGGTCTAAGCCGCGATGGCGCGCTCGGTGGACCGCAGTCTGCAGGCTTTCCCGCCCGGCGGGTGGCGAGGCCCGCCGTCCAGGTCGCACAGGGCTTCCAAGATGGCGTCGATGCTGACTGGCGCCTTTAGACCTGCCGGAGCGCGCAGTGCCGGGCAAGACGCGATCGCCGATGCATCGGAGGCCCAGGAAGCAAGGATCGCTCGCTTCTCGGCCAGCGTCAGGTCCGGATGCGCTACCACGTCCTTGGGATGTTCGAAGACGGTGCCGGGGTGCAGCAGCGCCTGGAAGTCAAATACGTTGTCTTTGATGGCGGTCGTCGGCCGCATGGTATCCTCCATTCAAGACGAGTGGGGCGGCAGCCCGAGACAACAATTCCGGGCCGCCGCAGGGTGTTCGC
The DNA here is from genome assembly GCF_037217225.1 of Bradyrhizobium sp. 27S5. Classification (NCBI taxonomy): domain Bacteria; kingdom Pseudomonadati; phylum Pseudomonadota; class Alphaproteobacteria; order Hyphomicrobiales; family Nitrobacteraceae; genus Bradyrhizobium; species Bradyrhizobium sp. 27S5. The sequence continues at coordinate 975,109 of NZ_CP147714.1, forward strand.
TCAGGCCGCCTTGGACTCGATCTGATGCACGTTGGCCGGCTGCGCGCCATTGATGGCGATCCGCCGCGGCCTCATGGCTTCTGGGATTTCCCGGACCAGTTCGATCTTGAGCAGGCCGTTGTCGAAGGCTGCATCCTTGACCTGCACGTAGTCGGCCAGGTTGAACCGCCGCTTGAAGTGGCGGGTCGAGATGCCGCGATACAGGAACTCGCGCTCGGTTTTCTCGGTCTTGCCGCCTTCGATGGTGACGACGTTCTGCTCTGCAGTGATCGAGATTTCATCGGGCGAGAAGCCCGCAACCGCCAGCGTGATCAGGTAACGGTCTTCCTCGATGCGTTCGATGTTGTAGGGCGGGTAGCCTCCCTCGGCGCCGCGCTGGGCGGTTTCGGCGAGGTCGAAAAGACGATCGAAACCGATGGTCGACCGGAAGAGGGGAGCGAAGTCATAAGTGCGCATAGCCAGATCCTCCTAGGAGCAAAATGGTTAATAGCGGCACCGGACACGACCGGTGCCCGTCTCAGGTCCCGGGCCCATCAGGCGCCCGGGAGCCACCTTGCGGCGGCGACTTGGAAAATAAAAAAACCGGATTTTGGTTTCAAGAGGGAGCCCGAAAATTTTTCAATATCCGTCTAACGGCCGGCTGCGGTCGGCCCCTAGGGGCTGGAAATCGTCTCCCCCCAGCGGTGGCGCTGTGCTACGTTTTCCGTGCGGCCCGCCACGCCGCAGCCTCTTATTTGACGGGACTACTCATGCCCACCCAACCGGGGAAGGAGTCGGTATCGGCGCCCACGGCTGCCGCCGATCTCACCAGGGAGGAGCGGAAATCATCAGAGGATCGAAAGCGCAGCTTATCCTGTGCGCCACGGTTTCCTGCAGCTTCCGGCAAAGCTCGCCCGCAAAGTCGGCGATGTCAACAAAGCCGATCTTGTTGCTGCGCCATAAGTGGTCGTGGACCTGGGCAATCGTGGTGATGCGCGAAGCCGCGTCTTTCAGGGCATTTCGGACATCTTCCGACTCCGCGTTGCGCCCCTGCACGCGCAGCAGACCCACGACCGACGCCAGGCTGTTCTTGACGCGGTGGCTCATCTCGCGCGTCAGCATGGCCTGGTGGTCGAGTGCTTCCTTGAGGTCCGCGTCAGCATGTTGTCGCTCGATGGCAATACCGAGCAAACCAGCGAAGCCAGCAAGGAAGTCGGCATCCGCGGCATCGAACTGGCCGGGGTCGGCACTGTCGACCTCGAGAATACCGAACGGCACATTTCCCTCCCCGCCTCTCGCGATCAGGACATTGATCGCCCGCTTGATCCCGTGATCCGACAGCAGCATGGGCGTGCGAAAGCGTGTTGCAGCTTGCAGATGTGGCGAACGGGAGATTTTGATGATCAGTCCAGAAGCTCGCAATGCGATTCAGATCGACCGAGTGTGTAGCGCCGCGATCTGCGAGGAAATAGGTGCTCGGCTGCGGATCAGACTGGCAGGCGAGCATGACCGATTACCGCTACACCTGATTACGCTGATGGACGTCATTCGGACCAACGATTGAGGTAGCAAGATGAATATGTCGAGCGAAAGCCTCTTGGTCATACTGTTCGTAGGTCTCGTTGCAGGCTGGTTGGCCGGTCAGATCGTGCGCGGGACCGGATTCGGGATCGTCGGCGATCTGATCATCGGTATTCTCGGCGCCTTTATAGGCAGTTGGTTGCTGCCCCGGCTCGGCATCCATCTCGGCAGCGGCATCATCAGCGCGATCATCAACGCCACCATCGGTGCGGTACTGCTGCTCTTCGTGGTGCGGCTTCTCCGCGGTGGCGGTGGATGGGGAAGCAGATGGCGCGGCCGTTGGGGGTGACCCAATGCCCGCGGCTCGTCCGTCTGCCGCGTTACTTAGCTCCGGGATCGATTCCAGATGAAAGACTTCTCGAATGCGTCGTTTCCGCCTGAAACGATTGCGATCATGAAAGCGGCGTTGGATAGCGCGGTTGCCTCGCTGCCGGATCCCGTCAGTTCCGCGCATGTCCAGGCGATCGCGGAAACGATTCTTCGTACCGCCAAGGACGGCGAACGAGACCCCGCTATATTGCGAAGAATGGCATTGATGGAGCTCCAGATCCTGACACGCCTTTGATCGGTCCGCAGGACTTCGAGCTATCGCCCGACCTGCGATCCGTTGAAAGGAACGATTGCTCCTCGCCGGGCTTTATGCATGCAGTCGTGGCCTGGATGTGTCCACCGAAAGGGTGGAAATGCCTACAGTCTTGGTTGTCGAAGATGAGACCCTGTTTACCGATATCGACATGCCCGGCTCCATGGATGGGCTGAAATTGGCCGCTGCGGTAAGAGACAGGTGGCCTCCGGTTCACATCATAATCACCACCGGCAAGGTGCGGCCGCTGGAAATCCCGGCGAACGCGCTTTTTATTCCCAAGCCTTATGTCGGCAAGAATGTTGTGGCGGCGATGAGAACGTTCGAAAATATGAATTAGAGCCAGGGGCGAGCGGGTCTTCGCTTCCGAGCGGCTCAAGAGCTCGCTTGCCTAACTCAATCGACGCATCGCGGTCTCATTAAACGAGCCAAAGGGCACAACAATCCAAATTGATGTACCACTCGATTAGAGGAAGGTCCGCCCATCCCACTCCCCTTCGGGTTCCGTCACATCGCCACATCATGCCGAATGGAAAAACACCACCAATGCGCCAGCAAGTCGGCGCCGGGACAGGGCTTCACGAACCGGTAGAAAAAGGTCTCGCCCTTGATCGAGGGTCGAACCTTGATCGAGTGTGGATCTTCCTTGTTCGCGAGCATGGTGCCTTCCGCATCCAGTACGAAGCCAAGCTCAATCCGATGCAGCGACTGGGCGTCGCTCGTGCCCGTTCCGACGGCGGCGGCGTGGTCGACGATGACCCGCCGGGCTTCAGCTGCTCGTAGACAGCTCGATTGAAGTCAGCCGCCGTCGCGCCGGTGGCCTGGATTAGCGCGGTGGGGAGATCGTGATAGAACGGGTGCAGCCACAGAACATCCGCTGGTTGCGCGGCCAATCGCCCACTGTAGAAAGCAGATGTGCGTTTCTTTGTTTGGCGCTGACGCGAAGTTTGACATCAAGAAGAAAATCTCAAAGCTGTGCTACGCAGTGCTGAGGTCGGTCAGGTGCTGGTTGTTGACAAGCGAATTTTGTCTTCCTGAAGCGTGAATCGAATGAGGGATATATCTGCGCGAGTGAGAGCGCGTGTCACGTCTTCCGGGATGGCTTCCCCGTCGGGCAGGACGAGAAATCGTTTGCAATCGCCATCCGGAGAAGCGTCATGGACTACGACTTGACCGATTGCCGTGTAGAGGGCCTGACGCTCACAGCTTGTCTTCACCTCATAGATTTCTCGCACCACGCCGCGCGCCTGCACACCCAGATCAACGTAAGCGTCTTTGAAGATTTTCTCGCCCGACTTTAGCGTTCGTCGTCGCCACTGGCGCACCGCATCGACAATATCACCATGACGAGAGATGTATTCGATTTCTTCTATGCGTCGCCGTCGCTTTTTGCCGGAAAATTCGTCAAAGTAGTTGCCGTAGCGCCGCTGCGCTGCGCGTGCTTGAGGTGTATTCGTCTCTCCCCTCTTTACCGCATCCTTGAATTCTATAGCCCTTTGTACGAAGCGGGCGATATCGGCAGCGGTACTCTTCGCGTCGACTGGAGCGACCACGATTCCTAGGCGAATTTAGAACCGATGACGAGAAGGACGCTTGGCAACAAGGCTACATCGCTTCCATCGAAGTATTGATGGACCTGCATCAGAACTTGCCTGAGAACCTGCATGGTGCCTTGTGCGCTGGTTGGTGGTGCGCTTTTGAGGACGCGACAAAACGCGGTCGATAATCGACTGAGAACGACAAGCAACGAGCAACGCCCATCACATCGAGCAAGCGACATCGAGAGCTGCGCGCCCATCACTGCGACCGCGTCACCGCGCTTAACTAAGACGTTCGCAACAGAGACAGAAGCTAAGGATTTTGGGCGAACCAAATTCAACGACGGTTTGATCGTCACTGCCGGAACCATCATCCCGCACCTGCCGAGAGTGTCAATCCCATCGGTAGAAATTCCAGCGTGGCTTGAACCGCGCGGCCAAGTTGATCCAGATCAATAACGACCTCAGGCGTCGCGGCCTGATCTCATGGCAGGCGCGATTTGTGCCTGACTATCTCCATCAGGAAGACAGCTAGGCGAAGCCCTGATGATCAAGAATCAAGGCGCTTCATCGTCCACAGGACGGCCACATTGAGAACCCGATCGGCTCCATCGCGAACTTCAACTGCCGCATCTCGAAACCCGCGCTCCAGCACCTGGTCACGGACAAGGTCGAGCAGCGAGCGGCTCGCCTCTTCCTTGACTGCCTCGAGGCTGTCAAACTCCAAGCCTTCTTCATCGGGCGCGAGGACGCCATCTTCGCGTAGATCGAAATAGTAGCGTGTCATTGGCAATGAATTGCGAAACGTTGATCTCGTTCCAGCGAGTGGCGCGTGAACGCCAGCTCCTGCGTACCAAGTTCCAGGAGGCAATAGCGGGTACAATTGGGCGGGCCCCCAGGGCTGACTTGACTGGGGTGCTATAACTGGTGGTGTCGATCGATTCGAGACCACATCATGAAGAGCAACGCACAACGCCGCCTGCCCCTGCAGGCCAACCGCCCCGCTTATCGCAGCCTCGAAGGCTGGGCGCTGGGCACTCTGATCGAACACCACGCCGTTCGCGAATGTGAACACCACGGACACGCGCTCGACCGCAACGATCCGGATGCAAGGAACCGCGCCCGTGAGGCGGCTTGGAACCACCCCTTTCCCGGCGCCACCCCCGAGCAGTGCCTGGCCGCGATCGAGGACGTTTTGCGCGGGATCGGCGATAGCTGTCCGGACTGCTAGATCCTAAAATGGACGTTTGTGCGGGTCTTCCGCCCGCTGAGTCCGCGCCGTGTTTTGGTCTAGGCGTGCTCGCTCACTCCATCGCAGCCGCCCTGCTCGTATGACGCCATAGGTGAGCGCGGCGCCCAGCAGAAAAGCACCTATGAGCCATAACACCATCAGATAAAAAGCCTCGCCCGGCACGGTCGCTCCCGTGGGTTGGTTCCCGGGCAAGTGCCGGCCGTGCGAGCAGTTCCTATCGGCTGATGCGCCTAATGTCGCGCTTGCGACTCCATTTCCCTGCCCCTCCGCCTATATTGGACTCATTGAGTTTAGGTGGAGTTTGAGTATGGCCCCGCGCGCCAATTGGAAGGATCCTTGCGGCTGTCCCTCGTGACGTGCCCGGTCGCACTGTTTCCGGCGACCTCTGAATCCGACAAGATCAGCTTCAACCAGATCAACAAGAAGACCGGTCACCGGATCAAGTATCTCAAGGTTGACGCCGACAGCGGCGAAGAGGTCGCATCAGACGACATCGTCAAGGGCTACAAGGTCGACACCGACCAATATCTTGAGGTGACGAAGGACGAGCTTGAGAACATCGCGCTCGAATCCACCCGCACCATCGAGATCGACGAGTTTGTGCCAAGAAGCGAGATCGACGATCTGTATCTCGTTCGGCCCTACTCATCGTCCCGGACGGCAAGGTCGGCCACGACGCTTATGCCGTTATCCGCGAAACCATTCGCTCGCTCGACAAGGTCGCCCTCGCCCGCGTGGTGCTGACCAACCGCGAACACGTCATCGCGTTAGAGGCCCGCGACAAAGGGCTGATGGGCATGCTGCTCCGCTATCCGTACGAGGTTCGAGACGCCGCGGAATATTTCGACGATATCCAGGACGTGAAGATCACCAAGGACATGCGGATCTCGCAAAACACATTGTCGAGCAGAAGTCCGGCCATTTTGAGCCGACAAAATTCGAAGATCATTACGAGCATGCCTTGCAGGAGCTGCTCGACAAGAAGCAAAAGGGGCAGCCGATAGCGACGGCTCGCAAGGCCGCCCCGAGCGATGTGTTCAACCTCATGGATGCACTAAAGCAGAGCATCAACGGGATCATCCAATAAGTCGGCGCCGGCGGCGAAACCAGCGAAGGCCAAGAAGGCGAAATCCAAGCCTCGCCGCAAGGCCGGTTGAGCGATGAAAGATACGGTCGAGTGGCACTCGCCATCTGGGCTCGATGCCTAAGCCATTGAGGCCCTTGCCAAGGCGCGATCCCTGCCGCCAGGACAAGCTCGCACGGAAGGAAACTTGCCGGCGCTCTTCGTGCGGCGGCCGACAAAATAGCCGGCCCTCGGTTGCCGCGCCGTGGCCGCCCGCCAGGCTGATCATGCCAGTTAATCTTTTCGAACCTTGTCTTCCAACTCGCGCGCCCGTCGTGAAGGAAGCGGGTGAATGCATTCCAGCGGCTAAGGCAGTAATTGATCGCCTTGGTCGTATCGTTGTTCCTGGAGTGCTTGGCGCGCTGCTCGCGTAACCACGCCTCTAGTTCAACGATAAGTGGACGGCTAACTACCGATTATTTGACGTAGCCGACACCCCTGCGCTGCCGCCGCACAGCTACCTCTTAGACTCAAGATAAGTGGTCCATGCAGCGCTGGCTAACGGCTGCGACGTTTGTTGAGCGCATGTCTTTTCGACTTGGGCCGCTATCGCCGCCTCGTCAATCTTCGCCTGTGTTTGATCGCTTGCTGCAGCAACGTAATTGAGTCCCGTCCAGAAACCGTAGATCCAGGTGGTCCCCTCTAATCGACGCGCTTGCGTAGACCGCCAGTGGACGCAACTCATACGCCCTATTCCGATCATATCGACCGAAATTTTGGCATCTTGCGCTGAGACCAGGCAGGCCGGTGCGGCAAAGACCAGCGCCCCAATCAAAACTCGTTTTATCATGCGTCAAATCCGGGCCCCCCTACATCATCATTACAAATCAGGCCGTAGCGTGACGGTTGATCGCGGTTGGAAACGACGGTTCGACGATCCGATACCATTGTCCCGGGGGCCGCCAGCTTGTCACGCTGCAGGACGCCAAAAACTACGCACGCCCTAGCTTTCTTCCTCTGGCGGTACTTCCGGAAAATCAGGGCCGTCGAGGTAAGCTTCAAAACTGCCCGGTTGCGCGCTTTCAAAATCGTTCTCGATTGTCACGACTTACAAGTCTGATTTGATGCGACTGGAAGTGGACAAGGGGTCCTGAAATTGAAAGCACGTTGCAGCGCGGCACCGGTATGCGCCGTCCTGACGGTTCTTTTTGCAAGCAGCTTGCTTTTGAACGGCGGTCTCAGGCGACGCCCGGAATTTCGATTGTACGAGGTCGATCTCGCCCGTCCATATCCAACACCACGCAAAGTAATCGCTCCGTGTCGTTTTTGTCACATCCGGCAAAGAAACGACCGCACGAGCACCAGCTTTGATACAGCGTTAATTGCCGTGTAGCCGTTAGAGGGTAAAGGTGTTCGTGCTTAGGTACCCATCTCGGAGATCACGATGTTGAAGTTTCTGGTTGTTGGAGTTGCGACTTTCGGTTTCATGGCTGCTGCCAGCGCTGCCGACCTCCCTCGTCCGCAGCCGGTTACTGCAACGGCTCCGGTTGGCAAGATGCCAATCGGGAAATATCCGGTTGGCAAGTACCCGGTCGGAAAGTACCCGGTTGGAAAAGCTCCTGCTCCGATCGTAACGAAGGGCTAGATCACCGCCGAATATCTATCTGCCTCAAACCTGTGTGGCAGTCGCGGCGCCGCGCCATCTGCAGGCTTGTTGCATCCCGGGCAGTGCGCGCCGGCACCGCCGCATGTGCAGGCCGTTCTCGAGGTCGCCGTCCTGTGGACGGCGAAGCGCCTTGATTCTTCCTCATAGGGCTTCGCCTAGCTGTCTTCCTGATGGAGATAGTCAGGCACAAATCGCGCCTGCCATGAGATCAGGCCGCGACGCCTGAGGTCGTTATTGATCTTGATCAACTTGGCCGCGCGGTTGAAGCCACGCTGGAATTTCCACCGATGGGATTGACACTCTCGGCAGGTGCGGAATGATGGTTCCGGCAGTGACGATCAAACCGTCGTTGAATTTGGTTCGCGCAAAATCCTTAGCTTCTGCCTCTGTTGCGAACGTCTTAGTTAAGCGCGGATGTCGCCGCCTTGACAGCGTGCCATCTGTCGGAACTTCAAAAGTGACATACCACGTGTGCTTCATACCGCGATACCGCCACCCAGTATCGGTCGCCTGTTCTCCGCGCCGGGACGATAAAAAGCCATCACCGGGATGAAGCGGTGACGGCTTCTCTTTCGCTCGTGACCGCGAACAAGCTCTTACCGCCGCGCCCCAACGCGATTGACGCCACCATTCATGTTGCCACCGGCGTTATGACGAACCGCAGCGCGTGCCACCGGACGAGGCCTCAGCACGACGCCTGCGCGGGCAACGCAACCAGCCGGATATTCAGTGTACTGGCAGTACACGACCGCCTTGGCTGGCGCTGGATTGAGGGTGACGCCTGCAAGCCCCAACAGGGCGCTAGCAGCAATCCCGGCAACAGTCGCTGACTTGATCGAAAGACGCTTCCTCGAATGCATCGCGGACCTCCCTTTTTCGTGCCTGCGGAACAGATGCACGGGAGCCGCCTCAGGTGCGGCTGAACATAGCGTAAGCGCCAAAGGATCGCTGACGTTGACCTAGATCAAAGGAGCTGGGACGCTGTGTGGCCTTCTAATGGCCTCGACGCTGGTAGCGAAGAGGGCGGCGCGTGACAATCGCTCGTTGCTGGGGCCATCCACCAGCCCGCTTGGAGCGGCGGCCCGGATGGTCACATGAACAAGGCAAATGCAGTAAGGGCGACCGTGCAAATTCCGAGCACGACAATGCCGATGTAAAAGAAAATCTCTGGCATAGAGCAAGCCTCTGGTGCTTGCTAAATCAGCACACGGCCCGGCTCTCGTCTGAGCAAAATTGCTCACTTTTCCTCTCTTGCGGGGGAGCGCCCGACTACATCAAATTAGGACCAGCACGGAAAGTGCGATTGTGGCGCAACCGGCTATCGTTATTGCGTCCCATTTCATGGAGCCGTTGCCGTTCCGCTCGTTGATTTGGATCAAGAACGAATTGCGACCTATTGAAATTTATGTGCCCAGAACAGTGAATAGGCTTCTCGATGTGAGCGATGGCGATTTTATTTCGCTGTGTATGTCGATGGCTTGCCGCCCGGAGAGATCAGCCCGCGTGACACTGCAAAAAAAAGCCATGGGCGCGGCAAGTGTGTCCGAGATCGCACTTTTTCGTCGGCTTCTGGGCGTATTGCGGGTGTGGGATATCATCATCACCGCCCTGCCTTCGGCTGTTATCGGTGACTGAGAGTGTTGCGCTCCCGCCTGACCCATGGGGAGTGCATCACATGCCGGAATGTCATTCCCCTCGCATGATCGAGCGATCTCGCTGCCCCAAGTGCGACATTCGCATGATGCTGGTCTATGTCGAGCGCAGTTTTGCTGGTCCCGATTTGCACACGCTTGTATGCCCTAAGTGCGAACTGGCGTACAAGGCGCTGGCAGACCAATGAAAGAACCAAGCGGGCTGGCTCATCCGCCCTTTCACCAGAGACCGCCGGTCGTCAACGATCAAGCCAGCAGCGCGTAGGAAAAGGCAGGAGGGGCTAAATGCAGCGGGCCTGATGCAAACGCGCAGTGCTCTGACGCGCACCACGGGCCTCCCTATTCGCTTACCGGGTCCCTCGGGGCGCGTCATGAACCGCCGGGACCGCGCGACCGCATCCATTGAAGAAATCTGGCGCGAGAAAATCCGTGGTTGCAGCTTCAGGCGAGGCAACACGTCTGCCTAGGACGCGCCCAGCTCGACGAAGGTCTCGCTGCATTTGCGGGCACGATCAATCCGCACTCACCGAAGCAGCTTGTCCCAGCTTCCCAGATCTTCGCCTGGCTCGCCGATGAAGACGCGAGTGGCGAAAGGCCTCACGGCAACGACCAGCAATAGTGCAAGGTGTCGTGCATAAACCTTTGTATATGAGTGTTGCCATTTTGTTACGGAGGTCTTGCCCGACACACACTACGCTCTAGGCTGGTAGTGCAAGTGGTTTGCACGCGAGCGTGCAGTTGAGAGAGAGGGGACACTGGGATGAGAAAGTTCTTAGCCGCCGCTGTCAGTTTCGCGGCAATTGCCATGGCCGCCGCACCTGCATCGGCCGCCGACATGGCCGTCAAGGCCCCGCCTCCGGCTCCGCTGCCGGTGATCTACAACTGGAGCGGCTTCTACATAGGCGCCCACGGCGGCTGGGGACAGAGCCGGAATTGCTGGGATTTCGTGGGGGTGGCCGGTACGGTCATCGGTGACGGCTGCCGCGAGCGGTCAGGAGGCCTCGTCGGCGGGCAGATCGGCTACCGTTGGCAGGCCAATCAGTGGGTGTTCGGCCTGGAAGCCCAGGGGGATTGGGCTGATCTCAGCAGCCAGCGTGTCAGTATTATCGCTCCGGCGTTCTCGACCCGCACGACAACGGACGGCATCGGGCTTTTCACCGGCCAGATCGGCTACGCCTGGAACGCCTCACTGTTGTACGTGAAGGGCGGCGCGGCGGTCACAAGCAATCGTTTCAGCATCCTTAGCACGCTTACCGGCGCCGAACTGGCCTCCGCAAGCGCGACCCGCTGGGGTGGGACCGTGGGTGTGGGCTGGGAGTACGGCTTTGCACCAAATTGGTCTGCCGGTATTGAATACGACCACCTGTTCATGGGGGACGCGAACAATTCGTTCTCTGTCGCCAATCCGATTGTTGCCGGTGCGCTCAATCGGATCAGCCAAGACGTCGATATGGTCACCTTGCGCATCAACTACCGCTTCGGCGGTTACGGCGCAGCGAGATACTGACCTCGTCCTATTCCAACTTTTCCCGTAAACTGGGCCGGCAGAAATGCCGGCCGATTTTGTTGGAGGGAATATGTCTGAAGAACCCGTCAGACGGGCGATCCGACCGCAATCGAACCGCCGCCAGGCTGCTGCCGTGGTTGCAGCTTCAGGCGAGGCAACACGTCTGCCTAGACGCGCCCAGCTCGACGAAGGTCTCGCTGTATTGCGGGCACGATCAATCCGCACGTCCCAAGGCAACTCATTCCGCCGTCCCGCATCCAAGCTTGGCATATTGATGAACAATGAAATGCTGAGCGAGATACAGGTCCCGACCGGACGCCGATCACCAAGTTCCGAAGCCGGACCAGCCGAACTGCCCTCGTCGTGCCGCCAGAAGCATCTGCGGTTGGACGTTTCGCCTCGGTCGAGCCGCAACATGCAACTTCTTGCGTTGTCGCTTGCGATCGACGGTTTCAGGCGGGCGTGTATCCGGCAGCATCGCGAAAGAATTCGCTACCCCCGGGCTCTGTGCGACGGTAACGGGCGATTCGGTCACATCCGACGAAGTTGCGACCTCGGTCGGCTCGGCCACGGGCGCAGTGGCGACGATCACCGGCGATCGGGTATCGAAGTCAACACGCTCGGGCCATTTGCGATCCGAGTGGATACGTATGGCCGGCCGGTTCGCAGCCGCCTGATCGACGGTCGGGGCTCTCGGCAGCGAATAATCTGCAACAAAGAGCAGTGCGAGCAACACTGCTCCGACCTTCCAGAAATATGCCGCCAGTGGCATGCCGGTCGCTCCGGTGCGCCCCGAACCATTGACCTTGGGCTCGTCCTGTTTCGTCGTCTATCGAGCCGCACGGCGGCGACTGGAACCGGTTCTGGCTCACTTTGCCCGCGCCATCATCATTGCCCATCGTGCTCTGTTAATAGACACCGCGCCGCACGGCGCGCCGTGTTTGGCGGAAATCGCGACGGTCGACACGACGCGCAGTCACGCGGGCGCGCCGGTACGTGATGGCCTGCGCTTGATCAACGCTTAACTCCACGCCGCGCGGTGTCACCTGCGGCGAGACCGGAACGGTCGCCAACATCACCGCTGCAAACAGCAGTCCGATAAGTGAGAAAGCTCTCATTGCACCTACTCCCTGTTGTCACATTGGGTAGACGGCAAAGGCTGTCTGGTCTGTGTGCCTATTGTCGACAACTGTTATAGGCAATCTGATAGATCGGCGGAGTGTTGATCTAGGTCAATCATTAATACTCTTTCGTCTGAGCAGATCGCAAAAAGGCGGCCGAGAAAGCCGCCTCTTTCGCGATGCGTAGGTGGGGCCCCTACTGACAGAAATACATCTGACCGTCGTCAAGTTTAATTGCGCCACCCGGCGTGCATTTAATGCTGTTACGCGCCGAGTAATCATCCCATCCGGAATAACCGTAGTAGGGGCTATGTCCGTGGTAAGCCCTGTGGACGTAGTGAGCTTGCCCAAAGTAAGGATCAGTTTGGGCCGCGTAAGCGCCGCGCCAATTGTTGTTTCCCCAATTGTTGTTTCTAGGCGCAGCCGTGGCGGCGATAGCGGCACCCGTGCCGACCGCTGCGACGCCTGCGCCGACAACACCTGCCCCGTAGTAGGCCGCCCGTCGGTTCTGACGACGCGCAACGCCCGCAACGCTCACGGGGGTTAGCGGGCGACCAACCCGCGCCTGGGCGCTCTCGACTGACAGCGAGATGCCGCCTTGCTCAGCCCAACCAAAGGAGAACAGTGCTGCACAACCGAAGGCAGAAGCTGCAAGCGCTGCCTTTCTTACATACTTCATGAGTCTCTTCTCCGTTTTGAGGAATACCCACTCCATCCTTCACCAATGAATGCATGCCTTCACGCGTATTGACGCAGATCAACGCGGCTAGACGTTCAGCCGGGGCATCGGTCACGTTCCCGTTATCGCGCGATATAGCGGACCCAGTCCTGACCGACCGCAAGACGCCCGAGCGGCTGATGTCTCTGATGGGTCAAACACGGAAGTCGGAACACGCAACAGTAGCGTCCGCTTCACCCCGACACCGGACTTTCGATAGCCCGCGCGGCACTTCCGAAAAAGGCCAAGAGGCGACATGGGATCGCGTCAATAAATGAAAGAAGCCGCCAACTGAGGCGGCCTCTGGTCGAGCGCTCCGGCAACACCTTTTTTGGGGCCACGGGGCCGGTACTGGGGCCATCTACCGGCCCGGGTGGTCGGTCGGGCCAGGTTGCGGGGAATTACCCTGAAATAAACATAACGGCGGCTGCCAGTGCGACAGGGCAAAGCCCGAAAACTACAGCGAGCACCTTGTAGAGTAGGTCGTCCGGCATAACGCAACCGTCCTCTCTTTTAGGTTGAAGACGTAAGCCGGGAAAACTCGGTAACGCCAGTGCAGTTTGTGCCAAGCCATAAAAGTTATATCACCGGAACTCCGTTCACCCACGGAGAGCGCCGGAAGGCGCTCGGCTACATCGTGAAGATGACAATCAGGATCAGCACGGAAAGTGCGATTGAGACGCAGCCAGCCATCGTTATCCGATCCCATTTCATGCTGTGAACGTTTGAAGCTGTGGCCGGTCCGCTCGTTGATTTGGGTCATGAAACGCATTGCGACCTGTCGAAACTTATATGCCTAGAACAGTGAATAGGGCCTCTCTGTAGTCCTACCGAGAACGGGCGAGGGCGCTGCGATGCCGGATGTTCGTCATCGTTCCTTAAGGGTCCTGTCGAGGCGCAACTTATGCGGGGACCGCGCTACCCCGGATACCGATTTCGACGAGATAGATCGCTGGGCCTTTGCGTAGCTCCTCGTGCCTGAAGCATAAAACGATGACGAAGGTTGCCAATGGACCGTTCGATCCCTTGAACCGACAAGGTCGCTTGGTAGGATGCTTCGATGAACCGGCATGGCGTTGGGGTGCAATTGACGGTCAGTGATGCGCCCGTTGTGGTCGACGCAAGCTCCGATGCGCCTGAAGCGCGTGTCGCAAGCCGGCTCTCTCTCTGCTTGGCATACGGAATGATCGCCGCTTTGTCCGTGGTCTCCAATGCGAAGGCACAGGAGGCAGAGCCGCGATCCTACTCTAATACGCCTATCGGGTTGAATTTTCTGATCGCGGGTTACGCTTACTCGCAAGGCAAGCTCGCGTTCGATCCCAACACGGCGATTGCCGACACTACATTCCGCTCCGACACCGGGGTGCTGGCCTATGTTCGGTCCTTCGAGCTTGCGGGCCAGTCTGCCAAGCTTGATGTGATCGTGCCGACATCGTCCTTCGCCGCGCATGGCCTCGTGAACGGTGAGCCGCGCGAGCGGGAGACGTTGGGCTTGGGCGATCCGCGATTTCGCTTCTCGGTCAACTTGTTTGGGGCACCCGCGCTCTCGGCGAAGGAATTCGCCAGCTATCGGCAGGATCTAATCGTCGGAGTAAGCATGCAGGTCTCCGCGCCGGTCGGGCAGTATGACAACGCGAAGCTGCTCAACCTAGGCGGAAATCGCTGGTCATTCCGGCCCGAGTTCGGGATTTCAAAGGCATGGGGTCCATGGACCGTCGAGCTAGCCCCAAGCGTAACTTTCTTCAGCAACAACACCGACTTCTTCGGCGGCAATACGTTCTCGCAGGCTCCGATCTATGCCGTGCAGGGACATGTCATCTACACGTTTCAGTCCGGCGTATGGATGGCGCTGGACGGGCTCTATTTCGCGGGCGGCCGCACGGCCCTCAACGGCGTCAAAAGTGATAACGAGCAGGCGATAACGCGAGCTGGCTTGACGGTCGCCTTGCCGATCAATCGACAGAACTCACTCAAGCTCTCTGCCAGTACCGGCATCACGACCCGCACAGGAAGCGAACTGACGGCAGTTGCTATCGCATGGCAGTATCGTTGGGGCGACGGATATTGAGGAAGGATGTCGTATGGCAGGGCGACAGTCCGTAGCGCTCGATCAGGCGCGGGCCATCGTCGCGGTAAGACAGCAATGCAGTTTTGGCTAGTTGCCTTATCATGGCGATCTTGCACGTGGACCTTCGCCGCTGCGCTGGCGGTCGCATTTTTGCTGGCGACGCTGGGTCAAAGTCAGGCGGCTGATCCAGGGCCCAAACGAGTTCTGATGCTGCATTCATTCGGTCCTCGTTCCAAACCTTGGAGCGACTACGCTCAGGCCATTCGCACAGAAATAGACCTGCACTCGCAGAGTTCGGTGGAATTTCTGGAACATTCACTTGTGAATGCCGGCCAATCTCAGGAAAAATTGGAAGGTGCCGTCGTTGAGTACCTTAGCACCCTCTACACGGACCATCCGCCCGACCTTATCGTGGCCCTCGGCGCACCGGCAGCCAGTTTCATCCAGCGCCATCGTCAGCTTATTTTTCCAATGGTGCCGATGATCATTACAGCCGTAGACCAGCGCTTAGTTCAATATGAAAAACTGACGGATAATGACGCTGTAGTGTCGGCCACGAATGATGTTCCGTTTCTCTTCGAGAATATCATGCGCGTCTTGCCCGACACAAAGACCATCGCAATTGTAAACGGCACTTCCCAAATAGAGCGATTTTGGACGGAAGAAATGCGTCGAGAACTCGCGCCACTCGCGGGCCGGGTCGAGCTAAAATGGTACGATGAACTTCCATTCGACGAGCTTCTTAAGAAAGCAGAACATCTTCCGCCTCATACCGCAATCTTCTTTGTTCTAATGAATGTCGATGCGGCAGGGATAACACACGAAACGGGCAATGCTCTGAATAAGCTCGCTGCCTCAGCCAGCGCGCCGATTTTCTCTTTCGATGGTTCTTTTTTCGGAGAGAATGTCGTTGGCGGACCGATGTTCTCTCCGCTTGAGGGAGGGCGGATAGCCGCAGCCGTTGCCATTCGCATCCTTGAGGGAGAAAAAGCAGGCAATATCAAAACTCCGGCCATTGAATACGCGTCGCCAAAATTTGACTGGCGGCAAATGCAGCGGTTTGGGATCAGCGACAGTAACCTGCCTATTGGCAGCACCGTCTACTTCCGACAGCCAACGGTTTGGGAGCGGTATAGGTGGCAGATCGCATCCATCGTCGCGGTTCTTCTGATACAGATCGGGTTTATCTCGGTCCTGCTGCGTGAGCATCGTCGGCGTCAACTTGCCGAAGTGCAGGCGCGGCAGCGCATGGCTGAACTTGCTCATGTCAATCGCTTCTCGACTGCTGGTGAACTGACCGCCTCAATCGCTCATGAAATCAACCAGCCGCTCGGGTCCATTCTGACCAATGCCGAGACCGCAAAGGTAATCCTGCAATCTCCCAGCCCTGACATTTCCGAACTGAACGAGATTGTGGACGATATTTTGAACGATGACCGGCGCGCTAACGAGGTCATCCGGAGTATGCGCAGCCTTCTGAAAAGGGCACCCTTCGAACTGAAACGTCTCGACCTCAATGACGTCGCGCGGGAAACCATCGAATTTCTCTCGGCGTTGGCTGTCGCGCGAAAGGCCGAGTTGATCGGCGTGATAACGCCGGGTGCGCTTCCGGTGCTCGGCGACCGCATCCAGCTTCAACAAGTCATTCTGAACCTTGTCGTGAACGGGATCGACGCGATGAAGGACATGCCGAGCGAAAATCGCATCATCAGCATCCGAACTTCGCGGGTCGAAAGCTTCGCTCAGCTATCCGTGTCAGATCATGGTCCAGGCATTCCCGAAGACAAACTAGAAAGGGTCTTCGCGCCGTTCTACACCAGCAAGGCCGAAGGCATGGGGATGGGACTATCCATCGCGCGCACTATCATCGTGGCACACAAGGGGCTGATATCAGCGAGAAATAGGGATCACGGTGGCGCGTCGTTTAGGATCAGGCTTCCTCTTGTTAGTTGACCCAGAGCGGCGGCTCCGCGCCGAAAGCCACCGTCGAGCCGATCCATCCGAAGGCCATGCCGGTGGCTGCAAGAAGGCGAGTGGATCGGTCGTCAGTCAGCAGGGCGGCGCACTTGCCCGATCCCGCCTATGGGCCTCCCGGTCGGTCGTGTTCGCTTGATCTGGATCAAGCCCTCCGCGCGAGAGGGGGGACTAGGCTCTCTCACCCGCAACTTGCGTGGCCAAGGCTGAAGGCGCGTCCGTGAGAACACTGCGTCAGATCATCTCCGGAGACGAGATCATCCAGCTTGTGATCCGGCTGGGTTTGCTCGCGGTCCTGATCGCCTGGACACTGCTCCTGATCCGTCCGTTCGTGCCAATCCTGGCCTGGAGTGTCGTGCTCGCCGTTGCGCTTAATCCGGTGTTTCAGCGCCTCGCCAAAATCCTCGGCGGCCGGCCCAAACTTGCGGCAGCGATCCTAACCCTTATCAGTCTTGCCGTTGTCATCGGGCCCGCGACGTGGCTCGGCATGGGCGCAGTCGACGGGATCAGGGATCTTGCCGGTCAAATGACGGCGGGCGAGATGTTGGTTCCTTCGCCACCTCAATCGATCAAGGATTGGCCACTCGTCGGGCCTCGGCTCTTCGATCTCTGGGATCAGGCCTCGACCAATCTGCGTTCGCTTCTGCGCGAAGTGGTGCCCTATCTCAAGCCCCTCGCGACGACCTTGCTTGGATTTGCCGGCAATGCCGGTGTGGGGACCGTGAAGTTCCTGCTGTCCGTGGTCGTGGCTGGCGTCCTGTTTCCATATGGCCCGCAGCTCGTGGCCGCGGGTCGTGACTTTCTGTCACGGATCGTGCCGGACCAGAGCGAGCACTTTCTGGACCTCGCGGGTACCACCATCCGTGCGGTCGCCCAGGGTGTGATCGGCGTCGCGATCCTCCAATCCTTGCTCGCCGGCATTGGGTTCAAGCTGGCCGGTATCGCCAGCGCGGGACTGCTGGCGTTCGTGGTGCTATTGCTGTCGATCGTGCAGATCGGCGGAACGATCGTCATCCTGCCGGTCATTATCTGGATCTGGACCGACAAGGAATTCCCGATCGCACTTCTGCTGACGGTGTTTCTCGTGATCGTATCAGTGCTCGACAACATCCTAAAGCCGCTCGTCATGGGGCGAGGCCTTACCACGCCCGCACTCGTCATCCTGATCGGGGTGATCGGGGGAACCCTCGTCCACGGCATCATTGGCCTCTTCATCGGACCGATCATTCTGTCGGTGGCTTGGGAACTGACGGTTGCCTGGATCCGTACCGAACGCGCTCCGCGGCGGGGAGATGTTGGCTATGGGCCGCCGCGCTCTCTTGATCTGCATCAAGGCGTCTCTTCAGCCCCTTCGCTGGATAACAATCGCTGACCCACCAAACCAAGAGCATGGCCGAGTCCGCGATGGGAGCACGCGATGGCAGTCCAGTTCCTGCTTGGCACCGTCATCAGCGTGATCAACATCGTGATTCACGCGCTCGTGACTGTCGTGGCAATCGGCATCGCCCGCACCGCCGGATTGTAGCACACGGCACTGCCTCGATCGCACCTGATGGCTGTGATGGTCACGACAGCCGTCATTTGGTGGTCGCACACACGGTCGAGGTCCTGGTCTTGGCGCTTGCCTACGCCATGGTCGACGCGACCACCGCGACCTGCTGCAAAGGTGATGATCGCCCTGACCTGCGGCGGGTTCACACTCGACAGCGCGATGGAAGCCCAGCCGCGGCGGACTGTCCGACGACGACGTCGTCCTTCGGGAGAACGCGTTTCTCGGCTACCATGTAGTCGATGATCCAGAGATCGACCTGCGCCACCGAACGCCCGGCGTCGGGAAAGCGGATTGGTACAGTTTCCGACCATGGAGAAGAACGGCCCGTAGAGACCGTGCTCGGGAATGTCGATGGCGGCTGAACCATATCCGCTGCCGACCGGCGCCACCACGAAGTAGCCGCGTTGGCGAACCACTTCGCGGCGTCGCGGAATTCCAGCAGCGGAAAGAAGCCGCGATCGACCGGCTTGAGCGAGACGCCATGGTTCATGACCGCGAGCGGGAAGGGGCCGTAGCCGACGGGGCGAACATCGAGAGTGGCAGCGGCAGCGCCCAGATCTCCTCCTAGGTACGGACATTGTCCGCGGCGATGGACGGCAAGCCGAAGGCGGCAAGGAGCCCAAAGCCCTCAAGAGCGGTCGGAAGATTGCGGCCAACTGCCTACGCATCGTCGCCGCCGTCAGCCGGTATAAGTGAGCGCCACGATGATCGGGCCGAGCACGGTCAGGACGACATTGCCGATGGCGTAGGGCACTGCGACGCCGAGTACTGGGGTCTGACTCTCGGCGACTTCGCAGGCTCCGGTCACCGCAGCGTCGACGGTCATGGCGCCAGCCAGCGCCCCACAGGTGATGACCGGATTCATGTGCAACACATAGCGCGCAAACAGCGTCGCGACGATCAGCGGCACCAGCGTGACGACCAGGCCCATGCCCACCAGCAAGGCCCCATGCGCCTGTATCGCAGCCCAGGCCGCGGCTCCGTTGCCGAGGCCGATTGCTGCGATGAAGCCACCGAGCCCGAGATCGCTCAGTGTCTGCTGTGCCGCGCGTGGTAACGCTCCGATGGTCGGCCGGCGCGACCGCAGCCAGCCGCAGACGAGGCCAGCGATCAGCGCGCCGCCGCCGCCGCCCAAGGTCAGCGGGATGCCGCCGACCCTGAAGCTGACGAGACCCGCGAGGAGGCCCGCGGCGATGCCGGTTGCGAGAAAGGCGATGTCGGCGCGGTCGCCGGAGCGCAGGATCTGCCCGACCTTCGTGGCGGCGCGCTCGATGTTGTGAGTGCTGCCGACGAGCGTCATGACGTCCCCGACATAGACGCGGGTGTCCGGGCCCAACGGGACCTCGCGGCCCATCCTGGTCAGCGTGCGGAGATAGACGCCGCGGGCGTCGTTGCCGACGCGTTCAGCGATCTCCTTGATCGATCGGCCATGGAGATGGCGGCTGTCGACGAGGACGTCGATCACGTTGCCCGGGATTGCCTTCAGGATTTCGTCGGCATCGATTTCGTTGCCGATGACCGGCTTTGCCGCGACGAGGGCAGCGGTTCGCCCGGCGACGACGATGTCGTCGCCGGGTTCGAGAATGGTGTCGAGGCGCGGCTCGATATCGGCTCCCTGCCGCACGATTCGCTCGACGACAGTGCGGCTGCCGATTTCCTCTTCGACGTCCTTGACCGTGCGTCCCGCGGCGGCCAATACCCGGTACGCGCGCGCCTGGAATTTGCGATAGTGGAGATTTTCACTCTGCGGCGGGTTGCCGCCGGAAAGCTCCGCCTCCAGCTTCGCCGCCTCCGCCTTCAAATCGATCCGCATCAGTTTCGGTGCGACAAACGGCACGTACAGGAGCGTGAGAATATAGCCGAGGACATAGGTGACGGCGTATCCGGCTGCGATGTTTGCTTCCTGCTGCTTCAAAGCATCACTGGACAGGCCGACCTGCGCGAGCGCTCCGGACGCCGTGCCGATGATGGAAGATTGCGTCAGCCCACCGGCGGCAAGTCCCGAGGCCGTGCCCGGATCGAGCTTGAACGTGAATGCAAATATCAAAACGAGGATGAGGCCTGTGCTGCCGAGCACGAGCGCCATGCCGACCTGCGCCAGGGTGCGGATGCTCAAGGAGGCGAAGAATTCGGGGCCGGACCGGTAGCCGATCGTGAACACAAACAGGCTGAACAGAAGCACGCGCAGCACCGACGGGAATGTAAAGGTCCCGAGCTGACCAATGAGAACGGCCACCACCAGTATGCAGGCTGTCGTTCCGATCGAGAAACCACGAATCTTGACTCGGCCCAGCACCGTGCCGATGGCGATCGAAAGCAGCAGGAAGATTTCCGGAGCGGTGGTGATCATCCACCTGACGGTACCCATGGCGCATGCCCTCCAGCCATTTGCGCGGAATCTGGTCAGTGAAACCCGGCGACGCTTGATTCAGATCGATCCTCGCACGGTTGAGAGCCTGCGGCCTCAAGGCCATCGTCGATAAGAGGGGCACGTCTCGGTGCTTCGGTGCTTGCCAACCTTCTGCAGCGCGGCACAAAAGAAAGAGCTTGATCTAGATCAAACCCGCCGCCGCGTTTCGCAGATTGATCTGAATCAATACTGGCAGCCGATTCTCCTTCCTGAATGCGCCTCATCGGTGACGGAGTTGATTATGCGGAAATCCGTGCTCTATCTGATCCTCGCGGGCGCGACCTGGCCATGCGCAGCCCATGCGCAAGTTAAGATCGATCTGGCCCGTGTGACATGTGCCGACTATCTAGCGCTTTCAGCCGAAGACTCGGCGGTCTTTTCTGCGTGGATGAGCGGTTGGTTCAATCAGAAAACCGGTTACGTGTTCGTTGACTTGAATGCCTATGCTCGAAACGTCGCGAATGTGAAGTCGTGGTGCGCTTTAAACCCGACGCAAACCGTGATGGCCGGTCTTCAACGCGCAACGGCTCAATAGCGACCACAAGCGACACTGGAGGCCTTATGAAACGGACCATCATTTCCAGCTTCTGTGTGTTGATCCTGATGAATATTACGCCAGCCCACGCCCAGGTCGTGATTGACCTTTCGGTGCTCACCTGCAAGCAGCTCCTTGATTCAGATGCCGAGCGACAGGCCCTGATAAGTTCGTGGATGGGCGGCTATTTCAGCGCGACAAAGAATCTCAGCGAACTCGACATCCGCTACGTTAAGCGGAACGCGAAGGTTGTAGGCAGCTACTGCAAGACGCACAGGTCGGATACCGTCATGAATGCAATGCAGAAGAACTGGCACTAGACTTAGCGTCCGGGCCTGCCGGCACTCTCTTTTGGAGGCTGGCCCACGATGGGGTTGAGCCGAAGTTGCCAGCTTAAGGGCGGATCTTCGCGGTTGACCAGGTCGACATCGTCACATGCAGTATGAAGCCCGGCGGCGCGCATCTCCGCGGATCCGTCAGCAATACTTTTTGCCTGGCTCAAATCCAGCGCGGTGTTAACGGGTCATTCCGGTCGCACATCTGCGGACGGCTCGGCGAGTCCGGTGCACCGTCGTTCTCTCGACGCACACTCCGTTGACGCGTGTCCTACCCGCGCCGCAGGCAGCAGCGATCCGGGTGATCATGGCGTCCGTCTGATAGACCATCGGCGGGGTCACCGCTGGCGCTGGTGTCGCAATCAACAAGGCGAAGACAGCAACACCCGACGGGTCTGTCGAAACCTCGCGCGCGGGAGCTTGCTTTTGATCTAGATCAAACCTCCAGTTCATCTACGTGCTCCATCACTGTTGCAGTGACAGTTGTAAACACGGGTTGCCTGCTTGAAGGGCTGGAAGCTGGTACGCACCGTATCAAGTTAAGGATGTCGCTGATGAAAGCGCAGGAACCACGGCCTGACTGGGCGCGGACATTCCCTTCTCGGTGAGCAGGTACAAAAGCAGCAAACGTCATCCTCATCCTAGGCCCTCCCGCGGTTTCGACACCAGCTCTGAGACCAGCCAATTTCTGGTGAAGAAGAAAGACCATAGGCGCGAGATAATTTAAAAGCTACGTAAGCCTCATTGAGGCCGCTTCAGATGGCGGCTCTCTCGTGAACAGATCGTTTCCGGCCTGCAGCATCTTCACGTAGGTCCCGCTTTCGTGCTTCTCCAGCCAGTCGTGCTCGATGGCGTAATTGAGCCCGGCGGTGTACTCGGCTGGCGAAGCGCCGTCCTTGTCGATGAACGGATAGTTGATTCTCTCGATGTAGATCCGGCCGTCCTGGATCGGCTCGAACGCTCGAGCGTGCTCCATGATCCTGCGGGCAGCCGTCTCGGGATCTGCCCAGAGGCGCCCTTCCTTCATGTTCATCGTCGGATTCCATCGCGCTTCTGCGCGGCGTAAATGTGTGGGGTGTGGATTTGGCTCTCAGCGGGCCGATGGCTATCAAATGTTGCGCCACACGGACAGCGCATCAGCGACGATGGCTGTTGAGAAGGCAGCTTTTCGCCGCGCGCCCACATGGCCTGCTTGCGCTCGATCCAGTCGCGCTGGTCTCGCCAGGCCTGGAAGTCCGCCTCTGTCAGGGACGGCAGCAGTAATTCCCATTCGGCCTCGAACGCCGCGCGCGCCTGGTTGAAGGTCCCGGCCGGGCCGCCGGTCGATCGGTCGCATCCCGGATAGAAGCCGCATTTCCATTCCCACTGTTCGGCGTGGTTGGGCACGCCGGAGTGCAGCCCGATCGAGCCGACCTGGACGTCACCGTGGAAGATGTTCCACCTTTCAAGTGCGGCGTTCTTGTCGCGTCGGCGCGTCAGCTCGGTCATGACTCGTCTCTGATCGGGCAGCGCTGCCAGAGCTGCAGCAACTCGGCGGCAGGCCGCTTGCCGGCCTTGCTGCATTTCACGCAGCGCAGGCGGCCGGCCAGATCGTGAACCCTGGTCGTCGGAACGTGGCGAAGCCCGGCCAGGTCGACCGCCCTCGGCGTCTTGCAGCGCGAGCACTTGATCTCGAGCCACGGATAGCCGGCGTTGATGGCCTGGTCGATCGAGGGCGAGGGGTCAATCGGGCCGCCGTCGGCCCATATCCTCTCGTTCCAGCTTTGGCAGAGCAGATCGTCGGCCTCGCGGATCAGCGCCTCGCCGGCGGCGCGCTTCTCGGCCGAGCGGGTGGAGAGGATCGTCGTCACCGCCTGTTTGCCGTCAGGGCGTGTGAGACAAATTGAAGGATTTTGCGGAGGGAGGATTTCTGGTTCATCGTAGCCACCAGGAGCGAAGATGAAGCAGAAATCCGGACCGGGCAAAGCGCCGGCAGAACAGGTACTAAGGGACATTCGGCGCCAGACCCGCCGGCAGTATTCGGCGGAAGAGAAGATCCGCATCGTGCTGGAAGGACTGCGGGGCGAGGAGAACATCTCCGAGCTCTGCCGGCGTGAGGGCATTGCCGCCTCAATGTATTACGGCTGGTCGAAGGAGTTCCTCGAAGCCGGTAAGCGCCGCCTGGCGGGCGATACGGCGCGTGCGGCGACCTCCGGCGAGGTGACGGATCTCCGTCGTGAGACGGCCGCATTGAAGGAAGTCGTGGCCGACCTCACCCTTGAGAACCGCCTACTCAAAAAAAGCATGAACGGGGATGGGGAGGACGAGGCATGAGATATCCTGCGTCCGAGAAGGCCGAGATCATCCAGTTGGTCGAGCAGTCGCACCTGCCGGCCAAGCGCACGCTGGACAAGCTCGGGATCCCACGCGCCACGTTTTATAGATGGTATGATCGCTATCGTGATGGCGGCGTCGAGGCGCTGGCTGACCACCGGTCTCGACCTGACCGGATATGGAATCGCATCCCCGACGATGTGCGGGGCCAGATCATCGACCTGGCGCTGGAGCTGCCCGAGCTGTCGCCGCGCGAGCTGGCCGTGCGGTTCACCGACGAACGGAAGTATTTTGTCTCCGAGGCATCGGTCTATCGGCTGCTGAAGGCGCATGACCTCATCACCAGCCCCGCCTATGTGGTGATCAAGGCGGCGAACGAGTTCAAGGACAAGACCACCGCCATCAACCAGCTCTGGCAGACCGACTTTACCTACCTCAAGATCACCGGCTGGGGCTGGTACTACCTGTCGACCGTGCTCGATGACTTCTCGCGTTACATCGTCGCCTGGAGGCTTGGTCCCACGATGTGTGCCTCCGACGTCACGGCCACACTCGACCAGGCACTCGCGGCCTCCGGCCTTGACCACATCACCGTCGCGCACCGGCCGAGGCTTCTCAGCGACAATGGTTCGAGTTACGTCGCGGACGATCTGGCCAGGTGGCTCGAACACAAGGGCATGCAGCACGTGCGCGGCGCTCCGTATCATCCCCAAACCCAGGGAAAGATCGAGCGCTGGCATCAGACCCTGAAGAACCGCATTCTGCTCGAGAACTATTATCTACCTCACCACCTCGAACGGCAGATCGGCGCCTTCGTCGAGCATTACAACCACGTCCGCTATCATGAGAGCATCAAAAACCTGACCCCGGCTGACGTCTACTTCGGCAGAGCCGAGACCATCCTAACCGAACGACAGCGCATCAAGCGTGAGACCATCGCAAACCGCCGCTTGCAGCACCAACTGCAGGCCGCTTAAACTCCAACAACAGATGAGCCAGAGCCTCCCTTCTCGAAAAGCCTGATTAGTCTCAAATTATCTGACGACGGACAACCGCTTCTTCAACGATCCCACCAACCTCGAACTACGTAAGGCGCATCGGCTGACGCGGGGGTTCTAAGCGAGCGACGACAACTGCTGCCGCTATGATTCTAA
This sequence comes from Bradyrhizobium sp. 27S5, assembly GCF_037217225.1. NCBI lineage: Bacteria > Pseudomonadati > Pseudomonadota > Alphaproteobacteria > Hyphomicrobiales > Nitrobacteraceae > Bradyrhizobium > Bradyrhizobium sp. 27S5. The sequence continues at coordinate 1,000,110 of NZ_CP147714.1, forward strand.
TTCGCGACGTTTGTGTTGGTTTGGCGTCGCGAAGCTGCGAGCGGGCTTATCCTTTCCACGCTCGCAGTCGAAAGGGCGAGGCGGGTCATCATTCTCCTTCCCGTCTCCCTGTTTCCAGGGCGCGTGTCCATCACGACTCTTGTCATGGTGATGCTCTGGCGCGGCAAGACGGCGAGTGCCGCGAAACAAGTAACCGCCGCCAGCCGGGGCCGAGGAGCAAGTGCCTCGATGCCCCGGCACCTTTGGCGTTATCCCGGCACGGACGGGACCAGTGCCACCCCTCACACTGCACTTTCTTCGGAAAGGAGTGCGGGACGGCGATGACCCCTACGAGAACGAAGCCTACCGGCTGTGGGCCATCAAGCAGCGGGGCAGGCCGTGACATCCCACTACCGGGCATTATCTCCGGCGCGTTTATTTGGCCCATCGAGCGGTCTGCTGCACATTCATTGACAAACCAATACGGGGGTTTTCGCGTGCGTCAGCACCTTGTTTGTCACACTGCCGATTAGTAGCGCGGAAAGTCCGCTGCGCCCATGCGATGACATAACAATGAGATCGCAGCCTCTGTCCTCGGCTGCTGCGATAATGGCTTGATGGGGTTGTCCGTTCTCTACTTGAATTGTCTTGCAGGAAACACCAGCCTCCTTGGCCGCATTTGCCGCGCGATCCAACACGCTCGTGGCCTGTTCCTGGCGCAGCTCAGCATATTTTGCGAGTGTTTCAAGGAACGGAGACCCTCTTCTCATTTCTGAAAGCGGCTCCACAACGAAGATTACAGAAACTTTGGTTCCAAGGGATTTCGCCAGCGCCAACCCATGCGCCACCCCATGCTCCGCAAGTTCCGACCCATCTGTCGGAATGAGAATATGCCGGTACATGCTTCACTCCCGATTGTCTTGACCTATCGCTGCCTTCCGAAGGTAAAGCTGGGCCCGCGTTTCGGATACGGCCTTGAGATAAATCAATCTATCGGCCCATCGTGCCGCGACCCAGATGTCCACACATCGGGCGCGCTCACCATGCGTCAGGCAAGCGTGGTAACTGCTTCGCTTTCGCCGTTTCCTCGACAAGCAACGTCAGCAGCATTGCATCCCGTAATCATCCCGTGACGGATTGCTTTCGCTTTCCGCGATCAGCTTGCGGTAAAGCGCTACGTTTTCGTCGTGGAAGAAGGAGTTCATTCCGATCTCCCAACAGAGGGTAAGGTCTGGGCCCCAAGCGGCCATAGTGTCTGGTTCCCGACACAACGCAAGGCTTATTAAGGGGCATGGCAAACAAGATGATGGAGCATTACTGTCGAATCTGGCCAAGCGGGAAACGCTCAAACGGCTGCTCGCAGGGGAAGAGGCTAAATTGATTGCGGGCTAGCGAGACTACCAAGGAAAGTGAGAGTTACTGGTTTTCGGCCCAAGGACGCCAGTGCGTCGGGTTGATGGTGACGCGCTGATTGGTTTGCGCGTTGATCCAGCCACAAAAGATACGACGGCAAGCAAACACTAATGCATGCAGGGAGTCGCGTTCTACCACCGCTAGCTCAAGTTCGCGATCAAACGGCGCGGTCGAAATGTCCTCCCACACTGACGGATCACGCCTCGGATTGATCTCGCGGATTGCGGACTACCTGCAAGCCTCAACTGGACAACGCGATAAGCGACTTGAAAAACGACTATCACTGGTAGGGGCACCGGGTGCTTGCGAAAGATCAACTGCGTCGGATTACCTCATGGAGGCCAGCGGTCAAATTGCGCGACCTCGCTTGAGCGCAGCAGAACCGCTGTTCCTTTCGAAAGAATCCGCAATGTCCGGAACCAGACACAATAGCCCGCGTTTAGCTTACTTGATCTTGCGAGCCGATCTCAACGGCCTCTGTTCGGACCCGGGGAACTGATCAGGAAACTCAAAAACTGGATCTCCTTTGGAGGCTATCATGGATGGCACTCGAAACGAACGCGCATGCGCGCGTGCACAGCACCTCTTGGCACAAATCGCACCCTTGCTCGATGACGCTGAAGTCCAGCGCTTGCGTGAACTATCTATGGATTACATTCGCGAAGCCGAAAGAATTGAAGAAGGCGTCACAACTGTGGAGTCCAGCGAACAAATCACGACGCGCTTAGATGCGGTAGCCCGCGACTTTTTTGCTCGTGCTCTTCACGAAATGAATCAACAAAAGGGTCGTCGTCCACCGCGAAGTAAGGTCGCTGTCAACGGACATCGCAAAGGCCGGGCGCGCGCCTGGCTAGTTGACGAGGCTTCATAACGAGGCGCGGGCCCGATGTTGGACTGTTTTGACTAGCCGACATTTGACTCGCTATTTGCTTTTCCGAGGTGCAGCATAAATCGAAGCTGGCTCCATCGAAGGAGTGAGCCATGTCGGATTTTATCTTCAAAAGCACTCTTGGCCATCGAGACCATGCGCGGAAGGTCGCCACGCTCCGCGAGTTACTGGCCGAAGAAGATGCCAATCAAGCTGAGTTCCACACCAAGAGGCTAAGACCGAACGTGGCGCAGTGAGGTCGTCGCAGCCCAGTTGAGCTGAAAAAGCTTTGCTTGCCGTCGGAAACCATCATCGTCAGGAGTTAAACATGGCCCTCCTAAGACGCGAGTTGTACCGTCAAGTTAGAGGCCCTGAGGTCACCCACGCGGATCGGTGCGCGCTGGTCTTCGATACGGACACCAAAAGCTTGTATGTCGAGCGCGAGGTGGCGGATTTCGACGCACGCGTCAGCGGTACGATTGACATGCAAACCGCCGCAATGGATATCGCGGACTATCTCAAGCAAGGTGGCCAAACAGCCGGGCACCGCGAATTGTGGCGGCTGCTGAGGACACTCTTCAAAGACACTGATGATACCGAAGAGATGATCGGTTACGTGCGCGCGCTCCGATAACCTCTCTGCTCGCTAGTCCAATCTGGCCACACGCAAAAGCCGCCAAGGTTTCCCTCAGCGGCTTGTGCCGTTGCGTTGCGTTTGCGTGGAGGTTTGCTGCGCCGAGCGGTGCTCGAACGTAGCCCAAGCCTGCCACCCACAGGACGCACAACCTTCATTGAATGAGCAGTGGATGCGTCATCGCATGAGGCAGTCGATGCGTTGCCTGTATGTCGGGGCCGACGTATCCCCGATGGGGTATGATGTGGCACCGGCGACGGTGCTGATCAAGTGAGTGCCGCTGTCCTATAGATGAAATCCTTCACTAGTCGGGAGTTCCGTATCTAACATCTCTGGCTGACATCAGACTTACGACAGTCCTCTGAGGGAACGGGAAGAATGGGCCGACACCCAAGTTACGGGGCAACCAGGTAATCGGTTGCGCGAGCCAATGGCGGAACTAACTCAAATTGAATTGGGTTTTCGTTATTGGTGTCAGTTCGGAAGTCCGGTTATGTGTAACAAGTGCGCGGAGTTGGATGAGAAGATCGCGCACTACCGTTCGCTCAGGATGCGGATCACGGATCAACTGACCCTAGACGGTCTCGCGCTTTTGATTGAGCAGTACGAAGCCGAGAAGCGCAAGCTACATCCCGAACCGAAAGAGTAAGGCCGAGTGACGAACGCGAAGAGGTTTCATCTGCGGCGTTTTCTCGACCGCTCGACCAACAGCTGCCAGCTGGCAAGCGGTACAACGGTGCGCTTACGGTCCGCGCTCGCACGCCTCAAGGCCGCCGGTTCAATTCGGCGGTTTTTCTTTGGGTTTTGAAGGAAGCGGCGAGGGGCTGATCCGGCTTTTTAGATTGATGCCTTTCGGGCCGGCGCGCTTCCACTGGCCGCGCAAATCTAGCGGCCCACCGCCGTTCGAACTTTCTTTGAATATCCCGAGGAACGTAGCTCATAATCCACCTTCCGGTTCAGCCCCTCGATGGAGCCTCAACGCGCAAGGTGCTCTAAAGGATCCTCATTTGCGTGACGCGGTCCTTTTTCTTTTCAGGCGAACAGGTCGTTTCCGGCCGGGAGAATCTTCACGTACGTCCCGCTCTCGAGATCTCCAGCCAGCCTTGCGCGATGGTGTGCTTGAGGGCGGCGCCATATTCAGCAGGTGTGCCCTTGTCCAGGTACGGGAAGGGCCGGTGCGATGTCCGGCGCGAAGAGTTTAGTCGCCGCTAACGACGCGACGGTTGGCGTTGAGGCGCAATTTTATCGTTTTACAATTCGCGCTTGATCTCGGGCTTGTCGTACAAGACCGCGTTCAGCAATGAGCTGTTGACCTCGATTTTTCCGTTGTAGCTGATGAAGCCGAGCTTGCGGAATCTGTTCATGAAGAAGCTGACGCGGGATCGCGTCGTTCCAATCATTTCGGCCAATGTCTCCTGGCTGATATTCGGACTGATCGGTTGAGGGTTGCCCTCCTTGCCGAAATTCGCCAGCAGGAGCAGCAGGCGCGCCAATCGTTTTTCACTGGAGTTGAAGAGCTGATCGATCAAGTCCTCTTCAATCCGGCTGTTGCGGGTCAGCAGATAGGCTATGAACACCTCCGAAAACTTGGGTTCATCGTGCAATGCCGCGACCATGGCGGTCTTCGTTATCGCGGTCACCAGGCATTCCTCCATCGCTGTCGTCGTCGCGATACGCAGCGAATGGCCGTTCATGCAGCCTTCGCCAAAGAACTGGCCGGCCTCCAGAATGCCGACCACGGCTTCCTTGCCTTGCTCTGATATGACAACAACCTTGACCCGGCCTTTCTGGATATAAAAAACCGTATCTGCCACGTCGCCCTGCGCAAAGACGATCTCATCCTTGCGAAACGCGAGGATGGTCTTCCCTTCGCCTAACTTGGCGAGAAACTCCTTAGGATCAAATATTGCGTGGTTGGTATTTTCTGGCATGTCCCGTTTCGTCCCGCGCGGTGGGACACCTAGCTTACCATTCAGCCGCGGACGTTCGAAGTAAAAGTGCCGTACCATGGCAGCTTTTCGCAGCCAGGATGGGAGTACCCGGCTGCCGATAAGCTAATCGAGCGGTCAGCAGACCAAGCCCGAGCCGGACCCAACAGGTCGCAGACACCGCCTAGAGTGGCGGCTAGATCGCAACTGCAAAGCTTCCAGTCGTCTTGCATTCCGGGGCACTCGAAGGTACGGACTTCATGACCGGGTTGAGCAGGCTCGATGCAAGCCAACCGCATAGGCTTGCCACACCTGGAGCACGGAAGAATTCCGATCTCCGCGCGGCTGTATAGTGGATTTGGCTGGATAGATGACATCATGCATCCCCCGTATTTGGCGGGAGCATTGCTGATCTCTCTGTCGCCGATAACTGCCTATTGCGGACGGCGATGGAGCTAGTCTTGCCCGACGCAACAATTCGGGCTGGTCAATATTGACCACTATTGAAAATTTCGTTCAGCAAGACGGCCCCAATGTAGGGACACTGAAGCCGTCTAAGCAGGACGCCGTGGGCAGGAAGGCGATCCAAGCAGCGTTAAGACTCCCGAACAACACTTGTTCCGGGTCATTATATTGTGGGTACCGAACCGGGGACTTCCGGTTCACCTCGAAGAGCCGACATTCCAGTGGTCATACCTACCTATGGGCCACAACTCGGACTCATGAAGTGCGGCAAACGACATCCATGAACTGCAGTGACTCAATCACCTCGTCGGCGCGGCTCGATCACTCGACCAGCGCCCATCGCGCTCCGTTAATAAACGCCACGCCGCACGGCGCGACGCGTATGGCGGTACACGCGACGGTCGACACGACGCGCAGTCACGCGAGCACGCCGGTACGTGTAGGCCTGCGCTTGATCAACGCTTAACTCCAAGCCGCGCGGTGTCACCTGCGGCGAGACCGGAACCGTCGCCAACACCACTGCTGCAAACAGCAGTCCGACAATTGAGAAAGCTCTCATTGCATCTACTCTATGTTGTCACACACCAAGTCGACTCACTCATCTGCAAAAGCCCGACGGACCGCGTCGGGCTGATTGCTAATATGCGTCGTGACCGGCAATCAGCCATTAAGTGCAGGATAGATCGGCGCCGTCTGTATAAAATTGATCATCGCCAGAAAAAGTTTATTGGCGTTGCTGCGCTCGCCCAAAGGACTCCTTCATATTGGTCAGAATGTCGCACAGACAATCCGGTCAAAACCAATGGCTCCGATGGTGGCGAAAAGAGAGGGCGCCCCCTAGCAACGGACGCGTCATCGATCCGGCCACTCAAACAAAAAGCCGCCCCGGTGGGAGGCGGCTTCGGATCGCAGGCGAGAGTTAGTACTTAAACTCCGGCATGGCCTTCAATTCATCCTTAGTGGCGTTAAGCACTGCGTGATCAGGGTACCAACTCTTACTGGCGCTAGTGGTGGTGGTTGTCGTGGTCGTAGTTGCGGCACCGGTCGTGGTTCGCGTGGTGCTGTCTGGAGCGGAAGTCGCTGCAGGAGCATTCGCTGGGGCGGACGTTGTCGACGCAGTTGTCGAGGTCACCGGTTGGTCAACCCACTTCAGCTTATCGAAGGTGACTGCCACGTAGTGTTCGCCCAAGCCGAGAACGCCACCCACACCCAGAATGACATTGGCCACCTTGCCTGACCTATCCAAGATCACCTCGTTGATATCACCGATCTTCTCGTTTGCTTCATTGTACACATTCACGCCGGCGAGCTTAGACGCGCGCCATTCACCCACCTTGTGCGTGGTGGCAGTGGTAGTCCAATCCACCTGGTTCGTGGCTTGCGCCGACGCCGCGCCGGTCATCGACGCAGTAGCAAGGAATGCGATTGCAAGGCATTTCGAAATCATGATGTTCCTCCATTGGTTAGGGGAACAACAGGGCGCAGAAAGTTTGGTTCCAGTGATGGAACGGAAGTTATCCGTGCTGGTGAGGTCTCTGAACTGACCCTGTCCCGTGCCACAATCGCCTCGACCCAAGGCGGCGCGATTGCGGACACGGGACGATCCCGCCAACAGCAATACCGTTCAGTTAGGGACGGGAGCCCGCGCCGCATGACTCGGCAAAACGGCAGCGGAGCCGGCGAACGCAACCTAGAAAATTTGAAGTCTTCGGCTTTCAAGAAACTGATGGGGACCGCCTAGCAGTTCCCAAGCCCGCCTAAGACGAAGGCGCGCTCCGAACGCATGAGAGAGCCACGATGCTTGCGTGGAGCCCCTGCCGCTGAAGGGCTAGTTTTGAGCTTTGCCCAGCTTGCGTCGGTAGTAACCGTGTTTTTGCACGGTCAACTTGATCTCGTCGCTTACTGCAGCAGCCGCTTTCTTCTTCCGCCATCGGCCCGGGTTTTCGTGGATCGGGATCGGTTTCCCCCTCGGGACCACGAGCAGATAGTCGCGTTTATAATTTAGATACACATCAAACATGCCGTCACTTCCAGCGCCCAGCTGAACTTTTACAGCCTCTTGGACTGGAATGGAGTTACTGAAGTGCAACAGATCTATGAGGATTGAGCACACGAATTGCTGGGGTGAGCTCATCGCCGCATAGCTAGTCGGTTCGGCGCGACCTTGGTACCACCGAGGTATTGGGCCGCGACCTCCGAAACGAAACGGGTCACAAGGCGCCATCCCTGCGGTCGGACCGCGTGTCCGCTTTACCTCTCGAAAGCGGACATCCGGATTTATGATGGGGTGGACGCCCCGCCCGACGGCATCGATGTGCCAAAGTGGAGGTGTTGAGCACCACTTAAGGGAGGCGTCCGTGTCAGAGGTTATCATAATCGGTCTGGATATCGCCAAGCATGTTTTCCACGCTCATGGAGCAGACGGGAAAGGGCGAGCTATATTCAGCAAACGGATCAGCCGAGGAAAGCTGCTGGATTTCTTCGCAGCCCACCCGAGTTGCACGGTAGCTCTGGAGGCATGTGGCGGAGCCCATCACTGGGCCCGTCAACTCGCCCAGCTTGGCCATGAAGTTCGGCTGATCCCTCCCGCCTACGTAAAGCCGTTTGTGAAGCGGCAAAAGAATGACGCGATCGATGCCGAGGCGATCTGCGAAGCAGCGCAGCGGCCGAGCATGCGGTTTGTGGCCGTGAAGAGCGAACAGCAACAGGCGGCGGGTCTGGTGTTTCGGACCCGTGACCTGTTAGTGCGGCAGCGAACGCAGCTCATCAACGCGATCCGGGGACACCTCACTGAATATGGTTGGGTCGCACCTAAGGGGCCGTCGCACGTGGCGATGCTTACCGACCTGATCGAGGAAGAAGAGATGGCCAGTTCGCCTTCCCAAAGCGGCCCACGCCATGTTCCGATTGATGTTGGACCTGCTGACCGACCTCAATGGCAAGGTCGCGGACCTCGACCAGGAAATCGCGCGACGTGCTCGCGAGGACGAAGTATCGCGCCGGCTAATGACCGTTCCCGGCATTGGCCCAATCTCCGCCACCGCGATCGCCGCTCTAGCACCGCCGGCCGAGACCTTTGCCAAAGGGCGTGACTTCGCCGCTTGGTTGGGTCTCACGCCTCTTCAAAGATCGACAGGCGGCAAGCAGAAGCTCGGTGCGACATCCAAGATGGGCGAACTGAGCTGCTGCCGGTTTGATGGACACCGAGATTAGGTGTTTCATGAAGCCGGAGGTGGCGATGAAAAGACGGAAGTTCAGCCGCGAGTTCAAGGTCGAGGCGGTCAAGCTGGTGCGGGAACGTGGGGTGTCGGTGGCGCAAGCTGGCCGTGACCTGGATGTTCATGAGAATGTTCTCCGCAAATGGGTGAAGGAGTTGGGCTCCGACCCGGCGCAAGCCTTTCCCGGCCACGGGCAGATGAAGCCGGAGCAGCAGGAGATCGAGCGGCTGCGCCGTGAGGTCGCCAAGCTGAAGGCCGAGCGGGATATCCTAAAAAAGGCCGCAGCCTACTTCGCGAAGGAAGCGACATGAAGTTCGCCTTCGTCGCGAAGCACCGGACGATCTGGCCGGTGGCATGGCTATGCGATGCGCTGGGAGTGTCGCGGTCGGGCTTCCATGCCTGGCTGAACCGCTCTCCCAGCGCCAGATCCCGCAGCGACGAGGAGCTCGGCGGCAAGGTCAAGGCCAGCTTCGCCGCCAGCGACCGCACCTATGGCGCACGCCGGGTGTGGCGTGACCTGCTCGCCGACGGGGCGGATTGCGGCCTGCACCGGATTGAGCGGCTGATGCGCCTGCAAGGCTTGCGGGCGCGGCCGCGACGTCGGCGCTTACCGAAGGACAGCGGCGATCGACAGCTCGAGACCGTACCGGCGAACCTCCTTGACCGGCAGTTCGCCGCCGAGCGGCCGAACCAGAAGTGGATCGCCGACTTCACCTATCTCTGGACGGCCGAAGGCTGGCTCTATGTCGCAGCGGTGATCGACCTGTTCTCACGCCGCGTGGTGGGCTGGTCGATGAGTGCCGCCATGACGGCACAGCTCGTGACGGACGCATTGTTGATGGCCGTCTGGCGGCGCGGCAAGCCGGATGCGCTGTTGCATCACTCCGACCAGGGCAGCCAGTACACCAGCGAGCAGTTCCAGCGCCTGATGGCCGACCACGGCATCGTTTGCAGCATGAGCCGCTCCGGCAACGTCTGGGACAACGCGGCGATGGAGAGCTTCTTCTCCTCGCTCAAGACCGAGCGTACGGCCAACAAGATTTATCAAACCAGAGATGAGGCACGCGCCGATGTGTTCGACTACATCGAACGATTTTACAACACGACCCGCAGGCACTCGACCATCGGCTATCTCAGCCCGGTTGAGTTCGAGCGCAAGGTGGGATTAGCTTAAGCGGGTGTCCATCAAACCGGCAGCAGCTCAGCGTTCCTAACTAGAAGCGGGGCGCTCGCGCGTTCACCGATCAGGAGGTGCATAGCGTCGTCCGATCGTCGAGTTTAGGCTGTTCCCGATCAGAACTGCCTAAACGGGCCACGTTGAGTTACATTGCCGTCGGTCAGCTCGGTGTCAGCGCGCGATTGGCTTCCGAAAGCCCAAGCAGCCATGGAAGCGGCCGGGCTCACTTGTCGAGAGGAAGGGACCACGAAGGACCAATCCAAATAGAAGCGCCGCTAGCGCGAGCTTGGACGGGCGAGGAAGTAAAGCAGGTTAGGTCGCTGGAAAGGGCACACTGTCAGTGCGCGAGGGTCTCACGGAGCAGTCCGCTCCGCTTTGGCCAATATCGCCAAGTCTATTACACTCACATCTCATGCCGGCGCCACACTGGCATCCGCGCGGGTCTTTCGTCCACCCTAGGTGCGGATGGTTCTCGCACATCCAGCCGAGGCCGCCACAGATCGAACAGTTAGGATTAATCATGCCGCGAGCAGGCGCTTGTAACGCCGGTAAGCGTCAATGGCATGGTTTGCCAGCACAAGCATACGATGCTCGCCAGCCCGGGACATGTCGTCGATATTTCTAAAGAGAAAGCGGCTCGCGTCGCCAGGGTCTGCAATTTCACCCGATCGCTCGAGGAAGTCCCAGGCAACCTGGACCGACTTCTCTACGACGATTGGCAGCGTCTCGCTCATAGGAAGGAAACTTTGGTCGATCTTGATAGTTCCTCCGGCAAACTCCGATACACTGGGCTCTTAGCGCGGCCGCCCTTTAACGCCGTTACAAATCACCGGCCTGTTCGCCGTCGTCGAGCCCATGAAACCACGAAAACTAGCTTTGCTGACTTTTCTTGCCGGAGTCGTCGGTTCTGGCTGGCTGATCGGAGCAACCAACTTGCCGGGCATGGTACTCCGCGCTTCGAAAGCCGGCATTCAATCTTCCAAATTGGATTTTTTCGCCAACCTGGACGGCCCTCTATGTGATGATCGCGATCGCTGGCTAGCGTAAATACCTGCAGGAGCGAGATGGCGCAGCCTCGCAAGTCTGGCTTGGAGAGATGGTACTCAATTTCCTTTAGTTTCCCACCGTCTTTCGATTTCATAGTTTGGCAATGGGTATCGTCGTTATCCTGCTAATGCTAAGTCTAATTCTGCTGTTCATTCGTCTGCAATGGCGCGCAAATCGGCTCGCGGCGCTTCTATTCGTTCCTTACGCGTTTGCATCGCTATTAAACGTCGCTCTGTATCGATTTCGCGTGCACCCATCTTTCCACTGTGCGATCCATTCTGCAGGGCAGCCTAAAGGACCTCGACGCGAACGTCGACAACGCCACGATCCATAATTCCCAGGCTGCGCGCAGCGCCGTGCGAAAGGTCGAGTACGCGACCCCTGATGTTTGGTCCGCGGTCAGTGATGCGGACGACGACTGATCTTTCGGTCACAAGATCAGTTACGCGGACTTTTGTGCCGAACGGCAGGCTGCGATGGGCGGCAGTTGGCAGCTCGCGGTCGAATGCAACACCGCTTGCTGTTTTACCCGTCCGATACGAATAAAACGAAGCCTTGCCAGAGAAGGTGCGGCTGGCAATCCGCGTGGCGGGTTTATCTTCCGAACCGTCCGGTACCTTTTCAGCGGTTGGAGGCTGCCCTTTTGGATCTTCCTTCGTCTGATCAGGTGTCGGGGGAGCGGGGTCCGCGTGCGCCTTCGGGATGATAGACCATCTCTCGTCGAACGTTTGCGCTGCAACAGGATTTGCGAAGGTGGCGGTCGAGACCGATACAGCCGCTATTGCAATAATCTTCGGAAAAGCACGCATGGCACGCTACCTCACCAAAAAGCAATAAAGAACAATGCGGCGTACTAGGCAGCGTTCCCATGCATCGAAATAGGTGCGTTGCTTTGCGTACATATTCGCATAGGAACAAGAGGGGATCGTGCAAATCACGAGGTCGAGCCGGGCTGCTTAGCTAGGTCAAGCTTACGGGGGATGAAGCGTCCGGCTGTGCTTGGCATGTTCGTTTACGCGCCGTGACGACTGGATTGTGATCTTGCGGGCGACCCATCTGAAGCAGTGCATGATTGCGTTGCACAACGAAGTTCGGGGTTTAGAAAGAATGCGGCGGATGTAAAGTTGGCCGTAAGCTCACACGCCCGGGACCTTTGGCATGCGGCGAACACTGCTGATCAATCCTTTCAACTTGCTCGCCGAAACACCAAGCCGGGGTGCGGGTTCAGCTCAGCGGTCTACGCCAATCTGCGCCGGCTGCGGTTCAGACGACATTGTTTGTCACGCAACCATCCAGTGGAGTAATGAAGCGCAAGACTGGCAATTGACCAGCACGTTCGGGCAGCCCGCGCAGTGCAATCGCTGCAAGTCCGCGTGCAGCATTGAATGGATCACGGTAACCTAGCCGCTGGGTCTGTCTGTGAGCCGGGCTGTCTGACCATGATTGCCGGTTCCACTCGACGGGGAGCAACTTAAGTAAACTTGCGAGATCAAGCCCGACCGGTTGTTGGCCGTTGAGAATTGCTTCAGTGAGCATGGGCGAGAGAAGCGTCAGTCTCAGCACTCGGCAAAGATAGGATTCGTTGATTCTTCTCGGCCTTTGCCAACTCGCGGACGGAAGCAAATCGCTTCGACTCAAGCATTCCACGCCATCGATGGGCGCGAGCAATCGCACGGTGGGCTTCGGCGGGCGATTGCGTGCTTCGTCGTGTCGGGATCGCCTTGGTGATCGTTGACGCGCAGTCCAATCATCTTTGTCGAGCTGCGGAGCGGGAGCATCGCGTTGGGAAGAAAGGTTAGCGTGGGATTTCGGTCGCATTTGACACGCGCCAGAGTGCGTCGATTCTTCTGATCTCCAAAATGTCGGGTCGCGGCAACAGCGATCTGGTTTATCGGTTCAGACGTGCGCCTAGTGCAAAGTTGCAACTTTCTTACCGCACCGGGGCCGCTCGAGCAGAACCTCCTTCAAGTGATCACCACTGGCGATGACGACCACGAAGTTGAGTTTGCCATCCTGCTTCATCAGGCCTCCGGCGAGAGCGCTTCCGTCTGCAGCTTTCTCGGCGATGCGTACGGCGTCCGACAACTCTTGCTCAACTATCTTCAGGGCAATGATTTTGTCCAGATCCTCTCGGTCGAGCTCCTTCGGTGAAGATGAAATTTCCTTTTCCGTCACGCTGCCGGTGTTCGCATCTAGCGATGGCGGCAGGCGCGTACGCCGTTTCGCTGCCACTTCTGCTCTGGATGTCGCCGGTCATCGCAGGGCTGCTGTTTGCCGTTCCCATAGGCGCGCTGACTACCAGGCCCACGACCGGCAAGTTGTTCGCCACCCCGAAGAACGAGCGCCCCCTCCGGTCCTGCTTCGGGCGAACGAATTGAGCGCGTCGGTGGATGTAGGAATCAAACCCGCGTTGGTGGAGTTGCGCGAAGACGCCGCACTCCTAGCCTTCCACATCGCGCAGCTGCCGCCTCCTCGCGCCGCTCGACCTGACACGATCGATGCAAACCTGGCGGTCGGCCGTGCCAAGGTCGAAGCGAGCGACACGTTCGAGCAGGGCGTTGCGCATCTCTCGTCCCGGGAGGTTTTTTCGATCCTGAACGACGACACTATGCTGTCGGCGTTGTTGCAAAAGCGATGAACACGCGCCGGGCGCACGGAGACCAGGCCTGGGCTCGAACTAGGATAGAAAGTAGTCCGCTCCTTTTGCATTGAACTCCACCGGATCGATCGGACCCTCGACCCGTCATGGGAGGAAAATCAATGTCCCTGGCAATAGCGGCCGACGGGCCTGGTAGAGATTCGTGTTCCCGGAGGGCGCCTATCGGCGAGAGGCAAGGGTTGGACCCGAAGCCTTTGTCTGATCCGTGGGGCCGCTCAGCAGCGTCGCTCGCCTTTCGGCGACGGCATGATCGTACAGTTCAAGGACCAGACCGAATGCCGCCAGGTCCTCTTGTTCGAGCGTTCCATCATCGTAGCACTTCAGGGTCTCGCCGATGATCGCATCGACTTCGCGCTGCGACGTCAGCAGGTCCTGTTCGGACTCGGCATCGCGAACCTCCCGGACTACGGCCAGAATGCGGTTGCGATGGCTGGTGGTGTCGTCCCGGTCGTCCCGGTTCAGATAGCGACGCAGCCAGGCGGCGGCCGAACCGATCCCGGAAAGAAGAAGCAAGGCGAACCAGAAGTAGTCGCTGTACTTGTCCAGAAAGGTTCGCTCGGTCCCGTTGATGACCGCCGCGGCGCCCCGATGCACGGAGGGCTCCGCCTCCTTCTCCGTCTCGGGCTTCGTGATGTGCGCGGCGCCGGCGACACGTTGCGCGATCGTGTCGCGGACAGCGAAAAGCTGCCGGTAGAAGGCCGCCGCCTTGGCTTCTGACAGTTCTTTTCTGGCCAGGATGAGATGGTTGACGCTGATGGTGTCGACCTTGTCCTCGGGCCAGGCCGGTTTCGCGTTGAAGACGCTGCCCGGAATTTCCTCAGCTTCGTAGCGGGCGTTCTTCAGAGCGATCGCCTCGGATGCTTCGACCGGAAGAAACTTCGGAGCTCCGCGCGATCGCGAAGTCGCGGCGATCGCGGCGGCAGTGATCTTGCTGTCGAGCGGACCGACGGCGAGATAGGCATCGAGGGTGGCGTCTTGCGAAAGTTTTTCGATTTCTTCGGTCCCGAATTGGACCGTCGCTACCTTGTCCGGCTCCACTCCGGAGCCCACCAGAATGGTCCGCAGGAGTGCGAGGTTGGCTCCGGTCCGTCCTATAATGCCGACCTTGCGACCCGCCAGATCGGCGATCTCCCCGATCTTGCCGCTGGCCTTCTTCTTGGAGTCTTTGCCCGGTCGCCCGGAGGGCGACCACAGGACAACGTAGTTCTTCCGCAGGACCGCCAGTGTCTGCGCGTCGGCCGGCATGCCAAGGTCGCCGCGACCTATCGCCAGGTCGGCTTTGCCGGCGCCGAGCAGAGCCAAGGATTCGGCCGCTCCTTCGGTCGTGATCGGGGAGAGCCTGACGGTCTTGCTTTCCTCTTCGAAAGCCTCGGCCATCGCTTGGACCACCTGATGATCGTCGCTGCCTGCGGGTCCGACGGCGATCCGGAGGATCTCGGGCTGCAAGACGTAGAAGAGTGCGGCCGCAGCGGCGCCGAAAACAACAAATCCCAAAACCAGCACGATCAATAGCCGTCGTTGGCGTCGATCGTGAGCACTCCTGACTGGATCGGAAGGTGACATCAGCAGAACCTAGGTGAACAAACGCCTGCTTGGGAGCTGCAAGTGCGCCGCCGGGAACTTGGGCGAACCAGTGTGTGACCGGAAGGTTCCATCGCGCGCGCGAGAACAAGTTCACGAAGGGCCCGGATTCCGACTGCGAAGAATAATTCCTCGGGCGCCGATGGCGGAACCTTGCCATCATTCGAAGGTTCTCGATGCTGCCTGATATGGCGGCGGGAGAAAAACATGAACAAGCTTCTACTGACGACCGCGATGGCGATGATCTCGGTGGGCGCGATGGCGCAGTCCACGGTCGTAACCGCCACCGGCACGGGTCCTGCTGCCGCCGTGCAGATCGAGCCGGAATATGACCCGCGTTAAGATCGTGGTGGGCCAACCCGTGCCGCGCGAGGTCGAGCTCGAGGCCGTGCCTGCCGATTGGGGTCCGTCGCTCACCAAGTACCGCTACGTCTACTCGGGCGAACGCGTGAGGCTGGTCGATCCGTCGACGCGCACGGTCGTACAGGAGATCGACTGAATCCTTCGAGGCGGGTCGCTGAAAAATCGGTCCTCGTGCCGATCCGGTCCCGGCCTATTTCCAGATCTCTTCTTTGCGAGCGCCCGTCCATGCCCATCATCCGATACTTCGTCTTCGTCGGCGGACTGCTGCTGGCGCTGCTCTTCGCGGCGGACCGGTATCTGCCGGCTCCCGTCGAGCATGCCGGCGCAGCTGATCCCGATAGGACCACCATCCGGAACAGCTCGGCGACAAGTCTTCCGGAGAAGATCGTCTTCGACACGCGTCCGTGCGCCGACGCCCTGCAGATCGTGCAGGCCGAGCCGACGAGCAACGAACCGCAGCAGCCGATGCGGGAGGTGATGGCAGCCCTCCCTGCAGCGCCTCCTTCCGAGATTAACAAAGAAACGCAGACCAGGTCCCGGGCGGAGCCGCGCTCGCGTGTCAAGCAACTGACGAGGATGTCGAGAAGAGCTCCCGGTCGGCTGGCTTTCGAACGCCACGACCTGTTCTTCGGAGATTGGTGAGCGGAAGACGGGCCCCATTGCTAAAAGGCCGCGCCTTTGGTGCGCGGCCTTCGTTGCGTTTGGATGGACTAGTTTCACCAGTGGTGGTGGCGATGCCAGCATTGACGCACGACCGGATAGGATCCGCGGTAATAGGCGTAGGACGGGCGCACGACGCGGCGATAACGGTAGCCGTAGGATACGGGCGCCGTGTAGTAGGTCGTGGTGTAGCCGCCGCCCCAGCGATAGGGTTCGTCGTAGCCATAATCGTAGGCGTAGGGACCGCCATAATTGCCTGCGCCATAGTAGCCGGCGCCACCGTAATAGCCGTCGCCGGGTCCCCAGCCGTACGCCGAGGAGGCAAGCCCGCCGATCACGGCGCCCGCGACCAGGTCGCCGGCAATACCCGGTCCCCAGCCGCCCCAGCCACCTCGCCAGTGAGCTTCGGCCGGAGACGTCGTGGCTACCGAGGCCAGACCAAGGGCGCCGACCGTCAGCGCTGACATTGCAATCTTCTTCATCGGACTCCTTTCATATTGCGCATGCCCCGCCGATAACGGGAAAATTGGCTTGCTGCTGTCCTCGGCGGAGAGCGGCAATGGGAGCTCGGCGCCGGGCACCGTCGTTCGAAGCTTAGCGCTTAAAACACAACGCCCCCACGCAGAGGAGTTCGGTCCGGAATGCTGCGGCGCGAGAAGAGCTGCACAAAGAGGCATCTGAAGTGGCGGCGTTAACAATGTTGAATTCGCCAACTGAGTTTTATGATCGCCTTTAGCGGTTCCATGTTCGATCCGGGCCACGACTGCGCTTCTGCGCGCCGTACTCGACGAGGTTTCCGAAGACATCTCGCATTTCGAAACCGGGGCTCGCACTCACGTCGCTTGAAGGACTCTGGAAGCTGCCGCCAAGGGCGCCGGCGCGCTGCGGCGCGTGCGCGAGCGCGTGCGAAGGCGTCCTGACTCCTCCTCTCTTCGTCCAGGATCGGGAAAAACCGGAAACTTTCCGGGCCGCCTTGAGTTGCCAGCGATTGAATGCGGTCGCCGGAGCGCGAAGATGGTCGACGAAGTCGTGTTGAAGATAGCCGCGGAGACCGCGTGGACGATCTACCGCTCAAGGGACCCCGACGTCGATTCCCTGGATAACCGGCGCTTCCTGCTGGAGCGCCACCCTGCAAAGGAGATGGGAAGAGCGACGGAGCGATTCCGAAGAGCTCGCCAGCTTCGGGATCGCCTACCTGGACCGACTTCCCCGCGACGAATGCTAAGGGCGATGAAGATGCTCGTCGTGCGGGTGGCCCGGGGAAGCACCAGGCCCAGTTGGACACTGCTTGCGATATCTTCGCTCGTTTCCGCCGCCATCGTGATGGTCCTGCGCTGCGCTTTCGGGGCCTAGACCGATGCGGATCGCCCAGCTTGCTCCGTTGGCCGAGAGCGTCCCTCCGAAACTTTATGGCGGTACGGAGCGCGTGATCGCCTGGCTGGTGGACGGGCTTGTCGAACTCGGACACGACGTCACTTTGTTCGCGAGCGGCGATTCGAAAACGAAGGGAAGTCTTCACGCGGTATGGCCACGCGCGCTGCGCCTAGGGCAAAGGGGCGTTGATCCGAACGCCGCCTGCGCGCTGCTGATCGAAGCGATTGCCGCGCGGGCGAGCGACTTCGACGTGATCCACTCTCATGTCGACTGGCTGTCCCTTCCGGTGTTGAGCCGGACGGGCGTGCCCTATCTCACGACGATGCACGGACGTCTCGACCTTCCTGGGCTGGCCGAGGTAATCGGGGCCTTTCCGAATGCGGCCTCCGTGTCGATCTCGGACAACCAGCGTCGGCCGCTCCCGGACGCGAACTGGATCGCGACTATCCAGCACGGTCTGCCGAAGGACCTCTTTCGGCCCTCGTATGAGCGCGGTTCATACTTGGCTTTTCTTGGTCGGCTGACGGCGGACAAGGGACCCGAAGAGGCCATGCGCATTGCACGTGCTGCCGGGATGCCGCTGCGGATCGCCGCCAAGATACCGCGCGCGGAGACGGCCTACTTCAAGAAGAAGCTTGAACCGAACATCGACGGCGAAGAGGTCCAACTTGTCGGCGAAGTGAACGAAGTGAGGAAACAACCGTTCCTCGCCGGGGCCGCCGCGTTGCTGTTTCCGATCAATTGGCCGGAGCCTTTCGGGCTCGTCATGATCGAAGCGATGGCGTGCGGGACGCCGGTGATCGCCTACCGCTCGGGCTCGGTGCCCGAAGTGATTGAAGACGGCGTTACCGGCTTTATCGTCGACAACGAGGGGCAGGCGATCAGGGCGGTGAACGATCTGGGCCGACTGGACAGAAGAGCAGTCCGCGCGCGGTTCGAGGATCGCTTTACCTCGAGCCGGATGGCACAGGACTACGAGGCCCGATATCGCGAGCTGGTCGCTCGCGCGAAAGATCCGTCCTGAGCTCCGCCCGATGCGGAACGGCTTCGCCGTCCCGTCGTTGAGTTGCTGATCAACGAGGCGCGCATGAAATCCATTTTCTCAACGACGGCCGTTTTGATTCTTCTCGCCACGCCGGCACTGGCGGAAGAAGCGCCTGTCCAGCTGCCGAAAGTCCGGACGAACGAGGCCGCGAAGGAAGCGGAGGACTGTTCGAAGCAGGTGTGGCCACATTTCACGCAGGCCTGCCTACGCGCCGAAGGTAAGGGGATCGCTGCCGTCCGCCGGGTTACCACCGAACGTCGCTAACGATTTCGGATCCTTCGGGTCTGCGCTCCACGCAGGAACAAGTGGCAACGGGGAACGTTGGAGGGGCGGGCATCCAAAGGGCTGCCGGCTCACGTTGGAGGAGATGATCGATGAAAAGCTTTCTTGCCGTTGCTCTGATTGGGGCTGCCGTGATCGGCGGCTCTGCGTTCGCGCAATCCACTCAGCCGGCGGATCGCGCTGCGCCGGCAGCGACCAGCCGGCCGACCGACGCCAAGATGGCGCTTAAGGGAAGCTGGCGCGCCTCGAAGCTGATGGGCCTGAATGTCTACAACGAGGCTAACGAGAAGCTCGGCGACATCAACGAGCTGCTGGTCGATAAGAGCGGCAAGATCGAAGCCGTAGTTATCGGCATCGGCGGCTTCTTGGGAATGGGCGAACACGACATCGCCGTCTCCATGGACAAGTTGAAGTTCGTCGAAGAGCCGGTCCGGACGAGCTCGACCAGCAGCTCGACCACCGCGCGCGATACGACCACGGGGACGGCGTCGACCAACACCTCGAATCGCAACGCGAACGATTGGGTGCCTGACCACGCCGTCATGAGCGGCAACAAGGAACAGCTGAAGGCGCTGCCGCAGTTCAAATACTCGGATTACAACTGAACAGAAGCAAACGCTCGCGTTCAGGTTCGGCACCTATAGCTGGTGATCGATGATTTTCGGCAGGGGCCCGCCTCATGACACGCGGCCCCTGCCGTTCGCTGCCGGCGAACATCCCAATTCAGGTCGCTTGGACGTTCGAAGCCGGCATTATCGTGAAGGTCTAGAGAAGCACCGCATGGATGCGGCGGTGGGTTACTTCGGCCGCTGGAGTTCGGAGGATCGCAGCCGCTCGCCCATATGTGAGCCGGTTTCAGTCTGCAGGGCTTTCTTCAGATAGCTTCCCGATCAGGCCCAAGCGCGAGCGCGTCGGCTTGCAGGCGGAGGTGTTGCGCCTCATCAGCTAGACGTTCTTCCAACGATTGGGTTTGCTTGAAACGACGCCGCTGCATTCACGCTGCTCCCGCACTGTTCTCTCCATATTTGATATGATCAGGATTCAAGCGGTCCACCGGCGAAACCTTCGCCGCCGCGAGGAACCCCTGTGAGGCCAACGCTTTGTTTCCCATTGACAGGAGCGAACATGAGTTAGGAAACACCCAAGGACGATCCCCGGCAGCGGTCCGACAAGGCCTCACACAAACAGACGGACAAGCCATGGGAGGGCAATCCGGAAAAGGAGCAACGTAACGAGTCCGATATCGACCTCGAAAAATGGCATCGGACCAATACCCATTAGGGAGCGCCCGGACGGTGCTGACTCCGCCATTTTCGGCGGCGCAAGCGGTGGAGCATTACGAGATCTTCCGCTGCGGAACCCGCCAGCTTGGCCGCATGGATGCGGTCAAGCTGATCGACCCGACGCTGGCTGACGAGAAGAAGACGGACGAAACATCTCAGCAAGATCGCCGTCACCGCGGTGAACGCCCAGGCGGCCTAGAAGCGTAGTGAGCCTCAAAGCCGCCCCGGTCGATTGTCGGGGCGGCCATGGCTTTTGGAGCAGCAACATCCCAGCCGTTAGCGCTTTGCAGGCGGCCCGCTCTTGTTGCCGGGCAAGCCTTTTACGTTCGAGGGATCCTGCTGCCGTACGTGCTCGTTCTGAGGATTCGACCCTACCGTGCTTCGGCCCGGCGCGGGCCCGTTCTTGTTTCCCGGCGAGCCGGATATGCCGGTGCCGGAATTTTGCGCGCTAGGTGCGTTGCTGACTCCGGCCGGATTGCTCGCTGTGCCCGGACGTCCCGGAGGTGTTGCGGCTGCTCCAGGACCATTCTGGTCTCCCACGTACCCGGACTCACCGGAATTACGCGTCTTCACGCCCTTGTCGGCCTCACTCTGCTGGTTCTGGGCGATGGCCCGTTCAGCCGTCATCGGACCGGCTGCCGCAATGCCCGCGACGAGCAACGCAATGGTACATGTTCTCATGAGCTTCCTCCTGAAGATTGCCCCATCTCTACAACTCTCTCGGGCGTGATCATTTCCTACAGATGAAGTAACCGTTCGCGTTAGTCACTCGGAAGCCGTGTTCGTCCTCCTCCAGTTGCGCAGCCCGAACGAATAGGACCGACCTTGCGTGTTGGAACGGAGTGCATCCAGATCTGTTGGATTCTTGCATCTTTTACGATCGGAGACCGAACATGAAATGGATTTTGGCATCGGCATGCGTAGCCGCGATTTCTTTTACTCTAGGCCCCCCTGCCGACGCCAAGGGATGCATCAAGGGTGCCATCGTCGGCGGGGTTGCCGGACACATGGCAGGAGGACACGGTAAGCTCGGCGCTGCAGCCGGCTGCGTCGTCGGTCATCACGAAGCGAATAGGGCGGACTCCAACAAGGCAAACGTCCAGGCGCCTGCGGATCAAAAGTGACCGGCTTTCGCCTTCGCCCGGCAGGCCGGCGCGCGGCTCTTGGAGGCATTTTCATTTGGTTCGCGCTGGCGACGAGTTCCGCGCTCGGTGCGGAAATCAAGGCTGCGGCGATCGACATCGCCCAACCATCGAAGAAGAACCTCTCCAACGAGAAGCCGACCCCGACGGGGGTCAGGCTACAGGTCTTGCTCGACCGAGCGCACTTCTCACCCGGCGAGATCGACGGCAGATTTGGAGAAAATGCGAAGAAGGCGCTACGTGCCTACGAGGAGGCGCAGCAATTGTCACCCTTGGACGACATCAATCCCGACGTTTGGGCAAAGCTGGCGGCTGACAGTCGTCCGGTGACGATGAACTACACAATTGCGGAGGAGGACGTCACAGGACCGTTCCTCAAGAAGTTCCCGGCGAAGATGGAAGACATGAAGAACACCCCGAAGCTGTCCTATACTAGTCCGCGCGAAGGTTTGGCTGAGAAGTTTCATATGAGCGAGGACCTGCTGTCCGCCTTGAACCCGGGTCGGCACTTCGACCGCGCCGGCGAAGCCATCGTCGTGATCGATGTCGCAGCCGAGAAGAGTTCGGAGAAGGCGGCGAAGGTGGAAGTCGACAAGAGCCGCCAAACGGTGAAGCTTTTCGACAAGTCGAATTCGCTGATCGGATTCTACCCCGCGACAATCGGTAGCGAAGAGAAGCCGTCTCCTTCCGGCACATTAAAGGTCACGGAAATCGATCGGAATCCGACATACCGATACAACCCGGAGTACCACTTCAAAGGCGTCCATTCGCACAAGCCGTTCACCATCAAGCCGGGCCCGAACAATCCGGTCGGCTCAATGTGGATCAATCTTTCCGCGGATGGCTACGGAATCCACGGTACGCCGTTTCCGGGAAAGGTCTCCAAGTCGGAGTCGCACGGCTGCGTCCGTCTCACGAACTGGGACGCCGAGCGGGTCGCGGAACGGCTTTCCAAAGGCACGCCGGTAGAATTCGTCAACCGTGTCCAGTGACGTTGCGGCGCCTTCGCTTCAGGGCGCGAGCCGAGTCGAGGGCCGCGTCTTAATTCGGCAATCGTATAAAGGCAAGATGGAAGCGATGGTGCGCGTGCTCGGCACCTAGGGCTGGCATTACGACTCTTGGCGAGGACCGTTTTATCCAAGGGGTCTACCGCTCCGACGCCGAAAATTGGGGCTCACTGAAGGGTGGACGAGGCGAAACGAGGCCTGGGCGAACGCGGGCCGGTCTGTTGGGACGACGGTACCACGAACGCCTTCAAAACACCCGTACGCTGGGTGGTACGCCAAGGCTAAGCGATGCGGCCGATCCGCGGCGGACGCGACTAGGCCTCGGACTTGAGGGCCCAAAGCCGTTTGTGGAGGAAGGCGAGAACCATGATCTCGTCCGAGGTCAGCTTCGCGTACTGTCGTTTGAACTTCTGCGCGATCTTGGCGTCGATCATCTTGATGAGGTCGCCGGACATATAGGCGGTCAGGATCTCTGGATGGACGTAGCTCTTGCGGCAGATGGCAGGTGTATTGCCGAGTTGCTTGGCCACCTTTTCGATGGCCGCGACGACGTTACGCTTGGCTTCGGCCTGGCTGTCGTACTTCTTGAACTCCGAGAGCGCGAGGGCCGCAAGCACCGTGCCGGCCCAGGTACGAAAGTCCTTGGCGCTGAAATCCTGTCCCGTGATATCTTTGATGTAGCCGTTGACCTCGCCGGAATCGACCGTTCGGGATGCCCCATCGTCATCGAGATACTTGAAGAGTTCGTGCCCTGGAATCTCCGCGCAGCGCTTCACGATGGCCGTGATTCGCCTGTCCTCGACCTGGAGCTTCCATTGTTTGCCGGACTTGCCGGTAAAGTCGAAGCGCAGCACGCCTCGGCCGATCGCCACGTGCTTACGCCGCATCGTGGTGAGCCCGTACGATTTGTTCTTCTCGGCGTATTCGGCGTTGCCGACGCGGATGAGCGTCTTTTCAAGCAAGCCGACGATCGTCGCAAGCACCTTCTCGCGGGGGAGACCGCCCAGCTTCATGTCCGAAGCGACGCGTGCACGCAAAGCCGGCAAGGCCGCCGCGAATTGCATGATATGCTCGTACTTGTTTTGCTCCCGAAGCTCTCGCCACTTCGGGTGATAGCGGTACTGCTTGCGCCCGCGCGCATCGAGGCCCGTCGCCTGGATGTGCCCGTTGGGAGACGGACAGATCCAGACGAACTCGTACGCCGGAGGGATGCCGATCGATTTGATACGGCGGACCACGGCGGCATCGGTGATGCGCTTGCCGTCTTTGTCGTGGTAGGTGAACGAGGTGCCTTTCCGTCTTCGCCGGTAGCCCGGCGTCGCGTCGCTCACGTATCGCAGGCCTTCTTCTGCGATGGCGGCGGCGACATCGGCCGTGCGGTCAACTAGCCCCTCGTCCTTACCTTCTCGCAGCATTGTTCGTCCTTGCCGTCAGCCGAGGACCCGAGGCCCCCAGTAGGAAAAGTCGAATCCATCGTTGGTTCCGACACTGCGAGGGAGGCGCGCTATCGCCGAGCCTTTGGCCGTTCGCGCACCACGTTCTTCGCCTTTTTGTCGGACCGCAGACCTAGATAGACGGGCTGGCGAAGCTCGCCGTTCTTCGTCCATTCCGCGAACTTCACTTCAGCGACCAGAGACGGCCGGACCCAGGTGGTGGCGTGCTCGTCTTTTACCTTGTCGGGGAAGGGCGACTTCGTAACCTTCAACCTAGTGAGCTTGCCGTGGAGCTCTTCGAGGGTCTGATGGCTGAAGCCGGTACCGACGTGCCCGATATACCGCCACGCGCGGTCTTCTCGCACCGCAAGTACGAGGGCGCCGAAGAACGGCCGGGTTCGTCGTGGCGCGGTGTAGCCCGCGATCACGACTTCCTGCCGCTGCGCAGTCTTCACCTTCAGCCAATCGGCGGTCCGGCCGCCGGATGCATACGGACTGTCGGCGCGCTTTGCCATGATACCTTCGAGGCGCTTGCGTTCAGCCTCTGCGAAGAACATCTTTCCGCTGCCTTTGCGGTGGTTGCTGAACGCAATCAGCTTATTGCGCGGAAGGATTGCCTTTAGCCGCTTCCTGCGTTCGAGCAGCGGCAACTTGCGTAAGTCCTCGCCATCCAAAAACATCAGATCGAACGCACAATACAGGAGCTTAGCTTCGTGACGTAATGCGTTCTGCAGAAGTTGGAATTGCGAAACGCCGTCCTCGCCGATAGCTACCAGCTCGCCGTCGATGACCGCGTCGCTCTTCACGTCTTCGAGCGCCTTCGCTACCTCGATGTATGAATGGCTGATGATCTTGCCGTTGCGGCTGTAGAGCGCTACCTTGCCGCCGCGGATCTCCGAGATCATGCGGAAGCCGTCGTACTTGTCCTCAAACACCCAATCTGGGTCGTCGAACGGGGCGTCGGTCAGCGTCGCCAGCATTGGCTGCAGGCGTTTCGGCAGTGTGGACCTGCGATTCATCTCCGCGCGGACTTGGGGGCAAGGACCGGCTTGACGGCCGGAGCGCGCTTCCATGAGGATGATGCAATCGGCTTTCGATCACTGGGAAGGCCGATCGCAGTTTTGAGGATCCGCCATGCGCGCGTTCGGACGGCAACGTACCCGTCCCAGAGCTTGGCGAACCAGGGAATCGTCAGAAGCTTAGGCTTCACGATCACGAAAAGCTGCTCGACGACCAGGAGACTGAACGCATAGCAGGCGACAATCATCGCCGCGCCGGCGATCCAGTGGCCTTTTCCGGCTACAGCTACCGCAGCGAGCTTCAGCGGCTCGACGGCGGCGATCGGCACCGCCAGCAGGAGCGTTTCGCGCCGCGGTCCATCGGTCCTCCAATGACTGATCGCGGACGGCCGGTTTTGCTGTGCAGATTATGTTTGGCGCAGCAGTTTCAGTACTTTTGATTTTGACTGTTGGCATCCTCGTCGCTCACGCGATCGATGCGTTCAGATCGTGACATCAGGCAGCGATCTGCACTTTCGCGCCCAATAGATAGCGCTGGCGTCATTGGGGAAAAGTAGCAATTTTTCACCGCGATTCACACACGTGATTTCCGGAACCTCAATCCGCCCCGATCATCCGAAACTTGGGCAGACTGTTTCATTTCGTATTTTTACAGGCCCAGCACGGCCGTTGAATTTCGCGGCAATCGGCGGTCGGCGACAGCATAGGAAGTAGGGCCCCAGCGTTGGTACCCAACGCTGAGGCTGCTTTCGTTGCACGCGGAGCTTGATCAACTGGGAGCAGGAACGAAGCGTATCCGGTGATGGTTGTAGTATATCCGGTGTTAGGTAACGCCGGGGATGACCACAGTGTAAACTTGGCCCTCGGCGTGTTCCCCCTCGCCGGGGCCGCTTCTTCGGGCAAGTCGGATGGAGAGCCGTCCATGCATGATGATTACGAAATCTTTTGCGATGCGGAGCTTTGGTTAGCCGCTGGGGTGAGCTGCGCCCCGGCGTTTCTAATCGCGGCGGTGATGATAGCATCGCTCATTCAGCCGCAATTCCCGGGCTGAATAACAAGCGCGGTCGGGTCTATAACCCCAGGGCAACCACGATGGCGGGTTCATGGTTGAGATCCCTGTTCGTCCGCAATGCCATCTGGCTGCGCTTGAAGGGGACGAGCTGGCGTGAGCATTCCTTGCACCGCATGTAGCGCTTAATCAGTTCATCTGAGCCGAAGTGGCGATTAACCGGAGGAGTGCCTGCTGCTCTGGTCCACCTTTGGCGTGAGCGGGAGGTCCGAAATCTCTATTCGGTTAAAGGCGCCGCCCGAAGCAAGATTGGCCTCATGCAAGACGAAAGCGCGTCCGTCTTCTTCGCTGCAAAGCGTCCAGCGATCTCCATTCGAGCTTTGGTAAAGTTCACGTTGACCGGGCATAATGATGCCACCAAAGGATTTGTTTTCGGCAGACGGCGCGCACGTCGTTTGAGCGCGCCGCTGAGTTAATTCGATCAGATCGGCACGCCGTAGTAGTCGTTCACCGAGCGACCGATCGCCGGATCACTCCAATTCCAGCCGGCCTCATCGCGATACTTGGGCGCGCCCTGGAGTTGGCTTTCGGTAATGCCGGTGACATAGCCGCCGAGGTTAGTGTCGTACTTCAACGATTGCCACGGGAGAGGATAGTGGTCATCCCCAATGCCAAGGAAGCCCCCAAAGCCGAGAACGGCGTATGAAACCTTGCCGCTCACCTTGTCGATCATCAGCCGTTCGATGCTGCCGATCTTGTTGCTGTCAGCTCCGTAAACGGCCGTACCTTCGACTTTGTCGCTTCCAATCAGATTACCAGTTTCTTTGCTATCCAACGCCATGGTGCTCCTCCAATACGATTAGTTTAGAAAACCAATCATGATGATCGTTGATGGTTCCTACGGCGGCGGAGTCGCAAAGAGCAAAGGCTTGCGCATTTGTCCCCGATGATCGTGTTGCGCCGACATACAGCCAAAGAAGTGGCCCCAGAGCGATGTGCACGCGCTCGGGCCGGTGGGGCAACCCAACCGCCAATCGGCGCGTTTCTATTTCCTGATTCCGCGAAACCCGAGCGCCCGACGTTTTCATAGCCACCGAGGCAAAACCGGCTCGTTTTCGTCACCGGGGACGTGTGCTGTCCCGTTGATCATTAAGTTGCTTCCGCTCAAAGTCTGCAGGTTACGGCAGCGGCTCATACGGCTGTTATGGCTGCCCAGCTCCTCCCGACGAGCCGTAAACCTGACCCGTTGCGAAGCTTGCATCCGCGGCCGCCAATTGGACGTAAATCGAGCCCAGTTCTGCCGGTTGGCCAGGCCTGCCAAGTGGGGTATGGCCGCCAAATTTCTCGAGCTTCTCCATAGACGCTCCGCCGGAGACTTGCAGTGGGGTCCAGATCGGGCCAGGCGCCACACCATTCACTCGAATTCCTTTCGGGCCGAGCTGTTTAGCCAACGACTTCACGTAGTTCATCGTCGCGGCCTTGGTTTGGGCGTAGTCATAAAGTTCAGGCGAGGGGTCGTAAGCTTGCTCCGAGGTCGTCCCGATAATGCATGCGCCGGGCTGGAGATGGGGTAGCGCCGCTTTGATGATCCAGAACGGCGCGTAGATATTGGTCTTCATAGTCGCGTCGAAATCGTCCGACGAGATGTCTACAATAGAATCGTGCGACTGCTGTCGGGCGGCGTTACTGACGACAATATCGAGACCACCCAGCCCATCGACGGCACGAGTGACTAGTTCCTGGCAGAATGCCTCGTTTCTGATGTCCCCAGGGATCGCGAGCCCGTGGCGTCCTGCTGCTTTGATCAGCGCGATCACGTCCCGCGCGTCCGCCTCCTCCGTAGGGAAGTAGTTGATCGCGACATCGGCACCTTCGCGTGCGAAGGCGATTGCCGCAGCCCGGCCCATGCCGGAATCGCCGCCGGTGATCAATGCCTTCCGGCCTACCAGCCGCGCGGATCCTTTATAGCTTGTTTCGCCATGGTCGGGACGGGGCTCCATCTCGCCCGCAAGTCCGGGCCACGGTTGCGACTGCTTCTTGAACGGCGGTTTCGGGTAGAGATCGGTCGGATCGGTCAAGATTTGCTGTTTCATTTGTCGTTTCCCTGGGCGGTCGCGGAGACACACGAGGCAACAGCGATACATCCGCCGGGCCCATGATGTACCGGGTAGGCACCGCTGATCTCCGTGCGAATAGGCAACATACGAAGATTGACTTCGTTGCAAGTTTGCGTGCATCGCGTGCGCCCCCACAGCCGATACGGTCGCTCAAACAGGCGCCATCGAAGTTTGAAGAAAGCTCAACAGAACCTCGCGGCCACTCACATCAGCGAATGCCCTAGCTTAGGAACTTTGCCTTCTCGGCCAGATTGTCAAGCTAGAGCGGAGGAAGCGTGCATGAACCAGTTGATCTATCTGGTGGGGCTAATTGTGGTTATTCTTGCGGTGCTATCGTTCTTTGGATTGCGGTAGGTGCATCATGGACACCGGGCGAAGTGCTGCTGACGTCCTCGACGATAAGGGCGGCTTGCGACTGCAATGGAGTCCGATTTTCGCGGGCGCGCTCACCGCTTCGGCCTTGTCGCTGATCTTGATCAGCTTCGGAGCAGCAGTTGGATTGGGTGTGAGTTCGAGCTCGCCCTCATGGCGTGATGCATCCGCCGCGCTCGCGCTGCTATCCGGGCTGTTTCTGATCCTTCAAGCCCTTGTGAGCTTTGGCGTCGGCGGCTACATCGCCGGCCGAACGCAACGTGTGATTGGCGCGATACCGGCCGACGTGGTCGATAGCAACGACGGACTTCACGGGCTGACCGCCTGGGCGCTAGCCGTTATCGTGGGCGGGACAATCATCGCGCTGGTCGGCTTGTCGACCGCTCGCCCGGTGGTCCAGAGCCGGCCTGCTGCGACGGCTGCGGAGCAGTTGCTGAGCGCTGAGCTCGATCACCTGTATCGGTCGGTGCGGCGTCCGGCCAATCTCGACATCGGTTATGAGCGGGCCGAGGCGGGCCGCATCCTGCTGACTAACTCCGGCCACAGCGGCGTTAGCAGCGAAGATCGCAGCTATCTTGTCCAGCAGGTCGCGGCCGCGACAGGTTTGCCTGCTGCCGAGGCCGAGAAGCGCGTCGACAGTGTCATCGGTGATGCCAAAACCGCCATTCAGCGATCGCGGCGTGGCTCGGTGATCCTCGCATTTTCGGCGGCGGCGGCGCTGTTGTTCGGCGCGGTCGCAGCCTGGGCCGCAGCCTGTGCCGGCGGCCGGCATCGCGACGGCGCGACGCTGCCAGAGTGGATGGGCGGCAGGCCAACGACCCCTGTGCCGGTGGTCTGATGCAAGGGCGAACGTGCTACGATGGGAGACGATGATGGCAACGATCTTGGTCATGGACCACACCGGTGACACAAGGCAATCTTTCGATCCCGAGGACAGCGAACAACTGGCCTGGGCGAATGCACGCTTCGCGGAGCTGACATCGGACGGCTACACCGCCGCAGTGCGAAGATCTTCCGGCGAAGCGGCGCTCGTCCGCGCGCTCGATCCAACCGCCCAGGAAACATTGTTCTATCCCAGGCTGGTGGGCGGCTGACGCCATGATGGCCCGTCTGCGCGCCGTGTCTCTGCCGTCCGCGCTTCAGCACGCCGCCGGCACGCTGCGTGCGACGCTGGTCGCGATCCGGGAGCGCTGGCAGGCTTATGAACGAAAGGAGGCGCGCGGGCTGGCGCTGCTGTCCGCATGGCTCTCGCCGGAGCAGCGATCGCAATTTGAAAAGCACAACCGCTTCGACGTCATCGGCTCGGAGTCCGGCAAGCGTTATCGGATTTGCTACGGCACGTCGACCAATGTCTATGAGATGGACGGCCGCGACCGCGTTGTCCTCGGCTGGTGCTTCCGGCCTGTCGGTTCGCTGGTGGCGGGCGACGTGATGCTTGCCCAGAAGATCGCATTGGAAACCGATGAGCGCGCGACGCTCATGGTGGCGCGGCCATTCCCGAGTTCCTCTCCGCCACGCGCGACGCTCCCTCCAGCCCGGTAAGCCCTCGGTCCGCTCGCCGTGCCCGCTATCGGGAACGCGACTTTCCCCTGGCGCGTTTGCCTTGCAGCCGGCGGCCATGTTGGCCGCCTTCGCCGTAGGGGGACCCATGGCGCTCAATTTTGAAACCCTCAAGGCGACGCTGGTCCTCTATGGACTCAATGCGATCTTTGCCGTTCTGCTGCTGGTTCTTGGATGGTACGCTTCAGCCATCGCTCAGCGATTTGTCCTGCGCGTGCTCACGGCCACGCACCGTGTCGACGCCCTGGTCACGGTGTTCCTCTCCAGCCTTGCGCGCTATGCGGTGCTCGCCGTGGTCGGCATCGCCGTGCTGCAGCTTTTCGGCATTCAGACGGCGAGCCTGGTTGCGGTGCTCGGCGCCACGTCGCTGGCCATCGGGCTGGCCTTGCAGGGAACGTTGTCCAACCTAGCCGCTGGCGTGATGCTTCTGTTGTTTAGGCCGTTTCGGATCAACGACGACGTCGAGGTTGCCGGCAAGGCCGGTAAGGTGCAAACCTTGTCGCTGTTCATGACCGAACTCATCACGTCCGACAACACCCAGATCCTGCTGCCCAATGGTTCGGTATGGGGTAGCGCCATCATCAATCACAGCACCTATCCCGGCACCGGTGATGTGAAGGTGTCCTTCCCGGTCCGCGCGGTCAGGCCGATCGGGCACATCGGCGAGCAGATTTTGAAGCATTTGCGCGAGGACTCGCGAATCGAGGCGCGACCCGCGCCCGAAGTGCACGTCTCGAAAGTGGTGGACATCTCCGATGCCGCGCATCCGATCGTCGAACTGACGGTCAGTGCAAAGGCGAAGCCTGCCGATGCGGAAGCGTTGAAGCATCGGCTCCTGGACCTCGTCACCGCAATGCTCAGCGACGCAGGCGCCACGCTGCCGGAGCGGTCACGCGTGGCGGGGTAGGGAACGGCGATCACCCTGCCGGGTTGTCCGATGCCGACTAGCAGTGGACACCGCCATGCGCGCCAACGCTCGACCGTCACTCAGCCTGATCGCCCGATCTTACCTCGCGGACTTACGACAATGGATCGAGCGTCTGGTGACCGGCTACGCGCTGGCATGCGGCTTCATGCTCGTCGGCGCGGTGTCGCTTCTGGTGGCAATCGGGATCGGGGGGGCCGCGGCCTTCCATGCTCTCGAGCTGCGTTACGGCATCTTGATCGCCTATGCCGCGACCGGGAGCGCCTTTCTCTTCCTCGGGTTGCTGGGGCTGGGGACGGGCCGCGGGCTGCTCGCGCGTCCAGCGCCGGCGGCCCCGCGGCCAGGCCGGCAAGCCGACATGCTCAAGCGAGCGGTCGCAGTGCCCGTGGCGGCGCGCCTGATCGCCACCTCCCGATCGGGAGCAGGGGTAAACGCCGATCCCACGACCCAGGTATTGGCCGCCGGGGCTGCCGTGATGCTTATCGGCTGGTTTGCCGTTTCGCGTTTCAAGCGTCCGCGCGACGTTATTCAGGACTAGCGATGGCTCCGCGCTCGAATTGGCCGAATGACCTGCTGCTCGCTGGCGCAGCCGCGCTGGCGACCTTGGCGATCTATCGCCACGTGTCACGATCGGAGACGCCGTGCGTCCCAGGGCGGCGTGCGGAGCCCGTGCTCGCCGAAGCGCAAGAGCGTGGACGGCTGGCTCACACGCCGCTTCAGATTCCGGCCGCCGGCTGGAAGGACATTCTGCTGCGTACCTCAGCAGATCGACGAGGACCGGCTGCTGGCGACCGCCGCCGGCGTCGTGTTCTACGGGCTGCTCGCGATCTTTCCGGCCATCACGGCGCTGGTCTCGAGTTACGGCCTGTTCGCCGATCCGTCCACGATCTCATCCAATCTGCAAAGCCTGGCGCTGATGCTGCCGGAAGGTTCATTTGCCATCGTCCAGGACCAGATCGCCCGCGTGCTCGCGAAGGGGTCTTCGACGCTCGGCCTTACCTTTGCCTTCGGTCTGCTGATCGCGATCTGGAGCGCCAACGCTGGAATGAAGGCGGTCTTCGATGCGCTCAACGTTGTCTATGAGGAGAAGGAAAAGCGCGGCTTCGTCAAACTCAACCTGATGTCCCTCTCTTTCACAATCGCAGCCCTCATTTCGGTCATGTTGATGGTAGGGGCCGTGGTGGTCGTGCCGCTTCTGCTCCAGCAGGTCGGACTGGGCACACGGGCCGAACTCATCATCCGGCTCGGGCGGTGGCCCGTCCTGGTCCTCCTGCTCCTCGTCGCGCTGGCGGTGCTCTATCGCTACGGCCCCAGCCGGAGCACGCCGCGCTGGCAATGGCTGAGCGTTGGTGCCGTTGCCGCGGCTGTGGCTGATCGGTTCGGCGCTGCTGTCTTGGTACCTTGCGAATTTCGGCGATTACAACGCGACCTACGGCTCGCTTGGCGCGGCCATTGGCCTGATGACCTGGATGTGGATGTCTGCCATCATCGTGCTGTGTGGAGCGGAACTGAACTCCGAGATCGAGCGTCAGACCACAATCGATTCGACCGTGGGCCGCGGGAAGCCGCTCGGGGTGCGCGGCGCAAGGATGGCGGATACGGTCGGCAAGGCTTCGTAAGGAGGAGACAATGGGATTGGCTCAATACGCTGTGATTGCAACCGGCGAGGAATGGGGCGTACTGCACGACGGCAATCTGAACAGCGGGTACGCAACCAAGGAAGCTGCATTCGAATCTGCGGCGGCGGCCGCGTCGCTCGCGATTAGGATGGGGCACGAAGTCCATATCAGCGTGCCCGGCCGCGAGGAAGGGGAGGCCGCCCCGACCAAGCGGTCAAACTGAGACCATCGAAGAAATCTTGTAGCGCCGGCTGGAGATGAAGCCAGCGTTCTGAGCGGACCGGATGGCGCCAGTACGGTTCCAGAAGCGCAAGCCGTTGCGATGCGATCCGCAACCGTGCCGACTTGATTGGAACGCAAGTCAGACGTCCAAGTCCTCCAACTTCGCGGGCAGCTTCCGCAGGCGCTGGCCGGTGGCATGGAAGATGGCATTACACACTGCCGCGTTGGTGCCGACGTTGCCCAGCTCGCCGATGCCCTTGACGCCAGCGGGATTGATATTGTCGTCCTGCTCCGACAGCATGACAACCTCCACGCTAGGCACGTCGGCGTTCACGGGCAGAAGATAGTCCGCCAGATTGTCGTTGACGTAGCGCGCGTAGCGCTCGTCGAGCTCGGTTGCTTCATGAAGCGCCGACGACATGCCCCAGATCAGGCCCCCCATCAGTTGGCTTCGGGCTGTCCGGGGGTTCATGATGCGGCCAGCTGCGAACGCTCCGAGCAGCCGCTGCACGCGTATCTCGTGGGTCCATCGGTTGATGCGCAGTTCGACGAATTCGGCGCCGAACGCGTAGGCAATCTTCTCCTTCATCTCGGGGCCGCCGACCATCCGCACTTGGCCCTTGTTCATGGCCCGGAACGCGTCCATCGGCGCGCCATCCGGCTTCCACTCGCCGTATTCCTCGATAACGCTAACGCCGAGAGCGTCGAATGCGCGCTCGAAGTCGATCGCCCGGTTGCCCTTGGCAGCCAGGGCTGACCCGAGACGTCATGGTGAAGAACCTGCAGAACGAGCGTTTCCGGCATCGCCAGAACCGCGTATTATGCAGTGCTTGTATCGTCCTCGAGGCTATCAAACCCACCAAGTTCAAGGACCTTTTCGAAGTCACGAAGCGTGACGACCCGGTTCCTTAAATCAAGGATGCCCTTCGTTCGAAACGCCTGAAGCACCCGGTTGACATGCACAACGCTCAACCCAAGCGCGTCGGCCAGCTTCGATTGGGTAATCGGAAAGTCAAACTGCTCGTTGGCAACCAATCCCATCGCGGCAAGCCGCCCCCGCAACTCCGCAAGTAAATAGGCCATGCGGCCAGATGCCGATCGCGTGCCCAAGTTGACGATCCACTGCCTGAACAGCGCCGAGTCGGTAAGCGTCTCGCGCCAAAGTGCTTGTGCCAAGGCTGGCCGAGTGCTGAGGGTCCGTTCGAGCAACTCATGTTTTATAAAACCAACCTTGGCTTCCGAGAGAGTCGTCAGATCATGATCCATCCGCTTTACTGGCAGGCCTTGGAGATCAGGCATGTCACCGGCGACGTGGAACGACAGGATTTGCCGCTTGCCAGTTTCGGAGACTTTGGACCGATAGACGAAGCCGCTCATGATTACGCAGCATTGGGTGCTGAGCTCCCCCTCGCGAACGATGGGCGAATCCTCCGTCAGCGATGCTTGAATCCTAATTGTTTGTGGAAGAGCGACATTGGTCGACGTAATGCCCATACCCTCAAAAGTGAGCCGGGGCCAAAAGTGAGCTGGGGCAAATTTGCACGTTGCGACTATTGGTCGCTATATCTCGTTGGATACAACAGGAACGACTCTTTGTGCGCGGAGTTTCGGCTCATGAGCAAATACTTCTTTCATATATCTAACGGCCACCCCTTCGACGATGCGGATGGCGAAGAACTCCCAGACGACAAATCCGCCTGGGACCAGGCCGTCATGACCGTTCGAGACATCGAGTCAAATCTTGACCTCGATAGATCCAACCGCTGGTCGATTTCGGTCAAGCGAGAAGACACGCCAATCGTCCAGATCAGTGTAACCGCCAAGCGTATTGGCCCGGCCCACCGAACGGGAAGGTAGGTAACGACTGAGCACAGTCAGAGCGGCATCACGCCGCCTGCTGTCGACAAGAGCTCTTCCATCTGCAAGGCGCGATCGGCCTCGTATGCTTTCCTGAGAAATCGATCACGCTCCTCACCTGGTGGCAGGCTAGCCGCTCTCGTCCTTGCTGCTTGTGCGAGCTGGATAAGCCGATAGCTCAGTGACGTCGTCTGCTTGAACCGGTTGCGCCTTTTCATCGTTGTTGCCTTCGTACGTTCGCGATAGGGCACCATCGCAAGACCGATCCGAAAATTCAGTAACTTGCGATATAAAGCGGCGGACCAAATTTTATTCTCTGATCAGAAACCAGTCGGGTTCTCGGAGTTGGAGGCGTGACTCCGACGACGAGGTGCCGGTGGGTGTTCCTCGCGAGGAACGGATACCGATATTCGCGCGTTCAGACCATGAAAGGATTCGATCATGACGAGAACATTTGACCCGGCGCCCGTGGACAAACACGCCGAGGACCCAAAGCAGGCCAAAGGCCGAGCCAAAGCGAAAGACGATGAACTCACAAGGAGACTGGAGGAAACATTCCCTGCGTCAGATCCGGTGAGTAGTACGCAGGCGTCAAAAGCGACGCCCGACGGCTAATTTGAAACAAAGGATGAGATTGGCATCGTTTGTGGCAGCGATGGCCGGCCAAAGGCGTCAATGTTCCCATGTCATATCGCGCACTAACGCGTTTGAGCCTTCCGCTCTTGGTTATTCTGAGTGGTTGCGAACAGCAGCAGATTGAGTGCGACTCGATCGAAACACGAAAAGCAGTGCTTCAAACCATTTCGGACAACCATCGGAATCCTTTAGTGGGTTATGCCGCTAAAGAATCGACAGCGAAGCCAACTCCCGAAAATTTGCAGCCGCAATACCTTCTCAGCGAGAGGATGGTAACGACCTCGAGGAGCAAAGATGGGAGAACCGTCCAGTGTAGCGGCGGAATTTCTGTTGCAGTCGGTGACACGAAGGCGTCAAAAGAGGTCGAGTTTACGGCACAGCAATCGGCCGACGGGAAAATATCCGTGTCAGTTGTTCCGTTTCAATTTTGAAATGGCCCGTTGCGCAATCAGACTCCAGCTGGGCAGACAAATACCGGCTCTGCTGCTTTCATCGCACTCGCGCTCGAGGCCATTCTGCTGACCTCTCGCGTTCGTATGCGGCAGAACGCGATCGACGGGATCGCCCGCCATCTGCGGGATCGCGAAGAGGCGAATGAGGGGACATGCGGTTCCCGCTGAGATGACGGCGGACGTCGGACAAGAGGACGTGCGTAGCCCCTGGACGCTTTGGCAGCGGCCCATGCGCATCAATTCCCGGACGCCCTTCCGCCGGTTTCCTTGCGACGTCCTGGATTGTCGGCGCTGGAATTACCGGCGCGCTCGTGGCCGAGCGGCTCACCCGGGAAGGCCGTCAGGTCGTTCTGATCGAGCGCGAAGATGCCAGTCACGGCAGCACGGCCGCCAGCAATCGATGAAGCCATACTCCGATCACGGCTAAGGTAGGACCGGACCGGCCGAGTTGCGCGCCGTGTTTTCGTCAATATCACTCCGCTTCAACAGATAATCCAGCCCGCCGACCCGGTACCAGCGGTACCCGTACGGCTCCAGAACGATGCGATGCTGGCCGCGTTTGTCGGCGTGGCTGTGGTCTTCCGCGAGAAGGTTGATCAGGTGCTCGCCGGCATCGCCCGGCAGCCCCGTCGCGAATGCGATCTCACACGGCTTTTCGTCAAGATTGTGCACGAACAGCACAGAATTGTTGCGCCAGTCATAGCGCATGATGAAGACGGCGGGATCGCGTGTCGCGATCACCGCAAAATCGCCCCAGCCGATCTCGGGCACTTCCTTGCGCATGCGGACGATGCGCTCGGTCCAGTTCAGCATGGAGTTCGGATCGCGCCGCTGTTTTGCGACGTTGACATGCTCGTAGCCGTAAGGCCCCTTGTCGATCACGGGGCTCACAGGCTTGCTGCTCTTGGTGAACCCGCCATGCGGCTCGGTCGACCATTGCATCGGCGTGCGCGCGCAGTTGCGTTCGGGCAGCGAGAGATCGTCGCCCATCGCGATTTCGTCGCCATAGCGGATGACAGGCGTTCCCGGCAGCGTGCACATCAGGCTGTAGGCGAGCTCGAGCCGCCGACGATCGCCTCCGAGCATCGGCGCGAGCCGGCGCCTTATGCCACGATTGTAGAGCTGCATATCCTTGTCGGGGCCAAATGATTTGAACACGATATCGCGTTGTGCCTTGGTCAGTCGTCCGAGGTCCAGCTCGTCATGATTGCGAAGGAACAGGCCCCATTGCGCCGTGGCTGGCCGCGGTTTTGTTGCTTTCAGTGCCTTGGCCAACGGACCTGAGTCGCTCGACGCCAGCGCATAGAACAGATGCTGGTTGACGTGAAAGTTGAACATCATATGCATGCGGTCGTCGTCCTTGCCGAAATACTCCATGTCCGTTTCCGGCAGCACATTGGCCTCGGCCAAGATGATGGCGTCACCCTCGCGCCATTGCAGGAATTCGCGGAACGCGCGCAGCATGTCGTATTGCTCGACCGGCTTCGTCACCTTGGCGCCCTTGGTCGCGATCACGAAGGGAACCGCGTCCATGCGAAAGCCGGAGACGCCGAGCTGAATCCAGAAGCCCATAATCTTCAGGATCTCCGCCTGGACATGCGGATTCGACGTGTTGAGATCGGGCTGGAAATCGTAGAAGCGGTGAAAGTACCAGGCGCCGGCGGCCCTGTCGCGTGTCCAGGTCGATTTCTGCACGCCGGGAAACACCATGCCCTTGTTGGCGTTGGCCGGTTTCTTGTCCGACCAGACATACCAGTCGCGATAAGGCGAATTCTTGTCGCGCCGCGCCTCCTTGAACCAATGATGCTGGTCGGAGGTGTGGTTGACGACGAGATCGATGATGACGCGCATGCCGCGCTGCTTGCAGCCATGGGTGAATTCGACGAAATCGCCGAGCGTGCCGTAGCGGGAATCGACACTGTAATAGTCGGCGATGTCGTAACCGTCGTCGCGGCCGGGCGAGGTCTGGAAGGGCATCAACCAGATTGTGGTGATGCCGAGGCCGTGCAGATAATCGAGCCGGCGCAACAACCCCTTGAAATCACCGACCCCGTCGCCGTTGGCATCCATGAAGGTGCCGACGGACAGGCAATAGATGATGGCGTTCTTGTACCAGAGATCGTCGATCATGCCACGGGCTCGATGTATCCGCCGGGCCGGCGGCTGCGTGATAAGTGCTTGAGGACGGGGAGGTTCCGTGTCGCTGGTGCTGCACGGAATTCGATACTGACAGAATAAGGATCTCCCGACGGGCTTAACAGCAACGATAAGCGGGACATCGAACGAACTTGGCAGCTTTTCCTGATCGGGCGCGTTGCGGAGGCCTTGGAGGGCGTGGCGTCCTGACGAGGTATCGGATCGGCCGGGCTCGGCCCGGTCATGATGACATGGGAATTCCAAAACTACGCCGCCGGGCTCGAAACACGATGTCCCGGCGCGATATGATCGGCTATTAGGCCGATCAGATTACCTTTGCTTCCTTTGTGATGGCGGAAATCGAGGAACCTGACTTTCGCGCGATTGAAGCAAACTGTTGATTGGAGACCTTCAAGCGCTTCCTCAATATTTTGACTTGGACCTTGTCTCGCAGATCCAGCGAACTGCGAAAATAGCTTTGCCTACGCTTGTTCATGGTGGCTCGCAAAGAAAGATTGCACGCGACGTTGCGGCATTGCCGTCGACATCGATTGGTCGACGATCGGGACCGGGTTGTTGCTCCCGCGTGAGCGCCGTCTCCATCTACGCAACGCCGAGCCTAGGACGACGTTCCGTCCCTCCGAAAGAGAAGATGGATTGCCGCTGTGCCCGTGGACCTTTGACGACGACAAAAACTCCAATCGCGCATGCTTGATAACGAGCGGAGTTGATTCGGCTATGATGCTGGAAGCCGTCGTGCCGCTGATGGGTCTGGGCGCTTACTCCTTACTGGTTATTGCCTTCTGGGGGCTTACGTCGCGCTAGGTCCAAAAGACGCCGGTCTCACAAATAGACGTTGGCGATGCCTAAGTGAATGTCCGCTAAGGGCCACAACCGGACTTGGCACCATTTAGCGGAGTGGACGAAGGTCTCTGGAGGTTGAAAGGCGATCATAGGGGCCGGCGGCCCCGCGACGGGAGGGGTTCCTTTTTGCTCGCCGCCAGTGTTTCCTCTGCACGGCGGAGAACGGGCATGCAGAGATTGCTGGGAGAGAAGATCGGCGAAGGCGTCTTCGCTGATGTCCACGCCTGGGCGCGTGGTCAGATCGTCAAGTTGTCCAAGCCAGGTATCCCGCAGTGGGTCGTCCAGCACGAGACGCAAATGACCCGCGCGGTCTTCGCCGCCGGCGGCCCAGCGCCGGAGGTGCTCGGCGAAGTCACCCTGGACGGCCGCTTTGGCATCGTGCTGCCGCGGTTCGATGGGCCGACCCTGACGCAGGCTACGCGCACCGGCGCCATCACGCGTGAACAAGCGGGCGCAATCCTTGCGACGCTCTGCCTTGCCGTTCACAAGACGCGACCGCCGCCGCACGCACTCTCGCTGCGCGAGGCGATGCACGCCAGATTGCGGTTCGGCGGCAGCGTGCTTCCGGAGCGCATCACCACCGGCGTCCTCGCGCTGATCGAGCACCTCGCGCCCGATGACGTGCTGTGCCATTCCGATCTTCACCCCGGCAACGTGATTATGACGGCGCAGGGTCCGAGACTGATCGACTGGCTTGGCGCGGCTCGTGCGCCCGCCGCCTACGAGATTGCACAGTGCCATGTCCTGCTTGCCGAGATTGGCCCGGAACACGCCGACGATCCGGAGCGGGCCACGGTCAATTCGGTTCTGCAGGCGGAGTATGCGCGGCTGGCCGGCATAGCCTCTGCGGCGCTGACGGCGGCGATGCAGCCCTATTTGCCGATCGTCCGCGTCTTCCTCCTGCTCGGCGGGGCCATGCCTGACATGCGGGAGCGGCTGATCCAGCGCGTCGAGGCGGCCCTGCGCTCGGAAGGCTGAATTGTTTTGGTCGCGCGCGAGCCGGAGTGGCCTGTCGAAGCGAGCCCTCAGTGTCTTCTTTGGGGCAAACTCGGAAGTCGGAGCGTGCAACCGTCACGTCGGCTTCACCCCCGATATCAGGCTTTCGATAGCCAGCGCGGCACTTCCGAAAAGGGCCAGAAACGGAACCGCGTCAAACGGCCACGCTCTGGCGCTCGTCCTCAATGGACGTCCCCGTAGTACGATGTTCCGATCTCTGGTTGAGCTTTGCTCCAAAGCGTCGGAGATTTCCGTGACAGATGCAACGAAGTTTCAGTACACAAGCTCTTCGGTTCCGAAAGCTTACGACACGTTCTTCGTGCCGAGGATATTCGAGCCGCGGGCAAAACTCTTGCTCACGAAGCCAATCTTCAAAAGGGCGAGGCCGTCCTTGACATCGCCACTGGCCCCGGGACCGTGGCACGGCTAGCCGCAGCACAGCTTGGGCCCAAGGGCCGCGTCGTTGCGGTCGATATCGCCCAGCCAATGTTGGACATTGCTAGATCCAAACCTCCGCTTGCAGACGCAGCCTCGATTGAATATGTGCAATCCGCGGCCACACCGTTGTCTGCCGCAACCGGCGCCTTCGATGCCGTCCTATGCCAACAGGGCTTGCAGTTCTTTCCTGACAAGCCGGGCGCACTCAGAGAGATGTATCGGGTATTGAAGCCCAATGGACGTGCGGCGATTGCCGTGTGGGCCGAGATCGAACGCAATTCGATATTTGTTGCGTACCATGCAGCCCTGCGCGCTACGGTGCCCTCCGAGCTCGCCGAATTGGCGACAGCACCGTTCAGTTTCCCAAGCGGCACGGTGCTAATGGCTGCAATTGAACACGCAGGTTTTCGCGAAGTCCGCCTATTGACGCCAACGCTGCCCATGGTGTTTGAGGCGGGATTGGACCAAGCAATACAATCCTTCGCTGCTACGCCTGTTGCGCCAAGTGTTGCCGCACTACCCCAGGATGTTCAGGAAGCCTTCGCCGCCCGCGTGAGGCACGAAATGACGCCGTTGCTGAGGGACGGCAAGGTCATCGGCGAGATGAATTCGAACATCGTTGTAGCGTATCGTTAGTCCGCATTTCCGAGGTTGAGCAGTTTCTCAGTTCATTGCGGCGCAACGACGGCTCCGCGTTCTGCGCGAATATGGTCGATCGCCAGTTCGCAGCGTGCCTGTCAGGCCGAGCCACTAGCGGGACCGCTATTGGTCGATCCATGATCCCTCGATCAAGGCAATCTGCGCGCAAATGCGTTGCGCTGAAAACGAAGCCCATCAACAGCTGCCGGCAGAATACAGGAAGCGAGGCTAGCGGCTTCTCGCCGCGGACGAGGAACTGATGTGCATATCGGCATGTTGCGCATACGAGAAGATGGAGGTTTCAGTGCGAGCCCGATTAGCATCGATATGCCTTGTGCTGTCTTGTGGATTAGCGACGGCGCAACCTGCCACAAAAGGGGACGTCAATGCGCCAACTGGGCGTTCAGCGCCCGAAGACAAAGGTCAATTGCAACCCCAAGGCTGGACTGGGCCAATCAACACCGGCTCAGGCGGCGCTCCGCCGGAAAGCCCCCAGGGACAAAGCCCGCCAGGAATGCAGCCGGCGCCGGACGGATCGACAAAAACGATGGTCGCGCCTCCTAAATAGAAGGGTTTGCTTTTCTGGTGCCCACGCTACTGTTGGCTGCTTGCACGCCG
The DNA here is from genome assembly GCF_037217225.1 of Bradyrhizobium sp. 27S5. Taxonomy (NCBI): domain Bacteria; kingdom Pseudomonadati; phylum Pseudomonadota; class Alphaproteobacteria; order Hyphomicrobiales; family Nitrobacteraceae; genus Bradyrhizobium; species Bradyrhizobium sp. 27S5. The sequence goes on from NZ_CP147714.1 coordinate 1,041,147, forward strand.
ACGGAAGCTGTCGATCGCGCGGTTCGATAGCACAAGTCTCCGTCTTTCGCCCTTCAGCATCTGGGACTTGATGTTCCCGAGGAGAAATTCGGCGGTTTGCTGAGCATCGTCGATCTCGTCCAGACCGCCGAGAAAGTCCCAAGCGATCTGAAGCGAGCTTTCGATAAGCGGTGGAAGTGGTTCGGTCATCCGTTAGGAGCACCCGCCCACCTCGCACTGATCCTGAAAATTGATAGCGGAAGCTGCAAACGACCAAAGCCCGCCCGTGTCAACGCTCCGGACAGTGAAGGGCACGGCCGGTCCGCTCGCCGAGCTTCTTCGCTTTCTTTGCCATCACGGCCGGTCAGTTTCAATGAGGCCAAACGCAACTACATTTCGTGGGTTTCTTGGCAAGTGACTGCTCGAGGAACCAATCGGACGGCGCTCGCTTGAATGGAGTTGTTTATGTGTCCAGCCGCGATCGAACTGTCCAACGAGGCAGATTAGCCAGCCGGCCGCAGGCGGCCCGCCTGTGATCGTTCCGGGCGAACCGCCCATGCATTTAACTGTGATGAGAACAGAGGTGCGTCGGGCAATCGTGCTCATTCTTCACGATACAAACAAGCCACCGACAACGCCGCATCACGAGTGAACCCCAAAGGGGCTTTACAAGAGCTGATGCGCGCTTTGCGGTCAAGGCCGAGATCGCCGCGGATGCCGCCGCATCGCGATCGTCATGCGCGTGGCGGGCCTCACCGGCGTCAGCTTCTCGCCATTTGCCGCCGGCGCTATTTCGCCGGCGGCCTCGCCGTGCTCACCGGTGGCGCTGCGATCGCCGGCGCCACGCATCTCTACAACGCCGGCTTTAGCTCGGCCGATGCCAAATGCGAGGCAGCGCAGGTCGCCGAGCAGAACGCTCAATTGGAGGCGCGCCTCCAGGAAAGGGATCGCCAGCTCGTTTTCGCCAACGCCCTGCAACCGCGACGCCAAGCGAGCCGCGGAGGCCGAGAGACATCGCCGACATGAGCCGACCTTCCAGGCCGTGCAGAACGTCCGCGAGCAAGCAGCCGGCGTGCACAACGTGAGCCGCTGGCTCTATTGGATCGCCGTTCCATTAAGCGGCGGGGTTGGCTGGATAGTGACAAACCTCATCAACAGCCCATTTCAAGCGCTGACGTGGCTAATCAGCTGCACCTGCCGTTATGAGGCTTCGGTGGAGGTCGCGCTCGGTGTTTAGGTGGCTCCAATCGCGGCGAGTGCTATAAAGATTACATAAATCGCCGCGATGCTCAGCCCAACGATCCGGGCCTCTTTGCGTGAGTCCATCGTCCGTTACCTCAAATTTCCAGCTGCGTGTTTGGCGGGCCGTGCTGTGTCGGACGGCCCGCCATTAGTGGTGTCAGTCGACTTCCTGAACGACCGTGCGAGTGGCTGGATCGACCAGCATTACGCGCTCGCCTGAATAGATATAGCGATACTTCGTTACAGACGGTCCCCACTCGGTCGGAACTGCCTCCAGTTCAACATCACGCGGAACCGTTGTTCCCACCACGATCTTCTCTCGGGTTTCAATCGGACGGATCTTGTGCTCGGTGACATAGCCGCGAATCCGTGTGCGGTACTCTGGTTCGATCTGCACGGCCGCCGTGTGGCCGGCGCCTGTCGTTGTAACGGTGGTCTGAGCAAACGCGCCCGCCGATGACAGCAAGATCGCAGACGTGAGCAATAGCTTCTTCATTAAGATTCTCCTCGGCCGCTCGATGCGGCTCGTCGTGAACCGACATGAAGCTCTAAGGTTCCTTGCAACCAGCTACGCGTCGGGAATAAATGGCAATTCAGTTTGAGATAGTCGTCTTGTGATATTGACGGAGACCGTTTCCCAGAAGATCGGCCCCATTGGGCGGGTAAAATTTCATTAAGGAAAACCTTTAAACCCAGTACGCGGTAGGTTTTTCAGCATAGGACAGAGGACGGCCTCAGCGCTCGCGGCACTGAGGCCGTTCTTGTTTTCAACAGTTGGGCCCGCGGCGGCCCGCTTTCTTGCGGACATAGGAACTGCCGAGCACCTGGGCTCTTCACATTGTCGGGAAAAAATGGCAATCGATTCCAAGCGTGATATTAGCCATTAACTCACACACCGCAGGCATGTGGCCTCAACGGTGAGGAAACGGTGATATTCCAGACATATCGTGTCTACGTAATAGGTGAGGATGATCGAATTCAGTCGCGGATCGATCTCATTTGCGAGAGTGAAGATGAGGCTATGAATCGAGCGCGTCTCCTCTGCAAGGAGTTTGCTTAGAACTCTGGAAAGACACTTCTCTAGTTCGCAGATTTGAGCCTTGGCAATAGGCTCGGTCCTTTCTTCAAAGGGCATGGACTCTCTCACCGCCGGTTCGTCGCTGCCGAAGCGGAATTATCCTGGTCATCAGTAAGAAGGGCGCCGCATCTTGGCGAGCTTTTCCGACGAAACTCCCATTTCCGCGATTGAGTTGCCATCGCGCATGCGAAACGCGCTTATCAAGGCCGGTCTGATGACTGCGGGGGACGTAAGGAAGGCATCTGATACCAAGCTTCGGAGCCTTCCCAACATTGGCCCGACGTTCTTTTCCCAAATCCGCAAGATATTTAATCGCGCGCGAACACGTTGATCCATGGAGGGGCGCAGTCCGAATTGTCATCAGAGGTTGGATATGGGGTGGTCTCGAAGAGCGTCGATAACCGTCCCATGGTCGGATGGGCTCGGTTCTCAACCTTGATCCAATGTGGACACCGGCCGCCAAGATAGGGACGATCCGATCGCTTCGACACCAGGTCCTCAAAACCGAACTCGCAGGCCTTCCGGAAGAGGTCCGGGCCAATCTCCCCTTGCTTATAGTCTGATAGGAATATGCCCTCAGGCCGGCGCGTAAGAAGCCGTTGCAGGTTCGTCTTGCGCATCGACAACGGCAGGTCTCTCAGTCGTCGCCGTCCATGGCGAGGATGTCGAAGGCCAGCATCTCGCGGAGTAACCGTCCACTCCGCGCACGATCCATCAATCACGAACTGCTTCTGACGGTTCTGCAGCGCGGACTCGACAATCAGGGAGAAGCGCTTGGTCCCGGTCGTGGCCGCCTTTGGTAATCAGCCGCACGCGGTCTCGGTCGCGCTCGAGCCGCAAACGGTAGCCGTCAAATTTCAACTCGTGATAGCCAGAGGGAGCCAGCCGGGACGGTCTTTTTGATCGTCGAAGGCAAAAATCGAATTTGAGCATCACGGGGTAGACAGGTATCGGGTGCCGGTTTGGCCAAACGGAACGGCCCCAGCACCCTTGGGGGCCCCGGAGGCCGGTGCTGGGGCCGCATGGCCAGTCTCGCGTCAGTCGAGATTGGTCAGCTTGATCGCACACTGAATCCGAAGAAGAGACAATCGCGAACCAGAGTTCAGCGTTTCGATGCCGGGAAACAGTGGCAAAACTGCCACCACGCCAGGCGCAACGTCGCCCGCTTAAAATACACGCGGGCGACGTCGGCTCTAGCCCCAGGATGTAAAGTGCAAAATCCTGACGAGCATTAAGACTGGGCAGGCGCAAACGTTTCATACCCAAGAGGGGGTAGCCTGCCGGGTTCGTCCCGGACGAGGAACGAAACTATTTGGTTGATATGAAGGCTGATCCTGGCTGGCTTCGGCCGCCGTCTACATTGAGTAGACAGGACGGCATCAGCCGCAAAAACGAAGCGGCCCCCACCTGGGGGCCGCCAACCCGAGCGATAGGGGTTTTCTTCCAGCAGTCGGGGGGCGCCCTTGGCTGGAAGCTTCATATAGACGTCCCGTAGATCCGATCGTTCCTTATCGCCCCTGTTAATCCGGGAAAAAGTGGCACGTTTTTACGCCGGACATGCATCCGTGGTCTAAGGAGCCCACATCGGCGGGAGTCGATCGATTTTTGGCTGCCGGGCTAGATTTCATCCAGAATACATTTGCATTTTTCCGAAAGTTGCCGCGCGTGATGCGGCCCTTTCGGTTCAGCGTGAGCCTGCACGTTGGGGCCGTTTCTTCCGTCGGTCTTGTTGATCGCGCGCCACCAGCGCTAGGGATGTAGAAGCGAAAGCAGCCGTTGGCGGTTCTGCTCGCGGTCGAGCTGATTTTTGCGCATCACTTCAAGCTCGGCGTGAACCTTGGCCGTGTCTTCATTCAGCCGCTTCAAATTAATCAGGAGCGCCTCAAGCTCAGCGAGCCTTTTCTCACCTTCGACCACATCGAGCTCAATCTGTCTGAGCTCATCTATGATCGCGTCTTTGTACATCGTCGTGTTGCGGCCTATCGCGCTAACCTAAGAATATAAATGAGCGCGAACCCTGCCGGTTCCTAGCAACCAAAGACAGCACTCATGCGAACGGTCTTGCCTAACTGGGTCATCCGGGTGAAGGTGCCGCTCTCATGCAAGTGCCCCAGCCAACCATGCGCAATCGGCAGCTTCAGGCCGGCCGTGTGCTCAGTCGGGGTGGCCTTGTCCTCGCGCAAGAACGGGTCGTTCAGCTTCGCCCCTCTATCGCGCCGGCGCGTTAGCTCGGTCACTTCTCGTCTCCGATCGGACAGCAGCTCGGCGGCTGGCCGCTTGCCGGCCTTGCTGCATTTCACGCAGCGCAGGCGGCCGGCGAGATCGTGCGCCCTGGTTGTTGGAACGTGGCGCAGGGCGGCCAGATCTACGGCTCGCGGCGTCTTGCAGTGCGAGCATTTGATCTCGAGTCACGGATAGCCGGTATTGATGGCCCGGTCGATCGAGGGCCAGGGGGCGATCGGTCCGCCATCGGCCCGCATCTTTATCATTCCGGCTCTGGCAGAGCAGGTCGTCCGCCTCGCGGATCAGGGTCTTGCCGGCGGCGCGTTTCTCGGCCGATCGTGTTGCAAGGATCGTGGTCACGGCACGAGGGCGCCGCAGCTCCTTTGTAAGCGCCTTGCGGTCGCCGCCCGAGAGAGGCATGGGTGGTGTTTGGGAGCCATGAGCGGCATTTTCCCGCCGAATCGAGCGAGCGGGAAGCCGCTAGAGCTGGTGGGCAGTCCGAGGGCCCGTGGCAACATGTTGGTCAAGGTTTAGGAGTATCAGTCGACTCCAATCATGACGTCGGAAGCTTTGATGACCGCGATGACATTGCAGCCAGCCTCTGCGAGAGCGGCCGGCTTTGAGGCGATAGCGACCCATCCGTTTTGAGCGGATCAATGCCGTCGCGAGAAATGCAGCGGAGCTCGGTTCGTTGATCTTGAGCCAAGACCGATTTAAGGCCATTTCCGCAAAGCGGGCACTTGGTCAGGTCCATGGCGACCTCTCTTCTGCCCGCTCTAACTTTCGCATGGAACAAAGGTTCTTCTCCGGCGTTTTCGATTTTTCGGGAGAGGTTTAGTGGTGGAAAAAATTGTCGAGAGGGTCGTCCAAACCTACGAGATGATGTCGGGTCTAAGCGCCGCGGAAGTGGAATTGGCGCGGCAGCGCGTGATTGAATTCATTCGAGGCAGGACAGGCGACGAAAACACCCTTGCGGTCGAGGCGATCAAGTATCTACGCGGCCCAAAGCGCTCGCGGACCCGCAGGCCCCGATGATGTGCCCTCATGCGAGAACCCGATGCACCACATTGAGCATGGCTTCGAGTGCGAGTCCTGCCGGGAGCCCATCGTTTTGTTTAAGGTCGCGGGTAGTTCTACTATCCCGTCGCCGCTACCAACTGCAGTGGCGCAAGAACCAGCATTCTCCGTGCTAGCGCAATCCGTTCAATAAATTTTCGCTTTAGATCGAGCCCACCGTCGCCATACTTCGGCTTTTTGGTGTCGTGGCCCATCAGCGCGTCCTTGAGTTCGTTGGGCGTCTCCGCGCTGCGCAGGCGGTTTTTGAAGCCGTGGCTACGAACTGGAGCGTATGGCTTTCGGTCTCGCGCAGGCCATGATCGGAGAAGTACGCATTGACTGCCAACAGCGTGTGTCGCCCTTGTCGCGGTAATGTGGGAAGCCGTCCCGGAATTGCCGCTTCTTGAACTGGCCGGTCGACATCCTGGCGATCGTCGTTTCCTCGGTTGATCTCAAATTCGGGCGACCGGCCGGAAAGCATGATCTCGGGAGGGTCAACTTGGCCTCGGCCGTGGCGGGTCAAAGTAAGGAGGCCGGCTTCCGGTAGACCATCGTCCTGCGTCGGAAATCGCGAGCGCCGAAGATAGGTACGCTCAGAGCGAGTTGAACCACTCGATACGAGTTGGTACTCTTCGGCTCATGGGCATATTCGGTAAGCGAAGCGGAACTCTGGTTCCAATCCACCAAGACAACGCGCACACCAAGAATTGGCTTGTCCTGTTGGAGGCAGCCACCATCGTCGGCCAAGCACGTGACAAACTGCGGGTTGCCCTCACGACCCAGGACAAAAAGCTCGTGAGAAAGCGACGGCTCTTCCGTAAGCCGGAGCACTTTCTCGTTCTGGACGAATACGACCCGCGAATACACGCTCTCTACTTTTGCCCTCAGCTTTACAAGAACGAAGAGGGCGGTCTCGTCCCGCTGAGCGGCCCCGAAATCGGGCAGTTGATGGCGCAGGCGCTTCAGGGCGGTGCGATCGAAAAAGCGCCGTGGTACCAGCCGGCCGAAAGCCTTCCGAACGATCCGGTCATCAGGGCCGCTCCCGGAATGGAATTCGACAGCCTTGTCGTGGACGCGCCTAGCCCAAAAACCAGCAAGCCTGCCGCTCTCCGTGCAGTCACGGCCACTGACAAGGCGACCAGCTGATCTCGTCGGGCAAGCGCAAGCGGTCTGCTCCAAACACTCATGATGCGTTCGGTGACGACAATTAACCCAGGCGAATCGCCGCGCAAGCGGCGGCTACTATTCCGACCGCCATCAGGACGATCAAAACTTGGAAAATTGCTCGCCCGGCGATCAGGCGCGGGTCGCCGTCTGATTGCGCGGTAGCCTCAGATTTTCGGCGCAACGCCGGCTCGGTCAAATACGGGCGTTCTTTCGATATCGTCTGACCCGCCTCCCGAAGGCGTATTTTCGGCGGCGCGTCGCAACGTCTCGGTGCTGGCGTCCAGTCCATCAACGGTTTCGTTTGCCTGACTGCCAGAATCATGGGGGTGAGCAGGAACCTGCCCTGCGCCGGAACCAGTATCGGCATCTGTTGCGCTCGACTGAGGTGGCATCCGATTTTTTCGTGTCATAGGACATCTCCCTGATGAGTCAATTTTTTCCCTGGCTACAGGTTCCGTCGGTAGTTGAAGCCAAACCGCAGCAACGGGCGGCTGAAAGAACGCAGCTTTTTCGCCAAGGATTCACACATGATATTTGCGGAACCGCAGATCGTTTGGATGATCTTTGGGATAGGGCGACCTGATTTTCATTTCGTATTTTTTCAGCCCTAACGACCGCTAGTTTTGTCGGAGCAGCGGTTCGGCGATCCAGAATGTGGCCCGAGCTGACTCCTCGCTGGGGCCCTTTCTTTGGCAAGTGACAGCCGAGTGGTGACGGCCACCGCACCGAGGCGCTCGATACACTCCGTCTATGACCGGGCTCACAGGCTCGGTTTGCCTCTTCCGACCCGCATGGAAGAGCGACGACGAGCGAGAAATTTGCTCAACTCCAGTACAAGCTCGGAATGAACGGAGCGCGCGCAAACGAGGCGCCGACTGACGCGCGACCGGCTTGACCGACCTCTTGCGTCGGAAGCGCCACCGACGCGCTAGCTCTCGTGGGATTGCGAGCCGCTCCGGGGACCGCTGTAATCGCGCGCATGAAGGACTATCCTACCAAGATCACGTTCGGCGAAATGCGCGAAACCGGCGCAAGACGCATCATCGTATATTGCGAAGACTATCGGTGTTCTCACAACGTCCAGATGGACGCGGCGAGATGGCTGGACGAGATGCGGCTGTCCGACCTCGAGCCGCGGTTCATTTGCACGGCCTGCGGTAAGCGAGGCTCGATCATTCGTTCGGTTGATGCGCCGCCAAGGATGGGCACTGGCGGCTGACAGGATCGCAGGTTTTTTCGCCAAAAGTTGCTGCGGCGCATCTGCCATTTTCCGGCATTGATGAGCAGGGCACGGGTCGTAGCTCTGCCTCATTCTTTGGATGACATGGTCAGTAAGTCAGCGCGGGGGGCAGGCGCGCGGGCGACTGGGCCCGGAGTGAAGCGCTTGCACCGCCAGCCGCGATCGCGCTCCTCCGGGCTGCGCTTCGCGTTGCAAGCGCCGCTTTTCGCTACGGTTCTCCGTTGAATAGCGCAATATGCGGCGTAACGTAGTCAAGCGCCAGACTGGCCCCGCCGCCCAGCGAGGCGTTGCCCCGGCTCGGCCGCCCACGGCCCCCAGCCAGCCGGGCTGGGGCAGCCAGCTCCATCAACTACGGAGATTAGGACGTTGCCAAAACAGCCGCAAAACTGCGCGTAGCGCGCCCACAACATGAGCTTCCGTTTGCCTAACTACCTCCACCGCGACGGTCGCCAGCCATCTTGCGCGCGCCGTTAGCTGGTTGAGCGGCGGCTTTGATCTGGATCATTCCGTTCCGCATCCGGGATCACCGCTGCGTCGGCCACGAGTATCCCGGCGTCGTTCCGGGCATTTCGTTTGCGCGCGGTGCCGCGACCAGCCGCATGCCAAGCAGCGCGAGCGGCGAGATGTCGGTTCGATGCTCGATGGGCAAGCCTTGCGCCTGCACTGACCACGCAAACCAGCTTTCATCGGGCTCGACGCTCAACAGGTCAGCCATCGTCTCGGCTTCGGCTTTCTGGCGCGCTTCGTGCGTCGAGGCGGCCTTGTCATCCGCTTCGCTGGCGGTCGCGCGCGGCGATCGCCTGCTCAATGCCGTGGGTGGAAAGGTTCACCTCCTCAGCGCAGTTACCGCGCACGAGGCGTCCTATTCCTTCTCGCATATCGACGTGAGTGTGGCGCGGCAGCACAATCTTGCCGCCTTGCCTTAGCGCGGCCCAGACCTACTCGTCGTCGGCAAAGGCGGGACCGGCCAAGATCGCCAGCAAACACACCAAACGAAGGAGGCGCGCAGCTACCCGACTGTTGAAGACTGTAAGCATGGGTAGGGATGCTCGGGTTCAACAAGAAGGGCCTAAGAGAAATCATGATTGCGCGAGTTGGAAGTCGCAAGATCACTTCTGCTCCCGCATTGTTGCTGCGGCGCGCACGCCTGATGGCGTCTCGCCGAAGTACCGGCGGAACATGCGATTGAAGTGAGAAACATCACCAAAGCCGACCCCAAACGCAATATCGATGATCGCCAAGCGCCGATGGTGCGGGTCAGTCAACATCGCGAAGGCACGCTCAAGCCGGCGTCCTGAAAGGTGCTCGGTGAACGACTTTCCGGTCCCCTCGTCGAGCAGTTTTTGCACGTATCTCCGCGACATGCCGAGCACCCCGGCGACACTGTCCAGATCGAAATTGGGATCGTTGAAGCGTCGCGCGACCACCGCCAGGATCGCCTGCAGCCTGGCTGCTTTCACGCCGCGGTCCGTAACAATGTTTGCAGCTTCGTCGGTCGGCCCGAGCGTCGCGGCCACGAGATCAAGGAGATGTACGCCGATGGTGGAGGCCAGTTCTGATGACGGAGGTTCCTTGAGGGTTGCGAGCGATCGCAGGTAGCAGCCCAGGAGTCTAAGCGCCGGTCCGGGACGCACCGGCCGACCTGATAGATCTTCCGGCTGCGCAACCAGAGACTTAAGGGCGGCAGCCTGCACGGTCACGTATCTGACTCTGGCACCACGCGGCCCAAATACTCGCAGCGGCCTTCCCCGGTCAATCAAACAAGCGGATCCGGCATCATAGACATGTTCCTGGCCAGCATTTGCAAATTTGACCGGTCCGGTCTCGACGATGTTCAGTCCGAATTGGTCACGGCTATCCTTGAGGTGGTGTTTGTGACGGATGAACTCCACCGGCGTGGCGACAACGCCACAAACGCCGACCGCGCCAAGCGGCAAGTAGGTGACGTCGATACGCGGGCGGCCGCCGCTGTGATCTATCACGTCCAATGCGAGGTTCAGCCGCGCAAACTCCTCACGGAACGTGGAGAACCTCGCGCGCTCCGGCAGCATCTCGGTCGACCATCGCAAAAGGTGAGATGATGTTGGCATCTCGACCTCCCACTTCGGGGCCCCCGCAAGAAATCATATCGGACGCGTTTCGCTGCATGTGTGAAATGGATTACAAAGGAGAGGTAGCCTGCGCGACATGATCGAGCGCGACGCGTTGCTCGCTGCACGCGATGAGTTGGCGCGCACCGCGCGCAGATTGTGGCGGCCAACGAGACCGCAGCTTCCTTCACTTGCGAGAACAACCAGCCTTTAGGCGCAATCGTCGCAAATGGCGGTGTCGGCTTGTTGCGCGCATAAATCGATCAGCGGCTGGAAGCAGCATAGTCGGCATTTGGCCCAAAGCGGACACGGCCCTAGTCAGGGCTCATGTCCGCTATTTGACCCGAAACGGGCATTGGTGGCGCACCGGCAACTTCCTGCCGTTCATTCCTCCGGCACCCCCGCCATGCGCATGCCCTCATACACACGCTCGCGGCCGGCGAGATAAGCCATATAGTCGCTCGCCGCGCGGGCTCGGTAGCCCAGCGATTGCAGCGGACGGCCCCCAAACCCAAGAGCTACTTTGCGCCAACGTTGTCCTCCAAGGTGTCAAATCCGCCAAGTTCAAGGATCTTTTCGAAGTCGCGAAGTGTGACGACTTGCCGCTTCAAATCAAGGATGCCTTGTTTTCGAAACGCCTGGAGGACCCGATTGACATGCACAACGCTTAACCCAAGCGCATCCGCCAGCTTTGATTGGGTAATCGGAAAGTCAAACTGATCGTTGGCGACCAACCCTACCGCTGCAAGTCGCTGGCGCAATTCCGCTATCAAATAGGCCATGCGTCCCGCTGCCGATCGCGTGCCAAGGTTCACGATCCACTTCCGGAACAGTGCAGCGTCCAAAAGCGTCTCACGCCAGAGTGCTCGCGTTAACATCGGGCGCGTATGAATAGTTCGCTCAAGCGACCCGTGATTGATAAAACCAATCCTCGCTTCCGAGAGCGTCGTCAAATCATGATCCATCCGCTTTATTGGCAGGCCCTGAAGGTCTGGCATGTCACCTGCGACGTGGAACGACAGGATTTGGCGCTTGCCAGTTTCGGAGACTTTGGACCGATACGCGAAGCCGCTCATAATCACGCAGCATTGTGTGCTAAGATCCCCCTCGCGAACGATAGGTGAATCTTCCGGCAGGGTTTTCGTTGGCGCCACGATGGACAACAAAGCCGCGACGTCTTCGTCCGGCAACTCGGAGTGCAGCCGCAACTTGCGTACCATCATCTCGAGGGGCATCTGAGGCTCCTTGTCAACCTTTCGGGACGGGGAGCCGTGGGGCCCCAATCATAGGACTAGGAACGAGCGTTGATGACAATAATTATCCCCCGAGCTTCAGCGCAATAGTTCCAATCACGATCGTCTGAAATGCCGCGGTATTTTTCACATCCAGCATCGGAAGCGGAATCCCGACGAAATCGGTATGGACCTTCCCGACATTGACGCCGCTTGGAAGGAAGCCACCGTCACTGCCGGAAAATACCTCCAGGACCTAGATGGTACGCTTAAGCCCAGCCATGAATGGCGGATGGAAATAACTGACGAGGCGGAAATCTGATTTGGGTTCTCCGCCTGTTGGCCGAACGGCACCGCCAAGGAATCAAAGCATAGGCCTATGCGCACCGTCTGGGTTGTCGCGGTGCCTATGCACGGTACCAATCACATGCGGTCCATTCGCGTGGTTGCCGCTAGGGGCGCATCACGCGCGCCCGACATTCAAGTCTAAACTAGGCCCCAGCTTGTGGTCCCCTCGCTGGGGCCGTTTCTTTGAGCAAAACGGAATCGGATTGGAGGATCCTACAACGTTGGGAACGCCCTCGAGATCTGTCCGTTGATAATTCGACTTGTTGGAGGACCCGTCCATGCAAGACGATTACGAGATCTTTCACGATTCGGAGCTTTGGTTAGCTGCTTTAGTCAGCTGCGGGCCAGCGTTTCTGATCGCGGCCATGATGATCGCATCGCTTATTCAGCCGCAGTTCCCGGGCTGACAAGCTATGAACCAGCCCGCAAAGCTGCGAGTACCAGGCAAAGTGCTAAAGATAGCAGGAGCAACTGTTCTGCTGGCGCTGTTGCTCATGGGTTTTATTTTTAGCGCGATATAGCTGCGGGCGGATTGCCTTGACCGATGGATGGTGGATGGACCGATAGCGGCCCGCTAGGCTTCGTGGGATTGCCGTCGGCAGCGAAGCGGCTGTAGTCGGCCCCATGAGCGACTACCCCATGAAGATCACGTTCCGCGAAATGCGCGAAACGGGCGCCACGCGCATCATCGTCTTTTGCAAAGACTATCGGTGCTCTCATAACATCCAGATGGACGCGGCGAAATGGCCGGACGAGATGCGGCTGTCGGATCTCGAGCCGCGGTTCATTTGCACGGTCTGTGGCAAGCGAGGCTCTATCATTCGATCGGTAGACGCGCCTCCCAAGATGGGCACCGGTTAATGGGAGTCGCTAGCAATCGCGGCATGAGGCGATGGCGGGTCCGGGCTGGAAAAGCTATGCCTCGAACTGCATATTTGGCGGGATGACCGCGAGGGACCATTTCAAGGCTTATTTAAAGTGCCCGCGTTGTGGGCTTACCGGCGCCGCCAACTTGGCCGAACTTGATGAGCCGAGCCAGACAACCATGGTGGAGCAGCTTCCACGAGGCTTTAAAGTCGTGAATCAGCCTAGCAATCTCGCTAGCATCGATCTGTTCTGCGAACGGTGCGACGTGTCAGCAATCACCACAGACAATAGACCAAATGACTAGCCATCCCGAACGTCCGTGAGATCGATCTCATCCAACTCGCGACACCGCGGCGGGGAGACGTAGCCGTGAACGCAGCCAAGGGGCGTGCGTTAGCGTTTATCACCGCCCGGATCAGTGGCTTCTATCGGTGATGAGACCGCCCGGTTAGCACTCCCGCCTTCCTCGAACAGGAAAGGAGCGCCCCATGGTCATCAAGCGGCGGCGTTTCAAACAACACCAACCCCTTCAAGAACGTCTGTGTGAGGAAGGACAGCGCCTGCGGGCGATGGCCACCGAACTGCCCGTTGGCGCGGCCAAGGAGGCGGCGCTCGAAAAGGCCCGGCAGATGGAAACCGCCTCACATGTAGACGAATGGCTTTCCTCCGCCGGCTCGCAGAGTCCGAAGTGAAGCGGACGAACCAGCGGCGTCCCATCATCGTAGACGTTGCAAGTCCCGACATTAAGCCCCGGGGAGTGTTCGCTCTCGACCTTGCCGACGATGAAACCGCGAGAATGGTGGCTCGAAAAATCGCCGCTGCAACCGGGCGGCGCGTGACACTTCGGGATGCTGACAGGATAGCGATAGAGACGGTTCCAGCCCCCAAAAGGCATTAAGCCCCGCGTCAGGAACCTGTTCTGCCTGCCTGCTTTGACAAGTAACGCAGTGAGGCGAACCATGACGCGCTATTATTTTGATCTGCGCGACGGTGAGGAGTTGGCCCCCGATGAGGAGGGCCTGGAACTCAACAGCATGCAGGCGGCGCAAATGGAGGCTGCTAAGTCGGTGGCAGATATGGTCCGGGACGTCGTGTATCAGTCTCAGCGCGTACACAACCACCGCATGGCGATAGAGGTCCGAGACGACAAGGGCCCTGTGATGCAGCTCAAGTTTACCTTCGAGATCGAAAAGAAATTGCAGTAAGGCCTACGCTTGATGGCGTTGAATCGGTTTGCGTTGGAGTGCATTGCAGTCGCCAATCGCCGAACTGCTCTGATCGTATTTGTGGTCGTGCTCGCGATTGCGCTTATCGCTGCGACCATTACGACGCTCGAGAACGTTCCTACGCGCGCGTTCAGCAACGAGACGCCCCCGTACGATCGGGCTGGCTCGGCGCAGCCGCCGTCTGATCTGGCGCCAGGCGCACCGCGGGTGTCGTCCGGCAACGTCGTCGCCAAGGCTCTCACGCCCCGCCCAGCAGCTTCCGCGCCCATCCGTTTTCCGGATCGGATAGCGCAGGTCAGCCCTGATCGGGCTTTCTTAGAAGAACGGTAGGTTCGCAGCCGCCGCGGTGTCGCATCACGCCAATGTCCAACTCGCCTGCACCGAGCTACCGGGCTTACTGCGTGGGGACTGACGGTCACATTGTTGGTCGTGAGGACCTGACCTGCGCCAGCGATGCGGAAGCCATCGCCCTGGCACCAATTTTACAGACAAGCGCGCGGTGGAAGTCTGGGACGGGGACCGCCTCGTGACCAAACTCGCACGTGCGAAACCTTCTAAATGAACAATTTGCGTCCTTTTTCGTATACGGAGAATGCTCAGGGAAGAGAAAGACAGCCGTCGGGGACTGGAGCGCGAGCTCGAAAGGGCGAAACGGCTTGCCGCGGTCACAACGGATCGCACGACCTATGAGCGGATACGCGATTTTGCCGAGGACATCCGGCAAAGGCTCCAGCGGTTAGTATCCCGCCGAGGTAAACAAGACGAGATCCGTGCACGCGCGCGTCAGCTTTGGCAAGAGGCGGGCCGACCAGCGGGCCGCGACTTGGATTTCTGGCTGCAAGCCGAGCGCGAACTCGCGGACGATGAAGCGATCGACGGGTGAGGCCGTAGCGTTTTGGAACTAGCGCATAGGACCGAACCGCCGGCTCGTCTTCGTAGTCACCGCGCCGAACAAGATGGCGGCAACGATAAGGTTGCCGTCTTGAAGGTCGCGATGTTGGCGGAGGCATCGTTTCAGGCGGCGCAGGCGATGCTCACGGAACGGCGGTAAGGCTGCGACTCTCATCGTTCCGGCTCCATCGGTGAGGGCGAACTAAAGGGAGGATCGGATGAAGATCGAATCCTGGCATCGACGGCATGCCGTCCAGCTGGCGGCGCAACTGCCGGACAAGGCTGAGGACAGCCTCATAATCCTCCGGCTGGCAACGGAGCTTGTGACGGACTTCCTCGCCGTTGATGAGCAGGGTAGGAAGTCGGCCCCGTGGTCGCTCTGATTGGGTGCAACGACGACTGCGCCTGATCGCGGTCCCGGCCGCTGTCTCAAGAAAATACGCCGCCGGTGTCAAAAATACACGCCCGACGGCGTTTCCTTCCTGAACTGGGACGCTGAAATCCCCAGCACGGTCTCAATTGCAGCGCCTATGCCAGATCGGCTCAAGCTGGCGGCGCCTGACGGCAATTGGTTAAGACGAAGCCGGACTTGCTACATTGCCACTCGCTGCCGAGCGCATTGCTCGAGACAGAATGGGGAGCGGCCATTGCTAGCAAGATGACGACACAGGACAGTGAGACCGCGGTTGCCGCGAAACGTGCCTTGCGCATCCACACTGAATTCATCATGGCCGTCGCTCCCTTCTGGTGCTGAACGACAGGCTGCGCGCGGTTTGTTTCTCGCTCGCTTCGAGACAACCGAAATGGTGTTTCGTTCACGCGGAGGCGTTTGGAGACGCCATTCGGCACATCATCGAAAAGTACGCCGCCGGGCCCGAAATGGTTTGTCCCAGCGGCGTTCATTCCTAAAACCTGGGCCCTGAAAATTCCCCCGGCGCCTTAACCGGCGTCGGGCTTTTTGTCATTCGAGGCGGTATTTTCGGCCGTTCGTGTTTGGGTCGGTATTGTCGCTAGACGAGAACATCAAGACTGATCCGAAATAGTTGGCTTCGTCTCGATAGAGCCAAAAGCGCCCAGCTCCTTTGTCGATGATTTCTTGCTGAGGAGTGTTCGCCGGTCCGAGCAAGCGGTCGTCTTCATAGAGATTGGCATTCTTAAGCGGGCTATCGAAGTGTTTGAAGGGCACCAAATACGCGTGCCCCTGATAATGACGCATCATGCCGCGGATACGGTGGTGCTCGATCGGGGTCGGAGGAATGAGGTAAAGGAGAGCACTCGACGCCAATGCAAAAAACGTCGATCCGATCACGACCCGATTGCTTGCAGATATCTTACGCCCCAACTTTTTCGGGCTCTTTATTGCGGGGCTTGCCTTCTGGGCCAAGTCCCTTGACCCCATAAAGCCGGTAGGAGTCGGTCAAGCCTTGTTCGCGTCCGTCCCGATACCCGGCTTGGTAAGCCCAGCGCGCGGAAAGACCGGCCAGCGCAACCAGCACGAGGAAGACAAAAGCGGTCAGCATGGGGGCGGGCCGACGATGCTAAAGGTTGAATCTGCGATCCAATATAACCGGTTGGGGGAAAGTATCCATCCCTAGAAACGCCGCAGGAGGACGATTAGTGTCCAGCTTGAACACTTATCGGGCCTCCGCCAAAGCTACACGATGCATCGCCGGATGCGTCCTGTTCTTCACCTTAATCCAGTGTGTGCACCGGCCGCCTCGATAGGGCCGATCCGATCGCTTGGACACCAGCCCCTAAAAACCGAACTCGCAGGTCTTGCGGAAAAGTTCCGGGCCGATCTCCCCTTACTCATAGTCCGACAGGAAGATGCCCTCTGCCGGCGCGCAAGGAGCCGCTGCAGGGTTCGTCTTGCGCATCGACAGCGGCAGATCCCGGAGGTCGTCACCGTCCAACACCAGGATGTCGAAGGCGATCATCTCCACGGCCGCATTGTGCTTGCCGGAATGCAAGGCGTTGAAGTCTGAATAGCCGTCACACCACGGACGATGGCCTCTTCGTCGATCACGAACTGCTTCTGGCGGCCGAAGCCGGTGGCGATCGATGCGATCGCGATCCCGGCGTAACCCCACCATGGCATTTCTGAAGTCTCAAGCGAGCCGCAGCGTGAGCTGACGCCGACCGCCGGTATGTCGATCCACGAAGGCCTCGAGCGCAGCCGGGATCTCGATCTGCTGCAGGTCGCATCGGCGCTGGATCTCGTGTGCGATGTCCTCGGAGACGTCCTCGCTCCAGCGCTCGGCGGTGTTGAAGCCGATCACCCGGATCGGGCTCGCATACTCGCCGGCCAGCATGCCCCGGATCACGGTCTCGAGGTCGGTCGTCTTGAGGTTGGCCTCGCGCCAGGCTTTGCCGATCGGGCCACCAGGTAGACGATCTGATCCGTCGAGGGAACGATCGAGGGTGTCCAAGCGGACCTACGCATGACGCAACTCCACGCAACTAACCCCCTTCGCTGGGGTCGCTGGTTAGCTGTTCCGGAGCGAATTCGGAACTTTCAGTCGTCAATCTCGCTTAATGACCAGGAGATCGTAGATCGAGCCTGTAAGATTTTTGAGCGGTATCCGATATCCGTCTTCGCCTTCGTGGTGGACAGTGTCTTGAGCCACGCGCTGGAAAGCACCTAGGTCGTTCGAACCATTTCCGGCGGGTTGGATTGAGAATGTACGATCATCGACGATTGTAGCGCGGTGCAGCCGCGATCCCTTACGAAGCTTATCGAAGTAGTGCATTCGCATATCTCCCCAGAGACAATTCCAATACCAAAAGCGGCAATCCCTTATTTGGTTCCGTTCCAGCGGAGGAACCAACTTTGCCAGACCGACTTCTGATGAAAAGGAGAGATTCATGGTCAATACACCAGAACGACGCATTGTTGAGACAACTATGGAAGCTCGGCAGGCGGAGCCAGGACCAAGTGTGCTGAAATTGCTAATCGCCAGCCTTGGCCTAGCCGCGGTAACCTTGGTGGTTATCTGGATGTTCTTCTTCCGCGCCTGAGCGGACACGCTGGAGTAGCCTGCTCACGATCTCCAAGTTTCTGAAAATGGCACGCGGCCCCCCATGTCGTGCCAGTTAGGCGTCACGTGCACTGCGCCGGCCACGCCGCAGACCTTGCAGACCAAACGCCAACCGACGCGCGACCATGGCTGATCCTGCGGTAGGTCGCCCAGCCGTACATCCACCATCCGACCGCAACCTCCGTGGCATTAGATGTTACAGCTAACGTGGCCGTTAGCGAGCCATTCCGCGGGGCTACCAGGCGGGAACGAGCGGCCGGACCATTTGGTATATCGACGCTGGTGCATGCGCCAATAATCGCGCCGCTCGCGAGCGGAGTGAAGCCGCTAGGGATCGCGGCGAGTGGCTGCGAGCGAACAAGGAATTGGTCAAGGGGCGTGGAGCGGCCCTTTCGATTCCGACCGTTTTGATTTGGCGCGCGGCCCAAACTAATAAGTCCCGGCGCTCTGGGGAGGAACGCCGGGACTTTGGGGCACTAAATGAATGCGCAAACTTGGGGGCTGAAAAACGCATCCACTGTTGCCCAATTTTCCCGACTTGGAATCGTTCCTAATCAGCGGCCTGTTTTGAAATGGCGAGTGGCCTAGTTCGGCCGCGGCAAACCGCTTGGCGATTTCCGGCGGGACCTCGATCGGCCCTCAGGTAATCGGCATCCCCGCCGCCACCCGAGCAGTACGGGTTTTCTTCCAGCAGTCGGGGGCGCCCTTGGCTGGAAGCTTGGGAATGAACGTTCTGTCGGTCAGATCGTTCCTGCAGCACGAACTCGGGAAAAAGTGGCAATTCCTGTCAGCGATGTTAGATTTGGAATCTCGGGTGTCACGCCCCGATTTTTGTTGATGCATAGGAAAAACTTGGCCCCGGCGCTTCAACGCTCTGGGGTTCTTTATTTTCACGACACCTTCTGGGGTAGCCCCCGCTAGCGCGGTACCGATTGCCACTTTCTCACGTTGCTATGGGGCAACACCGGTCAGAAATCTAGGAATTGCCGCTTCGTGGTGAGGTTCAGAATTGCAATCGTCGCGAGGGGCAACGAGGATTGGTTGGAGCGGTCGACCGTCACAGGTGGTCAAATGAGCAATCGTCTTATTTCCATTGTCTGCGGGAGTGGTTTGATCGTCGCAACAAGCGGGACTGTTTTTGCGGCTGATATGGCCGTCAAAACTCTTCCGTCAGCGCCGCCGCCTGCTATGTGGGATTGGTCCGGGTTCTATATCGGTGTAGGCGGCAGCTATAACTGGACCCATTTCGACCAATCGCTGCAGGGCGTATCCGGCCTCATCAGTGTATTTGATGCGGGGGTGCTAACCGCCCAAGGGCAAGAGGGTGGTCCCTTTTTCGACTTCAATCGAAACAAATCCGGTTTCGCCCCCGATGTTCAGTTCGGCTATATGCAACCGTTTGCCGGGGGCGACTGGCTGGCTGGGCTCAAGTTCAATTACAAATACGCAAACATCGACTCGAAGCAGAACGTGATTATTCCGCAGAATGGGGCCGGCACCGTAGTAAGCGGACCGAACGCCGGAATCTCTGGACCTATCACTGGGTTCTTGGCGATCAGCCCAGCGGAAATCAATCTCAGGCATCAGCTTTCGCTTATCGGCACCATCGGCCGGGCATTCGGCAATGTTACGTTATACGCCGGCGGCGGTCCGGCCCTGTTCGGCGTGGAGTCCAATTTTATCAATGGGATTCCCTTTGCCACCCAGTCGTTGAGAGGAACGTTCGCCACCAGCCTGCCGATCACCGTATTTAATCAGAATTGGGTGTGGGGCGGCGCGGCGCAAATTGGTACTACCTATTCCTTTGCCGGCGGCTGGTTCTTAGATTTTGCCTACACTTATGCGCGTTCCGCGAACTTCACCATCTCCGACACGGTCACTGTATTCAACCAGAATGGGACGTTGTCGACCTCCGGTTCTGCTGTCTTGAACGCCCAAGAGCGAGTCACCAACCAGTCCGTGACGCTAACACTCAATTATCAATTCCATTGATCTGATTAACGGGACCAGCACGGTTTTAAAGTCGCCGCCGCGATCGACGGGACCGGACCAGTAGCGGAGGTGACGAGCGGGCTTTCGACGCCAAGGCATGCGCCCATGATCGCGCCGATTACGCAGGGAGAAAAGCCGCTAGAGCGTTTTCCGATCACGTTGCGTCGTAACCAGCCGCGACGAGATAATTTTGACATTCCTCGGGTGAGAAGCGTTTGAGAGCGTTGGCGATTGCTTGCCAGAGATCGGGCATGGTGCGCGCTGCGGCGGCCCGCAACAGCGCTTTCAGTTTGGAGAAGGCCATTTCAATCGGGTTGAAGTCTGGACTGTAGGGCGGAAGATAGAGCAGGCTAGCTCCGACCGCCTGGATGGCCTCTCGAACGCCATGGACCTTGTGAGCGGGCAAGTTGTCCATGATAACGGTATCGCCCGGCCGCAGCGATGGGGCGAGCAATTGCTCGACGTAGGCCAGGAAAGCGTCGCCATCCATTGGACCGTCCAGAACAAGCGGCGCGATCAGACCGTCGGAGCGCAATCCAGCGGTGAACGTCGTCGTCTTCCAATGTCCGTGTGGGATAGCTGCACGACATCGCTCGCCGCGTGGCGAGCGCCCGTAACGCCGCGCCATTTTGGTGTTGGCGCTGGTTTCGTCGATGAAGACGAGACGCTCAGGGTCAAGGTCGATTTGCCCTTCGAACCACTCCTCACGTGCGGCATTTATATCGCCGCGCCGTTGCTCGGCGGCGTGCGCTGTCTTTTTTTAAGTGTGATCTTTCTGCGCTGGAAAAAACGCCAGAGCGACGCGATGCCAGTCGATATTCCACGACGTTTCAACAGTTCTCGCAACTCGGCAAGCGTGATATCCGGCCTCGCTGTCACCGCCTCCAGAATCAATTGCGAATGCGCTTCGATGCGCTGCGATTTGCGGTCACCGCCCTGGCGTTTAGGAACGATGTCGCCAACTTTCTTGAGGCGACCGCGCCAGCGGATCGCACTGGCCGCGCTGACACCAAAGCGCTCAGCAGCCTGTCGACAGGACATGCCACCGTCAATCGCGGCTACCACCCTTTGGCGAAGATCAACCGAAAGCGCCCTGGCCATACATGCTGGCCTCCCTCGCCAGCATGCAGCTTGAATCTGACTCGCGCCGTTTTGGGAATCCCCACCCGATTCTTTCCGGTCGGAAAATGCTCTAGCAATCGCGATGGTAACCGGCTTGCTCAACAAGCGATTGGTCAAGTCGCAATCGCCCAAGTTTGGCCGAAATGGCCCGCATGCTGGCACAAGCCATTCAAGGGGCTATCCGTTGTGTGGTTGAGCCTTGGTGGTGTCGTCCGGCAACGTCGTCGCCAAGGCTCTCACGTCCCCTCTAGTGGGTGTTGATGACGTCGTAGGAGGATGCGCCGCGGGCCTTCAGCCGCTCTAGCGCGGTTGGTCCGGATTTTCTTGCCACGTCGTCGAGTGCTCAGAAATCCACTTGGTAGCGTCGTGCTCCGTAACAAAACCCTTGATGACTTCCGTTTCGCCATCGGGCCACAGAATATCGATCCTCCAGCCGGTACCGGGATTTTTGCAAGCCATGAAAGCTGGTCGCTGCTCGATCATTGGGCGATTATGCTTCGAGGGGACACAGCTACAAGCCAGTAATCCTGCCCCACTTCGCTTTTTGACCCGTGATCCTATTGGGGTCCTAAATCCTCGATCTCCCGCCGATCCTTTCTTTGCCGGGAGTCAAGAAATCCTGGGGGCGCTGACAACTGGGGACGCGGCTCGGGACTTGGCTTAGTGGCTGGTTCGTCTTGGACTTTAGCCGGATGGCTGCGGCCGATCACGAGGCCAATCAGGCCGGACACTACCAGCACGGCTCCTGCGATGATGAGCCAGTGCGGTAATTCCAGCCATCCCATCGCGGCCTGGATCATATCCGCCCACTTCATTTTCGGTTTCGGTCGCGACGCACCTTCTGAAATTCCTCAGGCCCCTTGATGAGCTTGCGCTTGCGGCTGGCTTGATCGTCTGGGCTGGCCGTAGGGTCGGTCACTTTGTCAATCGCTTTACTTGCCAGTTCACGGGCTCGCTGCTTTGGGTCTTCGCGGCCTTGCTGGTCTTCGCGCTCATCGGGCAGTGGCTTGGTCGGTACGGTCAATCCTAGCTCGACCAGCCGGCGGATGGCTTCGGAGCGCCCTGGCTTGTCGTCTTGGCCGGCGGCCCAGCCGTCGACGCTGGATCGAAGAAGAGCCGATAGGCGAATGGCAGTTACAGGATCTTGGCCTGTGGCCGGGCGTCCTGGCCTTTTCCGTACTACGTTTTTCTTTGACGATTTCATAAAAACGTACTACGCTTATTCTGCTTGAAAAACAAGCGGCCTGCCTCGGTGTTACGAGCACCACGACAGGCCTGGGCCCAAACTATGAGGTGATTCATTAGGTTGATTCTGAGAATAGCATAGCTATGCCCGGCGCTGCGGCGTCCGCTGGCGCGCTCTACTTCAAGGCCGACGTTTCTCCCGAACAAATCTTCCAGGCCATAGGGCGGCTCCGCAAAGAGGCACGGGACGAGATAGACAGGCTAGTCTCGACAAGACCGACGACTACGTCTGCCGCGAGCTCGAGGACGATGGCGAGGATCCCTCGGCTTCCAAGAGGCGTTTCCAGGCCAAGGCCAAGGCCGGGGGGCAGCGGCGACGATCGCGAGTTAGATCTCGGCACCTTCAACCGCATGACCGACCAGCGGCATTCTTCGCGGCAGCGGCTCGGCGCGGAGCAGGTCAAAGTGGATGCTGAGCTAGACCGCGCTGACCACGAGCCCAGCTTGGGGGCAACGGAAACCCATCCAACAGCACCCGCGCGGATAGTGATCGGCCACAAGGGGCCGGGCACCTCAGCCACTCAATACAGCGACACCTACGCGAACCAGGAACACTGGGCATTGTCCGGCCGTGACGACCGGGAGCACGAGGACGACAACGGGCTTGGCGACCTTGACGGCATGGCGGAGCAGATCGGGACGGCTTGGGGAGGGATGCTATGGAAAGAACCGAAAGAGCAGCCCTGGCGCAGACGTCATGCGGTTCAGCTCGCTTGCCAATTGCCCGAGTATCAAGAGGACGCACTGCTCGTGTTGCGCCTAGCCGAGCAGCTTGTGACTGGCTTCCTGTTTGAGGCCGAACAGGATGTAGACACGTGGCCGATAATGTCGGTAGTGCACCGTCTTGAGCCGCGAGATCGGGTGTGACGTAGAATCCGCAAAAGTACGCCGCCGGTCTCAGAAAAACGTGCCCGGCGGCGTTCATTCCTTAAACCTGGGCCCTGAATATTTCCCAAGCGCGAGCAAACGTCAGTGCAGTGCCCAAGTTGCTATTTTTTCCCGCCGGGTCACGCTCGTGTGACGTGTTCACAGTAAGTGGAAGAGGAGCCGGCGCCAGGGCCCGCGCGCCAGGCTCCTCCCCGAAACGCGACCGCGTTGCGTCCCCATCGGTCCCGTCCCGAAGGAAGCGTGCGCCAATCGGGTTGCTCATTTGCTAACGGGTTCGAGGCGGCCGGCTAGGAACCTTTCGTGTTTTTCTGCCTAGGAGGTTCGGGCCAACTTTTCGTTGGCGGAGGTGGAAAGATGTTGAAGCGCTCCTGGACCGCCGAAGAAATCGAAAAGTTACAAGCTATGGCGGGCAAATTACCCGCTGGCAAAATTGCCGAGCAATTGGGCCGCGGTCCGATGGCCCATCGCAATGAAGGCGCACCAGCTCCAGATATCTTTGCGAACCAGCGGCGACCGTCCCCCGCCGCGAGTACCCAAAGAAACGGCCCCAGCGAGGGGTACAAGCTGAGGCCGAGTTGGGCACGCTAGGTTCATCGTCGGGTACCGCTGGCCGGCCCGAACCTGCGATAACTGTAGCCGTCCCGCCCATGTTCCAAATAGAAACGGCCCCAGCACTTCTGGGGGCTGGGGGGCCAGTGCTGGGGCCGTCACTTGATCCGCCGATTTGTCTCTTGGAGGTCCGCAGCTTCGATACTGCATCCCTCTCTGATCTTCCCGCAATAGCCTGCGTGCAACAGTGACCTCGTTTCCCGCTGCGAGCATTGGCCGGGCTGGGAATACCGTTGTTGCTGACCTCTCATCTCGCCGCTGTGCTGACCGGACTGGTCGTGGTCGGTGTGGGGACGTTCTTTGCGCAGGCGGCTGCGACCGGATTTGTCGGGCGTGCCGCGCAGAAGAATCGCGGTGTGGCGAGCGGGACTTAACTGGCATGCTATTTTTTCGGCGGGCTGGTTGGCACTGCGGTGCTCGGCCAACTATTTGATCGCTTCGGATGGTCGGTTTGCGTGGGAGGCATTGTGCTGCCGCTCGCGTTGGCGGCGGTCATGATCCTCTATCTGTGGAACAGGAGGTCGGTGGTTCAAGCCCACCCAACTGTACCAGCTAAATCAACAACTTGCCATAATCTTCGCTCGAAGCCAAAACTACTAGCTACCACGTAGCTACCACGGCGACGGAAACGCGGTCTGCTTCTAAAAGCAATCGTTCGCAATGACTGGGTCACAGGTTCGAGTACTGCTTGCGACTTCACTCAACCTGATGAATTGCTCTCGAGTCGTTGCGCGATTCGCGCCGGTGATAAGGTGAAGAGCGCAAGTCAGTCCCGTCGACCGACGGCAAGCGAATTCCCTACGCGGTCGTACCAGCTGATCGCGGCGGCCCGTCAAGGCAGCGTCCACCCGGTTTGCAATGCGCTATCGGTAGCGAGCCAACGACGTTCATGGAAAAGCAAGCCAGGCGAAAAAGATCGTGAGTTTCTTCGAGCGTCTAAAGACAGAAGCATCCGCTGAGTGGCGGGCCTACACCGAGCATCCCTTCACGAACGGATTGGCAGACGGCTCGCTCCCCGAAGCGGCGTTTCGTCACTACCTCGCTCAGGACTACCTGTTCCTCATCGAGTTTGCTCGCGCCTACGCGCTCTCGGTCTATAAGTCGCCCAAACTTGCCGACATGCGTGAAGCAGCTGCCGGCCTCTCGGCTATCCTTGATGTCGAGATGAATCTGCATGTGAAGCTCTGCGCCGGTTGGGGTCTGTCCCCGGGCGACCTTGAACAAACCCCTCCGGCGGTCGAGATGCTGGCCTATACACGCTACGTGCTCGACGTAGGAATGCGCGGCGATTTGCTGGCACTCAAGGTGGCGCTTGCCCCCTGCGTGATCGGGTACGCGGAGATCGCAACGCGGCTCTCCTCGCGACCCAATGCGGACGCTGCGACGAACGCCTATCGCGTTTGGATCGCCGAGTACGCTGGCGCGCCGTACCAGGAGGTCGCGGCGAAAGCGCGGGCGCACATGGAGCATCTCGCCGATCTCTACGCCACACCGGCCCGCGAGGCAGAGCTGATTGCGATCTTCAAGGAAGCCACCCGACTCGAGGCAGACTTCTGGGAGATGGGCTGGCGCGCAGGGCAGCGTGTTGAATAGGCCCTATCTGCGCTCGATCAGTACCGGCCGCGGCCGGTCTTTTCGTTTGGCGCGGCTTTTCTTGATTGTGCTGGCATCGGCTGGCCTAGTTTGTGTTCCTGAATCACGGATAGCTTCGGGGCGACCCGCACTCGGATGCCGGATTGTGGGCCCGAAAGTACATGAACCTGCAACCAGATCGTTATGAGTGGTCAGGCTGACCTGAGCGTGCAATCCGGCGAGGCGTTCTCCGCGCCGCAAGGGGATTGTGCATGATCCAATCCGTCTGCACTCATCGTAGGCAGGGCGAACGGCCCTTTGAGCGGAAGTAGCCGCGGTAGCGCAGAGCTTGGCGAAGCAACTCCAGCGCAGCTAGTGATCGGCATGCAGGGAAACGCTCCGGCCCCACCAGATCCAACGACAAAAGCTCCGGCCGGAAGGCGTGGGCGTGTTCTGCGGTGCCCGCTAAATTCGGAATTGCCACTACGGCTTCACCAGGATCGCGTCGACCATCCTGTTTATCGCTTCGCGCGCATTCAACCGCGCCTTCGGACTGGACTTAACCAATTGGAGAATGACATGACCGTGCACCTCAACCAGCATCCGATCGACGGTCTCCTCGATCGATAGGTCGCCGCGGATTTCGCCGAGCTCCTTGCCTTCCGTAAGAAGCTTGATCCAGAACCGGCGCTGTTTATCGAAGCGTTTGCTTTGAACCGTTTGGACTTCAGGGTCGCGGGTGCTCATTGCGACATAGTTTATCCAGAAATTCCACCAGCGCTCCTTGGGCGACTGCAATGCGTAGGATAAAGCAATGCGGCGAAGCTGGGCGGCTGGCGAGCCCTTATATTGATCCCAGTCATCCGGCAATTCATAACCAGCTTCCAGCGCGGCGGCGATCAACGCTTCCTTGCTACGAAAATGATACGTGATGGTACCCAGGCTTACCTTGGCAGCATCGGCAACTTGCCGCATCGTAAGGTTCTCTATCCCTGAATCCGCGATGAGGTCATACACCACGCCTGCAATGTATTTCTGTTGCAATTTTCCACGGGTTTCGGGCTGTGGCACCCGTTTGAGGGAATTGACGGCCATTTGCGATGTTACGCTCGTTCCTCAGGTGGGCACACTTAGCCTGTCAGTGTCGTGTGCGGAATAGCGTCCGCAATTCATTCTTGGTTACCTTGCCGGTGCTGTTTCTCGGCAATTGACGCAAGAACACCACGTGCTTCGGCTTTTTATAGCTCGCAAGCTCAGAGGCACACCATCGAATCAACTCGTCCTCAGTGAGGATAACATCCGCCTCAGGCTCAATGAACGCAGCAACGGCTTCTCCGTAAACGTCATCGGGCACGCCTACGACAGCGGCGTCGGCAACCCCGTTATATCGGAGCAGCACGTGCTCGACCTCTTTGGAGTAGATGTTATACCCGCCCGACAGCACCATGTCTTTCTTGCGGTCGACAATGTAAAGAAATCCGTCCTCATCGAAACGGCCGATGTCGCCTGTCTTGAACCAGCCTTCCTGGAAGGCGTCTCGCATCGCCTGCGGTTGATTGAAGTAAGTCCTGAACAGCAAGTACTGTCCGGGCAAGCCGCATCTCACCCAAATCTCGCCTGCTTCGCCGCTGTTGACCGTCCGCCCGTCCGGATCAGCGAGGCGCATTTCGACACCGGGGGTTACGCGACCGACTGAAGCCCCATGGTCGAATTGTTCGTCCGGCTTGAGCATTGCCAGCGACCCTGCCTCTGTCATCGCGAAAAATGAAAATATCTCAAGCGTCGGCAACGCTGAAAGTAAACGCCGCTTGATCTCAGCTGGAAAAGCCTCGCCCGTTGCGACCAGCACGCGCAATGAACTGAACCGGGTCGGTTCGGCCTCGATGACTGGCAACATCATTCGTCCGACGGTCGGAACGATCGAAATCAAACTGATCTTTTCCGCCTCGATCAGTTGCATCGCTTCATTCACGTCAAAGCGAGGCATAATATACAGCGTCGCGCCCAGCACTGCCATATTGCCGACCCGTGCAAATGCCGTGCGATGCGCAAGTGGCGTCGTCACGACGATGCGATCATCGGGCGACAGCTTCCAGTACATGGCGTTCAGGAAGCCGTTTCCAACGATATAGTTTGCCTGCGTGGTGATGACGCCTTTTGGGTGTCCAGTCGTGCCGGACGTGTAGGAAATCATGCAATCATCATGCTCGGGAGGTAGTTCGATTGGTTCCGGCTGACATGCGAGCATCGACGCAATAGAAAGTTCAGCCGAGCCGCCGGAAGGCCCGATCACGAAGCGGCGGACGACGGCTCCGCCACAGATATTCTCGACCACCGCACGCTCGTCTTCACTGAAGAAAACCGCAGCCGGCGTCGCGTCCGCAAAGATGGTCGCAATCTCGTTGGCTGACAATCGCATGTTGATCGGCATTGCCAGCGCGCCACTCTTCACAATTGCGAAAAAGACTGTGACGAACTCGCAGCAGTTGGGCAGGCACATTGCCACCCGATCGCCGATGCCAACGCCCGACTTGCGCAATGCCGTCGCTATACGATCGCTGTCCTCGTGCAGTTGACGAAACGTCACGCGGGTTTCGCCGCAGACGAGTGCAGATTTGTCGGGAAAAGCCTGCGCTTGCGCAGCCAGATAGGATGTAAGCTTCACGGCCCGACCCTTACAGGAGCGAAGTCAGGATAGACGGTGTCGTCGTCTAGCCGGTCCCAGCGAACCTCGACCGGCATGCCGATGGAAACTTCGTCCTCTGAACAATCGACGAGATTGCACAGAAACCGCACTCCCTCCGCGAGGTCGACATAGGCGCAAAGGTAAGGCGCCCGCGCCTCATGACCGGGCCAGGGCGAGCGCGTTACCGTCCACGAGTAGATTGTGCCCTTTCCCGAGGTCTCGCGCCATTCGATCGTATGTCGACCGGTATAGAGACTAATCGGCCGCGGATAATGCTGGTACCTTTGCGTCTGTGTGCAGAACTGCAGCATAAGCTTGCCGCGCTTAGCCCCGCTCCAAAACTCTTTGGTATCGAGATAGGAGCCGATCTTGGGCAGTGGGCGTTGGGGCTTGTTGTTATGTCCGATCATATCATTGCTCCAGGATCATCACGCCGGACGTGCACCAGTTGCGCGCATAGGGAATGCCGCCGATACCGGTCACCATGGCATTCTGAGTTCTCTTGATTTGACGCGGACCGCCGTCACCAAACATTTGCCGAACGGCCTCAACTAGATTAAGCCCGCCGCCCGCGAGTCCCGGTTGACCGGCAGATATCTGACCGCCTCCGGTGTTGAGCGGCAAATCTCCCTTGAACGTCATGTCCCGACTGAGGACAAAATCCGCACCCGCACCCTGTGAGCAAAAGCCGATCTGCTCAAGCTGCAACATGATGGCGATGATGAAATCATCATATGGATGAAACGACTGGATGTCCGAGGCTTTGAGCCCGGCCTGCTTGAGCGCCCGTGGACCGGCCTCGAGAAATCCGGAATCCATGATTTCAGTCATCGGCTCGGTCACCTTGTAGTGTGTCCTTTCCGCATAGCTTGTCGGATAGACCGCCTTGAGACCTCGCCTCGTCGCCTCTGCCGCGGACATCACCAAAACGGCATTCGCACCATCGCAGACCATGACGCTGTCCAGTACACGCAGCGGGTCCGAGACCAATTTCGAATTCAGATAGTCGCGCTCGGTCATCGGCTTGCGCAACCGCGGGCAGGCATTGTCATTCAAGATTGAATGCTGGCGCTGAGTGACCGCCAGCTTTGCCAATGCGTCCCTGTTCAGGCCGTAAAGGTGGTCATAGCGGCGCATGATCATGCCGAAGGCACCGACTGGTCCGCGCAAGCCGGTTGGATATTGAAACTCGTGGCGCTGTGCCCCCTGCTCCGGGGTCGTGCCACTGGATTGCGCGTCGGCTGCAAGGACCAACGCAATCGAGCACATGCCGCCGCGGATCGCCATTGCAGCCCGCGCTACGCCGCCGATGCTCGATACGCCGCCCAATCCCATCAGTTCGAGCCAGCTCGGCGAGATGCCCAGTACGTCAGCCATGTACTGCGCCCAAAATGGATTAGCGCTCTCGCTCATAGTTTCTGAAACGGAAAGCCCATCGATTTCAGACTTATCGATGTTAGTCCGGGCCAGGATCCCGTCGAGTGCGTCTCCCGCAAGCTCATAGGATGTCCGCCCGGTACGTACATCTATCTTCGTTTCTGAGTACCCTACAATCGCAACGTCTCTCATGGTGCCCTCTATACGTCGATGGCTAATCGTACATATGTACGAATGATCGTACAATCGTACAAATAGGAGGCGGACCGGTAGAGCAGGGGGCTCCTACCGCGGCGTGCAGTAGGCTCGGTTGTTCACCTTGCCCTCCCGTCGCGGTAGACGAATACGAGAGGTCGTTTTCTGCGTTTGACGGGTGTCCAGCTCGGATGAGGGCGCCCTGGCCCAGACGAGCAACCTAGTCTAAAGCCGGTGTGCCGAGTTCACCAAACTCCTTGAGGATATCGGAAACTTCGGCGCCTGCAGCGTCAGACAGCGGAGACTGTGGCTCAGCGGGCAATCCAACGTCGTATCCTTGCAAGCTAAGGCCATGTTTGATGCAGGCTGCTAGGTTGAACTTTGCGAAGACTTCGTTGACGCGCCATAGACGGCGTTGAAGATCTGCCGCGTCTTCCCAGCGCCCGGCGACTGACAGATCATAAAGTTTGACGCTCGTGCGAGGTAAGATGCAGGCCGGGCCTGCCATCCATCCCAATCCCCCCAACATCATGACGGAGAGGGGGATGTGGGAAGAGGCGGCAAAGATGCCAAGTGCAGGGCATCGGTTCATGATCGATAGGAGGCGCCCCGTATTGTTGGAGGCGTCTTTCACATATTGAATTTGGGGATGGTTCGCGAGGCGCTCGATAAGGTCAATCGAGATGTCGGTCTTCTGGAACTGGGGGTTTGTGTAGATTAAAAGTGGCAAGGCGACCGAATCCGCAACGGCAAGAAAGTAGCTTTCGATTTGCCTCTCATCCAACGGGAAATATGACTCCAGTACCAGGAGGATGCAGTCCGCTCCCAATTCCTTACAGCGCTTGGCTTGCCGGATAGCCTCGCGGGTCGTGGTGGCGGCGACGCCAGCGATAACAGGTACCCGCCCTTGGGCTGCATCGGCGGTGTATCGCACGACTTCGGCACGAGCTTCGGCATCCAGGTAAGCATATTCGCCAGTCGAACCAAGAGCTGCGAGCCCATGCACGCCGGTCTTGATCAGATCATCGCAAATGGCCTGTAACACGGGACCATTGACAGTCCCGTCGCTTCGAAGCGGCGTCGGAAGATAGGGAAACACGCCTCGATACTTCGTCATGAACCGCGCTCCACGCCAAGTGCATCTGCTGCTAGGTACATTCATGTTGACTATTCAGTCAACTGAGAACATCATGCGGCGGAAAGAATTTGCACCCCTGTGCTCTGCGGAGGGGGTGCCGAACAGAGGAGATAGTTTGCATGGCCATGACCATGAACGGCGAAGTCCAACTTCCGGCGTCCCGCGAGGCGGTATGGGCGAAGTTGAACGATCCCAGAGTGCTCAAGGCGTGCATTCCGGGCTGCGAGGAGCTTGAACCGACGGATGACGGCGGTTTTCGTGCGGTCGCCAAAATGAAGGTCGGCCCGGTGTCGGCCCGCTTCAGGGGGCGCGTGACGCTCAGCGATCTCGACCCACCCAACGGCTATAAAATCTCCGGTGAAGGTGAGGGCGGGGTCGCCGGCTTCGCCAAAGGCGGTGCGATGGTGGCCTTGGTCGAAAAGGACGGTGGCACATTGCTTACTTATAACGTCGAAGCCCAAATTGGCGGTAAGCTTGCGCAGTTGGGGCAGCGCCTGATCCTTGGCTCTGCCAAAAAGCTGGCAGATCAGTTTTTCGGCAACTTTGCCAAAGAAACATAAATCTAAGACATTTGGTCAGCGATTCACGCACTCTACAAGCCCGACTTTCTCCGAGCCGATGCAGGGGATGGCTGGGATCGGCGCAGTGACTATCGGCTCAGGTGAGACTACCAGCGTGCATCCATGTTGACTAAACAGTCAACATAGATTAGAGGATGTAGACAAGGTCGTCGGCTGCGGTCGGCTTGTCCATCTGAGACGATATTCGATTACGTTGGACGGTGCCCGCCGACGCTAGACGAAACCATGATGTTTAAGACAGGAGAACTAGATGGCTACGGCAAGGCACGCTCGCTCGAAGGAGCTTCAATCAGCTTCGTTGGAACAGATCATGGATCGATATGTCGCGCGTTACGCCGACCGCCACGCGGATTGGGCGGCGTTCGAAGACGCCAAGATCGAGGGATTCAAGCGTGCGCAACATCGTTTCATCGGCGCCGGCGGCTCGGGCAAGCACAACGACACCTCTGCCATCCCGCCAGGAAATTTCACCCTGTCGATCATGTTTGTGCCTCCCGGCCAGGGCAATGCCGCTCACACGCATGAGGTCGAAGAGGTGTTTTTCGTCCTCCAAGGGCACCTCGATGTCTTCGTGCAGGACGACGACGGTCGCAAGATCAGCAAGCGCCTCGGTCCATGGGAATGCATTTCCTGCCCCGCCGGCGTGATCCACGGCTACGATAACAACAGTCTAGAGCCGGTCTATTTCCAGGTCATGCTCGGTCGCGCCAGGCCGGAAACGATGGGCTATGCCGATGACGAGCTTTACAAGCGCCGCGATGAGCATCTGAAGGCATCGTAGCAACCGGCTTCTCCCGAGCGTCCAGGCCTGTTTTGATGGGATGGCGCTAAACTAACGGGCCGGCGGATCACGCGAGGATCAGGCCGGCCCGCTTTTTTATAGTTTGAATCAAGCTGTACGGCGCCAGCGCGGACGTCTTCGGGTTCGACGGCAAAGTTGTCGAGCGAATGGAAGCCGAAATTTCACCGAATGCGCCGCGTGCGACGAACGTGTGGTTGTTGCCATCGGCGCCCGGGTCGACAAGCAGACGCACCCGCGTTTTCTCGAAGCCGAGCCCGGCTAAGGCTAGCGCCGCGACGACATTGGCATTTTGCGGGAACTGGAGCGCAGCCGTTCGCGCGTCGCATTCGAGAAATGCCGTAGCCCGCGTAACGGAGGCCAGATCGATCAATTGTTCGGCGCGGGTACCCTTCCAAGCCTTCGGAGCCTTGCGGCCGGAATATTCCACCGAATCGAGGCCGGCTTCGCGAGCGGCGCTGACCGCGTCGATACCACCAAGTGCGCCACCTGGTATCAGCAGGCGGCCGCCTCCACCGGCCGCGGCCGTTCGCAGCGTGTGCTCAAGTGCGGGATCTGCCAACGCGCCGACCGAGGCGACCAGAAGATCTGTCCCGTGCCGGAGGACGGCTTCACCGGTGTCGCGCAAACTCGTGTGGCCCGCGCATTCGACCACAAGATCGGGGCTGGTCGCCAGGAGAGCTCCGATGCTCTCGACGACGGGGATCGAACTCGTCTCAGGTCGTGGGAGCGAAAACGTAGCGGTCACCTCGATGGAAGGGTCCGCTTTCAGATGCTCGATGACAAAGCTTCCGATCGCCCCGTAACCAATCACTGCAACCCTCATTATGGCCTCATCCTAGACGATCGCGATATCCAAACGATGTTGACTATATAGTCAACATCGTGTCAAGCTCTCCGCTTGTGCACGCAAGGCGTGCCGACAACCGCGCGCGATCGAGGTCGCGCCTTGGCAAGCAGCATTTGGCTTTACTCAAGCGGGACGCAACAATGACCACGACTGATGGCGGCACCTCGGTTTTGACGGCGGCGAATTCGGCCTCCGAAATGGATCAGGTATTCCTTGTAAGGAACCCGTACACCGGCGGCGTGGCCTTCAACGTTCGACCTGGCGGTACGGCTCAGGTAGCAAGTAGTGTGCGTGCTACCAAAATGGCGTTCCAAACGTATCTCAGGACTGCCGCCCATCAACGCGCTGCATGGCTCACTGGGGCAGCCGCTGCCATGGAGAGCGCGGCCGCCGACCTCGTCGAGATGACCATCGCTCATATCGGCAAACCGCGTAAGGCAGCCGAAATGGAAGTCAAACGCAGCGTCGCGTTTGTCCGGGCCTGTGCGACGCATTTGCACAGTCTGAAGGGCGAGCTGGTGCCGGTTGACATGGTGCCCAACGGCGCGGGGTTGTTTGGTTTTACTCGCCGCATACCGTACGGCGTTGTGGTTGCGGTCACGCCGTTCAATGCGCCTTCGAACCTCCTGGTGCAAAAGCTCGCTCCAGCGCTGATTACTGGAAACGCTGTCATCATCAAGCCGTGCCTGGAAGGCACGGAGATCGCTCAAGCAATCGCCAAGGCCTTCATCGTCGGCGGTGTCCCGGAGGGGCTGCTGCAAGTCGTTCCCGGTGATCGCGAGGAAGCGCTTTGCTTGGCCGCTCACCCCGATGTCGATGTCGTCACCTTGACCGGAGGCACTGCCGCGGGCGATGCTCTGGCCAGAGCAGCGGGCGCGAAGCGATTTATCGGCGAGCTGGGTGGAAATTCACCCAACATCGTTCTTGCCGATGCCGATCTGGAAGATGCGGTGAAGCGCATCGTTCCGTCGTCGTTCGAGGCGAGTGGTCAGCAATGTATCTCGACGCAGCGCATCATTGTGGAAGCGTCAGTATTCGACGAGTTCCTTCGACGTTTCACTGATGCGGCAAAGCGCCTCAAAGTGGGCGATCCGACGCTGCCAGACACCGATCTCGGTCCTGTTGTCTCCTCACGCGCGGCCGCGAGGATTGTCGCGATGATCGATGACGCGCGCAGTCGCGGTTGCCGCGTAGAGACCTGCGGTGAAGTGGTCGATTGCATCATTCCGCCGACGATCGTGATCGATCCGCCCGTGGGCACTCGCTTGATCAGGGAAGAGGTGTTCGGACCTGTCGTTGTGGTGATGCGCGCCAGCGATATCGATGATGCGATCCGCATAGCGAATGATTGTGAGTTTGGTCTGCAAGGATCATGCTTCACCTCAAGCCTCGCAAATGCGTTGCGGATGTCGCAGGAAATCCACGTCGGCTCGCTCTGGATCAACGAAGCGAGCCGCTTCCGGCTGGACAATTATCCCTTTGGCGGCGTCGGCCGATCCGGTGTTGGACGTGAGGGGCTGCCATACGCGTTCGAAGAATACACGCAGCCGAAATTCACCGGCATTCGGCTACCCTGAGCGGCCGCGATCGGGCTCCTGCAAGGCAGAACCCAGGGATGACCAAGTGAAAGCCTTCAGAAAGCGATCCGCGACGCGATCTTGGTTTAGTCGAGTGGAACCGAGGTCGCGTCGCACGTCTCGGCGATAAAGTCGAGGCAGGCCTGGCCTAGATCCTCCTCGGCGGTGTCGAAGTGTGCGATGATCGACGTGTGATTATGGCCTTTCATCCAGACGAACGGCGGTGCATGGCCCTTCGCAGCCCCCAACCGATGGGCAAGCTCGAAGCAGTACACGTCGATCAAAGGATTTTCGAACTCGGAGCACGCGACGAAGGTTGGCAGACTAGAACTGTCGACGTGCGAAACGGGCGAGACATCGTCATAGGTTGAAACGTCGGGCCCGTAGTATTCGGCAACGCGCTTGGCATTCGGGTTGTCCGCTCTCGCATCCGCCCGTACGCGTCCACTCACGATCAGAACGCCTGCGAGGCCGTGCCCCGTCGCGGGCTGATGCCGTCTATCATAGGCATAGCTTCCGACGTGAGCGCCACCGGCGGAATGTCCCATCAGGAATATCCGATTAGGGTCGACACCTAGGTTCGCCGCGTTGTTTCGCATCCACTGCACGACAGCCGCGATGTCCCGGGTGGCTTCGGGATATCGTGCCTCAGGCGCCAGGCGATAGCCAGCGTTGATGCCGACGATCCCGTGGCGCGCAAAGTAATAGAGTACGTTGGCGTATATCTCCGTACTGCGATGTCGGCTGCCCTCGGTGAAGGCGCCGCCATGGACAAAGATTAGACCAGGCCTTGCCGTGGAAGTGTTGTCAGCCGGCTGGAATACCTCGAACGCTTGCGGTTCGTGTGTTCCATACCTCACCGTCTCAACTTGGATCCCGTCCTTCGGCGAAGACCTCAATACCCTGCTGAATTCCTCCACCATCAGCCTCACATGGCCTTTGGTGTCGCTTGCCCACTTGGGGCCAATCTCCGCCATCAGCACGCGGAGATGAGCAGGAATTTGGGGGCGCTTGGTCACAAGTCGGCTTGCCATAGAATGTCTTCGCTGGTGCGCAAGCTACAGCTTGAGCAGTCGTCTGGCGTTATCGCCGACCAATTTGCGCTTGTCGTCGATCGAAAGCTGAAGTTCTCGGATCCAATTCATTCCATCCTTGTTGGCGACGTAAGGGTAATCCACGGCGAACATGATGCGGTCGATGCCTAGCTCGAGCATGGTGCAGGTCAAGGCCGGCGTCGAGAAGAAGCCGCTACAGGTCACGTGGAAATGCTCACTGAACTGTCTACGGAAGCTTAAGCCTTCCTGACCAGGGCGGGCCAAGGCTTGGTCGATGCGCCAGAACAAGAACGGCAAGGTCTCGCCAAAGTGGCCAAGGATGATCTGTAGCTTTGGATACTTTTCAAGCGCACGGCTCAACACCAGCCGAATCGCAGCGGTTGCCGTTTCAACGGTAAATCCCCAGGCTGGTCGGATCACCGTGGGAAAGTCGCGCGCGTAGTCTTCGTAATAATACTTGGTGACCTCGGAATGTGGCACCGAAGGATGCAGATAGATCGGCACATCGAGCTTCTCAGCAACCTCGAAGATTGGCCAGAAGCGCTTGTCGTCGATGAACAGGCCGTTGGTTAGCCCATGGATCATTGCGCCCCTGAACTTGAGGTCTTTGACGCAGCGTTCGAGTTCCCGCGCCGCCTGTTCGGGCACCGGTGTCGGTAGCGCGGCAAACGCAGCAAATCGACCGGGATATCTAGCGCACGCTTCCGCAAGGCGATCATTGACTCGTTTCGTCAAGTCGACCGCGATTTCGCGCGGGAGCTTTTGGGCAGCCGGCGCTCCATGGGAGAGCACCTGCACGTCGATCCCTGCATCATCCATCGCGCGCAGCCTGGTGTCGCCGATCTCGATGAGCAGATCGGCGACATGAGATTTGTCCTCGCCGGCCGGAAAATGCCGCGCCATCTCCGGGTCCCAATAGTGTTCCTCGATGGCGATAACCGGTGTATCGTTGAACATGGCAATACCTCTTTTCGAACCTCTGACTGGCGTTGGCTCCGGTGAGGTCGATTCCACAGGCCGGGTCCGGTTGCTTTCGAAGCCTATTCTGTTGTTGACTAGATAGTCAACATAAGACATAGTTCGGTCAGCCGTGAAGCGCTGATCCGGCCATGGCTGGGCCGAGCGAATTACGAGCGCTTCCTTTCGGTCCTTATTGGATCGCAATGAAGTCCGTAAGTTGGCTCGTCGCGTATTGGTGGAGACAGAATGAAGCCGCCCGCTTTCGAATATGCCGCCCCCTCGACACTCGCCGAGGCTGTCAGCCTTCTCGCCTCGCGCAACGGAAACGCCAAGGTGATCTCCGGCGGTCAGAGCCTGATGCCCATGCTCGCATACCGTCTGGCCGCGCCAGAGCTCCTCGTGGATTTGAAGCACCTGAAAGATCTTGGTGCGATCCGCATCGGCGTGGACGGCGTCCGGCTGGGCGCTAAAGTGAGGTGGTGCGATATCGAAAATGACCATCGGCTCGCGGTTGGCCATCCACTGCTCGCCGAAGCCATCAAGCACGTTGCGCACTACCAGATCCGCAATCGCGGGACCGTGGGCGGATCGGTGGCGCATGCTGATCCATCGGCCGAGATGCCCGGCATCGCCCTGACTTGCGATGCGCGCATGACTATCGTCGGCCCCGCCGGCACGCGCGTCGAAGCGGCGGCCGACTTCTTCAGCGGTCCGTTGGAGACCAGCCTGGAGCCGGACGAAATTCTCACCGAGGTGCATTTGCCGGCGTGGCCGGCAGCGAGAAGGTGGGCGTTTCTCGAATTTGCACGTCGCAAGGGCGATTTCGCGATGGCTGGCGTTGCTCTTCACTACGATCTCGACAGCGGCGACCGCATCACCGATGCGCATATAGGTGCAATTGGGGTCGCCGACCAGCCAATCCGGTTGACCGAAGTCGAGGTGATGCTGAACGGCAATCAGGTGACCGACAGGTTGATTGCGATGGCTTCGGCAAAAGCACGGCAAACAGTCGATCCGCCGAGCGACATTCATGCGCCTGGCGCATATCGTGCAGCCCTTGTCGCGACACTGCTCAGCCGCGGTCTAAAGAAATCGGCCGTTTAGGAGTTCTAGATGAAGATCGAATTCAGCCTCAATGGCAAACCCGTAAGTGCCGACGTTGAACCTCGTACCACGCTCGCCGATTGCATCCGGGACGATCTTGGCCAAACCGGCACCCATTTGGCATGCGAGCATGGCGTCTGCGGCGCTTGTACGGTCCTGGTGAACGACGAGGCTGTCCGGTCCTGTCTTATGCTTGCAGTCCAGGTACAAGGCGAGCGAGTCGTTACGGTCGAGGGGCTTTCCGGAGATGAATTGACGCCATTGCAGACCGCGTTCCGCAAGCATCACGGATTGCAGTGTGGTTTCTGTACGCCGGGCTTCATTACCACGGCGCATGCGCTCTTGAGCCATGAGCCGCATGCCGACGAGGAACGGATACGAGAGGTTCTTTCAGGTAACCTCTGCCGATGCTCGGGATATGTTCCGATTATCGAAGCCGTGCTCGAAGCTCGCAGTTCTTACCAGGGTTTCGGGAGCAAGTGATGAAGGCCTCCAACTCGTATATTGGCCGCCCGATGGAGCGCGTCGAGGATTTGCGCCTGCTTCGCGGCAGGGGCACGTACGTCGCAGACGTGAACCGGCCGAACCAGCTTTATGCGGTGATCTTGCGGAGCTCGACGGCGCACGGCCTGCTCAAGTCGATCGACAGTAGCGGAGCGCTCGCGCTGCCGGGTGTACATCGCGTACTAACCGGCAAGGATCTAGGCGGCAAGGTTCCGCGGATTCCGCTGCGCTTGCAGCCGTTACCGCAGCTTGAGCCGTTTCACCAGCCGGTTATTGCCGACGGCAAAGTCCGCTATGTCGGTGAGCCCGTCGCGGTAGTAATTGCCGAAAGCGCGGCGATTGCTGAAGACGCGCTGGAGCATATCCTGTTGGATATCGAGCCGCTGCCAGCCGTAGCCAATCGCGAGCATGCCGAAACCAAGCGATCCGTATTGTTCGAAGATCACGGCTCCAACCTTGCGATCACTTGGGAGGCGTTTCGCGGTGATGCCGACGAGGCCTTCAAAAACGCGGACTACATCCGCCGGGAGACGTTCAAGGTCCAGCGTCACGCTGCAATGTTCATGGAGCCGCGTGGCTTCGTGGCTGAATGGGACGCGGCGGTTGGGAAATTGACGGTTTGGGGCGCAGCAAAGACTGCCTGGCATAACCGCCGCACGCTTGCCGCTCAGCTCGAACTGCCGATCGAGGCGGTGGATCTCATCGAGGTCGATGTCGGTGGCGGCTTTGGTTCGCGTGGCGAATTTTATCCGGAAGACTACCTCATCCCTGCGGCCGCACGCATCGTGGGCCGTTCGGTGAAATGGACCGAGGATCGCCGCGAGCACCTCATGAGCGCCAACCATGCGCGCGATATGGAGTGCGACGTCGAGTTCGCGGCTATGCGTGACGGTCGCTTCATAGGTCTGCGTGGGCAAATTTGGTCGGATATTGGCGCCTACGTCCGCACCAATGGATCGGTCGGTCCGCGCAATATCGCGCAATATATGTGTGGTCCATACCGCATGGAGCATGTTGATCTAAAGAGCTCGATGCTGACCACCAACAAGACGCCGTGCGGTACCTACCGCGGCCCAGGGCGCTACGAGACCGACTTCGTCCGCGAACGCATGATCGATCTAGCCGCCCAGGACTTGAAGATCGATCGGGTCGAACTGCGCCGTCGCAATCTGGTGGCCGACGCGCAAATGCCCTATCCGTTGCCTTCAATCACACCGTACGATAGTTCGACCGAGCTCGATAGCGGCGATTATCACACCGTTTTCGACCGCTGCTTGAAAGAATTCGACTGGGAAGAAAAGAAAAAGCTGAGTGGCAAGCTGATCGACGGTTACTACCACGGTATTGCAATCGGCAGCTTCATCGAAGGGGGCGCGGCGGGGCCGAAGGAAGAAGTGCGTCTGGTGCTGGAAACCGGCGGTGCGCTGTCGGTGTATATGGGATCATCCTCGGTGGGGCAGGGTCTGGAAACCATCATGGCCCAGATCGCAGCCGACGCGATGGAGATGCCATACCACAAGATAACGATCCTGCACGGATCGACCGCCTATGTGAAAGATGGCTACGGCGCATATCACTCTCGCTCGACCGTGATGGGCGGCTCGGCAATTCTGTTGGGCGCCGAAAAGCTGAAGGAGTTGATCAGAAAAACGGCAGCGGAGCGACTCGGCTGCAAACCGGAGGAAGTAATTGTCGATAGCGAACGAGCCGGCTTCGAAGGGAACCTGCTTTCGTTTGCGGATTTGTCGGAAACGCCCCTTGAGGTCGAAGCCGAGTTCCTCAACAAGAAATATACTTGGGCCTATGGCACGCAAGCCGCGCATGTCGCCGTCGATCCAGGCACCGGCTACGTCAAGGTGATGGAGGTTATGTCGGTCGAGGATGTTGGCCGCATGATAAATCCGCTGACGTTGCACGGTCAGGCAATTGGTTCGATGGTTCAGGGCCTCGGCGGCGCCTTCCTCGAGCATTTGGTGTATGACGACGAAGGACAGCTCCTGACCGGCTCCTTTGCCGACTATCTGCTGCCCACAGCCTCGGACTTTCCGAAATTGGATTCAGTGACGCTGGAGCTCAAGCCGTGCCCGAACAATCCGCTCGGTGCCAAGGGCGCCGGCGAGGGCGGGCTTATTCCAGTGGGAGGGCTTATGGCCAACGCCGTGGCGGACGCGCTGTCGCATCTCAATGTTCAGCCGATGCAGCTGCCGCTGTCGCCGCCGCGAATCTGGCAACTGGTCGAGGAAGCCGAGGCATCTCACGCTAAAACTTAGTCATTTTGCATTTGATTTTCGCACGCGGTTGCGCTCTGTTCGTGCACCAGAATTGGGGCGGCCGCAGCCTGAGCGTCGGCGAATGCAAAGCCGATTGGCGAAATGAAATGCTGCTGAGGTATCGCTCTCATAGATGAAGGGAGCCGCGTTTTGGCGCGTCGTAGTAGTGACCCGGCTCGCGTACGCGAGAAGATATTGAAGCTGGCGATCGAAGAATTCGCTCGCATTGGGTTCGAGGGCGCGCGGGTTGACCGCATCGCGGAGCGATGTGGTCTAAGCAAGAACATGCTGTACTACTACTTCAAATCCAAAGAGGGCCTGTTTGTTGCTGCCCTTGAACGGATGTACGAAGATTTTCGCAATCAACAGCGCGACCTTTCCGTCCGCGCGAGCGACCCTGTGCTCGCGCTGAAACAGCTAATCGAGCACACCTTCGTTGCGCTCGAGAGCAACCCGAATGCGATCCGCCTGTTGAACGAAGAGAACAAGCACCGCGGAAAATACATTCGCAAGTCGAAGCGGATTCGGGAGCTCTACAATCCGCTCGT
The DNA here is from genome assembly GCF_037217225.1 of Bradyrhizobium sp. 27S5. NCBI lineage: Bacteria > Pseudomonadati > Pseudomonadota > Alphaproteobacteria > Hyphomicrobiales > Nitrobacteraceae > Bradyrhizobium > Bradyrhizobium sp. 27S5. Next base: position 1,081,896 of record NZ_CP147714.1, read on the forward strand.
TGAAACTCTCAGTTTCGTCCTGGATCGCGGTAGTCGAGACGGAATCTTTCGCTCCGGTTTGGACCCCGCAGTTGTGTATCTGACGCTCTCGTCGCTGTGCTATCATTATCTCTCCAACCAATACACGTTGGAAAATGCGCTCAATAAGGACTTGAGTTCGGCATCTTCACGAGAGCAATGGCTTAAGCACGTTACCGATCTTGTCCTGCAATATTGCGTGTTGGATCCCGGAGTAGCCTTGGATCGGAAATCGAACGTCAAAGCGCTCGCAGTGATTCCTGGCTAAGTATTTCATTCGCCCTGAACGAATGAGCATGAGCAGCTTCTTCTAGGGCATTTCTCGATCGTGCATTAAGCCGAGACCGCTGGAAAGTGTAGAGGTGGCAGGATCTTCGTAACTTCAACGAGGTCCACCTCGGTCCGAGGCCGTCAATCCGCTCGCCAGCATTTGCTATTGAGCGGGACCAGGGAGCTGTGACGCGCCAGTTCGGCCACAGTAGATCATCCATGCTGTCAGCATCGGACGTCGAAACTAGCCGAAACTCTGGAGCGCGATGGTCGACGGCGCTCCGCGTGCCTCTTGTGCCAAACCAGAATGCACGTGTGCCCATCGGTGGCGACGGCTCGACCAATATTTCGGCGCAGACACGCGGATCGGGCGATCCTGTTCCGATCGAGTTAGCTAAATTTCAGGCTGGACAACTTCAAAAATTCAGTTAACTATATAGTCAACAGAAATAGAACCGGCGCATGTGGCGCCTTGGCGTAGTTCTTGCTCCCTTCGAGAGCGACTGTCAGCCCTATGGGAAGGAAACCATGATTGCCTTGAAGGTTAAGCCGGTAGGTGGCGCATATGGCGCTCTGATTCCGAACGCAAGCGGATCGAAATCGCCAATGATCCATATCGCCGCTCTCGAGAAGCGGTTCAGGACACGTTCTGGCGAAACCGTAAAAGCGTTGACAAACGTTGATCTTGATATTCAGGAAAACGAATTCATTTCGGTGGTCGGTCCGAGCGGGTGCGGCAAGACGACACTGCTGCGCATCCTTGCGGGCCTGGAAGGCGCATCGTCAGGCGTCATTCAATGCGACCAAACCCGGATCGCTGGGCCACGCTCCGACGTTGGCGTGGTGTTCCAGCAGGCGACGCTCTTGCCATGGAATACCGTGCTGGCCAACGTGCTGTTGTCGGCACATCTCAAGAGCGACCGGTCGGAAGCGACGGTAAGGCGCGCTGAGCGCTTGCTTGCATTCATGGGACTGACCGAGTTCGCGCGGAAGTATCCCTTTGAACTGTCCGGCGGCATGCAACAACGTGTCTCGATCTGCCGGGCATTGATGCGTGAGCCGCGGATCTTGTTGATGGACGAGCCGTTCGGCGCGCTCGATGCGATGACGCGCGAGGCGATGAACATGGAATTGATGCGGGTTTGGTCGGAAGAGAAGAAGACCGTTATCTTCATCACTCACAGCATTCCGGAGGCGGTGTTGCTCGGCGACCGTGTCGTCGTCATGTCACCGCGACCAGGGCGGATATCCGAGATCATCGACGTTGATGTCGGTCGTCCTCGCACGCTGCAGACAATGGCAACACCACGCTTCGGAGAGATCTGCGATCACATCCGGAATATTTTCGGAGCGCAATCCCTGACGACAACATCCCTATGAGTAATCCAATGAACCCGTCGCGAGCCCATCTATTGCAGTCGATCGCCGTCGCGGTAGCGCTGATAGCCGTTTGGGAAGGAATTTGCCGAGGGTTTGAGGTTTCGCCCATCGTGCTTCCTACCCCGAGTTCGATCGTGGTCAGGCTGTATGCGTTAGTCACGAGCGGAATGATCTGGCCGCATCTGTGGGCAACGTTGGTCGAGGTGCTGAGCGGATTTGTGCTCGGATGCCTCGCCGGTTTGGTCATTGGTGCAATGATCTCGCTCATTCCGGTTTTCGAGCGACTGGTCTATCCCTATCTCGTCGCGCTGCAGACCTTGCCGAAGGTCGCCATTGCGCCGCTCTTTATCATTTGGTTCGGCTATGGCGTGACGTCGAAAATTGTAATTACGGCGCTCGTCTGCTTTTTTCCGGTGTTGGTCAGCGTGATCGCCGGCTTTCATTCCACTGATAAAGATCAACTCGACATGATGAAGGCGTTCGGCGCCACCAAACTGCAGACATTGATGCGCCTGAGAATTCCTTCGGCATTGGTGTTGATCTTTGCTGGTCTCGAGATCGCTGCTGTCCTTGCTGTAATCGGCGCCATCGTTGGCGAGTTTGTCGGCGCTCAAGTGGGACTCGGGTATCTCGTGGTAACGCTGAACTTCAGCATGGATGTTGCCGGCGTCTTTGCTGTGTTGATTGTGTTGTCGGCCATTGGCTTGGTGATGCACGGCCTGATGAGGTATGCCGCGCGCAGGTACATCTTCTGGATCAGGCGTAGCGATGCGCCCGTCATGACGTGAAGCAGTCGGGAGATAATGATGTCGACCATGTTGCGTAAGCGCCGATTGTTCACGGCGGCGGCCACAGTGCTGGTATTTTGTCTCGGCGGTATGCAAAGCGCGAGCGCGCTGGAGAAGGTGCGATTGCTGATCCCGGTTCGCAATATCGACGAAGCGTTCTCGCCATTCGTCGTCGCGAAAGAGAAAGGGTACTTCGCTTCCGAAGGCTACGACGTTACGTTGATTGCCGTTGGCGGCTCCAACGAAGCGGCAATCCAGGTGTCGGCGGGCAACGCGGAAGTCGGCGCCGCTTCCCCGGGCGAAGCTCTGCTTGGAGTTCAGTCCGGTAAGCTGGGCATCCGATACTTTTACGGGCTCTACTATTCGAATATCTGGTCGGTCGCCGTACTACCTGATAGCCCGATCAAAGCGCTCAGCGACCTGAAGGGCAAGAAGCTGGGTGTTCAATCGATGGGGAGCGCCGGGACGACGTTTGGCCGCGCGTTTGTGCAGGCCGCCGGCATGGATCCCAACAAGGATATTTCCTTTCTGCCGATAGGTGTGGGGGCGCAGGCCGTCACGTCGATCCGTCAGAAATTCGTCGACGGCGCCGTCTACTGGGATGCCGCGCTGGCCAAGTTCAGGTTCTCGGGTCTCGACCTTCGCGAGCTACCGGTCGCGGAAAATCTGCGCTTGCTGCCGGATGTCGGCTTGCTGGCACGTACACAGACGATCGAGAATAGCCCGAAGATGTTAACCGGAATTGGGCGGGCCATCGCAAAGGGCTACGACTACTCGATGGCGAATCCCGAAGCTGCGGTCCAGATCACCTGGAAAGCATATCCCGAGGCCGCCTCCAAGAACCCGGATGGCGCCGCAGCGCTCAAGGAAGGAGTGACCGTCAATCAGGCGCGGCTCAGCATTTGGAATACGCCCAAGATTGGTGACAAGCATGGGACGCTGGTCCCTGACGATTGGAAGCGGTTAATCGACTTCTTCGTCGACCAGAAGGTCTTACCGGCTCCCGTAGCTATCGATCATGTTCTTACCAATCGATTCATAGATGGCATCAACGACTACGATCGAGCGGCCGTCATCAACGATGCGAAGAAGGACGGCGCCTCGAAGCTCCAGGGCGGTTGAAGATCGTCACCCCCCGTCGAAGCGGATGGCGGCGGAGTTCTGCAGTCCCATACCGACGGCGAGGAGGGGCGGGCCCAGGGCGGCATCGGCGAAGTTGCGAACCGCTGACAGCTTCGCGGTGACAGCCGCCATCGTGCTTCGAAGTCACGAGTTCAATGCCGAGATAGACCTTGTAGCCAGTCGAAAGGTGGGCAAAGGCATTGAAGCCGATCTAGCCGATGGAGTCGGCATAACCGGCGATGAGGGACAAGAAGGATCGCCCGAAGTACTGCACGCTCAAAGTCAGTTGGCTGCCAAAAGGCCGATCCGACAGGCCACAGTGAGCGATTTGACGCCCCAAATCATCGGGGCGCCGGTCGTGAAGCGAACTGCTCTGCCCAAACGCGGCTCAGTGTCTCGTATTCCGAGACGTCCATGGGGTGATCGATCGGCGGATACCGAGCCAAGTTGCGCTGCAACGCTTCCAGCTGCTTGGCCAGCTCGAGCCTTAGTATTTCAAATACTCGCCGGCATTTTTGAGAAGTCATACAGTGTCTCCGGAGCAGCAGTCGCCAGTGGCTGCCGCTTGGACTATTCGTTGACGGGGCTGGCGAGGATCTTTCCAACCGTCACGCATCCCATTGTTAGATCGTGTTGACGAGACGGTCAACATAATCCACAACAAACCTTCCAATGACAAGAGCCCGGCATTCAGCCGGGCCAAGTCAGGGAGGAAACGCCGAGGCTGCACGCTGAGCACCGCCGCGCATGGCTTTGGCCGGCAATCCGCTCGTCATCTCAGCGTGCCCCTATTCGCATGCTGTATGCGGTATTTTCTACCGAAGTCCGGCTGCGACGCGCTGAAGTTGAGAATTTTGTGTTGGTTCCGTCGCGCTATTTTAGCCGGCAGGGCAGTAAATTGGATCGCCGGCCAGGATCAATTCCAGATTGCGGACTCGGAAGAAGAACGCCGAGTGGCTCAGCGAGATGAGACCCAAGGGCTGTGGAGTCGCCGACGATCACAGCATCCGAGCGGCAACGATTGCCTACCAGCTCTGATCGTTGTGAGCTTTCCAGCGCGTTCAGCTTGCGCCTACCGCCGGCTCATCCGCGTGCGACAACCCGAACGTCACGCCATGCTCTGACCTCGCAGGGAGGGCGGTGGCTTCGTACTTCGCTTTTGCGCCACCGTACCTGGCCATGGACTGGCAAGGTCTGATCTGCACGGGGCGCGTCGTGTCGATGGGAAGCACCGTCTTGTGCGAGATCTTCTTCAGAGCAAGATTGGACTTGATGCTGGAGACGCCTGAAATTCGCGATAGTTTATTTACGATGAGGTCTTCGAGGTCGTCGATATCCGAAGCCAAGACGCGAAGCAGATAGTCGCTATCTCCAGTCATGAGATAGCATTCCATCACTTGCTCCATGCGATCGATTGCACGGGTGAAGTTATCGAGCGAGTTCTGCACTTGCTTTTCGAGCCTCACCTGGATGAATGCGGTCACACCCAAACCCAACATGGATGCATGAAGGATGGTAATTCTGCGATCGATAACGCCAAGCCTTTCGAGGTTTTTGACCCGGGTGAGGCAGGGTGAAGGAGAGAGATTAACTCGAGCGGCGAGTTCGACGTTGGTCAGGCCCGCATTCTGCTGCAGCTCGTTCAGGATCTTGATATCGATTCTGTCCAGCGCCACCACGGTCATAGTGCAGTCCTCCGATGGGAAAACGATACGACTATCGAGGCCCCCGCCCCGCGCGTTGCTTCGCGCGGTGACATCTCGATGACAGCGATGCTAACGCTTCCCTCGGTTGCAGAATTTCGACAAAATGCCGACTTGTATCTAAGAACTGACAATCTGCTCCGCGCCGCACGTTGCTTATCAAACGTTGGAACTGTGGGTAGAATCGACCTCAGATAGAACAAGTGCATCTACGCCGGAACGGCAGAACCTGCGGATTACGGAAGCTGTGGCGAATATTTGTGTTGCCGTACTTCAAAATGACGAGCCAGTTCGGCAGACTGCGAAGGGAGATTCCGGCTAGCTTGCAAGCATGGCAAGCTCCGACATTCTGCTCATAGAGCGCGAAGCCGACGTGGCGGTGATGACGATGAATCGTCCGCCCGCAAACGCGCTGAATATTGATCTGATCTCCATCCTTCTCGACCAAATTCAATCCTTCGCACGAGATGAGATGCCGCCGGGTATCGTCCTGACGGGACGCGGAGATCGCTTCTTCAGCGCCGGCGGCGACATCAAGGAGGTCGCAACCGTCGAGGTGGCAACGCCGCGGTTGAGGATGTTTCACGCGCTGCTGTGTGAAATGGAAAAATACCCGAGCCCGCTCGTTTGTGCTGTTCGGGGTTACGCCGTGGGGGGAGCGTTCGAGTTTTTGCTACACGCGGATCACGTGGTGGCAAATCCCGAGTGCCAGGTCGGCTTTCCGGAGATCAATCATGGGCTGCTTCCCGCTGTAAAGGGCATGCGTCAAGCGGCGCGAATTCTTGGCCAGAAGGCTGCAAAGGAGCTGCTGTATTGGGGAGAGTTGATCAACGCGTCAAAGGCTCTGAGACTTGGAGCAGTCGATCAAGTCGTTGACACGGACGAGGTGATCGACAGAGCCCGATCGATTTGCCGTGATCTCCGAAGTAAGGACAGAAAGCTGTTCGCCGCGATCAAGCGTTCCTTGAATCTGACCGCTCAGATGAGTGATGGTGAACTCGACGACATGACGATAGCGGATCTGCCGGCGTATCTGGACGAGGAGATTTCTGCCGAAGCCAGAGCCCGCTTTCTGGCGAAAAACAAGAAGGTCTGAATGAGCGAGCCGGAATGGATGGGCGATCTGCGCCTGGAACTCATGACATTCGAGAATATCTCGACGGCTCTGACGAGCGGATTCGACACTGTCGTCGTTCCCTGCGGAGCGGTGGAGCAACATGGACCCCATCTGCCGCTTTGCATGGATGCAGACCATGCGGAAGCCCTTGCCATCTTGGTCTCCCGCCGCCTCGGTCGAACGCTCATTGCACCGACAATAAGGGTTGGCTGCTCTTCCCATCATCTCACGTTTCCCGGCACCATATCGATACGTCCCGAAACGCTCGAGGCGGTGTGCTCGGACTACTGTACCAGCTTGGTGCGGCACGGCTTTTCCAGGATCATCTTCTTCTCCGGCCATATCGGCAACTTCCCGGTCCTCCGGGACATGCTGCCGCGCCTTCGCGGGTGCGTTGAAGGGCGAGCACGGATCGATGCTTTCGTCGATTCCGAGGCGTGGCTGAACGAGTGGCGGGAAGCGGTCTCCAGTGCCGGCGGGGATGAAGCCGCGGTAGGAGGACACGCCGACATCGCCGAAACGTCACTGATGATGAAGATTCGTCCCGACAGCGTACGCATCGATCGCTTCGAACCGGGCCACATCGGTTTGCTCTCCCAGCATCAGCTTGAGCTGATGTGGAAGAACGGGATTTCCTCCGTTACACAGAACGGGATCCTCGGAGATCCTCGTGGTTCGAATGTTGCGATTGGCGAAAGCTGCCTTGAGCGCATAGCCAGCCTCCTGGTCGACGCGTTCCAGGCCTGACGTCAACGGCATTCTTCAATCCGGCTCGAGACATGCGCATCCGGGCGAACGGAGAAGTTCGTCTGAAGACTTGCGCACTGCTGACGGCCGGCTCAGCGTGCCACAACGCGAAATCGGTTCGTGCTGCTGCGATTGACCAGGTCGCCGTTCGGACCGCACAAAATTGCGAAAGTCGTGCTCCGGCGAGCTGTCTTCGGAGGAAAATTTCGCCCGATCTGTAACATTGTTTCGTCCATCAAGTACGCCGGAAGGACAGCAGAATGGCACTCAAATTTGGGTTCTGGTCGGAGCAGGAGACTCAGGTCGGGCAAAGCTATGCCCGGCGACTTCATGAACTTGTTGATGAGGTTCGCCTCGCCGAAAAGGTGGGTTTCGATTGCGTGGCGCTCTCGGAGCAGCATGTCGCACTCGGCGGCATCTCCAGCTCCGCACCCGAGGTCGTCTATGGGTACCTCGCAGCGGTGACATCGCGCGTGAAGCTGCGCTCTGCCGTCACCCTCATGCCCCAGCGCATCAATCATGCGCTACGCTCCGCAGAGCGTCTGGCGGTCACCGACATCCTCTCGCACGGTCGCATGGAGTTTTATGGCGGTCGCGCAAATACGACGATTGCCATGCGGGCATTCAATGTCGATCCGTCTGAAACTCTCGCGCAGATGGAAGAAGGTATCGCGCTTCTCCGCAAGTCCATGCGGGAAGACATTTTCACCTTCGAGGGCAAATTCTATCAGATCCCTCCGCGTCAACTTGTGCCGAAGCCGGTCCAGAAGCCGTACCCGGTGATCGGCATAGCGGCAACCAGCGAGCGCAGCCACAACTGGGCGGGCTCCGAAGGTTTGGCCGTGATGAGCCACTCGATCTACCAGGGCTGGGAAGTCCAGAAGAAGCTGCTCGACGCCTATCGCAAGGCTTGGAAGCGTGACGAGCAGGGCCCGCTCGAACGTCCTCGAATAGGCATTCCGCTCTTCCTCGGCATCGGACCCACGGATGAAAAGGCGAAGGACGATTACGCCGAACCGCTCATGCACTACGCGCGAATCTCGACGGACGCCTATCCCCGCCTGGCCAAGCTTGCAGACGATTATGCCTACATGAGCGAGAGCGTTCCATCCATGGAGCGGGCCGGACGGGATTGGGACTACCTCCTGAATCACTCCGCCACGACCGTATGCGGAAGTCCCGATACCGTCATTCGTCAGCTCGAGATGTACGAAGCGCTCGGTGTGGACGAGGTGCTCCTCCACCTGGATTCGGTGCCGCATCACAAGATCATGGAGGCGATCGACATGGTCGGGCGCTACGTGATCCCGCACTTCAACGACAATAACAACGTTGTCCGACCGACCGAGGAAATTCTCGACAAGATCCGGGCAATGCGGCCGCAGAACTCCGAGCCTTCGAGGAAGGCAGTTTAAAGGAACAGATCCATGTCAGAATCGAAGTACGAATATCTCCTCATCGAGAAACGCCCGAGTGGTGTAGCGGTCGTGACGATGAACCGTCCCGAGATCCTCAATGCGATCAATTGGGACATGCATGACGAGCTCGAGCAAGTGTTCGTCGATCTCGATCGGGACAAATCCGTCCGGGCGATCGTGTTGACCGGAGCCGGACGCGGCTTTTGCTCAGGTGGCGACCAAAAGACCCTCGACAAAAGCCCGATCCCGTCGCCGACCCGTGGCGGACGCCACCTCGTTCGCAATATGCTGGAGGTGGAGGCTCCAATTATCGCCGCGGTCAATGGCGTGGCCGTCGGGCTTGGCGCGACGCTCGCACTGATGTGCGATGTCATCTTTGCCCAGTCGACCGCCCGATTTGCGGATACTCATGTCACGGCCGGCGTCGTGGCGGGTGACGGTGGCGCGGTGATCTGGCCGCTTCTGATCGGTCCGGTTCGCGCCAAGCATTATCTCATGACGGGCGCCTTCGTGTCCGCGGAACAGGCTGTTTCGATGGGCATGATCAATGAAGCGGTTTCCGACCGGGACGTTCGCGAGGTCGCCATCGAATATGCGGAAATGCTGGCGAGCGGGCCGCGAGAAGCGATCATCTGGACGAAGTATTCGGTAAACAAGATCGTCAAAGAGTTCACCCATCTCCTGCTCGATACCTCCACCGCGCTGGAGACCCTTACGTTCGCCACGCCCGAGCGTCGCGAGGCGGTGGCGGCCTTTGCGGAGAAGCGCAGGCGTTTCGCGGAGCGGTGAACATGAACGTAGCGTCCATCACGTCGGGCGCGCAGTTGGCTTCGGTGACCCTTCCGCAGCTTCTGCAAGCCCGACGCATCGAGCGGCCAACCGCCGTCGCATACCGCCAGAAGCGTGCCGGTGAATGGATATCGGTGTCGTGGCAGGATTATGCGACAAAGGTATGCCGATTGGCGGGTGCTCTCCAGCGGGCGGGACTCGCGCGTGGCGACCGCGTCGCCATCATGGGCGACGTGTCCCAGGAATGGTTGCTCGCCGACATGGCGACCATGTGCGCCGGCGCCGTGACCGTGGGCGTGTATTTCACGTCATCAGTCGAGGAGGTGAACTACTATCTCGGTGATTCCGGAGCCCGCTTCGCTTTCGTGGGAGACGAGACGCAGTTGCGAACGCTGCTTGCGGCCAGCACGGCCGCAGCGCTCGAGAAAATTGTCGTGATGGATCCGTCGTGGAGCGGCGAACTCAGAGCGAGCAACGTTGTCTCGTTTGCCGAATTCTACGAGGCGATTTCGCTCGATTGCGACGCATTCCTTCGCGAGCAGATCGCCGTTACCAAGACGGGCGAACTGGCCAGCATTGGCTACACGTCGGGTACGACCGGGTATCCGAAAGGGGCGATGCTGACCCACCTGTCGTTGCTCGCCGGCGGACACGTGCAGACGACATTCCATCCGACAATTCGGACGGAAACTCAGCGGCTCGTGGTTCATTTGCCGATGTCCCACACGGTTGCACGAGCGCAGGCAACCACATTGCCGCTGCTGTCTGGAGCCGTTCCCCATTTCGGGGAAACGACCGCGGAATTCGCCCAGACGATCCGGGAAGCCAAGCCGACGTATTACATGGCTCCCCCTCGCTTCTACCAGAGATTCGCAACCCAGATCCTCAGCGTGGTCCACTCTGCCAGCGCCAAGCAAAGGAAAGACTACCAGCTGGCGATGCGGATCGCGCGCAAGGCGCTCGATGACCGCCAGGCAGGGCGGGCTCCGGACCAGTATCTCAGCGATCTGTTCGCCGCATGTCGCCGGCACATCTTCGGCCCGCTGTTGGCGGAGGTCGGTTTCGACGAATTGAAGATCGCCTACACATCTTCCGCTCCAATGCCGTCGGAAGTCATGACGCTTTGGCAGCTTTGGGGCCTAAATCTCAAGGAGTGTTACGGGCAGACCGAGATGGTGGGAGGAAATCTCGTCCAAATGGTGGACTGGCCGAAGGCCGGCAGCGTGGGCATTCCCGTTCAGGATCCGGCCTGGGAAACCGCCGTGCTGGAAGACGGCGAGATGATCGTTCGAGGACCGGGTTTGTTCACCGGCTATTGGAACAAGCCGGAGGAAACCAGATCCTCTCTGCGAGACGGGTGGCTGTACACGGGCGATATCGCCGAAGTCGCGCAGGACGGAAACTTCAAACTCGTCGATCGGAAGAAGGAAATCATCAACACGTCCGGCGGGAAGTCGGTCAGCCCGACCCAGATCGAGAATGAGATTCGCCAGAGCCCGTATATCTCCGAGGCGGCTGTCATTGGCGAGGGCAAGAAATACCTGACGGCCCTTATCGAAGTCGATGCCACCGCGACGATGGATTGGGCCAGGCCGCGGGATGCAGATATCAAGCAATACGCGGACCTCGCAAAATCAGAGATCGTCATCCGGATGATTGAAGCGGAGGTCGCAAAGGCGAACAATCGCCTCGCGCGCGCCGAGCAGATCAAGGCGTTCCGGATTCTTCCCGAAGAGCTCTCTCCGGAGAATGGCGTCATGACGCCGACGCGGAAGAAGCGCCGCAAGCAACTGATGGAGCGATATCAGGCGTTGATCGACACGCTCTATGACGAATCCGAGGAGAAATTGATCAAGGCGCAGGTTGGCTAGCCGGGGGCGGAAAGGATCGCTGCACAATGAAGGTAAAGCACGTCTATCTCACTGCCATTCAACCGGCGCGGCTTGCGGAGTTCTACGCGAATTCGGGCCTCACCGTCCGCTTCGCGGATGGTGAACGCTGGATCCAGTTCCGGACGGAAGGTGCGGCCTTCTGCGTCGCCGGACTTGAAGAGTCTGCCTCTACTCCATCTGCAAATGCGGTCGTGGTGTTTGAAGTCGAGCAGCTCGAGCCGGTGCTCGATCGTGCCGTTGCAGCGGGCGCGACGCTCATTGCTCCCGTTCGAGACATGGGCAGTCACGGGCGCGTGGCGCAGGTTCGTGATCCCGAGAACAACGTCATCCAGTTCTTCCAGGCAGCTGCCAAAGCGGATGGATAGCATGATGCGCACAGGGATTTTGCCGAAGCCTCGACGCCATTTCGCGGAGCCAGACGTGATGAACCAGGTGATGTCGGCCGACCCGACCATGGGGCTCGAGGGAGCTCGACTGATCGACGGCGCGTCCTTCAAGACAGCGCTCAGAAACGTCAGCGGGAGCGTATCGATCGTGACATCAGGCCGCGCGCCGGAACGCCACGGCCTGACGGTTACGGCCGCATCATCGCTGTCAGTCGACCCATCGACCGTCCTGGTCTGCGTGAACAAGTCGGCCGGCGCTCACGACACGATCGTCCGGACCGGATGCTTCGGTTGGAACCTGTTGACTGCGGGCCACGTGGACCTCGCAGAACGGTTCGCAGGGCTTGATGGAAGCAAGGGGGAGATCCGCTTCAGCGACGGCAGGTGGGCGGAATTGGTATCCGGTTCGCCGATCCTTATCGGTTCGCTGTGCAGCTTCGATTGCCAGGTCATCGGCATGCATCCGGTGGGAACCCACACGGTGTTCTTCGGTGCGGTCCTGGGCGAGGTCCATCAGGACAATCACGACGGGCTCATTTACCGGCACGGCAGGTTCGCGATTCCGCAAGTGCTTCCCGAAGCAGGTCGCTGAGCCTGCTTCGGGAGAAGCGATCATTGCACACCACTACTTGGCAGCGAGGGAGGAAAGCAGATGGCGAATATCTTCGGCAAGGATCCGACGCGACGCATCGTTCTTGGGGCCGGGCTTGGTCTCGCCGCGGGCTTGATGCCGTGGCAAGCGGGCGCCTCGTTCCGCACGGTCAAGGTCGGTTCGATCATGCCCAGCAGCGGTGTGCTGGCCTTTCCGGGGCAGGCGTGCGTGCGCGGAATCAACCTCGGCGCCAAATTCGCCAAGGAGCGGTTCGGCGTCGATATGGAAATCGTTCACGCGGACACGCAGAGCAAGCCGGAAAACGGCCGCATCGCCGCGGATAACCTGATCAGGCAGGGCTGCACTGTCCTGATTGGAGCCTGGGATTCGGGCGCGACGATTTCCGCCCTCCAGGCAGCCGAAGCTGCCAAGGTTCCGATGGTGGTGCACATTGCGAGCGCCACCCAGGTCACGTCGCAAGGATTCACCCAGGTCTTCCGTTTCTATCCGACGTCGCTGACGATCGTTCGGCAGTCGTTGCTCGAATTAAAATCGATCCTCTCAAGCGTCGACAATCCTCCGAAGACCGCGGCCGTGCTGCACCTCAACAATACGATGGGGCAATCCACAGCCGCGAGCATCGATCAGGCCTGGAAAGAGGTCGATGTGCCGCTGAAGATCGCCGAATACATTCCCTACGACGAAAAGGCGCGGGATCTCTCCGTGGAAGTCGCGAAGGCAAAAGCGTCCGGAGCGGACGCGTTGGTGTCCGTGACGCGGGTCAACGACGCCATCATGATCACCCGCGAATGCATCAAACAGGGCTGGAACCCCAAGCTGATCTTCTCGCCGAACTCAAACGGCGTTCAAGACAAGGCGTACTACAACGCGCTCGGCAAATATGGGGACGGCGCCATCCTTTCGACTGTCTGGTACAACCCGAAGGCTCCGGATACCGCCGCAATCATCAAGGGCTTCGAGGCCAGTTATCCAAATGAGTGGCTGGACGCAAATTCCGGATGTGCCTTCGAGGCGGTCCAGATCGTTGCCGACGCTGTCGTCCGGGCGAATTCGTCGGTCTCCTCGGAAATCCATGCCGCCCTCAAGAAGACCGATCTGGATCCGATCCTGATGTACAGCGGCAGGATCAAGTTCGACGAGAACGTACAGAACATCAATAGTGCCGTTACCATGCTGCAGGGGCAAGGCGGAACGCCGAAGGTCATTTCGCCACGCACGATCGCCGATGCAACTCTGCAATATCCGCTCAAGCCGTTCGAGGCCCGATGATGGCGCTGCTCTGGGCAAACGTTGTCATAAGCGGAACTCTGATCGGCCTGGTCTACGGACTGATCGCACTCGGCCTCACCATCATCTTCGGGGTGATCAGGGTCGTGAACTTTGCCCACGGCGCGATGGTGGTGTTCGGCCTATATGTCGGGTACTGCACCGGACTTTGGTGGGGCATGCCGACGATCCTGGCTGCACTATTGGCCGCCATTCTGATGTTCGCTCTCGGCTATTGCCTCGAAAGCGTCGTGGTGAAGCGGTTCGTCACCCGGCCGCATCATGTGCAGTTCATCCTGTTCATCGGCATCTCGCTCCTGTTCACGGGGATCCAACTTCTCTGGTTCGGACCGGATCCGCGGCCATCCGTGTCGCAATTGTCGTTTGAAACGATATCCGTAGGAGGCATTCGGATCGACTTGGCGCGATTGCAGGCTGCCTGTGCCACGACTGTTCTGATCTTGGCTCTGGCCGCATTTCTCAAATACTCCTTGTTCGGTCGGTACATTCGCGCGGCGGCCGACAATCGACTTGGTGGCTTGATCGTCGGAATCCCAATCCCCAAAATATATGCGATCACATTTGGGATCGGCACTGCGTGCGCGGGCTTCGCGGGCGCGATGATCTCGCCGCTGTTCGACGCACAGCCGTATCTCGCGATCGATTTTACGCTGCTGGCGTTCGTGACCGTCATCGTCGGAGGCCTTGGAAGCTTCGTCGGGGCTCTGATCGGTGGCTTGACGATCGGCGTGACCGAGGCCGTCGCCGCACTCATGTTCGCACCTTCCATGAAGACCGCCTTGTCGTACGCGTTGCTGATCGTGGTGCTCATTCTGCGGCCAAGAGGGTTCTTCGGTGCAAAAGAAGTCTGAGTCTCGCCCCGACGTCACCGCCGCGGCGGGCGGTGTAGCCGTGTTCGCAGTACTCGCGCTGCTTGGCGCGGCGAGCAATTCATACCTGGTGTCGCTGCTGACCATCGTGTTCCTTTTCGCTTTCATCGGGCAATCCTGGAGCCTGATGCTCGGTCTGGGCGGGCAGCTATCGATAGGCCACGCCCTGTTCGTCGGAATCGGCGCGTATTCCGTTGCGGTGCTAGATATCAAGTATGGTCTCAGCCCCTGGCTGGGACTGCTCGTGGGAGCGATGATCGCCGGCGCGGTGGGGGCTGCGTTGGCCTGGTTGAGCTTTCGCTTCGAGGTTCGCGGAATATATTTCGGCCTGTTGACGATCGCCGCCGCTGAGTTTGCCCGAGTGATGTTCGGCGGCTGGGATTTCGTGGGCGGAATGCAGGGCCTGTTCTTTCCGGCGCAGTCCGGCGAGATTTCCCTGCTGATGCTACGCGGGGGCGCTCGCTTCTATTATTTTGTTGCGCTCTCCGCCGTTGTGGCCGGTGTAAGCGTAACGGCGCTGATCAGGAAGTCCTTCCTAGGGTATGTATGGCGCGCCATGCGCGATGACGAAGATGCGTCCAGGGCGCTTGGAGTGAAGACCTTCATTCATAAGGTCCTGGTCGTGTCGATCTCCGGCGCCTGGGCTGCGGTCGGAGGCGGTCTGTTGGCCCTGGTCCAGGGATCGATTTTCCCCGACTCGATCATGGGAATGGGGATCTCAGTCGACGTCTTGATTGGGCCGATCGTAGGTGGATTAGGCACCGCATTCGGCCCGCCGGTCGGAGCGCTCATCATAATCCCTCTGGACCATCTGATGAGCTCCTTCAGCGACACCATTGGTCTCCCTGGATTGAATAACGTTGCCTACGGCCTTGTTCTCATCCTTGTCGTCTGGCTACTGCCGGATGGCGTGTGGCCGGCCGTGGTCGGCCGCTTCGGATCACGGAAGGAAGTGCGGTCGATTCGCACCCGGATTGTCCAGGCCCAGGAGGTCAGGCAATGACGGCGCTGCTCGAACTTAACAGCGTTTCGAAACGCTTCGGCGGCTTGCTCGCGGTCGACGACGTAAGCTTCAGCTTGAAAGATCGTTCCATCACGGCGCTCGTCGGCCCTAATGGAGCCGGCAAGACGACCTGCTTCAACATGATAGCCGGGGCCTTCCGACCGACTGCTGGCACGATCCGCTTTGAAGGACGAACGATTTCCGGACAATGCGCCGAAGCGATTTGCCGTTTGGGTATCGGGCGGACGTTTCAGATCGTCCGACCGATGCGCGATATGACGGTGTTGGAAAACGCAATGGTCGGCGCGTTTAGCTGGACCAGAAAGGTCTCGGAAGCAAGAGAAGCCGCCTTCGAGACGCTGGATACGGTTGGGCTCGCATCGAAGGCCAATGCGTCTATCAGTCAACTGACGCTTCCCGATCGAAAGATGCTTGAAACGGCAAAGGCGCTCTCGACGCGTCCGCGCCTGCTGCTGCTTGACGAGGTGATGGCCGGGCTCCGCCCGACTGAGGCGACGGCCGTCGTTCGGGTCCTTCGTCGCTTGGTAGAGCGCGGACTGACGATCCTGCTCGTCGAACATGTCATGCGCATCGTGATGGAGGCGGCGGAGAACGTCGTCGTTCTGCATCACGGCGCGAAGATAGCGGAAGGAAGTCCCGAGTATATCGTGAGGCATCCCGAGGTTCTGGCCGGGTACCTTGGGGGCGGCTTCCATGGCTAGAGAACCCGTGTTGACCGTCGAAGGCCTGAACGTGAGCTATGCGGGATCGACCGCCCTGAACGGTGTGTCGCTCGCCGTGCAGGCGGAAGAATTGATCTGCGTCATAGGAGCCAACGGCGCGGGAAAGACGTCCTTGATCCGCACCATCGCGGGCATCGTCTGCCCGACAAGCGGGCGGATTGTTTGGCGGGGCAGGGATATCACGGGTATGCCCCCCTGGGAAATTTGTGAGCTTGGCATTGCCCAGGTCGCCGAAGGCAGGGAGGTCTTCCCGAATCTCTCTGTGGAGGACAATCTACTGATTGGAGGATCGTTGAAGCGAGCGCGGGGCCGCCGAAGCGCCAATTTGCGGCGGGTCTATGAAATGTTTCCCCGCCTTGATGAACGGCGACGGCAGTCGGCAGGAACGCTCTCGGGAGGAGAGCAACAGATGGTTGCCATCGGCAGGGCGATGATGTCGGAACCAGAGATGATCATGTTCGATGAACCGTCGATCGGACTGTCACCCGTGCTGACGGCCGTGATGTTCGACGTCGTCAAGAAGCTGCACGATGACAAGATCACGGTCTTCCTCGTCGAGCAGAACGTGGCAAGCTCCCTCTCGATCGGAAATCGCGGCTATGTTCTTGAGAATGGAAGCGTCGTTCTCGAGGGAACAGGAAAAGACCTGCTTTCCAATGAGAATGTAAGGCGCGCCTATCTGGGGCTTTAGTCGAAGGGTTGAAGTCCGGTCATTTGAGCGCGCTCCGCGAGAAAGCGCCGCGGACTCTTTCCCAAGGTCTTTTTGAACATCGTAATGAAGGCGCTCGGAGATTCGTAGCCGAGGTCGAGCGAGACTGTTTGGACAGACGCTCCTGCAGACAGGCGCTGCAGGGCAACCAATATGTGGAGCCGCTGTCGCCAGCGACCGAACGTCATTCCGGTTTCCTTCACGATCAGGCGCGCCAGTGTGCGCTCGCTCATCGCGTAACGAGCGGCCCATTCGTCGAGCGTGCTCCGGTCTCCGGGCTCGTGCAACAGCGAGGCTGCGAGCTGCTGTAGCCGGCCGTCCTGGGAGATCGGAAGGTACATCTGCTCCGTCGACATCTGCACCAGCTCATCGAGAAGGACGCGGCCGAGCCGGCTGGTTGGTCCTTCGATCGGATAGAGGGGCGGAAATGCCGCGAGACGATGGATCAGCTCTCGAACGAGTGGCGATATCGTGAACGTGCAGCAAAAATCGGGAAGCTTGCTTGCGGACGGCTCGATGAAAACGACAAAAATCTTCCCGAAATCGGACACGCAATTGCTGTGCAGCACCCCGCCGGGTATCCAGACGGCCCCCTGGGGAGGCACGATCCAGAGTCCGCCCGGCGAACGGCACATGACGGATCCACGCGAGGCGACGACCAACTGACCCTTCTTGTGCGAGTGCAACGGCAGCTCATCGTCGTTCTGCCTGGTCTCGATGCAAATGGAGACGACGGGCCGATCGAAGTAATCGGGATCGACGGGAGTATAATTGATCCGAAGATCAGGAAGTTTCAGCCTCGGCAGGCCATCGAAATCGTCGGCAGCGGATGTCTGCATCACGTTCGCTCGCTTGGGTCCCGAGATTCAACCTTCCACATCGTGAGCGGCCGGTCGTTAGCTCGGCCCGCAAGGACATTCCGATGGAAGCATAGCTTCCCGGCGGGGCCGCGGCCAGCTGAAATGCGCTCCCTGTTGCCTGTACTTCCGTCGACAGACGGATCTGCCGGCAATGAATGCTGGAATTCGCCAAACTCTATAGTCCACACGGTCAAATCGACTCGTCGCTTTCCTCACAACCCATGGACGATCTGTCCTCAGGAGACACCGTCACATCGAAATTCAACGAGCAGACCTCACCAGTTGCAGTTCCAGAGACCTCTTTTGTTTTTCGGGAGACGGGTGCCGGGTTGAGCTGTGGGGCTCCAGCCGATCTTGAAAGTACTTCCCCGGCGATTTTCCGAGAACCTTCTTAAACATGGTGATGAAAGCAGTCGTTGAATCATAGCCGAGTGTAGACGCCACTCGTTGCACCGAGGAGCCTCCAGACAATTCTCGCAATGCCACCAAGATATGGAGCTGCTGCCGCCAACGTCCGAATGTGAGGCCCGTTTCCCGGTCGATCAAACGCGAAAGCGATCGCTCGCTCATGGCCAATCGGGCAGCCCATCCGGAGAGCGTAGTTCGATCGGACGGGCTATTGGTTAGGGTGTCTGCGATCAATCGAAGCTTTGGGTGCCGAGAGATTGGTAGCGACAGGTTTTCCACCGGACGGTCGATCAGCTCATCAAGGAGCACCCTTGCGAGACGACCGCAATGACTGTCGGCACAATAGTCACCTGGCATGACCGCGAGTTGCAAGATCATCTCACGTATCATTGGACTGATGGACAACGTACAGCATCGGTCGGGCAATTGCGCCGCAGCCGGTTCTACGAAAAGAAAACAAATCTGCGCATTCGTGGTTGCCCGGTTGCTATGAAGCATACCGCCTGGAATCCAGACCCCGGACGTCGGTGGGACCATCCAACGTGCGCCAGGCACGTCGCATACGACGCCGCCGCGAAGCGCCAGAACGAGTTGTCCTTTGCGATGGCGATGGACGGGCGTCTCGATTTCATTTTCCGAGATGTCAATCCTCGCCGCTATCGCGGGCAGGGTACTATCGTCCGGATCGAATGCCGGAAACTGCAGTTTAGACATCGTGTATCCAGTTGTCTCGATTTAGCGATGATTTGGCAAGATCACTTAGTCTCGCCAGCTGATGAAAGGCGTAGAGAGCGGGCACTGATATGGAGGCCTCGCCAACATGCGCAAGCTCATCAAACGAGTGATCAGCTCAACGGTCTTGATCAGGAGCATCTTGTTCATCGCGGCAACGCTTCGTGCGCCGATAACCGTGGTCGGTCCTATGACCGACATCATTAGTGGCACGCTCCACCTTGGGACCGCTGAGGCTGGCCTCCTGACGACCCTTCCACTACTGGCGTTCGCCGTCGTTTCGCCGTTTGCGGGATGGCTGGGCAGGTATGGACTGGAGAAAGCGTTGTTTGGCGCGATGATACTCATACTGGCGGGAATAGCCGTGCGTTCGGCCGGCTCAGCATCGTCTCTATACCTGGGGACATGCATCATTGGTTGTGGCATCGCAGTTGGTAACGTACTGCTCCCGAGCCTGACGAAGAGAGAGTTTCCGGATGAGATAGCTTCGCTAACAGCGATGTATGCAGTGACGATGAGTGTCGCTGCTGCCTGCGCCTCGTTCATCGCGGTCCCGCTCGAACGAGCATCAGCTGTCGGTTGGCCATTGGCACTTGGTGCGACTGCTGCATTGCCGATGTGTGCCGCTACCTGGGTCTGGAAGTTCGATAGTTGGACCGGGGCAACAGTAGAAAGGGTATACGCCGATCAAAAGCATCGCGTATGGTCTTCCGTCCTCGCTTGGCAGGTGACACTGTTCCTGGGCTTGAATTCCTTCGTCTACTACGTGACGCTCAGCTGGCTTCCATCCATCTTGACCGCAGGCGGCTATTCGGCTGAACAAGCTGGTTCTCTACACGGCCTGATGCAGATCGCCGGTGCGATCCCCGCACTCGCGCTGATCCCGTTTATCAACCGAACGCATCATCACTGCAAGATCGCTGTTGCGGCATCAGTTCTCTCGGCGGCTGGTCTTGTCGGGTTGACACTCCAACCCGGCCTCGCAGCGCTTTGGACACTATTGCTCGGAAGCGGGACAGGCACTGCTATGGTGCTTGGATTGGCATTCCTCGGCCTGCGGGCGTCGTGCTCGCGCGTCGCTGCCGTCTTGTCCGGCATGGCCCAAAGCGTCGGATACACTGTAGCAGCAGCTGGACCACCCTTGATTGGTGCCCTGCGCGTGCTGGTGGGAAGCTGGACCATTCCGCTACTTGCCTGTGCCGCACTCTGCGTCCTCATGGGCCTCCTGGGAGTGCTTGCTGGCCGCCCTATCACGATCGCCACGGTTATCGAAGGATAGTTAGTCAGGAAAGCCGACCGCAGTTCGAAGCAGGCAACCTGGTCGTCTTGGCAATACCGTTCGATGGCGCGCGGTGTTGCGGAAAGCGCGGATGCGTTGATCGCGATCGTCCACGTCAGCAGGGGCGCGCTGAACGAATCGTCGCGGAAGCCGAACTGCGATATTCCGCCGCTCGACTTCTGTCGAGTCGATCGCCCGGAACACGGCTGTCGCTATCGATTCAGCATTGCGATCCGTGCCGGGGCAAAAGCGCGAGCGTAGCCGATATGCCTGCGGCGCGTCGCTTCAGGTGAATATATCCCCTAAAGATCGAGAACGAGATCGCTGCATGGAACCGCTCTGCACGTGAACACCGTGTCAGAATCTTCCGGTACCGCACCGGAGAGCTGCCTTGTGCTTCCGGCCAGTACTCGCACTGCACAGCTCTCGCACTGCCCGACGCGACAGCCGCTCGGCGCGCGTATGCCCAACCGCTCCGCGCATTCGAGCAGTGTGCCGTCTTTAGGACCCCATTGGAAAGAAATGCCAGATCGTTTGAACGAGACTGAGCAAGGGCGCACGCCTTCATCGAGCGTGTTTGTCGGCGAGATAAATACTTCTCTATAAATATCGAACTTCGGTACACCGAAGGAAACCAGGCCCATTGTTATCGATGTCACCATTTGATCGGAGCCGCACAGATAGAAGCGAGGGCGCTTCGCGACCAGTGAGGCGTCGATTTGAGCGGCGTCGAGGCGGCCGTGGACATCGAAGTCGTGTCCTAGCGCGTCTGAGGCGCGTGGCCGGCTGTAAAAGATTCTGACTGTTAGTCGCGGCAGCCGTTTTGCAAGAGCTCGAAGTTTGTGTTTGAACGCGTGCTCCAAGCCATTTCTGTTGCCGTACAACAAAGTAACGGGAGGCATTCGATCGCCATCAAGCGAATTCAGGAGACTCATAAACGGAGTAATGCCGATGCCGGTGGCGATCAAGATCAGCGGAACGGATGATGCCGTCGGCATCGTAAAGGCGCCGCTCGGAGCTTCGACGTCGACCATATCTCCCACCTTGAGAGTCTCACGTATGAGAGACGAGAGAGAGGTTGAGGCGTCGCCGGCTGACGCGCGACCTACGCAAATCTTGTATTCCGAGTGATTTTCAGTGCCAGCCGCTCCAGTCAATGAATAGGCGCGCGTTAGAAGTTTGCCGGTGCCGGGATGCGTCACTCTGATGCGAACGTGCTGGCCGGGTTGGTAGTCGGGCAGCGCGTCGCCTTCCTTTGGTGACAGCGAAATGGCGAGGGCTGAGTCTGATTCCAGGTGCAGATGCGACACGGTGAAGCGCCTAAATCCTTGCCATAAGCGATTCCCGGAATTACCGACACACCGGATATTGCACGCGACCGCACGATGGTTGACAGAGCCGCTGACCGGATCGCGTGTCTCGGCAGACACAAGGCTGTTAAAATTGGAACTGGCCGCCCCTGTCAGCGCGTACGACTGCTTGCCGAGCGGTTCACAGGCCTCCCACCAACCGAAGTCGGCGGCCAGTACGTCGGATGCGAGAGTATTGTCGATCTCAGCCACGAACCGTGTGGACCCGTGACGGCTTGTGACTTCGACAGTGTGCCCGTCACTGATGTTCTTCAGGCGCGCGGCACTCCCATGCAATCGGATTGTCGGTCGGCTGGCACGCCGCCTCAGGGAGGCGATCCCGCGGTGCTGACTATGGCAGAAGACGCCGTTCTTCATGCTAATCAGCGTAAACGGGTAAAGTAAGCGATCGACGTCCTCTTCCGCATGGATCGGTACAGGAGATTGACGATGTCGGAGCAGCAGTTCAGAGTAGAACTCAACCCGTCTCGTTTCAGTCTGGAAGCCAGCCACGCGATCCTCGGCATCCAGATGGGTATATTTGCGTGCGGCATGTTCGATCGGACGAACAATTTTGCCGTCATTCGCTCGCAGGTCCTGGACGGTGATCCCGAGAGGAGCCAGCATGTAGTTCCAACCAGCGTCGATGTCGCCGTGGAAGAACTGGTTACCCATACCCAGGCGTTTGGCGAGCGCAAATACGATTTCCAGATCGGAGCGTGCTTCTCCCCGCGGCGTTAGCACGGCCGGACGCAATTGAATCAGATTCTGGGCGGCTTCACTAATGCCGAAACCGACCCGTAGGCCTTCCCGCTCCCATGGAGTGCTTGCCGGCAGCAGGACGTCGGCATAACGAGCCACAGGGGTCTCTACGATGTCGCTGTGGACATAAAAGTCTACGATTTCCAGCCCTCGGCGAATCTCCTCGGTGTTTCCCTGCGTGAGGAGATGATTGGACCCGAAACCCACGAGCGCACGGATCGGATAGGGATCGCCAGTCATGATGGCGCGGTAGACGTCGAGCGGCTTCACGCGTCCTTCGACCGCAGGTCCGATCGGACGGATGTCGCGTCCAAGGGTCTTGCGCGATTGCGCCTCGGCGAGGAGGGAAGCGGAGTCGACCCTTTCCACGGGCTGCTTGCCGAAGATGCGGTTCCCGCCGATCTCATCGAAGCAGCCGCGAAGAGCGTAGAGCGTGGCGACCGCACGCTCAATCTGAGTCGCGTTGCTGCTTTGACCAATGCCTGTCCAAGCGTGGTAGGCAATTTTTCTGCGGCTCGCCATGAGCGATGCAGCGGCTTTCAGCTTTTCGCGTGGAACTCCGGTTACCTGCTCGACCCGATCGGGCGTCCAAGCGGCGCAGGCTCTCCGGAAGTGATCAAAAGCTGGCCTGCACGCGATCGCCTCGCCACGATGACCCGGGACTTCATACAGCCCGGTCAGAGCCAATCGGTGGGCAGTATCGATGTCGAGCAGGCGGGTCGTATCATAGATGCAAGGTTCATCGGTCCGAATGTCCCACGCAACGAATTGCTGCGCTGTCCCGTCACCCTGGCAATACAGGAGATCCCGCGCCCTTAGAAACAGCCCGTCGGACTCACGCACAAGAATCGGCGCGTTGGTCCACTGCCTGAGAAAGTCTAGGTCGACTCCTCCTTCCTGGATCAAGAGGTTGGACATGCCAAGCGCCAAGGCGGCATCGGTGCCTGGTCGAACTTGGAGCCAAACGTCGGCGTCGATGGCAAGGGGAGTCGCTCGCGGATCGACGACGATCATGGCCGCACCATTCGCTCGGCCACGCGCAATCGCGTCCGCTTGAGCCAGCCAGGTGCTGGAAGGATTATGTCCCCAGAGGATAATTAGCTCTGCATGTGCATAGTCGGCAGTTGGCATACCGACCCCGAAGGTGAACCGATGCGCGACGTACCTATGCCAATTGCAAACGTCAGTGGAACTCGCGATGTTCGGGCTTCCAAACAAGCGGATGAATCGATCAATCCATTCGATGCTGTCAGCGATCCCGGTTCCGCTTTTCGTCGTTACAGCAAAAGCGACTCCTTCGGCCCCGTAGCGTTCTCGGATATCGAGTAACTTTCCAGCACACAGATCGAGAGCCTCGTCCCAGGAAATGCGTACCCACCCTGGATCAGGATCCGTCTTTGGCCGCGTGCGGCGCATCGGATAAAGGATTCGATTGTTTGCGGCCACAATCTCCGGGCCAGCCCGTCCTTTTGGACAGACGGCGTGCCCGGTGGGATGACTGGGATCATTTCGCACGGCGACCAGCCGACCGTTCTCGACGACATTGATCGTTCCGCATTGCGAGCCGCACAGCGTGCAGAAACTTTGAATTTCGACCATTGCCGACTTCCGCAAGTGTAACGCGCTCTTGGAGTGCTCTTTGCCGTCAAGCCGATTTTTCTTGAGTTGCAAAAGAGTTGCGACGGTACGAGCCGGTCGAGCGCAAGCAGGCATGTTCACCGACGAATTACGGTAATCCTACGCAATGTTGACTAATCGGTCAACACGTGTATGAATCCGCTGGTCACATTCAGATAAAGTTTCCCAACTGCTGGAAATTGGTATCGGCCTTGGCCACATCTTCGTCAGGAGGGCGGGCGTGAGCAATCTGCGACTGTTTCTTTTTGCCTGGATAGTTTCCTTTGGTGCGCACTGTGGCCAACCCGCGCTCGCGGCCGACACGGTCCAGGCTTTGATCGGCGTGCGAAGTATGGATGAATCGCAGGCGCCTTTTATCGTCGCGAAGTATCTGGGCTATTTCAGCCGGGAGGGGCTCGATGTAGATCTGCTCACCGTCGGCGGGTCGAACGAAATCGCAATTCAAGTTGCCTCTGGTAACGCAAATCTTGGCGCTGCCAGTCCTGCGCAGGCCGTGATCGGCATGCAAGAGAATTCAGTGGCGCCGTTGGATGTTCGCTACTTCTACAATTATTGTTATCGCAATATCTGGTCTCTGTCCGTGCCGGCGGACAGTGACATAAGATCGGCTGCAGAGCTTCGAGGAAAGAAAATTGGTATCCCATCGTTGGGAAGCGGTGGCGTCACGTACGGCAAAGCTTATGTGCGTTCAGCGGGGTTGGATCCAGAAAAGGACGTTACGTTTATTCCCATCGGAGTCGGCTCCCAGGCCGTGAGCGCCGTGCGGCAAAAGATCGTCGATGCGATCGCGTTTTGGGATGTGGCTAACGTCCGGTTCGGACTCAGCGGCCTCGCGCTCCGCAATCTCGATATCAGTGAGAAATTGGAGACACTGCCAGATCTATCGCTTTTGGCAAAGAATGACGTCATTAGAAACAATCCGCAAATGCTGATCGGATTTGCGCGAGCGGTATCAAAGGCGATCGATTTTACCAACGCCAACCCGGTTGCAGCAGTCTTGATCACCTGGAAAGTTTATCCGGAGAGCCGTCCCAGGGAACTGGATGCCGAGAAGGCCCTCGCTCAAGGGCTGAAGATCCTCGAGGTACGAAGTCCTGGGTGGACAAGTGCTAAAACCAGCGGACAGAACGGACTCTTCGTTGAAGAAGATTGGAACAACTTGAGCAGTTTTCTGCTGGCAGGGGGGCAGATAGCCCGCCCGGTGCCGACTTCGCGAATGTACACCAATGACCTGATCGGCGAAATCAATAACTACGATCGTAACGCCATCATTAAACAAGCGAAAGAGTTTGACCTCGGATCAGTTCGTTAACTCGCCGATCGTTGCGCTAAGCATGATGGCGAGGGTTCCGGCGCTAGACGCATGAACGCGAGCGAGCGCGTCTGGACCCTTGATGTCCTGGCCTTCACAGCTGCCGAAACGAGTTTTGACGTAACCGAGGCGCAACTCAGGCGACTCGATAGACTTGGCGTCGCCCAGCGCGACGATCCTGTCGCGTTTGATTTTCCCAACCTTCATCTTCGCAAGTCACTCGTCGGCCAATTGCTCGAAAGACCGGGCAGCGCCCTGTGCCTGTCGAACCGTTTCTCGGTGCTCGGGTCTTTGCCGTCCTGAGCAGGTCCTTGGCCTTGTCCCGCTCGCGCCGCGCGTCGGCGAGCGAGAGCTTGTCATCCTTGCCGTTGCCGTAAGGGCCGATGGAGTAGGTTATCTGGGGCTGTGGAAGCGGTAATGCATCCGCGAAATCGGCTTAGGACAACGGCGAAGCGTTCCATTAGACAGAGGAGGTAGGGCGCTATTTTCGTTGTGTTGGGCGTGTCCGCTGGTCGCGGACGGGGCTCTTATGAACCGAGCCGCGTGGCGTCTCGGTAGGGTAGGCGTGGAACACCTCCGCGGAGGATGTTCCTACGCCTCCCCCCAAACCGTGCGGGCACCTTTGCGATGCACACGGCTTTCCATGTGCGAGTGCTCTCGACCGGAAACGGTCGCCCGGCACGACGGGCACAAGACGATGGTCTTGCGCCGCCAGCCAGATCGTTTCCAGACTATCAGCGACCCACTTCGCAGGTCTCGAACACGGCGGAGGTGATGCATCTCGAACGGCCCTGTCGTGCCGCTGCATGCTTCGCATCGGCGAGCATTCAACCGGTCGATTAGGTCATTCGAGTTTCTGACCCACCACGCACCCCTTGTGACATCGTCAATTACTGGACTTATCCAGAAGGTTCGCGTGAGGTGCTTCAGTCTCCACAGTTTGATTGTGCGAAGCTTGCCCCGGACTACAGAACTAACCTCGTAGTCCGTGCCTTTCCACAGACGGGCCATGATCCGCGCCCTCGTCGTTCGATGTCGCAACGCCAGCGTCTTGATGAGGCTGCGGAACACAACAAGCTCCAACGCTCCCAAGGCGCGTTTGTTGTCATCGGCAAACGAGTAATAGTTCGCAAAACCACGGAACTCTGAGTTGTAGGCGAGCACGGTCGCAGAGTCGCTGGTGACCAGGAACTGCTCACGAGCACGGCCGGTCTTCCTGGCGAGGTCGCCATAGCCGTTCCGTTTGCAGAACTCGGTTATCCGCTTTCGCGGCACACGTAGGCTAATATTACCGGTAGTCGGCCGGCGCGTGATACGCCATGTCCGTGCTGCCGGTCCCTTGCGGTTGGACCTTCGCCCACCCCCGTAGGACGTGTACGCTGCGATACGGTAACCGAGGAAGGTCACTCCCTTTGAAGCGGCCTGAATCCCACTCTTCTCGGGCGAGATCGCGAGCTTCAGCGTCTCCGTCAAGAATCGTTCGACAGAGGCCATGGCTTCACGAGCCTCCGCCTTGCTGCCGATAATGCCGATCAGGAAGTCGTCGGCGTATCGACAGTAGCGGAGCCTTTTGAAGTTGGGGTCCATTGGATCGACGGAAGGCACTTTCCGTCTCTCCTTGTTGATGGCTTTGATCTCTGCCATTGCGGCATTGATCTCGGCCAGCTCCGCGCCATCGGTGCGCAGCCGCTCAATCTTCCGGCGGAGACCAAGGACGCGCCTTTGCAGCGCCGCGTACGGCGGGAATGCGCGTCGGTCGCGACCTTTATCGAATCCCGCCTTCATTTTCTGCATGTGCTGGTCCAGCTCGTGCAGATAGATGTTGGCGAGCAAGGGCGATACTACTCCGCCCTGCGGCGTGCCGCTGTACGTGCGTCCAAGGACCCAATCTTCCATGTAGCCTGCTTTCAGCATTCCTTCGATCAGACCGATGAATCTATCATCATCGATCCGCTTCTTGAGAAGCGTGAGCAGAACGTCATGGTCGATGTTGTCAAAGAACCCACGCACGTCCACTTCGATCAGCCACTTGCAACCCGTCCAAGTCTTCTTGATGAGGTTTAGAGCGGTGTGACAGGACCTCCTCGGGCGGAACCCATGCGACTCATCGAGGAACACAGGTTCATAGATCGCTTCGAGGATGATCCTGACCGCCTCCTGAACGAGCCGGTCTTCCACCGTGGGAATTCCCAGCGGTCGTGTCTTGCCGTTGCCCTTCGGGATGTGAACCCGGCGGACTGGCCGGAAACGATAAGTGCCATCTGCTACGCGCCTGGCAATGTCGGCGAGCTTCGTCAGCGACATGCCGTCGAAGGTCTTGCCGTCAACACCTGGCGTCAGTGCTCCCTTGTTGAGGGAGACCTTTTCGTAGGCCCGCTCGAAGAGATACGGAGATCTCATCAAGCGGTGAAGGCCATTTATGCGCTTACCCGACCGCGACAAAGTCGGCAGTGATTCAATTCTCCTCTGGATGATGACGGCCTGCATCAGCAGAACCTTTCCGTCGAAGAATCTTCTCTACGCATACTGCAAATGCCGTTATTGGCGGCATCGTCCTTCCCCCGATCGGAGGCGCTTTCAATCCGGTCACCCGGCCTTATACGCATGATCATCCGCCTTGCGGCGGCTGTCCCGGCCATTACGCTGGGCATTTGGGTACTACGACGGCTCCGTCGCCATACAGGTTCGCGAACGAACCTGCTGCAGGCGATCCCGTAGTTACGTGTGTGGGGAGTTGCGGTGTGTTTAGGTGTCCCATTCGCTTCCTTGACCCTCCGATGGAGGTCGTCCCACGCGGACTGGTGGCAGATCGCACTGGCCGGTGCGATTTGCCCCGCGTGGCGTAGCGTGTCAGCCGCGTTCGCTACCGCCAACCCTTTAGCAACTGGAAACTTGGATTCAGGCAATACAGCTTTCACCATGCACACCTTACTCTGTGCTCTCCACCGGGCTGCGGCGCCCGATTTCGAGACGTTTCCCGACATGCTCTGGTCCCGTTCCTCTTTCGAGGTCTCAGTCGTTTCCGACACCGGTAAGTCGGGCAAGTAAGAGCCAAACCAGTAGGCTCCATTCTTTCGAACACTCCCTTCTTCTTCACGCCACAACGGCGCACGTCGTTCGGCTTCGATCCCTCGCGCAAAGGGAACATAATAATGAGTTGCTCGCCGGAGGCACTCGCCCGCGGGCCCCGCCGTCATTGCATGCCGGCGTCGCTATCGCTGTCCCGCGATCGGGTGCCTTGTTAACCGGTCTCGCGACTGCAGTCGCCTCGGTGCCCGCGGGCATTGCATGCCCGCGTCGCTATCACTGCCCTCTCGTCGGCTGCCTTTTCTGATTTTGTCACTCGCCGCTTGATTTCGCTTCTTCCGAGTTGCCCAGCACGCTCACGCTTGAAACCTCAGGGGCTCCGCCCCTCGCGCGCGCCAGGGTAAAGCTCCGGCTGGCGCCGGCGCCGACCCGAGCGGTCTCCCCGGTCTTCCGCGCTTTCTCACCCTGACGACTTGGGACGACATAGGCGCACGCTTGTGCAGACCCGCTCTTCGAGCGGCCCCGTTCGGGCGGGCGATCCCCCTCCACTCGGGTCGCCCTGGCACTTGCTACCCCCGGTCTCGCCGACGGGCAGGGGTGCAGGCGAGGAGTGCGCCCTGCACCCAAAGAAGCCAAAAAGGAGATCGATCATGTCGGCCGGGTCAGTTGGAATACCAAGCGGAACCGAGGTTCGCATTCCGCTCAGCAAGCTCAAGAAATCGCGGAAGAATGCTCGCAAGACGCCGCACAGCGAGGCGGCGATCGAGGCGTTGAAGCGAGTGATCGCATTTTTGGGAAAAAGTGACTTCGACCCCACGAACCTGATCAGCAATTCGTTTGAGATCGAATGGCCGCCCAGGAGCGGACGCCGCCAGGCATTTCCAGAGGTAGACCGCGCCGAATGGTTTGCTATCAACGCCGCAAAGGAGAAAATTCTGCCCGCGCAAGCCACTTTTCTGGAGCGCATGTTTGCCAACAAGCAGAGTTCCACTCGTGACCTCGAAACCGGCTGAACCGCACCGGTGGTGCGTCAGAGCGGCGGTAGCAGCAAGCGGGGTGCCGCAGGTAGATCGATCTGGATGACGTCACCAGCCGAGACATCGCCGCTTTCGATCACTATTCCCATGACTCCGGCTCTGAAGAGCGGCCCAGGGTCGTCACTCACAAGCCGTCCCTTCAAGCCGGAGCGAAAGCGATCTATCAGCACGCAAGGAGTTCTCAAGCCGGTGAGACGAATGCGGGCCGATGCTCCGATCTGCAGTTCGGAGTTCAAAGCCAGGCTTTCGAGATCGAGACCGGCGGTGGTGATGTTCTCGCCGAGCCCGCCGGGTCGGATGTCGTAGCCGGCGGCGCGCAGGGCGACGAGCGTTTCGTTCGGCATGAGATGCACCTGACGCAGGTTGGGTGATCGCGGATTTCGCCGCGCCAAATATCGATGCTTTACGAACGGGCCGTAGTGCGCGTCCCCCTCGACGCCATGGCTGGCGACGAGCGTCACTGATGGCCGCGGCACCTTGCTGAACCGATGCTTGCGGTCGATCGAAACGGCGACGACTTCGCCGCGAGGCGCCCCGCCGTCCGGCGTCATGCGGCGTGCGCCGCGAAATGGCGCTTCCGCTTCAGGTGCCGCATGAATTCGCCGAGCGGCATTGCGTTCAGGACGCGGTCTGCAGGGACGCCGCCTTTGCGGGCCATCTTCACGCCCCAATGCATGTGGTCAAGCTCCGCAATGGAATGGGCGTCGGGGTTGATGCTCAACATGCAACCGAGATCGAGCGCGGCCTGATGCCAGCGCCAATCCAGGTCTAGACGCCACGGATGCGCGTTAATCTCGACGGCAACATCGTGCCGGGCGCAGGCCCGAAGCACCGTCTCGACGTCGATTTCGTAGCCAGGGCGGCGCTGCAGTTGGCGGCCCGTCATGTGGCCGATGATGGTAGTGTAAGGGTTCGCAACCGCCCGCAGGAGGCGCTCTGTCTGCGCCTTTCGGTCGAGCTTGAAGCGGCCGTGGATGCTGGCGACGACGAAGTCGAACCGTTCCAAGACGTCCTCCGGATAGTCGAGCGAGCCGTCGGCGAGAATGTCGGACTCGATCCCCTTCAATATTCGGAAGTCCCGGCCGTAGCGCTTGTTGAGCCGGTCGGCCTCTTTGTGCTGAAGGTCGATCTCCTCGACGGATAGACCGCCTGCGTAGTGCGCCGATTTGGAGTGGTCGGCGACCCCGAAATACTGAAACCCTCGGTCCAGCGTCGCCTTCGCCATCGTCTCAAGCGTCTCGGTGCCGTCCGAGGCGTCGGTGTGGCAATGGAGGATGCCCTTCAGGTCGGCGTCGGCGATGATTTCCGGCAGCTCGTTCTTCAACGCCCGTTCGATCTCGCCTCGGCCCTCCCGGAGTTCCGGTTCGATATAGGGCAGACCGAGCGCGCGGTAGATATCCTTCTCCTCGGCGGCGACCGCGCCGAGGCCTTTGTGCAGCCCTTCCGGATCTAGCCGCAAACCCTTGGCGGCCGCAATAGCTCGCAGGCCTTCCAGATGCGCGGCGGATCCGGTCGCAAAGAGCAGCGCGGCACCGAAGCGCTTGCGCTCGACGATTCGGACCTTGAGGCCTTCTGTGGTCGCGTCCTCGTCGCTTTCTTCGGAGACAGACCTCTCGGCTACGATCGACATATCCCCGACGAGCTCGCAGCCTCGGCGAAAGTCACCGGCGATGGTGATGCGCTTGAGTTTCGGATGCGCGGCCTTCAGAGATGCGGCTCCGTTCTGCAGCAATGCCGCTGCGCGATGGATATGCAGCCTGCCGGCGCCGCTTCTCGCGATCGCGAGGTTCTGCAGGATCTTCGTTTGCAACGCCGCCCCGAGGCCTTTGGCCTTCCTGATGCGATCGTCCTTGGCTGCGGCTTCGAGTTCGGCGATCGAGGAGATGCCGAGGTCGTTGTGGAGGCGTAGCGCCTTCTCCGGCTTCAGTCCCGGTACGGAAAGTAGTTCAAGCACGCCGTCCGGCACCTCCTTGCGGAGTTTTTCCAGGCTCGGATGGGTGCCCGTTCGATGCAGCTTGGCGACGATGTCGGCGATGGCGTCCCCGATCCCCGGGACATCTGTCAGCCTGTCCTCGGCGACGATCCTATCCAGCGGCTCGACGAGCGCGGCGACGCTGTCCGCGGCCCGCGCATAGGCCTTCGCGCGGTAGGGATTGCCACCGCGCAACGCGGTGCGCCGCGCGTACTCCCTGAGAAGCTTTGCGACCTGCTGCGCGCCCGTCTTGGCCACCGGCATGCTTCCTCTACTTCTCCAGCCGGCGGATGGTCTTAATGGCATGCTTTGGGCCCCGCCAGCCCAGGAACCTGAGTGCCTTGTTCTCGAGCGCATTGGTCGCGCGGAAGAACTCCTCGAGCTCTTCGCGCGCACGCGATGGCAAATCGCGAACGTCCTTGAGGTCGGTCTCCAGCGGTGACCGATCTGGGACCGCGAACACGCGGTCGTTCCGCTCGGTCTTGCCTCCGGATTTCTGTTCGACTTCGAGGACGCCGACGGGCCGGCAGATGAGTACAACCCCCGGATAAGTCTTGGCCTCGTGAACGATCAGCACGTCGAGCGGGTCGCCGTCCGGCGCCTTTGTGGAAGGAATGAAGCCCCAGTCGTACGGATAGCTCAGGCCCGCCATCAGCGGCTTTGCGAGCATGAAGACCCCGAGCTTCGTATCGAGATCGAGCTTGCACGTGCTTCCGCGCGGCGTCTCCACGACGGCATGGATGTACTCGCCATCGGCCCAGGTCGGCAAATTCAGAAGATCGGCCATGTCATGCCCCCGGTGCCGCGCCGATCGTATCGGCCATCCGAGCGCCTCTCGCCCCGAGCGGCTTCGGCGATCCGGTCGTCGTGTCCCGCGCGGTCTGATGCTCCATCTCGGCGTCGATCTCCGCTCCCAAGAGCACGACGATGGCCGAGATCCAAAGCCAGGTCATGAAGCCAATCACGGCGCCGAGCGAACCGTAGGTCTCGTTGAACTTCCCAAAGTTCGCGGCGTAGAACGAGAACAGGCCGGAGACGGCCAGCCACAGCAGGGCGGCGATGGCGCTGCCCCAGGTAACCCATCGCCACCGCGCGGTCTCGCGGTCGGGTCCGTAACGGTAGATCACGGCGAGCGCGAAGGCGAGCAGGAGGTACATCGCCGGCCACCGGCCGATGCGCAGCAGCAAGTCGCCGGCGTCGGAAAGCCCGACGTATTGCAGCGCGACCGGCACGACGACGATCGAGCCGAGGGCGGCTAGGATGAACGCGACGCCGCCGATCGTGAAGCCGAGCGAGATGGCATTGAGTTTGAAGAATCCACGACTATCTTCCTCGCCGTGTACGATATTGAGCGTGTCGAAAAGGGATTTCATCGCGGCATTGGCGCTCCAGAGCGATGTCGCAAGTCCGATGAGGAACGTCACGCCCAAGGTCTGCGACCCTTTCGAAGTTACCCGGGTGAGCTGCTCCCGCGCGATGTCGATGGCGCCGCTGGGCAGAAACCCTGCGGCCTGATCGAGATGCTTCGCGATTGTCGCGGGGTCGGAGAAAAGGCCGTACAGAGCGACGAGGGCCGCGATCGCCGGAAAGATGGCGAGGATGCTGTAATAGGTCATGCCGGCCGCGAGTGCGAGCACCCGGTGCTTCGAAATGTTGTCGTAAACCCGCAGCAGAATGTCCTTCCAACCGCGCAGCGGAATCTCCGACGGCGTCGTCGCCCCGCGGCCTCGATCGGCGACGCTGTCCGCTGCCGCGGACACACGGTCGTCCGGCTCGGCTCGTTCGAACGGAACGGCCTGACTGTGCTTGGATGGCGGGAATAGATAGTCGATTGCGACGGCAACGGCCAGCAGCGCTGCCAAGGAAAAAATAGGCCATCCGGCATCCGACGACCGGACGGGCGGCTTCGGTGTTCTGGATCTATCGATCATCGATCTGAAAGGATGATTCCGGTTTCCAAAACAAGCCGCGGCAGGGTAGATCGTTCCTTCGGTGTCCTCGCAGGAACGAACCCGATTGTCGATGCCGACCGCAAAGGCGGTGCCGGCATTCATGCGCAGGGGGCGGCCGATGTCGATCGCCGATTTCAAGAATGAGGTTTCCGCCTTTCTGCCGGAGAAGTTCTTTGGCGGGCGATTGGAAGGGTAGGCCGTCTTCGAGCGCTCCTCGTTGCGCATCTGGATGTGGACGAAGTACCCGTCGACTTGGTTTCGTAAGCCACCCGATCGGGACGGCACTTCTCGTCGGCGTCACTAGAGCAGGCTCTACGAAATCGGGGAAGATCGCTTTGACGTCGAGCTCGGACTTCCGACGCGCGAACGTCACGCAACAACTCCACGCAACATACCTTGGGCTTACCGCTTCGGCATGGGACGTCTATCCTCAGCTGAAGGCCGAAAAAGGAGCTGTCTCAATGCATCATGGACAAAGTAAAGCAGATGGCCGCACGCAACGTTCTGGACATCATCGCGCTGCCTAGCCGGTCCGATTCTTGGCGCGTTCCGCCGGGTCGTTCTCCCAACCGAATACCGAGCGTCCACCCAGCTCGGGCGATATTGCGCGCTCGCCTGCGATGAATGAACTTAGCGACGGTCCTTCGACAAATCCTTCGAGCCGCCGCGCCTGGGTGTCCAGGTGCTTCAGCGCCTGCATCTCCTCGTCGCGCCCGAGCTTCGCCTTATGGACCGCCGACTTCATCACGCGGATGGTTTCGTCGTACACCTTGATCGGGACAGGGAAGGGATGACGGTCCTTGCCGCCATGCGCCAGCGAGAAGCGAGCCGGATCCTGGAAGCGATAGGGTGCGCCGTGCACGACTTCGGCGACCATGGCGAGCGACTGAACCGTGCGCGCGCCGACCCCCGGCGTCAGAAGCAGTTCGGAGAAGTCCGCGGGACCTCGTTCCGCGGCAGCCGCGAGCGTGCCGTGTAGACGCCGGACGAAGACGTCGCCAGGGCGGACGTCGTGGTGCGCTGGCATGACGAGGTGAGGAAGCGTCGCCTGCAGTGGCTCTTCGCCCGACAAGGACCGAAGTTCGGAAACAATGCCGTCCGGACCGCAGTCTGCAAGTAGTTGCAATTGGGCCGAGCGCGACATCGCGGCGCGCTTGTCAGTGAGATTGACGATCTCGCCCTGAAAGGGGCCGTCGATCGCGCTGTGCGGCTGCTCGACGAAGCTCGTCAGGTCCTCGGAATGCCAATGATAGCGGCGAGCGCACTTTGCTGCCGCCGTTCATGCCCTGCTGCACGACCGTCCATTTGCCGTCGTCGGTCACGATGAACCCATGTAGGTACAGGTCAAAGCCGTCCTGGACTGCAGCGCTGTCCACCTTTGCCACTAGCCGGCTGGCGCGGGTCAGGCGATCGCCGTCGAAACCGGTCCTTTCGCTGAGGCGGCGCAATTCATCCGGCGTTTTCCGTGAATGATGACCGCGGCCGCCGCAGACGTGGATGCCGAGCTCGCCGGACAGGGGGCCCAGCCCGCGCTTGAGCGCGCCGATCACGCTCGTCGTGATGCCGGAAGAGTGCCAGTCCATGCCCATAATGGCCCCGAAGGACTGGAACCAAAACGGGTGGGACAGGCGACGCAAGAACTCGTCGCGGCCGTAATGGAGCACTATCGCCTGCGCGATAACCGCGCCCAGCGAGGACATGCGCGTCGCCAACCACGGCGGCACGCGGCCACCATGAAGCGGAAGGATTGCCGTGCCGGAGCGGTTTCGAATCGAAACCCTAATTGTTGCCAGTATAGCAGGCCAAGCCCGCTCCATCCGTCGGCTAAACGGTTCCCTATCGCACGACTTGGGAACCGAGCCACCCGGCTGGGCTTCTAACCCGGATGGATGCGAAAGCCAGAAAGAGGAGAGAACCACCGTCCGCTTCGCGTGACGGCTTCGTCCAGGTCAGAGGAGCACGGGAGCACAATCTCAAGAATGTCTCGCTCGACATTCCCCGCAACGAACTCGTGGTTTTCACCGGGGTCTCCGGATCTGGCAAGTCGTCGCTGGCGTTCGGAACGTTGTACGCGGAGGCGCAGCGGCGTTATCTCGAATCCGTATCGCCCTACGCGCGCCGGCTATTCCATCAGATGCAGGTTCCCGATGTCGACGTCGTCGAAGGACTGCCGCCGGCCGTCGCGCTGCAGCAGCAACGGGGATCGCCCACGACCAGGTCCTCGGTGGGAAGTGTCACCACGTTGTCGAATCTGCTGCGGATGCTCTACTCGCGCGCCGGCGACTATCCGCGCGGCCAGCCGTTGCTTTATGCGGAATCCTTCTCGCCCAACACGCCGGAAGGCGCCTGCCCCAATTGTCACGGCATCGGGCGGGTCTATCGGGTCGACGAACTTAGCCTGGTGCCCGACGATACGTTGACCATCCGGGACCGGGCGGTCGCGGCCTGGCCGACGGCCTGGCAGGGTCAGAACCTGAGGGACATCCTGGTGACGCTGGGATACGACGTGGACAAGCCGTGGCGGGAGCTGCCGAAGAAGGATCGCGACTGGATCCTCTTCACGGAGGAGCAGCCGACCGTGCCGGTCTATGCCGGATACACTCCCGCCGAAACGCGCCGGGCCCTGAAGAGAAAGGAAGAGCCGAGCTACATGGGCACCTTCACGGGAGCCCGGAAGTACGTTCTCCAAACTTATGCCACCACGCCGAGCGCGATGATGAAGCGGCGCGTGGCGCAGTTCCTGTCGAGCGCCGACTGCCCGGTCTGCAAGGGCAAACGGCTCAAGCCGGAAGCGCTCACCGTCAAATTCGCAGGCTTGGACATCGCCGAGACGTCGCGCCTGCCGCTGAAGAAGCTGGACGCGCTCGTCAAGCCGTACATCGACCGAGCCGAGCAGGACGAGGCTCATCCCGAGAAGGCGCTCGTCGTGCAAAGGATCGCCGAGGATCTCGCGGGACGTCTCGAGGTCCTGCTGGATCTCGGCCTGGGGTACCTCACGCTCGAGCGAAGCACTCCGACGTTGTCTCCGGGCGAACTACAGCGGCTTCGGCTCGCGACGCAGGTCCGA
The DNA here is from genome assembly GCF_037217225.1 of Bradyrhizobium sp. 27S5. Lineage (NCBI taxonomy): Bacteria > Pseudomonadati > Pseudomonadota > Alphaproteobacteria > Hyphomicrobiales > Nitrobacteraceae > Bradyrhizobium > Bradyrhizobium sp. 27S5. The sequence continues at coordinate 1,118,145 of NZ_CP147714.1, forward strand.
TCCAACCTGTTCGGCGTCGTCTACGTTTTGGACGAGCCATCTGCCGGCCTGCACCCGGCGGACACTGAGGCGTTGATGCGAGCGCTGAATCGTCTGAAGGCCACGGGCAACTCGCTGTTCGTCGTCGAACACGAACTCGACGTGGTGCGCAGGGCAGACTGGATCGTCGATGTCGGACCCGCCGCGGGAGCGCAGGGCGGCGAGATACTCTACAGCGGTCGGCTCGCCGGTCTGGCCGAAGTGGAGGCATCGCAGACTCGACGCTTCCTGTTCGGCGACATCGCGGAGCCGACGCGAAAGGTTCGGGAGCCGACCGGCTGGCTGAAGCTGCGGGGCGTGACGCGGAACAACCTCGACGGCCTGGATACCGATCTTCCTCTCGGCGTCCTTACCTGCGTGACCGGCGTCTCGGGATCGGGGAAGTCCTCTCTCGTGAGCCAGTTTCTCGTCGAGGCGGTCGCGGAGCGGCTGGGTCATCGTCGGGAGGCGGATCCGGACGAAGGCGAACTGGAGGAGACGGTGCGGACAATGGGCGGCGAGATCGCCGCAGGCCTGGATCGGGTCAAGCGGCTCGTCGTCGTCGACCAGAAACCGATCGGACGGACGCCGCGGTCCAATCTGGCAACCTACACCGGGCTGCTCGATCACGTACGCAAGCTGTTCGCCGCGACGAAGCAGGCGCGCGCAAGGCGATACGACGCTGGGCGGTTCTCGTTCAACGTCGCCAAGGGCCGCTGCGAGACCTGCGAGGGCGAGGGCTACGTTTGCGTTGAGCTTCTTTTTCTTCCCAGCGTCTATACGCCATGCCCGACCTGCAAGGGAGCGCGCTACAATGCGAAGACGCTCGAGATCAAGATCCGCGACAAGTCGATCGCGGACGTGCTGGCGATGACTGTCGATGCGGCCTTCGAGTTCTTTGAAGGCGATGACGCGCTTTCCCGGTCGCTGGGCGTGCTGCGTGAGGTCGGGCTGGGCTACATCCGGCTCGGGCAGTCGGCGACCGAGCTCTCCGGAGGCGAGGCGCAGCGCGTCAAGCTCGCCACCGAGCTGCAGCGAGCGCAGCGCGGCGGGACGCTCTACGTTCTTGACGAACCGACGACCGGCCTCCACCCGTCCGACGTCCGGAAGCTGGACAGGCAGCTTCAAGGGCTTGTCGACGCCGGCAACACCATCGTCCTGGTCGAGCACGACATGTCGGTCGCTGCGAACAGCGATTGGATCGTCGATGTGGGCCCTGCAGCAGGCGATGAAGGTGGCCGCATCGTGGCGTCGGGGCCGCCGAAGCAGGTCGCACTATCCGGAAGTCCGACAGCGACGTATCTGGCGAAGGCACTCTAACTGCAAGTCGAACTCCGTGCCAGCGACAACGTGGCGTGGCCTTGGGAGCGGATCGTAGGCGACATCAGGCGATGATGGCGACGCGAAAAGTCATTGCAGGTTGTTCGCGTCCCGTTTGCGGGCACCTCCCTGGTGACCGAAACGATTGATCTGGAACACGCTCGCGTGCCACCATGGAACCCGCCGCCGTCGCAGGCTTTAGCTCATTGGGCACCACGACCGAGGCCATCCGATGTTTCAAGGATTCATATTCGATGTGGAGGGAACGCTCGTCGACAGCGTGCCGCAGAACCTCCGCAGCCTACAGGACGCGCTCGATAGGTCGGGATATCGCGTCCCGATTCAGACGCTTCAGCTCTATTCGGGGCTCGACGGCGACCAGACGCTGCAGCTAGCGGTTCCCGAAGCATCTCCGGATGAGCGCCGAGCGATCTTGAAGGACCAGGGCTCGATCTATGAACGTAACTATCTGCCGAGCGTGAAGCCGTTCGAAAGCGTCCGCGATGTATTCAGGATCCTGACCGAGCAGGGCAGCCGCGTCGCGCTTGCTACCGACTGCAAAGGTATCGCTTTCAAGCGCTACATGGCGCTCGTGAACGCCGACGACTTCATCGCCGCGACCGCTTGCGGCGACGACGTGGAGTACGGAAAGCCCGACCCGCGCCTGGTCGGGATGGCCTTGCGTAAGCTCGGCATTCAGGGCCCGCAGGCAGTCATGGTCGGAGATACGCCGTACGACGCCGGAGCCGGGCTTGAGGCCGGTACGAAAGTCGCCGCCGTTCTGACCGGGGGATTCGCCGAGAAGGTGCTCAACCAAGCCGGCTGCTTCGCCGTGGCGCGCGATCTGAAAGCGCTCCTGCCGAGCCTGCTTTTCGGAGAGAGCGGCCCGAAATTGCGCCAATCGGATTGGCTGCGCAGCGCCTAGAAATCCCGGTCCTCGCCGTTGATACGTCCCAGGACGCGCGCGAATTCCCTCGCGTAGGTTTTGCCGGCCGCCCACGCGGGCGACCGGCGTCCGTGCCCGCACTCATCATGCGGCGCGCTGGTTCACGCTCTTGATGGCCATGTCATTGAGCTTCTTGTCCGTCGCCTTTTCCTCGTCCAGATTTTCCTGGAGGACGGATGCGCAGTCGTCGCGGCCAAGCTTCTTGGCCCATGCGATCAGCGAGCCGTAGCGTGTGATCTCGTAGTGCTCGACGGCCTGGGCGGCCGCGATAAGGGCCGCATCGAGGACCGTCTTGTCGTCGACGTCGCCCGCCACGTCGCTCGCTTCCTCGAGGATGCCGTCGATGGCGGGGCAGTTCACGCCCTTGGCTTCGACGCCGTGCATCTTGAACACCTTTTCCAGCCGGGTGATCTGGTTCTTGGTCTCCGCGAGATGGGTCTCGAAGCCGTTCTTCAAGGATTGGTCGCTCGCCTTCTCGATCATGTCCGGCAGGTTCTTCGCGATCTGCTGTTCGGCGTAGTAGATGTCCCGCAGGGTGTGCACGAAGAGGTCGTTCAGCGTCTTGATGTCTTTGGTGAAAAAACCCATGGATGTCTCCCATCATTGAATGGCCGCACGGCAAACCACGGGGAATGGGAAGTGTTCCTAATCGGGCGCTCCGTGTCCGCGGCGAGCGGTTCTCTTGGTCATTCTCGGTCGGTTCCGCTTTTGCCAAATTCCGGAAGAAGCGAACCAGTGCTTGCCCCGGTCGTTGTTGGGGGCGTCGCGAAGTCGCGCTCCCGCTATAGGAACCGTCGCGGCTCTGAACGGGTTGTCGGCGGCCGCATGCTGAAAGGAGCCGTCATGGAAAGTACCCTCATCGTCGAATTCGCCAGCCGACGGGCCGCGGAGCTCGCGGTCGAGCACGTGGTGCAGGAATGCGGCGTGCCGAGAAGCGATGTGTTCGTGCAGCCGACCGGGGCCGACAATACCGCCGGCAAACGTCCGGCCGGCGCCGATGTGAAGTCCTCGCCGGAGCCCGGGGAGGGCGGCAAGCTCGAAGGTACGATCGAGGTGTCGGTCGACTTCCATGATGAAGACACGAAGCAGGTGACCGAGGCGCTCAAATCCGCCGGCGCCAAGACCGTGCGGATGAGGTGAGACGCGGCCCATGCCCGACTATCCCAAGCCGCCATATCCCAATCAGCGCCAGCCGATGCCGGGCTCGACCGCGAAGATGGATCCGCGTCCGGACCACGGCGAGACCAGCTACAAGGGTTCTGGGCGTCTTCAAGGCAAGCGCGCCATCGTCACCGGTGGCGATAGCGGCATCGGTCGGGCGGTCGCCATCGCTTTCGCTCGCGAGGGCGCGGACATCCTGATCGCCTATCTCGATGAGACGGAAGACGCCAGGGAAGTCGCCGACCTCGTTGAGAAGGAGGGACGCAACGCCGTCCTGGTGGACGGCGACCTTCGCTCGGCCGACCATTGCCGTGCGGTCGTCGACCGCGCCGTCAGGGAGCTCGGCGGCGTAGACATCCTCGTCAACAACGCCGCGCACCAGGCGACCTTCGCCGACATCGGCGACATCAGCGATGAGGAATGGCGCATGACGTTCGAGGTGAACATCCACGCGATGTTCTTTCTCGCAAAGGCGGCCGTTCCGCATATGAAGCCCGGCGGCGCCATCATCAATACGGCTTCGGTGAACTCCGACATGCCGAACCCACTCCTCCTGGCCTACGCGACGACGAAAGGGGCCATCCAGAACTTCACCGGCGGACTGGCGCAGATGCTGGCGGAGAGGGGCATCCGCGTAAACGCGGTCGCTCCCGGCCCGATCTGGACGCCGCTCATTCCTTCGACGATGCCTGAGGAAGCCGTGAAGAACTTCGGCAAGCAGGTGCCGCTCAAACGGGCCGGCCAGCCGGCGGAGCTCGCCACAGCGTACGTGATGCTGGCCGATCCTTTGTCGAGCTATACCTCGGGCACCACTGTCGCGGTGACCGGAGGCAAGCCCTTCATCTAGGAATGGCGGGGATCAGGCATCCAGTGACGCCGGACGAGCGCTACTTCGTCGTGAAGGAAAGCTTTGGCGCCTCAGCGATCCCGGTATCGAAGCGGGGGCGTCTTCTCCGAACCCTCATGGAAGCGCGCCATGCTGTGAAGGACGCCAAGAGCGCCGGGACCGCAATGCAGAGCTGGAAGGTCACCGACGGGTCGACGAAGCGAAGCGCGCCCTCGGCGAGGGTGGCCCCGTTTGGTGGGACGACGGCGCGCCCGACTTCAACCGCCACGCCGTGAAGAACACGCCACACGCCGGTTGGTACTCGAAGCAGCGATCGGATTGATCCGCGGCGCGCTAAGCCCCCGGGATTCGTCTGCGTAGCGGCGCCATTGTCGGAAATAGAGAGCCCCGCATCGTCATAGGAGCATTTCGACGATCATCGGCGCGCCGCACGGCAACGATGGGTGTTCGAGAACGCGGCCAAAAGCCAGAGGGCGCGCTGCGACGGAGGCGCACAGCGAAATTCAGATATTCGCCACAAATGTTGCCCACATCCCAGCCAAGCCAAGGACAAGGGCCGCTGCATGATCCGACATTCACTCGATGTACTGCGTCAACGCTATGTCGTTGAAAAAAGACCCCTTGAGGCGAACGTCGAGCAGGTCTTGCGCGCCGACAGCCGCGCTGGAGCGCGCGCTATCCTGGCCTTGATCGACAAGCGGCGTTTCGAGAACCGATCGGAGGGACAACGCCTTCGCAAAATGCTTCGCTTCGAGACGTCCCTCTGGGAGAGCGGTCACCATGCCGTCGCTGGGGTAGACGAGGCCGGAATGAGCCCGCTCGCCGGGCCGGTCTCGGCTGCCGCCGTGATCTTGAAGCCCGGCACGCGGATAATCGGTATCGACGATTCGAAGAAGCTCGACGCTGCGGCCCGTGAGCAACTTGCGAAGGAGATCAAGGAGAAGGCTGCAAGTTGGAACGTGGCATTCGTCGAAGTCGAGGAGATTGATTCGATCAACATCTATTGGGCAGGTTTGCAGGCGATGCAGCGGGCGGTCCAAGGGCTGGGTTCGACGCCGCAGCATTTGCTGATCGACGCGAAGCGGTTGAAGGAGATAGCCATCCCCCAGCAGGCGATCATCAGAGGCGACGCCAAATCTGCCAGCATCGCAGCCGCTTCCATCCTTGCGAAAGTCGAGCGCGATGCGGTGATGCGGATACTCGACGCGCGTCATCCCGGCTATGGCTTCGCCGAGCACAAGGGCTACCCTGTGCAGGCGCACTATGAGGCGCTTGCCAGGCTTGGCGCATGCGCAGTCCATCGACGGTCGTTCGGGCCCGTACGTCAGGCTCTCGGCTTGCCGCCCCTTCCGCCGTGGCCCTCGGCTCCCGAGCGCGCTGCCGGCTGAATCGTGGTCCGGACGGGTCGTCCAGCAGCCTGGTTTCGCGACCGTGTCCTTTCCCGGACGATGTCCTCCGCCTTCTTATCGGTCCGAAGTCCGAGATAGACGGGTTGGCGCAATTCCCCCTTGCTGGTCCATTCCGCGAACTTCACTTCGGCTACCAGCGACGGCCTGATCCAAGTCGTGGCCGCCTCGTCCTTCACCTTGTCCCGAAAGGGCGATTTCGCCGCTATCAGCCTCACCATTTTCGCATGTAGTTCTCTGAGCGTCTCATGGCTGAAGCCGGTACCGACATGACCGATGTAACGCCAGGCGCCAGCTTCCCTCACGGCTAGAACCAGCGCACCGAAGTGCGGTCTTGTCCGCTTCGGCGCGGTAAAGCCCGCGATCACGACCTCCTGCCGCTGCGCGGTCTTGATCTTCAGCCAATCGGATGTTCGGCCTCCCGACGCATAGGGGCTGTCGGAACGCTTCGCCATGATGCCTTCGAGGCCTTTGCGCTCGGCCTCAGCGAAGAACTTCTTGCCGGTTGCTTTGCGATGTCGACTGAAGGCAATCAGCCTGTGCCGTGGCAGGATAGCCTGGAGGCGCTTCTTGCGTTCGAGCAGAGGCAAGTTTCGCAGATCCTCTCCGTTCGCGAACATGAGATCGAAGGCGCAGTACAGGAGCTTCGCCTCATGACGCAATGCGTTCTGGAGCAGCTGGAAGTGCGACACGCCGTCCTTTCCGATGGCGACGAGCTCCCCATCGATCACGGCGTCGCCCTTGACGCCTTCGAGGGCCTCGGCGACCTCGGTGTAGGAGCGGCTGATGATCTTTCCGTTGCGGCTGTAGAGCGCGACGCTCCCGCGCCGGCCCCGCGACCATCCGGAAGCCGTCGTACTTATCCTCGAAGACCCAGTCCGGATCGTCGAAGGCGCCATCCGTGAGGGTGGCGAGCATCGGCTGCAAGCGCTTGGGCAGTGTGGACTTGCGGCTCATCTCCGGGCAGAGCGCGGATCGAAGAGCGGAGCGGCGGGTGGGCCAGCGCGCTTCGGTCGCGAGGACGAAGCGGACGGCTTTGGATCGTGGCAAAGCCCGATCCAAGACGCCAGAATGTTCAATACGCGCGTCCGGACGGAGACGAATCCTTTCCAGAGCTTCGCGAACCAAGGGATCATCAAGAGTTTCGGCTTCACGACGACGAAAAGCCGCTCCACGACCAGAAGGCTGAAAGCGTAGCAGGCGACGATCATCGCCCGTCCCCGTTATCCAATGCCCCTTGCCGGCCACCGCCACGGCAACGAGCTTCAGTGGCTCAACGGTCGCGGTCGGGAGCGCCAGGAGAAACAGCGATGGGTAGGGACCCAGTCCTTCGATCGTGCGTCGTAAGCTCATCTGCTGAACGCTCCTTCTCCAGGGGATGTTCCGAAGCTGGAACATCCTCCATCTGCAGCCGTTTAAGCGTGAGGCGTCCGAAGGGTACTGCTGATATGCACGTGAACAAGGAAGACCGCAGCGAGAATACCCTGGAGTCCTTGCGCTTGGAGGCCGAGGTCAAGGCTTGGCGGAAAAGGCGGGCGCTGCAACCACTTTCCACGAGTGGCAACGTAGCCGTTGTCCGGATCCGCCGGCGCGGGCGGTCGGCGTCATGGTCCGGTCCGTCGGTGGACCGTCCGCTCGTCGCCGCGCAGCGTTAGCGTCCGACCCGAGCGCCGCAGATGACAGCATCGGTAAAAGCAGGTGCGAAAAGACCGAACTCGCACAAGCCGCGCGTCGTTGTCCCTCCCGCGGGCGAGCAGAAGCCGCTTCCGCTGGGACCGAGCGCCCGCATGAACGCCAGGGTCGTGTTCGCGCTCATTCTGGTAGTCTTGGCATTGTGGACGGCCTGGAGCTTCCTGCCGCCGCTGATTTGGGCCACCATCCTGGCCGTCGCGCTGTGGCCCCTGTATCTGACGTTCGCTGGGCGATTTATGTCGGGTCCATCCGCGGCGGCGGCGTTCGTCTTTACGGTTCTCGTCGCACTGATCCTGATCACCCCGATTTCGCTCGCCATCTATACTATTGCCCAGCAGAGCGACCTCCTGATCGATTGGATGAAGAGAGCCCGCGAAGGCGGAATCGAGGTACCGGACTGGGTCGCGCGCCTGCCCTTCGCCGCCGAAAGCACGCAGCAGTGGTGGCGCGCCAACCTATCGGACCCGAAGGCTGCGACGGCCTGGCTGAAGTCGCTCAACGCCGACAACGTGTCCGATCTTTTCACGACGTTCGGCGGTCAGCTGATCCACCGCCTCTTTATGCTGTTCTTTTCGCTGCTGGCCTTGTTCGCCCTGCTGAGCCATGGCCGAGCGGTTGCCAGCCGTGTCCTCGAGACTTGCGACCGTCTTTTCGGTGAAGCGGGAGAAGGCCTCGTCGAGAAGATGGTGGACGCGACGCGTGCGACCGTGAACGGAACGGTGCTGGTGGCCGTCGGCGAGGGGCTGGCGATCGGCGCCGCCTATTTCGTGGCCGGGGTGCCGAGCGCGCTGACGTTCCTGATATTTACGATTGCGTTCGCGATGATCCCGTTCGGCGCGTGGCTGGCGTTTACGGTGGCGGCGATCGTGACGATATCGGGAGGCGGCAGCGGCATCGCGGCCGCGGGCGTGTTTCTCTGGGGCTCGATCATCATGCTTGCGGGCGATCATTTCGTCTGGCCGACCTTGGTCAGCGGTTCTTCGAGGCTTCCGTTTCTGCTCGCCTTCGTCGGAATCTTCGGCGGTCTGGCCGGCTTCGGCCTGATCGGTTTGTTCGTCGGACCGGTCATCATGGCGGCGCTTTTGGCAATGTGGCGGGAGTGGATATTCCGCCCTACGCCGCAAGCCTGAGGACGTGAGAGGGATGGCCAGTAAGCCGAAGACATACGTGGCCTTGCCCGGGTTCTACGACCAGGCGATCGCCGCGCCATCGATGAAAGCGGCCTTGGAAGCGTGGGGAGCCGACAGCAATCTCTTCCATCAGGGCGTCGCCAAGGAGACCTACGATCCGGAGATCGTCGCGGCGACCATGGCTCAATCCGGCGTCATTCTGAAGCGCCCTGTCGGCTCCAACGCGGCGTTCGGTGACTTCCGCCCTTCCTACCGATCTGGGTCGTCGCGAGAGAGCGGAAGCTGCGCGCTTCGATCGGTCAAATGTCCGTGGCGGGGTCGCCGCCGGTGACTTTCGAGACCGGGAATAAGAGCGTTCACGGTGATGTTGTGCTCGCCGAGTTCGATCGCGGCCGACTTCATCAGACCAAGAATGCCCCATCTCGCGGCGTCTTCAGAGGAGCAGGCGCTCGGACCATCTGATGCCCAGCATCGAAATCGTCTGGACAGGGCAGCCGGCCGTGCGCTGAGCTTCTTATAGTATCCGCCTATGCGAAAACAGAACGCCATATTGATACCAGCAAAAATACCAGCAAAATGGACAGCTGAAGTGAATTTTTACGTGTGTTTTCAGCTGCGTCCTGAAAATTTTTCGAAAATCCGGAATCGAACCAGGAGCTTAAGTGATTGTTATTATTACAAATTTTCACGTGGTGCCCCTGGCCGACAACCGCCTAATACTATAACTATCTGAATCCGCATAAATTTTTATAGTCGAATGTTGCCAATACCAACAGAAATACCAACAAGCAGACGGGCCGTATCAGCTGGCAAAAAAGAGCAGGCTCCCCCGGCAGCAGGGCTGGCACCATGCCGTTCCGGTCTTCAATGTCGCGACCGGAATCGAACCTGGCGATGAATCGAAATGCCGGTGGCTGGGACGACTTCGGGGCGGCTCTATTGCCTGGGCGCGAGACCGACACCAAATGCGCTGATCGTGCGGCGCTGATCCGCGATGCTGGACTTCCAATGACGATGGCCTGCCAATGTCCAACAACACACAGAACGCGGGGCTGCGGGCACGGACTGCGATACTGCCTCGGCGGCGACCATTGGGCGCACGGCTTCCACTCGACCGCGTCGCCCACTGCTCAACGAGGAGGGCGCGTTCGACGGCGATGTAGTGGAAGCCCAACTCGCCCACTACACTGAGAAAGTAGCGCTGGTGGCGCGATGAGGTGGTGCGGCGCCGCCTTGGCAGAGGCCGACAAGATCCTCGGCATCTATAACTGTGCTGCCTATTGGGCCGGACGCGTGCGTTTGATGCAGCGTTGCACTGATCGCCTCGACAGCCTGCGCGACGGTGCGCCTGCCGTCCCGCTGCGCAGATCGGCGGTCTAGCTTGCTCTCGCTTCGACCCTCGGCAGCGAAGCGTGATATTCATCCACGCTGTCGAGATCGATCATGGTCTTACCTCCCATCTTGTACGCTCTGATCCTCTCGTGGGCGATCAGCTCATAAGCCTTAGTCTTTCCGAATTTGCCATAGCGGCAACCATCCTTGAACTCGACGAGCCGGCGCCGCTTGTTGTTATCATTGTCAATCATGGTTTCTGCGTGTGCTTCGATGATTTCCGCCACAATCGGATCAAGTCCCGCTGAGCGAGATCGGCATAGGAATTTCCATGGCGCGACCTTGGTGTCGGCGCGGGCTTACCAGGAAGGCATTGCTTTTGTGGTAGCTGATGAGGTTCATGCTGACTTGTTTTGACGCCAGCTGCGCGCAGCCCAATTGCCCGGATGCGTCGATCTATGTCGCCTACGGTGCCAAACAAAAGGCTCTCTGATGCCGCGACTAACTCCTGCGCGCTATAGCGTACAAATCGGACAGACCGGATGCGCTGTTGGCAAGTTCGTAACACGCCGTCCCCGTGCTCACTTGGCCCCGTGTGCAAAGAAAAGACGAAAGTCGGCGTGAAGGCGCGCGAGCGCCCGGCCCGGGGCCTTTTGAAACGTCTGGACGCCGCGCTCGTCGCGGATGAATTCTGCAGCACTGGTGGTTATACCCGCCGCTAGCAGCGCATTAATGCGTGATTGAACCTCGGGCAGGGGCCGAATCTCTCCGGCATCAAATCGCCGGCAAACCTGACATCATGAGCGAGTTCACGCATCGGACCAGCCTATAGGGTCAACCGATGGAGAGTTGCGCCTCAATGCGGCTGTGCTAGTACGCCCGCTCTCGAATCGAGGAGCTAAAAGTGGCGAAGAAGGCAAAGAAGACGGCTACGAAGAAGAAACCTGTGCGTCGCGAATACACAAAGGCTGACGTAAAGGAGCTGCGCGCTCATTCGAAAGCCAAGACTCCGGTTGCAAAAATTGCGAAGCTCACAAAGCGCTCCGAAGGCTCACTCCGCCAAAAGGCGCTCAAGCTTGGAATCCGGCTTGGTCACCAGCGCTAGAAGGCGGCATCATGATGCTCTTCAATAGAGTGTTGCCGCATTGACGGCTCCCTCGATCGCAAGGCTTAGATAGGTGTCCGACTTCTCGTCCCATCGCTCAGCGTAGGCAAACGGACCGGGAAGCGTACCGCCCACGGCAGCCTGCACGGCCTTGACCAGAACCTCCTGATTCTCTAGCCGCGGCAGGTAGACATAGCGATTGAGGTACTCGCGGAGGTCCTTAAGTGCAGGCGGGCAGAGGCTAAACCCCGGCCCAGACCGCGGAATGGTGCCCGAAGAACCTGCACCGTGGCTGCAGCTGACTATGTCGGCACGGCGGCTCTTCCTGGGTTGCGCCGCCTGAAGCCGATGCGGTAAAACAAACGCGGATTTCGAGATCAGCGATGGTACTCGTAATTCACGCTGACGCCGAAAGCGACGTGGCACGCTCAGCTCAGGGTCTCCGCTCAAGCCGAAGTTCACCAAAACCAAGCCCAAGTGGAGAAACCGAAGATGAAAGCACCCGTCAGCAAACCGCGCAATCACATCCGTAGCACGATGCGTTCGACGGTTCGAAAAGGTTTAGCAGCACTTACGGCACTGGGGACCCGAAAGGGTTGAGCGTTGTCACGCCAGCTTCTTGCTACGTGAAGTACCTGTTACCAAGCTGATACCCCACCAGTTTTAGGCCCCGGTCACCCGGGGCCTTTTGCTTTGTGGTCGTCAGTCTGCCTTGGGCCACTCGAAGTCGAGCTTGTTGGCCCATGACTCCAGGATGAGGTCGGAGAAGCCGCCGCCCTTCTTGAACCACATGGTCGGGCGACTGCGGACGCTGGTCAGCTCCACCTTGTAGTAGATGCTGTTCAGGTCGCGCGTGAAAAACTGGTTCAGGTTCTCGGCGTTTGCGCGGGTGTAGCAGGAGGCAAGATCCTTCAGTTTGTGTCTGAATACGGCGAGGAGTTCCTCGACGTCCTGGAGAATGATGACCGCGACATTGCGCTCTTGTACTGACATGTCGGCGATGAAGTACAGAGCCTCGTCGCCGTAGCCATCTGGCGCAACCGACGCCAGCTTGCGGTGGATCGTCTCCAGATCCCTGATGGCGTTATAGTCCTTCACGACAGCGGTGTGGCCGGTAAATGAACCGAAGGTATGGTCCCGGGTCTCGATCGCGTCCTTGCCTCGCCCTTTGAGCCGGCGGGTCCGTAGTAGTCCGACTCGTCCTCGGTCGACTCGTTGCGGATGATTTCGGTCAGGGTGAGCTGATCGCCGTGCTGATGCTTCATCCTGCGAAGCAGCTCATGGACTTGGGGGAGGCTGGTCCTAAACTTCCGATAGGCCCGCGTCGCCTCCAGGGCGACCGGCTTCAGCTTCTCCAAGATGGCCAACTTCGGAGCCACCAGCGGCAGGTTCGCGAGAAGGTAGTCCTCCTCGAACTTCCTCTTCTCCTCGAACTTCCATACCCTGTCGGCCTCGGCCAAGACGTCGGCGTCGGCGCAGCAGTTGCCGATGAAGGCGCAGCACTGGAGGTCGGGAAACCAGACGAGAGTGCCGGTCAGAAAGCGGTTTGGTGCACACATCGGGCAGGGGCAGAGGTCGCCGTCCGGCCGCCTGGTCCCATTGACCGTGATGAGCTGCCGGAGCTTCCTGAACTTGGCATCCTTCGGGATGCTGTTTCGATACAGGGACTCGATCAGCTCCGGTTGGCCAGTCTCCGTGATCTGCGCCACCGTCTCCTCGATCCAGATACCTGACGGACGGTCCTTGAAGGTCCGCCAGGGTAACACTTTGACTTCAGAACCTTTCGTACCACGCGACTTACGACTGTCTTTGGTCATGAACGCCCCTATGAGAACGAACCCAGAAGACTCCTTTTGTTCTTTGTGTTGAGCCTGCCGGGTTCCAGGAACTCCCGATTCGCATGCCTACAATTAGTACGGTCGCAAGGCGTGTAGCTCAATATGCTGCGCTATCTACCCCCGGTAGTCCCAGCTATCCACAGGGTCAGGTCGCGTGCAGGGCCCCTGTTCGATGGCGGCCATAAGCTCGGCTCCTGTGGAACAGGTCGGTGTTCGAGCCCACCCAACTGTACCACAACAGTTGAATTGCCCCGCATCTCCAGCATCTTACTGATAGACCGAACGTATTTGCGCCGCCTAAAATACAAAAGGCGCTACAAATGGCATTGCGGATGGTCGCGTTAGGACGTGCGAGAGATGGACGGTGGTTTGCCCGCAAGGGCGTTCCTGTGGATGTGCGCGAGGAGTACGCGCGGCTCTACGGCGTTAGTCGGGAAGCGCAACTAAAGCTACCCGCGGACACACCGCGCCATGAAGCAAAGGTGCGCCTGGGTGAGTGGGAAGCTGAGGTTGAGACCCGCATCGCTACATTGCGAGCGCAGCGAAACGGTGAGGGACAGCCGCTCACAAAGCTCAATGCAATAGCGCTCGCTGGGCGTTGGTATCAGTGGTTCATTGCCCAATACGAAAACGATCCAGGGCCGGCGAAGCGTTGGCGGGAGATGAGCGACCATATCGTATGGAACGTGATCTACCCTGAAGCGCCCGAGGCTTATCACGAGGACCCTGAGGCCGATCCTACTTGGGAATGGGCCAAGGAGCCGGAAGTTCGCGAAGCAGTACGACCGCAGATTGCTGAGCTGGCGCGCGTGGCCACCTTCCTTGCCAGCGAGGGCAGGGCCCTCAACGCCAGTGCCTATGCGCTATTTGTCGATGCGGTTAGCGACAATCTTTTGCCGGCCATAGCGCTGCTCGAAAGACGCGCCAACGGCGACTATTCCCCTGACGACACCCCGGACAGCTTCCCAACATTCACCGATGGGCCCGTGCGCGGCTCAGGTATCAGCTGTTGGGATTTGTTCGAAGCATTCGTGAAGGCCGTCAAGCCCGCAGAGAACACTGTGGGGCGTTGGCGTGCTGTGTTTCTTGGGATGCAACGGCATTTCGCAGATGTCGGTGCCGATGGGATCAGCGAAGAAGCCGCACGCGCTTGGGTACGAGGATTAGTTACCGAGGAGCGTTCCGCAATAACCGTGCGCGAGGTTTGGCTTTCGTCCTCTCGGCGGGTGTTCAGCTGGGGCGCGGAGCACAAGCACATTAAGAGAAACCCGTTCGCCGAAGTCAAAATTGACGTTCCCCGGAAGGCGAGAAGCCGTGAGACGAAGGCGTTTACTGAGCAGGAAGCGCGCACGATCCTCCGCGCTGCAAGTGCCATCAAGAACCCTCGAACGCCTTGGGAGCGAGCGAAACGCTGGGTACCGTGGCTCTGTGCGTACTCAGGGGCGCGCGCAGGCGAGGTTACTCAGCTTCGCGGCGAGGACATCGAGAAGCGGGGCAGCTTTCATTTCATGAAGCTCATGCCAGACGCGGGCACGATCAAGACCAGGAAGATGCGTGTTGTGCCAATCCATGAGCACCTGATCGCCCAAGGGTTCCTTGAGATGGTCCGCTCGGTTGGGAAGGGCGCGCTATTTTATGACGACAAGACAACGCATCGTGCAAGCAGCGATCCGATGAACCCTAGTCGGAGCCGGGCGGGCAATGTGCGTGGAGATTTGGCGGAATGGGTGCGAGAGCAAGGCGTGACCGACCCCGAACTGAGCCCAACGCACGCATGGAGGCACACGTTCAAGCAGATTGCCGAACGCGTTGGGATCACGGAGAAGGTGCATGACGCTATCACGGGCCACGCTCCCGCTAGCGAAGGCAGGAAATATGGACAGCCAACCGCCGAAGACATGGCCGAGGCACTCAAGAAATTCCCGCGATACAGGCTGAATTGAAAGTCCAACCCGCGTCGAGATGGGAAAAGCCGCACATGGGCTCCCAAAGATACCCGTGTACGGCTTATGTCTCCCGTGTGCACTATGCTGCTTTCACGAGTTCGCTCTTTCCACCTCTGCCTTTGCCGCTAACCGCGTAGGTCACGCCAATCGCCTTTAAGGCCAGGGCGGTCGGATGGTTCTCGTTACGAAGGTTCTTCTGCAGCTCCTTCTTGGCGTTCGGCGTCAGGCCCAACTCTCGTGAAATCACCTGCAGCGAAATCCGTCCCGGAGCCCGGTTCTCCATGAAGGTCAACAGGCGGCCATGAGGCGTCCCAGCGCCACGCCTCCGCGCCTTAGGGCCGGCATCAGGATCAAAGGGCCAATCAGCAACGTTGATCCCCGGCATCTCCCTACGAATGGAAGAAAGGATATCATTTCCGCGGTCACCTGAAGGCAGCACAATGAAGATATCCGCTGCAGGGCATCCACCGCGCTCGTCAGTGACGCGACGAATGCAGATACGGTTGATGGCTTGAATGACGGACGCTGCTAGCTGCCGGCGTACCATGTGTTCACGCAGGTTCAACTGACCTTTCCAGGTAGGATTATCGAGCCAGTCGTCGCCTTGCACCCCTTGAAGCGCGAAGAACACGTTGGTGGGCCATGTCGTCGCGTCCCGGAAGGGGAGGCCGAAGACAACAGCCACGTCGCAGTCGGCATAGTCGTTGCTTCCGTCCACCGCGCCCCAATGGGCCTTGGTGCTCTTGACGAACGGTAGCTCGGAGGCGTCCGGCAACTCATGCTCAACAGCCTTGTGGACGCAGAAGAACACCTTGCGTTCAGGGCCAAGGCGTTGCGTCAGGTCCTGGATAAGGCGCGGAAAGCGTGTCTTTGCGCGCTCCACCATCGTTCCTTTGCCTATCCCGGAGTGCGTCCATGCGATGTGCAGGGTCACACTGCTGTAGTCGCGCACCCCGGAAGGCGTCGGAATAATGATCGCCCTGTCCTCCATCAGCTTGTAGATAAAATCCTCGCGTGCCGTAGCGTCGAGCACCACGGGGCCAGGAGCATCGAGAGGGACCACCAGTGCTGAAGAGTTGAGCGTGGGCTCCTTACCCTTCAGCGCGAAGTACGCGTATTGATCCAACACTGCCTCTGCTGCAGCAAGCGTCTTGTCGATCTGGACGGCGATGCGGTTGCGCTCGGCAGCATCATTCTTGCCAATGTAGTTGTCATAGGGAAGTTTGAGCATTGCATCCCGGAGGGCGCGCAGGCTCACGGGTCCGTGTGGAGTTCCCTCTGGCCCCCAGGCCATACACGCGCCACCCCCGAAGCCGGCACTGACACCGGCGTGGTGACCCAGGTCCACGTAAAGCTTGTCCAAGGCCTCCACCTCTGCGGCGTGCTTGGCGCGCAGGTCAAGCGGAATGAAGCCAATAGCTTGGCCGAGGCTGTCCACTTTGACCTGGCTCTCTTCAATGACGTTGCACAGGGCTTCATCGACAATGGTCAGAAGACGCTGGCCGCCTCTCCAATGTGTAAGGCGCTCCCACTTTCTAGCACGGGTGCTGGTAAGGGTTTGCGTGGCATTCACGTAGGCCTGGTGCGTGATAACGAGCACGTCGCTTTCGCTCAGTTGCTCATTGGTGGCGCGATGGTCCGTGTGGTCCGCCACAGCCACCTGACGGCCGGCGAGAGAATTGATGGCTGCCACCATCTCGTCGGCTTGGGCGATCAGTCGAGTGACGATGAGGATACCCACGGGCTTCTTATGGCCCGCCGCGGCAGTGTTCTGCTGAGCCTGGAGAGCCGCGTACACCTTGGCTCCTAAGGTTTTCCCTGCGCCAGTGGGCGGCCACAGGATGCGCCACCTTGGCGTGACACCCGCAGCAGTATCAGCAATAGCTCCTTGATAAGTATTTGCCATGGTGGCCCACAGCTTCCTTAGGGAAGCACTGGGCACGTTGTGATAGGATGTGGTCCACTCGTGGGACAAACGGTCCACGAAGGTCTGCGGCGACACGAGAGCGTATTCCTCGTGCAGGCCGATAAGGTCGGTCATGTAGGTATTGGATTCCGGAGTAGGAAATGGGGGGGGGAACCTCTAAAGAAGATACCCTATATAGGTCTGCACCCCATTCTTTGGGTTGCCACTAAGGCCACACAGATGGCCAGGCTATTCGAGTGCGGCCGAGGTGCCGACGCTCAGCACTGCCACACCAACAAAGTCGCAAAGGGGGAGGGGTAAAGCCCCTCCTTGTAAGCAAAGCGGGCTTAGGAGCCCTTGGGAGGCTCATGGATTCGTTGAGCCGGCGCAGGGTTGCTGTACTAGCGTTGAATAACACGCACCACAGAGCTTTCTTGTGAATCCCAAGAGCCCTGTGGAACGTTGTTGTAGATTAACTCAGTGTAATTCTTCCTTGGTGTCGACCTAAGCCAGCTTGGTGTATCGAGCCTGAGTGCCTGAGTGAGCCCTCAGGCCAACCTGTGTAGTCCGAAGGGCGTGCATCGGACTGCCGCGGGTAAGCCCCAAAGCTTACAAACGTCAAAACCGCCTGCGTGGCTTCGGCTCGGTGAGGGCAACTCGAATTTGACTAGCGAACTCCAACCCGCGTTCGGTCAGATACACATGCTTCTCTCGCCGGTCGCCATACACTCGCTGCACCATCGTTATTAGACCCAAGCCAGGTCTGCCGTGTCTGTCGATGGTGCCTAAGTCGCTCAGATAGCGAGTAGCAACAGTTTTCCAGACGCCGCAGCGCTTTGCCAATTCGCTCACCGTCAGGCCGTCTTCCTTCCCCACAAGGAGAAGCATGAGCACGACATTCATCCGCATATTCGGCCTAACGCGAGTGAGCGGCGCCAAAGCGTTTCCGAGCCTCAGGCAGGTCTCGCGCTGGGAGCGTGTTAAGTAAGACTTTGGTTCGTCTATCGCCTCGGCCATGTGATTCACCTCCAAGCGTTCAATGGAGAACAGAGTGAAACACACGTATCGAGGCGCAGACCCCTATGGGTGCCAGATCGGCAACCAATTTCAACAGCATTGTCTTGGGCGTGTACTCATAGATTCATTGCGCGCATGCTGGAGGGCAATGTCCCTCACACGTCCGTGCCTGCTCACAGTCTCCGAGATCACGTATCCTACATCGGGTTACCCCGGCTGCTGCAGCACGTCAGTGGTCTCACCATCGAGGTATTGACCATTGGCATCTCTATTTTGCGCCTTGCAGTCCGAAGGCGTTATTGGCGTGAAGCTCACGGAAGCAGCTCCTCAGCAGGCGTTTTGATATTGGTGCATCAGGCCCGCGTCGTGGCCGGCCTTTTCTATCGTCGTATGCGGCCATGCATCCGCGCGCCATGGTCTCAGCTGCCGCCATGATCGCTGCGCCGTATCTCGGGTTGTCGGGATCGTCCCACTCGTAGTCCTTGGGCTCGGGGCGATCAAAGGGTGGCATTACGTAGCCGGGAGCCCGCATGGTCGCTAAGGCAGCCTTGGCTGGCTCGTAGTCCGGTCCTTGCTCGATGACGAACCGATAGCTGGCTGCAGTGGGCTTCGTTTGTCCAGGCACGAGATACATGCTGCGTGCGTATTCTGCGAGTTCTGCGGGAGTCCAGCCGGCCTTCATGAAGTTGCCTAAGGCTTCGCGCTGCTGGACGGTTTGGAGATAGCGGCGCACCTGCTTGTAGTCTGGGGCCTGCGATAGTGATAACTGCGATGACAATGTGGTGGTGAGGCCGTTAGCTTGCTCGATCAATCGATTTCTTGTGTGGTTAGGGGTGGAGGAAAAACGTTAGGAGCAGAGACCGTCTATGCGCCCCAGCATTGTCAGGCGAGTGGCCCGCGATGGGGCGCCGGTCTTCTTTGTTCGAATGCGCCAATGAGGTGAAGGTCGAAACTGTCTTGAGATTCTAATGGCCGTGGGCTCGCCTATTGTAGGGGGATAGGTCGTTCCTCGTCGCGGCTTCCTCTGTAGGGTAGGCCGTGAGGTTAGGGGTCTAAGTTGTTGATCTGCTCGGAATTGTCTTGATATTTCAATGGGTGACAGGCGGCCCTACGCGAGGCGGCGCAGTAGGGGAGATCAGGCGGGTGGGACGTTGGGCTTTCGATAAGAAGCCGATGAAGGACATCGCCGGCCCTGAGCGGCTGCCACGACTATTCCTCCTCACAACACAAAGGTCAGGCAAGGTCGGAAGCTAAAGCTCTTCATCGCTCAGCCTTCTCACCGGCTCGCGTCCAGGTGGTGGACAACATCGATTTCCCTTCACCGAAAACGCTTCGTTGGTCTAAATGGAATCCGGAGGATTTCCAGTTGAAGATCACGCGCGTTGAAATCGCTAACTGGCGGTCGATTAAGTACATCAACTTCTATCCGGAGGATGTCTGCATCCTCGTCGGAGCGAACAATGCTGGCAAAACCAACATCCTGTCGGCGATCAACTTCATCCTGGGCGAGCGCTGGCCGATGCCTGCGAACCTGGACGACTCGGATTTTTACGGGCGAAATCGCGACAACAGCATCTACATCCGGCTGTGCCTAGACGGCACGTACGTCTCCGAAATCGCGTTCGATACTTCCAAAACATCGTACGCACTAAATGCAATCGACATTCACGGCAGACCTGTCCGCCCATTTACGAATGCTCACCGGGAAGAGCTTGCCTTCGCTTACGTGGATGCTAGCCGAAACTACGAGAGGCAGTTCTCAACGTCGCGCTGGTCCATTTTTGGGCAGGCCCTCCGCCATCTCCATCAAACTTTGAAGGACAATGGAGACCAGCTGGCTCAACTACGCGAGGCACTCGATAGCGCCCACGCTCTCCTGCAAACAGACCAGTACAAGGCCTTTGAAAAGGAGTTGAAGGACGCGTTCGCCGCCCAGCTCAAGACTGCCCGGTACGACGTGTCGTTCGAGTTTCGGACGCTCGAGGAGACCAATCTCTATCGCAGTCTATATCCGACGCTCGTCGAACGAGGCGAGGCCAGAAATCCGCTGGAGGTCGGCTCAGGCGTGCGAAACGTGCTCGTGCTCGCGCTTTTCCAGGCCTTCGCTAAATCATTCCGAGGCGATGCGGTGCTAGGCATCGAGGAGCCCGAGCTATATCTACATCCGCACGCACAGCGCAGCCTGATGAAGCAGTTTGAGGCGTTAGCTGATGCCGGCAATCAAATCTTCGTTTCGACCCACAGTGCCCACTTTCTCGACGTCGCTCGTAGCGACCGCATTGTATTGGTGGACCGCTGTGAAGACGAAGATGACGACGTTTGTACTCAGGTGAAAACGGCTTCCAGCGAGGAGTTGCTCACCGCTCGTAAGAAGCTTCACCCGCAGCGAGAGATGACAGTGCAGTCCGTCCGCGCCTTCATCAGGAACGTGCGAACAGCCGAGATGACCGAGGCGTTCTTTGCCCGTGTCGTTATCGTCGTCGAAGGCCCGTCCGAGCGCGAAGCGATCCCGGTGTTCGCCAGGGCTCTCGGCTTCGATTTCGACGAGCACGGCATTTCAATCGTGTCCGCGGGCGGCAAGCCTGCTATTGACACGCTATGTCAACTTTACGAGGTCCATGGCATCCGCACGTACGTTTTGTTTGACAATGACGGCGGTAAGTCTTCGGAGAAAGCCGCTAATCGTACTTTGTGCCGTCTACTCGGAATAGAAGAAGCGGACGAGCCTGCGGCCTGCGTGACGGAAAACTACGCAATCTTGCAGGACAACTGGGAAACGCAGTGCAAGTCACATGTGGAGGTGATCGACGCCGGTCTCTACGACGCGCTGGAAGCCCAGGCGCGCGCTGAACTCGGTATCTCCGCTGACCGCAACAAACCATTGGTGGCTCGCTTCATTGCCGAGGCCCTTGCGGAAGTAGAACTTGTCCCACAATTTGTCCGAGAGATACTCGACGAAGTGAAGAAGAAGCTCCCTGTTATTCCTGCTTAAGGGCGGCATCCTCGATTAAAAAAGCATATAGGTGTCTTCAAGCAAGTCAGCGAGATCGGTGAGAAGCAGGGACATACGGCGCGGCTCGTTTCAGCTCGGTAGGCGCTCGCAGCGAAGGCCGGCCCCTTTGAAGCAGGCGAGGGTAAAATCCAATGCCGTAGGTCCGGCCAAAGCGGCCCCACTCAAAATTGGCGTGATGCCGCGCACCTACCTATGGCCAGCGCTGACCTTCGCTCGCCGCGTTAGCCACTCTTTCTTTCGAACATATCCGACTGAGCTGCCATTATTGAAACTGACCGGCTTCGGTCGGTATTTTAGAATGCCAGGCCATGCCGATGGCTCAGGGTGAACAAAGCTATTCATGACCAAGAATTGCTGGCTCTGAGCCTTTTCTTCTTCCGAGCCCTTTCTAAAGGCCTCGTGAGGACCGGTGACACTTTGATCCCGGATCAACTCCGTGATTCTGTGTGTGTCCGACTCCCGTTTTGGTGTAGCGGCGACGGCAAGTCCCGTGATGTAGTCTCTTTGATCCCAATTTGAGAAATAAAGATTTTTGTGCGCGCTCAAGCACTGCAGATGATTGAGAGCTTCAATGTCGGCACTACTGGTGATGTCGACGAAATTGGTCCCCCTAGGTATCGAGACGGTATAAATACCAATATCGAAGAAGTATGCGAGCAAATGCGGTGTGAGTGGAAGCGCCAAGATTAGACCGGAGTTACTCATACCAAAACTATCGTCTTTCAATCGCTCAAAGGCCCACCTGTTGGTCATCACCGCCGGATTATCTGAAAGAATGAAATCGACGGTGGTCTTATTTCGCAGCACAATAAACTTCAGATCGCCGCTATAGTCGTGCATTGCGAGGCCGCCGCTCATTGAGAGTGCGATGAGCTGCTTTCTCGTTAGAGACTCCGGTCTCTGCTCTGGATGCTTACGATAAATCGTGTCCATCAGATCTTCGGTGGCTTTTGCGGTTTCTGCGACAGCCTTTTCCGTACGTCTTGTTTGCAGGACCGTGAACAGGCGAAGCCAATCGTCATCGGACGGACTGAGCTGGCAGCCCTTCTCCAACATAGAAAGAATCCGAGCAAAGCGCCCCTCCAGGCCGCTGAGCGCAGTTTCAGCCTTCAGGTCCTCCCCATAGAAGTAGGTCTTGGCGCACTGTCCTTTGGCAGGCGCATTGGGAATATGTCGGCCAGCGCCTAAAATGTAGGTGTTAATTGCGTGTCCTTCGCGCTTCAGCGTAAAGGGCTTCAGTAGGCATCTCGGTACGAAATGCTGGTTCTTTCGATCGGCCATAGATTCTAACCTGCAGCAGGGCGCATCTAACTGGATTCGCCTGGGATTCACCACGTTTCCGTTTCTGCTTCCGTTGAATGCTCACCGGTCGCAACCGAATATCCGCGAGCGCATGCTGGTTTCAGCTCGGCAGCGGCCAGCAGCGAAGCCGCCGTTTTAGAAGGCCGGGGAGGAGCGAAACCCAGAACCGTAGGTCGCCCGAAAGGGGCCCCAAACCAAACTGGAGGCCATCCTGAACCCCGAG
Organism: Bradyrhizobium sp. 27S5; assembly: GCF_037217225.1. NCBI lineage: Bacteria > Pseudomonadati > Pseudomonadota > Alphaproteobacteria > Hyphomicrobiales > Nitrobacteraceae > Bradyrhizobium > Bradyrhizobium sp. 27S5. The sequence continues at coordinate 1,140,347 of NZ_CP147714.1, forward strand.
CGGTCCGAAACCAGGCGCTTGCGAGGTTTCTATGGTGAGAGCCGAGCGAGAAGGCGCGTGACAGCCGTGGGGTGCCATGTGTCACCACGAGGAGCCCTAATGTCCCTCGTGTTCAGCTCTTCAGCAATCCCACGTACCGTGGTGACCGATGGCGACACCAGTACACGAGCTTGAGCGGTACATGGGATGAGGGGACTGTTCGCAGGTAAGGGGCCATGCGTACAAGCGGAGCCACTTGGTGGCCCTGCGGCAACGGAAGGCGAGTGATCCGCCTTCCAAGTGGTGGCCGGGTGAGCGCTGAGCACAAGGCAGACACGAAATGCTGCCGGTTGTACCGGTATTCCTGCTTTCTCGAAGTGAAATCTCTTGAATAGAACCCTTTATCACCTTAATGGGAGCTTGAAAGTTTTGTACAATTTCGAGTTGCCAGATGGCGCCAAAGCATCTCGTCCACTTCCCGAAGCCGGTTCTGGAAGACTTAGTGAGTGGCCGATGGCTGCCCGTCATCGGGGCGGGCATGTCGTTGAATGCAAAATTGGCACCTCCGGCAAAGATGCCTCTATGGCCCGAGCTGGGCAAAGCTTTTGCCGACGAGCTTCTGGACTATTCGCCAACGAGCGTACTGGACGGCATTTCTGCATACGAGCATGAATTTGGCAGGGCGCGTCTCATAGAGCGTCTCGCAGAACTTTTACACATCAACGGGGCTGAACCGGGACCCGCGCACAAAGAGTTTTGCACTCTGCCGTTCGACATCGTCTGTACGACCAACTTCGATTTCCTACTCGAGAGGCAGTATGACCTCGACCGCCAAGATAATCGAACAGTGCATCCGGTGGTGGACGAAGATCAGCTGTCGATTAACATCGGAGCCTCAGGCACCCTTCTATTCAAATTGCACGGCGATGTTCGTCATCCGACGCGGCTTGTGGTAACTGAGGCGGATTACGATGGATTCCTCACAAACTATCCGCTCATCGCGACCTATTTAGCAAACCAGCTTATTACCAAGACTGCGGTCTTTATTGGTTACAGCTTAGACGATCCCGACTTTCGTCAAATCTGGCACTTGGTAGCAAGTCGCTTAGGCAAGACACGCCGTATGGCTTACGCCATCATGGTGAACGCTCGCCCAGGAGACATCGCAAGGTTCGAGCGCCGTGGTGTCAAGGTCGTCAATTGTTTGCCGTCAGGGCGTGTGAGACAAATTGAAGGATTTTGCGGAGGGAGGATTTCTGGTTCATCGTAGCCACCAGGAGCGAAGATGAAGCAGAAATCCGGACCGGGCAAAGCGCCGGCAGAACAGGTACTAAGGGACATTCGGCGCCAGACCCGCCGGCAGTATTCGGCGGAAGAGAAGATCCGCATCGTGCTGGAAGGACTGCGGGGCGAGGAGAACATCTCCGAGCTCTGCCGGCGTGAGGGCATTGCCGCCTCAATGTATTACGGCTGGTCGAAGGAGTTCCTCGAAGCCGGTAAGCGCCGCCTGGCGGGCGATACGGCGCGTGCGGCGACCTCCGGCGAGGTGACGGATCTCCGTCGTGAGACGGCCGCATTGAAGGAAGTCGTGGCCGACCTCACCCTTGAGAACCGCCTACTCAAAAAAAGCATGAACGGGGATGGGGAGGACGAGGCATGAGATATCCTGCGTCCGAGAAGGCCGAGATCATCCAGTTGGTCGAGCAGTCGCACCTGCCGGCCAAGCGCACGCTGGACAAGCTCGGGATCCCACGCGCCACGTTTTATAGATGGTATGATCGCTATCGTGATGGCGGCGTCGAGGCGCTGGCTGACCACCGGTCTCGACCTGACCGGATATGGAATCGCATCCCCGACGATGTGCGGGGCCAGATCATCGACCTGGCGCTGGAGCTGCCCGAGCTGTCGCCGCGCGAGCTGGCCGTGCGGTTCACCGACGAACGGAAGTATTTTGTCTCCGAGGCATCGGTCTATCGGCTGCTGAAGGCGCATGACCTCATCACCAGCCCCGCCTATGTGGTGATCAAGGCGGTGAACGAGTTCAAGGACAAGACCACCGCCATCAACCAGCTCTGGCAGACCGACTTTACCTACCTCAAGATCACCGGCTGGGGCTGGTACTACCTGTCGACCGTGCTCGATGACTTCTCGCGTTACATCGTCGCCTGGAGGCTTGGTCCCACGATGTGTGCCTCCGACGTCACGGCCACACTCGACCAGGCACTCGCGGCCTCCGGCCTTGACCACATCACCGTCGCGCACCGGCCGAGGCTTCTCAGCGACAATGGTTCGAGTTACGTCGCGGACGATCTGGCCAGGTGGCTCGAACACAAGGGCATGCAGCACGTGCGCGGCGCTCCGTATCATCCCCAAACCCAGGGAAAGATCGAGCGCTGGCATCAGACCCTGAAGAACCGCATTCTGCTCGAGAACTATTATCTACCTCACCACCTCGAACGGCAGATCGGCGCCTTCGTCGAGCATTACAACCACGTCCGCTATCATGAGAGCATCAAAAACCTGACCCCGGCTGACGTCTACTTCGGCAGAGCCGAGACCATCCTAACCGAACGACAGCGCATCAAGCGTGAGACCATCGCAAACCGCCGCTTGCAGCACCAACTGCAGGCCGCTTAAACTCCAACAACAGATGAGCCAGAGCCTCCCTTCTCGAAAAGCCTGATTAGTCTCAAATTATCTGACGACGGACATGTACTGGCTGCCCTGGTCGGAGTGATGCAACAGCGCATCCGGCTTGCCGCGCCGCCAGACGGCCATCAACAATGCGTCCGTCACGAGCTGTGCCGTCATGGCGGCACTCATCGACCAGCCCACCACGCGGCGTGAGAACAGGTCGATCACCGCTGCGACATAGAGCCAGCCTTCGGCCGTCCAGAGATAGGTGAAGTCGGCGATCCACTTCTGGTTCGGCCGCTCGGCGGCGAACTGCCGGTCAAGGAGGTTCGCCGGTACGGTCTCGAGCTGTCGATCGCCGCTGTCCTTCGGTAAGCGCCGACGTCGCGGCCGCGCCCGCAAGCCTTGCAGGCGCATCAGCCGCTCAATCCGGTGCAGGCCGCAATCCGCCCCGTCGGCGAGCAGGTCACGCCACACCCGGCGTGCGCCATAGGTGCGGTCGCTGGCGGCGAAGCTGGCCTTGACCTTGCCGCCGAGCTCCTCGTCGCTGCGGGATCTGGCGCTGGGAGAGCGGTTCAGCCAGGCATGGAAGCCCGACCGCGACACTCCCAGCGCATCGCATAGCCATGCCACCGGCCAGATCGTCCGGTGCTTCGCGACGAAGGCGAACTTCATGTCGCTTCCTTCGCGAAGTAGGCTGCGGCCTTTTTTAGGATATCCCGCTCGGCCTTCAGCTTGGCGACCTCACGGCGCAGCCGCTCGATCTCCTGCTGCTCCGGCTTCATCTGCCCGTGGCCGGGAAAGGCTTGCGCCGGGTCGGAGCCCAACTCCTTCACCCATTTGCGGAGAACATTCTCATGAACATCCAGGTCACGGCCAGCTTGCGCCACCGACACCCCACGTTCCCGCACCAGCTTGACCGCCTCGACCTTGAACTCGCGGCTGAACTTCCGTCTTTTCATCGCCACCTCCGGCTTCATGAAACACCTAATCTCGGTGTCCATCAAACCGGCAGCAGCTCAATCTGTCGACGTACAAGGTGGCGCCAGCAGTCAGCAGATTAACGCCAACGCGGGCCTGTCGCGCAGAGTAGAACGTTCTCATAGATAGATGATGGGCTATGATTTCTGTATCGATCGTTCCCGATTTATCCAAGAGATCCATGAAATCCCAGGAGAGCGTAACCGTACGAGTGCGCTCCTCCACGTGGAAGTAAATTGGGAGGCTGGCTATATAGCCTGCTCGTACACGCAACCGAGGGCCCCGTCGAGCCGCCTCGATCACGATAAAATCGAGCGGCCAGTGCATACATTTCTGGTAGTGCTGACGAAACTGATCCATAGACGCATGGGCTATTACGACCGAATGAACGCCAGCCTCGTCCGCCGCTACTTGACGCTCACGTATGACGAAGAACCATTGTTCAGTGTTCTTCACTAACGAACTCTCAAGACTCTTATGTTGGAACGGCCGGATGTAGCTTTCACCAACCTGTATCGAACTGCCTTTGGCAACAGGATCGTAGTTTTCCAAGTCGGCTATTTTCAGAGTGGCCTTGAGCATTGGTTCCTTAAACGTTGCCGCCTCTCGTGGGAGAGGCGGTAACGGAGTTAAGAATGATCTTAAAGGTAGCCGAAGTTACTGCTGTCGTTAGGGAAGGGGCCCTTCTCTCCCTGAATAGTGGGAGGTGGCAGTACCGGTAAGGGGAGGTCAGTTGTATCGGGCCGCGATGGCCGCTTAGGCGCGTCTGCAGTTGTGCTCTTCATGTCAATCTCCGGGTGATCGGGCTTCTCGTCGTCTCAAATCTAGGCTTCAGTAAAAGCCAGAGAGAGAGTGGCGCGGCACCGTGTCGAGCCACAATGGAAGGTCTCTCATGTGAGAAGGCGGGCGACAACCTACCAATGTCGGCAGTTGGATGACGGTGCTGGACAGAAGAGCTATCGCCAAATTTTGGTGACGGCGCGGCCGGTCAGGCGGCGGCGGGTATGGGCTGACGGTCAGTCGGTTTGGCGATGACCTCGATCCCGTCGTTGAATGTCACACCGAGAACGAGTTTTGGCAACTGGTTGTGGCCATCGAGACAACGCCGGCTTTTCTGCGCGGCCTCAAGCAGTTTGAAGACCATCGCGAGCGCCGTTCTGTTGGACAGGCTATCGTGCGGTGGCGCACGGTAGCGAAGGTGCTTCCAATGGGATTGATGGTCCGCAGGTGTTTCCAGTGTTCGGCCGGGAAGTCGTAGAACGCCAGTAGCGTGTCCCGATCCTTGCTCAGGCAGTCGGCCGCCTTCTCGTATTTGGGCGTATAGCTCTCGATGAAGGCCTCGAACGCCAGCTCGGCGGCGGCCTTGGTTTCGGCCATCCAGATCTCCTGCAACGCGCGTTTGGCTTTAGGCTGCTGGCTCTTCGGCAACTTGGCGATCACGTTGGCGGTCTTGTGTACCCAGCAGCGCTGCTCGCGCGTTTTCGGCCAGACCTCGCCGGCGGCCTTCCAGAACCCGAGCGCGCCGTCGGCGATGGTGAGCCGCGGCGGCACGCCGAGCCCGCGCCGCTTCAGGTCGAGCAGCAGATCGCGCCAGTCCTGCGCGCTCTCGCGGGCGCCATCGGTGAAGCCGACCAGTTCCTTGCGGCCTTCCGGCGTCGCGCCGATCAGCACCAGGATGCAATGCTTTTCGTCTTCGAGGCGTGCTTGGAGATGGATGCCATCGGCCCAGATGTAGACGTAGCGCTTCGCCGACGGATCGCGCCTCTGCCACGCGGTGTGTTCGTCAAGCCAACCGTCCTTCAGACGGCCGCTGGCGGATGCCGACAACCCGGCAGCATCCTTGCCGAGCAGCGCCGCCAGAGCCTCGGAGAAGTCGCCGGTGGAGATACCCTTCAGGTAAAGGATCGGCAGCAGCGTCTCGATCGATTTCGAGCGGCGCATGTAGGGCGGCAGGATCGACGGAGAGAACCGGATGCGGTCGGGATCGGTAGCCTCCGCCTCGCGATCGCGTACACGCGGCTGGCGGACGCCGACCGGACCGATACCATCCATCACCTCGCGTTCCGGCAGGTGACCGTGGCGCACGACGCGCTGGTGGCCGTCCGCAGTCTTCAAATCGGCATGCTTGCCGAGAAAGTCCGCGACCTCGGCCTCGACCGCCTGGGCCAACAGAGCACGCGCCCCATTGCGCAAGATTTCGGTGAGTTGATCGTCGACGTTTCCTGGCTGAATCAACTTGATGATGTTATCTTTGGACACGGCATATCGCTCCTTCGGTGGAGAAGTGGAGGCGTCAAGCACCCCCACGATATGCCGCCTTCCCGATTCCCGCCGTCACCAACTTTCAGCGATAGCTCCTCACCCGCCGAATGTGCCAATTACTTCGCCGACGCCGGATATGGCCAAAACTAAAGTAATCACGCTCTAGGTTGTGACGAACCGAAGTTGCATCCGATGCAAAGACCGCCATGGGATATCGCCCCGAGCGATCAGGCCTTGACGCCTTATGACCGGGAGCACGCCGTCACCTACATGCGCATGCTGGAAGCGGACTGAACCTCCTCCGAATGAGTGGACACCTGTAGTAGGCTCATTGAGCGCGGAGGTGTCGAATGGAACGTCAACGTCGGTCGTTTACCGAGGAGTACAAGCGGCAAGCCGTTGAGCTGGTGGTGTCGAGCGGCCGCTCGATTACGTCGGTTGGCAAGGAACTTGGTCTGCGAGACTCGGTGTTGCGGCGCTGGGTGGATAAGTCCGGCGGACCAGGCTTCGGAGATCGCCCGGTTGCGCCAGGAGAACGAACGGCTGCGCATGGAGCGCGACATTTTAAAAAAGTCGATCGCGATCTTTGCCGGAACCCGGACATGAGCTTCCGCTTCATCGAGGATCACCGCGATGCCTATCCGGTACGGCTGATGTGTGCCGTACTCGAGGTCTCGCCGGCCGGCTATTACGCCTGGCGCGATCGCCCGGTGAGTAAGCGGACAAAGTCCAATGCCGCGCTCCTGGCCGCGATCCGGCAAGTCCATCAAGACAGCAACGGCCGCTACGGCAGTCCCCGCGTCCATGCCGTCCTGCGGAGGCAGGGCCGCGGCGCCAGCCGCGGCCGGATCGAGCGGATGATGCGTCGGCACGGTATCCGCGCCATCATGGCGCCGCCGCGCCGTGTGGGCACCACCGACAGCCGTCACAACCTGCCGATCGCGCCGAACCTGATCGCGCGCGACTTCTCAGCCCCGGTTCCGAGCCGGATTTGGCTCGCCGATATCACCTACATCCCGACCGCGGAGGGCTGGCTGTATCTCGCGGCCGTGATGGATCTCTTCAGTCGAAAGATCGTCGGCTGGGCCATGCGCGATCATATGCAGGTCGAACTCGCAGCAGCGGCACTGACGATGGCCATCCAGCAACAACGGCCCCAGCCGGGTTGATCCACCACTCCGATCGAAGTGTGCAGTATGCCTCACACGCCTATCGCAATGCTCTCGCAGGCGCCGGCATCACCGCATCGATGAGCCGCAAGGCCGATTGCTACGACAATGCTCCGATGGAGAGCTTCTTCCATACCTTGAAGACTGAGCTCGTTCATCATTGCAACTACAAGACCCGCGCCGAGGCCCAGCGCGATATCTTCGCCTTCATCGAAGGCTTCTACAACCGAATAAGGCTCCATTCCGCCCTGGGATATATCGCCCCGATCGAAATGGAGCTAAAAGCCGCCTAAACCAGTCCACTTTCTCGGGGGAAGATCAGACGCAGAGTGCGCAGACTGGCGAGAGGTAGCGGAGATCGTATTGCGCATCAATCCTAAACGCGAGCCGCAGCGCGCCCGCCGAGCGTATGAGACGTATATCGCCCGGACCAAGTGGATGACTAATCAAGGATACCGGCACATCTTGCGTGACGGCGGCCCGGCCGTCGTGGATAACTAACTTCAGGTATCCATGTTCCTTAGGCCGCAATTGCTTTGTTAAGCAGGCTTGCCTGAGGCCATCCACATATTCGGCTGTGTCAACGGCCTCGGAGCCGTCCACCGCATGGACGCGGACTTGGCGACCTCAAGATCTGCCAAAAGCTGATCAATGTTCGCTCGCTCTCGCTGCAACTCTTCAATGATCGAACCGTGTTTTGTCATCCCGCTTCCTTACTCATCAGGTTTGACTGTTGTGTTCGCAGCCACCGTTAAACTCGACGAGCGGGCGTGTTCGGTGATCTTATCGCCAGCACGCTCGGGAGTGTGGCCGCTTGTGAACGTGCCGCGATACCCGAAGAAGAAAAGATGCATGTCGCCGAAATCGGGGCGGTCACCTTCGTAGTCGTCAAGCTCCACTTCATTCCACGCAAGCCCGTCATCCAGATCATTGCGGGGCTCGCCAGGCATGAGGACAGCAGAGCTCGCAGGGGGATGGTTGTGGTCGTAGTTGACCGGAGTTGGCGGCTCTGCGTGCACGCTCAGGCTTACTTGCATAGCTTCGATGACGGCAGGGAGCTTCCCATAGTTTGCGACCGAGTAGGAAGGCCATTCCCACCGCGAAAGTGGCGACCGTGAGCAAGCAACCTATAACAATCTCGGGCACTCAGAACTTCATGCTCGCTCGTCTGATTGAGAGGTGCCATTGCGTCCGTACAATCGAAGGGTGCTGCACCAAATGGTGGTTCAATTGAATAGCTGGCTTCCAGCCCGATCCCTATTGGGATTCGGTTGCGGGAGGTCGGACCTTCTCCCCGCGATGCGTCAACGAGATACTCCGCAGGTTGAGCGCGTGCTAACGTCTAATGGCGTCGCCGTCAGGTTGGCACCTATGCAGACAAGTAGGTGTAGGGCTCGGGTTGCCGTGTCAGGGTGCGGAACGCGTGCCGGCCTGTGCTGGTGTGCCGCGTCTCGGAGTGCACGCTCCGTCAAGTGCTAGAGATGTGTAGTGCGTGGCGACCTTCCGTATATCGCATACGTCATTTTGATGGGACTAACCTCGCTCGCCATCGCCGCGGTCGTAATATTTATGCAATGAGGTGGCCGTCCTCGTGTTCAGCCGCGGTGTCCGATGCCTCGGGATCTTAAGAGGTTCGGCAGCTCAGGGCCCACGGAGCTCAACAAGATGGATGGTTGGATAGTGACAGCGGCTTTCTTCAAGGAAGATGGCGACGATGACGAAGAATTCGGGCACATAGCTTGCGTGGGGGCCGTCGCCGATCCTGCGGAAGTGGTGAGGATGACCATCGCGGAATGCGGCGCAAAAGCCGCAATGCTCAACTGCCCAATCGAAGAGGAGCAGTTGCGAAGACTTGGCGTGAAGCCCGGCGAGCTTCTCATCGTGCACGATGACGAGATCAGTCCGACTATTTCGCACGCTCGTCGTCATTAACGCGGCACGTCTGATGTCGCTCAGTTGCGTCCGGTTCGTGACATTGTCGTCCGGAAAGCACCGCTCGCGCGAGTAGTTAGTCTGCACAAGGTATGAAAGCGCGCCGTTTGCCTCTCTGCGCAATGTGGCCGTCTGGCCCATTGATTGCTGAGCCAAGTATGGCTTGGTCGCTTATTGATTGAGGGCCAAGTCCTCGCACCGTAACTCGTGCGGGCGGTCCCTCAGCCACCGCCCGCGCGGCTTTCCATCGTGGCGCTAGCCGCCATGCTCTGTCGAGGTCAGGCTACGACGGGCGAAAAGACTGGCACCGCTTATCTCTACACTTGAAGTTCGTGACCGTCTGGCACGCGAGTTGCTGAGAGCCTTTTGGCTTGGCTGTTTATTTCACGCAACCCCAGCAGCCAAGCTTGGCGTAGCAAACTTCGCGCGGGCGGCTCCTCCAGACGCCCGCGCCTCTTTTCCTGGGTTCTACCGGTCTTCTGCAACAGGCTCGCTGGGGAGATAGTTCACATGAGCCGTGAAAAGGCTTTGGAAGGCGCCATCGCGGCGCTCGGAGATTGGTCTGGGGGAACGACCGAAACGAGCGTAGTTCTCGCGACGATTGCGCAGCTCACGGCGACTGGGCCGCCCCCTAGCCGGCCTCAAAACCAAAAGCTCGTTTCCCCGACTGACACTCACGATGGCTTTGTGGAGTGTGCTGTAATGGACCGGCTCAAATTCATACCGGCCTTCGAGGCCGCTATTCGCTCTTCCGCCCCTGAGAAGCCATCTGCACTCCGAGAGGTCATCCGCCAGCGCGGAGGCCCTGATGAGTTCGCGGTGACGAGCACTTAGCTCTTTAGGCTGATCAAGATCATATTCTCGCGGCGTGTGCGAAGAGTATCGCTCATGAATGGCAAGCTGCCGCCCGCTCGTGGTCGCTTGGCTAGGGGCGGCTCGCGAGCAATGAAAGACAGCACGGGGAGCATCACTGCGGATGTTGGACCGACATCGATCGGCCTTATCGGCATCTTAATGACAGCGGTCCAACTGGCCGCGCACTTCAAGACCACGCCTCGAACAATCGCTCGTTGGGCTGAAGAGCCAAATTGTCCGTGGGCGAGCACTTCAGCAGGTGAGGTAATGTGGCTGTTAACGGACGTACAGGAGTGGAACCGCCAACGCCGACGCACCGCGCCGCGCTACGCTCCAAAGAGAAGACCATCGAGAAGGTGGTGGAAAAAGCTGGCCGCCGCCAGCGCCTCATTGCGGCGTTTTCCCGGCGATATCCGCCGCAGATCCGGCGATCAGCAGTTCCGCCGCTTGGCGCGCCCCTCTCGCCCAAGATGATCGTTCAGGCCGATGGCTCGCTAGCCCCTGCGCCCACTGAAGAACAAGAATCGAATGAAGCCGATTTTCATCAGTGACAGAATCTTAGTGCTGCCGTGTTTCGCCAGGCTGTCAATGCACTGCCGGCGGCATTGATCGCGTCGATAACGCGCTTCTCAAGTGCACCCAGCGTGTCTTTCGGCACGTAGTCCCGGGCCACCTCAACGCGGAGATCGGCCAGCCTTTTTCAAGCGAGATTGTTCGAGCGACCGCCGGATGCCGATTTGGCTGCCTCATCCGCGGTCACTTTGCATCCGTTATAAGGTTGGAAAGTTCATCCAGAATGTGAGGGTGCCTCCGATGGAGACCACGGCCCCGAGCAGCCGGTGCGCGGCAGGAGAGAGGACGCCGATGGCCCTTGTTTCCATCGAAAATCGCGCGGCGGTTCGTATCATCACCTACGCAAACGCCCCGTTCGGCACCATGGCCGCTGCCGGGACGGCCGAGTGTTCCATGCAGCCGCAGCAGATTAACTGATTAGCGCCAACGCAGGCCTGCCGCGCAGAATAGAACGTTCTCATAGATGGATGATGGGCTATGATTTCTGTATCAATCGTTCCCGAGTTATCCAAAAGATCCACGAAATTCCAGGAGGGCGTAACCGTACGAGTGCGCTCCTCCACATGGAAGTAAATTGGGAGGCTACCTATATGGCCTGCTCGTACACGCAACCGAGGACCCCGGCGAGCGGCCTCGATCACGATAAAATCGAGCGGGCCAGTACATGCATTTCTGGTAGTGCTGACGAAACTGATCCGTAGACGCAAGGGCTATTACGACCGAATGAACGCCATAGTTTTCCAAGTCGGCTATTTTCAGAGTGGCCTTGAGCATTTGTTCCTCGACTTAAACGTTACCGCCTCTCGTGTGAGAGGCGGTAACGGAGTGAAGAATGATCTTAAAGGTAGCGTTCATTAGCGCCGTCGTTAGGGAGGGGCCCTTCGGCCCCACAATAGTGGGAGGTGGCAGCACCGGTAAGAGGAGGTCAGTTGTATCGGGCCGCGATGGCCGCTTAGACGTGTCTGCAGTTGCGCTCTTCATGTCTGTTCCTATTGATAGCGTGATCGGGCTTCTCGTCGTGTGGCGCGGCAGCGTGTCGAGCCACACTATAACTTCTCTCATGTGAGAACCCGGGCGACAACCTACCAAGATTTGGCGGGGTTGGATGACGGTGCTGGACAAAACTGGGTTGGAGTCTAGTAACGGTAAACGGCAGCAAATTCCACAGAGCCGCATCTTTACGTGAGATCGTATGGAATCCAGATCGCAAGGCCATGTCGGCTCTCTCAGTGTAAGCAAAGCCCCATTCCCTGGATCAACCGCAGATCAGGTCAACGACAGCGCATTGTCGCCGGTTTCCGAAATTCTGCATGCGTACTGGCGATCCGATCGGCGCTTGCTTCTCATCGTTGCCACAGTGGTGCTGATCTCCAGCGCGAGCAGCGTCGCAGCCCCCTATGTATTTTCGAGTCTCATTGATCGTCTCCCGCGGGGGGAAGGCATGTCGGCGCTTGCCTGGGGATTCGCCGGCTATGCGGTCCTGCTCGGCATAGCCTCCGCATTGCAGCGCATGCTGCAGTATCTTTCCTTCATGACAGCCGAGAACCTGGGCTTCATCGCTGCAACTCGCTTTTTCGATCGCATCCTGAGAAAAACCTCGGCCTTTTTTCTTGAGCACAATCCCGTGGAGATACAGAGTGCGGCCGCGCGCGGGTGCAGCGGGTTGACGACGTTGGTCCAGCTTGGAATTATGATATTCATCCCGGCTGCAGCGCAACTTCTGCTTACGCTCGCTACTCTCGGTGTGCTCGTCAATATCCAAATCGCTGCAATCGTCGTCGCTTATGGGGCTGTCGCGATTACATTGGGGTGGAATTCCACGCGTCGGGCGCGCGTGTTTCTGGACCGGGCCATCGAAGCCGGACAGGAGAATGCGCGTTTCGTCGGCAACGTCATGAACTCCATGGACACGTTGCGCCATTTCGGCAGTCATTCCTGGATGAGCCAGCGCTTTACGATGAAGGCGCGGGAGGTGCGCGATAACTGGCGAGCCTACGTGTTTCAACGATTGGCCTACATAGCCGTGCTCGGCTTAGCCATCGCGCTACAATTTGCCGTCACACTTCTCCTTCTAATGCCTGAATACCGGGCCGGCGCGGTCACGATCGGCGATATTGTGCTATTCAACACGCTTCTACTCCAACTCAATACGCCCTTCGAGATGGTCGCGCGCGCGATCTCTGACGCGGCGCGGTCGCGAGCCGACCTCATTCCTCTCGCCAGACTGTGGGTCGCACCAGAAGAGCGGCGAACATCTCATGCTCATGATTTCACGCCCTCCGCTGGCCAGCTATCCTTCGAGGGCATTCGGTATGCCTACGACAACGGTCGTGGCGTTACGAATGTCTCATTTCTGGCTAGGCGCGGCGCCATTACCTTCCTTGTCGGCGAATCCGGATCGGGGAAGTCGACAATATTCAAGCTCGTCCTGAAATCGATCGAGCCAGACTGCGGCCGTATTCTGGTCGATGGAACCGATATAGCGACCATCGATCACACGGATTGGTATGCCGCAGTTGCTGTTGTGCCGCAGGACGTGATGTTGCTCAATGAGTCGGTAGCCGACAACATTCTGCTAGGACGGCCCCGCGACGAGGTGCGCCTTCGCGGTGCGTCGGAAAAAGCCGCAATTCTCCGCATTATCGAGGCTCTGCCGGAAGGATTTGAAACAACCGTTGGAGAACGCGGTTTGAAGCTTTCAGGCGGGGAGCGCCAGCGTGTTGCGATTGCCCGCGCGCTCTATGGCGAGCCGGCGATCCTTCTTCTCGACGAGGCCAGCTCCGCGCTTGACGAACGAACCGAGCGCGACATTTTGGACCATATTCGCAGCCTGGCGGAAGATGTGACCGTGCTGGCAATCACTCATCACAAAGGCGTCATTTCTACAACCGACGTCGTGGTCGAGCTGACCGACTGCGGTTTGTCCTTGACCTAGGCGAAGGGGATGATCAGCCCGGCGCATTGATTGTCTGCACTGTAGGCGCATTGCTGGACGAGATGCCTTCGTAATTGCAAGAAGTGGCCCACGCAATCAAGACGTGTCAATTGTGCATACGATGACGTAATTGCGGTCAGCGCCTGCGGCTCAAAAAGTCAGCTATCTTCAAGCCTTCCCGCAAGCTCGCGAATCGGAGGGGACTATGAAGGAACCGCCAGCCAGTTGAGCTCGTCGGATAGCAGGAGAAGGTATTTTTCGAAGCGTTCGGCTCTTTGGTTGGGGACGAGCGCTGTCACCACTTCCTGGAGGTCCTGTCCGACGACGGGTACGATTGACAGCACCGATCGCGCTTCGGCGGTCGTGACATCGGCGGCTCGTTCCCAAGTCTGGTTTTTCTGAAACGCCCGGGTGTTCTGTCATGACGACGATACAACCCGAACGGGCGAGCGAACGCAATTCCCCGAAAGGAGATGAATTTTTAGGTGCAGGCTGACCGCGGGTTTAGGAACCCGGACCGAAACAGGCTGGCGATCGATCGGCGTCGATTGCTGCCGAAAGCGCGGTGAGCCTTGGCGGGCGCGCTGGACTCTCCGGTTTGGCAGAAGGCCAAAAGATTTCTTACGAAGTCAAAGTCGCCCCCAAGCGAGCAAAAGCACCGCAGAAAACCTGCGGGTCTGATCACGTCCGCCGGTGATAGATCTCCGGCAACAATCGCTAAGACGAACAGGCTGCGTTCTTTTCAGAGAGGACGCAGCGAATTAGGATTGCGGCACGTCTTTGGACTGACCATGTTCGCCGTCTTTTGCGTCTATATCCGCGTCGGGCTTTCGATCGTAAGTGCAGTAGGCCACGGCAAGCACGGCTTGCAGGTTCGTTGTCCGCGCTTTCGGCAGGAGCTTGAGCAATTCGGAGTTTGATAAAGCCGAGCGGCCGAGCGCAGCCGTGTGCACGAAAACCCAAGGGAGAGCGCGCGGTTTCGTCGCGCCCTGAGTAGACAATTACTGTTGCAAACGTCTAGGTTGTATGCAACCGTAGACTTGGGCGTCAGAAACCCGAGATAGCATCAGTGGCCATCAATGGGCTAGCGTATAACAGCCCCGTTCGGTGGGACGGTGCGCCCATGTCGAAGGGGCACCCCAAAAGCACATTGGCCGTTCAGGATTACGGTTTCTGAACCGCCGGCAGCCAGTCCGCTACCGGCATCAGAGCTAAAAGCAAAATCCATGAACCATCAGCGAATCTCGCGCCGCGCCGTGGCGATCGCTCGCGTCTGCAGTCTCGAAGTGTTGCACGACAACGAAACATCTCAGCAGAGAGCCGACCGGTTGCTGGTGCCGCACAAGCGGCGTAACGGCATCGTCAACTTAATCGACCGCCGAGCTGAAGGAGGCGCTTCTCAAAGATTCGAGATTCGGCCATTGTGCTTGTCGTCTCGCACCAAGTCGCAAAGGCTCGCTCGCGCGAAGCGACGGCGGTGACGGCTCCCCATGCGAGCCAACAAATAAGCCCGCTAGCCTCTCCGGATTTGTTAGCGATCTGTGGACGCTCACATTGCTGTCGGCCGCCAAAGACGATCTTGGCGGGGTTTCCTCGGCAAGGCGGTTGATACCTTGGTCCGGCGAGTGTCGCCCACGTGTGGATTCAGGATCACTCGCCGAGGAGCTTCGACAATACAACGCCGCTCGCTTGAAATGATTCGAGCGGCGTTGGCTCCTAGCCCCGCGAAGGTGATGCAAAATCCCGACAAGGATGGGGCAGCACAAAGCGTGCCAAGGTTCATGTCTCAAACTGGAACTTTGTAGAACTGCGGGAGTCGATTCCTGGCTCTCGACCCCTTCACTACGCTCAACAGATGGAAAGCCCAACCAACTGAGCTGACGCCATTTAGTGTTCTTCGCGCTGGGACCCTTTGACTCTCGCGGAGCAGGGATTTCCTGTCTCTGGGGCTTCGGGTTCTGTCGCGTCCTTCCAGCAGTTGATGTCGCAATATGGTGCAGGCCCGGAACGTGTTGGAAGTTCAAACCAACCCGCCGGGGAGGGCGGCTGCGCTTCGGTGACAACATCAACCGCCCGTCGACCCGTGCGGACTGGTTTTCGATCCGGCGCGTCTTTTTTCTTTGGCTGGGCCGACCTGACTCTTCTGGCAGGGGATTTGTGCCGGGCTTTGAAGATTATCTAGAAAGCGCCGGTCCGTAGCGGCTGTTGGTTCCAACCAACAGCAGGGATGAAGAGGCCGGTTTCATCGAGATCGTGCCAGCAGGAGCAGCACGATCGGAAGGAATAGTCATCAATGAACACGATCGTCATCAACAATGAAAAGTCGTCCGTTAACAAGCGGGATTGAGGGCGACTGGGGTTGCGAAGGCGCGCCAAAGGACGATCAGGATGAAGCGCAAGAGCTTCCTGAGCCAGGCGAGGATGCGGCGGAAGTTATAGCCGACGGCGGAGAGGATGACGTTGGCCGCATCGCCGGCACGGCAGGTAGCAGCGGCCGAGGTGACCATCGACTTTCAGGTGTCCGATGATGGGTTCGATGGCGGAGCGGCGGCGCAGCTCGCGCTTGATGACACCGAAGACGCCGCGCTTCTGGCCAGAGATGAAGACGCGACGGGGATTTTGTGCGTCGTGGCCGCGATATCCCTTGTCGACATAGGCCCGCTCGATCGCGCAGCCGGTGAGTGTCTCGGTGCGGTCGATGACGTCCCGCAAGGTGTGACCGTCGTACGGGTTATCGGGTAGCGCCCTGGCGTGCAGCACGAACAGGCCACCGTGAGCCCGGCGGTTGTTGGTGACGATAGAGGCTTTGACACCGAACTCGTAAGGCGCGGCTGCTTTGCCCTTGCCGATGCATTCCACCTCCGGGGCGTGGAAGGAATAGAGCTTCCAGCCGCGCTGGCGCTGCTGCTGCGCGCGAATCTGCGTGGCCCGGCTGAGCGAGAGGGCGAACGCGTTCTCGAGCACAGCCTGACCTTCGATCTTGCAGCGGATATCGCGGATGATCCGGCCCAGCCGGCTGCGCAGCTGCCGGTGATGCCGCTTGAATTGCTTGGCATGGGCGTAGCGTCCAGCCATCATTGCCGCGGTCTTGGCAATGCGAAGGTAGGACTGCCGCAGCTTGACCCCGTTCCTCGCCAGGCGGTTGAGCCCCTTGATCGCCGCGTGCAGCAGCTTGGCGTCGGTCGGGAAGGTGATCGCCTTCGGCTGCACGGTGGTATCGACCGTGACCCGCTTGAGGTCTTGGCTGCGTAACGCGCCGGCCTCGTGCGCCACCCGCAAGCTCTCGGCCAGCAACAGCTCCAGCTTGCCGCCGAGCCGCTTGCGCCAGTGGCTCAGGTCCGAGCGCTCGTGCGGGAACGCGTGCTGAAAGAACTCTTCGCCGGTGAAGTACTGATACGGGTCGTGGACTCAACCCACACCCCCTCATCGGACAGGCCGTAAATGTGCTTGAGCAGCAGCCCGATCATGAAGCGGGTCGCGATGCCCGGCCGGCCGTTCTCGCTATAGAGCGGCGCGATCTCGCCGTCGATCCAGTCCCAATCGACCTTGCCGGCGAGCTGAACCAGCTCGTGCTTCATATTGATGATCTGGTCCAGCCTGGCCCGGAACAGATCGCCCGATCCCGTCGTCTTGTGCTTCTTCGGTCGCATCGCCACCTCCGATGCAACGACGGAATCATGACTGGCGATTCGACGGAATCCCGAAAATGAAACTGCAAGGTTCCGATGTCCGAAGCATCAAAACCCTGCAATCCTAACAATCCAAAACGACAAATGCGATTCCAGCTCAATCACTTAGCCGCTCTTCACGGACGACTAAAAAGGGTGTCGGCAAGACGACGCTTGCTGTGCATCTGGCTTGTTTCATGGCGGAAGCGGGCCACCGGGTTCTGATGATCGATGTTGACGCGCAGGGCAGCGCGACCGACACGATCAAGCAGAATACAGGGTCGATCTCGGCGGCCGATCTCTTCAAGCCGGCGACCCGAGTCGCTGGTGAAAACAACGGTATCACGCTGGCGCCGGCCGACAGTGACTTTACGGATATCGATCGCGGCAACGCTGCTGCCGTCATGACCCTGCAGCAATCTCGCCGATGCCGCCGAGCGGTTCGATATCTGAATGATCGATACCCCGCCATCGCTTGGGCTTCGCAGCGCCGCTTGCCTGGTCGCCGCCTCGCATGTGCTGGCGCCAATTTACCTGGAAGATTAAAGGCCTGATGCAGACCGTGATCGGTGTCCAACGACGGTGCGGTCGCCAGGACACGAGAATCTCGGCTTGCTGCATTCGAATTTCAATACCAAGTCGCCTCGTCAACGGACGCACTTAGAGCAGCTCTTGCGCGAAGCGGGAAAGTACGCATTCCCAGGCCAGATTGTTGCACGAGACCGCTATGCCGAAGCCGTTGCGGAACGCGTGCCGGTGTGGAGATTGAAGCGTCGCTGGGCGCAAAAAATCGCGTAGTTTCACAACCGAGGTCGGCAGCATCGTCGCTGGCAATAAGGGTTCGCTATCAGAACCGGACCGGAGAGCTTGTTGTCGATCAAACGCAAGCAGTCGCAGCACTCAACGCAGCAAGGGTGGAGACGGAAAAAGAGCTTGGGATCACGGTCATAATGGAAAAATGGATCGTCTCCCAATCCGCCATCAATCCAGCCTTCGACTCCAACGAGAGAGAGCGAGAAGATTGGCTAGCAGCTAGGCGACATCTCGCTCTCGATACTCGATCTCGCCGATTGAAGCCGCTACGTTCCAGCTCTCGTAATAAGGGAAGCGGCCAAGGCGCGGCAGTTGGTCCCCGCGGTCACAGCAAACAGGCCAGCCCTATCACTACAAGGCACTGCTCCTTGGGAGCCCACCAAAACGGTAGTTGAGGCGACCGCGGCAGATTTGCAGAGTACGACCCGTCTATCGATCACGGGGGCGATGCCGGAGCCAAGCTTTATGGAAAGCGTTCAGTACTTCGTCACGCGCCATGAAGGCCAGTGGAGGGTTGCGCTCATTGTGAGCACTCCGGCGCTTACGCCACTGAGGAAGAGGCGATCCGCGCCGCGGTCGACGCAGCCCACAAGGAGGGAAAGGCAGGACGCGACGCTCAGGTTCTAGTTCAGGGCCATGACCACAGGTTCAGAAACGAGTGGACATATGGCACCAAGACCTATACCCACCGTCCGGCTAATCGGGCTGGAGCCCCAGATACGCACCCACGCTCGATGCCGATCGAAAACGCCGATGGGTCATCGATCGTATGGCGGAACGTCAAGGCGGTCACTACGAATTTCATTTCTCCGCAGGACTCATCGAAGCGCGTTGGCGTGAGTTTCCAATTCAGCGAATCTCGGAACGTCAGCTCAGGAGCACGAACACTGTTCGCGCGACAAGGTTTTTTCGTGTGTCTCCAGCCGACCGGAGACCCACGATTGGGTCACGAATTAGGCTTCTCGCCCGCCGTTGTCAAAACGAACTCTGCCGGCCGGCCGCGCGCAGCATCTCGTTCTGGGCGGTGGCGTAAAGCGTCCGCCACGATTCCCTCAGCTCGGGGTGAAAGAAGGGCCGAATTTGCAATCAAAGCTCCACATCAACGCCTCGCCCATTGCGACGAAGTGCGATGGCTGAACGCAAAGTCTGGCGTGCTTGTGACCTGAAAGCGTGATCAGCGATTGGAACATCGGTCTTTCGTCGAGCGAGGCGGGCAGCGCGGTGATCATATCCAGCGCCTTCATCCGCTGCTGCTCGATATCGCCGCCGAACATATCTCTTGCATCAGGAGCTAGTTCAACGAACCTGTTGTAACACAGGTCAGCGAGGTCGCGACGGACCGGCCACATCGCGTCAAACGATATCCTGATAAGGTCGACCTGCTCGGGCGTCATTGGTCAGACGAGCAGGCTCGTAAAGAATGGTTTTGTGATCTCAGCGACTGACGGCTCCCTTTCGTGGGAAGTGACGACGGAGATAAATTGGTGTTTGCAGTTCCAGCAGCGCCAAAGAACCTGAACTTCGTTCGCATTGACGCGTTCATGCCACTCGCTGGTGACTAACCCAGAACCACAGCGAAGGCATTCTTTGTGATGTGGTATTGAGATTGGTGTCATGTGAAACCTCGTTTCGTATGCACAAGCGACGCAAACGGTAGAAACGCGATAATTTGTAAGCCATCACTTGCGCTTCCTTGAGCAGCTGTGCTGGATCAGATCTCCGTTTCAAGGCTCGTGCCGATAAGCGAGCATACTGTGACCGACAGCATGCTGGAAACCGGTCAAAGAGGGAGCGCCGGAGCGGGTCACAGTGTCTTGAGGTATTCAAGCAACGCCTCTTTGTCTCGGTCGCTTAAACTGGTCCCGTACTCGTGTCCGCATGGGCTATTTCCAGAATTGATATTACTACAATCCGTGACAGACAGAGTTTCGCTCAGCGGCTTCCTGGGTCGCAGCAAGACCAACGTCTTCAATGTCATATTTCCGTCCAACGCTGAACTGCGGTTTGCGCATCCCCTGATGGCTTGAGCAATTCCGCCAGGGTAGGGACCGAGCCGTTATGAAGATGAGGTGCGGCGGCCCAAATACCCTGCAGAACACGAGCCTCGTAGGCGCCCCACGGCTGCTCCCTGCCGCTTGGCCTTTTTGATTGCTTCGGAGGTGCTGGCAGTATCGAAAGCCGTTAGCAAATCCTGCAGCGTTGGTGGTAGTCGCACGAGCCCCAGAGACTCCGGTGTGTCCGACGATCCCGGGTCTGGCGCCGCTGCCACCCGTGCGTTAGTGGAAGGCGCGCCGCCGGCCAACAGGTGTTCTGCGATCGAACCAATGACCGAGGTCGCAAGAATGTTAAGGATCTCATCGTTCTCCTTGAGTGGGACGGTCGCGAAGGGATGTACGCTCCCTTCAGCACGCCCGTCTTCGCTTTCCAGGCGAGGACGTCGTATTCTCGTGTATCGGTACCAACGTTCTGGACCGTAGTCCTCCATGTTTTGATGAATAGAATGCGTTGCTCTCCGTCTTCAATCCCGTGGCATTCGCGACACCCCCCTTCAGCGGAATCCCTTTCACCCTTGCCTCGGGGGGGCTAAAGCAGCGTCAATCTTCCAGGGCCATTTCGGAGTGCCGATTCACTTTACCAAGCTTCAAGCTCACTCAGGCCGTCGAAATTGGCGGAGTTATTGTCGAGGAAATTGATGATCGCGCCCTGACGCATCGGCTCGAACGTAGTGAATACCCCCAGAACCTCGCCAACGTTCCGAGCTAGCCCCAAGATGTCACTTCCATCTTTGGCGAATCCAGGCCATTGTCTTTTGTCCTGTCGCGGCGAATTCCAAAGGAATGGGTATCTCACAGGAGCGTCCGCGGTTTTCATGTTTTCCGGGATCATGAAGTCGGGTGGCGGGCCGATGTCCAGTCCGGATATGCGCTTGAAAATCATACCTACAGCATCCAGACGGCCAACTCCCCAGCCGTTCTTGGGCAGCGCACGCACCATGAGCGTGTGAAACCGCAAGTACCACCCATCTACCTGTCGACGAAGATCCGCA
This sequence comes from Bradyrhizobium sp. 27S5, assembly GCF_037217225.1. Taxonomy (NCBI): domain Bacteria; kingdom Pseudomonadati; phylum Pseudomonadota; class Alphaproteobacteria; order Hyphomicrobiales; family Nitrobacteraceae; genus Bradyrhizobium; species Bradyrhizobium sp. 27S5. The sequence goes on from NZ_CP147714.1 coordinate 1,161,194, forward strand.
ACATCGGCCGCATCCGGCGTTGCGGACCGCAGAACAGCTGCAGAAAACGGAGCGAACGAGCTGTCGCTGGCGATCACGTCGCCGACTGCCTTGTCCAGGCCGCCAAGCAGTGCGTAGAAGTCTACAAACCCCGGACTGCCATCCACCCGATACACCTTGCCGTCAACTTCGATCTGGCGCGAGTGACATGCCGAGCTGGTCATTCCGACGACCTGGAAGTCTTGAGGGCCAGAAGCGTGAAAGCCGGCGGGAAGGTTGGCCGTGTTTGCAGGATTCCGTAGATACCCGTACCGTGACAAGCCATCCGCGAGGAACGGCTGTCCGTTCGTTTGCTTCAGGGCCTGCATCCAAGATAACGAAATCAAACGCGAACCCTGATCGCGCGAATAGAAATCCGCTCTCGCTGCCGCGGTCCAATCCATACGCGGTCCAATCCATACCTTGGTCAACATAGATAGGGTTGGCGTCGGTACCCTGAGCGCTCGATCTTGTCGTGACGAAACGCTAAGGCAATTAGAATGAGAGTACGGAGCATCGTGTGGCCTACCGCTTCCATTGTCAAAATCGCCCGAAGAGACGTTCGCCGAAACCCCACGCCGTCTCCGGCAAACTTGGGCTCGCCTTTCGGCTTGCAGGTCGCCTGATCATTGGTCATTAGAGGGCGCTGTCCAACTAAGTTCAACCTACCAAGTCTTGGGAGAAGGCACCGGCTAGCGGTGTATCGGTAGCCTTACTAATCGCAGAACTTGCCGTAGCGAACCAGACCCACGCCGATTTGTCTCCAGAGACTGACGATCGCTTTGGAGGCCTGGCTAGGTATTGGCGTGCGCTGCCGGGCAACATGCGTCTCACCGCATCGGGGTATCAAAGTCTCGGACCGTGAAATCGTTGGCCAAGCTCTCTTCTGAAAAGCACAAAGAGTCGTTGGGCAGACCTCTTGTTGCTGATTCCGCAACGAGCGCGGTACGATACGATCGATCATCGTACCGGATCTTTGTGTGTAGGGCGTCGACAATTGATCAGCATCAGCCTCATCGCCCAGGGGCCAGTCCTCTTGCGCCGCCGTTCCCCAGATCGTACGTGCGGGGACATAGGGACATAGGGACATAGGGGCGGGCGGCGCAAGCGCATCTGCACCTTCGATCGCAACGAATTTTCGTCGCAGGTCGTGTTACGTCGCCCAAGGCCCCGCATCCCCTGACCGATCGGGTTGGATCAACGTAACCGGCATGAAGCCCCCACCTCGCCATCGTGAGGCTCGCCTGCGATACAGCCTGGCATGAGCTGATCGGTGGAGGTGCAACGATGGCAAATACCATGCTTGATGCCAGGCAGGAAGGTGATTCCTATCGTCGGGTCGAGGTGATCACCGGACAGCGGCGGCGATGGACGGGCGAAGAGAAGGCCCGGATCGTAGCGGAGAGCTTCGAGGAGGGGGCGAACATCTCCGAGGTGGCGCGGCGCAATGGCGTTGCCCGCGGGCTGCTCACGGTGTGGCGACACCAAGCTCTCCGGGGTAATCGAGATCGAGATGAAATCCATCTTCGTGCACCGCGTCCTGAAGGCGATCACGTCGTGTACCTGGAGCCGGCTGTTCAGGTCGCTTTCGTCAAGTGCCGCAAATGACCGAGCGGCTGGCACGTTGATTGCGAAGGCGCAGCGGCTCACTGCGCTGAAGCGCGAGCAAATCGAGTTGGTCGTCGCCGAGACGGCCCGCAGCAGTGAAGCCATCGACCTCGCTGCTATCGACCACATGCACGACAACCCAGTGACGGACGACGACCGCGAAGTGATCGCGTTTGATCGCCATCGTCTTGCGCAACGTCTTCCGCTGCGGATGCCGAACCTGGGAGCCGTGATCCTGCCCGCGGGGTCACCTCGGGCGAGTACTCGATCCTCCGCGCCGGGGTCGCGCTCGCCATCGTCTCCTCGCTCGGCGGCACGCTGGGCGCGGCGTTTCAAAGCATCTCGGCGTACCTCAGGGGGGAGATGGAGAGCAAAGAGATCATTTGACTGACGGCGACCGAGTTCATTGAGGCGGTTCGTGCCGGCCTCGTTCTATACATCGAAAAGCACATAGGAGCGTCCATTGATGGCCGTTCTTTGGTGAATACGAGGCGACGATATCCGATGCTCCCGTCCGTGTCGTTCCGGCTTGAGGAGGACAGGGGCATGTCCGTCCCGCCAGAACGCCAAGCGCTACTAGCTGAGGTATGGACCATTCTCTCAGCCGCCCGCGATCTCGGAGATATCGTTACGCACTTGGTTGCGCGCCGCATTGTGGACGCTCACTTGACTGACCGTCAGCCCCGCATCACGTCGGATATCGAAGTGATTATGATGTACTTCCATTGAGCATATCAAGCTATTGAAGATTTGCGGGGCCGGCCACTGCGCCGGCTTTTTGTTTTGGTCGATCTCTTCGCTTTCGCTTATGGTCCGATCACTTGTGCCTTCTCTGTCGGTCCGGTCGTGCAGCCGCCATGCTGTGCAAGCCGTATTAACGACAGATACGGCCGCGTCTGCGATGAGAATACTATAGCTTCGAGAAGCTGGGTTGATGCTCATGTGCGCCTCCCCTCATCGGCAGACGAATAGCAGCCTCGAAGGCCAGTATAATGTGGTCTGTCCATTGCACCAGCCTCCAGCGATCGCTGGCGTAGGAAGTGACTTTCCGTTTTCGAGGCCGTCTGGGCGGCGGCCTAGTCAGTTCGAGCTTCGCGATCGCGGCAAGCACGACAGCTGTTGCGACCGTCCCTTGGGACCACTGTGTGAGTGCCTCAATGGCGTTCTTCAAGGCCTCTTCACGGGTCATAGCATGATCTCCACGCCGCGCCGCTAGGCCGATGCTACGGAAAGACGCGCGAGCGGCTGGAGGAGCCGCTAGCGCTAGTTAAGGCTGCGCGGACTTGGCCATCTCACGGGGGTTGTGCAAAAGTATGAGAAGCCAAATCCAAACGTCTCTCAGCAACTCGCGTGCCAGACAGTCAGGGAGGCGAAAAGCTGCACAGCCTCTTCACGGGTCATGATCGACACGAAACGCGGCGCTAGGGCGATCAATGAAAAGCGTGCGGACGGCGGAAGGAGCCGCCCGCACGAGTTGCTGGTGGAGACTTGGCCGTCTCACGAGGGTCATCAATAAGCAACCAAGCCAACAGGGCTCAGCAACTCGCGTGCCAGACGGTCACGCTGCAGAGACGCAAAACGGCTTGCTTTCACACCTTGTGCAGACTGACTACCTGCACTGTGGTGGCAGCTTCCGGACGTGCATGTCATGAACCGGACGCGACTGAACGAGATCAGACGTGCGGCGCTTTTAGTCACGTCTGGGGCGCGGGATGATTGGATCAACCTCGTCATCGTGTATAGCTATCAGCGCGCCGGGCTCCAGGCCGAGCCTTTGCAACTGCTCCTTTTCGATCGGGCAGTTAGCATTGCGGCCTTTGCGCCGCAGTCTTTCAGGGTCAGCTTCACGGCTTCCGCCGGATCGGTGACCGCAACCGTGTAAGTTACATGCCCGAAGTCTTCGTCGTCGTCGCTGTCTTTCTTGAAGATGGCGACAGTCACTATCCAACCATCCACCTTGCTGCCCTCGGGAGCAGCCCTCGTCATGTGAAATCGGCTCGGACCGATGATCCTGCAAATTCGGAGCCATCGGGCGTGCATGCCGTCAACCGAGCGCGGCTGCACGCAAACAAGAAACATACCCAGACTAGCCTCAACGGCTCGCGGGAGGCAGGTAACGAGGCATGATGCGCATTGCGCACTCATTAACCTGTGCGTGAAACGCGTCGGCGGTGTCGCTGTTTCCGAAAAATATTCGACGGCGGTCACGGCCAAGAGCTTCGATACAAAATTCGCGCGCTTTGTGGATAGCTCCACGTTCCGCGTCAGTTAGTGCGCTTTGGGCATTCACAGACGAATCGGTCAGGAGGAGGAGCGCGGCGGCGATCAACGGTCGTTTCATATCGGAGGCTCAACAAAGGCGCAGGCGAGATTGGTCCGGAATACTAATCGAGCCATCCCTCGTTGTCGAATTCGGCCGGTCTTGATTAATCCGTATCATCCCGGGAACCTCCTCCACACGAGCCGGGAGTTGCGCTAGACTCATAGCCTCAAGAGGAGGCGACTGGAAGTGCCGAGCGAGAAGCGGGTCAGTGTTGAAGAGCGGCCGGCGATCCTCCCGCGCCTTCGTCCCATACAGGCGTGACGCAGGGCGCGTTTCCAGCGTCTCCTAGCTGATCCTGACATCGCTCAGAATGATCCGGGGCGGTTCAAGTCCATCAAGGCGGCGCAGCACCACACGGCCGTCGGGATGCGCGCGGAAGCCATCCTGCGCAGGCTGATCGAGAGTTAAAGCGTGTCCGCCCGTTGTCGGCCTCGCCACGATGTGAGAGCTTACTTTGAGGATGAAACCGGGGTGCTTTGCGATCACATCATCATCAGCGAGATGCGAGCATAATCAATGGCCGTGACGAACGAACAGATAAAGTCTGTTGCCGTGCTCGGGACCAAAGGTATTGAGTTGCAGCTATCGCTGGCGGACAAGACAGTGCAGGAAGTTCTCTATCAAAGCGGGCCATTCGCTTATTGCTACGGAGTTGCGACCGCCGTCACTACTGCCTCGGCAGCGCCGACGATCATCCGGCTCGCGATGATGTGATAGATGTCGTTAAGCCAGACCGGCGCCGATTCCGCGATCGCGTCGCTATCAAAGTACTCTTGCGTGCAACGCGCTTGAAGAAAACGCCTACGAATGGCGACAGGATCGCGATGATCACCGCCGACCCGGCAAGCACCGTCGGAACCAATACTTGCGCTTCGGTGTTCTGCGCAAGATCTTTCATCATAAACGGCAGGACTGGCGATACAGAACCACTCCAAAAATCGTCATCCATGGGGCAGATGTCAAAATCCATCCCTGCAGCGACCCCGCCTGTCTTGTCATACAGTTCCCCTTCTCGTGACATACTTGTTGTGGGCCGAAGTGAGTACGGAGTTTGCATTCGGTCCACGGACGTGGCCCTGCCACCGCGGAATCGACGTCCGTCCCTTCCCAGCTGACTTCGCCTGCTTCCGATCAGACGGGCGTAGCCAGAAACGCGTAGCCTTCACGAAGAAGGCCCATCGAATGGTCCCGGCCAGCTCCGGTTTGCGCTGTTCCCGGCAAATGGCGCATGCGATGTCGTATACGCGACTGACCCTTTGCTCGCGCCGACGGCAATAGGTCACGAGCGAAGTCTACAAGTCGTCGTTGCGATCCAGTTCCTGGGCAAGAACCAGTGCATCCTCGATTGCCATACCGCCGCCGGATGTCATTTGCGGCGTCAACGAATGGGCCGCGTCGCCCAATAGCACGACACGGCCACGGTGCCAGGGGGCTGGCATCATCAAGACATCAAATGGGCGATAGCTATGTAAATGAAATGGGCGGTAGCTTATGTGCTTGTCTTCCGATCACCTTGGCAGCCGCGACCAGTTCGGGCGCCGTAAAGGGGGCGAGCAGTTTACGGAGATAGTCGCACACCTGATCTTGCAGAATACGAAGCTTTTCGTCCGTGCGTTCCAAGAAGAACAGATAGCACAGTTCTTTCGATAGCGGCAGCGCCGCCAACTACTCGGCCCGTCGGAAGGCGATACAGGACGAAGCCATTCATCGCCTCGGTGCGAAAACCGTATAACGCCATACGCCTTGACCGGCGTAGTGCGGCTTGAACTCTTCGCCGAAGATGCTGTGGCGGATGTTGGAATAGATACCATCCGCAGCGATCAGCAGGTCGGCGCGGCCCGTCTCGCCGTTCGATAGCTGAACCGTCACCCCTCCATCGTCCTGATCAATTCGGGTGACGGTTGTGTTGAATCAATCTTCGCGCCGCCCTTCGTCGCAAAGTCTTCCAGGATCTGTCCCAGACGTGGCCGCATGATTCCCAGTGCGCCAGGACGATCGGCGTCCCAAATTCTTGGGGTGGACTGTTCGCTCAGAATCGTTCCTGCGCCATCGCGCACCGACACGAAGTCCCAACCAAGGCCACCTTCAAGACACGCATCCACCAATCCCAGTTCGGCGAGTGCCAGCAAGGTGTTCCCCAGTAGCGTAATTTTGGTGCCGATCCGGTCACGCTTGTCTCCCACTTCAATGACTCTGGTGGATGCGCCGATCTGTTGAAGCGCATGGGCCACCGTCAAACCGCCAATTCCGCCACCCACGATGAAAACCGTCTTCACCGCGCCCATGTTTTCTCCTCTCCTTGTTGGCCTTTTATTATCTTGGCGATCACACCTCGCGGGCGTCAACAACTCGGTTGCCAAGGAGGAGAGAAGCAAGCGACTCGCGTCTTCACAACGCGCCAGCTAACTGCTCGTGGAGCTTCCGGACATGCATGTTTCCAATCCGACGCTGTTGAATGAAAAATCCGACGTTGGCTAATGATGCCGAGGCCGTGAGGTGATTGGATCAATGTCATCGTCGTGAACCACGGCCAGTTCGCCAGCTTCCCAGCCGAGACTTTGCAACATTGCAGCTTCGAGCGGACGGTTAACCATTGCGCCCTTTGCGACGCTATCTCTCATGGCCAGCTTTGCGGCTTTGCTCGGGTTTGCGACTGCGACCGCGTAAGTTATGTGCCTGTACCCGTCGTCGTCGTCATCGCCGTCTTCCTTGATGGCGACCGTTACTAACCAGCCGTCCATCTTGCCGCTCCGTGAGGCATTGGCGTACGAGCTAACGAGCCTCTGCCAGAGCCATCGAACATCCGTGACACGGGGCTGGCCGCGAGGTCGGGGCCGCGTGCGCCAGTCCGTTGATCAGGTCTCTTGTGCTTTCGAGGCGCGTGACGACCTAGCAGGCTGTTGAAGAACTCAGCCGCGTTCGCAAACGAAGGCTGAATCGTCGCCATTGTGTATGTAGAAGTGACCGACGAGCCTGCCCGCGGTGCCGATCATAGCCCATCGGCGACCGCAGGCGGGGTCATTCTCGTCGTGCCCTTCCCATGAGATCTCCGCGCAGGCCGAACTGTCTCGCGCGCCGTAGCGGACACCGCGCCCGATTGCCGGTAGACCGCGAACCATCGCTCCTTGCCAAGTCATCGTGTTCACTGATCAAACTTAATGGAGCTGGCGGGGCCAGATCAGCCAATCATGCGTGTCGTCCCATAGGGAACAAATCCCGCCTTTCACCATGCCGAGATCATCCAGTTGCTGTAGACTGAGTTCAGAATTCGCCAAGGCCACCCAGCCAAGACCGGCATCCAATGAGAATCGGGAGGCGCCGACATCCAGTGAAGCCTTGATGGCTTCGGTGGCGTTAGCCACCGCGACCGCATACGTTACGTGCCGAAGTTGGCCGCTTTCTATGTAGCCAATTGAAACCATCCAACCTGCTGCCATGTGTGCAATCCGATATGGAGACTGCCCCAGCTTACTCTGCGCCACTAAGCGCAAAGCGCACCTACTAATAGTGGGAGGTTGGAAGGGCCGGCTCCCTTAGGCTCGCAACCTCAAGAGGAGTGGCAGATTTGACGAGCGAGAAGCGGATCAGCGTTGAACGGCCGGCGATCCTGACGTGTCTCCGTCGGGTGCAGGCGTGGCGCAGGCACGGCTCCAGCGGATGCTAGACTTAGACTAACCGATCCCACATCGCCAGAATGATCCCGCGCGACACAAGTCCATCAAAGCCGCGCAGCACTACTTAGCCATCTCGACGCGCGCCATAATCATTCTGATTGGGCTGACGGAACGCTAGGCATATGGTTCCGTGGGCCGGACCCGCTTGCGTAGCGATCTCACGTCGCGCCGAGAACGGCTCAGTCGCGGTCAGTGTAGGGATGCACGTTGTGAGCTGCTGCCGGTTTGATGGACACCCGCTTAAGCTAATCCCACCTTGCGCTCGAACTCAACCGGGCTGAGATAGCCGATGGTCGAGTGCCTGCGGGTCGTGTTGTAAAATCGTTCGATGTAGTCGAACACATCGGCGCGTGCCTCATCTCTGGTTTGATAAATCTTGTTGGCCGTACGCTCGGTCTTGAGCGAGGAGAAGAAGCTCTCCATCGCCGCGTTGTCCCAGACGTTGCCGGAGCGGCTCATGCTGCAAACGATGCCGTGGTCGGCCATCAGGCGCTGGAACTGCTCGCTGGTGTACTGGCTGCCCTGGTCGGAGTGATGCAACAGCGCATCCGGCTTGCCGCGCCGCCAGACGGCCATCAACAATGCGTCCGTCACGAGCTGTGCCGTCATGGCGGCACTCATCGACCAGCCCACCACGCGGCGTGAGAACAGGTCGATCACCGCTGCGACATAGAGCCAGCCTTCGGCCGTCCAGAGATAGGTGAAGTCGGCGATCCACTTCTGGTTCGGCCGCTCGGCGGCGAACTGCCGGTCAAGGAGGTTCGCCGGTACGGTCTCGAGCTGTCGATCGCCGCTGTCCTTCGGTAAGCGCCGACGTCGCGGCCGCGCCCGCAAGCCTTGCAGGCGCATCAGCCGCTCAATCCGGTGCAGGCCGCAATCCGCCCCGTCGGCGAGCAGGTCACGCCACACCCGGCGTGCGCCATAGGTGCGGTCGCTGGCGGCGAAGCTGGCCTTGACCTTGCCGCCGAGCTCCTCGTCGCTGCGGGATCTGGCGCTGGGAGAGCGGTTCAGCCAGGCATGGAAGCCCGACCGCGACACTCCCAGCGCATCGCATAGCCATGCCACCGGCCAGATCGTCCGGTGCTTCGCGACGAAGGCGAACTTCATGTCGCTTCCTTCGCGAAGTAGGCTGCGGCCTTTTTTAGGATATCCCGCTCGGCCTTCAGCTTGGCGACCTCACGGCGCAGCCGCTCGATCTCCTGCTGCTCCGGCTTCATCTGCCCGTGGCCGGGAAAGGCTTGCGCCGGGTCGGAGCCCAACTCCTTCACCCATTTGCGGAGAACATTCTCATGAACATCCAGGTCACGGCCAGCTTGCGCCACCGACACCCCACGTTCCCGCACCAGCTTGACCGCCTCGACCTTGAACTCGCGGCTGAACTTCCGTCTTTTCATCGCCACCTCCGGCTTCATGAAACACCTAATCTCGGTGTCCATCAAACCGGCAGCAGCTCATTGCCACCGCTATGCTGTCCGCTCGGGCTTAGAGGCCCCCAGAGGTACTGGGTCCGTTCTTTTGAAGCGTCCACACAGGACACTGCCGCTGACTGACATACGCGAAGCGCTCTCCTGATCCGTCATGTAATGGTGAGTATTATGTTCTGGACCGATTTTGATGGCGTCGAGTTTAGCCTTATAAGCTTAGCGGGGATATCGCTCGTCGTCAGCGTAAGTTGGCTGCTGATCGGGTGAGCGTCCTACTTCTCGTGATGAGGACAATTCGGCCTCGGCGTGTAGCCTCTTCTTTTGGGGGGCGCGAAGTTGACTCTTCGCTTTGATGATGTGGAACAATTTACCACGGCTTGGTGCTCTTTCCGGGGCGTTGCGACCGTCCTTTCCAAGGTGGGACCATGACGGAGGAACACCGCGATTGGACTCTCATCATCGTACTTCTGAGTATTGCCGGCGCCGTGCTGCTGGTTGAGCGTATGTTCTAGACCTAGACGGCTATTCGAACCGGTTTTTACCGGCCTGCGTCATCCTCGTGTAGGTGCCGCTCTCGTGGATGGACTCTAGCGAGCCACGCGGGATCGCCCTTTTGTAGCCCAGCAGTGAACTCTCGGTGGCGCTACCTGGCTATGTTCTGTTAATATCAGTATTGTAGAAGTTTTCGGTAAGGGGCCGTTGGCATGACGCGGCCCGTTTCATTGTCTCACCCTAACCGGAGAGAATTAGGGCATGTGTATATTCCGGCAATCAGCAATGATTTTTCGGAAGCGGAACGGGACGAACGCGTGCGAACGGACTCAATCGCTGGACTGAGACCGAAGAGCGCTTGCTAGTTGCGCTGCACAAGTCCGGGATGGATCACCGGCCCACAGCGCTCCAGTGCGGCGCCAACCTTCGAGGCTATCGAGATCGAGGGAGTCATGGTGTCAATTCGCCCTGATTTCATCGTCGGCGGCGGCGGAGGTGGGACCATGGCGTCGCGGTGCTCGATAGCGTCGGCACGGAGATCGGGCGAGAGGTTATTGGCGAGATGCCTCGCTGAGGAGCGACCCAAGGCATCCAAAGTTCGCCGCTCTCCTTCGTCGATCCAGAATTTCACATTCGCTATATGCGACATAATATGCGCTCCGTGTACTGGTGGTTGGCAAAGTCGGTCATTGCGACTGCCGAGCCGTTAACGAGCTATCGCTGAAAGTTGGTGACGGCGGGAATCGGGAAGGCGGCATATCGTGGGGGTGCTTGACGCCTCCACTTCTCCACCGAAGGAGCGATATGCCGTGTCCAAAGATAACATCATCAAGTTGATTCAGCCAGGAAACGTCGACGATCAACTCACCGAAATCTTGCGCAATGGGGCGCGTGCTCTGTTGGCCCAGGCGGTCGAGGCCGAGGTCGCGGACTTTCTCGGCAAGCATGCCGATTTGAAGACTGCGGACGGCCACCAGCGCGTCGTGCGCCACGGTCACCTGCCGGAACGCGAGGTGATGGATGGTATCGGTCCGGTCGGCGTCCGCCAGCCGCGTGTACGCGATCGCGAGGCGGAGGCTACCGATCCCGACCGCATCCGGTTCTCTCCGTCGATCCTGCCGCCCTACATGCGCCGCTCGAAATCGATCGAGACGCTGCTGCCGATCCTTTACCTGAAGGGTATCTCCACCGGCGACTTCTCCGAGGCTCTGGCGGCGCTGCTCGGCAAGGATGCTGCCGGGTTGTCGGCATCCGCCAGCGGCCGTCTGAAGGACGGTTGGCTTGACGAACACACCGCGTGGCAGAGGCGCGATCTGTCGGCGAAGCGCGACGTCTACATCTGGGCCGATGGCATCCATCTCCAAGCACGCCTCGAAGACGAAAAGCATTGCATCCTGGTGCTGATCGGCGCGACGCCGGAAGGCCGCAAGGAACTGGTCGGCCTCACCGATGGCGCCCGCGAGAGCGCGCAGGACTGGCGCGATCTGCTGCTCGACCTGAAGCGGCGCGGGCTCGGCGTGCCACCGCGGCTCACCATCGCCGACGGCGCGCTCGGGTTCTGGAAGGCCGCCGGCGAGGTCTGGCCGAAAACGCGCGAGCAGCGCTGCTGGGTACACAAGACCGCCAACGTGATCGCCAAGTTGCCGAAGAGCCAGCAGCCTAAAGCCAAACGCGCGTTGCAGGAGATCTGGATGGCCGAAACCAAGGCCGCCGCCGAGCTGGCGTTCGACGCCTTCATCGAGAGCTATACGCCCAAATACGAGAAGGCGGCCGACTGCCTGAGCAAGGATCGGGACACGCTACTGGCGTTCTACGACTTCCCGGCCGAACACTGGAAACACCTGCGGACCACCAATCCCATTGGAAGCACCTTCGCTACCGTGCGCCACCGCACGATCCGATCGAAGGGCTGCCTGTCCAACAGAACGGCGCTCGCGATGGTCTTCAAACTGCTTGAGGCCGCGCAGAAAAGCTGGCGTCGTCTCGATGGCCACAACCAGTTGCCAAAACTCGTTCTCGGTGTGACATTCAACGACGGGATCGAGGTCATCGCCAAACCGACCGACCGTCAGCCCATAACCGCCGCCGCCTGACCGGCCGCACCGTCACCAAAATTTGGCGATAGCTCTCGTGCTCATCGGTCGATGATGACTTTATGCCTCAACGCATGTGATGCAGCCGGATCGGCACAGTTTTCAGTGACGATCATTAACTAGGGTGGTCATGCCCCCATCAGCAGGTCAATTGCGAGCATTGGTAGTTGATCGCTTGCGGCAATTGTCGTCGATGAGGGGCTTGACTATTTGGCAGGCCGTCGGATCGACCCAGCCCAGAAGGGCGGCCAGAAGATCAGGTTACACCGGCAGACCTGACCACGTCCCGCGCCGCTGAAGCCTGGACAGGTTCAGGCCACGCCTGCTGATGTCCTCAAGCTGAAATATGCCCACCAGGATGCGACGCAGCCGGCGGGAGCGAAGCAATGAGGTATCCGCTGTCTAACGCAGCCCCGATGCTTGGCTCGCTGGCGCCATGCGCGGCCCACGCTCAGGAAAACACGCCAGAGCCGATCCTGCGGGTGACGCTCGATCCGCCCTGCGTCGTGGTGAGACAGGCCGCCACGCAGCGGATCGAGGTGCTGGCGCCGAACTACAAGACGGCGCCGCCCAAGCTGCCAGAGTTCCAACCGTGCAATGTCCTGACGCGGCAGCTGCGCAGCCCCTATGAGAGCGAAGAGCGCGACGGCCTCACTGATGGCGGTGTCTGGTTCGAATTCGCGATCCATCCGCAGGAGCCGGGCAGTTATGCGATCTCTGGTCTGACGATCGTCGCCAAATACGCGGCCGATCCGCCGGCCACACGCGAGGCAACGCTCACGCTCCCCCGGATCGCATTTCAGACCTTCATCCCGCATGTGGCATCCGATCTGCCCTTCCTCGCTGCAGGCAGTCTGTCGATCGCGCTGACCATCAATCGCTCGTCGGATCGGCTCGAGACCGGGAATGCCGTGACGCGAACCGTCACTATCGAGGACCGAGGGCATTCCTACGATGCTGTTGTCGCCGGCGAAATTTGCTGCCTAGACGGGCTCATGCTCTACCCCGCTCAATCGTCGCTTCAGACGCCGGCGCGCAAAGAATCGACGTGACGCATTTCGATGCGGTGACCTGCATATCGAGGCAAACCCGTCAGCGAACGGCGCATCGCCGGTTGGTACGTCCGGCGCACGCCGGTCGTGAGGCGTATTGCGCGGCGTGCTCGCGCGCGACTGGCTGCAACAGTTCGAACCGGTCGCGCCACGCATGCGATCGAGGCATTGCGGCTCGCTGCCCACGATCCTGTACTCGACGCCGAGATCAGCGTGGTCGAGCGCGCGCTCTTCCGCGGCAGCCGTTCAAAGCGATTCTGGAGAAGGACAGCAGGGCGCTTGCCGCCAGCGGCGAGAAGGGCCTGGTGCAGATTAATGGCGGTGCCGTATGCCGGCATGACCACCGATGCGTTCGCAAGCTCAGTGCGCGGCTGGCTCGGACGGCTCAGTTGCGGTGCCAGTTTGGAGGCTACGACGGCAAGATCCAAAACTGCCTGCCGATCACCAAAGTCTGGAACTACACGGTTCGGCTCTACCGGGCGACGATGGCAATTGCCCGAGGCAAAACCGGCGGACTGAATACGCAAGGAGGTGATGCGAAATGAAAGCGCTCATCTTCGAGGGGCCCGGTAAAAAGTTTCTCGCGCAGCGACCGAAACCGGCCATCCTGGAATCGGGAGACGCCATCGTGCGGATCGTGAAAACCACGATCTGCGGCACTGATCTCCACATCCTCAAGGGTGATGTAACGACCTGTCAGCCCGGCCCAATTCTAGGCCATGAGGACGTGGGCGTCGTTGACAGGTTGGCTGTGGCGTGACCGCTTTCAAGGCGGGTGACCGCGTCCTAATCTCCCGCATTCGTCCTGCGGCAAATGCGACTTCTGCCGGAGAGTTATGTATTCGCACTGTCGCACCGGCGGGTGGATCCTCGGCAACAAGATCGACGGCACGCAGGCCGAATATGTCCGGACGCCGCTGCCGACACCAGCCTCCACCATTTGCCTGATGGGGTCGATGAGGGAGCTCTCGTCATGCTCAGCGACATCCTTCCCACCGGATTCGAGTGCGGCGTGCTCAACGGCAAGATCTCGCCCGGCTCCGCCGTCGCCATCGTCGGTGCCGGCCCCGTCGGCTTGGCTACGCTGCTGACCGCACAATTCTACTCGCCTGCCGAGATCATCATGATCGATGTCGATGACAAGGTCACCGGGCGGCGAGATGACGGCGCTCGAGATTGGCTGGAATCCGGCCTCTACCCGAAAGGCAACGCGCGGACATGGGCCGAGCTCGGCCCGTCCCGGATCCGGCCGCTCCTGGTCGTGAGCGCGATGGTCTATGGTAAGCGTAGCTCTGCGGCTCTTTTGATTGGCTCTTGACGCCCTATTTTGATCGTAGCTTTTGCCGACGTGGCTTCCAAATTCCGGACAATGCGTTGACGGCGGCCTCAAGCGCCTGGTCGACGACGTTGGGATCAAACCGCTCCGGGCCCCAGAGGCGCATATGTTCGTGCTCCGGATGGGTGGGGTCACCGATGGCATCGAGGTATTCGGCATAGCCTGGCGCACCGCCGACGTCTTCCGGAGGACAACGACCGGCGGCCTCGAGCAGGAAGGGCATGCCCTCCGTCGTGGTGTTGTCGAACCACTTTTCGAGCTTGATCACGTGATCCCAGCTGTCGCCGAAGTCATAGAGATAGTGGATCGTCTTGGCGCCGGTCTCTCGAACGATATCGCAAAGCCGCGCTTTACGGGCATCAATGGGCTGGTGGCCGTAAGCATTGTCGGGGTCGGGAATCCCCCAATGTGCCTCACCAGCGAAGAACTCGAAGAGGTGACTGTTCGTCCAGCCGAATGCCTCCTGAAGCGTCAGATGCAATCGATCAAGGCGTAGGGTAACGGGTACGACAAGGCGACGCATCACCTCCGGCTTCACATCCTTGAGAGTTACCTTGATCCGGACCGCGGTCGTGTTCAAGCTCATGCCGCCAGCCTCGGATCGTGTGCATGCATCGTATAGGTCGACGCCCAGGGAAGCAGCTCGTCCAGTCGCGCCGCTGGCCAGCCATTGACGAGCTTCGCGAGAACGTCAGCGAGCCAGTGCTCGGCACTGACGCCATTGAGCTTACAGGTCTCGATTAACGAAGCGAGAACTGCCCAATTCTCGGCGCCCTCGTCGCAACCGGCAAAAAGGGAGTTCTTGGCGTTGAGCTTGATCGGCCGCATCGCACGCTCGACAGCATTCGTGTCCATCTCGATGCACCCGTCATAAAGATAGAGCGTCAAGCCGTCCCAATGACGCAGCGCGTAACGCAGGGCCTTCGCCGTGTCGCTCTTCTGTGCAAGGTGATCAAGCTTGGCCTCAAACCACTGCTTCAAGGCTGTCGCCAGAGGTCGGGCATGCGCCTGCCTGCCAGCACGGCGCTCGACATCTGATCGGCCGCGGAGCGCTTTTTCGACTGCGTAAAGTTGGGCGATGCACTCAAGAGCCTCGCGGGCAACCGGAGCTGGCGCCGGAGCGGCCTCGCGCTCGATCTTCACAAACTGGCGCCTCAGATGCGACCAGCGGAAGGCGAGCGTCCCGGACAAGGCGTCCGCACGCGTCTCTCGGGTCATAGTCTTGTAAGCCTGATAGCCGTCGCAGTGGATGATGCCGCGAAAGCCCTCAGGCAGCTGCAAGCCATGAACGGCCCCACGGCCCGGTGCATAGGCGTAAACCACGCCAGGTGGGTCAGGTCCGGCCCAGGGCCTGTCATCGCGCGACAGCGCCCAGAAGTAGCCGGTTTTGGTCCTGCCGCGCCCCGGATCCAACACCGGTGCGGGGGTCTCGTCGACACAGAGCTTCGAAGAGCCGAGCAGAAGCTGGCGCAGACGATGCCACAAGGGCTTCAATTCCTGGGCGGCATAGCCGACCCAGAAGGCGAGCGTAGAACGGTCGATGGCGATACCGTGCGTCGTCAGCATCTGCGCCTGGCGGTAGAGCGGCAAATGCCAATGATACTTGGCGTCGATCACATGCGCGACCAGCCGCTCGGTCGGCAGTCCTCCCCTGATCAATCGCTCGGGAGCAGCATGCTGGAGGACGACGCCGTGACAGACGCGGCAGGCCAGTTTGGGGCTGCGGGTGACGATGACGCGATACTGCGCCGGTACGACGTCCAGCATCTGGCTCTCATCGTGACCGATCTCAAAAAGGGCGCCTGCGCAGCACGGGCAGCAGGTTGCAGCGGGCATCAGGGTCTCGACGATGCGTGGCAAATGCTCCGGCAGCTTGCCACGATTGGCCCCGCGCTTGGAAGTTCTCTTCTCGCAGGTTCTTGGATTGGCGTGATTCTCGGCTGCTTCGAGAGCCGCGACGGCCTCTTCGATGTCCTCCAAAACAAGCTGTAGCTGATCAGCGTCCAGCTTTTCCGACGATCGACCGAACTGCGCATCTTTTGCAAGCTTGAGCAACCGCTCGAGCCTGGCGCAGCGATCCAGCAGAGCCGCGGCAAAGACACGCAAGTCGCCTGGATCGCTCGGCAGCCATCAGGTAAATCACTCATTGGCCCGAGTCTGCCATGCTTCGCGCCACGATGCAGCGAAGATTTTATGTCCTACGCAAAGCGCTTTCGGCTGCGGGATTCGAGGCGCATGCATGCGTGTCCACTCAATGCCGGCCAGAAGCGCGGACAGCTGCGCGACATTCACCCGCATGACGCCGGCCACGATGGGAGGACATGAAGCGGCCGCCATCGAGCCGTTTCCAGTACATCACAAGGCCGCTGCCATCCCAGACGACAATCTTCACCCGATCAGCGCGCTTCGCACGGAAGACCACCACCACACCCTTCATCGCGTCTTGGGTTGAAGCTTCCACGGGGTAAGATGAGGGCCGCCGGCTAAGTTGGGCACCTAAGCCCGGACGATCTAATCCATCTGCCATGTGGGCAGTCACTTGATGCTCCCGCGCTTTGCGCAATATCGCGTCGCACTTTGGGCATGCCGGCATCTGGTCAGCGCAGTTCCTTAAGCGCGCCGCCTCTTCCAACAGACGGTCAGTAAGGGGCTTTGCTTGCTTGAAAAGCATTCGGTGTTTGATCATGCGCTTTATCTCTGCCGAGAGAAACCTATGATGGGTCGCTGGCAATACCATCGCGGGCCGCCCGCGCCAGTTCTGACTTTGACGATTTGGTGTCCCGCGACATCGGGGCCAAGCAACCAAGCCCAGCAACGAGCGTGCCAAACGACCGCACGCGGCCCGAAAGGCTCTGGTCAGCGGTGCCTTGAGAATTGGGGCGGCTCGATCCTAGCCGGTATCAGGACGCCACGTCCGTGAGATCAGCGGATCATTCCGATCATCATATATGGTCACAAGCTCGCCAGCTCTCACGCCGAGGCCCTTCAAGTCAGCTTCGCGTAGTTCGGAATTCGAGATCGCTGCTTCGCCCGCGCTGGCCGCCAACGAAGCCTTTACGGCTTCTGTCGCATCGGCCATTGCGACCGCATAGGTTACATATCGAAGCTTGCCGTCGGCTTTGGGAACGCCGATCGAAACCATCCATCCTGCTGCCATCTCACTCGTCCGATATTCAAGACAGGCGGTTACTCTACGCATCCACGCTTAGTAGCCACCTCCCAATAATGGGAGGATTGCAGATCCGTGGCGGCCCAGTCCGTAGGATCACGGGACCCTCTTCCATGCGTAGCGCGAGCTGCGCTAGGCTACGACTTGGAGGAAAGCCGCCGTGGCGAGCAAGTTTGAGCGGATCGACACTGTCGCGCGGCCGGCCATCCTGCCACGCCTCCTCCGTGTGCAGGCGTGGCGCAGGGCGCGGTTCCAGCGCCTCCTATCTGATCCCAACATCGCACAGAATGACCCGGGAAGGCTCAAGTCTATCAAAGCGGCACAGCACTACATGGCCGTCTCCGTGCGCGCCAAAGCCATCTTCGCCGGGATCATCGATCGCTAGGGGACGCCGGGGGCAGCGCAGCATATAGCCAAATCAAGCATCGGGCCGTAGAGCCTGCCAGCTCCGATCAATAGTTCTTCCGCGACAATTTCGATAGCGCGCCAGCTTTCCGCCACGAGCGTCTTTGCTTTCGCCTCATAGTGCTCGCGCGGCTCCGGCAATTGCGTCATTGCGCTGGTGATGTTGGCTTCGTCATCGCCAGCACAAAGCAGCCGGCCGGTGAAGCGAGCTTCCGCGAATGGCCCTGCCATCGTGATCAAGTTTTCAGTCTTGGGGCTGGCCTTCTCGTGCCACACGTGCCCAATGCGACCCATAAAAGGAATGATGGCAACACACGCGACCTCTATGTCTAGTGCGCGAGCAATCACTGCATGCCCCGCCTCGTGATATGCAGCGATCTCGCGCTCTTCGAATACTTCGGTGTACTCCTGTTCGATATCCGGAGGATGGCAGCGCGACCCTAGGGGCCTGACATTGCTAGGGCGTAACTTTAACGCGCGCATCCGCGTTATGGAAGAGAGCTTCCGTTTTGGAGGCCGCCTAGGTGTCGGCCTACTCGCTTCGAGCTTCGCGATCTCGGCAAGCACGACGGCCGTTGCGACCTTCCCTTGAGACCATTGTGTGGGCGCCTCAATGGCGATCTTCAACGCCTCTTCACGGGTTATGGCATGATCTCCGCAGCGTGCACTAGGCCGATGCTACCGAAAGACGCGCGAGCGGCTGGAGGAGCCGCTCGCGCTAGCGCAAGGCTGCGCGGACTTCGCCATCTCATGGGGGTTGCGCGAAAGTATGAGAAGCCGAGTCCAAACGTCTCTCAGCAACTCGCATGCCAGACCGTCGCGACGCAAAAGAGGCGAAAAGCCGCGCAGCCTTTCCACAGGTCACGATCCACACGAAGCGCGGCGCTAAGGCCAGCACCGTGAAAAGGGTGCGGACGGCGGAAGGAGCCGCCCGCACGAGTTGCTGGTGGAGACTTGGCCGTCTCACGAGGTTCATCAGTAAGCAACCAAGCCATAAGGGGGTAGCAACCGGCGTGCCAAATAGTCGAAATGCAACTCTGCTCGAAGGAGAGGCAGAACGCATCGCTTCCAGCTTTGGCCCGAGGCTTCCAGCTTTGGCCCGAGCAATTTCTCGCAATTCAAATGGCGGCTTCCGGACACATGTCATCAATCGGACACGGGTGAGCGAGATCAGACGTGCAGCGCTTTTAGTGACTTTGGGGTCGCGAGATGATTGGGTCGATCTAGTCATCGAGTATAGCGATCAGCTCGCCGGGCTCCACGCCGGCCTTTGCAATTGCTTCTCTTCGATCGGGCAGTTTAGGATTGCGGCCTTTGCCCCCGCAGTCTTTCAGGGGCAGCTTCACGGCTGACCGCAAAGTTACATACCTGTTCGTCGTCGTCGCTGTCTTCCTTGAGGATGGTGACCGCCACTATCCAACCATCCATCTTGCTGCACCTTGGAAAGAGTCCTTGCTATGTGAGGCCGGCTCGCACCGATAATCTTGCAAATCCGGAGCCACCGGACTTATCAACGCCGCGCAGCACCGCACGGTCGTCTATGCATGCCAAAGTCATTCTGTTGGGGCTGATAGGCGCTAGGCATATGCCGCGCGGAAAGGCGAAGGTCTTCTCAGCCCTATGGGCGAGACGCTAGGTCTTTACGCTCTCTTAACCACTCATGCTGCGGATGTCAGGCAGAAAGCAGGTGACTGCCATGACACTCGACGAATTTGTCGCTGCCGATATCGCTCATCTTCGAAAGCCAATTGCGATCGGCGATAGCTGCCCGCCAATAGCGGACAAGAACAGGCACAGCGCGCTAATCGCAGAACTCGATGCATCGCTCGAGACGATTGATCAGCCGCAGAGCGCGGCCTGGTCAGGCTAGATGCGGTAAGGGGCCCTGCTCCGAGCAAGGGGGCATGATGGTGGCTGTCCCCTGATCAAACGGGGTCACGACTTGAGTCGGCCCAAGCATCCTGAGACGGAGGGTTGCCGTGGAGAACTAGGCCGGAATCGACGTGTCATTGGAACTGTCGAGCGTGTGCGTTGTGATGCCCAGGGTAAAATCCTGAAGGAAGCAAAGGTCGCGAGCGAACCCGACGCCTTACTCAACGGCGCGATGGTTTCCAGTGTCATGTAACGGGCACGCTGGACGGCCCATTCATCGTTCTGCTCGAGCAGGATCGCGCCGATGAGGCGGAGATGGCATCCTCGTTGGGGAAGATGCCAACCACCTCGGTGCGCCGCTTGATCTTGCTGTTGAGGCGCTCGATTGGGTTGGTGGAGTGCAGCTTGGTGCGATGTTGCGGCGGGAATTCATGTAGGCCAGCACATCGGTCTCCGCTTCGTCGAGGAAGTCGGCAAGCTTGGGCAGCTTGGGACGAAGCTGGTCGGCGACCTTCCGCCACTTTTACTTGTGCGGCCTCGGCATCGTCCTGGGCGAACGCCGTGGCAATGAAGGCGGAGACGACGCGCTGCCCGCTCTTGCCGGCGCGCGCCAGCGCGTTGCGCATGAAGTGGACGCGGCACCGTTGCCAGCCGGCGTTGAGCACTTGGCGACGGTGGCCTTGATGCCCTCATGGGCGTCGGAGACGACCAACTTGACGCCACGCAAGCCCCGGCGAGCGAGCTTGCGCAGGAACGCCGTCCAGAACGTCTCGGCCTCGGAAGGGCCAATATCCATGCCGAGAACTTCGCGCCGGCCGTCGCTGTTGACGCCAACAGCGACGATCACTGCGACCGACACGATACGCCCCTGCTGGCGTACCTTCACGTAGGTGGCGTCGATCCACAGATACGGCCAGTCGCCCTCGATCGGCCGGGCGAGGAACGCCTTCACCTTGTCGTCGATCTCCGCGCAGAGCCGGCTCACCTGGCTCTTGGAGATGCCGCTTATCCCATCGCCTGGACGAGATCGTCGACTGAGCGGGTCGAGACGCCCTGCACATAGGCTTCCTGAACTACGGCGGTGAGCGCCTTCTCGGCCATCCGGCGCGGCTCCAGGAAACCCGGGTAGTAGGAGCCCTTGCGCAGCTTGGGGATGCGAAGCTCGACCGTGCCGGCCCGGGTCTCCCAGGTCCGGTCGCGGTAGCCGTTGCGCTGGGCCAGCCGTTCGGGGTTCTTCTCGCCGTAGGCCGCCCGGTGTGGCCCTCGACTTCCAGCTCCATCAGCCGCTGGGCGCAAAAGCCGATCATCTCGCGCAACAGATCGGCATCAGGGGTCTTCTCCACGAGCGTGCGCAGGTTCATCATATCGTCGGTCATCGGTGGTTCCTCGGTTGCGTTGGCGTGTCGCAACCCGATCCTACCGGCGAATCGCCGGTGACCACCGCAAAGCCGCCCGCCCGCTACGGCGCTATTTGAGGCGCGCGTACGGGCGGCTTTGCTCTACCGAGCTACACCATCACTGGGACACGACCGGATTCTCATAGAGCAGTTTCTCGGTGGCTCGCGCATCATCCACATGTACGGGAAAATACGAGACGATGTAGCCAACGCTATTCAGGTTGACTGAGAAGCAGAGGGCACGGTCTTAGAAGCTGCGTTCGGCCGTGGCACCGGCGAATGTCATATGAGAATGAAGCACCTTCTTGATGTGGTACATGCTGTGTCAGCGGGGTTGCGTGTGATCGATCCTCACGACAAGCAGGAGTCGTACCAGCAAGGTCGTTGCCAGCACCAATGTCTGTCCCTCAACTGCTGTGACATCGGCCAATGAAACGCCTTCGAATGCCACGACATCATCTGATGAAACGTTCGCCCAGAATGGCCAGGAACGGAAGCTCGCCTTCGTCAGCGCATCCGTCGACCGCCGGACGACCAGTCCGGATCGCCTCGTGAGGCCAGCTTCGCCGTTTGTGGTGCAGGCCGGCACAGTCATTCCGGCCGCTCTCATCACGGGCATTCGATCCGATCTACCGGGGCAAATCACGGCGCAGGTGACGGAAGCTGTCTATGACAATCCAACGCGGCGAGCTCGAAGGCTGATCGGCACCTACGACAGCCAGGCGGCATTTGGCCAGTCGCACGTACTGTTGGTTTGGACGCGGCTGATTATGCCGAACGGGCGTTCGATCGTCCTGGAACGGCAGCCTGGCGCAGATGCATCTGGATACGCCGGCCTCGAGGACGAGGTCGACAATCACTGGAAAGAGCTCTTGGGCGCGGCAGCGCTTTCGACACTGCTGGCTGTTGGCACGGAGGTCAATTCGGGCGCGGACGCAGGCAACACCAACAGCGACCTCATTGCTGCGCTCCGGCGTGGAGCGGAGGATTCCGCAAATCAGACAGGACAGCAGCTGGTTCGCCGCAATCTCAACATCCAGCCAACGTTGACGATCCGCCAAGGATTCCCGGTGAGGGTGATCGTCAACCGCGACCTGGTGCTCGAACCATATAGAGGATAACGCGATGGCCAAGCTCAAGCTTGGAGCGATCGAAGACGACAAACCGATCAAAGTGGCGCACGAACTGCCGGCAATCGTCCACCGGGACCTCGCTGCCTACGCTGAAATCCTGGCCCAGGAAACGGGACAACCCGTTCAGGATCCAGCCAAGCTGATCGCACCTATGCTGGCGAGTTCATGGCGGCGGACAGGAGCTTTCGCAAAGCTCGGCGCGCGCGTTAGCGTGCGAATGGAGGCGAGGGGTAGCGCTCTGACAGCAAGTTCAATGCGGCCAACTTGGGTTGTCGTTGTCCGCTCGCGAATATGCCCAAGAGTCGAGCCGGCCGCGGCCGGTTCCGTCGCGCATTCGCGTAGAAGAGGCTCGCATACGATTCCTGCGTTCGTGCTAATCAGGCTCGCGGCGGCGGCTGACACCGTGGCGCTCGATTTTTGGCGCCTTCAGGCTAAACTAGCTTGGAAAACAAAAAATCCCCAAAGGCTTTCCGTCTCTCGTAGTTCTGCATCGTCACGCTATCGCCGTGGGTGCTGATGACGGACTATCGCTGGGCATGGCTGAAGAGGAATATTGGCGCGTTCCAACCCAATGATCGATCGCGGCTCAGCATCGACTTCAGATTGCGCTTATCAACTGTCGACTTCGGCGGAGTAGAATAACACATCCGCGATCATGATCATTTTGCGTCGTGATGCAAGCCGGTTGATCCGCATGCTGGCCAGCATGTGCCGGGACTTACATGTTGAGGATCCAACCGGTCGCTGTGTTGAGAAGAAGGCCGTTCACGGAATACATTATTACCGAGTGGCCTGGGCTGACGGACGGCCGGGAGAGTCGCCGCGGACTCGTCGTGCAGGATTGCCTTCCCTTAAGCCCCCACTTGCCGGGGATGAGCTGGATCACTCTGGTGGCCTTTATTGCTCTGGCCGAGATACGCCCGGTACGCCAACTTAATGCCTTCCTCCAGTGAGGTCTGGGCACGCCAGCCGAGCCTGGCCAAATGGCTGACGTCGAGCAGCTTGCGCGGGGTGCCGTCCGGGCGCGACGTGTCGAAGCTGATCTCACCGCGATAGCCGACGGCCGCCGCCACCAAGAGTGCGAACTCGGCGATAGTGATGTCTGCGCCGGTGCCGATATTGACCAGGTCCGGCGACGAATAGGTCTTCATCAGGTGGATGCAGGCGTCGGCGAGGTCGTCGACATAGAGGAATTCGCGGCGCGGCGTCCCGGTGCCCCACACCACGACGTTACCAGCGCCTGAGACCTTGGCCACGTGGAAGCGGCGGATCAGCGCGGCGACGACGTGGCTGTATTCGGGATGATAATTGTCGCCGGGACCGTAGAGGTTGGTCGGCATCACGCTGATGAAATCGGCTCCGTACTGGCTGCGATAGGCCTCGGCCATCTTGATACCGGCGATCTTGGCAATGGCATAGGGCTCGTTGGTCGGCTCCAGCGGACCGGTCAGCATCGAATCCTCGCGCAGCGGCTGCGGCGCCAGGCGCGGATAGATGCAGGACGAACCGAAGAACATCAGCTTCTCGCAACCATTGGCGTGCGCCGCCTGGATCACGTTGGTCGATATCGCGAGATTGTCGTAGAGGAATTCGGCCCGCAACGTGTTGTTGGCGACGATGCCGCCGACCTTGGCGGCGGCGAGGAACACGGCCTGCGGCCGCTTCGCGGCAAACCAGGCGTTGACCGCGGCCTGGTCGCGCAAATCGACCTCGCTGCGCGATACCGTCAGCAGATCGGCCTGTTCGCGCGCCAGCCGGCGCATCAGCGCCGAGCCGACCATGCCGCGATGGCCGGCGATGAAGACCGTCTTGCCGTTCAGTTCAAACGCCGTGCTTGCCATGGGCCGCATCCTGCTTGGCCTCAGCGAGATCGCTGGCGACCATCTCCTTCACCAGCTGCGCGAATGGCGTCTTCGGCGCCCAGCCGAGCTTGGCGCGTGCCTTGCTGGCATCGCCGATCAGGAGATCGACCTCGGTCGGGCGGAAATAGGTCGGATCGATCTGCACCAGGGTCTTGCCGGACGCCTTGTCGACGCCGACCTCGTCGACGCCCTTGCCGCGCCATTCGATGCTGCGGCCGACCTCCGCAAACGCCAGCTCGACGAACTCGCGGACCGAGCGCGTCTCGCCGGTCGCGAGCACGAAATCATCAGGCTCGTCGGCCTGCAGGATTTTGTGCATGCCTTCGACATAGTCGCGGGCATGGCCCCAGTCACGCTTGGCATCGAGATTGCCGAGATAGAGCTTGCTCTCGAGGCCGACCTCGATGCGGGCGACGGCGCGCGTGATCTTGCGCGTCACGAAGGTCTCGCCGCGGATCGGGCTCTCATGGTTGAACAGGATGCCGTTGCTGGCGAACATGCCATAGGCCTCACGGTAGTTCACCGTGATCCAGTAGCCGTAGAGCTTGGCGACGCCATAGGGCGAGCGCGGATAGAACGGCGTCGTCTCCTTCTGCGGCACCTCCTGCACGAGCCCGTAAAGCTCCGAGGTCGAGGCCTGGTAGAACCGCGTCTCCTTTTCCATGCCAAGGATGCGGATCGCCTCCAAGAGGCGCAGCACGCCGATGGCGTCCGCGTTCGCAGTATATTCCGGGCTCTCGAAGCTGACCTGGACGTGGCTCTGGGCGGCGAGGTTGTAGATCTCGGTCGGCCGGATCTGCTGCATCAGCCGGATCAGATTGGTCGAATCCGTCATGTCGCCGTAGTGCATCAGGAACGGCACGTTGCCGGCATGCGGGTCCTGGTAGAGATGGTCGACACGCGCGGTGTTGAACGAGGACGACCGGCGCTTGATCCCGTGCACGGTGTAGCCGAGGCCAAGCAGATATTCGGCGAGATACGCGCCGTCCTGCCCGGTCACGCCGGTGATCAGCGCCACGCGCCGCTTTGAATTCTGAGCCGCCATGGTCTCTATTGGTTGCGCCGTAAAGAGCCCCCCTTAAGAACGCCAGTTGTGAAGCGGCTGCGAGAGATCTAGATGCTCAAGCGCGCTCCACCCGCAACTAGAGGAAAGCGATCGTCAGCTCCGATCATACACATCATATATTCATGTACACTACATACATTGATTTATACCGATCCGGCAGTTGCTCCCAATATTAAAATCATTCGGACCTGGCTTATCGTGGCCGGATAAAGCGACGTGCTGAGGTTAGCCAGTTGCAAGTGAGGAGATCGGCATTGCATTGATAGAATCGCAGCATGCAGGCCGACACCCAGCCACAGCCTGTGCATAGATAGTCGTCCGTTAACAAGCGGGATTGAGGGCGACTGGGGTTGCGAAGGCGCGCCAAAGGACGATCAGGATGAAGCGCAAGAGCTTCCTGAGCCAGGCGAGGACGCGGCGGAAGTTATAGCCGATGGCGGAGAGGATGACGTTGGCCGCATCGCCGGCACGGCAGGTAGCAGCGGCCGAGGTGACCATCGACTTTCAGGTGTCCGATGATGGGTTCGATGGCGGAGCGGCGGCGCAGCTCGCGCTTGATGACACCGAAGACGCCGCGCTTCTGGCCAGAGATGAAGACGCGACGGGGATTTTGTGCGTCGTGGCCGCGATATCCCTTGTCGACATAGGCCCGCTCGATCGCGCAGCCGGTGAGTGTCTCGGTGCGGTCGATGACGTCCCGCAAGGTGTGACCGTCGTACGGGTTATCGGGTAGCGCCCTGGCGTGCAGCACGAACAGGCCACCGTGAGCCCGGCGGTTGTTGGTGACGATAGAGGCTTTGACACCGAACTCGTAAGGCGCGGCTGCTTTGCCCTTGCCGATGCATTCCACCTCCGGGGCGTGGAAGGAATAGAGCTTCCAGCCGCGCTGGCGCTGCTGCTGCGCGCGAATCTGCGTGGCCCGGCTGAGCGAGAGGGCGAACGCGTTCTCGAGCACAGCCTGACCTTCGATCTTGCAGCGGATATCGCGGATGATCCGGCCCAGCCGGCTGCGCAGCTGCCGGTGATGCCGCTTGAATTGCTTGGCATGGGCGTAGCGTCCAGCCATCATTGCCGCGGTCTTGGCAATGCGAAGATAGGACTGCCGCAGCTTGACCCCGTGCTTCCTCGCCAGGCGGTTGGGCCCCTTGATCGCCGCGTGCAGCAGCTTGGCGTCGGTCGGGAAGGTGATCGCCTTCGGCTGCACGGTGGTATCGACCGTGACCCGCTTGAGGTCTTGGCTGCGTAACGCGCCGGCCTCGTGCGCCACCCGCAAGCTCTCGGCCAGCAACAGCTCCAGCTTGTCGCCGAGCCGCTTGCGCCAGTGGCTCAGGTCCGAGCGCTCGTGCGGGAACGCGTGCTGAAAGAACTCTTCGCCGGTGAAGTACTGGAAATACGGGTCGTGGACCCAACGCTCGCACACCCCCTCATCGGCAGGCCGTAAATGTGCTTGAGCAGCAGCAGCCCGATCATGAAGCGGGTCGCGATGCCTGGCCGACCGTTCTCGCTATAGAGCGGCGCGATCTCGCCGTCGATCCAGTCCCAATCGACCTTGCCGGCGAGCTGAACCAGCTCGTGCTTCATATTGATGATCTGGTCCAGCCTGGCCCGGAACAGATCGCCCGATCCCGTCGTCTTGTGCTTCTTCGGTCGCATCGCCACCTCCGATGCAACGACGGAATCATGACTGGCGATTCGACGGAATCCCGAAAATGAAACTGCAAGGTTCCGATGTCCGAAGCATCAAAGCCCTGCAATCCGAACAATCCAAAACGACAAATGCAACTCAATCGCTTAGCCGCTCTTCACGGACGACTAGATATCGCAGCCCACAATGCGTACCGCTCACTCAACTTCCAACAGAACACTCAGCCTAGGGCGCAGCAAGCTCATCGACCGTATCGATGACAATCGCTTCTGCTGGTGCAGGAAATACGGGGAGCTTGCAAACACTTGTATAGTTCTTCGAACGTTTCGACATCGAAAGTTTACCTTCGTACAATCGAGCTATCGATATTGATCGCTTAGTCTGATCTCGACAAGCGGAGCATGCATCTGTCCGAGTATCGCATGTTCGCCTGAACGAGCGCGACAAACATTTCCAGTAACAAATGGCAACACACGCTAGAGCAGCCCCGCAACTATGTCGACAGCAGACCATTCGGAAGCCGCGGCTTCGCGAACTTGGGGTGCATTGATCAGCATGTGTGGAATTGTCGGCATCCTGGGGCGTGGTCCGGTCGTTGGACAGTTGGTCGCTTCGCTCGAGCGGTTGGAGTATCGTGGCTACGACTCCGCAGGCGTTGCGACGCTCGAAGGTCTCCGTATCGAGCGGCGCCGCGCTGAAGGCAAATTGAGAAACCTTGCCGAGCGGCTGCACCGGCAGCCGCTATCGGGTCATATCGGTATTGGTCACACCCGATGGGCGACTCATGGAAGGCCTACCGAAAGAAATGCCCATCCGCATGCGACGGAAAATGTCGCGGTCGTTCATAATGGGATCATCGAGAATTTCCGCGAGCTGAGAGCCGAACTGGAACAGAATGGAGCTCATTTCAGTTCAGAGACCGACACCGAGGTGGTGGCTCATCTCGTTGAATCCTATCTCATGAATGGCTACTCGCCACAGCATGCGGTGCAGGCGTCGGTGCTGCGGCTGCACGGAGCCTTCGCGCTGGTATTCCTGTTCAAAGGCCACGACGATCTTTTGATCGGTGCGCGCAAGGGATCACCCCTTGCGATTGGGCATGGCAATGGCGAAACGTATCTAGGATCGGACGCGATCGCGCTCGCACCCTTGACCGATTCCATTGCCTATCTTGAAGATGGCGACTGGGCCGTGCTTACCCGCACGACTTGTGTGATCCACGACGCGGACGGCACTATCGTCCACCGGGAAACATCAAAGTCAGGCGCGTCGTCACTCCTGGTAGATAAAGCGAATTACCGCCACTTCATGGCTAAGGAAATCCACGAGCAGCCGATGGTGGCCGGGCAGACATTGGCTCATTATGTCGATATCGGCGCCGAGCGCGTAGCCCTGCCGCTGACTCTACCGTTCAACTTCAATTCGATTCAGCGAATCTCGATTACGGCCTGCGGCACGGCGAGCTATGCCGGTTACATCGCCAAATACTGGTTCGAGCGGTTAGCACGCCTGCCGGTCGAAATCGATGTGGCATCCGAGTTCCGTTACAGGGAGGCGCCTTTGCGTAAGGGCGATCTCGCGATCGTCATCTCGCAGTCGGGGGAGACTGCCGACACACTGGCTGCGCTGCGTTACGCCAAGAGCCAGGGTCTGCACACGATATCTGTAGTCAACGTCCAGACCTCGACGATTGCGCGTGAGAGCGAATCCGTGTTGCCCACGCTGGCGGGACCGGAAATCGGCGTCGCCTCCACCAAGGCGTTCATCTGCCAGCTAGTGGTAATGGCGGCGCTTGCCCTGGCAGCAGGCAAAGAGCGCGGTAAACTGCACGAGATCGATGAATCGAAGCTTGTCCGCGAGCTTATCGAAGTGCCGCGGCTGATTGCTGCGGCGCTGTTGATCGAGCCGCAGATCGAGAAACTCGCGCGTCATGTCGCCAAGTCGAGCGATGTGCTCTATCTCGGCCGCGGCACATCGGCCCCCCTGGCACTGGAGGGTGCGCTCAAGCTGAAGGAAATCTCGTATATCCATTCAGAAGGCTACGCCGCTGGCGAGCTCAAGCACGGACCGATTGCATTGATTGATGAGACGGTGCCCGTGGTGGTGATCGCGCCATACGACGCGGTCTTCGGAAAAACTGTCTCGAACATGCAAGAAGTCGCGGCTCGCGGCGGCAACATCATCTTGATCACTGATGCGAAGGGCGCTTCGGAAGCGACGGTGGATACGCTCATGACCATTGTGATGCCGGACATGGGTGGAAGCTTTACGCCCATGGTTTATGCCATCCCGGTTCAGCTTTTAGCCTATCATACTGCCGTCGTTATGGGGACGGATGTGGATCAGCCGCGCAATTTAGCAAAATCGGTCACCGTCGAATAGCCGGCCGCGGCAATGTCGAGGTGCTTCTCCGTTGTCTAGCCATCAGGCTGCGGTGGCTGCCCCATCTGGTGGATTCAAAATCCGGAAAGGCTGTAGTCTCGCGCTTATCCATGGTTGGTCATGGTTGGCGGATACTTGGTTGTCGCCAATTCTGGTAACTGTTAGCAGGCCGTGCGCTCCCCCGGACTTATCGAGACTGCAATCTGGGCATACGTCTAGCATGGCGCGCGGCATCAGAAGGAGAGCGTTCGACGGCTGATTCAATCAGGAGAACTATCGATCGAACCCGCTCCTGATAGGCTGACATTGCGAGCCATGCTCGTAGCCTCACCAATCCCGGCAACGCCAATGCGACGTGCATTGGTGCCGCTTTAGGAAAGCTTGCCGAAAGGATGAGAGGGCATTCACGGTCGAGCTATCGCTGAAAGTTGGTGACGGCGGGAATCGGGAAGGCGGCATATCGTGGGGGTGCTTGACGCCTCCACTTCTCCACCGAAGGAGCGATATGCCGTGTCCAAAGATAACATCATCAAGTTGATTCAGCCAGGAAACGTCGACGATCAACTCACCGAAATCTTGCGCAATGGGGCGCGTGCTCTGTTGGCCCAGGCGGTCGAGGCCGAGGTCGCGGACTTTCTCGGCAAGCATGCCGATTTGAAGACTGCGGACGGCCACCAGCGCGTCGTGCGCCACGGTCACCTGCCGGAACGCGAGGTGATGGATGGTATCGGTCCGGTCGGCGTCCGCCAGCCGCGTGTACGCGATCGCGAGGCGGAGGCTACCGATCCCGACCGCATCCGGTTCTCTCCGTCGATCCTGCCGCCCTACATGCGCCGCTCGAAATCGATCGAGACGCTGCTGCCGATCCTTTACCTGAAGGGTATCTCCACCGGCGACTTCTCCGAGGCTCTGGCGGCGCTGCTCGGCAAGGATGCTGCCGGGTTGTCGGCATCCGCCAGCGGCCGTCTGAAGGACGGTTGGCTTGACGAACACACCGCGTGGCAGAGGCGCGATCTGTCGGCGAAGCGCGACGTCTACATCTGGGCCGATGGCATCCATCTCCAAGCACGCCTCGAAGACGAAAAGCATTGCATCCTGGTGCTGATCGGCGCGACGCCGGAAGGCCGCAAGGAACTGGTCGGCCTCACCGATGGCGCCCGCGAGAGCGCGCAGGACTGGCGCGATCTGCTGCTCGACCTGAAGCGGCGCGGGCTCGGCGTGCCACCGCGGCTCACCATCGCCGACGGCGCGCTCGGGTTCTGGAAGGCCGCCGGCGAGGTCTGGCCGAAAACGCGCGAGCAGCGCTGCTGGGTACACAAGACCGCCAACGTGATCGCCAAGTTGCCGAAGAGCCAGCAGCCTAAAGCCAAACGCGCGTTGCAGGAGATCTGGATGGCCGAAACCAAGGCCGCCGCCGAGCTGGCGTTCGACGCCTTCATCGAGAGCTATACGCCCAAATACGAGAAGGCGGCCGACTGCCTGAGCAAGGATCGGGACACGCTACTGGCGTTCTACGACTTCCCGGCCGAACACTGGAAACACCTGCGGACCATCAATCCCATTGGAAGCACCTTCGCTACCGTGCGCCACCGCACGATAGCCTGTCCAACAGAACGGCGCTCGCGATGGTCTTCAAACTGCTTGAGGCCGCGCAGAAAAGCTGGCGTCGTCTCGATGGCCACAACCAGTTGCCAAAACTCGTTCTCGGTGTGACATTCAACGACGGGATCGAGGTCATCGCCAAACCGACTGACCGTCAGCCCATACCCGCCGCCGCCTGACCGGCCGCGCCGTCACCAAAATTTGGCGATAGCTCTTCACGGTCTCGCGTCAGGTTTTGGTAAGGCAGTCAGCCTATCAACTCCGCCGGGTCTAACAAGCCTGAACCAAATGCGGAAGTGTATGCCCGCTGGGAGCATCAATCGCCATGTATAATCGGATCAATGGCTCCAATCCTCACGCTTTGTCGAAGCTGACGAGCAAGGGGATGCAAACAGCTTCGCGGATGCGTTCGCCAATATGCGCTTGGCCGCGCCAGGCCCCAGTGGCAGCTCATCGTCGGCAACAAGACCGTATTCGCTCGTTCAAAACCCTCCTGTGGTGGAGATCAATAGGCTCAGACCTATCACGGCGAAGAGATCAAGTACATCGCCGACAACCCGCAAGAGTACTCAGATTTCGTGTCCGCAAGAGCAAGGCGAACTGCGGAAATTGCTGAGGACTATGGAACAACTCGAGATTCCGATAATGCGCGATACTTCAGCTGCCAATTAGGAAACAAGAGTGTCGGGCTTCTAAGAATGGAAGGCGGCGACAGCATGACAGAGTTCGACGTCAAGCGATGGCGGGAGCTGTTTCCTGGGCGAACGGGGACTACCTCGAGTGTAGATCTTCAGGTCGTTCATCCGCTTGTCGAGAACGCTGGCGATATTCTGCTCGAGCATCGACTTCGAATGGACGGTAAGGCCGTTGCTCAATTTGCGTCCGGCTAATCCAGAAGCAGGAGC
Organism: Bradyrhizobium sp. 27S5; assembly: GCF_037217225.1. NCBI lineage: Bacteria > Pseudomonadati > Pseudomonadota > Alphaproteobacteria > Hyphomicrobiales > Nitrobacteraceae > Bradyrhizobium > Bradyrhizobium sp. 27S5. The sequence continues at coordinate 1,192,652 of NZ_CP147714.1, forward strand.
CGGTGCGGAGAAGTTGGGGTTTGTCGAGGTTGACGCCGACAAATGGTCCTCGACCCAGAGACGTCAGAAAATTGGATAAGGAACAGTGATGGTGAATGGCGGCGAAATGGCGCTGCCGCGCGATATCTTTCCGAAATTGGCAACTGTGAGAACGGTGATACCGAGATCGCAGAAGGCTCAGCGACATACGATTGCGAGGATGATTTTATGTGACTAGAGTATAGTTGCGTGGAACGTATCTCGTCGTGCTCTTCGCGCCGTCTTTGCTGCGCTAGGCGGCCTTGGGGAAGGCTCACAGTCAGAAGAGCTCCTGCGCAGAGAAGATGGTACGCAGACTGAGCCGGCCGGCGTAGTCTTCGCCGAGCTGCTAGTGCCTGGTGCGCTCTGTGACAGCATTGCACAAGCCGATAGATCGAATTGGCGGCGTCGTAATAACTTTACGAGGCGCGGCCAAGATCCGCCCGGCCGTCGAAAGGAGGCCGGGCATTTTGCACGCAGATTATGTGGGGTATCTGGAGGCAAAGGTCTTCCGGGCGATCTGATGAGGCCCAAGAGTTCATGAGGAGCAAAGGAGCAGCCTGAGATAGGGCGTGAAGGAGCTACGGAGCGATTGCTGCCTCCCAATAGACAAGGAGGATAGAAGCTGTGACGGCTGTGACGGGCGGCGCGGTGAACAGGAGCTCGTCCCACAGAGCTTTTCGCCCGACGACCAACATCGATGATGAACAAGACGCAAGCAATTGGTTCGAAAATGCTTTCCGGAGAGCTCCTGGGCTGAGCAGAGCTCTTTCGTTGTTGAAAATAGTATGCTTGCTGCACGAGACCGAGCTAAGCAAGCGCGCGAACCTGTCGAATCCTGTCCGGGAGGAGGATCACCCTGAGCACCAGCCTACGGAGATTGAACGGATCCGGGAGTGCCGAGTACCGCGAGCCTCGCGGCGGCAACGTTGGTCTTGATCAACGCGGCTAGCGGGCGGAGCACGTCAAAGGATCAATAAGCCAAAGTAAGAAATCGACCGCTGGTGATGCCGGCCGATTTCGGGGAGTTCATTCCAGTAGATCGTACGAGCTCGAGATAGGATTTCAACATGCAGGTCTTGAACCCTGCTTGAGCGAACTCGCGGGTGACGAGCCTAAAAAAGCGGACCAACCAATTAGACTGGAGCGCGCGGACCCAGCCTCTGGGAGTTCTAATTACAGGCGCAGCGTGCTCGGCGCCAAGAAGCTGATCGATGTCGTGTAACGTGAGAAGTGCGCAGATTGGACATGAGGTTGGCGGTCTTCTGGATTAGGTGTGCCCCCCGTCGCGATTCTCCTGCAGTGCAGCATCGAGGCACTCGATCAGCGTATGCCCGGCGAAGGGCTTGGCCAGAAAGCCAATCGCTCCCGCGTCCAGGGCTGAGGTGCTCACGCGGTCGTTCGGGAACGCAGTAATGAAAATGAACGGCACACGGTGACCCCTCGCCCGCATTTCTGCCAACAGGTCCAAGCCGCTCATAACCGGCATCTGCAGATCCGAAATTACGCAGGAGGTTTCGTTCAATCGCGGTGACCTCAAGAAGTCCTCGGCCGACGCAAACGTTTGGACGATGTAGCCACGCGATTTCAGAAGGTTCTCTGTCGCCGCGCGGACCGACGCGTCGTCGTCAACGACAGATATTAAAGGCGTGCACAAGACGTGCCCTCCGGACGCGGGAATGGCGGCTGCCGCAGCATTAGCCACCCTCGGCGAAAAGTGGGCTTGAGTGTTGAAATTGTAAAATCATACTTAGGTTTGTTCGGGCCGATTTGCGCGGATGCTCAGCGTCTCAGTCATTCTGATCAAATCCGCGAGCGACCGGGCGCGCATCTTTTTCATTACGTGTCCACGGTAGATCTTGACCGTAATCTCGGCGAGCCCCAGTTCGGCGGCTATCTGCTTGTTCATCAGGCCGGTAGCGACCAGCTTCATCACCGCCTGCTCGCGCGGGCTTAAGGTGTTAAATAGAGCCTGCAGTTCCGCGACGGTCTGCTCAGCCTTCCGTCTTTTGCGATCACGTTCGGTCGCGGCGACCACGGCGTCAAGCAGCTCCTGATCGCGAAACGGTTTGGTGAGAAAATCGACGGCTCCGCCTTTCATGGCCCTGACGCTCATGGGAATGTCGCCATGGGCGGTGATGAAGATGATCGGAATATGAATGTTCAACCGCGCCAGGTCAGCCTGGAACTCAAGTCCACTCAGACCTGGCAGCCGGATATCAAGAACCAGGCAGCTAACAACATCGGGAAGCCCGCTCTGTGGCATTTCGCGGGCCGATCCGAATGCAACGACGTCCAGGCCGACCGATTGAAAAAGGTTCGTTAGCGACCGACGCATCGAGACGTCATCTTCGACAACGAAGACTGTCGCATTTGCCGACGCTTCAGCTTTGCTGCCTTCGCGCGGGGGGGAAGGGCGTTCGCTCACGGCACGAGCTCCTTGTGCAACGGCAGGTCAAACCGAAAGCTCGCTCCCGGCCCCTGCTTGCGAACGACTGAGAGGCGCCCTGCATGAGCTTCCACAATCGAGCGGCAGATGGAAAGGCCCATGCCAAGGCCACTCGACTTTGTCGTGAAGAAGGGGTCTAATACTCGGTCGGTATCATCTTCAGCGATCCCGACGCCGCAATCCGTCACGGTAACCTGCACATATCCCGTGCCGTCCTCCGACGACTGAATCACCAGTTCGCGCGTCCGGTCCGTAACTCCGTCCATGGCTTCGATCCCATTCATCACCAGATTGATAATCACCTGTTGCAGCTGAATCCGATCACCGAGGATTGCGGGCAGCGCTTCCGTCAACTTGGTCTTTAGCGTCACTCGGTGGTTAACCAGCTCACGTGCCACCAGAGCAATAACATCCTTAACGACATCATTGATATCGAGCGGTACCATCTCGATCTCGCCTTTCTTCGCAAGTGCGCGAATCCGACGGATCACCTCGCTTGCCCGGATTGCGTCTTCGATTATCCACTCAACCGAACAGCGAGCGGCGGAAAGGTCAGGTGTCTGGCGGCCCATCCAACCGAGGCACGCGTCGGCGTTGCTGATAATCGCGGCGAGTGGCTGGTTGATTTCGTGGGCGATGGAGGTTGTCAGCTCTCCTAGCGTCGTCACACGCGTCACATGCGCAAGCTCCGCCTGCGCCTTTCGGAGCTCTTGTTCGGTTTGATCTCCGCGAATCAAAGCGGTGATGTCGGTGCTGACGCCGCGGTAGCCGAGGAAATTGCCGTTTAAATCAAAAAAAGGCTTGCCGCTCGTCCGGACGTAGATCGGAGATCTCATACGATTGACAGTGCGGTAGACCAGATCCCGAAACGGAAGATGCGCCTCCAGCGTCGCCCGATGTTGCCGCCACTTCTCAGGTTCTTCCTCGACGTCGCACGCGATGTCCCAGCGAGGCAGGCCTATCAATCCCGTCGCCAATATTCCCGCAGCGCTGGTGTGCTCGGATAAGTGGGTGACCTGATGATCTGGTCCCGTCTCCCAGAGCCAGTCGGAAGCTGTTTCGGCGTAATCGCGAAAGCGCTGCTCGCTTTCGCGCAGCGCGGCAAGTGTGTTTTCCAAGCGTTCCCTAGCGGCGTATTGCTCGGTGACATCCATGTGTGTTCCGATCAGTTCGCGCACATTGCCATCGCTGCCGACCACCACATGCGCGACGGAGTGTATGCGTCTTATCCCGCCATCTGCTAGAAGGATTCGAAAATCATACTCGAAGCGCTCTTCCTTGCCTTCGATAGCCTGGCGCTGCACTTCCTGAAGCCGCGGCAGGTCATCTGGATGAACGCGCGACCGAATGGTCTCGATCGATACAGTCTCTTGCGGTTCAAAGCCAAATAGACGGTCGACCTCAGCGGAGCGATACACAAAGTCGAGACTGTAGAGGTCCCAGGACCAGCTGCCCGTGTGACTGAGACGCTGGGCCTCGGCCAAATAGGCTTCGCTACGGCGTAGCTGCTGTTCTACTTGCCTTGCTGCCGTGATATCCGTCGCTGCGCCGACAAACTCGATGTCACCGGTGGCAGTTCTTGTTGCTCGCACCCTCGCGTGGATGTGCTTCACCGAGCCGTCCGGCAGCAGCAACCGGTATTCGTGCTCGAAGTCCCTTGGGTCTCGCATCGCTCGATCGATGATCTCTTGGACCGAAGCTTTATCGTCTGGATGGGTACGCTCGACAACCAGTTCCGGCCCAGGAGCCGTCTGCGGGTCCAATTGGAAAATTCGAAAGTTCTCCTTTGACCAAAAGACCTCGCCGGTAGCAACGTTCCAGCCGAAGCTGCCTGTGTGGCTCAACTCCTGCGCCTGAGCCAAATGGGCTTCGCTCCGCTGCAGGGCAAGTTCGGTTCGCTTTCGCTCCGTGACATCTTCGCACGCTATTAGGACAATGGGCTGGTCATCGGCCCAGAGCATGGCTTTAGCGTTTTCACGTACCCACAGTACCGAGCCGTCTTTCCTGATTTTCTGGACATCCCAGGTGCGCGATTGGCCGATATTTTCAAGGCAGGTGCGAACGCATTTGTGAACGAACGCCCGATCTTCCTTGAGAAAGATTCCCAGCACGGATTGGCCGATCAGTTCGTCGCGAGCATACCCGAGTTGTGTTGCGCCGAAGGTATTGACGTTGAGGACCGTACCGGCTTCATCGAGCATGAAGTACATGGCCGGGTTGTGCTCAAAGATCGCGTGCCACCGTTTTTCGCGATCCTTCAAATCGGCCGCGCCGCGCCGCAGCTGGGCCGCAGCCTCATGCGCAGCCTCTCTTTCCTGGCGGACTCTTCCGATCAGGTGTGTTCCAACGATCGAGACCGTAAGAAATGCGACGACCACCGGAAGAGCTTGGGGGTCGTCAATCCGTAGACTGAACGCCGGCGGCGCAAAGCAGTAGGCCAAAGCAGCGATGGCTAAGACGGAAAGCGCGTATGAAGCGACAGAGCTGCCGATCAACGAAAACAGCAATATCACCAGCAGATAGACGAGCGCCATCGCGGCGAAATGCGTTTGAAGGTAAAAGGAAGCTAGCGTCACCACCGCCAGCGTTATGCTGCCGAAGGCAAACTGCGTGGCCGAACGTTTGAAATTGCTGATCTGATTATGCATTCTTCGACCATCCGGCCGTTATGCGGCAGGAGAGCTATAACATTCTAGGCAAAAATAAGGCAATCCTTTCTGCCCCAGAGACGCTCACGAGCATTTCCGGGATCGATTGCTTACGGTTGAACTGAGCACGTACCGAAGAAAGGCGCATTACAAACGTACGTATAGTTGTCCTAAACCATCCAATATCGCGCGCTGACATGCGTACAACCGAGCCCGGGCTATCTGTTTTCCTTCGCTATTTGAAACGCTCGCGGGCGCGTGAGGCTGCGGCCGAGTACAGCTGCGTGGCGCCAAGGCACATCAAGGTCAGGGTCACCGGCCACATCAATTCAGCTAAGCGCTGACGCTGAACAATGCGGCAGGCCTTCTGCCTATGCGGAGAGCAGCGAAAAGCTGTGGAGCGCCGTGACGTTACCCTCTGGGATCCATCTCATGCTGGTGAAGGGGGCAATCTGGTCCACCGTGATCACGTCCATCGCGGTCTCTTCCGCAATGCGCACCGGAACAAGCCAGATGATCGAGTTGCGCCAGCGTGGTCGCCGCCACATTGTGGGTCGGACATGGCGGGTTCAGTAGCCACGTACCAACCGTTTCATGGGCGGACCGGGTACCGTGGACCGTCACGCCGCACAGATTCTGTCATTAACCGTATGGTCTGGCTCGGCCAACGTTGCCCCGGCATTTGGATGGCCAGGAGCTGTACCTCAAAAGGCGCGCCTGGAGATGGCTGCCGAAAACAATGCTCTCTTTTCCCTTTATATGTGAGGATCTTTCTCAGAGCGGTTGCCTGGACCGCAGCGCAAAGCAGGCGGTCCGAGATCGCGTGAGAAAACGCTCCGGTTTGCAGTTCAGGTCGGCTGAGCCGATCTGAACTGCGAAGAATCAGAAGTTTGGGCAACACTCGCGTTCGACGCGTCTTGTAATCACGGATAAAGTCCGGGGCCTACCTCCTTGTGCTTCTAACGTCGATGCTGGTGGAATCGGCGGGCTGGTTGAGGCGGGCGTGCAGCGTCCCGTGCTTGAGTTCGCCTTCCCACCAGGAGACGAACACAGCTGCGATGCCGTTGCCGGTGATATTGGTAAGGGCGCGTACCTCGCTCATGAACTTGTCGATCGAGAACACGATTGCCATGCCCGGCACTAGCGTTGGGTTGACCACCGACAACGTAGCAGCGAGCGTGATGAAGCCCGCGCCGGTGACGCCGCTTGCCCCCTTCGAGGCCAGCATTGCCACGAGCAAGATCGTGAGCTGCTGGCCAAGAGTGAGATCGACCCCGAGCGCCTGGGCAATGAACAAGGTCGCAAGCGTCATATAGATGTTGGTGCCGTCGAGGTTGAAGGAGTAGCCGGTTGGCACCACGAGGCCGACCACGGGCTTGGAGCAGCCCAGCCGCTCGAGCTTCTCCATCAATTGCGGCAGCGCGCTTTCCGAAGACGAGGTGCCGAGCACGATTAGAAGCTCATCCTTGATATAGGCAATGAACTTGAAGATCGAAAAGCCGACAAGGCGCGCGATTAGGCCGAGAACGACCACTACAAATATCGCGGCCGTCGCATAAAATAGCGCGATCAGACCGATCAGATTGCCGAGCACCGCCGGCCCGAACTTGCCGATCGTGAAGGCCATTGCGCCGAACGCGCCGATCGGAGCCGCTTTCATGATGATAGCGATCACGCCGAACACCGCGTGCGCAACGTCGTCAATCATGCCGCGCAGCCGCGCTCCACGCTCTCCCAGCGCCATCAGCGAAAAGCCAAACAGGATCGCGAACAGGAGCACCTGCAGAACATCGCCGCGAGCCAGGGCGCCGACCACGGTATCGGGAATGATATTGAGAAAGAAATCGACGGTTTTCGAGGCTTCCGCCTGCTTGACGAAATTGGCGACTGCCGCAGCGTCGGGTTTGACGGCAATGCCACGGCCGACTTGAACCAGATTGCCCATGACAAGGCCCAACACCAAGGCAAAGCTGGAGACGATTTCGAAGTATACCAGCGCCTTGACGCCGACGCGCCCAACTTTCTTTGCGTCCTGAATATGCGCGATGCCGGATGCAACGGTGCAGAAGATGATCGGCGCGATCACCATCTTGATCAGCTTGATGAAGCCGTCACCGAGCGCCTTGACCCAGTCGTTGGTCGCGACCGATGGCCACTGCCATCCGACGATGGCGCCAATCACGATAGCGATCAACACTTGGACGTAGAGAATTTTATACCAGGTTTGTGACGCGCGCGCAGGCGCCGCAGTTGCCATAGTGGTCATGACGCTTCCTTCCCGAATTCCCTCGAATGTGAGCCGCCGCGTCGTGAGAGCCGACGGCGTCATACGAGGCTGTCCTTTTGGCCGTAGCCTTGTCCGATTGAAGACGGTTCCGGGAGCCGGCGCGTCATTCCAAAGGCAGGCATTCAGTCACGTTATCTTTTTCGGCAAGCAAGATTTGCACCAGACGCTAATCTGCGGCCGATCAAACCAGGCATAAGCCGTCTATCTCTTGATGAGGTTATCTGAATGCTCGGACCTGCGTTCGCATGTTCGAATGGAAGGCGTTGCGCTGGGTGACGTATCTCTTGCTCTGGCAGGGCACGTAAGCCGAGTCGCGTCTCGGCGTTGAAGCTTGGTGTGATCGGAATGTGTCGAGTGCCGAGTTGATGCAGCAGTGCGTCGCATTGGTAAAATCGATTGTTTGGATCGCAGGTATCCGCGCGATGGAAGCTTGGCGACATCTGAGCGTCAGATCGAGATTCTTTTGGGCGCGTTATCTCCGTCTGGCGGGCCGCACGCTCAAGAAGCACCGGACATATGGCGCAGGGCCAACGTATCGAAGAATTTGGCGGTCGCGTCATCTACGCACTGGATGAGCTGAAAGAGCTGAAAGCGTGGGCCGATCTCGCTGTCAGGGCGTCAACGTCCGAACCCGGTAAAGGCATCGTTACTGCCGGCCAAGAATCGCCCAAGGCTGCGCCCTATGCACGCCAGGAGTCACGGTGATCGCCGCACGAGAATAGCGACGATGCAGGACTGTGATGCAGCAGGATGTGCCGTCTGGCGATGTCCCGGGAGTTTGACCAGCTGATGCCTCTCCATCGCCGGCCGGGACATATAGGGTTGATAAAATCAAATCGTGTATACATGCTGCCATTACGACGACGATTTGGACTGCAAAAATTTCACCATAATGAGCATATTTCCCGCGAAATCTCGAATTGGTGTATACACTAACTATACAGAGAAGCGAGGTTGCCGCATGAGCTGTTGCTTTCCGACCAATGCCTGTACGCGGCCGCTTGGGATGCCGAGGTCAAGCAGGCGCTGTTGCCGCGCACGATCTGCGGCAGGCACGCCGTAATGTATCGGCGGGCCGATGGTGAAGTGGCGGCGCTGGAGGATGCCTGTTGGCATCGGTTGGTGCCGCTCTCAAAAGGGCGGCCTTGAGGGCGACAGCGTTGTCTGCGGCTATCATGGGCTGAAATTCAATGCGCAGGGGCGCTGCACCTTCATGCCCTCGCAAGAGACAATCAATCCCTCCGCATGCGTGCGTGCCTATTCCGCAGTCGAGCGCAATCGCTTCATTTGGCTGTGGATGGGCGATCTAGCGCTGGCTGACCCAGATTTGGTGCCGGACATGCACTGGAACGACGATCCTGCTTGGGTCGCTGATGGTGAGACCATTCACCTCAAATGCGACTATCGTTTGGTCGTCGACAATCTCATGGACCTGACGCACGAGACCTTTGTGCACGGGGCCAGTATTGGCAACGACGCCATCGCGGAAGCGCCGCTTGACGTCACGCACGGCGAGAAGACTGCCACGGTAACGCGCTGGATGAAGGGGAATACCCCCGCCGCCGTTCTGGTCGAAACAGTTGCAAAAGCCTGGTCGGGTGGTCCGCTGGCAAATCATTCGTTTCGAGGCGCCGTGCACCATCAATATCGACGTCGGGGTGGCGCCCGCCGGAACAGGAGCGCCCGAAGGCGATCGCTCGGCGGGTGTCAATGGTATGGTTCTCAACACCATCACGCCCGAAACGGAGACCAGCTGCCATTATTTCTGGGCATTCGTACGTAATTACCTCTTAAGCGAACAGTGTCTGACCACCGAACCCCGCCAAGGCGTTTCCGGCATCTTCCGGGGGGATGAGTTATTCTCGAGGCGCAACAGCGCGCCATCGACGAACATGCCGATCGGGTCTTCTACAACCTCAACATCGACGCTGGCGCGATGTGGGCACGCCGCCTGATAGATCCATGATCGACGCGGAAATCCGCCGCAGCACCGGCAAGCCGCGGAGTAGGACATGGCCGAGCGTTACAGCGATCGCTCTGTCTCACAGACGGTGCGTGCCCAGCTCAGTTTGCGCGATCTGATTCTGTCGGGTGATTTGCGGGCCCGGCGAACGGGTCTCCGAATTGCAGGCTGTGGAGGCGACCGGCGCCTCGCGCACTCCGGTGCGAATGGCGCTGGTTCGACTGCAGGAGGAAGGGCTTTTGGAAGCGATCTCTTCCGGTGGTTTCATGGTAAAGGCATTCTCCGAGCGTGATGTCGTGGACTCGATCGAACTGCACGGCACGCTCCAGAGGCTGGCCGCACGCGTTGCCGCCGAGCGGGGTGTTTCATTGCGCGATCTCGAACCCTTGAAAGGTTGTCTTGACGAGACTGACGGTCTTGTGCGGCAGGATCCAATCTCCGTCCAGACTTTCTCCTCCTACGTCGCGCTCAACGCGCGCTTTCACGCGCTGCTGACGGAATTGTCGCGCATCCGCACTTGATCAGGCAGGTCGATCGCGCGTCCGCATTACCGTTCGCCTCGCCTAGCGGCTTTGTGATGACACAATTGACACTGCCGGATGTGCGCCACACACTCCTAATTGCGCAGGATCAACACCGCGTCGTAATCGACGCAATCGAAAATCGAGAAGGCGCGCGCGCCGAAGCAATCATGCGAGAGCACGCGCAAGTGGCGGCGCGCAATTTGCGCTTGGTGCTCAAGAACAAGACGCATTCCGACCAGCTGCCGGGACTGGCGCTCATTAGGATGGCAGGCGATTGAAGGGAGCTGCATGCGGTTCATTGAAAGCTGGATACCCGCAACCCTCGTTGCGACATGCGATCTGACGCCTTCGATCCGCGAGCTGCTGATCAAGCCGGACAACTTTGATGGCGCGACCTATCCGGTGGGCAGCCATATCAATGTCGCCGTCACTGTCGATGGACACGGCCGGAGACGCGGTCCTACTCCTTGGTCGGCGAAGTCGACCGGGCGGGCTATGGCATTGCGGTGCGGCGCGTGGAGGACTCGCGCGGCGGCTCGCAGTACATGTGGTCGCTCGCGCCGGGCACGCGGCTGACCATTACATTGCCGGTCTCACTGCTGTCGATAGACTGGGCGCGCCGGCACTACTGCCTAATCGCCGGGGCATCGATATTACGCCACGAATAGGGGCAGCTCAAGCGATAGCCCGCCGCGATAGCCAATTCACTTTACATTATGCCGTGCCTTCTCGTGATCAAGCCGTCTATCTGGATGTCCTCGCCCCCTTGCTGAACGAGAGACTTAATATCCATGCAAGCAACGAAGGGCGTCGGCTCGATTTCGATGACTTGTTCGCCTCGCTGCCGCCTGACGCCTTGACACTCTTGTGTGGTCCGATGCGGATGCTCGATACGGCCCGCCGGGCTTGGACCGGCGCAGGGCGCGCACTATCGGACCTACGCTACGAGACCTTCGGTTCGAGTGGCTCGCTGCCGACTGAAGGTTTCCGGGTGTGCCTTGCAGATCGTGCCATCGAGCTAGTGATTCCGCGCGATCGCTCGTTGCTCGATGTACTCAATGCAGCGGGTTACGAGGTGATTGCGGATTGCCGGCGCGGGGAGTGCGGCGTCTGTGCGATCGATCTCGTCAACATCGACGGTGAGCTTGACCACCGCGACGTCTTCTTCAGCGAGCAGCAAAAGCGCGCGAACGCAAAGATCTGTGCATGCGATTCTCGCGCTCACGACACGACCACCCTCGATATACTTCATCGCCTGGACACGATATAGGCTCGTTGCAGCGCTTGTTTCGGCAGTGGGTCCTAGTCCAGCGCTCGGAACAACTGGCGCATGACCACGCATGGGACTGTGGCGCGGTTGCCGGCCGTCATACCTGCTAGCGTTTAAGGAACGGCTAATCAATTCTTCGAAGCAGGAGATGCACGCGAGGATTTCCGTCGAGGAACGTTATGAGACCCCAAGGGCATCTCGCGCACGTCAACTCTGCAATTTCATTGTGCGGCGCTGTCCGCTCGAGGACAATGATGCCAGAAAGCTGACAGAGCGTTAGGTCCACTCCACAGCAATGCCCGCATCTATGCGCGTTTTTCCTCACGTTGAGCACGGAGTGCATCACATTTGGCAAGCGGCACAGACATTGCTGGACGAAGACAGGAGCTGCTGTTGAAGCGGCCCTGTCACAGGAGTCTCCGATGAGGACTGCGATTTCCGCCCTCTTGCCCTCTCTCGCAGAAACGACGCGCGTCAATATGGCACCCCTCATCAAGTTCCGCATGCCGACGGATAGGCTTGCCGGATTGTCAAAGCGGGCGAGGTGGTCCGAAGCCATGTTGAATGTCATAGCGGGCACTGAGCTATACAGCCAGGCCACGCAAGCTCCAACATTTCTGGCGTTTCGCTCGGGCGACCGCGGTCGCCCGGCTCGGCTGCTTGAGGGCGGCCTCGCGCCTCTGGAAAGCCACTTCGCCTCTCTGGCGAGTTCGGCTTCGAACGTTGTGAATCGTGCGCGCAAGCCGTCGTCGTTCTCCGTGCCGTCGATCCGCAGGCGCGTCGTCGCCGCAAAAGGGACGAGTGGGCCGGACACCGCAGATGCATTCGCAATGGGGAAGGCGGCGCGGCCGAAGCTAGTACAGTGTGCGTCGATCCCACAGATTGATCGATTGGTTCAAACCGGAGATTCTGAATCGCCGCTAAAAGGCAACGATGTGAGAATGCGCCGGCGGTTAGCAAAGGACCTTGTGAACCGACCTGGCAGGATGCTCGCTCTTGGAGGTTGGGTCCGGCCAAAAGGCGCTGCATGCCAAATCCTCAGCAAGCCGGACGTGCAGGCGATCGCTCTGCCGATATGGCAACGTGCTCTCACCGTGGAGCTGACGCACATGGATACCGTTTCGGCCGAGATCTGGCAATCCGTTGGGCTCACGATCGAGCTCGCCAGCCTGACGACGATGATCCTTTTGGTTGTTGGCGCGCCACTCGCGTGGTGGCTGGCACGTTCAAAGACGGTTTTGAGCAAGGCGGTGGCGACGATCATCGCGCTGCCGCTGGTGCTGCCTCCGACGGCGCTTGGTTTCTGCGTACTCGTCCTGCTCGGCCCGAACAGACCGGGTGGCTTTCTCGCCTCTTTCTGGGGCGAGCACACGCTCGCCTTTACCTTTGCAGGAATTGTAGTCGGATCGGTCCTCTCAGCGCTCCCTTTGGTGGTGCAGCCGATCCATAATGCCTTTATTGCGATAGGCGGGGGACCGCTCGTCAATCAGCGTGCTTCTCCATTGTATGCCTTCATTACTATCGGTCTGCCGTTGGTGCGACTGGAGTTTCTCAAGGCTGCCTTGGTTGGCTTTGCTCATTCGATCGGCACCTTCGGCGTAGTGATGATGATCGGCGGCAACATTCCTGGGCGCACCAAGGTGTTGTCAGCTTATGTCATTGACTATGTGCAAGCATCGCGCTGGAGCGAGGCAAGTTGGATTTCCGGCGGTATGGTGATGTTTGCCTTTGCCGTCATTTTTATTCTAACCTTCATCGACAAACGCTGTGCCAGAAGAGGCACATGAGGGCACCAGCCCTGATTAAATCCGCTTCGGCATGACGGCCAGACATGTCCGATCGTGAGCGAGCAGCAGCATTGCAAGCCGGATCCGGCCATCCGTTATGGCCGCGGCTGCCGCTGGAATCGGCTTTAATTCGCCGCACGTCGCGCCTCTGCGGGAGGCTGGGGCTTGACGTCGGAGTTCCAAGAGCCGCCTTGCCAAACTGGAGGAGCTCTGCGCTCGATCGCTGGCAAGTGCGTGCCGGCGCGGGTTGCATCGCCTGAGGCGGCAAGCTCATCCACTAAAGGCATACGGGCAATTCGATCCCTGCGAAAGCAACATCGATGCGCTTCGAAGCGATATTCGCAGTCGCGTCCGTCGCCAAACCGATAATGGCGATTGCCTATTACGCTGAGGCAAGTTGCCTACCTCTGCAGGCCGAGATTACCGGGCACTACCTGGACTTCGCAAAAACATGAAAGTAGAGGGGGTGCAGCCTGACGGTTGATCAAAAATTCGATCGCCGAGGGCGCCATAGATTAGCCTCACTTATGGCGCGCCCGGATAGCTCGGATCAAGCAGTGCGTCTTCATCCGAATTTCGTAGCTCCGCCAGAGCCATGAACAGGCTTTCATCGAAGCCATACTAAGCTGCCGCTGCCCCATCTTCTCGACCGATGTGCTCGGGATTGTCGTCGAAAAGTCAGCGAACAGCGATTGTGACAGTATCCCGCGAACAGCCCGTGGAGGCTGATCGAAACGCAAGATGCCACGTTCCATTTGTCGGGATCGCAACGCGAGCGCCCCGCGCGTCAATTTCTAGACGCCCCTCTGACAGGAAAGCCACAGAACTCGAGCTCCTCGAAAGTCCGACGAAGTTTGACTGCGGGGGAGCTTGCGTATTTGCGACAGTCCATGACGCTGTGCGGTTTGGACAAATGCTGCTAAACGGCAGGACCTCGATGGGCAACGCTTTCGAGATCTCAAGACGGCGCATCACATAATCTCCAACGACTTTGCGGGATTGGGACTCGGAGCGGCTGTGCGCGCATGAAAGGGCTCCTCGGCGCTTCCAGGCAATTCAGGTGAGTTGACCTGGACTGGCGCCGCTGGATGAGAGCTTTGAAGGTCCAGACTCCGATTATAGATCCTGTGAAAGTGCTCGCGCAGCAAGCGCCCACTGAATGAAAGATGCATCGGATCGATCCGCCCCGACGGATCATTAGCACGAATGGCGGACAACGCGTAGCTTGTGCCTCGCGAGCTCGGCTCGCTCATCCCTACCGATAATCGCGAAGCGGCGGTCGCGTATCTGCCGAGTGTGCTCCCATGCGGTGGCCTGTTTCTTGCTGTTGGGGTCAGTAATTGTTACGGCCGACAAGTCACTTGGAAGGGGCCATGGGCGGGGCATCGGAAACTTTCTACAGCGTGATCAGACGTCAGGGTATCACGCGTCGTAGTTTTCACAAATTATGCAGTTTGACAACCGGGAGCTTCGGACTCGGTTCGTTCGCCGCAAGCGGTATTGCTTCCGCCTTGGAGATCAAGCCGCGTGTGCCGGTCATCTGGATGCACGGGCTCGAGTGCACCTGCTGCTCGGAAAGCTTTATCCGATCGGCTCATCCGTTGATTAAAGACACGCTGCTATCGATGATTTCGCTGACTATGACGACACGATCATGGCGGCGGCAGGACACTAAGCCGAAGCCATCCTGGAGGAAACCCGTGCCAAGTACAAGGGCAAGTATGTGCTTGCCGTGGAAGGCAATCCGCCGCTGAACGAAGGGGGCATGTTCTGCACAGACGGCGGCAAGCCGTTCGTTGAAAAGCTCAGGTCGATGGCGGAAGAGTCCATGGCGATCGTCGCTTGGGGCACGTGTGCGTCCTCGGGCTGCGTGCAAGCGGCCGAGCCCAATCCGACTGGGGCGGTGCCGATCGATAAGGTGATCACCAACAGGCCGATCATCAAGGTGCCCGGGTGCCCGCACATCGCAGAGGCCATGACCGGCCTGGTGACCTTCATGACCGCGTTCGGAAAGCTGCCGCAGCTCGATCGCCTGGGACGCCCCAAGATGTTTTATTCCGAGCGCATTCACGACAAGTGCTATCGGCGTTCCCATTTCGACGCTGGCCAGTTTGTCGAGGAGTGGGACGATGAGGGGCACGCAAGGGCTATTGCTTATACAACATGGGCTGCAAGGGGCCGACCACTTACAATGCCTGTTCGGCCGTTCGGGAACGGCGGCGTGTCATTCCCGATTCAATCTGGCCACTCGGCATTGAGAAGAACGCCGATCAGATTGGCATGGCCGCTGCCGGCGTTGTTGGGCTGACCGTCGCTGCGCATGCGGCGGTCACGGCTGTGAAGCGGTTGACCCACAAGCCGGATCGCGCAACTGACAAAAGTAAGCCGAGTTGAGGGGAAGGTGACGGTGGCTGTTCAGACACCAAATGGGTTCAATCTCGATCCTTCCGGCAAGCGAATTGTCATCGATCCGCTGACCCGCATCGAAGGCCACCTGCGCGTCGAGGCCAATGTCGATTCTGATAATGTGATCCGCAATGCGGTCTCGAGCGGGACGATGTGGCGTGGCATCGAAGTCATCCTGCGCGGGCGCGATCCGCGGGACGCCTGGGCCTTCACCGAGCGGATTTGCGGTGTCTGCACCGGCACCCATGCGCTCACCTCCGTGCGCGCCGTTGAAAATGCGCTAGGGATCGCCATTCCGGAGAATGCCAACTCGATACGCAATATCATGCAACTGTGTCTGCTTGTGCATGATCACCTGGTGCATTTCTACCACTTGCACGCGCTCGATTGGGTTGACGTGATGTCCGCGCTCAAGGCCAATCCCAAGTCGACGTCGGCGCTGGCGCAGTCTATCTCGCCCTGGCCGCTGTCGTCCCCTGGCTACTTTAAGGATTTGCAGATCAGGCTCACTAAGTTCTTCGGATCCGGGCAACCCGGTCCGTTCAAGAATGGCTATTGGGGGGGCATCCGGCCTACAAGCTTCCACCGGAAGCGAATCTGATGGCCGTGGCGCATTATCTGGAGGCGCTCGATTTCCAGAAAGAAATCGTCAAGGTCCAAGCGGTCTATGGGGGCAAGAACCCGCATCCGAACTGGCTGGTCGGCGGCGTGCCCTGCGCGATCAATATCGACGGAACTGGCGCGGTGGGTGCGATCAATATGGAGCGGCTTAGCTTAGTGTCCTCGATCATCGATCATCGATCGTTCGATCGAGTTTGTCGAGCAGGTCTATCTGCCGGACATTGCAGCGATCGGCTCGTTCTACAAGGACTGGCTGCATGGCAGCGGGCTTTCGGGCAAAGGTGTGATGTCCTATGGCGACATCCCCGAAAATGCCAACGACTGTTCCGCGAAAGGTCTCAAGCTGCCGCGCGGCGTCATTCTTGATGGCGATCTCAGCGAGGTGTTGCCGATCGACCATGGTGATCCAAAGCGCTGCTGTCGAGCGCTGCCGCTGCTGCTGGCGGTCAGACGAGCGGCGCCGGGACGGAACTCTACAGACTCGCTAAACTCGACGATCTCGAACGCAAGCTGATTGCCGAGGTGCTCGGGGAGGGTGAGGTGGCCGGCGTCGTTGCACTGCCGGACGGCTCTCTGGCGCAAATCGGGGAGACCGTGCATGCGGGAATCTGGCGCCTGCGCATCGGGATGGAGCCGGCACATGAATATATTCAGGTCGGGGCGATCCCACAGATTGTGCAGCGCGCCGCGACTGATCTGACGTCCACCGATCTTGTGATAGGCCCGGCGCCGGACGGTGCGATGAACGTGCTGCCGGTGCTCGCCGAAATACGCGGACGGGCTCGTGCCTGGCTGTCTGGCATGCACGCGCATGTCATCAATCTCACGCTGCTGCCGATGAGCGCTGTCGAGCTGGCGTTTCAGCGGCGAAGCGTGGGCAATGGTCCGGTCCGACTGATCTTCTGCGGCTACGGCGCATGCCGAGTGCAGGCGACCCGGATCCGGAACGTCTGGTCGGTGCAATACTTCAATTTTATGGACAACATCATTCTGGATACGCTGGAGGTCGGCGGCGTGCCGATTGTTGTGCTGGCCGCCGACGAAGATCTCGAGCATTCCGCCGAACGCCTGCAGGAAATTATCGAGGCATACTTCACATGAAGTACTTGGAAATCAATCGGCATCCGGCGCGTTCGTCGCAGACGGCGCGCCGGCAACGCGGCATTGGCTGGATCGCGTGTCGATTGAGTACGATGCTTGACCGTGAAATAAGCCCTCGCGGGAGCATGCAAAACGATATGTTCACATCGGTGGCGATGCTTGTGGTAGCCAATCGGCATATCGCCAATCGCAAGCGACGGACTCTGAGCGAACCGCCCAGGGTCGAGGCGAGCGAATTTCGCACGCATGAGCGCTCGCCCGTCGGCATGATTGCGCGTCGGGTCATGAAGGCGGTTGTCATCTTGCGTAAGGCCACTTGCCAACCGCGTGCTGGCCACAAATGGTATCTACCCCTGCGGGCCGGATCCGGTTGCATCGAACTTATTGTCGGCGAGCTAGCGCCATTCGCCGTAATTGCCTGTTGCTCCCCTCTCAGCGATCTTTGCATGCAAAGCTATGCGATCCGCCCGCGCCAAAGCAGCGGTCCTTGCCGGCGTCTGGTCGGACAACCGCTCAGCGTCACATTGGAGCCACGCGTTAGATCTCAGTGCGTCTGGTCGCCGGCTTTTGTTGCGTGAGATGATGGAGGAGCGCCGCCCATGAGCCTCGCCTCCCGCAACAAGATTGATGTCACCGTATCGATTGCTGCCGACGTAATCGCCGCAGTCGAGATCGTGCCCCGAGCCCGGCCGCCGCTGGCGTGGCTGTTCGCCGGCAAACAGGCATCGTCGGTGCTTGAGGGGCTGCCGCGGCTCTTTGCGCTATGTGCCGCTGCGCAGCAGGCTGCCTTACTGGCCGCGATCGAGGCGGCGCGCAAGGAAGAGATCATCCTCGCGACAAAGCAGCATCGTATTACCTTGGTCGTTGCCGAGCGTATCGCGGAATTGCTGCGTGGCCTCTTTGTCGGTCATCTTACGCCGAACGTCGGCCGTGCGGCAGCGGTTCGATCCGTGATGCACGGAACATCAGTGTTTATCGGCAGCGAACAGCCAATCCGCGGCCCTGCTCGACGCGAAGCAATAGCGCGAATTGGGCCGCGATGGCCGCGCTCGGCATAACGAGAGAGGCTTGTGCGCTGAAGTCCGGCAGCCCGTTCGCGCTTCGCATTGCAGAGCTTGATGAGGTCGACTTGAAGTCAATCTCGATCGAGCACTCGTTCCTGTCCGTTGCCGACGACCGCAATATCGTTGAACGGTTACTCGCGGACGACGATACGTTCTGCTGTTGTCCGGATCTCGAGGGGCATGCGCCCGAAACGGGGCCGTTGGCGCGCCAAATGACGCGTGATCGGCTTCCGCCGGGGCGGCCGGGTGCGGTTGCGCGGCTGATGGCCAGAATTACGGAGATGGTTCGGCTGTGCGCTTGGCTCGAGGCTCGTGCTCATATCGAGTCGCGGAACATGGGATCATCGAAAGCTACAGGCTAGGTCCTGGCCGTGCAGCGGCAGCAGTCGAATGCGCCAGGGGGCGCCTCTATCACGCGGTTGAGCTTGATCCTCGGGGCCGGATATCCCGCGTCGAATTCCTAGCGCCGACGGAATGGAATTTCCATCGGTGCGGACCACTTGTCTGGCGCCTTCAGGGCGCGGTGCTGACGGCGAGACCACATCAGGAAGCGGTTCGTGCGGTGATTGCATCGCTCGATCCTTGCGCCGGGTTCACGCTCAATTTTCGCGAGGTTGGCGATGCATGAAATGGCGCTTTGTCTGGGCATCATCGAAATTGTCGAGGAGGAGGCGCGTCGCCGATCGATTTCGCAGGTGCGGAGCATCCGTCTGGAGATCGGGGCCCTGAGCCATGTCGCGCCCGAAGCTATTAAGTTCTGCTTCACAGCTGTCGCAACACGGACCGTCGCCGACGGCGCGGTTCTTAAAATCATCGAAGTGCCTGGCATGGCCTGGTGCATGGCCTGTTTCGAAGAGTGTCGAAATTGCTCTGCGCGCTGAGTGTTGTCCTTACTGCGGCAGTTATCAGTTGCAGATAACGACAGGCGAACAGATGCGCGCGAAAGAGCTGGAGGTCAATTGATGTGACCGTATGCGGTTGCAGTGAAGGAATGTATTCGACCGGACGCGTCGAAGTTCATGATGCGCAAGACCACTGGCGCGCTATCATGCTCGTGTGCAGGACGGTGATCGCCACGGCGCCCATGTGCATGGTGATCAAAGCTTGCTGCATTCCTACCATGCTCGCCAAGACCATGCTTGCCATCATCATCCCGGCCATCTGCAGGCTCGTGATGGGCAGGCCATTCAGAGCTGCGGGGCCGGTGCGGCTACTTTGAAGGCAGCGGACACGAACCGCGAGCGGGTCATTCGGGTCGGACGCGACATACTTGGCAAAGAACGATAGGATAGCGGCGGATAATCGCGCGCTCTTCGTGGCCGATGACCTGCTGGCGTTTAATCTTGTGTCCAGTCCCGGTGCAGGCAAAACGTCGCTGCTCGTCCGCGCCGTGTCCGAGCTCAAGCGCACTCGCCCGATCGGCGTCATCGAAGGCGACCAACAGACCTCGAATGATGCCGAACGCGTTCGCGCGGCTGGCGCGCCGGTTGTTCAAGTCAATACCGGCAGGGAACCACCTCGATGCTTCAATGATCGGCGAGGCCGACGGCCGCTTGCCGCGGCTCACGCGCGGTATTCTCTTCATCGAGAACGTCGGTAATCTGGTCTGTCCCGCAGCCTTCGACCTAGGCGAAGCCTGCAAGATCGTGATGCTATCGACCCCCGAAGGTGAAGACCAGCCGCTCAAATATCCGGATATGTTTGCCGCTTCGTCGCTCGTGCTGATTACAAGATTGATTTGACATCATTCCTTGAGTTCGATGTGAGCAAGATCATCGAGTATGCAAGGCGCGTCAATTCAAGGATCGAAGTGCTCACGGTCTTGGCGCGTACTGGCGAGGGTTTCGGCGCGCTCTATGCCTGGATCGGCAATCAGGCGCATCAGAGACTCGCCGAGAGGGACACAAGGCGATGAGCGCCGCCCCACCTGCGGCCAAACTCGGCTACGCGTGCGCGTGAGCGGAGCTGTGCAAAGGGTCGGATTTCGTCCTTACGTCTATGGCCTGGCCACGCGGTACGGATTGGCGGGGTTTGTCGTCAATGATCCAGAGGGCGTTACGATCGAGGTGGAGGGCAACCGTGCGTCGGAGTTTGTTGCCGCTTTGCCGCTTGAAGCACCACCACTGGCATGCATCGACCACATCTGCGTTCAGGAGACAGGAGCGCTCGCGGCGAAAGACTTTTCGATCGGCACCAGCGAAGGTGGCAAGTCGTCAACGCGGATCGTCGCCGATGCCGCGACCTGCCAGCAGTGCATCAGTGAGTAGTTCGATCCGAAAAGTCGCATTACCGTTATCCCTTCATCAGTTGCTCGCATTGCGGCCCGTCCCTCTCCGAACAGCTTCCCTACGATCGCCGAAACACGGTCATGAAGGCCTTTAGGCTGTGTGCCGCCTGCGTCAGCGAATATCTCGATCCGGCGAGTCGCAGGTTCCATGCGGAGGCGATCGCGTGTCCGACATGCGGCCCGCGGCTCAGCCATGGAAACAACGCTATTGTCGCGGCAATCGTCGACGGCCAAACCGTGGCGGGTGGGCGGATACCAGCTGCTTTGCGACGCGCGCAACCAGGGCGCGGTGCAGCGTTTGCGCGGCAGAAAGCGGCGTCTTGAGAAGCGATTCGCCGTCATGGTCGGTTCCATAGAGCGGGTCAATGAGATCGCGGAAGCGAATGAGCCCGAGTTCGCGCTACTCGAATCCGTAGCTCGTCCCGTCGTCCTTCTACGTTCGCGCCATAATTTAGCACCCGCGATAGCTCCCGGCTTATCGCGGGTAGGTGTCATGCTGCCCGCGGCCCCGCTGCATCACTTCATCTTTCAGGTACTTCGTTCGACCGGAGTATCGCTTGTGGGGACTGGCCCCGTCATCGTTGCCACCAGTGCCAATCTTTGTGGCGAACCGCTGCTGATCGACAACGCACAGGCGCTGCGGCGGCTTGAGGGAATCGCCGACCTTGTCGTGACCCATGATCGCGAGATCCTAACGCGTGCGGATGACTCCGTCGTGTCGGTTGTGGCGGGCCGCGCCCAACGCATTCGTCGCGCCCGTGGCTATGTTCCAGAACCGATCCGGCTGGCAAGATCTGTGCCGTCCGTACTCGCTGTTGGCGGTGCGTTGAAGTCGACCATCACCGTCACGCGGAACAACGAAGCGTTCGTCTCCCAGCATATTGGCGATCTCGATACGGCCGAAAGCATTCGTGTGTTTGAAGAGACGATTCGTCATCTCACATTGGTTCTTGACGACGATCCCGCCGTCATCGCCCACGATCTGCATCCCAATATGGCGTCCACGCGCTTTGCGGAGGGAAGCGGCCGCGCGCTGGTCGCTGTCCAGCATCACCACACGCATGCTGCCGCCGTCATCGCTGAGCACGGTCATGCGGGACCTACGCTATGTTGCAGTTGCTTGGCAGGGGAACCGAAATCGGCCATCGCTTTGCAGCGCAACGCCAGTCTGAGCGCGTGCGCGCATTGCTGGATCAGCAGGGCGGGACCATCACAACCCGCGCGGGCCGGTTGTTTGATGCGGCGGCGGCGCTGCTGGGCATTGCGAGTTTGCAGAGCTATGAGGGCGAGGCCGCAATGAAGCTCGAGGCGCTGGTGCGGCGGACTGAGATTCTCGATGCCGGCTGGACGATGGATGGCGAGCGTGCTGTCGCTTCGTCCGCTTTTTGAGCACTTGATTACAGACAACGTAGGCGCCACGGACGGAGCCGGGCTGTTTCATGGCACTCTCGCCGCCGCTTGCATTGACTGGGTCACGCGCTTTGCGTGAACAACCGGTGTCAATGCCGTCGTCCTAAGCGGCGGCTGCTTTTTGAACGCGGTGCTGGCTGACCAAATTACGCGCGGGTGAAGTCATTGCTGCGAGCCAAGGCGCTAGGCGCTGACATTCGGATGGTTTTACTCGACGATCGACGCTATTCGGCTCGCCGAACAGGCACCGAGCCGGGACGTGGTCTTCTTTGCCACTGGATTTGAGACTACGACGCCACCGACGGCGGTGATGATCCGGATTGCCGAGAAGAAGCGGCTGAAGAGCCTCAGCGTGTTCTGCAAACACGTGCTTACACCGTCCGCCATGCACAGCATTCTCGAGAATCCGAAGATCCGCAATATCGGCGGGGGCGCAATTGATGGCTTCGTCGGGCCTGCACATGTCAGCACCATCATCGGTACGCGACCTTACGAACCTCTGGCAGAACAATTCGGTAAGCCGATCGTGATCGCGGGATTTGAACCGCTCGACGTCATGCAGGCGATCCTGATGCTGGTGCGGCAAGTGAACGAAGGCCGCTGCGGCGTGGAAAATCAATACAGCCGTGCGGTTACGCGCGAAGGCAATCCGCGCGCCAAGGACGAGGTCTCGCAGATATTCGAACTGCGTGAGCAGTTCGAATGGCATGGACTTGGACTCGTACCCAAAAGCGGACTGAAGCTGAAGCGGGCATACGCGAGATTTGACGCCGAGGCGCGTTTTGCGATGCACGAACTGCGTGTCGCTGACAATCCAGCGTGCGAGTGCTGCGCAATTCTGCGCGGAGCCAAGCGGCCGGTCGACTGCAAGCTATTTGGAACTGCTTGCACGCCGGAAAATCCCATAGGAGCCTGCATGGTCTCATCGGAAGGCGCTTGCGCCGCGTATTGGACGTATGGCCGAGTTCGCGATGATCAGCTGGGACGGTTGTCATGAGCGTAAAGGCCCATCAACGCAGACTTGATGTCGAGAACGGACGCATTGATCTTTCTCACGGGTCCGGGGGCCGTGCCATGGCGCACCTAATCTCGGACATTTTTCACCGAGCCTTCGGTAACGAATGGCTCGCCCGCTGCAATGATCAATCGGCGTTTGATGTTGCAACAGGCAGAATAGTGATGACGACGGACGGCTATGTGGTTTCACCGCTGTTCTTTCCTGGCGGCAATATCGGGTCACTCGCTGTGAACGGCACGATCAATGATGTCGCTATGGCCGGCGCGCGTCCGCTCTATCTATCGGCTAGCTTTATTATCGAGGAGGGGTTCCGATTTTCGGATCTGCAAACGATTGCGGAGTCGATGGGCTTAGCGGCGCGCGACGCCGGCGTTTACATCATCACTGGGGACACCAAGGTCGTCGAGCGCGGCAAGGCGGACGGTCTGTTCATCTCCACGACCGGGCATCGGGGTCCTGGCCGATGCGCTCGATCTCTCGGCCGACAAGGCAAGGGTTGGCGACCGTGTCCTGATTTCCGGTAGCCTCGGCGATCATGGGGTGGCGATCATGTCAAGGCGCCAGAACGTCGCCTTTCAAATCGAGATCGCGCTCGGATTCAGCCGCGCTGCACGACCTCGTAGCCGCCATGGTTGCGGCCGGTGGCAGCGGTATCCGGGTGATGCGTGACCCCACGCGTGGCGGCCTTGCCGCCTCGCTCAACGAGATTTCGCATCAATTGGGCCTCGGCTTCCGTCTGCAGCAAGCCGCCATTCCTGTGAAGCCTGCGGTTGCGGCGACCTGCGAACTCCTTGGGCTTGATCCGATCCATGTCGCTAACGAGGGCAAGCTCGTTGCGATCGTCGCGCCTGATTCTGCCGATGCTGTGCTTGCAGCCATGAAGGCGCATCCGCTCGGGTGCGATGCAGCTGATATTGGAGAGGCGGTAGCTGACGATCACAAGTTTGTGCAGATGGCGACCAGTTTCGGTGGCGGACGAGTTGTCGATTGGCTGTCGGGCGAACAATTGCCTCGGATCTGTTGAACATGTCACGCCCAACTGCGGCGGGCATGAGGGGGCACGCATCAGCGGTTATTAGCCATTTAAAAAAATGAGCTAAAGTCTACGACCTGCCCTGCTGGCGGACTGTGATGCTCGCTCTTCCAGAAATTCGGCAAGGCTGGATTTTCATTTGTGGCATTCTCAAGCCGCGAACCCGGTCCCAAGCGTTTTATTCATGCGCCATTCGTCGCTCACCCAAAGTCGTTGCTCCCCACTTGACACTTCGAGGTTAAGGTGAGGCGAAAGGCGCTCTTACGAGGCTCTTTACAGCGCCTTGGCTCAAGTCGCGCCGCTTAGTTTGTAGACTAGTGTCGCACAAGAGCAGCTTAGAAATAAGAGATCCTCGATCTGCTCCCCTGAATCTCGGCGGCTTAGGAGAAGGCACTGACACCGAGGTCCGTGCATTCGCCGACCTCGTGCATAGCCAACGCGTGATTCGCAGGTAATGAGATGAGAATAGGTTTGGTCCAGAGCGGAAGGACCCTGTCATCGCGGCGAAGGTAGTTCTGTAGACGTTTTCAAGACGCCCACGGATCCGTTATATGATTTTTTCAGCGCGGGTGCCATTGCGGTCGAGAGCCTGTTCGCGTCGGCTGCGGAGGGCTCGATCGTTGAGCTCAGCGAGTACGGTTATCTTAGCCACTCAGCATCTTGCCGCATCCTGTTTGAAATCCTGCGCAGCTGGTCAAAGATCGCTGAATTCCTGCGCTATTGTGGCGCTCGCGTCGCAATATCGTTACGCACTTCCGATTAGAAAGCCCCTCCAGGCAGGGAGTTTTCAAATGAAGGTCGGAGTCCTCAAGGAAATCAAGGCGCACGAATATCGCGTGGGCCTTACCCCTGGAGCTGTCCGCGAATACGTGGCGGCGCGCCACCGCGTGATGATCGAGACCGATGCTGGCGCGGGCATTGGCGCGGCGGATGAAGATTATCGCAACGCCGGCACAACGATTCTGGCGTCCGCAGTCGAGGTATTCGAGTCGAGCGAGATGATTGTAAAGGTTAAGGAGCCTTAGCCGTCCGAATGGAGCCAGCTGCGGGAGAGCCAGATCATCTTCACTTATCTGCATCTGGCCCCGGACCCGGAGCAGGCCAAGGGGCTCCTAAAATCTGGGTGGACCGAGATCGCCTATGAGACCGTAACTGATGAGCAAGGTGGCCTTCCGTTGCTGGCGCCCATGAGCGAGGTCGCGGATAGGCTTGCGATTGAAGGGGCGGGTAGCGCCCTGAGGCGTAGTGCTGGCGGACGAGGGCTGTTGATCGGTGGAGTGCCCGGTGTTCAGCCGGCCCGGATCGTGGTGATTGGAGGTCGCCTCGTTGGTACGCACGCGGCGCGCATGGCGATCGGTTTGGGTGCAGAGGTCACCATCATCGACCGCTCGATACCCCGGCTCGAACTGGACGAGCTTGCGCGTTCGGGCCAGAATCTCGACCATCGACGCCGTGGAGGAAGAGGTATTTGCGGCCGATGTTGTGATTGGTGCGGTACTTGTTCCAGGTGCGAGCGCGCCGAAGCTCGTTCGGCGGGGTATGCTGAGTTCAATGCGTAAGAGGGCGGTGATCGTGGACGTCGCTATCGATCAGGGCGGCTGCTTTGAGACATCGCACCCAACCACTCACGCTGATCCAACCTGCGAAGTGGATGGCGTCATTCATTATTGCGTGGCCAATATGCCCGGCGCCGTGCCGCTGACCTCAAGCCCGGCACTGACTAACGCCACGCTGCCGTTTGGTTTGGCACTGGCCAACAAGGCGTTTGCCGCCGCGCTCGAAAATCCGCACCTGCGCGCGGGCCTCAATGTCCATCGGGGCCGGCTAACTTACAAGGCCGTGGCCGAGAGCCTAGGGTTGCCTTTCTCATCGATCGAACAGGCTGCGGCCTGATCCCGGAGGCCCTTACGGGCGTTTCCTCCCTGACTTGGGCCACTCTTCGGGGTGGCTTTTTTTTCGGCTCGATCAATTTGCTAACCAGCGCGGGCGGATGTTTGAAACGCGAAGCGAAGCCGGGGAACACCAGATGATCGCGCTTGGCTTTCAGTTGCCCCATGAAGCGAGGCAATGTGCCTTTGCTCGTACAGGCATATGGATGAAGGTTACCGGTCATCTTCGGGCTTGAAAGCGGGTGCCGCGGCACCTAAACGCCGCGATCATCGGAGTGACTTTGTCTGGCGCGATCGCCGCGACAGTTTCTGGCTCTGCGGTGGAGATGTGCGTCGTTCCGGTGTGACCCCCGCCGGTTGTTCATCGTGGCGCTTTAGTCGAATCCGCCGCCATTCCGGTGAGCAGAACCAATAACATGGGGCCCGGCCGACCTGGCGGCGGAGCACTCGGGAACAGGCGACCCGATCGCAGCCGCGTGACCGCGGCCATGGGAAGGATCGCGCCATAGGGCTGGCGGACGCAGTTCACGTGGTTGGCTGACCGCCGTCATTGATCGTGCGCCACGGCACCGAGATCAAGCCACTATGATTCCGAATGTAGAGTTTGCGACACGCCGTCGAGGCGGCGACATGCGCTCTGAAAGATAGCCGAGACAAATCAGCCCAGACTGATTGGCACGAGACTTGAAGGCAAGACGCGGTCCCGCACCTTCTGCTTATGGAACCGCAGTGATGGCCTACAAGATAATCGCGTCCCAGTGCACCGTCTGCGGTGCGTGTGAGTTCGAATGTCCCAACGCTGCGATTAGCCTGAAGAACGACATATATGTGATCGATCCGACCAAGTGCACCCAATGCGAAGGAAATTCTGACGCGCCGCAGTGCGCCGTCGTTTGCCCGGTGCCCGAGACCTGTGTGCCGGCATAGGGAATTAGCTGATGAGTGGGGCCCCGGCGCGAAACAGAATGAAGACACCACTGAGAGCGGCAGCCTACCGGCTTCGTCGACCGATTCTCTTACGCGCTGGCCCCGAGTTGGTCCTAACTTGTGGGATCAGTTCGGAGAGGGGGCGCCGGAACTGGTTGGAGTTGTCTTTGCGCGAGCGGAGCAGGCAATGGTAGCTGTAGAAGAGACGGTCGAGTGCGTCCGGCGTATCGACGTCGACCAGTATCGATATGGGTTTGAGACGCAGATCGAGTCCGACAAGGCCCCGAAGGGGCTGTCGGAAGACACCGTCCGCT
Organism: Bradyrhizobium sp. 27S5; assembly: GCF_037217225.1. Taxonomy (NCBI): domain Bacteria; kingdom Pseudomonadati; phylum Pseudomonadota; class Alphaproteobacteria; order Hyphomicrobiales; family Nitrobacteraceae; genus Bradyrhizobium; species Bradyrhizobium sp. 27S5. Next base: position 1,219,668 of record NZ_CP147714.1, read on the forward strand.
TCATCTCTGCAAAGAAGAATGAGCCGGCCTGGATGCTGGAATGGCGCCTGGAGGCGTATCGCCGCTGGCTGACCATGACCGAGCCGACCTGGGCGCGCGTCAACTATCCGAAGATCGACTATCAGGACATCTACTACTACGCGGCGCCGAAGCCGAAGAAGACGCTGTCCTCGATCGACGAGATCGATCCGGAAATCCTCAAGACCTACGAGAAGCTCGGCATTCCCTTGCGGGAAGTCGCGATCCTCGAAGGCGTCGAGCCGCCGCCCGGCGGCCCGCCGTCGCCCAGCCGCAAGATCGCGGTCGATGCCGTGTTCGATTCGGTGTCGGTGGCGACCACCTTCCAGAAGGAGCTGAAGGCGGCCGGCGTGATCTTCATGCCGATCTCGGAGGCGATCCGCGAGCATCCCGAGCTGGTGCAGAAATATCTCGGCACCGTGGTGCCGACCACGGACAATTATTTCGCGACGCTGAACTCGGCGGTGTTCTCCGACGGCTCGTTCGTCTACGTGCCGCCGGGCGTGCGCTGCCCGATGGAGCTGTCGACCTATTTCCGCATCAACGAGCGCAACACCGGCCAGTTCGAGCGCACGCTGATCATCGCCGACAAGGGCTCCTACGTCTCCTATCTCGAAGGCTGCACCGCGCCGCAGCGCGATGAGAACCAGTTGCACGCCGCGGTGGTCGAGCTCATCACGCTCGACGATGCCGAGATCAAGTATTCGACGGTGCAGAACTGGTACCCCGGCAATTCCGAGGGCAAGGGCGGCATCTACAATTTCGTCACCAAGCGTGGCGACTGCCGTGGCCGGAATTCCAAGATCTCCTGGACCCAGGTCGAGACCGGTTCGGCGATCACCTGGAAATATCCGAGCTGCATCCTGCGCGGCGACAATTCGAGCGGCGAGTTCTACTCGATCGCGATCTCGAACGGTTTCCAGCAGGTCGATAGCGGCACCAAGATGATCCACCTCGGCAAGAACACGTCGAGCCGGATCATCTCCAAGGGCATCGCCGCCGGCAAGTCGCAGAACACCTATCGCGGCCTCGTCAGTGCGCATCGTAAAGCCACCGGCGCGCGCAACTACACCGCCTGCGATTCGCTCCTGATCGGCGACAAATGCGGCGCGCACACCGTGCCCTATGTCGAGGCCAAGAACTCCTCGGCAACGTTCGAGCACGAAGCGACCACGTCGAAGATCTCCGAGGACGTGCTGTTCTACTGCGTCCAGAGAGGCTTGAGCGAGCAACAGGCCATTGGGCTTGTCGTCAATGGCTTCGCCAAGGACGTTCTGCAAAAACTGCCGATGGAGTTCGCGGTGGAAGCGCAGAAGCTGATCTCGATCTCGCTCGAAGGGGCCGTCGGATAGCCAACCGTCCCGCGGGACCTCCCGAGTGCGGCTCACCCGGGATGATGCATTTCAGGAGATAGATCAGAATGGCGCTACTCGAAGTTCGAGATTTGCATGCCGGCATGGACGAGCGCGAAATTCTTCGCGGGTTCGATCTTACGGTCAACGCGGGTGAGGTACACGCGATCATGGGGCCGAACGGCTCCGGAAAGACCACGCTCAGCCACGTTATTTCCGGCAAGCCCGGGTATCAAGTGAGTGCAGGCCAAATCCTGTTCAAGGATGAAGATCTTCTCGCGATGGAACCGGAGGAGCGCGCTGGCAAGGGAATATTTCTTGCGTTTCAGTATCCGGTCGAAATTCCCGGCGTGACCACCATGAACTTCCTGCGTACGGCGTTGAACGCTCAGCGTAAAGCGCGCGGGCAAGAGGAATTCTCCACGCCCGATTTTCTGAAAAGGGCCGGCGAGATAGCCAAGTCGCTCAACATCCCACAAGGCATGCTGAAGCGCGGCTTCAATGTCGGATTTTCCGGCGGCGAGAAAAAGCGCAACGAGATTTTGCAGATGGCGCTATTCGAGTCGAGCCTGTGCATCTTGGATGAGATAGATTCCGGCCTCGATATCGACGCGCTGCGCATCGTCTCCAACAGTATCAACGCTCTGCGTTCGCCGGAACGGGCGATGATCGTGATCACCCACTATCGGCGGCTTCTCGACTATATAACGCCGGATTTTGTGCATGTGATGTCCAAAGGGCGGGTAAGGAAGCGCGGCGGCAGAGAACTCGCGCTGGAGCTCGAGGCTTGTGGCTACGCTCAATTCGAAGGTGCGGCCTGACCTCTCAAGAGATTTCCTGATGAAGCAAGTTTTGGCAAGAGAAGCCGACGCCGGACGTGCAAAGAGCAATCTCTTCACCGCGGCGCACGGACGGCTGCCTGGCTGTGGGCCTGTCGCCCATATCCGTGCGAGGGCATTCGAGGCCTACGAGCGTGCCGGCCTCCCGCATCGGCGCATCGAGGCTTGGAAATATACAGATCTATGCGCCTTGATCGGCGAGGTACTGCCACTCGCTCCGCGACCAGATGCAGCTGCGCTGGTGCGCGCAAAGTCGTCGGTCATGCAAGCGGCTGCCGATCAAGCAGTCAAACTGGTTTTGGTGGATGGAATATTCGCACCCGAGCTATCCGACGTCGGTAGCCTCGAAAATGGGGTCGATGTGCGGTCGTTGCGAGAGATTCTGGAGAATCCGGCCAACAGTGCAATGGCCGGCCTGGTGCTTTCGACCACAACTGATGCGATGATCTCGCTCAATGCCGCGATGGCGACCGACGGCCTGGTGATTACGATCGCCGAGGGCAGCGCGATTAAGCGTTCCATTCAGATCGTTCACGTTGCAACCTCATTGTCGGTGTCCGATTTTACCCGTTCCTACCTGCAGCTAGGTAAGGGAGCGCACGCGGCTGTGGTGGAAACATTCGTCGCGGCTGATGGCGCGAGCCGATATCAAACCAACGATGCGATAATTGTCCTGGTTGGTGACGAGGCGAGCCTTTCGTATATCCGGGTGGCAGCTGATGCCGCTGACGCCGTGAACCTTTCGTCGGGAATCATCGTAGTCGGTACCAGAGCGAGCCTCAATCTCTTCAGCATGACCTGCAGCGGCTCCATCGGTCGCTATCAGGGATTCGTCACACTGGCCGGCGAGGGATCCAGGCTCTCGGCGAACGGGGTCAATCTCATCAGGGAAAAACAGCACGCCGACACAACAATCGTAGTCGACCACGCCGTGCCGCATTGCATCAGTCGGAATAAGTTCCACGCGGTCGTTGACGATTGCGGCCGCTCGGTGTTCCAGGGCCAAGTCGTCGTACGTCCCGCATCGCAGAAGACGGATGCCGCGCTGATGACGCGCGCGCTGCTCCTGTCCGACCAGGCCGAGGCGGACAATAAGCCCGAACTCGAAATCCTTGCCGACGACGTGACTTGCGGCCACGGATCGACTTCAGGTGCGCTGGACACCAGTCTCATATTCTATCTGCGCGCTCGAGGTTTATCAGAGAAGGATGCGCAGGCGTTGTTGATTAGAGCATTCATTGGCGAGCCGATCGAGGAGATCCCCGCCGGCAATCTGCGCGAATTTGTGACCGCGCGAGCTGAACACTGGCTGCGGGCGCGATGAGTGTGCACCCCGCGATAGGCAACGGTAGTTACCAGGTCAGCCGTCTGCGCGCGGACTTTCCTGCGCTGTCCATGACGGTGTACGACAAGCCGCTTGTGTACCTTGATAACGCCGCATCCGCGCAAAAGCCGAATGCGGTTCTTGACCGCATGATGCATGTATACTCCAGCGAATACGCCAACGTACATCGCGGCCTGCACTATCTGGCGAATGCGGCGACGGAGGCGTATGAGGGCGCCCGTACCAAGGTGGCGCGGTTTGTGAACGCACATCTGAACGAAGAGATCGTCTTCACCCGCAGCGCCACGGAGGCCATCAATCTGGTCGCCCAGACCTTCGGCCGTGAACGGGTCAGCGCCGGCGACGAGATCGTTCTGTCGATTATGGAACACCACTCCAACATTGTGCCGTGGCATTTTTTAAGAGAACGGCTCGGCGCAGTCATCAAGTGGGCGCCGGTTGATGATGACGGCAATTTCCTGCTCGATGCATTTGAGCGGCTCTTGACCCCGCGCACCAAGATGGTTGCGATCACTCAGATGTCGAACGTGCTGGGTACCATTTTGCCAGTGAAAGACGTAGTGAGGATCGCACATGCACGGGGTATTCCCGTACTGGTCGACGGCTCGCAAGGATGTGTCCATTTGACCGTCGACGTCTGCGACATCGATTGCGATTTCTACGTAATGACAGGCCATAAACTCTATGGTCCGACAGGGATCGGCGTGCTTTACGGCAAGTCAGAGCATCTTTCGTCAATGCCGCCCTTCAATGGTGGCGGCGAGATGATCCGTCAGGTCTCGCGTGCCGGCGTCATCTATGGTGAACCGCCGCACCGGTTCGAGGCGGGGACGCCGCCGATTGTCGAGGCGATCGGTTTGGGGGCGGCTTTAGATTACATCAATTCGATAGGCAAAGAACAGATCCGCAAGCACGAGAACGCGCTGCTCGCCTACGCAAATGAGAAGCTAGGGGACATCAACGCCGTACGAATCATCGGGACGCCGGCCGAAAAGGGGCCGATCATCTCCTTTGATATGAAAGGCGCGCATGTACATGACATTGCCACGGTCGTCGACCGCGCCGGAGTTGCAGTGCGGGCGGGTGGCCATTGCGCGATGCCGCTGCTCGAGCGCTTGGGTGTGCTGGCGACGTGCCGTGCGTCTTTCGCACTTTACAACACAAGTGAAGAGATTGATACGCTCGTGCGGGCACTTATCAAGGCGCGACAGCTGTTCTCGTGAGCCCGTGAACTTGCGGCGTCTGGGCGGTGGAGCATCGAACTCCAGACGATGACGACGTCATAACCGTTGGCATCATCGTCGTCGCTGAAGGCAAGTATCTGTAGATCTCAACAGGCATGGATGGCGTAGGCAAACCCGGGCTCGATCAGCCGGCCTTTGCCGCTCGGTTCGCTTGTTACGGGCGCTCTCTCGAGCGCGGAGCATCGCGATCGGCAGCCGCACATCTGGAATCGTGCGGCGCTACTTCACATATCGCCGCCCCTGTTCCATTTCGAACAGGACCAAACGAAGGTTTCTCCGGGCAAAGCGCAATGTCGCGTTAGCCACAATACCCCGTGCTGCACCACCGAGCGCGCTAACTGATGTAAATCGTTCCGCTTTTTGTGCTCGCGCCGCATTGGCATGCTCGTTGCAAAACTCTAGGTCACGAAGCCGCTCTCGCAACAGCTAACCCTCGAAGGACCTCAGCATGAGCCTCGCCTCGACCCGGAGCATCGCAGAAATCAGGGCTCGCAACAAAGAGCTGATTGAGGAGGTGCTGAAGGTCTATCCGGAGAAGACCGCAAAACGGCGCGCCAAGCATCTCAACGTGCACCAAGCCGGCAAGTCGGACTGTGGGGTCAAGTCCAACATCAAATCCATCCCTGGTGTGATGACAATCAGAGGCTGCGCCTACGCAGGATCCAAGGGCGTGGTCTGGGGGCCGATCAAGGACATGGTCCATATCAGCCATGGACCGGTGGGCTGCGGTCAGTACTCGTGGGGCTCGCGTCGTAACTATTACGTTGGCACGACCGGGATCGATAGCTTCGTGACCCTGCAATTCACCTCCGACTTCCAGGAAAAGGATATCGTATTCGGTGGCGACAAGAAACTGGTCAAAGTTCTTGACGAAATCCAGGAGCTTTTCCCACTCAACAACGGCATCACCATCCAGTCGGAATGCCCGATCGGATTGATTGGAGACGACATCGAGGCTGTGTCAAGAGCGAAATCCAAGGAGTATGGCGGCAAGACCATCGTGCCGGTCCGCTGCGAGGGCTTTCGCGGCGTCTCGCAGTCGCTCGGCCACCACATTGCCAACGACGCCGTGCGCGATTGGATTTTCGACAAGTTCGAGCCAGGTGGTAAACCGAAGTTTGAGTCGACGCCGTACGATGTTGCGATCATCGGAGACTACAATATCGGTGGCGACGCCTGGTCATCGCGAATTCTTCTGGAGGAAATGGGCCTGCGGGTGATTGCGCAGTGGTCTGGTGACGGTTCACTCGCTGAGCTCGAGGCAACGCCGAAGGCAAAGCTCAACATTCTGCATTGTTACCGCTCCATGAACTACATCTCCCGCCACATGGAAGAGAAGTTCGGTATTCCGTGGTGCGAGTATAACTTCTTTGGACCTTCAAAGATCGCAGAGTCGCTGCGCAAGATCGCGGGCTACTTCGACGATAAGATTAAAGAAGGCGCTGAGCGGGTGATTGAAAAGTACCAGCCGCTGGTGAACGCCGTAATAGCAAGATATCGCCCGCGCCTGGAGGGCAAGACGGTGATGTTGTACGTCGGCGGTCTTCGCCCGCGTCATGTGATTGGCGCATACGAGGACCTCGGGATGGAAGTCGTGGGTACCGGATACGAGTTCGGCCACAACGACGACTATCAGCGCACCGCCCAGCACTACGTCAAGGACAGCACGCTCATCTACGACGACGTCAATGGCTACGAGTTCGAGAGTTTTGTCGAAAAGCTCCAGCCCGACCTGGTCGGATCGGGCATCAAGGAAAAATACGTTTTCCAAAAGATGGGTATACCGTTCCGGCAGATGCATTCCTGGGACTATTCAGGTCCATATCACGGCTATGACGGCTTTGCGATCTTCGCGCGCGACATGGATATGGCTGTCAACTCGCCGATCTGGAAGAAGATGAAAGCGCCTTGGAAAGAAGCTTCGAAGGCGAAGCTCTTGGCTGCAGAATAAAGCAATGTATCTGGCTCTTCGTGGAGAGCCGGGACGATACCAATTTCGATAGTGAAGGATCTCAAAAATGGCGCAGAGTGCAGAACACGTGCTCGATCATCTCGAACTGTTTCGCGGTCCAGAATACCAGCAGATGCTGGCTAACAAGAAGATGTTCGAGAATTCCCGCGATCCAGCCGAGGTTGAACGCATCAAGGAATGGACGAAAACGCCTGAATACCGCGAGAAGAATTTTGCGCGGGAGGCGCTGGCGGTAAATCCGGCCAAAGCCTGCCAGCCGCTTGGCGCCGTGTTCGCCTCGGTCGGTTTTGAGGGCACGCTGCCCTTCGTCCACGGCTCGCAAGGCTGCGTGGCCTACTACCGCAGCCATCTGTCGAGGCACTTCAAGGAGCCGAGTTCCTGCGTCTCTTCCTCGATGACGGAAGACGCCGCGGTGTTCGGCGGCTTGAACAACATGATCGATGGACTTGCCAACAGCTACAACATGTACAAGCCCAAGATGATTGCGGTTTCCACGACCTGCATGGCCGAGGTGATTGGCGATGATCTCAATGCGTTCATCAAGACATCGAAGGAAAAGGGCTCTGTTCCGGCGGAGTTCGACGTGCCGTTTGCACACACGCCGGCGTTCGTCGGTAGCCACGTCACCGGGTATGACAACGCACTCAAGGGTGTTCTGGAGCATTTCTGGGACGGCAAGGCCGGAACAGCGCCGAAGCTGGAGCGCAAGCCAAACGAGTCGATCAACATCATTGGTGGGTTCGATGGCTACACCGTCGGAAACCTTCGTGAGATTAAGCGCATCTTGGCGCTGATGGGTATCCAATACACCATACTGGCCGATAACTCCGACGTCTTCGATACCCCGACTGATGGCGATTTCCGGATGTATGACGGCGGCACCACGCTGGAAGACGCAGCTAACGCGGTTCACGCCAAGGCGACAATCTCAATGCAGCAGTGGTGTACCGAAAAAACGCTGCGGCTCGTGTCTGAGCATGGCCAGGACGTCGTCTCTTTCAATTACCCGGTGGGCGTCTCCGCAACAGATGACCTTCTCCTGGCGCTATCACGCATCAGCGGCAAGCAGGTCCCGGAGCAACTCGCGCGAGAGCGTGGCCGCTTGGTTGATGCCATCGCTGACTCCAGCGCGCATATCCATGGCAAGAAGTTCGCAATCTATGGCGATCCGGATCTCTGCTATGGGTTGGCCGCCTTTCTGCTCGAACTCGGCGCCGAACCAACCCATGTGCTGTCCACCAACGGCAATACGGCGTGGCAGGACAAAATGCAGGCGCTGTTTGCAGGCTCACCGTTTGGGCATGCCTGCCAGTCCTATCCGGGGCGAGACCTCTGGCACATGCGCTCGCTCTTGTTCACCGAGCCGGTCGATCTTCTGATTGGCAACACCTATGGCAAGTACCTGGAACGTGACACAGGAACGCCACTGATCCGCATGGGCTTTCCGGTGTTTGATCGGCATCATCACCACCGCTCCCCTGTGTGGGGCTATCAGGGCGGCCTGAATGTGCTGGTGAAGATCCTCGACAAGATATTCGACGAAATCGACCGGAAGACCAACGTTCTTGGCAAAACTGACTACAGCTTCGACATCATTCGTTGATGACGGACAATGCACGTGCCGTCGCCGAAAACACTGGCGATAGCACAAGCGCACGATGGCTCAACTTGCAATTAGTTCGGCTAAGAGGAGAACGGATGAGTTCGCTGTCAGCTACGGTCCAGAATATTTTCAACGAGCCGGGCTGCGCCAAGAACGGCAGTAAGTCGGAGGCTGAGCGCAAGAAGGGATGCACCAAGCTACTGCAGCCGGGTAGTGCGGCGGGCGGCTGCGCCTTCGACGGTGCTAAGATCGCGCTACAGCCGTTTACCGACGTCGCTCATTTGGTGCATGGTCCAATCGCTTGCGAAGGCAACTCCTGGGACAATCGCGGCGCGGCGTCTTCCGGTTCGAATCTATGGCGCACCGCATTCACAACCGATATGAACGAAACCGATATCGTATTTGGAGGTGAGAGGCGGCTCTGGAAGGCGATCAAGGAAATCGTCGACAAGCATGACCCGCCCGCCATTTTCGTCTATCAGACCTGTGTTCCCGCGATGATCGGCGACGACGTCAACGCGGTCTGTAAGGCCGCCTCGCAAAGGTTTGGCAAACCGGTCATCCCGATCAATTCCCCGGGGTTCGTTGGCTCCAAGAACCTCGGCAACAAGCTCGCCGGCGAGGCTTTGCTGGAACATGTGATCGGAACGCGGGAGCCAGACCGCACCACACCTTACGACATCAATCTGATCGGAGAATACAATCTTTCGGGGGAGCTCTGGCAAGTTAAGCCTTCGCTCGATGAGCTTGGAATCCGGGTTCTCTCATGCATCTCGGGCGATGCCAAATATCGTGAAGTCGCGTCATCCCATCGCGCGCGGGCGGCGATGTTGGTGTGCTCAAAGGGCATGATCAACGTCGCGCGCAAGATGGAGGAACGCTACGGAATCCCGTTCTTCGAAGGCTCGTTCTACGGTGTCCAGGATTCAAGTGATTCGCTGCGCCAGATTGCCCGCTTATTGGTTGAGCGCGGCGCACCGCAAGATCTGCTCGGGCGCACCGACGCGGTGATCGCGCGCGAGGAGGCGCGGGCCTGGGCCGCGATCAAACCGTACAAGTCACGCTTCAAGGGAAAGAAGGCTTTGCTGATTACCGGCGGGGTCAAGTCATGGTCGGTCGTTGCGGCACTACAGGAGGCCGGGCTCGAATTGGTCGGAACCAGCGTGAAGAAATCGACAAGGGAGGACAAAGAGCGCATCAAGGAGCTCATGGGACAGGATGCCCACATGATCGAGGACATGTCGCCGCGTGAAATGTACGAGATGTTGAAGGGCGCAAAAGCGGACATCATGCTATCGGGCGGCAAATCGCAGTTCGTCGCGCTGAAAGCAGCGACGCCTTGGCTCGATATCAACCAGGAGCGATGCCATGCCTATATGGGCTATGTCGGAATGATCAAGTTAGTGGAGGAGATCGACAAGTCGCTCTCAAATCCGATGTGGGAGCAGGTACGTCGACCGGCACCATGGGAGGCCTTGGCCAGGGCGAAGCTGCATATGCAGTCGCCGGCGGCCGAGATCACCTGCGAACCGGCGCTCGCCGAAACGGCGCGCCGCGCGAGGAAGATTTGCCACTGTAACACGGTCGATCTCGGCACGATCGAGGATGCGATCTACGCGCATGGTCTGAGAAGCGTCGAGGAAGTCAAAGAGCACACCGATGCGGTCGGTGGTTGCTGCAAGAGACGCATCGAGGACATCTTGGTGTCCTCGCCATCTGCCATGCTGCAGGCCGCAGAATAGGGGGAATCATGGCCCTCACCACGGTGCCAACAAAAGCCTGCGCGGTCAACCCGCTGAAGATGAGCCAGCCGATTGGCGGCGCATTCGCCTTCATGGGGCTGCGCGGGGCGATGCCGCTTCTGCATGGCTCGCAAGGATGCACTTCTTTCGGGCTCACGCTCTTTGTGCGGCATTTCAAGGAGGTGGTACCGCTGCAGACCACCGCGATGAGCGAGGTCGCGACCGTGCTCGGCGGCTATGAGAACCTCGAGCAGGCGATACTCAATATCTACAACCGAGCCAAGCCAAAGATCGTCGGAATCTGCTCGACCGGCATCACCGAGACTAACGGGGACGATGTGGATGCTTACCTCAAGCTAATCCGAAACAAGCATCGGCAACTTGCGAAATTGCCGCTGGTCTATGTCTCGACACCCGATTTCAAGGGCGCGTTCCAGGACGGCTGGGAGAAGGCTGTGACGCGCATTGTGGAATTGCTGGTGGAAGGGCCCAACGTCAACGGCCTGCGCGATTCCTCGAGAGTGAACGTTCTTCCAGGATGTCACCTCACGCCGGGTGATCTTGACGAACTCCGTGCCATCCTGGAGGATTGTGGGTTGCGGCCATCCTTCCTGCCTGACCTGGCAGCGTCGCTCGATGGGCATATCCCCGACGAGTTTACGTCAACGACCATCGGCGGCATCGGCGTCGACGAGATCGCGAGCATGGGCCGCGCCGGGTGGACCATTGCAATCGGCGCGCAGATGCGGCGAGCGGCAGAGGTCATGCAGGCCAAAAGCGGCGTTCCATTTCGCCTCTTCGAGCGGCTGTGCGGCCTCGGTCCGTGCGACGAATTCATGACGTTTGTGAGTGAAATCAGCGGCCGTCCCGTGCCACCGAAATATCGGCGGCAGCGCGGCCAGCTCACGGATGCAATGCTGGACGCGCACTTCCATATTGGTGGTCGCAGACTTGCGATCGCCGCTGAGCCAGACCTCCTATATGATCTCTCCAGTATGCTGCACGAGATGGGGGCGCAGGTGCGTGCGGCCGTAACGACCACACAATCGGCGGTGATCGAGCGGATCAAGACCAACGAGGTGCTAATTGGTGATCTTGAGGATCTCGAAGAGCTTGCCAGAACCGAGAATTGCGACTTGCTGATCACGCATTCGCATGGCAGGCAAGCGGCTGCCCGGCTGAAAATTCCGTTCTATCGTGCGGGTTTTCCGATGTTCGATCGACTTGGCGCAGGGCACCAACTATCGATTGGTTATCGTGGTACCCGCGATCTGATCTTCGATATCGCCAATCTCGGGATCGCGGACCGCGAGGAGAACCATCAACCTACGCCCGATCGATGGCGGGCTCCGGTCGCACTGCCATCAAGGTCCGGGCATCTCAGTTCCATCGGTGCAGCCGAGAGGTCGACTGCATGAAGGTCGCATTCGCCACTCAAGATCTAAGGCGCGTCGATGCTCATTTTGGTTGGGCAAAGAATATTGCTATCTACGAGGTCGCGCCAAGCGGACATGTGTTTCTCAAAGCGGTTGAGTTTGAGGGCGATCTCAAGGAAGACGGCAACGACGACAAGTTAGCGCCGAAGATCGAGGCGATTAAAGATTGCGCAATTCTTTACGTTGCTGCCATCGGCGGCGCCGGTGCTGCCCGGGTGGTCGCCAACAAGATCCATCCGATCAAGGTAAACAAGCCAGAAAACATTCTGGTGTTGCTCGAAAAGCTCGAGGATGTCCTAAGAGGCACACCACCTCCCTGGCTACGCAAGGCAATGGCAAAGGACCAGCGGAGCACATTCGAGTTCGACGAATGAGATGAAATGACAGCAGAAATAGAGCAGCAGGACAGCTCCGCCGATGCGCTGTTCATCAAGGAGCTAGTAAAGATTTGGCGCGCTCAGGACACCACGGGAGCCTGGAAGGCCAAGAGCGATCTCGACCTTCTCGAGCCCTATGTCTTGGACAAGGAAAAGCGGCGTGCGTTGCCGATTGTCGGTGATCCTGGCCCCGATACGCTGTGGCGGCTGGAACTGTTCTTCAACGCGGTCGCGCTCGCGGTCGAGAGGGAAGCCGGTGTGATGATCCAGCCGATCTTGAAGCTGCATCATGAAGGATTTGGCCGCATCGTGCTGATCGGAGGCCGGCTGATCGCCGTGAACAAGCGGCTGCGTGATGTGCATCGCTTCGGGTTCGATAGCCTCGCAAAGCTCGCGCAAGAGGGAGGCAAATATGTCAGGGAGGGAATCGACCTGATACGGAAGTTTCCGGACGTGGCGAACTATTGAGGATACCGATGAGCGAACGTGAAACACTGAAGGCTGAAATAAAGAAGCTATCGGCCAAAGCGCTACAAGCCAAAATGGATCTGCACGACCTTTCGGAGGAATTGCCCATCAACTGGACCTCGATCATGGTGTTTGCGCAGAAGGCGCACGATGCCTATGCCGAACTTGAGCGCAGAAACCATGATCTGAAGGCGTTGGAAAATACTTAAGAGGGGCCGACTCATGTCATTTACAGCGCGCGATGGCCGCGACTGGACGCCAGACTACCTGATGTCGATTGACGCCAAAAAATGCATCGGCTGTGGCCGCTGTTTCAAGGTGTGTGGCCGAGGTGTCATGGCGTTGAAGGGAATCAGCGAGGACGGCGAACTTGTTGATCTTGACGATGACGAGGACGATGAGATCGAAAAGAAGATCATGGTTCTGAATGATCAGGGCGCCTGCATCGGCTGCGGCGCGTGCGCCAGAGTGTGTCCGGCCAATTGCCAGGTCCATGTTTCAGCCCCAGCCGAAGCTGCCTGACCGGTGGCCTAGCCCGCTTGCGGCAGGCGCTATATTTGCAATGGAATAGATCCATTGTTGATCACTTGATCTGCGAAGGAGATCAGACCCGCATGTTCTGACGGCTTCGGTTGTTAAGACACAGCGAGCGGAGACGTTGCAGCTAAGACTGTTTGATCGGCAAGGCAAGCGCATACCCTTGGGTGACAACACCGTCTCGAAGATCAGTCTCTTAGCAGTGGGGTCAGCGTTTCGTGCAGGTGTATTGCGATTGAGGTCATAACGCATTGCGCAATGCTGATCCAGATGAGGGAGCACGCTCCTCGGGTGAACGGTACCGTCTTTATTTGTTTGCCTGCTCCCTTGAGGATTGGAAGAGCCTAAATTGGCTGCCTATGCGTCAGGTTATGGTCAGCTAACCTGTATATCATCCTCCGCAGAGCTCGTGCGGCACGAGCTCATACAGCGAGTAATTGTGCCGAGAGGAGAGCGAATCTGATGTATGGCAGAATCGTCGGATCGTCCAGCCAGTCTGGAAGCGCCAGCCACGTTGATGAGTCTGGAGATGAGGGAGAGAGCCCGCGATTTGCGGACACAGTTGCCGGCATGGAGCCCGGTGCGTCGTCGTCGGTGACAACGACGCCATACTCTCTGGCTTCCGATCCGCCGATCATAGAGATCGATCGATCTTCCTTCACGGAGGGAGTGAGGAGATTTTTGGGCGGTGACATCAGGCACATCGCCAGTAACCCAGAAGAGTACTCGGATTTCGTGTCCGGGAAGGCTCGGCGCGCAGGAATGGTTGCTGGAAGCTACCTCCACACTTACGATGATCCAAGCAAGCCAGCACGATTCTACAGCTATCAGTTGGGTGATGAAACTGTCGGGCTTTTAAGAGCAGGTGGGCCGGCTCGAATCAAGGGGGAGCAGTTTCGGCAACAGTTTGGACGCAATGATATCACGTCCGTGGTTGACCTTCGGGTTACTCATCCGTTGGTCGAGAACGCGGGCGATATTCTGCTGGAGCATCAACTGCGACAGGACGGCGACCATCCCTTGGTCTTGTCACGTCCTGGCTTGGAGGGCATGGAACCTCGTCTGGCCGAAATGGGTTTTGTTCACATGGGGCGTAATTATTGGGCGCTTGATCCTAACCAGCATCCCGAAGTGTGGACGAAAAACGAGAGCAACGAGTGGCAGCGAGTAGACAAACCTACGAAGTATCTTACTAAGGTCGAGGATAGTGACACCGCTTCTGAAGCAAGTGTCGAAAGTGCCGAAGCGGCCTCTTCAGATGATGATCCGTCATTCTACTTGGAGCAAGCTCTCGAAGGATTGCGCATGGAGTAGAACAGCCGCAATAAAGAGACCTGGGCAGGAAATGACGGCTGTTTCGTGAATGGACGCGCCGCCGCAAAGGTCCTAGCGTTAAACGAGGGGGCGTTCGTTAGCAGCGTGCGGCCCCATTCGCCTGCCTATCCTATTCAGAAAGTAATGATATTCTCGCGCTTGCGGGCCGTGCAGCTGGAATCGGTGCAACGAAGATCGAGTACGAATCCGCGCCCCAATCGTGTAGCCAATGCAACGGCGCGTCATGATATGAGCGGGTTGAGGGCGGTATGTGCTCAAGGAGGCTTCGGATCAAACTATATGCCAAGGTGACGATCGCGACACAATTCGCAGCGTCATTTGGTCTAGTTGGCGCAAGTGGAAAGGCTGTGGCGATCAGTGAGCAACCACTGCGCTTAGTTCAGTAAGGTGTCGGAGAAGTTGGCGCGCGAAAGTTGCAGCTGCGAATGGGCAGGGAGTAGGCAATAATCCTCGATGCTCGCGCGGAGCTGACCCAATCGTGCACCTGCGCCAATCAGCTGCGCTGCACTGACGAAGCATTAAGGTCGGATCGTCAGAAAGCCGAGCGGTTCTGGCTCTTCTACGGTTCTTGCATGTTTGATCGTCCCGCGAAATGAAGAGCGTCCTGCAATAAACGAGCAATGAATGCAGCCAGATGCAATCTATGCGATTTGTGGCATTAACGACATTCCAAGCCGCCGGGCCATGGGTTTCCATCTGATGGTCGTCGATGACGAGGGCGGTCACCGGCCGTGGTCTATCGTTGTAGTGCGGTGGGGCAAGCAGGTGTTTGGTTATGCCAATAAATGCCCGCACAACAGCGTCAATCTGGACTGGAACTGGAACGAATTCCTGGATCCAAACGGCATCCGGCTGATGTGCGGCAAGCACGGATCGACCTTCGAGCTCGCCACGGGACGGTGCGTCGAAGGTCCATGTAAGGGTGGCGCGCTCACGCCGATTGCGTTGACGGTTCTGGATGGTGATATTTGTGTCGTCGGTATGCCTCTTGTCGAAGACGATGCGCTTCCCAACGAATGAAGGCTGCGTTCAGACCGGCCGGTTTTCGTTACGGTTTTTCACGGGTTCCATCCTCTTCAGCCCGTCTTCGTACGAGATCTCGTCATAGGATAGCTCAAGATCGGACAGCTCGATGTCGTTTGCCGCATCGAGCAGGTAATCAAGCTTGCCGCCCGCATCGAGCTTCTTGATGTCGTCCTTGCTGACTCCGACCAGGTCCATCATCTCCTTCCAAACGGTGGATTCGTCACACGGTAAGACGTGGAAGGTAACATCACCGAGCTTGATTCGGTATTTCGCCAGCAAATCTATGTTGTTGCAGAATATGAAATAGCTGCCATTCGGGCTTAAGGCGCCGTCAAGGACGGCTGCGACGTCAGCCAGATACGCGAAGGAATGCAGATACCCTGCCAGCACCGGAATAGTGCGTTTTCCTTCCTGCGCGATCGTTAGAACCTGCTCGATGGAATAGTCCGGCGGTCGCTTCTCGTCGGCGACCTGGGTCTGGAATTTCAGTGCGACATCGCCGCGAAAGCCGAACCGGCCCGGCTTGGTGGTCCCGCCTTTGAGTACGGCATTGAGCAGGCGACCCTCCTTCTCAAGTTTGCCGAGTGCGGTGTTTTCGATTGCAGTCATTAAAATCGTCCTCGATCTGAGCTCCTCACCGACGACTTGGCCGGTGCGAATGCAATGCAAATTGCTTGCCGTCGCATGCGTGGCGGCCTTCGGCGTATCTTAGATAAGAAAGGCGTAAGTGGGCTGCGATTGCCTCCAAGTGGCTTTGAAAGAAACCCGACACGAGTTCAAAAGCCAACAGGTGCGATCCGGAAAGGTAAGCATCATCAAGCGTCCTCTCGCTGGCACATGACTTGCCCTTCAGCAGGCAAAGCTAAGCGGTTGAGAGAGGCCATGATCAAGCTAACGGATAGCGCAGTGAATGCGGTCAGGGGCGCAATGTCGTCATCGGCGCAGCCAGCAAGCGGGCTGCGCATTATGGTCGAGGCAGGCGGCTGCAACGGACTCAAATACATGATGGGTCTGGCCGAGGAGCCGAAGCCTGACGACACGGTGATCGAGTGTGACGGTGTGAAGGTGTTTGTCCACAACAAGAGCCATGACCATCTGGTCGGCACAACCATCGATTTCGTGATGGCGCTGGAGAGCCCAGGCTTCACTTTTAATAACCCAAACGCCACTTCGAGCTGCTCCTGCGGCAAATCGTTCAGCTGATAAGAAAAGGCGTCAAAACATGCTGGCGGAACCCGAACAACTGAGGCAATTGACGGCGATCTCGACCGGCCGAGCGGGACGCATCCCCGCTGTAATTGAGGAGATCCGTGCCAATCTGCAACGCAGTGGCGCCGACTATCAGTTGATTGGAATTGATGGCAGCAAGATCATGGTAGGCGCAACCCGTGCCTGCGCGCTCTTTAAGCTCTTGAGGATGACGCTGGAAGGCGTTCAAGTGCAGCTGGCCGACAGGCTCGTCGAATTCGTCCGCCTGATCACGGTTGTTGTTGCAGGTAAGACGCGGGATTGAATGGGGATCAAATGCCGGTTTATCTAGACAACAATGCGACGACGCGGACCGATCCATCCGTCGTGCAAGCCATGTTGCCGTTCTTTACCGAGCAGTTCGGAAATGCCTCCTCGGCCCACGCCTTTGGCGGTGAGGCCGCGGCCGCGCTGAAGCAGGCGCGGCGTAGCTTGCAGGCTTTGCTAGGAATGCCTACGATCATGAAATCGTTTTTACCTCCGGTGGAACCGAGGCCAATAATGCCGCCATTCTTTCTGCGCTTGCCACCCAAGATGGTCGCGACGAGATTGTCACGACCTCGGTTGAGCATTCCGCCGTGCTTGCGCTGGTCGAGCAACTGGCGACAAGAGGTGTCAAGACGCATATCATACCCGTAGATGCCCACGGCTGGCTCGACGTCGAGGCCTTTCGCTGCGCGCTCGGGCCACGCACAGCGATCGCCTCGATTATGTGGGCGAACAACGAGACCGGCACCATTTTTCCCGTGGAGTTTTTAGCCGGCTTGGCACGTGAGGCGGGCGCACTGTTCCATACCGATGCGGTCCAGGCCATAGGCAAGCTGCGCGTCGACCTAAGGGACAGTGCGATCGATATGTTGTCGCTGTCCGCACACAAATTGCACGGTCCCAAAGGAATGGGCGCGCTCTACCTGCGCAAAGGGACAAAATTCCGACCCCTGATCTGGGGCGGATCACAGGAAAGGCGGCGCCGCGGCGGAACGGAAAATATTCCCGGCATCGTCGGTCTTGGAAGGGCTGCGGAGCTTGCTGTGGAGCGGCTCGAGCCGGAGCGCGTTCGCATTGGTGCATTGCGCGACCGTCTGGAGCAGGGGATCTTACATAATGGCGAATGCTTGGCGCTCGGCGATGTCAACAACCGGTTAGCGAACACAGCCAATATCGCTTTCGATCATCTCGAAGGCGAAGCAGTCGTCCATCATCTCAATCGTGCGGGCATTGCCGTGTCGCTCGGATCAGCCTGCAGCTCCGGCTCAATGGTGCCGTCGCACGTTCTGCGCGCCATGCAGGTGCCGGCGTGGAGGATGCGCGGCGCGGTGCGCTTTTCTCTCTCGCGTGAAACCACCGTCGCGGAGGTTGACGAGGTCGTGTGCGCTCTGTCAGACATTGTTGCTCGCTTGCGTGCCACCTCGCGGGAGTCTGGCGCTCCGCCCAGCTATGCGTCACAGTCGAGGGAGTTGAGCTTGTGAAAATCATGATCCGCCGCTCGTCGGACGCGGGCCTGTCGATCTACGTGCCAAAAAAGGATCTCGAAGAGCCGATCGTGGAATCTGAGTACGAGTCGCTCTGGGGCGGCTGGATCAAGATAGCTAATGGCTGGGTGCTCGATTTACCCGAGATGGCGAGCGACACACCATTGCCGATCACAATCAATGCCAAAAAACGGGGCGAGAACGGGAAAGATCCATGAACATGAGCCCAATCTTCTACATCGGCATTGGAGAGAATTGCTAATATCGTTTCGCTGACCTGCTTGGCCAGGAGGTCGATAGTATCGTTGCCGGGCTTCGGTGTCTCGATCTCGATTCCGATCAGTGCCTCGACATATTGCAGCCAGAGATCAGGAAGCTCTTGGCGGCTGCTCGCTATGGCAGCATCGTGGTTCAGTTGCCAGACGCCATCAAGGAAAGGCGGACCGAACGGAGCTTTCTTGCTCTCGCTTCAACTATCGCTATTGCGAAGCAATGCGGCGAAGATCATCAGGCGTTCCTGCCGATACCACGATGCAATCGTCGATCCGAGCGTCTTCTCAATGCAATGAGCGCCGTGTTCAGCTCAAGCAAGGCCTGACACCGATTTGGCTCGCTCGCGCGTTGGGGATAATGCTCATAATTAACGGCGCTGTGACGTCGGATCGCCAGAAGTATCGACCCATTTGTGGCCGGCAGCAGCGCGCAAAACCATGCAGATAGAGCAAGGATCCCGGCGCCTAGCGCGAGTATGAATGCACCATCCACGGATCTCTGTGTCTCAATCACGACGTACCTGCCGCATTTCCAACATGCGCTTCTTTGCTATTCTAGTATCAATATCGATCATTACCGCTGACTGTTTAAGTAGGGCTGCAACGTCACCGTTTCCGCTATGGCATGTGAGTTGCTACTCCCCTCATGAGGCGTTCTCAGGATTGGTCTTGGAAAGCCGATGATGCCTGCACGGGGAGATGAAAATGAACGCGGTCGTTGGGCACGGCAGATATGTCGAAGGTTCATTGGACAAGATGATGCGGCCCACCGCCGAGCACAGGGGCTGCGGCACGTCGGTCAACACAGGCCAGGCGAGCTGCCGCTCACGGGCGGCCCACGGCGAACTGCCGGCCGAGATTTGGGAAAAGGTGAAGAAGCATCCCTGCTACAGCGAAGGGGCACATCATCACTACGCCCGTATGCATGTCGCGGTGGCTCCGGCCTGCAACATCCAGTGCAACTACTGCAACCGCAAATATGATTGCGCCAATGAATCGCGTCCGGGCGTGGTGAGCGAGAAGCTTACCCCCGAGCAGGCGGTGAAAAAAGTGCTCGCGGTCGCGACCATCATTCCGCAGACGACTGTGCTTGGCATCGCTGGTCCCGGCGATCCGTTGGCCAATCCAGAAAAAACATTCAAGACGTTCGACCTGGTCGCCAAGGCGGCTCCCGACATCAAGCTGTGTCTGTCGACCAACGGATTGGCCTGCCGGACTATGTTGACACCATCGCCAAGTCCAAGATCGAGCACGTCACCATCACCATTAACACGATCGATCCTGAAATCGGCGCAAAGATCTATCCGTGGATCTTCTTCAGCCACAGGCGCTACGTTGGCATCGACGCGGCAAGGATACTCACCGATCGTCAGCTACAGGGTCTCGAGATGCTTAGCGAGCGGGGTATCCTATGCAAGGTCAACTCGGTAATGATCCCGCATATCAATGACCATCACCTTGTCGAGGTCAACAAGGCGGTGAAGTCGCGCGGAGCCTTCCTTCACAATATCATGCCGCTGATCTCGGCGCCCGAGTACGGCACAGTATTCGGCCTCAACGGTCAACGAGGTCCGACGGCTCAGGCACTGAAAGCACTGCAGGATGCTTGTGAGGGAGGGGTAAACATGATGCGGCATTGCCGTCAGTGCCGCGCCGATGCGGTGGGTCTGGTCGGAGCGGATCGCGGAAGCGAGTTCAACATCGACCGAGTCATGAAAATGGATGTCAAATATGACCCCGAGATGCGCAAAGCTTATCAAGAAAAGGTAGAGGCTGAGCGTGCCGCCAAAGTCGCGGCCAGCCGAGCGGGCCTCGCGGAGTTCGCCGGCGAGATGAGCGAAATCACCGTTCTGGTCGCGGTTGCAACCAAAGGCTCGGGGCTGATCAACGAGCACTTTGGACATGCAAAAGAGTTTCAGGTGTACGAAATTTCCACATCCGGCGCCAAATTCGTCGGCCACCGGCGCGTGGATGTCTACTGCCAGGACGGCTATGGCGAGGGGGATAGGCTTTCGACCATCATCCGAAGCGTAAATGACTGCCATGCGGTGTTCGTGGCCAAGATCGGCGGTTGCCCGAAGAGCAATCTGATCAGGGCCGGAATCGAACCGGTCGATCGATACGCGCATGAGTTCATAGAGAAGTCGGCGATCGCTTGGTTCAGGTCCTATCTCGAGAAGGTAAAACGCGGAGAAATCCAGCATGCCCAGCGAGGTGACGCCGACATTCGGTGTGGGTCCCTGATCTCTGCGGGGTAAAGGGGGCGTATGTGCCATTCAAGATCATTGCCTCGCAGTGTACGAGCTGCTCAGCCTGCGAACCGTTGTGCCCGAATGTTGCGATCTCGGAGAGCGCGGGGCGCTTCGTCATTGAACCGGCGAAATGCACCGAATGCATCGGTCATTTCGATGAGCCACAATGTGTCGCGGCTTGTCCCGTCGACGGCACCTGCGTCATTGACACCTCCTTGCCGCGTTACCAGGCGCCATCCTAAAGAATTAGCCCATGATCAGAATGCCAAGAGCTGCTGCTGAAAGCGTCCAAAGCGTCGTACTGCGCGTTAGCGGCGCCGTAGGCGCCGAGGTTCGGGCCTTTCTCAGAAACGGCGGCTGCTCTGGATTGGCCGCTGCCCGCGAGCAGAAAGAACGCTGTGGGCAATTCGTCCCGTGCAGCGCTCCAACGACGTTTCTCGACGCCGGCAGCCGCCTTCCAGGCGGTGCTGTCATCGTCGATGTGACTGATGCTGCTGCGCACGCCAGTCCATCATTGGTTGGACCAGACGCTTCGCGGCGGAGCGTGACGGCGCACACCCAAGAGCACAGCTGCCGATGAACTTAACAGCCAACCCGCCGTCCGGCAGCCAGAGAGCGCTGATCTTGTCCACGCCGACCGGCGATGATCTCCCCGGCGCGACCGAGGCTCGGCTGCGGCAGGCACGGCTGTTCGATCATCTTGACGAGGTTGCAAACCAACATGTAGTCGAAGCGCGTGCGCTCACCTCGGACCGCGCCGCCGCATTGATGATCGAGGCGCGCCGCATCGCGCCGCAGCTGCTCGGTCAGCTGATGAGTGATACGGACGTCGAGTTCTGCGACATGGTGGCGCGCGATGTTCCCTATCAGTGGTTGCCAGCCGTAGTGAGCGGCCCAGATGCCTCGGTGGAGTTCGAGATCGCGCGATCGCCCTTGCCAGAGGCGCCAACTGCTCTACGGCACGGCCCTGATCGGCAGGTTTACCTAGAAGCGGCGAGCTGCATCTCAGATATTGAATTGACAAATCGCGCCGGAGGTGAGGGCGAAGTGATGCGGGACCTCGCCTGCGATGGCTCGGGCATGCCTGCATGTCCGCTGGGGAGAGGCGCATGAGCAACATCGTTCGCGACAGCGACGTCGTCGAGCTCAGCGGGCCGCCTGTCTTCAGCTTTGGCGAAAAGGTACGAGCCAATCGCACCATCCGCAATGATGGCACCTATCCCGGCAAGCAGGTTGGCGACATTCTGGTCACGAAGGGAGAGGTGGGTTACGTCGTCTCGATCGGCACGTTCCTGCAGCAATTCTTCATTTACGGGGTCGAGTTTCTGGAAACGGGCTACCGAGTTGGCATGAAGCGCAAGGAGCTTGAGTCGGTGGACACGTGCGAGGAGACCGATGATCTGCCATTGCCGGAAGAGGCTGTGTCATGAGTGAGTTCCGCTTTTCGAGGTATCGCTGGGGCCAGCGCGTTAAAGCCGTCGTCGACCTCATCAACGACGGCTCTTTTCCCAATACGGAGCCCGAGGAGTGCTTGCTCGGCGCCGGAGCGACCGGCGAGATCATCAGGGTGGCTATCCATAACCAAGCGAACGTGCCGATAAATACTGTCGATTTCGGTGAACGCCTGCTCATCGGCTGTCTAGAAGAAGAGATCACAGTGCTTTGAAGGAGGGAGTTCGCGATGAATGCCGCGCTGATGAGGAAGGTAAAGACGGGGCTGATTCCTCACCCGAACGAACTCGATCGCAAGCGGATCGAGCGCGGCTTGAGTTCGCGCAAGCGTTATCTGTATGTTTCACCGAACGTGACGCCGGTGAGGGGTGGCTATCTCATCGAGAGCGCCTGTTGCTCGCGCAATATCGATAAGGATGGCGGTCTGATTGATGTTGCCTTGATTCTTTATGATGCCGTGGGTGGGATCTGGAAGCTGTTTTGCAAGAACCACGCAAAGGGAATCTGGGAGTTCTACAGCCTTTACCACCGTCTGACTTCAGCAATCGACGAATTGAACACCGATCCGGAACGTCTGTTCTGGCAATGACGAACGAACTTGACGAGCCATAAGGAGCCACGATGGCGCTCAGTGCGGAGGAATTGATCGAAATCGAGCAGCTGCTTGCGGACGATGGCGCCGATACGGGCTCCTTTGTCGAGCTGCCGCGCCGCTTCCCGCAGCTTGCCTGGGTACGTTGCGATGCGTCGGATGTAGCGGACCAGCCGTTCCGGCAGTTTCCTCATTTCGACCTGCATTTGCTAGATGGCTCGGATCACTGCGTGCGGATTACGGCCGATCCGACACGGGCGACCGGCATTGTACTGGCGAAAAGGAATTGAGGGCGGTGAGCTGCATTGAACTCGCAGCGCACCCCGCTGGATAGCGCGGATAGTGTTGAGGCAAATCCATCCTTTATTCCACTGTCCGATCCCGATATCACCTTAGCCGAGCTCTCTGCCGTGGAAACATTGCTATGTTCACCGCAAATCTCCAATGGGCGGACCACTGAGGCGTTCGAGCACGCTTTCGTAGCGTATCTTGGCCGCAAATATGCCGTTGCCGTATCAAGCGACCCCATCGGGCTCCTGCTTGCGCTCAAGGCGCTCGGGATCGAATCAGGGCAGGAAGTCATCGCCTCGCCCTATTCCTTTCGCGAGACGGTCCATGCCATCAGTCTCGCAGGCGTACGGGTGGTATTTTCCGACATCGACTATTGGTCGGCAACATTGGTCCCAGCAAAGGCCGAGAAACGCATCACGGCAAACACGCGGACGATTGTCGCCAGCAATTCCAACGGTCATCGGGCGCCATGGTCGGAATTGCGTGCGATTGCCCAACGCGATCACCTACCGCTTTTGGAGGATTCCACCGAGGCGATCGGATCGAGCTATAAGGGCGAGCTCGTCGGCAGGTTTGGCGACCTGGCGGTATTCGACTTTGCTCAGCCCCTGGCCATAAGTTGCGGCGAAGGCGCCATGGTCGTGACCGATGATATCGATATCGCGGTTAGCTTGCGTCGGTATTGCGCCCATCGACTGGACGAGCGCTCCTCCGTTGTCGTCAGTGCCATCGCACCTTACCAGGCTCGTATGAGCGATCTCACCGCGGCTTTGGGGTTGGCACAGCTCAAGCGTCTCAACGAAAGCCTGGAGCGTCGCCGGTTGGTCGAGCAGCTCTACAACGCGCATATGCAATCATTTGAAGGCATCAAACCGCCTTACGTTGGCCCCCATGTGACCGAGGTGAACTGGATGCTCTATCTCGTCCATCTAGGGATGCGCTTCACGCGATCCGGCCGTGACGCCATTGTCGATGATCTGCGTGCCGCCAAGATTGAATCCGCCGCCTATAGCCATCCATTGCATTTGCAACGTCACTATTTTGATCTCGGCCATCGGCGGGGCGATTTCCCGGTTGCGGAAAAGATCGCCGATCGCGCCCTGGCGCTGCCGTTTCACACCCATCTCACGAACGACAAGGTCGAATTTATCGCCGAAACCACGAAAGAGGCGTCGATCAATGTGGGCGCGTGCGCAGCGATCTACTAAGATGCTGGTCATCCACGACTGAAGGAACAATAGGTTGAGTTGCGATGAGCCGCTGCCATTGCGCCAGACCAGCAACGCGATGGCGGGCCGTCTGTGGCGGCATTTGCGCGCAGATCGCCACCCCGACGAATATGGAGGAAGGCCGGATTCCACATCTTCGTCCGAAATCCCGGAAGAGAAATGCTCTCCGACAGCGATCGTGCAAAACACTGGCAAAGTAGCGAAGGCGCCGTCTCCGACCAGAGGGTCCAGGCCCGCGCCAGGGCCTCGGAACCGAGCACGTCATAAATCCAGATCCTCAGTTTCGGTTCGGGTCTTTAGGTTGACCAGTAAGGAATTGCTGTTAACTCGCAACAGGTCATTGTTCACGTCCGCTTCGCTCCGAACGGGAGGGTGGTGCAAATCAGCGAGCGCCCGGCGAAGCTCACGCCGAACCAATGGTTTGATGTCCTTAACGCCCGTGCCAGCTCAAGCTATCGCCCGATCGCTCGTGGTCGTGGTGTTTTTCGACTGACGCGGACCGCGATCGAAACCTTCAAGCAGGAAACCACGAGGCGGGAATGAGCGAAGGTATAATCGGCAACCTGCTGAGCGATCAGATCGAGGTATTCGCCGTATGTCCCGCTGATGCTATCGAGCGGACTGGCGCAAAGGGCTTTAGCCTGTCGCGGATCGATGCTAGCGGCGAGTGCCGGCCGCTTCTAATTATTGTGGTGCGCACTTTCGGGAACGATTATTTCGGGTATGTCAACCGTTGTCCGCATGACAGTGCCTGGCTCAACATCGGCTCCGG
Organism: Bradyrhizobium sp. 27S5; assembly: GCF_037217225.1. Classification (NCBI taxonomy): domain Bacteria; kingdom Pseudomonadati; phylum Pseudomonadota; class Alphaproteobacteria; order Hyphomicrobiales; family Nitrobacteraceae; genus Bradyrhizobium; species Bradyrhizobium sp. 27S5. The sequence goes on from NZ_CP147714.1 coordinate 1,244,542, forward strand.
CGAGTTTTTCTCTCCAGATCGCTCCATTCTCAGATGCGGACGGCATGGTGCGAGATTCGAGGTCGACACTAGGGTATGCATTCGATGGGCCCTGCAACGGACAAGCGCTTGAGCCGGTCGCACTCACCGTGATAGATGGTGACGTCTGCCTGTGCGGCGTCAAGCTGCTGGCGGATGATCGGCGTGCCGACCTATTCGAGGACAGCGGCGAAACCATTGATGTTATGATCCACCCCGATTAACAGCTGCATCGCTTAGCTATTGCTCGAGTTGCCTTAGGCGTTTGGCGCCGGATAAAGCCTTGTGAGCGTTGGCGCAGGTGCGTGTCGTCGCTTTTTGAACTTGTAAGAGCAGAACGTTTTGAACCCGCAAGTTCAGTGGCACGCATCCGGATCCCGGTCATGCACCCGGCGATCTCCGTGGCACGAAGGAAGGGCTGTGGCGCTAACTCACCAAATGGACCTGGCATGCAAGAACCGCTTCTGGCTGCCGGTGGATGACAATAGGTTCGAGAAAGAAATGCCCTCGGCGGCTGCAAGCCCACCGAGGGCACCGTCTGGGCTGGAAGAATGGGGAGACCTAGACTGACAGGACCGTTTGAGCAGAGAAATGACGATCCTGTATCCGATGTTCGCGGGACACGCAGCGCGCAACGCACGCCGAACGATCGGATGTCCGCGGGCGCCGCCGGCGTTCGTGTCTGCGTTTCAATTGCAATGCCAACCCTCTGTACATCCGACGCCCTTGGCGAATTTCGTCACCTTAATCCACTGACGGCATCGCTCCAGGTCAAATGCTTTAACGAGCACGTGCGCGTGGTCATTCTCATCGTTCCGCAAGATGCGGCGAGCGAATCTCGAGTTGAAGCGCTCGAAGCGGTTGAGGCAAGCCGACATCGTTGTGTGGGCGGTTTTGCCGCTGCTGCCAATCAGGATTGCGGCAGGCCAGCTCTGTCGCCTCAAACGTAAGCTCGGTGATCACCTGTGCCTCGCTCGGACCCCGTCGCGATTGGGCGCTATCTTTGACGAAAACGCGTGATGAGCAGCGGCACGTGCGCGGCGCTTAGGAAGTTCTTTGGTTCGCGGTCGAACGATGCAATTAGCCGACTCCCCTGGGCAGAGCGCTCTCTTCACTGGGCCGATCGCCATACGCGCTCCTCGATAGACGGGACGCAGATCACGGCTCATTCCGCGAAATGCCGTGCAAGGTCTGAACAGACCGAGCGAGTATCTTCCGTCCAATCGCAGGAGCGGACTGCGGAAAGCTGAAGCTGAAGCGTTGAACATGATGCGACGTTTGTCATGTCCGGAACAGGAGAGAACGACATTGTCGTAACCGCGGCAATGAGTGTCAGTGACGCCGGAGGCGGGCAAGGGATCGTTGCGGAAGCGAGCGTTACGCATTGGCGTGGAAGTTGCTTGAACATGTTGGATGGTTGAGCAAATGATGCGTGAGCAGAAACGGTCGCGATTTGGGAGAAGGCGTTGAAATTGATCAAGGAGGCCGGTCAGACGCGGAGGTATCTGCTCGCGGATTTTCCGATAACAAGCACGATTAACAAGCACGATGATGTCCGCTCGCTTCGGCTGCTTTCGCGAGCACGAGTGGGAGTCAGCTGCTTCAATTGATCGATCCGGCGTTCAACTGAAGAATAGATTGTGCGGCAAGTACTCCGGCGTTGCCGCTTTTCAGATGAACCCGTTGATTTCAGGATAGGCGCATGAACGCAGAAACCGAATTCGAGCTTCCTCAACTTTACAGGTATCATGTCTTTGCCTGCCATACGCAGCGTCCGCCGAATCATCCGCACGGCAGCTGCGGTGCCTCGGGCGCGCAAGCCCTGTGGGATAGGATGGGCAAGGCGATCGAATCGCAAGGTCTGGACCATGTCGGCTTCACGGTGGCGGGCTGCCTCGGCTTTTGTAACTCCGGCCCTTTGATGGTCGTCTATCCCGACGGAGTCTGGTACCGCGCGACCACGCCCGAGGACGTGGACGAAATCGTAAATTCTCATCTCGTACAAGGCAAACGTGTGGACCGTCTTGTGATGGTGCTCAAGCGAAGCTAATGTCCTGAGTCACAAAGTTCGCAATCGTAAATTCGCAGTAGATTCGCGTCGCCGTCCCAAGGATGGAGCTGTAGCAGCGACGGAGGATCTGATGGCGGTCCAGCAACTTGCGCCCCTGACATTGAGCGATGAAGAGCATGCCGAACTGAAGTCGCTGACGATGCAGCGGAAGACAGCGCAGGCGCTGGCTCTGAGAGCCCGGATCGTGCTGACCTGCGCGGAGGGCGGTCAGAACAAGGAAGTCGCGGCCAAGCTGGACCTGGACCGATCGACGGTAGGCAAGTGGCGGCGGCGTTTTGTGGAGTGGCGCGTGGACGGGCTGCATGACGAGCCGCGCTCCGGGGCGCCACGTACGGTTGACGATGCCCGCATCGAAGCCGTGATCGTGAGGACGTTGGAGAGTTGCCCCGAGAACGCCGCCCATTGGAGTTCTCGCGACATGGCGAAGGCCAGCGGCCTATCAGTGTCGACGGTGCAACGCATCTGGCGGGCCTTTGGGCTCCAGCCGCACCGGATGGAGACGTTCAAGCTCTCGACCGATCCGAACTTCGTGGCCAAAGTGCGCGACATTGTGGGCCTCTACGTCTCGCCACCGGAGCACGCCATCGTTCTATGTGTGCATGAGAAGTCCCAAATCCAGGCGCTGGACTGCAGTCAGCCGATGCTGCCGATGCGTCCCGGCCAGCCGGCCCGAAGAAGCCATGACTACACGAGGCACGGCACCACATCGCTGTTCGCCGCCCTCGACATTGCTAGCGGACGGGTCATCGGCAAGTGCTATGGACGCCACCGTGCTGCTGAGTTCCGCAAGTTCCTCGACGAGATCGAAGCTGCCGTGCCGCGTGAACCGGACGTCCATCTCGTCATGGACAATTACGCCACGCACAAGACCCCCTTGACCCAAAAATGGCTGGCTAAACGGCCGCGTTGGCACGTGCACCTGACCCCGACCAGTTCGTCATGGCTCAACCAGGTCGAGCGCTTCTTCGCGCTCCTCACCGATAAGAAGATCAGGCGCGGCATCTATCGCAGCGTCGCCGCTCTCAGGGCTGACATCACTTCGTTCATCGGCCGCCACAACGCCGTTTCCGATGGACCAAATCTGCCGATGACATCCTTGCTTCCATCGAACGCTTCTGCCGGTACAATGCCCCCGGCAAAACACGACCCGATGTCGCGAACTTCTGGTTCAGGACACTAGAGGCTTCGCTTAGCGCCGCTTGGTCCGGGCTATCGGGAATGCACGGCTTATCTGTTCAAAGACTGGGGTCGTTGAGCTGTTCGATCGTTCTTAAGGTGACTGGGTGCCCTCACGCCTCCAAGGAGGTGCGCAACAGGAGGCCATTGACCTTGTCGCTGTGGCCTTGGATTCAAAAATGTTCGGTGAGAGACGGACCGGTCAGAGTAGTGCGCTTGATCGAGTCCGATGAGGCCCGAGCGTCACCCCTTTGTAGCGCGGTCTATCCCAGAGCGACAACCGATTTGAATTGCCGCCTTTGATAAGCGGCTGGCACTCTGCAGCGTGCAAGGAGGCAGGGAGCTGAATCTAGTCGATCACTATTAGTGATGCAGGCGTTCCGCCACTTCATGCCATCAATTCGTAGCTCACAGAGCGAGCATTGTTGCGCGTGCAGTCCGGCGCCGGCGAGACGGTGCACCTTAAACTCGCCGTCTCGCTCGCATCTGAACAAGCCGATCTCTTCCCTGGAGCTTGTGCTATCGTCAGAACTTGTACGTGATTCCGCCGCTGACGAGCCATGGGTCGATATTGGCGCGGCCAGTGACGGCTATCGCATTGTTTACGGTCGCCGAGTAATCCGGCCGCAGCCACAACTTCTTCACGTCGAAGTTGAGGCCCCAGTGACGGTCAAGCATGTAATCGAAGCCGAATTGGACCGCGGCGCCAAACTGGTTGCTGATGCGTACATCCGCCACCGCAAGCCCCGCGAGCGGCGTATTGGCTGCTGATTGGTTGAAGAATGCGGTGTAGTTGATGCCCGCGCCGATATAGGGCTTGAGCGGCCCGAAATCGGTGAAGTGATATTGCAGCGTCAGTGTCGGAGGCAATAGCCAGGCCTTTCCAACATCGAGCCCGTTGAGCGTGCCGCTACCGCTGATGTGATGGCTGGCCACGCCGAGAATGAGTTCGGCGGCAATGTTTTTTGTGAAGAAATAGGTGATGTCGAGCTCCGGTATCACTCGATCGCTGATCGACAGGCCCGAGCTTGGTGACGACAGCGGCGGGGCTCCCGCGACGTTGACCGAGCTGCCTGCGCTGTCCGGCAAGACGCCGAGTACGCGCAGGCGGATCATCCACGGATTGAAGGGGGCGATCGGGGGGCGATTTGTAATAGACCGGTGCCGGCGCCAGATCTGCAGCCTGTACCGAGATGCTGACGGAACTGAACGAGGTCGCGAGCGTGAGCAGCGATGCCGTCGTCAGAAGGGTTCTTGCTTTCATCAAGTTCTCCATTCCAAGTCCGCGCGAAGAGTCGCGCGAGAACCTCTGTCACACATCGCGGATGGAGAAGGATTTGATGCCGATCAAAATGGCTACGGCCGTAGCGCAATTAAGCAGCCAAGTTGCATAAGCACCACGGCCGTGAAGTGTCGTGGCGCCTGTTCATCGATATTCGACTCAATATTCTGTCTGAGCCGAACTCTACGAGGAACTGGTTATCATCTTATCGATCTGATCCAAGCCAGATGAGTCATGGGGCGATGGAGGCGGTCTAGCTGCAGCGGCCTCTTACACTCCGTGAGCGCGAAAGGGTTGTGTTAACACGGAGCGCAACATGGGCTCCGCTGTGTTACAGACGAGCCACTCACACTTGCTTGTCGGCGAAAAGCGTGTCGGCGGTCCCTGAAGGATTCGGAGGGCGACGACGTCGCTCTTCGCGTCAGTTTCCGCACGATAGCATTCATCATCTCATTACATCTGGAGACAGCCTGGGGCTTTTCCTTCGTGCGAACATCTCTCGAGATCATCTTGCGTCTTCTGGCCAAGCATTGACAATACGGGCTCGTCATCGAATCCGGCGTATCTTGCACCGTCGGCGTTGATCAGCGGGCGTCGGATCAGGAGCGGATCGCGCAGCATCAACGCGAGCGCGCTCGCCGCGTCGATTTCGTCGGGATTGATATCGCCCGACTTGATACGAGGCGCGGCTCGGTTGAACCAGGATGCGATCGGCTTATTGCCGAAGAAGAGGCGTAAATCCTCGGCGGTCCATGGCTCCTTCAAGATGTTCTTGGCTATCACGTCATGGCCAGCGGCCTTCAGCGCCTGCATCTGATACGCATTGGTGTCGCAGCCGGGTTTTTGATAAAAGATAATTGTCGCCATGGCCTGCTCCTTATGTAGGTACGCTGCGCTGAACGATCGGGCCGGCGACCGCCGCGTTCCAGAGTGCATTCGACCTTTTTTGAGAACCATCTCCAAGGTCAGCGGCTTTACCAACTGCCGCGGCTCATGCCGCCGACCGACTTGGCCTCCTCGAGCGTTTGCAAACGACCAAGATCCGGACATTTTGAAATTGAGCCGCTAACTCATCGATGAGCTCCTTTCGGTCTCGGAAAGAAGGCACCGAGCAGGAGTGCATTTGGCGTCAACCCATGGGTGACGCTTGAAAGGCGTCTTGGGCGGTAAGCTCGTGCGCCCCGATCTGGTTCATGCTGCATTGAATTTCAGGTCGCGCGGCAGATCGAACACCACCGGCGAAACACTACCTGCAAGGTTTCGCCGCCGACCTGTATCCTCACTCTCCTCCGATCGCCGACAAGGGGCTTGCAAGAAGAGTAGCAAGATCCGTTCCACACATGATGCATCGGACAAGCGCGCCAGACCGGCTTTTCCGATTGATTGGTTCTGGCCACTTGTTGGTTTCCTGACTGCTGCGCAGATCCTGTCAGGTCCAAAACAGCCAGGATCACGCATCGGCTCGCTGGCGTTTTTCAAAACGTAATCAGAAGCTTAATGTGCGCGGACAGGCGTTGGCATGGTGGTTGCTAATGAGCGGTAGCAACACTGAGTGAGGGCTGAGTGCGCGCCGACGCTTAAGACGAGCGATGCGCTCCTTCCCTTGAACCCGTGTGCCCCGTTTCTGAACGAGAACAAGCTGGCACGTACGAAGCGCGGAACTTTGGCAAATCGGTTGATGGAGAGCAACATGTCTTCACTGAGACAAATCGCGTTCTACGGAAAGGGTGGTATCGGCAAGTCGACCACTTCACAGAACACGCTGGCGGCGCTGGCCGAGATGGGTCAGAAAATCTTGATCGTAGGGTGCGATCCGAAGGCGGATTCGACCCGCCTGATCCTGCATGCCAAGGCGCAGGACACGATTTTGAGCCTTGCAGCGAGCGCCGGCAGCGTGGAGGACCTCGAGCTCGAGGACGTGATGAAGGTCGGCTACAAGGACATCCGCTGCGTGGAGTCCGGCGGTCCTGAGCCAGGGGTCGGCTGCGCCGGCCGCGGCGTCATCACCTCGATCAACTTCCTGGAGGAAAACGGTGCCTATGAGAACATTGACTACGTCTCTTACGACGTGCTCGGTGACGTCGTTTGCGGAGGCTTTGCGATGCCAATCCGCGAGAACAAGGCCCAGGAGATCTACATCGTCATGTCCGGGGAAATGATGGCGATGTATGCCGCAAACAACATCTCCAAGGGCATCCTGAAATACGCCAATTCCGGCGGCGTGCGGCTGGGCGGCCTGATCTGCAACGAGCGGCAAACCGATAAGGAGCTGGAACTGGCGGAGGCTCTGGCCAAGAAGCTAGGCACTCAGCTGATCTACTTCGTGCCGCGTGACAATGTGGTGCAGCATGCCGAGTTGCGCCGCATGACGGTGCTGGAGTATGCGCCCGAGTCGCAGCAGGCCGATCATTATCGCAATCTCGCGAAAAAGGTTCACAACAATGGCGGCAAGGGCATCATTCCGACCCCGATCTCCATGGACGAGCTCGAGGACATGCTGATGGAGCATGGTATTATGAAGCCTGTCGACGAATCCATCGTCGGCAAGACCGCCGCCGAGCTCGCGGCCTCGTAAAGGTCGCGAGTCGCGGCCTTGTGAAGGCGCGCGACGGATGCCGGTCTCCTCACCTACCCATCCGGGAGACCGGCATTCTGACGAACGACCGTGACCAAGATCAGGATGGGGCAGAGCAAACCAGATCGTGGAATCCATCGATTCATGTCCGAAGCGCACTTTCTTCCTTTTGTGGCTGCTTATGCCGTTGATGCGAGCAGCCGGATGCACAGAGCAATTGCAACCTACCGTCTGCTCACCGGTGTGCCTCCTGAAGATGCCGACATTGCCACTGACAGTAATTTCGATCGCCATGTCCTGGCGTCTATTCTGGCGGTTGCCTCGATGGATGGTGGCCCTCTTCCCGAGAAGGCGGGCCTGTCCGGCCACGAGCTAGCGGCCTTGCTGGAGCGGTACTTTCCCTCGGTAGGGGGCAAGCTCGTGGAGCGGCTCCTGTCGGTCGAGTGCGATGAGAACGACGAGATCGCAATGGTGCGCGATCTTTTGCTCAAGCAGCGCTCGACGGAAGGACATATCGGTCGCTGGCTGGCCGCGATGATCGCGCGCCGCGCCATTGAGCCGGACCACCTGTGGGAAGGCTTGGGATTACGAAATCGTGCCGAACTCTCTCGGCTGCTCAGCCGCCACTTCGCGCCGCTCGCCGCGCGCAATATCAACAATATGCGCTGGAAGCGCTTTTTCTACCGTACGCTGTGCGAGGATGAAGGCCTCGTAATGTGCACGACGCCCGTCTGTACGCAATGTAACGACTTTAGCCTCTGCTTCGGCGAGGAAAGCGGCGAGAGCCGGTTGGCCGAGCGCCGGCGCGACTTTCTGTCGCAGGCGGCTCGCCCGGTTGTCCGCGGCGACTGGCCCATCTGAGTTGCCACAGGAATCTTCGAACGCCTCGTCCGGATTTGGCGGGTTGGAGAGGGGGGGGGGGCTGGCTAGCGCCACTACAACGCGAGCCCATCATGTATCCAAGGCGATGCCGCGCCCAAGCGCTCCGCGACAGGTCGTGTATCCCGGCGCTCTGCAGTCGAGTTCGAATTGGGCGTGGCAACAAGCAAGGTGAGGCGTCTTTTCATCGGTGCTGAGTCGTCACCGGCGAGCCCGTGGGCCGCGGTATTGTGGACGCAGCTTTCCAGGGCCAGGCTTTGGCCGTGGAGAGCAGCCGCGCGAGCTAAGGCCTGCAGCAGGATCGTAGGTGCTGCCACAACTCGTCGAACGTCGACGAACTAACCCAAGGGAGATTTTTGCAATGAGCAACTCATGCTCGCCAGCCGGGATCCTGGATCGGCTCAGCAAGGCCTCGTCGGCGGAAGAGTTCTTTTCGCTGCTAGGCGTCGATTACGAGCCGAAAATCGTCAATGTTGCGCGCCTTCATATCCTAAAGCGCGTGGGACAATATTTTGCCAAGGAGCAGTTCGCCGGTGCCGCAGAGCCGGAGATCAGAGCTCGGTGCAAAGCGATGCTGGAGCAAGCCTATGCCGATTTCGTGGCATCGTCACCGATCGAGCAGCGAGTGTTCAAGGTCTTAAAGGAAGCCGTCGCAGACCCTAACAAGTCGGTGGCGTTTGTCCCGTTGAGCGCGCTGAAGTGATTTCGTGCTCCACTGCGGTGTGGTTTGTCCCACCTGGCCGGGTGACGGTGTCTTGTACAGCCTTCGTCTTCATTCAAATCAACCCCTCTGCAGCCTGACGCGAGCCGCGCTGTCGTATTCCCGACCCATGTCTGAGCTGCTGCTCGTGCCCTTGGTGTCAGGGGCCATTTTAAGTGTCTTCCAAGACGTTGCTTTCGCGCGAAATTCCATGGTTCTTTCGACTGGTACGACACTTGCTGTTGTCCTGCCGATCCCGTCTTCGATGCCGACAGATGGTGGCCGTCCGAGATGAGATTTGAAGGAGGACCTATGACATCGCTTCTACTGTCCGCCGAGCGCTGCGGCATGATCTTATGGCTCACGCCAATGCCGTTCGAAATAGCCTTTGACGCGACCGAAGCCGGCATGGACCGCGAGATGGTGGTCAATGGGTAAGTCACCCGTCCACGCTACGCCCGGAGCGGGTATGCACATGGTCGTCCGCATCGCGCAGGCCTCCGGTCATGCGCAGATCCGCATCCGCTCCATGGCTGATGGCAAGATGCGTCAAGAAACGGGGCCAACGTTGGCTCTTATGAGTTGTCGGCGCCGGAGGCAGGGCTGGGATTGCGTGTCAGGAGCGGTGGCCAGATCCCTCTGGCCGTCACAGTCAACGCGGAGCGCGGGGCCGAAAGCGAGACGCCGGTATTGCGCGATCACCGGACTGACTGACCCAAGGCTGGCAGCCGCCGGTCAGATTGACCGCGGCGGCCTGGCCGCCGCGGTGGCGCTCGTCGAAGGGAGCGCGCAAGGAACCAAGGTCGAGCATCTCTGCGAAGTCTGGCCCGTCCGCTACGTCTACCGCGGCGGCGCGTCTCGCCGCGTGGTGGGGCGCGCCGAACGGACGAGACGGGCGAGCGGCCGGTCAGGCACTGACCAAAAGTGATCTTCCGTTGAGCGAAGTAGAAAGCAATCCTGTGGTGCGTGCGCGCGTTATTTTGAGAGGATCTAGAGCATGAGCAATGTCATAAAAACGAGCACGCTGGCGGCTGGCGGCCGAGCGGCAGCGAAAAAGGAACTGCCCGAGCACTTTAAAGCATATAGGCATGTCTGGGTCTTCGTCGAGCAGGAGCGCGGCCAAGTGCACCCGGTTTCCTGGGAGCTGATGGGTGCGGGGCGCAGGCTCGCCGACAGGCTGAAGGTGAATCTAGCTGCGGTCGTTATCGGCCCGGAGGGACAGCCCACGCGTAACGCCGCGCTTGAATCCTTTTGCTATGGCGCAGATCTGGCTTATCTCGTGAGTGACAATGTCCTGTCAGATTATCGCAACGAGTCCTATACCAAAGCGCTAACCGAACTCGTCAACACCTACAAGCCGGAGATTCTGCTATTGGGTGCGACGACACTCGGTCGCGATCTCGCAGGTTCCGTGGCGACGACCTTGTCGACAGGGCTCACTGCCGACTGTACCGCGCTCGACGTCGACACCGACGGTTCGCTTGCAGCGACGCGTCCGACCTTTGGCGGCTCGCTGCTCTGCACGATCTATACCTTGAATTATCGTCCGCAGATGGCAACCGTTCGCCCACGCGTCATGCCGATGCCAGAGCGTGTGGTACGCGATGCTGCTCGTATCATTATCCACCCACTTGGCCTCGTTGAAGACGATATCATCACGAAAGTGCTCTCCTTCATCCCCGATCGCGATTCGGAAACGTCCAATTTGGCCTACGCCGATGTCGTGGTTGCCGGCGGCTTGGGGCTGGGGGCGCCTGACAATTTTCGGCTGGTGCGCGAGCTCGCAACTCTGCTTGGCGCCGAGTATGGCTGCTCGCGTCCTCTGGTGCAAAAAGGATGGGTTACGTCTGACCGGCAGATCGGCCAAACCGGCAAGACCATCCGGCCAAAGCTCTATATTGCTGCCGGAATTTCCGGCGCGATCCAGCACAGGGTCGGTGTGGAGGGGGCGGATCTGATCGTCGCCATCAATACCGACAAGAACGCGCCGATCTTCGACTTCGCCCATGTCGCGATCGTCAGTGACGCCCTGCATCTGCTACCGGCGCTGACAGCTGCGTTTCGGGCGCGGCTTTTGCCGAATTCCCGTGCTCGGATCGCAGTCTAGAGGAGACGATGATGATTGAGGAGAGGTTCGACGCGATCGTGGTCGGAGCGGGTATGGCAGGCAATGCGGCGGCCTTGACCATGGCCAAGCGCGGCCTGCAGGTGCTGCAGCTCGAGCGGGGCGAGTACCCCGGATCGAAGAATGTGCAGGGCGCGATCCTCTATGCGGATATGATGGAGAGGCTGATCCCCGACTTTCGCGAGGAAGCGCCGCTCGAACGTCATCTGGTCGAACAGCGGTTCTGGCTACTGGACGATCGCTCCCACGTCGGCATGCACTACCGCTCGGATGACTTCAACGAGGAGCGGCCGAACCGCTACACGATCATACGCGCGCCGTTTGACAAGTGGTTCTCGTCGAAGGTGCGGGAGGCCGGGGCGACCTTGTTGTGCGAGACGACAGTCACCGAGCTCGTGCGAGACGACCGTGAGAGGGTTGTGGGAGTTCGTACAGATCGCGGCGGCGGCGAAATACATGCCGACGTTGTCGTGCTGGCCGAGGGTGTCAATGGACTGCTCGGGACGCGCGCTGGCCTGCGCGCGCGGCCGACACCCGATAACGTCGCGCTCGCGGTGAAGGAAATGCACTTTTTGCCTCGCGAAACCATCGAGGCGCGTTTCAATCTTAAGGGCGATGAGGGCGTCGTGATCGAGGCGGCCGGAACCATTTCTCGCGGCATGACTGGAATGGGTTTCGTCTATGCCAACAAGGAATGCATTTCGGTCGGCATCGGCTGTCTCGTCGCCGATTTCCAGCGCACCGGCCAGACACCCTACGGCATGCTCGATCATTTCAAGCAGCATCCGTCCGTGGCACCGCTGATCGCAGGTTCTGAAATCAAGGAGTATGCGGCGCATCTCATTCCCGAAGGCGGCTACAAGGCAATCCCGCAGCTCTACGGTGATGGGTGGGTAGTGGTGGGGGACGCGGCGCAGCTCAACAACGCCATCCATCGTGAGGGTTCCAATCTTGCGATGACCTCAGGCCGGATCGCGGCGGAAGCAATCGCCGAGATGAAGTCGCGCCGCGAGCCCATGACGGCGAAAAATCTGTCGCTCTACAGGAAGATGCTAGCCGATTCCTTCGTGATCAAGGATCTCAAGAAGTACAAGGACTTGCCCATGCTGATGCACACCCATTCGCAAAACTTCTTTCTTACCTATCCGCAGCTCATCTCCAAGGCGATGCAGAACTTTGTGCGCGTCGATGGGACGCCGAAGCTTGAGAAGGAGAAGGCGACCCTGAAATCCTTTGTCAAGGCGCGGTCATGGAGGGGCCTGATCGGCGATGCGTCTCGCTTTGCTCGGGCCTGGCGCTGACCGCCAATAATGTGAGGTTCAGCAATGGAAGGTCAAAGCATGAATGTCGAGCCCTCGGTGCGCGTCGAAGACAAGCTGTATTACAACCGATATCTTGTCGACATCGGTCAGCCCCACGTCAAGGTACGCGCGCACACAACGCCGTCGGCGGAACTGCTTGCGCTCTTGAAAGTCTGCCCCGCACGATGCTACGAACTCAACGACAATGAACAGGTTGAGGTAACCGTCGATGGTTGCATCGAGTGCGGCACCTGCCGCGTGATCGCCGAGCCCACCGGCGACATCCAATGGAGCCATCCGCGCGGCGGATATGGGGTGTTGTTCAAGTTTGGCTGAAAGTGAACGAACAGAGCAGTATGATCGCCATGTAAAGGAGGATCTCGCCGTCACAGTTGCGCATTCCGCCTCTCTGCACGGGTTCAAGTTCGAACGAGGCGCGCACCTCGAGAGGACACCCCACAAGACAGACATTGCATCAGGATATCACGATCACTCGGGATGCGCGTAGGAATGGTTGTGGCGCCACTGAACTGCGCCACAACGGTGTCGAACCGGTGGAAAAGGAGGAATCAGCCGGTCGCCTAAGGGGGAGTAGACCCTGCGGCCTCGATAACAACTGCCACTGACTGCACGATCGCGGCAAAGCGCACGGCGGTCTGGATGGCTTCGGAACTTACGCCAGCGGCCCGCAGCGTCTTCTCGTGGGCGTCAATACAGGCACCGCAGCCGTTTATAGCCGAGACCGCCAACGACCAGAGCTCGAAGTCGGACTTGTCCGCTCCGGGATTGCCGATCACGTTCATGCGCAGCCGTGGTTGCATGGTATTGGAGACAAGGTGAACGAAGCGGTAGTAAACGTTGTTCATTGCCATCACAGAAGCGGCGGATTTCGCGGCGGCGATTGCCTCAGGCGTCATCACGGCGGCCGCAGCCGATTCCATCGCGGCACTAAGGGCCGCATTGCGGGGTGGCAATCGCGGTCGCGAGCATCAGGCCATATTGTCGCTGCGGCGAGAGCGTCTCATCGGCCACCAAGGACGTCAGATTGAGCCTGACGTCCTTGGCACAATCGGGAATCTTCTCGTGCAATTGCTCGATCGACGACATGGGGCCTCATGCAACCTTCAGGGTTTTGCCGCCGACTTCGCGGTTGCAGGGACAGAGCTCGTCGGTTTGCAGCGCGTCCAGAACGCGGAGTGTGTCCTTGGGGCTGCGCCCGACATTGAGATTAGTCGCATAGACGTGTTGGATTGTGTTGTCGGGGTCAACGATAAAGGTGTAGCGATAGGCGACACCCTCGGGTGAACGCACGCCAAGGCCATCGACCAGGGCCCCCTTTGTGTCGGCAAACTGCCAGATCGGTAGGTTGTGAAGGTCGACATGTGAGCGTCGCCAGGCGAGCTTGCAGAACTCGTTGTCGGTTGAACCGCCCAGTACGATCGCATCGCGGTCGGCGAATTCCTTGGACAGCCGGCCAAACTCGGCGATTTCGGTTGGGCAGACGAACGTAAAGTCCTTGGGATAAAAGAAGATGATCTTCCACTTTTCTGGAAAGCTTGTTTCTGTCAGCGTCTCGAACGCACTCTGTCCTTCTTCTTCTTGCGCTTGAAAGCCGGGCTTCACGCCTGTGACTTCGAACCGCGGCAACTGATTTCCAATTCCAAGCATGCTGTCCTCACGAGTTTGTTTTATGGTGATCGTGCCTCACCGGTGAAGCAAGCTATATGCCATCCGTTCTCAAGACCCGATTGCTGAGACGACGCCAACTAGTGACGTGGCTGCGTGCATTTGATCCATGTTTCGATTGAATCTCACACTCGCTTTCAATCATGCTTTGCGGATGCGCGATGTTCGCGTTGGAGTATCGGTTAGAGCCATGCTATGTGGCGATTGGGTTGCCGCGGTTCCGAAGATCCGCAGCCAGTGCACGGTCCGGGTTCGACGACTGCAGCGAAGACGGCAATCGGACCTGAACTTCGACGATCCGTCTTCGATCGACAGGCACTGCAAAACCGACTGAGGGGGTGATGCTAGCGTCGACCGGGTAAAGCACGCGCGCAGCTTGTCGAAGTGCGGCTTCTTGCCGATCAGGGTCCGCAATCAGCACGTTCACAGAGCATCACGGTGGCTCACAATGTAGGGCGGACGCCGGAGCTAAGCTTGCTTTCGTTGTCGGCGAAGTAGCCCGACGGGTGATTTCGGGGTCAACATATCCGAACTACACACATACGTCATCAAGCTGTCCGGTATCATAGCGCCCAAATGGCCGCAGCCGCGACTAACGCCCGCGCGGCGCGCTGGCGAGATGGAGATATCGCGCCACCATTCCTCGACACTAGTAGCAACCTACCAATGTCCCCAGTGAAAGTTTGCCAATCAGCAAGATATGTTCTTGGAACGGCCGTCAAGAGTGGCACACAGCGGGTGATGGCCTCTGTGAATTTGGCGCGCAGGCCGTGGCCAACGGCTTCTTGTCTGGCAAAATGTGCTGATCACAAGGAGATCGACCTTGTCGCAAAGCGCCCGGGAAGCGACAGCTGCGGCTTCGGCAAGTCCAGTCGTATTGAGATTACCGGACGTAGCTCCGCTGCCGAGTGACTGATAAATCGAGATCTCCTGCCCCGTCGCAACGTCCACTGCAAGCATAGGTGCGTACCGTTTGTTGCCCAGAAGCGACGCTGGACGATGCCGTCGACGCGTACGGCTTGCCGCGCAAGATCCTCAACGAAATCGGCGAGCAACCTATCGACGTCGTCTTTCGGCCGGTAGAAAATCGCAGCCACAGCACTCGGATCGATTTCTTCAAGGTTGCCGATCATGGCCGTGGTCCGATTTCTGTTTGTTTCTCGCGTCGACACTTACGTGTCGAGCTTCTCCTGCCGGTGTGGAAGGCGTTATGAGCAACCGCTCGGGGAGCACGGCCGGCAAGGCTCGCGCGACCTCGGCGAATACGCCCGTTCCATTGCTAAGGCCTAGTTCATCAAAGGAGCGGCGTGTGATGCGGGCCAAAAGTGGCGCGCCCGAACGGCCAGTTTCGAGAGCCAGAACCAACGTGACCTCAGCTTCGTCGAACGGCAGAGAGGCCTTGATGCGTGCCGGAAAGATATTGAGCATGGAACTTGCGCGCGGGGCCTCGCGCGCGATGCTGACGTCGCTGGCTGCGATGCGCAGCCGGAGCTGCGCGCCTGGTCTCAAGGGCGGTCCAGGTATCAACAGACGCGCACCTTGGAGGCGGAGGATGATCAGCCCGTAGCGCCCGTCATAGCCGCCGACTACGGTGTCGATGCAGACCGCCGCTTCGCCGCGCACGGCAAGCGCTGGATTGCTCTGTATGGCATGCAGGGGACCGACCGCAGTCACAACGCCATTTTTCATCATGACGAGATGATCAGCAAAGCGCTCGATGTCAGCCATGTCATGGCTGATATAGATCATCGGCAACGTGAGCTGTTCACGTATGCGCTCGAGAAATGGCATAATCTCGCGCTTGGCGGGGCGGTCGAGCAAAATGAGCGGGTCATCCAGCAAAAGTAGCCGGGGTTGGGCCAACAGCGCGCTGCCAAGGGCAAGCCGCTGTCGCTCGGCGCCCGAAAGGTGTGATGGCGAACTGTCAAGCAGTGACGCCAAGTCGAGCAATTCGACAACACCATCAAAGTCGATCAGTGCTGGCTTGGATTGTTTCGCGTTATACAAAAGGGTACGCTTGACGGATAAATGGGAAAAAAGGACCGGTCGGTGGAATACATACGTGACGGGACGCAGATGGGGCGGCCGAAACGTGGTCTCGTCCTGCCAAATCTCCCCATCGATCGCGCAGAATCCGCTCGGTAGACGCTGAAAGCCGGCGATGCAGCGCGCGAGCGTGGTCTTGCCGCACCCAGGGGGACCGAAAACGGCCGTGACACCTTTAGCTGGTACGCTGAATTGTGCATCTAGGGGGACTCTTGCGAGAGAGCCGTTGAAGGCGACTTCGATATGGCCAGGTTTTGCGTATCTCACTTGCCTGCACCTCTGCTGTAGCGATCAATCACGGTCGCGGGCGGAATGGCCGCAAGGGAGATGATCACCATGCCGCCGACAATCCAGTCTGTTTGGTTCCAGCGCGGCGTCTCCGCCCCCGGGGAGGCCACTAGGTGGTCGCTGGATTGCAGATTGACGGTGTTACGACAGCCGGCATCTTATGCGTCTCCGCGCCATCGAACATCGCGGCAATCGAACGCTCCCGCGCGCGTTTGCCGATGACACAGGTAAGGTGGGGTTCCAGTGTCGCGCAATTCGTAGCCGGGTTGGCCGGACGGAGATTATCCAATCGTTGAAATGGCACGGCTTGCGTCGTTTCGCTGTGGAGGCGTGGGCTATCGCGCCAGTTCAATACTGCCTCGCGGCTGGCAATCCAATTGCGCCACAGTGTTGATAGCCGAAATTAAAATGTGCGCCGGCGCCGATATTGATGGCTTCCGCTTTTTGCGGAGCAAGCAGCATCAAACTCAGATCGACCAGGATCAATCGGATAAGCCTCATTGGAACTCCGAGGGTGGTTCGCCGCGAGGAGCTTTCGACGCGGCAGCCCCTTGCTCCTTACCCAGCAATCCGCGTGCCGTTCAAAAATAGGGTGCGCGGCCTGCTCGGCTCATCGTGAACTCGCATAGGTCGGAGCACAGTGTGTGGAATGGCCGCATTGTATCGTTGGGTTTCAGACGTTCGCGTCGCCAACCGGCCATGCAGGGTAGACGAAATCAAAAGCTGAAGATGCTGCGGGCTTGCGTCGAGAAGTGGGCTGGTGACCGCACGGTCGTGACGATCGCTCTTGATGCAAAAGCTTAGATTATCCAATTTGTCGCCCGATCCGGTTAACGATCTATGATGATGGATATCCCCGGTTGCCTCCACAGCTGATCGGGTAAGTTCTCATCGGGTTGATCTATCGCGATCCTACGGTCAGCGTAGTCCGCGCTACCCGAAATCCTGAGGCGACTTGTTTGAGTGATTTGGCAACGGGCGCGACAAATACCTCCCATTCGCAATGACATTCCGGACATTGGTCGCTACAGCTGGCCGACACTGCATGCGTTTTGTGCTCCTCAGACTGGCGCCTTGTTTCAACAATGACCGATCTTGTCGGGTGACGATATCGTAGTCAAAAGAACGCGGAGGTACACTACTCGTTGGCATAGAGTCTGCACGCGATAAGCGGCGTGGAGGGAACACCGTAACGTCGGTGCTGCAGCAATCACAGGCGGATCGCGTGTTCGCGGAGCTATCGCCAAATTTTGGTGACGGCGCGGCCGGTCAGGCGGCGGCGGGTATGGGCTGACGGTCAGTCGGTTTGGCGATGACCTCGATCCCGTCGTTGAATGTCACACCGAGAACGAGTTTTGGCAACTGGTTGTGGCCATCGAGACGACGCCAGCTTTTCTGCGCGGCCTCAAGCAGTTTGAAGACCATCGCGAGCGCCGTTCTGTTGGACAGGCTATCGTGCGGTGGCGCACGGTAGCGAAGGTGCTTCCAATGGGATTGATGGTCCGCAGGTGTTTCCAGTGTTCGGCCGGGAAGTCGTAGAACGCCAGTAGCGTGTCCCGATCCTTGCTCAGGCAGTCGGCCGCCTTCTCGTATTTGGGCGTATAGCTCTCGATGAAGGCGTCGAACGCCAGCTCGGCGGCGGCCTTGGTTTCGGCCATCCAGATCTCCTGCAACGCGCGTTTGGCTTTAGGCTGCTGGCTCTTCGGCAACTTGGCGATCACGTTGGCGGTCTTGTGTACCCAGCAGCGCTGCTCGCGCGTTTTCGGCCAGACCTCGCCGGCGGCCTTCCAGAACCCGAGCGCGCCGTCGGCGATGGTGAGCCGCGGCGGCACGCCGAGCCCGCGCCGCTTCAGGTCGAGCAGCAGATCGCGCCAGTCCTGCGCGCTCTCGCGGGCGCCATCGGTGAAGCCGACCAGTTCCTTGCGGCCTTCCGGCGTCGCGCCGATCAGCACCAGGATGCAATGCTTTTCGTCTTCGAGGCGTGCTTGGAGATGGATGCCATCGGCCCAGATGTAGACGTAGCGCTTCGCCGACGGATCGCGCCTCTGCCACGCGGTGTGTTCGTCAAGCCAACCGTCCTTCAGACGGCCGCTGGCGGATGCCGACAACCCGGCAGCATCCTTGCCGAGCAGCGCCGCCAGAGCCTCGGAGAAGTCGCCGGTGGAGATACCCTTCAGGTAAAGGATCGGCAGCAGCGTCTCGATCGATTTCGAGCGGCGCATGTAGGGCGGCAGGATCGACGGAGAGAACCGGATGCGGTCGGGATCGGTAGCCTCCGCCTCGCGATCGCGTACACGCGGCTGGCGGACGCCGACCGGACCGATACCATCCATCACCTCGCGTTCCGGCAGGTGACCGTGGCGCACGACGCGCTGGTGGCCGTCCGCAGTCTTCAAATCGGCATGCTTGCCGAGAAAGTCCGCGACCTCGGCCTCGACCGCCTGGGCCAACAGAGCACGCGCCCCATTGCGCAAGATTTCGGTGAGTTGATCGTCGACGTTTCCTGGCTGAATCAACTTGATGATGTTATCTTTGGACACGGCATATCGCTCCTTCGGTGGAGAAGTGGAGGCGTCAAGCACCCCCACGATATGCCGCCTTCCCGATTCCCGCCGTCACCAACTTTCAGCGATAGCTCCTGTTCGCGTGGCGATATGCGATGTGGTGGATTGTTTGAGGCGCTTGCAGCTCTGGCGAGCCGCCAATGTCCATCAGAACACCGAACGGTTCTGTTCTTACCAAAGGCTAGTGCAGGCGTCACTAAAGAATCAAGGGCACGACAAAGGACAGCTGTGTCCACCGGAAATGGCATATCAATCGGGAAGTCACTCAGATTGACTTCAGCCTACAATTAGGAGCGGTGAATAAGAATGTACAAAGTTCTTGCCGTAACGGTGGCGCTGTTGGCCCAGCAAGAATGCAAGGCAGCGCAGAGCTCCTGCCAGAGGACATCGTGAATGCGCCGCTTGCACAATCCGATTACAAGCGGGCGCTCAGAACGGAGGACCGCTATGCCCGGCTTACTGTCAATGTGCCTGACGTGCCGTTCTGGCTCGGCGAGGGCGACGCGCTCGTCTACCGCCGGACAACGCGAGGCAAGCAGCAGTTCACTCTCGTTGATGCCGGCATTGGGGTAAGGCAGCCGGCGTTTGATCAAGCGCCTCGCGACGGCACTGAACAGGGCGAGCCACAAGCACTATAGGCCAGAGAATCTTCCTTTCGACCATTTCGAGCTGGCCGACAAGGGTGCCAAGATTACCTTCAATATCGAGCATATGCGTTGGAGCTGCGATCTTGTCAGCGATGCCTGCACAGGTGCTGCAATGCAACCGGGCGACAGCCAGCGGAGCCCTATGACGACACGCCACTGGCAGAGAACGATCCCGACAGGACAAGCGCCTCGCCTGACGGAAAATGGCTGGCCTACATTCGAAACTATAACCTCTACCTGCGCACCAGGATGGCTTGCAGGACATCCAGTTGACCTGGGACGGGTCCCAAGCCGACTATTATGCTCTCTTCACGCTAAGCTGGTCTCCGGCCTCAACGCACCTGGCTGCCTACCGAGTCCGTCCGGGTCTCCAGCGGGAGGTCCATTACCTCGAATCCTCGCCGGCGGACCAGCTCGAACCCAAGCATTCCACGATGACGTATCCTAAGCCGGGCGATGCCATCACACTACTCCAGCCCGTGCTGTTTGACGTCGCGAGCCGACGCGCGATTGCAATCGATAACGCCGCATTCCAAAATCCGTACAGTCTTTCGGCGGTCCAGTGGTGGAAAGACGGTCGGGGATTCACCTTCGAGTTTAATTAGCGTGGGCACCAGCTCTATCGTCTGATAGAGCTCGACGCCGCCACAGGTCAAGTGCGCTCGCTGATTGATGAGGTGAGCAAGACATTCGTCGACTTCCAGCCATTGGTGATGGACCAGGTGAATACTGGAAAAACGTTCCGCTACGACATCGATGATGGGAAGGAGATCATCTGGGCCTCGGAGCGCGATGGTAACGAGCATCTCGATTTATTCAATGGCAGGACAGGCGAGCTCCAAAACCAGATCACCAGAGGTGATTGGGTGGTCCGCGCGGTGTATCATATTGATCCGATCAAGCATCAGATCTAGTTTGGCGCGAGCGGAATGCACCCCGGCGGCGATCCCTATTTCGTCCATGCCTATCGCATTGACTTTGATGGGAAGGGACTCACGGCCTCACACCTGAGCCGGCAAATCATCACATCGAATTCTCGCCTAACGGTCGCTACTATGTCGACCTTTGGTCTCGCATTGATGTTCCGCCCCGCATGGTGCTGTACCGCGCAGTGATAATACCGAATTGATGCAGGTTGAGAGCGCCGAGATTGCCGAGCTCATCGCCGCTGGCTGGCAGCCACCCGTCAGTTTCAACGCCAAGGGGCGCGACGGCGAGACGGACATATGGGGCGTCATTCATCTGCCCGTTGATTTCGATCGAAACAAAAGATACCGCGTGGTGGAGCATATCTATGCAGGTCCGACAGGTTCCTTTGTTCCCAAATCCTTCTCGGCATCGTCTGAGCCGCTCACGCAGCTCGGCTTTATCGTTGTTCAGATCGATGGCATGGGTACGAATCATCACTCGCGCGCGTCCCATGATGTTGCTTTGAAAAATCTGAAAGACGCGGGCCTTCCCGACCGGATCCTATGGTACAAGGCGGCGAGCGCGAAGTATTCTTGGTACGATGTCGCCAGCGTCGGCATTTTTGGCGGGGCCGCTGGCGGGCAGAACGCGGCTAGCGCGTTGCTTTTCCATCCCGATTTCTACAAGGTCGCGGTCGCATACAGTGGCTGCTGCGACAACCGGCTGGACAAGATCTGGTGGAACGAACAGTGGATGGGCTGGCCGGTCGGGATCGAATATTCGCAGTCCTCCGCCATCGATAATGCCCACAGGTTAGAGGGCAAGCTGCTGCTCATTGTCGGCGAAATGGACCGCAATGTTGATCCGTCCGCCACCTTCCAGCTTGCAGATCGGCTCATTAAGGCGGGAAATACTTCGACATGCTTTATGTGCCCGGTGCAGATCATGGAGTTCCCGGCCGTTATGCGCAGCTCAAGCTCTTGCTTTTCTTCGTCCGCAACATTCTCGAGCAAGCACCGCCGAACTGGAACGCCAGCTCAATCGAGCGGCCGAAGAGCAAGTCAGGCCATGATGAATGAAGACCTATCGCGAGTCCGTCTAACAGCGCTATACCCGGCATTACCTGCTTCAATCCGGATCGGCGCGCGGCACCTTTCTGACACCGACGATCGAGGACGGATTGACGAGGGCCGCATCAGTTGCGCTCCCCAATCAGGAGCACGAAGGCCGCTCGCGCGACGGCGAGCATCGCGAAGCTGCGCGACATCGTGCTTGGTCCTCGCGACAAATAACAGTCGAAAGGAACTGACGGGCGAGCTGTTCGCGACCCGGATCGTGTGCACCATAATCGGAGCTAAATCCGTCTTGTCGGCCTTGTATCAAACTGCAAGTTCGGTCACGATCAGCGATCGATGACGTTTCACCCATCGTCGGAACGATCGCCTGAAGCGCTTTGACGATCTGGTCACTCGCGCTTGCCAGGTCAGGCGAGGGGGGCTGATGGAAGGAGAGATATAAGAGCTCACGGCACGCTCGGGCAATGTTTGCTTCTATGGCAAAGCCGATGGCACCCGCAGGAACTCGGAGCCGGATTGCTTTTTGCTGTCCAGAGTGTGAGCGAGCTCCAGCTTGAGACCGTGCCTTTTCACTTCGCCGCAGCGAACCGCATTCCTGCGCGACAAACGCCTGGTTCTGCTGCGGTGACGGCTCTATTTGTGCACGGAGGGCTTAGGCGTTGTGTCGGTACGCGTGGGCAATATCGGATAATCGATCTTAGGCAGCTGCCCGGTGAGTGAATTCAGAAATGCCACGATGTCATCTTTTTCTGTATCGCTAAGCTTCGCGCCGAGTTGACTCTCACTCATTACGCCAACCGCTTCTTTGAGGCTCCAAACCTGGCCGGAATGAAAGTAGGGCGGCCGCAATGCGACGTTGCGCAACGGCGCAGAGCGGAAAACATACTCGTCGCTGGGCATCTTGGTGACGGCGAAACGGCCCTTGTCGTTTCTCGGCAGTAGGCTTGCGGCGGGCCGCTCCACCGCCCCGAAAGCGAAGTAATCCTGCCCACCGACGTTGATACCATTGTGGCAAGACGAGCATCCCTTTTCGATAAACAGCTTTAATCCCGCTTTCTGCCGATCGCTAAGGGCATACGCATCACCCTCGAGGTACTGATCAAAAGGGGCGGCGGGCGTGATCAAGGTGGCCTCGAAAGCCTCGATGGCCTTGGCGAAATTTTCAAAGGTAACCGGCGTTGCATCGCTAGGGAACGCCTTACTGAACATAACGATATACTCGGCCATTGAATTCAATGTGTCGACCACGTGAACGGGCGTCGCATTCATTTCGACGCTAGCCTGGACGGGACCTTCGGCCTGGGCTTTGAGGTCTGCCGCTCGACCATCCCAGAACTGCGCCACATTGAAGACGGCGTTGTAGACTGTTGGTGCGCGACGTGAACCCAGCTGCCAGCGATGCCCAACCGATGTCGGGCCAGCATCCACTCCGCCGGTTCCAAGGTTATGACATGTATTGCAGCTAATGACCTCGCTCGCAGATAACCTCGGATCGAAGAACAGAGTCTTGCCGAGTGTGACCTTTTCGTGGGTGATGGGGTTGTCCTTGACCGCGGGAACGATTGAGGGGATCGGCCTGAAAATCCGCCTCGCGGCGCTCATCAAATCATTATCGGCGCCTGCCGCCGACGAAGCCAGGACCCCCGTGGCCAAGACATATAGCGTGCCCACCATGTAAAGCTCGCGTACCGCTGATTTCCTCATACTAAGCCTCACTCTCGTTGCCTTTGCCGGTATTTCGAACATCGGGGTGGGGCATGCGTGCCTGCTCGTCTCGCCCGGCTCGTGTTGCGGCTAGACTGCATACCAGGACTCATCCGCCGTCGTCGGAGTAGCAACCGCCGTGCCAGGGGAGCTTAAGGTCTAAGCCGCTGATCGGTCCAAGCAATTGCAGACTAGCAATTAGCAGAAGGCCGCTCGAATCTGCTGAATCGGGCGCCCGTCACAGACCGACAACCACTAGCCCCGACCAAAGGAGTTCTGGTCTACGCTTCGAACCTGTGTGCTCAGGTCGTGCGCTGTCGGTCCGGCGTTCTTCGACCGTGCAGGTTTCAAGACATTGGTCAGACGCCGAACAAAACGAGCAGCTTTGACGCAATCGGGCGATCGATTCGATGGATCCGCTGTGCCGTTGCGACGCCTTCAATAATACGCTGCGCTATCAACGGTGGGCCGCGATCATCGGCCGACATCAAATGGCGTTTTCGTGCGCGCTGCCGCGTGGAGTGCGCATTACTCGCTCACGTCAAGCTATAAATATTCCAGCCAAGAACGTTGTGACAGTGGCTTCGACGATCAAAGTGCTTGAATCGACCGTAGCGTCAGGTTGTAGGTGTGGGCCTTGCTAAGGAGGATCGGACGCCTTTGCAGAACGGAACATTAGTAAGGAACATAACATCGCGAATGTCTCAAGATCCAGAACGGGCTGCGGGATCTGCAAATGCAGCCAATCTCTATTGTTCTGTGGCCCGCAACAATTCTATTGCGCGTGGTGCAACAATGACTCGCAAGTGTTGCAAAGCCGGGTCCACAATAGCAGGACCGCTGCTACCGTTGCAGTGGCCTTTTCCATATGTTGCGCGTGGCGCAAAGAACGATAGTGAAGGATATGCAGTCTAGGGAGTTCTTGTTGAATGGGGAGCCACTAACGAGTTGGGCTTACCGGGCGCTTCGCTATCCAGCCGGCCTTGCAGCGATTGCGATTGCGGCCACGTGGTGTACAGGGAACGCCCGCGCTCGGGATCTGAGGTCAGAGGAGGTCTTGACGTCTTGCAGACCAGATGTGATGCGCTTCTGTGATCACTTCACAGGACGTGGAGATATAGACGCGGCCATGTTTTGTCTGAAGGACAATTTCAAAAGCTTGCGTATCGAATGTCGCCGAGTGATGCCCACCGCGGCGATGAGAAGCGGAAGATCGAAACCAGGCGTCAACAGCCAGCCGATCGTCCCGCATCGGGAATGATGCCGCCGGCGCGGCAATTTTGCAATATCAACCACAGTGACGTGCCAGAATTGATAGGGCGCCGGAGCTTTCGCCACGCTGGTTCTCGAAAGTCAATCGGGCTAAAAGCCTCGCCTAACTGGTTGCATCTGATCTTCCAGCGGGTACGTGCGCGCTACGACGCCATAGGCGTCGCTAGGCAATCAAAGCGCAAGCATGTGCGAGGTTTTAATGTGATCTAAAGATGGTAATTGCGGTGCTGTTGCGCTCGTTATCAGCGCTGCAGTCAATTCGGCGGCGTGCGAGGCCGCAGTAAATAAGCCATCGGTTCGCACCAACTGGTCCGGGGGATCTATCGGCTTGCATGTTTGGGTTAGGGTCGCGCGGTTCAACCCATGGCGGTCTTCAACTCAGAGCGCTCCGCGCTCGCCCTTCGAAGGGGCTTCTCGAGCACGAGCAGCCGTTCATATCAGCTACCAATCGACATTCCGAAGCGGTCGGTTGATGCCATTGCGGCGCTCTCGATGGGCGCTTCAGTGGAGCCGATTGTGGCGATCTTGGTCGAATTAACTTCAGAGCATAAAGTCAAGGGAATTGCGACCTGCAAGAGCCGCTTAAAGTCAGAAAGTTGTTCAAGCAGACGCTTCTCAACGACCTCGCGCTCCGCACCGGGCAGCTCCGTTTCGAGCAACCTACGACAGCGCCAGATCTCGTTCCGTATCCACCTGAGCTCACTTAATCGATCGTCAATCGAAATCATCGCGGATGTTCACCTGGCATTGGAGTATTAAGTGCACCGTCTGCAGTGCGCAGCCGATCCATGGCCCCACATTCACGCCGATTGATTGCGTCTGAGAACTTGCGGCTTGCTGCCATTCCCCGGCAAAATGTGGTGAGCGATTCAACGTATGCAAGGTTCTTATCAATCGCATATCATCTTACGATGTGCGTGGGACTAGAATTTGCAGCAGATTGCTGCGTTTTCCGGCGTTGAATCGTGTAGGTTGCATTATTCCTGCGTTCCATCTGTGTCCATAGAAGATTTAACAGTGAGGGGCGGCGCTTACCCCATCATGGGATTCGCATAGCGGTGATGTTTTCTCGCAAAGGGAATAAGATGAGCACCCGCAACTCGATCGAGTAAGCGGCACGCGCCGAGCTTGAGACCTCTGCGAGCAGATCGTAAAATGGCATTTAAAATAGTGTTGAACGAGAGAAGATCGGCGGCTGACGCCGTCCGCGTCGCAATGCCGATTTAGCAGCCTGAATCTAGCGTTGCGTCAGGTTGTAACCTCGCAGAGGTGTAAAGACAAAGGCGGTTGGCAGGCGTCTACGATTTATTGGCGATAATGATCGGGCAGGATGGCTCACTATTTGCCGATGTTCTCGCTTGGGCGACGGGCAGGAAAGTCGGCTGCATCCTCGGCGGGACGACGCCGTTCTGTCATTGTCGATCGGGGTGGAAAGAACGAAGTCGCGATATTGCGTGAGACGATAGAATGCTACGGACAGGAGTGACAACAGCTGCAACCGTGTGTCTCGTCGCGGCGACAGCGAGCTGAGTGAACAGCCGGGAGCTTGCAAGGAGATGCTCCAATTGCATAGGTGGCTAATTGCCAGCCAGAGGCGATGATCGGTCACATTGAGCGCGTGGCCGCACGGTGCGCCGTGGTGAAAGCTCGGAGGTCGTATGTCCGCTGAAGCTAACCTGACGACGGCGCTAAGCGAAATTGATCGTGCTCGTGACATCGTTGAATTCTCAACCGTAGTGGTCGCGCGCGACAAGCAGCTCCGCAAGGCAGACCAACTGGTGTTTCTGCAGAAAGCGGCCGTTGAGTTTCAATCTAGATTCTTGCCAAGCTTCGAGGACAGCATCCGTGCCGAAAGATCGTGGGGCTATGCCACGACGTGCAACGCGGTGAGTCGAAAAGCCGGAGGTCAGCCGGGGCGGGACGCTTGCGAAAAGATCGCTTCTCGCGTGTCGCAGATTGACCATGCTCTGATGGCGAAAATCGGAATCAGGGCCCTATCTATCTTTGCAGCGTCATTCGGCCGGCACTCCAGAAGCTCGGAATGTCACTATGGAGCGATCCGAATAGCTAGGCTTTGTCGCGAGGAAAGCAGGTCGCTTCAAGAGCTGAACAATCTGAGCCTGGCAGCGCTGATAAACGGTTTCAGCAAATGGCCAGAAGAGGCCGACTTTCGCCAGGCCGCCGTCGCAATCGCGGGTGAGGTTATTCGCCGTGCGAACCGCCACCACCAGCTCTCTGACTTTACACAGCAAGGGTTGGTGAGTCTGGTCAACGGTTTCAGCAAATGGCCGGAAGAAGTGACCTCGCGCCAAGCTGCGGCCGCGCTGGCACTTGAAATCGTGCGCCGTCCCGGTCGACTCCGCGCTTTTGCGCAGCAGGGATTGGCCATCCTGGTGAACGGTTTCAGCAAGTGGCCAGATGAGCGGCCCTACGGTCAAGTTACAGTCGCGATCGCGGGTGAAGTCCTTGGACGTGCCGCCCGGTTTCGTGAGTTTAGCGAGCAGGATCTGGCGAATTTGGTGAATGGCTTCAGTAAATGGCCAGATGACGCGGTCTCTCGTCAGGCGACAGTCGCGATCGCAAGTGAACTCCTGCGCCGTGCCACCCAGCTTCCTCATTATACCCAACAAGGGCTGGCGAACCTGGTGAACGGCTTTTGCAAATGGCCGGAAGATGCGGTCTGTCGTAAGGCTACAGTCGCGATCGCTGGGGAGGTTCTTCGCCGTGCTGCGCAACTCCGCGATCTTACGCAGCAGGGGTTGGCAAACCTGGTGAACGGTTTTAGCAAGTGGCCGGAGGAGCTGGCCGTTCGCCGCGCCGCGGTCGCACTCGCTCGTGAGGTCTTGCGCCGTGCTACCCAGTTAGACGATTTTTCACAGCAGGGGCTGGCGAATCTAGTGAACGGCTTCAGCAATTGGCCGGAGGAGCTGCCGTGTGCTCAAGTGACCGTTATGCTCGCGGGCGAGGTGCTTCGCCGCACCGAGCGCGGGACCGGGCTCTCAGATTTCTCTGCCCAGGACCTCAGGGGGATAGTGATCGGTTTCAACAGATGGCCGCGAGAGAGCGCCGCTCGCCAAGCCACGATCGCAGTCATCAATGAGGTCCTTGGCCGCGGTATCCGGCTCTTTGACTTTACCAAGCCGGATTCGGAGAATCTGCTGGATGGCTTCAGTAAATGGCCGCAAGACGCTGCCCGCCACCAGGCGATAGCGGAGATCATCAGGCAGCTGAAACTTACGCAAACTGGAGCAGCGCAGCTCCGTACTGAGGAGAAGTAGTCCCAGCAGCCGAGGTAATCGAGCAAAGAAATCTCCCGGTTGCGCTGTTCAATGCGTATCATGCAGCGACTCCGCGACACAACGAATCGACGCGGCGAGCTCCTAATGATGTGATCGGGAGCGTCACATCACACAGAAGTGAGTAAACAATCAGAAGGGACGCAATTGTTGATCGAGGCTGAAAAGGATGTCGTCGACCACATGCTCTCATCATTGACGACCAGCTTGTTGCAGAACCGTATCGTACCCTCCATCGAACAGGTCATGCATCATTTCGGGATCGCCTGCGAGAGTGCGGGACTGATCGCGACGGAAGAGGCGGCAATCCGGATATTGAATCGCGTCTCACGCGAGATCAGCAACGCGCAGTCGGTGCTTGAGTTCATCGGTCGCGGTGCGGATCGACTGCAGTGACTGGGCCTTAAGAAGCACCTATCGTATCGCTGCAGATGCTCAATTGTTGACCTGAACACGCGTGCGATCATGACTCGGGCCATGGGCGTTTGCCGGCCTCTATCTGTGATCGCCATGAGCGATGTTGGAAGATCGATCCTCGCGGCTGATGTCAAGCGAGACGGCAGTTCTTCATCCAAGAAGACATAGGATAGCTTTTGTTGATTACGTCGAGGGCGGGTGCCGCCTCGTGGTGGGGGTCAGCAACGTTACAGCGGATGAGCTTTGGGCTTTTCAAGAGCTGCGGCAGGTCGCTTCGGCATGCGGTTCCTGTCGCTAGAGTGTTTCACATTTTGACTGAAGCATAACCTGCGTTTGCGAAGTAGTTTGCGCATTCGCGAGGCTGGATGTCCTGAACGAGGTGACCGATGTGGCGCCAAGTGTCTTCGACGGTGCGCCTCTGAGCCTGCCGCATCCAGTGTTTGATCTTGGAGAAGGCCTGTTCGATCGGGTTGAGGTCGGGCGAGTATGGCGGCAGGTACCAGAGCCTGGCGCCAGCAGCCTGGATCATCTGCCTGACAGCTTTCGACTTATGGCTTCCGAGGTTGTCGAGAATGACGATGTCGCCTTCGCGCAGGGTTGGCAGGAGAAGGTGCTTCACATAAGCGCAGAAGCATTCGCCGTTGACCGGGCCGTCGAAGACGCAGGGTGCCGTGAGTTGGTCATGGCGGAGCGCGCCGAGGAATGTGAGGGTACGCCAGTGACCGTGCGGGGCGAAGCCGCGCAGGCGTGCGCCCTTGGGGCCCTAGCCCCGCAAAGGGGCCATGTTGGTCTTGATCCAAGTCTCATCGATGAAGACGAGCCGGCCCGGATCAAGTCCGGCCTAGCTGTGAAGCACCACTTGATGGAAGAGCCGTCGATACGTCTGGCTCCTCGCAACGTCAGCTGGTCACTGATCTTTCCGAGAGCCGGCGTGTCCGGATCGGCCGTTCGGCGTAAGCGCTGCCGCGGACGATCACGACAAAACGGAGTGCTCTCGACTCGGCGATCCCGGCAATGAATCTGGTAGTTGCATACGTTCATCTCTAATCGAAATGGACGGCGAGACAGAACCTCACGTGGCCCTTGTGCTCCTTAGGCTCGCGATGTTCGTCGCCCGAGATCGATAGGGGCCCCGCAGGATCATACTGGATTCCAGATCGCGAAACATAGTGTAATTTCCGCGGATCCACTGATGTAGTTCGGTAGACCAGTCCTTCTCGTTGCGCAGATACCCGGTGAATGAGAAGCTAAGTCGGTCGATATATCTCTTGAGAAACGGCGGCAGCGCGGCAATCCGAAGTACCCGCTCGCCATCCATCGCTCCAGGTAATTCTCCGCGGAGCACAAATTCATTGTGCACAGTGACTAGCGCCGGCGTCGGAATCCTTTGCCGCAGCATTTCATAACTTCGCATGGAGATGCGGTCAGTGCCAGCGACGAACAAGATGATAGGGGCGACATAGCAGCGCGCCGTCTCTTTGATGAAGCCAATCTCCTCGCACATCTTGAAGAACTCGTCGAAGGCATGAAAGCCGAGGTCGATCACCTTGGCTACCCGATCGTGGATGATCAGTGGGTCCATCAGCTGCATCTTGCCGTAAGTATCAATCACATTTGCGGTCTCCGTGATGTTGGGAAGGTAATCGAGCAATGACGGCTCCTTCAGATTGACATCAAACGACAACGCGGTGCCATGTTTCAGCAGCAAGAACTCGCTTACGAGGCGAGCGATGAGGGTTTTGCCGACCTGCGGGCTAGGAGAGCAGATGATGTAGAGTGGGGTCGCTAACATAGCCAGCAGATCAATGTTGTTTGGTACGTGGCTCAACCCGGAGCGCGCCGAGAATCGGATTACTTCTCGCCAGCCTGGGTGGCTGACCTGGCGCCGGCCAGCTCCGTCAAGTTGATACGGTCAAATTCCCTCCAGACATTTGCCAGCCAGTGCCGGACATAACCGCGCAGCACGAAGGAGTTGTTCGCTGGCTCATCGTTCCGCCCCTTGTTTGCGACGAAGTCCACGAATGGGACGGAAGCGACTTCGACCTGCTCATAGGCCATCTCGTTGAGTTTCGGTATGGTCAACTCGGTCGCATGCTTGATGCGGTGAAAATAGGAGTTGTAGGTCGATTGGTCCCACTGAAAGAACTGAGTGTCGTTGATGAAGTTCTTGACCAGATAGTACTTTGCGCCGCTCATGAAGGTCGCGGTCTCAGCGATCTCGTCCAGAGAAGCGATGGATGATCCCAAGATATGGAATACGGCAAAGGTGATCTGGCCGGACCGCGCCGAATCCAAAAAGCCGATGTCGCGCAAGGAGGCCAGTGCTGAGGACAATAAGCCGGCGCGAGCATCGATGACGGTGACGGATAGCCCTGAATTTAGGGTATCGAAAATCTTCATCTGGTCCGCGGTGGTTGTCATATCGACGATCTCGGTGATCTCGGGATAGAAGCGCTTCAGCGTTCCCCGCGGCGACTCCGTGTCGAATGCGCGTGTTTGCACCTTATTGACGCTGAAGTAGTCCAGAAGCGTTCGTGATACGGTCGTCTTTCCGACTCCTCCCTTGTCCGCACCCACCACAATCACAACTGGCTTCACCATGAAAATCTCCTGAGACACTCGCTGTTGCCGCGCGCGAAGTACGCGCTCGGCGAGCCTCTGCTTTGGACGCGAACATGGCAGAAAGAAGGGGCTATGGCATCTTTGATGCGGGAGCCGCGCAATTGATGAATATTCTGCAACAGCGAGCGGCAGAGGCCACTTGATTGCAGTGAGAATGTAGGTCGAGAACAGCAACTAATCACTCGTGATCGTACTCCACGAGAGGTTTGCGAGTAGCTGAAGGGAAGTTCTCGAGGAAACAACTGTGCGCGGGTGGTGATCACCGCGATCACCATTAGCTACTTGATGCTGCCGATTCTCGATCAGCATGAAATGGCGGGAATCGCACGTAGCGTCAGATTCAAGCGTTGATCGAACTGATCGAGGCGGTGCTATGAGGTGGGCTTGCGTCGAGGCTGCGGAGCAGGACCGAACGCTGCCCAGAAAACTTTGATGAAAGTCGTCCTCTGTCTGCAGCTCGGCAGATTGGCAGTCGTTGCAAGGTGTGCCGTTCCGCAATTCGCAGGACTTCCCTAAGACGCGCCTTGTGGTTTTTCCTCATCCACCAAGTTGACAGGAACATGTCGCGATGCAGAATAGGGCTAGGTCAGACGCATCCGCCAAACAGGCGGGCGCCGCCGCCTGCCGCAGCTTCAGCGATGACTGTTTCGGCGGATGTTATCCGGTCGGTGCCAGCCTTTCTTCGCGGGCCTGGACAGGAGGGCATCGGCCGAGTCACCTCAGCCGGGCTGGTCCGCAAGCCGCTGCTTGGGGGCTCGGCCCATTCCCCTGTGGGCTTCTCGGCCCAGTTGCCGTTCGTTAGCAGAGCTGGCGTCGCCGGCACGATGTGCGCAGCTCGACCCAGATGAATATTTGTCAGTGAGAGCCTTCATGGAGCTCAGCATCAAGCTGACTTTGGATTGTATGGTGTGCAGAGCCGCTCAGGCGGTGCGCGCCATCGAGTGGAGGGAACCAGGAGCGGCGCCTCGCACCTCGGTCGCCACGGAGCTCCATACTCAATGGCGATCGCCTTTCGTTACATCGGGGCCAAGTTCCGTCGCGGCCAAGGAAGCCGACAAAGCGGGAGCCGCACACCGTTCGCAAGCAGCCGAGCAAAGCTGGACCGATTGCTCGACGGCTCTCGATGGGCGCACTGCGTGGTCAAGTGACTGCAAAACAAAACGCGGAGTTTACCTTCTTGGCAGCGCGCTCAACCGTGAGAAGGTCACGAACACGATATTGCAGGTGAAATGGACGTGAACTCGGCAGCAACTGAGCAAGGATGGCGACTTGCGGCGCACGGCGGATCGCAGGGCAATGAGAGCGACGGTTTAGCTTTTCAGGCTCGCTGTGAGATTGATTTGGATGCGCATCTGTGCAAAGAGCCTATGAGGCTGCGCCGTCCAATAAGCTGTCCGGCTCAGGCCGTCGTGCACGGCTGCTCGATTGCTGCGCGGTGCCATGGGTCGTGGCCGATGGCTCCATCCACCTCTCTCTACACCGCGATTGGCTTGGCAACGTTTCTCATCACAGCGAGACGGGAGCTGGCAAACATCTCTCTATCGTACACTCCGCCGAAATAATCCAGGACGAAGGTTCTAGAATAATTCAGATTGTCGGTAACGCGCCTGATGAGGTTGTCGAGAATTGCGGCGACTTCGCCAATGCGGTCGCTGTATGAGCGCGAATAACGTCAACGGCGTTCATTGAGTGAACCGCCTCGTCGGCAATCACTTTCTCTGAGCCAATAATGGAACGTGTCGTTTCCAAGTCCATCATAGAACGACTTTTCGGCAGCATAGGCGGGGCAAGTGCACATCTCATCAAATGCGATCATAACCATCAAGGAGAATTCGTCATTCAGGTGTGCACCGATCGGATCAAAATCATGCGATCGAGTGTCTCGATAGCGCGCGTAGCGCGTTTTCGGATCCGTTAGCGACAAGTTCAATGATGCGGATGAATCCATCGGTGTGACGTTCTTCGTCGGCCGCCCAGCTTGAAAAAACGCCTCAGCGTCATCGGTAATGTCCAGATTTCGGACCTGTAATTCTTGCCTCTGATGCGTGGCGTCATATTCTGTGTACAGATCAGGCCACAATTTGTCCCAACGTGCGCGTACAACCGATGGTTCGGCGGTGAGCATTGTAAGACCATGGAACAATTCGTCTGGATTCCAGTTTCGGCGAACCGGCATGATCATCCGAGTGCTCCTGTCGTGGGCGGTGCGAGCGTCCCGGCGTACGCATGGTCTATAGTCCGAAAACCCGCAAAGCCTACTTACTACACGCAGAATGCGGGCGTCGCCTCCTTGTTCTGGCGGGGTGCAACGTCAGGCTGCGGAATCTTCGCAACTTGAGCAGTGTGGAGGTGCCTTCAGTGAAGCGTCAGGCCGCGGCGTC
Source organism: Bradyrhizobium sp. 27S5 (assembly GCF_037217225.1). Taxonomy (NCBI): domain Bacteria; kingdom Pseudomonadati; phylum Pseudomonadota; class Alphaproteobacteria; order Hyphomicrobiales; family Nitrobacteraceae; genus Bradyrhizobium; species Bradyrhizobium sp. 27S5. The sequence continues at coordinate 1,277,577 of NZ_CP147714.1, forward strand.
AAATGGCATGCCGTTCCTGGTGTGGTTTGAACTCCATGCCGCCACCGGGTCCATTCCCGCGCGGGATGCTTGGTGTCAGTGATCAAAGAGTACCTCGAATTGTATCAGAGTCGAGTCGGACCAGTGCGAGAATCCATCTTGCTGACCACCTGAGTTGTCTCATCGTGAGCGGCGCGATCTACATGAAGTCGTATCCATCATCGTACGGATCCTGCGCGGGAGTCGCTGAGTTCTGGGGCCGCCCAGCATCACTGCCGGCTCTGTCTTCAGTTGCGGCAAGATACAAGGGTGGTCTGCCCTCTCGCTGCCATTGTCCATCTTCGCTCTTCTTACACCTGTCCGCGCGCTTGGTAGGTTCAAGCACCATCATCGAATCGCTTACCTCAACGAAGCCCAATGCTCAGGCGCGAGCTTTCGCTTCCGGGTTGATCGAGTGAGACAGGACGGGCGGTTCGCCGCCATCGAGCCGAAGCTGATGTTCCAGCAGAATATCGCCTGCGTTATCGACAAGTGGATGGGTAACTCGGAAATCTATCCTTGACGTGATTTCATCTCGTCTAGGGAACTTCTCCCGCCACGCGTTGTCGCCTTTGAAGAGCTCGCTCATGAGGCCTCCGAGCTCGGTTCGAAGAAGTCCAACGCTTTTGTTGCCCAGCTGATAGCTGAAATATCGCGCCTGTTCCGATCCGGCTTTCCTGCCGAAGCGAAACGCGATATCCGCCGTGCGTTGGGCTTTTTGGGAGATTGGATCTGAGTACCGCTGCGGATGCGTAGCGATATGCCCGATATCGTCGCCATAAAACTCCTCTAACTAGCTCATTCTCGAAGGTGGACTTTGAGATCTCAACCACCGGGGCTCGGAACCGAGAAAGTACGGCCGGCTTCCCGTCGAAGATGAGCCAGCGTGCTGACCAGACGAGCCTAGCCGCATTTACGAAAACATGTCTGCGAAGCTTCGGCTATCCTCAGTGCGGTTTCCCAGTTCATCTGCCTCGGAAATGCTTGCGGGGTAGGCGATGGAAGAGTCACTAATGCGATTATACATGGCGAGTTGCATTCCTCTCGGCGACGTTGCTTGGCGGAGCCTGTCTCTTCAGTCTCCGCGCGACTCATAGGCAACATTTGCTGTCGGCAAGCTGACCGGCAGGCAGCATCGGCGCTTCGCTGCTGTTCGCCAACTCATCTCGAGCGGGTCAACGCCTGCCGGCCGTCCGTTAGCGGCCGTGGGTCTGTGTTCCCGCTCTCCGTTTTGCTTTCAAGTGCGAGCGAGAGTTTGAGGTTGTTACGCAACATCGCATTTGCGGGAGCTGTTTCAAGAGCTTGGCGGTATAGCGCTTGTGCCTCGCGATGGCGGCCCTCGTGGTCGAGCACAACACCCTTGGCATTCAGCGCGCGCAGGTCGCCAGGTACGACCAGTAAGAGTGCGTCGAGCACCTCAAGCGCATCATCTGGGGATCTGCGTCCCAGCAGGGCCCGAGCAAGAGGAATCGCCGCATCGACGTTGTCCGGTTGTTGCCTCAACGTGTCGCGTAAAGTCTGCTCGTCAGCATCCCGATCGATGGCGCGAACAATGCGCTCACGCATGGCAGGATCAATCTCCACGGCGCCTGCTGGATCTGATGTGGATGTCTGCTGCGGGGAGAGCGCCGACCGCTCCGAGCCGGCACAAGCTGATAGCAGCAATATGGCGAGAAGAGCTGGGCACGAGCCCGGACCAAAGGAGCACAAGCGCCGCCCGACGCTGATCGCATATGGAGTCATGGGCCATCTCGGGATAAGCGGCTGCGTTCTGTTAAGTCGGCGCGGTAAGGAGCCCGCCACGCTCCGAGGAAGCGGCCTTATCCTTGGCAGCCGGAAGCTTGACGGACCCAATCGGCTGGACGGTGAAATCCGAAGCGAGATCCTGATAGGACAGAACGGGCAAATCGATTCCGTTGCGGGTGAGAAAGCCTCGTACAAAACGACGGATATCCATCGAACCGAGAATAATGGGTTGGCTCTGACTTCGAGCGATGGTCGAATGGATCTGACGGAATTGTGCAAGCAGCTTCTCGCTCTGCCAATCGTCCAAAACGAGGTATGGACCGACAGCGGTTTCGCGCACCGCGCCGCGGACAATATCCTCGGTCTCGCGCTCGATGATAAAGGCGGCCACAACCCGATGGGCATTGGCATAGCGAAAACAGATCTGCCGTTTCAAGGTGGCACGAACATATTCGGTGAGCAGGACCGCATTTTGCTCGCGTTCACTCCATTCTGCCAGGGCTTCCAGCAGTAGTCGGGTGTTGCGAATTGGAATGCCCTCATCGAGTAGGCGGCGCAGGACCTCGGCGATCCGAGGAACGGTGGTCGTACGCAGCACTTCCTTGACCAGATCAGCGTATTCCTGCTCCATTCGGCCAAGCAATTGGCGGGTTTCTTGAATGCCTACCAAGCGCTGTGCATAGCGTGTCAATGTGAAGTGGAGACGCAAGGCAAGAATTTCGCTCGGACGGTGATATCCGATTCCCGCGGCTTTGAGGGCGGCCGCATGACCTTCTTCGATCCAGACCCGATTCGTCTCCGGCTCTTGTCGAAAGGGGATGCCGCTCAATTCGATGTTCGCCACATCGTCGTTGAGCGCGAGTTGCGTCGGATCGATTACATCCCGTTCCACCGGCACGCTGTCGACATCTACCCTGAACTGCGACTTGGACAGATGCTGATCGACCTGAGCCGGGATACGCGGGACCGTTATGCCAAGATCCGCCGATACCAGCGTCGAAACGCGCGCGATGCACTGTTCCAGCTCGTTCTTGTCGATTAAATACGTCAGGTCCGGCGCGAGGAATAGCGCGATCGGAAGTGCCTCCGCATGAACAGCTTGTTCCTGCGTCTGTGCTAGAGCCCGAGCGGAAGCGGCGGCATCTGCACTTGTCTTACCTGCCGTCTTGTCGCTTTTCGCCCCAACCCTGACATAGCTCGCTGCAGCGAAGAGCCCAGCTAGAATGACGAACGGCGGCAAAGGGAAGCCGGGAACGAGTCCCATCAAGAGCAAGACGCAAGCGGCTAAGCGAAGGGCTTGTGTGCTTGCCGTGAGTTGGTTGACAATATCGGCACCAAGTCTGAGCTTGGAAGGCCCGTTCACACGCGTGACGATGGTTGCGGCCGTGATCGACAGCAGCAGCGCCGGGATCTGCGAGATGAGCGCATCCCCTATTGTCAGCAGCGTATATTGGTGCAGCGCCTCATCGAGCGACATACCCTTGGACAGCAGGCCGATACTGATCCCACCCAGCATGTTGATGCAGATGACGATCAGGCCAGCGATCGCGTCGCCCTTGACAAACTTCATGGCACCATCCATGGCGCCATGAAGTTGGCTCTCTTGCTCCAGTGCCGCGCGCCGGCGACGCGCTTCGTGTTGATCGATATGGTTATTGCGCAGCTCCGCGTCTATCGCCATCTGTTTGCCCGGCAGCGCGTCGAGCGTGAAGCGCGCAGAAACCTCTGCGACGCGCTCGGCGCCTTTCGCAAGAACCATGAACTGCACCATGGTCACGATCAGGAATATGACGACTCCGACAGCGATATTCCCTGATATTACGAAGTCGCCAAAGGTGTGGATAATGCTGCCTGCGTCACCCTCCGCAAGAATAAGCCGCGTGGTTGCGATGGTCAGCGAGAGACGAAATACCGTCGAGATAAGGATGACGCCCGGCAACGAGGAAAAATCAAGCGCTGTGCTGAGATAGAGGGCAACCATCAGCAGCAATATGGCAAAGCCAAGATTGAAGCCGATCAGCATGTCGATCACGATGATCGGGATCGGCATGATCATCATGCCGATCGCCAGAAGCAGCATCAACGCGACCATAAAATCCGGATGAGCCGGCGCGCGCAGGATGAATTTACGCAAGGCGTTGGCCATGAAGGTCCCTATTTCTGCTTGATGAGAGCGGTGCTGCCGCGCAATGACACATAGCGTCGGAAGACATCGCGGGCCTCGGTCATGCGGCCAGCCTCCCGCAGCGCTTGACTGCGCAGGAGCGTCAAAGGCACGCGTGAAGACGGGTGAGCATCAACGGCGTCCAGCTGATCGAGCACCTCAAGTGCTTCGTCACCAAGGCCCTCCGAGATGAGGGTGTAGGCCAGAATTCGGAGCAGATCGACATCCTGGGAATGTTCGCGGGCTGCGATTCGTAGCAGGGCCAGACTTTGTGCGCTCTGCCCGCACGCGAGGTGGACATAGGAGAGGGCGCAGAGCAGGTCACGCTCCGGCCCGGAGATCAGCAGGATATCGCCGGACTTGGAAACGTCCGGGGCCGAGGTGCGGACATCCTGCACTCGATCCGATTCGATCATGGCTAGCCCTTGATCAAGCTGTTCTGATTTTGCCGGAGCAGAAGGAACCGCCGCAGTTCTTGCTGCAGGATCGCCAAGCATTCGCCGGCCGTCTTGTCGTCTGGCGTTGATTCCAGCGTTTGCGTTAAGCGCTCCAGAAGAGCACCATGCCTGTCTGCGCGCAGCACGTCCGGATGACGCAGGCGTGGAATGACGAAGGAGAGCAGGCCTTGTGACAGATTGTGGCCATAAAGTGAGGCAAGTACAGCGCGGGGGTCGATTTCATTTGCGCCAGCAGCCCTCTCGAAGAGAGTGACGCGCGAGATTGCATCGATCGGGCCGACCTCGAGCGCGGCTTCGCTCGCAGGATCAATTGTCAGATCCTGAGCGGATGCGTCTCGCCACGACGCCTGTTTCGTGGCGCCATCTGCATGAGCGCCCGCGACTTCGATGTGGTCGGCTTTCGGGGTGGTCGGGCCGTTGACCGATGCATGCTCCCCCGCGTCATACCCCTGCGACAAGGGGCCGGACCCTACAGGGTGCTGGGGCAGTCGGGCCATAGGCTTCTCCTTTCTTCCTGCAGGGCGAAAACATTAATAGGGAAGTGCAGCGAAGCGGCCGTTCCGACTGAGCAGCACTCGTCCATCCTCGATTCGATCGACGGTCCATCCATTGCTCAGCAGCGCTCCCACGAAATACTTCTGGCCGCCGATAAGAAGATAACGTTCGCTTCCGCGCCAAACCGCTTGGACCGAGATTGAGGGCGGCGCCTTTTCGTCCTTGACGGTGACCGCGTTCACAAGGGCAGGAGTTCCGTTGGTTTGATGATCAAACCATTGCTGGATTTCCTGCCATTTTGCGCCAAGGGCTGGGGTTACGGTTCCTTCCGCGGTCACGACGCCGTGCCCCGAACCGACCTTGATATTAAGAAGGCCCCCTCGTTCAACCTCCTGCCGCAGCAATTCGGCAGTTGCATCAGCGGCCTTCGCATCCAGACGATTGATGGCTGGTTTGGCGGCAATGTCGGCCACAGGCGATGCGTCTGTGCTCGGCGGCACTGCGTTATCGTCAGGGGCGAATATGGGCGAGACGGCGCCGATCGCCATGGAGCTGAGCAAGACGAGGCTGAGCACCACGATCCAGATAAAAGAGCGGTTGCTTGAGCCACCTTGCGGCAAATCTTGCGTCGACCAGCGAATGGACATGGCGCCGACATGAACGACGGCAGGAAGAGGAACACTAACGCGCTCGCCTGGGGGCATATTCTCGCGGCCGTCCAGTCTGATATTGGCTGCAAGGGCCTCGATCTCGATCGAATTGGTATGCGGGGTGATGCGAAGGTGGCGCGGTTCGAGCCCTTGTTCAAAGAAGATCAAATCGGCATCGAGGCCGCTGCCGATGAGGCTGGCCCCAATAGCGGTTTTGCCCCTAAGCCCGGCATAGAGTCCCGATAAGACCTCAAACTCGAGAGAAATCGATTCGCTCACGGATCATCTCCTGAATAACGAGACAAGCCGTACGGCAGTTCGCCGTACGGCTCTTGCAGAGTTCGTCATTCACTGCGCGGACACGGTAGCGACTCGGTGAGCCAACCGCCTTGCAGATTTACTGGACGCGTTCGTCGGCGACCTTCTTCTCGGAAGAGAGCTCGGTCGTAATTCTGCGCATTGCCACGGCCTGGGCCTGAACTTTTTGGCTAACACGCTCGAACTCAGCCATCTGGTTCTGGAAACCGGCATCCTGGGTCTGCTGAGTAGCAGGAGCGGCACCGTTACCGCCAACACTATTAACCGCCATGTCTATTCACCTTTCTTTGTCGTGTGTCGTAGTTGTGGCCTGCTACGTCGGGCGGGCCGATGATACGATGGCAGGAATAGAAAGAAAGACGTGCTCGCCCCCCAGACTGCTCAGGCTCAGCTCTGCGTTCTTGCCGAGACCATCGGTCTTGGGCTGTACGTTGCTCGCTTCAGCGTTCTTGTTGTCGGCAGCTTTGTCGGGGTGACTATCTTCGGACCCCAGCTTGTGGATCACCTTTCCAAAGGCGTGATCAAGGGCCCCGCCCACGGCGGAACCAATCGCAGCTCCGGCAGGTCCGCCCAACCGTCCGCCGGCAGCGCTTCCGATCATTTCTCCAATCATCGACTTCTCCTATGCTCGTCTTGTTACGCTCAATAGACGACTCCTCGCCTACAGTTCAGCGGCCTCATGCTAGGAGTGCTACCTTTCGAGAAGCTGACGAGTCTCGCGTTCCAGAACATTGGGCGGCACTTTGCAGAAGCTCATCACCTGCTGACAGCTTGCAAGCTTCATTTGCCTCCCTGGCCGCGCGTATGATCATCCTGACGCCGAGCCGATATCGGCGCGGCGAACGTGCCTGCGCGTCAGGCGCAATTCGTTGGTCTGGTGAAGCTTGCAGCGAAGCTCTGACGGGTGTGCGTGGTCCGGCGATCAGGCCCGGTCGCTGGGCCTACGGCCGGGTTGTTGCGTTTGTCGGTGAGCGTTGCTGCAGAGACTGATGGTGTGATCGCTGGCACTTAGAGATTGCATCGATAGCGCGCGACGGGGGGGGGGGGGGGGGGGGGGGGGGGTCCTGGTCCGACGGGGCGACTGGCGGCTTCGCGGTGAGACCTCGTCGCTTATTGAGGCCTCGCAAGGAACAGGGCCTGCTCAGTGTAGCTGACATCGGACAGTCGATCGTCGGCTGCGAGACTGCATGTTACCGGTGATCGGCGAGCGTGGATATTCCCTAAAGGTGGCCTGTCGTGGAAGGCGGCTGCGAGCAATCATGCGATCCCCAGCCCGTGTCTGCTGACGAGGGCTGTGATGTTCAGTCGATGGTTTGTTGTCGTCAGCTTTTCGACAGGTACTGCTGGTACAGTCTTGGGACTTGGATGTGTGCGACATGCTCGTGCCAAACCGACGAGAGGAGGGGGTGGGGCTCATCAGGGTTGCCGGCGCCGGCAGCGAGAAGCATCCATTCGCTCCCCATCGGGCAGGGGTGCGTTCTAAAATGGTTCCTAGTTGATTGAGCGCAACGCTCGCAATTTTACCGCTTTCTTCGATGCAACAGGAGTGAACTAAATGGCGTATCTTCCCGTGGCCGGTCTCCCCGTGGTCGGCGCACTCGATTCGACGGTGAATGGAGTGGGGTCTGACGGGGTGGTTGCCAGCCCCGCTTTCGGCGCGCTGTTGGGGCAGTATGCCCCGACGGGTGCCTACCAGTACCTGCCGGCAGGTGCTGCCGTCGTTGTCGCTCCGGTGGTCGTCGCTCCAGTTGTGGCTGCTCCCATGTACATGATGGCGCCGCCGCCTCCTCCTTCCATGCTGTTGAGCCAGCAAAGTTCGGGTTTGGAGCCTTCCGTCGATCCGGTATGGACGCATGAGGTCAAGGATGGTAAGGCCACGATCAACCTCGGCGACAAATATACGATCACGGCCGATGAGAAGGATGGCACCTGGACCGTTCGCAACAACCAGACCGGCCATGTCACGAAGATCCATGGCGATCCCCATGTTGACGCGGACGGGGATGGCAGGGATGACTTCGACTTCAAGAAAGATATGACCTTCCAGCTCGACGATGGGACCAAGATTACCGTCAATAATGTCGACTACGGTAATGGTGAGGCTATCTCCTCAAAGTTGACCATTACGAACGGTCACAACGCGATGGTTGTGGAGGGGCTCGGCGACGACAAGGATGGCAAAAACAATCTGAGGGTGACTCAGTCCAATGCTGGCATGACTCTTGATGAGCTGACACCCGATGGTGCCCAGGCGATCCATGAGAGCGGCCAAGGCTGGGTCGATGGCGCCGGCGGCGTGGTGAATCAGGCGAGTATCGATGCCGGCGAACAGGGTCGCGCGCCGGGCAGCTACCAGTCTGCAAGCGCAACGCCTGCCACTGCAACACCCGTGTTCTTCGTTCCTCCTCCACCGCCACCTCTTGCGATGGTTCCGCTTGCCGTCGCTCAGGCGCCAGCGCCGTCATCTCAGCCAGCGCCGTCATCTCAGCCAGCGCCAGTGTGGTCGCACGAGGTCAAGGACGGCAAGGCGACGATCAACCTTGGTGATAAGTATACGATCACAGCCGATGAGAAGGACGGCACCTGGACCGTTAGGAACAACCAGACCGGCCATGTCTCGAGGATCCACGGCGATCCTCACGTCGATGCTAATGGCGACGGCAAGGACGATTTCGACTTCAAGAAAGGTATGACCTTCCAGCTCGACGACGGCACGAAGATCACGGTGGACACGGTCGATTATGGCAAAGGAAAAACCATCTCCTCGAAGCTCACCATCACCAACGGCGACAATGCCATGGTTGTGGAGGGGCTCGGTGACGACAAGGATGGGAAGAACAATCTGAAGGTCACGCAGTCTAATGCTGGGCGGACGCTTGATCAGCTGACGTCCGATGGCGCTCAGACAATCCATGAGACAACTCAGGGGTGGGTTGACAACTCCGGACGCAAGGTGACGCAGGCGGTGATCAACCACAATGAGAACCCGGATGCGCCACCGGATTTCAAGACGATGATGCACGAGAGCATGTTCCAGCGCATTTTCCATCGCCATGCACAGCCGGCATGAGGCCCGATCCCGGGGCGTGTCGGAAACTCGTGGAAGCGGGCGCTAGCGCCCGCCTTTCATTTTCGCCAAACGGCCGCGAGAAGGGCAGCTTGGCGATCTATCGATTCAGGATCGACGGTAACAGTCAGATTGTCTCGGCAATCGCAGCCTTCGCCCCGACAAACGGGCGGAGGGCCTCCAGGCCCGGCTACCCGGCCAGAATTGCTGTGGCGCGTTCCCGCCCGTTGTCGGCGATGGAGGCGCTGCACAGGAACGGTGCTCTCAGGTTTGTCTGCATGTCAAAGGTAACCGGCATGAGGCCTCCACCTCGTCATGGCGCGGTTCGCTTGGGATACAGCCTGGGATGAGCTGATGGGTGGAGGTGAAGCGATGGCAAATGCCATGCTTGATGCCAGGCAGGAAGGTGACTCTTATCGCCGCGTTGAGGTGATCACTGGGGAGCGCCGGCGGCGACGGTGGACGCGCGAGGAGAAGGCCCGGATCGCGGCGGAGAGCTTTGAGGAGGGGACGAACATCTCCGAGGTGGCGCGGCGCAATGGTGTTTCCCGCGGACTGCTCACGGTGTGGCGACGCCAGGTAGCGGCGGCGATGGCCGGCAAAGCCCAGAACTTCGTGCCTATCCAAATTGGCGCCGAGAGCGATGGCGGGAGGGCTGGCGAGTCCGAGTGTATTTCGCCGGGTAAGATGAAGCCCTTGGAGATTGCCGCGCCGCCGGCCAAGGTCTGTGGAGCGGTCGAGATCGAGGTGAACGGGGCGCGCATCCGCGTCGAGCCGGGCGTGGAGCTGGCGACGCTTTCGATGGTGCTATCGGCGCTTCGAGGGATCCGGTGATTGCGCTACGGTCAGACCTCAAGGTGGTGCTGGCGGCCCAGCCGGTCGACTTTCGTAAGTCGGTGCATACGCTGTCGGCGCTGGTGAGCGAAGCACTGCGCGCGAACCCATATTGCGGCGACGTCTTCGTGTTCCGCAGCAAGCGCATGGACAGAGTGAAGCTTCTGGCGTGGGACGGCAGCGGCATGGTGTTGGTAACGAAGTGGTTGCACCAGGGGCGTTTCACCTGGCCACCGATCCGCGACGGCGTTGTGCATCTCAGTGCGACGCAGCTTGCGATGCTACTCGACGGCCTCGAGTGGACGCGTGTGTCGCCCAAGCCTGTGAAGCAGCCGGTCATTGTCGGCTGAGAAGTGAGGATTTCGCTGGAGCGTGGGTCACACGGATGTATCGTCTGATCATGGCGATTCGCCCCGACGCTCTTCCGGCCGATCCAGCAGCTCTGACCGAGATGGTGCTCGCGCTTGACGCTGAGAACGAGAAGCTGCGCGTAGCAATGCAGACGTTCAAGGACATGATCTTCGGGAAGCGCTCGGAGCGGCTTGCCGCGCTCGTGGCCGAGCAGCTCGCACTTGAGCTTGGCGACCTTGAGACCGGCGTCACGCCGCCTGCAGCTGCCAACGACGATGCAGCCGCGGCAAAGCCGCCCGGCAAACCACTGCGGAAGAAGGCGCGCCGCAACATCGGCGCGCTGCCCAAGCACCTGCCGCGCTGCGAGCAGGTGCTGGAGCCGGAGGCGACCGCATGCCCGTGTTGTCAGGGCCAGCTTCACAAGATCGGCGAGGACGTCAGCGAGGTGCTGGACATCATCCCGGCGATCCTGCGGGTGTTGCGGACGGTCCGTCCCAAGTACGGCTGCCGCCGCTGCACCGATGGTGTGATCCAGGCGAAGGTGCTGCCGCGCCTAATCGAGAGCGGCATGGCCTCGACGGCACTCGTGAGCCACGTGGTAGTCTCGAAGTTCGCCTGGTATCTGCCGCTTTACCGACAGGTGCAAATTCTGGCCGGCCAGGGTGTCCATCTCGACCGGGCGACGCTCGCCGGCTGGGTGAAGCGAGCGGCCTGGTGGCTCAGGAGCCTCTATGAGCTCCAGCTGCGCACCATCCAGGCTGCGCCGCGCCTGTTCTGCGACGAGACGCCGATGCCGGTGCTCGATCCCGGACGACATCGCCCGCGCATCTGCCAGTTCTTGGCGCATGCGATGGATGACCGGCCATGGGGCGGCCCCTCGCCGCCGGCGGTGGCCTACGTGTTCGCCGACGGCCGCGGCACGGCGGAGATCGCCAGACAGTTGACGGGCTTTTCCGGCATTCTGCAGGTCGACGGTTATGCAGCCTACAAAGCGCTCGCCCGCGATCATGGCGACGCGATCCAGCTCGCCTTTTGTCTCGCCCACGCCCGACGCAAATTCGTCGACGTGTATAAGACGACCCAGTCGCCGTTCGCTCGCGAAGTGATCGAGCGCCTGCAGGCGGTCTATGCCATCGAAGCAGAGATCCGCGGCAGCAATGCCGAGCAGCGGCTGGCCACCCGCCGCACCAGGTCCGCTCCATTGATGGAGGCGCTCAGGACGCGCCTGACCACAATGGTCGGCCAGCTCTTCTCCCAATCGAAGCTGGCGGAGGCCATCAACTACGCACTCAATCACTGGGACGGGTTGACGCTGTTTCTCCGCGACGGCCGTGTCGAGGTTGACAGCAACACAGTCGAGCGTTCCATGCGCCCGATTGCGATGGGAAGACGCAACTCATTGTTCAGCGGCAGCGAAGGCGGCGCCGAGAGCTGGGCGATCCTGGCGTCGCTCGTGAACACGGCAAAACTCCATGAGCTCGACCCGCAGGCCTACCTGGCCGATGTGCTGGAGCGCATCGTGTCCGGGCGAACCAAGAGCCATCAGCTGCACGAGCTGCTCGCCTGGAACTGGAAGGCGGCGCGCCGGCGCACACCGCAGGCAGCGGCATGAGCCCACGTCGCCATAAAGCAGCATCGTCGATGCCGTCAGCCGCGATGCCGCTTGCGGACCTCGAGCGATGGCTCCAGGCTCGCATCGATCGCCATCCTGCCGCCACTAGCATTCCCATGCTCGACGGCTATGCTGCCGCGATCGTAGCCGGACCGGTCTCGATGAGCCCGCTCGATTGGATCTGCCCGCTGCTCGCGATCGATGCCGACGCGTTCAACCATGGCGGCACGCCGGAGTTCGCCGCGATCTCCGCCGTTGCGCTGCGCCACAACGACATCAGCAACACCCTCTCGACTGCCCCCGATCGGTTCGAGCCGATACACCGGCGCAACCCCAATGGCGACGTCGATCCGCGTCCCTGGTGCCAGGGTTTCCATGCCGCGATGCGGCTCAGGCTGTCGGCGTGGGCGCCGATGCTGGACACCAGCAATGTCAATCACGGCCTGCTTCTGCCCATTCTGTTGCACTGTCGCGACGATCAGGGGCAGCCGATGCTCGGATCCCCCCGAAGCGGCCGCGAGACTGCCGACTTTCTGCGTAACGCCTACGCCGATATTCCAGCGGTCGTCGAGGCCATGCGCCAATATTGGATGCCGATCCGCTACCCACGCGCCCGCTGATCTCCGCAGACGTGGGAGCTCATACCGGTTACTGTCAAAGTCATGCCGACGCAAGCGTCGCAGTGAAAATCCCGTCAAGATCGCAAATTGGATTGAGGGCTGCCTCGACGGCGCGATCTACCCTCGGCTCAAAAGCACAAGCCCTGCCTCGCGTTGAGCTCTGCCTGTCTTTAGCCTCCGAAGCCGGGCGTGAACCCTTGCGCCCCCCGAACATCCATCAGCTTCTCAGGAAGCCGGAGGCGCTATGGGCTTTGAGCATCGCCATTCCCGTCAAAGTAAGCTGCTAGGGACGTTAAAAGGAAATCGCAGCAGCCCGCCGCCAAAAAGATCCCGGTGCATTCGGATTCGCGGGACCCGCTCGCAGCTCGGATCTGAGATCATTGAATGCGCATCTAATTGGTGGCACGTGCCAAGTTTCACTTGGCACGTCTTCGATTCGATTACTACGCGGGCTGTATCTCTATGTGGCGCCGAGCTTCGGCTCACCCATCATCAAGCTCGCTCATGGCCTCATCCATATCCGACTGGGAATCGCTTATGACTTGCGTGGCGACGGAAACGAGAGCCTTTTCGAATGCTCGGCGCAGTAGCGCTGCACGCGTGTCATCGCCGCCGCTCTCGGCGGTGTCGGAGGGGGCGCCAACCTGCGGCGCTGTTGCATTAATATCGGCTGCGTTCATGTCGTAACACCCGGATAGCGGCGTCGCCGCGAGATGACCTATCCGCTTCATGCTAGCAGGGACAGCTTGCGAAAAGCTGACTAAGATCGAGCCTCCTTGGCGGCTTCATCCATGACCACGCAAGTGAGGACAACCGTTGTGCCGGCACGGTCATTACTGCGATCGGAGCTCTGGTAAATCATGGCGCCAAAACACTTGGCCACGTCAGCAAGCGCGACGGCGACTGTTGCGCGTTGAAGGCTCAGTGGTACCACAAGCATTTGTGGAGCTATCGCGCTCGATCTGGCGCGCGCGGCAAGCCACCGAGATCGCACGATCATGGCAGGACGCACCTCACGCCAGTTCCACAAGAAGAGCAACACCTTGCTGGCGCAGCTCGATCGCATTCTCGACCGCTTTGAATTGCAAGCCAAACGTTGCGCGTCATGAGATTATCCCTCGCCAGCATCGCCCAGAACCTTCGCCGAACGGATTCCTATCCAACGCGGACTCGCATAGGCACCCGTCATCGCGACGGAGCATCGAAATCAAAATGCTGCCACTCTTTTCACAGAATGGGCCGAAGCAGGGGGGGGCATTTGCTCGAACACAGCGTTGCGGGCCCGGACCCGGAGCGGACGTGGCGTCCTGCGTCTCGACTCCCCTGCCACAAGCCTTGACGAATCTCGACGCGCGGCGTCTGTATGTAGATCTGCCACGGTCTTCCATTCTGCATCTAGTAGGGTGGAAGCTAAGAGAGAACCCGGTGCGCCGGTAACGGCTATTCCGGGGCTGCCCCCGCAACTGTAAGCGGCGAGCGGTTGTCATAATGGTCACTGGCCGCGACAGCACCGGGAAGGCCGACAGCCGCAGCGACCCGCGAGCCAGGAGACCGGCCGCGACAGAATAGAACGTCCTCGGGCGGGGTGCCCCGTGCGTCGCTTGCAGCCTGGGACGTTTGACCCGTCTCCTCGCAAGTCGTGCGCGTGGCTTCACCCCCTAACATCGCGGGGTTGCCGATGTCGCCGTCTTACGATTTCAATCAGCATGGTCATCTAATTGAGTGGCCGAGTGTGCGGCCGTGGCCGGCGCGGCCAAAGTCTGCCGCGCCTCAGCGGTGTGTTGTGCCGCCGCCGTCATCGCCTCCGCTGCCGCGGCCTCTCGCGCCATTGCCAAAGCCGTCCGATCTCACGCTCGATCGATCGCGCGACGGCCTGCTGACCGCGTTCGGCAAGCTAACGCGCCGATCGTTCTGCTCGTCGGCGAAAGCGTCCAGGACATGTTCGCGCGGGTGTCCTGTGCCTTCGCGGACGATGTTGCGCACGCCCAACGTCTCTATGACGCGATGTCTCGGCTGTGGTTCATGCCAGCCACGCCGGTGCTGTCCAATGGCGGCACCACGCGCGGCCTGCCAATCTCGTGCTTCCTTAACTCGGTGTCGGACTCGCTCGAAGGCATCGTTGGCACCTGGGACGAAAACGTGTGGCTTGCCTCCAACGGGGGCGGTATCGGCACGTACTGGGGCAATGTTCGCTCGATCGGAGAGAAGGTGAAGGGCGGCGTCAGCTCAGGCGTCATCCCGTTCATCCACGTCATGGACGGCCTGACGCTGGCGATCGGCCAGGGCTCGTTGCGGCGCGGCTCGGCGGCGGTCTATCTCGATATCCAGCATCCCGAGATCGAGGAGTTTCTCGAGATCCGCAAGGCGTCCGGCGACTTCAACCGCAAGAGCCTCAACCTGCATCACGGCATCAACCTCACCGACGAGCTCATGCGTGCCGTGGGCGCCGGCACCGCGTTCGCTCTGCGCAGCCCGAAGACGAACGAGGTCGTCCGCGAGATCGACGCGCGACAGCTATGGCAACGCATTCTTGAGAACCGGTTGCAGACAGGCGAGCCTTATCTCTTGTTCATCGACACTGTGAATCGCGCGCTTCCCAAGCACCAGCGCGAGCTCGGTCTCAAGGTCTCGACCTCCAACCTGTGCAGCGAGATTACGCTCCCGACCGGCATCGACCATCGCGGCGAGGAGCGCACCGCGGTGTGCTGTCTGTCATCGCTCAACCTCGAGACTCGGGACCAATGGAATGAGGAACCCGGCTTCATCGAGGACGTCATGCGCTTCCTCGACAACGTGCTCACCCACTTCATCACGACGGCGCCGGAGGGTATGAAGCGGGCCCGCTACGCCGCCCTGCGCGAGCGCTCCGTCGGACTTGGCGTCATGGGCTTCCACTCGTTCCTCCAGGCGAATGGCATTCCAATGGAGAGTGGCTTGGCGAAATCATTCAATCTAAAGATGTTTCAGAAGATCCGGGGTGATGCCGACGCGGCATCCGTCGCCCTTGCTCGCGAGCGTGGCCCGTGCCCGGACGCCCTGGAACGTGGCGTGATGGAGCGCTTCAGCCAGAAGATCGCGATCGCGCCGACTGCTTCGATCAGCATCATCTGCGGCGGCACCAGCGCATGCATCGAGCCGATCCCGGCCAACATCTACACCCACAAGACGTTGTCTGGTGCCATCTCGGTACGTAATCCTCATCTGACCAGGGTACTGATCGCCAAGGGCGCCGACACCCCGGTGACCTGGCAGTCGATCATTGCGCAGGAGGGGTCGGTCGCCCATTCCGACATTCTGTCGGAACACGAGAAAGCGGTGTTTCGCACCGCTTTCGAGGTCGACCAGCGCTGGATCGTCGAGCTTGCAGGCGACCGGGCCGCATTCATCTGCCAGAGTCAGTCAATCAACCTCTATCTGCCGGCCGAGGTCGATAAGTGGGATCTCCACATGCTGCACTGGACGGCGTGGAAGCGTGGGGTGAAGAGCCTTTATCACTGCCGTTCAAAATCGATCTCGCGCGCGGCGTTCGCCGGCAAGATCGTCGACGATGACGAGGCCGCGCCGCGGCAGCTGCCTGCGCAGCGCACCGATTATGAGGAGTGCCTCGCATGTCAATGATCGATCTCTCGTGTGTCGATCCGCGCACGCTGATCGGCAAGGGACGCGTTGGTCTCCTTGACTCGATGGGCAGCTATGACGTTGATCGCTACGCTTGGGCCTACGAGTTCTGGAAGCGTCAGCAGCAGACGCATTGGATGGCCGAGGAGGTGCCGCTCGGCAACGACCTCAAGGACTGGGCGTCGGACCGCGTCACCGCCAGCGAGCGCGCGCTGCTCACCCAGATCTTTCGCTTCTTTACTCAGTCGGACATCGAGGTCGGTGACAATTATCTCAAGCGATACATCCCGATTTTCCAGCCGCTCACCGTCCAGATGATGATGGCGGCCTTCACGAACATGGAGACGGTCCACATCAACGCCTATGCGCTGCTGCTCAAGACGCTCGGCATGCCCAAGACCGAGTTCGAGGCATTTCGCAGCTATGCGCAAATGCGCGCCAAGGCGGACTACATGCACGAGTTCGGCGTTGACACCGTGGCCGATGTCGCGCGCACCCTGGCTATGTTCGGCGCCTTTACCGAAGGCATGGCGTTGTTCGCGAGCTTCGCTATGCTGCTCAATTTTCCGCGCCACAACAAGATGAACGGCATGGGACAGATCGTAAGCTGGTCGGTGCGCGACGAGAGTCTCCACTGCGAGGGCGTCATCAAGCTGTTTCACGAATGGCACCGCGAGACCGGCGCCGTGACGCGCTCGGTCCGTGACGACATCGTCGATGTCGCCAGAACGATGGTAAAGCTGGAGGAGAACTTCGTCGATCTCGCCTTTGGCCTGGGCAAGATCGAGGGCATGCGTCCTGAGCAGATCCACGCCTACGTCCGTTATGTCGCCGACTGGCGACTGACCCAACTCCGGATTGCCCCGGTTTTCGGCTTCTTCAAGGCGGAGGAGGATGGGTTCACGCAGCTCAAGCCGCATCCGCTGCCTTGGCTCGTCGAGATTCTCAATGGCGTCGAGCACGCCAATTTCTTCGAGCAGCGCGCCACGGAGTACTCCAAGGCGGCGAGCCGAGGCAGCTGGGACGGCGAGGACGGGGTGTGGGCGGCTTTCGGCCGTATGTAGGCAGCCGGAACAGCATGCGTCCGTTCATACATCTTGGAGGTTCGCGGAAGTCCTCTGCTGCGGCTTCCGGCGGCACAGCGGACCTCAAGCGGCATCATCCACGCCGCTCGAAAATCATAATGGGGAACACCCGCCCACGGGGCTGATGTACGAAAGTGAAGTCTGATCTTGTGCTGAGTTGCTTCGGTGCGGCAGACTTCGAAAAGGCGATCACAATCGTTGCAATTTGCAGATTGGCGAGACGTCCGTCCCGCATACGGAACTCGGAAAGTTCTGGCGGTACAACTTCGGAAGGCCGAGCCTGAGATGGTCCGGCGTGCGAAGGCCGGGCGTGAGAGGGGCCGGCGGAGGATGGCCGGCGTGCGAGGGATTTTTATCCATATCCTGCCATAGCAAATCTTGGTCGAAATCAGGATGCGCCTCGATCGCCTGAGCGATCGTCTGCTGCGAGAGGTGATGCGGGGACGGTTCTGGTGCTGGATCTGCACCGAGCGCAGCCGGCGCATGCGAATCATCCTCCCAACGCAAGCCTGGCGAATAGGGTTGCGCTATATCCAGGTACGGCGAATAAGGGTGCCGAGCATCCAAGTACGGCGAATAGTGACGGCCTGCGTCCAGATATGGCGAATAGGGCTCCCCCGGCAGCGCGGGCGAGGCGGTACGATGTGGCGCAGCACCACCCTGAGCGCCGTTGAGCTGCTGCTCAAAGCCGGTAGCGTCCGTGGGCGGTAGCGGTGAATTGGTGTCCGGGCTCGTGTTCGATGGTCCGAATTCGTTGAAATCCATCTGTCACTCCCGCATGATGGAGCAGCTCGAGCAATGCGAAGGCTCCTGTCCTGCGAGACCGAAGCAGCTGTTTCGGAGGTTCGCGTTGATCTTCAAGCTCTCCTGGATGCACACGTCTGGCGCGGTCGATGCGAGGCGCCGCCATCCAGACAGGCTCGTCCTGGGTAAGGCGGCTTTCGAAAAGCTGACGACCAGATGGATTTAAGCGAATGCAGTTCGGATCCTCGGCTCTCTCGTATTGTTAAGTCACTTCTGGCCTGCAGCTTCGCGCGCGATGCCGTCCTGATGCTGCGCTTCTGAGGAATAGTGGCTTTCAGGTCGTCCGTCGCGAATGACCGTGCTCGAGGAGCCACGAAACAACATCAAAACCGACCCCAGTGGCGGCTTTTCGGCAGCGGTTGGATTCCGCCGCGCCTGCGCCTCCGCCACAAGGCCCTTGAGCGTTTGGTCCACGAGCGCGATGAAGCGCGGCGGGCCCGAAGCCAGGACGAGGCCATCTCCTGGAGCCGGCTTCACGATATAGCGCTCATCGGAGATGTTGAGCACATCGAGCGCGGTCCTGAACGCATCGAAGCTGATCGGGTTCAACACAATGAGACGGCTTTGCGCCTCTTGAGCCGCGGATATGTAAAGCACGAGACCGTCGTAATACCATTGAAGATTGTACAGATTGGTCAAGCGCTCGAGGAACTCTCGCGGTGGCTGGTCCGGCATTCGCCCACGAATCCGGCCCTTTACCTCGGCGCTGACATTGACCCTGATATTGTGATTGTTGCCGAACTCCTGCAGCGCGGCGGAAAGGTCCTGATCCAGAACCGTGTAGCTGTAAGGAGCCGACGGCAGTGAGAGGGACGCGCCGAGCGCGCTTACCGATCCCAGATAGACAAAAACTCCGACATGGAGAACTCTCCTCAAAATGTAGACCGTTGTGGATCGGATGAGCATTCCCGAAGGCCTTCCGCCTGAAAAAAACCTAGAATTTCATTCCAACGTGAAGGCCAAACGTGATCTTTAGATGACGTAACCAGCGGCATCTTCGTCAGGTTTTCGTCAGCTCGCCAATCTACGCTCATGATCCGTTCGTCGTTCAACCATGCCTGATCTCATCACACGAGCACAATGACTCCTTATATTATGATGGTAGGCGCGACGCCGATCTCTCCCCATTCAGCTGACTGTGTTTCCAGTGCCTGCTCGCCGGCCGCCACTGGCGAGCAGGCCCACTTTGAGCAGTCCCTTGCGCAAGCGTCTTCCAATGAGGTCGTCGCCTCGTCAGTCTCAGCTAGAGCGGCAGTCGCTCCGCCGGTATCAGAGGTTCAGCGTGCGGGTGCGCTCGCAAGTCCGCCGGGCGATCGCGTCCTTCATGCACTTTCCACTATGTACCGGAGTCATGCCGTTTCTCCCGCAGTCAGCGGCGCGCCTGCTCCGAATGGCGTGCAAGGGGGGGCGGCTGCGCAGCTGCTTGTGCAGGTGGATGATGTCGGCGCACATGCGGCGGTTAAGCCGATAGGTTCGGATTTCGATTCGATGATGGTTGGTCTGCGCGATGTCTACAGAGACGTCGTTCAGGTTTCACTTGTCTCCAAGAGCACCAGCGCTGTCAGTTCGTCGCTGAACAAGCTGCTATCGGCCGGCTGAGCGAGGATGATGACTGACGTGGTCCAGAGGCGTGGCGGTGGCGGCCATCGATCGTGGCGGCGGCTTCGCATTTGTCTTGCCCTGCCGCTCCTTCTTGCTTTGATTGGCTGTAAGACCGATCTCTATACCAAGATTCAGGAGCGTGAGGCTAATGAGATGCTCGCGCTTCTTCTTGGTAGGGGTGTCGATGCGGTCCGTGTTGTCGCCAAGGATGGAACCAGCGCAATCCAGGTCGAGGAAAAGCAGCTTGCGTATTCGATTGACCTGCTGAATGTCGAGGGGCTGCCTCGCCAATCCTTTAAGAATCTTGGCGAGGTGTTCAAAGGGTCGGGACTGGTTGCCTCACCGATCGAGGAGCGCGCTCGTTACATCTATGCGCTAAGCGAAGAATTATCCCGCACGATCAGCAACATCGATGGCGTCCTTTCAGCGCGTGTTCATGTCGTTCTGCCGAAGAACGATCTGTTGCGGCAGGATGCGACCCCATCCTCGGCGTCGGTCTTCATTCGACATGGCTCTAACGCGAAGCTCTCGGCGCTCTTACCGCAGATCAAGATGTTGGTCGCCAACAGCATCGAGGGGCTCTCCTACGACAAGGTGGCGGTCGTCTTTGTGCCGGTTGAGCGGGCGCCGCTTGAGTCGTCACGGGCAGTCAGTTCCCCTCAACCGGCAAAATTTGCTTCAACGCCGTTGCTTGCGTTCGGGGTGGGCGGTGCCGGCGCCGCATTCGGCATCGCCTCTTACGTGTTGTTGGGCGCGCGTATTCGTCAATTCGGACAATCGTCGCGTAAGCTGACCATGTTTGGCGGAGGTTCGAGCGTGCCGGCCGTCCGGGTTGCTGACAAGAAGACCACTTCTGATGCGACGTAGTCAGGACGCTTATGTCGGCATCGATGTCATTCACCGAATCCAATCGTTCGTCCATGTTGGCTTCCGATCGGCTGCGCGAGCTTGTTGCCTCCATCCATCCGAGCCGCTTTGCTGCGCGCCTTGATCCGCTGCTGTCGCCTCCCACGTTGCTGCGGCTACAGCAGAGTTCCAGACTGCAGCCAAAACTGGCCGGGCTGCTGCTTGGCGGCGAAGTCGATGTGAGCGGAGCCGACTGGAACGAAGACCTGCTGCTCGGGCATGATCCGCGTCGAGCTGCCCTGCTCGCAGGTAGTATCTGGCATGCGCGCTCGGTCCTGAAGCTGGTTTCAAGGCACGATCTATCAATTTTGGTCGAACTGATCGGTGCCGAAGCGCATGCTTTTGGGATCCGGCATTTATCAAGCGCGGTCGCAACGACGCCCGTTGCCGACCCGGAGCAACTATCGCGACAGATTGAACATGATGGGCACGTCTGTCTCGGCACCTGGCTCGACGAGGCTCCAGCGCTTGAGCGTACCCGCGTGCTTCTACGCTTGCCCGTTGGGACCGCCGCGGACAATCCGGCAGCCGACTACCGTGGTGCCGCAGGCCCGCTGCTTTCCTTGGTCATGGCTCATTTGAGGACGGAGGTTGCTAGGGGATGACCGCCGATGTCCCAGCATTGCCGGTGGCGCCGCGGATTCGCCCGCTCGGGCCCCTGATACGGGCAGCCGAACTCAAGGTTTGGCACGATGCAGTGCAAGCGCTCGCCGCTGCCGAGCGACATCTGCAGCGCGTTCGTAGCTGGGGACGCAAAGCTTTTGAGCTGGAACGGATGCGCGGCCATGCCGAGGGCAAAAAGACGGGAGCGGAGGAAATGACACGGCTGATCGCGCAGGCTGTTTGTGAACTGGCGCAGCGAAAGGCCGCTCTGGATCAGGAATTGCCGCAGTTGGTCATTGAGATCGTGAGCAATTTGCTGGGTGCCTTTGAGCCGAGCGAGATGCTGGTGCGGGCCGTTCGTCACGCCATCGAGCAAAAGTATAAGAACACGGAAGTGTGCCTTCACGTATCGCCCCTGAAAGCCGATCTGCTGGCCAGTGAGTTCGCGGCCTACGATGGACTTGACGACCGACCTAAGGTCAGGATTGAGCCGGATCCTGCGCTGACGGCGGACCAGTGCGTTTTGTGGAGCGAGTTTGGCAATGTCGACCTTGGACTTGCCGCGCAGGTCCGCGCGCTTCGTCTTGGCCTTGGTTTGTCCTCGCAGGAGAGCGAGCCGTGACCATGCAACGACCAGCCCATGAGGCTGCGGCAGGGGAAGGGAATGTTCACGTCGCGCTCTCGTCCTTAAGATCTTCCGCAAAGCATATCGACACCCGCGCCGTTCGTGGTCGGGTCACGCGGGCAATAGGCACGCTGCTCCACGCCGTTCTGCCGGAGGCCCGTGTTGGGGAACTGTGCCTCCTGCAAGATCCTCGCAGCGGATGGTCACTAGAGGCCGAGGTGATCGGTCTATTGCCGGACGGGGTGTTACTCACCCCGATCGGCGACATGGTCGGATTGTCCAGCCGTGCAGAAGTGGTCACGACCGGGCGAATGCAGGAAGTGCCAGTCGGTCCCAATTTGCTCGGCCGCGTAATCGACAGCTTCGGCCGTCCACTCGATGGCGGGGGCCCGATAAAGACTGGTGAAGTTCGCCCGCTGCGCGGCAGGGCGCCCAACCCCATGAAGCGACGCGGCATCGAACAGCCTTTTCCGCTTGGCGTTCGCGTCCTGGACGGGCTTCTGACATGTGGAGAAGGCCAGCGGATCGGAATCTATGGTGACGCTGGTTGCGGCAAGTCGACGCTGATGTCGCAGATCGTCAAAGGCGCGGCCGCCGATGTCACCATCGTCGCGCTGATCGGCGAACGTGGCCGGGAGGTGCGTGAATTCATCGAGCGCCATCTTTGCGAGGCCATGCACCGTTCGGTCGTCGTCGTTGAAACCTCCGACAGTTCGGCCATGGAGCGGGCGCAATGCGCCCATATGGCAACCGCGCTGGCCGAATATTTTCGTGATCAAGGATTGCGCGTCGTTCTGATGATGGATTCATTGACGCGCTTTAGCCGCGCCATGCGTGAAATCGGCCTTGCCGCAGGAGAGCCTCCGACTCGACGCGGATTTCCGCCCTCGGTTTTCGCGCTGTTGCCAGGCCTATTGGAGCGTGCTGGCATGGGCGAGCACGGTTCAATCACGGCTTTCTATACCGTGCTCGTCGAAGGTGACGGCACGGGCGATCCCATCGCCGAAGAATCGCGCGGCATTCTTGACGGCCATATCATTCTCTCACGCGCGCTTGCCTCGCGAGAGCAGTTTCCGGCCATCGACGTGTTGTCGAGCCGAAGCCGCGTCATGGACGCAATCGTGTCTGTGCCGCATCGCAAGTCGGCATCCTTCTTCCGTGATCTGCTCTCGCGTTACGCCGAGGCGGAGTTTTTGATCAAGGTCGGCGAATACAAGCAAGGCTCCGATCCGTTGACGGACCGGGCGATCGCCTCGATTGATGAGTTGCGGGCATTTTTGCGCCAGGGTCAGGACCAGGCATGCAGTTTTGAGGAGACTGTGGCATGGATGTCACGTCTGACCGCCTGAATGGCGTTCATGCGTCTAAACTGCGGCTCGTCAAGGACATGAGGGAGCGAAGCGCCCTTCGTGAACTGTCCAACATGGAAACCAGGCGCCACATCGCGGTTGATGCCGTCGAACAGGCTTCCAAGCATCTTGCAAATGCCGAACGACGCCGCGCAAGGGTTGAAGCCGAGCTTTATCGGGAAATGTTGTCGGCCGATGCGATATCGGTCGCCGACCTCAAGCGGCGCCACCATCTCATCATTGGGCGGCTCACAGAAGAGATCGCAGCGACGCAACGGGCGTTTGATGAGGCACGTTCCGCTCAAGACCAGGCCGAGGCTGCCGTTCTTGAGGCGCGGACCCTCTGGGCCAAACGTTCAACGGCGAGCCAAAAATGGCAAGAGATCGAGCGCGACGTTCAGCGCATGACCGACGCGCATTGCGAAGCTGCGGCCGAAATTGAAGCCGATGACGAGGTCGTGCTTCGGTACCGGAGGGGATCAGATCGCCAAGTGGGAGGCGAGCCGACCTGATGGCCACTTCTCCAACGCCAGGACGCCCTGATGTGGAAGGGAGGGTTGCGTCGCGATCGTCGGGGGAACCCGCACCGTTCAGACCAGCGCTGATCCTCTCTCATGCTGTGGTCTCATGGCTCAATGAAATCGCAGCGTTCCGCGTCGCTCTGCAAAGCCATCTAGGAGATAAACCGCTGTCGCTGGATCATAACCGGCTGGTCTGGCAGGCCGAGCCGGCTGCGGCATCGATGCTTGACTGCGTCTTTGACGCCGGCGGCGAAACGGTCGTCTTGTCCTTGCCCGGTTCGCTTGTGGAAGCGTTGATTGCGAACGTGCAGAGTGGTTTGACCTTACCTTCCGAGCCAAGTCGTTCGCTGATCCTTGAACTCGCGCTTGAACAATTGCTCGCTCCACTGGAGAGATTGATCCAACGGCCGTTGCAGCTTATCCGCACCCATAAAGCAGTGATGTCGGGTCCATATATTGAATTCGACGTCTCCTATGGTCCGCTTACAGCGAAGGCTCGCCTGCTTCTATTCCCGTCTCTCGACGGTCCCGTTCCACCTGCGTTCAGCGCCCTCGGCGAACTGCTTGGCCGATTGCCGCGACAGCGGCCCAAGCTTCGTTCTGAGCTGCCTGTCATCGTTGCAGGCCAGATTGGCTCGCTCCGCGTCACGATTGGGCTTGTTCGTCAAGCACAGCAAGGTGACGCGCTGCTGCCGGACGCAATTCCCCTCGCTTGCGGCCAGATCATCCTTGCCGCTGACCAATTATGGGCTCCTGCCGAGATTGCCCGCGACAGGCTGGTCCTGCGGGGGCCATTCCGCTTGCAATCCCACCCCCTGAAGAGTGGACATATGACGACACAACCAGAAGCGCAGCAGCTTCCCTCTGAAGCCGACATCGACAGCCTTGAGATCACACTTGTATTTGAATGCGGCCGCTGGCCGCTGCCGCTGGGAACCTTGCGAACTATCAACGAAGGTCATGTGTTCGAACTTGGCCGGCCGCTTGATGGTCCGGTCGATATCCTTGCCAACGGCCAACGCATTGGACGCGGCGACCTCGTGCGGATTGGCGAGAAACTTGCCGTCAGGTTACGCGGCAGGTTGGCGGTCAATGACTGAGATTCAACCCAGCATCCTCGCGCTTCTGGCGGTGACAGTCGGCCTCGGCCTGCTCGCGTTCGCCGTCGTCACAACCACCGCCTTCATAAAGGTCTCCGTTGTTCTCTTCCTGGTTCGCAATGCGCTCGGGACCCAATCGATACCGCCGAACATTGTCCTGTACGGCGCGGCACTGATTCTGACCGTCTTCATCAGCGCTCCGGTCTTTGAGCAGACCTACAACCGATTGACTGATCCCCAACTTCGCTACCAAACCTTCGATGACTGGATGACCGCCGCCAAGGAAGGACAGGAGCCGCTGCGCGCCCATCTGAAGAAATTCACCAATGAAGAGCAGCGCCGGTTTTTCTTGTCCTCGACTGAACATGTCTGGTCGGAAGAGATGCGCGGCAGCGCTACGGCCGATGATTTTGTGATTCTGGTTCCGTCCTTCCTGATCTCCGAACTCAAGCGTGGTTTCGAGATCGGGTTTCTTCTCTATCTTCCCTTTATTACCATCGACCTGATCGTCACGACGATTCTGATGGCCATGGGCATGTCGATGGTGTCCCCGACGGTGATATCTGTTCCCTTCAAGCTCTTTCTGTTCGTCACCATCGATGGCTGGTCACGTCTCATGCACGGGCTGGTATTGAGCTACACAACGCCGGGAGGCGGACAATGAATGAAGCCGGTATCCTCACGCATCTGAGCGAATCGCTCGTCCTGTTCATGATCTGGGTTCTGCCACCGCTCCTCGCAGCCTTGGTCTCCGGATTGATCATCGGCCTCATCCAGGCGGCGACGCAGCTCCAGGATCAAACCTTGCCCCTGACGGTGAAGCTTCTGGTCGTCGTCGCCGTCCTCGCTGGGTTTTCTCCGGTGCTCAGTGCTCCCCTCATCGAGCAGGCCGAGCGCATCTTCAGCGACTTTCCCGCACTCACCGGCAGATACTAGCAGAGCCTGGATGGCTGGACTGTCCCCCACAGATGCGCAAGCTCTGGTCCAGGGCGCGATAGAACTTGTCGCCGCAACGGGTCTTGGTGCGGCCCGTGCCTTGGGAATCATGCTGGTCCTTCCCGTCTTTACGAGGCCACGTATCAGTGGCTTGGTTCGAGGAAGCCTGACGATTGCGATCGGACTGCCGTGTCTGGCGCAGATCAAGCTCGGCCTGGAGGCGCTGGATCCAAACACGCGACTGGTCAGCGTCACCATGCTCGGTCTGAAAGAGGTGTTCGTCGGCCTTCTGCTCGGAATCCTGCTCAGTATCCCATTATGGAGTATCCAGGCGGTCGGCGACATCATCGATACTCAACGGGGAATTTCGAGCCAGGTGGCGGCGGAGGATCCCGCAACGCATAGCCAAGCGTCGGGAACCGGGCTTTTTCTCGGCATCACGGCGGTCACGATTTTCGTTCTGGTGGGCGGCCTGCAGACCATGGTGAGAAGCCTTTATGGCAGCTACCGGATCTGGCCCGTGTATCAGTTTCTGCCCGCGGTGACGGCGCAAGGGGCAATGCAATGTCTGAGCCTACTCGATCACATTATGCTGACGACGCTTCTGGTCGCCGGGCCGGTGCTGGTCCTGCTGCTGCTGATCGATGTATCGGTCATGATGCTGGGGCGCTTTGCATCGCAGCTCAAGTTGAACGATCTCTCTCCGACGATCAAGAATGTCGCCTTCGGTCTCATCATGGTCAGCTACACCGTCTATCTTCTTGAATACGCGGGAACTGAGATCCTCACGTCGGACAACGTGCTGGAATATCTGAAGAAGCTCTTGAAATGAGCGGCTCGAGCGAGGAGAAAAAGCTACCTCCAACTCCCAAGAAGCTGCGCGATGCGCGCAAGAAGGGGCAGAGCGCGCGCAGCTCCGATTTGGTGAGCGGTGTCAGCGCATGCGCCGGTTTCGGCTGTCTGTGGTGGAGAGCCGGGCCGATCGAAGACAAGTGGCACGAAACGGTCCGGCTGATCGACAAAGTGCAGGAGCAGCCGTTCACGAGCGCGGTCCCGCAAGCGCTCAGTGGCTTGCTGGAGCTTTCGCTGGCAGCCGTCGCGCCATTGCTCGCCTGTGCCGTGGCAGCGGCCCTGTTGGCGAATATCCTGGCCAATGGCGGCTTTATGTTTGCCTCGGAGCCGCTCAAGCCGAAGCTGGAGAAATTGGATCCCGTCAAGGGCCTGAAGCGGATCGCATCGAAACGTTCGTTGATCGAACTTGGCAAGACGCTGGTCAAGGTGGTGGTCCTCGGGACGAGTTTGTTCCTCACCGTGATGGCAAGCTGGAAGACGCTGGTGTACCTGCCGGTCTGCGGCATGGGCTGTCTTGGCTTCGTCTTCACCGAGGTCAAACTGCTAACCGGAATTGCCGCTGCGGCTTTTCTGGTCGGCGGATTGGCCGACCTTCTGATCCAGCGCTGGTTGTTTCTGCAGGACATGCGCATGACGGAAACCGAGGCCAAGCGCGAGAACAAGGAACAGCAAGGCAATCCGCAGATAAAGCGTGAGCACCGCCGTCTGCGGCAGGAGGCGGCGAACGAGGCTCCGCTCGGCGTCCATCGCGCCACTTTGATATTGAGAGGAGCGGCAACCTTGATTGGGTTGCGCTATGTTCGCGGCGAAACCGGCGTGCCGATCCTGGTCTGCCGTGGCGAAGGCGACGCTGCGTCACAGCTGCTTCATGAGGCGCGCGCGCTCCGCCTCCGTATTGTAGATGACGACATCCTGGCGCACCAGCTCCTCGGCAAAGCAAGGCTGGGCAACCCGGTTCCTACAGAGTATTTCGAGCCGGTCGCAAAAGCGCTTTACGCTGCCGGACTGGTCTAGATCGTTTTGACCGGGGGCTGCGATTGCGAAAGGCCGTCATCGAGGCGGCTGTATGTCCCTCGTTCCGCCCGCTGGGGCTTCCGGCGCTGCCCTGTTGGCTCCATCGTCGCCATTGCTCTTGTTGCGCGCGGTAAATGTCCCGTAGTTCGCAACGGGACCGGCGGCACGATCGCCATTGCTTGGCATAACCGATCGATTGTCCAGCAAATCGAGCGGATCGTTGACCATGGCTGCCAGATTGCTTCTGGTCGAGCAGCCGAGCGTCGGGTCAAACGAATTATCGTCAACTGCAGGCCCGACGATGGAAAGCGACGGACAGACAGGAGGATGGACTTGATAGGTGATTGCCTCGATCCTCACCCCGAAACGGGCAGGCAGATCGAGCGGGGAGGCCGACAGGCGGATGTTGTAAGGGGCAACGCCCATGGCACGGGCCTCGTGCGTCACCTGGGCGATGAGACGGGGCGAGCCGGTGACCTCGATATGAAGTGCATCCCGCCGGCCGCCACTCGCAGCTGCAATGAAACTGTGCAGCCGGTGCCTTTCGGAGCCGCGAAGGCTCTGCAGGACCAACACGCTGTTCTTCTGCTCCACCTCAATCGCTTGTTGAGCCGATCCAGAATGGGTCGAAGCATTGTTTGCGCATCCGCCTAATGCTGCCGCAACAGCGATCAAATGGCACAAATGTCGTAGGGGCATTTGACGATCCTCACTCGATGATAAAGCCGGCACTGCCAGTCAACCCTGGTGCGCTCGTGCGGGGCCCATCGCGATCTCGGGACGGCCGTGCCAGCGTGTTCGTCAGAACGCGGCCCGCATCTGAGGGCGGCGCGATGCGATCGTTCGGCGCACTCATTCGAGTCGGGTTCGATCCCGGCCGAACGATGTAGGGTGTGACGACAATGACGAGCTCGGTTTCGCGCTTTTGAAACGATGAGGAGCGAAAAAGCGCGCCAAGAATCGGCACGTCGCCGAGCCAAGGAAACTCGCCGATGTCAGTGTTGAAGTTGCGCCGGATGAGCCCCCCGATTGCAAAGCTCTGACCGCTGGCGAGCTCGACAACGGTGCTGGCACGCCGCGTCGAGAGGGCGGGCACGGCCATGCCATTGATTTTGACTTCACCTTCTGTGGACAATTCACTGACTTCGGGCTTCACGCGCACGTTGATCTGGTTGTTGCTGAGGACCGTGGGGACAAACTCCAGGCTCACGCCGAACTGGCGGAATTGGACCGAAACCTGCCGGTTATCCTGCATGACCGGAATGGGAAATTCGCCGCCGGCCAGGAAGCTCGCAGCTTCCCCGGACATCGCCGTCAAGTTGGGCTCAGCCAGGATTGAAGCGAGGTGCTCGCTGGCGAGCGCGTCGAGAACAGCGCTCAGGTTGATACTGCCGGCGCTAAATCCGATACCGACCGTGCCGCCGCCGCCCGCAGCGCCGGAACCTGCACTTTTTCCGGTGACAATGAAGGCGCCATTTTGGCCCGAGGCGGAGAGGTTAATATTGAGATCCTTGACGGCGCTGCGGGAGACTTCCGCCACGCGGACGCTGAGATTCACCTGCAAAGAGCCGGCGACCTGGATCTTGTTAACGACCAGCGCACCCGCACCGAGAAACTGCTCGGTCACCTTCTTGGCGGTCTCGACGACGTCTGCATTGGGCGCGGTCCCGCCAAGGATCGCTCCGCGCGGGGTATAGCTGACCTGAATCGGATAGTCGCCGACCTCGGCTCTCAGCGTGGCACGCAGATCCTCAATCGGCTGCGTGACCACAACACGCATCTCGGCGAGGGCCTCGCCGGCGTCGTTCAAGGCAAACAGGCTGGTCCGCCCAGGCTTTTTACCAAACACGAAGATCGTCGTGTTTGAGGGGGCCTGGTAATCGGCGATCGCCGGATCTGCAACAAAGATGCTGGCCGCAGGAGCGGTCAGATGAACTGTCTTGCCCTGTGAGGAGGACAGGTTGAGGGTGCCGGTCGCGCTGCCAGGCGCAGCTCGCGGCGGTTCTCCTTTGCCGTCCCGCTTTGTCTGAGCCGCGGCAGCAAATGGAAATAGCACTGCGAGCGCGCAGAGGGCGTAGCAGAGAAGCGGCAGACCGGCAAAGAGCGGCGCCGTGGAAACCATCGGCGACTTGTCAGCGCCGGCAGCATTGTTAATGACCTTCAAGGGATTGTGCTTTCAAGTTCGATCGATTAGGCGGCCGATGCCGCACTAACGAGCTCAAGGGTGTAACCAACGCCGCGCGCGGTCTTGATTCTTAAGGTTGCACCCGCCTGGCTCAAATGCGCGCGCAAGCGATAGATCCCAACTTCCAGCGCGTTGGTGGAGACCTCGTCGTCGAAGGCATACAGGCTATCTTCCAGTGACGACCGAGGCACGGTGCGGCCGGCGCGGCTCAGCAGATGCTCAAGAATGCACACTTCCCGGCGCGCAATCCTCAGTACTCGGCCGCTGACGGAGACTTGTCTTCCGATCGGGTCGAAATGCAGGTTGCCGAATGTCACGACCGGCGCCGTCATCTGCGTTGACCGTCGCAGTATAGCGCGCATGCGAGCGATGAGTTCGTCGATTGAGACGGGCTTGGCCAGGAAATCATCCGCACCCGCATTAAAGATCGCGATCCGCCGGGCGAGATCGTTCAAGTTGCTCATCATCATCGTAGGCATTGAACATCCGTCGCGCCGCAATTGCTTCAGCCAGTTCAAGCCGTCTCCATCCGGTAAAGCCGATTCGAGCAAGAGAATGTGGTAGCTGGCGCAATCCAGCGCTGCCGCCGCTTCATCCAGGGTGCGTGTCACGTCAACCGCGAACCCGCAACCGAGGAGCGCTTCCTTCACAGCGCGGGCAAAGTCCGCGTGATGATCAACCAAGAGAATTCGCATGTCATCGCCTCTCAATCATCAACGCCGAGACCTGCGTACGTTACGGGTGACCAAGAGCGTCGGCCCAACTCACAGAGGCGCACTTTGAAAAAGCCCGAAAGCGACGAAGCAGATCGTGGTGGCGCGCGAGCAAGTCGAGCCATTCACTTGTCACCGAACACAAAAAAGCGGCGGTCTGCCGTGGACTGGGAAGATCTCCGAAATCATTCACGAGGCCCAAAATAGAAGCAGCAGGCGGATGCCTAGGTGCGCTGATCGCGGCCAGGCGTGCACGCGCTGGGCCGCCTCGTTCGATATCGTTAGCGCCAGACGGCGCGATCGATACGCAAGCGCAGGAGACAGCTGGATCTGAACCGTCTAGCAAAATCGACATTTGGAAACTCCGCAACCTTGCTCAAGTCCCGCGGTCGGCACTGCTATGCTTGCGCCTATGGCGTCGCCAGGTCATGACAAAGCACGCTTTTCCGCTTGAAGAAGTTTACGCCCCGCAACCGACCGATGCTTCAGAAGCCGCGGCGCGTAACGATGCGATCGATGCTCCTACCGGCTAGCGACAGAGCCGTTCGGTAGCCGGTGATAGACATGCAGGACGCCAGCGATCCCGACTTTGAATCGCGTCCGATGTCCCGGACGCGGCATCCCCTCGACAGCAGTGCACGAGGCCGAAAAGGCGCGGCACGCGCAACGAGGCATCATCGGATTGAAGTCGTTACGCCAGCTGTCTCTCATCGCTTGGGATGAACGACGGCTGAATGACCGATGCTCGACCTTAAAGTGCCTTTGTGTCGGCACGGAGCGAGATAAGCGGGGGCCGCATTCTACGCGCCTGCTACAGTCTGCTCCGGCTAAGGCTGTGCTGATTCGTCCGTCCTGCAGGTAGGCGGCGTTGAAAAGTCGCCTTCGAAAGGAGTGGTCGACCCGCGTGACGGGGCGGAGTGGGGCTGCATTAAGCTTTAAAGATGTTCGCAATTCTTGCTACCTGTCAGGAAGTGTTCGCCCGAGTGGGGTTCTTTGTGGTGAGGCTGTCGGAAATCCTACAATCTCACGTACGGTGCGATTCAAGTGTCTTTAACGTTTGGTTTAGCGGAGTCCCGTCAAATGTGCGGGCGCCCTGGAGCGGCGTCGACACAGACGCGGCCATCTACATGCGAATCATGGTCGCTCTCACCTTCTTCAAGGTCGTATGCATTACCTTATGATGTCCAGCGTGAGCCGTAGCCGATGGCAGTGTGTTATGAGGCAGTCGTTCTCACTACGCGTCACCGCTGTCCACAGCGTCTGACCGGGCGGCTGGCTGATCGCCTCAGATGTGGCAATCAGCCAGACAAACTATGGCTAGTCGTGGGATGCTTGGACCTGCCGCGTCATTTACATCCTGGATGCAAACGCGCGATTGCCCAAGTCGAGTTGACCGGCAGGGGACTGAGAGAAGGATTGTCACACTACATTGTAGAATGCGGCCTCCCAAGATTGCTCCGCCGACTATGGGGTCTTCGCGTAAGATCGGCAAAATCGATTGTTTCGATGGAACGCATTCAGGAGACGAATGGACTCTGTCGCGATGCACCGCATGCCGCGGTTGATGCCGCTTTACTGCGCTTGGTGGTGCGATCGGTCTGACCGTCCCTTGATCGAACGCGCGTCCAGAATCAGGCTGAGACGGCCGTGAACAGAAGCCGGGCTTTCAGCGCTTCACGTCACCGGGCTCGATGACGAATGTGACCGCTAGCCATCGGATCGATGCGGGGATGCCAGATGCGCTTGGGGCGCCGCGCCAAGAACGCGTTAAAGAGCCATTCGGGCGGCTCCAGATGCCTGACCCGTTCGCAGGGCCCGTTCGAAGGCCGCATGCGGAGGCTGCTCGATACGTTGTTTGTAAAGCCTGCGCTCATGGCACATCCTCCGTTTCTTCCCTGGGGGACATGCCTAGCGTTTCAGCATGAAGGCACTTACCGACAAAGAGCGCGCAGGAGGCCGTCTAATCATTGCCATCGCGCTTGTACGGATTTGGGTCGCCGGCGGTCCGGTAGTCGTCGAGATTGCCGCCCAGAAAAGGCGCTCGGTCTCTGGGGTTGGCGTTCTGCCCAGCGCGCACATGAGGTCCACATCCGCATCGATGTTGTGCTGATCCTCAACATTCATTCCGAGCCCAATGCTGCTCAGCACGTCGTCGGGCGTCCAGACCGCGGACCTCGGTACGGTGTAGGTGTGCAGCGCGTTCGTACTTTGGGCGATCGCTCGTGCCCAGTGATCGCGCGAATCGACCAGTTTGGATGGATCCTCAACCAGCGACACGAAGGGGAATGCTGTTCGACCGCGCATATGCCATCCGGCTTGGCGCGCCCGGTCCATGGGATATCGCTCCAGAGGATCTCCCATGGAAGAATGATCCCGCGCCGTGTTGCGCACATGCGATATTGCGCTCGTGTTATCTTCCACGCGCGGCCTGCAATCGCTGTCCTGGTGCTGGAAGCGCCGCAGCGTGACATATGACGATCCTACCACGTCATCGAAAACGCGCTCCCGATCGACACCGCCGTCGAAAGCGGCGGTCGATGGCGACCACCGTGCCAATTGCTGCACAGCCAATTCGATCTCATTTCTGAGCGCATCAAGGGGGGGGCGCCTGTCAGCGTTGCGGCAAGCTGAGCGCGCGCGCCCACAAATGATGCGGCTGGATAGCGAACGGTTTGCCGGGGCTCGTTCGGCCCAGTCGAGGACGTGGAAGTTGCGGAATTTGTTGCGGTAGGAACTGAATCCGACGTTGGGGGAGTCGGATGCAGGGCATCCAGCTGCTGCTCGAAGCTTGCTTGATCAGCGGACGGTTCTGCCCTTGAGCTGGTCTGTGCGTTCGACTCATCGAGCTGCCGGGGCACCCGGTGCGGCTGCGGGAGGACATCGTGAACGCCAACCGGAGTTTCTGCAGCATTCCGCGGATCCAATATTTATTGGATGCCTTTCAAGTGCTGCTCGTTCGTGTACATTTTCGTAGATGTAGCATTCAGGAAGCTGACGGACGGGGAAATAAGCGATATCCGCTGAGGGTTGCCGGATGGATGAATTCAGTCCAGTAAGGCGAGCGGCCAGCCGAACGGAAGCCGCGCAAAGCGGTAGAGCAAAGTCGGCGCTGTTTTTCGCCGTCTGGCATTCCTGTTTGTTAAGGCCGAGATCAGACGCCCTGACTGGGCAAGGCTTATTCACGCCGCTGCGTTGGGCGCTTGTCGTCGTCGTCATTGTGAACGTATTGTTTAGGTGGCAGAGAGCCATGCAGGTATCACCGTAAACAACCTGGCAAGATGCGCCCTGGTCGAACTGTTGACCGGAAACCGCGCGCTTACACACATGTAAAGCTCATCCGCTCAATCATGTCGACCTCCGTCGGAGGAGCTTTGCCGCTCGTGGTTTCCAAGTGGCCGCGTCTTTGATGAAGTCGGTCCGGCGATGTCGCCCGAGGAGAAGCGACTTCAGCAAACCTGACCTACGAGGTTGTGACGTCGGAATAGCCGCCACAACCACTTACGCCTGTTTACGACAGATTGTTTTTGTCGCAAAGCGCGACCGCGCGTGATGCTCGAACTCGCCAAACGGCCTTGCGAGCACGAGATCCTGCAACGTTGCGCTTCTGCGATCTGTGGTTCTCACCGAGGAAAAACCTATGAAGTTTATTGGCAAAGGCCTGTCGATCCTACTGTCCTTGCTTTCGATCGCCTGCGTGAGCGCGATGGCCCGGGCCGATGAGCCCTCGCCGAAATACGTCGAGGTGCTGCCTTGCAGACGGGCGAGAGTGTGAAGCTTATACTGGATATGAGCCGCTGTACCGGCGCCGAGGGTGGAAAGGCCGGGTCGGCGACGCAGGCCGGTTTGGTCATCAATGCCTTCAGGGTGACCACCCGGAACGGCATCAGCTTCGCCAATGCGGACCAAACCGTGGACAGCTCCGGGCATGCCGTGACCGAATACATTCGTCACAGCCTCAGCCGCGAAGGTAAACTCACGGTGCGGGCCTCCAAGCTTATCATCGGGACGACCGAACTCGTGAACCAGGGCGAGTTTGTCCGCGAACTGCCTGATGGCGCGAAGTTCATCTGGTGATCGAAGCGGCGACTGCGCCGCGGCGGGGAAGCGGCGTCGCTACCTTATTCTACGGAGGTTCTTCGTATCCTGACACGATAGCTCCGTGCCGACGGCCAGAATCAGTTCTGGCCGTCTTTTGCTCCCCTCTGGCCGAGTTGCACGAATTTGCGTCAGTTCGCCCAAGCCATCGTAACGGGGGGTGCCGGTGTTCAGCAGACCTCAATAATTCGGGCGCGAAAGGCGACGCTTCGCTCCTGTCATTTCGTCGCTTACAACTCATGGCGTTGGCATTTGCTGGCCTGCTCCTCAAAAGGCGTGCCCGGCACCGGTCATGCCTCCCGACGATTGCGGTTTGGCATATTCACATCTCCTGCAAAGCAGAAAGCCGTCCATTCCGTTCATGCGATCGATGATTTCGCGAAATATCGGTGTTTCGAAGAGATCCTCGGATTCGTCTCGCAGAAAATTGCCCAGGACATGATGCCGCTCAAAATCCATGCCGCACAGACTAATGTCGCCATTCGGGAGGAGGACATTTCGATTTTGCCGTTCGCCAATGCAAGTTAGAGTGCCGACGAGAGGCCGCCGTGGTTTGATGATACTCGGATCAGTACGTCCTCGCCTGCTCGTCAGCGGCCGTAAGCGCGTTAACTGTTTGGCGGGAATGATGTCGGCGAGTTTGGGATGGACTTTGCCAAGAACGATGTATCGAATTGAGGGAATGTTCGCCTCGACCAGTCTCCGCAGGACATTGAGATAGGTCTTTCCGACAAGGCGGCTGTTCATGTAAGTGCCGTCATCGAGGACGTGCACGACGAAGCTCTTGAACTGCAGCATTTGCAAGCGTCGAACGTCACTCCTATTCATTCCGACAAGGGTCGTGAAAATGCGGATGCCATGGCCGCGTTTGTAAGCATACTCAACCATCGTCGTGCACTCCGGATGGAGCCAAGGCTCCGAGTAACCCGCAAAGCCGATATCGATAACCGCTGGTACGCGTGCCAGACATCGCTTGAGATCCTGAAGACCAAGGTGCTTCGCTTGGGACACGGGGCGTTGGCGTTCTGCGAACTTATCCTCGGACAATAGGAACATCGGACGATGCACCCTGCCGTCGTCGTAATCTGTAGTTCCCGGCGGCTGGGATTTAGCAGGTTGTTGAAGAAGTCTTTGAACGGCGCGCGATGAATGGAATGTTGTCGCCGTTGAGGAGGCAGATCTCCCCTTAGAGAGCCGTCCTCCTGCAGTTCGGCCCAGCCGTCGCCCTCGGCTCTCTCCATTTCGTCGTTTCCCTGCCAGCCGAACTCGACGGCATCGCCGTTGCAGGCTCCAGGAATGGAGCCCGTAAGGGAAGGCGAATTCGCCGCCGACCTCATTGAACAGGATGTAGGCGCTCGCCAAGGCCATGTCGTAGCCCGGTGTCTCGACGATCCGCCACCTATAACGCGACAATCCGGATGAGAGCGGCGCGTCAATCAAGATGAGACGAGGCGGCCGAGTCAGGAGATAATTGACGCTGGCCGCCGTCGAGTTCGTTGGGGGTAGTGTGAACAGGCGGCCGGCCTGGACCGCGTCTGCGATCGAGGGCAACTTTTCGACGGTAACTTTCGACGTTCATCTCGAGGATCGTGGCGTGGTGGACCAAACGATCGATGGCAGCCAACGTCATTGCCTGGTCCGGAAAGATACGCCCCCATTCGCCAAATGGCTGATTGGCCGTGATCAGCAGCGAGCGTCGTTCGTAGCGGGCGGCGATCAACTCGAACAGCACACTGGTTTCCGGCTGATCCTTGCTCACATATGTGATGTCGTCGAGGATCAGGAGGTCATAGCGATCGAGTTTGGCGATCGCGGACTCCAGCGCCAGCTCGCGCCGCGCGACCTGCAGCCGTTGCACCAGATCGGTGGTGCGCGCGAAGAGAACGCGCCAACCGTTCTCGACGAGAGCCAGGCCGATCGCCGTGCCGAGATGGGTCTTGCCGCCGCCCGGTGGACCGAACAAGAGCAAATTGGCGCCGGCCTTCAACCAGGCGTCGCCAGCGGCGAGCGCCATCGCCTGTGCCTTTGATAGCATCGGCACGCTTTCGAAGTCGAAGGTGGCGAGCGTCTTGCCGGCGGGCAAACGCGCTTCCACCATGTGTCGCTCGATCCGACGGCGGGTGCGATCAGCCGCCTCGTGCTCGGCAAGGGCGGCGAGGAAGCGGGCGGCAGGCCGCCCTTCCTTGTCCGACTGTGCGGCGAGCTTCGGCCAGATCGCCTTGACGCCCGGCAGGCGGAGCTCATTGAGAAGCAGCTCGACACGGGCGGCATCGACGGAGGTAGCGATACCGGTCATGCTGCCTCTCCCAGGTTCGAGCGGCCCGACATGACGCTGACGGAGGCGAGTTCATCGTAGACGTCGAGCGGCACCAGCTGGACGGCGACACGCGGGATCGAGGCCGCCTCGGGTCGGAAGCGGCCGCGCAGCGCGGCAAGATCGCGTCCAGATCCATCGCGATCACCTCGGCGAGTTCTGCTTCGCAGGCGCGCTCGTGAGCCAGCGCCAGAAGCTCGACCGTCACCTTGCAGGCGCGCCGGTCATCACCATGCTCCCGCAAGGTCTCGAACAGACGTTTGTAAGCTGCACGCGGGAAGAGTTGGTCGCGATAAACGAGATTGAGGAGCGCCATCGGCTTGCGCCGCAGGGCATGGATGACGTGCCGGTAATCCACAACATGACCGCCCTGGCTCTCGGACATAGGCCGACCGCGCCGCAGCGTCACGACCGGCGTGACGCCAAGGAAGCATTCGAGCCGGTCGTCGAAGATGCGCACACGCAGGCGATGGCCGATCAATCTTGAAGGCACGGTGTAGAACACGCGCCGCAGGATGAAGCCGCCTGACGACGTCACCGGGATCACTTTCTCCTCGAAGTCGGTCGTGCGGCCTTTTGGCAGCGGCGCCAAGGCCTCCTTCTCGAGCGCGATCGGCTTGGCGAGGTTGGCGTTGCGCCGGCCGACAATCTCGTCGACAAAAGCCCGGTACGCATCGAGACTGGCGAAGTCGCGCGTCCCCCGCAGCAACAGCGCATCTTCCAGTGCCCGCTTGAGATGGCCGTGCGCGCTCTCGATCGAGCCGTTCTCATGTACGATGCCCGCATTGTTGCGCGTTGGCGCCATGCCATAGTGGCCCATCAGCCCGGCGTAGCGCTGCGTCAGATCCTCCAGTGCGTCGGCGGCCAGATTGCGGAATGCTGCCGACAGGCTGTCGCTGCGATGCTCCCGCGGCACGCCGCCAAGCGCCCACAGCGCGTTCTGCAAGCCCACCGCCAGGGCGACGAAGCTTTCGCCGCCGAGCACGACATGGGCATGCTCGAAGCCGGAGAACGCCAACCGGAAGTGATAGAGCCGGTGATCGAGCGGCTCACCCGCGATGGTAATACCGAGCGCGCTCACGTCGGTGAAGTCGGACAGACCAGGCGGCCGGGCTCGTGCTGCTGG
Organism: Bradyrhizobium sp. 27S5; assembly: GCF_037217225.1. Lineage (NCBI taxonomy): Bacteria > Pseudomonadati > Pseudomonadota > Alphaproteobacteria > Hyphomicrobiales > Nitrobacteraceae > Bradyrhizobium > Bradyrhizobium sp. 27S5. The sequence continues at coordinate 1,315,358 of NZ_CP147714.1, forward strand.
CGGAAGATCACGTCCTGTTCGGGACCGTTGAGCGCCCGCCAGGCGTTGATGCGCCGCTCCAGCGTGCGGCGGATGTTCGGGTTCAAGTCATGATGCCGTCGGCGCAGCTCGTCCAGCCGCCGATCACGCGGATGCCGGGCGCAGCCTTCAGGATCGGAACGATCTCGGCGTCCCAATACTGCCCGAGCGGATCGGACCGGCGCCGGCCCCTCGGCGTCTTCTTCTGCGATGGCGGGCGACAATCGCCCTCGATTCGATCCGCGCTTGCCTTCGAGAACCCCGCCTTGGCCGCGGCGGCCTCGGGGGACAGCGTCAGTCGGTAGGTCATGTACAGCCTCATCTGGTGGTCGGTGATGTGGAGGCCAGGCAAGGCATCGATTCCCTCTTGTCGAGACGAATCAACAGCTTGCACCAGCCGCACCCGGCCGCCGACGGGTCCAAAAACGCGACGCCGATGGGGACGGTCCTCCGGTCGGGCTGCGCCCTCCCTTCGGTCCGTCCCCATCGACGCAGTCTCACCTTGATTGTCGCTGGAGTCTCACCCTGATCGCCGCCGCGCAGCCACCTGCCCCGAATGCTCATGCCGGTGCCGCCAGAAGCTTGGGCAGCCGGATCAGATTGTAGGCCGCAAGCGCAAGGACAAAGACGGCATCCACCCGGTCGCGACCTCGCCGCTTGACCTTGGCCAAGCCAGGCCGGAAGACTTCTTCGATGCGTTTGCGGCAACGCTGGCTGATGCCGTAGTCGCTGTGACATGTGGTACGTGCGTCGATCGCCGTCTTGCGCCGCTTGCCGGTTTTACTCAGATGTCCATCAATCGCGATGTGCGGAGTAACCGATCTATCCCTCAGGTCGTGGACGAACTGCGTGACATCATAGGCCTTGTCCGCCCCCAGAGTGATCCGCTTCGCGCACCCGCGCCTGTCGATCATGGCAAGTGCAATCTCTCGTTCGGCGGTGCCTGTCGCTTGGCTCACTCCGCCCAAAACCGCTAAACCATTGCGGTTCTCCATCAGCGCATGGCCCATATAGCTCAGCTTGGCCGGCTGGCCGTCACCCTTCTTGTAAAGCCGCGCTCGGCATTGCGTCCCGGACCATCCTCGTCTTTGTCGCTGCCATCCTTCTTCCGGAAGCTCTTGATCGAGGCCCAGGCTTCGATCAGCGTACCATCCACCGAGAAGTGATCGCTCGATAGCAGGCGCTTGACCTTCGGCTGCGCCAAAAGCGCGTTCAGGAACTTGGCCGCAATCTCGCCCTCAAGCAGCCGGTCGCGGTTCTTCGAGAAGGTCGAATGGTGCCAAACCACATAGTCCACTCCAAGCCCAACAAACCAGCGGAACAGAAGATCGAACTCCATGCGTTCCATCAGATGCCGTTCCGAGCGAACGCCGTAAAACGCCTGGAGGAGCATCGCCCGAAGCAACTTCTTCGGTACGATCGAGGGGCGACCGAAGTCCGTACAGAGCTTGCCGAACTCCCCAGAAAGGTCACCCAGCGCCGCATTTGCCAAGTCCCGGATCACCCGTAGCGGATGGTCGACGCGAACCCGAGCCTCCAGGCCCACAAAACTGAAAAGCGAGCCGGTCCGGTCGTCACTTCCCCGCATCGCGCCCCCGGTTAAATCCTGGTCCCAGAGAATCACGATACGAAACGCTTCGCTACCGACTTCTTCAACAGCCTGTTAGGTCTTGTAACGCCATGAGGTGTGCTATCATTCGTCTGATCCTTTCAGGTCCCGGCGCAAGGAATTGCAAGCAGCGCGGCGTCCGCAGCGGGGCGACGCCACCAAACCGCAGCGGATGCGAAATGCTTCGCAAAGTGGCGATGCGGAACCTGCATGCGACCCGCCCAGCAGGACATCCTATTTTACTCCGATCAGGTCGGGTGCCGGACCCTCGTTTCTTGTTCGCGCGGGCGGCAACCAACGCGGCCGGTCTGAAGGATATGCATGCGATGCAGCAGGCGATCGCGCATCGCGAACTCGATGCCGATCGTTCGCTAAAACGTCCTGCCCTGCCTAAATGGCAAGTTGCTCCTCAGGATGATGGACGCTCGCAGGCTAGTCGCCGTATTGAAGTACAAATTGGCTTCTCTCGGCGGAACGGTAATTGATTTCGGCGGCGACGATCACTTTGTCAGTTGTCGCCCACGATCCTGCGGCCAACGAAGTAATGAAATGGACCCACGGAGCGGGGCCGCTTGAGCCGGTTTGTTAGTTGGAAACTGACCGCTCCTGATTACTTCCTATCACGCTGCCAGAGACACTGTCTGCTGCTGTTGCTATGGGCATGTGGTCAACGCGTCAGCGTTGTCCACCATTCCACAGCCTTCGCGGCCTGCATCCGTTCGCGCCAGACCGCCATCGGCGTGCGATAGCCGAGCGCCTGATGAAGGCGACGATCGTTGTAGAAGGCGATCCAGCTCGCGATCCCTGCCTTGGCCTCGCGGCCGTCGGCATAGCCCTTGAGATAGATGTTCCTCATGCTTGAGCGACCGCCACAGCCGCTCGATGAAGACGTTGTCCATCCAACGACCGCGGCCATCCATGGAGATCTTGATCCCTGCGCCCGCCAACGCGCCGGTGAAGGCCGCGCTGGTGAACTGGCTGCCTTGGTCGGTATTGAAAATCTCCGGCCTGCCGTACTTCGCCAGCGCCTCTTCCAGAGCCGCCACGCAGAACGAGACGTCGATCGTGTTCGATAATCGCCACGCCAGAACCGCTCGGCTCGCCCAGTCGATGATGGCGACGAGATAAAGAAAAGCCACGGCCGATGGGCAGATACGTGATGTCGGCGGCCCACACCTGGTTCGGCCGGTCGATCGTCATGTTGCGCAACAGATAAGGATAGATCTTGTGGCCCGGCGCCGGCTTCGTCGTGTTCGGCTTCGGTCCCAGCGCCGCGATGCCCATCTTGCGCATCAACCGCTGCACGCGCTTGCGATTGACCTGAAGCCCCTCAGCCTTCAGCATTGCGGTCATTCGCCGCGAGCCCAGGAACGGCCAGGCGATGAACAGCTCGTCGATCCGCCGCATCAGGGCAAGGTCGTTGTCGTTGGCCGGCCGGGGCGGCCGGTAGACCCCGGAGCGCGCGATGCCAAGCAACAGGCATTGCCAACGGATCGACAGCGCCTTGTCGGCGCGATCGAGCATTCCTCGACGGTCCGGCGTGCTCATCTTCCGGACCTCCGCGCTAAAAAATCGCGCTCGGCCGTCAGTTGTCCAATCTTGGCGTGCAGCTTCTCGATCTCGCGTTCGCGCGTTTCCTCGCTCTCGCGCCCGACACCCGCATCAAAGGCCCGCGCCGCCTGGTCCAGCAGTTGCTTCTTCCAGGCATAGATCTGGTTCGGGTGAACCTCATAGCGCTGGGCCAGATCGGCCACCGTCGCCTGCTCCCGCACGGCTTCCAGCGCAATCTTTGCCTTCAGTGCCGCGTCGATCTTGCGTCTCGTCTTCGTCGTCATCATGCCCTCCGTCTATCAAACGGAGCGGCCCTTTTCCAACTAACCTCTGGTCCCAAAATCGGGGTCCATTTCAGCGAACCGACTTTTGATTGCAGGCGTGCTTTGCCATCGAGCTTCGAGCGTGTGCGCACGCAGATGCGTGAGCGGAGCGCGACCGCTATTGGTTACAGAGGCCGCACGCCTTTGCGGCCAAAACCTGACGGCAGCGTCGCAATATGAAAGGAAGGCTATAATCCTAGGACGACATTGATGAATCCAATCCACCCACAGATGCGCGTCGCCATCGCTGATGCCTTTGACTCCACTTTTCGGGGCTCAATTCTGGCGCATCACGCTTGTCATTTGCGGCCAGCTGAGCTGCGGCTCGCCATGACCGGATATCACCGCCTGATGCCTGCGGCGGCCGGCGCGATGTCGGCCGTTTTCAAGGTGCCATCAACAATGCAAGCTCCCATTACGTTTGATCGCACGAAGATCTTATTCTGCAGGGAACAATCTCGACAAAGCATGCAGTTTCGCGCAACTACCACGCGGTGGAGCAAAGAGCCGGGCCAATCGCCTGACACTTCCGCGCACGCGCAGCCAGCTGAACGCAGCATGCACGCATGGCGGCCCTTCTGTGTGAAAGCAGGCCTTCTGTTCGGTGGCTGCCAATGTTGTCGCAAACCCGCCATCGCGCAGGACCACAACGACTGCCCGCGCCCGATGGCTGCACCGGTTTCCTTTATTCATTTTTGCGGGCGATTGCCGCGATCAGTGCAAGGCTTGAATCGGGCTGCACGAAGCAGGCATCTTTATTGCAGGCGTTACGATGGGCTTCGTCGTGACATGCTACATCCACATCTGGGAAATCGGCGCGCGACCCGGCCGCCTCAAGATAGACGGCGTGTAGGTTAGATGGAGAGCAACGCGCGCAACCTGGCTGGCCGAAGCCTTCGGCCAGATCGCGACCGAGATGGATCGGGGATGGCCAGTCAATTCGCTCCGGAGCATCGAAAGCCGATTCTCGTTGCGCCGGACGAAAGCCTGACCGGCAGCGTCGTGTTGGGCGCAACGATCGGCAATATTCTCGAATTTTACGACTTCGGGACCTATACCTTTTTCGCAATCCAGATAGGTCAGGCGTTCTTCCCGGCGAGCGACCCGTTTGCCAGCCTCATGCTGTCGCTCGGGACGTTTGGCGCGGGTTTTGTAACCAGACCGATAGGGGCCATCGTGCTCGGCTCGTACTCGGATCGGGTCGGGCGCCGGCCCGCGATGACTGCCAGCTTTGCCATGATGAGCGCCGCGATCCTCGCGTTAGCTGTTACGCCATCGTACGAGACGATAGGAATTGGCGCTCCGTTGCTGGCCATTTTCGCACGTTTGGTGCAGGGCTTCGCTCTGGGAGGTGAGGTCGGTCCGACTACTGCCTATTTGATGGAAGCGGCCCCGGCCGAAGCCCGCGGTCTTGCTGTCTCGTTTCAGCCTGCCAGCCAACAGATAGCTGCAACCGCCGGAGCGCTGGTTGGAGAAATACTCTCCCTCGCGATGACAAGTGAGGCACTGGACGCGTACGGTTGGCGGATCGCGTTCTTGCTCGGCGCCGGCACGCTGCCGTTCGGACTTTGGCTGCGGAGCGCCCTGCCGGAGACATTACACCGCCCGGAAGCTTCGGCTCCCGTCGTCGAGAGTGCGAAGAGATTGCGTGCCGTCCGCCGTATGATGAGCTTGGGACTCGTCATTTTGGCCAGTTGCACAATTTTTACCTACATCACGGAATATATGACCACCTATGCGCTGAATACCTTGCAAGTTTCTGCGCCTCTCGCCTTCGGCACCACGCTCGTCAGCAATGCAGTAGGAATTGGCGCCGCACTGCTGGGCGGTTGGCTCGCGGATCGTGCCGGACGCCGGCACATCATGATATGGCCGCAGGTCACCGCGCTGCTGATGACCTATCCGGTATTCTGGTGGATCGTAGAGAGCCGCAGTGCCATCGCACTTCTCGGAGGCCTCGGCGCGCTCACCTTCATCGGAACGGTCCCGTATAGCGCCTTCTATGTGAGCATGGCCGAAGGTTTGCCCAAGAACATCCGCGGCGGCGCCTTCGCGACGATTTACGCTTTTGCGATAGCGATCTTCGGTGGCACAGCTCAACCCATCGTCACCTGGTTGATCCACGTTACCGGGAACGCACTGGCTCCCGCCTGGTACATGCTTGTCGCTAGCGCGGCCGGATTCTGTGCCATGCTGATGATGCCCGAGACGGCACCGCCGAGAATTCAGAGCGCTGCGCATAAGCGAAGCCCGTCGTAGCGCTGGACAACGTGATCACGGGTCCCTTCCGCTCATACCGCGCTCCCCGTCAAGTCTTTGGGGAAGAAAGTAGATCGGCCCGAGAGATAGGAATTGTCTTGATGAAGCATTCGATTTTTGCAGGAGGGGCCGGTGTTGGGGCCGCGCCTTCTTGTTGGGGTCGGGTAGCCTTTCGAGTTTTTCGCTTTTTCCTACTGGATGGTCATCGGCATTGGAACAAGCGATGGGCAATCCGCGTGATGATCGCTGCAACGCGGCGGGTTTCTTGCTGCGCAGCGCTAGAGGCCCCTTGCTAGCCAGAATAAGCTGCCTGTGCCCGACCAGTATCGAATCCATAGCTATGTTAATGAGATAGGCTTCAGACGCCCAGCCAGTTCCGACCCGCTCGCCTACGGGACGCAGACTGCAGCAAACCAGCGCTCGTCTGTTCTGCCGGCAAGACAAGCCCGAGCAAATCATTCCCTTCCAGAGCCAATGAAACAAGGCGGCACCACCACTGTTCGTCATCGGGAGTGCATGAATTCTCCCAGACAGGCAAGCATGCGAGTTGCGCTGCCGTGGATGTCCGGCAATTCACTCTGGCAGAGGCCAATAGCTACCGCCCCTTTCTGATCGGTCGGCAACAATACCGAGCCTGTCGGAGCAGAGAATGACGCGGACCGCGCCACCAATTGTAGCCAACCAGCGCGATCAAGTCACCGCGGTCGGCGATCAGCGCCCCCTGCTTTAGCACCAATTCAGCGAAGCTCAATTGATTGTGAGCGTCATCACTTGGCCAAGTGGGCATCAACAGCCCCGGCGTGTTCCAACTCAGCGGTGTTCTTGACGTGGACAGCATTCGCACCGGCGCGGTGATCGGACGCAATCGCGACATAGAGCGCCGGTAGCACGAAGAGCGTGAACAACGTTCCGATGGACATGCCCGCGACGAGCACGAGCCCAATCGAGAAGCGGCTCGCGGCGCCAGCGCCCGTTGCGGTCAACAAAGGTAAGAGACCAGTGACCATCGCCGCCGTGGTCATCAAGATCGGACGAAGTCGAACGCGCGCCGCCATCTCGATAGCCGAGCGGCGGTCGAGCCTCTCCTTGAGCTGCAGCTCATTGGCAAACTCAACCATTAAGATACCGTGCTTGGAAATCAGCCCGACCAGTGTCAACAGCCCAACCTGAGTGTAGATGTTCATCGTCGACAAGCCAAAGAATAGCGGGATCAAGGCCCCGACGACCGCCATCGGAACGCTGATCATGACGATGAGGGGATCGCGCAGGCTTTCGAACTGCGCCGCAAGCACCAGAAAAATGATGATGAGTGCAAACGCAAAGGTGATGGCGAGTTGATTACCCTCGCGCACATATTGGCGAGCGTCGGCAAGGAAGTCGTGGCTAAAGCCTGCGGGCAGCATCTTTGCCTCCTCGTCCAGGTAGTCCACAGCCTGACCGATCGTGACACCAGGCATCGGTACAGCCTGGAAGGTCGCGGAGTTGAGCTGGTTGTAGTGGGTGAGCGTGTTCGGATCGGTCGCAGTCTCGATGGAAACCACGGTCGACAGCGGCAGCATCGAGCCTCTCGCAGTCTTCACATAATAGCTTCCAAGTGATTCCGGCGTCAGGCGGTTTTCGCGCGCCAGTTGCGGGATCACCTGGTAGGAGCGCCCCTGCAAGTTGAAGCGGTTCACGTAGTTGCCGCCGAGCAGGGTCGCAAGCGCGCCACCGACGTTCTCCATGGTGATGCCGAGATCGCTTGCCTTGGATCGATCCACCTTGATTTGCACCACGGGCTGATTGAACTCAAGGTCAGAGTCACTGACCGCGAACAGACCGCTCTTGCGCGCGGCATCCTTCAGCTTCAACATCTGCTCATAGACGGACTGGAAACCTAGGGTCGAACTGATCACCATTTGCACCGGCAGGCCGCCCGAACCGCCCGGAAGAGGCGGCAAACCAAAGGCAAATGCGTTGATGCCTTCGATTTTGGACAGCTCGGCCTGAACGGACCACTTGAGCGCGATCGATGATCTCTTACGCTCGTCCCAAGGCTTTAGCAACATGCCGGCCATGCCGCCCTGCGGCCCGCTGCTGCCGTTGAGCACGAAGCGCAAATCGGTCTCGGGAAACTTCTGGAACGTTTTGTCGAGCTTGGCGCCGTAATAATCGAAGTAATCGATATTGGCGTATTTCGGCGCTTTAGTCAGCGCGAATATGATGCCCTGATCCTCCTCAGGTGCAAGTTCCTTGGACGTATGCATGTAGAGAAAGCCCGCAAGGCCCAGCATGGTCAGCGCAAACAGCCCGGTAATCGGACCATAGTCGAGCGAGCGGTCGAGGTTGCGACCGTACCAGCGGGTCGTGGCGCCGAACGCGCGGTTCACAACCCTTGCAAACCGCCCCTCCTCAGAGTTCTTCAGGAAGACCGAACACATCATCGGCGACAGCGTCAACGCAATTGCGCCCGACACGATGACCGAGCCCGCCAGCGTGAACGCAAATTCGCGGAACAGCGCGCCAGTGAGGCCGCCGATAAAGCCGATTGGCGCGTACACGGCGGCCAGCGTGATCGTCATGGAGACGACGGGACCGACGATTTCGCGCGCCCCCTGGGTCGCGGCCAGCGCGGGCGGCGCACCTTGTTCCAGATGGCGATGAATATTCTCCACGACGACGATTGCATCGTCGACCACGAGACCAATCGCAAGCACCATCGCGAGAAGGGTCAGAAGATTGAATGAAAACCCCAGCGCCAGCATCATGCTGCAGACGCCAACAAGCGACAGCGGAATGGTAACTACGGGAATGATGACCGACCGAAACGAAGCCAGGAACAGGAAGATCACGACCACCACGATCAAGACGGCCTCGACCAGCGTCTTCTCCACCTCATCGATCGATGATTGAATGAACTTCGTGGAGTCGTAGGCCACTTTCATCTTCAGCGAAGGCGGCAAGTTGCGCTCCATGTCTGGAAATAGCGTCCGTACGCCTCGTACGATGTTCAGTGGATTGCCTTGAGGGCTCGCCTGCACGCCGATGAAGACCGCGTGCTCGCCGTTCATGGAGACACTGGCGTCTGCGGTCTGCGCGGCAAGCTCGACCGTCGCAATGTCCTCCATGCGCACAAATCCGCCGTCATTGGCCTTGACGATCATGCGCTTGAAGTCATCGACACCGCGCAGATCAGTGTTGGCTGTGATGTCGGAGATGGTGAGATAGCCCTTGACCTGACCGGCCGCGGCCTGGAAGTTGTTGGCGGCAATTGCAGCCGAAGCGTCCGCCGGCGACACGCCATGCCCGGTCATTTTCACAGGATCGAGCCATAGCCGCATCGCAAAACTCTGGCCGCCCAGGATGTCCGCCGCTGCGACCCCCTCTACGGTCGACATAACCGGCTGCACCACGCGTGAAAGATAGTCGGAGATCGCGCTGGCCGTCAGTTCCTCGCTGGAGAAAGCGATATACATGACAGCCGTGGTCTGACCGGCTGACTTGGTGACGACCGGATCGTTTGATTCCTTCGGAATTTGAGACTTGACCGAGTTGACCTTGGAGAGCACTTCGGTAAGCGCCTCGTTGGGATCAAAATTGAGCTTGATGTAGACCTGGATCGTCGAGCTACCGAGCACCGATGAGGACGTGATGTAGTCGACGCCCTCGGCGGACGCCACTGCCTGCTCCAGGGGGGCCGTGATGAACCCCTGGATCATGTCGGCGGAGGCACCCGGGTAGGAGGTTGTGATATTGACGACCGTGTTTGACAGCTTCGGATACTGCCGGATCGGCAGAACGGCGGCCGCGCGAAGGCCGATCAATAGGATCAGCAGACTGATGACGACTGATAACACGGGACGTTTGAGGAAAAGATCGGCAAATGCCATCGAGGCTCTCGCATTCAGGAGGGTGACGCAAATTCGCTGGCACTGGCAAGTCGCGCTCCAGTTACGGTCATCAGCGCGCTGACAGTGGCAAAGACCCGAGAAGGAAGCGGAATCGGCTGCTCTAACGGCTAGTTCCTAGGCAGAGGATCCGATCCTCCACTTCTTCATCACCATTCCTTGGATGAATCTTTGCCCTTTTGATTGCTGATCGCAAGTATGGACACACCTCTTCAGGATAAAGACCCATGTCATTCTGTGCGCAATCGGCCCGAGGTCCGACTCAGAATACGGAAGCGGGCTCACGCATTTCCATTCCGCTTCATCCTCACGCCTCAAGCAACGCCTTGCAGCAAGCGGATCAGTCGGCACTAACGGCTTCCGCGCCACTATCGAATGATCCAGCGGCGACGTCGAAAGTACAAACAACTCGACGAGTGACTCAACTCTACAAAGGCAAGCGCGCGATATAGAATGGGTTGCCAAACCTATACCAAGGTTTGTCGGCGCCTTACGCTGGCTTGAGCCGCGCGAGACTTGCGACGCGCCCCCGGGGCCAAGATGGACCGGCGCACAAATGGATTCTAGAGATACCCATGTTGGTCGCCGTGACGTCGGGCGGTTCCGGGTCGATGCGAACCTCGTCAATCTCCGGCGAATATGGGGTCGCCCGCTTGCAGGCGATAACGCTCGGGCACGATGCGACCGGATGGAAGACGGCAAAGGCGGGCGACACGCACAGCGTCGGTCCTGCTTCGAGGTATCAAGAAGCGATCCGGTGCGTGCGGCCACTTCGGAACTGCGGTTTGCCGCTGACTACGAATTGTCAGCAGATGTCTATTTCGCTGGAACGTCGGGGTTGAGCCAAGTTGATCGACGCCCCCGACGAGCTAGTCGCAGCTAAGCATGATGATGATCAGCCTCGAGGCTTTGTACGTGTTGGACGGAAATTGCGCTTGTTCGCGCCAGGACAACGATCAGAGCCGGCTTTACGGCCTGCCGATCATCGGTAACCGATAGCCCTATGCACGTCCGCGAGTTGCAGTGGATCGAGCCTGTCAAGGCGATGCCTTGCGCAGCGCCCGCAGCTTACCTTTCTCGATAGCGCGGCAGGGCATGAACTTCTCGGGCGGTACTCATATTTGACCTGCGAACCGTTTGGCACCTATTTGGTCGCCGATGGACAGGCAAGCTGGAATGCAGAGGCCGTTGCGGGCGATCCATGAGTGGTCCTGCCGAAGCCTTCTCGCCAGATACCGAGCAGCACATCGCCCCGATCTCCCGCCGTTCCAGGGTGGCGCCGCCGGCTTCCTTGCTTACGACATGAACCGGACACTGGAGCGACTGCCGGCCCGTCCCTTCCCGGCCTCCGCTTACCTCAATCAATTCTACATTTCGATGACGTGGTGGTCAGTTTCGATCAGCGCGACCAGAGGTGCTGGATCGTCTCTACGGGATGGCCGGAGTAGGAGCCCGCTCGACGAAACGAGCGTGCGCGTCGTCGCGCTGATGAGTTTGCAGCACTGCTTGCCAGGCCAGGGTTACCTCGACTCACAACCCCTAGCAGGGCGGGCCCGTGGCATTCGAACTTTAGCCGCGAAGGCTTCATGTCGGCGGTCCAACGGCGTCATGGAGTTGATTCTGGCCGGGCATATCTTTCAGGCGAACATCGCGCAATGTTTCAGTGCCACGGTGGCGCCGCTATTCGATCCACTGACCTTCTATTGCCAGCTCCGCTCATCGAACCCGGCCCCGTTTGGAGCGCTCTTGCGCTACGGAAAGCTAACGATCGCATCGAGCTCTCCGGAACGATTTCTGAAACTTGACGGACAGCAGGTCGAAACACGCCCCATCAAGGGGACAATCGCGCGTTCCGCCGACGGCGAGGAAGATCGGCGCCGCGCCAAAGTGCTCCTTGCGTCCGAAAAGGATCGCGCCGAGAACGTCATGATGGTCGACCTGCTGCGCAACGATCTGTCACGCGTCTGTACAGACAATTCGGGCGATGTCATGGCACTGTGCAACAGTGCATCACCTCGTCTCGTCAGCGGCACTCTGGCTGCGGGCCAAGACGCGGTTAGCCTGCTTCGCGCCTGCTTTCCGGGCGGCTCCGTGACTGGTGTTCCAAAGGTGCGATCGATAGAAATCATTGCGGACCTCGAGAAAGTGGCGCGAGAGGTCTATTGCGGGGCGATCGGCTTCGTTGGATTCAGTGGACAGATTGACACGAACATTGCGATTCGTACTGTGACGATCGACGGCGACCTGACTATGTTTCATGCAGGGGGCGGAATAACGGCGATGTCAACTCCTGAAGCCGAATATGAGAAGACGCTTGCCAAGGCACAGCGCCTCTTTGATGCTTTTGATTCCGAGATACCCGGTGCATCTTGATTTTCATCATCGATAATTACGATTCCTTCGTATTCAATATTGCACGTTATCTTCGCATGCTGGGTGCAGAGACAGAAGTCGTCCGAAATGACGCGATCAGCATCACCGATCTCGTTGCGCTCAAGCCGCGCGCAATCATCATTTCTCCCTGCCCCCGCACGCCAATGGAAGCCGGCATTTCCACTGCCGTCGTCCGCGAGCTTTCGGGGCGCGTCGCCATTCTTGGCATCTGTCTTGGACACCAGTGTATCGGCAGCGTTTTCGGAGGGCGCGTGGTCCGTGCCCGTTGTCCCACGCACGGGCGAGCCTCACCAATAACGCATGACGGTCGGGGATTGTTCAAGCAGCTTCAGTCTCCACTTCCTGCCGGACGCTACCACTCTCTGGCGGTCGAATTCGATGAGTCCGACGCGCCGCAGCTCATGGTGACAGCTCGTTCAAGTGAAGGCGAGATCATGGCTCTAGCACACCGGCATCAACCAACCTATCGTGCAGTTTCACCCTGAGTCAGTACTTACTCAAGAAGTTCACACGTTGTTGCTTATAAATTTTTTGCAACTGGCAGCGAGTTTCCGAGCGTGACATCGGAAGTCACGCGCGCGGTAGCTTGGCCCGCGGCAGATCATGGCACACTGCGCACTTGATCTCGCTTGCCTAACGTTGTGCGGTAAGCACCGACCAGTCGAAGATGTAACGAGAAAGCGCGAAAGAGCTCAATTGGCACGATGCGTACGCAATTTTTTCTTTTCGTTCGGTCTAAATTGAATTACTTGGGGTGCACAATACGTGGACCTCTTCGCATTGCCTCCATTCGATGAACAGGCGGACTATCCTACAGCCTGGTCTCAAAAATGCTTATTCGAGATCCGCCAAGAAGTTGGCGGTGCCTTGCGGTAGCCTTCACTACCGCTGCCCTAGTCTTACTGAGTCAGAAAGCCGCAGAGCTTTGGCGCGGGTTCTCGCGTAGCGTGAGATGATTCGTTTTTCGGCATGCGAGAGCTGAGATGAATCTTCAAGAGCAGAACAGCGAGGCGCGGTTTTCGGCGTATATGTTGAAGAACTTGTGAGCGTGATCGTGAAATGGACCCCGATTTTGGGACCAGAGGTTAGTTGGAAAAGGGCCGCTCCGTTTGATAGACGGAGGGCATGATGACGACGAAGACGAGACGCAAGATCGACGCGGCACTGAAGGCAAAGATTGCGCTGGAAGCCGTGCGGGAGCAGGCGACGGTGGCCGATCTGGCCCAGCGCTATGAGGTTCACCCGAACCAGATCTATGCCTGGAAGAAGCAACTGCTGGACCAGGCGGCGCGGGCCTTTGATGCGGGTGTCGGGCGCGAGAGCGAGGAAACGCGCGAACGCGAGATCGAGAAGCTGCACGCCAAGATTGGACAACTGACGGCCGAGCGCGATTTTTTAGCGCGGAGGTCCGGAAGATGAGCACGCCGGACCGTCGAGGAATGCTCGATCGCGCCGACAAGGCGCTGTCGATCCGTTGGCAATGCCTGTTGCTTGGCATCGCGCGCTCCGGGGTCTACCGGCCGGCCAACGACAACGACCTTGCCCTGATGCGGCGGATCGACGAGCTGTTCATCGCCTGGCCGTTCCTGGGCTCGCGGCGAATGACCGCAATGCTGAAGGCTGAGGGGCTTCAGGTCAATCGCAAGCGCGTGCAGCGGTTGATGCGCAAGATGGGCATCGCGGCGCTGGGACCGAAGCCGAACACGACGAACCCGGCGCCGGGCCACAAGATCTATCCTTATCTGCTGCGCAACATGACGATCGACCGGCCGAACCAGGTGTGGGCCGCCGACATCACGTATCTGCCCATCGGCCGTGGCTTTTCTTTATCTCGTCGCCATCATCGACTGGGCGAGCCGAGCGGTTCTGGCGTGGCGATTATCGAACACGATCGACGTCTCGTTCTGCGTGGCGGCTCTGGAAGAGGCGCTGGCGAAGTACGGCAGGCCGGAGATTTTCAATACCGACCAAGGCAGCCAGTTCACCAGCGCGGCCTTCACCGGCGCGTTGGCGGGCGCAGGGATCAAGATCTCCATGGATGGCCGCGGTCGTTGGATGGACAACGTCTTCATCGAGCGGCTGGCGGTCGCTCAAGCATGAGGACATCTATCTCAAGGGCTATGCCGACGGCCGCGAGGCCAAGGCAGGTTGTCGGTGAGGGGCGCTGGTCGGACGAGCGGGTGCTGGCCAAAGTTCGCCAGATGGTTCTGCCGGCGATCGAGCGGCATGGGCCGATCGAGGCCTGGATCTTCGACGACACGGGCTTTCCCAAGAAGGGCACGCATTCGGTGGGCGTGGCCCGGCAGTATTGCGGCCAGCTCGGCAAGCAGGACAATTGCCAGGTCGCGGTGTCGCTGTCGCTGGCCAATGCTCATGCGAGCCTGCCGGTGGCCTATCGCTTGTATTTGCCGGAGAGCTGGGCCTCTGACACTGCCCGCCGCCAGAAGGCAGGCGTGCCCGAGAAGATCGGCTTTCAGACCAAGCCGGAGATCGCGCTCGATCAGATCCGCGCGGCCTGTGCGGCGGGCTTGCCGCGCGCGTCGTGCTGATGGATGCGGGCTATGGCGCGCACATCGATCTGCGCACAGCCGTCACGGCGCTGGGGCTGCCCTACGTCGCTGGCATCCTGTCGAACACCACCGTGTGGGCGCCCCGCACCGGGCCTTTGCCGCCCAAACCTTACGTCCGGGGCCGCGGCCGGCCGACCAAACAGCTACGCCGTGATGCCAAGCACCAACCGGTCAAGGTCAAGGATTTTGCCTTAGCCTTCCGGCCAAGGCGTGGCGGACGATCACTTGGCGCGAGGGAAGCAATGTGATCCTCAAGTCGCGTTTTGCGCGGCTGCGCATTCGCATTGCCCATCGCGACTTCAACCGCAGCGAACCTTGGCCGGAAGAATGGCTGTTGATCGAATGGCCGAAGGGAGAACAGGAGCCGACAAAATACTGGCTCTCAACTCTGCCGGAGAATATTGGCTTCGCCCGTCTTGTCGATCTGGCCAAACTGCGCTGGCGCATCGAGCGCGATTATCAGGAGCTGAAGCAGGAGGTCGGGCTCGGGCACTTTGAGGGGGCGCGGCTGGCGCGGCCTCCATCATCACGCAACGCTCTGCATCGCAGCCTACGGATTCCTGATCTCCGAACGAGAGACGATTCCCCCCTCAGCACCTCGCTGCACCGCTCTCTTCTCGCAACTTGCCGTTCCCGACGGTTACAGACCCAGAGGATCCGCCATTGCGGCCTGAGCGTCACATTCCAAATTCGATCGCAACCATGCGCAGGCGGCTGGCCGACGCGATCATCAAGACCTTGCAACGATGCCCGTGTTGCCGACGCCGACAGCAAAACGTCAATCGTCGCCTACGCTTATGACGCAGTAAGACTAGGTGTTTAGTCCCGGCATTTGCTGGAGCGGATTGAGTTTGAATCGTTCTGGCTGGGAAGTCCAGGCTTTGCAGATATATTCGTAGGGCGTGAGGCCCTTCAGGGTCTTCAGCGGCCGAGCGTAGTTGTATGCGTTAATGAAGTCAGCAAGGTGTGCTTCGAGCTGATCGTGTCGATCGTAATGATAGCGTTGGACGGTCGCTTCCTTGATCGTGCGGTTCATGCGCTCGACCTGCCCATTGGTCCAGGGATGCTTGATCTTGGTCAGCCGATGTTCGATGCCATTCTCTTGGCAGCGCATATCGAACATATGTGTCACGTATCTTGCCGTCGGGCCGTCCGCGTAGCGCGGCAAGAAGGTGAACTGGATCCCATTGTCGGTGAGAACCGTATGGATCTTGTAGGGCACAGCCGCGATCAGAGCTTCGAGGAAGGCGGAGGCGGAGGTCCTTCCCGTCTTCCTGACCAGTTGCACGAAGGCGAACTTGCTGGTGCGATCGATGGCGACGTAGAGATAGAGCTTGCCTTCAGCGGTCTGGAGCTCAGCAATGTCGATGTGGAAATAGCCGATCGGATAAGCCTCGAACTTTTTCTTCGGAGGCTTACTGCCTTCGACCTCCGGCAATCGACTGATGCCGTGGCGCTGGAGACAGCGATGCAGGGATGATCGCGTCAGATGTGGGATGGTCGGCTGAAGCGCATAGAGGCAATCGTCGAGCGGCAATAGCGTATGCCGCCGGAAAGCAACAATGATCGCCTCCTCCTCGATGGAAAGCACGGTCGATTTGGCTTCCGTTGGGCCTGTCGGGAGATCGGCGACTGTCTCGCGCCCCTTCCACTTCGCGACGGTCTTTTGGTTGATCCCGTAGCGCCTGGCGAGCGCTCTCAGGCTCTCTTGACTATCTTGTATTGCTCGACGGATTGCCTCCGTCGTGGTGGCGCAGCCGTGTAAAACTTGTCCCATAGCGCATCCTTCGAATCGTGCGATAAGAATGCACCATCAAAGCTTGGGACTAAACAATCGAGTGTGGAACTTTGGAAAGCTGTTGCCTGCCATCAAAGCCGGCGGGAAGATCAAAGCCATCATCGATAATATGAAGCGGCTCGAGGCCAGACAAGCGAAGTCGAGGGAGAACCTCGCGAACGCGGCAGAGCCGCCGCCTCTCCTACATCCGATATGACGGATATCAGCGTCAGTGCCTAGGTGCGGCAGGCCACAGCATGCGAGTTGACATAGCTGCTTTCCTGGCAGCTCGTCAGCTTCTGGACAGCCGACTCTCCTACCATAGCAATCGGGTCTCTCGCCGAAGGAACTGCTGACGCTGAGCTATCCATTGGGCGGACCTGCAAGAGACCATGTTCCCAAAGGCAACAAGGAGAGCAGCATGGACTTCAACCGAATCGGCGGTGCCGGGCCGTCAAGGTCCCCAGAGGAGTACGCCTGGAATCAAGAGGATGAAGATTACCTTCGTCAGTTCCTAGATGAAGCAAGGACGAACGAGGCGGGGCCATCATCGGCTGCCCCTGAGGAAACATATGATGTCTCATGGGCGGTTCCCGAGAGATTTTCCCATGGTTCTCAACCCGCCCCGCAACGAATGATCGAGAGACTGTCCCACCACGGTCTTTTGCCGGACGCGGACCAGCCGACGATGTCCTACGAGATCCGGGGTCACCGCTATACGGCCACGCTGGACCCGACCAGCGGCACTCGTCTCATCCACAATCCTCCGGAGGACCAGAGGATGGGCGAGGGGCCGCAGGGCGTACCAGATTTCGGAGCATTCTTCCGGGAGACCTGCCGTCGCAACGTCCCGCTGCCGGAGCAGTGGGCCCCGCTGGCCCTGATCGAGAAGCTGCGCGAGGCGGGTTACATGCCTACCCCTAACCACCCAACAACCATCGCGCTCGACGGCAAGCTGCACAAAGCCGAATTAATCGAAGGAGGGTTCGTCAGACTTACGCGGCAAGGGTGAGATTGCAGACGATGACTGAACCAGCCCGTGGCTAGCGTCCTGCCTGTTACATGGTCGCCAGAGCTAAGCAACCGGGTTAGAGCGGCAATTCTTGTTGCAGGCTGCTTTGAGAATGCGAGGGTCTGAGGCTTTGAGCCTCAGAACCTCGCAATTCCGCTTTCCAAACGCCCTTCGCGGATGAAGCATGTCTCCCTATCCACGTCCGAGGAGGGATGCGCCGAAGATGTACCCAACGATGGGATCAGGCGATCTGTTCTGGGCCAGGCTGGACCGGATCAGCAAAGCGCGAATTGGTTCTGCTCGCCGGCCAGATCGATGGGATTGGATCGACAGCGAGTCGTGCCGCTTATCGCGAGAATGTTGGCCGGATTTCGCGACGCACTTCATGATCGGGCTGCTGTTGCTCAAGCGCACTTGCGGGCTCTCCCGGCAACGGCGGAACAGCTTTTTTAGTCGATCCGGAGCCCACCCGCGCGAGCAAATATGGAGGCGCCAATAGCCGACACGGCGGCGTCCAGTGGGCGATCGTCTTTATGCGCAGCGAAGCCCAGCGGTAAGCGGCAAACTGAGGCCGTTCAGGCGGCGTGGTTCCATGGCATAAGTGTCTCATCCTGTTTTGCCAGCCGTTAGTAATGTGCTTGAAGCGTAAGGGTAACCCACCCACTCCACCAGACGAGGTCTCTTTCAGTCTCTTTGCCGCTTACAGTCTCTTAGATCGGACTGAATTGTTGTGGTGAGGGAAAACGACCCGAGATATATCGATTGAGAGACCTTTGGCTGCCGCATAAGCCCCGCTCTTTGGGAATGACACGCAAGTCTGCTGCTGCAGAGGAGCGGAGCCAACGATCATGCGCCAGTCCCAACTAGATGCAGAACGTCCGTTAAAACATATTTTCTTTCTCGCGTTCGAATTGAGCAAAACCTATCTTGCGCAACGTTTTCAAAGTTGCCTCACGCTGAACTGCCGCCCATCTTACGCCTTCTCAGAATACGGTCATAGGAATAGCGCTGCGAGCGTACCAAGCGCGCCAAGCACCAGCCCGATCAGCGAACCAGCCGTCGGCACATCTCGAAAGAGCAGAAGCGTGAGACTCGGTTCCACCACTTAAACTCGCTCCCACCGAGATGGAGATGATTATCCAAATATTCTTCAGATGCATGTAGCCTAGGCTTTTAGTCCCGGCATTTGCTGGAGCGGATTGAGTTTGAATCGTTCTGGCTGGGAAGTCCAGGCTTTGCAGATATATTCGTAGGGCGTGAGGCCCTTCAGGGTCTTCAGCGGCCGAGCGTAGTTGTATGCGTTAATGAAGTCAGCAAGGTGTGCTTCGAGCTGATCGTGTCGATCGTAATGATAGCGTTGGACGGTCGCTTCCTTGATCGTGCGGTTCATGCGCTCGACCTGCCCATTGGTCCAGGGATGCTTGATCTTGGTCAGCCGATGTTCGATGCCATTCTCTTGGCAGCGCATATCGAACATATGTGTCACGTATCTTGCCGTCGGGCCGTCCGCGTAGCGCGGCAAGAAGGTGAACTGGATCCCATTGTCGGTGAGAACCGTATGGATCTTGTAGGGCACAGCCGCGATCAGAGCTTCGAGGAAGGCGGAGGCGGAGGTCCTTCCCGTCTTCCTGACCAGTTGTACGAAGGCGAACTTGCTGGTGCGATCGATGGCGACGTAGAGATAGAGCTTGCCTTCAGCGGTCTGGAGCTCAGCAATGTCGATGTGGAAATAGCCGATCGGATAAGCCTTGAACTTTTTCTTCGGAGGCTTACTGCCTTCGACCTCCGGCAATCGACTGATGCCGTGGCGCTGGAGACAGCGATGCAGGGATGATCGCGTCAGATGTGGGATGGTCGGCTGAAGCGCATAGAGGCAATCGTCGATTGCGGCAATAGCGTATGCCGCCGGAAAGCAACAATGATCGCCTCCTCCTCGATGGAAAGCACGGTCGATTTGGCTTCCGTTGGGCCTGTCGGGAGATCGGCGACTGTCTCGCGCCCCTTCCACTTCGCGACAGTCTTCTGGTTGATCCCGTAGCCCTTGGCGAGTGCTCTCAGGCTCTCTTGACTATTTTGTATTGCTCGACGGACTGCCTCCGTCGTGGTGGCGCAGCCGTGTAAAACTTGTCCCATAGCGCATCCTTCGAATCGTGCGACAAGAATGCACCATCAAAGCCCGGGACTAAACACCTAGTGCGTATCCGCAGACGAGTAGGATACCGCCGAGGGATATCAGCAGGAACATCGGCAGGAGCGCTGTCAGATGCCCGCCGCCTGCCTTTCCAAACTGCTTTGAGGCAATCAACTCCGCGATTATCGAAAGCGCTTCTCCAAGCAAAAGCGCTCCCACCGCTGCAATCTTCAATATTGAGCTCATCGTCTAACGTATCGAAGACGCTCCTTAAAGGCGCCGGCATCGCAAAGGGCTTGGCCAGGCACCAGCGCTCACGGAGCTCCGTGCCCATGAGCAGCTCCTTAGTACCGATCGACGCCGATTAGGTACCAATGGAGCAGCGAGACTGGCCAAAAAGAACGCAACCGTGATGCGGGTGTCAGCTCCCAATCCAGAGCATCACGGCCTAAGCTGCGATCCGCACGGGAAGCACGGAATAACCGTGCACAAAATTTGACGCAATCCGCTCGGGCTCGCCGACAACCTTGACCTCTAGCCCCGCATTCAACATTTCCTCCCACAGGATTCTCAGCTGCAGTTCCGCAAGATGTCGACCAACGCAACGATGGATGCCGAAACCGAACGAAAGATGCTGCCGCACGTTCTTGCGGTCGATCACGAAGCTACTCGCATTCTCGATGACCTCTTCGTCGCGGTTACCAGAGATGTACCACATGACGACCTTGTCCCCTTGCCTGATTCGTTTCCCACCCACGATGGTATCGACCACGGCGTTCCGGCGCATATGTGCGATGGGTGTCTGATATCGAATAATCTCGGACACAGCGCTCGACACCAGCTTGGGATTATTGCGTAGTTTTCGCAACTCGGAGGGATACCGGTTCATGAACAGGAGCCCCCCGGTGATCGAATTGCGCGTAGTGTCATTGCCTCCCACGATCAGCAGAATCAGATTCCCGAGAAACTCCATCGGATCCATATGGCGCGTCGCAGGAGAATGCGCCATCATGGAAATCAAGTCGAGGCGAGGCTCGGCATTGATGCGCTCATTCCAAAGACGGGTAAAATAGTCCAGGCACTCGAACAGGATTTTGCTTCGCTTGTCCCAGCTATCGACAGCATGACCTTTTTTCGGAATTGTAGCACCTATGTCCGACCAATAGGTCAAGAGCCGTCGATCCTCAAATGGAAAGTCGAATAGTGTGGCGAGCATCTGCGTCGTCAACTCAATGGAGACCATGTCCACCCAATTGAACGCATCATTGCGCGGCAAGCCGTCCAGAATCGTCCTGACCCGACAGCGAATTAAGCCTTCGAGTTTTGTCAGATTTTCCGGTGCAACTATCGGACTTACTGTATCGCGCTGCTCGCGATGTTTGGGAGGACCTATCTTGATGAAACTCTGAGTCCAGTGCTCATCAGGCACATCGACAATCGTGACTCCTCGCTCTGACGAAAATACCTTATGATTTGCATCTACCGCCAGGATATCTCGGTATTTCGTTAGGGACCAATAGGGACCATAAGGACTGTCTTGGCAGTAATGAACGGGATCCTCCCTTCGCAGCCGCTCGAAGCAGCTCCATATCCTATTATCTTGAAAACGCTTTGCTTCGCTTACGTCCAGATTGCTCAGCGGGATATTGCAAGCATCGTCGGCTCCAACGTCTGCCAATCGAGTTTCCATGACCGTCTCCGCAGATCTTGCTCGCTCGAGAACTCACGGATCCATTTAGCGATTTAAGGTTTCGAGCTGCCGTAGCGTCTTGTTGGGGGTTGTCGTTCGACACGGTATCGCAAAGTTTACGCAACCACCCCCTACCATTATTGGCAGTCAGGATCGCATTGACTCTCTAAATCAATCTGTTCCAGTGGATCGATGAGAAACTATCACTGGTAGACAGGCGTCGCGTCATGGCAGCCGCATTACTGCTCGAGCTATCGAAAAGGACGCAATGTGATCCTTCTTTGAAAACGGCTAACCCCGCCATCTTCGGCGGCTCGGGACCGCCCCCTCAATTCATTACTGAAATGGACCCCGATTTTGGGACCAGAGGTTAAGTTGGAAAAGGGCCGCTCCGTTTGATAGACGGAGGGCATGAAGAGCTGGCTCCGCAAATTCGGACAGTAGCTTGAGTGGATTTTCTGCCTGAGAGCGGCGAGGATTCTTGCCGCGAAACAGGAGCGAAGATGACGAAGAGGAGTCGCCGGACGCATTCTCCGGCATTCAAGGCAAAGGTGGCTTTGGCGGCCGTGAAGGGGGAGAAGACATTGGCCGAGCTGGCGCAACTGTTTGATGTCCATCCGAACCAGATCACGACCTGGAAGTCCCAACTCCTGGCAGGCGCCGCCGGAGTGTTTGGGCAGGACAACGGACCGGCCGAGGCGCCGGTCGATTTGAAGCGTTACATGCCAAGATCGGCGAGCTTGCGTTGGAGAACGATTTTTTGTCCGGCGCGCTCACCAAGGCGGGCCTGCTGAGCGCAAAGCGATGATCGACCGCGACCATGATCTGTCTGTCGTGCGCCAGGCGAAGGTCCTGAACCTTGCCCGCAGTACGGTTTACTATGAACCTCGGCCGGTTTCGGCCGAGGACTTGTCTTGATGCGCCGGCTCGATGAGCTGCACCTCGATTATCCCTTCGCAGGGGGGCGCATGCTGCGATCGCTGTTGCAGCGTGAGGGCATGCAGGTTGGCGGCCGCCACGTCGCGACGCTGATGAAGCGCATGGGGATCGAGGCGATCTATCGCCGTCCGAACACGAGCAAGCCCGCACCGGGCCACAAGATCTACCCGTACCTATTGCGCGGATTGAAGATCGAGCGGCCGAACCAGGTCTGGGCAATGGACATCAGCTACATTCCGATGCGACGTGGATTCGTTTACCTCGCGGCGGTCGTCGATGTGTTCAGCCGAAGGGTATTGGTCCATCGCGTATCGATCACGATGGAGACGATATTCTGCGTCGAAGCGCTCCAGGAGGCGTTGGCGAAGCACGGCAGGCCCGAGATCTTCAACACGGATCAGGGTAGCCAGTTCACCAGCCTCGACTTCACCGGCGTGCTGCTGGACGCGAACATCGCCATCAGCATGGACGGCAAGGGTGCCTGGCGCGACAACGTGTTCGTCGAGCGGCTGTGGCGCACTGTCAAATACGAGGAAGTCTATCTGCGTGCTTACGACAGCGTGCTCGAGGCGCGAGCATCGATTTCCAAATATCTGGCGTTCTACAATCGAGGACGTCCTCACTCGAGCCTTGACGAACGCACGCCCGACGAGGCTTACTTCGGCGCGCAAACGATGGTGACGGCCGCATGATCGTCGCCAACGATTTTGCTGCGGCTCTGGTCGGGCTTGCGCCCTCCCGACGCCACAGCAAAATCGTAAAGCCCCGCGTTCAGCATAACCCGGCAGGAATCCACTTAATTTTCGCGGGGCCCTGTCCAAACAACCGGGACCAGCTCTTGATGACGACGAAGACGAGACGCAAGATCGACGCGGCACTGAAGGCAAAGATTGCGCTGGAAGCCGTGCGGGAGCAGGCGACGGTGGCCGATCTGGCCCAGCGCTATGAGGTTCACCCGAACCAGATCTATGCCTGGAAGAAGCAACTGCTGGACCAGGCGGCGCGGGCCTTTGATGCGGGTGTCGGGCGCGAGAGCGAGGAAACGCGCGAACGCGAGATCGAGAAGCTGCACGCCAAGATTGGACAACTGACGGCCGAGCGCGATTTTTTAGCGCGGAGGTCCGGAAGATGAGCACGCCGGACCGTCGAGGAATGCTCGATCGCGCCGACAAGGCGCTGTCGATCCGTTGGCAATGCCTGTTGCTTGGCATCGCGCGCTCCGGGGTCTACCGGCCGCCCCGGCCGGCCAACGACAACGACCTTGCCCTGATGCGGCGGATCGACGAGCTGTTCATCGCCTGGCCGTTCCTGGGCTCGCGGCGAATGACCGCAATGCTGAAGGCTGAGGGGCTTCAGGTCAATCGCAAGCGCGTGCAGCGGTTGATGCGCAAGATGGGCATCGCGGCGCTGGGACCGAAGCCGAACACGACGAAGCCGGCGCCGGGCCACAAGATCTATCCTTATCCTGCGCAACATGACGATCGACCGGCCGAACCAGGTGTGGGTCGCCGACATCACGTATCTGCCCATCGGCCGTGACTTTCTTTATCTCGTCGCCATCATCGACTGGGCGAGCCGTGCGATTCTGGCGTGGCGGTTATCGAACACGAGCGGCTGTGGCGGTCGCTCAAGCATGAGGACATCTATCTCAAGGGCTATGCCGACGGCCGCGAGGCCAAGGCAGGGATCGCGAGCTGGATCGCCTTTCTACAACGATCGTCGCCTTCATCAGGCGCTCGGCTATCGCACGCCGATGGCGGTCTGGCGCGAACGGATGCAGGCCGCGAAGGCTGTGGAATGGTGGACAACGCTGACGCGTTGACCACATGCCCATAGCAACAGCAGCAGACAGTGTCTCTGGCAGCGTGATAGGAAGTAATCAGGAGCGGTCAGTTTCCAACTAACAAACCGGCTCAAGCGGCCCCGCTCCGCGGGTCCATTTCATCGCCCAGCGGGGCCGTTGAAACCTACGATGTCACCGATTCGAACGGCGTGCCATTCATACGGGCGCGGATATTCGGTGTCGGAGATGGCCCTTTTTGTTGTGGCCCAGGTGACGAGCAGCGCGCACTGCGGAATTTGCCGCAATGGGAAATAGATCATTCACTGGCTGCGATTCAGTATTGGGCTGAAATCATTAAGGTCATACCGGGTCAATCGCCGGCCATCGTCAACGTCGCCGGGATTGCCATTGACAACGCATGGCCTCTATCCAATCGTCACCCGATGGCGGCAACAAGGTGCAGGCGGCACTCACGAGGCGGCTCGCTGACCTACGGGGCGCTTGGCATGGTTGCGGTCGGACAGATGGGGTTTTCAGCCGAAGCATACATCCCTTCGCAATTGCCAATGACGCGAAAGATAGGTCTCGCACCCGTTATGATTCATGAGATCGCCCATCAGATGGGAATCGCCAGTACTATTGACGGCTACGAAGCATCGCCGCATTTCGCCCGAAGCGATAAATGGCTGGACGGATACCATTTGCACGATGACAATGGCAAACAAACCAAGCCGGGACAAGCGATCTATTGCTCCGGCTGCGCCAACCTGCGAGCTGACAACGTTTTCGACCTGCGCCGCGGGCTATTTCGCCGGGAAGCATATGAGTGAAGTGCTGGCCGGCGCCATGCCCGGTATTCCGGTGCAGGCGATGCATGAGGACGCGTCGCCGGATGCAGCCTTCGTCTCGCATAGCGAGCTCAAGAACAGCTTAATGAGCCACCAGCGATACCGGAATTACACATCCTTCATGGAGGCGGAGTTTGGCCGCGTTGCAGGATATCGGCTATACCATCGATCGGCGCAAGTTGTTCGGTTACTCCATCTACGGCAACGGTCAGAGTCTGATTAGCGATAACCCCTTCTTCGCTCGCAACACTGAAGGAACCGCGTATCTCCCAAATACATACAACACGGCGATGCTCGGACTGGGGCTGCATGTCTATGGCCGCGACAACACTGTGGTCCAGCGCGCCGGCCTGCTTTCGGAAGGACCAGGGGGCGCTGGCATCCGCGTCGATGGCGAAGCCAATCGGATAACATTCCCGCCGGGATCCGCGTCCATGCGGACGGCGATGTTCGCCTATGGCAAGGGTCACTCGCTTACTCAGCGTGGCGACGTGCAGGCGCTCGGCGAGCATGGCATCGCAGCAAGCTTCGACTTTGGCAACAATGCGATGGGCAATCACCGTGAATATCGTGGCTCGTTTATTCGCACGATTGGCAATAGCGCGGCCCCGATGGTGAACGAAATCGACGGTCCGCTCGTCAACACATTCGATCTGACCGGGCGCCTGGCTGGCAGTTACGCGGCGATGTACATGTCGAACAGTGGTTATGTGGGCGAGATCAACGTGATGCGTGGCGCAACGCTGTCAGGGGACATCCTGTTTGATTACGCCCAACTTGACGAGAAGGGTTCGCCGCGCCTGACCAAATTGACGTTCGGTATGACGCCTGACACGAATGGTCACACAACGGGACAGCCCGACGCAAGCTTTGCAACCCGCTATGAAGGTAACATCATTGGACGCAACAACCTGTCGCTGCAGTTGTCCGGCGGCGTCGCGTTGTTTACTGGCAATCACGAAGTGTACGACGCAACTGTCGCGCAACACGCAACCCTGTCCGGTAACGGCAGTTATCTGCTCAATACCGATGGCCGCTTCACCAATAGCGGGGCTGTCGCGCCGCTCATCGATGGTCGTGACAACAACATAACGGTGAATGGGGGCTATCTGCAAACGTCCACCGGGCGCTTGCAGCTCGCAGTGAACGATACTGGTGCGTTCAGCCGCCTCGTGGTGAACGGAAGTGCGGCGCTCGACGGTACCCTCGCGATTATGCCGCAGCGTGGCTGGTATGGCAATGATTTCAGCGTCTGGCTCTCGGGGCCATAGGTCAGGACTCAGATTGCCGTAATCAACCAGCGCCTTATCCGTGGTGTTTTTCTCCGAGAAGTCTTGGTAGCCGGTCGCTCGAGCAGGCGATGTCTGGCTCCTAGTCGGCCATTCACTCCCTGGCATTTAATCCAAACGTCTGGTCGGCTGGACAAGTTTGTTGTTTGCAGCGCCCAGTTGTCGAAGAGGTGCACCAAAGCTGAAAATTATCTCTGGATGAAAACTAGCGCCGTATTGGTCGAGGCGTCGCCAAGGCTGATTCCGGGAAAATTCGGCAAGCGCCTGTGCCTCAGTTTGAGATTGTCTGGCTTCCTACCTGCTTCTTGCACACGCGGCGCAACCCCGGACGGTCCGCTTGTCGATCCGCGTCAGCACATCCTCCCAGCCAAGCCAGAAGCCTTCGCCGCGGTAGCGACAAGCCTCTTATCAGTCCGGCAAAAAATTTTAGAACAAAAATGGCCAGAATGCGTGACAATGGTTTTCAACTTCTTAGGGACGCGTCAGGCGGGGTGAATATGCGCTTGGTAAGGTTCTGACGCTCGGCGAACGACGTGTTGATTAGGGCCAGATCCGTTGTCCAAGAGGTAGATCTTGATCCGGCCGATGCACTTGGGTGGGCTATGGCCCCCGGATGCGGCCACCGCGAAAATCTGTTCAGCATCGCCTAATCAGCATCAAAATAACATCTCGCGGCCGCAGGGAGCCTGGCTACGGTATGATATCCGGAGCAACGATTCGGCGGCCAGATCTGGCCTTGACCCCAAGTCCGCGCCGCCGTAGCGCCCCGTCCGAAAGGGCGGGGCGCTTTCCTTTTGCATACGTCCCTTGCGGGCGATTCTAGCAGAGCATCAGATGGGTAGCCGCAACTGTATACTGTCAAACAGGCCTTGGATCGTTGGTCGCGAGCGGTATTGTGGATACGGAAGCAGGCCTTCGATCGCGGGCGCGGCAGAATGTCGTGTTCGAACTCGGCTTCGTTATCGGGAAGTTGGGGGCAGCCAATGTGGCTGCGCTTATGAAGTCGACGGTGGAGAAGCCATCCGACCTTGATGGCATTGCCTATATTTCCTACGGCCCGGGCACTTCCTTGAAGACTGAGCTTGCACGCGAAATGTATCACATGAAAATCCCCTTCGATACCAAGGCTGTTCTTACAGCTTAGGTAAGCCTCGATCGTGCATCAATCTTGAAGAATGCTCGACGTGATCGATGCCGGCGATGAGGGGGTGATTGGCCGCGACCCAGGCGCGGCTAAGTAGGCTGATCAGTTTGATCTGCATCGCTAAGTCCAAGGGAGTAACTGGTGCTGCGACCGCCTGCGGCGTCTTTTGAATGCCGCTTGATTAAGTCATTAATGTCGCGCGTTGCGGTCGGCTGCGAGAGCTTGGCAATTTTTCCTACTTCGACGAAGTGAGCTTTCCCTGGAAGTCCGTCGCGCAGCCGATTTAGCATCCGTTGCTGGCGATCGCTGAGGTCGCTCGTGGCATGCTTTTCCCAGAACGCTGCCTTCTGCAAGACGCTACCGATGATCGTCTCAGCGCCGTCGAAAGCCCGACCCAGGCAACCGAGAAACCACTCGAGCCAATTGATGATGTCGAGCGTGCCACGTCGGGTTCGCTCAAGGATGTCGTAGTAGGCTTGCGCTCCTTCCGGATTTGCCTGGACATGCTGTAGAAGCGCCGCGTGCTTTGTTCGGAACGCACGAGTGCCAAATCGGCGATCGCACGCCCTATTCGTCCGGTGCCGTCCTCGAAGGAATGGATGGTCACAAACCGCAGATGCGCAAGTGCAGCCGTGATAACAGGGGCCTGGCCTTGCTCGGTGTTGAACCAGTCCAGAAACGCCTTTATCTCGGTCTGAAGCCGCTTGGCAGCCGGCGCTTCAAGGTGAACACGTTCGCGGCCGAGGGTCCCCGACACCACCTGTATTGGGCCTGCCTGTTCGGTGCGCCAGCGGATTATTCCGATCATCGTTCTATCGCCACAAGCTCGCCATGGCCAAGGCCGCTTCCAGTCGGCTTCGCGGAGTTCGAGATTCGAGGTCGCTGCTTCGCCTGCGCCGGCTGCCGACGAAGCCTTTACGGCTTCGGCCGTATCGGCCCTCGCGACCGCGTAGGTCACATATCGAAGCCCGCTGTCGTCTTTGACGACGCCAAAGTATCCGTCCTGCCGCCATCAGTTTGTCCGAATTCACGACAGGCGGACTTCACGTCCCTTGCCTGATGTGACCTCCCAACAACGGAAGGTTGCAATTGGCGGCGACCGGAGCGGTCAGTCCGTAAAATCACAGGCTCCTCTTCCATCCGTGCGGCGGATTGCGCTAGTCTGCGACCTGGAGGGAACAGGCCGTGGCGACCAGCTTTGAGCGGATCGACGCTTTCGCACGGCCTGCGATCCTGCCGCGCCTCCGCCATGTGCAGGCATGGCGCCGCGTCCGGCTGCAGCGCCTCCTATCTGATCCCAACATCGCACAGAATGATCCGGGAAGGCTCAAGTCCATCAAAGCCGCACAAAATTGCATGGCCGTCTCCGTGCGCGTCAAAGCCATCCTTACCGGGATCATCGATCGCTAGGGGCGCCGGGAGCGGCGCGGTGTCGAGTGCGCGAGCAATCACCGCATGCGCCGCCTCGTGATATGCGGTGATCTCGCGCTCTTCTAACACTTCGACCGCTTGATTTCCGGAAATTGACAGCGGGACCGTCGACCGAGATTGCTGGGCGTAGCTTTGACGCGCGCATCCGCGTGATGGCGGAGAGCTTCCGTTCTGGATGCAGCCGCGGTGTTGGCCTACTCGCTTCAAGCTTTGCCAGCGCGGCAAGTACGGTGCCGGTTGCGAGTTAGCCTTCAGACCATCTCCTCAGCGCCTCTATGGCGTTCTCCAAAGCCTTTTCATAGCATACTCTCCACGGGCGGCCTGCGGAA
Organism: Bradyrhizobium sp. 27S5; assembly: GCF_037217225.1. Classification (NCBI taxonomy): domain Bacteria; kingdom Pseudomonadati; phylum Pseudomonadota; class Alphaproteobacteria; order Hyphomicrobiales; family Nitrobacteraceae; genus Bradyrhizobium; species Bradyrhizobium sp. 27S5. The sequence continues at coordinate 1,344,342 of NZ_CP147714.1, forward strand.
AAGCGCGCGGGCGGGTGGAAGGGCCACCCGCGCTAGTTTGCGCTTCGAAGAGGCTTTGCTGTCCCATGGAGGTTGCGCGAGCATATGAGCAGCCGAGCCATACATGCGTCAGCAACCAGCGTGCCAAACCATCGTACCGGCATTCCGCTTGAACAGAGACAAAACGCTGCGCTTTCAACCCGCGGTCCCCGAACAGCTGTTTGCGCCTCGATTGCAGTTCCCCACATGCATGTCATCGACCGGACACAGCTGAGCGAGCTCAGACGTGCAGGGATGCAACGGGGCCACGCAGCGCCGATGACGGTTAATCCAGGTCTTTCATCGTGTCGAAACTGGCAGCAAAACGTGCCTGCGCTGCCGATGCTTGCGGGGGCGCCACGATCGACATGAAGCCGCTGTAAATAGGGCCGGGTGCAAACATCACGACGTTCGCAAGTCGGAAAGAGAACAAAACCCACACAAAACAATGCGAACTCTGGGCCATTTTTTGGCACGAAGAATGCAGACCTTGGATATGCCCAGGGGCGCCCTCCCCTGGACATGGCCACCATCGCAGCTTGAGGCCGTGGCTGGCCACTTGAAGTTAGCGGCGCGTGATATCGACGAGGGACAGTGCCTGTGCATGACACACGCGGGCACCTGCGTCACGTCGCCGCTAACTTCTGTCCGCCGCCAACAGCGCATCAATGGTTGGTCCGCTTAGCATGGACGTGTCGATAAGAAGGCACCCGCGATTCGCACAGAGCATTCCGCACATTCTCGACACTTCGCGCGTCATAACGGATGACCCTCGCGTTCCTCTTCGACGTCTGGAAGACGCTGCACCGCCATTGATCAACGGAACGGGTCGACGACTATGGGACGTGTGAACGACAAGGTCATTCTGGTGACCGGCGGGGCTCGCGGAATGGGGGCAGCTAATGCGCGCCTGCTGGTGGCTGAGGGGGCCAGGGTCGTGATCACTGATATTCTTCATACAGAAGGAGAGGCTCTCGCGGCTCAACTTGGCAATTCGACCATCTATATGCCTCAGGACGTTACCCAGCCGAAGCAGTGGGCCGAGGCGGTCGCAAGCGCCGAAGGGCGCTTCGGCGCGCTCCACGGGCTGGTCAACAACGCCGCGATCGCCAACATAGCCCCTATTGAGCAGTTCTCGCTCGATCAGTGGAACAAGACCCTTGCCGTCAATCTAACCGGCGTATTCCTCGGGATGCAGGCAGCCCTACCGGCCATCCGGCGCGCGGGCGGAGGTTCGATCGTCAACGTCTCGTCCGTCGAGGGGCTGCGGGGCAGTGCCGGACTCCACGCCTATGTCGCTTCGAAGTTCGGCGTGCGGGGCATAACCAAGTCCGCTGCACTGGAAGCCGCGGCCTCGGGAGTTCGCATCAACTCGATCCATCCCGGCTTCATTGCCACCCCGATGACCGAGAGCTTCGAGTCCTCCCTTTTCCCCGTTCCACTCGGGCGGGCAGCCGAGCCGCAGGAAGTATCGCAGGTCGTCTTGTTCCTCCTCAGCGACGAGTCCAGCTACCTTACCGGTTCGGAGGTCGTCATCGATGGAGGTCTGACGGTCGGCGTCCCGCGCAAATGCCTGGCGCCCGAGAACCTCTTTTGATTAACCTGACTGAATGTCCAATCTAGTCGGATAGAATGTTGCGATGTACTACGGTAGCGGAAATTACGAAGCCTTTGCCCGCCCTCGCAAACCCGAAGGTGTGGACAACAAGACTGCGTGGTTCGTCGGTGCGGGCCTGGCGGCGCTTTCCTGTGCGGCCTTCCTGATCCGCGATGGCCATATGCGTGGCGACCGGATCACCATCCTCGAACGGCTGAAGATACCGGGTGGGGCTCTCGACGGTAACCAAGACCTAGGAAGGGGCTTCGTGGTCCGGGGAGGCCGCGAGATGGAGGATCATTTCGAGTGCCTATGGGACTTGTTCCGGTCGATCCCTTCGCTGGAAACTGAAGGTGCCAGCGTGCTCGACGAATTCTACTGGTTGAACAAGGATGATCCGAACTACTCGCTGCAACGGGCGACGGTGAACCAGGGACAGGACGCGCACACCGACGGCCTTTTCACTCTGAGCGAAAAGGCGGAAAAGGAATTGATCGCCGTCTTTCTTGCCTCCCGTGAGGAGATGGAGAACAGTCGTATCGACGAAGTGTTCGGGAAAGAGTTTTTCAGCAGCAATTTTTGGCTCTTTTGGCGGACGATGTTCGCCTTTGCGGAGTGGCATTCTGCCCTGGAGATGAAGCTTTATCTGGATCGGTTCATCCATCATATCGGGGGCCTGCCGGATTTCAGCGCGCTGAAGTTTACCAGGTACAATCAGTATGAATCGCTGGTTCTACCGTTGTGCAAATGGCTGTTGGAGCAGGGCGTCAACTTCCGCTACGACGTCGAAGTCACTGATGTCGATTTCGACATAAAGGCGGGATGCAAGCAGGCCACGGCTATCCACTGGCTGGAGGGCGGCGTCGCCGGCGGCATCGGCCTTGGCGCCGACGATCTTGTATTCATGACGATCGGGTCGCTCACCGAAAACTCGGACAAGGCAGACCATCACACGCCCTCCAGGCTCGACGAAGGCCCGGCGCCTGCTTGGGATCTGTGGCGGCGTATTGCGGCCAAGGACGCGGCGTTCGGCCGCCCGGATGTCTTCGGCGGCAATATTCCTGCAACCAAATGGCAATCGGCGACGATCACGACTCTAGATGCGCGCATTCCAGCCTATATCCGCAAGATCGCCAAACGCGATCCGTTCAGCGGCAAGGTCGTCACGGGAGGGATCGTCACGGCGAAGGATTCGAACTGGCTGCTCAGTTGGACTGTAAACCGTCAACCGCATTTCAAGTACCAGCCCAGTAATCAGATCGTCGTCTGGGTCTACTCACTTTTCGTCGACGAGCCTGGCGACTACGTGAACAAGCCGATGCAAGATTGCACGGGCGAGGAAATCACGCAGGAATGGTTGCATCACCTCGGCGTGCCGGTCGAGGACATACCGGACTCGCCGCGATGGCCGCAAAAACTGTGCCGGTGATGATGCCCTACGTCACCTCTCTCTTCATGCCGCGGCAGGCGGGTGATCGACCAAATGTTGTGCCCAAAGGCGCTATCAATTTTGCCTTCATCGGCCAGTTTGCTGAGTCGGCGGAGCGCGATTGCGTCTTCACGACCGAATACTCAGTGCGCACGGCGATGGAGGCCGTCTACACGCTCCTCAACGTCGAACGTGGTGCGCCAGAGGTGTTCAATTCGACCTATGATATCCGCAAGCTGCTTGCGGCAATCGGCAGACTGCGCGACGGCAAGGAAATCCGAATTCCCGGTCCGGCGTTCTTGCGCGACCTAATGCTGAAGAATATCGGCGCTACCGAACCCGGCAAGACTGCTCAGTGAGGGCTTTGTGCGTTCGCCTGTCTTGTGCAGCTGGAGAGCTCGTTCTCCACGGCCCGTACGAGTGTGAATTGCAAGGCGCAAGCCCTTCGTCGAGTGTCGAAGGCGACACACGCGAAGGCGGAACTGTTCTCGGGCCGCAATTCATAACATGGCTGGTAATGGAAGCCGCAACAATCGTGCCCGCACATAATGCTGGCGCCGACCGTCTGCTTGACACTCGCGTTCGATGTGCCACCTGAGCTCCAAATCGACCAGGTGGCTGAAGGAGGTTTTCTCAGGACGCGCCGAGATGCAGTATCCATAACGTCGCCGGTCGGGGACGTGCAGCCCCGGCTGCGGATAAAGCAGAGTGCGGTCGGGGCCTCATTTCTCAAGCTTAGTGGGTTCCTTGCCTTACCGCAGAGGATGGCGATGGTTTGAGATGATCCAATATTTTCGAGCCTTCGCTGAACGACTTCGACCAGAATCTCTCCGCGAGGTCCAGATGGCACTTCAGTAGCTCTGAGGGAGTTTTAGAGTCGGCAAGATTTCTCAGAAAGCTTGCTTGTTCGTGCAGAGAGGAAGCAGCCAAACTTAATCCATCCTTTAATGCCGCGGCGTACAGGTGCCTTGTCGATTCGATCGATTTTTGCCATTCCGGAAAAATTGACGGAATGCGTGATGCCGCTGCTGCAGGTTCTCCAGCGCCATCGGCTGCGGCGCCGGTCAGTTGGGTCAGTCCGGGCTCTGGACGTGGCCGCCGTTCGCGTTTCTCGTCTTCGGTTGTATTCGCGTTCATTCGACGTCTCCTAGCCTAAAAGAGGATTTGTAACACCTGAGTTGTTCGCTGCTCAGTTCCGATCATCAACCTTCAGAAGGTACCACACCCTCCAACATGTCATACCTACCTCTTTTGGTACGGTGTGATCGCGCCGCAAATTGCGCATTCTAGGCGCCACTTGCTGGAATGTTCACCCATCCCCGGTTCAGAGGCTGAGAATCGCGGCAACCTCGTTGAGGACGAGCGCTGACTGCGTAGATCGACGGTGCCGCCAAAGGTGGTGCGGTCGCACGTCGATGCGCTTTGCCGTGATTGCGGCTGGCATTGGCCGCCATCACGCTCGCATCCATCGCGATGGCGCGGGAACGATAACCTGCCGTTTGGGCGGGGCGGCTCACGGGTATGGCGCGGACGCTTGGTTGATGTTGGGGGCGACGCCCGGCCGTTCAATCCGAACGACGCCGTCCATGTCGATATCCTGGATTCTCGAAGTCGGGATCGAGCAGGCGAAGCCCCGTGGCGAGGTCATCAACGTCCGTCTCCCCATCCGGCTCTCGGAATCGGCCATCTGCATATTCCGTTTCGCGATTGCGCATGCATTCGGTTTGCCTGTCGCGAGCGCGCGGCGCTTTTGCCTGCCACTTTCTCCTTTGGAGCGTCACGATGTGTAGCAGGCTATACTAAAAGCTCAGTCCAGTCTCGTAAAACCGCCGCTCGACCCGCGCCGCAGGAAACTGAGGCTTTTCCGGCGAGGTGTGTTGTGGGCATGGCGAGATACTCCTTTGTCAGTGAGCTAAGAACGGTCTGAACTGGGCGCTCATCGTACCCCGTAGGTCAAGGTGCACACCGCGCAAAGATCGGCGCAGGCAGCGATGCCGTCGGCTGTGCTGCCGATCGATAGTGATGCTGTGGCTGATGAAGGGGCGCGCACAGCTTGGGTCCGCCAGGTAGGCCCATACTGGCCCGCGGCGTTGCGGCCGGAGAGCAATATCAGCTACGCTGACGCCCGAGGCCTTTCACGTCTTGAGGCAAACGGGCTCGCGCGTTGACCTTGACGCCCCGCGGCGAGGTAAATCTGGGCCGTCGCGCTCGCGGTTAGTCAATATAGTTGAGGTTAACCGCGCTATGATATTGACGTTGCGCCCCTATGCTTGATCCATTGCACCGGAAACTGCACACCCGGCCCACCGGAGAGGTGGAAGTGTCCTTCCAGCTGACCGTCCTGAAAGTGCTGGCCGGCCAATCTGCCGGGCTGGCCTCCGTTGCCGACATAAGGCACGCCGTTGAAATCCTGATGAACAGCGGCCGTGACTGGACCGATCGCATGAAGCGGCTGGCCGAACGCGCACCTGATCTGAATATCTTCGCGGCCGGGTTTGTCTTTCGCGATACTCTTGGCTGGGAAATCACGGAAGAGGGCCGGCAATTCCTCTCCGCGCTCGAAAAGGCCGTCGCCGATCAGAGCGAGCGGCCTCGATCAACCATCGATCCCCCATCCAGCGAAGTCACCGCGCAACCGGTCATGGATGCGGCAAAATCACTTATTCCTCCCCATAGTCACCGTCAAAGGTCGCGGCGTCGCCGCGGGAAAGGCGGGTCTAATCGACGTAGAGCATGACGCGGCGCAGCTTTAACTTGTCACGCGGCCTCTGGCCGAACCGCGTGCCGATATTTTGCAGCGAAGTTTCTAAGAGTGTGTCGTGTCAACTTCCTGACAGTGGTCTCAAGCTGACAATCGAACCTGCTACGCACAATTCGAGCAACTTGCTGTGAACAGTGCCTCAAGTCGTTCTGGCAAAGGTCCACCTGCGCCGGAGATCGACAGTCCGAGGCTTTGAGGATTGTAGTCATCTGCAGATCGGAGACCGTACGTAAATGACCATTGAGCCGATCGAGGATAATTTGCGGCTTGAAGAGGAATCGAGGCGACGAGACGAGATCAAAGTCAAGCTCCTTCGCGCGCGATCGGATGTGGCCAGGTACCAAGCAGAATTGACAGAGCTCGAGCAAACGCCGAAGCGTGAAGACGGCTCATCGATCTGCTCTGGGACACTTCAGCGCACGTGCGCAGGAGGTCGGAGAGCATAACGTGCGACCACGTCAATTGGAGCCTGTCTTGGATCCCGCTAACCTGCGAGCGGATGCTGGGGGCAGCGTCCGACCGAGCGACAGCTGGAAGTAGGCTGCCAACCGGGTCTTCGCAACAGGGGCTTGGCTTGGTGCAATGGCTGAGCGGTGTAGAGCGCAAGAATTCGCGCACAAGTGCAAGTGGCGAGAAGCCAAGCCACGAACGCTCACGCGCGTGACAAGTGTTGGGATCAGCCGTTTTGACCGGCTCATCTTTGTTCGCTCACAAGCAAGGTGCTGTCGCCGGGTTGCAAGGTTCACGCCTCCTCTGCGTCTTATAAATGTCATCTTGCCCATGCCAGTGAGCCGCGCTACGGCCGATCCAGCCAGCGCTCAGCTTCACACAAAGCATGCTGCAAGGATGCGGGCGGCAAAGCTCGAGGTAGTCGATGACAAAGCGTTTCCGCAACTGGGGCTTATTGTCCTTCGTTGCTTTCATGGCTTTCTGCCCTGTGGCCAAGGCGCAGGACCGCCGCATTGTTGCCGAACCTGTTGCACCTCACACGGTCTGCGACCGCCCAGTGCCGTCTGGCACAAACGATACGGCCAGGTTGCAAGACGCCATCGACCATTGCCCCGCCGGCGCGGCGGTCTATCTGGGCCGCGGCCAGTACTTCTCGGGCCCGCTCGGGATGAAATCAGGCGTCACCTTATGGATCGGACGTGGCGCCACGCTTGTTGCCATAGCCGAACCAGCTCTCTATGACAAAGGCTGGCGCCATTGTGGACGGATCGCAGGCAAGGGCGATGGTTGCCGTCCGTTCATCAGCTTTTCCGAGACGCGTGGCGGCGGCATTTATGGCGACGGTACCATCGATGGCCAGGGTGGAGCAGCGATGGCCGGCAGCACCGAAACTTGGTGGCAGTTGGCCCGCCGCGCCCAGACTGAGAGCGGCAATCAGAACGCCCCGCGTTTGATCCAGATCGATCAGGCGCAGGACATCACGTTCTATGGTGTCACGCTACGCAATGCGCCCAATTTCCACGTCGTGATGAACAGGGTCGAAGGTGCCACCTTTTGGGGGCTCACGATCGATGCGTCGGCCGAGGCCCGCAACACCGACGGCATCGACCCTGGCGCCAGCCAGGATGTGACCATCACCCGCAGCTTTATCCGCACTGGAGACGATAACGTGGCCATCAAAGCCGGCGACAATGGCCCAAGCCGTCATATCTCCATCATCGACAATTACTTCGGCTGGGGACATGGAATGTCGATCGGCAGCGAAGTGAACTCCGGCGCCAGCGACATATTGGTGCGCGACCTGACGCTGGATGGCACGACATCCGGCCTGCGCATCAAGAGCGATGTCAGTCGAGGCGGCTTGGTGGAGCGAGTGACTTATGAGAACGTGTGTCTGCGCGGCAACCGATGGCCGATCGCCTTCGATACAAAGTACAATCCACACGCACAAGGCTTCAGCATTCCAGTCTATCGCCAGATCGCTCTCCGCCATGTGCGCGGCGACAACGGTACGCTGCTGATGCGCGGTGTAGACGGCAAGCATGCACTTGACGTGACGCTGGAGGATGTTCGGTTTGCCGAGTCTGCGACTTGGCGGCTGGAAAACGCCAATGTAACCGCCGATCATTCTGAAGTGTCGCCGCCGCTGCCCGGCTGGGCGGGAGAGAGGGGGCCGGGCGGGTGGGAGCAATGTGCAAAGGCCTTCCGGAACTAGTTAATGCGTAACCACAACAACTTCGTGTCCGGCGGGTCAGGTTTCGTGTCAATGCGGTTGAGATTGAGTGGCGTTGCGCCCCGGGTCGTTTCATAGCGCTCACGTTCTTGCCAAGCTTTCCGACAAGCCTTGTCGCGGTCAGCCGCTCTGGAAATCGCGCCCGGCGGCATACTCGCTGCGTTGGCAAGGTTCGGCTGCTGTTGCGCTGCGGCTGTTTGTATCGATCATCGAGCGCGCAGCGGATCGGATGGAGAAGGTCACATGCGAATGATCGCGCTATCCGCTGCGGCTCTCGCGGAATGTTGCTCTATCTCGGCAGCCGATACTCAGTTGCTTTTTGTGTCGCACGCCGGAGAGACGGCCTATCACTCCGTGCAGGCAGCCATTGACGCACTGCCACCGCAAGGCGGGGATATCCAGATCAAGCCTGGCATCTATCGCGAAAAGGTCAAAGTCCTCAAACCTGGTGTTCATCTCAAAGGTACCGGCAAAAAGCCGGATGATACGATCATCGTGTACGGCGATGGCGCAATCAACGTGGGAGGGACAGCCCGTTCTGCGACGCTCAACGCCTCGGGCGATGACTTCCGGCTCGACAATCTGACGGTCCAAAACGACTATTCCCTCAAGGGGGACAATCCAGCTTCGCAGGCCGTGGCTCTATCGGTGACCGGCGACCGGGACGCAATCATCCATGTTCGCCTGCTTGGCGCCCAGGATACATTGTTCGCCGGTAAGGGCCCTAACGGTCGAATGTCGCGGCAGTACTTCTCTGATTGCTACATCGAGGGGCATGTCGACTTCGTTTTTGGCAATGCGAAGGCCTATTTCAGGCGCTGTGAGTTGCACGGCATCGCAAATCAAGCAGTTGTGTATACGGCGCAGAGCAAAAGAGCGCCGGGCGAGGACAGTGCCTTTGTGTTCGATCAGTGCAGGCTGACTGCCGAGCCTGGTGCGCGCTATGTTGCGCTTGGCCGCGCTTGGCGCCCCTATGCCACAGTGATCTTCCTGTCGACGAAGATCGATGCGCCGGTCATTGCGGAAGGCTGGCGCGAATGGGCCCCCGGCAAGACGGATACGTTCAGGACGGCCTACTATGCCGAATACAAATCCTCCAGCATCGGGGCCAATCCCGCAGGCCGCGAGCCTCATTCTCATCAATTGACTGACAGCGAAGCCGCGAAATGGTCGCTGAAAGCGTTCTTCGGGGGCGCGACAGATTGGCTGTCCAGCAAACCTTCAAGATAAAAATTAGACGAACGCTCGGGAAGTGGAGGGTTTTCAAACCCTTTGACCCGAGCCTCGTTGCGCTCGGGCGGCTCGTCCACAGCAACTCGCATTCGGGCAGGGGGGGCCATCGTAGCGCGCCAGATTCTTGTTGCCTCCTTTAAGAAGGAAAGCAAAGCGATCGACATTGCCGGCTGCGAATTCCTAATTCTTGTCAGCTTTCGAAAGCTGAATCCCGTATTCTCCAGAATCCAACGGCCGCCGAACGGCTGCCGCTTGCGGCCTTGTAAGGCGTGCGGATTGCGCAAGCCCTGTACCATCGCAAGGAGAACGGATGGATCCAACCGACCCCTTCTTCAATTCGGGCGCTTGAATCGAGGAGTACGCCGCGCAACAGGCGCGAGCAGGCAACGCAAGCCAGCAAAGCAACTTTGAGCGGCGGATGGAGGATTTGCAGGTTGATTCGACGGTGGGGACCCCCGCAAGCTCGCCTTCGCCGGATCGGGCTGTCGCAGAGGGCCGTGGACGGATCAGCCGAGGCGATATCGGCGGTTCGATGCGGATGCCGCCACACCTTGGTTCTAGAGGCGGCGCGCTCAGCGGTGGGCGGGCGAGCGTGGACATTCCCCGCTTTCAGCTTGAAGCTTCGCCCTAGCGCCGCAGTCCAGTTTGCGGGATGACCCGTTCAGCAGCGAACGCTACAGCTTGCCGGACTCAGACGCTGCGGTTCACGCCAAGAGCGGAAAAATCCGCGGACTGTGGTCACGCATCAGATCGGGGGCGGCAAAGCCCTTGGCGGGAGCGGGAGTAAAAAACCCTCGCGAGACGCGGGGCAGTCAGAGGTTTCTTCAACGAAGCTTCGCATTCATTACGCGAGGCAGCCGGCCGGACGCGCGGGGTCGACGCGGCGGACGAGGCGCTCATCAAAGAGTTAGCGGCAGGCAATCTCAGCGAAGGCAACATCAAAAATGCGGCGACCGACCCGCGCCATTTGAGCGAGCGCGTGCGTGAGAACGGCAGGCGCGATTGGCTCGCTTTTCGAATTCGTCTGGCGCAGGAGGCGCAGCGCTGCCAGGAACGCGGGAGAACCATCGTCAGCAGCTGGATCGCGACCGTGGATTTACGGATACCATGGACCTACCAGCCATGCCCCTGCCGTCGACGGCTTCGCCTGTCTGTCCCATCATCCACGGCACGAGGTGCGTACGGCCGGCGACGACATAGAAAAAGATGCCGATCGGCGGCAGCCTGAGGCCAATCCTCAAATCCTGACCGAAACCGCCGCGCGACAGGTAGAGCGGAAAGGTCTGGCAGACCAGAATCGAGTCCAAGCTTAGTCGACACATAAATTCCCACCCAATTGCTTGATTCACGATGATCGTAGCCGAGTCTCGCGCCGATTGAAGCCGGTGCCCGGATCTCGTTGAGAGATCATAACTATGCTCGTGCGAACGCGAGCATGCTTGTGACCTAGTTCGCGGTGGTCATGGTTACTTCATAATCGCTTCGGCCTCTGCACGAAACGCGTGGCGCGAGCCATCTCGTGAATAGAACATGTGACCGCCTGGAAAGACGACGAGTTTGACGCGCGGTGCTGAGGCAAATGGCGGCAATTGGTCGAGCACGATCTGTGATCCGAGATAAGGCGTGACGAGGTCAAACAGCCGTGCCCGACTAGCAATTGCATCTTCGGGTCCGTTGCGAGAATCTGGCGCAGCTCCGACAGCGACTCCGGAGGCCCGCGGCCGAAATCCCAAGCCTGCCCGACCGCGCCGTTGACTAGCTCATAGGAGCCGTCCGGCCGCCAGTTTAGCTTGCGCGTAAGGAGATCGACAGTGGCGCTGCTGAGAGGTGCGAGCAGCGTGTCGCTGGAGGGATCGCCGGAAAGATGGAAATCCGAGTCCGGATACGGATCGAGCCCACGCACTGAGGCGTCATAATTGCCGATTAACTTGCCGTTCTTGCGATCGAACTCACGGCGAAGCTCGGCGAGCTCAAACCGGCCCGCGAGCCTGCGACTCACCGCCTGATCGATGCCGGTCAGCGCCGCGACCTTGTCGGCCAGACGCGTGGTCGCTTCCTTGTCCGCCTTTGATGAGGTCGACCAGAAACTCTCCGCGTGCATAAGCTTCCACGTCGGCGAGATCGGCTCGCTTTACCGGACCCTCGGCTTCACGCAGGGGCGCGAGCAGGGTCGCGACATAGCTCGGCAGTGTTGCGATGTATTGCAGCAGGCAAGTGCGGGCATACTGGCCGTAGTCGAAGAGTGGCGAGACCATTATAAGGCCCTTGACGCCTATGCCCTGCCGCATCTGCAACTGGTGCACAACCTTTGGCCCGAGAATACCCCCATAGCTTTCACCCACGATGAATTTCGGCGACAACAGCCGGTCATGCTTTTCGAGCCAGCGGCGGACCACCAGCGCGAGCGCGTTGACGTCGCCGTCAACGGAAAAGAGCCGCTTGCGCACATCATCGCCGGTCCCCACGAAACGGCTATAGCTTGTGCCCACGGGGTCGAGAAACACCAAATCGGTGAAATCTAGCCAAGTCTCCGCGTTTGGCCTCACCTCCGGAAAAGTGGATGGCGTGACCTCGTCAGCATTGATCGGTAGCCGCCACGGTCCGGCATTGCCAACTGCAGCCTGGCCGATGATGAGCCCGGTCCGCCGTTGAAGAAGAACGTTACCGGGCGCGTGCCGCGATCGGCGCCGTCAAGCTGATAGGACGTATAGGCGATGTCGGCCTCCGGTTCACCCTTCTCGTCGAACAGGCGGATGGAGCCGCCCGTCGCGATGAAAGAGAGCGTCCGCCCAGGGAGATCAAGCGTTTGCCTGGTGCTGGAGTCCGGCGGCAGGCGATGCTGCTCGGCCGCCGACGGCGTACTTCGGCGCTTGGCCGGCGTGTTCGCCGGGGGCGCCCTTCTGGCCGGCCGGCGTCGTGGCATTGGCGCGCGGTGGCAGATCGTCTGCCCGCACGCTCCCCATGATCCCGCAAGCAAACAGGATCAACGCAAGAGAGGTGCTGCGCAGTGCGGTCGACGACATAGAGGTTCTCCTGTGCAAGGCTTGCTCTGTTGGTGCGCGAGGCGTGTCTGTCAAAAACGATCTAGTCACTAGCTCATGCGGGGGAACAACAAACCTACCAGAGTCAGCAGTTGCCACCGTCGGCGGGTGCAGAATGCCCGACCATCGCCAATCGCCCGGTTGGCGGTTCGACCCCTGATCAGCTCAACGCGCTCGGCCTTCACGGCATGGCCAACGCCCTTCGTCGACATCGCCAAGCTGCGGCAGCAGGCCGCCGTCGAGGACATCGACTATCGCACTCCGCGCGGTCTGGACCGCAGCCTTCTGGCAATGCTGGTCGAAGGCGGCTGGACCGCCCACCACACCAACCTGCCGATCTGCGGCCCCCCGGCGTCGAGAGCCTGCGGCGAACCCGCAAGCCCGGCCGAAAGGCCTGAGCGAGTGGCTCCGTGGACATGCCGCCGCGCGTGGACAACGCGAAGGGCGTTGCCCACCTGCCCACAGCAGGAGCAGCAAAAAAACCAAATCCTTCGAGCCGCGATTCTAGATTGACCTCGCGGCTTCGCCGATACCACAAACCAAACAGCCAGAACGCCTCGCGCCCCGGGCGATGGGCGAGATCATCTCGGAATCCTGGGCGAGATCAAATCGGTACAGCCAGGCGAAATCATCGGAATCGCAATCGAGAAGTTCGCTGTCGCATGCTCCATGAAAAGGTAGGAGCAAAACGAGGCTTGCGATGATCTAGAAGAATATCAACGTAGACACCAATAGGTCGAGGGCGTGCTCCGTTTGGGGCGTGTGTGTGATGCTCGTCGGGTTATGGATGTATGACAGGCCGATGCTCGCATATATTCCGGGCGCGAGATACGCAGTGTATGTTCCCGTGATTGCTGTTGTATCGCGATGCACGAGCTCGCCCTTGGCCAAAGCAGCATCCACCGCAAACTTGCTCCAGACGGTGTTGGTGGCAACGAGAGCCATCAGATCACTGGGCCGACTATCAAAAGGTCCCTTCGCATAAAGGCGAAGCTCGTAGTACTGGCTGATTCTGTTGAGGTCGGGCGGTGCTCCCATGAGAGAGAATCCGCCATAGATACCACGAGATGGTGCCCCCTGGACGTCACTCTGCCAGAGCTGCCGGTCCGCGGCGATGTAGTGAAAACTATTGCCGCTATGCCTTTGCCGGTCCGGGTCCGCTACATTCTTGTAGCGGCTGTTGCTGAAACCAGCGCCTGCCCGCAACCACGTGTCAGGCACACCGGGAGCCGCCTTACTCTTGTAGCCAATCTCGTCGATGAAAAGAATGCCCGCGTTTGCTGTGCTCCAGTTCACGCCGCTGGGATTCTCGGTTACATGCGCATAGGGTCCATCTGGACTGATTGAGCGCTGCACGGAGACTTTGTTGTACCAGCGATCATCGAAATTGTACTTCAGGTTGAGGGCGGGGGTCGGCGCCGCGTTGGTGCTCATCCCTGCTTGGAAAAGGGCGAACATGTTTGATCCTGAAATTCCTCCGAACAATGTGCCGGTGAATTCGTTCTGATTTCTAAGATAGCCAAACTTGAGTTCGAGTGTCCTGTCGAGGAAAGTTTGGTAGTAAGCGAGCGTGTTGAGTCCTACTCGATCAGGCCCCGGGCGCTTCCATGTCCAGTATTGCTGCTCGGCCCCCACGGCAATTTGACCATCAGCAATACCGAAGCGGCTGAGATCGTAGGTGACGATCATGAAGTTCGCCGTGGCAAATGTCGGATTCTGTCCCATATAGAGCTGGTTTGCGAAGCTGCTTCTGGCTGCATTCGGCAGCTGGTTGTCTGCAAAGCTGTTGTGCGTCCAGCCGATATACCCGATGCCGATGTCCGCCAGCGCCGATCTGGCGCCGCCCTTGTCCTGATCTATCGTATCGGAAGGCCCAGGTATGGCGAGCCACAACCCCTTTTCTCGTAGATTGTCGAAACGCGCGAAAGGGTCGATCGCCGCTTGTGTTCTCGTCTGGGTAGCCCGATCGGCACCGCCGCTCTTTTTGAGAGGCATGCTGGGACCATTTGCCGGCGCCGCGGCACGGGGTCCGGATGCCTTACTGATCAAGCGGATGGAGAGCCTTGTCTTCCGATCGGGAGCGGTGCTGCGGCTTCTTTTGGTGACCTGATCTGCAGTATCTCTGTTGAGATCAAGCTCGTTAGCGGCTTTTGCCAGAACTGAATTGCCGACCAGACAAGCCGCCAGCGGAAGTGCGACAACCCGGCCCCGTCGCTTCGAGCTGTATGCAAGTGCCGCCGTAGCCGAAGATGTTCGAGACGTTATCGCCGAAACAATGCGATCGCGCATAATGTACTTCGCGTCCCTATCTGCGAGCCGTGAATGGATCGAGCTTCGGCCTGATTGCCCGAGAAGCGGACTTCCCAGCCTTTGGAGTCTGAAGGCTATGGTGACCTCTAAAAGCAAAAGGTGTCGTATGTCCCCAGCGGGACCGGCTTTAACCGTCCCGAACCTCGTCACCCGGGGAGGGCGAGGCTGATCTGGCCTGCACGTAGCTTGTGCATCATGCGTGGCGCCGAGCGCGAGCGGCGTGCTGGCTCGATGAGGTGATGATGACGAACGAGCTTCAGCTGTCCTTGCCAGCAAGACATCGCGAGCGACCGTGCTCCGTGATGCCGCAGAGGAGTCTTATGGTGCCGAACATCGTGCTTGAAGACGTCATTCTCGACGAAATGGTAGTCACCGAAAAGCAACCCCGCCGGTGACGAGGGCAGGCATCATGAAGCTTTGTTGGCATCTCGGTCACCGAAAGACGAGGCAATCGACGGGCACGAGGTCTGGAAAATGTTGCCGTCTGTGCCCCCGGCGATCGTGGCAGAGTGTTCTGCGAGCTGGCGCAGGAGAACGGAGAAAATAGCATTAGAGCAGCTTTAATCGCTGCCGCAGGGCAGTTGGCGAATCCGTCAGCTCCATTAGCGCGGCCAGATCTATGGTGCATTCCAAGTTCCTTGACAAATGACCCGTGGGGCGTTCGATGGCCACGCTTGCCAGCTGTCCATCGTCTCGATCAACCTGCCGAGATTGGTAGTTGCAATGGCTGCCGGTCCAATGGCATGGCGCCCAGTGCTGAGGTGGCTAGCTGGCAGGGCTGAGTTTCCGTCGCAACGCACTCCGGCGAGTTGGCGCGGTTCGTATTCGGCCGCAGCAGGGTGAGAAAATCTGCAAGGATCTTGTGAATCGTGAGAAAATGGTGCCCCGTTGCTCGCAAAGACGCGAAGCAGTACGCCGCTGCCGACGGTAGGATGCAGGAGATCCCCGCTAGGGGGGCTTTTGCGCTGAAAAAGAGCCCACATTGGAGCCGAAGGGCAAACAATCGGAGGTTGCGAAGAATGATGGTGCCCGGGGGGCGCGGGCGGCTGCAGCCCGTCAGCATCGCAGGCTATTGCAGCAACGAGCGGCCTATTGGGTCGGGGAAGTCGCGCGTGGAACCATGGAGATGACAGATCAAGCTGCCGCCTCGGACTTGCGGCCGCTCTTGCACAGCTCGTTAGGGCGCATTCGCTGGGGTTTGATGTTTCTTGTTGTCTTCGTCGGCCTGGGTGCGGCGGCAGCCCATTTTGCATCGAGCCTCGCAGAGTTCGTCGAAACGCCTGCCGCTGGGCAAGTCGGTTCAACGATGGTTCTGTCACCGGAGGACAGGGCATCCCTGACCGAGACACAGGGGGCGCAGCAGAAGCTGAGCGATGACATCGCAGAGCTCACCCGCCACATCGATGCCCAGCGGGGCGACCTCCAAGCGATCTTGGATCAGCTCACAACACTGACTTCGCGAATCGACACCTTGCAGATTCCGGCGCCTGGTCCATCTGCTCCTTCCGCTGCTACTTTGCCGCCAGACAAAGCGGTCTTGAGCTCCGTCAAGAAACGCATCGGACGCTCAAAACCACAGGGTCCTGTTTCGGTCGGAGGCGCGCCTTTGATCGCAGGACCGATCGGCGAGCGCTGACACCACAGACCGGTCGCCTCCGTATCGCTGTCTCACCGCCTCGCCACCGCCGGGGCGGGGCCCGCGCCGAGCGCCGCGTCAAGCTGGCTCGCGCCGCCTCGACCCAAACCGGATATGGATTGGCCCCGTCCATCACATGTCTCGTCAGTGCAGCCGGATCTTCGCGATCACAGCGAGAAGATCCGCTACGGACGGCCTCCGCCGTAAGTCCGAACCGAAACGCCTGTCGATCTGAATGATGGGCCCGAGCAACGCCGAACCTGGACTATCCTAGTGGCTCTGCACAGTGATTTTGACTGGTTAGCACCGTGGGGGTCCAACGGACTTTCAGCGGAAGCTTAAGAGCGCTAAGGATGCCGGGGTCATCTAACGGGCCAGGCAACTCGCAGGGCAGCCCGTCGCCGCCGGGGCGCGGACGCGTCTCCCGCGGGCTCGCGTGAATCTTCCGTATAGAGAGTCTGCGTTGCACGACGATCCTGGCCTTGCGCGCGACCCATCGCAGCACAGCCTGTCGGTGGAGGTCACCGCTGCGTCTGGGTCCAAAGGTTCGCATCGACGCCGTGTAGCCGCATGGCTTTGCGCGCCGCGTATAAGCGTCGCGCTGAGCGTCGGAATGGAAGCGATCCAACGCGCCACGCTGAGACCATGGCGTTTAAGTTGAAGTCCTGCTCCCAGTTCATGGCTCATAGAAGGGATTGTTGCCGGGCAGTAGGTAGTTCGAGCGAGCAATCGTCGCGTTACGACCAACATTGCCTACGATGTCAAGTCGCTATCCCTGGACGGAGCGGCCGTCGCGAGTCCATCGGGAGCCATTGTCCGTCGCAAGAAGGTTCTACGACTAAATTCTTCAGACAATTGAAGCGTCTCCGCACTGAGCGAGTATGCCGCGCGGTTGGCACAATCGCCAAGATCGGGGATTTCGGGTCAGTTGGTCGCACACTTGTCAGAGAGACGCGAGCTCACGACGAACATCAGTTGGCGATCGTGACAGCGGTGATCGCTCACCATCCCCCGCGTAGCGCTCATGGCTCATCAAGACGTCGAGGGGAGCCTCAGAGGGCTGGTAGGTCAAATTTGGCTTGAAGCTGACGTAAGGTCATATTGTAGCGTCGCCAGCGAAACATGACCAAAGCAGGCTCGATCCGATAATGCAATTTAGATTTACAGACTTCAACGACGTGCGCGCCGCAAACAGAGCATATAGCAAGGCTTCGGGAGTAGGTTATCATCGCAGTAGACTGCGCGGGACGCCACATCTCGAGCAGCAGGCAGCTTCAGCTCTTGACATATGGACTTGGTGTCTATCGCCTCAAGAGAGGATCAATTACATCCGAAAACATCGTTCCCAATTCCGGTTTGACAGCTACGGCCAGATGATCGGTGTCGTCCGCGGTCGTTGCTTCAGTGGTTACGCATCCGAGCTCATCAAATGGCGAAATCGATTCAGGGCCAACACGTGGCGTGCTGCCGTGTTGTTTTGCGCTGGGACTTGGGCAATCCTCATTTATGCTGTCCTCCGAATGCTAGATATTGTTCGCAATTGACTGGAGTTCCCATAGTAAGGCCGTTCACCGCCGCGTGTTTGAAAGTCTTTAGTATGCGTATGAACGGTTGCAAGCTGACTCGTGTCTGCAGCCGTAGTTCGGACTCGTCCCATCTTCGGCGCGTTACGGATTTGGTTCACGTGCAATCGGATAGTCATGAGATTGCCGCCCACGAACAGGGCCCCGTCTCGGTTGGTCGTCGGATGATCCAATCTTGGTCCGAAACCCCTGCCGGAGCTAATCTGACCGCCGGACCCAACTTATCAAAATCACTGTGCAGAGCCACTAGGCGAGCGTGATATCCGGCTTCGCTGTCACCGCCTCCAGAATCAATTGCGAATGCGCTTCGATTTGCGGTCACCGCCCTGGCGTTTAGGAGCGATGTCGCCGACTTCCTTGAGGCGACCGCGCCGGCGGATCGCGCTGACACCAAAGCGCTCGGCAGCCTGTCGACAGGACATGCCACCGTCAATCGCTGCTACCACCCTTTGGCGAAGATCAACCGAAAACGCCCTGGCCATACATGCTGGCCTCCCTCGCCAGCATGTGGCTTGAATCTGACTCGCGCCGTTTTGGGAATCCCACCCGATTCGGTCCGGTCGGAAAATGCTCTAGTATGACCGTACGGGCCGCGGCCCGCGACCTCATTTGATGCTTCAAGAACTGTGCGCATATGGGTGGTCTTCGTTAATATGGTGCGCGGTCGAGATAAGCGTCGAATGCCGCAGCAACGGCGCGGATGACAAAACGGTGCTCCTGCTTGACGCGGAGGATACCCTTCTCGATCTCCACTATCCCGTCCTCGGTGAGCATCTCCAAGCGATCAGCTGAAACAAGAAAAGCTACCGGATCAAATCCGTGCTTGACGCAGATTGCTGGAACATCGGCCTGTAAGTCGCACATCGCGCGTTCGATGATTTCGGCCCGAAGCCGATCTTCCTCGGTGAGACGGTAGCCCTTTGAAGTCGGGAAGCAGCCAGCTTTGATATGCTGATGATAGGAAGCGGTTGCGAGCTCATTCTGGACGTAGCCGTCAGGAAGGCGGCCAATGGCGGACGGACCGAAGCCGATCACGGTTTGACAGGTATCAGCCGAATAACCCAGGGAGTTGCGGCAAAGGCGACCGGCCTTCTGCGCCAGCGCGAGCTCGTCGGATGGCAAGGCGAAATGGTCGAGCCCAATTTGTCGGTAGCCCGCCGCGACCAGAGTTTCAGCCACCGCCGCGGCTTGCTCGGCGCGAGCGACATTGTCTGGCAGCGCCGCCTCATCGATCTGGCGCTGACGTTTCATATAGGAGGAAACATGGGCGTAGCCGAAAACCGCAAGCCGGTCCGGCCGCATAGCTACCGCGATTCTGGCGGAGTCAACGCAGGACTGCACCGACTGGTGTGGCAATCCGAACAGGAGGTCGAAGTTGATGCGGCTTATTCCATGCTGGCGCAGACTTTCGACGGCAAGAGCTATCTGTGTCTCGCTCTGGACGCGGTTCACTGCCCGCTGCACCAGGGGATCAAAACTTTGCGCGCCAATGCTGGCGCGGCTGACGCCGGCTGAGCCTAATGTTTCGGCCATCTCGGTCGTGAACGTTCTGGGATCGATCTCGACGGCAACGGTGGTCGACTTGCTGAATGTGAAGCAGTCGCGCAGGAGCTCCATCAGGCCCAAGAAGTCGGCAGGCGAGATGATGGTCGGCGTCCCGCCGCCGAAATGCACGTCGCTGACGGACAAGGCGCGGGGCGCCTGCGCTGCGACCAAATCAATCTCCTCGCGGAGCACCGCGAGATATTTGCGGATCGGTCGCTCGCTGTGAGTGAGGCTTGTCGGGAAGCCGCAATACCAGCAAATCGAGCGACAGAACGGAACGTGGAGATAGATGGATACCGGTTCATCGCGCGGCAGCCGCCTCAACCATCTCCCATAAGTGTTGGCGCCCACCATCGCGGAGAAATCAGGTACGGTCGGATAAATAGTGTACCAAGGCAGGCGGGAATCGCAATATTTGTTCAGCAACGAGGTCTGCACGTCTTATCTATCCATGCTCACACAACATGAAGTTGACCCATCTCCTCTTCGGTGTCTTTGCTTCATGTCAATGCGCCCGCTTTGGTCTCGATCTTTGTCTGGGCGTAGTGGCAATCCGTCCTCCGAAGGTGTGTCGCTTCTGGCTCTCACACGTTTATGAAGAAGCAATGATCTCAAACCATCAGCTCGCGGCGGATGTGGTAAAGCGCGCCGACGGCTGGCGGGATCAAATTCGCTCTGGCAGCCTGGCAGCATAGGATCAATAGGGCAGGAGGGTTCATGAACTGATGGTCATACGTTCAAATCCGGTCCCGCAACGACCGATGTTTGCGATAGCAAGCCATCCAGAGCCCAGGCCTCCGAGAGGAAGTCGGGGTTCTTCTTGTCCGCCGCAAATCGCAGGATCGCGGCCAAGTCACCGCGCAGCACGATTCGAGCGCATCCATCTCAGCCTTCATCGACGGTTCATACATGCCATCTTGATCGCAGTGATAATGCCTCAAATCTGCTTTTTGACTCTTTCCAGCTCGCTTTGCCCAGCATCCTGATCGGTTCGACGTTCGATCCGCATTCGGTTCACTTCTTGGGTGAATTCCTCGCAAAACTGCTTGAACAATTCGGGCTTTATTAAGTGCGTCCGGAGGCCGTTCAATACGGATGGCGCCAGCGCATCGTGCCGGATGTTCACGCGATTATTGCACGTCCCCTTGTTCCCGCGCCGCCGCGCAGCCGAGCAGGTCCTTCGTGTACCCACCGCCGACGCCGGCGGCCCAGGCATCTCTTCGCCGGCCTAGTGAGATGCGGTTGTTGCGTGGCGGTCGAGCTTGTCGCGGGCGTAGATGGCCTCCTGGCGGTAAGGCGGCTCGCCATCGGCATATTTGGCAACGGCAATCTGGGCCAGAAGCGCTTCCGTCGTCAAAGCAAGTGCCGGTAACGAGAGACGCGGAAGCCAACTCCAGCGTCGCCGACCGCCTCGCAGTGTTCCAGTTCAACGTCCTCTCGGCCTAATCCTCCGTAGAAATCACCCGGCCTCGGCGAGCCGAGGGGCATCAGCAGCTATCGGATTGCACGTCTCTCCACCATACTGTGTATGTGAAGGACAGGACTTGGCGGCAATCAAATACCTGAACGTGACCGCTGACGATTTTCACTGAGAAGAAGGACGATGTGTCGTCCTCGTAGCCGATGCATATCTCCGAGGTCCCAGGGCTCAATATCCAACGCGATTTCGCCCCGTGGTGACATAGGTTCGGTAACAAACCGCTGACGTGGCATTCACTGTCGTAGTCGTATCCGTACACTTGTTTTCCGCATACGGCGACACTAATCTCGTTGCGCGTTTTGGTTTCGCGTTCGTACACGCTGAGGACTTCGCAGCGGCGATGGTAAGCGAACGCGACCGCCGCTGACGCCACTCGGACATGCTGTTTCATATCACCTACCTAATGCCGGACGGACGAAGGGCGGGATGCGCCGAGTGCGCCCCCGTGTCGTCAATGGCCGGCAACGATCGCCGAGGGTAAGGGAGTCCAAATAAAAGACGCCGCTCCTCTTCGTCCTAACTCCCCACCGCGGGTTCTTTCTTTAGGCCCGCAAGGGTGACGACCCGGATCCTGATCGCCGAATCACTGCGCTTTAGCTCACTCGCGATCTCTTGCGCAGCTCGCGCGGCTTCCCGCAGTTCGAATACCCGCTGGTCGTCCAGCTTAGTCCATCGGGTAAATCGCTTACCTAGCAACCCCACCTAAAAGCAGTCATTTATCTGGGTTCTCCCCGACTAAATTCGTGTCCTACCGCTGTGCGACGTCAGTGCTTTGCCTGACAAGCTCGCGAACTCTTACGCGATAAGGTCTCGTCTGAGAATGCTAACCCGTTTGTTCAGTGCTCGGCGCAACGCATTGCCCTCATCTGTCGTCATCCTGCCAGCGGACCGCTCGGACACACAATCCATCATGACCCGTTGAATCTGGACCAGTTTCATACTTTCGATCTGGGCAATGCGCTTCTTAACTTCGGCGTGCAAGCAGGCAGTCTTTCTAGACATCGTCAGATCCTGATGCTCCACGGAGTCCAGCCCGAAAGGCTAACGACGTTTGACGGTACAGCATCAACATTGGATCGGGCTCCTACCTTTTCTGGGGGGCCCGTCGCTCCCTGGCCACTCATCCTCTATTCATCCTCGGGGCGGCCCGGGCTAAAGAAGGGCACTGCCCGTCGTCACCCAGCGCTCAATCTAGCGGAGGTCGAGGCGCCGAGACCGAGCACCCGCGCCGTTTCCGTCTGCTCTCGCCGTCTTCGACCAGCGCGACCGCCCGCGCCCTGAGATCCTTCGAGTATCCCTTCGCCATCGCGACCTCGCCATTGCTTGTCAAAGCAACCCGAATCTGATTAGCGCGCCTCAGGGACCCCCCTTATTTGTTCCGATTCACATCAACCGAAAACCGCTCTAGCCTGAAGGAGATCGAGCTTAGCGCGCCCGTACATCTGCCGTTTGACCAGCTTGAGTTTCCTGAGCTTCCACTTGGCCATTGGACCATGGTTGCGTGTGAACCTCCTCCGAATGAGTGGACACCTGTAGTAGGCTCAATGAGCCCGGAGGTGTCGAATGGAACGTCAACGTCGGTCGTTTACCGAGGATTACAAGCGCCAGGCGGTCGAACTGGTCGTGTCGAGCGGTCGCTCGATCGGGTCGGTTTCCAAAGAGCTGGGTCTGCGCGACTCGGTGCTGCGGCGCTGGGTAGATAAGCTCCGGCAGGAGCCGGCATCGGCGGCGTGGCGCCCCACCACGCAGGCGACGCCGATGTCGGCGGACCAGGCTTCAGAGATCGCCCGGTTGCGTCAGGAGAACGAACGGCTGCGCATGGAGCGCGACATTTTAAAAAAGTCGATCGCGATCTTTGCCGGAACCCGGACATGAGCTTTCGCTTCATCGAGGACCACCGCGAGACCTATCCGATACGCTTGATGTGTGCCGTGCTCGAGGTCTCGCCGGCGGGCTATTACGCATGGCGCGAGCGCCCGGTGAGCGCGCGTGCGGGCTCCAATTCCACGCTCCTGGCCGAGATCCGGCAGGTCCATCACGACAGCGGTCAGCGCTATGGCAGCCCGCGGGTCTATGCCGCTCTGCGGACCCAGGGACGGGGCGCCAGCCGCGGCCGGATCGAACGGCTGATGCGTCGATATGGCATTCGAGCGCTCATGGCGCGACCCCGTCGGGTTCGCACCACCGACAGTCGTCACGATCTGCCGATCGCGCCGAACCTGATCGCGCGTGACTTTGCCGCCGCAGCGCCAAACCGGGTCTGGCTCGCCGATATCAGCTACATCCCGACCGCGGAGGGCTGGTTATACCTGGCGGCCGTCATGGACATGTTCAGCCGAAAGATCGTCGGGTGGGCGATGCGGGATCACATGCAGGTCGAACTGCCATCCGCGGCTCTGGCAATGGCCATCAAGCAGCAACGCCCGCAGCACGGGTTGATCCACCACTCCGATCGCGGAGTGCAGTATGCCTCACGCGCCCATCGCGACGCTTTCACGGGCGCCGGCATCACCGCATCGATGAGCCGCAAGGCCGATTGCTACGACAACGCCCCGATGGAGAGCTTCTTTCATACGTTGAAAACCGAGCTCGTCCATCATCGCGACTACAACACCCGCGCCGAAGCCCAGCGCGATATCTTCGCCTTCATCGAGGGCTTCTACAACCGCACCAGGCTCCATTCCGCCATCGGATATATCGCCCCGATCAAAACGGAGCTAAAAGCCGCTTAAACCGTCCACTTTTTCGGGGGAAGATCAGTGTTAGCCGTGCACCGCACCCTTATCTTTGGCGATGCCATTCGCGAACGAGCCAATGAGGCTCCGCTTGGATTCATCCATCCAAGGTTCGAACTCGATCTCGCCCCTCTTTCTGATCATCGCGTGGAAGCGGCCAACGAGAGCGTGGGCATCGGCCAGCATAGGAACGCTTTGTTCAATACCGGCATCCGTTACGGTCTCGGCCTTGCTTAGGTGGTCGCTCTTCGTCGTCAACAACTGCGCGATCGTCCTGGCGGCGGGGACCTTCTGCAATTGTTGACGGCTGATAGTCTCGGCGCGTCGCCGTCGCGTGGCCCATTCCGCCACCGCGTGCAGTGATCCCTTAAAGCCTTGCCCTCTCAAACGGCGCTAGAGTTCGGCACCGTTGCGACAGCCGCCTGGTTCCTAGAGAGGCTACGAGAGACCGTTAACTATGGCAATCACGAGTTTCGGCAGAGAGTGGCTGATGATCTGCGGCAGGCGGCGGCCAATCCGAGATTGCGCGAGCAGTTTTTTGCACAGGCTTCCGAGGCCAACGCGAGCTGCGAGGATCGAGTTACCTTGCACTGGAACGGTATGCAGACCGCGCGCCTCAACGCTGATGTCGAAGGCGGCGTATATGACGATCGTCTTGGCGAACTGATCCAGCGCGGCCGTGTTGCGTTCCGCTTGGAGGCACTTGACGAGATCGCGCGCGACAGGGTCAACTCGCTCCTCAGCCTCGACCCAGACATAGACGACGTGGAAGTCTACTTGGCCTATCAACATCGGCTGCGCGAGCCGCTGGAGCTCAGTCACGTCGCCCCTGACATGCGCTTCCTGGCGGTCTCTCGCGTAAGCGAGGATGATGCGACGGAGGCGCTGGACCTGGTCCGGGAGCGGGAAGCGAACCAATTCACCGACTATATGGCCACCCGCTGGCAACCTTGGGAGACGGTGCTGAGGCGCATCGCACCGGACGAACATGCAGCGATGCAGGACCGGCTTGTCGAAGCCATGGGCGAAGAGTTTCAAAGCCGTCTGGATCAGCGACTGGCCGAACATGGTCTGGTAGGCGACGTCGATGCCGAGCGGGTGCTCGGAGCCCAAGTCCGAAACCAAATCGCAGCCGAGATAAAAGGCGAGGTCATGCACCGGCTGCTCGCAGAGCGTGGCCTAGAACAGTGAGACTTCCCCTCTTGGAAGCCGACATGAAGCTTTGCCACGCCGAGCTGGCCGAAGAGAATCAGCTCCTTTTTCTGGTCCTGGCATCGACAGGCGTGAGCCTGTCAGAGGCATTAGAAATCAACAAAGAATTCGAAGAACGAACTTGTAGGTACACCTTTGTTGGAATGAAGTCCTTGACCTCCAAAAGGCGCACTCCTTTCCGAAAGTCCTGCGTCTCCGCCAGCCGAAACAAATACGACGGAACCTATTGACAGGTCGCATCCCGGAGGCGTTGAAGAGGCTGAACAGGTTTCTGGACAATTGCTGAATCGATGATTCGATAAGGTCATCCAAGTGGATCGACCGGATAGGCTATGGGCGAAAGTTGGTGACAGCATGAAGAGGTAAGGCGGCGTATCGTGGTGGTGTTCGAAGCCTCCAGTTTCCATCGAAGGAAGATACGCCGTGACCGACACTAACGGTTTTCAATTTTCCCAGCCAGGAAGTTTCGCGGACCCGCTTACCGAGGTTTTTCGCAACGGCGCGCGAGCGCTGCTGATGGAGGCCGTGGAGGCCGAAGTGGCGGCTTTGCTCGGCAGGCACGCCGCAGGTTACCGATGATGGCCGCCAACGGCTGGTGCGCCACGGCCATCTGCCCGAGCGAGAGATCATAACTGGCATCGGCTCGGTAGCGGTGCGCTGCTCGCGGATATCTGTCGTACTCACAGTTACGCAGGAGAGTGACCGTCGACGCGTGGTCGATGAAGGCTCCGCACGTCCAGCTCAAATTGTCTTCAGGTCTTTCACTCCGTGGTTGACGCTTGCTCTTCAGGAGCGATTCGATGCGCCTCATGCGGCGGCACCGGCCGAAATCAAGTCGAAGTGTCCTGCAAACCTACAACTCAATAGGGTCCGAGTTCAGGACGGTGATGCGTCTGGGCAACTGTTGTCGACTAACTCAAAAATGTCACGCCAAGTCGGCGCGCATCACGCCAAACTACCTGGCATATCGTATCGATGTCCGCGCTTAGAACGCGCAGCCCAAAGGTTGCGGGCATGAAACGCGCGTCAGGCGTCTGAACGATTGCGGAGGATGCCGTGAGGTGGCGGACCTTGCAGCGCATTGGACTGCCATCAACCAAGATCTGTCCTGCGCAGACAATGCTTTTCCGCTCATTCGACATATTCCGCCTTTCCCAATATAGCACCTGCACTTTTGACCGGCGACTTCCGCCTCAAATAAGGCCAGACCATGGTGTCACGCTACTCTCGGCGTCTCTTTTTCAATCCCAGCCAACTTTGCCAACCTCCCATCGTGTGTCCACAATTCTCCACCCGGCGTGCTTCGTGTCGCCGCTGCTGTTCCAAGCTGCAACCTACTCGACCATGACGCGCTCCACATTCCGTAAACCGCGCAGCGCGCCCTCATCATGCCGCTCTTCGCTCCGCCAGTAGCAGATTTGCAGCGTCTTGGACAACGGCCCGCCTCCCTTCTTCTCGCAGGCCCTCCAAGCTCCAAACAGCGCGCTTCCGCCTTGCGCGGTACACCCATAGAAGCTTCGACGCTCGGCGCGGCTTGGACTCTTGACAACCGTTTCTGCCGCGGCCCGGCGTGGCGAGCGCAAGCTCCGGCAAAGCCGGCCGGGCCAATCGGCCGTGAAACCGTTGGAGCACAGTATCTTGGCACACCCGGGGACGTTGATCTGCTTACAAGGATGCCGCGGAACTGGATCGACGAGGCGTTGAAGTCGCCGTGACGGCGTCACGACTGCCGCTTTCACATGTCGATTGGACCGCTTATCAACTGAGGTGTATTCCCCTCGATGACTCTGCGCGATCTCGATTGAACAGGCTTTCTTGTGCTGCCCGAACGAAAGGCTCTCCACACCCGCCTCGATCAACGCCTGCTCACCCTAGCACCCACTTTTCGTGGAACGAGAGTCGTGATTCAAGCGAGATAATACCCGAAGCAAGAGAAGTGCGCTTTTCGAGGAAAGATCGCAAGTGCCTGAAACCTGTTGCCCCTCACCGGTGACATTGCAGCGTGATTTGAAGCGAGCGCGGATACTTCTGTTGGCGGCGGCCGGACGCGGCCCCCGGTCGATCGCCAAGGAAGTTGGGGTCTAGCCGCGGATTGTCAGCCTTTGGCGGCATCGCTATGCTGAGCAACGTCTTGAAGGGCTGCAAGACAAGCCGCGGCCCGGCAAGCTGCGATCTATACGAAGACGACCGACAAGCGGATTCTCAAGCTGCTGGATAAGGCGCCCCGCGCAAGGGTTTGCGCGCTGGACCACCCGCCCTCTGCTGGCCGAGGCGCTGGGCGATGTTGATGTCCAATATGTCTGGCGGCCCCTGCACAACCACAAGATTGACCTCGCGGCTCGCCAGTCTGGTGGGAGAGCAATGACCCGAACGTTGCGGCCAAAGCCGCCGATGTAGTCGGCCTTTACGTCGCCCCGCCAGCGAAGGCGCTATGCGTGGACGAGAAGCGCTCAGATCCACGCCTTGGAGCATCCGAAGTTGCTCAACGGCCGCGCCTTGCCCGGCTAGAGCCACGATTAGAAGCGGCATAGTTGCGCCTGAGCTCAGTCCCTGGCCGGCTCGCGCCAAATATTCCAATCCTTTAGTGTCCGTGTCGTGCATGGCCGCCTGGGGCGCGGTCCCTTCGCCTGGCACAATGCTTGCTGTGGATCATTCACTGGCTGGGACGAGGAAGCGACGACCAGACGTGGGAGATATGTCACGATGAGTGCAACACCTTTGATCGATGATGTCATTCCGCGCGGCAACGTTGTGAAACGGGCAGCGCGCATCGGCGCCGAAATCAAAGATCTGAGGCTCACGGGCGATTTGCCGACCCAGATCATCGCTGCGATCAGTGGTCTGTTACTCGAGCACAAGGTGATCTTCTTCCGTAACCAGAGCCATCTTGATGATGCTGGGCAGGAGCGCTTTGCAGCTCGGTTCGGAAAGCTGGTACCGCACCCGATGCTCGGTGCTGCCAACGGAACTGCGTCGCTCCTTGAACTCGACTCCACCCGCGGCGGAGGTCGCGCTGACATATGGCACGCAGATGGGACCTTTGCCGACGCATATCCGAAGATTCTGGTTCTACGAGCCGTTGTAATCCCATCGTTCGGCGGCGATACGCTGTGGTCGAATACAGCAGCCGCGTATCTCGATCTGCCGCCTCCGCTACAACGGCTTGCCGACGGCCTCTGGGCCGTTCACAGCAACCTCTTCGATTACGCCGGAATGGCCCGTGTCCGCGAAGTCGACAAGAAGCATTTTGACGATGTCTTCACCAGAACCATCTTTGAGACCGAGCATCCTCTCGTCCGCGTCCACCCCGAGACCAGTGAACGCACGCTATTGCTCGGCGCGTTGGTACAGCGTTTTGTCGACATTCCCAAATATGACGGTCAGAAACTGTTCGACTTATTCCAATATCATATCACTGCAGCCGAGAACACCGTGCGTTGGAACTGGACGGAGGGCGACGTCGCGATATGGGACAACTGCGCAACGTTGCACTACGCGGTCAACGATTATGGCGATCAGCATCGCGTCATGCGCCGGGCCACGATCGATGGCGACGTGCCCGTAAGCGTCGACGGCAGGCGCAGCATAACGCGGCTCAAGATCACCAAGCAGCCGCCCTCGATACCGCCCATCATGCTCCAAGCTGGACAATCGAGCGAGCCTGGCTGAACGGAGCTGTTCCCGCTGAGTCCCACTGGTTGACTGCTCCCGCTGAAATCGTCTGAGGTCCAGCGCACGCGCCCCATACGTCGTTGTTCCCAGAGTAGTCACCGTGAAAAGTTGCCGTATGGATCGCTCGAGCTCCAAATCGGAGCCTTTGCCGGTACAGTTGGAGCAGATGATGACCCGACTTACACCATTGCGTCGATGACGCACGTGTTGTGCCGGCGACCTTTGCAGCCGGCCCGCTTGCGCGCGTCAGCTCAATCTTCGCTTTCATCTCCGCATGGTTTGTTCTGGTGGCGCTCACGGCCTGCTTGAATAGAGTTTTGTCCCCCTCTCTGCCGGAGTACTCCGTTGGAATTCCTGGCGAGCCAGCACCGCTTATCCAACTGAAGACCATAAAGCTCTCGCCGGTAGCCTATTTCCGGAGCGGACATCCCAGATTCGCGACGTTCGGTTATAGGCAGCATCGACCTCTTGAGCCGAGGTTCGAATGGTAAGAAGGTTCGCTTTCGAGGAGCTGACGAACTGGAACAGAATGGCCGATCGAACAGCCGGAAACGTGCGGTTGGTGATGCCGATCGCCGATACGCTCGGGCCCGCGGGCTTGCAAGGCGCTGTGCATCCTGACAAGGATCCGAGGTCAAGCCGACATCACGAACCATTGGAGCAGCATGGAGCTTACGCTAGGTGATCTCGAAGCACCGCTGACGTTAAAAGTCGGTAACACGATGTTGAACGGATTCCCATTCCCAACGGCGCGAGCAAGAAAAGGCTTCAACAAACATGTCTCCAAAGACATCCCTGGCGACTGGAGACCGTGCAAACCGGTATGTCGCCTCTGATAAGCTTTGCGGAAGTCAGCGGAAGTATGGCAGGTTTTCTCGCTTGCATCACCGACGATCGAAGCCCGCAATGCAGCATCTTCTTCGATTCCCAGAATGCCTGAACCGATCGCGCACGAGAGCGCGAGATATGGGTTCATGTCCGCGCCTATTGGACAGGCTGGAGCCCAGCAGCCGGGCACCAACCGCTTGTAGCTATTGAAGTTCGGCGCGGCGAGCACACAGAAATCACTCATGTATTTCAGCTGTCTGCCAATGAATTGACTCATCTGTTTTGAGATACTGCGGAACCTGTCGCGGTCGTGGAACGCATTGTCACCGTCGGACGCAACTGAGATGTGAATATGTCCGGACCGGCCGGGCCATTTCTCAGAAACCTTGGCCATGAAAGTGGCCATCATGCCCCGCGTTTGCGCCCACGCCTTTATCATCGATTTGAATGCGATGCTCGATCCGCGGCCTCCAGCGCATCACAATAATGAAGTGACGCTTCAATGACGCCAGGCCCCGTTTCAAAGTGCAGCGCGATAAGAGGTATTCTGGCCTTGTCACAAAGCACCAAGATCTCACCGAACAGCTCCTGGTGTGCGACAGAGCGCGCAATCGAGTAACCGAATGGACCACGCGTTAACGGAACCCATTTGTCAAAGGGCTTCTCTTCTATCGTGTCTGCGTTCTCCTTGAACAGCATAAATTCAAACTCGAACCCGGCAGCGCAGCTGTATACACGACCTGCCTGATCGATCGCACGCCTGCAGCGCCCAGCGCGTCAGCCAAACGCGCTTTGTCACGTCGGGCGGCTGACAGCGCCGTCCCATTTGAAGGTAAGCCTAGCCGCTCCGACAGCAAGTTGGCGAGCTCAACACCGGTTTCGCACCCTGCGATAACAAACTCCAGCTTCCTGCCGCGGAGGACCTGAGCATGAAATTCAACGATCTCCTCATTAGACATTTGCTCGGGCGGACGAGTGACTTCATCATACAGATCTGCATTGAAATGCGGTTGAAAGATCGCAGGAATTTGCGCAGCAGACATCACGTGCACCGTTCCAATTTCATAACATTCAAACTCCTCCGGTAGGTCATCGACCGGTCGAGTATGCGTCCACGATTACGCAACTGCGTTCCTTCATGCGGATCTCCGATACTGCAAGTAGATGTTGCCCGAGGCGACAGCCGTAATGAGCACGTTTCCAACGAACGTATGTGAGGAGGGCACGATGCGAGAATCGCAGTATTGGAACAGAAAGGTGATGATAGGAGCCGTGGACAGGACCATGTTGACTGTGAACGGCTCTACGCGGCGAATGCCCGCTTGGATCAAGAGCAAAGGAACGATGATCGTCGACAGCCCAATCGTCGCGATTGCAAGCCAATGCTGCGAGATCTCAAGCACGAGAGAGGAATAGTCAGCCAGTCCCAGCAGCAGCAGAATGGTTGCGTAAAACCGATGGGCCAGCACTTGCCGTACAGAAAACCCACGGTCGAAGAGTAACTTGACGAGAATATTTGTGAGGGCCAGCGAGAGACCGGCCACGATTGCCAAGACGATGCCAAAGGACGATCGAGTCCCCCACTCCATGCCCGCGTTGCCGCTAGCCGAGATCCAAATCATGTAGCATCCAATCGCCGCGATCGTAACGCTCACGACAACATCGGATGCTGGAGGGACGCCCTGTCGCCTGATCAGTGCATTTAACCACACTGTTGCTGTGGGCCCTAACGCCACCATGAACGCGACGACGATCGCCGGTTCTGCATATTTGAGACCGATGAACAAGCCGATCCAGCTTATCGCGGTCACGACATTGAGCGAGACAAAGCACCGGGAGCGAGCGCTTCGTCAGCCGCGCCTCGCCTCCCTCGTGGCGAGCTAGGAGATTGAACATTAGACAAACCGCAGCAAAGGACAGCAGCAGAGCGACGAACACGTCTGCTTGCTGAAAATACGACGCGGCATAAACCTCCCCTGCGGCGCTCACGACGACATAAAGCGCCACAAAGAGAACTCCTAGAGCGAAGCGACTTGCCGATCGCCCGCCTGCCATGCATCTTCCACGGCCCGTTTCGGCCTGGCGAATCGGGATTTGCTGGGACGGCAGCCGTCGCGCGGCCCGCGCGTTGCACGACGCGATGCCGCTGCTGCGCGAAGCTGACGTCCTCACCATTGTCGCGATCGCCGCTCCAAACAGGCTTCCGGCGGAAAGTTCTACGGAGCATTTGGGGCAGTACAAAGTCGGCCTTGCTGCAAAAGGTCGTTTCACTCCCGGCATCCCGGTCAGCGGGGCGCACCCTCCTGTCGCTCGCGGCGCACCAAAGCTTCGACCTGCTGGTGATGGGCGGATCCGGCACCTTCGTCCACGGCCGATTTCGGCTCTCCGCCTTAGGATGACCTGGCCAATAATCCTTCTCCAGCCACCGGCCGGCCGCCGCTGTGAACAACGCGCATATTGGCGGCTCCCCTCATCGGTTACGCCAGGTCCACCTGGACGACGAGCTTGGTATGATCGGATACGCGCGCACGCGTGAGCCCGAGAACTTGGCTCGGGTGACATATTGATCCGGCTCAACGGCTGGCCTTGCCGCTCTCCGGTGATTTTCGATCGATATCGACTTGCCACATTCTAAGGCATTGCGCTTCCGCCTGGCCGCACCTTCTCACGAGATCAGCCGACATCCGACTAGCGTCTTGCGCAGGCAGCCGCATGGTTGTGGTCCGTTTGGTATGATTGCGGCACCGATGCGGTTCACTCGCAACAGCGAGATCTACGGCGAGGATGAGGCAGCTGAATACCTGTATCAGGTGGTGTCAGGTGCTGTGCGAACCTACAAGATTCTGGAGGACGGACGCCGTCAGATCGGTGCATTTTATCTGCCCGGTGACATCTTCGGCTTCGAGGCCAGAGAAAGCCATATCTCTTCGGCCGAGGCGATCTGTGAGACGCATCTGCTGATGGTGAAGCGCTCCGCCGTCATTGTTCGCGCCAGTCACGAGAGGGAGCTCACGCGACAGCCGTGGGACGGTATGGCGCTGGAGCTCCGCCTCTTTCAAGCAACATTCAATGCTCCTGATCGGCAGCGCAGAAGATCGGGTGATGGCCTTTCTGCTCGATATGTCTCGCCGCGCTACCAAGAACGCTGCGATCGAACTTCCCATGTCACGGCAGGATGTTGCCGATTACCTTGGTTTGACCATCGAGACGGTGTCGTACGCCTTTACCCAACTTGAGCAGAATGGCGTTATTGCCCTACCAACCTCACGCCGAGTCGAGTTGCGTGACGGCAGATTATCCAGCCGCTATGCGCAGAACTTGGGTTAAGTCGCAAGCCGCGGCGAAAATGCGAATTCTGCAAGAACAGCGCGAACAATTGCGGCGCCGTGAAGGACACTGACCCTTAGCTCGAGCGACCTGCTACCTTGTTCCTCCATGGAGCCTGCAATGACCATCGATCTGTTGCTTCGAGAGCATCGCAATATTGATCTTCTTCTGACTTTCCTCCAACGCGAATTGGAGGTTTTCGAGCATGGGACCCGTCCGGACTATGAGGTCATTCGCGCGATCCTCAGCTATTTCGAGGTTTACCCGGCGATGTACCATCATCCTCAAGAAGACTTGATTTTCTCAAAGCTCGAGACTCGCGATCCGGATGCGATGTCGGCAATCTCGCACATGAACACCAGGAAGTCGTCGACCGTCTGCACCACGCCGTTCAAGCTATTGATGGGTCCTCGCGGATCGTGAACTCGTTCGGCAAGACGTCGGCAATACCGTACGCGACTTTATCGTACGCGAGCGGCACCACATGATGTTGGAAGAACGAGATTTATTTCCCGCCGCCGTTCTGGCTCTATCCCCTCAGGATTGGTCCGACATCGCTTCTGCTCTCACCGATCATGGTGATCCCCTATTCAGCGAAGCAGCAAGGGCGACCTCCGATGCGCTAAGAGCGCATATCCTAGAATTGGAGCAAGAAGCTGAAGCCGAACGGAGTTCGGTCGCTCTTTCCTCCGGAATGGCCAGCAGCCCGCTACATGGCCTCACGAGGGACGGCTAGTATCCTTCGGGAGAGGAATACTTTCTCCCTTCGCTCATGCAATTGGATCAAAACGAGAACTGGCTTGCATGCCGCCCATTGCTGCGGCATCACCGCTCATCGCGATCCAGGGACGATATACGCCGTGGGCATGCCCTACCAATTTGGCTTCAGACTCGCCACTGCCATCAGCCACCATTAAACTGACGCAGCGTAAAAACCTATCCGGCGTAACCTATCCGGCGTAACTGCGATTTGGACCCAGAGAAGAAGAATGCGACCCGACTTGGCAAAATCCTACGGGCAGCACTCCCTGCCACGCTACACCAGCTATCCGACGGCTCCCCATTTCTCGGCGTCAGTTAGCGAATCCGACTATCAAGCGTGGCTCAAGTCGTTAGGCGGCCAGCAGTCCGCCTCGATTTACGTGCACGTGCCATTTTGCCGAAGCATGTGCTGGTACTGCGGCTGCCACACATCTGTCATGAAACGCCAGGAGCCGCTCGCGACCTATGCAACCGCACTGCGAACTGAAGCCTACCTCATTGGAGAAACCATCGGTCGACGACAACCGGTCTCCCATGTCCACTTCGGCGGCGGCACGCCGACGATCATGACACCTGAAACGTTTGCTGATCTGGTCGCCTCGTTGCGCTATTCGTTCGCAATTTTGCCTGATGCCGAGATCGCCGTAGAGATCGATCCACGCATATTGACCGAGCCGATGGCCGAGGCGCTAGGCTATTGCGGGGTCAACAGGGCGAGCCTAGGTGTCCAAAGCCTCGATCCGGTTGTTCAACGGGCCATTGGCCGTCTGCAGAGCTTCGAACAGACCGCAGTATCGGTCGATCGTCTACACCGCGCCGGCATCGGCCGGATTAATTTCGACCTGCTCTATGGGCTGCCCCAGCAGACCGTCGTTTCCTGCCTCGACACTCTCTCCAAATGCCTCGCACTGCATCCGGATCGGTTCTCGGTGTTTGGCTACGCGCACGTTCCTTTCCTTAAGAAGCATCAACGCAAGATCGATGGATCCACTCTGCCCGACAGCGTCGAGCGACACCTCCAATCGGAAACGATCGCGCAAGCTTTGGTCGACGCTGGATATGTACGCATCGGCATCGATCACTTCGCCCTGCCGGACGACAATCTCGCCCTGGCACGGCAGGAAGGCAGGTTGAGGCGCAACTTTCAAGGTTATACGGATGATTCGGCGGACACCCTCCTTGGACTCGGCGCCAGCGCCATTGGCCAGATGCAACAAGGGTTCGTCGCGAACGCTGTGTCGATAAAGGACTACCTTGCTCGCATCGCCGAGGAACGGCTGGCCACGATGAAGGGCTATTTGCTGGCCGACGACGATCGCTTCCGCGCCGAAATCATCGAGCGACTCATGTGCGGCTTGGCAGTCGATCTTTGCGAGACATGCCGTCGTTACGGCAAGGATCCGAGCCTGGCCGTCGTCGATCGTTCTCGACTCGCCAACCTGATCGCAGATGGAGTTGCCGTACTGGACGACGGTCGACTTTCCGTGGTCGATGGCGCAGAGTTTCTCGTCCGGAGCGTCGCATCTTCGTTCGACGCGCACCTCCCTGGGTCGGAGGCTACGCACAGTCGGGCGGTTTGAACCGAAGCCAACCCGATCCGGTTCCGATCGGAGATCAACATCACCAAATCGGCTTCTGGTTAGGAGTATCGCGGGGCTGATAGCACGCCGATTTGGCATCCGGTCCCGAGCTATCTACAAGCGTCGTCACACCCACTACGTCGAGCCGTACGTAGATTTCAAACACTCGTTGGAACCGAGGATTCCAATCGGGCGACAACGGTTTGACCAACGACCGACCGAATCTGGCCTAACTCAAGCTGCTCATTTCATTGGTGATGATGAGGTCCTTGCGAGCGCGATTTTGATATGTCTCGGTGATTGAGCGTATTGTTTGCGGGCAGGAGAGCGCACCACGTTCTGCGGCTCGTTGCCTTCCATGGCGATCGCTCCACATCATCGCCCACCCATGCTCGACTCAGCGAGTCGTTGAGACAGTCCTCATCAGCAACAACCTTGGTGTAGTCTTCTAATCCTTGGCTATATTGGGCGCATACCAGGGCATAATTGAGTTACGATCATCCTGTGCCTTAACTGGGACTTAGATTTTCGGCGAATGTCCTCGCCGAGATCGATCCGTGGGCCGTGCTCCCTCTGCCGATGGAAGTGGCCGCGATGCCTAGCAGCGTCGCTCCTCCCAGACTCGACTTCCGCCCGGCCGCTAAACGCGGCCGGGCCTTTTGTATTCACCAAGGCTCTCCCGGGACTATCGAGATCTCCTTAAGCCGATCAGCTCGACGAAAGACCTGACCAAGGATCAATGGCCTATTGGAGCGGTGCAGCGCGCAGTTCGCGGGCCGCAGCGACCATGTTGACAAGTGCCGGGCGAACCTCCTCCCATTTGCGTGTCTTCAAGCCACAGTCCGGATTGACCCAGAACTGCGACCGCTGCAGCCGCTTCAGAGCCAAGGCCATGAGCTCCTTCATCTCGCCGGTCTCGGGAACGCGTGGGGAATGAATGTCGTACACGCCTGGCCAATTTGGTTCGGATAGTTGTAGTTCCTGAACGCGTCGAGCAGTTCCATCTTCGAGCGCGAAGTCTCAATCGAGATGACATCTGCGTCCATTGCAGCAATCGCATGGATGATGTCGTTGAATTCTGAGTAACACACGTGGGTATGAATCTGAGTTTGTTCGGCGACGCCCGATGAGCAGATGCGGAAGCAATCTCCAGCCCACTCGAGGTAAACGGTCCACTGCGCACTACGCAATGGCAAGCCTTCGCGTAGTGCAGCCTCATCGATCTGGATCATGGAAGCACCCGCATTCTCGAGATCGCCGACTTCATCTCGAATTGCGAGCGCAATCTGACGGCAGACTTCGCTTCGGGGAATATCCTCGCGAACAAACGACCAGTTCAAGATCGTTACTGGTCCGGTCAACATCGCCTTCATCGGCCTTTTGGTTAGCGACTGCGCATAGCGCCACCAGTCCACCGTGATCGGCTTCGGCCGTGAGACATCTCCAAACAGGATCGGCGGCCGGACACAGCGCGAGCCATAGGATTGCACCCAACCGTTTTTGGTAAATGCGAAGCCGGAGAGTTGCTCGCCGAAGTACTGCACCATGTCATTGCGCTCAAACTCGCCATGGACGAGCACGTCCAGACCGATGTCTTCCTGCCAACGTACGGCGCGCGCCGTCTCTTCCTTGAGGAACTTGTCGTATTGCTCGTCGCTCATCGCGCCTCGCGCATGCGCCGCCCGGGTATTACGGACCTCTGAGGTCTGAGGAAACGATCCGATCGTCGTGGTCGAGAACGCTGGAAGCCCGAAGCGCTTGCGTTGGATCTCGGCCCGACTGGCAAATGGGCTGGCCCGCCGGCGCATGGCCTGGTTGATCGCACTCAGCCGGACAACGACATTGGCATCTCGGATCTTCGGCGACGTCCCGCGGACGGCTGCGGCACACTCCGATTCCGCAAGAGCTTTCGCAACATTCTGGTCGCCTGCGAGTGCCCGCGCCAAGGTCGCAAGCTCACGCATCTTCTGAACCGAGAAAGCAAGCCAGCTCTTGACGTCGGAGGCGAGCCCGGTCTCGAGTTCAACATCGACCGGCACATGAAGCAGCGAGCAGGATGGGGCGATCTGTACGCGGTCCTTACCAAGCTTCGCAATCGCGGGATCCAGTCGCTGGCGGAGCGCCGACAAATTCGATCGCCAAACATTCCGACCGTCTATGACGCCGAGCGACATGACGAGGTCACTCGCCGCTCGCAATGATCTGGCTCAATAACTCTGGCGCGCGAACCAGATCGACGTGCAGCCCGGCAACAGGCAGGCGCAGGGCAGCGTCCAGATTGTCGCAGAGGCCACCGAAATAGCTTGCAACCATGATCTTGATGGCCGGCCCTTCCTTTGCGAGCCGGCCATAAGCATGTACCAAGGATTTTCGCGAACTCTCATCCAGAACAAGGACTAGGCAAGGTTCGTCGAATTGACCCCAATTTGCCCCGCGTTTGGCCAATTCCTTCAAAAGCTCAATATAGACCGGTATCAGGTCATCTAGCAGTGACAGTGGCTGGAACGCAAGATCGGCACTCTTGCCAAGCTTCAAGAATGTAACCGGCCCGATCAGGACAGGGCGCGTCTGAAAGCCAAGGGCCTTGGCTTCCTCGTACTCCTCGATTGGTTTGCGAGAGGATAGTCTGAAAGTCTGCCCCGGGTGAAATTCCGGGACCATGTAATGGTAGTTGGTGTCGAACCATTTGGTCATCTCCTGCGCGGGTGCGCCATATCCACGCGACGGGTGACCGCAACTCCCATCCTGACCGTCGCATTGTGCCCCGCGTGCCATGGCGAAGTATGTCTTGAGCGAAATGGATCCGGCATTCGTCTCGTAGACTTCTGGGATGGCACCAACCATGACACTGGTGTCGAGCACCTGGTCGTACAGCGAGAAATCGTTCGATGGGATCACGGTGACACCGAGAGACCTCTGGCGAGCCCAATTTGCGGCACGTAGGCCAGCTGCATCCTCGAGCAACTGCTGTTCGGCGATTTTTCCGGCCCAGTAACTTTCGAGCGCAACCTTGAGCTCTCGCCTTGGACCGATGCGTGGCGTTCCGAGTGTGGCAACCGGAAGAGAGAGAAGAGACATAGCGTTAACCCCATATTGGTGGCAAAGGCCATGGCGGACGCAGGCAGAAGAAGCCGCGCGAGCGACCGCTGCTTGGCGCACCACCGGGACACCCGCCGGTGGACGAAGATAGTGGCGGGGCAGGTCTCCTGGCTCGCGGCTCTGCGCTGCTGTCCGGTCTTCCCGAAACCGTCAGGCTTCAGTGCCTTCGTTGGACAGCTCGCCACTCACAGTTGCGGGGACAGCGCCGGAATTGACACCGGCTTCCCTCTTAGCTCCGGCCTAATGAGACCGGAGAACCTCGACACCTTCAATTATCGGCAAAAGGGATATTCCGTCAACCTCGCGTCATGTTGCGATCTGCTAATGTGCCTAGCGGCATGCCCACCGTTCATACTCGATGCAGAAGTCGCTCTACAATCACGGACATCGGATGACATCCCGAAAGTCCCTCCGCGTGGGCCGCGACAAATCCGAATACGCCGCCTTTGCACCGAGGACCACTTGGTCGAACAGACGGCTTTCATGCAAGCTGGCCCCGGTTCATCAAGCACGGCGCGCTGCGCTGCCTTCTCCAAGCAATCAACGATCCACCGAATAAGATAGCATACGCGGCGCGAGGTGGTTCTGTGATGCCAGCCATTTCTGGTAGGCGTCACTCGGACACTTTTTGGCGATACTGCCCAGGCAAGCATATCAACCAAACCAAGGAGACCGGCTCGCAATGAAAATGGCTGTTTGGAGTGCCCTCGGTGTCTTTGCTGTTGCCGTCTCGGCGGTCGGCTTGTTCGGGTTGATGGTAAGACCGCTCTTGAGTAACACCGCTCGACAGTTTCTCTCGAAACTATTGATCGGCTCAGGCCGAGGCTAGCACGGCTCGGCGTCCTCTACCTGCTTGAGGAGGACAGGACTTGCGTCGAAGCCGCATCTTCCGGTCGATTGAAGAGCACGATATGCGCCGGCCGACACGAGCGATCGCGCATGCCGGCGAGTGAATGCTACCATCTTGCCCGCCTGCTTAAAGCGTGCACTTCGGCGGCGTCTGTTCCAAACGCCCGGCGCTGATGGGCGGTTTCGTATCGTTGTGGGCCCTTGAGTGCCAAGCACATCTGCCTGGCGCTGCAACTAGAGCATTTCATTGCTTAACTGAATCGGAGGGGATTCCGGTTTTTGGCGGTTTGTGATTCAAGATGCTGACTGGATTGGAGGCCAGCATCGCATGACCCGACCTCTTTCCCTGGACCTTCGCGAGCGTGTGGTGGCGTCGGTTTTAGCGGGCGAGAGCTGCCGATCTGTGGCGGAGCGGTTTGGTGTTGCGGTCTCGTCGGTTGTGAAGTGGTCACAGCGGCAGCGGGCGACCGGCTCGGTTGCGCCTGGCAACATGGGCGGTCACCGCAAGCCCGTGCTTGATCTGGATGGCGCGGACACATCCCGACCT
This sequence comes from Bradyrhizobium sp. 27S5, assembly GCF_037217225.1. Taxonomy (NCBI): domain Bacteria; kingdom Pseudomonadati; phylum Pseudomonadota; class Alphaproteobacteria; order Hyphomicrobiales; family Nitrobacteraceae; genus Bradyrhizobium; species Bradyrhizobium sp. 27S5. Next base: position 1,383,768 of record NZ_CP147714.1, read on the forward strand.
CCCTTGGTGTCGGTATGCCGACGACGGACTGGTGCACTGCCGGACCGAGCAAGAAGCAGAGGCCATTAGGGCGGAGCTTCAAGCGAGGTTGGAGGTGTGCGGACTTCAGATGCACCCGACAAAGACGCAGATCGTCTATTGCATGGACAACAGGCGTCGGCGAACGTATCAGAGGGTCAAGTTTGACTTTCTCGGATATCAGTTCAGGCCGCGGCAGGTGGCAACGTCACAGCGGAAGGAATTCTTTTGTGGATACACCCCGGCGGTCAGTCCGACAGCTTTGAAGGCCATGCGAGCAACGATCCGAAGCTTGCACATTCCCCGGCAAACGCCGGGGACGCTGGCTGAGCTTGCCCAACAGATCAATCCGCTCCTCCGGGGGTGGATAGGTTATTATGGTCGGTTCAGCCGTTCAGCGCTGTTCTCTCTGGTCGACTACGTCAATCAGAAGCTGAAGGCGTGGATCATGCGAAAGTACAAGCGCTTCCGGCTCCACAAAACCGGTGCTTCGCTGTTCTTGCGAAAGCTGGCTCGGAATAACGCGGAGCTGTTCGTACACTGGCAGTTCTTCGGAACGACCACGTTCACCTGACGGGAGCGGTGTGAACCGAGAGGTTCACGCACCGTTCTGCGAGAGGCCGGGGGTGAAAATCCCCGGCCTACTCACCCTTGGATCAAGACCAACATGGCCCCTTTGCGGGGCTGGGGCCCCAAGGGCGCACGCCTGCGCGGCTTCGCCCCGCACGGTCACTGGCGTACCCTCACATTCCTCGGCGCGCTCCGCCATGACCAACTCACGGCACCCTGCGTCTTCGACGGCCCGGTCAACGGCGAATGCTTCTGCGCTTATGTGAAGCACCTTCTCCTGCCAACCCTGCGCGAAGGCGACATCGTCATTCTCGACGAGCTCGGAAGCCACAAGTCGAAAGCTGTCAGGCAGATGATCCAGGCTGCTGGCGCCAGGCTCTGGTACCTGCCGCCATACTCGCCCGACCTCAACCCGATCGAACAGGCCTTCTCCAAGATCAAACACTGGATGCGGCAGGCTCAGAGGCGCACCGTCGAAGACACTTGGCGCCAAATCGGTCACCTCGTTCAGGACATCCAGCCTCGCGAATGCCAAACTACTTCGCAAACACCGGTTATGCTTCAGTCAAAATGTGAAACGCTCTAGGGTGTTGTGGCGATGGGACAATGTTATGGCCAGCTCAGCCTTGAAGAGCGCGTTGAGATTTACCGCCTGCATGCAGGCGGTAAATCTCGAAACGATATTGCGTCTGCGCTTGACCGCGCGACGTCGACGATAAGTCGGGAGCTGAAGCGCAACTCGCGGCCTACCAAGGTCTGGAGGGGCGGTTACGAACCTGTCCGGGCTCAACAATTGGCCGAACGTCGGCGACGGCAGGATGGCCGCTTCAAGCTGGCGCGCCAGCCGGCCCTGCGGGACTGCGTCGGCAAAAGCCTTGCGATGGGACATTCGCCGGAGCAGATCGCTGGTCGACTGGCGCGAGAGCATGGTCGCGTCATGATCAGCCACGAGTCAATCTATCGTTTCATCTATCATCGTACGGCCCAGAAGGATTACTGGCACCGCCTGCTGCCGCGCCATAAACTCAGACGAGGGCGCCGGCGACGCCCAGGCGGCAGCCCTGCCAGCTTCATTAAACAACGGCGCTCGATCGATGAACGACCCTCCGAGGTCGAAGGCCGCGGGACGCCGGGTCATTGGGAAGCCGACTTCATGCTGTTCGCGCGATATGGCCAAGGATTGCTGGTTCTCCACGGGCGACAAGCCCGCTTCAGCAGCCAGCGAGGCGCTCAAGCATATCGCCGAGTTCTACGCCAACATCGTGCTGCATCCACGCGATCGGAAAGCTGTCCTCACCCCTCGGACCATCGCCCGTCAACTTGGCAAGCTTCCACAGGCGATCCGCAAAACCATCAGCTGCCGAGGAGCGCCGTCTCGTTCGGCACCGCGGCCACGGATGTCCCTTTCGATGACCACGCCCTCACCAGGATCGTCAACGGCCATCCAAACAGCGACATCGATCAACTGCTTCCGTGGGCCTTTGCCGTCAAGACCTCAAAGCTGTGGCCTGAGAACGACGCTTACGCATGAAGAGGATCTGCGCCGTCGTGCAGGAGGCCTACGTGCAGGGCGTCTCGACCCGTTCGGTAGACGACCTAGTGCAGGCAATGGGGATGAGCGGCATCTCCAAGAGCCAAGTGAGCCGGCTGTGCGGCGAGATCGACGACAAAGTGAAGGCGTTCCTCGCCCGCCCGATCGAGGGCGACTGGCCGTATCTGTGGATCGACGCCACCTACGTGAAGGTGCGCCAGAATGGCCGCATGTGTCGGTCGCGGTGATTGTCGCGGTCGGCGTCAACAGTGACGGCCACCGCGAGGTTCTCGGCATGGACATTGGCCCTTCCGAAGCCGAGACATTTTGGACGGAGTTCTTGCGCAAGCTCGCCCGCCGCGGCTTGCGCTGCGTCAAGCTGGTTGTGTCCGACGCGCACGAGGGCATCAAGGCCGCCATCAGCAATGTGCTCAACGCCACTTGGCAGCGCTGCCGCGTGCACTTCATGCGCAACGCGTTGGTCGCATGCCGGCAAGAGCGGACCGCGCGTCGTCTCCGCCTTCATCGCCACCGCCTTTGCCCAGGACGATGCCGAGACCGCCCAAGCGCAGTGGGCGGAAGGTCGCCGACCAGCTCCGCCCCAAGCTGCCCAAGCTTGCTGGCTTCCTCGACGAGGCCGAGGCCGATGTGCTCGCCTACATGACGTTCCTGCCCCAGCATCGAACCAACCTGCACTCGACCAACCCGATCGAGCGCCTCAACGCGCCACACCACGCCCGTGGACCCGATCCGGCGCACTCTGGATCAATTCCGGCCCGATCGGCGCTGGCGTTTTTCATCCTCTTCTAACGTGTTCGGCTTGTACGGGGCTTAGATCCATAATGCGAGCAAGATAATGCCCCGACACATGTCACAACACCAACAACACTTGTCCGGAATATGCCGGGCTTGATCGGAAGCCGACATCTCAGAAAACGACCAGGCTGTTCGCTTGAGATCTGCAAATGGTGGACGACCCCGACCGCCATGGTCGTGTTGAAGCTGCGACTGGCACGAGCGAAGTTTGATCGCCCGAAACAACGCCTTGCACCGTTAGCGGACCTCAAGCGGTACCGCTAGAGACGCTTGTACTGCGTTGTTAGCTTCACTCGCTCCGAGATCAATTCCAATTGATCGACATTATGACGCTCGGTCATCCGAACTTCAACAAGCATCTATATGATGTCCATTATGGCGCCGAGCGTAGCTCGATGCGCGAGCAAGATCGCAAACCGATTTGAGCGCTGGCCACATGCTCTCGGTTTCGTTTGGGGCAAACTGATTTGTCTTTGAAGGGCGTTGCAGTGGAGTTTGAGATGGATCACGACTTATCCCAGCAGGTCCAGGCGCCAGAGGCTCTCGTGAGTGTGGCGTTTGATAAGGCGTGGCGCTTTGTCGAGAGTGATCCGATCCTAGCGCACAATCTGAAGTTCGTCCTTCGTCGCCGATTGCGCGATTTACTGGCGAGCTCGGTAAGGAACGGCGAACGCGATGCACTCCATCTTGCAAACGAGGCGATACGCAATTTGCGCGCCGAGCTTGCGCATGCGACCACGCAATAGGCTTCCTCGCACATCCACTGGCAAGAGAGATCCGGTTCGCCGGGTTTGCCCCGTCATTCAGCCAGAACGAACGCCGACGCCGATGGTGACCGATCTGACCTTCCTCCACTCATATCTTTCGCCGCGCTGAAGGCGCCGCAACGCCGCGCGCGATGTGATCGCACGTGCCCTGCGATCGGGTGATCCTCAACGGCTTGATAAAGCGCGGCCCGCCTGAGAGCACTCGCCAAGCAGCTCATCACGCACCGGCAGGACTTACGCAGCTCGGCTCTCGCGCTGGTTCTTGACGGGGAGCTTACACCCCATATCACGGCGCACCGCGATGCGAAACCGCAGTCCCAAGGAGCACGCTGCACCATAATGCCTCACGTCTTCCAACGTTGACTGATCCGAATTTCCATTGGCGTATTTTGCGTGTGAGCTCCAGCCAGATTCGGCCATTTCGCTGACGGGTGCGCGTGACGTCCTTGCACGCTCCACAATCTGACGCTGCGTGCGGTTCGACGCATTTCTCCCGAAGGATTGTTGTCCTGCAGTTACAGCAATCGGCGTCGATGTTGTTAAGACGCACAGCGCCGGGGGGCACCGAAAGGAACGACACTCGAAATGAAGAGTTTTCTGATTCTGACTGCAAGCATTGTCGCGCTCAGTGCAGCGGCACCGGCGCTTGGCGCAGACTTCGCCGTGCAGCCCGTCAATATAAAGGCGCCGCCGATGCCCATCGCGGCCCCGATCACACACTGGACCGGCTACTATATCGGTATCAATGGCGGCTGGGGGGCTGGCCATAATTGCTGGAACTTCAATGGCGTCACTCCCGAGGGCTGTCATAATTCGACAGGTGGTTCGATCGGCGGCCAGATTGGCTATCGTTGGCAGATCTTCAATATGGTTTACGGCATCGAGGGCCAGGGCAATTGGGCCGACTTCAGCGGCTCCAATGTCAGCACCGCCTTCCCGGCCGACACCCTCCGCACCAAGACGGATGCGTTCGGGTTGCTTGCTGGCCAGATTGGCTACGCATTCAATGCCGTGCTGCTCTACGCCAAGGGCGGTGCCGCCGTGACCAGCAACACCTACCACATCGACTCAGTGGCGACTGGTACGGAGATTGCCAAAAGCAGCAATGTGCGTTGGGGTGGCGCGCTGGGCGCCGGTGTCGAAGTCAGTCTTACGCCGAGCTGGTCCGCCGGCGTCGAGTATGACCGTTTGTTCATGCAGGGCACCAATGTGGCCTTCCCAGGTGCCGGCGTGGATCGCGTCCACCAGGACGTCGATCTGATCACAGCGCGGCTCAATTACAAGCTCAGCCCAGTGCTTGGCAAATAATGATCTCTACGCACTAGCGCGGTGAATCGAGAGCCTCGACTTGGGTCGGGGCTCTTTCTTCAGGAGGCGCTCTCTGCAGCGGCCCGGCCGCGGCCGAATTTTCCTGAATCCCGAGCTCGGTCTCTCGACGGACTGCGCGACGTCAGTCAAATGGCGGCTACCATCAAATGGTGTACGTGGCGCCACCAAATTTATGAGCCAGATGCCGGGATGATCACCGGTTTTCGCGGACTGAGCGCAAGCAGCTCCAGACGACGTAGGCCACTGGCGCGGCCACCTTGCCCTAGGCGATCTCATTGAAGTGATGCATCGAGCGACACGTTGTTGTTGGGGGCGTCGGCATCACGACCAATACGATGCGGCGACGTATCAAAGGCGGAGCGTTGGACGAGCCGCTTCTGTACTCGCCCCGCGGGTCTGGGGATCTCATCAGTTCCGCACGCATTACCTTTTCATCCGACATATTGGCAACGTAGCGGATCCGAAGTTGACGCGGCGTCAGATTTCAATGCGCTTTTTCCCGATCGATCGTTGCGCGGCAGTTTCGGTGGCAAGCGCCACATTGAAAGTTGTGAAACAGCCGGCGTTTGCTCTCAGCCGGTATCAAAGGACATTGAGTCGAACGGCCATGATGGCGGCCTGGATCCGACTCGTCGCGCCCAGCTTTCGCATCACATTCTTAATATGAAAGTTCACAGTATTCTCGCTGATTTGCAAGATCATTCCGATTTCCCACGACGATTTACCCTCGGCCACCCACCGTATGCAGCTGGTTTCCCGCCGTGACAGCGCAACTTTCTTGTCGCAGTCAGCATCCGCGCGGCGCGCGATTTCACCATAGGCAGTGTGAAATTGCCAAGCCAGAGCGTTGAGGTGACTGATGCAATGCTGAGGATCAATATTCTCTGATGGAGACGCAAACGAGGCGACAGATACCCGGCCCAGCGGACCAAACAATGGCACGCTCATACCATGCTTCAGACCTGCCTCTCTAGCCTCGTCAAGCACCCGTCTTTCGTCCGGCTGAAGTTGATATTGTTGGCCGAGCTGATCCCATAGATAAGGCCGCGAAAGCAGCGGAGTGCGCCGGACCACCGGATCGATGGTATGGTACTTGCGTTTAAAATAGCGGTCGCACCAGTCTATTGGCCATTTCACGGCTACGGTCGGGGGTGGGTAGTCCGCCAGCCGAAGTGGCTCGACGAAGTTGAGAGATCCATAGGAAACTTCAGTAAAGCCCTCCTGGCTCGCACAGCTTACAAGAAGGTCGAACAGGGCTCTGAGAGAATGTGTCCGGTTTGCGCATTCAGTGAAGCTAAAAAGATCCATAGGCGCCTCAGGACGCCCATCACCATCGGTGTTGGTGTGTTCGATTGCGCTTGTTTCAGGCGGAGCCAAGTTTCGTTCCATGACCTGAACTCTTGGGTTGCTCTTCGTCAAGGCCGGAGCGCTCGGATGCTGCGCCAGATCTGCCATTGCCGAACTTGTCACCCTCCCGTCCGCTGTGGTCGCGTGACGCATCCTTCAAACATTGCGAGGTGCCGCCGCTATTCTTGATCAAAGGTTGAACCGCATGCGGCAACCGCCGCGCCGATGCCCCCTCAATATGTTCTGTCCGGCTCATCCGATGAAGCATGGGCACATTGACGATTGCCCAGCTCGCCCTGGGTTGAGGGGGCAGGCCCGCGGCTAAAACGTCGGCTCTGCTCAGACTGGGCCGTATGAAACCGATGTCCTGCCGAATGAAGCTTCGCCGCGCGATCCAGGTGAGATAGAGCACACCGATCGGTTTGGCGGCGCCAGGATCGAACGTCGCGGTGTTGCCATCGATCTTCTGCGTGCCAGTGACAACGACAGCAACCTTATTCTTTCTCCCAATCCAGCGAATTGGCGCCGTTAGCCCGTGACTGGTCCTCTCCTTTCGACGGCCTCGAACGGGTGATCGATGAGCTTTACGGGGTACTACCCGAGGCAGAAGGTAGCCGCCTAGTATCAGTGCCCCGTGTCGGACCGGGAAGGTCGGGCAGGTCCTGCGCGAAGGGGTTGTGCCCGCAAATGTTGGCCGCGACGGCGGCGCAACTTTACATGCGCGGAGGCGCGAGGCTCGCTTGATGCAGACGACACTTTGCATACAGATCTCCAGAAAGGAGAGGACGTGGCATCTGAACAGCAAGCGTCGGACCAATTGCCGGCCACGCGAAACCATCCGTCTGATCAATGGCTTGAAAGACGGACGACGCGTTCGCGCGCCTTAGGCACATTGAAGCGATCGCGACATCGGGAGGAAACGCGACAATGGCGCAGCACGAATCAATCGAGATCAGTCAGCCCAATTGCAGCTCTCTGCGCTGGAGCGAGCTGCTCGCGCTGCTGCTCACGCATTATACGCTTGAACGGCGTCCATCGCATCCAGCATCCGCGAGGAACACCACCCGCTTGTCTTGAAGGGCGCGAAACTCATGCGCGATTGGCTCGAAGGTCCTCATTGTACCTATGCAGAGCCATCGATCTGCTCGAGTTTGGCGAAATCGATCCTGTCGATAGTTCAAAGTGATCGGGGGCACGGCGACAGCTCGCAATTCGCGCCGCAACATAGAGGGACTCGACAGATCATTCTGCCCGAATTCGGCGAGGGCGAGACGCCGTCGAACCAAGGCGCCCCGACGCACTTTGCCGGGGTTGGAAGTGCGCCGGGTCCGCCCCAACATCATCAGTACATCCGTGATGATGCTTGTGGCAATGAGACAAGCAGCGTGGCGGAATTGAGGCTCGTCGATTGCTTTGACCTCCAGTCCGAATTGTTTTCATGCGCGCTCCCAGAAACTTGTATCGGACGTAGCGTCGGGTTGTGCAATTCTCTATTGGGGTCTTCGTCGCACAAGCAGCTTCTTGTTCATGGCTCGCCAGACGTCGAACGAAACGCATGCTGGGCATCTTGAGGAGAGATGCCGAGCATGGTGAGCATAATCGGCGAGAGGCAACTCGCCTCGCCAAGTTGCACTTCCAGATTCCCGCCGCCGGCTACCGCGTGGACATTGTGGTTAAAAAGATATACGTTCAGCCCTTCTCTCTAGGAGGAGCTCCTATTCGGCACTCCCAAAAGCCCAGATTGGCTTGCCGGCCGGCAACTCGCTCATCGACACATTCAGACTAGGGCTGCACGTTCAAAAACAAGACGCGATGAAAACATCGTGCGGCACCTTTCCGCGCGATGAAGTCTTAGCGGTTCCGACGCTTGTCATCGAATTCCATCACCGCTCAGGAAGAGTATCCCTTGCAGATATCGGGAATGAACTCTTCCGCGCGGAAGCCCGGACTGGCGCTGAACTGACGCTTGGGGCCGGCTTTCCGGATCGACATCACCGGATCGGGTGACTTCGCTTGACCCGCCGCAAAACACCACCAGCATTTGCATGCTGAAGCCGCGGCAGCGGAGCCGCATTCGCACCGGCATCTCCACGAGCCGCTTCGCCACAAGCATTCGCGCTATCCAGATTTGCATTATCGACATCAACACTGTTGCGACTCCGCTCTCCGCAGATAACGGCTGCTTCGCGACGGCTCGGGTCCGAATCGGACGAAGGCGATACATCGCGTCACCTTCGCAGATAGCGGCTGAACCGAAAACGCTGCGTGTTGCCGCTGGGGGTAACATGATCGTGCCGCTTGGAATCGACCAGGTCGAACTCGGGTCCGAGCGCGGAGGCGCGGCAGCGCAATGGGGACGCAGAAAATTAGGCCCACGCCTTCCGGGATCGCAGACCTCGTCAGCTTCTCGAAAGTTTGCCCGATTAGGCTGTTTAGCCCGTCCTATTCGTGAGAGTGCTTTTTTATTCCGCTTGATGTGGCGCACATCTGCTCTGACGAGGCGCGCGGGATTGCCTTCGGCTTTTCACCGCCTGACGACCGGTACTTTGCAACGCGCTTGAGGGATGGGTTGGGCGAACGGGGGCGGACGCCCCGCCGGTCAAGGACCGAGCGGCAGCAGCGCGCCTGGCAAGCCGCGGATCAGGTCGGCTTCGGGACATGCCGCGGCAAACGCAAGGCGAATGCGGCTCGTGGTCTCGACGACACGGGCAGCGAGTTTCAAGAGACGAAGACGCAGCGTCGCGAACTCGGCTGTGGCCAATTCCCGGGCTTTGGGAATCGCGACGACATCGCAGGTATCATCGATGTCGAGCGTGACGGATGCCGGCTCGCGCGGGTAGCTATCCATCCATGCGTCGAAGGCGCGGAGCATTCTCCAGCCGCGACAGCGTCGGTTGGGAACACAGATCGCGACCCGTGTCCGGCAGCCGACCGCAGGCCAGCTTGAATGCGGGATCGGACCGCAGATGATCGAGGTCGTCGGCGTCCTCGTAGCCGCAGCAGATCGCGAACATGCGCGCGCGGAACATATCGACAAGGCTGTGCACGACCCGCGTCGGATCGCGCCGATCCGGGAACACGCGGGCCAAATTGTCGGCCAAGCCGAGACGCCGCTCGGCCATCGCCAGAAGCATCACGCCCCCGTTCGAGGTCAGCCGACCGCCATCGAAGGCAGCTGTGACTTTCTTGGCGTGAACGGCTGGAAACGAGAAGGGCAGAATCGTATCATCGGTCATGGCGGGCGTGCTGTTCGCGGCTGAAGGTGATGGGGTTGGCTTTGCAACCGAATCCTACGCCGCATCAGCGCTTTACACCACGCTCGCCAGCCTCTCAGGCGCCCTCTGACGAATAAGACGGGCTTTAGAGGCCTTGACCGCGAGGGCCGGCCGTCAAGCCGTCGACGCGAGTGATCCTTCCAGCGAAGCCATCACCGAACGCGTACAGAACGTCCGCGACATTTCATCAGAGGCTGGTGCGGCGGGAATGTGTCCATTACGGCCGCGAGCGAGACGGTAAGCGCAAGCTAGGCCGTCAGCCAGCGTGGCTCATTGGCATAAGCGCAGCTCACCTTGCCGCCCGCACACGGATCTTCACTTCGAGGTCACAGACCAGTTGTTGAAATTGAAGTTCTTTCCCCCCGGGGACGAGGTAATCTCGACGCCGTATTGGACGCTACCGACGTTTATGTCGCCAAAGTACCCCTTCGATTTGATCCACTGCAGGATACTCTTGATGTCCACTGTCCCGCTGTTGGTCTTCGAAGTGCGCAGCAATGAGATGACCTTGTGACCGTCGGGGCCTTCACCTTCAAACACGTTCCAAGTCGCTCCGCCTACATTGACATTGATGTAGACCGGAATCGCCGCACCGGAAGGGGCATAATGATATGAAATGGGCTTAACGTTGCCGCTCCCGTCCGAGTTTCCGGTGTAGTTTGTCCAGAGCATTACCTCATGCTGGTTTGAGCTGTCCCAGATATCGTAGGCGACATCCCAGGCGCCGCCAGTAGGAACCTCCTGATTGAAGCTCGAGCTCAGACTGTTGATTGAACTGAGCGGTTTCCCGATACTAAAAGCCTCGTGCGGATAGCTCTTGATGCCCGGCGTATCAGGCTGGTTCGACCATACGCTCCACCGGTTGACGCCACTCACCGAAATCGTCTGAGGCCCAGGGCGCGGACCCCATACGTCGTTGTTCCAAGAGTAGCCATCGCGTGAAAAGCTTCCGTATGGAGCGCTCGAACTCCAAATCGGAGCCTGCGCCGATACAAGCGCGGCAGATGATAATGACCCGGCTTCATTCGCGGCCTGCCTAAATAGATCATGATCCTCCTGTGTCCGGACGTACCCCGGTGGGGACCCTTGCGCGCCGCCACCGCTTATCCGATTGGAATCCATAAAGCTCTCCTTTCGATTATAATAACAAAGTCTCCTGCATATCCGCCCAGCGGGGACCCTAGTTCAGCATAGGCGGCATTGGCATCTAGAGACCAGGTGCGAATGCTAGGAAGGTTGGCTTTCGAGAAGCTGACGAGCTCAAGGAGAAAGGCGGAGCCACGCCCGGGTTTGCCGTCTTTCGGATGACAACAGCCTGCTGAGACAGTGGCAACGATCCACTGGATGACGAGCCTAGTTCGAACATACTTAGAGCGAACGTCCAACAAAGAGTGTGGTGCTCTCGTTCGACTTACGGAAGTTTGAGCTGCTGCCGGTTTGATGGACACCCGCTTAAGCTAATCCCACCTTGCGCTCGAACTCAACCGGGCTGAGATAGCCGATGGTCGAGTGCCTGCGGGTCGTGTTGTAAAATCGTTCGATGTAGTCGAACACATCGGCGCGTGCCTCATCTCTGGTTTGATAAATCTTGTTGGCCGTACGCTCGGTCTTGAGCGAGGAGAAGAAGCTCTCCATCGCCGCGTTGTCCCAGACGTTGCCGGAGCGGCTCATGCTGCAAACGATGCCGTGGTCGGCCATCAGGCGCTGGAACTGCTCGCTGGTGTACTGGCTGCCCTGGTCGGAGTGATGCAACAGCGCATCCGGCTTGCCGCGCCGCCAGACGGCCATCAACAATGCGTCCGTCACGAGCTGTGCCGTCATGGCGGCACTCATCGACCAGCCCACCACGCGGCGTGAGAACAGGTCGATCACCGCTGCGACATAGAGCCAGCCTTCGGCCGTCCAGAGATAGGTGAAGTCGGCGATCCACTTCTGGTTCGGCCGCTCGGCGGCGAACTGCCGGTCAAGGAGGTTCGCCGGTACGGTCTCGAGCTGTCGATCGCCGCTGTCCTTCGGTAAGCGCCGACGTCGCGGCCGCGCCCGCAAGCCTTGCAGGCGCATCAGCCGCTCAATCCGGTGCAGGCCGCAATCCGCCCCGTCGGCGAGCAGGTCACGCCACACCCGGCGTGCGCCATAGGTGCGGTCGCTGGCGGCGAAGCTGGCCTTGACCTTGCCGCCGAGCTCCTCGTCGCTGCGGGATCTGGCGCTGGGAGAGCGGTTCAGCCAGGCATGGAAGCCCGACCGCGACACTCCCAGCGCATCGCATAGCCATGCCACCGGCCAGATCGTCCGGTGCTTCGCGACGAAGGCGAACTTCATGTCGCTTCCTTCGCGAAGTAGGCTGCGGCCTTTTTTAGGATATCCCGCTCGGCCTTCAGCTTGGCGACCTCACGGCGCAGCCGCTCGATCTCCTGCTGCTCCGGCTTCATCTGCCCGTGGCCGGGAAAGGCTTGCGCCGGGTCGGAGCCCAACTCCTTCACCCATTTGCGGAGAACATTCTCATGAACATCCAGGTCACGGCCAGCTTGCGCCACCGACACCCCACGTTCCCGCACCAGCTTGACCGCCTCGACCTTGAACTCGCGGCTGAACTTCCGTCTTTTCATCGCCACCTCCGGCTTCATGAAACACCTAATCTCGGTGTCCATCAAACCGGCAGCAGCTCAGTTCGCAAATTTATGGGTAGTGCCGTGACTCCTTCTAAAGGTCGGATTCGTCTGGTTCGTTCATGGGGGGACACTTATATCTCATAGCCAGACGGTCTAACCAGCGCTGGCGCGCAGTCAGTTGTTCGTCCGTGGCTGGCGACGGCTTTCGTCCACGCTGCCTCTACCCTGAATGCGAACTGACCGAAAGTACGCGGCAAGGTGAGGCCGTCAGGCGGCCGCGTTCCATGGCATAAGCGCATCGATTTCGCTGCTCGGCCAGCCGTTTGGCGAGCGCACGGTCGAACGGATCTGAGCCGGCATCGCGCACAAGCGCAACAAGGCCATGGATGCCCTTGCGGAAGTCGACTGGATGGCTGGCGAGGAACACCTTCACACCAGAGGGGATCATGCCGAACGGGCCGCGCGGATCACCCGCTGCAAGCACGCTTCGTCGATATCCACGCCCGCACGCACGACTACCTCGCCCTTGGCAATCTCGATCACTGCGCCTTCCCAGACGCCACCACAACCTCGCAACTCGAGTGCCGCGAGCGATAATGCCGCTCGGCCCGAGCGTCAACGCGCCAGGTGTCCGCGACAATCTGCGCCTTCAAATCATCTGGCCACTGTTTCCGGCCGCCGCCGGCGTACACTTCTATGCGCGGTGACAACGGTCGTCTGATGTCGTCCGAATGGTCGTCCATTGTGAGCGCCCTTGCAGAAGATGACTCTTCTAACGGCGCTCACAGGTCTACGCACAAACAATCTGATGGGGCTTCGCAGCCCCGCTTACTGCGTATCTCTTGCCCTAGGTAGTGGACTGCTCTCCTCGCCGGTCAAGATGACATTTCCAAACCCACCGGCTCCATTGTCCAACTTAACAATTACGCTGCCGGTCTCAGAGCTCAGGGAGGTGACCGCTCTGAATAGTTCGTCTGGGTTCGTCGTGACGCGTCCGTTGGGCAACAGAAGGCCAACACACGTCGCCAATTGTCGGAAGTGGCTCTTGCGATTCAATAGATCTGGACCGCGCTGCAGAGCGAAGTCGTCTCCCGGCTGCGCGACACATAGCACATCCGCCAAGCGTGCAAACCTTCACTGAAGTAGCAGGGATAGATTCTCCAAGAGGATTTCTGACGAATATGGAGTTGCTGATTCGCTTTACGAGCGCTTCGGACAGCAGAGTGCAATCGAGGACCGGTGCTTTGCGAGCGCCTCCAGGCACAAGCTGCGACAGGCTCGAGGCGTCGATATTGAGCGCCGCGCCGATGAAGGATAGCAGATCGGCTGGGATAGCTACCGGGGAAACTATGAGGTCTCCCTTCTGAGCAAACCACGCTGAACGGCAAGCCGGGTTGGCGGTGAGCGAAAGTTGAGCTGCTGTCAGATCAGCGCCCGACATTTGAGCCGTACCAGCATTCATGATTAGGATCCGAGGCACCAACGTTCTTCCGGCCGGAGATGGTCAGTTCTTCTTGCGGTCATGGACTTAAAAATCATCTAATCTGCCTCGCGGCGTCTAATGTCACCGGTGCGATCAAACAACTGGATAGAGCCACGCACGTCGCTTATTGATAGGCTCATTATTTTGCAGACGAGGTGCATCTCCGTGTGGTTCGGTCGGCGCATGCGCGTGTCCCGATGCAGTTCAGTGGGAGGTCGGAAACGTCTAACTCGCCGGAGGTCGCCGCACGCGCCGTATCGCCCGCCAGGCGGCGCTTACCGGCTTCGAGGAACTCCTTCGACCAGCCGTAATACATTGAGGCGGCAATGCCCTCACGCCGGCAGAGCTCGGAGATGTTCTCCTCGCCCCGCAGTCCTTCCAGCACGATGCGGATCTTCTCTTCCGCCGAATACTGCCGGCGGGTCTGGCGCCGAATGTCCCTTAGTACCTGTTCTGCCGGCGCTTTGCCCGGTCCGGATTTCTGCTTCATCTTCGCTCCTGGTGGCTACGATGAACCAGAAATCCTCCCTCCGCAAAATCCTTCAATTTGTCTCACACGCCCTGACGGCAAACACTCTGTAGACCAATGAGCAATTGCTCGATCTCGTCGAGCTCAATCCTATCCCCGCTAGGCAGAAAGGGGCGGCCATGCTGCTGGATTCCGTCGGCGCGATCGGTGCATGGCTGGAACGTCGCCGACTGGCCGTGCGGACAGGATCATACCGATTGCGGTACTGGCGGGCGCTGGCCGGGGCAAATTGTTTCTCCTTATGCAGGGCATTGGCGCGCTTAATGTCCCCGTGAGAGAACACGCTTTTTTGCATCGATAAGATGCTCATCGAGTATTGCGTGCAGCGCGCCCCGCAGCTCCGGGGGGATCGAGCTGTCCGTATCAATCAATTCCCTAAACTTGCGAATGATGTGTTCTATCGTTGCGATGGATCCGAGTGCTTCCGTTTTTTGTGCGAACGTCATCGATCATCTCCTTTGGCCGGCAGCGTTAGCACCACGTAGCGGGCTCTGAAACCTCGGCAACGGTGCGCCGCAACAGGCTCTCGCCGACGATGAAGGCCGGCTCTTGCCACCTATTCGATGCCAACTGCGTTGATGCATGGGCAAGCGGCGCAAGCTCGCAAGCCTCGCAGGGGCAGCGCGCATTCGCGCTTGTGAACGTTGGCCTTGGCGGTCACAACTGAACAGGGCCCAACTCAGTTGTCATTCGTTGGAAGCCGCGATCAGGCGCTCCAGTCGGGTGGCTGCGGCGCCGCGATCAAGCGCTTCCTGGCCAAGTGCGACGCCTTCCTGGAGCGTGGAGGCCCGGCCGGCCACGATCAATGCCGCCGCCGCGTTCAAAAGGGCGGCATCGCGATATCGACTTGCTGCGCCACCGAGCACGCTTTGCAGCGCGACGGCATTGCCGTCCACATCGCCGCTCTCCAGCGCCTCGGTGTGGCGGGGGAGCCCAGCATCTTCTGGCGTCACCTCGAAGGTGCGGACTGCACCCGCCTCGAGCGCGGCAACAAAAGTCGGGCCGGCAAGGGTTATCTTATCGAGCCCGTCTGAGCCGTGCACCACCCACACCGATTCGGCGCCAAGGTTCTTCAACACTAGGGCCAGTGGCTGCACCCATTCACGAGAGAACACTCCGACCATCTGCCGCTTAACCCCCACGGGGTTGGACAGAAGTGTGATTAGATTAAAAATCGTGCGAGTCCCAAGTGCAGTTCGGATCTGGCGAATACGCTGCATGGCCGGATACTGGGCCGACGCAAACAGAAAGCCGATGCCGGCTTCCTGTAGACAACGAGCAACGGCTTCAGGCGTGAGATCGGTCTTCACGCCTAGGCGCGCCAAAATGTTCGCGGTGCTCGAGCTTGATGACGCTGCGCGGTCGGTGTGCTTGGCGACAGGAACGCCGGCCCCGGCGACGATAAAGGAGGCGCACGTCTCCACGTTGACTGAGCAAAACGGGGTATCGTTCGTGCTAGCGATACCGATGGGATCGCATGGTGCATCGACCCGTGGCATTCTATTGCGGATCGCGGAGGCCGCGCCGGTGACCTCTTCGACGGTCTCGCCGCGGACCCGCATTCCCAGCAACAAGCCACCGATCTGTGAAGGGCTCGCTTGACCCGACATCATGCTGTCGAAGGCGAACTCACTTTCCTCACATGTCAGAGTGGTGCCGCTGGCAACTTTGCCAATGATCGATCTAAGCGCTTCCATCGAACTTTACACGTTACCTGTCTATCCTCGGGCTCCTCGTTCAATAGGGGACTTTTCGTCGACGAGGCGTGGCGTCAATTGCATTGATATTGTTGTGCGAGCACCCGCTCGCGGCAGACCGTCCTCGATGCTTGCGTATCTGCCGCTTAAATGCGATTCCTTCGTGAGGCTACAACCTGACGCTACGTGAGGGTCAAGCGCTCCAGGCTGAGCTGCCCGATAGAAGTAATCGGCGACCGTGTCCGTCAGTTCTAAGTTATCGACGTCGCTCTCGATCGCCCGTGCCTGTTGTCCCGCCATCGCGTGACGGCCTGCTGGTCACGGTCGGCAATCTCTGAGCCTGAGGCGAAGGAGCAGCCACCTGGTTCGCCATCCCCTCATTTCGGTTCGTTACTCTTCTTGCCAGCGTCACCAGCGGAAATCATGTAGCGACATTTCAGACTGAGCCTCGATTGCTTGGATATGAGACAAGCGATGATGGCGACGCGATCCGGAATATGGCTGCTGCACAGGCGGAACACGTCCTCCATGCAGGCTTCTTTCTCCTTCTACGGTCGGCGCGTGATCGCGCGCGTCTACTCGCTCTGGGATGAGGACGGTCATTGCAAAAGCAAGGGGATGGCAGCCTTCAGGGGCGAAGCCAAACGAAGCCGCTGGTTTTGAATCATGGTGTTCCTTCGCGTCGGTTGGTTTGCGGCTTGTTCTTCAGGCCTTCCGACCGAAGACATGCCGGATTGTTAGGTGGGCGCCTGCGAGACCGTTTTTTTCTCTTGCGAAACCATCCGGGCCGGGAGTCGGTATTTTCGCGGCGACTTGTCAGCATCTTCGTTGCCGGCGCCGAGCTGCACTGACCGAACAATTTGATCACGGTTAAGCTTTCGGTGATCGTGCGGTGGCCGCGGTCATGCCCCGATCTCGTGAGGCATTGGGAGGCTTTTGCATGAGTCTAAAGTGCGGCCGCAGCCTAATGACGAGTCAACCGACGGAGGAGGCCATCGTCGTCCCGACGCAGGGATCGAACAGGACTTGTGACCGCGGGCCAGGAAAGGCGGCGAGGAGCGCCCAAGGCAGGGCTGCTCAATCCATTGACAAATGATGCACTCGACTGCGCAGGCAAAGCTGTCATCGCGCGTGTCCCTGTCACGCGCGGCGCGGTCCCGCAACGTGCGTGCCACTTCATTTGACGCAAGAGCGGGGGCGGGGGCAATCGAGTTGGCGTCAGTACCGGGCGTCCGTTCCCCTGCGCATGCCATGATCGAAAGGGGCCGTCCATGTCTCGAAGAGCGCAATTGTTTCTGCCTCTCATTGGACCAGCCACCAATAAAGTGCAGACAAGTGTGCTTTGAATCTCGCGGGTTGAGCTTGGGGTGTTTGAAGCATTCTCAGTTCTGGGGATTTGGCGGGAAACGCCTGGATTGTTCGAAACAGTCTTCACTCGTCTAGGATCGTGCAATCTGACGCTACGTGCGATTCAAGCCCTATCGTCTGAATACGTCTTGGGATCTACAGGGTCCGTCAGCAGGACGAGTATGCTCCGGCGAAACCTCGCGCTGAGTGTTTGTAAACCGCGGCGTCTCTATGACCACGCTCAGGGCAAGTGTGAGTTTGCGCGCACCGTTGGTGTCTACTCGCTGATAACCCAGGGCCACAAGCGTCACTGCTACGTAATTGTACGGAGCGCCACTGTCACATTTGTTTGATCTGCAAATTGCATGTTCATCGCTATGAATCCGAAGAGTAAACTCTACGATCCCGACCTTTGGCGCGGCCGTGCGGAAGCAACGCGAGAGAAAGCGGAAGCGCTGGCGTACGGCAAAGCCAGAGATAGGCTTCTCAAGATAGCCGAGGAATACGACAAGCTCGCTCGGCGCGCCCTAGAGTGGCAGACGCACAAGTGAAATGGACCCGCGGGGCGGGGCCGCTTGAGCCGGTTTGTTAGTTGGAAACTGACCGCTCCTGATTACTTCCTATCACGCTGCCAGAGACACTGTCTGCTGCTGTTGCTGTGGGCATGTGGTCAACGCGTCAGCGTTGTCCACCATTCCACAGCCTTCGCGGCCTGCATCCGTTCGCGCCAGACCGCCATCGGCGTGCGATAGCTGAGCGCCTGACGAAGGCGACGATCGTTATAGAAGGCGATCCAGCTCGCGATCCCTGCCTTGGCCTCGCGGCCGTCGGCATAGCCCTTGAGATAGATGTCCTCATGCTTGAGCGACCGCCACAGCCGCTCGATGAAGACGTTGTCCGCGGCCATCCATGGAGATCTTGATCCCTGCGCCCGCCAACGCGCCGGTGAAGGCCGCGCTGGTGAACTGGCTGCCTTGGTCGGTATTGAAAATCTCCGGCCTGCCGTACTTCGCCAGCGCCTCTTCCAGAGCCGCCACGCAGAACGAGACGTCGATCGTGTTCGATAATCGCCACGCCAGAACCGCACGGCTCGCCCAGTCGATGATGGCGACGAGATAAAGAAAGCCACGGCCGATGGGCAGATACGTGATGTCGGCGGCCCACACCTGGTTCGGCCGGTCGATCGTCATGTTGCGCAACAGATAAGGATAGATCTTGTGGCTCGGCGCCGGCTTCGTCGTGTTCGGCTTCGGTCCCAGCGCCGCGATGCCCATCTTGCGCATCAACCGCTGCACGCGCTTGCGATTGACCTGAAGCCCCTCAGCCTTCAGCATTGCGGTCATTCGCCGCGAGCCCAGGAACGGCCAGGCGATGAACAGCTCGTCGATCCGCCGCATCAGGGCAAGGTCGTTGTCGTTGGCCGGCCGGGGCGGCCGGTAGACCCCGGAGCGCGCGATGCCAAGCAACAGGCATTGCCAACGGATCGACAGCGCCTTGTCGGCGCGATCGAGCATTCCTCGACGGTCCGGCGTGCTCATCTTCCGGACCTCCGCGCTAAAAAATCGCGCTCGGCCGTCAGTTGTCCAATCTTGGCGTGCAGCTTCTCGATCTCGCGTTCGCGCGTTTCCTCGCTCTCGCGCCCGACACCCGCATCAAAGGCCCGCGCCGCCTGGTCCAGCAGTTGCTTCTTCCAGGCATAGATCTGGTTCGGGTGAACCTCATAGCGCTGGGCCAGATCGGCCACCGTCGCCTGCTCCCGCACGGCTTCCAGCGCAATCTTTGCCTTCAGTGCCGCGTCGATCTTGCGTCTCGTCTTCGTCGTCATCATGCCCTCCGTCTATCAAACGGAGCGGCCCTTTTCCAACTAACCTCTGGTCCCAAAATCGGGGTCCATTTCACAAGAACGAGCGGGGCACTTGGTCCGGCCAAGAGTCGTAGCGTCTCGCGTGTCGATGGAACCTCCATCGGCAGATCGCCACGAATGCCAACGGTGAGCAACAATCTGGCTCGGTACTCGGGTGGGCGATTCATTGCAGAGGCTGCCGTGCCGAGAATCTCCAGACGGTCCTCTCTCGCACAAATCGTTCCAATCGAATCCCAGTCAGCATGCCGCCTCAGCGCAGCGAGCCGCTTTAACGACCTACAAGGGATTGTATAGGCGCAGGCGTACTCTTTTCGTCAGCTTCTCGAAAGCTAATCCGCCTACTATCGAGCCGGCGCGCCGATCTTAGTCCCGTTCTTGCGCGAGAAACGTAAAGCACTTGTCGGGCGTAGTGCCGAATACCGGATGGGAAAATAGCTGCCGTCAGGTCAAGTCAAGCTTGCAGGCATATAAGTCCGATAATCCGCGATATCCAACACTTCTTCACCTGCCTGTCTGACCTCGGAGGTTTTCATATCTAGCCACTCAACAATTGCAAGACCGCGGCCGCGGTATACGACGGCATCCCTCCTATACCAGCACCCATCCACTGAGATCTCCTCCGGCTCGTCGTTTCGCTCATAAGGACGCTGCGATGATCCAACATATACTGGCCCAAAGCAGCGCATGAAGGAGAAGCCCGGCCAGCGGCGACAGGTTCCATCTCCTCTGCGTCTGCCAAGAGCGGCGGTCAGCAGCGTAATGCTTCACCATGGACTGCTTTGGTGCGCGCCAGTGCGTCATTCCTCGCATGCTCCACTGGTCCAGGGAAAAAGGTTAGCGTCCGGACGCCTCGTGTTATCCATCAGTTGGTCTTCCAAAGCTCGGAGTGTCAGAATTCGGCTTGTTGCACGTGAGGTATGCGGCCTGTCGACTTGGTCGCGTATTATCGATCAGGGAGATGCCGTGCAAGTCCGAAACGTGCTTTGGCAATGCATAAGTCAAAACCAAACACCAAACAACGAGTCCATTGCAAATTGATGTCGGGATAGCGTGTCCTTCCTGTTTCGACACTACAGCAATCAGTATGCCCGTAATCGAGAAGTGCCTGCACCGCTCGACAAGGGTTAGATGCGTGCCTCTAGAGTGCGGCGCTGTGGACCAATCGACGATTGTCGGAGCCGCGACCATCGATGTCCGAAAGCCGACGCCAGCAATGGGAGGCAAGCGTGAATGTTTGCTGACGTCATACCTGCAACGATGCGCCAGCTGTTGCATTGTATCGACGCGCCTGAAGATCCGCGGATGGTCGCAGTGATGGTCTGTCCAAAGGACTAACTCGTCATGTCTGATCATCCTCGCGAGGAGCCGTAGGATGCTATCAACTCGATCCGAAACACATTGTGCCAAGCATTCACGAGCTAGACGCGCCCGTTCGAATTTTTGGTCCGACAAGTTCTTCATGGTCACATAGATGACGTATTGGCATTGTTTCAGGCTCCGCTAGCGGCGAGAGCTGCGAATGATTCAAGTGCTGCCACGTCACAAGGCCGCATCGGGCCAAAGCCGATATTGCTTTTGCGTCGCGTCAGTCCGTGCGGCGTGACGTCGTTTCGGCGAGCCATAATCGAGTGCACAAACGGATATCGGCTGCGACATCAGAACAGGAGGGATCAGGAGGGATGAAGTGATACGCGTCGATTGACAAATTTCATATTGCCGAGATGCATCCTCGAGACTTGAACGGAAAGGCTAATGAACACTCGTTTTGCAAGTGCGGGAAATCGAGCGCGGATCTTACCTTGCTGAAGCGCACTCTGTCCGGCGCCGGGTGATCAGCGCCCGCGGGCATGGGTAAGTAAGATGTGTCGCCAAAAGCGCGCTTCGTGACCGAGTTGTCTGGCGGGGCTGGTTACCCCATCGGGTGTTCGTGAGTGTGGAGGTCAATTCCGCGGATGAAACGGATCGAGCACTTCGTGCATCGCCGGCCTTTCATGCAATCGGGGAGTGCAGTGAAGGCGTTCGTCGGGTGCTTGAAGAGGATGTGAGCTGCCGAGAACTAAGTAATGGGAGAATACGTGATGATGGACATCTGCGGCTTTCTCAGCAGATGGTTCGCTGGAGAGTGGTGCTCGAACGCTACGCTGCTGACGGAGCTTGCGCCGGCTCATGAGTTGCCAAACAACGTCATCTACGTCGACTTCAAAGCGATCCGTAAAGCAAAGGAGGGTGCGTGCGAGCGCAGATCATAGAGAAGCTGGAAGCCGGCCGCGTACGATCCGGCAAGTTCGCCAGCGTACCAGGATCAGGCCCCGGTGGGCTGTTCTTGGTGCAGGGCCCTTGCGGGAGTGAACTGAAAATCAGTGGCTTTGTCCGTCCGGGCTGGGAGCAGGTCGCCGTTTCGACGCCGCGGCGTTGTCCGAACTGGCAAGAGATGTGCTTTGTCAAAGACTTGTTCTGGGATGAGGAGGAATGCGTCATGCAATTGCATCCGCCGCATTCGCAGTATGTCAATAACAGCCGGTACTGCCTTCACCTCTGGAGACCCACTGATCGGCACATCCCAAGGCCGCCGCCGAGCTTTGTAGGTATTGTTGGGCTAGGACCATCCGAAGCGGCAATGTTGTCTGCTAAGATTCGCGCGACGGTATGATGGTTTAGAGGACGAGGCAGAGCGGGTGCAGAAAGATCGGTTCGGCGTCGCCGGAAGGCCGTGCAACCAGCTCACGTCGCAAGTGTTCTTCTGTATGCGACGGACGGGAGGTCAACCCGGGATCACTGCCGCCAAGCGAGAGGCGGCAGTGGAGAGGGTGTCTCACGCGGCTGGCCTCAGGGGGAGCTTCGACGACTTCTTGGCGATAATTCGCACCGTCGGAGTGATTATCAGGTCCGCAAGTCGGTCATCGCGCATCTCTCGTAGTCAGCCTGACCACCCGCCTTCGCGGGGCAAGCGCATCATGATCTATTCGCAAACGATATCGCGCGGCGAGCGGCCGCATTAGTGCTTCAGCCCTTGGTTCAGCACTTTGAGACCGATTCTGTGCCCGCGGCAGCCGACTTCAGCTTCCCAAGCGGAAGCTGAGAGCGGAGCTTTGGCTAACCCGTCCTATTCGTGAGAGTGCTTTTTTATTCCGCTTGATGTGGCCCGCACATCTGCTCTGACGAGGCGCGCGGGATTGCCTTCGGCTTTTCACCGCCTGACGACCGGTACTTTGCAACGCGCTTGAGGGATGGGTTGGGCGAACGGGGGGCGGACGCCCCGCCGGTCAAGGACCGAGCGGCAGCAGCGCGCCTGGCAAGCCGCGGATCAGGTCGGCTTCGGGACATGCCGCGGCAAACGCAAGGCGAATGCGGCTCGTGGTCTCGACGACACGGGCAGCGAGTTTCAAGAGACGAAGACGCAGCGTCGCGAACTCGGCTGTGGCCAATTCCCGGGCTTTGGGAATCGCGTCGCGCACGGTCAGCATCAGCCAATAAGCGGCGGTGTGGAGAACGAGGCGGACTTGATTGGCGAGCGCCGAACGGCAGCTGGTGCGATCGGAGGCGAGCTGCGTCTTATGCAGCTTGATCAGATTCTCGGCTTGGCCGCGCGCGCAATACAGGCTGTCGTAGATCCACTCGGCCGAGCCGACATCGAGGCTGGTGACGACGAAACGGATGTCGAGGCCGAGCATCGTCGCCTCAGTACGGGCGACGGTACGTCGTTCGCGATCCCAGGACTTTGCCTTGTGGCGCGTCTCGGTATAGCCACGCAGAACCGGCAGGTTCTCGATGGCGCGTCGCGTGCGGATGCCGTCGGCGGCCTCGTCGACTTTTCTGGCGAGCGGCTTGGTGCCGGACAGACCGAAGATGTAGTCGATGCCGTTGGTCTCGCACCACGCCATTGCCTCCGGCCGGGCATAGCGCCCGTCGCCACGGAACGTAATTCGCGTGTTGTGCCACCGCGTCCGGATATGCCGTATCAGGCGGCGCAGATGGGCACGCACCTCGACGCCGCCCGGCGTCTTGCCGGGCCGCAGCACGACCGCCACGGGCCGGCGCTTCTCCGTGTCGTAGACGTGGATCGGCAGGAAGCAGCGTTCGTCATAATGAGCGTTGAACAGCGAGAGCTGCTGATGGCCGTGGACGACATCGCAGGTATCATCGATGTCGAGCGTGACGGATGCCGGCTCGCGCGGGTAGCTATCCATCCATGCGTCGAAGGCGCGGAGCATTCTCCAGCCGCGACAGCGTCGGTTGGGAACACAGATCGCGACCCGTGTCCGGCAGCCGACCGCAGGCCAGCTTGAATGCGGGATCGGACCGCAGATGATCGAGGTCGTCGGCGTCCTCGTAGCCGCAGCAGATCGCGAACATGCGCGCGCGGAACATATCGACAAGGCTGTGCACGACCCGCGTCGGATCGCGCCGATCCGGGAACACGCGGGCCAAATTGTCGGCCAAGCCGAGACGCCGCTCGGCCATCGCCAGAAGCATCACGCCCCCGTTCGAGGTCAGCCGACCGCCATCGAAGGCAGCTGTGACTTTCTTGGCGTGAACGGCTGGAAACGAGAAGGGCAGAATCGTATCATCGGGGTTGGCTTTGCAACCGAATCCTACGCCGCATCAGCGCTTTACACCACGCTCGCCAGCCTCTCAGGCGCCCTCTGACGAATAAGACGGGCTAAGCGCGTTTGTTTCTTTGCCCCACTTCGTTCATTTGCTTGCACGTGATGACGGGCATGTCCGAAAGCTGATACTGATTGACCGCGAGAAGCCTCCGGGCGCTGTGAAAGCACATCGTTTTCCCTCGAACATCCAATGACCGTCTGGCACGCAAGTTGCTGAGATATCGACGGCTTGGGTGCTTCTACGTTAGTGACGCTTACGAGACAATCAAGCCCTTTCGTCGCGCCAACTCGCACGGGATCCACCCCACCGTCCGTGCGTCTTTACTGTTGATCGGTCTCAGCCATCCATCACAGGGGATCATGCCGTGACCCGCGAAGAGGCTCTGACAAAGGCGATAGCGGCGCTTAAAGAATGGTCGGAGGGGAATATCTCGATCAGCGACGTGCTCGACGCGATTGTAGAGCTTCACAAGACTGTTCCGCCACCCGAGCCCCCAAAGCCACCAAAACAGAAAGGCCTTTCATAGCATTCCGCTCTCTATTGCCTGCGTGCGTACAAGGGCGAGATGCAGCCGTGATGGCGCGCTCGTGCGTGCGGTTGTCGAAGAGCTATTCCATTGAACCTGAACTCGCGACGTCCATCTTTATTTTGAGGATAGCCAAAGTACGTGGTCTTGAATGCCGTGATCGAGAACAGCGCAAGCGTTGCTCGAGTAGCCTCTTCCCAGAGCACAACGCAGCCGTGGCATGTCATTTGCTTAGATCACAACGAAGGCTCAAACGCCCAGCCCCCTCTGCGTGCTGGATAGGACTCGCCTTCGCAAGCTTAGCAAACCAACAGGAGGAAAATATGGGTC
Organism: Bradyrhizobium sp. 27S5; assembly: GCF_037217225.1. Lineage (NCBI taxonomy): Bacteria > Pseudomonadati > Pseudomonadota > Alphaproteobacteria > Hyphomicrobiales > Nitrobacteraceae > Bradyrhizobium > Bradyrhizobium sp. 27S5. The sequence continues at coordinate 1,408,414 of NZ_CP147714.1, forward strand.
TTTACCTTATCGAGTACAAACAAGACCGAAACTTCGTGCTCGGCGTGAAGGATCAGCAAGACGGTGCGGCGGTCGTGCTGCGGAAGAAAGATACGCCTCTCCGTTACGTTCTCTGGGACCTCAACTTCGATACTGGAGCGATTACACTGAACTCGAGCGGGGGCAATCTCGCAGTCGGCACCGATCGCGTCGCGCCGGAGGCTCTCCTCTCGCTCAAAGTGTATAACCCAGCCATCCAAAGTCAGCGGTGGGAATTTCTCAAGAGCCCCGGCTTCATCCTTAGCCTCCCGGATAACAGTCTGTGTATCGATAATAAGACTCGTGGCACGAGTGACGGCAACCCGGTTTGGCTGTTCAAGTTCAACGGCTCGCCCGCGCAGCAATGGAACTTCGTTCCCTTGATGAACCTGCGGGCCTTGGAAGTTGCGGAGAATGCGGCCTGACGCCGTTCGGCCGCTCGGCTCCTCAATGGCGACGGGTAGCGGTACGCGACAATGCGGCGGCGAGCATTCCGGTTGTGAATATTCGCCGCCACAGAACCGGACGTTGCGCAGCCGTGCAACTCAACCGTAAGGTCGGCCGTTCGCTTGGTCACCAATTGTGTCGGTCTGCGCTCACCAACTCATTGACCTATTCTCCGCCCGGGCTCAGGTCGGAGTCCCTTGACTGACGAGGCTTCTGGATAAAGTTGGCTTCTTGTACTGCCATCGGCGGCGCGTTCAGTGGTTTGGTTGCACACCACACCTCTCGATTGGACTAATGTCCCCGAGCTCTTTCCATCTGCGAAGCGCTCCAAACCCTCAAAGCCCGGGGTGTGAGGCTTGCACTGACCAGTTCCCCGAGCCGACATCGAGGCTGGTGACGACGAAACGGATGTCGAGGCCGAGCATCGTCGCCTCAATACGGGCGACGGTGCGTTGCCAGATCCACAAGGCACGCAACATCATGGAACGCCTGCCGAAAGAGCATCATGCGGCCACCCGTCGGGTGCTGCGCCAGGCCTGGCAGCTCGATGACGCCGACAAGGCTGAAAAATTGATCCGCAATCTCGCGCGTCGACTCGACCAGCAATGGCCCGGCGTAGCGGCCAGCATCCTCGAAGGCCTCGACGAAATCCTGACTGTCGTCCGGTTGAAGCTGCCGAAGGAGCTTCGTCGCTCGCTCGCCTGGACCAACATCGCCGAGAACATCATGGGCACCATTCGCCGCGTCACGCGCAACGTCAAACGCTGGCGGGATGCCGGTATGGCCTTGCGATGGGTCGCGGCCGGCATGATCGAGGCCAACAAGGACTTCCGACGATTGAAGGCGCATAAGCAATTGTCGGTTCTGCGTGCGGCCCTTCAAGCTCGCCACGATCGCATGACGATCAAGCCCGTTGCCCACGTCTCGAGGGCCGCGTAACATTCATTCCGGCAACGTCGGCCCGACGTAGTTCAACACCGATCGGGACATCCCCGACGTGACCCAAGACCTTTTCGACGGGCCAAGGCGGCCAATGAGAAACCGTTCGAGCATCACTTATTTCGAATGAGCAAGCGCTTCGGGGGCGTGAGGTATCGATATTTGCCGGTAAGCGTTCCATTGACGAACTGGAGGCCGTGATCGCCATAGATCATATCCTCACGCACGTAGCCGTCCGCTATGGCCACTTGATTGTTGCCGCCAACTGTCTTCCGGGTAGTCTTCAACCCATGGCTGGCTGGCGGCGAGCCGTATGGCATCGCGTGGTGTGCCCAATTTCAAGGTATCAAATTGTTTGACAGGAATCATCCCGGCTACCTTGATGGGCTCGGCTCTCATTCGCGGGAGATCTTCAGATCCAATTGGCTTACGAACCACAACTTTCTCGAGGCAGTGTGAATGGATTGGAATGCCAGGGTGCGAGTCCCATTTGATGTAATGATCGGAGCGCAAGATCTCCCAGCCCGCTTCTGTATAGATGGCCTCGAGCTCGCCGCGCTGGAACGAGTTTTTGTGACCAGATGCCAAAGCCTCCTTCGAAATAGGATGGTCTGGTTGATCGAGCGTGTTTGTGAAGCAATGAAATCCACCAGGCCGCGTTCGATTCATTAAGGCCGTGACGAGCGGCTTCCAGACTCCCCGTTCCGTGAAATGCAATACGCAATGCGCTATAAAGACGTCCAGGCAAGCAGGCGGCCGGAAGTCTTCAACGCGAGCGACCCCACTCGCTATGTTCACGCCAAGATCACCTGCGAGCCGGTTCAGCTTGGAGATAGCGGTTTCGGAGATGTCGGTCGTGATCACCTGATGACCAAAATGGGCCAAATAGAGGGCATGTACTTATCCGCGTCAGAGAAGAATAATTCGGGGGCGTGCGCCTTTGAGGTCATGATGTTTGTCATCGGACGAACAACAACGGGGTAAAGGGAGAGTGTCTGCGACTCGTAGTCGAGCGCGCGGCCAAGCGAAAAGTTCCAGGAGTCGCGAGTTTGACCACGCAGGCCGTAGATCAGATCAAGATTGACGTGGGAAAACCGTTCCGTCAGTGCTTTGATTCCCGCTTCTGCAGTCTCGACCGAATATGGTCTACCTGACTGCGCAAGCTCGCCGGGTACCATGGTCTGGATGCCCATGCTCATTCGGTTGACGCCAAAGGCCTTCAGGCAATCCAGAAGGTTGTTGTCGAAAGTGTCTGGCGCGCTCTCGACGGTAATCTCACATTTCCGGCTTCGTTTTGGAAATGCAGCCTCAAGGGCGGCGAAAAGCTCGCGGAATTGATGCTGAGTCAGCAGAGTTGGCGTGCCGCCGCCGAAATAGATACTTACAACCTCTCGATCTCCGAAGTATTCTCCATATCGCGCGATGTGCTCCGCCAATCGAGCAACATAAGACTCCCCCGTCGCCGGGTTTTGACGCGTTGTCAGGAAGAGCGTGCAGTAGGTGCACCGGTAGCGGCAGAACGGTATATGGATATAGATGTTGATGTGCTTAGAACGGCTAGCCTGCTCAACGACATCAGTTATGCGGAGTGGCTGCGGAAAAACCCGATACGCTCGCTTGGAAGGATAGCCATAGACGTAGGTCGGCAGCTCCTTTTTCGCTATGCTCGTCCGAAGAAAGTCCAGACAATTTATGACCTAACCTATTGATTGCCAAACCCGGTGAATGCCTGTACGCCGTCGTTCGCCGAAGCCCACAAGTTCATGGCTTGTGGTGATTAGCAGCTTCCATGGAAGCTGCTAATCTGTAGTCCGTACTGCGTTTTCGTCACTTGTGTTCATCGGGTCTAGCCGTGCGGCTTACGTGTAAGAGACCAGTCTAGCCGTACGGCTTATATGTAGGAAACCGGACGCCCGCAGATATAACTACAGCGGCTGCACCCCGAGAATTCCGCCCACTGCTCCTATGAGGAGCCAAAACCGGCCTCCTGAAGTTGCAGATGCTTCTTCAGCAGTTAATTTAGTCACACCTTAAGCTGACATATCGATCTTCATTGTTGCTTCCCTTCTCAATGAGAGGAAGAATCAGTGATGGCCGTCGGCAACTCGTGCCGCCGGGCAACGAGAGACACTCAAGAGTCGTGCCAACTGTGGGGGAAGAGACCCCAAAAAGCCGTCGTTCATTCTATTCAACAACTTGACTGCGAGCTCAGCACCCCGTCGGTCGAGCATCATGTGTCGCAGACGCGATAAGCCGAGCAACTGAAAGCAGCGCAAGTCACGTCGGGAGAGCTGAAGCGGTGGGGGCGTTGGAAGACCAACGGCGTCGAACAGCAGGCCGCATGCTGTGACGCCGATGATCACGTAGTGGTCCTCATGTCCCGCGAAAAACCCCGGAACTTCTCGATGCCAGCTACCATGTGATCCTCTCCAAGAGATGTTCTTGCCGTCATGGAGACACGTTCGTCACGGTGAACCTATGCGTGCCGCTCATCCACACCATCGATGTGCCCGGAGCAGCTCTCGTCACAGCGAGCATCAAGCGGGCGCTGTTGCTGGCCACGCTCTACACAATGGAGCAGCCGTTCCATTGTGACCGACTGCGTGAGCGGTTCGATCTTTCGCCGATCGTGCCCGATGAGAAGGATCGGAGCCGGATCCACAATGTTGTTTTCAATGAAATTTGCGGCGGTTGTCATTTCGGATCAGCAGGACTTTATTGAAATCATCGCGCGCGGTCGCGCAAGAGGCGCCGATGCGGTCATCCTCGGCTGCACCGAGATCGGCCTGCTGATCGGGCCGGAGCATACACAGCTGTCGCTGTTCGATTCGGCCAAGCTGCACGCCAAGGCGGCAGCTGACTTCGCCGACGGCAAGCCGCCTGCCGGCGCCGTTTTCAGTTGAGCCGCACAGAGGCTGTCCCACGATGACAGCTGATCGAGCGCCACGATATTCGCTCAGCTCTCATTTGCAAAGTTGCGCCGAGGTGGAATAGCATTGATCCGAGATCTGCGCACTCGATGGTGTGTGCTTGGTAAGTCCGCCCAGACCACTTGCAGTATGAGCCATTTCAGCCCAGTGATCGAAGACGTCGGTTGTCCGAAGCCCGACGTCGGTATCCAGACAGCGCGCCGAGAGGTGCCGCGATTCGTCAAAAACGACGGTCGGCGTCACTGGCACGTCGGTTGCTCGATGTGCCGAGCATCCGCTGCGGCGACTATTGCGATCTCGCGGCACCTGATCTGTGAGTCAGATGAAACTTGCTCGTTCATTTCAAGCGGTCAGCGAGCTGCATCGGAGACGCAGCCTCGCCTGGCAAGCTCTCTATCTTCCGGTGCGGCTTCGGTCCTGCGCCGAGGATGAGATTGCTCTGTACGGTATCGACGAATGGTGATCCTAAACGTGCTACGCACAATTCGAGCAACTTGCTGTGAACAGTGCCTCAAGTCATTCTGGCAAAGGTCCACCTGCGCCGGAGATCGACAGTCCGAGGCTTTGAGGATTGTAGTCATCTGCAGATCGGAGACCGTACGTAAATGACCATTGAGCCGATCGAGGATAATTTGCGGCTTGAAGAGGAATCGAGGCGACGAGACGAGATCAAAGTCAAGCTCCTTCGCGCGCGATCGGATGTGGCCAGGTACCAAGCAGAATTGACAGAGCTCGAGCAAACGCCGAAGCGTGAAGACGGCTCATCGATCTGCTCTGGGACACTTCAGCGCACGTGCGCAGGAGGTCGGAGAGCATAACGTGCGACCACGTCAATTGGAGCCTGTCTTGGATCCCGCTAACCTGCGAGCGGATGCTGGGGGCAGCGTCCGACCGAGCGACAGCTGGAAGTAGGCTGCCAACCGGGTCTTCGCAACAGGGGCTTGGCTTAGTGCAATGGCTGAGCGGTGTAGAGCGCAAGAATTCGCGCACAAGTGCAAGTGGCGAGAAGCCAAGCCACGAACGCTCACGCGCGTGACAAGTGTTGGGATCAGCCGTTTTTGACCGGCTCATCTTTGTTCGCTCACAAGCAAGGTGCTGTCGCCGGGTTGCAAGGTTCACGTCTCGCGCCGCCGCGCTCAGACTGAGAGCGGCAATCAGAACGCCCCGCGTTTGATCCAGATCGATCAGGCGCAGAACATCACGTTCTATGGTGTCACGCTACGCAATGCGCCCAATTTCCACGTCGCGATGAACAGGGTCGGAGGTGCCACCTTTTGGGGGCTCACGATCGGTGCGCCGGCCGAGGCCCGCAACACCGACGGCATCGACCCTGGCGCAGGCCCATAGGCGCTAAAATAGGATTGCGCGTTGAATTTGTATGTGATTCCAAGAAGGGATGAGACACGAATCGCTTGTGAACGAAGACTGGGGCTAGAGGTTGGCGCGCGCGAGACGAAGGCGTTTGTTCGTCCGCGCGAGATCACCAATGCGGTTGATTTGCTGCGGCTGATACTTGCGTATCGTCTGGGCACGCGGGGTCTGCGGCTGACGGCGGCGTGGGCGACGTCGGTGGGCCTTGTCGGCATCTCCAACGTGGCTTTGTTGTATCGCTTGCGTCAGTCCGGAGATTGGCTGGCGCAACTGATAGGTCAGGCAATTGCGAGTGGTGCGCCGAAGGCAAGCCGCGGTCGGCTGATCCGCATCGTTGATGCCACGACGGTCCCCAAAGCGGGACCGAGGGCAGGCAAAACAACGCAGTGTGGCGTATCCACAGTGCGTCGATGCCGGCGCGGACTTCGTGATCCGCGCGGGCTGCAAGAGCGCGCGTTGGCTGGATCGCAACGGCAACCTTGTCGGTCTCATCGCGGAGCTGCGCAAGGCCTTGGCAGGCGGCATGATCGATCGACCGATCTGGATAGAGCGCAAGTCCGGCGCGCAACCGCTTGCTGTGCGCTTGGTCGCGGTCAAAAAGCCGGCGCATGCGGCCGCGGAGGCGCGACGCAAGGCACGCAAGACAGCCCAGAAGGGAGGCCATCAACTCTCCAGGCAAACGCTTGAGGCCGCTGATTGGGTAATCCTGGCGACCTCGCTCAAGGGCTAGGACTTCACGGCTGCTGACGTCATTGCCCTCTACCGGTTGCGATGGCGGATTGAGCTCGGCTTCAAGCGGCTGAAGAGCTTGATTGGCTTGAAGGGACCTCCCGGAACTGACCAGCGGTCCGCTAAACCCCATATCCTCGCTCACCTGCTGATCACTCTACTGCTCGAGCCGCTGGTCAACGAACTCGAGGACTCTCTCCGCTTGGACGAAGCCGCCTGACCGGACCTTCCGCATGGCGCCTGCTACGTCAGCTCATCGCCTCATTGCTCCAAGCCGTCATTCCCGAATCCACGATCGCTTGTCTGCGCAGAGCAAGCCGTGCTCCCCGGCGACATCTGCGCGAGCCCCCCAGACGCAAGCGCCGCTATCAGGCAATGATCAAACTATCTTAGCGCCTATGGGGGGTCGATGTGACCATCACCCACAGCTTTATTCGCGCTGGAGATGATAACGTGGCGCGACAATGGCCCAAGCAGTCATATCTCCATCATCGACAACCTGCGCATAGAGCGATGTCAGGCGTGGCGGACGCAGGCGAGGAAGTAGTCTCGCCCGTCGGTCATATCGCGTGGCGAAGCGGCGGAAGTGTTTGAGCTTGTTGAGGCAGCGCTCGATGCGGTTGCGTAGCTTGTAGATCGTCTCGTCTTGCGGGATGGGGACCTTACGAGAATGGGTTGAGTGGATACCGCTTCGGCGTTCATGTCTGTGATGGTCGTGCGTAGATTGTTGTTGTCGTAGGCCTTGTCGGCCAGCACGGCCTCGGCATTGAAGCCTTCGAGCAGGGCTTTTGCAGTGAGGTTGTCATGTCGTTGGCCGGCGGTGAGCATGAAGCGCAGCGGCCGACCGAGGCTGTCGCAGAGCATATGGATCTTGGTGGTCAATCCACCTGCGGAACGCCCCAACTCCTGAGTTTTGGCCCCCCTTTTGCGCTCGCGGCCTGCTGGTGGACACGAACCAGAGTGGTGTCGAGCATCAGGTATTTGTTGTCGCGATCCTTGATCAGTTCGGCAAACATCTTCTCCCATACGCCGGCCTTGGCCGAGCGAGTGAAACGCGCGTGTACGCTCTCCCACTTGCCATAGCGCTCCGGCAGGTGCTGCCAATTGGCGCCGGACCGTAAAACCCACAAAACCCCGTTCACGAACAAGCGGCTGTCAACACCGCTGCGGCCGGGATCAACTACCTTGCCTGGCAGCATAGCTGCAATCCGAGCCCATTGTGCCTCGCTCAGCTCATAGCGCTTCACACCCGTCAGTACGCTCCGAATCAAAAGGTTCGGAACGCATTGGTTCAGCATCATTCAGCTATGGGAATCCTGAATGTGGATTGGTCCTAGTACCTCGTCACAGTGATTATGACTCTTTGGAAGTGGCGGGATAGGCGCCTGCCATTTTGGCGCGAGCCTTGTCTGTTGTGAACATCCATTTGATACGGGAGCGGGTGGCATTTCGTTGTCGTTCCCAGGCGGTGATTTCGCGGCGCAGTCGCTTGGGGTCGTCAATCCTGCGATCCAGGCACTGGCCTCGCAGGACGCCGATTTCGATCTCGACCATGTTGAGCCAACTTGCGTGCTTTGGGGTGTAGTGGAACTCGAGCCGTCGCAAAATCCGCCTGGCTTCGGCGGGCGGGAACGCCTGATAGAGGGCGCCGGCGGAGTGGGTCGATAAATTGTCCTGGACGACCCGGATGATCTCGGCGTCGGGATAATGGATGTCGACGAGATCACGCATGCATTGGGCGTAATCTCGTGCCGCTCGGTGACCTTGACCTTGCGCCAGGGGCGATGCACGTCGAAGAGAACGAAGAGATTGACCGTGCCATTGCGCGATACTCATAATCGTAACGTTCGAGGTGGCCGGGCTTGGCCGGAATGGGCTGACGCACCTCGCCGATGAGTTGCACCGGGCTTTCGTCGAAGCACACCACTGGCCGTCTGGAGTCGGGCACCTCGGCATAGAGGTCGAGCACATCCTCCATGCGGGCGACGTATTCGCCGCCGACCTGCGGAATGCACCACATGTCTTTGCGCCAGGGCTTGAGGCCATTCTCGGCCAGGCGCCGCCGAACCGTCTCGTGCGACAGGCTCTTGTGTTCGGTGAGCTTGACCATCGCAGCCGCCAGCAGCTTTAGCGTCCAGCGGGCACGGCCCTTTGGGGGACTGGCGCAGGCTGTCGCCACCAGCAAGGCTTCTTCCTTGCCGTGAGTTTGCATTCCGCCCCGGCACGCGGTTCGATCAGGTGCAGCGCGGCCACCCGTTCGGCATGCCCGTCGGCCCGCGTCAGGCAGGCGTCGACCAGCAGGCCGTGGCGGTTCTCCATCAGCCCATGCCCGATGAAGCACAGCTTCGTTTCGTTGCCCTTTCCCTTGCGGTAAAGCCTGGCATCCCGATCGGTGGTCGAAGCATGGGTGCCGTTCGAGCGCTTCTGGCCATGGAAGTCCGCTTCGGCGTTGCGCCCGCCGCCTTGCGCCGGCGGCGCGCCAGAGCCATCCTTCGGCTTCACGCTCTTCATCGAGGCCCAGGCCTCGATCAGCGTGCCATCGACCGAGAAGTGATCGCTCGACAGCAGCTTCTTCACCTTGGGCTGCGCCAGCACCGCCGCGAGGAACTTGGCCGCGATGTCGCCTTCCGGCAACCGGTCGCGGTTTTTCGAGAACACCGAATGGTCCCAGGCTCCGTCGTCGACGCCAATTCCGACGAACCTGCGGAACAGCAGGTCGTATTTCAGCCGTTCGATCAAAAGCCGCTCCGAACGGATCGAATAAACGCTTGCAACAGCATCGCCCGCAGCAACTTCTCCGGCGGGATCGACGGCCGCCAAATCGGCGAATAGAGCGCGGCAAACTCGCGCTCCAGCGTCGACAGCGCCTCGTTCGCGATCGTCCGGATCGCTCGCAGCGGATGGTCACGCCGCACCCGCCTCCAGATCAACGTAGCTGAACAGCTCGCCCGCCGCGCACGCACCATCTCCGAATCTCGTCGGAGCCAATGAATCACGGTCGCTGGTCGGCGGCGAGCACCTTTTTCAACAGCCTGCTAGAGCAGCCTGCTCATGCTACGCTCCCACCCACATATACCATTGTGTGATCGAGCTAGCCCTGGGGATGATTGGCACGAAGGGCGGGCTCATCCATTATGCACTAATGGCTATGTACTCTCAAGTTTACTCTCCATTCGGGGAGGCGCAGGAACGCACAGCTGAAGGTGCTGTACCTACCCTATATTCCAGTTTGATCGATGACCTGAGTCAGCTGAATTTCGCTGATGCGGATGACCGTCGGGCATTTCCTCCGACCCTACACAGCATATTAGCAAGGCACGGACTGTTCGGGCTCACTACACAAACAGAGCTCGGCGGATTAGCTCTTCCCTTGCAAGAGGCCATCGACCTCATCTCTGCCACTGCATCCTTCGATATCTCGGCCGCCTCTACCCTCGTTATCCATAACTTCCTGGCCTTGCCCTGCATCGAAGCAGCACCGCGCATCCCTGAACAAAGGCATGTCATGTGGGGTGCAACACGCGGAGACCTTTGCGCTTTCGCTTTGACAGAGCCTGGGGCTGGCTCTGCCCCGCGGCACATAGAGACTTCGGCTTTCATGCACGAGGATAGAGTTCGCATCTCTGGCCGCAAAATTTGGATTGGCCTCGCTGACTGGGCTCGCTGGATCGTTTGCTTTGCACGAGCCTCTGGTCCCGACGTGAAAGGTCGGCTCGTTGGTGTACTAGTTGATAGGCAGGCTCCGGGCTTAATGGTCACACACGAGCATCGCACACTCGGTCTACGTGGCATTATCCAGAATACTTTGGAGTTCCAGGATGTCGAGGTGCCGAGCGCTTACGTTCTTTCTCGCGATCAAGACGGCTGGGGAACAGCAGCATCCAGTATGAACCGCGGGCGCATCGGTGTGGCTGCGATGGGCCTTGGAGCCCTTGAGCGCGCTATCCAGGTCGCAGCCTCATATGCAATACATCGTCGACTAGGTAAGCTGCGCATGATTGAGAACAGCTATATCGAGCAGCTATTCGGGCAAATGGTGCTCCGGCGGGAAGTAGTGAAGGCAATGCTAGCTGCATCCTGCCGACTTATCTCAGCGAAGGGCGCGCCCAATGTCCACCTTGCGTCGGCAACGAAGGTTTTGTCGTCGGAGTGGTGCGGCCTCGTCGCTGATCAATGCCTCCAGCTGTTGGGGGGCCGTGGTTACGATGAGGGAACGCCTGTAGCTAAAATCTATCGAGACGCTCGCATTCTCCGCATCTTTGAAGGTCCGACAGAGACGCTCCTATCACATCTCGGCCGCTGCCTTCTCTCTAGAGCCACGCGTGATGAGATAGCCGATCTTTTCCTGTCTCTTGGTGCGGCGCCGGTCCATGCTGCTGCAATTGAGGAACTCTCTGGGCTCAATGAGACAGATGGTACCGTGCTCATCTATGCCGGTTGGCTCACCACATTAGGACTTGCACAAGCAGTCATGTCTGCTGGTTGCTTCTCCGCCTCAGATTGCGCCGCTGCCGCGGCTGACCTTGTTGGTTCCGAACTAGCAACTCTCCGTACTCGCGCACCGGCACGGCTATCTTTCGAAGGCCGCGCTCGCGCTAGTCGGACACTGGATACCTTCCTTCAAGACGCAGCTTCTTCTATCCGCTCACCTGTCCTCACGAGCGATTACCTCAAGCTGGAGCAGTATGTCTGATCCCGTAGCTAACAAGGGGAGCGAGGAGGCCCGTCTTATAACTGCTGGCATTGTGAACGCCCCGATTCACGCTCGCTCCTCTCAGCGAACGCTTGGCGTCCGAAAGCCCGCTCGAAGAAAACGCTGAGCGCCTCAGCTTGCGTCCCGGCGGGGAGAGGACGGCGCCACGGTAGCCTCACTCATGGTACTTAAGGCTTCTCGTTGAAAACACATTGTGCGCGACGACGGGCTGGCATCGCAAGTATGAGGTGCGGGCGCTCCGGCGACGCGAGACGGTTGGACCGGGCCAGGTCGAGGCAACAAGAAAGCGAAGACGCAGATATGGCGCGACGATCAAGGACGCGCTGACGGCGCTGTGGGAGGCGTCGGATCGGGTGTGCGGCAAGCGGCTCAAAGTGATGATCCCGACCTTGCTGCCGGCCCTCGAGCAACATGGTCGATTGCAGCTTGGCCAGGCGGATCGTGACTGTGTTCTCTCGATCAGCCCCGCAACCATCGATCGCCTGGTCGTCGATATGAAGATCGCGGCGAGCCGCGGCAGGCGGCGCCGTGCCGGATTCTATTCGGCAATCCGGCGCGAAGTCCCGATCCGCACGTTCAATGACTGGAACAGCCCGGTGCCCGGCTTCTGCGAGGTTGACATGGTCGCCCATGGCGGCACGTCGGTGGCTGGTTCGTTCATCCAAACTCTCACGATGGTCGATGTCGCCACCGGCTGGACGGAGTGCCTGCCGTTGCTGACGCGGGAAGGTTCGCTCGTCGTCGAGGCGATCAACCGCGCACAGAGCCTGTTCCCCTGGCTGTTGCGCGGCGTGGACTTCGACAACGACAGCGCCTTCATGAACGATGTCGTCGTGCCATGGTGTCGCGAAGCTCGAAGTCACTCGCTCGCGCGCCTATAAGATGAACGATCAGGCGTTTGTCGAGCAGACGAATGGTGCCGTCGTCCGCCGCCTCATGGGCTATGGCCGCTTCGATGGCGTCGAGACGGCGCGTATGATGGGCCGCCTCTATGCGGCGGCACGGCTCTACGGCAACTTCTTCCAGCCGTCGTTCAAGCTGAAGAAGAAGCGTCGCGAAGGGGCTAAAGTGATTAAGCGCTATCATCTCCCATCGACGCCCTATGAGCGTGCCTTGGCGCATCCCAAGGTGACCGCGGCCGTGAAGAAACGGCTACGCGATCAGTATCGCTCGCTCGATCCGGTCGCGCTGTTGGCGGAGATTCGCGCAACCCAAGAGGAATTAGGCAATCGTGTCGATCGTCGTGCCGGACAGGCGCGCGGCTTGCAACCCGCTCACACTAGCATCCTGCCGGCGACCGCGGCGACGTTCGCGAAGACGCTCGGCAAGACCGCGACGGTCGGCGAGCCGCGTGCCAGGCACCGGCGAACGCGTCGGCCCTATAAGACCCGAGTTCGAATGCCGTCCAAGCTAGACCCGCATATTGCCGCGATCGAAGCGTGGCTCGCAGAGCAGCCGCAGCTGACGGCGCTGGCAATTGTCGGCCGGCTGCGCGAGAAATACCCTGAGGAGTTCGGAAAGAGACAGCATTCGATTGTGCAACCTCTGCTGAGGGCGCTCAGACGGAGGGCTGCCGAACGGTTGGTCGCCCAGGGCCCGCTCGACGACGCCACAACCGATGCCCCATTGCCCGGGGTTGTGGACGGCTCGGGCTATGTAGGGCCCGACCCGCCCACAGCCCCTCTCGTCGAGCAAACCGGGAAAGCCATCTGGCGCGACCAATTAATCGACATCGGATCGTCATCGGCAATGGCGCCATCAGGGTAACATTCGCAGATGAGGCAATACGGGGGTCAATATTGCAGACGATGACGTAATTGCGGTCAGCGCTCGTGACACGAAAGCTCCATTAGAATCGAGCTCTCGCAATCAACCGATTCGGAGAAGCTGTCATGAAGCAATATGTCGGACTCGATGTCTCGCAAAAAGAAACTTCAGTATGCGTGGTCAATGAAGCGGGCGAGGTCTTGTTCGAGGGGAAAGCCAAGTCCGACCCGGGGGCGCTCACGGCACTGCTTCGCAAGCGGGCGCCACAGGCGGAGCGTATCGGCTTTGAGACCGGCGCAATGGCGAGTTGGCTGTGGCATGAACTTCGCAGGGTCGATCTTCCGGTGGTTTGCATCGACGCTCGGCATGCCCACGCGGCTTTGTCGGTACGCATGAACAAGAGCGATCAGAATGATGCTCGAGGTCTGGCCGAGCTGGTGCGGGTTGGCTGGTATCGAGAGGTCAAAGTCAAGAGCGAGGAAAGTCAGAGGATCCGCGCGATACTCGTCGCGAGATCCCGGCTCGTGGCTATTCGTCGAGACATCGAGAACCAGGTCCGAAGTCTGATCAAAGAATACGGCTTGCTGTTGCCACGTGCGATCGGACTGCAGTTTCGCAATCAGGTCTGTGAGCTATTGGGCAAAGATCATCAGCTCCTCGGTGTGATCGTGCCGCTTCTGTCGATCCATGAACAGATCTGTAAGCAGCAAAGCAACTTCGACAACGAAGTCCGCCAGTTGGCAAAGTCGGATGAGACGACGCGCCGCCTGATGACTGTTCCTGGCGTTAGCGTGGTGACCGCCTTGACCTTCCGCCATACGATCGATGACCCATCGCGATTCCGATCAGCATCGAGCGTCGGCGCCTATCTAGGTCTTACACCTCGGCGCAATCAATCTGGCGAAACTGACATCAATGGCAAAATATCACGATGGGGCGACCGTCTTCTTCGAACTTACCTGTTCGAGGCCGCGACCGTCCTGCTTTATCGAACGAAGAAGTGGTCGTCCCTTAAGGCCTGGGGAATGAAGCTCGCCAAGAGGATTGGCATGAGGAAGGCGAAGGTCGCCATCGCGCGCAAGATCGCCGTTGTTCTGCACTGCATCTGGGTCGACGGCACATCGTTTGACTGGGGCCAAGCAAAGGAAGCCTGATCCGATCTTGTAAAGTTCCTGGTCCGGTCTGCCGGACTGGCGATGTCCCGCTGGGACGGTGTTGTGGCGACCTCGTTCATTCGGCTGGTGGCGCTCGACTGTACTCCGCTGCAGACGTTGAGGCGTCCGACCCGGACATCATCATGAGGCGCTGCGCGACCTCGGAAAGGACCATGACCCCGGCGAAGACATCAACCAGCCCGTACTGTCCAATGCCTGGCCAGTAGAGCATGTATCAGCCGCGCCCGCGCCGTCTCCGCAACCCCGACCAGCTCCGACGGCGCGGGCGCTACCACCTTGCCGTTGGAGAGTTCGAAAATGTGAGCTTGACAACAAACCGCAATTAAAGGGCCGAATGACATCTATACTACCTCCGGCAAGGTCTTCACTCGGTACTTCTGATAATCGAGAACGGCCGCTGCAAGTGGCATCGAGCGCGGCACGCTCACAGGTCTGAGGGAGACGACAAGCGCTCTCATCGCCGTCCCCAATGCCTATGACCGGCCGTCAGGGAATCACGAATAGCTCGAAAGCAAAATCCCAAAACGCAAGAAACCGCGGCCCAACACCCGGCTTTCCTGCAAAATCGAATACTTTATCGAGATAACTTCTGCCTCCGTCTGAGGCCGATCTGCATTCTTCACGGACGACCATAAAGCTCTCAATAATTGGGCCGAGAATTCTCATCAGCCGACGCGGCGACGCCATGAGCGTTTCAAATCGTCCCGTCAGGCTCAACGGTTTCTGTCAGTTCACGATCAGGACGCGAGCCTTTTCCGCCCCCCCCTATTCCGGAGCCGTCACTGCCGACTTCCGTCGCGCTTCGCGCGAGCGAGCCTTTGCGACTTGGCACGAGATCTCCACGACAAGCGCTATCGCCGAATCTCGAACCTTTGAGAAGCGCCTCCTTCGGCTCGCGGTCGGTTAAGTTGACGATGCCCCGCTACCTCCAGCAGCACCCCAGACGCCAGAGAATTGCAACCCACGGTGATCCGGGAGAACCGCCCCGGGTTTGCCGGAGGCCATTTAGTTTAAGTTCTGCCGCCATGGCGGATTGTTCCAGCATGGCGTAGTAGCGTTTCTCGGCTTCGGCCGGCGGTATGTTGCCGATGGGCTCGAGGAGCCGTCGGTTGTTGAACCAATCCACCCATTCCAGGTCGCATGTCGCAATCTCGACGGCCTCGAAGCTGCGCCATGGGCCGCGCGGGATCACCTCGGCCTTGTAGAGACCGTTGATGGTTTCGGTGAGAGCATTGTCATAGGAATCTCCGAGGCTGCCGACAGAAGGCCCCACACCAGCTTCAGCCAAGCGCTCGATGTACTTAATGGATACGTATTGGCTGCCTCTGTCGCTGTGGTGCACGAGCCCGCCACGATGGACCGGCCGTCGATCTTGCAGTGCCTGCTCCAGCGCATCGAGCACGAAGCTGCATGCGCCGCGCGCGAGGCTCGCCAGCCCACAATCCTGCGGGCATAGGCGTCGATGACAAAGGCGACGTAGACAAAACCCGTCCAGGTCGCGACATAGGTGAAGTCGGAGAGCCAGAGAACGTTCGGCCTTGGCGCCTTGAACGGGCGATTGACGTGATCCAGCAGGCATGGCGCATCTTGTCGCTGATCGTGGTCTTGATGGGTTTGCCGTGGATCACCCTTGCAAACCCATGTTCCGCATAAGTCGCGACACCGTGCAACGGGCAACATCGAAGCCTTCGCGCTTGAGCTGGCACCAGACCTTGCGCACGCCGTAGAGGGAAAAGTTTTGGTCGAAGGCGCGCCGAACCTCGATCTTCAGTGCGGCGTCCGGCTTGGCGCACGTCGACAGCCTGGCGGGATCGCGCCGTTTGGCCCCATGGGCGTGGTAGGTCGAGGGGGCGATCAGGCAACACCTGACAGATCGGCTCGACCCCATGCGCCCCACGATGATCGTCAATGAAGGCGATCATGGCTTGGACCGGCGGTCGAGCTCCGCCATCGCAAAATAAGCGCTCGCCTTGCGCAGGATCTCGTTGGCCTGTCGAAGCTCACGGTTCTCCCGTTCCAGGGCCTTCAGCTTCTCGGCCATCTCCGTCGGAACGCCGGTCCGCTGCCCGCTGTCGATCTCGACCTTCTTGACCCAGTCATGTAGCGTCTGCGGTGTGCAGCCAATCTTGGCGGCAATCGATCTCACCGCCGCCCACCGCGAAGGGTGCTCGCTGGCGTGATCCGGAACCATCCGAACCGCACGGGCCCGAACCTCGGGTGAAAACTTGTTCGTCGTCTTGCTCGTCATGGCTCCATCCTCTCGGGAGTTGGAGCCTCCGGCAAACCCGGGGCGGTTCAGACTGCAACAAAAGTGAGTCAGAGCCAATTTTTACGTCGCCCGACAGCGCTCGTCAGGTACTCGACAGCTTCCTCTCATAGCAAAATTGTGGGGAAGAACATCCGAGTGTCCGACTGCCTGCGGCGCGGACGGTTCGGACCCACGGTGGTTTGTTGCTGGATCCAACGTTGAGAGCTCATTCTGTGCCGCGGATTTGGTCGCCGCGCTGCCGTCTCGATTGCCCCGCGCATGAGATCCAAACCGAGCTCTGATTCGCCTACATCTTCGAAAGTGAGAACGGATGGATTTCACCTCAACTAGCCGACTGCAGCAACAATCGAACAGCGCCGCCCAGCAAGAGACTGCACCGGTGTCCCCGTCGACAGACGCGGCGGCCTTTGAGCGGCAGCTAAGCGAGATCACCCGTCCGGGTGATCGTGTGCTGATGCAGGCCCCCCCCATCAAGTCGCCGCATCGCCATCGGAGGCGCAGCCCATCATGCAGGCGAGCGGGCACGAATGCCCTCCAGCGTCGCAGGATGGAGGCGGCGGGCCAATGCCAGGCGCCTCGGCGCTGCAGCCTGGCCAGTCAGCAGAGGTTTACGGTACCCGCAGGCGTCCTCTTTATTCCCAAGATGCTGACCTTATTTTGGGGCTTGAGGAGGCCCTCATCAAAGGGGGGGCTGTCAAACGCACTGCCAAGGAGAATGTAGGTCATCTTCTTAGATTGGGCCGCTGGCTCTTTGAAAACAAAAAGCAGGCCATTGCTGCTCGGCTCGACGACGAGTCGTTGACCGTTGATGCGTGCGAGTTCTTCGGAAAGGGTAATCCCACGAGACTCCTTACGGCAATAGGTCATCTCCGGACCTCGCAGTCGACGGGCGGAATCGTGCCGATCGCAGACCGCGCTAAGCTGAATCCTTATCCCCAGGACGCGGCTCTCATCGAAGAGTACAAAAACGAAGCAACGACAGGTACCGCCAGTACCTATGCATTTACCCTTAGCAGTTTCAGTGACTACCTGCGTGAAAACAACAAGAAGGGCATTGCTGCTCGGCTTTCCGGCAAGGCGTTGGATGGAGATGTCGGAGACTATAAGAAGGACGTCGGTGGTAATAGGCGGATCGGTGCCGCACTGGCTCATCTCCGAAAATCGCAGGCCGGCGTTAAAGCGATGGAGCTCGATCGCCATATTTCCTCCGGTCCTGATCCCGAACGCGCGGCCCTGATGGAGTCGAGGCGGGTCAGCGACGCCGCTGCGGAGCACAGCGCGTCGCAGCGAGCTTTCAGTTGGCCAGAGAAGCTTCCTGCAGAAGGCTACGATCAGGATTTGGTTTTGGGGCTGATGGACGAACCCGCTCCGTCGCACTCGGCGCTGCAGCCGGCTCAGTCAACTGGAGTTTTGAGAAGGCAGAGGAAGCAGCCACTTTATTCCGAGGATGGTCCCCTTATTTCGGGGCTTGAGAAGGCCCTCATCAAGGGCGGGGCCACCGAAATCAGCGCCAAGGCCAATGTATATTCTCTTCGCAGCTTTGGCCGCTGGCTTGTCGCAAATAACAAAGAGTCCATTGCTGCTCGGCTCGACGACGAGTCGTTGACCGTTGATGCGCGCGAGTTCTTCGGAAAGGGTAACCCCACGAGACTCCTTACGGCAATAGGTCATCTCCGGACCTCGCAGTCGACGGGCGGAATCGTGCCGATCGCAGACCGCGCTAAGCTGAATCCGTATCCCCAGGACGCGGCTCTCATCAAAGAGTACAAAAACGAAGCAACGACAGGTACCGCCAGTACCTATGCAGTTGTTCTTAACAGTTTCAGTGACTACCTGCGTGAAAACAACAAGAAGGGCATTGCCGCTCGGCTTTCCGGCAAGGCGTTGGATGGAGATGTCGAGAGCTATGGGAAAGACGCCGCCGGGGGTAATCGGAATATCGGTGCCGCACTGACCCATCTCCGAAAATCGCGGGCCGGCGCTAAAGCGATGGAGCTCGAGCGCCATATTTCCCCCTTTCCTGATCCCGAAGACGCGGCCCTGATGGAGACGAGGCGGGTCGGCGACGCCGCAGCGGAGCACAGCGCGTCGCAAGAAGCTGGCAGTTGGCCAGAGGAGCTGCTTCCTGCGGAAGCCCACGATCAGGATTTGGTTTTGGGGCTGATGGACGAACCCGGCCCGTCGTCCTCGGCGCTGCAGCCGGCTCGATCAACTGGGGTTCGCAGGAAGCAGCCTCTTTATTCCGAGGACGCTCCCCTTATTTCGGAGCTTGAGGAGGCCCTCATCAAGGGCGGGGCCGCTGAAGCCACCGCTAAGGATTATGCAGGTTCTCTTCGCAGGTTTGGCCGCTGGCTCTTCGCAAATGACAAAAAGGGCATTGCTGCTCGGCTCGACGACGAGTCGTTAACCATTGATGCGCGCGAGTTCATCGGAAAGGGTGATCCCGCGAAACTCCTTGCGGCAATAGATCATCTCCGGACCTCGCAGTCGACGGGCGGGATCGTGCCGATCGCAGGCCGCGCTAAGCTGAATCCTTATCCCCAGGACGTGGCTCTCATCAAAGAGTACAAAAACAAAGCAGCGACAGGTACCGTACGTACCTATGCAGTTGTTCTTAACAGTTTCAGTGACTACCTGCGTGAAAATAACAAGAAGGGCATTGCTGCTCGGCTTTCCGGCAAGGCGTTGGATGGAGATGTCGAGAGCTATAGGAAGGACGCCGGGGGTAATCGGAATATCGGTGCCGCACTGGCTGATCTCCGGAAATCGCAGGCCGGCGCTAAAGCGATGGAGCGCGAGCGCCATATTTCCCCTGTTCCTGATCCCGAAGACGCGGCACTGATGGAGCCGATGCCCGTCGGCGGCGCCGCTGCGCAGCACAGCGCGTCGCAGGACGCGGGCAGTTGGCCAAAGGAGCTGCTTCCTGTAGAAGGCTACGATCAGGATTTGCTTTGGGAGCTGATGGACGAACCCGGCCCGTCGTCATCTCTTCTTGAACCAGCCGCGCGCCATGACCAGTCATCGGATCCCGGAGAGTCCATTCGTCCCTTGAACTGGGGCTACGACCGCCAGCAGTTCCCGGACGAGCCGATCGGTGCACTTGCCAGGAGCAACCTCCTGCCAAGCGAGGAGGTCGTCATCAACGATGAGCATGACACAGCTGAATTGAGGCCAGCGAAAAGGCCGAGGACCCTAGACAATCTGCAAGGCCTTGCCATTGAGCGGCAGCTGAGCGAGATCGCCAATTCAGGCGGTCGCCTGCTGACGTCGGCCCCCACCCATCAACTGGGTGCATCGCCATGGCAGGCGCAGCCGACGATGCAGGGGAGCGGGTACCAAGATGCCACGACGCCGCAGCGAGCTGTCAGTCGGCCATTGGTCCTCCCGGAAGGTTATGATCAGGATCTGCGTTTGATGGTGGAAGACGGCCCACCGTGGCCCGGGGTTCCCCCGGAGCAGGCGCAGGACATAGTCCAAGCTGGACAGCAGAAACCTGCCTGGTCCGCCTCAACCTGGTCGCCGCAGATGCCGCTCAACTTTGATTGGGGTATGTGGCCGGTCCTGGAAGCATCGCCAGCGCACTCTGCCAGGGTTCACTCAGACACCTATGGCGGTCTTGAAGCAGCGGTTAATCCGAATTCGCCCGCATCATTTGAGTTGCGTGACAACGCTTGGAGCCCGCCGCCCGACTTTGCGCCGCCGTTTGCCGGGCCGGTACCGGGTCATCACCATGGCGCTCGACAGCTCGGCTCGCCGCAGCGGCTTTCTCCGATGCCAGCCTCCTCGGACGATGAAGCTTTGGCGTGGTTGAGCGAGGAGTTGTCGCGGCGGCAGATGCAAGCACCGGCGTCACCATCAACTGCCAGGGTTCAGCATCTCGCACTGGTGAATCCGAATCCGTCCGAGTTGCGCGACGATGCTCACTTTGCGCCAGCGCCGGCTGCCAGGGCTCGCTCAAGCACCTACGGCGGTCCTCCATTGGTTGATCTGACTGCGGCCACGCCGTCTGAATCACGCGACGATGTTAATTCTGTGCCGGCGTTTCCGAGCACCTCCTACGATGCTCAGATCGGGGCTTTAGGTCCGACAGCTTCGTCTCACGGCCGCGGGCTGGTGCTCGAGGACACGGAATGGCTGGGCGACGAGCATGTCCTGAGAGATTACCAGCTCCTGGCGCAAGAGTTGGGGGGGGACAATCCGAATCTCGCCGCCCGGACGCGGTTCGTGGATCCTCTCATAACCCTTGTTAGCCTGCGCTTGGGCACCGAGAGCGAAATGCTACGCGCATTCCAGCGCATCGTCCATGATCAGAATGGTGACGACACAGCCGACTTCCTGTTCCTGCCAGTGAACAATGCCCGTGCTACGAATCTCCCCGGCACCCATTGGTCGTTGCTGTTTGTTGATCGCCGCGACCGCGAAAGGCCGGTTGCCTATCGCTACGACTCCATGGGGGAATACAACAACACGCCCGCAGCAGAGCTCGCAGCAAGGCTGGGCGCCCGCCTGGAGTCACGCGGCATGACCCAGCAGCTGAACACTTATGATTGCGGCGTCTTCGTGGTGGACGGCACGCGGGCGCTGGTTAGGCAATTGGAGCAAGGACGAGCACCACACCTGCTGAACCTCAGCAGCCTCGTTGCCAATCGGCAGGCGCTGCAGAACCGACTCAGGGGCTGATGTCGTACGCATACGACGAAGACCGCCTGATTGAAGCGTGCGCGCGGGCACGACGAACTCTATGATGGTTTGCGTGAAGGTCAGGCGGCTTGCTGACCGGCGGGCTCGGCGCAGGAGCTTCCATTCCCAGGGCTGCAGTTCGTGCAGATGCGATGCGGGAAGATCGGCGATACGGGCGAGGACGTCGGCGAGTCAGGCCTTGGGATCGACTTTGTTGAGGCGACAGGTCGTGATCATCGTCAGCATGATGGCGGCACGGTCGGCGCCACGCTGGCTGCCGGCGAAGGTCCAGTTGCGCCTTCCCAAGGCGATGCCTCTCAATGCGCGCTCAGCACAATTGTTGGTCAAGCAGATCCTGCCTGTCATTCGGCCCAAACAGGGCTCTGCGTCGAGGGTAGAGGGTACCGCCGCGCTACCGGACAGGGCTGGTATCGGTAGGGTCACGAGATCGGGACGAAGCGCGAAATTGGTTTGCATTTGCACGCCGCCAAGCCGCACCGATCGCGTCCAAGACAAGCCGCCCGAGATCGTATCGCCCCAAGATAGATAATCAGGCGCTCGGTATCCGAATACGCCCACGTGGAGGCGAGGCGCGTCAGACCGCCAAACTCCTGTGACACTGAACCGCCCCGGGTTTGCGGAGGCAATTTAGTCTAGTTTAAGTTATGCCGCCATGGCGGGTTGTTCCAGCATGGCGTAGTAGCGTTTCTCGGCTTCGGCCGGCAGTATGTTGCCGATGGGCGCGAGGAGCCGTCGGTTGTTGAACCAATCCACCCATTCCAGGTCGCAATCTCGACGGCCTCGAAGCTGCGCCATGGGCCGCGCCGATGGATCACCTCGGCCTTGTAGAGACCGTTGATGGTTTCGGCGAGAGCATTGTCATAGGAATCTCCGACGCTGCCGACAGAAGGCCCCACACCAGCTTCAGCCAAGCGCTCGGTGCGCGCGCAATACAGGCTGTCGTAGATCCACTCGGCCGAGCCGACATCAAGGCTGGTGACGACGAAGCGGATGTCGAGGCCGAGCATCGTCGCCTCAATACGGGCGACGGTACGCCGTTCGCGATCCCAGGACTTGGCCTTGTGGCGCGTCTCGGTATAGCCACGCAGAACCGGCAGGTTCTCGATGGCGCGTCGCGTGCGGATGCCGTCGGCGGCCTCGTCGACTTTTCTGGCGAGCGGCTTGGTGCCGGACAGACCGAAGATGTAGTCGATGCCGTTGGTCTCGCACCACGCCATTGCCTCCGGTGCCTCCGGCCGGGCATAGTGCCCAGCCGCAGCTTCACGCTCCGGCTGCGGTCACGCAGCTTGGTCCCGACCGCACCCACGATATCCGTGATCTTCTTCATGGTGCGGGTCAGCACCCGAACTCCATCCCCCAATAACGTGCTGTCGGTCGGATGGTGGATGTTACTCTCCACGACGGGCGTATCCACGCGCATGCGCCGGCCCGCAACGACGCCGTTGTCATGCGCTATTTTCACCATTCGATCATTGATCTGCCTGAGCACCTGCGGCCCGATCGCCAAGCCCCATCGCCCCATGGTCTTGGCATCTGGCATCTTCCCGCTGCCCACTCGGGTGAAGTCGCGGTACACGAGGTTGGCGCGCACCTCGCGTTCTAAGGCGGCATAGCTCAAGTTCCGGATGTGCTTGAGGACAGCAGACGTAACACCACCTCGGCCGGCGAGCCGAGCCTGCCGCGGCTCTTGGGATGCCGCTTCGCCAGCGCTTCGTAGACCGTCGTCACGATGTCGTCGTCCGCCAGCACCCGATAGGCATACGCCATCCAGTCTTCGCGCAGATCGCTCACATCCTCGGTGATCAACCCGTCGCCGAAGCTGAGCTGCGCTCGCCGCATCTCAATCATGCCGTCGCCCCGCGCGCCTTCGATGCGGCTCCGGACGTAGCAGTTCATGGTTGAGCTCGCAGATGTCCTCAATCGCCTGCTTCGGCTGCTGATAATTGTCGAGCCAGCGGCGGACCTCGGCGACCCGCTCGCGGCGAACGCTGAACTGTTGCGTGCGCCGCCAGCGTAAGTCACGGTCAGCACGAACACCTGATGCCCTTCGCCGCGCGCGCATTTCGGGCAGCCCGGGGTGTGCCGGACAGTGCGCTCCAACAACGACCCACGCAGCAATTCGCCGCTAACCGGCAGCTTGCCGACGAGCTTGTCGCGCGCCTGAAGGGTTCGATGGCGAACCATCTACAAAAATGAATCAATGGCGACCGCGCAAGTCAAGCCTTGCTCCGTTCGACCTTGCAGTTTTCCGCCGAAGCGCTGATTCTACACGCGGCCAAGGCCTTCGAATTTTGCGCCGGGAAGTAGACTAGTGGCTCTGCACAGTGATTTTGACAGGTTGGGTCCGGCGGTTAGATTAGCTCCGGCAGGAGTTTCGGATCAATGAGGACCTCGATGCTGCGAGGCGTCCTTGGCTGCCGTCTGATGAGGCCGGCGCGTTCCAGCGTCAGCACCATCTGGTGAACCGAAGGCGGGCTGACGCGGAAATATTCCTGCATGTCGGTTTCGGCCGGGGGCCTGCGATGCAGCCGGGTATAGAGGTGGATAAAAGCCAGATACTGCCCCTGCGTGGGCGTGAAGGGTTTTGTCGAAGGACTCACGCCGGCCATCCGATTCAGTTGTTCGTGCGTGCCTCGAACGAGGAGGCAGGCCATGAATGTACGCTATCGAGTCGAACTCAGCCAAATCGAGCGCACCGAACTGAGGGCGCTGCTCAGCGGCGGCAAGCATGCGTCCCGGAAGCTCAAGCGCGCGCAGATTTTGCTGGCCGCCGATGCTGGGACCAGCGACGAGGAGATCGCAAGGAGCGTCGTCGTGAGCGGCCCGACCGTGTACCGGACTATAGCGCGACAATCAGGATGAGAGCGGCGCGTCAATCAAGATGAGACGAGGCGGCCGAGTCAGGAGATAATTGACGCTGGCCGCCTACTTGGCAAGCGTTGATTGACGCTGCGCGACAATCAAGCGGCGCTGCCAGCGTCAATCACAGTCTTGTCGAGTTCGTTGGGGGTCGTGTGAACAGGTGGCCGGCCTGGACCGCGCTTGCGATCGAGGGCAACTTTTCGACGGTAACTTTCGACGTTCATCTCGAGGATCGTGGCGTGGTGGACCAAACGATCGATGGCAGCCAACGTCATTGCCTGGTCCGGGAAGATACGCCCCCATTCGCCAAATGGCTGATTGGCCGTGATCAGCAGCGAGCGTCGTTCGTAGCGGGCGGCGATCAACTCGAACAGCACACTGGTTTCCGCCTGATCCTTGCTCACATATGTGATGTCGTCGAGGATCAGGAGGTCATAGCGATCGAGTTTGGCGATCGCGGACTCCAGCGCCAGCTCGCGCCGCGCGACCTGCAGCCGTTGCACCAGATCAGTGGTGCGCGCGAAGAGAACGCGCCAACCGTTCTCGACGAGAGCCAGGCCGATCGCCGTGCCGAGATGGGTCTTGCCGCCGCCCGGTGGACCGAACAAGAGCAAATTGGCGCCGGCCTTCAACCAGGCGTCGCCAGCGGCGAGCGCCATCGCCTGTGCCTTTGATAGCATCGGCACGCTTTCGAAGTCGAAGGTGGCGAGCGTCTTGCCGGCGGGCAAACGCGCTTCCACCATGTGTCGCTCGATCCGACGGCGGGTGCGATCGGCCGCCTCGTGCTCGGCAAGGGCGGCGAGGAAGCGGGCGGCAGGCCACCCTTCCTTGTCCGACTGTGCGGCGAGCTTCGGCCAGATCGCCTTGACGCCCGGCAGGCGGAGCTCATTGAGAAGCAGCTCGACACGGGCAGCATCGACGGAGGTAGCGATACCGGTCATGCTGCCTCTCCCAGGTTCGAGCGGCCCGACATGACGCTGACGGAGGCGAGTTCATCGTAGACGTCGAGCGGCGCCAGCTTGACGGCGACACGCGGGATCGAGGCCGCCTCGGGTCGGAAGCGGTCGCGCAGCGCGGCAAGATCGGGTAACTGTCCGGCGTCCAGATCCATCGCGATCACCTCGGCGAGTTCTGCTTCGCAGGCGCGCTCGTGAGCCAGCGCCAGAAGCTCGACCGTCACCTTGCAGGCGCGCCGGTCATCACCATGCTCCCGCAAGGTCTCGAACAGACGTTTGTAAGCTGCACGCGGGAAGAGTTGGTCGCGATAAACGAGATTGAGGAGCGCCATCGGCTTGCGCCGCAGGGCATGGATGACGTGCCGGTAATCCACAACATGACCGCCCTGGCTCTCGGACACAGGCCGACCGCGCCGCAGCGTCACGACCGGCGTGACGCCAAGGAAGCATTCGAGCCGGTCGTCGAAGATGCGCACACGCAGGCGATGGCCGATCAATCTTGAAGGCACGGTGTAGAATACGCGCCGCAGGATGAAGCCGCCTGACGACGTCACCGGGATCACTTTCTCCTCGAAGTCGGTCGTGCGGCCTTTTGGCAGCGGCGCCAAGGCCTCCTTCTCGAGCGCGATCGGCTTGGCGAGGTTGGCGTTGCGCCGGCCGACAATCTCGTCGACAAAAGCCCGGTACGCATCGAGACTGGCGAACTCGCGCGTCCCCCGCAGCAACAGCGCATCTTCCAGTGCCCGCTTGAGATGGCCGTGCGCGCTCTCGATCGAGCCGTTCTCATGTGCGATGCCCGCATTGTTGCGCGTTGGCGCCATGCCATAGTGGCCCATCAGCCCGGCGTAGCGCTGCGTCAGATCCCCCCGTGCGTCGGCGGCCAGATTGCGGAATGCTGCCGACAGGCTGTCGCTGCGATGCTCCCGCGGCACGCCGCCAAGCGCCCACAGCGCGTTCTGCAAGCCCTCCGCCAGGGCGACGAAGCTTTCGCCGCCGAGCACGACATGGACATGCTCGAAGCCGGAGAACGCCAACCGGAAGTGATAGAGCCGGTGATCGAGCGGCTCACCCGCGATGGTAATACCGAGCGCGCTCACGTCGGTGAAGTCGGACAGACCCAGGCGGCCGGGCTCGTGCTGCTGGCGGAAGATCACGTCCTGTTCGGGGCCGTTGAGCGCCCGCCAGGCGTTGATGCGCCGCTCCAGCGTGCGGCGGATGTTCGGGTTCAAGTCATGATGCCGTCGGCGCAGCTCGTCCAGCACGCCGATCACGCGGATGCCGGGCGCAGCCTTCAGGATCGGAACGATCTCGGCGTCCCAATACTGCCCGAGCGGATCGGACCGGCGCCGGCCCCTCGGCGTCTTCTTCTGCGATGGCGGGCGACAATCGCCCTCGATTCGATACGCGCTTGCCTTCGAGAACCCCGCCTTGGCCGCGGCGGCCTCGGGGGACAGTGTCAGTCGGTACGTCATGTACAGCCTCATCTGGTGGTCGGTGATGTGGAGGCCAGGCAAGGCATCGATTCCCTCTTGTCGAGACGAACCAACAGCTTGCACCAGCCGCACCCGGCCGCCAGACGGGTCCAAAAACGCGCGACGCCGATGGGGACGGTCCTCCGGTCGGGCTGCGCCCTCCCTTCGGTCCGTCCCCATCGGCGCAGTCTCACCTTGATTGTCGCTGGAGTCTCACCCTGATCGCCGCCGCGCAACCGGACCAAGCGACGCTTCGTGGAAGGCAATCTGGAGCGGACGCTGAGCGAAGAGCCGCGTGCCGGGGCGGAATGCAAACTCACGGCAAGGAAGAAGCCTTGCTGGTGGCGACAGCCTGCGCCAGTCCCCCAAAGGGCCGTGCCCGCTGGACGCTAAAGCTGCTGGCGGCTGCGATGGTCAAGCTCACCGAACACAAGAGCCTGTCGCACGAGACGGTTCGGCGGCGCCTGGCCGAGAATGGCCTCAAGCCCTGGCGCAAAGACATGTGGTGCATTCCGCAGGTCGGCGGCGAATACGTCGCCCGCATGGAGGATGTGCTCGACCTCTATGCCGAGGTGCCCGACTCCAGACGGCCAGTGGTGTGCTTCGACGAAAGCCCGGTGCAACTCATCGGCGAGGTGCGTCAGCCCATTCCGGCCAAGCCCGGCCACCTCGAACGTTACGATTATGAGTATCGCGCAATGGCACGGTCAATCTCTTCGTTCTCTTCGACGTGCATCGCCCCTGGCGCAAGGTCAAGGTCACCGAGCGGCACGAGATTACGCCCAATGCATGCGTGATCTCGTCGACATCCATTATCCCGACGCCGAGATCATCCGGGTCGTCCAGGACAATTTATCGACCCACTCCGCCGGCGCCCTCTATCAGGCGTTCCCGCCCGCCGAAGCCAGGCGGATTTTGCGACGGCTCGAGTTCCACTACACCCCAAAGCACGCAAGTTGGCTCAACATGGTCGAGATCGAAATCGGCGTCCTGCGAGGCCAGTGCCTGGATCGCAGGATTGACGACCCCAAGCGACTGCGCCGCGAAATCACCGCCTGGGAACGACAACGAAATGCCGCCCGCTCCCGCATCAAATGGATGTTCACAACAGACAAGGCTCGCGCCAAAATGGCAGGCGCCTATCCCGCCACTTCCAAAGAGTCATAATCACTGTGACGAGGTACTAGACGCAGATCTCACGCGGGCCCACGCCAAGCGCAGCGCGTGCCGCAACACGCAGTGCCCATCGAGACGACACGGAGTCGTCGTCAATATTCCGGCGGCACCACCGGCGGACGATCCTGATGGTCTAGGAGCCCAACCTGTTCCAGCACCGAGTGAATAAAATGCGGGGCGCCTGCCTCATGGGGAGACAGCCCATAGAATTCCTGCGCCGCCATCGAGACCAACTGCTCCTGCTGTTCCCGCGGAAACTGCTCTAGGGCTTCCCTCGCTTTTGCGGCGAACTCGGCCGACACTACCTGAGTTTCCAAAAAGCGATCATGTTGGGTGGGATTTCGGCGCAAATGCTCCAGCCAATTCGCTGTGTGTTCGTCTTCGTCCGGGTGGACGAGAGGTATCAGTTGTTCGACGCGATCTTTCAACCACAGGGCGCCGTCCTTGTCGGTACTCAGGTCCTCTCTCTCCACCTGGACGTGCGCCCACGCGCTGTCTTTCAGCCGCACCGCCGGGCCGTTCGACCAGCCGTCCTGCACGATGGTCGTCTCTCCATCGCGTCCGTTGCCGCGGCGTAGCTCGTTCCATGCGTGTCCAGTTCGCGTGGCCGAGATGGTGTGATCGGCGTTCAGTTCCATAATTTCCACCTCGCCGCCTGCATTCACGACCGATTCACCATCGCGCAAATGCGGCGCGTGCGAGACTGCAGCGAGGCGCGCGAATTGATCGCAAAAGCCTGCGCCCAGCGCGCCCGCCAATGCCATCTGGTTGTTGCGATCGAGTCCGCGGTAGGCCAGACGTGAGGCTACGACGTTGTGCCCGTGGGACGGCTCGCCATCCGCATGAACGTTGCCGCGTCCGTGCCTGAGCAGCAGGCGAACGTCGTGCACTGTCTGACCGGCCGCGGTGATCCGAGCGGGGCTTCTGACCGGATCGCCAGTCATCATGGCCGCAATGAGGTAGGCGAGTTGCTGCATCTCATGTCGCTGTAGTGCCACACCGCGTCGTTGTTGCAACGTGTTCGGCGACGTTCCCAGAGCAACTCGGGGAGCCATCGCGGCCGGTCCCGATGCCGTCGAAATTAGCGCGGACCATTGGCGATCGCTGGCGCTGCGGGCCGTTGAGTGCGATGCGCCGTCGGCGCTCGAACTATCATAAGGCGAGCCTACTACTGAAGGCTTTGAACAACAAATTCCCACAAGCAATCTCCTTTATGCTGATGAAATTTCACTGCACCAATGCTCCTACAGAGGAGCTCAGGCGGCACCGTTAAGCCAACGGATTGGAGCGGCCGGGATATCCCCTTCGCGCCCGGCACGCGGAAAACGGAACATGATAGCCTTCATGCACATTCCCGTTAGTCTATCTAGACTCTCATTCCGCTGGTCCGCCGCGGAAATTGAGCGCACGCGCCACGTACCAAGAAAGATCATCGTCGGACGACGCTGACTCGACACATCCTTCGTCTTCGTCGCTACTTCGTTCAGCGGGATCCTCGCTCTCGGCTTGAAGATACAGCCGGGGCTTGTCTGCCCGCTGCCATTCACCCTCGTTGTTCATCGTCCACTTATCGGACCGTCGAGGGTCAAGCACGAACTGGTTCTACCCCACGTCAACAAAGCCCATCTGCTCCAGACGGGGCTTCGCCGCATCGTTGTGGGTTGGCTGGATGAACATGTGATTCTGCTATCCACGCGATTCGCTCTTATCGACTGATCTGCGCTGTAGTCAATATCGGTCTTCTTAGGACTTGCTAGCAGGGTAAGCGAGCAATCTGACAACAAGCTGACGCACAGAAGAGTGCAGAGCCGGCCCCGGAATTCTGCACAGGGCGATAAGTGGAGTTTCTGCCTGACAGCGGGCACGCCGTGCCTGCGAATCAGGAGCGACAATGAGCAGAAGAACACGCCGGAACCACACGCCGGCCTTCAAGGCGAAGGTGGCGCTCGCCGCCGTGAAGGGCGATCGAACGCTGGCTCAGCTTGCCGAGCAGTTCGACGTCCACCCCAATCAGATCACGGCGTGGAAGGCTCAGCTTGAAAGCAAGGCCGCCGGTGCGTTCGGTCCCGGCGGCGGCTCCGGAGCGGAACAAGCAGCCATCGATGTGAAGTCGCTGCACGCCAAGATCGGCGAACTGACGCTGGAGAACGATTCCTAAGAAACGGCAGCATCTACTTTTCGGCTCCAAGGGATGGAGAACAAAGCCGAATGGCTTGGCACGCCGATGCAAATTGTTGACCACTCGCGTCCGGTAACGCGTCTCGTAGGACGAGGCCTTGGGATCGACATAGTCCATTCCGTATCGCACAGCATTGTAGAACAGAACTGCGATCTTCCGGGCCGTGGCGGTCACGGCCTTGGCCTTGCCGATGCGTGCTGAGAGCCGTCTATAAAAGGCGCCGAGCGCAGTGTCTGTACGCCCCACGGTCACGGCAGCAAGGCGCAGAAGTGCCGCCGCTCGGCCGCCGGATCGGCGCGTTCGGGACGAGAGCATTTTGCCGCCGGAGACCTTGTTGCTCGGCGCCAGTCCCAGCCAGGAGGTAAAATGCTTTGCACTTGGCCACGAGGAGAGGTCGTCGCCGCATTCAGCGATCAGCTTCAGCGAGAGGTAAGGACCGAGGCCGTCGATCGCGGTGAGGTCCTTTCCGAGCAACGCGAACAGCGCCTCGCGGACGTCGAAAGCTGGAGCGTTCGCCTGATCGGTTCGATTCCGACGCCGCGAGACCTGCGGCGCTGATCCGTGGCCATGACCGCGATGGAAGCTCAGTTCCTTCAACACGGCTTCAATTCGGGCGTCGCAGGCAGATGCCTTCTCGTGGTAGGCGTCGTAAAGCGCAAGTGCCTGCTCGAGCGCAAACAGATGCTCGGCGCGGTAGCTTCCGGTGAGCACCTTCGCGATCGTCTCGGCGCTGGAGCGGCAACTATAATGGCGCAAGCACGCCAGCGCCTCAGGATCGCGCTCGCCGGCAAGGATCGCTCGTATGATACGCAGGCCGGTCACGCCGGTGATGTCGGTGACGACGTGGTGCAGCTGAAGATTCATCTCCGTCAAGGCCTTCTGCATATGCTGGATGTGTGAGGCCGCGTACTCCAGCAGACGCTCGCGCTGACGCACGTAGGCTCTCAGCTCGGCAATCTGCCCTTTGGGCCGAAAGCTGGCCCGCAAACCCGAATGAATGGAGCCGCTGCAGCCATTGCGCATCGCTGACATCGGTCTTGCGCCCCGGCACGTGCTTGGCATCGCGCGCGTTGACAAGAAACACGTTAAATCCCCGGGCATCGAGAAGCTCGAAGATCGGAATCCAGTAGACGCTGGTCGATTCCATGACGACAGTCTCGACGCCGCATTCAGTAAACCAGTCGACTAGCCGATGCAGATCAGCCGTGAAGGTACCGAAGCTGCGGACTGGCTCCGGTGCGCGATCTGCCCTCACGGCAGCCATGTGCATAGTCGCTCCGACGTCGATGGCAGCCGCGTCCGGGTGCACCATCTGCATCTTACCTCCGTTCCTCGACTTCGATCTTTTGGGGTTCATCTCTAATCCTCCTGCTGACGGCGGCGGAAGGGCTGGGCTGCGCTATCCGTCAGATTCCTAAACGGGATCGCCGGATGGCGTCACCACTCTCAAGTGCGCGACAACCCATGGACCAGGTTTTTTGACGGGGTCACGTGCCACCAAAATCGTATCGGCCGCTCCCTCCCGGTCGGCAATCTAGCGCCGGTCCGTTTCTATCCCACAGGGGGAGCGCAGCGCCGCGCATAGTTTTTTAGAAGGAGCGCTCACCAAGGCGGGATTGCTGAGCGCAAAGCGATGATCGACCGTGAGCACGAGCTGTCGATCACCAGGCAAGCGGAGGCTTTGAACATCGGCCGCGGCAGCGTGTACTACCTGCCGCGGCCGGTGCCGGACGCCGACCTTGCGATCATGCAGCGCCTCGACCGGCTGCATCTGGAGTTCCCTTTTGCCGGCTCTCGCATGTTGCGAGGGCTGCTGGCTGCCGATGGGTGCAAGATCGGCCGTCGGCATGTGAAGACGTTGATGCGGCGGATGGGGATAGAAGCGCTCTGTCGCCGTCCACGCACGACAAAGCCCGAGCCGGGCCACAAGATCTACCCGTACCTGCTGCGCGGAATGGAGATCACGCGGCCGAACCAGGTGTGGGCGATGGACATCACCTACATCCCGATGGCCCGCGGCTTCGTTTATCTGGCGGTTGTGCTCGACTGGTTCAGCCGCCGCGTGCTGTCGTGGCGCGTATCGATCACCATGGAGGCGACGTCCTGTGTCGAGACGCTTCAGGATGCCCTGGCTCGTCACGGCAAGCCGGACGTCTTCAATACGGATCAGGGCTCGCAGTTCACCGGACAGGCTTTTACCGGCGTGCTCGCCGACAACGGCATTGCGATCAGCATGGACGGCAAGGGAGCCTGGCGAGACAACGTGTTTGTCGAACGGCTATGGCGCAGCGTCAAATACGAGGAGGTGTATCTGCGGGCCTATGACAGCGTCAGCGAGGCCCTCGCGTCGATCGGCCGATACCTCGACTTCTACAACGGTCGGCGCCCGCATTCGAGCCTTGACGGCGTCACCCCCGATCAAGCCTACTTCAACCCGCTGCCACTCCGCTTGGCAGCCTAACCATGGCAGAGACTCCACTTATCGACGCGGAAAATCTGTTCAGACAACCGGAGCCAGCTCAGGCTCTGACGTATTTCCACACGGTTACGCAAAGGAGACTCGCGCTTGTACTGCCAAAGGCGATTGCGGCTCGTGCGGACATAATTTCATCACAGCCTGCTTCTTGCGCCTTGGCCGACTTCGGCTTGGTTTCGCAAAAGGCTGTCAGGGCGCTCTTGAACAGGGTGATCACAACACATGAATTGTCCGCAACAAGCACCTTGGCTCGCTTTTTATGGGCGGAACGTTCCAAACGGCTTTCTGCATTCTATCCTCCCGTGGCACACTGCAGACAAGCAGGCGTACCACGGTAGCCTGAACGGGAATGTTAGGAAAGCCGCACAACAGGACCAACTCGTCTCCAGGCGACTACCCGACCCAACTGTCGACTGACTGAAAGAAGACGAGCGCGAGCGCTGCTGCATCGAATAAGCCCATTCGGCGGTCCTCACTCATCCACGGTTTGCGAGGCGGCGGGACATGTCGCCCAAGCGCAGGAATGTGCCTCGCGATCAGCCCGGCTAGGCTATGCTTGTTTGTGCATCCGTAGCGCTCGAACGCTGCTCTGACCTGATCGCGCGAATATGCAAAAACGGGAACGTCGCGGTCTTTCGCGAGCATCGAGGCATCGAGACCTGTGATCCACCGCGCTCGTTGTGTGCCCTGCGCGGACGTGTCCTGGATAACGAGGACATCAGGAGCATATCGATCGACGATTTGCGTGATCCGCAGGCGACATCCGTTGCATTTTCGAGGCCCGCGTATCTCGCGTATTCCCCAATCGAACGGCGATGCATGGCCTTCGAACACGACGAATGCGAAACCGCGCGTGTTTATGTAAATTGAGAGAGTGAGCCCATGTCGATCAGCGCGCGTCATACGGCACGAAACACGCGCTTTTCAGCCCGTTCTAGTAATCTCTCCAGGAAGTCCAACTTGAATTGCGTCGTGTTAGATGGGTTTCCTTGAAGCTCCTCATAGAGATCATTTGCGCGCCGAACGGTGACCTCATGGAGCTCCGACATAAGCGCTGGAAATAGCTCCGACGGAGTTGTGTCAAACAGCAGCGCGAATATAAACGCGGCCTCAAGGCTCGATTTGCGCTTCGCGCCCTCAAGGCGCGAGATAGCCGTGCGGCACTTGACCCCGATAAGAAAAGCAATCTCCTTTTGCGTAAATCCAAAGCGGCGGCGAAGAGGTCGAACGTATGATCCAAGATCGTGTTTCATAATTTGCGTGGCCTATGGCTGGCACACACGCAATTATTCACTTGAGAACGCCTCGGTTCGAGGGCACGAAAAAGTGCCGACTCGGTACCGAAATAAAACGCCGTACCCCATTTTGGCTTAGGCAATACTGCCAGCGGTTCGATGAAAGGAGTGTGGAGCGGAACAGGGAGATGTGGGGAGTTCGCGCGGCGTGACCGTGAGTTCGAAAATGGCGATCAGCCCTTGATCAGCGCCACCCTATGGCGTACCTGCTACTTCCCCGAAGTCCCCATGTCCCCTTCTGTATCCATCATTACGTTATCGGCAAAAACATTCACGCCGTACCGTTCGCATAGAAGCTCCACTTTCTCCTTCTCGCGGGAACGACATTCACCCCGTGAGATTTGTACGTTTGACGATTGAGCTTGTTGCGGAGGATGCTCCCTATCCACCGGTTGGTGATTGGCCGATCCTATTCGGCGCCGTGCCGATTGATGAAACTCATCGTAATCTCGCCGACGGCAAGAACGGGCCGCCTAGAGCATTTTCCGATCATGTTGCGTCGCAACCAGCCGCGACGAGATAATTTTGACATTCCTCGGGTGAGAAGCGTTTGAGAGAGTTGGCGATTGCTTGCCAGAGATCGGGCATGGTGCGCGCTGCGGCGGCCCGCAACAACGCTTTCAGTTTGGAGAAGGCCATTTCAATCGGGTTGAAGTCTGGACTGTGGGGCGCAAGATAGAACAGGCTTGCTCCGACAGCCTGGATGGCCTCTCGAACGCCATGGACCTTGTGAGTGGGCATGATACGGTATCGCCCGGCCGCAGCGATGGGGCGAGCAATTGCTCGACGTAGGCCAGGAACGCGTCGCCATCCACTGGACCGTCCAGAACAAGCGGCGCGATCAGACCGTCGGAGCGCAATTAGCGGTGAATGTCATCATCGTCTTCCAATGTCTGTGTGGGATAGCTGCACGACATCGCTCGCCGCGTGGCGAGCGCCCGTAACGCCGCGCCATTTTAGTGTTGGCGCTGGTTTCGTCGATGTAAGACGAGACGCTCAGGGTCAAGATCGATTTGCCCTTCGAACCACTCCTCACGCGCGGCATTTATATCGCCGCGCCGTTGCTCGGCGGCGTGCGCTGTCTTTTTATAAGTTTGATCTTTCTGCGCTGGAAAAAACGCTAGAGCGACGTGATGCCAGTCGATATTCCACGACGTTTCAACAGTTCTCGCAACTCGGCGAGCGTGATATCCGGCTTCGCTGTCACCGCCTCCAGAATCAATTGCGAATGCGCTTCGATGCGCTGCGATTTGCGGTCACCGCCCTGGCGTTTAGGAACGATGTCGCCAACTGCCTTGAGGCGAGCGCGCCAGCGGATCGCGCTGGCCGCGCTGGCACCAAAGCGCTCAGCAGCCTGTCGACAGGATACGCCACCGTCAATCGCGGCTACCACCCTTTGGCGAAGATCAACTGAAAGCGCCCTGGCCATACATGCTGGCCTCCCTCGCCAGCATGTAGCTTGAATCTGACTCGCGCCGTTTTGGGAATCCCCACCCGATTCTTTCTGGTCGGAAAATGCTCTAGACATCACCCGCCCCTATCGCGCTTCGATCTGTGTCGTTCCCGGTCTTCGACGAATCGTATGTGTAGAGAAATCGCCAGAACGCGTAGCCGGTAAACGCCAAGGCGATCGTCCCCCAGCCAGGCGAATCGGCCCAAAATCCGGTAGCCATCCAAAGGGCGCACAGCGCGACCAGCACGACGCGGCGCCAAGGCGGGTTCAAAAAGGGATGTTCGCTGTTATCCATCACATCATCCCGGTACGTCGATGTGGGCAACAGAGCCATTCGTACACGAAAGCTGCCGGCAACGGAAAAGCATCCCAATTGCCAGTCAGCGCCAGGGAAAGGTGGGGGCTTCCACAACATAGCCCGCCTTGGTCGTCACCCGCATGAGTTCGGCATAGCCCATTTCGGCCATTCTGAGCGGCGGATTCTTCCTCGGATCCTGCTCGGCCTCAACAACGAACCAGCCCTCATAGCCATAGCCAGCGAGCTTCTGCACGATTGCGCCGAAATCCAGCGAGCCGTCGCCGGGAACAGTGAAGGCGCCCAGCGCGACGGCGTCGAGGAAAGATTGCGTCCTCCAATCGAGCGCTTTGATGACGGGGCCGCGGATATCCTTCACATGCACGTGGCTGATGCGCTTGTGGTGGTTGTCGATGACGCGCAGCACGTCGCCGCCCGCGAAGGCCAAGTGGCCAGTGTCGAACAGCAACGGGATGCCTTCTCCCGAACACTTCATAAAGGTATCAAGTTCGTGCTCGAACTGCACAACCGCGGCCATGTGATGATGGTAGGAGAGCGGCATGCCCTGCCCAGCGCACCATTCACCAAACTCGGTCATCCTCCTGGCATAGGCCTTCATGTCGGCGTCGCTCAGCACTGGCTTGGTCGCTAGAGGCCTTGAGCGATCGCTCTGGATCGAATGGCCAACTTCACCATAGACGATGCAGGGTGCGTTCACGGCCTTGAACAGATCAATCATTGGCTGGATGCGATGCTTGTTGGTCGCGATGTCTTCGTTGACGAGCGTGCCAGAGAACCAGCCGCCGCACAGCGCAACGTTAACCATCTTTAGAATCGACGACATGACCGTCGGATCGTCGGGGAAGCGGCGGCCCTTCTCGATGCCGGTGAAGCCGGCCGAGCGAGATTGGCGTAAACATTCTTCAAGCGAAACATCGTCGCTCAATTCGGGAAGATCGTCATTCCACCACGCGATGGGGGATATGCCCAGTTTGGCCTTCACGTGATACTCCTATCAGCCTAGGAGAGCCCTGAGCCAATTCTCATCTCTGCGTCGCAGTTCGCTGGTTCTCGGCTTGCCGAAGGGCGGGACTGTCCGGCGGACCAGCGGCGATGCTTCTGCAACCCGCGACACCGTCGAGCGATGGATGGATGGGAATTCGCGCAAAGGTGCATTGCCACTTCTAATTCCCGACGCGTTGTTGCTTCACTGCTTGCTCATAGGCCTTGCGCGCTTCCTGCACCTGCTCGCGCGAGCTGACTTCCGGAACCACGACATCCCACCAGTGTCCGCCAGCCTCGGTCGTGACGTGAGGATCCGTATCGATCACGATGACGGTGGTGCGGTCGTTCACTTTCGATTTCTCCAGAGCTGCTTCCAGCTCGGCGATCGATGCTACATGCTCCGAGAATGCGCCCATGCTCGCGGCATGTGCAGCAAAGTCAATCTTCGGCAGCGTATCGTGCTGGCTGTCCTTCAACAGATTATTAAAGTTAGCGCCGCCGGTTGCCATCTGGAGCCGGTTGATGCAGCTGAACCCGCCGTTGTCGAGTACGACGATGGTGAGCTTCAGGCCCAGCATGACGGAGGTGGCGATCTCGGAATTCAGCATCAGATACGAACCGTCGCCGACCGGGATTACGATCTGCTCGTTGGGCCGCGCCAGCTTGACGCCAAGGCCCGCCGCGATCTCATAACCCATGGTCGAGAAGCCATAATCGACGTGATAGGAGCCGGGACGGCCCGCCTTCCACAATTTGTGCAACTCGCCGGGGAGACTGCCTGCAGCCTGCACCAGCACGACGTACGATCCAAAAACGCGATCGAGTGCGCCAATGACCTGTGCGTCAGACGGAAACTGTGCATTCGTGCTGGCTCGCGCGGTGTCTGCTTCCACCTGCCAAGTGGTCTTGCCCTTCTCCGCCTTGCCGGTCCAGCGCACGGGTGCTTTGTAGCCCTTCAACGCGGCCAGAAGCTCGTCCAGTCCTCCACGCGCATCCGTCACGAGTGGCAGCGCGCGATGCTTGTGGGCGTCGAACGGTTGTACGTTGAGGCCGACGATGGTTTTCCCGTCGTTCTTGAACAATGCCCACGACCCCGTGGTGAAATCCTGCAGGCGCGTACCGACCGCCAGGATCAGGTCGGCCTCCTCGGCAAGGCGGTTGGACGCCGATGTACCGGTGACGCCGATGGCGCCCATGTTCAAGGGATGGTCATCCGGCAACGACGACTTGCCGGCTTGGGTTTCGCAGACAGGAATTCCCGTTGCCTCGGCGAAGTTTGTCAGCGCGGCGGACGCCTCGGAATAGAGCACGCCCCCGCCGGCGATGATCAACGGCTTCTCCGCAGCCATCAGCGCCTCGGCTGCTACGGTGAGCTCGCCCAAATCGGCGCGCGGACGTCTTGGCATCCACATCCGCTCCTCGAAAAAGCTCTCGGGGTAGTCGTAGGCTTCCGCCTGCACGTCCTGGCACAATGCCAGCGTCACCGGCCCGCATTCGGCCGGGTCGGTCAACACCTGCATAGCCCGGTTCAACGCCGGAATGATCTGTTCAGGTCGAACGATACGGTCAAAATAGCGAGACACCGGCCTGAAGCAGTCGTTCACGGTCGCCGTGCCGTCGGTGAAATTCTCGGCTTGCTGCAAAACCGGGTCCGGGATGCGGTTAGCGAAGGCGTCGCCGGGCAACAGCAGGACAGGCAAGCGGTTGACGTATGCCATGCCTGCGGCGGTCAACAGATTGAGTGCGCCTGGTCCGATCGAGGTCGTCACTGCCATGAAACGGCGGCGGAAATTCGCCTTGCCGTAGGCGATCGCCGCATGCGCCATCGCTTGTTCATTGTGAGCACGGAAAGTCGGCTGTTTGTTACGCACGGCATAAAGTGCTTCGCCCAGACCGGCGACGTTGCCGTGACCGAAGATCGCCCAGACGCCGCCGAAGATCGGTACCACCCTGCCATCAATTTTGGTCCGCTGGCACGTCATGAAACGTATGAGGGCTTGTGCCATCGTCAAGCGGGTCGTCTTGGGCATGAAATTGCTCCAGCAGAAGTTTATGCCGCCTTGCGCTCGCGGGAGGCTAGCCATGCTTGGCTCAGTCGCTCGAAACGAGCGGCCATGTCGGCGATCGCCTCCTCATCTGACATCTTGCCCGCCAACCACTCTTCGGCGGTATGGGCGATGATCGTGCGCCCGACGGCGAAGCCCTTGATGATCGGAACGTGCGCCGTCGCCACAAACGCTGCCTCGAGCTGGTCCTGCGGTGCTTCCAGTCCGAGCAGCATAACGCCCCTGCACCAAGAGGCGTGCTTGACGATGGTCGCTTCGATCCGTACCCAGGCGGTGGCGGAAACCTGCGGTTCAAGCTTCCACCACTCCGGCTTGATGCCCAGCGCGTAGAGTTCGTCGAGTGCGCGCTGGATCGTGTCGTCCTGCAGCGTGCCGTGCTTGCCGGCGATAATCTCGATGAGGAACTCGCGGCCGACCTTGTGCGATGCGTCGAAGAGCGCGCGAAGCTTTTCCTGCTGTTCCTTCTTCAGTGGCGCGGGATCGTCGGCATGACAGAAGCACAAGCACTTGATGCAGTGATCGAGCGGCCAGCCGATCAACTGAGATCCGATGTCCTGTGAGAACTCGAAACGCAGCGGCCGCGAACCTGGCAGCTCGACCGGCCGGCCGAGCCAGGAGAACGGATGGCGCGCGAATTCGAACAACGCTTCGCGGCCGAAGCGCTCGTCGATCAGCATACCGTAGTCGTCGCGTCCGGCAGCCACTCGGACTGCTGCCTTTACCGCCAACACCTTGAAGGCATTGATGCGCGAGGGCTCTGCGTCCACCCTCACGGCGACCTCCTCGAGCTGGCTGCGGTGATCGCACGCCAGCGCCATGACCGAGGGGATCTCGCGCCGTCGCGTCGTGGCCCAATGGATGTGGTTGATCGTCTCGTCCTTGCGCAGCGCGGTGAACGGGCTGCCGTGCTCGAGGAAATATCGTAGCTCCTCGAACGTTGGATACTCGGGCGCGCATAGCAGCCGCGACACGGCAAATGCGCCGCAGGCATTCGCCCAGGTCGCTGCCGTGGCGAGGCTTTCACCGCCCAGCCAGCCGCGCAGGAAGCCCGACATGAAGGCGTCGCCGGAGCCGAGCACGCTGAAGACTTCGATAGGGAAGCCCTTGCCGAAAATGCCATCCTCGAGATTGTCGCTGATGTTGCCATCATAGACGACACAGCCCATGGCGCCCCGCTTCAGCACGATGGTCGCATCGGAAAGCGCCCGTATCGCCTTCAAAGAGCCAACAACGTCATCCTCTCCGGTGGCTATTCGAATTTCCTCCTCGGTCCCAACGATTAGGTCGCAGTCGGCGAGCACGGCACGAAGCTTGTTGGAAACGGCATCCGATTTCACATAGCGTTCGGCCGCATACCCGGCAAGGCCCCACAGGTTCGGCCGGCAATCGATGTCAAACACCACCTTGCCACCCGACGCCTTGATCGCCTTGAGCTGGGCGGCTTCCGGAGCGGAGAAGTGCGTACCGGTCACCACGATTGATCGCGCGGAGGCAATGAAGCTCCGATCGACGTCCTCAGGCGAGAGCGCCATGTCGGCGCGATCCGGGCGGACGAAAATCATCGGCGAAACGCCTTCGTCCTCGACGGCGAGCAGGACCAGCGCACTCAGTCGGTCCGGATCGCTCTTCAGCGCCTCGACATTCACACCCTGACGTATCAGTTGCTCGCGGATGAAGGATCCCATTTGCTCGCCGCCGACGCGGCTCAGCAGCGCCGAAGGCAGGCCGAGCTGCGCCGTGCCGACCGCTACGTTAGCCGGACACCCGCCAACCGATTTGGCAAAGGAGGCGACGTCTTCGAGCCGCGAGCCAATCTGCTGGCCGTAAAGGTCCACAGAAGCCCGACCGATGGTGACAACATCGAGCTGCCTAGCTCTGGCGATCTCAACCAAAGCGACCTCCTAGCTATGAAATGGCCCTTTCGTATTTGAAACACTGGTTTTTTCTGGTCAAGATGAAATGTTTATAGCATAAATGTCGGGCCCTACTTTTGATGACGGATCTCCGCGACGCGAATAGCCAGCGCGGCCACCAGGGACGTGCTGGCAGCCAGGGAGGGCAATCCTCCAAAATCTGACTCCGCCACCTCGAACCGCACATTCGAAAGGTCCGAAAGCGGTGAGAATGCACTGTCGCTGATCCCGACTGTGGGGACTCCCCGAACTGCAAGAGTGCCGGCGTAGGATGGTCTCCTGGGGGTGAAAAACTTATGGCTATGGCGGCGGCGTGCGGCGTTGCGAAAGAAATGGTCTCGGGATCAAGTCTCGACGATGAATCGATCAGAACATTCCTGGCCTTTAGTAGCTTCCCCAATATGTAGGCAAGATAGCTTGCGACGGGGAACGATCATCGTTTGGCAAGTACATATATTACATTAGCACCAGATAGAATTTTTGTTGCCTGGTCAAAGCGGTCTCTCTCAATCGAATCGGAAAGCGTATCTATCGATTGTATCGATGCATGCATCAGGCCTTTCAGGACGTGGACGCCTTCACCTTCTGCTCCAATCATTTTCAGCGAGGTAAGGCGCTAATCACAGGAGATGTTACGGTCGCGAAGCCGTTCGCGGTATACCGATTGAAGCTTGGTGACTCCCTCAAATCCAAAGTGTTTCGCGAAACGAACCAAGGTCGATGCCTGAACGCCGGCTGAAGCGGCAATGCTGGCGGCGGTACCGAGGGCGACTTCGTATGGATTGTCCAACGAATATGCGGCGACCTTGCCTGATCCATTTGGCATTCTTGTGCGTTGGTCGAGGATACGCTGCCGCAGCTCTTCAAAACCCGCTGGCGGCCCACGGCGGGTTTCGTCTGTCAAATTCACGTTCACCTACGCACCAGATATTCCATTTCGACTGTAACACGGCACCGGTGCCATGGGCATGTGGTCAACGCGTCAGCGTTGTCCGCCATGTTAGCGTCGATTGGTCGTCCGGCTCGGTCGTCGGCTTCTCGGCGATGGTGGCCGCGAGCTTAGCTCAGCCTCGACGTGGGGCAAAGTCGTTTATCCCGACCTCACGCACCTGCCGGCGGTCGTCCCGGTCCTGATCGGTATGGCTGTTTGCCGGTGCCATCAACGGCGCGCTCATTGTCTACACCAAGATCCCGCCGTTCATTGCCACGCTTGGTATTATGGTGTCTGCCCGCGGATTGGCGAAGTGGTATACTAAGGGGCAGCCGATTTCGGGTCTGATGGCTTCACCTTCTTTGGTAGTGGCATAGCACCAGTTATCATCTTCCTGGTGATCGCGGTGATCTTCCAGGTTGCTCTTCGCTATTGGGCTGGCAAGTTCACCTACGCCATAGACGCGAATGCGCAGGCGGCCCGTGTGTCCGGCATCAACAATCGAGCGTCATTTGATCAAGGTGTACGCCATCGCCGGCACGTTGGCCGGTCTGGCGGGTATCGTGACCGCAGCCCGCGCCCAGACGGCACAGGCAGGCATGGCCACGATGAACGAACTGGACGCGATCGCGGCAGCAGTTATCGGCGGCACCCTAGCTCACAGGCGGCTCCGGAAGGATCGCCGGAACGGTCATCGGGACGATCATCCTCGGCACGATGATGTCTGGCTCCACGTTCCTGTATGTCAACATATTGCCAGGCGATCATCAAAGGCGTTATTATCGTCGCCGCATGTCGTGACCGACACGTACCATCAGCGCAACATGAAGCCCATCAGCGCAACAGGAAGCGCCGACACTTTAGCGACCATTTCCGGCACAATAAGGGTGAACGTGTCGGGGACGCGTCCACCCTTCAGCTTGAAAGAGGAAGGAATGACAGTTCGCTTCGGGTTGCTTGGTGCAGGGCGCATTGGGAGAGTTCATGCCCAAGGGGTCGCTGCAACCCGCAAAGCTAAACTAGTGGCTGTGGCTGACTCGTACCAAAATGCCGCGCAAGATATTTCGTCTGCCTATGGCGCCGAGGTCCGGAGCGTTGAGGAGATCGAAATCTCGCACGACATCGACGCTGTCATCATCTGTACACCGACCGACACGCATGCCGTTTTGATCGAACGGTTCGCGAGGGCCGGTAAGGCGATCTTCTGCGAGAAGCCGATTGATCTCAGTATCGAGCGCGTCGAACGATGTCTCGCCTTAGTCGAGAAAACCGGCCGGGCACTGATGCTGGGTTTCAATCGCCGCTTCGACCCGCACTTCGTTGCGGTACGGAAGGCGATCGACGAAGGGGCCATTGGTGATGTCGAGATGGTCACGATCGTGTCGCGCGATCCCGGCCCGCCGCCGCTTAGCTATATCAAGCGTTCGGGCGGAATCTTCCGCGATATGACTATCCATGATTTCGACATGGCGCGCTTCCTGCTCGGCGAAGAGCCGGTCAGCGTTAGCGCCGAAGCGTCCGTGCTCGTCGACAAAATGATCGGAGAAGCCGGTGATTACGATTCAGTGAGCGTTATCCTGAAAACCGCCTCCGGCAAGCACTGTACTATCTCAAATTCGCGTCGTGCCACCTATGGCTACGACCAGCGTATCGAGGTGTTGGGATCAAGAGGGATGGTGGCGGCCGAAAACCAGAGGCCGGTATCGATCGAACTTGCGAGCGGCTCCGGCTACACCCGCCCGCCGCTGCACGACTTCTTCATGAATCGCTATGTCGACGCCTATGCCAACGAGATCTCCGCCTTCATCGCCGCCATAGTCGAAAATCGCGCTATGTCGCCGAGTGGCGCCGATGGTCTCGCGGCGCTTCGGCTGGCCGGCGCTGCGCTCAAATCGGCAGAGACCGGCCGGGTCGTACGGCTCGAGACGTAATTGTTTGGCGCATGAACAACAGCATGGCGGCGCGCCGCTGCCCCATGACGTCGGAGAACGCGATGATTGAGCCATCTTTTGCCATCAATCATATTCTGGCGCCATCGCTGCGGCAGGATGCCTTTTTTGAGCTGTGCCGCAGAGTTGGCGCGTCCGGAGCTGAAATCCGCAACGACCTCGACGGGAACGCGATTCTGGACGGAACGCCGGCTGAGGAGGTGAAAGCTGCGGCCGAAGCAGCGGGTATCCGCATCCTCACCATCAATAGCTTGCAGCGCTTCAACCAGTGGAATGCGGCCCGGGAAGCCGAAGCGATAGAGCTTGCCGACTATGCGCAGGCGGTCGGTGCAGGAGCCATCGCGCTGGTGCCGCTCAACGACGGCAGCGGTCGGGAAGGCGGGGTACGCCAGCGCAATCTTGTCGCCGCGCTCAGGGCTCTCAGGCCGATCCTCGCCGATCGGGGCCTTCGCGGCTATCTCGAACCGCTCGGCTTCGAGATATGCTCTCTGCGCCTGAAGAGCGAGGCGGTTGATGCGGTCCGCGAAATCGATGGGGTTGACATATTCCGTTTAGTTCACGACACCTTCCATCACCATCTCGCCGGCGAAACGAAGCTCTTTCCCGAAGTGACCGGGATCGTCCATGTTTCTGGGGTTACGGATCCGAAACTCGCGATCTCCGGCATGCGCGATGAGCATCGCGTGTTGGTGGATGCGGACGATCGGCTCGGGAACATGGCGCAATTGCGCACATTGCTGGCCGTTGGGCTTGACATGCCGCTTTCGTTCGAGCCGTTTTCTCTGGAGGTTCAGACGCTCGCCGATCCGGCAGGGCCGCTGTCTACCAGCATTGCATTTGTTCGATCCAGCCTTTAAATGAGAGCCATATGTCTGCCTTTCGCGGTGAGGTGGTTCGCCTCCTGGAAAATCCCATCAGTAGCGTTCCTAAGACCAGTGATGTAGTCGTCGGTTAAGAAGCCGATTTGAGTGGTGTGCGGTGGCTGAGAAGAAGGCAGCCAGGAAGAGGTACCAAAGAGCCCTTAGCCAAGCGAGGATGCGGCGGAAGTTGTAACCGACGGCGGAGAGGATGACGTTGGCGGCATCGTCGGCGCGGCCTTTGAGGTAGCAGCGGCCGAGGTGCCCTTCAGCCTTCAAATGGCCGATCACGGGCTCGATAGCCGGAGCGGCGCCGCAGCTGGCGCTTGATAGTGCCGAAGACGCCGCGCTTCTGGCCGGAGATGAGACGCGGCGCGGGTTCTGTGCGTCATGGCCGCGGTATCCCTTGTCGACAAAGGCGCGCTCGATCGCGCAGCCGGTGAGTGTCTCGGTTCGGTCGATGACGTCCCGCAGGGTGTGACCGTCGTATCCGCTTGATGGGCGCGGACCTGCATGAGCACGGGAGAGGACGGGACAGCGACCTCGCTCAGCTGCCTGTGAAAGGCCGCCGCCTCTACCGACGAGTCGGCCGGAGGGGCATCTTGCGCGTCCACGCTATCCGTTTGTTGACGCACGCGATTCATTAAGACGAAGTTGATCTGTACTCACTTTCGAAGATGAAGGGCCAGGAGCGCTGATCGTATGCGTCTGGACTTGAGCGCTGGCATTTGACGGTTCAGCCGCCAAGCGA
Organism: Bradyrhizobium sp. 27S5; assembly: GCF_037217225.1. Lineage (NCBI taxonomy): Bacteria > Pseudomonadati > Pseudomonadota > Alphaproteobacteria > Hyphomicrobiales > Nitrobacteraceae > Bradyrhizobium > Bradyrhizobium sp. 27S5. The sequence goes on from NZ_CP147714.1 coordinate 1,453,110, forward strand.
AAGGAAGTCGTGGTCACGACGCTCCCGATCGAATTTCAATCGTGACCCCGCTGTCGATCTGTTCGAGGAGTTCGTGCTGGCTTCGGCTCATCGAGGATTTCCTCTCGGTGATAACGGCCACTTGATCGTGTCACCACAGCGGCGCTCCGGCGCGAGACAAACCACCTGTAGCTACATCCCCAGGCGCGCCATCTGGGTCGACATGTGCTCCGTCTCGGGAAGGGGATACCACGGGTGGCCACCAACTGCGGTGCTCATCAAGGACCTACAGAACGCCGGCGTGAGCTTCCCGCGGTGGATCACGACGTTCTCGCGCCCCGTCGCAGCTCGAGCGCTCTGCCAGTCCTGATTGTAGCCGCGTTGGTCATTGGACTTCACGTGGCAAGCGGCGAACTCGGCATCGCTCAGCGTTGCCAACTGCCAGGCATGTACCGGCCGCTTGGTATGGATGTGCACCCACATCGGGCTTGGCATCGCGCCATTGCGCAGGGCCTTGGGCTGCAGCTTGATCTCGAATAGTGTCCCCGGATCATCCTTCAAGGCGCGCGGTGGATTCACAGACGCCAGCTCCCCGGCCGCCCGCAACTGTTCAAGATACTTCTGGGACGGAAACGCGTAGGTCTTCATGCAATCGATCGTGATCGCCGCCTTTCGCGCCTTCAAAGAGTTCGCCTGTCCCTGCACCTCGGACAACATCGCCTTGAGCCGGGTTATTTTGTCATGCACTTCCGGCACTTGCGCAGGCGTGAGTAGGACACGTCGGCGAGGCTCCTCCAGCGCGACTACACTGGCCTCAATCTCGGAGGCCTGCGTCTGCAGTCGCTTAACGACGAGATCCACGACGTGATCGGCGTCCTCGGGCTTCATCTGGCGCGCTTGCGAGACGGTGCTTTGCTGAGCGGGCAGATCGAACTGCAAAAGTTCGTCCAATCGCTCGATTAATCCGGTCAGTGCTTTCCTGGAGGGCGGAGCCTGCAATATCTCCAGGTGCCCAGTCGCCGACGATGACACCCTCGCGTCTGCCTCCTCCGCGCTCGCGAGTTTCTTTGTACCCAAATCCGAGAGTACGATCACCTTGCCTGTTGGGGCCGTGGCAGCGTCGGGCGTGGCGAGCTGCGGCTCGCGCAGCCCGCCCGCCGAACTTCGCTCGCCTGCGGCCGGGGCGCGCTTGCCTTTCCCCTTCCTCCGCGCCGCGCCCCCTTCAACCACTACGGCAGTCCGGGCCCGCGGCTCAATCATGGCGGGCGTCTTTGGCTGCACGACCAAAAGACGCGTGACGTCGTCCGCGGTGACCCATGCACCTTCCGCGATCTGGCCCAACAGTTCCAACGGAAGGTCGGCATCCGTTCCGGCGCCCCTTAGTCGGGTAACGATGCCGTGCACCCCTGAGGCAAATTCCGAAAGCCGTTCCATGACTCCTTCCAGAACGGTGCAGTGGTCTGCGTCGAGCGCCGCTCCCTCCAGAACGGCGTGGGAAGTCGAGTTGAATGCCGGAAAAAAATCCGCGATAAAGGTCCCAAGCAGTCGCACCCGCCCATCCTCACCCATGAGGGCGTCGTTCACGGCTGGGCCGAACGTGGCCGCCTTCGACTCGATCAAGAGTCGCGCGAGAGCGATGCGCGATTCCAGGTACATGCACTTCGTATACAGTGCCCAGCCGGTATGCTGGCGTAGCGCGGCCTCTTCCTCCTCCCGCATCTTGGACGTGGTGCTGGGCAAGTTGGCGGTGTCCGTATAAACGGACCGCATCCGCTCCGAGCGCAATACCTTCTTTCCCCACCAATCCAAGCAGGCTTCGTAATGCTTCGCCACGCTGGATACCGCCCGGCCCAGCTGGTCGGACGGAGCGCCGGCATCTCGCATCCGCTCGAACACGGCTGCTGCTTTGCTCCTGTTCTTATCCAGCTTGTCGCCAATCTGGATGGCCACAGCGTTGCCGTTGTTCCCCGAGGCGAGAGTCTCGTCGCGGAGTTGACGAACCTGACTGTCGGAAAGAAGCCTGCGCGCCATGTCCGAGGGGAGGCTCGCGTAATACTCCAGAACTTCCGAGCCCGCCTTGACGCCTTGATCAATCAGGTCTTGCGTCTCCGATAGGCTCCGAGCTTGCATAACCGCAGCTTGGGCAGCAATAAAGTTCCCAAGCAGACTGCGCATTTTTTTCTGCGCTGATTTTCCGTCGCCACTTGAGGAACTCGGGATTGGCGCACCCGAAGCTGGTGGTAGGCCTGCGAGCGGCGCCGTTCCACCCTGAGGCCCGAGGCGCATCCCCACCACGACGGAGTCGAAAGATTGCCTGCCTTCGCCGAGGGCGGCCCCGGGCTCCGGGCTCGAACTGCTCGATCCCCATGTGCTGCCGGCTTCCGCAGGCCCAATGTGCGAATTGCCAGTTCGGCCAATGCCCGTCATATCTCCCCCATCAAGTCGAGAATGCGCAGCCTGTCCGGTAGACCAGCTGGCTGACGAGTAGCTGACGCAGGGCGTTTTTCCGAGGTGCACGGTAACGCCCGGATCGCCGCGGGCATCAATTCCTGGAAGCTGGCGTGCTGCTGGAGGCAGCGGGTAACCTCCGCGACCTCTGCGCACGAGTCCACACTGGTCGTTATCGGCCACAGCCGGTGCGACGAGTCTACATCCCCAAAGCCGACGGCGGTAAGCGGCCTCTCGGTGTGCCGGCGCTAGAGGACAAGATTGTCCAAAGCGCGGTAGCCGAGGTGCTGAGTGCCGTCTACGAGGCCGACTTCCTCGGGTTCTCTACGGCTGTCGGCCGGGGCGGAATCCTCATATGGCGCTTGACGCCTTTGCACACGGCGATCATGAGCCAGCGCGTCAACTGGGTGCTCGATGCCGACTTGAGAGCGGCGAGAAGCAAGATACAGACAGGGGTACGCCGCAAGGCGGCGAGCATTAGCCCGCTCCTTGCCAACATCTTCCTGCACTACATCCTCGATCTCTGGTCCACCAATGGCGTCGTCGCCATGCACGCGGTCGCGTCGTGACTGTGCGTTATGCGGACGACTTCGTCATGGGCTTCGAGAACAAGGCAGATGCGCAGGAAATGCTCTTTGCCCTCAAGACGCGGCTGACCGGCTTCGGCCTAACGCTCCATGAGGACAAGACGCGGCTGATCGAGTTTGGCCGGTTCGCGGCCCTCTCGCGTCAGCGGCGCGGCGAGCGGCGGCCAGAAACCTTCGCCTTCCTCGGCCTCACCCACTACTGCGGGCGGACCAGGGACGGCGGGTTTATCGTGAAGCACAAGACGGAAGGGAAACGCCTGACGCGCAAGCTGACGGCGTTGCGCCAGGAGACCTGGCGGCTCATGCACGCGCCACTGCCTCGCAGCATGAGTGGTTCGCCGCTGTGCTGCGTGGACACTACGGCTACTACGGCAGGCCGCACAATTATCCAGCGCTCAACGGCTTCTACCGCGAAGTGCGTCGGACCTGGATGCGCTGTCTGAGACGGCGCAGCCAGAAAAGTCGGCGCATGGGCTGGTCCGAGTTCGAGACCCTGACGGCACGCTTCCGTCTGCCCGGTCCACGCATCACTCGCACGTGGGCACAGGCGCGGATATGACGCGGGTTACCCTCGGGAAGAGCCGGGTGCGGGAAAGCCGCCTGCCCGGATCTGTGAGGGCAAAGCCAAATTGTCGCGCGCCATGGAAAGCTGCCCCCTCAGCGTCACGAGGAATGGCCCCCTCCTCGGATAGCTGAGGAGAGAGTGAATGAAGCGGGAACGAATCACTGAAGGCTCGCCGTGGAATGATCCACGGGGGCAGGTGATGAAGACGCCGGATGACATGGCGGAAATGATGCGCCTGAGAGCGTGCGGGTGGGGCGTGAAGCGGATTGCGCGGCAGCTTGGCTGCAGCCATCACACGGTGAAGGACTACGTGGCGGCGGGCGGGGTGAAGCCGTTCAAGTCGCCTGAGCGGCCGAAGCGTCTCGACGGCCTTGAGGGCTGGCTGCGCGAGAGGCTCATTCGGCATCGCGGCAATGCCGACGTGGTGCGCCAGGACCTGTTGGCCGAGAAAGGCGTGGCCGTCAGCCGACGGACACTGCAACGCTCCGTGCAGCCCTATCGCCAGGCGCTGAAGGCGGAGGCGCTGGCGACGACGCGGTTTGAGACGCCGCCGGGCCGGCAGCTGCAGATCGACTTCGGGGCGTCTGGTCGAGATCGGAGGGGCGAAAGTCAAGGCATTCGTGTTCGTGGCAACGCTTGGACACTCGCGACGGCTCCATGTGCGTGCGTTCCGGGCCGAGAGGCAGGAGCATTGGTTCGCCGGGCTCGAGAGCACGTTCACGACCTTCAGCGGTGTGCCGGAGGAAGTGCTGATGGACAATCCACGCGCGCTTGTCGTGCGCCACGACGCGGTGAGCCGGTCGGTTCAGTTCAACGACAAGCTGATAGCCTTCGCAAAACATTGGGGCTTCCGTCCTCGCGCGTCCGCGCCATATCGGGCGCGCACGAAGGGCAAGACGGAGAACGGCGTCGGCTACGTGAAGAAGAACGCGATCGCCGGTCATTCCTTAGTTGGGAAGCATTCGAGGCGCATCTCGACAGGTGGGAGCGTGAGGTTGCGAACGTTCGTATCCACGGCACGACCGGCGAGGCGCCGATCATCCGCTTCGCGCGTGACGAAATACATCGGTTGAAGCCGCTCGGCGAGCAGCCGCCGTTCGGATCCTTGCGTGAACTGACCCGCGTCGTCGGCAATGATTGCGCCGTCGAGATTGATACGAACAGCTACTCGGTGCCGTGGCGCCTTATTGGCGAGCGCGTAGCGGTAACGATCGCGGCCGGCGAGGTGCGGATCCGCCATGGCGTGCACCAGGTCGCGGTTCACGAGCAATCGAAGGGGCGCCGGCTGCGGATCGTCGATCCGGTTCATCTCGACGGTGTTGCCGGGCGCAATGGCGCGGTCCGCCGGCCGGAGACTGCAGCGGCGGTGCCGGGATCGTCTCCACCGCATTCGTTGTTGCGTCCGCTTACCGAATATGAAGCCGTGATCGGGGGAAGCTTCTGATGACGCGCGCAAAGAAGGCAACCGAAGCACCGACCGATCCGCTCGATGCCATGCTGGCGCGATTGCAGCTCTCCGGCATCCGCGATCAGCTCGACAGCCTGCTCGACGAGGCGGCGCGCGCGAACCTGTCGGCGCGTGAGACGCTGATCTTGCTGTGCGAACGTGAGATCGCGCGCAAGGATCATCGCCGCATCGATATGGCGCTGAAGCTTGCACACTTCCCGGCCGTGAAGGAGCTCGCAGGCTTCGACTTCGAGGCGCAGCCCTCGATTGATCCCAAGCAGATCCGCGACTTTGCCGCATCACGTTGGATCGCTAACGGAGAGAACGTGCTGTTGCTCGGGCCGCCCGGAGTCGGCAAGACGCACTTGTCGATCGCGCTGGGCGAGAGGCGATCCTGGCCGGGTACACGGTGCAGTTCACCACGGCGACGACACTGGTCGCAGGCCTTGCCAAGGCGCATGGCGAACGGCGTCTGGATGAGAAACTGCTCGCGCTGTCGAAGCCAAAGCTGCTGATCGTCGACGAGCTCGGCTACCTGCCGCTGGAACCTGACGCGGCGCATCTGTTCTTCCAACTGGTCAGTCGGCGCTATGAAACTGGCGCCATGCTGATCACCTCGAACCGCAGTGTTGCCGAATGGGGCACCGTGTTCGCCGATCCCGTGGTCGCCACCGCGATCCTCGACCGGCTCTTGCACCACAGCCACGTGCTGACGATCCGCGGCGACAGCTACCGGCTCCGAGCCAAGCGCAAGAGCGGCCTCATCAAGCCGCCCGCCGCTGACGGCCCTCCGGTCGGCTCCGCCTCCCTCCGTCCCGTCAGCGGCGGAGCCAACCTTCAACCGAGATCATAATCCCGATGGTGGAGGCAGTTCTTCATGACGCAAAGGGGGCAGTTCCGGATGGCGTTTGACAGCCAAATGGCCGAGCTACTCGACCACGACCGTGCGCCGCCGCCCCCAGAAGGGTTCGAGTGAAGTTCGTCGTCAGCAAATAAGGGGATATTGCCGCAACAACGGCCTAACCACTATACACGAAACGAAGGTTAGGCCGAGTTGGCAGTCATTGTGAGTGTCTCGCACCCGGGCGGCCTGTGCTTTCTCGTTATCCGGCTTCCGCACGGCGGTAGCAGAGCCATGAGGTCCCGAAGCAAGAGCAAAAGTTGAACTAAGGGGCGAAATCAAACTGGGTTGTTGCAGTGCAAATGCGTGATTGTCCGACGTACCCGACCCGACCGCGATAGCTAATGAATCAGTCGCAGACGGCGTAATGGAGGCGGCGCCCGCATGCCAGGTTAGCTCGTTGGATGCTGCGCTTCGCTATGATACTCTGTTCGTACCATCGCAGCCGGCGTTGTTCGGCCAGGAAAAGCGCTCTCCACATCAAACCGTCAACGAAATCTCACTCCGCGGCACGCGAGAAAATGAGTTTCGCGATCTTCATCCGGTTGGCCGGAGTTCGTAGGTTTGCCGGCAAGGCATCGACGGCTTGATCGAACAGGCGTCCCAAAACGAGAAGGTCTTCCGGGTAATAAGCGCCGCGGTCCCCGGACATGTGCGTGGTGCGAGCGCCGCCGTCATGATTGCTTGTTCTTGTCTCGCCGAGCTGGCCGAGCTCCAGCTCCGCCGTGATCATTTCATTTGTGAGTGCGTTGAGCAGTCGGATCGCGTCAAGCGCGTCACCATCCTCGCCTACGAGAGTGGCGAGGATGGTCAGTTGCAGGTCGATCCGATCCTTAAGATTCTGTACGCGGGAATTGGAGGGGGCAAGTTCCACGATGTGCTCCTGGTGGTGAAGTGAATGTAAAGTACCTGATGGTTTGTGTTGCGTTTCGCGGTCCGCGAGAGCCGGCAGGTGCGGCGCGACAAGGAATGTCTCCGTCCCAGCTGCGTGTTCATTGAGGCGATCGTCGCGCTCGCTCGACGCCGCACAATGGCAGGGCCTGCGGGCCATGACTGCGACTGACGACTGAAGCCGAGCAGCCCGCGGATGTGCTGTGAGACGCCGCCCGGCATAGCCGCCGAGAGCCAATTGGGGCTCATCGGGGATTGCAGGGCGATCTTCCGCCACAATCGTCTGGGCTGCCACGCTCAGATCGTTAAATGCTCGGCACAGTGAGCGTGCGGCCAGGCGGGGAAAAGGAGCCCGCGAACAGATGGGAGCTCGGCAGCTCGCCCAGCTGCGCCAATTGCTTAGATGATGGTGTGATGCTTGCCGGAAACTCAAAGAGCGCTCGCCCCCGTCGAAAGTTGATCGACAACAGCGGATAAAGCCGGATGAGCATCGTGCAGGTTTGTAGAGCGTAGATCTGGCCTTCGCCGACCGAGCTGGGCTCAGCAAGCGAGCGCAGTGAGGATTTACGGTCACACGACGTTGCAGAGTGGACGGCAAGTTGGCGAAGTTGATCTGTCCATGTCGTCGCAGATCGGGTCCTCGTCCGGGCCGTCGGACACGTATCTTGCAATCGGGGCAGGTACAGACCTGCCAGCACGGCCTCGCTTGCAGCCGCCAGATTGACGGCGCTGCCGACCTGGTCAGGGCGAAAGGTCCAAGCTCCGGCGAGGAGGACGGTTCACCTGGCCGAATCCTAAACGACGTACGCATTTACCGAGGCCACTGGAAGTGCGCTAACGCCGATCGTCTGAAACGCCTTTGGGGGAATGGCCATGGTATCAGCGAGGACGCGGTTGATGACTACGCGCCGCACGCGGCGATCAGGGGACAGACTAAAAATGGTCCGCACATGCGTCGATTTGGACGAATCGAACGTATCTTTGTGGATCCAGGTCGGGGTGGCTTGAACTGACCTGCGACTGTGCTGAAGGCAAAAGGGATCCATAGCCACACGACATTCGTGAAAGGTGCTTTCCGGAAATCGCGATCGACTTATGGGGTATTTGGCTAAATCCGGTAAAATCGAAAGTTTTGATGGGATCGATCCAGTTCGCGGATAGCCCGGGGCGAGGAGTCATTGACCTTTCTGGATGGCGCTGGATTCTCGCGCGGTCCACGAGCCGATGAGACGGGCCGCGGGGCTGACCCGGTGCTGCTCCAGGTGCTCGAGCATGCTCTATTGGTCCGAGGACCCCATGTTGGGCAAGGCAGCGAGCGTGATGGCAGGCGGATATCGGCGTTGTCGGCAGGGCGGCCGATCATGGCACATAGCGTTGCGGCGCTGAACGCAGGTAGCAAAATCGGATCGAACGTTTCAGCCAAAGCCAGGCATGATCTCGGATTGGATTGTGGTTGCTGTGTACAGCGAAACCTCCAACGGAAGGTTCCCGAATGCAAGCTGGCATAGTAGATATTAGTTGGCGCCCGCCTCCTCGCTCTGGTTAAGGAGGAGCTGTCGGATGGAAGCTGGCTTTCCGACAACGCACAGTTCGCTTCAAGCGCTGCATCGAAGGTCAGCTGCAAGTTAGGCGGTGTCGGAGTGGCATCAATTCGTGAGGGAATCTAAAGCTCCTTAGCCATCGTTGATAAGCGGCTTCCGCGGCCGCGCGGGCATCTTTGTCAGACTGCGCAACAACGACCATGCGCAGCAAGCCGAGAAATGGCATCCGATCGTCCGCGGCGGTCTTATGCGCCAGATGAGAGCGGAACGCATCTGTCATGTTTCGGACAGCAGAGGAGTGGCCTGCGCACGCCAGATTGGCGCCGTTTGCAGCAGCCCACGCCGCTGGCTCCGGGCGATTGCTCGCGATCCAGGTCGGCTGATGTGGGCGCTGATGAGGCCTCTGTTCACAGTGTCTCTTTTGAATTTGCCTCTCTGGCGCGCGAGGCGCCTGACACCAAGCGTCCGGGAGATGGTCGCATGGCTACTTTGAAAGCAGTTCGCGAAGCTCCGCGACATCGAGCATGTGCTTGACCAGAAGCATCTTTAGCATCGCGTTCTCCTGCTCCAAGACCTTCAATCGCTTGGCCGCAGGAACGTCCATGCCGCCAAACCTGGCGTTCCAATTCTGGATGGCCGCTTCTGAGGTCCCGTGTTTGCGAGCCAGGTCAGTTGCCTTCGCCCCAGCCTGATGCTCCCTCAAGATCGCGACGATCTGCTCTTCCGTGAATCGTGGCCGCTTCATTTGACAGCCCCTGTTAGGGGGGAGCTTGCATTCCAGCCGGAGGAAGCGCGGAATGATTGGTCATCTGCCGAGCGCGGGTTGGAGGGGGCCGCAGACGATCCGACTGGGGCCAAATGGGCTTCATCGATCTGCCCTAGAGGCCCGTTAGGCGAACCCTTGTCGTCGATAGCTGAAGGATGCGTCAGGATCCCGTCGCCGACGTTGAAGGTATTCCGGATCTTGCCAAAGCACTCGATTGGCGCGTCAACATGCTCGGCTTGATGAGTGCGTGCCACATGGTGAAGTCTTGGTCTGTATGTGTGCCTTGCGATTTGAGCGCAGCGCTGGGTGAGTTGTGCGTTGCGGCGCTCGGCAGCGAGAAGGGGTTTCCATTGACGTCGAAGTTGTAATTCGCGCAGAAAACTGTCTGGCGGAAGGGCATAACGAGAAACTTGCGCAGCTCGAATTAGCGCGAGAGGACGTAAACGACGCAGCGTCTGGCGCCCTGGAAGCTGTGCAGGGCAGGGGCACTTGTCAGCACGGGAACTCCATAGGCTGGAATGTTGCCGAAAATCGATTTTCGCGGCTACGGCGGTTGAAAGGATAACGGCCAGCACCTCCCGACAGCGCCAATCAAATGCTGCAGGGCGAATGGAGGGCTCATATGGCCAACAAGCCCATCGATCAGGGTAGCCAACCATTAAGCGATCAGGCCGTTGCTTAAAAGACTCGCAAACAATGAGGATTGGCACGGTACTACTTGTCTATCATCGGACGCAGCTCGTTATCGAGCGTGTCGACATCGGGGAGCTCTGCTAGCGCTGCAGCAAACGCAAGAAGTGCTCCGAGAGCCGCCAGTACAAGGGCGGACGCAACTATTGCAGCTGCCAGGTCTTGAGAACGTCTCATGTCATTCGCTGTTTAGGGAAACGATGCGTTCGCGCCGGTCAGTTCTGCTCGACGGCTTCAACACACCCGTCGCGTAGCGATAGACCAGAAGGGCGGGAGCCGCGTTGTTGCCATCCAACCGGAGCGGCCCGATCAGGTTATCGATCGCCCCTGAACGAAGTGCCACGACAACTCGCGAGGCGTTGAAGGAACCGGCCCGCCCCACCGCCTGTCCGCTTCGGCGTGGACTTCGGAGCCTGGGATCGACGAGAGGGAACAAAAGTGGCCGACGACTGACTGGACTCGGTCCATTGTGAGCCTATTGGCAACTGCGACCGCTTGCTTCGGATCGCTGGCGTCGTCTGCGACGCTCAACATCACTTTGGTATCTGGTATTGGGCCCGAGGCGTTCAATGCCTCGACGGAGGCCGCCGCACCATCGCGCATTTGCGCGCCAAAACGCAGCGCTGTTCCCGCTCATCGGGCCAGCCACGGCAATATTGACGTCGGAAGCGTGCGCAGTCGAGGCGATGGCGCAGAAGACGAGCGCTGCTCTTGCAGCCGAAGCGTAGCGCCCATTTAGCATTGTAGAACTCCCAATCTCAAATGAAGTGAACGGCCAGCGCCGCGGTCAGCCAGCTGCAGCTCGATGCGGTTGCTTCCGGCAAGCGAATCCATGCGCGGCAGTTCGCCAGACCTCAATCTCGCTAGAGCCTACAATTTGACGTTACGTGCGGTTCAAGCCCCATTCGGGGTTCATGCCGCCAGTTGCAGCAAGTGGCCGTGCGTTAGGCGGGCGGATCGCCAAAGACGCGCTACGCAGACAGGCCCAGTGAGGCCGCAGAACGGCAGGCACGAATCAGAACCAGCAGATCAACCGGCGCTTCAACGCGCTTTGATATTGACCGGGCCGTCCGACAATCCGCCCGTCGGCGCCGCAATCAGTACGGCTGATCTTCCAATCCAGCAAGGGCGAGATCGAGATACTGCATGAGGTGGGGATCCCAACCGGCCAGAGTGCGAGGTGCGCTTAACCGTGCAAGCACCTTCAGGATCGTCGAAACGCGCGAATCGGCGCCGGCTATTTCGCCGATCAGCGAGCGTGCTGCGATCGCGACGGCCTTTGCCCGCTCGCCGCAGGGATGCTCAGCCCTATCCATGCATTCGCGCAGCTCATCGCGGATCCGCCGCCACCGCTCCTCGCGATCTGCAGCCAGCTTGCAAGTGCATCGGGAGGGCTGGCTACGCGTCTCGACCCGTGACATGGCATCCAAGGTGGCGGGTAGCTCATCAACACTTACCTGGATTTCACTGTCCGTCGTCATGTTGCGTAAGCGATCTCGCAACAGGGTTGCACGAGCGACTTGAAGCTCTATCCGCTCCAAATGCTTGCGCATGAGGTCCGTAAGTGAAGTCGTACGCTCCATAGCCTTACCGATCTCGAAAAGGGAGAAACCAAGCTCACGCAGCGCTCGAATCTGATGAACCCGTTGAACGCTTTCGCGGTCGTACATCCTGTGGCCGCCGTCGGTGCGTTCGGAGGCAGCTAAGAGCCCCGTGTGTTCATAGTGATGCAGCGTGCGTACCGTCACTCCGGTCGCCTCTGCAAGTTCGCCAATGCGCCATCGACGCCTTCGTGGTGTAGCTTTGCTCATGTTGTTCAATTTCAAAGCCTACAACCTGACGTCACGTATGATTCAAGCTATTTCAAAGCTCTAGCTGGATCGTCTTCCATTCCAGCGCAAGAGATGGTGACTATCCTTAGAATGGCGGGCAATCAACCCTGAGGGGAAATGGTAACTAGTAAGTTCATCAGGTATGCCAGTCGAGCCTCGCTCGCTGCTGTCCGCTCCAAAATGAGTTTTGCGATCGCCGTTCGATTATCGGGAGTCCGCATCGATGGCGGCGACGCGGTGATTGCACTATCAAAAAGACTTCCCAAGCCGGAAAGTTCTTCCGGATCAAATACGCCGCTGTATTGCTCCAACGCTCAGCTCCTGTTTGTCATCGCGCTAGGGTAGCGCACGTCGTCGAGACGTTTGGCCGCGGTAGGGCCAAAAGAAGTCGGACCGGCGGCGCGGAGCGACGAAGATGCGATGCGCTTGAAGGTGATGCGATACGGCAACACGGCTGCGCGATGCTGCGTCGAAATTGCGGGGATGTACCTCATCTGCACAATCGATCAGCACAGCGCTCACTGTGGGTGATGATGTGACGCCGGCTAATCCGAATCGAGCTCGCGCCTGGGAGCTGCTGATTCTGAGAGTGGACGGCGCGTGGTCCGAAGCTGATTCCAAGTTGTGCATCGAGCCTGGTGAGCTAAAGAGAGAGGCCGGGTGCAGCGTAAGACCCCGGCTGGAGCGGCGGCGGGCGCGTCGTGCTTCGTCTTTGAGGGTTAAGTTGCAAACAACGCAATCGACCGCGTTGCGTCGCAGTTCGCGCGCCGGTCGGATGATAGAATGCGAGCGGCACAGCGGCTGATAGCCATCGGCCGAAACTGACCGAAGTTTATCTGCCAATAACCGGTGTCATTGGAACAAGCGTGAATTGGCCGCGTCGAGACATGCGTCCGGATAGAGGTTACGCACTGCGGACGTCCTTACGACAACGGCGAGCCAGACTTTGCGAAGTCTGCGCCAGTGTCCGCTTGGTCCGAAGCGTTGATGATGAAGCGCTCTTCACGTGTAGATGCCATGCGGGCCGCCTCCTGCAGCAGTATTTCTCGCATCCAGACGCTTTCCGGATCGCTGTTGTGACGGACAGTCCATTGGACCGCCTCGGTAAATGTGGGGAATGGCTGCGGGAGTTCGGCAATCCGAAGGGGTATCATTCTTTGGAAATGCTTAACGAGCCTCGATGGCATGGTCCCTATGCGGGTCGTGCCTGCCAGCAGGGGCGGAATCATGCTGAAGCTCTGCACGAGAATGTCGATGCGCCGGTTGAGGCCAAGGTCGAGTAAAAAGTATTCCTCGGTGGGGGTCTTGCGCGCACCTCCGAGTTTCACCGCAACGTGCCCCATGGACATATATCGATCAAATGTTAGCCGTCGGAGCAACTGGCTGTTCTTGCCGCAGCCTACGCAAACGAGTCTCTCCTCAAACAGGCTCATCTTAGGATGCGCGCACGACATGAATAATTCCGGCAAGATGATGAAATCGGCCTCACCGCGCCGGAGAATCTCATCGTGATCATCAGCAAGCGCCGCCAGTTCGAAGCTGACGGCGGGAGCTTCTCGCGCAACGCGCTCTACGACGTTTCGGAAGAATACGACTGTTATGAAATCGGAAAGGCCGATCCTGAATCGGCGCTTTGATTGAGCGGGATCGAACACGTTCCGAGCGATAATGGAGAGCTGAATGTGCGTCAGCGCCTCGCGAACGGGAGCTGCCAGCGCTTCGGCGCGTGAGGTCGGGACAAGTTCGCGGCCTCTCATTGAAAACAGATCATCGTGGAAATAGAAGCGCAGCCGGGCAATGGCCGCGCTCATGGCTGGCTGACTAAGGTTGATCCTGCGTGCTGCTGCAGTGAGGTTGCGCTCAGTCATCAGAGCGTCAAGCGCGACGAGAAGATTTAGATCCAAGTCCTTGAAGCGCATATCGTCTTATCCTGCGCGAGTGTCGTTGCGGTACATTAGAGTAGCGAAAGCGGCTCTGAAGCGCTCTCATCGGATCGCCTGAAACGAATCCGTTCCCATCCTGCGATCGCGAAAGAAGCTCGCGGAAGCCATCGTAAGAAGGGCGCGGAGGGCGGTCGGCGAACGACCGGCGACTAGAGTGTATCGGGAGCCGCGGAGCTGATCGATTTCGACACTCCGGCAACCCCGCAACGCGACCTGGTCAATTTACGGCTGGCGCTGGCCCTGGTGCTATGGCCAGAGCCGTAAGTTCGCCGATGCCCCTGTCGATGGCCGCGCAACGCGTCCCAGCAGCGTGCCTACAACCTGACGCGGCGTGGAGTTCAAGACATTGATTGGACGAATCAAACATTATTGAGAAGTTGCCGCGATGGTGAGCGCTGTGCTTTCACGCAAGCTCACCGAGTCACATTTTGCGGCATCTACGGTCAGCGCCTGCCAGGCGTTTGCGACTGACCGACGGCTTGAGTGGCCTCTTAAGGAGGGCGCCGCCCGACACGGCGAAATGAGAAAGCGGCCGAATACGACCAAAGGCCGAACACGGTATTTGCAGCGTGCGGAGAGCGGCTCGTGGCCCCGACCTAGCAGCGCCTGCGAGCTGGGCTCTTCTGATTCGCAGATGTCATGTGGGATCCCTCCTCCAACAGTATCCGCCGCATCCAAATGCTTGCCGGGTCCGTGTTGTGGAAGGCTGGCCACTGAACGGCCTCGGTGAACTGGGGCAGCGGCAGCGGTGGCTCGACGATCCGCAGAGGCGTCCGCTTTTCGAAGTGTCTGGCGAGCCGTAAGGGCATTGTCCCTATGCGGCTCGTGTCGAACAGTATAGGCGGAATGAGGCTGAAGCCCTGCACAACGACCTCAATGCGTCTCTTAAGGCCGTGCTCAAGCAAAAACCATTCCTCGAGGTTGGGCCTTAGCGCCCGCCCGAACTTGGCCGCAACATGTCCCATCGAATTGTATTTATCAAACGTAAGCTGCCCTGACAGCTGCCTGTTCGAGCGGCATCCCACGCATACGAGAGTCTCTTCAAATAACGTCGCCTTCGGATGCGCGCTCGACATGAACAATTCCGGCAGAATGAGAAAATCGACCTCGCCGCGGCGGAGTAGCTCATCGGGCTCATCCGAATATGGTAGCAATTCGAAGCGTACTGCCGGAGCTTCCTGTGCGATACGATCCACAATCCGCCGAAAAAAGACGATTGTCATGAAGTCGGAGAGAATGATCCTGAACCGTCGGTTCGACTGACTTGGGTCAAACGCGTCCCTTGAGATGATCGAGAGTTGAATATGCAGCAGGGCCTCGCGGACAGGGCTCGCAAGCGCCTCCGCGCCGGGCGTTGGGACGAGCTCGCGACCTCTCATCGTGAACAATTCATCGCGAAAATAGATGCGCAGCCGCGCGATCGCAGCACTCATCGCGGGCTGGCTCAGATTGATTTTCCGTGCCGCCGCAGTGAGGTTTCGCTCGGTCATCAGAGCATCGAGCGCAACCAGAAGGTTTAGATCAAGTCCCTTGAACCGCATGTTGTGAGTCTATCCATCGTGTGGATGAGTTCTATCGAAACAACGGAATGTTGGATAGCAAACATCAGTTTGGAAACTGATTAGGCGTACCACGATGGCTGCTTGCCATTACGCGACGCGAGTTCCGAAACGGCCTGCTGGGGTGTGCGAGCACCTGCCGAATCCGTTTAGGGGCGGGTGTCGGCGCGCTATCCGAGCAACGTCTGTTCTTCTCGGTGCGACGAGCGGCCTGACACGGCGCTCGCTCGTGCTGCCGATAAACGTTCGTATGTGTCTTCCATCCCTTTCCATATTTGTGGTTTACCCGCGTACACTAGAGATGGCTTACGCCTCACCCTAGTGTCGGAACCGAGAGGCAGGCGCACATTGCGGATGCCAAACGTCACCCGCGACCGGCCAAATAGTTGCTTGTCCATCACATTCAGAGCGTGTCGAAGATGCATATGACCCAAGTTGATCTGGGGCCGATCGGGAGCGCTTGCGGTGAGATCTCGTTCATCGATGGGGCGCCATCAGACCGCACAGCATCGATAGCAATCCTGGACCGGACCGAACCTCTTGATAATGCGGGTAGGTGCCGGACAATCCAAGCGCCACGTCGGCATGTCTGGCAGATCTCGGACATGACATTGACTGGGATGACCAGCGCCGACTGCACGATCGCCTCTTCTCTGGCCAAGGCGCCACTCCAAGGGGGCCGTTCTGCCGCGCCGCTGGCGAACTGAGCCGGGCGCCGGCGCCCCACGTCAGTGCATTCGAGTATTGATCAGCGATTCAGCCGATAGCGAGTTGTTCACGTGACCACCTCCGCTCTTAACGTCACTGGTGCAGGGAAGCCCGTCATGAATATTCCCGGATCTCGGTCGGCGGAAAGTCGTTCCGCGCGCCCTCAAGTGCAGTGGAGCCTGCATTGGGAAAGCGAGCTGCGGCTGGGCGACCATACCGAGCTCGCTGAGTTTTTCCGCGAAAGCTATGGGCCGACGGGTGCTTTTAATGCGCAGCCATTTGAGGGGAGTCGAAGTTGGGCCGGTGCAAGGCCGGAGGTCCGCGTAATTGGTTACGACGCGCACGGCGTAGCTGCTCACATCGGCGCCCTACGCCGCTTCATCAAGATTGACGGGGGCGATCTACTCGTGGCCGAACTGGGACTATATGCGGTGCGTCCGGATCTCGAGGGGCTTGGAATCAGCCACTCAATGCGCGTGATGTATCCTGCGCTGCAGGAGCTCGGGGTTCCGTTCGGCTTTGGTACGGTTCGGCCCGCGCTTGAGAAGCACCTTACCAGATTGATTGGAAGGCGGGGGCTGGCAACCCTCATGTCCGGCATTCGCGTCCGGTCCACCCACGCAGATGTGTATCCCAATTTGCCGCCGGTCCGGATCGAGGACGTTCTCGTGGTGGTGTTCCCGCTCGGACGCCCGATCAGCGAGTGGCCGGCCGGGACGATCATCGACCGGAACGGGCCTGAGCTGTGAAAGGGCTCGTCCCCCTGTCTGCGGTGCGTCGCGACTACGCCGACGTCAGCGCAAGTCGCTGTGTCTATTTGACCTTTGATGATGGGCCAAATCCATTTTGCACGCCCGACGTGCTCGATGTGCTGACGCAACATCGGGTGCCGGCGACGTTCTTCGTTATCGGCACGTACGTGACCGATCAGCCTGAACTCATTCGACGAATGATTGCGCAAGGACACGAGGTTGCAAACCACACAATGACGCATCCGGATCTCTCCAGATGTGAACCAGCGGTGGTTCACGATGAAGTGCTAACGACGAGCAAGGCGATCCGTTCGGCATGCCCGCAGGCTTCGCCCAGGCACATGCGAGCACCCTACGGCTTATGGACCCAAGCGGTGCTCGCTACGACAGCGAGCGCTGGCCTCACAGCTCTGCACTGGTCGGTCGATCCGAGAGATTGGTCGCGCCCAGGCGTCGATAGGATTGTGAATTCAGTGCTGGCGGCCGTTCGTCCAGGCGCAATTGTACTTCTGCACGACGGGTATCCTCCTGGTGAGGAAAGACTCTGCAGCGATGCCACTCTGCGTGATCAGACGGTGATGGCGCTGTCACATCTGATACCGGTTCTGCAACAGCGCGGGTTTGCAATCCGTCCGCTTCCTCAACTTCACTAAACAAAACTGGCCCCAAAATGGACCTGCTCGCTACAACCAGCGCTGTCGCCGTTTCATCTTATGCGCTGCTCTCAACTGTCTACAAGAGCGCGCAAGCGCTCTATGCTCAGCCGGCGAATACCTCGTCGCTGCAGACCGATCTGGGCCAATCCGAGGTAGCTCTGCCCAGCGTGGACGTCATCGTGCCTTGCTTCAACGAGGACCCGAACACGCTCTCCAAATGTCTCGAGTCGATTGTAGGTCAAGACTACGGTGGAAGACTGCAGGTCTATGTGGTCGACGACGGATCTGCAAATCGCGATGTCGTGGGGCCTGTACACGACCTCTATGCGAACGATCCGAGATTCAGCATCATCCTGCTGGCCAAGAACGTTGGAAAGCGCAAGGCGCAGATCGCCGCTATACGTAGCTCGTCCGGGAACCTGGTGCTCAACGTCGACTCGGATACGATACTAGCCGCTGACGTGGTCAAGAAGCTTGCATTGAAGATGCAGGAGCCGGAAGTCGGCGCCGCCATGGGACAGTTGATAGCGAGCAACCGCAGCCAAACCTGGCTAACCAAGCTAATCGATATGGAATACTGGCTAGCGTGCAACGAAGAGCGCGCGGCACAGGCTCGCTTCGGTGCAGTCATGTGCTGTTGCGGCCCCTGCGCGATGTATCGTCGCTCCGCCCTCGCTTTGCTGCTTGATCAATACGAAACGCAACTCTTTCGCGGAAAGCCGAGCGATTTTGGCGAGGATCGCCACCTAACTATCCTCATGCTCAAAGCGGGATTTCGAACCGAGTATGTCCCGGATGCCATCGCGGCAACAGTCGTACCCGACAGCCTTGGGCCGTATCTGCGTCAGCAACTGCGTTGGGCACGGAGTACCTTTCGGGACACGTTTCTTGCATTGCGCCTGCTGCCCGAACTCGATGGCTATCTCACGCTAGACGTTGTCGGACAAAATCTCGGCCCTTTACTTCTCGTATTGTCATCACTGGCTGCGCTTGCACAGCTCGCAATCGGCGGTTCGGTGCCCTGGTGGACGGGATTGACAATTGCTGCAATGACAATAATCCGGTGCAGTGTCGCGGCGTTTCGTGCCCGCGAATTGCGCTTTATCGGCTTCTCGCTCCATACGCCCATCAATATATTTATCCTACTTCCTTTGAAGGCTTATGCGCTTTGTACATTGAGCAATAGCGATTGGCTGTCGCGTAAGCTCGTCAATGTGCCGAGCGCAGGGGACAAGAAGGCCACTATCCCGGCTACTAACACTGGATCGAGCGCTGCAGCTACTGCAGAAATTGTTGAAGCAATTCGCAAGCGGAGGTCGCGCGGTTCCTCGGGCGAGCCGGCGACTGACAATATGTGCGGTGGCGATTGATCGAGCCAATAACAACAGGTTAATCGACCCATGAGACTGGACAAGAACTATCATCTGTTCGAGCGTGATCTTGCTGTTGGTGATCAGTGGCGCCTCGACAGTAACCCGTTGGAACAGGAGCGTTACGCGCAAATGGTTCGGATGTCGCACTTCCAATGGGGATGTTGCGCGTGCCCTTGAAGTCGGAGGTGCAGCCTTCGCATTCACGGAAATGCTGGGACCCCACTGCCAGCGAATTACCGTGCAGGATGTCATGCCGCAGGATTAAGCGCGCACGGCAAAGAACGGAGAGGCGGTCATGGTGAGCATGCTTGCGCCAAATGGCGCTCTGGTCCTCGGATTCGCGCGTGATGCTTGTCGACGCTGGGACCATGCTGCTGAGACGGCGATTGCTCTCTTGAATGAGAGTTTATCCGAATCGAGCGTCAGCATTGCCAGACTGGTTCGGTCGACCAAGATTGCCTGCTCGTTCTGTTCCGGAAGTCGAATAGCTCGTCGAAACAATCAAATTGCGGTCGTTGGGCCGAGGGGCGTATGCGCATCTGCGGCATCAAGTTGACACATGACGGGGCAATTGCTGTCGTCGAGGATGGGCGGCTTGTCTTTTGCACCGAGCAAGAGAAGCGCGGCAATAATCCTCGCTATCAATCCATCGATAATCTCGATGCAGTTGTACTTGCATTGGCGGAGCATGGCCTGGATCCGCGTGATATTGATCAGTTCGTCATCGACGGCGGGGATGGCGAGCGCGAGTCGCAATTCCTGGTCCTCAGTGGGGCCGTGCCGATCGCGCTGAAAGGGGCGCCATATGTCGAGCGCCGTGCTGAGGGCCTTCTTGATTGTGTCGACGGTTTTGGCTTGATCCTTGCCAGCAAGGTGTTTCCCTACAAGAGTTACCCGCACGTCACCGGCCACGTTGCCTCAGCATATAGCACCAGCCCCTTTGCCGTCTCGGGTAGGCCCGCGTTCTGTCTGGTATGGGACGGCTGGATCTCTCCACGTCTTTACTATGTTGAACCACAGGGGGGGCGGCTCGTTGGATGCCTGTTTCCGATGATTGGCCACGCCTATGCTGTCGCCGGCCTTCACTTCGGGCCTTACAGTCGGCCGAATCGCACCAATTCGGACTTGGGCATCGCCGGCAAATTGATGGCCTACGTCGCGCTTGGTTCTGCCAACGAAAGCATTGTGGCGGTGTTTCAGGAGCTCTACGACAGGCGCTTCGCGGCGGACACGCAGCAGGCTCGTCGCTATCGCGCGGACATCAACACATGAGGCGCAGTCTGCTCGCCTCGAAAAAGTCGTGCATAGCTGCGAGTGACGCTTCGGCATTGGCCGAGCGAGCGGAGGACGTCCTTGCGTCGTTTCATGTGTTCCTGGAACGTCTCCTTATCCGGGAAATCGCAATGGTGTTGCTGCGGCATTCGTCGCTTCCGGGAGCGCGGAATCTATGTATAGCCGGCGGCTGCGGTCTTAACATCAAGTGGAATAGTGCGCTTCGCGCGACGGGACTGTTCGATGACGTCTGGGTGCCGCCATTTCCGAATGACAGCGGCTCGGCAATCGGTGCAGCTTGCAGTGCGCTGGCGGCGCAAGATGGGTTCGTGCCACTGGAATGGTCAGTCTACAGTGGTCCTGCCCTGCAAGCCAGCGAGGTTCCGCCAGAATGGGAGGCCGCGCCGTGCAGTCTGCGCGATCTTGCGGCCATTCTCGCCGACAACGAGCCGGTGATCTTCCTTTCCGGGTGCGCGGAGCTTGGGCCGCGGGCGTTGGGCGGCAGAAGCATTCTTGCGGCCGCGACTTCGCCGGCAATGAAGGATCGTCTCAACGACATCAAGCGCCGCGAATACTTCCGACCGGTGGCGCCGATTTGCCTAGAGGATCGGGCGCCAGAGATATTCAACCCCGGTACGCCGGATCCGTACATGCTGTTCGATCATCAGACTAGGACGGAATGGCGCGACAAGGTCGCCGCCGTCGTCCATTTGGACGGCTCTGCGCGACTGCAGACAATCTCCCGCAACTCTTCACACAAGATTGCCGAGCTCCTCGTCGAATTTGAGAAACTCACCGGCATTCCGCTGCTCTGCAATACGAGCGCCAATGTTCACGGCCGTGGCGTCTTCCCGGATGTTGCCGAAGCTTGCCAATGGGGACGCGTTGAACATGTGTGGTGTGACGGCCTGCTCTGGACCAAGACGGTCGTAGAGACGCCATCGTCGGCTCAACGACTTCTGCCAACCTAAGGTGAACATGTCCACCGCAGCCATCGACATTGCCGGCGTAAAAAAGTCCTTTGGCGGCAAGATCATCGTCAATGAACTGTCGTTCTCGGTTGCACGCGGAGAGTGCTTTGGCCTGCTCGGGCCCAATGGAGCTGGCAAGAGCACCATTGCGCGTATGCTTCTCGGCATGATTGCGCCGGATGAAGGCAAGGTTACCGTCCTTGATGAGCCCGTGCCTGCACGCGCTCGAGTGGCACGTGTGCGCATCGGCGTGGTGCCGCAGTTCGACAACCTTGAACTCGGGTTTACCGTACGAGAAAACCTGGTGGTATTTGGCAGATACTTCGGCATGAGCGCTCGAAAGATCGAGGCGCTCCTGCCGTCGTTGCTAGAGTTTGCGCGGCTCGAAAGCAAGGTGGATGTGCGCGTCGCCGAGCTGTCAGGTGGCATGAAGCGGCGGCTGACGCTGGCGCGTGCATTGATCAATGACCCGCATCTGCTGGTAATGGACGAGCCGACGACGGGTCTGGATCCGCACGCCCGCCACCTGATCTGGGAACGTCTGCGAGTTTTGTTGGCCCGTGGCAAGACGATCCTACTGACCACTCACTTCATGGAAGAGGCCGAACGTCTATGCGATCGGCTGTGTGTGCTGGAGGATGGACGCAAGATCGCCGAAGGCAAACCGCAAGCGTTGATCGACGAACAGGTCGGATGCAACGTGATTGAGATCTATGGCGGTCATCCGCAAGAGCTGCGTGAGATACTCAAGCCCTATGTACGTCACCTCGAAGTGAGCGGAGAGACGCTGTTTTGCTATGCGCAATATCCCGAGCAGGTGCGCATCCAGCTGCGCGGGCGAGCGGGTCTGCGCATTCTGCAGCGTCCGGCAAATCTCGAGGACGTGTTCATGCGCCTGACCGGACGCGAGATGGAGAAATGAGTGATGAGTGAAGGTTATGCGGGGGTCCTGCCCGCTAACGCCTACAACTGGGTCGCGGTATGGCGTCGAAATTGCCTGGCATGGAGGAAAGTTGCGCTTGCGTCGGTTCTCGGCAACCTCGCAGATCCTATAACCCATCTTTTTGGCCTTGGCTTCGGCCTCGGTCTCATCGTCGGGCCCGTTGAGGGAACTTCCTACATCGCATTTTTGGCTGCGGGCATGGTTGCGACCAGCGCCATGACTGCCGCAACGTTTGAAACCATGTATGCAACCTTTGCTCGCATGGATGCCAATCGTACCTGGGAAGCAATCCTGTCCACACAGCTTACGCTTGGCGATATCGTTTTAGGCGAATTGGTTTGGGCGGCTAGCAAATCCGTTCTTGCCGGGACGGCAATCGGGCTTGTCGCTGCCACGCTTGGCTATGCGTCTTGGCTTTCCATTTTCTATGCGATGCCGACCGTCGCGCTTACTGGGCTTGCATTCGCCAGCCTGGCAATGGTCGTCATATCTCTTGCGCCAAGTTACGACTACTTCGTGTTTTACCAGACGCTTGTCCTTACCCCTATGGTGTTTCTGTGTGGCGCGGTGTTTCCGATGAGCCAACTGCCTTGCTCATTTCAGCACTTCGCCGACTTGTTGCCGCTAGCGCATTCGGTCGACCTCATTCGCCCCGCGATGCTAGAGCGCGAGGCTGGCGGCGCTTTGTTTCATGTAGGTGCGCTTTGCATATACGCGGTGTTGCCCTTCTTCGTATCGACCGCACTGTTGCGGCGCCGGCTGCTGCGTTGAGGGAAAGAACTAAGATAACCGGGAGAATCCAGCTGATGCAGTCGCACCGTGCTCTCAGGTGAGTCGAACAAGGCCCGACCTGCGATGGCAGCAGTTGCAATGCCTGTAAGAGGACGCGATCAAGCCAGGTCCACATCAGCCTGTTCAGTTGATCGATGCGGGGCTCCGGCACTTCAACGGGCTGAGCGCCGTGTCCGGGCGGCGCTGGGAGAACCTTGGGTTGTGCTACGGCCCCGCGCGGCCGACGGAGCGCGATAATACGAAGCAGCTGGAACGGCCATTGGTCGTCCCGTCATGATCAAATGGAGAACGAGATGTTGTGTCTGGGAATATGTGGCGGTCTGGACAGAATTCACGAAAGCTCGCCCGAGCTGCCGAATACCTTCTTGCACGATGGCGCTGCGGTTCTTGTACAGGATGGCCGCGTGATCGCTGCCGTCGAAGAGGAGCGCCTCAATCGAGTTAAGCACTCCAACAAGTTCCCAAGCAACGCGATGCGATACTGTCTTTCGGCTGCGGGAGTCGAGCTTCACCAGATCGATCGCATTGCGTTCTACGCGACTGAGGCGTACTGCAACACTATGCTCGAGCGCCTAGCTGTTTCTCAGCCGCTTCCGCTGGACGCCAAACTGTTGCTGCGACAGCTACTGGTACGGGAGTTCGGTACCGAGGTCGATGCGTCGCGGGTTTCATTCGTAAATCACCATGAAGCGCATGCGGTCAGCGCGTTTGCCATGTCTGGGTTCGAGCAAAGCCTCATTTTTTCGGTTGACGGCGGTGGCGATTTTCTCTCGGGCCTATTGGCGGTAGGGTCGGGCACCGGAATGACGCAACTTGCACGCTTCCCAGAAAGCAACTCTCTGGGATTGTTCTATCTCGAAACGATCCGTTACCTCGGCTACGGGTTGTTCGACGAGTACAAGGTGATGGGGCTTGCTCCCTACGGGGACCCCACTCCTTATCGCGAGCTGTTCGGACAGCTCTACGAGTTGTTGGACAATGGAGACTATCGCGTCCACCTTGACCGCATCGGTCCGGCGCTGCTCCGAAACATCCAGGTCCGACGAAAGGGAATGCCGTTTACCCAGCAACATCGGGATGTCAGCGCATCGCTGCAGGAAGCTCTGGAGCGGATCGTGTTTCACGTCCTGCTACACTATCGCGAAACGACAGGCATCACGCGTTTGTGCCTAGCTGGAGGGGTAGCCCATAACTGCACCGTCAACGGTAAGCTACTCTATTCCGGCCTTTTCGACGACATCTTCGTCCAACCCGCGGCCCACGACGCCGGATGCGCGCTTGGCGCCGCATTGATGATGTCGAGCGAGCTGGGCAGGCCAACGCCGCGCGAGCGGCTGTCAGACGTATATTGGGGGCCCGGCCTCGGAAACGAGCAAGCCGTGGAACAGGAGCTCAATGCATGGTCCGGTCATCTCGACATTCAACGATGTGACGACATAGCAGCAAGTGCGGCCGACTGGATGGCAGATGGCGCCGTGATCGGCTGGGTTCAGGGCCGCTCTGAGTTCGGGCCGCGTGCGCTCGGCAACCGGAGCATTCTTGCGGACCCGCGGCCGCCGGAAAACAAGGACCGGATCAACGCAATGGTCAAAAAACGCGAGGGCTATCGTCCGTTTGCGCCATCTGTGCTGGAGGAGAATGCGAACGAGTTCTTCGAGCTCCCTGACGGCAAGCAGGACTTTCCCTTCATGAATTTCGTGGTCCGGGTGCGCGAAGCCCAGCGTAAGGTGCTCGGCGCAATCACGCACGTCGATGGTACCGCTCGGCTGCAAACAGTATCGCGCAAGACAAACCCCGCCTATTGGGATGTTATCAATGCGTTTAAAAAGCGTACTGGCATCCCAGTGCTTCTGAATACGTCATTCAACAACAATGCCGAGCCGATCGTGGATTCGGTTGCAGACGCTATCACGACATTTTTGACGACCGACCTAGACGGACTTGTTGCGGGGCCGTTCCTCGTCAAGAAGCGAGCGGCAAGGCTGCAGGATTGGGGTGCGCTAAGCGTTTCATTGCCGCCTTATGCGTCCCTTCATCGCGTTCGCTCCTACACCGCGGCAGATCGCCAGGAAACGGTCTGCGAGATCCGTACGGGACCTTCGGGCCGCGACAGCATACGCATTTCACATGAGTTATTCGAGCTGCTGATGCGGATCGAGGGCGAGGCGCCGCTTGGCTGGCTTCTAGACACGACCATGGCCGATCACGACAAGCGTGAAGATATCGTGAAGGAACTGCGGCTCGCGTGGGAGCAGCGCTGTGTTCGGCTGCGTCCACCGCGTGCGACCTGCGACTGCAATAAAAGGAAAAGTGAAGCGCAGGCTGAGCTCACGAATGACCCTGGCAATGCATGCGTGGCGGGACCGGGATAGGGCGAAACGGTATCGGACCGAAATCGGGTACGTCGGCGCAGCGTCTCTGAATGGAAGTGCAATCGGAAAGCATTCAGAGAACATCATCCATCAGAGGCTCGCCGCCATGAAATTCTACCGACGCAGCTCGCCGGCATCACGAGTGCCGCCGATGACAACGGATGCGATCACACGAGATGCATCTATAATGACGTCTTATGTCCACCCAAGAGCCTGGAACGAGGCAATGCGTATGGTTAGCGGTATAAAGAGCGGTCGGTTCGTTGTTTCCAGGCGAAGGACCGGGTTCGGCGACTGCCTGTGGTCGCTGGCGGCAGCTTGGCGCTTTGCACAGCGGACCGATCGGACGCTGGCAATCGATTGGCGCGGATCCTGTTATCTCGATCAGCCATTCACCAATGCCTTCCCAGTCTTTTTCGAACCAGTTCACGATATTGCTGGGGTACCGATCATCTGCGACGACCAGATCAACCACCGCTCATTCCCGGGGCCGTTCTTCCCGGGATGGTGGAACAAGCCATCCATCGACTGCGTCTATCGGCCGGATCAGCAAATTTTCCGCGAGCGCGACGAGCTCGATCAACTGTTCCAAAATGAGGAAGATAGTGACGCTAACACGGTTGTGTGTGACGCCTGTCTGATGTGGCGCTGCGATCAGGAGGCCGAACGAGAGATCTTTCGCAACATTAAACCGCGATCTGAAATTCTGGCACGGATTGAGGCCATTTACCGCAAGCAGTTTGAGCCGTACAGCATCATCGGCGTTCATGTTCGACACGGCAACGGCGAGGATATTATGGGGCATGCTCCCTATTGGGCCGATCCGGAGCGCGCCCTGCGGCAGGTCTGTCGTGCCATCGAAAGGGCCAGGGGGTTGCCGTACGCCAAGCCTGCGAGGGTGTTCCTGTGTACGGACAGTGCGCTCGTTCTTGAGAAGGTTTCGGCCTTATTTCCTGATGTTTTCACGATTCCAAAACGTTTCCAGGCGCTTCAGGCTGGGCCTCTGCACAGCGCCGCGCTCGGAGCCGAGGGCGGGTTTTCAGCCCTTATCGAGATGTATCTCCTTGCGCGCTGCGACACTGTAATTCGCTTTCCCCCGACGAGCGCCTTCACGCGCTATGCGCGTCTCTTTGTGCCACGTGTGATAGAGTTCGACCTGAACGATCCGGGCCGATTGATCTTAACCGATGAAACCTCGCAAGAGCTCGTGGGTTTGTGAAAATCATAGCCCGTCTCATCGACCAGATGGCCGCGTTTTGCATCCGGCAGTACTGGCACTATTTCTCCAGACGGCAATTCATAGCCCAACCTGAGGATCCGACGCGACTTTTCATTGAAGAGGAGAAGAAAAGCGCTGGCTCGCCACCATCCGGTGAAGCGCAACTTGGATGAGAGAGCGCTTGTAGTGCTGCCACCGTGCCTACAGGTGGAACACGCCGGTGTCTTCGTCTCGCACCCGTAGAGTGGAAGCTGTCGCTGCTGCCCGATCGCAGGTCAAGCTGTCTGTCGAGCGGCGCGTTCGCCGCGGCGGTCGTCCTCTCGCTCGAGCGCGCTGGCGCACTCAGAGTCGATTATGTGGAACGTCTCGCTAGGCGTTCAGTCCCCGGCTCGCGGTCCCGACGTCAATTGACGCGCTGCTGCTGTACAGGATGGTGATCAAATCAGCGCTAGAGCATTTCATTGCTTAACTGAATCGGAGGGGATTCCGGTTTTGGGCGGTTTATGATTCAAGATGCTGACTGGATTGGAGGCCAGCATCGCATGACCCGACCTCTTTCCCTGGATCTTCGCGAGCGTGTGGTGGCGTCGGTTTTAGCGGGCGAGAGCTGCCGATCTGTGGCGGAACGGTTTGGTGTTGCGGTCTCGTCGGTTGTGAAGTGGTCACAGCGGCAGCGGGCGACCGGCTCGGTTGCGCCTGACAAGATGGGCGGTCACCGCAATCCCGTGCTTGATCCGCATCGTGCCTTCATTGTCGAGCGGATCACTCAGACGCCGCACCTGACGCTGCATGGTCTGAAGGCGGAACTGGCAGCTCGGGGGGCAAGGTCTCACACAACGCGGTCTGGCTGTTCCTGCGCCGGGAAGGACTGCGGTTCAAAAAAACACTGTTCGCCCTCGAACAAGCGCGCGCCGACGTCTCTCGTAGGCGCCAGCGTTGGCAATCCTGGCAGGCCGGACTTGATCCGGGCCGGCTGGTGTTTATCGATGAGAGTGTGCTGCAGACAGCGGAAGGAGTTCAACATGAACTAAAACCGATTGTGAAGCTGCGGGAAAGATGGGGCTGGCCCTCCGAGATCGGCTTTCAGGAGCGGGTCTCAAACCAGTCCGAGCTGCTGCGGTAAATAGCCGTGGTGGTGAGCGTCGGATCAAAAGTTCGGATCAAACCGAGCAGGTGAGTGTCCGAAAGACGAATGAAAGTGAACCCTTCGAGGACGCGTCGTTATGAATCCAAGCGTCGTCAAAACCAGGATCGTTTCGTCATCCTGGGACAAGTCCGCCAGATGCCTGATGACCGGGCGGACGGCGACCGGCGTAGAGGGGGCGTGAGTCGGACACAGGCTTTCGCGCGGAACTGCAGGAACCAGGCTCTTGATGCCAAGGGAGAAGCGCAAGCGGCGCCAACCGTGAGGCGAGAGTACCAATGCAAGAGACTGGGGCGGACCGATCCGTAGGAGCGTTGAGGGCCCTGTAATGGGGCCGGAGCAAAGGGATCGGGTCAGGTAGTCGTACTCTTGAACCAACTGGAAACAGGATGACTTCGAACGGTGCGATAAACAAGCCGTTCTCGATCGAGAAGCGGCGAGTGTACGAAGCGTACAAGGCGGTCAAATCCAATCGCGGTGCGGCCGGAGTGGACGGACAGACCTTGGAGATGTTCGAGACAGATCTGGCAGGGAATCTCTACAAGATCTGGAATCGGATGTCGTCAGGGACCTACTTTCCACTTCCAGTGCGCGCCGTCTCCATTCCAAAGAAGACGGGCGGCGAAAGGATTTTAGGTGTGCCCACTATCAGCGATCGGATCGCGCAGATGGTGGTCAAACAGATGATTGAGCCGGAACTGGAATCCATCTTCCTGCAGGACTCTTACGGATACAGGCCGGGAAAATCGGCTCTGGACGCCGTGGGCGTCACGCGTCAGCGGTGCTGGAAGTATGATTGGGGTCCTGGAGTTCGACATCAAAGGATTGTTTGACAATCTTCCGCATGATCTTCTGCTGAAGGCGGTCCGGAGACACGTGCAATGCAAATGGGCGCTGCTCTACATCGAAAGATGGCTGACGGCGTCAATGGAAAAGGACGGGAAGCTTGTTGAGCGGAGCCGCGGAACCCCGCAAGGGGGCGTGATCAGCCCAATACTGGCCAATCTGTTCCTGCATTATACGTTCGATCTATGGATGGCGCGGACACATCCCGACCTCCCTTGGTGTCGGTATGCCGACGACGGACTGGTGCACTGCCGGACCGAGCAAGAAGCAGAGGCCATTAGGGCGGAGCTTCAAGCGAGGTTGGAGGTGTGCGGACTTCAGATGCACCCGACAAAGACGCAGATCGTCTATTGCATGGACAACAGGCGTCGGCGAACGTATCAGAGGGTCAAGTTTGACTTTCTTGGATATCAGTTCAGGCCGCGGCAGGTGGCAACGTCACAGCGGAAGGAATTCTAACCCGTCTTATTCGTCAGAGGGCGCCCGAGAGGCTGGCGAGCGTGGTGTAAAGCGCTGAAGCGGCGTAGGATTCGGTTGCAAAGCCAACCCCATCACCTTTAGCCGCGAACACCACGCCCGCCATGACCGATGATACGATTCTGCCCTTCTCGTTTCCAGCCGTTCACGCCAAGAAAGTCACAGCTGCCTTCGATGGCGGTCGGCTGACCTCGAACGGGGGCGTGATGCTTCTGGCGATGGCCGAGCGGCGTCTCGGCTTGGCCGACAATTTGGCCCGCGTGTTCCCGGATCGGCGCGATCCGACGCGGGTCGTGCACAGCCTTGTCGATATGTTCCGCGCGCGCATGTTCGCGATCTGCTGCGGCTACGAGGACGCCGACGACCTCGATCATCTGCGGTCCGATCCCGCATTCAAGCTGGCCTGCGGTCGGCTGCCGGACACGGGTCGCGATCTGTGTTCCCAACCGACGCTGTCGCGGCTGGAGAATGCTCCGCGCCTTCGACGCATGGATGGATAGCTACCCGCGCGAGCCGGCATCCGTCACGCTCGACATCGATGATACCTGCGATGTCGTCCACGGCCATCAGCAGCTCTCGCTGTTCAACGCTCATTATGACGAACGCTGCTTCCTGCCGATCCACGTCTACGACACGGAGAAGAGCCGGCCCGTGGCGGTCGTGCTGCGGCCCGGCAAGACGCCGGGCGGCGTCGAGGTGCGTGCCCATCTGCGCCGCCTGATACGGCATATCCGGACGCGGTGGCACAACACGCGAATTACGTTCCGTGGCGACGGGCGCTATGCCCGGCCGGAGGCAATGGCGTGGTGCGAGACCAACGGCATCGACTACATCTTCGGTCTGTCCGGCACCAAGCCGCTCGCCAGAAAAGTCGACGAGGCCGCCGATGGCATCCGCACGCGACGCGCCATCGAGAACCTGCCGGTTCTGCGTGGCTATACCGAGACGCGCCACAAGGCAAAGTCCTGGGATCGCGAACGACGTACCGTCGCCCGTATTGAGGCGACGATGCTCGGCCTCAACATCCGTTTCGTCGTCACCAGCCTCGATGTCGGCTCGGCCGAGTGGATCTACGACAGCCTGTATTGCGCGCGCGGCCAAGCCGAGAATCTGATCAAGCTGCATAAGACGCAGCTCGCCTCCGATCGCACCAGCTGCCGTTCGGCGCTCGCCAATCAAGTCCGCCTCGTTCTCGACACCGCCGCTTATTGGCTGATGCTGACCGTGCGCGACGCGATTCCCAAAGCCCGGGAATTGGCCACAGCCGAGTTCGCGACGCTGCGTCTTCGTCTCTTGAAACTCGCTGCCCGTGTCGTCGAGACCACGAGCCGCATTCGCCTTGCGTTTGCCGCGGCATGTCCCGAAGCCGACCTGATCCGCGGCTTGCCAGGCGCGCTGCTGCCGCTCGGTCCTTGACCGGCGGGGCGTCCGCCCCCCGTTCGCCCAACCCATCCCTCAAGCGCGTTGCAAAGTACCGGTCGTCAGGCGGTGAAAAGCCGAAGGCAATCCCGCGCGCCTCGTCAGAGCAGATGTGCGGCCACATCAATCGGACCAAAAAAAACGCACTCTCACGAATAGGACGGGCTAGACTGTCGTCAGATACCTCGCCGCAAGTCGATCACCTGCGCCATCGGAGATTAAGCGCGTGATCAAGCGCGTGCCATGAATTCTGCAGGTCGAGGCGGACTGAAGGGACGCATTGCAACGTACGCAGGTCGGAAAGTCGACAAAGGCGACACAATTATAGTGCAAACGGCCGCCTATTAGCTGGCACGAAGAATGCAGGCACTCGGTAGCCCAGGCTTCTCCTCCTGGGTAGGTTCAGCATTGCAAGTTGAGGCTGTGGCTAGCCACCGAAGTTAGCGGCGCGTGACACAAAAGGGACTACGCCTGCTCGCGCGGGACACCAGCGGGCGCCCCCGTCACGTCGCCGCTAACTTCATGCGATCGCACATAGCGCGTTGAAGTTACCCGCCTCGGAATTGATGTGTGTGGATGAAAGCCAGACGAGCCGACAACTATGAAGCGTAAAACGGTTGGAAGACATGTGCTTTGGTTCTGGCTCATTCGATCGCTGATCTGCCACGCCGAGCTGGCCACGACGAGCAACAGTGTTCGCGCCAACGACAACGCCCTTGTCGAACGGGTCAGGTCAACATGGCGAGCGCAGGACGGCGAGACCATAGAACAAATTACCTCCAAAGTCTCGAAGGTGGCGCAGTTCGTCACTCAAACGTGGGGGGTCGCTGAAGGAGTTGACCGAACTGAATACGTGTATCTGTCGTGGACAAGGCACCACGAGCGTGCATCAGACGAAGTGTACGTTATCACCTGGAAGATCGCATCTGACGGAGGCATTGAAGTGGCGTCGACATATGCAAAGCCCATTGAACTGGGCTGGCACGCCTTTGCGCTCTCGCTGATCGCGGGTGAAATCGCAGATGGCGAAAGGACCGCTAATCTTCACTTTCTGCATGATCCGGCCAACTTCAACTTCGTGACGACGGCGCAAGGCAAGCTCGGCAATCTTCTGCGGCGCGGCCGCTGCAGCATCATAGAACCCGTTGTAGTGGATTACGTGCCGAAGCCGAATGAGAATGCGACCGATAACGGTGACATGTGGCGTGTCCTGCTTTTGGTGAACTGTAACATTCCAGGGCCGCGCTATTTTACCCGCAACGGGGTCATCACCTTCGAGAAGCGGGCGCGACGAGATTGGGAGCCACAATCCTTCTTTGCCAAGCGCATCGCGGCATTTCCTCCGGGCTCTTGGTTCGATCGCATAGAGCCAGATGAACATGACGCATTGGAGAAGGCGCGAAAGGCCTCGGCAAATGGCCCCACAAATCATGATCCCAGCATAACTCCTTGATACTGAGCGTCACGGAGCAGCCATGCGGTCTGCACTTAGCGCATTCTGTTACTCACGCGGACGTAGATGGCCTCCTGCCGGTAGAGCGGTTGGCCATCGGCATATTTGGCGACGGCGATCTGGGCTAAAAGCGCTTCGGTCGGAATGCCTCCTTCAATGACCGGGGCCGGGCCTGGATCACGCCGTCCTCCTTCTTGAAGGCACGTAGCGATCACACGGAACTTCACCGGCACCACATCCAGACGCTCTGACACGTTCTCGCCGATCAGCACCTTCTGCTTGACGGCATGCTCAGCCAGCTCTTCCGGCTCAATGACCGTTTCGATCCGTTCCAGATAGGGCGCAAAGCCCTGGCGCCGACGCGGTACGCTTGTCATCCGCTTGCTCACGGTCCTCGTTGACCTGGGCCTTGATCGCACCGATGCTTGTCTCGATTTCCTCGAAGAGAAAGGTCTGCTGTTCATCGTCACCGTTCGCAGAGCCGAGCTTTTCCGGTTCGTCGGCCGAACCGGGCGCGGTCGAGGGACCTTCAGGATCTGCGTCAGCCGCTCGATACGCGCATCGGCATAGGCGTTGCGCGCCCTGATCGTAAGCGGGGCTGCGAGGCCCATCAGATTGTTTGTGCGTAGACCTGTGAGCGCCGTTAGAAGAGTCATCTTCTGCAAGGGTGCTCACAATGGACGACCATTCGGACGACATAAGACGACCGTTGACACCGCGCATAGAAGTGTACGCCGGCGGCGGCCGGAAACAGTGGCCAGATGATTTGAAGGCGCAGATTGTCGCGGACAGTCTCGAGCCGGGCGCGATCGTAACAGATGTCGCACGTCGCCATGGCTGCCGGCCCCAGCAGGTGCATGACTGGCGGCGCCGGGCGCGTTCAGGTCAATCTGGTGCTGCCAGTGGCGGGTGCACTGTCGTTTGTGCCGTTGGTGTCGGAATCGTCGCCATCGGCGGCTGCAGCTCCCTCCGGGTCGCCGGAAGCAGCCGTTGTGACGGTTGAGCTCCATGGGGCACGAGTTGAGGTGCGAGGGACGCCTGGCCTTGCCGTGTTGAGTGATGTGTTTGTTGCGTTGCGCCGGACACGTTCATGCTGACGGCTCCCGCTGGCCTCATGATTTACGTTGCGACCCGACCTGTAGACTTCAGGAAGGGCGCGGATGGCCTGGCGCTGTTGGCGAAGGAGACGCTGGGCCACGATCCGATGAAGGGCGTGGCGGTGGTCTTCCGTGCGAAGCGCGCTGATCGGGTGAAGATTGTCGTCTGGGATGGCAGCGGCCTTGTGATGTACTGGAAACGGCTCGATGGCGGCCGCTTCATGTCCTCCCATCGTGGCCGGCGTCATGCGGGTGAATGTCGCGCAGCTGTCCGCGCTTCTGGCCGGCATTGAGTGGACACGCATGCATGCGCCTCGAATCCCGCAGCCGAAAGCGCTTTGCGTAGGACATAAAATCTTCGCTGCATCGTGGCGCGAAGCATGGCAGACTCGGGCCAATGAGTGATTTACCTGATGGCTGCCGAGCGATCCAGGCGACTTGCGTGTCTTTGCCGCGGCTCTGCTGGATCGCTGCGCCAGGCTCGAGCGGTTGCTCAAGCTTGCAAAAGATGCGCAGTTCGGTCGATCGTCGGAAAAGCTGGACGCTGATCAGCTACAGCTTGTTTTGGAGGACATCGAAGAGGCCGTCGCGGCTCTCGAAGCAGCCGAGAATCACGCCAATCCAAGAACCTGCGAGAAGAGAACTTCCAAGCGCGGGGCCAATCGTGGCAAGCTGCCGGAGCATTTGCCACGCATCGTCGAGACCCTGATGCCCGCTGCAACCTGCTGCCCGTGCTGCGCAGGCGCCCTTTTTGAGATCGGTCACGATGAGAGCCAGATGCTGGACGTCGTACCGGCGCAGTATCGCGTCATCGTCACCCGCAGCCCCAAACTGGCCTGCCGCGTCTGTCACGGCGTCGTCCTCCAGCATGCTGCTCCCGAGCGATTGATCAGGGGAGGACTGCCGACCGAGCGGCTGGTCGCGCATGTGATCGACGCCAAGTATCATTGGCATTTGCCGCTCTACCGCCAGGCGCAGATGCTGACGACGCACGGTATCGCCATCGACCGTTCTACGCTCGCCTTCTGGGTCGGCTATGCCGCCCAGGAATTGAAGCCCTTGTGGCATCGTCTGCGCCAGCTTCTGCTCGGCTCTTCGAAGCTCTGTGTCGACGAGACCCCCGCACCGGTGTTGGATCCGGGGCGCGGCAGGACCAAAACCGGCTACTTCTGGGCGCTGTCACGCGATGACAGGCCCTGGGCCGGACCTGACCCACCTGGCGTTGTTTACGCCTATGCACCGGGCCGTGGGGCCGTTCATGGCTTGCAGCTGCCTGAGGGCTTTCGCGGCATCATCCACTGCGACGGCTATCAGGCTTACAAGACTATGACCCGAGAGACGCGTGCGGACGCCTTGTCCGGGACGCTCGCCTTCCGCTGGTCGCATCTGAGGCGCCAGTTTGTGAAGATCGAGCGCGAGGCCGCTCCGGCGCCAGCTCCGGTTGCCCGCGAGGCTCTTGAGTGCATCGCCCAACTTTACGCAGTCGAAAAAGCGCTCCGCGGCCGATCAGATGTCGAGCGCCGTGCTGGCAGGCAGGCGCATGCCCGACCTCTGGCGACAGCCTTGAAGCAGTGGTTTGAGGCCAAGCTTGATCACCTTGCACAGAAGAGCGACACGGCGAAGGCCCTGCGTTACGCGCTGCGTCATTGGGACGGCTTGACGCTCTATCTTTATGACGGGTGCATCGAGATGGACACGAATGCTGTCGAGCGTGCGATGCGGCCGATCAAGCTCAACGCCAAGAACTCCCTTTTTGCCGGTTGCGACGAGGGCGCCGAGAATTGGGCAGTTCTCGCTTCGTTAATCGAGACCTGTAAGCTCAATGGCGTCAGTGCCGAGCACTGGCTCGCTGACGTTCTCGCGAAGCTCGTCAATGGCTGGCCAGCGGCGCGACTGGACGAGCTGCTTCCCTGGGCGTCGACCTATACGATGCATGCACACGATCCGAGGCTGGCGGCATGAGCTTGAACACGACCGCGGTCCGGATCAAGGTAACTCTCAAGGATGTGAAGCCGGAGGTGATGCGTCGCCTTGTCGTACCCGTTACCCTACGCCTTGATCGATTGCATCTGACGCTTCAGGAGGCATTCGGCTGGACGAACAGTCACCTCTTCGAGTTCTTCGCTGGTGAGGCACATTGGGGGATTCCCGACCCCGACAATGCTTACGGCCACCAGCCCATTGATACCCGTAAAGCGCGGCTTTGCGATATCGTTCGAGAGACCGGCGCCAAGACGATCCACTATCTCTATGACTTCGGCGACAGCTGGGATCACGTGATCAAGCTCGAAAAGTGGTTCGACAACACCACGACGGAGGGCATGCCCTTCCTGCTCGAGGCCGCCGGTCGTTGTCCTCCGGAAGACGTCGGCGGTGCGCCAGGCTATGCCGAATACCTCGATGCCATCGGTGACCCCACCCATCCGGAGCACGAACATATGCGCCTCTGGGGCCCGGAGCGGTTTGATCCCAACGTCGTCGACCGGAAGGCGCTTGAGGCCGCCGTCAACGCGTTGTCCGACACATGGAAACCGCGGCGACGCGCCACGCGAACAAAATAGACGTCAAGCGCCATTCAAAAGGGCCGAAGAGCTAGGGTTACGATCCAATGCCTGGCCGGCAAAGTACGTATCAGCCGCGCTCGCGCCGTCTCCGCAACCCTGACCAGCTCCGACGGCGCGAGCACTACCACCGTGCCATGGGCGAATTCAGAAATGTAAAGCTTGACAACAAACCGCAATTAAAGGG
Source organism: Bradyrhizobium sp. 27S5 (assembly GCF_037217225.1). Lineage (NCBI taxonomy): Bacteria > Pseudomonadati > Pseudomonadota > Alphaproteobacteria > Hyphomicrobiales > Nitrobacteraceae > Bradyrhizobium > Bradyrhizobium sp. 27S5. The sequence goes on from NZ_CP147714.1 coordinate 1,488,501, forward strand.
CCGAATGACAGGCAGAGCTTCTGTGTGGGCGGCTCGCTGCCACTCAAAGTCAGCTTGGCCTCACCCGCAGCTTTCTTGGCGGCGGTGGTAAGCCCAGAATCAAGTCATCTGCAGGAACCTCTTCGAGCACGCGTATGCGCCGGTCCGTGTCGTTAAGGTTGGTGAGATTCCAATCCGAGGTTGGTACGACCGTCATCGTTAGGCTGCCACGCCGGAAAAAGGCACTCGATGTCCGAACACTACCATTCGAGGCGCCCGCGAGATTGTTGAGGCGGCTCATGGCAAGTTTCAGATACTCTGGCTGTCCTCTCGCGAAGTCGGCCTTCGTCAGTTCATCGGCCGCTTACGGACGCGCCCATCCTTCCATGATGCGCCTGCGCGTCTGCCCGTCCCATGAGACCCGTCCCATCGGACACCAGGCAAAGCTTCTGCCTGTGGCGCCGCTGGTTGCTTGCTGCAGGTCCTCTTGCTGGTCCCGATCGAGATATACGCCAGGGAGCAGAGCAACTCGCAATCTTCGAAAAGAGTGGTGTAACCATTCGACGAAAACAGATAGTCGCCGGTCCAGGATTGGAAGACATCGTGCAGATGATCGCTGAGGGGCGTCTTGCGCTTTTCAAGCCCCGGCAAGAATTTCCAGGCGTTGTTTTCGCCACCCGCACATGACGTGAGAAATGAGTGACTCACCACGGTTGTAGTGAAATGGACCCGCGGAGCGGGGCCGCTTGAGCCGGTTTGTTATGGAAACTGACCGCTCCTGATTACTTCCTATCACGCTGCCAGAGACACTGTCTGCTGCTGTTGCTGTTGTTGCTGTGGGCATGTGGTCAACGCGTCAGCGTTGTCCACCATGTCCACAGCCTTCGCGGCCTGCATCCGTTCGCGCCAGATCGCCATCGGCGTGCGATAGCCGAGCGCCTGATGAAGGCGACGATCATTGTAGAAGGCGATCCAGCTCGCGATCCCTGCCTTGGCCTCGCGGCCGTCGGCATAGCCCTTGAGATAGATGTCCTCATGCTTGAGCGACCGCCACAGCCGCTCGATGAAGACGTTGTCCATCCAACGACCGCGGCCATCCATGGAGATCTTGATCCCTGCGCCCGCCAACGCGCCGGTGAAGGCCGCGCTGGTGAACTGGCTGCCTTGGTCGGTATTGAAAATCTCCGGCCTGCCGTACTTCGCCAGCGCCTCTTCCAGAGCCGCCACGCAGAACGAGACGTCGATCGTGTTCGATAACCGCCACGCCAGAACCGCACGGCTCGCCCAGTCGATGATGGCGACGAGATAAAGAAAGCCACGGCCGATGGGCAGATACGTGATGTCGGCGGCCCACACCTGGTTCGGCCGGTCGATCGTCATGTTGCGCAACAGATAAGGATAGATCTTGTGGCCCGGCGCCGGCTTCGTCGTGTTCGGCTTCGGTCCCAGCGCCGCGATGCCCATCTTGCGCATCAACCGCTGCACGCGCTTGCGAACGGCCAGGCGATGAACAGCTCGTCGATCCGCCGCATCAGGGCAAGGTCGTTGTCGTTGGCCGGCCGGGGCGGCCGGTAGACCCCGGAGCGCGCGATGCCAAGCAACAGGCATTGCCAACGGATCGACAGCGCCTTGTCGGCGCGATCGAGCATTCCTCGACGGTCCGGCGTGCTCATCTTCCGGACCTCCGCGCTAAAAAATCGCGCTCGGCCGTCAGTTGTCCAATCTTGGCGTGCAGCTTCTCGATCTCGCGTTCGCGCGTTTCCTCGCTCTCGCGCCCGACACCCGCATCAAAGGCCCGCGCCGCCTGGTCCAGCAGTTGCTTCTTCCAGGCATAGATCTGGTTCGGGTGAACCTCATAGCGCTGAGCCAGATCGGCCACCGTCGCCTGCTCCCGCACGGCTTCCAGCGCAATCTTTGCCTTCAGTGCCGCGTCGATCTTGCGTCTCGTCTTCGTCGTCATCATGCCCTCCGTCTATCAAACGGAGCGGCCCTTTTCCAACTAACCTCTGGTCCCAAAATCGGGGTCCATTTCAGTAGTGTTGTCGCGCTCGGTCACGATGGTAACGCTGAGGAATTTGAGAAGATCAGTATATCGCCGGGCAGCAAGCAATGCGAGGCCATACGCGTAAAGGAGGAGAACGGCCGGGTAGGTGCGCAGATCAAGGTGCCCAACCAGCCGATACTTTCCCTGACGCCGAATTCGATCCGCAAGTCGAGCACTTAGCGAAACTCTGATCCGGTGCCCCAACGCCCGAGAACACCCACAATGCGCGCGACCGACTCCGTTGCACTCTCTGCTCGGGCCACCTTCTGCATGATCAGGTCATTGGAGAAAGGCGCCGATCAGTGCGAAATCCGGGCCGTTTAGCGTCCTTTCCAGCTTTCGCGCTTCTTCACAAATAAGATCACCCAGCTGAATGCGGAATTCAGGCTTTGCCAAGCGCTTGTCGCTGGCCACCATCAATTCAACGCTCTGTGGGTTTTGCCTTTTGATGTCAGCCTGGCTGCTCACCAAGCGTTCCAAGCTTTCGTGTCCGCGCTATCAATGCGAATGGTCCTGCCGGCCCGCTGTCTAATCAGGTCCGTGGCGATCTTGGAAGGTTCACCTCGCGCCGCCCAGTACACTGGATATCCCCACGTCGGGGCCCGCGTGAGTGCCGCTCTCAACGCGGGGTCCCAATCGGCGGACCAGCCGCTCACGATCAGCCCGTGCTCATCGATGATGCGGTCGAGAACTTTGTTCAGATGCGTCACGTCACCCCCCGACAGCGTGACGACACGCACACCGCCGAAAGCCATATGCTTGAACAGTCCAGCGATATCATCCTGATCGCGGCTCAGGCGATCCATCGCCTCTGCGAGCACGGCGACGAATTTGCCGCGCGTCGCATCGCCGATCAGTTCCTGATGCCGCGACGCAACAGCGACGCACCGGAGTTTGCGCGATCGGTATAGCTGTCGACGACTGTCCAGCCTTGTTTCTCGGCGTGCAGAGCCGCAACTGATCCTCGATTGAAACGTCTCGCTGATTGTCTGATGAGTAGCGGGCGTAGGCGCGACCTTCAGGAGGCGACTCCTTACATCGCAAGGCAGTCTCGTATCCCCCTATCTGTTTCGGCTCGAACGAAGTCCCGTGCGGCCTGTCGCGCCAGCAGTCGGACCAGATTGACGAGGCGTGGATTTGAAAATCCATGGCTTGCCTCGGGTGGTGGCGAGGCAGGGGCGAGCGTCGTCGCAGCAATAATTTTGTTGTGATCGCTCCTCTTGGAAGACGGGCGTCTTGTCATCGGCACACGTCCGATCGACGACGAGCTGGACGAGCGCACCGTCATTCAATGCGTCAATCGTGGCAAGCGAAGGCGGAGAGGGGTTCTGGCCGCGGCGGGGAACGCGGTGATCGGCAAACCTGGCGCCTTCAAGTTCGTATGCCGCGGCAGTGTCTCGGCCCAACGTCGCGACCAGGTTCGATCGGCCGCCGTGAAACGGGGCGTCCCTACCGTGGTGATCTGGTCCGGCGCGGGTTCGAGGAGCATCTCCGGCTTCGGGCCGAATTTCTGCTGCGGAGCCTCGTCGACAGAGTTCCGTTCCCCGACAGTGAAGTCGAGCTGCGCAATTTCGTCGATACGTTTCAGGACGTTGATGAGGGGCAGGCCCTTGCAATGTTCGCCCGGGCATTCGATGGCCCAGCGCTTCGGACGCCATTTCAGCAGGAGAGCAATCTCCACGCGTTCCAACAGGCCATCGACGACACTATCAGAGTGCTCAGCACAGGCATATCTCGCAACGCGAGAAGGTGTCGAAATCCACCGACTTCCCTCGTTACGCCACATCCGCGATGCGAGCATCCGCAGCGCTCTGGAGCTGACGGACGTGAATTGGATCAGCTTCGCCGCCGATTGCGCTGCTGTCCTCCGGAGAAATCAGGCCCTGCGGCTGCGGCAATCCGACTTGGCCCGCCTTCTTGCTTTCCGACGCGGCGGCTCGCGAGATGGACCTAGCGCGCGATCGAGAGCTTGCTGCTTTCCGACGACCGTTCCTTCCTTCAATGTCGTCCTGGAATGACGCCGCCCAGCGCAAAGATAGCACGTCGTTTGGCGACCAGATAACAACCTCGCGGAGGCGATCGCGGAACAGATTGCCGAGCAGCGCCAGGCCGTCACGAAACAGGGAATACCGATGGTCGCCCGCTTCGCAGCTCACTGTGAGGCCCTCACTGACGGACAGCCGAACCCGATCGGTTAAAGGTCGGTAGTTGAAGCGTTGGCGGTATTGCCCGCTCACCGCCACGAATGATTCCGGTGAGCGCACTCAGGAATTCGGCGCCAGCCTCACCGCTACTATCCTGGCAAACAGCGTTGCGGAGGAATTGTCCGTCCCCACGATAGCGCTGCTCAAGGCCACCTACCGGATGATGCGCGGGAGGATCTGACACAGCGCTACGCCGCACCGTATCAGACATTGTCAGAAGTTCGCCAAAGGAACGATTCTAAGCTGGACAACAGCTGCCCGTCAGCTTGGCTGGGTATCCTCGCAGCAGGGCCTAAGCATCCCGAATCGATCCGTGGAGACTAGCGCAGCACAGAAAGGTGAATCGTCATGTACGATCGAATCAGTAGCTCATCGACACGCACTAGCCAAGCTGACGAACTGAGTCAGTCGGTGGATAGCGGCAGCTTTACGGAAACACTAGCACATCTCTCGCCTCAGTGGAACTCACAACCGGGGGAGTTGCCCGACAAGAGGGGGGCCTGCTGCAGCAAGCCACATACCTCGGATGAAAACGACGTTCGAACTTCCAGTGCCTCCGACCCCAGTACATCCGCTCCAGAGAGTCCGGCCACCTCCTTGTTTGATTACAGAACGGCCGATCTGCGTGATGCGAATGTGGACGGCATCTGCGTTGGGCTGACTGCGGAGTGGTTCCGCAATCTTAACAACAGCCCACCAACCCGAATGCGTGCGCTCACACCTGGGTCGCAAACGCACGCCTCAGCGGCTGAACGGCAGCAGCAATATCAAAATCTCAAGGATCAGTTGCGAAGCAGGGGAGCAGACTCTTCTCACGCCGACCTTCGGGCACAGAATGCCATTTTGGAGGAAGCTGGCTTGGAACCGACTGGAGAGGAGAAGAGATTCGCATTCGGCAAGTCTTCGAACGTCGAGCGCATGGTGAACGAAATCAACAAAGACCGATCGAACCATTTGCTCAGCTTGTATTTCGCCGAAGGCGGCGCACACACAGTGGCGACGTCGGCCTCCAATGGAACGACCACGCTTTTCGACCCTAACTTTGGAGAATTTACTGTTCGATCAGATCCGAAACAGATGGCTTCATTGTTACAGAGCCTCGCCGATCGTTACAGGAATCCCAACGGGCAACATTTGTCGACAATCACGACGCAAAGGATGCAGTGAGTTGGGCCTGCAGGCCGGTGGTGATTGACGCCTTCTGTGAAGGCGCGGATGCGTCGGCCAGCGCTTGCGTCGGCCGCGGCGTCGGGAGCCAGCTCTGCGGCAGATGGAGGAATTTTCTTCCAAGAGCTTGGCAGCGGTGAATGAGGCCGCAATGGCAATGATCGTCGCGTATAAGAGCGCCACGACGAGAACAGTCACCCAGTTGGATTGTGAACCTTGAGCAACGTGTCGCTCCGGCGAACTCTGACTTGACGATGTCGCAGCAGAAGGCCAATGCATTGATTTCATCGGGGCGCTGGAGCGTTAAGGCGTGAACGAAAGGCAGATTTATCTGTGCTCTTCCATAGCAAGCCTCAGACCTTGGGATGCGCTGCGCTTTTCCGCCTGAGATAAACGCGACCCGTACCCGCGCCGAGACCAAGAGATCGTCCCCGCGCCTGCACTCCTGCGGCAAGCCAACCGAAGTGCCTCTCACCTCTTGCGGGACCGTGACAATGTCAAGAAGGCCGTCCAAGAACGCCGGTTTTAGAGAATCGATTGTCGTCGAACGGACAACGAAGGCGAAGCCCGGGGCATCGTTCCGCGTTTCCTCGAGCCGCGCTTGCTGATTGGTGCCGAGCGGGCGCAAGTAATTCGTTCTGCCGCGCTCTATGAAACGGAGAAAATTCGTGTGATAAACAATCTGGCAGGGCGTCGATATCTTAAAGTAGACTCGCACCTGCATGTAGCGCCGTCCGTCTCGAATTTCGCCGTCAAGAGAGACTGTCACAGCGCGGTTCCCCTTATTGCGCGTATAGGGACCAATTGTCTTGCACCGAGGGGGCTGGGCGAGCGCTAGAATCCTTTGCTTGGCTCCTCCTGACGCCGGCGGCATCGACGCGGTCGTCGATTGGAAAAGCGACGTGGCTCCGGATGCCTCGAGCACCCGCCGCTACGGGCAGCAGATCGCCGGCTATAGAAGCAGAGCAACGCCAATCCACCGGTCAGGTCGGCGAACTCGCTTAGCAAGCAACGCTGCTGATGGTGAGGCGCTTCGAAGCGACGACAGAGCTTAGTCGCGGCTGAGACTTAATCTCGAAGCCAGCCTTAGCGCGGCGAAGCGCTCAAGCACCGCCGGATGAAGGACTGCCTAGCTCTGCACTTGACGTAACCCTTCGGTCCACTTGACTTGCCCCCGCAAGTGACCCGGGTTCGCGCTCGTCGTGCTACGGACCAAGCGGATCCGGATTCAGCTTCAGGACTCTATCGTCTACCTTGATGCCGGAGCCGTCGGGCGTCTTGCCGTCGGGAAGGTCTCGGCCGCATGCGCCATTCAACCCAGCGAGGGAGAGGCGGCCTTCGTTTTCCGGATAGCTACCGCCGACATCGGAGTGGCTTCCGGCGAACCACACCTGCTGCAGCCAATTCGAATGCTTAAAATATCGCGCAAGGGCTGCCGCGCACATTCAGCGCGAGAGCAGGCCTTTGTCGGGCACTTGCCGCGCCGGTTGTCGGCATTGAGACTCAATGCCGACAACCTGACACTACGCGCCGCTACGAAGTGCCTGTTGAGCCTGCGAATTCAGTTCGGCACGCGATTTGCTCTGTTCGCGGCATCATCACCAACCGCAGTGCGATGGTCTTCGGGGCGGACACGGCGCGCGTCGCTGTTCGCGTCTGGTTCGTTCCGACGGTTTGCTGTGGCAATGACTTGGCGTTGGATTGCGGACCGAGAAAATGCAGGAAAGGGGAGTGTTGGATGCGATCTAGAGTTCTTCTTTTGGGAGCCACAACAATTGCGCTCGTCGCGAGAAGCGGCAGACCTTGAGCCAGGAGTCAAGCTTGCCGCCGGCGGTGTGGGACTGGGCCGGAGGCTATATTGGCGGACACGTCGGTGGCGGGTGCGGTCGAGCCTCCTTCACCAATCCCTGCGGTCAGTCGATCTTTGGCGATGCGGACAGGTTCGATGTCACCCGGCGGGACAACCCGCGCCTGTCGGCCCGGGGGGGGGGCATTTCTGCCTGGGCGCTGCGCTGGTGCACCTGGAATTGCGATGCGCCTTCCCCGGGTTGTTCGTGCGGCTGGGGGATCTGCCGCTGACCGTCGCCGCGGAGGAGGTCGTCGACGTGCCATCTTACGTCATTCGCTGCCCGCAGCGCCTGCCGGTCACCTTCCGCCCTTCCATCGCTTAGAGAGTGAAGTGCCACCATGTCCGAACACCCCTTGCCGACGCTACCGATGTGGCGCGTCGATCACATCGAGCCCTCGCCCGAGATGTTGGCGCTACGCGCCAACGGTCCGATCCACCGCGTGCGCTTCCCGTCCGGGCACGAAGGCTGGTGGGTGACGGGCTACGACGAAGCCAAGGCGGTGATGTCCGACACGGCGTTCCGGCCTGCGGGAATGCCGCCGGCGGCATTCACCCCGGATTCGGTGATTCTCGGTTCGCCGGGGTGGCTGGTCTCGCACGAGGGGGCCGAACATGCCCGGTTACGCACGATCGTGGCGCCGGCGTTCAGTGACCACAGGGTGAAGCTGCTCGCGCAGCGGGTAGAGGCGATCGCCGCGCAGTTGTTCGAGACGCTGGCGGCCCAGCCCCAGCCCGCTGACCTGCGGCGCCACCTCTCCTTTCCGCTTCCGGCTATGGTCATCAGCGCGCTGATGGGTGTGCTCTACGAGGATCACGCCTTTTTCGCCGAGCTGTCCGACGAGGTGATGACGCACCAGCATGAAAGCGGCCCGCGCACCGCGTCGCGCCTGGCCTGGGAAGAGCTGCGCGCCTACATTCGCGGCAAGATGCGGGACAAGCGCCAGGATCCGGGCGACAACCTGCTGACGGATCTGCTTGCGGCGGTCGACCTGGGCAAGGCGACCGAGGAAGAGGCGATGGGCCTGGCGGCGGGCATGCTGGTGGCCGGGCACGAGAGCACCGTCGCGCAGATCGAATTCGGCCTGCTGGCCATGCTCCGCCATCCGCAGCAGCGCGAACGCCTGGTCGGCGATCCATCCCTGGTGGACAAGGCGGTGGAGGAAATCCTGCGCATGTACCCGCCGGGCGCGGGGTGGGACGGCATCATGCGCTATCCGAGGACCGACGTGACCATCGCGGGCGTTCATATTCCCGCGGAGAGCAAGGTGTTGGTCGGCCTGCCGGCGACGTCGTTCGATCCGCGCCATTTCGACGAACCGGAAATCTTCGACGTCGGGCGCGACGGAAAGCCGCACGTGGCGTTCTCCTTCGGGCCGCACTACTGCATTGGCGTGGCGCTGGCCAGGCTGGAACTCAAGGTGGTGTTCGGTTCGATCTTCCAGCGCTTTCCCGCGCTGCGCCTGGCCGTGGCGCCGGAAGAACTGAAGTTGCGCAAGGAGATCATCACTGGCGGGTTCGAGGAGTTCCCGGTGCTCTGGTGATGCGCGGACGCCGCCGGGGATCGGGATCTTCTCCGCAATTTGCCGGCGCGCCTCGCGCGCCGGTCAGATCAGGTAGCCAACAGGTAGCCAAGATGGACATGCAAGAAACCACGGCAGCATGCCGGGACGCCTTCGCCGAACTAGCGTCGGCGGCGTGCACCCACGACCCGTATCCGTTCATGCGGTGGTTGCGCGAGCACGATCCGGTGCATCGCGCGGCGTCGGGGCTCTTTCTGTTGAGCCGCCACGCCGACATCTACTGGGCGTTCAAGGCCACGGGCGATGCGTTTCGGGCGCCGGCGCCGGGCGAACTGGCGCGCTATTTCCCGCGTGTGGCGACCAGCCTATCGCTCAATCTGCTGGCGTCCACGCTAGCGATGAAGGACCCACCGACGCATACGCGTCTGCGCCGGCTGATCTCGCGCGATTTCACCATGCGCCAGATCGACAACCTGCGGCCGAGCATCGCGCGCATCGTCGCTGCGCGCCTGGACGGCATGGCGCCCGCGCTGGAGCGCGGGGAGGCGGTGGACCTGCATCGGGAATTCGCGCTGGCCTTGCCCGTGTTGGTCTCCGCTGAACTGTTCGGCATGCCCCCGGACGACATGTTCGGGCTCGCCGCCGGTATCGGCGCCATTCTGGAAGGCCTGCGCCCGCACGCCAGCGATCCCCAGCTCGCCGCGGCGGACGCGGCCAGCGCCAGGGTGCTGGCCTACTTCGGCGACCTCATACCGCGCAAGCGCGCCGATCCCCGCCACGACATCGTGTCGATGCTGGTCGGCGCACAAGACGACGATGCCGACACGCTGTCGGATGCGGAGTTGATCAGCATGTTGTGGGGCATGCTGCTGGGCGGCTTCGCCACCACTGCTGCGGCCATCGACCATGCGGTCCTGGCGATGCTGGCGTATCCCAAACAGCGGCACTGGCTGCAGGGAGACGCCGTGGGGGTGAAGGCATTCGTCGAAGAAGTCCTGCGCTGTGACGCGCCCGTTATGTTCAGCTCCATTCCGCGTATCGCCCAGCGCGACATCGAACTGGGCGGCGCGGTGATCCCGAAGAACGCGGACGTGCGCGTGCTGGTCGCGGCCGGCAATCGCGACCCGGACGCCTTCGCCGATCCCGACCGCTTCGATCCCGCGCGGTTCTACGGCACCAGTCCTGGCATGTCGACCGACGGGAAGATCATGCTGAGCTTCGGCCACGGCATCCACTTCTGCCTCGGTGCGCAACTGGCCCGGGTGCAGTTGGCCGAGAGCCTGCCGCGGATCCAGGCGCGCTTCCCCACACTGGCATTGGCCGAGCAGCCGACCCGGGAGCCGTCCGCGTTCCTTAGGACGTTCCGCGCGCTGTCGGTGCGGCTGCAAGCGCGGGGGGGGGCTGAGATGCGCGTCGTGGTCGACCAGGATCTGTGCGGAACCACCGGGCAGTGCGTGCTGACGCTGCCGGGCACCTTTCGCCAGCGCGACCCGGACGGCGTGGCCGAAGTGTGCGTAGCGACGGTCCCGCAGGCGCTGCACGCCGCCGTGCGGCGCGCGGCCAGCCAGTGCCCGGTCGCCGCCATTCGGGTCATCGAAAGCGACGCTGGCGATGACCAGCGACCCTGCGCCGACCCTGCGCCTTCTCCGGCGGAGGCCGAGCGGCATGCCGCGAAAGACCAACGCAATCCAGGAGGACACGATGGGGCGGTTTGAAGGCAAGGTGGCCGTGGGCGGCAGAGTGGTGGTACCTGCCGCCGAAGCGGCGCCGCGCTGCTGATGGACATGCTGCTCAACCCGCTGGACCGTCGGCACCGGCTGCGGTACGATATCCCGGTCGTGCCCGGCGCTTTCCCCTTGGTCGGGCATCTTCCCGCCATCGTCTGCGACTTGCCGCGCCTGCTGCTGCGCGCGGAACGGACGCTGGGCAGCTGCTTCTGGCTGGATTTCGGCCCTGCCGGACACCAGATGACCTGCGTGGATCCGGATGCGTTCGCATTGCTCCGGCACAAGGACGTGTCCTCGGCGCTGATCGAAGAGATCGCGCCCGAATTGCTTGGCGGAACGTTGGTCGCCCAGGACGGCGGCGCGCACCGGCAGGCGCGCGATGCGATCAAAGCGGCGTTCCTGCCCAAGGGGCTGACCGAGGCCGGCATCGGCGACCTGTTCGCGCCCGTCATCCGGGCGCGGGTGCAGGCGTGGCGCGACCGCGGCGACGTAACCATCCTGCGCGAAACCAGCGACCTGTCACTCACGCTCATCTTCAGACTCATGGGAATCCCCGCGCAGGACCTGCCGGGATGGCATCGCAAGTACCGGCAACTGCTGCAGTTGATCGTCGCGCCCCGGGTCGACCTGCCCGGACTGCCCTTGCGGCGCGGCCGCGCCGCCCGCGACTGGATCGACGCGCAGCTGCGCCAGTTCGTCCGCGACGCGCGCGCGCATACCGCGCGCACCGGGTTGATCAACGACATGGTGAGCGCCTTCGATCGCAGCGACGATGCGCTCTCCGATGACGTGCTGGTCGCCAATATCCGCTTGCTGCTGCTTGGCGGTCACGACACCACCGCCTCGACGATGGCCTGGATGGTGATCGAGTTGGCGCGGCAGCCTGTGCTGTGGAACGCCCTGGTCGAGGAGGCGAAACGCGTGGGCGCGGTGCCGACCCGGCACGCGGACCTGGCGCAGTGTCCGGTCGCCGAGGCGCTGTTCCGCGAGACGCTGCGCGTGCATCCGGCGACCACGCTCCTGCCGCGTCGCGCGCTGCAGGAATTGCAACTCGGCCAACGGCGCATTCCCGCGGGCACCCATCTGTGCATCCCGCTGCTGCATTTCTCGACATCGGCGCTGCTGCACGAGGCGCCTGATCAGTTCCGCCTGGCGCGGTGGCTGCAACGCACGGAGCCGATCCGGCCGGTGGACATGCTGCAGTTCGGTACCGGCCCACACGTCTGCATCGGCTATCACTTGGTATGGCTGGAACTGGTGCAGTTCTGCATCGCCTTGGCGCTGACCATGCACAAGGCCGGGGTGCGGCCGCGGTTGCTGAGCGGCGTCGAAAAAGGCCGGCGCTATTACCCGACCGCACATCCGTCCATGACAATCCGCATCGGATTCTCATGAGCTGGGATCGCATGCCCCGTGTGGCGAGGCAGCGGCGCCGGCGACGCGCGGCATTGCTGCACTCGGTGCGACGCCGGCAACACCGCGGCGGCTTGGGGCTCGCCGTGGCCGTTTCAGGTACCAAGGAGATGAACAACATGCAGACTGGTTCCACGCTGCACGACGACCGAACTGGCGTTTCCGCGCTCGGCGGATTGGGCGCGCATGCACCCGGCAGGCTGCTGCCGGAGATCTGGATGCAGGACGGCGCAAAGCGGGTCGAACAGGCGATGGCGCGTCTTCTCTGCGCCGAACACGACGGTGAGACCGAGCTGATGGCGGCGATGCGCTACGCCACCTTGCATGGCGGGAAGCGCACCCGCGCCTTGCTCTGTCTGGCTGCCGGCGCACTGGCCGACACGCCGGTGCACATGCTCGACGACGTCGGCGCCGCCATCGAAATGATGCACGCCTGTACCCTGGTCCACGACGACCTGCCCGCGATGGACGACGACGTGCTTCGCCGCGACCTTCCGACCGTGCACGTCAAGTTCGGCGAAGCCACTGCGATCCTGGTCGGCGATGCGCTGCAGGCGCACGCCTTCCTGACCCTGGCGAGCCTGGATGCGCCGGGCGACAACCGTATCGCGCTCGTGCGCGAACTGGCGCAGGCGGTGTCCGCCGAGGGTGCCGCAGGCGGGCAGGCCATGGATCTGTCGCTGGTCGGAAAGCACGTCGAGCTGGACAGGATCGTGGCGATGCACCGGATGAAGAGCGGAGCGCTAGTGCGCGCGTCCGTTCGCATGGGCGCGCTATGCGCCATCGCGGAGGATGCCGCGCACGCTGCGCTGTACTGTGCGCTCGATCGCTACACCGCCTGTTTCGGCCTGGCGTTGCAGGTGGTCGACGACATTCTCGACGCGACAGCGGATACCGCGACGCTGGGCAAGACCCCCGGCAAGGACGCGGCGGCGCAGAAGCCGACCTGCGCGTCGATCATGGGGCTGCAGGCAGCTCGCCACTTCGCGCTGGATTTGTTGCGCGACGCCGGGGAGGCCATCGCCCCGTTGGGGCCGCGTGCGGAACGGTTGGCGCAGATGCTGCAGCGGGCCAACGCGTATCTGTTCAAGCACGCGCCATGCGCGTGAGCGCGCCCGTCCGCATGGAGTCGCGCCTGTGCCGCTGCGATCGGCCGGCGGCTGCATGCTGCACTGTGTCCGAGTCCGCGGCGCCGATCGCAGCGGTTGCCCAGCACGGCCGTGGCGCGCTGCGCGCAAGCCTATGCGGCGGACCGACATCGGGGCGCGTCGCCGCGCCGGAGCAGGGCGGCCGTCCGGCGCTGCCCATGCGCCGGGCCTGCGGTGACGTGCGCGGCGTCTGCCCGATCCTGGTTCTCGTCAACCGTCTGCAGAAGGAACATCCCGCGTGAACTCGCTGTCCGAACAGATCCTTTCCGAATTGCGCCACCTGCTGAGCGAGATGAGCGACGGCGGCAGCGTCGGTCCGTCCGTTTACGACACGGCGCGAGCTCTGCAGTTCCACGGCAACGCCGCTGGTCGGCAGGACGCATACGCGTGGCTTATCGCACAGCAACAGGCCGATGGCGGATGGGGAAGCGCGGACTTCCCGCTGTTCCGCCATGCGCCCACGTGGGCGGCGTTGCTGGCATTGCAGTGTGCCGATCCTCTTCCCGGCGCTGCCGACGCAGTCCAGGCTGCAATCCGGTTCCTCGAGCGCCAGCCCGATCCCTACGCGCATGCGGTGCCGGAAGACGCGCCGATCGGCGCGGAGTTGATCCTCCCGCAGTTGTGCGGCGAGGCCGCATCCTTGCTGGGCGGCGTGGCGTTTCCGCGCCACCCGGCGCTCTTGCCGTTGCGGCAAGCGTGCCTGGTCAAGCTGAGGGCGGTGGCGACGTTCCCGAGCGGCCATCCGTTGCTGCACTCCTGGGAAGCCTGGGGGACGTCGCCGACCACCGCATGCCCGGATGATGACGGCAGCATCGGCATCAGTCCGGCGGCCACCGCCGCGTGGCGTGCGCACGCCGTGACACAGGGGAGCACGCCGCAGGTCGGGCGTGCCGACGCGTATCTGCAGGCGGCATCGCGGGCGACGCGCAGCGGCATCGAAGGTGTCGTTCCCAACGTCTGGCCGATCAATGTGTTCGAGCTATGCTGGTCGCTGTACACCCTGCATCTGGCTGGACTGTTCGCGCATCCCGCGCTCGCCGAGGCGGTGCGCGTGATCGTCGCGCAGCTCGACGCTCGCCTGGGCGTGCGCGGTCTAGGCCCGGCCTTGCACTTCGCGGCAGATGCGGACGACACCGCCGTTGCGTTGTGCGTCCTGCGCCTTGCAGGCCGCGACCCGGCGGTCGATGCGTTGCGCCATTTCGAAATCGGCGAGCTGTTCGTCACCTTCCCCGGCGAGCGCAATGCCTCGGTGTCGACCAACATCCACGCCCTGCATGCGTTGCGACTGTTGGGAAAGCCCGCCACCGGCACCAGCGCCTACGTCGAGGCCAATCGCAACGCGCACGGTTTATGGGACAACGAAAAATGGCACGTTTCGTGGCTGTATCCCACCGCGCATGCGGTCGCTGCGCTGGCGCAAGGCAAGCCCCAGTGGCGCGACGACCGCGCGCTGGCGGCGCTGCTGCAGGCGCAGCGCGACGACGGTGGCTGGGGCGCCGGTCGCGCGTCTACATTCGAGGAAACCGCCTATGCGCTGTTCGCGTTGTACGTGATGGACGGGAGCGAAGAGCCGACAGGGCGCAGGCGCATCGCGCAGGCGGTGGCGCATGCGCTGGAGTGGATGCTCGCCCGCCATGCGCATGCATTGCCGCAGACGCCGCTGTGGATCGGCAAGGAACTGTATTGCCCCACCCGGGTCGTGCGCGTGGCCGAACTCGCCGGATTGTGGCTGGCGCTCCGTTGGGGGCGGCGCGTCCTGGCCGAGGGAGCAGGAGCGGCGCCATGATCCAGACCGAACGCGCGCTGCAGCAGGTGCTGGAGTGGGGGCATTCCCTGACCGGGTTCGCCGACGAGCATGCCGTGGAAGCGGTCAGGGGCGGCCAGTACATCCTGCAGCGCATCCACACGAGCCTGCGCGACACCAGCGCCCGCATCGGCCGCGATCCGCAGGACGAAACGCTGATCGTGGCGTTCTATCGCGAACTGGCGCTGCTGTTCTGGCTCGACGATTGCAACGACCTTGGCCTGATCGCGCCGGAACAGCTCGCCGCGGTGGAGCAGGCGCTGGGGCAGGGCGAGCCCTGCGCGCTCCCCGGATTCGAGGGCTGCGCTGTGCTGCGCGCTTCGCTGGCCGCGCTCGCCTACGATCGCCGCGACTATGCTCAGCTTCTCGACGATACCCGGTGCTACTGCGCGGCGCTGCGCGCCGGACACGCGCAGGCGGCAGGGGCGGAACGCTGGTCCTACGCCGAGTACCTGCACAACGGCATCAATTCAATCGCCTACACGAACGTATTCTGTTGCCTGTCGTTGCTGTGGGGGCTGGACATGGCGACCTTGCGTGCGCGTCCGGCGTTTCGCCAGGTCCTGCGGCTCATCTCCGCGATAGGGCGCCTGCAGAACGATCTGCATGGACGCGACAAGGACAGGTCGGCCGGCGAGGCCGACAACGCGGTAATCCTGCTGCTGCAGCGCTATCCGGCTATGCCTGTGGTGGAGTTCCTCAACGACGAGCTGACCGGCCATACGCGCATGCTGCATCGGGTGATGGCGGAAGAACGCTTTCCCGCGCCGTGGGGACCGTTGATCGAGACCATGGCGGCCATCCGCGCGCAGTACTACCAGACCTCGACCAGCCGCTACCGCAGCGACGCTGCGGGGGGAGGCCAGCGTGCGCCGGCCTGAACGCGCGGGAGGGCGGCGGCGTGCGCGCGCTGCCGTCGGTCCGCTCCGACGCAACGCCGTCGCCCGATGCGACGGATGGAGCGAGCATGAGCGACGCCGCCCTGAGCCAGCGCAAGGACGACCATCTGGACATCGTGCTGGATCGGCGAACGGCGCCGGCCACGGTCGCCGCCGGCTGGGAGTACATCCGTTTCGAACCTGCGCATTGCGCGGGTTGGACCTGACGCAGATCGACCTGCGCGCCTCGCTTCTGGGCAAGACCATGCGCGCGCCGCTGCTGATCAGCTCCATGACCGGCGGCATGCCACGCGTCGAGGCCATCAACCGGCATCTGGGCGAGACAGCGCAAGCCTTGGGGATCGCCATGTGCGTCGGTTCGCAGCGCGTGAGCCTGCAATCCCGCAACTCCCAGGGGTTAACGCGCGCGCTGCGCCGCCTGGCCCCAGACGTCCCCCTTGCTGGCCAATAACGGCGCCGCGCAACTGCGCGAGGCCGACAGCCTGGACCTGGCGCGCCGGGCGGTGGATGCCGATGGACTCATCGTCCATCTCAATCCGCTGCAGGAAGCCGTACAGCCGGAGGGCGACCGCGACTGGCGCGGCGTCCTGGCGCAGATCGCTCGCGCAGCGTGGGCGTGCCGATCGTGGCCAAGGAAGTGGGGTCGGGCCTCTCCGCCTCGGTGGCCTGAGCGCTCGTCGAGGCGGGCGTGGCGGTGATCGATGTCGCCGGCGCCGGCGGCACCAGTTGGGCCGTGGTGGAGGGCCCAGCGCGCCCGCGATGCCGCCGACGGTGGCGATGGCGTTCGCCGATTGGGGGATTCCGACCCCGGCCAGCGTGCAGGCGGTACGTCGGGCCAACGGTGAAGCTGATCGCGGGCGGGATCCGCGGCGGCGTCGACGTGGCCAAGGCCATCCGCCTGCGCGGACACCGCCGGGCAGGCGGCCGGCGTGCTGCGCGCGGCTACGGTTTCCACTGAGGCGGTTGTCGCGCATTTCGAGATCGTCATCCGCCAGTTGGCCGTCGCCTGCTTCTGCACCGGCTCGGCTGATCTGGCGGCGTTGCGTCAGGCGCGCTTGTTGCCAGCGGTGCATCTGCCCGCCGGTTGATGCCGGCGTCGCCCGCACGTGGCGGCGGGCGCCTAAAGCATTTCATTGCTTAACTGAATCGGAGGGGATTCCGGTTTTGGGCGGTTTATGATTCAAGATGCTGACTGGATTGGAGGCCAGCATCGCATGACCCGACCTCTTTCCCTGGATCTTCGCGAGCGTGTGGTGGCGTCGGTTTTAGCGGGCGAGAGCTGCCGATCTGTGGCGGAACGGTTTGGTGTTGCGGTCTCGTCGGTTGTGAAGTGGTCACAGCGGCAGCGGGCGACCGGCTCGGTTGCGCCTGGCAAGATGGGCGGTCACCGCAAGCCCGTGCTTGATCCGCATCGTGCCTTCATTGTCGAGCGGATCACTCAGACGCCGCACCTGACGCTGCATGGTCTGAAGGCGGAACTGGCAGCTCGGGGGGCAAGGTCTCACACAACGCGGTCTGGCTGTTCCTGCGCCGGGAAGGACTGCGGTTCAAAAAAACACTGTTCGCCCTCGAACAAGCGCGCGCCGACGTCTCTCGTAGGCGCCAGCGTTGGCAAGCCTGGCAGGCCGGACTTGATCCGGGCCGGCTGGAAGGCCATGCGAGCAACCATCCGAAGTTTGCACATTCCCCGGCAAACGCCGGGGACGCTGGCTGAGCTTGCCCAACAGATCAATCCGCTCCTCCGGGGGGGATAGGTTATTATGGTCAGTTCAGCCGTTCAGCGCTGTTCTCTCTGGTCGACTACGTCAATCAGAAGCTGAAGGCGTGGATCATGCGAAAGTACAAGCGCTTCCGTACCCACAAAACCGGTGCTTCGCTGTTCTTGCGAAAGCTGGCTCGGAATAACGCGGAGCTGCTCGTACACTGGCAGTTCTTCGGAACGACCACGTTCACCTGACGGGAGCGGTGTGAACCGAGAGGTTCACGCACCGTTCTGCGAGAGGCCGGGGGTGAAAATCCCCCGGCCTACTCACCCCAGCGCCAACACCAAAATGGCGCGGCGTTACGGGCGCTCGCCACGCGGCGAGCTATGTCGTGCAGCTATCCCACACGGACATTGGAAGACGACGACATTCACCGCTGGATTGCGCTCCGACGGTCTGATCGCGCCGCTTGTTCTGGACGGTCCTTCTCCAAACTGAAAGCGCTGTTGCGGGCCGCCGCAGCGCGCACCATGCCCGATCTCTGGCAAGCAATCGCCAACGCTCTCAAACGCTTCTCACCCGAGGAATGTCAAAATTATCTCGTCGCAGCTGGCTACGACGCAACGTGATCGGAAAAAGCTCCAGGTGTTTTCAAAGTATTCCGGCCGCGCTTAAGGAACCCTCGATCGACCTATCCGGCAAACTTCGTGCTTACGCAGAATCGCCTCAAACCGCTCAAATCGCAGAGAGCGTGCCCGCACCATCGCGATTTGCAATCTTGATCCCCGCAACGGCAAGCGCACGCGCAAACGTTTCGTGGGGATAGTGATAATGTTTGAACTGCTCAATTCCATCAAGACGCTTCAGAAGCGCGTTTGCGCTAATGCGTTCTTCGCCAAACTCTCGATGAAGCTTTTCTATTATAGTTTGGCGTACTCTGGGGTCTGCATTCCGCAACGCGTCAACCAAATAGCCCCCTGGGCCTGTTTTTACTTCCGTGGACGTATAAGCGCCTGCAACTCTTACCGCCTCAATATGAGCCGTCATCGAAACGCGACATGTAGGGAACACCCATATATTTAGATCCGATAAGGCCAGGAGATAAAGTGCAGCGAAGAACGAAAAACATTTCTCTATATCTAAGATTTGCTCGGGGCGTCTGTCTGTCTCAGGGGTCGTTATTTCGTTCCATGTTGGCATGCCTATAATCAAGGGGCTCACGGGGGCATACGTCGTGCAAAGATACCTCGCGTGGTGGATGGTCGCCAACACGTCAAAGGCAACGTCTTTGTTTAGCCCAAGCATTGATCCCACCGAAAGATTTAGGCCTGCTTGGGCTGCTCGATCCTGACTCTGTAGCCTGAACAAGAAGCCATTACCATTCTTCACAATGCGGAACTCTTCGTCGATTCCGCAAGCTTTGGGCCCACTCGAGATATGATGATTATACACACTCTCATCATATGTCTCTTGCCACATTATCACTCCATCAGCGCCGCAGGCAGCTAGCGTCTGATACTGCCGCTCCGTGAGTGCCATCGTGCTAAACAACAGGTGACTAGCACCAGTTGGAAGACGAGATTTCAGCCTCCTTAGGAGAACTGGAAGAGCGCGGACAAATCGAATGTCATCGCCGCCGACCAGTTCGATATCCTGAATACCTTTCTCAAGCAAATATTGAGTTTGAATATCGGCGAGTTCTTCATCGATAGTTACGCGCCCCATCTGCGTGTTGTCGGCGCGCCATCCGCAAAAATCACAGTTAGACGCACATCGGTTAGTAACCTCCACGGGGGACATCGTGACAACGGAGCGACCATATTTCCGCACTCTAATTTTGGAGGAACAGTCAAGGACCATCGCCTTAATCTTCTCAAAATCAGGCGTGTTGATCGTCCCAATGAACTCGCCAACTTCCCTAGGGGACAGAGGGCGATGTTGCGTTTCCTCGAGGATGTAAGCTGCGTCCTTGAGAGTTGCTCCGACAGCCGCCGCGGACGTTGCGCGTAATTCATCAACTGGCACTTGGTACATTTATCTGGCCCTAATCGTTGCAGAATCGAATTCGACGGCAACAGAGCTGGTCCCGGTTGTTTGGACAGCGCCTCGCGAAAATTAAGTGGATTCCTGCCGGGTTATGCTGAAGGCGGGGCTTTACGATCTTGCTGTGGCGTTTTGCGGAGCCAGCTCTAACCTTCAATTTTCTTTCAGCCGTCCACTGTTGGCCTCCCGGGACCAAGTTCCTTGGCCACCGATCTGATCGAGCGGCCACCCGATGCAACCAGATCAACCGCTCGCAAGTTGGCAGTCTTTTTAGACATCGTCAGATCTTGATGCTGCACGGAGTCCAGCCCGAAAGGCTAGCGACATTTGACGGTACAACATCAGCATTGGATCGGGCTCCTACCTATTCTGGGCGCGACCGGATCAAGTCAGAGGGACAGGCGAGGGCTCTATCGCGCCGAGCAGGATGACAACCGACGCGACGGCTCACGCCGTTCAAGGAGCAATCTGTTGCGTGGTTTGAGCCTTGGCGATGTCGTCCGCCAACGTCGTCGCCCAGGCTCTCACGGCTGATCCTCGCCTCATTTTTTCTGGGACAGATCCAGAGTCCGGCCGGGGGTCCTTCATCTCCCGCGCTTATGTGAAGCACCTTCCCCTGCCAACCCTGCGCGAAGGCGACATCGTCATTCTCGACAACCTCGGAAGTCACAAGTCGAAAGCTGTCAGGCAGATGATCCAGGCTGCTCGCGCCAGGCTCTGGTGCCTGCCGCGATACTCGCCCGACCTCAACCCGATCGAATAGGCCTTCTCCAAGATCAAACACTGGATGCGGCAGGCTCAGAGGCGCACCGTCGAAGACACTTGGCGCCACATCGGTCACCTCGTTCAGGACATCCAGCCTCGCGAATGCGCAAACTACTTCGCAAACGCCGGTTATGCTTCAGTCAAGATGTGACACGCTCTAGTGACGGGCGAACCTAACGTATGAAGCCGGTTACCTCATGTTCTGTACAAGTTGATGCGGCTGTACATTGCAAAAGCGATCCTGACCGATAGTTGCTCGGACGAGAGACGCTGTCCATCCACTCGCTGGTCAGGCTACGAGCCAGCAAGGCGGGGCGTGCTTTACGCCCTGATCGCGTAGCGCGGGCGAGTGCGCGCGGCATTTTGTAGGTGATAAGCCGTCGCTGTCGCAATGCATACGCGCCTTGTCGCCAAGCCTCCAGCTGTTACGCGAGCGCGACATTAGGACGCAAAAGCGGGGCGCGTTTGCGTGCATAGCGATGGCCCAAATCCTGCTACGTGTCCGCCAACGGTGCTACAGGATGGGAGGCTGGCGTGGGTCTCGATCTGCCAAATGACGATATGGTCGGAGGTCTGTTGTCTGCAACACAGTCGGGTTGTCCCGTGCATGCCTGCCACGCCGGCGTCCACCGGGGAGAAAAGAAGGCGATGTTGCTGACCGGCGCCTCACGCGGGATCGGTCACGCCACTGCCAAGCTGTTTTCGCAGGCGGGCTGGCGGATCATTTCTTGCGCGCGCCAACCGTTCGATCGCGAGCGGTGCCCGTGGGAGTCAGGGAACGAGGATCATGTCCAAGTCGATCTTGGCAATCATCGAATGCTGCCGCGCGTGATCACCGAGGTCAAGAAACGGTTGGCGGGCGCACCGTTGCACGCGCTGGTGAACAATGCCGGCGTCTCGCCGAAATCGTCCAATGGTGGCCGGCTGACGTCGTTGACGACCTCACCCGAAACCTGGATGAGGGTGTTCCATCTCAATCTGGTGGCTCCGATAATGCTGGCGCAAGGGTTGTTTGAGGAGCTGAGAGCTGCGTCAGGATCGATCGTCAACGTGACGTCCATCGCGGGCTCGCGTGTGCACCCATTTGCCGGCAGTGCGTATGCGACGTCGAAAGCTGCGCTTGCAAGTCTGACACGAGAAATGGCCCACGATTATGCGCCGCATGGCATTCGCGTGAATGCGATCGCACCCGGCGAAATACAGACGAGTATGTTGTCGCTCGACACGGAAGCGCGTCTCGTGCCAAGCATTCCGTTGCGCAGAGTGGGAACACCCGATGAAGTGGCCAAGGTCATCTTCTTCCTATGTTCGGATGCTGCAAGTTATGTCACCGGCGCCGAGGTGCCGATCAATGGTGGGCAACATCTTTGAAACGGCGAGGCCCAGCAAGGTAGCTGACTTGAACCGAAGTCGTGGAACTTGCGTTCACGCCGACGTTACGCACCCATTCCGCAAAAGCCGAGATCGAGGCCCTGTGAGTTACCCTCGTGCCGTGAAAAGGTGTGACCCTTCTATGTCATCTCGTCAACACTTGGCGCTAGATCGAGCATGACATGCAAAGAAACGCTCGCAAACCCGAACAAGGTGCCAGGGGAGGCCGATCAGAACAACGGAGACCTCGTTATGCTGCATATCGCATCCACACGCGAAAGACCTAACTCACAGTCAGAGACGGAGCGCGAGGTCTCGGTCGAACCGCTGTGCGAGAGCGCCCTGACCGGCATCTTCGAAATATCAAGGGTGCTCACTGCACCTTGCCGGCTCGAAGTGACATTGGCCAAAGTGGTCGATCTTCTGCAATCGTTTGTGCAGATGCGACACGGCATCGTTTCACTCTTCGACGATGAAGGGATGCCGGACATCGCCGTGGGGGCCGGCTGGAGCGAGGGTAGTGACGAGCGCTACCGGATGCACTTGCCGCGGAAGGCGATCGATCAGATCGTCGCGACGGACACACCCCTGATCGCCGAGAATGTGGCAGTCGAGCCGGCGTTCAGCGCTGCGGACCTGCAGGTGCTCGGCGCCACAGACAGTATGCTGGTGTCATTCATCGGGGTTCCAATTCGTATTGATCCGAAAGTCGTGGGTACGCTGACGGTTGATCGTATTCGGGACGACAGGTCGAGCCAACTACTTGACTACGACGCGCGGCTGCTCGGCATGATCGCCAACCTGGTCGGGCAGACAGTTAAGCTGCATCGCCTGTTCGCCTGTGACCGCGAACGACTGATGGTGGAGAAAGACCGGCTGCATAAGCAACTGTCAGAGCTTAGACAGCCCGCAAGGGAGCGCAAGAAGGTGCCGATCCACGGGATCATCGGCGACAGCCCGGCGCTGCGCGGGCTGCTCGAGAAGATCGCGGTCGTCGCTAAATCGAACAGCACCGTTTTGCTTCGCGGTGAATCCGGTACTGGGAAGGAACTCGTAGCCAAGGCCATTCACGAGTTGTCGTTGCGTGCCAAGCGGCCCTTCATCAAGCTGAATTGCGCGGCGCTCCCTGAGACAGTTCTGGAGTCCGAATTGTTCGGTCACGAGAAGGGTGCCTTTACCGGCGCGTTCAGCGCGCGCAAAGGGCGCTTCGAGCTTGCCGACAAGGGCACGCTGTTTCTTGACGAGATCGGTGAAATTTCGGCCCCGTTCCAGGCGAAGTTGCTGCGCGTTCTGCAAGAGCAGGAGTTCGAGCGCGTCGGCAGTAACCAGACCATCAAGGTGGATGTTCGTGTCATAGCTGCGACCAATAGGAATCTTGAAGAGGCTGTGGCGAGGAGCGAGTTCCGCGCAGACCTATATTATCGCATCAGCGTAGTTCCCTTGATGCTGCCAGCGCTGCGCGAAAGGCGAAGTGATATTCCGTTGCTTGCCAGCGAGTTTCTGAAAAATTTCAACAGCGAGAACTGCCGTACGCTGAGCTTTGAGGCGAGTGCGATCGATGTGCTGATGAACTGCGGATTTCCAGGAAATGTCCGCGAACTCGAAAATTGCATCCAGCGAACAGCGACCCTGGCCGCCGGGCCCTCGATCATGAGAAATGACTTTGCATGTTGCCATGGCCAGTGCCTTTCCGCGATGCTCTGGAAAAGTACATCGGATGAGATGACAGTCCAGCCTGCACCAACCATGCCAATGCCGGCGAGTCCTGTCACACCCGTGACTAAGGCGGACGCGCCGCTGCCGCCTGTTGGCAGCGAGTTGGCCTCACTGGGGCCTCCCGGCACAGTCCTCGTGAGCGGCGCGAAGATTGCCGATCGCGAACGGGTCATTGCCGCCATGGAAAAATCCGGTTGGGTTCAAGCAAAGGCAGCGCGCTTGCTCGGACTTACTCCGCGCCAGATCGGCTACGCGTTGAGGAAATACGGAATCGAGATCAAGCGATTTTGAGAAGGACACAGGAGCGGGAGCTGCGATCATAACATTGAGGCAAATAGCCGTGGCAGGTTAATCGTCGATGGTTTCGGGGGGGGGGCTGGTCTACCCCTCCTCTGAGGACGGTCCTATCCACCGCAGGTTTTCATGATGGATAGAGACCCGGACCGGACTCGAGAGCTGTGAGGAGCATGAGCTCGCTCGACCGGGATAGAGGTCGGCTTGCGCTCGACGTGCAGAACACCACCGAGCGTCGATACGTTCGGTCGTCGTGGCGAGCGGCTTGGTTGATCCATAGTTCAACCGAGATATCAAGCCAACGCCGGCTCGGACGAATTGGATCCGCATCTTGATCGTCTGGAGCAAAACCCACCTCGTTGAGGAGGAACTCTCGCGGGCCGGCTCAATTGCCGATCACGTCGCTCGAACAGCCCTGTCGCAGTCGCGACGAGTGTCGACATTGCTTCGTCGGGAGCGTCGGGCGATATCGCCTGGCTCGCCTAAGCTTTTGTATTGTTGAGCTGATTCCGAAATCATGCGCGCTGGTACAACACTTGCTGTTCTTCTTCGCAGCTTGGCAATTTATGGAGCTGAACTGTGCACAATGTCGTCTGCATTAAACAAGTTCCCGATTCTGCACAGATCCGCGTGCACCCGGTCACCAATACGATCATGCGCCAGGGCGTGCCGACGATCATCAACCCATATGACCTTTTCGCGCTCGAGGCCGCACTGGAGCTGCGCGATCGGTTCGGCGGCAAAATAACCGTGCTTACAATGGGGCCGCCGTCGGCGGAAGACTCGCTCCGAAAAGCACTGACCTTTGGCGCCGATCGCGCGATACTGCTAACCGATCGTTGCTTTGCGGGCTCCGATACCCTGGCCACAACGTACGCACTGGCAACAGCCATTCGAAAGATCGACAAGGAATATGGCCGGCCAGATCTTATCTTTACCGGCAAGCAAACCATCGACGGCGATACTGCGCAGGTCGGGCCCGGCATCGCAAAGCGGCTAGGCGTGCTTCAGCTAACCTACGTCGCCAAGGTCAGGTCGCTTGATCTCGCCGCACGCACAATTGAGGCAGAGCGGCGCTCCGAAGGTGGGGTCCAGGTTCTGCACACCAGGCTGCCGTGCCTGATCACCATGCTGGAGGCGACCAACCAGATTCGTCGTGGCGCCATGGCGGATGCCTTGCGCGCTGCGCGCGCCCCGATCGTGAAATGGAGCGCCCAGGATGTCGGCGTCGAGGACGTCTCAAAATGCGGTCTTAGGGGCTCGCCGACTGTCGTCAAGCGGGTGTTCGCTCCGTCCGCCCGCGCTGAGAAGGCGGCACTGGTTGAAGCGGCCGAGCAACCAGCGCAAGCGCTGATCGACGCCATCTTCAAGCATCAACCGAAGCTAGAAGCCGAACTCGCGGCGTTAGCCCGCAATGCTTGATCTCAACTGCGTTACTGCCTTCGAGTGACGCGTCGAGTCTGCCGGGCGCATCGTCGCCGCCATCATCAAATGGACATGTTTCCATCGATGCGATCATCAATAGGACCGAGCTCGTCATGCCGCAGTCTGTTGCCGTGAAGGTGCCGGCCCAGGGGAGTTTCACATGCATGGTCAACGCCATCATAGACCGCCTTCCCAACGAAATCGTTGATCAGTTGCGTCACCTTAATAGCTAGAGATCAAATGACGTCTTCTCGCGCATCTGAATTTGCACTGGATCAGCCTCCTCAGATCTCGGTCCATGAGTATTTGACACAGAAAGCGCGGGCGTGTTCGGCCCCCATCCGTTCGCTGCGGCGATGTCAAAGGACCAGATTGTCAGCCTGATTCCTGAATACTTGGCGATGTCACAGGCATTCCCATATCTGCGGGCAGGGTCCCAAAAGGACCTTGTATTCGCTGCGATGCATACCAATCGCGACCTTCCGAGGCATGTTGAACTGACCAGCGTGGTCGCAAATTTCATCTGTTGGGATGAGACGGGTGGTCATAGCCGAGTTCTCCGGGCCGGCAACGCGGCGTTACCCGATATTCTGGCCACCGAACAGTTCCACTCGAACCTATTTAGAAAAGATGCATCGCGACTACTCGGTGGGGCAGTAAAACCAAACTATAGCCCCACAACAAAGCGATATCTGCATTCTCTGTATGCCGGGCTGTCATCGAAAGACCCCGTGGTGCGTTGCGCCTACATGGTCGCATTCGAACTGCATGCTGCGGAGATGATCCAGTCGCTATCGGCCACTGTGGTCGAGACCTTTGATGTGGAGGCAGACGATCTTGAGTACTTTCGGGTCCATGTCGGCGGCGAGGATCCAGCGGAAAAATATCACGAGGAGATGACAAGCCGCCTCGTTGGCGAAATTGTCCCGGCTGACAGCAGTAGCCGTTTTTTCGATGAGTTTGGCGGCACAGCTTCGAGTGGTGCCGGGATCTGCTCGCAGGGTTTTCCCTCGAAGGCGATGGTGCCGAGATCCGCCACCATGGCCGCTGTCATTGTGGTTCTGTGAAATTCTGCGTTCGAGCGCCGCGAGTGCTTTCCGCAGTGGGATGCAACTGCTCAATTTGCCAAATGTCGAAATTTTTACATTTGCTCGTGCCTGGCGACAAAGTGGGCATTGAGTGCGGCGAAGAATTTCTCACTTCGTACCAGTTTAATAAGAACGTCGCTCGGCACACGTTTTGCCGGATCTGCGGCGTAAAGCCATTCTACAGGCCTCGATCCAGTCCTTCAGGATTCAGCGTAAATATTGTATGCTTGGATAAACGAACGATCGAAAGCGTATGAATAAAGGATTTTGATGGCGAGCGTTGGGAGCAGGCCATCCACTCGATGCAAGGCGATAGCGAAGGATCCTTAAGTCCGAACTTGGAGTAAACGCGAATGGCACGCGCAGTAAATGATAAATCCCGTCTGCTTGCAGAAGAGGCTCTCACAAAATACCGCATAGAGCTGTTGGTTAAGGGGACGGTCTTGATCGCCCCCCAGACCTTGTTCACCGATGATGACTTGGCAAGGGTCGATCAGCTGCAGACCGAGATTCCCGAAGAGGAGGTGCGGGAAGGGGATGCCGGCGATTCACACAGTGTCTTTGTGAAACGCGTCAGGGTAGATCTGCCCGGCCGCCCTCCTAGCAATGCGCATGGTACAGCTCCAGCTCAAATCATCGAGTTACTCGAAAGGAAACACCGTCGCCTCACGTTGAAAAAGATCTTAGGAGGATGGTCTGATTATGTGATTCGCCGCTGCCAAATACATCGTATGCCGACCGGATCCTTTGTTGGCATCCATTTGGATGCTGAGAGCGACCCTGATTTCGAGTACGCCGTGATTGTTCAACTCACTAGAGAATTTGAGGGGGGTGAGTTTGTGATATATCCTAGTGCGTACGAACAATACGTGTTTCGACCACCATTTGGAAGCGTACTTGTTACTACATGCAGGAACCGGCATGAGGTGAAGCCTGTGCACGCTGGGGAGCGTCGTTCACTGGTTTATTTCTGTTCAAAACGCAGCGGCGCGAACCGCCGGATCATCGAGAGCTCTACTAGTTAGCCGATGACAAGAGGTAGCTGGAGGGATCTGTGGATGCATTGAGTAACGGGCAGCTTGCCGGACGAGATCGGCAGAGCATCTCTTCGGGCAGATGTCCGTGAGCTCGTCATTGCTGTGCGCTACAGTGGAAGTGGCCAGATGGAGCCGGAAACCATGACGTTGGCGCCGTTCGCGAGTCGATACGCGTGGACTGAGAATCGTCCAATCGCCGGTCGGCCTAAATCAGGCTCAAGGCAATCGTGGTTCGGGACGAGCTCAATGGAACGGTCCTCGCTCACAGCGGCGCCCCGTGCGGTAGGCTGGACAGCCGATAGCGCCGATGACATTCTCCGCTTGGATCCGCGAATATGGTCTTCACAACCAATCTCCCACCAGAAGCCGCGCGTCTTAAAGAGCTGTATCACCTCGTGGGGCGTCCTGAAGACCTAGCAGGCTGTTGAAGAACTCAGCCGCGTTCGCAAACGAAGGCTAAATCGTCGCCTTTGTGTATGTAGAAGTGACCGACGGGCCTGCCCGCAGTGCCGATCATAGCCCATCTGCGACCGCAGGCGGGGTCATTCTCGTCGTGCCCTTCCCATGAGAACTCCGCACAGGCCGAACCGTCTCGCGCGCCGTAGCGGACATCGAGGAAGCCCTTCAGCGCACCGAAGGCAATTTCACCGTCGGACTTGCCCGTGAAGGTGAGATGCGCCTGTTCGACGAGGTCGAGGAAGGTATCCTCCATTGAAGGCCGCCTTTGTTTGACGAACGGGATCGCTGCAGGTCCTAGGGGTAATCCTAGGAGAAGCGCTATGACGATTTCGAGGACGGAAGGAGCTCTGCAAGCACGGCGAAGCGAGCATGGCTCCGTTTGTTCCAGTCGAGATTGGGCCGCCTGCGTCACCGCGGGAGCTGGCCGAAGTGCCGTTGACGACGACGGCGCGGCGACGCAAGAGCGATGGCATCATCGAGATCGATCTTGATAGCGGGCATCGCATCCGGGTCGATGGCGACGTTGATGGAGACGCGCTACGTCGCGTTCTCGATGCTTTGGCCCACCGATGATCCCGGTTCCGACAGGCGCGCGAGTGTGGCTCGCGACAGGCCACATGGATATGCGCCGGGGCTTTCCGTCGTTGGCACTCCAGGAGCAAGAGGTGCTGCGCAAGGATCCGCTCAGCGGTCATTTGTTCGTCTTCCGGGGGCGCATTGCACGAACTGCTGCCCTGGGAATGGAAGCTTCTGCGCCACAAGCCGGCAAATCCGACGATCAGCAAGCCGCCTGACCTTCACCCAACGCCATCACATATAGCTCGCCGTGCCCGCGCGCGCACACGGCGATCAGGCGGCCTTCGTCGTAGGCGTACCGAGGAAGTCGCCGTCCCAGTTGTCCATTTCGACGATGCGCCAACGGCCAGCAAAGGCCTTGGCGAAGCCGGGCACCTTGGCCATCAGCGGCCTCCGCGATCAGCTTGGGCAGCCGCACCAGATTGTAGGCGGCGGCGCTGATCGAGGCCTGGGCCTCGATGAAGAGCGTGAAGCCGAAGGATGGCTCTGGCGCGCCGCCGGCGCAAGGCGGCGGGCGCAACGCCGAAGCGGACTTCCATGGCCAGAAGCGCTCGAACGGCACCCATGCTTCGACCACCGATCGGGATGCCAGGCTTTACCGCAAGGGAAAGGGCAACGAAACGAAGCTGTGCTTCATCGGGCATGGGCTGATGGAGAACCGCCACGGCCTGCTGGTCGACGCCTGCCTGACGCGGGCCGACGGGCATGCCGAACGGGTGGCCGCGCTGCACCTGATCGAACCGCGTGCCGACCGGCCGACAGCGATCACGCTTGGCGCCGACAAAGCCTACGACGCAGAAGACTTCGTCAACGAGCTGCGCTCGATGAACGTGACGCCGCATGTTGCGCAGAACACCAGCGGCCGCAGCTCTGCGATCGACGGGCGAACGACCCGGCACGGGGGCTATGCCGCCAGCCAGCGCATCCGCAAGCGGATCGAGGAGGCATTCGGCTGGATCAAGACGGTCGCCGGGCAAGAGAAGACCCGCTTCCCTGGCCATGAACGCGTCGGATGGGCCTTTACCTCCGCTGATCAGCGTGCCATCGACCGAGAAGTGATCGCTCGACAGCAGCTTCTTCACCTTGGGCTGCGCCAGCACCGCCGCGAGGAACTTGGCCGCGATGTCGCCTTCCGGCAACCGGTCGCGGTTTTTCGAGAACACCGAATGGTCCCAGGCTCCGTCGTCGACGCCAATTCCGACGAACCAGCGGAACAGCAGGTCGTATTCCAGCCGTTCGATCAAAAGCCGCTCCGAGCGGATCGAATAAACGCTTGCAACAGCATCGCCCGCAGCAACTTCTCCGGCTGGATCGACGGCCGCCAAATCGGCGAAGAGAGCGCGGCAAACTCGCGCTCCAGCGTCGACAGCGCCTCTGTCGCCGCCGCGCACGCACCATCTCCGAATCTCGTCGGAGCCAATGAATCACGGTCGCTGGTCGGCGGCGAGCACCTTTTTCAACAGCCTGCTAGCCCGTCCTATTCGTGAGAGTGCGTTTCTTTTAGTCCGATTGATGTGGCCGCACATCTGCTCTGACGAGGCGCGCGGGATTGCCTTCGGCCTTTCACCGCCTGACGACCGGTACTTTGCAACGCGCTTGAGGGATGGGTTGGGCGAACGGGGGGTGGACGCCCCGCCGGTCAAGGACCGAGCGGCAGCAGCGCGCCTGGCAAGCCGCGGATCAGGTCGGCTTCGGGACATGCCGCGGCAAACGCAAGGCGAATGCGGCTCGTGGTCTCGACGACACGGGCAGCGAGTTTCAAGAGACGAAGACGCAGCGTCGCGAACTCGGCTGTGGCCAATTCCCGGGCTTTGGGAATCGCGTCGCGCACGGTCAGCATCAGCCAATAAGCGGCGGTGTGGAGAACGAGGCGGACTTGATTGGCGAGCGCCGAACGGCAGCTGGTGCGATCGGAGGCGAGCTGCGTCTTATGCAGCTTGATCAGATTCTCGGCTTGGCCGCGCGCGCAATACAGGCTGTCGTAGATCCACTCGGCCGAGCCGACATCGAGGCTGGTGACGACGAAACGGATGTCGAGGCCGAGCATCGTCGCCTCAGTACGGGCGACGGTACGTCGTTCGCGATCCCAGGACTTTGCCTTGTGGCGCGTCTCGGTATAGCCACGCAGAACCGGCAGGTTCTCGATGGCGCGTCGCGTGCGGATGCCGTCGGCGGCCTCGTCGACTTTTCTGGCGAGCGGCTTGGTGCCGGACAGACCGAAGATGTAGTCGATGCCGTTGGTCTCGCACCACGCCATTGCCTCCGGCCGGGCATAGCGCCCGTCGCCACGGAACGTAATTCGCGTGTTGTGCCACCGCGTCCGGATATGCCGTATCAGGCGGCGCAGATGGGCACGCACCTCGACGCCGCCCGGCGTCTTGCCGGGCCGCAGCACGACCGCCACGGGCCGGCTCTTCTCCGTGTCGTAGACGTGGATCGGCAGGAAGCAGCGTTCGTCATAATGAGCGTTGAACAGCGAGAGCTGCTGATGGCCGTGGACGACATCGCAGGTATCATCGATGTCGAGCGTGACGGATGCCGGCTCGCGCGGGTAGCTATCCATCCATGCGTCGAAGGCGCGGAGCATTCTCCAGCCGCGACAGCGTCGGTTGGGAACACAGATCGCGACCCGTGTCCGGCAGCCGTCCGCAGGCCAGCTTGAATGCGGGATCGGACCGCAGATGATCGAGGTCGTCGGCGTCCTCGTAGCCGCAGCAGATCGCGAACATGCGCGCGCGGAACATATCGACAAGGCTGTGCACGACCCGCGTCGGATCGCGCAGCGACTCAAAAGCGTCCCCAATTGATCTTGAGTATCTCGGCGCAAGCTGCCGATCCAGTTCGAAGCTCGCAAGGGCTGAGGATCATTGCAAGCCCGACCGAAGGCGCAAGAACCCCGGCATTGCTGCCAGGGTTCTGCCAGTCATGGCTGCCGAGAGAGGCTGGATCAGAAGTCCATGCCGCCCATGCCCCCGCCCGGGGGCATTGCGGGCCCGGCCGCAGCCTTCTTCGGCAGCTCGGCGACCATCGCTTCCGTGGTAATCAGGAGTGCAGCAACCGAGGCGGCGTTCTGAACTGCGATGCGCACGACCTTGGTCGGGTCGATGATGCCCTTGGAGACAAGATTGCTGTATTCGCCGGTCTGCGCATCGAAGCCGAAAGAATATTGATCCTTCTCAAGCACTTTGCCGACCACGACCGAGCCGTCTTCGCCAGCATTGATCGCGATCTGGCGGGCAGGCCAGGACAGCGCCTTGCGCACGATCTCGACGCCGGTCTTCTGGTCGTCGTTCTTGGTGCTCAGGCCCTTGAGTTGCCCGGACGCTCGGAGCAGGGCGACGCCCCCGCCAGGCAAAATACCTTCCTCGA
Source organism: Bradyrhizobium sp. 27S5 (assembly GCF_037217225.1). Classification (NCBI taxonomy): domain Bacteria; kingdom Pseudomonadati; phylum Pseudomonadota; class Alphaproteobacteria; order Hyphomicrobiales; family Nitrobacteraceae; genus Bradyrhizobium; species Bradyrhizobium sp. 27S5. Next base: position 1,520,101 of record NZ_CP147714.1, read on the forward strand.
CGGCCGCGCGCGTGGCGTGCATCGCGTCATCAACGCGATCCTTGCGCTCCTTCACTTCGACTTCGGTCGCGCCGCCGACGCGGATTACCGCTACGCCGCCCGCAAGCTTGGCCAGACGCTCCTGCAGCTTCTCACGGTCATAGTCCGAGGTGGTCTCCTCGATCTGCGCTTTGATCTGGGCAATCCGGGCGTCGATGTCGGCCTTCTTGCCGGCGCCGTTGACGATCGTGGTGTTCTCCTTCTCGATCATCACCTTCTTGGCGCGGCCGAGCATCTGCAGCGTGACATTCTCGAGCTTGATGCCGAGGTCTTCCGAGATGGCCTGGCCGCCGGTCAGGATCGCGATGTCCTGCAGCATGGCCTTGCGACGATCGCCGAAGCCCGGAGCCTTGACGGCCGCGACCTTCAGGCCGCCACGCAGGCGGTTGACGACGAGGGTGGCGAGCGCTTCGCCTTCGACGTCTTCAGCGACGATCACCAGCGGCTTGCCGGTCTGCACCACGGCCTCGAGCAGCGGCAGCAGCTCGTTCAGCGAGGAGAGCTTCTTCTCGTTGATGAGGATGTAGGCGTCGTCCATCTCAACGCGCATCTTGTCGGCGTTGGTGACGAAGTAGGGCGAGATGTAGCCGCGGTCGAACTGCATGCCCTCGACGACGTCGAGTTCGGTCTCGAGCGACTTGGCTTCCTCGACCGTGATCACGCCCTCGTTGCCGACCTTCTTCATGGCGTCGGCGAGGAACTTGCCGATCTCGGCATCGCCGTTGGCCGAAATGGTGCCGACCTGGGCGATCTCCTCGTTCGAGGTGACCTTCTTCGAGTTCTTCTGGAGGTCCGCAACGACGGCTTCGACCGCGAGGTCGATACCGCGCTTCAGGTCCATCGGGTTCATGCCGGCCGCAACCGACTTGGCGCCTTCACGCACGATGGCAGCCGCAAGCACGGTCGCGGTCGTGGTGCCATCTCCGGCCGCGTCAGCGGCTTTGGCGGCGACTTCGCGCACCATCTGGGCGCCCATATTCTCGAACTTGTCCTCCAGCTCCACCTCCTTGACGACCGCGACCCCATCCTTGGTGATGCGCGGAGCGCCGAACGATTTGTCGAGCACCACGTTGCGGCCCTTCGGACCGAGCGTGACTTGAACGGCGTTCGCGAGGATATCGATACCCCGAAGCATGCGATCGCGCGCTTCTACGCCGAATTTGACCTCTTTGGCTGACATAATGATTCCTTCAGTTGTATTTCGACCTTCGGGGCGCCCGGCCGGCACTCTTCGGGGATAAGCAGTGTGAACGACGAACTAGGCGGCCTTCTTTCTTGAGAACACGTCGGTAAGAACGCCCATGACATCGCTTTCCTTCATGATCAATAGCTCTTGGCTGTCGATCTTGACCTCGGTGCCCGACCACTTGCCGAACAGCACGCGGTCGCCGACCTGCACGTCGATCGGGATCAGCTTGCCGGTCTCGTCACGGCCACCCGGGCCAACGGCGATAACTTCGCCTTGCGAGGGCTTTTCCTTGGCTGTGTCGGGAATGATGATACCGCCAGCGGTCTTCTCTTCTGCGTCGATGCGTTTGACCACGACGCGATCGTGAAGCGGACGGAAATTCATGCGGGCCTCCTGAGCATTTGAACGGGTTGGAGATAGGCACATTGCGAACAGCGCCTTTATAGCAAGAGGCAGGCCAAAGATGAGCTGATTGATCCTGCCTGCAGTTCTGCTAAATCGTACACTTGCGCGTATGTTCGTCCGGAAGCAAACGCGCTGGCGTACTCAGCCCGTCAAGCTGTCGTGAAAGTGACATTGCATCTCGTCAAAGCACCAGCATCGATCGTCACGCCTTGGCCTAAATCATGCAGGCTTGGGTCGCGGCAAGTCAGGCTGGTCAGAGGAGTCCGATGCATGCAGGCTCACGATTGGCAGTGCACTCGAGTGCCAACCCTCGTGATCCGCGGCTTCTCCGCGGCTCTGCGCTGTTGGGCTTTGGCATCGAAGCCGCTTGGACGGATTTGGAAGGAGCAATCATGCAGTCCGCGTCAAAAGAGAACGGGTCTATCAAGATCGTCGGCCCTGCCGACCGTCCGAAGGTCATTGCCGTTCTGACGACAGCCTTTACGACCTGCCTGCTGCTAAGATGGCTATATCCAGAACCGGAGCGCTACTTACGCCATTTCGCCGGCTTCCTGGAATACTACGCCGGCGATCCCTACTTCGATGGAAGTGGCGCGTATCTCGAAGACGGCCAGAAAGGTGCGTTGTTGTGGTTAACCGACAAAGCGCACCGTAATGACAAGCGCATGATGGAATATTTGCTCGGCAGTGTTCCAGAGGACCGACGAACGGAAACCGAAAGGCTATTCGAGGAGTTCGGCAAGTATCACCCCGAGGAGCCACACTGGTATTTCACCATGCTGGGCATCGATCCCATGCATCAAGGATCGGGCCGGGGCGGCCGTCTTTTCCAATACGGCCTTGCAATCCTGGACGAGGCGAAAGGCTTGGCATTCAACGAGGCCACCAGTCTCGGGCCGGCACGTCTATATGAGCGGCTGGGATGGAAGATCGGGGTGAGGTTCAGGTCGGCAGTTCGCCGCCCATTTTCCCGATGGTGCGCCGTCAGTCTTGATGGACCGTACGCGCGGGCCGGGCCGGGCAGGAGCTTTGTTCTACCCATGAATCAGGATCCGAATAGATCGCAGGGCCGCCGAGTTCGGCCCCTGCAAGACGCGCTCGTCATGTTGCAATCCCAGTAAATCAAAAAAGTGGACGAACTGTTCTCCTCGAGCAGGAGGCAAATGAATGCTTTCTGAGATACCCGTTCGCGAGGGGATCGACTATGAACCCTTATGGCGCTTCTTGAAGTTCACAGGCAACAACCTTGGAGCCCCGTTCGAACCAGGAACCTATCGCGTCAACTCGCATACCCTGGAACGGCAAGTTATCGAATTCTTCGCCGAGCTGTTTCGAGCACCGCGGGAATTTCGGGGCTACATCACCAACGGAGGGACGGAAGGTAACACGTGAGCTCTATCCGGATGCTGTGACGTATTTCTCGTCTGATACTCATTACAGCGTGAGCTCTGCTCGGGGTTGAGCACCGCGTGGTTCGTTCGCAGCCAAATGGAGAGATTAGCTATGACCATCTGGCGCAGGAAGCGGCTCGTGATCGCAAAAGGCCCGCCGTCGTGGTGGCAAACAGAGGCACCACCATGAAGGAAGGCAGGGACGATACGCTCAAGATACGCGCCGTGCTTCGCGATGTCGGTATTGACGCTATCTACGTTCACTCCGACGCGGCACTATGCGGGGCATACGCGGCTCTCTTGAGCCCGAGGCCCGCATTCGATTTCGCGGATGGAGCGGACTCGATTACGGTCAGCGGACATAAGTGCCTTGGCGCGCCAAGGCCCTGCGGTATCGTTCTCTAGCGTAAAATTCATGCTCAGCGTATCGAGCGTTCTATCGATTACATCGGGAGCTTCGACGCAACCTTGAGTGGCTCGCGTAATGCCTATACACCGATCATCCTTTGGTATGCGATCCGTCGTCTGGGTGTCGAGGGCATCAAACAAATGTTTGTTGAATGTGAACAGCTCGCCGCCTATGCAGCCAGGGAACTCAATGCCCGAGGCGTCAGCGCCTGGCGTAATCCTAATGCGCTTACGGTCGTCTTTCCTGCTGTCGAGGAGTGTATCAAGGCTAAATGGCAAATTGCGGCTCAGGACGTAGGCCATTTAGTCGTTGCGTCAGGGACGACCAAGAGTCAAATCGACGCGCTTATTGAGGCAGTGAGCAACAGCGGCTGATAATCGTCCTCGAGCTGACACCGCTGTGCTGCTTTGCACGCGGGATTTTGGTGCCCTCGGGCGAATGCGTGTTCTGCGTTGCACGGTTGCAATCTGCGGCGATGCCAACGCAGCTGAGGGTCGGCCCGCATTGGCCCGATCCGTCGTCGACGCTCGCTCCACCCACGCCGATTCAACTGTGCTGCGGGAGTTCCTCCCTCGTGTATGGTGAAAGATGGCAACGCCTTGGCAATACGCGCCCTGGAGCAGCGTGTTCTCGCGTGTATTTGTGGGCTGAGAGAGCCATAAGCAACTTCAGTCGGCCCCCTATTTGCAAGCGGGCGATGCAGTCGGCAAAATGCGTTTCAGGCGCGCTCGATCTGACGATCGGTCCGTGCGCGGCGAGACGAACAGCTGCTGTGCGATTTGCGGGTTTGACGCGCCGGTTGCAACCAGATGCAACACTTGGATCTCTATGAGCGAGAGATCGTATGGCCACGAATCTGCTCCTCGGTGACCACGACCATGGTATGCTGGCAAGGTTGAGACGTGATGGCATTGGCCGCTGTCATCGCTCCACAGGAAGCGTCGCGGGGTCCAGGGCCTAAGCATTTCCGCGAGCAGTTTGCACCCCCGTCGCCCAGCTGTCGACCCGCTGCACGTGCCAGCAAGTTGAAAGCGGCGCCACTTGAAGAAATCACCAACGCAAACGAGTTAGGAGCCACGCCTTCTGCGAGTAGAGGGGGCGTTCTCAGCCGGTCGCAGACCTCGACCAGAATGGGACGAAATCGCTGAGTGATGTCCTTGGGCTCATCCGTTGCCCCCGCTGACGTAGTCCACTTCATTGGAAAGCACCGACGTAGCGGCAGTCCGACAACCGCAAGCACATCGTCGAGCCCTCGTGGAGGCCCGATGGAATGAGAAATTCGCGCGCCGTCAGAGTCTCGGGAAACCAAAGGGTCCAGTCTCGCTCACAATCGCGCCACCTGAGCGAGCGCGGATCATCCTGATGCGCAATGGTGAAGGCAGGATTGTCTTTGACGAAATCATCATTGATGTGATCGAGCAGCTTCTCGGAGTAACCGTCACTTGCGAGCGTCTGATGCAGATGAGTCTGCGATAGCGGATCCCAAGCACTCAAAGTAAAAGCGGAACACTGCACCAAGGTCCTATCAATCAGTTACGCCCGTGGATCGACGGATGCCGCATCCCACGGAACGATCACCGAGCTCTCTAAAAGTGCTCTCACCGATTCCCCCCTTAAGATATCATTGCGGAAGAAGCCCGCCGGTCACGCTCGGTCGATGTTACGTTGCGTTTTGGGCGGCTGTCGCGCCGCCTTGTTGCTCTCAGCGCTCCTAGCGGCTCGTTGTTTTAGCCAGCTTACGACAGTTAATATTCGTTCGCGCCGGCTATTGGACTGCTCGGGGCCGTCAAAGGTTAGGTCGGTTGTCCGAGATGGGCTTTTCCACTAGCCCACCAGCTGTTCGACGACGTCCTCGCCAGGCGAATAGAGCGGGCGTTACACGCGCGCATTGGGCGAGACAAGCTGTTCGCTAGCGCAGTCCGTCTGTGCGGCGCTGCTACTGGCTTCGCAAAATCGGTCAACTGATGTATTGAAGCAAGGTGCGGCGCGTCCGAAGCTTGGTCATCGCAGCATTTTGGTCTCGCGATGTCTAAACCGGCGCTGCGGTGAAAAGGTCTGCGATAGAGCGCATCGTGTACGCAATGGGTGTGAAGGGAGATCAGCCGGGCAAGGCACGAAGAGACAACAATGCGCTACTGCTCTGAAACTCTCGGAATTAGCATCGTCAAACGATGCGCCGTCTGTAATGGTCAGTTCGGACTGGTCCGGTACTACTCATGGCGGACCTCTCTTTGTCCAAGGAAGTGCCTCGATCGCCTGCGCGCCCGCCGGCAAGCCGACCGTAGCTGGCTGAGCAAGCTCGTCGCTCGAGAATCAACAAAGCGATCGGGCGTGCGAGCCGAACTGGTCTGACGCCCTACCGCTCCCCGCTTGAACGATCTGATTACGTATTGGAAGGGCAGGGCTCAAGCGAGGGGCCGGGTTTGGTCGTGGAAAAACCTGCTCGCCCGTTGATCCCGCCAGAACCATGAAACTTGACAGAACGGATGCCCGCCTTCTTGACTTACTGCAAAGAAACAACCGTCTGAGCAGTGAAATACTCGGCGCGAAGGTCGGGTTGTCGGCCTCTGGCGTTCAGCGCCGACTGAAGCGCCTGCGAGCACTGCGCGTAATCGAAGCGGACGTCTCAATCATTTCTCCGAAAGCAATCGGACGAAACGTGACCCTGCTGGTTCTCGTGAGCTATCGCCAAATTTTGGTGACGGCGCGGCCGGTCAGGCGGCGGCGGGTATGGGCTGACGGTCAGTCGGTTTGGCGATGACCTCGATCCCGTCGTTGAATGTCACACCGAGAACGAGTTTTGGCAACTGGTTGTGGCCATCGAGACGACGCCAGCTTTTCTGCGCGGCCTCAAGCAGTTTGAAGACCATCGCGAGCGCCGTTCTGTTGGACAGGCAGCCCTTCGATCGGATCGTGCGGTGGCGCACGGTAGCGAAGGTGCTTTCAATGGGGTTGGTGGTCCGCAGGTGTTTCCAGTGTTCGGCCGGGAAGTCGTAGAACGCCAGTAGCGTGTCCCGATCCTTGCTCAGGCAGTCGGCCGCCTTCTCGTATTTGGGCGTATAGCTCTCGATGAAGGCGTCGAACGCCAGCTCGGCGGCGGCCTTGGTTTCGGCCATCCAGATCTCCTGCAACGCGCGTTTGGCTTTAGGCTGCTGGCTCTTCGGCAACTTGGCGATCACGTTGGCGGTCTTGTGTACCCAGCAGCGCTGCTCGCGCGTTTTCGGCCAGACCTCGCCGGCGGCCTTCCAGAACCCGAGCGCGCCGTCGGCGATGGTGAGCCGCGGTGGCACGCCGAGCCCGCGCCGCTTCAGGTCGAGCAGCAGATCGCGCCAGTCCTGCGCGCTCTCGCGGGCGCCATCGGTGAGGCCGACCAGTTCCTTGCGGCCTTCCGGCGTCGCGCCGATCAGCACCAGGATGCAATGCTTTTCGTCTTCGAGGCGTGCTTGGAGATGGATGCCATCGGCCCAGATGTAGACGTCGCGCTTCGCCGACAGATCGCGCCTCTGCCACGCGGTGTGTTCGTCAAGCCAACCGTCCTTCAGACGGCCGCTGGCGGATGCCGACAACCCGGCAGCATCCTTGCCGAGCAGCGCCGCCAGAGCCTCGGAGAAGTCGCCGGTGGAGATACCCTTCAGGTAAAGGATCGGCAGCAGCGTCTCGATCGATTTCGAGCGGCGCATGTAGGGCGGCAGGATCGACGGAGAGAACCGGATGCGGTCGGGATCGGTAGCCTCCGCCTCGCGATCGCGTACACGCGGCTGGCGGACGCCGACCGGACCGATACCATCCATCACCTCGCGTTCCGGCAGGTGACCGTGGCGCACGACGCGCTGGTGGCCGTCCGCAGTCTTCAAATCGGCATGCTTGCCGAGAAAGTCCGCGACCTCGGCCTCGACCGCCTGGGCCAACAGAGCACGCGCCCCATTGCGCAAGATTTCGGTGAGTTGATCGTCGACGTTTCCTGGCTGAATCAACTTGATGATGTTATCTTTGGACACGGCATATCGCTCCTTCGGTGGAGAAGTGGAGGCGTCAAGCACCCCCACGATATGCCGCCTTCCCGATTCCCGCCGTCACCAACTTTCAGCGATAGCTCGGTTCTCGTCTCACTTCACCGGAATCGAGCCGACATCGTTGATCGCTTCAAGCGCACAATCTGCAAAATGACTGAGGTGATGAGCGGATTCTATGTCACCGGTCAGCCCCACTTCGTCCTGCTCGTTACCGCAGATAATCTGGAGGAGTACGAGAAATTTACCCGCCGCCTCTCTCATGAAGATCCGGACATAGAGCGCTTCGAAACCATGGTGGTTATGGATAGGGTCAAGGCAGGCTTTACCTTGCCAATTTCTTCGATCGCATGCTGGTGATCGCCCGATACCGTTCGAACGGAGGCCGGCGCTCGTTCAGTTCATCACAATTATCATCTATGCGGAGTGAACGTCGATCAGTAGCCTTTCCTGGAGCGGGCGCAGTCGCCCGTGGCCGCTCCCGGTACCTGGTGCCCGAAGGTGGTACCAAGACTGGTGACAATCAGACCACAATCCGTTCGGCGCGGGTCTTTATCGCCTTGCGAAGCCAGATCGCGATGCAGTGGTCAAAGGGCCACTCGCAAATCACCTATGTTACCGCGAAGATCGCATTCCAGATGGCGCCCTCGAGAGCACGCCGCGGCCCGCTTCGCAAGACAAGCCGGCAGTGGCGGCAGCATCATCCCTCGCCACGCTCGAGCGAAAGAGAGCGCCATCCGCGACCGCTCGCGCGCCGGCATATGAATTATATACGTTGATATACGTTGTGCTGGCATGTCTGACGTGTGATTGCGCGTCTAGGACAAAGTGTCAACGGAGTTCCAATGGAAAAACAACCCGTGTCTTGTGTGGACGTACATCAGCATATTCTGTCACTTCTTGGGATGTCCAATCCAGTGATCTTGGATATCGGCTGCAATGACGGAACCGATACGGCACATTTTCTCACCCTGTGCCCACAAGCTCAGCTTTACTGCTTTGAGCCGGACCCCCGAGCGATCGCGCGTTTCAAGAAGAAGCTCGGTCCAAATCTCGATAAGGTGAAGCTGCTTGAAATTGCGATCAGCGAACGAAACGGGACGATCGACTTCCATCCAAGCAATGCAGATGGAGATGCAAAGGAATGGGACCTCTCTGGCTCAATACGCCGCCCGAAGAACCATCTTACCGAGTATGATTGGGTTCGCTTCGACCGTCCCTTCTCGGTTGAAACTCGACGGCTCGACGATTGGTGCAGCGAAGCTGGACTGAACACGGTCGATTTCATCTGGATGGACGTTCAAGGAGCCGAGGCCGATGTCATCGCCGGTGGCGTGCAGACGTTAAGCAACACGCGCTTCATCTACACGGAATATAGCGATCGCGAGCTCTACGAGGGGCAGCTGTCCCTGCAAGCCATTCTCGACCTATTACCATCATTCGAAGTGGCGGCTCATTATCCCCGCGAAGTGGAGGGTGACGTATTGCTGAAAAATACGCAATTCTAGCTGCCATATCCGGCAGCCCCGTTCGTCGGTGAAAGAGCTTGCCCCAGATTTATGTAGCACATTGTTGTGTAACAGCGATGGATCGGGCAAGCGGGCTCGTTGCCTCGCTCGCGGCATGTCCTTTGACGTTCTCGGTTGTTGCCGTTGCACGGGCTTACGGACGGGAGATGCATAAGACTCCCGTGATAATTGCTGAGTTGCTGATAATCGCTATTTTGATATATCGGCGCGGTGAGTGACGTCCCGGATAGCCGCGCGAGCCGTTTCAGATGCTTGAATCAGCTCCATCAGCCGGCGCTCATACTGTTTAAGCGTCTGAACGGTTGCTGCATGCTCTGGGCCTCTAGGAAGCTGCTGCGCTGATTCGAACAACTGCCAAAGCAGCTGCATCATGTCGCGTAGTTCCTTGAGCCTCGCCAGTTTTGTCACCCGGTCAACCTTGCTCTAATTGCTCCAATGCGAAGACGGGCTGAAGCATCGGCGTTCGATCCGATCAACACCGCAGATAGGAAGACGTGAGATCGGTAAAAAGGGTCGTTTTTCCCCGCCGGATGCAGTTGGTCGCACGATTGTCTCCGTTGGTTAGCTTCTTTCTCGCGGTTTTTTCAGTCCTGCCGTCTCGCTCATGATCCTGGCGGGAACCATTCAGTCTGCTGTACAGAGGCAAATGTTGCGTGAGGGTTTTGCAACGACCGTGCCATCAGCTCGATCTAGCCTACGGATCTGAGAATACTAGGTTCGTGGTTGTTGCGGATCCGACATCGCCTCGGCGCCCGGCCTGTCAGTGTCCATACAGCATCAATGAATTCCAAGCACCGGCTTTGGCTCTGAGCGTTGTGTTGCGACGCGTGCAATACGCGCTGTGGTCCTTGGCGCCGGAAAGCTCGCTTACAGCTGCTCTAGGATCCGGACTCAATTGATCCACCAAGTGATCGCGGCGGCCAGCAGGATTGCAGACAGGAAGATGTCTGCGCGCTTGTCGTATCTGGTTGCGATCCGGCGGAAGTCCTTGAGACGGCAGAACATCCGCTCGATGACGTTGCGGCCTTTGTAGGCGACCTTATCGTAGAGATGCGGATGCTTGCGGGTCGGATTTGGCGGGATCACGGCCTTGATGCGGCGTGCGGCTAGTTCGTTGCGTAGGCTCCTGGCGTCGTAGGCTCGATCAGCCAGCAGACGGCGCGGGGTACGAACCATGCCGATCAAGCCGCGTGCACCGACCAGGTCGTGGGTGTTGCCAGGGGTGATCAGGAAGGCAAGCGGACGGCCGATATCGTCGGTCAGCGCGTGGATTTTGGTGGTCTGCCCGCCGCGCGAGCGGCCGATCGCGTTGTTGAAGGCCCCCCTTTTGCGCCGGCCGCGGAGCGATGGGCTTTGATGTAACTGGAATCCACCGACATCGATCCGTACATGCCGGTCGATCCGGTCAGGGCGTAAAAAATATCCGTCCAAATCCCCTGTCGGCTCCAGCGGTTGAAGCGGTTGTAGACCGTTGTGTAGGGGCCGTAGACTTCCGGGCAATCGCGCCAGCGCGAACCAGATTTCAGCATGTGCACAATGCCGCTGATCACGCGTCTATCATCGACCCGATGCGCTCCCTTGCGCCCTCGTGGCAACAACGGCTCAATCCGCCGCCATTCCGCATCGCTGAGCCAGTAGACCTGCTTTGCCATTCAAGCCTCCCTTGCGCTGAGAAGCTTGAATCACAGTCCAATTCCAGATGGAATCCCTATTGAGTACAAACCCTAGAGCGGGGTGGGTCAAGCTTGAATCGATTTGGGATTCCCAAATCGGAAGGCTTCTGATTCAACATGCTGGCTGGGAAGGAGGCCAGCATGGATGGGACGAGCCTATTCGGACGACCTTCGTGAGCGGGTGGTGAGAGCTGTCATCAAAGGTGGCCTGTCGCGGCATCAGGCAGCGGCTCAATTTGGGGTGGCCATCAGCACGGCGATCAACTGGGTACAGCGCTTCCACGAGACCGGTAGCGTCAAGCCAGACCAGATCGGGGGCTATCGGCCAAAGAAGATTGCGGGGCCGCACCGCGAAATGGCTGGCAAGCAATCCGATCGGGCGCCCCCTCGGATTGTCCATACAGGACACCATGAAACGGTCGCGAAGTGCGAGGCCGAGCAGATCGAAGGCCTTCCTCCCGAACAAAAGACGGACGCGCGCGTCGGCCGCTAGCTGACAGGGGCGGGAACACACCGTCAGCCGACCCGGTTGCCGATCAAGATCGCCAAATTCTCTGATGTGATGCGCCGGTCCGTCGTGTCGGTTACACACGCAAGCTGCGCGTGCGGCGCAGCGGGGAGCGCCAAATCCAAACTATCGAGGCGGCGCCAAGCAGGCTGCTCGCAAGCGACGTAATGCGTAAGCCTGTTGCCGCAGCGACTGCGCCACCGGCCAGCGCACCCAATGACGCCAGTCCCCACACCACGCTGCGGATGCTCGCATTGGCCCGGCCTTGCAAGCGTTGCGCGACCAACGCGTATCGAAGGGGAACCTGCTGCACATTGTAGATACCTTGGCCGACAGAATGAATTGGGAGAGCGAAACGCATGCCACCGCGGCCCACCGGGGTTCGGTGATCAGGGTGGCCAAACTCATGCCCACGGTGCTCACGGCCAAACCGACCATTAACACCGGGCCGATGCCGATTGCCCGGCCGGCCGAGGGCGAGCTAGCCGCGCCGACCACACCACCAAGCGCGCCGATTCCGAGCACCACGCTGACGATCCGGCTGTCGAACTCGAGATCCTTGGTCAGATGCAACAGAAAGGCTGCAGAATATGCGCTATGGCAAAAGATGAACGTGGCGGTGGCTAAAGTGACCGCCCTCAAGATCGGATTGCCGAACACGCCCGCCAGCCCCTCAGCCACTTGGCAGAGTACCGCGCACGAGGCGGCTGTTGAGCGCCCAGCGGACCGCGTCGGCAACGGAATCGTCGCCAGTGTTGCCGCCACCGGCTCCGAGCCAAGCGCAAGAGCGGCCTCATCAAGCCGCCCGCCGCTGACGGCCCTCCGGTCGGCTCCGCCTCCCCCGTCCCGTCAGCAGCGGAGCCAACCTTCAACCGAGATCATAATCCCGATGGTGGGGGCAGTTCTTTATGACGCAAAGGGGGCAGTTCCGGATGGCGACACATGGTGACGTTGGAGCCCAGCAGCGAAATGGTCTGGCCGACCAGCAGCGCAAGATAGCTGCGCGGCAACCCGCCAATCGCGGCGGAACAGTTCCGGCGACTCACGCGTCGCCAGACGGGCTTGCAAGCGGTAAATAGCCGAGGCGGACCAGCTCACTTCCGGCGATCTGCTCGAACAACGGGATCACTCTGCCAAGCGCATAGACGAACTGCTGGCTTGGGAGTGGCAGCCTCAAAGCATCGCTCAGGCCGCTTAAGCACGATCAACGGAGAATTTGGATCGATGGCATAGCGGATCGCCAGCGTCGAGAAAATTCTGCTGGGCTCGCTGGTGCGGAGGCTGAGCTCAAATCCCAGCGCGATCTTCCGCTCGAGCCAACTCTGTGAGCCAGGACGAACTAACGAGACATCCAGGTTGTCGGCCGGGCCAAGAATCTCTCTTGGTGCTGGCCGCGTGTCGCCAGAATAAGTACAAGGATTACAACGAGAATTAAGAGCCCGCGCATACCTGAGCTATCCGAAGCTGTACTAGAATTGTTGACGATATCCAGGGCACTTGCGGCGGCGGATGAATGAGCGAATGTCGTCCGAGGTCGCTGTTGAGCCAGTTAGGACGAGGCCGCCGCGCATGGCGGCCGCCATCCATTAGCTCAGCAGATCGACTCTGCCCGTATCAAGCCTGTAAAGGCCCCCGACAACCATCAGTCTGTTCTGCTCAACTGCCCGGTTTAGAACCGGTCCCGCCAATCTGAGTTTATTGACGTTATCGATTACATTTTGCCGGGTCGCATTGGCGAACGTGTCGCCGCCTTGCTGCCGAGATTCCTTAACCACAGGTGCAAGTGCGGCGACGAGCGATGGAATATGTCCCAGCGGCGGCTTGTCGTCGTTGAGCGCCTTGATCGTGGCGTCTACTGCGCCGCAATGATCGTGACCAAGTACCACAATTAATGGCGTGTTCAGCACGGCCACGGCATACTCCATGCTGGCGAGCGTGTCCTCGTTGACGAAATTTCCGGCGAGTCGGCAGACGAACAGATCACCAAGTCCGCTGTCGAAGGCCAGTTCTGGCGCAATACGAGAATCAGCGCAGCCCAGAACCGCGGCATATGGATTTTGCCCACCGACCAAAACCCGGCGCTCGCGTTTGAAATCGTGGCCTTGGGAAGCGCCCTGGACGTAGCGATCATTGCCTTCCATTAGCCGCTTCAGCGCAGCACCTGGAGAGAGCAGATTATCCGGCTTCGGCCGCAGTTTTGATTCCTTCGCCTCGACGATATGGTCGGCAAGCAGCATGCCGACAGCCGACATAGTGAACAGCAACAGAGAACGGCGCGAAGGTTCGATCGAATGGCTCATGCTCGAAGAATCTGCTTGCATGTGTGGTGGCACCCTATCGCGCGGCTTTACGCCATCCCAAGGCGGTCGCTTCCGATTCGCTGCAAAGCCAACGTTCACCTAAGTTCTTCGTCATATCGATTTGTTCGTAACTGTTTTGCCCGGGCAAGTGGTAAATGCGCTCGCCCTTACGGCCCACGGTGCCCTTTATCAGACACTCCTGTGAGGGAGGGTCGGTCAGCAAAGCGGATCCGAGCAGGAGTTCTTGAACGTCTGAGGGCACCGAGCTTGCGCCAATAATGATCGTCGACTGGTTGCGATGGCGCCAATCCCAAGGTGCAATGAACGCCCCGGACCAGATGCCCGCATAGGCATTGCTCGCAACAACCTCATAGATGGCATAGCTTGCTGCGGAGCGTGCCGATAATAGCGCCCATCCCGAGCGTACCATCCACGCGTTCACATCCTCGCCTGCGATGAAGCAGTTGCCAAGCGACCTCCTGTACACATCTACCCCTGTGGTATGGCAATCCCAGGTTCGCCCGTTCGAATGCTTGATGAGCTCATCGCGAGCAGCTATGCCACAAGCCCATTTCTGGCCATGGGCGTCGAGGCAGATCTGATCAGTCTCTGGCGCCTCGATGCCCGAGAGCCGGATTTTGGTCTGCTCGATTTCGATCGTGTTGCCGTCGAGAATGCGGGGAGCGCCGCTGAGTGTCGCCGCGCAAACCGGAGATGCGATGATAGCGAGCAATGCGGCCATCATCATGCGTTGTTTCATATCTGACAACCTTTCGTTCTTGGTCCATGGGCCCAGACACACGTACAATCGGTCACCGCTACATTCGACCGCTTGATCACACATCTTTGCCATCTGGCCTGTGCATCGTCCGAGGTTTGCTTTGTCGTTCGTGATTCTCACCCTACGTCCTGACGCAACGTGAGGTTCAAGCAATTTCGTCTGATGTGGGCGTTGCTGCTCGTGACCTGGCTCACCTCGTCCAGCCTCGGCCGTAACGGTGATGCTCGGGCTTCAAACGTCTCGTTGGATATTCAACAGCTGATCCAGCCTCTGCTCAGGCCGATCAGATCAGCTGCCAAAATTGCAGCGGGAACGGCGGCTTCCTGCCGTGCGGCATACTGCTGATCGCGAATAGCGCCATTGCGGGGTCTGCGACTTAGTCCCGATTTGACCAGCGCGTTGGGAGGCCACTGGATAACCTCCAGTTCGAGCGGCGCGCTGCCTGGTTCATTCGAGCGCCGTTATCGATGCGAGCCAAAGGCGCTCGGTTGGGAGTCAGGAAAGCGCCCTGGAGTATTAATGCGATCTGGAGTTCGTTTTTTGGGAGCCTCGGCAGTTGCGCTTGTCCCAAGTGGTAAGACGATTCGGCAGAACTTGAGCCGGCGGTGCAGCGGTGCTGGTCCGGAGGGTGCATTGGCGAACACGTCGGCGGTAATTGCTGCGGACATGCTGAAATAATTCCTACAGTCCGTCGATCCGGCGACGCCGTCATATCCCTGTGTTCGCGGCGGTTTGCCACATCGGCTACTCATCACGGCAGGTCCGGCGTGTTGTCCTACTTTGTCACGGATGATTTCAGCGTCGGCGTACGCGGTCGCTATTGGCGATGCGGACCAAAAAGGACAGCGACTTGACACGCACAGGCCGTGGTGGCCGGGGAAGCAACGTTTTCGAAGCATGAAACCCTGGCGGGCGGTTAGAGCTGGCTCCGCAAATTCGGACAGTAGCTTGAGTGGATTTTCTGCCTGAGAGCGGCGAGGATTCTTGCCGCGAAACAGGAGCGAAGATGACGAAGAGGAGTCGCCGGACGCATTCTCCGGCATTCAAGGCAAAGGTGGCTTTGGTGGCCGTGAAGGGGGAGAAGACATTGGCCGAGTTGGCGCAACTGTTTGATGTCCATCCGAACCAGATCACGACCTGGAAGTCCCAACTCCTGGCAGGCGCCGCCGGAGTGTTTGGGCAGGACAACGGACCGGCCGAGGCGCCGGTCGATTTGAAGCGTTACATGCCAAGATCGGCGAGCTTGCGTTGGAGAACGATTTTTTGTCCGGCGCGCTCACCAAGGCGGGCCTGCTGAGCGCAAAGCGATGATCGACCGCGACCATGATCTGTCTGTCGTGCGCCAGGCGAAGGTCCTGAACCTTGCCCGCAGTACGGTTTACTATGAACCTCGGCCGGTTTCGGCCGAGGACTTGTCTTGATGCGCCGGCTCGATGAGCTGCACCTCGATTATCCCTTCGCAGGGGGGCGCATGCTGCGATCGCTGTTGCAGCGTGAGGGCATGCAGGTTGGCGGCCGCCACGTCGCGACGCTGATGAAGCGCATGGGGATCGAGGCGATCTATCGCCGTCCGAACACGAGCAAGCCCGCACCGGGCCACAAGATCTACCCGTACCTATTGCGCGGATTGAAGATCGAGCGGCCGAACCAGGTCTGGGCAATGGGCATCAGCTACATTCCGATGCGACGTGGATTCGTTTACCTCGCGGCGGTCGTCGATGTGTTCAGCCGAAGGGTATTGGTCCATCGCGTATCGATCACGATGGAGACGATATTCTGCGTCGAAGCGCTCCAGGAGGCGTTGGCGAAGCACGGCAGGCCCGAGATCTTCAACACGGATCAGGGTAGCCAGTTCACCAGCCTCGACTTCACCGGCGTGCTGCTGGACGCGAACATCGCCATCAGCATGGACGGCAAGGGTGCCTGGCGCGACAACGTGTTCGTCGAGCGGCTGTGGCGCACTGTCAAATACGAGGAAGTCTATCTGCGTGCTTACGACAGCGTGCTCGAGGCGCGAGCATCGATTTCCAAATATCTGGCGTTCTACAATCGAGGACGTCCTCACTCGAGACTTGACGAACGCACGCCCGACGAGGCTTACTTCGGCACGCAAACGATGGTGACGGCCGCATGATCGTCGCCAACGATTTTGCTGCGGATCTGGTCGAGCTTACGCCCTCCCGGCAGGAATCCACTTAATTTTCGCGGGGCCCTGTCCAAACAACCGGGACCAGCTCTAACCTCCACGATTCGAAATCCCTGTCCCATGCCTTCCTGAATGGCGTGACGATCGTGAACTCGGCGTTTCTGGATGCCGATCTTGATCAATGTGAATTCGGCGATACCATCACGCTCGAACAGGTCTGCCTAGTAAGTGGCGCGCGTCCCACGCGGGTATTCGATCTCGTGCGCGCGATCGAAGTAGAATGCGCAAATTTCAGCGGTTGGTTGAAAAAAACTGCGACTCGAATTCATTTCCAACATTGTGCGTTTGATGGCATCGGAGCGAACCATAGCACCAAGCTCCCTTGTCTACATTGAGGGTGTTCTTTCAGCGCTGGGCTCAACGCTCCTCGAGGACGGTGACCCGCAGGCAATCCTTTCGGCTTTTATTACCGTGCGCAACGCCCTGTTCGACCGGGTGAACGAGATATTGCTGGCCAAGTCCAGCTCGGTCGGCGCCACCGAGAAGATTGTGCTTGATAAGGCGACAGACCAGCCATCTCAACCTTGCAATGTTCCGCTCGCCAATTCATGCAAGCTGCTACGGGGCTTACCTGTGGCCGGACACGCAGCAGAAATTGTCCGTTGGTGCCGGCGCCGCGTTCTTCAACCAACAGCGCGGAGTTTCACCTTGCCAGCCACTGCGGGCGAAGGTCCACGCCGCGCAGCCCGAATTGGCCCAGCACGCACCCTGGCAGTTCTCAGGAACGCTGTTCGGCGGCAGAGAGAAGCTGCTGATATCGGAGCCTAACCGGTCCTTCCCATACTCGATGGACTGGGCGAGGGCCGTAGCGCTAAGGAGAGCTAGCGCCAAAGCGACGAGGGGAGCTTTCATCTCATTAATCCTCCTAGCAGATCGTCATGATGGCGACATAAGCAATCGGTAGCCGCATATGCTCACTCTCCCTCATAGTCCGGGATATCTTGGATCTGGCCATTGTGGCGGTTCAGTCCCTGCCACGCGCCGCTAACTTCAGCGGTCGGTCCTGCAAGCAAAACTAACCGGTTGGCTCCGGAAAGCCCGAGATAATGGAGAATTATATCTCGAAAGGTCCCACGCCCGCACCTACCAAGACTGGTTGGCTTCATGGACGCGTGGATCAGTCGCCTCAGCCTTGGCCGCAAAGCAGCTAGCCCTCGCAGGCCGAACGCGACCGGCGCGATCTACACTGGGGCAGCCTGCGCGGACGCGACTCGGCGCCGGGAAACATGCGAACCGACGCTGTCCCTATCACGCGCAGTTAACTTCAGTGACCAGCTTTACTGTCATGAGTGTTGGCTGCTCTTTAAAAATTGGCATCGCTTTATTCGGGAGAAAGGCCAACCGTATGGAACGAGGGGATGTCCCGATCGGTGTTGAACTACGTCGGGCCGACGTTGCCGGAATGAATGTTACGCGGCCCTCGAGACGTGGGCAACGGGCTTGATCGTCATGCGATCGTGGCGAGCTTGAAGGGCCGCACGCAGAACCGACAATTGCTTATGCGCCTTCAATCGTCGGAAGCCCTTGTTGGCTTCGCTCATGCCGGCCGCGACCCATCGCAAGGCCATACCGGCATCCCGCCAGCGTTTGACGTTGCGCGTGACGCGGCGAATGGTGCCCATCATGTTCTCGGCGATGTTGGTCCAGGCGAGCGATCGACGAAGCTCCTTCGGCAGCTTCAGCCGGACGACAGTCAGGATTTCGTCGAGGCCTTCGAGGATGCTGGCCGCTACGCCGGGCCATTGCTGGTCGAGTCGACGCGCAAGATTGCGGATCAATTTTTCAGCCTTGTCGGCGTCATTGAGCTCCCAGTCCTGGCGCAGCACCCGACGGGTGGCCGCATGATGCTCTTTCGGCAGGCGTTCCATGATGTTGCGTGCCTTGTGGATCTGGCAGCGCTGGATCGCAGCGGCCGAACCGAAGGTGCGGCGGATCGCCTTCGACAACGGTTTCGCGCCGTCGGCGATGAACAGTCCTGGCACCGTCGGGTCGAGCCCGCGCGAGACCAGGTTGTCCAGCAGGGCCTGAACCGTTGCGGCATTCTCGGTCGCCCCTTCCACCAGCGCCAGCGGATGCTTGTTGCCTTCGCCGTCAACTCCGATTGCGGCGACCAGCACGAGATCGTCGCCGAGATGCAGCCCGTCGATTTGGACCACCAGAAGGTCGAGCGTGGACAGATCGGCAGCCATGAAGTCAGCCAGCCGCGTCGCCGACAGCGCTACGAACCTCCGCGAGGCCGCCGACTTCGAAACCCCCGATCCGGGCGGTGCCGGCACGTCACCCTCGGGCAGTCGGACAGCACGGCCGAACCGGAGCGTCGACACATTGATCAGCATCAGGTTCATCGCCCCGCGACCGAGCCAATCCTCCTGCGCCGCCGTTTCCCAGCTCGGGATCGTGACCTCGCCGCCATCCACGCCCCGGACCCGCGGGCGCTCGACCTCGATCTTGCCGCCGTGGAAACCTATCCGTCCCCGCGTTCGACCCCAACGGTGCGCCCGCCGCGCCGCGTCGCGACCGTGGCGCGGCCCGCAGGCCGCCACAACATCCGCCTCCATCGTCGTGCCGAGCGCCTCCATCCCTGCCGCAAGGCAGAACCGATCGAAGCTCGCCCGCACTTCTGCAAACGCTTCGTCCACCGCCCCGGTCGCCGACGAACCAGCCGGTTTGATATCTCTCGTCATGGCGTTGCTCTCCTTTATGGAATCAGCACCCCGAGCCTACCGGCTCAAGGTGGGCAACGCCGACCTCTTCAGAAATTCAACAGAACCCGGGACATCCCCCGGAACGACCCGAAAGCCGTTAATTCCAGAATGCCGGCGGGTTAACGTAGCCGTTAAGGGAACGTTGAGCGCGCGCGGCGTCCGCGAAGTGCTCGGCGCCTGTCCATCGTCGGCGCGTGCGCGTGGGAACTGAGGCCGAAACCTTTCGGCCAAAACGAAACCGCGCCGGCCGGAGCACTGAAGCGGATAACGTGGGGCATTAGCGTTCCTTTCGCGTTGCGCACAATCGCGCGTGTTCAGAAATCGAGCGGCGACGAGCGAAAATGCCCAATTGCAACCCTTCTCCACTGTAGCAGGTGTTCTGACGCGTGATCGTTTATGATGGCGCAATCAACAGAGTTGTCGAACGGAACGTTCCGCCCATAAAAAGCGAGCCAAGGTGCTTGTTGCGGACAATTCATGTGTTGTGATCACCCTGTTCAAGAGCGCCCTGACAGCCTTTTGCGAAACCAAGCCGAAGTCGGCCAAGGCGCAAGAAGCAGGCTGTGATGAAATTATGTCCGCACGAGCCGCAATCGCCTTTGGCAGTACAAGCGCGAGTCTCCTTTGCGTAACCGTGTGGAAATACGTCAGAGCCTGAGCTGGCTCCGGTTGTCTGAACAGATTTTCCGCGTCGATAAGTGGAGTCTCTGCCATGGTTAGGCTGCCAAGCGGAGTGGCAGCGGGTTGAAGTAGGCTTGATCGGGGGTGACGCCGTCAAGGCTCGAATGCGGGCGCCGACCGTTGTAGAAGTCGAGGTATCGGCCGATCGACGCGAGGGCCTCGCTGACGCTGTCATAGGCCCGCAGATACACCTCCTCGTATTTGACGCTGCGCCATAGCCGTTCGACAAACACGTTGTCTCGCCAGGCTCCCTTGCCGTCCATGCTGATCGCAATGCCGTTGTCGGCGAGCACGCCGGTAAAAGCCTGTCCGGTGAACTGCGAGCCCTGATCCGTATTGAAGACGTCCGGCTTGCCGTGACGAGCCAGGGCATCCTGAAGCGTCTCGACACAGGACGTCGCCTCCATGGTGATCGATACGCGCCACGACAGCACGCGGCGGCTGAACCAGTCGAGCACAACCGCCAGATAAACGAAGCCGCGGGCCATCGGGATGTAGGTGATGTCCATCGCCCACACCTGGTTCGGCCGCGTGATCTCCATTCCGCGCAGCAGGTACGGGTAGATCTTGTGGCCCGGCTCGGGCTTTGTCGTGCGTGGACGGCGACAGAGCGCTTCTATCCCCATCCGCCGCATCAACGTCTTCACATGCCGACGGCCGATCTTGCACCCATCGGCAGCCAGCAGCCCTCGCAACATGCGAGAGCCGGCAAAAGGGAACTCCAGATGCAGCCGGTCGAGGCGCTGCATGATCGCAAGGTCGGCGTCCGGCACCGGCCGCGGCAGGTAGTACACGCTGCCGCGGCCGATGTTCAAAGCCTCCGCTTGCCTGGTGATCGACAGCTCGTGCTCACGGTCGATCATCGCTTTGCGCTCAGCAATCCCGCCTTGGTGAGCGCTCCTTCTAAAAAACTATGCGCGGCGCTGCGCTCCCCCTGTGGGATAGAAACGGACCGGCGCTAGATTGCCGACCGGGAGGGAGCGGCCGATACGATTTTGGTGGCACGTGACCCCGTCAAAAAACCTGGTCCATGGGTTGTCGCGCACTTGAGAGTGGTGACGCCATCCGGCGATCCCGTTTAGGAATCTGACGGATAGCGCAGCCCAGCCCTTCCGCCGCCGTCAGCAGGAGGATTAGAGATGAACCCCAAAAGATCGAAGTCGAGGAACGGAGGTAAGATGCAGATGGTGCACCCGGACGCGGCTGCCATCGACGTCGGAGCGACTATGCACATGGCTGCCGTGAGGGCAGATCGCGCACCGGAGCCAGTCCGCAGCTTCGGTACCTTCACGGCTGATCTGCATCGGCTAGTCGACTGGTTTACTGAATGCGGCGTCGAGACTGTCGTCATGGAATCGACCAGCGTCTACTGGATTCCGATCTTCGAGCTTCTCGATGCCCGGGGATTTAACGTGTTTCTTGTCAACGCGCGCGATGCCAAGCACGTGCCGGGGCGCAAGACCGATGTCAGCGATGCGCAATGGCTGCAGCGGCTCCATTCATTCGGGTTTGCGGGCCAGCTTTCGGCCCAAAGGGCAGATTGCCGAGCTGAGAGCCTACGTGCGTCAGCGCGAGCGTCTGCTGGAGTACGCGGCCTCACACATCCAGCATATGCAGAAGGCCTTGACGGAGATGAATCTTCAGCTGCACCACGTCGTCACCGACATCACCGGCGTGACCGGCCTGCGTATCATACGAGCGATCCTTGCCGGCGAGCGCGATCCTGAGGCGCTGGCGTGCTTGCGCCATTATAGTTGCCGCTCCAGCGCCGAGACGATCGCGAAGGTGCTCACCGGAAGCTACCGCGCCGAGCATCTGTTTGCGCTCGAGCAGGCACTTGCGCTTTACGACGCCTACCACGAGAAGGCATCTGCCTGCGACGCCCGAATTGAAGCCGTGTTGAAGGAACTGAGCTTCCATCGCGGTCATGGCCACGGATCAGCGCCGCAGGTCTCGCGGCGTCGGAATCGAACCGATCAGGCGAACGCTCCAGCTTTCGACGTCCGCGAGGCGCTGTTCGCGTTGCTCGGAAAGGACCTCACCGCGATCGACGGCCTCGGTCCTTACCTCTCGCTGAAGCTGATCGCTGAATGCGGCGACGACCTCTCCTCGTGGCCAAGTGCAAAGCATTTTACCTCCTGGCTGGGACTGGCGCCGAGCAACAAGGTCTCCGGCGGCAAAATGCTCTCGTCCCGAACGCGCCGATCCGGCGGCCGAGCGGCGGCACTTCTGCGCCTTGCTGCCGTGACCGTGGGGCGTACAGACACTGCGCTCGGCGCCTTTTATAGACGGCTCTCAGCACGCATCGGCAAGGCCAAGGCCGTGACCGCCACGGCCCGGAAGATCGCAGTTCTGTTCTACAATGCTGTGCGATACGGAATGGACTATGTCGATCCCAAGGCCTCGTCCTACGAGACGCGTTACCGGACGCGAGTGGTCAACAATTTGCATCGGCGTGCCAAGCCATTCGGCTTTGTTCTCCATCCCTTGGAGCCGAAAAGTAGATGCTGCCGTTTCTTAGGAATCGTTCTCCAGCGTCAGTTCGCCGATCTTGGCGTGCAGCGACTTCACATCGATGGCTGCTTGTTCCGCTCCGGAGCCGCCGCCGGGACCGAACGCATCGGCGGCCTTGCTTTCAAGCTGAGCCTTCCACGCCGTGATCTGATTGGGGTGGACGTCGAACTGCTCGGCAAGCTGAGCCAGCGTTCGATCGCCCTTCACGGCGGCGAGCGCCACCTTCGCCTTGAAGGCCGGCGTGTGGTTCCGGCGTGTTCTTCTGCTCATTGTCGCTCCTGATTCGCAGGCACGGCGTGCCCGCTGTCAGGCAGAAACTCCACTTATCGCCCTGTGCAGAATTCCGGGGCCGGCTCTGTTGAGCAGGCCCTTATAGCCAGAGACGGTGCTCTACGCCGCGCCTTGGCGTTCTCCTCCAGGAGCAGCGTGACGGCCTCTGAGTACGTGATCGACTGCGGGCGCACCTTCCCAAGCGTGAACTCTGCAAGCAGCCGCTTGGCTTCCGTCCGAGCTTGGGAGAGGGAAATCGTGGGGAAACGGCCGATCGTAATGAGCGAGTTCTTGCGGTTGAGGACGAATGTCTTGGAGCCGCCCTGCGACACACGAAAGCCAAAGCTCGGAAGCTTATCGTCCCAATAGCAAATCTGGCCCTTGGGAGGCGGCGATATGCTCCGGAGGCCAACATCAGAAAACGCCATCTTAGCCATCGGCTAGCCATTACCAACGAGGGGAGTGGAGCGGCGATCTATGATGCACCAAGGCGGTAATTCTTCAATAGAATTAAAAAAGGTAGCGGTCGCTATGGCGCAGTATGTTTTAGGATGTAGATGCGAAAATTAGGAATCATAATCCTGGGGTCGGGGGACCAATCCCATTGAAAGCACCTTCGCCACCGTGCGCCACCACACGATCCGATCGAAGGGCTGCCTGTCCAACACGACCGCGCTAGCTTCTTCAAATTGCTTGAGGGCGCACAGAAAAGCTGGCGACGGCTCGACGGACACAACCAGTTGCCAAAACTCGTTCTCGGTGTGACATTCAACGACGGGATCGAGGTCATCGCCAAGCCGACCGACCGTCAGCCCGCAACCGCCGCCGCCTGACC
The DNA here is from genome assembly GCF_037217225.1 of Bradyrhizobium sp. 27S5. Taxonomy (NCBI): domain Bacteria; kingdom Pseudomonadati; phylum Pseudomonadota; class Alphaproteobacteria; order Hyphomicrobiales; family Nitrobacteraceae; genus Bradyrhizobium; species Bradyrhizobium sp. 27S5. The sequence goes on from NZ_CP147714.1 coordinate 1,543,546, forward strand.
GGCCCGGTCGTCACCAAAAATTGGCGATAGCTCATTGCGGGCTTCTGCTAGCGTGGCGCCCGAAACCCTCAGAACTTACTGAACATCAAGGCTGCGGTGAGATATTTCCTCACCAACGACGCGCACGCGGCAGATAACTGCATTGTCCGGCTCGGCTACGGCCCCTTGGCCATGTCAGGTTCTCGAAAGCTTGCTCGAGTAGGAGGCCTGCTCAAGGTGATCAGACATGAGGTTAGCGTGGACCGTCAAAATTTTGACCCATTTAATGTACCGGCTTGGTTACAGGTGCAGCACGCTGTCTCGGAAGAGCCCCAGACGGACCAGGCCGGGCAAGACGGCTTTGAGCAACACTTGGCCGAGGCAAACCAGACCGATTCTGCTCCCGTCGCCAGTGAGGGACGAGACAACCAGTTTTACCCCCATCTGTCTGAAGAAGACCGGGACATTATCGATAGGGCGATTACTCAGTATGCGACTCAGAAAAATCCACAACCGAGCACGATTAAGTTTTATACTCAGGCACTTCGTCGATTGGGGAATGATCTCCGCGCTCGTGGCCAAACGACTGATCTAAGGGACCACCGGTCCCTGCTCGATCACGTAAATACCTACTTTCCGAGAGACGTAAACATGAAGACAGGGGTGGGCGTCCTTCGCGCGTATCACGATTCCGGCCATATCGTTTCTCGCGGGCGGCCGCGCACGATCCCCTCAGCGAAAGACGCGTCTAGCGAAGGCCAGCCGTTCTGGGACGAGCCGATGGGTGCACTCGCCAGGAGCAACGTCCTGCCAAGCGAGGAGGTCCTCATCAACTTTGAGCAGGAGACAGCTCAGTCGAGAGCAGTGAAGAGGCCGAGGAAGCTAAATAACTCGCAAACGGTTGTAATTGAGCGGCAGCCGACCGAGATCGCGACTTCAGGAGAGGGGGGTGGAGCAATGCCAGCGGCCTCGGCGCTGCAGCCGGCTGAGTCAACGGGAATTGTCGGGCAGAGGGACGAGCAGCCTCTTTATCCGGAGGATGCTCCAGATATCTTGAGGCTTAAGGACGCCCTCATCGAAGGCGGGATGACCTCCGCCGCGGCGAAGCAATATGTAAGCTGTCTTCTTGGCTTTAGCCGTTGGCTGTTCGCAAAAAACAGACCGAGCATCGTTGCTCGGATGGACAGCAAGTCGCTGAGCGACGGCGGTGACATACACGAGTTCGCCGGAGAGGGTACGAAGAAGAAACTCCTTGCAGCATTAGGGCATCTCCGCACCCTTCGGTCAACTGGTGCGCCGATCGTACGCCCAGGGCGCGCTCGCGCCAACCACAATCCTCCTCCCCCGAACGTGGTCCTCACTAATCCCGAAAGCACGGCACTGGTTGGTCCGAGGCGCCTCGACGATGCCGCCGCGCAGCGCAACGCGCCGCACGAAGCTGATGGTCGGCTAGAAGAGCTTCAGGAACAACAGGATGATCAACCCGCGCCGTCGGTTTTCGGCCAAGAGCTCGCCGCGTTTGATCCAGAGCAGCTTCCTCAGGAGCAGCTTCGGCGAGTGCTGGATCATCTGGATGATAAACGCATTCCTTCGCCACTCTCCGTCGTTCCAGAGGAGCTTCAGCGACTGGAAAAGGACCTCCATGAGGAGCTTCACGGACGACGGGACAACCATCCCGCGCCTTCGTTCTCAGTTGATCCTGAAGAGTTCACTTTCAATCCAGAGCTGTTCGCCCCAGGGGAGCTTCGGCGACTGCTTGGTGATGAATCCGCCTCGGAGCTTGAGGGAGGGCGTGATGATCAATCGGCTCACCCGTCGGTTTCCGTCCAGAGGCAGGTCGCGTTCGATCCAGAGCAGCTTACTCCGGAGCAGCTTCGGCGAGTGCTGGATCATCTGGATGATCAACCCATTCCTTCGCCAGTCTCCGTCGCTCCAGAGGAGCTTCAGCGACTGGAAAAGGACCTCCATGAGGAGCTTCACGGACGACGGGACAACCACCCCGCGCCTTCGTTCTCAATTGATCCAGAAGAGTTTACTTTCAATCCAGAGCTATTCTCTTCAGGGGAGCTTTGGCGACGATGAATCCGCAGAGCAGGAAGGGTGAGATGATCACCCCGCCCCGTCCGCTTTGGTCCAGGGGGATGTCGCATTCGATGCAGAGCAGAGCTCTCAGGAGGGAGCTAGGGCAAGTGCTGGATCATCTGGATGACCATCCCCCTCGCCAGTCTCCGTCCTCTCAAAGCGGCTTCCCGGTCGCATCGTTCCCGGGGAACCAAAGGCGGCGTCCCGTTTCGGGATCACTTCCAGTCGGCGCGCCGTCAAATCCGACGCGAGCGTGGTATCGCTCCAGCGTAGGCCGCCTTGCGCGGTGTGGTGCTTAGCCCGTCCTATTCGTGAGAGTGCGTTTCTTTTAGTCCGATTGATGTGGCCGCACATCTGCTCTGACGAGGCGCGCGGGATTGCCTTCGGCCTTTCACCGCCTGACGACCGGTACTTTGCAACGCGCTTGAGGGATGGGTTGGGCGAACGGGGGGTGGACGCCCCGCCGGTCAAGGACCGAGCGGCAGCAGCGCGCCTGGCAAGCCGCGGATCAGGTCGGCTTCGGGACATGCCGCGGCAAACGCAAGGCGAATGCGGCTCGTGGTCTCGACGACACGGGCAGCGAGTTTCAAGAGACGAAGACGCAGCGTCGCGAACTCGGCTGTGGCCAATTCCCGGGCTTTGGGAATCGCGTCGCGCACGGTCAGCATCAGCCAATAAGCGGCGGTGTGGAGAACGAGGCGGACTTGATTGGCGAGCGCCGAACGGCAGCTGGTGCGATCGGAGGCGAGCTGCGTCTTATGCAGCTTGATCAGATTCTCGGCTTGGCCGCGCGCGCAATACAGGCTGTCGTAGATCCACTCGGCCGAGCCGACATCGAGGCTGGTGACGACGAAACGGATGTCGAGGCCGAGCATCGTCGCCTCAGTACGGGCGACGGTACGTCGTTCGCGATCCCAGGACTTTGCCTTGTGGCGCGTCTCGGTATAGCCACGCAGAACCGGCAGGTTCTCGATGGCGCGTCGCGTGCGGATGCCGTCGGCGGCCTCGTCGACTTTTCTGGCGAGCGGCTTGGTGCCGGACAGACCGAAGATGTAGTCGATGCCGTTGGTCTCGCACCACGCCATTGCCTCCGGCCGGGCATAGCGCCCGTCGCCACGGAACGTAATTCGCGTGTTGTGCCACCGCGTCCGGATATGCCGTATCAGGCGGCGCAGATGGGCACGCACCTCGACGCCGCCCGGCGTCTTGCCGGGCCGCAGCACGACCGCCACGGGCCGGCTCTTCTCCGTGTCGTAGACGTGGATCGGCAGGAAGCAGCGTTCGTCATAATGAGCGTTGAACAGCGAGAGCTGCTGATGGCCGTGGACGACATCGCAGGTATCATCGATGTCGAGCGTGACGGATGCCGGCTCGCGCGGGTAGCTATCCATCCATGCGTCGAAGGCGCGGAGCATTCTCCAGCCGCGACAGCGTCGGTTGGGAACACAGATCGCGACCCGTGTCCGGCAGCCGTCCGCAGGCCAGCTTGAATGCGGGATCGGACCGCAGATGATCGAGGTCGTCGGCGTCCTCGCCCACATCGCCGACCTTCCGCATCGCGTCTGCACGAACTGCTGCCCTAGGAATGGAAGCTCCTGCACCAAGCCGACAAGCCCGGCGATCAGCAGGCTGCCTGACCTTCACACGCTATCATAGAGCTCGCCGTGCCCGCGCGCATGCGTTAATCAGGCGGCCTTCGTCGTTTTACGATTGCCCACATCTTTTGCGGTGCACTGAGCCGAAAACTTGAGTCGCCAGAATCGCTAGTGATTCTTTGATGTACCAACCGCTGGTACATGCCGATTCCGAGGCCCAGAAAATTGGAACTATGCCTCATGATATTTGGATTCATGGCATGATAATTGGAACCATGTCGGCAGCGCCTTTGAGGTAGGCGATCGAGGGGTAGGCCTTTCCCTTAACCGGCGCTCCAGTCACCGGCACGCCCCTTCTGCGGGGGCATCCCACAACGCTCCGAGAGTGTGGGCGCGGATGGGCCTTTTCGTGACGGGTTGAAGGCTGGGAGAAAGCCTCCCGGCGCCGTCGCGGAGCCCCCTGCGATGTCCAGCGAAACCATACGGCCTTGCCAACGCCAACCGGACGAGCCTTTAGCCTGCCCTGTTCTCCCTCTCTTCGAGGCATCTGAGAGCCCGTTGGTATTCAAATTCGCACCATGCAAGCTCGAAAGGTTCCATCAGTGTCTCTACCCACGCCTCGGCAAAGGCTGCCATTCCGACGAAAAACAGAATCCGCGACCTCCTGACTGACTATCGTTGACGTCGCCGGCGAAGTCGAATGAGATGTCCGCCACGGCCAGCTACATATGCAGCTAAGAGGATCGCCATCAGCGCTTCAATTGGACCTTGGTAAGCGTTAGGCAACTCAAGGAAGGCTCGGAACGATACGAAGGTTTATGGCGATCCGTTCGCCTGGCACGCCTAACAACTTCCACGTATCCAACGGCTGGCCGAGCAGCGAAATCGACCGCGCTTATGCGAGGAACCACCCGCCTGACGGCCTCAGCTTGCCGCTTAGGGGGAACAGGTTGCATTCGGGGCGAGGATAGCGAAAACTGTAGCGCTGATAAGAAGGCGGTGGCGCAGCATAATGCGGAATTGCCCGGCTAGGTGGTTGCGGCGTAAGCGCGACTTTCTCGTCACATTGAATCTCGCATAGAATCAGTCGGCCCCTACGAGAGCCAGTGGATTCGCTGCTGGATGAGAGATTATGTTATATCAGGCCGGGTTTTCGGCGCTGCGGCTTTTGGGGAAGTTGAGAGGGAGTAGATCTTCAATATCGTCGTCGTCGCGGCGCTGGGGCAATTCGGTGAGGACATGTCGCAACCATGCGAAGGGCTCAACGCTACAGGCGCGACAGGTCAGCACCAGGCTATAGACAACGGCACTGGCGCTGGCTCCATCAACGGTATCGCTGAAGAGCCAATTTTTCCTGCCACAGGCGAAGATTCTGATGTCGCGCTCAAGAAGGTTGTTGTGGATCGGCATCTCGCCGTCCTCGGTGTAGCGCGTCAGATATTCCCACTGATTGAGCGTATAGGAGACAGCATCGCCGAGCTTGGTGTCGGGCACGACCTTTGGGGCGATTGCTTCGAGCCATGCCTTGAGAGCGTTCAGGACAGGAATGCTGTGTTGCTGGCGGAAGCGGCGCCTGTAATTGGCCCGCGTTTCGCCGTCATCCGGTTTTTCTTCGCGCACCTGTCTTTCAATCCGGTAGAGTTGGTCGAAGAACTTGAGGGCTTGCGCCGGCGGCCCGCCGGGTTTCTTCCTCGCTTTGAGGGCGTCGACAAAGCGCCGCCTGGCGTGGGCCACGCATCCGATATGCGTGGCGCCTTTCAACGTGCGCCAGGCCGAGTAACCGTGACTCATCAAGATGCCGCGGTAGTCGCCAAGGAAGGTCTGCGGGTGTTCCTGCCCACGACCAGGCTGATAATCGAACAGCACAATCGGCTGCTCACTGTCCTCGCCGCTGCAATAGGCCCACATGTACGAGGTGCTGGAGGCTTCCTTGTCCTTTTCGTTCAATACCTGAACCGTTGTTTCGTCGCCGTGGATGAGGGCCTGGCACGCTCGGGTGCACAACCGTCACCCGCAGCTTCTGTCCTTCTTCCATCACGTAGTGTCCACCTCACATTTGGTGGCCACCTCATGCATCAGCTCTCTCAACATAAAAAGGTACGCGAATGAGGAAGCTAAAGTCCTCGCATTTTAAATCGCCGTCCAAGGAAACGGTAGTGAAGCGATCGATTACGATGTGATGGCTGCCGCCTATCGGGCTGACAATGAGCACGGCGCTTGGAACACGCTATACGAAATGTGCGCCATTCTCACCTTATTCGGCGCTTGCCTATACCCAACGATCGAGACGATGGCAATCGACAGGATCGAACGACGGAGCGCATCGCTCTGTGCTCACTCCGGCCATCATCGTGCCATCAACGTGTGGTCATTGCGATCGCTGCCGATCGACAGCGTTGCTCCATCGTCTCATACGTACTCTCAGCCCCTCTACTTCATGAAGCGCGATTGGAAAAAAAACGATGGGGTTTATGCGTCGGCCAATCTCTGCGACAAGGCACCGAGTCGCCTGAAGGCACAGCCGTCGACTGGTTTGCAAAATGAATAGGAGGCATCGGGTTGCTAATAGATTTTCCGCGCATCAATCGGTCTAAGGCTGTCTTCGATGATATTTATGCTTCGGATGATCCCAGGGCATATTTCACCGTGCTGGGAGACCTGGATTATATGATCCCGGACGTGGCTGAGCCGGTTGTGCGCCAGATTCTCGCGGCGAACGCATCGGCAACTGGCGTTAAGCCGACCGTGCTTGACATTGGCTGTTCATACGGCATCAACGCTGCTGTGCATCGGTTTCCACTGACGTTCGGGGGCTTGCGTCATCGCTACGCTCGGCGCGAGATGAGGGCAATCAGCTCTGATACACTGGTGCGTCTTGATCGCAGTTTCTATGCGTCTTGGCCGGATGTCGGACTGGCACGATTTATCGGTCTCGATGTATCGGCACCGGCGATCAGCTATGCAACAGGTGTCGGTCTCCTTGAGCAGGGTATTGTCGCTGATCTTGAAAAGGAGACGCTATCGACGGACAGCGCGCACATCATCCGCCCCACTGACGTTATCATGTCGACGGGGTGCATCGGCTACGTTACCGAGAAGACGTTCAGCAAAATTCTCGATGCGACAGAGAAGCGTCCATGGATTATCTCATTCGTGCTACGAATGTTCCCATTTGATTCTCTGGCTGCAACGCTCGCGAAGCGTGGCCTTGTAACGGAACGCCTTACCGGCGCGACATTTATCCAGCGTCGCTTTCGCGATGCTGAAGAGTTTGAAAGTTGTTTGGCCACCTTGGCGGCTCTTGGCGTCGATACTACCGGTCTTGAGTCGGAAGGGCTGTTTCACGCCGATTTGCTCTTGTCCCGCCCTGAGATGGATGCGCGCGCCACCCCTCTCGAAAACATTGTCACCGTCGCCAGCGGCAGGGGTCGGCCTATCGGGCCCCGTTATGTGCATATTGGAGGCAACGCGGGCTTGCAGGTTGCGTTGGAGCCGTGACGGGTTCCTTTTCCGAGGATAGTTGTGGGTATGCCCCAAGGAACTGTACACCGAAGTGGATCATACCCTGACTTCCTGAATGATTACTTTCTATCAGGTCGGTAGTCTTACAGAGAAGCCTTGGTTATGACTACTTCGCCGATTGCGAATCCATGTGTTGCCGTGCCGTATGATCGAGGTCGCCGCTGCGTCAGATTTCTACGATCGAGTGCGGCGTTGCCGTTTCCCAACGTATCGTTCGAAGTGCGGCAAGCGAAGAAGGTCGCACTGCGGCCGACGCCAAGGCTAGGGCGAAATCGATAGCAAGGGTCAGCACGAGCCAGCCGATTAGCGCGCCAGCCAGAGCCTGTTCCAGGCCAGCCAGATCACGCCCGCAATCGCGGCCCAGAAATGGAAGCCGTCGCGTACGAAGACGAATTTGTCGGCCGCCGCAAGAGCCGCGCCGTTGGCCGCGGGGGTATGCACTGTATAGACCGGCTTCGAACGCTCCGCCGAGGATGGACTCTTACTTACAGCATGATCTTCCGGAAAACCGGCACGACCTTTTCCGGATCATGCACCCGGAGATCAGCCGCCGAGCTGCCCCTTGGTTGAGACGCCAGCATGCATTCGCTGTGGTCTTCCATGCGAGCCTGCAGGAAGACGCCGTCTTGAGGTCTGAGGTCGCATACCCGAGCGGGTCTCGCATCGGACCCGCCTGACGACAGGAGGGGGGCGCTCCGATTCTGTCGGCACCTCTTCACCGGCCTTCGGTTTGAGCCGACGAAATTCATCGACCGACATCATAATCGATCTGGTTTGCCGTGGTTCATGATTGCGACGCGGCCGGATACGGCAGCCCGCTGCATCTCCCCGGATTGCTGCTGCAAATCCTGAGAGGAGCAGGTTCGAATAAGCGCTCAATGATCTTCACGTATTTATGTATTTTTCTCGAGTAGGTGCGCGGCGCCATTCGAGCGCAGCAATCGACATCATCCTTGAGCTGACGATTGGCGCTCGAGCCAGAGGCTGAGGTCTCTCGCGTAAGCGAGGATGATGCGACGGAGAGAGTGGCTGATGATCTGCGGCAGGCGGCGGCCAATCCGAGATTGCGCGAGCAGTTTTTTGCACAGGCTTCCGAAACCAAGGCCGCCGCCGAGCTGGCGTTCGACGCCTTCATCGAGAGCTACACGCCCAAATACGAGAGGGCGGCCGACTGCCTGAGCAAGGATCGGGACACGCTACTGGCGTTCTACGACTTCCCGGCCGAACACTGGAAACACCTGCGGACCACCAATCCCATTGAAAGCACCTTCGCTACCGTGCGCCACCGCACGATCCGATCGAAGGGCGCGCGCGGAGGCCGGGGTCCGATATCCCGGAGGACCGTCAACGTGGCAGCGTTCTGCCCTTAGCAGGCCCACCTGTCGATCAGCTGACGAGTGTCGCTGCAGAACCCCGGGTCGCTCGGTTGCCAGCGGTGACAGAAGTAAGCCCAGTTTGAGGTTGAACCGGTCAAGATTCGCAAAGACCAGCTTGGCTGTGAATAAGCACCGAAGCGGGACCCCAACTCAGATGAACGCAACGCTCTGATGTCGCACGAGGAAATTCGTTCACGATGAGGTCCGGATCGGCGCCGATCGGCCTCCCGCTGTCTTCCAAAGTCACGAACCAGATCAATAGGTTGGCCTCACGTCGCCCCGGAGCGCATTCTGGGGCTTATTTACAGCCGCGTCCCGCGGGCCCATGATGGAACGATCATGACAAGCCGCTCCAATGAGCGCTGGTGTTCAGACGCGATCGAGTTCACCTGCTGGAATGGCGAGATCGCGCGCGGTTGCCTTTGCTCTGGACCGCCATGACTGCGAGGTCATCGCTGAGTGACCACGACGGCCGGGATTTCCGGCGAGATGATCAGGGGCATGATGATCCACTGTGTCGAGCAGCGGTTCGAGGACATCCAGGCTCCTCGCAAGGTGCGATGGCTGACCAACAATGGCTCCATCTTCGCCGCCTATCGTACCCTCGAGATTGCCGCGACCCTGAACCTCGAGCTTGCTTCACGCCGGTCGAAAGCCCCGAGAGCAACGGCATGGCCGCGGCATTCGTGAAACTTTCAAGCGCGACTACGTTTGTGTGAACCCGTTTCTGATGCGCGCACCGCGCTGCTCCGGATCGACCACTGGATGGCGGATAATTAACTCAGAATACCCGCATTCCCGGCTGGGCTACGCTCACCGCGGGAGCACATTGCATCACTCAAACTAGCCCGTCTTATTCGTCAGAGGGCGCCCGAGAGGCTGGCGAGCGTGGTGTAAAGCGCTGAAGCGGCGTAGGATTCGGTTGCAAAGCCAACCCCATCACCTTCAGCCGCGAACAGCACGCCCGCCATGACCGATGATACAATTCTGCCCTTCTCGTTTCCAGCCGTTCACGCCAAGAAAGTCACAGCTGCCTTCGATGGCGGTCGGCTGACCTCGAACGGGGGCGTGATGCTTCTGGCGATGGCCGAGCGGCGTCTCGGCTTGGCCGACAATTTGGCCCGCGTGTTCCCGGATCGGCGCGATCCGACGCGGGTCGTGCACAGCCTTGTCGATATGTTCCGCGCGCGCATGTTCGCGATCTGCTGCGGCTACGAGGACGCCGACGACCTCGATCATCTGCGGTCCGATCCCGCATTCAAGCTGGCCTGCGGACGGCTGCCGGACACGGGTCGCGATCTGTGTTCCCAACCGACGCTGTCGCGGCTGGAGAATGCTCCGCGCCTTCGACGCATGGATGGATAGCTACCCGCGCGAGCCGGCATCCGTCACGCTCGACATCGATGATACCTGCGATGTCGTCCACGGCCATCAGCAGCTCTCGCTGTTCAACGCTCATTATGACGAACGCTGCTTCCTGCCGATCCACGTCTACGACACGGAGAAGAGCCGGCCCGTGGCGGTCGTGCTGCGGCCCGGCAAGACGCCGGGCGGCGTCGAGGTGCGTGCCCATCTGCGCCGCCTGATACGGCATATCCGGACGCGGTGGCACAACACGCGAATTACGTTCCGTGGCGACGGGCGCTATGCCCGGCCGGAGGCAATGGCGTGGTGCGAGACCAACGGCATCGACTACATCTTCGGTCTGTCCGGCACCAAGCCGCTCGCCAGAAAAGTCGACGAGGCCGCCGACGGCATCCGCACGCGCCGTGCCATCGAGGACCTGCCGGTTCTGCGTGGCTATACCGAGACGCGCCACAAGGCAAAGTCCTGGGATCGCGAACGACGTACCGTCGCCCGTACTGAGGCGACGATGCTCGGCCTCGACATCCGTTTCGTCGTCACCAGCCTCGATGTCGGCTCGGCCGAGTGGATCTACGACAGCCTGTATTGCGCGCGCGGCCAAGCCGAGAATCTGATCAAGCTGCATAAGACGCAGCTCGCCTCCGATCGCACCAGCTGCCGTTCGGCGCTCGCCAATCAAGTCCGCCTCGTTCTCCACACCGCCGCTTATTGGCTGATGCTGACCGTGCGCGACGCGATTCCCAAAGCCCGGGAATTGGCCACAGCCGAGTTCGCGACGCTGCGTCTTCGTCTCTTGAAACTCGCTGCCCGTGTCGTCGAGACCACGAGCCGCATTCGCCTTGCGTTTGCCGCGGCATGTCCCGAAGCCGACCTGATCCGCGGCTTGCCAGGCGCGCTGCTGCCGCTCGGTCCTTGACCGGCGGGGCGTTCACCCCCCGTTCGCCCAACCCATCCCTCAAGCGCGTTGCAAAGTACCGGTCGTCAGGCGGTGAAAAGCCGAAGGCAATCCCGCGCGCCTCGTCAGAGCAGATGTGCGGCCACATCAATCGGACCAAAAAAAACGCACTCTCACGAATAGGACGGGCTAAAGGGTAGTTTGTTGCTGATTCCCAGCGTGTCAAATTCGAGCCCGGCTTCGAAGGCCTATATTTTTGAAAGTGAGAACGGATGGATTTCCCCTCGACGAAGTGGGTGAGCACGGGCCCGCAAGAGAGTTCGCCCGCGGCGCCGTCCGCAGATACGGCGACCTTTGAGCGGCAGCTGAGCGAGATCGCCAATTCAGGTGGAGGTGGTGGAGCAATGCCGGCCGCCTCGGCGCTGCAGCCGGCTCAGTCAGCTGGGGTTTTGAAAGGGCACAGCAAGCAGCCTCTTTATTCCGAGGATGCTCGCCTTATTTCGGGGCTTGAGGAGGCCCTCCGCAACGGCAACGTCGCCAACCACACCGCCAGGGATTATGCAGGTTCTCTTCTCAGCCTTGGCCGCTGGCTCTTCGCAAATAACAAAGATCCGATCGCTGCTCGGCTCGACGACCAGTCGCTAACCAATGATGCGCGCGAGGCCATCAAAAAGGGTCTTAACAGGAGGCGACTCCTTCTGGCAATAGACCATCTCCGGACCTTCCAGTCGACGGGCGTCGTGCCGATCACAGGCCGGGCTGAGCTAAATCCTCACCCTCAGGACGTAGCTCTCATCAAAGAGTACAAAAACGAAGCAGCGACAGGGACCGGCAGGGGGTATGCAACTGTTCTTCGCAGTTTCAGTGACTACCTGCGTGAAAACAACAAGAAGGGCATTGCTGCTCGGCTTTCCGGCAAGGCGTTGGATGGAGATGTCGAGAGCTATAGGAAAGACGCCGGGGGTAATCGGAATATCGGTGCCGCACTGGCTGATCTCCGAAAATCGCAGGCCGGCGCTAAAGCGATGGAGCTCGAGCGCCATATTTCCCCCGGTCCTGATCCCGAAGACGCGGTACTGATGGAGCCGATGCCCGCCGGCGGCGCCGCTGCGCAGCACAGCGCGTCGCAGGACGCGGGCAGTTGGCCAAAGGAGCTGCTTCCTGTAGAAGGCTACGATCAGGATTTGCTTTGGGAGCTGATGGACGAACCCGGCCCGTCGTCATCTCTTCTTGAGCCAGCCGCGCGCCATGACCAGTCATCGGATCCCGGAGAGTCCATTCGTCCCTTGAACTGGGGCTACGACCGCCAGCAGTTCCCGGACGAGCCGATCGGTGCACTTGCCAGGAGCAACCTCCTGCCAAGCGAGGAGGTCCTCATCAACGATGAGCATGACACAGCTGAATTGAGGCCAGCGAAGAGGCCGAGGACCCTAGACAATCTGCACGGCGTTGCCAGCGAGCGGCAGCTGAGCGAGCGTGGTGGAGCAATGCCGGCCGTCTCGGCGCTGCAGCCTGCTCAGTCAGCTGGGGTTTTGATAGGGCGGAGCAAGCAGCCTCTTTATTCCGAGGACGCTCGCCTTATTTCGGGGCTTGAGGAGGCCCTCCGCAATGGCAACGCCGCCAATCACACCGCCAGGGATTATGCAGGTTCTCTTCTCAGCCTTGGCCGCTGGCTCTTCGCAAATAACAAAGATCCGATCGCTGCTCGGCTCGACGACCAGTCGCTAACCGATGATGCGCGCGAGGCCATCGAAAAGGGTCATCACAGGAGACTCCGTCCGGCAATAGACCATCTCCGGACCTTCCAGTCGACGGGCGGAGTCGTGCCGATCACAGGCCGCGCTGAGCTAAATCCTCATCCCCAGGACGTGGCTCTGATCAAAGAGTACAAAAACGAAGCAGCGACAGGGACCGGCAGGGGGTATGCAGCTGTTCTTCGCAGTTTTAGTGACTATCTGCGTGAAAACAACAAGCCGAGCATTGCTGCTCGGCTTTCAGGCAAGTTCCTGGATGGAGATGTCGAGAGCTATAGGAAAGACGCCGGGGGTAAGAATATCGGTGCCGCGCTGGCTGATCTCCGAAAATCGCAGGCCGGCGCTAAAGCGATGGAGCTCGAGCGCCATATTCTCCCCGGTCCTGATCCCGAAAACGCGGTACTGATGGAGCCGATGCCCGGCGGCGGCGCCGCTGCGCAGCACAGTGCGTCGCAGGACGCGGGCAGTTGGCCAAAGGGGTTGCTTCGTCCCTTGAACTGGGACTACGACCGCCAGCAGTTCCCGGACGAGTCGATCGGTGCACTTGCGAGGAGCAACCTCCTGCCAAGCGAGGAGGTCGTCATCAACGATGAGCATGACACAGCTGAGTTGAGGCCCGCGAAAAGGCCGAGGACCCTAGACAATTTGCACGGCCTTGCCATTGAGCGGCAGCTGAGCGAGATCGCCAATTCAGGTGGAGGTGGTGGAGCAATGCCGGCCGCCTCGGCGCTGCAGCCGGCTCAGTCAGCTGGGGTTTTGAAAGGGCACAGCAAGCAGCCTCTTTATTCCGAGGATGCTCGCCTTATTTCGGGGCTTGAGGAGGCCCTCCGCAACGGCAACGCCGCCAACCACACCGCCAGGGATTATGCAGGTTCTCTTCTCAGCCTTGGCCGCTGGCTCTTCGCAAATAACAAAGATCCGATCGCTGCTCGGCTCGACGACCAGTCGCTAACCAATGATGCGCGCGAGGCCATCAAAAAGGGTCTTAACAGGAGACGACTCCTTCTGGCAATAGACCATCTCCGGACCTTCCAGTCGACGGGCGTCGTGCCGATCACAGGCCGGGCTGAGCTAAATCCTCACCCTCAGGACGTAGCTCTCATCAAAGAGTACAAAAACGAAGCAGCGACAGGTACCGTACGTACCTATGCAGTTGTTCTTAACAGTTTCAGTGACTACCTGCGTGAAAATAACAAGAAGGGCATTGCTGCTCGGCTTTCCGGCAAGGCGTTGGATGGAGATGTCGAGAGCTATAGGAAGGACGCCGGGGGTAATCGGAATATCGGTGCCGCACTGGCTGATCTCCGGAAATCGCAGGCCGGCGCTAAAGCGATGGAGCGCGAGCGCCATATTTCCCCTGTTCCTGATCCCGAAGACGCGGCACTGATGGAGCCGATGCCCGTCGGCGGCGCCGCTGCGCAGCACAGCGCGTCGCAGGACGCGGGCAGTTGGCCAAAGGAGCTGCTTCCTGTAGAAGGCTGCGATCAGGATTTGCTTTGGGAGCTGATGGACGAACCCGGCCCGTCGTCATCTCTTCTTGAGCCAGCCGCGCGCCATGACCAGTCATCGGATCCCGGAGAGTCCATTCGTCCCTTGAACTGGGGCTACGACCGCCAGCAGTTCCCGGACGAGCCGATCGGTGCACTTGCCAGGAGCAACCTCCTGCCAAGCGAGGAGGTCCTCATCAACGATGAGCATGACACAGCTGAATTGAGGCCAGCGAAGAGGCCGAGGACCCTAGACAATCTGCACGGCGTTGCCAGCGAGCGGCAACTGAGCGAGATCGTCGCTTCAGGCGGTCGCCTGCTGACGTCGGCCCCCACCCATCAACTGGGTGCATCGCCATGGCAGGCGCAGCCGACGATGCAGGGGAGCGGGTACCAAGATGCCACGACGCCGCAGCGAGCTGTCAGTCGGCCATTGGTCCTCCCGGAAGGTTATGATCAGGATCTGCGTTTGATGGTGGAAGACGGCCCACCGTGGCCCGGGGTTCCCCCGGAGCAGGCGCAGGACATAGTCCAAGCTGGACAGCAGGAACCTGCCTGGTCCGCCTCAACCTGGTCGCCGCAGATGCCGCTCAACTTTGATTGGAGTATGTGGCCGATGCTGGAAGCATCGCCAGCGCAGGCTGCCAGGGCTCGTTCAAGCACCTACGCTGGTCTTGAGCCATTTCTTGCTCTGAATGCGCCGACACCGTCCGAGTTGCGCGACGACGCTCACTTTGCGCCAGCGCACTCTACCAGGGCTCCCTCAGACATCTACGCTGGTCTTGAGCCATTTCTTGCTCTGAATGCGCCGACACCGTCCGAGTTGCGCGACGATGCTCACTTTGCGCCAGCGCCGGCTGCCAGGGCTCGCTCAAGCACCTACGGCGGTCCTCCATTGGTTGATCTGACTGCGGCCACGCCGTCTGAATCACGCGACGATGTTAATTCTGTGCCGGCGTTTCCGAGCACCTCCTACGATGCTCAGATCGGGGCTTTAGGTCCGACAGCCTCGTCTCACGGCCGCGGGCTGGTGCTCGAGGACACGGAATGGCTGGGCGACGAGCATGTCCTGAGAGATTACCAGCTCCTGGCGCAAGAGTTGGGGGGGGACAATCCGAATCTCGCCGCCCGGACGCGGTTCGTGGATCCTCTCATAACCCTTGTTAGCCTGCGCTTGGGCACCGAGAGCGAAATGCTACGCGCATTCCAGCGCATCGTCCATGATCAGAATGGTGACGACACAGCCGACTTCCTGTTCCTGCCAGTGAACAATGCCCGTGCTACGAATCTCCCCGGCACCCATTGGTCGTTGCTGTTTGTTGATCGCCGCGACCGCGAAAGGCCGGTTGCCTATCGCTACGACTCCATGGGGGAATACAACAACACGCCCGCAGCAGAGCTCGCAGCAAGGCTGGGCGCCCGCCTGGAGTCACGCGGCATGACCCAGCAGCTGAACACTTATGATTGCGGCGTCTTCGTGGTGGACGGCACGCGGGCGCTGGTTAGGCAATTGGAGCAAGGACGAGCACCACACCTGCTGAACCTCAGCAGCCTCGTTGCCAATCGGCAGGCGCTGCAGAACCGACTCAGGGGCTGATGTCGTACGCATACGACGAAGCTTTCAATTACCCATAATTTCGCCGACTCACGCTGATCCGCGAAATCTTGAATCGAAAGTATCACTTGTGATTCCTTGCTGAGCACTTGATTCGCGAGGGGGCGCTCTATGGGGCTGACATTAAGGGATCAGTCCGCAAAAGGCTGTTTGCGGTCCTTCCGCAAACTGCTCACGCAGATTGGAAGCGCCATGGGACAAAGCATCCAGCTCGTCTGCCAGGATTGGGCGAATACCAAGGCAGCCTACCGCTTCTTCTCCAATGACCGGGTCAGCGAAGCGGACATTCTGACCGGCCATTTCCAATCGACACGTGATCGTGTCGTCGCCGCTGAAGGTTTGGTTCTTGTGCTGCACGGTACAACCGAGTTCAGCTATCAACGCGAGAAGTCAGAAGTGATCGGCATCACCAAGAGCATAAACAGTGGACGGGATAAGGCGGGAATTGCGTCAAATTCCGCTTACTAAGCTTCTCGCCGAGACCGTTGACGAGCTTCGCGAGGACGTCGGAGAGCCGGTGCTCGGCGCTGACGCTATTGAGCTTACAGGTCTCGATCAACGAAGCTAACTAATCTCAAACCTTTGAGAAGCGCTCCTTCGGCTCCCGGTCGATTAAGTTGACGATGCCCCGCTACCTCCAGCAGCACCCCAGACGCCATAGAATTGCAACCCATGGTGAGCTGGGTTTTCCTGTGCATCCGGGGAAAACGCTCTTGGTCAGCTTCTCGTCAGCCGAGCTGTCTATCCAAACAGGCTGCGCATTATGGACCTGATTGGAGGTGGAAGATGGCGGGCATTGTTGGGCCTTCAGGAGCCGACAGCGCATGGGGATCGAGCAGTTCGAGCCCGGAGCCCGATCCCGCCCCTGGGGAAGGCGGGCAATCTTTCGACAGGGAATTGGAGCGGATGCGCTCCGGAGGAACCGCGCTCATGAGTGAGCCACCCGCGTCCGGTGTGGCAGTCCGGATGCCCTCGAGTGTCGACGGAATCAAGGCAGCGAAGCAAAAAATGCGCAGCCTGCTTGAGGGCCTTGATAGTTCTCGAAATGCAGCCACACAAGCCCGGAATCCGTCGGAGACGCAAGAGCTGATCGATCAAATCGTCAAGGCAGGCTCGGAAGTTCTGAAGTATTACGCGAGCCTCCCCCCGGACATGGCGCGCAGGCTTCTTTCCGATGGTCAGGCTCGTCAAGTCCGCGCCGAAACTATCGCTGCGGGAGACGAATGCAACATCGCGGCCACCTGGATTGTCAACAACCTGGAGGCGAACAGGAGCAAAGCAGCAGCCGTGCTCGGCCGGATGCGAGATGCCGGCGCTCCGTCCGACCAGCTGGACCGGGCGGTATCCAGCGTGGCGAAGCATTACGAAGCCTGCTTGGATTGGTGGGGAAAGAAGGTATTGCGCTCGGAGCGGATGCGGTCCGTTTATACGGACACCGCCAACTTGCCCAGCACCACGTCCAAGATGCGGGAGGAGGAAGAGGCCGCGCTACGCCAGCATACCGGCTGGGCGCTGTATACGAAGTGCATGTACCTGGAATCGCGCATCGCTCTCGCGCGACTCTTGATCGAGTCGAAGGCGGCCACGTTCGGCCCAGCCGTGAACGACGCCCTCATGGGTGAGGATGGGCGGGTGCGACTGCTTGGGACCTTTATCGCGGATTTTTTTCCGGCATTCAACTCGACTTCCCACGCCGTTCTGGAGGGAGCGGCGCTCGACGCAGACCACTGCACCGTTCTGGAAGGAGTCATGGAACGGCTTTCGGAATTTGCCTCAGGGGTGCACGGCATCGTTACCCGACTAAGGGGCGCCGGAACGGATGCCGACCTTCCGTTGGAACTGTTGGGCCAGATCGCGGAAGGTGCATGGGTCACCGCGGACGACGTCACGCGTCTTTTGGTCGTGCAGCCAAAGACGCCCGCCATGATTGAGCCGCTGGCCCGGACTGCCGTAGTGGTTGAAGGGGGCGCGGCGCGGAGGAAGGGGAAAGGCAAGCGCGCCCCGGCCGCAGGCGAGCGAAGTTCGGCGGGCGGGCTGCGCGAGCCGCAGCTCGCCACGCCCGACGCTGCCACGGCCCCAACAGGCAAGGTGATCGTACTCTCGGATTTGGGTACAAAGAAACTCGCGAGCGCGGAGGAGGCAGACGCGAGGGTGTCATCGTCGGCGACTGGGCACCTGGAGATATTGCAGGCTCCGCCCTCCAGGAAAGCACTGACCGGATTAATCGAGCGATTGGACGAACTTTTGCAGTTCGATCTGCCCGCTCAGCAAAGCACCGTCTCGCAAGCGCGCCAGATGAAGCCCGAGGACGCCGATCACGTCGTGGATCTCGTCGTTAAGCGACTGCAGACGCAGGCCTCCGAGATTGAGGCCAGTGTAGTCGCGCTGGAGGAGCCTCGCCGACGTGTCCTACTCACGCCTGCGCAAGTGCCGGAAGTGCATGACAAAATAACCCGGCTCAAGGCGATGTTGTCCGAGGTGCAGGGACAGGCGAACTCTTTGAAGGCGCGAAAGGCGGCGATCACGATCGATTGCATGAAGACCTACGCGTTTCCGTCCCAGAAGTATCTTGAACAGTTGCGGGCGGCCGGGGAGCTGGCGTCTGTGAATCCACCGCGCGCCTTGAAGGATGATCCGGGGACACTGTTCGAGATCAAGCTGCAGCCCAAGGCCCTGCGCAATGGCGCGATGCCAAGCCCGATGTGGGTGCACATCCATACCAAGCGGCCGGTACATGCCTGGCAGTTGGCAACGCTGAGCGATGCCGAGTTCGCCGCTTGCCACGTGAAGTCCAATGACCAACGCGGCTACAATCAGGACTGGCAGAGCGCTCGAGCTGCGACGGGGCGCGAGAACGTCGTGATCCACCGCGGGAAGCTCACGCCGGCGTTCTGTAGGTCCTTGATGAGCACCGCAGTTGGTGGCCATCCGTGGTATCCCCTTCCCGAGACGGAGCACATGTCGACCCAGATGGCGCGCCTGGGGATGTAGCTACAGGTGGTTTGTCTCGCGCCGGAGCGCCGCTGTGGTGACACGATCAAGTGGCCGTTATCACCGAGAGGAAATCCTCGATGAGCCGAAGCCAGCACGAACTCCTCGAACAGATCGACAGCGGGGTCACGATTGAAATTCGATCGGGAGCGTCGTGACCACGACTTCCTTTCGCTTGGCGGCTGAACCGTCAAATGCCGGCGCTCAAGTCCAGACGCATACGATCAGCGCTCCTGGCCCTTCATCTTCGAAAGTGAGTACAGATGAACTTCGTCTTAATGAATCGCGTGCGTCAACAAACGGATAGCGTGGACGCGCAAGATGCCTCTCCGGCCGACTCGTCGGCAGAGGCGGCGGCCTTTCACAGGCAGCTGAGCGAGGTCGCTGTCCCGTCCTCTCCCGTGCTCATGCAGGTCCGCGCCCATCAAGCGGATGCATCGCGATCTGAGGCGCGGCCCATCATGCGGGCGAGCGGGCAACCATATACGCCGGCTACGCACGGTGAATGCGGTGGAACGATGCTGAATGCGTCGGCGCTGCCGCTCGGCCATGCAAATTTGGCTTTCGCAGGTAGCAGCATGGATCCTGTTTATTCCGAAGATGCGTCTCTTATTGAGGGGCTCGGGCCGGCACTCTTCAAGGCTGGGGCCTCCGAGCGCACCGTCAGGCGCAATGTACGTTGTCTTCTCGGATTGGGGCATTGGCTCGTAAAGAACGGAAAGCCGGGCATTGCTGCCCGGCTTTCCGAAGAGTCGCTGGACAAGGATGCCCAGGAGTTCGGCAAGCAGGAGGGGCAGGCCATCGCTACGCCACTGGATCATCTTCGAGCCGCCCAATCGCCGGGCGGCATCGCGCCGATTGCAAGCCGGGTTGAGCTGAATCCCTATCCCCAAGATGCGGATCTCATCAAAAGGTACAAGGAAGATGCAGCGTCAGGCACCGCCAACACCGTCAGGACCTATGCAGCTCTTCTTATCGATTTCAGTGATTACCTCCGTGAAAACGATAAGCCCGGCATTGCTGCTCGACTTGGCGACGGCTCGCTGGATAATGATGTCAGCCAGTATAAGGAGGCGGACCCCCGTGGCCGCAGAAAAGCCGGGGCCGCACTGGCTCATCTCCTGAGGTCGCCGGCGGGTGCTAGAGCGATCGAGCTCCGGCCTCATATTCGCCCCGTTCCTGATCTCGAAGACGCGGTTCGCGCCGAGCCGAGGCGGACCCGGGCCGCGACTGCACAGCACAGCGGCTCGAATGGAGCTATCAGCTGGCCGGAGACTCTGCCTGCGAACCAGCAGGATCTGCTTTTGGAGACGATGGACGGACCCAGCTCCTCGCCGCCTCTCGAGACAATCGCGCACCATCAACAAGCAGCGGATGCAGGAGGGTCTTTTCGTGACTTGAACTTGCCCCGCGACGACCATGGGGTTCCACCGCGGCATAGCCTGGCATTGGATCCTGCAGAATCCCTTCGCCCCTTGAACTGGTGCCATCATGATCACGAACTGTCGGATGAACGTCACAGGAACACCCTCGTGCCAGGCGAGCAGGTTCTCATCAGCGATGAGCATGATACAGGGGAGTTGAGATCAGCGAAGAGGCAGAAGACGCTAAGCAACCCCCAGGGCGTCGCCGTTGAGCGTCAGCTGGTGCAGACCCCATCCCATCAACTGGGGGCGTCACCATCGCAGAGGCAAGCTCCGATGCCGTCGCGTGCGCACGAATACGCCCCAGCGGCACATTCAGTAGCGAGGCATGTCCGAGACACCGCTAGGCGGCACGACGCATCGCGTGACGCCGTCAGGAATCAGCTTTCGGTGATGGTGGAAGGCGGCCCATCATGGTCCGTCTTGGTCCCGCCTGAGCGGCTCCAGGGGGCAGAACAAGCCGGACCGCAGGAACCCGCCGGGTCCACCTCAACTTGGTCACCGCAGATGCCGCTCGACTTTGATTGGAGCATGTGGCCGAGCTCGGAAACTGCGTCATCCTTGCCTGTCCCAGCTCAGCTTCCATCCAGATCGTACCAGTTGCGTGATGATGCTACCTTTCGGAACACGCTGAACACGTTTGCGCCCGAAAGCCTGCGGTCGCCGGACGGACTAATCGGCGAGCAGCTCCCGGGCGAAGACGAGGAGCTCTTGGCGAAGTTTCGTTTAGACGCCGAGCGGCGCAAGCTCACCCCAGGAGCCATCAAGAACAGTGTTTCCGGGCTTGGGATATTTGTTCGCTGGGTCAACGCAAGTCATAGGGGGCCCGTAGCTTCTCGGCTGCGAGGCGGTTCATCGCTGGATGAGGAAATTGCGGCGTACAGGAGCTTGGGGCGGGACCGTCAGAACAGCATCAAATCGAATCTGAATGTTCTCCGGCGGCTCTTGCGTGGGAGTGAAGAAGCCGAAGCCCCCGAACCCCGAGTCCTTGGTCGCCCCCGTCGCGTGGTTCCTCATCCCGAAGACGCCACCTTCATCGAGGGAGCGCTCGGCCAAGCCTTGAACGATCTTAGAACCACGATTGCGGCGCAGAGGCAGTCTGCGCAGAAGCGGGCTACACGTCTTCGTGCGCTGAGTGCGTGGCTTAAAGAAAACGGCAGGGGGAGCATAACTGGGCGACTTAACGGCTCTAGCAAGGAGCAGTTAACGCTGGATAACGATGTGCTAGCGTTCCAACGGACTGGAAGCAGAATACACGGTCCCGATTTGTCGCATCTTCGCAGCTACTTAAAACTCATCGAGGCGAACCGAGGGCTGGGGTTGCCAGGCCCTGAGCAGCCGAGCTCGCCGGCCGCGCAGTGCGATCGGCATTCCGGCTCGGCGCAGGATCTTCCCTCAACGCCAGCCAGCGCGGGAGCTTGGGCTTGGTTGGGTGAACAGCTGCAAGAATCAGCATCACCATCCAGGCCCCCGTCACATGCTAAGGGCAGGCTTGAGCCATCTGTTGATCTGAATGCGCCGACGCCGTCCGAGTTGCGCGACGATGCTCACCTTGAGCCAGCGCAGGCTGCCAGGGCTCGTTCAAGCACCTACGCTGGTCTTGAGCCATTTCTTGCTCTGAATGCGCCGACACCGTCCGAGTTGCGCGACGACGCTCACTTTGCGCCAGCGCACTCTACCAGGGCTCCCTCAGACATCTACGCTGGTCTTGAGCCATTTCTTGCTCTGAATGCGCCGACACCGTCCGAGTTGCGCGACGACGCTCACTTTGCGCCAGCGCACTCTACCAGGGCTCCCTCAGACATCTACGCTGGTCTTGAGCCATTTCTTGCTCTGAATGCGCCGACACCGTCCGAGTTGCGCGACGACGCTCACTTTGCGCCAGCGCACTCTACCAGGGCTCCCTCAGACATCTACGCTGGTCTTGAGCCATTTCTTGCTCTGAATGCGCCGACACCGTCCGAGTTGCGCGACGACGCTCACTTTGCGCCAGCGCACTCTACCAGGGCTCCCTCAGACATCTACGCTGGTCTTGAGCCATTTCTTGCTCTGAATGCGCCGACACCGTCCGAGTTGCGCGACGACGCTCACTTTGCGCCAGCGCACTCTACCAGGGCTCCCTCAGACATCTACGCTGGTCTTGAGCCATTTCTTGCTCTGAATGCGCCGACACCGTCCGAGTTGCGCGACGATGCTCACTTTGCGCCAGCGCCGGCTGCCAGGGCTCGCTCAAGCACCTACGGCGGTCCTCCATTGGTTGATCTGACTGCGGCCACGCCGTCTGAATCACGCGACGATGTTAATTCTGTGCCGGCGTTTCCGAGCACCTCCTACGATGCTCAGATCGGGGCTTTAGGTCCGACAGCCTCGTCTCACGGCCGCGGGCTGGTGCTCGAGGACACGGAATGGCTGGGCGACGAGCATGTCCTGAGAGATTACCAGCTCCTGGCGCAAGAGTTGGGGGGGGACAATCCGAATCTCGCCGCCCGGACGCGGTTCGTGGATCCTCTCATAACCCTTGTTAGCCTGCGCTTGGGCACCGAGAGCGAAATGCTACGCGCATTCCAGCGCATCGTCCATGATCAGAATGGTGACGACACAGCCGACTTCCTGTTCCTGCCAGTGAACAATGCCCGTGCTACGAATCTCCCCGGCACCCATTGGTCGTTGCTGTTTGTTGATCGCCGCGACCGCGAAAGGCCGGTTGCCTATCGCTACGACTCCATGGGGGAATACAACAACACGCCCGCAGCAGAGCTCGCAGCAAGGCTGGGCGCCCGCCTGGAGTCACGCGGCATGACCCAGCAGCTGAACACTTATGATTGCGGCGTCTTCGTGGTGGACGGCACGCGGGCGCTGGTTAGGCAATTGGAGCAAGGACGAGCACCACACCTGCTGAACCTCAGCAGCCTCGTTGCCAATCGGCAGGCGCTGCAGAACCGACTCAGGGGCTGATGTCGTACGCATACGACGAAGACCGCCTGATTGAAGCGTGCGCGCGGGCACGACGAACTCTATGATGGTTTGCGTGAAGGTCAGGCGGCTTGCTGACCGGCGGGCTCGGCGCAGGAGCTTCCATTCCCAGGGCTGCAGTTCGTGCAGATGCGATGCGGGAAGATCGGCGATACGGGCGAGGACGTCGGCGAGTCAGGCCTTGGGATCGACTTTGTTGAGGCGACAGGTCGCGATCATCGTCAGCATGATGGCGGCACGGTCGGCGCCACGCTGGCTGCCGGCGAAGGTCCAGTTGCGCCTTCCCAAGGCGATGCCTCTCAATGCGCGCTCAGCACAATTGTTGGTCAAGCAGATCCTGCCTGTCATTCGGCCCAAACAGGGCTCTGCGTCGAGGGTAGAGGGGGGATGTCCCGATCGGTGTTGAACTACGTCGGGCCGACGTTGCCGGAATGAATGTTACGCTGCCCTCGTGACGTGGGCAACGGGCTTGATCGTCATGCGATCGTGGCGAGCTTGAAGGGCCGCACGCAGAACCGACAATTGCTTATGCGCCTTCAATCGTCGGAAGCCCTTGTTGGCTTCGCTCATGCCGGCCGCGACCCATCGCAAGGCCATACCGGCATCCCGCCAGCGTTTGACGTTGCGCGTGACGCGGCGAATGGTGCCCATCATGTTCTCGGCGATGTTGGTCCAGGCGAGCGATCGACGAAGCTCCTTCGGCAGCTTCAGCCGGACGACAGTCAGGATTTCGTCGAGGCCTTCGAGGATGCTGGCCGCTACGCCGGGCCATTGCTGGTCGAGTCGACGCGCAAGATTGCGGATCAATTTTTCAGCCTTGTCGGCGTCATTGAGCTCCCAGGCCTGGCGCAGCACCCGACGGGTGGCCGCATGATGCTCTTTCGG
Organism: Bradyrhizobium sp. 27S5; assembly: GCF_037217225.1. Classification (NCBI taxonomy): domain Bacteria; kingdom Pseudomonadati; phylum Pseudomonadota; class Alphaproteobacteria; order Hyphomicrobiales; family Nitrobacteraceae; genus Bradyrhizobium; species Bradyrhizobium sp. 27S5. Next base: position 1,567,489 of record NZ_CP147714.1, read on the forward strand.
CAGGCGTTCCATGATGTTGCGTGCCTTGTGGATCTGGCAGCGCTGGATCGCAGCGGCCGAACCGAAGGTGCGGCGGATCGCCTTCGACAACGGTTTCGCGCCGTCGGCGATGAACAGTCCTGGCACCGTCGGGTCGAGCCCGCGCGAGACCAGGTTGTCCAGCAGGGCCTGAACCGTTGCGGCATTCTCGGTCGCCCCTTCCACCAGCGCCAGCGGATGCTTGTTGCCTTCGCCGTCAACTCCGATTGCGGCGACCAGCACGAGATCGTCGCCGAGATGCAGCCCGTCGATTTGGACCACCAGAAGGTCGAGCGTGGACAGATCGGCAGCCATGAAGTCAGCCAGCCGCGCCGCCGACAGCGCTACGAACCTCCGCGAGGCCGCCGACTTCGAAACCCCCGATCCGGGCGGTGCCGGCACGTCACCCTCGGGCAGTCGGACAGCACGGCCGAACCGGAGCGTCGACACATTGATCAGCATCAGGTTCATCGCCCCGCGACCGAGCCAATCCTCCTGCGCCGCCGTTTCCCAGCTCGGGATCGTGACCTCGCCGCCATCCACGCCCCGGACCCGCGGGCGCTCGACCTCGATCTTGCCGCCGTGGAAACCTATCCGTCCCCGCGTTCGACCCCAACGGTGCGCCCGCCGCGCCGCGTCGCGACCGTGGCGCGGCCCGCAGGCCGCCACAACATCCGCCTCCATCGTCGTGCCGAGCGCCTCCATCCCTGCCGCAAGGCAGAACCGATCGAAGCTCGCCCGCACTTCTGCAAACGCTTCGTCCACCGCCCCGGTCGCCGACGAACCAGCCGGTTTGATATCTCTCGTCATGGCGTTGCTCTCCTTTATGGAATCAGCACCCCGAGCCTACCGGCTCAAGGTGGGCAACGCCGACCTCTTCAGAAATTCAACAGAACCCGGGACATCCCCCCGAACTCTCCCCGCGCAGAGCTTTGTGCGGATCGGCACGTAGGCCCACAGCATCGTCCGATATTACGGGAGTGGATGTCTGCGTATGCGAGTTGTTCGGTGCCCGTGACATCCTGGAAGCGATGTAGAACCGACCAGCTTGCGCAAGAAGCGACTTAGAATGGAGGACAATTTTGAGGTGAGTCCTGAATTGAGGGCAGAGGCGTTCAGTGATGGTAGCGGCCGGTCAGGAGACATGGTTCGCAAACTGACCCTTTATTCGTTCGGCCTCTTCCCTCGACAGTTTCTCGGCCCAGTCGCCGTTTGTTAAAAGAGCCGGCCCCTTGCGTTCTCGATCGTAAACCATCCAACCTTTGATGCCCTGACGAACGATGAACCGTTGTGCTGCCAATTCCCAGACGGCCTCCAGTTGTACCTAGAAAAGAAGCTTCGACACGGGCAAAATGCCTAGGGCGAGGCGTTGGGCTGCCGAGAGCCAGAAATCAACTCAAGACCCGATCATGACGTGTGCAAAGCTGCAGTGGAGCTGGCGGCTTTATGAGGATATCGAGCGTGGCGCGCTTCTCCGGTAAATGCGACGATCGCGGGGATGCTGCTGATCAGATCCGCGCTTAATTCCTTGGGGGTGCCGGGTCGGCGAGCTCTAGTCGAAGCCTATCCGCGCGCTTCCGCCGTGCTCGGTTCCGGCGCGGTACGAAGTATTCGAGGCGCCAAAGATTGGAGGCATCGGAAATCGTTCGTCCCGTCGTTAACGGCCGAGCAGACGCCGTTGAGGCAGTGGTGTTCCGACTCAGCGACGAGTCGTCTTACATTGCATTACCGGTTCAGAGATGGTCGTGGATGGTGGTCTCACGATCGGCGTCCCACAGAAATCTGAAGCGCCCGAGACAATTTTCTGATTGCTATCGACTGAATGACGCGAACACACCGTTTTCGTGCGCGGTTGTCAATTATGTCAGTTGCGGCCACGTATCCAAAGTATTATGTCGCTCGATCCAATTACGCGCCTTGGATAATGTGGGTTTATCGTGCCAGCCAGCATGGTAGTCGAATTCGCGGATGGACTGTTCAGCAGTTCGTCCGCGAATCTCTTCGCGTCAGCCTCGCTTGGAAAGGTTCTGGTTTCTCGAATGGGGTATCGATTTGGCCCCTTCGACTGGTTGAAGGAAACATACCAAGTGTGTTGTAGCCATATCCTTTTCGTGCTCATCGGCCGATGATGGTGGTCATGCCTCCATCAGCAGTCAATTGCGAGTATTGGTAGTTGATCGTTTGCGGCAATTGTCGTCGATGAAGGGGCTTGACTATTTGGCAGGTCGTCGGATCCACCCAGCGCAGAAGAAGGGCGGCAAGAAGATCAGGTTACACCGGCAGACTTGACCACGCCTCGCGCCGCGGAAGCCTGAACAGGTTCAGGCCACGCCTGCTGATGTCCTCAAGCTGAAATGTGCCCACCAGGATGCGACGCAGCCGGCGGCAGCGAAGGAGGGTGTCATAAGGAATGTGTAAGCAGGTTTCTGTGAGTTTACCCTACCGAGGAGACTCACATGACGACGATAACACCTGAACTGCTTGATCAACTGCTTGCTAACTATGAGAAGCCCGAGGACCTGACCGGAGACAACGGGCTGTTCAAGCAGCTGAAGAAGGCGTTGATCGAGCGCGCGCTCGCCGCCGAGTTGAGCGAACATCTCGGCTATGAGAAGGGCGATCCGGGCGGTCGAGGGACGGGCAACAGCCGCAATGGCACCAGCAGCAAGACGATCCTGACCGAGGACGGCGAGATCGAGACTGCCATACCGCGCGACCGCGCCGGCAGTTTCGAACCGCAGCTCGTCGCCAAGGGCCAGGACGCGGTTCGATGGCTTCGACGACAAGATTCTGGGCCTATATGCCGGCGGCATGACGGTGCGCGAGATCCAGGGCCACCTGGCCGAGCTCTACGGGGCCGAGGTCTCACCCGATCTCATCAGCCGGGTCACCGATGCCGTCCTCGATGAGGTGCGGGAGTGGCAAAATGGCCTTCGTGTCCCGGAAGGACCGCAAGGCGATCCTGCCCGCGATCAAGGCGATCTACCGGGCCGAGCACGCCGATATTGCGCTTGTCCGCCTCGAGGAGTTCGAGGCCGAGTGGGGCAAGCGCTATCCAGCGATCGGAGCGGCCTAGCGGAGCGCCTGGGATTACGTCGTGCCATTCTTCGCCTTCGCACCGGGCACCCGCAAGATGATCTACACCACCAACGCTGTGGAGGCGCTGCATCGCTCGTTGCGCAAAATCATCAAAACGCGCGGCAGCTTTCCAAACGATGACGCGGCGTCGAAGCTGCTCTATCTCGCAATCAAGAATGCCGGCCTGCGCTGGCGACGCCCGGTCGAATGGACCTCCGCGATGGGCCAGTTTGCCATCCGGTTCGGCGAGCGCTTTCCGGGAACGACGCGATGACGAACGGCATCACGGCAACGGCCATGATGGCTCGGCACGCCCCTTCGCCGTCAAGTTCCTCGCCTGCGGCGCGCCGCTCCGCGGCTTCGGGACTTGAACGCTCGGTGCGGCCAAGCAAACTCATCCACCATGCCGCTGATGCCTTGTTCTTGATGCCGGGAGACAAATTCACCCTTCACAGAAACCCCTGACACAAAAGTTCTGACAATCCCAGCGCCAGCGCGGCCCTGGCTCGTCTGCTGCTTTAAAAGTACGGCTTCTTGCTTCTTCTCTTCATACCGCAACTCGTGCGGGCGGTCGTCAGCAGCCGCTCGCACGCTTTTCCGAGGGCGCGACTAGTCAACCGCGCGCGTCCTGTTCTTCCCTCTCTCTTTTCGTCGTGCCCGTTTGGTACGCGAGTTGCTGAAAAACGTGCGGGCTTGGCTTCTCAAACATTCACACTCGCGACCCCATGAGATGGCCAAATCTGCTCAGCCCAGACTTGCGCTTGGGCGGTTTCTCCAAGGCAGCGCCCGCGTCATTTGTAGCCACCGCAGCAACGCGCTTTTATTGATATGGATCGGTGAACTGCGACGTTTGTTTGTAGAAAGCACAACGCCGCCCGCTCAAAATGCATGCGGGCGGCGTTGGCTCTAGCCCCAGGAAGGAAATGCAAAATCCTGGCTTGCATAGAATATGGAGGAGGGCGCACGCCGTCGCTATCCGTAGGACTCCGGTATCCTCCAATGAATAGGGGAACTGTGCGGCGCGGGGTCTCGGATCAAGCAACTAAGTTGCTCAGGCTCCAGCGTGTGCCGGGCGGGGGGCAAATTTCGTCGTGTCTGCAAAGGACAAGAAAAGGTGGGACTTTTCCGATATTGAGCCGCCGATTCCTTCCATCTTACCGCGCTCCTCTACTCGCTTCTCGTTGAGCATAGGACACGGCGAGAAGCGCCTTGAGGCTCAAATCCCAAGCGCGCTTTTGGATCGGCCCGAACTCTGTTGCGACGCGCATATAGTTTCGCGCAGCCTGATCCGTCATCCTAACTCAGACTAAATCCACAGCAAGAAATTGCCATGGGCAAGCACCATCTTCTCGAGCAACTCGCGGCCGACCTGGATTATAGACTCGACCACGAGTTGTGTGCGAACCGGGGTGCCTCTGCTGCCGCGGGAGCAGCCGCTTAGTTCCCGCGAGATTGGATGCTCACTCCGGCAGTGATGCGCCAAAGCAGGCGAGGCCAAGAATTAGCAGTGCGCCAGCGCATGCCTCCAAGATCTTCGATCGATGCCGACGTGCGTACAAGGCTAGGGCGGATCCCGAGATCATACTCAGGAGGCCAAATTCCCCGATCATTCTCGATCCAAATTGCTGAGCTTGAAAGTTGGCTTTGGGCGAAAAGAAGCGCCTGGACGAACCCATCCAGTCGTCGCTTGAACAGAAATATCTCCGGACGTCCTTGGTCGGCGCGCAAGCGGCGAGTTTCCATGTCTGGCCTTAAACCTTATCGTGTATCGGCCGACTTAGGTGTCTGGCTCACGTTGCGATCCTAGGATAGCCGGCGTCATTACCCTGCTGGTTGGGCTGTTGATCTTAGCACGTTGGCCGCTCAACAGCGTCTATATTCTTGGACTGTTTCTCAGCCTCGATCTAATCATGTCAGGTACGAGCTGGATCGGAATTAGCTTCGGCCTGCGCCGCAGTTCGATCATGTCGCAGGCACGATCGCCGGCTTGATTACCACCCATCGGTTTCGAAGGAGAAAAGCACGCAGGACAACCGGAATTTGTCGCCCCACCTGCTGAGATTGCATCTCTTGCCAGCCTTATCGCCTGTAAGCGGGCCTCACAACCTTTAATTGTTGGCCTGCGCAACGGCGCGCGTCGCCTCGGCGCACTACCAGCGCGGCTGCGCAACGCGCCGTCTCCGGGCTGGCGTATCCTTGCAGGCGTTGCCTCGAGGGTCGGCGTCGCGTCTCGCGTCGCAAGCGCACAGGCAGGAAGCTTCAGTGCTTCGCATCACGCAAATTCACTCGCACGTAGGCCTGCTCGTTGCAGATTGATTGCGCGCTTACGCGCGACTGCAACCCTGACACACTGCAAAACTCGAATCGGAATTTAAGTTGTGCATCTATCGAACCACAATGTCGGCTTCTAACCAATCTGGAGGAGCGATCATGGATTCACGAATTGACCTGCCACTGAACTTTCATCCAGCGGCATTAGAGTGTCGGGATCTTGGACGCCAAGTGGCGCGGTTGGAGCAACGAACGATCGGCGAAGCTGGTCGGGGTTGCGTAGCCGATCGTCCGTTGCGGTGAGGTGGGCTGCATAGGCCGGGGGGGTAACATATTACAGCGACGAGTGAGGCTGCCGGAGATTGTCATCGTCGACCCAGTTGGCGATCTTGGCGCGGGCGCCGTCAAGATCGAAGAACAGGGTCTCGTTGAGCAGCTCATCGCGCATCCGGCCATTGATGGGGAAGACGGCCCCGCTCCCTCGGCGCCGGCGATATGCTGGCGATGGACGAACCCGCTAACAGCAACAGTTCACCAATGGAAGTCGCGACAATTGGGTTGGACGTTTCGAAGCACGTATTTTTCATCCATGCCGTTGATGGCCAAGGCCAAGTGGCCTGTCGCCAACGCCTCCGGCCAGGCGAGATCGTGTCGTTCTTCTCCTCGCTCGTACCTTGCCTAGTCGGCATTGAGGCCTGCGCGACTGCTCACAACCGGGCGCGGGAGATTCGGCAGTTGGACACGATGTGAGATTGATCCCGCCAGCCTATGTTAAACCCTACCTACGAAGAGGAGCCAAGAATGACGCCGTTGACGCGGCTGCAATCTGCGAAGCGGTCACGCGTCCCAATATGCGGTTCGTTCCAATCAAGAGCGTCGAGAACCAGGGCTTCTTGATGCTTCATCGTGCAAGAGGCTTTGTTGGTCCGCCAACGGGCCACGACAGCCTGCGCCACTCGGGCTCATTTTGCTGAGTTCGGAATCATTGCCGGGCAAGGCCGGCAACGGGCGGACGGTCTGGTGGACTTGTTGGATGACGAGGAACTGATGCTACCGGCCCACGCCCGAATTGCACTAGCCGTCCTTGTGAACCAACTGAAGGAATTGGACCGGCAGGTCGAGGCCATCGAGCGCGAGCTAGCTCAGATCCAGCGAATAAATCCGATGGCGAAGTTGCTGTCCTCGATTCCAGGGATCGGTCACATAACGGCCACGGCTCTCGCCGCGACCGTGCCGGACGCGACAATGTTCCGCTCCGGGCGCGAGTTCGCGGCCTGGCTTGGCCTGACGCCTAAGCAGAATTCCACCGGCGGGAAGGATCGGCTCGGCCGGATTACGAACAGGGCGATTCCTATCTCAGGCACTTGCTTGTCATCGGAGCACGTAACGTCGTTCGGTGCCCAAAGGCACGCTCCCGGGTTGGAGGCTGGATCAAAGTCCTGCTTGAACGGCGTCGGACATGGTCGTCGTCGCCATCGCCGTTACCAACAAGTTTGGCCCGGATCGTCTGGGCGATGACTCTCTCTGGAGGAAATAATCAGTGGCAGGCAGCGAACTTGATTGCACAACATTCGACCGATCTTGATCTGAGACTGACAACATGCATGAATTAGATTCCCGTGTTAATAGAAGCACGTCCGCTGCACAACCTTCGCCAATAGGGACTTTCGATGGAAGCTCGTCCCGTCCAATAATTGAACTCTTCAAAGGCATCGAACAGATGTTGGCGCCTCTATTTCAACGTTCTTACGAATGGGGCCCGAAGGAGTGGAAAGTCCTATGGGATGCAATCTTGGAGCAGTACGAGCACAATCAAGATGCGGTACTGGCTTCGATTTCACAGGCGCAATTGTCACGGCGCCCAGCACGATCAGCCGGCTTCGCTCCGGGCCCTTATCAGCGCAATTATGGGCCATGCAGGAGCGGCCCCAACGTCAGCGTCTTCTTCGTCCAGAGCTCGGACGAAGTTGCCGGGCAGTCCTCTCAGGGGGCCTCAGTTAAATCGGACGCCAAATGCCCACGCTGCTTTGCTTTACATTTCTGGATCTGAAATGCGGGTCAGCATCTTCACGTGCGGTCCCGCCCGCTTGAAGATCGGCTCCCAAAAGGCATAGGCCGTCTCGGCGAAACTCGCGCTTATGCTGAACTTCGTGAGCGCAGCCCGATATGCGGCCTGCCGCCCGCAGCCTTGCCTCTCGACAAGGTGCCAGATGAATTGACCGACCTGGCGCGCATACGTGCTCGGACGAGCTCGGTGGTTGGGTACGATCTCAAGCCGCATGGTCCCGGTGTCGCGCGTCTCCGGTTCGATGAGATTGGCAAGCCAAATGAAGATTGATGGATCAATGCTCGCGGCATAGCCGTCGCGCTTGAGCTGCTGATTGATCATAGAGAACGCGCTAGCGGCTTCTCTGAAGCATTCGCTCAGGATGAAGTTCGCCTGATTCTCCAGCTTGCCGCTCTGAAGATCGTCCAGCAATCTGACCGCCTCGTCAGTGAGCCGCCGCATGTATCGCAGTTGCGGCTGCCCCGCGCCGTCGGCAGGTTCCTTCTGCACGATCAACTCGGCCGCATCCGCGCGGAACTCTGTTGCGGCTTCTTTGAGAGCGGTCAAAAAGTCGCCTTCAAGACCGGAGCCGATGTCTTTCGGTGCCGCTTCCCTCCCCACCCGTGTCTCTACGAGATTGGCAATCTTCACCATCATCTCAGTCGTAGCGTCGGAATCTAGAAGTTCGTCCTTGCGCGGCGCCGCCGCATTCCGAGATTCAAGCACCGCAACGGCACCGGGAGCCGTCGCTTGCCTCGCAAGCATTGTTTGATCATGCGTCTTCTCTCCGGTGTGCTCCGATCGCGGATTGGAAGCGGCAATCCCGCTGGACAACACAAACAGGCCATCGTCAACGGCTCGGCTCGCCGCCGCGGTAAGCTCCACCAGCGAGCGTCGCGCACAGCGCGTATGGCTAGCACGACGCCTTTTTTTCGTGTGGCTCATGATCTAACGACCCCTCGACAAGCGTTTTCAAGACCCAGCGCCAAAGCTCATGAACTTCCTCCGAGGCTCTTCCCTCTTGTGCAAACTCGGTTACGCCTAATCCGGCCCCAAGCGCGTCCTGGTGGACATTGCGCTGTCCGACATAGGGATGCGCAAGCACCCCGAGCGAATTGAGCGACGTTGCAGCTTCACTCAAGCGGCAGCCCCGCGGTGGCGTCTGATTGAGGACGAAAGCGAATCGGCGGTTGAGCCTACGAATAGCAATTAGTGTCGGTATCGCAGCTTCGATGTCGGCCAGACTCGGACGCACTGGGATCAGGCAAAGATCGCCCCTCGCGATGGCGAGCACGGCCAGTGCATTGTTCGTGGCGGCGGTATCGATGACCGTAAGCCAGATTCCCTCAGCTTCAAGGCTGACGAGAGCCACTTCTAGTTCGGCGGGATCGGAGATCCGAACGACCCGCGGATAGGGATGGCCACGCCGCTCTTTCCATTTTGAAATCGTGCCTTGTGGATCCGCCTCGACAATTGCGACGCGCTCCCCGTTCCCCATCGCCGCGACCGCAATGCCAACCGCCAGCGTGCTTTTGCCGCTTCCGCCTTTTTGGGTAACCAGAACAAGGACATGCATATCCTGCGCTTCCCGGATGACAACGATATGAGACGCATGAGTCGTCGGCTGCATGGGCGTCAGTCAACTACCAACCTTGGGAATTGATGGAGAGGACGGGCACATGGCAATCTTCGTCCTATACCCGTCAGGGACGGTCGATACGAAGCTGGGTTTAGAGGGCACGGTAGCCCTGATCGCGCTGGTTGCCCCTTCCTCTGCCGCTGATCTGGCCGCGGGGCCCTACGTCAAAGCGCTCCCAGCGGTCATTCCAATCTATGATTGGAGCGGCTTCTACGTCGGCATAAATGGCGGCGGCGGCTCCGCGCATCAATGCTGGGACGTGGTCAACGCCGGCGGCGCGGTTGTCGCTCCGCCCGTCGGCATGGGGTTGCCATAATGCGACGGGAGGCACGGTCGGCGGTCAAATCGACTATCGCTGGCAAATAGCCAACTCGCTGTTTGGCCTGGAGGCGCAGGGCGACTGGGCCGATTTCAAGGGCTCCAACGCCAACCTCGCTTTTGCAGGCGTCCAGGATGAATCCAAGCTTGATGCATTCGGCCTGTTCACGGGCCAAGTCGGCTATGCCTGGAATAACATGCTGCTCTATGTGAAGGGTGGCGCTGCGGTTGTCCGCGACAAATACCGGGTCTTCGATTTTGGGACTGGGCTGACGATCGACAACGGCAGCGAAACTTGTTGGGGCGGCAGGGGCGGGCCTTGAATTTGGCTTCGCTCCGAACTGGTCCATCGGCGTTGAGTACGACTACCTGTTCATGGGTCATCGGGACGTGGACTTCTTTTTTCACCGGGACTCGTGGGTGGTCCGGCGGGCGCTTTCGCGGGGACTGCCCGTATCAGTCAGGACGTCGATATCGGTCTGGTCCGCCTGAATTACCGCTGGGGTGGCGCGGTCGCCACGACATATTGATCTTCGCCGGAACGGAAGCGTTCGATCACACGGAGCGCTAGAGACAATCCTTGACGCGCGTTGGTGCTAAGTCAGCAGGAGCGGACGTACTTTGAGAGGCAAGTTCGTCGTCACCACGCTGCCCGCTCGCTATCTGAGCGGTACCGCGCGATCCTGTGGTGTGCGGACGGCTTGCCTTAGCAAGTCCGTGGCTGCCAAACTCGGCCTCCATGAACACACCGTTGCCAAATAGCGCCATCGCGTTTTGAAGGATCGCTGTGATGGTCTGCTTGAAGAGGCGCGCCATGGCTGACCTCGCACCATCAACGCCGATCAGGTTGCCGCGGTGATCGAACGAACGTTGCGGCTGACGCCAGCCGACGCGACGCCCAGTCGATCCGCTCGATGGCGGCGGAAACTGTTTTTTCCACACCACGATCCGCCGCATGTGGGCGGCGTTCGGCTTGCCGCACCGTAGCCAGACATTCAAGCTGTCGAGCGATCCGCTGTTCGTCGTCAAGGTGGGCAATATCATCGGCCTTTACCTATCCCAAACCGAGCCCTTGTCCTCTGCATCGATGAGAAAAGCCACATTCAGGCACTCGATCACGAGCATGGACGGCTTGCGGGCAAGCAAGCGCGCAAGCCAAGGATTTGCGGTCGAGCCTTTACGCATTGCCCAGCGCACGGCTGCGCTCGCACCGATGATTAATAGTCGGCGCAGAGTTCGTTCGCCCATGCGGGATGTCTCGCCGAGCTTCTGCTTTCCGCCCGTGGAGCGCTGCAGCGGGGTGAGCCCCAGCCAGGCCGCAAAGTCGCGTCCTCTCCTATATGCCCGAGTCGTCGGCGCCAGGGCCAACGAGCGACCGTCGCTGTGATGGGCCCGATTCATGCCGCTTGGTCGCGATCCAGGTCAACATGGTTACTTTTGTAGATTGACCTCGATCCTGGCAGCCGTTTGGCGTTGCTCCTTCAGCGAAGCCTCTTGGCCGGCTCGGTCAGCGTCCATGCCAGGCGCCGGACAGCGGCCAGTGGCAACTTGTAGGCGATGGTCTCGAAGCGCCCGAATGTATTGATCTTGATGAACTCGTTTTCCCCTGTCGAATGAACATAGCTATCGCGTTTGCCGCAAGCAGGCTTAATGCCTTCCAAGCTAGAAACCTTCTCGCTGCAGCTCCCCAATACTGTTATGCGTTTGCATTTGCTCGTTCGTCTGTTCGAGGTGGGCGCCGTTCGCTTTGAAATCCGGATCATTTTCCAACCGCTTACCTAACATGTTCGGGCGCCTGCGTCTCAATTGCAAGCGGCTCTCAAGCGGAGAACGAACTGTATACCGAGACAGCCGTGCCATTCCTCCTCCACCGGTTCGATGTCTAAACGGCGATCCGACTCAAAACTTGGCCTGAAGAGGGTCGCGGGTAACGCTGGCAGCCCTTTCTGGCTGCGGTGGTGCTCAAAATGAGGAGATGTTTGGTTCCTCACGAATGTTGTCAGCTTTGACCCAACATCAACAAGCGCCGCGATGTCCAACAGAGAATGTAGTGCTTGCAGAAGGACTTTCAGTTCGGCACGTCGCTTGCTTTGCTCAGAACACCATCACACCGCGACGAGAGGACGATGCGGAGAATGCTGTGCTGCGATAGTGCGCGACTGCCGCCTGCTGCTTCCGGTCTTCGCGCCGTTCTCCGCCGCAGCGCTTCTCACAGCCCCACGCGCTCGCGACCTTTCTGCTGCTCGAGCAGTTATTCGCGGCGTGGTCTTCGCGGAAGCACCGTTGGCGCTCTATGGCACTGCGATGGCGGCGGTGCTCGCCCGCGATTGCGGGAGCGAGGCGGCATTTCGCCGTTCGGCGCAGGCGGGTCGAGCGCCGCTCACTCTCCGACTATGGTAACGACTCTGGTCGATGGCGCGGCGCTCCCTTATCGATGGCTGCGGCACGGCGGATGATTCTTGTGCTCCTGCTGCGGCTGCAGCGTGTTCACAAAGGGCGGAGCCCTCAAAAGTGCGGTGGCGCGGCAGATTAATAGCGCGCGTTGGACAGCGGAAGACGGAGTGAGGAATGCGTGTTTGCGAAGTCGCCGTCGTCGGCCTCGGCCTGATAGGAAGCTCTGCGTTCCATTCGCTGCTGCGTCGTGGGACAGACGTGCTCGGATTCGACCCTCTTGTCTTGGGCGAGGCTCGCGGCTCGTCGCATGGCTCATGCCGAGTGTACCGACGCTTCAATTTCGAGAGCGCGGCCTACACGGAGCTAAGCGATGCTGCCTTCAAGGGATGGCGGATGCTGGAGGCCGCCAGTGGACGGACAATCCTGATGCCGACTCGTGTACTCGAAGCAGGACCTCCCGGATCGAAGATGGTGGCCGACTCCCGCGCTGCCGCGCTGAAGGACGCCGTCCCCGGTCCAGCCACGGGAGCGGAAGCAAACGCCGCATTTCCCGCCTTCCGGCTTCCCGAACACTGGGATGTGGTCGTCCAGGAAAGCGGCGGGATCCTATTGGCCGAAGCTGCGATCCGCGCATTTCGCGAAGGAGCCGAGCACCGCATCATTCTGGCTCCGGCCCGAATACGGCCGGTGGCCGCCGGCATCCGTATTTCAATGCCCCAAGAGGTAATCTTGGCCGAGAGGGCCATCATCGCGGCTGGACCGTGGATTGCCGGGCTAGTCCCGGGACTTGCACGACACTTAAAGATCACCCGACAAACGGTCGGTTGGTTCAAGCCGGCCAAACCGGAATTGGTGCGTTACGGTGAGTTTCCGGCGTTCATTGTCGAAGGGGAGAAAGGAGTGGTATACGGCTTTCCCGATTTTGAGGGACGAGGCGTGAAGGCTGCACAGCATGACCATGGGCCGGTCGTGGGGGCAGACGCCTGGCACCCGCAGCCGACCGACGCAGAACTGGAGACTGTTGGATTGACGCTCGCCGAATTGGTCCCCGGAGCGGCGGGCCCAATCGTCGAGCGCGATATCTGCCTCTACACGAACACGCTCCGAGCAGACCTGCGACCGGACGAGGGCAACGAATTCATCATTGACCGACTTCCGGCCGATCCCCGCATCATCGTCGCCTCGCCTTGCTCCGGTCACGGTGCCAAGTTCGCCAGCGCGATCGGTACGATGCTCGCGGATTTGGCGCTCGATGCGAAGCTGATAGCGCCGAAGGCATTCCAATTAGACCGGTTCAGCGGCGTCGAGCCGCCAAGCTCCTGACATGTCAATGGCGTCCAATTCTGGTATTGCAGACAATGGCGTAATTGCGGTCGTGGGCTCGGGAACCAATGGAGCTCCCGCAAACAACCGAGTCGCCCGCAGCTCTTGCTGGCCGATTCTAGCGGTTGATCTTGAGAGCAGCACGAGATGATGCAGGTTGCTTACAGTCCAGCGCAACTCTTTGCTCGGCGTAAGACGTCCGTTCGCAGGACGTTCGCGGCCTCGAACAGATAGGTCCGAACCTGGTGGTTGCCGCGCTTGGAGATGCCGCCAGCGCGATCGATCCCGCCGATTGATAACGTGCCGGTGTCAGGCCGGGGCGGACCTGTTTCAAGGATTCGAAGTACGAGCGCCAATCCTTCGTTCCGTTGCAAGCCATCTGGAGCCGGGCCGCAGCAATCTTCGCGCCAATGGTCCGAACCGGTCGTCGGTGGCCCTCAGGATCTGGTCCTTGAGCGCGGTTCCGGCGCGCCGACCGTCCGCGATGGCCGGACGCCTTCGGCGCCCCGGTCGGTCAAACCGCGGCTGGCGATCTCGATCTCGCGTTGAAGCGCCTCGATCGTGCGAGTGTGCCTGGCCTCTTCCTCGCGGCGGGCGTTCCGTTCCGACTCGAGAAGGATCTTCAACACCCGTATCTCGCGGCGCTCGACCGGCAGCATCCGCGCGACCTGTTCGATGTCCGCGATCTGCTCGCCAACGAAGGCATCACGGACGATCTCCGCGAGGCATTCATCATCTACCTCATCAGCCATGACAGGCCGATTTCCGAGGTCGTGGTTCCTCGTCGCAAGGATATCGAGCACGAGTTCACGCACGGCTTCGAGGGCATGAGCGCCGATGAAGTAAGTCTGGACGAGTTGCTCGAAGCCCGAGAAACGCTGATCGCCGAGATCGCGGGAAAAATGCCGCAAGCTCATAAGGATTTCCTCATAGGGTTTAACCGCGGCGAGCCGGATTGGAGACTGCTGGGCGTCCCTGGCGCGACGGAGCTGCCGGCGGTGCGCTGGAAGCAGATCAATCTGGACAAGCTTCCTGCCGAGCACTGGGCGAAGCTCGTCGCGCAACTCGAGGAAGTCTTGCGTAATGCCTGAGGTCGGAGGAGGGGGATCTCCGTCGAGCACGCGCGTGGCAACTCGTTCAGACGACATGTCCAGGGAGCACTCCGCCGCCCAGCAGGACTGGAGATTGCGGCTTCAGCTCAGCCGGCGCGAGCCTGACTGCGACGGTCTCATTGCCCGCATGAAATTTCTGAATCGCTGGCCCGGATTGATTCATTTATTTAATTGGACGGTCGATTCGGTAATTGCGATTCTGGCGCATGTCCGAACTCACGGTGCAATATCTCGTGCTCGAGCGTCGCGATCCGGCCCGCAACATGGCGCGGTTCTATGTGCTCACGATCGAACCGACGCTGTTTGGCGATACGGCATTGGTGCGTGAATGGGGTCCTCTCGGTGGGCGCGGGCGACGGCGGCTCGATCTGTTCAAGGGGCGCGTGCAGCTGTAGAGGCCATCGAGTCTTGGCTCAGGCGCAAGACCCGCCGTGGTTATGTCCAGCGAGAATTTCCGCGTTTGGAGCCAGCGTGCGACATACCGCAAGCTGGCTGATTGGCCCGCATGCCTTTGATCGCGCTTCGCGTCCCCGATGAAGTCGCGGTGGAATTCTCAATTCTTGCCGCGACCCAGGGCGGCAAGTGCGCGCTACTGCGGCGATTTTGGAGAGTGTAGCTATCCACCCCGGGGCCGACATCTCGTTCTGTGAAACCGTCTTGTGGGCAATCGACGATCACGCCAAACCACTCCGCGATAGAGTCTCATGGTCCTCCATGAGGAGCGTCCGCCTTTCAGAAGCCACTGCCGTACCCGAAATAACTGCTATGTCCGATCCAGATGAAAACGCGCCGTATATGAACGCGCTCCGCGCCTACGAGACGGAGCGGCAAGAGCAATTCGCGGCTGAAGTTGACGCGATCCAGTTCGACGTTTCGGATTTGCGCTGCGCCATGAGCCAACTTGTGCGAGGACATGGAAAAACTCGTCGCCGAACTTGGCGGGCCTTCCTTTCGGCCGATTTCAACCTCACACCAGAGGTGAGGGAAGTGCACGCCGCCTATATCGGATCGTGGATTAAGATCTCGAAGAATGTTAAAAGGGTCCTCTTCACCACTTGCTCGTACGCCCAAAAGGCAGCCGAATATCTGCGCAGCTTGCAGCCCATCTGCGGCGAGGCGCCTGCGGCTTCACCGCAGGACCGGGGTCTGCAACTGGTCGGCTAAATCCCGCCGCCAGCTTCGATCTGGTGCGCCCACTGGCGATCGGCAGGGTCGTGCGTCCACAAGGACTAAACCTTTGGGTGATCTGGCAAAAGAAGGGCTTGCGGTCCCCAAACCTAGCGCCACTCTATTTTCAAAGGGGGGCGGGTGCCATGGCGGCGGCGCAGGGCTACAGACCAAGATCTTGCGGCGAGCGAAATCGTACCAGCATTATACCGTCTATCGGGCCGCGCTTGAGTGGGGGCTGACCGATCCAATCGTGATCGAAAGCCGCGACGATTTCAAATCCGAGTTCCGTTGGAAGGACCGACTTGAGCCCTTCCACCACCAGGTACAAAACCTCATCACATTTTGCCGACGTTTGCCGGTGACCCTACTCGCAGACGATGTCGGTCTCGGCAAAACGATATCCGCTGGGCTTGTGGCAAGCGAGCTCATGGCCCGAAATCGGGTGGCGAAGATTCTGATCGTTGCGCCCAAACTGCTTGGCCCACAATGGAAGGACGAGCTCGGGACAAAGTTCAATATCCCGGGCGAGGTCGTTACCGGAGGCAAACTTGTTTCAGCTGACCCTGATGAAATGGGCGCTGTCATTACGACCTATCATTCCGCGCGCGTCCATCTCGACAAGATTCCCGATGACCGTTTCGACATGCTTGTGCTCGACGAAGCTCACAAGCTTCGTAACCTCTATGGCGTTGATCCCACGCCGCAGGTCGCGAAGGTATTTCACAGGGCGCTGCAGCGACGCCGCTTCCGCTACGTGCTGATGCTGACCGCGACACCAATCCAAAATCGGCTATGGGATCTTTATTCCTTGGTCGAACTCCTCACGGTTGCGCGCGGACACGAAAATCTATTCGGCAACGAAGGCGTCTTTGCCCGCCGCTTTATCGACGATAAGCGCGAAAATGCGCGCGTCCTCAAGCCAGAGGCGCGAGAGGAGTTTCGTAAGATCGTCTATGGCTATATGTCGCGCGTTAGACGGGGCGACGCCAATCTGGATTTTCCCGAACGGAAGATCCAGTTGCACAAAGTCACCCCATCGGAGGAGGAGCTTGCGCTCATCAATGCCATAGCCAAACCGATCCAGAAGCTCAATCGGCTCGCCCAGATCAGCATTCTGCAAGCGTTGACGAGCAGTCCACACGCGCTCATGGCGCAACTCCAGACGATGGCCCGTAACGAGATGGTGCCACGCGAACTAGCGGAAACCGTCAAGCGATCGTCACGCCCATGAGAACGAGCGCGAAGCTCGAAGGGCTTCGTCAACTCGTTTCGATGCTCAAGCAGCAAACTCCGACCGGCTGGCGAATGGTCGTCTTCACCGGGCGGCGCGAAACGCAGACCACAATTCAGGCATTCCTCGAAGAACTCGGGCTCAAGGTTGGCATTATCAACGGCTCATCGGGCCAGCGGAACCAAGAGACCATCGCGCGGTTTCGTGCCGACCCGCCCGAAATACGCGCCATCGTCTCAACCGAAGACGCCGCGCTTCTGGCCGGCAGATGAAGACGCGGCGCGGGTTCTGTGCGTCATGGCCGCGAAGCGTGGCCTTGTAACGGAACGTCTTACCGGCGCGACATTTATCCAGCGTCGCTTTCGCGATGCTGAAGAGTTTGAAAGTTGTTTGGCCACCTTGGCGGCTCTTGGCGTCGATACTACCGGTCTTGAGTCGGAAGGGCTGTTTCACGCCGATTTGCTCTTGTCCCGCCCTGAGATGGATGCGCGCGCCACCCCTCTCGAAAACATTGTCACCGTCGCCAGCGGCAGGGGTCGGCCTATCGGGCCCCGTTATGTGCATATTGGAGGCAACGCGGGCTTGCAGGTTGCGTTGGAGCCGTGACGGGTTCCTTTTCCGAGGATAGTTGTGGGTATGCCCCAAGGAACTGTACACCGAAGTGGATCATACCCTGACTTCCTGAATGATTACTTTCTATCAGGTCGGTAGTCTTACAGAGAAGCCTTGGTTATGACTACTTCGCCGATTGCGAATCCATGTGTTGCCGTGCCGTATGATCGAGGTCGCCGCTGCGTCAGATTTCTACGATCGAGTGCGGCGTTGCCGTTTCCCAACGTATCGTTCGAAGTGCGGCAAGCGAAGAAGGTCGCACTGCGGCCGACGCCAAGGCTAGGGCGAAATCGATAGCAAGGGTCAGCACGAGCCAGCCGATTAGCGCGCCAGCCAGAGCCTGTTCCAGGCCAGCCAGATCACGCCCGCAATCGCGGCCCAGAAATGGAAGCCGTCGCGTACGAAGACGAATTTGTCGGCCGCCGCAAGAGCCGCGCCGTTGGCCGCGGGGGTATGCACTGTATAGACCGGCTTCGAACGCTCCGCCGAGGATGGACTCTTACTTACAGCATGATCTTCCGGAAACCGGCACGACCTTTTCCGGATCATGCACCCGGAGATCAGCCGCCGAGCTGCCCCTTGGTTGAGACGCCAGCATGCATTCGCTGTGGTCTTCCATGCGAGCCTGCAGGAAGACGCCGTCTTGAGGTCTGAGGTCGCATACCCGAGCTGGTCTCGCATCGGACCCGCCTGACGACAGGAGGGGGGCGCTCCGATTCTGTCGGCACCTCTTCACCGGCCTTCGGTTTGAGCCGACGAAATTCATCGACCGACATCATAATCGATCTGGTTTGCCGTGGTTCATGATTGCGACGCGGCCGGATACGGCAGCCCGCTGCATCTCCCCGGATTGCTGCTGCAAATCCTGAGAGGAGAAGGTTCGAATAAGCGCTCAATGATCTTCACGTATTTATGTATTTTTCTCGAGTAGGTGCGCGGCGCCATTCGAGCGCCTTGCGATCCCCATTCAAGATGCGGCAGGAAGATGTACTACCACTCTGCTTTTTGTTGGGCCGCCAAGCCGAAGAATCCGTCATTGGAGGGATCCTTCGTCGGCGAAGTCTTCTGAGCAGTTTCGAACCGGCTGCACGCCGACCATTTCTCGCTGCCGCACACCGGGCGATCTTCACGGCGGTAGATGCGTGCGGCCCTCAACGGGCCGCGCCTCAGCCTCTGGCTCGAGCGCCAATCGTCAGCTCAAGGATGATGTCGATTGCGGGAATCCATCTTGAAGCAGCCCCATAGAGCAATGAAAATATCCCTGCGGGACTCTTGAGTCTCATTGTTCTAGGCCACGCTCTGCGAGCAGCCGGTGCATGACCTCGCCTTTTATCTCGGCTGCGATTTGGTTTCGGACTTGGGCTCCGAGCACCCGCTCGGCATCGACGTCGCCTACCAGACCATGTTCGGCCAGTCGCTGATCCAGACGGCTTTGAAACTCTTCGCCCATGGCTTCGACAAGCCGGTCCTGCATCGCTGCATGTTCGTCCGGTGCGATGCGCCTCAGCACCGTCTCCCAGGGTTGCCAGCGGGTGGCCATATAGTCGGTGAATTGGTTCGCTTCCCGCTCCCGGACCAGGTCCAGCGCCTCCGTCGCATCATCCTCGCTTACGCGAGAGACCGCCAGGAAGCGCATGTCAGGGGCGACGTGACTGAGCTCCAGCGGCTCGCGCAGCCGATGTTGATAGGCCAAGTAGACTTCCACGTCGTCTATGTCTGGGTCGAGGCTGAGGAGCGAGTTGACCCTGTCGCGCGCGATCTCGTCAAGCGCCTCCAAGCGGAACGCAACACGGCCGCGCTGGATCAGTTCGCCAAGACGATCGTCATATACGCCGCCTTCGACATCAGCGTTGAGGCGCGCGGTCTGCATACCGTTCCAGTGCAAGGTAACTCGATCCTCGCAGCTCGCGTTGGCCTCGGAAGCCTGTGCAAAAAAATGCTCGCGCAATCTCGGATTGGCCGCCGCCTGCCGCAGATCATCAGCCACTCTCTGCCGAAACTCGTGATTGCCATAGTTAACGGTCTCTCGTAGCCTCTCTAGGAGCCGTGCGTAGTCCTGCGCGCCGGGCTCATCCGCAAAGTGCTGCCATTCGGCCAGTGCCGAGGGGGCGTCTCCCAGCCAGTGCGCGGCAGCCTCATACAGAGATTGCTGCGCAAGCTGAGGTGGCGCTTCAGCCGCCGCCAGATTAGCGAGGACGTCGTCCGGCAGCGGGTTATCCCCGAACTCGAGGTTCTCCAAATGCGGGTAGCTAAAACTCGATAAAAGACCCTCAGGTAGGCTGGTCAGCCGGTTACCGCTGAGATTGAGCGATTGGAGCGTGCTCGGAAGAGGGGCGGGGAGGTTGGCCAATTGATTGCTGCTGACATCGAGTTCAATGAGCCCCGATGGGAGGGAGTCGGGGAGGTCGGTCAGCTGATTGCCACTAACCGCGAGCGAGGTGAGCCTGCTCGGGAGAGCGTCCGGCAGGCTAGTTAGTCGGTTGTCGCTTGCGTTCAGGATCTCGAGCCGAGCCGGAAGGTTGGCCGGCAGACTGGTCAAGCTGTTATCGGCCACCTCCAGCCGAGAGAGGGTCGCCGGAAGAGCGTCCGGCAAACTGATCAACCGGTTATGGCTAATGAGAAGATGCTGAAGACCGGTTGGGAAGCTAGCGGGCAGGCTGCTTAGCTCGTTGTGCCTGGCGCGCAGTTCAAGCAATCTTGGCGGCAGGGCGGCGGGCAAAGCGGTCAGGGAGAGGGAGGACAAATCCAGCAAGTGCGAGCCCGCGTTGTCCGAAACCCTAATTCGTGTGCGCCCCTGTCGCCGATTCTCGGCTTCGCCCTGCCCCTCTTCGGCAACCCAGTTGTCCAGGATCTGCGCGCGCGCGGAGGCCGGGGTCCGATATCCTGTCATGGCTTCGACCAAATCCGCCACGGCTCGGCTGAAGCCGCTGAGGTAACTTTCCTGCTCCCCCTCTTCAGAAGCGTCCGAGGAAGAACCTGCACTCCGCTGTGCCTGTCCTGTGTTCATCAATTTCTCCATCGTCAGAACAAGAATGCCCCCGCTTCTCAAGGTCGCGAAGCAGGCTGGTTGTCATGATCATTCGAGAGCCAGCGCACGTGCGCTGCGGCTCCCGCCCGACTCGAGCCGGTACAGGTTCACATGAGCCCAAATGCGGCAAATGGATCGCTACTGCTGCGAGGCTTCCTGCCATTTCGTTGACCAGATTAAGTCCCGGAGGACCGTCAACGTGGCAGCGTTCTGCCCTTAGCAGGCCTACCTGTCGATCAGCTGACGAGTGTCGCTGCAGAACCCCGGGTCGCTCGGTTGCCAGCGGTGACAGAAGTAAGCCCGCCTCTTTATTCCGAGGATGCTCGCCTTATTTCGGGGCTTGAGGAGGTCCCCCGCAATGGAAGCAGCGCCGGCGCCCGCTGCCAGGGCTCGCTCAGACACCTACGGCGGTTTCCATTGGTTGATCTGACTGCGCCCACGCCGTCTGAATCACGCGACGATGCTAATTCTGTACGGCCGTTTCCGAGCACCTCCGCTGATGCTCAGATCGGGGCTTTAGGTCCGACAGCCTCGTCCCACGGCCGCGGGCTGGTGCTCGAGGACACGGAATGGCTGGGCGACGAGCATATCGACAGGGATTACCGGCTCCAGGAGCAGGATTTGCAGAGGTACCATCCAAATCTCGCCGCCCGGACGCGGTTCGTGAATCCCCTCATCGTTCTAAATTATCTGCGCTCTGACGACGATGGCGTCGTGCGAACCGAATTCCAGCGCATCGTCGATGATGATAATGGTAATGATGCAGCCGACTTCCTGTTCCTGCCCGTGATTAATGCCGATCCTGAAGATCCTAATAGCCTCGGCAACCACTGGTCGCTGCTGTTCGTTGATCGCAGCGACCGGGGCCGGCCGGTCGCCTATCACTACGATTCCTACGGCGGACTCAACAACAAGGATGCAGAACATCTCGCAAGTCGGCTGGACCTCCGCCTGGAGCCGGCATGGCCCGGCAGCGGAACGGCTATGATTGCGGCGTCTTCGTGGTGGACGGCACGCGGGCGCTGGTTAGGCAATTGGAGCAAGGACGGGAGCCACACCTGCTGAACCTCAGCAACCTCGTTGCCAATCGGCAGGCACTGCAGAACCGACTCAGGGGCTGATGTCGCCGTGGGCGGATAGCTCGTCGACGATGCCGCCAACGTCATCCTCTCCGCCGTCGGTTACAATTTCCGCCGCATCCTCGCCTGGCTAAGGGCTCTTTGGTACCTCTTCCTGGCTGCCTTCTTCTCAGTCACCAGCCACCGCACACCACTCAAATCGGCTTCTTAACCGACGCGCCGCGACGACGACGATACTGAAGATCTACTCCCTCTCAACTTCCCCAAAAGCCGCAGCGCCGAAAACCCGGCCTGCGCAGCCGCCTGGGCCGGATCATCCGCGACATCCGCCGCAAGATCGAAGGCCAGGATGCGCTCGAAGAGGCGTTCGCACTCCCGTTGAGCCGGGCCACGCAGATCCGCTCGCAGCAGCAGCGCCAGCGCGGCTGGAAGCTGGATTCCTTCCATGCCCCCGAGGTGGAGTGCATCGGCAAGGGTAAGGCCAGCGGCCTTACGAGTTCGGCGTGAAGGCTTCCATAGTCACCAACAACCGGCCTGCTCCCGGCGGCCAGTTCGTGCTGCACGCCAAGCTCTGCCCGATAACCCTTACGACGGTCACACCCTGCGGGACGTCATCGACCGAACCGAGACACTCACCGGCTGCGCGATCGAGCGCGCCTTTGTCGACAAGGGATACCGCGGCCGTGACGCACAGAACCCGCGCCGCGTCTTCATCTCCGGCCAGAAGCGCGGCGTCTTCGGCACTATCAAGCGCCAGCTGCGGCGCCGTTCCGCTATCGAGCCCCGTGATCGGCCATTTGAAGGCTGAAGGACACCTCGGCCGCTGCTACCTCAAAGGCCGCGCCCGCTGGGGCAATTCGGTGAGGACATGTCGCAACCATGCGAAGGGCTCAACGCTACAGGCGCGACAGGTCAGCACCAGGCTATAGACAACGGCACTGGCGCTGGCTCCATCAACGGTATCGCTGAAGAGCCAATTTTTCCTGCCACAGGCGAAGATTCTGATGTCGCGCTCAAGAAGGTTGTTGTGGATCGGCATCTCGCCGTCCTCGGTGTAGCGCGTCAGATATTCCCACTGATTGAGCGTATAGGAGACAGCATCGCCGAGCTTGGTGTCGGGCACGACCTTTGGGGCGATTGCTTCGAGCCATGCCTTGAGAGCGTTCAGGACAGGAATGCTGTGTTGCTGGCGGAAGCGGCGCCTGTAATTGGCCCGCGTTTCGCCGTCATCCGGTTTTTCTTCGCGCACCTGTCTTTCAATCCGGTAGAGTTGGTCGAAGAACTTGAGGGCTTGCGCCGGCGGCCCGCCGGGTTTCTTCCTCGCTTTGAGGGCGTCGACAAAGCGCCGCCTGGCGTGGGCCACGCATCCGATATGCGTGGCGCCTTTCAACGTGCGCCAGGCCGAGTAACCGTGACTCATCAAGATGCCGCGGTAGTCGCCAAGGAAGGTCTGCGGGTGTTCCTGCCCACGACCAGGCTGATAATCGAACAGCACAATCGGCATAGGCCCACATGTACGAGGTGCTGGAGGCTTCCTTGTCCTTTTCGTTCAATACCTGAACCGTTGTTTCGTCGCCGTGGATGAGGGCCTGGCACCTGAGCCGCAGTTTCAGTACATCGTAGATGCGCACATTGATCAGCATCAGGTTCATCGCCCCGCGACCGAGCCAATCCTCCTGCGCCGCCGTTTCCCAGCTCGGGATCGTGACCTCGCCGCCATCCACGCCCCGGACCCGCGGGCGCTCGACCTCGATCTTGCCGCCGTGGAAGCCGATCCGTCCCCGCGTTCGGCCCAAGGTGCGTCCGCCGCGCCGCCTCGCGATCGTGGCGCGGCCCGCCACAACATCCGCCTCCATCATCGTGCCGAGCGCCTCGATCCCTGCCGCAAGGCAGAACCGATCGAAGCTCGCCCGCACTTCTGCAAACGCTTCGTCCACCGCCCCGGTCGCCGGCCAACCAGCCGGTGTGATATCTCTTGTCATGGCGTTGCTCTCCTTTGTGGAATCAGCACCCCGAGCCTACCGGCTCAAGGTGGGCAACGCCGACCTCTTCAGAAATTCAACAGAACCCGGGACATCCCCAGTTCTTGTTCTAAATGGGCGATCTTCTCATCCAGGGACTGCAACTGGTCGACAGCAATCGTAGGATCGATTGGGCCATCGCGGGGGTATCTGCTATCCTATTCAGGAGTTTGGCCGGATTGATCCATCATTCCGATCGCGGCGCCCAGGGCGAACTCCGTCGGAACACCTGTTCTCACTCATGACAGCAACTTGTCCAGCACCTCTGCCGGTTGGCAACATGATAAGGGTCCCAGAGCGGTCGGATCGAAACCGGATCAAATAGTCCTATCCACGTGGTCCACTTCAGATTTCCACCAGATCGGTCGTGTGTGTTGCAGGCGCGCGGATTCTTGAGCGTCTAAAAAGGTGCTTGATCACAGTCTGCAACCAAATTCCAATTTGCAACCGCTTGGGTCACCAGACTGCCTATTTTGTCTTGCCCAGCTGAGGCGCCCGCGCGCCGGTTTTTGCCCGACGCGGCTGCCATTGCGACACGAATCGTAGCTTTGATCGGCCTGGGCGGCAATCAACATCTCGCGGTCGCGCAGCGCCTTGATGTTGTAGGCATAGGCTGGTCCACGGCGGTTACCTTTCTGTTGGGGATGTCCGGCTTGAAGTTGCATCGCGCGGGTCTTGTTGGCGACCAGCGCCGGGTGCGGATGCGCACGAAAAAAGCATGCAGTGGACCGGGCGCCTTGGCCGCTTCCCAGGCCGCCTCGACCAGCATGGCGCGCGCGTGACTGCGCCCGATCTCGCTGATGCGACGTGATGGGCGGCTCCCAGTCCCGACTGCCGCACCCGCGGGTTCAGCCCGAAATAGCTCGCTAGGGGGCGCCGGCCGTCCGGATCGCGGTCGGCACCAGGCGCATACTCCTCCATCCTTCAAGTCAGAGGGACAAGCAGGACTCGATCGCGCCGGGGCGGGATGACAACCGAAGGACGGCTCACGCCATTTAAGGGGCAATCCGTTCTGCGGGTGAGCCTTGGTGTATGTCGTCCGGCAACGTCGTCGCCAAGAATAGGCGTCTCTCCCGCAGGGCCCTGGGGGCTTGGGGCAGCTCAAAAATACCGCAACCCCGTAGGATCCCGCATTGCCAAGCCGCCAATAGAGCAGCATGTTTCCTCTGGAATTGGAGGGAGAACCGTAGTGATCTTCGCAAGCGGACGTCGGAGCGGTCGGCCGATCATTCAGCCGTGCCGGACGATTGAGGAAGCAGAGGCCGTTGCCGCGGAAATGAACGGCGCCGGGTTTAAGAATGTTGCGATCGGGGACACAAGCCGGCCCGCGAAATGAACAGTCGGTGAGCAGTCTTCTCTAGTATGGAAATGCTGCATAGCTTGGGCACCTTGCCCACCGGCGCGCGGTGAACTCATCCACTGATAGGACCGATCCCTCGGGATCACCGAGCGCACGGCCGATGAGGGAGCAAAGCTTGCAGCCGTCTGGCGCTCTCCGCTTCTGTTGCCGTCTGCCGACCAGGGTGATCTGGTTGCTCTCGCTGTGGGTACGGTTTCGCTGTGGGGGACGGTCTGGAGCACGACACGGGATACCGCGCGCAATTCGGGCGCGTGCGAACTGTCGATGATCTGTTGGTAGGTGAGGAGTTCGAGCGCCGCCAGACAGAGTGCGACCTACTCGATCTGGTGCGAAACAACTACGGCTTAAAGAAAGGAGTAGCCACATGCTGTTCTTTGTCGATCTCGCCCTCGCGCCTCTGCAGTTCATGGCCTCGTTTTGCGACGAGATGGTGAGGCCGCTGACGCGGTCGGTGCGCCCTGCCATCGCGGGCCCGGCCCAGATAATCCATATCACCCCAGAGCGTCGGGCGCGCCGAAAGCGGAAGATTCTGCGTCGCCTGCAGCTCGGCTATTGAGGAGGCTGCGCTGATGACCGTGGGGATGTCCCGATCGGTGTTGAACTACGTCGGGCCGACGGGAGTGAATGTTACGCGGGCCTCGAGACGTGGGCAATGGGCTTGATCGTCATGCGATCGTGGCGAGCTTGTGGGCCGCACGCAGAACCGACAATTGCGGGCAGCCGGGCGGCGCGGCTGGCTGACTTCATGGCTGCCGATCTGTCCGCGCTCGACCATCTGGTGGTCCAAATCGACGGGCTGCATCTCGGCGACGATCTCGTGCTGGTCGCCGCAATCGGAGTTGACGGCGAAGGCAACAAGCGTAAGCGCGAAGCCGATACCCTGGCTTCAGAGTTAGAATGAATGTGCGAAGAAGCCTCCGGCTTGGAACGGAGGTTTGGATGGGATTGGACAGCAAAAAGGACGTCCATTTGGGCGGCTCACCGGTAGGGCTGGTGAGCCGGCTGGAGGTCCTCGAAGGACCGTCGGGGCGCCGTGTGCGTTCGGAGGCTGAGAGAGCCCGGATCGTCGCCGAGAGTCTGCTACCTGGTGCCCAGGTGTCCGAGGTGGCGCGCAAGCACGGAGCGACGCGCTGGCATATTTACGATTGGCGACGCCGCTTTCGACAGCGAGGCATGTTGGCGCCGTGCGAGGCATCGCAGTCGACATTCGCAGCGCTGGTCGTGGAAAGCGCGTTGGAGGAGCGTCAGGTTCCGGCGATCAAGCTTGAGATCGCGATCGGCGATGTTGTGCTGCGGACGGACACAGCCATAGATGGCGAGCAGCTGTCCCGGGTGATCCGCGCAGTCCGAGCGTCACGATGATCGCGGCCGGTGCCGATCTGAAGATTTACATCGCGACGCGGCCGATCGACTTCCGCTGTGGCCACGATGGGCTTGCGCGAAGGTGCAGGAGATGCTTCGTCTCGACCTGTTCAGCGGCGCAGCCTTCGTGTTCCGATCGAAACGAGCACAGCTCGTTTCATTGTACGTCCCTTTGTCAGAAGAGCTGGCTCCGCAAATTCGGACAGTAGCTTGAGTGGATTTTCTGCCTGAGAGCGGCGAGGATTCTTGCCGCGAAACAGGAGCGAAGATGACGAAGAGGAGTCGCCGGACGCATTCTCCGGCCTTCAAGGCAAAGGTGGCTTTGGTGGCCGTGAAGGGGGAGAAGACGTTGGCCGAGCTGGCGCAACTGTTTGATGTCCATCCGAACCAGATCACGACCTGGAAGTCCCAACTCCTGGAAGGCGCCGCCGGAGTGTTTGGGCAGGACAACGGACCGGCCGAGGCGCCGGTCGATTTGAAGCGTTACATGCCAAGATCGGCGAGCTTGCGTTGGAGAACGATTTTTTGTCCGGCGCGCTCACCAAGGCGGGCCTGCTGAGCGCAAAGCGATGATCGACCGCGACCATGATCTGTCTGTCGTGCGCCAGGCGAAGGTCCTGAACCTTGCCCGCAGTACGGTTTACTATGAACCTCGGCCGGTTTCGGCCGAGGACTTGTCTTGATGCGCCGGCTCGATGAGCTGCACCTCGATTATCCCTTCGCAGGGGGGCGCATGCTGCGATCGCTGTTGCAGCGTGAGGGCATGCAGGTTGGCGGCCGCCACGTCGCGACGCTGATGAAGCGCATGGGGATCGAGGCGATCTATCGCCGTCCGAACACGAGCAAGCCCGCACCGGGCCACAAGATCTACCCGTACCTATTGCGCGGATTGAAGATCGAGCGGCCGAACCAGGTCTGGGCAATGGGCATCAGCTACATTCCGATGCGACGTGGATTCGTTTACCTCGCGGCGGTCGTCGATGTGTTCAGCCGAAGGGTATTGGTCCATCGCGTATCGATCACGATGGAGACGATATTCTGCGTCGAAGCGCTCCAGGAGGCGTTGGCGAAGCACGGCAGGCCCGAGATCTTCAACACGGATCAGGGTAGCCAGTTCACCAGCCTCGACTTCACCGGCGTGCTGCTGGACGCGAACATCGCCATCAGCATGGACGGCAAGGGTGCCTGGCGCGACAACGTGTTCGTCGAGCGGCTGTGGCGCACTGTCAAATACGAGGAAGTCTATCTGCGTGCTTACGACAGCGTGCTCGAGGCGCGAGCATCGATTTCCAAATATCTGGCGTTCTACAATCGAGGACGTCCTCACTCGAGCCTTGACGAACGCACGCCCGACGAGGCTTACTTCGGCGCGCAAACGATGGTGACGGCCGCATGATCGTCGCCAACGATTTTGCTGCGGCTCTGGTCGGGCTTGCGCCCTCCCGACGCCACAGCAAAATCGTAAAGCCCCGCGTTCAGAACCCGGCAGGAATCCACTTAATTTTCGCGGGGCCCTGTCCAAACAACCGAGACCAGCTCTGTTCTCTCAGGCCTGCTTTGGGTTCAAATAGAAAGGGGAACTGTGGTCAACCTCCAACCTTCAGAGCGGCGACCGTACGACTGACTTGCGCAGTATCGGGGATAGGGGCGCGGAGGCTCAAGACGACTGCGTTATTTCCACCACGCATCATTGCCACCACGCATCGCTCGTCGAGGATCCGTCCCTTCTCCGCTCGTTTGGCCGACCGGTAACGCTCCGTTACCGCCGACACCACCTCGCGCCGCGCGCGCATGCTGATCTTTCCCGCATAGACGCCACCGAACCAATTCGATGGCACCGCCCCAATCATCGGCGAAAAGTTGTCCAGTAACATTCTGGGTGAGGCAATGCGGGGGTCAAATTTGCAAACGATGACGTAATTGCGGTCGGCGCCCGCGGCTCGAAAGGTCCGCTATCTTCAAGCCTTCCCGCAATCTCGCGAATCGGAGGGGGCTATGAAGCAATATGTTGGGCTGGATGTCTCGCAAAGAGAAACGTCAGTATGTGTGGTCGACGAAGTGGGTCAGGTCTTGTTCGAGGGAAAGGCCAAGTCCGACCCGGGGGCGCTCACGGCACTGCTTCGCAAGCGGGCGCCACAAGCGGAGCGCATCGGATTTGAGACCGGGGCGATGGCGAGTTGGCTATGGCATGAACTTCGTAGGGTTGATCTTCCGGTGGTCTGCATCGACGCGCGGCATGCCCACGCGGCTTTGTCCGTACGCATGAACAAGAGCGATCGGAATGATGCTCGAGGTCTGGCCGAATTGGTGCGGGTTGGCTGGTATCGAGAAGTCAAAGTCAAGAGTGAGGAAAGTCAGAAGATCCGCGCGATACTCATCGCGAGATCTCGGCTCGTGGCCATTCGTCGAGATATCGAGAACCAGGTCCGCAGTCTTATCAAAGAATACGGCTTGCTCTTCCCACGCGCGATCGGACTGAAGTTTCGCAATCAGGTCTGCGAGCTATTGGGCGAAGATCATCAACTCCTCGGTGTGATCGCGCCGCTTCTGTCGATCCATGAGCAGATCTGCAAGCAGCAAAGCAAGTTCGACGACGAAGTCCGCCAGTTGACGAAGTCGGATGAGACGACGCGCCGCCTGATGACGGTTCCTGGTGTCGGCGTGGTGACCGCCTTGGCCTTCCGCCATACGATCGACGACCCATCGCGCTTCCGATCGGCATCAAGCGTCGGCGCCTATCTGGGTCTTACGCCCCGACGAAACCAGTCTGGTGAAACTGACATCAATGGCAAGATATCACGATGGGGCGACCGTCTTCTCCGAACGTACCTGTACGAGGCGGCGACCGTCCTGCTTTATCGAACGAAGAAATGGTCCTCTCTCAAGGCTTGGGGCATGAAGCTCGCCAATCGGATTGGCATGCGAAAGGCAAAGGTCGCCATCGCGCGCAAAATCGCCATCGTTCTTCACTGTATCTGGGTCGACGGCACATCGTTCGACTGGGGCCAGGCGAAGGAAGCCTGATCCGATCTTGTAAAGTTCCTGGTCCGGGCTGCCGGACTGGCGATGTCCCGCTGGGACGGTGTTGTGGCGACCTCGGTCAATCGGCTGGTGGCGGCTCGTCCGCACTCCGCTGCAAACGTTGAGGCGCCCGACCCGGACATCATCATGAGGCGCTGCGCGACCTCGGAAAGGACCGTGACCCCAGCGAAGACATCAACCAGCCCCGGCGATCCAATGCCTGGCCGGCAAAGCACGTATCAGCCGCGCCCGAGCCGTCTCCGCAACCCGGACCAGCTCCGACGGCGCGAGCACTACCTCCGTGCCGTGGGCGAGTTCAGAAATGTAAGCTTGACAACAAACCGCAATTAAAGGGCCGATTGACAGGTGCGAAAGCAATTCGATGAGAATTTCACGCCCCGTGCACTCCGACATGGGCTTATGCACGAAGTTACCCGACATGTCCGGGTAGAGCCCATAGCCCCACCACACCCACACATTATTCGGCTGTTCGTAAAAGTGCGGTTGCCGATTTAAGGACAATGGTCCCGAGCCAATTGGGATTCTCGCCTTTGACGGCCTTACTGCCGGAGAAGGCTTCTAGCCGGTCGAAGAAGCTCGAGTCGTCCGCGGTGACTGTGAACGATTCCCATTTGGACTGACCGATCCTGGAAGCGAAGGCGGCGGGGTGGCCGAAATCCGGACTCTTGGCAGCCAGGCGCCCACGCCCTCCGGTTCGCTCCGTATTCAGCACGGGAACCGTGTCCATCGAACCGTAGCTCGTATCGGATGTCATTGACCCGTTGGTCACGAACACAAGATCCCGTTCGGCCAGATCGATGGCGCGATCTTCGCCGCAATGCCGATAGCGCAAGCGCGTCGCGGCCTTCTTCCCGCCTTCGGTGACAATATCAACATCGGTCACTTCCGTCCCCATCTCCAGCCGCACGCCCCGCGCCGTCAACCATGCGACGGTCGGACGGACGATGGCGTCGAACTGGTTGAACTGGGTGCGGTAGATCCCCGCGAAAGTGTCGATCGTCGAGAACAGATGCAGGAAGCGCAGACAGTATCGCTTGAACTCGACGGCACTGTGCCATGGCGCAAATGCAAAGGTTGTAGACCAGATGAGCCAGAACTTGCTGCGGAAAAGTGGGGTTCGAACCAGTTCTGGATCGTCCTGGCGTCGAGCACCGATTCTGGAGCCGCGCAAAGCGCGATCAGGTCGAGCCGATCTTTCTCAGTTCGTCCTTCGCCGATTTGGTCTCGTCGGCAATCGAGGGAATGAAGGATAACAAGTCGTAGGTACAGTTGAACTTTTCCTCGAACATGCGCCCGCCGCGCATGACATATCCGTCCTTCGGATCGCCATGTGCGTCGAGGCTTCCGCCGAACTGCTCCATTTGCTCGAACAGGACGACATTCGGGCCGGATAGCCCGCCCTCCTTGACGAGGTAAGCCGCTGCGGCCAGGGCAGGCGATGCCTGTTCCGACCAAATAGGCCTCGCGAGGAGCCGCCTGCTTCGGTGGATTAAGGCGAGAAACGAGAGAAGCAGAGGACATAAAGTTCGCCAGCATCTAGCGGTTGGAATGTCTATGCAATCGGCGCGCCGATGGCGCCGTGCAAAACAATATGATCGCGAAGCACAGCTCCCGGACTGCATCATAATCAACAAGCGCCAGAAGCCCTTCGGGGTGCACAGCCACATGCAGTCGCCGTCGAGCGCCTGACCATAAGCAGCAACGGCGCCGCGATCATCGAATTGGATCAAGCCATACCAGCAGCGGCTGCGCGGCGCGCAAAAGCTGATTGCGGGCTTTGCTTGAAGACGGAATAGGAGCGCCGTCATGTCGGGCTTACAACCATCTCCGTCTTCAACCAGACAAGACAGAAAGCAACCGGACAAGACGGAAATTGAGACGGTGCCAGTTGTCGCTTTTGCCGAAGTCGACCATACGTCAGTACGAAGATGCCCAAGGCGACCTTACAAGGTGCTTGGCCAGCGGCCGGGTTGAGTTCGAGCGCAAGCACGTACCGGTCTTTGCGCATCGCGAAAGTCTTTCGGGATGGCGCCACACTTCTGAACCAGGGTCCGTGCTACCTCCTATCTCATCTGTGAGGCGCTCCATACCCTGAGAGCCCGGGCTGTGAGGCTGGCGTTCGCCAGTTCTCTCCAGGACTTCCGTACTTCCATCCAACGGATTTTTCGAGCGGGCAAGGTATCAAGCAGTTTTCGGGCAATTGGTACAAACCGCACAGCTTCCGAGTTCGGGTCGCGCTTGGCATCTTCGAGAATTTTGAGAGCGGCCGCTTCGGACCGTCTCCAGCCCGACTCGGTGAACCTGCTCTCCGCGAAATACTCAAAACAGGTCCGGAACCTCAAAGCGCGGCCGATGATCGTATGGGCTGGCAATCCCGCCTCGCTCAGCCACCTCCGAAGATGGTCACACCACCCTTTGCTGCTGCATTCGAGAAGACCACCACCTTCCAAGACCAGAAGCGCTGCCATGCCAGCGATCTCGCATCGTACCTCCTCATTCTGGCCTTCGAACCAGTTCCGGACTGCATGCAGTGGCGTCACCGGCCGATTCACAATCGATACCTGTGCCGCGCCGGCGCGATAGAACGGAACCACGTTTTTCAGCGATGGCAGGCGCGGCCACGGCCTCCCTTCTGCGTCCCACAAGACCCAGCGCTCAGCGATCCTCTTTGCCTCGTCGGGCGACCTGCTTCGCCAAAGCTCTTTGAGCGCCTCATTGACGTAATATGAGACGTCAGCTTTCAGACCGCATGTACGTGCTATTGCTGCGAGGCGACCGGCGTCAATGAGCCGCGCCGCGAAGTTGTTCTCCGCGTTCATTTGCCGACGTGCTTGGTTCGCTGCTCAGTTCCGATCATCAACCTTCACAAGGTACCACAATCTCCAACTTGTCATACCCACCTCATTCGGCACGGCGTGGACGTATGCAAAGCCAATGGAAGTGGGCTGGCTGGGCCTTCGCGCTCTTATTGATTTTCGGAGAAGTCACTGACGGCGAAAAGGACAATCCACTTTCAGGCTAAGAAGTGCCACTTGGACTTTGCCAAGAAATCCTGGTCGAGGTCGTTCCGCGAGGGATCGAAGATGCTGGATCGTCGCAAAACACAGCCACCCTCTGCGGTGAGGTAAGCTATTCACGCATCGCCGCACGAAGGGGACGATTCGCCCTCCCGACCTCGTCGGCCCGCGTCCGTCAAAAAACTTGGGCTTCTGAATGCAAAGACCCCGCTGCTGTCCCGCTCAGAACTGAACGCCATGCCGAATTCGGTTGCTACGATACAGCGCCGCCTCAGGAGCGCGTTGGTTGGGCGTATAGCTAGGACGACTCCACATTCATTGAAGCCAAAAGCAGATTGCGGCGAGGTGGACAAACGCGAGGAAGTTCGGCCCGTCGGTCGAATCGCGTAGCGAAGCGGCGGAAGTGTTTTGAGCTTGTTGAGCAGCGCTCGATGCGGTTTCTCAGCTTGTAGATCGTTTCGTCGTGGGGGATCGGGACCTTGCGAGAGCGGCTGAGGAAATCTGCTTGGGAGTTCCTGTCTGCGATGGTTTTGCGCAGATGTCGTTGTAGTCATAGGCCCTGTCGGCTAGCACGGCCTCGGCCTCAAAGCCTTCGAGCAGGGCTTTCGTAGTGAGATTGCCGTGTCGTTGACCGGCCATGAGACGACCGAGGCCGTTGCGGAGCATCTGGATCTTGGTCGTCAAACAACCTCCGGAGCGCCCGAGTTCTTGAGTTTTGGCCCCCTTCTCCGCTCGCGGCCTGCTGGTGGACGCGAACCAGAGTGGTGTCGAGCATCAGGTATTTATTGTCGCGATCCCGGATCAGTTCGGCAAACACTTTCTCCCACACGCCGCTTTGGCCAGCGGGAAACCGCGCAGGCACGCTGTTCCACTTGCCATAGCGCTCCGGCAGGTGCAGGTGCTGCCAGTAGGCGCCGGACCGCGGAACCCACAACCCCGTTCACGAACAGACGGTTGTTGACACTGCTGCGGTCGCGATCACCCACCTTGCCCGCCAGCATCTGCCCGAGGATCGATAGAACGCGCTGTCCAGGCGCAGGATCACGCAATTGATGAATGGGCGATTGCGGCCGACGTCATGATTCTTCTTCGACTCTTCCTCGACCGGCTGCGCGACTCCCGAGAACCGTCCCAGTTAAGCCGCGCTCCACCTAGAAGGTGCCGGCATAGTCGCTTGCCTGGGTTAGTGCGGTATAGGCGATCTCCGGCAACTGGATTTTACCGAGCTTTTTGAGCAACGAAGAATGCGGCGCGCCTGCTCTACCAGCTTCAGCGCGAACTTTCTGACCGAGAAGCCATTGTCCTGCTCCGGACTCATTCCGAAAAACTTTCTCGCTTTCGCGATGGTCGACGAAGAGAAATTGGTAAGTGGAGCTTCGGATCTGACCTGGAGAATGACAGCGAAAATGAGCGCCACGGCGCGGAGCGCCTGAGGCTAAGCGCGCGAATGAATGAAGCTTACGCGGCAATCACACGATTGCGACCTTCATGTTTTGCGCGATAGAGCCGCTGATCGGCGACGTTCAGCAATCCGTCAAGCGTGTCTCCATCGCGCCCGAACTCCGACACCCCAACGCTGATGGTGACGCCGACCGACGGCTGAGCTTCGACGTCGAATGCAGTGCCTTCAATCGTCGATCGAAGGCGTTCGGCTACCGCGTAAGCCGTGTCGAGCGTCGCCCCGGGCAGCAAGACCATGAATTCTTCACCGCCCACGCGTGCGACAGAGTCATAAGGGCGAATTGCCTCCAGACACTTTCGCACAAATGCGCGGAGCACCCCATCGCCGACGCTGTGACCACGTGAGTCATTGATATCCTTGAAATGGTCGAGATCGAGCGACAGCAGAGATAATGGAGCACCGGTTCGTTTGGCCCGCGCGATCTCGGCGCCGATATGGTCGAGGAAGTGTCGCCGATTTCCGGCACCGGTCAGTGGGTCGGTGGCGGCAAGGCGTTCTAACCTTTGATTGCTCACCTGCACTTGCTGTAGCGCCCTTTGAGTGTCGGCCATCGAATCGGCCAGGCGGGCCATCATTTCTTCCTGGCTATAGATGGTCGAGAAGGATTGCGTCGTTCGGAAAGCCTGGACAACGCCATAGCTGAGCAGGAAGAACCCGCCAGCAAAGATCGCGTGGGCGAGCCACCACATATGATTCCACGGTGCCGCCAGAATGAATGCGAGCGACGATAACGCAAACCACGCGACCGAGATGCCGAAAACAAGCATGAGCGGCGAGTGAATCCCTCGCATGAGCATGACCGCGACGTTCAGCGCGCTGAACACCAGTGCACCGCCCTCCATGGACAAGCGTACCGCCGGGTGTCCCGCATAGGGGGAGTAGGCGATCAATGCGACAGCTATATCCACGGTCAGGAACAGGCCGGTCCACATCAGCCATGTGCGCGCATCCGAACGCTTCTCGACCTCGTCTGATGGCTGGTTATAGCTGAGCAGCCCAACGAAGAGAAGAATCGACATCGCGAGACGCGACGCCGGTCCATAGAGCAGAAACAGCCAGATGTTGCGGTGTGCCATCCTGGTGAAGGCGCCGTGCAGTAAATAGATCAATACGAAGCCGAGAAAACCCAGCGTCAACCAACGCAACAGAGGTTCGCCGGAAGACCGGTAGCAGCGACACGTCACATAGGTGACGAACAGCCCTTCGAGGGTGGCGAGGGCAATCGCGAATTCATGGAATGGGTGATTTTCGAATTTTAGCGTGGAATCCTGCTGGAAATACAGGTAGGCAATGAACTGGGCAGGCATCAAGGCGAAGGCGATGAGGAGAAGGCTCATATACGCCTGTGTCACCAGCCGGAGCGCGTTGCTCGGTTCGTGTACCGCAAGATTGGTGCTCATATGCAATACCGTCTCCCATGATGACGTCAGATCGTTTCGTGGACACTTGAGCGTCTCCGAAGGATACTGTCCCAGAGCACCTTCGGTCCTTGTGTACTAGCCAGTTGAAGGAACCAGGATGCGTCGCGGCCGGAGGCCGTTCAACAACTCGGAGCCCGCGATCACCGCTGCGACGGAGGCATGAGCTTGACCTTTCCGTCCTGCGGCACCCCATCGAGCAGGCGGCGGCGCGGATAGGGTCGGCCTTGTCGTCCAGCAGCGGCCAGCTCCCGCCGCCGCCGGGATCAGCAGCGCCGCGGACTGCGTTTATGTTTCGAGCCCACCGCGTTCAGGCCGCCCGCTCCGCTGGGTCAACGTGTCGTGTCTTCAGCAGATTATTCCGGCCCCTCCCGCGAGTTGTCACGGTCTGCGAGGCGCTCGAAAACGTCCATCGAAAGACAAGGAAATCACGATCCCGTTGGAAAGGAGTCTGCGTATTACCGTACTCAATCGTCTGTCTACCGCCCCCCGGTAGTGCCGCCGCCACAATCGGTCCGTTACCGGTTCGGCTCCGAGTCAACACGCGTAATGAGCAAAACCGTAAGCGTCAGCCCGCTTTGATTGGCGAGTTTCTTGTAGGCCATCTGCGATCTCCTTCGTCTGGGATGTCCCCGCACTGCGCGACCGGGGCCGTAGGATACCTAAGCTGGTTGAGTTAGCCGCCTGCCAAACCTTGTAGGTTCCCTAACGCAACCTGTGAGATTGGCTTACGGCAAGGACGAGTTACTCGATCCGTCATGGATCACGCACGAGGATATATCCGCGAGAAGGTAATCGCCGGTTGGCTCTATCGAATGCTTGGGCGGGGCGGGCAAGTGCTTCGGCCGAGCGGATCTACGCGCGCTGGGCGTTCAACATCTACGACTATGACGATAAAGGTACGCTCGAGATCGGGTTCGTGCCGTGCCCGCTGCATTTGCCGGAAGAGAGGCTCATCGCTGGCGACGCGTCGGTCCGTATCCTGATGGACCGCGTCGAAGCCCATCGACCGTGAGGTCGGCATGCCAATTGGTTGGTTCTTCTTGATAATTCATGGTCATCAGGCTAAGCGAGAGGTTGGCCAAGCGATCGCCAAGGGGCTGCGTAATCTTTGACAGTCACTTCGGAGGAAGGCTCCTTGCTGGTCGATGCATGGATCTGGATCTTCCTCGAGGCCTTCTGCGATTCCAGGCCTGAGAGTGGCAAGCGGGAGCTGCGCCGCCGCTCCGCCATTCTTCCGATTTCGCGTCTGCTCTCCTGACGGCTCAATCGAGCGGTGCAAAGGTCGTCGCTTTGCCCGATTCGGGGGCAGACTTCGCCAATGCCCTGAAGCAGGCTGAGGAGTTCGGGCTCACGCAGAAGCAGCAGCTAGCTCCGCTGGGATTGATGATCAATCAGACGCACAGCATCGGCCTGCAGCCGCTGCAGAATGTACGTCTGACCACCACGTTTTACCGGGATAGGACAGACGAGACGCGCGCCTTCGCGAAGCGCTACGAGGCAGCATTCGATGGGCTGATCCCGAACGAGGCGCACGCGAGCACCTACAGTGCAGTTATGCACTATCTCAAGGCGATTGCCGCGGCGCAGACGGACGAAGGCGAGGCGGTGGTGCGACAGATGAAGAACACCCCGGCTAATGATTTCGAGATGAAGAATGTTAGGATCCGCGCCGACGGTCAGGTGATGCGACCGCTCTATGCCGCGCGCATAAAGGCGTCGATCGAGTCAAAATATCCTTATGATTACTACGAGATCACGCGGACCATTCCGGCCGAAGATGCTTGGCGCCCGGCCGCGGACAGCGCCTGCAATCTCCTGAAGACGCAGTAAGTCGGGCGGGCGGGCCAGCCCGATCTGTCTCGATCGGGCTACAGACAGTCAATCCGCCAACAACAATAGTTCTGCCCGACAACAGGGCGCTGGATAGACAACTTGTTCATCGAACGCCTGTGGCGCGCTAAAATATGAGGACATCTCAAGGGTTATTCGGATGGCCATGAGGCTGTAGATATGACGCTTCTCGCAAGCGAGACGCTTGGACAACGCTGCGCGTTGCCCACATCCCCAGGGCCACAACAGCAGCAAGCAAGAGTAGCGTAAGGCTATTGAGAAGAACGAACGGCAGCGGCTCCACTTAAGAAACCGGACCCAGCGGTCCTCAGTGTAGGGTCCATTTCAGTTATCCGAGCTAACCGGGCGAGCGGCGTAAGCGCGGCCGCTGATCCGCTGCAAACTACCATTTCTCATAGGCTTTTCAGGTCACCGAATGTGGTCGAATGGGTATGGCGGAACGCACCATCGCCGGAGACCACCGATGTATTTCCACCTCTATCAGGACGACAAGCGAGAGTGGTGTTGGTCGCTGCACGGCGGGAATCACCATAAGATTGCCAGCTCTGGTGAAGGCTACCATCGCAAGACCTGATGCTGTCCCTGCCCTTGGACTAGTCCAAGGGACGAACGAACGGTAAAGGACTGAAGACTTCGAATTGACCATCGTCGGAGACTTACGATGCATTTCGAATTGTACCGAGACGAGCACCAGGAATGGCGTTGGAAGCTTCACGCGCGGAATGGTCTCTATATCGTCACCTCCGGCGAAAGCTACCACAAAAAGGATGATGCTATTCGCGCCATCAGGCTCGTCCAAGCCACGACTGACGAAACTCCGATCCGTATATCCGCTACCTAGCGTCGGTAGCGTGTCAACCTATCACCTCTCGCTGTTGATAGGGAAATCGACACATGTAACCGTAACTCATCGGCGATCATCAATGCTGCCGATCAAAATCAGGGGAGACGCCTATGCCGATCCATATTAGCTACGCTGAGAAAGAGCTAACCAACGAACGGCGCGCGTTGCAGCCGGCGAACGCCGCGCTAGCTCAAGGAACCCAATACTCGCTGTTGCTCAAGAATCGATCCGCTCAGCCCTGGATATTTTTCGTTTATCAGAGGTTGCCGCGCCTGCACGCGGGATATCTTCTCCTTGGCTTGGTTCTGCTCCCCCTATCAGATCCAAGTCGGCGATCAGATCAGGTTCACGTGGGAAATCGACTAAGTGCGGGGTCAATGTTCAGCGTCGATTCACAATCTAGGTCTCCGGCCTCGACCGCCCCGGCCTGCTCTACCAGCTGACCACCGCGACCTCGAAGCTCAACCTCAACATCGCCTCGGCGCATGTCGCGACCTTCGGCGAGCGCGCCCGCGACGTGTTCTATATCACCGACCTGCTCGGCGCCCAGATCACCGCGCCGACCCGGCAGGCCGCGATCAAGAGCGCTGCTGCATCTGTTGTCGACCGAGGACCAGGCGGCGAAGCCGGCGGCTTGACGCGTCGCCTCTCTCCACTCGTCATTCCCCGATGCGCAATTGCGCATCGGGGAATGACGACGGATGGGACTGCTGCAGGCCCACCTCATTCATACCGCTCTAGCCGAACAGCCGCATCAGCAGGGCCTTGCCGACCGGCGCTGCGCGGACACTGCGGAAGGCGCGGACATATTCGCCGGCATAGAATGCGCGCACGACATTGATCCGCGTCGCAACCGCGTCCTCGAAACGGACGCCGAAGCCATCGCGGGTGCGGCGGACCACGAGCGCGGCCACGTTCTGTCCGTAGACATTGCACTTGATCGAGGCGCCGATTGCGGGAGGGGCGGGATCGATGAAGCGCGCGCCCGAGATCGAAATGTCGACCATCCGGACCAGCCGCGGCTCCGTACCTTCGTGAATCAGGATCGGCTCGTCACGCTCGAAGCGCTCGGCCTTGCGACGCCGCGGCTGCTCGATGCAAATGAAGCACACGATCGCGAGCGCGACGCAATTATAGAGGCTCCAGGCCAGCGCCAGCCCGCCATAGGCGATGCTGTCGCCGCGCAGATGCAGGATGAATGCGTAGGCGATCGCCAGCAGCGTGATGAGCAAGGCGCTGCCATAGAGCCGCAGCAGCGGCCACTCGATGAAGCGGCGATTGCGGTCGCCGCCCTTGGCCGTCACCTTGAACTTGTGGCCTTGCGGCTTGGCGAGGCCGGTCACGACCGCCTTCAAGACCGCGGGGGCTGCGATGTATTGCGACACGTCGGTCATGATCGCGAGCGAGCGACCGCGCGAGATCCAGGCCATGGTGAAGGCGTGCCAGACATAGAACGGCATGAAGTACTTCAGAAGCTCGAACAGATCGGCGTGAACCGCCTTGATGCCGAACAGCAGATAGAGCCACGGCACGACGAGGCCGAAAACCTTGGTGCCATAGACCGCCGCCCAGCTCATGAAGGCGTCGACCAGCGACAGCCGGTCCATGAAGGCGAGCTTCGATTGCCGCGAGAACGGCCCGCTGCGACCCCTGAAGATCTGCATGAAGCCGAGACACCAGCGCCCGCGCTGCGTGATGTATTCCTTCAATCCCTCCGGCGCGAGGCCGATGGTCAGGCGCTCGTTGAGATAGACCGTGCGCAATCCCCTTTCCTTCAGGCGCAGCGTGACGAGATAATCCTCTGTGACTGAATCGGTCGGAAAGCCGCCGATCTGCATCAGGCCGGAAAAGCGCATCAGCGATGAGGTGCCGCAGCAAAATGCCGTGCCCCAGGCGTCCTTGGCCGGCATCAGGATGTCGAAGAAGAAACGCTGTTCGTCGGGCCAGACGTCGGTTGCGGCGAGATTGGTCTGGATCGGATCCGGATTGATGAAGTGCTGCGGCGTCTGCACGACGCCGACGGTGCCGTCCTGCATCAGGCTCATCGCCCGCGTCAGGAAGTCCGGCATCGGGACAAAATCCGCATCGAGGATCGAGACGAACTCCGGCCGGTCCGGCAGCCCGGAAACGTGCTGGAGCGCATGATTGATGTTGCCGGCCTTGGCATGGCGGTTGTCCGGACGGGTCAGATAGTTGCAGCCGAGCTCCTGGGCGAGCCGGCGCAGCCAGAGCCGCCGTCCGTCGTCGAGCACCCAGACGCGATAATTTGGATAGTTCAGCCCAGTGGCGCCGATGATGGTTCGCTCGAGGATCGCCTTCTCTTCATTGTAGGTGCAGATGAAGACGTCGACGCGCGGCGCATCCGTCAATGCCTTGGATTGACGCAGGATGGCATTGACCGCGGGCGAACGGTCGATGGTCCGGCTGAGGAACAGCAACGACAGGCACACCGCGATCATCGAGGCCGCCTCGGCCGCCACGAAGGGATAGCCGACCACCGCGTCGGCGGTGAGCCCCAACGGCGGCAAGGTCTGGGTCACCCGCCAGACGAAGTAGTGCAACAGCAGCAGGAACGATATGCCGGTCATCATGACGCGCCCCAGCGTCTGCTCGCGCCGGAGCATCGGCAGGATCGCAAGACAGGCGCCGAAGGCGACCAGCCCGGGCGCGAATGCCGCCATCATGGCTTTGCCGCGTCCGTGTTGAACACCACCCGCCCGGTGCGGCCGACTGCGCATTCCTTGCCCGTGGTATCGAGCTCCGGCATCGAGACCGTCACCCGGTACGGTTCCTTGTTCAGCGCATCCGGATTGATCGCAAGGTTCGCGGGCGCCCCCGATGCACCGGTGAGGTTGACGATCTCACCCTTGATCGAAGCGCTGCCGTCGTTCGGCTCAAAGCTCGCCTGCTCACCAAGCCTGAGGCGGTTATAGACGCCTTCGGTGACATTGGCGGTGACCACCGCACCGCTGCAATCAAGCAGCTTGAGCAGGGGCTGCCCGGCCCTGACGTCCTCGCCCGGCGACGTCATCATCTCCCAGATGCGCCCGGCGACCGGCGCCTTGATGTCGGCTTCCGCCCGGTTGATGTAGTGCAATTGCTCCGAGGCAATCTCGTGGGTAAGCCAGTCGATCTCCGCATCGGAATGCACCAGATCGGCGCGCAGATCGTTGACACGCTGGCGCATCTCCTCTTCGCGTTGCACGGAACTCGGCCGGTCATTGTAGCTGTCGCCAAGATAGGTGCCGTTCCTTGCCGCGGTGAGTTCGACCTTGGCGGCGTCGAGCCGGCGCTGCGCGCCTATCTCGGTCTGATGGGCGATCGCCTGCTCGCGCGTCAGCCGGGCCATTTCGACCGTCGAGACGCTGCCCGATTTGATCAGCGACGAGGCGCGTTCAACCGCCGCCGTCGCTTCTTCCCGTCGCGCGGCCGCGGCCTCGATCGCGGTCTGGATTTCCGCGATGCGCGCCTCGAGCTGGAGGATGCGGCCGTCGCGGAACTGGGCCGCCTGGCGCGCGAGGTCCTGTTGCGACGTCTCGGCGGCCGCAAGCTTTGCGGCCAGACTCGGGCGCTCATTCTCCATCCGGGACATCTGCCGCCGGAGATCGTCGAGCCGCACCCGATCGCCGCGCGCGTTGACGACATGAAGGATCGTATCGCCTTCGTGGACCACACTGAGCTGCGTGGAGCTCTGCGGCTTCGCACTCACGGTGCCGTCGATCGGCGAGCGCAGGGTCACGATCCTGGCATTGACCACGGCCTCGACGCTCGAGGTCTGCAGCACGGCCTTCAGCGGCAGCCATCCGAAGATCGCGACGAGGGCGAGGCCAATGCCGACCTTGAGCAGGCGTCGAACCCACCGGCCCGAGCCTGCAGGCGCTTGGGGATGGGGGGCGCTATCATTGACAGGCTCGCTGACCGGCTCGTCGTCCGCCGGCTGCAAGCGGTCCTGCAAGTCGCGCTGCAATCCCCGCGCGCCCGCTTCCTCGTCCTTGATGACGGATGTATCGCCTTCGGGAAGCGGCTTCTGCGGCTGTGCCTGATTCATGATGACCGGACCTGAACTGTCAGTGCGCGCGGGGTTCAGAAACCATAATCCTGAACGGCCAATGTGCTTTTGGGGTGCCCCTTAGACATAGGCGCACCGTCCCACCGAACGGGGCCGTTATACGCTGGCCCATTGATGGCCACTGATGCTATCTTAGGTTTCTGAGGCCCAAGCCGAGGGTTGCAAACAACCTATACGTTTGCAACAGTTGGTTTCTACTTAGGGTGCGACGAAACCGCGCGCTCTCGTAAAGCGGTTGCAAGGCTCGACGCTGACGGAAGCCCCTGTGAATCGGCGTGGAATCCGGACGCCGATCGGCGTCCCAAGTGCTTGATTGACTTCGCGCGTGCGGAGTCAATGTTCAGCGTCGATTCACAAACAGGCAGAGCGCTTGTCGTCTCCCTCACACCTGTGAGCGTGCCGCGCTCGATGCCACTTGCAGCGGCCGTTCTCGATTACGTCAAAGCACCCTGGATGGGCACCTGCCGTTCCTGGACGCGCAGTGGTCGTGCGTAGTCCTGCGCGCCGGGCTCATCCGCAAAGTGCTGCCATTCGGCCAGTGCCGAGGGGGCGTCTCCCAGCCAGTGCGCGGCAGCCTCATACAGAGATTGCTGCGCAAGCTGAGGTGGCGCTTCAGCCGCCGCCAGATTAGCGAGGACGTCGTCCGGCAGCGGGTTATCCCCGAACTCGAGGTTCTCCAAATGCGGGTAGCTAAAACTCGATAAAAGACCCTCGGGTAGGCTGGTCAGCCGGTTACCGCTGAGATTGAGCGATTGGAGCGTGCTCGGAAGAGGGGCGGGGAGGTTGGCCAATTGATTGCTGCTGACATCGAGTTCAATGAGCCCCGATGGGAGGGAGTCGGGGAGGTCGGTCAGCTGATTGCCACTAACCGCGAGCGAGGTGAGCCTGCTCGGGAGAGCGTCCGGCAGGCTAGTTAGTCGGTTGTCGCTTGCGTTCAGGATCTCGAGCCGAGCCGGAAGGTTGGCCGGCAGACTGGTCAAGCTGTTATCGGCCACCTCCAGCCGAGAGAGGGTCGCCGGAAGAGCGTCCGGCAAACTGATCAACCGGTTATGGCTAATGAGAAGATGCTGAAGACCGGTTGGGAAGCTAGCGGGCAGGCTGCTTAGCTCGTTGTGCCTGGCGCGCAGTTCAAGCAATCTTGGCGGCAGGGCGGCGGGCAAAGCGGTCAGGGAGAGGGAGGACAAATCCAGCAAGTGCGAGCCCGCGTTGTCCGAAACCCAGTTGTCCAGGATCTGCGCGCGCGCGGAGGCCGGGGTCCGATATCCCGGAGGACCGTCAACGTGGCAGCGTTCTGCCCTTAGCAGGCCCACCTGTCGATCAGCTGACGAGTGTCGCTGCAGAACCCCGGGTCGCTCGGTTGCCAGCGGTGACAGAAGTAAGCCCAGTTTGAGGTTGAACCGGTCAAGATTCGCAAAGACCAGCTTGGCTGTGAATAAGCACCGAAGCGGGACCCCAACTCAGATGAACGCAACGCTCTGATGTCGCACGAGGAAATTCGTTCACGATGAGGTCCGGATCGGCGCCGATCGGCCTCCCGCTGTCTTCCAAAGTCACGAACCAGATCAATAGGTTGGCCTCACGTCGCCCCGGAGCGCATTCTGGGGCTTATTTACAGCCGCGTCCCGCGGGCCCATGATGGAACGATCATGACAAGCCGCTCCAATGAGCGCTGGTGTTCAGACGCGATCGAGTTCACCTGCTGGAATGGCGAGATCGCGCGCGGTTGCCTTTGCTCTGGACCGCCATGACTGCGAGGTCATCGCTGAGTGACCACGACGGCCGGGATTTCCGGCGAGATGATCAGGGGCATGATGATCCACTGTGTCGAGCAGCGGTTCGAGGACATCCAGGCTCCTCGCAAGGTGCGATGGCTGACCAATCGCCATTCTTGGCGCGGGTGATTATCGCCAATCCCTTGCAGGTGAAGGCGATCGCCCAGGCTCACGTCAAGACCGACAAGATCGACGCTGGCACGCTCGCCAGTCTGCAGGCGGCGGGATACCTGCCGGAGATCTGGACTCCTGACGCGGAGACCGAACGCAAGCGCAGACTGGTGGCGCGGCGATACCAAATCGTGCGGCACCGCACGCGGCTCAAGAACGAGGTGCATTCGATCCTGCATGCGCACCTGATCCCAAAGTGCCCGCATGCCGATCTCTTCAACGCTCGCGGCCGAGCGTGGTTGGCTGCTCAACAGCTTCCAGACGATGAGCGAGCAGCCATCGATCGGCACGTCCGTGAGCTTGACCGGCTGGCGGAAGATCTGGCCCTGCTCGACCGCGACATCGCGCAGGATGCCATCGACGATTCCGCGGTCAACAGATTGATGACGATCACCGGTGTGAATCTGGCGGTTGCCGCCGGATCGTCGCAGCGGTCGGCGACATCAGCCGATTCAACAGCCCGCAGAAGCTGGTGAGCTATTTCGGGCTGAACCCGCGGGTGCGGCAGTCCGAGCTGGGAGCGGCCCACCACGGCCGTATCAGCAAGATCGGCCGCAGTCATGCGCGTGCCATGCTGGTTGAGGCGGCCTGGGCAGCGGCCAAGGCGCCCGGTCCACTGCATGCGTTTTTCGTCCGCATCCGCGCCCGGCGCGGCCATCAGATCGCCGCGGTCGCCGTGGCTCGCAAGCTCACTGTGCTCTGTTCGCATTTGTTGACGAAGGCGGAAGGTTACCTGTGGGCGCGCCCAGCGCTGGTCGCCAACAAGACCCGCGCGATGCAACTTCAAGCCGGACATCCACAACAGAAAGGGAGCCGTCGCGGAGCAGCCTATGCCTACAACATCAAGGCGCTGCGCGACCGCGAGATGTTGATTGCCGCCCAGGCGGAGCAAAGCTACGAACGATTAGTGTCGCAATGGAAACCGAGGCGACCAAAACCCGGCGCGTGGGCGCCTCAATCCGGCAGGACAAAATAGGCAGTCCGGTGACACTTGCAGCCGACGCGTCACGCTTCGCCACGAGGTCGCCCGCGCCCGACAACCATAATCGCGGCTGACGGGAAGATCTAGCCACGCCAGGAACGCAGCCCCGTTCCACGCCAGCGTGCCGTCGTGCTCGGGCCGGTCAAGGCCAAGCCATGCAGTGGCCGCAAACGCGGCCAGCCTTGACCGGCCCTGCGCGCGGCGGGTGCAAGATCGGTGGCCGGGACGGAAGAATGG
The DNA here is from genome assembly GCF_037217225.1 of Bradyrhizobium sp. 27S5. NCBI lineage: Bacteria > Pseudomonadati > Pseudomonadota > Alphaproteobacteria > Hyphomicrobiales > Nitrobacteraceae > Bradyrhizobium > Bradyrhizobium sp. 27S5. The sequence goes on from NZ_CP147714.1 coordinate 1,612,420, forward strand.
CCCGCAGCGCGACCGAACAAAAGAATGGACTTACGGCGATCTCCGTAATCGTCGTCTCGGCCATGAAGAAATGGCTTGTCCATCTCATCCGTCGAGTGGAGCTTGGTCCGGTGTTGCGGCGGGAACGCCATATAAGCGAGCACATCGGTCTCGGCTCTCGTCGAGGAAGCCGGCAAGCTTGGGCAGCTTGGGACGAAGCTGGTCGGCGACCTTCCGCCACTTTGCTTGTGCGGCCTCGGCATCGTCCTGGGCGAACGCCGTGGCAATGAAGGCGGAGACGACGCGCCGCCCGCTCTTGCCGGCGCGCGCCAGCGCGTTGCGCATGAAGTGGACGCGGCACCGTTGCCAGCCGGCGTTGAGCACTTGGCGACGGTGGCCTTGATGCCCTCATGGGCGTCGGAGACGACCAACTTGACGCCACGCAAGCCCCGGCGAGCGAGCTTGCGCAGGAACGCCGTCCAGAACGTCTCGGCCTCGGAAGGGCCAATATCCATGCCGAGAACTTCGCGCCGGCCGTCGCTGTTGACGCCAACAGCGACGATCACTGCGACCGACACGATACGCCCCTGCTGGCGTACCTTCACGTAGGTGGCGTCGATCCACAGATACGGCCAGTCACCCTCGATCGGCCGGGCGAGGAACGCCTTCACCTTGTCGTCGGACGCGCTGGCTCATGATCGCCGTGTGCAAGGCGTCAAGCGCCATATGAGGATTCCGCCCGGCCGAAAGCCGTAGGAGAACCCGAGGAAGTCGGCCTCGTAGACGGCGCTCAGCACCTCGGCTACCGCGCTTTGGACAATCTTGTCCTCTAGCGCCGGCACACCGAGAGGCCGCTTACCGCCGTCGGCTTTGGGGATGTAGACTCGTCGCACCGGCTGTGGCCGATAACGACCAGTGTGGACTCGTGCGCAGAGGTCGCGGAGGTTATCCGTGAGCTCCTCTTCGTACTTCGCCACCGTTACCCCATCGCCCACCGCGCTTGCCTGCCGCTTTTGTCGTCGAAACGCCCGAAGCAGAGCGTCCTCGTCGATGTGGTGCAGCAGGGCCGTGAACCGGGTTTGGGCAGCCTGCTTGGCCGCCGCGTTGACCCGTTCGAGGTTCGGCGGCAAAGCACCCGGCTCTCTGTCCGGACTCTGGCCTTCTCGCGCGGGCTCCCCTCGGCTGGTCCTTCTCCATACGTCTCGTTTCCTTCCACGACTTCACAGGTAGTATGGACAAGTCCGACTCCCGACCTCAGCTCGGACGACGGCTCTGGCAGTGCCTTGCCGCTGTCCCCCACTGGAGACCAATCCAATGGACCCGGTCGGGCCTCTCATGTTCCGATGATTACCTTCCAACTGGGTGCTCGATGCCGACATACGCAGCTTCTTCGACTCGGTCGACCACGAGTGGCTGTTGCGGATGGTGGCGCACAGGATCACCGATCCTCGCATCTTACGGCTCATCGAGCTGTGGCTGCGAACTGGCGTTCTTGAGAGCGGCGAGAAGCAAGATACAGACAGGGGTACGCCGCAAGGCGGCGAGCATTAGCCCGCTCCTTGCCAACATCTTCCTGCACTACATCCTCGATCTCTGGTCCACCAATGGCGTCGTCGCCATGCACGCGGTCGCGTCGTGACTGTGCGTTATGCGGACGACTTCGTCATGGGCTTCGAGAACAAGGCAGATGCGCAGGAAATGCTCTTTGCCCTCAAGACGCGGCTGACCGGCTTCGGCCTAACGCTCCATGAGGACAAGACGCGGCTGATCGAGTTTGGCCGGTTCGCGGCCCTCTCGCGTCAGCGGCGCGGCGAGCGGCGGCCAGAAACCTTCGCCTTCCTCGGCTTCACCCACTACTGCGGGCGGACCAGGGACGGCGGGTTTATCGTGAAGCACAAGACGGAAGGGAAACGCCTGACGCGCAAGCTGACGGCGTTGCGCCAGGAGGCCAGGCGGCTCATGCACGCGCCACTGCCTCGCAGCACGAGTGGTTCGCCGCTGTGCTGCGTGGACACTACGGCTACTACGGCAGGCCGCACAATTATCCAGCGCTCAACGGCTTCTACCGCGAAGTGCGTCGGACCTGGATGCGCTGTCTGAGACGGCGCAGCCAGAAAAGTCGGCGCATGGGCTGGTCCGAGTTCGAGACCCTGACGGCACGCTTCCGTCTGCCCGTTCCATGCATCACTCGCACGTGGGCACAGGCGCGGATATGACGCGGGTTACCCTCGGGAAGAGCCGGGTGCGGGAAAGCCGCCTGCCCGGATCTGTGAGGGCAAAGCCAAATGGCCGAGCTACTCGACCACGACGCCGCTCAACTTTGATTGGAGTATGTGGCCGATGCTGGAAGCATCGCCAGCGCACTCTGCCAGGGTTCACTCAGACACCTATGGCGGTCTTGAAGCAGCGGTTAATCCGAATTCGCCCGCATCATTTGAGTTGCGTGACAACGCTTGGAGCCCGCCGCCCGACTTTGCGCCGCCGTTTGCCGGGCCGGTACCGGGTCATCACCATGGCGCTCGACAGCTCGGCTCGCCGCAGCGGCTTTCTCCGATGCCAGCCTCCTCGGACGATGAAGCTTTGGCGTGGTTGAGCGAGGAGTTGTCGCGGCGGCAGATGCAAGCACCGGCGTCACCATCAACTGCGAGGGTTCAGTATCTCGCACTGGTGGATCCGAATCCGTCCGAGTTGCGCGACGATGCTCACTTTGAGCCAGCGCAGGCTGCCAGGGCTCGCTCAAGCACCTACGGCGGTCCTCCATTGGTTGATCTGACTGCGGCCACGGGGGCGCTCTATGGGGCTGACATTAAGGGATCAATCCGCAAAAGGCTGTTTGCGGTCCTGGAAAGGCGAATGTTGGATTGATCGAGAGAGTAGTGGATGCGAGTTTAGGGACGCGGGCTCGGCGACAGATTCCGCAAACAGCTCACGCAGATTGGAAGCGCCATGGGACAAAGCATCCAGCTCGTCTGCCAGGATTGGGCGAATACCAAGGCAGCCTACCGCTTCTTCTCCAATGACCGGGTCAGCGAAGCGGACATTCTGACCGGCCTTTTCCAATCGACACGTGATCGTGTCGTCGCCGCTGAAGGTTTGGTTCTTGTGCTGCACGGTACAACCGAGTTCAGCTATCAACGCGAGAAGTCAGAAGCGATCGGCATCACCAAGAGCATAAACAGTGGACGGGATAAGGCGGGAATTGCGTCAAATTCCGCTTACGAAGCTTCTCGCCGAGACCGTTGACGAGCTTCGCGAGGACGTCGGAGAGCCAGTGCTCGGCGCTGACGCTATTGAGCTTACAGGTCTCGATCAACCAAGCTAACCCGTCCTATTCGTGAGAGTGCGTTTTTTTTGGTCCGATTGATGTGGCCGCACATCTGCTCTGACGAGGCGCGCGGGATTGCCTTCGGCTTTTCACCGCCTGACGACCGGTACTTTGCAACGCGCTTGAGGGATGGGTTGGGCGAACGGGGGGTGGACGCCCCGCCGGTCAAGGACCGAGCGGCAGCAGCGCGCCTGGCAAGCCGCGGATCAGGTCGGCTTCGGGACATGCCGCGGCAAACGCAAGGCGAATGCGGCTCGTGGTCTCGACGACACGGGCAGCGAGTTTCAAGAGACGAAGACGCAGCGTCGCGAACTCGGCTGTGGCCAATTCCCGGGCTTTGGGAATCGCGTCGCGCACGGTCAGCATCAGCCAATAAGCGGCGGTGTGGAGAACGAGGCGGACTTGATTGGCGAGCGCCGAACGGCAGCTGGTGCGATCGGAGGCGAGCTGCGTCTTATGCAGCTTGATCAGATTCTCGGCTTGGCCGCGCGCGCAATACAGGCTGTCGTAGATCCACTCGGCCGAGCCGACATCGAGGCTGGTGACGACGAAACGGATGTCGAGGCCGAGCATCGTCGCCTCAGTACGGGCGACGGTACGTCGTTCGCGATCCCAGGACTTTGCCTTGTGGCGCGTCTCGGTATAGCCACGCAGAACCGGCAGGTCCTCGATGGCACGGCGCGTGCGGATGCCGTCGGCGGCCTCGTCGACTTTTCTGGCGAGCGGCTTGGTGCCGGACAGACCGAAGATGTAGTCGATGCCGTTGGTCTCGCACCACGCCATTGCCTCCGGCCGGGCATAGCGCCCGTCGCCACGGAACGTAATTCGCGTGTTGTGCCACCGCGTCCGGATATGCCGTATCAGGCGGCGCAGATGGGCACGCACCTCGACGCCGCCCGGCGTCTTGCCGGGCCGCAGCACGACCGCCACGGGCCGGCTCTTCTCCGTGTCGTAGACGTGGATCGGCAGGAAGCAGCGTTCGTCATAATGAGCGTTGAACAGCGAGAGCTGCTGATGGCCGTGGACGACATCGCAGGTATCATCGATGTCGAGCGTGACGGATGCCGGCTCGCGCGGGTAGCTATCCATCCATGCGTCGAAGGCGCGGAGCATTCTCCAGCCGCGACAGCGTCGGTTGGGAACACAGATCGCGACCCGTGTCCGGCAGCCGTCCGCAGGCCAGCTTGAATGCGGGATCGGACCGCAGATGATCGAGGTCGTCGGCGTCCTCGTAGCCGCAGCAGATCGCGAACATGCGCGCGCGGAACATATCGACAAGGCTGTGCACGACCCGCGTCGGATCGCGCCGATCCGGGAACACGCGGGCCAAATTGTCGGCCAAGCCGAGACGCCGCTCGGCCATCGCCAGAAGCATCACGCCCCCGTTCGAGGTCAGCCGACCGCCATCGAAGGCAGCTGTGACTTTCTTGGCGTGAACGGCTGGAAACGAGAAGGGCAGAATCGTATCATCGGTCATGGCGGGCGTGGTGTTCGCGGCTAAAGGTGATGGGGTTGGCTTTGCAACCGAATCCTACGCCGCATCAGCGCTTTACACCACGCTCGCCAGCCTCTCAGGCGCCAGGCGCCCTCTGACGAATAAGACGGGTTAGCTTCCTTGCCATGGTTGTCGGCACCCCCGCGGCTTTGTCCTAGCGCCGGCGCGCGACCCAGGTGCCGAGTAGGAACGCGACGAAGAGCGAGGACAACGGGGCTTTCGCCGCCACCTTGCGCAGCCGTTCGGCCCAGCGCAGTGCCGCCTCGTTCGGAGGCTGGCGCAGCGAGCTTCGGGTCCCGGCCGACTCCGTCTGGCCGCTCGGCGCGGTGCGCCGATAGCGTCCGGGTCGTCGACCAGGCCAGAGGCTTCGGTCATCGCGGAAGCTTCTTTCACATCCATGCGGCCCTCCTATTCCGACCTCAGGCTGACTTCCGCTGCGGCTTTGCCGCCGGCTCTTCGCCGCCGTCTCCTTCGGCTTCTTGCCCTCGATCGGCATCAGCATTTCCTTCTGCCCGCTCGACGCCTTCCGAGGTTTTTGGGCGGGCTTGGCCGCCTTCGCCGGCGCTGCTTCCCGGCCGACGCTCCGCCGCAGCGCCTCCATCAGATCGACAACGTTGGTCGCGGCGGGCCGCTCCTTCGGCGTGATTGGCTTGCCGGCTCGCTTCTGTTTGATGAGGTCGATCAGCGCGGTCTCATAGTGATCCTGGAACTTCTCCGGCTCGAAGCTTCCGGATTTCTGGTTCACGATGTGCTTGGCGAGATCGAGCATGTCCTTCGTCACTTTGACGTCCTGGACCTCGTCGAAATACCCTGTTCGCCGCGCACTTCGTAGGGGGAGCGGAGCAGCGTGCCGACGAGACCGCATGCCCAGCGGCTCCAGCGCGATGATGTACTCGCGGTTGGTCAGCACCACGCGACCGATCGCGACCTTGTCCATCTCGCGGATTGTCTCGCGGATCACGGCGAAGGCATCGTGGCCACGGATCAGGTAGCGCGGGTCGATGTCGGCCTTGTCGACGAATTCGTCGATCTCGATGGTCCGCGTGGACTCGAGAGCGATCTCCTCGAGCTCGTCTTTGGTGACCTCGATGAACTGGTCCATCTCGAGCCGGTAGCCTTTGACGATGTCCTCGTTGGGCACCTCGTCGCCGGTTCGGCATCCACCTTCAGGTACTTGATCCGGTGGCCAGTCTTCCGATGGAGTTGGTTAAACGAGATTTTCTCGCTCTCCGAAGTCACCGGATAGAGCGCGACCGGGCAGGTGACCCGGGATAGACGCAGAAAGCCTTTCCAGTTGGCACGGGGGGCAATCAAATCCTACGCGAGGCGCCCCGTGGCGCCTTTCATCCAAGCCTGAAGAATGCCTATCTGATCGGCCGGTGAGTACGTGAAGAAGACGTTCTTGAAGAGCTCCGTCAGTTGTGTGGATTCGGTTTGGAGGCACTCCTGCCAGTGCCAATAGGCATCGAAGTAATTTCTGGAAAGCTCCGTCTGCGCGGCGATAACCTGCTTCGAGAGGTCCTGAAATACGCCGACTGCTATGTCCGTGCCGTCGGTAATGCTGGTTTCGTTTATCATGATGATCTCCTTACGATCTCCATGCGAGGCTGTATGTGCTTGATCAGCCATTATCCTTTATGGAGGTGCTAGTGTCGTGGCTGGCGAACGAATAGCTTCAACTGTGTCGCGGCGTCCGCCAAGGAAGAGGGAGTCGGGCTATTTCTGACTCGAGCTCCCGCCCGCCATTTTGCGACTTCTAAGGACCTCCTGATATTGCGCGTCGCTGACGGTCTCCAAACGGTCCAATACGCGCTCAGCTTCGTCGCGCACGGCGGCGCCATTACGTCGCTTTATATCCTCTATGTTCATGGTCCTCTTCTGGAGGCGTTATATTGCCGGTCCGGTACTCGGCGTTCCCGCATGTTGCGTTCCTATCGACATCTGATACCGCTCTTCCAGCTCCGCCACCGCTGCGAAAAGGGCGTCGAGTTGTTGGCCTAAGCCATACTCCTCGAAGACTTTCTTTTGTGTTTCCGTAATTTTGAGCACTTTCGTTTCGATGTCCCGGGTAACGGTTCCGCTAAGTGGCGCAAAAAACGGAAACATTAGCACGAGTATCAATTCGGGTTCGACATCAGATATCCTCTCAACCTTCGAGGAGGGAGCGCTCTTTTTTGAGGTCGCGCGCGTGCTATCTACGTAGCCCAATCGGCCGCAAAAAGCCGTCACGCGGTTTCGAATTCAAGACATCGGAGGCTCCCGACCGCCGTGAAGCGGTCGTGATTTGCCGACCATACTCGCCCAGCAGCGGCTGGAAATGCTGTCCGCGAGTGAGTGCCCCGACGGGGCACTCATAAGCGCGGCAGGAGCTTTGGTTGGCCCTACGGGGCGAACGTCGCCGAGGTTCCCTGCTTATCGATGCAAGTTGTCCCTATCTTCGGGCCACCGATTGGACCAACCTGATATTCGCCAAGCACGTTGATTGCAGCAGCATGGCTTAGATTCTGCACCAGGATGGGAGGATTGAAATTGCCGTCAGCAACATAGCCGGTGGAGATAGTTGCAGTCCCAGCTTCGTTCAGCACCTCGGCATTTGTCGCGGTTGTACCTTCGACAAGCCTTCCGCGTCCATCAGCGGCGCGTACGACGGCAAAAGGCTTGATTGTCCACGTACCGTCAGCGTTGTATACGACGCTGAAGCTTGAATAGCCCGGCGTCGCATCGCAAACGGCGGCGGTGGCCGAAGATGCCGTGAAGTTCATCACCGTACCAGCGGTGTAATTGCCGGTCTGGACATAGAAGATGCGAATGGGCTGACAATCCAGATTGGTATTCGGCTGGGCTGTCACAAAATTGGATAATGTGACGCCACCGGTAAGAGTCTGCAGGGCCGATCCTGCATTGTAGTTCTCCAGGGTAGGGTTGTAGACCGGCGTTATAATCCGGAAAGAGCCGGCTTGCGGTCCGGACGTGGAAACCGGCGACGAGAGCCCGAGCGATGGAGTTACGGTCATCGTCGTCGTATTCTTGGTTGGTGTTCCGCCGGCCGCCGGCGTTACGTTGATCGCCTGCGTGGCCGAAAGTTGACCTGAGGGTTTACCGACCGTTGGGGGAGTCACCTGCTGTTGAACACCTGCGTAATCCTGCAGAATTAGTGAAAAGGTCAGGATCGCGCCGGATGTCGCATAGGGTAGGAGCGCTTGAGAATACAGACTATTCGTATACACCTCAGGCCCGCCCGTGTAGATAGCCGGCTGCTGGAAGAAGAAGAAGTTCTGAAGCGAGGGGCTGTTGTTTTGCACGTTGATTGTGATTGTCGTAGCCATGACGTTCCTCTCAATTCCGATGTGTTAAGTTTCTGAGACCGGCCATCAAGCATGTGAGCAGGGATCGTCCTCACACCCTGGCTCTGAGTTGGCTCATCTGAGCTTCAGCCCGCAATTGTGAGGCCGAAATGGTCGCACGAATCGGGTCCCAGCGCTTGATCAGCAAGCGGTGTGCCATTGCGGATACTGAGATGCTGTATTTGAAGAGAAGGGAAAGCATGTGCTTAGCCCTACGCTGCCGAAGCGCGTGCTCCGCCAAGTTGGACTTGTGCCATCAAGGTATTAAATCGGACAGGGTAGATTGCGACATGGTCCAAGCGCCAAGGGCGCGCGCCCATCGGAATTGGCGCGCGCATACCGGTCGAGAAGTCTAGCTGAGAAGGTCGTTGTGCCGATCAACTCGACGTGCTCGAGATCGAAGCAAATCCTAGGGCGCGACGGCCTTGCTAGTTCACTGCCAGAATCATTACTCAGGTTATGCGGCCGTTAATGTCGGTTCGGCTCATCAATTTCATGTCGTTAAAGAAGGGGGAGGTCTGTTGACCATCTGCCCCTTGGATAACAACGCCAAAACGGCCCACGCTCCTTACGACGCCAAGGCCCGCCTCGGCAGTCCCTAGCCCTCAAACATAGTCGCCCCGCTTCAATTGCCTTGCCTCGTCTACCGTCATAAGGCATTGACCGCAGAAGTATTGGGTAAAAAAGCACCGGCTAAAGCTGTTGGATGGGCGGACGTCCTCGCCCCGCATCGCCGATCTTCCCGCATCGCGTCTGCTCACGAACTATGCTGCCCTGGGAATGGAAGCTCCTGCGCAAAGCCGACAAACCCGCCGATCAGCAGGCGGCCTGACCTTCACGCAACAAGCCATCATAGAGCTCGACGCTCTCACGTGCATGTGCCAATCTGGCGGCCTTCGTCGTATGCGTACTCTTGATGTGAGCGGCGTAGAATTTCTCAATCATCATGGTCAAGCGCTGGCTGCCCGGACTGTGGGCTTTGAAGGCGCGCGCGATTGCATGTATGCGATCGATCGCAAGGCATTTGAATGGCAAATCACGGCGCTGCTGGACGGCGAAGAATACGATTTGCCCAAGCCGCGAAACGGACGTGCCATAACGGCTGTCGCCTATCCGGCATGTCCGCCTCACTAGGTCTATGGTTCGAATTACCGTTTTTCGCAGGATTGAAGGGCCCGGCTTTGGTCTAGGTCGAGACGGATGCGCGCCACAATCGGATACAGCGGTCCATCGACCCTTTCGCGTGCGCGCCGGGTCTTCTTTGCGTTCGCTCTCTCAAAGGCGCCGTCGGGCTCCTCCTGCCCCCGGCGGCTTGGCCGCCGACGCGGACACTGTTCCGCATCAACATCCCGAACTGCCGTCCGATCACCCGCATGTGCGTGGAGAAGCATCCGGACATGCGCACGCTTATCTGATCGATGACCTGCACCACCGATGGCCTTAGCCAGACCACAGATTAGCCTTGTACGCCAGAAGGCCAAGCGCGACCGTCATCATACGGAGCGGCCCTTTTCCAACTTAACCTCTGGTCCCAAAATCGGGGTCCATTTCAGATGCCCAATGCGGTACCTGCACCAGAGATTTAGTTGCGGCTGTTCTACGCCAGCGCTTGGCCGGCCTTCCAATCCATGACGCCCGGCACAAGCCTTAACTATAGATGAACTGGTTTCTCTCAGGGGGCCCGGCCGGCCCTGCCCCCTGAGGTATGCTAGCGCTCCATCTCGCCCATAAGGATTTCATCTGAAGCGTATCGTGGATTGGAAATGAGAGTCCGCATTTCCGCATTCTTGTCCTCGTCCGTAAACCGGAATCCCTTCTTGTAGAAAAATTCTGAAGCTCCCTCATCTTGAGAGAGAAGGGATAGCGTGGAAAGTCCCGCGGACTCCCTAATGTGATCGGCGACTTCGATCATAGCCGTCCCGACCCCCTTGTACCTCGACCGGCCAACATTCTCTATGGTAAGAATTCGCAAACTGTCGCGCACCGGCGCCACGGTCATAGTCCCCACCTTATTGTGTTGACTGGCATCAGAAAACAAAGAAAGATTTTGGACGTTGCCAAAATTGCTACTTGCTCTGTGTAGCCTGACTGACTCACCTGTCCTCTTCTCAACAGCAAAAGAGGTCGGCCCTTCAGCAGCTAAAGCGGCCGTAAAAGCAGTCATATCTGCGCCAGAAGTGCCCGCCAACGCATCGCGCTGCTGGTCCACACTTTGCCCGTAGGCATTGTTGTAATTGGTTCTCATCGCAACGAGTTGTTATGTAGACAAGCTGACAAAAAGCTGACAAAGCCGACATTTCTTGCCAATGCGCAGGCGTCGCCTGACACGCTCGCTTTGCGTCGTCCAAAGCAGTACTCAGCGCTCTAGGTGTGGACTCTAAGGATTCCCTTTTAGGCGCAAATCAGATTCAAGACTGCTTTTGGGTAGGCAGTCTTGGGTGTGCCGCCGCATTGCCTCATCATTCAGTGGGCGCGCTTGAAGACCCGATGGAATCCGACGAGATCAAAGGGTGGCTTTGCGGGCTTAAGCCATACAGGGATTTCTGTCGCCATCAAAAAGTACGGCCCCCCAGAGTGGGTAGGGTCCCGATCCACTGCTGATGCAGTACCGTCAGTCCTCGTTAGCCTTTTCGAGCTGACTCCGTGGGGCTTACCAGCGGGCAATGTGGGAAGGCCGAGCAAACTATGACAAGCGAAAGCGCGCCTTCAATGCCGATTGAAGCCGCGTGGGAGGCGGTGACACTCGGAGAGGCGGCCAACGTCGCGCTAGCCATCTGGGCCGCAATAGTCGCGGCCCACATCACCGCAGCGTCGGTGTATTTTTGGCGGGAGCAGCGCAGCCCAGCATGGTTGGCCGCTCTTGCGATTTTGGCATACTGGCCGATCTTGGTGCTGATCACATGTCTCGGCCTTGCTTTTAAACATCTAATCCGGCCTCTGATTGAGCAAGTCAAACGAAGAAGGCCCGGTACCAAAAGCCGCCCATTAGTAAGGGCGCCTCAATTGGCGGCCTCTTCGTCATCATCGATGTCGTCGCCGTATTCAAATGATGGCTGAGTTGGTTCAGTAATCGTGGATGCAATCGATCAAGCTTTGCTTTGAAGGCCGTTTCGATTCGGCGCGGGTCATGGACAAACAACCGATACCCATCGGTGAACAGATCATCACCATCGTCTTGCTGGTGATCTTCGCGCTCGTGATTTGGTACGGCACCATGATCTGAGACTTCTTTCTTTGGAGTGGGCCTTGTCTAGCCAGAGACGCCTTTGGCGAAATTGATCACAGAGCTGGTCTCGGTTGTTTGGACAGGGCCCCGCGAAAATTAAGTGGATTCCTGCCGGGTTATGCTGAACGCGGGGCTTTACGATTTTGCTGTGGCGTCGGGAGGGCGCAAGCCCGACCAGAGCCGCAGCAAAATCGTTGGCGACGATCATGCGGCCGTCACCATCGTTTGCGCGCCGAAGTAAGCCTCGTCGGGCGTGCGTTCGTCAAGGCTCGAGTGAGGACGTCCTCGATTGTAGAACGCCAGATATTTGGAAATCGATGCTCGCGCCTCGAGCACGCTGTCGTAAGCACGCAGATAGACTTCCTCGTATTTGACAGTGCGCCACAGCCGCTCGACGAACACGTTGTCGCGCCAGGCACCCTTGCCGTCCATGCTGATGGCGATGTTCGCGTCCAGCAGCACGCCGGTGAAGTCGAGGCTGGTGAACTGGCTACCCTGATCCGTGTTGAAGATCTCGGGCCTGCCGTGCTTCGCCAACGCCTCCTGGAGCGCTTCGACGCAGAATATCGTCTCCATCGTGATCGATACGCGATGGACCAATACCCTTCGGCTGAACACATCGACGACCGCCGCGAGGTAAACGAATCCACGTCGCATCGGAATGTAGCTGATGTCCATTGCCCAGACCTGGTTCGGCCGCTCGATCTTCAATCCGCGCAATAGGTACGGGTAGATCTTGTGGCCCGGTGCGGGCTTGCTCGTGTTCGGACGGCGATAGATCGCCTCGATCCCCATGCGCTTCATCAGCGTCGCGACGTGGCGGCCGCCAACCTGCATGCCCTCACGCTGCAACAGCGATCGCAGCATGCGCCCCCCTGCGAAGGGATAATCGAGGTGCAGCTCATCGAGCCGGCGCATCAAGACAAGTCCTCGGCCGAAACCGGCCGAGGTTCATAGTAAACCGTACTGCGGGCAAGGTTCAGGACCTTCGCCTGGCGCACGACAGACAGATCATGGTCGCGGTCGATCATCGCTTTGCGCTCAGCAGGCCCGCCTTGGTGAGCGCGCCGGACAAAAAATCGTTCTCCAACGCAAGCTCGCCGATCTTGGCATGTAACGCTTCAAATCGACCGGCGCCTCGGCCGGTCCGTTGTCCTGCCCAAACACTCCGGCGGCGCCTGCCAGGAGTTGGGACTTCCAGGTCGTGATCTGGTTCGGATGGACATCAAACAGTTGCGCCAGCTCGGCCAATGTCTTCTCCCCCTTCACGGCCGCCAAAGCCACCTTTGCCTTGAATGCCGGAGAATGCGTCCGGCGACTCCTCTTCGTCATCTTCGCTCCTGTTTCGCGGCAAGAATCCTCGCCGCTCTCAGGCAGAAAATCCACTCAAGCTACTGTCCGAATTTGCGGAGCCAGCTCTCTGCGTGTGTGTCGCTCTCGCAACGTCACACTTGTTCGCTTGAGTGCAACCAGCCTAAGGCAGGAGACCAGAAACGTCCCGATTACGTCCGTGGTGCTCTTAGCCGTCGCGGGTTTATGCAGCGCAGTTAGGAGACTTACGCATGTTAACGAGCGATGACATTTATGGAAGTCAGCGCTCGCTGACATTTTCAATTGTCGTCGAACGCGGACATATGGTAATGTAAGCGAACGACAACGTTTTGAATTGCCATGCTCATACGCACATCGGCCGATCTCGGGGCCATCATTCGGGATACCCGCAAACGGCACAAGCTTGATCAGTCCAGCCTCGCCAAGCGCATTGGCGTCAGCCGTCAGTGGGTCATCGAGGTCGAGCGCGGCCACGCGCGCGCCGAACTCGGCCTCGTACTCCGCGCTCTTGACGCTCTCGGCATCCATCTAGACGCAGGCAGCGAACAACCACATGGCCGCGGTTCAGAAAAGTCAGCCGTCGATATCAATGCAATCGTGTCAAAAGCCAAAAGAAGCAGACCATGACCAGCGAACTCGTCGCGCTCCTGGACGGCAGGGAAGTCGGCCGCGTGCACAACGACGCTCGTGGCCGCCTCACCTTCGTCTATGACAGCGATTGGCGTCAAACGAGGGGCGCGTACCCCATTTCGCTCTCCATGCCACTCGCGGCCGAGGAACACGGTCCCGCCGCTGTTCAGGCCTTTCTATGGGGCCTGCTCCCGGACAATGAGCGCGTTCTCGATCGTTGGGCGAAGAAGTTTCAGGTCTCGGCTCGCAACGTCTTTGCCCTGATTTCCCATGTCGGCGAAGATTGCGCCGGCGCCATTCAATTCGTCACGCGCGATCGTTTGGAGGAATTGCGAAGCGGTACGAATGACAAGGTTGAGTGGCTTGACGAAACCGCCGTCGCAAAACGTCTGCAAGCATTGAGAGAAGATCATGCCGCGTGGCGGTTGCCGCGTGACACGGGGCAATTCAGTCTTGCCGGCGCCCAGCCGAAAACCGCGCTGCTTCTGCAAAAGGGGCGATGGGGGATACCGTCTGGAGGCATTCCGACAACCCATATCCTTAAGCCGCCGACCGGCCATTTCGATGGCCATGCCGAGAACGAGCACATCTGCCTCAATCTCGCGCGCAATCTCGGCTTGCCAGTCGCCGGAACCAAAGTCGTGCGGTTTGAGAAAGAGATCGCCATTGTCGTCGAACGCTACGATCGGCAGTTCAGTGGCAATGACGTCATTCGCGTCCATCAAGAGGACGCGTGCCAGGCACGCGGCATCATGCCAACCAAGAAATATCAAAGCGAGGGCGGCCCGTCCGCTGCGGATATTATCGAACTTTTACGCACCTACTCCACCGACAGTGTTGATGATCTCGATACATTCATCGATGCCCTCGGCTTAAATTGGCTCATCGGAGGCACCGATGCACACGCTAAGAACTACTCACTACTCCTAGCCAGCGGCCCCACGGTGCGACTTGCGCCACTCTACGATGTTGCCAGCATCCTTCCCTACGACGATGTCGACTTGCAGAAGATGAAGCTCGCTATGAAGGTCGGCGGGGAATACAGGCTAGCCCAGATAGGTGCGCGCGAATGGCAGAAATTCGCCCGCGAGACCCGTTTCGATGCGGAAAAAGTGATTGCTGGATTGAACTCGCTGGCCGAACTGCTCCCCGACAACGTGAGCGACGTGTGCGCTGCCGCGCAAGCGGAAGGGCTAGATAACGTCATTATCGAGCGCCTTTCCGCCAAGTTGATCGAGCGAGCCAAAGAATGCCAACGCCTTCTGAAAAGGTGAAATGGACCCGCGGAGCGGGGCCGCTTGAGCCGGTTTGTTAGTTGGAAACTGACCGCTCCTGATTACTTCCTATCACGCTGCCAGAGACACTGTCTGCTGCTGTTGCTGTGGGCATGTGGTCAACGCGTCAGCGTTGTCCACCATTCCACAGCCTTCGCGGCCTGCATCCGTTCGCGCCAGACCGCCATCGGCGTGCGATAGCTGAGCGCCTGACGAAGGCGACGATCGTTATAGAAGGCGATCCAGCTCGCGATCCCTGCCTTGGCCTCGCGGCCGTCGGCATAGCCCTTGAGATAGATGTCCTCATGCTTGAGCGACCGCCACAGCCGCTCGATGAAGACGTTGTCCGCGGCCATCCATGGAGATCTTGATCCCTGCGCCCGCCAACGCGCCGGTGAAGGCCGCGCTGGTGAACTGGCTGCCTTGGTCGGTATTGAAAATCTCCGGCCTGCCGTACTTCGCCAGCGCCTCTTCCAGAGCCGCCACGCAGAACGAGACGTCGATCGTGTTCGATAATCGCCACGCCAGAACCGCTCGGCTCGCCCAGTCGATGATGGCGACGAGATAAAGAAAAGCCACGGCCGATGGGCAGATACGTGATGTCGGCGGCCCACACCTGGTTCGGCCGGTCGATCGTCATGTTGCGCAGCAGATAAGGATAGATCTTGTGGCCCGGCGCCGGCTTCGTCGTGTTCGGCTTCGGTCCCAGCGCCGCGATGCCCATCTTGCGCATCAACCGCTGCACGCGCTTGCGATTGACCTGAAGCCCCTCAGCCTTCAGCATTGCGGTCATTCGCCGCGAGCCCAGGAACGGCCAGGCGATGAACAGCTCGTCGATCCGCCGCATCAGGGCAAGGTCGTTGTCGTTGGCCGGCCGGGGCGGCCGGTAGACCCCGGAGCGCGCGATGCCAAGCAACAGGCATTGCCGACGGGATCGACAGCGCCTTGTCGGCGCGATCGAGCATTCCTCGACGGTCCGGCGTGCTCATCTTCCGGACCTCCGCGCTAAAAAATCGCGCTCGACCGTCAGTTGTCCAATCTTGGCGTGCAGCTTCTCGATCTCGCGTTCGCGCGTTTCCTCGCTCTCGCGCCCGACACCCGCATCAAAGGCCCGCGCCGCCTGGTCCAGCAGTTGCTTCTTCCAGGCACAGATCTGGTTCGGGTGAACCTCATAGCGCTGGGCCAGATCGGCCGCCGTCGCCTGCTCCCGCACGGCTTCCAGCGCAATCTTTGCCTTCAGTGCCGCGTCGATCTTGCGTCTCGTCTTCGTCGTCATCATGCCCTCCGTCTATCAAACGGAGCGGCCCTTTTCCAACTAACCTCTGGTCCCAAAATCGGGGTCCATTTCACTCGCGCCCCGTTCGCCCAACCCATCCCTCAAGCGCGTTGCAAAGTACCGGTCGTCAGGCGGTGAAAAGCCGAAGGCACCCGCGCGCCTCGTCAGAGCAGATGTGCGGCCCATCAATCGGACTAAAAAAAACGCACTCTCACGAATAGGGCGGGTTAGTCCCGGCATTTGCTGGAGCGGGTTGAGTGTGAATCGTTCTGGCTGGCAAGTCCAGCATTTGCAGATGTGTTCGTAGGGCGTGAGGCCGTTCAGGGTCTTCAAGCGCCGAGCGTAGTTGTAGGCGGTGATGAAAAGGTGAGCTTCGAGCTGATCGTGTCGATCATAGTGGTAGCGTTGGACGGTCGCTTCCTTGATCGTGCGGTTCATGCGCTCGACCTGGCCATTGGTCCAGGGATGCTTGATCTTGGTCAGCCGATGTTCGATCCCGTTTTCTTGGCATCGCATATCGAACATATGCGTCTCGTATCTTGCCGTCGGGCCGTCCGCATAGCGGGGCGGGAAGGTGAACTGGATCCCATTGTAAGTGAGCACTGTTTGGATCTTGTAGAAATAAGCGATCGGATAAGCCTTGAACTTTTTCTTCGAAGGCTTGCCGCCTTCAACCTCCGGCAATCGGCTGATGCCGTGGCGCTGGAGGCAGCGATGCAGGATGACCGCGTCAGATGCGGGATGGTCAGCTGCAAATTCCGTTTGCTATCCTACCCCAGCTCGTTGAGCCGGAGTATCGCCGAAACCTCGTCCAGCTCCAGCGTGACCTCCCTCCGGGGATCTTCGAACCGCAGAGGACCTGAACTGATTCGCTGCATAAACCCCGTTCTGACCGTGTCGCGAGGGGATCAATCCCTCGTCTCGTCAGGGAGCAATTTTCCACGTCGCCCGACAGCGCTCGTCAGGTACTCGACAGCTTCCTCTCATAGCAAAAATTGTGGGGAAGAACATCCGAGTGTCCGACTGCCTGCGGCGCGGACGGTTCGGACCCACGCTGGTTTGTTGCTGGATCCAACGTTGAGAGCACATTCTGTGCTGTGGATTTGGTCGCCGCGCTGCCGTCTCGATTGCCCCGCGCATGAGATCCAAACCGAGCTCTGATGCGCCTATATCTTCGAAAGTGAGAACGGATGGATTTCACCTCAACTAGCCGACTGCAGCAACAATCGAACAGCGCCGCCCAGCAAGAGACTGCACCGGTGTCCCCGTCGACAGACGCGGCGGCCTTTGAGCGGCAGCTAAGCGAGATCACCCGTCCGGGTGATCGTGTGCTGATGCAGACCCCCCCCCATCAAGTCGCCGCATCGCCATCGGAGGCGCAGCCCATCATGCAGGCGAGCGGGCGCGAATGCCCTCCAGCGTCGCAGGGTAAAGGCGGCGGGCCGATGCCAGGCGCCTCGGCGCTGCAGCCTGGCCAGTCAACAGAGGTTTACATAGGTATCAGCAGGCGTCCTCTTTATTCCCAAGATGCTGACCTTATTTTGGGGCTTGAGGAGGCCCTCATCAAAGGGGGGGCTGCCGAGCGCACGGCCAAGAACAATGTGAGCAATCTTCTCACTCTCGACCGCTGGCTCTTTGAAAACAAAAAGCAGGCCATTGCTGCTCGGCTTAACGACGAGTCGCTGACCAATGATGTCCAGGAGTTCATAAGAAAGGGCGGTACCAAGAAGGTCCGTACAGCACTAGATCATCTCCGGACCTCGCAGTCGACGGGCGGAATCGTGCCGATCGCAGGCCTCACTGAGTTGAATCCTTATCCCAAGGACGCGGCTCTCATCAAAGAGTGCAAAAACGAAACACCAACACATATCGTCCAGAACTATGCAACTGCTCTTCGCAGTTTCAGTGACTACCTGCGTGAAAATGACAAGAAGGGCATTGCTGCTCGGCTTTCCGACAAGTCGTTGGATAAAGATGTCGACGGCTATAAGAAAACGCCCGGTCGAGACCCGAAGATCGGGGCCGCTCTAACTTATCTCCGAGGCTCGCGAGCGGGCGCCCGAGCGATGGAACTCGAGCGCGTTATCTCACCCGTTCCTGATTCTGAAGACGCGGTCCTCATGGAGCCGACGCGAGTTAGGGACGCCGCCGCGCCGCGCAGCGCGTGGGAGAGATCTGGCAGCTGGCCAGAGGTCCTCCCCGTGGAAGGTCACGATCAAGATTTGCCTTTGGGGATGATGGACGAAACCCGCCCGTCGTCGCCTCCCGGACCAACCGCGCAAGTCGGTGCATCGCCATCGGAGGCGCAGCCCATTATGCAGGCGAGCGGGCACGAATACCCTCCAGCGTTGCGGGGTGGAGACGGCGGGCCGATGCCAGGCACCTCGGCGCTGCAGCCGGGCAAGTCACCTGGGGTTTTGGTAGGTCGCAGCAAGCGCCCTCTTTATCTCGAAGATAAGCCCCTTATTTTGGGGCTTAGCAAGGCACTCACCGGGGTCGCCGAGCGCACCGCCCAGGACAATGTAGGTCATCTTCTCAGATTGGGCCGCTGGCTCTTTGAAAACAAAAAGCAGGCCATTGCTGCTCGGCTTAACGACGAGTCGCTGACCAACGACGTTCGGGAGTCGATAGGAAAGGGTGATCTCAAGAGAGTCCGTAAGGCACTAGATCATCTCCGGACCTCGCTGTCGACGGGCGGAATCGTCCCGATCGGAGGCCGCGCTAAGCTGAATCCGCACCCCGGGGACGAGGCCCTCATCAAAGAGTACAAAAACGAAGCAACGACAGGTACCGGCATTACCTATACGGTTGCTCTTGGCAGTTTCAGTGACTACCTGCGCGAAAACAACAAGCCGGGCATTGCTGGTCGGCTTCCCGGCACGTCGTTGGATGGAGATGTCGAGGACTATAAGAAGGACGCCGGTGGTTACCGCAACATCAGTGCCGCACTGGCCCATCTCCGAAAATCGTCGGCCGGCGCTAAGGCGATGGAGCTCGATCGCCATATTTCCCATCCTGATCCCGAAGACGCGGCCCTGATGGAGCCGAGGCGGGTCGGCGACGCCGCTGCGGAGCACAGCGCGTCGCAGGAAGCTGGCAGTTGGCCAGAGGAGCTTCCTGCGGAAGCCCACGATCAGGATTTGCTTTGGGGGCTGATGGACGAACCCGGCCCGTCGTCCTCGGCGCTGCAGCCGGCTCGATCAACTGGGGTTCGCAGGAAGCAGCCTCTTTATTCCGAGGACGCTCGCCTTATTTCGGAGCTTGAGAAGGCCCTCATCAAGGGCGGGGCTACCGAAATCACCGCCAAGGCCAATGTGTGGCCCCTTCGCAGCTTTGGCCGCTGGCTTGTCGCAAATAAAAAAAAGTCCATTGCTGCTCGGCTCGACGACAAGTCGCTGACCGATGATGCTGAGTTCTTTGGAAAGGGTAATCCCACGAGACTCCTTACGGCAATTGGTCATCTCCGGACCTCGCAGTCGACGGGCGGAATCGTGCCGATCGGAGGCCGCGCTAAGCCGAATCCTCCCCCCCAGGACGCGGCTCTCATCAAAGAGTACAAAAACAAAGCTGCGACAGGTACCGTACGTACCTATGCAGTTGTTCTTAACAGTTTCAGTGACTACCTGCGTGAAAACAACAAGAAGGGCATTGCTGCTCGGCTTTCCGGCAAGGCGTTGGATGGAGATGTCGAGGATTATAAGGACGCTGGTGGTAATCGGAAGATCGGTGCCGCACTGGCCCATCTCCGAAAATCGCCGGCCGGTAAGGCGATGGAGCTCGATCGCCATATTTCCCCCATTCCTGATCCCGAAGACGCGGCTCTGATGGAGTCGAGGCGGGTCGGCGACGCCGCTGCGCGGCACAGCGCGTCGCAGCAAGCTTTCAGCAGGCGAGAGGAGCTTCCTGTAGAAGGCTACGATCAGGATTTGGTTTTGGGGCTGATGGACGAACCCGGCCCGTCGTCATCTCTTGAGCCAGCCGCGTGCCATGACCAGGCACCGGATCCCGGAGAGTCCGACCGCCAGCAGTTCCCGGACGAGCCGATCGGTGCACTTGCCAAGAGCAACCTCCTGCCAAGCGAGGAGGTCCTCATCAACGATGAGCATGACACAGCTGAATTGAGGCCAGCGAAGAGGCCGAGGACCCTAGACAATCTGCACGGCGTTGCCAGCGAGCGGCAACTGAGCGAGATCGTCGCTTCAGGCGGTCGCCTGCTGACGTCGGCCCCCACCCATCAACCGGGTGCATCGCCATGGCAGGCGCGGCCGACGATGCAGGGGAGTGGGTACCAAGATGCCACGGCGCCGCATGCGGTCGCGACGAACGTCGCCGACGCCCCTGCGCAGCACAGCGCGCCGCAGCGAGCTGTCAGTCGGCCATTGGTCCTCCCGGAAGGTTATGATCAGGATCTGCGTTTGATGGTGGAAGACGGCCCACCGTGGCCCGGGGTTCCCCCGGAGCAGGCGCAGGACATAGTCCAAGCTGGACAGCAGAAACCTGCCTGGTCCGCCTCAACCTGGTCGCCGCAGATGCCGCTCAACTTTGATTGGGGTATGTGGCCGGTCCTGGAAGCATCGCCAGCGCACTCTGCCAGGGTTCACTCAGACACCTATGGCGGTCTTGAAGCAGCGGTTAATCCGAATTCGCCCGCATCATTTGAGTTGCGTGACAACGCTTGGAGCCCGCCGCCCGACTTTGCGCCGCCGTTTGCCGGGCCGGTACCGGGTCATCACCATGGCGCTCGACAGCTCGGCTCGCCGCAGCGGCTTTCTCCGATGCCAGCCTCCTCGGACGATGAAGCTTTGGCGTGGTTGAGCGAGGAGTTGTCGCGGCGGCAGATGCAAGCACCGGCGTCACCATCAACTGCCAGGGTTCAGCATCTCGCACTGGTGAATCCGAATCCGTCCGAGTTGCGCGACGATGCTCACTTTGCGCCAGCGCCGGCTGCCAGGGCTCGCTCAAGCACCTACGGCGGTCCTCCATTGGTTGATCTGACTGCGGCCACGCCGTCTGAATCACGCGACGATGTTAATTCTGTGCCGGCGTTTCCGAGCACCTCCTACGATGCTCAGATCGGGGCTTTAGGTCCGACAGCTTCGTCTCACGGCCGCGGGCTGGTGCTCGAGGACACGGAATGGCTGGGCGACGAGCATGTCCTGAGAGATTACCAGCTCCTGGCGCAAGAGTTGGGGGGGGACAATCCGAATCTCGCCGCCCGGACGCGGTTCGTGGATCCTCTCATAACCCTTGTTAGCCTGCGCTTGGGCACCGAGAGCGAAATGCTACGCGCATTCCAGCGCATCGTCCATGATCAGAATGGTGACGACACAGCCGACTTCCTGTTCCTGCCAGTGAACAATGCCCGTGCTACGAATCTCCCCGGCACCCATTGGTCGTTGCTGTTTGTTGATCGCCGCGACCGCGAAAGGCCGGTTGCCTATCGCTACGACTCCATGGGGGAATACAACAACACGCCCGCAGCAGAGCTCGCAGCAAGGCTGGGCGCCCGCCTGGAGTCACGCGGCATGACCCAGCAGCTGAACACTTATGATTGCGGCGTCTTCGTGGTGGACGGCACGCGGGCGCTGGTTAGGCAATTGGAGCAAGGACGAGCACCACACCTGCTGAACCTCAGCAGCCTCGTTGCCAATCGGCAGGCGCTGCAGAACCGACTCAGGGGCTGATGTCGTACGCATACGACGAAGACCGCCTGATTGAAGCGTGCGCGCGGGCACGACGAACTCTATGATGGTTTGCGTGAAGGTCAGGCGGCTTGCTGACCGGCGGGCTCGGCGCAGGAGCTTCCATTCCCAGGGCTGCAGTTCGTGCAGATGCGATGCGGGAAGATCGGCGATACGGGCGAGGACGTCGGCGAGTCAGGCCTTGGGATCGACTTTGTTGAGGCGACAGGTCGCGATCATCGTCAGCATGATGGCGGCACGGTCGGCGCCACGCTGGCTGCCGGCGAAGGTCCAGTTGCGCCTTCCCAAGGCGATGCCTCTCAATGCGCGCTCAGCACAATTGTTGGTCAAGCAGATCCTGCCTGTCATTCGGCCCAAACAGGGCTCTGCGTCGAGGGTAGAGGGTACCGCCGCGCTACCGGACAGGGCTGGTATCGGTAGGGTCACGAGATCGGGACGAAGCGCGAAATTGGTTTGCATTTGCACGCCGCCAAGCCGCACCGATCGCGTCCAAGACAAGCCGCCCGAGATCGTATCGCCCCAAGATTGCGCGGCGGCGATCAGGGTGAGACTCCAGCGACAATCAAGGTGAGACTGCGTCGATGGGGACGGACCGAAGGGAGGGCGCAGCCCGACCGGAGGACCGTCCTCATCGGCGTCGCGTTTTTGGACCCGTCTGGCGGCCGGGTGCGGCTGGTGCAAGCTGTTGATTCGTCTCGACAAGAGGGAATCGATGCCTTGCCTGGCCTCCACATCACCGACCACCAGATGAGGCTGTACATGACCTACCGACTGACGCTGTCCCCCGAGGCCGCCGCGGCCAAGGCGGGGTTCTCGAAGGCAAGCGCGGATCGAATCGAGGGCGATTGTCGCCCGCCATCGCAGAAGAAGACGCCGAGGGGCCGGCGCCGGTCCGATCCGCTCGGGCAGTATTGGGACGCCGAGATCGTTCCGATCCTGAAGGCTGCGCCCGGCATCCGCGTGATCGGCGGCTGGACGAGCTGCGCCGACGGCATCATGACTTGAACCCGAACATCCGCCGCACGCTGGAGCGGCGCATCAACGCCTGGCGGGCGCTCAACGGTCCCGAACAGGACGTGATCTTCCGCCAGCAGCACGAGCCCGGCCGCCTGGTCTGTCCGACTTCACCGACGTGAGCGCGCTCGGTATTACCATCGCGGGTGAGCCGCTCGATCACCGGCTCTATCACTTCCGGTTGGCGTTCTCCGGCTTCGAGCATGCCCATGTCGTGCTCGGCGGCGAAAGCTTCGTCGCCCTGGCGGTGGGCTTGCAGAACGCGCTGTGGGCGCTTGGCGGCGTGCCGCGGGAGCATCGCAGCGACAGCCTGTCGGCAGCATTCCGCAATCTGGCCGCCGACGCACTGGAGGATCTGACGCAGCGCTACGCCGGGCTGATGGGCCACTATGGCATGGCGCCAACGCGCAACAATGCGGGCATCGTACATGAGAACGGCTCGATCGAGAGCGCGCACGGCCATCTCAAGCGGGCACTGGAAGATGCGCTGTTGCTGCGGGGGACGCGCGACTTCGCCAGTCTCGATGCGTACCGGGCTTTTGTCGACGAGATTGTCGGCCGGCGCAACGCCAACCTCGCCAAGCCGATCGCGCTCGAGAAGGAGGCCTTGGCGCCGCTGCCAAAAGGCCGCACGACCGACTTCGAGGAGAAAGTGATCCCGGTGACGTCGTCAGGCGGCTTCATCCTGCGGCGCGTGTTCTACACCGTGCCTTCAAGATTGATCGGCCATCGCCTGCGTGTGCGCATCTTCGACGACCGGCTCGAATGCTTCCTTGGCGTCACGCCGGTCGTGACGCTGCGGCGCGGTCGGCCTATGTCCGAGAGCCAGGGCGGTCATGTTGTGGATTACCGGCACGTCATCCATGCCCTGCGGCGCAAGCCGATGGCGCTCCTCAATCTCGTTTATCGCGACCAACTCTTCCCGCGTGCAGCTTACAAACGTCTGTTCGAGACCTTGCGGGAGCATGGTGATGACCGGCGCGCCTGCAAGGTGACGGTCGAGCTTCTGGCGCTGGCTCACGAGCGCGCCTGCGAAGCAGAACTCGCCGAGGTGATCGCGATGGATCTGGACGCGATCTTGCCGCGCTGCGCGGCCGCTTCCGACCCGAGGCGGCCTCGATCCCGCGTGTCGCCGTCCAGCTGGTGCCGCTCGACGTCTACGATGAACTCGCCTCCGTCAGCGTCATGTCGGGCCGCTCGAACCTGGGAGAGGCAGCATGACCGGTATCGCTACCTCCGTCGATGCCGCCCGTGTCGAGCTGCTTCTCAATGAGCTCCGCCTGCCGGGCGTCAAGGCGATCTGGCCGAAGCTCGCCGCACAGTCGGACAAGGAAGGGCGGCCTGCCGCCCGCTTCCTCGCCGCCCTTGCCGAGCACGAGGCGGCTGATCGCACCCGCCGTCGGATCGAGCGACACATGGTGGAAGCGCGTTTGCCCGCCGGCAAGACGCTCGCCACCTTCGACTTCGAAAGCGTGCCGATGCTATCAAAGGCACAGGCGATGGCGCTCGCCGCTGGCGACGCCTGGTTGAAGGCCGGCGCCAATTTGCTCTTGTTCGGTCCACCGGGCGGCGGCAAGACCCATCTCGGCACGGCGATCGGCCTGGCTCTCGTCGAGAACGGTTGGCGCGTTCTCTTCGCGCGCACCACCGATCTGGTGCAACGGCTGCAGGTCGCGCGGCGCGAGCTGGCGCTGGAGTCCGCGATCGCCAAACTCGATCGCTATGACCTCCTGATCCTCGACGACATCACATATGTGAGCAAGGATCAGCCGGAAACCAGTGTGCTGTTCGAGTTGATCGCCGCCCGCTACGAACGACGCTCGCTGCTGATCACGGCCAATCAGCCATTTGGCGAATGGGGGCGTATCTTTCCGGACCAGGCAATGACGTTGGCTGCCATCGATCGTTTGGTCCACCACGCCACGATCCTCGAGATGAACGTCGAAAGTTACCGTCGAAAAGTTGCCCTCGATCGCAGACGCGGTCCAGGCCGGCCGCCTGTTCACACTACCCCCAACGAACTCGACGGCGGCCAGCGTCAATTATCTCCTGACTCGGCCGCCTCGTCTCATCTTGATTGACGCGCCGCTCTCATCCGGATTGTCGCGTTATAAACGATAGGCGCTCGGTATCCGAATACGCCCACGTGGAGGCGAGGCGCGTCAGACCGCCAAACTCCTGTGATACAAAACCGCCCCGGGTTTGCCGGAGGCCATTTAGTTTAAGTTCTGCCGCCATGGCGGATTGTTCCAGCATGGCGTAGTAGCGTTTTCTCGGCTTCGGCCGGCGGTATGTTGCCGATGGGCTCGAGGAGCCGTCGGTTGTTGAACCAATCCACCCATTCCAGGTCGCATGTCGCAATCTCGACGGCCTCGAAGCTGCGCCATGGGCCGCGCGGGATCACCTCGGCCTTGTAGAGACCGTTGATGGTTTCGGTGAGAGCATTGTCATAGGAATCTCCGAGGCTGCCGACAGAAGGCCCCACACCAGCTTCAGCCAAGCGCTCGATGTACTTAATGGATACGTATTGGCTGCCTCTGTCGCTGTGGTGCACGAGCCCGCCACGATGGACCGGCCGTCGATCTTGCAGTGCCTGCTCCAGCGCATCGAGCACGAAGCTGCATGCGCCGCGCGCGAGGCTCGCCAGCCCACAATCCTGCGGGCATAGGCGTCGATGACAAAGGCGACGTAGACAAAACCCGTCCAGGTCGCGACATAGGTGAAGTCGGAGAGCCAGAGAACGTTCGGCCTTGGCGCCTTGAACGGGCGATTGACGTGATCCAGCAGGCGTGGCGCATCTTGTCGCTGATCGTGGTCTTGATGGGTTTGCCGTGGATCACCCTTGCAAACCCATGTTCCGCATAAGTCGCGACACCGTGCAACGGGCAACATCGAAGCCTTCGCGCTTGAGCTGGCGCCAGACCTTGCGCACGCCGTAGAGGGAAAAGTTTTGATCGAAGGCGCGCCGAACCTCGATCTTCAGTGCGGCGTCCGGCTTGGCGCACGTCGACAGCCTGGCGGGATCGCGCCGTTTGGCCCCGTGGGCGTGGTAGGTCGAGGGGGCGATCAGGCAACACCTGACAGATCGGCTCGACCCCATGCGCCCCACGATGATCGTCAATGAAGGCGATCATGGCTTGGACCGGCGGTCGAGCTCCGCCATCGCAAAATAAGCGCTCGCCTTGCGCAGGATCTCGTTGGCCTGTCGAAGCTCACGGTTCTCCCGTTCCAGGGCCTTCAGCTTCTCGGCCATCTCCGTCGGAACGCCGGTCCGCTGCCCGCTGTCGATCTCGACCTTCTTGACCCAGTCATGTAGCGTCTGCGGTGTGCAGCCAATCTTGGCGGCAATCGATCTCACCGCCGCCCACCGCGAAGGGTGCTCGCTTGGCGTGATCCGGAACCATCCGAACCGCACGGGCCCGAACCTCGGGTGAAAACTTGTTCGTCGTCTTGCTCGTCATGGCTCCATCCTCTCGGGAGTTGGAGCCTCCGGCAAACCCGGGGCGGTTCAGACTGCAACAAAAGTGAGTCAGAGCCAATTTTTACGTCGCCCGACAGCGCTCGTCAGGTACTCGACAGCTTCCTCTCATAGCAAAATTGTGGGGAAGAACATCCGAGTGTCCGACTGCCTGCGGCGCGGACGGTTCGGACCCACGGTGGTTTGTTGCTGGATCCAACGTTGAGAGCTCATTCTGTGCCGCGGATTTGGTCGCCGCGCTGCCGTCTCGATTGCCCCGCGCATGAGATCCAAACCGAGCTCTGATTCGCCTACATCTTCGAAAGTGAGAACGGATGGATTTCACCTCAACTAGCCGACTGCAGCAACAATCGAACAGCGCCGCCCAGCAAGAGACTGCACCGGTGTCCCCGTCGACAGACGCGGCGGCCTTTGAGCGGCAGCTAAGCGAGATCACCCGTCCGGGTGATCGTGTGCTGATGCAGGCCCCCCCCCATCAAGTCGCCGCATCGCCATCGGAGGCGCAGCCCATCATGCAGGCGAGCGGGCACGAATGCCCTCCAGCGTCGCAGGATGGAGGCGGCGGGCCAATGCCAGGCGCCTCGGCGCTGCAGCCTGGCCAGTCAGCAGAGGTTTACGGTACCCGCAGGCGTCCTCTTTATTCCCAAGATGCTGACCTTATTTTGGGGCTTGAGGAGGCCCTCATCAAAGGGGGGGCTGTCAAACGCACTGCCAAGGAGAATGTAGGTCATCTTCTTAGATTGGGCCGCTGGCTCTTTGAAAACAAAAAGCAGGCCATTGCTGCTCGGCTCGACGACGAGTCGTTGACCGTTGATGCATGCGAGTTCTTCGGAAAGGGTAATCCCACGAGACTCCTTACGGCAATAGGTCATCTCCGGACCTCGCAGTCGACGGGCGGAATCGTGCCGATCGCAGACCGCGCTAAGCTGAATCCTTATCCCCAGGACGCGGCTCTCATCGAAGAGTACAAAAACGAAGCAACGACAGGTACCGCCAGTACCTATGCATTTACCCTTAGCAGTTTCAGTGACTACCTGCGTGAAAACAACAAGAAGGGCATTGCTGCTCGGCTTTCCGGCAAGGCGTTGGATGGAGATGTCGGAGACTATAAGAAGGACGCCGGTGGTAATAGGCGGATCGGTGCCGCACTGACCCATCTCCGAAAATCGCGGGCCGGCGCTAAAGCGATGGAGCTCGAGCGCCATATTTCCCCCGGTCCTGATCCCGAACGCGCGGCCCTGATGGAGCCGAGGCGGGTCAGCGACGCCGCTGCGGAGCACGGCGCGTCGCAGCGAGCTTTCAGTCGGCCAGAGGAGCTTCCTGCAGAAGGCTACGATCAGGATTTGGTTTTGGGGCTGATGGACGAACCCGGTCCGTCGCACTCGGCGCCGCAGCCGGCTCAGTCAACTGGAGTTTTGAGAAGGCAGAGGAAGCAGCCACTTTATTCCGAGGATGGTCCCCTTATTTCGGGGCTTGAGAAGGCCCTCATCAAGGGCGGGGCCACCGAAATCACCGCCAAGGCCAATGTATGGCCCCTTCGCAGCTTTGGCCGCTGGCTTGTCGCAAATAACAAAGAGTCCATTGCTGCTCGGCTCGACGACGAGTCGTTGACCGTTGATGCGCGCGAGTTCTTCGGAAAGGGTAACCCCACGAGACTCCTTACGGCAATAGGTCATCTCCGGACCTCGCAGTCGACGGGCGGAATCGTGCCGATCGCAGACCGCGCTAAGCTGAATCCTTATCCCCAGGACGCGGCTCTCATCAAAGAGTACAAAAACGAAGCAGCGACAGATACCGCCATTACCTATGCATTTACCCTTAGCAGTTTCAGTGACTACCTGCGTGAAAACAACAAGCCGGGCATTGCTGTTCGGCTTTCCGGCAAGGCGTTGGATGGAGATGTCGAGGATTATAAGAAGGACGCCGGTGGTAATAGGCGGATCGGTGCCGCGCTGGCCTATCTCCGAAAATCGTCGGCCGGCGCTAAGGCGATGGAGCTTGAGCGCCATATTTCCCCCTTTCCTGATCCCGAAGACGCGGCCCTGATGGAGACGAGGCGGGTCGGCGACGCCGCTGCGCGGCACAACGCGTCGCAGCGAGCTTTCAGTTGGCCAGAGAAGCTTCCTGCAGAAGGCTACGATCAGGATTTGGTTTTGGGGCTGATGGACGAACCCGGCCCGTGGCCGGGGGCCGCGCAGCGCGCTCACATGCGCCTCGCATCGTCCTCGGCGCTGCAGCCGACTCGATCAACTGGGGTTCGCAAGCAGTCTCTTTATTCCGAGGACGCTCCCCTTATTTCGGGGCTTGAGGAGGCCCTCATCAAGGGCGGGGCCACCGAAACCACTGCCAAGTACAATGTAAATCGCCTTCTCAGCTTTGGCCGCTGGCTCTTCGCAAATAACAAAAAGTCCATTGCTGCTCGGCTCGACGACGAGTCGTTGACTGTTGATGCGCGCGAGTTCTTCGGAAAGGGTAATCCCACGAGACTCCTTACGGCAATAGATCATCTCCGGACCTCGCAGTCGACGGGCGGAATCGTGCCGATCGCAGACCGCGCTAAGCTGAATCCTTATCCCCAGGACGCGGCTCTCATCAAAGAGTACAAAAACGAAGCAACGACAGGTACCGCCAGTACCTATGCATTTGCCCTTAGCAGTTTCAGTGACTACCTGCGTGAAAACAACAAGAAGGGCATTGCTGCTCGGCTTTCCGGCAAGGCGTTGGATGGAGATGTCGAGGACTATAAGGACGCCGGTGGTAATAGGCGGATCGGTGCCGCACTGACCCATCTCCGAAAATCGCAGGCCGGCGCTAAAGCGATGGAGCTCGAGCGCCATATTTCCCCCGGTCCTGATCCCGAAGACGCGGTACTGATGGAGCCGATGCCCGCCGGCGGCGCCGCTGCGCAGCACAGCGCGTCGCAGGACGCGGGCAGTTGGCCAAAGGAGCTGCTTCCTGTAGAAGGCTACGATCAGGATTTGCTTTGGGAGCTGATGGACGAACCCGGCCCGTCGTCATCTCTTCTTGAGCCAGCCGCGCGCCATGACCAGTCATCGGATCCCGGAGAGTCCATTCGTCCCTTGAACTGGGGCTACGACCGCCAGCAGTTCCCGGACGAGCCGATCGGTGCACTTGCCAGGAGCAACCTCCTGCCAAGCGAGGAGGTCCTCATCAACGATGAGCATGACACAGCTGAATTGAGGCCAGCGAAGAGGCCGAGGACCCTAGACAATCTGCACGGCGTTGCCAGCGAGCGGCAACTGAGCGAGATCGTCGCTTCAGGCGGTCGCCTGCTGACGTCGGCCCCCACCCAGGCGCAGCCGACGATGCAGGGGAGCGGGTACCAAGATGCCACGGCGCCGCAGCGAGCTGTCAGTCGGCCATTGGTCCTCCCGGAAGGTTATGATCAGGATCTGCGTTTGATGGTGGAAGACGGCCCACCGTGGCCCGGGGTTCCCCCGGAGCAGGCGCAGGACATAGTCCAAGCTGGACAGCAGAAACCTGCCTGGTCCGCCTCAACCTGGTCGCCGCAGATGCCGCTCAACTTTGATTGGAGTATGTGGCCGATGCTGGAAGCATCGCCAGCGCAGGCTGCCAGGGCTCGTTCAAGCACCTACGCTGGTCTTGAGCCATTTCTTGCTCTGAATGCGCCGACACCGTCCGAGTTGCGCGACGACGCTCACTTTGCGCCAGCGCACTCTACCAGGGCTCCCTCAGACATCTACGCTGGTCTTGAGCCATTTCTTGCTCTGAATGCGCCGACACCGTCCGAGTTGCGCGACGATGCTCACTTTGCGCCAGCGCCGGCTGCCAGGGCTCGCTCAAGCACCTACGGCGGTCCTCCATTGGTTGATCTGACTGCGGCCACGCCGTCTGAATCACGCGACGATGTTAATTCTGTGCCGGCGTTTCCGAGCACCTCCTACGATGCTCAGATCGGGGCTTTAGGTCCGACAGCCTCGTCTCACGGCCGCGGGCTGGTGCTCGAGGACACGGAATGGCTGGGCGACGAGCATGTCCTGAGAGATTACCAGCTCCTGGCGCAAGAGTTGGGGGGGGACAATCCGAATCTCGCCGCCCGGACGCGGTTCGTGGATCCTCTCATAACCCTTGTTAGCCTGCGCTTGGGCACCGAGAGCGAAATGCTACGCGCATTCCAGCGCATCGTCCATGATCAGAATGGTGACGACACAGCCGACTTCCTGTTCCTGCCAGTGAACAATGCCCGTGCTACGAATCTCCCCGGCACCCATTGGTCGTTGCTGTTTGTTGATCGCCGCGACCGCGAAAGGCCGGTTGCCTATCGCTACGACTCCATGGGGGAATACAACAACACGCCCGCAGCAGAGCTCGCAGCAAGGCTGGGCGCCCGCCTGGAGTCACGCGGCATGACCCAGCAGCTGAACACTTATGATTGCGGCGTCTTCGTGGTGGACGGCACGCGGGCGCTGGTTAGGCAATTGGAGCAAGGACGAGCACCACACCTGCTGAACCTCAGCAGCCTCGTTGCCAATCGGCAGGCGCTGCAGAACCGACTCAGGGGCTGATGTCGTACGCATACGACGAAGCTTTCAATTACCCATAATTTCGTCGACTCGCGCTGATCCGCGAAATCTTGAATCGAAAGTATCACTTGTGATTCGGGGATGTCCCGGGTTCTGTTGAATTTCTGAAGAGGTCGGCGTTGCCCACCTTGAGCCGGTAGGCTCGGGGTGCTGATTCCACAAAGGAGGCAACGCCATGACAAGAGATATCACACCGGCTGGTTGGCCGGCGACCGGGGCGGTGGACGAAGCGTTTGCAGAAGTGCGGGCGAGCTTCGATCGGTTCTGCCTTGCGGCAGGGATCGAGGCGCTCGGCACGATGATGGAGGCGGATGTTGTGGCGGGCCGCGCCACGATCGCGAGGCGGCGCGGCGGACGCACCTTGGGCCGAACGCGGGGACGGATCGGCTTCCACGGCGGCAAGATCGAGGTCGAGCGCCCGCGGGTCCGGGGCGTGGATGGCGGCGAGGTCACGATCCCGAGCTGGGAAACGGCGGCGCAGGAGGATTGGCTCGGTCGCGGGGCGATGAACCTGATGCTGATCAATGTGTCGACGCGCCGGTTCGGCCGCGCCGTCCGGCTGCCCGAAGGTGACGTGCCGGTACCGCCCGGATCGGGGGTTTCGAAGTCGGCGGCCTCGCGGAGGTTCGTAGCGCTGTCGGCGGCGCGGCTGGCTGACTTCATGGCTGCCGATCTGTCCACGCTCGACCTTCTGGTGGTCCAAATCGACGGGCTGCATCTCGGTGCGGATTCCGATGATCTCGCCCGGGTGTACCGATTTGATCTCGCCAAGGATTCCGAGATGATCTCGCCCACCATTCCGATTTGATGTCGCCCGGGGGCGCGAGTGAAATGGACCCCGATTTTGGGACCAGAGGTTAGTTGGAAAAGGGCCGCTCCGTTTGATAGACGGAGGGCATGATGACGACGAAGACGAGACGCAAGATCGACGCGGCACTGAAGGCAAAGATTGCGCTGGAAGCCGTGCGGGAGCAGGCGACGGTGGCCGATCTGGCCCAGCGCTATGAGGTTCACCCGAACCAGATCTATGCCTGGAAGAAGCAACTGCTGGACCAGGCGGCGCGGGCCTTTGATGCGGGTGTCGGGCGCGAGAGCGAGGAAACGCGCGAACGCGAGATCGAGAAGTGTCCGTCGTCAGATAATTTGAGACTAATCAGGCTTTTCGAGAAGGGAGGCTCTGGCTCATCTGTTGTTGGAGTTTAAGCGGCCTGCAGTTGGTGCTGCAAGCGGCGGTTTGCGATGGTCTCACGCTTGATGCGCTGTCGTTCGGTTAGGATGGTCTCGGCTCTGCCGAAGTAGACGTCAGCCGGGGTCAGGTTTTTGATGCTCTCATGATAGCGGACGTGGTTGTAATGCTCGACGAAGGCGCCGATCTGCCGTTCGAGGTGGTGAGGTAGATAATAGTTCTCGAGCAGAATGCGGTTCTTCAGGGTCTGATGCCAGCGCTCGATCTTTCCCTGGGTTTGGGGATGATACGGAGCGCCGCGCACGTGCTGCATGCCCTTGTGTTCGAGCCACCTGGCCAGATCGTCCGCGACGTAACTCGAACCATTGTCGCTGAGAAGCCTCGGCCGGTGCGCGACGGTGATGTGGTCAAGGCCGGAGGCCGCGAGTGCCTGGTCGAGTGTGGCCGTGACGTCGGAGGCACACATCGTGGGACCAAGCCTCCAGGCGACGATGTAACGCGAGAAGTCATCGAGCACGGTCGACAGGTAGTACCAGCCCCAGCCGGTGATCTTGAGGTAGGTAAAGTCGGTCTGCCAGAGCTGGTTGATGGCGGTGGTCTTGTCCTTGAACTCGTTCGCCGCCTTGATCACCACATAGGCGGGGCTGGTGATGAGGTCATGCGCCTTCAGCAGCCGATAGACCGATGCCTCGGAGACAAAATACTTCCGTTCGTCGGTGAACCGCACGGCCAGCTCGCGCGGCGACAGCTCGGGCAGCTCCAGCGCCAGGTCGATGATCTGGCCCCGCACATCGTCGGGGATGCGATTCCATATCCGGTCAGGTCGAGACCGGTGGTCAGCCAGCGCCTCGACGCCGCCATCACGATAGCGATCATACCATCTATAAAACGTGGCGCGTGGGATCCCGAGCTTGTCCAGCGTGCGCTTGGCCGGCAGGTGCGACTGCTCGACCAACTGGATGATCTCGGCCTTCTCGGACGCAGGATATCTCATGCCTCGTCCTCCCCATCCCCGTTCATGCTTTTTTTGAGTAGGCGGTTCTCAAGGGTGAGGTCGGCCACGACTTCCTTCAATGCGGCCGTCTCACGACGGAGATCCGTCACCTCGCCGGAGGTCGCCGCACGCGCCGTATCGCCCGCCAGGCGGCGCTTACCGGCTTCGAGGAACTCCTTCGACCAGCCGTAATACATTGAGGCGGCAATGCCCTCACGCCGGCAGAGCTCGGAGATGTTCTCCTCGCCCCGCAGTCCTTCCAGCACGATGCGGATCTTCTCTTCCGCCGAATACTGCCGGCGGGTCTGGCGCCGAATGTCCCTTAGTACCTGTTCTGCCGGCGCTTTGCCCGGTCCGGATTTCTGCTTCATCTTCGCTCCTGGTGGCTACGATGAACCAGAAATCCTCCCTCCGCAAAATCCTTCAATTTGTCTCACACGCCCTGACGGCAAACAACTACGACATCGCTTGCGTGGAGTTGCTCGTTGGTTGCTCGTTGGGCGCTGTGATCCGCCACGGCAACCTGACGGCCAGCGAGAGCATTGATGGCAGCCACCATGTCATCGGCTTGGGCGATCAGGCGGGTGACGATGAGTATGCCAACAGGCGTCTTTTGGGGTTCGGCGGCATTCTGCTCAGCCTGTAGCGCCGCATACACCTTGGCTCCCAAGGTCTTCCCTGAGCCCGTTGGGGGCCACAGGATGCGCCAGCGGGGCGTCACGTCAGCGGCCGTGTCGAGGATCGCGGATTGGTAGGTGTTGGCCATGGTAGTCCACAGGGCCTTTAGAGCGGCACTGGGCATGTTATGGTAGGTGGTCGTCCATTCGTTGGTTAGACGGGCGACGAAGGTCTGCGGCGGCACGAGGGCGTATCGCCCGTGCAGGCCGATAAGGTTTGTCA
Source organism: Bradyrhizobium sp. 27S5 (assembly GCF_037217225.1). Taxonomy (NCBI): domain Bacteria; kingdom Pseudomonadati; phylum Pseudomonadota; class Alphaproteobacteria; order Hyphomicrobiales; family Nitrobacteraceae; genus Bradyrhizobium; species Bradyrhizobium sp. 27S5. The sequence goes on from NZ_CP147714.1 coordinate 1,646,140, forward strand.
TGTTGGGGTAAGTTCCAGAGAGGGAATTAATGGGGGGCAAAGCTCTAAAGAGAGTACCCTATAGAGGTCTAACCCCCATTGTTTTGCCAATATTTGCAGTTACTTAGCTTGTTTGTTGCAAGCCTGAACTTCCATTGAAGAATGTTACAGGTTGCAATGAGGAGGGAGCCTCTTTTGAAGAGTACAGAGCTTCCGCTTACAGAGCAGAGACCCTTACGGCGCTGACATCTCGTCTAGCGCGCACTCAGCAGCACCCGTAGCCAACTTCAGAACACTCATGGGCTTCAGTCGGGTGTATTTGAGAATGACGTCTAGGGCCTGAAGCTTTGCCCTTTTGCCTATTGGACCCAAGGCGAGCTTGAAAGCCTCCCTGAGCACAACCTCAGCCATCCCCGCCTCTGTGTCGGGAACAGGGATGCTAGATTGAGCGGCCACTGTTGAGGTTGCTGCGGCGGTCTCCGGAAGCAGCCCATCTGCCTTCATGGTCTGGATTATCTTATCGGCCTGTGCGTCAGCCACGGCCCATAGTCGCTGAGCCTCATCCTTTCTCATCCCGTTGGGGATACCTGTACGGGTGAAGCGCCCAGGATCAGTCTTGCGTAGCTCCTTCCTTCTGCTGTCCCTAGCAGCCATCTTTGCCCTGTAATCCGGGTCGGCCCACTTGGCCTTCATAGCTTCTGAATGGGAGGGGTGATGTTTAGTCTTGCCCCTTGGTAGTCTTGCCATCGTGTTCTCTGTGTTCTTCGAGTGCTGTTTGTGTGTGTGTGAACGGCTTGAGCCGCTGGGGATTTAACGCCCCAATGAAGGGGGCTTTGGCGCGCGCACCCCTTAGCGGCTCTATGCCCTCGGGCGCCCTAGGACCGGCCGGTGCGTCTAAGGGCAACTAACCACAGCCGCCTGTACGGCCCGCCTATGGGCCCTAGCGACGCGCTTCCCTCCCTTGTCAGGAGGTTCGTCCGCGAAGTGTTTGAATCTGTTGCATTCGGCCTAATGATACACTGGGCAGACGACGTGGGCCTTGGCTAAGCGCGGCGTGGGGCCCATACGGTTCTTCCAGCGAAGACACCGATCTGTTTAGCTAGGCATAGGCCCTTGGCTTTAGCCCGAACTTTTTGAAGCCGGAGGCCCCGAAACCTCAGCCCGGGGGCCCCATGCTGCCTCGGGGCCCCTTAGCTGCCGTTGCGGCCGTAAGGTCGGCCCTTGCTGTAATGCGTAGGAACGTTGGTCTGTTAAGCTATTGAATCTGTTGCATCAGGCCGAATGAAACACTCTGGGGCCTATGCCACCCGTTCTGCTCAGGCGCGTTCGAGGATGTTGGCGATAGATTGCGCGTACCACAGCCCGCCACGCGCTGTAGGGATACCGCGAGCATTCAGCGCCTCAGCAATCTGCCGTAGCGTGCTTGCGCCAGCCTTCTGTGCCTCACGGATGATTGGCAGCACGTTGGCCGCGTAGCGATCAGCCTCAGCCTTCACGGCCTCCACGGCGCTCTTACGGGCCATATGGAGCTTTGGGTTACCAAGGGTTACCCCGCGAGCCTTTGCAGCCGATAGTGCCTGCTGGGTGCGTGTGGAGATGAGCGCGCGCTCCTTCTCGGCCAACGCGGCGAACAGGTGGAGGACGAAGGGGTCAACATCCGGCCCCAACTCCGCGACCAGGAATGGGACCTTGTGGGCCATGAGGCCCGAGATGAAATGTACATCGCGGCTGAGCCTGTCGAGCTTGGCTACAGCTACGTGGCACCTGAGTTTCCTCGCTGCGGCCAAAGCGGCCTTGAGTTGCGGTCGGCGGTCCAGCGCGTCCGCTCCCTTGCCGGTCTCTACCTCCACAAACTCGCGGGCGACCGTGAAGCCTTCAGCTTGGGCGAAGTGCGCGAGTGTCTGGCGCTGCGCCTCCATGCCCAATCCTGAACGGCCCTGCTGGGAAGTCGAGACACGGATGTAAGCGATTAGGGTGCGTTCGGTCGTCACAGTGGCCTCCAACGGTCAACTGTAAAAAACCTTATCGTCCAATTATGATTTATACGACGCCCGTTTTCGAATCCCTGCGATTCCGTTTTGCATGGCTCGTCATGACGGTTGATAAGTGAGGGGAGCTTCTACTGCGGCGAATCGGGCTGACCGGCCTCGTGCCACGGGTGATCAGAATGAAGAGCTTGAGCGAGCGCTATAAGACAGACCATCTCAGCCTAGCCGCCGTGGCGCAAAGGATAGGCGTGCCGATACAGTACCAAGGCGATTCAGCCAGCGAGGATGAACATGGCTGCTGAAGGCGATCAAACACCGAGCTTGGGGATCGAGGTGCCCTTTCAAGTCGGCATCGCCGGTTCCGACATCGACCTCAGCAATGCTGACGAGCGTGAGCGATGGCTACGCGGGCAGCCCATTGAAGTCGCGATGGTGATCGCGGCACGTGCGGCGCTGAGAGCAGTGCCAGGCCTTTCGTTAGCCCGAGGCTCAAGCGGAAGCCGATTGACGAGACGCCGGGTGATCTTACGTGTCTTTCGAGCGGTTGCCGCTGCTTGGGCCGTATCAGCGTTCCCGGGACGGCGAGATGCCTTAGCTAGTGCCGCGAGAAAAGCGGTGTCAGGGCTTGGAGATGTTCAGGCCCCGCCGCCCGAACGTGCCGCAGCGTATGCAATAGCAACTCTCCTGGCCTCGAACATCGATGCTCCGGCACGAGCGACAACCTGTATCAGCTATGCTTTAGATATGGCGGGGGAGAGAGGACAACTGGCCTTCGATAGCATGTCGAACGCTATTGTGACTGACGCAAATCTGCTCCGAGAGAGGTACAGTTCCGTAACGATAGCCACTTCGCAGCTTTGGCCTAGTCGGCCGCCCGAGTGGGTGCGAGAGCCGTGGGAAGAACTAAAAAATTCGCTTATCGCAGAGAACGAAGGTTGGCATGTTTGGTCGCTCTGGTACGAAGCTCGACTATTTGGACAAGTGATACGGGAGCCGCTCGAAATCGCCCGCGCTTTGATCCCCGACGAGCTTTGGAACCAAGAGCCCCGCATCTTGAACACGCGCATTCAAGAGCTGGTCGACGAGAACGGAGCCACAGGGGGTGAACCTCAAGGCGTGCAAGGTGTAGGCACGGCGGGCACAATCAGGCCATCGGCGTCTAGTCCGACAAGTGCGGAGCGTTCGGACGCTCAGGTAGGCACAATCCGTAGCCAAGTTGAAATTTCAGCAACGGCAGAGGTAGTACCAAATCCGACAGTCGAAGCGGTGGCTCTACAAATCAAGAGCAATCCGCAGATGTTCGAGGAGGCCGCTCGCTTCGCAGCTAGGTCGATAGAGCGGGAACTAGAGACTTTAGCTGCAAAGATTCCCAATGAGCCCGGTGCCCTTGAAGGATACCACGAGGTTAGAGCTGCTCTACAAAGGCTTCAGAGTGGATTCGAGGGCCTCGCGTCGTCCGTTGGGGAAGCGAGAGAGGTGGCGGACACGTCTGAGCAGACGGCCCTATTAAGAAAGGTTGTGCGCACGGCTAGGGCAATGTGCGAAGGCTTTGTTGATTGGTTTGTTGAACACGGCAATAGGTCCGGGCGAGTCATCGCTGAACTCGGTCTCGCTGGTGTAATCTCGGGGACGCTGAGTTATTACACGGGTGTTCCGCCAATGATGACCTTTCCGGTTACGATAGCCGCAATGTCCGGGCAAAGCATTTGGGAGGCGATCAAGGCCTTCGCTCCGAACAAGGAAAAGACAGGCAAGAGCGGCTGAACGGCCACGCTTCGATTCCCGCTTCAATCGTGAAGATCATAGTAGCCACAAAAGACTACTCTGTGAGCTGCTGCCGGTTTGATGGACACCCGCTTAAGCTAATCCCACCTTGCGCTCGAACTCAACCGGGCTGAGATAGCCGATGGTCGAGTGCCTGCGGGTCGTGTTGTAAAATCGTTCGATGTAGTCGAACACATCGGCGCGTGCCTCATCTCTGGTTTGATAAATCTTGTTGGCCGTACGCTCGGTCTTGAGCGAGGAGAAGAAGCTCTCCATCGCCGCGTTGTCCCAGACGTTGCCGGAGCGGCTCATGCTGCAAACGATGCCGTGGTCGGCCATCAGGCGCTGGAACTGCTCGCTGGTGTACTGGCTGCCCTGGTCGGAGTGATGCAACAGCGCATCCGGCTTGCCGCGCCGCCAGACGGCCATCAACAATGCGTCCGTCACGAGCTGTGCCGTCATGGCGGCACTCATCGACCAGCCCACCACGCGGCGTGAGAACAGGTCGATCACCGCTGCGACATAGAGCCAGCCTTCGGCCGTCCAGAGATAGGTGAAGTCGGCGATCCACTTCTGGTTCGGCCGCTCGGCGGCGAACTGCCGGTCAAGGAGGTTCGCCGGTACGGTCTCGAGCTGTCGATCGCCGCTGTCCTTCGGTAAGCGCCGACGTCGCGGCCGCGCCCGCAAGCCTTGCAGGCGCATCAGCCGCTCAATCCGGTGCAGGCCGCAATCCGCCCCGTCGGCGAGCAGGTCACGCCACACCCGGCGTGCGCCATAGGTGCGGTCGCTGGCGGCGAAGCTGGCCTTGACCTTGCCGCCGAGCTCCTCGTCGCTGCGGGATCTGGCGCTGGGAGAGCGGTTCAGCCAGGCATGGAAGCCCGACCGCGACACTCCCAGCGCATCGCATAGCCATGCCACCGGCCAGATCGTCCGGTGCTTCGCGACGAAGGCGAACTTCATGTCGCTTCCTTCGCGAAGTAGGCTGCGGCCTTTTTTAGGATATCCCGCTCGGCCTTCAGCTTGGCGACCTCACGGCGCAGCCGCTCGATCTCCTGCTGCTCCGGCTTCATCTGCCCGTGGCCGGGAAAGGCTTGCGCCGGGTCGGAGCCCAACTCCTTCACCCATTTGCGGAGAACATTCTCATGAACATCCAGGTCACGGCCAGCTTGCGCCACCGACACCCCACGTTCCCGCACCAGCTTGACCGCCTCGACCTTGAACTCGCGGCTGAACTTCCGTCTTTTCATCGCCACCTCCGGCTTCATGAAACACCTAATCTCGGTGTCCATCAAACCGGCAGCAGCTCACTGTGGGGCTTCATCGACGACGCGGATCGAATGCGCATTTTGGCGGGAGTGTGATGCTAGAATTTTGGAAGTCGGACATTGGGAAGGTTGCACTCGGAGGCGTCATCGCCGTATTCGGCCAACTTGCGGCCACCTCGGTAGCTTGGCTAAAGGAGTGGCGCTTCGCTGCGACCAAGGAGCGTAAGGACGCGGAGTACCTAGCGATGCGTCTCGTGCTCGTTTTGGATACTCTAGTGGGCGCTTGTTACAATGCAGTCCATGACCCGCTCAGGGAAGATAGTGAGGGTGCTCTCGAAAGTACCGTGCTCGATCCGACGCTCACGCTCCCTGTAGACGGCGACTACAAGGCACTTCCGCGAAGTCTGATGTACGAGTTGCTCTCGATGCCAAACAAGCTCGACGGTATCAAAGAAGGGCTTGCCGTAGCGGCAGAAGATTCGTTCCCTCCTGACTACCATGAATACTACGAGTATCGTGAAGAGCACTGGTCGAAACTCGGCCTGAAGGCTCTTGAATTAATCGACGCGCTTTGCCGCCAATACAAAATTCCTCCGCCGGAGCGTCCCGCGTATTACACGCCCAGAGAATCGTTCCGAGAAGTGGTGGCCAAAATCCAGGATGCTCAGCGGGAGCGAAGCGCGCGCAACGCTGCAATCATCGCGAAGCTGAACGCTTTCCCGCCTGTTCAATCGGAATAAGAGCATTGCGAGTGTTAGCTGGTAGCAATGCGACCGCAGTCTGAGCCGATTTGCTTCTATTTTTCAGTGTCTTCCAGAGTTGCCCTACGTCTCCCCCTAGGGAGCGCTAGTACCCTGTCACCGTGGCTAATCCCGAGAATTAGATACGACCCGGCCAGTGCACCACGGACATTTCGGAATTGCGATTTGCATGTCTGAGAAGAAGGTTCGTGGGCTCGGGCGCGAGGCTCAGAGACCCGCCGTGGCCTTCCAAATCTCGTCCTGACTCGTCTGCAGCTCGTAAAGCATTGTGCGCATGCGCCCAGCATGCTTCCGGTTAGGTGCGTAAACCCAACCTTCATCCCCCTTGAAGCGGGTCAGTATCTCCAGCGTGAGCAGGTGGTTGAGAATTTTTGGCGCCGTTCCTTTGTCCGCAATGTCTCCGAGCCCACGGAGTAGCGCCTCTTCCTTCCTGCCCGATCCTTTCTGAAAGAAGGTCTTGCGGATGATTGTCGCTAGTATCTCGTGTTGTGGCTGCAGACCAATCTGCCGAATGCGCGAAATGCTTTCAGTCGAGTCGAACTTGTCAGCTTCAAGGTCAGTAATCCACGCTGGGAGGGCCGTGGGCGATGAAACGCCAACAAGGCGCTCAGCAATGCAGTGCTTGATCGTGGTATTGACTGGCGGTGAAGCCGGAAGTGACAGCGTTCCAAATACGGTGTCACTGATTGCGAGGTTGGTTGGGCTGGACTTGCTCAAGTCGAGCTGCAAGAAATTGCCGTCGGTGATCGAGAGTCCTTCAAAGTCCACCCGCGCCGACGATCCGCGGAGAAACCCCGCGACAATGTCGCAAGACAAGACCTTGTTCTTGTCGGCGCTCGCACGTTTCGCGATTTCCAATGCGTTCTTGGGGTAAGCGCTGATGTCCCGTTCGAGCAATCGTTGGCCCAACACATCGAGTGGATTTACGAATGTTGTCGCAAAGAGGCCCGCGAGAGCGCGGTCCACCATCTTGAAGAGCGCCCCGGAATCCTTCGCTCGGAGGCCATCAAGAATGTAGCTGTCAATGAACTGCCGGTCATCGCTCTCGGACTTGACACGACCCAGCGCGGGAAGGCGCTGCAGCATCAAGGAGGCTTCTTCGACGGGCATCTGGCCAACCACAGACTCGAAGGCGCCCTGCACATCCCCCATCGTGATAGGGCCGACGTTAGATGGCCTTGTGCGGGTTAGGCGCGCGAGCCGCATCAGAACGGACTCGATAGTGACGGCATCGAAGGACGCACTGATGCGCGCATCTCTCTGGCATAGCACCTTGATGAAGTGGTCGAAGAAGCTGAGTTCGTCCTGTCCGACGCCGAACATTTGGTCTAGCTCGTCTTCTTCCATGTCCGCGATTGTCTGACAGACTAGAGGTCGGCGGGGTAGCCACTCGGGCATGACGAGGTCTTCATTGACATAACGCTTGAAGAATACGCGCATCTCCTCTTCAGTGAACTCGTTCTTGCACCGAACTACGGCCGTTGAGGCTGGGGACAGGCCAAGGGCCTGAAACATTTCTTCGTTGTTGTTGAAATAGTGTTCTCGCCCCGAAATAAGGGCGCCTTTGGTGCTGCGCGAAAAAAGCTCTCTAACGCCTTCCAAAGATTTTGCGCGAATGCCCCTTAGCTTCTCGCTGTCGTTACTCCATGCCTGCGAACCAAGTTCATCGAAACCATCCAGCAGCAGCACCAGGCGGTCGACGTTGAGGGCTCTAACCGCGGCATTTTGGAGGCTGTTGTCTAAACCCAGCTCGCTGAGGTGCCTCGTGATGAGTTCAGAAGCACGGCGAAGCCCCCAAAAGTCGCGGAGGTCGAGGGCCATTGGATAAAGGTTGGTCGCAGCCGCCGTCTTCGCTAAGGACGTGAACAGTTCACGTGAACACCGGCTCTTTCCAGTCCCATACTCGCCCAAAAGCACAACCTTCTTACCACCGCGCAGCATTTCCGTGATGTCGGCGAGTGATAGTTCCTTAGAGGAACCATCAAGTAGATAGGAGACCGGAACGTATTCGCGTTCGTCCTTGGCGCCAGTGAGCGGATTGATCGCGCTACTGAAGGCGGCGGTAAGACGCGCGTGAGAGTACTTCTCGAAGTTGAAAAAGATGTTCGCGAACTGATCGAACGACAGAACGCTGATATTGATGGCCTCGCCAGCCTCCTGCATTGAACGGGTGATGGAGCCCTTCACGACGCAGAAGCACCGAGGGAACGACTGGTGCTCCGCAAGGTATGCGTTTCGGGCCGTTTGGAGTTTGTTGACGTCTCGCCGGACCTTATCCAGCTCGCGTTCCTCTGTGATTTCGATAAAGATCTGTGCGTCGCGGGATAAAATCATAACCCCATCAAGCGCCACCCCGCCGATGTTCTGGGACTTGCAGTCGCCGTTCCAGATTGCGCTGGCAACGGCGCGCACCTTATCTTCGAAAGAAGCCCAGCTCGAAGTCATCGCCCCGCCCAATCACGTGGTTGACCGTATCGTATCACCGGAACACGAGTCGCAGAACGAAAACGCTGAGCTTATTGTGGTGGTGCACCGGGGGTTGACCGAATACAAAAAGGCGCTACAAACGGCCCTGACTCCGGCGCAAATAACGCTGGTTTATCAAAGAGAAAGCGGCAGGACGGCAGTACCCACCCAACTGTACCATTGCAGTTGAGTTACCCGCATCTCCAGCAGCTTTGCTGATAAGCCTGACGGATTTGCGCGGCTTGTTCCCGTTGACAAAATCTGATTGCCTGAAGGCTATGGGCATCGGTCGCAAACTGGAAGGTGATTTTCCACCAGGTGTGAGCGACGTCGCCGCACTCATTCGCGCCTTCGATTGGTCCGCCACAAGCTTGGGGTCGATCATGGAGTGGCCTGCGCACCTCAAGAGCGCAGTCAGCCTCATGCTGCCGGCCAAAGCACAGATCGTGCTGTTCTGGGGGCCGGAGTTTGTGGCGCTATACAATGACGCCTATGCACCGACGATAGGCCAGAAGCATCCGAGGGCTCTTGGACGACCTGCTCGCGAGAATTGGACCGAGCTGTGGGAAGACTTGGAACCCTTGCTCCGACGCGTCCTCGACAATGGCGAAACAGTCTTCGCCAAGGATCGCCCCTTCTACATCGAGCGCCATGGCTACCCGGAGACAGTTTACTTCGACATCTCCTATTCTCCTGTTCAAAACGAAGCCGGTGAAATTGGCGGTGTTCTTTGCATCGTTAGCGAGACGACCGAGCGTGTAGTTGCGCAAGAGCGCCAACGGTTGCTCGCGCGCGAGGCGAACCACCGCGTGAAGAACATGTTCGCCGTCTTCCACGGCATCATCAATCTGAGTGCTCGGTCAGCCCGAACGCCGCAGGAAATGGCTCAATCGCTACGGGGCCGTCTGAACGCTCTCATGCAGGCCAAGGATCTCATCCGTCCTGGGATCATGGGTACGGAGGCGCATAGCGAGCGAACAACGGTGGGTGACGTCGTGCGAACGGTGTTGCGGCCTTACGAAGATGACGCGTCTCGCGAACGCATCATGGTGAGAGGACCTAATGTGCCCGTGGGTGCGATGGCCGTGACAAGTCTCGCTCTCGCCCTGCATGAAACAACGACGAATGCGGCCAAATACGGCGCGCTATCGGAGCCGACTGGTTCGGTCAGCATCACATGGGAGACGCATGGCGGGGATCTCCATCTTGAATGGGAGGAGACAGGCGGGCCCATGATTGTCGCCCCACCGTCAGCTAAAGGCTTTGGTAGCGTGCTTGCAGAGCGCAGCATTGCTGATCAGCTCGGCGGCAAGGTTGAGCATGATTGGCTGCCTAGCGGGCTCAGGTTGAGGGTTTCGGTCCCTTTGGATCGTCTTGCAGTCTGAGGCCCTGCCTCAAAGTGGTAGCCCGCAAACGACGGGACTAGTTGAACGCAAACCAGGCCTTGGCAACGAAGGCTGCGCCGCACCAGTTCGACACCAGGCCGCCCGGGTTGGTGGCGAGATCGACGCGGCCGCCCGGCCGCGCGTTTGGATCGCCCGTGAAGACCAAGCAATTTTCCTTCGACAGATTGGTGTCGTAGTAGCGCAGGTCGAGGTTGAAGGCCTTATGGGTGAAGGTCACACCCGCCTGCCAATTGAGATAGGCAGGTAGCGGGAAGCCGCCGAGTTGCGAACTCTGGTTGCCGAACCAGGAGTAGCCGGCAGCGGTCGTGAATGATACTGCCAGGTCGTTCGGCAGCAAGCGGCCCGGCACGTCGAAGCCAGCCCCGGCCGCCGCATATTGACTCCAGGCGCCGGTGTTCGAGACGTTTGGCGAGTAAGCGTAGCCGGCGGCGATGCGGACCTGTTCGCCGATCTTTCGATCGCCGCGGATAACCGCCTCCCAATAATTGATGCCGTTGGTCTCGCCGGGAAGCCGTTCACCGGGGTAGGCGAAATAGGTCACGCCAAGATCAAGATCTATCGTAGCGATCGTCGGGCGGATACCGCCGGCGAAAGTGAGTTCAGCCGCCGGCTGGGTCGGCAGCTTGACGGTGGCGACCGTGGTGCCGGCGTAGAGCGAGCCAAATCTTGCTTCGAAGGCGGCGCCGACCGCAGGCCCATGATCGGACAGCGTGGTCCCTCGATAGATATAGTCGGACGCAGCCCCGGCGCGGGCGCTGAATTCGAACTCGTTCGGAGACGTTGCCTGGTTGGCGCCGGCTGCCGACCAGCCGCGATTGCCAAGGCCGATCGCGCCGCCCGGACTGGGGTTTTCTGTCTGCGCAAGACCCGCGGCCATTGGTGAAAGCCACAACCAGATCAACGCAGCGATCGAGGCACCACTTGCACGCCGAACAGATGCAATGCCCCGCTGCCGCACTGTCGATCATCCTCCAAGAGCCACCGCGACACCTACCAGCGCACTGCCAACCGCCACCATCGCAAGACCCGCCGCCCAAGGCCGCAGCCCGCTACGAACTCCGAACACGTAACCACAGCCGAAAAGCATGACGATGGCAATGGCGTAGGAGATGCGCAGCGCCAATCTGGCGTCACTAACGAACAGGAACGGGATCACCACAGGGAAGGTCGAAAGGAAGCTAAGCAGGCAAAGCCCCAGCGCTCCGGTCCAGTCGCGCTTCGTCAGTCCTCGACAACCCGACGGTTCGGGCGATTGCAGCAGTTTCTGCCGCATCAAATCGATCTGGTCCGGAGGCAACAGCGCCACCAATTCGGGCGACAGCGCGTTGGCGATGACGCGCCGCGCTGTTTCGGGATTCGGTGCCTGCCGTATCGCGCGGAGCGTCAAGAGCTTGTCTCCCCGATCGTTGATGCGAGCCAGCAGATAAAGGCCACCGTCGACAATACCCCACGCCAGATTGCAGCCGAGCGCACCGATCAGCAGTGTTTGAACATTGACGCCGGCTCCCGTCGCGACACCGAGCGAGCAGATGAAGGTGAGCGCCATGATCAGGCCGAACAGGGTTTCCGAGATCCGCTCCATCGGATCAAGGATGCTACCGGCAGGCGTATCTGAAATCTGCGACATCCCAGCCCCGAAATTCGCTCGATAGGCGACTATGCGAGCGAATGCGTCGGTCTGATGTGTTGATCTATCTCAAACATTCTGACACCGGATCAAAATGTCTATCAGAAAATCTTGCCTCTCTCGCCACTCACCAGGAGGCCGGAAAGGCCTTCAAGCCGCGGCGGAATTCGCGCAACCGCGAATTCGAGCGCAATCGTGGTGGTGGTCGGGCCGGTTCGCACGTCGCAATCCCCGCCGCCCCCTCAGCTGAACTTGAACATCCCCGCGCTCAGCTGTCCGGGGGCTTCGCCGATCAGCCACACCGCGTTGCCTGCGGCGTCGGTGATGATGGTGGTGTTGATGCCGGCCGCGTAGAACTCGGCGGCCTGGACGTCCGCGAACGAATGCAGCGACGTGCCTGCGAAATTGACGAAGTCGTTGACGCCGCCGGCGTTGAAGTCCTCGACGACCATCACTTCGGTATCGGACGCCTTGTCGTTGAGGTTGAAGATATCGCTGCCGCCGCCACCCCAGGCGTAGTCGACGCCTCCGCCGCCTGTGATGTTGTCTGCGCCCGAGCCCATCAGGAAGACGTCGACGCTGGTGCCGCCGGTGACGGTGTCCCCGCCGTTCGAGCCATAGACATAGTTCTGGCCGGAGCCGCCATAGATCAGATTGCCGTCGGTCTCGCCCGACGAGATGAAGATGTTCAGGCCGGAGCCGCCATACATCGTGTCGACGCCGGTGCCGCCATAGAAGTAGTTGGTCCCGGCGCCGCCGAAGAGATAATCGGCGCCGTCGCCGCCATACATCACGTTGACGTCGCTGGCCGACGTGCCTCCCGCGCCGACCAGCGTGTCGTTGCCGCTGCCGCCGAACAAATAGTTGAAGCCGGTGCCGCCGTAGATCGCGTCATCGCCGTCTTCGCCGAGCAACACGTCGTTGCCGTTGCCGCCGCTCAAGACGTCAGCGTCGGCGCCTGCGTAAACGTAGTCGTTGCCGTCGCCGCCATCGACGGTATCGAAGCCGGCACCCGCAACGATGATGTCATTGCCCGCGCCGCTCGAGATCAGGTCGTTCAACGTAGTCCCGTACAGCGAATCCGCGCCGGCTGTGCCGTTCATGGTGTCGTCGGCATAGCCGCGCACGCTGTATCCGAGGTCCTTCAGCACCCCGAGATCCAGCGGCGAGATGGCGTATTGGTAGTCGTCGAAGAAGACGATGCCATTCATCAGATCCAGCGTGAGCGGATCCGCGACTGTCGATGGCGAGGCGGTGAAGTCGGATTGCTGGTTGCCGAAGTGATAGTAATTCTGCGTGGTGCTGTCCGTCGTCAGCGGCACCGGGCCGCCATACGCGGCCTCCGCATGCGAACCGGTGAAATAGGCCAACGATCCGGACTTCTGGATAAAGGTATCAAAGGTCGATTCATAGGCGCCGGGGAGCTGGCCGCTCTGGCTGTACCAGCCCGTCATACCGAGCCCGTGCATCACCTCGTGCAGGAATACGTCGATGGGGTTGAGCTTATCATACGGGACCGAGCTGCCCCAACTCAGGCCGTAGTCCAGATCCAGATATTGCAGATAAGCGGTATCGACGTTGATGGTGATATCGCTCGTCGTGCCGCTGACGTGTTGTCCCGTCGTCAGCTCGTACTGGCTCGAAGGTTCATAGACGGCCAGGCCATTGCTTGTTCCGACGTAGTAAGACGACGTCGGCCCGCCATCTGCCCGCCCCACGGCGGTGGTCGTGATATTGAGATCGACAACCAGATTCCCGATGCCGCCGACGTACTGTTGCCAGACGCTTAACGCCTGTTGCAGGTCGTAAACCAGGGCCGAATCCGTTGCCGCTCCAGCGCCACCGGCGTCGTTGAGCTGAACAGTATAAGTCCACGCCATCTCATAGTCCCTTTAATCTAATCGCCCGTCTAATCTAATCGCCCGTCGAAAGATGCACTTGAATAGTCTGGCCTTACTGGCGCTTGGTACCATTTTTGATTGATTGTAGGCGAAAAAATTCTCTCAACGCGCGAGACTTTCGGGGTGCCCAGAACGGACAATCCCCCTTGAACAAGGTGACTTTAGCTCACGATCGAGAAGTTCGAGGCCGGGACGATGCTGATCGTGGCGCCGTTCATCTAGACGACAGTGCAGCCATTGAATGAACCACGGAATTGCACCACGTCGCGGGGCGAATCCCGGTCCTGGATCACCCGGACGCCCGGCGCATCGTTGAAGGCGTGATGTGAGGTCATCCGCAATGCGCAGCAACGAACAGCAACATTTGCCCGCAGCCCGTAGATACTTCGTCCTGGCCGAAGCGCTCAGCTGAACTGAAACATGCCCGCGCTCAGCTGTCCCGGCGCGACACCGGTGAGCCAGACCGCATTGCCCGCGGCATCGGTGATGATGGTGGTGTTGGTGCCGGCCACGTAGAACGAGGCCGCCTGGACGTCCGCAAAGGAATGCAGCGATGTGCCGGCGAAATTGATGAGGTCGTTGACGCCGCCGGCATTGAAGTCCTGGATCACCATCACTTCGGAGGTCGAGTCGTTGATGGTGAAGGTATCGCTGCCGAGGCCGCCCCAGGCGTAGTCGACGCCGCCGCCGCCGGTGATGCTGTCCGCGCCCGAGCCCATCAGGAAAACGTCGACATTGGTGCCGCCCGTGACGGTGTCGCCGCCGTTCGAGCCATAGACATAGTTCTGGCCCGAGCCGCCGTAGATGACGTTGCCGTCGGTCTCGCCCGACGAGATGAAGATGTTGAGACCGGAGCCGCCATACATCGTGTCGACGCCGGCGCCGCCGTAGAAGTAGTTGGTGCCGGCCCCGCCGTAGAGCAGATCGGCGCCATTGTCGCCGTACATCACGTTGACGTCGCTGGGACCAGCGCCTCCCGAGCCGACCAGAATATCGTTGCCGTTGCCGCCAAACAGGTAGTTGAAGCCGGTGCCGCCGTAGAGAACGTCGTTGCCGTCTTCGCCGAGCAGCACATCGAGGCCGGCATCGCCGAACAAGATGTCGTTTCCGGCACCGGCATAGAAATAATCGTTGCCGTCGCCGCCATAGCCGATGTCGTCACCGCCCTGGCCAACAAGAATATCATTGCCGGTGTAACCATACAGCGTGTCCGCACCGGCATGGCCGTAGACCGAGTCATTCGAAATGCTGCCGACCGCGGTCGGTTGCGCGGCTGTCGCGAAAAACGTCGTCGTGTTGCGATCGTCGTAGATCGATTCCTGCAACGTATCGGCAAAGCCGGGCTGGCGCTGGTCCCAGATGATCTGTTCGCGTCCGTCGCCGTACATGCCGATCGCGGCAGCGCCGATCGCGGACGTGTTGGTCGACGTGGTCGTCACCGTGCTGGCATCTGCAAGCGTTCCGGTGCTCGCAATGTGGTAGCGGCTGACCGCGGTCAGGCCAAGGAACGCATCATTGTCGCTATAGGTCACGGTCACGCCGCCGTCGGTCGCCGCGGCTGCGTCGATCGAGGTGATGAAATAGCCGGTGCCGACGCCGTCGATCTGGAGGGCCGGTGCGACCGCCGTTCCCGTCGCGTCAAAAATCTGGACGTCGATCACGGGATTGAGGGCGATGATGATCGAATTGGTGTAGTCGCGAACCAGCGCGAAGCCGCCGCCTGAGAGCGCGACGACCTTGTTATAACCGACCGAAGCGCTGGGCCCGGGCGCAGTCGACAGCGTGATCTCCGTCCCGACAGGGACGCCTGCCGAGGTGTAGATCTGTGCTTCGACATTGGCGCCGCTGATCCAGCTGACCAGGATGTTGCCATTGGTGAGCGTCGTCGCCGAAGGGGTGGTCTGACTCCCTGCGGTCGTCGTGTTGACGGTGAATTGGGTGCCGACCTTGTTTCCGGCGGCATCGAACAGCTGCGCGCTGATGCCCGAGCCGGCGCCGTCGCCGCCGACGCCGCCCGGTCCAGAGGAAACAGCGTCTTGCCAGACGGCAAGGAATCCGCCGCCTGCCACGGCCGTGATCGTTGCGTTGGTTTCGTTGCCCGCGGTGGTATTGAGTTTGATTTCCGCTCCTACGGTACCGTCGGGCGCGACAATCCTCGCGAACACATCGGTCCGCAGCGTGCCCGCGTTGTAGGATCCGAACGTGTAGGAAACGGCGACCGATCCATTGGAAAGCGTGGTCACGTCGGGCGTCGAAACGACCGAGCCGATCAGGGTCGGGCTGACAGCACTGCTGGCGATCGTGATCGGGGTCCCGCTGGTATTGCCGAGCGGATCGACCCGCTGCAGCACGACGGATTGGTACATGAGGTCCGGGAAGTTGGCATAGCCACCTTGCAGGTAGACCATCGCCATCTGGTCGTTGCCGATGGCGGCCAGCGCGGTTGAACCCAGGCCATTGGTGCCGTTGTCGACGCCGTTGGCTGGAGGGTTGGGCTGCACGCTCGCGATGAGCACCGGGGGCCGCCAAACGTTACCCATGACTCATTCCTCCAGCTAGGCACGGTCGATGCGATCAAAAATGGGGTCGCAATTTCTTGCCGTGCAGTGAGACCCGCCGGCCTTCAAATTCACCAGCGGCATGATTTCGAACATGCTTGAACACTGTTTGCAACGGGACGCGCAATATCCAGGGTAGTTTTGGTCCCGATGAGCGACCATGGGTCGCACCAACTTTCGAATGACGATTGCTCTCGGCGACGACGAAACTGCCGATGGTGGAGGTGAGGCATCCTCGTGCGGTGCAGCAACTGTTCCGGCCGTGTCATCTCGCCCCCGCTTGCGATTCAATGTGTGTTCACCCACTATCGGTGAAACGACGCCTTAAACGACGCCTTTATGACACCTTTGGGGGGACGCGCATGGGGACCGCCGGTGCAAGGAGTTTTTCGTTTGCGTTGATGCTCGGGCTTGCAGCGCTGCTGCTGCCGGACCGGGGCGAGGCTTACACACCCGACCAGCAGCAGGCCTGTACGCCTGACGCGTTTCGGCTTTGCGGGCCGGAGATTCCCGATGTCGATCGCATCACCGCCTGCATGATCAGGAACAAGGCGCAGCTTTCGCCGGCCTGCCGCGCATTCTTCCGCGCCGGTCCCGAGCCGCGTGAGGCGCGCGAGCGCGTGGAGCGGCGGCCGGCCGCTGCCAAGCGCAAGGCCACGAAATCGCGCAAGGCGAAGAAGCCGGTCAACTAAGGCGGTTCCCATCCCGCGCGCTAGATTACGTGGCGGCCATTTCAAGGCTGCGATGCGCGACAGACTGACGCCTTGTGACGCTGCCACGCAGCATCATCTGTGGGGCTGTGTTCATTGCAAACTCCGTTTCCGCGATGGGCGAAACGGGTGGAGTGGGACGTGTGAGCGAATACTACAAGCAAGAGATCGATCGGCACTTCGCCTGGTTCGAGGCCAAGCTTCCGCGTGGCCCCTCGCGCTTCGTCGCGTGGCTGCGCAAGCCGTCGTCGCGCTATGTGCGGATTCCGTTGGCGTTCCTTTTGATCATCGGCGGCATCTTCAGCTTCCTGCCGGTGCTCGGACTCTGGATGCTGCCGCTCGGACTCCTTTTGTTCGCACAGGATGTGCCGTTCCTGCAGAAACCCACAGCGCAATTGCTCGGCTGGATCGAGCGCAAATGGACCGAGCGCGAGCGGGCCAAAGCTGCCGAAAAACGTTAGCGATGAGTCAAATCAAGCGCTTAGCGCTTCCATTTGCAGTTGTGTCATAGATGAAGTGTGACTCAAAAAGCAGAACGCACCGGTAATCTTGGCCACTTTGCGGATTGCAAGAAGTTTCTTCTTTCGCGAATCAGCGCGCTGATTCATTTTCGCCTCCTGGGGTCAATCTGGAGGCCAAGGTATGAACGTGATTGTTTTCGCTTCGCGTAAGGGGGGCTCGGGGAAAAGTACCCTGGCTGCTCACCTCGCCGCGCAAGTGCACAAGGCAACGAAGCCATGTCTGCTGATCGACGCCGATCCGCAGGGCTCGCTGACTCTCTGGCACAAGCTGCGCGGCACCAACGAGCCCGCGATCAAGACGGCGGTGAATTCGGTCGCCGGGATCATCGCTCAGGCCAAGCGTGACGGCATCGAGTGGGTGTTCATCGATACGCCGCCGAATCTCTCGGCCGTGGTCGACGACTCCATCAAGAACGCCACGATGGTGATCATTCCGGCGCGGCCCGGCGTGTTCGACGTCAACGCGGTGCAGGAAACGATCCAGACCTGCCGCTCGATGCGCAAGCCCTACGCCGTCGTGATCAACGGCGCGCCCGCGCAGCGTGACAACGCCGAAAGCCGGATCGTCGCGATCGCGCGCGAGGCGCTGGCGAAATTCCGCGCTCCGGTGTGGAGCGGCCAGATCACCAACCGCGCCGACCTTCTGATGGCGCTCGGCCAGGGTGAAGGCGCCCGCGAATATTATGCGGAAGGCCGCGCCGCCGCCGAGGTCACTCGGCTGTGGGCCGCGATCGAACGCTCGATCAAGGCGATCCGCGGCACGGCGTCGGCCTCCGGCGCGATGCACAAGCAGGCGGCGTAACAACGCCGCTTCCGTTCGAACTGGAAGAACGCGCGGCTCTCGCGCGTTTTTTGCGCGATCATGCTCGAACAGTGAGATGTCATTCCGGGGCGATGCGTGAGCATCGAACCCGGAATCTCGAGATTCCCCGATGCGCAATTGCGCATCTGAGGTTCATGGTTCGCATGCCCCGGAATGACAGGGCGCTACGCCACCATCAGCAGATAAAACACGATCACCGGCGCCAGGGTCAGGATCACCGACCAGATGCCGACCGCCCATAAAATATCCTCGGTCGTAAAGCCCGGCTCGGCAGCCGGCCTCACGGCAAAACCATTCCTCGAATTCACGACGCCCCCGCGTTGGTCTTAAGCGCAATGCAGAGGCTGATACGCGAGCGGCTTTAAAATCCCGGTCGGAAATTCGCGGGCATTTGCGAGCTTGTGCTACTTCGGATTAACCACGGCTCGCCCGGCAGGTCGCGTCGGGCCGGAGGCGTTGCGCCTCAGTGCATCGCTCCGTCCCGGTCGCGGATCGCGCCGAGATGCTCGTTGATCCGGAACACGATCAGGATGAATTCGGCGGCGATGCGCGAGAACACGATGCCGACGAACATGCTGGCGATCGACGCGAGCAGCTGGATGAAGCCGACGAACGGGCTGATCGCCATCGCGGTGAGGCTCCACAGGATGCCGGAGATCCCGAACAGCACGATGACCGCGATCACGAGCCAGTAGAACGTCTTGATGATCGTGGGCGTGATGAAGCGGTCCCACTGAAACAGATCCTGGAAATCGAACATCGTGGTTCTCCCGGCCGCCGAAATATGATTCGCATCGCATCCTACTGCGTCATCCCCGGCGTTAGCACTTCATCCCCGCCGCCTACGGGGAAGCGTCCATCAGGACGAGGCGTTTGGCCGGACCAACGGTTCGGGACGGCGCCACAGCGCCGGCCGCACCATCGGGATCGATACCGCAGAAGCCCAGTCTGTCCCGCCAAAGGCGAGCCCCGGACCGGGCGCCGGCAGTCCAGGGGCGAGCTATGCGAGTGGGTCGGTTGTGATTGCCGCAAATAACGGCCACAATCGGGCTTCCTTCCGGCTTATCCTTACCCCATGACCACGCTCACCTTCGAAGACTTCAAGCCCGGCCATTTCGGCACGTTCGGCCCCCGCCATGTGTCGCGCGAGGAAATCCTTAGCTTCGCCGCCGAATTCGACCCGCAGCCGATGCATCTCGATGAGGAGGCGGCGAAGAAATCCATGCTCCGTGGCCTGTCGGGCTCAGGCTGGCATCTCGGCTCGCTGATGATGCGGATGCTGTTCGACGGCTTCATCGGCCGCACCGCCTCGCTCGGCTCGCCCGGGGTCAACGAGATGCGCTGGGTGGCGCCGTTGCGTCCGGGCGACGATTTGACGCTGGACGTCGACGTGGTCGAGGCGCGCGTCTCGAAGAGCCGGCCCGAGACCGGCATCGTCACCTTCAAGGGCACGATCCGCAACGCGCGCGGCGAGATGCTGTGCGAGATGGAGTCGCCGATCATCATCAGCCGCCGTGACGCTGCGAGCGCATAGGAGAGGTCATGCGCTTTTTTGAAGACATCGAGATCGGCGCGCGCCGCGAGTTCGGCTCCTTCACCTTCACGCCTGAGGACATCAAGCGCTTTGCCGCGCAGTTCGATCCGCAGCGCTTCCATCTCGACGAGGAGGCGGGGCGCAACTCGCTGTTCGGCGGGCTTGCCGCGTCGGGCTGGCATGTCGCCAGCGTCTGCATGAAGCTGCTGGTCGCCGACGGCAAGCGGCTCGCCGCCGAAGCCGCGGCGCGCGGCGAAACGGTCGCGGTCTGGGGACCCTCGCCGGGCTTCCGCGAGCTGCGCTGGATCCGCCCAGTGCTGGCAGGCGACACCATCAGCTTCACCAACCAGATCGAGACCAAGCGCACCTCGGAGAAGCGGCCCGAATGGGGCATCCTTCAGGCGCGCAATACCGGCGTCAATCAGCGCAATGAGGTGGTGTTCTCGTTCCTGGCGACCGCCTTCGTGCCGCGGCGCAATCCCGGTTCCTGATGTTGCCCGCACGCCTCTGATGTTGCACGGACGCCATGGTTAGCAGATTACTTCTGCTGGCCGACGCAGTTGTGCGTTGCGTGGAACTCATTTTTTGCTAACGCATTCTGAACCTTTGTCCCTGCCTTATGGTTTGAGGGCACGAACTCCTGACGAAGACTTTGGGGATGACAATGGCAGATCGCAGCGCGCTGAAACTCGTCGGCATTATCTTCGCGACGGTCACGCTTGTGGTGATGCTGGCGACCGGATTGGTCGTGAAGGGCTTTGCCGACGGCAATTACTCCTTCGAAACCACCGCGAGCATCGATCGCTGATTCAGCGTCCATAGCCCTCGGCGCTCAGGGAGCGCCCGGTGGCCGATTTTGCCTTTTTTCAATGTGATCTATTGGTAGGCTGCGTCACACTTCCCCGAATCAAGCTCAGCTTCTCGTCGAGCGCATTCCAGTCACGCGAAGCGCTTTTAGCGATTCCAGATCAGCACCATCACGACGGTCGCGGCCGCCAACAGTCCGATAAACCGGATCATGATCGTGCCAATGCCTTGCCGCGGCTGGCGCAGCGGAATCGGATCGGCGTTATCCGGCCGGACGCTCTGCATGAATTTGTCTCCAAAGGGGCGCCCCACCAGGCGCGGTCCGGACGTCTGCTCCGGATTGGACGCGGGCTCGGCATCTAAAGTTCAAATCAAGTTCTGCAAGAATTGACGTCGCGGAATTTACACCGCGCTGAATAACGAATCGTTCTGCGTTGATATCAGGGCATGAAATACGAAGCCGCCGCCTCCGGTTCGGGGGGCGGCGGCTTTCAGTCTTGACGACTGATCCGGATCAGCTGTTGCGCAGGCCGTCGGCGGCGCGCTTCCACTGCGAGACGTTGTCGGCGATCATGCGCGTCGACTTCATCGCGGCCTGGCTGAGCTGGGCATAGCCGGAGATCTCGCGCTGGACGCGCTGGCCCTCGGCATGCAGCAAATCGCGCAGGCTCTCGAGCTCGCCGATCAGCTTCTCGATCTCGGCGAGCGAGGTGCCGGCGACGCGCTGGATCAGCGAGTTGACGTTGTTGACGGTCGCATCGGTGTTCGGATCGGTCGGCGCGGTCTCCGGGCTCGCCACCGGGCGGCGCAGATAGGCGATGTCGTTGCGCACGAAGTCGCGGATGCCGGCTTCGACTTCCGAGACCGCAGCGAGGTTGGTGTCGACCTCGGAAGTCTCCGTTTCGGCTTCCTCGGTACGGTTGGTGGCGTTCATCGGCTTTCCCCTGGTTCGCAATAGCGAAGCGCGGCTTGTCCCCCGCACGACGAATTGATGAAGTTACGGACCTATCAGTGCCGCCGAATTTGACCGCATCTGGGCCAAGTTGGGGCAATGCCTGATCATTAGCGCGACAGGGCTAACAGATCGTTCACCACGTTCGCTTGTAGCCGGCGCTGATGCTCTTGTTGGTCGTGCCCTGGGAGGTCTCGCCGACCGAGCCGGAGACGGTGACGCCGTCGAACAGCTTCTGCTCGGCGCCGATCCGGCGCAGCCATTTGTCGTCGGAGGTTGACTGCGTCTGGCCTGCGGTGATGCTGGTGCCGGAGTCGTTCACCGAGAGGGTTGCCGACTGATCGGTGTCGCAGCTGCGCGACGGGTGGCTGGCGATGCCGGGCACCGGGACCACGCCCTGCTGGATGACGTTGTAGCCGTTTTGCAGCGTCAGCGAATACTGCTCCGACAGCGGCACCGACTTGCTCAGGGAGGTGCCGATCTTGCTCTGGTCGGCGCCCGGATCGACCCGTGCCTCGACCGAGGTCTTGTCCCAGATCGAAGCCACGCCGCCCGCCGAGATCGACGCCCAGGCCGAGCCGCCGGATTGCGGCAGGCTGCCGCCATTGGCGAGCCGTTCCGACAATTGCTCCGATGTCGTCATCGTGCCCTGTTTGGCGACCGTCATGTCGGCGCCGATGCGGGTGTCGAGGAACGGCGAGACCGACTGCTTGACCGACACCGCCGACGAGCCGTTGCCGTTGCGGTTGGTGGACCAGGACGGATCGTTGGCGGCGACGCTGCCGCGCTTGGCCGCGTTCTTCGGCGCCAGCGTGGGCAGGCTGGTGGAGTCGGTGTCGAGCTGGCTCCAGTCGAGCTTGCTCTCGTCGATGTCCTTCAGGATGTCGGCGTCATTGGCATCGGCCGCCGGCGGTGCCTCGTCGGCCGCAGCCCCGGCGTCGGCCGCAGCGCCATCTTGAACGTTATCCTGGGCCGGGGGAGTGATCTGCAAGGGCGGGCTCTGCGCGGCGGCCGCAAGCGCCATCGCCATGCTGAAGCCGGCCGCCGCTACCGGCAGCCGCGCCCAGCCAAATCGTGATGTAGAGGTCATTCCCAGCCCGCAATTCCAGAGCCGCAGTATGCGGTTTTCGTGGTGCGAAATTGTGGCAACGGGCCGCTGGAGGCAAGTGAGAGCGGCGTGATCGCAAGTGACTGCCAATGTGACTGCCAATGTGATCGTCATGTCCGGGACGAGCGCGAGCGCGCCCACAAGGCGTCCCCGTGCGGCCGGTTCGGGGCTGGCAAAACCGGCCGCGTCCCGCCCGGAGCGCCGAACGCGAAGGCGCGCTTCGCGCTTGAGCCCGGACATGACGAAGGCGTGAAGCCGGGGGCGGCGTTAGACCGCGATCCGGGGCAGGTGGATCGGATAGCCGACGGTCTGCTCGACCAGGTCGAAACTGTCGACCAGGACGCGGAAGCTCGTGAGCTTGCCGGCCTTGAACTGCGCAAAATGCGCGATCCGGAGCGAGATCGGCTTGTTGGAGTCCAGGGCCGTCAGCGAATAGCGCAGCATCGAAGCCGCCGTATCCGCTCCCAGCATGATGGACTCCCGGTCGAAGCGGTGAACCCTGAGGTTCTCACCGATCTGCTTGATCACCTCGAGGACCGCGGCCTTGCCGCGGCGCGAGCCGAAGAAGGAAAACAGGTCGATCGGCCCATAGATGGCCCATTCGACCTCGTCATCGAGCAGCGGCTCGACGTCTGCAAGCTGGCGTTCGTTGATCGCGCGATGCAACGCGCGCGAAAAACGCCAGAGGCTGTGCTCTGTCATTTTGGTCTGGTCCTGGAAACTGGAGTTTCAAAGCAAACGAATGGCAGGAGGTCAGCGCCGACGCCCGCCAGGTTGCTGCACATCGCTATTGCTGCCTGAAATAGTCCGGAAGGGCGAAAACGCAAATGACATTTTTGCAATGCACAATTGCGCGGAATTTTACCGGAATGTGACCGCCGCCCGCTGGCGCATCAGGCGGGCCAGTGAGGGACGCACCGGTGGCAGGGTTCCCTCCCCCCTTGCGGGGGAGGGTTAGGGAGAGGGGTGGCCACTCGGCAATCTCTCTCAAATTGCATCTCAACGATGCGAGGCTGGAATTGCAACATCGACGCTGACGTCGACCGTCTCGCCCGGGACTCACCCCTCTCCCCAACCCTCCCCCGCAAGGGGGGGAGGGAGCCTGACGTGCGTGCTCACCTTACGTAACGAGTGACATTCGCTTTCGCAATTCAGCGGTCGCGCTGCCGCACCGGCTGCCGCTCGATCACGATCTCGGCGTCGCGGATCGCGACCACCGCGAACAGCAGCGCGCCGCCGACACCGCCGATCGCGGCGCCGAGCGGCATGAAGGTGAAGAACACCAGCGTTCCGCTGTCGATACCCGAGGTTCTGGCCAGTCCGATCCAGCTGAGCCCGGCGCCGATGCCGAGCGCGGCGCCGCCAAGGGCGCCCAGCGCAAGACCAAGCACAGCGAGCAATGCGATTTTCATGGTGATTTCAGCCCCGACCGCAACAAGCCCAGTGATAGGTCTTTGCCGGGACTTCGAGGTTCAACGCCGGCGTGCAAAATTGCGTGCCTGACGGCGCCGGGATCTTCTCTGGCTTTCGGGACTACTCCGCGTTTTGGCCGAGCAGCGCCGCGGCGAGATCGCGCTCCAGCACCTGCTGGATCAGGTCGTAGGTGTCGATGATCTCGCGGATCTCGATGATCTTGCCCTCGCGCAGCGTGTAGAACACCGCGACGTCGAACTGCACCACGCGCCGGTTGTGGCGCTTGCGGAAGAACACGCGCAGCTGCGCCGCCACCCGGTCACCCTGGGCCACCACGATCGGCGCCTCGTAGCGCATCTCGGAATAGCGCTCGTGGATCGTGGTCCACATCTGGCGCAGCGCGGCCTTGCCGCGGTGCTGGCCCATATGCGGCAGGATGTCGATCGGCGCATTGGCGAGAAAGGCGACGTCGTCGCTGCAGTGATCGAGCGCGCCCTCGATGCCGCCGGCATAATAGACGTCGAGGAAGTTCAGGACGCGCTGCCGGTTAAAATCCTCGCCCATGATCGACTCCGCCGGTTCCATCCGACTCGCCCTCGGCTCACATTGTGAACCGAAGCGTTCCACAATCAACCACATGTTTGACGCGCGAAACGCGATTAGGTTCGGCAACTTGCGCGTGCATTGTGCCGCGGCGGCCGTTATGGCGGCATCTCATCCGACGGCGTGGCCTTAATCCGACGGCGCGGCCTTGCCGGTCACGAGGTCGATGATGAACCGCTTCTTCTTCTCATAGCCTTCCGGCACGAAGGCCTCGCCGGGCAGCAGGTCGTGGTACAGCTCCTTCGGCTTCGGAAAGCCTTCGCCGCAGGCGGTGCGGATGGTCTCGTCGTCGGCATAGTCGACGTCGACCGCCACGGTGTTCTGGCGCGGGCCGGCGGCGAGGTTGGAGAGGCCGAAATATTTCGGCCCTTCGTTGCACATCACGACGTTGGCGCCATAGGCGCTGACCGCATCCTCGGCCCTCATCAAAAAGTCGGGCGCAATCTCGATGCGCTTGCCGGACTTTTGGGAAAACGCCATCCGCGCCACTGCGCTTTCGAGGATGCCTTGGCCCATGTGACCGACCTCGCAGATCAGCGCATCCTGCCGCTCGTCCTTCGACGTCACGATGCAGTCATGGCCCTGCGCGCCGGGCAGGAAGCGGATGAAGCGGGCCGTCTTGCCGCTCTGCTCGAACAACGCGACGCCGCCGAAATCGGTCGCGTGTGGCTCGCACTCGCTTTCATAGTTGACGACAAGCAGCGCATGATCAGCGAGGAAGCGTCCGGCATAGCGCTCCTCGGTCAGCTTGACGTCGCAGGCTCGGCCTTCGCCGTGCGGATAGGATCTTGCCCGCGTGCAGGCCGATCCCTTGATGTTGGCGGCCGCGCAGAATGTCGAAAGCAGCGCGCGGTCCTTGTCCTGTGCGCGGGCGGGGCCTGCGATGAGGAGGATCGCCGCGCAAAGTGCCGGCGCGAGCAGGGCAACGTTTGATTTACGCATGTTTCTGAAACGCGATGTCCGCAATGCGGCGGCATTTAGAGCATGATCCGGAGGAATCCGCAGCGCTTTTTCTGTAGAGACGGGGCGGGAACCGGCGGGGCCGCTTCGCCGTTGATGCGGCAGCATTGCATTGGAGCCACATCATGAAATCGATCGTTCTCGCGTTCGTCGTTGCCGTCACTGCGCTTGCCGCCACGTCGCCCGCCGACGCCAAGGGCTGCATCAAGGGCGCGGTCGTCGGTGGTGTCGCCGGCCACTATGCCGGCCATCACGGCGTACTCGGCGCCGCCGCCGGCTGCCTCTACGGCCGCCATCACGCCAAGGAGCAGGCACGTCAGCAACAGCAGCGCCAGGCGCAGCCCTCGCAGCAGGAGAAGCTGTAGAGCACGATCCGTTGTGAAGCCGCTTTCCGGAACGTGAAGTTACGTTCCGGGAACGCCGCCCGTACCGGCGGCGTTGTCTCGTCGCGTAACGGAGACGATGATGACGAAACCAAAGACTGGAAACATCCAGCCCGTTCCCGCCGACAACCAGAGCCACAAGGGCCCGGGCAGCTCCCCCGGCGTTCCCCTCGACACCACCAAGGGCCATCGCGACGACGAGAAGCACAACATCCGCGAGCAGGCCGCGCACGGCAATCTGACCCAGAACACCAGCAACAGGCGGTCGGGGTAGGAGTTACGGATCGCGCCGCAACCTCCGCTGTCGTCCCGGCGAAGGCCGGGACCCATAACCACAGGATTGAGTTGTCGAAGCATGCTGTGGCCACAGCGTTGTAAGCCAATTTGCATTTGTGGTGATGGGTCCCGGGTCGCGCTGCGCTTGCCCGGGACGACGTGGGTGGGATTCCGATTCACATGTCAAACAGCCTGTACGGTGTCATCACCCGCGTATGCGGGTGATCCAGTATTCCAGAGACGCCGATGCTTGAGCCGAGAGGCCGCGGCGTACTGGATCGCCCGGTCAAGCCGGGCGATGACAGTTGTTGATGAGGACGCAGCTCCGCATTCTCGCGACATGATTTGCCCGAGCTTTGCTCTTCGTTCCGCCCTCTCCTTGAAGAGGGCACAGGGAAAGCCGGGTGCCGATCGCACCCATGGGCCCCGAGCAATGGGTAGAAAGCTCGGGGGTAGGACCACAGGTGAACCGGAAACAACCCGGCTTTCCCTGCGCGATGGGTTACGGCTTACTTCGTGCTCTCCCCGGCGAGACTTGGCTTGTTTGTCACCGCCTTCACAAGACGCAATTGCGTCTTGCAAGGGGACACCGGCCACTAGGGCGTCAGGACCACACGACTTCACCGTCCGCTTCGCGTGCTCTCGTCAGCACCACGCTCGGCGTCCACCGCATCCCACGCCGCGTTCGTGACGACCGCGAAGCGCCCCTCGATCGGGTGAGACGGGAGCATTGAACATCTGAGTTGGGTCAGGTGTCAAGTGAAATTCTGAAAAGCCGAACAATTCAGCGAGGATTGACGGCGGCGTAGCTCGTAGGAGGGTAGAGCCCAGCGAAACCCATCAAGCTGCTGACCTATGGCGGCGCGCCGAGCACGTACTTCTGGTGCTGGAAGGCGAGCCGCCCAAGGGGATGTCAGCTATCATCCGGCGTTCCATGTGATCTGAGCACGCGAGACGTTCCCAACACCTAAGTAGAATCAGTCGATGCCAGAAACTCTTCCGCTTGCGCACGTGTCGGAAACCGACCCAGTTCGCGATAGTCCGGACCAAGCTCGGCCGAGTCCGGTGACCGAATAGCGACGAATTCATCACCTTCTTGCGCGACAAGTTCGGTCAAGTCTTCGCTGTTGAACGGTGACATATGCCGCGCGCCGCAATGCGGGCAATCGTCGTCGCAAGTGCAAGACCACTCGTCAGTCCAGATTTTCTTGCAGCGCGCACATCGGTAGAGATTCAGAAGCCAGGCCATGGCTGCCCTCACGATTTCAGTCGGTAATTGCCTCGCGACAGGAACTCGATGAATCCGCGATCACGCAAATACTGGAGTTGTTGGCGTATCTTCGGCCGGACATTTTGGTTGCCCGGATACAGATCGCCAAGATGACGCTCGAAGGCATAGACTTCGTCAAGCGTAAAGTCGCGCTTGCCCAGCGACTCCACACACTTCATGACGTCGAGAAGCCAGCCCCGAGATTCCAGTGACTCGCTTCTCAGAAACAGCGTCTTCTGCCATTCGGCAAGAACCAGCTCCCTGTCACGTATGACGCCGTTTCGGACGATATGGATTTTTCCCGACTCCGGGACCTTTCCGAGCAGGATATTGGACCCGATCCAGCCAGCGCGCCTAGCGGTCGCCTTGAGCGGCTTCCGCTCTTCGATAATGTCTCGTACGAAGAAGTGTTTCGGGACGATCAACAGATCGACGACCGCGAGCGTCTTCAGGTCGTAATTCATCAACAGAAGATTCGGATTGTTGCTTGCCGCGAGACGCTCGCACTTCGTCTTGTATGCGCCATCAGCGACACTCGGGCCAAACCTTCGCTTCTGGCTCTTGAGTTCGAACTCCTCGCTGCACGATCCGCATAGGAAGTCGGCCAGCGGACTGTTATTGGGAAACTGCGACATCTTTGCATTGCCACAGTGCGGACAATATGCCCAAGTCTTGACCCAGGCCTCCGTCCAGGTACGGGCGCGTTGCGAGCCGCTGGTGTAAGAGGTTTGTGATTCTTCGAAGCCGAGTTTCATGGGGGTAGCGTAGCGCAACCGAACTAAATTTCTAGCGCCACGTATCTACCCTAATTCGACCTCCTCGATCCGCGCTGGCACCGCACCAAAATCGCTAAATCGCACCCACGTCGGCCGCACCCGTACGTATCCGATATTCGGCCACGTCTCGCGCTCTGGCCCATCGGGCCACGCTGCAAAATAGACCTGCTTGCACGCATCGAGCTCCGCGCCGGTTGGAAAATCAGCTACGCCTTCAACCTGCGCGGTCTGCTCGGCGTCCCAGCCGATCACCAGCGCGGCACGAGGATCGGCGAGCAGGTTCTGGTATTTGCGCGAGGTGGTCAGGGTGTCGAAGATGATCTCGAGGTCGTCGCTGACGGCGATGCCGACGACGGCCGCCTGCGGCGCGCCATTGTTAACGGTGCTGACGACCGCGAGCCGGTGTTTCCTCAGGAATGTGAGAATCTCGGCGCGCGTCATGGCTCTACCTCTTCTTCCAACCACCCCGCTTGCCCGGCGCCCCGCCGGTGGAGCGGGGGGAGGGCCCGAACTCCGGCCCCGACTGCCGCGAGTCCGTCGGCTGGATGATGCGGCTCGTGGTGCCGAACGGTTTTGCCGGCAGCGCGCCGCTCGGGCGGAAGGGTAGCGATTCCGGGCCGTGCATCTCGTCGAGGTCGGGCTTGTGCACCCGTGAGCCGGACTTGCCGCCGCGGCTCGCCTTGATCGAGGTCTGCGCAGTCTTGTTCTTCAACGCGGCGACCGGCAGGTTGGCGGCATCGCCGTATTTTCGGGTGCCGGCATAGGCGCCGGCCTGCTTCTGCACGTTGCGCTGCTTGGCGGTGGGGTCGTCGACCACGGCCATCTCGGTGGCGCGCAGCCGCTTGACCTCGTCGCGCAGGCGGGCGGCTTCCTCGAAGTTCAGATCGGCGGCGGCCTCGCGCATCCTGGTTTCGAGATCGCTGAGGACCGCCTCGAAATTGTGCCCGATCGAGATCACGTCGTCGGCCATGCCGCCGTCGCCGATCTCGACCAGCACGTGATCGCGCTCATAGACCGAGTTGAGGATGTCGCCGATCGACTTCTTCACGCTCTCCGGCGTGATGCCGTGGGCCTCGTTGTACTCGACCTGCTTCTCGCGGCGGCGGTTGGTCTCGGCGATGGCGCGCTCCATCGAGCCGGTCATCTGGTCGGCATAGAGGATCACCTTGCCGTCGACATTGCGCGCGGCGCGGCCGATGGTCTGGATCAGCGAGGTCTCGCTGCGCAGAAAACCTTCCTTGTCGGCGTCGAGGATCGCGACCAGCGCGCATTCGGGAATGTCGAGGCCCTCGCGCAGCAGGTTGATGCCGACCAGCGCGTCGAATGCGCCGAGCCTGAGATCCCGGATGATCTCGATGCGCTCGATGGTGTCGATATCGCTGTGCATGTAGCGGACGCGGATGCCCTGCTCATGCAGATATTCGGTGAGGTCCTCCGCCATCCGTTTGGTGAGAACCGTGATCAGCGAGCGGTAGCCGGCCTGCGCGGTGGCGCGGACCTCGCCGACGAGGTCGTCGACCTGGGTGCGCGCAGGGCGAATATTGACGGGAGGATCAATCAGTCCGGTCGGGCGGATCACCTGCTCGACGAACACGCCGCCGCTTTCATTGAGCTCCCAGCCGCTCGGCGTCGCCGACACCGCAACCGACTGCGGCCGCATCATGTCCCATTCCTCGAAGCGGAGCGGGCGGTTGTCCATGCAGGAGGGCAGGCGGAAGCCGTATTCGGCCAAGGTCGCCTTGCGGCGGAAGTCGCCGCGGAACATGCCGCCGATCTGCGGCACGGTGACGTGGCTTTCGTCGGCGAATACCAGCGCGTTGTCGGGCACATATTCGAACAGGGTCGGCGGCGGCTCGCCGGGAAGGCGCCCGGTGAGGTAGCGCGAATAGTTCTCGATGCCGGCGCAGCTACCGGTCGCCTCCATCATCTCGAGATCGAAGGTGGTGCGCTGCTCGAGCCGCTGCGCTTCCAAGAGGCGGCCCTGGTCGTTGAGCTGGTCGAGCCGCATCTTCAACTCTGATTTGATCGACTTGATCGCCTGCACCAGCGTCGGGCGCGGCGTCACATAGTGCGAATTGGCGTAAATCTTGATGAACTCGAGCTCGTCCTGCTTGTGGCCGGTGAGCGGATCGAACTCCTCGATATTCTCCACGGTGTCGCCGAACAGGTTCACGCGCCAGGCGCGGTCCTCATAGTGCGCCGGGAAGATATCGATGACGTCGCCGCGGACGCGGAAGGTGCCGCGGGTGAACTCGACCTGGGTGCGCTTGTACTGCAGCGCGACGAGGTCGGCGATCAGCTGGCGCTGGTCGATGCGCTCGCCCTTCTTCAGTGCGAAGGTCATCGCGGTGTAGGTTTCGACCGAGCCGATACCGTAGATGCAGGACACGGACGCGACGATGATGACGTCGTCGCGCTCGAGCAGCGCACGCGTCGCCGAGTGGCGCATGCGGTCGATCTGCTCGTTGATCGAGGAATCCTTCTCGATGTAGGTGTCGGTGCGCGGGACGTAGGCTTCCGGCTGGTAGTAGTCGTAATACGAGACGAAATACTCGACCGCGTTGTCGGGGAAGAAGCTCTTGAACTCGCCATAGAGCTGGGCGGCCAGCGTCTTGTTCGGCGCGAGGATGATGGCGGGGCGCTGCGTCGCCTCGATCACCTTGGCCATGGTGTAGGTCTTGCCCGAGCCGGTGACGCCGAGCAGCACCTGGGTGCGGTCGTTACGCTCAATGCCTTCGACCAGCTCCGCGATCGCGGTCGGCTGGTCGCCCCTCGGCTCGTAGGACGACTTGATCTCGAAGCGCACGCCGCCTTCGGATTTCTCCGGGCGCGGCGGCCGGTGCGGGGTCCATATCCGCGTCGAGCCGTCGTCCTTGCGGAATTCCGGGCGGCCGTCGCGGATCAAATTCTCCAGCGCGTCGGCGGTTGCCTTGACGCCGAGCGCCTCCATCTTGCTGCGCGGCGGACGGGCGAGCGCTTCGTCATCGTCCTCGGCGGTCGGCAGCCCAAGCTGCCGCGCCAGTTCCGGATCGAGGGTCGGAATCGTGGCCGAGGTGCCGTAATTGGCCTGCGGCGCCTCGCCGAGGCCGGTGGTATCGCGTTTGGCGACGTCCTCGCTGGTTTCGCGCGTCGAGGCCCGCGCACGATGCGCGGCGGCCTCGCCGCCGGCGCGGCGGTCCCAGGAATTGTCCGGCGGCGGCTGCAGGCCGGTGCCCGAACCCATGCCGGCATCGCCGCGGTTGATCGCGGGATTGAGCAGCTCAGCCAGCGCCGGCCCGATCGGTTGGACGTCGGGCCGGTGCGCCTTGGATTTGGGGGATTTGCCGGGCTTTTTCGGAGTGTTTGGTGTCTTCGCCATACGCCGAATATGGGACGAGTCCGGCAGCGAGAAAAGGGCAAAGGGGGCTTGGATTGGCGTGTTGGCGAGGCTGCTGACAGCAGGGTGTCAGCAGAGCTTCGGTCCGTGATGCCGCCGCATCGGAACTCGGCTCCCTCTCCCGCAAGCGGGGGAGGGCTGGGGTGGGGGCTCTCTCCACGAGTCGCGTTGTGGAGAGAGCCCCCACCCGGATCGCATCTTTCGATGCGATCCGACCTCCCCCGCAAGCGGGAGAGGTGCACGGTGTGCGTGGTGAGAGTTGGTGGGCCTCAGGCCCGCGGCCGGTCGACGATGTCGAGATGGATGCCGCCGCAGCCGTCGCAACGCATGGTCCAGTAGTCGGCGGCGCGGCCGGGAATGACCCGCAGCAGCGACAGCGGCGCGGCGCATTCCGGGCAGCTGGTTCTGACCTGCGCCGGCCAGACCGGATCCGGCTCGCATTGCGGGACGACGGCGACCACCACGTTACCGGTCACGCCGATACCTCGGCCACCGGCAGTGTCATGCCAGACCGCTGTGGGAACCGGTCGATAGTTTTCTTCGCGTCGGCGATCGCCGCATCCGGATCGGACCACGCAAAGCCGATGTCGAGCATCGGAAACAGAATGCCATCGATGACGACCGGCCTTTGATCGATCCGTTGAATCCTGGCGTGCCATTGCCCCTTCCCCACCTCAAACGACTTGATCTCAAAACCGCTGTAAATCATTGCGCGACCTCGGGATGCCCTGCTCGAGGGAAACACGGGCGCGCGGGGGTAAATGTGAAGCAGATCACAAGCCGCCGGGTTTATTTGTGCGGAGCAATGGAACCCGGACTCCAGCTTTCGTTTTGACGTTTTCTTCGCGCGAACCGATACCCACTTCGCTCGAAAACGCGCTAACCGCGGGCGGTGATGTGATCGGCGAGATCGGCGGCATCGTCGCCGACGCCGGACAGGAACGAGGATTTCATCCGCGACAGCCATTGCAGGCCGAGGAAATAGAGGCCGGGCACGTCGGAGACGCCGTGGCGGTGTCGCGGTGTTCCGTTGGCATCCAGCACCGGTATATCGATCCAGTTCAGATCGAGGCCGTAGCCGGTGGCCCAGATCACGGCGGTGATGCCCTCAGTGCGCAGGTCGAGCTCGCGCAGCGGCGCAGTGAGGCAGGCCGGGTCGGGCAGGCGGGCGCGGGCGGCGGGATCAGGCGGGCAATCGAGCCCGCGCGCGGCGATGAAGTCGTCGACCATGGCGAGGAACGTCGCGTAATACGCATCACCATTGCCGATGTTCTCGGCAAGGTCGGGCGCGATCGTGATGACGCCGCCGCGAGTGGCGCTGACGCGGCCAAGCAGGGTGATGCCTTCGGCCGCGAAGCGGCGGAAGTCGACGGTATGGCCGCCATGGGCGCCCGAGATCACCGGCAGCAGGCGCGACGGGCCGCGTTCCTCGACCGGCCGCTGGTCGATGCCCATCTCGGCGAGCCACCAGATCAGGTCGCGGCCGCGATAGCGGCGCGGCAGCCGGCTGTGCTGTCCGACCGACAGCAGCACGCGGCGGCCGGCGCGCGCGAGCTCCTCGGCGATCTGCGCGCCGGAGGCACCGGCCCCGATCACCAGCACGGCGCCGTCGGGCAATTGCGTGGGATTTTTGTAACCGCTGGCGTGAACCTGGAAGATGTCAGCGTCGCGCAGGATGTCCGGCCGCAGCGGCCGCTGGTAGGGGCCGGTGGCGACGACGACGTTTCGTGCGGTGACGCGTCCGTCCGTGGTCTCGGCGATGAAGCCGCCGCTGTCGTTACCGCGCAGCCGCGTCACCGCGACGCCGCAGCGGATCGGCGGCGCGACGAAGGCAGCGTAAGCCTCGATGAAGTCGACGATCGCTTCTGCCGGCGAGAAGCCGTCGGCATCGCTATGCGGAAACGCAAACTCCGGCAGCCGCACCGACCAGTTCGGAAACTGAAACATCAATCCGTCCCAGCGTTCGCTGCGCCAGCGCTCGGCGATGCGCTGCCGCTCCAGCACCAGATGCGCGATGCCGCGCTGCTTCAGGTGGTGGCTCATGGTGAGCCCGGCCTGGCCGCCGCCGATCACCAGCGTATCGATCGTCTCGTCAGGCACTGCGCGTCCCCTTGCGGCGGGCGGCGGGCTCCGCCGCGGCGCGGATGATCCAGCGTCGGAACGCGGCGAAATCGCGCTGCTCGGCGTGGAAGCCGCGATAGACCAGATACCAGCGCATCCCCTTCGGCACGCTGAGCGCGAACGGCGCCACCAGCCGGCCGGCGGCGAGATCGTCATCGATGTAGGGCCGGATCCCCATTGCGATGCCGAGCCCGTCGACCGCGGCTTGCAGCGCCTGGCCGTAGAACTGGAATTCCGGTCCGCGCGCATTCACCCGCGATACGCCGGCGGCCTTCAGCCAGGACGGCCAGTCGTCGGGCGAATGCGCGACGCGGATCAGGCTCGGCCCCTTGAGGTCGGCGGGGCGCTTCAAGCTGTTGGCGAGCCGCGCGGTGCACACCGGCATCAGGTCGGCGGCGAACAGCGGCTCGGCGACGAGGCCCGGCCACTGGCCGTCGCCAAGCTGGATGCCGCAGCTCCAGTCGTCACCAAACGGCGCCGCCATGCCGCCGGTGGTGATCCGCACCTCGATGTCGGGCTCTTCTTTGCGGAATTCGGCGAGGTGCGGGATCATCCATTTCATCGCGAATGTCGGACCGACGCCGACGGTCAAGACGCGCGCGCTGGCGGACGCCGTGACCTGCGCGGTGAGGCTCGCCAGCGCGTCGAAGATCGGCGTCAGCCCGCTTTGATAGGCGCGGCCGGCCGGTGTGGTGACCAGGCGGTTCGCCTTGCGCTCGAACAGCGCGACGCCGAGCCGCTCTTCCAGGAGGTGCACCATCCGGCTGATCGCAGCCGCCGAGACGTTGAGCTCGTGGCCGGCGGCCGCGAAGCTGCCGGTCCGCGCCGCGGCTTCGAACGCCTTGATGCCGTTGAGAAAGAGCAGCCGCCGCATGAACCCTCAGGAAAACTGATGCAAGGGCAAGATAACTCAGTTTGCGGGAGTTGGCCAAGCGCGGCAGAAATATTGGCGGAGATACAGCATGAGCCCCCTCCTGATCGCAGCACTCGGTGCCCTCATGGTCGCGACGGCGTTCCTGTCGGGACTGTTCGGCATGGCCGGCGGGCTGATCCTGATCGGCGTGCTGCTGGCGATCCTGCCGCTGCCGTCGGCGATGGTGCTGCATGCGATCACCCAGATGGCTTCCAACGGCTGGCGCGCCTTGCTGTGGCGGCGGCACATCCGCTGGCGGCCGGTCGCGGTCTACCTGATCGGCTGCGCGCTGGCGCTTGGGCTGTGGTCGATCACCCGCTACGTGCCGGACAAGCCGGTCGCGCTGCTCCTGCTCGGCGTCACGCCGTTCCTGGCGCGGCTGGTGCCGAAGGGCATCAAGCCGAATCCGGACAGCCTCTGGCAGGGCACCTTCTACGGCTCGGTCTGCATGGGGTTGATGCTGATGACCGGCGTCTCGGGTCCTTTGATGGACACCTTCTTCCTCGGCGGCAATTTCGGCCGGCGCGAGACGGTGGCGACCAAAGCGACCTGCCAGGTCGCGAGCCATTTCACCAAGCTGATCTATTTCGGCGGCATCATCGACCAGGCGGCGTCGCTCGATCCCGTGCTGGCGCTGGTTGCGGTCGCGGCATCGATGCTCGGCACCTCGCTGGCGCGGCGGATCCTGGAGGCGATGAGCGATCAGCAGTTTCGCACCTGGGCCAATCGCCTGATCACGACGGTGGCGAGCTACTACATCCTTTACGGCGGCTGGCTGATGTTCGCGGGCAATAGCGCCGTCGCGCAGTAGCAACGGGAGACGTCCGATGGCCGAGACCACCGATGCCCTGGTACTCGACCTCGTCGAGTGGGTCGCGCGCGAGCCGCGGCGCTATGCCGAGGTGCTCGAGGTGTGGCGCACCTCATGCCCGCGGCTGACGATCTGGGAGGATGCCGTCGACCGCGGCTATGTCGCGCGCCGCCCCTCGGTCGAGGGCATGCGGGTGATGGTGACCGAAAGCGGCGAGACGTTTCTGCGCGCGCATGGACGGATGCATTGAGCGGATGCATTAAGAGGTGCGCGGCCTATCCGCGAACTCGCTTCACCTCTCCCGCTTGCGGGGGAGGTCGCATCGCATCGAAGATGCGATGCGGGTGGGGGCTCTCTCCACGAAGCGACTCGCGGTGATACCCCCACCCCGACCCTCCCCCGCAAGCGGGAGAGGGAGGGCGATCCCGTTGCGGCACCAGCGCGCCGGCTCGGCGAGCCTCGGCCGGATGATCTCGACCATGCGGTCGGCCGACGTGCCCGGCGGGAAGAAGCCCAGATAATTGCCGTCACGGTCCATCAGATAGATGTAGGCGGTGTGATCGACGGTGTAGTCGCCGTCTTTCAGCGGCACCCTGGCGTAGTAGACCTTGTAGGCATCGGCCACCTGGCGGATTGCGTCGGCGCTGCCGGTGAGGCCGATCAGCCGCGGATGGAACAGCGGCACATATTCTGCCAGATGCGCGGCGGTGTCGCGCTCGGGATCGACCGTGATGAAGATCGGCTGCACCTGTTCGCCGTCAGGGCCGAGCTTGTCGAGCATCTGCGCGATCGCCTGCAAATCGGTCGGGCAGACGTCGGGGCAATAGGTGAAGCCGAAATAGACCAGCATCAATTTGCCGCGAAACTCCTTGTCGGTGCGCGCATGCCCGGCCTGATCGGTCAGCGCGAACGGGCCGCCGACCGGCTCCCGATTCCACATCAGGATGTCCATGATCTCGGCGGCCGAGCGCGCCGATTGCCCCAGTGCATCGCCGGCCGCCGCGGCCGCCAGCGTCAGCCACAGGCCGGCGCCGGCGCACGCGATGACGCGCAGGATGTTTCGGCTCATATGCCGAAGGAGAGGCGGCTGCCGGTGGTGGTGACCAGCACCCTGTCGCCCATTTGCGCGGTCGCCTCCTGCACGAAGTTGAGCCCGGAGCAATGCATCGGGATCAAGACGTCGGGGTCGAGCTTCTTGATCTCGGCGACCACCTCGGTGAGGTAGTCCTTCGGCGCCGGTCCGAGATGGAAGCCGCCGACGATCGCGTGCACCTTCTGGATGCCCGAGACCTCCTGCGCCTGCTTCACCGAATTGACGATGCCGACATGGCCGCAGGACGAGATCACGACCAGGCCAAAATCCTTCACATTGAAGCAGGTGGCGTGCTCGTGGATGTGCTCGTCGGGCACGATCTTGCCTTCCATCTCGGCCGGCAGATAGTGGCTGGCGTTGCAGCCGAGCCCGTCCTTCATGCTGAACTCGACCCAGGTCTGCGGCAGGATGCGTTCGATGCTGCGGCGGGTGATCTTGCCGGTCGTGAAGGCGTGGCCGGCGATCACGGTCGGGGTCTCGCACAGCACCGTGGTGACGCGCTGCGCGGCGAGCTGGCGGCGGTCCAGCGTGCCGAAATCGGCGAACTGGCCCTTGGTCGGCGTCGCGTTGACGCGGTGGCAGAAATTGTCCTCGCCGCCGGCATAGAGCTTCACATCGGCCGGCAGTCTGTCGCGAAATTTGTCGAGGAAGCCGTTGAGGCCGCCGAAATGGTCGTAGTGACCGTGGCTCACGATCAGTGCGTCGAGCTTGGCGGGATCGACGCCGACCAGCTCCATGTTGTTGAGCAGCACCTCGGGCGTGTAGCCATAGTCCAGCATCAGCGTGCGCTGGCTGCCCGCGGCCTCCGATTCCAGCCACAGCGAGAGGCCCCATTCATTGTGCAGCGATTTGCGGAAGTCGGGGCCGCGTGCCGCCGGCGCGATCGAGACGCCGTGCGCCTGTTTGGGCCGCAGGAACAAGTCGAAGCTGGAATCGACGAGGACGCGGATCGACAGCTTGTCGACGGTCGGCACCTGGATCGGCGCCGCGCTCGCGATCTCGACGCAGGAGAATGCGCCCGCGGCTGCGGCGCCGGCGATCGCCGCCGAGCCCTTCAGGAAATCACGTCGTGCCAAATCTCGTGTCATTGCAATGCCCCGTGTTTTGAAAATTCATCAGCGCGAACCGAGGCGGAGCCTAGGAGCAATTGAGGCGCGGCTCAATCGCGCACTTGCGTTGTCTGCAGATCACATTCGCGCGCGGTGCAATGCGCGCGCCATTGACTTGGGTGCGGCTTTGCGGGCAAATCCATGCAATCGCATCTTTCTCATCAGATGCACGATATCAGCAATCTCTGGAAACGCAGGATCGCCCCATGATCGACCTCCATTACTGGTCCACGCCGAACGGTCACAAGATAACGATGTTCCTCGAAGAGACCGGATTGGAGTACAGGATTTTCCCGGTCAACATCGGCAAGGGCGATCAGTTCAAACCGGACTTCCTGCAAGTCGCGCCGAACAACCGCATCCCCGCGATCCTTGATCACGCGCCGAAGGGCGGCGGCAAACCGATCTCCCTGTTCGAGTCCGGCGCGATCCTGCTCTATCTCGCCGAGAAGACCGGAAAATTTCTGCCTGCGGATCTCTACGGCCGCTATGACGCGATCCAGTGGACGTTCTGGCAGATGGGCGGGCTCGGGCCGATGGCCGGGCAGAACCATCACTTCCGCAACTATGCGGTCGAGAAGCTGCCTTACGCGATCGACCGCTATGTCAACGAGACCAACCGGCTCTACGGCGTGCTCAACAAGCGGCTTGCAGACCGCGAATTCATCGCCGGCGACTACTCGATCGCCGACATGGCGAGCTATCCCTGGGTGGTGCCCTACAAGAACCAGGGCCAGGAGATCGAGAACTTCCCGCATCTGAAGCGCTGGCTGGAGACGATCGGCAAGCGTCCCGCGACCGAGCGCGCCTATGCCAAGGCGAAGGAGGTCAACCTGAATTTCGGCCAGCCCGCGATCCGCACCGAGGAAGAGCGCAAGCTGCTGTTCGGGCAGACCGCGGCGGTGGTGCGGTAGGACACACTCTATCCCTCGTCATGGCCGGGCTTGTCCCGGCCATCCACGTCTTGGGGCATGCGCGGGAAGACATGGATGCCCGGGCCATAGGCGAGCGGAAGCGACGCCGTCCTTCGGACGGCTGTGCCCGGGCATGACGAGTTGATAAAGCGCGCCTCACGCCCCGACATACTTCGCCGGCCGCCGCTCCTTCCACGCCGCCAGTCCCTCGGCAAGATCACGACCCGGCACCAGCGTCGCGAATTGCTCGCTCTCGATCAGCAGGCCCTCGGCAATCGGCATGTTGAGCCCGCGCGTCACCGCGGTGATGGTGCTGGCAACGGCACCGGGTGAATGCCTGATGATGCGGCCGGCGAGCTTGCGCGCGGCGGTCAGCAATTGATCGTGCGGCACGATCTGGTTCACGAGCCCGATCTCGCGTGCGTGCTCCGGCGAGAACGGATCGCCCGCCAGCAGCAGCTCCAGCCCGCGCTTGCGTCCCGCCAGCCGCGGCAGCCGCTGCGTGCCGCCGAAGGTCGGGGGCATGCCGAGCTTGATCTCGGGTTTTGCAAATAGCGCGCGATCGCTGGCGATGGCGAGGTGCACGGCCTCGGTGATCTCGCAGCCGCCGCCGAAGGCGAGCCCGTTGACCGCGGCGATCACAGGCTTCCTGAACGCCTCCAGCCGCGCGGTCATCGTCTGTCCGCGGCGGACGAAATCGCGCACCGCGACGGCCGCCCCCTGTTTGACGCTACCGGAGAATTCGTGGATGTCGGCGCCCGCCGAAAAGGCGCGCTCGCCGGCGCCGGTCAGGATCACGGCGCGCACCGCGGCATCGCCCTCGATGCGGTCGAGCGCCGCCATCAGCTGATCGATCAGCGCGTAGTTCAGCGCGTTGAGCTGCGCGGGACGGTTCAGGGTGATCAGGGCGATCCCGTTTTGGGGCTCGAGCAGGATGGGTTCGGGCATAGGCAGTCTCCGGCATTGCTGTCGCGGCGCCGAATGTAGGGCCTGCCGCGATTTGTGTATATTCACTGGTTAGTATACATACGCGCCATGCCCAGACCCTCCGAGCCCACCCGCGCGCGCATCGTCCAGGCGGCAAGCGCGCTGTTCTACAATGAAGGCATCCGCCGCGTCAGCGTCGACGAGGTCGCCGCCAAGGCCGGCCTCACCAAGCGCACGCTGTATTATCACTTCAAGAGCAAGGACGATTTGGTCGCCGCCTATCTGGCCGCGCGCGACCAACCCAACCTCGCGCTGTTCAGGACATGGTTCGCCGAGGCCGAAGGCGGCCTGCCGGCGAAAGTCGAGGCGATCTTCAAGAAGCTCGCGCGCTCGGCGCGGCATCCGAAGTGGAAGGGCTGCGGCTTCCTGCGCACCTCCGCCGAGCTCGCCAACCTGCCCGGGCATCCCGCGATCAGGATCGGCGCCGCGCACAAGAAGAAGTTCGAGGACTGGCTGCGCGCCACCTTCGCGGAACAGGGGATTGCCGATCCGCCAAAACTGGCGCGGCAGATCCTGCTGCTGCTGGATGGATCGTTCGCGGTGGTGCTGCTGCATCGCGATGCGAGCTACATGGAAACGGCCGGCGAGGCCGCGCGCACGCTGATCGAGACGGCGTTGGGCAAGCCGGGGCGTAAACGAGGCTAGGCGTGTACCATAAAGGCCGCGTCCGCTGCGCTCTGAAATGGCGACATAAAATCCGGTCTGAGTGAACGTCGGCATTGGGCCAAACTCGGAAGTGGCACCGGTATTCAACCGCCTCGTCGATTGACGGGGCAAGAGGGGACAGGATCACGCGCTTCAGCCCAGCATCCGCCGCGGAGCCCGCTGCTTCGAGAAAAGCGGAATCCCCGATGGTCATCGACCCGCGCGAGATTGATGAACATCTCAGCGTTCGTAGCTTGCTGCTGTTTCATGATGGGATACTTGAGGCTTGCCGTTCCTTCGCTTCGTAGTATTCGGCCGAGAACTGAATTGACCATCGCGAGAAGAACGAACGCAATTTCTGAGTGGGCTTTTCGACGCCGAGATGTTCGGTGACATGCGCCTCGCGCAGCCACCTTACCGCCGTTGCAAGGCCGGCGGTGCGCTCGAGCCTCTCAACCGCCGCGACGCCGGCGGTCTCTGCCTGCCGATAGCGAAAACCGGCCTTTTTGATCACATACAGGGACTTGATGGTTTCATAGCTCTTGAATGCGAGCTGAACGAACGAGTGTTTTTTGGCCTGTGGCCAGGCTGCCGGGTACACCGGCAGCACCAAAAGCTTGCTCTTGGCGATGACCGTTGCCAGCGGATGCAAGAGCTGCATCCAAGCTGGCCAGGACGTGACCTTGGCAAACAATACCGCGTGCATCGCCGTTGCAGCCCCGAAAGAGATGGGGAGCCAAAGTACCGCGCCCAGGATCACGAGCAATGCGGTGTTCGGCGTGAGATGCCGGCATTTTCGGAACACCCATGCCATGCCGCTTTCAAATGCAATGTACACAGCATGTTCGAACGCCCGATAGCTAATCTTCCGCCGGAGCCACGACCAGTTCCGGCGGATCGATGTATTCCACTGTCGACGTTTCGACTCGGAAAGGGGAAGGAAGCGCAACGCGCCGTTCATGACAGTAAAGATGACATTGCCAAGAACCCTGGCCGCGAAGAGCGGAAGCCAGACAATCTGCATTGCTAACGGGAAGGCGTAGTCGAGCAGTCGCATCAAGATCGAAAGAATGAAACGCAGGATTTTGTTTGCGGCGAGCGCGACAAAAACAAGTGGGATGATTATCACATCGTCGAGGGCACCGCGGAAGCGGCTTTCTTCGGTCCATGCCGGGTCATGGTAATGGATCATGGTGCAACGGTTCCGGCTGGAGACGGGGGAGCGTGCCGGCTCAAAGTAGCACATTGTAAGGGTCAGGGCGTGGCCCCAGGTACCGGTCGTTGAGCGACAGCCCGATGTCCGCAACGGGGTTTGCAGAACATCCGCTTTGCGCCACTAGCGTTCGGCCGCGAACAATCTGACGCTTTCTGTGAGACCCTTCAGGGCATGACTACCTTCGTCATGAAACCTGATGTTTGATCCTGCGACAAGATCACGGACTGTATTCGACACCAGAACCTGCCCGGGCTTTGCCATCGTCGCGACCCGCGATGCAATGTGGACCGCGATGCCGCTCAGATCATCATCGGCCATTTCGACCTCGCCGGTATGAAGGCCGGCCCTTACCTGCAGCCCAAGAGCTTCAAGGCCTTCATTGATCGCCAGAGCGCACCGGATTGACCGAGCGGGCCCGTCAAAAGTTGCCAGGAAGCCGTCTCCCATTGTCCTCACCTCATGCCCTCTATATCGCGAAATCTCCCGCCGCACGAGCGCGTTGTGCCGATCAAGCACATCGTGCCATGCACGATCACCGATCGTCTCGGCACGCCTGGTTGAGTTAACAATGTCAGTGAACAGAACGGTGGCGAGCACGCGATCAGATTCGATTGCGGACCGTGAGCCTGTCAGGAACTCTTCAACCGCATCCAATACCCGTTCTGTTTCGCCAGTCCACAACGCGTGATCACTGCCGGGCAGTTCGAGATATTTCGCGTTTGGGATTTGCCGGGCCATGAACCGCCCCGCTTCAACGTTGACGCGAACGTCCCCTTGTCGATGAATAATGAACGTCGGCACCCGTATCGACGGAAGGATTGGACGAATATCGATTTCGCTGTTCATTCGCATAAGCGCGACAACTGCGGAAGGACTTGCACCCAGACGTTCAAAACGGGCCCATGACAGCTTGAACGTCTCATCTGATGCCATACTGGGGGCGAACA
Organism: Bradyrhizobium sp. 27S5; assembly: GCF_037217225.1. NCBI lineage: Bacteria > Pseudomonadati > Pseudomonadota > Alphaproteobacteria > Hyphomicrobiales > Nitrobacteraceae > Bradyrhizobium > Bradyrhizobium sp. 27S5. The sequence goes on from NZ_CP147714.1 coordinate 1,688,123, forward strand.
AACGGAGGCTCTCGCCGGTCCCCCAATTTTTTTCCATGCGATCCAGGGCGGCATCTATCATGTCCGGGGGCACAACCCACGAACTGAAGTGGCCATAGGCGCCGTACAGGACCAACGCTCGGGTACGCTCTGGGTAGGTGGCCGCGAACAAGACTGACATCGCACCGCCTTCAGAGATGCCGAACAGGGCAGCCTGTTGCGAGCCCACGGCATCCATGACCGCGCGAACATCGTCCATGCGCTCTTCCAAGGTTGGCACACCAACCGCTCTGTCGGAAAGCCCGGTGCCGCGCTTGTCGAACATGATCAGGCGTGCGAAGGCCGCCAAGCGGGTCCAAACCCGCGCACGATAGGGCTCCTCCCAAGCGACATCGAGGTTTGAGATGAAACCAGGAACGAACACGAGGTCGAAGGGCCCTTCGCCGACGACCTGATAGGCGATGCGAACATCACCGCTCTTTGCGTATTGGGTTTTCGGAACCATTGCACATCACTTCACGTAGAGTGGCGTGATCGGCTTCGTCGACTTCCCGGTGAGCAGGTTCGATCTGAATCTTACCAGTTTGCCGCGGTTCGCGGAAGCCAAAACCGCGTAGCCAGCCTTAGCATGCGCTAATCGGCTGCTTTCTCGACCAGGTATCACACAAGCCAATAGCGCCGCTGGTACGTCCCACGCGCAGCAATGTGAGGGACCACATCAATTCATGCCTTCCGCCGGTCGTGCAACTGAGATAGGCTGCTCATGAGCTGCCGAGCGGGACGTGCCGAAGTCCCTTTTCTCTTAGCCGCAGCGCTCATGCCGTCGGCAGGCGTGCATCGAAATTGAGCCAGCGTCTGTGTGTGCGGCCTCCCGTGCGGCTCCGCAGAGATTCCGCATGCCAGCAGTTTGGGGAGGCCGCAATGAAACTTCCACGCCGTCATTCCTGCATCTGGCAGCGGCCGCTGCCACGCTTCCGGCATTATCCCAATTCGCTAGCGCGCAGAGCTACCCGACCCGACCGGTGCACTTACTCGAAGGCTTTGGCGTCCGCGCAGCACCTGACATCGTCGCGCGATTGATCGGTCACTCGCTGTCGGAGTGACTTGGACAGTCATTTGTCATCGAGCCCGTAACGTCCGCTTCACCCCCGATACCGGACTTTCGATAGCCAGCGCGGCACTTGCGAAAGGGGCCCACTTTTAGACCTATGTAACACCTTGCCGCGACAGTCTGGATTCCCGCGATAGTTGGGATAAGGTTACGCTGCCTGCGCAGAAAAAATGTAAACGACATCCGGGAGGAAGTGATGCTCGACACCACGCTTAGCGCGCGCGTCCAGGTTTTCCTCGACAAGTTTGAAGCCGCGCTTGCGGCGGGCGATCTCGATGCCGCCGTCGAAATGTTCGCTCCGGAATGCTACTGGCGCGACCTTGTTGCCTTCACCTGGAACATCAAGACACTGGAAGGCCGCGATCAGATCCGCGATATGCTCGCGCATTGCCTCGCGCATGTGAAGCCGCGCAACTGGAAAACCGTCGAGGGCGAAGCGCCAACCGAGGCTGGCGGCGTGACCGAGGCTTGGATCTCGTTCGAGACCGAGGTCGCGCGCGGATATGGACTCATCCGCCTGCAGAATGGCCAGATCTGGACGCTCTTGACGACCGTAGCCGAACTCAAGGGCCACGAGGAAAAGGCTGGCTTCAGCCGACCGCTCGGCGCCAGGCACGGCGTCAATCCCGGCGCCAAGACCTGGAAGGAGCTGCGTGACGAAGAAGTCGACAAGCTCGGCTTCAAGACCCAGCCCTACGGACTTATCATCGGCGGCGGGCAGGGCGGCATTGCGCTCGGGGCGCGGCTGCGCCAGCTCGGAGTGCCGACGATCATCGTCGAAAAGAACGCACGCGCGGGTGATTCCTGGCGCAACCGCTACAAGTCGCTCTGTCTCCACGACCCCGTCTGGTACGATCACTTGCCCTACATCGATTTCCCCAAGAACTGGCCAGTGTTCTCGCCAAAGGACAAGATCGGCGATTGGCTGGAGATGTACGCCAAGGTTATGGAGTTGAACTACTGGACGAACACCACAGCCAAACACGCCAGTTGGGACGAGACCAGGAAGGAATGGACCGTCGTCGTCGAACGTGATGGCGGGGAAATTGCGCTACGGCCCAAGCAACTTGTGTTCGCGACCGGAATGTCGGCCAAGCCGAACATGCCAAAAATCAAAGGTATGGAAACCTTCAAGGGCGAGCAACACCATTCCTCACGTCATCCCGGTTCCGACAGTTACAAAGGCAAGAAGGTGGTGGTGATCGGCTCGAACAATTCCGCCCACGACATCTGTGCTGCGCTGTACGAGGCCGGCGTCGACGTAACGATGGTGCAGCGCTCGACGACCCACATTGTGCGCTCGGATTCGCTGATGGAGAGCCTCGGCGATCTTTATTCCGAACGTGCCGTCCGCAGTGGAATGACGACGGCAAAGGCCGATCTGATCTTCGCCTCACTGCCCTACCGGATCTTGAATCAATTTCAGAAGCCGGTCTACGACAAGATCCGCCAGGATGACGCCGCTTTCTATGCCGGGCTGGAGAAGGCCGGCTTCAAGCTCGACTTCGGTGACGACGATTCCGGGCTGTTCATGAAATATCTGCGCCGGGGCTCGGGCTATTATATCGACGTCGGTGCTTCGCAGCTTATTATTGACGGCAAAATCAAACTGTTCACTGGCCAGGTCGAGGAGATCACGCCCAACGGCGTCAAGCTCGACAACGGCAAGGAATTGCCGGCGGACGTAATCGTCTATGCCACCGGCTACAGCTCGATGAATGGCTTTGTCGCCGATCTCGTGAGTCGGGAAATGGCCGACAAAGTCGGCAAGGTCTGGGGTCTCGGCTCGAATACGACAAAGGACCCCGGTCCATGGGAAGGTGAACAGCGCAACATGTGGAAGCCGACGCAGCAGGAGGGGCTATGGTTCCATGGCGGCAATCTGCATCAGTCGCGACATTACTCGCAATTCCTTTCCCTCCAGTTGAAGGCTCGCTACGAGAGAATTCCGACGCCGGTCTATGGCCTGCAAACTGTCCATCACAAGGCCTGAAGTTGCTAAGTGCACGCCAAGTGCACAGCGGGGCTCGCGATTGCGAGCCCCGTGTTATTTCCATCTCTGCACTCGCCAATACAATGTCCAATTTGTCCCGCTAAGCCGAGGGGTGCCCCGTGAGGCAGGGTATCCCGTACGGCGCGGGTCTCCTAGAATACTGGATCACCCGCCCAAGCCCAAGCGGGCGATGACCATCACGGCATATCCGCTTCGGGGTAGGGGCCGATGGGACGTTCCTGAGTTTCGTCTGCCTTGCTTCCCAAAGCGGACGTTCGCGGCTCATGCGGGCGGGTCTACTTTGGGCACATCCGGACTCATGCACCGCAGCAAATAGCTGCTTCGTTCGATTACGTGGTGCCGAAGCAGCGAAGGCGGGTTGGGCTTAGCCCAAACTTAGTGCCGAAACTGCCGTGCTGCTTGGGCATATCCAGTCCGGCGTTCGGGCGGAATTGGATATCGCGCCGTACCCCGAGCGAGTATCAGGCGCACGTCGTCGCCAAAGACTTGCTCCAGAACGTCCTGTTGCGCGGGACTTCCTCCGAGACGGTGCATCCTGTCGAGGATCGGTTTCATGAGGTCAACGGCACGGGAGTGTTCACCTCGCCGATTCGCCAGCACCCCCTCAGATATGGGCAAAGCTATAGTTCCAACGACGGCCCCCGTCGCCAAGACCGAACGAGCGCATCGCATCAAGCGTCCCACTGGCGCGGAACTTGCGGACGCGCCACTTTGCCCTATGGCCACTCCATTGCTAATGCCCTCGCTCGGGGACAATCTCGACTAAAAAGCTGGTCATTCGGTGGATTTCGGCTTTCGAGGATCATGTGTCCGCTTTTCCGAATTTGCAGATCTCACACAAGCTCATGGTCGCGTTTGCCGCAGTAGTTGCGATCATATTTGTGAGCAGCGCGATCGTATACGACAGGCTTCGCGTGATCGAAGCGGCCAAAATTTTGCGGGTTCACACCACTGACGTGTTGGACACGCTAGACATGGCACTGGAGGCAATGTTGGATCAGGAAATCGGTGTGCTCGGCTATTTGCTCACCGGCGACCAGAAATTTTTGGAGCCCTATCATAAGGGCGGCCAAGTCTTCGGCGTGGCGATCCGGAGGCTAAGGGACCTCACCTCGGACAACCGCGCTCAGCAGAGCCGGCTTGATGAATTAAACGAGCTGGCGACGAAGTGGCGCTCGGAGGTCGCCGAGCGGAAGGTCGCGCTGATGGCGAACCCAAAGACGCGCGAGGAGGCACACTCGGTGACGGCCTCGGAGGTCAGCAAAACCGCAATGGACCTCGTCCGCGGCAAGCTGGACGAAATCGACACGGTTGAGCGCGACTTATTGGCAGAACGCGACGTCGTGCAGAAACAGGCGTACGCGACTGCATACGCAATGACCATTCTCGGCGGCGCAGCCTCGCTCATGACCGCAGTGCTGATGGGCGTTCTACTCACGCGCACCATCACGATGCCGATCACCCGCATGACCAGCGCCATGGCAGCACTGGCCAGGGGCGACACCAGCATCGCCGTCCCCGGGGTTGGCCGGGGCGATGAAATCGGTGCGATGGCGGCGGCGGTTCGAGTGTTTAAAGAGCGCATCATCGAACGCGAGCGGACCCAGGCAGAGCTCGCGCACTTCAATCGCATCGCGACGGTGGGGCAGCTGACGGCCTCGATTGCCCATGAGGTCAATCAGCCGATTTCCGCGGCGGTCACCAACGCCGAGGCGGCTCTGCGCTGGTTGGGTGCCCACCCGCCCAACCTCGACGAGGTCCGTCAGGCCCTCACCTGGATCGCCGCGGACGGGAAACGGGCCGGGGACATCATCAGCCGGATCCGAGCCCTGATCAGGAAGGCGCCACCGCCCAGGAGCCGTTTCGACCTCAACGAAGCCGTCCTCGACGTCATTGCCCTGGTCCGGAACGAAGTGCTGAGGCATCGCGTCTCGCTGCAGACGCAACTCGCCGGGGACTTGCCGCAGATCGAAGGTGATCGCATTCAGCTGCAGCAGGTGATCCTCAACCTGATCGTCAATGCCGTCGAAGCCATGGCCAGCCTCGACGAGGGGGAGCGGGAGCTGCAGATCAGAACCGAAGCGGACGCCGTTGGCGGCGTGCTCGTCAGCGCGCTGGATTCCGGCATGGGATTCGAAGCGTCGAGCGTGGACCACATCTTCGAAGCCTTCTACACAACCAAGCCCCATGGCATAGGCATGGGCTTGGCCATCTGTCAGTCGATCGTCGCGGCGCACGGGGGACGGATGTGGGCCACCGCAAATAAACCTCGGGGCGCCATATTTCAGTTCACCCTACCTCCGAAGCAGGCCGGGACTGCTTCCGCCGAGCACGATGGCCAAATGCCGGTGGGGTGAGGTTGCGGATCTGGGGGAGCGAAAGCGTTGTTAGCGACGGCAATGTCTGCTGCGGTCGCCTTGCGCTCGGCCGCCCAGATCAGGTCGGGCTTGTCCCGTTTCAGCCAGATGACAGATTCCGAAATCCTCGCGCACAGCTTCAAGCTGGGCGATGCGCAGGAATTGGTCGCGCGGCAGCATGGGTTCGAGAGCTGGCAGGCGCTCAAGACAGGATCCTTGACCATGACCGATCGTGCAGACGTTCAATCGACCAGACCCTTCATCACCGCTGCCGAGCCGCAGCTGTTCGTGGCCGATATCAATGCGGCGTGCGACTTCTTCGTCGGCAAGCTCGGCTTCACCGTCGCCTTCACCTATGGCGAGCCGCCGTTCTACGCGCAGGTCGTGCGCGACGGAGCAAAACTCAATCTGCGCTGCGTCGCGGCGCCGCTGATTGACGGCGCGCTGCGCGATCGCGAGCAGTTGCTGGCGGCGTCGCTGACGGTCGCCAGCGCCAACGAGATCAAGGCGCTGTTCCTGGAGTTTCAGGCGGCTGATGTGAACTTGTTCCAGACGCTGAAGCGGCAGCCATGGGGCGCGCGGGATTTTATCGTCAATGATCCGGACGGCAATCTGCTGCTGTTTGCCGGGCCCGCTGAGTAAGCCGTCATTGCGAGCGAAGCGAAGCAATCCATCTCACAATTTGTGGGGACATGGATTGCTTCGTCGCTTCAGCGCAAAATTGCTTTTGCAATTTTGTCGCGAGCTCCTCGCAATGACGGCTAAAGCGCGCCGCGCTCCTGCAGCAGCGCCAGCACCGCGTTGAGGTCGGGCAGCACGGCCGCGCATTTCGCGCGTGTCGCCTCGGTCGGCGGCGCCATGTCCGGCACCATCAGCGTGATGGCGCCGGCGGCGTGGGCGGCAGTGACGCCGTGGTTGGAATCCTCCACGGCGATGCAGGCCTGTGGCGTCACGCCGAGCCGCGCCGCTGCCTTGAGATAGAGCTCCGGGTCCGGCTTGCCCTCAGCGACATCGTCAAGCGTCAGCAGCGTCTCGAAACGGTCGCGAATGCCGGCAAGCGCCAGGTTGCGCTCGGCCGAGCGGCGCGAGGACGAGGTGACGATCGCCATCGGGCGTCCCGCGGTGGCGATTGCATCCAGCAGATCGAGCGTGCCGGGCTTGAGCGGCAGGCCCGAGCGCATCATCCGATCGCGATGTTCGAGGAAGGCACGATTGACGTCGTCGAGCGGAAAGGCCACGCCGTAGTGGTCGCGCAGCATCGCCTCGCAGACCGGGCCGGGCAGTCCGACCATGGAATGGCACAGCGCAACGACGTTATCGGTGTAGCCGCATGCGTTCAGCGCCGCGACCAGGCTGTCGAAGTAAACCTTCTCGGTGTCGAGCAGCGTGCCGTCCATGTCGAGCAGGACGGCGTCGACGGTCCAGCGCGCGTTCACGTTGCGCCCACCGCTGCCTGCTGCTCCGCCAGTTTCCGTAAGCATGAAGGGCACAGGCAGTCGCCGCCGTCAGTCGGCATCGGCAGGCGAAAGCTTTCATCGGAACACCAGCACGGTCCGGCGAGCGAGCAGGAGAATTCGCTGCCGCATGCCGTGCAGGCAAGCCTGCGCGCAGAGACTGGTTCGGAACGATCGTTTGAAGAAGGGCGCATTCTAACCGCGATTTAATGCGCGAATTAATCTCGGGTTCATCCCGAACCGCGCTATGATGCCATGCAACTGATATAGCCGGGATCGGCCGCCAAGGGAATTGCTGAGGACACTGTGATGGCCCGTGATTCGCAAGCCGCGCTGGTTGCCCTCAACCGATTTGGATTTGGCGCCCGCGGCGGGGCGGCCGGCGACTTCATCAACGCCGCCTCCGATCCGCGCGGATTCGTGCTGGCGGAGCTGGCGCGTCCGAACGGCGCGCTGCTCGAAGTGCCCGGCCTGCTCTCGACGCCGGAACTGGGCAAGCAGGTGTTCGACTATCAGTTGGAGATCCAGCAGGCGCGCAACGCCGCGAAGGCCGCGCAATCAGGCGCCAGCGAGACGCCGCAGGGGCCGGACGCCAAGCCGCAGCAGCGGCGCAATCTGTCGCTCTCTTCCGCCGCTAAGGAGATCGATCCGGCGATGCAGGCGCAGGCGGCCGACAACGCCAATGCGGCGATGACGCCGTCGCCGACGATGCAGCCTCCGACGATGCAGCCATCGGCAGCTCCACCCAAGCCGCCGGGGCAGCCGCTCAACATCATCCAGAAGACGTTCCGCGCCGAGGCGCTGGCGCGGCTGCAGCGCGGCGTGGTGGCCGATTGCGGCTTCGTCGAGCGGCTCGTGGTGTTCTGGTCCAATCACTTCTGCATCTCCGCCAACAAGGGCGCGCTGGCGCGGATGTGGGCCGGCTCGTTCGAGCGCGAGGCGATCCGCCCGCACGTGCTCGGCCGCTTCGGCGACATGCTGAAGGCCGTCGAACAGCATCCGGCGATGCTGTTCTTCCTCGACAATCAGCAATCGCTGGGGCCGGAGTCGCGCGCCGGCATCAACCGCAACCGCGGCCTCAACGAAAACCTCGCCCGTGAGATCATGGAGCTGCATACGCTCGGCGTCGGCGGCGGCTACACGCAAGATGACGTCACGTCGCTGGCGCGCGTCATCACCGGCTGGACCTTTGCCGGCCGACAGGGCCAGCTCGGCACGCCCGGCAGTTTTGTGTTCAATGCCAATGCGCACCAGCCCGGTCCGCAGCAGGTGCTGGGCAAGACCTATGCGCAGGCCGGCGTCGCGCAGGGCGAGGCGGTGCTGTCCGACATCGCGCGGCATCCCTCGACGGCAAAATTCATCGCGACCAAATTCGCCCGCCACTTTGTCACGGATGATCCGCCGCCGGCGCTGGTGGCGAAGCTGCAGGATACGTTCAGCAAGACCGACGGCGATCTCAGGGCGCTCGCCACCGCGCTGGTCGAGTCGAATGAAGCGTGGCAGGCGCCGCTGACGAAGATGCGGTCACCCTACGAATTCCTGGTCGCCTCCGGCCGCTTGCTGGCGCGCAATCCGGAGGACCCCGGCCGCTATCTCAACGGGCTCAACGTGCTCGGCCAGCCCTTGTGGTCGCCCGCCGGGCCGAACGGTTTCCCAGATACGAGCGCGGCCTGGGCGGCACCTGAGGGTCTCAAGCTCAGGCTCGACATCTCGGCGCAGCTCGCCTCGCAACTCGCCGACCGGTTCGATCCGCGCGATCTGCTCGAACTGGTGGCCGCAGATGCCGCCTCGCCCGAGACACGGCGTACCATCGAGCGCGCGGAGTCGCGGCAGCAGGCGCTGGCGCTGCTGTTGATGTCGCCGGAATTCCAGAGGAGATGACGATGGATTGCTCCGAGGGCCTGATGCTGCAGGCGACGTCGCGGCGCGCGCTGCTGCTTGGCGGCGCCTCCTTTGCCGCCTGGGCCTATTTGCCGAAATTCGCGCGCGCCGCCGACGGTCGCGATCCCCGCTTCATCGTCGTGATCCTGCGCGGCGCGCTCGACGGCCTCGCCACCGTCGCGCCGATTGGCGATCCGGACTACGCCGCCCTGCACGGTGCGATCGCGCTGAAGGCCGATGGGCCGAACGCGGCCGTGATGCTGGATCCGTTCTTCGGCCTGCACCCGGCGATGCCGGAATTCGCGCGGATGTATCGCGCCAAGCAGGCCGCGGTGGTCCATGCGGTTGCGACCTCCTATCGCGACCGTTCGCATTTCGACGGCCAGGATGTGCTGGAGAGCGGTTTCCCCGGTCCCGGCCGCGTACAGTCCGGCTGGCTCAACCGCGCGCTGGAGGCGCTGCCGAAAGGCGAGCGGGTGACGAGTGCGCTCGCGGTCGGCCCGACCACGCCGCTGGTGTTGCGCGGCGCGGCGCCGACCGTCGGCTGGGCGCCGACCGCGCTGCCGCAGGCCGCCGACGACACCGCGATGCGGCTGCTCGATCTCTACCAGCACCGCGATCCGACGCTGGCGAGCGCACTGACGCAAGGATTGCAGCTCGACAAGCAGGCCCGGGGCGACGAGATGAAGCCGAAGCCGGGCGGAGGCGGCGTGGCGGCGATGCGGCTGGTGGCGCGCGGCGCCGCCAAGCTGATGGCGGCCGATGACGGCCCGCGGATCGGCGCGCTCGCCTTCGACGGCTGGGATACGCATGCCAATGAAGGCGGCCCGGTCGGCCGCCTCGCGCAGCTGCTCGGCGGACTCGATGGTGCGCTGGCGGAATTTCAGAGTGGCCTCGGCGCGCGCTGGCGCGACACAGTGATCGTGGTCGCCACCGAGTTCGGCCGCACCGCGCGCATCAACGGCACCGAGGGCACCGACCACGGCACCGGCACCATCGCGCTGCTCGCCGGCGGCGCTGTCAACGGCGGCCGGATGATCACGGACTGGCCGGGCCTCAAGCCGGCCAATCTCTACCAGGCCCGCGACCTCGCCCCGACCACCGACCTGCGCGCCGTGATCAAGGGCGTGCTGCACGACCAGTTCGGCCTCGGCGAGCGCGTGCTGGCCGAGACGGTGTTCCCCGACAGCGCGCCGGCGAAGCCGATGAAGGGGCTGGTGGCGTAAGGGCTGACCTCAGCAACGGTGTCGTCCCGGCGAAGGCCGGGACCCATAACCACCGTTGCAATTTTTCGAGCACGCTGGGGCCACAGCGCGCCATAACCACGCGCATTTGTGGTTATGGGTCCCGGCCTTCGCCGGGACGACGACGAAATTACTTGGTAATCCTATCGATCTCCGCCATCTCGTCCGCGCTCAGCTTCCAGCTGATCGCCTTCACGTTCTGCTCGATCTGCTCGGGACGCGTCGCGCCGGCGATCACGCTTGCGACTTGCGGGCGGGCGGCGAGCCAGGAGAAGGCGAGCTCGAGCATGGTGTGGCCGCGTTCTCTTGCGAAGGCCTGCAGCTGCTCGACGATGTCCTCGTTGCGCGGCGTGACGTAGCGATCCTTCAGAGCCGGCGCCTTGGCGAAGCGGGTGTCGGCGGGCGCAGCAGTGCCGCGCTGGTACTTTCCGGTCAACAGACCGCTGGCGAGCGGGAAGAACGGCAGCAGGCCGAGATTGTACTGCTGCGCCGCAGGCAACAGATCCTTCTCGATGCCGCGCACCACGAGGCTGTATTCGTCCTGGCAGGAGACGAAGCGGTTCACGTTCATCTGGCGCGCGACGTATTCCGCTTCCGCGATCCGCCATGCCGGGAAGTTGGAGTTGCCGATGTAGCGCACCTTGCCCTGGCGCACGAGATCGTCGAGCGCGCGCAGCGTCTCGTCGATCGGCGTCAGCGGATCGTAGTCGTGCTGCTGGTAGAGATCGATGTAATCGGTCTTCAGGCGGGTGAGGCTCGCTTCGACCGCCGCCATGATGTAGCGCCGCGAGGCGCCCTGCCTGGTGCCGTCGGTCGCCATCGGCTTCGAGTATTTGGTGGCGAGCACGATGTCCTTGCGGCGGTCGCCCAGCACGGTGCCGAGCACGGTTTCCGAGCCGCCCATGCCGGCATAGATGTCGGCGGTGTCGAACAGGGTGATGCCGAGGTCGATCGCCTTGTGGATCACCTTGCGCGAAGTTTCCAGATCGGTGCGCTGGCCGAAATTGTTGCAGCCGATGCCGACCGCGGACACGCGCAGGCCGGAGCCGCCGAGATTACGAATTTCCATGAGATAATCCTGTGGGATAGGCGAGGGGACGGCGCGCATAGTGGCGTGCACGCCGGAGCGCGGCAAGGTGCCGACCTACCGCGGGTGACGCATGGCACCTATCACGCACGGCAATATCGCAAAAAAAGCGGTCCCGGTCAGACGCGGCGACTGACGGGGACCGCTCGGGGCGCAGGATCTGAGACGGGGGGCCTGATCTTACGCGAGCGAAGCCTAGCCGGGCTTTGTAACGCGCCGGTGACATCCCGGTTAATCCACAGGTTGCGCAACGGTGCTCAGAGAATCTTGCGGTAGATCACGAAGCCCGGCCTGTCGGCGACCTTGTCATAAAGCTGCATCGCGGTGTGGTTGGTCTCATGCGTCTGCCAGTAGACGCGCGGCGAACCCACCAGCTTCGCCTGCGTGTAGACGCCGTTGATCAAGGCGCGGCCGACGCCCTTGCCGCGCGCGGCCTCGCTGGTGAAGAGATCCTGCAAGTAGCAGGTCGGCGCGATCGCCGTGGTCGAGCGGTGAAACAGATAATGCGTCAGCCCGAGCAGTTTTCCGCCGGCGTCGGCAACCAGCGCATGCACCGGCTCATAGGCGTCGAAGAAGCGCTCCCAGGTCATCGCGGTGATCTCGGGCGCGAGCGCCGTCGGTCCGGACCGCTCGTAGAAGGCATTGTAGCCGTCCCACAGAGGAAGCCATTGGGCGTAATCGTCGCGCGTGACGAAGCGGATGGTGACGTCGTCGGACATGAATGATCCCGCGTTGCGCGATGCGTGCGCATCGCTTGGCACGTTCTACCGTCGCTGTGGTGCCGGATCAATTGCGGAGGAAGTCGCGCTTCACTCGGCGGCGCGGAGCAGCCGCGCCAGATGGCGTTCGCGCCCGGCGCGCTGCGCCCGGTATTCGTCGGCCTTGGCGGGATCGTCGGTGTGGCGCACCAGGTCCGTCACCGGCGTGTAGCTCAGCATGCGGCCGCCGTCGGGCAACGCCGTGCAGCTGAAGCGCAGCACCTGGCCGTCGGCGAGATTGAGGTTGATCGGCGTGGAATCGCCTGCGCGCATCATCTCGATGCGCTTGGCAACGAATGCACTCAGTTCGTCTTCCGGCAATTCATAGGCGCCGGTGTCGCGGCCGTGATACATCAGCGCGACGAAGGGCGGCTTGCTCTCGGCCTGCGCATCCGACAGCGCGAAATAATCGCGGAAGGCGCGGTTGATGAACTCGGCGCGGGTGTCGACGTCGAGCAGCACGATGCCGATGTCGACCTGGTCGAGCGCGGCGGCGAGCCGGGCCGCGGTGGCGTGATGCTGCTGCTCCGCTGCAAAGGCATCGATCCATTTCTGCCGCAGCATCCCGGTGATCAAGGCGGTGCCGGCCGTCGTCGCGACCAGCATCAGCATCCGCGCGACGTCGGCGGTGTCATAACCGGGCAGCGCACGATGATCGAGGAAGAACAGCGCCGAGGCGACGACCGCGATCGCGGCGGAGATCAGCCCGGAGGTGATGCCGCTGACGGAGCTCGCCAGCGCCACGATGCAGACGAACAGCGGCGCGGGATTGGGAACGGCGACGATCAGGCGATCGATCAGGAAGGCGGCGAGCGCCGTGATCGCCGTCAAGGCCGGTCCTGAAATTGCACGCCAGTCGAACCGCATGCGCGTTCTCGCTAACTGTCTTATCAAACGAACGACAGGGCCGCAGTTTGACGACAGAGCCGCAATGGTGCCGGGATTTTGGCCCCGACCGTTAAGACGGCCTTGCCCTATCCGAACCAGCTTTCGCTGCTTTCAAATCAAATGATATGCAGATCGGCATGGAACCCGGTTTCGTGCCTGCGGGTTACCGCCTGCTTTGCTCAAGAGGACATCGATGCCCACCATTTCGCCTTCGCTGCTGCCGATCCTGATGCTGTTCGCCTCGAACGTCTTCATGACCTTCGCCTGGTACGGCCATCTCAAGTTCAAGGATCACTCGCTCCCGATCGTCATCATGGTGAGCTGGGGCATCGCCTTCTTCGAATACTGGCTTGCGGTGCCGGCCAATCGCTGGGGCAGCGCGGTCTACTCGGCGGCGCAGCTCAAGACCATGCAGGAGGTGATCACGCTGGTCGTGTTCGCCGGCTTCTCGGTGCTGTATTTGAAGGAGCCGCTGGGCTGGAATCACGCGCTCGGCTTTGCCTTCATCGCCGCCGGCGCGTTCCTGATCTTCCACAAATGGGGTTAGTTGTGCGGGGCCGGCTTGGCGGCAGGCGCCGTGAGCTGCGCAGGGTGCGCGCGGTCCTCGCCCTGGGTGCCGGTCACGATCAACAGCGAAGCGGCCAGCAGGATCGCCGCCGACAGCGTCACGGTCACCAGTCCGACGGGGGTCTTCAACATGTCGCGCCGCTGTCTCTCCCGCGCCTTGCCGCGGATCAAGGTGCCAAGTGGAATTGCTTGATTACGCCGGGAACGCCGTTGCCATGCTGATGTTGCTCGACAGCACCGTGACGGCGACGACCAGGCACAGCGTCAGCGCGCCAAGCGCGAGCAACGCCGCGATCGCGTGGGTCAGCCGGGACGATGCCACTGGGGCAGGGCGGCCATGGAAGCCTGCCGTGCCGGACCACCGTGTCATGGTGCAAATCCCTCAGGCCGCGAGCGAATCACTCGCGACATCCGAGCAAATCTGCCCGTTGTCACCGGCAAGATTGCGGCGGTGACGTCCCCCGAAAACGGCAGAAATACGGCAACGACGAGGGTTTTGCCCGCTATTTGGGCAGTTTCCCCGCTATTCCCGATATTCAGACCCGGTTGTTCAGACGCCTGCCGCGAGGCGGGCCTCAGGCTCGGCATCGGTCCCGGGCCGCCAATCCATCGAGACAAATCCGGGGGTCTGCTCGACCCGTTTCAGCCAGGCGCGGACCGACGGAAAGGTCGCGAGGTCGAAGTCGCAGCGGTCGGCGACATGGGTGTAGCCGTACAGCGCGATGTCGGCGACCGTGAACTGGTCGGCGGCGAAATAGGCGTGCCCCTTGAGGTGATTTTCCATCACCTGCAACGCGGCGTAGCCGCGCTCCATCCAGTCCTCCAGCGCGTGCGTCTGCAGGTCGCGCCCGCCCTTGACCAGCGACAGCCAGAAATAGGCGGCGCCGATGTTCGGCTCCAGCGCGTGCTGTTCGAAGAACATCCACTGCAGCGCCTCGGCGCGCTCGATCCGCGACTCCGGCGCCAGCGGCGTGCCGATCGCAACATACCAGAGGATGGCATTGGACTCGGCGAGATGGCGGCCGTCGACTTCCAGCAGCGGCACCTGGCCGCTCGGATTCTTGGCCAGGAATTCCGGGGTGCGGCTCTCGCCGCGCAGGATGTCGATCTCGATCGCCTCGTACGGCGTGTTCAACACGGCGAGCGCCAGCCGGACCTTGTAGCTGTTGCCGGAGCGCTGCATCGAATAGAGCTTGTACATTGCGTCGGTGTTCACTCGGTGCGTCGGGTTCACTTGGTCTGAGACGGTACGCTTGAAAAATTGCGCGGCCTGTCACACCGCAACGCGCTTAAACAATGATGCCGACAGCGGTGCGTCGCAAGCCCTGCACAGTGGAAAAAGTCGAAACGTCTACCGCACTGCACGCGTTCAGAACGATTCCATCAACACGGCGCAACAACTCGGATCACGGCTGCGCGACGCTGTGCACGGTGCCGGTCGATGCCGTGGCGGACGCGCGGCAATTCACAACCGTTAACGCGCGACAGGGCCGCCGGACTGCGCGCCGTCGGCTCTGCGAGGTGGGCGCCACGCGGCACCTTGTCCTCGGAGCAATCCGCGCGGGCGCAGGCCGCCGGAAGCCTTGCCGGCGAGGCTGCAGCGGCCGCCGTCGGGCTTGCCGGATATGAGCCATTTGGCTCCGGAACTTGCGGAATGTTGCGCGCGTTGCGGGCCAGGCGCGAAAGTTTTCGTGCTTTGCCGCCAAGCTTCTTGCGATGCAGCGGCGACAGGCCTAGGGTGCCGCGATCCCATTCAAATCAAGTCGTGGCCGAACGGCTCACGACGTTTGCCAGGAGATGATTATGGCCTTCCTGTCCGCTGCGCTCGACCGTGTGAAGCCGTCCGCGACGATCGCGGTCACGGACAAAGCACGCGCGCTGAAAGCCGCGGGCCGCAACGTCATCGGCCTCGGTGCCGGCGAGCCGGACTTCGACACGCCCGCCAACATCAAGCTGGCTGCGATCCACGCCATCGAGGCCGGCAAGACCAAGTACACCGATGTCGGCGGCATTCCGGAGCTCAAGGAAGCCATCATCAACAAGTTCTCGCGCGAGAACGGCCTGAGCTACAAGCCGAACCAGATCATCGTCGGCACCGGCGGCAAGCAGGTGCTCTACAATGCGCTGATGGCGACCATCAATCCGGGCGACGAGGTGATCATCCCGGCGCCGTACTGGGTCAGCTACCCCGAGATGGTGGCGCTCGCCGGCGGCGAGTCGGTGCCGGTGATCTGTCCGGCGTCGAGCGGCTTCAAGCTGCGCCCGCAGGATCTCGAGAAGGCGATCACGCCGAAGACCAAGTGGGTGATCCTGTGCTCGCCGTCGAACCCGACCGGTTCGGCCTACACCAAGAGCGAGCTCAAGGCGATCACCGACGTGCTGGTCAGGCACCCGCATGTCTGGGTGATGACCGACGACATGTACGAGCACCTCGTCTATGACGACTTCGTCTTCACCACGGCGGCGCAGGTCGAGCCGAGCCTCTACGATCGCACGCTGACCGTGAATGGCGTGTCGAAGGCCTACTGCATGACCGGCTGGCGCATCGGCTACGCCGGCGGCCCGGCGCAACTGATCAAGGCGATGGCGACGATCCAGTCGCAGTCGACCTCGAACCCGTCGTCGATCGCGCAATGGGCTTCGGTCGAGGCGCTCAACGGACCGCAGGACTTCATCGCTGCGAACAACAAGGTGTTCAAGGAGCGCCGCGACCTCGTGGTGTCGATGCTCAACCAGGCCAGCGGCATCGAGTGCCCGCGGCCGGAAGGCGCGTTCTACGTCTATCCGTCCTGCGCCGGCACGATCGGCAAGACGGCGCCGTCGGGCAAGGTGATCGACAACGACGAGACCTTCGTCACCGAGCTGCTCGAGAGCGAGGGTGTCGCCGTGGTGCAGGGTTCGGCGTTCGGTCTCGGACCGGCGTTCCGCATCTCCTACGCCACCAAGACGTCCGATCTCGAGGACGCCTGCAAGCGCATCCAGCGCTTCTGCGGCAATCTGCGCTAGTCGTTACGAAACTCAGGAAACGCTCCTGCACCAGGTGTGGGAGCGTTTCTATTTGTGTGCGCAGATCGCGCGCCGGTAAATTCGACGAGTCAAATCACATCCCGCTCATCTCACGCGCGTGTGCGCGAACAACGATGCCACACGCGCGAAGTTTTTAGGGCGTCTTTGCGGACTGCCTTGTTTTGGACACGAGCCTTCCCTTCTGTCCGCCGCGCTAATTCAGTTCATCTTGCGGAGACAGACCAAATGCGACTTTCGACTCTCACCCTTGCAGCGCTTGCGTTGCTGGCGCCGTTCGCCACCGCCAATGCGGCGCCCGAGGTTCAGGCCGGGGTCCTGCAATGCCAGGGCGGCGAGAATGTCGGCTTCGTCGTCGGCTCCGTCGCCCGCCTCGAATGCGTGTTCCAGAGCGCCAACGCCCGCCGGCCGGAGCCGTATGTTGCGACCGTGAAGCGGATCGGTCTCGACCTCGGCGTCACCGCGACGACGCAGCTCGCCTGGGCCGTCAGCGCGCCGACCACGCAGCTCCCGCGCGGTGCGCTCGCCGGCAGCTACGGCGGCGTCGGCGTCAACGCTTCGGTCGGCCTCGGCGCCGGCGGTAACTTCCTGTTCGGCGGCCCGAACAACGCATACGCGCTGCAGCCGATCAGCGTGCAGGGCCAGACCGGCCTCAACGTCGCGGCGGGCATCGCCGGCATCGATCTCGAGCCGGTCAGCCTCGCTGGTCCGCGCCGTCATCATCACCACCGTCATCACCACCACCACTAAGCCGGTCGGTGTTTGATCAAAGGGGCCCGCGAAAGCGGGCCTCTTTTTTTGCGTCTGTCGTTTGTTGTGTTTTGCGCGGCAGGTTCTGCACGGCAGCGGGATCATAGCAACATCGCCACATCCCGTAACAATCGGTGGCCGGACACCGCAAATTCTGGCTGTGCATCCGATGTTATGGCATAGGAAGCGACAGGCGCCGCAGACACGGCGCCGTTCTGTTCTCTGCTCGCGTCACGCCTTTCAGCCGGAGACCTCCAACATGCGTCGCTTCATCCTCCTCGCCGGTGCCGCCCTCGCCTCGCTGGCGATCGTTGGCGCCAACGCCCAACAGCCGATCCAGCGCGTGCAGGTCGGTATCCTGGAATGCCGCGGCGGCGCGAGCGTCGGATTCATCGTCGGCTCCGTGACCAATCTCGGCTGCGTGCTGCGCGTCGATGGCGCGCCTGAGGACCGTTACATCGCGACCATTCGCAAGGTCGGCATCGATCTCGGCATCACCCAGGAGTCAGCGCTGGCCTGGGGCGTCTACGCGCCGGTGGCCCAGCTTGGGCCTGGCGCGCTCTCCGGCAACTACGCCGGCGCGCAGGGCAGCGCGACGCTCGGCGTTGGCGTCGGCGGTAACGTGCTGGTCGGCGGTTCCGACAACACCATCGCCTTGCAGCCGCTCAGCGTGCAGGGTCAGGTCGGCGTCAACATCGCCGCCGGGCTCGAGAGCCTGGAGCTGCGTCCGGGGCGCTAACTCAAGCTGCACCGTTTTGTATTCCGCCGAGGAAGCTGCGGGCTTCCTCGGCAACCACCTCGGGCGCCTCGGCGTGGACATAGTGCCCGGCCTCGACGAACCTGATCGAAGGTTCGGTCCAGTATTGATCCAGCCGGTCCGACCATTCCGGCGCGATCAGCGGATCGCGGCGGCCCCAGAGAAAGCGCGACGGGATTTCGATGCGCGGCTGCGCCGGCAGCCTGCCTTCCAGCCAGCGCCGGCGATTGGGTGCCGACGAGAGATACCAGTCGAAGCCGCCCTGGATGTTGCCGGGCTTCATGAAGTTATCGACATAGGCTTCCAGCAGGTCGCCGAACACGGCGGAATTGTCGCCCGACCAGTGATCGAGGAAGTGGCGGAAATAGAGTCGGCATGACTCGCGCGAGCTTCCGACCAGTTGCGCCGCCCATGGCAGCTGCTGGAAGTATTGATACCAGACTTCGATCAGGTGGCTGGGCTGGCCGTAGCGGTTGCCGAGGCCCGGTTAGGGCGTGCACAGATAGAGCGTACCCGTCAGCCGCTGCGGCTGACGATGCGACATCGCCTGCATGACATAGGCGCCGAGATCGCCGCCGATCACGCCGAAGCTGTCATGACCGAGCGCATCCATCACCGCGAACATATCCAGCGCGTGGCGCTCCGCGGTGGCGGACGCATCCGGGCCAGCCGCCGGCTTGCCGGTGTCGCCGCAGCCGCGCAGGTCCGGCGCGATCAATTCGAAACTGTCGCCGAGACGCAGCATCACCGGACGCCACACCAGCCAGAATTCCGGCCAGCCGTGCAGCAGGAGCAGCGGCGGGCCCTTGCCGAAGCGCGCGACGTTGACGCTGATATCGCCGATATCGATCTTCTCCTGCGTGAAGCCTGCCGCGGCCGCTTCCGCGAAAGCCTTTTCCAGCGCCGTCATTAAGACCTCCTGTGGTTCGCCGCAGGCTGTCCGCGTTCGCTTCTCCGGTCCCAATATTCGTTCGATACGGTAGCAGAGCTATTGCGTATGACCGTAGGCGCCGGCCGCCGTGCTATACCGCCGGCATGGAATTGCGACACCTCAGATATTTCGTGGCGCTCGGCGAGGAATTGAATTTCACGCGCGCAGCCGAGCGGCTGCACATCGCGCAACCGCCGCTGAGCCAGCAGATTCGCCAGCTCGAGGACGAACTCGGCGTGACTGCTGCAGCGGAATAACCGTCCTATCAGGCTCACCGAGGCCGGCGAGCTGTTTCTTGCGCGCGCCCGTGTGTTGCTCGCCAATTTCGAGGACGCGGTTGCCGATACCAGGCGCGTCGGCCGCGGTCAGGCTGGAAAGCTCGCGATCGGATTCGTCGGCTCCGCAATGTTTGCCGGCCTTCCCGATATTATCAGTAGCTATCGCGACGCGTTTCCCGATGTCGAGCTCGTGCTTGACGAGATGCTGGCGGCCGAGATTGCCGAGGCGCTGCGGCGGCGCCGGATCGACGTCGGCTTCGCACGCCCGGCGCTGCTGGCCGAGGCGGGGCTCGCCCAGCGTCTCATCCTCGATGAGCCCTATGTCGCAGCGCTGCCGCGCGCGCATCCGCTCGCGGCGCGCGATGACATCGCGCTCGCCGAATTGTCCGACGATGCCTTCGTGCTCTACCCGGCGCGGCCGGAGCCGTCGGTCACCGGCCTGATCGTGACCGCCTGCCAGGCTGCGGGATTCACGCCGCGTCTGGCGCAGGAGGTGCTTCATCTGCAGACCGCGATCGGTCTGATCGCAGCCGGCGTCGGCGTGTCGCTCGTTCCGGAGGCCGCGGCACGCGCGCAGACCGGTCGCGGCGTGGCTTACGTTCCGCTTGCCGCACCGGCGGTGATGGCACCGCTCACGATCGCATGGCGTGATGAAGACGTCTCGCCTGCCGTGCAGCGCCTGCTCGACATCGCGACGCGCTAGCGCGAGACAGCGGCGGCACCGGCCTAAGGAACTGGCGCACCGGATACGTTCGTCCGGACAATAGTGGTAATTCCCGCCGTCGTGGCCATGGTTAAACGGCGCCGCACCGCAGCGACGTTTTCCCGCTTGCCAAACGCGAAACGCAGGCAGAGCATGAATGGTCGCCGACCCAATCATGGGCCGAGCTCCAAAACGAGGAGGCGGCAATGGGACAAGACGTCAGAAGTCCCCGAGGTCCACGGTGCATCGCACTGGTGGGCCCTTTCCAAAGCGGTAAAACCACACTTCTGGAAGCGATCCTGGCGCGTACAGGCGCCATCAAGACTGCCGGCAGCGTCGACGCCGGAACTTCCGTCGGCGATGCCAGCCCCGAGGCGCGTCAGCACAAGATGGGCGTAGGGCTGACCGCCGCCACCACCACCTTTATGGGCGACAGCTACACCTTCATCGATTGTCCCGGCTCGATCGAATTCGCGCACGACATGCGTGCCGCGCTGCCGGCGGTCGATGCTGCGGTCGTGGTCTGCGAAGCCGATGAGAAGAAGCTGCCGCAGCTGCAGATCATCCTGCGCGAGCTCGAAGAGCTCGGCATTCCCCGTTTCCTGTTCCTGAACAAGATCGACCGCGCCAACAAGCGGGTCCGCGAGACGCTTGCGACGCTGCAGCCGGCCTCGCGCGTGCCGCTGGTGCTGCGCCAGATCCCGATCTGGAACGGCGATCTGATCGAAGGTTTTGTCGATCTCGCGCTGGAGCGCGCCTTCGTCTATCGCGAGCACAAGCCCTCGGAGGTGGTCGCGCTGGAAGGCGGCAATCTCGACCGCGAGAAGGAAGCGCGCTTCTCGATGCTGGAGAAGCTCGCCGATCATGACGACGCGCTGATGGAGCAGTTGCTGGAGGATATCCAGCCGCCGCGCGACGCGGTGTTCGACGATCTCGCCCGCGAATTGCGCGAAGGGCTGATCTGTCCGGTGCTGCTTGGCGCGGCGAGCCGCGAAAACGGCGTGCTGCGCCTGATGAAGGCGTTGCGCCATGAGGCGCCCGGCGTCACCGAGACCGCTAGCCGGCTCGGCGTCAAGGATCAGAAGGACGCGCTGGCCTATGTGTTCAAGACCGTTCATCTGCAGCACGGCGGCAAGCTGTCGCTGGCGCGCGTGCTTGCGGGCCGGCTCGACGACGGCGCGACGCTGCAATCCTCAAGCGGCGAGACCGGGCGCATCTCCGGCATCCTCGCGGTCTCGGGCACGCATGACAGCAAGCGGCCGCAGGCCGAGGCCGGCGAGACCGTCGCGCTCGGCAAGCTCGACGCGATCAAGACCGGCGATACGGTCTCGAGCGGCAAGACGGCCCCGGCCTCGCTGGTCAAGGTCGAGCCGGTGGCGGCGGTGCTGTCGATCTCGATCGCCGCGACCGACCGCAAGGACGACGTCAAGCTCGGCCAGGCGCTGCTGCGGCTCAACGAGGAGGATCCCTCGCTGACGATGATCCAGAACCCGCGCACCCACGACACCGTGCTGTGGGGGCAGGGCGAGATGCATCTGCGGGTGGCGCAGGAGCGGCTCAAGGACCGCTACGGCGTCAACGTCAAATCGCATCCGCCGGCGATCGGCTACCAGGAGACCATCCGCAAAGCCATTACCCAGCGCGGCCGGCACAAGAAGCAGTCCGGCGGCCACGGCCAGTTCGGCGATGTGGTGCTCGACATCAAGCCGAAGCCGCGCGGCTCAGGCTTCGAATTCCACGAGAAGGTGGTCGGCGGCGCGGTGCCGCGCAACTATATCGGTGCGGTGGAAGAGGGCGTCGTCGACGCGCTGGCGCGTGGACCGCTCGGCTTCCCCGTGATCGACCTCGATGTCACGCTGACCGACGGCTCCTATCACAGCGTCGACTCGTCCGATCTCGCGTTCCGCACCGCGGCGCGGGTCGGCGTCAGCGAAGGGTTGCCGCAGTGCCAGCCGGTGCTGCTGGAGCCGATCCATCTGGTCGAGATATTCTGTCCGAACGAGGCGACTGCCAAGGTCAACGCGATCCTGTCGGCGCGCCGCGGCCAGATCCTCGGCTTCGACACCCGCGAAGGCTGGAGCGGCTGGGATTGCGTTCGCGCCACGATGCCGGAATCCGAGATCGGCGACCTCATCGTCGAGCTGCGATCGGCCACCGCCGGCGCCGGCACCTTCACCCGCCAGTTCGACCGCATGGCCGAAGTGACGGGCCGCGCCGCCGACCAGATCATCGCCGCGCATCGCGACGCGGCGTGATGGTGTGATCTCATCCCGGGTGCGCCAAACGCGCGCCCGGGACCCAAGGTCAACGTTCGATCCTGCTGAAAATCGGCCCGCTACGATGTGCAATTACACATTGTAAAGCGGCCGACACTGTCTCGCCATGGATTGCGCCTACGTCCTCGGTCGCCGTTTGGACGGTGAGGGCAAGGCAGTGCGGGTGTGGTGGAAATTTGCCGCGTTGGCTGGCGTGATGCTGGTGCATGGCGCACTTGCGCAAGAGAGGCCGATGGAGTTGACGCCCGCCGGCAAAGCCAATTTGCAGGACACGATTGCGCAGGATGGCCGGCCACTCTTTGGCCGCCCCGGGCCTAGCCAGCCGATGACTTTCCCTCTGGCGACGTGCATGTTTCCTGGCGGCCTGTGTGGTGCGGTCTACCGCGACGGCACGGTCGCGGTCTTTCCGCGATACGACTGGGTCGGCACATTCTCGGATCATCGGGCCGCCGTCCGCATCGGCGGTCTCTACGGCTTCATCGACGAGGACGGCCGTGAAATCGTCAGGCCGGAGTACCGCATCGTCGATGACTACCGGTTCGGCTTCGCCCAGGTGGATGTGGACGGAAAGTCCGGCCTGATCGACTTGGACGGCAAGATGGTGATCGAGCCGAAATATGGGTTCATCCGCGCGATCGGTCCGGACCGTTTTGCCGTATCAGAAGATCGACGGCTTGGCGGAATGCCTGGCGGGGAGGATTTTTCCAATCGCAGGATCGGCTTCGGCGGACTGAGCGATGCTATCTTCGAACCGATGCTGACCGACGTCATCGATATCCAGGGCCGACTGATCGAGTCGCGCAAGCTGCCGATTCCTTGGTTCGACAAGGACGATCCGTCACTCCGCTGAGTGCAAAAGGAGAAGCTTTGGGGGCTGGCACGGGCCGATGGAAGCTGGCTCGTCGAGCCGAAATTCCAGCAGGTGGATGCGTTGAAGAACGGGCTCGCGCGGGTGACGCTCAACGGCAAGGTCGGCTTTATCGACCGTACCGGGAGCTTCGCCATCGAACCGGTGTTTGATAAGGCCTGGTGGTTCGTACCGGGTTTCGATCGCACGTCGGCCGAGCGCGACGGCAGCTTCGGCGTGATCGACAAATCCGGCACATGGACATTTCAAACGCACTATCAGCAGATTCATGTTGCTATCAACTACGATCACCCCGCCACTGTGTTCGGCTGGCACTTCAGGACGGCCGACCGGTGGGGGCTTCTGGACCTTGATGGCCACGTGATCATCGGCGCCGAATTCGATCAGCCGATCCAGCAATGTGCCGATGGCCGGCTCGACGCCTACAAGAACAAGGAATGGCTCTACTTCAAAGCGGATGGCAGCCCGCTGCAGCCGCCTGACGGAAGGATTATCGACGCGTCATGCGGCGCGCCGCCCCCGTACATTCTGAAAATCGGCGACAAATTCCGTTTGGTGGATGCTGACTCAAGCCCTGTGACGCCCGTGCTCTACGACGCGATCTTCGGAGCTGGACGAGGCGTCAAGAATGCCAAGCTCGATGGCAAATGGGGACGCCTTGGTCCCGATGGACGTTGGGTGCTCGAACCCAAATTCGACTACCTCTCAGCCGGCACCGATCTCCTCGTCGCATCGATCGATGGCAAGCGGGGCTTCATGCGAGCGGACGGATCATGGCTGATCGAGCCGAAATTCGATGCTGCCGCGCTGCGTCGCGACAATGCTACTGCTTTCGTGACGCGTGCCGGCGCGACCGGCGTGCTGCGGCTTGCGGATCAATCCTGGGCCATTCCGCCGCGGCCGAGCGTTCTGTGCGATGTCAGTATCAGCCACGTGATCATGTCCGAAGCCGCGGGCAAGCGCGCGATCCTGTCGCAAACCGGGGAGACCTGGATCGATGTTGGTGCCGAGCGGGTTGGGGCCAACCTCGATTTCGGCCTTGTGACCTTTCTCAGGAACGGCAAATGGGGGCTGGTCGACACCGCTGGGCAGGTCATGGTCGAGCCGCAGTACGACGAGCCGGTTTATTTCATGCCGCGCCAGCGCGGCGTGGCGTGGGCCAAGCACGACGGCAGATGGTGCGCGATCGACCGGCACGGTCACCCGGTCCCGGGCATCGCCTGCGTCGACACCAACCCCTTGGGTCGGGATAACCGCTTCGCGTGCAAGGTCGAGCGCTAACGATCACGCCCCAAGGGGGCGTGATCGTTGGCAGGATGGCCCGAGGCCGCTAGCCTTGCGTCCCTGATGGGGGCGCAAGGACATCATGCTTGAATCCCGCCGTAACCTGGCGCTGGCCTGCGCGCTCAGCGCGCTGGCCGGCTATGTCGACGGCATCGGCTACCTGCATCTCGGCGGGCTGTTCGTCTCCTTCATGAGCGGCAACTCGACGCGGCTTGGCGTGACGCTGGCCGCGGGGCATTGGCAGCACGCCCTGGAGGCGCTGGAGCTGATCGTGCTGTTCGTCGTGGGTGCCGCGGCCGGCAGCCTGATCGTGCTCAGCCGCATCGGCCATCGCCAGCCGCTGATCCTGCTCGGCGAGGCCTTGTTGTTGACGGCGGCCGCCTTGGCCTATGCCTATGGCCTGCCGAACGCCGCGGTCGCCGCCATCGTGCTGGCGATGGGGCTCGAGAACGCCGTATTCCAGCTCGAAGGCGGCGCCGGGCTCGGCCTCACCTATGTCACCGGCGCGCTGGTCAAGGCCGGCCAGCTGATCGCCGCCGCGCTGACCGGCGGAGCCGGCTGGGCCTGGCTGCCGAACCTCCTGCTGTGGGCGGCGCTGGTCGCAGGCGCGCTTGCCGGCGCATTGGCCTACCACTGGATCAACCTTGCCGCGATCTGGTTTGCCGCGGGCACGGCGCTCGGGCTCAGCGTGCTGGTTGCCGCAACCGCGAAGCGGACGGATTGACAGCGCGGCTGCCTTGGCCGATGTCACGGCCATGACATCATCAAGCAAAACCCGCGCCGCGTGCCTGATCGGCTGGCCGGCGGCGCATTCCCGCTCGCCGCTGATCCATCGCTACTGGCTGCGTACGCTCGGCATCGAGGGCGGCTATGTGATCGAGGCGGTGCCGCCGGAGGATTTCAAGGATTTCCTGTTCCGCTTGTCGCTGCGCGGCTTCGTCGGTGCCAACGTCACCATTCCGCACAAGGAGCGCGCGCTGGCGCTGTCGACGCCGGACGCGCGCGCCCGCGCCGTCGGCGCCGCCAACACGCTGTGGTTTGCCGATGGCGAGCTGCGCTCGACCAACACCGATGTCGAGGGCTTCATCAACAATCTCGACGCCTGCGCGCCCGGCTGGGACAAGACCGAGGATGCGCTGGTGTTAGGGGCCGGTGGCGCGGCGCGCGCGGTGGTGTTCGGCCTGATCGAGCGCGGCATCAAGCGCGTGAATCTGGTCAACCGCACCATCGACCGCGCCCGCGCGCTGGCCGATCAGTTCGGTGCGCGCGTTCATCCCGCGACGTGGGACACGGTCGGCGATCTGCTGCCGCGAGCCGGGCTGCTCGTCAACACGACGTCGCTCGGCATGCACGGCCAGCCCGCGCTCGAGATCGATGTCGGCCTGTTGCCGCAAGGCGCGGTTGTGACCGATCTTGTCTATGTGCCGCTGGTGACGCCATTGCTTGCGGCGGCGCAGGCGCGCGGCCTGAAGACCGCCGATGGCCTCGGCATGCTGCTGCACCAGGCGGTGCGCGGTTTCGAATTGTGGTTCGGGCAGCGTCCTCAAGTGACGCCGGAACTGCGTGCGCTCGTTGAAGCCGATCTCACAAAGACTTGAGGCCTGGAATAGCGTGATACGGCTGGGGTCAGTGTTACATCACCTGCGCCCCTCCCGGAGATCCCCCAATGTCTGCCAGCCGTTCCTCGCTCATTCGCCCGTTCATTGCATTCGCGATGGTGACGGCATCCACGCTCTACGCACTCGCGCAGCAGCCGCCGACGCCGACGCGCGTGCGTGGAACCGTCGAGAGCGTCGACGGCGACACGCTCGCGGTGAAGTCGCGCAGCGGCGAAGACGTCAAGCTGCACATGGCGAGCAATATGCTGGTGCTCGGCCTCACCAGGATCGCGCTGTCCGACATCAAGGTCGGTTCCTTCATCGGCACGACCACGGTGCCCGGGCCCGATGGCGTGCCGAAGGCGGTCGAGGTGCATGTCTTCCCGGAGCACATGCGCGGCACCGGCGAAGGCTCGCGGCCCTATGATCTGAAGCCGAACAGCAGCATGACCAACGCGACCGTCGCGCAATCCGTGGTCAGCAATGACGGTCATACCCTGATGGTCAAGTACAAGGACGGCGAGAAGACGGTGGAGGTCGCGCCCGATACGCCTGTCGTGACCTATGTTCCCGGCGACAAGGCGGACCTCAAGGCCGGCGCCAAGATCATCGCCTTCATGAAGAAGCTGCCCGACGGCTCGCTCGAAACCGACCGCGTCAGCGTCGGCCGCGACGGCCTCACGCCTCCGATGTGACGCGGTTTCATCCTCTCTTCTTTGTGAAGAGCCTGGCTTCGATGAACGGTTGTTACACAGTAACAGACCCTTCCTCTGGTGCGTAGTTTACCGAGCGAGCCACCTCTCCTGCGAACAGGACGATGGCTCGCACGGAATACCATCATTTCCCCGGTGTTCCTGACTCCGCCAGCCAAACCCATGAGGACATCATGCCGAAATCGACGCTATTCGCCGCATTGCTTCTCGTTGCCTTTGCCTCGGCCGCATCGGCGCAGCAGCCGCCGACGGTGCGGATTCGCGGCACCATCGAGGCCGTCGACGGCGCCATGCTGTCGATCAAGTCGCGCGACGGCGCCGACATGAAGGTGCGGACGACCGACAACGTCGCGGTGTTCGGCGTCGCCAAGACCGATCTGTCGCAGATCAAGCCCGGTTCCTATATCGGCGTCACCGCGATGCCCGAGCCCGACGGAACGCAGAAGGCGATCGCGGTTCACATCTTCCCGGAAAACCAGCGTGGCGCCGCCGAAGGCTTTCGTCCCTGGGACCTGCGCGCCAACTCGACCATGACCAACGCCACCGTCGCCGAAACGGTGGAGGGCACCGACGGCCAGAACATCACGGTGAAATACAAGGACGGTGAGAAGAAGGTCGTGGTGCCGCCGGGCACCCCGGTCGTCACTTTCGTCGCCGGCGACAAAGCGGAGCTGAAGCCGGGCGCCAAGATCATCATCTTCGGCGCGGCGAAGAAGGAGGACGGCACCCTGGAAGCCAACCGCGTTAATGTCGGCCGCGACGGCATCGCGCCGCCGATGTGACGCGAAGCGTCATCCCGGGGCGATGCGCAGCATCGAACCCGGGATCTCGAGCGACGAACTCCGTTGTCGTCCCGGCCTAGTGCGCAACTGCGCGCGGGAGCCGGGACCCATAACCATCGATGGTTTTTGTTGAGATAAGCTGTGGCCACAGTCGTGTTCTAATCTTGCACGGCTGTGGTTATGGGTCCCGGCCTGCGCCGGGACGACGCTTGTGGGCCGGATGGCGATTGCCTCACACCGCCAGCACGTGATCGTCGATCTCGGCGATGGTGTTGACGCCGCACAGCCCCATCGTGGTGGTGAGCTCCTTGCCCAGGATGTCGAGCGCCTTGGCGACACCTTCTTGGCCGCCGGCGCCGAGGCCGTAGGCATAGGCGCGGCCGATCATGCAGGACTTGGCGCCGAGCGCCAGCGCGCGCATCACGTCCATGCCGGTGCGGATGCCGCCGTCGAACATGATCTCGAGCTTCGAGCCGACCTCGTCGACGATCTCCGGCAGCACCTCGATCGAGGACGGCGCGCCGTCGAGCTGGCGGCCGCCATGGTTGGACACCACGATCGCTTGTGCGCCGGTCTTGACGGCGAGCTCGGCGTCCTCGACATCGAGGATGCCTTTGAGGATCAGCTTGCCTGGCCAGATCGAGCGGATCCAGTCGATGTCCTTCCAGTTCAGCGTGGTGTCGAACTGCGATGCCGTCCATTCCGACAGCTTGGTCAGATCCTCGGTGCCTTTGACGTGACCGACGATGTTGCCGAAGCTGCGGCGCTTGCCGCGCAGCACGCCGGCGACCCATGATGGCTTGCTCGCGAAGTCCAAGAGCTTCGACAGCGACCATTCCGGCGGCACCGTCATGCCGTTCTTGATGTCCTGGTGGCGCTGGCCGATCACCTGCAGGTCGACGGTCAGCACCAGCGCCGAGCATTTCGCCGCGATCGCGCGCTCGATCAGCGACTTGATGAAGCCGCGGTCCTTCATGACGTAGAGCTGGAACCAGAACGGCTTGTCGACGGCAGCTGCGATGTCCTCGATCGAGCAGATCGACATCGTGCTCTGGGTGAAGGGAATGCCGGCCGCCTGCGCCGCGCGGCAGGCGTAGATCTCGCCGTCGCCATGTTGCATGCCGAGCAGGCCGACCGGCGCCAGGATCAGCGGCATCGCGGCCGGCTCGCCCAGGATCGTGGTCGCCAGGGTCCGCTTGGAGACATCGACCAGGATGCGCTGGCGGAACTTGATCTGCTGCAGGTCCTCGGAATTGGCGCGCAGCGTGTCCTCGGTGTAGGAGCCGCGGTCCGCATAATCGAAAAACGCCTTCGGCACCCGGCGCTTGTGCAGCTGGCGTAGATCTTCGATGCAGGTAATGTGCTTCATGGACGTTCCCGGCCCTTCTTCTATGTCACAAGTCTTATGCAGCGAAGTCTTAATCCAGCGAAGTCTTGCGGGTGTTCGCGCTTGCCGTCATCTAGCATGGTTGGATGGCCTGCCAAATCCAAGACGAATGCCAGGATGAATGCCAAGACGGATGGGAGAGCACGATGACGCAATCAGGCTCTAAGCCGAACTCTAAGCCGAACTCTAAGCCGAACTCCAAGCCGAAAGCAGACGACAACGCCGAGAAGCGCCGGCTCGACGAGGCCCTGGAAGAGGGGCTGGAGGAGACGTTTCCCGGTTCCGACCCCGTCAATGTCACCCAGCCGGCCCCCAGCAAGGGCGACCAGCACGTCAAGCGAGGCGGCAAGGGTTAGGGCCGGCCCGCGTTTACGGGATTGCGGTTAAGGAGAGAATGTTATATTTTTCAGTGTCTTAAGCTCGAACCATGGGGTTCGATGGCGGTAATGATTCATCATATTTTTTGAAGTCATCTTAGCGCCTGACAGTCTATAAGGCCGATGCACGCTAGACTGGTGGGCGTTCGGAACTCTCTCGCCGGGTGGTTCGAGAGGTCCATGTTGGGGGTACCATGAGCCGCAAATATTTCGGGACCGATGGAATTCGGGGCCGCGCCAATGGGCTGATCACGCCGGAGCTCGCGCTCAAGGTGGGGCAGGCCGCGGGATTGGTGTTTCAGCGTGGCGACCATCGCCATCGCGTCGTGATCGGCAAGGACACGCGGCTGTCCGGCTACATGATCGAATACGCCATGGTCGCAGGCTTCACCTCGGTCGGCATGGACGTGCTGCTGGTCGGCCCGATGCCGACGCCTGCGATCGCGATGCTCACCAAGTCGATGCGCGCCGATCTCGGCGTCATGATCTCGGCGTCGCACAATCTCTTCGAGGACAACGGCATCAAGCTGTTCGGCCCGCAGGGCTTCAAGCTCTCCGACGATGTCGAGAAGCAGATCGAGCAGCTGCTCGACGAATCGCTCGACCGCCGCCTGGCGCAGAGCGCAAGCCTTGGCCGCGCCCGCCGCATCGACGGCGTCCATGACCGCTACATCGAATTCGCCAAGCGCACGCTGCCGCGCGACCTCTCGCTCGACGGCCTGCGCGTCGTGGTCGATTGCGCCAATGGCGCCGCCTACAAGGTGGTGCCGGAAGCGCTGTGGGAGCTCGGCGCCGACGTGGTGCCGATGGGCGTCGAGCCCGACGGCTTCAACATCAACAAGGAATGCGGCTCCACCTCGCCGGAAGCGCTGTCGCGGAAGGTGCGCGAGATGCGCGCCGACATCGGCATCGCGCTCGACGGCGACGCCGATCGCGTCATCCTGGTCGACGAGCGCGGCCACATCGTCGACGGCGACCAGCTGCTCGCGGTGATCGCGCAGAGCTGGAAGGAAGAGGGACGCCTCTCCAAGCCCGGTATCGTCACCACCGTGATGTCCAATCTCGGGCTGGAGCGCTTCCTGCAGGGCCTCGGGCTGCAGATGGTCCGCACCCCGGTCGGCGACCGCTACGTGCTCGAGCAGATGCTGAGCGGCGGCTACAATCTCGGCGGCGAGCCGTCCGGCCATATCATCATGTCGGATTATTCGACGACCGGCGACGGCTTCGTCGCCGCGCTGCAGGTGCTGGCCGTGGTGCAGAAGCTGCGCCGCCCGGTGTCGGAGATCTGCCGGCGTTTCGATCCATTGCCGCAGATCCTGAAGAACGTGCGCTATCGCAGCGGCAAGCCGCTCGACGACGCCGAGGTCAAGTCCGCGATCACCGACGGCGAGAAGCGCCTCAACGGCCATGGCCGTCTGTTGATCCGTCCCTCCGGCACCGAGCCGGTGATCCGCGTCATGGGCGAGGGTGACGATCGCATCCTGGTGGAAGAGGTCGTCGACAACATCGTCAGCGCACTCGGCCACGCCGCGGCGGCCTAGTCAATCGATCGACGAACGCCGCTCCAGCCTCGCCCCGCGTGCGGGGAGAGGCCGGAATTCAAGCTGCGCTTGAATTTCGGGTGAGGGGGCTCTCCGCGAATCCAGCTTTCACCGTCCGTCCTGAAACTGCCCCTCACCCCAACCCTCTCCCCGTGAAGAACGGGGAGAGGGAGCAGGCTTTCGTCGCGGTTCACACAGCGCATCGCTGCTATCGGCTAATGCAACTGGTCCGCCTGACCTCCGCGTCGTACGACACGGAGGTATTTCTGCGAATCCGTCCCTGGGAATGCTGCATTGAACAAGCCCGTCGTGAGCGAGGAGGCACTGGGCGAACCGGTGCTGGTGCCGGAGCTGCCGTCCTCGCTGGCCGCGAAGGCGGCTGTTGCCGGGCCGGCCTATGTCGTGCTCGCCGGCATCAGCTTCTCGCACTTCCTCAACGACACGATGCAGTCGCTGATCGCCTCGGTCTATCCGATCCTGAAGGACAATTACGCGCTCGACTTCGCGCAGATCGGCATGATCACGCTGGCGTTCCAGTTCACCGCCTCGCTGCTGCAGCCGCTGGTCGGTCATTTCACCGACAAGAAGGCGCAGCCGTTCTCGCTTTCGATCGGCATGGGCTTCACCTTCTTCGGGCTGTTGCTGCTCAGCGTCGCGCATAGTTACGGGATCATCCTGATCGCCGCCTCGCTGGTCGGATTGGGCTCCGCGGTGTTTCATCCGGAATCGTCGCGCATCGCGCGGCTGGCGTCAGGCGGTCGTTACGGCTTCGCGCAATCGGTGTTCCAACTCGGCGGCAGTTTCGGCACCTCGATGGGACCGGTACTGGCCGCGTTGATCGTGGTGCCGTTCGGCCAGCCCTCGATCGCCTGGTTCTCCTCGATCGCGTTCCTCGCCATCGTGATCCTCTGGCGCATCGGCGTCTGGTACAAGCCGCAGATATCAGGCAAGAAGGCGGCCACCATCGCGCGGCATCCTGACCATCCAGATCAGCGCCGCGTGATGCTTGCGCTGATTGTGCTGGTCGCGCTGCTAATCTCCAAGCAGCTCTATGTCTCGAGCCTGTCGAGCTACTACATCTTCTATCTGATCGACAGGTTCGGCGTCTCGACGCAGGCGGCGCAGCTCTATCTGTTCATCTTCCTTGCCGCCAACGCCGTGGGCGCGTTCATCGGCGGGCCGCTCGGCGACCGCTTCGGCCGCAAATACGTGATCTGGTTCTCGATCCTCGGCGCGCTGCCGTTCACGCTGGCGCTGCCCTATGCCGGCCTGTTCGCAAGCGCCGTGCTGACGGTCGTGATCGGCCTGATCATCTCGTCGGCGACCTCGGCGATCATCGTGTTCGCGCAGGAACTGATGCCACACCGCTTCGGCATGATCTCCGGCGTGTTCTTCGGCGTCGCGTTCGGCATCGGCGGTCTTGGCGCCGCGGTGCTCGGCAAGCTCGCCGACCACACCTCAATCGCCTTCGTCTATCAGCTGTGCGCATTCCTGCCGGCGATCGGCCTGCTCGCGGTGTTCCTGCCGAAGATGCCGAAGGCTGCTCGCTGAACCTCTGTCGCGAGGCCCCCGCATTAAGCGTTCGCTAACGCACGCGGCCTGCGTGCGCCGCTAACGGCGCGCAATCATTAACGCTTCATTAGCACTTGTGGCGGGATCGCCATCTTTCGCTGCTGCACGCGCGTATTGATGGACCCATAAGCACCAGCCGCAGAAAAAGGTCAGAGAAAATCAACCTTAAAAATTAGGGTTAAGTGCCGCTTAAACATTTGCTGGCATCGTCCGCCCGTGAGTTTCAGACGTGGGGCTTTCGTGTCGCCTCACTTGGCCCAAAAGGACGAAGCCAATGCGTAGCGTAAAGACCCTGATTGCCGCAGGCGCGGCATCCCTGCTGTCGTCGGTGGCGTTCGCTGCCGACATGCCGATCATGCCGCCGCCCCCGATGGCGTATGCTCCCCCGCCGGTCCAGGATTTCGGCGGCTGGTATCTGCGCGGCGACATCGGCATGACCAACACCAAGGCCAGGCTGCACGTCAACGCGTACGACACGCTGCCGGCCGGCACCGTGTTCAATCAGTACGGCACCGGCTTCGACAGCGGCATGCTGTTCGGCATCGGCGTCGGCTATCAGTTCAACAGCTGGTTCCGCGCGGACATCACCGGTGAGTACCGCTCGAAGGTCAGCTTCAACGGCACCGACTTCTTCACGTTCCCCGGGCCGAGCTCGCTGGGCGACACCTATCATGGCGGCATGCAGAGCTGGGTCGGCCTCGTGAACGTCTACGCCGATCTCGGCACTTGGGGATGCTTGACCCCGTTCATCGGTGCCGGTGTCGGTGCCGCGACGATCAAGACCTCGGCCTTCTCGGACATCGCCACGTTCCCGAGCGGGTCTGGCCTGACCAGCTCCTTCATCGCCGACGGCGCCACCAAGACCAACTTCGCCTGGGCCGTGCATGCCGGTGTCGCCTACAGGGTCACCAACAACTTCACGGTCGAACTGGCCTATCGCTACCTCGACATGGGCACCGCCGGCCAGGGCCAGGGTCACTTCTTCGACGGCACGCCGGCCGGTCCCTCGAGCTTCCAGTACCGCGACATCACCTCGCAGGACGTGAAGCTCGGCGTGCGCTTCGCGTTGCCCTGCTGCGACGTGCTGCCCCCGCCGCCGCCCCCGCTGATCCGCAAGGGTTAATTTCGAGCCTTCACGGTTAACGATTGCAACGGCGCGGGACCATCCCGCGCCGTTTTTCTTTGCCGCGCGACGTCACGAGCTTCTGCAACTTGGGTGGTCGAAAGCGTGTGACGACAACGATTGGTTAAGGTTAACAGGCGATGATCAGCGCGCATTCGATGAGTGGGATGGAGCGTTGCGATGCGTATGTTCTTGCTGACGGCGATGATGATGGGCGCGGTGACGGCTGCGCACGCGGCCGATCTGCCGGACTTCCCGGCCCTGCGCGGCGGCTTCAGCGACGCACCCAGCGCACCCGTCAACTGGCGCGGCTTCTATATCGGCGGGCAGGGCGGCTACGGTTCGTCCGATGAGAATTTCAGCGGCACGAATGCCAACATGCTCGCGGCCCTGCTCGATCACAACGTGATCCAGCAGATGGACGTCTCGAACTGGAATCTCGGGCTCGGCAAGGCGTCCCAACGCTCGGCGGCCTATGGTGCGTTCGCCGGCTACAACTGGCAATACGACGACGTCGTGGTCGGCATCGATGCGAGCTACATGCACGGCAAGTTCGGCGGCTCGTCCACCGCGAGCAAGGAATTGGTCAGCGGCACCGCGCTGACCGACACCCTGTTCCACGACGTGCGCGTCGATTCGTCGGCGGCGATCCAGATCAACGACATGGCGACGATCCGCGGCCGCGCCGGCTACGCCTGGGGTTGCTTCCTGCCGTATATCTTCGGCGGCGTTGCGTTCGGCAATGCCGACATCTCGCGCTCGGTCACGGTTCACGACGCCGTCAGTGCCACCATCTCGGGGCCGTTCACGCCGCTGGCGACGTTGAACGCGAACGACGTCCAGCATAATCACCTGGTGTACGGCTACACCGGCGGTCTCGGCTTCGACGTCAATATCACGGGCGGGCTGTTCATGCGCGCGGAGTGGGAATACGTTCGCTTCACGTCGACCGTCGACACCACCATCAATACAGTGCGCGCCGGTCTCGGTTACAAGTTCTGAGGCCAAGCCGCGCGGCTTGACAGTGCATGGCGTGACTGGTCGGATATCGCTCCGCAAGCGGAGCGACCTCACATGAAAATCCTCGGCGATTCCAATTCAGGCAATTGCCTGAAGGTGAAATGGGTGTGCGACAAACTGGCGCTGCCCTACACATGGGTCGAGATCGACACCATGAAGGGCGGCAGCCGGACGGCGGAATTCCTCAAGCTCAACGGTTGGGGGCAGGTGCCGACGGTGGAGCTGGATGACGGCCGCACGCTCGCGCAATCCAACGCCATCATCCGCTACCTCGCGCGCGGCAGCGATCTGATCCCCGGCGATCCCTATCGCGCGGCGCAGATGGATGCCTGGATGTTCTGGGAGCAGAACAGCCACGAGCCCTATGTCGCGGTCTGCCGGTTTCAGACCGTGTATCTCGGCAAGGCCGTTTCCGAGATCGATCCGAACCTGTTGAAGCGCGGCTATGTGGCGCTCGATCATCTGGAACGGCATCTTGCGGCGACGCAATTTTTGGTCGGTGATGCGTTCTCGCTCGCCGACGTTTCGCTGCTTGCCTATACGCGGGTCGCGGAGGATGGCGGCCTCGCGCTCGAACGCTATCCCGTCATCCGCCGCTGGATCTCCGATGCCGAGCGCGTGCTCGGCCTGCCGCCGGCCCGCTGACCTCTGGTGAAGATCGATATGACTGAAGCCTCATCCATCACGATCCGCCGTGCCCGCCGCGAGGATGTCGCCGTCATCGTCGGCATGCTGGCGGACGATCCGCTCGGCCGCGCGCGCGAGCGGATCGAGGATCCGCTGCCGCAAAGCTATTACGAGGCCTTCGCGCGGGTCGAGCGCGATCCCAACCTTCAGCTCGTGGTCGCCGTCGACGGCGAGGGCACCGTGGTCGGCTGCCTGCAGCTCGCGGTGCTGCCGGGCATCAGCTCGCAGGGCGGCTCGCGCGGCTTGCTCGAGGATGTCCGCGTCGCAACCCATTGCCGCAGCCGCGGCATCGGCGAGCAGCTGGTGCAGTGGGCGGTCGCGAAAGCGCGTGCGCGAGGTTGCATGCTCGTCGAGCTCTTGACGCATCACACACGCGTCGATGCGCAGCGCTTCTATGAGCGACTCGGATTCGCGCGCAGCCATGTCGGCATGACGTTGCGCTTCTGAGACGTTGCACTTCTGAAATGCGTGCGCGAAGTTGTACCATTCACATGCAATGCCTGCGGTAGCTGTTGCTCCGCTATCCGGTTAACAGCCAATAAACTAAGCCGGCCTCCGTGAATTTACGGGTCGGAACGAGTCCGGTATGTCGGACGTCTCCCACGGGGGCGCGGGCAACTGGGGATTTCGATGTCGGATTATTCGATCGTGCGGGTCGGCAACGAGTACATCGTGCAGGCCGGCGAGAAGAGCATTTTGAAAATATCGAGCCGGCGCAGGGCGGTTAAGATCATGACTCTCGCGGCAGATTTGCTCGATCAGGAGACGGTGCAGCAGGTCGAGGACTCCCCATCAATCAGCCGTGATCCCCCCATCGTTCCGGACCCTTCTGAACTTCCTTGACGTTTGGGCGCCGGTCCACTATCTCCGGCGGCGGGAAACCTCTCCCCACCGAGAGGCAGCTATCTGGAAGGGTAGATTATGACTGCAGCGAAGCCCGCTTCGCGGCCTGATGTGCCGCATTTCTCCTCCGGCCCCTGTGCCAAGCGCCCCGGCTGGAACCCCAACAATCTCAAGGACGCCGCCCTCGGCCGCTCGCATCGTGCGAAGGTCGGCAAGGCCAAGCTCAAGCTCGCGATCGAACTGACGCGTGAAGTGCTTGAAGTGCCTGCCGATTACAAGATCGGCATCGTGCCGGCGTCGGACACCGGCGCGGTCGAGATGGCGCTGTGGTCGCTGCTCGGTGCGCGGCCCGTCACCACGCTCGCCTGGGAATCCTTCGGCGAGGGCTGGGTCAGCGATATTGTCAAGGAATTGAAGCTGAAGGACGTCACCAAGCTGAACGCGGCTTACGGTGAAATCCCCGATCTCGCCAAGGTCGATCCCGCGTCGGACGTCGTCTTCACCTGGAACGGCACCACCTCCGGTGTGCGCGTTCCGAACGCCGACTGGATCAGCGCAACCCGTGAAGGCCTGACGATTTGCGACGCCACCTCGGCCGCCTTCGCGCAGCCGCTCGATTTCGCCAAGCTCGATGTCGTCACCTTCTCCTGGCAGAAGGCGCTCGGCGGCGAGGCTGCTCACGGCATGCTGATCCTGTCGCCGCGCGCGGTGGAGCGGCTCGAGACCTACAAGCCGGCCTGGCCGCTGCCGAAGATCTTCCGCCTCACCAAGAGCGGCAAGCTCAACCAGGGCATCTTCGAGGGCGAGACCATCAACACGCCGTCGATGCTCTGCGTCGAGGATTATCTCGATGCGTTGAACTGGGCGAAGTCGATCGGCGGCCTGAAGGCGCTGATCGCGCGCGCCGACGCCAACACCAAGGCGCTCGCCGACTGGAAGGCGAAGACGCCCTGGATTGACTTCCTGGCCAAGGATCCCGCGATCCGCTCCAACACCTCGGTGTGCCTGAAGTTCACCGATCCCGCGATCACCTCGCTTCCATCAGATGCGCAGGCCGACTTCTGCAAGAAGCTGGTCGCGCTGGTGGAGAAGGAGAACGCCGGCTTCGACTTCGCGTATTACCGCGATGCGCCGGCCGGCCTGCGGATCTGGTGCGGCGCCACCGTCGAGGCAAAGGACGTCGAGCTGCTGACGCAGTGGATCGACTGGGCCTTCGCCGAAACCAAGGCAGTGTTGCCCAAGGCGGCCTGACGATGTTCGCCAATCCGCTGACCGAAAGGCTCGCGGATTTCATCTGCGGCATCGGGATCGACGTGCGTCCGGCGCACTTGCCGGACGCGACGTTCCTGCCCGGACTTCGCATCAGTGGCGGCGTCATCTTCGTCGATGAGGAGAAGCTCGCTCATCCCGGCGATCTCCTGCACGAGGCCGGTCATCTCGCGGTGACCGATCCGTCGATGCGGAACACACCGGAGCTGGCAACGCCGTCGGACGGCGACGAGATCGCGGCCATTGCCTGGTCCTACGCGGCGGCGAAGCACCTCGATATCGATCCGGCGATCGTCTTCCACGAGCACGGCTATCGAGGCAGCTCGAAGGCCCTGGTCGCGGACTTCGACGCCGAACGCACCTTCGGTCAGCCGCTGTTGCAGTACT
The DNA here is from genome assembly GCF_037217225.1 of Bradyrhizobium sp. 27S5. Taxonomy (NCBI): domain Bacteria; kingdom Pseudomonadati; phylum Pseudomonadota; class Alphaproteobacteria; order Hyphomicrobiales; family Nitrobacteraceae; genus Bradyrhizobium; species Bradyrhizobium sp. 27S5. The sequence continues at coordinate 1,725,633 of NZ_CP147714.1, forward strand.
ACGGCATGACCTTCGAAAAGCGGCAGGCCGCCGAGAACGGCGTCCCGCCATTTCCGTTCATGGTGCGCTGGCTGCGCTGAGCGCCCGCGCATTCGTTGCAAGCACGCATTCAAGGGCCGCCGCTCGCGGCTTAACCGGACTGATCACAAGGATTGCAATCATGGCACCCAAAGTTCTGATTTCCGACGCGCTGTCTCCCGCCGCCGTGCAGATCTTCAAGGATCGCGGTGTCGAGGTCGACTTCCAGCCCAACCTCGGCAAGGACAAGGAAAAGCTCGCCGAGATCATCGGCAACTACGACGGTCTGGCGATCCGCTCGGCCACCAAGGCGACCGCCAAGATCATCGAGAAGGCGACCAGGCTGAAGGTGATCGGCCGCGCCGGCATCGGCGTCGACAATGTCGAGATTCCAGCCGCGACCGCCAAGGGCATCATTGTGATGAACACGCCGTTCGGCAATTCGATCACGACCGCCGAGCACGCCATCACCTTGATGCTGGCGCTGGCGCGCGAGATCCCGCAGGCCGATGCCTCGACCCAGGCCGGCAAGTGGGAGAAGAACCGCTTCATGGGCGTCGAGATCACCGCCAAGACGCTCGGGGTGATCGGCTGCGGCAATATCGGCACGATCGTCGCCGACCGCGCGCTCGGCCTGCGCATGAAGGTGATCGCGTTCGATCCGTTCCTGTCGCCGGAGCGCGCCAAGGACATCGGCGTCGAGAAGGTCGAGCTCGATGACCTGTTGAAGCGCGCCGATTTCATCACGCTGCACACGCCGCTGACCGAGAAGACCCGCAACGTCATCGACGCGGCCGCGATCGCCAAGATGAAGAAGGGCGTGCGCATCATCAACTGCGCCCGCGGCGGCCTGGTCGACGAGCAGGCGCTGGTCGATGCGCTAAATTCCAAGCATGTCGCGGGCGCCGCCTTCGACGTGTTCGTCGAGGAGCCGGCGACCTCGAACGTGCTGTTCGGTCATCCCAACGTGATCTGCACCCCGCATCTCGGCGCGTCCACCACCGAGGCGCAGGAGAACGTCGCGCTGCAGGTCGCCGAGCAGATGTCGGATTACCTGCTGTCGGGCGCGATCTCGAACGCGGTCAACTTCCCGTCGATCACCGCGGAAGAGGCGCCGAAGCTGAAGCCGTTCATCGAGCTCGCCGAGAAGCTCGGCTCGTTCGCCGGCCAGCTCACCGAGAGCGGCATCCTCAAGACCCAGATCACCTATGAGGGCCACGTCGCCGAGATGAAGATCAAGGCGATCACCTCGGCGGTGCTCTCGGGCCTGCTGCGGCCGATGCTGGGCGAGGTCAACGTGGTCTCGGCGCCGGTTGTCGCCAAGGAGCGCGGCATGGTGGTGGACGAGGTCGTCCGCGCCGCGCAGAGCGACTATGAAAGCCTGATCACGGTCACCGTCACCACCGAGCGCCAGGAGCGTTCGGTGTCCGGCACCGTCTACGCCGACGGCAAGCCGCGCCTCGTCGACATCAAGGGCATCCGCGTCGACGCCGAATTCGGCAAGTCGATGATATACGTGACCAACGAGGACAAGCCGGGCTTTATCGGCGCGTTCGCGAGCCTGCTCGGCGATGCCAAGATCAACATCGCGACCTTCCATCTCGGCCGCGTCAAGCAGGGCGGCGACGCCATTGCGCTGGTCGAGGTCGACGGCGCGGTGCCGGCCGAGCTGCTTGCCAAGGTGCAGGCGCTGCCGCAGGTGAAGCAGGCCAAGGCGCTGACGTTTTAACCCGGTTCGGGCGATGCCGGGCCACAGGTCCGGCGTCGGCGGACCGTCTGCATGGACGTTTGCTTGTCCCGAGATGGTTTCGCCCTTCCATCGGGTTGCGTGAGCAGGCCCGACGGTATCGATTTCAGCGGCGAGGCTACGCGCGCTCCATCAGGTCACCCGAAGTATTTTCGGACGATGTTCTTATTCACCTTGCAGATATAGGTGTATTTCGGATTGACCACCTGCGTGCATCGCGCCTCCGCGATTTGACCGAGCAGCATGTAGCTTTCGGCTGCGGGTATCTTCCATTCGTCTTCAAGCCAGTAAACCATTTCTTCGAATGCAAGCCGCATGGCGTCTTCGAGCGGACGCGCACAGCCGAGCGTGCAGATGTGGGTTGGCGTTTCGATCCGGGGATGGTTCAGGCGCGCCGGAGCTTTTTCGAGCGACACTTTGACGGTGAGGGTGGCTGCGATCTCGATGGCGCCCATGCCGTTGCATTCCCCGTCCCCCTGGATTGCGTGGCAGTCGCCGAGGAACAGATGTGCACCGTCGGCATGGACCCGGAGCATGACGGTGTTGCCGGTGGTGATTTCCTGAACATCGAGGTTTCCACCGTGCGTGCCGTTGTCCACGGTGAGAACCGCGCCATGAAGCGGTGCGACTCCGATCACGCCTATCATCGGTTTGACCGGAAGTTTTAGATGCTCGTTCCAGTGCACAAGGCCATCCTTGACCTCGACAACACGCGTCTGAATGCCGAACTCCCTGCGGCGCACCCAGTCCGGGAACATACCGATGCCGGGCCACAGCGCCGTAAATCCAAGCCCCCCAACCTCCATGTTGACGATCTCGACCTTCAGCATGTCGCCGGCCTTGGCGCCGCGAACCTCGATGGGTCCCGTCGCCCCGTTGACGAACGGCATGGTGATGTCGGCTTCGGTCAGTTGCTGCCCGAGATGACGGATCGTTCCATCGTTGGCATTGATCGCGCATTCGACGACGAACGTTTCGCCGGGAGAGACGCTGGCAATGAAACGGTCCAGGCCCGACAGGGCATACTTGATATTGCCTTCTTTCGCGACGCGCTGCGACATCTCCACGTTCCTCTTCTTGCTGTTGCCGAAATAGGGGAATCTATTGAACCTTGCGCCAGGGCATGAGCAGCCGTTCAAGGCGGCCCACCACGAACGTCAGCAGCAATGCCAGGCCGATCGTTGCAATCAGCGCTGCAAACACCTTGGGAATGATGTAGAGCGAGCCGGCCTTGAAGATTGCGTGTCCCAGACCTTCTGACGACGACATGAATTCGCCGACGATCGCACCGATCAGCGCAAATCCGACGGTGAGCTTCAATCCTGCAAAAATATCGGTGAGCGATGCGGGCACCACCAATTTGCGGAATATCTGGAACTTCGAGGCTCCCAGTGTCCGCATCAGGTTGACCTGGTCGGCGTCAACGCCCGTCGCGCCCTTGTAGGACGTCACGAGCGCCACGATCACGACCGACAACGTCGACATCGCGACTTTCGAGATCAGGCCTGTGCCGAACCAAATGATGATGATCGGCGCAAGCGCGATGATGGGAATCGATCCCAAGGCGATGATGAAGGGTTCGACAACGCGCGATACGAAACGCGAGTACCAGAGCAGAAGCCCGATCAGCGTTCCGAAGAAATTACCGACCACGAAGCCGAGCAGGGTTTCGAAGCCGGTGACATAGATATCGCGCCACAGCGAGCCATCGCGCGCCGACTGGCCCAGAAAGCCGAAGATCGCCGAGGGCGACCCGAACATGAAGGCTGCCTGCTTGTCCTGCCCTGTCGCGCGCTCCCACAACACAAGCAGCGCAGCCAAGAGCGCGACCTGAGTGAGCAGGACGAGTCCGGCTACGCGCCAACGCTTCCAGTGGTGCGCCGGCGGAGGCGGTGATCCTTGCACAACGTTCCCAAAATCGTCCTGTGCATTCGCGGTCATTGGAGTACGACGTCGAGATCGGCCCATATCTGCCGAACGTAGGCGCTGAATTGCCGGCTTTCGCGAGCGGCGATCATGTCAGTTCGTTTACCGTCCAGATCTATGTCGTACGTCGCCTTGACGGTTGTCGGCCTCTTCGACAGCACGATGACCCTGTCCGCCAGAGAGACGGCCTCCTCGATATCGTGGGTAATCAGCAACAAGGAGCGCCCGCGCTCGCGAACCAGCTTTGCAGTGTCACTTTCGATCAGCAGCTTGTTCTGAAAGTCCAACGCGGCAAACGGCTCGTCGAGAAGCAGCACCTCCGGATCATTGACCAATGTGCGGGCGAGTGCCACCCGTTGGCGCATGCCGCCTGACAATGTCGACGGATAGTGATCGGAGAAGCCGTGCAATCCGAGTTGATCCAGCATCGCGCGGCTGCGGTCATGCGCTTCGCTCGCCGCAAGGCCGCGGATTTCCAGTCCCAGCTTGACGTTGCTCAATGCAGTGCGCCAGGGAAACAGCAGATCCTTCTGCAGCATGTAGCCTACGTTCTGCGGCTGGCCGACGATCTCGTGCCCGTACCAGCGGATTCGCCCGGAGTCAGCCGGTATCAGTCCGCACAGCGTATTGAGCAGTGTCGTCTTTCCGCATCCCGATGGACCAACGATGCTGACAATCTCGCCCTTCTTCAGCGTCAAGCTAAGATTGCCGATCACCGGGACAAATCGCCCCGCAACATCGTAGCCTTTGGCGACGCCTTCCACGGTCAACGGCACCAGGGACGCCGCGGATGTTCCGGTGCCGCCGTGGCCGGTGGTGATCGCAACTGTCATTTCAGACTGGCGACGGCCTTGTCGGCAAAGGAATTGTCGATGATCTGGTCGAACGGGATCGTGCCCTTGGCGTTGCCGAGGTAGACCTGCATCTCCATCAGATTCTTCCATTGATCCGGCTTGGTCACCACGGACTGTGCCGGGATCAGATACTGCAATTCGGCATCGATCGCCTTGTCGACAACCTCGCCCGGCAGATCCGGAAATTCCTTGCGCGCGACTTCCTTTGCGAAGGCGGGGTCTGCGTAGGTCTTGCGCGAGGCTTCCTCGAACGATGTCACCAGGGCTTGAACCATCGCGGGATCTTTCTGGATCGTCGATGGAAGGACCATGATTCCCGTATTGCAGAACGGGCCGATGTAGGTGGAGAAGTCGAACACCACCTTGGCTCCCTGGGCCTCGGCCGCGGCCACGCTGGGCTGATACGCGATGGCAATATCCGCCTGACCGGCCAGCATCGCAGCAATTTCGGTTCCAGGATTCACCGGCACGATGGTGGCATCGACGCCGACCTTGAGGCCGGCTTTTTCAAGCAGGCGCTTCGCCACGCTGTAATTCGTATTCGGTTCCGGCGAGGTTACGATCTTCAGGCCCTTGAACTCTTTCGGGTCGGTGATGGGCTTTAACGTCTTTGAGACGCCGAAATAGTGTGCGCGCTGGACGACCGTGCCGACGACGACGCCCGGACCACCGTTCTCCCGCGAGATCTGCGCCATGGTCGCATCGCCGATGGCAAAGTCAGCCGATCCGCCAAGCACTGCAGCGAACGTTTGCGTGTCGCCTCCAGCGGCGCTGACCTTCATGTCGAGACCGTTCTTCTCGAAGATCTTTGCATGCATGCCGACGTAGAGATTGATGTAACCGAGGTTGTGGACTGCTTCGCTGAAACGAACTTCTTTCAAGCCGGCCGCCGCGGCCGTCCTGATCGCGATCGGTCCGCCGAGCGCGAAACCACAAGCAAGACCAGCGGAAGCGGTCAGGATGTTGCGGCGGCTGACGCCGGTCTTGACGTCGGTAAAATCGCGGACAAGGCCAGTCATGATCTCAACTCCCTGCAGGACCGTTTGCGTTCGCGGCGAGGGTAATCGGTCGTTCGGATTTGCGACAAGAAGAAAGTACAGACAGCTGCTGCCGGGTTTTGTGCAAGATTTGGATTTGCGTCAGCGGCGTGCCAGTTCTTGCCGGGAGTGTGCCCCCGGATCGAAAAATTGCGCTCGATGCAGGGGCAGCTTGATCAAATCCCCGCCACGGTGCAGCGCATTATGTCACTTTTGCCAGAATGGCTGCCTGAATTGTTCTCGTCGAGATCAGCGATTGACACGGATTGATGCGAAGCGGCCCGTCACAGCGCCTCCGCACTTTTCCGCGGCGATGCTGATCGCACGACGGCCCCGGCCGTCGACGTCCTTCGGCGCGTTCGTTTGCGGCGTGCTGCCGCTTGCGATTTCGCCGGCCGGCGTCGCCTTGAGGCAGGCAGATAGATTGTCGATGACGTTTCGCAGCCTGACATTCTCGACGGCAAGTCCGCGCATGTCGAGCACGGCTGGGTGGTCTAGACCGCCATACCTCCGCCTCCATCGGTAGAATGTTCGAAGCGAGATGCCGGATGTCGTGCAAATCTCGGCCACCGAGACGCCGGTATTCGCCTCGTATAGGAGATGCCGGATCTCATTTTCCGTGAATTGAGACCGCCTCATCAGAGTCTCCATTTGTCGCGCGGCCGCACGGAAAGGTGGCGCATGGCGTCCGCGCAAGGGTTACCAGGGCCACCCTACCATGGACCAGGAATGCTCAAAGGGCCCAAGCCTGCGGCTGTTTTTGACACCAAGTCTTGCCTAGGATGGTGGCCGACATTTCCCGAGGGCAACTGCTTTGGAGGAGCGATGCCGCGCCGCCATGAAATTCCCGCCACTCCTGAGAACATGGTATGGGGATACCTAGACAGTGCCAGTCCACCGGTTCTTACCGTGGAGTCCGGTGACTCGGTCACGCTGCATAGTTTCCCGGCGGGTGGGAAAGAAACCTTGCCGGACGATTTCAGTCGGGTCCCTGCCGATTATCTCCATGCGCTGAATACGCTGCCGCCGGGACCCGGACCGCATTTCATCACCGGGCCGGTCTACGTGAAGGGTGCCCAGGTCGGCGACACGCTTCAGGTCGACATTCTCGACGTGAAGGTCAGACAGGACTGGGGATTTGTTTCGATCCTGCCTTTGCTCGGCACGCTGCCGGACGAATTCACCGACTACGAAACCATTCATCCGACCATCGACCGCGATGGGAATTTTTGTACGATGCCCTGGGGCAGCAGGATCGAGCTCAGTCCGTTTTTCGGAATCTTGGCAACCGCGCCACCGCCGGCGTGGGGCCGGTGCGGATCGCCGGTCCCGCGCGCGTTCGGTGGCAACATGGACAACAAGGAGCTTCGCGCGGGCACCACGCTGTATCTGCCCGTATTCAATGAGGGCGCTCTGTTTTTCGCCGGCGATGGGCACGCCGTTCAGGGTGATGGCGAAGTCTGCATCACGGCCCTGGAGACCGGAGTCACAGGCACGGTCCGCCTGACCGTGCGGAAGGACATGCGGGTCAAATGGCCGTTTGCAGAAAATGCAACCCACCTCATCTCGATCGGACTGGACGAAGACCTGGACGACGCCGCCAAACAAGCCGTCCGCGAGATGGTCAACCACATCTGCGCGCGCACGAATCTCACGCGCAACGAGGCGTATATGCTGTGCTCTCTCGCAGGCAATCTGCGCGTAACGCAATTGGTCGACGGCAATAAGGGAATTCACATGATGCTCGCGAAATCGGCCCTGTGAGGAGCACCTTGGAATTCCAGGCACGTTTGTAGGCTTCATCCGCGCCGCCACGTGATCCTGCTTCGTCGGTTGCGTCGGGCCGCTTCCGTTCCGCAGAGCGGTATTTTGATGGCGCTTATTTCTGTTGCCTTGACGCGCCATGTGTACGAAGACAGCATCCAAGCTGAAATCATCCACTCAGAGGGAGAAAACAATGCGTGAAGCCGTAATCGTTTCCTACGCGCGCACTGGCCTGGCGAAGTCCGGCCGTGGCGGATTCAACATCACCCCGCCGATGTCGCTGGCTGGGCACGCCATCAAGCACGCGGTCGAGCGCGCCGGCGTCGACAAGGATTATGTCGAGGATTGCTATCTCGGCAATTGCGCGCATGGCGCGCCGAACATCGGCCGTCAGGCGGCGCTGCTCGCCGGCCTGCCGAAGACCACCGCGGGTGTCTCGGTGAATCGCTTCTGCTCGTCGGGCCTGCAGACCATCGCGATGGCCGCCAACTCGATCCGCTCCGACGGCTCCGATTGCATCGTCGCCGGCGGCGTCGAAAGCATCTCGATCCCCGGCGGCGGCTCGCCGAAGGAATCGATCGATCCGGACCTGCTCAAGACCGCGCCCGACATCTTCATGGCGATGATCGATACCGCCGACATCGTCGCCGAGCGCTACAAGCTCAGCCGCGAATACCAGGACGAGTATTCGCTGGAGTCGCAGCGCCGCATGGCGGCCGCGCAGCAGGCCAACAAGTTCAAGGACGAAATCGTCCCGATGAAGACCAGGATGAAGGTGGTCGACAAGGCGACCAAGGCCGAGTCGATCGTCGATTACGTCGTCGATCGCGACGAGTGCAACCGTCCCGAGACCACGCTGGAAGGCCTTGCCAAGCTCGAGCCGGTCAAGGGCCCGGGCAAGTTCGTCACCGCCGGCAATGCCAGCCAGCTGTCCGACGGCGCCGCCGCGGTGGTGCTGATGGAAGCCAAGGATGCCGAGAAGCGCGGTCTCAACCCGCTGGGCCGTTTCGTGGCCTGGGCCTCGGCCGGCTGCGAGCCCGATGAGATGGGCATCGGTCCGGTCTTCGCCGTGCCGAAGCTCTTGAAGCGCCACGGCCTGAAGATCGACGACATCGATCTCTGGGAGCTCAACGAGGCCTTCGCCAGCCAGTGCCTCTATTCGCGCGACCAGCTCGGCATCGATCCCGAGAAGTACAACGTCAATGGCGGCTCGATCGCGATCGGCCATCCCTTCGGCATGACGGGTGCCCGGCTCACCGGCCACCTGCTGCAGGAAGGCCGCCGCCGCAAGGCCAAGTGGGGCGTCGTGACCATGTGCATCGGCGGCGGTCAGGGCGGCGCCGGCCTGTTCGAGATCTACAGCTAAACGCGATCGATCCGGATCGTGCGAGAACGAGCGGCCCGGCAGCATCGCCGGGCCGCTTTTCGTTTGAAGTGGCTACGAAGCCGGCAAATCCGCCGCGCGTTCGCCAAATTCGAGCGCGGCCACCAGTTCGAGCGTCTGCCGGAGATCGGCCGCCTGCTTCGCGCCAAAGGCGGTCTCGAAACGGTCCTGTGCCTCACGCCAGGCGGCCTGCGACTCGTCAAGCCGGGCTTCGCCGCGCTTGGTCAGCCGCACCAGTCGGCTGCGGCGGTCGTTCTTGTCGACGGTGATGGTCAGGAGGCCATCGCGCTCGAGCGGCTTGAGGTTGTGGTTCAGCGCGGTGCGGTCGAGCACCAGCGCGGCTGCGAGCTCACCCATCGTCGGGGAGCCGGATCGTCTGACATAGACCAGAATCGCCCGTTGCGTGCCGCGCAGGCCTGACGTCGCGAGGATCGAATCGTAGAGCTGCGACACGCGCCGCGTCGCCTTGCGCAACGCCGTGAGATTGCACCGGCTGGTATCGATTTTCGCCATGCTGCCTCCAGACTGGACTTGACATATACATGCATATGCACCTAATGGCAATAGATGCATATGCACGTATCTGGAGGGTATGATGTCGGAGGCGGAAGTGGAGACGATCGGGCTGGCCGTCCGGACTGACGCGCAGCCGCGGCCGCGCGCGGCGACGGCATCCCCGCGCCAGGTGCTCGCGATCGTATCGGTCGGGATCTGCCTCGCCAATCTCGACCTGTTCATCGTCAATGTCGGGCTGCCGAACATCGCGCAGGAATTCCGCGGCGCCTCGCTCGAGGATCTGTCCTGGATCCTCAACGGCTATGCGATCGCCTATGCGGCGCTGCTGGTGTTCTTCGGCCGGCTGGCGGAGCGGCACAGCCGCAATCTAAGCTTTCTGCTTGGCGTTGCGCTGTTCACCGCAGCGTCGGCGGCGTGCGCGCTTGCGCCCAACGTCGAATTGCTGGTCGCCGCCCGCATCGCGCAGGCCGCCGGTGCGGCGTTGATGACCCCGACCTCGATCGGCCTGCTGCTGGCGTCGTTTCCGCTCGAGCAGCGCCCTGGCGCGGTGCGCACCTGGACGGCGATCGGTGGCCTTGCCGCCGCGCTCGGGCCGCTGGCAGGCGGCGTGCTGGTGACCTTCGACTGGCGCTGGATTTTCATCGTCAACGTCCCGATCGGCGTGGTTGCGCTCATCATCGGCTGGCTGAAATTGCCCGAAGTGCCCGGCCACGACGTGCCGCGTCCCAGTTTCCGGGCGGCACTGCTGGTGACCTCTGGCATCGGTGCGCTGACATTTGCGATCGTAAAGGCGAATGACTGGGGATGGTGTTCGCGCGGCGTCGTCCTCGGCTTTGTCGTCGCAGCGGTCTCGCTTGCCGCCTTCGCGTGGCACTGTCTCAGATCGAAGAACCCGTTCGTCGATCCCGCGCTGTTCGGGGTCAGGCCTTTCACCGGAGCCACGCTGGTGATGGCGCCTTACTCTGCGGCGTTTGGCGCGATGCTGCTGTCGGTCGCGCTGTGGGACCAGACCGTATGGGGCTGGTCGGCATTGCAGACCGGACTTGCGATCGCGCCGGGTCCGTTGCTTGTTCCGTTCACCTCACTGTTGTTTGCCGGCCGCCTGATCGCGCGCTTTGGCGCGGCAGCGGTCGTGTCCGCCGGAATCCTGTCCTTCGCGGGCGCCCTCGCGATCTGGGCGACCTGCATGGGTCCTGAAGCCAACGTGCCTGCCGCTGTGGTCGGCATGATGTTCACCGGTATCGGTGTCGGGCTGACCTTTCCGACCCTGATGGGCGTCGGCGCCGGTTCTCTGCCGCCGTCGTCATTCGCCACCGGCTCCGCCGTCATCAACATGATCCGGCAGGCGGCGCTAGCGATCGGCGTCGCGATCTTCGTCGCGATCCTCGCAACGCCGGTCTCGATGGCCGAGCGGATCGCGGCGTTTCAGCGCGGATGGTGGATCATGATCGCCATCACCATGGCCGCTTTCGTGCCGAATTACCTGTTCATCCGGCGCAAAACGGATCGCTAACGGCGGAAAGCCCCGGCCGCGCCATACCGCAGCCGCGACGGCGCCATTGTGGCGCCGCACCGAAACCTCAATCGAACCAGTCCCTTCCGCGCTGCGTCTCACCACGAGAAACGGCGCGCCTGCGAGCCCGGCGTGCCGTTCGGCTCGTGCGATGCGACGTTTTCCCGGAGGGATGTCATGCGAAAGATTGCGAATTGTCTTGTGACCACCAGCCTGGTGCTGGCGGGAGCGCTGGTTGCCGAGCCGCTGCATGCGGCCAATCTCGATGCGGCCTCGCAGGTCGACGCCGTCACCGTCTATCCCGATGGCGCGAGCGTCACCCGCGTCATCACGCTGGACCTGCCCGCAGGTGACAACACGCTCATTGCCAACGACTTCCCGATGGGGCTCGATCCGTCCTCGCTGCGGGTCGAGGGCGAAGCGGGCGGCAGGCTGACGATCGGGGCGATCGACGCCCGGCCGCCGCGCCCGCTGCCGCCGGCCAACCTGCCCGAGATCGACAAGCGGATCGAGGGGCTCAGGGATCAGCGCGAGGATCTGCAGGGCATCATCGGCGCCGCGGAAGCGCGGCGCAAATTCGCCGAGCACTTCGCCGAGGCCGCACCGGTCGGCATCGGCGAGAAGGGCGAGGCGCGTCCGGTGAGCGAGTGGCGCACCGCATTCTCGGCGGTCGGGGATGAAGTCGCAACCGCCGACACCGCGATCCGCGACGCCACCCGCAAGCAGCGCGACATCGACCGCGAGATCGCCCGGCTTGAGGCCGATCGCGCCGCCAAGCCGCCGAGCAAGCTCGAGGTGCGGATCGAGCTTGCCTCCACCGCCGCGACCCGCGCGACGCTGCGGGTGACCTATGCGGTGCGCAACGCGCGCTGGACGCCGCTCTACGACGCCCGTCTCGACACCGGCGCCAAGGACCGCAAGCCGGCGATCGAACTGGTGCGCCGCGCCGAGATCACCCAGTCGACTGGCGAGGATTGGTCGAACGTGGCGCTCGTCGTCTCCACCGTGCGCGTCGCTCGCGGCGGCAACGCGCCCGACCTCAATTCGCTGATCGTGCAATATCCGCAGCCGCCGCGGCCGCTGGCATCGCGAAGCAGGGAGGACGGCGTGCAACAGCGCGCGGCGACCCTGGCACCCGCTCCGGCCGCGGACGCGCTCAAGGAATTCCGCTTTGGTGGGGGGACAACCTTTGGGGAACTGGAGGCGACCCCAGAGATCGGCGCGTTCCAGGCCACCTTCAAGATTCCCGGCCGCGTCAGTGTCGTCGCCAATGAGGGCGCCAAGAGCCTACGCATCTCCACGGCGACGATCACCCCCGATCTCGCGGTGCGCGCCGTCCCGGTGATCGATCCGACCGCGTTCCTGGAAGCGAGCTTCGTGCAGGCCGACGATGCGCCGCTACTGCCCGGACAGGTCGCGATCTATCGCGACGGCATCTTTGTCGGCCGCAGCCGGATGGCCACGGCCGCCAAGGACGAGACCGTGCGGCTCGGCTTCGGTGCCGACGACAAGGTCAAGATCGAGCGCACGGTGGTGAAGCGCAATGAAGGCTCCGCGGGCCTGATCGTGACGACCTCGAAGACCGACGAGCGCGCGTTCAAGACCACGGTGCGCAACGGCCACGACTTCCCGATCAAGGTCGCGATCCAGGATCAGCTCCCGGTCAGCGAGAACGACGATATCGTGGTCGAAATGCTGCCGTCGTCGACGCCTGCGACCACCACCAATCTGCGTGACAGGCGCGGCGTGTTGGAATGGGCGTTCGAGGCCAAGCCGGGTGATGTCAAAGACATCAACTTCGCCTGGCGGATGCGTTGGCCCAAGGACAAGGGCGTCGTGATGGTGCCGGCGGGCTAGAGGTGTCATGCCCCGCCTTGAGCGGGGCATCCAGTACGCCGCGGCTTATCCGTTGAATTCGACTGCCTCTGGAATACTGGGTCGCCCGGTCGAGCCGGGCGACGACACGGTTGTTTGCGGCGAGAGCAATCCCCTCACTTCGCCTTCAGGAAATCGCCGACTTCGAGCAGCACGAACTCGTCGTCGTCGGCCTTGTTCGGGTCGCGGCTCGAGGAGAACGGCAGATTGTTGTCGTTGCCGACGATGATGTGGGTCTCGTCGACCCGGTCGACATTCTCGATGGTGAAGAACGGGAAGGTGTAGGCGCCATCGTTGAGCGGCTTCTTCGCCTTCTTGTTCGGATCGCGGATCTTCATCAGATCGATATAGGCGATCTTGCGCACCGGCTTGCCAACATTGGCGTCGGAGAGCTCGATCTTGTAGACGCGCTTGAACTTGGCAAGATCCGGGAAGCAGTTCTCGCCGCGCTGGCCTTGCGGGCAGGCCTTGTCGGCGGTGCCTTCGCCATTGTCGCGCTCGATCACGAGACCCTGGGTCGGGTCGATCATGTTGAAGTCGCCGATCGCATTGCCGTTCTGCTCGAACACATATTGCCAGTAACGTCCGGTGAACTTCTCCGCGGCGACGTCGAATTCCAGGATGCGCGAGGCTTCCTTGCCGTCGACCTTCTCCCAGTCCTTCTTGTCGGCATCCCATAGCGGTCCCTCGAGCAGGCCGTAGAGGAACTTGCCGTCCTTGGACGAGGCAAAGCCCTCATAGCCCTTGGAGCGGCGCAGATTGACGTTGGTGTAGCTCGCACCGGGCGCGCCCGGCGACTGCACCGCCCAATGGTCAGGCGAACGCACCGGCTTGCCGTCGGCGACGGTCTCGAACACGGCAAGGATCTTGCCGGTCTTGTCGGCCTTCAGGATATAGGGTCCGAATTCGTCGCCGATCCAGAACGTGTCGTTGACGATCTGGAAGCCTTCGGTATCGAAGTCTGCGCCGGTCAGATAACGCTTGGCGGTGTCCTCATGCACGATGCGGAACGGCACCTTCTTGTCGGGATCGTGCAGGAACACGGTCTCCTGGCGCTCCATCTTGCCGCTGGCCCAGTCGATCTTGTGCCGGTTCAGGTACAGCATCGAGTCCGCCGAGTTGTAGCGCGAGCCCATGCCGTTGTCGGTGATCACCCAGAACGAGCCGTCCGCCATCACCTTGATGCCGGAATGGCCCTGCAGCGGCTGGCCCTTGAACGGCAGCGACACGCCGGTCGGCCGCTCATAGGACTTGCCCATCACGGTGCCTATCGCGTCGACCCGCTTGCCGGTGGTGTACTTGCCCGAGGTCTTCAGATCATCAGGGGCATCGGCGGGCGCGTCGATGAAGCTCTCCGCCGGCATCACGGCGTGTCCCGCCAGCGTCGCCGGGAATTCGCCCTCGCTCTGCGCGAACGCGGATGTGGCGAGCAGGACGGTGGCGACAGAGCAAAGCAATGACAGGCGCATGGTTGGTCTCCCAAGGAAAGATACGAAGGAACAAACGATGCGGTGTTCTCGGAGGCGCCTGTTACAGGCGCCTGACAGTTTTGTGAATCGCCGGCGTTGCCCCGGGATAAGCCTTGCGGCGTTACGTCGCCTTGCCCGCCGGCCGCATCGTCTGCGGCAGCAGGAACGGCACGCCGTTTGCGGTGTAGTCGATCGCAACGTCGATCTCGAAGATCTTGCGCAGCGTCTCGGTCTGCATCGCGGCGGCGCGGTCGCCGTCGACGGCAAGCCGGCCGCGGTGCAGCAGCAGGATGCGGTCGGCGAACCGCATCGCGAGGTTGAGGTCGTGCAGGATCGCGATCACGGCGGTGCCGCGCCCGGCGCGCAGCCGCGCGGTCTCGACGAGGTCGATCTGATGCCGCAGATCGAGGCTCGAGGTCGGCTCGTCGAGCAGCAACAATCCGGGCCCATGCAGCGCCTCGCCGCAGGTGAGCTGCACCAGCACGCGGGCAAAATGCGCGCGCTGCTGCTCGCCGCCGGACAGCGTCGGCAATTGCCTGGAACGGAAATGCGCCAACCCGACCTCGTCCAGCGCTGCTTCGACGAGGTTGCGCGCCGCCGCGCGCGGGCTTTCGCCGGCGCCCATGCTGACGATTTCCTCGACCGTGAACGGGAAGGTGACGTTGACATGTTGCGACAGCATCGCGCGGTGTTGCGCCAGCTCGCGCGGCCCGTAGCCGTGCAGGTCACGCTGCTTGAGCCTGATCGAACCGCGGAACGGACGGAGGTCGCCGGAGAGCATCCGCAAGAGCGTTGATTTGCCGGCGCCGTTGGGACCGACGATCGCGACCATTTCGCCGGCGCCGATCTGCAGGGAGACTGCATCGACCAAGGTCGTGCCACCGACCGTCATCGACACCGATTGTGCTTCGAGCAGCGCGCTCATAGCGACACCAGCCCACGCTGGCGCAGCAGCATGGCGAGGAAGAACGGCGCGCCGATCGCCGCGGTCAGGATGCCGATCGGCATTTCCACAGGTGCCACGATGGTGCGCGCCACCGTATCGGCACCGACCAGGAGGATGGCACCGAGCAATGCGGAGGCCGGCAGCAGCAGCCGGTGCGCGGGCCCGATCACCAGCCGCAGCAGATGTGGCACCACAATGCCGACAAAGCCGACCACGCCGCAGACCGAGACCGCAACGCCGGTCATCGCCGACACCAGCACGATCGAGATCCGCTTGAGACGTTCGACATCGACGCCGCTGTGGAATGCCTCGGCCTCGCCGAGCACCAGCCCGTCGAGCCCGCGCGCGATCGCGAGGCAGGCGATCAGCGCAATAGCCAGCACCGGCGCCAGCGCCGTGAGCTTGGTCCAGGTCGCACCGCTCAGCGAGCCGAGCAGCCAGAAGGTGATGTCGCGGAGCTGGCGGTCGTCGGCGACGAACACCAACAGGCCGATGCCGGCATTGGCGATCGCGGCAATCGCGAGCCCGGCCAGCAGGAAGATCGCAATCGACGTCCGGCCGCCGCGGCTGGCGATGCCATAGAGCACGATGGTCGTGAGCAGCGAGCCGGCAAAGGCCGCGATCGGCAGCAACTGATGCTGCAGGAAGCGCAGGCTCTCGCCGAGATGGCTGTCGGTGAACACGATCGCCGCCGCTGCGGCAAACGCGCCGCCGGAGGAGACGCCAACCAGCGCGGGATCGGCGAGGGGATTGCGGAACAGGCCCTGCATGGTCGCGCCGGAGACCGCGAGCAGGGCGCCGACCATCGCGGCGGCCGCGATCCGCGGGACGCGGATCGACCACACCACGAGCTGGTCGCGCGCGAGCAGCGGATTGGCGGTGCCGTCGGCCCACAGGCCGAGCGCGGCCGGAAGCCGCGCCAGCGGAATGCCGGCAGCGCCGACCGTCAGCGCAACCAGCGCGGTCGCTGTGAGCGCCGCAAGCAGGCAGAAGAGAGTGAGTGTGGCCGCCGGCCGCAGCGACATGCCGGCGCGCTGTTGCTTGGCGCGCGCGCGGCGCTCGGCCAGCACGCTCATTGCCGGCAATTCGCGGTCAGCGCTGCCGGCTTGAAGTTGTCGGCCTCCGGCGCCAGCGCCGGATAAAGCTTGACCGAGAGGTCGCGTGCCGCGGCCGCGGTTCGCGGTCCGAAGCCGAGCAGATAAAGCCCTTCCATCGAGATGAAGGCCTTGTTGGCGGCGACCGGCGTCAGCTCGAAGCCCGGATGCGCAAACACCGCGTCAGCAGTCAGCGAGTCCTTGCCGCGATCGATCGACAGCACGACATCCGGTTTCGCCGCCACGATGGCCTCGTCATTGACCGGCTTGTAGCCGTCGTAGCCATCGATTGCGTTGACGCCGCCGGCGAGCTGGATGATCTCGTCCGCGGCGGTCTTGTGACCCGCGGCCATCGCGCGGCCGTTCAAGAGCGACATCACGAACATCACGCGCACCGGCTTCGTCACCTTGGCGCGCAGCACGCGCAGTTGAGCGAGATCGCTTTCTACCGCCGCGGTCAGGCAGGCGGCGCGCGGATCGGCGCCCATGGCGTGGCCCACCAGCCTGATCTTCTCGATCAGCCCGGCCTCCGAGAAGGTCTCGGGCACCAGCACCAGCGGCACCTTGGCCGCCTCCAGCACGTCCATAGTCTCCTTCGGCCCGGAGCCCTGCACTGCGAGCACCAGCGACGGGTGCAGGCCGAGCACGCCTTCGGGCGACAGCTGGCGCATGTAGCCGACGTCGGGTTTCTCGCGCAGCGCCGCCGGTGGATAGAGGCTGGTGGCATCGACGCCGGCGATGCGGTCCGCGAAGCCGAGCGCATAGAGGATCTCGGTGATCGCACCGCCGATCGAGACGATCCGTGTGGGATCGTCGATCACGACGTCGCGGTCGCGCGCGTCGTGCACGGTGATGCCCTCGGCAATAGCCGCGCCTGATGGCAGCCAACAGGAGAATGCGAGCAGAGCGAGCGTGCGACAAATTGTCATCGGGGCCGTCACTTGGTGAGGATCAGTTTGTTCTGCGAGGTCAACCGCAGCCGGTAATGCTCTTCGCCATGCACGATGATGATCTCGCGCTCCGTCGAGAACAGGTCGCGGCTGTCGAGACGATTTCCGCGCATGATGAGCGATTTCGCCGCGTCAGACGCCGATGCGGCCTGCTTTCCGGCCGCGCCGATACTGTCTCCGGATGATGCCGACATTCTCTTGGTGCTGCGCCTGCGAAATTTTCAAATGCTGTTTGCTTGTATAAGCGGGCGAACGCGCATTCCAACGGCTGCACTTTACAATCGATGTAAACAGCGCCGCCGCATTCTTGACCGTTTTGTTGCCGGCTCGTAACCAATCATCACGCGATGCGAGCGGATGGCTCGCATCGCAACGTAGCCAGCAAGCCGCTCACCAGAGCGCACGCCAGCCAAACCAGAAAAGCGATGATCGGGCTGGGGCTAGAATGGCTGACGGGGCTAAGATTTCGCGCGCCCTGATTTTGGGCGCGTCGGTGTTTTCATTTGCGGCTGCATTGCCGGAGAACGGTCTCGCGCAAACCGCCGATGCTTCGGCTGCGCGTCCCGCAACCGAGCGGCCGAAGCAGGCCAAGCGGAAGCCGAAGCCCCAGGTTGCGCAGCAGCCCGCAACGTCGCCGGCAATGAATGCGCGCGCGCAGATCGGCGCAGTGCCGGTGCAGTCGCTCGACACCATCACGGCGGTGGCATCAAAGACCGAAGAGCGCGCGATCGATGCGCTGGCGCCGGTCAGCTCCGTCACGCTGGAGAAGATCCAGGGCCTGCAGCCGAACCGACTGTCGGACATTTTCTACGCCGTGCCTGGCGTCTCGGTCCAGGAACGCGGCGACGATCCGGCGACCGTCATCAACATCCGCGGCTTGCAGGATTTCGGCCGTGTCGCAGTCGTGGTCGACGGCGCGCGGCAGAACTATCAGCGCACCGGCCACAACGCCAACGGCTCGTTCTTCCTCGATCCTGAACTAATCGGCGGCGTCGACGTGGTGCGCGGCCCGACCGCAAATATCTACGGCTCCGGTGCGATTGGCGGCGTGGTCTCGTTCCGCACCAAGGATATCGACGATGTGGTGCGCCCCGGCGAGCGCTGGGGCGTCGATATGTCGGGCTCCTACGGCTCCAACAAGGACCGCGGCATGGGCTCGGTGTTCGGCGGCGTCCGTGTCGACCCGAACGTCGACGTGTTCGGCGGCGCCGTCTATCGCACGCAGAGCAATTACAAGGACGGCGCGGGCACCGAGATCGGCAATACCGGCAATGACGTCGCGGCCGGCCTGATGAAGGTGACGTTCCGCCCGGCCGAAGGCCACGAGTTCAAGATCGGCGGCGTCTTCCAGGACTACCAGTACAATATCGGCCAGCCGAACCGCGGTCCGACCACGACGGCAGCGCCGCTGGCGGCGATTGCGGGCTCCTCGGTCTATGCATCCGATGCCAAGAACTACACGGGTACGCTGAGCTGGCGATATGCCAAGCCCGACGACATGCTGTTCGACTGGAACATCTCGGTCTACGGCAACCGCACCGACAACGATCAGGTCAAGACCTACAACAACCGCGTCACCACCGGCGGCGGCGTCTGCACGCTCGCCAATCCCGGCAACAACATCTCCGGCTGCGTCGGCGACAAGCGCGGTTATTCGCTCGATACCGTCGGTATCGACGTCAATAACACCTCGCGCTTCAATTTCGGCGACTGGCGCAATGCCGTGACCTACGGCTTCGACGCCTTCCGCGACGATGTCGAGACCTTCGATTCCCGCGGCAACTCCAACATCACGACGCCGGGCGGTCAGCGCACGGTGTCCGGCGGCTTCGTGCAGCTGAAGCAGAACTATTCGACCTGGCTCGAACTGGTCAGCGCCGTCAGATACGACCACTACGAGCTCAACTCGATCAACACCACGACCAGCGGCGATCGGCTGTCGCCCAAGATCACGGTCGGCGTCACGCCGGTTGCAGGCTTCACGCCCTATGCGAGCTATGCCGAGGGCTATCGCGCGCCGTCGATCACCGAGACCCTGATCGCGGGCGGCCACGCCACCGGCTGCGGGCCGGCGCTGTTCAATTGCCCTGATGGTACCAGCGGCCTATTCTGCTTCCTGCCCAACCCGGCACTGCGGCCCGAGGTCGGCAAGAACAAGGAAGTCGGCATCAACCTGAAATATGATGGCATCTTCTCGGCCAAGGACTCGTTCCGCGGCAAGATCAATTTGTTCCGCAACGATGTCGACGGCTATATCGATCTCGTCGCCTCGGCACCCACCCTGACGCCGTTCGGTCCGTTCAGCCAGTTCTACCAGTACCAGAACATCGCCCACGCCCGCATCGAGGGCTTCGAGCTCGAGACGATGTATGATGCGGGCGACTGGTTCCTTGGCGTCGCCGGCCACCTGATGCGCGGCCGGAACACCCAGACCAATGTCGGGCTCGCCACCATCACGCCGCGCAAGGTGACGACGACGGGCGGCGTGCGCCTGCTCGACCGATCGCTGATCATTGCCGCGCAATGGTCGTCGTTCGGCGCCAACAACGATTTGCCGGCGGGCTATCTGCCCTCGACCGGCTATGAGCTGGTCAATCTCTATGTGACCTGGAACGCCACTAAGGACATCACCTTCGCGGCGTCGGTCGACAATCTCTTGAACCAGTATTACCGGCCCTATGCGATCCCGGGTTCCTCGACCGATGGCACGACGCAGAACGACGTGCTGTTCTCGAGCCCCGGTCCGGGCACCGTCTACAAGGCCGGGCTCAGGATTCACCTAGGTGGAGCGTAACGCGAGACGCCGATCATTCCATCCAGGTTGCTCCGGCCGCGCTGGTGCCCCCAGCGCGGCCTTGGCGCATTCATGATATCAACGAGATCGACCGGCAGGATCCCGTGCATCCGCCGCCAAACAGGAGAAGGCTTTCATGTTCATCGCAATGAACCGGTTTCAGGTGATCAAGGGCAAAGAGCAGGCGTTCGAGACGGTCTGGAAGACCCGCGAATCCTATCTCGGCGATCTGCCTGGATTCATCGAGTTTCATCTGGTGAAGGGCCCCGAGGCCGAGGACCACACGCTGTATGCGACCCATACGGTCTGGGCCAGCAAGGCGGCGTTCGAGGACTGGACCAGGTCGGATGCGTTCCGCCGCGCCCACTCCCGCGCCGGCAACGAGACCGGCGGCAGCCTCTATCTCGGCCATCCCAGGTTCGAGGGCTTCGAGGTGCTGATCACCGAGCGCGCGAAGAGCCCGGCGTAACGGAGGCGATCGTGCAGAACGCGGAACTAGCCGGATTGAAGGCCTTTATGGCCGACAATCCCGGCGCTGTCATCGAGGACGTCGCGCGCGAGCGCAAGGTGACGCTGCGCGCGGTGCTCGAGGCGCTGCCCGAACACATGGTGCGGATCGGCGCCGGCGAATTCGCCGCCGCGATGCAGGACATCGCGGAGTGGGGCGAGGTGACGCTGATCGTGCACACTGATGATGCGATCTTCGAGTTCACGGGTACCATTCCGAAAGGCGAGGTCGGCCGCGGCTATTTCAACCTGATGCAGCCGAAGGGCCTGCACGGCCATCTCCGGCATGAGCGCTGCGCGGCGATCGCGTTCGTCGAGCGGCCCTTCATGGGCAAGGTGTCGGCCTTCATCGCCTTCATCAATCTCGACGGCGGCATCATGTTCAAGGTGTTCGTCGGCCGCGACGAGACGCGCGCGCTGCGCGGCGATCAGCTGGAGCGCTTCCACGCGCTGGCGGACCGCCTCGCGCCGAAAGCAGGCTGAGACCAACGTAGGACGGGAGGCGACCATGTCGCATCGCTGGCTTGGGCGGAGCATCTGGATGGTGGCTTCCAGCGCACTCGGCATGCTGCCGGGCGCGAGCCTTGCCGCATCCGACGCCGCGCTGTTGCCGCGCAACCTCTCGCCCTGGGGCATGTTCGAGAGTGCCGACATCGTCGTGAAGGCTGTCATGATCGGGCTCGCCTTCGCCTCGCTCGTGACCTGGACGGTCTGGCTCGCCAAGACCGTCGAGATCCGCCGCAAGACCGCGCTCGCGAAGCAGCGGATCGGCCTGCTTGAGCGCGACACCCAGCTTGCCGAGCTCGAGCAGGCGAGCCGCGACGGCGACGACGCCGTGGCGCAGATCGTGCAGTCGGCCTCGCGCGAGGCCGCGCTCTCCGGCGGCATGTTCGACGACGGTTTCAAGGAGCGCATCGCGCTGCGGCTGGAGCGGGTCGAAGCGGCGATGTCGCGGCAAATCGCGCGTGGCACCGGCGTACTCGCCACCATCGGCGCCACCGCGCCGTTCGTCGGCCTGTTCGGCACGGTGTGGGGCATCATGAATTCGTTCATCGGCATCTCCGAGGCGCACACCACCAATCTCGCGGTGGTCGCGCCCGGCATCGCCGAGGCGCTGCTCGCGACCGCGCTCGGCCTGGTCGCGGCGATCCCGGCGGTCGTGATCTACAATCATCTGACCCGTTCGATCGCGGCCTACCGGGCGCTGCTCGGCGACGCCTCCGTCTTGGTGATGCTGCTGGTCAGCCGCGAGGGCGATCGCAGCCTGTTCCGCCTGGCGCGCGCCGCGGAGTAGCAGATGGGCGTCAAGCTCGGCAGCAGTGGAGCGTTCGGCGGCCAGCGTCGCGGCGACGACGACCTCGTCGAAACGCATGAGATCAACGTGACGCCGTTCATCGACGTGATGCTGGTGCTGCTGATCATCTTCATGGTGGCGGCGCCGCTCGCGACCGTCGATCTCGGTGTCGATCTGCCGGCCTCGACCGCCGAGCCGCAGCCGCGGCCGGACAAGCCGGTGTTTGTCACGGTGAAGCCCGATCTGTCGGTCGCCGTCGGCGAGGATGTGATCGCGCGCGATGTGCTGACTGCGACGCTCGATGGCGCCACGCGGGGCAAGAAGGACGAGCGCATCTTCCTGCGCGCCGACAGGGCGGTCAGCTATGGCGATCTGATGCAGGTGATGAACCTGCTGCGCAACGCCGGCTATCTCAAGATCGCGCTGGTCGGCCTCGACGGGCGTAACTAGGGCGGATTGGCCTTGATTGAAGCGGTGCGCCAGGGACTCGGTTCACCTCTCCCGCTTGCGGGGGAGGTCGCAGCGCATCGAAGATGCGATGCGGGTGGGGGCTCTCTCCACATCATCGGTCCGACTCGCGGTGAGACCCCCACCCTAACCCTCCCCCGCAAGCGGGAGAGGGCACGCCTCTGCGGAACGGGGCGAGCGTCATGAACGCCTATGCCCTTCATGATACGGGTGGCGAAGTCCGGCTGCGGCGCTGGGGCCTGTCGGCGGCCGCGATCCTGGCGGCACATGCCGCCCTGCTCGCGCTCGGCATGAACTGGGTCTCGGCGCCGCCGCCGGGCGTTGCCGTGCCCACGGTGCTGGTCGACTTGACGCCGATCACCTCTTCGCCCCAGATTTCCGACACTGAGCTGCCGCCGGGGCCGGCGATGCAGGAGGCCGATGCTTCGCCGCCGGAGCCTGCCGCCGCGCAGGCTGTGCAGCAGGAGATCGTACCGACGCCGCTGCAGGAGAAGCCTGACGTCGCCGCGCCGCCGGAGCAGAAGCAGCAGGTCACGCCGCCCAAGCCCGAGCCCGCCAAAGTCGTTCCCGAACACAAGCCCGAGCCGATCAAGCCGAAGGTCGTGCGCCGCGAGGCCAAGAAGCCGTCCGAGGCGACGCCGGCGCCGCGCACCAGCGCGCCGAGCCGGGCCGAGCGCCAGGCGCCGACGGCGTCCGCGATCAGCGCAGGCGCTGCGGCATCGGCACTCGCGGCGTACAACGCACGGGTCCGCGCGCATCTGTTGCGTTTCCACTCCTATCCGGCCGGTGGCAACGGCCAGCGCGGCGTGGTCCGGCTGGTGTTCACGCTCGGCCGCGGCGGGCAGGTGCTGTCGAGCCATCTCGGCGGCTCCTCCGGCAATCCGACCTTCGACGCGCGGGCACTGGCGATGATCCGCCAGGCCCAGCCGTTTCCGGCGTTCCCGTCCGAGATCACGCAGGGCTCGATGGGTTTCAGCGTGCCGGTCGCGTTCGCGCCGCGGTAGTGCAGGCAACGCCAATCCACGCACCAGCCTATCCCCGTCATCCTGAGGAGCGCGGAACGCGCCTCTCGAAGGATCGACGGCCACCAGCGGGGCCGTGCATCCTTCGAGGCTCGCTCCGCTCGCACCTCAGGATGACGGGGATAGTGTTGCGCGCCCCGCTACTCCTTCACCGCCCCCGTCAGCGACGACACGTAGTAGTCGACGAACAGCGAGTAGAACAGCGCGACTGGCAGCGAGCCGAGCAGCGAGCCCGCCATCAGCGCGCCCCATTGGTAGACGTCGCCGGTGACGAGCTCGGTCAGGATCGCGACCGGCACCGTCTTGTTGGCGCCGCTCTGGATAAAGGCGAGCGCGTAGATGAACTCGTTCCACGACAGCGTGAAGGAGAAGATGCCGGCCGAGATCAGGCCGGGCACTGCGAGCGGCAGCGTGATCCGCCACAGGATCTGCAGCCGCGTCGCGCCGTCGACCAGCGCGCATTCCTCGAGCTCATAGGGGATCGACTTGAAATAACCGATCAGAAGCCAGGTGCAGAACGGCACCAGGAAGGTCGGATAGACCAGGATCAGCGCCAACGGCGAGTCGAACAGGCCGAACTGCACGATCACGGTGGCAAGCGGAATGAACAGGATCGACGGCGGCACCAGATAGGCAAGGTAGATGCCGAGGCCGACATAGGGGCTGCCGCGGAAGCGCAGCCGCTCGATCGCGTAGGCGGCGAGCGTGGAAGCGAACAGCGACAGGAAAGTCGAGCCGATCGCGACCAGCATGGTGGTCTTCAGCCAGCGCGGATACGAGGTGTCGAACAGCAGATGCTTGAGATGCGCGAGCGTCGGCGAGGTGATCCAAAACGGGTTGTGCTCCTTGTAGTTCAGAAGCTCCGCGTTCGGTTTGAACGAGGTGATCGCCATCCAGTAGAACGGGAACAGCAGGATCAGGATGAAGCAGGCGAGCGGCAGATAGATCATCACCACGCGCCGGGCGCGGGAGTCCCACGCCATCGTATCGGGCGTCGCGCTGGCGACGTTGGAGGATTGGGCCAATACTTGAACGTTTTGGTCAGTCATTGGCTTCTCCCTGCTGCCATTTGCGGCGCGCGAGGCCGAAGTAGCTGAACAACGTCGCGAACACGAGGAACGGGATCATCGACACCGCGATCGCGGCACCCTCGCCGAGCTCGCCGCCGGCGATGCCGCGCTGGAACGCCAAGGTCGCGAGCAAATGGGTCGAGTTGACCGGGCCGCCGCGGGTGATGGCGTAGACCAGCTGGAAATCGGTGAAAGTGAAGATGATCGAGAACGTCATCACGATCGCGAGAATCGGCATCATCATCGGGAAGGTGATGTAGCGGAAGCGCTGCCAGGCGGTGGCGCCGTCGAGCATCGCGGCTTCATAGAGCGAAGGCGAAATAGTCTGCAGCCCGGCCAGGAGCGAGATCGCGACGAACGGGATGCCGCGCCAGATATTGGCCGCGATCAGCGAGAACCGCGCCGGCCAGGGCGAGCCGAGGAAGTCGACATTGCTGGAGCGCAGATGCAGCACGTCGACCAGCAGATAGGAGATGATCGAGAACTGCGGATCGTAGATCCACCAGAACGCCAGCGCCGAGAGCACCGTCGGCACGATCCACGGCAGCAGCACGATGGCGCGGATCAGGCTCTTGAACGGGAAATGGTTGTTGAGCAGCAGCGCCAGCCAGAAGCCGAGCGCGAATTTCCCGAAGGTTGCGATCGCGGTGTAGAAGACCGAGTAGAACACCGCGTTCCACCACAGCGGATCCTTGAGCAGGTACTGGAAATTCTCCAGCCCGATATAGACGCCGCGCTGGCCGATCGTGGTGTCGGTGAAGGCGAGCCAGATGCCGAGGCCCAGCGGATAGGTGAGGAACACCAATAGCAGGCCGATCGCGGGCGCAAGGCACATCACGATCAGGAACGGCTTGTAGTCGAACAGGCGCGCCAGCCAGCCCGGCTGGTGCAGCGCGTGTCCGCGTGAAGGTAGCGTCGTTACAGACATCAGATCCTTTTCCCGGTCTGACTTTCAAGGTCATTCCGGGATGGTGCGTCAGCACCAGACCCGGAATCTTGAGATTCCGGGTTCGATGCTGCGCATCGCCCCGGAATGACGCCGTCAATCGCTCCTCGCAATGACGGCTGCTCGGTTCGGCGTTACCGGCCTTGCCGCCGGAAGTACCGCTTGGCGCGCTGCTCGGCTTCCGCGGCGGCGGCTTCCGGCGTTGCGGCGTCGGTCGCCACCGCGGCACACATCTGCACCAGCACATAGTCGGCGTTGACGGCGCCGGTCGCGGTTGAGATCGGCCCCTTGTAGCCGTTGTAATAGGGGCTCTTCATGGTGTCCTTGAAGATCGCGACCTTGGGATCGCCCGACCACACCGCCGCATCGGCGTAGGCCGCGAGCGGCTGCGACCAGTAGCCGGAGTTGGCGTTGAGCCACGGCTCGTACTGCTCGTGCTCCAGCATGAACTGCAGGAAGGCCTTCGCCGCGTTGGGATAGGGGCTGTGCTTGAACGCCATCGCATTCAGCGTCAGGCCCGACATCGGGGAGACCGGTGCGAGTCCCTTGGGCAGGAACTGATGCTGGGTGTCGTCGGCGACCGCCTTGGTCGCGGGATCGTTCTTCAGCGAGAAGTACAGCGAGACGCCGTTGGCGGTCAGGCCGATTTCCTGCGACGAGTAGGCGCGGTTGTTGGAGACGTCGTTCCAGGACGGCGTGCCGGCGATGAAGTTCGGATAGAGTTCCTTCAGATACTTCAGCGCGGCGATCGTCTCCTTGCTGTTGATGATGATATTGCCTTCATCATCGAGCAGCGCGGCGTTGTGCGACCACAACAGCCAGTTGGCGAAGCCGTTGCCGTCGCCGACCGCGTTGCCGAGCGCGAAGCCTGCCGGCTTGCCGGCCGCTTTCAGCTTCTTGCAGAGCTCGAGGATGCCGGCATGGTCTTCCGGTACCTTGTCGAAGCCGGCCGCATTGACCAGCGACTTGCGGTAGACCAGCGGGCCGCCCGAGGCGCCGAACGGCAGGCCGACCCAGCTCTTCGACTTCGAGCGCATGCCGTAGCGGCGCGCCAGCGTCAGCCATCCGCCGTAGCGCTTGTCGAGATAGTCGGCGATGTCGGTCAGCTCGATCAGCTTGTCGATATAGATGTGCGGCGCGTCGCCGAAGCCGATGATGATGTCGGGGCCGGCGCCGGAGTTCGAGGTCACCGCGGTCTGCTGGTTGATGTCCTCCCAGCCGACGAAGTCGACCTTGACCTCGACGCCGGTCTTGTCGGTGAAGCGCTTGGCATTGGCGCGGAACACGTCCTCGTCGGCCTGCACGAAGCGCACCGGCCGCAGCATGCGCAAGGTCGCACCCTTTTCGATCGGCAGCGACGGCGCCGCCACGTCGGCAGCCTTGACCTTCGACGCCTCCTGCGCCGATGCGCCGGTGACTGCCAGTGCCGCTGCGGACGCCCCCAGCGCCAGCGCGTCGCGGCGCGTGATCTCGTACTTCATGTCGTTCGCACTCCCATTCTTGTTGTGTCTTCCCGGCGTTTGGCCGCCGGTGAAGGATCTTGTTGTCTCGGCGCCCGCCACACGAAGGGCCCGTATCGTCAGCGAGACGGGCCCTCGTGCGAAGAACGCATTCCCGCCTAGCTGTTCGGACCGCGATCCATGCTGACGGGCTGCCAGCGGCGCAACGCGGTGTTTTGCAGCACCGACGGGTTGACGCAGCTTACCGGCCACATGCCTTGGAGCACTAGTGACAATTCGTAGCCCACCCGGCGCTTGCGCGCTTCGTCAAAACGTGCCGACGCCGAGGCGACATGGGCGGTCAAGGTAACATTGTCCATCCCGAGCATCGGATTGTTGTGCGACGGCGGCTCCTTTTCCAGCACGTCGAGCGCGGCGTGGGCGATCCAACCCTCCTGCAGCGCCTTGATCAGCGATTCCTCGTCGACGGTGGCGCCGCGGCCGGTGTTGATGAAGACGGCCGATTTTTTCATCTGGCGAAAATGCTTCTCGGTCAGCATGTGGTGCACTTCGGGCCGCGCCGGGGCGTGCATCGAGACGAAATCCGACTGCGACAGCACCTCCGACAGCGTCGAGGGGATCACGCCGTGGTCGTACATCAGCGTTTCCTGGATGAAGGGATCGTAGGCCATCATCCTGAGGCCGAACGGCGCGGCGCGCTTGGCCACCGCGCGGGCGACCCGGCCGAACGAGATGAAGCCGAGGGTCTGGCCCATCAGCCGCGGAATCTTCAACAGCGCCGGGCGGCCCTCGGCCCAGCGGCCGCTGCGCACCATCTTGTCCTGCTCGATCAGGCGGCGGAAGCCTGCGAGCAGCAGCATCATGGCGTGGTCGGCGACCTCCTCGATGAAGGTGTCGGGGATGTTGGTGACGGGGATGCCGCGCGCGGTCGCGGCCTTGACGTCGACCGAGTCGACGCCGACGCTGCCGAGCGTGATCACCTTGCAGTTTTCCAGCGCGTCGATGACCGTTTTCGTGATCGGCATGCCCTTGGCGTAGATCGCGTCCGCGGTCCGTGCCGCGGCGATGAATTCGGCCTCGTTGGCCGGCGCCTCGACGATCTCGGCGCCGATCGGATCGAGCGCCTCGCGCTCATAATCGTAGCCGCCGCCGGCGACCGTGAAGCTCGCGCCCTTCGGCGTCAGCACCCTGAATTTCGACATTGTCTGCTCCCGATGTGAGGTCTTCTGTTCTTGCTTCTTGCTGGTTCGGTTCTTGATCTTGCTTCTTGGTCTTGTTGCTTCTTGGAGCGCGGCTTGCGTCACCGCTTTCCCATACTTGTACGCGAGCTGCGCCATTCCCTCTACAATTGCCGGTTGGTCCGCGGCCCGATTCTCCGGGCTTCTACGGGGAACCTCCGTAACCATCGGGTAAAGGGTCTCACATTACGGTGAACCGAATCAATCCGCCAATCGCGTCGCGTTCCCCGCCTCCTGGAGACCCCCGTGAAGCTGTCAAATATGAAGATCACCCCCAAGCTCGGCATTCTGGTGGGGGTGGCCCTGATTGGCCTGTGCACTGCCGGCATCCTCGCGATCAATCTGATGCAGCGTGAGATGACGAATGCGCGCATCGACCAGGCCAAGGCCATGGTCGAGATGGCGAAGAACATGGCGGCGGGCCTGAAGAAGGATGTCGATGCCGGCAAGATGACCAAGGAGGCGGCGCTCGCAGAGTTCGGCAAGCGCGCCAACACCATGACCTATGACAACGGCGCCGGCTATCTGTTCGGCACCGACTACAACGGCATCACGGTGCTGGCGCCCGATCCGAAGCAGGTCGGAACCAACCGCATGGACGTCGTGACCAACGGCCGCAAGCTCTCGCAGGAATTGATGGACGGCGTGAAGTCCAAGGGCGAGATCCTGCTGTTCTATGAATATGTGAAGCCCGGCCAGGAGACCCCGATCCGCAAGGTCGGCTATGCGGTCGCGGTTCCCGGTTTCGACATGTATCTCGGCACCGGCGCCTATCTCGAGGATATCGACGCCAAGATGCGGCCGATCGCGTGGCTGCTCGGCCTTGCGATCCTCGGCATCGGCATCATTTCCGGCTCGGTCGCCTGGCTGATCGGCCGCAGCATCTCCCGGCCGCTCAATTTGCTCGGCAGCCGCATGCGCGACATTGCTGACGGCAAGCTCGACGGCGATATCCCCGGCGTCGGCCGCGGCGACGAGGTCGGCGGCATGGCCGCGACCGTGCAGATCTTCAAGGACAATGCGGTTCGGATCCGCGGTCTCGAACAGGCCGAGGCCGAGACTCAGGCGCGCGCCGCCACCGAGCGACGCTCGGCGATGCAGAACATTGCCAGCGATTTCGAGCGCAGCGTCAACGGCATCGTCCGGACGGTAGCTTCCGCCGCCGCCGGCATGCAGACCACGGCGCAGTCGATGACCGCGACCGCCAGCGACGCCAGCGCGCGTGCCGCGACCGTCGGCGCCGCGTCCGACTCTGCCTCCAACAATGTCGGCACCGTCGCTGCCGCGGCCGAGGAGCTCTCCAGCTCGGTTGCCGAGATCTCCCGCCAGGTGGCGCGCTCCAGCGAGGTCGCAAGCCAGGCGGTGGCCGATGCCGAGCGCACCAATGCCACCGTGCAGGCGCTCTCCACCGGCGCCGAGAAGATCGGCGAGGTGGTCAAGCTGATCCACTCGATCGCCGCGCAGACCAATCTGCTCGCGCTCAACGCCACCATCGAGGCGGCGCGCGCCGGCGAATCCGGCCGCGGTTTCGCGGTGGTCGCCTCCGAGGTGAAGGCGCTCGCCAACCAGACCGCGAAGGCGACCGAGGAGATCTCGGCGCAGGTCGCCGCGATGCAGGCCTCCACCGGCGAGGCGGTGACTTCGATCGGCGGCATCACCGCGACCATCGCGCAGATGAGCGAGATCACGGCCTCGATCTCGACCGCGATCGACCAGCAGGGCGATGCGACGCGCGAAATCGCCCGCAACATCCAGCAGGTCGCGGCCGGCTCGAGCGAGATCTCCGCCCATATCGGCGGCGTCACCACCGCGGCGGCCGCAACCGGCACCGCGGCGGGCGACGTGCTGTCGAATGCGCGCGAGCTCGACACCCAGTCCGGCATGCTGCGCAACGCGGTCGACGAGTTCCTGCAGAAGGTCCGCGCGGCTTAATGGATGCGTAGTTGCGTAGGGTGGGTTAGCCGAAGGCGTAACCCACCGCAGGTCCGCGATGAAGGTTGGTGGGTTGCGCTACGCTAACCCACCCTACAATTTCTAACCCACCCAATTCCATATCCCCGTCATCCTGAGGTGCGAGCCTTGCGGTGCACTTGCACCGCTGGGCGAGCCTCGAAGGATGTACGGCCCGGCCGGTGGCCGTCGATCCTTCGAGACGCGCGCAAGAGCGCGCTCCTCAGGATGACGGAAATGGCAGGCCTCGCGGGAGAGTAAAGCGGAGGGTGTGCCCCGCTCTGCAACGCTACATTTTCTCACTGCTTCTCGATCCCGGCGTCGGCGATCAGTTTCTCCCACAGCACCAGCTGCTCCTTGAGGAACGCCTCGAACTCCTCGGGCGTGCCGGAGAACGCCTCCATGCCGCGCTAGGCGAGCTGGTTCTTGATATCAGGCCGCTCGACGATCTTGCGGATCTCCGCATTCAGCCTGACGACGACATCCTTCGGCAGGTTGGCGGGGCCGAGATAGCCCTGCCAGGAGGTGATGTCGAAACCCTTCACGGTCTCGTCCATGGTGGGCAGGTCCGGCAGCAGCGCGGATTTCCGCTTGGTGGTGACGGCGAGCGGCTTCAGTGCCTTGGCGTTGACGTGCGGCAGCCCGGTCGGGACATCGATGAACATCATCGAGATCCGGCCGGCGATCACGTCGGTCAGCGCCGGCGGCGAGCTCTTGTAGGGCACGTGCAGCAGGTCGATGCCGGCGAGGCGGGCGAAGGTTGCGCCGGAGACGCTCGCCGACGACGAGCCGCTGGCATAGGTGTATTTGCCCGGCTCCTTCTTGGCGAGCGCGATCAGCTCGGCGACGGAGTTCGCCGGGATGTCAGGATGGATCACCAGCATGAAGGGCAGGTCGCCGGTGCGCGCGATCGGCGTGAAATCCTTGATCGGATCGTAATTCATGGTTTTCAGCAGATACGGATTGGCCGAGTGCGTCGTGTTGGTGGTGACGAACAAGGTGTAACCGTCGGGGGCGGAGCGGGCGACATAGTTCGCCGCGATCGAGCCGTTGGCGCCGGCCCGGTTGTCGATCACCATGCCGACGCCGAGCGCAACCCCGAGCTCCTTGGAAATCAGCCGCGTCGTGGTGTCGGTGCCGCTACCGGCGGCGAACGGCAGCACCAGCGTGATGTTGCGGGTGGGATAGGTCTGGGCAAGTGCCGTCTCGGACATCGCCACGAGCACGGCGGC
This sequence comes from Bradyrhizobium sp. 27S5, assembly GCF_037217225.1. NCBI lineage: Bacteria > Pseudomonadati > Pseudomonadota > Alphaproteobacteria > Hyphomicrobiales > Nitrobacteraceae > Bradyrhizobium > Bradyrhizobium sp. 27S5. The sequence goes on from NZ_CP147714.1 coordinate 1,756,707, forward strand.
GGCTGCGGCCGCCAGGCACCAGTATCGTCGCAATCCCATGATCATGTCGTCGTCCCCCCGCGCAGGCCCTGAACAGGCCCATTGCGGCCGAAGCTAGCCCGGCCGCCATGGCTGCGGAAGCCGTGCCGGGAGCAGCCTTTCGCCGCATGGCCACTCCCGGACGCGGGTGGGGACGCTAGGATCCCGCCGGGAACACCTGCGCGACGTGAAAAGCCTTGGTGGTGACGAGCCACCTGCCGTCGATCAGATGAAACACGAGATGGTCGATGAAGCCGGTTTGGCCGGCCCTGACGCGCACCTTGGCGATGGCCAGATCGGACGCGGTCTGGTCGATGCTGATGATGGCCTCCTCGCGCGGCGATTTCATCGATGCCGGCGAGGGACGGCTGCCGATGAAGTCGCGGAATTCCGCGGCCGACCGCACCGTGTGCTTGCCGTCCCGGATGCCGTGCACGATGCAGGCATCGGAGAAGACGTCGCGGAACCGGCTATCGTCGACGTCATACATCAGGTTGAAATATCCTTCGATCGCGGATGCGATGGCCTGGATGTCGCTCATGGCAAAATCTCCGTAGCGGATGATGTGGCGGTGGCCTCACCGGATCGAACCGGATCGGTCTGCGCCGACAGTGGCCGATACGGTGGCGGAGTGCTACGACTGGGCTGTCATCTCATGGATGACTGAGAGGCATCGACATGGACGAAGTTGACGGTCGGCTCGTCGGCGGGCTTGTGATCCTCGCGGCCGTTGCGGACGCGCGCAGCTTCGGCAAGGCGGCTGAACGGCTCGGCATGACGCAGTCCGGCGTCAGCAAGGCGATTGCCAAGCTCGAGGCGCGCCTCGATGCCAGGCTGGTTCACCGCACGAGCCGCTCCGTCGAGCTCACCGAGGAAGGACGCGCGCTGTACGAGCGGGTTGCGGCGCATCTGGCCGGGATCGGCGAGGCGGCGGCGGAGACCTCGAAATCGCGCGATGCGGTCCGCGGCAGGCTGCGGGTCAATGTCGACCCGCTGTTCTCCCGCATGGTGCTGTCGCCGAAGCTGAGCGAGTTCCTGCTGCAGAATCCAGGCATGGATCTGCGTATCGAGACCCGCGACCGGATCGCGGATCTGGTCAGCGACGGTTTTGATCTGGCGGTGCGCTTCGGCGAGCCGGCGCCGTCGGCGCTGATTGCGCGCCGCGTACTCGATGCGCGCGTGCTCACCGTGGCCTCGCCGATCTATCTCGAACGACACGGCCGGCCGCTTGATCCGCGGGAGCTGGCGAGCCGCGACCATCAGTGCATCCTGGCAATCGACGCGGCGACCGGGCGTCCGTTCGATTGGGAGTTTTGGCGCGGCGGCGAGGTCGTGCCGGTCGCGGTCAACGGGCGGCTCACCGTGACCGATTCAGGAACCAAGCTCGGCGCTTGCCTGGCCGGCTTCGGCATCGCGCAGGTGATCGATCTCGGGCTCGACGATCACCTGAGGAGCGGCGCGCTGATCGAACTGTTTCCGGACTGGCCCGACGAGCGTTTTCCGCTCTACGTCTATTATGCCTCGCGTAACCACGTGCCGGCCAAGGTGAGGCGGTTTATCGACTTCATCACGGAAACGCTGGCGGCAAAGCCACATTCGTCACGCAAATCCGCTGGCTTGCGTAAGGCAGGCTAGAGCGTTTTCGAGCGAAGTGGACCCCGGTTCGCGTGAAGAAAACGCGTCAAAACAAAAAGCTAGAGCTTCGGTTCTGATTCAATCAGAACCGAAAATCTCTAGCCATATCCTCGGCGTCAGCTAGCGCTTCGCCGAGCCTTTGGCCGATCCTTGCCGAGAAGCGATCACGACGCCGGCGAGCACCAGCGCGTAGCCGATCAAATGGAACGGCGCCAGCGTCTCGCCGAGCAGCAGGATCGCCATCGCCGAGCCGAACACCGGCACCAAATGGAAGAACGGCGCCGCGCGGTTCGGGCCGATCAGCGCGACGCCGCGGTTGAAGAACAGATAGGCGAGCGTCGACGGGAAGATCAGCGTATAGCCCAGCGTGGCAAACGTCAGAACGTCGAGCTTCAGCGTCACGCCATTGGCGAATTCCCAGGCCGCCACCGGCAACAGCATCATCGCACCACAGCAGGTGGTGAACGAGATCAGCGAGAGCTGATGGATTTTCGGCCGGCGCGGGATCAGCGCCGAATACAGCCCGAACGACACTAGCGAGGCGCCGAACATGATGTCGCCCCGGTTGAAGCTGATGCTGGCGAGCGCCGAGAAGTCGCCGCGCAGGATGATGGTCAGCACGCCGGCCAGCGAGATGGCGATGCCGGCGAGCTGCGCCGGCGTCAGCCGCACGCCGAACAGGATCAGCGACCACAGCGCCACGAACAGCGGCCCCGCCGACTGGATCAAGAGCGCGTTCAGCGCCTCGGTATACTGCATCGCCCAGTACGAAATCGCATTGTTGAAGGCGAAGCCGACCGCGGACAACAGCAGCATCAGCGGCAGCGCGCTGCGCAGCTTCGGCCAGTCCTTCTTCAGATGCGGCCAGGCGAACGGCAGAAGGATCAGGAATACGCCGAACCAGCGGATCGTGGTCAGCGTGACCGGCGGCACATGGCTGCCGACATGCCGCGCCAGCACGATGTTGGCGGCCCAGAACAGCGACGTCAGGCTGAGCAGCAGATAGGGCTGGTTGTTGAGCCAGTGCAGCGGCTGATGGCGTGGGGTTGTAGCAGGTGCGGGCAAAGCGGTCATTATCTGGCGGATGTTGTGCCCGAATCCGCCGCCGCGACAAGACGAAAGAGCGGATTGGTGCCATGCGCACCGTGTCATCACCCGCGAAGGCGGGTGATCCAGTATTCCAGAGGCGTCAGCGATCAATCGATAGGCCGCGGCGTACTGGATACCCCGCTTTCGCGGGGTATGACGACTTGGTGCGGAGACGCGGTCTTCTCCCTATTTCTGCGGCCCCGACAGCGAGATGTCGCGCTCGGCGCGAAACACGTTGCTGTAGAGATTGGCGATCCATTGCCGCCCGCTGGAGGTGACGTTGAGGTGACGGATCGCCGGCTGCACATGCGGCGCGGCGCTGTCCCAGTAGAAGCGCGGATAGAGGTCGACGAGATCGGCCGGCGAATCGTAGCCGAGCTGGCGGTTGAGCCCGGCCTCCTCGAACTCGATGTACAGCGCGTTGGCCTTGCGGATGTAGTGGGGGTCGCCGAGCTGGCCGATCAGATCGGCGGCGCGCAGCAAGGCGGCCTCTTCGCCGAAATCCTCATCGTCATCAGGGGCGGTGAGCGGAAAGCGGGTGCCCTCGATGGCGCGAGCGATGCGCTCGTTGTCGAGCTGGGCGACGCCCTTGATCCGCTCCATCACGAAGATCTTGGAGCGGTCGACGTGATAGGACATCAGCGCCGCATCCGACGAGCCGCGCGGCAGGATCACCTTGCGGCCATCGGCATTGATCAGATAGCCGTCCTGGTCGTCGGCCTGGAACAGCCCGCGCACATAGCCGATGTCGTGGGTGAGGCAGGCGATGATGACATGCGCATAATCCTCGGCGCTCATGTGCGAATGCAGCGCGCGGCCGCGCAGGATGTCGTGGCCGGCCAGCGTCACCAGCATGGTGTGCTCGACATTGTGATAGAGCGCGTCGCTGTTGCCGATGCATTCGATCGCGATCCGCGCGATCGAGGGCACCATCTCCACCAGCTGGGTTTGCGAAGAGCCAAACCGGCGCTGCATGTATTCGCCGAGGAATTTGCCGAGCGCGTCGGCTGCAAGTTCGGGAAGGGTCATCACGGCCTTGACCTCCGAGAGCAGGGGTAGCTTAGGGCTCGGCGGCATTTCAGGCTAGTCCCGCGATGTGACATAATGTTTGCGGCCGTATCGATGCGGCTGGACCGAAGAGGCTTTGGGCGGGAGCGGGTGATGGGTGTCGATCTCTTGAACGTCAAAGGCCTGAACGAGCTGGATCGCCAGGCTCCGGTCGTTATGGTCAATCTGATGCGGTTTCGGGAGCGATCGTTCGACGGCGACGGCTCGGGCTGGGATGCGTACCTGCGTTACAGCGCGCTCACCGTGCCGATGATCAAGGCGCGCGGCGGCACGCTGCTGTGGACCGGAAACGCCGAGACGGTCGCGCTGGGAGAGCCTGCCGGCCAGCGCTGGGATTATCTCGCGCTGGTCTACTATCCAAGCGTCGCGGCGTTCATCGACATGATGACCTCTGCCGACTACGAAAACCGCTGCGACCCACATCGCCGCAACGGCTGCGAACAGCACGTCATCATCGCGACGCGCGAGGCGTACAGCAAGTTCAAGGTCGGGTAAGGCGGGCGCCCTTCACCGTCACCCTGAGGAGCGCGAAGCGCGTCTCGAAGGGTCGACGGCCCGACTGTGGCCGATTCATCCTTCGAGGCTCGCTTTCGCGAGCGCCTCAGGATGACGGGTCTGAAAGCGGCGCGAGTGGCGTCAGCGCCGCGCGGCAGGCCGCCTGCACGACACGGCAAACCTCGTCCCGCGACCGTCCCGCGCTCAGCGAGGCGAAGGTCGGATAGCTCGTCAGCGCGAAGATCAGGTCGACGGCGTCCCTGCGGGCCCGCGGCGCCGCGCTTTTGGCCGCGATACGGTCGATCAATGCGGTGACGCCGCGGCGGCGGCGTTCGTTGCGCTCGCGCACCGCTTCGGCGAATTCGGGATCGGTCGCCATTGCGTCGTGCAGCCGGGCGACCGCGGAATCGCGGCTCCAGAAGCCGCAGAAGATCTCGACCATGCGGTCGAGCGCGGCACGCGGATCGGCCATCGTCATGGCGTCGGCGAGCTGATGCAGCCCGCCGTGACGGGCGATCTCGTCGAACACGGCTTCGAGCAGCCCGCGCCGCGAGCCGAACTGGTTGTAGACGGTGAGCCGGGTCACGCCGGCCGCCTTCGCCACCGTATCCAGCGAGAAGCGCGCGATGCTCTCGCCCTCACGCAGGGTGCGCGAGGCGGCCTCGATCACGCGCTCGCGCGTCTCGGCGGCGGCTGCGCTACGTGCCGGGCTCACATAGCTGCGCGGCGGCATCGGCTGGCCTTGCCTTCGTCGGATTGACTATACATTATGTATATCTAATTTCCAAGGCCCTTTGGAGCAACATCATGCAGATCGCCCTCATCATAGCCCTGTCCCTTCACGTCCTGTCATCGGTGTTTTGGGCCGGCTCCAGCTTCACCTTGGCGCGCACCGGCGGCCTCGGCGGCGAAAAGCTGCTGGGCCCGCAGATCGGCGCCGCGACGGTCGCGATCATCACCGGCGTGACGCTCTGGCGCCTGGTCCATGAGGGCTCGTTCGCGCTGTCGGAAAAGATCCTGGCCGGCGGCGCGATCGCGGCGCTGGCCGCAATCGCGGTGCAGATCATCGTCGGCGGCGGCGCGATCAGGCAGCTGCGCAACAGCGCCTGCGATCCGTCGGCGGCGCGCGCGCGGCTCGCGCTCGCCCAGCGCATCGCGGCCGGGCTGCTCGCGATCACCGCGCTGTGCATGGGCGCAGCGCGCTATGCGTGAACTTAATACTTCCGCACCAGGTCCGGGGTGATCTCCTTCAGGCTCCGGATGCCGAGCAGGGCGAGGTCGCGATCGATCTCGTCATGCAGCAGCGAGATCGCGCGCGCGACGCCGGCTTCGCCCGCGACCACGGCGGCATAGAGGAACGGACGGCCGACCCAGACGAAGTCTGCACCGAGCGCCAAGGCCTTGATGACGTCGGTGCCGCGGCGGATGCCGCCGTCCACCATCACGGTCATGTTGCCCTTCTGCGCCGCGATCTCCGGCAGCGTGCGCAAGCCGGAGACGGTGTAGTCGAGCTGACGGCCGCCATGATTGGAGACCATCACGCCGTCGCAGCCGTGCTCGCGCGCCAGCCGCGCGTCTTCCGGCGAGATCAGCCCCTTGACCACCAGCTTGCCGCTCCAGCGCTTGCGGATCAGCTCGACATGCTTCCAGGCCAGCTGGTCGCGGCTGCCGATGTTGCGCATCAGGTTCTTGGACAGCACCGGCGGGCCCTGCTTGGCGTCCATGTTCTCGAAATGTGGCATGCCGTGATTGAACACGGTGCGCGCCCAGGTGTTCAGCAGCCAGTCGGGATGGGTGATGGTGTCCCAGAACACCCGCGGCGTGATCGCAAGCGGCACCTGGAAGCCGTTGCGGATGTTGTTCTCGCGGTTGGGCGGCACCGGCACGTCGGCGGTGACGACGAAGGTGTCGTAGCCGGCCGCCGCGACGCGATCGACCAGCGGCTCGATGCGTTCGTCGAGGCCGGCGAGATAGGCCTGGTACCAAGCCAAAGGATTGGCCGCGCGGACGTCCTCCAGCGTGATCAGCGAGGAGGCCGAGAGGATCATCGGGACGTTGGCGGCGGCCGCGGCCCGCGCCAGCACGATGTCGCCGCGATAGGCGCAGAGCGCCGACGAGCCCATCGGCGGAATCCCGAACGGCGAGGCGTAGGCCTTGCCGAACAGCGTCGTGGTCTGGTCGCGGCCGGAGACGTCCTTCAGCACCCGCGGCACGAAGCCGTATTCGTCGAACGCCCGGCGATTGTCGGTGCGGGCCGCGTCGGTCTCGGCGCCGCCCGAGATGTAGCCGTAGAGGAATTTCGGCAGCAGCCGGCGGGCCTGCGGCTCGAAATCGTCGAGTGTGAGATAGTGCCGCAAGCGCCGCGGCACGGCGGGAGCGGCGCGGTTGACGGTTGCTGGAGGCGGGGAAGGGGCTGCGGTCCGGTCGTGCACGTCTGGCGTTTCCGTTGTTCTTGGTTCTTGGTTGGAGCTTCCAGGTTAGCGCCTGCCCCCTGGACCGACAATCTTCTCGTTGAACTTGTTGACGGACTGGCTGACGTCGATGAGTGTCTTGCGGGTCTCGGCGATCACGGCGCCGGATTTCTTGTCAAAACTCTGGATCAGTTCGCGGAGCGAGATCACGGTCGGCAGCAGCTCGCCGCCATATTTGTCGCTGCCAAAACTCTTCAGGAACTTGTCGGCCGAGGTCATCTTGTCGTCGACCGCGCTGACGCCGGCGTCGGCGGCGTCGATGAAGGCGGCGATCAGCTCGCCATTGCCCGACAGCGAATTGGTGAAGTTCTCGAGCCCGAGCAGCGAGTCCTTGATGTCGGCCTCGTTCTCGGTGATGACGCGGTCGACATTGCGCAGCGCGACGCGCAGCTTCTCCTGTATGCCCATCGTGCCTTCGGCGTCGGCGGTCAGCTCAGGAATGCCGTCGGCGCCGACGGGCGGCGCCGCGGCGTCGTCGGTGCCGCCGGTGAAGGAGATCGAGGCGATCCCGGTCAGGCCCTGGAATTCGAGGCCGACCTGGGTATCCTTCTTGATCGGGGCGTTGCCCTCGATCCGCGTCATCGCCACCACACGGCGGCGGTCGAGCCTGATCGAGACCACCTCGCCGATCCGCACGCCGGCGAAATTGACGCTGGCGCCGCGGCGCAGGCCCGACGCCGAGCCCTCGAACACGACACGGAACGGTACCATGCGCTTGATGCCGGCATAGCGCTGATAGCCCAGCCAGCCGCCGAGCGAGCCGGCGATCAGGGCCAGCGTCAGGGTGCCGATCAAGAGATTGCTGGCGCGCGCCATGTGTTGGGACCTGTCGCAAAGCAGACCCTAGGAGATAGCGGATTTGCCGCCGATAGTCACCGCAGGCTTTCTTCACCTCCCCCCGCCTGCGGGGAGAGGTCGGATCGCATCGGAGATGCGATCCGGGTGAGGGGGAGTCTCCGCGAGTACGTCTGGCGGTGCCGTCGCCGAACGAGCCCCTCACCCCAACCCTCTCCCCGCGAAGAGCGGGGAGAGGGAGTGGAGAGTTACGCGCGCTGCTTCCGCGACGCCGCGAAGACGCCGGCCAAGACCAGCGCGAAGCCGATGAAATGGAAGGCCTGCGGATGCTCGCCGATGAACACGATCGACATGATGGTGCCGAACACCGGAACCATGTGGAAGAACGGCGCGGCGCGGTTGGCGCCGATCAGCTGCACCCCGCGGTTGAAGCACAGATAGGCCAGCGTCGAGGGGAACACCGCGACATAGAACAGCGATAGCAGGTTGTTGGTGGTGAGCTGCATCACCGGACGCGCGCCGAGTTCCCAGATGAAGAACGGGACCAGGAACAGCGCACCGCAGCCGAAGGTGAAGGCCGCGACCGACAGGCCGTGGATATTGGGCCGCTTCAAGGTCAGCACCGAATACAGCGCGAAGATCACCAGCGCGACGGTGAAGATCAGGTCGCCCTTGTTGAAGTCGATCTTCGACAGCGTGGTGAGGTCGCCATGCAGCAGGATCACCAGCACTCCGCACAGCGACAGCGAGACGCCGAGCAACTGCGCCAGCGTCAGCCGCGTGCCGAGCAGGATCAGCGACCACAGTGCGACCACGAGCGGCGCCGCCGATTGCAGCAGCAGTGTGTTAAGCGCCTGGGTGTGCTCGAGCGCCCAGTATTGCAGCGTGTTGAAGGCACTGATGCCGGTGATCGACAGCAGCATCATGATGCCGAGATTCCTGCGGATCGCGGGCCAGTCCCGGGCGAGGTGCTTCCAGGCGAACGGCAGGATGATCAGGAATGCCGCCGACCAGCGCAGGAACGACAGCGTCACCGGCGGAATGTGGCCGGCGGCGAGCCGGCCGACGATCGCATTGCCGGCCCAGCACATCGCGGTGATGCAGAGCAAAAGATACGGCTGGTTGGCGATCCAGGAGCCGGACGCAGGCGTGGTGGTGGAATCGGAGGCAGACATGCGACAGGCCCGGGTTCACGACGCCGCGGCCTGCCCGGCTGGCATCACCGGGCCGGTATGGATCTCCCCGGCCCCTGTCACAGACACGGATTCCGCCGATCCATCAATGGGGATGGACGCATCGCGACCATGCGCGAAGGCCCCTTTCGCGGCGGGCGACGGCGGTTTCGCTACGGCGCTCTGCGGGCCGGGATGAACCTCTAACCGGTCTGCGGCGGCGTGGTCTGGCGCTTGACGATCTGCTCGGCGAGCTCGATCAGGATCCGCTTGGTGTCGGGGTCCTGCACCTCGCGGAACACCCGCAGCATGCGCAGTTCGAGCAGCGACTGCAGCGATTCCGCGGTCTGGCCGCCGCCTTGTGCCGGCGCGGTGGTTGCGTTCCGCCGATTGAGGATGTCGGCGGCGATCCCGAGCATCTCGGCGACGGTCGCCAGACGGCCGGTATCGATTTTCACCGTACCGCTTACGCCGTTCTTTTGCAGCGAGGCGCCCGCGCACAGGATCTCGGCGAGATCAGCCTGCGACAGACCGATCTCGCGCCAGCGCGCCTGCACCAGTTGGTCGATCTGGTCGTCCTGCGATGTGCTCATGGTGCGTTCAGACCATCTCCGGCAATGACTGTGGACAGCAATTCGTCGACGAAGGCTGCCGGCAAATGGCCAGCGCGGCCGCAATGGGACTCCGGCGGATCATTCGGATGGACAAATGGTCCCACCGAACCGGGCGACGCGCAGGAGGACGATCCGTACCTGGACTTCAGCCGCCCAATCGCGCGGCCCGCGCACCTCGTGGCCTGAGATGCTCGCATCCGCGTCATCCGGCCTTCGCTTTTTTATCAAGACTGTCCGCGAATGCAATCAGGGGGCGACGCGTGTGGTGAACCCAACCCGGATATATGACCTTGCCACATAATGCCGCGTTTCCTGTTCGCGGGGCCATGCGTTGGGCGCGGCAGCAGCCCTGAGCACGCTGCGATGGCCGCGCGGCGCCGCTCACAGGTCGATGATCCCGAGCGCGATGCTCTTCGCCACGCCATGCGTCTTGTTGGACGCTTCGAGCTTGCGCAGCGCCTGCTTGATGAAGCCTTCCACGGTCTCCGGCGAGATGCCGAGGATCTGCGCGGTGTCGACCACGGTCTTGCCGCGCGCCGCCCAGGCCATCACTTCCTTTTCGCGGCCCGTGAGCTTGATCGTCTCGGCGGCGTCGGCGGGCCGCAGGATGGTCGGCGCGTTGCGCTGGTCGCGGTTGACGATGTCCATCGCCCGCTGCACCCAGTAGATCATCAACAGATGCAGTTCATGCCGATGGCAGACGAACAGCTTGTCGAAATCGCGCGGCTGGTCTTGCCAGAAAAACACCGTCGAGCTCGAATGCACGGCTCCGAGCCGGTCGCGATAGTGGAACGGCACGACGAAGCCGTCCTTGAATCCGAACTCCCGGGCGGCATCCATCGTTTTGACCTCGGGCGCCCGCTTGTGTCCGCTTCGCTCCGGCAGCTTCAGGCTGCTCCAGCTGAATGGCGTGTTGGTGCGTCGCGACCGCGCCAGCGCCGGATCGGCATGGACGAACTCGTTCTGCACATACGCCCGCTTCCAGGCGTCGGGAAATGTGCCGATATGGTAGGGCAGATCAAGATCGGGCCGGCCGGCATCGACAAAGGCGAAACCCGAGAAGCCGTAGTTCTGGACAATACGATGCAATGACGAGCTGAGCTCGTCGATGGTATCTGACGCCTCGATGGTCGAAATCGCGTCTACCAGGCCCATTGACTAAAACCCCCGGTTTCCGGGGGTACCACAGTTGGCCCCTTTTGTTCCAGATGTTCCGCATTTGGAGGAAGGGATAATGCCGCATTCATTGGACGGCCTTCACGCTCTCATCACCAGAGAAGAGCTTGATCCGGCGCATGTCGGAGCGATGTTGCGGCTGCGCAAGCGGCTGTTCGTCGACCATTGCGGCTGGCTTCTGACCACGGTCGGGGATGTCGAACGCGATCAGTTCGACTGCTGGTATACCGAGCACTGCCTGTTGTTCTCCGGCGTCGAGCTCGTCGGCGGCTTCCGGGCGATCCGCACCGACTATCCCTATCTCACCAAGTCGGTGTTCCCGCAGCTTGCGGTGCGCCGCTTTCCGAGCCGCCGCGACGCTTGGGAGATCAGCCGTTTCGGCGTGCTGCCTGGTGTCGCGAGGTCGCAGACTGCACGCGTGAACTACGCGCTGATGTTCCGCTTCGCGGAGCTGCGCGGAGCGAAGGCGCTCGTGGCGCTGGCCGACCTCTCCTATGAGCGTTTTCTCACCCGCATGGACATCCGCACCCGCCGCTACGGCCGGCCGCAGGTGATCGGCAATGATCGCATGGGCCGCCCGCTGACGGCGCTCGCCGGAGAAATCCCGCTTGGTCTTGCCGACAATCCCGGCCTGACCAAATTCCTCGACCTTGGACGGCAATTGGAGATCCACGATGCTTCACATGTTCTCGGACGTTCGAGCATTCCAGCATGATCCGCTGCGTCTGTTGCTGACGCGCGGCAACGAGGCGGAGCGGGGGCTGGTGCCGTTGCGGCTCGGTCCTGCGCCGGTCTTCCTGGTGAACGATCCCGATCTGCTGCGCCCGATCCTCAAGGCGCCGGAGACCGACATCGGAAAGGGCAAGCTGATCAAGAAGCTGACGCCGGTGCTCGGCCGCAGCTCGCTGATGCTGAGCGGCGAGGAGCACAAACGGCGGCGGGTGGTGCTGCAGAAGCACATGGCCAAAGGCAGCGTCGAGAAATTCCTGCCGCATATGTGTGCCGAGATCCGCGCGGTCGGCGCCAGCCTGGCGCGGCTCGGATCGTTCGATCCGCACCACGTCACCGCGATGCTGGCGCTGCGGACGATCTGCGTCGCGATCTTCGGCTCCCAGGTGATGTCGTCTGGCGACGAGGAAGCCCTGGTTCAGGCCGTCGGCGCGATCGAGGACGATCTGGCGGAGGAGATGTTCCGCGCGTTGCCGTTCGGTCCGGTGGCGTGGTACCGCCGCCGCAAGAACCGGGTCTGCGCCAAGCTTGCCATGTCGACGGTGGTGCAGCGGCTGCGCCGCAAGGCGGGCTCGAGCAGCGCGCTGCGCGATCTCGAGGCGCTCGGTCTGAGTGATCGCGATCTCGAGGACGAGATCCTGACATTGCTGCTGGCCGGCCATCACACCACAGGTTCGACTGCGGCATGGATGTTCTACCACATGGCCGCCGATCCCGCGCTGATGGACGACATCGCCGACGAGGCCGCGGAGTGCCTGGGCGACGACGGCGAGCTGCGACTAGACGCGGTGAAGCGCGCCAATCTGAGCGCGACGCTGGTCAAGGAGGTTTGCCGGCTCTATCCCAGCGCCTGGTGGTTCTCGCGTGAGGTGATGCAGCCGGTGGCGATCGGCGGGCACGACCTCAAGGTCGGCACCTCGCTGTTGATCTGCCCCTGGCAATTGCAGCGCGATGGCAGGCATTTCGAGGATCCCCACCGCTTCCTGATGACGCGGCGCTACAACACCGATGCCTACATTCCGTTCGGTGCCGGTCCGCGCGCCTGCGCCGGGATGGGGGTTGCGATGCTGGAGCTGCAATTGCTCGCGCTCGAGATCGCCGCCGCCTATCGGTTCACCGCCGTCACGCCAAATCCGGCGCCGTGGCCGAAAGCGTCGGTGACGCTTATTCCGCCGCCCATGACGATCGACATCGAAGTCCGCGAAGTGCCCTCGCGCATCCTGCGCCTGGGCGAGGAAGCGCAGCACCTGCCCTACATTCCGTCCGCCGCCACGGCGTCCATCAGCACATTACAATCGGTATCCCAATGACAACACACATCACAACGGCCAGCATCGGGCAGAGGGCCATGGATCAAGTGCAAGTGCGCAGTTTGCGCGACGTCATCACGGTGTTGCTCGAGCAGCGCAGCATCGTGAGGGCGGCCGGCGCAACCTTTGCCGCACATTTGCTCGACCTCGCGATCATGCAGCTCCGGCTCAACGTCAACGATATTTCGGCGGAGGAATTGTCCGGCCTGTCCGACCTCGTTGGCGCCGAGTTCGGCAGGGACAAATCCCCGCATTGATCGCACAGAGCGTTTTCAACCGAAAACGATCATGCTCAGAACAAAGAGATAGAGCGGGACGACGTTTCGAAGAAAAGTCATCCCGCTCTAGTCTTGCGTCGCCACCAGCGCCTTCATCGTGGCGCCGGCGGCGAGCGCGGCGTCGTTCGGATCGATCTCGATCTGCAGGCCGCGCTGGCCGCCATTGACGAACACGGTGATGTGGGTGAGGGCGGTCTCGTCGATCGCGGTCGGCACCCGCTTCTTCTGGCCGAACGGGCTGATACCGCCGACATGGTAGCCGGTCAGCCGCTCGGCATCGGCCGGGCGCATCATTTTGGCCGACTTGCCGCCGAGCGCGGCGGCGAGCTTCTTCATGCTGACCTCGCAGTCGGACGGCACCACGGCGCACACCGGCTTGCCGTCGACCTCGGCCATCAGCGTCTTCAGCATCCGGCTCGGCTCGACACCGAGCGCCTCCGCCGCCTGCAGCCCGATGCTCTCAGCGCTGGAATCGTAGACATAGGTGTGGAGCTTGAAGGCAAGGCCTAGCTTCCGCAGCGCCATGGTTGCTGGTGTCGAATTGGGCATGGACCCTGCCGGTTAATCCAGCTGAATGATCGCCGCAATGGCGGCTGCGATCAATCGGCCGATCGTGTCGCACCGGGCCGCGCCAACATTAAATTCCGGCCAGGGCGGCGCCGCCGCGCACGGGGTGGAATTTTTAGGGGATATCAAAGGGTTGTCGTTCGTCTAAAAGGCATAAACGACCCCCTTCTTGCTTGCGAAGCCGGGCCGCTTCCGTTATCCGGTAGGCGCCTTGCGTGCGCACGGCCGGGCGCCGTGATTTGGGCTGGGCATATCATGCAGGATCGCTGTGGGCGGACGCGTTTTCGCCGCGATCATGGTCTGAAACACCTGAAGGGAACATCTTCGAAATGGCCAATGTTGTCGTCGTCGGCGCCCAGTGGGGTGACGAAGGGAAGGGCAAGATCGTCGACTGGTTGTCGGAACAGGCCGACATCGTCGTGCGCTTCCAGGGCGGCCACAATGCCGGCCATACGCTCGTGATCAATGGCGAGACCTACAAGCTGGCGCTGCTGCCGTCCGGCGTGCTGCGCCCGAACAAGCTGGCGGTGATCGGCAATGGCGTGGTGTTCGACCCGCAGGCCTTCCTCGACGAGGTCGCCAAGCTGAGGGGGCAGGGCGTTGCGGTCGGGCCGGACAATCTGCGCATCGCCGAGAACGTCACGCTGATCCTGCCGCTGCATCGCGAACTCGACTCCCTGCGCGAATCCGGCAACGCCATCACCTCGATCGGCACCACCCGCCGCGGCATCGGCCCGGCCTATGAGGACAAGGTCGGCCGCCGCGCCATCCGCCTGATGGACCTCGCCGACCTCGACACCCTGCCGCACAAGATCGAACGCCTGCTGGCGCATCACAATGCGCTGCGCCGCGGCCACAATCTGGAGGAGATCGACGGCAAGGGCATCCTGACCGAGCTGACGGCGATGGCGCCGAAGCTTTTGCCCTATGCCGAGACGGTGTGGCGGCTGCTCGACCTCAAGCGCCGCGAGGGCAAGCGGATCCTGTTCGAGGGCGCGCAGGGCGCGCTGCTCGACGTCGACCACGGCACCTATCCCTATGTGACGTCGTCCAACACGGTGGCGGCGCAGGCCGCGACCGGCACCGGCATGGGCCCGGGCGCGGTCGGCTATGTGCTGGGCATCTGCAAGGCCTACACCACCCGCGTCGGCCAGGGTCCGTTCCCGACCGAGCTGAACGACGAGATCGGCGAGGAAATCGGCCGCCGCGGCAAGGAATTCGGCGTCAATACCGGGCGCAAGCGCCGGGTCGGCTGGTTCGACGCCATGCTGGTGCGACAGACTGTCCGTACCTGCGGAATTGCCGGGCTGGCGCTGACCAAACTCGATATTCTGGACGGGTTCGACAGCATCAAGGTCTGCATCGGCTACAAGCTCGATGGCAGGGAGATCGACCATCTGCCGGCCGGCGAGGGCGCGCAGGCCCGGGTCGAGCCGATCTACGAGATCATCGAGGGCTGGAAGCAGCCGACCGCCAACGCGCGGTCCTGGGCGGACCTGCCGGCCCAGGCCATCAAATACGTTCGCCGGGTCGAGGAACTGGTGGGGTGCCCGGTCACCCTGCTGTCCACCAGCCCGGAGCGTGAAGATACTATTCTGGTACAGAATCCGTTCGAGGCTTAACGGGATATTACCTATATCCCACCAATTGTGTGGAAATGGCTGACTACTACCCGCTGATCGCCCGTGCCATCGCCGGACTGGACCCCAACGCTCCCGGCGAAGCCCGCCGCGCGCTGTACGCGCGGGCGCGGACGGCGTTGATCCAGCAACTCCGTGGCGTGCAGCCGCCGCTCTCGGAGTCCGAGATCACCCGCGAACGGCTGTCGCTGGAAGAGGCGGTTCGCAAGGTCGAGTCCGAGGCCGCGCAGCGCGCCCGCGAGGCCTCCCGCCCCGGTGGCGGTGCCTCCGCCCGCAGCAGCGATACGCTGCGCCGCGCCAATCCCAGGCCGCCCGAGGCCAATTCCGCCGACGCTGCCGCGCGCCCGCGGCCCCCGGCCGACCCCCGTCCGCCGCGCAATTTGCGCCCCGATGCGCCGCCGGCCTCGCCGCGGCCGCAGAACCCGCAGATTCCTCCTAACGTCCCGCCCGGCCTCGATACCCAGCCGCCACAGGCCCGGCCGGGTCCGCCGCGCCGCGGTCCGGAAGGCGCGCAGCCGCTGGTGCCGCCGGCCGCCCCGGGCGTGCGCGGTTTCCGCGACATCACCGCCGACGCCGACGATCTCGGCCGCGCCGCGGCGCAGGCCAGCCGCAACGCGCGCAAGACCTACGCCAACGTGCCGTCGCCCTCGCCGGAATTCGACCGGCTCGAGCCGAGCCTGGAGAACCGCGGCGCCGATCCCGACGCGCCGTATTCCTATGAGGAGTCGGTCGAGGAGCCGGAGCGTTACACCCCGCAGCCGCCGCAGGCGCCGCCGCCGCAACGGTCGCGCATTGGCAATGGCGAGCGCGAGCCGAGCAAGCCGCCGCGCGTCCGGTCGATGTTCCCGTTCAAGACCGCGATCGCGATCGGCATTCTGTTGATCCTGGTCGGCACCGGCATTCTGTTGCGGCAGCAGGTCACCACCTTCGTCAGCAGCCTGTTCAAGTCGTCCGCGCCCGTCGAGGCGCCGAAGGATGCCGCCGCGACGCCTGCGAGCAAGAAGATCACCGACCGCGTCGGCCAGCCCTCGTCGTCGGGCGAGCCGGTCGCTCCGGTGGCGCAGCGCGTGGTGCTCTATGACGAGGACCCGTCGGATCCGAAGGGCAAGCAATATGTCGGCTCGGTGGTCTGGCGCACCGAGCAGATCAAGGGCTCCGGCAACCAGAAGCCCGACATCGCCGTGCGCGCCGACATCGACATCCCCGACCGCAAGTTCAAGATGACGATGTCGTTCCGCCGCAACACCGATTCATCGCTGCCGGCCAGCCATACCGCGGAATTGACCTTCATCCTGCCGCAGGACTTCGCCAATGGCGGCGTCGGCAACGTGCCGGGCATCCTGATGAAGTCCAACGAGCAGGCGCGCGGCACGCCGCTGGCCGGGCTCGCGGTCAAAGTCACCGACGGCTTCTTCCTGGTCGGCCTCTCCAACGTCGACGCCGACCGCTCGCGCAATCTGCAGCTGCTCAAGGAGCGCTCCTGGTTCGACGTGCCGCTGGTCTACACCAACCAGCGCCGCGCCATCATCGCGATCGAAAAGGGCGCCCCCGGCGAGCGGGCCTTCAACGACGCCTTCGCGGCATGGGGTGAGTAGCGGCCTTCGCGCTCACCTCGCTGCTCACGATGTCATCGCCCGGCTCCGTCCGGGCGATTCCGTATCGCAGCGACATCGCGGCGGCCGTCTGTTGCAGCGCATTCGACGTGCAGAGCGCGGAACATTGCCGGGCGTTTTCGATTTTCTCTAGCACCGTCGCGCGACTGCGTTACACTCGCCTGACGTCGGGCAAGGGCACGCCATGAAACGCTATCTGATCTTCGCAGCCATCGGGCCGTTCATCGGCGGCTTCCTGCTGCTGCTCATGACCACCTATCAGTCCGGCTACTGGACCGAGACCAATGGCGGCGAGGTGGCGAAGCTGCTCGTCGTGTTCGTGAAGTCGCTGCAATATAATTATCTGTTCGGCATCGTGCCATCGCTGATGTTCGGCGCGATCGACGACATCCTGATGCATGTCAGGCGGATCGCGCCAACGGTGCGGATGCTGATTGTAGGCGCGGTGGCGTTCGTCGGCGCGGCGCTGATGTACGCCTCGCACGGCTCCGAAAGCGGTGCGGTGCAGTTCATCCTCTACGGGCTGGTCGGCTTCATCCCGGGCGTGATCACGTCCTGGCTGGCGCACAAATATGCCGAAGAGCTCTACCAGCCGGCGACGACGGCAGCCCAGCACTAGGCACGCACTCACAAGCGACAGTGTGCAACGGGAAGGCGGAAGTCGCCGGCTTCGGCGTGATCGACGGCTCGGGACCGAGCGGCGAAATGAGCGCGCCGCAATCGGACAAGGCAGCCGGGTTGAGCGCGCGGCGAGCAACAGATCGCACCGCTACGGTAATCTTATCGGTGCACCAGGCGCCGGTCGCGAGTCGGGCGCGTTGCCCTTCACATAACTGTCATACCGACGTCATCCAAGTGTAGTCCCAATGTCACACGCCCGCGTCGTCCTCATGAGCCGGCGGCTGTGGGGGCGATCGATGAGCGCGTCCATGGCCTCGGTCCTGACCTTGCCGATGGCGGTGCTGATCTCGGGCCTGCCGTACTTTGTTTTCTCGCATTCGTTTTAGCCGGAGCCGCAGACGACCGGGACGTATGAGACCTGCGTCCAGCTTCGGGGAAAGGGTTCATAGTGGTAGATGCAAGCTTTAGCCTTCTGACGGGCAACAATATCGAAACGCGCCTGGTCCGAGCCGGTGGCATCATTTTTCGCGAGGGCGAGCAAGCCAACGAGCTCTTCGTGGTCAAGAGCGGCTACGTGCGCATTCAGGTCGGCAACAAGACCGTCGCGGACCTCGCGGCTGATACGATCTTTGGCGAAATGGCATTGATCGACAACGAGCCAAGGAGCGCGACCGCCACAGCTCTCACCGATGTCGAGCTCGTCCCGGTCTCGGAAAAGCAGTTTCTCTTCCTCGTCAGCCAGACGCCGCATTTTGCCCTGAAGGTGATGAGGACGCTGGCCCACCGACTCAGAACCATGAACAAGGTCGTCGACTAAGCGAGGCGAGCGAAAACCGCTGCTTCCGCCGCCGTTTCGGCGCGCGGTGCTTGATGCGGCCGTGAACGTGACGGAGCCTCAAACGTGACACAGTGGTAATGTGACGCAACTTGAACCGCTTGCCTGCGTTACCATGTGATGGCCATGCCCGAGGACGACATTTTCATGCCCCACGCTGCGCGATCGCGGCCGCCTTTCGGCGGGGCGCAGGCGCGCGGCAAGGTCATCGACCAGGACGGGCGCGAATTCTCCGACGCCACGCTGCATCCGCAGTTCGAGGGTTTCCAGTTCGACTTCCGCAACGCCAGCGCCAATCCGTTCGGCAATCTGACGCGCGAAGAGCGGCTGGCGCGGCTCGAGATGATCGCAAAGCTGCTCGACGTCGCCTTCATCGTGCCGGGCACCAATGTCCGTTACGGCATCGACGGGCTGATCGGCCTGATCCCCGTGGTCGGCGACATCATCACCACCGCGATCTCGCTGTGGCTGGTGCGCGAGGCCCGCTTGCTGGGCGCGCCCTGGCACATCACGGCGCGGATGCTCGCCAATGTCGCGGTCGACGGCGTGATCGGCATGGTGCCGGTGGCGGGCGACGCGTTCGACGTCATGTTCCGCGCCAATATCCGCAATGTGCGGATGCTGCGGCGCTGGCTGGACAAGCAGCCGCGGATCTAACGAACTCCCCAAAACAAAAGCCCCCGGATCGGTCCGAGGGCTTTTCGTTTTAGGAGGAGCGGAAAGGTTACGCGGCGTCGGCGTCGGCGTCGGTCTGGCTGGCGGCGGGGCGCGGACGACGCGGCAGCGGGAAGCCTTCGCTCTCATACAGCGAGCGGATGCCGTTCTGGTCGAAACGGGCTTCCTCGACCTGCAGATAGGCGCCGTTCAGCGAATCCGCCGGCAGCTCTTCCATCGCAAAGCGCACGGCTTCGGCGGCAGTGCCGAAACGGCGATAGGCGAAACCAGCCCGCTTCTTCTTGCGGATGGCGGCAGGAAACAGCTCGGCAGACGTGTTGTAGTTGAACGGACGCAGGGGACGCATGGTCGACGACCTCTTGTGTTCTTGGCGCGATGCGGCGAAAGGGATTTTGGGGACGGCGGCCTACCATCGGCGGCGCGCCGTACGTGTCATTTCGACCCCTAATATAGGCCTCTTTGACAAAAATGCGACCCCAGAAGCGGCCCCGGCAAGGCACATGCTGAATCCGCGCATAGCACGCGATCGGGCTGAATAATCCCTTTCATTTCAGAGTCTTAAGGCTCTCATATCTTGTCGAGCCAGGCCAGGATCGCGACCACGATCAAAATCACCCCGAAAAGGCCCATTCCGGAGTGGCCGAGGCCATAGCCATAGCCGCGGATCCGGCCGCTATAGCCGCCTAGGAGGATAATCAGCAGGAGGATGATGAGGATCAGTCCGAGCGACATGGCGCCCTCCTCAGAATAGGCGGCAGCCGCACGGCGAGACGCCGACGGCCCCGCGAATTCGGAGCAAAGCACATTCCGGCCCGCGAGTCGTTAACTTCAGTCCTCATTCCGGGGCGATGCGCAGCATCGAACCTCAGGTGCGCAATTGCGCACCGGGGAATCTCGATATCCCCCGATGCGCGATTGCGCATCTGAGGTTCAGTCCTGCGGACTGCCCCGGGATGACGGCTTCGCCGTCACTTCTTGCTTTCGTCGATCGGCAGCACCTTCAGCGGGGTCGGATAGGGCTCGACCCGCAGAGAGTCGCTGGCGATCAGGCCGATCTTGTGCAGCGGCGCCTGTTCGAGATCGCCGGCGGCCGACTTGTGCACGGCGTATTGCCAGACGCTCATCGAGCCCTTGGCGACCAGCATCTTGGCGATGCCGCCGGCATTCTGGCCCTCGACCTGCGCGAGATCGGCATCGGTCAGGCCGATGACGATTTCGTCCTTTGAGGTGATGACCTTGAACAGCGAGATCTTGTCGGCGGCGAACGCTGGCATGCTTAAAGTGCTCCCCACGATCAGGCCGGCAAGACCGAGACCCAACAAAAGCTTTCCTGGAATCCGTGACATCAACATTTCCTCATGTTCAGGCGCGCCAAGGCCGCAGCGGCCAAAACAAACCCCGCGCGACCGGTTCTTGGTCGCGCGGGGCGAGGAAATTGTTCGACGTGAGGGCGGGATATTTGCCGAACCCGCTATTGCCATTGCCGGGCTTGACCCGGCAATCCATCGTGAGGAAGGACTCATCCCTTGATGGATGCGCGGGTCAAGCCCGCTCATGACGAGCGGTAGTGACTGACGCGTTACTTCTTCTCGTTCAGCTTCAGCGCCGCCGAGTTGATGCAGTAGCGCAGGCCGGTCGGGCCGGGGCCGTCGTTGAAGACATGGCCGAGATGGCCGTCGCATTTCGAGCACAGCACCTCGGTGCGGATCATGCCGTGGCTGACATCGCGCTCCTCGTCGACATGGCTCTCGATCGCGGGCCTGGAGAAGCTTGGCCAGCCGCAGCCGGAGTCGAACTTCTGGTCGGATTCGAACAGCGTCTGGCCGCAGCCGGCGCAGACATAGGTGCCCTTGCGGGGATCATGCTCGTATTCGCCGGTGAAGGGGCGCTCGGTCGCCTTTTCCCGCAGCACCGCATACTGCATCGGCGTCAATTCCTTGCGCCACTCGGCCTCGCTCTTGTGAACCTTGCCGTCGGTTTTGGTGTCGGACATGGAAACTCCCTTGTTGGTCGTCATTGCGAGCGCAGCGAAGCAATCCAGGGTGAGGGACGCACGATGGATTGCTTCGTCGCTTCGCTCCTCGCAATGACGGAGACTATTCCCTTAGTTGGTGGCCTTGGTGCTGCTTACCAGCGTCGGCTTCTCGATGTAGTTCTCCGCGAAGATCTTCTTCAGGTTCTCGACCTTCGGGATGTCGTTATAGGCAATATAAGGTTGGGTCGGGTGCAGCGTCAGATAGTCCTGATGGTAGCCCTCCGCCGGATAGAACGCCTCCAGCGCGCCGACCTTGGTGACGATCGGCTTCTTGTAGACCTTGGCCGCGTTGAGCTGGGCGATATAGGCGTCCGCGACCTGCTTCTGCTCGTCGCTGGTGGTGAAGATCGCCGAGCGATATTGCGTGCCGGAATCGGGGCCCTGCCGGTTCAACTGGGTCGGGTCGTGCACGACCGAGAAGAAGATCTGCAGGATCTTTCCGTAGGAGATCTTCTGCGGGTCGTATTTGATCTCGACCGATTCCGCGTGGCCGGTCGTGCCGGTCGACACCTTCTCGTAGTCGGCATTCGCCTTGCTGCCGCCGGAGTAGCCGGACACCGCACTGACGATTCCGGCGGTGTGCTGGAACACGCCCTGCACGCCCCAGAAGCAGCCGCCGGCCAGCACCGCGGTCTTGATGCCGGCCTCCGGCGCGCTTGCCGCGGGCGGCGGGATGATCACGGCGTCCTCGGCGGCAAGCGAGGGCGCAACGGCAAAAGCGGCGACGGCCAGCGCGCCGATCGTGGCGGCGCACAGCGAGAGGCGGCTGAGGGAGCTTTTGGGCATGGGTTCCTCGTGGGATCGCAATTGGGGGCCAGTCTAGAGCGGCAGCCGGCATTGGCAAATCGGGCCGGGCTGCTCCGACGCTTCAAAATACGGGTCAGCGCGCGTTTTGTTACGCCGCCGGCCACACGGTTTCGTGAGGGAAAGCTGGTCGAAGAGTGTCATTCCGGGGCGGTCCGCAGGGCCGAACCTCAGATGCGCAATTGCGCACCGCAATTCGATGCTCCGCATCGCCCCGGAATGACTCCGTCACACCACAATGCTCAGCCGCTTCGCAGCCCGCGTGATGCCCGTGTACAGCCACCGCGCGCGCGAATCCTGGAACGCAAAGCTCTCGTCGAACAGCACGACGTCGTCCCATTGCGAGCCCTGCGACTTGTGCACGGTCAGCACATAGCCGTAGTCGAACTCGTCATAGGGCTTGCGCTGCTCCCATGGAACGCCCTCGACGCCGCCGTCGAAGCATTCGCCGCGCACCGAGACTTTTGTGACCTTGTAGCCGAAATCCTCATCCGGCATCACGCGCATGGTGATGATCTTCGATTTCGACTGCGCGCGTGCCTTGACCCGCCACAGCCCGCCGTTGAACAGGCCCTTCTTGCGGTTGTTGCGCAGGCAGACCAGCTTGTCGCCGGCGACGGGGAGCGGGTCCTCGATGTTTTGCCGCTGCCGCACCCGCATGTTGTAGGCGCGGCGGGTGTTGTTGCGGCCGACCAGCACCTGGTCGGCGCGCATCACGCGGTCCGGATCGAGCTCCTTGCGCGACACCACCTCGCTCTCGCCGTGGCGGCCGATCTCGAGCTCGCGGCCCTCGCGGATATCCATCGACATCCGCACGATCGGATCGTCCTGCGCCTGGCGGTGCACCTCGGTCAGCATCGCGTCCGGCTCGGCATCGGTGAAGAAGCCGCCGCCCTGGATCGGCGGCAATTGCGCGGGATCGCCGAGCACCAGCAGTGGGCAGTCGAACGACATCAGATCGCGGCCGAGCTCGGCGTCGACCATCGAGCATTCGTCGATCACGATCAGCTTCGCTTTTGACGCGGGAGCGTCGTCCCAGAGCTCAAAACTCGGCTGCTCGACGCCGGATTCACGGGCGCGATAGATCAGCGAGTGGATCGTGGAGGCGCTGTCGCAGCCCTTGTTGCGCATGACCAGCGCCGCCTTGCCGGTGAAGGCCGCGAATTTCACCTCGCCGTCGACGCCTTCGGCGATGTGGCGGGCGAGCGTGGTCTTGCCGGTTCCGGCATAGCCGAACAGGCGGAACACCGGCGGCGTGGCGCCCTTGCCGGGCTTGGCCTTGAGCCAGTCGGCAACTGCTTTCAGCGCGGAGTCCTGGTGCGGCGTGAAGGTGGTCATGTGGCTTTCGGAGGAATGAGCGCGCGACCGATAGCGCCGCGACTCGTGCCAGCACAAGCTAAACATTCATGCGTTCCGATCAAGCTATCTCCCGCTGCACGGAATTGGAGTTTCGCCCCCGAGGCTGGACTCGGGTCGCGCCGCCACTAGACTGACTGAAAACAACAAGCGGTCGGGACCACAACAAGTGGTCGGGAGCGCGACCTTGGGAGTGACGCCATGAAATTCGGCATCTTTTACGAGCTGCAACTGCCGCGCCCCTGGAATGACGGCGACGAGCTCCGCCTCTACCAGAACGCGCTGACGCAACTCGAGACCGCCGACCGGCTCGGCTACGACTATGCCTGGGTCGTGGAGCATCATTTCCTCGAGGAATATTCGCATTCGCCGGCGCCGGAATCCTTCCTCGCCGCCGCGAGCCAGCGCACCAAAAACATCCGGCTCGGCCACGGCATCTTCCAGCTCACCACCAATCACCCCGCCCGCGTCGCCGAGCGGGTAGCGGTGCTCGATCTGCTCTCTAACGGCCGCTGCGAGTTCGGCATGGGCGAGAGCGCCTCGATCACCGAGCTGACGCCGTTCGGCCGCGACATGGAGACCAAGCGCGAGGTGTTCGAGGAGGCCGTGCAAGCGATCTTCCCGATGTTCACCAAGATCGGCACCGAGCATCACGGCAAGTATTTCGACATCCCGCTGCGCAACGTCGTGCCGAAGCCGATGCAGAAGCCGCATCCGCCGCTCTGGATGGCCTGTTCGCAATTGCCGACCATCGAGCGCGCCGGGCAGAACGGATTTGGCGCGCTCGGCTTCCAGTTCGTCAGCGCCGAGGCGGCGCATGCCTGGGTGCACGCCTATTACAACGCGATCACCAAGCGGCTGAAGAAGCTCGCCGACTACGAGATCAATCCGAACATGGCGCTGGTCTCGTTCTTCATGTGCGCCGAGACCGACGAGGAAGCACGCAAGCGCGCCGATGGCGCGACCTTCTTCCAGTTCGCGCTACGCTATTACGGCCAGGCGCAGAGCCGGCAGCGGCCGGCGCCCGGCACTGTCAACATGTGGGACGAGTACAACAAATGGAAGCGCGAGAACCCGGAGGCGCAGGAGGCCGCGTTGCGCGGCGGCCTGATCGGCTCGCCGGAAACGATCGCCAAGAAGCTGCGGCGCTTCCGCGCCTCGCATATCGATCAAGTGATCCTGCTCAACCAGGCCGGCAAGAACACCCATGAGCACATCTGCGAGTCGCTCGAGCTGTTCGGCAAGGAAGTGATGCCGGAGTTCCAGCACGATCCGGAGCACGATGCCTGGAAGAAGGGCGTGTTGAGTGGTGCGATCCAGCTCGAGGAGATCGACACCCAGGCGTTCTCGGATCGCTATGGCAAACTCGCGGTCAATGTCGCGCCGAAAACCGCCGCCGCGGGCTGATCGATTGCTAGAGCATCGGCTCTGATTGGATCAGAGCCGATGCTCCAGATTCTTGTTGACGCGCTTTCTTCACGCGAACCGGTACCCACTTCGCTCGAAAACGCTCCTGTGCAGCGACCTCGCGATCTCGTGAGGAAAATAATTCGCTACGCGCGCTCCGCGCCTTAAAAGAAACGACCCGCGCGATGCCTGCACCGAAGTGCTGGCATCGCTATTTTTGTGCGGTGCTCGACAGCTTCATTCGTGCGCCCCATCATCCTGACAACGCATGATCGCGCGCTCCGAAGCGCGCTTGATCGTCAGGAGAGTTTTGGAATGAAGCGTCGTGAGTTCCTCCAGCTGTCGCTCGTCACAGCTGCCGCTGCCGCGCTGTCACGGGGTGCGCAGGCCCAGGCGGACGCGAAGGAAATTCGTATCGGCTATCAGAAGAACGGCGTGCTGGTTATCACGCGCCAGCGCGAGGCCCTGGAAAATCATTTCAAGCCGCAGGGCATCAGCGTGAAATGGGTCGAGTTCTCCTCGGGCCCGCCGATGATGGAAGCGATGAATGTCGGCAGCGTCGATTACGGCGCCGTCGGCGATTCCCCGCCGATCTTCGCCCAGGCCGCGGGCGCGGCCATCGTCTATGCCGCGGCCCAGCCGATCATCAATGGTTCAGGCATCCTGGTGCCGCAGAATTCGGCAATCACAGGCATCGCCGATCTCAAGGGCAAGCGCGTCGGCTTCACCAAGGGATCCAGCGCGCATAACGTCGTGATCCAGACGCTGGAGAAAGCCGGGCTGACCTATAACGACATCACCCCGGTCTATCTGACGCCACCGGACGCCGGCCCGGCTTTTGCCAATGGCGGCATCGATGCCTGGGCGATCTGGGATCCGTATTTCGCGATCGCCGAGACCAAGCAGAACGGTCGCATTCTGGTCAAGACTCGCGACATCACCAAGACCAACTCGTTCTACATCGCCAACCGCGACTTCGCCCGAAATCACGGCGCCGTCCTGCAGCAGATCGTCGATGTCACGACGTCGTCGGCGGCGTGGGCGCAGGCGCATCCCGATGAGGTCGCGAAATCCCTGGCCGCCGTCACCGGCGTGCCGCTCGATATCCAGACCATCGCGGCGCGGCGAGCCGGCTTCTCGGTCGGGCCTGTGACTGACGACATCATCGTGACCCAGCAGGGCGTCGCCGACCGCTTCTTCAAGCTCGGCCTGATCCCGAAGCAGATCGCGATCCGCGACATCGTCTGGCGCAATCCCCAGACCTGATCGCTCCTTGGTCAATTCCTTGGTCAATTCAATGCAGAGGACATTCCCATGACGCGTTTATTTCGACGCTGGATTGCTCGCGCAGTGCTGTCGGTCGGCATCGTCGCAGCCAGCGTCGGCGTTTCCTACGGCCAGGACAAGGTCGTCCGCATCGGCTTCCAGAAATACGGCAAGCTGGTGCTGCTGAAGAGCAAGGGCTCGCTCGAGGAGAAGCTGAAATCGGTCGGCTACAAGGTCGTCTGGACCGAGTTTCCGTCGGGTCCGCCGCTGCTCGAAGCGCTCAATGTCGGCGCGATCGATTTCGGCAACACCGGCGAAGCGCCGCCGATCTTCGCGCAGGCCGCCGGTGCGCCGATCCAGTATGTCGCCTATGAGCCGCCGGCGCCGAAGGGTGAGGCGATCCTGGTGCCAAAGGACAGCCCGATCAAATCGGTGGCGGAGCTGAAGGGCAAGAAGGTCGCGCTGAACAAGGGCTCCAACGTCCACTATCTGCTGGTGAAGGCGCTGGAGAAAGCCGGCGTGAAATATTCCGACGTCGAGGTCGCCTATCTCGCGCCCGCCGATGCGCGCGCGGCGTTCGAGCGCGGCGCGGTCGATGCCTGGGTGATCTGGGATCCGTTCCAGGCCGCGGCAGAGGCTGCGACCGGCGCGCGCACGTTGGCCGATGGCACCGGCGTCGTCGCGAACTATCAGTTCTATTTCGCCTCGAAGCAGTTCCTGCACAGCGATCCGAAGATCGTCGAACTGGTGCTGGCGCAGCTCAGCGAGGTCGATGACTGGGCCAAGGGCGATATCCACGCCGTTGCCGAACAGCTGGCGCCGAGCATCGGCCTCTCGGTGCCGGTGGTGGAGGTCGCGCTGAAGCGCCAGTCCTACGGCATCAAGCCGGTCACCGACAGCGTGATCGCGGATCAGCAACAGGTCGCCGACGCGTTCTTCGCGCTCGGCCTGATCCCGAAGCAAATCAAGATTTCCGACGTCGCATGGAGACCGGGCACGTGAGCACCGCAACCAACGCCAATATCCTCTGGTTCCTGCCGACCCACGGCGACAGCCGCTACCTCGGCACGGCGATCGGCGGGCGCGAGGTGAACTTCAACTATCTGCGCCAGATCGCGCAGGCTGCGGATCAACTCGGCTACTACGGCGTGCTGCTGCCGACGGGGCGGAGCTGCGAGGATTCCTGGGTGGTGGCATCGGCCGTCGCGCCCTGGACCGAGCGGTTGCGTTATCTGGTGGCGGTCCGGCCCGGCCTGCAATCGCCGAGCGTCGCCGCCCGCATGACCGCGACGCTGGACCGGCTGTCGAACGGCCGTCTCCTGATCAATGTCGTCACCGGCGGCGATCCGATCGAGAACAAGGGCGACGGCATCTTCCTCGACCACGACGAACGCTACGCGGTGACGCGCGAGTTCCTCAACGTCTACAGCGATCTCTTGGCGGGCAAGACGGTCAATGTCGAGGGCAAGCACATCCGGATCGAGGACGGCCGCTTGCTGTTCAATCCGGTGCAGTCGCCGCGGCCGCCGTTGTATTTTGGCGGCTCGTCGGACGCCGGCATCGACGTCGCGGTCGACACCGTCGACAAATATTTGACCTGGGGCGAGCCGCCGGCGCAGGTCGCCGAGAAGATCGCCAAGGTGAAGGCGGTGGCGGCGCAGCGCGGCCGCAAGCTCTCGTTCGGCATCCGCCTGCATGTCATCGTGCGCGAGACCAATGCGGAGGCGTGGCGCGCCGCCGACGAGCTGATCCAGTACGTCACCGACGACACGGTCGCTGCCGCCCAGAAGATCTTTGCGCGGATGGACTCGGTCGGCCAGCAGCGCATGGCGCAGCTGCATGGCGGCCGCCGCGACCAGCTCGAGATCAGCCCGAACCTCTGGGCCGGCGTCGGCCTGGTGCGCGGCGGGGCCGGCACCGCGCTGGTCGGCGATCCCCAGACGGTCGCCGCGCGGATCAAGGAGTATCAGGACATCGGCGTCGATACCTTCATCATGTCGGGCTACCCGCATCTCGAGGAAGCCTATCGCTTCGCCGAGCTGGTGTTCCCGTTGCTGTCGCTGGCGCAACCCGGCAACGTGACGCCGATCCGCGTCAACACCGGGCCGTTCGGCGAGACTATCGGCAACGACTACCGTCCGCAGAAGCAGGCATCGCAATCATGAGTCTCATCGACAGTCTCCCGCGCGTCGGCGCGCCCAAGCTTCCGAAGGTCGACGGTCTGATCCCCTGGATCGTGCCGCTCGCCATCATCCTGATCTGGCAGCTGGCCTGCGTCACCGGTTTTGTTCCCTCGCGCGTGCTGCCGGCGCCGTCCGACGTCGCACTGGCGGGATGGAAGCTGCTGCTGTCAGGTGAGCTGATCCGCAACATCTGGGTCAGCTTCTGGCGCGCCTCGATCGGATTTGTGATCGGCGGCAGCATCGGCTTCGCCTTCGGGCTCGCCAATGGGCTGTCGCAGCTGTCGGCGAAGCTCACCGACACCACGCTGCAGATGGTGCGCAACATTCCGCATCTGGCGTTGATCCCGCTGGTCATCCTGTGGTTCGGCATCGACGAGTCGGCAAAGCTGTTCCTGGTCGCGCTCGGCGTGTTCTTCCCGATCTATCTCAACACGCTGCACGGCATCCGCACCGTCGACCCGCAGCTGATTGAGATGGGCCGCATCTACGGCATGAGCGACGGCGAGCTGTTCCGCCGGGTGATCTTCCCCGGCGCGCTGCCCTCGATCTTCGTCGGCCTGCGCTTTGCGCTCGGCATCATGTGGCTGACCCTGATCGTCGCCGAGACCATCGCGGCTTCGTCGGGCCTCGGCTACATGGCGATGCAGGCGCGCGAGTTCATGCTGATCGACGTCGTCGTGCTCTCGATCCTGATCTACGCCTTGCTCGGCAAGCTCGCCGACAGCGCCTCGCGGGCGCTGGAGCGGCTGACGCTGTCGTGGCACCCCGCCTTCCAGAAGAAGTGAGAATGAGAATGCAAGAAGCGCTTCGTTTCCAGCCCGTCGACGCCGAGCCGGTCGACCGCGCCGATATCGTCGTGCAGGCACGGCAGCTGCGGCGCGGATCGGAAGGTGCGACCCGCGGTCTGTCGCTGACCATTCGCGGCCTGCGCAAGGCATTCGGCGACAATGAGGTGCTGCGCGGCATCGACCTGCACATCCCGGCCGGCCAGTTCGTCGCGATCGTCGGCCGCAGCGGCTGCGGCAAGAGCACGCTGCTGCGCCTGATCGCCGGCCTCGAGGCGCCGACCGCGGGCAGCATCGCCTTCGGCGAGGAGCCGCGGGCGCAGGACGTCCGCGTCATGTTCCAGGAGCCGCGTCTGCTGCCCTGGGCGCGGGTGCTCTCCAATGTCGAGGTGGGTTTGGGGCGCGAGCGCTCCTCTGCGGACGCGCAGGCGCGCGCCGAGCAGGCGCTGGTCGAGGTCGGCCTCGGCGAGAAGCGCGGGCAGTGGCCGTCGGTGCTTTCGGGCGGCCAGAAGCAGCGCGTAGCGCTGGCTCGGGCGCTGGTCAGCCAGCCGCGCGTGCTGGCGTTCGACGAACCGCTCGGCGCGCTCGACGCGCTGACCCGGATCTCGATGCAGCAATTGCTGGAGCGCGTCTGGCGCGACCAGGGCTTTACCGCGATCCTGGTGACGCATGACGTCGCCGAGGCGGTCGCGCTCGCCGACCGCGTGCTGGTGATCGAGGACGGCCGGATAGCGCAGGACGTCACGATCGACCTGCCGCGGCCGCGCCGGCGGGGCTCGGCCGAACTCGCCGCGCTGGAGGGCGAGATCCTGAAGCATCTGCTCGAAGGCAGCGAAGACACCCTGTGAGGTCGCCATGAATTCCGTCGTCCGCAATGTTTCGATCGAGCCCGCGGTGGCGGCCGCTGAATTCCGCGGCGCGATGCGCCATCTCACCGGCGGCGTCAGCGTCATCACGGCCGGACGGGCTAAGGACATTTCGGGGATGACGGTGACCTCGGTGTCGTCGCTGTCGGTCGAGCCGCCGTCGCTGATCGTCAGCATCAACCGCGCTGCCTCGTCGTGGCCGCTGATCGCGCGCCATGGCGTGTTTGGCGTCAACATCCTCACCGCCGATCAGCTCGAGATCGCCGAGCGCTTCACCGGCAAGGGCGGCCTGAAGGGCGCGGACCGCTTCACTGGCGCCGAATGGACGACGCGCGCCTCCGGCGTTCCGCTGCTGGTCGGCGCGCTTGCCGCTGTTGATTGCGAGGTCGAGGAGATCATCGAACGGCATTCGCACGCGATCGTCATCGGTCGCGTGCTCGACGTGATTGCCTCTGAGCGCACCGCCGCGCTGGCGTACTGGCACGGCGAGTATGTCGCGATCGACAAGGAAGAAGACGCCGCCAGGCTGGCCGAAGTCAGCCTGCCGTCACGTCACGTCCATGCGAGGGGCGTGCGCTAGGGCCCCCAGATCAGGCTTTAGAGGATTGCGGTCAGCGTCGCCGGGCTGTCGATGATCACGGTGCTGCCGCGGACGCCGTACCAGACCGCCTGGACGGTCTGAGCCGCATTGCCGAGCGGGATGCCGACGACCAGCGTGGTCGGAATGCGGCCAAAGCTCGACGGAGTCCCTTCGTTATAGGTAAAGCTCGCGGTAACCGTGGAGACCGCGCCATTGAGGGCGATGCCGAACGTGCCGCCGGGAATATCAGTGCCGGTCGCGTAGGGCATCGGAACATTCAGGATGATGATGGCGGTGGTGCCGACGCCCTCGGGAATCGTCAGGGTGAGGCCTTGGATCGGCGTGAAGGTCGAGGAATTGGTGGACAGGGTGCCGGCGGTCTGCGCGTAAAGGGCCATATCTCTCTCCAGTTGTCAAAGGACGCTAAAACAATAGGAGATTGAGTAAGGCAAATGGCTGCTAGATACAAGAGATGACAGGCGGCGGGGCCGGCGCGGCATGTTGGCCGTGGCGCTTTCTTGATCAGCGCATTAAATGCCGGTCGGATTTCAGAGACGTGACGGTTCGATGAAGCGCGCAGGAACCTGGCTGTTCTATCTCGTCGGTGCAATAGCCGTCGGCTATCTTGCGCTATATGCGTATGCAACCTTTACCGGCCGCGACATCACGCCCGGCGATCCGATCCGAATCTTCCGTAAGCCCGACGCTCCAAGCTACTCGTGACGTGAGGCAATCGCGGCAGGAGGGCCCTGCCGCGTGCGGTCCTCAACCAGCGCTGGCCATCCGCTGATAGTCGGGAGCGCCATTGCCGGCCGGGGTGATCGGGATGCCGCCGTCGGCATATTCGTTGAGCTTGTTGCGCAGCGTGCGGATCGAGATGCCGAGGATGTTGGCGGCATGGGTGCGGTTGCCGAGGCAGTGCTTCAGCGTTTCCAGGATCAAATCGCGCTCGACGTCCGCGACGGTGCGGCCGACTAGCGCGCGGGTGACCTGCTCGGCGGCAAGCGTGGCGTGCGCGACCGCGGGCGCGGTCTTGGCGAGGTCGAGCCGGTCGCCGTCGGGGGTGAGGATCGCCTCAGCACCGATCTCGTCGCCCTGCGCCATCAGGACGGAGCGATGGATGGTGTTCTCGAGCTCGCGGACGTTGCCCTGCCAGCGGTTCGCGGTCAGGACGCGGCGGGCCTCGGTCGAGACCGGGCGGACCGGCAGGCCGTTGGCCTCGGCATATTTCTTGGCGAAGTGCTGCGCCAGTTCGAGGATGTCGGCCGGGCGGTCGCGCAGCGGCGGGATCTTCAAATTGACGACGTTGAGGCGGAACAGCAGGTCCTCGCGGAAAGAGCCTTCGCGCACCGCCTCCGACAGATTGCGGTTCGAGGTTGCGATGATGCGGATGTCGACCGGGACCGGCTTGGTGCCGCCGACGCGGTCGATCACGCGCTCCTGGATCGCGCGCAGCAGCTTCGACTGCAGGCGGACGTCCATCTCGGAGATTTCGTCGAGCAGCAGGGTGCCGCCGGTCGCTTCCTCGAACTTGCCGATGCGGCGCGCCACCGCGCCGGTGAAGGCGCCCTTCTCATGGCCGAACAGCTCGGATTCCAGGAGGTGCTCCGGGATCGCCGCGCAGTTGATCGAGATGAACGGCCGCTTGGCGCGGGCCGAGCGGGAGTGGACATAGCGCGCCAGCACCTCCTTGCCGGTACCGGATTCGCCGGTGATCATGACCGAAGCGTCCGAGCCCGCGATCTGCTGCGCGAGCTTGATCACCCGGCCCATCGCCTCGTCGCGCCAGATCAGGTCGCGGGCGTCGTTGGCGACCGCGGCGAGCACCGCTGCGATCAATTCGGGATCGGGCGGCAGCGGGATGTATTCCTTGGCGCCGGCATGGATCGCGGCGACCGCGGCGCGGGCGTCGTTGGAGATGCCGCAGGCGACGATCGGCACGTGGATGTGCTCGGCCTCGAGCCGCATCACGAGGTCGCGGATGTCGAGGCCGACGTCGACCAGCAGGAGGTCGGCACCCTTGCCGCCGCGCAGCACGTTCATCGCCTGTTCGATGGTTTCGGCGTGGGTCACGGAGGCGCCGTTGTCCATCGCGATCTTGGTCGCGGTCGTGAGCTGGCCCTTCAGGGTGCCAACGATGAGAAGCCGCATGATGATCTCCTGTTCGTCTGGTCGCGCAGGTTCCGCGCGCTACCGTTGGGTCCGTTTAAGAACGTTCAGTCTTGATGATTTCGGTCATGGTCACGCCGAGCTTGTCTTCCACCAGCACCACTTCGCCACGCGCCACCAAGCGGTTGTTGACGTAGATGTCGATCGCCTCGCCGACGCGGCGGTCGAGTTCGAGCACGGTGCCCGGTCCGAGCTTCAGGAGGTCGCCGACGTCCATCTTGGAGCGGCCGAGCACCGCCGAGACCTGCACCGGCACGTCGAACACGGCCTCGAGATCGGCCGCGATGCGCGCGGCATTTTCGTCCTCGTTGTAGCCGATGTCGTCGATCCCGGGCGCGTCGGCGGAATTGAGATCGGGAAGCGGGACGTGGGTGTCGGTGTCGCTCATGGTTCAGCCCTCAATCGCCGTCAGCCGGCCTGGCCGCGGGACGCCAGATAGCGCCCGACGAGTTCGTTGATCTTGCCTTCGATCGCGGCACGTTCCAGCACCACGCCGCCGTCAGCCCATTCTATCCGGCAGTCGCCGGTCGCAATCGTCGGCTCGGCCAGGATCACCAGCCGTCCCTGGAAGCCGCTCTGCGCCGCCATCCGCTCGATATTGTCGTGCGCCGCCTCGTAGAGCGCGTCATTGATGCGGACCACGAGATGCGGCGTCGCCACCAGATGCGAGAAGCAGTCAGAGACCAGCGCGGTGATCTCGCCGAGCGGCTCGCGCGCAACCAGTTCGGTGCAGAGCTTGCGGGCGACTGCGACCGCGACGTCCACGGCCTCGGTCTCCATCCGCGTCTCGATGCCGGCAAAGCGCGCCGCGATGCCCTTGATCGCGGTGCCGATCTCTTCCAGCGCCTGCGCCGCGCGGCGGTCGCTCTCGACCTTGGCCTCGCGTAGCGCAGCTTCATAGCCGGCACGATACGCCCGCGCCTCGGCGTCGGCGACCTTCTGCGCGACCTCGGCCGGGGTCGGCGCGCGCTCGCGGGCGCGGTCCGGCGCCGAGAAATCCGTGTCGAACAGGAATTTCGCGGGCGCGGCCATCAGTACACCAGTTCGTCGTCGGCGCGGTTCTTGGTCAGCGTGATCTCGCCGCGGGCGGCGAGATCCTTGGCGAGGTTGACCAAGAGCGCCTGCGCCTCGTCGACGTCGCGCAGGCGCACCGGACCCATCGCGGCCATGTCGTCCATCAGCATCTTGCCGGCGCGGGAGGACATGTTGCCGAGGAAGAAGCTGCGCACCTCCTCGTTGGCGCTCTTCAGCGCGACGCCGAGCTTGTCCTTGTCGATGTTGCGCATCAGCGTCTGGGCCGAGGCAGCATCGAGCTTGATCAGATCGTCGAAGGTGAACATCAGCGCCTTGATGCGCTCGGCGGATTCGCGGTTTTCCTCTTCCAGCGAGGTGATGAAGCGGGTCTCGGTCTGGCGGTCGAAATTGTTGAAGATCTCGGCCATCACCTCATGGGCGTCGCGGCGGCGGGTCTGCGACAGGTTCGACATGAACTCGGTGCGCAGCGTCTGCTCGACGCGCTCGATGACTTCCTTCTGCACCGCCTCCATCCGCAGCATGCGGCCGACCACGTCGAGCGCGATGTCCTCGGGCAGGATCGCCAGCACGCGGGCGGCGTGCTCCGGCTTCAGCTTCGACAGCACCACGGCGATGGTCTGCGGGTATTCGTTCTTGAGGTAGTTGGCGAGCACCTCTTCCTGCACGTTGGAGAGCTTCTCCCACATGTTGCGGCCGGCGGGGCCGCGGATCTCGTCCATGATGCCGGTGACGCGCTCGGCCGGCAGGTACTGCTGCAGCAGCCGTTCGGTGGCGTCGAAATTGCCCATCAGCGCGCCGGAGGCCGACATCCGCGAGACGAACTCCAGCATCAAATCCTCGACCACGTCGGCCTCGACGGTGCCGAGCGTCGACATGTGGACCGACAGCTCGCGGACCTCCTCGTCGTCGAGCATCGACCAGATCTTGCCGCCATACTGCTCGCCGAGCGCCAGCATCAGGATCGCCGCGCGCTTCGGGCCGGGCAGCGGCTTGCCCTTGGGCCGGGCACTCTGCCGGTTCGCCAGCGTCGACAGGACGGTGGCGATGTCGTTGGCGTTGGTGGTCTGGGGTACTGCGGCCATCTCAGCTCTCTACTGGCTCGCTCAGCCATTGACGGACAATGGAGACGGTTTCGTTCGGATTGCGTTCGGCGAGCTCGCCGACCCGGTGCACGGCCTGGGCGTGGACCTGGCCCTGGATCTGGGCGACGTCGATCAGTTGCGCTGCGCCGCTGCCGCTCGGGATCAGCGCCTGGCCGGTCGTACCGGCGCTCTCGGCATGGGCTTCGGCCATCGCCGGCACACCCGCGCCGATCAGCGCCGGAATGGCGTCGGCGGCGACGATGCGCTTGACCAGGGGGCGGACCACCATGAACAGCACGACGAGGCCCAGCATCATCATCACGCCGAGCTCGATGACGTACATCACGTCATCCTTGGTGAATTGCAACATGCCGAGCAGGCCGGTCGGCTCGGCGATCGGCTGTGTGGCGGGCGGTTCGGCGAAGCGCAGGTTGACGACCTCGACCTGGTCGCCGCGCTTCTGGTCGAAGCCGATCGCGGAGCGGACCAGGGTGGCGATGCGGTCGAGCTGCTCCTTGGTGCGGTCCTGATAGACCATCTCGCCTTTTTCGTTCTTGGAATAGGCGCCGTCGACCAGCACCGCGACCGAGATGCGGTTGACGCGGCCGGCCTCGGTCACCTCGGTCTTGGTGGTGCGGGAAATCTCGTAATTGTTGGTTTCCTCGCTCTTCTTGCTCTGGTCGCGGGCGCGGACGGCGTTGTCCTGGTTCTGGTTGCCCGGCAGCTCGTTGTTGACGGTGACCTGGCCGGAATTGTCGGCGGTGGCGCTGCTTTCCTCGCGGGTCTGGGTCGAGCGCAGCACGCGCCCCTCGGGGTCGAACTTGTCCGAGGTCTGGGTGATCTTGTTGTAGTCGAAGTCGGCGGAGAGCTGGACGCGGGCGCGGCCCGAGCCGACCACCGAGGAGACGATGTCCTCGACCTGCTTGCGCATCCGCTTCTCGAACGCGGCGCGGCGCTCGTCGCCGACCGTGGCGTCGGCATCGGATTGGGCGCCATCGGCCAGCAGCGAGCCGGCCTCGTCGACGATCGAGACCCGCTGCGGCTTCAACCCGTTGACCGCGGAGGCGACGACGTGGCGGATCGCCCGGATCTGCTGCGGCTCCAGCGCGCCGCGCACCCTGAGCACGATCGAGGCCGAGGGTTCCGGCGTTTCGCGCGAGAACAGCGGCTTTTCCGGCAGCACCAGGTGGACGCGCGCGGCCTGGACACGATCGATGGCGCGGATGGTGCGGGCGAGCTCGCCCTCCAGCGCGCGCAGATGATTGATGTTCTGGACGAAGCTCGTGGTGCCCAGGGCGTCCGACTTGTCGAAGATCTCGTAGCCGACGCCGCCGCCCTTGGGCATGCCGCCCTCGGCGAGCTTCATCCGGAGCCGCGTCACCTTGTCCTTCGGCACCATGATCGCGGCGCCGTCATTGCGCAGCTCGAACGGGATCGCCTGGCGCTCCAGCTCCTTGATGATTCCGGAGGAATCCTCGGTCGACAGGTCGGTGAACAGGGTGGTCATCTGCGGCGTGGTGACACGCATGATGACGAAAGCGAAGAAACCGATCAGGGCTGCGGTGACCGCAACCATGGCCCCGAGACGGGCCGCACCAAGACCTCTCAGGAAAGCAACCAGACTTTGCACCAACGGCCCCCAGGGATTCGGCCCAAGCGGGTCCGACTGGGCAAATATTGCCTAGGGTATGGTTTCCATATGGTTAACGAAGGTTAAGAACCGCGGCAAAATCGCGGACATGAAAAAAACCGGCTTCGAAAAGCGAAGCCGGTTTTCGTCAAATGCCACGAGTACGGGCGGATTTACTGCCGGTACTGCTGGATCCGGGTGGTGCGCAGCCCGGCCAGACCATGCTGGTCGATCGAGAACTGCCAGGAAAGGAATTCATCGACGGTCAATGTGTAGCGGCTGCAGGCCTCCTCAAGGGAGAGCAGGCCGCCGCGGACCGCAGCGACGACTTCGGCCTTGCGGCGGATGACCCACCGTTTGGTACCGGGGGCCGGCAAATCCGCAATCGTTAACGGGCTGCCGTCAGGCCCGATGACGTATTTCACCCTCGGGCGATGGGGTTCTGTCATGGCGTACTCACAAACTCTCAACCACTGAACTCGCAAGAGGTAACCTACGCCCACCGGTTTAAAATTTGCCTAAGCCCAAGCGTTCAATACGAATCTCGTTGGACCGGCCGGGAACTGGGGGCGGATCGGGTGCCCGGGGGCCGATTGTTGGCCTGTCATCAGGCTCCGGAGCGAGCGGCACCCCTCTCCCTAACCCTCCTCCACAAGGGGGCGGGAACCCTTCTGACGGTGCGTCCCTTACGTCGCTTACCCGCAATTCCCTCGCATCTCACACGCTGTGCAATGTGAGGTAAGCACACTGCTCAGGCTCCCTGTCCTCTTTGCGGGGGAGGGGTGGGGAGAGGGGGTCCCGGGCGAGATAATCGACGTGAGACTCGCTTCCGCAATCATCTCGCGTGTGACAACATGTGTCGAAAGATTGCCGGACGGCACCTTGGTCAATTTTCCTTGACCAACACGACAGCCCCGCGCCGTAACGACGCGCGACCGCCTGCGTAGGAGAGATTGTCCGTTCACCGCAGGTGGACGCGCCCCTCCACTCACTCGATCCGAGCACTTGTCATGATGATGAACAGACGCACTTTCTCGACCGCCTTGCTTGCCGGCGCCGCGGCTTCGCTGGTGTCCTCGCGCGGTATGGCCGCAACCACGCCGCCGGTGAAGGCGCGCAACGTCGTGCTGGTGCATGGCCTGTTCGCCGACGGCTCCTGCTGGACCGAGGTCATTGCGCGCTTGCAGGCCGCCGGGCTCAATGTGACGTCGGTGCAAAATCCGTTGACCACGCTGCCGGAAGCAGTCGCCTCGGCGCAGCGCGTGCTCGATCGCCAGGACGGCCCGACGGTGCTGGTCGGTCATTCCTTCTCCGGCATGATCGTCACCGAGGCCGGCGTGCATCCGAACGTCTCGGCGCTGGTCTATGTCGCCGCGCGCGCCCCCGATGCGGACGAGGACTATACCGCGTTGGCAAAAACCTATCCGACGCCGCCGGCCAGCGCCGGCATCGTGTTCGATGGCGACGAAGGCCGGCTGTCGGAAGAGGCCTTCCTGCGCGATTTCGCCGGCGACCTGCCGGAAGCGAAAGCAAAGGTGCTCTATGCCGTGCAGCAGCCGTTCCACAAGCAACTGCTGGCCGGCAAGGTCAGCCACGCGGCCTGGCGCAGCAAGCCGAGCTACTACGCCGTCTCGACCGAAGACCGCACCATCAATCCGGATCTCGAACGCTTCATGGCGAAGCGGATGGGCGCCACCACGATCGAGGTGAAGGCGAGCCATCTCGCACTGATCTCGCAGCCCGACGCGATCGCGCGGCTGATCCTCGACGCAGCGGGACAATCGAAGTGAGCGTGGGCGCTAACCGTCCTTCGGAGCGCGCCCGCTTCCCCCACGCGCGATAACGAAAGCAGCCCTGGGGTGTGGCGACGCTCCCAGGGCCGCTTTGCGACTCGGTGCCGCCTAGAGGATGTGCGCGCCATGGCTGTCGAGGATGCCGTGATGGCTCGCGCGTGGAATCAAATCATGCACGACGGCATCGACGTCGACCTGTCGCTTGCGCTTGGTGCTGAGCGCGTTCAGTAGCGTGGCGACGAGGATCATCACCAGGACGCCGGCAAGACTGAGCACGATCTGCATCGAAAGCCGGTTCGAGATGTCGAACAGATCAAACCGGCTGACGAGCGCCAGCAGGACGCCGAGACAATAAATCGGCAGCGAATTCTCGCCACAACACCGCGCGCTGCGTAGAATCGGTGTCGATAGCCCCCGCCAGCCCTCGGGAACCAGCCATAACGCCACGATCGCAAGCGCCAGAAAATGCAGCAGCCGCAACGGACTCAAATTCGATTTGTCCAATGGAAACAATAGATCCGTCAGGGTCGGCGGGACCAGCTTGATGTCCTGGCCCAGCGCAAGGACCAGGCTGAACGCCAGATAGAGAGCAGAAAGAACGAGCGCAGGGCGCGACGTCACCCATCCTCGGATCCTCTTCCTCTCGATGACGTACCACGCGCCCAGCACGACCGGCAGCTGCCACGCCAGCGGATTGAAGAACCAGACGCCATCGGGCCAGGCAGGAACGCTCCAGCCGAAGACGTGCACCAGCACATAAAGCAACAACGAGATGCCAAGCGTCACGTTTGGAGCTCGCAGCAGCAGCCACAACAGCGGCGCGAACAATACGTGACAGATCACAAAGACCGGCAAGACATCGGTATTGACGGGGCGGTACTGCAGGACCGCCGCGTGCGCAAGCGTTGCGCCCGGACGCTCGAACAGAACCCGCGTATTGCTCTCGTCGGCAAGACGATCGCTGCCCGTGAGGTAGACGAGGATGGCGCAAGCGAGCGTAAGCAGCAGAAAGGCGGCATAGATGTCCCATCCCCGCCGCAGCGAACGGCCGATCATGCCGCTCCAGCCGTCACGCTGACGCGCCCTGCCGTAGGCCAGTGCGCAGGTCACGCCCGAGATGAACATGAATATCTCGGCGGCATCGCAAAAGCCGTAGTTGCGCAGTGTCAGCCAACTTCCGACGTTATTTGGAATGTGATCGAGAAAGATCCACCATAACGCGATCCCGCGGCAGACGTCGATGCGCGGGTCGCGGCCGGTCGATCTGAACTCCGGCGGAGTTTCGCCGATCAATCGCTTCGAAGTGTGGGTTCGATCAAGCATTTGTTGATCTGTCTGGCGTGCGCGCACGGCCTGATCGGGCACAGGTCCGTGAGACGATCGGATGCTCCGAGGCGTGCGCGTGCCGGACTAGCCTCCGGTCAACCTATGGGATTGCGCGCTGCAGCTATCCGATGGTTGGCGGCGCTTTCGCCGGCCAGCCACGTTCGTCGGGGCCAGAAGGATCATCGTCCTCCGACGGCGCCAGCAAGGTTCCGCCGATGACCGGTATCAAAAGCTGTTTCCGCATTTCGGCGAGGCGGGCACGGCAGTATTCGTGATAAAGCATGTCGAATATGGTGGACATGATCGAACCCTTTCCTGATCACTAAGGCTGACTTCCCATGTGACAGATTTCGACCATTTCAACCGGGGCCAAAAAACCAACGGTGCCGCCGGCAGTCCAACGAATACTGATAGCGATTTGGCCGGAGCGACCAAACAAAATCGAAACCAGTAGTTCTACAAGGGAGCCTTAGTGCGGCTCCTTAAGCTGGATCAATCGCAAACAGGGTCGTAGGGCTGATTTGCGCTTGCACTCTGCCAGGAATGTTTGAACTGGATCCGATGGCAGCAATCATAAATTGAGCCGTCACGACCGTATCCTCTTAAAGGAGAAAAATCGGCTGCGACTTTCGCGGATATTATACACGTAATATTCTGGCCACTGAGTGAACCAGTTCACACTACTATCAATCACAGGCAAATCAGACTAGCAGACCGATAGCGTGGCTTCTTGGACTCATGCGCACGGATCAAGAGCAGGCCGGTGCGTGAATTGCAAAATGCAGATTCGACGTTGGTGTGCCGCAGTACTTCATTCTGATGTTCTGTGAAGGCTGGAGGTCCCCATGCCTACGGACGCAGCCAATTTCATATCGTATCGATTTTCAACGCGCGATCTTCCGGAGCGGATTCGCATCCCCGCATGGCGCGAGCACTTTGGGCGATGCGTCGTGCATGCAGATATCGAGCCTCTATCGAACGTTCCGTTCGAGGCCGATGCGTCCCTGTATGCGGTTCGGGGTTTGCGTACGCTCGCGCTGAAAGGCACTTCCATGCGTTTCAAGCGCTTGCAAGCGAACCTTGCCGATGGTGATGACTCAATCGGCGTGATCTTCTGCTCTTCCGGCGGAAGCCAGCTGTCGCAGCGCGGCGGGGAAGTTGAAGTTCGCGGCAGCGATGCAATCGCAATTCTGCATTCCGAGCCCGTCAGCGTTACTTATGTCGAGGGATTGCAATTTGGTCTGGCCGTGCCGCGCGAGGTGCTTGCGCAGCGCTTGACTGACGTCGAAAGCCTGGCTATGCGGCCGATTTGGCACCGAACCGAAGCATTCCGGCTGTTCACGGCGTATCTGAAGTCGGTCATTAGGACGAGGGCGCTGTCCGCCCCCAGGCTTCATGATACGGTCGTGACCCACATCCATGATCTCATCGCGCTCGCAATCGGCGAGGGGCCTGCCTTGGGCGAGAGCAGCGCGAGCGCCGTCGTGGCCGCTCGGCACAACGCAGTGCTCGACTACCTGGCCATACACTTTCAGGAGCCCGGGCTCAACGTTCAAACGGTCGCCCGTTGCCAGGGCATTTCACCTCGCTATCTGCAGCGCCTGATGGCGTCATCGGGGTCATCGTTCACCGAGCGCTTGAATGAATTGCGTCTGCAACGGGCGCTCAAATTGCTAACCGAGTCTCACGCCAGCCGTCAGCGAATTTCCGATATCGCGCTGGAGGTCGGTTTCTCGGATGTATCTTATTTCAATCGCCTGTTCCGAACGCGTTTCGGCGATTCGCCGCGTGGCGTCCGCCTCGCCCGAAAGGATTCTCACTGAGCCGATCCAGGCGATCGGCGTGCGGCGTGCGGCGTGCCACGCTACTTGTTCAGGTCCCAGAAAAATACCCTGTCGCTTGTCACTGCCGAATACCAACTGCCAAAGTACATGTCAGCATCGTGTATCTGGCCATTCACCCAGATGTCGGTATGACCGATGTTGCTGGTGTCAGTTGGTTCAAATATGATCACCCCGTTTCGGGCACCGATCTTTGATGTATTCGAAAACATTTCCCCTGAGCCGTACCGGTTATTGAGGTACTGCCGGAAATCGAGGGTGGAAAAAATATACTCCCAGCCATCCTTATCGATGAGAAACCGCACCTTTTTGACGAGTACGCCGCCCTTGCCGTAGTCGCCGTCGCAATTGATGTAGTGACCATCAACGTGGTTGAACGCCCAACACATTTTCGAGACGCACGTATTCTTGTGCCCGGGTTCGTCGTGAAACTTCTTTATGGGACCATTGATCATGGTCTTGAATTCGTCGGTCATGCTTGGGTGGTTAGCCAGCAAAGTGTTGAAGCTAATGTTGACGAAACCCATACTCTTTTCTCCGCAGCGCCGTTGCGCCCGAGCCTTGCAGCTCCGACGGGAAAAATTTGGCTTCTGGGACGACATCTGGAGGCGTCGTCGAAATGATGCATCCTAAAGCCGTGACCGTTACAGTGTCCACCGATGAGGGGCGCGACATCGGGACGCCGCGCCGCATGCCGACAGTCGTTTGGACGCTCAGCGGATAGTTGCCGAAGTCGGCTTCAGGTGAAAAGCAGATGGTGGGCAATGCCTGCCAGAGCACGATCCGGAAAAGTGCGAAGCGGCATTCCGAAAAGATCATGCTTAAACAACGAGCTACAGCGCGATGACGATCTCATAGCGCTGTAGAGGCCGACGGAAGAACTGGCGCCGCTATCGCTAGATCGTTCTTCATTGCGGACGCGGTGTCGGTCGCCAGGAAAGATCGTCGGACCACAGGTAGATCGCGATCGCTGCGAGGCACAGTGCGATGCCGATCCAGAAGATTGGCGAATGGTGGATCGGCCGTCGATGGCCCGGAGCTGGCTTCATTCGATCAACTCATCTCGCGCGGGAGCAGTGAGGTGGCAATCACCCGGAATTGAGAGTGTCGCTCAGGCAGGACGTCCTCCGCAAGACCTTCATCACAGGCACGCCGCCAGCGCGGCTTACATTTGCTGCAACATGCCAAAACGGACGCCAGGCGGCTCCTGCTCCCCGGGCGGCGTCAACCGGAGATGGATTCCGGGCTTCGCCGGTAGGATGAGTGGAGCGCAGCGATACCCAGCATTTTTATCCGCGCGGTGAGATGATGGGGTTTCGCTGCGCTCTACTCATCCTACGATGGACATCGTGATGGTAACCGGTGTTGCCAATTCGACACGACGGGCAACTCAGCAAAACCTGTCAATCCTCTGCAATAAAAATATTTCGGTTTTACGGAATGACAACTCGATGTATGGTTCGCCCGTCTCACCCGATCGAGGGGCGCTTCGCGGTCGTCACGAACGCGGTGTGGGATGCGGTGGACGCCGAGCGTGGTGCTGACGAGAGCGCGCGAAGCGGACGGTGAAGTCGTGTGGTCCTGACGCCCTAGCGGCAGGTGTCTCGTCGCAACACGCGATGGCGTGTTGCGGAGGCGGTGACAAGCAAGCCCGGTCTCGCCGGGGAGAGCACGAAGTAAGCCGTAACCCATCGCGCAGGGAAAGCCGGGTTGTTTCCGGTTACACCTGTGGTCCTACCCCCGAGCTTTCTACCCTTTGCTCGGGGCCCATGGGTGCGATCGGCACCCGGCTTTCCCTGCGCCCTCTGTTCAAGGAGAGGGCGGAACGAGAAGCAAAGGTCGGGCAAATCATGTCGCGAGAATGCGAAGCTGTGTCCCCACCCACACTGTCATCGCCCGGCTCGACCGGGCGATCCAGTACGCCGCGGCCATTCGGCTCAAGCACCGGCGTCTCCGGAATACTGGATCACCCGCTTTCGCGGGTGATGACACCGCGATGCTTGATCGTGAATCGAGAACAATCGCGTCCGTCGGCGCGGCGCAAGTCGGGACGACGTAGCTTAACTGCTGCCGCTCGACGTGCCGCGCACCACGCGCTTGATCTTGTCGGTGGTGTAGGTCTGCCCGCCGATCGAGAGCAGCGGTGGCGAGGCGGTCAGGTCGACGGAGTCGACGACGCCCTGCACTTCGGTGGAAATCGCGAGGTCCTTGCCACTGGAATCCTTGCCGGTGGCGGTCAGCGTGTAGGTGCCGGCCGGCCACTGCGTGCCGTCATTGCCCTTGCCGTCCCAGACGAAGCTGGCGTTGCCCTGCTTCAGGCTGAAATTGCCGGAATAGGCGGTCTGGCCGGTCGAGCTCGTGATCGTGATGGTGGCGCTGGTGGCTTGCGGGGACACCAGATTCCAGGTCGCCGATTTGTCGAACTGCGTCTTGCTGCCGTCGACCGCAACGGTGTTGCCGACATAGACCAGCGCCTGGGTCGACTGCGCGCTCTTCTCGATCTCGATCAGCGACTTCAGCTGGTCGTTGGATTTCAGCTGCTGCTCGACGCCGGCGAACTGCACGAGCTGCTGGGTGAACTGGTTGGTGTCGAGCGGATCGAGCGGGTTCTGGTTCTGCAACTGGGTCGTGAGCAACGTCAGGAAGGTCTGGAAATTGTCGGCAATGCCCTGCGACGACGTCGTCAAGCCGCTGCCGGAGCTGCTACTGCTTCCGGAGCTCGTTCCGTTGCTGGTGCCCGGTGCTGAGACGACGGGCGTCGGCATGGTTGCATCGACTGACATCGTGAACTCCTTACACTCTGATATCGACGCCGCCGAGGGCGCCGGTTGTGCGTCCGTAAGAGCGGCCCGCCACCGCGGCAGGAACGCTGTCCTCCTCGGCGACGATCAAACGGTGGGCGTTCGGATTGGACTGGCCATTGTTGTTCTGGCCCGACTGCGACTGGTCGCGCAGGCTGAACTGCAATCCGCCATTGCCGGTCGAGAGGCCGGCATTGTCGAGCGCGCGCTGCAGCTGGTTGGCGTCCTGGCGCAGCATCGACAGCGTCTCCGGGCGTTCGACGGTGAGATGCGATGTCACCTGCCCGTTGCGATCGACATCGATGCGGACGTCGATGCGGCCGAGCTCGGCGGGGTCGAGCCGGATCTCGAAGCGGCTCTTGCCGCTCTTGGCGGAGGCTGCGATCTGCATCGCAAGCCCGCTGAGCGGCACGGCGGCGCTTTGCGCGGCGTTGGTCGCCGTCAATTGCGCGGTCGCGGACGGCGTCGTCTGCGTGGTCGTCAGTTGCGGCTGGATTGCATTCGCCGCCTGCGCGGAGGGATCGGGCGTGGCGAGCTGGGTCGACGCAGCCGTGTGGCCGCCGACCGGCGGCGTTGGCGCGGCGCTGCCGTCGCCGCTCGCATCGGCCTTGATCGCATCGGCGG
Source organism: Bradyrhizobium sp. 27S5 (assembly GCF_037217225.1). Lineage (NCBI taxonomy): Bacteria > Pseudomonadati > Pseudomonadota > Alphaproteobacteria > Hyphomicrobiales > Nitrobacteraceae > Bradyrhizobium > Bradyrhizobium sp. 27S5. The sequence goes on from NZ_CP147714.1 coordinate 1,801,091, forward strand.
CACCGTCGGCAGCCGCCTTCGCCTTGCCGGCGACAGCGGCGGCCGGCGCGGCTGCAGGAACGATGGTCGTCGGCGCAGCCGGTGCGGCGCCGCTGCTGCCCGTGGCTGCGCTGTCCTGGTCCGCAGGTGCCGTGGCGGTCGCGTCCTTTGCGGCCACCTGGACCTTGGCCTGCGTCGTCGTCTTCGTCGGTGTTCCGGCGGCAATTGTTGCAGCGAGCGTCGCGTCGCCGGTCGCTGTCGCTGCGCCCTCGGCCGTTGTTGCATCGGCTGTGGTGATGACTGGAGCCTCGGTCTTGACGCCGGCCGCCTTGGCGACCTTGCCGGCATTCGCCGTCGTGGCCGCCGCCGTTGCGGTGTCGGCGTCGGCAGGCGCACCGCTGCTGCCCGGCGCTCCGGTGCCGGCGATGGCCGCGCTCGCCGCAATCGCCGCGGCCGCGATCGCAAGCGGTGCGGCCGGCTGGTCGGACGGCGTGGTGGCCGTCGCTGCCGGGTCAGCCGCCGGAGCAGCGGTAGCGGCAGCAATCACCGCGGCGGCCGTGGCAGCATTGGATGGATCGGGCTGCGCAACGGCTTGCGTCGTGGCCGGCGCGTCATCGGTGGATGGCGTATCGGTGCTCGCGTCATCCGACTTCGATTTCGACTTGGTCTTGCGCGGCGCGTCGCTGTCGCTGTCGACCTTCTTGTCGTCAGGCGAGCTGCTGGAATCCCGCGTCCCGTCGGGGGCCGTGCTGCTGTCGCGGGACCGCGCATCCGTCGTCGAGGACGAATCGTCGGAGCGGCGCGACGGCGCCGGTTGCGAGTCGTAGCGGCTCGAGTCGTTGCTGGACGAAGTGCTGCTGTCGACCAGCGCGGCAAAGCCGTCATTCCCCGCCTGCGCGGCGGGGTCGGGCCGCGACGACCGCGGCGTCGTGCCCTGAAAAGACCGGCTTGCCAATGCTTCCGACGTGACGCTGACCACTGCCAACCCTCGCAAATGAGACTTCCGGGCTTTTGTCAGCAAGGAGCGGGCCAATCACGGCGTGCAATAAATACTCAGCTATTTCAGATGGTTACGTGTCGCCTTCATGGACTGGAACAGGTTCCCGACGGGTCTCCTTTTTGCCCGGCGGCAAGATTTGCCGTCCGCGCGCGGCAACGCGTCGTTTCCGCCGGATTGCCTCACCGGAATACGGCCTATATTAAAGGTGGCCTCCGACGCGTCCTGAACCGACCGAAGCCGCCGTGGATGCGTTCTAAGGCATTCTGGATAAAAGGCTTTTCCAATTTCGTCTCGGAGTGCGTAAGCTCGCCGCGACACTGCTCAATGACCCCTTGAAGATGCTCAACAGTCTGGATCTCGAAAGCCGCCCTGAAGACACACGGATCGTCGTCGCCATGTCCGGCGGCGTCGACTCGTCGGTGACGGCTGCGCTGTTGAAGTCGCAAGGCTATGACGTGGTCGGGATCACGCTGCAGCTCTACGACCACGGCGCCGCGACCCATCGCAAGGGCGCCTGCTGCGCCGGCCGCGACATCCACGACGCGCGCAATGTCGCCGAGCGGATCGGCATCCCGCATTACGTGCTCGACTATGAAAGCCGGTTCAAGGAATCCGTGATCGACAATTTCGCCGACAGCTACGCGCTCGGCGAGACGCCGGTGCCGTGCATCGAGTGCAACCGTTCGGTCAAGTTCCGCGATCTGCTCGCAACCGCGCGCGAGCTCGGTGCGCAGGCGCTCGCCACCGGACACTATGTCGCCTCGCGCCGGCTGGCCGACGGATCGCGCTCGCTGACTTGCGCGGCGGATGCCGACCGCGACCAGAGCTATTTCCTGTTCGCCACCACGCGCGAGCAGCTCGACTTCCTGCGCTTCCCGCTCGGCGACATGACCAAGCCGCAGACCCGCGAGCTTGCGCGGCGCTTCGATCTCGAGGTCGCCGACAAGCAGGACAGCCAGGACATCTGCTTCGTGCCGACCGGCCGCTACACCGACATCATCGGACGGCTGAAGCCGAATGCGATCGCGCCGGGCGACATCGTCGATCTCGCCGGCAATGTCGTCGGCCAGCACCAGGGCATCGTTCATTTCACCGTCGGCCAGCGCAAGGGCCTCGGCATTGCCTCGGGCAGCCCGCTCTATGTGGTCAAACTCGATGCGGCGACGCGCCGTGTCGTGGTCGGGCCGCGCGAGGCGCTGCGGATGGATCGCATCGCGCTGCGCGACGTCAACTGGATCGGCGACGGCGCGCTGGATCGCGTGATCGGCGAGGGCATCGAGCTGTATGTCCGCGTGCGTTCGACGCGCGCGCCGCAGCCGGCGTGGTTGCGCGCCGCCGATGGCGGCTATGAGGTCGAGCTCGTCGCCGGCGAGGAGGGCGTGTCGCCCGGCCAGGCCTGCGTGTTCTACGACGCAGCCTCTGGGCAGGCGCGCGTGCTCGGCGGTGGCTTCATCAGGAGTGCGAGCGCGAGCCGCGTGGCGCGGGCGGCTGTGCGGGATGCGGCGGCGGCGCTCGCCGATGCGGTTCGCGGATAGACAGAAGAAACGTCGGGGCAGGGAATGGCTGGGGACATCGACCGCGAGGGGGTCGAAAAGGCGTATGGCCGCTGGGCACCGATCTACGATCTGGTGTTCGGCAAGGTGTTCGATCAGGGCCGTCAGTCGACGATTGCGGAAGCCGACCGGATCGGCGGGCGCGTGCTCGATGTCGGCGTCGGCACCGGGCTGTCGCTGTCGGAATATGCGCCCACCACAAAACTGTGCGGCGTCGATATTTCCGAGCCGATGCTGCGGCGGGCGCTTAAGCGCGTGCGCGCGCTGGGCCTCTCCAATGTCGAGACGCTGGCGGTGATGGACGCCAAGAACCTCGCATTCCCGGACTCGTTCTTCGATGCGGTGGTCGCGCAATACGTCATCACCGCGGTACCGGATCCCGAGGCGACGCTGGATGATTTTGTTCGCGTGCTGAAGCCGGGCGGCGAATTGATCCTGGTCAATCACATCGGCGCCGAGAGCGGCCCGCGCCGCATCTTCGAGCTCGCCTTTGCGCCGCTGGCGCGGCGGCTCGGCTGGCGTCCGGAATTCCCGTGGGAGCGGCTGACCGAATGGGCGGCCAAGCATGGCGGCGTCAGTCTCGCGGAGCGTCGGCCGATGCCGCCGATGGGGCACTTCTCGCTGATCCGATTCCGCAAATCGTGAGGCTGCGGCGATTTTCATAGGGAACATCGGCGCGTCGTCACGGTTCTCCCGTCATGAGGATTCGAACGCTCGCCTTATCCTGTGTGCTGATGACGGCACCCGTTGTGGCCGCCGCGCAGGCGCCGCCGACGCCTGCCACGCCGCCGGCGCGGACCGCGCCGCCGGCACCGTCGCGCGCTGCCGTGAATTGCGCGCCGCAACAGCCTTCGCATACCGGCGTGGTGGTTCCGGAGGGAACCACCACCGGCCAGGCGCTGGGCGACAAGCTCGCCAAATCCGACGGCGTGCTGTGCCCGCCGGCCGGCGTCGATCCCGAGATGCGTGCGCCGACCCCGCAAGGCGGCAACACGCCGGTGATTCCACCGCCCGGCAGCCCTGGCGGCGACCCATCGGTGCGGCCGAAATAGCCTCTGTCTGCAATAAGTTGCGACTCTGTCCGCCTTTGCTTGACAGGCGAGCATGCCACTCTTTATATGCCGCCCGTTCGCACCCGCGGCTGCACGCCGACGTTCGCGAGCCCATGGCGGGGTAGCTCAGCTGGTTAGAGCACGGGAATCATAATCCTGGGGTCGGGGGTTCAAGTCCCTCTCCCGCTACCACCTTTCTCCACACACCCGTTGCCCGGTTGGGGTAAGCGGCTTTGCCGAGCAGGGCATTTTGGGCGGCCGCTTCTGCGGCCTCTGCGTCGCCTGCTGTGAGACTCAGCGTCTAAAGTCATGCGTACCGGCTACCTGGAAGCAACCCAGCTTCGCAAGCCGTCGACCGTGTGAAATCCGTCCGTGGCGTAGCACCGAATGGATGGCAGGAAGGCCTGCGCCATCTCTGCAAGCGCATGTCCTGGGCCGAGGTCCAGCACCCTGCTGACTCCCAGCTCCGCGAGGGCTTCCAAGGTCGCTTCCCAGTCGATGGGGCACGCGACCTGACCCGCGAGCTTCGCTGTTGCACTCCCTGCAGAGAAGATGCGCTCGCCGTCGCCCCCGGAAAGCAGGATCAGCTCGCTTGCGACGGGGGCGCGTCTGCTGCCGTCGAGCGCCTGTTGCAGCGGCGCGCAGGCCTGCGCGAGGTGTGACGTGTGCGATGCGATTTTCACGGCGAGAAGGCCGGTGCGCACGGCGCCCTGTCTTGTCGCTTCCCGGCAGAGCTCGATGACGTCCCGCTCTGCGCCTCCGATCACGAACAGGAGGTCGGGGTTCTTGATCGCGATCTCGCAGCGGTGGTGTTCCAGCAGACGTTCGAGCGCGGCCCGGTCGAGCCCGCGGACGTAGCCGAGGCGGCCATCTGGTCCGGCCGCGCGGTCCATCTGGCGCGCGCGAACATCTGTCAGTCGGAGGGCTTCGTCGGCTGTCCATATTCCGGCGATGCTCCAGGCCGCCATCTCACCGACGCTGTAACCTGTGACGGCAGTCTGTTCAGGCAGGAGGTCGGCAATGCAGGCGTGGATCGCGAGCACCGACGTGACAGTCAGGATCTGGCTGACACGGTTGGTGGACAATACGTCCACGCTTTGTGTCCTGACGAGCTGTCGCGGATCCTCGCCGAGACAGGTGGTTGCTGCGTCGAAAACCGGCTTCGCGGCGGGCTGCTCCGCGACCAGATCGAAGATCTTGTCCGAGAGGGTGCCTTGTCCGCCGCAGAGCAGTGCAAGCATCAGCGTTCCAGTCGATCGACGAAGAGGGCCATGGCCAGCAGGTCCGCCGAGCCGCCCGGGCTCAGATTGCGCGCCACGAACGCGTGATGAATGTCGACCGCTCGTCTCCGCCAGCCGGCAGATCCGATGCCTCCTGCAGCCAGAAATGCGGATGCGCTGGCCTGCGCGAAGCTCAATCCCTCCGGTCCGCCCCGATGCAACAGGTTGGTGTCGGTGACGTCGGCGATGAGCGTCATGCATGTCTGAATGCGCACCGCTTCCTCATCATGAAGAACGAGCTTCCGCGCCGCATGCAGCGCGGGAAGGGCGATGTCATACACCGACGGAAAGCCATGGGCGGCTTCCGCCCTGGCGCCGCCGGCGCCGTAGCGCCGCGAGGCGACGGCGCCATGGCTGCGCAGCGATATGGGACCTGAAAGGATGTCTTTGTCCCAGCGCCGCGACACCAGGTCGCCGAGGGATTTGCGGACGCCGAGCGCGCCACGATATCCGGCCGCGGCGCAGAGCAGGCCCAATCCGAAGATCGCGCCACGATGCGTGTTGACGCCGCGGGTCGCAGCGAGCATGGCGCGCTCCGCCGCAACTCCGATCGCGCGCAACCGGTTCATGCCGGCGCCCTCGGCGCCTGCGGCTGCCAGATCGCTGAAGAACGGCTTCAGGGTCTCGGCGCTGCGGCGCAGGAGCTCGGCGTCCATGTCGCCATGCGCGCCATTGTCGACATGGCTGACCAACCCCGGCTTGGGATAGGTCTCGACTTCGAGCTTCAGGCAAGACGATGCCAGATGGCCGAGTTGCTCCGCATCAAGCGCAGATCCCGGCAGCGATTGCCATTTGAGTGCAACGTTCATGACACGTGACCTGCGAGAAAGGCTGCGCGCGTCGTGCTGGTGACCCCAGTCGGGCCTTTCACAAGCACTTCGTCCTGATCAGTGCCGGTCAGTTCGCGCCATTGAACCCCTCCTGCCGGACCGACGATCTCACCGTCCAGCCGCATCGGCGCCCGTTGTGCAATTCGGGCGATGTCGGACGGCAGGGTATCTCCTTGCCTGGCTGCCGACAGCGGCCAGAGCAGATCAAGGTCCGAACTGTTCGAAAGATAGGGAAGGCCGGTGAGATACTGCCAGGCCAGGCTGCCAAAGGTGCGGGTCTCCGGCAAAACTTGGAGGAGCTCGTCGATCGTCTCGCGCCAAGCTGCGGGCGCCGTCGCGGCCGCGTCGGCGAGCAATGGGGGCGGGGCGGATGCGACGATATCGGCCGCGGCGAGCGAGATCGCAATGCGCCGTTTGCCGTGGCTCGGCGGCAGTGGCAGACCGAGCGGAATCATGCCGGCAGTATCGCTGCAAGCCGGCCGGCGAACGATGAGGGGACGGCCGACGTGCGCCCAGCCTGCGACGATCGGCTCGCTGGCGAGTTCGGGATAACGGCTCATCACGGCGGTCCATCCGGATGCCGAGGCCTTCACCATGCTGTGGCGCGCGAGAGCTTCAACCATCTTGCGATCCCCGATGTAAGGCTGCCGCGACAGCAACTCGCCCAGCCAGTTCGGCCGCTTTCCGCCGTCCGCCGCGTTCGGCGCCGAGCCGGCCGCGATCATCGTGTCCTTGCGGCCGTTGCAGCACGGCCGCAAGCTGCGGCGCCAACGGGGCATTTTCGTCCCAGACGACGTGTATGCCGCCGGTCTGCACCATGTTCTCGAGGCCCGGAGCGAACACCGGTGTCGCTTCCGCCTTGGCCTTGAGCACATCGATCGGAAGTTTGGTGACCCGCGCCATCGACGGCAGATCCATCACCGCGGGATGCGCCCCGGGCAGCGCGACCAGCGTGTCGGCGGCAAGCGCCGTCGCGATGAACGCTCCGGCCGCGCTGCCGCCGTAGAGCAGGGCGACGGTGCGGTGGCCTTCCGCTTCCGCCAGCAGCAAGGCTTTGGCGAGATGCGACAGGTATTCGCTGAGGCCGAGCAATTCGTCGCGTCGGCTCATGCGCTGGCTTGAGGAATCCACCAGGAACAGGATCGGAGCCCGATCGCCTGATCTGACGATCTCGATCACGCGTCCTGCGAGCACAATCGCCTCGTCCACGCCGAGCGGCTTTCCCTGCGTGATGCCGAGCACGTGGACCGGCCCTGCACCGGGAAGGACCGCCGTTCCCGCGATCATCGCGGGGGTGACGTCAATATCCATGCCGCTGGGGAACAGGCTCGCCAGAATGTCATCGAGCGTCATCGGCATTCTCCCTGTTGTTTGCCGCGCGAAGGAACGCGTCGGTCGAAAGCGAGGGGATATCGGCCGGCTGACCGACGCCCAGCGCCTGCCAGACCTCGACGGCATCCTTGGACGCGCCGAAACGCTGCAGGCGCCGCTCGAGGCGCTTCTGCTCGGCCTCGAGAACCGCAACGCCGCAATCGCGCCTGATCTTGAGTGCATCGATCGCCGCCTGTCGAAACGCCAGCGCCTCGTCGTCAACGAACGTGTCGGCGCCGCCGATGAGGTAGCGGTGCTTGCCTCCCATCGTGCGCCAGACGAGGGCCCGATCGCGTGAGTCGAATTCCTCGACGCCCTTGTTGGTCTCGATCACCTCGGGGCCGCTGACGCTGATCCGCCCCTGCTCGGAGACGACGAGGCGCGAGCAGCTGCCGGCGATCAGGCTGCCGCCGCCATAGCATCCGGCGCGTCCGCCGATCAGTCCGATCACGCTGACGCCCGCGCGCCGCGCCTCGACCACAGCGCGGATGATTTCCGAGATCGCGAGCTCGCCAGCGTTGGCCTCCTGAAGGCGAACGCCGCCGGTGTCGAACAGGATCAGCACATCCTGGTTCAGTGCGCGTGCCGCGCGCAGCAGGCCCGTGAGCTTGGCGCCGTGGACCTCACCGAAGGCGCCGCCCATGAAGCGACCTTCCTGCGCTGCGACGAGCACCGGCGATCCTTCCAGGCGACCGCGTCCGACGACGATGCCGTCGTCGAACTGCTCCGGCAGGTCGAAGATCGCCAGATGCGGGCTCATCTCGCGCTGCTCGGGACCGATGAATTCGGCAAAGCTGCCGGTATCGACCAGCGCTTCTATGCGCTGCCGGGCGCTCGCCTCGTACCAGCTCAGCGAAACCGTATTGGCTGTGGCCGCTGTCATCGTTCCGGCTCCTCGATCTTGCGGATGCCTTGCGCGAGGCGCAGCGCGACCGTGTCGGGTCGGGCTCCGCCGTCATTGATGGAGATACGTAAGCCACCGGCAGGGCGGCGGGCGACGAAGTCGCGCACGACGGCGTCCCACACCGCGCCGAAGCCGTGGGCCGCGGTCGCGATGTCGATCACGCAGGTGTCGGCCGGCGAAGCGCGTTCCAACAGCACCTCGAGATTGCCGGAGGCGACGACGCCGACGATCGCCTGCATGCGGGTGCCGCCAGCGCGCGTCGGGGCAGATAGTCTGAAGCTGAGCGTTTCCATGCAAAACTCCTCACCAGTTCCGGAAGCGGCTGGGCGGACGGTAGAGGCCGCCGGAAGCCAGCATGAGATCCTTGATCGAGCGGGCCGCCAGCAGGCGCCGGTCCGCGTCGAGCGGATCGATGCCGAGATCTTCAGGGCGCCGGATCACGCCGCGCTGCCTGAGCTGCTCGACGAGGTTCGCATCACGCGCCCGGCCGATGTCGGTGTAGCCAGCAACGCCGCGGATGGCCTGCTCGCGCTCGTCCTTGTTGCGGCACATCAGGAGGTTGGCGATGCCTTCCTCGGTAACGATGTGCGTCACGTCGTCGGAGTAGACCATCACCGGCGCCAGATCGAGGTCGAGTTTGCGCGCCAGTTCAAGCGCATCCAGTTGCTCGACGAAGAGCGGGACATTGCGGTCACCAAAGGTCTCTCCAATCTGCACCACGAGCTTGCGGCCGCGGCGCAGCGCGGGGGAGGAGTCGGGCGCAGCCTCGGCGCCCGCCTTGAGCCAGGGTTCGCTCGGGTGGCGGCGGCCGCGAGGGTCGGAGCCCATGTTGGGCGCGCCGCCGAAGCCTGCGATGCGGCTGGTCGTCACCGTCGAGCTGTGGCCTTCGAGGTCGATTTGAAGCGTCGATCCGATGAACATGTCGCAGGCATAGAGGCCCGCCGTCTGGCAGAAGGCACGGTTGGAGCGCAGCGATCCGTCGGGCCCGGTGAAGAAGATATCGGAGCGCGCGGCGACGTAATCCTCCATGCCGACTTCCGATCCGAAGCAATGGATCTGCTCGACCCATCCGGCTTCGATCGCCGGAATCATCGTGGGATGCGGATTGAGCGCGAAGTGGGTGCAAACCTTGCCCTTGAGGCCGAGCTTCTCGCCATAGGTCGGCAGCAACAACTCGATCGCGGCGGTATTGAAGCCGATTCCGTGATTGAGCCGGCGCACGCCGTAGGGCGCGTAGATTCCCTTGATGGCCAGCATCGCCGTCAGGATCTGGGTTTCAGTGATGGCTGCCGGGTCGCGGGTGAAGAGCGGCTCGACGTAGAACGGTCGGCCAGCTTCGACCACGAAATGCACGAGGTCGCCGGGGATGTCGACGCGCGGGACCTTGTCGACGATCTCGGTGACCTGCGCCACGACGAGACCGTTCTTATAGCTGGTCGCCTCGACCACCGTCGGTGTGTCTTCGGTGTTCGGCCCCGTATAGAGATTGCCGTCCTTGTCGGCGCTTACCGCCGCGATCAAAGCGACGTTCGGCGTCAGATCGATGAAGTAGCGGGCGAACAGCTCGAGATAGGTATGCACGGCGCCGAGTTCGATCTTGCCCCCGAAAAGCATCCGCGCGATGCGGGCCGACTGCGGGCCTGAATAGGAAAAGTCGAGCCGCCGCGCGATTCCCTTTTCGAAGATGTCGAGGTGCGCGGGCAGGACCACGCCCGACTGCACCATGTGCAGGTCGTGGACATCCTGGGGATCGAGGTTCGCGAGCGCCGAGGCGAGGATGTCGGCCTGCTTCTGATTGTCGCCCTCCAGGCACACCCGGTCGCCTGACCGGATCACCGCCTTCAAAAACGCAGGCAGGCTCGGGATCGGGACAATCTTACCCTTTGCGTGCTGTTGACCGGCCGCCAGGCGTTCTCCGAGGGCGGCCTTTTGCATACCCCAATCGCTCATCTCGGCTCCTTGGCATGCGGGATTGGCTTCGATGGACTTCAATGTATGCGTATTGCATTATATTGTCAATCAATGTATACACAGATTTATAAGCGATCGATATTCGCATACATAGGAGGGAATTTAAGATGCGAATGGATACAAGGCGTCCAAGTCAGGGGCATCGCGCCTCATTCTCTGAGTGGAGGCGCCCGTGACCATTTCCGGCGTTGCACTGCTCGCGATTTGCACCCTGCTCGGAGGCCTGTTGGGCGACCTGCTCGGCGTTGCCCTCGGCGTTAAGGCCAATGTCGGCGGCGTCGGCATTGCGATGATGTTCCTGATCGCGGCCCGGCTCTGGCTGGTGCGGCGCGGCCTGCTCAGCCATGGGCTTAAGACCGGCGTCGAGTTCTGGGGCAGCTTCTACATTCCGATCGTGGTCGCGATGGCGGCGCAGCAGAACGTGGTCGCTGCTGCAAAAGGCGGTCCGATCGTCGTCATTGCGGGGATCGGGGCGGTCGCGGTGTGTTTCGCGATGGTGGCCCTGATCGGTCGGTTCAGCGGTCGTGTCGAGACGATGGACGAGATCGAGGCGCGAGAGGCTGAGGTGCTCGCCGCGCCGGTGCCTCACCTCAAGTCCGGGAGGATCGGATGAACATGATGTCTCACGTTCTCACCGCCAATTCGCTGGTGACCGCGTTCGCCGCTGTCGGAATCCTGATGTGGATATCCGGATCAATCTCGAAATATCTCACCTTCGGGCGCATTCACGGCTCGGCGATCGCGATCATGCTGGGTCTCGTGCTGGCCTTTTTCGGAGGCATTTCCACCGGCGGTGAGAAGGGTGTGGCCGACCTGCCGGCGCTCGCCGGGATCGGCCTGATGGGAGGCGCGATGCTCCGAGACTTTGCCATCGTCGCCACTGCCTTCGAGGTCGATGTCGACCAAGCGCGCAAGGCCGGCGTAATCGGTGCGATTGCACTCGGATTGGGAACCGTCGTTCCGTTCATTCTGGGCGTTATCGTCGCCGCGGCGTTTGGCTACACCGACGCCGAATCATTGACGACGATCGGTGCCGGCGCGGTCACCTATATCGTGGGGCCGGTCACGGGGGCGGCGATCGGCGCACCCTCACCGGTCATTGCGCTCTCGATCGCGACCGGTGTATTCAAGGCAGTGATCGTGATGATCGGTACGCCCTTCGTGGCGAAGATGATCGGCCTCGACAATCCGCGCAGCGCAATGGTGTTCGGCGGCTTGATGGGAACGGTCAGCGGCGTTTCCGGAGGGCTTGCGGCAACCGATCGGCGTCTGGTCCCGTATGGCGCGTTGACTGCGACATTTCATACCGGCTTGGGGTGTCTGGTTGCCCCCTCTGTCCTGTATTTCGCAGTGCGCGCGATCACGGGTTAACTGAAAATGGTGAGTTTCTTGAAAGTCGTAGCCGAAGCGGAAGACGATGGTGGCCTGCTTTCCGACCGCATCCGAAACGCGCTCACAGACGAGATAGCATCCGGCGCGCTCGTCGCCGGGGCGGCGTTGGAAGAACAGCAGCTTGCCGATCGCTTTGGGGCTTCCCGGACTCCGGTGCGGGAGGCTCTCCGGCAGCTCGCCGTCAGCGGGTTGGTGGAGGTCCGTGGGCGTCGTGGGGTCGTCGTTGCACGCATGACACCCGAGCGCATCATGGACATGTTCGAGACTAGCGCCGAGGTGGAGGCGATGTGCGTCAGGCTTGCGACCTTTCGCATGACGCCGCTCGAGCGCAGTCACCTGATCGAGCTCCACGACGGATCGCGTGCGATGGTCGAGGCGAACGACGTTGATGCCTATGATGCCTTCAACCGGCAATTCCACGAATGCATCTACCGGGCGACGCACAACTCGTTCCTTGCGGAGCAAGCGCAAGATGTCCGCGCCCGTCTCAGCGCCTTCCGTCGAACTCAATTGCGCCAGGGCGATCGTATTCGGCGGTCTCGCGAGGAGCATGAGGCCATCATGCAGGCGATCGCGGAGGGCGATGGCGATTCAGCATCGCGCAGGATGCGTGCGCACATGCTGAACGCGGCCGCGGCGCTCAGGCGCTACATCGATGATCGCCTCAGGCCCGTTGATCGGCCTGAGCCCGACAACGTCTGACAAGTCCGGCTGTGAACCGCAGTTGATGCAAACCGGATGGGCGCAATGTCGCACGAGCACCGGGCCTATCGCGCGGACTTCATCGCCATGCCAAAGATCTTGCCACTCATGAGGAGAGCGATTTCGGTGGCCGGCAGCGGCTTCTGACATTCGGACAACGGATTGAGCCAGAAATTAGAGTCAGGCAACATTTCGAACAGATTGCGCGCAGCGGCGCCAAGGCACACCTCAGGCTCCTTTATATAGTCGTAGATACGCTTCTTTGAGGTGAAGGTGGGGTGCCATGTCATGTTCTGGAATTCGACCGTTGCGACCTTGATCTCTTCCTGAAATTTGAGCGAGCGACGGCGTCCGGGTTTCATCGGCGCTTCCGGCGTCAGAATGTAAATCTCCGTCTCGAGCAAGGCGCGATAGAATGCGGGAACGATGCTGGCGTCCCTTGCGGCGGCCTGCATCAGGGCTTCGAGACTGTTTTCCGGTTCGAACATGGCGACACTCCCAATTGAACCCGACGAGGGGCTGGACTTCAGCGCCTCCAGTTACAGCCGGATCGAGTCGTCGCGGCGCCTTCGCCGCGATCGTGCTAGTCCTTGTTGCCGCGCAGGGCGCGATAGATCGTATTGCGCGACACGCCAAGGCGGCGCGCGGTCTTGCTGATGTTGTTGCCGGTTTCGGCGTACGCGGTCAGCACATGCGAGCGCTGAATCTCATGCAGATTGGCCTTGAGCCAACCACCCACCGCCTTGCCGGTCAGGCGCTCGCCGCCGGAATGCGCAAGTACGGACTCGACCGATGTCTCGTCGATCAGATCTCCCGGCTCGGCCAGCGACAATCGGGAAAGCACGTTGCGCAGTTCGCGGATGTTTCCATCCCAATCGAGTTCGGCCAAACGATCGATCGCCCCTTCGGTCAAATCCATCAAGGGATCGATCTTGTGGATCAAATGGCGCGCGATCTCGGCGAAATCGGAACGCTCGCGCAAAGGCGGCAACGTCACCTCCAGCGTGTTGAGGCGAAACAGCAAATCCGATCGGAATCGGCCCTTCGCTATCGAGTCGTCGAGATTGGCGTTGGTGGCAGACACCAGGAGAACGTCGACCTGACGTTTGGTGCCGCCGACCGGCCGGACAGTCCAATCGTCCAGAAAGCGCAGCAGCACGGCCTGCAGCGTCACCGGCATGTCGCCGATCTCGTCGAGGAAGAGCGTTCCGCCGTCCGCTTCCTTGAACAGTCCCGCAGCCCCGCCTTTTTTCGCTCCGGTGAAAGCCCCTTCGGCGTAGCCGAACAACTCCGCCTCGATCAGGCTGTCGGGGAGCGCTGCGCAATTCACCGGCACGAAAGCGCCGGTCCGTCCACTGGCGGCATGAGCATGGCGGGCGAGTTGCTCCTTGCCGGTGCCGGTTTCGCCACGGATCAGGATCGGCATCTTGCGGACCGCAGCGACCCCCACCCGTTGGACACCGGAAGCGATCGCCGGATCGGCGGAGACGAACTGGGTGGGGACGTCCTTGGGCGTCGGCGGCCGAGGCCGCGGGATGGCCTGCATCATCGAGAACTGGCGTGCGTTCTCGATTGTTGCGACGAACTGGCTACCGACCTCGTCCTCGAGGCGCTGGCGTTCCTTGCGCCGGCCTTCATCGACAAAGGCGCTGAATTTCGTACGAAAGACGTCGGCGAAGCGACGACCCGGCGAGGCTGGCAGGCCATGCAGCAGGACGCTTGCGGCCCTGTTGGCTGCAAGGATCCTGCCCTCGTTATCGACGGCCAGCAGGCCCGCGCTCAACGTATGCAGATACTCGCCGCGGTTATGGAAAGCGATCAGGATGTTTCCGCGGTGATGCTCGCGGAACAGACCATTCTCGATCTGGGTTGCGGCCATCGCGACGAGCGCCTGGGTATGCGCCTGCCTCGACATGCAATCCGATGACGCGTCCAGTATTCCGGCGAGTTCGCCATCCGGCGCGAAGATTGGCGCCGCGATGCAAGTAAGATTGTTGTAGCGCGAGAAGAAGTGCTCGCCCCCGTGAACGACGATGGCCCGCTTGAGATAGGCGGCGGTGCCGAGGCCGTTGGTGCCGCAGATGGCTTCGGTCCAGATGGTGCCGGGCCGAATGCTCGCGGCGTTCGAGGCATCACTGAAGCTCGAGTCCGAGATGATGTCGAGCAGCAGGCCGTCGGCATTTGCAAAGGCGATCATGAAATTGGAGCCGGCAATCTGCTGATGCAGTGTGTGCATCTCCGCGAGCGCGAGGCCGCGGATCAGTGAACAGCGCTGCTGCTCCTGACGCAGAACTGCGATGCTCACGAACTCGGGCGATGGAGGGCGCAATGTGTCGAGACCAAGCGAAATGCAGCGCATCCAGCTGTCGTAGATGTCGGCTGACAAAAGCTCTGCCGGCGGCGCACCGCGGTGATCGAGCGTCATCCAAGCATTGTCCATGCGTCGGCTGGCGGTCAGCATCCTAGCTCCTCCCGGAGTCGCTGCTTGGCGAATTCCTCTTGGTCGTAGCCCGGTTCGGGTCGTTCTCGCGCGTGGCGCGGTTCTCGCGATCATAGATCAAACAACTGAAAATCCAAATTTCTGCGCACGCGCTGTTGCAGCCGCCAAACTGTTCCGTCTCGGAACAGTCGCGCGCAAAGTCTGCTCCTAGGCGGATCGGCGCGAGCACTCCCGCGACGGCAAGAACAATAGAAAGATCAGGCCGTTGTGCGCTTGGCACAGCCCTTGCTGAACTATCTAGCGGGATGGCGATCGCGTCAGATCGACAGAATAAAAAATTTTGCCGGGGAGGCTGTTCAATGAAAGCGGCGGTGCTTCATGAGTTCGACGAGAAGCTGACGGCGAAGGAGTTCGTCAAATTCCAGGACGTGACTGACCCGAAGATCTCGCGCCCGATGGACGTGATCGTGCGCATCGGCGGTGCCGGTGTCTGTCGTACCGATCTGCACATCGTTGAAGGCATCTGGCGCAGCAAGGTCGACGTCAAGCTTCCATACATCATGGGCCACGAGAACGCCGGCTGGGTCGAAGCGATCGGCCCGGGTGTCGAAGGGGTCAAGGTCGGCGACAGCGTGATTTGCCATCCGCTGGTGACCAGCGGGCATTGTCTCGCATGCCGGCGCGGCGACGACATGCATGCGCTGGACAGCTCGTTTCCCGGTATCAATGCCAATGGCGGCTATGCGCAGTATCTGCTGACGGGGCAGCGCTCTCTGATCAAGCTGCCGAAGTCGCTCGCACCGAAGGATGTTGCTCCCTACACCGATGCCGGGCTGACGGCTTATCGCGCCGCGAAGAAGGCATCCCGCCATCTGCTGCCCGGCGAGTATGTCGCGGTGATCGGCGCCGGTGGGCTGGGTCATATCGGCATCCAGGTTCTCGCAGCGCTCTGCGCGGCAGAAATCATCGTGGTCGATCGCGCCGAACAGTCGCTCGAGCTCGCCAAGAAGTGCGGTGCGCATCATGTCGTGAAGGCAGACGGCAATGAAGTTGAGGCCGTGCTGGCGCTCACCGGCGGGCGCGGCGCGGAGGCAGTGATCGATTTTGTCGGCGAGGGTAACGCTATCGCCAAGGGCCTGTCGATGACGGCGAACGGCGGCTACTACTACATCGTCGGGTATGGCGGGAAGATCGATATCCCGACCATCGACATGATCACGTCGGAAAAGACCATCGTCGGCAACCTGGTCGGCACATATGCCGAGCTGGTCGAGTTGATGGCACTCGCGGATCGCGGCCTCGTCGAACTCCACACCAGGGAATACAGGCTGAGCGAGGCCAATGACGCGCTTCATGATCTGCATCATGGGCGCATTCACGGCCGTGCGGTCCTGATCCCGTAGGGCATGTACCGCGAGATGCGAAGCATCGGACCAGATCATCGAACGAGAGTGGCGCGAGTGACAAAGGACAGCCGACGCCAGCCGCCGATCACCGTCGAGGAAGCTGCTGAATTGCAGCGCGCCCGCGATCGGATGATCGCTCGGGACAGGCTGATCGACGAGATGGTCGATAACAACGAGATGCAAATCAAGAATGAGCATGCGCGCGGCGGAGCCGAAATCGAACTTGCCTGCGCCGTGCGTGGCGCGGCGCGCGCCGAGCCCGGAAGCGACGCGCATGCCGAACTGGAGCGCGCGATCGCGCGCCTGGAGATGCTCCGGGAGGAGCAACGACGCCTGGTGGCCGAGCGTGAATGGCTCAACACGTCCCTGCGTGAGATCGACAGCGGTCCTTCGTCCGGCGACCACCAACGTTCGGGGCACGCATGATGAGCAGGAACAACGCAACCATGATTGCATCAAAGGAACAGCCACACATGTCGTCTCCGCAACCGGACATGAGCGAGGAAGCCAGGTCGAAAGACGCTTTCTTCATTCGGCTGGCCGAGATCACGGAGGCCATGATCGCCGCGCACGGCAAGGATTTCGCCACCGGCGCACTGGTTCTCTCGGCGAAATTCGTCGCCGAAGGAAAACCTCTCATCAAACGAGCCAGCGGAGGGTGACGAGACCGTCAGCGCCGGGAAGCCGGGCTGACGTGAAACGACGAGTCAGCAGATCGATCAATCCATTTAACGGACTCAAAGTGAGTTTTGCGGCCGAGAATTTCAACAGTGCGAACCAGGGGTTTTGACCTGGGATTAAAAGCGAGAATGCCGGAAGCAACGCAACGTTCAAAGGAGCTGGAAATGACTGCAAGTCTGACACTGAACAAGATAACCGCGCAGAAGGGCATCAGCATCGCTGAAGCGGCCAACCGTGTCGCGGACCTTGGCTGGACGCCAAGCTACGTGCAGGAGGCGATGACCTTCCCGACCGACTACAAGATATCGAAGACACCGCGCGACCCGATGAAGCAGGTCCTGCGGTCGTATTTCCCGATGCAGGAAGAAAAGGACAACCGCGTCTATGGTGCGCTGGACGCGGCGTTGCGCGGCGACATGTTCCGCAACGTCGAGCCGCGATGGGTCGAGTGGATGAAGCTGTTCCTGGCGATCATCCCGTTCCCGGAGATCTCGGCGGCGCGTTCGATGGCGATGGTCGGGCGGCTGGCCCCCGGCGAGGAATTGCGCACCGGCTTCACCATGCAGATGGTCGATGAGTTCCGTCACTCGACGATCCAGATGAACCTCAAGAAGTGGTACATGGAGAACTACATCGACCCGGCGGGGTTCGATATCACGGAAGCCGCGTTCGGCAAGTGCTATGCGACCACGATCGGCCGCCAGTTCGCCGAGGGCTTCCTGACCGGTGACGCAATCACCGCGGCCAACGTCTATCTGACGGTCGTCGCGGAAACCGCCTTCACCAATACGCTGTTCGTGGCGATGCCGTCAGAAGCCGCCCGCAACGGCGACTACGCGCTGCCGACGGTGTTCCTGTCGGTTCAGTCGGACGAATCCCGCCATATCGGCAACGGTCACTCGATGCTGATGGCGATGATCAACGATCCGTCGAACCACCAGTTGCTGGAGCGCGACCTGAAATACGCCTTCTGGCAGAATCACGCGATTGTCGATGCCGCGATCGGGACGTTCATCGAGTACGGCACGACCAACCGCGACAAGAACAAGGAGTCCTATGCCGAGCTCTGGCATCGCTGGATCTACGAAGACTATTACCGGACCTACATGTTGCCGCTCGAGAAGTACGGCATCAAGATCCATCACGATGACGTCGCCGCCGCCTGGGATCGGATCGTCAAGAAGAACTATGTCCACAAGACCGCGCAGTTCTTCACGGTCGGCTGGTCGGTGAACTTCTGGCGCATCGAGGCTCAGACCGAGCGGGACTTCGAGTGGTTCGAGCACAAATATCCGGGCTGGTACGCCGAATTCGGCGACTTCTGGAAGTGGCACGCAAAGCTCAGTGTACCCGGCGAAACCAACATCCTCTTCAACAGCGAAGTGGGCTACTCGTACCCGCATCGGTGCTGGAGCTGCATGGTTCCGTGCCTGATCCGTGAAGACTTCGTCTGCGACGAGGTCGACGGCAAGATCTACACCTATTGCTCGGAAGGCTGCCGTTGGACCCACAAGGTGGCGTTCGCCGCTGAATACGAGGGGCGGGCGACGCCGGCCATGGGCCGCTTCAGCGGTCGCCGTGAATGGGAAGATTGCTATCACGGCTGGGATGTCGCCGATGCGATCAAGGATCTCGGTTTTGTCCGGCCTGACGGCAAGACCATGATCGCGCAACCGCATCTGCGCTTCGACGCCAAGGACATGTGGACGCTCGATCACGTGCGCGGACACACGCTCGGCAGTCCGCTGCGTGGCTTCAGGGCACTTTCGCCCGCCGAACGCGAGGTCGCGACGGCCGAGTATCGCAAGGGCTTCAAGATCAATCCCTGCAACTAAAAATGACGACGGGAGGGGCCGCTCCGCGCGGCCTCTCTTGCCGGGGGTCGGCAATCGCTTCGCCGATCGTTCTGTTCAACTGCCATGACAAGGCCGAGATGATGACGGACGTGCGGATTCACAAGGTTCGTTTCGAGCCAGTGGGTATCGAGATGGAAGTGGAGGAGGGCGAGACCGTCCTTGACGCCGCGTTTCGTCAGGGCATCTCGCTGATGCACGGCTGCAAGGAAGGCCAGTGCGGCAGCTGCAAATCGAAACTCGTCGACGGCGACATCGAGCTGCTGAAGTACTCGACCTTCGCCTTACCGGACTACGAGAGCGAGACCGGACATGTGCTGTTGTGCCGTACACACGTCTACAGCGATATCAGTGTCGAACTGCTCAACTATGACGAAGACCTGCTCAGCCGTTCGATCGCGGTGAAGGCATTTGCCGGGCGTGTGGCTGCGATCCACGCGCTGACGTCGGACATCAGGCTGCTGGAGATCGAGATCGAGCGGCCGATGAAGTTCTGGGCCGGTCAGTATGTCGATCTGACGCTTCAGGATGGCACCATTACCCGCGCCTTTTCGATGGCGAATCCGCCCAGCGAGAGCACCCGTCTCTGCTTCATTATCAAGAAATATCCGAACGGGGCGTTTTCGTCCCAGCTTGACGGGAAATTGGGCGTCGATGACGCCGTGACCGCCAAGGGGCCGTATGGCACCTGCTTCCGGCGTGAAGAGCGCCCGGGTCCGATGCTGCTGATCGGCGGCGGCTCGGGGATGTCGCCGCTGTGGTCGATCCTGGCCGATCACATCGGGAGCGGGGAGCAGAGGCCGGTGCGGTTTTTCTACGGAGCCCGCACGCGCGCCGATCTGTTCTACCTCGAGGAGCTGGCAGCTATCGCGGCGCGGCTCGACGACTTCAAATTCGTGCCGGCGCTGTCGCACGCGGAGGCGGATGACGGCTGGGACGGCGAGACCGGGCTGATCCACGAGGTCGTGCTGCGCCATCTGCGCAAGGAGAAATTCAGCGGCGCCATCGACGCGTACGCGTGCGGGCCGACTCCGATGATCGACGCCGTATTGCCCGTCCTTCAAATGAACGGGGTCGAGCCTGACCACATCTACTTCGACAAGTTTACGCCGGCGGTGCGATGACGGCGTTCAAAAGTTCGTCGCAGAACAGAATGGCAAAAGGGAGTGAGCAATGAGCGCGCAAGGAAGCAGAGCAGCAGCGACCAAGCCGGCAGCAATCGTCAAATCCGGGGCGGCGGGGGCCGCAGTGTTCCCGGGCTCCGACAGCCGCAAGTACAACTACTTCGAACCCAAGGGCCGCAAGGCGACCCACTACGAGGACATGACGGTCGACGTTCAGCCGGATCCGGAGCGTTATCTGCTGCAGGACTGGATCATCTCCTTCCCGGACGGAACGCCGACCTATTCCAAGGATTGGACGGCTGCGAAAAGTTCGAACTGGCACAAGTTCCGCGCCGTCGACCAGGAATGGGAGCGCACGCACTATCAGCGCCAGTCGACGATCTGCGGGATGGTGCAGAACACCATCGAGAATGGCCGGAAATCGGGAGCGCCAACCCGCTTCGATCCCGCCTGGGTGAAGATTTTGCAGAACCATCTGGGCGCCTACAAGCATGCCGAGTTCGGCCTCGGCACGTCCACGATGCAGGCGCAGCGTTATGGCTACACGCAGATGGTCAACAATGCGATCCTGACCAACTCGTCCTACAAGCTTCGCTTCGCGCAGGACATCACTCTCTATCTGAGCGAAATCGGCCTCGACCTTCCAGGCTTCGACATTGCCGCCGGCAAGAAGCACTGGCTGGAAGATCCGATCTGGCAGGGCGTGCGCAAGTCGGTTGAGTCGGTGATGGGTTCAAACGACTATCTGGAGCAATATTTTGCGACCAATGTGGTGTTCGAGCCGCTTCTCGGAGAACTCTTCCGCTCAGGCTTCCTGATGCAGGCGGCATCTGCGCAGAACGACTTCATCACTCCGGCTGTCGTCTCCGCCGCGGAAGCCGACTATGAGCGCAATCTCGCCAACACCGTCGAGCTGTTCCACATCCTCGGTACCGATCCCACCTACGGGGCGCAGAACCTCGCGTTGTTCAACAAATGGTTGGCCAAGCATGCCGATCTCGCGCTCGATGCGGCCAATCATCTGCAGCCGATCTGGTCGCAGCCGCGTGTCAAGGTCGCGGCTTTCGCCGACGCGCTGGCGCACGCGAAGAATCGCATCAGGGGCATCGCTGCCGAGCTTGGCCTGACGGTTCCGGCAAATCTCGCGTCGTAGCCAATACTGCTTCACATCTTCACTCAATTCTTCAGGAGCATCGACATGCTGCACGAGAATGACAACATCTTCAAATCGATGAAGGACATCACGTTCGAGGACACGGTGTCGCATCAATGCGGGGTCACCATGAACGACAGTGTCGAGGCGCGCGCCATTGCCGAGGTCATGAGCCGTCACGACCACATCAAGGTGACGTACATGCCGGCGATGATCCGCATCGATGGCGACGGCAAGATGGAATTCAAGATGGACGAGATTTCGGAAGAGCTCGGCCGGGTCATGACCCCGCATCTCTTCGAGATCTCGACCTCGACGCATTACGGCCGCATGGTGATGACGGATGACAACACCGTCATGCTGTTCGGCGACATGAACGAGATGATGAAATACATCGTCTGACGGCCGCCTGCGAACAAACCCTGGCCGGCGCGACGCCGGCCGGGCTCATTCGACGACATCAATCGCGCCGCCTCATAACAACACGCCATCCAGCGGGATCGGGAGAAACGCCATGTACAGGACAGCCAAGGGTGAAGAGATATTTGTCATCGATGGGCATACGCATTTCTGGGATGGAAGTCCGGCAAACCAGAAGAACATCCACGGCAAGCAGTTCATCGACTGCTTCTACGCCTACCACTCGAACCTGAGCCCGCCCTCGGAGAAATGGGAGAAGGAGAAGTTCGAGAAATACGATGCCAAGACAATGTTCGACGACCTGTTCGTCACCGGCTATGACGACATGGCGATCCTGCAACCGACCTACCTCACCGATTTCTACAAGAGTGGTTTCAACACCACCGAACGAAATTCGGCGATGAAGAAGAGCCATCCGGATCGCTTCATCCTGAATGGCGCGTTCGATCCGCGTGACGGCACCAAGGGCCTGGAAGCTCTTCATGCGCTGTCCGAGAAGCACAAACTCAAGGGCGTCAAGCTCTACACCGCGGAATGGCGCGGCGAATCGAAGGGCTACAAGCTGACCGACAAGGCGTCCTACCAGTATCTTGAGGCCGCGCAAAAGCTCGGCATCAAGAACATCCACGTCCACAAGGGGCCGACGATCATCCCGCTCAACCGGGATGCGTTCGATGTGGCCGACATCGATGACGTCGCGACCTCGTTCCAGGACCTGAATTTCATCGTCGAGCATTGCGGCTTGCCGCGGCTTGACGATTTCTGCTGGATCGCGACCCAGGAGACCAACGTTTATGCCGGTCTCGCGGTGGCGCTGCCCTTCATCCATTCGCGGCCGGGTTATTTCGCCCATGTGATTTCCGAACTGTTGTTCTGGGTTGGACCGGACAAGATCCTTTACGGCAGCGATTACGGCATCTGGACGCCGAAATGGCTGATCGACAAGTTCATGGCATTCGAGATCCCGGCCGACGTCACCAAGGAGACCGGTTCGGTGTTGTCGATGGAGGCCAAGACCAAGATTCTCGGCCTCAACGCCGCCCGCATCTACGGCATCGACGTCGAGGCGCAGAAGAAGAAGATCCGGGCCGGCGGCGGTTATGCCCATTTGCCCGAAGCCGTTCACGCGCCGAGGTGATGGTCATGAAGCGTGGCGTTGAGGGGAGGGAGCGGCCGAGAAGCCGCTCGTCGGATGACAGGCAGTCCCAGATATGGGCCTGCTTGCATGGCGTGATGGATCCGGAACTCGACGAGCCCGTCACCGAGTTGAATTTCGTGACCAGGGCCGACGTCGACTCGAAGGACCATGTCCACATCGAGTTTCGCCTGCCGACCTATTGGTGCGCTGCCAATTTCTCATTCCTGATGGCAGACGACATGCGCCGGGCCGTCAGTGCGTTGGACTGGGTCAAGGGCGTCAGCGTGGTCTTGGGTGAGCACATGTATGCCGACAAGATCAATGCGGGCCTCGCCCAGGGGCGCTCGTTCCAGGAAACGTTTGGCGCCGAGGCCGATGGCAGCCTCGATGACCTGCGTCAGACATTCCTCGTCAAGGCGTTCCAGCGCCGCCAGGTTGCACTGCTCAGCCACCTCGTTGCGCTGGGGCAGTCGCCAGCAGAGATCGTGAGCCTGACGTTGAGGGAGCTGGGTTGCCTGCCGCTCGACGATGCAGGTGAGAGGCTGATTCAGCGCTATCTCGAGCGGCGTGCCGTCGTGGGCCCGGCAAGCGGCGATGGGCCTGCCTTTGTCGATGCGAACGGGGCACGGCTAAGCGCCGACAGCCTTGCCGGATACGTATCGAATCTACGGCGCGTCGGCATCAACGCTGAATTCAACGGCGCGCTGTGCCGTGGCCTGCTCGCTGCTCGGTTCGACCTCGAGACACCGTTCGTACCGAAATCGAGGACGATGCCGGCGTCGCCGGGTACGTAACAGGGCCGTGATGCGGGCGCGCAGCATCGAAAACTCGTTCAGACCAGACGACCTCAAGGCAAAGTCGGGGATTTAGAATGCCGAAGATCATGTTGCACGATGAAGCTGCGCGGGCCGCGCTCGGCCGGGGCGTCGCCAAGCTCGCCAAGGCGGTACGCGGTACGCTGGGTCCGAAGGGCATGAACGCGATCATGGACCGACCGATCGGCACGCCTATCGTGTCGCGCGATGGCGTCAGCATTGCCAGCGAAATCGAACTTGAATGCCCGTTTGAGAATATGGGCGCGCAGGTGTTGCGCGAGGTTTCAGCGCGAACCAACGAGGTGGCGGGGGACGGCACCACCACGGCCACGGTGCTCGCCGATGTTCTTGTGCAGGAAGGCCTGAAATGTCTGGCGGCCGGCGCCAATCCGGTCGAGCTGGTTGAAGGGCTGGAACTGGCGGTTACTGAAACCATCACGGCGTTACGACGGTCGGCGAGACCGCTGCAGGGGCCTGCCGGCCTGCGGGCTGTTGCGAGCATTGCCGCCAACGACACAGCGCTTGGCGACATGGTGGGCGAAGCCTTCGAGCGCGCAGGCAATCACGGAATCGTCGCGGTGGAATTCGGCAACACGGTCGAGACGACGCTGGAAATCGTTGAAGGCATGGCCTTCGATCGCGGCTATCTTTCACACCACATGGTCACCGATGTCGAGAAAATGCAGGTGGTTCTCGACAATCCGTTCATCGTGATGACCGATCTCAAGATCCAGGCCGGGGAGCAACTCGCTGGAGTGATCTCGCTCATCGAGAAGAGCGGGCGACCTTTGCTGATCATCGCCGAGGAAGTGGCGCCATCGGTCATCATGCAATTGCTGGCGCGTCGGGAGAAATCCAATTTCAAGGTCGCCGCGATTCATCCGCCGGAGTTCGGCCATTGGCGCAAGGCGATGCTCGAGGATATTGCGATCACGACCGGAGGGCGCGTCATCTCGGCGGATCTGGGCGGAAGGCTCGAGAAGGCGGAGCTGCACGACCTTGGGTCTGCACGCCAGGTACGCATTTCCGCCTCGAAGACCCTGATCACGGCGGGAGGCGGCGATCAGAAGACCATCGCGGCGCGACGCGAGCAGGTGTTGCGCCAATACGATGCCGCTCCCGAAAATATCGAGCGGGACAAGTTCCAGGAGCGCATCGCGAAACTGTCCGGCGGCACGGCGATGATTCTCGCCGGCGGCGCGACGCCGGTCGAGCAAAAACGCCGGACCCAATTGATCGAGGATGCCATCAACGCGACCCGCGCCGCGCTCGAAGAAGGCATTGTGCCGGGCGGCGGAGTGGCCTTGCTCAGGGTCGCTGCAAGGCTCGACGAATTGATCAATCGTCTGGACGGAGGCGCCAGGCAGGGCGCCGAGCTGCTGCAACGCGCGCTCAGTCGGCCGCTGTTCTACATTGCCGCCAATGCCGGCCTGAACGGGGAGGCGGAGGTTGCGAAAGTTGCCAAGGCCAGGAATGGCCACGGGCTCGACGTGCGCAATGGCGCGGCGGTCGATCTTGTCGAAGCTGGCATCATCGACCCGGTCAAGGTTTGCTACAGCGCGGTTCGCAATGCGGCATCGGTGGCTGGACTGATCCTGACGACGCAGACCTTGATCGCCAAGAAGCCGGATGATTACGATCCGACCGCTGGCCCGGCCCGAGGTGGCGGTGCTGAGCTGCTTTGAACGGAACGGATCATCGGTTCGAAGCGACCGGCGCTCCGTCCATAGCCGGGCACGCTGCGATACTCGCAGCATCCGGTGGTTCGAGGCACTATGGCATCACTCGGGCTTCTTCTGCCCGAGAGCGCGATAGATGGTGTTTCTCGAGACGCCGAGACGGCGCGCGGTTTCGCTGACGTTTCCGGCGGTCTCGGTATAGACCACAAGGATTCGCGCGCGATGGATGTCGTGAAGTGATCCGGACTCAGTTCCGGCGGGGTGAACGATGTTCTCCGCGCTTGCTTCGTTGATGGATCCGTCCGCAGCGGCAAGGCTGAATCGCGCCAGAACGTTGCGGAGCTCGCGGACGTTGCCAGGCCAGGGACGTGCAGCGAGATGCGCAATGTCGGTCGGCGTGATCTCGCAAGCCGGGTCGATCGTATTGAGCAGATGGCGAACGATGGCATCAAAGTCGTTACGATCCCGGAGTCGCGGCAGAGTGACCTCGAGCGTATTGAGACGATAGAGCAGGTCGGATCGGAACCGGCCCTCGGCGATGGCCTTGTCCAACCTGGCGTTGGTAGCGGAGATCAGAAAGACATCGACCTTCGATCTGACGCCGCCGACGGGGCGCACGGTCCAGTCGTCGAGCAGGCGCAGAAGCACCGCCTGCAGCGCGACGGGCATGTCGCCGATTTCGTCAAGGAACAGCGTGCCGCCGTCGGCCTCCCTGACCAGTCCAATCGCGCCGCCGCGCCGCGCCCCGGTGAATGCTCCCTCGGCATAGCCAAACAGCTCGCTCTCGATCAGGCTTTCCGGCAGGGCGGCGCAATTCACGGGGATGAACGCGCCGGTTCGCCCACTTGCCATATGGGCGTGGCGGGCAAGCTGCTCCTTGCCGGTTCCGGTCTCGCCGCGGATTAGGATGGGCATCTTGCGTACTGCCGCGGTCTCGACTTGACGGACGATGGCCCGGACCGCGGGGTCGCGCGCAACGAAGCCGGCAGCCGGGCTCTGAAGAGACAGTGGTTCCGGCTTTGAATCCTTTCGGGCAGATGATGAGCTCGCGGTCTCGCGGCCTTCAGATTCGGATCTCGATTTCTGGACGTCGCGATGCGTGATCAACTGGCGTCGTCGCGCATGCAGCACCACAATGGCGCCGATGCCGGAGCGCTCGTTCTCGACGAAGTTGACGCCCGCATTGGGAAGCAACTCCTTCAACCTGCTCGGCCACTCATCGAACGGAACCGTCTTCAAAAAGCGGGTTGGCGCGTCGTTGCGAATGCCGTGGCGATCATGCTGTAGCGCGTTCAGGGCACGCTCGGTGGCGTGGAGGATCAGGCCACGGCGATCAAGCACGATGCATTCATCGTTCGCCCATTGCGATCTCTTGGCGAGAAAGCGGCAAAGCAACTCCTCATGTTCCTGTCGGACCGATTGGGCGAGGACGCTTTCCACGTGATGGCCGACCGCGACGGCCAAGGCCAGGCTCTGCGGATTGAAGGTGCTTGCAGGACCCGAGATATCGACCACGCCAAGCAGTTCGCCATCGGTCGGGTCATGAACCGGGACGGCAGCGCAGGTCCACCGTTGCACCTCCGAGCAGAAATGCTCGGTACCGTGAATTTGCACGGGTTTCGATTCCGCTATCGCGGCGCCAATCGCGTTGGTGCCGATGTCGGCCTCGCTCCAGCGACCTCCGTGTTCGAGATGGACTGCGCGGCCGGCGTCAATGACCCTGTCGTCACCCTGCGTATCGATGATCAGCCCACTCGGATCGGTGAGGATCATGATCGAGTTTGCATCGCGCAGGAATGTTCTTGAATTCTCGAGCGCGCAGCGGGCGGCATGACGGAGCGACGCGTACTTGGAGCGATGACGAAACAGCTCGGCGTCCGCGACGAGTGGCGCTCGCGCACGGTCGACGGTGACGTGATGGTTCCTGGATCGCTGCCACGACGCTGCTACCGATGATCTCAGGTCGGATGACAACGCTCCGCGCTCGACGAACTTCTCCCACGCCGCCAGCACTTCTCGTTGATCCATCCCGGCTCCTCCGACGTGAAAGATGCCGGACCCGCTCATGACGGGCCCTGCGATCATTCACCTGAATGCGGGGGGTGCCTGCCGCAACTGCCGGTTCGCTCACGCAAAGTCCGACGGTAAGACCCTTCCAGGCCGCCGTGACGGCGCCTGAATCGAATTCCCTACCCGTCGCACCCGCAGTGAAGACGATCGCGCCTTCCGATCAAACAACCCTTCAGCGTCCCACGTCCCCAACGTCCCAGGCTTTTCTCCCCAGCCCGTTGACCAGATCAGCCTATATGTTTTGAATGGTTCTAGCAAAGGTGGCGATCGAGGTTCCGCTGGGCCGCGGCTCGACGTGTTCGAAAGTCCGGGCTTAGGACCCGCTGTAGTGCGGCGCAGCATCCGGGAAAAGGCGGTAGCGCTCCCCCGCTGCCAAAAATGTGCGCAAAGGCGCGCTGGGACCTCGCCGCCGACCAGTTGGCGGGAATCCTCCCATCAAATGCGATGCGCCGTTCGATCGCAGCCAGTGGCTAGCGATGTCTGCGCTCACGCAATTTGCGGAAGTCGTCGCCTGCG
This sequence comes from Bradyrhizobium sp. 27S5, assembly GCF_037217225.1. NCBI lineage: Bacteria > Pseudomonadati > Pseudomonadota > Alphaproteobacteria > Hyphomicrobiales > Nitrobacteraceae > Bradyrhizobium > Bradyrhizobium sp. 27S5. Next base: position 1,828,420 of record NZ_CP147714.1, read on the forward strand.
TGGTGCGAGGAGCGCGTCAGCGGGGTGGCCGAGACCATCAGGAAGCCCTTGGCATACGCGGTCTTCTCATAGGCTTCGAATTCGTCAGGCGGCACGAAGCTGACGACGGGATGGTGCTTGCGCGTCGGTTGGAGATACTGGCCGATGGTCAGGAAATCGACGTCGGCGGAGCGCAGATCGTCCATCAGTTGCAGCACCTCGCTGCGGTCTTCGCCGAGGCCGACCATGATCCCCGACTTGGTGAAGATCCGTGCGTCGAGTTCCTTCACGCGCTGCAGCAGCCGGACCGAATGGAAATAGCGCGCGCCCGGGCGCACCGTCAGATACTTCGACGGCACCGTCTCCAGATTGTGGTTGAACACGTCAGGGCTCGCCGCAACAACGCTTTCGAGCGCGCAACTCTTGCGCAGAAAATCCGGGGTGAGGATTTCGATCGACGTGCCGGGACTGGTTGCGCGAATGGCGGCAATGGTCGCAGCGAAATGGGCGGCGCCGCCGTCGGCCAGATCGTCGCGATCGACCGAGGTGACGACCACGTGCTCCAGTCCCAACTTGGCCACTGCTTCGGCGACCTTGCTGGGCTCATCGGCGTCGAGCGGACCGGGCAGGCCGGTTCGCACATTGCAGAAGGCGCAGGCGCGCGTGCAGGTGTCGCCCATGATCATGAAGGTCGCGTGCTTCTTCGTCCAGCATTCGCCGATGTTGGGACAACCGGCTTCCTCGCAGACGGTCACGAGCTTGTTCTCGCGCACGATGCGCCGCGTCTCGGCCCATTGGGCCGAGCCGGGCGCCTTCACGCGGATCCATGCCGGCTTGCTCTGCAGCGGTGTGTCGGGGCGGTTGGCTTTTTCGGGATGGCGCGGCCTATCGGCCCGCAGCTTCGTGCGCGGATCGTTGTTGAGGAGATCGAGTATCACTGTCATGCGCCCCAACCTCGTGGTGTGCGAGAGCCGACCATGCCAGCGACCCCGCTCAAACCGTGCGACACGTTCCGAATTGCGCATGCCATCGCGCGGTGAGAACGCCGATGCGCGCTTGATCGCAGACATTCAGTCATCGAGGCGAAGCTCGTCAACTTGAATTTGTCGTTCCGCGCTGCTGTCGGTTGGTGACCGCGTGCGGCCTGTGCGGAGAAGCTCTCGCTCCGTGTGCGCAGGGCGGTTTGACGGCATCGTCCCCGATCTTCGGACGCCTCGACCAGCGCAATCCGAGATTTCGGATGACCGCTCCGCCCGGTTTCCCGGAGCGTCAGACGGATCCGACGCCGATGCAGCGGCGGGTGCGTTGGCCTACAGAGCAAAACCAAGCAAACTGAACGACATCCCCGCGATCGCTCGCGCATTTCGCGGTTTGGCACGAATGCTGCTTGGGTACCTGCCAAAAGGAGCAACAGCTCCAGAATATACAGTGCGAGGGGACGTTCAGATGCCAACCAACACTCAGCTCACCACCTAACGCGACCGGGACATCGCCAGTTTTGCATTGCGCGCTTCCGCATGAATGCGGGCCGCAATGAACGCGGGCGTGCGACTTCGGCTTGGCATGCAATGGAGAAGGCAATGACGATGGCGGACGCTCACGATCAGGATCCGCAGGAAACCCGGGACTGGCTTGATGCCTTGTCGGCGGTCCAGGGGCATCGCGGCAATGAACGCGCCGAGTTCGTCGTCAATGCGATGCTGGAGGCGGCGCGCCGCGGCGGCCTTCAGATCGAGCAGTCGCTGACGACGCCCTATTGCAACACAATCACCAGCAGCCGGCGCTGCCCGGCGACCGCGCGATCGAGCACAAGCTTCGCTCCATCATCCGCTGGAACGCCCTTGCGATCATTCTGCGCGCCAACAAGGAAAGCTCGGAGCTCGGCGGCCATATCGCGAGCTTCCAGTCGGCTGCCACACTCTATGACATCGGCTTTGGCCATTTCTGGCACGCGCCGACCGATGCTCATGGCGGCGACCTGATTTTTGTCCAGGGGCACTGCTCGCCCGGCATCTACGCGCGCGCCTTCCTCGAAGGACGATTGAGCGAGGAGCAGCTGCTCAGCTTCAGGCAGGAGACCAGCGGCAAGGGATTGTCGAGCTATCCGCATCCCTGGTTGATGCCGGACTTCTGGCAGTTCCCGACGGTGTCGATGGGGCTCGGGCCCTTGATGGCGATCTATCAGGCGCGCTTCCTGAAATATCTCGAGAACCGCAAGCTGGCCGATACGTCCAACCGCAAGGTCTGGGCGTTCATGGGCGACGGCGAAACCGACGAGCCGGAATCGCTCGGCGCGATCTCGCTCGCCGGCCGCGAGAACCTCGACAATCTGATCTTCGTCATCAATTGCAACCTTCAGCGGCTCGATGGACCCGTACGCGGCAACGGCAAGATTGTGCAGGAGCTCGAAAGCATCTTTCGCGGTGCGGGCTGGAACGTCATCAAGGTGCTGTGGGGCTCGGGGTGGGACCGCCTGCTGCAAAAGGACAAGAGCGGGCTGCTGCTCAGGCTCATGGAGGAATGCGTCGACGGCGAATACCAGGACTTCAAGAGCAAGAGCGGCGCTTACATTCGCGAACACTTCTTCGGCAAGTATGAGGAAACGAAGCAGCTCGTCGCTGATATGAGCGACGACGATATCTGGCAGCTCGCGCGCGGCGGCCATGATCCCGAGAAGGTCTTTGCCGCTTACACCGCGGCCGTGAACCACAAGGGCCAGCCGACGGTCATTCTGCCGAAGACCGTCAAGGGCTACGGCATGGGCGAATCCGGCGAAGGCCAGATGATCGCCCATCAGGCCAAGAAGATGACGCAGGACGCGCTGCGCGGTTTCCGTGACCGCTTCCAGGTGCCGGTCTCCGACGCCGATTTGGCCAAGGTGCCTTTCCTCCGGCTGCCGGAAGATAGCCCGGAAATGAAGTATTTCCGGGCACAGCGCGAAAAGCTCGGCGGCTACCTGCCGCAACGCCGGCGCAAATCCGCGTCCTTGCAAATTCCCCCGCTCTCGACGTTCCAGCGGCTGCTCGAAAACACCGGAGACCGCGAGATCTCGACCACGATGGCGTTCGTGCAGTTGCTCGGCGCCCTCGTGCGCGACAAGGCGATCGGCAAGCACATCGTGCCGATCGTGCCGGACGAATCCCGCACCTTCGGCATGGAGGGTATGTTCCGGCAACTCGGCATCTATTCGTCTGTCGGTCAGCTCTACAGGCCGCAGGATGCCGATCAGCTGATGTACTATCGCGAGGACAAGAGCGGGCAGGTCTTCCAGGAAGGCATCAACGAAGGCGGCGCGATGTCGAGCTGGATTGTCGCCGCGACGTCCTACTCGACCAACAACGTGCCGATGATCCCGTTCTACATCTACTACTCAATGTTTGGCTTGCAGCGGGTCGGCGACCTCGCCTGGCTCGCAGGCGACATGCGCGCCCGGGGCTTCCTGCTCGGCGGCACGGCCGGCCGTACCACGCTGAACGGCGAAGGCCTGCAGCATGAGGACGGCCACAGCCACGTGCTCGCCGCCACCATCCCGAACTGCATCTCCTACGATCCGACCTTCGCCTATGAAGTCGTGACCATCGTCCGCGAAGGCATGCGTCGCATGTATGAGGCGCAGGAGGACGTCTACTACTACATCACCCTGATGAACGAGAATTATCAGCACCCGGCGCTGGCTGACGCAGGCACGGGCGCCGAGGAGGGAATTCTCAAAGGCCTCTACCTCCTGAAGAACGGCGGCGAAACCGCGAAAAAGGGACTGCGCGTCCAGCTCGTCGGCTCGGGCACGATCCTGCGCGAGGTGATCGCGGCGGCCGATCTGCTCAAGGCGGACTTCGGTGTGACCGCGGACGTCTGGAGTGCAACCAGCTTCAACGAACTGCGTCGTGACGGTATGGCGGCGGAACGCTGGAACCTGCTGCATCCGACCGAGCCGCGCCGCAAGAGCTGGGTGGAAGCGCAGCTCGAAGGGCATCCGGGGCCGGTCGTGGCTTCGACCGACTACATGCGCAACTACCCCGACCAGATCCGGGAATATGTGCAGGCGGCCGGCCGCCGCTACGTCGTGCTCGGCACCGACGGGTTCGGCCGCAGCGACTATCGCGTCAAGCTCCGGAAATTCTTCGAGGTCGACCGCCACTATGTCGCCGTCGCGGCACTCAAGGCGCTCGCCGATGAGGGAACGATCAAGCCCGCAATCGTCGCCGAGGCCATCGCCAAATACCAGATCGATGCCGGGCGCGCCGCGCCGTGGACCGTGTGAGGCAGGGGAGCCGAGGGCAGAGCGATGAGTGGTCTGATCGACATCAAGGTTCCCGATATTGGTGACTTCAAGGACGTCCCGGTTATCGAGGTCTTCGTCAAGCCGGGCGACAAGGTGAAGGCCGAGGATCCGCTGGTCGCGCTGGAGTCCGACAAGGCGACCATGGAGGTGCCGTCGCCGCGCGATGGCGTGGTGAAGTCAGTGGTCGTCAAGGTTGGCGACAAGGTAAGCGAAGGCGTGGTGATCGTTAAGTTCGAAGGTGCGGGCGCCGAGCAGGCCGAAACGCGCCCCGTCGTCAGCGCGCCGCCTTCGCCCGTCAGCGCCCCGGCGGGTATCGCCGAGGTCCGTGTCCCCGACATCGGCGACTTCAAGGACGTTCCGGTCATCGAGATCTTCGTCAAGCCCGGCGACAGCGTCAAAGCCGAGGATCCGCTGATCGCGCTCGAGTCGGACAAGGCGACAATGGAAGTGCCGGCGCCGCTCTCGGGCACCGTGCGCGAGATCAGGGTGAAGACCGGTGACAAGGTCAGCGAAGGCGCGATCATTCTCGTGCTCGCGACCAGCGATGCATCCGCCGCGGCCAGCCCTGCCGCGGCTGCGCCGGCACCGGCAGCATCGGCACCCGCCGCTGCCGTGGCGCAGGCCGGCGGGGTCGACGAGAAGGCCTTTGCGCTTGCCTATGCCGGCCCCGCGGTCCGTAAGCTGGCGCGCGAGATGGGTGTCGATCTCGGCAAGGTAAAGGGCTCGGGCAATCATGGCCGCATCCTGCGCGAGGATGTCGAGACCTTTGCCAAGGGCGGAGCATCAGCCGCCAAGCCGCAGGCTGCGGCGGCAAGCGGAGGCGGCGTCGGTGGCATCGACCTGCTGCCCTGGCCCAAGGTCGATTTCGCGAAATTCGGGCCGGTCGAGCGCAAGGAGCTCGGCCGCATCAAGAAGATTTCGGCCGCTAATTTGCACCGCAACTGGGTCGTCATTCCGCACGTCACGACCCATGACGAGGCCGATATCACCGATCTCGAGCAATTCCGGGTGAAGATGAACAAGGAGCTGGAGAAGAGCGGCGTCAAGCTCTCGCTGCTGCCCTTCATGGTGAAGGCGGCGGTCGCGACGCTGCAGAAATTCCCGGAGTTCAATGCCAGTCTCGACGGCGACACGCTGGTCTACAAGAACTACTGGCACATCGGGTTCGCCGCGGACACGCCCAACGGCCTGATGGTGCCGGTGATCCGCGATGCCGACAAGAAATCGGTGCCGGAGATCGCCAACGAGATGAACGCGCTCGCCAAGCTGGCGCGCGAGGGCAAGATCAAGCCGGACCAGATGCAGGGCGGCACCTTCTCGATCTCGTCGCTGGGCGGCATCGGCGGCATCTACTTCACGCCGATCATCAACGCGCCGGAAGTCGCGATCATGGGCGTCTGCAAGGGATACTGGAAGCAGCATTCGCCTGACGGCAAGACCTGGACCTCGCGCCTCACTCTGCCGCTGTCGCTGTCCTGGGATCACCGCGTCATCGACGGTGCGGCCGCCGCACGCTTCAACGTCTACTTCGCCAATGTGCTCGCCGATCTGCGGCGCGTGTTGTTCTGAGATCGGGGGAGAGCAGCATGGCTCAGCAGATCGAAGTGAAGGTGCCCGATATCGGCGACTTCAAGGACGTCGCCGTCATCGAGGTCATGGTGAAGCCCGGCGAGACCGTCGCGGTCGATACCAGCCTGATCATGGTCGAGTCCGACAAGGCGTCGATGGAGATCCCGTCCTCGCACGCCGGCGTCGTCAAGGAGGTCAGGGTCAAGGTCGACGACAAGGTGAGCGAAGGGTCGACGATCCTCGTGCTGGAGACCGCAGGCGCCGCGGCTGCGCCGGCACCCGCGCCCACATCGCAGCCGGCCGCCGCGCCGCCGCCGGTTGCGCCCGCCGCGGCGTCCTATTCCGGCAAGGCTGAGATCGAATGTGACATGCTGGTGCTGGGCGCCGGTCCCGGCGGCTATTCGGCAGCCTTCCGCGCCGCCGATCTCGGCATGAAGACCGTGCTGGTCGAGCGTTACGACACGCTGGGAGGCGTGTGTCTCAATGTCGGCTGTATCCCGAGCAAGGCGCTGCTGCATACGGCGTCCGTCGTCGACGAGGTCAAGCATCTTCCCGACCATGGGATTTCGTTTGGCGCACCGCAGATCGACCTGGGCAAGCTGCTTGCGTTCAAGGACGGCGTGGTCAAGAAGCTGACGGGCGGGCTCGCCGGGATGGCCAAGGCCCGCAAGGTCGAAGTGGTGACCGGCGTCGGCGCGTTCCTCGATCCGCATCATCTCGAGGTCGCCGTGGCGGGCGGCAAGAAGACGATCAGGTTCGCCAAGGCGATCATCGCCGCCGGCAGTCAGGCCGCGAAGCTGCCGTTCCTGCCCGAGGATCCGCGCATCGTCGACTCGACCGGCGCGCTCCAGCTGAAGTCGATCCCGAAGCGCATGCTGGTGATCGGCGGCGGCATCATCGGGCTCGAAATGGCGACGGTCTATTCGACGCTCGGCGCGCGCATCGACGTCGTCGAGATGCTCGACGGACTGATGCAGGGCGCCGACCGGGACCTGGTCAAGGTCTGGGACAAGATGAACGTGGGTCGCTTCGACAAGGTGATGCTGAAGACCAAGACGGTCGGCGCGAAAGCGACCGAGGCCGGGATCGAGGTGAGCTTCGAAGGCGAGCAGGCACCTGCCGGGCCGCAGCTCTATGATCTCGTTCTGGTGTCGGTCGGCCGCAGCCCGAACGGCAAGAAGATCGGCGCCGAGAAGGCCAGTGTCGCGGTGACCGATCGAGGCTTCATCGACGTCGACAGGCAGATGCGCACCAACGTGGCGCACATTTTTGCGATTGGCGACGTCGTCGGGCAGCCGATGCTGGCGCACAAGGCTGTGCATGAGGGTCATGTGGCGGCCGAAGTGGCCCATGGCGAGAAGTCGTATTTCGATGCGCGGCAGATTCCGTCCGTTGCCTACACCGATCCCGAAGTCGCCTGGGCCGGCAGGACCGAGGAGCAGTGCAAGGCCGAGGGCATCAAGTTCGGCAAGGCGGTCTTTCCCTGGGCGGCCTCTGGCCGGGCCATCGCCAACGGACGCGACGAGGGCTTCACCAAGCTGCTGTTCGACACGGCGTCCCATCGGGTGATCGGCGGCGGGATCGTCGGCACGCATGCGGGCGATCTGATCAGCGAGGTCTGCCTTGCGATCGAGATGGGATGCGAGCCGGCGGATATCGGCAAGACCATTCATCCGCACCCGACGCTCGGCGAGTCCATCGGCATGGCGGCGGAGGTCTTTGAGGGCCATTGCACCGATCTGCCGCCACAGAAGAAGAAATGACGTTTGCCTGCCGATACGCAGGCACAGAGAGATCAGGGAGAAGACACAATGTCTGCAGCGACCACTGCGACGTCCGGAACGTTGCCTGTCACGCAGAAGAAGCCGTTTTACCGGATTCTGTACGTTCAGGTGCTCGCGGCGATCGTGCTCGGCGTGATTGTCGGCTGGCTCTGGCCTGATCTCGCCAAGAACGACTGGATCAAGGCGATGGGCGACGGCTTCGTCAAGCTCATCAAGATGGCGATTGCGCCGATCATCTTCTGCACGGTGGTTTCGGGGATCGCCCACATTTCCGAAGTGAAGAAAGTGGGTCGCGTCGCGATCAAGTCGCTGGTCTATTTCGAGGTCGTCTCGACCTTTGCGCTTGCGCTGGGCCTGATCGTCGCCAACGTGCTGCGGCCGGGCGCGGGCTTCCAGGGCCAGTCGAACGCCGCCGCGGTCGCCGGCTATGCCAAGCAGGCGAGCGAGATGAAGTCGGTGGACTTCGTCCTGCACATCATTCCGGACACCGTGGTCGGAGCGTTCGCCCAGGGCGAGATCCTGCAGGTGCTGCTGTTCGCCATCCTGTTCGGCTTCGCGCTGATGGGGCTCGGCGAACGGGCTCACACGGTCCGTTCGATGATCGACGACGTCGCGCATGCGATGTTCGGCGTCATTTCGATCGTCGTCAAGGTCGCGCCGATCGGCGCTTTTGGCGCCATGGCCTACACGATCGGCCGCTACGGTCCCCAGGCGCTCGGCAATCTCGCCGGTCTGATCGCGACCTTCTATCTCACCGCGCTGCTGTTCGTGGTCGTCGGGCTCGGCATCATCGCCCGCATCGCCGGCTTCTCCATCTTCAAGTTCCTCAAATACATCAAGGACGAGCTGCTGATCGTGCTCGGCACGTCATCCTCGGAAAGCGCGCTTCCGCAGCTGATGGAAAAGCTGGAGCGTCTCGGCTGCTCCAAGTCGGTCGTCGGCCTCGTCGTGCCCACCGGCTACTCCTTCAACCTCGACGGCACCAACATCTACATGACCTTGGCGACGCTGTTCATCGCCCAGGCGATGAATGTTGAGCTCAGCTTCGGCGAGCAGATGACGATCCTCATCGTTGCCATGCTGACGTCGAAGGGCGCCTCGGGAATCACGGGCGCCGGCTTCATCACGCTCGCAGGCACGCTTGCGGCAGTCAGGCCGGAGCTGCTTCCCGGCATGGCGATCGTACTCGGCATCGACAAGTTCATGAGCGAATGCCGGGCGCTGACCAATCTGTGCGGCAACGGCGTCGCTTGCGTCGTCGTGGCGTGGTGGGAAGGCGAACTCGACCGCGAGAAGCTGCGCGCCGGACTCGATCGCGACATCGATCCGAGCGACATCGAAGTCGCCGTAACGACAGGCTAGGCGAATACGGAAGGTGGTCGCCGACGATCACCGCCAGTTCATCAGAAATGTATCAAGGGAGTTGGTCATGACGGACGTGGTTGTGGTTTCCGCGGCGCGGACACCGGTGGGCTCCTTCAACGGAGCGTTCGGGGCGATACCCGCTCACGAACTCGGGGCGATCGCGATCAAGGGCGCCCTCGAACGCGCCAAAGTGTCGCCTGAAGACGTCGACGAGGTCATCCTGGGCCAAGTCTTGTCCGGCGGTGAGGGCCAGAACCCGGCGCGGCAGGCCGCGATGGCAGCCGGCATTCCGCAGGAGAAGACGGCGTGGGGCATGAACCAGCTGTGCGGCTCGGGCCTGCGGTCGGTGGCGCTTGGCCTGCAGCAGATCGCCAATGGCGACGCCAGGATCATCGTCGCCGGCGGCATGGAGTCGATGTCGATGGCGCCGCATCTGTCGCATATGCGCGGCGGCACCAAGATGGGCGACGTCAAGTTCGTCGACTCCATGTTGAAGGACGGCCTGCTCGATGCCTTCCACGGTTATCACATGGGAGTCACGGCAGAGAACATCGCCGCCAGATGGCAGATCACGCGGGAGGAGCAGGATGCGTTCGCGACCGGCTCGCAGAACAAGGCCGAGGACGCGCAGAAGGGCGGCCGGTTCAGGGACGAGATCGTTCCGGTCACGGTCAAGACCCGGAAGGGCGATGTCGTCGTCGACCAGGACGAATATATTCGCGTGGGCACGACGCTGGACGCGCTTGCAAAGCTGAAGCCCGCCTTCAACAAGGAAGGCACGGTGACCGCCGGCAACGCCTCGGGTCTCAATGACGGTGCAGCCGCGCTGGTGTTGATGAGCGCCGACGAAGCCAGCAAGCGCGGCCTGACGCCGCTTGCGAAGATCGTCTCGTGGGCCACCGCCGGCGTCGATCCGGCGGTGATGGGCTCGGGGCCAATTCCGGCATCGCGCAAGGCGCTGGAAAAGGCCGGCTGGAAAGTCAAAGACCTCGATCTTGTCGAAGCCAATGAGGCCTTTGCGGCGCAGGCGATCGCCGTCAACAAGGACATGGGCTGGGATCCGTCGATCGTGAACGTGAACGGTGGCGCCATTGCCATCGGCCATCCGATCGGCGCGTCCGGCGCGCGGGTTCTGACGACGCTCTTGTTCGAAATGCAGAAGCGTGGCGCGAAGAAGGGTCTCGCCACGCTGTGTATCGGCGGCGGCATGGGCGTCGCCCTGACGGTCGAGCGCTGAGCGAGGCCGGGCTCACCTCAACAAGGGCCGGCGGGTGCAAATCAATCAAGATCGGGAGGCAATCATGTCCAGAGTTGCAGTGGTGACCGGTGGAACGCGCGGTATCGGCGAGGCGATCTCGATCGCCCTCAAGGCAGCCGGATACAAGGTGGCGGCAAGCTATGCCGGCAATGATGAAGCGGCCGCGAAGTTCAAGACCGAGACCGGCATCAATGTCTACAAATGGGATGTCTCGAACTACGAGGCGTGCGTCGCCGGCCTGAAGCAGGTCGAGGCCGATCTCGGGCCGGTGGAGGTGCTGGTCAACAATGCCGGCATCACCAAGGACGGCATGTTCCACAAGATGACGGCGGAGCAATGGTACGCGGTCATCAACACCAATTTGAACTCGCTGTTCAACATGACGCGGCCGGTGTGGGAAGGGATGCGCGAGCGGAAGTTCGGCCGGGTGATTTGCATCTCCTCGATCAACGGCCAGAAGGGCCAGATGGGCCAGGTCAACTACTCCGCCGCCAAGGCAGGCGACATCGGCTTCGTGAAGGCGCTGGCCCAGGAAGGCGCGCGCGCCGGGATCACGGTGAACGCGATCTGTCCCGGCTATATCGCCACCGAGATGGTCAAGGCGATCAACCCGGAGATCGTGGCCAAGAACATCCTGCCTCAGATTCCGGTCGGCCGCTTGGGTGAACCGCACGAGATCGCGCGCGCGGTACTGTTCCTGGCGTCCGACGATGCCGGCTTCGTCACGGGCTCGACGATCTCGGCGAATGGCGGTCAGCACGTGGTCTGAGCTGTTCCGGCAACGCGCCGCAAGGGTGACGGCGCGTGCGCTCGACGCGGGCCCGCCTGGCGTCAGCCGAGGGCGAAAATGAAAGCGAGGGACAAGCCCATTGCGGCCCCTCGGACGAAGACATCAAGCCGGGGAACATGATGGACCAGGATCTGAAGGAAGCCGCACTCGAATATCATCGCTTGCCGACGCCGGGAAAGATTTCCGTGGTGCCGACCAAGGCGATGGCCACCCAGCGCGATCTGGCGCTGGCGTATTCACCGGGTGTGGCGGAGCCTTGCCTGGTCATCGCCAAGGACCCGCTACAGGCCGATGTGCTGACGGCACGCAGCAATCTCGTCGCCGTCATCACCAACGGCACCGCGGTGCTCGGCCTCGGCAATATCGGCGCGCTGGCCGGCAAACCGGTCATGGAAGGCAAGGCGTGCCTGTTCAAGAAGTTCGCCGGAATCGATGTCTTCGATATCGAGCTCGCCGAGGAAGACCCCGACGCGCTGATCGAGACCATCGCCAGGATGGAGCCGACCTTCGGCGGCATCAACCTGGAGGACATCAAGGCGCCGGAATGCTTCTACATCGAGAAGAAGCTCCGCGAGCGGATGAAGATACCGGTGTTCCACGACGATCAGCACGGCACCGCGATCATCGCGGCCGCAGCGATCCTCAATGGTCTGAAGCTGGTCAAGAAGGACATCGCGGACGTCAAGCTGGTTTGCTCCGGCGCCGGCGCCGCGGCGCTCGCTTGTCTTGATCTGATCGTGAGCCTTGGACTGCGCCGCGAGCGGATCATCGTGACCGATGCCAAGGGTGTCGTGTATGCCGGCCGCGTGGAAAGCATGGACGACAACAAGGCGCGCTATGCCGTGAAAACGGACGCGCGAAAGCTGGACGATATCATTGAAGACGCGGACATCTTCCTCGGCCTGTCGGCCGGCAAGGTGCTGACGCCTGATATGGTCAAGAAGATGGGCCGGGATCCGTTGATCTTCGCGATGGCCAATCCGATTCCCGAGATCATGCCGGAGGATGCGCTGGCGGTTCGTCCCGATGCGATCATCGGCACCGGGCGTTCGGACTACCCCAACCAGATCAACAATGTGCTTTGCTTCCCGTTCATCTTCCGCGGCGCGCTCGACTGCGGGGCGACCACCATCAATGAGGAGATGAAGCTTGCGACGGTCCGCGCGCTCGCGGACCTCGCCATGACGGAGGTTCCGGAAGTCGTTGCCGCCGCCTACAAGGGCGAGGGGCTTCGCTTCGGCCGCGATTACCTCATTCCGAAGCCGTTCGACCCGCGCCTGATCGAGATGATCGCGCCGGCGGTGGCCAGGGCCGCGGCCGACAGCGGCGTCGCCCGACGTCCGATCGCCGATATGGATGCCTATCGCCAGCAGCTGGGCCGGTTCGTCTATCAATCCGGCAACGCGATGCAGCCGGTCTTTTCCGTGGCCAAGGGAAGCGGAAAATCCCTCGTTCTCGCGGAGGGCGAGGATGAGCGCGTGCTGCGCGCGGCGCAGGTCATCGTCGACGAGGGGATCGCCAGGCCGCTGCTGCTTGGCCGGCCGGCGACGATCGACGATCGGATCACGGCATTCGGCCTCCGGCTCAAGCCCGGCACCGACTGCGAGATCATCGATCCGCACGATGCCGAGGTCTACGCCAAATGCGCCGATGTCTACCATCTGCGCAGGAAGCGCGATGGCGTGTCGGCCGCGCTGGCGCTCTCGGAGACGCGGAGCAACGCGACCGTGCTTGCGTCGATCCTGCTCGAACGGGGCATCGGCGACGCTATGCTGTGCGGCGTGATCGGACGGACCGCGGATCACCTGGCTGCGATCCGCAACGTGATCGGAACGCGGGAGAACGTGCGGACACTAGCCGTGATGCAGATGCTCATTCTCCCGCAGCATCAGCTTTTCATTTGCGATACCCACTGCAATCTCAACCCGTCTGCCGAGCAGGTTGCCGACATCGCCTTGCTGGTAGCCGAGGAGGTCAAGCGCTTCGGTATCACGCCGAGGGTGGCGCTGCTGTCGCATTCGAGTTTTGGGAGCTCGGCGGTGCCGGAAGCGCACAAGATGCGGGAGGCGCGTGCGATCATTCGCGGGCGATCGCCCGATCTGGCCGTGGAGGGCGAGATGCGCGGCGATGCGGCGCTTTCGCAGTCCGTGCTCGATCATGAATTCCCCGATTCCGGCTTCGTCGGTCCGGCCAACGTGCTGGTGATGCCCAATTTGGATGCCGCCAACATCTCCTACAATCTGTTGCGGATGGCCGCGGGGCAGGGGCTGACGGTCGGCGGGATTTTGCTTGGCGCGGCAAAGCCGGCGCATATTCTCACGCCATCATCCACTGTCCGCCGCATCGTGAACATGGCTGCAGTCGCCGTCGCGGATGCGGTTTCCGAGCGCGCCTGACCGGAAGGACATGATTGGGCGGACGTGAACGCGATCGGTCGAGGCCATCATGAGTGAGGTGCAATCGGGAAAGCGGCGGGTCGTGATCGTCGGCGGCGGCGCGGGCGGACTGGAGCTCGCGACCCGGCTCGGCGACAAATACGGCCGCAAGGGAAAGCTCGACGTTACGCTGATCGAGCGCAACCGCACCCATGTCTGGAAGCCGAAGCTGCACGAGATCGCGGCCGGCAGCATGGATATCGCCGCCCATGAGGTCGACTATCTCGCGCAATCCTATTGGCACGGCTTTCGCTACCGGATTGGCGAGATGATCGGGATCGACCGGGAGCGGCGCCAGGTGCAGGTGGCGCCGTATCTCGATGCCGAAGGTCGCGAGGTGACGCCGAAGCGCAGCTTCGACTATGACGTCCTTGTCATCGCCGTCGGCAGCCAGAACAACGACTTTGGCACGCCTGGTGTCGTGGATCACGCGATCAAGCTCGAATCGCAGGTCGATGCGAAGCGCTTCCACGAACGCATGGTCAATGCGTGCATCCGCGCCCACGCCCAATCGTCGGCTCTCGCGGAGCACCAGTTGAAAGTCGCAATCATCGGCGCCGGCGCGACCGGAGTCGAGCTTGCGGCGGAGCTGCACCGGACGACGCGGGAGGTGGTGGCCTATGGCCTCGATCAGGTCGATCCGCACAAGGACATCAGGATCACGCTGATTGAAGCCGCGGACCGGGTGCTTCCCGCGCTGCCGGAACGGGTTTCGCAAGAGACGGAGAAACTCCTCGTCAGGCTTGGCGTCGATCTCTTGGTCGGCGCCAAGGTTTCCGAGGTCGGTTGCGACCATGTCAGCCTGACCGACGGCCGGACGATTCCTGCCGAGCTGATCGTCTGGGCCACCGGAGTCAAGGCACCGGATTTCCTGAAGGATATTGCCGGCCTCGAAACCAACCGCATCAATCAGCTGGTGGTGCGGCCGACCCTGCAGACCACGCGCGACGACAACATCTTCGCGATCGGCGACTGTTCGGCCTGCTCATGGGGCGAACGGGGCAATGTGCCGCCCCGCGCCCAGGCGGCGCATCAGCAGGCCTCCCACCTCTATTCCCAGATCCCGCGGCTTCTGCAGGGCGAGGCGCTCAAGGATTATCGTTACCGGGACTTCGGGTCGCTGGTGTCGCTCGGCGAATTCAGCACGGTCGGCTCGATGATGGGCGCGCTGGTGGGTGGCAGCCTTGTCTTCGAGGGGCTGTTCGCGCGGATGATGTACCTATCGCTGTACAAGATGCACGAATACGCCCTGCACGGTCCGGCGAAGGTCGCGCTCGACACGCTGGCCCGCCTGATCACCCGGCGGACCGAACCGCACGTCAAGCTGCATTGATTGCGGTCGCGGAGGAGATCGACGTCGTGATGGACCAGCTCACCGTCTGGCAGGCCGCCAATAGTCCTGCCACGCTCAAGCTCATCCTGATCCAGGTGTGCATGACGCTGCCGGGCATCATCGCCCACACCGGATTTTCCTGTCGCGTATTCCGGGGCAAGACCATAGAGTTGGCCCATGCGTGAGTGGTCGTCCGCAGTGGCCGGCGCGCCCCGCTTTGTGCTGGTTCACAAGATGACGGAGCTTCCATCCCTGGTGAACATCAAGGGGCCTCCCAAAGTCGGTTTGGTGATGCCCATTTCCACGCGGTGGCTGGTTCGCGGCGCGCTTGCCCTTGCGCTGGTCACCGCGGCATCGTGGCTTGGATATGCGATCACGTTTCGCCGCGGGCTCGACCATTTGCACGCCGCGGCGCAGCAGCGGCTGGCGGTCGAGGCCGCCAGGCTCGACGGTTATCTTTCGAGATTCGAATATCTGCCGTCCCTGCTGGAGACGTCACCCAGTGTGTTCCGGCTGCTCGAGGCCCCCAGCGATCCTGCACTGCAGCAAACCGTCAGCCTTTATCTGAAGTCGATCAACCTGCTTGCGGGAGCCGACAACCTCTATGTCCTGGGCGTCTCCGGCGCGACGCTGGCCGCAGCCGATTTCGACCAGCCCGGGACACCCTTCGGCGAAAACCTGTCGTATCGCCCCTATGTGAGCGAAGCACTCGCGAGCGGCCGCGGGGCGTTCTTCGGTATCGGCATCACGACGGCGCGCGCCGGCTACTATCTGTCTTATGCGCTGAAGGTGGGCGGCACGACGAAAGGGGTCGCCACCGTCAAGGTCAATCTGGACTCGTTCGAGCGTGCGTGGCGCAACACCGAAAACGACATCCTTCTGGTCGACGAGCGCAAGGTGACGATCCTTGCCTCGCGCGACGAGTGGCGCTATCGCCCGATGGCGCCGCTGTCGGTCCAGACGCGCGATGACATTGCACGGTCCAAACCCTACGGAAACCACGACCTAGCGCCACTCGGATGGACCTTCGCCGCCCAGTCCGAGAGCGACGCCGCCCGGATCACCACGCAGAACGGAACCGCCTACACGGTCAGCGAGCTTCCGATCAACCGCGGCTTGTGGAACCTGGTCCTTCTCGATGACGAGGCGCCCACACGGCAGATCGCACTCATCATCGGGGGCATATCCGGGCTCGTCGCCATCGTTGCGCTGCTGGCGCTCGGCCTTGTCGAGCAACGCCGGAGAGAGATCAAGCACCGGCTGGCCAGCCAGGCCGCGTTGCAGACGGCCAACGACATGCTCGAAACGAGGGTGCAGGAGCGCACTGCCGAATTGCGGGCCGCGCAAGACGAACTCGTTCACGCCGGCAAGCTGGCCGCGCTCGGCCAGATGTCGGCCGGCATCGTGCACGAACTGAACCAGCCGCTGGCTGCGCTGCAGACTGCTGCCGACAATGCGGTCCTGCTGGTCGACCGCGGGTCGATCGGCGATGCCCGTGGAAACCTTACCCGAATTGGCGAGTTGGTACGCCGGCTCGGACGCCTGACCAGCCAATTGCGGGTTTTCGCATACAAGTCGAGCAGCCCGCTTGATGCGGTCTCCGTCGAACAGGCCGTCGCCGAGGCGCTCAAGATACTCGCCGGGCGCGTCAAGGACGGCGGGGTCGCCGTCGCGACCGATATCGACGCGAAGCTGGCCGTCGTCGCCGATCAAACGCGATTGGAGCAGCTGTTGTGCAACATCGTGGCGAATGCGCTGGATGCGGTGGAGAGCGTCGAACAGAAGTCGATCCTGATCCGGGCGAGCAGGGAGGAGGCGCAGACCGCGCGGTGCCGCATCGCGATCAGCAACAGCGGACCCGCGATCGCGTCCGACGTTCTGCAGCGCATGTTCGAGCCATTCGTGACGACCAAGCCCGCCGGCAAGGGATTGGGTCTCGGCCTGATGCTCTCCAACCACATCGCGCGCTCTTTTGGCGGCGAACTGCGTGCGCGAAACCTGATGCCTGATGGCGCCGAGTTTGTCGTGATTCTTCCATTGGCTGAGATAGCAGAGGCGGCTTCGCATGGGCGATGATCAATCGATCGGCGTGATCTATGTCGAAGACGACGACGACGTTCGGATCGGCGGCGTCCAGGCGCTCGAGCTCGCGGGATTTTCCGTTTCCGGATTTGCCTCGGTCGAGACCGCCAACGGATCCGTTCGTGCCGACATGCCCTTCGTCGTGGTCTGCGATGTACGCCTGCGCGGGCGGAGCGGCTTAGAATGGCTGTCCGATCTGCGTCGACTGGACCAGGATCTGCCGGTGATCCTGATCACCGGTCACGGCGATATTTCAATGGCCGTGCAAGCGATGCGGACCGGCGCCTACGACTTCATCGAGAAGCCGTGCTCCTCGGAGCAGCTGATCTCGGTGGTGCGCCGGGCGGCGGAAAAGCGGCGGCTGACGCTGGAGGTTCGTTCGCTGCGATCGGCCCTGGCCGATCGCCAGGGAATCGAGGCGAGCCTGCAGGGCCGATCGCCGCAGATCCAGGAAGTGCGCCGGCTCGTCTCCACCCTGGCTACGACCAATGTCGACGTCACGATCTATGGTGAAACCGGAACCGGCAAGGACGTGGTCGCGCGCTGCCTGCACAATCACAGCGGTCGCCGCGGCGGCAACTATGTCGCGGTGAATTGCGGCGGCCTTCCAGAATCGCTGGTCGAGAGCGAGCTGTTCGGCCACGAAGTGGGCGCGTTCACTGGTGCCACCCGGCAACGGATCGGAAAGATCGAATATGCCAATGGCGGGACGTTGTTTCTCGACGAGATCGAGAGCATGCCGCTGAGCGTCCAGGTCAAGTTGCTAAGGTCGCTGCAGGACAGATCCATCGAGCGCGTCGGAACCAACAAGCCGATCTCGGTGGATTGCCGGGTCGTGGCCGCGAGCAAGACGAATTTGTTCGAACTGAGCGAAAAGCGGCTGTTTCGTGCCGATCTCTACTATCGCCTCGGCGTCGCATTCATCGAGCTGCCACCGCTGCGCGAGCGGCGGGAGGATATCCCGCTGCTGTTCGAGCATTTCACCCTGGACGCGGCGCGGCGGTTCGAGCGTGATGCGCCGATCCTGGACGAGCAGACCACGTCGCATTTGCTGGCCTATTCATGGCCGGGAAATGTGCGGGAACTTCGCAACGTCGCCGATCGTTTCGTGCTTGGTGTGCTCGACCGCAAGACGATCAACAAGGCGGGCTTCGGTACGTCGGACGTGTCATTGCCGCGGCAATTGGAGAACATCGAGCGATCGATCATCGAGGACGCGCTACGGCGCAAGCAAGGCGACGTCCAGGCGACCGCCGCGCTTCTGAGCATCCCGAAGCAGACGCTGTACGACAAGATCAAGCGCCTTTCCGTCAGTGTCGACGGGATCAGGGAGGGCGCTGTGCGCTCCGGGGCCTGAGACTGCGGTGAGCAATTGCGGCGCCGGGAGCAGCGGAAGTCCGCACCGCGCGGGCGCCCGGATAGATAGCAGGCTCTCGGTGAACGCGAGAGCAAAGGGCGCCGGTAGAAGCTGCCCGAGATCGGAAGCGAACCAGTCAATCTTGGCTAGCGAGGGACGTCATGAATCGACCATTCAACATGCCCGACGAATTTGTCGAGGGTTTCATGAAAGCGGGGGAAAGCCTGTGGCGGTCGCTCGGGTGGGCGACGAACGTCGATCGCGAGGGGGCGAACCTCGGCTCAACCCTGAATTCGTCGGAACGCTTCGCCGAATTGCAGGCGGATCACCTCAGGCGCCTGTACCAGCTCACCGAGCACATCATCAGATCGGCATCCGGGGTGCCGAGCGAAGCGGGCATTGAGCCTGCGCGTGGCGATCGCAGGTTCAACGCCGAGGAATGGCGGGACAACGCGGCCTATAGCGTTTTGAAGCAATGCTATTTGCTGAACGCGCGCTATTGCGTCGACTTCGTCGAAGCGCTCGATCTCGATGAGAAGGAAAAGCATCGCTTGCGCTTCTTCACGCGCCAGCTTGTCGAGGCGATGAGCCCGACCAATTTCATCGCCACCAATCCTGACGTCATCAAGCTTGCGACGGACAGCGAGGGGCAGAGCCTCAAGGCCGGTCTCGACAATTTGATGACCGATCTGGGCAGAGGCAGCCTGACGATCACCGACGAGGAAGCTTTCGAAGTCGGAAAGGACGTCGCCACATCAAGGGGCGCGGTCGTCTTCGAGAACGAGCTGTTTCAGCTCATTCAATATGAACCGGCGACCGCGCAGGTGACGGCGCGTCCGCTGCTGATCGTGCCGCCCTGCATCAACAAGTTCTACATTCTCGACCTCCAGCCGGCCAATTCGTTCGTCCGCTTTGCGGTCGAGCATGGTCTGACTGTTTTCATGGTCTCCTGGCGTAATCCGGATGTCTCATGCGGGCACTTTGCCTGGGACGACTACGTCGAACAGGGCGCCATGCGCGCGATCGAGGTGGCTCGGTCGATCTCCGGTGCCGACAAGGTCAACGTGGTCGGCTGGTGCGTCGGCGGAACCATCCTGTCGTCTGCGCTGGCGATCCTGCGGACGCGGCGTGACGAATCGGTCGCCAGCGCGACATTGCTGACGACGATGCTCGACTTCCGCGAGCCGGGGGACCTCGGCGTGTTCGTGGACGAGGAGGGGGTGCGGCAGCGGGAGCAGACCATCGGCAATGGCGGCATCTACCGCGGCTCGGAGCTCGGCTTTGTATTCCAGACCCTGCGCTCGAAGGAGCTGATCTGGCCGAACGTGATCAACAACTATCTGAAGGGAAAATCGCCTGAGCGTTTCGATCTTCTGTTCTGGAACGCCGACGTGACGAACCTGCCGGGGCCGATGTATTGCTGGTACATCCGGAACATGTACCTGGAGAACAACCTTCGGGAGCCGAACCGCCTGACGATGTGCGGAACGCCAATCGATCTCGGACGGGTCGACCTGCCTGCCTACGTCCTTGCGACCGTTGAGGATCACATCGTGCCTTGGCGATCGGCCTATCGCACCACGGGCCTGTTCAGTGGCAACACCCGCTTTGTGCTGGGCGCGAGCGGGCATATTGCCGGCGTGATCAACCCCGCCTCGAAGAACAAGCGAAGCTATTGGCTGTCGGACGAGCGATGCGACGACCCGGCGGCATGGCTGGCGGGCGCGGCCGAAAAGCCGGGCAGCTGGTGGAACGACTGGATCGCATGGCTCAAGCCGTGGGCTGAAGACCAGGTGCCCGCCCGCCCGCAACTCGGCAGCAATCTCTATCCTCCAGGGGAATCCGCGCCAGGCCGATACGTGAAGGCCAAAGCGAACTGACAGCGATAGCGAGCCGTGTGAGCGCTGCTTCGGATGATTTCCGGCGCTCTGGACGGCTCGGCCATCACCTCAGGTAGTCCGGCAAGGTAAACCCGTCATAGAAGCGGTCGGAGAAGATCGCGGTCTTGAAGGTCTGCGATTTGTAGCCGGCAACGATGTCCTGCGCCCACGCCGCATCCGCATTGGCCTTCTTGACGGCGACCACGTTGATGTAGGGCGTCGTCATCCTTTCCAGCGCGAACGCATTGGTCAGCTTCAATCCGCTGTAGATCGCGAAATTGCCCTGGATCGCGGCGAAGTCGACGTCGTCGAGCGCGCGCGGCGCCTGGGCTGCTTCCAGCGGCACGATCTTGATGCCGCCGGGGTTCTTGATGACGTCGAGCTCGCTGACGTCGACCGGCATTGAGTCGCGGATCTCGACGAGGCCGAGGTCGCGCAGGATCCACAATGCGCGCTGCAGATTGACGGGGTCGTTGGGCACCGCGATCGTCGAGCCCGGCCTGATCGGGGTGCCCGGCAGGTGCTTCTTGGAATAGAGCCCCATCGGCGGCGTCGGCACGTGGACGATTCCGACGAGATCGGTGCTTTGCCGTACGTTATAGGAGTTCAGGAAGATCGTGTGCTGCATCACGTTGGCATCGATCTCGCCCTTGAACACCGCGTTGTTGGCCTCGAGCCCGGTGGAGAACTCGACATATCTGATGCGATAGCCCTTGTTCTGCAGCTCCGGCGCCACGCCGACCTTGAACTCGTCGATATAGGGGCCCGGGACAAAACCGACTTTCAACTCGGGCTTGGCAGGCGTCTCTGCGCGCACGGTGGCACCGATCACGGCGCCAAGAAGCAGGAGGGCGGAAAGCCAGGAGAAGCGCGCAGTCTGCATGGTCGTTATTGCATCCTGATGGGAGCCGTGCGGCAGCACTTGCCGCGGAAGGCCGAACGATTTGGGAATGGGAAGCGTTCAGGCGATCGCCTGAATCGAGCCGGAAAAGACGCTCGGCGGCCGATTCAGGTCGTAATGATCGCGCAATGTCGTGCCGGCGTAGTCGTCGCGGAACAGGCCGCGCTTGCGCAGGATCGGAACGACCTGCTCGGCAAAGACATCGAATCCGCCGTGCAGCCAGGGCGGCATGACGTTGAAGCCGTCGGCGGCGCCGTTCTCGAACCAGGTCTGGATATTGTCGGCGATCTTCTCCGGCGGGCCGGCAATCACCCAGTGTCCGCGCGCGCCGGCGAGGCGCTGGACGAGCTGGCGGATCGTCGGCTTCTCGCGGTCGACGATGTCGACCACGAGCTTGAAGCGGCTGGCCACGCCGCGTGCACCGTTGGTGTCGATCAGATGGCGCGGGAACGGGCCGTCGAGATGGAAACCGGAGAGGTCGAGCCCGATCATCTGGCGCAGCTGGGTCAGCGAATATTCCGGCTGGATTAGCTCATTGAATTCGTCCTGCAGCCGATCCGCCTCGGCTTGCGTGCTGGCGATGAAGGGGCTGATGCCCGGCAGGACCTTGATCTGATCGGGGCTGCGGTCGAAGAGGCGCGCCTGACGCTTGATGTCGGCGTAGAATTCCTGGGCGCTCGCCAGCGTCTGATGCGCGGTGAAGATCGCTTCCGCGAAGCGCGCGGCAAAGGCGCGGCCGTCGTCCGACGAGCCCGCCTGGATGTAGACCGGCCGTCCCTGCGGCGTCCGCGAGATGTTGAGCGGCCCGCGAACCCGAAAATGCTTCCCGACGTGGTCGATCGCGTGGATCTTGTCGGTATCGGCAAAGACCCCGGAGACGGGATCGTTGATCAGCGCATCGTCTTCCCAGCTGTCCCAGAGACGGGTGATGACGTCGAGATATTCCCGCGCCCGCTCATAGCGTTCGTGATGCGGCGGATGCTCCGGCAGGCCGAAATTCTGCGCCGCCTGCGCCGTGCTTGTCGTCACGATGTTCCAGCCGGCGCGGCCGCCGCTGAGATGATCGAGCGAGGCGAACAGGCGGGCGAGGTTATAAGGTTCGCTGTAGGTCGTCGACGCGGTTGCGATCAGGCCGATCCGCTTGGTGGCGACCGCGATTGCGGCGAGCCAGGTGATCGGCTCGAAGCGGAAGCGCTGCGCGTAGCGGACATTGTCGGCCAGGGCCGGTCCGTCGGCAAAGAAGATCGCGTCGAACTTGTGCGCTTCGGCCTTCTGCGCCAGCTCCTGATAAAAGGTGACGTCGAGGATGCGGTCCGCGGCGGAGCCCTTGTAGCGCCACGCCGCCTCGTGATGGCCGCCCGGATAGATGAAGAGATTGAGAGAAAGCCGTCGATCGCTCATGCCTGAAACTCGGGAATGTTGGTGGTGTCAGTTGCCGGCCGGCGCCTTGCGCGCAAACGCGAAACGCAAATAACGCTCCAGGATCAGCCCCTCCGGCGTTCTCTTGGTTTCGACCAGGCGGGCAAATGCGCTGCGGACCTGTTCACGTTCGGCCGGCGAGAATGCCTCCAGAAAGTTGCCGAAGGCGCTCGCTTCCGACCAGCGGAGCAGCGAATTTGCATCTGCATGGACGTCGGTCAGCGCGCGCAACTCGCTGCGGTAATCGGTGAAGCCGCCGGCGACAAACAGCGGCCTGAGCTCGCCATCGGTCAGGCCCAGCACCGGGTTGGAATCCTGGCGATGATCGGCGAGCCCTGCCTCGGCGATGGCCTGGTGCAGCAGTACGCGGGACTGATGCGGACGCGACGGGTCCTGCACGTTCAGCCCAAGCCGGCCCCCCGGCTTCAGCACCCGGTGGATCTCCCGCAAGGCGCCGCTCTTGTCGGCGATCCAATGGAACACGCTGTTGAGATAGACCGCATCGAACTGGCGGTCATCGAAGCGCGAGAGGTCCTCGGCCCGGCCGGTCTGGAATTGCAGATTGTCCGACTGGCGAAGCCGCGCGATCTCGATGCGGCCGGCGAGCGGATCGATGCCGATCACCTGACCGTTCGGTCCGACGAGACCTGCCACGAATTCGGCGAGGCGGCCGGTGCCGGTCCCGATGTCGAGGACATGCTCGCCGGATTTGATCGCCAACGGTCCGATCAGGAATTTGCCGTGACGGAACTGGACCAGCCCGGCTTCATCGTAGGAACGAGCCAGCTCCGGAGTATCGTGGTCGAGGCTGATGGCGCCACTCGTTTGCGGCATGTCCGATGATCCATGATTGCGGCGCTGCGCGCGCTTCGGCGTGCGAGCTGGACTTTGACTCTACGTCGGTGATCGCAAGCCTGTCGATGAAATGAACTTGCTTTGTTGCGTGGGAAGCAAGCATGAACCTTGTGAGTTGATCGGCGATGTTAGACGGGTGCAGCCGTCCCGACGAAATCAGCAGGCGATTAGCGCTGATCTCGCGCGTGAGACGGCGCAGTCTTGCGGTTTTTGCGCGCAGCCGGAGCAAGCAAGGCGACGATCGCCGCAAATATTTCAACGGCTGCGTCGACCGCGAAGCGATCGTTGCGCGCCGTCGAAAACAAAGCTGGTTTCGTTTCATTGACTGGCGATCGTTCGCTTTTACGATTTACAGCGTCAAAGCGAGGCCGATCAACATGCCGCAATCCGATCCCGACAGCGTTGCCCGCGAAGCCCTGCGCCTGATCGGACCCGATCCGCAAAACTGGGTGCCCGATCGCGACGGGATTGATCACAATGCGGTCGTCGTCGGCGGCGGACAATCCGGCTCGGCATTTGCGTTTGCACTGCGGCGGGCCGGGATCGGCAAGGTCTCCGTGATCGATGCCGCGGCCGACGGCAGTGCGTCGGGCGTCTGGCTGACGAGTGCGCGGATGCACAAGCTGCGCACGCCCAAGAGCTTGCCGGGCCCTGAGCTTGGTCTGCCCGGTCTCGGATTCCAGGCCTGGTACGAGGCGCGCTACGGCGCAGCCGCGTATGACGCGCTCGATCGCATTCTGCGGCTCGACTGGGCCGCCTATCTCGACTGGTATCGCAAGGTCACCGGCGTCGGCGTTCGTTACGGGACGCGGCTGGTTCGCATCGAGCCCGCGGGAGATCATCTGCGACTGCATCTCGCGCAGGGCGATCGCACGACAGTCGAAACCACGCGAAAGCTTGTGCTCGCGACCGGCTTTGCCGGCAGTGGTGGCGCCCTTGTTCCAGACGTGCTGCGCAATCTGCCGAAGCAATTTCATGCGCATACCTCGGAGAAGATCGACTTCAGGACCCTGCGGGGTCGGTCGGTCGCGGTGGTCGGAAGCGCCGCGTCGGCATTTGATGCCGCCGCCGTCGCGCTCGAAGCCGGCGCGCGCGACGTCCATCTCTATGCGCGGCGCGAAACACTGGCTTCGCTCCCGGTGATCCGGATTCGGGGCTATCCGGGTGCCTACGACAATTACGGAGCTCTGCCGGATGCGGTGCGCTGGCAACAGGCGATCCGCTTCCGTCGCGCCGGCTCGACGCCGCCACCGGATGCGATCTCGCGCGCCGTCGCGTTTCCCAATTTTCATCTCCATTTGGGCGCGCCATGGCAGGCGGTGAGGCTCGAAGGCGGGCGTGCCGTCGCGGTGACGCCGCAGGGTGAATTTGCGTTCGACTTTGCCATCGCCGGCACCGGATATTCGGTGGACCTCGGCGCGCAGACCGAGCTCCGCGACTTCGCGGACGAGATCCTGCTGTGGCGTGACCGGTTCGCTCCGCGTGACGATGATCGAGACGAGACGCTGGCGGCGTATCCCTATCTGGGATCGGGGCATGAATATCTGGAGCGGCGGCCCGGCCGTGCGCCCTTCCTGAAAAATATTCACGTCTTCAACCCGGCCGCCTTCGTCAGCTACGGCCTGCCGGTCGGCGATGTCCCGAGCTTCAGGCGCGACATTCCCGCCGTTGTGGCACGGATCAGCCGCGATCTGTTTCTGGACGATCTGCCGGCGCACGAGGCGCGCATCAACGGATCGATCGCCGATGATTTCGGCGCCGAGCTTTATGCGCCGGCGGTGTGGCGGCCACCGGAGTACGTGGCGGCCGAGTAGGGCATAGCAGCACAGTACTGAATTTGTTTGTCTCCGCCGTCGCTCCCGCGCGGCGCATGGCGGAGCCTTGTCTGGGAGATCGCGGTGGTGAGAGCACGATCATGAGCAATGCGACGACCATTGACAACGTCATTCCCCGCGCGGACATCGTCAAGCGCGCGGCGAGGCTTGGAGCGGAGATCAGGAACGTCAGGCTGTCGGGCGATCTGTCCGACGAGGTCATCCGCGCCGTCAACCAGGTGCTGCTCGAGCACAAGGTGATCTTCTTCCGCGGCCAGGGGCATCTCGACGATGCCGAGCAGGAGCGCTTTGCGGTGCGGCTCGGCAGGCTCGTGCCGCATCCGACGGTCGGGGCCATCAAGGGGACGTCGTCGATCCTCGAGCTGGATTCCGGCCGCGGCGGCGGCCGCGCCGACCAATGGCACACCGACGTGACCTTCGTCGACGCCTATCCGAAAATCTCGGTGCTGCGCGGGGTGGTGATCCCGCCCTATGGCGGCGACACCGTCTGGTCGAATACGGCGGCCGCCTATCTCGACCTGCCGGCACCGCTGCAACGGCTCGCCGACGAGCTGTGGGCGGTTCATAGCAACGCCTATGATTACGCCGTCAAGGCCCGTGCGAGCGAAGCCGACCGCAAGCATTTCGACGAAGTGTTCACCGGCACGGTCTACGAGACCGAGCACCCCGTGGTGCGCGTCCACCCCGAGACCGGCGAGCGGACGCTGGTGCTGGGCAATTTCGTCCAGCGTTTCGTCGGCCTGCCGAAATATGACGGCCAGAAGCTGTTCGACCTGTTCCAGTCGCACATCACGGCGCCCGAGAACACCGTGCGCTGGAGCTGGCAGGCCGGCGACGTCGCGATCTGGGACAACCGCGCCACCCAGCACTATGCGGTCAATGATTACGGCGATCAGCACCGCGTGGTGCGCCGTGCCACGATCGACGGCGAAGTGCCGGTGTCGATCGACGGCCGCCGGAGTGTGACGCGCATCAAGGCACCGAAGCAGCAGGCCGCGAAGGCGGCTTGATCTCTTTCGATTGAGGGAGTTGCGAACATGAATGCATTGATCCGAATTCTTCGCGCCCGGCGTTTCGCCGCGCGCGCGGCCGCGCGGCTCATCCTTGCCGGTGCCGTGGCGCTGGGGCTGGCGGCTTCGGCTTTCGCCGAGCCGCCGCTCGAAAAGACCGAGATCCGCTACCAGGGTTGGGCCGGCCAGGTGACGTTCACGGAGCTGGCCGAAGACCTCGGCTATCTCGCGCCGCTGAAGCTCAAATGGGTCGGCAACACGATCAGCGGGCCGCAGGACATCCAGACCGTCGTCACCGGCGACATCGACATCGGTGGTGCATTCTATGGCGCGATTCTCAAGCTGATCGCGGCGCGGGCGCCGATCAAGGCCGTGGTCGGTTACTACGGCTCCGATGCCAACACCTATCAGGGCTACTTCGTCAAGGAAGACAGCCCGATCAGGGCGGCGCGCGACCTGATCGGCAAGAAGGTTGCGGTCAACACGCTGGGCGCGCATCTGGAATTCGTGCTGCGCGAATATCTGGCCCGCAACGGCCTCAGCGCCGGCGAGGCCAAGCAGGTGACGCTGGTGGCGATCCCGCCGGTCAGCAGCGAGCAGGCCTTGCGGCAAGGTCAGGTCGAAGTCAGCGTGCTCAGCGGCGTGCTGCGCGACAAGGCATTGGAGCGTGGCGGCATCCGCTCGCTGTTCGCCGATACCGACCTGTTCGGCCAGTTCACCGGCGGCGCCTATGTCCTGCGCGACAAGTTCATCAAGGACAATCCCAACACGGCCCGCAAGCTGGTGGAAGGGATTTCGCGGGCGATCCAGTGGGCGCAGACGACGCCGCCAGAAGAGGTGCGGGCCCGGTTCGAGAAGATCATCGCGGAGCGCAAGCGCAACGAAGATGCATCCTCGATCAAGTACTGGAAGAGCACCGGGGTCGCGTCCAAGGGCGGCCCGATTTCGGATGGTGAGATCCAGGTGTGGATCGACTGGCTGGTCAAGGACGGGCTGTTCAAGCCGGGGCAGGTCAAGGCGTCCGATACCTACACCAACGAGTTCAACTATTTCCGTCCCGGCAAGACCGCGGAGGCACGATGAGCTCGGTCAAGATCCGCTTCGAGCAGGTCCGCAAGGAGTTTGTGACGCGAGGCGAAGGCGTCCGGCCCTCCGGTCGCTTCACCGCGCTGGAGGACATCACGCTGGATGTTCGTGCGGGTGAATTCCTCGCGCTGGTGGGTCCGAGCGGCTGTGGCAAATCCACATTGCTCGACCTTCTGGGCGGGCTCACCGCGCCGACCAGCGGCCGTATCCTGCTCGATGGCCGGCCGATCGCCGGACCTGCACGCGATCGCGGCATCGTGTTCCAGCAATACGCGCTGTTTCCGTGGCGAACTGCGGCGCAGAACGTCGAGTTCGGGCTCGACATCGCAGGCCTCAAGGCCAGGCAGCGGCGCGAGATTGCGGAGCATTTCCTCGACCTGGTCGGCTTGTCCGGCTTTGCCGACCGCTATCCGCACGAGCTTTCCGGCGGCATGAAGCAGCGTGTCGCAATTGCGCGAAGCCTCGCCTATGACCCGGAGGTGCTGCTGATGGACGAGCCGTTCGCCGCGCTCGACGCGCAGACGCGCGAGACGCTGCAGGGTGAATTGCTGCGGATCTGGCGCGCCACCGGCAAGACCATCGTCTTCATCACCCATGGCATCGACGAGGCCGTCGTGCTCGGCCAAAGGGTGGCGGTGATGACGTCGCGCCCGGGGCGGATCAAACAGGTGGTCGATATCCCCGAGCGCTTGCGCAGCGAATCCGAGGATGTGCGGTCGCTGCCGGAGTTCGGTCGCGTGAGGCACGAGGTCTGGAGCCTGCTTCGCGAGGAAGTGCGGAAGGCCCAGCAGGGCCAGTTGGCGGATGGTGCCGGCGCACGCCGTGCGGGCCCTGAAGCTGCGGAGGTTGCTCATGTCTAGTCTCGAAATGCTGACGTTGCTGGAACTGGCGCATGGGCGGCGCGAGCAGGCGGTGGAAGGCCGACTCCCGCCGATCACGAGTCGGTTGCGCGCAGGCATCCGCGGTCTGGCGGCGCGCGGGCGACGTTCGTTGTTACTGATTGTCCTGCTCGCCGCCTGGGAGGCCGCGCCGCGGCTTGGGCTGATCGATCCGGTGTTCCTGCCGCCGTTCTCGGAGGTGATCGCGGCCGGCTGGCAGCTCGCGCAAACCGGCGAACTCTATGACGATGTTTCTGCCAGCCTGCTGCGCGCCCTGAGCGGATTTCTGATCTCGGTTGCCTTGATCGTACCGCTTGGCCTTGTCGTTGGCTGGTACGCCCGGCTCGGCGATCTCCTGAACCAGTTCATCGAGATTTGCCGCAACACCGCGCCGCTGGCGCTGTTGCCGGTGTTCATTCTGCTGCTCGGGATCGGTGAGCTGTCGAAGGTCACGATGGTGATCTACAGCTGCGCCTGGCCGTTGTTGCTCAACACCATCGCCGCGGTGAAGCAGGTTGACCCCTTGCTCATCAAATCGGCGCGGACCATGGGAGCGACCCCGCAGCAACTGTTCCGCAAGGTGATCCTGCCGGCCGCGCTTCCCACGATCTTCGTCGGCATTCGCCTGGCCAGCGCATCGGCCATGCTGGTGCTGGTGGCTTCCGAAATGGTCGGGGCCAAGGCCGGTCTCGGCTATCTCATCATCAACAGCCAGTACAGCTTCCTGATCCCGCAGATGTATTTCGGCATTCTCGGAATCACCGTGATCGGCCTGGCGTTCAATGCCGTCCTCGAGGCGATCGAACGGCACTTCATGCGCTGGAAGGCGCCGGTGTCAGCCTGAGACAAGGAACGTCTAGAGCATTTTCGGTTCTGATTGAATCAGAACCGAAGCTCTAGATTCTTGTTTTGACGCGTTTTCTTCACGCGAACCGGTGTCCACTTCGCTCGAAAACGCTCTAGCCAGACGCCGGCGTGTTGCGCGCCGTGGCCTGGGTCACCACGCTGTTCGGCGGAACATCCCTGGTCAGCCAGACGTTGCCGCCGATGGTCGAGCCGCGGCCGATCGTGATCCTGCCAAGGATCGTCGCGCCGGCGTAGATCACGACATCGTCTTCGACGATTGGATGGCGTGCGTCGCCCTTGATTACATGTCCCTCGTCGTCGGTCGGGAAGTGCCGCGCGCCGAGCGTGACCGCCTGATAGACACGGACGTTGTTGCCGATGATGGCAGTCTCCCCGATCACGACGCCGGTGCCGTGATCGATGAAGAAGCCCGAGCCGATCTGGGCGCCGGGATGAATGTCGATGCCGGTCCGGGTTTGTGCGATCTCCGACATCAGGCGGGCCACCAGCCGTGCGCCGACCTGGTAGAGGAGATGGGCAAGGCGATGGTGAATGATGGCGGTCATCCCGGGATAGCCAATCAGGATCTCGGGAAAATTCCGCGCCGCCGGGTCTCCAACAAATGCCGCCCGCAGATCGTTGATCAGAAGTCCGCGGACCGACGGCAGCTGCGTAGCGAACGCCCGCGTCAGCTCGATCGCCTCTTCGTGCACAAAGCCCGGCTCCAGCTCGTCGCCAACGAACAATGCGCCGCGATGAATCTGCGCGCTGAGGGAATCCAGTGCCGTGCTTAGCGTGTTGCCGACGAAATAGTCGATGTTCTCGCCGTCGAGGTCAGATTGGCCGTAGTGTCGCGGGAATAGCGCCTCGGTGAGGCCGTCGAGGATCGCCTCCAGCGCGTCGCGAGAAGGGGCACGATGCGCCTCGCCGTCCCGCCGGATACTATGGTTCTCCTCGCGGGACGTGCGCAACTCGGCCACGATCCGGTCCAGCTGCCAGCGGCCCGGTACTCTGCTGACCGCGCCGGCCGATGCCGGAGGCGACGGTGGCGGCATTTCGCGTTTCATGCTTTGCCTTTCCCTGTCCTAACGGACATGTGCCAGGGGAATGCTGACCTCGGCCAGGAGATCGAGATCGGCTTCGTGATCGATCTGCACATATTGCCCATTCCAATAGGTAAGGCCGGACGGGCGATGCGATAGTTCCATGCTGGAGAGGCGACCCACGATGATGCCGTGCGAATGCCGCTCGATGATCTCCTCGACCTGGCATTCGACCATGGCCAGCGAGTGTTGCAGCAGCGGGACGCCGGAAGGGCCATATGTCCAGGCCGTTCCCTCGAAGCGCTGCTTGCCTTTCAGGATGCCGTCGCTGAAACGCTCCGCCAGCGCCTGCTGGTCGGAGCCGAGGATATTGACGCCAAACAGCCGATGACGTGCGATCGGGGCAAAGCACGAGGCCTGCCGGTTGATGCTGACCAGCAGCCGTGGCGGAGCGGCGCTGAGCGACGTCAGCGAGGTGACGGTCATCCCGGTGATGTCGTCGCCTTGCCCCGCGGTGATGATGGCAACTCCGCCGGCCAGGCGGCGCATCACCAGCCGAAACTGCTGCTCGATCTCATGGTCGGCATCGACCAAATGGAGGTCCGGCTTGCTCATCGAGTCTCTCCCCTCTCTTCGCTTCGCCGGATCGTTTCCGATCAGAAGAAGCCCTTGGCAGGCAGCGGCGTGCCGCTGATCTCATATTGCCCGATCGAACGGGCCTTGAAGCTGTTTGGATTGTGCGACGCCAGTGTCCGCGCGTTGCGCCAGTGGCGGTCGAAGTTGGTCGCCTTCTTGGTGGCGGACGCGCCGCCGACGTCAAACAGCAGGCTGCCGCTGCGGATCGCAAACTCGTCAGCGACGAGCTTTGCCTTTGCCGAGAGCAGCGCCGCCTTGTGGGCGGCATCGACGGCGCGGGCGTCGCCGGCGTCGAATGCATCGGTGGCGGCGTCGAGCGCCTCCGCCGCCGCGAGCACGACGGTCTCGGCCGCAAACGCCCCGCTCGCGATCTGACCGACCGTTTGCTGCAGCAACGGGTCATCCGCCGGAATTTCGCTCGGCGCATAGTAGAAGGTCCGCTTGCGCGATCGCACCAGCTCGGTGGCGTCCTGCAACACGGCGCGCGCAATGCCGGCGTTGATGGCGGTCAGGAACAATTGCGCGAATGTGTTGGAGTAGGGAATGCCGTATCCGGTATCGGGTGCATCGAACACCGTCTCCCGACGCTTGACGCGCACGTTGCGGAAATGCGTGGTGCCGGTCGCGGTCAGGCGCTGTCCGAGCCCGTCCCAATCGTCGATCAGTTCGATGCCTTCGCGAGCAACCGGGATCAGCACGGCCGCATTGGCGCCTGTCGTGTCGGCGGTGCGCACCAGAACATAGTCGGAATAGAGCGTGCCGGTGCTGTAGTATTTGGTGCCGTTGAGCAGATAGTCGTCGCCGTCGGCTGTCAGCGTCGTGTTCGGCGTGACATTGCCGACCTTCGGCGTATCGAGTTCGGTGGCCGCGAGCCCGATGATCGCTCCATCGGCGACGGCCTTTTGCCATTGCCGATGCTGCTCGTCCTTCGGCCGGCGCACCAGCCGCTCGACCACGCTGAAATGGTTGCGCAGGATATGCGCGACATTGGCGTCGGCTGCGCCGAGCCGGATGACGATCTCGAACAGGGCGCGGATCGACGCCCCCGCGCCGCCGACCTCGACCGGAAGCCGTAGCGCGCCGAGACGTGCCTTGCGGATGAGATCAATTTCAGTGAATGGCAGGATACGCTCGCGCTCGCGCTTGCTCGCACCCTCGGCGATGCGGCTCAGCAGCGCGTCGATGTCGGGGGGATGGCTATCCAGGCGGTCGGACGGTTGCAGTGAGGTGGCGGGCACGGGCTTGTTCATGGATGTCGACCTGGGATGGCGATGGTTGGTGATCTTGCTCGGTTGCTTGTTCGACCTGAGGTCGAATGCCGGCATCGTGCACATGTTGCAAACTGTCCCACGATTTTTCGCGGACAGAAATAGAGCGGTTTTTCAATTGTCGCGGGATTCGGAGTTTTCTGATTTGTCCGCGCGCGCCGAGCAGCAAGGAAAATCTTTTGATGCGCCGTTGCTTGATCTCGCGCCGCGATTTCCACACAAGCGGAGCGGCAAAACCCAATTCGGAGATCGCCAATGACGACACGACCGCTTCGCTTCGGCATCTGGGCGCTGGTGCACGGTTCGCGCGCCGCCTATCAGGATCCCGAAGAGCCCTATGATGCATCATGGGAACGTAACCGCGATCTCGTGCTCGCGGCAGAGGCGTTGGGTTACGACTCCACGCTGATTGCGCAGCACACGATCAACCCGCATCAGGAAGATCTCGATCAGCTCGAGGCCTGGAGCGCGGCGGCCGCACTGGCCGCGCTGACCAGCCGGATCGAGATCATCGCCGCGATCAAGCCCTATCTCTATCATCCGGTCGTGCTGGCGAAGCTTGCGCTCGGGATCGAGAACATCAGCCGCGGGCGGTTTGCGATCAATCTGGTCAATGCCTGGAACCGGCCCGAACTCGACAAGGCAGGCATCGGCTTTGCGGAGCATGACGCCCGCTATGCCTACGGCCGCGAGTGGGTCACCGTGGTGTCGCGCCTGATGCAGGGCGAGCGGCTGACCTACAAGGGCGATCATTTCGATATCAGGGACTATGTCTTGCGGCCCGGGAGTCTCTACCGGCCACGGCCGCTGATCTATGTCGGGGGTGAATCCGAACCGGCGCGCGCCTTGGTCGCCGATCATGGCGACGTCTGGTTCATCAATGGGCAGCCGCTCGACGACGTTGCCCGCCTGATCGCCGATGTCGCGGCCCGGCCGAGAACGGCGGCTCTACTTCGGTTTGGGCTGTCCGCCTTTGTGATCGCGCGCGAGACGCAGGCTGAGGCAGAGGGGGCCTATGAAAGGTTGCTCGATCTCTCAAGCAAGGATGCGCCGATCAAGGCGATCCAGAGGCAGAACACCGATCCCAAGGTCGTGATGATGCAGACGATGCAGAAATCGGCGCGGGTCGGCAGCAATGGTGGAACGGCTGCGGGGCTGGTGGGAAGCTATGACGAGGTGGCTGCGCGTATCCGGGCATTTCATGCCGCCGGCATTGAACTGTTCATGCTGCAGTTCCAACCGTTCGAAGCCGAGATGGAGCGCTTTGCAAAGGAGATCATCCCGCGCGTGCGTCGGGCTCCAGTCACGGCCGATGGCAAGCCGGGCCTTCTGGCCGGCTCGCGGTGACCGGATCAGGCGCTTGTCGCGGCCGCCGGCGCTTGCGTAAACCGGCTGACCGGCCGCGGCAATCCGAAGTGCTCGCGCAGCGTGGTGCCGGCATAGTCGGTGCGGAACAGGCCGCGGCGCTGCAGGATCGGCACCACCGTGTCGACGAAGATCGCCAAACCGGTGGGCAGCACATCCGGCATCAGGTTGAAGCCGTCGGCCGCACCTGCCTTGAACCAGGCCTCGATGTCGTCGGCGATCTGTTCGGGCGTACCGACGATGATCCTGTGGCCGACGCCGCCGCCGAGGGCGCGCAGCAACTCACGGACGGTGAGATTGCCGCGGCGCGCGATGTTCACCGTTCCCTGGAACATGGTGTGGTTGGCGTTGGCCGGCAGCGGCAACGGATCGGGCAGGGGCTTGTCGAGATCGAGACTATCAGGATCGACCTGCAATGTGCCGGCAAGCCGCGCAAGGCTGTATTCGATCGGGACCAACTCCCAAAGCTCGTCCTGGCGCCGTTTGGCCTCCGCTTCCGTGCTGCCGATGACGGTGGCCAGCCCCGGCAGGATCACGATAGACCCTCCTGCGCGGCCGTAGGCTGCGGCACGCGCACGCAGATCGTGCGCATAGGCGACGCCTTCATCGATCGTCTGTGCAAGCGTGAACACCGCTTCGGCCTGCGCGGCGGCGAGGTCGCGGCCGTCGCTCGATCCGCCGGCCTGAATGGTGACCGGACGTCCCTGCGGCGAACGCGGAACGTTGAGCGGTCCGGCCACGCTGTAGTGGGTGCCGCGATGTCCGATCGGGTGGACCTTCGTCGTGTCGACGAACCGCGCGCTCGACTTGTCGCCGACGAAGGCATCGTCTTCCCAGCTGTCCCACAGCGCATGCACGACCTCGGCGAACTCCTTGGCGCGGTCATAGCGCGCCTTGTGCTCGAGCACGTTGGGAAGACCGAAATTGCGGGCGGCTGACGCGTCGGCCGTGGTCACGGCATTCCAGCCGGCGCGGCCACCGCTCGCCAGGTCCAGCGTCGCGAAGCGGCGCGCGATGTTGTAGGGCTCGTTGTAGGTCGTCGAGGCCGTCGCGATCAGCCCGATATGGGTGGTCGCGGCGGCGACGGTCGCCAGCACGATGGTCGGCTCGAGCGACATGAACGAGCGGTAGTCGATGCGGTCGGTGATGGCTGGCGTATCGGCGAGGAAGATCGCGTCCAGTTTGCCACGCTCCGCGATCTCTGCGACGCGCACGTAATGGCCGACGTCGAAGCAGGCACGCGGGTCGCTGTCCGGCAGTCGCCAGGCGGATGCATAGACGCCGGAGTGCAGAAGATTGACGTTGAGATGAAGCTGACGATGAGACATGGCTGCCGTATCTGCGATGATGCTTGTCGCTAGATATCGGCCTGATGCGTGCGCGAGAATGCGTCGGGGGCGGGTGCGGACAAAAAGAAATATCCGTCCCCCCGCAGCGATCCTGTGCGCAAGTCCATGTCGCGTTGCCTGCCGGTGACGCAACATCCGGCACGCCGCAACATGAATCTTCTTCGTGCGGTGAGGCGGGTGAAAGCTTCGTCCAAGTCTCCGCGAATATCTGAAATTGCCAGGGCGGGCCTGCGCGGGCAACGATATCGCGACGCGCCGCATCATCGCGATCGATCCTGCCTGGAGCCGTGAATCATGCCGAACCAAACTCATCGCGCCGAGCGCGTGTCCGCGCCCGACGGCTCGGTCGAGTTCGAGGCCGACGTTTTGGTGATCGGCGGCGGACCCGCGGGGACCTTGGCTGCGGTCAACGCGGCGGAGCGCGGTGCGCGGGTGGTGCTTGCCGACAAGGGATTCTGCGGCACCTCGGGCGCAACCGCGGCGGCCGGAACAGGTGTCTGGTACATCGATCCCGATCCCGCCTTGCGCGAGGCCGCGATGGCCAACCGCGAGAAGATGGGCGGCCATCTGCAGGACCGCCGCTGGATGGCGCGCGTGCTCGACCGGACCTATCAGCAGAGCAATCGCCTGGCCGACTGGGGTTATCCCTATCCGGTGGACGACCGCTGCAGGCCGCAGCGCAACTCGCTGCAGGGGCCCGAGTATATGCGGCTGATGCGCAAGCGCACCAAGCAGGCCGGCGTCACCATTCTCGACCACAGCCCGGCGCTCGAACTGCTCGTGGACGACGACGGGGCTGTCGCCGGCGCCAGCGGCATCCGCCGGCAAAAGCAGGACCGCTGGACGGTGCGTGCCAGGGCGGTGGTGATCGCGACCGGGGGCTGCGCCTTCCTCAGCAAGACGCTCGGATCGAACGTGCTGACCGGCGACGGCTACCTGATGGCCGCGGAGGTCGGCGCCGAGTTCAGCAGCATGGAGTTCTCCAACGCTTACGCGATCTCACCGGCGTTCGGGTCGGTGACCAAGACATTGTTCTACGGCTGGGCCACCTTCAGCTATGACGACGGCAGCGTGGTGCCGGGCGCGGCGTCGAAGGGCGGACGATCGGCGATTGCGCGCGCGCTGCTCCAGGGGCCGGTCTATGCGCGGCTCGACAAGGCCGATGACGACGTGCAGCGTCACATGCGCGCATCGCAGCCGAATTTCTTCCTGCCATTCGATCGCACCGGGATCGATCCG
This sequence comes from Bradyrhizobium sp. 27S5, assembly GCF_037217225.1. Classification (NCBI taxonomy): domain Bacteria; kingdom Pseudomonadati; phylum Pseudomonadota; class Alphaproteobacteria; order Hyphomicrobiales; family Nitrobacteraceae; genus Bradyrhizobium; species Bradyrhizobium sp. 27S5. The sequence goes on from NZ_CP147714.1 coordinate 1,864,264, forward strand.
TTCAAGGACCGCTTTCCGGTGACGTTACGGCTCGAGGGCACGGTCCGCGGCACCGGCGGCCTTCGTATCGTCGACGACAGTTGCGCCACCAGCGTGCCCGGCCTCTACGCGGCGGGCGACGCGGCGACGCGTGAATTGATCTGCGGTGGTTTCACCGGCGGCGGCAGCCACAACGCCGCCTGGGCAATGTCGTCGGGATCCTGGGCGGGGCAGGGCGCAGCCGACTACGCCAGGCAGGTTGGGCCGACCGCCAGGCATAAGTTATCGTCCGCCGGAGCCGTCGGCTTTCGGAGCCGGCAGCGCCGTGCGTTCGAGCCGGCCGCACTGGCGAAGACGGTTCAGGACGAGGTCTTCCCTTATGAGCTGAATTATTTCCGGGAAGCGTCGCGACTGCAGGGAGCGCTCGGACGTCTCGACGAGGCGTGGCGAGATGTGTCGGACGCCGACGCCGCCGGCAAGTCCGAGATATTGCGGGCGCGCGAGGCCGCGGCGATGCTGGCGACCGCACGATGGATGTACCGCAGCGCGCTCGCCCGTCAGGAAAGCCGCGGCATGCATCGCCGCGACGACTTCCCCAACCAGGACGACCGGCAGCGGCATTATGTAACGACCGGCGGCCTCGACGAGATATGGACCTCGGCCCGGCCCCATGCCGAGGCCAGCTATGCGGAGGCTGCGGAGTGATCGAAATTATCGATGCCGAGCGCTGCACGTCCTGTGACATCTGTGTCAGCGTCTGCCCGACCAACGTATTTGACAAGACCGATGGAATTCCGGTAATCGCCCGGCAAAGCGATTGCCAGACCTGCTTCCTCTGCGAACTCTATTGTCCCGAGGATGCGCTCTATGTCTCGCCCTTTGCGGATCAGGTGCAACCGATCGACCTCGTTGCGCTCAGGCAAACGGACAGGATGGGCAGCTACCGCCGGGCGGTGGGCTGGACCGACGACACCAGCGATCGCCGCGGCATCGACCGCAGCTATCTGCTCTTTGGTCATTGAAGCCCCGGCCGCGATGGCGGCGACCAAAGCGACCTAATGGACTGACTGAATGAACGTGCATCAATCCCTGACGGCGGTTCGGCCCGTCGAGCCGCTGCTACCCGCCGCGCATCCGCCGAGCGCGGTTGACACGATGGTCCGGTTCGAGCAGGTCTCGAAGGCCTATCCGGCCTACCGCGACAAGCCGAGCGTGCAGGCCTTGCAAGGCATCGACTTTGCGATTCCGCGCGGCTCGATCACCGGGGTGATCGGCCGTTCCGGCGCCGGCAAGTCCAGCCTGGTGCGGCTGATCAACGGGCTGGAGAAGCCATCGAGCGGCCGTGTCATTGTCGATGGGCGCGATATCTCCGGACTTGCGGGCCGCGAGCTGCGGCTGGCGCAGCGCTCGATCGGCATGATCTTCCAGCATTTCAACCTGCTGTCGTCGCGCACCGCCGCCGACAATATCGCCCTGCCGCTCGAGATCGCGGGTTGGTCGCGAGCTGATATCGCGGTTCGTGTCGCGGAGCTGCTCGAGCTCGTCGGCATCGCCGACAAATACGATCGCTACCCGTCCGAGCTGTCGGGCGGCCAGAAGCAGCGCATCGGCATCGCCCGCGCGCTGGCGACGCGGCCGAACGTGCTGCTGTCGGACGAGGCGACCTCGGCGCTCGATCCGCAAACCACCCGCTCAATCCTCGATCTGTTGGCCAATATCAACCGCGAGCTTGGCGTCACGATCATCCTGATCACCCACGAAATGTCGGTGGTCCGTCAGCTCGCCAAGGAAGTCGTGGTGATCGACGGTGGCCACATCGTCGAACGCGGCCATGTCGCGGATATCTTCACGCATCCCGGCCATCCGGTCACGCAGGCCTTTCTGTCGGAAGTGGTCGGCGACAGCGTTCCCGTGTCGCTGGCAAGCCGACTGCAGCGGCAGCCGGTCGCGGGCGGACATGCCGTTATCCGCGTGCAGGTTCGCGGCGCCGATGCCGGCGACACCATCGTCGCCCGCCTGGCGCGCGAGCTCTCGATCGATGTCGCGTTGCTGTCGGCCCGGATCGACGAGATCGGAGGCCAGCATGTCGGCTCATTGACGTTGGGCATTCCCGGCGGCGAGGCCGCGGCCGACAAGGCAGCGTCCTATCTCTCCCAGCATAACCTTCCGGAGGAGCGCCTCGGCTATGTCGCGTGAACTCATCAACCTGATCGTTCAGGCCACCGGCGAGAGCTTGTTCATGGTGTCGGTCGCTGCATTGATCGCCACCGCGTTCGGGCTTCCGATCGGCGTTTTCCTAGCCACCAGCCGCAAAGGGGAGCTGTTCGCGGCACCGGCGGTCAACAGCGTGCTGGGCATCATCGTGAATGCGACGCGCTCGACACCGTTCATCATCCTGGTGGTAGCCATCATCCCGTTCACGCGGCTGATCGCGGGCACCTCGATCGGCTCGGGCGCAGCGATCGTCCCGCTGACCATCGCGGCAACGCCGTTCATCGCGCGACTGGTCGAGGCCGCGATCCGCGAGGTCGATGCCGGACTGATCGAGACCGCATCGTCGTTCGGCGCCAGCCCGCTGCAGATCGTGCTGAAGGTGCTCATCCCCGAGGCGCTGCCCGGCCTGGTGCTCGCGCTGACGCTCGCGGTGGTCAGCCTGCTCGGCTATTCGGCGATGGTCGGGGCGGTCGGCGGCGGCGGGCTCGGGGACCTCGGAATCCGCTACGGCTACCAGCGCTTCATGCCGGAAATGATGCTGGCGGTGGTCGTCGTCCTGATCGCGCTGGTGCAGACGGTACAGACCGCCGGCGATTATCTCGCCCGCCGCGTCAACCGCCGCCTGCGCCACCGCTGAAACGGGAATCCGTCACGAGCCCTTCGGGGCTGTTTGTCATTGCTAAGTTCCTACGGAGACCAAAATGTCCTTTCGTCCCATTATTGTGCTTGCCGGCGTGCTGGCGATCTGGTCGGCCGCCGCTTCGGCGGAAACGATCAAGATCGGCGTGACGCCCGGGCCGCATGCGCAGATCCTCGAGGCGGTGAAGCCGATCGCGGCCAAGAACGGGCTCGATATCCAGCTTGTCGAGTTCTCCGATTATGTGGTGCCGAATGCGGCGCTTGATGCCGGCGACATCCAGGCCAATTCGTTTCAGAACCAGCCCTATCTCGACAATCAGAAGACCGATCGCGGCTACAAGATCGAGCCGGTCGGCCTGACGGTCAACTTTCCGATCGGCGTCTATTCCAAGAAGCACAAGAGCTGGGCCGACATTCCGGACGGCGGCAAGATCTCGATCCCGAACGATCCCACCAATGGCGGCCGGGCGTTGCTGCTCTTGCGCGACAAGGGTGCGATCAAGCTGAAGGACGGCGTTGGCTTCAAGCCAACGGTCCTCGATGTCGCGGACAATCCCAAGAAGTTCAAATTCGTCGAGGTCGATGCGGCGCAGGCGCCCCGTGCGCTCGACGATGTCGACGCGGCCGTGATCAACACGAACTACGCCACCCAGGCCGGCCTCGATCCGGTCAAGGATCCGATCCTGCGCGAGGATCCGAAGGGGCCCTATGTCAATTTGATCGCGGTTCGCGCCGCGGACAAGGACAAGCCGTGGGTCAAGATCCTCGTCGACAGCTATCACACGCCCGAGGTCAAGGAGTTTGTCCTGACCAAGTTCAAGGGCGCCGTGCTGCCGAGCTGGTAGCCGCAAATCCAGGAAAGTTGAGCGGGCAGGCGTTGCTTCCACGGGCTTGGCCACCGTGGAGCGCAGCTTGCCGCGATGTTGGGGAATTTTATGCGTATCCTGATGACCGTTGTTGCCGCCGTGCTTCTGATTGGCGGCGCCAAGGCCGAGACCATCCGCGTCGGAGTCACGGCAGGCCCCCATGCCGAGATCCTCGATGTGGTGAAAAAGGTGGCCGCCGGCCGCGGGCTCGACATCAAGGTCGTCGAGTTCACGGACTACGTGATTCCGAACCAGGCGTTGGCGCTCGGGGATCTCGAGGCCAACTCGTTTCAGCACGAGCCCTACCTCAAGAACCAGATCTCCAAGACCGGCTGGAAGATCGTCAAGGTCGCCAACACCATCGCCTCGCCGCAGGGCGTCTACTCGCTGAAGTACAAGAAGCTGGCTGACTTGCCCGAGGGCGCGCGGGTGGCGATCGCCAATGATCCCTCGAACGGTGCGCGTGGCCTGATGATCCTCGCGCTGCACGGCCTTATCAAGCTGAAGGACCCGGCCAACGTCGCGTCCACGATTGCCGACATCACCGACAATCCCCGGAAGCTCCGTTTCGTCGAACTGGACGCCGCGCAGCTGCCGCGCTCGTTGCAGGACGTCGACCTGGTGTCGATCAACAACAACTATGCGGTGCAGGCCGGCCTCAATCCCGCCGTCGATGCCATTGCCCGTGAGGCGGCCGACGGCCCCTGGGTCAACATCCTCGCGGTGCGCGAGGACGACAAGGCCAAGCCTTGGGTCAAGCAGTTCATCGAGGCCTATCATTCGGACGAGGTGAAGGCGTTCCTCGACACGCGGTTCAAGGGCACCTACATCGCGACTTGGTGAGCGGCGCAACCGGCAACGCGTCTATTCGGCAGCGTCGGGACGGACTGCATTCGACGGCGAGAGCCGATAGCTCGCGCCGGGATGCGTGGCGTGAAGCCGCGGCCCGCGACCGGGGAACAGCTTTTCCCGCAGCGTACCCTCGCGATAGGCCGTCTTGTAGACCCCGCGTGACTGCAACTCCGGAACCACGAGATCGACGAATGCGTCGAGCGATTCCGGTGCGACGAGGCGGAACAGGTTGAAGCCGTCGACATCGGTTTGATCCGCCCAGGCGATCAACTCGTCCGCGACATCCTGCGGCGAGCCGACCACGAAGGGCGAACGCGCGCCGACGCGGCTCAGCGTCGCAAGATCGCCGACCTTGACCGGGCGATCGCTTCGCAATGTGAAATTCTCGACCATCGACTGGATCGCGTTGCTCTCGACATATTGCACCGCCTGGTCGGGACGATAGGTCGAGAAATCGATGCCGGTCCAGCCCGAGAGCAGAGCCAGCTGACCGGTCCGGTCGACATGCGCGGCATAGTCCGCGAGCAGATCCTCAGCCTCTGCACGAGTCGGCGCGACGATCACGGTCGCGCCGGCAAACAGGCGGATATCGTAGGGATCGCGGCCAAACTCCTTTGCCGCGCTCCTGATGTCGTGGACGGCGCGGGCGAGAATCGGCCGGGTCTGGCCGTTGAGGAAGATCGCCTCTGCATGCCGTGCCGCAAAGGCGCGGCCGCGTTTCGAAGTGCCGGCCTGATACAATAGCGGCGTGCGTTGCGGAGAGGGTTCCGCGAGATGGATGCCGTCGACCTTGTAGTGCGGCCCTTGATGACGGACGGGATGGATCTTGGTCGGATCGGTGAAGATACGCGCCGCACGGTCCCGGCGCACCGCGCCGTCCGCCCAACTGCCCTCCCATAATTTGTAGCTCGCGGCGAGGAATTCTTCGGCCGCCTCGTAGCGCTCATCATGCGCGCGGTTCGCCTCGAGCCCCATGCCGCGGGCGCCGCTGTCGAGATAGCCGGTGACGATGTTCCAGCCGATCCGCCCGTTGGTGAGATGATCGAGCGTCGAGAAGCGACGGGCAAACTGGTAGGGATGTTCGTAGGTGAGGTTGGACGTGATGCCGAAGCCGAGATGCCTGGTGACCAGCGCCATGGCCGAGACCAGCAGGGTCGGTTCGGCGTTCGGCAATTGAACGGCCTGACTGAGCGCCGTGTCCGGGGTGTTGCCGTAGACGTCATAGATGCCGAACACGTCGGCCAGGAAGATGCCGTCGAGCAGCCCGCGCTCGGCGGTCTTGGCATATTCGACCCAGTAGTCGAGCGAGTTGTAGTTGAGCGAGGTGTCGCGCGGGTGGGACCACAGGCCGGCCCAGTTGTGGCTTGGCGCCATCATGTTGAACGCATTGAAGCGAAGTTCTTTTGATTTTGTCATCGACCTGTTCCGACAGAGACCGTGTCGGAACAACGTAACAGCTTGCCTGCGCGACTTTGTTTTGTATTCGGCGAGGAAGCGTGAAAATCCTGCTGTATCGGAAATCCCGGGTAGCAGGGTCGCGCTCATCGGCGCCTCCGGTCGAGCCGGAGGCTGCGGGAATCCGCGCGCGCGGGCGATCAACTGCGCGATCCGCGCTGTGTGACCCGCGATATCGCGCGCCGGCAATGGCCATCGGCACACGAAACAAATGCGTTGCGGCGGATGTGCCGTCTGAAAAATTCACGATGCCGTTCCGTGAGACGCCAGTACGTCCATCGCTATTTTCCTGGACATCTCGACAGCCGCAAAGTCGCTGCGCATCATTTCGCGACTTGCAACGCTTGGTTCACCGATCCCAGGAGATTTCGAAATGCCGGTCGAAACGAAAAATCTCGAGACGCTCGCCCTGCATGGCGGGTCCTACCGGTCGGATCCTGCGACCGGCGCAGTAGCGGTTCCGATCTATCAGACGACCTCGTTCCAGTTCGAGAGCACCGACCATGCGTCGCGGCTGTTCGCGCTGGAATCGATCGGGCAGATCTACACAAGGATCAAGAACCCGACGGCCGATGCCTTCGAGGAGCGGCTGGCCGCGCTGGAAGGCGGCGTCGGCGCGCTCGCGGTGGCGTCGGGCCAGACCGCATCGGCCTTTGCGATCTTCAACATCGCCCAGGCCGGCGACAACATCGTCTCCTCCACCGATCTCTATGGCGGCACATGGACGCTGCTGTCGCAGACCATGAAGCAGTTCGGCATCGAGGTGCGGTTCGTCGATCCGGCCGACCCCGAGAATTTCCGTCGCGCCACCGACGCGAAGACCCGTGCCTATTTTGCCGAGACCCTGCCCAATCCCAAGCTCAACGTGTTCCCGATCAGGGAAGTCGCTGACATCGGACGCTCGCTCGGTGTGCCGCTCATCCTCGACAACACGGCGGTGCCGCTGGTTGCGCGCCCGTTCGATCATGGCGCCGCGATCGTGGTCTATTCGACGACGAAATATATCGGCGGCCACGGCACGTCGATCGGTGGTGCGATCATCGATGGCGGCAATTTCGACTGGGCGGCGCATGCCGAGCGCTTTCCGCTGCTGACCCAGCCGGACGCCGCCTATCACGGCGCGATTTGGACGGAAGCGGCCAAACCGCTCGGTCCGATCGCCTACATCCTGCGCGCGCGCGTGAAGTTGTTGCGCGATCTCGGCGCCGCGATCGCGCCACAGAACGCCTTCCAGTTCATCCAGGGGCTCGAGACGCTGCCGTTGCGGCTGCGTCAGCACAACGAGAATGCGATCAAGGTAGCGGATTTCCTGGCCAAGCACCCCGCCGTCTCGCATGTGATCTTCCCGGGATTGCAGCAGGGGGAGAACCGGCGCCGCGCCGACACCTATCTGAAAGGGGGCTATGGCGCGCTCGTCGGCTTCGAGCTGAAAGGCGGCGTCGAGGCCGGCCGCCGCTTCATCGACGCGCTGAGGCTGTTCTATCACGTCGCCAATATCGGCGATGCGCGGTCGCTGGCGATCCATCCGGCCTCGACCACCCACCAGCAGCTCACCGGTGAGGAGCAGCTCGCGGCCGGCGTCACGCCTGGCTACGTGCGGCTCTCGGTCGGGATCGAGCACCCCGACGACATCATCGCAGACCTCGTTCAGGCCCTGGCGCAGGCCGAGGCCGGTGGCAGCGCCCGCAAGGCAGCGTGATCGCACTCGACAACATTGGAACAGGATTGAGATGATGACGACATTGTTGCGCCTGGCGCAAGCGGCAGGCGTCCTCCTTGCCTTGACGGCGAACGCCGTCGCCGACGAGCCCCTCAAGATCGCGACCAGCGCCGGTCCGGTTGGCCAGCTGGCGGCGTTCGCCGCCAAGCTCGCCAAGGACAAGGGACAGGACGTCAAGATCGTCGAGCTGTCCGATTGGGTCGCCTTGAACGAGGTGGTCAACAGCGGCGACGTTGACGCGAACCTATTCCAGCACGCCACCTATCTCGCGATCCAGAACAAGCAGCGCGGCTTCAATCTGGTCCAGGTTGACAAGGTCGGCGTGATCGCCCCGGTCGGGCTGTTCTCGAAGAAGATCAAGTCGCTCGACGAGATCAAGCCCGGCGACAGCGTTGCTATTCCGAACGAGCCGCTCAACGGCGCGCGGGGATTGATCCTGCTCGAGCGGGCCGGCCTGATCAAGCTGACGCCGGGCAAGGGCTTCTCGGTGAGCCGGTTCGACGTCATCGAGAACCCCAAGAACCTGAAGATCGTCGAACTCGATCCGGCCCAGACCTATCGCTCGCTCGACGACGTCACGCTCGCGCTCGTCAACATCACCTATCTGATCCCCGCGGGCGGCGATCCGAAATCGGCACTGCTCATCGATCGTACCGTGGACGACGGATTGGTGTTGCGCTTCACAGCGCGGCCGGACAAGAAGGACGATCCGCGCCTCAAGGCCTTTATCCAGGTCTTCAACTCGCCCGAGGTGAAGAAATTCATCGAGGACAAGCTGCCGGCGTTCATTCCCGCCGGCTTCAGCAGCTAGTACTTGTCAGTTCACGGCGGAGCGGGAGCTGCCCTGTCTCTTCGGCACGGGAGAGCAGGGCAGCAAGGAATTCGCGTCATAGCCGCTGGGTGTAGCCGAAGCCTGGAATGTCAGCCGCAGGTGTCGCGGGTCAGCCGAAGATGCAGGCATCTTGTGCGCACGGGCTCGACTAGCCGTGCGGCCCGAACAGGAAGATCTCACGGGAGTCGCGCTGTCCGTCGGGATTTGCGGCGCGCGCAAGCCTCCTGCGCCACCGCCGCACGCGCCGGGCCACACGACCAAGCGCGTGGAGCCAAGAAGACGCCGGATGCATAGAACCTCCACCGAAGTGTCGTTTCACTGCACGATAACACGTCCTTGTCCGGCTTGAGCGCGCACGCCGGCGGTATCGCAAGTTTGCAATCAATGGATCGGGTTGAGGCGATCTTGCAGAACGGTCGTTTGGTCGGCCGCGCGGACAAAGAAAGTTCATTCCCTGAGCAGCCGGCGATCGGCGTTGGCGTCTCGAGATGCCGGATCGCGCGCCGCCCGCGCAACCGAGGCCTCGACCGATACCGATCGATCCCTCGCTGCCGCGGCGCTAGGGGAGGCACGCGCATAATCCGGAAGGAGTAGGTGGGCACTCCATGCGGGAAGTGGCGCGCGCGGCCGAACTGCATGAGACTACAGCAAAATATCGGATCGGCGAGGGTGGAGCCCCCCATGAGACAGGTGATTTCAGGTGGGGCGCCGACCGCAAAGCGGGGAGTGCTCCGGTTGCTCGTGCTGGCGGCGCTGGTTCCGCTGCTCACGACCATTCCACCGTCCAGCACGGATGCGCAGGCGCAACGTGCTGCACCTCGTCAAGTGCGGCGTGATCCACCGCCGGAAAAGCCGCAGGTGACGATGAATGCCTGGACGGTCGGCCTCGCCGGAGGCCTGCTCGAAGGCGCGCCCATCCGCTTCGCGTCCGAAATCGCCCGCGTCGTGGACGATGGCGACAAGCTGCACGTTTTGCCGGTCGTGACGCGCGGACCGACCGAGAACGTGAACTCACTGCTCTATTTGCGTGGCATCGATGCAGCCATCATCAACTCCGACGCGCTCGAGGAGTACAAGAGCCAGGTGCCGGACATCCAGCAACGGCTGGCTTACGTGCTGAACCTGTTTCCGTCCGAACTGCATATCTTCGTTCGTCCCGAGATTCAGAGCCTGAGCGATCTCGCCGGCAAGAAGGTCAACTTCAACAATCTGGGGACCGCCGCGGCCTATTCGGGGCCCCTGATCTTCAGCCGCCTCGGCCTCGATGTGGAAAAAACCTTCATTCCGCATCAGGTCGCGCTTGAGCAGATGCGCAAGGGCGAAATGGCCGCGGTCGTCTTCATCACCTCGAAGCCGATTGACGCCTTCGTGCGCGGCCGCTGGGAGCCGGGGTTCAAGTTCCTGCCGGTGCCTTATGACAAGAAGTTCGAGGACTTCTATCTTCCCGCCTCGCTCGAGGCATCGGTGTATCCCAATCTCATCAAGCCGGGCGAGCGCGTCACGACAATCGCGGTACCGACCGCTCTGGTGGCCTTCAACTTCCCGGCCAAGTCGAACCGCTATGAACGCCTTGCGCGCTTCGTGGAGTATCTGTTCTCGCGCATTGACAAGCTGCAGCAGCCAGGCTTCGACCCGAAGTGGAAGGCGATCAATCTCGCAGCGACCGTTCCCGGCCTTGCGCGCTTCCCTGCGGCGCAGGCGTGGCTCGATCGCGAGCCGCGCGCCGCCGCAAATCGATCGCAATGAAACGCGCGGCGACCCGCGTGGTGGCTGGAATCATGCTTCTGGGCGGGATGTCCTGGGCGCAGGCGGCAGACGATCGTCGGATCGCGCAGCTTCGCGCATGTCCCGAAGGGATGGAGTGCCCCGAGAAATCGCCGCGCGCATCAGCGCCTCGCCCGGCGAACCCGACGGGCAACTGGATCGTCAGCCTGACGACGTCGCCGATCGACTATTCACCGGTCGCCACCGCCACGACATCGTCGCGCGATGCTGCCGGTGGGGCCGGGATGACGCTTTCGATTCGCTGCCACGGCGGACGAAGCGAACTGATCGTCGCCGGGCCGGGCGTATCCGGTCGCGGCGATGATTATGCGATCTCCTATCGCGTCAACGACGACCAGACGATGCAGATCGCGGCAGCCGTGCCGGCGTCGGGGATCGGCGTTGCGTTCGGCGGCGATGTCGTCCGCCTGCTGCAGTCCCTTCCGGGTAACGGCGGCCTCAATATTCACCTCACATCCCGCAAAGGCCCAGCCCTGGATGCAGCGTTTCCGCTCGGCGGGTTGGACGCGGTGCGCGTGAAGATCGCCGCCGCGTGCAAGTGGCCGCAGCCAGTCGCCAAGCCCAATGGGTAACAAGTAGCAACGTGTGTTCGACAGGAGAGGCATTATGCGCGTGTTTCAACATACTGCGAGAGTAGCCATCATCGGAGCCGTAACGGTCTTGCTCGCCACGTCGTTTGCAGCGGCGCAGCAAAGTGGCGGACGGTACTGGACACCGGGCACGACAAATCCCGCTGTCGACAGCAAGCAGATTGCAGAAAGCAAAACGCTCAAGCACAGGACGGCCAAACAGAAGAGGGAGCGGTCGCCGCTTTCCGCGAATGCCCGGTTGCAGCCCGACAGCAAGCCGCACCGCTTGATCCTGCAGGTGAACACCAATGATCCCGCCGCGATGAATCTCGCGCTCAACAATGCGACCAACGTCGCGCAATACTACAAGGATCTCGGCGAGAAGGTAAAAATCGAGGTGGTCACGTTCGGGCCCGGCCTGCACATGCTGCGCGATGACACCTCGCCGGTGAAGTCCCGTATCGAGGAGTTGGCGCTGAGCACGCCCGAGATCGCGTTCAAGGCCTGCGGCAACACCCAGGAAAAAATGCACAATGCAGAGAAAAAGGACATCCCGATCATTCGTCAGGCGGAGGTGGTGAAGTCGGGCGTCGTGCGGGTGATGGAACTGCAGGAGAAGGGCTGGTCCTATGTGAAGCCGTGACCGCCGCCTAACCCGAAAGGGGTGGATGGCTTCGCGCGGAGTTGGGGCGCATAATGCCGCACCTCAACAGATCGTGTCGCCTTGCGACGGGTGATTGCGGATGGGTCGCACGGTTCTTCTCAATGAAGTAGGTACTCTCTGCAACATCGCGGGCTCGCCGCGTCGGCACGCGCTCAAGCTCGGACGACCCGCGCTCTTGTGGACGACCGCGGTCGTGCTGGCGATGGCGTGGGCGCCGGAGACACGGGCGTCGCCCGATCCTGCGCGCTCCTCGGCATCCGAAGTCGTGCCACAGGGCCCAGGGGACACCGGCAAACCGGTGCAGGTTGCGCAGGGAGCGACCACCGAGACTGAGCAGCCTCCGGAACAGAAGTCCCAATTGGGGGAGAAGCTGTCCTGCGAACTCTCCAGTGCAAGGCTTGATATCAGCCTGATGCAGCGTATCGAGTACGAGCACGTGCGGGCGGAAGGGCTGGAGCGGGATCTCGCGGCGGCCCGACGCGAAACCCAGGCTGCGCTGGCGGCGAAAGCGGCCGAAGGCGCTGCCCAGACCAAGCAGACCGCGCAGGGCGGCGCGGAGTTGCAGGACGCCCTGCAACAGGCGCGCGAGCGGGCAGGGAAGCTGGAACAGGATCTCGCGACAGCGCGGCGTGATGTCGAGAACCAGACTGCGCGCGCGACACAGGCAGGCGAGGAGGTGTCCCGGCTGAAGCAAGCAGGCGAGCGTGGCGCGCCGGACCTGCAAAAGGAACGTGAGCGGTCCGCGCGGCTGGAACAGGATCTTGCGGCGGCACGGCGTGATGTCGAGGCCCAGACGGCGGCGGCGGCAAAGGCGGGCGAGGATGTCCTGCGCCAGAAGCGGGTGGTAGAAGCCGGGGCCGCCGAGCTGAAGCAATCGCGCGAGAAAGCGGACATGCTCGCACAGGACCTCTCCCGGGCGCGCAGTTCGATCTTCGCCTATGAGGCGCAGGCCCGCAAAGCTACGGAAGATGCGGCGGAGCTCAGGCAGGCGGCTGAAAAGGCCGCGGCTTCGCCTCGCAAATCCATGCCCGACGACTCTGGACGATTAGCGCGGCTGGAGCAGGACCTTGCGGCGGCGCGACGTGATGTCGAGACCAAGACTGCGCTGGTCACGCAAGCAGGCGAGGAAACATCCCGCCTGCAAGCGGCGGGGAAGAGCGCCGCCGCGGACCTGCAAAAGGAGCGTGAGCGGTCCGCGCGGCTGGAGCAGGATCTGGCGGCGGCACGACGCGATATCGAGAGCAAGACCGCGCTCGCGACCAAGGCAGGGGAGGAATCCTCCCGGCTGCAAGCGGCGGGGAAGAGCACCGCCACGGACCTCCAAAAGGAGCAAGAGCGGTCCGCCCGGCTGGAGCAGGATCTGGCGGCGGCGCGACGCGATATCGAGAGCAAGACCGCACTCGCGACCAAGGCAGGGGAGGAAGCGTCCCGGCTGCAAGCGGCGGGGAAGAGCGCCGCCACGGACCTTCAAAAGGAGCAAGAGCGGTCCGCCCGGCTGGAGCAGGATCTGGCGACAGTGCGACGCGACGTCGAGAGCAAGACTGCGCTCGCGACCAAGGCAAGTGAGGAATTCTCCCGGCTGAAAGCGGGGGAGAAGAGCGGCGCGACGGACCTGCAAAAGGAGCGTGAGCGGTCGGCCCGGCTGGAACAGGATCTGGCGGCGACGCGGCGTGATGTTGAGGCCAAGACGGCGCTGGTCGCCAAAGAAGCCGAGGAAACGTCCCGGCTGCAAGCGGCGGGGAAGGGCGCCGCGGCGGATCTGCAAAAAGAGCGTGAGCGGTCTGCCCGGCTGGAGCAGGATCTGGCGGCAGCGCGTCGCGATGGTGAGGCCCAGACGGCGCGGGCGGCAAAGGCAAGCGAGCAAGTCTCGCTGCAGAGGCAGGCAGCGGAAGCCGGTGCTTCCGAGTTGAGGCAATTGCGCGCAAGGATGGATCAGGCACAGAGCTCCTCCCTGTGGCTGAGCACGGTCCATGCGTATGAGGCCCAGGTTCGCAACGCGCGTAGCGCTGCGCCGGAAGCCCTGACGACCGGTTCGATCCCGCGGGACAAGCCCAAGTCCATCGAGGTGACCGCTCATCCAGTCGCCCAGCAAACCCTGCCAGCACCTGCTCGTGCCGCTGCTCCGCCTGCTCCCGAGCAAGCCGCGGAAGCTGCAGGGCTGGTCGCGCGAGCGAGCTCGCTGCTCCGGCAGGGGGATATTGGCGCGGCGCGGCTCGTACTGGAGCGGGCCATCGAAATGGGCAGCGCCCAGGCGAGCTTCGCGCTGGCAGAGACCTACGATCCGCTGATTCTTGCGAAATGGGGGACCTACGGCACGCGCGGTGACGCCCGCAGAGCGCAAGACCTCTATGTCAATGCCGACGCCGCGGGAGTCCGGGAGGCCAAATCGCGGCTGGAAGCGCTGCGCCAGTAGCGCATGCGCAAATTAACCGGGCGATCTCATTGACTTAACGACCAACAGCCGTCTGCGCGGGGCTTGCCGCGGTTTACTCAAAAGGGGTGCCCACAATGGGATAGTTGTGCGTCCTCCTCCCAGGGGTCACGATGGCTAAGCCCTGCTTGTCGTAGTGCCGCTTTTGGAGCCACGGTCGCGTTCGGCGACGTGGTAGCCATCATCGAACGCGAAAGTCGCGTCTATGGTTGTCGAACATCAGTCCAAGCCCGCTCGGCCTAATCCATTCCGAGCTCGCGGAGGAATGAGCACTATCCTTGCAATCGCCAGTCTTGCCGTCGTCGGTGTGGCAGCGGTCTGGAACTGGGGTGCAGTCGAGATACTGTCCCACGCGGTGGTGGAAAAGGCGTTTGCCACGCTAGGTGCCCAGTACGACAGGCCGGCTCAGGCCGTGCCACAAGCCGCTGCTGCAGCAAAGCCGGCTTCGTCGGGCGGGCCGTCGATGACGCCGGTCGTATCAAACGGCACGCCTGCCTCCGCAATCGCCGAACGCTCCAAGATCGCCGGCCCGGCGCGGGCGGCGCCGGCCGGAGAGTTGTGCGGCATCGGCGACAAACTCACGATCGCCTTCTACGAGCGCGTCGAACTCGAAGAGGACAAATGGGGGCGCGGCTCAGGCTCGGCCTTGCGCGGTCTCGTGCAGCGTCCGGAACTGAGCGGCCCATACACTGTTCAGGACGACGGCACGATTTCGGTCCCCTTGCTTGGCGCCATTCGGGTTGCCGAGCGGTCAACACTGCAGGTTCGTACCGATTTGGCAGAGGCCTTCGATCAGTTGCTCGGCCACAAGGGCGTGGTCAATATTCTGTCGGTGGAGCACGCACCCATCTACGTGCTGGGGCCGGTCAAGAGCCCCGGCTCATTCAAGTATGTGTCGGGCATGACCGTGCTGCACGCGATGGCGCTTGCCGGTGGGCTCGACCGGGCCGCCTCTGAGCCGTGGCAGAAGATCGAAGCGGTGCGGGAATCCCTGAGGCGGAGCGGCTCGGCTGATGCCATGCTCAAGCTGTTGGCACGGGCAGCGGTGCTGAAGGCCGAACGGGACGGCGCCGAGCCCAAGATTCCGCTCCGGTTGATCGATCTGGCGGGAGCGGCTGAAGCGGCCAACCTTGTCCGCGAACAGGCGGATCGGCGTAAGGTTATCGCCACTGCCCGCATCAACCGCGAGCGCACGCTTCAGAGCTCGCTGGAAGCGGCCAAGCAGGATGTTGCCGTGTATGGCCGCACGGAAGCGCTCGACGACCTGGTCAAGCTGCGTCAGGAGCGTGCCAACAGCATGCGCGCGCTCGCGGACCGCAATGTCATCAGCGCAACGGTGATGAATCAGGTTCAGATCGAGTTGACCGATGCCGAGCAGCGTAAGCGAGAGGCGCTCAATCAGTACGCGACGGCCAAACAGCGCCTTGCCACGCTCGAGGCCGAAGGATTTCGAATCCAGGCCGATATCAGGAACGACCTGGAGGTCGAGATCGAGGCCATCGAACGCCAAATCGCGGATAATGAGCGCGAGTACAATATCAGTGACGGGGTCCTCAACACATTACCTGCGGTCCGTGCCCAGAAAGAGGCAAACCGGACAACCTACCAGGTGGTGCGGCAAACGGCGACCGGGCCGGTCGCTATCGAGTCTAACGGGATGACCGTGTTGCAGCCGGGCGATCTCGTGAACATCATTGTGAACGAGGGCGACGCGAAGACCCAAGCCAATTCGAACCAAGCCAATTCGAGCCAGGTTAACTCGAGCCAGGCTAACTCGAGCCAAGTTAACCCGAGCCAAGTCAATTCGAGTCAGGTCAATTCGAACCAGGCCGGTTCGCCGGCCCCTGCTGCGTCACCGACCGACCGACCGCCCGTTGGGCGAACTTCCGACCGAAAGGAGATTGGCCGAGCGGTCGCGGATCAGACGACTGCTCCAAAATGATGCCCGGCAGGACGTCATCCCGTCTGAAATCCTCGCCGGATGTCGATCGCGCGGCTTCGGTCGAGCAGGCCAGTTGCCATGAGCCGATCGATGTCCGCATTGAGCCCTTGGGGGACATTGCAGAACTTGAGGTCTCCTGGAAGGAGCTGGAGCGGCGAGCGGCAGGTTCGTTCTATCTGTCCTGGCTCTGGGTCGGCACGTGGCTCGCGCACCTCCCGCGCGGCGCACGACCACATGTGCTGGTCGCGCGGATGTCCGGGAGAACCGTCGGCCTGGCGATCGTGTGCCGGCGGACGGTGTGGAGCTTCGGACCGCAGGGGCGGGCGCGCTGGCTGCTCAACGAAACCGGAGACGCTCGCTTCGACCGGCTGTTCATCGAATATAACGGCATCCTTGCCGAGCAAGCTTCGGCTGCTCCCGTCATGGCGGCATGCCTCGACGCTCTTGCGGGCAGCCTAAGTGTCTCCGACGAGCTTGTCCTCTCCGGAATTGATCTGGACTTTGGGGCGCTCGCCTCTCGCGCGGCTCACCGGGTTGGGCTTTTGAATGAAGTGAGGGAAGCTGACGTTGCGCGGTGGGTCGACTTCACCAAGATCGGTGAGAAGAGCGGGGACTACCGAGCCTCATTGGGTCGCAACACCCGCCAGGCCATCAACCGCGCCATCAGGCTCTATGCCGAACGCGGCCCCGTCGAGTTCCGGATCATGGAGACGACGTCGGAGGCGCTCGCCGCGTTCGATGTGCTGGCCGGCTTTCATCAATCGCGATGGGGAGCCAAGGGATCCTTTGCCAACCCCGGCTTCCGCACTTTTCATGAAGACCTGATTGCACGCGGGGTCCCCAGCGGCGCCATCCGTATCTCACGGACGCTGGTTGGAGGGCAGACGGTCGGAGTGTTGTATAATTTCGTGCACGACGGCCATGTCCTGAACTACCAAAGCGGGCTTCTCTACGAGCAGGATGGCCGGGTGAAGCCTGGCCTGGTCAGCCATGTGCTGTCGATCGAGGACAGCATGTCGCGCGGCGAGCGCGGCTACGATTTCCTGGCCGGCTTCGCCCGCCACAAGTCCCAGCTTGCCAATGCCGAGCACGCGATGACGTGGAGCATCATAGGCGGGGACACCCTGGAGCGCCGCGTCGAGGCAAGGCTACGGCGCGCCAGGCAAGCGCTGGGACAGTTCGTGCGAAAGCAAATGAGCGTGCGAACGGCCCCGACCGGACACGCCGAGGGCAGTTCGCCTCAAGCCATCGAAGGGCCATGAACGGCCTCGCCGGTCGTGCGCAGCCTGGCTCAAACTTGCAGCCTGACGATCCCGGCCTTACTCCCGTTGATGCTGCGCTAGGGGCTGCTGCTCAATCCGTCGCCGGCGCGCCGGTTACCATCAGGAGCGTTTTCTCAGGTCTGGACCGGTGATGAGGTCGGGCTTTGGAGTACGGGATCGGTGTCGGAAGCTAACTTCGTAGCCGATGCCAACCAGAGAGCCGCGCATGCTCCCTCGATGCTGACGGCGAGCGTCCAGCACAGTACCAGACCCTGAAGTCCGTCGAGCTTCGCTCCCAGGACCGCACCGCACAGCTCCAGCAGCCCGCCGAGCGCAAACCAGGGCGCTGCCTTGAGCATCCTGTCTGCCACCCGCACGAGCGTGCAGGCATGGAATTTCAATGTTGATCCGAGCAGGCTGAAGCCGAGCAAGCTCAGGCTCGAACCGGCGATCTTGGGATAGGCCGGATTGAAGATTGCCAGGATCTGCTGTGAGTAGGTGAAGATGAAGACGGCGCACGCCAGCGAGAACAGCAGTGATACCGTCAGCGACACCAGGATGTTGTGTCGGGATTGTTTCGGGTTTGCTCGGACAACCGGGAACAGGACCATCGCCATGGCTGACGGAATCAGGGAGGCGACGGAGACCATCATCCATACCGCCACAAACGTGGCGTTGAGGGCCGGCGTCAGGAGCACCAGAACGAGATAGGGCATGACGAAGACCGGTGCCATTGATGCGACATCGAGTGCATAATGGTCGAGGACCCGGCGGCGATGGACGTGCAGCAGTCGGAAATCCGGGGGCCCAACGAGGCGACGCGCGCCTCCCCTCGTCAAAAGATCGACGCCGATCCAGGACACGAGCATTCCCGCCACCCAGGTCAAAAGGAGCGCGGTAGGAGAGGTAAACCCGAGGGCGGCCGCCGCAGCAACCAGCAGCAACTTGAATATAGAGAACAGGACCAGTCGGATCATTTTGCTGCTGCTACGCAGAATGCCGACAAATGCCTGATCGCCTACTACTGTCAGATTGTTCAGGCCGCAGCCGATGACGAAGACGAGGGCCAGGAACCAACCGTCGATCGGCCCGGTCGAACTGTTGAAGAGCGTCTCCCCGACGACAAACAACAGGGCCAATCCGACCGTCAGTGCCACGCCGGCGGAGGCTGCGGCCGCGACGAGCCCGGGTTCCTTGCCGGGATGCCGAACCAGCTCGCCGGTGAGCAAGGTCGTGAGCCCGCCCTCGCCGAGCAGGGTGACGAGGCTCATCATGGCCAGAAGGCCGGAAGCAACGCCGATCACATCAGGCGGAAACAGCCGGGCTGCGAGCCACCAATAGGCAAAGCCAAGACCAGCCGTTACCACCGTTCCGGTCGCCAGCGCGCCGGAATTCATGACGAGGGTGGCGCTCTTTTGCAGTGCCTGGCGCAGCCGCATGATGGCCGTTCGGGCGAAGTCTATCGGCACGATGGTTCTCCCGTGTCCCGGTATGCGGCCATCGCGACCTCGGCGGGAGCCGCGAGCTGGACATCCCGGTAGACCTGTTCGATCCGGGCCACGACCGCTTTGGCCTTGAGGCGCCCCACGCGGGCCAGGCCTGTCGCCTCGAGACGGCCCAGCAAGGCGCGGTCGTCCAGCAGCGCCTGCATGGCGTCGGCGAGCGCCGGCGTGTCGCCGGGCGGTACGAGAAATCCTGTCTCGCCGTGATCGACCAGATCCGGCATGCCGCCGATATCGGTTGCGACGATGGCCTTGCCGCACGCCATCGCTTCCATGATGACCGTTGCACACGCCTCCGGGCCGGTCGACGGCAACACTCCGAACAGGGATCGCCGCCAAGCGTGCATGATGGCGGAATGCGGCCATGCGCTGAAGGTGTGCACGTTTGGCGGGAACTCGGTCGGCGTATCGGCGAGCCGGCGTCCGATCAGGACAAGCGGCGGCGCCCGTTCCAGCCTGGCATAGGCCTTCAGAAGGACGTCGATGCCCTTGAGACGCATCATGTCGCCGACGAAAAGAATGAAGCCGTCGTCAGGTAGTTCGTGCAGGCAAGGGTCCTCCGGGCCAGGCACCTCGACATCGTCGGGCACGAAGTTGGGGATCACCTCGTAGGGCGCGCTGCCGTGGGTGAGCCCGGTGTGACGGGCCACTGCGTGGCTCACCGCGATGAACCGGTCCACGATGCGTCGGGCAGCGAAGCTCGAGGCCCAGTTGCCGAAGGTGGTCGCGGTCGCCTTCGCTGCGCCATAATGCCGGGCCGCGCACGGCAGGCACTTCGTCAGCGCCGGACCGCTGCACAATTGAGTCCCGAGATGCATCAGGTTCTTCTTGGCGCAGACAAGCCCGTAATCGTGCTGGGTAACCACGAAGCGGGCCCCACTCAGGGCTCTGAGCGGCAGCAGGGATGCGTAGATCCAGTTGTGGGCGTGGACGACATCAGGTCTTTCCCGGTCAATCAGCCGCTTCAAGCCGAGCGCAAGTTCGGGATCGGGGAAGGGCGGGGCGTGCTGACGCTCTGGATCGGCATGGAGTCCCGACAGGCGCTGCAGCGTGCCGCGCAACCGGTGGACGCGGACCGCTCCGTCCAGCTCGGTCTCCGGTGATCCGGGATGCATCAATGTCCCAACGCTCACGTCGTGGCCCCGCTGCGCCAGCGCCGCGCCGAGATTGCGGACATGGCGTTCCTCGCCCCCGATCACCGGGGGATAGAATTGCGACAGCAGCAAGATGCGCATGACCGAGCCCTCCGCCTCAGGTACCCGGCACCAAGGCCGAGACCCTGCGATAAAGCCGGTTGTCGTCCGGCCGGTAGAGCCGGGCCTCGGCGTTCTGCTGGGCGGCCAGGACGGGCACGAAGAACTTCCGCACCCAGGTGTCGCCCGGCGCGATCGTCAGCGAGCGGAAGACGGCGAACGGTTGGCCGTTGAGGGTGATTTCCAGGTCGTATCGCCGAGCCTCGGTCTCTGCACTGCGAACGCCGACGACGAGTTGGCCCGGAATTCCTTTGGCCGGTGGCAACATCCATAGCTCGGTGTATTTGAACTGCCGGTCGCTGGCCTCATCGCGGACGGCGAGAGCGTAGGCTCCCGTTGCCAAAAGCATCGCCAATGCGACCGCAGCTCCCTGCCTGGAGCGGATTCGCACTGAACCAGGCCAGGCGCTCGGAATCGAGACATCGCTGCCGCTGGCAGGCAGTAGCATCGCCCCCGTTGTCACCGCCAGGTACCAGAACGCCCAGCCAAGCGGAGTGAGCGAGCCGATCGCGTTCAGCACAAAGCCTCCGGCGATGGTGACGGCGAGACTCGCACCGATCGAACAGACAAGATGTTCGGACAGCGACGAGTTCCTTACGCCGATAACGCGCAGCACGACATGACCGGAGATGAGGAGAACCATCGGCACGCCCAGGATGAAGCGCAGGAACGTGCTGTCACTGGCCGCGACCAGGGCCACCGTGGCTCCTGCCCACAAGCAGGCACCGAAAAGGTCGCGCTTGTCAGGGCTCGGCATGCAGTCCTCTTATGTCGTAGATGATGATCGAGCCGTTGTCGTAGGTGCGTGTGACACCTTTGACGTCATTGAACTTCAGCAACTCGGCAGCCGAGAGCCGCTTTCCTTGCTGCGTTTCCCACGGTTCGAAGTAGAAGCCTAGGACCGGCGACCCGGTGGTCAGGCGGAGATCCACCAGCAGGAAATCAAGCTCGCTCCTGGCGAGAGCGTAGAAATCGTCTGAACTGAGTTTTTCGTTCCTGAACGCGCGGGCAGCATAGACGGCATCATTGAGCTTGGTTCTCACGTCCTGCCGGCCGTAGCCGGCAAGCAGCAGACGATTGACCCGATCGCCGATGAAGCGGTTGCCGGGTCCAAGCCACTCCTTGGTCCAGAGCGCCGTTTCGATTCCGAGGTGCTCGATGGATTGCGCGTCCGAAGCCACCCTGTAGCGGCCACGGATCGGATCGACCGATGCCGCAGTGACCCCGCTCATGACGATCACCGCCAGCGCAGTGGATGGCACGATCCGGCGCCAACCGCGGGCGGCGCGACCCTGCCAGAAATGGACGATACCCACCCCGACGACCAGTCCGACGCCGATAAAGACAAACGTTCCCATCCGGTTGCCGATTTGCCATCCGTTCACGGTCAAGCGGAACGCAACCGAGATAGGAAAGCCGCAGGCCAGCACGGTGAGCAGTACGACGCGGCTGTCGGTCCAGCGTCGTTTCAGAATGCCGTAGATTGCAAGCCAGCCTGAGCGCAGATTGCCCGGCGCTGTCATGGCCAACGATCGAAAGAAGCCCGTCGCCAACCCGAGGGCCACGAACAGGATACCGAACAAGGTGGTCAGGCGCATGAAGAGGGGCTGGGACGGCGCGGCCACCTGCTCTGACTGTGGGGTGCTGGTGCCCAGGACCTTTGCCAGCAGTGCCTTGAAGCCGGATTCGACCACGGGGCCGACGTAACCAGTGAAGGGATTGCCGTGCGCCATCACCCATACGAGCGGTATAACGATGGCAAGCACCGCGGTGACGCCCATGGCGATCCTTGCCTCGAACCGGAGTGAGACGTCCCGCCGCAATGCCTCCAGGGCCGCCACCATTCCAAGGTAGACAGCGACAAAGGCCGCCGTGACATGATGGGTGACCGCCAGGCTCGCCAACAGAAGAGCAATCAGACCGAGCGCGCTTAATTTTGGTCGCCCGGCAAGATCCTTCGATCCAGCCTCGACCGCGAGGATCAACATGCACAGCACGAAGCCGAGGCTCTCGTAGGAGAACATCGACTCGAACACCACGAAAGTCGAGCAGCCCATGTATGTCAGGCAGCCGATGGCCGCGATGCGCGGAGACCCGGTAATCCTCTCGTAGAACAGAAACATGGCTGCGACGAGGGTGCCTTTCAGGACCGCCAACAGCAGGGTCGCAGTCGCAAATAAAGGCAGGCCGGTGAGATTCATGATCGCCGTCGTCACGATCTCGAGGGCGGGATACGCCGACGCGATCGGTAACAATGGATTGGGCAGGAAGAGCCGGCGGGCGGTCACAAGGTCATCAGCTGCGGCCCAATGCAGGAATTCGTCGTGGTACCCGAGACCCGTGGGCGAATAGACGCTCTTGTGGAAGAACAGGGCTCCGGCAAGGAGAACCAGGAGGAAGAGACGCTCGCTGCGGGCCACACCCGGCCAAGCGATGCGAAAGCTGGTCGGAGCGATCACCAGGATGGTGCCCGACCAGAACAGCAGCGATGCCATTTCAGCGCCGCGACGACCGGCTCCCTGTCCGGCCACAACCAGCAGCAGGCCCGTGGCGACGATGAGGCACAGCGTCGCAATCCAGTTCGCGTTCGCAGGCTCCGACGTCGTATCGTCGCCGCGCAGGTCGGGGCCGATAATGGCAAGGATGGAATGCACCCAAGCCCGCGCCGGTGCGATCGCGATTTCGGCGTTGAAATGGGCTCGTATCATCCGCCCCGAACCCTCGTGGCGGATCGCAAGTCCAGTGCGCCGTCGTGCGGAAGACTGACAGTCGACCGGTTGCCCGCCACATCACGATAGACGTCACTCAGCGCTTGCGCGCAGGCATCCCAATCCGGCAAGGCCAGGTCGGGGATCTCTCGCTGCGCCGCGAGTTCCTCGGCCATGGCGGCTGCGGTCTCGCCCGGGTTCGCATTGAGCGGAAGCGCGCGGCACAGGCCGTTGGTCGCAAGCTCGCTCAGCCCTGACGTGTCGCTGACGAGGACAGGCCGGCGCAGCGACAACGCTTCCATCACGGCAACGGGGTGAGCTTCGTATTCACTGAGCAGCACGAACAGACCGGCGCTCGCCAGCAGGTCGGTCATTCTCTGCCGCTCGGATCCCGGGATGGCCGTGATGGTGACGCGATCTTCAAGACCAAGCGTACTGACGAGACGGCGCAGCGCGCCCTCGTGAGGCCCAGTCCCGACGATGTGCAGGCGCGCGTTCGGCACCTTGCGGATCAACTCCGGCATGGCCGCAATCACCCGGTGATGGCCCTTGTAGTGCTCAAGCCTGCCGCTCGAGACGATCAGGCTGGGATCGACATTGACGCCGGGGCTGGCGGCCGGCATCGCGGCGCCATTCGGGATGACCACAAACCGCTCCCGCGGGATGCCCATTTTGGTGCTGAAGAAACTGGCCTCGAATTCAGAGACCCCGATCAGCCGCGCGGCTTTCGCCACCAGCGGACGGAGCACCGCGCGCTGGGTGCCGCGCACGGCATTGCGCAGCCGCGAGGAATGCCCGCCGCTATGGAAGGTCAGGACGAACGGGACTTGAGTGCGGACGGCAGCAAGCAATCCGATCGGCACCACAAAAGTGCTGTAGCCTTGGAAATGGATCAGGTCCCATGTGCCGCGCCGGATCGCGCTATAGACCTCTGGTGCGATATAGAGATCCAATTCCTTCGGCCAGGCCGGCACGCGCCGCACGCTCATGCCACGGACGTTCTCCTCAACCGGCAACTTTCCCGACGGATCGGTTGTAAGCACGTCGACCGAATAGCCGCGCGCCACCAGGCGAGGACCCACCTCCTGGATGTGGGTTTCGATACCGCCGACGAAGGGGTGGCAGCGAGCGGCAACCATCAGGATACGCATTCGGCTCACCCACCTGGACTTGCGATCCGCCCGTGCCGCCTATGGATAGCCATAGGCAACAAGAGAGGCGGGAGACCGCACCCGCTCGCGCAGGATCGTCTTGAGGACGCGCCAGCCGTCCGGAATGGCGCGCAGATTGCTCAGGCCGCTGATGCGTGGAGCCTCGAAGCTCGGGACTTCAACGATGTTCAGCTGGTTCTTCAAGGCCCGTACGTTGATGAGGGTCTCGATCTCGAACCCGTCGCAGTCGCAATTGAGTGTGGGGACGTGCTTGGTCCAGAATGCCATGTATCCGTAGCAGAGGTCGGAGAACGAGCCGCCATAGAGCAGCCGCACCATCAGGGTGAGCCCCCAATTGCCGAGCATCCGGAACAACGACATGTCGTCGGTCCCTGCGCCCTGGAGAAAGCGCGAGCCCTTGACCATATCCGCGCCCGCAATCAGCGCGCCGACAAAGACGATGGCTTCCTCCGGCACCATCGAGCCGTCGGCATCGATCATGACGATGATATCGCCGGTGGCGGCGCGGAAACCGGCCTGCAGGGCGGCGCCCTTGCCGCGCCGTGGCTCCATCACAACCTTCACGTCCTCGCGCAGGCTGCGCGCCACCGCAACCGTGTCGTCGGTCGAACGTCCGTCGACGATGATCACTTCGTGTGCCCATGCCGGGATACGCGGCAGCAGCCAAGGCAGGTTCTTGGCCTCATTGAGTGTCGGGACCACGAAGCTCACCCGCGGCATCGCCAGCGAGTGTGCCAGCGCGAGATTGACCGGGTCAGGCACCCATACGGTACTGACGTAGGAGAGATTGTTGGGGACAGGAGCGTTCATGGCAGCACCGTACGATCAAATGGCCGGACCTGCACCGCAGGCCGCGACCGGACAAGGATACTTGATAGGTGTTGGGCAAGAGTCCGCGCAGGATGATAGGTCCCGTATACGAAGCGACACACCGGGCCGAAGCTGTTTGCTGCGGCGGGACCGATAAAATGCAAGCCTGGCACCGACGTCTCGTAATGCGACGAAAGCTGCGGCGCACCCTCTTCAAGACGGATGTTGCGAAGCAGCGCCTGGTTCACAAAGCCGAGCCGGCTGACATCGATCTTGTACCCGGTCGCGAAGATCACATGATCGGCCTGCAGCGATTGCTTGGCATGGCCAGCGTCGACCAGATTGAGCACGGCCTTGCCGTTGCGGGTCTCGGTGCTCTGGAGGGAAGTGGCGAGTAGCGTCGGCACCTTTCCGACAACGCGGTCCCTCACGAAGGCGCCGCCCAGCGGGCCAAGCGCCTCGTGGTTGGCGATCTTGATACGCCGCTCTTTCGACAGCAGCCGGATGAGCTGAGGATACTTTGCGTAGGCCCCCAGTGTCCAACCCGGGCCGATGCCGCTCAACGGCGCCATCGCACGCTCGATGGAAGAGCGGTTATGGGGACGGTTGGCGAAACGCAGTTGCCGTGCGCGCGCGACGAGCGCAACTGAAATCCCTCGTTCATGGAGCAGCGCGGCGAGGTCTGTCGCGGACGATCCGGATCCGACCACGACGACTTCCTTGCCGTCCAATGCTTCGAGCGAACCGTACTTGCCGCTGTGCGAGCACAACTCGGCAGGCAAATGCGCGGCGTCCTGCGGCAGGTGCTCGAAGGGCTGCAGGCCGACTGCCACCACGATGCGCCGCGCGTTGATCGTCTCGCCGTCGTCAAAACTGGCGCGAAGGCCGCCATCGGCGGTCTCCAACGCGGTGAGGACCTTGCTTTCCACGGCGGGCACGTACCGCATCCGGAACGCCTCGCCGTACTCGATGAATCGGTCGAGCGTCAGCGGCGTCAGCACGTCATGATACGGCATGGCGCGTTCGGTGCAGAACGATTTCACCGTGAATTCCGATCCGGGATCGGAGAGACTTGTTGCCCAAGGATATGATTTCAGCAGCATGCCGCGTGGCATGTTGTGCTTCCAGGGCCCCATGGGTTCACCGAAAATCCGGTGCTCCACACCGCGTGCGCGCAGATGCGCAGCCAGCGACAAGCCGTAGGGGCCGGCGCCTATGACGGCCACATCTACGGATGTGCTTAATCGGCCCATATGTGCACCTCCCGCACTAAATAAAAACAGAAGTTGAAATGAAAAAGAGATCGGGAGATTACCAACGCTGAAGTCTCTCCTTGCGGCCCTCTTCCGGCTACCCTCGACGCCAAGGATCGCTGATGCCGCTTCACAGTGGAAGCACGATAGGTGGTTAGCTCTTTGTAGTTATCCGTTCAGATCGCTTCCGATGCCGACGAAATAGTCCTGCATCAGCAACCACTTCGCCGGTGATGATTTCTATCGTGCGGGAGAGCAACCGCCCGTCCTTCTTCAAGCGACATCAGCCGGAATTGAAGACAGGACGGATTGTCGGTTCACCGCGGCCGACACCTCAGGTGACAGCGGCTCGTAGGAGGCCGTGACCTCTCGCAATCGCCTGACGCGACCGAACATGTCGATCACCTCGAGGCCAGACCCGCGATTGTAGGTGTGGCAGCCGAAGCTTGCCGCTCGGATGACCCCAACCGGGGTTTGAGCAAATTCCGACGGTCCGAGCGCATCGATCCGGCATAGCGTTATCGCATCGCCATAACCGCGGGAGCAGTTCTGGACCGGGCGCAGGATTTGCCCGCCGTGCTCGATGAAGGCGCCGGCAGGACGGCTGAGCGAGGCGTCGATCAGGATTGGGTTTGCGGCATGAGGTACCCAGGTCCCGGTCAGGCCCTCCGCGTGGTAGACCTCGAGCACGTCCCATGCCGAGGATCTCCACCGTCTCGGGGTGACAAAGAACCACGAGCGGCCGTTGCGAAACAGCGGCGTGCAGTCGTAGGCCTCGACGCGGTCGATCGGGCACGCTTCCCGGGTCCACCGGTAGGGGAATTCGATGGCCCGATAGAGGCAGACATTGCTCGCTTCCCCGGATTCCGGGATCATCCAGATCTGTCCGTCCCGCTCGAACACGAACGGATAGGAGAGATGGTGCGGCTCCTCCAGGACGATCCGCGGCGCGCTGGTAGTGCCGTCGGGGTTCACTCTCGCGACCGCGATGCATCCCCGCTTTTTCCGGTAGGAGTACTGCTCGACAAAGATGAAATCCTGCCCGTGGTGGCTGAACGGAAACGGGTCGGCAAGATAGCTGTCGGCATCCGCAGCGAGCACCTTGAAGACGGCTTTGCCCTTGTCGAGCAGGCTTGTCCCTTCGTTGCGGCGCCAGCCGACGGCCCACATCTTTCCGCCTTTTGCAATGATATTCAGGAGACGAATGGCCTTCGATGCCACCGTGCGACTCGCCCAAATGAGGGCCGCAGCGCTGCCTGGAGGGCTGGTCATCCGTGGACGGGCGGCATCGGATGCAGCTGCCCGCTTGTCCCCGCGTACCGCCTTGAGGATCAGAAGGATAGCGCATGAGAGGGTGCCATCAAGGCTCACCGCGAACACGTCGCGGTCTGCGCTGGCGGGGCGCGCCGTCCACGGACCCCAGGGGCAAGTCGTATCGTGCAGCTCGACGAGCAGGTCCTCACCGTTCGTCAGCGCTGCCATCACTCCGATTTCGCCGGGGACGCCGTTGAAGAGTGGTGTCAGCACGCGCCGTGCGCGCGTGACGGGTGTCTCGCCGCTGAGATTGATCACGACATCCGGCGTGGTGGTCGGGGGCGGCAGCGCTCGGAGTGCGGCCGGGATGGAATCGGTGGCACAATCTCCGCGAACGCCGTAGACGAGCCGCTCCAGCTCGAGCAGCCAGCGGCAAATCTGCGGCATCGGGTGGCGATCGGAGCCGAAGGTGCACGAGACCTCGTTGCGAGGATTCTTGGCAAGCGCCTCCGCGAGCCACAGATGCCAGCGCAGCAGCCGCGACGGATCAAGATGCAGGCAAACGCGCATTCACTCCCCGAGCCCGTTCGGTTTCTTCGCCCGCCGTGACCGCGTGCCTTGCCGATGAGGAAAGGCAGCACCTTTTTCGGTCTGACGGCACACGGTCACGCCAGGGCGATCGGCTGCAAAACTATGGCCCAAACAGCGCTGGGATGCGTGATGTCAGACGGGGTAATCCCTCGGGGAGGTTGCGCTCGGCCGGCCGGGAAGGTCATTTGGACGCATGAATGTCGGCTGGCAACGGGCCAAGAATGGATTGATTGCAGCGTACCGCTGCTCGCCGAGTGCAGAACTCTGCGAACCGTGGAACGATCTCGTTGCGCGCGTCGACGGCAATGCGTTCATGCATCCTGCGGCGCTGCTTGCCACTGCCGAGACCGGCTTTGCCGAGATCCACGTCCTGATCGCGTGGGACGAGGGGGTGGAGCCTCGCTGTCCGGTTGGCTTCTGGGCCTTGTGCGAAAGGCGCAATTTGCCGACCACGCCCGCTTTTTTGGAAGCGATCCCGATTTACGCGTCCACCTCGAATGCCGTGATCGACCGTGCTCGCGCTGACGAGGTGATGGCAGCGTTTTTTGACGTGATCAGGCACGACCTCCGCCTGCCCAAGATCATCCGATTGCGGTCGTTCGAAGCTGACCCCGTTGTCTACCCGGCGATGCTCCGGCAGCTCGAGGGCGTGGGCCGGCACCGCGAGCTTGTGCGCGTCGAACGCCCGTTTGCCGATCGGTGCTCAGGGACCAAGAAATCGGGATCGACCCGCAAGAAGCTGCGTCAGGACTGGAATCGGCTCTCCGCGACAGGAAAGGCGGAGATTGTGAACGGCCGGACACCGGCCGAAACGGAAGCCGCGTTCGAGGTCTTTCTCGCGCTCGAGGCGGCGAGCTGGAAGGGTGAGGAGGGTACAGCGCTGCTGTGCGACGCCGGCGACGCACAATTTGCCCGGCAGCTGATCCGAAACCTCGCCGCGCACAACCTGGCCTCGGTCGCCCTGCTGCGCGTCGATGACGTTGCGATCGCTGGCCAAGTCCTGATCTACAGCGGCCGCCAGGCCTATACGTGGAAGACCGCATTCGATGCGTCCTTCGCGCGCTTTTCCCCAGGGGCTCTGCTGATCAGCAGGATTACGGACGAGCTGCTTGAATCCGGTCAGATCGCCGCGATCGACTCGTGTTCGTTGGCGGATGGAATCATGTCGCAGCTGTGGACCGGCCGACGCACCATGGTCGATGCCCTGATCGATGTTCATATGCGCAGCTCGCAGGCGTTCGCGATGGAAGTGGCGCAGCACGAGGGCCGTCTGCAATTTGGCGGCGAGCGTAGCCGAATGTGGCACACGATCCAGCATTCCGGGTAAGGCGCGCGCAGAGCGCGTCACAGTTTCCGAACTTGGTCACATGCTGGCCGCATCACTGTCATGTGCTTGCCTTGTGACAGGCGATCCCGCGGGCGCTGCGCCGATCCTTCAAGCACAAACTGATCTCTGTCTGAGGTCATGCCGATCCGCAAGCGGCGGCGATTTGCCGCGCCGATGAAGACGCGCAGCCTGCGCTGGATACTCCAGCCAATGCCTTCCTCGCCTGCCGGTTAATCACCTTCACTTGATCGGAAGCCGGCCCTTCGGGGGCGCGGCGCCGAAGGGAGTAACCCTTCGGGGAAGTTGCGCTCGGCCGCGTGCGATAGTCACGTGGAGGCATGATTGTTGGCTGGAAATGGGCGAGAGACAGGCTACGCAACACCGGACTGCGTGTACTGGTGTGTGCTCTGCTATCTACCCCAACAATTGCCAGCGCGGCGGAGGGGCAAGCGGCAGACGGTCCGCCGGCAACACCCTTCGTCAAGGCTCAGGGAACGCGCTTTGCGCTTGACGGCAGACCGTTCTTTGTGACCGGCGTGAACAACCACTATCTCACCTTCGGTTCGGAGAACGAAGTCACCCGCGTTCTCGACGACGCGGTGGCGATGGGCGCCAACGTGGTCCGCACCTTTCTTCAGCCGGTCATCGGATCGCTTGACGGCAGCATGGCGACAGTCTGGCAGTGGAAGCTGCAAGCCGACGCGAGCGATCTCGGCGTCAAGGGGACGTACCTGCTCTATTGGGACGATCGCGAAGGCGGGATGGCCATCAATGATGGCGCGAACGGAATGCAGAAGATTGATTTCCTGATCGCCGAAGCCAGCAAGCGACACCTGAGACTGATCATCGCCTTCCTCGACTTCTGGGACTATACGGGCGGCGCTCAGCAAATGCGGGCCTGGTATGGAAGCCAGGACAAGTCCGGGTTCTTCTTTCGCGACCGGCGCACCAGGCGCGATTACATGACCTGGGTTCGCCATGTCGTGGAGCGCGTCAACTCGTTCACCGGGATCACCTACCGCGACGATCCGATCATCATGGCCTGGGAGTTGATGAACGAAGGCAATGCGAATCCGGAGAGCCTGCGATTGGCCTGGACCAGAGAGATGTCTGCCTACGTCAAGTTCCTCGATCCCAATCATCTCGTCAGTTCAGGAAATGCCGGAAATATCAGCGCCTCCGACAAGCTGTCCGATCTGACGATTCCCACCCTCGATTACGGGACCTGGCACGGTTACCCGCTCTTTTTCAACCAGACGGTTCAGCAGTTCGGCGACACCATCACCGAGTTTTGCCAGTTGGGTGTTCGCGCCAACAAGCCCGTTTTGCTCGAGGAGTTCGGCTACGCCCGCTCCAATCCGGACGCTGCCGCTGCCTACGCCATGTGGCTCGACAAGCTTGGCCGCGACCCCGATTGCGCGGGGTGGCTGGTGTGGCGGCTGGTGTCGCGTCAGGACAGCGGGCGCTTTCCCGTCGACGAGCATGATCAGTTTGATATCCGCAATGACGGAAGCGCGATCTGGAATGCCTTCAAGGCGGCGACAGCGCGGGCGACGCGGTCCCAGGAAACGAACCGGGCCCCGGACAACGGACGGAAGCTGCCATGATCGACGCATCTGTGGTGATTTGCGCGCACACGCTCGACCGCTGGGGCGAGCTGCAACGCGCCGTCGCGTCAGTCCGCGCCCAAACCCGCGCGCCCCGGGAAATCATCGTGGTGATCGACAACAACGAAGCCCTGCGAGCGCGGGCCGCGCAGGAATTCGCCGGCGTCACCGTTCTCGCGAATGCCGGGAAACCCGGCTTGTCGGGTGGCCGCATGACAGGAACGGAGCACGCCACGGCGTCGGTTATCTGTTTCCTGGATGACGATGCCGCTGCCGACCCGTGCTGGCTTGAGGATCTGCTGGAGGCCTATCGGGATCCGGCGGTGTTGGGAGCGGGTGGACCGGTGGTGCCAATGTGGCAGGCGCCGCCGCCGTCCTGGTTTCCTGCCGAATTCGCTTGGGTCGTCGGCTGCACCTATGCCGGCATGGATGTGCAGGACGGGCGCATTCGCAACCCGATCGGCGCCAACATGTCAGTGCGCGCCGATGTGTTGCGCCGCGCCGGTGGCTTCGCCTCGGATCTCGGCCGCCGCAAGCTTGGATTTTCCGTCAGCGGTCGCGCGCGGATCGGCGGCAAGGCCGAAAGCTGCGAAGAGACCGAACTCTGCATCCGCGCCTCTCGTCTGTTTCCCGGCGGCTACTTTGCCTATCGCCAGCGAGCGCGGGTGCACCATGTCGTGCCGGCGCAGCGGGCGACGTGGGCGTATTTCGTCAATCGCTGCTTGATCGAGGGCACCGCCAAGGCGGTCTTGAGGAATCTCGCGGGCTCCGGCGACGGACTCAAGACCGAACAGCGCTATGTTCGCGAAGTATTGCCGCGCGCCGTGGCGAGCGAGCTCAAGGCCGCGATGCTTGGCAAATTCAGCTCCGCCCGGCGGGCCGGGGCGATTGTAGCCGGCTTTTGCCTGACCGCCTTTGCCTACACCGCGACGCGTCTCGGCGGAATGGCCGAAGATTTCTCGCAGAATCTGTCGTCGCGGGCCCAGATCTGGAGATCCTAGAGCGGCGTTGCACGGAAGGCCTGTTGGACTGACACGGTGATCGACATGATCTTGTTGACGGGAGGCGCTGGCTATATCGGGTCCCATGTCTGCATCGCATTGCTGGACGCGGGGTTCGATGTCGTGGCGATCGACAATCTCTGCAACAGCAACCGGGCCTCTCTCGATCGGGTCGAAGCGATCT
The DNA here is from genome assembly GCF_037217225.1 of Bradyrhizobium sp. 27S5. Classification (NCBI taxonomy): domain Bacteria; kingdom Pseudomonadati; phylum Pseudomonadota; class Alphaproteobacteria; order Hyphomicrobiales; family Nitrobacteraceae; genus Bradyrhizobium; species Bradyrhizobium sp. 27S5. The sequence continues at coordinate 1,896,136 of NZ_CP147714.1, forward strand.
GCGGGCGAGCGCCTGTTTTCCGACACGTCGACATCCGGGATGAGGAGGCCGTCTTTGAGGTGCTTCGTGCATGTGGCGTGACCGCGGTCATCCACCTTGCGGGGCTGAAGGCCGTTGGCGAGTCCAGCGCTGATCCCATGACCTATTACGACAACAATGTCGTGGGGACGATGCGGCTGGTGTCGGCAATGAAGCGGGCGAAGGTCAAGACGCTTGTCTTCAGCTCGTCCGCCACCGTTTACGGCATGCCAACCTATCTGCCGCTTGACGAGAGGCATCCGCTCGCGCCGACCAATCCATACGGTCGCACCAAGCTGATCGTCGAGGAAATGCTGAAGGATCTTTATCGCGCCGAGGACGATTGGCGCATCGGCATCCTGCGCTATTTCAATCCGGCCGGCGCGCACGAGAGCGGGCTTGTCGGAGAAGACCCGATCGGCGTTCCGAACAATCTGGTGCCGCTCGTGGCGCAGGTGGCGATTGGAAGGCGTGCGAAGCTGCGGATCTGGGGCAACGACTACGACACTCCGGATGGCACCGGTATCCGGGATTTCATTCATGTCGTCGACCTTGCTGCCGGCCATCTCAGTGTCTTGCGCCACCTCGAGCAGCCCGGCGTGTTCACGGTCAATCTGGGAACGGGAAGCGGCAGCAGCGTCCTGGAGGTCGTTCGCGCTTTCGAGGCCGCGAGCGGCAGGTCAATTCCGTACGAGATCGCAGATCGCCGCACCGGCGATGTCGCGATCTGCTGTGCCGATCCGAGCTTTGCGAAACGAACGCTGGATTGGAAATCGGCGCGGTCGCTGGCGCAGATGTGCGCCGATCATTGGCACTGGCAGCTGAAGAATCCCGACGGTTACCGCCACATCTAGCACGTGAGTGGTCCACACACGCCTGCGTGATCGCGACGTCTTGGCGGATGGCACCCTTGCCACTTTGTCAACGCGGCCTCCACGTAACGGCTTTTTCGCATAGCCGCCGCAGAGAATTAAATCCTAGCCAATGTTAAAATTGAGCGCCAACGCACCGTCCGAATGGGGCGCGCTGCGGCAAAAAACGCCTGTGAGAAGATCATTTTGAAACGATTTTTCGCCATACTTGATCTTTAGCCAACCGACCTAGCAGTCGAAGGGGCGTACTACCGAATCGCTACTGGACTGAAATCTGCCCGCGGCGCCATGCGCTGCGAGCATGCGGTACGTCGCGCGGTTCGCGACGGTGGAATTCTTAGTTCAATCCTTGGAAGGAACATGGAATGGCCCTTGCCGCACCAGCAGGCTTTACGTCAAGCAATCTCGTCTATCAGGACAGCTTTTCCAGTTCGCTAGACAGCGACTGGCACACCTACATCACGAGTCGCGCCGCCAACGGTTGGGCGTGGAACAGCTATGGATCGGGTGGAAGCGGGCCGGGCGGCGCGTACGATGCCGATTACGACATGCCGAGCCAGGTGACCGTGAGCAACGGTCTGCTGAATCTCACGGCGGCCAAGCAGACCGTCACCGGCATGAATCAGGGCTCGGTGCAGTCATTTCCGATTACGTCGGGCGCCGTCAGCAGCTACGGCAACTTCGAGTTTAACGGCGGTTACCTTCAGATCAGCATGAAGGCGCCGAGCGGCAATGGTGCATGGCCAGGGCTTTGGCTGATGCCCGGCGCAGGCTCGAACAGCGGCGACAATTTCGAGATCGATATCCAGGAGGGGGGATATACCGGCTCGGGACCGGCAAACCAGGCCTTCTCCTGGCATCTTCACTCGCCGTCAGGGACGGTCGGCGGTGTTGTCGACACCGGCGTCGATCTCACGGCCGGCTTCCATACCTACGGCATCAATTGGGTGCCCGGCCAATCGATCACCTGGTACCTCGACGGAAGACAGATCGCGACGGTGACCAGCGCGCAGGTGCAGATTCCGAACCAGCCGATGCAGCTGATCATGAGCAATCAGGTCGCGAATTCAAACGCGGCCGGCTGGCATACTGCACTTGATGGCTCTACCCCCTCGACGATGCAGATGCAGATCGACGAGATCCAGCTCTATCGATTGCCCGGCAGCGCCGGCTCCGTCACCGGAGCGAACGTCAGTTCGACGAGCCCCCCGCCACCGACCCAGCCGACCACGCCAGCGGTTACGCCGACGGTGACGTCGGTTGCTGCTTCACCGGGGACGGGTATCGAGCATGTTGGCGATTCCGTTACATTGACGCTCGCCTTCAACGAGGCCGTGAACGTGGTTGGCAAGCCGACGCTGACGCTCAATGACGGAAGCACCGCTACCTATGTCAGCGGTTCGGGGACCAGCGCGCTCACCTTCCGAACGACCGTTGCGTCGACCAATACAGCGACGTCGGCCCTTGCCGTCACCGGGGTCAGCCTTGCGGGCGGTGCGAGCATCCGTGATGCCAGCGGCGTCGCCGCGAATCTTGCCGGTGCGGTGAAGACGTTCGCCGGTCTCCAGATCGATCCGACGAGCCCCACGCTACCGTCTCAGCCGACCACGCCAGCGGTTACGCCGGCGGTGACGCAGGTTGTCGCCTCGCCGGGGACGGGGGTCGAGCATGTTGGCGATTCCGTTACATTGTCGCTCGCCTTCAACGAGGCCGTGAACGTGGTTGGCAAGCCGACGCTGACGCTCAATGACGGAAGCACCGCTACCTATGTCGGCGGTTCGGGGACCAGCACGCTCACCTTCCGAACGACGGTTGCGTCGACCAATACAGCGACGTCGGCCCTTGCCGTCACCGGGGTCAGCCTTGCGGGCGGTGCGAGCATCCGTGACGCCAGCGGCGTCGCCGCGAATCTTGCCGGTGCGGTGAAGACGTTCGCCGGTCTCCAGATCGATCCGACGAGCCCCACGCTACCGTCTCAGCCGACCACGCCAGCGGTTACGCCGACGGTGACGCAGGTTGTCGCCTCGCCGGGGACGGGGGTCGAGCATGTTGGCGATGCCGTGACATTTACGCTCGGGTTCAACGAGGCCGTGAATGTGGCCGGCAAACCGACGCTGTCGCTCAATGATGGCAGCACCGCTACCTATGTCAGCGGTTCGGGGACCAGCGCGCTCACCTTCCGAACGACCGTTGCGTCGACCGATCTTCAGACGTCCGCCCTTGCCATCACCGGGGTCAACCTGCCCAGCGGTGCGAGCATCAGCGACGCCGGCGGTGCCGCGGCGAATCTTGCCGGCGCAGTGAAGACGTTCGCCGGTCTGCAGATCTCTCCGAGCGTCACGGCGCCGTCAACGCCGACGTCGTCCGTCGCGCCGGTGCTCATGATCGCGGATACCTCGCTGTCGGTGGACGGAAGAGGCGGGACCGTCGACCTGGGTGTCAAGGTGGCGACCACCGACCCGAATGATGCTGTGACCGTGACCATCAAGGGGTTGCCGAGGTACGAGACCATCACCGACAACCTCGATGGCCGCACCTACAAGGGCGGGAGAGACATCACGCTGACCGCCGCGCAGGTCGAAAGTGGATTGACGCTGCAGTCGAACTACCGGGGCAGCGACCATCCGGTTGCTACGCTCTCGATCACGGCGACTGCAACGGACCCGTCGACCGGCTCCGTCACGAGGTCTGCGTCGCAGAGCATCACGGTGACGGACCCGCCGCCAGCGTCTTCCACCATGAGCGCATCGGCGAATCTGAACTTTGCGGTGCTGAGCCAGTATCTGGCAACCCATCACGGCAGCAGTGGTGTGGGGCAGCTCCTCACGGCCGTTGCGCAGGGAGGGAGCTGGAACGAACAATCGTATCTGAGCAAGCCGCAGCATTGATGCTGCGGCCTATCCGGCAGCGTTTCCGCGCCGTCGATCGGCGGCGCGGAAACGAGATTTGACCGGTTCGGCAGTTGCGTTCGATACTGCCTCGTTTTTTGCGAATGCATAATAAGGAATTGTTGAAGCCGGTCGCGTGACCGCAGAACAATCGAGTTGATAAATGGCGATCCAGAATGGAAATGCCGATGCCGCAGACCTTGGGCTCCGGGCCCTGGTTCTGTTCTTGCGACTTCATGGTGTGAGCACTGACTTCGACAAGATCCGTGATCTTTGCGGAGGCCGGGCGATCGATATCCGCGCAATGCTCCGCTGCGCCGGCGAATTTGATCTCAAGGCCTGCTCGTGGACGACGGATTGGACGCGGCTTGCCAATATCCGGTTGCCCGGAATCGCGGCGCTGCGGGATGGTGGATTTCTGCTGCTCGGCAAAGTCGACGGCAACGAAGCGCTTGTGCTGCATCCGTCGTCGTCGCATCCGCGGCGCGTCACGCGCGCCGAATTCGAGGAAATCTGGGACGGCCGTCTGATCTCGGCCGATTCGCGTCCGGTCGCGCGCCAGGCGCTTGATCTGCTCGCTGGTTTGAGCGCGCGCGGGCGCAATCTGATGCGGCAGCTGGGCGAGAGCCTGCCGCGACTGCGGCAGCTGCGCGAGAGCCTGCTGCGACGCGTCCGCGAGCTTCCAATGTGGTCCGCGCGCCGCGATGTCGCGGTTGAGACCAGCGCAATCGAACCTGACAGCGGCGACGACTCGGGGCCGATGGCTCTGGCGGTCATGCTGCGTTGCCATGGGATCGCGGCCGACCCGGACCAGATTCGACACCGGACCGGTGCGGCCCGCCTCGGCGTCACCGACATCGTCCGCTGCGCCAGGAGTTTCGGGCTGAAGGCCCGGTTGCAGAAAACCAGCTGGAATCGGCTTGCTGTAACGCCGCTCCCGGGGATCGCCGTGTTGCGCGACGGCGGATTCCTGGTTCTCGGCAAGGTCGTCGACGACAAGCTCCTCGTTCAGCGTCCATCGCATCCCCAGCCTCAGATGATGACCCAGGCCGAGCTTGAGGCCGTGTGGAATGGCGACGTCATCTTGATGACGCGGCGCGCGGCGTTGACGGATACCTCCCGGCGCTTTGACATCAGCTGGTTCTTCGGCGCAATCCACAAGTATCGCCGCCTGCTTAGCGAGGTCCTGGTCGCATCGTTCTTCCTCCAGGTCTTCGCGGTCGTCTCGCCGCTGTTCTTCCAGGTGGTCATCGACAAGGTGCTCGTGCATCGCGGCATGAGCACGCTCGACGTGCTGGTCGCAGGCCTTGTCGCGCTCACGGTCTTCGAGACCATCCTCGGGACGCTGCGCGTCTATTTGTTCGCGCACACGACCAATCGTATCGACGTGGAGCTTGGCGCCCGGCTGTTCCATCACTTGATGGCGTTGCCGATTGCATATTTCCAGACCCGCCGTGTCGGCGATTCCGTGGCGCGCGTCCGCGAGTTGGAGAATATCCGTCAGTTCCTGACCAGCTCGGCGCTCACGCTCGTGATCGATCTGCTGTTCACCGTCGTGTTCCTCGCAGTGATGTTCTACTACTCCACGACGCTGACGTTCATCGTATTGGCGTCGTTCCCGTTGTATATTGGCATTTCGGCGGGCGCCGCGCCGCTGTTTCGCCGGCGCCTCGACGAGAAATTCGATCGCGGTTCCGAGAACCAGGCCTTCCTGGTCGAGAGCGTCTCCGGCGTCGAAACGCTGAAGGCCATGGCGGTCGAGCCGCAAATGCAGCGTCGCTGGGAGGAGCAGCTCGCCGCCTATGTAGCCGCGAGCTTTCGCGTGCTGAGCTTGAACAATACGGCGAGCCAGTCGGTCCAGATGATCAACAAGCTGGTCGTGGCGGCAACCCTGTATTTCGGCGCCCGGCTCGTGATCGACGGCGCGCTGACGGTCGGTGAACTCGTCGCATTCAACATGCTGGCGTCACGCGTGAGCATGCCGGTGCTGCGGCTTTCGCAGATCTGGCAGGATTTCCATCAGGCGCGGCTGTCGATCGATCGGCTTGGCGACATCCTCAACACCATTCCCGAGCCGAGCTCCAGTCCCGGCCGCGCTGCGCTGCCGGCGATCCGTGGCCAGGTCTCATTCGAGCACGCCACGTTCCGCTATCGCCTCGACGGTCCCGAGGTGCTGCACAACGTATCCTTCAGTGTCGATCCCGGGCAAGTTATTGGAATTGTTGGGTCTTCCGGTTCGGGTAAAAGCACCATCGCGAAGCTGATCCAGCGCCTCTACGTGCCGGAAAGCGGGCGCGTGCTTATCGACGGCGTCGATCTTGCGATGGTCGATCTCGCCTGGCTTCGGCGTCAGATCGGCGTCGTGCTGCAGGAGAACGTGCTTTTCAATCGCTCCATTCGCGAGAACATCGCGCTCGCTGACCCGGCCATGCCAATGGAGCGTGTCATCGCGGCGGCCTCGCTCGCCGGCGCCCACGATTTCATCCTGGAGCTGTCCGAGGGGTATGACACTGTCGTGGGTGAACGCGGCAGCAGTCTTTCCGGCGGACAGCGCCAGCGCATCGCGATTGCCAGGGCGCTGGTCACCGATCCACGCATCCTCATTTTTGACGAGGCGACCAGTGCGCTGGACTACGAAAGCGAGCGCGCGATCCAGCAGAACATGAAGCGGATTTCTGCCGGTCGGACCGTCTTCGTGATCGCGCATCGGCTTTCCACCGTACGTCACGCAAACCGGATCATCTCGGTCGAACATGGCCGCATCGTCGAGGACGGCAACCATGATGAGTTGATCCGCTCGAATGGACGCTACGCGAGACTGCACCAGCTGCAGGCAGGTATCCAATGACGCTCGCTAGCCGGAACATCATTCCGTTTCCAAAAGCCGAGGTTCGCCGCCGCGAGCAGGAGATAGCGTTTCTTCCGGCGGCCCTTGAGATCACAGAATCGCCGCCGTCACCGATCGGGCGCGCGATTGGGGCGAGCATTATCGCGGCATTTTGCGTCGCGCTGCTATGGGCATCGCTCGGTCACGTCGATATCGTCGCAACGGCGACCGGCAAGATCGTGCCGGGTGGGCGCACCAAGCTCATTCAGCCGTTCGAGTCGGGCGTCGTGCGTGCGATCCATGTGCGAGACGGACAGCGCGTAAAGGCTGGTGATGTCCTGATCGAGTTGGATCCCACGATGACGGGAGCCGATCAGGAGCGTTACCGCAGCGATCTGCTGGCCGCCGAATTGGAAGTTGCGCGGCTTCGCGCGGCGCTCGCGGACGATCCGCTCGCGGCTTTCCAGCCGCCGCGCGGCGCAAGCGCCGCGGATATCGATCTGCATCGTCAGTTTCTGATCAGCCAGCGCGCGGAGCAGCAGGCCAAGCTTGCCGAGATCGAGCGGCAGCAAGGCCAGAAGGACGCCGAACGGTCGACCATTTCTGCGAACGTCGGGAAGATCCAGGCCACGATACCGGTGCTCACCGAGCGGGTCGAAATCCGGAAAACGCTGCTCGACAAGGCGCTCGGCTCCAAGGTTACCTATCTCTCCGAGTATCAGGACCTGGTCGGCCTTCAGCAGGATCTCATCCTGCAGCAGAGCCGGCTGCACGAGTCCGACGCCGCCATTGCCTTGCTGAAGGAAACGAGGGAAAGGTCCGCCGCCGAATATCGGCGTACGACCTATGATGCTCTTGCGAAAGCGGAGCAGAAGGCTGCGGGCGTTGCGCAAGAGGTGGTGAAGGCGGAGCAGCGTACAAAGCTGCAGCAGTTGACGGCGCCGGTCGATGGCGTGGTGCAGCAACTTGCCGTTCACACTGTGGGAGGCGTGGTCGCGCAGGCGCAGGCGCTGGCCGTGGTGGTTCCCAGCGAGAGCCATCTCGAGATCGAAGCCATGCTCTCCAATCGCGATATCGGATTTGTTCATCCGGGACAGCAGGTGGAGATCAAGGTCGATACATTCAATTTCACCCGTTACGGGCTCCTCCACGGCGAAGTCCTCAGCGTATCGTCGGACGCGATCACGCGCGACAGACCGCAGGGCGCGTCGAATGATCGGGCGCAGGGGAGCGTGCAGAGTGGCAGCAGCGAGTCGAGAGGCCAGGAGCTGGAATATGCTGCGCGTGTCTCCCTCGACCGCACGCAGATGCAGGTCGAGGACAAGCAAGTCAAGCTCGGTCCTGGCATGGCGGTGACGGTTGAGATCAAGACGGGTACCCGCAGGATCATCAGCTATCTGCTCTCGCCGTTGGCAAGACACCAGCAGGAATCGTTGCGGGAACGATAAGCAAACCGCCGACGTTTGCGCGAACCGCCGTGTTGGCCGTCGCGCATCGCATCGATCTGTGCGGCATATAGTCGAAGCCCAGCATCCCGCCGAAGGTTACCCGGCGGGATACCGAACTGGACGGGTTTCGGCTATTTACGTAGCCGGATCGCCCCGTCGATTTTTGAGTCCTTGCGGACGTGGCCGTTTGCGAGCGACACGTCAAAATAGTTCGCCGCGTGGTCGATTGCGCCAAGTGGTGCCGGTCGACCCGCCAGCGCGATCTTGGGAAGTTCTCTCTGAGGAGGGAGAGGCCGCTCAGCTCCATCAGCGGCCTGATGCGTGGCCCTGTTGTTGTTCGCCCACGCCGCAGACCGATGGTTCAACCCCCAGATCGCTGCCTGGGTTCTGTTCTGAACCCGGATCTTCCGAAGGATCGCCTTGATGTGAACCTTCACCGTGGCTTCGGCAATGCTGATCTTGCGCGCGATGCACTTGTTGGAATCGCCTTCGATCAGGCACTGCAGAATTGAAATTTCCCGCGGCGAAAGTTGCTGGGCAAGCTTGTCATCCGGCTTTGCGACGACATGATTGGCATCGGCGGGTGCGGGAGCATCGTCCACGTCGCGCTTCTCGGCGTCGAGGGCGGAGGTGAGGAATGCCGGCGGGAATGCCGTCCCGCCCATCATGACGAGCTCGATGGACTTGATGAACGCGTCACAGTTCATCACGTCGATGAAGTATCCGGTGGCACCGGCCCGGAATGCGGCCGCCAGATCGCTCAGTCGATATTGATCTGCGACGACCGCCACGCGTCCGTCGGCGTGACGGCGCTTGAGGGAGTCGATTTGCTCGATTGTCGGGCGAAAATCATCGCCATTGTGAACAATCAGAAACAATGCTGAAGCAACGGGCACCTTCTGAAGCGCGTCATCGCCTAGCAAATCGTTGGCATCGGATATTGAAGTAAGGACTTGAAAATTCTCGGAATTCAGAATTCTGGCAAGACCTTCTTTGCGAAGACTATTTTCACCAACAAGCACAGCAGTAAAAGGATATCGCCGTCTCATGGAAACTCTCCCGGACGCTACAATGATACAGGGGGCGGGTCAGTTGAATCCGGCTCATTCTTCTTGATGGACCGCCCAGCTAAAAAAACGCAACAAAACCACTCTTCAGACTTGGTAGATTTGGACACAAATTTGGGACGAAAAATCCCGAGTCCAGTCTCTCAATATTTAGGAATTTTAAATGCTAATCCCCAATATCCCTATATACCGTTGGTTATAGGCATTTTGGACGCTCGCTTGGGGTTAGTTGGGTCCGCGTTGCAATCAAACGTTGCGCAAATCGCATGTGCTTGGCGCTCGGCCAGTAGATTCACGGGGCGCCGCAACAACAAAAGCTTACTGAAAAGCCTCATATTGGAGTAGCTTCTTAATGAAATGGGCGCGTTGCTGAATTGGAGGGACTGAGGGATTGGACGTAAATGAATTTCAGTCGTGTGGTAATTGCTAGCAGATATCCGGTCGTTTTATTGGGTCTGAATTGTCTGCTCGAAGCAGAGCGTGATTTCAAAGTTGTTGCTCGTTGCAATGATGGAGCGAGCTGTTTCAAGGCAATCCGGAGCCTCGCGCCCGACATCGCCATTTTGGACATGTCGATGCCTGACATCTTTGCGCAGGCCACGCCAGATATCGCAAATTCCGGGACGCCTGGTGTGCGGCTCGTTTTCCTCGCCACCTCTGTTGAGGATCGCGATCTCGCCCTGTTGGCGGCAGCGGGGGCTTACGGCGTCATCCTGAGCGAGGAGGAGCCTGAAACCCTTATTCAGATGTTGCGGCAGGTCGCCGACGGCCAGCGAATGTTGCCGCCGCCCGCGTCCGAGGAAGTCATCTCTCGTGCACCGACGGCGATTCCGGAGAAGTATCTTGCGGTGCTGACGGAGCGCGAGCGTCAGATCATGCGTTTGGTGTCGGAAGGCTTGTCGAACAAGGAGATTGGCCGCCGTCTGAAGGTGGCCGACGGAACCATCAAGGTTCATCTCCACCACATCTTCCGCAAACTCGAGATCAGCAACAGGACCGTTCTTGCCACGCTCGCGATCTCATCCTCTACCTGACGGACGAGATACCGGCTGATCTTGGGAAGAACGGCAGCGCCTCCTCGCTAGCATGGCCCACGCGATGCTCCGGCAAACCACGACCTTGGCGATGGGCTGATGACGCAATCCTGGTTCTGTCACGGGAGCGAAACGACGCGCAGATTGTTTGTTGTACCCGCTTGTCCAAACGGAATGCCGGCGACGACAACCAGCAGATCCCGGCTTGATGCGAATTGCTCCGCAAGCGCGAATGCAGTCGCGCGTTCGACCATCTCCTCATAGCTGCGAACGTCGTCGGACAGCACGCTGTGAGCGCCCCACAGCAGACACAGGCGGCGGGACACTTCGCGGCTCGGGGTGATGACGAGGATCGGCAAGCTCGGCCGCTTGCGCGCCACGCGCGCGGCGGTCGTTCCGCTCGACGTATAGGCCACGATGGCCTTGGCGTGAACGACGGAAGCGAGGTCGGCCGCGGCCGTTGCCACAGCATGGGGCGCGGTCTGCTCTTCGCCCGGCTGGGTGGCCTCGACGATGGAGCGGTACATCTTGTGCTGCTCGGTGCTGCGAATGATGCGGTCCATCATCTCGACCGCCTCCTGCGGATAGCGGCCGGTGGCAGATTCCGCCGACAGCATCACCGCATCGGCGCCATCATAGATGGCGGTCGCAACGTCGGAGACTTCGGCGCGGGTCGGCGTGGGGGCGGCGACCATGGAGTCCAGCATTTGCGTGGCGACGATCACGGGCTTCACGGCAAGCCGGCAGGCCCGCACCAATTCCTTCTGACGGCCCGGCACGTCTTCGTGTGGAATTTCGACGCCGAGGTCGCCCCGCGCAACCATGATGGCGTCGCACAGCTGGATGATATCGTCGATCCGCTCAAGCGCTGCGGGCTTCTCGATCTTGGCCATCAGACCGGCGCGGTCGCCGATCAGGCTTCTCGCCTCGATGATATCGGAGGGCTTTTGCACGAACGACAAGGCGACCCAGTCGACGCCGAGTTTCAGGCCGAACTCCAGATCGAGACGGTCCTTTGTCGTCAGTGGTGAAAGATCAAGCACCGTCCCCGGTAGATTGACGCCCTTGTGGTTCGAGATCGTGCCACCGACGATCACCTTGGCTTCGATGAAATCGTCACCCAGCCCGGTGACGCGAACGCGGACCCTGCCGTCGTCGATCAAGAGATCGTGACCGGGAGCGACGGCCGCAAAGATTTCCCGATGCGGGAGCGGAATCGCGCCACGATCCCCATCCGACCCGGACAGCACGAAGCGGATGGTCTCTCCGGCCGCGACGATGATCTTGCCATCGCGCAAGGTGCCGACGCGGATCTTCGGGCCCTGCAGGTCCAGCAGAATGCCGATGGGCCGGTTGACTTCCTGTTCCAGCTTTCGGATCGCGGCGTGAATCCTGGCGTGGTCGCTCTGGGTTCCGTGGCTGAAATTCAGGCGGAACGTATCGACGCCCGCCTCCAGCAGCGCCTTGAGCATGTCGGGAGAACTGCTGGCGGGGCCGACGGTTGCAACGATCTTGGCCCGTCGATGACGACGCATGGGTCACCTCATCCTTAACTTGATTCCCGGCTTGCCGGCTCCGATCAGCACGGCGCGGATATCGTTGACGTTGGTCAGTGTCGGCCCGGTGCGCACGAGGTCTCCAAGGCGATCGAAGAACGTGTAGCTGTCATGGGCCGCCAGACAAGCCCGTGCGTCGAGGAGTTTCGCGGCGGCGCGCTGCAGTGTATCCGGACCGATCAAAGCACCAGCCGCATCTTCCGTTCCATCGATGCCGTCACTGTCTCCCGCAATGGCCCAGATATCGGCCGCGCCCGACAGGGCGATGACAAGTCCCAGCAAGAATTCGGTGTTGCGGCCGCCGCGGCCCGCCGGCCCGCGTCCGATTGTGACCGTTGTCTCTCCCCCCGACAGCAGAACCGCGGGGGCCTGGCCTGGCTGAGCATGTATCGCGACCGACCGCGCGACGCCGGCCATCACGGTTCCGAGTTCCCGTGCCTCGCCCTCGATCGCATCTCCAAGGAGGATCGGCGTGAGGCCCTCGTCGCGGGCCACATTGGCCGCAGCGTCGAGCGCCTGGAACGGCGCGGCAAGGATGCGGACATCCGCGTCGATCTCGCCCGGCTTGGGTGTCTCGTCGGCCTGCTCGAGTGCAACTCGCGCCGCTGCCGGCAAGTCGATTGCAAACCGGTCAACGATCTCTTGCGCATCGGCTCTTGTGCTGCTGTCCGGGAGTGAGGGACCGGAACCGATCGCCGCCGGATCGTCGCCGGGAATGTCCGATATCACCAGGGTCGTGACGCGGGCGGGACGCGCGGCCAGCGCCAGCTTTCCGCCTTTGATCGCCGACAAATGCTTGCGGACGACATTCATCTCGGCAATCGTCGCGCCGCTTGCAAGCAGTGCCCGGTTGACCGCCTGCTTGTCGACGAGCGTCATCGGGGATGCAGGAAGCGTCATCAGCGCCGAGCCGCCGCCGGACATCAGCACGACCACAAGATCATCCGATGAAAGTCCTTCAACGGCACGCAGCATGCGAAGGGCGGCCGCCTTGCTCGTGTCGTCGGGTACGGGGTGAGATGCCTCCAGTACCTCGATGCGGCCCGCGGGAACCGAATGGCCGTGGCGCGTGACCACGACGCCCGAAAGGTCGACGTCAGGCCATGCCGCGTCGAGGCCGGCTGCCATCGCCGCCGAGGCCTTGCCTGCGCCGATGACGATGCATCTGCCCCTGGGCTTTGCCGGCAAGGCAGATGCGATCGTGATCCTTGGATCGGCGCTGGCGATTGCGGCGTCGAAGATTCGTCGCAGCGCAGTGCGGGCTCGCCGGTCGGTCCAGTTCGTGTTCAATCGCTGCACTCCGGCCAATTGGTCCAACGGTCAATGGCTCTCTCGAACGACGCGGCCGTCTCAAATCGAGCGCAGCTCCGGGCCGGGAGAAGTCCTCCGTCAGGGGGCCTTCTCGAGGCTGTCATAGGATAGCGGTCCCTTTGGCAGATCACTTTCGCTGTGAGCTGCCGTCGCACGAGCAACCACGGCACGTGCCGTGCTTTCACTGCCGAGAATGAACGCGCGGCGCAGCGGCTTGATCACGAACACGGCCATGAGGGCCGCGGTGGCATTGAGCGCGACTGCGACGATGAACACGGCCTGCCAGCCAAACTGGGAGGAGATGATGCTCGCCAGCGGCACGAGCAGCGCCGCAGTCCCCTTCGCGGTGTAGAGCATGCCGTTGTTGGTGGTCGCGTATTTGGCGCCGAACGTGTCGCCCGATGTTGCCGGAAACAGGCTGTAGATTTCCCCGAAAACGCCGAAATAAACGGCCGTCGCCAACACGAAGACAACCGGAATGTGGCCGTAGACCGACAGCGTCAGCAACATCAGCGCCGCCGTCGCGAACGCAATGAACATGGTGTGCTCACGGCCGATATTGTCGGAGATCCAGCCGAAGAACGGGCGACCGAAACCATCGAACACGCGATCGAGCGAGATGGCGAACGTCAACGCCGCCATCTGGAAGCCGGCCAACGTAACCGGAGTATCGGCGATCTTGAAGTCATGGGCGATTGGCCCGATCTGGGCGGCGGTCATCAGCCCGCCGGAAGCCACCATCACGAACACCAGGTACATCATCCAGAAGATCGGGGCGCGCAACACCTGAACCGGCGTGTAATCGACGGCGGTCTGCGGCAGATTGAGCTGCTTCCTTCTGGCGGACACGGTGATATCAGGCGGACGGACGAACGTGGCGAGCAGGATAACAGTCAGGCCTTGCCCGATGCCGAACGTCAGGAAGGCGCTCTGGTAGCCGCTTGCGGCAATCATGTTGGCAATCGGCACGACGGTCAGCGCCGCGCCGGCCCCGAACCCGGCGGCGGTCGCGCCCGCGGCCAGGCCGCGGCGGTCCGGAAACCATTTCAGCGCGTTGCCGACGCACGTGCCGTAGACGGCGCCTGCGCCGATGCCGGCGACGACAGCTGCCGCATAGAGCGTGACGAGCGAGGAGGCATATGCGTTCAGCACCCAGGCGAGGGCGATCATCAGCCCGCCGAACATGATGACGATACGCGGGCCGTATTTGTCGACAAACCAGGCTTCCACCGGCACCAGCCAGGTCTCCGTCATCACGAAGATCGTGAAGGCGAGCTGGATCGCGGCGCGGCCCCAATGATATTGCGCGTCGATAGGGTCGACGAACAGCGTCCACCCGTATTGCAGGTTGGCGATCATCGCCATGCAGACGATGCCGATCGCCAGCTGAAGCCAGCGGAAGCCGCCGGGCGATGATACCGGTTTCGTGCTGGAGTTCATGAGTCTCCCCAAAGCAGGAGTTTGTGGTTTTAATGGCTGATGGTCCGGCGGCGTCGGGCTCTCGTCCCGCGGCCGCTTACTGGCAAAATTCGTTGGTCAGTTCGCCGATTCCGTCGATCGCGACGGTGACCGTATTGATCGGCTCTTTCATCACGCCGACACCGATCGATGTCCCGCAGCAGATCAGGTCGCCCGGCAACAGCGTCATGTCGTGTGAAATCTTGCTGACCAACGCCTGCGCGCTGAAGATCATGTCCGCAATCGGATAATTCTGGCGCTCCACGCCGTTGAGGATGGTGCGCACCACAAGGCTTGCGGGATCGAGGCCCGAGGCAACAACGGGACCGAAGGGGCCATAGCCATCGAAGCCCTTGGCCCGGGCCCATTGCGGGAAAGTCGGATCGCGATTGAGAACGTCTGCGGCGGTGACGTCGTTTGTGCAGGTGTACCCGAAGATGAAGGCGTCGGCCTGTTCGGGAGCGACCGCGGTGCAGGTCTTGCCGATGACAATGCCGAGCTCGCCCTCGTAGGTCGTCTTGCCATCGTAACCCGCGGGACGCCTGATCACGGCGCCGGGCGCGGTGACGCTGGTCGGCGCCTTCAGCAGGTACAACGGTTCGGCCGGCTCGGGTGATTTCAGCTTGGCGGCAAGTGCGTGAAAATTGTTCCAGAGCGCGATGATCTTGCTTGGTTGCGTCGGTGCGAGCAGCTCGACGGCGTCGAGTGCCAGCGTTCGTCCAGTCGGCCGCGCGTCGCCGAACATGTCGCCGACGTGCACCGAGATGCCGGATGGTGTGAGTTGCCCGAAGCCGATGTCGGCATGGTGGCGGAAGCGGACCCAGCGTGTGACGTTGCTCATCAGGATCACGCCACCGCAAGCGATTTTGTTTCGGCAACGCCGGCCGCCCCGTCGTAGAGGCCCGCCAGCCTGGTACGCTGCGCGACCAGGGCCAGCACCGCATCGAGGGCGGGCGTTGCAATCCCCGTCATCCGGCCCATCTCCTGGACGACGGTGATCAGCGGATCGATTTCGACCGGACGTCCGCGCTCGAGATCCTGCAGCATCGAGGTCTTGTGCGCGCCGACCTTGCGCGCACCTTCGATGCGGCGTTCGACATCGACCCGGAACTTGACGCCAAGATTTTCCGCGATCGCCTGGGCTTCCAGCATGATCGCTTTCGACAGCGCGCGCGTGCCGGGGTTGCTGCAGATCACGTCGAGGGTCGCATGGGTCAGGGCGCTGATCGGGTTGAAGCAGACATTGCCCCACAGCTTGAGCCAGATCTCGTCGCGGATGCGATCGAGAACCGGCGCCTTCATGCCGGCTGCCGCGAACAGGGCGGAAAGGTTCTCGACCTCGGGGGTGATCTCGCCGGAGGGTTCGCCCAGCGGAAAGTTGTTGCCGTAGACGTGGCGGATCACGCCGGGCGCTTCGATTTCGGTGGCGGGATACACCACGCAGCCGATCGCGCGCTCGGGGCCGAGTTCCTTCCATTGCCGTCCGCCGGGATCGATGCTCTCGAGCGCCGATCCTTCGTGCCGTCCGCCGTGCTTGTAGAAATACCAATAGGGAATGCCGTTGACGGCGGTGACAATGCGGGTGCGCTGACCGAGCAGGGGCTGCATGCGTTCAATGACGCCGGTGATCGAGTGCGCCTTGAGGCAGACGATGACGAAATCCTGCTCGCCGAGCTCGGCGGGATCGTCGGTACAGCGCGGATGTACCACGCGCTCCTCGTCGCCGATCAGGAGCTTCAGACCGTTCTGTCGCATCGCGGCAAGGTGCGCGCCGCGCGCGACCAGGCTAACATCCGCGCCAGCGCGCATGAATTCGACACCGAGATAACCGCCGATGGCGCCGGCGCCGTAGATGCAGATCCTCATGAAATCCTCGCGAGCAGAGTGGGGACACAGTTCGAGCCGCTGCGGCTCGAACCGGGTTGCGTGGCAGTTGTCTTGGAAAATTCTGTCAGGCCGCCTGCACTGCGCAGGTGGCCTCGTCGTAAGCAGTGGTGATGTCCCGCATGCTGACGACGCCGACGAGCCGGCCGTTGTCGATGACCGGGACATGGCGGATGCCGTGACGGCCCATGAGATGCTCGGCATCCGCGAGCGTGTCCTGCGAATTGCAGGACACCAGCGGCCGCGAGATGAACTGCGCGACTTTCATGGCAAGCCCACCGGTGCCGTGCTCGGCGATCACAGCGACAACGTCGCGCTCGCTGAACATTCCGATCACCGCGGCGTCCTTGCTGCGCGAGACGTTCCTGACCACGACTGCGCCGACATTGCTCGCGTACATCAGGTTCGCCGCAATGCTCACGGTTTCGTTCGAGCCGATCGTCACGAGGTGCGGGCTGTTGCGAAGGATGTCCCCGACGTACATGGCAGCGTTCTCCCGTTTGTCTGATCAGGTCGTTGTAAAATAATCGTGGTATACATTATCCCAGTTGTCAAACGAAAGAATCAGAAAGATTTTGAAGAAAACGGCAAATATACTGACCTATCTGGTGATCTCTGCAGCTTGACTCCTGATGTAATTGGCATGCCATATACCAAACCTGACGCTCGTCCTTCGGACGCAATACCGTTCTGAATCGCAACTGGTTAGGGGCAGGGTCGTGATGAAAAGAGAGCCGATCCGGCGCAAGCCGACCGAACCCGATTTTCGCGCGCAGCCGGATCCGGACGCACGAGACGGCGGCGTTCAATCTGTCGATCGTGCGCTGCAGATCCTGGAGACGCTTGCAGAGGACGACGAAGGCTATCGGCTGACCGATCTCGCGATCCGCACCGGCTTGTCGCCGTCGACCGTTCATCGGCTGCTGACGACGCTCGAGAACCGCAGATTCGTGCAATTCGACCGCGACGAATCCAAATGGCACATCGGCGCGCAAAGCTTCGTGGTCGGCTCGACCTTCATGCGCCGGCGCAATTTCGCCGCGCAGGCCTTGCCTTATCTGCGCAAGCTGCGCGACCAGACCAGGGAAACCGCCAACCTGGCTGTGGTCGATGATGAGTCCATCATCGTCGTGTCCCGCATTGAAAGCCGGGAGATCATGCGTTCGCTGACCAAGGTGGGTGGACGCGTCGCAATGATCGCCTCGGGCGTGGGCAAAGCGGTGTTGGCGACCTATTCCGATGCCGACGTCAACGCGATCATCCGCCGCCAGGGCATGCCGCGGCTGACGGAAAAGTCGATCGTGCGGCCAGGCGAGCTGTTCAAGGAACTGGAGAACGTACGGCGTCAGGGTTATGCGGTGGATGATGAAGAGGCCCGCCTCGGCCTGCGCTGCGTGGCTGCGGTCGTCTTCAACGACTGCAGCGAGCCATTTGCCGCGGTTTCGGTATCGGGCACGGCGGACCGGCTGACGAACGAACGCTTGCCGGACATCGGTACGATCGTGCACCAGATCGCAGCCGAGCTCACGGCCGAGCTTCGCGGGAGCCGCGCGCAGCAAGGGCAGGCGTGAGGCTTTCCGCATTTTCGTCTATCACGATTTCCATTTCTCCGCCGACGTTAATCGCTTGAAGCCGCGCAAGAAATCGCGTGCGCTGCCATAGCGTGGAAAATCCCATCGATTGCGTTGAGATCGACGCTCGCGGGTCTGATGATCATGCTCAGGCCAACTCCTAGCGAAGCGGGATCATCAAATGAAAATGCGAGCAATCGATGCAGCAGTGCGCATTCTCGAACGCGAAGGGATCACGTGCGCGTTCGGCGTTCCCGGCGCCGCGATCAACCCGCTTTACTCCGCGCTGAAGCGGAACGGCTCGATCCGGCACATTCTGGCGCGGCACGTCGAAGGCGCCTCGCACATGGCGGAAGGCTATACAAGGGCGGAGGCGGGCAATATCGGCGTTTGCATCGGCACTTCGGGACCCGCCGGAACCGACATGATCACCGGCCTCTACTCGGCGATCGCGGATTCGATCCCGATCCTCTGCATCACCGGTCAGGCGCCGCGGGCGCGGCTCTACAAGGAGGATTTCCAGGCCGTCGACATCGAGGCGATCGCAAAGCCGGTGACGAAATGGGCCGTCACCGTGCGCGAGCCGGCGCTGGTGCCGCGCGTGTTCAGCCAGGCCTTCCACGTCATGCGGTCGGGACGGCCGGGACCGGTGTTGATCGATCTTCCGCTCGACGTGCAACTGGCCGAAATCGAATTCGACGACGAGACCTATTCGCCGCTGCCGGTCTACAAGCCGACGGCGACCCGCAAGCAGATCGAGAAGGCGCTCGAGATGCTCAACGCCGCGGAGCGGCCGCTGATCGTGGCCGGCGGCGGCGTGATCAACGCCGATGCATCCGAGCTGCTGGTCGCCTTCGCGGAAGCGGTTAACGTCCCGGTGGTTCCGACGCTGATGGCGTGGGGCGCCATTCCCGACGATCACGCGCTGATGGCGGGGATGGTCGGCCTGCAGACCAGTCATCGCTACGCCAACGCCACGATGCTGGAATCCGACTTCGTGCTCGGCATCGGAAATCGCTGGGCCAACCGGCACACCGGTTCGATCGAGACCTACACGAAGGGGCGCAAATTCGTCCATGTCGACATCGAGCCGACCCAGATCGGACGCGTTTTCAATCCGGATCTCGGCATTGTGTCGGACGCCAAGGCCGCGCTGGAGATGTTCGTGAGCGTCGCCAAGGAGTGGCGCAAGTCAGGGAAGCTCCGCGATCGGCAGGCCTGGCCCGCCGCATGCCGCGACCGCAAGCGTTCGATGCTGCGCAAGAGCCACTTCGACAACATCCCGATCAAGCCGCAGCGCGTCTACGAGGAGATGAACAAGGCCTTCGGTCGCGACACCTGCTACGTGACGGTGATCGGATTGTCGCAGATCGCGGGCGCCCAGTTCCTCAACGTCTATCGTCCGCGCAACTGGATCAATGCTGGCCAAGCCGGTCCGCTCGGCTGGACCCTGCCGGCCGCCCTCGGTGTGCGCGCCGCCGACCCCGACCGCGACATCGTCGCGCTGTCGGGTGACTACGACTTCCAGTTCCTGATCGAGGAACTCGCGGTCGGGGCGCAGTTCAATCTGCCCTACATCCACGTCGTCGTGAACAATTCATATCTCGGCTTGATCCGGCAGGCCCAGCGCGGCTTCGACATGGACTATCACGTGCAGCTCTCGTTCGAGAACATCAACGCGCCCGAGATCGGCGTCTACGGTGTCGACCACGTCACCGTCGCGGAGGGCCTGGGCTGCAAGGCGATCCGGGTGACCGACCCGAACGACGCCCAGGCGGCGTTCGCGACCGCGCGCGAATTGATGGCCAAGCACCGCGTGCCCGTGGTGGTGGAGTTCATCCTCGAGCGGGTCACCAACATCGCGATGGGAACGGAGATCGACAACATCGTCGAATTCGAAGAGGTGCTCGACCTTCCGCTCGATGAGGTGCCGAGCGCAGCACGATCCGGCACGCTGTTGCCGGCCTGACGACATCATTAGCGCTGCCTCAAGCGGAGATACCAACCGTGCCTCAATTTGCTGCCAACCTCACCATGCTCTTCAACGAGCTGCCGTTCCTCGATCGGTTCGCGGCCGCCAAGGCCGCCGGCTTCAACGCGGTCGAGTATCTTTTTCCCTATGACTACGACAAGAGCGAATTGCGGGAGGAGTTGGCGCGGTCTGAGCTGACCCAGGTGCTGCACAATCTTCCGGCCGGCAATTGGGCCGCGGGCGAGCGCGGCATTGCGATCCTGCGCGATCGAACCGATGAATTTCGCGACGGCGTCGCGCGCGCGATCGACTATGCGAAGGCACTGGATTGCCGGCAGCTGAACTGCCTGGTCGGCATCGCCCCCACTGGCGCGGATGCGGCAGAGCTGCACGAAGTCCTGGTGTCCAATCTGCGCTTCGCCGCCGGCGCGCTCGCCCAGCATGGCATCAAGCTTCTGGTCGAGCCGATCAACACGCTGGATATTCCGGGCTTCTTCCTGAGCGGGACGGAACAGGCGGTGCAGCTGATCTCCGACGTGCGGTCGCCCAACCTGTTCATCCAATACGATATCTATCACATGCAGATCATGGAGGGCGATCTGGCGCGAACCGTCGAGAGGCATCTCGGCCGGATCGCGCATGTCCAGCTCGCCGACAACCCGGGCCGTCATGAGCCGGGGACCGGCGAGATCAACTATTCATATCTGTTCAAGCATCTCGACAGCATCGGCTATCGCGGCTGGATCGGATGCGAATACAAGCCGCGGACGACCACGCTCGAGAGCCTTGCCTGGCATGCCGCGCAGACTTTCGTGACCTAGAGCGTTTCCGTTCCGATTGAACCGGAACGGAGCTCTCAATTTTATGTTTTGACGCGTTTTCTTCACGCGAACCGGTATCCGTTTCGCTAGAAAACGCCCTCATCGGGCTGACAGGAGCGACGACAATGAAAGACATTGGATTCATCGGGCTGGGCACCATGGGACGTCCGATGGCCGGCCATCTCCTGGCTACCGGCTATCGCCTGTTCCTGCACGACGTCGCGCCTCTGCCGCCCGACCTGATCGCGAACGGCGCCGTCGCGTGCGAGTCCGGCAAGCAGGTCGCGCAGGAAGCCGATGCCGTCATCATCATGGTGCCGGACACGCCGCATGTCGAAGCCGTGCTGTTTGGCAAAGGCGGCGTCGCCGAGGGCGTCTCCAAGGGCATGATCGTGGTGGATATGAGCTCGATTTCGCCGCTGGCGACCAAGGAGTTCGCGCGGAAGATCGATGCGCTCGGGGCCGACTATCTCGACGCGCCGGTCTCCGGCGGCGAGGTTGGTGCAAAGGCGGCAAGCCTGACCATCATGGTTGGCGGGCGGGAGCGGGCGTTCAACGCGATGAAGCCCGTGTTTGATACCATGGGCAAGAACGTCACGCATGTCGGCGCCAACGGTGACGGCCAGACCACCAAGGTCGCCAACCAGATCATCGTGGCGCTGACCATCGAGGCGGTGAGCGAGGCGCTGCTGTTCGCGTCCAAGGCGGGCGCCGATCCTGCGCTGGTGCGCCAGGCGCTGATGGGCGGCTTTGCGTCGTCCCGGATCCTTGAAGTGCACGGCGAGCGCATGCTGAAGCGCAATTTCGATCCGGGCTTCCGCATCGAGCTTCATCAGAAGGATCTCAACCTCGCGCTGGAAGGCGCGCGGGCCCTTGGGCTGTCGCTGCCGGGCACTGCCGCAGCCCAGCAGCTGTTCAACGCCTGCACCGCGCTCGGCGGCAAGGCCTGGGACCATTCCGGCATCCTGAGAGCGCTGGAAGTGATGGCCGGCCACGAGGTCGCAGCCGCCTGAGCTTCATGCGAAGGAGTTGATGAGACATCGCAGGCCCGGTTGGTGCCATGCCAGCTGGGCGGACGATGGGTGGCGTCGATGGGGGCCCGGCTGGCGCCGGATCCGGCCGACGCCCTGCGCTGAGCATTGCAACGCAGGGGTCCATTCCATATAGGTCATGGAATTGTCCGACCGGATGGTCAATAAATGGCGCTCAGACCGGCCCTGGCAATGGACAGGGCCGGACTGGTCTGAGAAATTTGCCGTTGTTGATTCACGTCTGACGACGACGGCTGAACGGCCGGCTGGTGGAACGGACGAGACATGGCCCGATCGCGCGCCAAGGACTATGACGACAAGCGCCTCTCGATGCTGCATCGTGCGGCCGAGCTGTTTGCCGCATCGGGATATGTCGGCACGTCGATGAATACGATCGCCGACGCGTGCGGTGTCTCGAAAGCGCTGCTCTATCACTATTATCCCGACAAGGAGGCGATCCTCTTCGATCTCCTGTCGTCGCATCTCGAGCGGCTGGTGGCGTCGGTTCGCAAGGCGAGCGCCTCGGCCGGCGATCCGGTCGAGCGCCTCGGGACGATCGTCACGACCCTGCTCGAGCTCTACCGGCATGCCGACGCCGAGCATCAGGTCCAGATCGCAAGCCTCAGGCTGCTGCCGGAGCAAAAGCAGCAGCCGCTGCTCGCAAGCGAGCGGATACTGGTCGGGATCATGTCGGATGCGCTGGCCGCCGCCGTGCCGGCGGCGAAGCAGAAGCGCGTGCTCAAGCCGCTGACGATGAGCGTGTTCGGCATGCTGAACTGGCACTATATGTGGTTTCGCGAGGGCGGGCCGATGACCCGCGCCGATTATGCCGACTTCGTCGTGCAGTTGGTGCTGGCCGGTGCGGAGGAAGCGGCTGCCGCCGTTGCCCGGCCGCGCAGCAAGGCGAAGCCCGCCGGCCGGAGCCGGCAGGCTGCGCTGCTCTGAAGCGGGCCCTCGGCGGATCCTAGGTTCGCATCGCATTCATGGTCAGCAGTTCATAGGTCGCCGCGGTCTCACCTGTACCGGTCGTGATCTCGACGTCCCAGCGCACCTCGCCATATTGCTTATTGCGCGGCGTTTTCTCCTTCGCGGTCAGCCGCACCTGGATCTGTTCACCCGGTTGGACGGGTTTCACGAAGCGCAGCGAGTCCAGCCCGTAATTCGCCAGCACCGGGCCGTAGTCGGGATCGACGAACAGGCCGGCCGCGAACGACAGCAGCAGATAGCCATGCGCGACGCGGCCGGGGAAGAACGGATGTCCCTTGGTCGCTTCCTCATTCATGTGGGCGTAGAAGGTGTCGCCGGTGAAATGCGCGAAATGCTCGATGTCGTCGAGCGTGATCTGCCGAGCCTTCGAGACCAGCGTGCGGCCGATCTCGAGATCGTCATAGTGATAGCGGAACGGGTGAAGGTCACCCTCGAGCACCGGGCTGCCCTTGAACCAGCGGCCGGTGACGCCTGACACCATCGCGGGCGAGCCCTGCAGCGCGGTGCGCTGCATGTAGTGCTGCAGGCTGCGGACGCCGCCGAGTTCCTCGCCGCCGCCGGCGCGGCCCGGGCCGCCGTGAACCATCTGCGGCATCGGCGAGCCGTGGCCGGTGTGTTCCGTCGCGCAGTCGCGGTCGATGATCGCGACGCGGCCGTGAAAACTGCCGATGCCGAAGGCGAGCTCGGTCGCGACGGGGATATCGTGCGTGTAGACCGATGCGACGAGGCTGCCGCCGCCGCGGTTGATGAGCGCGATGGCCTGGTCGAGATCGTCATACCCCATCACGGTGCTGACAGGCCCGAACGCCTCGATCTCGTGTACCGCGCTTGCGGCAACCGGGTTGGCGCAGTGCAGCAGCAGCGGCGGGACGAAGGCGCCGCGCTTGGCGTCGGCGTCGACCAGCGGGAAATTGCCGGGATCGCCGGCCACCAGCTCGGCCTCGGTGCGAAGCCTGGCCACATGGGCAAGCACATCGCTGCGCTGGCCGAGGCCAACCAGCGGCCCCATCCTGACCTTCTCGTTTTCGGGATTGCCGATCACAACCTTGGCAAGACGCTCGCGCAGCGCCGTGATGACCGCGTCGATCTGCGCCGACGGCGCCAGTGCGCGGCGGATTGCCGTGCATTTCTGCCCGGCCTTGACCGTCATCTCGTTGGCCACTTCCTTGATGAAGAGGTCGAACTCCGGGCTTCCCGGCGCGGCGTCGGGCGCGAGGATCGCGGCGTTCAGCGAATCGCGTTCCGCGATGAACCTGACGGCTTCGCGCGCGATCACCGGATGGCGCTGCAGTTTTTGCGACGTGTCGGCCGAGCCGGTGAAGGACACCACGTCCTGGCAGGTCAGGTGATCGAACAGGTCGCCGGTCGATCCGACGATGAACTGCAGCGCGCCTTCCGGCAGCGCCCTGGATTCGGCGATCAGCCGGGCCAGTTCGTAGGCGACATAGGAGGTGACGGTTGCGGGCTTGGTGACGACGGGAACGCCGGCGAGCAGCGCCGGTGCCAGCTTCTCCAGCATGCCCCAGCACGGGAAATTGAACGCGTTGATGTGCACGGCAACGCCGTGCAAGGACGTCACGATGTGCTGGCCGGCGAATGCGCCGCCCTTGGAGAGCCCCTCGACATTGCCGTCGAGCAGGAATTTGGTGTTCGGAAGCTCGCGGCGGCCCTTGCTGGCATAGGCGAACAACGTGCCGATGCCGCCATCGACGTCAATCATCGCGTCGGTGCGCGTGCAACCCGCCTGGAACGACAATTTGTAGAGCCGGTCCTTGTGCTGGCTCAGATAGTCGGCCAGCGCCTTCAGCAGGCCCGCGCGCTGATGAAACGTCAGCTTGCGGAGATTGTTGCCGCCGACCGTGCGGCCATAGGCGAGGATCTCCCGCATGTCGAGATCGCTCCGGGTCGTGAGCGCCACCACGTCGCCGGTCACGGCACTGTGAATCTCGGCCGCGGGTTCGCCGGAGCCGGTCCATTTTCCGCGGACGAAGCTGTCGAGTTTCATGATGGTATCCGCGCTCCGCGCGCCACTGGATTGAGGCTGTGTCATCGAAGTTGATTCCTCTGAACTGTGATCAAGTGATGCGTCTCGCCTTGCCGGCGGAACGTTCAATTTGCGCCTAGAGCATGATCCGGAAAAGTGTGGAGCGGTTTTCCGAAAAGATCATGCTCAGAAACAAAGAGCTGGAGCGGGATGATGATTCGAAGAATCTTCATCCCGCTCTAGGCTCTGCCGGCGAACCGCGGCGCGCGCTTCTCGAGGAACGCAGTGACGCCTTCGGCATAGTCCGCCGATCGGCCTGCGCGTCCCTGCAGGTCGCGCTCGAGCGTGAGTTGCGCGTCGAGCGTGTTGGTCTCGGAGGCATCAAGTGCCTGCTTGATCAACGCAAGACCGTCGGTCGGCTGCGTCGCGAGGGAGGCGGCGAGGGCGTGGGCCTCAGTCATCAGGTCGGTATCCTCGACCACCTTCCAGATCATGCCCCATGATTCCGCCCGTTCCGCGGAGATCGGCTCGGCGAGCATCGCCAACGCACGCGCCCGCGCTCCACCGACGAGCCGCGGCAGAAACCAGGTGCCGCCGGAATCCGGAACGAGGCCCAGCTTCGCGAAGGCCTGAATGAACTTGGCCGACCGCGCGGCGATCACGATATCGCAGGCAAGGGCCACGTTCGCGCCGGCGCCCGCGGCCACGCCGTTGACGGCGCACAGCACAGGCATCGGAATGCTGCGCAGTTTGCGCACGAGCGGATTGTAGTATTTGTCGATCGGCGCGGAGAGATCGGGCGTCTCGTCCGGCGTGAAGACGCCGTCCGAAAGATCCTGCCCGGCGCAGAATCCGCGTCCCGCTCCGGTCAGGATCACAGCGCGGCAGGACTTGTCCTGTTCTGCCGCAATCAGGCCGGCCATCAATGCGGAGTGCAGATCGGCGCTGAATGAATTCAGGCGATCGGGCCTGTTGAGCGTCAGGACGCGATATCCGGCGCGGATATCGGTCAACACCAGATTGCTGACCATGATTTCCTCCCGTTGCGGCTTCTACGGCCGAAGGTCGCATGACCTGCAACCGGATTACTATTGACCAACCGGTTGGTCAATTATAATTATCCGCGCAACGGTGTTTGAAAGCGCCGGCTTGGAAGTCGTGCTCGGCCAGCGCCTGGCGCGCGCGCATCATTTGCTGACCGATCCGCGCCACAGCGGCAGCACCATCGGCACGATTGCCTTTGAGGTCGGGTTCGGCGATCTCTCCTACTTCAATCGCACCTTCCGCCGGCACTACGGCGCGACGCCGTCGGACATCCGCGCGGTACCGCGGCGGTACTGATCCGAACGACTCAATCTTCTTGGTGCAGCGGCCGCGCTGCTGCTTACGGCTCGCCGCAGCCCGGCACCCGCCGGACCTGTTCGATCCGCCGGAAGAGCCCAAGCCGCTGGTGCGACCGTGATCGCAGGCTCTGTGCTATCACGCATACAAGGGGCGGCCTGCCATTCGCGCGAATCATTTTAGCAGCAATGCACGGCAACGTGTTTTCACATTGTTGCGCGATGTCGCATATGTCCAATCCCCCGTCGCCCCAGTCCGAGCCTGCCAACCATCTCGCGCCTAAAAGGCAGCCCCCTGTGATCGTCGCAGCCGGCAAGATTCGTCGAGTGCGATGCATTGAGGCGACTTAACACCATCGAGGAGAATGTGATGAAGTTTGCACTTCGAGGATATTTTCTTGCGCTCGGCACGAGCCTGGCTTTGTCCGGCGCGGCCATGGCGCAGGATATCAGTGTTGCTGTGGTCGGCCCGATGACCGGTTCGGAGGCGAGCTTCGGCCAGCAGTTCAAGAACGGCGCTGATCTCGCCATTGCCGACATCAATGCGGCGGGCGGTGTGCTCGGCAAGAAGCTGAAGCTGGAGGTCGGCGATGACGCCTGCGATCCGAAGCAGGCGGTGTCGGTTGCCGAGAAGATGGCAGGCGCGAACATTCCGTTCGTCGTTGGGCACTTCTGCTCGTCGACCTCGATCCCCGCGTCGGATGCCTATGCCGAGGGCAACGTGCTGGAGATCACGCCTGGCTCGACCAACCCGCTGTTCACCGAGCGCGGGTTGTGGAACACGTTCCGCGTCTGCGGCCGGGACGACCAGCAGGGCATGGTCGCGGCCGCCTATATCATCAAGAACTACAAGACCAGGAACGTCGCGATCATCCACGACAAGACGACCTACGGCAAAGGCCTGGCCGACGAGACGCGCAACGCCATCAACGCGGCGGGCGTGAAGGAAAAGCTCTATGAGGCCTACACCAAGGGCGACAAGGACTTTGCCGCGCTGGTGTCCCGCTTCAAGAAGGAGGGAATCGATTTCGTCTATGTCGGCGGCTACTACGCGGAAGCTGCATTGATCCTGCGCCAGATGCGCGAGCAGGGCGTCAATGCCGTGCTGATGGGCGGCGACGCCCTGGTCGACAAGCAGTTCGCGGCGATCGCGGGCCCGCTTGCCGAGGGCTCGCTGTTCACCTTCTCGCCCGATCCGCGCAAGAAGCTGACCGCGGCCGCGACCCTGAAGAAGTTCAAGGACAAGGGCATCGATCCCGACGGTTACACCCTCTACAGCTATGCCGCGTTCCAGATCTGGAGCCAGGCCGTGGCGCGCGCCCAGACCACGGATGCCAAGAAGGTCGCCACGACCATCAAGGCGGGAAACTGGGACACCGTGCTCGGCAACATCAGCTACACGCCGAAGGGTGACATCACGCTGATCGACTATGTCGTGTACCGCCGCGACAAGGACGGCAACTACGCCGAACTGGCGGCTGGTCAATGATCGCAAGCCGCGACATCGGCACTCGTCCCTGACCGATGTCGCGGCAACTCCTGTCCGGCTGCGCCGGCTTGCGCAGTGCCTGCGGCCGGCGCGGCCGGTCACACGTTCTGGGCAAAGCGTGCCGCGCCCGGGACCGGCGTGAGCCACGTCATCGCATGATCGGTATAGATCTCGACTTGCGGCTGCAGCCCCTCCAGCTCGTCGAGCGTGCCGGCCTTCACCACGACCTTCCCCGGCATCAATGCGGTCTTTGCAAGGAGAGGGGAGCCGCAGCGTCCGCAGAAATGGCGGTAGACCGGATGGCCGCTATCGCCCTGGTCGACGAACACCGCGGTCTCGCCCGTTTGCTGGTAGTCGGTTTCGCGGACGACGAGGTTGAACGAGAACAGGCTTCCGCTTTGCCGCTGGCAGTGCGTGCAATGGCATAGGGCGATGCTCCGCGGCTCGCTCTTCAGCGCGTAGCGCACCGCGCCGCAGAGGCAACCACCTTTCCGATCCTGCATCATGTTGTCTCCCATATGATATCGATCGCCACGACGGAGATGCCGCCTCAGACATCGTCGACCACCGCATCGATGAAGGTCGCGGCGGTCTCCTTCAGCTGCTTGCGGCTGTATCCGGCGCGCTCCATCACGGCCAACCCTCGCGTGAAGGTCACGATGACCCGCGCCAGCCGGTTGGCATCGGCCGCGCTGCGCTTGCCCGGGGCCGCGCTGAGGGCCTTGCCGATCAATTGCTCGAGCCGGCCCAGCACGCCCTGCACGCGCTGACGGACGTCGGTGCTCGAGATCGCCGCGTCGAGCGCGGTGCGCGTGGTCAGGCAGCCGCGCGGCGGCGAACCGTCCGTCATATTGACGATGATCATGTCGAAGAAATTTCTGAAGCCCGCCGCTGTGTCGCCCTGGGCCAGCGCGGTGCCGGCCGCGTCCAGGAACTCCTCGGCATAACGATCGAAGGCGCGCAGGAAGATCGCTTCCTTGTCGCCATAGGCGTTGTAGAGGCTGCCGCGCTGGACGCCTGTCGCGGCGGCCAGGTCCTGCATGGTCGCGTCGTGCAGGCCCTTGCGCCAGAACACGTCGAGCGCGTTCGCGATCATCTCGTCCTCGTCAAACTGACGCATGCCGACCATTCGGTTCGCTCCGCTGATTCATTCTTGACATTATCGTCAAGTTTGATAATTGTGTCAAGATTGATGCCCAGGAGGTCCGGATGATTACCGCCGTCACGACGTTCAGATTGCCGAAGCCGGTCACGCCCGAGGAAGCGCGCAGCATCTTCCTGAGCACGGCCCCGATCTATCGCGACGTACCTGGGCTGTTTCGAAAGACCTATGTGCTGTCCGAGGACGGGATGACGGCCGGCGGCATCTATTTCTGGAACTCGAGGGCAGAGGCGGAAGCGCTGTACACCGAAGCGTGGCGCGCCCGCGCCCGGGAGAAATATGGCGCCGATCCGACGGTCACCTATTTCGAGAGCCCCGTCGTGGTCGATAACGTCGCGCAGCAGGTGTTTTCCGACGCGTAACGAGCGCCACGACCGTCGGCCTCTCCGCTGATCGGAACCCTGGATTGTCCGCTCGGCCGCGCATTGTCCGCGTGCCGGTCGCCATGCGCGTCGGCTTGTGTTCAGCACGGCCGCAGGGCTAGTCTGCCTGCAAGCAAGAAGACTGCAGGGAGCCCTCGCGATGAACCAACCTCAATCCTCACATGCGGCCCCTGTGTCAGCGCTGCCGCGCCGCAGGCTCGGCCGCACCGGGCTCGATGTCTCCATCCTCGGTTTCGGCACCGCGCCGCTCGGCGATCTCTTTGCGCGGCTCGATGACACCACCGCGATTGCGGCGGCGGAGCGGGCGTTTGCGCTTGGCGTCAATTTGCTGGATTCCTCGCCGCTGTATGGGCATGGCCTCGCCGAGCATCGCTGCGGCACCGCGCTGCGCCGGGTGGCGCGTGACGACGTCGTCGTTTGCACCAAGGTCGGGCGCTGGATGGACCCGTTCCACGGCCGCGGCGACGGCTCGAATTTCGCCGGCGGCCAGCCGCATCGCGCGGTGGTCGATTATTCCTATGACGGCACGATGCGCGCGGTCGAGCAATCGTTGCTGCGGCTTGGGACCGATCGCATCGACCTGCTCTTGATCCACGACGTCGACGTCTGGACCCATGGCGCTGACGCGATCGAGGCGCGGTTTCGCGAGGCGATGGAAGGCGCCTATGTCGCGCTCGACAAATTGCGCAGTGAGCGCGTGGTCAAGGGCATCGGGATCGGCGTCAACGAGGCCGAGATGTGCGTGCGCTTCGCCAAGGCGGGTACGTTCGACACCATGCTGCTCGCCGGCCGCTACTCGCTGCTGGAGCAGCCGGCGCTCGCCGAGTTCCTGCCGCTGGCGGAGAAGCAGGGCATCGGCATGATGCTTGGCGGCGTGTTCAATTCCGGCATCCTGGCGACCGGCGCGGTTGCCGGCGCCAAGTATAATTACAAGGACGCGCCACCCGACGTGATGCGGAAGGTCGCTGCGATCGAGCGCGTTTGCCGCGCCCACGGCGTTGCGCTGGCGACCGCCGCGCTGCATTTCGCGCTGGGTCATCCGGCGGTCGCAAGCCTCGTGCTCGGCGCGCAGACACCGCAGGAGGTCGAGCGCAATGTCGCCGCGCTGTCGGCCTCTGTCCCCGCCGCGTTGTGGCGTGACCTGAAAGCCGAGAGGCTGCTCGATCCGAATGCGCCGGTGCCGGCATGATGCGGATCGACGCTCATCATCATGTCTGGACCCTGGCACGCGCCGATTACGGCTGGCTGACACCCGAACGCGGACCGATTTACCGCGACTTCGGGCTATCAGATCTGATGCCGCATCTCGCCGCAGCCGAGATCGATGGCACCATCCTGGTGCAGGCCGCGCCGACCGAGGCGGAAACTGCGTTCATGCTCGACGTTGCCAAAGGCTCCGATCTGGTGCGGGGCGTGGTGGGCTGGATCGACTTCGATGCCGACGACGCGGCGACGCGGATCGATGCGATTGCCGGGCGCGAGTTGCTGGTCGGCCTGCGGCCAATGGTGCAGGACATCGCCGACGACGACTGGCTGCTGCGCCCGGAACTGGCGGCGCCGCTCGAGGCCATGGCCCAGTACGGCCTGGTGTTCGACGCGCTGGTGCTGCCGCGCCATCTGCCAAGGCTCGTCCAGGTGGTCGATCGCCATCCGGACCTGCAATTCGTGCTCGATCATTTCGGCAAGCCAAATCTCGCAACCGGCGACATCGCGGCCTGGAAGGACGACATCGCAAGCCTTGCCGCGCGCGCCAACGTCGTCTGCAAGCTGTCGGGCCTCGCGACCGAGGCGGCGCCGAACTGGCAGGTCGCCGATCTCCGCGAGGCCGTGGACCATGCGCTCGCATCTTTCGGGCCGCAGCGCATGCTGTGGGGCAGCGACTGGCCGGTCGTCAATCTCGCCGGCGGCTATGCGCGCTGGTTCGCTGCTGCGGAGAGCCTGCTGGCTGATTTGTCAAGTGAGGCAAGAGCTGCGATTTTCGGCGGCAATGCGGCGCGGGTCTATTTGTCAAGCCGCGGGCGGCGCACATCCCGGAAATAGATTGCGCGAGGTGCCAAATTTGATCCACAGCGCGCCTTGATGAATCATTCCGGGATGGTTCATAAGCGGCGTCCGCGCCATCAGCGGCGCGACGATTCAGAGAGACGAGCGTGGCAAAGATTCATCATCAGATTGCGCAGGAGCTGGGGGTTCGCGACGAGCAGGTCGAGGCGGCGGTGACGCTGCTCGACGGCGGCGCCACGGTGCCGTTCATCGCGCGATACCGCAAGGAGCTTACCGGCGCGCTCGATGACACGCAGCTGCGCACGCTGGAAGAGCGGCTGACCTATCTGCGCGAGCTCGAGGAGCGCCGCACCGCGGTGCTCAATTCGATCCGCGAGCAGGGCAAGCTCGACGCCGCACTCGAAGCCCAGATCATGGCCGCCGACAGCAAGGGCCGCCTCGAAGACATCTATCTGCCGTACAAGCCGAAGCGCCGCACCAAGGCCGAGATCGCCAAGGAGGCCGGGCTCGAGCCGCTCGCCGATCTCCTGCTGACGCAGCCGCAAAACGATCCCAACGAGGCCGCTTCTCCCTTCGTCGATGCCGAGAAGCAGGTCGCCGACGTCGCCGCCGCGCTGGACGGCGCGCGCGCCATCCTGGTCGAGCGCTTCGCCGAGGACGCCGATCTGATCGGCGCGCTGCGCGAGGAGATGTGGTCGAACGGCATCATGGCTTCGACCGTCCGCACCGGCAAGAAGATCGAAGGCGAGAAGTTCAAGGACTATTTCGATTTCTCCGAGCCGCTGCCGAAACTGCCGTCGCACCGCATCCTGGCGCTGTTCCGCGGTGAGAAGGAAGAGATCCTCGACCTCGCGATCAAGCCGGAGGCCGAGGCGCCGGCTGTCGGCGTGCCCGGCATCTACGAGCTGAAGATCATGAACCGCTTTGCGGTCTCCAACCAGGGCCGCAAGGGCGACAAGTGGTTGACGGAGACGGTGCGCTGGGCCTGGCGCACCAAGATCCAGATCCATCTCAACATCGATCTGCGGATGCGGCTGTGGACCGCGGCCGAAACCGAGGCGGTGCGCGTGTTCGCCTCGAATTTGCGCGATCTGCTGCTCGCCGCGCCGGCCGGCGCGCGCGCCACCATGGGCCTCGACCCCGGCTATCGCACCGGCGTCAAGGTCGCGGTGATCGATGCGACCGGCAAGGTGGTGGCGCATACGGCGATCTTTCCGCACGAGCCGCAGCGGCGCTGGGACGAGGCGCTCGCCATTCTCGGCAAGCTCGCGATCGAGCACGGCGTCGAGCTGATCGCGATCGGCAACGGCACCGCCTCGCGCGAGACCGACAAGCTTGCCGCTGAGCTGGTGAAGCGGCTGCCCGAGCGCAAGATGACCAAGATCGTGGTCTCCGAGGCCGGCGCGTCGGTCTACTCGGCCTCTGCCTTCGCCTCGAACGAATTGCCCGACCTCGACGTCACCATTCGCGGCGCCGTCTCGATCGCGCGGCGGCTGCAGGATCCGCTGGCCGAGCTCGTCAAGATCGATCCGAAGGCGATCGGCGTCGGCCAGTACCAGCATGATCTCGGCGAAGCCAAGCTCGCGCGCTCGCTCGATGCCGTGGTGGAAGACTGCGTGAACGCGGTCGGCGTCGATGCCAACACCGCCTCGGTGCCGCTGCTCTCGCGGGTGTCGGGCATCGGCGCGGGGCTGGCGCAAAGCATCGTGCAGCACCGCGACGCCAACGGCCCGTTCAAATCGCGCAAGGCGCTGAAGGAGGTGCCCCGGCTCGGGCCGAAGGCGTTCGAGCAATGCGCCGGCTTCCTGCGCATCAGCAGTGGTGAGGACCCGCTCGATTCATCCGGCGTGCATCCGGAAGCCTATCCGGTGGTGCGCCGCATCCTCGAGGCGACCAAGAGCGACATCAAGGCGCTGATCGGCAACGCCGACATGGTGCGCGGGCTCAGGCCGCAATCGTTCGTCGACGACACGTTTGGTCTGCCGACCGTCACTGACATTCTGCGCGAACTGGAAAAGCCCGGCCGCGACCCGCGCCCGGCGTTCAAGGCGGCGGTGTTCAAGGAAGGCGTCGAGGAGGTCAAGGACCTCAAGAAGGGCATGATCCTCGAAGGCACCGTGACCAACGTCGCGGCCTTCGGCGCCTTCGTCGACATCGGGGTGCACCAGGACGGGCTGGTGCATATCTCGGCGATGTCGAAGACCTTCATCAAGGACCCGCGCGAGGTGGTGAAGCCCGGCGACATCGTCAAGGTCAAGGTCCTGGACGTCGAGGTTGCGCGCAAACGCATCGCGCTGACGCTGCGGCTTGACGACGAGATCGGGCCGAAGAAGGACAATGCAGGACCGTCCCGCGATTTTTCGCGCGGCTCGGCCAAGATGACGTCTGCGGCTCCGCGCAAGCCGGCCGAGCAGTCCGGCGGCGGCGCGCTCGCAGAAGCGCTACGCCGCGCCGCCGAGAAGAGCGGGCGCGGCAAGCCGACCTGAGCCGCGTTGGCGTCATCCGCCACGTCACGGCGATAGAAAAGGGGCGGATCACGCTTCGTTGATCCGCCCGGCGGCCAGCCACTCAATGTGCAGAGCTGGTGGTGACTTGCCATCAGTTACATCACACCACGAGACAGCCATAGATATGTCGTGCCTTCTCTGAGCCTTTCAATGGCTCGGCCGACAACGATGCAGTCGATCTCACCTTGTGTCAGGCCGATATCCATCAGCTCCCTGTCGCTGAGATCGCGCAAACTGACTCGCGACCTCGCGCGTTGGCGCCAATTTCGGAAGGCGCGCCAATATCCCTGGAGCAAACCCAGGAGGCGCCGCGTCGATGCCACCGGTGGTCCAGCCGCTTCCTTTTCCGAGAAAGCGTCTCTTAGCGCTGCGATGGAGGCATCGGGGCACGCCTCGGTCAAGGCATCGCCGGTGGTGTCTTTCACCAAAGCGATGGCGGGGTCGAGGCGCAGCCCTGCGGCATCGCGCCCGGTCTCGGGGGTGAGGTTCGTCTGTTGGGGTGGCATCGAATGCTCCTGCTGTTGTGCCGGCAGGGAGCATGGCCAAACAAAAGGCCCCGTCCGATGCCGGCGGGGCCTGGTGAAAAGATCGCGTCGTCGAATTCCTAGCGCACGACTCCTTCCACGGCCCAGCGAGAGTGGGTCATGTTTTTACGGTTCGCGATGCGCACGACGTTGATCATGAAGCCCAGTTACCACGGAGATCGCACATAATCAAGGGGTGTGCCGGTGCCGCGCGCATCCTCAAGGCGAGCGCGCCTGACGTGAACGCGAAGTCCGCCCTGGCTCCGAGATCGTCTGGTGGTTTGATTCGGACACTTGAAGGTCGCCTTGCGCAGAGAGCTCGCGTGCCAATCCTAAATCCGGCGTCAGAATCTGGCGCATTTGTCAGTTGAAGTCGGGCATCGGCTTGCGTCTTCTGAGCGTCCTCTGCTTGCGGCGATGAGAGGTTCGCCGCGGTCCCAATCAGGGAGGATATCTCGATGAAGAACAGGCTGTTCACGTTTCTCACGGCGGTGACGCTCGCTGCCAGCGTTGCGCTTGCACCGGTCGCCTTCGCCAGAGGCGGCGGTGGACATGGCGGTGGCGGCGGTGGTCACGGCGGTGGCTTCGGTGGCGGCCATGGCGGTGGCTTTGCTGGCGCCATGGGCGGCGGCATGCGTGGCGGCGGAATGGGCGGAATGCATGGCGGTGGTTTCGGCGGCGGTATGCGCGGTGGTGGCGCGGCGTTCGCCGCGATGGGCGGCGGCGGGCATTTTGCCGGCGGGCGCGTTGGTGGCCCCCGGTTCGTCGGTGCGCCCGCAATCGGCCCGCGATTTGCCGGCGCCGGAGTCCACGGCGCGCGCTTCTTCCATCATGGCGGCTTCCGCCACCACCGCTTCCATCGCTTCGCGGTCTTCGGCGCGCCCTACGTTTACGCCGGCGGCTATTACGATGGCTGCTGGCGCAGGTCGTGGACGCCGTACGGGTTGCAATGGGTCAATGTGTGCGGGGACTATTGGTGATCGCCCAACCAACCGCACCGTTGTCGCGGTCGTCGCCAGGCGTTCCATCCAGCCCCGGAATGGGATAGTCTGGCGGCGGCCGTCGCGGGGCGGGCGCCCGGAGAGTTGAGAACTCCAAGAGTTCAAGAAGACTCGGAGTTCAAGATAATGACCGGAGCACACCGCCGCATTCTCGTCGTCGAGGACGATCCTGAGACCGCCGGTCAGCTCGTCGAGGAGCTCACCACCAGCGGCTACGATGTCGACCTGGCGGCGAACGGCCGCGAAGCGCTGAGCCAGGGTGCGGCGCGCGATTATGCCGTGATCACGATCGATCGCATGCTGCCCGACATCGACGGTGTCACGGTGATGCGCCAGATGCGCGACGACGGCATCGCGGTGCCGTTCCTGATCATCAGCGCGCTCGGCGAAGTCGACGACCGCGTGCGGGGCTTGCGCGCCGGTGGCGACGACTATCTGGTCAAACCGTTCTCCTTTGTCGAGTTGCTGGCGCGGCTGGAGGCGCTGGGCCGCCGAAGCGAGACCGTTGCCAAGGAGACCATCCTGCGGGTCGGCGACCTCGCGGTCGATCTGATCGCGCGGACGGCGAGCCGGCGCGGCCGCAAGATTCCGCTGCTGCCGAAGGAGTTCCAGCTGCTCGAATATCTCGTGCGCAACGAAGGCCGCGTGGTGTCGCGCGCGATGCTGCTGCAGCATGTCTGGGACCTGCACTTCGATCCCTCGACCAACATCATCGACGTCTATGTCGGACGGGTGCGCCGCAAGGTCGACGATCAGCAAGCCTACCCGTTGATCCATACGATCCGCGGCATCGGGTACTGCCTCCGTGCTCCTGGCTAAGACCCTCAAGTCGTCGACCTTCCGCCTGGCGCTAATCGCGATCGGCGCGTTCGGCCTGATCGTCTCGGCGATCTTTGCCTATGTCTACTGGTCGACGCTGTCCTATGCGCGCGATCGGGCCGATCGCGCCATCACCGTCGAACGGGCCAGCCTGCACGATGCCTATGTGCGATCCGGGCGCGACGGCCTGGCCGCGTTGATCGCGCAGCGGATCGCGGACAGGGGTTTTGCCGATCACGTCTACCTGCTGGCCGGTCCCGGCTCCGCGGTGCTCGCCGGAAATCTCAGCCAATGGCCCGAGGGCACTGCGCAGCGGGGATGGGTGGAATTTCGCGCGCCGCCGCCGCCGTCGCTCGCTGCGGGAACCACGCTGGTGCGAGCCGTGACGGAAACCTTGCCAAACGGCGATCGCCTGCTGGTCGGCCGCGACATCGGTGATCTCGACGGCTTCATGGCCCAGATCAGGGCCGCCGGCATCGCCGTTGTCCTGCTCATCATCGTGCTCGCGGCCGTCGCCAGTATCGGGGTGACGCGGCGAACCGTCGGCCGGATCGAGTCGATCAATGCGACCAGCCGCGCCATCATGCTCTCCGGGCTCGACCAGCGCATCCCGCTGCATGGCAGCCACGACGAATGGGATCGCGTCGCCGAGAATCTCAACCTGATGCTAGATCGGATCCAGACCCTGATGGGAGACGTCAAGCAGGTCGGCGAGAACATCGCGCACGATTTGCGCACGCCGCTGACCCGGATGCGCGGCCGGCTCGAGAAGGCCTACCACGCTCCGCGCAACGGCGAAGGCGATGCGGCGCTGATCGGCGATACCATCGCCGATCTCGATGCGGTGCTCGGAATGTTCGCGTCGATCACGCGGATTTCCGAGATCGAGACGCGGGCCCGCAAGGACGCCTTCCGCACCGTCAATCTCGTCGAGATCGCAGGCGAAGTGGTCGAGCTCTACGATGCCGCGGCCGAGGAGGTCACCACGCATCTCGAGCTTGCCGGCGATGCCGCGGTGCTGGTCACCGGCGACCGCGACCTTTTGTTCGACGCGATCGCCAATCTCGTCGACAACGCCATCAAGCATGGCCGCCCCGGCGGACAGGTGACCGTGACCTGCGACAACGACGAGGGCGGCGCGGTGATTGCGGTGGCCGATGACGGCCCCGGCATTCCACCCGGCCAGCACGACCGCGTCTTCAAACGCTTCTACCGGCTCGAGCAGAGCCGCTACACGCCGGGCAACGGCCTCGGCCTAAGCCTGGTCGCGGCGGTCGCCAGCCTGCACGGCGCGCGGATCGAATTGCGCGACAACGCACCGGGACTGTTGTGCAGGCTGTGTTTTGCCGCTGCAGAAACGTAGGGTGAGTGCGGAGTATCGTACGTGAGGTGAGCACGCCCCCAAGGCTCCCTCTCCACGCAACCGGGGTCTACCCCGGTTGCGCATTGTAAATTTGCGCAGGTCGGGCAGGCCCGACTTGCGGCGGGAGAGGGTGGGGAGAGGGGTGGCCCCGGGCGAACTGATCGATGAGTGCGACGCTTTCGTAACCTGTTCGCTTGTTGCCGTGACGGACACGGAGAGAGCACGTCGTGTGGCACCCCTCTCCCTAACCCTCCCCCGCAAGGGGGGAGGGAACCCTGCCGTTGGTGGCTCCCTCACGCGCGCGTGCCACTGAGTTGCCCGACGGCGCAAGCCCCCGCAACAAAAATATTTCGCTTTATCAGAAATACAACTCGGTGTATGGTTCGCCCGTCTCACCCGATCGAGGGGCGCTGCGCATCGTCACGAGCGTTGCGGTGAGATGCGGTGGACGCTGATTGCGCAGTCGACGAATGCGCGTGACGCGGACGGTGAAGTCGTGTGGTCCTGACGCCCTAGTGGCCGGTATCCTCTCGCAAAACGCGTAAGCGTTTTTGCGAAAGCGGTGACAAACAAGCCAAGTCTCGCCGGGGAGAGCACGAAGTAAGCCGTAACCCATCGCGCAGGGAAAGCCGGGTTGTTCCCGGTTACACCTGTGGTCCTACCCCCGAGCTTTCTACCTTTTGCTCGGGGCCCATGGGTGCGATCGGCACCCGGCTTTCCCTGCGCCCTCTGCTTGAGGAGGGCGGAACGAAGAGCAAAGCTCGGACGATTCATGTCGCGAGAATGCGAAGCTGCGTCCCCATCCACACTGTCATCGCCCGGCTCGACCGGGCGATCCAGTACGCCGCGGCCTCCCGGCTCAAACACCGGCGTCTCTGGAATACTGGATCACCCGCTTTCGCGGGTGATGACACCGCGATGCTTGATAGTGAATCGGATAATCACGCCGGCGTCATTGCCGCATTCGTCGGATTGACGCTGCGATCGGTCTCGTTGATCAAAACCGCCCCGCCATCTCCGCGAGTCTCCGGTGCGCGGCTTCACGGGCCACGCGGATCGGCTCGGTGGGGCCGGTGGTCGGGCCGATCGGCACGAAGCGCACGTCGCCGATGCCGATGAAGCGCAGCGCCTCGCGCAGATAGGGCGTCGCCATGTCGATGCGGCCGCGGTTCATGCCGGTGACGAAGTCGCTGCCGCTGGCGATGATCACGATGGTCGGGCGATCCTTGAGCAGTGGCAGATAACCTAACGCCGGATCGAAGCTGAAGGTCAGCCCGGGCTGGATGATGACATCGAGCCATTGCTTGAGCTTGTAGGGAATGCCGAAATTCCACATCGGCGTCGAGATCAGCACGCGATCGGCGAGCGACAGCCGCAGCGCGAGGCGCTCGGCAACTGCGAAAGCGTCGTGCTGCGAATTGGTGAAGCTCTTGCCGCCGGTCCGGGCGTACTTAGCCTCGAGCAGATAGCCCTCGAACTCCGGCAACGGCTCGCGCCAGAGGTTCATCGCGTCGATCTCCCAGTCCGGCCGCGCCTGGCGGAAATGGTCGAGAAAGACGCGCGCACCATCAGCCGATTCCGAATCGGCCCGGGGGGAGCAGGCGAGGTGCAGCAGTTTTGGCACCGCGCCTCCTCAGCCGAGCGCCTTGATGACGGTGTCGGCGTTGGTCACGACGGAGACGTTCTGCAAGGCAAAATTGATCGCGGCGTTGTGCCAGTCGGCATTCATGGTCGAGCAGCAATCCTCCGGCACGATCATGAAATAGCCCTTGTCGGCGCCGGTGCGCGCGGTGTGCTCGACCGACATGTTGGTCCAGGCGCCGGTGTTGATGATCATGTCGCGGCCGGTCGCCTTCAGGATGGTTTCGAGCCGCGTGCCTTCCCAGGCGCTCATCCGCATCTTCTCGACCACGAAGTCACCCGGGCGCGGCTCGAGCCCCGAGACCGGCGCTGCGCCCCAGCTGCCGCGCACCATCGCCTTGCTGTCGACCAGTCCCTCGAACAGCGGCGCGTTGAGTGTCACACCTGGCGCGCCCGGCTCGACCACGAACCAGACGTGGATGATGGCGACGCCGCGGGCCCGCGCGGCCTCGGCCACGCGGCGGACATTCTCGACGACATGCTGCTGGCGGGCATGCGCGGGCGCGCCGGACTCGGCGAACGCGCCGCCGTCCATGATGACGTCGTTCTGCATGTCCTGGATGATCATCGCGCAGCGCTTCGGATCGAGCTGCATCTCGCCGGCCGCGAGATTGGGCGCGGGCGTCGTGGACGATGCCGCGCCCGGCCCGCCACGCCTGCCGCTCATATAGGGCTCATGCCGTGGGCCGACCTTGGTCGGAATCGCATAGACCGAATGGGTCGCGGTCAGATACAGCGTGCGGAAATCGGCGCCGCCCCAGGCGAGGTTGGCGACCAACTCGGGCAGGCGGACCTTGCCGAGCAGATTGCCGTCAGGCGAATAGACCCAGACGCCGCCCGGCGCGGTGACCCAGACATTGCCGCGCTGGTCGCACTTCATGCCGTCGGGCAGGCCGGGCTCGAGCTCGGAGCGGATGCCGCTCGCGAACACGCGCGGATTGGCGAGCGAGCCGTCGGCGCTGACGTCGAAGGCGCGGATCACAGCTTGCACGGTGTCATTGACGTAAAGGATGCGCTCGTCGGGCGAGAAGCACAGCCCGTTCGGCTGCTCGAACAGAGTGCGGTCGATCAGCAATTTCGGCGCACCACCGCCGGGGGGCACGCGATAAACGCCCTGGAAGCCGAGCTGGCGCGGCCGTTCGACGCCATAGACCGGCATCCGGCCGTACCATGGATCGGAGAAATAGATCGCGCCCGAGGAATGCACGCAGACGTCGTTCGGACTGTTGAGCTCCTGGTTCTCATAATGCGAGGCCAGCACCTCGCGCCGGCCGTCCGGCCGCTCGCGGATCAGCGACGACGTCGCGTGCTCGCAGACGATCAGGTTGAGCTCGGCGTCATAGGTCATGCCGTTGCACTTGTTCGACGGACGCTTGACCTCGACGACACCGCGCCGCGCATCCCAGCGCCTGCGCACATCGCCGGGCATGTCGGAGAACAGCAGGAAGTGCTCGACCGGATGCCAGATCGGGCCCTCCGTGAAATCGAAGCCGGTGCCGACCTGGCCGACCGGCGCATAGGGATCGATCAGTTCGTCGAACTCGGCGCGCAGCGTGACATGCGTCATCGTGACAGGCCTCTTTGCCTATGCCGGGAACCAGTTGCGCTGCGGCAGGCTCTGCACCACAGGCCCGGGCACCTGGTCGTGCAGCCGGCCGACCACTGCGCCGCCCTCGATCTTGGCCGGGCGATCATGCACCGGCAGCAGATAGCGCGAGCTACTCAGCAGCTTCTTGATCGCAGCCTTCTCGGCGCGCTTGCTGGTGCCGTGGTTGCCGGTGGTGCGCGGCTCGGCGTCGTGGATCTCGTTGAAGGGGGTGACGATCTGGTCGTTGAAGTCGTAGATCACGTCGCCGCAGATCGTCGCGATGCCGTCGGCGGTGTGGACGTGGATGTTCATCGAGCCTTCGGTGTGGGCGTTGGCGGCGTCGCAATAGACGCCCGGCATCAGCTCGACCGGACCGGTGATCTCGAGGTCGAGGAAGCGCAGCGCGCTCTTGGTGTGCAGGCGATCGATCAGATGCTTGATGTCGGGCGCCGGATATTGCGGGTGCATCAGGCCGGAGACGGAATATTCCAGCTCCTTGCGGTTGACGACGACGGTCGTGTTCATCGGGAACAGGTCGTCCTTGCCGGCATGGTCGATGTGCAGATGGGTGTGACAGACGAAAC
Source organism: Bradyrhizobium sp. 27S5 (assembly GCF_037217225.1). Taxonomy (NCBI): domain Bacteria; kingdom Pseudomonadati; phylum Pseudomonadota; class Alphaproteobacteria; order Hyphomicrobiales; family Nitrobacteraceae; genus Bradyrhizobium; species Bradyrhizobium sp. 27S5. The sequence goes on from NZ_CP147714.1 coordinate 1,937,270, forward strand.
GGACGTCGCCCATCCGCACCCCGTGGCGGGCGAGCTGGTTCTCGATCATGTTCTCGTGAAACTGGAGGCCGCGCATGCCGAGCGTCTCCATGATCTGGTTGGAACGGTAGCCGGTGTCGACCAGCACAGGGTAGGGGCCGCCGAGGATCAAAAAGCCAAGCGTCAGCACGCGGCGGGTGCGGCCGCAATTGTGCCCGAGCACGAGGAAGCTCGATTCCAGCTCGATATCGCCATAGTCCAGGATCTTGATCTCCAACGGCATCTCGCTCCCTCCCAATTCGTGTTCATCGTTATGTCCGTGCTCGCAGCGCGCCTATGGCCCGAGCCGATAGACCCGCGCCGCCGTTGTGCTGAAGATCGCCTCGCGCTGCTCGTCGCTGAGCCGTGCGGCCGCCGCCTTGAAGGCGTCGACGAGATCGCGGTAGGTGGTCCACAGCTTCTCGATCGGAAAGTTCGAACCGAACAGGCAACGGTCCGCGCCGAAGATCGCGACGGTGTCGATCACGATGCCGGCGATATGCGCGGCATCGTTGCGATGGATGAAGGTGCCGAGCCCCGACAGTTTCGAAACCACGTTCGGGCAGCGCGCCAGCCGCGCCATGCCGGCGCGCCAGGCGGCGCGTCCCTGCGGCGACAGATCCTCCAGCATGCCGGCGTGCTGCAGGATGAACGTCACGTCAGGGCAGGCCGCGGCGAGGCCGGCGGCATCGGCCATCTGCGACGCGAACACCTGCAGGTCAAAACTCCAGCTATAGTCGGCGAGGTGTGCGACATTGCGCCGGATCACGGGATCGGTGCAGAGATCGGGGCGCGCGGCGAAGCGATAGAGCGGGTTGTCGTGCCAGTGCAGCTGCATGCGCACGCCGCGCACCAGCGGATAACGCTTCAGGCGATCCAGTTGCGGACGGACGTCGTCGACGGAAAAATCGGCATAGGCGACGAGGGCATGCGGCCAGCCGTGCCGGTCGGCGGTCTGCTGCACCCAGGCCGCCTCATCCTCGAACTTTCCGTTCGGCCAGTTGGTCTGGACATAGACCGAGCGGGTGACGCCGGTGTCTTTGAGATCGTCGAGATATTCTTCGATCGGATAGTCGCGGCGGATCGGCTCGTAGGGGCCGAAGATGCGCGGCTGCATCGGGCCGGACAGCCAGGCGAGATCGGCCTGGCGCCAGATGTGATGATGTCCGTCGACAATGCCAGTCACGCAGCTCTCCTTGTTCCGAGCGACAGCAGATGCGCGACCACCGCCGCGCTCGATCCGCCGTCCACGAGATCGTCGACAAAGCGCTGGATCGCAATCAGCGCCTCGGTTTGCGGCGTGAAGCCGGGCGAGGTCGCGAGCGGCGTCAGCCAGCTGATGCGCCAGGCCCGGCGCGACAGCTTTGCGACGGCATCGCGTAGCGCGGCCGGATCGCCGCGCTCCAGGCCGTCGGAGACGATCACGACCGCCGCGCCGCGGGCATATCCGCCGAACCGCGGCACGGCGAGGAAGGCCTGTAGCGCGTCGCCGATGCGGGTGCCGCCGTCCCAGTCGCTGACCAGGAACGAGGCCGCATTCAGCGCCTGCTCGCGGCGCTTCAGCCGCAGTGCCGGGGTGACGCGGGTCAGTCTTGTGCCGAAGGTGAAGACCTCGACATTGCCGGCCGATTGCACCAGCGCATGCGCGAGCCTCATGTTCTCTTCGGTGCGCGCCTTCATCGAGCCGGAGACGTCGATCAGCAACAGCATCTTGCGCGGGCGCTGGCGGCGGCGCATGCGGCCGAGCCGCAGCACCTCGCCGTCATTGCGGATGCTTTCACGTAGAGTGCGGCGCAGATCGGCGAACGGGCCGCTGCGTGCGCGCCGCCGCCGGTGGCCACGCCGCCGCGGCAGCCGCTTTGCCGCCTCGCGCGACAGCTTTCGCAGCGGATCGCTCGTCGCGGTCTGGGCAAAGCGGCGTTCGACCAGCGCCTCGGCGCGCGCCGCGGCAAGGCCTGACTCATTGCCCTCGTCGGCGAGCGGCGGCTCGTCCTCGCCGCGGCCTTCCTCCTGCAGGCGGACGGTTTCGTCGTCCTCGCCCTCGGCCTGCTCGATCGCCTCGGCGCCGCGGAAGTGGATGTCGAACAGCCGGTCGTATGTCGCGCGGCGCTCCGGCGGTGGCGCCAGCGTCGCAAGCCCGGCCTGGCGGATGTGCTCGAGGCTCCTTGGCCCGAGCAGTTCGATCGCAGCGAGGAAACTCGTCGTCTGCTCCGGCGCGACCAGGAAGCCATTGGCGCGCAGCAACGCGACAAAGGACACGAAGATCTGCGCGGCGCGCGGCAGCCTGAGATCGTCGCTCACGCGGCTGCCTCCGCGATCAATGCATCGAGCCGCGGTGAGATGAAATGAAGATCCTCCTCGTCCTTCAGCGCAACGCCGATCGAACGCCTGAAGGCATCCGGCCAGCGCGCGCCGCCCTTGTGCAGCAGGGTCGCAGCCTCCGCCCAGTCGACCGCCTCGGCAATGCCCGGCGCCTTGCTCAGCGGTTCGCGGCGCAGCCGGCCGACGGCGGCGACCACAGCGCGGGCGGTAGCTTCGGCGACGCTGGAGGCGCGCATCATCACGATCCGCGCCTCGCGCTCGGCGTTCGGATAGTGGATCCAGTGATAGACGCAGCGCCGCCGCAGCGCCTCGTGCAGGTCGCGGGTTCGGTTCGAGGTCAGCACGACGACGGGATGCTCGGCGGCGCGGATGGTGCCGCGCTCGGGGATCGAGATCTGGAAGTCAGAGAGGAATTCGAGCAGGAAAGCCTCGAACTCCTGGTCGGCGCGGTCGATTTCGTCGATCAAGAGCACGGTTGCGTCGGGGGCCCGCAGCGCGGCCAGCATCGGACGTTCGATCAGGAAAGAATCGCCATAGATGTCGATGCTCTCTTCGCCGGCCTGCCGGATCGCCAGCATCTGGCGCGGATAATTCCACTCGTAGAGCGCGGCGGCGGCGTCGATGCCCTCGTAGCATTGCAGGCGGATCAGCCGGCGGCCGAGCACGGCGGCGATCGCTTTCGCGGCCTCGGTCTTGCCGACGCCCGGCGCACCCTCGAGCAGCAGCGGCTTGCCGAGCGCGAGCGAGAGATAGGAGGCGGTCGCGATGCCGTCGTCTGCGAGGTAATAGGCCGCGCGCAACGCCTTCTCCAGCGCCTCGGGGCTGTCGATGCCGACGATGTTGCTGCGGACCGGCATGGAGCGACCTCAGCGCCGCGGCTGCGGCCGCGCGCCGCCCTGCGCCTTGATCGCGCGCAGCACCTTCTCCGGCGTGATCGGCAGATCGTCGATCCGCACGCCGACGGCGTTGAAGATCGCGTTGGCGACGGCCGGCAGCACCGGATTGGCGCACATCTCGCCCGGACCCTTGGCACCGAACGGGCCGTCGGGCGCCGGGCGTTCCAGCACCGCGATGTCGTGCGGGCAGATGTCGCCCGGTCCCGGCATCAGATATTCGACGAAGTCGCGCGGGCCGTGCACCGGCTCCGGGTAATAGGGTTCCGGCGTTTCGTAGAGCGCATGGCTGACGCCCATCCAGGCGCCGCCGACCAGCTGCTGCTCGACCAGCCGCGGATTGAGCGCGCGGCCAAGCTCATAGGCACTGTCCATCCGGACCATGTCGACCTCGCCGGTCTCGTCGTCGACCTCGACCTCGGCGACGAGGCAGGCATGCGCGTAGCATGTCGCCGGCGACATCTCGCCGGTCTCGGGGTCGACGTCGGACAGCGGCACCAGGAAGATGCCGCGGCCCGAGATCGTCTTGCCCTGCTTGAACTGCGCGGCGATCGCGACGTCCTTGGTCGAGATCGAGCGATGCGGCGCGCCCTTGACATGGATGTTGCCGCGGCCGTCGGTCTCGAGATCGGCGGCATTCACCTCCAGCTCCTCGGCCGCCGCCTCCATCATCACGCCGCGCGCCTCCCGCGCCGCCGCCATCACGGCGTTGCCGACCCGATGGGTGCCGCGCGAGGCGAACGAGCCCATGCAGTGCGGACCGGTGTCGGAATCCGCGGTGTCGACATAGACGTCTTCGACTGGCACGCCCAGCGTCTCGGCGCAGATCTGCCGCGTCACCGACTTCATGCCCTGGCCGAGATCGATCGAGGACAGCGCCACGGTGAACTTGCCGCTCGGATTGGAATGCACCAACGCCTGGCTCGGATCGCCGCCGAGATTCATGCCGATGGGATAATTGACCGACGCGATGCCGCGTCCGCGATGCCGGGTCATGGTCAGCGCCTCCTGGTGCCGAAGACGGATGAGAAGCGGGTGGCGCCATGCGACGGCGCGGTCGGCCGCGGTGACGGAGGTGATGGTGGCGTCGAAGAGGGAGGCGGAGGCGGCGGCTCGCGGGTTGCAGCCGGGGCGCGATCATACGTCGTGCGCTGCTGCGACGATGCGGGCGCCGGCGCACGCGCTTCACGTGGCGTCAGCGTCACGGCGGCACGGAGACCGCCACCATCCTTGCGCGACGACATGCGCTTGAATTCCTCGCGGAGCGGCCATTTGGCCTTCTCCGCGGCAACCTGCACGCATTCGATCAGCGCCGTGTTCTTGGCCTCGCGACGGTGCGCCTTCATGTCGCCATCGCGATACGCATTGAGGATCCGGAACTCCATCGGATCCATGCCGACGAGATGGGCGAGCTTGTCCATCTGGCATTCGATGGCGAAATCCATCGCCGTGACGCCGAAGCCGCGCATCGCTGTCGCTGGCGTCCGGTTGGTGAAGACGCAGTAGACGTCGCCATGGACGTTCGGGATGGTGTAGGGACCAGGCAGATGCGCCGCACATTTCACCGCCGCATAGCTCGACAGCCGTGTATAGGCGCCGCTGTCGAAATAGGCGCGCACCTTGCGGGCGACGACGCGGCCGTCCCGCATCACGCCATCCTTGATGTAGATGCGCTCGGCGCCGCGCGGCGGACCGTATTGCATCTCTTCCTCGCGTCCGAACACGTAGCGCACCGGGCGTCCGGTCAGCATCGCGCCGAGGATGCAGAGCGGCTCGGTCAGCGTGTCGACCTTGCCTCCGAACCCGCCGCCCACCGTGCCCCCGATGAAGTGGAAGGTGTTGGAGGGCACGTCGAGGATTTTTGCACAGGTGTCGACCGAGAAGAACAGCGCCTGCGTCGAGGTGTAGACGATGTAGCGGCCATTGGTGTCGGGTGCGGCGATCGAGCCGTTGGTTTCGGTCGGCGCATGCTCGATCGGCGACATCTGGTAGCGCTGTTCCAGCACATGGTCGGCCGAGGCCAGCGCGCGATCGGCATCGCCGAAGCGCAGCTGCTGGCGATCGTAGGTCTCGTGATAGGTGAAGGTGTTCTTCGGATAGACCTCGTTCACGACCGGCGCGCCCGGCTTCAACGCGTCCTCGACGTCGAACACCGCCGGCAGCGGCTCATAGTCGATCTTCACCTTGGCTTTCGCCTCGAAGGCCTCGCGCGGGCTGTCGGCGACGATCGCGACGATCGGCTCGCCCTTGTAGCGCACCTTGTGGACCGCGAGCGACGGCTCGTCGTCCTTGCCGAAATTGATCAGGCTGAGCAGCGTGTTCAGATTGCGCGGCACGTCGGAGGCGCGGATCACGCGCCGCACCCCCTGCGACCGCTCGGCCTCCGTAGTGTCGATGCGGCGGAGTCTTGCATGAGGATGTTCGCTGCGCACCACCTTCAGATGCAGCATGCCCTGCAGCTTGTGGTCGTCGAAATAGGGCGAGGTGCCGGTGACATGGCCGAGCATGTCCTGGCGCTGCGTGCCCTTTCCGATTTCCTTCAGATTGTCGTCGCGCTCGTCGGCGAAGAGGTCCTTGCGCAATTCCAGCATGACACTGTTCCCTTACGCGCGGGCCCGGCCGCCGGATGCGGCAGCCAGCACGGCGTTGATGATCGGCTCATAGCCGGTGCAGCGGCAGATATTGCCGGAGATCGCCTCGACCACCTCGGCACGGCTCGGTTGTGGATTGCGATCGAGCAGCGCCTTGGCGGCCATCAGCATGCCCGGCGTGCAGTAGCCGCATTGCGCGGCGAAATTGTCGGCGAAGGCGCGCTGCAGCGGGTGCAGATTGGGGCCGTCCTTGATGCCGTCGAGCGTCTCGACGGAGCGTCCGGCGACGGTCTCGGCGAGCGTCAGGCAGGAGAGGTGCAATTCCCCGTCGATCAGCACGCTACAGGTGCCGCAGCCGCCCTGGCCGCAGCCGAATTTCGGCGTCATGTCGCCGATCAGCTCGCGCAAAGCCACCAGCAAATTGGTGCCGCCGTCGACGAAGATCGCAACGTCACGGCCGTTGTGCTGAAATTGCAGAGGGGTCTTGGCCATGACGATCTATTCCTGACCGGACAACAGGCGCCTGAGATGCACGCCGACGATCTCGCGGCGATACCAGGCGCTGGCGAGCGCATTGTCGCCCGGCGAAGTTCCTTCGACGGCTGCCGCGGCCGCCGCATTGATCGTGGACGTATCGAGCGCGCGGCCTTCCAGCGCACGCTCGGTGGCGCGGGCGCGGATCGGCGTCGGCGCCATCGAGCCGAGCGCGACGCGGGCACCGACGATCCGGCTGCCGTTGACCGGCAGATGCGCGGCGAGCGTGATCACCGCGCCCCCCTTGGGCTTGATGCGCGCGATCTTGCGGTAGCGGAAGGCCTCAGTGCTGCCCGGCTTGGCAAAGGAGATCGCCAGCACCAGCGTGCCGGTCTGCCGGTCGCGCGATTGCAGGAATTCCTCGATTCCGATCTCGCGGCCGCCGAGGCCACCCTGCACCGACAACACCGCGTCGAGCGCGAGCATCGCGACCGTGAAGTCGCCATACGGCACCGGCGCAAACAGATTGCCGCCCACCGTGCCCATGTTGCGCACCGCCGGTCCGCCGATCGAGCGGGCAGGGGCGTGCAGGAAGGCGAGATCGCGCTCGGCCAGAATGCGCGCGAAGGTGACGCCGGCGCCGAGCGTGATTCGCGCGCCCGACGTGTCGATCCGGGTCATCGCCTGGTCGCTGGCGCGCACCACGGTCGAGATCGAGATGTCGCCTTCGTTCAGCGCCCGCATCACCAGCGTGCCGCCGCCGAGGTAACGCGCGCTGCGATCCGACGACAGCGCGGCCGCCGCCTCGTTGGTGCTGGTGAAGGTCTTCACCGTGACTGGCATGATGTCCCTCTCCGCTTACGCGGCCTCCTTCAGGTGCCGGCGGATGGCTTCGAAGCCGGCCTGGTAGATGTCTTCCGAAACCATCTGCGTGATGCGATCCCGGTCGTCGGTCCGCGTCGTGAAGCGCGATTCCCAGTGCCAGAAGGTGCGGTCGCCATCGGTGACCGGCAGCAGCCGGACATGCGCCACGTAGTTGAACATCGGGATCGGCGTATCGAGCAGGCAGTAGCTGAACGATTGTTCGAGGTCGGACAGCGCCAGCAGCTGTTCGCGCAGCTCGGCGCCGTCCTTCAGCTTGAAGCGCCTGACGCAGCCGATCTTGTCGGAGGGCTGCGCGCGCTCGATGCCGCTGGTCGCGACCGCCGGGTGCCAGCGGTCATGGCCGTTGAAATCGCGCAGCACGGCCCAGACCGTATCGGTCGGTGCATCCAGGATCGTGCTTTTGACGATGTGCGGCACTGCCTATCCTCCGAACGCCCGCTTCAGCGCGTCGAACCCGCCCTGGAACACGCCGCCGCCGATATTGTTGACGAGCTCGGTCTCGCGCTCCGGCGCGCAGTCGAACTCGGCGGTCCATTCCAGGAAGGTCTGGTCGCCATCGGTGACCGGCGTGAGCCGCAGGGTGGCCACGTAGTTCTCGACGCCCATCGGCGATTCCAGGATCGAATAGGTGCAGAACATGTCGTAGTCGGACAGCCCGAGCAGCTTCTCCCTGATGCGATCGCCGTTGCGCAGCCGGAAATCCCTGATACAGCCGATCTTGTCGGCGGGCTCGCCGCCCTCGATCCGGCTCTCCGCAATCGCGGGGTGCCAGTTCGGCAAGCCGTTGAAATCGCGTACACGGGTCCAGACCCGGTCGTTGCGGGCATTGACGACAGTGGAGACGTAAACCCGTGCCATGGCGTGAGCTCAGTCCTTCTTGCGCGGCGTGCGCTCAGGGCGCGGTGGTTCGCCGCCGCCCTCGGGCGCCGCCGGCTTGGCCTCGCCGCCGCTCTTGCGTGCAGAGTCCTTGATGCCCTGCATGTCGCGCGCCTCGCGGATCAGGCCGGGCATTTTTGCCAGGCTGCCGCCCTCGACGCCGATATCCGACAGGATCGAGTCGATCAGCGGCGCCTGCACGCGATAGCGCAGCGCCGAATCGATCACCTCGTCGGTGGCGCTGCGGCCACCGCTGCCGCCCTGGCCGTTGCCGTTGAGGCCATCGACCTGGAGGATACGGATGCCCTCGATCTTCTCCATCGGCTTGACGCTCTCGCGCACGATGCCCTCGATCCGGTCGAGCAGCTTGCGGCGGAACAGCGAGTAGCGTGCCTGATCGGTCAGCACATTTTCAGCCTCGTTGAGCAGGCGCTGCGCCTCGGCCTCGACCGTGGCGCGAACCCGTTCGGCTCCGGCCGCGATCCTGGTTTCCTCGGCCTGTTTCTCGGCGAGCAGAACCTCGACGGTCTTGCGCCGCTTCGCGATTTCGCTCTCACGCGCGGTAACCACGCGCTCGGCCGCTTCGGTGGCGTGCACCCTCGCGTCTTCAGCCGCCGCGCGCGCCGCGGATTCCTCCAGCGACTTCTGATGCAGCGCGATCGCCTTCTCCATCAGCGCGGTCTCGACGTCCTTCTCACGGTTCACCTCGAGCTTGCGCAGCTCGCGCTCGCGGCCGATCCGGGCCTCGTCGAGGCCGCGGTCCGACGCAATGCGCGCGCGTTCGACCTCCTCGCGCGCAGCGATCTCGGCCTCCTGCAGCGACTGGTTGCGGGCGACCTCGAGCTGCTCGATGGAGCGGCGCCGAGCGATCCGCGCGGCCTCCAGCGCCTGCTCGCGGGTCACGTCGGTGGTCTCGACCTCCTTGCGGGCCGTGATCTCGGCCTGCTTGACCAGCCGGTCGGCATCGATGCGCTCGGAGCGCTTGGCGGCGAGCGCGATCACGCGTTCCTCGTCGGCGAGCTCGATCGCCCGCTTCTGGTCGATGTTGAGCACCTCGCGGGTCCTGGAGGAGGTGATCCGCTCGCTCTCCAGCGCCAGCTCGACGTCGATCCGCTGCCGCTCGACCGCGTCACGGCGCTTCAGCTCGGCGGCCTCGATCGCCCCGGTGCGCTCGATCTCGAGCGCGCGGGTCTCGCGTTCGGCGCGGATGCGCTGTGCGGCGACCGACTTTTCCTGCGAAATGCGCGCCGCCTCGATCGATTCGCGCGAGGCGATGTCGGCTTCCTCGATCGCGCGGGTGCGCGCGATTTCGAGCGCGCGGACGTGTTCTTCCTGCGCGATCCGCGACTCCTCGGTGGCGTCGCGCGCGGTGATCCCGGCGATCTCGATCGCCTGGTTGCGCTCGATCTCGAGCTTGCGCGTGGTGTGATCGGCGGCGATGCGTTCGGCGGCCAGCGTCTTCTCTCTGATGATGCGGGCGGCCTCGACCGATTTTTGCGCCTCGATCTCGGCTTCCTGGATGGTTCGGACCTGCTGGATCTCCAGCGCGCGGGTGCGTTCGTCGGAGGAGATGCGCTCGACATTGATCGTCATGGTCTGGGCGATGCGCGCCTTCTCGGTGGCCTCGCGGGCTGCGATTTCAGCTTCCTCGACCGCGCGGGTCCGCTCGATCTCGCGGCGGCGGGTCTCTTCCTCATTGGCGATGCGGGCGTCGGTGACGACGCGGTCCTGCTGGATGCGGGCCTTTTCGATCGACTCGCGGGCGGCAATCTCGGCCTCCTCGACCGTGCGCATCCGCTCGATCTCGCGCTGGCGGACCTCGCGCTCGGAGGCGATGCGGGTGGTGTCGACGGAGCGCTGGTTGGCGATCCTGGCCTTCTCGATCTCCTCGCGCGCCAGCAATTCCCGTTCTTCAACTGCGCGGGTGCGCTCGATCTCGCGGTGCCGGGTCTCGCGTTCGGAGGCGATGCGGGCCTCGGTGATGGCCTGCTCATTGGCGATGCGCGCCTTTTCGATGGCTTCGCGTGCGGTGATCTGGGCCTGCTCGGCTTCGGTCTCGCGCAGCGCGCGCTCGCGGGCGACCTCGGTGCGCTGCAGGGCGCGGCGCATCTCGATGTCGCGTTCCTGCTCGAGGCGGGCGGTCTCGCTCTCGCGCTCGATGTCCAGCGCCTGCCGCTCGGCCTCGAGGTTGCGGGAGCGGATCTTGATCATCGAGTCCTGCTCGATGTCGTTGCGCAGCTTGCGCTTGGCTTCGATGTCCTCCATCAGGCGGGTCAGGCCTTCGGCGTCGAAGCGGTTCGAGGGGTTGAAATATTCGAGGTCGGTCTGGTCGAGATCGGTGATCGCGACCGACTCCAGTTCGAGGCCGTTCTGCGCCAGCGCCTCGGCGGCATTGGCCTTGACGCGCGCGACATATTCGCCGCGCTGCTCGTGCATCTGCTCCATCGTCATCTCGGAGGCGACCGAGCGGATCGCGGAGATGAACTTGCCGGAGAGCAGGGTGTGCAGCTGCTCCGGCTCCATGGTGCGGCGGCCGAGGGTGGCGGCGGCGATCGAGACGGCTTCGCGGGTCGCCTGCACCCGGACGTAGAAGTCGGCCTCGATATCGACGCGCATGCGGTCGCGGGTGATCACGGCGTCCTGCTTGGAGCGCACGATCCCCATCGGCAGCACGTTCATGTTGACCGGCGTGTAGTCGTGGATGAACGGCAGCACGAAGGCGCCGCCATTGATCACCACCCGTTCGCCGAGGAAGCCGGTCCGGACGAAGGAGGTTTCCTTCGACGAGCGGTGGTAGAGCCAGTTCACCACATAGACGATGATGACGATCGCGACGATTGCGACGATGAGCCAGAGGATCAATTCACCGACCAGCATCCCCGACATCTCTTCCTCCCTTGGTCACGGCGCGTTAGCGTGCGCCGATCGCCTTGAATTTGCGAACCTGATCCGTCAGCGCCCGCTCGACCGGCAGGCGCTCCATCGAGGAGGCGCCATAGAAGCCGTGACAGTTGCGGGTCTGCTTCATGATGAAATCGGCATCCGCGGGGTCGGCGATCGGACCGCCATGCGCGAGCACGATGATGTCGGAATTGACGCTGAGCGCGGCTTCCGCCCAGGCCTCGATGCGGGCAGGGCAGTCGGCAAGTTTTGGCGCAGTCTGCGCGCCGATCGTGCCGCCCGTGGTCAACCCCATATGGCAGACGATGATGTCGGCGCCCGCGATCGCCATCGCGGCGGCCTCCTGCTCGCTGAACACATAGGGCGTGGTCAGCATGTCCTTCTCATGCGCCTTCGAGATCATGTCGATCTCGAGCGCGTAGGACATCCCGGTCTCTTCGAGATTGGCGCGGAAGGTGCCGTCGATCAGGCCGACGGTCGGAAAATTCTGCACGCCGGCAAAGCCGATCGCCTTGAGCTGGTCGAGGAACACATCCATGTCGCGGAACGGATCGGTGCCGTTGACGCCGGCGAGCACCGGCGTCCTGGTCACGACCGGCAGCACCTCGCCGGCCATCTCGACGACGATGGCGTTGGCATCGCCATAGGGCATCAGTCCGGCGAGCGAGCCGCGGCCGGCCATGCGATAGCGGCCGGAATTGTAGATCACGATCAGGTCGACGCCGCCGGCCTCCTCGCATTTCGCGGACAGTCCGGTGCCGGCGCCGCCGCCGACGATCGGCTCGCCGCGCGCGATCATCGCGTGAAACTTCTTCAACAGCGCCGTGCGTTCAAACCTGGGCATGGGTCACCTCGCCACTCTCCGCCTGCTACCGGCGCGTCCGAGCAGCGGACGGAACGCGCTGACGATGGCGGCGGTGAACTCGGGATCGTTGATGTTGCGCTTGATGCGAATGATCTGCCGGTTGCCGGTCCGGCGCACGGTGCGCTCCAGCGCGCCAAACAGCGCAACGTCCGCATCGGGGTCCCAGAACGGCTGGCCCGGTGCATCGAGCGCGGAGACGCCGCCTTCGGGCAGGAAGAAGCGCACCGGTCCATCCATCTGGTTGAGACGTTCGCCGATCCAGCGGCCCATGCGCTCGTTCTCTTCTGGCGTGGTCCGCATCAAGGTGACCTGCGGATTGTGGATGTGGAACTTGCGCTGCCGGTAGCGCTCCGGAATGGTGTCGGGTGCGCCGAAGTTCACCATATCAAGCGCGCCGACCGAACCGACATAGGGCACGCGGCTGCGGATGATTGTGCCGAAGCGATCGTCGGTCGCCGGGAATACGCCGCCCATCAGGAGGTCGCAGACCTCGGTCGTGGTGAGATCGATGACCCCGGCGATCTGGCCGGACTCGACCAGCTTCTCCATCGAGCGGCCGCCGACGCCGGTGGCGTGGAAGACCAGGCACTCGAAATCCTCGCGCAGGTCGGCCGCGATCTTCTGCACCGCCGGCGTGGTCACGCCGAACATGGTGATGCCGATCGCGGGAAGGCTGGCAGCGGTGTCGCGCTGCTTACTGGTTTGCTGGTCGAGCCGCGCCTTGACCATGCCGACCAGCGCATTGGCGCCGTTGCCGAGTACCGCGCGCGAGATCGAATTGAGACCCTGCACGTCGGTCACCGAATACATCATGGTGATGTCGGCAGGACCGACATAGGGGCCGACGTCGCCGGAGGCGACCGAGGAGATGATGAGCTTGGGCACCCCGATCGGAAGCGCGCGCATGCCGGGTGCGACCAGCGAGGCACCGCCCGAGCCGCCGGCGGAAATGATGCCGGCGATATTGCCCTGGCGGCGCAGCCAGCGCTCGAATGCCTCCGCCATCGCCGTCACCGAGGCGCCGCGATCGGCGCCGAATACGCCGGAGCCGCCACGGCCGTGGTTCAGCGCGATCTCCTGCGCGGTGACGTCGCAGCTCGCCGCCTTGCCGCTGGTCGAGACGTCGACCAGACGGGTGCGCAGGCCGCTGTCAGCAATGATGTCGCGAATGAAGCGCAGCTCCGCACCCTTGGTGTCGAGCGTGCCGACGACCAGCACGACCGGTGGCCCCGAGGTCCTGGATGTTGCCGGCTCGCGCCGCGTGCGGGTTGTCTCTTCAAGCCTCGTGACGGCGGCGGACTGCGTCCGTGCCGCTGCCTCGATGCGGGCGATCGGCACCGGCTGCGACCAGCGCGTCGGCAGTACGGGATTGGAGACGTAGATGCGAGCCGGTCCCTTTCGTTCCGGCAGCGGTGCGCCGGCCGCTTCGGCCTTTGCTGGCGCGGCCTCGGCCTCAGTCACATCCGCGCCGTGGGTGCCGACGCCGAGCAGCCGCTGCTGCAGCTCGCGATCGGTCGCGAGGCGCGCGGAGTCGATGATGCGGTTGATCCGGCCGTTGACCATGATGGCGACGTTGCGCGACACCGCCGTCGCGACGCCGATGTTCTGCTCGATGACCAGGACGGAGATGTCGCCTTCGTCGCCGAGCCGCAGCAGCATCTCCTCGACCTGCGCGACAATCACGGGCGCAAGGCCCTCGGTCGGCTCGTCCATGATCAGGAGTTGCGGGTTGGTCAGCAACGCGCGCGCAATCGCCAGCATCTGCTGCTCGCCGCCGGAGAGCTGGTTGCCACCGTTGTTCTTGCGCTCGGCGAGGCGCGGAAAGGTGTCGTAGATGCGCTCGATGGTCCAGGCGCCGCGGCGCAGGCCGCCGGCGAGCGCGAGATGTTCGTCGACGGTCAGCGATCGCCACAGTCGGCGGCCTTGCGGCACATAGCCGACGCCGAGTCGGGCGATCCGCGCCGGGTTGAGCCGCGTGACTTCCTCGCCGCGAATCCGGATCGAGCCGGCGCTAAGGCGCACCAGGCCCATGATCGCCTTGCACAGCGTGGTCTTGCCCATGCCGTTGCGGCCGACCACCGAGAACACGCCGGTATCGAGCGTGAGATCGACGCCCTGCAACGCATGCGAATGGCCGTAATAGACGTCGAGGCCCTTGACCTCGAGGGCAGGAGCGGCGCGGCGGTCACTCATGGCCGCCTCCGAGATAAAGCTGCTGCACCTCAGGATCGGATTCGATCTCGCGCGGCAGACCTTCCTTGAAGATGCGGCCGTTGTGCATCATCGTCACGCTCTCGACGACGCGCAGCGCGACGTCCATGTCGTGCTCGATGATGATGTAGCCGATATGGGCCGGCAGCGAGGTCAGGATCTCGATCAGCTCGCGCCGCTCGGTCGGCGACAGTCCCGCCGCCGGCTCATCGAACAGGATGAAGCGCGGCGCGCCGGCCAGCGCCAGCGCAATCTCGAGCTGGCGCTGCTGGCCATGCGCGAGTTCGGCGACGCGCTGGTCCTTGACGCCGGCGAGGTGCACCGCCTGCACCAGTGTTTCGGTCGAATGCATCAGCGCATCGTTCTGCCCCGGGCGCAGCAACGAGAAGCGGCCGCGCGAGACGCCGCGGCAGGCGAGGTAGACGTTGTCCTGCACGGTGAGGCCGGGGAACAGCGCCGAGATCTGGTAGGTGCGGCGCAAACCGCGGCGGATGCGCTCATAGGGCGGGAACTGGGTGATGTCCTCGCCGAAGAAGCGGATCGTGCCGGAGGAGGGCGGGAAGTCGCCAGTGATGCAGTTGAACAGCGTCGTCTTGCCGGCGCCGTTCGAGCCGAGCACCGCGCGGCGCTCGCCGGGACGCACGGTGATGGTGACGTCGGTCAGCGCCGCCAGCGCGCCGAACAGCCGCGTTACGCCGCGCAGCTCCAGCGCTGCACCGGCGCCGACCACGGACAGCCGCTGCGCGACGCTATCCATGGCGGCCTCCGCCTGGACGTTGCGTCGAGGATGTGGTGCGGCGCCGCCAGCGTTCCCAGAGGCCGATCACGCCGTCGGACGACCAGAACACGATGGCGAGGAAGCCGAGCCCGATCAGCAGCCGGAAGCGGTTGCCGTCGAGCCCGAATTTGATCAACACGTCGAGCGCGAAGGTGCGCAGCAGCACGAAAATGAGTGCGCCGATGAACGGGCCGATCGGCCGGGTGATACCGCCGACTATCGCGATGATCAGCACGTCGATGCAGGCGCCGACGCTGACCGAGCCGGGCGAGATCTGCCGGTAGTTCCAGACCTGCAGCACGCCGCCGAGCGCGGCGATGAAGGCCGCGAAGGCATAGGCCGCGATGCGATGGGCATTGGGATTGAAGCCGAGTGCGGCCATGCGGCGGGAATTGTCGCGCACGCCCTGCAGCGCGAGGCCGAACGGCGCGCGCGAGACATACTGGACGGCGAAGTAGCAGATCGCGGCGACGCCGAGCGTCACATAGTAGAAGGCGATGTCGGCGCGCCAGTCGACGCCCCAGAAATGCGGCGTCGCGACGGTGTTGATGCCGGTGTGGCCGTTGAAGATCGCCCAGTTCTGGTTGGTGAAGTAGTAGAACGCCGCGCCGATCGCCAGCGTGATCATGATGGTGTAGATGCCCTCGGTGCGCACCGCGAGCGCGCCGCCGAGCGTGCCGAACAGCGTCGCCAGCGCCAGCGCCATCGGCGTTGCGAGCCACCACGGCCAGCCCAGGCTGATATTGGCGTTGCCGCTCATGCCGAACACCGCGACCATGTAGCCGGCGAAGCCCGCGATCGTCAGCTGCATCAGGCTGACCATGCCGCCATAGCCGGCGAGGAACATCAGGCTGAGCGCGATGATGCCGAGGATCAGGGTGGTCGCGAAGATCTCGATCAGGAAGAAGCCGTTGGCGATCAGCGGCATGATCACGAGGATCAGCGCGACCAGCCACGCCGCCGGGTTCTGCAGTTCGGGCCAGGCGCGGATCAATGCGCGTCGCGTCGCGTTGGCGGACGGGTCGGGGCGGAACTGGGTGCTCTGGAGCAACGACATTTCATCGCCTCGCGAGCAGGCCCTGCGGCCGCAGCGCCAGCACCACGACCATGATCAGGAAGGTGACGACGATGGCGTAGGTCGGGATGTAGACCGATCCGAGCTGCTCGGCGAGCCCGATGATGACGGCGCCGAGCGCGGCCCCCGGGATCGAGCCCATGCCGCCGACGATCACGACGACGAGGGAAGCGAGCAGGAAGCGGGTGTCCTCGCCGGGCGACAGCGACTGGAAGGTGCCGCCGACGACGCCGGCGATGCCGGCAAGCCCGGCGCCAAGCGCGAACACCAGCACGAACACGAGTTGGATCCGCACGCCGGTCGCGGCCAGGATGTCGCGGTCGTCGACTCCGGCACGCACGATCATGCCGATCCGCGTACGATTCAGCGCCAGCCACATCGCGATCCCGATCACGACGGACGCCGCGAAGATCACGAGCCGCACCAGCGGGTATTGCAGATAGACCGGCTCGCCCGAAGATTTGATCGCGGTGAGCAGCGGCAGCTGCACCGGGCCGATCAGCCAGCTCGGGGTCTGGACCTGATAGAAGTCGCCGCCGAACACCCAGAGCATCAAATCGGCGAACACGATCGAGAGCCCGATCGTCACCATGGTCTGCCTGAGGTCCTGACCCTCCATGCGGCGGAACACGGCGAGCTGCAGGATCACCCCGACCAGCGCCACCGCGATGAAGGCCACGATGAAGCTGAGGATCCACGATCCCGTCCAGGTGCTGACGGCGTAGCCGATATAGCCGCCGAACAGATAGAGCGAGCCGTGCGCGAGGTTGACGTTGCGCATCAGGCCGAAGATCAGCGTGAAGCCGCTGGCCACCAGGAAATATAGCCCGCCGAGCGTGATGCCGTTCAGCACGGCATTGAGGAACACGCGCTTGCGGCCGATCGCGGCCTCTAGTCCCGGCGGCCAGATCGCGAACACGAGCCACAGCAACACCGCGACCGCGATGATCACGATCAGCGCCCAGGCCGGATGGCGTTCGATGAACCTGGCCATCTCCGTCGCGTTCCCTCAGCTGGCCGCGACCGTCTGCCGGGCCGCGTGTCCTGTCATCCTATCGAGGGCGAAAGCTTCGGATTTGATCGAGAGTATCTTTTATCGTTGCGGAACTCCCTTACGGCCGCAACACCTTGGCGGCACGGCGATAGTCGGTCGGGGCCATGCCGACATTGGCGGCGAAGAAGCGGGTGAAGCCGCTCTGCGAGGAGAAGCCGAGATCGAAGCCGATATCGGCGATCGGCGTCTCGGTCGCGACCAGCGCGTCCAGCGCCTGCTCCATGATCAGCGTGTTCATGTAGAGGTGAGGGGTGACGCCGGTTTGCGTCCGGAACAGCCGGTAGAAATGCGGCCGCGACAGGCCCGCCTCGCGCGCGATCGCATCGAGCTCGATCTCGGCGCCGGGGCTTTCCGACATCAGCTTGATCGATTTGCGGACCCGGAAATCGGTCACCGCGGCCGCCGCGGGCGCGTCCTGCGCCGCCTGCCAGCTCTCCTCGTAGCAGGAATCGATCAATTGCCGGAGTTCGCAATCGAGGGTGCGCAGCGACGGCGCGCCGCACACCAGTGCTGCGGTGCGGCGGATCAGCCGGTCGAGCGTCTCGGTGCGGGGAAAGAAGGTGCGGCCGAACCGCAGGCCCTGCGCATTCGCCGTTGGCGCGAACCATTCGGCGTTGACATAGAGCACGAAGAAGATCGCGCCGTGGTCCATGTCGGTCGGCAGAAAATTGTGCGGTTCCCACGGGTTGACCGCGACGACGGTGTCGTCCTTGAGCAGCAGGCGCTGCTCGGAGACATCGATCTGCGCCGGCGTCCCGCCGACGTGAAAGATCAGATGCCCTTCGCGGTGCGCATGCACGTTGAAGGGACGGTTCAACTGATAGACCGTCGCGCGACCGAACCGGCCGTGGAAGACGGCAAGCGCCCTGCTCATGCCTCCCCTCCCGCGGGATGTTCTTGTCTTTTCGACAAGCGTTCATCATCCGCCCGCGGAAAGCAAGGGCGAGCAGGGCTGTTGGTGCAACCGCACGCCATGCCGCGGCCGCTCTGCCTGCACTGCAACAAATACGTCAGTACTTCTTGCACTCCGGGATCGTGCGGCCGGGCAGGCCGATCTTGGCGAACACCGCCGGATCGTAGCCCAGCGTCTGGTTGACGTTCGGGATCACCTTCACGACCTTGGAGAACAGCGCACCCTTGCCGTCATCGACCACCTCGGTGACGAAATTGGTGCCGATCGCCTGGCGGTTGGAATCGAGCTTGATCTTGCCGTTCGGCGCGTCGATCTCGATCTTGGCCAGCGCCTCCTTGAGCTTGGCCTGGTTGTTGGAGAGATCGCCGTTGACCTGGCGCAGCGCCAGGATCAGCGCCATGGTCGAGCCGTAATAATTGGTGGCGAGCAGCGACGGGCTCGGGAAACGTTTGGCCGGCGGGAAGGCGTCCTGGTAGGCCTTGACGAATTTCTGCCAGCCCGGATCCTCCCAGGTATCGGCCTGGCCGCTCGCGGCGATGGTGCCGATCAGCGCGTTCTTGGCGCTGCCCTTCGACGACAGGATGGTCTGGTCGATCATGATCGAGCCGCCCATCAGATGCGCCTTGCCGCCGGCCTGCTGATACTGGTTGAGGAAGTTGACCGCGTCGGCGCCGCCAAGGCCGAGATAGATCGCGTCGACATCGTCGGGCAGGGCTGCGATGACCGAGGCAAAGTCCTTGGTGCCGAGCGGCACCCATTGCCGGTTGGTGACCTGGCCGCCGGCGCCGCAGAATTCAAGCACCAGGCCGAACACCTGGGTGTAGATGAAGGAGTAGTCCTCGCCGACGGTCGCGATCTTGCGATAGCCCTTGGTCTCATAGGCGTATTTGCCGAGACCGACCTGCCACTGCGCGCCGTCCATGTTGAAGCGGAAGAAGTTCGGCGCCGGGTCGACATAGGTCGTCTCCTGCGCGCCGGAGGCGGCGTTGACGAAGGTCAGCTCCGGATGGGTCTTTGCAAAGTTCTTCACCGCGATGCCTTCGTCGCCCGATAGCGGCGACAGCAGGATCTGCACCTTGTCCTGCTCGATCAGCTTGCGCACCGCGCGCACCGCGGAGTCCGGCGTCGCGTCGGTCGAGGCGACGACGAATTCGAGTTCCTTGTCGCCGATCTTCTTACCGAGCACGTTGAGCGCGGTCTGGTGGCCGCGCATGCCATCCTCGCCGAGCACCGTATAGGTGCCCTCGAGCGTCGCGGTGACGCCGACCTTGATCTTCTCCTGAGCGAACGCCGTGCCCGAAAGCAACAGGCTGCTCAACGCAATCAGTCCCAAACTGCCCTTCAACATCGCTCTCCTCCCTCTGTGTTGTCGCCGGCGTCCACGTGGCGCGAGGGCGTCCGGTTGTTGCTGATAAAGCTAGCCGAAGGCGGGCACAGCGCGGATGTCGTCGCCGCGCAATCGCTTAACGGGCAGTCTCATTTTGATTGTTGCGCCGCAACGAGGTTCGCGGCGCAATGTCGCGGTTGTTTGGTGTCATCACCCGCGCATGCGGGTGATCCAGTATTCCAGAGACGTCAGTGCTTGGACCGAGGGGCCGCGGCGTACTGGATCGCCCGGTCGAGCCGGGCGATGACAGTGTGTGTGCCACACACACGACCGTCGTCCTGGCGAAAGCCAGGACCCATAGCCACCGCACTTGATGATGAACGGGATCGTGCCCCGAGCTTCGCGTAACGATTAAGATTTGGGGTAATGGGTCCTGGCTTTCGCCAGGACGACACCGAATGTGTTGCATTAGCCGTGAGTCATACTTCCGCATTCTCGCAACATGAATCGTCCGAGCTTTTGCTCTTCGTTCCGCCCTCACGGAGACCGTGCCGCACCGTCGATGCGGTTCGGCCTTTGCCTGGCGACAAGGCCGTTCGGATCCGGACGTGCGTCGTCGGCCTGCGCGATCGGTGCTGAAGCGGGTGCGAAATGATGCCGCGCCGTATTGATCATCTGTTCTCCGACCACCATGCCCAACAGGCCAACCAGCGCGATCAGCGGCGGGGCTGGAGAGCGAACCTGGACGAGGCCGTAAGCGACCCCGGCGGCAACGCCCATCAGCAGGGACAGCACATAGCCGATCATCGTCGTCCTCCTATTGCTGCGGCTTGATCACGATGCGGCCGGCCGTGCCGGCTGCGACGTTGCGATAGCCGTGCTCGGCGTCAGCCAGCCCGCAGGTTTCCGCGATCGAGGCCGCGCGATAATCGCCGGCGATGAAGCCGGGCGTGAGCGCGTCAAGCACATCCGCCGAGGCCGCAAGATCGCGCTTCAAGGTATCGACACCGAGCAGCCGGCTTTCATTGTGGTAGAAATCGGCGAGATCGAAGCTCACCTCGCGCTGGCCGGTTGCGGAAATTTCCACCAGCCGTCCACGCAGCGCGAGGCTGTTGACGGCGCTGCGGAACATCACGCCGCCAACGAGGTCGAACACGACATCGGCGCCGTTGCCGCGGGTCAACGCGCGGATTTCCGCCGGCACGTCCTCCGCTCCGATGATCAGATGCTCCGCGATCGCATGAATCGGCGCGTCGGCATGCGGCGGGTGGCGGTCGACGCCGATCACCCGCGCGCCGATGCGGCGAGCGATCTGGGCCGCGGCGCCGCCGACCCCGCCGCCGGCGCCGATCAGGACCATGGTCTCGCCAGCCTTGAGACCGGCGGCCTCGATGCCGCACCAGGCGGCCACATAGTTGACGCCGACCGACGCCGCCTGTTCGAAGCTGAGATTGTCCGGCTTCCGCCGCAGGCTCGTGACCGGCACCGCGAGCAGTTCGGCATGGGTGCCGTCGCGGGTGAAGCCGGTATCGCCGCCGGTGCCCCAGACCGCGGCGCCGCGCCATTCGGCCGGTCCCGCCTCGACGATGCCGGCGTAATCCCGGCCGGGGATGCGCGGCAGCGTGGTCTGGCTCATCGCGCCAGCCACGTTCTTGACGTCGCTGGGGTTGATGGAGGCGGCGACGACGCGCACCAGCGCCGTCGCCGCGTCCACGGTCGGCGCTGGGACCTCGGTCAGTTTCAGTACCGAGGGGTCTCCGAAGGTCTCGAACCGGATTGCGCGCATGAATCTTGCTCCTCATCTTTCCTGGGCAGGAAAATGGACCGGCCTGAGAGGACCGGAAAGATGCCGGGAAGGATGCTATGCTTCCATTAAATGGAAACATGGGGGCTGAAATGCCGGACAGCATCGGGGACATCGAGCTCTTCTGCGGCGTCGTTGAAGCCGGCGGAATCTCCGCCGGTGCCGCGGCGCTGCGCTCGTCGCCGCCCGCCACCAGCCGGCGGTTTGCCGCCCTCGAGGCCCGGCTCGGCGTCAAGCTTGCGGAACGCAATGCGCGGCGGTTTCGACTGACGGAAGAGGGGGCGCTCTTCTACGAACATTGCCGAAAGCTGCTTGCGGCGATGCGCGACGTCGAAGCGGAGGTATCCGCCCGGGGTGCGACGGCACGTGGATTGTTGAAGGTCGGCGCGCCAATGGAGCTCGGCCGGCGGCGGATCGCGCCGTTGCTGGCGGAATTCGCCGACCAGCATCCGGGACTGGACGTCCATCTGGTGCTGTCCGATGCCGGCCTCGAGGTCGGACAGGATGGCATCGACGTTGCCCTTCGCGTTGACCGGCCCGACGATCCGGCGGTCATGACGCGCAAGATCGCGACCACGCCGCGCGTGCTCTGCGCTGCGCCATCCTATTTCGCCAAACGCGGGATGCCCGAGCGGCCAGCCGATCTGATCGATCACGAATGCCTGCGTCTGGCGCGCCGGCATCATCTGCACGATCGCTGGCGGTTCCGGACGGAGCACGGCGTCGAGGAGATCGTTGTGAAGGGTCACCTGTCCAGCAGCAGCGGCGACGTGCTTCACGGCTGGGCCCTTGAAGGTCGGGGCCTCTCGTCGGAAGCGCTATGGGACGTGTCCGAGGACCTGCAGGCCGGGCGCCTGGTGGCCTGTCTTGCCGATCATGCGTGCGATGAAATCGAACTGTTCGCCACGTTTCAGCCGGGCCATCCCGTGCCGCCACGCGTCCGCCTGTTCGTTGATTTCATCGCAGCGTCGCGCTTGAACCAGTCGTCGTAGCGAACTCTCGGATCAGCTATCTCACAGCCGCGCGCGGATGGCGCCGGTTCGGTCTGATGCGTGTTGCGCTTGCCGTTCAGAGATCGATGACGAGATCACCAACCGGCCGTGAGCAGCAAATCAGAAGATTGCCGTCCGCGGGCCGGTCGAGCGGCTTTGGCTCATAGGCGACCGTGCCTGAAACCAGGCCGCTTTCGCAGTTGTGACAAACGCCACTCCGGCACGCCCAGCGCACCGGGACATCGCATGCCTCGGCGAGCTCGAGGATGCTTTGGTAGGCTGACGCTTTCCAGTGTGCGGCAACGCCGCTTCTGGCGAAGGAGATCAATGGACCGGTGTCCGCATCCTCGCTCGGCGGATGTGGAGCTCGGGCCGCGGCGCCGACGACACCCGGCGTCATCGATTCGCTGCCGTTGAAGATTTCGAGATGAATTCGCTGCGGCGCCACGCCGAAGGCCGTCAGCGCGTCTTTCATGTCTGCCATGAAGCGCGTGGGCCCGCAGAGGTAGACGTCCGCCTCCCCGGGAATGCCGACCTCGCCGAACACCTGTCGCGACAGATGACCGCTGCCGTCGAAATCTATGCCCTTCCGATCGCGTGCGGCCGGCCTGCTGTAACAAACATAGCTGCGACCGTGGGTGAGAGCGGGCAGCAGGCGGCGGACTTCGGCGGCGAACGGATGATGTTGCCCGTCGCGAGCGGTGTGCAGCCACAACACCTGCCGTGTCGAACCGGTCTTCGCCAGGGCGTGCAGCATTGACAGCACGGGTGTTGCGCCAATTCCCGCGCTGAGCAACACGACGGGCCGCTCTCCGGACTGCAGCACGAAGCTTCCGCGCGGCGAGCTGACGTCGAGACGATTGCCGGGCCGGATCTGCTCCCGCAGGTAGGTTCCGGCAGCGCCGTTCGGTTCGAGCTTCACGCTGATCCGGTAGCGCTCCGTCGAAGCCGGGCCCGAGAGCGAGTAGCTGCGAAACAGCTGCGGCCCGTTGCCGGCGGGTCGAAGGCGCAGCACGACATACTGACCGGGCAGGGCCGAAGGCAGCGGCTGTCCGTCCGGATCCTGCATCGACAGCGAGAGGACGTCCGCGGCCTCGTGATCGATCGCGGCGACCACGAGCGGACGAAATCCCGGCGCAGCGGGATACGCAGCCGCTTCCGGCGCGAGCCCCGCGTTGCCGGTGCCCGCGCCACTCGCCTGGTTCTGCAGCAAAGCCTGGAACGACGCCCGCCATCCCGGCGAGAGTTGCTCGATGCGCAAGGCGCGCTCCAGCCGATCACGCGGATGGTTCGGCGAATAGAGCAGCGCGTTGATCTCCGCAACGGTCATTCGCTCCTTCGCCTCGCCCACCTTCAGGATGTCGTCGCCGGCGCCGACATCGCCTTCGCTGAGGACGCGGAAGTAGAAGCCCGGCCGTCCGCTTGAGGTCAGCAATGCCGGCATCAGCGGCTCGTTGACGCGAATGCCGACGCGGTAGCACGTCACGCGAGGCTGGGTGATCTCGAACAGCGCGCTGCCGATCTGGTAACGGTCGCCGATGCACACGGTATCGTCGGGCAACCCCTCGATCGTGAAGTTCTCGCCGAACTGGCCGTGGACGAAGTCGTTTCGCTTCAGCTCTTCCTGCCAGTGGCGATACGATTCGATCTGGTAGACGAACACGACGCGATGCTCGCCGCCGTGGCCGCCGAGGTCGCCCTGGCCGTCTCCATCCAGATTCAGCCGACCGACCCGGCACCGGCCAGGCACCGGGCTTTTCCAGACCGCGGTGTGAACAATGCGGCCCTTCCACTCAATGTCGCGCGGAAGCCCGACGTTCACGGATAGCAGTCGCGCCATGTTCTGCTCCGCCTTGAATGAGAATCGGAGGCCTTCCTCGCGGCTCGCAATGGCAGCAAGTCGCCGGAGGCTTACTCGCGAATGACCTCGGCGACGTCGAGGTTGCGGTCCGGGCCGTGCGGCACGACGGTCTGGCCCGGCTCGAGATGCAGCTGGACGCCGTCGAGATGGACGGTGACGATATCGGGTTCGAACGACACCAGGCCGGAGATGCGGCGCACCTCGGGATAGGCGTCCGGATAGGACCACGCCGCCTGGCGTGCCTCACCGATCGCGTAGTAGCTGCATAATCCCTTGTAGGGGCAGAAGGTCTGGAGCTTGACCGGAGCGAGGGCGGACTCGTCGATATCGGCGCGCGGAACATACCAGCGTGGCGCGAAGCCGGACTCGTAGAGCACCAGCGGCCGCCTGGTGTCGGCGACGACGCGCTCGCCGTGGCGGACCACGAGATGACGGGAGGCCTGGCGGATGTCGATGCGATGGTAGGGGTCGGCGGCGTGGCCGACGATCCGCTCGTCCTCCTCGTAGAAGGCGTCCATCGCCCGCCAGGCGAACGCGACCCGTCCCTGCAGTTCGCTCGCGTGGGCCGGCAGGCCGGTGTGCTGCCATGCGCCCCGCGCTGCGATGTGCTGCTCGTCGGCGCGGACGCTGTACCAGGACGTGGACCCGAGATCGGCGTGCTGGGTGACGTGCTCGGTGCGTTCCAGGACACCCGGCGCGACATCGCTCTCCGGAAAGTAGGCGACGGGATAGCGAGCCGGTTCGAACAGCAGGAGGACCTGCTCGCTGTCGGCGATCCAGCGTTCGGCGAAGCGCACGCGCATGCGCCGGCGCAGCCGCTCGACGAACAATAACCTCTTGGGCAGCGGTTCGGGTACGAGGAACCGGCCGAGTGCTCCCGCCGAGAGCGGACCTTGTTGCCAGGACAGTCCCATTGTTGCCTCCCGCAAACATTTGACGATCGAGGCTGGTACGATATCCGCGGAGCATTTGTTACGCCGAACGCGAATTCGACAGCAATAACGCGGATCCGACCGCAAGTTTTCACAACAACGATGGCAACTTTCGGGCCTGTCTGGCGCTTGCCCGCCGCACCCGGGTTCCGCGCAATGCGCGGCCGGCGCGGAGGCTCATGCCCGCGGGGGAAGGACGAGGCGAGCATCGCGGAGATCGCAGCGCAGGCGAGGCGCTACTCGTTCACCGCCATCGGCGATACGACAAATCCAGGCACTGCCGGACCCAGAAGCCATTCACATGGATGAGCTGGCACGGGCTCGGAGGTGGCTCCTTGATGATCGGGTAGCCGTGGATGTCGATGTTCGTCGGGGCGGTGACGCCGCGCCAAAACACCGCGTTGGCGGTTCGGGGACTGAAGGCGGCGGCGAATGCCGCGACTGCAAGGCAGCTCAAAAGAAGTTTGCGTGCGCACACCATGCTTTCCGCTCCTTCCCCTAAATCGACCGGAGAAGCTTCCCGCAGCCGGCAGCGGAGTGCAAGCGGGGTTTTTACGGAGCGAGTGCCTGTTCCTCGTCGTCAAAGACGACGGACAGCTCCTCGCGCAGTGCCTCTTGCATACATCAGCCAGGCATGTGGTGGCCGGCCGCCTGTCCGCCGTCGACGTGGAGCACTTCGCCGGTCACAAAGCCTGCGCCGTCGAGATAGAGCACTGCGTCGACGATATCGGAGATCTCTCCCATCCGGCCGACCGGGTGAAGCGCCGCCAGCGCCTGATGCGCCTCGCTCGGGTGCATCGGGGTCTGGATGATCCCGGGCGACACCGCGTTGACGCGGATTCCGGTCCTTGCGTATTCGATGGCGAGTGCGCGGGTTGCGGCGTTCAGGGCGCCCTTTGTCAGCGAGGCGAGGGCGGCCGGAACGCTGCTCATCGGCTGGTCGACCAGACTTGTCGTGATGGTGACGACGTGACCGTGTCCCTGTTTGCTCATCAGCTCCAGCGCGCGCCGGGTCATGTTAAAAAAGCCCGTGACGTTGGTGGAGATGTAAGTGGCGTAGTCATCCTGCGTGTAGGCCGCGAACGGTTTGGCCATGAAGATGCCGGCATTGTTGACCAGCGTGTCGACGCGGCCGAAACGCTCGATCGCCGCCTTGAACACGCTCGCAGCCGTATCAGCTGCGCCGACGTCGCCTGGCACCGTGAAAAAATCCGCATCGGCAGCTGGCTTGATCGAGCGCGACGTCGCAACGACCCGGCAGTTGCGATCCCTGAAGGCCTGAACGATGCCGGCGCCGATGCCCTGCGATGCGCCGGTGACAACAGCCACTTTCCGCTCTGTGCTCATGATCGCACTCCTTCAAAACTCGATTCTTGTTTTGACGCGTTTTCCTTGCGTGAACCGGTATCCACCCCGCATCACGTGCGGGGCAGGCTTCGCTCGAAAACGCTCTGGCCTACGCCGCGCCGCTTGCAGCAAGCGGGCTGTAGTCGCGGCTCTTGAACATCGTGTGCAGTTGCCGCCGGCGGATGCCCAGATTGCCGCCGTCGAAGATCGGCAGCGCGAGCGCGTCCTGCAGCAGGCCGCCGAATGGCGCTTCATGGTCATAGCTGTCGATGCCGACCACCCGCATCAGATCGGTGATGACGCGCACGGCGGCTTCGGAGCCGAAGATCTTGGCCTGCACCGCGAGTTCCTCGGCCGCCGGCGACTGGGTGTCTAGGGCATGGCAGGCGCGCCAGCTGAGATAGCGCGCCGCCTCGATCGTGGTCTTGGCATCGGCGAGTGCGTATCCAACCGCCTGATGCTCGATGATGGGGTGAACGCCGCCGCGCTTTTCGGTGCGGGCAAAATCAAGCGCGAACGCGAACGCCGCCCGCATCAGCGCGACGCCGAAGATTCCGACCAGCGCCGCGGTGCCGGTGAACGCCGCCGCCGTCAGCGCCAGACCTGAGCCCTGCTGTCCGAGCAGATTGCGCTGCGGCGCCGTGACATTCTGCAAGCCAAACTGGGGGACGAGGTGCGCGCGATGGCCGATGCTGTCGATCGCGCGTTCGAACACCAGACCGGTCACCGGTCCTTGCACGGCAATGATCGAGATGGCCGCGTCGGGTGCCGCCGCCGGATCGGTTCGGCACACGACGGTCAGGAGATCGGCGCCCTCGCGATTCCAGCCGGTGGCCGAGGACACCCATTTCTTGCGGCCGTTGATCACCCAATTGTCGCCCTCGCGCCGGGCCGTGGTGCGGACGCCCTCACCGGGCGGCGGCGAGGCGGCGTTGGCGCTGCCGCCCGGTTCGCTGGAGCAGAAGGCCGCGAGCGGCGCGCCGCTGGTCTTCAGGAACGGCGCGAGCAGCCGCTGGCATTGCTCGGCCGTGCCGCCGAGCAGCAGCGGCAGCAGGCCGAGCACGCTGCCGAGCATCGTGAGCGTCACGCTGGGGTTCACGCTGTAGAATTCCTCGGCCAGGATCGCCATGTCGATCATGCCGGCATTGTCGCCGCCTGCCGGCGCCGGAATGCACTTGCGCATGTAGCCGGCCGCCACCATCGCCTCGTAGGTCGGTTTGGTGGCGAGAAAGCGCTGCTCCGGCGTTGCCAGTTTCTCGGCCGCCCTGGCCTCGGCCAGCACCTCCCTGGCAAATTTGCGGGAGGCGAGTTGCAACTCGCGCTGCTGCGCCGTGAGCGTGAAATCGATCGCCATGCCAATGTCCTCCGTGTCGGGCTATCGCTATCCCGGCATGGTCAGGAAATCTTGGACGGCAGTGCCCGATTTCTTGGCGTGGGGTGAACCGGGTCTTGAACCCGGTCTCGTCGCGCTTTCAATGCGCGGCTGAGCGACGGAACTCGCGCGGGGCGAGGCCATTGTGGCGCTTGAACAGGCGGTTGAAATGCGAGATGTCGCGGAAGCCCGCGGCAAAGGCGATCTCGGCAATGGTCCTGTGGGCAGCGCTGCGATCGAGCAGGGCGCGCGTGCACGCGGCGATCCGCTGCTCGTTGACGTGTTCGCCGACGGAGCGGCCGGTGGTCGCAAACAGGCGATGCACATAGCGCTCGGAGCAGCGGAATTTCGTGGCCAGCGCCGGGGCACCGAGCTCGGGATCGTCGCTGTGACGGGCGATGTGGTCAAGCATCATCGACAGCAGCACCGGCGTATGCACGCGCTCCGGCGACATGTCGGCGAGGATGTCGGGTGCGTGCGCGATCAGCTCGGCGATATGCGCGCCGAGCATCGCCGAGGTTGTCGCGAGCTGACGGCCGCTCAGGCAGAGCTCGGCATAGCTCGCCAGCGTCCGCGAGAGCGCGCGGCCGGTTTCGGTCGCCGACAGGCCGAGCCGCGGGCGATCGAACAGCGCGTCCGGCAACAGACGTCGCGGCACCGCAAAGCAAAAGAGCTTGAAGTTGTGGCGGTGGGCGATCTCGAACGGCTGCGTCGTATCGGCAACCGCGAGATCGCCGGGCGCGCTGATCTGCTCATGGCCGCGCTGCGAGGTGCGTCCAAGCCCTTCGAGCTGGAGGTTGACGAAGCAAAGGTCGTCGGTGCTCGCAACGATGTGCGACGGCAGCCGCAGCACGGTGTGTCCGCTCGCCGTGACCCGCGAGATCTGCAGCGGCGCGGCATCGACCTTGCAGATCGTGCCGGCAAAGGACTCCTCGGCAATCCTGCGCGGCTCCAACCGCACGAACGCAGCCGCGAGGTCATCAGCCCAACTGCCGAAGGGCTGATCCGGACGGGCCGGCCTGGTCGACCATTCCATGTGCGCCTCGAATAGACTGTCACTGCGAAGGGCCCAGCGGTCGAAAGATATCGCCGGCCAAACCGGCGGTCAAATAGTGCCAGCCCGCGGGTCCCAGGACATCCGCGGACTGGAGCAATGACGATGCCGTCGGCATCGTCATCCCCCGGTTGACGTGGGACTTTCGTCAAAACTTCTGGATGATGCCGGCATAGACGCCGCGCCGCGGTCCGTATTGCGGCGCGAACACGCCGATGCCGGAGCCGTCGCGGATCTGGTAGACGGTATCGAACAGATTGACGACGTCGAGACGCAGCGTGGTCGGCTTGTTCGGTGCGACAAGGTAGAAATCGTGCGAGACGCCGAGATTGACCTGGGTGTAGGGCGGCACCGTGCCGATGTTGGCAAAGCCGTCGCGCAGGCCTGAGCCGTAGATCAGCGAGGCGCTGAACTTGGTGTCGTGCCACTGATACCAGCCGCCCACCGATGCCGTCAGGGTCTGGGCATGATCGGTGTTGACGTAATTGTTGGCGATGTAGGCCAGTTCGTCCGGATCGAACAGATACTGGTTCGAGACGACGTTGGTCGCGACCTGTCTTGCGATGGCGACGTTGCCGTAGAGGTGCAAATTGTCGTGGTCGTATCTCGCCGTCAGCTCGACGCCTTCGTTGGTGCCTTTCGCGTAGTTGAAAGCGGTCAGGACGTAGGCCGCGCCGAACTGGCCGTCGTCGAGCAGATCGGTCGCGATCTTGTAATAGGCGTCCATGCCGACTTCGAGGCCCGGGATCGCATAGACTTTCTGCGTGACGCCGACGTCGAACACGTGCGAGCGCTCTGGCAGCACGGGGTCGTTGGCGGTGACCGCCGGCTGCGCCGTGGTGTTCTGCACCAGTCCCAGATTGGTCGGCGCCGCCAGCACCTGCTCGGGCGGCGTGAAGTTGCGGGCATAGCCGGCATGGAAGGTCGTGCCTTCGAGAGGCTTCCAGGTCAGGCTGATCCGGGGGCTGAGCTGGTTGGCATCGACATATTGCCACATCTGGTCGAAGCGCAGCCCGGCGTTGAGCGTCAGCTGGTTGGTGATCTTCCACTCGTCGCTGATGTAGGTGGAGAACAGGTACCCGGTCTTGGCGCTGGAATCGAACACTGAGAGCGGCGCGTCGATGGGGTTGCCGGTATCGTCCAGCGGCAGCACGGTCGAGCCGTTGTTGACCAGCGACCGCTCGGCGCTGAACGACACACCGAACTTCAGCGTGTGGGCGAAGCCTACTCTGTAGGACGTGTCTTCCTGAATTCCGTTGATGAAGCTCTGACGATAGACGTCGGACGCGACCCCGTTGAAGACGAGATCGCCGACCGGATCGGGCGTGAAATGCAGCTGGCTGTAGCGGTTGAAATAGGCGATCTGGTAGTCGAGCCCGTCGGCCGATTTCTGATAGGCGACGACGTTGAACTGGTTGAACTCCTGCTGCCGCTCGTTGAGCAGCGCGGAATCGAAATTGGAGACGCCGTAGGCGGTGAAGGCCGGCGACTGACCGGGATTGTTGGGGATCTGATAGGCGCCGTTGGAGACGCCGCCGATATAGGTCAGCCGGCTGGTCGGATCGAGCGCTGTCGAGATATAGGCAAAGCCCTTCTCTTGATCGGTCCGGTCGTGGATCGCGTTGTAGGCCGGCGTCGGATTCTCGATGCCGACATCGCTGCCGAAATAGCGTCCCGAGACGTAATACTGCGTCTGTCCGATGGTGCCGCCATAGTCGATGCTGGTCGTGAAATTGCCGTGGCTGCCGCCATAGACACTGACGCTGCCGGAATTGTTGAAGGCATCGGTCTTGGTCTGAATGTCGAGCACGCCGGCGGTGCGCAGGCCGTATTGCGCGGGCAGCGCGCCTGTGAACAGTGCCATGCTGCCGACGATGCCGGTGTCGATGATCTGGCCGAAGGCGCCGACGCCGTCCGGCAGCATGATCCCGTTGATGCGGTATTGCAGATTGGCGTGCTCGTTGCGCACGTGCAGCTCGCCGCTTGCGGCCGAGTCCTGCGAGACCCCGGGCGCCTGCAGCAGCGCCTTGTCCAGGGTGGTGTTGGTGCCCTGCGGCAGCGACTCCAGAAATTGCCGGCTCATCTCGTAGGTATTGGCGCCGGTCGGCGCGAGCAGGGCGGCGCGGGCCTGGTCGAGCCGCGCGTTCTGGCCTGCGATCCCTCGCGCCTGAACCTGCTCGGCGGATTCGGGCGCAGCCGATACCGCACCGGTTCGCCGCGCGCGTCGACCGCCGCCGGCCGCAACGCGTGTCTTCGGCTTGTTCGGCGCAGACGGCGCGCTGTGATGCAGCGGCGCCGTCACCGTGATATCCGGAAGTTCTGTGGTCGGCGCGGTCGTCTGCGCGTATGCAGCGCCATTCATCCCGCAGACCAAAAGCGATGCCGCGCCGGCGGCGGCGTGTCGTCTGATATGTCCTGACATGTTGGTTTCCGATCTCACCAGGCCGCGATCCGGATCCTTCCGATGAGGACGCGGTCGAGCCCGCCGTCGATGCGCGACGGCCAGATTCCCCATTGATCAAACGGCAGCCGATGCGTGGCCGCGTTCGAAGTTCAGTTGTGCCTGGAGGTCAGGAGATCGGAGGTGCGCGCGGCTGAAAGTGCGGCCGGCCGAATTCGACCGGGGCCGCATAATTGTCGATGCGCCAACGCAGCAGACCGACGGCATCGGGCAACTGCAGCGGCGGCAGCGCCGGTGCCGGCGTCGCCGTATTGACCATCGCCACGACGGCGCAGACCGCGCAAAGGTCCGCGGCCTGATCGGAATCAGGCGTAGAACGAGGTTCATCGCGCGAGGCGTTCTCGACATGCGCAGCGAGCGACGCCGTCGCCTGTGCCGATGCGATGGCATGAAAATGCCCGAACGACAGCGCGAACTGGATCGCCAGCGCCAAAAGCGCCAGCCCAGCCCCGTGCCTGATGTTCGAACGAAACCACTTCATGACGACGCCATTCCGCGTCGATGGTCACAACACCGATGGACGGTGCCTGCGACGCGGTGTCGCACATTTTCGAAAACGTGCCAGCCTGTCAATCCGCATTGCTGGGCAATGCGATCAATTTCCAGCCGTCTGGGGCGATTGGGCAACGTCGCGACTTGCGGTGCTTTTTCGTGGTGACCGTGAAGCACTCGTGAAAATGGGGGCCCGGCTCGCGCCAAGCCCCCATCCCTCACTCCACGATCGCGGTGACGACGCCGGCACCGACGGTGCGGTTGCCTTCACGGATCGCAAAGCGCGACCGCTCCTCGAGCGCGATCGGCTTGTTGAGCTCGATCGTGAACTCGGCGCTGTCGCCCGGCATCACCATCTCGGCGCCACTGGCGAGCTGGACGGTGCCGGTGACGTCGGCGGTCCGGAAGTAGAACTGCGGACGATAATTGGCGAAGAACGGCGTGTGCCGTCCGCCTTCGTCCTTTGTCAGCACATACACTTCCGCGCGGAAGGTCCGGTGCGGCGACGCACCGCCCGGGTGCGACAGCACCTGACCGCGCTGCACGAGAGCCTTGTCGATCCCGCGCAGCAGGCAGCCGACATTGTCGCCGGCCTGCCCCTGGTCGAGGATCTTCCGGTAGCTCTCGATGCTGGTCACGACCGACTTGCGGGTCTCGCCGAGGCCGACGATCTCGACCTCGTCGCCGAGCCTGATCGTGCCGCGCTCGACCAGCCCGGTCACCACAGTGCCGCGTCCTGCGATCGACTGCACGCCCTCGATCGGCATCAGGAACGGACGATCCTTCGGCCGCTCGGGCAGCTCGATAGTGCTGTCGAGCGCCTCGAACAGTTTCAGGATCGCCTGATCCGCCAGCGGACCGCGCTCGCCGCGCAGCGCCGCCATCGCCGCACCGCGCACGACCGGCGCGTTGTCGCCGTCATACTGGTACTTCGACAGCAGATCGCGCACCTCGATCTCGACGAGATCGACGAGCTCCGGATCGTCAGCGACATCGCACTTGTTCAGGAACACCACGATGCGCGGCACGCCGATCTGGCGCGCGAGCAGGATGTGCTCGCGCGTCTGCGGCATCGGTCCGTCGACGGCGGAGACGACCAGGATCGCACCGTCCATCTGCGCTGCGCCCGTGATCATGTTCTTCACATAATCGGCGTGGCCCGGGCAGTCGACGTGCGAGTAGTGACGCGCCGCTGTCGAGAACTCGACGTGGCTCGTCGCAATGGTCAGGATCTTCGTGTCGTCACGCGTACCTTGCGCTGCCGACGCCCTGGCAACGTCCTGATAGGAGACGAACGCGCCCCAGCCGTGATCGGCTGAAACCTTCGTCATCGCTGCCGTCAGCGTCGTCTTGCCATGATCCACGTGGCCGATCGTGCCAACATTGCAGTTGGGCTTGAGGCGGATGAACTTCTCTTTGGCCATGGGACACCTGTGGTGTTCGAGCTCCCGTGCTGGGTTTGCACGACTCGAGGCACCGCGAGAGCTCGTTCGGCGCCCGGAGCCGCTTCCGCTCCGGGCTGCCTTCCAATGTCAGGTGTGACGTGAGGTCAGGTCCAAAGCAGAATAGCGGCGGCTGAGGGCAGTAGCCCTCCCGTCATCAGCATCGATGCTTGCTGTGATCGCCGCATGTGGAAACCTGGGTCGCTCGCTCAAGAAAAGGAGGCGTGTACATAAGGGGTGGCCGCGCGATTGGCAAGAGGCGGTCGTGTTGCCGGGGAGCGGTACGCTGGCATTGTCGGCCTCCGGCGCGTATAGTTTGCGGGCACAAATGACGGTCTCCGGAATGTCGATCTTCGCAAGCAAAACCGGTCTCGCAATCATCGCGGCGGCGCTGTGTCTCGGCAGCCAGCAGGCTCATGCCCAGGCCGGCCCGGTGCGCTACTGGACGCCGGGGTCGCTGTTCGGCTTCGGCGGCAGCCTGGCCGATGGCCAGAAGGCGGACACCTACGGCAACTTTCCTGGCTTCGACGCCGCCGGCGCGCAGGGCGGTGACTTCGCGTATCTGAATGGCCGTCCGGACGGCTGGTTCATCGGCAGCGAAGGCGGACGCGCCGGCTGGAGCGGGCTCGGCCAATCGGCGGCGTTCGGCTCGCTCGAATATCAGGGCGCGCAGTTCGGCTACAACTTCAAGGGCGTCGGCAATACACCCGTGACGTTCTTCGCCGGCTTCGACACGTTGAAATACAATCCGCCCGGCGCCGGCGGGCCGTTGGCGCCGTTCAGCGGCAATCCCGGCGTCAACGCCGGCTATTCGGCGCGCGCGGGCCTGGAGTTCCGCCCGACCTCGAATGTCACCCTGTCGTTCGGGGCCGGTTTCACCCAGCAAGGGTCGGAGCGGATGGACAGCGATATTCATTCGCAGCTGCTGCCCGGCCAGTCTCCGGTTCTGTTCGGCGGCCGCTAGCGCGTCAGCGCAAGACGGCCGCGCTGCGGTCCTGATCCAACCAGAGCCGAGAAGGCTCGAGGTCAAGAGCACAGCCGGGATCGAAAACATGGACATGCAGGGCAAGATCGCGCTCGTCACCGCCGCAGCGTCGGGCGCCGGCCGCGCCGGGGCGCGCATCCTCGCGCGCGAGGGTGCGGCGGTCGCGGTGGTTGACCAGAACGAGGCCGGCGCGAAGGCGGTGGTCGACGAGATCAGGAAGGGCGGCGGCCGCGCGCTGGCGCTGACCGGCGATCTCCGCGACGACGGCTTTTCGCGCGAGATCGTCGCTGCGACCGTGAAGGAATTCGGCGCGCTCGACTGCGTCTGGAACCATCTCGGCATTCCCGGTCCGTCCGTGATCGACGACATGGAGGGCTGGGACCTCAGCGTCGATCTCAATCTGCGCTCGCAGCTGATCACGACCAACGCGGCGCTCGGCCACATGACCGCGCGGCGCAAGGGCAGCATCCTGTTCACGGCATCGACCTCGGGGCTGACAGGCTCGCCGTGGAGCCCGACCTATTCGGCGGCGAAGGCCGGCGTGATCGGCCTCGCACGCGCGCTCGCCAAGCGCCACGCCAAGGACGGCGTGCGCGTCAATGCGATCTGCCCCGGTGCGATCGACACGCCGATGCTGCGGGTGTTCGTCAACCGGCCGGACCAGCCGGGGCACAACGAGGCCGATCCGGAGGAACTGATCAAGGCCGCGGTGACTCGCAATCCGATGGGCCGCGCCGCGCGCCCCGAGGAGATCGCGGAGGTCGCGGTGTTCCTGCTGTCGGACAAGGCGTCGTTCGTCACCGGCATCGCGATGCCGGTCGACGGCGGGACGCTGGCGTAGGATCCCGCATCGCTCGTCAGGGCCACGATAGGTTGAATAGTTTCCGCGAAGGAAGTGCGCTCCCTCTCCCGCTTGCGGGGGAGGGCGGGGGTGGGGGTGTTTCCGCGATCGATGCTCTCTATGGGGAGAGAACCCCCACTCGGATCGCATCTGTCGATGCGATCCGACCTCCCCCGCAAGCGGGAGAGGTGCAGCGAGTTCGCGTCGCCACGCCGCTTGACCAGACTTTCATAATACTCAGAACTTCGCCCTGATGCCGGCATAGGCGGCGAGTGGCATGCCGGGCACGAAGGTGCGCGGATCGCTCAGTTGCGCCATCAGGTTGGTGACTCCAGGCGTGGCGCTGGCAAAGCCGCCGGTCTGATAGAACGCGCCACTCAGATAGTAGTGCTGGTTGAACACGTTGTTGATCAGGCCGAACACCTCGATGTTCTTTGTGATCTGATATGAGGTGTGCAGATTGACGACCGAATAGGCCGGCACTTTCGGGCTCTGGTTGGTGTCATCATGAATGATCCACTGACTGCCCACGACGTTGAGGTCGGCGCCGATCTTCCACGCGTCAGTGACGTTGTACTCGACGCCGGCCTTGAAGCGGTGCGCGGGAATGCCCGGGATGTGGTCGCCCGGCTTGACGTTGACAAACGAGACGTCGTCGTTGTTCGGGTCGGTCTGGGCGTTCGGATTGTTCGGCGAGAACAGCGTGATCGCGCTTTGATAGGTCGCGTCGACATAGGTGTAGTTGGCGTAAGCATTCCAGCTGTTGTAGCGGTATTCGAGCTTGGCCTCGATACCCTGCCGCAGGGTTTGGCCGGCATTCTGGAAGAAGCCGAAATTGTTGACGCCGAGCGGGCTCGCCACCTGGATGATGTCGTCGTCGGACAGCGTGCGGAACACGCCGAGGCCCCAACTCAACACGCCGGTCCTGACGTCGCGGCCCCAGCCGCCGCGCAGGCCGGCTTCGACGGTGTGCGCCACTACCTGCTTGAGCGGAGGATCGGCCACCAGGAATGTGTCGATCATGCAGGGATGGTTCGGATCGGAGCAGCCGAGCTCCAGCGGCGTCGGCGCGCGGTTGGCTTCCGAATAGCCGGCATAGGCCGTGAGATTCGGGGTGATCTTGTAGGTGCCGCCGATCACCGGGTTGAATCGCTGGAAGCGGTTGCTGCTGTTGAGCAGGTCGTTGGTGCCGGTCTGGTCCTGCAGGTCGATCTGGGCATAGTTGAATCGTCCACCGGCGGTGACCGAGAACTTGTTCGTCACATCGAATGTGTCGGTGAGGTAGACGCCGGTATAGGTGTTGGTGGCGCGCAGGTCGACCGGGCTGAGACCGGCGTCGGGCTGGTTGATGAAGACACCGGTGCCCGTCACGAATAGATTCTGGTCGACCGTACCGAGTTCGCTGGTCGCCGTGAATTTTGTATTGCCGTGGTCGACGCTGACGCCCATCACGACGTGGTTGTCATGGCCGAACAGTCTGTCCGTATTGGTGAGCTGGGCTGTACCGCCGAAGCTGTTGGTGGCGACCCGGTTGCGGTCGATTTCGCCAAGGAAAGCGGTGCCCAGCGTGTTCGGAACAGTACCGTCCGCCGGGCCGAAAATCGGAAGGCCGTCGCCGATGCACAAATTGGTGGGATCGTCGCACGGCGCGACGTCGGTGCCATTGCCGTCGACATGGGACTGCCGGAAGCCGCGGAAGTAGGCGTTGCCCTGGAACGACCAGGTGTCCGAAAAATTGTGGTTCAACGTCGCGTTGACGAAGGCGAGCTGAAGATGCGTCGACTGCGGCCAGGTGTAGACGCTCGACCAGCGCTGATTGAGCATCTCGACCGGCGTGGCCGCGACGTTGCCGAGCAGATTGTTGGCACCGGTGAAGTTGACGTGGAATTCGGTGTCATCGTTGCGCGCGCCGATGTCGACATACATGCGGTTGACGTGCGACGAATTGGCGTAGTCGCGCCAGCCGCGGTCATAGGCGGATTCGAAGGCCGCATAGGCGGAGATGTTGTCCTTCTGGCCGCCGGCCTGCACGCTGCCTTGCACACGGCCGTAGGAGCCACCGAACGCTTCACCCTCGACGCCCTGATAGGTGAAGCCGTTCTTCATCTGGATGCTGAGCGCGCCGCCGATCGCGTTGAGGCCGAATATGGGGCTGTTAGGAACCAACGACAACCGGTCGATGGCCTTTTCCGGGATGAAATCCCAGTTGATCACGTCGCCCCAGGATTCGTTGATGCGGACGCCGTTCTGATAGACCGCGATCCCCTGTGGCGTTCCCTGAACCGGTGAGGCGACGAAGCCGCGATAGTCGAGCGTGCGCTGGAACGGATTGCCGGTCTGGTCGGTCAGCGTGACGCCGGGCAGCTTGCGGTTCACCGCATCGAGGAAGTTGGTCGAATAGTTGTGGCTGAAATCCGCCGCCGTCATCACCGCGGTGTTGGACGGGACCTTGTCGCGATCGATCAGGGTGGAGTCGCGCTCGGAGGGGCCGGGGACGCCGGTGCCACCTTCGGGCGCCGCCGCGGTTTGCGCCGGCGCGGCCCGTGTTCGTGTGGTTCGCGATGTCTGCACCGCCGGCCGTGCCGCCGGCTTGGGGCTGCGCGTGCCCGCCAACGGCGAGGGAGCAATTACGGTGACCGGCGGCAACTCGGTCGGGGCGGGTGCGGGGGTCTGGGCGTAAACAACGGTCAGCGGCGCCGCGGCGCCGATCGCCGTGAGCACGGCCGCGGCGCCACGCGTGTGAACCGAAGAAGACAAAAATCGTGTTGCCGTACGCAACAACGCACCAGCCATGACGCCCACCCCAAAGTCGCGGTTCGACTTTTATCCCCGACGAACCTTGGTTTTAAGACTGCGGGAGCGCTAAGGCTTTGGCAAACAAGATGTGTCCCGGAGGACCGGGATTCTTTTCCAGATATGTTCGGGAAAAATTCCCGATGCTGGTGGACGGACGCGCGAATCCGATACGGGGCGGTGATTCTGGGCGGCTTTACGCAGGTTTGTGCCTAAGAGACGGGCATTCCCGCCTCTTAGGCAACGGTATCGTGTCTAGTCCTTGAACTCGCAGCCGAGGCGCTGCAAGGCCTCGTCGACCCAGCGGCGGTCGCTGGTGCCGGCCAGGATTTGCTGGATCGCCTTCTCCTCGGTGGCCTTCTTGGCCTCGGTCAGCTTGCAGATGGCCTCGGCGTCGTCATAGGGCACGCAGAGCACGCCGTCGTCGTCGGCCACGATGAGGTCGCCGGGCTCGACGATCATGCCGTCGATCGAGATGGCACAATTGATCTCGCCCGGGCCGTCCTTGTAGGGGCCGCGATGCGCGACGCCGGCGGCGAACACCGGGAAGGCTCCGGCGCGGATCGCGCCGGCATCGCGGATCGAGCCGTCGATCACGAAGCCCGCGACGCCCTTCTTCTCGGCCAAGGTCGACATGATCTCGCCGATGATGGCGTTGACCAGGACGCCGCCGGCGTCGACGACGATGACGTCGCCCGGCTGGGCGAGATCGATCGCCTTGTGCACCATCAGATTGTCGCCGGGCCGGGTCTTGACGGTGAGTGCCGGGCCGCCGAGCCAGCCGCCGGCATGCATCGGCCGCAGCCGGTTGGTGCCCGCGATCCGCGACATCGAATCGCTGATATTGGCGACCGGCAGCGGGCGGTAGCGCGCGACGAGGTCAGGCGAGACTTTCCGCTTCGCCTTGTGAATTGCAAATCCTATGGCCATGGGTGTTCTCCGGTTTGTTGTCGGCGCGGTCGTTTAATGCGCGCGGCGGTCGAGATGGGCGTTGAGGCGGGGATAGACGCGGCGGGCATTGCCTTCAAAGATCTTGGCCTTGTCCGCTGCGCTCAAGGGCAGCGCGTCGATATAGCGGCGGGTGTCGTCGAAGTGATGCCCGGTCTCGGGATCGATGCCGCGGACCGCGCCGACCATCTCCGACGCAAACAGGATGTTCTCGGCCGGGATCACCCGGGTCAACAGCTCGATGCCGGGGAGATGATAGACGCAGGTGTCGAAGAACACGTTCTTCAGAAGATGCTCCGACAGCGGCGGCAGCTTCATGTCCTGCGCGAGGCCGCGGTAGCGGCCCCAGTGATAGGGCACCGCGCCGCCGCCATGCGGGATGATGAACCGCAGGGTCGGGAAGCGCTTGAAGATGTCCGAGGTCAGGAACTGCATGAAGGCAGTGGTGTCGCCGTTGAGGTAATGCGCGCCGGTGCCGTGGAAGCAGGGATTGCAGGACGAAGAGACATGGACCATGGCCGGCACGTCGAGCTCGACCATCTTCTCATACAGCGGATACCACCATTCATCTGATAGCGGCGGATCGCACCAGTAGCCGCCGGCGGGATCGGGATTGAGGTTGCAGCCGACGAAGCCGAGCTGCGTCACGCAGCGCTCCAGCTCCTCGATGCAGTTCGCAGGCTTGACGCCCGGGCTTTGCGGCAGCTGGCACACGGGAACGAAGTTCTGCGGGAACAGCGTACAGACCCGGTGCACCAGGTCGTTGCAGATCGTGGTCCATTCGCGGCTGGTCGCTTCCTTGCCGACATGATGCGCCATGCCGGCGGCGCGCGGCGAGAAGATGGTGACGTCGGTGCCGCGCTCCTTCTGGAGGCGAAGCTGGGCGCCCTCGACGCTGGTGCGGATCTCGTCGTCGGTGATGCCGAGATTGGTGGTGAGGGGACGGCGCGATCTGTCGGCGAGGCCGGCGAGCTGCTTGTCGCGGAATATCTGCAGCTTGGCCGGCTCGGTGGTGTAGTGGCCGTGACAGTCGATGATCATGGTTGCTTCCTCAACAGGGTTATCAGTGGGCGACGGATGACGGGATGGCGCCCGTCAATTCCGTCTCGCGCGGCTTGACGCGCATGGTGGCGGCGATGGCGGAGGCGATGAGCAGGAAGCCGGCGATGCCGACCAGCGCCCAGGAGAAGCTTCCGGTGGAGTCCTTGATTAGGCCGATGCACCACGGGCCGATCAGGCCGCCGAACTGCGCCAGGGTGTTGACCATGGCGATCGAGGCGGCGCCGGCCGCGCCGGTCAGCAGCGAGGCGTTGATGCTCCAGAACAGCGGATTGCCGGCATTCAGGCTGAAGCCGACGATACAAAGGAACACGAAGGCCAGCACCGGGCTCGAGACATAGGCGGTGCCGAGCATCGCGACGGCGGCAAGCAGATAGACCGCCGCGAGATGAAACTTGCGGTCGCCGGTCTTGTCCGAGCTGCGGCTGACCACGATGGTGCCGATGACGCCGAGCAGCGGCGGGATCGCGGAGAGAAAGCCGACCTCGATATTGCTGAGATTGCCCATGCCCTTGATGATCTGCGGCAGCCACAGCAGCAGGCCATAGATGCCGACCAGCGCGCAGCCGAACAGCGCCGCCAGCAGCCAGATCCTGATATCGATGATACATTCGATCAACCTGTGCTGCCCTTGTTGTTCGATCTCGGCCCGCTCGGCGGCGAGCTCGCCCTCCAGCCAGGCGGCCTGCTCCTTGCTCAGCCAGCTCGCCTTGGCCGGGCGGTCGGTCAGATAATAGAGCGTGAAGAGGCCGAGCAGAATGGTCGGCACGCCCTCGGCGATGAACATCCATTGCCAGCCATGCAGGCCGGCGGCGCCGTCGAAGAAGGTCATGATGTTGGTCGAGATCGGCCCGCCCAAGACCGCCGAGAACGAGCCGGCGATGATGTATCCGGCCACGGCGCGGGCGCGATAGCGCGGGGGGAACCAGTAGGTCAGATAGAGCACCACGCCGGGCATGAAGCCGGCTTCCGCGACGCCGAGGCCGAACCGCATCACATAGAGGCTGAGCGGATTCCAGACAAAGGCGGTCAGCGTCGCAACAAGGCCCCAGCTGATCAGGATGCGCGCCAGCCAGATCCGCGCCCCGAGCCAGTGCAGCATCAGGTTGCTCGGGACCTCGAGCACCATGTAGCCGAGGAAGAAGATGCTGGCGGCGAAGCCGAAGATCGCGGGACTGAGACCGAGATCCTTGTTCATCGTCAGCCCGGCGTAGCCGAGATTGATACGGTCGAGATAGTTGAAGAACATCATCACGAACAGGATCGGGATCAGCCGCCAGTAGACGCGGCGGATGGTTTGCTGTTCGAGTTCTTTGACGGATGCTCCGGCCATAAAAATCCTCCCGTTCGTTGTGATGGCGTTCATTGGGTCGCGACGCCATTTCGGATGTTGTTGGGGACGGCCTCTCGTTCGGGAGGCAGCCGTTCGGCTCCGTCCGGAGCCGGGCCTGCCGCCATCGTTCTGAGGTCGATGCCCTGCTGTTCGGGCAGCATCAATGCCGCGCAAAAGGCGGCCGCGTAGCCGCAGATGGCGCAGATCGCCATTGCGTCGCCGAGATGCATCCGCGTCGACAGGATGCCGACGCTCGCCGGCACGATCGAGCCGAGGCCGCGTCCAGCGCTGAGCGCAAAGCCGGCGCCGTTGGCGCGGATGTTGGTCGGAAACAGCTCGGCAAAGGTCGGCATCAGGCCGGAGGCGAGGCCGGCCTGCAGCGCGCCGAGGAAAAATCCGAGGATGATGGTGATGCCCTGGCCGATCGGCGCCTGGGTATAGACCGTGACGTTCAGCGCCTGGCAGAGCAGGAACAGCATGAAGCCCTTGCGGCGGCCGATGCGGTCGGCGATCAGGCCGAAGGCGATCGGTCCGACGAACGATCCGAAGATGTTGACGGCGAGATAGCCGGCGGTGTGCATGACGGGCAGATGCAGCCCGGTCTGCAGATAGGTCGGCAGCCAGGTGATCATCACATAGGCCGCACCTAACGTGCCCGTGGTGAAGAAGGTCGCGACCAGCGTCTTGAACAGATGCTCGCCGGTGAAGATGGTCCAGAAGCTGTGCGTCGACGAGGCGCCGCGTTGCGCCTTCTCCTCGACGAAGATTGCGGATTCCGGCACGAAGCGGCGGACGAAGAAGACGAGCAACGCGGGGAGGATTCCGATCGCGAAGAACACGCGCCAGGCCATGTCCTGCGACAGCCAGCCGAAGATGACGGGAAATGCCGCTACCGACAGCGCGTTGCCGACGGCATATCCGCTCTGGATCGCGGCGGCGACGCGGCCGCGCATCCCGGCCGAGACCACTTCGGCTACCAGCACAGCGCCGACCGCGGCCTCGCCGCCATAGCCCATGCCCTGGACGGCGCGCGCGACCAGCAGATACCAGAAGCCGTCGGCGAAGGCGGCGGCAAATGTCGAGATTGCGACCAGCAGGATGGTGAATTGCAGCACCCGCACCCGGCCGAACCGGTCGGCGGCAATGCCGGCGATCCAGCCGCCCGCGGCAGTGCCGATCAGCGAGCTTGATGCAAGAATCCCGGCGTCCGGCCGCGACAGGCTCAGCGTCGCGATCAGTGCCGGCGTCACCAGCGCGTAGATCGTCGTGTCCATCGAATCGAGCGCAAGTCCGCCGAAGGCGGCGAAGAATGTCTTGCGTTCGACGGCGGACAGCTTGGACAGCCACCCCAGATTCATGTTCGCTTCCCCCTGATGATCTCGGCCTCTTGTTGTAGGGCCGTTGCTGCGAGATTTAAGGCGGATCGAGCGCCGCCGGATTGACGACGTTGGCGCGATCGATGTCGCCGCGCGTTAGCACCGCTGCGATGTTGCGCGCGGCCTCGACGCCGGTCCGTGTGATCGACGCGCCGGTTTGGGCTGCGATATGCGGCGTCACGATCAGGTTCGGCGCCTGCAGGATCGGCCTGTCCTTGGCCGGCGGCTCTTGCGCCAGCGTGTCGAGGCCGGCGCCGGCGAGATGTCCGCTGCTGAGTGCCGCGCATAGTGCGTCCTCGTCGACCAGCGCGCCGCGCGCGGTGTTGATCAGGATGGCGCCGGACTTCATGGCGTTGAGGCGCGCGGCATCGATCATGCCGCGGGTCGCATCGGTCAGCGGCGCGTGCAGACTCACGATATCGGAGACCGCGAGCAGCTCAGTGAGATCGGCGGCCTCGCGCGCCAGCGCTGGGTCGACCCGGCCCTTGCTCCGGCCGAGCGCGACGACGGTCATGCCGAGCGCCGCCGCTGTACGCGCGACGTGGCGGGCGATGCGGCCGAAGCCGACAAGGCCGAGGGTGCGCCCACGGATTTCGCGGCCGCGATAGGTGGCGCGGTCCCAGGCGCCGGAATGGGTTCGTTCGTTGAGGCTGACGACGTCGCGCCCGAGCGCGAGGATCAGCGCGATGGTGTGCTCGGCGACCGCGGGCGCGTTGGCATCGCCCGCCACCATCACCAGCACGCGCTGCCTGGTTGCGGCATCGATGTCGACGCTGTCGACGCCGGCGCCGTGCTTTGCGATCACGCGCAGATGCGGATTGCTGGCGATGACGGTGGAGGAGAATACGGGATTGCCGCGCATCAGGATCGCCTGCGTCGGCGCTGTTGCCATCTCGTGCGTGAGGCGTTCAGGCGTGACGGCATCGCGCATCAGCACGACATCCGCGCCGATCTCGCTGAGGATTTTGACGGCTGCGGGGGCGAGGTTGTCGCCGGTGACCAGGACACGAAACGAAGCGGTCATGGCCTATCGCCTGCTGCGATATTGCATGGCTGCCCCGCTACGTGCGCCGCGCCATCGTGCCTGAACCTGACGCATTATCACGCTTCTCCCTTCTTCTCCCTTGGAGCATTGCTGATTTCGCGCGAAGATCGGGAAACGGCCCCGTGAGGTCAAATACCTTGTTGACCCCCCACTTATAGGGAAACGGAATAAGCGATGGATTACAGGCAGCTTCGTTACTTCATCGCGGTGGCTGAAGAACTCAGCTTCAGCCGCGCCGCGAAGCGTTTGCATGTCAGCCAGCCGCCGCTTAGCACGCAGATCAAGGCAATGGAGGCGGAGCTCGGGACGCGCCTGCTGGCGCGGACGCGGCGCGCTGTGGAACTCACGCAGGCCGGGCAATTGCTGCTGGAACATGCGCGGCGCGCCGTCAGCGAGCTCGATCTGGCGTCGGAGACGGTTCGCCGTGCAGCGCGCGGCGAGGCCGGCATGATCCGCGTCGGCTTCACCGGTTCGGTGCCGATGCTCGACATGTTCGCCGAGCTGTTCCGCAGCTTTCGCGCCAGCTATCCGCGGGTGAAGATCGAGCTCCGGCACATGTCGACGGCGACGCAGCTGCGGGCGCTCGCCGACGCCGAGCTCGATGTCGCGATCATGCGGCCGCCGCTCGATTTCAGGCCGGCGGCCGATTTGCAGGTCCATGTGGTGTGGCGCGACCGGCTGATGGTGTTCCTGCCGCTGGATCATCCGCTGGCCGGCGCCAAAGGTGCGCTCGAGATGGCCGATCTCGCCGATCACGAATTCGTCGGCATGGCCGAGAGCGGCTGCGGCGTCGGCGATCAGGCCGCGATGCTGTGCCGGCGGGCAGGCTTTGCCCCGCGCGTGGTGCAGGAGGCGCATGAATTGCGCACCGTGCTCAGCCTGGTCGCGGCCGGGATCGGGCTTTCGATCCTGCCGTCCTGCTACCAGCAGGCCGGCGTCATGAATGTGGTGGCGAAGCCGCTGGACACGCCGGATGCGGAGAGCCGCATGCTGGTGGCGATGCGCGCGAACGCCTCGCTACTGCCGCGCCGCTTCGTCGAATGCGCATTGCAGGCGGCGTCGCGCAGCGCACCGCCGCTCGTTCCCGAGGTCGCCGCAGCGAGCCGCTGATCGCGCTCCGGCGAGCGCGTGCGCTGCTTCCCGCGTGAGGTTGCGGCGGCGTGCGGACCCCATACTTTCGTCGGCAGTAGTCTCCCGGAATCCAGTCTGGCGCCGCTCTTGCATAGCTGAATGGCAGGAGCTGGGGCGCCGATTCGTTGCGTGCTCGCCTGCGACGGCAAAGTCGCGGACGAACTGGAGTGATGCGCGCCCGCAGCGGGATCGAAATCTGCGGAGACGACACCATGCACGCCATCACGCGTGCGGCACTGCTGCTTGGGACGATGTGGTTGACATCGCCGACCCTGGCGCGCGACGACGGCCGCTACGCCAATTCACCATTAAAACCCTGGTTTGAAAGCCTGCACAGTGGTTACGGACAATGCTGCTCGGATGCCGACGGCTATGTGGTCGCCGATCCCGATTGGGAGTCGGATCACGGCCATTATCGCGTGCACATCGACGACGAATGGGTCGTGGTGCCGAACGAGGCCGTGATCACCGAGCCGAACAAGATCGGGCG
This sequence comes from Bradyrhizobium sp. 27S5, assembly GCF_037217225.1. NCBI lineage: Bacteria > Pseudomonadati > Pseudomonadota > Alphaproteobacteria > Hyphomicrobiales > Nitrobacteraceae > Bradyrhizobium > Bradyrhizobium sp. 27S5. Next base: position 1,982,211 of record NZ_CP147714.1, read on the forward strand.
CACCATGGTGTGGAAGCACTATATCGACGGCCACCCGCGGGTGCGCTGCTTCATGCCGAGCAGCATGACCTGAGCGATCGCCTCACGCGGGCGCGCGGCCGGTGAGAAAGCGCGTGATCACGCCGCCGAGCCGGGCGTGCTCGAGCGGCGCGGCGAGTGACGCCTTGGCGGTTTCGACCACGGCATCCGGCGCGAGGCCGCGGCGCAGGTCGCACAGCGCATCGGCGTAATCGGTGGTGAATTCCGGATGCGGCTGCACCGACAGCGTGGTGCCGTTGGCATAGAGCAGCCCGGCATGCGGCGTGAAGTCTGATGACATGATAGTGCGTGCGGAGGCCGGCGGGGTGATCACCTGATCCTGATGCGAGCAGGCCGCGGCGATCGTCTCGCCCGCGATCAGCCCGTTGTTCGGTGCCAGCCGATAGACGTGGCGGCCGATGCCCCAGCCCTTCTCCGACTTGCGCACGGTGCCGCCGAGCGCCTGTGCGATGAGCTGATGGCCGAAGCAGACGCCGACCATCGGAACGCGCTGGTCGTGCGCCGCACGCACAAAGGATTCGAGCGGCGCGATCCAGTCGACATCGTCATAGACGCCGGCCGACGATCCCGTGATCAGGATCGCATCCAGCGCCGCCGGCTCCGGCAGCGCCTCGCCGTTGGCGACGCTCACGACGTCGCAGGCAACAGAGGGATCGGCGGCAGCGACCATCCGCTGGAACATCTGCGGATAGCTGCCGTGGCGCTCGCGGAATTGCGGACTGACGAGCCCGGTTTCGATGATGGTGATGCGGGGCATGGGATGCGCGAATGAATAAGCGGGGACGCCCCAGCCTTTACTCCGAAAGCGCTGTTGGCCACAAGCTGCGGCCGGCGGCCACCGATCAATTGCGGGGCGTCGCCGCAGCTTCGATCGTGGCGGTGCGCTGCGCCGCCGGCGTCGTGCTCACGGTCGCCGGCGTCACACTCGTGCTGACGATCACGGGCTCGGTGCGGTAGCGCGGCAGCTGGTCCTCGAGCGAATAGCCGACGCAGAGCGCGAGGCTCGACCACACCGCCATACTGAAATACAGCGACATCCAGGCGATCTCCTCGCGCCACTCGGCGATGTCGTGGGTCACGACCCAGCGCCGGCTGACGTCGCGCAGCCCCTCGAGCGGGTGCAGCAGCGTGCCGCCGGCGGCGAGATTGGCGCGCCAGCGGTTCAGATACATCGGGACGTCGACGGTCATCAGGAAGGCGAGGAAGGCGGCGATGCCGACGATCGCGACGATGAAGGCCCAGCGCACCGGGCCATGAAACTCGGGCAGCAGTCGGCACAGCGCAATCCCGACCAGGAAGAACACCACGGCCCAGATCGAGTTCTCGATCGCGTTGCAGAGATAATGGGTGGTCAGCACCGCATACCAGGAGAAGCATTCCGCGATCACGATCAGCGGCACGATGATCCAGGCGATGGTCACGGTGGTCTCGGCGCCGGTCATGGTGCCGAGCTGATACAGCACGATCGCCCATTGCGCGGCGAAGCAGACCTCGGCGACGGTGGCGACGGTGCGGCCGACCACGACGCTCGACAGCCAGGTGTCGACCAGGCAGATGCGCTGCACGTCGGCGCGCGGCAGCACCGAGCGGAACGCGCAGCCGAACACGTAGGCGGCGCAGAGCAGCAGCATCAACCCGATGCCGGAGGTGTTGCTCAGGCTGCCATTGGCCTGCTCGTGGAACTGACGGTAAAGCGCGAACCACACCGCGATGTTGGCGGCGCTGACGAGGCTCAACAGGCCCCACCACCGGATCACTGGATTCGACCAAGCCAGCGAAACCGGCCGTGCCCGCCACTCCATGCTCATTCACCGCTCCGCGTTTAACCGAATTGACATTTGGATGTATTAATTCTGTCACAGGCGGCCGGGAATCACGACTAAAAAATGCGTGTGGCGCGGGCAGACTCCAATTGTGACAGCGCGATTTGTGACAGTGAGATTTGTGACAGCGGGGCGTGGTGCGCGCCGCGGAATGACGATGCAGAAAGTGCTCGCTGCCTTGCCTAGCGCTCAACCGCGCAGCGCGGTCTCTGGAATGGTGCGGCGGACCACTTCGCGCATCGCGAAGCTGGAATGGATGCGCGCCACACCGGGCATCCGCGACAGATGCTGCTTGTGGATGCGCTCGAAGTCGGCGATGTCGCGGGCGATGACCTGCAGATGATAGTCATCGCTGCCCGACATCAGATGGCATGACACGACGTCGGGGCACCGCGCGATCGCGGCCTCGAATGCCGCCAGATAGTCCTCGCTCTGCTTCTCCAGCGTGATGGTCACGACGACGGTTGTCACAAGTCCCAGCGCGCTCGGCTCGAGATCAACGCGGTAGCCGCGGATCACGCCGATCTCCTCGAGATGGCGGATGCGCCGCGCGCAGGCGGTCGGCGACAGCCCGACCTTTTCCGCAAGCTCGATCTGGCTCGCGCGGGCGTCAGCGACCAGCTCGCCGAGGATTCTGAGGTCGATACGATCGAAACCGTCCACGCAGTTTTCCTTCAAGAGCTGAGCCTGTGACGAAGGATATGAGCGTATCTGGATGTGCACAAGCCGGAATTCGCTGAGAAACGCCGCGTGACGGGGAATACGCTCGAGGCTGGCGGAAGCGAACCATTCAAGGAGCGGACCATGCGCATCGGCGTGCCCAAGGAGATCAAGGTCGAGGAATATCGGGTCGGGCTCACGCCCGCCTCGGTGCGGGAATATGTGGCGCATGGACATGAGGTGGTGGTGCAGCGTGGCGCCGGCGACGGCATCGGTGCCGGCGACGACGTCTACACGCAGGCCGGCGCGCGGATCGCCGATACCGCCGATGAGGTGTTTGCCGTCGCCGACATGATCGTGAAGGTGAAAGAGCCGCAGCCGGCCGAATGGGCCCGGCTGCGCGATGGACAGATCCTCTTCACCTATCTGCATCTTGCGCCCGACGTTCCGCAGACCAAGGGCCTGCTCGCTTCCGGCTGCACGGCGGTCGCCTATGAGACCGTGACGGATGCGCATGGCGGGCTGCCGCTGCTGGCGCCGATGAGCGAGGTCGCCGGCCGGCTCGCGATCGAGGCCGCGGGCGCTGCGCTGCGCAAATCCGCCGACGGCATGGGCAAGCTGCTTGGCGGCGTGCCGGGTGTTCCGCCGGCAAGGGTTGCGATCATCGGCGGCGGCGTCGTCGGTACCCATGCGGCGCGGATGGCGGCTGGGCTCGGCAGCGACGTCACCATCCTAGACCGCTCATTGCCGCGGCTCCGCGCGCTCGACGATCTCTTCATCGGCCGTGTCCGCACCCGCTACGCCACGCTGGAGGCGATCGAGCAGGAGATCATCGCCGCCGACGTCGTGATCGGCGCGGTGCTGGTCCCTGGCGCCAGCGCGCCCAAGCTCGTCTCGCGCGCGCAGCTCGCCAGCATGAAGCGCCGGGCCGTGCTGGTCGACGTCGCGATCGACCAGGGCGGCTGCTTCGAGACCTCGAAGCCGACCACGCACCAGGCGCCGACCTATCTGGTCGACGACATCGTGCATTACTGCGTCGCCAACATGCCGGGCGCGGTGCCGGTCACCTCGAGCCACGCGCTCAACCACGCCACTTTGCCGTTCGGCCTGGCGCTGGCGTCGAAGGGATTGCGCGCGCTGGTCGAGGATCCGCATCTGCGCGCCGGCCTCAACGTCCATCGCGGCCGCATCACCAACCGCGCCGTGGCCGAAAGCCAGCATCTCGCGGTCGTGATGCCGGAGGAAGCACTGGCGTCGTAGGAATTCAGTAGCCCGGATGAAGCTAACCTCCCCTTGAAAAGGGGAGGTCGCTTTGCTCGCCAGAGCAAAGCGGGTGGGGATCGGCGCTCTCCTCATAGAGAGTCGCCTGCGGCTGACCCCCATCCCGACCTTCCCCCTTTCAGGGGGAAGGAGAGGATGGATCCTTCGCGCGGATGCGGCTGACTCCCCGGATTGCGCGGAGCCTGTCATCGGGCGCTCGTAAGCGCGACCCGTTCGCTTCATCCGGGCTACGGTTCTGTCACCCGCACGCGTTTAGCGTCCTGAGAGGTCATTTCTCAACGAATCCTGGCCTGGCTTCATCTGCCAGTTTCTTCAGCCGGCTCTGCATGACTTCAATGATGCGCGCGCGCTTTGCCGCGATTCGTTCGATTGGTCCGCCGATGCCGATCGCGAGCGGAGCGCGTTCTTGGGTAGAGGTACAAGCATGCCTATTGTGTTTGCGCCCGGCGTCGTGCGGCCGCTCGACTCGGAAAAGCCGCGGCGGCGAATGCGCTCGACCTCTTCGAGAAAGGCCGACTCGCGAACGCGCGCCGACTGACTCGGCTCCTCAGCGTTATTGCGACGGATGATGCCGCGAATTTTGGTGTTTGGCATTTGGCTCAGCAGCACGTGTCCGAGCGCGGTACGAACCATCGGTCGTATTTGACCAGCATGTGCAATGAACTGAAGCTGATAGCCGCCGCGTACGACGTGTAGATACTGCATCCCGGCGGCGCCTGCCTGTTGTCCAAGCATCACGGTTTCGCCGCCAGTCGCGGTCCAGAGTTCCTCCATCAGATCGGTGAGCTTTGTATCACGGAACGGAGAACGACGGATCCAATCACCAAGCAGATTTACCCGGTAGCTAGGGATGAAACGCCGGGTCTGTCGGTCGTATTCAAGGTAGTTCAATTCAACGAGACTGCTAAGCAACACCGATGTGCTCGATTGGGGCATCTCCAACGCGGAAGATATTTCAGTCACGGAAGCAGCCCGCTTTGTTTCCCGAAAGAATTCCAGAACTGCAAACGTCCGCATGGCCGATTTGACAATGGCCGTCTTATTCGAGTTCGGCATGGCTGTCTCCGCGGCGGGTCAACTACCGCACCTCCATCACATATGTGATGTTAGGACGAAACTGCTTCACTTGACGACAACTTTGGCACAGATTGGCGCCAATAAGATCAAGCCGTATGGAAACGCAAAGAGCAGGGGAAGGCGGATGCCCGGACGAAGTTTGCTCGAGAAGATCTGGGACCAGCATGTCATTGCCCGCCTCAGCGAGGACACCGATCTCCTGCATATCGACCGCCATCTGCTGCACGATCTCGGCGGCTCGCGCGGCCTGCTCGACCTGAAGAGCAGGGGGCTCAAGGTTCACAATCCCGAACTGGTCTTCGCGACGCCGGACCATGCGCTGTCGACGGCGCCCGGCCGCACTGGGACCAGCAAGATCGGCATGGAATTGCTGGCCGCGCTTCGCCTCGAGACCGCGGCGAGCGGCATCACGCTGTTCGATGTCGACCAGCCCGGCCAGGGCATCGTCCATGTCATCGGGCCGGAACTCGGCTTGAGCCTGCCGGGCGCGACGATCGTCTGCGGCGACAGCCACACCTGTACCCATGGCGGCCTCGGCGCACTCGCCTTCGGCATTGGATCGAGCGAGCTCACCCATGTGCTGGCGACGCAGGCGCTGATCCAGAAGCGTCCGAAAACGATGCGCGCGCGCTTCGAAGGCAAGCTGCCGCTCGGCGTCACCGCCAAGGACATGATCCTGGCGCTGATCGGGCATATCGGCGCCGCCGGCGGCACCGGCTACGCGGTCGAATATGCCGGCAGCGCGATCCGGGCACTGCCGATCGAGGGCCGGCTCACGATCTGCAACCTCTCGATCGAGCTCGGCGCCAAGATGGGCATGGTGGCGCCCGACGAAAAGACCTTCGAATTCCTGCGCGGCCGCCCCTATGCGCCGCAGGGCGAGATGTGGGATCTCGCGGTGAAGGCGTGGCGCGAGCTGCCGAGCGATCCGGACGCGGTGTTCGACCGCGAGGTCGTGATCGATGTCGAAAAGATCATCCCGCAGGTGACGTGGGGCATCAGCCCAGAGCACGTCGTCGGCGTCGATGGCGTCATTCCCGATCCGAAGACGGTCGACGATCCGGCGCGGCGCGCCGCGATCGAGACCGCGCTCGACTATATGGGCCTGCAAGGCGGCGCACCGATTGCCGGCACGCCGATCGACTGGGTGTTCATCGGCTCCTGCACCAACAGCCGGCTGAGCGATCTGCGCGCCGCGGCCGAGGTCGCGCGTGGCCGCAAGGTCGCGGCCGGCGTGCGGGCCTGGGTGGTGCCGGGCTCGGAAAACGTCAAGCGCGAGGCGGTGGCCGAGGGGCTCGACAAGATCTTCATCGACGCCGGCTTCGAGTGGCGCGAGCCGGGCTGCTCGATGTGCCTTGCCGCCAATGGCGAGGTGGTGGCGCCCGGGCAGCGCTCGGTCTCGACCTCGAACCGCAATTTCGTCGGCCGCCAGGGGCCGCGCGCCCGCACGCATCTGGCGAGCCCCGCGAGCGCGGCGGCCTCAGCCATTGCCGGCGCGATCGCCGATGTCAGGATGATGGGACGCCAGTGATGCCGAAACCGTTCGACAAGCTCACCGCAACCGCTGCGCCGATCATGCGCGCCAATATCGACACCGACGTCATCATCCGCATCGAGCGCCTGGTCGGCAATTCGATCCGCGGCACGCTCGGCAAATGGGCGTTCGGCTCGCTGCGCTATCTGGCCGACGGCTCGGAGAATCCGGATTTCATTCTCAACCGCGAGCCGTACCGGGACGCGGAGATCCTGGTGACGGGGCCGAATTTCGGCTGCGGCTCGTCGCGCGAAGGCGCGGTGTGGTCGCTGCAGGAGCGCGGCATCCGCGCCATCATCGGCTCCGGCTTCGGCGACATCTTCTTCGCCAACTGCTTCCAGAACGGAATCCTCCCCGTCATCGTCGACAAGGCGGTGGTGGATTCGCTTGCCGCCGACATCGAGGCGACGCAGGGCGCAGGCAAGGTCTCGATCGATCTCGAGGCCCAGACCATCGTCTCGCCGTCGGGCGCGCGGCATTCGTTCGAGATCGACCCGCGGCGGCGCGACGGGCTCCTGAAGGGGCTCGACGAGGTGGCGCTGACGCTGCAGCGCGACGACGAGATCCACGCCTTCCAGGCCGCCGACCGCGCGGCGCGGCCCTGGATTCATTCTACAAGGACACCCGCTTCAAGGACACCTGCATGAGCACGCAATCCAACATGGTCAAGGTCGCCGTCGTCGGCGGCGAGGGCATCGGCCCCGAGGTCACCGCGCAGTCCCGCCGCGTGCTCGACTGGTTCGCGGCCAAACGTAACGTGCCGATGACGCTGCGCGAGGCGCAATACGGCCTGATCCCGTATCTGGCGACCGGCAAGGTGCTGCCCGAGGACACGGCCGAGGCGATGGACGAGGCCGACGCGATCCTGTGGGGCGCGACCGGCGGGCCGGAGACGACCGAAGTGCCCGCGGCCGCGCGCAAGGCCGGCAGTCTGCTGGGCCTGCGCAGCAAATACGATCTCTACGCCAATTTGCGGCCGATCGTGGCGAGCCCGGCGCTGTCGGCGTCGGCGCCGCTCAAGGCCGAGGTGCTCGACGGCGTCGATTTCGTCATCATCCGCGAATTGACCAGCGGCATTTATTTCGGCGAGCCGCGCGGCATTGAGACATTGCCCGATGGCCAGCGCCGCGGTTTCAACACCGAGCAATACACCACCAACCAGATCCGCCGCGTGGCGCGCTCGGCGTTCGAGCTGGCGCGGACCCGGCGCAACAAGGTCTGCTCGGTCGACAAGGCCAATGTGCTGGAGACCAGCGTGGTCTGGCGCGAGGAGGTGATCAGGCTGCACAAGGAGGAGTTCTCCGACGTCGAGCTGACCCACCTCTATGTCGACAACGCCGCGATGCAGATCGTGCGCGAGCCGCGGCAGTTCGACGTGATGGTGACCGGCAATATCTTCGGCGACATCCTGTCCGACTGCGCGGCGATGGCCTCGGGCTCGCTCGGCATGCTGCCATCGGCCTCGCTCGGCCCGGTCGATCGCTTCGGCCGGCGCAAGGCGCTGTATGAGCCGGTGCATGGCAGCGCGCCCGACATCGCGGGCAAGGGCATCGCCAACCCGCTCGGCTCGATCCTCAGCGTCGCGATGCTGCTGCGCCTGACGCTGAACCGCCCTGAGGATGCCGATTTGCTGGAGAAGGCGGTGCAGACTGCGCTTGCGTCCGGCGCGCGGACCGCCGACATTGCGGAAGCCGGTGCGAGGAAGCTGTCGACCGTCCAGATGGGCGACGCGGTGCTCGTCGCGCTGGACAGGATCTCGGCCAAGGAGCACGCCTGATGGCCGATGTCGCCATGCCCCACGTTTCGAGGCGATCGGCCCTGACGGTGATCGCCGCCGGCGGCGCGGCGCTGGCTACGGGGCGTGCGTGGGCGCAGGCGGCCACCGGCCGCGCGATCTATCCGGTCGCGGTGCCGGTCTATCAGACGCAATTTGTTGCGGATCGCATCGGCTTCTTCAAGGAAGCCGGGCTCGACTGCAAGCTGCTGCAGGGCGGCAGCGGCGTGAAGACCCGCGAGATCATCGCCTCGTCGCAGGGCGATATCGGCATCGGCGACGTCACCCATCCGATGCAGCTGACCAATCACGGCCGCGCCGCGCGCGTGCTGCTGCCGGTCGACACACGATCGAACTCGGTGATGTTCATCATCCGCAAGGATCTGAAGGACCAAGGCATCAACTCGCTGGAGGCCTTCACCCAATGGAAGCGACCCGACGGCCGCAAGCCGATCGTCTCGGTGTCCTCGCTCGGCGGCACCAACCATGTCTGGGCGTCCTACTACATGGAAACCGTGGGTCTCGACGACAAGGTGACCTGGATCGGCACCGGCAATGTCGACACCATGCTGGGGTCGCTGAAATCGAAGCAGGTCGATATCCTGGTCAGCTCGCTGTCGCTGCTCAACGAGGCACAGCAGCAGGGCTGGGGTGAACTGCTGTTCGACGGCACCGACGAGGCGATCTGGAACAAGCATATCGGCGGCAAGGTGCCGGTGACCGCGCATTTCACGCTGCAGGCAACCATCGACAAGGACCCTGCCAAAATGCAGGCCTTCGTCACCGCGCTGTGGCGTGCGTCGCAGTGGATCAAGACGCACAAGCCGACGGAGGTTTATGACGCGATCGAGCCCTATGTCGGCAGCACCTCGCGTGACGCCAATCTGCTCGAGATCACGGCGATCCAGAAGGTCGCGGACTATGAGGGCACGATCGACGCCGCAAGCTTTGCGCGCGGCGAGAAGGTCTGGTTCCGCGAGATGACCGGCATCAAGCCGCTCAAGATCGCCGACGTGGTCAACTCCAACCTGATCGACGCGGCGCGAAAGGCCTATCCGGGTTGAGCGCGCTCGAGACGAGCGTCACTCTGTCACCGCGCGCCTCGGCCGACCGCCGCGTCGAGGTCAACGGCCTGTGCAAGTCGTTCCAGCTTGCCAAAACCACGATCGAGGCGGTGCGCGACGTCACTTTCGACGTCCGGCGCGGCGAGTTCGTCGCGCTGCTCGGGCCGTCGGGCTCGGGCAAGAGCACCGTGCTCAACATGATCGCCTCGCTGATCCGCCCCACCGGCGGCGAGATCCTGATCGACGGCAAGCGCGTCGTCGCCGGCAAGGCGACGCCCGATGTCGGCTACGTCTTCCAGCGCGATACGCTGTTCCCCTGGCGGACGGTGGCCGACAATATCGGCTATGGGCTGGAGCTCGCGGGCGTGGCCGTGAGCGAACGGAAAGCGCGCATCGCGGAATGCGTCGCGCAGGCCGGGCTGAAGGGATTTGAGAACGCCTATCCGTCGGCGCTGTCGGGCGGCATGCGGCAGCGCGCGGCGTTGATGCGGACCCTGATCGTCGAGCCGCAGATCCTGTTGATGGACGAGCCGTTCGGCGCGCTCGATACCCACACCAAGATCGACATGCACGAGGTGCTGCTCCGGATCTGGGAACGCGAGCAGCAGACCGTGCTGTTCGTGACCCACGATCGCGGCGAGGCGCTGACGCTCGCCGACCGCATCATCCTGTTCTCGGCGCGGCCGGGCCGGATCAAGGACATGTTCGAGGTCGACTTCGCCCGCCCGCGCGATGCGGTGAAGGTGCGCGAGACCCCGCATTATGCCGAGCTGTTCCAGCACATCTGGCATTCGCTCGGCGAGGAATTCGTCAAGGGCCGCAGCCCATGAAGCGGTACAGCATGATGAACACGATCGGCTGGCAGGTCCTGATCTGCGCAATCGTGCTGTCGGTGTGGCAATGGGGCTACGACCTGCGGGCGAAACTGCCGTGGCTGGTGCCGGATCTGCTCGACCCGTACTTCATCTCGAAGCCGTCGATGATCTACGAGAATTTCCTGATCCAGAGCTGCCTCAAATCGAAGCTCGGCGTCTTCAACGGCTGGTTCAACGGCGACTTCGCAAAGTGCCTGGCGCGCAACGAGAACAATCTCTGGGCGGCGACCGCCATCACGCTGAAGAATACCTTCTTCGGCTTCGTCACCGGCGTGGTCAGCGGTTTCGTCGCCGGGCTGATCCTGGGGCGATCCGACCGCCTCAGCGCGATTTTCCAGCCCTTCATCACCGCGGTGAATTCGATCCCGCGGATTGCGCTGGCGCCGATCATCGTGCTGGCGTTCGGGATCGGCGACATGTCGAAGATCGTGACCTCCTGGATCGTCGTGGTGTTCCTGGTGTTCTTCAACACCTTCGAGGGCGCGCGCTCGATCGACGAGGGTTTTACCAATGCTGCGCGTCTGCTCGGCGCCAGCGAGTGGCAGATCACCCGCACCGTGGTGATCCCCTCGACGATGGCCTGGGTGTTTGCCTCGCTGACGCCCGCCATTTCCTTTGCGCTGATCGGCGTGATCGTCGGCGAATTCATCGGCGCCGAGCGCGGCATCGGCCGTCTCATCATCGAGTCGGAGGCGCGCGGCGAGGCCTCGGGCATGATGGTCGCGGTCGTGGTGCTGATGCTGGTTGGTGTCGTGCTGTCGGCGATCATCTGGCGGCTGCAGGCCTATCTGCTGCGCTGGCAGCGGCAGCGCAGCGCCGAATAGAAAGCGGCCCGCGGCGACATTTGATTTATCGCGCACGGACCACCTTCGGATTCAGGCTGCCGTTTCCGACGGCGAGCTCTCGCCGTCGAGCCAATCCTGCTCCTTGGCCAGCGCGCGCCAGGCCGCTTCCATACGCTTGAAGCGATTGTAGGTCGGCTCGTCGTCGGCGCGCTCGGCAAGCTGCGCGCAGTTCTCCGCATTGTCGAGGAAGTGCTGCGATTGTTTCATGGAACGTCCTCCTGTTGCTGAGGACGTGGGACATCAATTCGGGCGATTCAACGCGCGGAACATGAGCATTTCGCCACGCTGGTGAATGTCTGTTCAGCGAGTTCCATGCGCGTTGATGATCGGCGCCGGTCCTAGGTCACCGGCGCCGGGTTGAACAGCGTCAGATCGTTGTGGATGCCCCAGCGATCCGACCACGGTTTTGTCCGCCCGCTCGCGACGTCGAGGATCAGCCGGAACAGGTCCCAGCCGGTCTCCTCGATGGTCTTCTCGCCGGTCGCGATGCAGCCGGCGTCGAAATCGATCAGATCCTTCCAGCGCCGCGCCAGCTCGCTGCGGGTCGCGACCTTGATGACGGGCGCGGCGGCGAGGCCATAGGGCGTGCCGCGGCCGGTGGTGAACACCTGCAAGGTCATGCCGGAGGCGAGCTGCAGCGTGCCGCAGATGAAGTCGCTTGCAGGAGTAGCCGCAAACAGCATGCCTTTCTGCCGCGCCTTCTCGCCGGGCGACAGCACGCCCGCGATCGGGCCGGAGCCCGACTTGACGATCGAGCCCAAGGATTTTTCGACGATGTTGGCGAGCCCGCCTTTCTTGTTGCCCGGCGTGGTGTTGGCACTGCGGTCGGCGCCGCCGCGGGCGAGATAGGCGTCGTACCATGCCATCTCGCGGATCAGCGCGCGCCCGACATCCTCGTTGACGGCGCGGCGGGTCAGAAGCTGGATCGCGTCGCGCACCTCGGTCACTTCCGAGAACATCACGGTGGCGCCGGCACGCACCAGCAGGTCCGCGGCGAAGCCGACCGCGGGATTCGCGGTGACGCCGGAGAACGCATCGCTGCCGCCGCATTGCAGGCCGATCACGAGATCGGCGGCCGGGCAGGTCTCGCGCGTGCGGGCGTTGAGCACCTTCAGCCTGGCCTCGGCCTGGGTCATGATCGCGTCGACGATGGCGCCGAAGCCGTCAAAGGCTTCGTCCTGCATCCGCACGATGGCGTCGCTGATGCCTTCCGGCACCAGCCGTTCCGGCGCGAGCTTCTCGCAGCCGAGCCCGACCACGAGGATCTCGCCGCCGAAATTCGGATTGAGCGCGAGATTTTGCAGGGTGCGGATCGGCACCACGGCGTCGGGCGCCGTGATCGCGACGCCGCAGCCATAGGCGTGGGTCAGCGGCACGACGTCGTCGACATTGGGATATTTCGGCAAGAGCTCAGTACGGATGCGCTTGACGGCATATTCCATCGTGCCCTTGACGCATTGCACGGAGGAGGAGATGCCGAGGATGTTCTTGGTGCCGACCGAGCCGTCGGGATTGCGATAGCCTTCGAAGGTAAAACCTTCGAGCGGCGGCAGGACGGGCGGCACCGCGGTTGCGATCTCGAGCTGATCGAGCGGCGGCGCCTCGGGCATGCGGATGCGCGCCTCGTCGACCCATTCGCCGGCCAGGATCGGCTTAAGCGCGTGGCCGATCACCTCGCCATAGCGGATGATCGGCGCGCCTTCGGCGATGTCTTCCAGCGCGGTCTTGTGGCCCTGCGGCACGAAGGCGCGCAGCGTCAGGCCCGAGGCGAAGCGGGAGCCGGCGGGCAGGCCGAAATCATTCACGACGATCGCGACATTGTCGCGCTCGTTGAGCTTGATGTAACGGGGCTGCTCCTGCGCGCCGATCGACTGGTCCATGCGGGCTCTCCTGAGGTTTCGGCGCCAACGGCTTTCTTGCTTTACCTCTCCCGCTTGCGGGGGAGGTCGGCACGCGTAGCGTGACGGGTGGGGGCTCTCTCCACAGTGTGACTCGTGGAGAGAGCCCCCACCCCAACCCACCCCCGCAAGCGGGAGAGGCGGCGAAGCACCTACGAGGTGCGATCTAATTTCACCCCGGGAACGTATAAGCCGTCTTCACCGTGGTGTAGAACTCGCGGGCATAGGCGCCCTGTTCGCGCGCGCCGTAGCTCGAGCCTTTGCGGCCGCCGAATGGCACGTGATAGTCGACGCCGGCGGTCGGCAGATTGACCATCACCATGCCGGCCTCGCTGTTGCGCTTGTAATGCGAGGCGTATTTCAGGCTTGACGTGCAGATGCCCGAGGCGAGGCCGAACTCGGTGTCGTTGGAGATCGCGAGCGCCTCCTCATAATCCTTGGCGCGGATCACGCAGGCGACCGGGCCGAAGATCTCCTCGCGGGCGATGCGCATGGTGTTGGTGGCTTCGGTGAACAGCGCCGGCTGCAGATAGAAGCCGGGCGTCTCGCGGTTCAACAACTCGCCGCCCCAATGCAGGCGGGCGCCCTCATCCTGGCCGATCTTGATATAACGGAGGTCCTGGTCGAGCTGGCTCTGGTCGACGACCGGGCCGACATGCACGCCGCTCTTCAGCGCGTCATCCACCGAGAGCCCCTTCATCCGCTCGGTCATCGCGGCGACGAAGCGGTCGTGAATCCCTGCGGTGACGATCAGGCGCGAGGACGCGGTGCAGCGCTGGCCGGTCGAGAAATAGGCGCCGTTGACGGCGACCTCGACCGCGACCTTGAGGTCGGCGTCGTCAAGCACGACCAGCGGGTTCTTGCCGCCCATCTCGAGCTGGAACTTCTTCATGGGGTTGGAGACCACGCAGGCCTGCGCGATCTTGCGGCCGGTCTGAACCGAGCCGGTGAATGAGATCGCGGCGACGTCGGGATGTTCGAGCAGGGTCTGGCCGACCACCGAGCCCGAGCCGACCACGAGGTTGAAGACCCCTGCCGGAATGCCGGAGCGCGCGATGATCTCGGACAGCGCATGCGCCGAGCCCGGCACCAGCTCGGCCGGCTTGAACACTACGCTGTTGCCGTAGGAGAGCGCGGGCGCGATCTTCCAGGCCGGGATCGCGATCGGAAAATTCCACGGTGTGATCATGCCGACGACGCCGACCGGTTCGCGGGTGATCTCGACGTCGAGGCCCGGACGAACCGATGCGCCCTTCTCGCCGATCAGCCGCAGCGCTTCGCCGGCGAAGAACGCAAAGATCTGCCCGGCGCGTGCCACCTCGCCGATGCCTTCCGGCAGCGTCTTGCCTTCCTCGCGCGCGAGCAGGCGGCCGAGCTCTTCCTTGCGGGCGAGGATTTCGACCGAGATCCTGGTCAGCGCGTCAAAGCGCTCCTGCGGTGTCGAGCGCGCCCAGGCCGGGAAGGCGGCCTTTGCCGCGGCGATCGCCTTTTCGGTCTGCGCCTTGTCGGCCTTGGCGTATTCGCCGACCACATCGCCGGTGTTGGAGGGATTGATGTCCCGCGTGATGCCTGTTCCGTCGACCCATTCGCCGGCGATGAAGTTCTTCTGGTGAGCGGCCATGCTTCCAACCTTTCTTTTTAGCGCACGAGGCAGGGACGCTTGTCGTCGAAGGCCCAGCCGGGGATCAGGAACTGCATGGCCAGCGCGTCGTCGCGGGCGCCGAGGCCATGCTGCTTGTATAGCGCGTTCGCAGCTTCAATGGCACCGCGATCGACCTCGATGCCGAGACCCGGCCGATCCGGGATCGCGATCTTGCCGCCCTTGATCTGAAGGGGCTCTTTGGTCAACGCCTGGCCATCTTGCCAGATCCAGTGGGTGTCGATCGCGGTCACCTTGCCGGGCGCGGCGGCGCCGACATGGGTGAACATCGCCAGCGAAATGTCGAAATGGTTGTTGGAGTGCGAGCCCCAGGTCAGGCCGTTGTCGCGGCAGGTCTGCGCCACCCGCACCGAGCCCTGCATGGTCCAGAAATGCGGATCGGCCAGCGGAATGTCGACTGCGCCGAGGCGCAGCGCGTGGGAGAGCTGGCGCCAGTCGGTCGCGATCATGTTGGTTGCGGTTGGCAGCCCGGTGGCGCGGCGGAACTCGGCCATGATCTCACGGCCGGAGAAACCGGCCTCGGCGCCGCAGGGATCCTCGGCATAGGCGAGCACGCCACCCATGTTGCTGCAGAGCCCGATCGCCTCGTCGAGCGACCAGGCGCCGTTCGGGTCGAGCGTGACGCGCGCGTTCGGAAAGCGTTTTGCGATCGCGGTGACGGCCTCGATCTCCTCTTCGCCGGCGAGCACGCCGCCCTTGAGCTTGAAATCGGCGAAGCCGTAATGCGCCTGCGTGGCCTCGGCGAGGCGCACGATCGCGTCCGGCGTCAGCGCAACCTGGTGGCGCAGGTTGAACCAATCCGCCTTGCCGGTCTCGCCTTCGACGTAAGGCAGGTTGGTCTTGCTGCGATCGCCGACAAAGAAGAGATAGCCGAGCGTCTCGACGCTCTTGCGCTGCTGGCCTTCGCCGAGCAGCGCCGCGACCGGGAGATTGAGATGCTGGCCGAGCAGATCGAGCAACGCGGATTCCACCGCGGTGACCGCGTGAATGGTGATGCGCAGGTCAAACGTCTGCTTGCCGCGGCCGCCGGCGTCGCGGTCGGCAAAGGTCTGGCGCATCGACGCCAGGATGTTGTTGCAGGCGCCGATGGTCTGGCCGACGACGAGGTCGCGTGCGTCCTCGAGCGTCTTGCGGATCTTCTCGCCGCCCGGCACCTCGCCGACGCCGGTGTGGCCGGAGTTGTCAGTGAGGATGACGAGGTTGCGGGTGAAGAACGGCGCATGCGCGCCGCTCAGATTGAGGAGCATGCCGTCGCGGCCGGCAACCGGGATCACCTCCATCGCCGTGACGACGGGGGCGCCGGCAAAGCCGGTGCGGATCGTGTCTTGAATCATCTGCTCCTCCCTTTGTGTTCTTTCCGCTGTCTTGTTCCGGTTTCTTGGGCCGTTCGGCCTACTCTGCTGCCTGCTGGGTCGCGGCCTGCGGCAGCTTGGCCACCAGCGCCGCGAGCTCGGCGACCTCCTGCTCGGTGAGATCGGTGAGCGGCGGCCGCACCGGGCCGGAATCGCGGCCGATCACCTTCATGCCGGCCTTGATGATCGAGACCGCATAGCCCTTCTTGCGGTTGCGTATCGCGATCAGCGGCAGGATGAAATCCTTCAACCCTGCATGGATGGTCTGATGATCGCGCCGGCGCACTGCGGCGTAGAAATTGGTGGCGAATTCCGGCACGAAGTTGAACACCGCCGACGAATAGGTGGTCACGCCCATGTCGAAATAGGGCAGCGCAAAGGTTTCCGCCGTGGGGAGCCCGCCGATATAGGTCAGGCGGTCGCCGAGCCGGGTGTAGACGCGGGTCATCAGCTCGATGTCGCCGATGCCGTCCTTGTAGCCGACCAGGTTCGGGCAGCGCTCGCACAGGCGCGCCAACGTATCGGGCTGCAGGATCGCATTGTCGCGGTTGTAGACGATGACGCCGATTTTGACCGACGCGCACACCGCCTCGACATGCGCGGCGAGGCCGTCCTGCTCGGCATGTGTCAAATAAGGCGGCAGCAGCAGCAACCCGTCGGCGCCCGCCTTCTCGGCGCCGATCGCGATCTCGCGCGCGATCGCGGTGCCGTAGCCGGTGCCGGCCAGCACGGGAACGCGGCCCTTGGTCTCCTCGACCGCGACCTTCACGACCTGCGGAACTTCGGATGGCGTCAGCGAGAAGAACTCGCCGGTGCCGCCGGCGGCGAACAGGCCGGCGACGTCATAGCCGCACAGCCAGTCCATATTGGCGCGATAGGTCGCCTCGTCGAACGAATGGTCCGCGTTGAACGGGGTCACGGGGAAGGACAGGAGGCCGCCACCGATTCTCGCGGCCATCTCCTGAGGGGTCATCTTGCTCATGGCACCACTCCTAAAATGCTGTTGGGAACGGATCCGCGAGCAGCGCGCGTCCATGGCGAGATTTCTAGGAAATCGTTCGATGCGCGTCCAAGCCAAACGCGGTATCGAGCGATGCACAATCTGCATCAATCGCCGCGCAGATGCGGGCCAGCGATTTCGGTGGCGATCTCGATCAATGCCGGCAGCAGCTGGTTCTCGTGATCGCGCCGCCATACCATGAACAGCTCGACCGGCACCGGCGTGCGCAGCTTCAGCGGCTTCAGCCGGACATCCGCGATTTTTAGGCTCGCGGCCGCTTCCGGCACGATCGCGACGCCGAGCCCGGCGCGCACCATGGCGAGGATCGAGTGGATCTGGCTGAGATGCTGGACATAGCGCGGCAGCACGTCGGCGCGGGTGAACATCGAGACCAGCAGATCGTGGAAGTAGCGCGCTTCATAGGGCGAATACATCACGAAGGGCTGGTCGTCGAAATCCTTGATGCTGACGGTCTCGGCCGCGGCCAGCGGATGCTTTTTCGGGATCGCCGCAAGCAGCGGCTCGGCCACGACGCGCCGGCTGGCGAATTCCGGCCGCGCGATCGGCGGGCGCAGCAGGCCGGCATCGATCTGGCCGGTGGTCAGCGCCTCGAACTGATCGCCGGAGACCATTTCCTTAAGGGAAAAATCGACCTCCGGCAGGCGTGAGCGGGCGGCCGCGATCAGGTCGGGCAGGAAGCCATAGGCGGCCGCGGCCGTAAAGCCGATCTTGAGCGAGCCGGTCTTGCCGAGCGCGATGCGCCGGGCGACCTGCGAAGCGGACTCTGCGAGTTTGAGGATACGCCGCGCCTCCGGCAAAAAGCTGCGTCCCGCCGGCGTCAACCGCACCGAGCGGCTGGTGCGCTCCAGCAGCGGCGCGTCGATGATGTGCTCGAGCACCTGGATCTGCCGGCTCAGCGGCGGTTGGGTCATGTTGAGCCGCGCGGCGGCGCGGCCGAAGTGCAATTCCTCGGCCACCGTGACGAAACAGCGGAGCTGGTTCAGGTCGAACATCGATGCTAGCCTGGAATGGATCGTTCGAGGATTTGTACGTTCTAGCATCGATGCCTCCCACTGGCCAAGAAGACAAAGACGGCGGCCGAAGCCGCCGTTGATGTGTCGTTATTCTCGCGGCGGCCCTATTGCGCCGGACTTGCCTCACGCCGCCTTCAGCTGCACCCGCTTGATCTCGCCGACGATGAAGAGGTAGGCGATCGCCGCGACCAGCGCGTTGGCGCCGACGAACACCAGCGCGCCGTTGAACGAGCCGGTGGCGGCCAGGATGTAGCCGATGATGATCGGCGTGGTGATCGAGGACAGGTTCCCGAAGGTGTTGAACAAGCCGCCGGAGATGCCGCCGGCTTCCTTCGGCGAGGTATCCGAGACCACGGCCCAGCCGAGCGCGCCGATGCCCTTGCCGAAGAAGGCCAGCGCCATGAAGCCGACCACCAGCGCCTGGCCGTCGACGTAGTTGCAGGCGATGATCGACATCGACAGCAGCATGCCGCCGACGATCGGGATCTTGCGCGCGATGGTCAGTGAGCCGGTGCGGCGCAGCAGGTAGTCCGAGATCACGCCGCCGAGCACGCCGCCGATGAAGCCGCACAGCGCCGGCAACGTCGCGACGAAGCCGGCTTGCAGGATCGAGAGCCCGCGCTCCTTGACCAGATAGACCGGGAACCAGGTCAGGAAGAAATAAGTCAGCGTGTTGATGCAATACTGGCCGATATAGACGCCGAGCATCATGCGGTTGGCGAGCAACTGGCGGATGTGGTCCCAGCTGGGGCCGCTGTCGTGCTTTTTACCGTCCTTCGCCGCGTCCATGTCGACCAGCGCGCCGCCCTCTTTGATGTAGTCGAACTCGGCCTCGTTGATCGCGGGATGCTCCTTCGGCTCGTGGATCGTCTTGATCCAGGCGATGCCCATGACGATGCCGAGCCCGCCCATCACGTAGAACACGTGGCGCCAGCCGTATTCGTGCGCGATCCAGCCCATCAGCGGCGCGAAGATCACGGTCGCGAAATACTGCCCGGAGTTGAAGAAGGCCGATGCGGTGCCGCGCTCATTGCCGGGGAACCAGGCCGCGACGATGCGGGCATTGGCCGGGAACGATGGCGCTTCGGCGAAGCCGACCAGAAAGCGCAGTGCGAACAGCAGGCCCACGGCCGCGCCCGCTGAGAGAAACCCGACCAGGCCCTGCAGCGCGGTGAAGATCGACCAGACGATGATGCTGATCGCATAGACCCACTTCGAGCCGAAGCGGTCGAGCAGCCAGCCGCACGGCACCTGGGCGATCACATAGGACCAGCCAAAGGCCGAGAATACGTAACCCATCGCGACGGGGTCGAGATGCAGTTCCTTGGAGAGCGCGGGGCCGGCGATCGAGAGCGTGGCGCGATCGGCATAGTTCACGGTGGTGACGAGAAACAGCATCGTCACGATCAGAAGCCGGACGCGGGATCGCCGCGCGTCCGCAGCGGACACAATCGCGCTCATTAGCGCCTCCTTGAAAAAATTTCCTCGGGGGCAGTCCTAGAGAGATGACGGCAATGGGTCCAAGCCGAAACGGGTATTGATCCATACCGATTTTGAATGGATCGGCCCGGTGCGATGCCACCGCCACCTGCGCCGCCGTCATCCCGGCGCAACGGCTTTGCGGTTGTCGCTGCAGGTGCGAGCTTTGCGATGCGGTCGCATCGCAAGGCGAAGCCTCGAAGGATCGCCACGGGCGTTCGCTGCCCATCCTTCGAGGCTCGCTCCGCTCGCACCTCAGGATGACGCCTTGCCAAGATCAGTCAATTAATGTACTGACAGTACAGTTATTGAGGGCGCAGCGTCGCGCCTGCATACTTGAGGTCGAATGCGCATGACCACGCCACGCGACTATGAGGTGTTCGAGGCCGGTGACGTGACCCTGCAGGGCGGCGCCGTGTTTCCGCAGCTGAGGCTGGCCTACAAGACCTACGGCACGCTCAACGCGGCCGAGGACAACGTCATCCTCTATCCGACGTCGTTCGCCGCCCAGCATTGCGACATCGAATGGCTGGTGCAGCCGGGCGGGGCGCTCGATCCCGAGCGTTACTTCATCGTCATCGCGAATCTGTTCGGCAATGGCCTGTCGTCCTCGCCCTCGAATTCGGGCGAGGTGCTCGGCGGCGCGCCGTTTCCAGCCTTCACCTATCATGATGCGGTCGCCGTCCAGCGGCGGCTGCTGGTCGAGCGGTTTGGCGTGACGAAGCTCGCGCTGGTGTACGGCTGGTCGATGGGCGGCATGCAGGCCTATCATTGGGCCGCGCGCTATCCCGACATGGTGGAGCGCGCAGCCGTGGTCTGCGGCAGCGCGCGGTGTTCGCCGTATAACCATATGTTCCTCGAGGGGGTGAAGGCCGCGCTGACCTCCGATCCGGCCTATCGGGACGGCCGCTTCGTCAGCAAGCCTGCGGCGGGCCTGCGCGCGATGGGGCGCGTCTATGCCGGCTGGGCGATGTCGCATGAATTCTATCGCGAGGAGGTCTGGCGCGAGGCCGGCTTCAACTCATTGGAGGACTACCTCGCGGGATCGTGGGACGGCGCCTTCGCGCGGCGCGATGCCAATGATCTGCTGGCGCAGATCGCGATCTGGCAAGCCGGTGACATCAGCCGCTGCGATGAATTCGGTGGCGACTTCGACCGGGCGCTGGCGGCGATCAAGGCGCACATTCTGCTGATGCCAGGGCGTACCGATCGCTATTTCGATCCACGCGACAACGAGGACGAGCTCGGCCGCCTGGTCAACGCGCGCTCCGCGGCGCTGCATGCGATTCCGTCGATCCACGGCCACCGCGCCGGCAATCCGGTCAACAACGCCGTAGACCGCGCCTTCATCAACGCCGAGATCTCGGCGTTGCTGCAACGCTGACATGTGAGACCGACCATGAGCACCGCAGAGACTAGTGATGCCGGACCTCGCCTGAAGCCGCTCAGCCCGCTGATCCTCCGCGACCTGTCGACCAAGTCGAACCTTGCCGGCGCGGTGCGCGCGGCGAGCCATTACGGTATGATCGTTGTGGTCGGTGCGCTGATCTCGTTGGCCTCGTCGCGCTACGGTTTGCCGTGGGCGGTGCCGCTAATTGCCATCCAGGGTTACTTCGTCGCGTTCCTGTTCATGGTGGTGCATGAGACCGCGCACAAGACGGCGTTCCGCAGTCACGCGCTCAATCTGGCGGTCGGCAATCTGTCCGCCTTCATGATCGGATTGCCCTACCAATATTACTGCCTGTTCCACTGGGACCATCATCGCTACACCCAGGATCCGGAGAAGGACCCGGAGCTGATCGTCGGTCCCAAGCCCGCGTCGGACACCCAGCTCGCGATCGCCTATTCCGGCCTGCTGCAGGTATTGGTGCGCATCCGCCTGATGTTGCGGCACGCGCTCACCGGCAAGGTGACCGTGCCGTGGATTCCGGAGCACAAGCGGGCGGCGATCGTGCGGGAAGCGAGACTCTATCTCGCGGGCTATCTGCTGTTGCTGGTGGCATCACTCGCGCTGCACAGCGCGATCCTGCTCTGGGTGTGGATCGTGCCGCTGCTGGCCGGTCAGTTCGTCCTGCGTCCCTATCTCTATGCCGAGCACACCGGGTGCGAGCGGACGCGGAGTGCGTTCGAGAACACGCGCACCACGATGACAGGCCGGATCATGAAATGGTTCGCGTGGAACATGCCTTACCATGTCGAGCACCATGCCTATCCGACGGTGCCATTCCATGCGCTGCCGAAACTGAACGCCATCGTCGATGGCCATATCGTGTATCGCGGCCGCAACTACCGCGCCGTGACGCGCGAGACCTGGGCCTGGTTCCGCCGTCAGCGGCAGCGCTCTGCTTGATATTCACGTGTCGGCGCGCGGCCGCAGCACCAGATTGACGAGATTGCGGGCATAGGCCGGGGTCAACGGCTTGATGCCGAAGACGTAGCGATAGAACAGGCTGCCATAGATCGCGTCATAGATATCGCCGGGCACACCCGGCGCGCCGATGCTGCCGTCCTTCTGGCCGGCGGTGATGATCTCCAGCATCCTGCTGCGACGCAGACCGAGATAGCGCTCGTAGAACAGCTCCGCTGCGCCGGTCTTGGAGATGCATTCCGAGATCACCGCGAGCTGCACCCGCCCGAACTCGCCCTGCAGCGCCTCGACATAGGTCGCGACATGGCGGCGGATGCGAGCGACCGGATTGCCGGTTTCGGGCAACGGCACGGCGCGCGAGGCCTGGTCGAGGAAGGCATCGATCAGCAACGCCTCGCGCGACGGCCACCATTTGTAGATCGTCATCTTCGAGACGTTGGAGTGTTTGGCGATCGCATCGATGGTGGTGGCGGCAAGGCCAGTGGTCGCCATCAGCGAATAGGCGCTTTGCAGGATCGCGGCCGTGGTCGCGGCGGAGCGCGGCCGGCCGCGCCGCCCCGTTGTCGCATCCTCCGTCTCCGCCTTGCTGCTCGCCATGGCCAGGCTCGGTTTCCTGCGCCTTTGAATCATTGCACTGCATGCGGACATAGCATGAAATCGCGCGCTGTTTCAGATCATCGCCGCCGCTGGTAGTGTACAACGCGCAAGCCAAGGCTTAGCCCCGCCGCTGATCGAACAGGAGTGTCCCGTGAAGGCCGTCTACAGTGATCTGCACCGCAGCCATGATCCGCAATTCTTCCTGGTCCGCGGTGTGGTCCAGCGCACCACCGAGCAGCCCGAGCGCGCCGACCGTCTGCTGGCGGGCCTGAGGGCCGGCAAGCACACGCTGATCGAGCCGACAAAGTTCGGGCAGGGGCCGCGGGCGCGGGTGCACAGCCCGGAATATCTGAGCTTTCTTGCGGATGCCTGGGACGAATGGTCCGCGCTCGGCAATGCCGGGCCGGAGATGATCGCCAACATGCATCCGGTGCGCAATGCCGGCACGTATCCCACGCATATCGTTGGCAAGCTCGGCTGGCACACGGTCGACACCGCCTGCCCGATCGGCCCGGGTACCTGGGCCGGCGCCTGCGCCTCCAGCGACGTCGCGGTCACCGCCGCGCAGATGGTGCTGGACGGCGAGGACGCCGTCTACGCGCTGTGCCGTCCGCCCGGCCACCACGCCTATCGCGATCTCGCCGGCGGCTTCTGCTTCCTCAACAACAGCGCCATCGCGGCCGAGCATCTGCGCCAGAAGCACGAGCGCGTCGCGATCCTCGATGTCGACGTGCATCACGGCAACGGCACGCAGGGCATCTTCTGCGAACGGCCGGATGTCTTCACGGTCTCGATCCACGCCGATCCGTCGTTCTTCTATCCTTACGTCTGGGGCTATGCGCATGAGCGCGGTGCCGGAGGTGGTCTCGGCACCAATCTCAACATTCCGCTGGCCAAGGGCACCGGCGACGACGGCTACATGAAGGCGCTGGCGGCGGCGGAGCGGGCGATCCGCTCCTTCGCACCGACCGCGCTGGTGGTAGCGCTCGGCCTCGACGCCTCCGAGAAGGACCCGCTGGCGGGCCTCGCGGTCACCACCGACGGCTTCCGCCGCATCGGCGAGGGGCTGGCGCGGTTCGGTCTGCCGACGGTGCTGGTGCAGGAGGGCGGCTATCTCTCCGATATCCTCGGGGCCAATCTGACGGCCGTGCTGGGCGGGTTCGAGGCCGCGCGCTAGACGCGGTCTTGAGAAACGGTCTTGCAACGGGGCGTGGCGGATTTTCCGGATTGCAACCAAACCAAGAGCGTGCGGTTAATGTTGGGCGCTTACCTGTGGTCTTGCGCCGAGGGTGTTTGCCGATCAGGGCAGCCGACAACACGAGGACGGGCATGAGCGACTTGCTGCGTATCGCTATTGTCGGCTTCGGCGAGATCGCGTGCCGGCAGCATGTGCCGGCGATCGCGAAGATTTCGGGCGCGGCCCTGGTTGCGGTCGCCGATCCGGTCAAATCGCCACCGGGTCTGCCGCATTTCCGCGACCTGCATGAACTGCTGCGCGACGGGCCGGAGATCGATGCGGTCGCGCTGTGCACGCCGCCCCAGATCCGTCACGCGCAGGCCGCGGCCGCCCTCGCTGCGGGCAAGCACGTGCTGCTGGAAAAGCCGCCGGGCGCGACCGTTGCCGAACTCTCGCCGTTGATCGCCGCAGCGCATCAAGCAGGCCGGACATTGTTTGCGACCTGGCATTCGCGTTATGCGCCCGCGGTCGGGCCTGCGCGCAAGCTGCTCGCCGGCCGCACCATCAACAAGGTGACCATCATCTGGAAGGAGGACGTGCGCGTCTGGCATCCGGGCCAGGCCTGGATCTTCGAAGCCGGAGGTTTCGGCGTGTTCGATCCCGGCATCAACGCGCTCTCGATCCTGACCGAGATCCTGCCGCGCCCGCTTCTTGTCAGGAGTGCGACGCTGGATTTTCCCTCCAATCGGGAAGCGCCGATTGCCGCGGAACTCGAGCTCTCCGACGACAGCGGCTTGCCGATCCGTGCCGAATTCGATTTCCGCCAGACCGGTCCGCAGACCTGGGACATTCTTTGCGAGACCGATGCCGGGCTTGTGACGCTGTCAAAGGGCGGCAGACAGCTGCGCGACGGCAGCATGCTCGTCGTCGATGCCGCCGACGAGGAATATCCCGCGCTGTATCGCCGCTTCGTCGCACTGACGTCGGACGGCAAATCCGACGTCGATCTGGTGCCCTTGCAGCTCGTCGCCGACAGCTTCATGCTGGGGCGGCGGCGCCTCGTCGAGGCGTTCGAGGACTGACAATGACTTCGGCCGGAATTAGTTGCGCGCCCTTCGGCATGTTGCCCGATGGTACCGTGGTCGAGCGCGTGACGCTGCGCGGCGAGCACGGCTTTGAGGCCGCCATCCTTCCCTTCGGCGCCACGCTGCAGGCGCTAGTAACGCCGGATCGCGACGGACAGTGCGACGACATCGTGCTCGGTCACGACGCGTTCGACGGCTATCTCGCGCAGCGCAAATTCTTTGGCGCGACCGTTGGGCGTTACGCCAACCGGATCGCCGGCGCGCGCTTCATGCTCGATGGCGAAACGGTGCAGCTCGACGCCAACAACGGTCCCAACGCGCTGCATGGCGGGCTGCAGGGCTTTGATCGCAAGCTGTGGAAGATCGTCGAGCTCAGCGACGATCCGGAGCCGACGCTGGTGCTGGAGCGCGACAGCCCGCATGGCGAGGAGGGCTATCCGGGCAATCTGGCGACGCGGGTGACCTATCGCGTGCGTGCGCCGATGGAGCTTTCGGTGACCTATCAGGCGACCACCGACCGGCCGACCTGCCTCAACCTCACCAATCACAGCTTCTTCAATCTCGACGGCGCGCGCGCCGGCACGCAGATCCTCGATCATTACCTTACGATCGCGTCCGACCATTTCCTCGCGGTCGACGCCACGGCAATCCCGCTACAGGGGCCGCCGCGGCCGGTCGACGGCACGCCGTTCGACTTCCGCAAGCCCACGGCGATCGGCGCGCGGATCAGGATGAATGACGAGCAGCTGCAACTCGGGCGCGGCTATGACCACAATTTCTGTCTGGCCGAGGGGACCGGACCCCGTTTCGCCGCGCGCCTCGAGGCGCCGCACAGCGGCCGCGTGATGGAGCTGTTCACCGATCAACCGGGACTGCAGTTCTATTCCGGCAATTTTCTCGACGGCTCGACCGCCGGCAAGGGCAACCGGCTGTACCGCCAATCCGATGCGCTGTGTCTCGAGCCGCATGCCTGGCCCGATGCGCCGAACCGGCCCGACTTTCCGTCGGCGCGGCTCGATCCCGGGCAGACCTACCGGCGCACCGCCATCTATCGATTCTCGACCGTGTGAGTGATGCCATGACCGATCGTGCCGCCGGGCCGCCGATGGAAGAGGTGCCGACATCGATATTGTCGGCCGAGCGCTGTCATCTCGGCGAAGGCCCGACCTACGATGCGTCAACCGACACCGCGTGGTGGTTCGACATCCGCGAGCGTCGCCTGTTCGAGCATCGCTTTGCCAGTGGGCGGACCGTGATCCACAACCTGCCGAACATGGCGAGCGCGTTGGCGCGGATCGACGGCGAGCGGCAGCTTGTCCTCACCGACGACGGGCTCTATGTGCGGCAGATCGCCAATGGCCAGATGGAGCTGTTCGCTGCGCTCGAGGCCGACAACCCGGCGACGCGCTCCAACGACGCGCGCGTGCATCCGTCCGGAACATTCTGGCTCGGCACCATGGGGCGCCAGGCCGAGCAGGGAGCGGGCGCGATCTACACCTTGCACCGCGGTCGCATCACGCAGCTTTATCCAGACATCACGATCCCGAACGCGATCTGTTTTTCGCCGCACGGTGACATCGGCTATTTCGCCGATACCGCGCGCAATGCGCTGTACCGGGTGCCGCTCGATGCCGAGACCGGACTGCCGGTGGGGCAACCCGCCGTCCTGATCCAGCATCACGGCACGGGCGGGCTCGACGGCGCGATCGTCGATGCCGACGGGCTGATCTGGAACGCGCGCTGGGGCGGCGGCTGCGTCGACATCTATGATCCACTGGGCAAGCGTCTACGCTCGCTACGCGTGCCGGCAAGCCAATCGAGTTGCCCGGCCTTTGTCGGCCGTGACTTCTCACGCGTACTGGTGACCTCGGCCTGGCAGGACATGGATGACGCGCAGCGCGCCGCCGATCCCGGGCATGGCAAGACCTTCCTGCTCGACGCGGCCGCGCGCGGCCGAGCCGAGCCCGACGTCAAACTGTCCTGACCGCGCGCTTGCCGGCCGCCTCGTTGACGCGACCTGATTATTTGGACGATAGTACAAATATGGTCCGCAAACCTGCCAAGTCTGGCGTTAAGGCAGACGTCAAGGCCGCAAGCTCACGCAAGCCCAACATGCGCGAGGCGATCCTCGCCGCCGCCGAGGAGTTGTTCTCGACCTACGGCTTCAACGCCGTCTCGGTGCGCGACATCGCGCAGGCGGCAGGCGCCAATCCCGGCAGCGTGACCTATCACTTCAAAACCAAGGACGGCCTGCTGCTGGAAATCTACCGGCGGCATTGTGGTCCGATGAACCGGCGGCGCTCCGAGCTTTTGGCGGCGGCGCGACGCGTGCGCGATTTGCAGGACCGGCTGGAGGCAATCGTGCGCGCCTATGTGCTGCCGGCCTTCACCTCGGGCAGCGACCTCGCCGGCGGCGGGACGCGGTTCACGCGGCTGCGCGCGATCATGTCGGCCGAAGGGAACGAGGTCGTGCGCAAGATCATCGCGCAGACCTTTGACGACACCAGCCACGCCTTCATCGATGCGATCCATGAAAGCCTGCCGCATATTCCGCGCACTGATCTGGTCTGGCGCGGCCACTTCCTGCTCGGCGCGCTCTACTACACGCTGGTGACCCCGGAACGCGTCTCGCGCCTGTCGCGCGGCAACGCCGACGGCACCGACGCCGGCCACGCCATCGAGGAATTGGTCCGCGCGACGGTGGCCGCGCTGCAGGCTCCTCCACTCGATCCTGCGACGCCTGCCCCGCGCAAGGCACCGGGTGCAATTCCCGGACGAGCGCTGACCTGATCCCGCGGAGGCGATCGCCATGGAGAAACTTCGGCTCCGCACCGTGCTCGGCAATCACCCGCACATCCAGGCCGTGAAGGATGGTGAGCTGGGCTCGGAGCTGTTCGACCTCGACTTCATCGAGTTCACGCCGACCAACGCCGCGTTCAAGCCGATGGTGCGCGAGCAGGCGTTCGACGTCTGCGAGATGGCCATCGTGACCTATCTGATGGCACGCGCGCACGGCAAGCCGCTGGTGCTGTTGCCGGCAGCGATGGTCGGCCGCTTCCAGCACGGTCACGCGCTCTATCGCGCCGATCGCGGCGCGCTCGCGCCTGCCGACCTCGAGGGCAAGCGGGTCGGCATCCGCTCGTTCACGACCACGACGGGAGCATGGATGCGCGGCATCCTGGCCAACGACTACGGCGTCAACCTTGACAGCATCGACTGGGTGACCTTCGAGGACCCGCATATCGCCGAATATGTCGACCGCACCGAACGCGCGCCAAAGGGCAGCACCATCATCCAGATGCTGAAGGACGGCGAGCTCGACGCCGTGCTAGGCGAGACCTCGAGCGATCCCGCGCTCAAGCCGCTGTTCGCCGATCCGGCCGGCGAGGCGGCGCGGTGGTATGCGCGGCATGGTGTCGTGCCGGTCAATCATCTGGTGGTGGTGACAGAGCGGCTCGCGACATCGCGGCCGGATGTGGTGCGCAGCCTCTACGAGCTCCTCAAGCGCGGCAAGGCCAGGGCTGGTCCGTCCGGCGTGCCGGACCTGGTGCCGTTCGGCGTCGAGGCGAACCGCAGGCCGCTCGAACTGATGATCGACTATTGCGTCCAGCAGGCATTGATCCCGCGTCGCGTCGCGGTCGACGCGCTGTTTGACGACACAACACGGGACTGGAGGCGATGGTGATCGAGAGCTTTACCACCGCACGCGCCTATGGCGTCGAGGATGCGGTGCTCGCCTCGCTCAAGGAGACCTTCCCTGCCATCGATTGGGAGAAGCAGGGCGCCTATTTCTTCCAACGGGTGATCGAGCATGGCCGACGGCGCGCCGAGGAGGTGCGCGAGGTGGCGGAGACCGTGCGCGAGGCCGGGCTTGCGCCATGGTCTGCGTCTGCTACCGCCGAGCGGCAGGGTTGGATCGCCGATCTTGCCGATGAGGGCGTGTTCGGGCGTAAGGGAACGCCGGACTTCGCCCGCAGCGCAGACTGGCGGACCGAGGCCGATAGAATTCTCGCGCGCATCAAGTCCTGAAACCTGCTGCGGAGAATCCGTCGCGTTCCCTGCGGACGCGCGATGCGCTATTGCTCCTTGAACAGTTTTGGTCTGGAGGCACTTCCATGAAGAATTCCGACAAGGTCGTCGCCATCACGGGGGCGGCGCGCGGCATCGGCAAGGCCTGCGCGGCGCGTTTCCTGTCCGATGGCGCCAGGGTCGTCATCTCGGATGTCGACGCTGCTGGGCTCGTCCACACCGCCAACGAACTCGGACATGAGGATCGGTTGCGGGCCGTCGAAGCCGACGTCAGCAAGCGCGCCGATGTCGATCGCATCGTCGCTACGGCGGTCAAGGAGTTCGGCCGGCTCGACGTCATGGTCAACAATGCGGGCGTGGCGCGCAACCGCGACTTCCTCGAGATCAGCGAAGCCGAATTCGACGACGTCATGGGGATCAACCTCAAGGGCGCGTTCTTCGGCGTCCAGGCCGCAGCGCGGCAGATGATCGCGCAGGGCGGTGGCGGCGTCGTCGTCAACATGTCCTCGGTCAATGCGCTGCTTGCGATCCCCTCGCTTGCGACCTATGCGATGTCCAAGGGCGCCATGAAGCAGCTGACCTCGGTGGCCGCGGTGGCACTGGCGCCGCACGGCATTCGGGTCGTGGCGGTCGGACCCGGCACGATCCTGACCGAGATGGTGGCGACGGCGATCTTCTCGTCCGAGGATGCCCGGCGCAGCGTGCTGTCGCGCACCCCAGCTGGCCGTTGCGGCGAACCGAGCGAGGTCGCTTCCGTCGTGGCCTTCCTCGCCAGCGAAGATGCCTCCTACATCACTGGCCAGACCATTTACCCCGACGGCGGGCGGTTGATCCTCAACTACACGGTGCCGGTCAACGAGAAGAAGTAGAGGGCAGGTTCAATCGCGAGCACAGCGAAACTCCTCGGCCTGCCGTTGCAAGGGCGCATTGCCAAAATATCGAAAACAACCCCATGCAAAGTAGCCCGCGGCCGGCGTTCGACACGGCAACTTGACATGTCGGGCAAATCGGCGGTATTATTCCGTTATTCAGAAATCACGCAAGTGGCGTCCTCATCCTCACCTGTCATCGCCCGGTTTAACCGGGCGACCCAGTACGCCGCGGCCCATCGGCTCAAGCACGACCGCCTCTGGAATACTGGATCACCCGCATGCGCGGGTGATGACACCGGATGGCTAGCGGCCCTTGAACTGCGGCTTGCGCTTCTCCATGAAGGCGCTGCGGCCCTCGCGGAAATCCGCGCTGTCCATGCAGTCGATGCCGATCTGCTTGATCGCGGCCATGTCGCGATCGGCGGGGTCCTTCAGCACCTGCGCGATGGTGATCTTGGCGGCCTTGATCGCCAGCGGCGCGTTGCCGGAGATGGTGCGCGCGATCTCCATGGTCGCGTCCCAGAGCTCGGCATCCGGCAGCACGCGATCGACGAGGCCGATCCGCAGCGCTTCGGTGGCGTCGATCCGCATGCCGGTATACATGATCAGCCGCGCCCACGACGGGCCGACCAGCGACACCAGATGGCGTAAGCCCTCATAGCCATAGGCGATGCCGAGCTTGGCGGCGGGAATGCCGAACTGGCCGCTGGCGCCGGAGATGCGGATATCGGTCAGCATCGCGACCTGCATGCCGCCGCCGAGGCAGAAGCCGCGGATGCAGGCAATGGTCGGCTTCGGATAGTCGGCGAGCAAAGCGCGCTGGGCCGCGCTGCGCCGTGAATATTCCTCGGAGGCCTCGGCGTTGTGCCTGGTCTTCTCGAACTGGCTGATATCGGCGCCCGACACGAAGGCCTTGTCGCCCGCACCGACCAGGATCACGACGCGGACATCAGGATCGTCGCGCAACGCGATCAGCGCCTCGCCGAGCCCTTCCCACATCTCCAGCGACATCGCGTTGCGCTTGTCGGGATTGTTGAAGGTGATGACGCCGACGCCATCGACCACGCTTTGCAGGATCTTGCCGTCGGCAAGCGGTTTATCTGACATGTTTGGTATCCGAGGGTCCGGTCTGATTTCGGCCAAAGCTAGCACCGGCTTGCAAGCCGAGGCAGGCTGTTTAGAGCACGGCGCGATTGCATCGGCATGCATTAACTCTCCCGGTAGTTGTGTTGTTCGCTAAATAAAACTGCCATGCGAGAGTTACGAGCAGAGCGAACTGGCGCGCCTGATCTCGCGCAAATCCAAGGAATCGCAGGTGGTGTCTACCGACGCGGGCCCGGTCGCCTAGCCGGCCGCGCGTCCGATCCGCGCATTACGTCAGCTCTTCCGGATCGTCGGCTGCGCGCAGGCGCGCGATGTTGTCTTCGGTCGCATTCGCACCGGCCGCCGCGATCGCAATCTCCCGCCCTAGGTTGGTGCATTCGGCCCACAGCAGGAAGAACACCAGCGGCGGCCGTTCGCGCGCCTCCAGCATCTGCCGGCAGCGCTCCGCGGCACCGTCGAGCGCCCACCACTGCCGGGCGACGACCATGACCTTGCGGAAGCTTCGCAGCGTGCCGGAGAATTTCTGCGGGTCGGCTCCCACGATGGCGCCGCAATGGTTCAACCAGTTCAGCCCGGCGTAGATCGCAATCCCGTAATCCTCGATCGCCGTGCCCGTGAAATCGACGACGGTGTTGTCATGCGCGCGCTGGCGCAGGAAGGCGTCGATCATCTCCGCCTGGCGGGACGGGTCGGCCAGCAGCGAGGTGTCCTGCCGTGGCACCATCGGAACATAGCGCATCGCTTCCAGCCGGGTGTGCTCCCAGATCGCTCTGGTATCGCCGAGCAGGTCGCCGGACCTGCGCTTGCAGGCCGGATAGACCAGCACGCCGTTGTCGGCCAGATCGAGATAGCGCGGCACGACCTTGTCGAGTGCGGCGAGAAACGCTAATGGATCGGTAAGGCCGCGCAAGTCGCCGGCGGCGTCCTCCGCGGGTGCAGGCTTGTTGACGCGTGTCCAGCCGAAATTGGCCATCCCTGGGCGCCCCGATCTCAACCTGTCCGTCAGGTTAAATGGAAAATGCGCCAAATCAACTGCGGCATTTGCCGCAACGCGCCCGCTGCTGCCGGTTGACGCGGGAAACCGCCGCGCCTAGCTCATGGTTAATCGGTGCGCAACGCGGTTGCCGCCGCCGCTTTCGGAACGTATCGCCCATGACTGCATCCGACCGCCGATCGCATTGGCAGACCGTCTATCTGACCAAGGGCGAGCAGCAGGTGAGCTGGTCGCAGGCCGATCCGCAGCCGTCGCTGCGCCTGATCGAATCCGTCGCGCCCGGGCGCGACGCATCGATCATCGATGTCGGCGGCGGTGCCTCGCGGCTTGTCGATGCGCTGCTGACGAGCGGCTTTCACGATGTCACGGTGCTCGATCTCTCAGAAGCTGCGCTGGCGAGCGCGCGGCAGCGGCTCGGCACGGCGGGCGAAGCGGTACGTTGGGTCGCCGATGATGCGACGGTCTGGCAGCCCCAGCGGGCCTTCGACATCTGGCACGATCGTGCGGCGTTTCATTTCCTCGTCGAGGAAAACGATCGCGCGGCCTATCTCAACCAGCTGCATCGCGGCGTCCGGGCAGGCGGCCACGCCGTGATCGGCACCTTCGCGCCTGATGGTCCGGAGAAGTGCAGCGGCCTGCCGGTGCAGCGCTATGATCCGGCAACGCTCAGCCGGACCATCGGTCCGGCCTTCGAGCTGATCGCCGAGGAGCGGCATCGGCACGTCACGCCCTGGGGAGCTGCGCAGTCGTTCCAGTTCAGTGTGCTGCGGCGGAAGTGACCGGCCGAAGAGGCGCGACTTGCCAAATCTGTGCAATATGTCGGTGAAGGTAGAGGCAGCCGAATTCGATGTCGCTGCCGGCCAGAAGGAGAGCGGAGATGACGGATGCGCCGCGCCCGATCGGCGAGATCGCGAGCTATCACGCCCATGTTTATTACGACCCCGCGACCAGCCGGATCGAGGCGGAACGGCTGCGCAACTGGATCGGTGAGCGCTTCCTGGTCACGCTCGGGCGCTGGCACGACGTCAAGGTCGGTCCGCACGATCAGGCGATGTATCAGGTGGCGTTTGCGGCCGAGCTGTTTCCGACCCTGGTGCCGTGGCTGATGTTGAACCATGGCGGCCTGAGCATCCTGGTCCATCCCAACACGACCAATCCGCGCCGCGATCATCGCGACGATCCGCTCTGGATCGGCACGCCGCTTGCCGTCCATGCCGACAAGCTGCCCGAAGAGTCCGAAATGGAGCAGGCGCCGGCGCCGAACACGTCGCCGACATTGCGGCCCTGAGCACCCGGTTGCCGGGATGCATAAAGTTTGACGCAATTGTATTAAACAGCAAGGTCGATCGCGCGATGGTCGAGATGATCACCAAGACCGCGAAGATCATGCAGAAGCAGGTGGTCGCGGAATTCGTCGAGAGCCTCGCGATCCTGGACGAATTGCGCCAGATCGGGGTCGACTACGCCCAAGGCTACGCCATCGGGAAGCCGGTCCCGGTCTTCACCCTCTGGGAAGAAAAGATCGCCTGGGGCGCCGAAATTGTCCCGAATTGGGACTTTTTGGGCCATTTCGGCCCGCCGAGCGCTGATTCTCAGTCACTTTCCATCCGAAAAACGTTTAAAAAACCTCTCGTTGCCCGCTCTGTCTCGATTATGCCTTACTCTAATTCCCTGATATGATGAGTGATCGGTGAATCCCACGTGGGCCGGGCAACAGGCCCCAGAGCACCGTACTTGGGGATGATGGGTCAACGTACGACGAAAGCTGCCGGGCGTAGGTCGAGCCGCGGCATATCCCTGATGGGCAGCACGGCGTTTGCCGTGAGCGCGCTTGCGCTGTCGGCTGGCCTTGCCGCTTGGGCGGTCGGCATCGATCCCACCGCGTGGCTGCACGGACCGGCGCTCGCCAACAGCAGCGCCGCGCTGAGCTTCGAAGACCGGTTCGGCTCGCGCTCCACGCTCAATTCGGCCTCGCTTTATTATCCACTGCGCCGCGGGTTCCGTTCGAGCCGCGGCGATTTCAACACCGAGTTCGATCAGATCGAGGATGCGCTGGCCGGCCAGTTGCGTGACACGCAGACCGAACAACCCAGCCAGCCGGCGACGGCGTCCGTCGCCGCTACGATGTCTACGACGACGTCCACGGTGCCGATGCCGCGGTCACGGCCGGCCGAAGCCAATCTGCTAGCGCGGAACGATCAGCCGCCGCAGGCGCCGGTGCCGCAGGGCGACAACCGCACGTTCCTGCAGAAGATCGCCGACATGATGCCGGGCAAGCTGCAGCTTGCCTCGATCGATCCGAACGACGGATTGTTGTCCGGTCCGAGCCCCGATCTCGGCGCGCTCGGCTACGACAGCACCACGGCGGTCTACGACATCACCGGCCGCATCGTGTACATGCCCGACGGCACCAAATTCGAGGCGCATTCAGGCCTCGGCAATCTGCTCGACGATCCGGCCCACGTGAACGCCCGCAATGCAGGCGCGACGCCGCCCGGCATCTACGAGATGAAGCCGCGCGAGAAGCTGTTCCACGGTGTGCCTGCGCTGCGCATGACCCCGGTCGATGGCAGCGACCCGTTCGGACGGGTCGGCCTGCTCGTCCACAGCTACATGCTCGGGCCGAACGGCGATTCCAACGGCTGCATCTCCGTGAAGCACTACGACAGGTTCCTGCAGGCCTACCGCAACGGTACGGTCAAGCGCATCGCCGTCATCGTCAGCATCAAGGACGTTAAGTCGGCATCGACGCGCGCGCCGTCGAACTCGTAGGCCGAGTATGGCGTCGCCAGCGTCGCTGGCGACCGATTTTGCCTTATCATGCTTGCTCGGCGAAGGCGGTTAGCCGATCTCTTTCCTGACCGTCGCGGCAGCGTCGCACATCGCCTTCAATTTTCCGAACGCGATGTGGCGTGGCATGTATTTCATGCCGCAGTCCGGTGCCACCACCAGCCGCTCCGCCGGCACATGCTTCAGGCCGTTGCGAATCCGATCGGCGACTGCGGCGGCGGATTCGATCTCGGGGTTGCCGAGGTCGAGCACGCCGAGCATGATCTTCTTCGATGCGAGGTCCCTGAGCACGCCGAGGTCGAGCTTCGGCTGGGCCGCCTCGATCGAGATCGTGTTGGCGATGGTGTCGTCGAGCTCGGCAAGGAAGGAATAGCCGGCCGGCTTGGTCGAGCCCGGCACCACCGCGGCATATCCGAAGCAGAGATGCACCACGGTCGGGATCGTGATGCCCTCGAGCGCTCGATTGATCGCCTTCACCGCATAGCGCTTGGCGAGATCCGGATTGTTGCGCACCCAAGGCTCGTCGAGCTGTATGACGTCGGCGCCGGCCTTCTCGAGGTCGCGTGCCTCGGCATTGACGGCCGCGGCGAAGGCCATCGCGAGCTCCTCGTCGTCCTTGTAGAACTCGTTCCTGGCCTGCTGGCTCATCGTGAACGGGCCGGGCAGGGTGATCTTGGCGGCACGGTCGGTGTTGTTGCGCAGGAACTGCATGTCATGCAGCTCGACCGGTCCCCTGCGCTTCACCGGGCCGACCACGCGCGGCACCGGCGTCTGCGTGTTGCCGGTGCGTGCGGTGATCATCGCGGGGTTGTCGGCATCGATGCCGTCGAGGGCGGTAGCGAACCGGTTGGAGTAGCTCTCGCGGCGGATCTCGCCATCGGTCACGATGTCGATGCCGGCGCGCTCCATGTCCCTGATCGCCACGATGGTCGCGTCGTCCTGCGCTTCCTCGAGATGCTCGGCCGGCAGACGCCACATTGCGTGCATGCGGGTGCGCGGCACCGACTTCGACAGCATGGCGCGATCGACCAGCCATTCCGGCTGCGGGTAGCTGCCGACGACGGTGGTGGGCAGCAGATGCCTGGGCAGGTTCATGATGTCCTCCTTCTTCTTGTTGCGTGGCCGGCTCAAGCCGCCCGCGTTGCAGTTGCCGCAACTTCGTTCTTCACCGGGTTGCGCAGCACGCCGATGCCGGAAATCTCGACCTCGACGACGTCGCCCTCCTTCATCCACAGCGGCGGCGTGCGATAGGCGCCGACGCCGCCGGTGGTGCCGGTGACGATGACGTCGCCGGGCACGAGCTCGGTGAAGGTCGAGCAATAGGCGATCAGGGTCGCGACGTCGAACACCAGGTCCGAGATCGGCGCGGCCTGCACCTCGACGCCGTTGAGCCGGGTTGCGATGTGCTGCTTGCTGATGTCGGAAAGTTCGTCGGTCGTCACCATCCACGGCCCGAAGCCACCTGTGCCGACGAAATTCTTGCCGGGCGCGAATTGCGAGGTGTGGCGCTGCCAGTCGCGGATGCTGCCGTCATTGTAGCAGGCATAGCCGGCGACATGGCCGAGCGCGGCCTCGCGCTTGATGCGCCGGCCGGCCTTGCCGATGATAACCGCCATCTCGCCCTCATAGTCGAAGCGCTCGGACTCCAGCGGCCGGATCATCGGCTGTCCGGCGCCGACCTGGCTGTTGGCGAAGCGGGTGAAGATCATCGGATGTGGCGGCGTCGGATGGCCGCTCTCGGCGAGATGCGTCGCATAGTTGACGCCGATGCAGAAGATCTTGTCGGGATCGGGCACCGTCGGCAGCAGCTCGATGTCCTTCAGCGCGTGATCGGCGCGCTCGCTTTGCAGCTTCCTCAGTTCATCGAGCGAGCCGCTCGTCAGCAGCGCCTTCAGCGTCGGGTACGCCGTCAGCCGCTTGCCGGCGTCGATCACCCCTGCATCGGTGACGATGCCGTAGCTTGCGGTACCCGCCGCCTTGAAACTTGCGATCTTCATGGTCTCTCACTCTCTTCGATGGAGGAAACATAGTCCTGGATAGGAAGTACGATGTCGCCGTTGCGGATAGGGACGCATTGCGGCGGAAAGTCCTGACGGAAGCGGGCGCCACTGGTCTCGGCGCGATCGAGGAAGCGGTCGAGATGCGCCATCGCGCCGGTCGGCAAATCGTGCAGCACCAGCAGCGTCCAAGGCTGCGCGCGGCATTGTTCGAGTGCACGCTCAGTCCAGCCGTCGGGATCGTCCCAGTCGCGCGGGATCGCGTTCCAGAGCACGCAGCTGTAGTTGTTGTGGACGAGATAATCGACCACGGAGGGTTTTAGCAGCCGATCGTCGAGATTGCCGCCGCCGCCAAACGGCCGGAACCAGCGGTTCGGGTGAGAGAGCTCGCCGATCGCGGCCTGGGTGCGGCCGATCTCGCGCTGGGCCGTGTCCGCGCCGGGCTGCTGGCCGAGCGGAACGCTGTGCGTATAGGTGTGATTGCCGATCCAGTGGCCTTCGTCGCGCGCGCGGGCGGCGAGGCAGCGGCGCGCGGGGTCGCCGAGTTTCTCGCCGATCACGAAGAATGTGGTCTTGATGTCGCGCTCGCCCAGGATATCGAGCACGCGTGGCGTCACGTCGGGCTCCGGTCCATTGTCGAACGTCAAGGTCAGGTCGAACACGTCGCGATCCCCTTACGTCGCCGGCTGCATCGCGCCGGAGCCGACTTCGTCGGCGGCGCTCTGGCCGGCGCGCGTGCCGGTCTGCCAGATCGCGGCCTTGCGCTCGACCCAGCGGATCGCGGTGTTGAAGGCGATCGCCATGAACAGCACCAGCAGCACGCCGGCGAACACGTGCGGGCTGTCGAGAATGGTGCGGTAGCGCGAGATCAAATAGCCGATCCCGGCCGAGGAGATCAGCATCTCCGAAACCACCACGCCGACGATGACGAGCGCGCCGCCGACCCGCAGGCCCGACAGCACGGTCGGTATCGCCGCGGGGATGATGACGCGGACCAGGCGCTGGCCCAGCGTCGCGCCCATGCTGCGGGCAGCGAGCAGCAGTTGCGGGTCGATGGTCTGAATTCCGGCCGCGGTCGCCAGCATGGTCGGCAGGAAGCCGTAGATCGAAGCGAAGGCGATCTTGGACTCCGAGCCGATGCCGAGCCACACCGTGAACACCGGATAGAGGATCACGAGCGGGACCGCATAGAGGCTCGAGACCATCGGCATGATCAGAAGCCGCGGCCGCGGCAGGCTGCCGACGATGGCGCCGAGCAGGATGCCGCCGCCGCAGGCGAACGCCATCGAGACCGCGACCTCGTAGAGCGTCACCGCAAGTGCATGGCCATATTCGGCGGCTTCGTTCCAGCCGGCGAGCAGCGTGGAGGACAGCGACGGCAGGAACAGTTCGGGGATCAACCCGGTGCGCGGCAACAGCTCCCACAGCGCAATCAGCGCTATGACGATCAGATGGCGAAGTGTTCTCGCGCTCATTGCTGTCTCACGCCGATTTGCGGATGTGGCGCCAGATGCGGTCGCGCAGCGCGCCGAAGGCGTCGCCGCTCAGCATCTCGTAGGTTCGCGGCCGCGGCAAATTGACCTGCAGCTGATCGACGATGCGGCCGGGCCGCGGCGACATCACGATCACCTCATCGGCGAGATAGACCGCCTCGGTCAGGCTGTGAGTCACGAACACGACGGTCTTGCCGGTCGCGGCCCAGATCCGCAGCAGCTCGTCGCCCATCGTCATGCGGGTCTGCTCGTCGAGCGCGGCGAACGGCTCGTCCATCAACAGCACCGGAGGGTCCTGCACCAGGCCGCGCGCGATCGAGACGCGCTGCTTCATGCCGCCGGAAAGCTCGTGCGGGTGACGCTTGCCGAAGCCTTCGAGGCCGACCAGCTTGAGCGCGTCCTGCGCCTTGGCCCGGCGCTCCGCCTTGGCGACGCCGCGCAGCGCCAGCGGAAACTCGACATTGTCTTCGGCGCTCAGCCACGGAAACAGGCTCGCTTCCTGGAACACGACGCCGACACGGTTCGGGTCGGGCTGCGGGATCGGCGCGCCGTTGATGGTGATGGTGCCTGAGGTCTGCGCGCGCAGCCCGGCCATCATCATCAAGAGCGTGGACTTGCCGCAGCCGCTCGGGCCGACCAGCACGACGAAGCGCCCCGGCTTGATGTCGAGCGAGACGTCCTCCAGCGCGACGACGTCCTGCGACCTGGTCCGGAACACCTGGCCGACATTCCTCACCTCGATCGCGCCGGCGCGCGGCGGCGGCTTCAATGGTGTCACGTTCGCCAATGGCTGCATCGTGTTTCCACCCATCTGATCAGTTCATTGAAGGTCATGGCGATCGCGGCGACCATCACGACGCCGGCGAGCAGCTGCTTCATCTGGAAATTCTCGCCCCAGGTCGCGATCTGGTGGCCGATGCCGTCGCGCGAGGCGTACATCTCGGCGAGGATCACGCCGGTGAGGTTGAAGATCATCGAAATCCGCAGCGCTTCCAGCAGCACCGGCAGCATGCTCGGCAGATAGACGCGGAATGCGGTCTGGATGCGCGTCGCGCCATAGGAGCGGGCCACCGTCAAATGCTCGACCTTGACCGATTCCACCGCCGTCGTGGTCGACATGATCACGATGAAGATCGTCGAGAAGAATCCGAACCCGACCTTCTGCGCAAAGCCGACGCCGAACACCAGGATGAACATCGGCAGGAAGATCGATTTCGGAATGCTGAAGGCGAAGAACAGCAGCGGCTTCGCCACATCGGCAAAATAGCGGTTCTCCGCGATCAGGAAACCGATCAACGCACCCATCGGCACCGCGAGCGCAAAGGCGGTCAACACTTCGGTCGCGGTCACCAGGAGATCGGTCCGCACGCTCGACCGCTGCAGGAGGTCGCCGAGCGTCATCAGCGTGTCCGATGCCGACGGCAGCAGGCGCGGATTGACGATGCCGGTCCGCGACAGCATCTCCCACAGCGCGAAGATCGCGATCACGATCGCAACCCGCGCCAGCTTGATGGTGAGGGTGCCCTGCATGTTATGGCTTGGTCGGCACCGGCTTGAACTTGGTCGAGATCACATCCTCGACTGGAACGATGTCCTTCAGTCCGCCGAGCTTGGCGAGATCGAGTGACAGCTGCACCGCCGCCGGCACATTGGCCGCGCCCATGTTGCCGTCGGTCTCGAGCTTCATGATGGTGTTGTCGTATTCCATCGCGGCGATCTCGGCCGGCATCTCGTAGAGGTCGGCGATCAGCTTCACGGTGACGTCGCGGTTGGCGCGCATGAATTGCACGGCGCCATAGAGCGCATTGACGGCCTTCTGGACCACCTCCGGCTTGGCCTCGGCGAACTTGTCGAGCACGATCCAGCCCGCGGTGAGGTTCGGCGGTGCCGCGGTCGCATAGTCGAGGATGGTCTTGGCTTCGCCCGACTTGGCGACCTGGAAGCTCAGCGGCGAATAGACGACGGCGGCATCGACATTGCCGGCGAGCAGGTTCGGCACCAGACCGCCGCCGCCGACCGGCACGCGGGTGAAATCGATCTTCTTGTCCTGGATGGTCCAGAGCGCGAGCAGGTCGGAGCCGGAGCCTGCTGCGGTGATCCCGACCTTCTTGCCGTTGAGATCCTTGACCTCGAGCGTCGACTTGGCCGGCACCATCAGTTGCCAGCCGAAATTGCCCATCGCGGCATTGGCGACGATCCGCGACATCACGCCCTTCTTGCGGCCGGCTGATACCAGCGACGGCGGATCGAGGATGATGTCAGCTGCGCCAGCAGCCATGCCCTCGAAGGTCTCGGCGCCGCTGCGGTAGACGGTCAGCTCGGCCTTGATGCCTTCCTTCTCGAACAGTTTTTGCCGGACCGCGGTCTCGGCGATGGTCGTCGGCCAATAGGTCTTGGTGGGCAGGCCGACGCGGATCGTATCGGCAGCATAGGCGGGGCCAGCCAGCAGAGTGGTGGCGATCAGGGTTGCCAGCGCGCGGCGGCGCGTGATGCTCATGGTTCTGTTTCTCCCGGATTATCGATTGTTGTTATTTTCGGCGCGTCGCGCTCCGCAGAATCAGGTGGTGCCGTTGACCTCCGCAATGCGCGGAGCAGCGAGCTCGACGAATTCCCTGGTGATGCCAAAATGCTTTGACAATGCGCTAACGGCCGCATCCGCATCGCGTGCCAAGACAGCCTCCACAATCGCGGCGTGCTCGGCTTCGACGTCGCGCGTCCTGCCGACCTCGCGGCGGATCGAAAGCCGCCGATAGCGCTCGCTCTGCTCATGCAGCACATCGCGGAAGCCGAGCAGCCATTGCGAGCCGCAGGCATTGACCAGCGCGCGATGGAAGATGCGGTGGCGAGCCACCCATTCTTCGTAGTGCACGGTCGGATCGTCAGGATAGCGATGGGGAACGGCCTTCAGCGCCTCCCAAGCGGCCAAGACCGAGTGCAGCCAGGCCTGGTCGCCGCGCTCGATCGAGCGCCGCAACGCCAGTCCCTCGATGTCGATCCGGGTCTGCGTGACGTCGGCGAGATCGGCGAGCGAGACCGGGCAGACGCGAAAGCCGCGCTGGTCGGAGGCCTGCACCAGGCCGTCGGCCACCAATCGCGACAACGCCTCGCGGACAGCGGCGAGGCTGACCGAGAACTGCTTGGCGAGGCCGGCGATGTGCAGCTTCTGGCCGGGAAGCAGCCGGGTCGACAGGATGTCGGCCCGCAGCCGCTCCTGAACCGCCGATGTCAGGCTTCGCGGCCCGTCGCCGGCCAAGCCCTCGCGAAAACTCAACCCGATGTTCATGGCCGGCAGACTGGCCGACGGCCTTTTTGCCGTCAATCGAAAATCGATTTTATGTGCCGGATTGGTCTAATAGTGCAGTTATGTATACTGAGATAATGGATTTCGGTGAAGATTTCACAAAACTTGCCGGACAATCGGAGATAATGTATACAGATAGAATTCAGATTAGGGAGGATAGCGTGCAAAAGCCCTTTCCAATGAACGCGTGGTACGCGGCCGGCTGGGATGCCGAGATCAAGCACGCGTTGTTGCCGCGGACGATCTGCGGCAAGCATGTCGTGATGTACCGGAAGGGCGACGGCGAGGTCGTGGCGCTTGAGGATGCCTGCTGGCATCGCCTGGTGCCGCTCTCCAAGGGCCGGCTCGATGGCGATACCGTGGTCTGCGGCTATCACGGCCTGAAATACAATGCGCAGGGCCGCTGCACCTTCATGCCCTCGCAGGAGACCATCAATCCGTCGGCTTGCGTGCGCGCCTATCCCGTCGTCGAGCGCCACCGCTTCATCTGGCTCTGGATGGGCGATCCCGCGCTGGCCGATCCCGCGCTGGTGCCCGACATGCACTGGAACCACGATCCGGCCTGGGCCGGCGACGGCAAGACCATTCACGTCAAATGCGACTATCGCCTGGTCGTCGACAATCTCATGGACCTGACGCACGAGACCTTCGTGCATGGTTCGAGCATCGGCAATGAGGCAGTCGCCGAAGCGCCGTTCGACGTCACCCATGGCGAGAAGACCGTCACCGTGACGCGCTGGATGCAGGGCATCGAGCCGCCGCCGTTCTGGGCCAAGCAGCTCGAGAGGCCGGGCCCGGTCGATCGCTGGCAGATCATCCGCTTCGAGGCGCCGTGCACCGTCAATATCGACGTCGGCGTTGCTCCGGCCGGATCGGGCGCGCCGGAGGGCGATCGCTCGCAGGGCGTCAACGGCTATGTGCTCAACACCATCACGCCGGAGACCGAGAAGACCTGTCATTATTTCTGGGCCTTCGTCCGCAATCACCGCATCACCGAGCAGCGCCTGACCTCGGAAATCCGCGATGGCGTCGCCGGCATCTTCCACGAGGACGAGATCATCCTGGAGGCGCAGCAGCGCGCGATGGACGAGAATCTGGACCGCGTGTTCTACAATCTCAACATCGATGCCGGCGCGATGTGGGCGCGGCGGGTCATCGACCGCATGGTGGCGAAGGAAAATCCGCCGCAGCAGCTGCAGGCGGCGGAGTAGGCCAAGCCATGGCGGAACGCGAAGCCGATCGCTCAGTGTCGCAGACCGTGCGGGCGCAGCTTGCGCTGCGCGACCTGGTTCTCTCCGGCCGGCTGCGACCGGGCGAGCGCATCTCGGAACTGCAGGCGGTCGAGATCACCGGGGTGTCGCGCACGCCGGTGCGGATGGCGCTGGTCCGGCTGGAGGAGGAAGGCCTGCTGGAGGCGATCCCGTCCGGCGGCTTCATGGTCAAGGCATTCTCCGAGCGCGACATTCTCGATTCGATCGAGCTGCGCGGCACGCTCGAGGGGCTGGCTGCACGCTTTGCCGCCGAGCGCGGCGTCTCGTCGCGCGATCTCGAGCCGCTGAAGCAATGCCTCAGCGAGATCGACGGCCTGGTGCGGCAGGATCCGATCTCGATGGAAGCCTTTTCGTCCTATGTCGCGCTCAACGCGCGCTTCCACGCGCTG
Source organism: Bradyrhizobium sp. 27S5 (assembly GCF_037217225.1). Taxonomy (NCBI): domain Bacteria; kingdom Pseudomonadati; phylum Pseudomonadota; class Alphaproteobacteria; order Hyphomicrobiales; family Nitrobacteraceae; genus Bradyrhizobium; species Bradyrhizobium sp. 27S5. Next base: position 2,025,073 of record NZ_CP147714.1, read on the forward strand.
CTCACCGAGCTGTCGCGCAGTCCGCCGCTGATCCGGCAGATCGACCGCGCCTCGGCGCTGCCGTTCGCCTCGCCGAGCGGCTTCGTGATGGCGCAATCGGTGTTGCCCGAGGCGCGCCAGATCCTGCTGATTGCGCAGGACCATCATCGCGTGGTGGTCGACGCCATCGAGAACCGCGAGGGCGCGCGCGCCGAGGCGATCATGCGCGAGCATGCCCGGCTTGCGGCACGCAATCTGCGGCTGGCGCTGCGCAACCGCACCCATCTCGATCTGCTGCCGGCGCTGGCGCTGATCAATTCGGCGGCCGGCTGAGCGGAGCGTACCATGCGATTCATCGAAACCTGGACCTCCGCCACGCTGCTCGCGACGCACGACCTCACGCCCGGCATCCGCGAATTCCTGCTGCGCCCCGACGGCTTTGCTGCCGCGCCTTACCCCGTCGGCAGCCATATCAATGTCGGCATCACCATCGAAGGCCAGCCGCAAACACGGTCCTATTCGCTGGTCGGCGAAGTCGATCCGCAAGGCTATCGGATCGCGGTGCGGCGGGCGCCGGATTCCCGCGGCGGCTCGCATTATATGTGGTCGCTCGCGCCGGGGGCGCGGCTCATCATCACGCTGCCGGCCTCGCTGGTTCAGCTCGACTGGACGCGGCGGCAGTTCTGCCTGATCGCGGGTGGCATCGGCATCACGCCGATCGTCGGCGCGGCACAGGCGCTGGCCCGCCACGACGCCGGCGTGACGCTGCACTATGCCGTACGCACGCGCAGCGATGCGGCGTACCTCGACCTGCTCGAACAGCTGCTCGGTGACCGCCTTGTCGTTCATGCCGGCGACGAGGGCAGCCGGCTCGACCTCGACAGTGTGTTCGCGGCGTTGCCGCCGGAGACGATGGCGTTGTTCTGCGGCCCGATGCGGATGCTGGATGCGGCGCGGCGCGCCTGGGAGGCGTCCGGTCGCCCGCTGTCTGATTTGCGCTACGAGACCTTCGGATCGAGCGGGCTGCTGCCGACCGAGGCGTTCCGCGTCCGGCTCAGGGGCCAAGGGACCGAACTGGGGACCGAATTCGTGGTCCCGCGCGACCGCTCGCTGCTGGACGTGCTCAACGAGGCCGGCCATGAGGTGATGAGCGACTGCCGGCGCGGCGAATGCGGCGTCTGCGCGATCGATGTCGTCGATGTCGACGGCGAAATCGACCATCGCGACGTCTTCTTCAGCGACCACCAGAAGCAGGAGAGCCGCAAGATCTGCGCCTGTGTCTCGCGTGCCCGCGGCACCATCACGGTCGACACCCTGCATCGGGCCGACGCGCTCTAAAGGCTCGACCGGTCACGGCATCCGATCAGGGCTACGCCGCGTGCACCGAGTGCTGTGGATTGTGATCGAGCAGGGCGGTGATCTCGCTGGCCGACATCGGCCGGCCGATCAGATAGCCCTGGACCTCGTCGCAACTGGTCTGGCGCAGATATTCGAGCTGATCCGCGGTCTCGACGCCTTCGGCCACCACGCCGATCTGCAGGTCCTGCGCGAGGCCGATCACCGATTTGACGATCGCGGCGCAATCCGGCTGGGTCAGCATGTCCCGGATGAAGGATTGATCGATCTTGATGCGGCTGAACGGCAGCTTGCGCAGATAGGTCAGTGACGAGAATCCGGTGCCGAAATCGTCGAGCGCGACCGTCAGGCCGAGTTCGAGCAGCGCGTTGAGGATCGCGGGCGCCGATCCGTATTTCGAGATCAGCATCGATTCGGTGATTTCGATCTCGAGCCGGTGGGGCGCGACGTTGGTCTGGGCAAGCGCGTCGACGATGGTCTGCAGGATGCCGACGTTCTGAAACTGGACCGCGGAGAAATTGACCGCGATCCTGATGTCATCAGGCCAGCGCGCCAGCATCGCGCAGGCATGGCGGATCACCCATTCGCCGAGCTGATGGATCAGCCCACTCTCCTCGGCGATCGGAATGAAGACGCTCGGCGGGATCAGGCCACGCGTCGGATGCTGCCAGCGCAACAGCGCCTCGAAGCCGGTGACGCGGCCTTTGCGGATGTCGAGGAAGGGTTGGTAGACGAGGAACAGCTGGTCGGCCTCGATGGCCTGTTCCAGATCCCGCTGCAGGGCGCGTCGGTCGCGCGCGGACTGGTCGTCGCTGGCCTCGAAGAAGCAGATGGTGCCGGGGCCGGATTTCTTCCCCCGGTAGAGCGCGATGTCGACGTGCTTGAGCAGATCGTGCGACGTGCTGCCGTCCCGCGGCGCCAGCACGATGCCGATGCTGAGCATCCCGTTGATCTCGAACCCGTCGATCGTAAACGGATCGGTAAAGGCCGCGACGAACCGCTCGGCGATCGCGAGCGCATCCTCGGGCCTGGTCAGGTTGGACATGATCAGCGCGAATTCATCGCCGCCGATCCGCGCGACATGCTCGGCAGCGCGCGTGCAGCGCTGCAACCGGGCCGCAACCTGCACCAGGAATTCGTCGCCCGCGGGATGGCCGAACCTGTCGTTGACCTCCTTGAAGCGATCAAGGTCGAGCAGCAGCACCGCGAATTCCTCGCCTGAGCGCGCCAGCCGGTTCAGCGCGCCGTTGAGCGCCTCATTGAAGGCGACGCGGTTCGGCAGATGGGTCAGCGGATCCTGCCGTACGGTCCGTTCGGCCTCGTGCTGGGCGATGATCCGCCGCCTGAACTCGAACGCGTTGACGAACACGCCGCGCAGCAGCACGGAGCCGTAGACCAGAACGAGGACGGCCAACAGGAGATAGACGAAGTCGCCGTCCCTGCCGAGGCACATCGCGGTGCCGACGAAGATCGGCGCGGTGAATGCAATCGCGGCGATCGGGATGGTCGAGAAGGCGAAGGCGCCGCCGGCCAGCATTCCGGCGCACAGGCAGGTGATCACCAGTTGCGCGCCGCTTGATGCATTGGCGAAGAAGGCGACCGGAACGATGCCCCAGGCCGCTCCGAGCGCCAGCGCATTGCGCACCAGCCGGTACATGGTTCGGCGCGACACGAATTGCGGCTTGGCGATGCGGCGCGCTGCGCGCGCTTGCAGCCCGAAGAACAGCGCTGCGCTGCTCACGGCGGCGGCCCAGATCAGCGCGAAGGCCCAATCCGGCGATTGCCACAATGCAACGGCGAGCACCAGCGCGTTGCAGGCGTTGGCCAGCATGATGCCGAAGGAATAGCCGAGGACGAGCGACACCTGCTCGGCGCGGATGTGACCGGCAAGCGCTTCATCCGTCGGTGGTGCACCGAAGGCCGCGAGGTCGCCTGCGAACAAGTTGGCGATATATGATCTGAGATAGGTACGCATCTCGCTACATTGGCTGCGCGGTTTGGCTATGGCGCAGTGGCGAAGAATTCTCTGCAAACCTTTGACAAACTATGAACTATTGGAACGGACCGAGCCACCGCGGGCTCACGTTTTGGTTCCACCCGCGCGCATTGCTAACAAATCGATACAAATGCGTGACGCGACCTCACGGACCGGCCAAGCCTGCCGGGCGCCACGCTGCTTGATCCCCCGCCGGTTCTTCGCAATGACTTGAGCAATGTCTTTGGTTCCCGTGACCGGCAAACCAGAAGGTGCGCATGAGCCTCCCGACCACGAACCACGATCCCGGGTTCCGTATCACGCGGGCCAGCCATGTCGTCCTCACCGTCCGTGACCTCGCGGCGAGCCGGCAGTTCTACGAAAAGGTGATCGGGCTGATCCTGACCGCGGAGGAGGGCGATGCGCTCTATTTCCGCGGCGTCGAGGAGGCTTGTCATCACAGCCTGGTATTGCGCAAGGGCGACGGCGCCGTCTGCGCGCGGCTCGGCCTGCGGGTCTTCCAGGACGATGACCTCGACCGGCTCAAGGCGTTCTTCGAAGCCCATGGATGTTGTGCCGCCTGGGTCGATGTGCCGCATCAGGGCCGCACCCTGCAGGCGAGCGATCCGGCCGGCACGCCGCTGGAGTTCTGCGCGACGATGCCGGTGGTGCCGCGCATGATCACCAGATTCACCCGCCATGCCGGCGGCTCGGCGCTGCGGCTCGATCACACGCAGGTGCTGACGCCGGAGGTGCGCAAGGCGTGCGAGTTCTACACCGCCGCAGGCTTTCGGCTCAGCGAATATATCGCGCCGGCCGGCACGTTCGATCTGCGCGGCGTGTTCCTGCAGCGCAAGGGCAATCCGCACGACATGGTGTTCTTCAATGGGGCGGGACTGCGGCTGCACCATTTCGCATATCTCGCGCCCGAGGTTCATCATTTGCTCAACGCCTGCGATATCGCCGGCGAGCTCGGCTATGGCGCTGCGGTCGAACGCGGCCCGGGGCGGCACGGGCCGGGACACGCGATGTATGTCTACATGCGCGATCCCGACGGGCACCGCGTCGAGCTGTTCAATACGCACTACCAGATCATGGACATCGAGAACGAGCCGATCGGCTGGGATCCCTCCGACCACAAAATCTCGTTTCCATGGGGACTGCCGGCGCGGCAGGCCTGGTTCGAGGAGGCGACACCGTTCGCCGATGTCGCGATCCGCGAGCCAGAGGTGAAACCGAAGCCGCTGACGCTCGAGAGTTACCTCGCGAAGTAGCATGGCATCATCGATCGCGAATCCCATCTATGACGTGGCCATCGTCGGGCTCGGGCCGGTCGGTGCGATCTTCGCCAATCTGCTCGCCAAAGCCGGCTTGAAGGTCGCCGTCGTCGAGCGCGTCGCCGACATCTACGACAAGCCGCGCGCGATCACGCTCGATCATGAGGCACTGCGCGTGCTGCAGGCGATCGGGCTCGGCGATTTCATGGAGCAGGCGATCGCCCCGCACAACGGCTCGCACTATCTCGGCGTCGACGGCGAGATCATCAAGATCTTCGACCCGATGCCGCCGCCGTTTCCGCTCGGCTGGATTCCGAACGTCACCTTCGTGCAGCCGGATGTCGAGCAGGCGCTGCGCGACAAGCTCGCCGGATATCCGCATGCCGACGTTCTCCTTGCGGCCGCCGGCGTGGCGCTGCAGCAGGATGGCGGCGCGGTGACGCTGACCGCGCAGCGCGAGTCCGGTGAGGAGTTTTTGATCCGCGCGCGCTATCTGGTCGGCTGTGACGGCGCCAACAGCTTTGTGCGCAAGCAACTCGGCGTCGGCCTGGAAGACCTTTCCTTCGATGAATGGTGGATGGTGGTGGACACGCTGACCAGCGAGCTCGCCAAACGGCCGTCCCGGAGTTTTCAGTATTGCTGGCCGTCGCGACCCGGCACCTTTGTGCCGGGGCCGCGCAATCTGCGGCGCTGGGAGATCAAGCTGCTGCCAGGCGAGGATCCCGATTTGGCCGGCGCGCCCGACAACGTCGTGAAGCTGCTCAAAGGCTTCACCGATATCTCCGACCTCACGATCTGGCGCTCGGCGGTCTATCGTTTCCACGCGCTGCTCGGCGAGCGCTGGCGCGACCGCCGCGTGCTGCTGATGGGGGACGCCGTGCACCAGACGCCGCCGTTCCTCGGGCAGGGGCTGTGCGCAGGCATCCGCGATGCCGTGAACCTTGCCTGGAAGCTGAGGCTGGTACTGCGCGGCGATGCCGACGAGGCGCTGCTCGACAGCTACGAGGTTGAGCGCAAGCCGCATGTCCGCGCCGTCGTCGCCAGCGCCAAGGAGTTCGGCAAGATCATCGGCGAACTCGATCCTGAGGCTGCCACTGAGCGCGACGTGCGGCTGCGCGCCGACCTCAAGGCCGGCAAGGCCGAAACCATCAGGCAGAAATTCATCCCCGATCTCGTGTCCGGTCTGATCGCGCGCGATGCCGATCTTGCCGGGCGGCTGTTCGTGCAGCCGCATGTGCGTGCGCCGGACGGGCGGACTTGCCGGCTCGACGATCTGCTGAAGCCGGAATTTGCGATCGTAGCGATGGCAGCCGAGCCGATGGCGTGGCTGTCGGAGACGTCCTGTGCCGCCTGGCGGCATCTCGCCGGCGAGCGCGTCGTCATCACCGCATCAGGCGAAAGCACCGACGCCAACGGTATCCTGACCGTGGTCGAGCGCGACGGCCTGTTCGCCGACTGGATGCGGCAACATGGCGCCGCGGCGGTGATCGTCCGGCCCGACCGCTACGTCTTCGGTGCCGCCGGCGGTGCCGGCGAGCTCAATATGCTTGTCGAGCAACTGCTCCAGAACCTCAGCGCAGGGCGCTAGGCTTTTCAAGGCGGCGCTTTCTCTGTACCACCGGAAGAAACACAGTCTGCGGAAAAAAGACTTGCCGGGGGAAACCAGTGAACAACAAGAATGATGCGGCGGAGTATGACTACGTCATCGTCGGCGCCGGCTCGGCCGGTTGTGTGCTTGCCAGCCGCCTGAGCGCCGACGGCAGGCACTCGGTGCTGCTGCTCGAGGCCGGGCCAAAGGACACCAACATCTGGATCCATGTCCCGCTCGGCTACGGCAAGCTGTTCAAGGAAAAATCCGTCAACTGGATGTACCAGACCGAGCCCGAGCCGGGTCTCAACGGGCGGCAGGTGTTCCAGCCGCGCGGCAAGGTGCTCGGCGGCTCCAGCTCGATCAACGGCCTGCTCTATGTCCGCGGCCAGCACGAGGACTACGACCGCTGGCGCCAGCGCGGCAATGCCGGTTGGGGCTATGACGACGTCCTGCCCTATTTCAGGAAGGCGGAGGATCAACAGCGCGGCGGCGACAAGTACCACGGCACTGATGGACCGCTGCCGGTATCGGACTGGAGGCATCACGATCCGTTGTCGGAAGCCTTCGTTCATGCCGCGGCCGAGGTCGGCATTCCGACCAATCCGGATTTCAACGGCGCGACCCAGGAGGGCGCGGGCTTCTTCCAGACCACGACGCGGCGCGGCCGGCGCGCCAGCACGGCGCGGTCCTATCTGCGGCCTGCACTGACGCGCGGCAATCTGCATGTCGAGACCTCGGCGCTGGCGCAGCGCATCCTGTTCGACGGCAAGCGCGCGAGCGCCGTCGAGTACAAGCAGGACGGTCTCTTGCGAAGAGCCAAGGCGCGCAAGGAGATCCTGGTGTCGAGCGGCGCGTACAACTCGCCGCAATTGCTGCAGCTCTCCGGTGTCGGCCCCGCCGATCTCTTGAAACAGCACGGCATCGACATCGTGCTCGATGCGCCCGGTGTCGGCAACGACCTGCAGGACCACATGCAGGTGCGCATCGTCACGCGCTGCGCGCAGACCGTCACGCTGAACGATGTTATCAACCATCCGGTGCGCCGCGTCATGGCCGGGCTGCGTTACGCGGCGCTGCGCAAGGGGCCGCTGACGATTGCCGCCGGCACGTCGGGCGCGTTCTTCAAGACCAGCCCGCGGCTGGCGTCGCCCGACATCCAGATCCACTTCCTGCCGTTCTCGACCGACAAGATGGGCGAGAAGCTGCATCCGTTCTCGGGCTTCACCGCCTCGGTCTGCCAGCTGCGCCCGGAAAGCCGCGGCTCGCTGAAGATCAGGAGCGCGGACCCGAGCGTGCCGCCGGAAATCCGCATCAACTATCTGGCGACCGAGACCGATCGCCGCGCCTTCATCGACGGCATCCGCATCCTGCGCAAGATTTTGGCCGCGCCGGCGCTGAAGTCATACTCGGTCGGAGAGGTCGATCCCGGCGCCAAGGTGGTCAGCGACGACGACCTGCTGGATTTCTGCCGCCGCACCGGCAGCACGGTCTATCACCCGACCTCGACCTGCCGGATGGGCAACGATCCGCTCGCGGTCGTCGACCAGCGGCTCAAGGTGCGCGGCGTCGATGGCCTGCGCGTGGTCGACGCGTCTGTCATGCCGGACCTGATGTCGGGCAATACCAATGCGCCGACGATCATGATCGCGGAAAAGGCGTCGGATATGATTTTGGAGGATGCGAGGTATCTCGACCCGTCATCCTGAGGTGCGAGCACTTGCGAGCCTCGAAGGATGAACGGCCCCGCTCCATCAACTCGGAGAGGTCCGGGGCCGTCGACCCTTCGAGACGCGCGCAAGGGCGCGCTCCTCAGGGTGACGGTGATAGAGTAGGCTACAGGAGCCTCAGCCCTTATGCGCGCGTACCCGCGCGACCATCTGTTCGACATGGGCGATCGGCGTTTCCGGCAGGATGCCGTGGCCGAGATTGAAGATCAGCCGCCCCTTGCCGAAATTCTCCAGCACATCGTCCACCGCGCGGTCGAGCGCGGCGCCGCCGGTAATCAGCGCCAGCGGATCGAGATTGCCCTGAACGGCGACGCGGCTCTGCACGCGTTCGCGGATCATCGACGGCTCGGTTGCCCAATCGATCGAGACGGCATCGACGGCGGTTTGGTCGATATAGGCCGGCAGCATGCCGCCGGCGCCGCGCGGAAAGCCGATGATCCGGGCACCGGGGACCTGCTTGCGGACCCCGGCAACGATGCGCCGGGTCGGCTCGACCGACCAGCGGGCGAACTCGCGTGGCGGCAGCACGCCGGCCCAGGTGTCGAAGATCTGCAGGCAATCGGCGCCGGCTTTCAGCTGGCCGACGAGATAGTGGATCGAGTTCTCGACCAGGACGTCGATGATCTTGGCGAATGCGTCCGGATGGCGGTAGGCGAGCATCCGCGCGGGCGCCTGGTCCGGCGTGCCCTGTCCGGCCACCATGTAGGTCGCGACCGTCCATGGCGCGCCGCAGAAGCCGATCAGCGCAATGTCAGGCGCAAGCTCGCGGCGGACGCGGCGTAGCGCTTCGAAGACCGGCTCGAGCTTGCCGAAATCGGCCTGCGTTGCCAGCGCGGCGATCTCTCCGGGGGTTGCCAGCGGATCGAGCCGCGGCCCTTCGCCGGCCTCGAAGCGCACCGAACGCCCGAGCGCATAGGGGATCACCAGGATGTCGGAGAAGATGATCGCGGCGTCGAAATTGAACCTGCGGATCGGCTGCAGGGTAATCTCGGCCGCGAATTCGGGCGTGAAGCACAGATCCAGGAAGCCGCCGGCCTTGGCGCGCAACTCGCGGTATTCCGGCAGATAGCGGCCGGCCTGCCGCATCATCCAGAGCGGCGGCACGGGCTGCCGGTGGCCCGACAGGACCTCGATGAGCGGCTTCTTTGCGGAATCCTGGGGCACGCGGAAAGTTCCTGATCAGGTCAAATTTGCGCCCCTGATACACGCTGCGACGCAATGGGCCAAGGCGGTTCTGGAACCCCGGTTTGCTTGGGCGCGTTGTTCCCCCGGTTTGCTTGGGCGCGTTGTTCCGGAGAATGGAGGGACGACATGGCCGAGAAATTCGATCCTGCCGCACATGACAAGCATGCCGAGAAGCCGCACGAGGCGCAGGCTGCCGACCGCAAGGCCCGCAGCCGGCTCAAGGAGGGATTGGAGGATACGTTCCCGGCCTCCGATCCGGTCAGCGCCACGCAGCCGGCGCCGTCGAAGCACGACGGCAATCGGGACAATTAGCTGGTATATGCCAGCGGTTGCTAACCACGATGCGAGTTGGGTTCAACCGCGCGGCGAACGGGTAGCGGCGCGGCGGTGGCTCGAAGCGGACCACGAAGCCGCCCCGATCTTGTGATCGTCGGGACAGACTAGATGGGGCCGCCTTCGGGGCGCTGCATCCGGTCATATTCGAAGGTCACGCCGAGCCGGCGCTCCAGACGCCAGACCAGAATGCAGTGCCGCTGGATCGGCTCGCTCTCGATCTCGAGATCGAACGCAAACGGGAGTGCATCGTCGCTTTCCACCGCGAGCCCCGCGCCGCCGGTCGAGAGATTGAGCACAACGCATCCGACGCTGGTGTTGCGGAAGAAGATGGTTCCGCGCTTCATCAATACCGTACGCTGGCTGTCCGTCTTGTATCTTCTTATTGTTGTACTCACGGCAGTCTCCTACCCCCCGATCGATGCGGTCGCGATCGTTCCCCTAAAGCGCGATGAGATTTGGTTGAATCGTCATCGCGCTTTCGCCCCTTGTTTGAGCATGGTCTCTTCGGAAAACCGCCTGGTACTTTTCTTGGCACTTTTCCGGATCATGCTTTAGTTCACCAGCACCGCGCCGTCGCAGCGGACGCCCAGCACCCAAACGTCGACCTGGCCGAGCCCGATGCCGAGCGTCGCGAGCAAGGATGCCAGCACCTGATCGATTGGACTCGTCACGCCATTCAGGATGCTCATGACCAGCGCGCCCAATCCCGGGATCGGAAGCCCGAGCGGGCCGACGGTGATCGTGAGCGAGAGGTTGCCGAGCAGCGTGCTCGTCAGCGATGTAAGGAAGTTGGTCGTCGTCACCGTCTTCTTGGTTCCCGACTGGATGTCACTGTAGCTGAAATTGACGTTGGTCGGCGTGGTGTTGCCCATGCCGGCATGGGCGAGGCCGGTGACGGTGACGAGACCGAGATTGACCAGCGTCACCGGTGGTGGGTTTGGCTTGGTCGTGAAGTTGGTTATATCGGCCATCGTGACATTGCCGATCCATGCATCCACGATTCCGGGTGTCACGCCGACCGTCACCTGCGACGTGTTGATGTTCGGATGGCCGCAGGACACCGCGTTGAGCGTCGCGGTGCCCGAGGCGACCTCGACATAGACCGGGAGGTTGATCGCGGAAACGGCGCCGGAGCCGAGAACATTGACCGTCGCCAGGATCCTGGTCTGCGCGGTGTGCACGCTCACGCCCTGGGTGCCCATCGCGATCCAGCTCGAGCCGACCGGGCGCTCGCCGATCGTTGCGATCACGGAAACGTTGGCGATGCCGGGCAGGCCGAGATTGACCGAGGTGGCGATCTGATGGTTCCCGTTCGCGATCTGCGCCACGGTGTTAACGAGGTCGAATACCGAAATACTGGCGCCAACCTTGGGTTTCTGCCCGACCGTCAGGTTGGCAAAGGGGCCGAGGTCGACCAGTGTTCCGGGCGTAATCTTGGTTGAGGAGCCGGTGACGGCCTGGGAGATCGTCGACAGCGCGGTCGTCGCGGCGCCCGCGCCGTTGGTGATCTGCTGCGTGGTCAGCGCGGCCGCCATGATGTCGCCGACCTTGATGTTGCTGCTCAGCAGGTCGCTATAGGTGACGCCGGTCAGGTTGACCCGGGTCGCCAGCGCCGACAGGAAATCCAGCGCGTCGATCTTCGCGCTGATCAGCGAATTGTAGTCCATCACCGAGAGCGACAGCGTGGTGCCGAGCATCGAACCGAGCATCGCATTGAGCACGCCGCCGTTGACCGAGAGCAGCCGCGAGCCGATCGCGAACGACGCCATTTCGGTCGACGTCGCGGTGGCGGTGGTCCTGATCGTGAAGCTGCTCGCGCCGGTGATGTAGCGTGCGAAATAGAGCGGGGTCTGGGTATTCAGCGTGACACGCGCGGCGTTGGGAATGCCGACCGCCGGGGTCACGAAACGGGCCTGTGGCGCGACGGCGCTGTTTGCGGTGTAGGTCCCCGTCTCAACCTTGACCACCGCGCTGGCCGGATAGTTGTTCTGTGTCACCGTCGCGGTGGCGGCGTTGACCGGATTGTTCAGGTTGGCGGCGGCGACGATTGCGGCGAGATCGGCGGTGCTCTGGGTCTTGCGGCGGTCGGCGAAGATCGTGCCGAGATCGATTGCAAGCCCGGCGCACCCGATCACGAGCGTCATCAGGCCAGCGCTGATCATCGCGAAGTTTCCGCGTTCATCGGCACCGAAGCGACGCATCAGCATCAGCGTGGCCGTCATCCTAGAATCCTCCGTACTGAATCGCCGCGGAGCGGACGATGGTGCTCGCGGGCTTGGGTACGAAAGGCAGGCTGTAGATGAAGTTGCCGGCCGCGTTGTAGTTGACTGTCACGACGTAGACGTTCGCGTTCGCCGGCGACGGCGCGGCATTGACCGTGAGATTTGCGGGAAGGAGCAACGGATAGGTGGATGCGTTGGCGGTGACGTAGCTCGTCGCGAGGCTGTTGCGCTCGGTGTCGGTCATTCCTGCGATAGACGACCGCGCCGCTTCGGCGGCGAGTTGCTGAACGCCATGCACCATCGCGAGATACGAGCCGAAAACGATGATGCCAAAAATGAAGGCGAGAAAAAGTGGCAGCATGAGCGCGAATTCGACCGCAGACGCGCCGCTTCGACAGCGAAAAAACCTGGGCATGGAACACCTCGAGACGCAAACTACCGCGTCACGTTGCGAGGCTTTGATTAAGGAAAACTATGAAAACGCTTCCGCGAATCAGTGACGTCAATTCAGATGAATGGCAGCACCAGGATTGATCGGGCGCGCGATGCCTTATGGGGTGATCACAATATTTGATGCTGTCTCCGCAGAAATCCGGGGTTCGATGCTGCTGCGGTGGCGCGTGCGTGTGCAGATGCAGTTATCCGATACCGTAGCTCTACGTGGAAATGCACGTAACAATACATATGGCCTGCAATAGAAGTGCCGTCGCGGCAAATTGTAGCTAAACGAAAGTGCAACCAAATGTTAGTATAGCTGAATCACATACTATGGAGATCGGAATTGCGTCCCGTGCTGAGATTGGAGCGCTCGCGATGCACAGACCACGCCAGCATCTGAATATTCCTACTGAGATCGTCCGCACCGTCGTTGCGATCGCTGAGACGGGAAGCCTGTCGAAGGCTGGGGAACGTCTCGGCCTCAGCCAGCCGGCGATCAGTTCCCAGGTCAAGCGACTGCAAAGCCTGATCGGCGGCGCACTCTTCGTCAGAACGGCAAACGGCACCACAACCACCGAGCTCGGCAAGGTCGCCGTGCAGCAGGCAAGGCGTATCCTCGAAGCCAACGATCAATTGCTTCGGTTGGGCGGCAGTCATGAGGGACCGCAGCCGCTGCGGCTCGGAATCAGCACGATGCTCGCCGAGGAATTCCTCAAGCTTCATCCGGCCGAGGCTCTCGCCGACGTCCTGCTTCACGCGGACATGTCGCCGGCCGTCATCAGAGGATTGATCGACGGCTACATCGATATCGCCTTCGTCTACAGCAATCCTTCGCTCGAGAACGAGGACGAGGTGACGATCGCCGCCGAGGCCGACGAACGCTCGGTGTGGGTGCGTTCACGCGATTTTGTGCTGCGGCCCGGCGCGCCGATCCCGATCCTGGCGTGGCCGGGTGACGACTGGATGATCCGGACGCTCACCAAGCACAACATCTCCTACAAGATCGTGTTCAGGAGCCCGAACCACCAGCTGCGACTGGAAGCCGCACGGGCCGGATATGGCCTGACCGCGTGCCCCGAGCGGATGATCCCGCCCTTCCTGGTTTCGGCGAAGGACTATTATCTGCCGGAGCTTCCGGTGCAGAAGCGCCTGCTGTGTGTCCGCCCGGGCCTCGAAGGAAGTCGCGCGACGGCGATGGTGCAGCGGTTGTCGAGCCTGTTCTTCGCCGGCGCGAAGCCGGTCCGGCAGGTGAGCAACATGTAATCCGCCGCCGCCGCATTGCGGCGGCATCGGTCAATAATGCGGCGGGCGCTCGTTGGCGGGCCCTGGCGCCTGCCGTTCGGTCTCCTGAAGCCGGTCGCGCAACTCGGCGACCTGACGCATCAGCGCGTCGATCTGCTTCCACTGCGCCGTGATGGTCTGGTTCAGCGTCTCGATGGCTTCGTCCTGGTAGGTCAGGCGGACCTCCAGCGCATCGACCCGTTCGCTCAGCCTTGCAGCATCATTCATCGACGGCACCCGCGTGTTCGCGCTCGCGCAGGCCGTGGCCGAGCGCGACGCGCTCGTCGAACACGAAACAGTCGCCGCGCCAGCGGCTGTCCTGCTGTGGAGTTTCCTCGAGATATTTCAGAATGCCGCCCTTGAGGTGATAGACCTCGGCAAACCCCCGCGCGAGCAGATAGGCGCTGGCCTTCTCGCAGCGGATGCCGCCGGTGCAGAACATCGCAATCCTGCGGTGCTTCCCGGGATCGAGATGACGGGCGGCAAATTCCTTGAACTGACCGAAGCTCGCGATCCTGGGATCCACCGCGCCTTCGAAGCTGCCCATCGCGACCTCGAACGCGTTGCGGGTGTCGAGCACCAGCATGTCGGGCGAGGCGATCAGCGCATTCCAGTCGGCGGCGTCGACATAGGTGCCGACCTGGCGCGTCGGATCGATCGTGGTGTCGCCGAGCGTCACGATCTCCTTCTTCAGCCGGACCTTGAGCCGCTGGAACGGCATCTGCGCGGCTTCGGAGTATTTCAGCTCGAGATTGTCGAGGCGGCCGCCGAACAGCGGCCCGTGCCCGAGCTCCGCGACGAAGGCATCGATGCCGTCGCCGGTGCCGGCAATTGTGCCGTTGATGCCCTCATGGGCGAGCAGCACGCTGCCCTTGAGATCGAGCCCCGCGCAGAGCCCGCGCAGCGGCTCGCGCAGTGCGCGGAAATCGGGCAGCGCGGCGAACTGGTAGAAGGCGGCGACCTTGAACGGCATGGCCGGGGTTTATCAGGCCGGTCAGGTCCGCGAAACCCCGCAAAGCCATGCGTTATCGGGATAATTCCTCTGGCATGCCAGGCATTGCCCTGCCGGGGATGAATGTGCCATGTACTTGGCATCCATCCGCCGCAGCAGCATCAGAACATCACGATCAAGCGAGCTCTCCGCCATGAGGAATTTCCATTTCGCCGGCCGTTCCACGGTCCACGCCCAGAACGCGATGGTCGCGACCTCGCATCCGGAGGCGGCGCTCGTGGCGATCGAGGTGATGCGCGAGGGCGGTACGGCTGCCGATGCGGCGGTCGCGGCCTGCGCGCTGCTCGGCGTCATCGAGCCGCAATCGACCGGCATCGGCGGCGACTGCTTTGCGCTGATCCAGCCGAAGGGCGAGGGCAAGATCACGGCCTATAATGGCAGCGGCCGGGCGCCGATGGCGGCCACCGCCGACTGGTACCTCGAACGCAATATCCATTCGGTGCCGCTGACCTCGGCGCATGCCGTCAGCATTCCCGGCGCAATCGACGCCTGGGACGTCATCCTCAGGGATCACGGCAAGTTCGGCTTCGACCGGCTGCTGCAGCCGGCGATCAAGGCCGCCGAAGAGGGCTACGTGGTCGCGCCGCGCATCGCCTTCGACTGGAAGAACGGTTTTGAGAAGCTGAAGAACGGCACCAATACCGAGCGCTATCTGCTGCCGCATGGCAAGCCTGCGGTCGCCGGCGACGTGATCCGGCAGCCCGAGCTCGGCAAGACGCTGCGCGCGATTGCGCAAAAGGGCCGCGATGCCTTCTATAGCGGCGAGATTGCCGCCGACATGGTCGACACGCTGCGCGGCATCGGCGGCCTGCATACGCTGGAGGACTTTGCCGCGCATTCGACCGAGGCGACCTCGCCGATCGGCACGATGTACAAGGGCCACGACGTCTGGCAGTGCCCGCCGAACGGACCGGGCATCACCATGCTGGTCATGCTCAACATCCTGTCGCGCTTCGACCTGACGAAGTTCAAGCCGCTCAGCATCGAGCGCTTCCACCTCGAGGCCGAAGCCGCCCGCATCGCCTACATGATGCGCGAGCAGTACATCGGCGATCCCCAGCACGCGCATGTCGACGTCGCCGGCATTCTCTCCAGGGAGTTCGCCGACGAGCACATCAAGAACATCCGGATGGATGGCTTGCTCGATCTGCCCAACGTTGCGCCGCCGATGAATCCGTCGACCGTCTACATCACGGTGGTCGACAAGGACCGCAACGTCTGCTCGTTCATCAACTCGATCGCGCATTCGTTCGGCTCGGCGATCGTCTCCAACAAGACCGGCGTCCTGCTGCAGAACCGCGCCGGCGGCTTCCGCATCCAGCCCGGTCATCCGAATTGCATCGCGCCGGGCAAGCGTCCGCTGCACACCATCATTCCGGCGCTGGCCACCAGGAACGGCCGTGCCGTGATGCCGTTCGGCGTGATGGGCGGCCAGTACCAGCCGGTCGGCCAGACCCATGTGCTGACCAACATGCTCGACTATGGCTGTGACGTGCAGGAGGCGATCGACATGCCGCGCGGCCTGCATTACGAGGGCGTCTACCAGCTCGAGGATAGCGTGCCGGCGGAGATCGTCGAAGGCCTGAAGAAGATCGGCCACAAGACCACCAGCGTGGTCGCGCCGCTCGGCGGTGGCCAGGGGATCTGGATCGATTGGGACAAGGGCACGCTGACCGGCGGCTCCGATCCACGCAAGGACGGCTGCGCGCTCGGCTACTGATTGTCGCGGCCGGCGAAGCTGGACCGGCGGAACAAGGTGTTGTCGCGGGGGTTGGTGCTGGAAGCCCTTCCCCGCGAGGCCCGTCATCCGTTCCCTCGATTCAGATGATACTGACCAGGCCGATTTGCGCGGCGGCATCTCGCCGTGGTTTGTCGCCGCAACGCCGCCGCCGCGTCCTGCGCTATCGGAGAATCTCACCTGCGATGCGCTTATCGTCGGCGCCGGCATCACCGGCTCGCTGGTCGCCGAGCGCCTGACCCGTCAGGGGCTCGACGTCGTCATTGTCGACCGTGAGCACCCCGGCCGCGGCAGCACTGCAGCCAGCACCTCGATGCTGTTGTGGGAGATCGACCGTCCGCTTGTCGAGCTGACGGCGATGTACGGCTTCGAGCGGGCTGCGCGTGCCTATCGGGCAAGCCTCGATGCCGTGACCGGCCTGATCTCGCTGGTTCGTGACCACAAGCTGCCGGGAGAGATCAGAAACAAGCGCTCGCTCTATCTGGCGGCCGGCAGCTCCATAGCCGAATTGCTCGACGAGCATCGGCTTCGCCGCCGCGCCGGTCTGCCCGGCGACTTCCTCGATCATGGACAATTGCTCGAGACCTACGGAATGGCGCGTGCCGGCGCGATCGTCTCGCCTGGCGCGGCGGATGCCGATCCGCTCCAGCTGGCCCGCGGTCTGCTCCACCTCGCGGTCACGCGCGGTGCGCGGCAGTTCGATGCGGAGGCCGTGGTATTCGATCCGGCAGGTGCCGCAGTCACGGTGGGATTCGAGGATGGCCACGAAATTGCCGCGAGGGCTGTCGTGCTGGCGACCGGCTACGTGATGCCGGATATCGTTCGGTCGAAGGTCCAGGCCGTGTCCTCGAGCTGGGCGATTGCGACCACGCCGCAGCCGCAGAACATCTGGAAGGATGGCGCGCTGATCTGGGAGAACGCCAGGGATTACCTCTACGCACGCACGACGCCGGCGGGGCGCATCATCATCGGTGGCGAGGACAGTGAGGAGATCATCGCGCCCGATCGCGACCGCCTGATCCCGGAGAAGTCGCGGCGGCTCGCGCAACGTCTCGCCGCGCTCTGGCCGTTCGCGGCAACGGAGATCGAATACCGCTGGGCCGGGACGTTCGACACCACCAGCGACGGCCTGCCGCTGATCGGTCCGGTGCCCGGCGCGAAGGGCGTCTATGCCGCGTACGGCTATGGCGGCAACGGCATTACCTTCAGTTATCTGGCCGCGCAATTGATCGGTGATCTCGTCGCGGGCGGCACCTCGCCATTGCTCGACGATTTCGCGCTGGACCGCGATGGCGGCATAGCCGGTCACTGAAAAATGGCTAGGGAATTGCCCTGCGCTGGGCTAGAGACGGCCGTTCTTCACGAGAGGTGCAAGATGCGATCTTCCCGACGCACGATCATCAAGACTGCGTTCGCCGGACTTGCGGCGGCAGTCTCCACGTCCGTTGTCAGCGGGACGGCAACGGCCCAAACCGCAGGAAAGCCCATGACCACAGCCTCAGGCCTCCAGATCATCGACAGCAAGGTCGGCACCGGCGCCTCGCCGAAGCCCGGCCAGACCTGCGTCATGCACTATACCGGCTGGCTCTACGAGAACGGCCAGAAGGGCAAGAAATTCGACTCCTCGGTCGACCGCAACGAGCCGTTCGAGTTTCCGATCGGCCAGGGCCATGTGATCAAGGGCTGGGACGAGGGCGTCGCCACCATGAAGGTCGGCGGCAAGCGCACGCTGATCATCCCGCCTGATCTCGGCTATGGCGCGCGCGGCGCCGGCGGCGTGATCCCGGCGAATGCGACGCTGATGTTCGACGTCGAGCTGCTTGGCGTGAAATAATTGGGCGTGACGTAACCAGCCCACAACAAGAGAGGGCGCAGCGATGAAGATTTCGATCCTCGACGATTATTTCGACACGCTGCGCACCCTCGATTGCTTCCGCAAGCTCGACGGCTACGACGTCACGATCTGGAACGATCACGTCCAGGACGTCGAGGCGCTCGCCGAACGGCTGCGCGACACCGACGTGCTGGTCCTGATCCGCGAACGCACCCAGATCCGCACGCCGCTGCTCGAACGGCTGCCGAAACTGAAGCTGATCAGCCAGCGCAGCGTCTATCCGCATATCGATATCGACACCTGCACGCGGCTCGGCATCATCGTGTCGTCGGGCCAGCATGCCGAAACGCCGTCCTACGCCACCGCCGAGTTCACTTGGGGCCTGATCCTCGCCGCGATGCGTGCGATCCCGCAGCAGATGGCGGCGCTGAAGGCCGGCAAATGGCAGATCGGCGTCGGCCATACGCTGCGCGGCAAGACGCTCGGCATCTACGGCTACGGCCGCATCGGCGCCGTGGTCGCGGGCTATGGCAACGCGTTCGGCATGAACGTGCTGGTCTGGGCGCGCGAACCGGCGATGGCCAAGGCGCGCGCCGACGGTTACGACACCGCGGCCAGCAAGGCGGATTTCTTCGACCGCTGCGACGTGCTGTCGCTGCATATGCGGCTGGTCGACGCGACGCGCGGCATCGTCAAGGCGGAAGACCTCGCGCGGATGAAAGAGACCGCGCTGATCGTCAACACCAGCCGCGCGCCGCTGATCGCGTCCGGCGCGCTGGTCGATGCGCTGCGCGCCGGCCGGCCCGGCATGGCCGCGATCGACGTCTACGAGAAGGAGCCGCTGCGCGACACCGCCGATCCGCTGCTCAACATGGACAACGTGGTCTGCACGCCGCATCTCGGCTACGTCTCGCGCGACGAATACCAGATCCAGTTCACCGATATCTTCGATCAGATATTGGCCTACGCCGCCGGTACGCCGACCGACGTTGTCAATCCGGACGCGCTGGCACATCCGCGCTCGCGCGGCTGAAGCTTCGCAAGGACAACGTGCGGCCGCGCCGGAACGTTCCGATTTTCCGCTCGCCTGCGCTCGCGCTTTTCGGTAGCGTTCCCTGCACGAACTTGACCAACGAAAGCAAGAACGATGAGCGGCTCCCACGATCACACCCATGACCACGATCATCACCATCACGACGACGAGCGCTGGAAGCACGACGGCGTCCGCGTCATTCCCGGCAATCAGCTCGATCCGAATGTGCCGTCGACCGCCGGCATGGACCGCAAGGCTGCGATCAATTTCGCCCGCGTCGGCGCCCAGAAACTGTGGGCAGGCACCGTCAGCATCAAGCCGGACGCCAAGACCGGCGCGCATCATCACGGCCATCTCGAAAGCATCATCTACGTCGTGAAGGGCAAGGCGCGGATGCGCTGGGGCGAGAAGCTGCAGTTCACCGCCGAAGCCGGTCCCGGCGATTTCATCTTCGTGCCGCCCTATGTGCCGCATCAGGAGATCAACGCCAGCCGCGATGAGGTGCTGGAATGCGTGCTGGTGCGCTCCGACGGCGAGGCGGTCGCGATCAATCTCGACATCGAGCCGATCGAGAAGCCGGAGACCGTGCTGTGGGTCGACCCGGTGCACCGGCATCCCGACGAGAAGAAATAACGTCGCGGCGCGTCCGCGACGCAAGACAATAACAACAAGAGCAGGGAGGCCAGCATGACGCTCGTTCGCTACGAGAGCGCGGATCACGTCGCGACCATCACGATGGCGCGCAGCGAGAAGCACAACGCGCTCAACGACGCGTTGTGTACGGAGTTGCGCGATGCCTGGCGGCGCTTTCGCGACAGCGATGACCGCGTCGCGGTGCTGGCCTCCGCCGAGGAGAAATATTTCTCCGTCGGCGCTGATGTCGGTGATCTCCCCGCCAACATGTGGCACGCCGTGCCGGGCCTTGGTGTCGAACTCGACAAGCCCGTGATCGCGGCGACGTCGGGCTGGGTCGTGGGTGGCGCCTTCGTGCTGGTCCAGATGGCCGACCTGTGTGTGGCGTCGGAGACGACACGTTTCATCTATCCCGAGGGAAAGATCGGCACCACCGCGGGCGGCGTGTCATCGGTGATGGCACGGATGCCACACAAGATTGCGATGGAATTTCTGCTGGTCGGCGAGGAAATGTCGGCGGAGCGCGCCTTCCAGATCGGCTTCGTCAACAAGGTCGCGCCGAAAGGTCAGCACGTCGTGATGGCGCAGGAGATGGCCGCGAAAATTGCCGGCAATGCGCCGCTGGTGGTCCGCGCGCTGAAGAAGCTGGCGCGCGAGGCCATGCCGAAGGGACCTCTCGAAACCGTTGCCGATGCGCGGCGGTTGCTCGATGAAGTCAGAGACAGCGAAGATCTCAAGGAAGGCGTCAAGGCCTTCGCAGAAAAGCGCAAGCCGAGGTTCACGGGGAAGTGACGCAGTCATTCCGGGGCGACGCGGAAGCGTCGAACCCGGAATCTCGCGCCACAATATCGAGATTCCCCGATGCGCAATTGCGCATCTGAGGTTCTCGCGGAGCCTGTCATCGGGCCGCGCTTTGCGCGGACCCGTTGGCGAGCCCCTGAATGACGAGGGGTGAGAGTTACGCAAACACCCGGTGATCGATCGCCCCGTTCGGCACCACATAGCCGTAGCGCGTATTCGACGGCTCGGCGCCTGACTTCTCATACTGCGCCTTCATCATCGCGAAGCGGTCTCCCTTCAGCTCCAGCATCGCGCGCTTCGGCTGGACGTTGTAGAGCCGCGCATTGTTGTCGCCGAAGATCGCCGTCTTGACCGGTCCGTCGGCGGGGCCGAGTGGTGCGTAGCCGAACTTCTTCTGCATCACTTCGGGGATTTCCAGCCGCCGCAGGCCCTCGATCTGCCATTGCGGCGCGCCGGTCCACAGCGCGTCGGTGCCCCAGCACACGTGATCGACGCCGAGCCCCTTGATCAGGGTGCCCATCAGCGCGGCGCAGACATTGGGCTCGGCGACGAGGGTGGTCGCGAACAATTGCCCGACATCGCCATAGACATTGCTGACGCCATACTGCGCCGGGATGTCGGCGAGATCGCTGGTCCAGGCGATCCGGCCGGTGCGCTCGAATTCGGCGAGCGCGACCCTCGGGTCGCCGCCGACATGGCGATAGGCCGAGTGATAGATCACGAAGTTGAGCTGCGGCCAGTCCTTGGCGGCCTGGCCGACATCGGCGACGTCGGCAAAGCCGCGCAGGTTCGGATATTGCTTCTCGATCCCGGGCGGGAACAGGCCCTTGTGGACGCAGACATTCTTGATGCCCGCCTTCACCATCTTCTCATAGCCCTTGTAGGCGACTTTCTCGTCGTCCAGCCGCCAGGGATAGCGGCTGATCTCCTTGTGGGTGTTGTCGCCGATCGTGTAGCCCTTGCAGGATTCAGGCTTCAGCGCCAATGCGGCATCGAGCTTGTCGAGCCAGCCGGGCTGGCCGGGGGTGAAGATCGCGTGGCAGAACACCCGGCGCGAGCCGGCCTCGTCGTTGATCTTCTTGCGCGCGTCCGCCATCTGCTCGTTGGTCAGGAACCAGTCCTGCTCGATATCCGACGGCGCCGAGGAGATCAGCGAAATCTTGGTGTCGGAATCGAGAAACATCTCCTTCTTGTAGTTGTTGAACTTGAGATCCTCGATGGTCTGCTCGTGGTCGCTGAGCTGCTTGTTCCAGCCGGCCTTGCCGACCGCCTTGCGCATTTCCACGAAGCCCATGATCCGGGTGTCGTCGCGCAGGAAATGCGTGTGCATGTCCATGATGAACTGGTCCTTCAGGCCGTTGGCGCGCTCTTGCGCCATCGCGGGCGTCGCGGCCTCGGCCGGGGTCACGTCGAACAGCTCCCCGTAGACCTGGTTCATCGCGACAAAGGAGGCGGCCATGCCGGCCGCGGTCTGGAAGAATCTGCGGCGGTCGAGGCCCTGCTTGCCGCCGAGATCGTCGGCCATCGCGAGCAGCCGCGCCTCGACCTCGCGCTGCCGTTCGTTCTGCGGATCGGGATAGAACTCGTCGCTGGAGACGATCTGGGTCGGGATCGGCGTTGGGTACTGGCACAGTTCGGAGGGCATCAAGGCGGCAAGTTCTTCGTCGGTCAGATTGCTGCTCATTCTTCGCTCCCGCTTCTCGCCGGATATTTCCGGTCGGACCGGGGCGGAGACTAGGACCAAGTCCATCCGTCGTCCGCGCCGATTGCCGGAAACAGCATTCACAAAATCGTGCATCGCATTTGCCGCCATTGCGGGGAGCGTACGCGACGAAGCAATCCATACTCCCGCAGCAAGCGGCGCTATGGATTGCTTCCGCCTTCGCCAAGGCTTCGGCGGACACGTCGCTTGCGCTCGCAATGACGGTTGTGGATGCTAGCATTGTGCAACCCAGGGGCCGAACGAAGCCCCGTCGTTCAGAAGGGGAGGCGAACCATGACGAATTCCGACCATTCGCGGCGCACCATCATCAAGGGCATCGGCGTTGCAACGGCAGCCGGTGTGCTCGGCGAAGCGCCGGCGCGGGTCGCAAGCGCAGTTCCGGCCGAAGGCGAAATCTGGAGCAGCGAATACTGGGCGAAGAAGGGCGACATCCCCCTGTGGATGTTCCGCAAGCGGATCGGTGCGCCGAAGCAAGGCGAGCCGCCGCGGCCCGTGGTGTTCTTCGTCCACGGCTCGTCGGTGACATCAAGGGTGTTCGACCTCACGGTGCCGGGTAAAGGCGAGTATTCGCTGCTCAATGTCTTTGCGCGCTACGGCTTCGATTGCTGGACCATGGACCACGAGAATTACGGCAAGTCGGGCCGCACCTCGGGTAATGCGGATATCGCAAGCGGCGTCGAGGATCTGAAGGCCGCGGTCGAGGTGATCGCCCGCGAGACCGGCGAGAGGCGATATCACTTCATCGGCGAATCCTCCGGTGCGCTGCGGGCCGGCGCCTTCGCGATGGCGGCGCCCGAGCGGATCGACCGGCTGGTGTTCGCCGCCTTCACCTACAAGGGCGAGGGCTCGCCGACGCTGGCAAAGCGCGCCGAGCAGCTCGCCTATTACCGCAGCCACAACATGCGCAAGCGCGACCGCGACATGATCCGCTCGATCGCGACCCGCGACAGGCCCGGCACGTCGGATCCCGCGGTGATGGAGGTGCTGGCCGATGTCGAGATGCAGTTCGGCGACCAGATCCCGACCGGCACCTATCTCGACATGACCGCCAATCTGCCGGTGGTGCATCCGGAGAAGGTGCCGGCGCCGGTGCTGCTGGTCCGCGGCGAATATGACGGGATCGCGGCGGTCCCCGACCTCGAGGAGTTCTTCAACAGACTGCCCAATGGCGACCGGCAGTTCATCATCCTGCCCGGCACGGCACATTCGGTGGCGCTGGCCACCAATCGCGAGCTGTTCTGGCATGTGACACGGGCATTTCTGACCATGCCGACGCCGATCGTGACCTGAGGCACCCTGCGGCAGGACGCCGCAACAAGAATCTGCGCGGCGATGTCGGGAGCCGGCCATGCGGTTCGTCCTCGGGGCACAACCCCGAGAAAAGGAGCCGTTCATGGCCAAGCCGACAATGATCTTCGTCAACCTGCCGGTCAGCAACCTCGCCCGCGCGACTGCCTTCTATGAGGCGATCGGGGCGACGAAAAATCCGCAATTCTCGGATGACACCGCCTCCGGCATGGTGATCTCCGACACCATCCACGTCATGTTGCTGACCCACGACAAGTTCCGGCAGTTCACGCCGAAGACAATCGCCGATGCCCGGACCACGAGCGAGGTGCTGATCTGCCTGTCCGCCGAGAGCCGCGACGCAGTCGACGGCTATGTCGCCAAAGCCAAGGGCGCCGGCGGTACTGCCGATCCGTCGCCGCAGCAGGATTACGGCTTCATGTACGGTCGCAGCTTCGAGGATCCCGACGGTCACATCTGGGAAGTGATGTGGATGGACGTCGAGGCCGCGATGAAGGCGCAGTCCGCCGCGGTCACCGCCTGAGCGCGCGCCGACAAGGAGCTCATCGATGTCAAAAGTGTCACCCTGCCTGTGGTTCGACGGCGAGGCCGAGGAGGCCGCGAACTTCTACGTCTCGCTGTTGCCGGACTCCCGCATTGACAAGATCCAGAACAACATCATCGACGGTCCGGCCGGAAAGGCCGGCACCGTGCTGGTGGTCGAGTTCACGCTGGCCGGTCAGCGCTTCATGGCGCTGAACGGCGGGATGCGGATGGAATACACCCATGCGATCTCGTTCTCGATCGACTGTGTCGATCAGGCCGAGGTCGATCGGCTCTGGGCCGCGTTGCTCGCTGGTGGCGGCAAGGAGGATCAGTGCGGCTGGCTGCGCGACCGCTTCGGCGTGTCCTGGCAGATCGTGCCGCGCCAGCTTCACAGCTATATCGGCGGCGCCGATGCGGCCGGCGCTGCGCGCGCGATGCAGGCGATGCTCGGGATGATCAAGCTCGACGTCGAAGGCCTGCGCCGCGCCTATGAAGGCAAGGCGGCGGCTTAACCTTCTCCCTCGCCCTGCTCTTGCGGGGAGAGGGTTGGGGTGAGGGGCCCATCCGCGATAACGGTGACAAGTGCGTTCGCGGAGGTTCCCCCTCACCCGAAATTCGAGCGACGCTCGAATTTCGACCTCTCCCCGCAAGCGGGGCGAGGTGGGCGCGCACCCTAATAATTGATCCTCAGTCCCACGCCGCCGTGAACCGTGTTGCCGACCGGCTGCGGCCCGGCGGTGCCGTTGACGAACAGGTCGGCGATCCAGCCCTTGGTGATGCGGAAGCCGACGCGGCCGCCATATTCGAACCAGCCCTGGTTGCCCATCGTTGGCACGATGGTGCCGTCGCCGGTGACGGTGGCGACGATGCCCGAATGGGTGGCGAAGGATTGCACCCAGCCGCCATTGATGTTGGTTTCGATGTTCGATCCGAACAGATGCGTCCACTGGCCGCCGATCTTCACCAGGCTGGTGCGATCGGTGCCGTCGGCGATCGTTGCATCGAACGGATTGAAGGCGACAGCGGGATCGCTGTAGCCCTTGACCCGCTGCCACAACTGCCAAACCTCGACCGAAGCCGCGAGCTCATCACGCGCCGACAGCCGGTTGATCCAGCCTGCGCGGCCGTAGACGCCGTAATTCTCGCTCGAGGTCTGGCTGGTGATGGACACCGGGCCGAGGCTCGTCGCGTAGTTGCGGGTGTAGCGTACCTTCTCGGACGGCGAGAGGATGGTGCCGACGTCGAAGAACGGCCGCGACGAGCCCCAGTCGACGAAGTCGTAGCGCAACGCGAAGGCGCCGATCGGCGCGCTGGTGACGTTGTAGCCGCCCTCGCCATATTGCGTGTAGGCGATGCCGGCGAGCAGCGACAGGTTCGGCGTGATGGTCTTGCGGCCGTGGATGCCCGCCGAGAACGAGCCGGCCGAGCCGAAGGCGCTGATGCAGTCATTGCAATTGACCTGCTCGTTGACGCCGAGCAGCACCGTGCCGAGCACGCGGTTGGTGATCATCTGGTTGAAGCGCTGGTCGGCGAGGCCGTTGATCGAACCGCCGCTCGACGGCGCGCCGGTGATCGGCGTCGGGGTTGGTGTCGGCGTTGGGGATGGCGTCGGCGTTGGGGTAGGAGTTGGAGTGGGCGTAGGCGACGGCGTCGGCGTTGGTGTCGGAGTAGGCGTCGGTGTGGGGGTCGAATTGCAGTTCGGCGACGCCGCCAGCGTGCTTTCGGGAATTGAAGTACAGTTCGGCGTTGGAGTCTGCGCCTGGGCCGGCGCAGCCAGCGCCTGCAGCATTGCAAGCGACAGCGCCGTCGTCAGAGCGACCGACAGAACCAACTGATGCATGCGCCGTATCATGCTCAGCGTCCGCACAGCATGCCGGTGGGGTCGTCGTCGACCGGCGGCGTCACCGGCGTCGCATCGGCGAACTGGGTGACGGTGCAGAGCCCGGCCGCCTGGCTGCAGGTCGCGGCAAAGGTCCAGGGCGGATTGTTGGTCTTCTGGATCGTGGTGTGGCCGCCGCTCGAGGTGATGATCGCAGTGTCGCCCGGCTGGGTCAGATCGATGCACTGCCGGTTCGACGTGCACACCGTCGATGCGCCCTCCTGCAACACCACCGTGGTCTTGCCGCGTTGTGACAGGATATCGAGCACAGTGCCGCGAACGCCGATGGTCGCAAGCGGTGTCGTGATCCTGTAGGCGGCCTTGTCGGAGTGGCCGGTGACGAAGCGGAACGCGCCCGATGTCAGGCGGATTGCGACATCGCGGTAATGATGCTCGTCGTCGAACACGGCGCGGTCGAGCTTGAGCGAGGCATTCGGACCGAGCGAAAGGTTGGTGCTGTCAGCCATCACCAGCCGCGCGGCGCTTTCGAGACCGGTGCGCACCGTCTCATCGCGCAGCAGTGCGTCGCCGACATTGATCGGCGTGGTCGCGGCCGCAACACGAAGGACCTCGTTCTTCACCATGGCAGCTTCGCCGACGCGCGTCTGCGCGCGAGCGGGATGCGCCGTCAGTGCGGCGACAAGACCGAGCGCAAGAATGGAAAGAAAGCTGTGAGGCAAATTCATTGCAATACCGATCGACCAACCCTGTCATCGTATCGGATCGCCCCTGCAGCTGATATTGTATAATTGTCACAAGCTCTGCTGAGTTGAAGCGGTGCTGATGAATTCGAGGACGTTCAAGGAGCGGGTATGAGAGTGAGTTCTGATCACATTCGTCACATACGTCACACGCACCGGCGTAGCTCACACTTCGCTCACACTCGTTCCCCTCGCACCGTGCTCACGTTTTGAACATCGCATCCGAATCTCCCTCTGTTCTGCGTGGTCCCGTCGCGCGCACGGCGATTGTTGCGGCCATCATCTTCATCGTCGCCCATGTCGTGCTGCTGCTCGGGATCACGGCGCCGGACAAGCTCTATTTCGATGAGGTGCACTACGTGCCGGCGGCGCGGCAGATGCTGCTGCAGGTAGTCGAGGGTCCGATCCTCAACCCGATGCATCCGCCGCTTGCCAAGGAGATCATCGCCCTCTCGATCAAGGCATTTGGCGACGTGCCGCTCGGATGGCGCTATCCCGCGGCGCTGTTCGGCGCGCTGGCGCTGGTCGCCATCTATCTCGGCGGGCTCGGGCTGTTCGCGTCGCAGGAACGCGCCATCGCGGCGGTGCTGCTCGCCTTCTTCAACCAGATGCTGTTCGTGCAGTCGCGGATCGCGATGCTGGATATTTTCGTGCTCGCCTTCTGTCTGTTTGCGATCGCGGCCTTCATCCACGGCTTCGGGCAACAGCGGCCGCAACTCGCCTTCGCGCTGACGGGGTTAGCAGCGGGGTTGGCGTGCGCCTGCAAATGGAGCGGGCTGTTCGTGCTCGCGACCTGCATCGCGATCGTCGCGGTGATCCGCCTGATGCAGAGCTGGCGCACGCGCTTTGCCGATGCCGATGCGGAGGACTGGTACCGGCCCGATTTGTGGCCGGATTTCCGTCTCCCTCACTTCATCGTCTGTTTCGTGCTGATTCCGTTGATCGTCTATCTCGCGACCTTCGTGCCGCTCTACGGCCTCTCGTTCTCCGGCCTCATCGAGGCGCAGCGCCGCATCTTTGCCGACAACACCACGACGGCGATTGCAGGCCACACCTATATGAGCTCGTGGCCGTCCTGGCCGTTCCTCGTGCGTCCGGTCTGGTATCTGTTCGAGAAGGTCGGCGACGACGCCTTCGCGGCGATCGTGTTCCTCGGCAACCCGCTGGTGCTGTGGCCGGCCTTGATCGCGCTGATCGTGGCGCTGCGCGACTGGATCGTCAGGCGCCGCCGCGATGCGTTTCTGGTGCTTGCGTTCTACCTCGGCCCGTATCTCGCCTGGGCACTGCTGCCGCGCACGCTCGGCTTCATCTATTACTATCTGCCGGCAGCGTGCACCGCGAGCTTCGTGCTGGTCTACGCGTTGACGCGCAAGGGGGCGCCGCGCTGGCTGTTGTGGGCTTTCGTGGCGGCCGGATGCGCCGGCTTCATCGCGATGCTGCCGGTCACGGTCGCCGCGATCGGGACGTCGATGGCGACCTTCAACCGGCTGATGCTGTTCCAGAGCTGGATCTGAAACGCTCGGGGACAAAACGATCCGCCTGCCAGGTTTGGCAGGCGGATCGAGGCTGCGGGAGGTTATTTCGACGCGGTCTTGGTATCCATATTGACGACCTGCACCCGGCGATTGGTCGGGTCCATCGGCGCGTTCGGATCCTTCGGCCGGGTCTTGCCGTAGCCGACGGTCACGAGATCCGAGCCGTTGAGGCCGTAACGCTCGACCAGATACTTCTTGATGGTGTCGGCGCGGCGCTCCGACAGGTCCTGGTTATAGGCTTCGCCGCCGATCGCATCGGTGTGGCCGGCGACGACGAAGGTCGAGCCCTTCATGCTGGCATCCGACAGCGCCTTGCCGAGCTCCTGCACCGCCTGGGTCGAGCCCTTGGCAATCTCCGCCGAGTTGTAGTCGAAGTGAATTTCCAGATCGATCTTCGGCTTGGTGGCGGCGATGTCGGCGATTTCCTGGCGTTCGCCGAGTGACAGCGAGCGGGTCTGCCGGTTGCGAACGGTGTTGAGGAAGCTCGCCTCCTTGGCCGAAGCGGCCGGGTCGACCTGCGTATCGGCCGAGAGGCCGCGGGTGGCCGACTTCGGCTTCAGCGCATTGAGGATCTGGGCGGCCGGAACGGTGTCGCTGCCGGCCAGTGCCACGCCCGCCGTCATCGACAGCGCAGCGGCGATTGCCAAAAGAGACAAGGAAAGAGAGCGGGTCATGGGTTTCGTCCTTAAATATGCGGCCAGCCAAATTTGGCTTGCTGTCGTTTTGATGCCGAGAACCTAGGACCGGTTCAAAACCCGGTATGTGACATAAGTCACAGTTGGATGTGCAGGACCTGGCTTGTGCCAGCCAGGGCAGCGGAGAGGGTGAGCACCATGGCCCAAATCAATCGCGTCCTCCGCTCGATCAATGACGAGCATGCCGCGCGCTGCGTCGATATCTTCCTTCGCCCTGAAGGGACCACCGGCTTCGAAGAATACCGGCGGGACGTCGAAGACATCAGCGGCTGGTTTCCGGTTGGCGGTCATGCGTCCCGGGTGTTTCAAGAGGAGAGCGCCGCACTCGAGGCAGCGATGCGGGACGTTCCCTGGTTGCGGCGGGTCGTCGGATCGGCGTAGCCGGTCCTGCTCGCCCGCAAACACCGAAGCCTGCATGATTGTGCGCGAGCAGATTTCCGTCGCCCGGCTCTCCACAGCGGCGCGAATCTCACTACATTGCTGGCGCAATGCCCCGCGCCGAAGAACCCCTTTCGCTGAACAATGCCGCCGCCCGCCATATCTGGCTGCGCGCGCAGCGGCTCGATACCCAAGCGCCGTTCGGGCAGGGGGCTTCAGCCGTGGCGGCCGCCGTCGACCACCTCGGCTATGTGCAGATCGACACCATCAACGTGATCGAGCGCTGCCATCACCACATCCTGTTCACCCGGATTCCAGACTATCGCCGCGCCGACCTCAAGCAGGCGCAGAGCACCGACAAGAGCGTGTTCGAATACTGGACGCACGCGCTGTCCTACATTCCGTCCAAGGACATCGGAATCTTCCTGCCGGCGATGAAGGCGCACAAGCGCGACGGCCACAAATGGTTCGCATCGGTGACGCCGGCCGATACGCGCAAGGTGTTGCGGCTGTTGCGGGCCGGTCCGCTGACCATTCGCGACATCGAAGACGACGTGCTGACCGAGAAGGAGCATCTCTGGCAGAGCCGAAAACCCTCCAAGCGTGCGCTGCAGCTCGCCTTCTATGGCGGCGTGGTCACGATCAGCGAGCGCGCCGGCATGCTGAAGACCTATGAGCTGATGAGCAGGCACTTCGGCTGGGACAAGCCGCCGAAGCCGGCCCCGGTCTCGGCCAGAACAGCCTATCTGCTCGACCGCGCGCTGCGCTCGCAGGGCATCGTCAGCCTGGATTCGATCTGCCATCTGGACGCGCCGAGCAAGAAGGCGGTGCGCAGCCTGATCGAGGCGAGGGTGCGCCGCAAGGAATTGGTCCGGATCGCGCTCGACGGCGCCGGCAAGCAGGAGCATTGGGCGCGCCCCGAGGTGCTGGAGCAGACCGGCGAGGGGGATCCCGCCCTGGTCCACATCCTGTCGCCGTTCGATCCCCTGATCATCCAGCGCAAGCGCACCGAGCTGTTCTTCGGCTATGGCCACCGCTTCGAGGCCTATGTGCCGAAGCAGAAGCGTCTGTTCGGCTATTTCGCGCTGCCCGTGCTGGTCGGCGACGACATCGTCGCCGCCCTCGACCTCAAGACCAACCGCCAGAACAAGAAACTCCTGATGCAGAAATGGAGCTGGGTCGGCAACGGCAAGAAACAGGCGTCGCGCAAGGAGCTCAAGCGCCGCATCGAGGAGGAGCTCGACCGCTTCGAGCGCTTTCAGCTGGCCGAATAAGTCCAGCTCGATCCGTCGTCACCCGCCGCCGGCCGCCGCGTCGGTTCCCGTTTGACGCTGTGTGCTATGAGTTTTTGCCATTGCTCAATGCGGAGCCAGCCAATAATCCTCTGGGCAAGCAACACCCTGGGGGAACTGATGAGCCAGACCGCAACCATTGCGCCAAGCACCGGCGCCCGCAGCGAGATCGAGACGACGACGATCCGCGCGATTTCCTGGCGGCTGATTCCGTTCCTGATCCTAGCCTACTTCTTCTCCTATCTCGACCGCGTCAATCTCGGCTTCGCCGCGCTCACCATGAACGCGGAGCTGAAATTCTCGCCGGTGGTGTTCTCGTTCGGGGCCGGCATCTTCTTCATCGGCTATTTCATCTTCGAGGTGCCGAGCAACCTCGCGCTGGAGAGGTTCGGTGCCAGCAAGTGGATCGCCCGCATCATGGTGAGCTGGGGCATTCTCTCGGCCCTGATGGCGGCGGTCTATGACGAGCACAGCTTCTACGCGCTGCGCTTCTTCCTCGGCGTTGCCGAGGCCGGCTTCTTCCCCGGCATCATCCTCTATCTCACCTACTGGTTTCCGGCCGAATACCGTGCCCGCTTCCTCGCCGCCTTCGCGCTCGCAGTTCCGATCTCCACCGTGATCGGCGCGCCAATCTCCGGCCTGCTGCTCGGGCTGGACGGCGTCATGGGGATGCAGGGCTGGCAGTGGCTGTTCATCATCGAGGGCGTGCCCTCGGTGCTGCTTGGTATCGTCACCTGGTTCTATCTCACCGACCGGCCGGAGAAGGCCGATTGGCTCTCGGCCGAACAGAAGGCGTGGCTGAAGGCGAAGCTCGACGCCGAGGTCGCGGCCAAGCAGGCGGCGAAGCATTTCAGGCTCGGCGAGGCGCTGTCTTCGCCGAGGGTGCTGGCGCTCAGCGCGATCTATTTCGGCTTCGTCGCCTCGCTCTACGGCATGCAGTTCTGGCTGCCGCAGATCGTCAAGGCGTTCGGTCTGACCAATGCGCAGACCGGCTTCGTCACCGCGATCCCCTATGCATTCGGCGCCGCCGCGATGATCCTGTGGGCGCGGCATTCGGATGCCACGCGCGAGCGTGTGTTCCATGTCGGCGCGCCGCTGTTGCTGACGGCGCTGGCGCTCGGGGTCTCCAGCTACATCACCGATCCGACCATGACCATGGTGGTGCTGACCGTCGCCGCGATCGGCGTGTTCTGCACCTTCGCGGTGTTCTGGACGCTGCCGACCGCCTGGCTGTCCGGCACCGCCGCCGCCGGCGCGATCGCGCTGATCAACTCGATCGGCAACCTCGCTGGTTTCGGCGGGCCCTATCTGATCGGCTGGGTCAAGGAGGCCACCGGCAGCACATCGACCGGCCTGCTGGTGCTGTCGCTGTTGCCACTCGCGGCGGGCCTCTTGGTTTTCCTCGGCAGCCACGAGACCAAGACCGAGTTCGCCGACGCGAAGTAAGGATAACGCCAGCGTAGCCGAGCCTTCGCCGCAAACATAGCTGTCATCGCCCGGCTTGACCGGGCGATCCAGTACGCCGCGGCGTCTCGTTTCAGGTACGACTGTCTCTGGAATACTGGATCGCCCGCTTTCTCGGGCGATGACAGTTTTGGGCGCAGCGATCGCCCTAGCCCGGATGGAGCGCAGCGCAATCCGGGGACTGTCCCTCGATTCGCGAGATCCCGGATTTCGCTGCGCTTCATCCGGGCTTCTGTAACGGGCCTTTGTAAGTCAATCCCTTTTTGCGTGATCCACTCGCCGGGCACTTGCTTCTGTACGGGATCGGCGCGAAGGCCGTCGCCTGATGGGGTGCATTGAGGAGCCGGCCGGCCAATCTACGGAAGCGTGGTTGTGAGCCACTTCCCGGATGGCGGCCTGACCGGATCCATCGTCCCGGCGCAGGGACCTCGCTCAGGGAGAGCCTGGTGTCGTGGCCCGCCCAGAACCGATTGCTGCTCCTTGCTTAGGTTGCCGAGGCCTTGGCCATCGGGTTGAACGGTTTGGCGTCGGCGAGCATGCGATGCAGAACGACGGCGAGCTTGCGTGCGAGCGCCACCTTGGCCTTGCGCAGGCCTGCGCGCCGGGCGATCCGCATCGCCCAGCCTTTCAGCGCCGAGCAGTTCCTGACCGGCTTGGTCAGCATGACGTGAGCCGCCTGATAGAGCGCCTCGCGCACGGAGGCATCGCCGATCTTGCTGATGCGGCCGGTATAGTCGGTTTCGCCCGATTGGTACTTCTTCGGGGTGAGGCCAAAATGCGCTCCCGTCGCCTTCGAGGACCGGAAGCGCTTCGGGTCGTCGACCGCCGAGGCGTAGGTAAGCGCCACGATCGGGCCGACGGACGGTGTCGTCATCAGGAGGCGGGCTTGAGGGTGCGACCTGGCGAGCTTTTGGGTGTGCTTATCCAGGCCATTGAACTCGCGCCGCAGCACGGCGTGGGCTTCGAGCAGCGCCTGTGCCACGATCTCAAGTCCGGGATGGCCCGCTACGAGCTCCCGGATGCGTTCGGCGAACGTGCGCTCGGTGGTCGTGCCGACCTTCAGACCGAAGCCACGGAGCACGCCGCGCAGGCTGTTCTCGATGTCGCGCAGCTTGGACTGCAGCAGCTTGCGTGCCGTCAGAACCGCCCGCGTCTCCTGCGCTTCGATCGACTTGCAGTGCACCGGCCGGAACCAGCCCAGCCGCATCAGTTGCGCGATCCCGCGGGCATCGTTGCGGTCCGACTTCACCGGCATCGCCTTGAAGGCATCGCGGACGTGCCGCGTCTCCAACAGTTCGACTGCCAGGCCCGCATCCCGCATCGCTGCGTAGAGCCATTGCGACAGCGGACCAGCCTCCAGCCCGATCCGTTCCAGCACCAACCCCAGCGACCGCAACCAGGTGATCAAGGCCTCCGGCTCACTCGCAACCCTCGCCTCGCGCAAAATCTTACCTGTCCCATCGACAAGGCAGACGCTCGAGCATTCCAAAGACACGTCGATTCCTGCATAGTGGTACATGGTCGTCCCTTAATGATGCTTGGAGCGGGCTTGCCCGACTCCGTTTATTGACACCATCAGTTTGAGGGACGACCGCCTTCCAACCAACAGGCCGCTCGCGAGCGCGCTTCCAAATCGCGCCGTAGCGAGCGGGCGGCCGGCCCGTTACCCCATCTACGCATCTTGAGCTGCTGCCGGTTTGATGGACACCGAGATTAGGTGTTTCATGAAGCCGGAGGTGGCGATGAAAAGACGGAAGTTCAGCCGCGAGTTCAAGGTCGAGGCGGTCAAGCTGGTGCGGGAACGTGGGGTGTCGGTGGCGCAAGCTGGCCGTGACCTGGATGTTCATGAGAATGTTCTCCGCAAATGGGTGAAGGAGTTGGGCTCCGACCCGGCGCAAGCCTTTCCCGGCCACGGGCAGATGAAGCCGGAGCAGCAGGAGATCGAGCGGCTGCGCCGTGAGGTCGCCAAGCTGAAGGCCGAGCGGGATATCCTAAAAAAGGCCGCAGCCTACTTCGCGAAGGAAGCGACATGAAGTTCGCCTTCGTCGCGAAGCACCGGACGATCTGGCCGGTGGCATGGCTATGCGATGCGCTGGGAGTGTCGCGGTCGGGCTTCCATGCCTGGCTGAACCGCTCTCCCAGCGCCAGATCCCGCAGCGACGAGGAGCTCGGCGGCAAGGTCAAGGCCAGCTTCGCCGCCAGCGACCGCACCTATGGCGCACGCCGGGTGTGGCGTGACCTGCTCGCCGACGGGGCGGATTGCGGCCTGCACCGGATTGAGCGGCTGATGCGCCTGCAAGGCTTGCGGGCGCGGCCGCGACGTCGGCGCTTACCGAAGGACAGCGGCGATCGACAGCTCGAGACCGTACCGGCGAACCTCCTTGACCGGCAGTTCGCCGCCGAGCGGCCGAACCAGAAGTGGATCGCCGACTTCACCTATCTCTGGACGGCCGAAGGCTGGCTCTATGTCGCAGCGGTGATCGACCTGTTCTCACGCCGCGTGGTGGGCTGGTCGATGAGTGCCGCCATGACGGCACAGCTCGTGACGGACGCATTGTTGATGGCCGTCTGGCGGCGCGGCAAGCCGGATGCGCTGTTGCATCACTCCGACCAGGGCAGCCAGTACACCAGCGAGCAGTTCCAGCGCCTGATGGCCGACCACGGCATCGTTTGCAGCATGAGCCGCTCCGGCAACGTCTGGGACAACGCGGCGATGGAGAGCTTCTTCTCCTCGCTCAAGACCGAGCGTACGGCCAACAAGATTTATCAAACCAGAGATGAGGCACGCGCCGATGTGTTCGACTACATCGAACGATTTTACAACACGACCCGCAGGCACTCGACCATCGGCTATCTCAGCCCGGTTGAGTTCGAGCGCAAGGTGGGATTAGCTTAAGCGGGTGTCCATCAAACCGGCAGCAGCTCATCTTCCACGTTCCAACTCCAACTCCAACTCCAACTCCAACTCCAACTCCAACTCCAACTCCAACTCCAACTCCAACTCCAACTCCAACTCGAACATCGCCGATCCCGCGCCCGACTCCGGCCCGTCCTCACGAATTGGTTATCGCTGACGAATATTGACATTTATCAGTGATAAATCGATACTCTTCATCAGTCGTCAGCCCGATGGAGATTCCCGATGTTCGCCCGTTCCATTTTCTCGAGCTATTACAGGCTCTTGACGGGAGCCACGTTGGCTTTTGCGGTGTTCGCGCTGACCGGCTGCAACGAAAAGGCGGCCGAAAAGGCCGATCCGGGACGCCCCGTTCTGGTGGCGACCGTCCATTACGAAGCCGAAACCCCTGAGCGCAGTTTTGTCGGCACGGTGAAGCCCCGTATCGAGGCCGATATGGGCTTTCGGGTTGCCGGCAAGGTGGCCAAGCGGCTGGTCGAGGTCGGACAGACAGTCGACGTCGATCAGCCCTTGGCCACCCTCGATGAGATCGACCTGAAGCTGCAGGCCGAGCAGGCCGAGGCCGAGTTCCGCGCCGCCACCGGCGTGCTGGCCCAGGCCGCAGCTGCCGAGCAGCGCGCCAAGGATCTGAAGGCCAAGGGCTGGACCACCGATGCGCAGCTCGATTCCGCCAAGGCTGCCGGCGACGAGGCCCGCGCCCGGCTCAACCGCGCCGAGCGTTCGGTCGAGCTGACCAAGAATTCTCTCTCCTATGCAACGCTGGTGGCCGACACCCGGGGTGTCGTCACAGCGACCATGATCGAGCCCGGCCAGGTGGTTGCCGCGGGCCAGGCATCGATCCGTGTCGCCCGACTTGGCGAGAAGGAAGCTGTCGTCGCGATCCCAGAGACGCTTCTTGCTCGTGCCAGGTCGGGCGTTGCCACGGTGACGCTGTGGTCGGATGCGAAGAAGACCTATGCCGCCAAGCTGCGCGAGGTCGCGCCGCAGGCCGATCCCGCCACCCGCACCTATCTCGCAAAATTCTCGCTGCCGGACGCCGACGAGGCCGTCTCGCTCGGCATGACCGCAACGCTGACGCTGGCCGACAAGGCGAGCGAGCGCGTGGCGAAGCTGCCGCTGTCGGCGCTGTACAGCCAGGGCGGCGATCCCTCGCTCTACATCGTCGACGACAAGGGCGAGGTCGCGCTGAAGCCGGTCAAGGTGAAGGCCTATGAGAGCAACAACGTCGTCATCTCTGATGGCGTCGACGAGGGCGCCAAGGTTGTCGCCCTCGGTGTGCAGAAACTCGATCCGACCCAGAAGGTGCGGGTCGTGTCGTCGCTGTCGTTCTAACCCTCGCAATATCAGCGCAAACGGTTCTGGGACTTGGTCTAGAACTTGGAGAGTTCGATGAAGCGCTTCAACCTTTCGGCCTGGGCGGTCAGCCATCCGACGCTGGTCCTGTTCCTGATGCTCGTGCTCGGCGTCGCCGGCTTCTTCTCCTACGAGAAGCTCGGCCGCGCCGAGGACCCGTTCTTCACCGTCAAGGTGGTGAACGTCTCGGTGATGTGGCCGGGCGCGACCTCGCAGGAAATGCAGATGCAGGTCGCCGATCCGATCGAGAAGAAGCTGCAGGAGCTGCCGTTCTTCGAGAAGGTGCAGACCTATTCCAAGCCGGGCTTCACGGCGATGCAGGTCACCTTCCGCGACTCGACCCCGCCGAAGGACGTGCCCTATCTGTTCTATCTCTTGCGCAAGAAGCTGGTCGACGTGCAGGGCCAGCTGCCGTCGGGCATCCTCGGCCCCGTCGTCAACGACGAATTCTCCGACGTCGATTCGATCCTCTACATGATGACCGGCGACGGCGCCGATTACGCGCAGCTCAAGAAGGTCGCCGAAGGCTTCCGCCAGCGCCTGCTGAAGGTGCCCGGCGTAACCAAGGTCGACCTCTACGGCACCCAGGACGAGCGCATCTATGTCGAGTTCTCGCATGCCAAGCTTGCGACGCTCGGCATCACGCCGCAGGCGCTGTTCGACTCGCTCGCCAAGCAGAACAACGTCACGCCGGCCGGCACCGTCGAGACCTCGTCGCAGCGCGTGCCGCTGCGCGTCACCGGCGCGCTTGACGGCGTCAAGGCGGTTGCCGAGACGCCGGTCGAGAGCAACGGCCGCGTGTTCCGGCTCGGCGATATAGCGACCGTCAGCCACGGCTATGTCGATCCGCCGAGCTTCACCGTGCGCCAGGAAGGCAAGCCCGCGCTCGGCATCGGCGTCGTCACCGCCAAGGGCGCCAACATCCTCGATCTCGGCAAGGAGGTCGAGAAGGCCACCGCCGACTTCATGAAGGCGGTGCCGCAGGGCGTCGAGGTCGAGCAGATCGCGGACCAGCCCAAGGTGGTCGAGCACGCCGTCGGCGAGTTCGTGCACTCCTTCGTCGAGGCGCTCGCGATCGTGCTGTTCGTCTCGTTCGTCGCGCTCGGCTGGCGCACCGGCATTGTGGTGGCGCTGTCGGTGCCGCTGGTGCTCGGCATCGTCTTCATCGTGATGAATGCGATGTCGCTCGATTTGCACCGCATCACGCTCGGCGCGCTGATCATCGCGCTCGGCCTCTTGGTCGATGACGCCATCATCGCGGTCGAGATGATGGTGGTGAAAATGGAGCAGGGCTGGGACCGCTTCAAGGCCGCATCCTTTGCCTGGGAATCTACTGCGTTTCCGATGCTCACGGGGACGCTGGTCACAGCCGCTGGCTTCCTCCCCATCGGCTTTGCCAATTCGGCGGTCGGCGAATATGCCGGCGGCATCTTCTGGATCGTGGCGATCTCGCTGGTCGCCTCCTGGTTCGTCGCGGTGATCTTCACGCCCTATATCGGCGTCAAGCTGCTGCCCAACATCAAGGTGCACCAGAACCACGATCCGCACGCGATCTACGAGACGCGGATGTATCGCGGCCTGCGCAGCGTGGTGCAGTGGTGCGTCGATCACCGCGTCAAGGTGGTGGTCGCGACCGTCGGCGTCTTTGTCGCCTCGATCGTCGCGTTCGGTCACGTCCAGCAGCAGTTCTTCCCGCTGTCGGAGCGGCCCGAACTGTTCCTGCAGCTCCGGCTGCCCGAGGGCACCGCCTTCGGCACCACCGAGAAGGCAGTCAAGAAGGCCGAGGGCTTGCTGAAGGACGACAAGGACATCGAGACCTACACCGCCTATGTCGGCCAGGGTTCGCCGCGCTTCTGGCTCGGCCTCAACCCGCAGCTGCCGAACGAGGCGTTTGCCGAGATCGTGATCCTCGCCAAGAACGTCGATGCGCGCGAGCGCGTCAAGGCGAAGCTCGAGCAGGCCGCCGCCGACGGCGCGCTGAACGAGGCGCGGGTCCGGGTCGACCGCTTCAACTTCGGTCCGCCGGTCGGCTTCCCGGTTCAGTTCCGCGTGATCGGGCCCGACGCCAACAAGGTGCGCGACATCGCCTACCAGGTGCGCGACGTCATGCGCCAGAACCCCAACGTCAAGGACGTCCAGCTCGACTGGAACGAGCAGTCGCCCTACCTGAAGCTCGCCGTCGACCAGGATCGGGCGCGGGCGCTCGGCCTCACCCCGCAGGAGGTCTCGCAGGCGCTGGCGATGCTGATCTCGGGCGCGCCGGTCACCACGATCCGCGACGGCATCGAAAAGGTCGGCGTGGTCGCCCGCGCGGTGCCGTCGGAGCGGCTCGATCTCGGCCGGGTCGGCGATCTCACCATCACGTCACGCAATGGTGTAGCCGTGCCGCTGCAGCAGATTGCCAAGATCGAGTACGCGCATGAGGAGCCGATCCTGTGGCGGCGCAACCGCGACATGGCGATCACCGTGCGGTCCGACGTCGTCGACGGCGTGCAGGCGCCCGACGTCACCAACCAGATCTCGCCGAAGCTGAAGGACATCCAGTCCCATCTCGAGCCGGCCTACCGGATCGAGCCCGGCGGCGCGTTCGAGGAATCGGCCAAGGGCAATGCGTCGATCTTCATCCTCTTCCCCGTGATGGTGATGGTGATGCTGACGCTCCTGATGATCCAGCTGCAGAGCTTCTCGCGTCTGTTCCTGGTGTTCCTGACCGCGCCGCTCGGCATCGTCGGCGCCTCGCTCGGGTTGAACGTCGCCAACCAGCCGTTCGGCTTCGTGGCGCTGCTCGGCCTGATCGCGCTCGCCGGCATGATCATGCGCAACGCGGTGATCCTGGTCGATCAGATCGAGAGCGATGTGTCCTCCGGCCTGACCCGGCGCGAGGCGATCGTCGAGGCCACCGTCCGGCGCGCCCGGCCGGTGGTGCTGACCGCGCTCGCCGCGATCCTCGCCATGATCCCGCTGTCGCGTTCGGCGTTCTGGGGCCCGATGGCGATCACCATCATGGGCGGTTTGTTTGTTGCGACTTTCCTGACCTTGCTGTATCTGCCGGGCCTTTACGCCCTCTGGTTCCGCAAGACCCTCGAGGAGAGCGGCCCTGAGCAAACCGATACTGCGCCGCAGCATGCAGGAAAGGGACAACTCGCATTTCCGCTTGCTGAGGCTGCCGAATAATTGAAGATTGAGCAGGCCAACATGACGCTGATCCAGGAACATAGCGAAACCGACACCCGCGAACGGATTCTCGTGGTGGCGGAGCGCTTGTTCCGGCAGATCGGCTACCAGAAGACCACGGTGGCCGACATCGCCAAAGAGCTGCGGATGAGCCCCGCCAACGTGTATCGCTTCTTCGATTCGAAGAAGTCGATCCACGAAGGCGTGGCGCGCGGCCTGATGGGCGAGGTCGAGATCGAGGCGCAGCGCATCGCGCGCTCGGAAGGGCCGGCCGCGCCGCGCTTGCGCCAGATGATGACGACCATCAATCGCATGAACACCGAACGTTATGTCGGTGATTCCAAGCTGCATGAGATGGTCGAGGTCGCGATGCAGGAGGACTGGGACGTCTGTGTCGCCCATATGGAGTGTATCGCCGCTAT
Source organism: Bradyrhizobium sp. 27S5 (assembly GCF_037217225.1). NCBI lineage: Bacteria > Pseudomonadati > Pseudomonadota > Alphaproteobacteria > Hyphomicrobiales > Nitrobacteraceae > Bradyrhizobium > Bradyrhizobium sp. 27S5. The sequence continues at coordinate 2,064,857 of NZ_CP147714.1, forward strand.
TATCGGCGAGGTGATCGCGCAGGGAGCCGCGTCGGGCGAGTTCGAGGCCCCGGACCTGCAACTCGCCTCGCTGTGCGCCTGCACCGCGATGATGCGCTTCTTCCACCCCCAGATGATCGCCCAATGTGCGACCAAGCCGGGCCCGACCATCGACCAGATGATCGATTTCGTGATCGCCGGCCTGTCGCCGCGCGTCCGCGCCAATTGAGCGCCAGCACTGACGTTTTCGTCAGTTGACTTCCTTGTCATTCCGGGGCGATGCGTAAGCATCGAACCCGGAATCTCGAGATTCCGGATCTGGTGCTCACGCACCATCCCGGAACGACGAGGCCCCACCGTGACCGCAAAAGACCTGCACTTCTACGAGCCGAAGAACGGCCACGGCCTGAAGCACGACCCGTTCAACGCCATCGTGGCGCCGCGGCCGATCGGCTGGATCTCCTCGCGCGACAAGGGCGGCAACGTCAACCTCGCGCCCTACAGCTTCTTCAACGCCTTCTGCTACGTGCCGCCGATCATCGGCTTCTCCTCAACCACCTGGAAGGACAGCGTCGCCAACATCCAGGACACCGGCGAGTTCGTCTGGAATCTGGCGACCATGGATCTGGCCAAGCACATGAACGCGACTGCGGCGCATGTCGCCCGCGACGTCGACGAGTTCAAGCTCGCAGGCCTCACGCCGGTCGCCGGCAAGCTCGTCAACGTGCCGCGCGTCGCCGAAAGCCCGGTGTCGTTCGAATGCAAGGTCAGCCAGATCGTCCAGCTCCAGGGCGCCGACGGCAAGAAGGCCGAGGCCTGGCTGACGCTCGGCGAGGTCGTCGCCGTCCACATCGACAAGGCCTTCATCAAGGACGGCGTCTATCAGACCGGTCTCGCGCACCCGATCGTTCGTGCCGGCCGCCGCGGCGACTATTTCGAGATCAAGCCGGAAAACATGTTCGAGATGATCCGGCCGGATTAAGTGCTGCTCTATCCTCTCCCTCTCCCGTTCTTCACGGGGAGAGGGCTTGGGTGAGGGGCCGTCTCCGCGAGCCGTGAGCGTCGTGAGACCTGTACCCCCTCACCCGGAACGCATCTGGCGATGCGTTCCGACCTCTTCCCGCAAGCCGGGAGAGGTAAGGAACGTCGCTCTCTGCGGTGCATTCGCACGCTCCGCGACGACGGCCCGGACCACAACAATGTGAAATTTCAGCTTGCAGTGATGAAAAACCGTCACTCGCAACCTCCAAGCGAGCAGTCTAACCTCCCGCGCGCCAGGCCGGATCAACGGCCGGCCAACAGAGTGGGAGGATGTGATGACACATCAAGAGCGGCGCGATCCGAACGTGTCACGTCGAACGCTTGTCCAGGGTTTGGCGGTTGGGGCAGCCGCCGTCGCAACCGGCGTCAATAGTGCGCTGGCCCAGAACGCCCCCGCGCCGGTCGGGCCGCCGACCACGATCACAACCCCGCCGCGCGACTTCAGTCCGCGCGGTGCGCCGACCACCTATTTCTGGGACCCCGACATTATCGCGGTCGATCCGTCCTTCAACGACCTCGCCCAGCCCAACACCTCGATCAAGCGGCTTCATACCGGTCTGTTGTGGGCGGAAGGCCCGGCCTGGAGCGCGCAGGGCCGCTATCTGCTGTGGAGCGACATCCCCAACAACCGGCAGATGCGCTGGTCGGAGGATGACGGCCATGTCAGCGTCTTCCGCACGCCGTCGAACTACTCGAACGGCAATTCGTTCGACTTCCAGGGCCGCCAGCTGTCCTGCGAGCATCTCACCCGCCGCGTAACGCGTTACGAGAATGACGGCACCGCGACGGTGCTCGCCGATTCCTATCAAGGCAAGCGGTTGAACTCGCCGAACGACGTCGTCGCGCATCCCGACGGCAGCTACTGGTTCACCGATCCGCCCTATGGCGGCCAGCTCTATGAGGGCGAGCCTGATGCCGCCGGCGGACCAGGCAATCCGGCCGGCAAGCTCAATCCGCGGATCGGCCAGCCGGCGGGCTTCGTGCCGGCCAAGCGCGAACTGCCGACCAATTGCTATCGCATCGATCCCTCCGGGCGTATCGATCTTGTGGTCAGCGAGGACCAGGTGCCGGATCCGAACGGTCTCTGCTTCTCGCCGGACTTCAAGAAGCTCTATGTGGTCTCGACCGGCAAGGGACCGGGCGACACCGGCCCCGGCGGCAACGGTGACGTCTTCGTGTTCGATGTCGGCGCCGACAACAAGCTCGCCAACGGCAAGCGGTTCAGCGATTTCACGATCGACGGCGTGAAGTGCGGACCGGACGGCATCCGCTGCGACGTCAACGGCAATGTCTGGTGCTCGAGCAATGCCGGCCGCGCGGTCGGCTACAGCGGCGTGACGGTATGGTCGCCGGAAGGTAAGCTGCTCGGCCGCATCCGGCTGCCCGAGGTCTGCGGCAACATCACCTTCGGCGGCCCCAAGCGCAATCGCCTGTTCATGGCCGCAAGCCAGTCGCTCTACGCGGTCTACACCGCGACCCAGGGCGCCGGGCCTGCCTAAAGTATCCGCGTAGGAAACTGCGCTCCCTCTCCCGCTTGCGGGGGAGGGCTGGGGTGGGGCTCTTTCCACGAGTCGCATTGTGGAGAGAGCCCCCACCCGCATCGCATCTTCGATGCGATGCGACCTCCCCCGCAAGCGGGAGAGGTGCAGGGAGTCTGCCGCGAGACCGATCGAACTTGGTTTCACCCGCCGGCGCCATCTCCCGCTACCTGATTGTCGTACCTCAGCTTTCGGAACTGAACGCGTGGCGTGCCGTTAACAAAACGGCGCCTTGGCCGCGTCAATTTCGCTTTATCTGCAAGGCGAAGTGTTCACCCGTGACCGGCACTTTCGGATAACATGGAGCATGATCCGAAAAAGTGGAGACCGGTTTTTCGAGAAGATCATGCTCCCAACATAAATCCTATCCGCGCCGCCGATCCATGAGGGCCCCACCATGAGCTTCCGCCGCGACTTCATCACCAAGCCGATCTTCTCCTGGGCGCGTGGCGTGCTGCCGACGATGTCGGACACCGAGCGCGAGGCACTGGAAGCCGGCGACATCTGGTGGGATGCCGATCTCTTCACCGGCAATCCCGATTGGTCGAAATTGCTGGCGTTCGCGCCGGCCAAACTGACCGACGAGGAGAACGCCTTCCTGCACGGTCCAGTCGACGAGCTCTGCGGGATGCTCGACGAGTGGAAGATCAACTGGGAATGGCGCGATCTGCCGCCCGAGGTCTGGGCCTTCATCAAGGCCAAGAAATTCTTCGGCATGATCATCCCGAAGGAATTCGGCGGGCTCGGCTTCTCGCCCTATGCGCATTCCGAAGTGGTGCGCAAGATCTCCTCGCGCTCGCTGACCGCGGCCGTCACCGTGATGGTGCCGAACTCGCTCGGGCCGGGCGAACTCCTGATGCGCTTCGGCACCAGGGAGCAGCAGGACAAATGGCTGCCGCGGCTGGCTTCCGGCCAGGACATTCCGTGCTTCGGCCTGACCAGCCCGGAGGCCGGCTCGGATGCCGCCTCGATGATCGACACCGGCATCATCTGCAAGGGCAATTTCGAGGGCAACGAGGTGCTGGGCTTGAGGCTGAACTGGCACAAGCGCTACATCACGCTCGGCCCGGTCTCAACGCTGCTCGGCCTCGCCTTCAAGGCCTATGATCCCGATCACCTGGTCGGCAGCGAGGAAGAGCTCGGCATCACCGTTGCGCTGATCCCGACCCATCTGCCCGGCGTCTCGATCGGCCAGCGCCATCTGCCGGCGATGCAGGTGTTCCAGAACGGCCCGAACTGGGGCCGCGATGTCTTCATCCCGCTCGACTACATCATCGGCGGTCAAGAGCGGCTCGGCCAAGGCTGGAAGATGCTGATGACGGCGCTCGCCGCCGGCCGCGGCATCTCGCTGCCGTCGCTGTCGGCCGCCGGCGCCGCCTACGCCGCGCGCACTACCGGCGCCTATGCCCGGATCCGCGAGCAGTTCGGCATCTCGATCTCGAAATTCGAGGGCATCGAGGAGCCGCTGGCGCGCATCGCCGGCACCGCCTATCTGCTCGACGCCGCGCGGCGGCTGACCTGCGCCGCATTGAACGAGGGGCATCATCCCGCCGTCATCTCCGGCATCATGAAGCTGCACGCCACCGAGCGGATGCGGATCGCGATCGACGACGCCATGGACATCCATGGCGGCAAGGCCGTGATCGACGGGCCGCAAAACTATCTCGGCGGGCTCTACCGATCGGTGCCGGTCGGCATCACGGTCGAGGGCGCCAATATCCTGACCCGCAATCTGATCGTGTTCGGGCAGGGCGCGATCCGTGCGCATCCTTATCTTTTGCAGGAGATGAACGCGCTCGGCGAGGCCGATCGCGACAAGGGCCTCACTGCGTTCGACGCCGCGTTCTGGAAGCATGTCGGCCACAGCTTTGCGACCATGTTCCGCGCCTGGGGCCGCAGCTGGAGCTTTGGTCTGTTCGCACCGGCGCCTGACGCCGGCGAGGCCACCGAATTCTATCGCCAGCTCTCGCGCTATTCGTCGGCGTTCGCGCTGTGCGCCGACATGGCGCTGCTGACGCTCGGCGGCGCGCTGAAGCGCAAGGAGATGCTCTCCGCGCGCTTCGGCGACATCCTGTCCGAACTGTACTTGCTCTCTGCCGCGCTAAAACGCTGGCAGGACGAGGGCCGGCAGGAGGAGGATCTTCCGGCGCTGCAATGGTGCATGGCGTCGGGCTTCAAGACCATCGAGAACCGCTTTGCGGAAATCCTCGCCAATTTGCCGAACCGCTTTGTCGGCTGGATGCTGAAATTCCTGATCCAGCCGTTCGGCGCTCGCGTCACCGGTCCGTCTGATCGTGTCGTGCATCTCTGTGCGCAGCTCGTGCTGTCGCCGTCGGCGGCGCGCGACCGCCTGACGCCCGACCTCGCCTTTGTCGAGGATGACGGCGGTATCGCGCGGCTGGAGAAGGCCTTCCGCCTCGTCACCGAGGCCGACGATGCGGCCAAGCAGCTGCGTGCGGCGCGGCTGCATGACTGGAAGGAGGGCGTCAAGAAGGGCGTCATCACCGAGGCCGACGGCGAGAAGCTCGCGGCCGCCCATGAGGCCGTCGCAAAAGTCATCGAGGTCGATGATTTTGCGCCGGAGGCGCTGTCCCCGATTTACAAGAAAACCGCCGACGTGCATCAGTTCTTCCAGGAGCTGGGTGAGCAGAGGGCGGCGAGCTGATGGCGCGGCAGGTCTTTATCGTCGACGGCAGCCGGACGCCGTTCCTGAAGGCGCGCTCCGGTCCCGGCCCGTTCACCCCGGTCGATCTCGCCGTGCAATGCGGCCGGCCGCTGCTGGCGCGACAGCCTTTCGCGCCCACCACCTTTGATCAAGTCATCCTCGGCTGCGTCAACGTGATCGCCGACGAGATGAACCCGGCGCGGGTCGCGGCGCTCCGGCTCGGCATGGGCGAGAAGATGGTCGCCTTCACGGTGCAGATCAATTGCGGCTCCGGCATGCAGTCGATCGACACCGGCTACCGCTATATCCGAGAGGGCATCTCCGATCTGATCCTCGCCGGCGGCGCCGAGGCGTTGAGCCACGCGCCGCTGGTCTGGCCCAATTCAGGCGTGCGCTGGTTTGCCGGCTTTGCCGGCGCCAAGGGCATCGGCGCCAAGATCGCCGCCGCGCTGAAGGTCAAGCCGAGCTACTTCAAGCCGATCATCGGCCTCGAGCGCGGGCTCACCGACCCGATCACCGAGCTCAACATGGGGCAGACCGCCGAGAAGGTCGGGCACCTCTTCGGCATCACCCGCGCCCAGTCCGACGCTTACGCCGCCGAGAGCCACCAGCGGCTGGCCAACGCGCAAAAGGAAGGCTTCCTCAAGGGCGAGGTCGAGACCGCATTCGCCCGCGACGGCAAGTTCTACGACCATGACGACGGTGTCCGCCCGGACTCCACAGCGGAGACGCTGGCGAAGCTGAAGCCGGTGTTCGAGCGTCCCTGGGGCCAGGTCACCGCCGGCAATTCCTCGCAGATCACGGACGGCGCCTCCTGGGTGATCCTGGCGTCCGAGGCGGCGGTGGCGAAGTATGGGCTGACGCCAAAGGCCGTCATTCTCGACAGCCAGTGGGCGGCGCTCGATCCCTCGATCATGGGCTTGGGTCCGGTGCTGTCGGCAACCGCGCTGCTCAAACGCAACGAGCTGACGTTGCAGGACGTCGAGACCTGGGAGTTGAACGAGGCCTTTGCGACCCAGGTGCTCGGCTGTCTCGCGGCCTGGAACGACGACAAATTCTGTCGCGAGATTTTGGGACTTGACGGCGCGGCCGGCGAGATCGACCGCGCCAAGCTGAACGTCGATGGCGGCGCGATCAGCCTCGGCCATCCCGTAGGCTGCAGCGGCAACCGCATCGTGCTGCATCTGGTCAATGCGATGAAGCGGCTCGGCACCAGGCGCGGCGTCGCCACCGAATGCATCGGTGGCGGGCAGGGCGGCGCGATGTTGATAGAGACGGTGTGATCATGGATTCACGGATCATGGACGTTCTCGCCGACCGCGTGCTCGAACTCGGGCCGACCCCGGCCGCCGACAGCCCGTACAGGAACTTCAAGCTGACGCGTGACGAGGACGGCATCGCCTGGCTGCTGTTCGATCGCGCCGGCGCCAGCGCCAACACATTGTCCGCCGATCTGCTCGAGGAGCTCGATGCCATCGTTACGGCGCTGGAGAGCCAGCGGCCGGCCGGCCTCGTGGTGCGCTCGGCGAAAAAGAGCGGCTTCATCGCCGGCGCCGACGTCAACGAGTTTCGCGGCGCCAGCGACCCGCGCGCGGTCGAGACCGAGATCGGCAGGGCGCATGCCGTGATCGACCGGCTAGAGGCGCTGCGCGTGCCGTCGGTCGCCGTCATCCACGGCTTCTGCCTCGGCGGCGGCCTCGAGGTCGCGCTGGCCTGCCAGATGCGGATCGCGATCGATGATGCGCGGTTCGGCTTCCCCGAGGTGATGCTCGGGCTGCATCCCGGCCTCGGCGGCACGGTGCGCTTCACCGAGCTGGTCAATCCGATGCAGGCGATGACCTTGATGTTGACCGGCAAGACGATCGACGCGCGCCGCGCCAAGTCGCTCGGTCTGGTCGATGCCGTCACCCAGGAGCGCCATGTCCGCAACGCGGTGAAGGACGCGGTGTTCGGCCGGCTGAAGCGCGCCAAGCCGGGCGCGCTCAATACCATCCTCAATTTCGGTCCGGTCAGGGGCTTCCTGGCCTCGCGAATGCGCAGCGAGGCCGAGAAGGCCGCGCCGCGCAAGCACTATCCGGCGCCCTCAGCGCTGATCGATCTCTGGGAGAAGCACGCCGGCAACCGCGCGGCGATGCTGAATGCGGAGAAGGCCTCGTTCGCCAATCTGATGGTGACGCCGACCGCGCAGAATCTGATCCGCGTCTTCTTCCTGCGCGAGCAGATGAAGAAGGCGGCGGGCGGCGGCAACAAGGTTGCGTACGTCCATGTCATCGGCGCCGGCGCGATGGGCGGCGATATCGCGGCCTGGTGCGCCAACCAGGACATGCGCGTCACGCTCGCCGACATGAAGGCCGAACCGATTGCGGGCGCGATGAAGCGGGCGTCGGAGCTCTTCGGCAAGATCATGCGCAGGAAGATCGACCAGCGCGACGCGCTCGACCGGCTGATCCCCGACGTGGACGGCGAGGGCGTCCGCAACGCCGATGTGATCATCGAGGCGGTGCCGGAAAAGCTCGAGCTGAAGCAGAAGGTCTATGCCTCGCTCGAACCGAAGATGAAGCAGGGCGCGATCCTCGCCACCAACACGTCGAGCATTCCGCTGCGGGATCTGCGCACCACGCTGGCACGGCCGGAGCGGCTGCTCGGCCTGCACTTCTTCAACCCGGTGTCGCGGCTGCAACTCGTCGAGGTCGTCAGCCATGATGGCACCGATGCGGCCATGCTCAAGGAGGCGCTGGCCTTTGTCGGCGCCATCGACCGCCTGCCGCTGCCGGTGAAGAGCTCGCCGGGCTTTCTCGTCAACCGCGCGCTGACACCCTACATGCTGGAAGCGATGATGATGCTGGACGAAAAGACCGACCAGCGCCTGATCGATGCGGCGGCCGTCGAGTTCGGCATGCCGATGGGCCCGATCGAGCTCGCCGACCAGGTCGGCCTCGATATCTGCCTCGATGTCGGCGACATGCTGCGCTCGAAGTTCGGCGATACGCTGCCGCCGACGCCTGCGTGGCTGCGCGAAAAAGTCGCCAAGGGCGAGCTCGGCCGCAAGACCGGCAAGGGTTTCTACACCTGGAAGGACGGCAAGGCGGAGAAGGCGCCGTTGCCGGAGACCGGTCCGAAGGTGACGGACGAGATGATCGACCGTCTGGTGCTGCCGATCTCGAACGTCTGCGTCGCCGCCTTGCGCGAGGGCATTGTCGACAATGCCGACATGGTCGACGGCGCGATGATCTTCGGCACCGGCTATGCGCCGTTCCGCGGCGGCCCGCTCAATTATGCGCGCAGTCGCGGCGTCGACAATGTGGTGTCGACGATGCAGGCGCTGATGCGTAAGTTTGGCGGACGGTTTGCACCGGATACCGGCTGGGAGGCCTTCAAGTGACCGAGACCCAAGCGCCCGAAACTCATCTCCGCGCGCCGCCGATCAACGGCAACGAGCCGCAGGGCGATCTCTGCATCCGCACGCTGGCGATGCCGGCCGACACCAACGCCAATGGCGATATCTTCGGCGGCTGGCTGCTCAGCCAGATGGACGTCGGCGGCGGCGTGTTCGCTTCCAAGCTGGCGAAGTCGCGCACCGTGACGGTTGCGATCGAGGCGATGAATTTCCGCAAGGCGGTCTATGTCGGCGATCTCGTCTCGGTGCACGCCAACCTCGTGCGCGTCGGCCGCACCTCGATCACGGTGCATCTCGAAGCCTGGGTGCTGCGCCGCCGCGAGCAGCAGTCGATCCTCGTGACCGACGGCAATTTCACCTACGTCTCGATCGACGAGCAGGGCCATCCGCAACCGATCCAGCGCGACGGCGCGACGATCGAGACCTGAACTCTACGCGCGCCTGTGTCGCTGATTCGGCGCGAGAGCAAACGCGACGAAACTGAGTCCGGAGCGTGGTTTGATTGCAAAGGACCGGAGCTGCGGCGCTTCGCCTCGCAAAAATACCCGAGGAACAAACAGCCAGTCTCTCCGTTGTCGGCCCGAGTCAAATCGAGGCCGACAATGTCCGACAGTTACGTGATCGAAGTGAGTTCTCAGACAGCGGGTATCGTGGTGCGCGATACGCGGGGTTATCAGTTCTTTGCTGCGTCGCAACTTTTCCAGCGCCTGGAAGGCCAGATCTTCCGCAACGCCCGCGAGGCTGAGCGCGCGGCGCGCCGGCTCCTCACCGGTCAGCCCGTGCTGATGGCGTCGTAACTGACCTTGGCGCGTCATTTGCGCGTGCCGCAATTGCCTGCATTGATGCATCCGGGCTCACGGAAACATCTCTCGGATGTCGCAGGCACATGGCAGAGCGTCGCAGACACAAGGCAAGGCGCTGCTGTTCGATATCGACGGCACGCTCGCCGATACCGATCCGCTCCATCTGGCAGCGTTCAACCGCGTGCTCGGTCCTCACGGGCATGTGTTCGATCACGCGCGCTTCGGCAAGGAGCTGCAGGGCTTCTCCAACGCCTCGATCGGCGATCGCTTCCTCGCACATGAGCCGCCGGATCGCCGCGCAATCATCCTTGGCGAGAAGGAGCGGACATTCCGCGAACTGGTCAGCGGCCAGATCGTGCCGGTGCCGGGATTGATGACGCTGCTCGACCGGGCTGATCACGCCGGCGTGCCCATGGTAGCGGTGACCAATGCGCCGCGCCCGAATGCTGAGCTGCTGCTCTCGGGACTGGGCATCGCGCATCGCTTCAAGGCTGTCGTGATCGGTGACGAATTGGCACACGGCAAGCCGCATCCATTGCCCTATCTCGAAGGACTGCGCCTCGCAGGCGCGTCGGCATCGGCCTCGCTGGCGTTCGAGGATTCGCGGTCCGGCGTGCAGTCCGCGACGGCCGCAGGCATCGCGACGATCGGGATGCGAACCGGGCTCAGTCATGCCGATCTGCTCGCGGCCGGCGCGGTCGCGAGCGCGGCGGCGTTCGACGATCCCGAATTGATCCGCCGGGTTGCATTGGCCATGTCTTGGTAGGGGCTGCGTGGTGAGGAATCGCGCAGGCACCCACCGCCTCGACATTGCTGCAACGCAGTTCTTAACCCCACTGATGCTTGCTCGTTGACCTCGGTGCCGAACGGTCGCAACATGGGAGACTCGCCGTTTCAAGGGGGCCGCCGTGGCCGGACTCTCCCATCGCCAGACTGAAATCCTCAACATCGCGCGCGCATTCGGCCGGGTCATGGTCGAGGATCTTGCCAGGCGATTCGAGGTGTCGGCGCAGACCATCCGCAAGGATCTCAACGACCTCTGCGACCAGCGCTCGCTGACCCGCATCCATGGCGGCGCGATCATCGCCTCCGGCGTCGAGAACCTTGCCTATGAGGCGCGCCGCTTCGTCGCCGCCGAGGAGAAGAAGGCGATCGGCGCCGCCGCGGCCGCGCGGATTCCGAACGGCTGCTCGCTGTTCATCAACATCGGCACCACCACGGAGGAGGTCGCGAGCGCGCTGACCTCGCATGAGGACCTGCTGGTCATCACCAACAACCTCAACGTCGCGATGCTGCTGTACCGCCATCCGCGCATCGAGGTGGTCGTCGCCGGCGGCACGGTGCGCCGCGCCGACGGCGCGGTGGTCGGCTCCACCGCGACGCAGCTGATCGGCCAGTTCAAGGTCGATTACGCCATCATCGGCGCATCCGCGATCGACGAGGAGGGCGCGCTGCTCGACTTCGATTATCGCGAGGTGCAGGTCGCGCAGGCGATCATCGCCAACGCGCGCAACGTCATGCTGGTCTCGGATTCGACCAAGCTTCGCCGCAGCGCGCCGGTGCGCATCGCGCATATGAGCCAGATCCAGACCTTCGTGACCGACTCGCCGCTCCCCGCGGGCCTCGCCAACATCTGCCACAGCCGCGGCATCGAAGTCGTCGTCGCGATGGACAAGCCGCAGAGCGATCTCGACGACAATGCTGAGCCCGCACCGGCGACGCTGCGCAGCGCGTAAGCCGAGGCCGTCCTCTCCGCTTAGGCGAATTAGCCGCGCCTTCTATTTTAATCCCGTCACCCTGAGGAGCGCGTAGCGCGTCTCGAAGGGTCGACGGCCACCAGCGGGGCCGTGCACCCTTCGAGGCTCGCTCCGCTCGCACCTCAGGGTGACGGGGTGCTGTCGTCGCATGGGGTAACGGCGAGAGGTTTGTGGACTCGCTGCCCCAGCCGCGATCACCTCGCCCAAAAAATCCACAGCCGAAGTTCCCTGTTTTCACTTTGCTTTCGTTTTTGGTTATGATCTACTCCAATCCGAAAGTAAAACCGTCAAAGCGAAAACGGTTGCCGGGGGAAGCGTTCTTTGGACCAGATTTACGACCTCGCCATCATTGGAGGCGGCGTTAATGGCTGCGGCATCGCGCGCGATGCGGCGGGCCGGGGTAACTCTGTTTTCCTCTGTGAAATGAATGACTTGGCCAGCGGGACGTCGTCCTGGTCGACCAAGCTCGTGCATGGCGGTCTGCGCTATCTCGAATATTACGAGTTTCGTTTGGTGCGCGAGGCGCTGATCGAGCGCGAGATTCTCTGGCAGATCGCGCCCCATATCATTCGTCCGCTGCGTTTCGTTTTGCCGCACCACGCCGGCCTGCGCCCGGCCTGGCTACTGCGGCTCGGCCTGTTCCTTTACGACCACATTGGCGGCCGTCACTTGCTGCCGGCGACGCGCTCGGTCGATCTGACGCGCGACGTGGTCGGCAAGCCGCTGATCCCGGGCCGCTACACCAAGGGCTTTGAATATTCCGACTGCTTCGTCGACGACGCGCGGCTGGTTGCGCTGACCGCGCGCGATGCCGCCGATCGCGGCGCCGAGATCCGCACCCGCACCCGCGCGGTCGAGATCAGGCAGGTCGACGGCGTCTGGCATCTCACGGTCGAGGACAGCGTCAGCGGTGCGCGCAACACCATCAAGGCACGCGTGCTGGTCAATGCCGGCGGTCCCTGGGTCGAGCAGGTGCTGGCGTCGGGCGCCGGTGTCAACGCGCGCGCCAAGGTGCGGCTGGTGCAGGGCTCGCACATCGTGGTGCCGAAGCTCTACGACCACGACCGTGCCTACATCTTCCAGAACGCCGACGGCCGCATCATCTTCGTCATTCCCTATCAGGACGATTTCTCGCTGATCGGCACAACCGATCGCGACTATGACGGCGATCCGGCCAAGGTGAAGGCGTCGCAGGAGGAGATCGAATATCTCTGCGCCTCCGCCAGCGCCTATCTTGCCAAGCCGGTGAAGCCCGAGGACGTGGTCTGGAATTACTCCGGCGTGCGTCCGCTGTATGACGACGGCGCCAGCGATGCCAAGGCGGCGACCCGCGATTACGTGTTCGAGCTCGATACGCCCGGCGGTGCGCCGCTACTGTCGATCTATGGCGGCAAGATCACGACCTATCGCCGTCTCTCCGAGGAGGCGCTGGAGCGGCTGTCGCCTTACCTCCGCGGCACAAAGGCGCAGGAGGGTTGGACCGGCAAGGCGCCGCTGCCCGGCGGCGACATGGATGTCTCCGCGGTCGCGGCGCTATCGGCCGAATTGGTTCGCAACTACCCGTTCCTTACGCAACAGCACGCCAATCGTCTCGCGCATGCCTACGGCACGCGCGCCAGCAAAGTCTTGGGCAATGCAGCATCGGCCGAAGATCTCGGCCGCTCGTTCGGCGCCACCTTGACGGAGAGCGAAGTCAGGTACCTGATGGCAAACGAATGGGCTCGGACTGCAGACGATGTCGTCTGGCGACGATCCAAGCTGGGCTTGCGGATGACGGCGGGTGAAATCGCCGCGCTCGACGAGTGGATGCTCGCCAACCGCGTGTCCGGTGAACGTCCCCTCCGCGAAGCGGGAGGACGGGCATGAGCGTCACACTGCAGAATGTCACGCGGACCGTGGATGGCATTGCGACCATCCGCGACGTGTCGCTGACGCTGGAGCGCGGCACGCTCAGTGTGTTGCTCGGGCCGACGTTGTCGGGCAAGACCTCGATCATGCGGCTGCTCGCCGGCCTCGACAAGCCGACCACCGGCCGCGTGCTGGTCGACGGCAAGGACGTCACCGGGGCGGACGTGCGCCAGCGTTCGGTCGCGATGGTCTATCAGCAGTTCATCAACTATCCCTCGCTCACGGTTTACGAGAACATCGCCTCGCCGCTGCGGGTGCAGGGCAAGCCGCGCGCCGAGATCGAGAAGCGGGTGGCGGAAGCCGCCGGCCTGCTGCGGCTCGAGCCGTTCCTAAAGCGCACGCCGCTGCAGCTCTCCGGCGGCCAGCAGCAGCGCACCGCGATTGCCCGCGCGCTGGTCAAGGGCGCCGATCTCGTGCTGCTCGACGAGCCCTTGGCCAATCTCGATTACAAGCTGCGCGAGGAGCTGCGCGCCGAGCTGCCGCGCATCTTCGAGGCCTCCGGCGCGATCTTCGTCTACGCCACCACCGAGCCGTCGGAAGCGCTGCTGCTCGGCGGCGACACCGTGTGCATGTGGGAAGGAGAGGTGCTGCAAATCGGCGCGACGCCGAAGGTCTACCGCCATCCCGACACGCTGCGCGTCGCCCAGGTGTTCTCCGATCCGCCGCTCAACATCATCGGCATCGAGAAGAAGGGCGCCCAGGTGATCTATGCCGGCGGCGAGCAGGCGCCCGCGGCCGGCCTTTACGCCACGCTGCCCGACGGCATCTACAAGATCGGCTTCCGTGCGCACCAGCTCGAGGTCGGTAGCTCCGCAGCCGGCCGCCACAAATTCTCCGCCACCGTGACGGTGACCGAGATCACCGGCTCGGAGAGTTTTGTGCACGTCCATGTCCACGATTCGAACTGGGTCGCGGTGCTGCACGGCGTGCATGAATATGAACCCGGGCAGGTGCTTGAAGCCGCGCTCGATCCCGAAAACATCTTTGTGTTTGACGCCGCTGACCGCCTGGTCGCGTCGCCCGCGACCGCGTTTGCAAGCGAATTGTATGGCGATTCGCTTGCGGCACGCGCGTCGGCCAGCAAGAGCAATTGAGGGAGATGCCCGATGGCCCGCATTGACCTCGTCGATCTCGCGCAGTCCTACAGCGGCAATGATGCGCCGCCGGAATCCTTTGCGCTGAAGCCGGTGACGATGACCTGGCGGCAGGGCGGCGCCTATGCGCTGCTCGGGCCGTCCGGCTGCGGCAAGACCACGCTGCTCAACCTGATCTCCGGCATCGTGATCCCGTCGCGCGGCAAGATCCTGTTCGACGGCCAGGACATCACGCCGCTGTCGACGCAGAAGCGCAACATCGCGCAGGTGTTCCAGTTCCCTGTGATCTACGACACCATGACGGTCGGCGAGAACCTGGCCTTCCCGCTGAAGAACCGCGGCGTCGCCAAGGCCGAGGTCGATACGCGGGTCAGGCAGATCGCCGATCTGCTCGACCTCACGCCGTACCTGAACCGCAAGGCGACCCGGCTCACCGCCGACGCCAAGCAGAAGATCTCGCTCGGCCGCGGGCTGGTGCGCTCCGACGTCGCCGCGGTGCTGTTCGACGAGCCGCTGACCGTGATCGATCCCGAGCTGAAGTGGCAGCTGCGCTCGAAGCTGAAGGCGCTGCATCGCGAGCTCGACCTCACGATGATCTACGTCACCCACGACCAGACCGAGGCGCTGACCTTTGCCGACACCGTCGTCGTGATGCATGACGGCCGTGTGGTGCAGAGCGGCACGCCGGCCGAATTGTTCGACAAGCCGGCGCATACCTTCGTCGGCTATTTCATCGGCTCACCCGGCATGAACATCGTGCCCGCCGAGGTCAGTGGCCACGAGGCGCGGGTCGACGGCCATGTCATCGGCCTGAATCGAAACTATGGTGTGCTGCCGGCGGGCAAGAAAATCGAGATCGGCGTGCGGCCCGAATTCGTCGACGTCGCGGCGCCGGCACCTGGCCTGCTGTCGGCCACGATCGAGCGGATCGACGATCTCGGCCGCATCCAGTTTGCCCGTGTTCGCGTCGGCAACACCAAATTCGCCGCGCGCGTGCCGCCGGGCTTCTCGGTCTCCGGCGATACCGCCGGGCTGATCTTCAATCCCGCGCATGTCCACGTCTATGCCGACAGCCATTTGGTGGAAGGGGTCGCCTGATGGACAAGACGATCAACCAAAAAGCCTGGTTCCTGGTGCTGCCGGTGTTCCTGGTGGTGGCGTTCTCGGCGGTGCTGCCGCTGATGACCGTCGTGAACTATTCGATGCAGGACACCTTCGGCAACAACCAGTTCTTCTGGAACGGCGTCGGCTGGTTCAAGGAGCTGCTCGATCCCTCGACCGATCTCGGCGGCCGCTTCCTGGCCTCGCTCGGTCGCAATTTGTTGTTCTCGGCGATCATCCTCGCGATCGAGGTGCCGCTCGGCATCATCGTCGCGCTGTCGATGCCGCGCGAGGGCTGGAGCGTCGCGGCCTGTCTCGTCATCCTCGCGCTGCCGCTGCTGATTCCGTGGAACGTGGTCGGCACCATCTGGCAGATCTTCGGCCGGCCCGACATCGGCCTGCTGGGCTATACGCTGAACCATCTCGGTATCAACTACAATTACGTCTCCAATGACCTCGACGCCTGGGTCACGGTGATCGTGATGGACGTCTGGCACTGGACCAGCCTCGTCGCGCTGCTGTGCTACGCCGGCCTGAAGTCGATCCCCGACGCCTATTACCAGGCGGCGCAGATCGACGGCGCCTCGCGCTGGGCGGTGTTCAAGGCGATCCAGCTGCCGAAGATGAACCGCGTGCTGCTGATCGCGGTGCTGCTGCGCTTCATGGATAGTTTCATGATCTACACCGAGCCGTTCGTGGTCACCGGCGGCGGCCCGGGCAACTCCACCACCTTCGTCTCGATCGAGCTCGTCAAGATCGCGCTCGGCCAGTTCGACCTCGGCAAGGCCGCGGCGCTGTCGCTGGCCTACAATCTCATCATCCTGATCGTGTGCTGGGTGTTCTACACCGTGATGACCAATGCCGGCGCCGAGCGTCCGGTCAAGGGAGGAGCGGCATGATGCATTCGATCCCCGGCCGCCGCCTCATCATGGCGCTGTTCCTGATCTTCCTGCTGTTGCCGATCTACTGGCTCGTCAACATGAGCTTCAAGACCAACGCCGAGATCGTCTCGACGATGACGCTGTGGCCGCATACGCCGACGCTGCAGCACTACAAGCGCATCTTCACCGACGAGAGCTGGTATTCGGGCTATATCAATTCGCTCGAATATGTCGTGCTCAACACCATCATCTCGATCGCGGTGGCATTGCCGGCGGCCTATGCGTTCTCGCGCTACCGCTTCCTCGGCGACAAGCATTTGTTCTTCTGGCTGCTGTCGAACCGCATGGCGCCGGCGGCGGTCTACGCGCTGCCGTTCTTCAACCTGTATTCGGCGATAGGCCTGTTCGATACGCCGTGGGCGGTTGCGCTCGCGCACTGCATCTTCAACGTGCCGCTGGCGGTGTGGATCCTCGAAGGCTTCGTCTCCGGCGTGCCGCGCGAGATCGACGAGACCGCCTTCCTCGACGGCTATTCGTTCCCGCGCTTCTTCATCAAGATCCTGGTGCCGCTGATCGCGAGCGGCATCGGCGTCGCCGCCTTCTTCTGCTTCATGTTCTCCTGGGTCGAGCTCCTGCTGGCGCGCACGCTGACCTCGGTGCAGACCAAGCCGATCGCGGCGATCATGACGCGCACGGTCTCCGCCGCCGGCATGGACTGGGGGCTGCTTGCCGCCGCCGGCGTGCTCACCATCATTCCGGGCGCGCTGGTGATCTGGTTCGTCCGCAACTACATCGCGCGCGGCTTCGCGCTCGGCCGGGTCTAGGATGATGATGAAGCAATCAGGCAGCATCTCAACGCCGGACTTCACCTCTCCCATGGGGAGAGGTCGGATTTGGCGCGGAGCGGCAAATCCGGGTGAGGGGTTTCGCTCGATCGATAGACCGTACCCCCTCACCCCAACCCTCTCCCCATGGGAGAGCGGGCGCAGCGCATCGTGTGGAGGGATTTGAGTCATGGAATCCATCGCATGGATGGCCTGGACGCTGCCGACCGCGATCTTCTTCGCGCTGTTGGCCTCGACGCTCGGCGCCATGACCTGGCTCGCGGCGGTCTATCCGGAGGCCGAGCGGGTCGGCGTGCTGCGCATCCCGACCACGCGCGGCGATCGCTTGTTCATTTCGCTGGTGCTGGCGGCGGTGATCCACCTTTTGTGGATCGGCCTCGTCGGCACCGATACGATCTTCACGCTGCCGATCGGGGAGGGCGTGGAGATTTCGAGCCTGTGGCTCGCAACGCTGATTTCGCTTCTTTCAGCCGTCGCGATTTTTCGCACCGTCTGACGAAAGCGAAGAAGAGCAGATCCGGGGTCTACCCGGGCCTGAGGTTTTGGTTTGTCGCTGCAACCGGAGGAAACTATATGCCACATTTGAGAACGACAAAGGATAGTCTTTTGACTATGACCAGCGCCGCCGCGCTGATCGCAGCTTCGCTCGCGGTCGCCGCGCCGGCGCGTGCGGCCGATGAAGCCGTGATCCAGAAGTGGATCGCGGAATTCCAGCCCTCGACGCTGTCGAAGGCAGACCAGAAGAAGGAGCTCGATTGGTTCGCCAGGGCCGCCGAACCCTTCAAGGGCATGGAGATCAACGTCGTGTCGGAAACGATCACGACGCACGAATATGAATCGCAGACGCTGGCCAAGGCGTTCTCCGAACTCACCGGCATCAAGCTCAAGCACGACATCATCCAGGAAGGTGACGTGGTCGAGAAGCTGCAGACCCAGATGCAGTCCGGCAAGAATGTCTATGACGGCTGGATCAACGACTCCGACCTGATCGGCACGCACTTCCGCTACGGCCAGACCATCGTGCTCTCGGACTACATGAAGGGTGAGGGCAAGGACGTCACCGACCCGATGCTCGACGTCGACGACTTCATCGGCAAGTCGTTCACGACCTCGCCGGACGGCAAGCTCTATCAGCTTCCCGACCAGCAGTTCGCGAACCTCTATTGGTTCCGCTACGACTGGTTCACCAACCCCGACTACAAGGCCAAGTTCAAGGCCAAGTATGGCTACGAGCTCGGCGTGCCCGTGAACTGGTCGGCCTATGAAGACATCGCCGAGTTCTTCACCAACGACATCAAGGAGATCAACGGCGTCAAGGTCTATGGCCACATGGACTATGGCAAGAAGGATCCCTCGCTCGGCTGGCGGTTCACCGACGCCTGGCTGTCGATGGCCGGCAACGGCGACAAGGGTATCCCGAACGGCCTGCCGGTCGACGAGTGGGGCATCCGCATGGAAGGCTGCCGTCCGGTCGGCTCCTCGGTCGACCGTGGTGGCGACACCAACGGCCCGGCCGCGGTCTACTCGATCACCAAGTACCTCGACTGGCTGAAGAAGTATGCCCCGCCGCAAGCCCAGGGCATGACGTTCTCGGAAGCCGGCCCGGTGCCTGCGCAGGGCAACATCGCCCAGCAGATCTTCTGGTACACCGCCTTCACCGCCGACATGGTGAAGCCGGGCATCGCCGTGATGAACGCGGACGGTACGCCGAAGTGGCGTATGGCTCCGTCGCCGCACGGCTCGTACTGGAAGGAAGGCATGAAGCTCGGCTATCAGGACGCCGGTTCTGCCACGCTCTTGAAGTCGACTCCGCCGGATCGCCGCAAGGCAGCCTGGCTCTATCTGCAGTTCATCGTCTCCAAGTCGGTGTCGCTGAAGAAGAGCCATGTCGGTCTCACCTTCATCCGTGAATCCGACATCTGGGACAAGTCGTTCACCGAGCGTGCGCCGAAGCTCGGCGGCCTGATCGAGTTCTACCGCTCGCCCGCGCGCGTGCAGTGGACCCCGACCGGCAACAACGTGCCCGACTATCCGAAGCTCGCGCAGCTGTGGTGGCAGAACATCGGCGATGCGTCGTCCGGTACCAAGACGCCGCAGCAGGCGATGGACGCGCTCGCCGCGGCCCAGGATTCGGTGATGGAACGTCTTGAGAAGTCCGGTGTGCAGGGTGCCTGCGGACCGAAGCTGAACAAGAAGGAATCCGCCGAGTTCTGGTTCAAGAAGGCCGAGAAGGACGGCACCATCGCTCCGCAGCGCAAGCTCGCGAACGAGAAGCCGAAGGGCGAAACCGTCGACTACGACGCGCTGATCAAGTCGTGGCCGGCCACCCCGCCCAAGCGCGCCGAAGCCAAGTAAGGCAGGCGTACCAGCCCACGCCATCCGAAGACGACGAAAGGCCGGGAGCGATCCCGGCCTTTTTTGTTTTCTCCGTTGTCATCGCCCGGCTTGACCGGGCGATCCAGTACGCCGCGGCGTTTCGATCAATCGCTGGCGTCTCTGGAATACTGGATGCCCCGCCCTCGCGGGGCATGACAGTCTTTGGTCCACTCTACTCCGCCGCCTCGGTCGCCTTCAGCGTCGGGTAATCCGTGTAGCCCTTGGCGCCGCCGCCATAGAAGGTCGTCTTGTCCCACTCGTTGAGCGGAGCGCCGGCCTTGAGCCGCTCGACCAGGTCGGGGTTGGAGATGAACGGCTTGCCGAACGCGATGAGGTCGGCGGCGCCGGCTTCCAGCACCTTCTCGGCCAGCGGGAAGTCGTAGCCGTTGTTGGCGACATAGGCCTGCTTGAAGCGCTTGCGCAGCGAAGCGTAGTCGAACGGCGCGATGTCCCGCGGGCCGCCGGTCGCGCCTTCGATGACGTGAATATAGGTCAGCTTCAGCGCGTTGAGCTGATCGACAATGTAGTCGAACAGCAGCTGCGGATTGGAGTCGGAGACGTCATTGGCCGGCGTCACCGGCGAGATGCGGATGCCGGTGCGATCGGCGCCGGCCTCGGCGGCGACCACCTTGGAAACCTCAAGCATCAGCTTTGCGCGGTTCTCGATAGAGCCGCCGTAAGCGTCGGTGCGCTTGTTGGTGCTGTCCCTCGCGAACTGGTCGAGCAGATAACCATTGGCGCCGTGGATCTCGACGCCGTCGAAGCCGGCAGCCAGCGCATTCGCGGTGCCGCGCTTGAAGTCCTCGATGATCCCGGGGATTTCCGACAGCTCGAGCGCGCGCGGCTCGGAGACGTCGGCAAAGGTGCCATTGACGAAGGTCTTGGTCTTGGCCTTGAGCGCGCTCGGCGCCACCGGCGCACCGCCGTTCGGCTGCAACGCGACATGCGAGATGCGGCCAACATGCCAGATCTGGATGAAGATGCGGCCGCCGCGCTCATGCACGCGGTCGGTGACCTTGCGCCAGGCCGCGACCTGCTCCTTCGAATAGATGCCGGGCGTGTCCTGATAGCCCTGGCCCTGCTGCGAGACCTGGCTCGCCTCGGATATCAGCAGGCCGGCGGAGGCGCGCTGGCCGTAATAGTCCACCGCGAGCGGGCTCGGCACCATACCAGGCGGCACCGCGCGGTTGCGCGTCAGCGGCGCCATTACCAGGCGGTTCGGCAGCGTCAGCGCGCCGAGCTTGAAGGGTTCGAGGAGTTTGGTCGGTTGGCTCATGGATATGTCCCAGGGAGTGACGAATGGAGAAGACTTGTGCATTGCGGCGACATGCGCAATGGCCGAGGCATTCGCGCACCGCAGGTTAGCTGCGCACAATCCCGCCCATGTGGCCGGCATCGAGGAACAGGGTGTGCGCGTTCACATAGGAGGATTCATTCGAAATCAGGAACAGCGCAGTATAGGCGACCTCCCAGCCGGTGCCCTGGCGGCCGAAAGGCACCGTCACGGCGCGGTCGGTCCGCCTTCGGCTGGCGTCGCGGCCCATCGGCGTATCCATGAAGCCGGGCGCGATCACATTGCAGCGAATGCCCTTGTCCTCGCCGGCTCGCGCGATCGCCCGTCCCAGCGCGATCTGCGCCGCCTTGGAGGATTCATAGGCCGGGTTGCGGCCACCGGCGCGCTGGCTTGCCATCGAGGAGATCAGGATGATCGCGCCACCGAACGCCATCACCTCGAGCGCCTTCTGCGCGAACAGCATGTGGCTGCGCACATTGACCGCATAGTCGCGGTCCCAGGCTTCTGCCGTCATTTTGGGCAGCGACAGGCCGGAGGAAATGCCGACATTCAGCGCCAGCCCGTCGAGCCCGCCGAGCGTTTGCGCGCAGCGCTCGACCGAAGGCGCGATCGCTACAACGTCGGAGACATCGACCACATCGGTGAAGGCCTTGCCGCCTTCCTTGCTGATCTGCGCGACGGTGTCGTCGGCGGCTTCCTTGTTGACGTCGAGGCAGGCGACCGAGGCGCCCTCGCGCGCGAACAGCACGCTCATCGCGCGGCCGTTGCCGATCGGCGGCTCAGCGTCCACGGTAGTGCGCTGTCCCGCGCCGACCACGATGATGCGCCGGCCGTTGAGGCGGCCATGGTTCTTTGCCAGTCCCAGCGCTTCCGCATGCAGCGAGGCGGACGGGTCGATGGCTTTCGGTGCGTGGGTTGTGGTCGACATGGCGTGCTCCCTGACGTCTTGTTGTTGTCAGGGAGCAGTAGCACGGCCGTGCGTGCGAGGCTAAAATCCCGCGGCGGGGAATATGTTTGTGCCACGTCATTCCGGGGCGATGCGAAGCATCGAACCCGGAATCCAGAAGTTGTGTGGCTCGAGATTCCCCGGTGCGCAATTGCGCACCTGAGGTTCTCGCTTCGCGAGCCCCGGAATGACGCGCGAAGCGCGTCAGCTCACGCCGAGGAAATCGCGCTTGCCGATCTCGACGCCGTTGTGGCGCAAGATGCCGTGCGCGGTGACGGCGTGGAAATAGAAGTTCGGGAACGAAAACGCGTTGAGGAATTGCTGGCCCTTCAGGGTCATAGTGCGGCCGGGGCCGACCGGGAAGGTGACGTCCTTGGCGTCGCCGCCGTCGAACTGCTCCGGCTTGAACGACTTCACATAGTCGATCGTGTTGGCGAGCCGCTGCTTCAATTCGGCGAAGGTGGTCTCGGTGTCGGGCGTCGACGGCACCTCGCTATGCGTCAGCCGCGCGCAGCCCCTTGCGGCGTGATCGCAGACCAGCTGCACCTGCTTGGTCAGCGGCAGCATGTCCGGATAGAGCCGCGATCCCAACAGCACCTCGGGCGCAATCTTCTTCGCCTCGCAATGCGCTTCGGCCTTGCTGAGCAGGCCAGTGAGGCTGTTGAGGATCTGAAGATAGGCGGGGACGACGGCGTCATAAAAGGACATGTGTTGCTCTTCTTGGTTCTGATGAAATCCAAATCTGCCGAACGGCGATGCTGCAAATGGGGCCGCGAAGGGAAGAATACAACCGCGGAAGGCTGTAACACTTGGTCAAATATTTCCCGAGGGGCCCTCGTAATCCGTCATCCTGAGGAGCCGCGAAGCGGCGTCTCGAAGGATGCACGGCCCCACTGGTGGCCGTCGACCCTTCGAGACGCGCTACGCGCTCCTCAGGGTGACGGGATTACCAATGCGCGCGCGGCTGAATGGTGCGTCCTACCGCATCCCCGGCATCGCGGCTTCCGCCGGCTGCGCCCGGGGCCCGCGCATCCGGGCCAAGAGCTCCGCGGTCGGCCAGGAATCCGCCGGCAGGCCGTACTTGATCTGCATCGCCTTGACCGCGCTGCGGCTCGCCTGTCCGAGCACGCCGTCGACCTTGCCGACGTCGTAGCCGGCGCGCGCCAGCAGCGACTGCAGCTCCTTGATCTCGTTGAACGGCAGCTGCGCGACCGGCGCGTGCGGGCGCTGCATCGGCGGCGCGCCCGCGATGCGGCCGGCGAGATAGCCGGCGGTGGTCGAATAGATCAGCGAGTTGTTCCACTCGGTGTAGGCGGCGAAATTCGCGTAGGCGAGGAATGCCGGGCCCATCCGGCCCATCGGCAGCAACAGCGAGGCCGGCATCTCGTCATTGGCAAGCGGCTTGCCGTCGGTGGTGGTGACGCCGAGCGCAGCCCATTTCGCGCGCGGCAGCTTGATGGTGAGGTCGGCCTGGTCCCAAGGGAAGTTTGCGGCCTGCGGCACGCGCACCTCCTGAAGCCACGGCTCGCCGCGCCGCCACTTCAATCCGTTGGCGATGTAGTTTGCGGTTGAGCCGATCACGTCGGGGCCGCTGGCAAGCAGATTGCGATGGCCGTCGCCGTCATAGTCGACGGCGTAGTTGAAATAGTGCGTCGGCAAGAATTGCGTCTGGCCGAGCTCGCCGGCCCACGAGCCGATCATCTCGTCGGGCGTCAGGTCGCCGCGCTCGATGATCTTGAGCGCCGCGATGGTCTCGCCCTGGAACATCTCCGAGCGGCGGCAATCATAGGCCAGCGACACCAGCGATTTCAGCGTCGGCAGATTGCCCATCTGGACGCCGAAGTCGCTCTCCAGTCCCCAGAACGCGGCGATCACCGCCGGCGGCACGCCATACTCCTTCTCGGCGCGCGCGAACGCGGCCGCATATGTCTTGATGTATTGCTGGCCCTGCTGCATCCGATAATTCGCGGCCATGCGGCCGGCGAACTGGGTGAAGATCTGCCCGAACACGCGCTGGCCGCGGTCGCGGTTGACGATGCCCTGGTCATAGATCAGGTACGGCGCGCTCTCCGCGATCGTGCGTTGCGAGACGCCGGCGGCCACCGCCTTCTGCTTCAGCTCAGTGAGGAAGCGATCAAAGCTCTGCCCGGCATGGCAGGACGCAGCCCGCGGCGAGGCAGCGACCGCCGGGCGTGGCCTGACGGGCGCGGGACCCGCAGGGTTGGGCAGCGGCTGCTGCGCCGAGGCGGCCGTCGAGAGCGCCAGCGCCGCCGCTGCTACAGCGATCATGATCGGGGCGCGGAGGGGAGATGCTGGCATCGATGTCACCGGCTGGATCGGGGATAGGGCCCGCCCTGCATACACCAGGGCGACACCGGGCAACAACGGGGGTGCCGCCGCTAGACCAATTGGCCTTCGGCAGTGTGAAGTGCCGCCGCTATGATCGGCCGGTGATTCGCGGGCAGGAGTGTCGGCGGATCGATCACGCCCGGAGGGAGCCATGAGGAGTTTTCTCGAGCGTCTTTTGGATTCGTCGACGTTTTCGCCGCACGGCATCTGCCTGCTGTGGGAGCCGGAGCTGATCTGGCTCCACGTGATTTCCGACGCACTGATTGCCGCTTCGTATTTCTCGATCCCGTTTGCGCTGGCGATCCTGGTCTCCAAGCGGCGCGATTTCCAGTTCGGCTGGATGGCCTGGCCGTTCGCCGCCTTCATCCTCGCCTGCGGGCTGACCCATGTGTTCTCGATCTACACGCTGTGGGTGCCGATCTACGGTCTCGAAGGCCTGCTCAAGGCGCTGACCGCGATTGCCTCGATCTTCACCGCGGTCCTGCTCTGGCCGCTGATCCCGAAAATCCTGGCGATCCCGACCGAGGCGCAGCTGCGCGAGGCGCATGTCGCGCTCGCCGAGGAGGGACGGCAACGCCAGCGCTCGGAAGTCCTGCTTGAGCGCTTCCGCGAGGCCGAAGCCAATGAGAGCAAGATCCGCCAGGCGCAGAAGATGGAGGCGGTCGGCCAGCTCACCGGCGGCATCGCCCACGACTTCAACAACATCCTCACCGTCATCACCGGCACCATCGACATTTTGTCCGAAGCGGTCACCCATAACCGGCAGCTGGTCGAGATCACCTCGCTGATCCGCGACGCCGCAGACCGCGGTGCTTCGCTGACGCGGCATCTGCTCGCGTTTGCGCGCAAGCAGCCGCTGCAGCCGAGCGACGTCGACGTCAATGCGCTGATGGTCGATACCATCGAGCTGCTGCAGCCGACCATCGGCGACCATGTCGACATCGATTTTCGCGCCGCACTCGATCTGCCGCGTGCGCTGGTCGATTCCAACCAGCTCGTCACCGCGATCATCAACCTCGCGCTGAACGCGCGCGACGCGATGCCGAAGGGCGGCCGGCTCACGATCGAGACCCGCACCGCCGAGCTCAAGCCTTCAGACGTGCACGGCCATGACGGGCTCGCCGCCGGCGACTATGTCGCGATCGCGCTGACCGACAACGGCCAGGGCATCGCGGAAGCCGATCTGGCAAAAGTGTTCGAGCCGTTCTTCACCACCAAGGATGTCGGCAAGGGCACCGGACTCGGGCTTTCCATGGTCTATGGCTTCGTCAAGCAGTCCAACGGCCACATCGTGCTCGACAGCGAGGTCGGCCGCGGCACCCGCGTCATGCTCTATCTGCCGCGTGCGGCAGTGGTCTCGCCGGCCGCGGCGCCGGAGCGGCGGCAGCCGGATGTTCGCGGCGCGCAGGAAATCGTGCTCGTGGTCGAGGACGACAAGCTGGTGCGCTCCTACGTGCTGACCCAGATCGAGAGCCTCGGCTACACCACGCTGTCGGCCAACAGTGGCTCTGAAGCGCTCGCCGTGCTCGACAGCGGCGCGCCGGTCGATTTGCTGTTCACCGACGTCATCATGCCCGGCGCGATGAACGGGCGCGAGCTCGCCACCGAGGCGCAGAAGCGGCGGCCCGGCCTGTGCGTGCTGTTCACGTCGGGCTACACCGAGAATGCCATCGACCAGGACGGCAAGCTCGAGCAGGGCATCCTGTTCCTCGGAAAGCCCTACAGCCGGGCCCAGCTCGCCCGCATGCTGCAGGTGGCGCTGCGCGAGGGGGAGCGGCAGCTCGCGCGGCAGGAGCCGGCGGAGTAGGCGCGATCCCGCAGCCCGGATGAAGCGAAGCGATATCCGCGGCGGTGGTCCCGCATGTCGCTTTCGCTCATGCGGGTTACAATCTGCCGCAGATGACCGATCGTTAATCCCCGCCGCGTCGCTGCGACGCACTGGTTCCCCTTGCGGCGCGCGCAGCAAAATCCCTACCTCAGCGGCGTCAGTTGTGGCAGCATTCCGCTCGCCGTGAGGGAACCACGATGAACTATTTCCGCACCGCGCTCCTGCTTGCCGGCCTCACCGCCCTGTTCATGGGCGTCGGCTATCTGATCGGCGGCGGCACCGGCGCCGTGATCGCGCTGATCGTCGCGGCTGCGACAAACCTGTTCGCCTACTGGAATTCCGATCGCATGGTGCTGTCGATGTACGGCGCCCATCAGGTCGATGCGCGTTCCGCGCCCGAACTCTATGACCTCGTCGCTGAGCTCGCGCAACGCGCAAGCCTGCCGATGCCGCGCGTGTTCCTGATGGACGAAGCGCAGCCCAATGCATTTGCGACCGGCCGCAATCCGGAGAACGCCGCCGTCGCCGTCACCACGGGTCTGATGCAGCAGCTCAGCCGCGAGGAGCTCGCCGGCGTGATCGCGCACGAGCTTGCGCATATCAAGCATCACGACACGCTGACCATGACCATCACGGCGACGATCGCCGGCGCGATCTCGATGCTGGCGCAGTTCGGCATGTTCTTCGGCGGCAACCGCAACAACAACGGCCCCGGCATCATCGGCTCGATCGCGATGATGATCCTGGCGCCGCTCGGCGCTGCGCTGGTGCAGATGGCGATCAGCCGCACCCGCGAATATGCCGCCGACAATTATGGCGCGCGCATCGTCGGGCAGCCGATGTGGCTGGCGTCCGCGCTTGCGAAGATCGAGAACGCCGCGCATCAGATGCCAAACATGGAGGCCGAGCGCAATCCGGCCACCGCGCATATGTTCATCATCAACCCGCTGTCGGGCCACGGCGTCGACAATCTGTTCAGCACCCACCCCTCGACCGCGAACCGCATCGCGGCGCTGCAGCAACTCGCCGCCGAGCTCGGCACCCAGACCGCGCCGCTTTCCACCGGCGCAAGCTATCCGCCGCGCAGCCCGTGGGGCGGATCACAGGGCCAGCGCGGCCCGTGGGGCTGAAGGTTCTGGGCTGAATATCCTGGCGCTGAAGATTCTGGGCTGAAGATGGCAGGCGAGGTCACGCCTTTGCCGTCAGCACCACATCGTCCATGAACAGCGCGTCGATGCCGGACTTGCGGAACGTGACGATTGCGTCGGTCGGGGCGCAGACGATCGGCTCGCTGTCATTGAAGGACGTGTTGACGACAAGGGGCACGCCGGTCTTGGCAAAGAAGCAGGAGATCAGCTCGTGAAAGCGCGGATTTGATCTGCGGCTGACGATCTGGACCCGGGCGCTGCCGTCGCGGTGCAAAACCGCCGGGATGAGATCGCGCCGATCAGGCTTGACGGGACATGCAAACAGCATGAAGGCGTGACTGGCCGTCGGCGCGCCGACCTCGAACCATTCCTCGGCGTGCTCGGCCAGTACGCTCGGCGCAAAGGGGCGGAAATCTTCCCGGTGCTTGACCTTTTGATTGAGGATATCGCGCATGTCCGGCCGCCGCGGGTCGGCGAGCAGGGAACGGTTGCCCAGCGCGCGCGGCCCGAACTCCATGCGGCCCTGGAACCAGGCGACGATCTTGCCGTCGGCGATCATGTCGGCGGCATCGCGCGCCGGCGATGTGCTGCGCCGTGCCTTGAGCCCGGCCGACTTGACCGCGGCCAGAATCTCGCGCCGCTTGAAGGCGGGCCCGAGATACGGCGTGTCGTTGCCGCGTTCGGGAGGACGCTTGTGCTTTGCGCAATGCACGGCGAAGGCGGCGCCGATCGCCGTGCCCGCGTCGTGCGGCGCGGAAGGGATGAACACGTTGGTGAATTCGCCGGATCGCCTGACCAGTTCATTGGTCACGCAATTGAGCGCGACGCCTCCGGCAAGACACAGATTGTCTGATGGCACCCTGCGCTTGAGGCGGCGGGCGGCCGCGACGACCGCGGCATCCGTCGCCGCCTGCAACGCGGCCGCCATGTCGGCATGCCGCGGCAGGATTTCGCCGTCCTCGTAGCGCGGCGGCCCGAACACTGCTTCCATTCTGGCGTGACGCTCCGGGCTGTTGCCGAGATACTCCGGCGACACCCCGTAGTTCACCTCATCGGCACGCATGATCGACTGGAATTGCTGACGGAAAACCTCGGGATCGCCGTAAGCCGCGAGGCCCATGACTTTCGACGCGTCGTAATGCGAGAAGCCGAGATAGCCGCTGAACACCTCCCACAGGAAACCGATCGAATGCGGATATTCGAATGTCTCGACGGTCTGGATGCGGGTGCCGGCGGCCTTCGCCAGCGAGGTGCCCGCGGTCTCGCCGATTCCATCGATGGTGAGGATGGCCGCGTGATCAAAGCCGGACGGGAAGTAGGCGGATGCGGCGTGCGCCATATGGTGAGGCACGAAATGCAGCCGCTGCCGCAGTGAGCGTCCGAGCAGGTCGTCGATGGCGCCGGGCACCTGACCAAGCCGGAGCCGAAAGGTCTCCTCCAGCCGCGGATCCCACCACTCGGCGCGATATCGCTTGCGGCGCTGCCTCGGATCGAACGAGTATGCGACGTGATCGATATCGCGCGCGGTGAGCCCGGCATGGTTCAGGCAAAAGCGGATTGCGCGTTCGGGGAGTTGATGCGGGTTGTCGAACTCGGCTGGCTTGCCGTGCTTGATGCGGTTGAACCGCTCCTCCTCGGCGGCCACCACGAGCCGGCCGTCAACCAGCAGCGCGGCGGCGGACTCGTGATACACCGAGTTGATCCCAAGGATATTCACCTGCGTCCCCCCATACGCCTGACCGTCACGGCAGACTAGAGCGTTTTCGAGCGAAGTGGATACCGGTTCGCGTGAAGAAAACGCGTCAAACAAAAATCTAGAGCCCCGTTCCGATTTTATCGGAACGGAAATGGCTCTAGTCAAGCTGTCCGGAACAGTAAGGCAGTATCGAGGCTGCGCACTGAAGACCAAAAGCCGCAGTTCGCGCCGCTTGAAAACGCGCTATGTGCTCGCTGCGTTGAGCCGCTCGACCTGGCCCTTGGTCAGCTCGAGTTTGGTTGCAGCGACCAGCGTCGCGACCTGCTCGGGCCTGGTTGCGCTGGCAATCGGCGCGGTGATCGAGGGCTTTGCCATCAGCCAGGCCAGCGCGACCGCGGCCGGCTCGGCGCCGGTTTCCGCGGCGACCTCATCGAGGCCGGCCAGGATGCGCATGCCGCGCGGGTTCATGTATTTTGGAATGCTGCGCGAGCCGCGCGGGCTCTTGGCGAAGTCGCTCTCCGAGCGGTACTTGCCGGTCAAAAATCCCGCGGCGAGCGAGAAGAACGTGATCACGCCGACGTCGTTCTCTTCGCACACCCGTTGCAGCGCGCCTTCGTAGCTCGAGCGCTCCATCAGGCTGTATTCGGGCTGCATGCTCTCGTAGCGCGGAAGCCCGTTCGCCATGGAGATATCGAGGGCGTTCTTGAGCCGCTCCGCCGAGAAATTCGAGGCGCCGATCGCCCTGACCTTGCCAGCCTTGATCAGTTTGTCGTAGGCCGCCAGCGTCTCTTCCTGCGGGGTCGTCTCATCGTCCTTGTGGGACTGGTAGAGATCGATGAAATCGGTCTGCAGCCGCCGCAGCGAGTCCTCGACGGCGCGCGCGATATAGTCCGGCTTCAGCCCGACATTGTCGTTGCCCATGTCCATACCGACCTTGGTGGCGAGGATGACGCGGTTGCGGTTGCCGCGCGCCTTCATCCATTTGCCGATGATCGTCTCGGATTCGCCGCCGCTATGGCCCGGCGCCCAGCGCGAATAGACGTCCGCCGTATCCAGGAACGTCAGCCCGTGCTCCAGCACGGTGTCGAGCAGGCGGAACGACGACGTCTCGTCGACGGTCCAGCCGAACACATTGCAGCCGAAGCACAGGGGAGGAACGGTGAGGCCGGAGCGGCCGAGCGCGCGATGCTTCATGAGTTTTCTTTCGCTTGTTCTTGAGGGCAGGCACCGGACACTGAGGCAGATCGCCTTTGTTTGCAAGGCGCTGAGCGACGCCCACACCGCTCTGGTTGCATCACAAACGTCGTGCTCGCTCGTGCGTCAGGTCAGGCAGGCTGCCCCTCGGCGCCGCGTCGATCACGGCGCGACTTTCGCAACGCGCAGGAACGCGATTTCATTTGTCGGGCGCTTGATGTAGATTGCCCGGCGAGCTGCCACCGGTCGCGCCGAATTCCGGAGAATGAGCGGCAGCGCACATGGCCATCGGCAGGCCACCTCTTCTCATTTCAGTACGAAATCTGCTGCTGCCCGGGTCACGCCCGGGTGAAACGCTTTTCTCATTTCAGCCAAATGGAGCGATTGCCATGCATTTCTGCTTCTCAGGTGAATACACCCCGCGTGCTCTCAACAACATCATGGAGAACCCGGCGACCAATCGCTATGAGGCCGCCAGGAAGTTGATCGAAGCGGCCGGCGGCAAACTGATTTCGATGTACAGCACGTCGGTCGATGGCCCCGGCGTGATGGTGATCTTCGACGTGCCGGATCCGACCGTCGCGCCTGCCATCAGCGGCGTGGTCGTGGCAGCCGGCACCATGCAGAATGTGAAGCTGACCCGGCTGTTTACCCAGGACGAGATCAAGGTGGTGCGGCAGCACGCGAGCAAGCTGAAGGCTGCCTACACCCCGCCCGGCGGCTAGCAGGCCGGAGGATCAAGCACCGCTGATCGTCTGACGTCCGGTGTCACTCTCGCGCGGCGGCGCTACCCGGCGCTCCGCGCGAAGGCGAGGGCCGTTGCGCGCGTCGCTGATCCGGGGCGCGTCAGCGGATGGGCAACACGCTCAGGCGGATGTCGCGGGCACGTGCATGCCGGTTCGCAAGCCCCGGCCGGTTGTGCCGTCGCCTGACGTCCGCCGCCTCGTGTTTCAGCATTCGGCATCAGCGTCGCAGCCGCCCCTCAAGCAGGCGGCGCGTCCAGGTAGACGTAGAGCGCCGCGATCTTGCCATCCCGCGCGATGATGAAGTCGACGCCGGTGTACGCAGGCTTCTCGCCTTGCGGCCCGGAGCCCCATGCCAGGCGTCCCGAATTGTGCAGGACCTGCGGCGCGCCATGAGGCGTGTAAGCAAAGTGCGGATGCGTCGATCGGAGATCGCCGGCGAACTTGTCGAGTGCATCGTGGCCTACCAGAATGCCTGATGGCGCGTAGAGCACACAATCCTCAGTGTAGAGTTGTTGAATTGCGGCCCTTCGGCGCACCGGATCGCCTTCGCCGAAAACCTCCGGAAGGTTGCGGGTGAGCAGCGTTTCGATGCCGCTCACATCTGCGCCCACCGAGGGCGGTGCGCCTGTCTTGCTGGCATGCTGGTTCATTGGGGACCTCCTTGCCTGTCCCTACATCATGTGGTCGCAGCCGCCGTTGCGGAACGGCAATGGCGGAAAGTCATCGTTTCCCGTTTTGATGCATCGGCATGGCGGACGCGGGTGCTCTAGCTAGCGCGCCTCGTGCCGATCGCACCCATGCGCGTCCTCACCACATCTGTCATCGCCCGGCTTGACCGGGCGATCCAGTACGCCGCGGCCTCTCGGCTCAACAACGGGTGTCTCTGGAATACTGGATCACCCGCATGCGCGGGTGATGACAGCGGTGGCGATGGCGAAAACGATCCATTGTTGTGCAGGCGGCGAAATGGATTGCTTCGCGTCGCTTGCAATGACGGCTACTATGACGATAGGCAACAAATGGAGAAACAACTCCAATGACCAACCAAGGCCGCCGTTCGCGCCGTACCTTCATCAGCGCCGCCACCGCAGGACTTCCCGCAGCGTTCTTCCTGCGGCCCGCCTCTGCGTCCGACAAGATGACCAAACCCCAAGCCGAATATCAGGACACGCCGAACGGCATCTACTCCTGCGGCGCGTGCACGCTGTTCGTCGAACCCGACGGCTGCAAGGTGGTTGAGGGCGCAATCAGCAAGGACGGCTGGTGCAAGGCCTTTGCGGCAGTGGATTGAGCTCACAGCTCCCGCGCATTCGAGAATGCGAACGACGACACCCGCCGCGTGGTCTCGTCGAGGATCAGGGTGCGCGTGATCGGCGGCTCGGCGCGCTGGCTGCAGTTCTCGCGCTCGCAGAGCCGGCAGTTGACGCCGATCGGGGTGCCTTCGACCTTCTCCAGATCCATGCCGGTCGCATAGACGAGCTTGGCCGCATGACGGATTTCGCAGCCGAGCCCGATCGCAAAGCGCGGCTGCGGCTGCGGATAGGGCGCGACCGGCCGGCGCACCGTCTGCGCGATCGAGAAGTAGCGCGTGCCGTCGGGCAGCTCGATCACCTGGCTGAGCAGGCGGTCCGGCATGTCGAAGGTCGAGTGCACGTTCCAGAGCGGACAGGTGCCGCCGAATTTGGAGAACGGGAAGGTGCCGGAGGAAAACCGCTTCGATACGTTGCCGGCATTGTCGACGCGGAGCAGGAAGAACGGCACGCCGCGCGCATTCGGCCGCTGCAGCGTGGTGAGGCGGTGACAGACCTGCTCGAAACCGGCGTTGAAGCGCTGCGCCAGCACGTGGACATCGTAGCTCAAGGCTTCGGCGGCGGAATGAAACGCCTGATAGGGCATCATCGCCGCCGCGGCGAAATAATTGGCGAGCGTGATGCGGTAGAGCCTGCGCGCGGTGTCGTCGAGCGGACCGGCGCGGCTGACGATCGCGTCGATCGCTGTGCCGCATTCGACAAAGCCGATCTGCAGCGCGAGCTGGAAGCTGCGGCCGGCACTGTCGACCAGCTCGGAGATCAGGAGCTGCCGGCGATGCCGGTCGAAGCGGCGCAGCGTCTCGCGCATCACGTCGACCGGCATCACGCGGGTGACGGTCGAATGTTTTTCGCGCAAGCGCGCGCTGAGTGCCGTGAACAGGCCTTCGGTCGGCACGTTGAGCTCGTCGCGCAGATTTTCCGCCGCGGTCTCGAGCTCCGGAAAATAGTTGCGGTTGGCCTCGATCAGGTCGCGCACCCGCTCGATCGGGTTGGCGTCGAACTGCGAGCCCTCGCGATCGGCCATCTGCGCCGCCACCAGCGTCTCGCCGCGGCGCGCCTCGGTATAGGCGGCATAGAGCCGCTGCAGCGCGTGGGTCACGCCGGGGCAGAGCTCGGCGAGGTCGCGCAGCTCCTGCTTCGGCAGGTCGATCTGGCGGAACAAGGGATCGGAGAAGATCTCGTTGAGCTCCGCGAAGAAGCGGTCCTCGTCGGCGGTGGCGAGGTCGCGCAGATCGAGATCGTAGGTCTCGGCCAGCCGCAGCAGGATCTGCGCCGTCACCGGGCGCTGGTTGCGCTCGATCAGATTGATGTAGGAGGGCGAGATGCCGAGCCCCTCGGCGATCTGGGTTTGCGACAGTCCCAGTTGCTGGCGGATCCGCCGGAACCGCGGACCGACGAACAGTTTTTTTCCGGATTCGCCAGGCATGACAGCCTTCCTGACCTATTATGTGACAAAATTTACAAATCGACATTTATTACAAGTTCAGATGTTACATGACATCACCAATAAAAAACAAGGCATCTATACGAGCTTCCTGTTTTCGCGTTTAGCTCTTGGCAGGCGGTTCGCAACACGCTGTCAAGAATGTCGATTGGAGGGAGAGCAGGCAGCACGCCGGCCTGCCCACGATCGACCTCTCTGACGGCAGGGTGCGGCGATCAAGGTTTCGGCGGCTCGGCAAAGGCAGGCCGATTTTTTAGAGGAGACTGACGATGAGCAAGGGCAGCAATTTCTGGGTGATCGGCGGCGAGTTCGGCTCGATGAACTTCCACAAGCTCGTCGAAGGCTCGGCCCAGGTGCAGGGTCCGTTCAAGACCCGCAAGGAAGCCGAGGATGCGTGGCGCGTGGTCTCGGAAGAGAACCGCCACAAGGCCGGCGTGCGCTTCTCCATCGTCGAGGAGCCGTCGCGGGTTTCGGCCTGAGCGAGCATGATCCGGAAAAGTGGGAACCGGTTTTCCGAAAAGATCATGCTCAAACAAGAGATGAAGTCACGATACGCAATCGCATTGTGACGCAGCTAAGAAACGTCCAAGGACGGCAGCCCCATCCGGTTCATCCGGGTGGGGCTGTCCGCTTTCGGAACACTGCCGGGGTCTTTGATCTGGGGATAAGCGGCCGCCTAAGTGCTTGGGAACCAACGTGCTTTGCGGACGGCATGGTTGCTGATAGGTTAATGGATAAGGCAACCCGTCACTACGAGGCCGCAAGGCATGTCCGATCCGCACAACACCGGCAGCGAGGCGCGCGAGATGCGGCCGACGCTGCGAGAGGCGCTGCGGCGGGCGCGGATCGAGGCGGCCGATCGCACCGGCGTCGTCGTCGAGTTACGCGACGCCGAGGTGGCGCGGCTCGAGATCCTCAACGATGCGCTCGATCCCTTGTTCGCGCAGGTGCCGGAGAAGGTCGATCTGTTCGACCGCGGCATCAGCCAGGGCGAGACGCCGCGGCTGTGGATCGACGTCGTCGCCCATGTGCTGATGGGGCGCGACAAGCGCATCTACCGCTTCGTGCAGGACACCCGCTTCGGCCGCATCGTGCTCGCCGAATCGCACGACGTGCCCGTGATCGTCGACGCCGTCACCGATTATGTCGCGCGCCGCATGATCGAGCGCGAGCATGCGATGGTGGCAACGCCGCTTCCGGCTGCCGAGCCGGCGCCGCCGCCGCCCGTGCCGGTGGTGGCGCCGAAGCGCCGCGGCGGGTTCGGCATGTTCGTGCTCGGCTTCATCATGGGCGCGCTGGCGCTGTTCGGCTACGCGCTGTTTGCGAGCTGGCAGAATTTCTAAAGCATGATCCGGAAAAGTGCGAAGCGGTTTTCCCTCGCGACAAACGCGGAACGCGTTTGCGCGGAGATCATGCTCAAATAAGGGAAGGGCGGGGGGCATCGTGGTCGTAACACCCGCCTCGGCATTCCTGGGCGTCCTGGCGGCGGCTGCGGTGGTCGGCAGCGCCGTGCTGTTCGGCAAATGGCAGAGGCTGCGGCGCGCCGAATATGTCCGCACCTTCAAATGGCCGGCGGGCCTGCTGGCGCGGCTCGAGAAGCGTCACCCGGGTTTCATGCGCAAGGACAGCGCGCTGGTCTCGCGCGGGCTACGGCAGTTTTTCCTTGCCTATCTGATGAGCGGCAAGCGCTACGTCTCGATGCCGTCGCAGGCCGCCGACGATCTCTGGCACGAATTCATTCTCTACACCCGCGAATACGATGCGTTCTGCCGCCGCGCCTTCGGCGGCTTCCTGCATCACACGCCGGCCGTCGTGCTGGTGAAGGAGCGACGCCGGAGCAATGAGGGACTGCGGCGGGTGTGGTGGTATTGCTGCAAATACGAGAACATCGATCCGGTCAGGCCGACGCGGCTGCCGCTGTTGTTCGCGCTCGACGCCAAACTGAACATCGCCAACGGCTTCGTCTATCACACCGATTGCGAGGCGCTGCGCCGCAGCGGCATTGCCGGCGATAGCCCCTATTGCGGCGGCGATTTCTCCGACTCTTCGATCGATGGATCGTCTGCCGGCTTCGGCGATGCCGGCAGCGATGGAGGTGGCGGCGGGGATGGTGGCGACGCTGGCGGCGGCGATGGTGGAGGTGGTGGCGACAGCGGAGGCGGCTGCGGCGGTGGTTGTGGTGGCGGCGGAGGTGGGGATTAACGTCAGGACAATCGCGTTTGCTTCAACTCGTGAATGCCATCGTGCTTGCCGAAGCCGCGCACGGTCTGCTCGCAGCGCCAGGCGTTGCCGTCGCGCTCGATCGAGAACAGGTTGTAGGCCGCCGCCGGATAATGCTTGCGCGCCAGCGCCGATGCCGACGGCACGCCGATCGCGGGAATCTTGCGCTCGGGGCCGTCGAACCACATCGTCGAGTGGATGTGGTCGTGGCCATGCAGCACCAGCTCGACGCCGTGCCGCTTGAGCAGCGCCAGCAGCTGATGCGAATCGGTCAGCCGCTTGGCGCGCCCGTCGGAGTGCAGCGGATGATGCACCAGCAGCACGCGGAAGGCGTCCTCCCGCGACAGCTGCGCGAGGATCGTCTCCAACGCGCCAAGCTGGGCATGGCCGAGCCAGCCAGTTGCCATCAGCGGCGGCGTCGGCACCGCCGAGGAGACGCCGATCAGCGCCACCGGCCCGCGGCGGCGCACGAACGGAAAATGCGTCGCTGCGCCATCGGCGTCGCCGCGCAGATAGTCGTCGAAGTGACTGACGAAGCGATGCCGCGTCGCGCGCACATAGGCATCATGATTGCCGGGGACCACGGTCACACCGGAGGGATCGCCGACGCCCTCCAGCCATTGCCGCGCCGGATTGAACTCGGCATCCAGCGCCAGATTGACGAGATCGCCGGTCACGGCGACATGGTCCGGCTGCTGCGCCTGCATGTCGGACACCAGCGCATCGAGCACGTCGCGGCGATGATATTTGTGACGGTTGCGCGTCCAGTTCAAATAGCCGAAGGCGCGCTTGCCGGCGAGATCGCGCAGCCGCGCCGCCGGCAGCGGCGGCAGATGCGGATCCGACAGATGCGCGAGGCGGAATGCCGCCATCATGCGATTCCCTTAGGATTGTCCGTGAAAAGTGGCCGGCAACCGGTCATGTCATGCTATCCCGAACGTCCTGCCCTGTATTGGCAAGAGCTGCGCGGGCGCGCAAGGATCAAAGCACGGATCAAACACCATGATGTCGAGGGTTCAGTGACGATCCTTGAGGATTTACGCAAGCGCTACGAGCCGCAGATCAGGTGGGTGTTTCATTTCTACTGGCGGTTGGCCCGCAGCATGACGCTCGGCGTCCGCGCCGTCGTACTCGACGCCGACAACAAGGTGTTCCTGGTCAAGCACAGCTATGTCCATGGCTGGTATCTGCCGGGCGGCGGGGTCGAGGTCGGCGAGAGCTTTCTCGAGGCGCTGCGGCGCGAGCTGGAGGAGGAGGGCCGGATCGAGCTCGCCGGCGAGCCGGTGCTGCACGGCATCTTCCACAACAGCCACGTCTCGCCGCGCGATCATGTCGCGGTCTATGTCGTTAGAAACTACCGGCAGGACCGGCTGCCGGAACCGAATCGCGAGATCGTGGCCTGCGGCTTCTTCGATCCGGCTGATCTGCCCGAGGAGGCCACCCCCGGGACGCGGCTGCGGATCGCGGAGGTGCTCGACGGCAAGCCGCCGACGGCCACATGGCGGTGATGGACCGCGCCCACGCCAGATGCTATCCCGCGCTCCACAATGACTGAACTGTCCCTGACCATCCTGCCCGAGACCCCGAAAGACGCCCAGGCGATCGAGCGCCTGCATGAGCGCACCTTCGGGCCCGGCCGCTTCGTGCTCAGCGCCTACCGGCTGCGCGAGCATGTCGATCATCTGCTCGATGTCTCCTTCACGGCACGGATCGGCACGCTGCTGGTCGGCTCGGTGCGCCAACTGCCGGTCACGATTGGCGATACGCCGGCCCTGATGCTCGGGCCGTTGACTGTCGAGCCGCCGTTCCGCAGCCGCGGCGTCGGCCGTGCGCTGCTCGAACGCGCGATCAACGACGCACGCGCCAAGGGCCACCGGCTCATCGTGCTGGTCGGCGACGAACCGTACTATGCACGCGTCGGCTTCAAGCCGGTCCCGAAGGGGCGGATGACGATGCCCGGACCGGTCGACTACAGTCGCGTACTTGTCATGGAACTGGTCGATGGCGCGTTCGAGGGCGTGTCGGGGCCGATCCAGCCGGATTGGAGCAAGGCGATCTGACATTCCCGCGAGCGACGCCGGAACGGTTGCGCACCTTCGGAAACTGAAGCACAGTTGAGCCAAGCGCCGGGACAAGACCGGCGCATGTCATATCAACAGGGAGAGTGCGCGCCATGATCAAGGTCAGTGTGATGTATCCGAACAATCCAGGCGCACGCTTTGATCACGATTACTATCGCGACAAGCACATGCCGCTGGTGAAAGCGCGGCTGGGCGACGCCTGCAAATATTACACCGTCGACAAGGGCCTCGCCGGCGGCGCACCGGGGACGCCAGCAACTTATGTCGGGATGTGCCACATCTTCTGCGACTCGGTTGAGGCCTTCGCGGCCGGCATGGGGAAGCACGCTCAGGAGATCATGGGCGACATTCCGAATTACACCGATCTGCAGCCAGTGATACAGATCAGCGAAGTCGTCGTCGGCCACTGACGAGGCGGGTTCTCGAGGCATGATCCCTCTGCCGCAGCGGCGGAGGGATACGCTTGTCTCAGAACTTCAAATTGGCGAACGCCCGCACGCCGATGCCCGGCATCAGCACCTCGTCCTTGGTGTAGGAGACCGAGTTGCGGATGTTCTGGTTGAGCAGATTGTTGCCGACCAGGCCAAGCGTCATCTCGCGCGCCCCGATCCATGATTGATTGAGCTTGGTGTTGTAGGTGATCTCCGCGTTCAAGAGATTGTAGCCCGCGGTCGGGGTCTCGCCGATCACAGCGATGTCGTTCTGCGCGAAGGCGTGCACCAGATTGATGCGGGTGAACCAGTTGCTGTCGCGCCAGTACACGCCGCCGCCGAGCCGCACCGGCGGAATCCGCGGCACGTTGGTGCCGTCGGTGAAGGTGGCGCGCACCACATCGAACTGGTCCTCGATACCCCAGATGCCGCCGTTGAGCGGGCCGATGTCGAGCTGGCTCTGGAACTCGGCGCCGCGGAAGGTGGCGTCGCGCTGCGCGTATCTCGCCTGGTTCAGCTCAAGCTGGTCCGGATTGGCTATATCCACGCAAGCCGCACTGTCGCACGTGTTGCCAGTCAATTGGCGGTAGATAAAGCCGTTGAACTTCGTGTAGTAGCCGGTGAGTTCGAATCGCAACGGCCCCGTTGCCCGCCTTAATCCCACCTCGATCGATTTTGCCGTCTCGATGCCGAGATTGGGATTGCCGATGTCGAAGGTGGCGGTCGCATCATGGGCGCCGCGCGAAAACAGCTCTGCCGGTTTCGGCGCGCGTTCGACGTATTGACCGGTAATGCTCGCAACCAGATCCCACGGCAGGTTCTGGATCAGGCCAATGCTCGCACTTTTCGGCGTGAAGTGCAGATTGCGCGGCGTGGCGGGACCAATACTGGCAGGGTCGATGTTGACGTCGAACACGTCAGGTATGAATGCCGGCGTTGTCCCGAAGAGGTTGAGGTGTTCGATGCGTCCGGCGATCTGCGCCTTGGTGGTCTCGCTGAATTTCAGCTCGTTGAAGACGTAACCGGCGACCCTGTTGTTGTTGTTAGGGTCCCACAATCCGTTGAGCGGGCTGCCTGGATCGTCCGGACTTGGGGCCGTCAATTCCTGATGGCCGGCCTGCAGGCCGAACGCCGTCGTCACGGCCGCGAAGCGCGCGTTGAACGGCATCATTTGCACTTCGAGCCGGGCTTCTTGCTCCTTGTTGGTAAAAGTCTGCCGCACGCCGTCGCTTGAGAGATCAACCGGATCGGCAAGACCGATTTCGTTGTGGCGATAGTCGGTCGCGCCGACCCAGAACCGCACGGCGTCGATCGCCGCAGCATCGGGCCGGTACTCGCCCTTGACGGCGATCTTGGTCTGGTGCGCGTCGATCCGGGTCTGGTGATCGGCACCGTCGATGCCGGGGATATGGTAGAGCGAGTCGTTCTGGGTGATCGATGCGCCGATATAGCCGCCCTGGAAGAAATACGAGCCACCGACCGAGGCGCCGTCCGACTGCGTCGCGGAGTTCGGCTGGCGGCTGCCCACCGGCCGCGTCTGGTCGAACAGATACGGATAGCTCGGGATGCTGTAGTCGCTGGTGGTGCGGCCATAGACGTCGGCGTGCACGGCGACATTGTTGCCGCCAGCGTCCAGCAGCATGCCGCCCTCGACGCCGCGATTGACCGAACTGACCGATGTGCGGGTCTCGACGTTGAGGCAGCCCGGCGAACCGGCATCGGCCAGCGGCGCCTTCACCGGCAAACCGTAGGTCTGGAACGGCGCTGCCGCGCAGGTCGGCATCGCGTCGGGAATTCGATTGTTGCTGGCGCTGACGACGCCACCGATCGAGGTCGAGCCGTAGCGCAGCGCGGCAGGTCCCCGCACCACCTCGATCTGGTTGGTCGAAAGCGGATCGATTGGCACGAAATGATCCTCGCCGAGATCCGACACGCCGCCGCCGCCGAGACCGTTCTCGACGATGCCGACGCGGTTGACGTCGAGGCCGCGGATGATCGGCCGGCTCGATGCGCCGGGCGCGAAGCTCGAACCGGTGATGCCGGGCTTCGAGAACAAGAGATCGCCAAGCGTGGCGCCGCCGGAGCGCCGCAGCTCCTCGTTCGGTATCACGGTGACGGTCGCGAACTGGTCGGTGACGACGGGCAGCACGCCTTGCTGCAGTGCCGGCGCTGGCGCCGCGGGCGCCGGCTGCACTGCTGTGGCGCGTTCGCGGTTCCGGCTCGGCGCAGCCCGGACAACGTGTGTCGGGGTGCGTGCTGGCGCTGTGCGGTGCCGCTGGATCGGGCTTGGTGCCGTCACGGTGATGTCAGGGAGTTGCGTCGGCGTGTCATCGGCGAGCGCGCCGCTATTCATTGCGCCCAGCAACAGCCAGCTCGCGCCCCCGATGTGGAGTGCTCGTTTCTTCTGAAGTGTCATTGTCCCGATCCAGCCCCGTCGAAAATGACGGATCGATTCCGATTTGCCCCGCTGGCGCAGCCGCAAATGTGACGCGGCTGTCCGCTCAGGGCGTGCGGCAATCAGTCGATGTCAGGACAGGGGAGGTGCGCGGGAGTGAAACGCGGCAGGCGCCGACTTCAGATGGACGAATTCGGCATTGGTGGTGCGGAACAGAAGCTCGACGGCTTCCGGCAGCAACAGCACCGGCGGGGCCGTGAACAGCATGCTGCTCGCGAGCGAGATGACGGCGCAGATCGCGCAATTATCGGCCGGATGCCGGTCGTTGTCGTGCCTGGCGGGCGGCTCGGTCCCGGTCACCTGGACCGCGAGGTCCGGGGTTGCGGAGGTCCCGATATAGGCGAGATCGACCAGCGACAGGCCGGTCTGGGACGCGGGCGCGGCTTGCGCGGCCGCTATCGGATGGAAGTGCCCGAACGACAGCACGAACTGGACGGCGAGCGCGAACAGCGCCAGCCGCGAGCCA
This sequence comes from Bradyrhizobium sp. 27S5, assembly GCF_037217225.1. Classification (NCBI taxonomy): domain Bacteria; kingdom Pseudomonadati; phylum Pseudomonadota; class Alphaproteobacteria; order Hyphomicrobiales; family Nitrobacteraceae; genus Bradyrhizobium; species Bradyrhizobium sp. 27S5. The sequence continues at coordinate 2,105,850 of NZ_CP147714.1, forward strand.
GTCTTGATGTGTCTCCGGAACCACTTCATGCGATAACGCCCACCCCATCGGGAGCGCGCCATCACCCCAGCGGCCCGATGTTACATTATAACATCGGACGGCAATCGCGGTGTCAACCACAGTTGGGGCGAACTGTGTCGATCCGTTGCCGGTGTGTGTTTGAAGCAACGGAGCGCCGAGCCACCAGGCTCAGCGTCCCTCGCGCAGCCAGGTTGCCGCGAATGCGCCGAGCAGCAGCAGCAGGCCGACCAGGCCGGCGAACATCGGCAGCACGCCGACGCCCTTCACGACGCTGGCGTCGCGCATCTTGACGCCGAGCCAGCCGTCGCCGCGGAAGATCGAGGAGGCGCGTATCGGCACGATGCGCGGCATGTCGAGGCTCGATCCGTCGACGATGCGCCGCGCGTCGCCGCCGGTTGCCTGCGCCAGCGGCTTCAGCGTGTCGGTGGTCGAGGTGACCTCCGAGAATTCCTTCGGATTGGTCGGGCCGACATTGATCAGCGCCTTCAGCGTGCCGTCGGTGGCCTGCCACAGGCCGAGCTCGCTCGCGGGCAGCGTGGCGCGCCACTCGCCGGGATCGCCGGCGGCGAGCGTCAGTTCGCGCGTGGTGCCGCTCGGCGACGTCACGGTAACAGGCGCGACGGTATCGGCCATGGTCTGCCGCACCACGATCAGGTCCTTGCCCTGCACCTGCATGCGCAGCGCCTCTTCGTCGAGGTCGGGCTGCTTCATCAGCCAGTGCGACACCCGCCGCAACAAATCGAGATGCGGGCCGCCGCCTTCATAGCCGCGCGCCCAGAGCCAGATGTGGTCGGAGAGCAAGAGCGCGACGCGGCCTTCGCCGAAGCGCGACAGCAGCAGCAGCGGCTTGCCGTCGGCGCCGGTCATGACCGGCGGGTTGATCGCGTTGCGGGTGTCGACGGTGCGGAAGAACCGGCTCCAATGCGGCGGCTCGGCATTCGAGCCTTCCAGCCCGCGCGTCACCGGATGGCGTTTCCCGGCATCGCTTAAGTGCGCATAGAACGGCTTCTCGGTGACGCCGACCGGCTCGGCCGGCAGCACCGAATCCAGCGGCGTGCGCCAGATGCTGGTGGTCGAGGCGTAGTCGGGACCGGCGGAGACCAGCACCGCGCCGCCGGAGCGGACATAGCGCGCGATGTTGTCGAAATAGGCGATCGGCAGCACGCCCTGGCGGGCGTAGCGGTCGAAGATGATCAGCTGGAATTCGTTGATCTTCTGCTGGAACAGCTCGCGGGTCGGAAACGCGATCAGCGACAGCTCGTTGATCGGCGTGCCATCCTGCTTCTCCGGTGGACGCAGGATGGTGAAGTGCACGAGATCGACGCTGGGATCTGACTTCAACAGGTTGCGCCAGGTGCGCTCGCCGGCATGCGGTTCGCCTGACACCAGCAGCACGCGCAGCTTGTCGCGCACGCCGTCGATCGCGACCACGGCGCGGTTGTTGACCGGGGTCAGCTCGTTCTCGAGCGGCGAGGCCTCGATCTCGACGATGTTGGGCCCGGCATGCTTGATGTCGATGTCGATGCTTGAGGTCTGGCCGCTGCTCAGCATGCGCTCGTTGATCACCTCGCCGTCGCGGCGGATCGTGACCTTGGCGCGCTCGCCGGTGACGCCCTGGTCGTCGAGCCGGTAGGTGATGGTCTGGGTCTGGCCGACAATGCCGAAGCGCGGCGCGGCGGTGATCGCGATGCGGCGGTCGCGCTCGTCCTTGCGGCCGGTAATCAACGTATGCAGCGGCGCCTGGAAGCCGAGCGCCTGGGCGTTGGCGGGAATATCGTGCACGCGGCCGTCGGTGATCATGAACGCGCCGGCGACGCGTTCGACCGGAACGTCCGACAGTGCCGACGTCAGCGCGCCGAACAGCTTTGTGCCGTCGGTTTCGCCGTCGGCCTGGCCGGCCTCGACGACGCGGACCTCAAGGCCCTTGATCTGCTTCAGGCTGTCGACCAGCGCTTGCCGCGCCTTGTCGGTCTCCTGGTTGCGCGTGCCAAAGTTCTGGCTCGGGCTCTTGTCGACCACGACGGCGGCGACCGAGGACAACGGCTCGCGGTCCTCGCGGGTGAAGGAGGGGTTGGCCAGCGCGAGCAGGATCAGCGCCAGCGCGGCGACGCGCACCGCGGCGCCGCGCGCGCGCGACAGCAACAACAGCGCGGCGATGACGACGATCGCGCCGAGCCCGATCCACAGCACGAGCGAAGGAACCAGCGGTGTGAACGCGATACCGTAGTTCATGACGCAGACCTATCTGCATCGTCATGCCCGGCCTGGTGCCGGGCATCCACGTCTTCCTTGCCTTCGAAAGAAAGGCAGACGTGGATGGCCGGGCCAAGCCCGGCCATGACGGGGAGAATGAACGGAACGCTAGCGGACGTCATGTTCATGCTCATTGTCCCAGCCGCTCGATTAGCGCAGGCGCGTGCACCTGGTCGGCCTTGTAGTTGCCGGTCAGGGTGTACATTACGATGTTGACGCCGGCGCGGAACGCGAATTCGCGCTGCCGCGGCTCGCCCGGTGTCAGCGGCAGCATCGGCTGGCCGTCGGGACGGATCGCCCAGGCGCCGGCGAGGTCGTTCGACGTGATGATGATCGGCGAGACGCCGTCGCCGCCGCGCGCCGGGCGCTGTGCGGTCTCCTCGTCGTCCTCGCGCGGCAACGTCTCGACCCAGGTCTGGCCGGAGTTGAAGCGGCCGGGGAAGTCGCGCAGCAGATAGAACGTCTTGGTCAGCACGTGCTCGCGCGGCACCGGCTCGAGCTCGGGAACGTCGAGGGTCGACAGCAATTCGCGCAGCGTCTGCATGCCCGGCGTCTGCGAGGCGCCATTGTCGCCCGGCGGCGCCTCGACGGCGTCGCGGGTGTCGAAAATCACGGTGCCGCCCTGCTTCATGTAGGCGTCGATCTTGTTGATGGCGTCCTGCGGCGGCTTCGGCGCGCCCGGCACGATCGGCCAGTAGATCAGCGGGAAGAACGCCAACTCGTCGCGCGCGGGGTCGATGCCGACGGGATCGCCGGCTTCGAGCGCAGTGCGCTGCCCGAGGAACAGCGTCAGTCCGGACATCCCGGCCTTGACGATGGAATCGACGTCGGCGTTGCCGGTGACGACATAGGCCAGCCGCGTCTGCGACACCGACTTGATGGCGAAGTCGTCGTTGCTCTCGGCGCGTGTCGACGACGGCGCGAACGTCAGGAGGATGAAGGCGAAGGCGAGCACCGCCGGCGCGGCGCGGCGCCGGATCAGCGCGGCGAGGCCGCCGCCCAGCATCGCGACCACGATGGCATCGAGCAGGAACAGCGCCAGCGCCGTCGACAGCATGATGCCGCGCAGGTCACGCGGTTCGGTGTTGGTGTAACTCGCATGTTTCGCGCGGAGGCCGGAAGTGTCGAGCGGCGCGATGCGGTCGGCGGAGGCAAGCGTGTTGACCGCGATCGGGCTCTCGGCGGTGCCGTAGAAGCCGGGCGGATGATCCGCCGTGCCGCGGTCGCGATAGTCCGCCGACATCGGCTTGGCAGTCGCAGGCGGCGGGCCGAAGGCGCCGAAGCCGTCGAGGGTGCGCAGCGGCGCAACCGTCTCCGCGGTGGGATCGCTGGCGACGCCGGGGCCGGGCTTCGAGGTGTAGCCGGACATATCGATCAGCCGGCGCAGCATCTCGACGAAGGTGCCGGACATCGGCAGGTCCGACCAGCGCATGTCGGCACCGACGTGGAACAGGCTGACCACGCCCTTGCCGCGATGCTCGCCGGTGACGAGCGGGGTGCCGTCTTCAAGAGATGCCCAGCTCTTGGTCGCGAGCACGGCGTCGGGCTCGGCCAGCACCTGGCGGCTGACGGTGATGTCCTTCGGCACGGTGAGGCTTGCGAATGGACCATCTGCGGCGAACGAGGCCATGTGTTGTGGCTTCTCCCAGGTCAGGCTGCCGCCGAGCGTGCGGCCGCCGCGGCGCAGCTTGACCGGAACGAGGTCGTCGTCGGCCTGCGCGAGGCGCGGGCCGGCGAAGCGCACCAGCACGCCGCCCTGCTCGATCCAGGCGTTGAGCCGGTCGCGGATATCCGGCGACAGCGTGCCGACATCGGCCATCACGATCATCGGCAGCCTCTGGTCGAGGAATTGCCCGATCACCTGCTGCGGCGCGCCGCGATCGCCGAGCCGGACGTCGGCGAACGGCGACAGCGCGCGGGACAGATAGAAGGTCGACGCCAGCAGCGGCTGCGCGGTGTCGTTGCTCGCACCCGAGACCACGCCGATGGCGCGGCGGCGCCAGCGCCGGTCGAGCAGTTGCACGGCGCCGGCCGAATGCTCGCCGGAGATTTCGAGCCGCGAGATGTCGTTGCGCAGTTCGACCGGAAGATCGAAGGCGGCTTCGGTCTCGCGCTCCTGCGGGCCGAACGTGTAGCGGGCCTCGCCGATCGGCGAGCCCTTGGCATCGACCGCGCGCACCGTGCCGGCCGCGAAGCCGCTTTCGGTGCGCAACACCTTCACGGTCATCTTGGCGGCGGCGTTCTCGGCCGCGACCAGCGCCTGCGCGGACTGCGCGCCGCCCGAATAGATCGTCAGGTTGCGGCTCTCGATCACCTTGCCGAGACCTTCGGTGAACTCGCTGCCGCGGCCGGTGTCGACGCCGTCGGACAGCCAGGCGATGTCGCAGTCGCCGGTCGATTTGAGGAAACGTCCAAGCGAGGTCAGGGTTTCAACGCGATCGATCGAGTAGGGTTTTGGCGCGATCTGGCGCAACGCGACGCGCGCGGTGCCGGCCGGCATCAGCGTGATGTCACGCGTAGGCTCCGACAGCGGCACCAGCGCGACGCCGCGGCGGTCGCTGTCGGCATCGGCGATTAGCTCGTCCGCGGCCTTGACCCGCGCATCCCAGCTCGAGGCCGCGCTCCAGCCGTCGTCGAGCAGGATCACCAGCGGGAATTTGCCCGCGGCGACGCCGGTCTGCGGATTCCAGATCGGGCCGGCGGCGGCAAGGATGACGAGCGCGGCGGCAGCGAGCCGCAGCAGCGTCAGCCACCACGGTGTGCGCGCCGGCGTCTCTTCCTTGGGCGCGATGTCGAACAACAGCCGCGTCGGCGGGAATTCGATGCGCCGCGGCCGCGGCGGCATCACGCGCAACAGCCACCACAGCACCGGCAGGCTGACCAGCCCCAGCAGCAGCAGCGGTTCGGCAAAGGAGAGGGGGAGACCTGCGATCATGCGCTGCGTCCCGCCTTGACGGTTGAGCGGCCGCCGCCCTTGCTCACCATCATGCCGGCATGCAGGAACAGTAGCAGCTCGGCCGCGGAGCGGCTGGTGGTGTGGGTCGAGAACAGCCAGTCGAGCCGGTTGGTCTCGGCGCGGATCTGGTCGCGATGCAGCGCGACGCGGGCGACGTAATCGGTGGCCCAGCTTTCGGCGCGGCCGGCGGTGATGACGCTGCCGGCCTCCGGCTCGACGAACTCGACCCGGCCGGAATAGGGGAAAGTCTCCTCGGCAGGATCGACGACCTGGATCATGGTGCCGTGCGCGCCCGACGAGGCGAGCCCGGCCAGCATGGTCGTGATCTCGGCCATCGGCGACCAGAAGTCCGACAGCACCACGATCTCGGCGAGCGACGACGGCACGAAGGAGGGCGGCAGGCTGGCGCGTGTCGCCTCGTCATGCAGCATCGCCTGCGCCATCTTGTCGATCACGGCGCGGCGGCCGGTCGGGTTCATCAGGCCGGGAACGCCGACGCGCTCGCCGCCGGCAACCAGCAGCTCGGCCAGCGCAAAGGCAACGATCAGTCCGCGCTCGAGCTTGGAGTCGCGCGCCTCGCGTGAGGCAAAGGCCATCGACGGCGAGCGATCGGGCCAGATCCACACGGTGTGCGCGGCCTCCCACTCCTGCTCGCGGACATAGAGGTGGTCGTCGCGTCCCGAGCGGCGCCAGTCGACGCGCTGCGACGGTTCGCCCGACACGAAGCGGCGATATTGCCAGAAGCTCTCGCCGGTGCCGGCGCGGCGGCGACCATGCATGCCATGGATGACGTTGGCAGCGATGCGGCGAGCCTCAAGCACCAGGCGCGGCAGCGATGCGGCGAGCGTTCGGCTTTCGCCATCTGCACGTCGAACCGCAAGGAGCTCCTCGTTCTGGTGCCTGTTGTCAGCCGCCATCAACCGATCCGGGTTTTCAATTGCTTGATCACGTCGGGAATGGTGCGGCCCTCGGCGCGCGCCGAGAAGGTCAGCGCCATGCGGTGCTTGAGCACGGGCTCGGCGAGATCGAGCACGTCGTCGATCGACGGCGCGAGCCTTCCGTCGAGCAGCGCGCGGGCGCGGACTGCGAGCATCAGCGACTGGCTGGCGCGGGGACCCGGTCCCCAGGCGATCAGCTTGCCGGCCTCGCCACCCTCGGGACCGGGACGCGCGGCGCGCACCAGCGTCAGGATCGCCTCGACCACGGAATCGCCGACCGGCAGCCGCCGCACCAGCCGTTGCGCGGTGATCAGCGTCTCTGCGTCCATCGACGCCTTGGCAAGCGTCTCTTCGGCGCCGGTGGTTTCGAACAGGATGCGCCGCTCGGCGTCGCGATCGGGGTAGTCGACGTCGATTTCCATCAGGAAGCGGTCGAGTTGCGCCTCGGGCAGCGGATAGGTGCCTTCCTGCTCGAGCGGGTTCTGCGTCGCCAGCACGTGGAACGGCTTCGGCAGGTCATGCCGCGCGCCGGCAATGGTGATGTGCTGCTCCTGCATGGCTTGCAGCAGCGCCGACTGGGTGCGCGGGCTGGCGCGGTTGATCTCGTCGGCCATCAAGAGCTGCGCGAACACCGGACCCGAGATGAAGCGGAACGAGCGCTTGCCGGCCGAGCTCTCGTCGAGCACTTCGGCGCCGAGAATGTCCGACGGCATCAAGTCGGGCGTGAACTGGATGCGCTTGGCGTCGAGCCCGAGCGTAACGCCGAGCGTTTCGACCAGCTTGGTCTTGGCGAGGCCGGGCACGCCGATCAACAGCGCGTGGCCGCCGGACAGGATCGTCACCAAAGTGTTTTCGATCACCTGGTCCTGGCCGAAAATGACAGTGGAAACCGCTTCCTTGGCGGCCTTGATCTGGCCCGCGACCTGCTCGGCCGAGCGGACGATCACATCCTCCAGTTTCTCGACGCTGTCTGCACCAGCCATTCGGTCCGCTCCTTCTCGACGATCCCGGTGATTCCCGCGTCGTCATCTGTCGTCATCTCTTGGCCCTCATGCTAAACCTGCGCGAAAGCCATGTATTCGTTGAATTAAACTATCCCCACCTTATCGGTATTTCAGGGTATGAACGGCATCACGATGTGGCGAGAAAGACACCCCGACCACATCTCAGGATACGTGCACCAAATGTGCCAGATTGAGGGTCGGAAGCTTTAAGGTAAACAATGGCGAAGCAAGGGCAGAGCGAATCCGGCAGTGAAACTACGGGCCTAGGAAGCAAGGGCCTCGAAGGGCTGACCACCGCCGCCAATCGAGCTGCGACATCAGGGCCGGCCGGACGCAAGGGCCTGCCGCCGGTTCACCTCTGGAATCCGCCATTCTGCGGCGATCTCGACATGCGAATCGCGCCCGACGGCACCTGGTTCTACATGGGAACACCGATCGGCCGTCCCGCGCTGGTGCGGCTGTTCTCCACCATCCTGAAGCGCGAGGACGGCAAGCACTTTCTCGTGACACCGGTGGAGAAGGTCGGCATTCGCGTCGATGACGCGCCGTTCCTTGCCGTGGAAATGCAGACCGACGAAGACGCGCGCGGCCGCTTGCTCAGATTCCGCACCAATGTCGACGATTGGGTCGATTGCGAAAAGGGCCACGGTCTCAGATTCGAGGCCGCCGAGGACGGCGGATTGACGCCCTATCTGCATGTCCGCGCCGACCTGTGGGCCAAGGTCACCCGCGCGCTCTACTACGATCTGGTTGACATGGGCGAGGCGCGGATGGTCGATGGTCAGGAGATGTTCGGCATCGAGTCCGGCGGCGAGTTCTTCGCGATGGCCGACGCCAGCCAGGTGAGGGACGCACTTTGAACGAGCCGTTGCTGAAGGTGAGGCCGGCGACGATCAGCTCGACGGAATTCTTCGCGCGGGCCCGCACGCGGCTCGATTTCGAAGTGCCGCCAGGGCTGGTCGATCCGCATATCATTCCGCGCACCGGAGACTCCGGCAACGATCGCATGCTGGAGATCGTGGCGCAGGAGCAGCCGGTGCGGCCGGCCGCGGTGCTGATCCCGGTGGTCGATCATCCCGAGCCGACCGTGCTCTTGACGCAGCGTTCGCCCAATCTGTCGAGCCACGCCGGTCAGATCTCGTTCCCCGGCGGCAAGATCGACGCCACCGATGCCTCGCCGCTCGATGCCGCGCTGCGCGAGGCCTGCGAAGAAGTCGGGCTGAAGCGGGAATTCATCGACCCGGTCGGCTATCTCGACCTCTATGGCACCGCATTCGGCTTCCGTATCCTGCCGACGGTCGCCAAGGTGAAGCCGGGATTCACACTTGAGATCAATGAAGCCGAGGTCGTCGATGCGTTCGAAGTGCCGCTCGCTTTCCTGATGAATCCCGAGAATCATCAGATCCACGTCAAGGAATTCCGCGGCATCGACCGGCACTATTATGCGATGCCGTTCGCCGAGCGCTACATCTGGGGCGCGACCGCGGGCATCCTGCGTGTGCTGTATGAGCGGATCTATCTGTCATGATCCGCACGGTGTTGACCGAGATCGGAATCTTTCTTGTTCCTTTCGCGGTCTATGCCATCTTCCTCATCGCGACGCGGTCCGGCGTGACGCTGCCGGCGTCATGGCCGCTCGACATGCTCGCGAAGCTGACGCTGGTGGCGCTGGTGCTGGTCATCGTGAGCTTCGTGCTGCTCGCCGAACTGACCGGCGCGCCGCCGAACTCGACCTACGTTCCCGCCCATATCGAGGACGGCAGGCTGGTGCCGGGAGTTGAGAGATGAGCGAGGTGCGCCTGTTGTCCGACGCGCCATGGCTCACTGAGGGGCCAGCGGCACGGGTGCTCGGCCTGCTCAATGCCGATGGCGAGGAAGCGCGGGCGATCGGCGGCGCGGTGCGCAACGCGCTGATGAAAATTCCGCTCGCCGACATCGACATCGCGACGACGGCATTGCCGGACGAGGTGGTGCGGCGCGCCAGGCGCGCGGGCATCAAGAGCGTGCCGACCGGCATCGAACACGGCACCGTAACCCTGGTCGTCGACAGCCAGCCCATCGAGGTGACGACGCTGCGCGAGGACACCGAGACCTATGGCCGCAAGGCCAAGGTCGCGTTCGGGCGCGACTGGGTGCGCGACGCCGAGCGGCGCGACTTCACCATCAACGGCCTGTCGGTCGATGCCGACGGCATCGTGCATGATCACGTCGGCGGCCTCGCCGATATCGCGGCGCGGCGGGTGCGCTTCATCGGCGATCCGGCGCAGCGGATTGCCGAGGATTATTTGCGCATCCTGCGCTTCTTCCGTTTCCACGCCGCCTACGCCGCAGGCGAGGTCGATCGCGCCGGCTATCTCGCTTGCATCTCCGGACGCGCCGGACTTGCCGGCCTGTCGGCCGAGCGGATCCGCATGGAGATGCTCAAGCTCGTGGTCGCGAACGGCGCCGCGGGCGCGGTGGTCGCGATGGGGGATGGCGGGTTGCTGCTGCCGCTGTTCGGCGGCCTCGCCTATACCGGACCGTTCGCGGCGATGATCGAGATCGAGAGGCTGATGGAGCTTAAGCCGAGCGCGACGCGCCGGCTCGCCGCGCTGACGGTCGCCGTGACCGAGGATGCGCGGCGCATCGCGAGCCGGCTGCGGCTCTCCAATGCCGAGGCCAAGGCGCTCGACTCGATGGGCCATCGCTGGTGGCGGTTGCCCGGCATGGACGAGGCGCGTGCCAAGCGCAGGCTCTACCGGCTCGATGAGGAGCCCTATCGCGACCGGCTGCTGCTGGCCTGGGCGCGAACCGGCGCGAACCGTGATGTCGATCAGTGGCGCGCGCTCGCCACGCTGCCGCAGCGCTGGCGCGCGCCTCACTTTCCCTTGAGGGCGTCGGATTTCATCGCGCGCGGGATTGCCGAGGGACCGGCGTTGGGGCATGTACTGACCCTGGCCGAGGATGCTTGGCTTGCCGCGGATTTTCCGCTCGATCCGCAGGTGTTGTCTGGCATCGCCGACCAGACCGTTTCCCGTTTCACCCGCGACCATCGGCTGTGAATTTTCTCTCGGGCATCGAAGACATCTCGCTCCTTCAAATTTGTCTCGTCGCCGGCGTTGCCCTGTTTGCGTCCGTGATCGGCGGCCTTGCCGGCTATGGCACCGGCGCCTTGATGCCGCTGGTGCTGGTGCCCATGGTCGGCGCCGAGCCGGTCGTGCCGATCATCGCGATCTCGTCGATCTTCACCAATTCCAGCCGCTTCATCGCCTTTGTCAGGTTTGCCGACCGCCGCAAGGCGATCATCGTGATCGCGGCGGCGCTGCTCTCCACCGCGCTCGGCGCCTACGGCTACACGCGGCTGACCAGCGCCGGCGCCTCGCTGGTGATCGGGAGCATGCTGATCCTGAGCGTGCCGGTCAGGCGGCTGTTGCGCAAGCACAGCGTCAGGATCGGTGAACGCGGGCTTGCGGCAGGCGCTGTCGGCTATGGCGTGCTGGTCGGCGGCACCGCGGGCTCCGGCGTCATCCTGCTCTCGCTGTTGATGGCGGCGGGGCTCGAAGGCGCTGCGGTGGTCGCAACCGATGCGGTGATTTCGCTCACGAGTGCCGCGGTCAAGATTTCGGTGTTTGGTCTCGCCGGCGTCATCACTGCGCAGGTGCTGGCCCTTGCGCTGCTGATCGGCCTGGTCGCCATTCCCGGCGCGTTCCTGGCCAAGGCCTTTGTCGAGCGGATGCCGGTGCACATCCACACCGCGATCCTCGACGCCGCGGTGATCGTCGGCGGCGCGGTCATGATCGTCACCGCGATGCGCGCCTTCTGACGCGAAGCGGAGGCGATGCTGCCGGCGGCTCGCCGGGCAGCATCGCCTGAGAAAACTTATGCAGCCTCTTCTTACGCAGCCTTGCGCTTCTTGCGGCTGCCGTGCTCCTTGTCGTCGTCCTCTTCTTCCTCGTCATCCTCTTCTTCGTCGTCGTCTTCCTCGTCATCTTCCGGATCGATTTCGGTCGATTCGAGCGCGACGAGCGGCAAGGTTTCGCGAAACAAATCGCCGTCCGTGCCCATCCACAGGCACTCGACCTTGTCCTCGTCGACTTCAACGACCGTGATCGGATGGCCGCCGGATTTCAGCATGACGACATCGCCTGGCTTCAGTTCCATGATTTTCCCTCCGCGCTTGATGACGCGGACGGCAGGCTAGCGACCTGTGATGACAGTCAAATCACGGCCGACGCTCGGTGCTGTGGATTTGCTGTGAAAACAGCCGTTGCGGCTATTAGCGCGCTGCAGGAACCAGTTCGGTCAGCGAACGGATGATGCGGTCGGGCTTGATTGTCGATCCCGGCGGCAGTCCGACACCATGCACGTCCATCCAGATCGCATAGATGCCAAGCCGCTGTGGCGCCACGACTTCCCACTCGAGATTGTCGCCGATCATCCAGGTATCAGGTGCGCTGACGCCGAGCGCTTCCATCGCGTGCAGATAGGCGCGCTCCTCCGGCTTGCCGAAGCCGTGCTCGCCCTCGATCTGGATGTGATCGAAGCGATGGCCCAGCGCGAAGCGCTCGACCTTGGCGCGTTGCATCTCGGCGGCGCCGTTGGTGACCAGCGCGAGCTTGATGCCGAGCGCCTTGAACGCATCGATCGCCTCATGCGCGCCGGGGAAGACGAACATCTCCTCTTCGCGATAGGCGGTGAAACGATCTGCGATGCGGTCCGCGAGATCGTCCGGCAGCGCGCGGTGGCCGGCCGCCGCGAGCGCCGCGAAGCCGCCCTTCACGGTCAGCCGCCGCGCCTCGCCGAGCTTGATCCGCCAGATCGGCTCGGCGGTCGACCAGAATTGCCGTGCATAGGCCAACAGCGCGGTCGCGACCATGTCCGAGGGCAGGGGAGCCAGCTCCTCGGCGAATTCGGCGGTGATCGTGTTCCAGGCGATCTCGGGGCGGCCATAGGCCGACAGGATGGTGTCATCCATGTCGATCAGCATTGCACGCGGCAGTTTGGTCACGGCCATTTCACCTCCGGCGGCAGCGACGACAGGATCGAATCCACATTGCCGCCGGTCTTCAGGCCGAAGATGGTGCCGCGATCGTAGAGCAGGTTGAACTCGACATAGCGTCCGCGGCGGATCAGCTGCTCATCGCGATCCTCGGCGCTCCAGGCGGCCGCGAAATTACGCCGCACCAGGTCGGGATAGATTTTCAGGAAGCTGCGCCCGACGTCCTGGGTGAAGGCGAGGTCGGCATCCCAGTCGCCGCTGTCGTGCCAGTCGTAGAAGATGCCGCCGATGCCGCGGGCTTCCTTGCGGTGTGGCAGATAGAAATAGTCGTCGCACCATTTCTTGTACTTGTCGTAGTCGGCGACGCCGTTCGGCCCGCTGCACGCCTCTTTCATCGCGGTATGGAAGGCGACCGTGTCGGGGTCCTCCTGGGTGCGCCGCCGGTTCAGCACCGGCGTCAAATCGGCGCCGCCGCCGAACCAGGCCTTGGTGGTGACGACGAAGCGGGTGTTCATATGCACCGCGGGCACGTTCGGATTGCGCAAATGTGCGATCAGCGAAATGCCCGAAGCCCAAAACCTGGGATCATCGGCGGCACCGGGAATCTGCGCGCGGAATTCGGGGGCGAACTCGCCATGCACGGTCGAGCAGTGCACGCCGACCTTCTCGAACAGCCGGCCCTTCATGATCGACATCACACCGCCGCCGCCGGGCTTTCCGGTGTGGTCGGTGCGGTCCCAGGGGGTGCGCACGAACCGGCCGGCGTCGCCGGGATAGAGTGCTGCGGGGGCATCGTCCTCGAGCGTCTCGAAGGCCGCGCAGATGTCGCTGCGCAGCGCCTCGAACCAGCTGCGCGCACGCGCCTTGCGGTCTTCGATGATGGCGGGGTCTGTGGGCAGCATGATTAGCCTTGCGGTCCGAAATAGGTGCAGCTCTCGTTGCAGCTGTCGCGATGGACGGCGACGCGCGTCAGCTTGCCGGTGTGTTGCAGCCGCTCCCAGATGAAGCGCGAGAGATTCTCCAGCGTCGGCACGCCGATGGCCTCGATCTTGTTCAGGAACTTGTGGTCGAGCGTTTTCTGCACCTCGGCCATGGCGCGCTCCAGCAGGCCGAGATCGATCACCATCCCGGTTTTCGGGTCGGGCGTGCCGCGCACCGTGACTTCGGCGCGGAAGGAGTGACCGTGAATCTCCTCGCTGTTCACACCAAACGTCGTTCCGGAAAGCGCATGCGCAGCCTCGAACCGAAACGCTTTCGTCAATTCCCACATCTCGTTCAACAATCCAGTTCTGCCAGAGTAGTTATCTGATACCGAGCGTCTTGTGCGTCTGCACGCTGAGGCGCCATTGCGGGTGCTTCAGGCAGTAGTCGATCGCCCGCTCGGTATTCGCGATCACGTCGGGGCCGTCCATCGGCTGCAGCGAGAAGCGCTCGAAGGCGAGCCCGGCGAAATCCTCCGGTGCGTTTTCCACCTGCGGATAGACCAGCTTGAGCTCATGCCCCCTGCGCACCACGAGCTCGGCCGCGGCCTTCGGGCTGACGCAAATCCAGTCGAGCCCGTCGGGCGGGGCGATAGTGCCGTTGGTCTCGATCGCGATCGCAAAGCCGTGCCCGTGCAGGGCCTCGATCAGGGCGGTGTCGACCTGCAGCAGCGGCTCGCCGCCGGTCAAGACCACGTAGCGGTCGGCCGCGCCGGCGGTCCATTGCGCGGCGATGGTGCCGGCGAGCTCGGCCGCGTCGGCATAGCGGCCGCCAAGCGTTCCGTGGGTGCCAACGAAATCGGTGTCGCAGAACCGGCAGACGGCGCCGGCGCGGTCCTGTTCGCGGCCGCTCCAGAGGTTGCAGCCGGCGAAGCGGCAGAACACGGAGGCGCGGCCTGCATGGGCGCCTTCGCCCTGCAGGGTGAGAAATATCTCCTTGACCGCGTAGCTCACCAAAAATCCCTTAAGTTACCGAACCGGCAGTTGCAAAACCGGTCTGCCGCAGCGCCTCGCCGACGGCCATGGCCGCCGTGACCGCCACATTGAGCGAGCGCAGGGGCGGCTTGATCGGAATCACCAGCCGCGCGTCCGCGGCGGCCGCCACCGCGTCGGTTACCCCCGCCGTCTCGCGCCCGAACAGCAGGACATCGGAGGCCGTGTACTCGAAATCAAGATAGGATTTCGCTGCCCTGGTCGTGAACAGGACCAGCCGGCAGGCGGCCTCGGCCCGCCATTCCTCGAATTTCGACCATGAGTCGTGACGCTTCAACCGCACATGGTCGAGATAGTCCATACCCGCCCGGCGGAAATTCCGGTCCGAGGCGTCGAATCCCGCCGGTTCGATGATATGGGCTGCCACGTCCAGGCAGGCGCAGAGGCGCAGAATCGTTCCCGTATTCTGGGGAATGTCGGGCTGGAACAGCGCGATCTGCATGGTGCTGACGACCTGTGAAAACCGGATGAAATTGTCTCAATAAAACATCGCCCGGCGCGGATTTCGTGCATTGCACGTTTGCGAGCCGATAGCGGGCTTGCGCTCGTCCGGCAAGGGTGCCAATAGAACGATTCTGGACTGCTGTTCCGCCATTTGGGGTGGGGAATAGCGGTTTTCTGCCGCCGCGGGGGCCGCGGGCGCCGGCAGCCTTTCTCGGGACGCGTTCCGCGTCTTTGGGGCGGTTCCACCGGCTGCAGAAAAGAAAGGGCTAGGAATCGTGACGACAGCGTCTTCGGCGGACCATCCGACACGCCGTGATTTTCTTTTTGTTGCAACCGGAGCTGCCGCCGTGGTCGGCGCAGCCGCCACCGTGTGGCCGATGGTTGCCCAGATGAACCCGGATGCCGCGACGATCGCGGCCGGCGCGCCGATCCAGGTCGACCTGGCGCCGATCGCCGAGGGCCAGGACATCAAGGTGTTCTGGCGCGGCAAGCCGATCTACATCAGCCACCGCACCAAGAAGCAGATTCAGGAGGCCCAGAGCGTGCCGCTCTCGAGCCTGCCCGATCCGCAGCCCGACTCGGCCCGCGTCAAGGCTGGCCACGACCAGTGGCTGGTCGTGATCGGCATCTGCACCCATCTCGGCTGTATCCCGATCGCCCATGAGGGCAATTACGACGGCTTCTTCTGCCCCTGCCACGGCTCGCAGTACGACTCCTCCGGTCGTATCCGCCAGGGGCCGGCGCCCGCCAACCTGGCGGTGCCGCCCTACGCCTTCCTTTCCGACACCAAAATCCAGATCGGCTAAGTCCCGGACCCTCCGGGACTTCGGCTTCCCCTTGGACCCATCGCGTCGTTTTTCTTCTTCAGGATCGCATCAATGAGCGGACCATCTGATTTTCAACCAAGCAACCCCGCCTTGAAGTGGATCGAACGGCGCCTTCCGATCTTCGGCCTGGTCCACTCTTCCTTCGTGGCCTACCCGACGCCGCGCAACCTGAACTACTGGTGGACCTTCGGCGCCATCCTTTCGCTGATGCTGGGTCTGCAGATCCTGACCGGTGTGATCCTGGCGATGCACTACACGCCGCACGCCGACCTCGCCTTCAAGTCGGTTGAACTGATCGTCCGCGACGTCAATTACGGCTGGCTGCTGCGCAACATGCATGCCTGCGGCGCGTCGATGTTCTTCTTCGCGGTCTACATCCACATGTTCCGCGGTCTCTATTACGGGTCGTACAAGGAACCGCGCGAGGTGCTGTGGATCCTCGGCGTCATCATCTACCTCTTGATGATGGCGACCGGCTTCATGGGCTACGTGCTGCCGTGGGGCCAGATGAGCTTCTGGGGCGCGACCGTCATCACCAATTTGTTCTCGGCCGTGCCCTATTTCGGCGAGAGCATCGTGACCCTGCTGTGGGGCGGCTATTCGGTCGGCAACCCGACGCTGAACCGCTTCTTCTCGCTGCACTATCTGCTGCCGTTCGTGATCGCCGGCGTGGTCGTGCTGCACGTCTGGGCGTTGCACGTCGCGGGCCAGAACAACCCGGCCGGCGTCGAGGCCAAGACCGAGAAGGACACCGTCCCGTTCACGCCCTATGCGACGATCAAGGACGCGTTCGGCGTGTCCTGCTTCCTGATCTTCTTCGCCTGGTTCATCTTCTACATGCCGAACTATCTCGGCGACGCCGACAACTACATTCCGGCGAACCCCGGCGTGACCCCGGCGCACATCGTGCCTGAATGGTACTACCTGCCGTTCTACGCGATCCTGCGTTCGATCCCGAACAAGCTCGCCGGCGTGGTGGCAATGTTCGGTGCGATCGTCATCCTGGCGTTCCTGCCCTGGCTCGACAACGCGCGGACCCGTTCGTCGAAGTATCGTCCGCTGGCCAAGCAGTTCTTCTGGATCTTCGTGGTGGTCTGCATCCTGCTCGGCTATCTCGGCTCGCAGCCGCCGGAAGGCATCTATGTGATCGCCGGCCGCATCCTGACGGTTTGCTACTTCGCCTACTTCCTGATCGTGCTGCCGCTGCTCTCGCGCATCGAGACGCCGCGTCCGGTGCCGAACTCGATCGCCGACGACGTGCTGGCAAAGAGCAAGGGCAGGGTCGTGACCGCAGCCTCCGTGATGCTTGCGCTGGTGGTGGCTGGCGGCCTGTTCGCCGGCAGCACCCAGAACGCCAGGGCCGAGGAGGGTGGCAATGCGCCGCCGGCACAGAGCTGGTCGTTCTCCGGCCCTTTCGGCAAGTATGACCGCGGCTCGCTGCAGCGTGGCCTCAAGGTCTACAAGGAAGTCTGCTCGGCCTGTCACGGCCTGTCCTATGTCGCGTTCCGCAACCTCGCCGATGCCGGCGGCCCCGGCTATTCGGTGGCGCAGGCGGCGGCGTTCGCGTCGGAGTACAAGATCAAGGACGGCCCGAACGACCAGGGCGAGATGTTCGAACGTCCGGGCCGCCCGGCGGATTACTTCCCGTCGCCGTTCCCGAACGAGCAGGCCGCGCGTGTGGCCAATGGCGGCGCGGCACCGCCCGATCTCTCGCTGATCACCAAGGCGCGGTCCTACAAGCGCGGCTTCCCGCAGTTCGTGATCGACTTCTTCAGCCAGTACCAGGAGCAGGGCCCCGACTACGTCGATGCCATCCTGCAGGGCTTCGAGGACAAGGCCCCGGCCGGCGTCACGATCCCGGAAGGCTCGTACTACAACACGTACTTCCCGGGCCACTCGATCAAGATGCCGAAGCCGCTGTCCGACGGTCAGGTGACCTTCGATGACGGTTCGCCGGCGACGGTGAAGCAGTATGCGCACGACGTCACCACGTTCCTGATGTGGGCCGCCGAGCCGCGCATGGAGGAGCGCAAGCGGATCGGCATGCAGGTGTTCTTCTTCCTGATCGTGTTCGCGATCCTGATGTACTTCACCAAGCGCAAGGTCTGGGCCGACGCCCACTGATCGCGGCTACGGCAGCGAGTTTGAAAAAGCCCCTTCGGGGGCTTTTTTGTTGTGCGGGACGCACGCGGCGCCAACGCGCGGAGATGACGAGTGCGCGAGCCCGCCGCAGGGCGATTGCGTCCGTCACCGAGTGCGGACAAGATGCCGGCCAATCAGCCGGCAAACATTGCGGAGGAACTCATGGGTACCAGCATCAGCTTCAAGCGTCCGGACGGCAAGGAAGCGTCGGGCTATCTTGCCAATGCCGCGCGCGGCAACGCGCCGGGCGTCGTCGTGATCCAGGAATGGTGGGGCCTTCAGGACCAGATCAAGGGCATGTGCGACCGCTTCGCGCTGGCCGGCTTCGATGCGCTGGCGCCCGATCTCTACAAGGGCAAGGTGGTGCCGTATCACGACACCGACGCGGCCGGCAAAGAGATGAACTCGCTCGACTTCATGGATGCCACCACGCAGACCGTGCGCGGCGCCGCGCAATACCTTGCCAAGAGCGGCACCAAGGTCGGCCTGACTGGCTTCTGCCTCGGCGGCGCGGTGACCATCATCGGCGCCACCAAGATCCCGGAGCTGACGGCCGGTGTGGTGTTCTACGGCATTCCGCCGGAGCAGGCGGCCAAGCCGGCGGACGTCAAGATTCCGCTGCAGGGGCATTTTGCGACCAAGGACGACTGGTGCACGCCGGCGCTGGTCGATGGTTTTGAGAAAGCGATGAAGGCCGCCGGCAAATCGCTGGAGCTGTTCCGCTATGACGCCGAGCACGGTTTCGGCAACGAGCAGCGCCTGTCGGTGCACGACCGGCATTGTGCAGAACTGGCCTGGGGCCGGGCGACGGAGTTTTTCAGGAAGCATTTGGGGTAGCGCGTTTGCGAAAACCACCGGCGTCGTCCCGGCCTAGGTGGTGTGGACACTTATCGCATCCATAAGACGATGGCTGCGAGAGTGACGACGGCCAGGTAATTTCGGGCGGTCTTTTCGAAGCGGGTTGCAACGCGGCGGAACTGCTTGAGCTTTGAGAAGCAGCATTCGACGAGATGACGCTGGGCATAGAAATGCTTGTCGAGTGGATATTTGAGCGCCCGTGACGGGTTGTTGGGGATCACGGCGAGCGCGCCTTTGGCGGCGATGGCTTGGCGCAAGTGATCGGCGTCATAGGCCGTATCGGCCATGACGACCTCGGCGGATAAGCCTTCGATCAATGCGGCGGCTTGCGGTGCATCGCCCTTCTGACCTGCGGTAAGCGTGAACCGCACCGGACATCCCAAGCCTCGAACGGCCATATGTATCTTGGTGCTCAGGCCGCCGCGCGAGCGGCCGATCGCTTGATCTTCCGCTTGATCTTCAGCCCCCCCTTTTTGGCGCCGGCGGCGTGCTGATGCGCCCGAACAATGGTGGAATCGACGATCAGATATTCGAAGTCCGGATCATCGGACATCGCCTCGAAGATCCGCCACCAAACACCCTTGATGCTCCATCGACTGAAGCGCCGGAACACGCTGTTCCAGTCCCCAAACACCTCCGGAAGATCGCGCCAGGGAGACCCCGTACGCACGATCCACAGCACACCTTCCACGAACATCCGGTTGTCGCGCCCGGTGGAGCCCTTCTGATCGGGGCGCCCTATGATCAGCGGCGCTATCCGCTCCCACGCCGCGTCGCTCAATACCAAACGGTCCATCACACCCAAGGCGGCCTCCCCAAAAGCAGCCTTGAATCTGATTTGCTCCTAAAAGGGAATCCTTAGAGTCCACACCACCTAGTGCGCAATTGCGCACGGGGGCCGGGACCCATACGCCGCGGCAGTCGTGATTAGAGGAAGCTGGTCGACGGCTTTGCCAAACAACTACGCCCTGTGGTTATGGGTCCCGGCCTTCGCCGGGACGACGGCGAGACTTAACTCTCCGCCTTCACCCCGTCCCACCACGGGCAGGTCCCCGACATCAGCTTGAAATTGCCTTCCAGCACCTGCACCGGTGCGCGCTTGCCCTCGGCGGCGGCGCGCATGCGCATCTCGCGCGCAACGGCGCGGTCCTCGGCTGACAGCCAGACGCGCTCGTGGCCCCACAAGCTCGGACCATCAACCATCTCGAACGGCGTCCAGTTTGCTGGGTCGATTTCGCGGCCGCCCCAGCCGCACTCGACCATGAAGGCCGACGGCGACTTGGCGTAGAACGACGTCATCAAATCGTTGGTGTGACGGCCGAGCGTGACGTTGACGCGGTCTTCCTTCATCGCGACGTCGTAGGCCTGGCCGACATCGTCGAGCGAGAACAGCTCGACCATCAGATGGTGCATGCCGTTCGTCCCGGTCTCGATCAGCGCGAGCGAGTGGTGGCGAGCATTGACGTGGAAGAAATACGCGCGGAACGGTTTTTCGATGTAGTCGCTCAGGGCGAAGCCGAGCACGTCGACATAGAAGCTCATGACCGGCGCGATGTTCTCGACGGTCAGCACCGCGTGGCCGAGGCCGAGCGCGCCGGTGCGGAAGCCGGAGATCGAGCGCCCCGGCTTGAACGGCGTGTCGTCGATCTCCGGGCCGTGGAACGCTTCGAGCCGGTTGCCGGCCGGGTCCTGGAACGAGATCAGGCCGCGCACCCGCCTGGCATCGGCGAGCGCCTGCGGCTCGGCGGTCACGGCAACGCCGGCATGCTCGAGCCGCGCCGCCAGCGCGTCGAGCGTTGCGGCGTCCGCCACCTCCCAGCCGAAGAACCTGGTGCCTTCGCCCTGCGCGCGGTCGATCACAATGCGTTGCTTGCGGTCGTCCATCCGGAACGCGAGCAGCGAATTGCCGCGCTCGATTGCCTGCAGCCCGACCAGGCCGGTGCCGAATTGCCGCCAGTCGTCGAGCGCGTTGGAGCCGAAGCCGGCATATCCGAGACCCAAAATCGCCATCTGCGCCTCCGCCATCTGTCTGTTTTTTGGGCGGCCGATCGGCCGCCATTTCCACAAATCCTACGCGGATTCCCCGCCGTGCGAACTGGAAAAAGGCCGTCCCGCCTTGGGGCAGGGGCAGGAGCAAGGGGACCGGCCATCCCTTGACACGGCCCGCGCCGGGTGGTGTGTAACGGCCATGCGCACCGTTGCCAGCCCATCCCGTCGTTGGTGGCCCACCTTCTCATAGGTGGCCGGTGCGATTTCATTTCCAAAAGTCGTCGAAGGTCGCCATCGCAGTGCGACGGCCCTTCGTTTGTCCTGTGTGGCGCTCTCTTCCCAAGTCTCGTAAGAGGATCACATGAACAGGACAGTCTTCTCCCTGCCGGCCAAGAGCGAATACCTGACCAATGGCGGCCTTGCCGTCGCACGCGTGGTCGAGCAGTTCACCGGCGGCGCCAACCGTCTCGACGATCTGATCGCGCTGTTGGACCGCCGCCGCGGCGTGGTGCTGTCCTCGGGCACAACCGTGCCGGGCCGCTACGAGAGCTTTGACCTCGGCTTCGCCGACCCGCCGCTGGTGCTGGAAACGTCGGGCACCGATTTCTCATTGCAGGCGCTGAACCCGCGCGGTCAGGTCTTGATCGCCTTCCTCGGCGACGTGCTGCGCGAGCCCTGCGTCGTGATCTCCGAGCGCAGCGCGACGAAGCTCGCCGGCCATATCATCCGCGGCGCCGCGCCGGTCGAGGAAGACCAGCGCACCCGCCGCGCCAGCGTGATGTCGCTGGTGCGCGACATGGTGGCGGCGTTCACCTCCAATGCCGATCCGCTGCTCGGTCTGTTCGGCGCCTTCGCCTACGACCTCGTGTTCCAGATCGAGGATATCGTGCAGAAGCGCGCCCGCGAGGCCGACCAGCGCGACATCGTGCTCTACGTGCCGGATCGCCTGCTCGCCTACGACCGCGCCACCGGCCGCGGCGTGGCGCTGAACTACGAATTCTCCTGGAAGGGCAAATCCACCGCCGGCCAGTCGCACGAGACCGCGCCGAGCCTTTACGCCAAGGCCGGGCGGCAGGGCTTTGCCGATCACGCCCCGGGCGAATACCAGGCCACGGTCGAAGTCGCGCGTGCTGCGTTCGCCCGCGGTGACCTGTTCGAGGCGGTGCCCGGGCAATTGTTCGCCGAGCCCTGCGAGCGTTCGCCGGCGGAAGTGTTCCAGCGGCTCTGCCGCATCAACCCGTCGCCCTATGGCGCGCTGATGAATCTCGGCGACGGCGAATTCCTGGTCTCCGCCTCGCCCGAGATGTTCGTGCGCTCCGACGGCCGCCGGGTCGAGACCTGCCCGATCTCGGGTACCATCGCGCGCGGCTCGGACTCGATCGGCGATGCCGAGCAGATCCGCAAGCTGTTGAACTCGGAGAAGGACGAGTTCGAGCTCAACATGTGCACCGACGTCGACCGCAACGACAAGGCGCGCGTCTGCGTGCCCGGCACCATCAAGGTGCTGGCGCGGCGGCAGATCGAGACCTACTCAAAGCTGTTCCACACCGTCGATCACGTCGAGGGCATGCTGCGGCCTGGCTTTGACTCGCTTGACGCCTTCCTGACCCACGCCTGGGCCGTCACGGTGACCGGCGCGCCGAAATTGTGGGCGATGCAGTTCGTCGAGGACCACGAGCGCTCGCCGCGGCGCTGGTATGCCGGCGCGATCGGCTGCGTCAATTTCGACGGCAGCATCAACACCGGGCTCACCATCCGCACCATCCGCATGAAGGATGGTCTCGCCGAGGTGCGGGTCGGTGCGACCTGCCTGTTCGACTCGGACCCGGCCGCCGAGGACCGCGAGTGCCAGGTCAAGGCGGCGGCGCTGTTCCAGGCGCTGCGCGGCGATCCGCCGAAGCCGCTGTCCGACTTCGCGCCTGATGCCACCGGCTCCGGCAAGAACGTGCTTCTGATCGATCACGACGACAGCTTCGTGCACATGCTGGCCGATTATTTCCGCCAGGTCGGCGCCAACGTCACCGTGGTCAGGCATATCCATGCCCAGGACATGCTGAAGCAGCGGGGCTGGGACCTGCTGGTGCTGTCGCCCGGGCCGGGTCGCCCTGAGGATTTCGGCATCGCGAAGACCATCCGCACTGCGCTCGAGAAGAAGCTGCCGATCTTCGGCGTCTGCCTCGGCGTGCAGGCGATCGGCGAATACTTCGGCGGCCAGCTCGGCCAGCTCGGCCAGCCCGCGCATGGCCGTCCCTCGCGCGTCCAGGTGCGCGGCGGGCGGTTGATGCATAATCTGCCCAATGAGATCGTAATCGGCCGCTATCACTCGCTCTATGTCGAGCGTGACAGCGTGCCCGAGGTGCTGGCGGTGACCGCGACCACCGAGGACGGCGTCGCGATGGTGATCGAGCACAAGACCCTGCCGGTCGGCGGCGTGCAATTCCATCCGGAGTCGCTGATGTCGCTCGGCAATGAGGTGGGCCTGCGCATCGTCGAGAATGCATTCCGGCTTAATCCGCCGGCCAAATGAGGATTGCGAGACCAATGACCTTCGACCACGACATCAAGGCGACCGTTCGCAACATCCCGGACTACCCGAAGAAGGGCATCCTGTTTCACGATATCACGACGCTGCTCGCGGATGCCCGTGCCTTCCGCCGGGCGGTCGATGAACTGGTGCATCCCTGGGCGGGAGCGAAAGTCGACAAGGTCGCAGGCATCGAGGCCCGCGGCTTCATCCTCGGCGGCGCGGTGGCGCACCAGCTCTCGGCCGGCTTCGTGCCGATCCGCAAGAAAGGCAAGCTGCCGCACACCACGGTGCGGATCGCCTATTCGCTGGAATACGGCATCGACGAGATGGAGATGCATGCCGACGCCGTGCTGCCCGGCGAGCGCGTGATCCTGGTCGACGATCTGATCGCGACCGGCGGCACCGCGGAGGGCGCGGTGAAGCTGCTGCGCCAGATCGGCGCCAATGTGGTCGCCGCCTGCTTCATCATCGACCTGCCCGATCTCGGCGGCGCCGCAAAACTGCGCGCGATGGACGTCCCGGTGCGCACGCTGATGGCGTTCGAGGGGCATTAAGAGTCACCTCGCCCCGCTCTTCGCGGGGAGAGGTCGGCGCGAAGCGCCGGGTGAGGGGAGTCTCCGCGCACTCCAATCCCGATTGAATTTGCGGGGTACAGACCGGATAGATACCCGACAGTTTAGACCGGCATGATTGCCGACAGGTTTCTAGAAGCATCGGCGGGAGGGCCCGACGATGCCGTTCAGAGAGACCAGTCGGATGGAAGAGCGTATCCGGATGCTTATGGAGTACGAGAGCGGGAACTGGAGCGTGTCGGAGTTGTGCCGCCGTCACGGTATCTGCCGCGACACGTTTTACGCATGGCGCCAGCGGAAGCAGAGCGGCGATCCGGAGTGGTTCAGGGACCGTTCGCACGCGCCGCAGCAATGCCGACAAACGACCGATGCGGCGATTGCAGAGAAGGTGATCGCGGCTCGGCAGCGCTTTCCCTATCTGGGACCGCGCAAGCTGCTCGCCCTGCTTGACCGCCAGGCGCCGGAGATCGATTGGCCGGCGGCGTCGACGATTGGGAGCATTCTCAAGCGCGCGGGGCTGATCTCGCCGGTGAAGCGCCGCCGCCGTCCGCTCGACCAGCGGCGTCCCTGCACGCCGGTGCAGGAGCCGAACGACGAGTGGAGCGTGGACTTCAAGGGTTGGTTCCGCACCCGCGACCAGTGCCGGATTGATCCGTTGACGGTGGCTGACAGCCACAGTCGCTTCCTGATCGAACTGCAGATCGTCGCACCGACGACCGAGGGCGTCCGCCCCCGCTTCGAGAGGGCTTTCCGCGAGCATGGCCTGCCGCGGGCAATCCGCTGCGACAATGGTTCGCCGTTCGGCTCGCGCGGCGCCGGCGGTCTCACCACATTGTCGGTCTGGTGGCTGAAGCTCGGCATTACGCCGCACTTCATCCGTCCGGCCTCGCCGCAGGAGAACGGTCGCCATGAGCGCATGCATCGCACCTTGAAGGCGCAAACATCGAGCCCACCGGCAGATAATGCGTCCGAGCAACAGGCCCGCTTTGACGCCTTCCGAGAGCATTACAATAAGGAACGTCCTCACGAAGCGCTGGGCCAACGGCCGCCGGAGGACGCCTATCGAGCATCTCAACGCACCATGCCGGATCGCGAGCAAGACCCCTGGTATGACGCCGATCACCAGGCCCGCCGTGTTCGCGGCAATGGGGAGATTAAATGGAAAGGCAAGTTCGTCTTTATCGGTCAGGCGCTGGTGAACGAACTTGTCGGCATCGCCGAACTCGATACCGGTGACCACGTCGTCCGCTTCTGCGACCTCGACGTCGGTCTCATCGACCGCCGCGGCCTGTTCACCCGGTTCGCTCCGCCTCGTGAGGGGCTGCGCGAACCGGGCGAACAGACCGCTTAACCCAAACTGTCGGGGATCATGCCGGTCCAAAATGTCGGGAATCATGCCGGTTGAACACGGAGAAAGCCCCTCACCCCAACCCTCTCCCCGTAAGAACGGGGAGAGGGGGGCAGCTACATCCGCTGCAGCAGCATGCTCAGTTCGAGATCGCGGAAGGTGGTGTAGTTCTTCCGGATCCATTGATGCAGCTCGGTCGATGAGTCCCTCTCCTGGCGCAGATAGCCGGTGAAAGAGAAATTCAGCCGGTCGATATAGGTCTTCAGGAACACCGGCAGCGCACGGAAGCGCAGCACCCGGCTGGCGGTCATCACAGGCGGCAGCTCGCCACGCACCACGAACTCATTGTCGATGACGACGAGCCCGTTCGGCGGGATCTGGCCCTGGAGCATCTGGTAGCCGCGCACCGAGGCGCGGTCGGTATCCGCCACGTAGAGGATGACGGGCGCGACGCGGCGGCGCAGCGCCTCCTTCATCAGCCCGATCTGGTCGGCCATTTTGAAGAATTCGTCGAAGGCGTGGTAGCCGAGGTCGATCACCTTGGCGATGCCGTCATTGACGATGACGCGGTCCATCAGCTGCATCTTGCCGTAGGTGTCGATCACGTCGGCGGTTTCCGTGATCCGCGGCAGATAATCGAGCAGTGACGGCTCCTTCAGATTGATGTCGAAGCAGACCACGTCGCCGTTCTTGAGCAGCAGGAATTCGCCGAGCAGCCGTGCGATCAGCGTCTTGCCGACCTGCGGGCGGGGCGAGCAGATGATGTAAACGGGCGTGGACGACATCGCCCGCTATATCAGGCCAAATTTTCGCCTAATCCAGCCCCATCGCCGCCCCGGGCGCGACTTTTTTCGCTGCCCCGGGCGCGATCTTTCGCTGCCCCTGGCGCGACCTTTCGCTGCCTTGGACGCGACTATTTTTCGCCCTTGCCCGACTTGCCGCCGACCAGGTCGGTCAGCTTGATCCGGTCGAACTCGCTCCAGACATTGGCCAGCCAATGCCGGACATAGCCGCGCAGCACGAAGGAGTAGTTCGCGGCGTCGTCGTTGATGCCCTTGTTGGCGACGAATTTCAGGAACGGAACCGAGGAGACCTCGACCTGCTCATAGGCCATTTCGTTGAGCTTCGGGATGGTGAGGTCGACGGCATCCTTGATGCGGTGGAAGTAGGAATTGTAGGTCGCCTGGTCCCACTGGAAGAACTGGGTGTCGTTGATGAAGTTCTTCACCAGGAAATATTTCGCGCCGCTCATGAAGTTGGCGGTCTCGGCGATCTCGTCCAGCGAGGCGATCGAGGGGCCGAGGATATGGAACACGGCGAAGGTGATCTGGCCGGAGCGCGCCGCGTCGAGGAAGCCGATGTCGCGCAGCGAGGCCAGCGCGGGCGACAGCAGGCCGGCGCGGACGTCGATCACGGTGACCGAGGAACCGGCGTTCAGCGTATCGAAGATCTTCATCTGGTCCGCGGTCGTCGTCATGTCGACGATCTCGGTGATGTCGGGGTGGAAGCGCTTCAGCGTGCCGCGCGGCGACTCGGTGTCGAACGCCCGGGTCTGCACATTGTTGGCGCTGAAATAGTCCAGGAGCGTCCGCGAGACGGTGGTCTTGCCGACCCCGCCCTTGTCGGCGCCCACCACGATCACAACCGGCTTTGCCATGGAAATCCCTTGAAGCGCGCTCCCGACCGCGATGGCGATCGGCAAGTCCCCACACTGCTTTGGGCGCGAACATGGCAGAAACGAGGGAGAATTCAATTCCTTAAGGTGCCCGCGAACGGTTTGGTGGGGATTTCCTTAATGGACTGAGTAAGCTAGGGGCATGATCCGGAAAAGTGCGAAGCGGTTTTCCGAAGAGATCATGCCCAAATCAAAGAGCTGGCGGGATCAGCGGTGCCGGCCCCAAGGTCCCTGAAGAGGTCCCTGGAGCGGGCCCAGCGGTCCCTGTGCGGGGCTGGTGCCCGGCAGCGCCGGCGGGTTGTTCGCCGGTGCAGGCGGCGTATCACCCCACGGGCCGTGGGTGACCGGCGGCGGCTGGTCGCCCGCCAGAGGCGCCTCATCCTGCGTCTCCGTCTGGTCCGATGTCTCGTCCGGCAGCGCCAGCGGTCCGGGGTCGTGGCCGCCGGCATATTTCACCAGCGCATCGACCCGGGACTTCACCGACGGGTGGGTGGCGAACAGGTCGGCAAAACCCTCGCGCGGATTGTCGACGCAGAGTTCCATCACCGCCGAGGTGGCGTCCGGCAGCTCGCCGCGGTTCTCGATCTTGCGCAGCGCGGTGATCATCGCGTCGGGATTCTTGGTCAGCTCGACCGATCCGGCATCGGCCAAGAATTCGCGCGAGCGCGACAGCGCGAGCTTGACCACCTGCGACAGCAGCCAGGCCAGCACGATCAGCGCGACCGCGATGATGATCACGACGATCGCGCCGCCGCCCGAGCCCTTGCTGTCACGGTCAGAGGACGAAGATCGAGAGGATGACGAGGACGACCAGCCGCCTCCGCCGCCGCTCGAGTTCCACGACAGGTTCGTGAACAGGCGGAAGAACAGCTCGCCGAAGAAGCCGACCGCGCCGGCGATGATCACGGCGACCACCATCAGCTGCACGTCGCCGTTCTTGATATGGGTGAGCTCGTGGCCGAGCACGGCCTCGATCTCCTGGTCATCAAGCGCGTTCAGCAGACCCGTGGTGACGGTGATGGCGTATTGGCGCGGGTTCAATCCGGTCGCAAACGCATTCAGCGCCGGGCTGTCCATCACCTTCAGCTTCGGCATCGGGATGCCGCGCGAGATGCAGAGATTTTCCAAGAGATTGTAGAGCCGCGGCTGTTGCTGCCGCGTGACGCTTTCGCCGCCGGTGACGGCGTCGATCATCTTCTGGTGGAAGAAATAGGCGATCACGATCCAGGCCACTGCAGCGATCGTCGCCCATGGGAAGGCGGAGACGAGATCGCGCGAGGCGTGGGTCAGGTAATAGTCGACCGAGCGGCCGCTATCGATCATCACTTCCGCAATCAGCGCGCCGGCATAGACCAGCACGTAGATCAGCAGGAACAGCCCGCCAAGCAGCAGCATCGAACGAAACTTGTTCGATGCGATGTGCGTGTAGAGACCGTAGGCGGCCATGATGCGCTTCCGCTAACCACTGTCATTCCGGGGCGCGCGACACGCGCGAACCCGGAATCTCGAGATGAGTGTCCGTAACGAGATTCCGGGTTCGATGCTTCGCATCGCCCCGGAATGACAGGGAAAGCGGAGCGCGACCACGGCGGGAGCTGTCAGAACTTCACGCTCGGTGCCGCCTCGACCTCCGTGCGGCTGGCGCCGAGGTCGAAGAAATCCTTGCGGGTGAAGCCGAACATGCCGGCGAACAAGGCGGCCGGCATCTGCTGTATGCCGGTGTTGTATTCCTGGACCGCGTTGTTGAAGAAGCGGCGGCTGGCGGCGATCTTGTTCTCGAGATCGGAAAGCTCGGAGGCGAGCTGCTGGAAATTGGCGTTGGCCTTGAGATCCGGATAGGCCTCCGACAGCGCGATCAGCCGGCCGAGCGCGCCGGAGAGCTGGTTCTCTGCCGCCGAGACCTGCGTCGGTCCCTGCGCCGACATCGCCGAATTGCGCGCCTTGATGACGTCGTCGAGCGTGCCGCGCTCGTGGGAGGCGTAGCCCTTCACGGTCTCGACCAGGTTCGGGATCAGGTCGTGGCGCTGCTTGAGCTGCACGTCGATGTCGGCAAAGGCCTGGCCGACCCGCTGGCTGAGCGCAACGAGGCGGTTGTAGGCGCCGAACGCAAACAGCACGAGAAGAACGATGACGCCGATAACGATCCAACTGGTCGACATGACGAGGCGGCTCCTGATGGGACGAAACGGCGGCACCGTAGCCCAAGATCGGGGCGCAGGGCAGCCCGCCGCGGAAAGGTGAGCATTGCCTTGGTCGGTGGCGGACGCGAACTGGTTCAACATCGTCGATGCCGTCGTCCCGGCGAAGGCCAGGACCCATACGCCGCGGCCCGCGGAAGCGGCACGTGGGGCGTCGGCTTCGCTTCACAACCGGGATCGGTGGTTATGGGTCCCGGCCTTCGCCGGGACGACGCAAGGATCTAGATTGCATCACCCCAGCGCCATCGCCGGGCGCTGGCGTAATCGGCCTTGGCGCGGCGGGGCACCTTCGTGACAACGACCCCATCGGGTGTGCAGAGCTTGGCCGCAATCTCGACCTTGCCGACGTCAGGCTGCGCCAGCACGCGGGACGGGCGCGCCGCGACCTTCGTGCGGCTCAGCGCGACATAGGCGAAACGCTCATCCTCGAACGGCAGCTCGGCGCCCTTGACCTGCTTGTGCGCGCGCGAGCGTTGCAGGCGCTGTGAGAAATGGCACCAGTCGGGCGCAACCAGCGGACAGGCGCCGTCATGCGGGCAGGGGGCTGCGACATGGGCACCAGCTGCGATCAGTCGTGCGCGGAGTGCGATGATCCGCGCGTAGCCCGCAGGTGTGCCGGGTTCGACCACCAGCAGCGTATCCCTGGTCTTGTCCCACATCGCATCGGTGAGCGCGGCGCGCTCGGCATCGCCGATCTCGTTGATCACGTAGCTTGCGATCACGAGGTCGGCTGTATCGGCATGCGTGACGTAGGTGCGCGCCTGTCCGAGCTCGTATCTGACGCCGCGCAGCCGGCTGCTCTTGCGGGTGAGGTCCAGTGCCAGTGTACGCAGGGCCTCATTGGCGTCCAGCAGGGCGAAATCCTGGAGCGACGGGAATGTCTCAGCCGCGGCCCAGCTTGCCGTACCCGGCCCGGCGCCGACATCGAGCAGGCTTGTGGGCGCGAAGTCCGGTCGGATCTCGGTCAGCGCGTTGAGGCTCGCGACAACGGCCGCATAGGTCGCCGGCATCCGCGCCAGCGCATAGGCCAGCGCATCGCTCTCGGACTTGATCGTGCCGCCGGAGCCGCCGCCGGCGCGATAGGTCTCCGAAATCGCGGCGGCGCGGCCGGCCGCCTCGTTGCGCGACAGGCCTTCGAGCCTGGCGTTGAGTGCCGTTCTGAGCTCGGCGGGGAGGTCGGGCGAGGTCATCGTCTGCCGTCATCCTGAGGTGCGAGCGTTTGCGAGCCTCGAAGGATGACGATCGCATATTGTGGCCCATCCTTCGAGACGCCGCGCGAACGCGCGGCTCCTCAGGATGACGCCAAGATACCCTACGCCACGTTCTGGTCGAGGATATCAACCGCGCCCTGCAGGTCGACCGAGACCAGCTGCGAGACGCCGCGCTCGGCCATGGTGACGCCGAACAGCCGGTTCATCCGCGCCATCGTGATCGGGTTGTGCGTGATGATGATGAAGCGCGTCTCGGTCGAAGCGGTCATCTCGTTCAGCAGGGTGCAGAACCGTTCGACGTTGTGGTCGTCGAGCGGCGCGTCGACTTCGTCCAGCACGCAGATCGGCGACGGGTTGGTGAGGAACACCGCGAAGATCAGCGCGAGCGCCGTCAGCGCCTGCTCGCCGCCCGACAGCAGCGACAGCGTCTGCGGCTTCTTGCCGGGCGGCTTGGCGATGATCTCGAGACCGGCTTCGAGCGGATCGTCGCTCTCGATCAGATGCAGCGCCGCCTCGCCGCCGCCGAACAGCTCGGTGAACAGCCGCTTGAAGTGAGCGTTGACGGTCTCGAACGAGGTCAGCAGGCGCTCGCGGGCTTCGCGGTTGAGGCTCTGGATGCCCTGCCGCAGCCGCTTGATCGCCTCGACCAGGTCGTCGCGCTCGGTGGTCAGCGCGGTGTGCTGGGTCTCGACTTCCTTCAGCTCTTCCTCGGCGCGCAGATTGACGGCACCGAGCCGCTCCCGGTCGCGGCGCAGCTTTTCGAGCTCCTCCTCGACCTGGGCGACCGGCGGCAGCTCCGCGCCGGGCTCGATCTCTGCCATGCCGACGACCGCGCTCGGCTCGACCTCGAGCATGTCGTGGATCTCGCGCTCGATGTCGGCGAGGCGGCGGCGGGTGCCTTCCATGCGCTCTTCCGCGCGCGCGGTGGCTTCACGGGATGACGACAGCGCTTCGAGCGAGGCCTTGGCGAGGCGATCGGTTTCCGCCATCGCGGCCTCCGCAGTCGCCAGCGCATCGGCGGCGATCCGGCGATCACCCTCGGCGTGCTCGATCTCCGTGATCAGCGCGCTGCGCTTCTCGGCGAACACTTCCGGCGCGTTGGCCAGTTCCTCGCGCTCGATCGACACTTCGGCGATGCGCGCCTCGATGGTCTCGACCTGTGAGGAGGCGCTGGTCTTGCGGTTCTGCCACTCGCTGCGCTCGGCAAGGATCGCCTGCACGCGGCGGTCGGCGAGCTCGGCCTCGCGGGCGAGCGCCTGCGCCTCGGCGCGAACTTGCGCAGCGGCACGGCGTTGATTGTCGATCTCGGAACGAACCGCAGCGAGCTGGGCCTCGGTCTCGACGCCCGGCGGAAGTTCGGCGAGCGCAGCAGCAGCGCTCTCATGCGCGGCTTCGGCCTCAGCGCGGTCGGCGGCGACGCGGCTGTGCGCCTCGGTCAGCGCCGATTTGCGGGCGGCATGGCGGTTGATCTCGCGCTCGGTCGCGGCATGGCGTTCGCGCGCGGCATCAGTCTCGCGGCGGGCGGCACGCACGGCTTCACGGGAGGCACCCTCGGCGGCGGACGCCGACCGCAGTTCCTCTTCGGCAGTCTCCAGCGCCTGGCGCTTGGCGGCGGCATCGATGCGGGCCTGTTCCAGCTCGTGCTCGATGTCGACCAGGCGCGCTCGTTCGGCGAGACGGCGCGCCGCGCCGGTCGGGGCATGCGCGTCGGCGACGAAGCCGTCCCAGCGCCAGACGTCGCCTTCGAGCGACACCAGCCGCTGGCCGGTCTTGAGCTGCGACACCAGTGCGGCGCCGCGGTCCTTCGCCACCACGCCGATCTGGGCGAGACGGCGCGCCAGTTCCGGCGGCGCCTGCACGTGATCGGCCAGCCGCTCGACGCCGTCGGGCAGGGCAGGGTCGCCGGCGGCTTCACCGACATTGGTCCAGCGCATCGGCGCGGACGAATCCACGGGCGCGTCGAGGTCGTCGCCAAGCACGGCGCCGATCGCCTTCTCATAGCCCTTGGCGACGGTGATGCCGTCGATGATCGGCGGCCACAGATTCTTGGTCTCGCTGGTGACGAGCTTGGAGATGGTACGGGCTTCGGTCTCAAGCCGCTGCACGCGCTTCTCGGCTTCGGCAAGCGGATTGCGGGAGGCTTCCAGCGTTTGCCGCGCGGCAGCGTGATGCGCCTCGCTGGATTGCACCGCGGCCTCGGATTCGGCGAGCGCCTGCTGTGCCATCTCCATGGCGGCGGCGAGCGCGTCGATGTCGCCGAGATTGCCGGTCTCCTGCGCGAGCTTGGTTTCCTCGGCCTGAACGTTGGCGATTTCGTGATCGAGCCGCGCCAAGCGGTCGCGATGCGTGCGGACGCCGGCCTCGAGCTGGTTGCGCTTGGCGGTGAGGTCGGCGAGCTGCGTGGTCAGCTCGGAGAACTGGCGCTCGGTCGCAGCCAGGATCTCCTCGGCCTCGGAGACGCGCTCGTCGACGCCAGAGCGCTTCTCGACCCGCGACTTGATCTCTTCCTTCAGCTCAGCGTCTTCGGTGTCGAGCCGCTGCAGCGCGACGTCGGCATCCGAGGTCTGCTGCTGCTCGCGCGCGATGTCCTGGGCGAACTGGGTGAGACGGCGATCGAGCTCGCCGACGCGCTCCTTGGCGCGCTGCTCCTCGCGGTCGAGCATCTCGCGCGCATTGGTCAGGCGCTGCAGGCCGGCGGCGGCGCGAGCCTCGGCATCGCGCAGCGCCGGCAATTCGGCGGCGCGGATCGCCTGGATGCGGGCGGATTCGGCCTGCTCGCGGGTGCGCTCGGCCATCTCGCGCACGGACAGATCATGGTTATGCGCGGCGTCGTTGACGTCGGCATTGGCCTCGATCCAGCGCAGATGGAACAGCATGGCCTCGGACTTGCGCACCTTGGCCGCGACCTCGCGGTAGCGGATCGCCTGGCGCGCCTGCTTCTTCAGGCCTTCCATCTGGCCGCTGAGCTGGCCGATCACGTCCTCGACGCGGGTGAGGTTGGTTTCGGCCGCCTTGAGCCGCAGTTCCGCCTCGTGACGGCGGGCATGCAGGCCAGCAACGCCCGCGGCGTCTTCCAGCACGCGGCGGCGCTGCTCGGGCTTGGCCTGGATGATCTCGCCGATCTTGCCTTGGTGGACCAGCGCCGGCGAACGCGCGCCGGTGGCGGCGTCGGCGAACAGGATCTGCACGTCGCGGGCACGCACGTCGCGGCCGTTGATGCGGTAGACCGAGCCGGCCTCGCGCTCGATGCGGCGGGAGATTTCGAGCAGCTGGCTGTCGTTCACCGCGGCCGGCGCCGAGCGATCGGAATTGTCGATCGTCATCACGACTTCGGCGTGATTGCGCGCCGGACGGTTGCCGGAACCGGCGAAGATCACCGCATCCATGTCGGCCGCGCGCAGCGACTTGTGCGAGGTCTCGCCCATCGCCCAGCGCAGCGCTTCGACGAGATTGGATTTGCCGCAGCCGTTCGGTCCGACGACGCCGGTCAGGCCCGGCTCGATCATGAAATCGGTGGGTTCAACGAACGACTTGAAACCGTGCAGGCGGAGGCGCGTGAGCTTCATGTACACAAATCTCGTTTGGCCGGGCGCGAATCTCCCTGCCGTGACAGTACCATGGAAGGCAGTGTCGTGTTTGGGGCGAATAGCTGCGTGCAGCTCTCATGAGCGGCGACAATGGCGATGCCCGTGCGTCAGGGCAACCGCTTGACCTAGCTTTTCCCAAGGGATTTGCAGGGTTTTATGACCTCTGCATGTCCTGGAAGATTCGCATCACGCGAATCAGGTTTTCAACAAGCAAATATTGCGACGGCCGCGCGCCGTGATCGCAAATCATCCACAATTATCGTGCCCGGCGCGATGCGGGCACGAACGACGTCAGGTTTGTCGACTCGCGATCAGCTCTTCAGCAGTGGATCGATGCGCTTGCTGAACTCCTCGAACGAGGTCTCGCCCTTCACCATCTCGCCATTGACGAAGAAGGTCGGCGTCGAGTTCACCTTCAGCACTTCGTTGGCGTATTTCTGGTCGGCGGCGATCTTGTCGAGCAGCTTCTGATCCTTCAGGCAGTCCTCGACCTGCTGCTGGCTGAGGCCGGCCTGCTTGCCGATCCGCGTCAGCGTCTCGGTGGTGTTCTTGACTACCCAGTCGTTCTGCTGACGGAACAGCAGGTCGATCACGGCAAAGAACTTCGGCGCGTCGTCCTTGGCGATGCAGCGTGCCAGCATCGAGCCGGCGGCGGCCTTGATGTCGAGCGGGAATTCGCGGAACACGTAGCGGACCTTGCCGGAGTCGATGTAGGTCGACTTGATCTGCGGGAACACGGTCTCGTTGAAATTGGCGCAATGCGGGCAGGTCATCGAGGCGTATTCGACGATCGTCACCTTGGCGCCCTGCGGGCCGAGCCCCATGTCCGGCAGCGACTGCGGCTTGGCGACCTCTGCAGCGGTCTGCGCGAACGCCTCCGTGATCAGGCGCAGCGGCGACAGGCCGGCGAGCCCGGTCAGCGAGAGAGCGGTGGTGAAAGCGCGGCGCGTGATGATCAAGGTCAGCTCCCGGATTGGCGCATTCTCGCCAGCATGAAGGGGTCCCGAAAAGAAGCCTTCGCTAGCTTGAAACGACCATTGTGGCAATGCCGGGGTCTCGCGGCCGACCCCGCGAAAAGCGTCAATTTCGCTTGATCGTGGCACCCAGCCGGGCCAGCGCCGCGCGCAGATCGTCGTCCTCGACGGCGGCGAGGTTTGCCGCCTCCCGGGCCACGGTTTTGGGGTCGGGCGGGCGCGGCCGGGTGGGGCGGCTGCGGCGCGAAAGCGGCGCCTGCCGGATGGTCAGGCGGCCCACCGCATGCCAGCCGAAGAAGCGGTTCACCCGTTCCAGGATGACATCGGAGGAATGCTGGATCTCCAGCGCCATCGGTCCTTCGACCCGCAGCACCAGCGTCGCCGGCTCCTGCGGCTGCCCCTCCACCGGCCGCGGCCACTGCATCTTCAGCGGCTCGCAATAGGCCGCGATCCGCTCGCCCGCGATTTCGGTCCAGCGCGTCACCAGTTCGCGCGCGGCGAAGCCCTGCTTGGCATAGGCGTCGTTGAAGACGTCGCTGAGCAGGATCGACAGGGGTTTTGCGCTGATCGGACCGGGTTTTGCCATGGGAGGGGTTATAGCAGTGGAGCCGATGCGGCTGAAACCGTGTTCATCATTATGGCGGCGTTTCCGTCCCGGAGGAAGAAAGACGTGGATGCCCGGGTCAAGCCCGGGCATGACTTGGAGATATCTGTCTTAAAGTAACGCCATGAGCTCTCGCGCGGCCGCCAAGACCAAATTGACCGACCAGCAGGCCGACCGCCCGGCACGGCTGCTGGCCTGGTATGACCGGCATCGCCGCAAGCTGCCGTGGCGCGCGGCGGCAGGGGAGCAGGCTGATCCATACCGTGTGTGGCTGTCGGAGATCATGCTGCAGCAGACCACGGTGCGGGCGGTCGGACCTTATTTCGAAAAGTTCCTGTCGCGCTGGCCTGATGTGACGGCGCTCGGCCGCGCCTCGCTCGACGACGTCCTGAGGATGTGGGCCGGGCTCGGCTATTATTCGCGCGCGCGCAACCTGCATGCCTGCGCGGTCGCGGTGCTCAATGACCATGGTGGGGTGTTTCCGGACACCGAGGACGGCCTGCGCGCGCTGCCCGGCGTCGGGCCCTACACCGCCGCGGCGATCGCCGCGATCGCGTTCGACCGCCGCACCATGCCGGTGGACGGCAATATCGAGCGGGTGGTGTCGCGGCTCTACGCCGTCGAGGCGGCGCTGCCGCAGGCCAAGCCGCTGATCCAGCAAATGGCCGCGACGTTGCTCGGCCCGTCTCGCGCCGGCGACAGCGCGCAGGCCCTGATGGACCTCGGTGCCACGATCTGTACGCCGAAGAAGCCGGCCTGTGCGCTGTGTCCCCTGAACGACGATTGCGCGGCCCGCGTCCGCGGCGACCAGGAAAGCTTCCCGCGCAAGGCGCCGAAGAAGAGCGGCACCTTGCGCCGCGGCGCCGCCTTCGTGGTGACGCGGGGCGGCGAACTCCTGGTGCGCTCGCGCCCGGAGAAGGGCCTGCTCGGCGGCATGACCGAGGTGCCGGGGTCGCAATGGCTTGCCGGGCAGGAGGATGCGGCCGCGCTCACGCAGGCGCCGGAACTCAAGGGCGTCACGCGCTGGCACCGCAAGGCCGGTGTCGTCACCCACGTCTTCACGCACTTTCCGCTCGAGCTCGTGGTCTATACCGCCAGCGTTCCGCCGCGGACCCGCGCGCCGGAGGGCATGCGCTGGGTGCCGGTCGCGACCCTGGATGGCGAGGCGTTCCCCAATGTGATGCGCAAGGTCATCACGCACGGGCTGGATCTCTAGAAGATGACGGCCTGCTGACACCATGCTGGCAGCAGGGCTTCGCTATCACCTCCGGCACACGGAGGCCGCCATGATCGCAACCGCACTCGACCGCATCCCGATGCCGCCAGTCGCAAAACTGCTGGGGTGGCGCGTGGTTGACGCGCGTCCGCAGGAGGGCTGGATCAGGATCGTGTTCGACGGCAAGCAGGAGTTCTGCAATCCGGCCGGCTTCATCCAGGGCGGTATGCTCTCGGCGATGCTCGACGACACGATGGGACCTGCGGTGTTCGTGATGACCGAGGGCAGGCTGTTCACCACCACCATCACGATGAATGTGAATTTCCTGGCGCCCGCAAAGCCCGGGCCGATCACCGGCGAGGCCACCGTGACGCAGCTCGGCAAAACCATCGCCTTCGTCGAGGGCCGGCTGACTGCCGCCGACGGCACGCTGCTCGCTACGGCGACGAGCAGCATCCGCCTGGTGGAGGCGGCGCGGGCGCTGCGGTAGCGCCGCGCGCACCACTGTTGGAGCCGTCACCCTGAGGTGCGAGCAGAGCGAGCCTCGAAGGGGCGACGGCCACTGGCGTTCCGCGCTCTCCAGCGACAACGGCAAAGCCGTTGCGCGGGCATGACGGGGATAGGCCTCGCGTTCAGCCCGTCCGCTGCACGATCGGCGGCTTGGCGTTCAGCCCTTCGACCTGGAAGCCGGCGACGCGCTTGTAGTTGGCGGCGATGTCTTCCAGCTCCTGCTGCGACAGCACGTCGGTGACGACCTTGAAGCCATCGGGCGCGCGCTCCTCGACCAGCTGCATCACCTGCTCCGGCCCGTTGCGGCGGTTCAGCATTACGAGATCCGTTGTCGCCGGCCGCCGCTCGGCCTCATAGGCACTGAGCGCAGCCTGCGTCGCGCCATGCGCCAAAATCTCGCGCGTCAGCACGCGCGCATCCAAAATCGCCTGCGACGCGCCATTGGAGCCGATCGGGTACATCGGATGCGCGGCGTCGCCCATCAGCGTGACGCGGCCGAAGGTCCATTGCGCGATCGGATCGCGGTCGACCAGCGGATATTCATAGGCGTGCGGGCAGTTGCGGATCAGGCCCGGCACGTCGAGCCAGTCGAAATTCCAGCTCTCGAACCACGGCAGGAACTCATCGAGCTTGGCGGTGCGGTTATAATCCTCGCGGCGCCACTGATAGGTCGGCGGCATGTGCCGCTCGGCGACCCAGTTGATGTCGAACTTGCCGTCGGCGCCGGCCTGCTTCGAGATCGGGTAGCAGACGAATTTCAGGATCTCGTGGCCGGCCATGATCATGGTACGGCCGGTCAGGAAAGCGTCGCCGCGGGTGATGCCGCGCCACAGGATGCGGCCGTTCCAGATCGGCGGTCCTTCCTGCGGATAGAGCTTTTCGCGCACCGCCGAATGGATGCCGTCGGCGGCGATCAGCACCACGCCGTCGAAGCTGCCGGCGGGCTTGCCGGTGGCGCGGTCGATGAAATCGGCGCGCACGCCATCCGCGGTCTCGGTCCAGCCGGTGAGGTGATGGCTGGTCAGGATGTTTTCACGTCCCAGCCGTTCGGTCGCGGCGTCGAGCAGCAACTGTTGCAGCCGGCCGCGATGGATCGAGAATTGCGGCCATTTGTAGCCGGCCTCGAGCCCGCGCGGCTCGCTCCAGATCGGCTTGCCGTGCTTGGAGAAATAGGCGAGCTCGCGGGTCCGCACCGCCGATGCGTCGAGCACGTCGTGCAGGCCGAGCTCGATCAATTCGCGCACCGCATGCGGCAGCACGTTGATGCCGACGCCGAGCGGCCGCAGTTCGGGCACGCTCTCGAACACGCGACAGGGAACGCCGATCTGGTGCAGGCTGAGCGCCAAGGTCAGCCCGCCAATTCCGCCACCTGCAATGAGGACAGTCATGAAAATCCCCTCTCGATCGGCATGGTCATCGCACGGCGGCCCCGCTGCGGGCAAGCTCCGCGGTACCGCGGGGTGGACGGCAGGGGGAGGTGCCGCTAACGTCCGCCGCATCTGATAAAAAGGGCCGGGTTCAGAGCGAACCGACAAGGCCCGGAGAGGACATCGACATGCTCAAGCTCTATTTCGCGCCCGGCACCTGCGCGCTCGCCTCCCACATCGCCCTGGCCGAGGCCGGCGCGCCCTACACGACCGAGAAGCTCGACTTCAAGATCAACCAGCAGAACAGCCCGGAGTATCTCAAGATCAATCCGAAGGGCCGGGTGCCGACGCTCGTCACCGAGCGCGGCGTGTTGACCGAGACGCCGGCGATGCTCGCCTACATCGCGCAGACTTATCCGCGGGCGAAGCTCGCGCCGCTCGACGACGCCTTCGAGTTCGCGAAGCTCCAGTCCTTCAATTCCTATCTCTGCTCGACGGTGCATATCTGCCACGCCCACAAGATGCGCGGTGCGCGCTGGGCGACGCAGGAGACTTCGTTCACCGACATGAAGGCGATGATCCCGAAGACCATGGGCGCCTGCTTCAATTTGATCGAGCGCGACATGCTGAAGGGCCCGTGGGTGATGGGCGAGAACTACAGTGTCGGCGACGCCTATCTCTACACGCTGACCCTCTGGCTCGATGGCGACGGCGTCGACATCGCGACCCTGCCCAAGGTGAAGGCGCATCGCGCCGCAATGGAGAGCCGCCCGGCGGTGCAGAAGGTGCTCGCCGAGCAGAAGGCATAGGGCCAAAAATTCGGTGTCGTACCGGCTTCCGCCGGGACGACGCGGGGAAACAGCGGGCGCTTACCCCGCCCTCCCTTTCTCCAACTCCCGTCCCGTCTCCAGCATCAGCCTCCGCAGCCACAGCGAGCCCGGGTCCATTTGGGCCCGCGTCGGATAGAACATGTGCTGCTCGTCGATCCCGGGATCGAGCGGCGGCGTCACCGTCACCAGCGACAATTGTTTCGACAGCGCGGCGATCAGCCGGCGCGGAACGAAGGCGACGAGGTCGGTGCGCGCGGTGACGTGCAGCGCCTCGATATAGCCCGGCACCACCAGTGCGATCCGCCGCTCGATGCCCTTGGCGCGCAGCCAGGTGTCGATCAGATCCTCATTCTGGCCGCGGATGATCACGGCGACATGCCGCGCGGCGAGAAACGTCTCGCGCTTATTCAAATTGGTGCCGCGGGATGGCCGCGCCGCACCGCGAGCGCATCGCTGTCGGTGTAGAGCCGCTGGCGGTGAAAGCCTTTGAAGGCGTCGCCGATCGAGATCACGAGATCGATGGTGCGGGCGAACTCCGGCGTGAAGATCGCAGGTCCCCGCCACGGCACCACATCGATCGTGACGTTCGGCGCCAGCCGGGTCACCTTCTCCATCAGCGGCGGCATCAAGAGCTCGACCGCGAGGTCGGGCATCATCAGGCGGAAATGCCGTTCGCTGCGCGCCGCGTCGAAATCGTCGGAGACGAACAGCGTGCGCACCTGGTCGAGCGCCTGTGCCAGCGGCGAACGCAGCGCCTGCGCCCGCGGCGTGAGCTCCATCCGCGCGCCGTTGCGCACCAGGAGCGGATCGCCGATCAGGTCGCGCAGCCGCTGCGGCGCGTGGCTGGTCGCCGGCTGCGACAAATTGAGCCGCATCGCTGCACGGCTGACATTGGCTTCGCGCAGCAGCGCGTCGAGCGCGACCAGGAGATTGAGGTCCAGCGAATTCAAATTCATCAAGTGAATATACATCATAGCAGCTATCGATTGGAAGAATGCGCGCCGGTGCCGCAGGGTGGGAAGCAAGCGTTTTCGAGCGAAGTGGGTACCGGTTCGCGTGAAGAAAACGCGTCAAATCAGAGCAACCCATCGCAAGGAGACGCGCCATGAGCGCAGCCGACAACAAGAAACTGGTGCAGGAGATGTTCGTGATCGCGGGCAGTCCAGATCCGGCGGTGCGCGAGAATTCGCTGTTCATGGCGATGCTCGCCGACGACGCGATCTGGACCGTGACCGGGCAATATTCCTGGTCGCGCACCTTCACCGGCAAGCCATCGATCATGAATGACCTGCACGGCCATGTCCGCTCGAAACTGGTCGAGCGCGGCCGCACCGTCGCCCATCGCATCATCGCCGACGGCGACATCGTCGTGGTCGAGGCCAAGGGCAACAACCTCACCAAGCAAGGTCAGCGCTACGACAATGATTATTGCCTGGTGTTCCGCTTCGACGGCGGCCGGATCAAGGAGGTGCGGGAATATTGCGACTCGGTTCTGACCGAGAAGGCGCTCGGCGCGTTTCCGGCATAGAGCGTTTTCGAGCGAAGTGGACGCCGATTCGCGTGAAGAAAACGCGTCAAGACAAAAAGCTGGAGCTTCGGTTCTGATTCAATCAGAACCGAAGCTCTAGCCGCGCGCGGCACAAACGAGAACGGCGCCCGTGAGGGCGCCGTTCTGTTGTCGATGGCCGGTCGGCTCACGCCACCTTGGTCGTCATGTGCTTGAACATGTTGCGGCGGGCTTCGTCGTCCATCTCGGCCTTGAAGGTGAATTGGTCCTTCAGCGCGATCGCCCGCGCGGCCGCGGGACGCGCCGAGATCTCGTCGACCAGGCGCTTGACATGCGGGTAGTTCGCATAGGCGCCGTCACCGAGCTTGAAGGGCACCATCCGCGCCCAGCCCCACAGCGCCATGTCGACGATCGAGTAGCTGTCGCCCGCCATGTAGCGGCGGCCCGCGAGATGGCCGTCGAGGATCTTGTAGTGGCGGTCGGTCTCGTACTGGTAGCGGTTATGGGCGTAATCGTGGTTCTGGTCCTTCGGCGCAAAATGCTTGAAGTGCACGGCCTGCCCCGAATACGGCCCGACGCCGGTTGCGATGAACATCAGCCAGGACAGCAATTCGGCGCGGTTGGTCGGCAGGAATTTGCCGGTCTTCTCGGCGAGATAGAGCAGGATGGCATTGGAATCGAACACCGTCGTCCCGTTGTCGTCGATCGCCGGCACCTTGGCGTTCGGGTTGATCTTCAAATAGTCCGGCGTGAACTGGTCGCCCTTGCGGGTGTCGACCGCGATCGGCTCGAACGGCAGTCCGGACTCCTCGAGAAAGAGCGCGACCTTGGTCGGGTTCGGCGAGCCGTTGAAATAGAATTTGAGCATGAAAGGGGTCTCCTTTGGGGTGTGACCGGCACGCAGCCTGCGAGGACCGCGGACGGCCCCTCATGCGCAAATTTCACCGCGCTTCGCAACCGACGAGTTTGTGAGGCAGCTGCGCGCGGCGCGCCGGTCAGCCGAACCAGCAGAAGCCGACGATGCCCGCTGCGACCAGGGCTGCGCCCGCGATCTCCAGCACGACGGCGGAGCGCATCGCGGCGTGCAGGTGAGAGAGCTGGGTCGCGCGCTCGGAGCCGCGAGCATAGCCGTGGACGATGACCTCCTGGTTGAACTCGCCATGCGCCTCGAGCCCGAGCGTCAGCCCGACAGAGACCAGCAGGATGCCGAAAATGATCAGGCCGAAAGATCCGAGCAGGCCGATCAGCAGCATCGGAAACATGCTGAGCAGGAAGACCGGCAGCAGCGGCACCAGCAGCAATGTCTCGGATTGTCTTCGCATCGGACGACCAATCGAAACGGCAAGTGACTGACACAAATGTAGGCCCGCCGCTGCGGCGTCACAAGGTGGCCGCGTTCAAGACGACGTCATCTTTCTCCACTCGTCATTCCGGGGCGCCGCAACGCGGCGAGCCCGGAATCCATCAGGCCGCCGCTGATGTGGTCCGATGGATTCCGGGCTCTCGCTTCGCGAGCCCCGGAATGACGGGAGAAAATCGTTTTGGATTGCGGCGGGGCGCTCAGGAACCGTAGCAACCATTAGCTCTTTCGGTTGTGTGCGATTGAATTGTCCGATCGCCGTTGATGCTGACGCCGTGCTCGCGGCCATCAAGGCGTGGCCTGTTGAGGGTGAGGATGTGGTGGCATTTGAGCGACGGCCATCCTTGACGGCCGCTGTGCGCGACGTCCTGGTGACGGCAGGTCGGGACGAAGAAACGGCGCCCCGGTCGAACAAAGAAACGCTTCAGGCTGCTGGAACAGCTGACATGTCAGCTTGCCAAGGGGTGCCTCGGGCCACTACGGCGTTGATGAAGACGAGCAGCTTCCTGGCGCAGGCGATTAGCGCGCGCTTGTGACCCTTACCGGCGGCGATCAGTCGCTTGTAAAGGGCGATGAGCTGCGGATTCCAGCGGAACGACGCCGCCAGCGCTGCAGCATAGAGCGCCTCTCGCAGGCGCTTGCGTCCACCGATGATGTGACGAGCGCCAATATGCTCTCCGCTGTCGTCATCATAAGGCGCAAGGCCCGCAAGAGCTGCGGCCTGCTCGCGGCTGATTTGGCCGATCTCCGGCATGCGCACCAGAATGGCGACCGCAGTCGGCAGCCCGGCCCCGCCGACGCTGTAGATCAGATCGAGCCGGGCAGCGAGATCGTGATGTTCGCGGATCGCTGCCACCAAAGCCTTGAACTCGACGCGTTCGCGCTTGGCCAGGCGGACGATATCTTCCTTCCAGAGCTTTTGGATACGCGCATCGCGACAGCTCTCGAGCCGGTTCTTGAACCGCGTGATATCCTCTCCGATCTGATCGATCAGTGTCAGCTGCCCGGCCAAGGGCGATAATCTTGCGTCAGGGGCCGGGTGGATCTTGTTGACCGCAGCGGCGCAGGCGGCGATCAGAGCCGCGTCGATCCGATCGTTCTTGGCACGTTGCCCGCGGTATTTGGCATAGGCACGCACTTGCGCCGGCTGGAACACCACGACGACAAACCGCATGCGCCGTAACTCGGCGACGACGGCTTGCTCATAGCCACCGCTCGCCTCGATCCCAACCCGCTTGACCTTGCGCCGCCCAAGCCACTCCAGCAGCGCCTTGTGACCTTCTGCCGTGTTCTCCACCTGCAGCTGCTCCGAGTTGCCGTCGAGCGCCACGTCGAGCTTGCGCTTGCCGGTATCGATCCCGGCACAGATTGTGGTACGCTTGGCCATCTTCCTCGACCCTCCCTTGTGATGCGAACCTAAAGTTCGTTCAACCATGCGGGTCCCGATGAAGTGCCGATCGCGATCTTGCTACGAACGACAGCCCTCAAGGCTTCGATGGGTAACGATCCGATCGATCAGCGGCCCAGCCCGGGCGGCTACCCGAGCTGGGCCATTCCTCACGGAACGAGGCCAGTCTA
This sequence comes from Bradyrhizobium sp. 27S5, assembly GCF_037217225.1. Taxonomy (NCBI): domain Bacteria; kingdom Pseudomonadati; phylum Pseudomonadota; class Alphaproteobacteria; order Hyphomicrobiales; family Nitrobacteraceae; genus Bradyrhizobium; species Bradyrhizobium sp. 27S5. Next base: position 2,149,297 of record NZ_CP147714.1, read on the forward strand.
ACCCAGCGCGCTAATACAAGGATGGGTGGAGCGAAGCGATACCCATCATTCGTGCCGCGGATCCGAGGTGATGGGTTTCGCTTCCGCCTTCGCTCTTCGAGCTACGGCGGACAAGTCGCTCTACGCATCCTACGACGCCGCAATCGCGAAAGGATCGCGGGCTCAGCCCGCCGCCATCCCGGAGCGGATCTCGGCGCGTAGCTCGTCGATCAGCCTGAGCCCGGTCTTGGTCTCGACGTGCCAGAAGGTCCAGCCGTTGCAGGCGCCGGAGCCCTGCGCGACCGCGCCGATGCGGTGGATCGAGCCGACCTTGTCGCCGAGCATGATGGCGCCGTCGGCGCGCACCAGGGCGCCATGGCGCTTCTTGGCGTCGACCAACTTGGCGCCGGGCACGATCATGCCGCGCTCGATCAGTTCGGAGAATGCGACGCGGGGCGCCTCGCGCGCGGTCATGAACGGCGCCAGCGTTGCTTCCGGCAGCGGTTCGATCGCGGCGATCCGCGCTTCGGCGGCGGCCGCATAGGTCTTGTCGCGCTCGAAGCCGATATAGCTACGGCCGAGCCGCTTGGCGACGGCGCCGGTGGTGCCGGTGCCGTTGAATGGATCGATCACGAGATCGCCGGGCTTCGACGACGACAGCAGCACGCGGGCGAGCAGCTGCTCCGGCTTCTGCGTCGGGTGCACCTTCTTGCCGTCATCGCCCTTGAGGCGCTCCTCGCCGGTGCACAGCGGGATCAGCCAGTCGGAGCGCGCCTGCACGTCCTCGTTGGACGCCTTCAGCGCTTCATAGTTGAAGGTGTAGCCCTTGGCCTTCTCGTCGCGCGCGGCCCAGATCATGGTCTCGTGCGCATTGGTGAAGCGGCGGCCGCGGAAGTTAGGCATCGGATTCGACTTGCGCCACACGATGTCGTTCAGCAGCCAGAAGCCGAGGTCCTGCATGATGGCGCCGACGCGGAAGATGTTGTGATAGGAGCCGATCACCCACAGCGTCGCCGACGGCTTCATCACGCGGCGGCAGGCCAGGAGCCAGGCGCGGGTGAAATCGTCATAGGCGGCGAACGACGAGAACTTGTCCCAGTCGTCGTTGACGGCATCGACATGCGACTCATCGGGGCGCTTGAGATCGCCCTTGAGCTGCAGATTGTAGGGAGGATCTGCGAACACCAGATCGACCGAGCCGGACGGAAGCTTCGACAATTCGGCGACGCAATCGCCAATGACGATTCGGCTCGACGGGGCATTCTCAAATTTAGTGCGGGGCGCCCTTGCAGACGCCCCGCGACGCGACACTACCATGACTCAAGAACTCTGACTCAGGCGACGCTGTCGGCGACGCGGGACTAAACAACCGACTGGCGCCACATTGACCCGGCAAAGTAAAAATCGACTTAATTGGAAATCTTCATGCAAAAGATTGCAGCATCTTTCGAACGCTGTGGCGCAATGCCATCAGCGTTGTGCTGCAACATCAGCGCGTTCTGCGAAAAAATTTGCGGATCATCAAACCGGCACGATTCGACCGGTAAATTGCCCGCTGCCTGCGGCCGTTCGCACTGCAAACGATGCGCGTCTTGGACTAGGCAATTTTTGCCGGGCAGGATATTGATTAACAGAATGGAAATTTTAGGTTGGAGTGTCCCGCATTGGGGCGCCGACTGGATAAAGGGAAACCGCCATGCGCTACGATGATTTCCGCCGCAGCGATGACATCGAAGACCGTCGCGACGACAGCGGAGGAGGCGGCGGAGGTGGCGGCTTCGGGATTCCAATGGGCGGCGGCGGGCTCGGCATCGGCACTGTCATCGTGCTCGGGCTGCTCGGCTACGCCTTCGGCATCGATCCGCGCATCCTGATCGGCGGCGCCGAGATTCTCACCGGCGGCGGCCAGGCGCCGACCTATCAGACCGACCGGCAGTCGTCCGGCGCGCAGACCAAGCGCGGCGCGCCGACCGACGAGATGGGCAGCATGATCGCCGGCATCCTCGGTGAAATCGACGATCGCTGGAGCGAGATCTTCCAGGCCTCGGGCCAGACCTACACCGGTCCGAAGATCGTGCTGTTCCGCAACGCCACCAATGGCGGCCGCTGCGGCATGGCGCAGTCGGCGATGGGGCCGTTCTACTGCCCGCCGGACAAGACCATCTTCCTCGACACCGGCTTCTTCCGCGAGGTCGAGACCCGCTTCCGCGGCTGCTCGGGCAACGCCTGCAAGTTCACCGCGGCCTATATCATCGCGCATGAGGCCGGCCACCACATCCAGAACCTGCTCGGCATTATCCCGCGCGTGAACCGGCTGCAGCAGCAGGCCGGCAGCAAGGCCGAGGCCAACGCGTTGCAGGTCAAGGTCGAGTTGCAGGCCGATTGTCTCGCCGGCGTCTGGGTCAATCGCGAGGAGAAGAAGCGGCCGGGCTTCCTTGAAGCCGGCGACATCGACGCCGCGCTGACCACCGCGAATGCGATCGGCGACGACACGCTGCAACGGCAGGCGACGGGCAGGGTGGTGCCTGACTCCTTCACCCACGGCTCCGCCGCGCAGCGCAAGCAATGGTTCATGACCGGCTACCAGCAGGGCACCGTGCAGGCCTGCAACACGTTTGGCGGCGGGTAGCCTTGATGCTCTCGTGCCCCGGATGCTGTGCAGCATGAAATGCTGCGCTGCTGTTCCGGGGCCTGCCGCAAAGCAAGATGGGTTCCGGCTCTGCGGTGCAGCGCTGATGCTGCACCGCGTCCGGGACACGAAGGTGATCGACATGTCCTCAATCGACGAATCCAAATCATTCATCCCGCTCAACATCGCGGTGCTGACGATTTCCGACAGCCGCACGCTGGCGGATGACAAGTCGGGCACCACGCTCGCCGATCGGTTGACCGCGGCCGGCCACAAGCTCGCGGCACGCGAGATCGTCACCGACGATGTCGAAGCGATCAGGGCGGTGATCCGGCGCTGGATCGCGGATGACGGCGTCGATGCCGTCATCACCACCGGCGGCACCGGCTTCACCGGCCGCGACGTGACGCCTGAGGCGGTCGAGCCGCTGTTCGAGAAGCGGATGGACGGTTTTTCGATCGCCTTCCACATGCTGAGCCACGCCAAGATCGGCGCCTCGACGATCCAGAGCCGCGCCACCGCCGGCGTGGCCGGCGCGACCTTCATCTTCTGCTTGCCCGGCTCGCCCGGCGCCTGCCGCGACGGCTGGGACGGCATTCTGTCCGCACAGCTCGACTACCGCACGCGGCCCTGCAATTTCGTCGAGATCATGCCGCGGCTGGACGAACATCTGCGCCGTCCGAAGGCGAAGGGGGCGAGCGCGTAGCGAATCTCCTCGTCATTCCAGGGCGCGCGAAGCGCGAACCCGGAATCTCGCGCCGCATCTTCGAGATTCCGGGTTCATCGCTGACGCGATGCCCCGGAATGACGGGGTCACAAATCCAGCTCCCAGGTCTCGCCGACCAGGTCGACGCCAAAGCTGTGGTGCTTCTCTTCCTTCACCCGCTGGAAGCCGGCGCGGACGTAGATGCTGCGCGCGGCGAGCAGGATGCTCTGGGTCCACAGCGTCATCCTTGTGTAGCCCATCTCACGTGCAGAGCGGATGCATTGCTCGACCAGCGCGCCGCCGACGCCGAGCCCGCGCGCTTTCTCCTCCACCAGCAGCAGCCGCAGCTTGGCGAGGCCGTCGCCGCCGTTGACCAGGAAGACCGAGCCGACCGGCTCGCCGTCGACCTCCGCGATCCAGCAATGCTCGCGAGCCGGATCGAACGATCGCAGGAATTGCGCACAGATCTCGGCTACCAATGCCTCGTAGCTGATGTCCCAGCCATATTCCTCCGCGTAGGCGCGTCCCTGTCGCGAGATCACCCAGCCGATGTCGCCGACGCGATGGCTGCGCAGCAGGAAGCCGGCCGGCTTTTCGGCCGGCGGCTCCAGCGACTGCTCGATCGTGCCCATCGCGCGCACCACGGCGGCGCGGCGGTCGCCGTCGATCTGCTTCAGCAGCGCCCCGACCTCGTTGCGCGAGCGGCGGTCGAGGTCCGCGGCAGCAGTGCGGCCCTTGGCGGTCAGCGCCACCTCATTGACGCGCTTGTCGGCCTTCGACGGCTTGCGCGTCACGATCTGGCGGCGCTGCAGCGCAGCCAGCGTGCGGCTGACGAAGCCGGCATCGAGGTCGAGCTCGCGCACCAGATCGGTCGCGGTGCAGTTCTCGCGATGCGCGAGCTCGTAGATGATCCGCGCTTCCTGCAGCGTGAACGGGGAGTGCAGCAGCTTCGGCTCGATGATGCCGAGCTTGCGGGTGTAGAACCGGCTGAAGCCGCGGATCGCGGCGACCTGGCTCTCGAGGGTCGTGTCATGGGAATTTGATTTCATCAAACATATTATTTGATGGAATCAAATAAATGGCAAGGCCGATTTGCACGGCCGGTCAGGGCATCTCGAAGCTCACCGCGGGTCGGAAACCCTACGCCACCATGATCCGGCTGCGCAGCATGGTGCGGGAGGAGCGGCCGAGCCGGCGCAGCAACCGTGCCTCGGAGCGTCGGGCGTCCGGCCGGTAGCCGCCGATCCGCTCGTAATGGTCGCGCGCGATCAGAAGGCCCTGTTCGGCCGAAGGGCCCACGATCATCCGGGCGACGAATTTGATGCCGTCGCGCAGGCCGGGGTCGGTGTAGGGCGCGCGGGCGTAGCGGAAGATGCCGGCGCGGTCCTTGCCGCTTGCCGCCACCATCTGGATGAACTGGGTGGTCTCCTCGATCCAGCCGGCGTCGAGCACCGCGCCCGGATGCAGGAACATCAGCCACGGCGAGCGCGCCTGCTTTGCACCGGCGGCAAGTGCCGCGGCGCGCGTGCCTTCAAACCGCAGGAAACCGCAGCCCGCAATGTCGGCAACCCGCTCCATCACATCGCTGTTGGTGCGGTCGACCAGCAGCACCTCGCGGATGACGCCGGCGGCTGCGCCGGGCACCAGCGCCGCCAATGTCGCGACCGCGGTGCGCTCGACGCCGTCGGTTGGAATGATCACGCTCAGCATGATTTGAGGCTTCGGTGGCCCAAGCGGTTGAAAAACTCCGGCCGTGTTATCACCTTGTCATATTCAAAGCAGCCTGTTCGCCTGCAGAATTTTACGCCATCAGTTTGTGGATTTTCTCAGGTGATGTTCTTGATTTGTTCTCAGGCTGTGTTAGCTTCACAGCATGAGCCGAGCATCCTCTCATGCCCTCAAGCACCCGCCGGTAACGGCGCCCTCCGATAACCCGGCGGGTGCACCCACCCCTTTTCCTGAGGTCGCGATCGAGCGCGAGCGGCGGCGCGGCCGCGGCGCACAGTCCAATGCGAGCGGTCGCTACGAGGCCGAGGCGCGGACAGCCTTCGACGACGGCTGGCAGAGCCTCGACGACCTGCCGCCGTTCCAGACCAGCGTGGCGCTCGACACCTCGCGCAAGGTGATCACCCGCAACGACTCGCCCGACATCGGCTTCGACCGCTCGATCAATCCCTATCGCGGCTGCGAGCATGGTTGTGTCTATTGCTTCGCGCGGCCGACCCACGCCTATCTCGGCCTCTCGCCGGGGCTGGACTTCGAATCCAAGCTGTTCGCCAAGCCGGACGCGCCCGCGCTGCTCGAGAAGGAGCTCGCGGCGCCGGACTACGAGGCGCGGATGATCGCGATCGGCACCAACACCGATCCCTATCAACCGATCGAGCGCGAGCGGAAAATCATGCGCGGCATTCTCGAGGTGCTGGAACGCGCCGGCCATCCGGTCGGCATCGTCACCAAGTCGGCGCTGGTGACCCGCGACATCGATATTCTGGCGCGGATGGCCAAGCGCAATCTCGCCAAGGTCGCGCTGTCGGTGACGACGCTCGACCCAAAACTCGCCCGCACCATGGAGCCGCGCGCGTCGACGCCGCCGAAGCGGCTCGAAGCGATCAAGCGGCTTGCCGACGCCGGCATCCCGACCACTGTGATGGTCGCGCCCGTGATCCCGGCGCTGAACGATTCCGAGATCGAGCGCATCCTCGATGCCGCCGTGCATGCCGGCGCCAAGGAGGCGAGCTACGTGCTGCTGCGGCTGCCGCTCGAGGTCCGCGATCTCTTTCGCGAATGGCTGATGGCGAACTATCCCGACCGCTACCGCCACGTCTTCACGCTGATCCGCGACATGCGCGGCGGCCGCGATTACGACTCGCAATGGGGCACGCGGATGAAGGGCACCGGCCCGATGGCCTGGATGATCGGCCGTCGCTTCGAGATCGCCTGCGAAAAGCTCGGCCTCAACAAGCGGCGCACCAAGCTGACCACCGATCATTTTGCCAAGCCGAAGCGCAACGGCGAGCAGTTGAGCTTGTTCTAGATGAGGTCCGTAGCCCGGATGAAGCGCAGCGCAATCCGGGACGCTTCGTCCGCGGCCAAACTTTACCAGATTGCGCTACGCTCCATCCGGGCTACGAAGAAGTAACCAAGGGCGTCATTGCGAGCGAAGCGAAGCAATCCATCTTTCTGCATATGCGGAGCGATGGATTGCTTCGTCGCTTCGCTCCTCGCAATGACGGGAAAGGTAAACATGAGTAACGCGCCCGCCGCCCCGACCCCACGCTTCACCGTCCTCACGCTTGGCGTCAGCGACATGCGCGCCAGCATCGCCTTCTATGAATCGCTCGGCTTCACCAGGAAGATGCGCGTGACCGGCGAGGAGGTCGCCTTCTTTGACACCGGCGGCACTGTGCTCGGGCTGTTCCCGTGGCATCTGCTCGCCGCCGATGCCGGGCTGCCCGATCAGCCGCGGCCTTCAGCGTTCCGCGGCGTTGCGATCGCCTGGAACTGCAACGACGATGCCGAGGTCGATTGTGTGATGGCGTTCGCGCTGTCGAAGGGCGGCAAATTGCTGAACCCCGCGCAGCCCACCAGCTATGGCGGCTACTGCGGCTATTTCGCCGATCCCGACGGCCATGCCTGGGAAGTGGTGCGCGCGCCGGGGTTTGAGGTGCTCGATAACAGGCGCGTGTCGATTCCCGACTAAAGCCGGCCGGATTGAATTGCGGGGAAGGGCGCCAGGTTCCCGGTTGCGCCGCGGGGCTGGCTTGATCACCATCCCCGCATGATTCGGGACAAATCCAAGAGCACGTCGAAGAAGGCGCCGGCCAAGTCAGCCAAGCCGGAGAAGCGCATCGTGACGCGGCCGAGCTTCCGGCGCGAGCGGACGCTGATCAAGCGCGGTGTCTGGCCGGTCGCCGGCTGCGACGAGGCCGGGCGCGGTCCGCTGGCAGGTCCCGTCGTCGCCGCCGCCGTGGTGTTGGACCCCGATCGCGTTCCAAAAGGCCTCGACGATTCGAAGCGGCTGACCGCCGAGCGGCGCGAGGAACTGTTCGAGGAGATTTGCGCCACCGCCGCGTTCTCAGTCGCGGTGGCGTCGCCGGCGCGAATCGACCGCGACAACATCCTGCGCGCCTCGCTGTGGGCGCTTGCGCGCGCGGTGCATGCGCTGCCGGAAATGCCAAAACACGTCTTCGTCGACGGTCGCGACAAGCTCGCCACGCCCTGCGAGTGCGACGCCGTGATCGGCGGCGACGGCATCGTGGCCTCGATCGCGGCGGCCTCGATCATCGCCAAGGTGACGCGCGACCGCCTGATGTGTGCGCTGGCGCTGGACTGCCCCGGCTACGGGTTCGAGCAGCACAAGGGCTATGGCGTGCCCGAGCACCTCGAGGCGCTGGACCGGCTCGGGCCCACCACCCATCACCGCAGCTTCTTCGCCCCCGTCGTCGCCGCGCGGCTGAAGCATTTTCCGGTCCCGGCCGAGCCCGACCTGTTCACAGTGGACGCGACAAGCGAAGCCGCGTCAGCTGCTGCTTAGCGCGCGACTGCGCCAACCCACCCAACGCTGTCATCGCCCGGCTCGACCGGGCGATCCAGTATTCCAGAGGCAGCTGTGCTTGAGCCCAACCGCCGCGGCGTACTGGATGCCCCGCCTTCGCGGGGCATGACACCTGAGTTTGACTTTGCAGCGCTGGCCCACCAACGCCGGTTGCCTCCACCGCCGCCGCCCGTTATCAAAACCACCGGGATCAGATGGCGCCGCTGACGGGTGGCTGGGGCATTTCAGGCGTTTCATGCGGTTTACCTCCCTGGTTGTCGAACTGATTCGCGCCCGGCCGCGCCTCGTGGTCTGGGTGGTGGTGCTGGTGCAGGCCGCGATCTGGCTGTTGCTGCCGCTGATCTTCTACGGCAGCCCGCCCGGCAATCTCGCCGCCATCCTCGCCTTCGGCCGCGAATATCAGGTCGGCACCGACATGGGGCCGCCGCTGGCGTTCTGGCTCGCCGACATCGCCTTCCGTGCCGCCGGCAATCATGTGTTCGGCGTCTATCTCCTGGCGCAGGCCTGCGAGATCGCCACCTTCATCGCGTTCTACCAGCTGGCGCGTGCCATCGTCGGTGGCCCGCAGGGCGTGCTGGCGGTGCTGCTGTCGATGACGGTCGTGGTGTTCTCCTCGCCGAGCGTCGAGTTCGGCCCGCTGATCCTGGCGCGTCCGCTCTGGGCGCTGCTGCTGCTGCACTCCTGGCAGCTGATCGGCCAGAACCGGCGTGCCGCCTGGTTCGCCTGGTCGATCGATTGCGGCCTGTTGCTGCTGACGACGCCGGCGGCCCTCGGCATGATCCTGCTCGTGATCGGCTTCGCCCTTGCAACCGAGCGCGGGCGGCGCGCGCTCAAGGCGGTCGATCCGCTCTATGCGGTGCTGGTCATCATCGTGCTGGCGCTGCCTTATCTGATCTGGCTGATCCGCGCCGACGTGCTGGCGCTGCCGGCCTTGCCCGCGCTCGCCGATGTCAAGGCGCGCGCGCTGCACTGGGGCGTCGTGCTCGGCGGGCTGATCGTGGCGACCGCCGCAATCGCACTGCTGGCGATCCTCAATTCGCGCTGGTTCGCCCGCGAGGCCGAGGACGCGCCGATCATCTATCGTCCGTCGGTCAGTCCGCTGGCGCAGCAGTTCGTCTATTTCTTCGCCTTCGCGCCGGCGATTGCGGGCAGCTTCGTCTCAGGCCTGTTCGATCTCGATCGCGCCTTCGGCGGCGCCGGCGTCGCGCTGCTGATGTCGGGGCTCGCCGTCGTCGTCGCGACCGGTGATCTCATTCCGCTCAGGCGGCAACGGCTGTTGCGCTCGGTCTGGGCGTTCGCGGTCGCGGCGCCGGCGGCCGTGGCGCTGGCGGCGGCGCTGTTCCTGCCCTGGACCAGCACCACCGAGGTGCCGACCTCGCTGCCGGCAGCCGCGATGGGCCGCTTCTTCGACGACAGCTATGAGCGCCGCACCAACCAGCGCCTGCGCGCGGTGGCCGGCGACCCTGAAATCGCCAGCCTGGTTGCGATGAACGGCCGCCGTCCGCATCTACTGCTTGACGCCGCGCCGCAGCGGACGCCGTGGCTGTCGATCCCGAAGTTCAACGAGACCGGCGGCGTCGTGGTCTGGCGCGCGCAGGACACCGCCGGCACGCCGCCGCCCGAACTCGCGCAGCGCTTTCCCGGCCTGGTGCCGGAAGTGCCGCGCTCGTTCGACCGGCTGGTCAATGGGCGGCAGCCGGTGCTGCGGATCGGCTGGGCGATCGTGCGGCCGAAGTAGTGTGAGATCTGTAAGGTGGGTAGAGCGAAGCGAAACCCACCATTCTCTCCGCGGCGGGAGAAGCGATGGGTTTGGCTTCGTTCTACCCATCCTTGTATTAGCGCGCTGGGTTAGACTGGCCTCGTTCCGTGAGGAATGGCCCAGCTCGGGTAGCCGCCCGGGCTGGGCCGCTGATCGATCGGATCGTTACCCATCGAAGCCTTGAGGGCTGTCGTTCGTAGCAAGATCGCGATCGGCACTTCATCGGGACCCGCATGGTTGAACGAACTTTAGGTTCGCATCACAAGGGAGGGTCGAGGAAGATGGCCAAGCGTACCACAATCTGTGCCGGGATCGATACCGGCAAGCGCAAGCTCGACGTGGCGCTCGACGGCAACTCGGAGCAGCTGCAGGTGGAGAACACGGCAGAAGGTCACAAGGCGCTGCTGGAGTGGCTTGGGCGGCGCAAGGTCAAGCGGGTTGGGATCGAGGCGAGCGGTGGCTATGAGCAAGCCGTCGTCGCCGAGTTACGGCGCATGCGGTTTGTCGTCGTGGTGTTCCAGCCGGCGCAAGTGCGTGCCTATGCCAAATACCGCGGGCAACGTGCCAAGAACGATCGGATCGACGCGGCTCTGATCGCCGCCTGCGCCGCTGCGGTCAACAAGATCCACCCGGCCCCTGACGCAAGATTATCGCCCTTGGCCGGGCAGCTGACACTGATCGATCAGATCGGAGAGGATATCACGCGGTTCAAGAACCGGCTCGAGAGCTGTCGCGATGCGCGTATCCAAAAGCTCTGGAAGGAAGATATCGTCCGCCTGGCCAAGCGCGAACGCGTCGAGTTCAAGGCTTTGGTGGCAGCGATCCGCGAACATCACGATCTCGCTGCCCGGCTCGATCTGATCTACAGCGTCGGCGGGGCCGGGCTGCCGACTGCGGTCGCCATTCTGGTGCGCATGCCGGAGATCGGCCAAATCAGCCGCGAGCAGGCCGCAGCTCTTGCGGGCCTTGCGCCTTATGATGACGACAGCGGAGAGCATATTGGCGCTCGTCACATCATCGGTGGACGCAAGCGCCTGCGAGAGGCGCTCTATGCTGCAGCGCTGGCGGCGTCGTTCCGCTGGAATCCGCAGCTCATCGCCCTTTACAAGCGACTGATCGCCGCCGGTAAGGGTCACAAGCGCGCGCTAATCGCCTGCGCCAGGAAGCTGCTCGTCTTCATCAACGCCGTAGTGGCCCGAGGCACCCCTTGGCAAGCTGACATGTCAGCTGTTCCAGCAGCCTGAAGCGTTTCTTTGTTCGACCGGGGCGCCGTTTCTTCGTCCCGACCTGCCGTCACCAGGACGTCGCGCACAGCGGCCGTCAAGGATGGCCGTCGCTCAAATGCCACCACATCCTCACCCTCAACAGGCCACGCCTTGATGGCCGCGAGCACGGCGTCAGCATCAACGGCGATCGGACAATTCAATCGCACACAACCGAAAGAGCTAATGGTTGCTACGAAGCTACGAAGCTACGAAGTTGCGAAGCCGCTACGCCGTCGCTGGCTGCAACACCTTCGCGATCGCGCGCAAATCCTGCCAGGACAGCCTTTTGTAGGACGGCGAGCGCAGCAGATAGGCCGGATGGAACGTAGCGACGGCGCGGATCGTGCGGGTGCCGGTGTCGTAGTCGATCCATTTGCCGCGCGTGCGCATGATGCCCTCGCGCGTGCCGAGCAGCGCCTGGGTCGAGGGATTGCCGAGCGTCACCAGCACGTCCGGATTCACCAGCTCGATATGGCGCTGGATGAAGGGCAGGCACACCTGGGTCTCCTGCGGCGTCGGCGTGCGGTTGCCCGGCGGCCGCCACGGAATGACGTTGGCGATATAGGCCTTGCTGCGATCGAGCCCGATCGCCGCGATCATGCGGTCGAGCAGTTTTCCCGAGCGGCCGACGAACGGCAGGCCCTCGATGTCCTCGTCGCGGCCCGGTGCCTCGCCGACGAACATCACCCGTGCCTCTGGATTGCCGTCGGCAAACACCAGCCGGGTCGCGGTGTGTTTCAGCGCGCAGCCGTCGAATGTCTCCATCAGCGCGCGCAAGGCTTCCAGCGTCGGCGCGGTGCGCGCGGCCTCGCGCGCCGATGCAATCGCGGCGTCCGGCGCGACGGTGATTTCGCTGCGCGGAACTGAAGGCATCGCCAGCGGCGGGGGACGTAGCGGATTGAGCGCAGCAAGCGGCCGCGGCGCGGCGGGCGCGGGAACTGGCTCGGGCTCCTCCAGCCGGTTGATCGGCGCATCGCCAAGCGCGCAATCGACCCCGGCCTCGAGGTAAAAGGCAAGCAATTGCTGCAGTGTAGGGGCGGGCTCGGGCGTCAGGGCCATGATGGCTGCAATCTAGAGCATGATCGGGAAAAGTGGAGGCCGGTTTCTGGAAAAGATTATTCTCTTAAGGTATCCGGGCCGTGCAACCCCATGGAAGTGCGATTCCATGGTTGTTCTTCGGTCAAAAATCGGAAACAACGACTTTTGAAAAGCTTAGAAGCGTTCTCAATGGGCTGAGACCAGGATCATGAGTGCTGAAGACCTTCCTCCGCGCGAGTCTATGGAATTCGATGTCGTCATCGTCGGCGCCGGCCCCTCGGGCCTGTCGGCCGCGATCCGGCTGAAGCAGCTCAATCCGGAGCTCTCGATCGTCGTGGTGGAGAAGGGCTCCGAGGTCGGCGCGCACATCCTGTCCGGTGCGGTGATCGATCCGGTGTCGCTCGACAAGCTCGTGCCGGACTGGCGCGACGACGCCGATTGTCCGCTGAAGACGCAGGTCAAGGAGGACCGCTTCTACTGGACGACGTCGCAGGGCTGGTTCCGCCTGCCGAACTTCATCATGCCGCCGTTGATGTACAATCATCATTGCTACATCGGCTCGCTCGGCAATGTCTGCCGCTGGCTGGCGCCGAAGGCGGAAGCGCTCGGCGTCGAGATCTATCCGGGCTTTGCCGCCACTGAGGTGCTCTATGACGACAGGGGCGCGGTGCGGGGCATCGCGACCGGCGACATGGGCATCGCCAGGGACGGTAGCCACAAGGATTCCTACACCCGCGGCATGGAGCTGCTCGGCAAGTACACGCTGTTCGCCGAAGGCGCGCGCGGCTCGCTGTCGAAGCAGCTGATCGCGAAGTTCAAGCTCGACGCCAACAGTGAGCCGCCGAAATTCGGCATCGGGCTGAAGGAGGTCTGGCAGATCGATCCGGCGAAGCACCGCAAGGGACGCGTTCAGCATACGCTGGGATGGCCGCTGAACGACAAGACCGGCGGCGGCTCGTTCCTCTATCACTACGACGACAACCGCGTCGCGGTCGGCTTCGTCGTGCATCTGAACTACACCGACCCGTATCTGTCGCCGTTCGACGAATTCCAGCGCTTCAAGACTCATCCTGATGTCCGCGAGCTGTTCGAGGGCGGCAAGCGGCTGGCCTATGGTGCACGCGCCATCACCGAGGGCGGCTATCAGTCGGTGCCGCGGCTGTCTTTCCCGGGCGGCGCGCTGATCGGCTGCGCGGCGGGCTTCGTCAACGTCCCGCGCATCAAGGGCGTCCACAATGCGATGGGTTCCGGCATGCTCGCCGCAGAGCACGTCGCGGCCGCGCTCGGCGCCGGACGCACCAATGACGAACTCGTCGACTACGAGAATGCCTGGCGTTCGTCTGCGATCGGCAAGGACCTGTTCAAGGTCCGCAACGCCAAGCCGCTGTTGTCGAAGTTCGGCAACATGCTCGGAATGGTGCTGTCCGGCTTTGACATGTGGTGCAATACGCTCGGCTTCTCGCTGTTCGGCACCCAATCGCACGCCAAGCCGGACCGCAAGACGCTCGATCCGTCCAAGCAGCACCAGCCGATCGCCTATCCGAAGCCGGACGGCAAGATCTCGTTCGACAAGCTGTCCTCGGTGTTCCTGTCCAACACCAACCATGAGGAGGACCAGCCGGTCCATCTCAGGGTCGCCGACATGAACCTGCAGAAGACGTCGGAGCACGATGTGTTCGCCGGTCCCTCCAACCGCTATTGCCCGGCCGGCGTCTATGAATGGGTCGAGGAGGGCGCCACACCGCGCTACCAGATCAACGCCCAGAACTGCGTCCACTGCAAAACCTGCGACGTGAAGGACCCCAACGGCAACATCACCTGGGTTCCTCCGGAGGGCGGCGGCGGTCCGAACTACGAGGCGATGTAAGGCACGGCGGCCGGCCACATTTGCGTGAGGTAGATCCCCCTTTGCCGCAACTTCTACTTCGCCTCTCCCCCTGTGGGAGAGGTCGGATTGCATCGCTAGATGCAATCCGGGTGAGGGGTACCGGTCCATCGAGGGACTTCGATCGACGGGGTAGACCTGGACCCCTCACCCGGAATTCAAGCTGGCGCTTGAATTCCGACCTCTCCCACAAGGGGAGAGGTGGAACTGGCTATGCGTTGCCAGCATCCCGCGGCTTTTTGCGTCTGCACGCGAATGTGCCCGGCCCGGTCACGATACCGCCATAGTGGGAGGCTTTTGCGGTGGTGCTGGCTGGATCGGCGGGCGTAAAGGCCTAATCTGCCAATTGATTCGTCATGGGCTATCCTTGCGGTAGAGCGCCAAAAGCGGCATTGTCCGCTCGCCGTGATGCCGCCGCTTGGGTTCGCATTTTGAGACTGATCGCAAGATCTTGTCGCGAGGATCTTGGCCGTAAATCCTTCGTGGCCTTAAACCCCTGGAGCAAGGCGACCGTGATGCTGTCCACCCGTTTCAACCGCCTGACGATTGCCCTTCTTGCTGCGGCGGCGCTTGCCGTTCCTGCGCAGCTGTCGGCGCAAACGCCGGACCATCCGACCGACAATACCGCGCAATTCCCGAGCAAGACCGACCTGAAATCGCTGACCACCGCCGGCAGCTATCTGGCGGCTCGCCACGCCAGCGTCGAGCGCGACGCGACCTCGGCTGCGGCGTTCTACCGCTCGGCGCTGCGCACCGATCCGAAGAACTCCGAGCTGCTCGACCGCGCCTTCATTTCCTCGCTCGCCGACGGCGACATCGAGGAGGCGGTCAAGCTCGCCGACCGCATCCTGACCCAGGACAAGGCCAACCGCGTCGCCCGCCTCGTGGTTGGCGTGCGCGACCTCAAGCAGAAGAAATACGCCGCCGCGCAGTCCAACATCAACCAGTCGGTCCGCGGCCCGATCACCGACCTGGTCGCGACGCTGCTGTCGGCCTGGGCCGCCCAAGGCGCTGGCGACAGCAAGGGTGCGGTTGCCTCGATCGACAAGCTAACCGGCCCGGAATGGTATCCGATCTTCAAGGACCTGCATGCCGGCATGATTTACGAGCTCGCCGGCAAGGACAAGGATGCCGGCGCCCGCTTCGAGCGCGTCTACAAGCTCGACGATTCGATGCTGCGCACGGTCGACGAATATGCGCGCTGGACCTCGCGCAACAAGGATGCGGCCGCTGCGACTGCGATGTACGAGGCCTTCGACAAGAAGCTGCCGCGCCATCCGCTGGTGCTGGAAGGCATCAAGGAGACCAAGGCCGGCAAGAAGCTGCCGCCGCTGGTCGATTCACCGCAGGCCGGCGCCGCCGAGGCGCTGTACGGCATCGGCGCCACGCTGACCCGCCGCGGCGGCGAGGACCTCGCGCTGGTCTATCTGCAGCTTGCGCTCTATCTGCAGCCGAACCATCCGCTGGCGCTGCTGTCGCTTGCCGATCTCTATGAATCGGTGAAGAAGCCGCAGATGGCGATCAAGGTCTATGAGCGGATGCCGGCGTCGTCGCCGCTGAAGCGCAACGCCCAGATCCAGCTCGCGACCAATCTCGACGCCGCCGACCGCAGCGACGAGGCGATCAAGATCCTGAAGGAAGTCACCACCGAGCAGCCGAAGGACGTCGAGGCGATCCTGGCGCTCGGCAATATCGAGCGCGGCCGCAAGAAGTTCGGCGACTGCGCCACCACCTATTCGCAGGCGATCGACGCGCTGCCCGCCGGCGGCGACAAGAACGCCTGGGTCACCTATTACTACCGCGGCATCTGCGAGGAGCGTTCCAAGCAGTGGAACAAGGCCGAGGCCGACATGCGCAAGGCGCTCGAGCTACAGCCCGAGCAGCCGCATGTGCTGAACTATCTCGGCTATTCCTGGATCGACCAGGGCATCAACCTCGACGAAGGCATGAAGATGATCAAGCGTGCCGTCGATCAGCGCCCTGACGACGGCTACATCGTCGATTCTCTCGGCTGGGCCTATTACCGGATCGGCAATTTCGAGGAGGCGGTGAAGAACCTCGAGCGCGCGATCGATCTGAAGCCGGAAGATCCGACCATCAACGACCATCTCGGCGACGCCTACTGGCGCGTCGGCCGCACGCTGGAAGCCAAGTTCCAGTGGGCGCATGCGCGCGACCTCAAGCCCGAGCCGGACGAGCTGCCGAAGATCCAGGCCAAGATCGACAACGGCCTGCCGGACGATGCCAACTCCTCCGCCGCTTCCGCCGACAAGAAGAAGGACGACGACGGCAAGGGCGGCTAGGCGCATAAGTCGCCAGCGTTGCATTTTCAGTTGAAGCGTCATGCCCGGGCTTGTCCCGGGCATTTTCGCCTCTTCACTCCGTCATTCCGGGGCGCCCGAAGGGCGAGCCCGGAATCTCGAGATTCCGGGTTCGATGCTGCGCATCGCCCCGGAATGACGGTAAGAGTGTCTCAGGCGTGTCCCAGACCCGGAATTTCCGCGCCAACAAAGGGATAGGATCATGGTGCGATTTACGCTAATCGCATCAAGATGTTTGTTCCTTTAGGGGTTTATCGCCGTGCCGGCGCTGATTGAAGAAGGGCGTGCCAAGGTCAACCTGACGCTGAAGGTTGTCGGGCGGCGCGTCGATGGGTTTCACGACCTGGAGAGCGTCGTCGCATTTGCCGATTGCGCCGATCGTCTCACGCTCGAGCCGGGCTCGGCGCTGTCGCTGGCGATGTCAGGACCGCTCGCCGATGCCTGCGGCGATACGTCGGACAATCTGGTGCTGAAGGCGGCGCGCCTGCTCGGCGAGCAGGTCGTCGACCTCAAGGTCGGCCACTTCACGCTGGAAAAGGTGTTGCCGGTGGCTGCCGGCATCGGCGGCGGTTCGGCGGACGCCGCGGCCGCGCTGCGGCTCTTGGCGCGGCTCAACGAGCTCTCGCTCGACGATAGCAGGATCATGGCGGTCGCGCTGCAGACCGGCGCCGACGTGCCGGTCTGCGTCGCCTCGCGCGCCTGCGACATGACCGGCGTCGGCGAAGGGCTGCTGCCGCTCGACCTGCCGAAAATGCCCTGCGTGCTGGTCAATCCGCGCGTGCCGGTTGCGACCAAGAACGTCTTCAATGCGCTCGGCCTGCGTCACGGCGAACTCCTGATCGGCGCCACCGACGTCATGATGCAGGCGCCGTCCTGGCCGGAGGGCCACGCGGTCGACGACTGGATCGCGGCGCTCAAGCGCGGCACCAACGATCTCGAAGCCCCCGCCGCGCGGATCGAGCCCGTCATCAGCGAGGTGCTGTCCGCCTTGCGCGCGGCGAAGGCCGTTCGTCTCGCCCGCATGTCGGGCTCCGGCGCGACCTGCTTTGCGATCTTCGAAACCGACGCCGACGCCGAGGCCGCCGGCGAAAAGCTCCGCGCCGATCACCCCCGCTGGTGGGTGCACGCGGGCACGCTGAGCTAGCGCGTCGTCTCTCCATCGTCATTCCGGGGCGCGCCTCTTGGCGCGAGCCCGGAATCCATTTTGCCACCCGTGATGTTGCCTGATGGATTCCGGGCTCTCGCTTCGCGAGCCTCGGAATGACGGCTGGGGTGCGACAAAACAACCCGACGGGCAACTCAGTAAAACCTGTCAATGCTCGCGCGAAAATATTTCGCTTTATCAGAAATGCAACTCCGTGTATGAATTGCCCATCTCACCCGATCGAGGGGGGCGCTTCGCGATCGTCACGAACGCGGTGTGAGATGCGGTGGACGCTGACGTCACGACTGACGAGTGTGACGGATGCGGACGGCGAAGTCGCGTGGTCCTGACGCCCTAGCGGCCGGTGTCCCCTCCTAAAGAAGCTAGCGCTTCTCAGGGAAGGCGGTGACAAACAAGCCCAGTCTCACCGGGGAGAGCGCGAAGTAAGCCGTAACCCGTCGCGCAGGGAAAGCCGGGATGTTTCCGGTTACACCTGTGGTCCTACCTCCCGTGCTTTTTGTTGCACGGGACCCATGGGTGCAATCGGCACCCGGCTTTCCCTGCGCCCTCTGATCGAGAGAGGGTGGAACGAAAGAGCAAAGCTCGGGCAAATCATGTCGCGAGAATATGAAGCTGCGTCCCCATCCGCCCCTGTCATCGCCCGGCTCGACCGGGCGATCCAGTACGCCGCGGCCTCTCGGCTCAAGCACTGGCGTCTCTGGAATACTGGATCACCCGCATGCGTGGGTGATGACGCCGAACAAGCTGTTTGGCAGGATGAATCGAGAACCATCTTCATCGTCGTCCTGGCGAAAGCCAGGACCCATTGCCCCAAATGAGAATTGCTGCGCGATGCCGGGGCAACGATCCCGTTCATCATCAAATTCGGTTGGTATGGGTCCTGGCTTTCGCCAGGACGACGCCGTTGGTGTGGTCATGATGGAGCCCGCCACCTCAACGCCGGGCAGCGTTGCGCCGCTGATTGCTTGGCAAGCCAAACCCACTTTGCCATAACAGGATGAACAACAACGTTGCGCGTGCGGGGCCGTTCGGAGTCCGCCTGCAGCCCAAGAGCCGGGAGGATGCCATGGCCAATATCCGAGTTCTCGCCACCGATCTGGAGTTTCCCGAAGGTCCGGTCGTCATGCCGGACGGTTCGGTCGTGCTGGTCGAAATCCGCGGCCAGCGGCTGACGCGAGTCTATCCCGACGGGCGCAAGGAGATCGTCGCCAAGGTGCCGGGCGGCCCGAACGGTGCCGCGCTCGGTCCCGACGGCAAGATGTACATCTGCAACAATGGCGGCTTCTCCTGGATCCCGACAAAGAACATGATCATGCCGGGTCCGCAGCCCGAGGATTATCTCGGCGGCTCGATCCAGCGCGTCGATCTGCAATCCGGCAAGGTCGAGACCGTGGTGACGAAATGCGGCGAGCATGAGCTGCGCGGGCCGAACGATCTGGTGTTCGACAGGCAGGGCGGCCTGTGGTTCTCCGATCTCGGCAAGCGCCGCGCCCGCGACATGGATGTCGGCGCGTTCTACTATCTGAAGCCGGGCATGAACGAGATCGTCGAGGCCGTGCACGGCATCCTGCCGGCCAACGGCATCGGCCTGTCGCCGGACGAGAAGACCGTCTACATCGCGGAGACGCCGACCGCGCGGCTGTGGGCCTATGAGGTGTCCGAGCCCGGCACCGTCAAGCCGCGCGACATCATCTATCGCGGCGAGCGCGGCAAGCCGATCGCGGGCCTCGGCGGCTATCAGATGTTCGACTCGCTCGCGGTGGAAGCATCAGGCAATGTCTGTGTCGCGACGCTGGTCTCGGGCTGCATCTCGGTGATCGCGCCCGATGGCACCGTGGTCGAGCAGGTGCCGACCGGCGATCGCGTCACCACCAACATCGCCTTCGGCGGCCCCGATCTGAAGACCGCGTACATCACGCTGTCGGGCAAGGGCGAGCTGATCGCGATGGACTGGCCGCGGCCGGGATTGCCGCTGAATTTTCTGAACAAGTGATGATTGCGCAAAAGCGCAATCGTCATCCCGGGGCATCGCGCAGCGATGAACCACAGATGCGCAATTGCGCATCGGGTGATCTCGAGATTCCGGGTTCGATGCTGCGTATCGCCCCGGAATGACAAAGGATGGAGTTGCTAATATGCCCTGGCTTGAACCTGTCACCCTTCGCGGCACGCATGCGCGGCTTGAACCGCTGTCGCACGCTCACGTCGATGGACTGACGGAAGCCGTGAAAGACGGCGGTCTCTCGAACCTCTGGTACACCGCGATTCCGCAGCCGGAGAACATGACGAAGGAGATCGACCGCCGGCTCGGCCTGCAGACCGCGGGCACCATGCTGCCGTTCACGGTGTTCGATGCCGACGGCAAGATTTCCGGCATGACGACCTACATGAATGTCGACACGCCGAACCGCCGCGTCGAGATCGGCTCGACCTGGTACGCCAAGCGTGTGCAGCGCAGCGCGGTCAACACGCAGTGCAAGCTGCTGCTGCTGCAACATGCCTTCGAGAAGATCGATTGCATCGCGGTCGAGTTCCGCACGCACTTCTTCAATCACCAGAGCCGGCGCGGCATCGAGCGTCTCGGCGCCAAGCAGGACGGCATCCTGCGCAGCCATCAGATCGCGCCCAACGGCACGTTGCGCGATACCGTGGTTTACAGCATCATCGCCAGCGAATGGCCGACGGTGAAGGCCCATCTCAACTATCAACTCAACGAAAAGCCGCGCTGACAGTTTGGTCGGCGCCAGAAACGAGACGATGGAAACGTTCGATTATGTGATCATCGGCGCAGGCTCCGCCGGGAGCGTGCTGACCAACCGGTTGAGCGAGGACGCAGGCAGCAGGGTATGCGTGCTCGAAGCGGGACCGAGCGACTGGCATCCCTACATCCATCTGCCGGCCGGCTTCATCAAGACCTTCCACATGAAGAGCGTGAACTGGGCCTATCAGCAGGAGGTGGGTCCCTACACCGGCGGCCGCAGCATCTATGCGCCGCGCGGCAAGACGCTCGGCGGCTCGTCGTCGATCAACGGCCACATCTACAACCGCGGCCAGCGCCAGGATTTCGACACCTGGGCGCAGCTCGGCAATCGCGGCTGGGGCTATCCCGACGTGCTGCCGTATTTCCGGCGTATGGAGCGAAGGATCGGCGAGGGCGACGATACCTATCGCGGCCGTGACGGCAATCTCACCGTCACCACGATGGACTGGCAGGATCCGCTCTGCGAGGCCTTCATGGCGGGCGCGGTCAGCCTCGGCATTCCGCGCAACCCTGATTACAACGGCCAGATCCAGGAGGGCGTGTCGTACTGCCAGCGCACCATCCTGAACGGCCTGCGCGTCAGTGCGGCGACCGCCTATCTGCATCCGGCGCGCAAGCGGCCGAATGTCGACGTGCGCACCCATGCCCATGTCACCGGCATCATCTTCGAGGGCAAGCGCGCGGTCGGCGTGCGCTACAACCGCGGCGGCAAACACGGCGATCCGCTCGAGATCCGCGCCACCAAGGAGGTCATCCTCTCCGGCGGCGCCTACAACTCGCCGCAACTGCTGCAGCTCTCCGGCGTCGGCTCGCCCGAGCTGTTGCAGGCGCACGGCATCGAGGTGCGTCACGCGCTGCCCGGTGTCGGTGAAGGCCTGCAGGATCACTACGCGCCGCGCTCGGTGGCGCGGGTCAAGAACATCCGGACCATCAACGAAATGCGCCGCGGCCTCAGCCTGTGGGGCGAAGCAATCAAATGGGCAACGACGCGGCGCGGTCTGCTGTCGCTGTCGCCGACCATGGTCTACTGCTTCTGGCATTCCGGCGAGACCACCGAGAGCTCCGATTTGCAGCTCACCTTCACGCCGGCGAGCTACAAGGAAGGCGTGCAAGGCCAGCTCGAGGACGAGCCCGGCATGACGGTGGCGTCATGGCAGCAGCGGCCGGAGAGCCGCGGCTATGTCCGGATCCGCTCCGCCGATCCGTTCGCGCCGCCGATCATCCAGACCAACTATCTCGCCGAGGAGATCGACCGCCGCGTCGTCGTCGCCGGCATGAAGCTGGCGCGGCGCCTGCTCGCCTCCGAGCCGCTCGCGCCGTATTATGCCTATGAGGATTTTCCGGGTCCCAAGGTGACGAGCGACGACGAACTGCTCGCGGCTGCGACCCAGCGCGGCACCACCACCTTCCATCCCGGCTGTACCTGCCGGATGGGTCCGGCGGACGCGCCGTGGGCCGTGGTCGACGACCAGCTCCGGGTCCACGGCATGGAAGGCCTGCGCGTGATCGACGCCTCGATCATGCCGCGGATGATCTCCGCCAATCTCAACGCCTCGACCTTGATGATCGCCGACAAGGCCTCCGACATGATCCGCGGCAAGACCCCCGAGGTGGCGGCGAAACTGCCGGAGTATGCGTGAGGAAGGAGAGGTGCGATGATCTTTCTTGATCAGCGCGCTCTTTCTCACATCGTCACCCTGAGGAGCCGCGAAGCGGCGTCTCGAAGGGTCGACGGCCCCGCTGGTGGCCGTGCATCCTTCGAGGCCCGCTTCGCGGGCACCTCAGGATGACGGAACAAGCATGAGGGAGCTCAGCCGTAGACGAACGCCTTGTCCTTGAGATCGATCGCCGGGAATTCGTCCTTCTCGGCCCAATAGTCCTGGTTGTGCTGCCACTCGGGCTTGTCACCGCGCTTCGGCAACAGGTGCATGCCGCGCATCATGTAGCCGGGGTTGAAGTTCTCTGGATCGATCCACGGCTGCAGCGGCATGTTGTGGTCTTCGGGGCGCAGCGCCGGCGTCACCTTGTTCGCGCCGGTTGCCTTCATGTGCTGCAGCAGGCGGCACACGAAGTCGGCGACCAGGTCGACGCGCAAGGTCCAGCTCGCGCGGAAATAGCCGAACACCCAGACCAGGTTCGGCACGCCGGTGAACATCATGCCGCGATAGGTCACGGTGTCCTTGAACTCGAGCGGCTTGCCGTCGATCTCGAAGTCGATGCCGCCGTTGGCGGAGAGGTGGAAGCCGGTCGCGGTGATGATGATGTCGGCCTCGAGCTCCTTGCCGGACTTGAGCAGGATGCCGTTCTCGGTGAAGCGGTCGATCTCGTCGGTGACGACGGAGGCCTTGCCGCCCTTGATGGCCTGGAACAGGTCGCCGTCCGGAATGAAGGCGATGCGCTGCCGCCACGGACGGTAGCGCGGCGTGAAGTGGGTGGCGATGTCGTAGTCCTTGCCGAGATAGGCTTCGACCGCCGACAGCAGATCCTTCTTGGCAGCCTCGGGCTCCGCAAAGGTCTTGCGGGTAAAGGTGTCCTGGTCGAGCAGGATCTTGCGGCGGGTGATCTCGTGGATCCAGCTCTCGTCGACCTGCAGCTTGCGCAGTTCCTCGGCGATCTCGATCGCGTTGCGGCCGGTGCGGAAATAGGTCGGCGAACGCTGCAGCATTGTGACATGGCCGGCATCCTTGGCCATCGCCGGGATCAGGGTCGCAGCCGTAGCGCCAGAGCCGATCACGACCACGCGCTTGCCCTTGTAGTCGAGGTCATCGGGCCAGGTCTGCGGATGGACGATCGGACCCTTGAACTTCGCCATGTCGGTCCACTCGGGGGTGTAGCCCTCGGTGTGGCTGTAATAGCCCTGGCACATCCAGAAGAAGTTGGTGGTGAAGCGCAGCCTCTCGCCGGTGTCGATGCGGACCGCATCGACGGTCCAGAGGTTGGTCTCGTTCGACCACTTCGCCGCCGTGATGGTGTGGCGATAGCGGATGTGGCGCGCGAGATCGTTCTCCTCGATCACCTCGCCCATGTATTTCAGGATCTCGGCCGCGCTGGCGATCGGTGCGCTGGTCCACGGCTTGAAGCGATAGCCGAAAGTGTGCAGATCGCTGTCGGAGCGGATGCCGGGATAACGGTGGGTCGACCAGGTGCCGCCGAAGGTCTTCTGCGTCTCCAGCACCACGAAGCTGGTGCCCCTGCATTGCGTGGTGAGGTGGTAGGCGGCGCCGACGCCGGAGATGCCGGCGCCTGCGATCAGGACGTCGAAATGCTCGGTCGTGACAGGCTCGGCAGCGCGGATTTGGGTCTGGACGTTCATCTTCCCTGGTCTTCTTTTTGTTTGAGCTGTGGAAGCAAAACGCCGGAGCGAATGCCCCGGCGGCTGCCGATATCGGAACTAGACTTCGCGGCGGCTGAGGAACGCCAGCCGCTCGAACAAATGGACGTCCTGCTCGTTCTTGAGCAGCGCGCCGTGCAGCGGCGGGATCAGCTTGCGCGGGTCGCGCTCCCTCAGCATCTCCGGCGTGATGTCCTCGTTCAGCAGCAGCTTGAGCCAGTCGAGCAGCTCGGAGGTCGAGGGCTTCTTCTTCAGGCCGGGCACCTCGCGCACCTCGAAGAATATCCGCAGCGCCTCTTCCACCAGCCGCTTCTTGATGTTGGGGAAGTGCACGTCGACGATCCTGCCCATGGTGTCGGCGTCGGGGAACTTGATGTAGTGGAAGAAGCAGCGGCGCAGGAAGGCGTCCGGCAGTTCCTTCTCGTTGTTCGACGTGATCATCACGATCGGGCGCAGCTTCGCCTTGATGGTCTCGCCGGTCTCGTAGACATGGAACTCCATCCGGTCGAGCTCGAGCAAGAGGTCGTTGGGGAATTCGATGTCGGCCTTGTCGATCTCGTCGATCAGGAGCACCGGGCGCTTCCCGTGGGTGAAGGCATCCCACAGCTTGCCGCGCTTGATGTAGTTCTTGATGTCGGACACGCGGGCGTCGCCAAGCTGGCTGTCGCGCAGCCGCGACACCGCGTCGTATTCGTAGAGGCCCTGCTGCGCCTTGGTGGTCGACTTGATGTGCCAGGTCAAAAGCGGCGCGTCGATCGCCTTGGCGACTTCCTCGGCCAGCACGGTCTTGCCGGTGCCGGGCTCGCCCTTCACCAGCAGCGGGCGCTCGAGCACGATGGCGGCATTGACGGCGACCTTGAGGTCATCGGTGGCGACGTAGTCCTTGGTACCCGTGAATTTCATCGATCTCTTTGCCTTGCTTGGTTCGTTGGCCGCATGAGCCGCCACTTGGGCCTCAACATGAAACGACCGCTCTCGCAGCGGTCGTTGGGAATGCAAATTTTCTGGTCACGCGCGTCTGATCAGCGACACGATCACCAGCACGACCACCGCGCCGATCGTCGCGTTCACGATGTCGCGGATCGCGCCGCCGCCGAGGCTGATGCCGAGTTGCGGCAACAGCCAGCTCGCCACCAGCGCGCCGACGATGCCGACGACGATGTTGCCGATCAGCCCGAAGCCCGCGCCGCGCACGATCAGCCCAGCGAGCCAGCCGGCAATCGCACCGATCACCAGTGCCGCAATGATGCCCATTCAAACGTCCTGCCCAATGTCTTGTCAGGCGCAATTGTAATTGAAAAAGCCGGACGGTCTAGGGCGGATTCCGCAGCGCAGCGGTACCCTGAACGGCACCGGGCGCATGGAATGTCGGGCATCATGTTTCCGCCCTGCGGAATGACTGCGGCACAGATGCGCGGCGGCGACGTCGTTGGGGTGCCCCCGGCAAGATATGGCTGCAGGCGGCCAGATCAAAGCGGATCGCCGGTCCCGGCATGGCTGTGCCCCTTGACGTCACCGGTCCAGCGGGCGATCTAGGTAAGTATGTTCCTGCAGTTCTTCACATCGCTGCGCGACGCCCAGGTCCCCGTGACGCTACGGGAATATCTGACCTTGATGGAAGCGCTCGACGCCGATCTCGCCGAACAGACGGTCGAGAACTTCTACTATTTGTCGCGCGCCGCCCTGGTGAAGGACGAGCGCAATCTCGACAAGTTCGACCGCGTGTTCGGCACCGTGTTCAAGGGGCTCGAGAGCCTGCTCGACGCCATGGGCAAGGCGGAGATCCCCGAGGAGTGGCTGAAGAAGCTCGCGGAGAAATATCTCACCGAGGAAGAGAAGAAGCAGATCGAGGCCATGGGCTGGGACAAGCTCATGGAGACCTTGAAGAAGCGGCTCGAGGAACAGAAGGGCCGCCACCAGGGCGGCAGCAAGTGGATCGGCACCGCCGGCACCTCGCCGTTCGGTGCCCATGGCTACAATCCCGAAGGCGTCCGCATCGGGCAGGAGAAGAACCGCAACAACCGCGCCGTGAAGGTGTGGGACAAGCGCGAGTTCAAGGATCTCGACGGCAATGTCGAGCTCGGCATCCGCAACATCAAGGTCGCGCTGCGGCGCTTACGCAAGTTCGCCCGCACCGGCGCGCCCGACGAGCTCGACCTCGACACCACGATCAAGGAGACCGCCAACCACGGCTACCTCGACGTGCACATGCGGCCCGAGCGGCGCAACGCGGTCAAGGTGCTGGTGTTTTTCGATATCGGCGGCTCGATGGATTCGCATATCGAGCAGGTCGAGGAACTGTTCTCGGCCGCCAAGAGCGAATTCAAGCACATGGAATATTTCTACTTCCACAACTGCCTCTATGAAGGCGTCTGGAAGCAGAACAAGCGGCGCTTCACCGATCGCACGCCGACCTGGGACGTGCTGCATAAATATCCGCACGACTACAAGGTGGTGTTCGTCGGCGACGCCTCGATGTCGCCGTACGAGATCATGGTTCCCGGCGGTTCGGTCGAGCATGTCAACGAGGAGGCCGGTTCGGTCTGGCTCGACCGCATCACCCGCACCTATCCGCACGCGGTGTGGCTCAATCCGGTGGCGCAGAAGCACTGGGACTATTCGGAATCGACCACCATCATCCGCCGCCTGTTCTCCGAGCGCATGTATCCGATCACGATCGAGGGTCTGGAGCATGCGATGCGGGAGTTGGTGCGGTAAAACGCGCAATGCGTCGCGCGCCTGTGGGCGCGCCAATAACGTCAGGGAGAGCGCCATGCCCCAGAACATCCACCGCGGCATCAAGGTGATGATCGACGAGGCCAATGCCGAGATCGAGACCATCAGCGCGGCCGATGCGATCACGCTGATCGGCAAGAACGACGTCGTGATCGTCGACATCCGCGACCCCCGCGAGATCGAGCGCGACGGCAAGATCCCCGGCGCGTTCTCCTGCACCCGCGGCATGCTGGAATTCTGGATCGATCCGAACAGCCCCTACGCCAAGCCGATCTTCCAGGAAGACAAGAAGTTCATCTTCCACTGCGCCGGCGGCCTGCGCTCGGCGCTCGCCGCCAAGACCGCGAAAGACATGGGTCTGAAGCCGGTCGCGCATATGGGCGGCGGCTTCGCCGCCTGGCGCGAAGCCGGCGGGCCGATCGAGGCGTGGGAGCCGAAGAAGAAGGGCTAGTGGATGTCACACGCGGGCTTGACCCGCGTGTCCATCGTTTCAAAAAGAAGATGGATTGCCGGATCAAGTCCGGCAATGACGATGGAGAGATATGTAAGATGACGACCACCGACGATCCGCTCGTTTCGACCGAATGGCTGGCTGCGCATCTCGGCGATGCCAACGTCAAGGTGCTCGACGCGACCTTCAAGCTGCCGGGCGTGCTGCCGCTGCCGAAGGACGATTACCTCGCCGCGCATCTGCCGGGCGCGGTGTTCTTCGACGTCGACGCGGTGTCCGACCATTCGAATCCGCTGCCGCATATGTTTCCGAGCGCCGAGCAGTTCGGCCGCGACATCGGCGGGCTCGGCATCGGCAATGCCGACACCGTCGTGATCTACGACGCCGGCGGCTGGGTCGCGGCGCCGCGCGCCTGGTGGATGTTCCTGTCCTATGGCCATCGCAACGTGCGCATCCTCAACGGCGGTCTGAAGAAGTGGCGCGCCGAGGGCAGGGCGGTCGAGAGCGGCGAGGTGAAGCCGAAGGCTGCGGCGTTCAAAGCAAGCTATGATCCAAAGCGCGTGCGCGGTATCGAGCAGATGATCGCCAATGTCGAAAGCCGCAAGGAGCAGGTGATCGATGCGCGCGCTGCAGATCGGTTCGAGGGCCGCGCGCCGGAGCCGCGGCCGGGCATCCGCGCCGGCCACATCCCGGGCGCGCGCAACGTGCCCTACAACAACCTGTTCGATGCTGCGACCGGCGAGATGAAGCCGCTCGACGATCTGCGCAAGTCGTTCACCGGCGCCGGCGTGAAGCTCGACGCGCCGATCGTGACGAGCTGCGGCTCGGGCGTCTCGGCCGGCGTGCTGACGCTCGCGCTCTACCGGATCGGCGTCACCGACACCGCGCTCTATGACGGCTCGTGGTCGGAATGGGGACAGGCCAGCGGCCCGCCGATCGCGACCGGACCTGCCTGATTGCCAATCCCTAACGCCGGGTGAGCGGCACCGGCTGGCCGAACGGATCGAGCTGCTGAACGACCTGCCGGGCGGGAGGCGTGCGGACAATCCGGCGTCGCTGCTTCCGGTGCTCCGGCTTGCTGGCCGCGCTGCGCTCCGGCTTCTTCGCCTCAATGGCCTTCGGCGCCGCCGGCTGTGCGACGACGACCTCCGGTCCACCCAGCGTTGCGATCTTGGTCGCGGCCGCGATCGCCTCGGGTGAGGGCGGCGGTGCCGGCTCGGGCTGAGCCATCGCCGGGGTCGGTGTCGCAGGCGCGGGCTCGCTGGTTGCAGCGGGCGGATCGGCCACTGCGGCGACCTTGGTCTCGGTGCTGGCCGGCGCCGCTTCGGTGGGTGCGGGCTGGGATGTCGGCGAAGGATCCGCGGCAGGGGCTTGCGAGGCCGTCTCGGCGGATTGCGCTGGCGCTGACGTCTCCACCGCCGCCGCTTCCGGCTTGGGCGGGGACGGATCGTCCGCTTTCACGGCGGCGAGCTTCTCCGGCTCGGCCGGAGGCGCGGTCTCGGCGGGAGTGGCAGGTTCGGACGCGGCCAGGGTCGCGGGGGGCGCAATATCGGCCGTCACCTTTTCGGCGGCGGGCGGCTCGACGCGCACCATGGCGAGCACCGGTGATGGTTCCGGCTGCTGCGCGAACTGCGGCTCGGGCGGCGCCCGGCGGGCCGGAATGCTGGCGAATTCCTCATGTGCGGCGCGCAGCAGCGCGGCCGCACCTAACCCGAACACCAGAAGCGACGTCGCCAGCACGATCGCAGCGAACAGGAAACGAAGGCCGGGGAGCATGGGCGCGGGTTCCCCCTTCTGCGGGAGGGTCTTTGATGTCGAGGGAACGCGGTGACCACACGAGAAAGCCGGCGTCGCGAGCGCGAATCAGGCCGATTCGAGGATATCGCAACGCCCGGAGACTGTTTGTTACAAAATACGGGTGATTGATGACTTTGGGCACGTGGACAAACATTCCCGACCCATGAGACATCTTTGCCGCAACGATAACGCGACGTCACAAAAGGCCCGAAACAGCCCGGGTTTCGCGGATTTGTCTTGAATGCGCCGCTATCTTCCTGCATTGGCCGTTAACGGTCCGGTGTGGCTTGGGGACTATACAAGAGCAATGATGATCAACCGCATTCTGACGATTTGCGCTGCCGCGGCTCTCGGCGTGGCAGGAACTTCGCTTGCGCATGCGCAGCAGGGTTATCCGGCGCCCCAGGGCCCGGCCTATTCGGCCGCGCCGCAACCCTACTCGCAGGGCAGCATGCCGGACTTCGATGGGCTCGACGATGAAGACGCGCCGCGCAATTCGGCTGGGCTGCCGCCGCCCGGCCCGGTGATCTCGCCGGACGACCCGCGCTATGGCCGCCCGATGAACGCTCCGCCGGTTTATTCCGACCGTGGCGCACCGACCGGTCCGGTGATGTCGCCTGACGATCCGCGCTACGGCCGTCCGATGAACGCTCCGGTCTATTCCGACCGTGGTGCGCCGACTGGCCCGGTGATGTCGCCCGATGATCCGCGCTATGGCCGGCCGATGGGACCGCCCCCGGTGATCTATGGCGATCGCTCGCCAAACGCGCCGCCGCAGGGCTATCGCGACAACGGCGTTCCGGCCGCCGGCGTTGCCTATGGCGACGACCGCAACGGCATGCGTCCGCCCGAGGCGGTTGGTGCCGCCGGTGTCACCGGAACGGTGCCGCAGCAGCAGGCGCCGGTCGATGCCAATGGCAAGCCGCTGCGGATCGCGTCGCTGCCGGCGGACGAGCAGCCGGAAGACGGGCCGGCGCAACTGGCGCCGAACCTGCGTCGGCAGGAAGTGGCGTTCGCGACCAAGGAGCCGGCTGGCACCATCGTCGTCGATACGCCGAACACCTACCTCTATTACATCCTCGGCAATGGCCGGGCGATCCGTTATGGCGTCCGCGTCGGCCGCGACGGTTTCACCTGGACCGGCGTGCAGAAGATCACCCGCAAGGCCGAATGGCCGGATTGGCATCCGCCGACGGAGATGATCGAGCGTCAGCCCTATCTGCCGCGCTTCATGGCCGGTGGACCCGGCAATCCGCTCGGCGCTCGCGCGATGTATCTCGGCTCGACGGTGTATCGCATCCACGGCACCAACCAACCGTCGACCATTGGCAAGTTCGTCTCGTCGGGCTGCATCGGCATGCTGAACGAGGACGTCTCGGACCTGTTCGAGCGCACCAAGGTCGGCACCCGCGTGGTTGTGCTGCCTGGCGGTGCCGCCCCGGGAACAGCGACGGCCTCCGCCGCGCCGATGCCCGCCAACCCGATGGCGCCGACCCAGGCCCAGGCCGCGCCGCTGCCCGGCACGCAGCCGACTTCGGTGCAGCCGCTGCCCGCGCCGGTGACGGTGCGCTAGGCCCATCTGCAATTCATCATGAAAAAGGCGCGCGAACAGCGCGCCTTTTTTGTTGCTGATAAACGCCTGGTCTCAGCCCAGTCGCCGCGGCGGCTCGGCGCCCGTGGTGAAGGCGTCGATGCATTCGACCATCTGCTGATAGTGCATCTGCAGGCTCTCGCGCGTCGCGTAGCCGAGATGCGGCGTGATCACGACGTTGTCGAGCTTGCGCAGCGGGTGATCTGACGGCAGCGGCTCGACCGAGAACACGTCGATGCCGGCGCCGGCGATCTTCTTCTCACGGAGAGCGACAAGGAGTGCGTCTTCGTCGACGATCGGCCCGCGCGCGGTGTTGACGAGATAGGCTGACGGCTTCATGCGCGCGAGATCGGCGGCGCCGACCAGTCCGCGTGAGCGCGGGCTCAGCACCACATGGATGGTGATGATGTCGGCGGTCGCGAACAGCTCGTCCTTGCTCGCGTAGCCGACGCCGGCCTCCTTGCACTTCTCCGGCGTGAGGTTGGGGCTCCAGGCGATGACGTTCATGCCGAACGCCATGGCCATGCCGGCGACCTTGCTGCCGAGCTTGCCGAGGCCGATGACACCGAGCGTCTTGCCCTCGATCTCGGTGCCGGCAAAGGTCTGCCAAGGCTCGCCGGCGTGCATGCGCGCATTCTCGCGGCCGATGCCGCGCGTCAATTCCAGGATCAGGCCCATGGTCAGGGGCGCGGTGGGATCGTGGCTATATTGCGTGCCGCACAGCACCACCTTGCGGTCCTTGGCGGCCTCCATGTCGATTGCGGCGTTGCGCATGCCCGAGGTGATTAGGAGCTTGAGCTTGGGCAGCGCGTCGAGCAGGCTGCGCGGGAACGCCGTGCGTTCGCGCATCGCGCAGACGATCTCGAAATCCTTCAGCTTCGCTGCGGCATCCGCCTCGCTCGTGAACGGCTTGTCGAACACGGTGACGTCGACCCGGTCCTTGATCGCCGGCCAGTCGGCCACCGAAAGCGCGATGTCAAAATAGTCGTCGAGGATTGCACAGCGCAGCCGCGTCATCGGGGAGATCCATTCAGGGTGAGGGCGACGGCAAGGACATCAACCGCCGGGGATCCCTGATGGTCGCGCGCAATCGGCAGGCGCGCAAGCGGGTGCGGTTTCAAAAAGCGGCGATTGTCACACCGGCCGAGACGGCCTCTCGGCCTTGGTGGAGCGGATGTCGGCCAGCATCGTCCGGACCACCGGCGACAATGCCATCTGCTTGGCGCGGCAGGCCGGACCCGGACCACGCATATAGTGCAGTTCCGGCCGGTAGGGGTTGAAGGCCTTGGCGACGAAGGCGCGCAAAAAGGCGCGGAATTCGGCGAACGGCGTCGCGTCGCCCTTGATCGCCGGACGCGAAAGAGGTGCTGAAATGATGGTAGCCATGACGCGGCCTCTGCTGTCTTGCTCGCGGTTCTGCCGCGAAAAACGCCATTTTTCGGCGTTGAGAACGAGTTTTCGCCTGATTTATTAAAAGATGGTTTCAATTGTCATGATCGGGCGCACACATGGTGGCGAACCCGTAGTCACCCGTGGTGAACAGACGAAACGTGGTGAACGGACGGAAAACAGAGGACCCGCGGTTGCGCTTTCGGGGGCCGGCCGCTACATCGGCGGCAGCAAAATTTCCACAAATCGGATCAATTCCAGGGACAGCGGATGGCTCGCCAGTTCATCTATTTCATGCAGGGTCTGACCAAGGCTTATCCGACCCGAAAAGTGCTCGATAACGTCCATCTGAGCTTCTACCCGGACGCCAAGATCGGCGTGCTCGGCGTCAACGGCTCGGGCAAGTCGACGCTGCTCAAGATCATGGCCGGCCTCGACAAGGAATATAACGGCGAGGCCTGGGTCGCCGAGGGCGCCCGCGTCGGCTATCTTGAGCAGGAGCCGCACCTCGATCCCGCGCTCAACGTCCGTGAAAACGTCATGCTCGGCGTTGCCAAGCAGAAGGCGATCCTCGACCGCTACAACGAGCTCGCCGTCAACTATTCGGACGAGACCGCCGACGAGATGACCAAACTGCAGGACGAGATCGAGGCGCAGGGCCTGTGGGATCTCGACAGCAAGGTCGATCAGGCGATGGACGCGCTGCGCTGCCCGCCCGACGATGCCGACGTCACCAAGCTTTCGGGCGGTGAGCGCCGCCGCGTCGCGCTGTGCCGCCTGCTGCTCGACCAGCCGGAATTGCTGCTGCTCGACGAACCGACCAACCATCTCGACGCCGAGTCGGTGTCGTGGCTGGAAGGCCATCTACGGAATTATCCGGGCGCGATCCTGATCGTGACCCACGACCGCTACTTCCTCGACAACGTCACCGGCTGGATCCTCGAGCTCGACCGCGGCCGCGGCATCCCCTACGAGGGCAACTATTCGTCCTGGCTGCAGCAGAAGCAGAAGCGGCTGGAGCAGGAAGGCCGCGAAGACGCCGCCCACCAGAAGACGTTGGCCCGCGAGCAGGAGTGGATCGCGTCCTCGCCAAAGGCGCGTCAGGCCAAGTCCAAGGCGCGCTACCAGCGCTACGAAGAGCTGCTGAAACAGGCCAGTGAAAAGCAGACCCAGACCGCGCAGATCACGATCCCAGTCGCCGAACGGCTGGGCCAGAACGTCGTCGACTTCGAAGGCCTCAGCAAGGGGTTTGGCGACCGCATGCTGATCGACGACCTTACCTTCAAGCTGCCGCCCGGCGGCATCGTCGGTGTGATCGGTGCCAACGGCGCCGGCAAGACCACGCTGTTCAGGATGATCACCAAGCAGGAAGAGCCGGACAAGGGCTCCATCACGGTCGGCGAAAGCGTTCATCTCGGCTATGTCGACCAGTCGCGCGACGCGCTCGACGGCAAGAAGACAGTGTGGGAGGAGATTTCAGGCAACAACGAGCTGATCCTGCTCGGCAAGAAGGAAGTCAACTCGCGCGGC
Organism: Bradyrhizobium sp. 27S5; assembly: GCF_037217225.1. Taxonomy (NCBI): domain Bacteria; kingdom Pseudomonadati; phylum Pseudomonadota; class Alphaproteobacteria; order Hyphomicrobiales; family Nitrobacteraceae; genus Bradyrhizobium; species Bradyrhizobium sp. 27S5. The sequence goes on from NZ_CP147714.1 coordinate 2,182,185, forward strand.
TATTGCTCGTCGTTCAACTTCAAGGGCGCCGACCAGCAGAAGAAGGTCGGCGCGCTGTCCGGCGGTGAGCGCAACCGCGTGCATCTCGCCAAGATGCTGAAGTCGGGCGCCAACGTGCTGCTGCTCGACGAACCGACCAACGACCTCGACGTCGACACGCTGCGCGCGCTGGAAGAGGCGCTGGAGGATTTTGCCGGCTGCGCCGTCATCATCAGCCACGATCGCTGGTTCCTCGACCGCATCGCGACCCACATCCTAGCCTTCGAAGGCGACAGCCATGTCGAATGGTTCGAGGGCAACTTCCAGGACTACGAAAAGGACAAGATGCGCCGGCTCGGCCAGGACAGCATCATTCCGCATCGCGTAAAGTACAAGAAGCTGACGCGCTGATCGGTTCGAGCGGTCGAGCGCGGCCATCGCGCCGCGTTCGTCCGCTCTTCGTTTGCAGGATCGTGACGGCATCGCGGCGCAATCTGCGGCCAGTTGTCGCTTTTCAACGGCGCGGGATTGCGTAGATAAAGCGTTCCGCAAATCGAATCCCGCGAGCACTCCAACATGTCCGCTATCTCAGACGCGCGCGCGCCCGCGAAGGGCCGGTCGCTGCGTCCCGTTCCCATGCTGATCTTCGGGTCGCGCTGGCTGCAATTGCCGCTCTATGTCGGCTTGATCATCGCCCAGGGCGTCTATGTCGTGCTGTTCCTGAAGGAACTCTGGCACCTGTTCGCCCATGCCTTCGATTTCAGCGAACAGCAGATCATGCTGGCCGTGCTCGGCTTGATCGACGTCGTCATGATCTCGAACCTGTTGGTGATGGTGATCGTCGGCGGCTACGAAACCTTCGTGTCGCGGCTCAATCTGCAGGGGCATCCCGACGAGCCGGAATGGCTCAGCCACGTCAACGCCAGCGTGCTGAAGATCAAGCTGGCGATGGCGATCATTGGCATCTCCTCGATCCATCTGCTGCGCACCTTCATCGAGGCCGGCGCGCTGTCGTCGGGCAAGGGCAACTACACCGAAACCGGCGTGATGTGGCAGACCATCATCCACTGCGTCTTCATCCTGTCGGCCATCGGCATCGCCATCGTCGACAAGCTGTCGAACGACTCGATCGAAGGTGCCAAGCAGCAGGTCACGCACTAGCTAACGGCGGCGCGGCGTCACCGCGCCGCGCGTGAGCCGAACAATGCCGGCGCGGATTTGCCGAGCCATTCGGGGATCTGCGCCGCGCCGCGCGGAAATCCGCGGGCCATGGCGAGGATGAACGCGGTCTGCCAGACGCCGAACAGCACCAGCCAACCCAGCAAGGTCGGCAGCCTGACGATCGCGCCGTAAATGATTCCGGCAGCGATGGCCGCGATCCATGTCACCACGACGCTGTCGATCCGCCTGAACGCCGGGTTGGTCAGCAGCACGCCGAGAATGGTGATGGCTCCGCCGACGGCGCCGCCGATGCCGCCGATCAGATAACCCATGTAGGGATTGTTGCCGAGCGTCCCGGTGATCTGCGCCGAGTTGGCGGCATTGCCGTCGATCGGGACGGTCCTCGCATACTGGCCGAGCGCCTGAAGCGTGACGGCGCTGGCATCGTAAGCCGCGATCCATGCCGTCGTCGTGATTGCGACCACCAGCGCCAGCTGAAACCGGTCCCTGGCGCCAAACATGACGTTGCACGTTGCAACCGCCATGCCGAAGACCACGCCGGGCAGGATCGTGATCCCGCCGGCGTCGGAGACGACGAACGAATATTGCAGGACGTTGAGCGCATAGGTCGCGATTAGGCTGCAGATGACGGCGGATGCAAGCGCCAGCACGACGAAGGGCAGACTGGGCCGGCCGCGCGACTGCGCGCTTTCGGCCGCCAGCATCCGGTCCACCGCGGCCCGCGTCTCGGCGGCGGCGCTGCCCTGCGGTTCGAGGATCGTGACCGCCTTGAGATAGGTCGGAACCTGGTCGAGCGGGGTCGGCGCCATCATCACCGGCAGCACGCGGTTGCTCGGGTTCGGCCATTTGGTCCGGGCAAAGGCGAGTTCGCTCAGCGTGTAGCGCCCCTTGGTCACCGATTCCGGACTGATCAGGAACACCATAAAATCGCTGCTTTCGATGGCTTTCTCGACGCGCGCATCGAAACTGTCGCCCGGCGGAAGATCGTCGTGCGAAAAGAAAACGTCATGATCGCAATTGCGCAGCGACTGGGCGATGCTGTCAGCCTGCGATTCCAATTCGGAGGGAAACGACAGAAATATGCGCATGGCAAAACTTACCACCCAGAATTGAATTCTGACAATTGCCGAGTTCACATTGCAATGCCTGTTTCCGCGGGATGAGATCGATCATGAAATGGCCAGCAACCATTGCCGCATTCGCGCTGCTGCTGTGTGCGCCGCTGCAGCGGCCCACCTACGCCGCCGATGCCGCGTTCACCCAGTTCATCGCCTCGCTGTGGCCGGAGGCCAAGGAGGCCGGCGTGTCGCGCGAAACCTTTGATCGCGAGACGCGCGCGCTCGAGCCCGACTACAAGCTGCCCGATCTGATCCTGCCCGGACGTCCCAAGACCGGCGCGCCGGCGCAGGCCGAGTTCGTGCAGGTGCCGGCCGATTACGTCAAGGAAGCCTCGATCGCGCGGCTCGCGGCGGAGGGGCAGAGGCTGTTGCAGAAGTATCGTCCCTCGCTCGATGCGATCGAGAAGCGGTTCGGCGTTCCCTCGACCATCGTGCTGGCGATCTGGGGCCGCGAGACCGACTACGGCCGCTATTCGCTGCCCTACGACACGCTGCGCGTGGTGGCGACGCAGGCCTATGTCGGCCGCCGCAAGGATCAGTACCGCACCGAGTTCATCCTCGCGCTGAAGATCCTCGGCGAGGGCGCGGTGACGCGCAAGGAGCTGCGCTCGTCCTGGGCGGGTGCGACCGGCTACACCCAGTTCCTGCCGTCGGAATACTACAAGCACGGCGTCGATCTCGACGGCGACGGCCGCGTCGACATCTGGCACTCGGTGCCGGACGCGCTCGCCTCCGCCGCGCAGCAGCTTGTCAACAAGGGCTGGCAGCCCGGCGTGCGCTGGGCTTACGAGGTGCAGGCGCCGGCCAGTGCCGATTGCACGATGGGCGTGCCTGAAGTGACCAAGCCGATCAGCCAGTGGCTGCGGGCAGGCTTCGTGCCGGTACGCGGGCAGAAGCTCAACGCCGCGGAGCAGGCGCAATCGGCCTCGCTGCTGCAGCCCGAAGGCATCTACGGTCCGGCCTTCCTGACCACGCCGAACTACTTCGTGATCAAGGAGTACAATTTCTCCGATCTCTACGTGCTGTTCGTCGGCCATCTCGCCGACCGCATGACGAGCCCGCAGCCCTTCGCGACGCCATGGGCGGCCTCCAAGCAGCTGCGCTCGGCCGATGTCGAGGCGATGCAGCAGCAGCTGACGCGGATCGGCCTCTACAAGGACAAGCTCGACGGCAAAGCCGGGATGCAGACCCGCGCGGCGCTCGGCGCCTATCAGAAGCAGGCCGGGCTGAAGGTCGATTGCTGGCCGAGCGAGGCGGTGCTGCGCGCGATGAACGGAGCGCGCTGAGGCTCTAGCTTTTTGTTTTGACGCGTTTTCTTCACGCGAACCGGTGTCCATCCCGCATCAAGTGCGGGACAGGCTTCGCTCGAAAACGCTCCAGAAAACAAAAACCCGGCCGTGAGGCCGGGTTTTCGAGGGGGATGCAGATAGCCTGTCGAACGATCAGTCGCAAACCTGGATGCGACGGAAGCGCCAGCCGTAGCCGTCCCAGAACCGCTCGCGAACCCAGCGGCAGGGAGCTTCTTCGACGTAGGTCGGCGCCGGTGCAACATAGACCGGGGCCGGACGGGCGCCTGCAATCGCGCCGCCCAGCAGGGCGCCGCCGATCAGGCCGCCGGCAACGCCGGCAGCGACGGCGCCGCCGTCACCAGCCTTGGCAGCCGGAGCAACCGCCAGCGAACCGGCAATCGTGGTAACGGCAACGAGGGCAGCTAAAGTCTTCTTCATGTCTTTGGCTCTCCTGGAAAGGTGGTGGCGTCTTGGTTCGACGCCGGGCTTGGGTGACTCAGCACGCTGATCTCGAACTGCTGTCTTGCTAAACAGCGCAGAACAGTCAACCGAAAGTAAACGTCCGCAGGCTCATCGCGTAGAAAAGCGGTTTTTTCTGGCCTTCAACAGCAGATGTCCCGGAGAACAGTCGGTTTTCCGGGACATCTGGTTCGATTTAATCGAGATGAACGGCGATCAGTCGCAAACGCGAACCCTGCGCACGCGCCAGGAGTAGCCGTCCCAGAATCGTTGGCGCTGCCAGACACAATCGGCACCGTAGCCGGGCTCGGCGACATAGGCCGGACCGGGCGCGTAACCGGGCGCGTAGTAGCCGGGAGCGTATCCCGGACCATAGTAGCCGTTCTGCGATGCGATCGCGCCGCCGACGATGGCGCCACCGATCAATCCCGCGGCGACGCCGGCGGCGACTCCGCGTTGTGCCTGGGCCGGGGCGGGCATCGCCACAGCCGAAATCGCCAGAGTGGCGGCGGCGCCGAGCGCCAGCAATGTCTTCTTCATGGCATGACCTTTCTCACGGGAGCCGAGGACAGCGTATGCAAGCAATCTGTCGAGCTCAAGGGTTCCATATTCTGCTTGAATGATCAATGAACGAGGCTGCCGCAATCGCGACCGAATCCCTGCAGTCACTTGACTACCTTGCAGCGCACAAACCGAGCCAGGCGGTGGAGCCGGGAATTGAGCCGCAAACTGCCCGGAATCCGCGGCGAGTCCGCTTTCGATTTAGACTCGTTCCAATATGAATCCCGCATCAGTTTGGAATTGCTACAAGAACTGGTTTTTCCTTTTGCATCCCGCCGGGGGCGACAATATCCATATTGCCAAGCATCACCGATGGACCCGCCTTTCTCCGATGATTGTCTGTTCCTGTAACGTCCTCAGCGACCACGATGTCCGCAATGCCGTGAGTGCCGGCGGGCCCGTGACACGAAATGCCAAGCAGGTGTACGGCTGCCTCGGCTGCAGTGCAGAATGCGGCCGCTGCGCGCGCACGATCAAGGCGATCATCGACGAGGCGCTCGGTCCCTGCGCCAAGGCCTGCTGCGCCGGCTGTCCCCATGCCGGCCATCCGCATGCTGACAATGAGGACGACGCCGAGTCGACCGAATTCGCGCTCGCGGCCTGCTAAAGCTGCTTTTTTCGACGCTTTTTCTTCACGCGAACCGGCTTCCGCTTCGCGCGAAAACGCACGGCAAATCCACCCGAATCCGGCTATCCACGCGCCGTTTCTGCGCAGGGTTGCTCTTGCCGTGAATCTGATTTAGAAACATTCTAAATTCAAACCGGCCAGCGTTGGCCGCGACAGGTGGAGTGGATCATGCAAGGCGACCCGAAGGTCATTGATTATCTGAACAAGGGGCTGCGCAGCGAACTGACCGCCATCAATCAGTACTGGCTGCACTACCGGATGCTCAACAATTGGGGCCTCCTGGAGATGGCCAAGGTCTGGCGCAAGGAATCCATCGAGGAGATGGAGCATGCCGACAAGTTCGTCGATCGCATCCTGTTCCTCGACGGCTTCCCGAACCTGCAGGTACTCGATCCCTTGAAGATCGGCCAGGACGTCAAGGAGATCATCGAGTGCGACCTGGCCGCCGAGATCGGCGCCCGCACGCTCTATCAGGAGGCGGCGACCTACTGCCACGGCGTCAAGGATTACGTCAGCCGCGACCTGTTCGAGAAGCTGATGAAGGACGAGGAAGACCACATCGACTTCCTCGAGACCCAGCTCGACCTGATCAAGCGCATCGGTCTTGAGCTCTACACCCAGAAGCACGTCGGTCATCTGAAGGGCGAGGAGTCCTGATCGCCTCCGTCGCTCGGAGAGCGGCTCCCAAACTGCGAGAGGCCGTCCTTGCGGGCGGCCTCTTTTGCTTTCGCGCTTCCGATTGCAGCGGCGCGGGTCAGTAGCACCTGATGATGTTGATGGTGCGGTCGCCACCGCGCCCGGGCACCGTGACGCTCTCCGTCGGGCAGCTCGACACATAGGGGCGATCCGACGGCACCACGGCCGGCGGATATCGATGCGCCCAATCCCAGGGCACGTCCTGGGTGTAGGTGTAGCGAACGTCGTTCGAGACCGGAGGGGGGACGTCGGCGGCGAAGGGCACGCCGGCGGCGCCATCATAATATCCGCCCGCATCCGGCAGGACGATGCCGGGCACGCGCAGGTGATGGCGGAAGGCCGGATGGTGCGAGCTAAACGTGCCGCGCGGCGCCGTCCCGGATCTCGCATAGGTCTCAGTCGAGGAAGCAAGCAGCAGCGCTGCAACGCCAAAGGACGCAATCAGCGCCCCACAAGTTCGATACGCCGTTGTTCGACAAGCCATGGCACGCACCAATCGGTTACGGAGCATTGTGCGGACGCTAGGACGGGCCGCGTTGCGCCCGCAAACTCATCCTTAATTATTGGTTAAAAAGTAAGGTTAACAGGAGGTAAATGTTTCAAATTGGCGCGATCTGATCGCGCCGTCGCGCGGCGCAGCCGGCGGGGGCTGTCAGACCGCATCGGCAGGAACGAAGCAACTGATGATGATGCCGCCGCGGTGATGCACGTACCACACCACGGCTTCGCCGACCGGATTGCCGCGATCGCGGATCACGGCGCGTTCCGGCACCATCATCCATTCGCCCTCGATCGGCACCCAATAGGCGCCGCCCCGAACGTCGTAGCTGGTGCGATGGCCGTCGGAGATGTCGCAGCACGGCACGCCATTCGGTGCGATCACGCTCTTGAACCAGGCGCGGATATCCGGCGGCACGTTCTCGTATTGACCGTTGTCGAAAGCCAGCGCAGCGCCCGCCATCATGGCGAGCCACCCAAGCACCGCGAGATGCGTGCGCCTTCGCATTGCCTTCCTCCGGCGAAAACTTCTGCGTCACCCGCGCGGGTCGTGCGCGAATCCGGTGTTTGCGCGATTAGGCACGAACCGCGCGCGAGATGCATGCTCAAAGAATGAGCGAAGCAACGCGGTACGGCTTGATGCGGTGCGAGATCGATGCGTTCAGGATGCCGTCTTCGCGCGTGCCTTCTTCGCGGGCTTCACCGCGATATTGTCCCGAGCCATGCTGAGCGCGCTGCGCAGCGTGACCTGATCGGCTTTCGCGAGACGGACGTTGGTGCTGCCGCTTTTGCCCCAGCCGCCCGGCACCGGCCGGAAGATCTCCGGCTCGGCCTCGACCACCATCGCTTGTTGCTCCGGCGTCAGCTTCACCATGCCCCAATCCTGGTCGGGATAGCCGAGCGTTGCGAAGATGCGTTTGCCGACACGGAAATCGGCGTGGCCGTGATGCGCGCCTTCGACCACCTCGGGCAGGCTCAGCGCAACGCGACGGAAGCCATTTGCCGACATCGCCTGACCTCGATCGCTACGTCGCGTGTTGCGGCGCGGTCTGCAGCAATTCCAGCAATTGCCTGGAATAGAATTTGGCGTCGCCGGTCGTGAGGTGGCCGCGCGTCTCGGTGCTCGCCGGGATCAGATAGATCTTGCCGTTCCCGATCCGCTTCACCGCGGCCTCGGTGACGCCGGTCTCCGGTGGATTGCGTTCATCGTCGGCAGCGTTGATCGCGAGCAGGGTGGCATCGATCTTCTCCATCCCGGTGGACGGATCATAATCGTGCGAGGCCTCCCACTGGTAGATGTAGTCGTTGGCGTCAGCCGTGACCGGCAGGGCCAGCTGGTCATCGACCATCTTGTCGGCCTGCGGTGCCGATGGCGCCAGCGTCTGATAGCCGAGCGTGCCGCCGGCGCTCGCGAAGCGATAGGCCGCGATGGCGTATTTCATCATCCGCGGCTGGCTGGTGTAGTTGCCGCCATTGTAGTCGGGATCGCTGCGGATTGTTTCCAGCATGGTCCGCCGCAGGATCCAGTTGCGCGCGGCCATCGCTGATGGCTGCGAGGCCATCGGTACCAGAATGTCCATCATCTGCGGATAGCGCACGCCCCAGATCCAGGTGTGCATGCCGCCCATCGAGTTGCCGATCACGAGCCGCAGATGCTTGATGCCGAGCCCCTCGGTGACGAGCCGGTACTGCGCATCGACCATGTCGTTGTAGTCGTATTTCGGAAAGCTGGTCCGCATCGCATCCGACGGCTTCGAGGATTTGCCGTGCCCGATGCCGTCCGGAATGATGATGTAGTATTTCGACGCATCGAGCGGCTGGCCCGGGCCGAACAGCTGGCCGGCAAAGGTCGGCGTCAGCATGCTGGCGGCCGAGCCGCCGGAACCGTGCAGCACCAGCACCGGCTGTCCGGTCGGTGCGCCGAGCGTGGTGTAGTGCAGCCGCAGTTCCGGCATCACCTCGCCGCTGTGAAACCTGAAGTCCTTCGCGATCCACTCGCCATCCTGCGGGGCGGGATAATCTGCAGCCATGGCCATTACCGACATCGAGACGAAAGCGGCCACAAGCGCCGCGCACCAACGGAACATCATGCTTCTTCCCACCCGCGGCGCGTTTGTCCAGCCGCTTGGCCGCAAGCCTAGCATGACGGCAAGCGATGTCCGAGAGCTGCCCGGCGCGGCTGGCGAAGAAGTGTTCGGCTAGCTCTCCCTGAGCACGTTCAGCGCATACCATCCCCAGTAGACGCGGTGACGCTGGATCAGGCCGTCCTCGATCTCCATGATCTCGACGAGATCCATCTGATCGCCGTCGGGCGATTGCCGCGGATATTCCCAGGTGAGGATCCGGCCGTCGCTGAAGAAGCCCTGCTTGAAGCGGCGGCGCTGCGGCGGGTTGGTTCGGAACACGCGCGTGATGAACTCGCGCAGCGCGTCCCGGCCGCGGACGATCCCATCCCTGGTCTGCATCAGGTGCTGGACCAAGGGGCTCTCGATCGAGGCGTCGGATGCGTAAAGCGCTAGTGCCGCCTCGAGGTCCTTGTTGCCGAGGGCTTCGTCCCAGAGCTTGTAGATGCGTTCCGCGTCGGTGCTGTTGGCCGTCATGATTGTTCCCTTGGGCTTCGTTGAACGGCGCCGATCTGACCGGATCAGGCGGCCGCGACGTTTCAGGAAAATCTGAAATGAGTTTCGCGGCCTTGCGAATGCTTGTAGGACGTTCCGGTCCGATACGGAGGACGATGCGGTGGGATCATCCCAATCGGTGCAGACGGGATTTTCGCGGATCGCCGAGGCACTGGGCGATCCGGTGCGGGAGGCGATGGTCAGTGCGCTGGCCGACGGCAAGGCGCTGCCGGCGGGCGAGCTTGCTGCGGTCGCCGGCATTTCGCCGCAAGGCGCCAGCGCGCATCTGCAGAAGCTGGTGGACGCGCGCGTGCTCTCGGTGTGGGCACAGGGCAGGTTCAGATATTACCGGATCAGGGACGACGATGTCGCGGCGCTGATTGAGAGCCTGGTCGATCTCGCCGCCAAGAGCGCTGCCAAGACTTCCGCCGGGCGCCGGCGTGCGATGCCGGCCGAGCAGCTCAGGCAATCGCGCACCTGCTACCATCACCTTGCGGGCCAGCTCGGGGTGCTGCTGTCCAATGCGCTGATCCGCCGCCGGCTTGTCGTCATCGACGGCCGCGATGGTCGCGTGACGGAGCAGGGGCTGGCCTGGTGCCGGGCCGAAGGGATCGATTTCGATCCGGCGCGGCAGCCGCATCTGCGGCTCTGCAATGACTGGACCGAGCGCGTGCCGCATCTCGCCGGTCCCTTCGCCAATGCCGTGCTGACGCGGCTGGTCGAGATGCGCGGCGTTGCGTTGCATCGCATTCCGCGCGCGTTGCGGATCACCGACCGGGGACGGGCGTTCTTCGATCGGCTTGGCGTGCAGGTTCCGTTCTGAGCCGCGGAAGCAAATTAGCGTCCGTCTTCAACCTCGGTCTCCGGGCGGTCGTTGCCGGCGGCGGTTTCGGTCAGCCATTTGCCGTCCGACGTCTCATACTGAATCGCCTCGGTGCGCCCGGGAACACGTTGCTCATTGGCGGCGCGCCGGGCGGCGGCAAGCGCCGCGGCATGGGTTGGAAACGGTTCCGAGAACACCCCGTTGACGGTATAGGCCCAGCCGCCATCGTGCTGGACGACCTTGTAGATCACGTGGCTCATCCGGAACCTCGCTGCGCCGTGGGACGATGAGGGTGCCAGAATAGCCCACGATGTCGTATTTTGCAGCAGCCGATCGTCTTTGAGAGAGCCGCCCCGCTGCTGCGGGCGAGGGAGACCGACATGTGCCGCAATATCAAGACGCTGTTCAACTTCGAGCCGCCCGCCACCGAGGACGAGATCCGAGCTTCCGCGCTGCAGTTCGTGCGCAAGTTGTCCGGCTTTAACAGGCCGTCGCAGTCCAATGAAGCCGCCTTCAATCTTGCGGTGACCGAGGTCTCGGACGCCGCGCGCAAGCTCCTGATCTCGTTGCAGACCGCGGCGCCCACCCGCGATCGCGAGGTGGAGGCGGAGAAGGCGAGGGAGCGTTCGCGCCTGCGGTTCGGCTGAGGCCACAGCCAGTCCGTGACGCAGGTCACGGTAAGGCGTCCTACCCCGGGGCATGATTTGCCGTTCATCCCGGCCCCGGAGCAACACGATGAAGCCTGCCGTCCTGCTCGCCCTCTGCTCGATCGCGTTCGCCGTCCTGTGGACGAGCGGCATGCTGTGGTCGAGCGGGACGATCGACCTTGCCAACGTCATCATCCTGTCGGTCTGCGGGGCGTTCGCCGGCGTTGCCTCGTACTACGCGATGCGCTGGGTTTTCCAGCTCGTGCACCCCGTCCGGCCCCCCGATCCTCCGGCCAATCCGGACCCGGAGCGATAAACAGGGCGTCACACAGGGCGTCACCCTTGCAAACCGGCTGCAACGGGCGTTGTTTGTTGCGACCTGAGGGGGCACCATGCGCATCATCATCGCGCTCGTCGTCGCGCTGACGTCGTCAGCGGCTTTTGCCGGCACGTCCGAAGGCTACGGCATGGGCGGCTGGATCGCGAAATTCCAGCCCGAGATCGATCGCGCCAACGCCTCCGGCGAGCTGTTCCGCATCAAGGGGCATTGCCAGTCGAACTGCACGCTGTTCCTGGGGCTGCGCAATGTCTGCGTCGAGCGCAGCGCGACGCTGTTGTTTCATGCCGGCCATGACCGTCAGCGCAACATCAATGCGATGTCGACCCAGCGGATGCTGGACGCCTACAAGCCTGCACTGCGACAATACGTTCTCGCGCACCACTACATGGACACGCTGGAATTCCACGCGATCCCGGGCGCGATGATCATCGACCGCTTCGGTTACAAGGAGTGCCCGCGCGGATAAGAGAGACAGGAACGATTACTTCTTGTCCTTCTTGCGGTGCTTCTTCTTTTTCTTGTGATCGTCGTCTTCGTCGTCATCTTCCGCGAAGTCGATCGCATCGACATCGAGCGCGATCGCCTCCGCGGCGGCGCGCTCGGCGGCATCGCGCTCGGCGAGCTCAGCGGCTTCGTGCTCCCTGGTGCGCTTGTAGTCTTCCCAGGCGTCGAAGATCATGTGCAGCCACGGCATCACCTGCTCGATCGACGGCAATTGTCCGGGCGGGCCGGCTTCACCACGCGGGCCGGCCGGACCCTGCGGCCCCTGCGGACCGGCTTCGCCACGCGGACCCTGCACGCCCGCCTTGCCCTGCGCTCCCGGCTTGCCCTGCGGGCCTGGCTTTCCGACCGCTCCGGCCTTGCCCTGCGGACCAGGCTTGCCGCGCACACCTTCCGGCCCCGGCCGGCCCGGATGTCCTTGCGGACCGGGCCGTCCCGGCTCGCCCTGACGACCCTGCGGCCCCTGCGCTCCTCGTGACCCCTGGCGGGAAGTTGTTTCGTCAGCCACTGATATGCTCCGTCGCGATGTGAAGCCGCTTGTAACAGAGGTTGGACGACGGCTTCAATTCTGCCCGTCCGCACGGATGGAAGCGATCAACAGTCATAATTCCATGTGCATATGACAACGGAGGGCGGGTTGCGGTTTCCGAACGACAGGCACGGCGAGGCCGCGGGCGAAGGACCGCAACCGCTCGACATTGTCGTAACGCGACGCGATGTGCTTGACGAAGCGAGCTTTCGCAGCACGGGCGTGCTCGATCTCTATGAGGAGCTGTTTCCCGCAAGTGAGCGCGACAGCGCTGACGACATTGTGCGCTGGCTGCTGTCGGATGATGTCGGCGAGCGGCGGCATTTCAGCGTCGGCGGCCGCAAGATGTCCTATCGGCTCGACTCGCGCTGCTTCATCCTCCGCGCCGCCGGGCGTGCGATCGGGCTCGGCTTCTTCACTTATGATCATGCAAGCGATTTGATCTATTGCAACCATGTCGGCATCGGGACGGCGTGGCGCGGCGGCGGCCTGGCGCACGCGTTCTATCGCCAGATGGTCGGCATGCTCGATGCGCTGTTTCCGCGCAACATCGGCGTGGTGCTCGAAGTCGAGCCGTTCGATCGTGACCGCCTGCAAACGATCATCGCCGATCTCGAACGAGCGGGCAGGCGGCAACTCGAGGCGGATGAACAGGCCGAGCTCCGCAGATTGCTACGCGTCAGCTGGTATGATAGGCTCGGCTATTCCGTGTTCTGCGACGCGCGCACGATGCGGCCGCTTGAATGCTGCTCGCCGTGCCTCTATCCGTCCCTGCCGTCATCGGATTGGGCAGCAGGAGAGGAGAGCTACTGGCTGATGTGGCAGGCACGGACCGGCGCGCCCTCTGCGGAGATGCGCGCAGGTCTGCTGTGGCACCAGGCCACGACCGCGATCTATGTCGAGATCCTCGCAAAATCCCTGGTCGCGGCGGACCCGATCGGCCGCCGCTTCTATTGGGACTATGCGACCGCACTGGTCGCCCGGACGCTGCAACTGACAGCGACGACCGACGTGCATCTCGCACGCTGTCTCGGTGACGATGACCGCCAGCTGTTGTCGCGCTGGCGGCGCCTTGTGATCGACCTGATCTAAAGTCCACTCAGGCTGCGGCGTGCTCGCTCAACGGCACGTCGATGCCTTCGGCGGAATATTCGCGGATCTTGTTCCGCAAGGTCCGGACCGATAGCCCGAGCACGCGGGCGGCGCGGGTGCGGTTGCCGTCGCAGCGCGCGAGCGTCTGCAGCACGAGTTCCCGCTCGACTTCATCGACGGTCGCGCCGATCAGAAGTGGAACGATTTCATTTGGAGCCAGCGACGGCAGCATAACTTCCGGCGACGGCACGGTGGACGCGTAGGACATGTACTCCTCCCGATCAACGCCCGCTTCGTCGGTGAAGCGAAGACATCGAGAAACAACTACCCCGTATATCCACGGTGTGCCGGTTTGGTTAACAAGTCCTTAATATCCACCTAACTCCCTGCTCTGTAAGCAAAATACCTAGAAATCGCCACGATTGCGGTTCCATCCGTCACAATGTCCGGTAACCGCCATCGACCATCACGATCGATCCCGAGACGTAGGCCGACAGGTCCGAGGCGAGGAAGATCGCTGGGCCGACGATGTCCTCCGGCTTGCCGGCGCGGCCGAGCGGGGTGTGGTCGATGAAGACCTTGACCAGGTCGGGATTGGTGGCGCGCACCTTCTCGTTGAGCGGCGTCTCGATGAAGCCGGGGCCGATCGCATTGACGCGCACGCCATCCTTGCCGAGCTCGGCGGCCAGCGCCTTGGTGAAGCCGAGCACGCCATGCTTGGAGGCGGTATAGGCCGGCGAGCTCGGCGTGCGCAGATGCACGAAGGACTGGATCGAACCGATATTGACGATGCGTCCCTTGTTCTTGCGCAGCGGCGCAAGGAACGAATGCGTCACGTTGAAGACGCCGGTGAGATTGATCGAGATGATGTCTTCCCAATCCTTGATCACGGCCTCCTCAGTGCCGAGCATGCCGTTGCGGCGCGCGATGCCGGCATTGTTGACCAGGATCGAGACGGCTCCGACCTTGTCGGCCACCTGCTTCGCCATCGCGATGCAGGCGTCGCGATCGGTCACGTCGAGCACAAAGCTCTCCGCCTTACCGCCGGCGCTGCGGATCTCCCTGGCCGCCTCCGCCGCCGCATCGCCGTTCATGTCGAGCAGCACGACCCGCGCACCCTCGCGGCCGTAGCCCAGCGCGATGGCGCGTCCGATGCCCGAGCCTGCACCGGTGATGACGGCGATGTGATTGTCGAGAAGGGCCATGGCGTTTCCTCGTTCTGATTTTTGAGCGTTGTCGACAACACTATTCAAAACTGCGCCAAGCGAAACGCCAAGCCGCGTTTGCGCGTTGCTGTTATCCGGATTCGGATGACAGGACGGACGGCGGAGATGGACCCGCATATCAGACACTGGAAAGTTGCGATCGAGCGCTTCTGCGCGGCGCCGGACCCCGACTATCGCGAGATGGCCAGGATGATCGCCGAGATCGCCGCGACCGACCTCGACGAGACGCTGCGGCATGCGGCCGCACAGGTGCTGCCGATCCTGCGCCAGGCGGCGCTGAAATCGGCCGACCGCCGCACCAGGTCGATGGCGCTGCGCCGTCTCGGCATCGTCAGCGATGCGCTGCACACGCTGTCCGCGCCGCGGTTCGGCCGGCGTGGCCTGACACCGAAGGTGCTGACTCAGGAAGAGCGGTACCGGCAATTGCTCGGCCTGCCGTTTGGCCGCCACCTTGCAGCGAACGAAATCCATCAGGCTTTCAAGCGCGCCGCCAAGACGGTGCATCCCGACGGTGGCGGCAACGGTCCGGCATTCCTCGAACTCGCCGCCGCCCGCGACGCCTTGATCAAGCATCACTAGAGAATGCTCTGGCCGTCAGGCGCTCACGGCGGAATGGATGGCGCGGCAATGCTGCACGATGTTGTCGTGGGCGACGACGAACTGCTTCAGCGGCGTCTCGATATCGTAGAAATAGATGTTAGCGATGAAACCATAGAGTCCGGCATCGATCGCGGTCGGCGTGTCGCCGTGCACATAGCCTTGCTGCGGGATCAGCGCAGCGATCGCGGCAAGATCTGCAAGGCCGCGCGCCATCGCCGCATCGGGATCGAAGCGGCCGATGCCCTGGTAGTAGTAGCGCTGGGCATTGTATTCTTTCGCCTTGAGCAGACCCTCGTCCGTCAGCGCCGGGTGCTCTTGCTTCAACGCATCGCGGAACAAGTGCCAGTAGCGCTCGTCCTTCCAGCGCGAATACGACATCACCCAATAGAGGTCGTCGAGCATTCGTGTGATCAGCAAGTTCTGCGTTCGCTGTTGCGGCGTCAGCGAGGCATCAATCGAAAGGCGATATTTCCGGGTGAGCCAGGCGAGGATGGTCTCGCTGTCGCCGACCGTGTCAGTGCCGTCGACGATATAGGGCAGCTGGCCGCGCGGCGCCTTCGAGGCGTCGAAGATGTGCTCGTGGCGGAACGGCACGCCGGCGAGCCTTAGGAAGGCAAACACCTTCAAGCCGTAGCCGTTGTTGTCGGCGACGCCGAACAGCGGCGGGTAGGAATAGAGTGTGAGCATGTCGCACCGTCCCAAAGGTTGAACAGGGGGCTCTACGACAGGATAACGCAGTGTGGGCAAATCGCCAGCGTGCCTACCATCTCACGTTCGAACGGGAATGGTGGGCACGGCGCGAGCGCGCCTTTGCCCACCCCGCAGTTCGAATACGGCTCAGAACGCGCAGGTGCCGTTGTTCAGGAGGCCGGTCTTGTAGACGAACGCGGCATCGAAGGTCGGCAATTCCTCGCTGACGACCGAGAAGTTCGCCGGCCACGGCGTGGTCGGGATGCTCTGGTCCCAGATCTGGCAGAAGCCGGTGTCCTGCCAGCGGATCAGGTGATAGGGGTTGGCGCTGGCCGGGCTTGCCGCGGCAAGCACGGTGGCGGCAATGGCGGCACAGGCAATCGCAAGACGACGCATGGGGAAATCTCCGGTGTGAAAAAATGCACGCTCCGCAAGGCAATTGTGGAGCTCTGGGGCCGATCGCCCCGGACATGCAGTGAGTGTTACAACCCCGGGAACAGGTTCAACGCCGATTGCGCGGAAATATCCGGCCGGCGCTGTGCCAAATTGCGCCGGATGATGCGCTTGCTACAGTCGGCGCGTTGCGATTCGCACCGTCGTCGCGACGCGTGCAAATCGATTTGAGCAAATCGGCTGAGTAACTCCTGGGGAGACCGTACATGAAACTTTCATCCACCTTTCGCGCCGCGCTGGTCGCGCTGATGGCGTTCATCGGCCTTGCCTTCTCTTCGGCGGCCCGTGCCGACAGCGGCTTCGTGACGCTGACGATCTACAAGGCGGGATGGATCATCGGCGGCTCCGGCGGCAGTGGTGTCCTGACCTTCCGCGGCCGCTCCTATGCGCTCTCGACCGGCGGTCTCGACTACGGTCTGGTGTTCGGCGGCTCCAAGACCGTGCTGCGCGGCCGCGTCAGCAACATCAACCGTCCGTCCGACGTTGCCGGCGTCTACGGCGCAGCGGGCGCGGGGCTTGCGGTCGGCCGCGGCGCCCGCGCGATCGTGCTGACCAATCAGAAAGGCGCGGTGCTCGAATTGACCGGCCACCAGGTCGGTCTGATGGCCAATGCCGATCTGAGCGGCCTTGCGATCACGATGCGGTAGAGCATTGAGTGCACGCGCGATGCCGTCCCGGCAACAGGCCGGGACGGAGGGCGTTTCACCTGAACAGATGCAGCGCCGCGTATTGCAGCAGCATGATGGTCTTGGCATCGACGATGCGGCCGTCGCCGATCATGGCGAGCGCGTCGTCGATCGGGAGTTCGAGCACCTCGATGTCCTCGCCCTCGTCGGCGAGTCCGCCGCCTTCGCCAATGCGCATCGCGGCGTCGTATTCGGCGACGAAGAAATGCAGCTTCTCGGTCACCGCGCCCGGCGTCATGAAGGCTTCGAACACCTTCCGCACGTGGTCGAGCCGGTAGCCGATCTCTTCCTCCGCCTCGGCGCGAATGCGTGCCTCCGGCGCGGCGTCGTCGAGCATGCCGGCGGCGGCCTCGATCAGGAGATCGTCATAGCCGTTGGCGAAAGCGGGATAGCGGAACTGGCGCACCAGCACGACGCTGCGGGTCTTCAAATTGTAGGGCAACAGCACCGCGCCGTTGCCGCGGTCATAGCTTTCGCGGACCTGGGTCTGCCACTCGCCATTGCGGCGGCGATAGTCGAAGGTGGTGCTGGTGAGCAGGTATCGGGCCTTGGAGAGGACGCGGACGTCCTTGACGCGAACGCGGTCGGCGATGCTCATGCGTAACCCTTCAACTCCCTCACGGCGTCGCTTCGCGGCCGTCGAGCCATTTCGCCAGCATGACCGAGGTCGACTCCTCGTAGCCGAGCGTCTGGTAGAACGCGCTGGCCTTGGCGTTCTCGCGGCGGATCAGCAATTGCAGCTTCGGCACGCCGGCCTGGCGTAGCCAGTCCTCGACCGCCTGCATCATGGTGCGGCCAAGCCCCTTGCCCTGGCGGCGAGGGTCGACCGCGACGTAATAGACCCAGCCGCGATGGCCGTCATGGCCGACCATCGCGGTTGCGACGATCGCGCCGGCGTCGCGGCCGACCAGTACGGCCGAGTTCGGTCCGCGGCGCGCCAGCGCGATGTCGGCTGAGGGATCGTTCCACGGCCGCGTCAGACCGCACGCCAGCCACAGTGCGACGACATCGGCGACGTCGGCATCGGCAATCGGAGCAATGGCGAGGGAGGGCATCGTCGCCTGCGCGGTCACAGCACCTTGCCCGGATTCATGATGCCGAGCGGATCGAGCATCGCCTTGACCTGCCGCATCAGTTCGATCGCGACCTTGTCCTTGACGTCGGGCAGTTCGTCGCGCTTGAGCACGCCGATGCCGTGCTCGGCCGAGATCGAGCCGCCCATCCGCAGCACGATCTCGAACACCACGGCGTTGACGTCGTGCCAGCGCGCCAGGAAGTCGGCCGTATTGGCGCCGACCGGCTGGCTGACATTGTAGTGGATGTTGCCGTCGCCGAGATGGCCGAACGGCACCGGCCGCGCGCCCGGGATCAGCTTCACCGCCGCCGCATTGGCCTCCTCGATGAAGGCGGGCACGGCTGCGACCGGCACCGAGATGTCGTGCTTGATCGAGCCGCCCTCCGGCTTCTGCGCCGCCGACATCTCGTCGCGCAGTTTCCAGAACGCCTGGCGCTGGCTCAAATTGGCCGCGATGACGGCGTCATCGACGATGCCGTCCTCCATGCCCTGGGCGAGGATCGCCTCCAGCGTGTCGCGCGCGTCGTCGCGCGACGACGACAATTCCATCAGCACGTACCAGGGGTGCTTGCTCTCGAGCGGATCGCGGATATCGATGCCGTGGCGGATCGAGAAATCGACCGCGACGTCGGCGAGCAGTTCGAAGCTCGTCAGGCTGCCTGCCGCCTCGTTGCGCGAGATCGACAGCAATTTGAGCGCCGCCGCCGGCGACTTCAGGCCGACATAGGCGGTCTCGATCGCGCGCGGCCGCGGAAACAGTTTCAGCGTCGCCGCGGTGATGATGCCGAGCGTGCCCTCGGCGCCGATGAACAGGTTGCGCAGGTCGTAGCCGGTGTTGTCCTTCTTCAGCTTCGACAGCGCGTTCAGCACGCGGCCGTCGGCCAGCACGACTTCGAGCCCGAGCGCCATTTCGCGGGCCACGCCATAGGCGAGCGCCGTGGTGCCGCCGGCATTGGTCGAGAGGTTGCCGCCGATCGTGCAGCTGCCTTCGGCGCCGAGCGACAGCGGAAACAGCCGATCGACTTCGCTGGCTTTCTGCTGCGCGATTTGCAGCACCACGCCGGCCTCGCAGGTCATGGTGTTCGATTCGACGTCGATGTCGCGGATCTTGTCGAGGCGCCGCAGCGACACCACGACCTCGCCATTATGCGGTGTCTGGCCGCCGACCAGGCCGGTGTTGCCGCCCTGCGGCACCAGCGCGATCTTGTGTTCGGTCGCAAGCTTGCAGATCGCAGCGACCTCGGCGGTCGAGCCGGGGCGCAGCACCAGCGGTGAGCGGCCCTGGAACAGGTCGCGCTCCTCGGTGACGTAAGGCTTGATGTCGGCGGCGTCGGTCACCGCATATTTCTCACCGACGATGGCGCGGAATTTTGCAAGCAATTCGGGCGGAAGCGGCGGCACCGCTGATTGGACGATGTTCATTTTTTCTTGGTCTTTCACGTGTGTCGGGATTTACCGCCCAACCGCTGCACGGCGCAGCCGGTCATTGATGGCTTCGCCCAGCCCGTCCTCGGGAATGGGCATCACCGCGATTGCGTCCGCGTTTCTCTTGTCGAGGGTGCGGAGGTAACCGAACAGATTGGCGGCGGCCTCGGCGAGATCGCCGCGCTCGGACAGGTTCATCTCCACCGAGGCGCATTCGCGCCGCGCTACCTTGGCCGGCCCGAACGCCAGCAGGGCTTCGCCGACATGGACGTCGCTGGCATTGAGCCGGACCGGCGTCCGCGGCGCGTAGTGCGAGGCGAGCATGCCGGGGGCGATCGGCTGGGCGTCGGTCTCGGCGTCCGGCGGCGGCGACTGCAACGGGTGGCCGAGCACGCGCTCGATCTCGGCGCGGGTCAGCCCGCCCGGCCGCAGCAGCACCGGATCGGAGAAGCAGCCGACGATGGTGGATTCAACGCCGACCTCGACCGGCCCGCCGTCGACGATCAGGTCGATGCGGCCCGCGAGATCGCCGTTCACATGCTCGGCGGTGGTTGGCGAGACATGGCCGGAGAGATTGGCCGACGGCGCTACCACGGCACCGCCGAACGCCTTGATGATGTCGCGCGCCACCTTGTGGGCCGGGATGCGGATCGCGACCGTATCGAGCCCGGCGGTCGCGAGTTCCGCGACCGGGCAGGAGAGGGCCTTCGGCAGCACCAGGGTGAGCGGACCGGGCCAGAACGCTTCCGCGAGCCGCAGGGCCTGGCCGTCGAACAGGGCGATCCGGCGGGCGGCGCCGAGATCGGCGACATGGGCAATCAGCGGATTGAAGGCCGGCCGGCCCTTGGCCTCATACAGCCGGGCGATCGCGGCGGCGTTGCCGGCATCGGCGCCAAGGCCATAAACCGTCTCGGTCGGGAAGGCCACCAGACCGCCCTCGGCCAAAACCCCGGCGGCGGTCGCGGTGGCGGCTGCGCCGGCCGGCAGAACGTGTGTTTTCAGGCCTGTTTCCACTGTGACTAGATTCCTCAATTCGGTGCCTTGTCGTCCCTTGCGGTCCCTGAAGCCCGACGCTATAAGCCGGCCTCTTAGTCGGAGTGTGGCTCAGCCCGGTAGAGCACTGCGTTCGGGACGCAGGGGTCGCAGGTTCGAATCCTGCCACTCCGACCATTCTTCCAAGCACTTATAGTTTCTGTGTTTTTCGCGTGCAACGAAATGCGCGATGATTTCGGGCGCGGCAGCCATGTCCGCCGATTTCCGGACCCAAGTCCTGGAGGTCGGCGAGTCGCAAGACAGAGCCGCTACGATCTTGCGCCGCTCGGAACCGGAGACGGGGCGATTGGGGAGCGCAAGGGAAACGGCCCCTGGCGCGACGTTGCGCGGGACATCGCCAAGCACCACACGTCCTCCCTTGGACCTTGAGCTGATTTTCGGTTCGCATCAAAGCACGAATACCTCGCGGCGAGTAGTGCTCAACTTCAGGCGCCTGTCTCCCCGCCCGGCGAGCGAGTCCATTTTTAGCGTCGGCCGCACCGCCACCGGAACTGCCGGGCGCAACCGAAGCGCTTCCAGCCGCAGAACCCTCGTGCTCGCCGGACCGTATCGGATGGATACTGGCCAAATGCGGACCGGTACGACGCCGCAAAGCGGCCCATGTGGGTAAAGCCCCACTTCAGTGCAACTTCGCTGATCGGAAGCAGGGTCTCCGGTCGCGACAGCTCATCATGGATCGCTTCAAGTCGAAGTGGCCTCATCGGCGGCGTCATCGCGGC
Source organism: Bradyrhizobium sp. 27S5 (assembly GCF_037217225.1). Classification (NCBI taxonomy): domain Bacteria; kingdom Pseudomonadati; phylum Pseudomonadota; class Alphaproteobacteria; order Hyphomicrobiales; family Nitrobacteraceae; genus Bradyrhizobium; species Bradyrhizobium sp. 27S5. Next base: position 2,203,072 of record NZ_CP147714.1, read on the forward strand.
CGGTGCAGCCAACGCCGCCGCGCAGCAGGAAGCCGCTGCGGCCCAGCAGCACGCGGCGTCTTGCGCGCAACGCTATCGCTCGTACGATCCAGCGTCGAACACGTTCGCGGCAAAGGAAGGCCGGCGGTATCCCTGCCAGTAAGTGTTTCGGATATAGCCGCGGCTGTATCCGCTGTGGGGCTGCGGTGTGACAACCGCAGCCCTTTTGATTGCCAGGGTGATTGCCGGGGCTCGCGCGCACTTTACGTTGGCCGATCGGCCCTTGCCATGGGCGTCAATCCCCGTCGGACAAGTCACGAAACCAACCAGACACTGACAGTCACGCCGAGTTCGCCTGCGGGGTCGCCCTAGATGTAAAGATCGTAATGAATCGAACCGCTCGCGTGCCGATGCCAACACACCTGCATCGGCAACTGCTCCGAGCGTACGACAATGACAAACTACAACTTCTACAAGATCGATATTCCCGGCGGGTACGGCAGCAACGGCTTTGTCTATATCAGCGTCGATGGTGTCGATGCCTCAGGGCTTGCGGTCGGTAACGTCGGCGATATGGACGGCGATTGGCACGGCATTACCGCCGCCCATAACGGTTCGGTCACCCTCTACGATCCCCCGGCATCAAGCAACCAGACGGATGTTGTCGGTGTCACGTCGTCCGGCGAGCTTTATGGCGATTTCACCGACTGGTCGAACATACAACACGGCTTTATCGAGAGTGGCGGCGTCACGACGACGATCGACTTTCCCTTTGCCGCCACCACCGTTATCTCGGGCATCACCGCAGCCGGCGAGCTATTCGGCAGCTATGTCGGCACGTTCACCGGCGTTCACGGATTCCTCGACGACAACGGCTCGTTCGAGACGATCGACGATCCCCTGGCAACGTCAACGTCGGTCTTCGGCGTCAATGCATCAGGCGTCATCGTCGGAGCGATCACCGATGCCAGCGGGACGCATGCCTTCTTCAACAACAACGGCACCTTCACCGCGCTCTATCCGCCCGGATCCTATTCGAGCAGCGCAGTCGGCGTCACCGCCTCCGGCGAGGTGGTGGGCACCTATGAGACCAGCTCCAACGCCCAATACGGGTTCGTCTACAATAACGGTGCTTACACAACGATAGCCGGTCCCGGCTCGACCTACACTTCCATTTCCTATGTCGGCGACAACGGCGAGATCGCCGGCTATTACGCCCAAGCCAGCGGCCATCTGGATGGTTTCCTGGATCAGGGCGGGGTATTCACGACCGTCGATGTCCCGGGCGCCACCGACACCGAAATCCTCGGGGTCAACGCCGCCGGCGAGATCTATGGCGACTACAATGATTCCACCGGTCAGCACGGCTTCGTCGGCATTCCAGGACCGCAAGTCGTCGCCTCCAATGTGACCGCGACCCACGGCGAGACGTTTGCGATGTCGAGCCTGTTCAGCGCCAGCGATCCGACCGGCGCAGGGATCACGGAATATGTAGTGTACGACACTGGCAGCGGCGGCGCGCAGATTCTCGTGAATGGAATTGCGCAGCCGAGCCAGACCGATCTCTATCTGACGCCGGCGCAGCTCGCGCAGACCACGTACCGATCCGGCTCCGGCCCCGATGTGATCTGGGTCGAGGCTTCTAATGGCTCGGAGTGGAGCCCTTGGACGATCTTTCAGGTCTCGGCTCCGGTCGATGCCGGGCCGGTGGTGACGGTCTCGAACCTGGCCTGGACGTCCGGCGAAACCTTCGCCGCAACATCACTGTTCTCTTACAGCGATCCGTTCGGCAGCCCGGCCACCGAATACGAAGTTTGGAATGCAGCGACCAATGACGGGGAGTTCGAGCTCAATGGCACACCACTGCCTGCAAACCAGGACAACACCGTCACGCCAGCGCAGCTTTCGCAGCTGAGCTATGTCGCGGATTCAGCCAGCGACATCGTGTGGGTGCGCGCCAATGACGGCACCGTCTGGGGGCCGTGGACGCAGGCCGGTGGCAACGCCAACGACGTCTTCTATGCAGGATCGGCCAGCGACCTCATCGAGGCCGGCAACGGCAACGACACCTTCTATGGTGGCTCCGGCAATTCGACGATGTATGGCGGCACGGGCAATGACGTCTATGTCGGCGGCAGCGGCGAGAGTCTCGAGGTCGGCCGCGGGACGGCAACATCGCTGGACTATTTCTATCTTTCCAGCGCTGCGGGTTCGGAGGCCTTCGGCGGGCCTGCCGGCGAAGACGTCTTCGTCGCGGGCCCGAACGGCTCGGTGATGATCGGCGAAGGCGCCACCAACTTCATGTACGGCGCCGCGGGCGGCAACAACTACTTCTACGGCGGTTCCGGCGATAGCGAGTTCTTCGGCGGCAGCGGCGTCGACGTCATGATCGGCGATTCCGGCAGAGACTATTTCGATGGCGGCACCGGCGTGAACTATTACTTCGGCGGCGCCGGCGGTGGTCCGAGCAGTGGCATCGGCGTCGACACGTTCAACATCAGCCAAGGCGGCATCGACGTCGTGCAGGACTGGACCGAAGGCAAGGACACCGTGCAGTTGAACGGCTCGGGCTTTCACTCCTTCTCCGACGTCCTGTCGCATTCGTACCAGAACGGCGCCTATTTCGTGGTTCAGGTCGATGCCGACACGGCGGTGTGGCTGAACGGAGCGACCGCCGCGACCGTGACGGCGAGCGATTTCAGGATCGGAAGCTAGACCGCTTTCGAAGGAAATGGATACCGTCAATCCGCCGAGAAACCGAACGGGACGCTCGAGGTCCTGAAATCGTCGGGAAGAATCTCGCGTCCGATTGGTGGCGCCGAGCGCGCCGCGCATCTTGGGCGATGGCAGACACGGCATGCGACGCCGATCGGCGTCGGCTCATCTGCGTTCGGCCCCTGTCCGTCGCGGGTGTAGATCAGCTGGCCCGCATATTCGGCCGCGCAGCCGATCGCGATGGCGCGCTCGACGCGGATTGCGCCGAACGCGCCGCCGCCGGCGGTCACCGTGCGGGCGATCGAGAAGAACCGCTGTCCGTCGGGCAATTCCAGCCATTGCGTGACGATCTGGCGTGGCGTCTTGAAGATGCCGTGGACCGACCACAGCGGACACGCGCCGCCGTGCTTCGCGAACGGGAAGCCGGCGCCATCGAGCAGCTTGGAAATGTTGCCGGCGGGATCGACGCGGATCAGGAAGAACGGAACCTTCTCGAGCCCCGGCCGCTGCAAGGTCGTGGCGCGGTGCGCGGTCTGCTCGAAGCTGGTGCCGAATTGACGCGCCAGCGCCTCCAGATCGTAGCGGCGCGTTTCGACCGCCTTCGCAAACACCGAGTAGGGCATGATGAGCGCGGCGGCAGCGTAGGCTCCAAGCGCGCGGCGGGCCAGCAGCTCGGCGCTTTTGGAGGTAAACTTGCCGGCTTCCACCGCGGCGCTGATCTCGTCTTCCAGTTCGAGATAGGCTAGTTGCTTGGCCAACTGAAAATTGAGGCCGGCGGTATCGAGCGAGTCCTCGATCAGCAATTGCCGGCGATGAAGGTCCAGCCGCCTGACCGAGCCGAGCATGACGTTGGGCGGCAGATAGCGAACCTGGAGGTTATGGCGCTGGCGAAGCCGTTCGATAAATCCGGCAGGTCCGGCCGGTTCATGGACGAGGCGCTCGGCTGCGTCGTCGAGGCTGGCGAAATTGTTGCGGCGTGCGGCGAGAAAGCGCCTGACCTCCGCGACCGGATCGTTGGCGTCAAAATTCTCCTGACCCGGAAATGATGCGGCGCCTGCCAGGTCCGGCGCGCTGCGCTCCGCCAACGCCAGCTGCTCCTCGCGGTAAGCGGTGTAGAGACGCAGGAACGCTTCCGTCATTCCGGGATAACTGACCGCGAGGTCGCTCACTTCGAGCGTGGGGATGTCGATGTCGGCAAACATCGGTTCCTTCAGGACGGACTGCATGCGCGCGGTGTGGTCGGCGCCGCCATCGCCGGCGAGATCGGCCAGATCGATCTTGTAGGTGCGGGCCAGGCGAAGCAGCATGTCCGCCGTCACCGGCCGCTGATTGCGCTCCAAAAGCGCGACATAGGGGGCGGAGATTTCGAGATCGGCCGCCATGTCGGCCTGGGTCAGCCCCAGGTCGCGCCGGAGCCGACGCAATCGTGGTCCCATGAAGACGGAACGGGCGCTCGACGTTGCCATCGCCTAATCCATTGTAATATTCTTACAACAATACATCGGTTTCTTGTAAGTTATGACAAGTTTTCCGCGCTAGGTCTAGCTCCCGGTGAGGCCGGGCTTACAAAGAGACCAGTTATTTCGTCACCGAAGGGATCATGGACATGAACTTCCAACCGCGCGGGATCAGCGACCGGGTCATCCAGGGACCGGCTTCGTATCAGAGCGAGATCGAGGCGGCCGAAGCGCTGCTCAAGGACAAGGACACCTGGAACGGCGTGACCGCCGAAGCTGTGGCGCGCATGCGCTTGCAGAACCGCTTCAAGACTGGTCTGGACGTCGCCCGCTACACGGCTGCGCTGATGCGCGCCGACATGGCCGCCTATGACGCCGACAGCACCAAGTACACCCAGTCGCTCGGCTGCTGGCACGGCTTCATCGCCCAGCAGAAGCTGATCTCGGTCAAGAAGCACTTCGGCAATACCGATCGCCGCTATCTGTACCTCTCCGGCTGGATGATCGCGGCGCTGCGCTCCGAGTTCGGACCGCTGCCCGACCAGTCGATGCACGAGAAGACCTCGGTGCCGGCCCTGATCGAGGAGCTCTACACCTTCCTGCGTCAGGCCGACTCCCGTGAGCTGAACGACATTTTCCGCAGCCTCGATGCTGCCCGCAAGGAAGGCGACAAGGCGAAGGAAAAGGCGCTGATCGAGAAGATCGACAACTTCCAGACCCACGTCGTGCCCGTCATCGCCGACATCGACGCCGGCTTCGGCAATGCCGAGGCGACCTATCTGCTCGCCAAGAAGATGATCGAGGCGGGTGCCTGCGCCCTGCAGATCGAGAACCAGGTCTCCGACGAGAAGCAGTGCGGCCACCAGGACGGCAAGGTGACCGTGCCGCACGAGGTGTTCATCGCGAAGATCCGCGCCTGCCGCCACGCCTTCCTCGAGCTCGGCGTCGAGGATGGCGTCATCGTGACCCGCACCGACTCGCTCGGTGCCGGCCTGACGCAGCAGATCGCCGTGAGCCACAAGCCCGGCGACCTCGGCGACCAGTACAACAGCTTCCTTGATTGCGAGGAAGTGACGGCCGCCAATGCGCGCAATGGCGATGTCATCATCAACCAAAACGGCAAGATGATGCGTCCGAAGCGGCTGCCCAGCAACCTCTACCAGTTCCGTCCCGGTACTGGTGCGGATCGCTGCGTGCTCGACAGCATCACCTCGCTGCAGAACGGCGCCGATCTGCTGTGGATCGAGACCGAGAAGCCGCATATCGAGCAGATCGCCAGCATGGTCGATCGCATTCGCAAGGTCATTCCGAACGCGAAGCTGGCGTACAACAACTCACCGTCCTTCAACTGGACCCTCAACTTCCGTTGGCAGGTCTACGACGCCATGAAGGAAGCCGGCAAGGACGTCAGCAAGTACAATCGCGCCGAACTGATGAAGGCGGAATACGACGGCACGCCGCTGGGGATCGAAGCCGACGAGCGTATCCGCACCTTCCAGGCCGATTCAGCCAAGCGCGCCGGCATTTTCCACCATCTGATCACACTGCCGACCTATCACACGGCTGCGCTGTCGACCGACAATCTCGCGAGGGAGTATTTCGGCGAGCAGGGCATGCTTGGATACGTCAAGAACGTGCAGCGTGCGGAAATCCGTCAGGGCATCGCCTGCGCGAAGCATCAGAACATGGCGGGCTCCGACATCGGCGACGATCACAAGGAGTACTTCGCTGGTGAGGCTGCCCTCAAGGCGGGCGGCGCCCACAACACGATGAACCAGTTCGGCTAATCGATCGAACGGATCATTCAAAATATCGGCTGGACGGGCTGGCTTGCGAGCAGCCTCCCTGTCCGCCGGCGGCGGGGCGATTTTTGACCACGGTGACGCGGTCGAGATCGCCCCGCAACGTTTTGCAAAGACGTTTCCCGCCAGGCGGAGCTCCCGCATTCCGCGCGAGCGTGGTATTTGCATTGCCGCGATCTCGAGGGCATGCCACGCGATGAGTGTCGGGCACTACGCATCCGCCGTCACCAACTCTGCTGTGATGGAACTGCTCAGGCCGTTCGATCCGCGCATCGTCGGAACGCTGCCGCTCGGGCTTGCCGTGCCGGGCAGCGACATCGATATCGTCTGCCATGCGCCCGATCCGAACGCTTTCGCGGAAATCGTCTGGAGCCACTATCAATCGGCCGATGATTTCGTCCTTTACCGATGGACCTCGGGATCGCGGCCGGCGATTGCCCGCTTTGTGTGGGACGGCTGGCCGTTCGAACTGTTCGGTGAGCAGCGTCCCGTGCACCAGCAGCAGGGCTGGATCCATTTCGAGGTCGAGCGGCGGCTACTCGCGCTTGATGACGGACGGCTGCGGCGCGCCGTCGGCAGGTTGAGGGCACATGGCCTCAAGACTGAGCCTGCCTTTGCCGCCGTGCTCGGGATCTCGGGCGATCCCTATCGCGGATTGCTCGAGCTCGCGGCCGAGACGGACGCCGAATTGCGCGTCCGGCTCGCGACGTGCGGCCTCGGCTGATCGCGGTTCATTCGCCCGGAACGAGGTGACCGACCGGCTGCCGCGCGAGGCGGCGGTGTCTGCGACGCGACAGATAGAGCAGGAGACCGGTCACGGCGAATAGCGGCATCATGGCGGCGGCCAGCATGAAGGCGAGCTTGCCGGGCCACCCCAGGATGGCGCCGCGGTGGATGTCGAGCACGCTGGCTAGGATGCGCTCGCCAAACGTCTTGTCGCCGTAGCGATCCGACGAGATCACGCGTCCGGTGAGGGCATCGATGCGGAATTCGTCACGCACGCTCTCGAGCGACGAATTCCGCGGCCATGACCGTACGCGCACCGACGTACCGGCACCGGCCGGCATCGTCAGCAGAGCCCTGCCGTACTGGTCGCCCTCCTGCGCCAGGAATGCCGTCCAGACACGATCGAAGGTGAGCGGCCTCGCGTCGGCGTTTGCATCCGCTTTGCCGTCGGCTGCGGCGGCGCGCGACGGCTTGGGCTGCATCGCAGCCGTCGTCGTTGCGGGCCGCGCCAGCAGCCAGTTGGCGCCGGCCTTGTACCATTCGAACGAGTACCACAGGCCGGTCAGCGTCATCACCAGATAGACCGGCAGTACCCAGGTGCCGATCACGGCGTGCAGCGAGCGGTGCAGGCCGCGCCCGCGCAGTGCGAGGTTTGGCTTCAGCCACATCTTCACGCTGCGCGCACGATGCGGCCAGCGCAGCACGAGGCCTGATATCAGCATCACGATCAGGCAGATCGCGGCGGACCCGGTGATCTTGCGGCCGATGCCATTGCCGTCGCCGGGCAGCAGCAGCCAGCGATGCAGCTTGCGGACGGTAGCGAAAAAGTCCTCGCCGCGCGGCGACCCGAGCAGATGTCCGTCATAGGGGTCGACATAGACCGAGGACGGCCGCGACCCGCCTTCGCTGCCCGCGAAGCGGATGCGTGCGGCCGCTGACGGGTCGCTCGACATCGTCACGGCGGAAGCCCGGCCGAAGTCGCCAGCCGCCTGCAGCCGTGCGACCAGCTCATCCGGCGTCAGCCGCCGCGTCGTGCTGGCGTCCACGCGCATGATGTGGCTGTTCAGGCTGGCCTCGATCTCGTCCTCGAAGGCCATCGTCGCGCCGGTGATGCCGACCACGGCCCAGAGCAGCGCCAGCGCAAGGCCGGCGAGGGAATGGACCTGCAGCAGCGCGGCCTTGATCGGGCGTCGGACATCACTCATCAGAACTTCACCGTCGCCGACAGCGAGAAGCGCCGCGCGTCGCCCATCGCGACTGTCAGAATGCTGTTGGCGGAAGGATAATAGATGGTGTCGAACAGGTTCTTGACATTGAACTGGTAGATCACCGGGAAGGTCTGGACCTTGGTCTCGTAGGTCGCAAAGACGTCCGCCACCGTATAGGCCGGCAGCACGAAACTGTTGGCGGCGTCGCCCGGCCGGTCGCCGACATAGCGCGCGCCGCCGCCGAGACGCAGCCGGCCGGGCAGCGCCGTGCCGAAATCATAGACGAGGTAGAGCGAGGCGGTGTTGAGCGCAACGTTCTGCAGCGCCTTGCCGGCGAGCATCGGATCCTCGGTCACGCGCGCATCGGTGTAGCCGTAGCTGCCGATCATGCTCCAGTTGTCGGTGAGCCGGCCGGTGACGTCGAGCTCGACGCCGCGCGAGCGGACCTTGCCGGCCGTGCGGTACTCGACGATGCCAGTCGCGGGATTGAGCTGCGAGACCAGCACGTTCTTCTTGTTGATGTCGTAGAGCGCAAGTGTGCCGGAGATCCGCTTGTTGTAGTCGAACTTGACGCCGGTCTCCCACTGGGTGCCCTCTTCGGGGGCGATGTTGGAGCCGATCACGACGCCTCCGGTGAGCGGCGCGATGGTCGAAGTCGGTTTCAGCGACTGCGTATAGCTCGCATAGAGCGAGACCTCGTCGGTGAGCTTGAGGATCGCGCCGCCGAGCGGCAGCGCCTTGTCTTGCGAGACATTGGTGTTGGTGATGAACGGGCGTCCCTTGCCCGCGATCTGGTCGTAGTCCGTGTAGCGCACGCCGCCGACCAGCACGAAGCGTTCGGTCAGATGCAGCGTGTCCTGGAAGAACAGCGACCACTGGCCGAGCTTGTCGGTTTGCGCGCTGTCGACGGCGGACACTGTGGTGCCCGGCGTGATCAGCCCGTAGACAGGATTGTAGAAGTTGAAGCTCGGCGTCGCCTGCCGGATCAGATTGTCGCGGTAGATCGTGCGGTACTGGCCATCGCCGCCGAACAATATCTCGTTGCGGAAATTGCCGAGCCAGACATTGCCCTGCAGATAGGAGGTGCCGTAGCTCGCATTGCTGAGCGAGCCCTGCGTGCCGTCATTGCTGCGGGTCTCGACGCCGGTCGTGGCATTGACGCCGGTGATGCGGAGCTGGTTGGCGCTGAAGGTCTCGGTGTTGTAGCTGTAGGCGGCGAACAACTTCCAGTCCTGGTTCAGGCGGTGCTCGACCGACGCCTGCATCAGGTCGGAGGTTCCCCACATGTTGTTGAAGGGCTCGTCGAGCCGGCGCGTCGCGGGGATCGCCAGCGGGGCATTGTTGACGAACGCCGTGCCGCGGTCGAACGGCGTGATGAACTCACGGTGCTCGTAGTTGAGTTGAACAGTGGTGTTCTCGCCGTACCAGGCCAGCGACGGTGCGACCAGCATCTCGCGGTGGCGTCCGAAATTGCGCCAATAGTCCTCGCTCACGCCATAGCCGATGAAGCGATAGGCGAGGCCGCCATTACCGATCGGGCCGGTGACGTCGATGGTGCCGTCGGCGCCGGTCTTCGAGTTGGCGTAGGTCGAGCCGAGCAGGGTCACCGAGCCGTGCTGATAGAGCTCGGGGCGCTTGCTGATCGTGTTGACGATACCGCCGGGATCCATGATGCCGTAAAGCAGCGACGCCGGACCCTTCAGCACCTCGACGCTCTCGACCGACGCATTGAGGCTGCGGCCCTGCACCAGCGGCATGCCGTTGCGCATGATCGAGCCGTCGCGATTGTCGCCGAAGCCGCGGCGCATCACCGCGTCCTGGGTGCCGGCCAGTGTGTTGGCCTGGGTGACGCCGCTGACATTGGCGAGCGCATCATCGAGGTTCCGCGGCAGCTGATCCCTGAGCACCTGCTCCGGCACGACGTTGACGGTTTGCGAGGTGTCGAGCGGCGAGGCGCCGCTGCGGAGCGTGGTCGCGCTCGGCATCGCGCGATAGTGCAGCTTGGCTTCGTTGAGCACTGCGGCGGCAGCCGCTGCCCGCTCCGACGGCGTCGGTGGCGCTGGCTGGGCATTCCGCATGCGCTGGCGTGCCGCGGCGGCTGCCTGCGTCCGCTGCGCCGATCTCGCAGGTTTGCGCTTCAGCGTCGGCTGGTCGACCGTAACAGGCGGCAACGGGACGCTCGATTGTGCGTTTGCCGGCGTCACCACGGCGGAGATATCGGTGAGCAGGAATGCCGCCCCAATCAACAGATGGGTGCGGCCCTTGTCGGCGGCATTTCGACGGTCGTCGACAACGCGGCCATCAGCATTCACAGGCACTCTGGTACTTCCGATTCACGCGAGCATATTCACGCCGCGCCTCTAGCAGTCGCCGCGCGCGAAAAGAACCGGAGCAGACTTGAATCTCTCTAACTGGATTGGATTTGAATCGTTCTAAGAAACAGCAAGGCTCGCGTGTCTGCGCGAGCCTTGCACCTCATGACTTGATTGTCGCGTCCGCGCGTTAAATGGTTGCGCGAGCTGAGGCCGCGGTCGTTGTCCTGTCACACCTCAAGCGTAAGCGATGGAGCGCGCGATGCGCCTCACGACATCGCCAGGCTGACGGGCGCCGAGCCGACCACTCCCGTGCTCACGCCGTCGCGCGCCATCGATTCGATTGCGCTCCAGTTCTCGCGAAAGATCCGCGCCGCCTCGTTGGCGCTTTCCGCCTGGATCGTCAGACTGCACGCGCGTCTGGTGCCGTTGCTGGCAAGCTGGAAGTAGAGAACATATCCAGACGAATCCGCGCTCCGTGCGCCCGACGGTGCCTGCTGCATGTCAGTTTTCCCCGATAGTGTTTTTGTTGCGCCACCCGCAGGCAGGATTTGACAGAGATGCGGCACAGTCGTGATTCAAGACGTGCAATCTGCACGATCGCGCATTTTGTTTGCGTGTGTTGCCGGGATTCAACAGACGATGGAACCGATGACGCGCGGCGGCTGCAACCCGGCCGCGATCACGGCGTGCGCTCAACTGTCCCGGCGCGACCTACGCATCGCCGTCCGGATACACCATCAGGGTTTCCTGGATCGAGGTCGCGAGCATCGATCCATCGCGGTCATGGACGCGCGCAATCGACAGTCCACGGCCGCCATCGGCGCAGGGGCTCTCGGTTTCGACATGCATCCAGGCGTCGGGTGAAAATGCACGATGAAACCAGATGCAATGGTTGAGGCTCGACAAATAGAGCGGGGCGCGCGACTGCAAATCGCGGAGATGTCCGCCGACGCTGGAGAAGTTGAGCCACCAGTCCGAGAGATAGGCGAACACCGCGGCCTGGGCGCGGGAACCTGCCGTGAGTGGCTGCCTGCATCTGATCCAGAAGCGCAGGCGCGGCTCAGCCGTCGCAGCCGAGAGCTGACGTTCGATCTCGGGGATCCGGAAATCCATGCTGGGCTTGATGTGCGGAGAGTAGGGACCGAGCGGCCGCAGCTGCTCCATCAGCGCGTCGGGGATCATGGTCAGATCGGGCAGGCTCTCCGGATCCTCCGATGGTGCGAACGGCATCGCGTGCCGCGGACCCGGCTGCGGTGCACAGAATGTGGCCTGTGCGCTCAGCACCGTCCGTCCGTCGCCCTGGCTGCCGACGATATGGCGCGAGGAGAACCGCTTGCCGTCCTGCAGCACTTCGGCGTCAAAGGTGATGCGCCTGATAGGATCGGCGCCGCGCAGGAACACCAGCTGCAGCATCGCCGCCGGGCGATCCTCCGGCGCGCTGAGGGTCGCTGCCATCATCGCCTGCCCGAGGATCTGGCCGCCATAGGAGCGGCCGTTGAGATTGCCGTCGCCGAAGCGGCTGCGATAGCGCAGCGGTGCGACGGTCTCGAGCGAGACCAGCGCCTCGGCCGCCTTGCCGTCCCACGGATCGCACGCGGCTTCGTTACCCTCCGCGACGCGGATGCCTTGCCCGTCCATCACATCGCCGGGAATTTCTGCGGTCCCGGATAGAGCGGATAGCCGGCGGCCACGCCGTATTCGCTGATGCCAAATCCGGTCTCGTTGCCGCTTTCGAGCCGGACGACATGATCCGACAGCGTGCGCGCGACGGCGCGGGTTGCCGCGTCGTCGAGATTCCAGACGTCGTGCGCGGCATGGTTCTCGCCGCGGTCGTCGCCATGGGTCCACCCCTGCAGGCCGCCATACATGCCGGCCTTGAGATAAAATCGCGTCGGCAGTCCATGCATCCTGACGCGGCGCGGCTCGCCGCGCTCGAAGGCGAAGGTAAAGTCGGCTACCGCGATGGTCTGGCCAAGCGGATCGTCGGCCCATTCGATCCTGTGCTCGACCGAGGTGACCTCGCGATGCGACACCGATCCGTCGGTCTCGCGGCGGAACTCGGTGCCCGAGAGGTAATGCGGCTTGCCCGGTGTGCGCTCCTTGATGAAGATCGACAGCGCCGACTGCTCGAACTGGAACATCGACCAGGTCCAGAAGAAATTGCGATGGGTCGCAACCGGTGGCCTGGTCTCGTCGGTGCGCATCTCGGAGCGCAGGCCCCAGGAGCGGTCACGCTGTCCCCACCACAGCTCGGGTTCGATGTTGGTGCGCTTGCCGTCGACCACGATCCACCCGCGCCAGCGGCCGAATTGCGAGACGCGTGCGAGATCCTCTTCGACCACGCCGTTGCGCTCGCGGAAATTCTGCTTCTCCTGCGCCGCCGGGAAGCTCGCCTTGAACTCGAGCTGAAAGCTGATCCCGGACGGGTTGTCGGCGAGTGAGACCGGTGCAGGCCCATGCCCTCCACGATCTCGATTCTGAGCCCGCCGACCTCCGTCTCCAGCGGGCGCGTCCCGAGCCGGCGCGAGGCGCGGAAATTGTGCTGGCGGCGGCCGACGGTGATGCCGGCAAAACCGTCCATCACGTTGCGGTTCGGATAATAGCCGAGCCCGATATCGATCAGCAGCTCGGCGCCGTCGATCGGGTGCGCGGTGTACCAGTAACGCTCGGTAAACCTGGCATCGCCGCCGCCTGCCTTGGCAAACGGTTCGGGCGTCTGGTGGCCGATGAGATCGTCCTGGGTTGTCAGCATTGTTCTTGTCCTTGGTGTTTGAGCCGGTTCGGTCGGCCGGATGAGTAGCGCAGGTCAGTCCTTGGCCGCGCCCGCACCCACGATGTCGCCGAACAGCACCCAGGTCTTGCCGTCGAAGCGGGCGAAGCGGCGTTCGATGATCGCCGCGTAATCCTGCGGCGTGGTCTGGATGGTGATGCCCGGCAGCAGCATCGGCAGCTCGATGCCGCTCAGATTGGTAGCTTGCTTCAACACGTCCTCCCGCGTGAGGTTGTCGCCGCAGCGCTGCAGGATGATCGCGCCGAGTTGCGCCGTGGTGTAGCCGGTCACCGCGATCACGTCGTTGGGATCGATGCCTGGCATATAGTTCGCGGCGAAGGCGAGATAGTCGATCATGCCCTTGTCGCTGGCCCAGGCCGGATCGTTCGGCGTCTTGTAGGAGGTCGTGGTCAGGATGCCGGTCGATGCCTCGATCCCGGCGGGCACCAGCACGCCGGCGATCGAATTCGCGGTCGAGCCGAGGAAGATCAGCGGCTTCCAGCCGAGCTCGTGGATCTTGCGGATCGCCATCGAGGCGAACTTGTTCTGCGCGGCGATCAGGATGGTATCGGCGCCGGAGGCCTTCAGGTTGACGATCTGCGAGTCGATCGTCGGCTCGGTCGATTGATACATCGCCTCCTTGACGATCATCGTGTCAGCTTTCGGGCCGAGCCCCTCCTTGAGGCCGAGCACAAAGTCCTTGCCGATGTCGTCGGCCTGCAGCAGCACGCCGATTTTTGCGTCCGGCTTCTCGCGCAGCACGTAGCGCGCGATGATCCGGGATTCGTTGACGTAGGTCGGCGAGTAGGGTGTCGTCCAGGGAAAATGCTTCGGATCGTTCCAGCGGGTGCCGCCGCTCTGCACCAGCAGATGCGGGACGCCGTTGCTGTTGAGATATTTCTGGATCGCGGCGTTGGTCGGCGTGCCGAACGGCGCCATGATCGCGAGCACCTTGTCGTTCTCGACCAGCGCGCGCGTCACCTCGACGGTCTTGGGCGGGCTATAGGCGTCGTCGCGTGTCACGAAGTTGATATGGCGGCCGTTGATGCCGCCTTTCTCGTTCAGCATCGCGAAATAGGCGAGCATGGTTTTCGGGAAGCTCGCATAGATCGACGCCGGGCCGCTGTAGGGCGCATTGGCGCCGAGCATGATCTCGGTGTCGGTGACGCCCGGCCCATAGGCCTTCTGGGCGTTAGCCGTTCCGAGCGCACCGGTGAGCGCGAACGCCCACACTGCAAGCGTGACCACTGGCTTTCGCATCTTCCCCTCCCATGACGCCCTCTTTTGCGGGGCTGGTTGATCCGGCGGTGGAAGCCTTCAAAGGCTTTACCCGTCGCGTCGGTTGTGTAATAATAGACCGTCTGTCCGGATTATCAACTTAAATCTCCGGGCGGCATATCGGCTTCACGTGCGACGGAAACATCCGCGCGCGTACGCGGCCGCATGACGGCGAGGAGGAAACATGAAGCTGACGCAGGCGCTGATCTCGGCGGTGCAGTTGCGCAAGGATGCGCCCGGCACCATCCATGCCGGACGGTCGCGGAGCTGGAAGGAGATCGGCCGGCGCGTCGCCTGTGCCGCGGGCGGGCTGCGGCGGCTCGGCATCGAGGCCGGCGACCGCGTCGCGATCCTCGCGCACAACAGCGATCTCTACATCGAGGCGCTCTATGCCATCGCCTGGGCCGGCGCGGTCGCGGTGCCGCTCAACACGCGCTGGGCGGTCGCCGAGAATGCCTATGCGATCGACGATTCCACGCCAAAACTTCTGCTCGTCGACAACGCGTTCGCCGACATCGCGTCCGCCCTGCGTGGCGCAAAATCACTCACCGCAATGATCTATCTCGACGAGGGGCCGGTTCCCGACGGCATGCAGAGCTTTGACGAGCTCATTGCGCACGCGCCGGTCGAGGACGCTTCCGGCGCCTACAACGATCTTGCGGGAATCTTCTACACCGGCGGCACCACCGGCTTTCCCAAGGGCGTGATGCTGTCGCACGCCAACATCATCTATGAATCGCTGGTCTGGATCTACGCGCTCCGCTTCCGCGAAGACACCAGATATCTGCACTCGGCCGGTATGTTCCATCTCGCCGGGACCTCGCCGATGATCGCGCTGACCTTGGTCGGCGGCACCCATGTGACGATCCCCAAGTTCGAGCCCGAGCTCGCGATGAAGACGATCGCCGAGCACAAGGTCGATTACTGCCTGTTCGTGCCGACCATGCTCAACATGATGCTCAATCAGCCGTCCTTCGGCAGCTATGATCTGGGCAGCGTCAGGGATTGCGAATATGGCGCCTCGCCGATGCCGGACGCGCTGCTGGTTAAGCTGATGCGCGTGCTGCCGAGCTGGCGCTTTCACCAGGGCTACGGGATGACCGAGAGCGCGGCGCTGGCGACGATCCTGCCCTGGGAATATCACGCGCTGGAAGGGCCGCTGGCGGCAAAGCGCAAATCGGCGGGCCGGGCGGCGCCGGGTGTCGAAATCCGCATCGTCGATGCGGCGGGCAACGAGGTGCCGCGCGGCACGGTCGGCGAGATCGCGATCCGCGGCGCCGGCGTGATGCTCGGCTATTGGCGCAAGCCCGAGGAAAGCGCGCGCGTGCTGCGCAACGGCTGGCTGCACACCGGCGACGGCGCCTGGATGGACGAAGACGGTTTTGTCTATATCGTCGACCGCCTGAAGGACATGATCGTTTCCGGCGGCGAGAACGTCTATTCCGGCGAGGTGGAGAACGCCATCTTCCAGCATGAGCATGTCAGGGAATGCGCCGTGATCGCGGTGCCCGATCCGCAATGGGGCGAGGCGGTGCACGCGATCGTGGTGCCGAAGGACGGCGCGCGGCTCGATCCGGAGACCGTGATCGCGCACTGCCGCACCCTGATCGCGGGCTACAAATGCCCGCGCTCGGTCGACATCCGTCTTGAGCCATTGCCATTGACCGGCTCCGGCAAGATCATGAAGTCGGCGCTGCGCGAGGAAAAGTGGCAGGGCTACACGAGGTCGGTGAATTGAAGCAAGAGGCGACCAAACGATTCGACGATGTGCCGGGTGCCGGACCGGAGCCGGTTCGTCCGGTCGAGGTGAATGACGATGCGGTGCGGTCGGCGCTTGCGCAGCATCTGTCGCGGATATCCGGACAGCAGACGGAGATCACGAGCTTCGGGCGAAAATCGTCGGGCTTCTCCTGGATCACCTACGCCTTCGTGGCCCGCTCAGCCGCCGATGGGGACCGCAAGCTGATCCTCCGCGTCGGCCCGCCGAACGGGCTGTTTGCGCCTTACTCGGTGCTGCCGCAGGTCACTGCGCTGCAGTCGCTGGCCGGCACCGGCGTTCCGGTTCCGGCGCTGGTGTCCTCGGCGCAGGATGGCGCCGAGATCGGCTTTCCATTCTTCATCTGCACGCATGTCGAGGGCGACGTTCCCGCGCCCTGGGCGGCGAGCGAGCTCGATCCGGACCACAAGCGCGCGATCGCCCGGCAGTTCGTCGAGATCCTCGCCTCGCTGCACCGGATCGACGCAAGCACAACGCCCTTCGCGTCGCTGCAGCAAAGCGGGGAACGCGCGGAGTTGCGCGCGATCGCCGGTTGGCGCGCCTCGCTCGCCCGCCCGACCGGGCGCTATTATCCGCTGCTCGATTGGGGCGGTCGCTGGCTGCACGACAACTGTCCGCCGCCGCCGCGCCGCACCATCGTGCATGGCGACTACCGGATCGGAAACTTCATCGAGCACCAGGGACGGATCACGGCCATTCTCGATTGGGAGCTCACCCATCTCGGCGATCCTCACGAAGACCTGGCCTGGGCGATGATGCCGACCTTCAACGCCAGGAGCCGGAAGCTCTATGGCGTGCTCGAGCGCGCCGAGGTGATCGATCTCTATCAGCGCGCCTCCGGCATTCCGGTTTCGGACAAGAGCCTTGCCTTCTACGAGGCCTATGCGCTGTACCAGGCGGCAGCGATCCAGATGTGCGCGGTGCGCGCCTTCGAGGTCGATCGCTTCAACGACATGCGGCTTGCGGTGATGGCAAGCCAGATGCCCTCGATCGTGCGGGCGTTCGAGCGCACATTGGAGGCCGCGGCATGAGCGCATCTTTCGAGCGGCTGATCGACGGCATCATCGATGCCCTGCAAAGCCATGTTGTGCCGAACAGCAGCGATGATTTCGTCCGCGGGCAGGTGTTCTCCGCGATCTATGCCCTGAACGGCATCAAGCTCGCGGCCGACTGGAAGGCCGGGCCGCTGCTCGAGCAGGTGCGGCTACAGGACGATACTTTCGCGGCGGTCGCGCGATTGGCCGATGGCATGACGCATCCGGAGATTCCGGCGACGCCCCGCATCCAGGGCGAGATGTCCGACCCTGCCGCGATCGAGGCGTTGCGCGACGATGGCGACCGGCGGCTCGGACAGCTTCTGCTCTGGGCGAGCGGCGCGGATGCGCGTGCGGCGGACCGCGACATCGCGACAGGAATCGAGCGCCTGCTGCGGCGGGCGATCTGCGACCAGCTCAAGATCGAGCTTGCGACGACGCCGAAGTCGATGCTGCAGCAGATCGCAGGCGGCGAACGCGACGGCGGCGCGGCGCAGGGCTGACGCTGCCGCACAGCTGGCTACCGGGAATTGCTCTTTGTGTGCCGCCCCGGGGATAAGCGGCAGCGTTCGCAAAGACGCTTGCCGGCCCGCGGCGACCGTGTTATTAATTGACCGAACGGTCGTTCGGATTATTATTGACGGCCGGCGAAGGCATCCGCGGCAAGCGGCCGGCGAGGGAGACGGAGCGATGAACATGATGACCGGCGTCCCGCCGTGGGAACGGCTGATCCGGCCCGACCGGGTCCATGGATCGCTCTACACCGATCCCGAGATCTTCGAGGCCGAACTCAAGAGCATCTGGTACCGGACCTGGGTCTATGTCGGCCACGAGAGCGAGGTCCCGAACGCCAACGACTACGTCGTCAAGTCGATCGGCCCGCAATCGGTGATCATGACGCGCGACGAGCAGGGCAAGGTCAATCTGCTGCTGAATCGCTGCTCGCATCGCGGCAACCAGGTTTGTTCCTTTGAGCGCGGCAATGCGCGCTCGTTCACCTGTCCGTTCCATTCCTGGACCTTCGCCAATGACGGCCGCTTGGTAGGCTATGCCTTCCCTGATGGTTACGAGGGACAGGACAAGTCGCAACTCGCGCTCGGGCGGGTGACGCGGGTCGAGTCCTATCGCGGCTTTGTGTTCGGCTCGTTCGCGGCCGATGGGCCGACTTTGAAGGAGCATCTCGGCGCCGCCGCCGAGACCATCGACCGCCTGGTGCGCACCTCGCCGGAGGGCGAGGTCGAGATCACCGCGGGCTTCCTCAAGCATCGCGTCAAGGCGAACTGGAAGTTCATCCTGGAGAACGAGTGCGACGGCTATCACCCGGCCTTCGTGCACACCTCGATCTTCGGCGTTGCCGACAGCATGATCGGCAAGCTCTATGGCGGCGCCTCGACCGCGCTGACGCGCGACTACGGCAATGGCCACACCGAGATCGACCTGCGGCCCGAGTTTCGCAAGCGCGACGCGCCGATGAGCTGGTTCGGCACCAGCGAGGAGCGGTTGCCCGACTACACGGCGCGGATGAAGGCCGCCTATGGCGACACCGCGGCGCGCCAGATCATGATCGACGGCACGCCGCATGTGATGATCTTCCCGAACCTGTTCATCGCCGAGATCCAGATGTTCGTGATCCAGCCGCTCGGCGTCGACGACAGCGTGCAGCATGTCACCGCGCTGCAATTCAAGGGCGCGCCCGATCTGAACCGAAGGCTGCGCCAGCAGACCATGGGCTCGGTCGGCCCGGCCGGTTTCCTGCTCGCGGATGACTCTGAGATGTACGAGCGCTGCCACCGCGGCGTGCTGGCGCGCAACCCGGAATGGATCTTCCTCGGCCGCGGCGAGAAGCGCCAGCGGCAGGACGAGCTCGGCTTCACGGTCGGCCACGTCACCGATGAGGTGCCGTCGCGCGGGATCTGGACCCACTATCGCAAGCTGATGGAGCCTGCCTGATGCTGTCGCGCGAGAGCAGCGCCACGTTGATGAGCGCCATCACCGCCTTCCTCTATCGCGAGGCGCGGCTGCAGGACGAGCATCAATACGAGGCCTGGGAAAAGCTCTGGACCGACGACGGCGTCTATTGGGTGCCGGCCAATGGCGCCGACATCGATCCGGAACGGCAGATGTCGATCATCTACGACAACCGCTCGCGGATCGCGCTGCGGGTCCGCCAGCTGATGACCGGCAAGCACTTCACCCAGACGCCGCAGTCGAACCTGCGCCGGCTGATCTCCAACATCGAACTGATGGACGAGCAGCCGGACGACGGCGACATCGCGGTCGCCAGCAACAGCCTGATCTTCGAATCGAGCCTGCGCGACGACACGCTATGGGCGGCGCGCAATGAATACCGCTTGCGCCATGTCGATGGCGAATTGCGGATGGCCTCCAAGAAGGTCATCCTCGTCAACAACGACAAGGCGATCTACACGCTCTCGTTCCTGGTCTAGGGCAAGATGAATTTGAATCCCATCGAGCAACGGATCCCACTTCACCTCGCCCCGCCTGCGGGGAGAGGTCGGAACGCATCGCAAGATGCGTTCCGGGTGAGGGGGAGTCTCCGCGAATCTATCTGTCACCGTTTACGAGGAGGCGGCCCCTCACCCCAACCCTCTCCCCGTAAGAACGGGGAGAGGGAGCACACCAGCGCAATTCGCCTCAATCTGACCTCGCTCTAGGGAAGGTCTCGCCATGATCGACAAGGGTCCCGTTCTGCTCGACATCACCGACGGCATCGCGCGGTTGCGGCTCAACCGTCCTGATGCGGCCAACGGCATGAGCGCCGAGCTGTTGAGCGCGCTGTGCGACGCCATCATGGTCTGCCACGGCCATCCGGATCTGCGCGTCGTGCTGCTGAGCGGCGAGGGCACGAACTTTTGCGCGGGCGGCGATGTCCGCGCCTTTGCGTCCAAGGGCGAGAAGCTGCCGGACTATATCCGCCAGGCCACCGCGTATCTGCAGAACGCGGTGACCGGCCTGCTGCGGCTGGAGGCGCCCGTCATCGCCTCGGTGCAGGGCTTTGCCGCGGGCGGCGGCGGCTTTGGCCTGGTCTGTGCGTCTGACATCGTGATCGCGGCGGAATCGGCGAAATTTCTGGCGGGCGCCACGCGGGTGGCGATGGCGCCGGATGCGGGCGTCTCCGTGACGCTGTCGCGGCTGGTCGGCCTGCGGCGGGCGATGTCGATCCTGCTGACCAACCCTGTGATCCCGGCGGCGGAAGCGTTGCAGATGGGCATCGTCACCAAGGTCGTGCCCGATGCCGAGCTTGCCGACGCATCGCTGGCGCTGGCACGCGAGCTCGCGGCCGGCGCGCCGAAGGCGCTGGCGGCGACCAAGCGGCTGGTCTGGGCCGGCACCGGCACCAGCATCGAGCAGTGCCTGTCGGAAGAGGCGCGCACGGTTGCCGAGCTCTCGGGCATGGCCGATGCCCGCGAAGGGCTCGCCGCCGTGATCGAGCGGCGCAAGCCTGTCTTCACGGGGCGCTGAGGTGGCGACCTTGCCATTCGGGCGTCTCGATGGCCGCCGTGCCTTCGTCTCCGGCGGCGCGCGTGGCATTGGCGCGGCGATTGTCCGCAGCTTTGCCGGGGCCGGCGCCAGGGTCGTGATCGCCGATCTCGACGTCGCTGCGGCCTCGGAGCTCGCGCGTGAGACCGGCGCTGACGTTGCTGGGCTTGACGTCAGCGATGCAACGGCGGTGCAGGCCGTGATGGCGCAGGACGGCCCGTTCGACATTGTCGTCAACAACGCCGGCGTCGATCAGCACGCTTTCTTCACCGACACCACGGCGGAGGATTGGGCGCGGCTGATCGCGGTCAATCTCACCTCGGTGCTGGCCTGCACCCACGCCGCGTTGCCGGCGATGCAGGCGGCGAGATTCGGCCGCATCATCAATGTCACCTCGGAGGCGGCAAGGCTGGGCTCCAAGGGCGGCGCGGTCTATTCTGCGGCCAAGGGCGGCGTGATCTCGTTTACCCGGAGCATTGCGCGGGAGAATGCGCGCTTTGGCATCACCGCGAACGCGATCGCGCCGGGGCCGATCCGGACGCCGATGCTGGAGCAGGCGGTGGCGAAGGGCGGCGACAAGATCCTGCAGGCGATGACCGGCGCGACGCTGCTCGGCCGGCTCGGCGAGCCGGAGGAGGTTGCGGCTGCGGCGCTGTTCCTGGCCTCCGACCAGGCCGCCTATATCACCGGCGAGACGCTCGGCGTGTCGGGCGGCATGGGTATCGGCGGCTGAGATGAGTAGTGCGGGCGACGATATTGCAATCACGCCGGTCGATCGTGCGATCGTGCGCCTGCACGCGATCTATCGCAACTGGACCCGCGAGACGTCAGTGGCGCAGATGCGCAGCGATTGGGACGTGGCCTTCGCAGGCTGCTCGGTGCCGGTGATCTGCCGGCAGGTCTCCGCCGGCGGCGTCGATGGCGAATGGATCGTGCCGGCGGATGCGCCGCGCGACAAGGCGATGCTCTATTTTCACGGCGGCGGCTTCCGGATCGGTTCGGTCGCCTCGCATCGCGATCTCGCCGCGCTGATCGCCGATGCATCCGGCTGCCGTGTACTTACCATCAACTATCGTCTTGCGCCGGAGCATCGCTTTCCCGCCGCGCTGGATGATGCGCTGATCGCCTATCGGTATCTGCGAGATCAGGGATTGCGTCCGGCGGACATTGCCTTCGCCGGGGACTCTGCCGGCGGCAATCTCGTGCTTTCCGCGATGCTGGCGGCGCGCGACCGAGGCTTGCCGCTACCAGCCGCCGGCGCGCTGATGTCGCCCTGGACCGATCTCACTGCTGCCGGCGCGAGCTATCAGAGCAGGGCCGAGGTCGATCCGATCCACCAGCGCGCGATGATCCTGGCGCTGGCGAAGAACTATCTCGGCAAGGACGGCGATCCCCGTGATCCGCTGGCCTCGCCGCTTTACGCCGATCTCGCCGGCCTGCCGCCGTTGCTGGTGCAAGTCGGCGACCGCGAGACCGTACGTGATGACGCAACGGAACTGGCCGCAAAAGCGAAGGCCGCCGGCGTCGACGTCGAGCTGCAGATCTGGGACGGCATGATCCACGTATTCCAGATGTTCCCGGAGATTCCGCAGGCGGGCCAGGCGATCGCATCCCTCGCGAAATTTCTGCGCAAGCATCTTCACATCGGCCATCAGAGGGCGCCACAATGAACGTCATGACCTCGGACCCGCGCCAGCTCACCGAAGCCGAGTTCCATTTCTCGGAGCAGCCCAATCTGCCCGAGGAGCTGCGCATGCTGCGCGAGCAGGTTCGTCGCTTTGTCGAGAAGGAGGTGGTGCCGCATGCCGAGGCGTGGGAGCGCGACGGCAAGATCCCGCGCGAGATCTATCGCCGCATGGGCGCGCTCGGCTTTCTCGGCATGCGCCACGCCGCCGAATATGGCGGCACCGACATGGGGCCGCTGGCCTCGATGGTGTTCGCCGAGGAGCTGGGACGCTCGAGCTTTGGCGGCTTCACCTCCTCGATCCTGGTGCACACCGACATGTCGGCGGTGCACATCTCCTTGCGCGGCACGCCGGAGCAGAAGCAGAAGTATTTGCCGGCGATCATCCGCGGCGAGACGGTTTGTTCGATCGCGGTGACCGAACCGGACGCCGGCTCCGACGTCGCCGGCCTGAAGACGCGTGCGCGGCGCGATGGCGATAGTTGGGTGATCAACGGCGCCAAGATGTTCATCACCAACGCGGTCTATGGCGACATCCTGATCGTCGCCGCGCGAACCGATCCGCATGCCAAGGGCAGCCGCGGCATCTCGCTGTTCATCGTCGAGCGCAACACGCCGGGTATCACGGCAACCAAGCTCGACAAGCACGGCTGGCTCTGCTCGGACACCGCCGAAATCGCATTTCAGGACGTGCGCGTGCCAGCGGAAAACCTGCTCGGCGAGGAGAACAAGGGCTTCTATGGCATCATGGAGACCTTCCAGAACGAGCGCATTTGCATCGGCGGCATCTGCGCCGGCGAATCCGCTAAGGCGATCGAGCTGACGGCGAACTATGTAAAGACGCGGCAGGCGTTCGGCGGTCCGCTCTGGAATCAGCAGGCGGTGCGATTGAAGCTCGCCCAGCTTGCCGCCAAGGCAGCGGCGGCGCGGGCGCTGGCCTATCAGGCCGCCGAACTCGCTGCGGCCGGACAGGAGTGTCTGCGCGAAGTGTCGATGGTCAAGGCGCTGTCGCCGGAGGTGCTGCACGAGGTCGTGCATGGCTGCCTGCAACTGCACGGCGGCTCAGGCTTCATGCGCGGCACTCCGATCGAGCGCATGGTGCGCGACGCCCGCGTGCTGACCATCGGCGGCGGCGCCACCGAGGTGATGCTGGAGGAAGTCGCGAAGCGGATGTGAATGGGCGCGCGCAGGCGTACCTAAAATGCGTGCACGGCAGTGTGACGCGCTATCCTTGCGAAGCGTGGATAGCACGAGTCTCAAGGCACATCGCTGGCAGCCGTTGCCTGCGGTCCGGCATTTTGTTGTACTACGGCTTTTTCGAGCCGCTCGATATTTTCCAGCAGGCGCCGGCTGGTCAGGATGAGGAAATAATAGCCGAATTGCGGATTCTGAAAGTAGAGTTCAAGCAGCCTGTCATAGGTGATAGTGAGAACTTGTCCGTCGTCTATGCATTCGACCGTCCCGGTCCGTCGGTTATTGGGCGTAAGGAAGCCAAGTTCTCCCATGAGACGTCCCGGCGGAAGCTCGACGTTGATCTCCTTGACCAGAAACCTCCCCGTGACGGTGAGAAACATTTCGGTCGCCGCATCACCCTTCTTGAATAATCTGTCGCCCCGCCGGTATTTGCGTTCGGTCATGAACGGTTTGAGCCATTCCATCGACATGTCACCCTGCGCCGCGTCACGTGCCTTTCTGACGAGCCTGAGCATTTGACGGAGGCGAACGGCATTGATCGGCACCATCAGGAGATACAGGAGAAAAGTGCCGACGTTTCCGGAGAGCGCGCCAAAGGTCGCGAAGAATGAACAGCCTGCCATATTCGCGATGCGCAGCGGCACCATTGTCTGCATCAGCAAGGTGGCGACAAAGAAGATGGCGCCGACCAGTGCAAACATGTTGGCAAGCGTTATGTTGGCCAGCACAATTTCGAGCAGCCGATTGAACAACGCATCATAGGTGATGTTGTTGGGATCGAGACCCAGTTGAACCAAGATCTTTGCGACCCTGAGATTGTCCGCGGCCGTATCCAGCAGGCGGTTCAGGATTGTCGAAAGATCTGCGCTGTTGAGCTCCATTGGATGATCTCTTTGCGAAGCTGATGTTAGATTTCTCAATTCGGCAGAAACGCGTAGGCGGCGATCAGGGCCACCATGGCTGCGAAAATCAGCAGGGCCGGTACGGATATCCGGGCGGCCGGTCTATCGGAAGCGCCGGCGGCCAGCCGAGCCGCCGGAGGCCTACGCGGTCTCTGGGACTGCACGGTGTCGTTATCCCCGGATTTGGCGGGGGCATCCAGTTCTGGCGCCGCGCCACAGCCCCCCATCTCGCCATAATAACTGACGTAGACTTCTTGAAGTGCCACTACTTTCGACTCGGCCTCGCTCATCCGCTCGAGCCTGGCTCGATAGCTGAGCAAGAACCCCTGCGCATTTGGCGGCAAGTCATCGAAACTGCCGAGCTTGGCCATCATAAGCCAGGTGGCAAAATCCACCTCAGCTTTGGAGCGGGCTTTTCGAGCGATCCGGGTGCCCGAGCGTGAGGCCATGACTATCTGACCGATTTGCAATGCAAAATCAAAATCGCGGGCATTGAAGGCGTCGTTGGTCCGCCTGGGTGTGCGGGTTATCCAAGCGGACGTCAAGCACCTCGCGTCGACTTGCTTCCTGCCTGAGCTCAGGTCAACGCTCCCGACGCCTATTACTTTCCTATAATAATGCCGTAACGCCCGTCTCGAAAGCATATATGTGACGCACCGCCAGCCAGCGGGCCCTCTCTGGATGGCTGCAATACGCTGCCGTCGGGTGGAAAGAGGAGGTCGCAGCGCTTTTGCGCGTCACAGATTCGGGAATACACGCTTAGCTGGCAGGCCTGCCCTGACCGACCGCCTTCGCCATCACGCCCGGCTCGAGGCGCCAATTCGGGCCAAAGTCCTGTAGCGGATGGAAGAACAGCGGCTCGGTGGCCTCGAGCTGCCGCAGCCGCGCGGCGTACTCATCGAGATAGCGGTGCCGCGTCGCCTCGTCGACGAAATTCACTGAATACGACACGAAGGGCGGCAGCACCTTGCAGCCGGCATAGGCCAGTGTGCCGTTCTGGATCGGCCATAGCACCACATCGAGCGCGCCGACCAGTCCGTCCGGCGCGCACATGCCGGGGTAGGCGGCGGTCGAGGTCACGACCATGGCGCGGCGGCCGGCCAGGCCGCCGGTGTCGTAGCGGCGGCCGGCGCCATAGATCGCGCCGTTGACGAACACACGGTCGATCCAGCCCTTCATGATGGCGGGGACGGAGAACCACCACAGCGGAAACTGCAGGATCAGGAGGTCGCACCATAGCAGCTTCTCGATCTCGGCCGTGATATCGCCGCTGAGTGACTCCTGTTGCAGATTATACTTCTGCTCGCGGTCATATTGCAGCCGGTCGGGAAACCGCCGTTCGCCAAAATCGTCGGCGGTTGCCACCGGGTTGAACCGCATGGCGTAGAGATCGGAGATCCTGACCGTGTGCCCGAGCGCGGTCAGCTCCGCCACCGACCGCGCCAGCAGTGCCGCGTTGAAGGACTGCGCCTCCTGATGGGCAAAGACGATCAGGACCTTCATCGTTCTAGTTCACCGGCTTGAAGCTGAGGGTCGCTGCATCGGCCTGCATGATCTGCAGCTTCTGGTTGGAGAAGCGGACGCCGGGGCCAAAGCTGATCGGCGCCATCACGCCGGTCTCGACATTCTTGGTCTTCTCCAGCTCCGAAATGGTGCAGGCCCAGGTCGGCTGCTTGCCGCAGCGCTCGATCGCCGCGATCAGGACCTTCGCCGCGGCATAGCCGGTCATCGTGTAGCGGTTGATGCCCTTGAACTCGGCTTCCGAGACCAGCGGCTTGGCTTTCTCCAGGAACGCCTTGCCGGCCGCGCCCGCGAACGGCTCGACATAGTCGACCGCGTAGATGCCGTCGCCCGCCGGGCCCATCAGTTTCAGCACCGGTTCGATGCGGCCGGGCCAGAAGATGCCGGTCACCGGCTTGATGCTGAGCTTCTCCAGCTCCTTCATCATCGCGATGTTCTCCGCGATGATGCCGCCGGCCAGGAATACCTCGGCGCCGGAATCCTTCAGCTGCAGCATGTCGGACGAGAAGTCCTGCTGGCCCTTCTTGTAATTGCCGCTGTAGACGACGTTCAGCTTCTTGGCCTTCACCACGGAATCGAAGCCGTCGCGCACGGTGATGCCGTAATCGTCGTCCTGGGTGATCAGGCCCCATTTCTTGCCGGCATTCTTGTCGGCGAGGAAGTTGACGAGGTGGACGATGCCTTCCTCGTAGGACTGGCCGACCACGAACACGTTCTTGCGCGGCGGCTCCCATAAGAATTTCACCGGCGCGACGTCGATCACGGTCGGGATACCGGATTTCTCCAGCACCGGCATCACCGCGATCGACTGGCCCGAGCCCGAGATGCCGATCATCGCGAACACCTTGTCGACATCGATCACCTTCTTGACGCCGTGGATGGTGCGCGCGGTGACGTAGCCGTCGTCCTCCAGCACATATTTGATCTTGCGGCCGTTGATGCCGCCGGCGGCGTTGGCCTCGGCGATCGCTATTCTGTGGCCGATCGAGGCGGCGACACCGAGCAGCGCCGGCGGGCCGGTCAAGGGCTCGACGTCGCCGATCAGGATCTCGGTGTCGGTGATGCCGGGGTCCGCGGCACGGGCCGGGCCGATGGCAAGACACGCCGTGGAAAGCAGCAGCGCAGCCGCCGCCAGATGTTTGATCATTGTCTCCTCCTCAGGTGTTGCGTCTTTTTTTGATTAGTAGCGCAGCGGCCAGTGCACCCAGGTCCGCCTGATGTCGTGCCAGGCGCCGACCAGCCCGCGAGGCTGGAAGCGCAGGAACAGGATGATGACGAGGCCGTAGAGCATGCTCTTCAGCTCCTGCGCGCCGGTCGTGAAGCTCGCGTCCAACTGTGCGCTGAACAGGCTAAAGACGAGCCTTGTCGCCTCCGGCAGCAGCACGATCAGGATGGTGCCGAGCACCGCGCCGAGCGCGGAGCCGAGCCCGCCGACGATCAGGATCGCCAGCGCCTCGATCGAGAGCAGGAACGGAAAGCCCTCGACGCTGACGAAGGAGAGATAAATGCCGTAGAGCGCGCCGGCGATGCCGGTGATGAAGGCTGACGTGACGAAGGCGAACAGCTTGTAGGCGTGCAGATTGATGCCCATGACGCGCGCCGCGGTGTCGTTGTCCCGGATCGCGACAAAGGCGCGGCCGACCCGGCTGCGGCGGATGTTGAGGGTCGCGAGCAGCGTCAGAACGGCGATGCCGAGGCAGAGATAGGTAAAGGCGGCCTCGCTATCGAAGGTGATGCCGAAGATCTCCGGCCGCTGCACCTGGATGCCGCGGGCGCCGTTGGTGAGCCAGCGCATCTCCAGGATCACGGTGTTGATGATGAAGGAGAAGGCCAGCGTGGTGATGGCGAGATAGAGCCCCTTGAGCCGCAGCGACGGCGCGCCGACGATCAGGCTGGCCAGCGCCGGCACCAGCCCGGCCCCGAGGAAGCCGACCAGCGGCGGCATGTGGTACTTCGAGACCAGCACGGCATAGGCATAGGCGCCGGTGACCAGGAAGCCGACATGGCCGAGCGAGATCAGGCCGGTGTAGCCGGTCAGGATGTTAAGGCCGAGCGCGCCGGTCACCGTGATCAGGATGATCATCAGGAACGACAGCGCGTAGGAGTTCAGCAAATGTGGCGCCGCGATCAACGCCAGCAGCAGCACCGCCGACCACAGCCAGACCGGCGGGGAATCGATCAGCGCAACCAGCTCGCCATAGCTCTGCTTGTAATCGCCGGTGCGCATCAAACCCTCTCGATGTCGCGTTCGCCGAAGATGCCGAACGGGCGGACCATCAGCACGACGATGATCATGGCAAAGCCCGCTACCTCCTTCATGCCGGAGCCGACATAGCCGCCGGCGAGATTTTCGGTGATGCCGATCAGCAGGCCGCCGAGGCCGGAGCCGAGCACGGCGTCGAGGCCGCCCAGGATGGTGGCCGGAAACGCCTTCAGCCCGAGCTGAAACATCGCCGGCGACAGATCGTAGGACAGTGCGAAGAACACACCACCGATCCCGGCGATCACCGAGGACGCGGCCCAGGCCAGCGCATGCACCCGCGTGGCGCTGATACCCATCAACAGCGCGGTGCGGTCGTCGGCCGCGACCGCGCGCATCGCCACCCCGACCTTGCTGTAGCGAAAGAACGCCCAGATCGCGGCCAGCAGCAAAAGCAGCGTCGCAATGACGGCAAGCTGGCCGGTGCGTGCGCCGATGCCGCCGAGATGCACGATGCCGCGGCCCATGCCGATATCGAGCCCGTGCGGATAGGCGTCCCAGATGAAGTTGATCGCCGAGCGCAGGATCACCGCGAGCCCGATCGTCACCATCACGGTCGCGAACACCGGCTCGCCCAGCATCGGCCGCATCACGAAGCGCTCGATGATCAGGCCGAGCAGGATCGCGGCGAAGATCGCGCCCAATGCGACGACGAACACATTGCCGCTGACCGTGGTCGAGATGGTCCAGGCGATATAGGCCGTGATCATGGTCATCTCGCCCTGCGCGAAATTGACCAGCCCGGTGGACTTGTAGATCACTGCAAAGCCCATCGCGATCAGGCCGTAGATCGCACCGATCGCGAGCCCCGAGATCAGGAGCTGGATGAGATACTGCATTCAGCCCTCCGCCCGGTAGATGATGGCGAGCTCGCGCGCGAACTTCTTCTCGATCATGGCGCGGCGCACCTTCTGCGTGGCGGTCAGCTCGCCGTCGTCGTGGTCGAGCTCCTTTTCGAGGATGGCGAAGCGCCTGACGTTCTCGACCCGGGCGAAGCGCTTGTTGGTCTCGTTGACGATACGCTCGACCAGCTCGTGCACCTCCGGCAGTTGCGACAGCGACTTGTAGTTGGTGTAGGCCAG
Source organism: Bradyrhizobium sp. 27S5 (assembly GCF_037217225.1). Classification (NCBI taxonomy): domain Bacteria; kingdom Pseudomonadati; phylum Pseudomonadota; class Alphaproteobacteria; order Hyphomicrobiales; family Nitrobacteraceae; genus Bradyrhizobium; species Bradyrhizobium sp. 27S5. The sequence goes on from NZ_CP147714.1 coordinate 2,232,277, forward strand.
CGCGCGGTCACGCGCCCAGCGGCCGACATTGTCGTAGTCGACCTGGACGATGGCGCCGAGATACTTCTTGGCTTCACCGACCACGATCGCTTCCTTGATGAACTCGGAATCCTTCAGCGCGTTCTCGATCTCCGAGGGCGCAATGTTCTTGCCGCCGGCGGTGATGATGATCGCCTTCTTGCGGTCGACCACGGCGATCTCGCCATTGTCGAGGACGTCAATGATGTCGCCGGTACGCAGCCAGCCGCCTTGTTCCAGCGAAGCCGTCGAGGCCTTCTCGTCGAGGAAGTAGCCCTTGAAGACGCCGGGATTGCGCAACAGGATCTCGCCGTCGGCGTCACACTTCCATTCGGTCTGCGGCAAGGGCACGCCGCAGCCGCCGATCCGGTGGTGGCTTCCGGTCTGGATGAAGGCAACGCCGCCGCTTTCGGTGAGGCCATAGCCCTGTGACACCGGGCGGCCGATGATGTCGAAGAAGCGCAGCGTCTCCGGCGAGATCGAGGCGCCGGCACAGAGCCGATGCCGGCTGGTGGCGAAGCCGAGATGGCGCTGAAGGTTGCGGAACATCAGGAGATAGAGCAGGCCGTAAGCGATGTGATCGAGCCAGTTGTCCTTGCCGGCCTGCCGGCGATCCGACAGTGTGCGGCCCCAGGCGAGGCAGGCCCTGGTAAAGCCCTGCCGCAGCCGGCCGCTCTCGCCGAGCCGGAACAGGAAGCCCTGCTGCAGTTTTTCGTAGATGCGGGGCACGCCGACGAAGAAGGTCGGCGCAATCTCGCGGATGTTGATCGCTACGGTGTCGATCGATTCGGCAAAGGAGACGGTGCCGCCGAGCACGAGATGCGTCACCGTGCCGTAGCAGCGCTCTGCGACATGGCACAGCGGCAGATAGCTGACCGCCTCGAACGGCTTGTCGGCAATGCCGACGGTCGTCGCGTAGGCATAGGCCGCATAGACCAGATTGCGGTGGGTCAGCATCGCGCCCTTGGGCGGACCCGTCGTGCCCGAGGTGTAGACCAGGATGCAGACATCGTCGGGCGCGCCTTGGCTGATCAGCCGGTCGAGCGTGGCGTTGGCCTCCGGGTTCGCCTCGGCGTAGGCCTTGCCGCGCTCGCAGAGTGCCGCGAACGACATCAGTTCCGACTGCCGGTAGTGCCGCAGGCCCTTCATGTCGATGCAGACGATGGCCTCGAGATCCGGCAGGCCGCCATTGTTGGCCATCGCGTCGAGCACCTTGTCGGTCTGTTCCTGATCGCCGGTGACGACGATCCGCGCGCCCGAATGCTTGACGATATACTGCAGCTCGACCCAGGGGTTGGTCGGATAGATGCCGACTGCGACCGCGCCGATCATCTGGACGCCGAGATCGGCATAAAACCATTCCGGTGTGTTTTCGCCGGCGATGGCGACGCGGTCGCCCGGCTTGATGCCGAGCGAGAGCAGGCCAAGCGCGACCGCGCGCGCGGTCTCGTAGTAATGCCGCCAGGAATAGGGATTCCAGATCCCAAAATCCTTCTCGTGCAGCGCCAGCGCCTCGCCATGCATGGCGGCACGCTGCCGCAGCAATTGCGGGATGGTGATGGCGGCGTCCGTAAGCGCCGCCTGGAACGGATCGGCGCTCGTTGCCGGCGGGTTGCGAGTGGCGCTCGCCTGCATCGGCGGGTGAGCGGTGCGCAGGCTGTCCATCGTCGACATCACGCGCCCACCTTCATCGCCTCAGTGCGCTGGCCGCCAAGATAGGCCTCCGCGACCGCAGGATCACGCCTGACCTCGTCGGGCGTGCCTTCGGCGATCTTGCGGCCGAAATTTAGCACATGGATGCGGTCAGAGATGTCCATCACGATGCGCATCTCATGCTCGATCATCACGACGGTGATGCCGAGCTCGTCGCGGATGTCGAGCACGAAGCGAGCGATGTCCTCGGTCTCTTCCTGGTTCATGCCGGAGACCATCTCGTCGAGCAGCAGCAGTTTCGGCTCGCAGGCGAGTGCGCGGGCGAGCTCGACGCGCTTCTGCTGGCCATAGGACAGCGTGCCGACCACGGCGTCCCTGATATGCTCGATCTCGAGGAATTCGATGATGTGCTCGACCCGCTGCCGCGCCGCGATCTCCTCCTTGCGGGTGCGGCCGAAGAACACCACGGCATCGAGTACGGTCGAGCGGAGATGGGTGTGGCGGCCGGTCAGGATGTTCTCGACCACGGTGCCGTGCTTGAACAGCGCAAGGTTCTGGAAGGTGCGGCCGATGCCGACGGCCGCAAATTTCCACGGCGAAATGGTCGAGAGGTCAATGCGATCGAAGGTGATGCGGCCGCCGCTCGGCCGCAATACGCCCGAGATCATGTTGAACAGCGTGGTCTTGCCGGCGCCGTTCGGGCCGATCACGCTGCAGATCTCGCCCGAGCTGACTTGAAAGCTGACATCGGCGACCGCCTGCAGGCCGCCGAAGCGTTTTGACAGGTTCTCGATCGCAAGCAGCGCGGTCACGACAGCCACCGCTTGCGGCGCTTGTAGTGCTTGACATCGCGCAGGCTCTTGCGGCCGGCGGAGGAGACCCCGAGATAAAACTCCTGGACGTCCTCGTTGGCACTGAGCTTTTTTGCCGTACCGTCGAGCACGACGCGGCCGGTCTCCAGGATGTAGCCGTAGTCGGCGATATCGAGCGCGCGCTGTGCGTTCTGCTCGACCAGCAGCACCGTCATCTTCAGCTCGTCGCGCAGCCGAACGATCACCTCATAGATGCGGTCGATGATCAAGGGCGCGAGGCCGAGCGACGGCTCGTCGAGCGCCAGCAGCACAGGATCGGTCATCAGCGCGCGGCCGATCGCGAGCATCTGCTGTTCACCGCCGGACATGTAGCCCGCGATCTGGTCGCGCCGTTCATGCAGCCGCGGAAACAGCTCAAACACCTTGTCGCGCCGCTCGCGGGCCTCGGCGCCGGTCCTGGTATAGCCGCCCATCTGCAGATTTTCGTCGATTGTCAGCGCCGCGAACACGCGGCGGCCCTCCGGCACCTGCACGATGCCGCGGCGGACCAGCTCGTCCGGCGCAAGATGATGCACTTCATCATTGCGGAAGCGGATGCTGCCGTTCTCGATCACGCTCTCCTCGGTGTAGAGGATGCCGGACATCGCCTTCAGCAGCGTCGACTTGCCGGCACCGTTGGAGCCGAGCAGGGCGACGATGTTGCCCTCGGGCACCGCGATCGAGACGTCGCGGATCGCCTCGATCGCGTTGTCGTAGACGATCCGGATGTTGCGGAATTCGAGCAGGCCGTCCCGCGCCGGCGCAGTGAGCGGCGCTGCTTGCGGCCTCGGATGCGGGATGGTCGTCGGCATCTTGCTCAGACCCGGGCGGCCGCGAGGTGCGGCCGTGCGGCGAGGATCGCATCGGTGACGATCTTGGCGGTCTCGGCGCAGGCCTGGGTGCCGCCATTGCCATATTGCTTCACCGCGTCGCCGACGCACCACAGGCCTTCGATTCCGGTCTCGCGCGGCAAATCGTAACCGGCGCAGCTGCGTTGTGCCGGCCAGTCGTCGCGCATCACGCGGATCGACAGGATTTTGGCCTGGTCGAAATTCGCGAACTGCTCGCGCAGATCCTCGAGCGCCAACGCGACCTCGGCATCCGAGTCGAAATCGCCGAGCGCCGGCACCGGCACGGCATAGGCGACATAGAGGTGCCAGCCGGGTGGTGCCAGTTCCGGACAGGTCGCGGAAAGGTTCGCCATGTTGCAGAGCCGGCGCGTCTTGCCGAAGGTGACGATGCCGGGATGGTTGATCAGCGGCTCGCTGCTCGCGACGTTGATGACGATGTTGGCGGCCGGGCGAAGGTCGTTCTTCACCTTGGCGAGATAATCCGCCGGGAAAGCTTCCCTGCCGGCCAGCGCGACGGTGGCCTTCGGGCCGGCATTGCTGATGACGAGATCGGTGTCGATCCGCACCTTCTCGCCGTTCCTGAGGACGGTGACGCCTTCGACCTTGCCATTGGATGTGTGGATCGTGGTCGCCGGCGTGCCGAGCCAGATGTCGCCGTTGCGCCTGATCGCGGTACCCAGGCTGTTCCAGACGCCGATCGTGCCCCGCGGGCAGAAGCCGAACTTCTTGAAGGCGCCCTTGCTGGTGAAATAGGTCAGGAAGGCGCGGGCCGGCAGCTCGGCGGCGTTGCAGGCGAAGATCGCCGCGCAGAGATTGCGGAACAGCGCGTGCACCGTGGCGTTGCTGGTGTAGCCCTTCAGCCAGTCCTCGGTGGATTGCCGCCCGTCGGGTAGATTGCCGGAGCGGGCATCGGCAAATTTCTCCAGGATGCGCGAGGCCTGTTTCGTGAGTTGCCCGAGCAGCAGCGACCAGCCGCCGCGGCCGACGTCGATCACCTTGCCGTCGAGGAAGAACGAGCTCGCGGGCTCCGGCGCGCGGATCTCGAGCGGCGCGCCGACGGTGTGGAAGGTTTCCTCGAACACGCCGCCGAACTCGATCGCGATCGCGCCGATATTGACCTTGAAGCCGTCGATCTCCTCTGTCGAGGCGCGTCCGCCGAGCCGGTCCTTGTCGTCGACGACGAGCGTATGCAGCCCGCCATGGGCGAGCCGCGCCGCGGCGCACAGCCCGCCGGCACCGGCACCGATCACGACAGCATCGACCTTCTGAGAATCCACGCGCAACCTCCCTCGATGCCGCCGGGTTGGTCCCGGCGTGCGCAATCTGCTTGCTTGATGACGGGCACGATAATATAATCCGACCGGTCGTTCAAATTATTTTTTGACGCAGGTCGCCGATGCCGCGAGCGATGGAAGAGTTCTGGTGGATGGCGCCCGCAAGGGGGAGGAGCGCGCGGGGCGGCGGTAGTATAGAGAGACGGCGGCCGCCCGATTCCGGCGGCGCCGATGGTGCACGAGAGAGACTGTAATGGCGCGGACGCGCTCGGAAAACTATGACGAGATCCAGCAGGGCATCCTCACCACCGCCTGCGGCCTGTTCGCGCGGCAGGGCTATATGCGTGCCTCGATCGCCGACCTTGCGGATGCCTGCAAGCTGTCGCGCGGCGCGCTGTACCATTATTTCGACTCGAAGGAAGCGATCCTGTTCGCGATCCTCGATGCGCATATTCGCGAGATGATTGCCGATGTCGAGGTTGCGATGGCCGGCAAGGCGACGACGCTGGAGCAGTTCCGCGCCGCGATCCAGGCCATCGTCGCGCTGAACGCGCGCTCGAGCGACGAGCAGCGCGTGATCCTCAACGACCTCTCGTTCCTCGGTGAGACCGAGCAGGATGCGATCAAGGCGCTGGAGCGCCAGCTGGTCGATACTGTCTCGGATCTTCTGGTCAAGCTCGACAAGGAAGGCAAGATCGTCAAGCGGACCAAGAAAATCTACAGCATGATGCTGTTCGGCATCCTGAACTTCAGCCACACCTGGTACGACCCGAAGGGCGGGATCGACCCTACGGAATTCGCCGACATGGTGGTGGACCTGTTTCTGTACGGTTTCACCATGCCGGTGCCGGCCAAAGACGCTGCGCGGGCGCTGCGCCAGCGCGCCTGAGTTTGTCGCGGCTGGCGACGATCTTCATCACCTCGTCTGCACATCATCGTGAAGGCGCGCCCCTGTCCCGCGCGTAACACACGCGCGACGCGCTGCGTAGTTTGCCACGAACGCCGCAACAGCGGCCGATGGTGGCATCGCAGCGAGGGAAGAAACATCCGTATGAATCTGTCGTTCAACATCGCCGAACAAGGCGAGGGGTCTTATCGTCTGCTTGCGATCCTGCGCTGGGTCATGGTCGTGATCTTCGTGTCGTTCGGCATGCAGAAGTTCACGCTGCAGTCCGCCCAGGGCATCGCGCAGTTCATCAGCAACAGCCCGTTCATCTCGTGGCTCTCGGTGTTCGGCCTTCGGGGCGAGGCCTATGTGCTTGGCGTGGCCGAGTTCGGCATCGCTGTGCTGCTTGCCGCCGGTGCGTTCAGCCCGCTCCTGTCCGCGATCGGTTCGCTGATGGGCGTCATCACCTTCGCCGTCACGTGGTCGTTCTTCTTCACGACACCGGGGGTGGTCAAATGGAGCCTGTCGACCGACCCGATGGCCTGGAACCTGGCCGGCGAGTTCCTGTTCAAGGACATCGTGCTGCTCTGCGTCTGCCTCGTGCTGCTGTTGGCGTCGTTGCCGCGGTCGATCGTCCGATCACGCGCCGCATAGTCTCGCGCCGCGCGATCAATGGTTAAGCCATGCTTAATCAGGCAGCGCGTGCATCCGGCATCTGGAACCGGACAATTCGCCGCAGGCCGCCATGTCTTGTCACTCGAATCCAATAGGCCTATGCAACCGTTGATTGACGAATTGTTGCTAGTAAGAAACGGTCCCGGTTGGGAGCGGAATGTGACGAAGTCAGACATATCGACGGTCGGCCCGGCACGCGCTGGTTCCATCTTCCCGTCGAATCACGCTCCCGACATTTTCAAACGTCCCGCATTTTTTAGTTCGATTGCAGTTCCCGCGCCGTGGCTGGAGTGGGAGGGCGGTCGCGGGCGCGGTTTCCGGCACTGATCGCCGGAACTGCAATCGCGCCGCCCCTTCCCCGGCGGGGCGGGGCACGGCACAACACGCGCAATCGTGAATTCGGACGCACAGGTTCCATCGCTTAAGATCGCGATGTCGCCATCTCGCGATGGCTGAACAGATCCGCCCGCGGGTCGAATCGCAACATCGTCCCGATTTCGTTCTTCATGAGACGTCTTCGTTCCTTATGAGACCATCGCCCTCCGTCCGGATCGCGGCCGTCCTCTTCGCCGTCGCTGCTGGCGTGGTTGCGGCGGCGCGCGCGGATTCGGACATGGATGCGCAGATCAGGGACATCGTCACTTCAGAGCTTGCGCCGACCGCGACCGCGGCGGATCCGGGCGGTCTCGCCGCGGCGGTCTATGCCGGTGGCCAGGTCACGTTCTTCACCTACGGTTTCGCTGACGCGGCGGCGAAGCGGCCGGTCACCCCGGACACGCTGTTCAACCTCGCCTCGCTGCGCAAGCTGTTCGAGGCGACGCTGGTCGCGCTCGGCACCGAGCGCGGCGAATTGCGGCTGGACGATCCCGTTGCGAAGTATCTGCCCGAGCTCAACGGCGACTACATCAGCCGCGTCACGGTCGGCGACCTCGTCACCCATACGTCCGGGCTGCTGCTGCCGACCGACCATCCGCCATGGCCGAACGAGACTTTCAGCCGCGATCAGTTCATCGCGATGCTCAACGCATGGACGCCGCCGGCGGGGGAGCAGCCGGGCAAGCAGCGGATCTACAGCCATGCCGGCTATGTGCTGCTGCAGCTGGTGCTGGAGCAGCGCTATCGCATGCCGATTGCGACGTTGATCGAGAGCCGCATCCTCAAGCCGCTCGGCATGACATCGACCTTCGTTCCGGATCGCGGCGAAGACGACCGCGCGTCAATTGTGCCCGCGATCATGCAGCGCATGGTGCAGGGATACGCCCATAACGGCACGCCGATCGGCCCGCCAGGCAATCAGCAGAGCTATTACGATTTCCCGGGTACCGGCCAGATGTTCTCGTCGGCGCGCGATCTCGGCATCCTGCTGCGCGCCTGCCTCGACAACGCGGTGATCGATCCCGAACTGCGTGCGGCATTGCAGATGACCGAGCGCGAGAGCTTTCGCGTCGATGCGAAGTTCGGCCAGGCGATGGCGTGGGAGCATGTGCGCCTCGATGACGTCACCGTCATCGACAAGCCCGGCGGGCTCAACAATGCCTCGGCCTATATCGGCCTGGTGCCCGCGCGCAGGCTCGGTATCGTGCTGCTCGCCAATCGCGGCGACTATCCGCACGAGATCGCGCGCTACAAAATCCTTCCGGCACTCGCGCGACTCTAACGCGTTTTCGAGCGAAGTGGACACCGGTTCGCGTGAAGAAAACGCGTCAAAGAAGGAAGCTGGAGCTTCGGTTCTGATTTTGATCAGAACCGAAACTCCAGCTGCTCGGTGTGCCACTCCGACGACACGGCTCGCGCGGCCGCGGCAGAGGAAGCATGCGAAATTGTGATGGCGCGGCATCCTGATCGGCTGTATAAGCCAGTAGCTTCTTCTCCAATTTGAAGAGGCTGATATGACCGACCTGAATCCTGATCTGCACACAGATCCTGATCTGCATAGTTGGCTTTCGCAGCAGCCGCACGGCCTGCGAACCTTCAGGACCTTCCAGCAAAAACTCGAGACTCTGAGCAAGGACGACCCGCAGCAACGCGGCGTTTGCCGGCTGCTGAGCGGTCTCGTCGGCAATTACGTCGAAACCTTCGACGAGGAGCCGCTGCCGGTGGCGGTCGCCGACCGCGCCTATGGCCGGCTGCTCGACCTCGTCGCAAGCCTTGATCTCAAAGGAAATTCCGACCGGCGGCTGGCCGACATCAACCGCATCGCGGCCTGCGATCTGCTGAACTGATTGCGCCTTGTCTTGAGCATGATCTCCGCGCAAACGCTCCGCGTTTGTCGCGAGGGAAAACCGCTTCACACTTTTCCGGATCATGCTCTAGCGCCGCGCCGCGGCGAGCTCGCGATAGAGCGCGGCGTAGCGGCCGGCGCGGTTGTGCCAGGAGACGTCGGCGGCCATGCCGGCCTGCTGCAGTCGGCGCCAGGTCACCTTGTCGTTGAACAAGAGGTTTGCCTTGCGCAAGCCGCGCGCGAGCGCGTCCGAGGTGACGGGCGCGAACTTGACGCCGGTCGCCGCATCGCCGGTGATCGCGGCTTCGTCGAAGTCGAGCACGGTGTCGGCAAGGCCGCCAACATTGGCAACGATCGGGACCGCGCCGTAGCGGAGCGCACACAACTGGGTAAGGCCGCACGGCTCGAAGCGCGACGGCACCGCGAGCGCATCGGCGCCGGCCTGGATCAGATGCGCCAGCGTCTCGTCATAGCCGATCACGACCCCGATCCGCCGGGGATTGTCCTGCGCCAGCGCGGCGTAGCGATCCTGCAGATCGCGGTCGCCGCTGCCGAGCAGCGCGAGCTGGATGCCTTCGCCGAGCAGCGCTGGAATATTCTCGAGGAGCAGGTCGAGGCCCTTCTGCCACGACAGCCGGCTGATCACGCCGAGCAGCATCGCATCCGGCGCGGGATCAAGGCCGAAGCGCTGCTGCAGCGCCGCCTTGTTGGCCGCGCGCGCCGCCGGCTGCCCGGCGCTGTAACGCGCAACGATGTTCGGATCGGTGGCCGGATTCCACACCGTGATGTCGATGCCGTTGAGGATGCCGCTCAGCACGTCGGCGCGTTCGCGCAACAGGCCGCCGAACCCCATGCCGCCTTCATCGCTCTGGATCTCCTGCGCATAGGTCGGCGACACCGTGGTGATGCGGTCGGCGAATTGCAGGCCGGCCTTCAGGAGACTGATGGTGCCGTAATATTCGACGCCGTGCAGCGCATAGGCCTCGCCCGGCAGGCCGAACGTCGTCAGCATGTCCGGCGAGAACTGTCCCTGATAGGCGAGGTTGTGCACGGTCATCACCGTGCCCGGCCGCGGTCGTCCACCATAGTGCAGATAGGCCGGCGCGAGGCCCGCCTGCCAGTCATGGGCATGCACGATGTCGGGCACGAAGGTCTCGATTGCGCCCTGGCCGATCTCGGCCGCCATCCGCGACAGCGCCGCAAAGCGGACGCCGTTGTCCGGCCAGTCGCGTCCGTCGGGACCGACATAGGGATTGCCGGGGCGGGCATAGAGATGCGGTGCGTCGAGCGCAAGGAGATCGAGGCCGTCATGCGTACCGCCGAGCACGCGGATTGGCCCGCCATAAAATTCCGGCCAGTGCAGCAGCGTCTCCGCCGAGGCCAGCGCCTTGAGCACATCGGGATAGCCGGGCACCAGCGTTCGCGTTGCGACGCCGTGCTCGTTGAGCGCCGACGGCAGCGCGCCGACGACGTCGGCGAGGCCGCCGGTCTTGACGATTGGGTAGACTTCCGAGGCGACCGCGAGGACGCGGATGGGCGTCATGTCCCGAGCCTGTCGATCATCGACTGGGTGATCAAGGTAACGCCCTGCTCGGTGGTGCGGAAGCGCTTGCCGTCGAACGCGGGATCCTCGCCGACCACAAGCCCCTCCGGAATCCGCACCCCGCGATCGATCACGACGTTCCTCAGCCGCGCGCCGCGGCCGACATTCACATAGGGCATGATCACCGCGTTCTCGATACTGGCGTAGGAATTGACGTGGACGCCGGTGAACAGCAGCGAGCGGCGTAGCGCCGCGCCGGAGATGATGCAGGCGCCCGAGACCAGCGAGGTCACCGCCTGTCCGCGCCGTCCGTCCTCGTCATGCACGAACTTGGCGGGCGGGGTGATCTCGGCATAGGTCCAGATCGGCCACGTGCGGTCGTACAGATCGAGCTCCGGCACGACATCGGTGAGATCGAGGTTGGCGCCCCAATAGGCATCGACGGTGCCGACGTCGCGCCAGTAGGAGCGGGGATCGTCGCCGGAGCGGACGCAGGAATCGTTGAACTGATGCGCCACGGCGCGGCCGTGCTTGACGATATAGGGAATGATGTCCTTGCCGAAATCGTGGTTGGAATTCGGGTCGGCGGCATCGCGGCGCAATTCGTCGAACAGGAATTGCGAGTCGAACACGTAGATGCCCATGCTGGCGAGCGACTTGTCGGGCTTGCCGGGCATCGGCGGCGGATCGGCCGGCTTCTCGAGGAAGGACTGGATCAGGCCGTTGTCGTCGACATGCATGATGCCGAAGCCGCTGGATTCCGCGCGCGGCATCTCGAGGCAGCCGACCGTGACGTCGGCGCCGCTCTCGACATGCTGCTTCAGCATCACCTCGTAGTCCATCTTGTAGATGTGGTCGCCGGCCAGCACCAGAATGTACTTGGTGCCGTGCGCCTCGAGGATGTCGATATTCTGGTAGACCGCATCGGCCGTGCCGAGATACCAGTTGGTCTCCGAAACGCGCTGGCTCGCGGGCAGGATATCAAAACTCTCGTTGCGTTCCGGGCGGAAGAAGTTCCAGCCCATCTGCAGATGCCGGATCAGGCTGTGCGCCTTGTACTGGGTCGCCACCGCGATGCGGCGGATGCCGGAATTCACCGCGTTCGAGAGCGCGAAATCGATGATGCGCGACTTGCCGCCGAAATAGACCGCCGGCTTGGCGCGCCTGTCGGTCAGCTCCTGGAGTCGGCTGCCGCGCCCGCCGGCCAGCACATAGGCGAGGGCGTGACGCGACAATGGTTCATTTCCGACTGCTCTCATGGACATCCTCCCAGAACTTCAGGCCGCCAAGTCTTCAGCTGTCAAGGCTTCAGACTGTCAAGGCCTCAGGCGCGGCCCCGCTGCCTTCTCTTGTCCGGAAGGCCTGATCGGGCGCCAGCGGGGCCGATGGGGAACGTAGCAAGGCGCCCCGGTTGAGCAAAGCGGGATGGCGGGTTTTCGTTCCTTGGATCTCAGCTCCCGGGCAGCGGGGTTGCGACTTGGTTAAGCCTATTGACGACGCGCGAATTCGGCCTAGAGCAGGCCTGCCGATTTTCCTGCCCAGGCCAGCATTCCATGACCCTTGCTTCCGTCACGCCCCAGACCATCCGCACAACACTGCTGCTGCGCCAGGAGATTGCGCTGCTCGACGTCAGGCATGAAGCGCAATTCGCCACCGGCCATCCGCTGTTCGCCGCCAATATGGCGGCCGGCCGGATCGCGCTCGAAGCCGAGCTGCGATTGCCGCGAAAGGACGTGCCCATCGTGCTTTATGATAATGGCGAGGGGCTGGTCGCTGCTGCGGCCGACCAGTTGCGGGCGTTGGGCTACAGCAACGTCGCTGCGCTCGCGGGCGGCCTCGAGGCCTGGAAGGCGGCCGGCTACGAGGTGTTCGAGGACGTCAATTCCTACGCCAAGGCGTTCGGCGAGCTGGTCGAGTCGCGCAGGCATACGCCCTCGCTGAGCGCCGACGAAGTCGCCGCGCTGATATCTGACAGGGCCAACATCGCGATCCTCGACGTCCGCCGCTTCGACGAATATGCCACCATGAACATCCCGGGCTCGGTCAGCGTGCCCGGTGCGGAGCTGGTGCTGCGCGCCGGCGGCGCGGCGCCCGATCCCGACACCACCATCATCGTCAACTGCGCCGGCCGCACCCGTTCGATCATCGGGACGCAGTCGTTGATCAATGCCGGGCTGCCCAACAAGGTGCGGGCGCTGCGCAACGGCACGATCGGCTGGACCCTCGCCAGGCACGATCTCGAGCACGGCGCCGGCACGCGCGGTGGCATCGGGCCGTTCGAGGGCGCCGCCGACAATGCGCGTGATGTTGCCTATCGCGCCGGCGTCCGTCACATCGGCACGCATGAACTCGCCGCGCTGGAGAACGACAGGCAGCGCACGCTGTACCGCTTCGATGTGCGCGACGCCGAGGAATATGCCGCCGGCCATTTGGTCGGCTTCCGCCATTATGCCGGCGGTCAGCTGGTGCAGGAGATCGACATGGCCGCCCCGGTGCGCGACGCGCGCATCGTGCTGAGCGACGACAAGAGCATCCGCGCCGACATGACGGCGTCCTGGCTCGCGCAGATGGGCTGGGAAGTTTACGCGCTCGAGGGCGGCTATGACGGCCCGCTGGAAAAGGAACCGCCGCGCGTCGTGCCAAGGCCCGATCCCGCGCACCGCTACCGTCGCCCCTATGAAGGCACCGACGTCGCTGAAAAGGCGATGCAGGCCTATCTCGATTGGGAGTACGGCCTGGTCGAGCAGCTGCGCCGCGACGGCACGCACGGGTTTTATGTGATCTAGCGCATGGTGTGAGAGAGTTTCCGTCATGCCCGGGCTTGGCCCGGGCATCCACGTCTTGGCTTCCGAACAAGAAAGATGTGGATGGCCGGGCGCAGGCGAGCGGAAGCGACGCCGTTCTTCGAACGGCTATGCCCGGCCATGACGAGTCACGCGGTCACTTCGGCAGCGCCACCGGCGTCAGCGTGAACGGGCCGGGGTCCTTCCCCTTGTTGTCGCCGATGATGTAGGACAGCTTGCCCTCGGCGATCCAGCCAGTGCCGCCGACCGCGGTCACCGAGACCGGCTCGGCAAGCCCGTCCTTGATGGTGTCGATCTCGGCCTGGTCGCCCTTGACCGTGACCTTGTCGAGTTTGCCGTTGCCCTCGATCAGCAGCAGGCTGCTGCCATGGGCGCGCAGCGCGTCGGCATGGTCGAGCGGCCGCGACGGCTTCAGCTCGGTCACCGCGCCGGCCTTGCCGTCCTTCATCTCGATCTTGAACAGTTTTGCCGAATGAAGGTCGTGACATAGAGGTTGCCGTCGGCGCCGATCGCGATGCCGTCGAGCCCGACGCCGTCCTTGGCCGGCGCGAGCTGCGGGTCGGTGGCGAAGGTCGCGAGCGCGGTGCCGCCCGGCTTCAGGCTATAGACGATCGGCGTGAAGGAATCGCTGACATAGGCGGTGCCGTCGGCGCCGACCACGATGTCGTTGCAAAGCGATTTCGGATCGCTCAGGGCGAAACTGCCCTTCGGCGCACCGCTCTTGAGGTCGAAGGTCTTCAGCCAGGCGCCCTTGGTTTCGCTGGGACCTGCGACGCCGAAGCCAGAAATGTCGTTGGAGCAGACATAGAGCGTGCCGCTCTTCTCGTCGGCGAGCACGCCAAGCGTCGAGCGGCTGTCGCCGGCACCGGGCTTGACCAGCTGCTCGGCCTTGCCGCCCGCGATCTTCGTCACACCGCCCTGATTGAAGCTGCCGACGTAAAGCGTGCCGTCGGAGGTCGAGGTCACGCTCTCCGGGAAACTCTTGTCGGGAACGCCGACCGGAGCCGTTTCGGCGCTGGCTGCGCCGGCCGTGCCGAGCGCGAGGATGATGACCGTCGCGCTCAGCGATGCGCGGCGGATATTGAGCGAGCCTCCCTTCGCGCGCGGGCATGCCGCGTCGCCATTGTTCTTTATCATGATCTCGTTTCCTCAATGAGCCTGGTTGGACCAAGCAGGAGTTCTTTAGGCGATCGTCTCCGGTCGATGCTTATTGTCTGCAGGGTTCCCGACCGGATTGTTCACCCGCCTGCCTTGTCGCGATCGATATATACGATAGTATATAGCGGAAGGGAAGCTGCGGAGAGGGAAGCCGCGATGACGGGAGGGCGCGTCATGGAACGAGAGCTCGCAGCGCAGCACCGGTGCTTGTGTTGCGGCGGCGTTATCGACGGTCTCGCCGACGATGCCGCCGTTGGATTCGATGCACGGATCGGCCTATTCACCGATGAGTGTGCGTTCGTCTGCGACGAATGCACCACAAGCCTGATCGCGGCCGCAGCACGTCGCAGGCAGGAGGCGGTTCGGCGCAAGACGTAAGGCGAGATACTTCCAATCCGTCATTGCGAGCCACCGGGTCGCGCGAATGCGCGCCCGATGACAGGCTCCACGAAGCAATCCATCTCTCCGCGTGCGCGTGGATAGGTGGATTGCTTCGTCGTTTCACCCCTCGCAATGACGGAGCAACAATGGGAACTCAGTCCGCGGCGAACGCGTCGTAGACCAGCTTCCGGAACGCCGGCGTGATGCGCTGGCGCTCGTTCTGGGTCTGCTCGAGCATGATGTAGATCATGTCGAGCTTTGGATCGACGCCGAAATAGGTGCCGCTGCCGCTGTCCCATTTCAATTCGCCGATCGAGCCCGGCGGCGGCGGTTTTGCGATGCCGGGATCGGTGCGCACGGCGATGCCGTAGCCATAGCCAAAACCGTCGCCGGGAAAGTACCAGTAATCGCGGCCGACGCCGGAGCCCGGCCCGATATGGTCCGTCGTCATGGTCTTGAAGGCTCTGGGGCTGAGATAGCGCTTGCCGTCGAGCTCGCCGCCGTTGAGCAGCATTTGCGCGAAACGCGCATAGTCGAGAATGGTCGAGACCAGGCCGCCGCCGCCGGATTCCCACTCCGGATGCGCGCGCCGATCGCGCTCGCCCTCGATCAGGATCGTATCCGTCGGCAGCGGCTCGGCGAGCCGCGTCCGTTCGGTCTCCGCATCGAGCACGTATCTGGTGTCGTTCATCTTCATTGGATCGAAGATGCGCTCCTTCTCGAATTGATAGAGCGTCTTGCCCGAGACGATCTCGATGACGCGGCCGAGCACGTCGGTGGAATGGCCATAGCGCCACAGCGTGCCGGGCTGCCGCGACAGCGGCAGCTTGGCCAGCCGCGCGGCGAATTCCTTGTTGTCGAATTGCCCGTCGAACAGATGTCCTTCGTGGTAGATTTTCTGGATCCAGTCGGCGCCGATATATTCGTAGGTGATGCCCGAGGTATGCCGCATCAGGTCCTCGATCGTGACCGGGCGGATCGGCGGCACCAGCTCCACCTTGGCCGGATCGTTTCCGCCGTCCGGTTCGATGGCGACCTTCACATCGGCGAACGCCGGGATGTATTTCGACAACGGGTCCTGCGGCGACAATTTGCCTTCGTCGACCAGCATCATCGCGGCGGTGTTGGTGATCGGCTTGGTCATCGAATGCAGTGCGAACATCGTATCCGGCCGCATCGGCGACCTGGTCGTGACGTCACGATAGCCAAACGTCTTGAGATAGACCTGCTTGCCGCGCTGCTGGATCAGGATGACCGCGCCGGGAATTTTTCCTGTCGCAACCTCGTTGTTGAAGAACGCGGTGATGCGTTCGAGCCTCTCCGGCGACGGGGCAGGGGCTTCAGCGGCGCGCGCTGCGCCTGATGTGACAAGCGCAAGGCACCCGATTGCAAGACACAAGATCGCGGTCATTGCCTCACGAAAGGTCCGCACAGCAATGTGGACTGCCCGATCATACCCGCACGACATTGAAAGCCTGCCCCTGCCTGATGCCTGGAACGCCCGCGTTTTGACACGAGCGCTCCCGCGCACAATAATCATTTTCGGGCGATATTATTCCCTGACGACGGTCGAAATTTACACAATTTGCGTGGCGCCGGCCGGCGTGCGCACCGCATGCGACAGCACCTGCAGCGCCTGGCTCAGTTCGGCGCGGTTACGCGCGGCGCCCAGCGACACGCGAAGGCCGCGCGGCGCCGCATCGCCCACCGCAAAGGCATCTTCGCCGACCACGGCGAGGCCGTTGCGCATCAGATGCGACAGCAGGTCGGTGCCGTCGAAATGCTTTGACAGCGGCATCCAGAGATGATGGCTCGCCGGCCGCGCCGCATAGGCGACGCCCTTGAGGAAGCGACCCGCAAGCTGCTGGCGCGCCGCCGCCTCGTTGCGGATGGCGCGGATGACGTCAGTGGCAACGCCCGAGCGCAGCCATTGCGTGACCAGCGCGACCATCAGCGATGGCGGCATCTGCATGGTGGCCTGCATGCTGGCACGCATGCGCTGCTCGGCGCTCGCATCGGGCGCCAGCAGATAGGCGACGCGCAATGCGGGCGCGATGCATTTCGCGATGCTTGCGGCGAGGTAGGTGCGCTCCGGAATCAGTGTAGCGATCGGCGCGACCTGCGGCTCTAGTGGACCGTAGACGTCGTCCTCGATCAGGACGCAGCCGCGCTTGCTGATGATGTCGGCGATCGCCTTGCGCCTGACAGCGCTCATCGTCGCCGTGGTCGGGTTCTGCTGCGTCGGCACCAGATAGACCGCCTTCGGTCTGTGCTTGCGGCAGGCGTCGTCGAGCGCGTCGGGCCTCGCGCCCTCCGCGTCCATCGCAACGCCGACCAGGCGGACATCGAGCCGCGCCGCCGCGGCCTTGATGCCGGGAAACGTCAACGCCTCGGTCAGCACGACATCGCCAGGCGAGGTCAGCGCCAGCAAGGCGTTGAAGATGATGGCCTGCGATCCCGGATAGATCACGATCCGCTCGGCTGATGCCTGCGGCACCCGCGGTTGCAGCCACGCGGCGCCGGCGTCGCGCTCCTCAGTCGTGCCGCCGGGACGCGTATAGCCGAGATAGGCGGAAAACCCGGCCTCGGAGCGGATGGTCGCAAGTCCCTGTGCGATGCGCAGGTCGAGATTGGCCTCGACCGGCTGCGGCGGCAGGTTCATCGACAGGTCGATGTTGACGGGTGCGGGCAGGTCGGACGCCGCGCGCGCGGTGGTCTCCGAGACGAAGGTGCCTTGGCCGACGCGGGCGTCGAGCAGTCCGCGCCGCCGCGCCTCGCCATAGGCGCGCGTCACCGTGGTGAGGTCGATGTCGAGCGCGGTCGCCAGCGCGCGGTGGGTCGGCAGGCGCTGACCGCGCACCAGCCGGCCGCTGGCAATATCGGCGGCCAGCGCATCGACGATGCGCAGGAACATCGGGCCGTGCCATTCCGAAACTGTAGGGATCCAATCCATGCAATCCAACGCTTTGTCTTTGATTGTATGCCTTCTAGTTCATATTGTATGGATCATCAGATCAGGTCAAGGACGACGACAATGACCGAGACGGTTTCCCTGCCAAAGGCGATGTGGCGCGGCTTCACCATGAAGTGCCCGAACTGCGGGCGCGGCCATCTGTTCGGCCGCTTCCTCAAGGTGGCCGATCATTGCGAGGTGTGCGGCGAGGACTTCACCCCGCAGCGCGCGGATGATTTCCCGGCCTATCTCGTGATCGTGGTGGTCGGCCACGTCGTGGTGCCGGCGCTGCTGTGGCTCGAGATGAACTACGCGCCACCGGCCTGGCTGCAACTCGCAATCTGGCTGCCGTTCACGCTGTTCAGCGCGCTCGGGCTGCTGCAGCCGACCAAGGGCGCGATCGTCGGTTTGCAGTGGCAGCTGGGGATGGAGGGATTTGCAGCGACGCGGCAGCGTGTGGCTCCGGCGCGGGCCAACGTCGGACGGACCCGGCAAGCCTGACGAGGTCGCAAGACTTGTAGCCCGGATGGAGCGAAGCGTAATCCGGGACGGTTGTGCCAGTACGACGAACCCCGGATTTTGCTTCGCTGCATCCGGGCTACGGATTATCACACCGGATGGTGATGCGGCCGGAACATGCGGCCCTTCTCCGTCACCAGCACGACGGCGAGCGCGGCCAGCGTGCAGAGGAAGAAGCCGGTGGCGAACGGCAGCAAGGTGCCGTCGTAATCCTGTCCGATCGTGGTGCCGATGCCGATCCCGAGCAGGGTGGTGATCGTGCCGTAGAGCGAGGAGGCGGTGCCGGCGATCTTGCCCTGCGGCTCCATCGCGAGCGCGGTGAAGTTCGCCATCATCAGCCCGAACGCGAACATCATCAGGCCCGCCAGCACCATGAACAGCGGCAGCGACAGCGTGTCGGTCTTCACCGCGAGCAGCAGCGCGCCGGCGACGACGGCAAAGCCGGTCAGCGCGGCGTGCGAGATCACGCGCATGCCGATGCGGCCGACGATGCGCGAATTGAGGAAGCCGGCGATCGCGACGCCGACCGCGCAAGCCGCGAAGGCGACCGGGAAGTAATGGCCGAGCTTGAAGACCTCGGTAAAGATCTGCTGCGAGGAGAACACGAAGGCAAACAGCGAGCCCTGCACGCCGCCGGCGGCGAGCGCATAGCCGAGCGTGGTGCGGTTCGTGATGGTCTGGCGGAATGCTGCGAGCACGTCGGGGATCGCGAGCGACTTGCGCAGCTCCAGCGGCAGCGTCTCCGGCATCCGCAGCGCGCTCCAGGCCAGCGCGATGACGCCATAGATCATCAACAGCACGAAGATGCCGCGCCAGTGCGTCAGCAGCATCACCGCCTGGCCGAATGACGGCGCGATCACGGGGACTGCGATGAACACCATCATCGCGAGCGACATCACGCTCGCCATCCGCCGGCCGGCGTAGCAGTCGCGCACGATCGAGGTCGCGATCACGCGGGTTGCCGCGGTGCCGAGCCCTTGCAGCGCGCGCGCCAAGAGCAGCGTCTCGAACGAGGGCGCCATGATCGCGAGCAGGCCGGCGATGGTGTAGACGGTCATGCCGCCGAGTAGCACCGGGCGACGGCCGAAGCGGTCCGATAGCGGGCCCATCACGAACTGGCCGACGCCGAAGCCGAGCAGGAAGATCGACAGCACCATCTGCGGCCGGTTGGCGTCGGCGATCTGGAACGCAGAGCGGATGTTCGGCAGCGCCGGCAGCATCATGTCCATCGCCAGCGGGTTCAGCGCCATGATGGATGCGATGACGACGACGAATTCGGGAAAGCCCATCGGGCGGTGGCCTGAAGAAACCCAGGCATCGGCATTGATATCGGACACTTAGCAACCTCTTGGGAATCCGCGCATCGTAGCAATCTTGCTGCGGTGCACAATCGGCGTTTCGGGATGGCTGCCCGCCGATCGCGGGTGAGGTAGCTAGGTCCGGGACCGGTGGCATACGTCATACCGTTGCATGTGCAACTATTTTACTCGCGCCATGCGCGAAGTTCTGCTATCGCGGCGACCAGCATCGTGCGGGGGTGTGCCGTGGCGGCAGTTGAAGCGCCCCCTCACAGACAAAACGGATACAGGGGAGGCCACATGTCCATCGAACTGTCCGCGCGCTCGCGCGGCGCTGAACTGTCGGATGAGGAGCGCAAGGTCCTCACCGCAACGCTCGTCGGCACCACCATCGAGTGGTACGACTTCTTCGTCTACGCCCAGGCGGCGGGCCTGGTGTTCGGCGCGCTGTTCTTCGCGCCGATGAACGCGAACAATCCGCTGCTGGCGCAGATCGTGTCGTTTGCGACGCTCGGCCTGTCATTCCTGTTCCGCCCGTTGGGGGCCATCGTCTGCGGCCATCTCGGCGATCGCTTCGGGCGCAAGAACATGCTCGTGGTCACGCTGCTGTTGATGGGGGCGGCGACCGCGCTGGTCGGCCTGCTGCCGACCTACGCGCAGATCGGTGCCTGGGCGCCGGCGCTCCTAATTCTTCTCCGCATCCTGCAAGGCTTCTCGGCCGGCGGCGAGTGGGGCGGCGCGGCGCTGATGTCGGTGGAATCCGCGCCCGTCGACCGGCGCAGCTTCTTCGGCTCGTTCCCGCAGATCGGCACGCCGCTCGGCATGATCCTGGCGACCGGCGTGCTCTGGGTGCTGACCGCGACGCTCGGCAAGCAGGCGATGATCGAATGGGGCTGGCGGATTCCGTTCCTGCTGTCGATCCTCCTGATCGTTGTCGGCATCGTGATCCGCCGCACTGTCGAGGAATCCCCGGTGTTCAAGGCGATGCAGCGCCGGCACAAGGAATCCTCGGCGCCGCTCAAGGATCTGATGCGCAATCACAGCAGGGAAATCCTGCGCACCGCGTTGATCTTCATGGCTAACAATGCGGCCGGCTACATCCTGATCGCGTTTCTGATAAGCTACGGCACCAACACGCTGAAGATGCCGTCCGAGCAGCTGCTGCTGATCGGCACGCTGGCCGCGGTGAGCTGGTTCATCTTCACGCTGGTCGGCGGCATCCTCGGCGACAGAATCGGCCGCGTGCGCTGCTTCCAGATCGGCTACACCCTGATGGTGCTGTGGGCGGTGCCGATGTGGTTCTTGATCGACAGCAAGAATTTGCTGCTGTTCTTCGTCAGCGCGGTCGGCCTCACCATCGCGCTGGGTCTATCCTACGGCCCGCAGGCGGCGCTTTATGCCGAGCTGTTTCCGGCCAAGGTGCGCTACTCCGGCGTCTCGATCGGCTACGCGCTCGGCGCCATCTTCGGCGGCGCCTTCGCGCCGATGATCGCGCAATGGATCATCGGCACCTACGGCCAATCCTGGCGCGTCGGCGTCTATATCGGGGTGCTGGCACTGATCTCGCTGATCACGGTGTCGACGATCAAGGATCCGCAGGGCGTCGATTTGAACGTCCACGATGCAGGGACGTAGGCGCCGTGGCTCAGGGGCGGATTAGCCGGCCGAGTGGGTGAAGGGTGAAAGCCGACTATGTGTTGGAGTTCTCCGCGATAAAGTCACAGCTTTCAATCACGTAGCCTTCTCGTCTTGCGGGCCGCGCGCTGTGCGGGGAGCCGATGCTTCCCTTTCGTGTTGGCTGAGGCCGGCTCCGTCGGGCGCGTGATCGGAAACGTCTCGCGCATATGCTCTGCGAGCATTGCACAATAGTCGGTCGCGAAACGAGGCAAGGGGCGCCGCTTGTCCCAAGAGATGGTCAGGGGCTCCTGCAACACCCGGCGCCTGTGCGTGAGACCGACAATCCTCAATTCGTAGCGCTGGCACTTCAGCTGGGAAGGAACGATCGCTATGCCGTGCCCTGCCTCGGCGAGTGCCAGCAAGGTGTGCGGGTTCCGGCTCTCGAATGCGATCGCAGGCTTCAGTCCCGCCATGCGGGCTGCCGCGTCGAAAGCACGCCGAAATCCGAATCCGCTGTCCATCAGCAGCAGCGGAAACTCGCCAAGGTCGGCTACCTCGATCGTCGTTTGAGGGCCAAGCGGCATCGAGGGATGGCAGGCAGCCAGCAGCTCTACAGATCCAAGCGGAAGGCTGCCGTAGTGCTGTTCGCTCAACTTGACTGCGTGCAGCAGGTTTTGGCCGAGATGAATTTCACCGCGTTCGAGCATCGTCAATATTTCGTTGCCCGTCCCCTCCCTGATCCTTACTTCAACGCGGGGATAGCGCTTCGCATATCGGTGCAGAAATTGCGATAGGACACTCTCGATGTGTTGCGGCGACCCGGCTATCTTTAGAACTCCCGTGTCTCCCTGGCGGAGCAACTGAGCCTGCTCTTTCAGTGAGCTGGCGCTGTTGAGCAGCAGTCGGCAGCCTGCAATCAACTGCTCGCCTTCACCGGTCAGCAAAAGGCGGCGCCCGACCCGATCGAACAGCCGAAGGCCGAGCTCCTGCTCAAGTCCGATGATTTGCCTGGACAGGGCCGGCTGAGCGACCCGCAACCGCAACGCAGCTTTCGAGACGGTGCCGAGCTCGGCCACGGTCAGGAACGTGAGGGCCTGTCGAAGGTTCATGCCCGCTTATACCATTACGGCATGAACTTTCAGAGAATATATGCATTGGACACGTTTTGGGCCCGGGCGGACAGTCCTGTCGGCTGCTGCTCGTGGGGGCGGCGACATCGAGGGAGGCCCGCATGAATGCTCGAAGCAAGATCGGTCTCGTCATGCTCACATGCGCCACTTTGGGTGCTCTAGGCAGGGAAGCACTCCATGGCGAACCGGGGCCACCCGCCTATCTGATCGGGCAAATCGACGTCATCAATCCCGATGGCTATGCCAAGGAATATCTGCCCAAGGCGAGGGAGATTATCAAGGCGCACGGCGGGAAGCTGGTTGCGGCCGCAGGCGCGGCGGCGACCGGTTCGCAGGTCGTTGCCGTTGACGGAGAGCCACCCAAACGCGTGGTCATCTACATGTATCCAAGCATGGCGGCGCTTCGGGCTTGGCGAAACGATCCGGCCTACGTGCAGGTCCGAGCCGTCGGCGAAAAATACGCCACGTATCACACATTCGCTGTCGAGGGCTCTGTCGCCAACTAGAGCATTTTCCGACCGGAAAGAATCGGGTGGGGATTCCCAAAACGGCGCGAGTCAGATTCAAGCTGCATGCTGGCGAGGGAGGCCAGCATGTATGGCCAGGGCGCTTTCGGTTGATCTTCGCCAAAGGGTGGTAGCCGCGATTGACGGTGGCATGTCCTGTCGACAGGCTGCTGAGCGCTTTGGTGTCAGCGCGGCCAGTGCGATCCGCTGGCGCGGTCGCCTCAAGAAAGTTGGCGACATCGTTCCTAAACGCCAGGGCGGTGACCGCAAATCGCAGCGCATCGAAGCGCATTCGCAATTGATTCTGGAGGCGGTGACAGCGAGGCCGGATATCACGCTTGCCGAGTTGCGAGAACTGTTGAAACGTCGTGGAATATCGACTGGCATCGCGTCGCTCTGGCGTTTTTTCCAGCGCAGAAAGATCACACTTAAAAAAAGACAGCGCACGCCGCCGAGCAACGGCGCGGCGATATAAATGCCGCACGTGAGGAGTGGTTCGAAGGGCAAATCGACCTTGACCCTGAGCGTCTCGTCTTCATCGACGAAACCAGCGCCAACACCAAAATGGCGCGGCGTTACGGGCGCTCGCCACGCGGCGAGCGATGTCGTGCAGCTATCCCACACGGACATTGGAAGACGACGACGTTCACCGCTGGATTGCGCTCCGACGGTCTGATCGCGCCGCTTGTTCTGGACGGTCCAATGGATGGCGACGCTTTCCTGGCCTACGTCGAGCAATTGCTCGCCCCATCGCTGCGGCCGGGCGATACCGTTATCATGGACAACTTGCCCGCTCACAAGGTCCATGGCGTTCGAGAGGCCATCCAGGCGGTCGGAGCTAGCCTGCTCTATCTTCCGCCCTACAGTCCAGACTTCAACCCGATTGAAATGGCCTTCTCCAAACTGAAAGCGCTGTTGCGGGCCGCCGCAGCGCGCACCATGCCCGATCTCTGGCAAGCAATCGCCAACGCTCTCAAACGCTTCTCACCCGAGGAATGTCAAAATTATCTCGTCGCGGCTGGTTACGACGCAACGTGATCGGAAAACGCTCTAGTCCCGATCGTCTCGAACACAGGGATCAGGAAAGCAACGGTCCTGCGCGGTGGACGGGACAGCATTCCTGGTGATGTCGCGCGCAAGTGGTCCACGCGGCGAACGTCTGTGAGTGCCGGCCTAGCTAATCCCCAGCATCGCCTTCAGCTTCAGCACGGCACTGTCGGGTGTCGTCAGCACCTCGCGGCCGGTGGCTTCAGCGACGCGTTCGGCCGCGGGGGCCATGCTGTACTGCGCGAGCGCGATCAGATCGCAGTCGCGCAAATCCCTCGACGCCTCGACCACGATGCGGTCGTGCTCGGCGCGGTCGCCGCGGTCGAGCGCCGCCAGCGCGCCCTCGGCGAGTTTTGGCACCAGCGTGACCGACGATCGAAATTCCGGCGGCATCGACACCAGCGTCGGCGGGAAGGTCGAGAGCAGGCCGATGCGTTGTCCCTTCGCCACCGCCTGCTCGATCATCGCCTCGTTCGGCTTCAGCACCGGGATCGGCGCGTGCTCGCGCGCCACCGCCTCGATGCAGGGACCGAACGCCGAGCAGGTGAACAGGATGCCGTTGGCGCCGGTGCTCACCGCGTAGCGGCCGATGGTGAGAAAGCGCTCGGTCATGCGCTCGTTAAGCTTGCCGTCGCGCGCGAGGTCGGCCGACAGGCTGTCGTCGAGCAGGTTCATCAGCCGCGCCTCCGGCCAATGCTTTGCGAACGACGCCTCGATCGGGACGATCGAGTGCTTCAGGGCGTGAATCAGGGTGATGCGCATCGGGTCGCTTGTTCTACTCCCTCTCCCCGTTCTTCACGGAGAGAGGGTTGGAGTGAGGGGCCCTCTCCCCGTAAACGGGGGCGAGGAAAAGTCATTACTTAAACGGGATCGCGTACATCAACCCGCCCTTGCTCCAGGTGGCGTTCAGCCCACGCTCGAGCTTCAGCGGACTTGCCTTGCCGACATTGCGCTCGAAAATCTCGCCGTAATTGCCGCCGGCCTTGATCGCCGCGACCAGCCATTTGTTGTCGAGGCCGAGCCGCGACCCGAGATCGCCGGAGACGCCGAGCAGGCGCTGGATAGCAGGGGTCTGCGACTTCGTCATCTCGTCGGTATTGGCCTGGGTGACGCCGAGCTCCTCGGCCTCGACCAGGCCGTAATGCAGCCAGGTGATGATGTCGCTCCAGACCTCGTCGCCGTTGCGGGTGAACGGGCCGAGCGGCTCCTTGCTGATGGTCTGCGGCAGCACGACGTAATCGTCGGCCTTCGGCGCGGCGGTTGCGACCGCGCCGGCGAGCGCGGAGGCGTCCTGGGTCATGGCATCGCAGCGGCCGCCGAAGAAGGCCTGGTACATGGTGTCGGGGCGGTCGAACACCAACGGCTTCCAGTCGATGCCGTTGGCGCGGCCGTAGTCGCCGAGCGTCACCTCATGCGTGGTGCCCTGCGCGACGCAGACCGTGGCGCCCTTGAGGTCCTTCACTTCCTTGACGCCGAGGTCCTTCTTCACCACAAAACCCTGGCCGTCGTAGAAATTGACCGGGCCCTGGCGCAGCCCAAGCGTGGTGCCGCGCAGATAGGTCTGCGTCGAGTTGCGGTAGAGCACGTCGATCTCGCCGGACTGCAGCGCGGTGAAGCGGTTCTGCGCGGTCAGCGCCACAAAGCGCACCTTGGCAGGATCGCCGAGCAGGCCGGCGGCCAGCGCACGGCAATAGTCGACGTCGAGGCCCTTGAAGTTGCCCTGCGAGTCCGGCGCCGAAAAACCGGCAAAGCCGGTCGAGACGCCGCACACCAGCGTGCCGCGCTGCTTGACGGTGTCGAGCGTCGCCGCGCTTGCGCCCGCGATGCTTGCGGCGAGAACGGTTGCAGTGATCAATCCTCTGTACATATTACTCCTCCCTCCTGTTTGAGCATGATCCATGCGCAAACGCTTCGCGTTTGTCGCGGAAAACCGGTGCCCACTTTTCCGGATCATGCTCCGTGACCAACATCTTTCAAGGCGCTGTCCACTGCAGCCCCGAGCCTTTCGACGATCATGTCGATGTCGCCGGGCGTTGCGATATAGGGCGGAGCGAGCAGCACGTGGTCGCCGCGCTGGCCGTCGGCAGTGCCGCCCGAGGGATAGCAGCCGAGGCCGCCGGCGAAGGCCGCGGATTTGATCCGCTGATGCAGCTTCAGCTTGGGATCGAACGGCTGCCTTGTGCCGCGGTCGGCGACCAGCTCGATCGCCCAGAACAGGCCGCGGCCCCTGATGTCGCCGACATGGCGGTGATTGCCGAAGCGTTCGACGAGGCGCTGCTCGAGCTGCCTGCCGCGCTCCTTGACCTGATCGAGCAGCTTTTCCTCAGCGATCGTCTTCTGCACCTCGAGCGCCGCGGCGCAGGCGAGCGGATGCGCCAGATAAGTGTGGCCATGCTGGAACGCGCCGGAGCCGTCGCGCACGGTGTCGACGATGGTGCCGCTCGCGAGCATCGCGCCGATCGGCTGATAGCCGCCGCCGAGGCCCTTGGCGACCGCCTGGATGTCGGGCGCGATGCCTTCCTGCTCCCACGCATGCAGCGTGCCGGTGCGGCCCATGCCGCACATCACCTCGTCAAGGATCAACAGCGCGCCGTGGCGGTTACAGATCTCGCGCACCGCCTTGAAGTAGCCGTCCGGCGCCGGCACGCAGCCCGCGGTGGCGCCGACCACGGGCTCGGCGATGAAGGCCGCGACGGTGTCGGGGCCGAGCCGCTGGAATTCGGCTTCGAGCTCGGCGGCGAGGCGGCTGACGAACGCAGCCTCGGATTCATCGTCGCGCTTCTCGTGATAGGCGAAGGCGGGCGTGACATGGCTGAACGACGGCGACAGCAGCGGCGCGTAGGGCTCGCGGCGCCAGGCGTTGCCGCCGGCCGACAGCGCGCCCAGCGTGTTGCCGTGATAGCTCTGGCGGCGTGCGATGAAGCGCGCGCGCTTCGGCTCGCCGCGCTCGATGAAATATTGCCGCGCCAGCTTGATCGAGGCCTCGATCGCCTCCGATCCGCCGCTGACGAAGTAGACATAAGAGAGACCGCCGGGCTCATGGCCGACCAGCCGCTCGGCGAGCTCTTCCGCCGGCGCGGAGGAGAAGAAGCCGGTATGGGCATAGGCGAGGGTCGAGGCCTGCTTGGCGATCGCGGCGAGAATCCGCGGATGCTGATGGCCGAGGCAGGAGACCGCGGCGCCGCCGGAGGAATCCAGGATGCGGCGGCCATCCTCCGCGATCAGAAACACGCCGTCGCCGCCGATTGCTTTCGGCGGAGTTTCGCGCAGGCTGCGATGCATCACGCGGCTCTTGGGGGCTGCCATGACACTCATCCTTTCTCGGAAAAATATTGCGACATTTCGGCAAGCCGGCCCTCGGTCTCCTCCAGCTTGCGTTTTGCACCCGCGCCACCCAGCGTGAAGCTGACGGCGGCGAGCGACTGCGCTACCGCGATCGCGCCGGTGAGGCTCGGGAAGAAACCGGGCGAGGCGGCGGCCTCGAACAGCAGCAGATGATCAGCGCCCTCGGCCATCGGCGCGCTGATGGTGTCGGCGATCGCGATCAGCGTGGCGCGCGCCTGATGCGCCGCGCGCGCGGTCTCGACGCTGACCAGCGTGTAGGGCGCAAAGCCGATCACGACCACGGCGTCATCGGCGCGGAAGGCGCCGTGATCGAGATCGAACGGGCCGGAACCGCCGACCAGCTGCACGGCGTCGGGGCGGAACAGGCGAAGCTGATAGGTCAGGAGTTCCGCGACGCTGCGGCAGCTGCGAAAGCCCGTGATCCAGATCCGGTTGGCCGCATGCAGCGCACGCGCGGCTTCCGCAATCGCACTCGCGGAAATGCGCGCAAGTCCCGCAGCTTCCGCCTCCAACTTGTCGTGCACCAGCCTGACATCGGCATTCGGCCCGGCGCGGCGGCTCTTGGCGCGGCCGGAAAAGGGCGAGCCCTGCGCCGGCCTTCGCGCCTCGGTGAGCGCGGCGCGCAATTCGTCCCAGCCGGAATAGCCGAGCGCCTTGGCAAGACGGGTGAAGGAGGCGGGGTCGGCGCCGGCGACCGAGGCTAGCTCGCGCATCGAGCGGGTGGTGGCGTCGTAGTCGTTGGCTGCGACAAACCGCCCGACCTCCTGCAACCGCATTGGCAGCGATGGCAGCGCGCTGCACAATTCGTTCAGGGGCGATGGTTTCGGCTGAGCCTGGGCCATGAAACATATGTTGCATGAATCCAGATTTGGTGCAACATATGAAGTGCGCAGCCGCGAATACGCTCTTGCGCATGGCAGAAGATCGCTTCTCAGAGGATCCTGTGCTGTGACGACATCGACGCCGAAACGCCCTCCCACACGTCCCTGGCAGCTTTCGCTCGGCGATCCCCGCGTCGCCGGCCTGTTCTGGCAGATCCTGGTGGTCGCCATCGCGGTCGCCATCGTCGCCTTCCTGTGGTCGAACGCGCTGCATAATCTCTCGGTGCGCCGCATCTCGACCGGCTTCGCCTTCCTCGGCCGCGAAGCCGGCATGCCGATCGCCGACAGCTGGATCGACTACACGCCGAAGAACAATTATCTGCGCGCCTTCATCGTCGGCGTCGTCAACACGCTGCGCGTCGCCGTGATCGGCATCGTGCTGGCGACCGTGATCGGCACGCTGGTCGGCATCGCACGGCTGTCGTCGAACTGGCTGCTGGCGCGGCTCGCCGCCGTCTATGTCGAGGTGCTGCGCGACCTGCCGCTCTTGCTGCAGCTGCTGTTCTGGTACGTGCTGATGCAGGGCCTGCCGGCGGCGCGCCAGGCGTGGAAGCCGGTCGAGGGCGTCTATCTCTCCAATCGCGGACTGATCCTGCCGTCGATCCCGCTGCATGAGGCCAATCTGTGGACGATCCTCGCGGTGGTCGCCGGCCTGGTCGTGTTCTATCTCGTCAGGCGCCGCCTGATCGCGCAGCAGATGCTCGACGGCAAGGCGCGGCCGGCCTGGCCTTACGCGCTTGGCCTCGTTTTTGCGCTGCCCGCGATGGTGTCGTGGCTTCTGGGCGCGAGCTGGAGCATCACGCTGCCCGAGCTGCGCGGCTTCAACTTCGTCGGCGGGCTGACCCTGGCGCCGGAATATTTTGCGCTGCTGATCGCGCTCGTCACCTACACCTCGGCCTTCATCGCCGAGATCGTGCGCAGCGGCATCCAGGCGGTGCCGCGCGGGCAGTCGGATGCCGCCAAGGCGCTCGGGCTGAAGCGCAGTTTTGTCTTGCAACACATCGTGCTGCCGCAGGCGCTGCGCGTCATCATCCCGCCGATGACGAGCCAGTATCTCAACCTGACCAAGAATTCCTCGCTGGCGGTCGCGGTCGGCTACCAGGACATCGTCTCGATCGCCAACACCACGCTGAACCAGACCGGGCAGGCGATCGAGTCGATCGCGCTGATCATGATGGTGTTCCTCACCATCAGCCTCGGCATCAGCCTGTTCATGAACTGGTACAATGCGCGGATCGCGCTGGTGGAGCGCTGACATGAGCTCGGTCGCCCACCTTCCGCAGGATCCGCTGCCGATCGGTCCGCGCCCCGCGCCACGGGCGCTTGGCGGTCAGTTCACCGCGTGGCTGCGCGCCAATCTGTTCCCCTCTATCCCGTCTGGTATCGTGACCTTGCTGCTGCTGCTCGTGCTCGGCAAGGCTTGCATCAGCCTCTGGCAGTGGGGCATCGCCAACGCGGTGTGGATCGTCCCCGGCAGCGACAGCAGTGCCTGCCGCGCGCTGCGCGGCGTCGGCGCCTGCTGGGCGGTGATCCCCGAGAAATACCGCTTCATCCTGTTCGGCACCTATCCGTTCGACGAGCAGTGGCGGCCGGCGCTCGCGGTTTTGATCTTCATCGCGCTGTTCGTGGTCTCGAGCCGCCGCAGTTTTTGGCGCAAGGAGCTGTTCCTGCTCTGGGCCGCGGCCCTGATCGTGATCGGATGCCTGATGTGGGGCGGCTTCCTTGGTCTCAGCTTTGTCACGCAGGACCGCTGGGGCGGGCTGCCGGTGACGCTGATCCTCGCCACCTTCGGGCTCGCCTTCGGCTTCCCGCTCGGCATTCTGGTCGCGCTCGGCCGCCGCTCGAAACTGCCGGCGATCCGTTCGCTTTGCGTGCTCTATGTCGAGCTGATCCGCGGCGTGCCGTTGATCAGCCTGTTGTTCATGGCGAGCGTGATGTTCCCGCTGTTCATGCCCGACGGCGTCAACATCGACAAATTGCTGCGCGCGCAGATCGCCTTCATCCTCTATGCCGGCGCCTATCTTGCCGAAGTGGTGCGCGGCGGATTGCAGGCGGTGCCGCGCGGGCAGTATGAGGCGGCTGATGCGCTCGGCCTGTCCTATTGGGAGAAGAACGCGCTGATCGTGCTGCCGCAGGCGATCCGCCACGTCATCCCGCCGCTGGTCAACACCTTCATCGCCTTCTTCAAGGACACCAGCCTAGTCCTGATCATCGGCATCTTCGACCTGCTGACCACCGCCAAGACCGCGATCGTCGATCCCGCCTGGCAGGCGTTCAGCGTCGAGGTCTATGTGTTCGTAGGCGTGATCTACTTCGTGTTCTGCTTTGCGATGTCGCGCTACAGCCGCGGCCTCGAGGCGCAGCGCACGTCCGGCTGAGGTGGAGCCTGCCGTGATGGATCGATCCGCCTTGCGCGGAACCTGATATGCCCATTTGGATAAGCTTGAGAAAGTGGAAAACATCTCCGTGAGTGCGTGAACCCCGGCAGCGGCAACTTGCACTCATGTGGTGCGATCACGCAGCTCATGAGGAGATCGATGCCATGGCGCCCCCGAAACGCTCGCCTCATCCAATCGAGCGACCGCCGAAGGGCATGGCCGTCCCGCGCAATTGGGGATTGATGCAAGGCGGCATTCCCTACCGGCCGCACGGCCCTGTCCGACCGGGAGATACCCGGCCTCAGGAAGACTGGTACACCGTCGCTGAGAAGTTCAGTGTCGGAGTCAAGGAGCTGATCTATTTCAACTTCATGACCGACGACCCCGATGTCGTGAACTGGTACCTCAGCCACTATGTGGGATGCGTCAAGGTCAGCCCCAGCGGCAACAACTGGATGTTCAGCAATTCGGCCAACCCCGGGATCATCTACATCCCGCCCGTCGATCATGATCCAATCGATTTCGAGGCCGAGGATATCTGCGTCTGGACTCCAAACGATGCGAAGACGTTTCTGATGCGCCTGTTTGCGCTTGCGCAGGGCATGAAGGGCTACAAGGGGCAGCGCATCAAGAAGCTCGTGCAAGTGATCCTGAACGCTGGGTATCCGGCGTGCCTGGACCTCTGGTACTACAACGATATGGTCATATCGGTGTATGTCGACATCAAGGAAGGCAACGCCAAGCGCCGCGAGATGATCAAGGCGACGCGCGGCGCGTTTCCGTTCAGTGGAGAGTCGGGGGTCTACGGGCAGCAGGGCAGCGAAGAGCGCCATCGCGGCATGTGGCAAATCCATCCGGTCAGAAGCCTGTTCACCGACTCTTGCGGCGCTTTCAATGCTCAGGCCATGAAGGACCGCCTGGAAAGCATCGACGAGGAAATGTACAGGGGCTGGCACGAGCTTGATATGGTATCCGCCAAGTCAAGCCAGGGCGGCGGCAGTGCCTTCGGAGAGATGGTCTGGGACTTTATCAACCATGTGAGACTGTTGTCGGAAGACGAGAAGCACCTTTACTGGGCGTTTTCACAATAGCGGCCCATCGCTCGCCTGCCGCAACCATGCCGGCGCTTGTCTCACCGAAGTCGTGCGCGGCGGATTGCAAGCCGTGCCGCGCGCGGACCAAGCGAGGCGGGAGACGCGCTCGGGCTGTCCTGCCGCGAGAAGCACGCGCTGATCGACACGCCCAGAGTATGCAGGGCGATCGCACAGACATCAGAGCGCTGGCGTGCTGTTCCGCATCCGTCATGGCCGGGCATAGCCGTCCGAGGGACGACGTCGCTTCCGCTCGCCTATTTCCCGGCCATCCACGTCTTTTCCCGCTGCGGTCGCCAAGATGCCCGGGCCGAGCCCGGGCATGACGAGACGAAGGGCGGATCGAAACGCCTTGCCAAGCCGTCCCGGACCTATTTATGATCATAAAATGGATAAATCGGCTTTACCCTCCCTCGACCCCTCCCGGCGCGCCTCGATCAAGCGCAAGCGCTCGGACGCCGTCGCCGACCTGATCCG
This sequence comes from Bradyrhizobium sp. 27S5, assembly GCF_037217225.1. NCBI lineage: Bacteria > Pseudomonadati > Pseudomonadota > Alphaproteobacteria > Hyphomicrobiales > Nitrobacteraceae > Bradyrhizobium > Bradyrhizobium sp. 27S5. The sequence continues at coordinate 2,263,834 of NZ_CP147714.1, forward strand.
CAGCCACATCTTCCAGGCCGGGTTGCAGCCCAACGACCGGCTGCCGCAGGAGGGTGAGCTGATCGAGATGTTCGGCTGCAGCCGCTCGACCATCCGCGAGGCGCTGAAATCGCTCGAAGTGCAGGGGCTGGTGCAGAACACCACCGGGCCCGGCGGCGGGGCGCGGGTGGCGCCGGTGTCGATCAACCGGATCGTCGGCCTGCTCAGCAACTACTTCTATTTCCAGTCAGTCTCTACCGCGCAGATCTACCAGATCCGCCGGCTGATCGAGCCGGAACTCGCCTTCAGCGTGGTCGGCCACCTCACCGCAGAGCATTTCACGGCGCTCGACAAGGCGATCGCGGTTCAGGAGCATCATCCTGGCGGCATCGCGGATTGGGAGCACCACCGCCATGCCGAGATCGATTTCCACGACATCCTGATCGAGGCCTGCCCCAATCCGCTGCTCGGCCTGGTGGCCCGGTTCGTCAACGAGGCGATCCGCCATTTGATCGGCAGGCTCGGCGTGCAGGAATTCGCATCGAGCTTCACCTGCGAGAACATCGAGTTTCACAAGCGCCTGATGGCTGCGTTCCGCTCCGGCAACGCCGCGCGCGCGAAGCGCGTGATGCTCGACCATGTGCTGAGCGCCGAGGCGGTGGTCGTCCCCAAGGAGGACCACCGCACGGATCAGCCGGTGTTTTATGAGCCGTTGCGGCTCGACTGAACCAACCAGCAAAAACAAGCGGAGGAACGACACGTGACGAACGCACCCATTTGGCAATGGTCGGCCGTGGAGACGGCTGCGGCGATCAGGAACGGCGAGGCGACCTCGGAGCAGGTGGTCCGCGCCCATCTCGACCGCATGCACGAGGCCAACCCGGCGCTCAACGCCGTCGTCGTCGACCTCGGCGCGTCAGCGCTGCAGGCGGCGAAGGCCGCGGACGCGACGCTGGCCGCGAGCAAGCGTCAGGGTGGAAGCGTCGGGCCGCTGCACGGCGTGCCGGTCACGATCAAGATCAACATCGACGTCGAGGGCCAGGCCAATTCGAACGGCGTGGTGGCGTTCAAGGACAATATCGCGCCGGGCGACTCGCCGGTGACGGTCAATCTCAGGAAGGCCGGCGCTGTGATCATCGGCCTGACCAATACGCCGGAATTCTCGCTGCGGGGCTTCACCGACAATCCGTTGCACGGCCTGACGCGCAATCCCTGGAACGCGGATGTGACCTGTGGCGGATCCTCGGGCGGCGCCGGCGCCTCGATTGCGGCCGGCATCGGCACCATCGCGCATGGCAACGACATCGGCGGCTCGTTGCGCTGGCCGGCGCATTGCAACGGCATCGCCACCATCAAGCCGACCCAGGGCCGCATCCCCGCGTTCAATCCGAGCGCGACCGCGGAGCGGCCGCTGATGGCGCAGTTCATGTCGTCGCAGGGACCCTTGGCGCGCCACGTCGCGGACGTGCGACTCGGCCTCGAGGTGATGGCGCAGCGCGATCCGCGCGATCCCTGGTTCGTGCCGGCGCCGCTGACGGGGCCGAAGCCTGCGGCGCCGGTCAAGGTCGCGCTCGCAAAGATCCCTGAAGACATGGCGACCGATCGCGGCGTGATCGCGCTTCAGCGCAAGGCCGCCGATCATCTGGCCAATGCCGGCTATGCGGTCAGCGAGGTCGAGCTCCCCGACCTCAACAAGGTCTGGCAGCTCTGGTGCGATCTGATCATGACCGAAGTCCGCGTCCTGCAGCAGGACCAGATGCTGGCGACCACCAGCGCCGACTTCCAGAAGTCGTTCCGCGGCTTCATCGCGATGGCCAACCCGCTCGACCAAGCCGGCTACATGAAGGCGATCGCCGAGCGCTCGCGCCACATCAGGAACTGGATGACGTTCCTCGAACAATATCCGCTGGTGCTGATGCCGACCACGGTGCGCAAGACGCCGGAGGTCAATGCCGATCTCGGTGGCGATCAGCGCGTCAAGGAGCTGTTCTGGAACGACCTCCGCTTCATCTCGTCGATGAACGTGCTCGGTCTGCCGGCGGCTGTGGTGCCGGTCGGCCTGCATGAGGGATTGCCGGTCGGCGTCCAGATCGTCGGCTCGCGCTATCGCGAGGACATGTGTCTCGACGCCGCCGAGGCGATCGAGCGCAAGGCCGGCATTCTCGCACGGCAATTGTGGGAGCGGCGATGAGGCGATCTCGACGCCACCTCGCATAATCCAATCGTGTGATTCACGGCACGCCGCGGCGAAATCTCGTCGCGGCGTTTGCATGATCGGCGACGCGCGCGTGTCGGCACTGCGGTCGTGTTCCTCCTCCCGGAATTTCTGCGCGGAATCGCAGAGCGCCATGTCGGCGATGGGGTTGTCGGCGATCCCTGATTCCTTCAGGAGATCGTCCGAAACATCCGAACCGTTGGGAAAGAAATGTCCATTACCAAACGCTCGCATTTCCTGGTCGCAATTGCTGCCGTGTGCCTCTCATTTGCGGCCGGCGCTGCCCGAGCGGAGGATGGCGTGCTGCGCGTCGGCATCATCACCGACATGAGCGGGCAATATTCCGACGGCAACGGCCCCGGATCGGTGATCGCAGCGCAGATGGCCGCCGAGCAAATCGGCGGCACGGTCGCCGGACGCAAGATCGAGATCATCTCGGCCGATCACCAGAACAAGCCGGACGTGGCGACCGGCATCGTGCGCAACTGGATCGACAACAAGGGCGTCGACGTGATCGCCGAGGGCGTCAACTCGGCGGTGGCGCTGGCGATCCAGACCGTGACGCGCGAACGTAAGAAGCTGTTTCTGATCTCGGGATCCGGCTCGTCCGATCTCACCGGCAAGCAATGCTCGCCGACCAGCGTGCAGTGGACCTATGACACCTACGCATCCTCGAACGCGACGGCCAAGGCCGTGGTTGCGCGGGGCGGCACGCCCTGGTTCTTCCTCACCGCGGATTATGCGTTCGGCCAGGCGCTGGAGCGCGACGCCAGCAAGGCGGTGACATCAGCCGGCGGCAAGGTGCTGGGCGCGGTCCGCCATCCGTTCGACACCGCGGATTTTTCGTCGTTCCTGCTGCAGGCGCAGTCCTCCGGCGCCAAGATTCTCGCCCTCGCCAATGCCGGCTCCGACTTCCGCAACGCGGTGTCGCAGGCCGACGAGTTCAACATCCGCGCCAGCATGCAGCTCGTCGCGCTGCAGGTGACGCTCACCGACGTGCCTGCGCTTGGGCTGGCGCATGCGCACGATCTGCTCTTTACCGATTCCTTCTATTGGGACCGTACGCCGGAGACGCGCGTGTTCGCCCAGGAGTTCTTCAAGCGGCACGGCGCGATGCCGACCGCCTACCAGGCAGGCGTCAACTCGGCGCTGCGGCACTATTTCAAGGCGGTCGCCGCCACCAATTCGGTGGATTCGGAGACCGTGATCGCGCAGATGCGGAAGACCCCGGTCAATGATTTCTTTGCCCAGAATGGCGTCGTGCGCGAGGACGGCCGCATGGTGCATGACATGTATCTGATGCGTATCAAGAAGCCGGAAGAGTCCAAGGGCAAGTGGGATCTCTACGAGTATCTCGCGACGGTGCCGGGCGACCAGGCCTTCCGTCCGCTCGACGAAGGCGGATGCCCCTACGTCGCCAAGGCGCATTAGGGCGCGGCGATCGAGGACAGGGCAGGCGCTCCGGTACGGAAATCGCGGAGCGGGGGTGAGGTGAGCACGCTCCCCCGGCTCCCTCCCCCCTTGCGGGGGAGGGTTGGGGAGAGGGGTGGCCCCGGGCGCGATGCAAGAGATCAGCGTCGTTGCATTAACTCCGCGCGCTTGCGGGAAGAGAGTCCCTTCAACAGCAACGGAGCAAGCGGCACCCCTCTCCCTAACCCTCCCCCGCAAGGGGAGAGGGAACCCTGCCGCTGTGCGTCCCTTACGCGCGCGTGACACTGAGTTGCCCGACGTGGCAAGCCCCCGCAGTAAAAATATTTCGCTTTATCAGAAGTGCAACTCGGTGTATGGTCCGCCCGTCTCACCCGATACGGGTGGGCGCTTCGCGGTCGTCACGAACGCGGTGTGAGATGCGGTGGACGCTGATTGCGCAACTGACGAGTGCGCATGAAGCGGACGGTGAAGTCGTGTGGTCCTGACGCCCTAGTGGCCGGTGTCCCCTTGTAAGACGCAGTTGCGTTTTGCGAAGGCGGTGACAAACAAGCCCAGTCTCGCCGGGGAGAGCACGAAGTAAACCGTAAAACCATCGCGCAGGGGAAGCCGGGTTGTTCCCGGTTACACCTGTGGTCCTACCTCCGGTGCTTTTTGTTGCACCGGACCCATGGGTGCGATCGGCACCCGGCTTTCCCTGCGCCCTCTGCTAGAGGAGAGGGCGGAACGAGAAGCAAAGCTCGGGCAATCATGTCGCGAGAATGCGAAGCTGTATCCCCACCCACACTGTCATCGCCCGGCTTGACCGGGCGATCCAGTACGCCGCGGCCTCTCGGCTCAAGCACAGGCGTCTCTGGAATACTGGATCACCCGCTTTCGCGGGTGATGACACCGTGTTGTTTGACATCCTTAATCGAGAGTATTCTCCATTGCGAGACACAGCGACGACCGCATCCACCTCACGTCACGAGGCAACATGACCAGCACCATCGAGGCTCCCGACGGCGGCTACCGCTTCATGCCCGGCGTCAGCCAGTATTCCTGCGGCATCGGCGCGCTGCCCGGCTTTGCGATCGAGCGCGTCAGGTTCTCGGAGCCGGTGCCGTTGAGCGCGGGCTTTAACAGGATCGCGGATATCCTCAAAGCCGCGGGTCGTCCGCTCACCGCGTTCGGCGCCTGCGAACTGCGCTCGCCGGCGCCGTTCACCGAAGACGGGTTCAAGGCCTTCAACGCGATCTACATCAAGACCTTGATCGAATGGGGCGTGATGCGCGACGGCGTCAATCCGGTGGCGCGCAGCAACGTCTGTCCAAAACTCGATCCGCCCGGCGAGCCGTCGTTCCACGCCTTCTCCTACACGGTGCCGGCTGCCAAGAACGCAGCGACGAGCTTCGTCGTGGCCGGCAGCGGCGAGTCGGTCGAGGGCAAGGCCAATTATCGCGATCACACTGTGGCCCTCGGCGACACCAGTCCGGCCGGCATCCTGGCGAAGGCGAAATTCGTGGCTAGCGAGATGGAACGCCGGATGAGCGCGTTCGGCGGCACCTGGCAGGACACCACCGCAGTGCAGCTCTACACCGTCCACGACGCCTATCCGGTGCTCGAAAGCGAGCTCGGCCGCCGCGGCGTGCTGCGCAACGGCTTAACCTGGCATTTCGACCGGCCGCCGGTGATTGGGCTTGACTTTGAAATGGATTGCCGGCGCGTGCATCGCGAGCGCGTGGTGTGATGCATCGATCAGGTGGCGCATCAAAAGCGCGTGTGGGTGCATGGCGAAGCGTGTGGCTTTCCTTGACACGGATCGCGTCAACCGTTTCCCTTCGCCATCGAAATCAGCGGCTGGGTGAACGCGGGTGCAGAACGAATCTGTGATCAGGCGGCGGGATCTGCTCGCGCTGATCGGCACCATCGCCGGCAGTTCGGCGATGTATCACGCGATGACGAGCCTCGGCTTTGCATCCGAGTCCGCCTACAAGGGGCCGCTCAAGCTCGCCGGCGACGTGAAGAGCACCTCGGTGCTGATCCTCGGCGCGGGGCTTGCCGGCATGACGGCGGCGCTGGAACTGCGCAAGGCCGGCTACAAAGTCCAGATCCTCGAATTCAACAACCGCCCCGGCGGCCGCAACTGGTCGATCCGCGGCGGCGACAGCTTTACCGAGCTCGGCGGCTTCAAGCAGACCTGCCAGTTCGAGCAGGGGCTCTATCTCAATCCCGGCCCGTGGCGGATTCCCTATCATCACCGTGCGCTGCTCGATTACTGCCGCCGGCTCAACGTGACGCTGGAACCTTTCCTCCAGCTCAACCACAACGCCTATCTGCACGCGACGCGCGCATTCGACGGCAAGCCGCAGCGCTTCCGCAGCATCAAGGCGGATTTCCAGGGCCAGGTGTCGGAGCTGCTCGCGAAAGTCACCCAGCAGGGCAGGCTCGACGAGGTCGTCACCAAGGAAGATCAGGAGATATTGCTGCAGGCGATGCGCGACTGGGGCGCGCTGGACCGCGACTACAAGTACAACGCCAACCTGGTCTCCGCCGAGTTCCGCGGCTATACGCGCGATCCCGGCGGCGGCCTGATGGACGATCCGCTGCCGAGCGACCCGATCTCGCTGCAGGAGCTCTTGCGGTCACGGATGTGGCGCTATCTGCAGAGCTATGCGCGCTACGACTTCCAGACCACCATGTTCCAGCCGGTCGGCGGCATGGACATGATCGGCAAGGCGTTCGCGCGCGAGGTCGGCGATCTCATCCGCTACAACGCCAAGGTGACGCAGATCCAGCAGAACGGCTCCGGCGTCACCGTGAGCTATGTCGATACAGCCAGTCCATCCACGGTGCAGCAGGCGACCGCCGACTGGTGCATCTGCACCATCCCGCTGCCGATCCTGAGCCAATTACCGGTCGACGTCAGCGGGCCGATGAAGAATGCGATCGATTCCGTGCCCTATGCCGCCTCGGTGAAGATCGGGTTGCAGTTCAAGCGGCGGTTCTGGGAGGAGGACGAGGCGATCTATGGCGGCATCAGCTACACTGACCTGCCGATCCGGCAGATCGCCTATCCGAACTATGGCTTCAACCGCGGCGGACGCGGTGTCCTGCTCGGCGGCTACATGTATGGTGGCGCCAATTCCTTCGAGTTCACGGCGATGACGCCGGCCGAGCGGGTCGCCAGTGCCGTCGAGTTCGGCGCCAAGATCCACCCGCAGTACAAAAGCGAATTCGAGAACGGCGTCGCGGTGGCCTGGCATCGCGTGCCGTTCACGCTCGGCTGCGCCGGCGAATGGACCGACGCCGGGCGCGCGCAGCATTACCGAAATCTCTGCCAGATCGATGGCCGCATCGCGCTGGCGGGCGAGCACGCCTCGCAACTGCCGGCTTGGCAGGAGGGCGCGATCCTGTCCGCGCTTGACGCCATCTCTCGGCTGCACGAACGCGTGGTGAAGACGTGATGATGCGTACCAGCATATCAGCGGTTGCAGCGTTGACGCTGCTGTCCGCCACCACGGCGGTCGGCCAGGACAACGCGACCGGCAAGCGCACCTTCTCCTCGGGCTACCGCTTCGTGGAGATGACCGGCGAGGAGCTGTTCGGCAACGTCTGTCAGGGCTGCCACATGCCGGATGCCACAGGCGCGAGCGGCGCCGGCACCTATCCGGCGCTCGCCAGCAACAAGAATCTCGAATCCGCCAGCTATCCGATCTTCCTTGTCATCAATGGCCGCCGCGGCATGCCGGGGTTCGGCGACATGATGACCGATGGTCAGGTCGCTGCCGTTGTGAATTATTTGCGGACGCACTTCGGCAACACCTATCAGGACGCGGTGACGGCCAAGGACGTCCAGGACGCCCGCCGCTAGAAGCGTTTTCGAGCGAAGTGGGTACCGGTTCGCGTGAAGAAAACGCGTCAAAACAAGAGTTATTCTGGGGAGAGTTTGATGAAATTCATCGGTATCGTGCTGGGCGCCGCGCTGTCGGTGGTGGCAAGCGCTGCCTCGGCTGACGTGATCAGGCATCCGATTCCCAATTCGACATTCCCGATCGCGCAGGCGGTCACCGTCACCGGCAACACCACGACCGTCTATGTCAGCGGCCAGGTACCGCCGGTCGCCAACAAGGATGCCGATCCGTCGAGCCCGCAGGCCTATGGCGATACCAAGACCCAGACCGTCGGCGTGCTCAATCGCATCAAGAGCATCCTGGAGGGCCAGGGGCTTGGCATGGGCGACGTCGTCAAGATGCAGGTGTTCTTGGTGCACAACGCGTCAGCGCCGATGGACTTCAAGGCCTTCATGGAGGGCTACACCCAGTTCTTCGGCGGCAGCCAGCCGAACCTGCCGGCGCGCTCGGTGGTCGGCGTCGCCGCACTCGCCAATCCCGGCTTCCTGGTCGAGATCGAGGTGATCGCGGCCAAGGATGCCAAATAAGGACTCCAAATAGCGTGCGCGAAACTGCGGAGCATGCGCGCGGAAATTGAAGGGCTCGCCGTCTTGCCAAAGCGCGTGTCGCCTGTCTGAATTCGCTCCTGAGACGATGGAATTCCGGGAGAGTACGATGTCGCACAAGGCCCGAAACATGGTTCGATCGCTGCGGCTCGCAGCAGCACTTGGTCCGGTCCTGCTCGCCACCGGCGCCGCGGCGCAGGGGCTGACCGAGCAGCAGCAGTTTGCCCGTGGCATCTACCAGGAACTGATCGAGATCAACACCACCACCGCGACCGGCGATACCCAGAAGGCGGCGGAGGCGATGGGCGCGCGGCTCCGCGCGGCGGGCTTCTCTGAGGCCGACGTGCACGTGTTCTCGCCGGCGCCGCACAAGGGCAATCTGGTGACGCGGCTGCCCGGCTCTGGCGCGCGCAAGCCGATCCTTCTGGTTGCCCATCTCGACGTCGTCCCTGCCCTCCGTGAGGACTGGACGGTCGATCCGTTCAAGCTCACCGAGCAGGACGGCTATTTCTACGGCCGCGGCTCCAGCGACGACAAGTTCATGGCGTCGGCCTTCATCACCAACCTGATCCGCTACAAGAAGGAGGGCTACAAGCCCGACCGCGACATCATCGTCGCGCTCGAGACCGACGAGGAGATCCTCGATGCCAACGGCCTCGGCATGCAGTGGCTGATCAAGAACCACCGTGACCTGATCGATGCCGAGTTCGCGCTGAACGAAGGCGGCGGCGTCGGCCTCAAGAATGGCAAGGCGATCCGCAACAGCGTGCAGACCAGCGAAAAGGTTTCGGTCGGCTACCAGCTCACGGTGAAGGATCGCGGCGGCCACTCATCGCTGCCGCGCAAGGACAACGCGATCTACCACCTCGCCGAAGGCCTCGTCCGGCTCTCCAATTACAGCTTCCCGATGAATCTCAACGAGACCACGCGAATCTATTTTGCGAAGATCGCCGAGGTCGACAAATCGCATGCCGACGACATCAAGGCGATCCTGGCGCCGCAGCCCGACCCGGCGGCGCTGGCGCGCTTGTCGGAAAATCCCGGCTATAATGCGCAGCTCCGCACCACCTGCGTCGCGACCATGCTCGAGGGCGGCCACGCCATCAACGCGCTGCCGCAGCTTGCGACCGCCAAGGTGAATTGCCGGATCCTGCCCGGCGAGCCGGTCGACGGTGTCCAGGCCACGATCGAGCGCGTGCTCGCCGACAAGCAGATCGAGGTGACCCCGACCGGCAAGGCCGTACTGAGCCCACCGTCGCCGCTGAACGAGGAGGTGATGGGATCGATCGAGAAGCTGTCGAAGGAGTTTTGGCCGAACGCCGAAATCGTCCCCACCATGAGCACCGGCGCGACCGACGGCAGCTATCTGCGCAATGCGGGGATTCCGACCTATGGTCATTCCGGGCTCGGCGCCGATGTCGATGACAATCGGAACCATGGCAAGGACGAGCGCGTGCTGGTCAAGTCGTTCTACGAGGGCGAGGAGTATCTCTATCGCCTGGTCAAGATGCTCGCCGGCGGAAAATGATGGCTGACGGCAAGACAAGGCTGCGAGTGGCGGTCGCCGGCCTCGGCGCGATCGGCACTGACGTCGTCAAGGCGCTCGATCAGGGCATCGAGGGCCTGACCTTGGTTGCAGCGTCGGCGAACAGTCCGGACAAGCACCGCGGCTGGATTGCAGAGCTCAACTCTGCGCCGAAGCTGGTGCCGATCGATGCGCTCGCCGATGTCGCGGACATCGTGGTCGAGTGCGCGCCGAGCAAGCTGGTGCGCTCGATCGTGGCACCGGTGGTCGAGCGCGGCAAGACCGCGGTCGTGCTCAGCGTCGGCGCACTGTTGCAGAACGAGGACCTGGTCGATCTCGCTCGCGCGCATGGCGGCCAGATCATCGTGCCGACCGGTGCGCTGATCGGGCTCGATGCGGTGACTGCGGCGGCGATCGGGACCATTCATTCGGCCAGGCTGGTGACCCGGAAGCCGGTCGCGGGCCTCGTCGGCGCGCCGCATCTGCTCGAGAACAACATTCACATCGAAGGGATCACCGAGCCGCTGCGCATCTTCGAGGGCAGCGCGCGCGACGCCGCCAAGGGCTTTCCGGCCAATCTCAACGTCGCGGTGGCGCTGTCGCTCGCCGGCATCGGCCCCGATCGCACCCGGGTCGAGATCTGGGCCGATCCGACGGTGACGCGCAACACCCACCGCATCGAGGTCGATTCCGACTCTGCGCGGTTCTCGATGATGATCGAGAACATCCCCTCGGAGAACCCGAAGACCGGCCGCATCACCGCACTGTCGGTGATCGCCTGCCTGCGCAAGCTGCGCGCGTCATTGCGGATCGGGACATAATGAAGATTTTGCCCGACGATCTCTTCCTGATCATCGACGTGCAGAGCGATTTCTGCCCGGGCGGCGCGCTCGCGGTCGCCGACGGCGACGCCGTCGTGCCGGTGGTCAACCGGCTCGCCAGCCGCTTTGACCATGTCGTGCTGACCCAGGACTGGCACCCGGCGGGCCACAGCTCGTTTGCGACCTCGCACCCGGGCGCGGCGCCGTTTTCCTCGATCGCCATGCCCTATGGGCCGCAGACGCTGTGGCCGGATCATTGCATCCAGGGCACCGCGGGCGCCCGGTTTCACCCCGACCTCGCAACCGACCGCGCCGAGCTCGTGATCCGCAAGGGCTTCCGCGGCGCGATCGATTCCTATTCGGCGTTCTTCGAGAACGACCGGACAACGCCGACCGGGCTCGCCGGCTATCTGCGCGAGCGTGGCCTCAAGCGCGTCGTGATGGCGGGGCTCGCGACCGATTTTTGCGTGCAATATTCGGCGCTCGATGCGCGGCGGCTCGGTTTCGAGACCGCGGTCGTGCTGTCGGGCTGCCGTGCCATCGATCTTGGCGGCTCGCTGGCCGCCGCCACCGCGGCGATGCGCGAGGCCGGCGTCACGCTTGTCGAGGAGATTGCCTGAGCGGAGCCGGCTAAGGGCAAAAACCGTTGTTTTGACTAGCCTTTTGTTCTAATCCCAAGCCGTTGATGTTGACGCGCAGCGGAGATTTCGTGTCGGGACAGGTTTTGCGGATAGGGACGCGCAAGAGCGCGATGGCGCTCGCGCAGACGGACGAGGTCGCGCGGCTGCTGCGCGCCTCGGCGCCGGACCTTGCCGTCGACATCGTCAAGTTCGAGACCCGCGGCGACCAGGACCAGACCAGCAAGCTGTTGCGTCACGGCGGCAAGGGTGGCGCCTTCGTCGCCGAGATCCGCGAAGCCATGCGCGCCGGCAGGCTGCAGGCTGCGATGCATTCGCTGAAGGACGTGCCGGGCAATGAGGAGACGCCGGGTCTGGTCCTCGCCGCGATGCTGGCGCGCGATGCGGCCAATGATTCGCTGGTGTTGCGGCCGGGTCTGACGCTGGATGCGTTTCGCGCCTCGCGCGGCAAGGGCTTCATGATCGGCACCAACGCCGTGCGCCGCGCCGCCTATCTGCGCCGACTGTTTCCGGAAGCGACCGTGATCCATTATCGCGGCGCCGCCGACACGCGAATTGCAAAACTCGATCGCGGCGCCAAGCAGCGGCTGCCCGATGGCGGCGAGGTGGGGCCGGCGGACGCGCTGGTGATGGCGCGCTCCGGTCTCGAGCGCATCGGCATGACCGCGCGCATCGCGCATGACTTCTCGGTCGATGAGATGCTGCCCGCGGTCGGCCAGGGCGTCGTCGCGGTCGAATGCGTCGAGACCGACTGGGCGACGCGTGCGCGGCTCGGGCGGATCGACAACGCGCCGTCGCGGCTCGCCGCCGAGGCCGAGCGCGAGGTGCTGTGGGTGCTCAACGGCCACTGCAATTCGCCGATCGCCGGCCACGCCACGCTTGCGGGGGCTGAGATGACGCTGCGCGCCTCGGTGCTCGACGAGGCCGGCGCCGGCTTCATCGAGGTGACGCGGAGCGGACCGGCGGACCGCCCGCGCGAGCTCGGCCGCGCCGTCGGCATGGAGCTATTGGAAAAGGGCGCCGCCGAGATCATCGCCCGCACCCGGGTCGAGGAATAGCGCCGCCGCTATGCCCGCAGCGGCCAGTTGCCGATGATGCGGAAGCGGGATGCGCTGTCGTCCTGCTTGAACAGCGCGATGCGGTCGACTGCGAGTGTCGCAAGCTCGATCGCGGCGAACCGCTCGCGCAGCCGTGCCACGATCGGGCCGCGCCGCTCGTCGCTCAGCCGCCCGGTCAACGTCATGTGGAAGCGGAATTCCTCCATGACGTAGGGATAGCCCCAGCGGTCGAGATAGTCGCGCTGCCGTTCCGTGAGCCGTTCGGGCTTGCGCCGCGCGCGATCGTCCGGGGTGAGCGGCGCGCGGAAGGCGTCGAACTCGGTGACGCAATCGGCGGCGAGCTGCTGGAGTTCGTCGGAGCGCTTCGCCGGGATCACGGCGATGAAACCGCTGATGGCATCGACAACAGGCTCGATCACCGGTATGCGCCGCGCGCGGCCTGCGAAGGCGGCGCAGGCGCCGAGAAGCTCGGCCTCGCTCCTGCCGTCGGCAAGCGCGGTCGGCGCCTTCAGCGTGGCGTGGAAGCCGTATTTGCGCGGGTCCTCCGTGACCTCGCGCCAATCGGGCGTGACGCCATCGGGAAACGGCAGATCGTCGCCAGACACGGCGTCACAGCCGAGCAGCCTCGAGCCGAAGCGGTGCAGGGCGCTGTCGGGTGACGGCGCATAGTAGATCGCGTAGCGCGGAGTGGGGGCCATGGCAGCAGAATAGAGCCTGACTATGCCGCCGCAACCGTCTTGCGCGGCGCGAGCGAGTGAACGAGGCAGCTTGCATCCGCCAGATGCACCAGCCGTCCAGCTGATATCACGGCGACGATGCGCGGCCGCAGCGGCACCTTGTCGTCGACGACGATGATGTCTGCGCGGCGGCCTGCGGCGAGCATGCCGCGATCGGTGAGCCCTGCGGCGCGCGCCGGCGCCGACGAGATCAGGTCCCACGCCCTGGCGAGTGGCAGGATGCCGTCGGCAACGAGGCGGAACGCTGCGAGCAGCTGCGCCGGATAGTAATAATCCGACGCCAGCACCGAGCAGAGGCCCTTGGCGATCATGTCGGACGCCTTGGTCCAGCCGGTGTGGCTGCCGCCGCGCACCACATTGGGCGCGCCGAACACGATGAAGTCATCAGCATCAGCGGCATCGCGCGCGGTCTCCTCGTTGACGGGGAATTCGGCGATCGCCGCGCCCAGCGCGCGAAACTCCTGACGCATCGCCGGGCTGTTGTCGTCATGCGACAGCATGCGGATATCAGCCGCGCGCGCCGCGGAGGCCAGCCTTGCGATCGAGGCCGGCACCTCGGGGCGGCGAGCCACGACCCGGTCGAGCATGTCGTTGACGGCCTCGACGGAGAGCCCGGTGCGTTCGGCCAGCTGGTTGCGCTTCTTCGGCTTGACGTTGCTGTGGTCGTTGAAGGCGAACAGGTCGATGCGGCTTTCGGTGAGCCATTGGATGATCTCGGCCTCGGCGTCGAGATTGTGGGTCTCGTGACGCAAATGGAAGCGCGTGTCGGCGGCGAGAAGCGGCCGCAGCGCCTCGATCGCATCGAGCAGCTTGCGAGCGTTCTCCGCGCTGCGCAGGCCGGGCTCCCACGACCAGGTCGTGCCGTGGAACACGGTGGTGATGCCGTTGGCGATCGCCTGCCGGTCGCTGTCAACAAGCGCGACGTCGGTCGGGAAGTCGACGCCCGGGCGCGGCATCATCTGCCGCTCGAACGCATCGCCGTGCAGATCGATGATGCCGGGCAATACCAAGAGCCCGCCGGCATTGATGTGAAGCGCGGCGCGGCCTTGCTCGGCGCCGAGCGCGCCGATATCGCGGCCTGCGGTCCGCAGCGAGGTTTCGACCAATCCGCCGTCAACCAGCGTGCGTCCGCCCTCGATGAAAATGTCCGTCACGATGCGGCACTCCGTTGTTTGGCCTGTGCTTGGGATACGGCCTCGGCCTCATACTTGTCGAGGAATTCCTCCACCGCGAGCTTGCGAAAGTCGGGCAGGACACGGCGGAGTGTTTCGTGATCCCAGTCCCACCACGCCAGCGCAGCGAGACGATTCGCGACCGCTTCCGAGAAGCGCCGCTTCACCGGGCGCGCCGGATTACCGGCAACGATGGTGTAGGCGGGCACATCCTTGGTCACGATCGCGCCGGCGGCAACAACAGCGCCGGTTCCAATGTTGCGGCCCGGCAGCAGGATCGCGCCGTGACCGATCCAGACGTCATGGCCGATATGCACGTGATGCGCACGTCGCCAGTTGAAGAAGTCGGTGTCGTCGCTCTCGCCGGGAAAATAGGCGCTGGCGCGGTAGGTGAAATGCGCCTGCGTCGCGCGATGCATCGGGTGGTTGCCGGGATTGATCCGGGTCATCGCCGCGATCGAGCAGAACTTGCCGATCGAAGTGTAGGTGATCTGGCTGTCGTTCACGACGTAGGAATAGTCGTCCATGCTGACTTCAAGCAGGATCGTGCGCGCACCGACCTCGGTATATTTGCCGAGCTTGCTCTCGCGGACCGACGCAGTCGGGTCGATGGTCGGCACAACCGAGAGTGTTTTTCCGGCCATCAGGGCCTCCGCAATTCATGTAAATCGTTGGCGTTCAGGGAGATGCGCGCTCGTCATCGGGATGCTTGATGACAACATCATGACGTCACGATGACGGCAAAAGAGCGGGTGTGGACGATCGCCGCACCGCAACGTCGCGTCACATAACTGTAAAACACCGGGGATAGCGATGGCCCAACACGGCGCGGTTGGAGCATTACATGCTGGTGGTGGAAGGTTTGACGTGCCGGTTCGGCACAAAAGCCGCAGTCGACAACGCATCCTTCTCGATCGCGCCGGGCAGCTTTGTCGGTGTGATCGGCCGCTCCGGTGCCGGCAAGTCGACCCTGTTGCGGATGATCAACCGTCTCGCCGATCCGACCTCCGGCCGCATCCTGTTCGAAGGAACCGACGTGACTGCATTGCGCGGCAAGGCGCTGCGGCAGTGGCGGGCGCGCTCGGCGATGATCTTCCAGCAGTTCAACCTTGTCGGCCGTCTCGACGTGCTGACCAACGTGCTGATGGGCCGGCTGGCCCAGATCCCGTCCTGGCGCTCACTGGCGCAAGCCTGGCCGGAGCAGGACAGGGCGCTCGCGATGTCCGCGCTCGATCAATTCGACATCGCCCAACTCGCGGCGCAGCGCGCTGACCAGCTTTCGGGCGGCCAGCAGCAACGTGTCGCGATCGCCCGCGCGCTGGTGCAGGAGCCCGACATCATCCTCGCCGACGAGCCGATCGCCTCGCTCGATCCGCGCAACACCAAGATCGTGATGGATGCCCTGCTGCGCATCAACAAGCATTTCGGCATCACCGTGCTCTGCAACCTGCACTCGCTCGACCTGGCGCGGACCTATTGCGATCGCCTGGTCGGCATGGCGGCGGGTCGCGTGGTGTTCGACGGCGCCCCGGCGGCGCTGACCGATCATATCGCCCGCGAGCTCTACGACCTCGAGGCCAACGACGTCATGGGCGGCGCGCCAATGCCCGCGCCCGACGGCGCGTCCGTTCCGGCACTCGGCACCGCAGCGGCGGCTTGAGCGTCGCGCGTTTTCCGATCTGAATGGCCGGGCATTTTGCCCGGCCAACAGGTGCAACCATAATAAAGAGGGGTAGCCATGTTCACTCGTCGCATCATTCTGGCCGGCGTCGCCGCGCTGGCGCTCACCGGTTCCGCATCCGCACAGGACTGGAAGGCAAAATATCCGGAGCTCACCTTCGCGGTGGTGCCGGCGGAGAACGCCTCGGGCGTCACCGAGCGCTGGACGCCGTTCGTTGCGTATCTGTCGAAGGAGCTCGGCGTGAAGGTCACGCTGCGCATCGCCAATGACTACGCCGCCGTCATCGAAGGCCAGCGCGCCGGCAACATCCAGATCGCCAGCTACGGCTCGGCCTCGTTCGCGCGCGCGCGCCTGACCGGCGTCAAGACCGACGCGTTCGCCAACGACATCAACGCCGACGGTTCGACCGGCTACTACTCGGTGTTCTTCGTCAAGGCTTCGAGCCCCTACAAGAGCGTCGACGATCTGAAGGGCAAGAACCTCGGCCTGGTCGATCCGAACTCGACCTCGGGCAACAACGTGCCGCGCTTCGAGCTCGACAAGATGGGCATCGCCGACGCCGACACCTATTTCGGCAAGGTCGTGTTTACCGGCAGCCACGAGAACGCGGTTCTGGCGCTGGCGCAGGGCACCGTCGACATGGCCGCCAACCAGTGGACCAGCGACGACGATTCGACGCTGGCGCAGATGCTGACCAAGGGCATGCTGAAGAACGCCGACGGCTCGGCGATGAAGAAGGACGATTTCCGCATCATCCACAAGTCGGCGCCGATCATCAACGGACCCTATGCGTACAACGCCGATCTGCCCGAGGACCTGAAGGCTGCGATCGCGAAGGCCTTCTTCGAAGCCCCGACCAAGGACAAGGCCGCGTTCGACCGTCTCTCCGACGGCCAGAAGAAGGGCTTCCATCCCGCCACCACCAAGGACTGGGATGGCACGATCGAGCTGATCAAGTTCGTCGACGCTCTGCGCAAGAAGAAGGCGAGCTGATCGTTCGCCTGACGTCACGAGGCCGGGCCTGACAGCCCGGCCTTTGTTCTCAACTCCGAACCGGACTGGCACGCGTCGATGGCGACCGCCGTATCCATTCTTCCGGCGCAGCAACTGGCAATGCTGGAAGAGGCCTACCGCAGGTCGGTCTCGCGCAAGCGGCTGAAGGCCGCGCTGGCGGCGGCAGTATTCTGCGCGGCCCTGGTGATCGCCGCGTTCGGCGCGGAAGTGAACCTGCGCACGCTGTTCACCTATTTCGGCAACTTCGTCAGCTATTTCGACCGCATCCTGACGCTCGAATCGGGCGCACGGGTGTGGACCGATTTTCCCGAATGGTTCTGGGGCTGGAAGAAATGGCTGAGGATGCTCGGAGAGACCGTGCTGATCAGCTATGTCGGCACGCTGACCGGCGCGGTGTTTGCCTTCGCTCTGAATTTCTTCGCGGCCCAGAACACCTCGCCGGCGCCGTGGCTGCGCTTCACGGTACGCCGGCTGCTTGAATTCGCCCGCACGGTGCCCGGCATCGTGTTCGCGCTGATCTTCGTGATCGCGTTCGGCCTCGGACCGATGGCCGGCGTGCTGGCGATTGCGATCCACTCGACCGGCGCGCTGGGAAAACTGTTCGCCGAGATCGTCGAGAACGCCGACATGAAGCCGGTCGAGGGCATCCGCTCCACCGGCGCGAGCTGGCTGTCCTGCATGCGCTTTGCCGTCCTGCCCCAGGTGTCGGCGGGCTATGCCAGCTACGCGCTGCTGCGCTTCGAGATCAACGTCCGCGAAGCCTCGGTGATGGGCTTTGTCGGGGCCGGCGGCATCGGCCAGGAGCTCGTGGTCGCGATCCGCAAGTTCTACTATTCCGACGTCAGCGCCATCCTGGTCACCATCATCATCACCGTCTTCATCATCGACATCTCGACCGGCTGGCTGCGCGGCCGGCTGTTCGGCAAGGAGACGCGGCGATGAGCCAGCTGCCGAAGCCGGACACCGGCGCGCTGCGCACCAAATATCCCGACGCATTCAACCGGCCCGCCGCGGCGCGGCTGGCGTTGCCGGCCATGATCGTGGCGGCGTTTGCGGTCTTTGTGTACGGCCTGGTCGATCTCGACTTCTCGCCGTCCAGGCTGATCGCGGGCCTCAGCCAGCTCGGTTGGATCACCATGCTGATGATCCCGCCGAATCCCGGCGCGTCGTTCTCGCTCTACATGCAGGCGCTCGGCGAGACGCTGTCGATCGCGCTGCTCGGCACCACGCTTGCGGCGGTGCTGGCGCTGCCGGTCAGCCTGCTGGCGGCGCGCAACATCATCCCCTCGAACCTGATCCGTTTCCCGGTGCGCCGCTTCCTGGATTCGATCCGCGGCGTCGACACGCTGATCTGGGCGCTGGTCTGGATCAATGTCGTCGGACTCGGCCCGTTTGCCGGCGTGCTCGCGATCATGGTCTCCGACTTCGGTGCGTTCGGAAAGCTGTTCTCCGAGGCGATCGAGGCGGCTGACCGCAAGCAGGTCGAGGGTATCCGCGCCTCCGGCGGCAATAGCTTGCATGAAATCCGCTTCGGCCTGTTGCCGCAGGTGCTGCCCGTGATCGCCGGCCAAGTGCTCTATTTCATCGAGTCGAACACGCGTTCGGCCACCATCATCGGCATCGTCGGCGCCGGCGGCATCGGGCTACAACTCGCCGAGCAGATCCGGGTGCTGGAATGGCAGAAGGTGTCGTTCCTGATCCTGATGATCCTGATCGCAGTCGCGGCGATCGACTTCATCTCGAGCAAGCTACGCTTTGCGATTATTGGTCAAAGGGCGGTGGCCTAGCTCGCCGCGCGCTCAATCATCCTTCTCCCCTTGTGGGAGAAGGTGGCGTAGGCGGCCTTTGGCCGCCGTCTTCTAGAAGGACGCCGATGCCTTGGCATCGGCTACGGCGCCGGATGAGGGGTATCTCTCAGCGAAATCAGAAGCCGATGTGTTCGCGGAGAGATACCCCTCACCCGGATCGCATCTGGCGATGCGATCCGACCTCTCCCACAAGGGGAGAGGTGCACCGCCAGTGTGGCGGCACATTCAACCGTTCTCGACCAGAAACTCCACGCGCTCGGCGGCGAAGCGCGAGCGTTTGGTCACCAGCGGCTGGTCCAGCATATCGACGTCGGTTGCGTCGACTACCAGCACCGGCCGTCCCAGCGGCAGATCGAGTCGCGCGGCATCAGTGGCATCGGCGATTGCCGCGGTGATCCGGGTCGAGGCGCGGTGGTAATCCCTGACGCCGTAATGCCCGAGCAGCTTCGTCATCGAGTGCACGTTGGCGAACACGCTGCCGGCATCGGGAAACCGCTCGGCCGACAGCCATGTGGTGGAGACGCAGATCGGCGTCCGGTCGGCGAGGCGCACCGCTTCGATCCGGATCAGCCGCGCACCGATCTTCAGGCCGAGCTCACGCGCGATCTCGCGGTTGGCGATATCCTCGCCGGCCTCGATCAGCTGGCCGCGCGGTTCGTGGCCGCCGGCGCCGACGATCTCCGAAAATCTTGTGCGTGAGCGCAGGGGATAGGCGAGGCGCTGGGCCTCGACATAGGTGCCGCTGCCGCGCTCGGCGCGCACCAGGCCGCGCTCGGCCAATGCGGCGAGCGCCCGCCGCACGGTGTGGCGGTTGACCCGGTAAGTCTCGGCGATCTCCATCTCGCCGGGCAGCTTTTCGCCCGCGGCAAAGCGGCCGTCAGCGATGCCGCGCTCGATGCCGTCGGCGACCTGCCGCCACAAGGCGACGCCGGAACTTTCCTGCATGCTCATGGCGCGGTGATACCAGAAATCGTCGGTTTGTCACGAAGCAGTCATGGCGCTCGGCTATCAAGTTGTCTAGTATCATAGACAACTTGATGCAAGCAAGGTTGCCCATGAGTTCGACCGGACCAAACAGCAAACAGGCCCAGCGCAAGGCCGCGATGACGGTGCTGGCGCACGCCGCCGCTGCCGAGATCGCAGGCCGGCTCGCGGCGATCGCGGTGCCCGCGCATGAGAACCTGCGCGAGCCGGAGAACGGCCTTGTGATGCTGCGCGGGCGGATCGGCGGCGACGGCGCGCCGTTCAATCTCGGCGAGGCGACGGTGTCGCGCGCGGCGGTGCGGCTTGCGACCGGCGAGGTCGGCTTCGGCTACACGCTCGGCCGCGATGCGCAGAAGGCGCAGATGATCGCGCTGTGTGACGCCATGGTGCAGTCGACGGAGTTGTCCGGCGAGGTGGAGGCGAAGGTGATCGCGCCGCTGCGTGCGGTCATGAACGCCGAACGCGCCCGCAAGGCCGCCGAGACCGCGGCGACGCGGGTCGATTTCTACACGATGGTGCGCGGTGAGGGGTGATGCAATGACGACGATTGCCGAAATGCCCGCAGGCTTTGCCGACAAGGTGCTGTCGGCGCAATCAACCTTCCGTTCCGTGATGGAGGCGATGGCGCGTCCGGGCAGCGTGCAGCGCGTTGCGGCGAGCGCAGGCACGCCCGCCGGCATGATGCGCGGCGCGGCTGCGATCGCGCTGACGCTGTTCGATCACGACACGCCGATCTGGCTCGACGCGGCGATGTCGGCGGCGCCGGATGTCGCCCGCTGGCTGAAGTTTCACGCCAGCGCGCCGGTTGTCACGGACTCCTCGATCGCGAGCTTCGCGCTGATCGGCGATGCCGCGAATCTGCCGGCGCTCGAGCGTTTCGCGTTCGGCAGCAGCGAATATCCGGATCGTTCGACCACGCTGATCCTGCAGGTCGACAGCCTGACGCAGGGCCCGGCCTTCGAGCTGAAGGGGCCCGGCATCGACGGCAGCGCGCTGTTGCAGGCGATGATCAGGCCGAGCGACCTGTTTGAGCGGCTGTCGATCAACGAGGTCCTGTTCCCGCGCGGCATCGATGTCGCGCTGGTCCATGAAGATGCCATTGTCGCGATCCCGCGCACCACGCGGCTGATCGCAAGCGGAGTGTGAGCGATGTATGTAGCGGTCAAGGGAGGCGAGCGCGCCATCGAGAACGCCCATCGCCTGCTCGCGCATGAGCGGCGCGGCGATCGCGACGTGCCCGAGGTGACGCTGGCGCAGATATCCGAACAGCTCGCGCTCGGCGTCGATCGGGTGATGACCGAGGGTTCGCTTTACGACCGCGAGCTCGCGGCGCTGGCGATCAAGCAGGCGCGCGGCGACATGATCGAAGCGATCTTCCTGGTCCGTGCGTTCCGCGCCACGCTGCCGCGTTTCGGTGCCACCGAGCCGGTCAACACCGGCGAGATGCTGGTGCGGCGGCGCATCTCCTCGACCTTCAAGGACGTTCCGGGCGGCCAGATCCTCGGCCCGACCTTCGACTACACCCATCGCCTGCTCGACCCGCAGCTTGCGGAAGGCTTTGTGCCGGAGCAACCGGCGACGTCGGAAGCCTCGCAGGCGGCAACGCCGCGGGTCACCGACATTCTCGGCCGCGACGGCCTGATCGAGTCTTCGCCGCAGGCCGAGGCCGACGCGCCGGTCGGCGACCTCACGCGCGAGCCGTTGAGCTTTCCGGCCGATCGCGATCTGCGGCTGCAGAATCTCGCGCGCGGCGACGAGGGTTTCCTGCTCGCGCTCGGCTACTCGACGCAGCGCGGCTACGGCCGCAACCATCCCTTCGCCGGCGAGATCCGCTTTGGCGAGGTCGAGGTCGAGTTCTCAGCCGAGGACGTCGGCTTTGCCGTGCCGCTGGGTTCGATCGCATTGACCGAATGCCAGATGGTCAACCAGTTCAAGGGCTCGACCACCGAGGCGCCGTGCTTCACCCGCGGCTATGGGCTGGCCTTCGGCCAGAGCGAACGCAAGACCATGTCGATGGCGCTGGTCGACCGCGCGCTGCGCGCGCGCGAGTTCGGCGAGGAAGCCGCTGCACCGGCGCAGGACGAGGAGTTCGTGATGTCGCACTCCGACAACGTGCAGTCGACCGGCTTCGTCGAGCATCTCAAGCTGCCGCATTATGTCGACTTCCAGTCCGAGCTCGGCCTGCTGCGCAAGCTGCGGCAAGAATTCGCCGAGGCCAATCAAGAGACGGCACTGCAGGAGGCCGCGGAATGAACGCGCCGACGTACAACTTTGCCTATCTCGACGAGCAGACCAAGCGGATGATCCGCCGCGCGATCCTGAAGGCGATCGCGATCCCCGGCTATCAGGTGCCGTTCGCGAGCCGCGAGATGCCGATGCCCTATGGCTGGGGCACCGGCGGCGTGCAGGTGACGGCCGCGATCCTCGGTCCCGACGACGTGCTGAAGGTGATCGACCAGGGCTCGGACGACACCACCAACGCGATCTCGATCCGCAAATTCTTCGGCAAGACCGCGGGCGTCGCGACCACGACCTCGACGACGGATGCGACCGTGATCCAGACCCGGCACCGCATCCCCGAAGCGTCGCTGCACGCCGGACAGGTGCTGGTCTATCAGGTGCCGATCCCCGAGCCGCTGCGTTTCCTCGAGCCGCGCGAGACCGAGACGCGGCGGATGCACGCGCTTGCCGAATACGGGCTGATGCATGTCAAGCTGTACGAGGACATCGCGCGCTTCGGGCACATCGCGACCGCCTACGCCTATCCGGTGAAGGTGAACGCGCGCTATGTGATGGACCCGTCGCCGACCCCGAAATTCGACAATCCGAAGATGGACAATTGCGCGGCGCTGCAGCTGTTCGGCGCCGGCCGCGAGAAGCGCATCTACGCGATCCCGCCCTACACCACGGTGGTCTCGCTGGATTTCGAGGATCACCCGTTCACGCGCTACCGCTTCAATGCGCCCTGCGCGCTGTGCGGCGCCGACTCCTCCTATCTCGACGAGATCGTCACCGACGACAAGGGCGGGCGGATGTTCGTCTGCTCCGACACCGACTTCTGCGAGCAGCGCCAGGCGGCCGGCCATCACGGCACCGAGAGCGCAGCGCCGCACAAGGAGAAGGCGCATGTCTGAGCTCGCAAGCCTCGACACCGACCAGCCGCTGCTGGTGGCCGAGGAGCTCGGCAAGAATTACGGCCGGCTTCCGGCCTGCCGCGATGTCTCGTTCGCGCTCTATCCCGGCGAAGTGCTGGCGATCGTCGGCGAGTCCGGTTCGGGCAAGTCGACGTTGCTGCAGCTGCTGTCGGCGCAGCTTGCGCCGAGCGCGGGGCGGGTGTCCTACCGGATGCGCGACGGCGTGCTGCGCGATCTTGCCGAGCTCGGCGAGGCGGAGCGGCGCTTCCTGTTCCGCACCGACTGGGGCTTTGTGCACCAGGATCCGGCGCAGGGACTGCGCATGGGCGTTTCGGCCGGCGCCAATGTCGGCGAGCGGCTGATGGCGGTCGGCTGGAATCACTACGGCCGGATCCGCGACACCGCCTCGACCTGGCTGGAGCGGGTCGAGATCGATGTCGGCCGCATCGACGATGCGCCAAAAACCTATTCCGGCGGCATGCGGCAGCGGCTGCAGATCGCGCGCAACCTCGTGACCGAGCCGCGGCTGGTGTTCATGGATGAGCCGACCGGCGGCCTCGACGTCTCGGTGCAGGCGCGCCTGCTCGACCTGATGCGCAACCTCGTCAGCGAGCTTGGCCTTGCCGCCATCGTCGTGACCCATGATCTCGCGGTGGCGCGGCTATTGTCGCATCGCGTGATGGTGATGAAGGGCGGTCGCGTCATCGAGACCGGCCTCACCGACCAGGTGCTCGACGATCCCCGCGAGCCGTACACGCAGCTGCTCGTCTCCTCGATTCTCCCGCCATGAGCTTGCCAATGACCGCGATGATCGAACTCACCAACGCCGAGAAGACCTTCACCATGCATCTGCAGGGTGGCGTCGAGCTGCCCGTGGTGCACGGCGTCTCGTTCCACGTCGTATCAGGCGAATGCGTGGTGCTGTCGGGCCCGTCGGGCGCTGGCAAATCCTCGATCCTGAAGATGATCTTCGGCAATTATCGCTGCGACAGCGGCCGGATCGGCATCCGCCACCACGGCAAGGTGATCGACCTCGCCACCGCCGAGCCGCGCCAGGTGCTGAGCATCCGCCGCTCGACGATCGGCTATGTCAGCCAGTTCCTGCGTGCGGTGCCGCGGGTGGCGACGATCGACGTCGTCGCCGAGCCGCTGATCGTCAACGGCGTGGCGCGCGAGGAGGCCCGCGAGCGTGCCGGCCGTCTGCTGCGCCGGCTGAATATCCCGGAGCGCCTCTGGACCTTGCCGCCCTCGACCTTCTCCGGCGGCGAGCAGCAGCGCGTCAATATCGCGCGCGGCTTCATCTCGGAGCTGCCGATCCTGCTGCTCGACGAGCCGACCGCTTCGCTCGATGCGGCGAATCGCGCAGTGGTGGTCGAGCTGATTGCGGAGAAAAAGACCAGGGGCGTCGCGATGGTCGCGATTGTCCATGACGACGAAATCCGTCATCTGATTGCCGATCGCATCGTCGACGTGACCTCGTTTGGCGCTGCTGCCTGAAGGACCGTTTGAAATGACCGCCAAGCAAGACACCATCATCGGCAACGCCCGGCTGGTCCTCGCCGACCGCGTGATCGAGCAGGGCTGGGTCGCGATAGCGGACGGCAGGATCGCGGAATTCGGCGAGGGCAGGGCGCCCGAGGCAGCCGAGGACGCCGGCGGCGATCTCCTGATGCCCGGGCTGATCGAGCTGCACACCGACCATCTCGAAATGCACTACGTGCCGCGGCCAAAAGTGTTCTGGAACCCGATCGCGGCCGTGATCTCCTATGACGGGCAGCTCGCGACCTCGGGCATCACCACGGTGCTGGATTCGCTGCGGGTCTGGCGCGAGGACGGCGCCGAGGATGTCGACGGCCGTGCCGGCGTGCTGGCGGCGGCGATTTCGGCCGCGCGCGAGGAAAATCTGCTGCGTGCCGATCACTTCTTGCATCTGCGCTGCGAAGTCCCGATGCCGGATGTCGTCGCCGAGGCCAAGGAGCTGATCGACCGGCCGGACGTGCGGCTGATGTCGCTGATGGACCACACGCCGGGGCAGCGCCAGTTCCGCGACGAGGTAAAGCTGCGCGACTACTACCGCGGCAAGGGCGGCGGCATGACCGACGCCCAGCTCGACGTGCTGTTCGCGCGGCGCTTCGCCTATCAGAAGGAATATGCCGTACCCAACACCCGCGCGATCGTCGCGCTGGCGCATCAATACAAGATTCCGCTGGCGAGCCACGACGACACCACGGATGAAAACGTGGCCGACGCCGTCAACGACAAGGTCGCGGTCGCGGAATTCCCGACCACGATGGAAGCCGCGCGCGGGCTGCACGCCGCCGGCATCGACATCCTGATGGGGGCACCGAACGTGGTGCGCGGCGGCTCGCACTCCGGCAATATCGCCGCCGTCGATCTCGCCAATGAGGGCATGCTCGATATCCTGTCGTCGGACTACATCCCGTCCAGCCTCTTGATGGCGGCGCTGCAGCTGCCGCTTCATGTGCCGGCGATCGATCTCGCCTCCGCCGTCCGCACCGTGACCAAGACGCCGGCCGAGGCGGTTGGCCTTTCCGATCGCGGCGAGATCGCGGTCGGCAGGCGGGCCGATCTGATCCGTGTGCATGTCGCGCGCGACCTGCCGGTTGTGCGCAGCGTCTGGCGCGAAGGAGCCAGGGTCGCATGAACGAACTCCCTGCCGTGGCCGCCCAACACGCCACCACGATCGGTCCCGGCCGGTTGATCCTGGTGGTCGGCCCGAGCGGCGCCGGCAAGGATACGCTGCTTGGCCTGGCGAAGGTGGCCTGTGCCGACGATCGCGACATTGTCTTTGCGCGCCGGCTGATCACCCGCCAGGCCTCAGTGTCGGAAGACAATGAGGAGGTCAGCGCGGACACCTTCCAGCGCGCGGCTGCCGCCGGCGACTACGTCATGCACTGGGATGCGCACGGCCATCGCTACGCGCTGTCGCGGACGATCGACGACGATATCAGGGCCGGGCACACCGTGATCGCGAACGTCTCGCGCACGGTGATCGCAGCCGCCCGCCGCAACTATGCCAATGCCATTGTGGTGTCGGTCACGGCGCCGCCGGACGTGCTGGCTGCGCGACTGGCGGCGCGGGGGCGTGCCAGCGACGGCGGGCTCGCGCAGCGGCTGGGGCGCACCGTCGACGAGAGCGCGGCGACGCCTGATTTCACCATCATCAATTCCGGCACCGCCGAATATCACGCGCGACAGCTTGTCCGCATCATCAAGGGCGAACGCTGGGACGGTTAACACCAAAGGAGAACAGCACGAATGTCGGTGATCTCTACGATCGAGCAGCTTGAGGCGATCTACGGCTTCCCGAACGACGCGTCGACCGTGAAGGTCGCCGATCACGTGACGCCGCTCTATCGTGTGCTCATCGAGAAATCGCCGTTCGTGTCGCTTGCGACCTCGGGCCCCGAGGGGCTCGACTGCTCGCCGCGCGGTGACCTGCCGGGCTTCGTGCGCATCCATGATGCGAAGACGCTGATGATGCCGGATCGCCGCGGCAACAATCGCTGCGATTCGCTGCGCAACATCGTTCGCGATCCCCGCGTCGGGCTATTGTTCCTGATCCCGGGCTCGGGCAGCACGCTGCGTGTCAACGGCCGCGCCTATGTCTCGGCCGAGCCGGAGCTGCTCGCCTCCTTCAAGATGGAAGGCAGGGCGCCGCGCACGGTGATCGTGATGAATGTGGACGAGATCTACTTCCAGTGCGCCCGCGCGATCGTGCGCTCCGACCTCTGGAACCCGGACAAGCAGGTCGATCCGAAGGCCTTGCCGACGCCGGGGCAGATCCTCGCCGAAATGAGCGAGCACACGGTCGGCGGCGAAAAATACGATCGCGAGTGGCCGGAGCGCGCACGCCAGACGATGTGGTGATACCCGTGACGGCCTGGATTGAACCTAGGACATAGCCCGGTCTTCCCAGTCTTCCCAAGTCACGTCGTCATTGATCTCGAGGTAGCGCGAAACGGCGACGCCGATGGTCGGGAAGAAGTTGTTCTCGCCAAGCTGCGCCAACAAGCCGAATTTCTTCAGCTTGTCCTTGACGGGATCCTTGAGCTCGGCAAAACACAGCTCGATCCCTTGTGCGTGCAATGCCTCGTCCAGTTCGGCGAGAATGTCGCCGGCGGTAACGTCCACGCTGGTGACCGGCTCGGCCGCAACGACCAGCCAGCGCACCGGCGTCGAAGATTTCGCCACGGCATCCAGCGCACGTTCCTTGAAGAACTCGGCATTGGCAAAGAACAGCGGCGCATCCCACCGGAACAGGACCAGCCCGGGGATTTGGCGCGCGTCCGGATATCGCGTAATGTCGTGATAACCCTTCACGCCGGAGGCGCGACCCAGCACGGCGGAATGGGGCCGCCAGCCATCCCACAAGAACTCGATGATCGCGATCACGATGGCGAGGCCGATTCCCGGAATCACCCCGAGTACGGCAACGCCGACGAAGCAGACCACCGATAGCCAGAACTCCCACTGCTGAATGGCGTAGATTCGCTTGAGATTGCCGACCTCGAACAGGCTGAGCGCGGCGGCGATGACGACGGCGGCCAATGCGGCGTTGGGCAAGTGCTGAAGCAGGTTCGGCGCCATCAGCAGCAGAAGGGCAATGGCAAGCGCGCCGATGACGCTGGTGAGTTGGGTGCGCGCTCCGGCGGCTTCCGCAACGGGCGTGCGCGATCCGCTGCTGCTGATCGGAAAGCCCTGGAAGAAGCCGGCCGCCAGATTGGCCGCGCCGAGCCCCACCATCTCCTGGTTGGGATCAACGCGATCGCCCAATCGTCCCGCATAGGCCCGCGAGAGCACGCTGGTGTCGGCGAATGACACCAGCGCGACGGCGCAACCGCCGATCAGCACCTGCACGATATCGCCATAGCCGATCCAGGGAATCGCGAATCCCGGCAGGCCCTGGGGAAGCGAACCCAAAACTGTCACGTTAAAGCGCGCTCCAAGATCGAGCACGCCGGTGACGACCGTCGCCGCAACGACGGCAATCAGGATGCTGGGAAGCCGCTTGTTCCGCGCGAGCAGCAGGATCACCGCCAATGTGGCAAGGCCGATCCCGAGCGCGATCCAATTCGTCTTTCCGTCAAGAACCGCTCCGACGACCGCCCAGAGGCTGCGCAGAGGTCCATCGCTTTCGATGGAGAAGCCGAACAGCTTTGGCAGCTGGCTGATCAGCACGGTCAGGGCAATTCCATTCATGTAGCCGTAGCGGATCGGCTTGGAGAGAAGCTCTGTCAGGAATCCCAACCGCGCGATGCCCGCCACGATGCATATCGTTCCGGAGACGATAGCCATCATCGCGGCGAGGGCCACCGCGCGCATGGGATCGCCGCCCGACAGCGGAACGACAACGCCGAGGATGATGGCTGCAAGCGCCGAGTCCGGTCCCAGGACGAGGATGCGGCTCGGCCCGAACAACGCGTAGACGAGCAGCGGGATGATCGTCGCGTAAAGTCCGTAGATGCCCGGCAAGCCGGACGCTTCCGCATAGGCGATGCCGACCGGGACCAGCATGGTCGCGAGCAGAAGCCCCGCGACGATGTCGTGTGGAAACCACGCCGCTTGGTATCGACGGAGCGTGTTGAGACCTGGCAGCCAGCTGGTCCAGTGATGCATTGCCGGTCACTCCCAACTGCGTTGGGGCTCGCGTGCGCATGACTTGAACCGCTCTAGCCCTTCGCCTGTTCATCAAACGCCTTCAGCGACACCGCCGCAATCTCGCGCAGCGCGTTGCGGTCGGCGCCCGAGGAGGCCATCACGCACATGCCTGATGTGACCGCGGAGAGATAGCGGGCGAGCATGGCCGGATCGGCGCTTTCGTCCAGGTCGCGTTCGGCCTTGGCCCGGACAAAGCGTTCGCGCAACTGGTCTTCGGTGTGGGTGCGGCGCGCCGCCAGTTCGAATGGAACATTTTCCGAGCCGGTGCCGCAGGCAAGGCCGCCCTGGACCAGCAGACAGCCGGGCGGGTTGGCGGGATCGGTCTGGGCGTCCGCGTGCTCCATCAGAAATCGTTCGGCCACCTCGCGGGCGGTGGCGGCGCCCAAAACCGTTTCCATCCAGGCGTCACGGCGCTCGGTGTAGCGGTCGAGGGCGGCCTTCAGCAGGCCTTCCTTGCTGCCGAAGGCGGCATAGAGGCTCGGCGGATTGATGTTCATCGCCTCGGTGAGCTGCGCAATCGTCGCACCCTCGTAACCATGGCGCCAGAACACGTCCATCGCCTGGTCCAAAGCGGCATCCGCGTCGAAAGCGCGGGGGCGTCCCATACCCATTTTCGTTACTCCGTAAGCCGGGTGCCGTTTCTGTGACGGATTGTCCCTGGCTTATCCTCTTGTTGCACGTGATGTTTTTCCGCGGCTTCTCATTTCCCCACGAATGCGCTAAGAAAATCATAGTGCTCGATACATAAGTATCTTGCGAACCGGCGTCCAGCTCCACATCTGTAGTGAACACTACAGATATCTGGAGCGCGTGAATGCCCTCGTCAACCCAAAATCCCCGTTCCGGCCGTTTCCGACGCGTCGTCGGCGGTATTGTGATCCTCGGCGCCCTCGCTGTCGCCGGTTCGATCGCGACCGGCCACTATTTTCATGCCGCCCAGGCGACCGCCACAGCGGCCGCGCCCGAACCGGCGGTGCCGGTGACCGTGGCCGTGATCCAGCCGCGCCCGACCACGCTGTTTGATGACTTTTCGGGCCGGCTCGAGGCGGTCGACCGCGTCCAACTCCGGCCGCGGGTGGCGGGCGCGATCCTGGCGACCAACTTCACCGAAGGCGCGCTGGTGAAGTCCGGCGACATCCTGTTCAAGATCGACCCCGCGCCCTACGCCGCCGAGGTCGACCGCGCGCAGGCGCAGCTCGAGGCCGCCAAGGCCCGCGCCGTATTCACCGCGAGCGAGGTCGAGCGCGGCGCACAGCTGGTCGGCAACAACATCGTCACCAAGCGCGACTTCGACCAGCGCGACAACACCAATCGCGAGGCGATCGCCAACGTCAAGGCGGCCGAAGCCGCGCTGCAAACCGCAAAACTCAATCTCGATTACACCGAGGTCCGCGCACCGGTCGACGGCCGGGTCGGCAGGATCGAGATCACGGTCGGCAACCTGGTCGCGGCGGGCACCTCGTCGCCGGTGCTGACCTCGCTGGTCTCGGTCAATCCGATCTATGCGAGCTTCGATGCGGATGAGGAGGTCGTGCTGCGTGCGCTGAACTCGATCGCAGACGCCTCTGGCAAGCGCGGCAATCTCGATCAGATCCCGGTCGACATGGTGACGTCAGGCGGCCTCAGCGCCAAGGGCCACATCCAGCTGATCGACAACCAGGTCAACGGGCAGAGCGGCACCATCCGCGTCCGCGCCGTGTTCCGGAACGACGACGGCCGGCTGATCCCCGGGCAGTTCGCCCGCGTGCGCATGGGCCAGCCGAAAGAGCAGACGATGGTGCTGATCGACGAGCGCGCCGTCGGCACCGACCAGGACAAGAAGTTCGTCATGCTGGTCGGCGACGACAGCCGCGCGGTCTATCGCCCGGTCACGCTCGGCGGTGCGGTCGACGGCCTGCGGATCGTGACCGCCGGCCTGAAATCCGGCGACCGTATCGTCGTCAACGGCCTGCAGCGCGTGCGTCCCGGTGCGCTTCTGAAGATGGAAGTCGCCGAAATGGGCGCGCGCGGCATGCAGCAGGCATCCACTGAAACCAACCAGCACGTCGTGCAGCGCTAGGCGCTGCGCGCGGGGGCGGAGCCATGAATCTCTCAAAATTCTTCATCGACCGGCCGATCTTCGCCGGCGTGTTATCGATCCTGATCTTCCTGGCCGGCCTGATTTCGCTGCTGGCGATGCCGATCTCGGAATATCCCGACGTGGTGCCGCCGTCGGTCGTGGTGCGCGCAACCTATCCCGGCGCCAATCCGAAGGTGATCGCCGAGACGGTGGCAACGCCGATCGAGGAACAGATCAACGGCGTCGAGGGCATGCTCTATATGTCGAGCCAGGCGACCACCGACGGCGCGATGACGCTGACGGTGACGTTCCGGCTCGGCACCGACCCCGACAAGGCGACCCAGCTGGTGCAGAACCGCGTGCAGCAGGCCGAACCGCGCCTGCCGGCCGTGGTGCGCCAGCTCGGCATCATCACCAAGAAGAGCTCGCCCGACCTCACCATGGTCGTGCATCTGCTGTCGCCGAACAACCGCTACGACATGACGTATCTGCGCAACTACGCGGTGCTCAACGTCAAGGACCGGCTGGCGCGGATCGACGGCGTCGGCGACGTCCAGCTCTATGGCGCCGGCGACTATTCGATGCGGGTCTGGGTCGATCCCCAGAAGGCTGCCGAGCACGCCCTGACCGCAAGCGACGTCGTCCGCGCGATCCAGGCACAGAACGTCGAGGCCGCCGCCGGCGTGGTCGGATCATCGCCCAGCGTCAAGGGCCTCGACCTCCAGCTCTCGGTCAACGCCGAGGGACGGCTGTCGACGGAAGAGCAGTTCGGCGACATCGTGGTCAAGACCGGCGCGAATGGCGAGGTGGTGCGGCTGCGCGACGTTGCCCGGATCGAACTCGGCGCCTCCGAATACGGCCTGCGCTCGCTGCTCGACAACAAGCAGGCGGTCGCGATCCCGATCTTCCAGGCGCCGGGATCGAACGCGCTGGAGATCTCCGACCACGTCCGCGCCACCATGGCCGAGATCAAGAAGAACATGCCGGAAGGCGTGTCGTACCAGATCGTCTACGATCCCACCCAGTTCGTGCGCTCGTCGATCGAGGCCGTCATCCACACCCTGCTCGAGGCGATCGCGCTCGTCGTGTTGGTCGTGATCCTGTTCCTGCAGACCTGGCGCGCTTCGATCATTCCGCTGATCGCGGTTCCGGTGTCGATTGTCGGCACCTTCGCGGTGATGCATGTGTTCGGCTTCTCGATCAACGCGCTCAGCCTGTTCGGCCTGGTGCTGGCGATCGGCATCGTGGTCGACGACGCCATCGTCGTGGTCGAGAATGTCGAGCGCAACATCGGATCCGGCCTGTCGCCGCGCGACGCCACCAATCAGGCGATGCGCGAAGTGTCGGGCCCGATCATTGCGATCGCGCTGGTGCTGATCGCAGTGTTCGTGCCGCTCGCCTTCATCTCCGGCCTCACCGGACAGTTCTACAAGCAGTTCGCGCTGACGATCGCGATCTCGACCGTGATATCAGCGATCAACTCGCTGACGCTGTCGCCGGCGCTGTCGGCGCTGCTCTTGAAGGGCCATCACGAGCCGAAGGACTGGCTGACCCGGATCATGGAGAAGTCGCTGGGCTGGTTCTTCCGCGGCTTCAACAAGGTCTTCACGAAATCCTCCGAGAACTACGGCCGGACCGTCACCAAGGTCATCTACGGCAAGGCTGCGGTGATCGGCCTCTATGTGCTGCTGGTCGGTCTCGCCGGCGTGCTGTTCAAGCAGGTGCCGAGCGGCTTCGTGCCGGGCCAGGACAAGCAGTACCTGGTCGGCTTTGCCCGGCTGCCCGACGGCGCCACGCTCGACCGCACCGAGGAGGTGATCCGCAAGATGAGCGACATCGCGCTGACGCAGCCGGGTGTCGAGAGCTCGGTGGCGTTTCCCGGCCTGTCGATCTCCGGCTTCACCAACTCCTCCAACGCCGGCATCGTGTTCTCGACGCTGAAGCCATTCGACGAGCGCAAGGATCCGTCGCTCAGCGGTCCGGCGATCGCGGCGGCGCTGAACAAGAAATATGCCGGCATCCAGGATGCCTTCATCGCGATGTTCCCGCCGCCGCCGGTCAACGGCCTCGGCACCATCGGCGGCTTCAAGCTGCAGATCGAGGACCGCGCGGGCCTCGGCTATGAGGCGCTAAACGACGCGACCAAGGCCTTCATGACGGCGATGCAGAAGGCGCCAGAAATTGCCGGCGTGTTCTCGAGCTTCCAGGTCAACGTGCCGCAGCTGTTCGCCGACATCGACCGCACCAAGGCGCTGCAGCTCGGCGTGCCGGTCACCGAGGTTTTCAACACGCTGCAGATCTATCTCGGCTCCTACTATGTCAACGACTTCAACAAATTCGGCCGCACCTATTCGGTCTATGTGCAGGCGGACGCGCCGTTCCGCGCGCGTGCCGACGACATCAGGCAGCTGAAGGTGCGTTCGTCGTCCGGCGACATGGTGCCGCTGTCGGCCTTGCTGAAGGTCCGCCAGAGCGCTGGGCCGGAGCGTGCGATCCGCTACAACGGCTTCCTGTCATCGGACATCAACGCCGCCGCCGCGCCCGGCTATTCCTCCGGCCAGGCGCAAGAGGCGGCAACGCGAATCGCCGCGGAAACGCTGCCGCCAGGCTTTGCCTTCGAATGGACCGACCTGACCTATCAGGAGTTCATTGCCGGCAATTCCGGGCTCTGGGTGTTTCCGTTGGCGATCCTTCTGGTGTTCCTGGTGCTCGCCGCGCTCTACGAGAGCCTGGCGCTGCCGCTCTCGATCATCATGATCGTGCCGATGGGCCTGTTGGCCGCGATGTTCGGGGTCTGGCTGTCGAAGGGTGACAACAACGTCTTCACCCAGATCGGCCTGATCGTGCTGGTCGGATTGTCGGCCAAGAACGCCATCCTGATCGTCGAATTCGCGCGCGAGCTCGAATTCGCCGGACGCTCGCCGATCCGCGCCGCGATCGAGGCGAGCCGGTTGCGCCTGCGGCCGATCCTGATGACGTCGATGGCGTTCATCATGGGCGTGCTGCCGCTGGTGCTGTCGACCGGCGCGGGCTCGGAGATGCGGCGCGCGATGGGCGTCGCGGTGTTCTCCGGCATGATCGGCGTCACGATCTTCGGCCTGTTCCTGACGCCGGTGTTCTATGTGCTGCTACGGAGCCTCACCGGCATGAAGCCGCTGACGCAGCATGGCGAGGCGACCATTCCCGGAAAAGCACACGCGGCATGATGCCGCGTGTGTAAACTTCTTGTCAGCTTCGAAAGGATCAGGCTGCGATATCGAGCAGCAGAAGTGACGAGCCGCGGACCAGCACCTTGCGGCCCGCGGGGGTCAAGGCAAACGCATCTCCACGCACTGCGACATAACCGAGCGTGATCAGGCTTTCGACGGCAAACCGGTTCAGCCTCGAAGGGTTTGCTGCGGGAGCCCGCAACGCTTTCAGCGCATCCCACTGATCGGGTCTGAATTCGAATTCTTCGCTCATGGTCTTGGCACTCCAGAAATCTTGGGGTGCGAGATACAGAGCGCAGATGAATTTCGTGCGACCAGAACGAGTCAGGATTTCGATTTATGTGGACGCGCCGTCACATCGCCGTGTCATTGGAATACTTCAAGTTTTTCGAATCATTGCGGCGCATTGACGCGTGATTTCGTCACAGTGATTAACCGCACGCCGTCACACAGGTTAATCACCTGGATTAACCGGGTTAATCATCTCGATTAGCCGCGTCGCACGCTTGCACCGCCATCGACCGGCAACGTCACACCGGTGATGAAATTGGCTTCATCCGATGCAAGAAACAGCGCGGCATTGGCGACATCCCAGCCGGTCCCCATCTTGTGACGCAGCGGCACCTTGCTGTCGCGTTCCGCCTCGACCTCGGCGCGGCTCTTCTTGAATTCGCGGGCGCGCGTGTCCACCGCCATTGGTGTGTTCATCAGCCCGGGCAGGATCACGTTGGCGCGAATGCCATATTGCGCATTCTGGTAGGCGATCTGCTCGGTGAAGGCGATCATTGCCGACTTGGTTGCCTTGTAGGCGACGTAAGGATAGGTCGTGATTGCGGCCATCGACGAGATGTTGATGATCACGCCGCCTCGCTGGCGCCGCATGATGGGGATCACATGCTTGGTGGCCAGGACGCAGCTCTTCAGATTGATCGCCACGCAGCGGTCGAATGCCTCCTCGGTGATGTCGAGCAGTTCGGCATCGCCGCCGGAGAGGCTGACGCCGACATTGTTGTGCAGGATGTCGACGCTGCCCCAGTGGGCGTGCGCGGCGACCACCATTCTCTCGATGTCGACGCTTTTGGTGACGTCGGCCTTGAAGGCTATCGCAGTGCCGCCCTTAGCCGCGATCAGGTCGACTGTTTCCTGCGCCGATGCCAGATTGTGATCGACGCACAGCACCTTGGCGCCTTCGCGGGCGAAGGTCAGCGCGGTGGCGCGGCCGTTGCCGATGCCCTCGCCGGGGCTCTGGCCGGCGCCGACGACGATGGCGACGCGATCTTGCAGGCGCATCTCACTTCACTCCCTGTAACGGTACTGTTGCAGTACGTCTTTGTAATAAGGTTCGTTGTCGATCTGCATGGTGGCGAGCACCCGCACCACGGCGCAATAGAACGCAATCGTCAGCACCAGGTCGGTCATGTGCTCGTCGGACAGCTCTCGCTTGATCTCGGCGAAGGTCGCATCCGACATCGCAAGCTCGCGCACCATCTCGCGGGCGCCCCTGAGGATCGCTTTCGCCAGCGGCTCGAGTGTCGACGGCCTGCCGTCGGTTTCCGCAATCAGGCCCTTTATGTCCTCATCGGTGACGCCGAACTCCTTGCCGATCTTCACATGGTGGGTGAACTCGTATTCGGACTTCTCGAGCCAGCCGACCTGCAGGATCGCAAGCTCGCGCAACCGCGGATCGAGCTTGCTCTTGAAGCGGATATAGCTGCCGATGCCGTTGAAGGCGCGCGCCATCTCCGGCGAATTGACCAGGAGCTTGTGCAAATTGGTATTGCGCTTGAGCATGTCGCGATATTCGGGTGCGACCTGATCGGCTTCGAGATAGGGCAGGCGGGCCATTGTTGTTGTCCTTGGTTCGGCGGCTTGCGGAACAGGCGGCTGTCGCTTCAGCCGTAGAGGGCTTTGTGCTCGCTTTCGTAGTTGGCGTAGGAGTCCTTCATGCTGGCGCCGTTGAGCAGCATGGTCGCAACCACAGCATTGTCGGCATCGAACACGGTCGAGCGCACCCACATGCTCTCGGTGCGCTTGCTGCCCGAGAGCG
Source organism: Bradyrhizobium sp. 27S5 (assembly GCF_037217225.1). Classification (NCBI taxonomy): domain Bacteria; kingdom Pseudomonadati; phylum Pseudomonadota; class Alphaproteobacteria; order Hyphomicrobiales; family Nitrobacteraceae; genus Bradyrhizobium; species Bradyrhizobium sp. 27S5. The sequence goes on from NZ_CP147714.1 coordinate 2,299,463, forward strand.
CGACGACCTCGCGCTCGACCCAATAGGTCTCGCCCGGGAATAGCGGCCCGCGCACCAGCCGAATCTCCTGGTCGGCGAACAGCCCGACGGCGGGACCGCGGACCGGCAGCCGATCTTCGCGCGCGCGGTACTGGAACAGCACGCTCAGCATCTCCATCGGGATGATGACGCGGCCCCAGGGATTATGCTCCAGCGAATAATAGTCTGATGGTTCGGTGATCACCTTGAGCTTGTCGGCCAGCGAAAACGGATAGAGGTCACCCATGTTCTGGTCGAAATCCATCTTGATCGCCTGCCGCGGCGTCTTCATGCCGACCTTGATGTCGGCGAGGATGACGGAATCGGTCAGCGGCTTCAATTCGCCGAGCCTGTGGGAGAGCGCGGTCTCCGTGCCGTCGCCATCTATGGAGGCGGTGCCGCGTAAAATCTCGGTGCCGTCGCGCTTGATCATCCCGATTGTGCAAACGGTCTGGCCCGGCTTCGGCTTCTCGATCTGGGCCTGCACCTCTTCGCCTTCGAACACCGGATTGCGGTAATGCGCCGACAGGCATCCGGTCATGAACCAGGCCCGGCCCCAGATCCGCTCGCATAATGGCGCGAACTGGCTGAAATGGGTCGGTCCCTCGATCGTGCCGCCGCGGAAGCCGAGCTTCTGCGCGGTTGCATCGTCGTGGATCGACGCGTGCGAGTCGTAGGTCTGGGCCTGCAGCATCTGCTTCGGGCTGCGCCACGGACCCACCAGCAGATTGCCGTTCTCCACGATTTCCGTCGTGAACGCGGATTCGACTGTAATCATCCTTGGTCTCCCTTTGCGCGCCACCGTTTCAAAGAAGCCGGGGTTCGGCAAGACCTCGCATGTGCAACATCGAGTTATGTGCTGCGGCCATGGAACGGGGCTGTTCATGCATAACAAAACCGGTGCATGCTGATGCATGATCATTCGGAAGATAATGAGACCGGTTCGGACCGGCGCGACTAACCGGCGGGGAGCCTGAGACTGATGGCGTTGATGGACGTTGGACTGGACGACAAGTACCGGTTGGACACGAAACGAATCTTCCTCTCCGGTACCCAGGCTCTGGTCCGATTGCCCATGTTGCAGCGCGAACGCGACCGCGCGCACGGGCTGAACACCGCGGGTTTCATTTCCGGATATCGCGGCTCGCCGCTCGGCATGTACGACCACGCGCTATGGCGCGCGAAATCGTTCCTCAGAGAGCACGACATCGCCTTCGTTCCCGGCCTCAACGAGGATCTGGCGGCGACCGCGGTGTGGGGCAGCCAGCAGGTCGGCATGTTCCCGGCGCCAAGGTCGATGGCGTGTTCGGCATCTGGTACGGCAAGGGCCCCGGCGTCGACCGCTCGCTCGATGCGCTCAAGCATGCCAATTCGGCCGGCACCTCGCCGAATGGCGGCGTGATTGCGCTCGCCGGCGATGACCATGGCTGCCAGTCCTCCACCCTCGCGCACCAGAGCGAGCAGGTGTTCGCCTCGGCGCTGATGCCGGTGGTCAATCCGGCGACGCTGCAGGACTATCTCGACCTCGGCATCCTCGGCTTTGCGCTGTCGCGCTATTCCGGCTGCTGGGTCGGCTTCAAGGCGATCTCGGAAACCGTCGAAAGCTCGGCCTCGATCGTCAGTGATCCCGATCGCATCAGGATCATCACACCGGATGATTTCGAGATGCCGCCGGACGGGCTCTCGATCCGCTGGCCGGATCCGCCGCTGGAAGCCGAGCGCAGGCTGCACGGGCCCAAGATGGAGGCAGTCGCGGCCTTCGCGCGCGTCAACCGGTTCGACCGCATCGTGCTGGATTCGAAGCCGGCGCGGCTCGGCATCATGGCGACCGGCAAGGCCTATCTCGATCTGCGCCAGGCGCTCGCCGATCTCGGCATCACCGATGCCGACGCGCAGGCGCTGGGCCTGCGCATCTACAAGGTGGCGCTGACCTGGCCGCTCGAAGCACGCGGCGCGCGCGCCTTCGCCGAAGGCTTGCAGGACGTGCTTGTCGTCGAGGAGAAGCGCGGCTTCATCGAGGACCAGCTGGTCCGCATCCTCTACAACATGGACGCCTCCAAGCGTCCCTCCGTGGTCGGCAAGCGCGACGAGAGCGGCGCGCCTCTCTTGCCGAGCGAGGGCGAGCTGACGCCGACCATGGTGGCGGCGGCCGTCGTCGCGCGTCTGCGCAAGCTCGGCCACCGTAGTCCGTTACTGGAGCAGCGCCTGGCAAAGCTCGAGGCGTTCGATCGCCCAGTCGAGGGCACGGGCACCGCGAAGCTGCAGCGCACGCCGTATTTCTGCTCGGGCTGTCCGCACAACTCGTCGACCAAGATCCCCGAGGGCAGCCGCGCCATGGCCGGCATCGGCTGTCACGGCATGGCGCTGTCGGTGCCGAACCGCAACACCCAGACCATCTCGCATATGGGCGCGGAGGGCGTGAGCTGGATCGGGCAGGCGCCGTTCACCAGCGAACAGCACGTGTTCCAGAATCTCGGCGACGGCACCTACACCCATTCCGGGCTTTTAGCTCTACGGGCCGCTGCTGCGGCCGGCGTCAACATCACCTACAAGATTCTCTACAACGACGCGGTCGCGATGACCGGCGGCCAGCCGGCCGAGGGCGGCTTCACGGTGTCGCAGATCGCGCACCAGGTCGCGGCCGAAGGCACCAAGCGGCTTGCGATCGTCTCCGACGATCCGGACAAATATCCCGCCAACTATTTCCCGTCCGGCGCCACCATCCACCATCGCCGCGAGCTCGATGCCGTGCAGCGGACCTTGCGCGAGATCGAGGGCCTCACCGTCCTGATCTACGACCAGACCTGCGCCGCCGAGAAGCGCCGCCGCCGCAAGCGCGGGCTGTTCCCCGATCCGGCCAAGCGCGTCTTCATCAATGAGCGCGTCTGCGAAGGCTGTGGCGACTGCTCGGTGGCGTCGAACTGCGTCTCGGTGCAGCCGCTGGAGACCGAGCTCGGCCGCAAGCGCCGCATCGACCAGTCGAACTGCAACAAGGATTTCTCCTGCATCGAGGGATTTTGCCCGAGCTTCGTGATGGTGCAGGATCCCAAGCTGCGCAAGGCGGACCGCACCGCCGCCGATCCGAAGGCGCTGTTCGCCGACCTGCCGACGCCGCCTGCGGCTGCGCTTGCCGCCCCCTACAACATCCTGATCACCGGCATCGGCGGCACCGGCGTCATCACCATCGGCGCGCTGCTCGGCATGGCCGCGCATGTCGAGGGTCTCGCCTGCTCGACGCTCGACTTCACCGGCCTGTCGCAGAAGAACGGTGCAGTCATGAGCCACGTCCGCCTCGCGCCGGCGTCCGACATGCTGACCACGGTCCGCATCGCGCCCGGCAATGCCAATCTCATCCTCGGCTGCGACCTTGTCGTGGCCACCAGCGTGCCGGCGCTGAGCCGCGCCGAGCGCGGCGTCACCCGGGCCGTCGTCAACGCCGATCTGTTGCCGACCGCGAGCTTCGTGATCGATCCCGATATCGATTTCGAGGCTGGTGCGATGCGCGACGCGCTGAACGGCGCGGTGCGGCCCGATGATCTCGACATCCTCGACGCCACCGGGCTTGCGACCGCCCTGATGGGCGACAGCATCGCGACCAACGCCTTCATGCTCGGTTTTGCGTTCCAGCGCGGCGCGATCCCGCTGTCGCTCGATGCGATCCTGAAGGCGATCGAGCTCAACGGCGCCGCGATCGAGATGAACAAGACCGCGTTCTCTTGGGGTCGGCTTGCCGCGCATGATCTGCAACGCGTGGTCAGCGCCGCGCGCTTCAAGAGCGCAGGCACAGCGCCGGCAAAGAAGACGCTCGACGAAGCGATCGCGTTCCGCGCCAAATTCCTCACCGACTATCAGGACGCGGCCTATGCAAAACGCTATCTCGACGACGTCGCGCGCGTCCGCACCGCTGAGGCCGCGGCCGCGCCGGGCTCGCAGGACCTGACCGAGGCCTTTGCAAAGGGCCTGTTCAAGCTGATGGCGTACAAGGACGAATACGAGGTCGCGCGGCTCTATTCGGACGGCGAGTTCGGCAAGGCCTTGAAGGAGCAGTTCGAGGGCAATTCCGGTTTGAAGGTCCTGCTGGCGCCGCCGCTGCTGGCGCAGCGCGATCCCGTCACCGGGCGTTTGCAGAAGCGCGAGTTCGGCCCGTGGATCTTCAAGGCGTTCGGCCTGCTGGCCGGGCTGAAGGGCCTGCGCGGCACCGCGTTCGACATCTTCGGCTATACCGCGGAGCGCAAGATGGAGCGTGCCCTGCCGATCGAGTATTCGGCGATGATCCTGCGTCATCTCGACGGCACGAAGCCGCTCGACCTGCCGCGGCTGGTGGCGCTGGCCAAGGCTGCAGACCTCGTGCGCGGCTACGGCCACATCAAGGAGGGCAACGTCGCCCGCTACCGCACCGAATGCGCGCGGCTGGAGCGCGCGATCGGCCAGCCGCTGGCGCAGGCGGCCGAGTAGGGCAGGCGGCGGGCCGCGGGAACTTTCCACGGCCGCCTCGGTTGATCGGTAACCCTGCCCGCAACAGCGGGGTGGATTCGCGCGGCCGGGCTCCTACATGATGGCTGTTCTATTCGAGTGATTTCAGGAGGCCCTTTGATGGTCCTGAAAAGCGCTTTGGTTGCAATCGTTTGTACCGCGTGCCTGGCTGTGGGTGGCGTGGCGCTGGCTGACGAGTACCGCCCCAGCGAGTTCTTCAGCCTCGATCTTTCCCAGGCAGTGCTGTCGCCGAAGCGACTCGGGCCGCCGGCGCAGTTCGAGCCGGTTCCGGTCGAGGCGAAGACCGACCACGGTCCGGATCAGCGTGCCAATGTCGAGCCGATGGTCGAGCAGCCGAAGGTCGCATCACAGAAGGCCGCCCGGACGGCCAGGGTAACGGCGCAGCCTGAGCGGAAGCGCGCGGCGGCGCCTGCGCCAGCCCGCGCCAGGCTCGCGCGGCGGCACGCGAACCCGCTCGATGCGGAAGCGCGCGACACACGGATCCAGACCTGGCCGTGCCGCACCGGCGGCATCTGCAACTGGCGGCGGTGAGAGGCGCCACTTCCTCGTTTTGATCCACGCGCCAACATCCAAACCCGTCAGCCTGAGGAGGCCGCGAAGCGGCCGTCTCGAAGGATGAATCGGCGCCGTCCTTGGCCGATTCATCCTTCGAGGCTCGCTCCGCTCGCACCTCAGGATGACGGGTTTGGATTTGGCTCTGAAGCGCCGGTGTTTCCATCTCCCCCGAGTCATCCCGCCGTCGCAAAACCGTCGGCGGAGAGTCAAGAAACCGTAAGGGCGGAGTCAAACGGCGCAGGCAAAACCTTCGTTGCGATTCGACGAAGGTTATTCGATGCCGACAGCGATCTCCGCGAGGGGACGAGGCCCTACAAGGCGTCAGCTTCTGGTGCGCTCGGCCTCGACGGCTGCGCTGGCGGGATTGGGCTCGCTCGCAAAACCCTATCTGAGCCGTGCTGCGGATCGTCCCGCGATCGCGGGTATCCAGTCCGGCGATGTGGCGAGCGATTCCGCTGTCATCTGGGCCCGCGCCGATCGCGCCGCGCGGATGCAGATCGAATGCGCTAGCGTCGAGAGCTTTGCCACGATCCTGCGCACCGCATCCGCCGATGCGCTGCCCGAGCGCGACTTCACCGCAAAGCTGCTGCTTGACGGGCTGCCGCCGGGCCAGGACCTGTTCTATCGCATCAGCTTCGCGGATCGCGACGGCACCGCCGGCGAAAGCCGTGTCGGGCATTTCCGCACCGCGCCGGTCGACCGGCGCTCGATCTCGTTCGTGTGGTCCGGCGACGTTGTCGGGCAGGGCTGGGGCATCGACCCCGCGCGCGGCGGCTTGCGCAGCTACCGCACCATGCTCAACGAGCGCCCGGATTTCTTCATCCATTCCGGCGACCACATCTATGCGGATTGCACGGTGCCGCCGCAGCAGACGCTGCCGAACGGCGAGATCTGGCGCAACATCGTCACTGAGGAGAAATCCGTCGTCGCGCACAGCCTCGACCAGTTTCGCGGCAACTACAGATACGACTGGCTCGACGAGAATTTTCGCGCATTCCACGCCGACGTGCCGATGTTCGCGCAGTGGGACGACCACGAGGTGGCCGACGACTGGTCGCCGGTCGGCACCGCCGACGCCACCGGCTATGATACCGACGGTACCTCGCGTCTGGTGGCGCGGGCGCGCCGCGCTTTCCATGAATTCATGCCGATGCGGTTGATGCCGGAGCGCGACGGCCGCGTCTATCGCAAGATCCCCTATGGGCCGCTACTCGACGTCTTCATCATCGACATGCGCTCCTATCGCGATTCCAGCTGGAACAGGCAGGGCGATCCGGACCAGGCATTCATCCTCGGCGAGAGCCAGCTCGCCTGGCTGAAGCGCGAACTGGTGGCGTCGGATGCTGTCTGGAAGGTGATCGCGGCGGATCTGCCGATCGGCCTGGTCAGCCTGGATGCGGTCGCGCTCGGCGACGGCCCGCCCGCGCGGCGCGAGCACGAGATCGCCGATTTGTTGTCATTCATGAAGCGCGCCGGTGTCCGCAACACGGTGTGGCTCACCGCCGACATGCACTACACCGCCGCGCATCACTACGATCCGAACCGCGCGGTGTTTCAGGAATTCGAGCCGTTCTGGGAGTTCGTCTCCGGTCCGCTGCATGCCGGCACCTGGTCGCCGGGCGAGCTCGACAACACCTTTGGCCCCAAGGCGATGTACCAGAAGGGCTGCTCGGCCGAGCAGGGCGACAATCTCGCGCCGTGCTTCGGCCTGCAATTCTTCGGCCGCGTCGACATCGACGGCACGACCTCTGTGATGACGGTGACGCTGAAGGACGTCGACAACCACGACCTCTGGTCAGTCGACATCGAACCACGGTCGGACGCGCGGCCCGGCCAGATCATGGCGGAACACATTTAGACCCATCGCGACATCTTGATGATGGGTGCCTTGCCGGAGAGGGCAATTTGCGGGCACACTGTGGCTTGGCAGTTCTGCCAATTTCATTCCTTCCAGACAATTTGCTGGCGTGACGTCGTCGATGGCATCGGCGCCCCACGCGTCAGGAGCTATCCATGGAAAATCTGCAGACACAGGGCATCCACCTGCCGCAGCTCGGGCTCGGCACCTTCCGCATGCAGGGCGACGCCTGCCGTGCGGCGGTCGAGAGCGCGCTCGGGCTCGGTTACCGGCATATCGACACCGCCGAAATGTACGCCAATGAAGAGGCGATTGGAGCGGCGATCGCGGCCGCGAACGTCGCGCGCAAGGACCTGCACGTCACCGCCAAGGTCTGGCACGAGAACCTGGCGCCGGACGCGATCCGCAAGGCGTTCGACACCAGCCTGAACAAGCTGCGGCTCGATCATGTCGATCTCTATCTGGTGCACTGGCCGTCGCGGAGCATGAAGCTGCCGGCGGTGTTTGAAACGCTGATGCAGCTGAAGGAGGAGGGCCGCACCCGGGCGATTGGCGTCGCCAATTTCAACACCGCGTTGCTCAAGACCGTGGTCGAGGACATCAAGGCGCCGATCGCCTGCAACCAGATCGAATACCACGCGATGCTGGATCAGACGCCGGTGCGCAAATATCTCGCCGCGAAATCGATCCCGCTGGTGGCCTATTGTCCGCTGGCCCAGGGCCGCTTCGCCACCGACGAGACCCTTGCAAAGATCGGCAAGAAGCATGATGCGACCGCAGCGCAGGTGGCGCTGAAATGGCTGCTCGACCAGGACGGCGTTGCGGCAATCCCGAAAGCCTCGCGCGCCGAAAGCCAAAAGGCCAATCTCGATGCGCTGAAGGTCAGGCTCGACGACGACGACCGCAAGGCGATCGCTGCGTTGCGCAAGGACATGCGCTGCGTCAATCCAGGATTTGCGCCGGCGTGGGATTGAGCCCGGCGGATATTTGATGAGAACGTAGAAAGAGAAAATGGCTCCGCGAGGAGCCATTTTCCGTCTGTCGATTTAGTAGCGATCCCGCCTGATGACCACCGTGCGGTCATGGTCGTGGTGCCAGCCGCGATGCCAGCCACGGTCATGGCGCATTCCGCGGTCATGGCGCATCTCGGCGCGCGCGCCCCAGCCACGATCCCAGTGATGGTGGCCGCCGCGCTTGATCACGACGGTCTCGGCGCTCGCGATCGACGGAACGGCCACTGCAAGCGCACCGACAGCCGCAAGAACAAAGCCAAATTTTTTCATTTCATCCTCCTCAATGATGCGTGGAGGAAACCGTACAGGCATCGAAACGTTCCTGAGGAAACGGAGGAGTTTTCTGAACGGTTGTTCAGGCAATTGCAGTTGCTGCTGTGCGTCGCGTGTTGTCGCGCACAATCGATGGATGAGCGCTGCGCGTCGCTTCGATGGCCTTGCCTAAGGGCCGCGTCCGACGCATCATCGCGCCATAAAAATCATACTGGGGGGCGTCGCCGTGAGCGGATTTTCGCGCCGGGATTTTTTGAAAGTTTCAGGATCGGCCGCTGCCGCCGTCATCGCAGGGCCGGCCTTTGCGGCGATGGGGCCGGACGACAAGTTCGACCTCGTGATCAAGAGCGGCGACGTGATTGATCCCAGCCAGTCGCTGCGCGGCAAGCGCGACATCGGCATCCGCTGGGGCATCATCGAGGCAATCGAAGACGAGATCACGGCCGCTCGTGCCGCCAAAACCATCGACGCCTCGGGCAAGCTCGTGATGCCGGGCCTCGTCGACCTGCACTGTCACGTCTATCCGTACGGGTCGGCGATCGGCATTCCCGCCGACGAGCTGGTGCAATTCCAGGGCACCACGACGGTGGTCTCGGCCGGCGATGCCGGCGTCAACAACCTCGCGGCGCTGCGGCGCTTCATCGTGGCGCAGTCGCGGGCGCGGATCTACGCTTTCCTCCATATCGCCAACAACGGCCTGTCGGCCTTCCCGGTGGCCGAGCTCTACAATATCGACAACGCCCAGGTCGAAGCCTGCGCGATGGCGCTTGCCGAGAACCCGGACTTCCTGATCGGGGTCAAGGTGCGGATGTCGGAGAACGTCATCTTCAAGCACGGCATCGAGCCGTTGAAGCGCGCCATCCAGGCCTGCGAAATGTGCGGCTGGCCGGCGCGGATGATGGTGCATATCGGCGGCGTCGAGACCAAGGAGCTAATGTCCGACATTCTCGATCTGCTGCGGCCGGGCGACATCCTCACCCACGCCTATTCCGGCGCGCCGAACATGTCCGGCGCCTTCACCAATATCGTGCAGGACGGCAAGCTGCTGCCGGCGGCGCTCGAAGCCAAGCAGCGCGGCGTGCTGTTCGATGTCGGCCATGGCGGCGGCAGCTTCGATTTCACGGTGGCGGAGATCGCCATTCCGGCGGGCTGCACGCCCGACACGATCTCCTCCGACATCCACGTCTTCTCGGGCAACTCGCCCGGCATCCCGTTCCTGCCGAACGTGATGAGCAAGTTCCTGGCGATGGGCTCTTCGCTGGATCAGGTGGTGGCGATGGCAACCTCGGTGCCGGCGCGGATCATCAAACGCGCCCCCAAGATCGGCACGCTGCAGCGCGGCGCGCCCGGCGACGTCGCGATCATGGACCTCGTCGAAGGCCCGGTCACCTTCGTCGACACCCGCAACAACAAGCGCGACGGCAATCTGCAGCTGAAGCCCGTGCAGACCGTGGTCAACGGTGTCCCGTTCGGCCGGCCGTATCAGGCGCCGTTTTCGGTGCGGTGACTCGGTCTCTCGATCACCTCTCCTCGTTGGGGAGAGGTGAACCGATAGCGCGGCTGCAGCCTGACGCGTTCAATTAGCCGCGCTTCTCCACATTGCTGCTCCGCGCCGGCACGCCGAACTCCTTGCGGCACACCTCGGCCAGCACCGCGACGCCCTCGCGGATCTGCTCGTGCGAGGGGCTGGCGAAGCAGAGGCGGAGCCGGCTGCCGGAGTGCGCCTTGCTGGTCGACCATTCCGGTCCAGGATTGATCGAGACGCCGGCGGCGAGCGCCGCCTGATAGAGCTTCAACGTGTCGACATTGTCGGGCAGCTTGACCCAGAGGAAGATGCCGCCCTTGGGGGCCTCGAATTCGGCCGCGGTGCCGAATTGCTCGTTCAGCGCCTCCATCAGCGTGTCGAGTTTTGCGCGCAGTCCTCGCGTCAGTTTGGGCACGTGGGTCGCAAAATGCGGCGCGCAATATTCTGAGAGTACCATCTGTTCCAGCGCGCCGGAGCCGGCGTCGGTCTTCAGCGGCATCATCCGCGACATGATCTCCCACGGCGCGACGATGAAGCCGACCCGCAGCGCCGGCGCGATCGACTTGGAGAACGAGCCGATATGGATCACGCCGCCATGCTTGCTCATGGCGTAGATCGCGGGCGGCCGTTCACCGCTCCAGATCAAATCGGCGTAGCAATCGTCCTCGAAGATCGGCACGCCGTATTCTTTTGACAGCTTCAGCATCTCGGCGCGCCGGCTCTCGGGCAGGATCGAGCCGGTCGGGTTCTGCACGGTCGGGATGGTATAGATGTATTTCGGCGTGATGCCGCGTCGCTTGTGATCGGCGAGCGCTGCGGCCAGCGCATCGATCCTGATGCCCTCGCCATCGAGGGGAATGCCGATCGTGTTGACGCCGAGCCGCGTCAGCCGGTTCAGCGAGCCCTGATAGGTTTCCTGCTCGATCAGCACGGTGTCGCCCTTGGCGAGCAGGGTCTGGTTGACCAGATCGAGCGCCTGCAGCGAGCCGGAGACGATCATGATCTCATCCGGCGTGCAGGCAATCCCCGCGTCGCGCTTCAGCTTCTCGGTCAGGAATTGGCGCAGCGGCAGATAGCCCTGCGGCCCGTGCGCGAGGTTGTAGGTCGCGAGATTCCTGCCTTCGCGCTTCAGCACGGCATTGACCGCCTCCAGCAGTCCGTCGACCGGGACCTGGTCGGGATCATTGTTGCCGCCGACGAAGCTGTATTTGGCGAGCCCGGTCCATCGCGCCGCCGGCGCAGGCAGGCCGGCCGGGAGCAGCGGTGCAAAGTCGAACTGGGCTGAGGTGGACATGGACGTTTCGCTCCGTGTTGTTGTCGTTGAGAAGGCCGCGCGTAAGCGGCCCTCTATGCAGTCAGTTCTATGCAGTCAGTTCTTGCCGGGCAGCCTGATCGGCCGGCCCTGGCTGATGAAGGCGTAGTGCCCGGGGCCGACGCTGCCGACCATCAGGGCCTCGACCGCCGGTTCCGCGATCTCGCCCGCGGCCGCCCAATCGACCACGAAGTTCGCGCCGGTGCCGCCGCGGGTATCGGTCGTGGCGATAGCGACCTCGACGGTGGCAAACGGTTTTAGCGCGATCGGCGATTTGAGGTAGCTCTCCACCATCTTGCCTGATGTGTCGAAATAGGCGATCCGCTTCAGCACCAGCGGCCTCGTTTCGGAGGCGTTGTGCACGCTCAGCGTCACCGAGAAATCCGCCCTCAGCTTGCCCTGGCTCATCGACACGCTGGAATAGACCGGCACGTAGAACGCACCGGAGGCCGTGAGCCCTTCCGTTGGCACCGCGGTCAGCGAATTCGCAAAGTTTTGTTCAATACTTCCGGGGGATTGTGCTAGCGCCTTTGACATGCGCACGGTGAGCAGGCAGAGCAAAACTGCCAGAAAAATGCCGCCTGCGCGGATGTGACACATTGCTCGGTTGATCCTCACGCCCGGCCCTCTAGGTTGCGGCAACAGGAAGTCTTTGACGCATGCATGAACTGATCCCCGACATCACGCTCTGTATCCTGTTTGCCTGGGGGCTCGGGCTGCTCGCCCATTTCTCCCGGCAACCGCTGATACTGGCGTACCTTATCGCCGGCTTTTTCATTGGTCCATTCGGCATGGGCTGGGTCAAGTCCCAGGAGTCGATCAGCATCATCTCCGAGCTCGGTCTGATCTTCATGCTGTTCATGATCGGGCTGGAAATCGACCTCAAGAAGATCATCCGCGCCGGCAAGGTCATCCTGTTCGCCGGCGCCGGCGAGCTGCTGGGCGGCTGCCTGATCGGCGTCGCGTTCTTTGCAGCCATCGGGCTTGCGATCGGCGGCGGCAAGTTCGACGCGGTCTATCTCTGCGTCGCCTGTGCGCTGTCCTCGACCGTGATCATCGTCAAGGTGCTCTACGAGAAGCGCGAGCTGGATACGCTGCCGGGCCGGATTACGCTGGGCGTGCTGGTGTTGCAGGACATCTTCGCGATCCTGTTCCTGGCGGTGCAGCCGAGCCTGGACAATCTGCAGATCAGCGTCGTGTTGCTGTCGATCGCCCGCGTTGCGGTGCTGGTCGCGACCGCGCTGGTGCTGAGCCGTTACGTGCTGCCACGGCTGTTCCACCAGATCGCGCGGCGGCCCGAGCTGGTGCTGCTCGGCGCGCTGGCCTGGTGCTTCCTGATCGGCGAGATCGCCGAACGGCTGCATTTGTCGCGCGAGATGGGCTCGCTGGTCGCCGGTGTCTCGATCTCGACCTTCCGCTACGCGCTCGACGTCACCGCCAAGGTCACGACGCTGCGGGATTTCTTCATCACGCTGTTCTTCGTTGCGCTCGGCATGACGATCCCTGTTCCGGGCTTACAGGTGATCGGGCTGGCGCTGGTGATCGCGGCCTTCACGGTCGCAAGCCGCCTGGTCACGACGTTCACGCCGCTCTATCTGATGAAGCAGGGCCTGCGCGCCAGCCTGCTGCCGGCGATCAATTTGGCGCAGGTATCCGAGTTCTCGCTGGTGGTGATCCAGACCGGCGTCGCCGCCAACCATATCGCGACCCAAACCGCGAATGCAGTCTCGTTCGCGTTCGTGGTGCTGGCGGTGCTCTCGACCTTCGCGATGGGCCGCAGCGACCAGATCGTGCGCGGCCTGATCGGTCCCTTGAAGCGGATCGGGCTGCGCGACCTCGACCAGGAGGGCGAGGGCCGCGGCGAGGCCGGGCAAGAGGGCGAACATGGCGAGATCCGCCGCATCGTCATCCTCGGTTTTTTCCGCGCCGCGAGCGCGCTGATCAGCCAGATCGAGCGGCAGAACCAGTCGCTGCTCGAGCAGATCAGCGTCGTCGACTTCAATCCGCTGGTGTTCCGCACGCTGACCGATCGCGGCATGCACGTGATCTATGGCGACATCAGCAATGTCGATACCCTGGTCCATGCCGGCATCGGCAAGGCCGAGATTATCATCCTGAGCGTGCCGGATTTCCTGCTGGTCGGCGCCGACAACGAGAAGCTGGTGCGTCATGTCCGCGCCCTGAACCCGACCGCGAAGGTTGTCGCCACCGCGGACCTCTTGTCCGGCGTCGACGACCTCTACGCCGCCGGCGCCGATTACGTAACGGTGACCCGCCTCAGCGACGCCGGCGAGCTCTATGCGGTGATCGAGGCCACCGATGCCGGCCTGCTCGACGACAAGCGCGCCGAGCTGGACGCCCAGTTGAGCGACCGGCGCGAGGTGTTGCCGTAGGCGAGCATGATCCGTTGGAATGCGGTACCGGTCACCGTCCTGGTATGCCTGCCGGACGCATGGCGGGTTGCATAATGATACTGGCGCTGACATCGGAACCCGGCTAATCCACTGCCTGCATATAACGAGATGTCAGGACAATGGCCGATACGATCCAGGAAGTGCTGCAAGCCTTTGCGAAGGGCGAACTTGTCGTCGTCACCGACGATGACGATCGGGAAGGCGAGGGCGACCTGATCGTCGCGGCGTCGTTCTGCACGGCGGAGAAGATGGCCTTCATCATCCGCCACACCTCCGGCATCGTCTGCGCGCCGATCACCACCGAGGACGCCCGTAGGCTTCGGCTCGACCCGATGGTGGCGCACAACGAGTCCAACCACACCACCGCCTTCACCGTCTCGATCGACTACAAGCCCGACGGCGGCACCGGCATCTCGGCCGAGGAACGCGCCTCCTGCTGCCGCGCGCTCGCCAATCCCAATGCCGGTGCCAACGACTTTGCCCGCCCGGGCCATATTTTCCCGCTGATCGCGCGTGACGGCGGCGTGCTGCTGCGCTCCGGCCATACCGAGGCCGCGGTCGATCTGTGCCGGCTCTCGGGCCTGCCGCCGGTCGGCGTCATCAGCGAACTGATGAACGACGATGGAACCGTGATGAAGGGCGAGCAGGTCGCGAAATTCGCAACCGCCCACAAGCTCAAGCATGTCACGATCGCGGACATGATCGCCTATCGCCAGGCGCGCGAGAAGCTGATCGAGCGGGTCGCGACCTTCACCACCGAAAGCCCGATCGGGCCGCTCCAGGGCTATGCCTATCGCTCGCCGTTCGACGAGATCATGCACGCCGCCTTCGTCTATAACGGCATCGGCGACGGCCGGGACGTGCTGACGCGGCTGCACAAGCCCAACATCGTCAAAGACCTCTTCACCGGGCCGGCGCGCATGGAAGCCGTGCTGCGGCACTTCAAGGCTGCCGGCCGCGGCGTTCTGGTCTATCTGCGCGATGGTGCCGCCGGAGTTCCGGTGCAGCCGGTCGAAGAGTCGAAAACCGCGGAGGCCGATCGCCACAAGCAGTGGCGCGAGGTCGGCGTCGGCGCGCAGATCCTGCGCGATCTCGGCGTCACCTCGATCCGGCACCTCACTTCGTCGGTCCACGACTACAAGGGGCTGTCCGGTTTCGGCATCGAGATCGTGTCGAACGAGAAGCTGGAGACCTGACGTTCGTCATTCCGGGATGGTCCGAAGGACCAGACCGCAGGGGCGCAACGGCGCCCCGGGGAATCTCGAGATTCCGGGTTCGATGCTCACGCATCGCCCCGGAATGACAATGATCCCAATTCAATTGCGCTTCGCAGCATAGCGCTTTAATTTATCCGCCAATTTCCGAGTGACGATGCGAAAGGATGTTTCATGAGCGTGCGCCCCCAGGCCAAGGACAAGCCGGCTGCCGCCAGCTTCCAGTGGGATGATCCGTTCCTGCTCGACGAGCAGCTCACCGAAGACGAGCGCCTGATCCGCGACACCGCGCGGGCCTATGCGCAGGACAAGCTGGCTCCACGGGTCACCAAGGCCTATCTGGAAGAGAAGACCGATCGCGAGATCTTCAACGAGATGGGTGAGCTTGGCCTGATCGGCGTCACGCTGCCCGAGGAATACGGCTGCGCCAATGCGAGCTACGTGGCCTACGGCCTCGTCGCGCGCGAGATCGAGCGCGTCGATAGCGGCTATCGCTCGATGAACTCGGTGCAAACGTCGCTGGTGATGTATCCGATCTACGCCTATGGCGACGAAAACCAGCGCAAGAAATATCTGCCCAAGCTCGCGACCGGCGAATGGGTCGGCTGCTTCGGCCTGACCGAGCCGGATGCCGGTTCCGATCCCGGCGGCATGAAGACCCGGGCCGAGAAGGTGGCCGACGGCTACAAGCTCAACGGCGCCAAGATGTGGATCTCGAATGCGCCGATCGCCGACGTCTTCGTGGTGTGGGCCAAGTCGGCCGCGCATGACAACCAGATCCGCGGCTTCATCCTCGAGAAGGGCATGAAGGGCCTGTCGGCGCCGAAGATCGGCGGCAAGCTGTCGCTGCGCGCCTCGATCACCGGCGAGATCGTGCTCGACAATGTGGTGGTGCCGGAAAGCGCGCTGCTGCCCAACGTCTCCGGCCTCAAGGGTCCGTTCGGCTGCCTCAACCGCGCCCGCTACGGCATCTCCTGGGGCGCGCTGGGCGCCGCCGAGGACTGCATGCACCGCGCGCGGCAATACACGCTCGACCGCAAGCAGTTCAACCGGCCGCTCGCCGCCACGCAGCTGGTGCAGAAGAAGCTCGCCGACATGGAGACCGAGATCGCGCTCGGCCTGCAGGCCTCGTTGCGCGTCGGCCGCCTGATGGACGAGGGCAAGATGGCCCCGGAGATGATCTCGATCGTCAAGCGCAACAATTGCGGCAAGGCGCTCGACATCGCCCGCATGGCGCGCGACATGCACGGCGGCAACGGCATCCAGATCGAGTATCACGTGATGCGCCACGCCGCGAACCTCGAGACCGTGAACACCTATGAGGGCACGCACGACGTCCACGCCCTGATCCTCGGCCGCGCGATCACCGGCATTCAGGCGTTCTCGTAAGGAGCGCTCACCCAAACGCCGTCATGGCCGGGCTTGTCCCGGCCATCCACGTCTTGGGGCTCGCAACGGAAGACGTGGATGCCCGGGACAAGCCCGGGCATGACGAGGTCAAAGAGAAGCCGGACATCACGGACAAGAGCCATGGCCGACAACGACGACATCCCGTTCAACCGCGATTTTCCGCTGCAGCCCGGCGTGGTCGAACAGGTCCGCCCCGGCGTGCGCCGCGTCCTCTGCAACAATCCGAGCCCGTTCACCTTCACCGGCACGGTCAGCTACATCATAGGCCAGGGCAAGGTCGCGATCATCGATCCCGGTCCCGATGACGAGGCGCATGCGAAGGCGCTGCTCGATGCGGTCAAAGGCGAGACCGTGACCCACATCCTGGTCACCCACACCCATCGCGACCATTCGCCGAACACGCCGCGGATCAAGGCTGCGACCGGCGCACCGGTTTACGCGGAGGGGCCGCACCGCGCCTCGCGCCCGCGCTTCGAGAGCGAGAAGCACAATCCGGAGTCCGGCGCGGACCGCGATTTCCGGCCCGACGTCGAGGTCAAGCACGGCGACGTCATCGAGGGCACAGGCTTTGCGCTGGAGGCGGTCGCCACCCCCGGCCACACCGCCAACCATCTGGCGTTCGCATGGGCCGAGCGCAGCATCAATTTCGTCGGCGACCATGTGATGGGCTGGTCGACCTCGATCGTGGCGCCGCCCGACGGCTCGATGATCGACTACATGGCCTCGCTGGAGCGGCTGGAGCAGCGGCCCGAGCAGCTCTATTTCTCCGGTCACGGCCCGGAGATTCCGGAGGGCCCGCGCTATGTCCGCTTCCTGGCGCGGCACCGCCGGGCTCGTGAGGCGTCGATCCTGCATCGCCTCGGCAAGGGCGAGGCCGACATCCCGACCATGGTGCGGGCGATCTATATCGGGCTCGATCCGCGCCTCGCCAACGCCGCCGGCTATTCGGTGCTGGCGCATCTGGAGGATCTGGTCGCGCGCGGCATCGTGGCGACCGATGGCGATCCGGTGATCGGCGGCACGTACAGAGTGGCCTAGCCTGTCATTCCGGGGCGTGCGAAGCACGAACCCGGAATCCATTTCACCATGGAGTCTGCGGCCCGATGGATTCCGGGCTCGCGCGGAGCCTGTCATCGGGCCGCGCTTTGCGCGGACCCGTTGGCGCGCCCCGGAATGACGAGAAGATTACTTCTTCACCGTCTTCGCCGGCGGCGTCTTCGGCGGCGCGGCAGGGACCGCCTTCTTGGCCGGTTTGGCGTTGTCGTTGTCGGCGGCGGTGTTGAGGTCCTCGATCAGCCTCTTAACCCGCGCAGCGTTGCTGCCGAGATCGGCGTCGAAATAGCGCGAAGCCGATCGGATATCGACACGCGAGTCCTCGTCGTCGGGCGTGATCCGGATCGAGACGTCCTCGCGGAAACCCATGATCGGGGTGCGCGCCACCGCCTCGATCCGGCCGATGTGGCGCGGCGGCTGCGGCGCGCGGGCGTCGATGACGAGCCATTTGCGGCGGTTCACCAGCCGCAAGGTCATCTCATAGGCGCGGTCGACCGGGGCCTCGAGCTCGACGGTTTCGATATCGGGCCAGGCCGCGCGCTGCTGCTCGGCCGAATAGAGGCCGGCATAGGCGGCCGGGTTGGTGCCTTCCCCGGTGCGCAGCCGGGCCAGCGCCTCGAATTTCGGCGGGTCGATCGCGTCGGTGGTGATGTCGTAGATCCGCGGCAGCTTGCGGTACTGGTAGGTGAGGTAGGCCGGGTAGGCGAGGATCGCGGCGTTGATCACGAGCGCGAGCAGGATCCGGCCCATGCCGCGGGTGCCGTTCTGCCAGATCGCGGCGAAGGCGGCGAGCCCGAGCAGGATCGACAGGCCGGCCAAGCCCAGCGCGCCGAAGAAGGTCATAAGCGCCGGTTTGACCTCCAGGAACCCGAAGCGGACGATGAGGATCGAGACCACCACCGCGACGACGGCAAAGATGGCGAGGTTGCGCGACCAGGTGGCGAGACCGGACACGGGCTCCTGCTGGTAGGGAGCGGAAAACCTGCGCGCCATCGTCGAAAAATCTGCCGGTTGAGATGTCCTTGGGCGACCTCAGCCGCCGCCAATGATCGTGTGAGACCACGGACCTGCGGCGAATTCAAGGGATTTGGGCATCACCCCCAGATCGTCATGGCCGGGCTTGACCCGGCCATCCATGTCTTGCGGCACACGAAGGCGTGGATGCCCGGGTCAAGCCCGGGCATGACGAGCGTTAGCTTCACGCCGCGGCGGTCGGGAAGGTGTAGTCCTTGAACTGGTCGCGCAGCGCGGTCTTCAGGATCTTGCCGGTCGCGGTGTGGGGAATGCCGTCGACGAAGGCGACGTCGTCGGGCATCCACCATTTGGCGATCTTGCCGTCCATGAACTTCAGGATGTCCTCACGCGTGGCGCTCTCGCCCTGCTTGAGCTGCACGATCAACAGCGGCCGCTCATCCCATTTGGGATGATGGACGCCGATCACGGCGGCTTCGGCGACCGCCGGATGGCCGACCGCGAGGTTCTCCAGATCGATCGAGGAAATCCATTCGCCGCCGGACTTGATCACGTCCTTGGAGCGGTCGGTGATCCGCATATAGCCGTGCTCGTCCATCGTCGAGACGTCGCCGGTGTCGAAAAAGCCCGCATCGTCGAGGATGTTGCTGTCGACCCGGAAATAGGCCTTCGCGATCGCGGGACCGGAGACCTTGAGGCGGCCGAAGGTCTTGCCGTCCCACGGCAGCTCCTTGCCGGCATCGTCGGTGATCTTCATCTCGACGCCGAACGGCGGGTAGCCCTGGGTCTGCAGGATGTCTAGCCGCTCCTCGCCGCCGCGATCGTTGAAGGGCGGCTTCAGCGTGGCCAGCGTGCCGAGCGGGCTCATCTCGGTCATGCCCCAGGCGTGGCGCACCTGGCTGCCCATGTCGAGGAAGGCCTTGATCATCGAGCGCGGCATCGCCGAACCGCCGCAGATCACCATCTGCAGATCCGGCAGCTTGAGATTGTTGGCGGCCATGTATTGCAGCAGCATCAGCCACACCGTCGGCACACCCGCGGTGTGGGTTACCTTCTCGGTCGACAGCAACTCGTAGACCGAGGCGCCGTCGAGCTTCGGGCCGGGCATCACGAGCTTGGTGCCCATCGACGGGGCGGAGAAGGCAATGCCCCAGCTGTTGGCATGGAACAAGGGGACCACCGGAAGCATTGTGTCCGACGCGGAGGTGCCGAGCGCGTCCTTCGAGTTGGCCATCAGCGCGTGCAACACGTTGGAGCGGTGCGAATAAAGGACACCTTTGGGATCGCCCGTCGTGCCGGAGGTGTAGCACATCGCCGCGGCGGTGTTCTCGTCGAAGGTCTTCCATTCGAACTTGCCGTCGGACGCCGCGATCCAGTCCTCATAGGCGACCGCGTTCTTCAGCGTGGTCTGCGGCATGTGCGCCTTGTCGGTCAGCACCACGTAGCGTTCGACGCTCGGCAGCTGGCCGGCGATCTTCTCCAGCACCGGAACAAAGGTGAGGTCGGTGATGACGATGCGGTCCTGGGCGTGGTTGACGATCCAGGCGATCTGTTCCGGAAACAGCCGCGGATTGACCGTGTGGCAGATCGCGCCGATCCCCATGACGCCGTACCAGACCTCGAGGTGGCGCCAGGTGTTCCAGGCGATGGTGGCAACGCGGTCGCCGAGCTTGATGCCGTCGCGCTCCAGGCTCTGCGAAACTTTCAGCGCGCGGGCATGGATTTCGGCGTAAGTGGTGCGATGAATCGGGCCTTCGACCGACCGCGTCACGACTTCCTGCGTGCCGTGATATTTGGCGGCGTGCTCAATAATCTTGTGGCACAGCAAGGGCCAATCTTGCATCAAACCAAGCATACGCAAATCCCTCCTCGATCCTCACGCATGATCCACCGGCATCTTGGGCGGCCGGCAGTAAAATCATGGAATTGACATGAACTGTAGCGCGGAGAAAGCAAGCCGAAAATGGCCTGATGGTGCGTTTCGTCGCGCCAGCGCGGCAATGGTTACCGCTGCCGCTGCGCTAATTTGCCTTGGCATGCAAGCAGGATCCGCCGAAGCTGCCCGCCGCGCCCCAGGCTTTCCGTGGGACGATCTGTTCGGCACCAGGCCGCTGCGGCCGCACAAGACGGCCCGCCGCGCAGCAGTGCCGCTGCCGAAGCCGCGCCCGGCCGAGGCGCCAGCAGTTGACACGCCTGCGGCAGCCGAGCCGCCTGCCGCCGCGCCGCAGCCTCCAGCGGCGCCTGCCGAGGCCGCCAGGCCCAGCGAGACGGCGAAGCCGGCCGAAGTCGCAAAACCGGCCGGGCCCGCCGCGCCGCAACTGTCGGCCTGCCGGCAGGCCCTCACCGAGGAGATCGCGATCGCGCCGAGCATTCCCGACATCCACGGCGCCGGGGGCTGCGGCGGCGAGGATCTGGTGCGGCTGGAGGCGATCGTGCTGCCCGACAGGCGCAAGGTCGCGGTCAAGCCCGCGGCGATCCTTCGCTGCAAGATGGCCGCCGCTGTCGCCGACTGGGTCCGCACCGATATCGCGCCGCTGGCGCAGAGCCTTGGCGGCGGGATCAGCAATCTCGACAATTTCGACTCGTTCGAGTGCCGCGGCCGCAATCGCATCGCCGGTGCCCAGCTCTCCGAACACGGCCGCGCCAATGCGCTCGATGTGCGCGCGTTCGGTCTCGCCAACGGCAAGTCGATCTCGCTGACCGACCGCAGCGTTGCGCGCGACCTGCGCGAGACCGTGCTGCATTCGGTCTGCGCCCGCTTCTCCACCGTGCTCGGTCCGGGCTCGGACTGGTACCACGAGGACCATGTCCATCTCGACCTGATTGAGCGTCGCAACAATTACCGGATCTGCCAGTGGAATGTGTACGACCCGCTGCCTCAGACAGCGCCGCTATTGCCGGCCGAGCGCCCCGAAGAGGCGCCGCCGCGCGAAGTCGCGTCCAAATCCGATGCGTCCAAATCGGACAAGACTGACGACGCCAAGGCCGATGCCGCGAAATCAGATGATGCGGCCGCCCCCGACGGCGCTGCCGAGACCAAACCGCAGCCAACAAAAAAGCGCCGGCAAAGCCGGCGCCTTTGATCGCGATTGCGGTGTGATCGGGATCAGTAGGGGACGTTGCCGCCGCCCTGCAGCGCCATCTGCGGCTTGTAGGGCGAGTCGCCGTGCTTCGGCTCCAGCACCACGACGATGGTGCCGAGTTTGACCCGGCCGTAGAGGTCGATGACGTCCTCATTGGTCATGCGGATGCAGCCCGAGGAGATCGACGAGCCGATGTATTCCGGCTGGTTGGTGCCGTGGATGCGGAACAGCGTGTCCTTGCCGCCCGAATAGAGATACATCGCGCGCGAGCCCATCGGATTGTCCGGGCCGGGTGCCACGAAGGTCGGAACGCCGAGGCGCGAGATTTCGCCGGGGGTCGGGTGCCAGGCCGGCCATTCGGTCATGCTGCCGACCTTGGCGATGCCGGACCAGGCCATCGCCTCTTCGCCGACGGTGATGCCGTAGCGGATCGCCTTGCCGTCGTTCATCACGTAGTAGAGGTAATGGTTGTCGGAATCGACCACGATGGAGCCGGGCGCTTCCTTGCGGTGATACTCGACGATGGCGCGGCGGAACGGCTCGGCCACCGGGGTCTTGACGTAGGTGGTCTTGGCCAGGAGTTCCTTGTCACGCGGTTTGAAGTTCGCGGTGTTGGTTGCCTCAAAGGTCGTGGCCTGCATGCAACCCGACAACATCAGGCCCGCGGCCAGGATTCCAAAGGTAACTTTGAACGACATGATTACATTCCAATCGAAAACCCGCGTCTCAAAGCGTCAAAAGTGCGCCCAAAACGCCACGATTCCATGAAGGGCATTATTGCCGAAACCTGCCATTATTCCCAGACTTTAGATGCCTTTCCCGCATCGCGGGACGTCGTCTGTGGCTTTTTTGCCGCAAGTGTTCTGGCGCGAGGCTGGTTTTTGTGCAAACAGGCAACGGTCACCGAGTCGAAGCCGCGTCGCGTCACATTCACCGCCACTTGGCTGCCACAAAGATGGACGCCCGGTTAATGCCCCGGTCATGAAGCGCCAGCCAGAATCGCGCTAAGTCGGCGGGTCCTGCCAGCCCTGTTTGTCGGCCCTGTTTCTTGGAGTTCCTGATGCTGTCGGCGTTCGTTCCTTCGGATTTCTCCCTCAAGAAGGCCGCCATCACCGACCTGGCGTCGCTGCCCGAGGGCGCGGTCTGGGTCGATCTGGTGAATCCGACCGTGGAGGAGGACCGGGCCGTCGAGAAGCTGGCGGGGATCGCGGTTCCGACCCGGGAAGACATGCAGGAGATCGAGATCTCCAGCCGTCTCTATATCGAGAACAGCGCGCGCTACATGACCGCGACGCTGATGTGCCAATCCGACACCGACATGCCGCGCACCACGGCGGTCACCTTCATCCTGACCGGCCATCGCCTGGTCACCGTGCGCTACGACCTGCCGAAGCCGTTCGCGCTGGTCGAGAACAAGCTGGCGCGCGCCTGCGCCCCCAGCATCACCGGCGAGCAGGTGCTGATGGAACTACTGGACGCGGTGATCGACCGTTGCGCCGACATCCTGGAGCGCTGCGGGGCCGACATCGACCAGGTCTCCCACGACATCTTCGAGCCGGAGAGCGAGCGCCACGGCCACGCCAAGCAATATTCGCAGATTCTGATCACGATCGGCCGCAAGGGCGACCTGACCTCGAAGGTCCGCGAAAGCCTGGTCTCGATCGGCCGCCTCGTCACCTTCCTCTCCGCAATCGTGGAAGGGGTGAAATGGTCCAAGGACATGCGCGAGCAGCTCAAGACCATGCAGCGTGACGTCGCCTCACTGACCGACCACGCGTCCTATCTTTCCAACAAGATCACCTTCGTGCTCGACGCCATGCTCGGCGTGGTCAATCTGGAACAGAACAACATCATCAAGTTGTTCTCGGTGATGGCTGTTGTCCTGATGCCGCCGACGCTGATTGCCTCGATCTACGGCATGAATTTCAAGCTGATGCCGGAACTCGAGTGGACGCACGGCTATCCGTACGCGCTGGTGCTGATGCTGATTGCGGCGATCGTGCCGTACTGGATCTTCAAGTGGAAGAAGTGGCTGTAGGGCCTGTTTTTCAGGGCACGCGTCGCATTTTGGGATTCGGGCAACTGCCTTATTTCCTCTGCTAAAATTTGAGTGTTGCGCTGAACGTTTGGGCGAAACTTGTCTGCGATAACGCCCGCCTCGAAGCCGGAGGACAGCAATGGTTGAGAAGATCATAACGCCACGGCGTAACGTCATCGACTTTGCGCGCTATCAACAGGACCGCGCAGCAGGCAAGGTGCAGGCGATCTCGCCGAGACTTTGCCGTTACTGTGGCGCGGCGCTGCTTGATGGCGAGGACGAAGACGATTGCTCCAGCGCGTTGAACGACATCGCGCTGCAGCCTGAGAAGAAGTCGCGCCGGTTTTACGCCGACTAGAGGCCGAAGCCTCGGAGGCAGAAGCCTCGTTTGCCTTGTTACGCCTGCAAGTGAAGCTATCCCAAAGTGACGGCCGCGGCGGCGGCCGGGATCGCCTCGAAACTTCCTTCGCCAAAATAACGGCTCATCCCAAGCTCAGACGTGCTGACCACCGTTAATGTGGATTTCCGCACCGTTCACGTAAGAGCTGGTCTCCGTACAGAGAACGTAAATGATCTTGGCGACCTCGTCCGGCGTGCCGAGGCGATGCATCGGGATTTGCTGGTCGACGATCTTCTCGGTGCCCGGTGACAGGATCGAGGTGTCGATCTCGCCCGGTGCGATCGAATTGACGCGGACGCCGACGCGGCCGAAATCGGATGCCATTTCCCGCGTCAATGATGCCAGTGCGGCTTTCGAGGTCGCATAGGCTACGCCGGCGAACGGATGCACGCGCGAGCCTGCGATCGAGGTGACGTTCACCACCGCGCCCCTGGCGTGCTTGAGCTCGTCGATCAGTCCACGGGCCAGCATAATCGGCGCGAAGAAGTTGACGCGGAACACGTGCAGCCATGTCTCGATATCGGTGTCCATGGTCCCGAGCCGCGCGCCGCCCGCCCCCTTTGGCGAGATCGCGGCGTTGTTGACGAGCGCGTGCAACTCGTCGTTCACCAACCGCTTGCGGATCTCGGAGATGGCGCGAACCGTGTCGTCATGATCGCCGAAATCGACCTCGATGTGATCTTCCGGTCCCGCGCCCCAGGGGCAGACTTCCGGAAATGCATGCCGTGAGCAGGTGATGACGCGCCAGCCGGCGGAAGCAAACCGGATCGCGGTGGCGTGGCCGATGCCGCGGCTGGCACCGGTAAGGAGCAGGGTACGGCGCGGCGCGTTGGAAGGAGGGGACATGGTGTCTTTCAGGCTGTCGTATCAAGGATAGAGCCGCACCTTCGACCAGGCGCTGCCGGCGCCGTCGCGGCGGAATTCGATGCGGTCGTGCAGGCGGAACGGGCGGTCGTGCCAGAACTCGAAGCGCTGCGGCGTGATCCGCCAGCCGCTCCAGCCCGGCGGACGCGGCACCTCGCCGATCACGTATTTCGCGCCGGTCTTGGCGATCGCCTGCTCGAAGGCGAAGCGGCTCTCCAGGGGCTGCGACTGCTTGCTGGCCCAAGCGCCGATCTGCGCCTGTTTCGGCCTTGTGGCGAAATAGGCGTCGGCCTCGGCATCGGTCACCGGCGCGACCGGCCCCCGTATGCGCACCTGACGGCGCAAAGATTTCCAGTGGAATAGTAAAGCGGCCTTAGGATTTGCGGCCAATTCGCGGCCCTTGGCGCTCGCAATGTGGCTGTAGAACACGAAACCGTCGGCGTCGAAGCCCTTCATCAGCACCATCCGCACGTCCGGCAGTCCGTCGGCGTCGACGGTCGCGAGCGCCATCGCGTTCGGATCGTTCGGCTCGGACTTGACCGCTTCCGCAAACCATTCGCCGAACAGGGCAAACGGCTCCTCCGCCGCGGTGAAATCACCCGATGTTAACGGTGTCGGGTGTTTGATGGAGGTCGTGTCGGTCATGTCAGGAGTCCCGATTTGCATCCGCCCGCGTCCGAGAGCGCGCTACTGGCCCTATATAGGGCATGGGGGCGCGTTGGCCTATCGGCGATCCACCCCGCGGGCGCGGCGGTGACATTGATTCTGATCGGCGTTGGCGCCAGCGGCTGCAGCCTGTCGCGCAGCGATGCTTTCGCCAAGATGGACGACAAGGATGTGACTGGCTCGATCAACCCGACCCAGGTCAGCGCGGCGATGCCGACCGAGAGCGATCTTGCCTTCGCCCGCAATGCGGCTTCCGACGTGCTGACCAAGGGCGACAAGGATTCCAGCCAGTCCTGGGAAAACCCTGAGACGGGTGCGCGCGGCTCGGTGACGCCGCTGGCCCAGGCCTATTCGGGCGAGGACGGCAAGACGTGCCGGGACTTCCTCGCGAGCTATGTCAATGGAGTCACCGAGAGCTGGCTACAGGGTGCCGCCTGCAAGGGTGGACAAGGACGGTGGGAAATCCATAACCTGAAGCCGTGGAGAAAGTCCTGAGAGGTCCGGCAGAAGCCGGCCGATAATGGACGGGCGCTAGTTGCAAAAATGCCACTGAGCCCCCACATGAAGGTAAAGTGGGCCCCGATGGGTTCCATCCAGGACTGATTTTTCCCGTGAAGGAGACGTGACGGATGCGCGACCCCTATGAGGTCTTGGGGGTGCAGCGGAGCGCCAGCGCTGCGACGATCAAGAGCGCCTATCGCAAGCTCGCCAAGAAGCATCACCCTGACAACAACAAGAACGACCCGAAGGCGGCCGCCCGCTTTGCGGAGATCAACACGGCCAATGAGATCGTCGGCGACGAGGACAAGCGCAAGCAGTTCGACCGCGGCGAGATCGATGCCGAAGGCAAGCCGCGCTTCCAGGGTTTCCCAGGCGGCGGCGCCGGTGGCCGTACCGGTCCGGGCGGCTTCGAATACAGCTTCCGCGGCGGACCCGGCGGCGGCGTGGGTGGCGGCAGCTTCGAGGACATCCTCAACAGCATGTTCGGCAACGCCGCGCGCGGCGGCGGTGGCGGCCGTGCGGGGCGGTCCAGTCCGTTCGAGTTTGAGGGCGGCGGGGTCGGGGTCGACCTCGATCTTTCGGTCGCCATGACGGTGTCGCTGGAGGAGTCGGTCAGGGGCGGCGACAAGCGCGTCCGCCTGCCGACCGGCCGCGAGCTCAACGTCAAGATTCCGCCGGGCGTGACCGCCGGGCAGCAGATCCGGCTGAAGGGCCAGGGCGAGACCGCACAGGGCCACCCGCCCGGCGATCTGCTGATCACGATCTCGATCGCGCCGCATCCGTTCTTCAAGATCGACGGCAACGATCTCAGGATCGATCTGCCGGTGACGCTCTACGAGGCGGTGCTGGGCGGCAAGGTCCGGGTGCCGACGCTCGGCAGCGCGGTCGAACTGTCGATCCCGAAAAACACCTCCAGCGGCCGCACCTTCCGCCTCAAGGGCAAGGGGCTGTCGAAGGCGGGTGTATCAGGCGATCTCTACGTCACGACCCGGATCATACTTCCCGACGGGAACGATGCCGAGCTTGAGGCATTGATGCAGACGTGGCGGGATCGAAACCCCTATAATCCGCGCAGCGATCTCGGCTGACCGCCGATAACGCGCCCCAACGACGCGACGAAGACGCGAAACTGCACCTACCCCGGACTCTATCGGGGTAGACGCGGGCGTTGCGAGCGGGTCAAACAATGACCGGCCGCCGGAGGTCCGGGTTCTGCGGCGTGCAGACCGGATGGCGGAAAAGGAGTGCGGCCTCGAGAGGGGGACCAGCGCGGTACCAAACCCCAATCGAGGCCGCGTGCGCCGATCGGCGGATCGGGCGCAGATCATCTTCGCGTGAATATCCGGTGCGATAATGAGACGCCGCAATGACGCGAATCGAAATTTTCAATGTCGGAATTGGGACGCCGAGTGAGGCCGGATTCACTTTCCCGCCATGACGCAGTTTGCGCGGAAATTTCTTCCGTAGAATTACGGAAGATCAGCCGCCGCTCTTCTCCATCTGATCGTAGACGGCCTGCGCGACCTGGGTCAGGCGGCTGCGGTCGGTGCCGCCGCTGACGACATAGGCGACGCCGCGATCGGCCCAGAACAGCGCGCCGTCGCTGCCCTGGACGGCATAGCGCATCTGGGTCGCATCGGTCTTCGCCTTGGCGGTGTAGACCGTGAAGCGCTCGCCGGACGTGCTCTCGTACATCAGGAACGACGCCGGCCCGCTCGGCCCGGGCAGCAGGCGGCCGCCGACCAGCTTCAGCCCAGTGAGCTCCGGCGCGCGGACGTCCCAGCCGCAGCGCTTGGTCAGCCATTGCTGCAGGTGGTCGCGTTCGCTGCCGGGCACCTCGACCGGGTGACGGACCTCGACCACGTAGAGCCGGTGCGCATCGAGCGCATCGACCGTGAAGCTCTGGAAGGCCGACGGCGTCGCCGCGGCGCCGTGCGCGATCCAGCCGACGCCGCCGCCGGCGATGAAGGCGGCCAGCGTTGCCGCCACCGCGCCATAGACCCAGCGGCGCGGCTGGCGCACCAGCCGCTCGAGCTCGAGCCGATTCGGCACCGCCTCGTCCAGCACGGTGTCGTAGCGCGCATGCAGCCTCTCGGCCATCGCGCGCCATGACTGCACCCGCGCCGCGTCGTCAGGATGCGTGGCGAGCCACGCCTCGACATCCCCGCGGCGTTCGGCCGGCAGCTCGTTGTCGACGTAAGCGTGCAGCTCGTCTTCGGTGACGGGGATGTTCGGGTCGGTCATATCATTCGTCTCTGCCAAATCTTGTTCGAAAATCGTTCATCGTAACACCTGCTGTTGCGCAGCCTATCATTTCACCCGCCTGAGCGTCGGGCGCTGGCCCTCGATCGATGCCCGGACATGGGCGCGGGCGCGGGCGAGGCGGGACATCACCGTGCCGATCGGCACGCCCTGGATGTCGGCGACCTCCCGGTAGCTCATCCCCTCCAGCATCACGAGCAGCAGTACCGAGCGCTGCTCCTCGACCAGCGTCGACAGCGCGCGCTCGATGTCGCGTCCCTCGGCCTCGGTGCCGCTGGCGTCGGCATTGTTGTCGAGCAGCGGCATGAAGGCCGGCCGCCGCGCGAGCGAGCGCCGGCGGTTCTTGTTCAAATTGGTCAGGATCGTGTAGAGCCAGCTCCTGACGTCGCCGCCAAGAAACAGCCGCTCCGAGCGCAGCGCCCGCACCAGCGTGTCCTGCACCAGATCGTCGGCGATATCCGAGTCACGCACCAGCGCGCGCGCATAGCGGCGGAGCGCCGGGATCATGGCTTCGACACTTTGACGAAACGCGGTCATGCATCCCAGTCTTCGATGGTCGCGGCGCTAGCCGCCTCATCAAATATAACACCCTAACGTCGCGGCTATTCCGGTTGCGCCGATCTGCATGCATAGCGCCTCAGCTGCGGCCGATTTGGGCTTGTCGCCAGCCGAAGTGCTGGTGTACCTCCGGACCGGAAATATTCGAAGCGAATGCCGGTGCCAACGATCTACTACATCCGCCACGGCGAGACCGCATGGAATGCCGAAGGCCGGCTTCAGGGCGTGCAGGACATCGGCCTCAACGAGCGCGGCCGTGCCCAGGCGGCGCATGCCGGGCGCATCCTCGCCGATCTGCTGGCACGCGACGGCCGTGACAAGACGACGCTGCCGTTCGTCGCAAGCCCGCTGATCCGGGCGCGCGCGACCATGGAGCTGGTCCGCGCCGAGCTCGGCCTGCCGCCCGGCGACTACGCCCTCGACGCGCGGCTGCGCGAGATCGGCTACGGGACATGGGAAGGCTCGACGCTGGCGCAGGCGCAGGCCGCCGACCCCGCCGTGTATGCCCGCCGCCTGGCCGAGAAGTGGACGGTGTCGCCATCCGGCGGCGAGAGCTATGTCGACGTGCAGGTGCGGATGACCGAGTGGTACCGCTCGGTGACCTCAGACACGGTCGCGGTTGCCCATGGCGGCACGGCGCGGGCGCTGATGGTGGCGCTCGGCTTCGAGACCCCGGCCTCGGCCGCGGACCTCGCTATCGAGCAGGGCGCGGTCTACGTGTTCGGCGCAGCGGGCCTGCAGAAGTATAGTTAAGGTAGGCCGTCATTCCGGGGCGGTCCGCAGGACCGAACCTCAGATGCGCAATTGCGCATCGGGGAATCTCGAGATTCCGGGTTCGATGCTTTGCATCGCCCCGGAATGACGGCTTAGCTGTTTGACCCCGCTGCCTGCGCGCGTTACGACACGCCATGTCCTTCAATACGTTCGGCCATATGTTCCGCGTCACGACCTTCGGCGAGAGCCATGGGGTTGCGATCGGCTGCGTGGTGGATGGCTGCCCGCCGCTGATCCCTCTCACGGTGGAGGAGATCCAGCACGACCTCGACCGCCGCCGGCCCGGCCAGTCGCGCTTCACCACCCAGCGCCAGGAGCCGGATGCGGTGAGGATCCTGTCCGGCGTGATGGCGCATCCGGAGAGCGGGGTGCAGGTCACGACCGGCACGCCGATCGCGCTGTTGATCGAGAACACCGACCAGCGCTCCAAGGACTATTCCGAGATCAAGGACAAGTTCCGGCCAGGGCACGCCGACTTCACCTATGAAGCGAAATACGGCCTGCGCGACTATCGCGGCGGCGGCCGCTCTTCCGCGCGCGAGACCGCGACCCGCGTCGCCGCCGGCGCGATCGCGCGAAAAGTCCTGCCCGAGGTCAAGGTGCGCGGCGCGCTGGTGCAGATGGGCCCGCACAAGATCGACCGCGAGAAGTGGGACTGGGACGAGATCGCCAACAACCCGTTCTTCTGTCCCGACAAGGACAAGGCGGCGTTCTTCGAAAGCTATCTCGACGGCATCAGGAAAAGCGGGTCCTCGATCGGCGCCGTCATCGAGGTCGTTGCCGAGGGCGTGCCGGCGGGCCTCGGCGCGCCGATCTATGCCAAGCTCGACAGCGACCTGGCATCCGCGATGATGAGCATCAACGCGGTTAAGGGCGTCGAGATCGGTGCCGGCTTCGGCGCCGCCGAGCTCACTGGCGAAGAGAACGCCGACGAGATGCGGACCGGCAACAACGGCACGCGTTTCCTGTCCAACCATGCCGGCGGCGTGCTCGGCGGCATCTCGACCGGCCAGCCGGTGGTGGTGCGCTTTGCGGTCAAGCCGACCTCCTCGATCCTGACCACGCGCCGCACCGTGGACCGCAAGGGCGCCGATACCGACATCCTGACCAAGGGCCGCCACGACCCCTGCGTCGGCATCCGCGCGGTGCCGGTCGGCGAGGCCATGATGGCCTGCGTACTGGCCGATCATTTTCTGCGCGACCGCGGGCAGACCGGGCGCTGATCCCCTATATAGTGGCGGTCGCCAGATCGCCCCGGGGAATTGCCAATGAATGCGTCGGAGCTACGGGACATCATCGAATGGATGATCGGTGGCGCGCGGTCGGCGCCGACCCCGCCGCAGATGATGGCGGAATGCTGCGAACGCCTGGTGCGCGCCGGCCTGCCGTTGTGGCGGGTCGGCGTCTTCGTGCGCACGCTGCATCCCGAAATCTACGGCCGCCATTTCTTCTGGACGCCTGGCGCGGAGGTCGAAACCGGCACCGTCGATCACAACATTCTGGACTCCCCGGAATTTGCCGTCAGCCCGCTGTCGATCGTGTTCAGGCAGGGACTTGAAGTGCGCGCGCGGCTCGACGACCCCGCCAGCGCACGCTTTCCGATCGTCGTGGACCTGCAGGCGGAGGGCGTCACCGACTATGTCGCGATGCCGCTGGTTTACACCGACGGCTTCGTCAATGCGTCGAGCTGGACCACCAGGCAGCCGGGCGGCTTCACCGAGGAGCAGCTCGATGCGATCCGCTCGATCACCGTGCCGCTGGCGCGCTACATCGAGATTGTGACGCTGCGCCGCACCGCCACGCTGTTGCTCGACACCTATGTCGGCAACCGGGCCGGCGAGCGCATCATGGGCGGCCAGATCCGGCGCGGCCACGCCGACACGATGGACGCCGCGATCTGGCTGTCCGACCTGCGCGGCTTCACAGCGCTGTCGGACCGCTTGCCGTCCGAGACGGTGGTGGAGATCCTCAACCTCTACTTCGACTGCCAGGTCACCGCGATCCGCGACCATGGCGGCGAAGTGCTCAAATTCATGGGCGACGGCCTGCTCGCGGTGTTCCCGGTCGATGAATATCTCGGCGACGAGGTGCAGGTCTGCTCGCGCGTGCTGGACGCCGCGCGCGCATCCCGCGCCGGCGTCGAGGCGCTGCAATTCGCCAACGGCGATGCGGTCGAGCGCTTCCGCTTCGGCGTCGCACTGCATCTCGGCCGCGTGCTCTACGGCAATATCGGCGGCGGCAACCGGCTCGACTTCACCTGCATCGGTCCGGCGGTCAATCTCGCCGCGCGGCTGGAGAAGATTGCCGGCCGTCTCGGCCGCACCGTCGTGGCCTCCGAGCGCTTCGCTGGCATCTGCGACGGCGGCTGGAGCGATCTCGGCGAGTTTCCGATTTCGGGATTTGCCAAGGCCGAACGGGTCTACGGCCTGTTCGACGAGGCGCCACGCGCGGCCGCCGGCTAATGCATGATCCGGAAAAGTGCGACGCGGTTTTCCCTCGCGACAAACGCGGGACGCGTTTGCGCGGAGATCATGCGCAAAGAAGGAGCTAAGGCGCGATGATGATTCAATCTTGTCTCATCGCGCTTTAGCGGCAGTGCGACGTGACTGACAACGACGCGCAGCATCGCACCGGGATTGCGCTGGTCGTTGCTGCCGCGGCGGCCTGGAGCACCGCGCCGTTCTTCACCCGGCTGCTGCACTTCGATTCCTGGACCATCCTGTTCTGGCGCGGGCTGTTCGGCGGCGGCGCGATCGCGCTGTTCCTGCTCGCCACGCAGGGCTGGCGCGGCGCGCGCGATCTCGTCGTGATGCCCGCGCGCGGATGGCTGGTGGCCGGCCTCTCAACCCTGGGCATGGTGACGTTCATTCCGGCGCTGCAACTGACCAGCGTCGCCAATGTCGCGATCATTGTCGCGATGCAGCCGTTTGCGGCGGCCGCGATCGCCTGGCTGTGGCTCGGCGAGCGGGCGCGCCCCGGCACATTGCTGGCAAGCCTCGTCGCCCTCGCGGGCGTTGCCGTCACCGTCAGCGGCGCCGGGGATATCACGGACTACCGGGGCATCGGCCTTGCATGCATCATGGCGCTGGCGATCGCGCTGATGACGGTGACGATCCGCCGGCACAAGGGCACCCCGATGGTCGCCGCCGCGGCGCTCTCGAATGTTCTCGGTAGCGTCGTGAGCCTTCCATTCGCGCAGGGCATCGGCGCGGTCACCGGCGCCGATCTCGACGTGCTTGCGATGTTCGGGGCATGCCAGGTGGGTCTCGGTCTCACCCTGTTTACGATCGGCTCCAGATTCCTGCCATCCGGGCAGGCCTCGCTGATCGCCACCCTCGAAACCCCGCTGATGCCGTTCTGGGTGTGGCTGGCGTTTGCCGAGGTGCCGTCGCTCCGCGCCCTCATTGGCGGCGCGCTGGTGATGGGAGCCGTCGTCGCCGATATTGTGGCTAGCCAGCGGACGTAGCTCGCGCGGCCGGCGGAACGGTGATTACAGCTACTCTTCCGGCTCGGTGGTGAACAGCAGTGGATAGCCCTTGGCGCGGCCGGCGTCGGTGGCGCGCGTCGCCTTGGTCTCGGCGACGTCCCTGGTGAACACAGCGACCACGCAGACGCCGCGCTGATGCGCGGTCAGCATCACCTTGTAGGCCTGGTCGTCGGTCATCCGGAATTCGCCCTTCAGGATGGTGACGACGAATTCGCGCGGCGTGTAGTCGTCGTTGACCAGGATCACCTTGTGCAGGCGTGGCCGCTCGACCTTGGTCTTTGTCCTGGTTTTCGGCTTGACGACGGTATCGGGCATCGCCCGGCACTCCCTCGCGATTACTCCGTAAGAATACCGTCTTCCGGCGCGCCTTGGAACCGGTCGAATTGCACGGCGTCATTGCGGCAACGGCACGGCGCGTTTTGTCTCATTCGAGATAGGTGATGTCTAACCTGCAAGTGACTAACCTGAATGTGAAGGACAAATGATATCAGCGCTTTTCGCCGCCGGATTTGCGTGTCACCATGACACCCATACGACGGGAGGGCCGCAATGCGCTGGTATGTCTCGATCGGAGCGGTGCTTGTCGCGGGCATGCTGGCCAGCGGCGATGTGGCCGGTGTTGCCGCGCCGGGCCCGGGACCACAGACCGGCCGGCTGGCCGAAAAGGAATCCACACCGAGCGTCGACATCGAGCTGATCATCGCGGTCGACGTCTCCTATTCGATGGACATGGACGAACTCGCGATCCAGCGCGAGGGCTATGCGCAGGCGATCGT
This sequence comes from Bradyrhizobium sp. 27S5, assembly GCF_037217225.1. Classification (NCBI taxonomy): domain Bacteria; kingdom Pseudomonadati; phylum Pseudomonadota; class Alphaproteobacteria; order Hyphomicrobiales; family Nitrobacteraceae; genus Bradyrhizobium; species Bradyrhizobium sp. 27S5. The sequence goes on from NZ_CP147714.1 coordinate 2,332,983, forward strand.
CTCCAAGGATTTCCTGCAGGCGCTGAAGGCCGGGCCGAACGGCAAGATCTCGATCACCTATTTCGAATGGGCCGCTTCCAATGACCAGAAGGTCATCATTCCCTGGCGGGTGATCGACGGCCCTGAATCCGCCGATGCGGTCGCCGCCGAGATCATGAAGACGCCGGTGCGCCGCGCCTCGCGCACCTCGATCTCGGGCGCGATCTATTTCGCAATCCCGATGTTCGACGAGAATCCGCATCGCGGCCTGCGCCGCGTGATCGATATTTCCGGCGACGGGCCCAACAACAACGGCGCGCCGATCACGCCCGCGCGCGATGCGGCGCTTGACAAGGGCATCGTCATCAACGGGTTGCCGATCATGGTGAAGGAGCCGTCCTACTCGACGATGGATATCGAGAATCTCGACCTGTACTACGAGGATTGCGTGATCGGCGGGCCGGGCTCTTTCGTGGTGACGATCAAGGACCGCGAGAAGTTCAAGGAGGCGATCCGCACCAAGCTGCTGCTCGAAGTCGCCGGCCGCACCCCGGAGCGCCCGATCGTGCGGACCGCCGAGAAGGAGCCGCGGGTCAGTTGCACGATCGGCGAGAAGATCTGGCAGGACCGCTGGGGGCGGTGAGGGCTCGTTTTGTGATCTCGTAGGATGAGTTAGCGACCTGTTCGCCGAAGCTCGAAGAGCGAAGGCGGAAGCGAAACCCATCATTCTCGTTCCGCTGCGATGGGTTTCGCTGCGCTCTACCCATCCTTGTATTAGCGCGCTGGGTTAGACTGGCCTCGTTCCGTGAGGAATGGCCCAGCTCGGGTGGCCGCCCGGGCTGGGCCGCTGATCGATCGGATCGATACCCATCGAAGCCTTGAAGGCTGTTATTCGTAGCAAGATCGCGATCGGCACTTCATCGGGACCCGCATGGTTGAACGAACTTTAGGTTCGCATCACAAGGGAGGGTCGAGGAAGATGGCCAAGCGTATCACAATCTGTGCCGGAATCGATATTGGCAAACGGAAGCTCGACGTGGCGCTCGACGACGGCTCGGAGCAGCTGCAGGTGGAGAACACGGCGGAAGGTTACAAGACGCTGTTGGAGTGGCTTGGGCGCCATAAGGTCAGGCGAATTGGGATCGAGGCGAGCGGTGGCTATGAGCAGCCGGTCGTCGTCGAGCTGCGGCGCAAGCGGTTTGTCGTCGTGGTGTTCCAGCCGGCGCAAGTGCGTGCCTATGCCAAATACCGCGGGCAGCGTGCCAAGAACGATCGGATCGATGCCGCGCTGATCGCCGCATGCACCGCTGCGGTCAAGAAGATCCACCCGGCACCCGATGCAAGATTGCCGCCCTTGGCCGGGCATCTGACGCTGATCGATCAGATCGGAGAAGATATCGCGCGGTTCAAGAACCGGCTCGAGAGCTGCCGCGACGCGCGTATCCAAAAGCTCTGGAAGGACGACATCGCCCGTCTGGCCAAGCGCGAACGAGTCGAGTTCAAGGCTCTGGTGGCAGCGATCCGCAAGCAGCACGATCTCGCCGCTCGGCTCGACCTGATCTACAGCGTCGGTGGGGCCGGGCTGCCGACTGCGGTCTCCGTCCTGGTCCGGATGCCCGAGATCGGCCAGGTCAGCCGCGAGCAGGCCGCAGCACTTGCGGGCCTTGCGCCTTATGACGACGACAGCGGCGAACACATCGGCGCTCGTCACATCGACGGTGGACGCAAACGTCTGCGCCATGCGCTCTATGCTGCGGCGCTGGCGGCGTCTTTCCGCTGGAATCCGCAGCTCATGGCCCTGTACAAACGATTGATCGCCGCCGGCAAAGGCCACAAGCGTGCCCTGATCGCCTGCGCCAGGAAGTTGCTCATCTTCATCAACACCGTGGTGGCCCGAGCGACCCCTTGGCAAGCTCACTTGCCAGTCGTCGCCCCGGCGACCTGAAGCGTTTCTTTGTTCGATCGGGGCACCGTTTCTTCGTCCCGACCTGCCGTCACAAGGACGCCGCGCACAGCGGCCGTCAAGGATGGCCGTCGCTCAAATGCTGCCACATCCCACCCTCGACAGGCCACGCCTTGATGGCCGCGAGCACGGCGTCAGTCTCAACGGCGATCGGGCAATTCAATCGCACACAACCGAAAGAGCTAATGGTTGCTACGGTTCTGCCGATATCTCGCCTCTCGTTCGCAGATCAGCGCGCAAACCGCGCCACCAACTCGACATGCGGCGTATGGCGGAACTGATCGACCGGGGTGACGGCCGTCATCTTGTAACCGCCATCGATCAGGATCTTCGCGTCGCGCGCAAAGGTTGCGGCATTGCAGGAGACCGCGACGATCACCGGCACCTTGCTCGCTGCCAGCTGGGTGACCTGCGCCTGCGCGCCCTGCCGCGGTGGATCGAACACCAGGGCATCGAAGTCGCGCAATTCCTGCGGCATCAAAGGGCGGCGGAACAGGTCGCGCGCCTCGGCCTTGAGCGGCTTCAACCCCGATGTGGATTGCGCGGCCTTCTGCAGCGCGGTGATCGCGCCGGCATCGTTGTCGAAGGCCGCGATCCGCGCCTTCTCCGCGAGGCGAAGCGCGAACGGGCCGACGCCGCAGAACAGATCGGCGATGTGCTTGGCGCGTCCGCAATGCTCGCGAATCAGCGCCGCAAGCGTCTCCTCGCCCTTGACGGTCGCCTGAAGGAACGAGCCCGGCGGCAGCACCACCTTCACCTTGCCGATTGCAACCTCCGGCGAGCCGCGCTGCAGCACCAGCTCGCTTTGCCGCGTCAGCCGCGCCAGCCGATGTTTCTCCGCGACGCGCGACAGCGTGGTGATCAGGCTCGTCGGCAGCGCGCCGGAGCCGCGCACGTCGATGTCGAGGCCGTTTAGCGTTGCGGTGACCTGGATGTCGAGCGGTTTGCCAATCGAGATCAGCGGCTCGGCGACCGCCCAGGCCGCCTCGAGCGCGCCATCGAGCGCCGGATCGAGGATCGGACAGCGATCCACCGGGATGATGTCGTGCGAACCGGAAGCGGCGAAGCCGACCTTCAGCCCCCCATGGGTGCCCATCCGCCCGTGCAGCGTGATGCGGCGGCGGCCCGCGCCATAGGCATCGAGCAGCGGCGCGACCTCGGCCGAAACTCTCGCCTGCGCCAGCGTCTCGACCACGATGTTGCGCTTCCAGGCCTGGTAGGGCGCGTCGTTCCAGTGCTGGATCGCGCAGCCGCCGCAGACGCCGAAATGCGGACAGAACGGCGCGATGCGCTCGGGGCTTGCGCGCGCCACCCGCAGCAGCCGCCGCCGGTCGGGATGCTGACCGGGGACGTCCTCGACTTCGACCGTTTCGCCGCCGAGCGTGTAGGGCACGAAGATCGACTGCGAGCCGTCGATCGCGACGCCGTCGCCGCGGTGGCCGACATGGTCGATGGTGATGAGCTCAGCCACGGCGCGCGCCGAGGAAGAATTCGATATTGCCGTCGCCACCGGTGATCGAGGACGGAAACACCTGGATGTCGGTGCAGCCGAGCGAAGCGGCAAAGGCTGCGATATCGTCGCAGATCTCCTGGTGCACCATCGCGTTGCGGATGACGCCGCGCTTGGCGTGTTTGCGCGCTGCCTCGAATTGCGGCTTGATCAGCGCCAGGAGATGCATTGGTGCTGCCGCCAGCGACAGCGCCACCGGCAGCACCAGCTTCAGCGAGATGAAGCTGACATCGATCACGACGATGTCGGGCCGCGCCGGCAGGCGCTTGCCCTCGAAGCTCCTGATGTCGGTCGCCTCCATGGAGACGATCTTCGGATGGCCCTGCAGCGAGGGATGCAGCTGGCCGTGGCCGACGTCGATGGCGAACACCAGGCTCGCGCCATTGGCGAGCAGCACTTCGGTGAAGCCGCCGGTCGAGGCGCCGACATCGAGGCAGACATGGCCCTCGATATCGATCGGATAATGCTCGAGCGCGCCGGCGAGCTTGACGCCGCCGCGCGAGACATAGGGATGCGCCGGCTCGGCCGTGAGTGTGGCACCGGGCGCGACGATCTCGGACGCTTTTGCAATCGGCTTGCCGTCGGCGGTGACGAGGCCGGCGTCGATCGCGGCGCGCGCCCGCGCCCGGCTTTCGAACAGGCCGCGTTCGACCAGCAGCACGTCGATGCGCTTGCCGGCGGATGCGTCGTTGTCGTTGTCGCCCGGCTTGGTCACTTGTTTGGTCACTTGGCGCCCTGACGGCGCTGCGTGGCGGCAAGCCGCACGCAGGCCTCGAAGGAGGTGAGGTCGTGCCAGAGATCGGCCGACGGCTCGCGCGGCGTCACCAGCGGACTGCCGTGCAGATCGAGCGCGTGCATCATCATCAGATTATCAGGCAATCCAAACTCTTCCACCGTCAGCCCCTCCGTGTCGATCAGGCGTCCGTCGGATGCCGGCACGACCTGGCTCAGCCGCGCCACGCGATTGGCGTAGGACGTGGGATCGTTCGAATAGGCGAGACACAGTTTGCCGCGTCCCGCCATGTAGCCGAGTTCGTAGACGGTGCCTGCGTCGGCACTGGGGCCGCGAAACGGCGTCAAATTGGCGATGATGGCGTCGGCAGACTCCATCATCGCCTCGTTGCTCTTGAAGATGGTGAGAGAGGCGCCGGCGGCAGTGGGATCGATGCTGTTGTCGAGCGGATACAGCCCGGTCAGCCCGTGATAGGCGCAAACCTCCGCCTTGCGGCGGCCGATCTCCACGGCATCCGGCAGGAACACGTCAGGACCTGCCAGATAGATTTTCATGGACTTGCCGGGGATGAGATCGACTTGAAACCTCTCCCATAGGGAGAGGTCGCGCCGGAGGCGCGGGTGAGGGGTTATGCTCGTTCATGGGACCTCACCCCCTCACCCGGATCGCTCACGCGATCCGACCTCTCCCTGCGGGGAGAGGTGGAACGATTACGCGAGCTTGACGGTCTCGGTCTTGTAGTCCTTGCCGAGGGTTTCGAACACCTTGGCAACGATGCTCTTGGCGTCGAGACCCGCGCGGGCATACATCGCCGCCGGCGAGTCGTGGTCGAGGAACACGTCGGGCAAAATCATCGAGCGGAACTTCAGCATGCCGCTATCGAGCATGGCGTTGTCAGACAGGAACTGCATGACATGCGAGCCGAAGCCGCCGATCGAGCCTTCCTCGATGGTGATCAGGATATCATGCTCGCGCGCGAGCTTCATGATCATCTCCTCATCGAGCGGCTTCATGAAGCGCGCGTCCGCGATCGTGGCGGAGAGGCCGTGGGCGGCGAGCTCGTCGGCCGCCTTCTCGCACTCGGCGAGGCGGGTGCCGAACGACAGCAGCGCGACCTTCTTGCCTTCGCGGATGATGCGGCCCTTGCCGATCGGCAGGGGAACGCCGACTTCCGGCATCTCGACGCCGCGGCCTTCGCCGCGCGGATAGCGCAGCGCGCTCGGACGATCGTTGATCGCAACCTGCGTCGCCACCATGTGGACCATTTCCGCCTCGTCGGAGGCGGCCATGATCACGAAGTTCGGAAGGCAGCCGAGATAGGCATTGTCGAACGAGCCGGCGTGGGTCGCGCCGTCGGCGCCGACCAGGCCGGCGCGGTCGATCGCGAAGCGGACCGGCAGGCTCTGGATCGCGACGTCGTGGACCACCTGGTCATAGCCGCGCTGCAGGAAGGTCGAGTAGATCGCGCAGAACGGCTTGTAGCCTTCGGTGGCGAGGCCGGCGGCGAAGGTCACCGCGTGCTGCTCGGCGATGCCGACGTCGAAGGTGCGGTCCGGGAACGCCTTGTTGAAGATGTCGACGCCGGTGCCGGACGGCATCGCCGCGGTGATGGCGACGATCTTGTCGTCCTTCTGCGCTTCCTTGACGAGGCTCTGGCCGAACACGTTCTGGTAGGCCGGCGCATTCGGCTTGGCCTTGGCCTGGGTGCCGGTGGCGACGTCGAACTTGACGACGGCGTGGTACTTGTCGGCGGAGGCCTCGGCCGGGCCGTAGCCCTTGCCCTTCTGGGTCACGACGTGAACCAGGATCGGCCCGGTCTCCATGTCGCGGACGTTCTTCAGAACCGGCAGCAGATGGTCGAGATTGTGACCGTCGATCGGGCCGACATAATAGAAGCCGAGCTCCTCGAACAGCGTGCCGCCGTCCATCATGAAGCCGCGGGAATATTCCTCGACGCGGTTGGCGCGGTTGGCGAGGATCTTGGGCAGGCGCTTGTTGATTTGCTTGGCCGCCTCGCGCAGCGAGCGGTAGGTCTTGCCGGAATAGAGCCGCGACAGATAGGCGCTCATCGCGCCGACCGGCGGGGCGATCGACATGTCGTTGTCGTTGAGGATCACGATCAGGCGCGAATTCATCGCACCCGCATTGTTCATGGCTTCATAGGCCATGCCCGCCGACATCGCGCCGTCGCCGATCACCGCGATCACGTTGTTCTTGCCGCCCGAGAGATCGCGCGCCACGGCCATGCCGAGGCCGGCCGAAATCGAGGTCGAGGAGTGTGCGGCGCCGAACGGATCGTAGTCGCTCTCGGTGCGCTTGGTGAAGCCGGAGAGGCCGCCGCCGGTGCGCAGCGTGCGGATGCGGTCGCGGCGTCCGGTCAGGATCTTGTGCGGGTAGGCCTGGTGGCCGACGTCCCAGATCAGGCGGTCGCGCGGGGTGTCGAAGATGTAGTGGATGGCGGTGGTCAGCTCGACCACGCCGAGGCCTGCGCCGAAATGGCCGCCGGTCACCGACACCGCGTCGATGGTTTCCTGGCGCAGCTCGTCGGCGACTTGCCGCACCTGCTCGACCTTCAGCTTGCGCAGGTCATCCGGCGTGTGAATCGTGTCAAGAAGCGGCGTTTTACTAAATGTGGTCACAGCGAATTTCCAATTTTTGCCTGTCGGAACGAACGGCCCGACGCGAGATGGGTTGGCGCGCTCACCGCGCAGCGAATGCCAGACACTGGGTGCCGCCCCGGCAGGCCGTGCCTGGTTGTCAGCCTAGATTCACTCCGGATTGGACCACGTGATATGCATCACCTTGGTCGCTGTTCACCCGTCCCGGTTCAGTTTTATCGAACCATTTGAGTTGCTTGCCGCCCGAATAATTCGGGCCGCCCGCCACCCTCAAATGCCCATAGAACTGGAAGCATTACACCAAAGCCGCGGTCAAAGCCAACCCGCTAGGGGCGCTGGGTTCCTATGCCTTCTACCGAAAAAGCCAGACTTTTCAATGCTAGAGGCCGCAGGCGGGTTCCAATCCGCCCATTTTTGCGGCAGCCGGCCGGCCCGGATCGGGCAGATTCGTGACAGCACCGGACCGCTGCGGTCGTCCCGCGGCGGGGTCAATTGCCGGAAATACGGAGCAACAATTGTCCGCTGTCGCGGACATCCTGTCGCAGGATCGCGATGGGCGGCGCTACTGCACGTCGAGCGGCTCGGTGCCGGTCGGCTGGCCCGAGGCGTCGGTGGTGATCTTGTCGACGCGGGCTTCGGCCTGGCGCAGCAACTCCTCGCAGCGCCGCTTCAGCTGTTCGCCGCGCTCATAGATCGCGACCGATTCCTCAAGCGGGACCTTGCCGTCCTCGAGCCGCTTGACGATCGATTCGAGTTCCTCGATCGCGCGCTCAAAGGAGAGTTTCTTGACGTCCGCCTGGGTGTTTTCGGCCATTCTTTGCGTTCCTGATTGCGCCGATCAGATCGCAACCTGATCTTGTTCGTCCGGGCATGACCTGTCGCAGGCATGCTCGCCCCGGCGCAGAATCAATCGAATTTTTGCGGGCGTATTGTGGCGGGTATTTAGACGCCCATCAATGCGGTGACGTGAGATGCCACCGACTCTTTCAGGCCCTGCAGGTCGTAGCCGCCCTCCAGCACCGAGACCACGCGGCCGCCGGCGCTCTTGTCGGCCACATCCATCAGCTTGCGCGTGACCCAGCCGAAATCCTCGCCGGTCAGGTTGATCGAGGCCAAGGGATCGCGGTGATGCGCGTCGAAGCCCGCCGAGATGACGACGAGTTCGGGGGAAAACTTCTCGAGCTGCGGCAGGATCAGGTTCTCGAAGGCTGCGCGGAACCTGGCACCGCCGTCGCCGGGCGCCAGCGGCGCGTTGACAACGGTGTCGTGCTCGCCGCGCTCGCCGGCGGCGCCAGTGCCGGGGAACAGCGGCATCTGGTGCGTCGAGCAATACATCACGGTGGGATCGGCCCAGAAGATGTCCTGCGTGCCGTTGCCGTGATGGACGTCGAAATCGATGATCGCGGCGCGCTTGATGCCGTATTTGCGCTGCGCGTGGCGCGCGGCGATCGCGACATTGTCGAAGAAGCAGAACCCCATCGGCGTCGATTTCTCGGCGTGATGGCCGGGCGGGCGCACCGCGACGAAGGCGTTCTGGTGGGCGCCGGTCATCACCGCATCGGTGGCGGCGACCGCCCCGCCGACGCCGCGCATCACGGCTTCCCAGGTGCCGGGCGACATCGAGGTGTCGCCGTCGATATAAATCATGCCCGAGGTCGGCGCGATGTGGCGCAGCTCGCCGACATAATGCTCGCCATGACAGAGCAGCACGGTGTCGAGGTCGCCTTCGGGCGCGAGATCGCGCACCAGCGCCTTGAAGCGGTCTTCGCCGAGCACCTCGGCCACCGCGCGCAGCCGGTCGGGGCGTTCCGGATGTCCTGGAGGGGTCAAATGGTCGAAGCAGGCGGTGTGCGTCAGAAGCAGTGTCATGCAAATTCCCGGCGCAATGGAGGCGCGTGCGAGGAGGGTCTAATTTAGGCGGTTACCGGCTCGCCGGAAAGGGCCGCGTTTGATCTTGCGGTTCCGTTGCTCGTTCTTCGAGAATCCTGCCAAGGCTTCCTATTAGAGGCCGCTCGGCTGATCCCCGGACTCGTCATGCCCGGCCTTGTGCCGGGCATCCACGTCGTTGCTCCGAGTGCGCAAGAAAGACGTGGATGGCAGGGACATAGGCGAGCGAAAGCGACGCCGTCCTTCGGACGGCTATGACGAGGGCTGAACTCACCCCGCTCAATTGATCCGCTCGATCCGCTTTCCGGCGGTCGGGCCGACCGGGCTGTTGGCCTTGAAATAGGCATAGAGCGCATCGACGTCGTAGATGCCGAACTGCTGCGCCGTTCCCTCCTTGAACACCGTGAAGCCGTCGCCGCCTTCGGCGAGATAGTTGTTCACGGTGACGCGATAGCTCGCGGCGGGGTCGATCGGCCTGCCGTCGAGCGACATCCGCGCGGCGATGATGCGCGCGCCGTCGGGCTTGCTCGCATCCCATGCATACGCAAAGCCCTTCGAGACCTGCAGGGCGCGCGGCCGTTTCGGGTCGGCCCATTGCTGCTCCAGCACGTCCTTGAGCTGCTTGCCGGTCAGCGTCATCGTCACCAGCTGGTTGCGGAACGGTTGGCTCGCGAAGATGTCGGCATAGGTGACCGCGCCGTCCTCGCGCCTGGTGATATCGGTGCGCACGCCACCGGGATTGGTGAAGGCGATCACCGCGCCGCCATTCGGCTCCGAGCTGGTCGCGCGCAGTTGCGCGTCGGCGACGATGTCGCCGAGCGGGCTCTCGCCGGAATCATTGGGCACGCGCGACAGCGTTTCGATGACCGAGCCGGCCGGGCGGTTGGCGATCGGCGCCGCCAGCCGGTCGTAGGATTCCAGCAGCGCGCTCTGCTCGGGATCCTTGGCCGTGCCGGCGATCTTCACGATGGTGTTGTCGGCCCTGGCGCTGGTCACGTCATGAGTCTTCGGATCGAGCTCAAGATCGATCGCGGTGACCAGCGTGCCGTATTTGTCGCCTGAGGTGACGAGACGTCCGTCGATCTCGCAGACATAGGCCTGGTGGGTGTGGCCGGAGATCACGACGTCGACCGCCTTGTCGAATTTCTTGACGATATCGACGATCGGCCCGGAGATGCCGGGGCATTCATTATAGTCGCCGGTCGGAAAGCCGCCTTCATGGATCAAGACCACGATCGCCTCGACGCCGCGTGCCTTTAGCTCGGGGATCAGCGCATTGACGGTCTCGGCCTCGTCGCGGAAGTCGAGGCTCGCGACGCCGGCCGGCGACACCAGATTCGGAGTGTTCTTCAGCGTCAGCCCGATGAAGCCGACCGGGATGCCGTCGAATTCCTTGATCTCGTAGGGCGGAAACACCGGCTTGCCGGTGGCCCTGTCGATCGTGGAGGCGGCGAGATAGCGGAATTTGGCGCCCAGGAACGGGTGCGGCCCCTGGCACTTGTCGACCGGGTGGCAACCGCCATTCTGCATCCGCAGCAGTTCGTCCTTGCCCTCGTCGAATTCGTGATTGCCGACCGAGGAGATCGCAAGCCCCATCATCGACAGCGACTCGATGGTTGGCTCGTCATGAAACATCGCCGACAGGAACGGGCTCGCGCCGATCAGGTCGCCGGCCGCAACGAAGATGTTGTTCTTGTGTCCTTCGCGCAGCTGCTTGACGACGGTCGCCATCCGCTCGGCACCGCCGGCCGGCACCATGATCTTCTTGCTGGCGTCGGCGGGATCGGTGATGCGGATGCCGCCCGGCGGCGGCCGCAGATAGCCGTGGAAGTCGTTGATCGCGAGGATGCGCAAGTTCACCGGCGCCGCGGTCTGTGCCCGACCGGGGCTTGCCGCGACCAGACCGAGTGCGCAAAGCGCGGCGAGAGGCGCAAGAGGCTTAAGGCGGGGGCGGGGTTGTCTCATGACCTGTCCATGGAGCGCATAATCATGGCGTGCACGATCATGGAACACACGATCATGGCCCGGCGCCACTACAATTTTGCGACGCTTCGTTTCAATCCTTCGTGCGCGCCATGAAGGCCCTGAAGGCGTCGACCGCTTCGCTGGAGCGCATCCGTTCGCTGAACAGATGGTTCTCCTGTTCGATGCGGCGGGTGACGTCCTCCGGCGGCAGCCGGATCAGACGCCGCGAGATCGCCACCGCCTCGGCCGGCAGCGCGCAGATCTCGCGCGCCACCTTGTGCGCCTCGACCTCGGCATGGCCCGGCGCCACCACGGTGTTGACGAAGCCGGCGACGCGGGCGTCGTCGGCCGACATGGTGCGGCCCATCACCAGCATCGCGAAGGCGCGCTGGTGGCCCATCGTGCGCGGCATCAGCAGGCTGGAGGCGCCTTCCGGCACCAGGCCGAAATTGGAGAACGGCGTCGAGAACGACGCGGCCTTGCTGGCCAGCACATAGTCGCAGTGGAACAGCATGGTGGTGCCGATGCCGATAGCGACGCCGTCGACCGCGGCGATGATCGGCTTCACATTGTGGGCCAGCGAATACAGGAACTTGACCAGGTCGGAGGCGGGTGGCATCTCGCCGGTTGAGGTGCCCTGTGCGAGCAGGTCCTCGACGTCGTTGCCCGCGGTGAACACACCGGAGCCGCCGGTGATGATCAGGCAGCGGATTTTCGGATTGTTCTGCGCCTTGTCGATCGCGTCGCTGATCGCGCGAAACATCTCCTGGGTGATCGCGTTCTTCTTCTCGGGCCTGCGCAGCCGGATCACGCGTGTGGCGGCTTCGTCGGTCACTATGACATGCGCGGTCATCAAGCGGTCCCAGGGTCGGCCGGCATCGTCGCCGGCGGGGTCGTGCCGCTATCCTACATGATCCCGCGCAAGCCCCAAGTGTTCGCGGAGGCTTTTCCTCTTCTGCGAGCATGAGGACGGCGCAATGCAGTTAACCGGAATTCACCTTTCCTGCGCAGGGGACCTTGGTCGTAGGAAAGGGCCGCGCGATGATGGCACGCAGTGATCGCGCGCCCGGTTCGGGGATGCGGTCGATCGTCACGGCGCATTGCGCTTTCGTTCGGCGCTCGATGCGATGGAGATACGCGCGCTCGAGATCGCTCTAGCCGCGACCGACGAACGAGCGGATGCCGCGGCCGATTGCGGCGCCGTGCTCCAGCAGCGCGCCGAGATGGTCGCCGGGGACCGACATCGCGTACAGGCCGTTCTCCGCGGCGAAGCGCTGCATCGGCGCATGCGGGCCGTCGTCCTGTCCGTTCCACAGCAGCACCGGCACGCGCGAGGAGAGCACGGCATCCTTTGCGCCATCGAGCTGGCCAAGCGCGTCGAAGCAGGCGCGCACGCCGCCTTCGAGATCGGGCGTCACCCATTCGGCGAGCTGCGGCGCGGTGCGGCGGGCAAAGGTGATGAAGGCGCCATAGGTCAGCGGGCCGGCATTGCCGCGCGGCAAGCCGGTGAGAAAGTCCCAGCCGCCGATCGCCAGCGATGCCAGCCGCGCCGGGAAGAATCTGGCGACGCCGACCGCAACCCAGCCGCCCATCGAATGTCCCACCACATGGGCGCGCTCGCCGCCGAGATCGTCGATCACGGCAACGATGTCGCCGGCGCGCTGCGCCTGGTTGTAGAGCGCCGGATCGGCCGGCTTGTCGCTCAAGCCATGCCCGAGTGAATCGACGCAGACGACGCGAAAGCGATCGGCGAGCGCATCGACCACGCCGCATTGCTTCCAGCTCGCCGCGTCGAGCAGCAGGCCGTGCTGCAGCACGATCAGCGGCCCCGTTCCCTCGACAGTGTAATGGATGCGCTGGCCCCGATGATTGGCGAATGGCATTGATAGAATTCCCCACGTTTCACCGACAGGTGAGCGCGGAGATGGCGGTATTCAAGACCCTTGTTCCGAATCGGGAACCGGTTCGTGCAGCCCGGCAGCGGGCGAAACTTCGGCTCAGCCGCCCCACACGGTGGTTTCGCTCCAGCCGAGCTCCTTGAACTCGGCTTCTCGGAGCGGGGCTTCGCCGGCGGCGAAGAATTCGTCGAGCTGCGGCGGCTTGACCGTGGTTTCGGAAAGCATCGCATGGGCCTGGCCGCGATGATGGATCTGGTGCTGGAACAGATGCATCAACAAGCGGTCGCGCCGCTCGGTCTGCACGGAGGTGTCGCGATTGACCTTGACGTCTTCATCGAGCCGCGCAGGCGTCAGCGCGTCGCAGTGAGCGATCAGGCGCTGGTCGATCGCGCGCTGCGCAGCTTTCAGCGCGGCGACCGCCGGGTAGGGCACCTCGTCGGCCCACGCTTTCGGCCCGAGCCAGCCGCCTTCGAGCGCGTCGACATAGAAGAGATCGATGACATGGATGTGGTTCAGCGTCGCCTGCAGGCTCGGAAAGAACCCGGTTCGCGCGGCGGCAAATTCCGCCTGGCTGAGACCGGCGCAGGCCGTGAGCAGGCGATGATTGGCCCAGGCGTTGTTGTAGGCAAAAGCGCGAAGAGTCTGAACGAGGCTCGCCGGCATATCGGTCCTCACTGTGCTTGGTCTGTGAAAAGCTTCACAATCTCGCATGTCCTTCGATGGTAGCATTGTGTCGATTTACAACTTCCATTGAATAGCTGCCATTTTAGGGAGTCATTTCATGCGCGCCACTTTCGCAGCTGCCTTCTTGCTCGCAACCGTGTTGCCGTGCCACGCCCAGCAAGCGGTTTCCGGAACGCTGACCCAGGTCCGGACCGGCTGGAACGACGACTCTTTCGGCATCATGCTCAACGTCCCGCAGATAAATCCGGCGCATTGCACGGAAAATACCTTGGGGTATATCAGCACGATCAACAACGCCGGATATCATACGTATTATTCGGCGGCTCTCACCGCATACGTTGCTCGAAAGCCGGTCACGGTCACTGTCCACAACACCGAGTGCGTCGGCGGATTTCCGAAGATCATCGGAATAAACATGCCCTGAAACTCGGCGAGCCCGGTTCATCGCTTCCGATCTGAACTCGATTGACCTCAAGGAGCATGCTTGTGTCTCCGATCAATTCATCGCGATTGTGCGCCAGACTAGCGCTACTGTTGTTGATTGTCGCTTGCTCGCCGACGATAGCAACGTCGGCCCGGGCGCAGGACATTCAGGGCGTTGTGGTTCTTCCAGCTGCGCCGGATCTTAACGTGGTGACGTCCACCACGCCGGACGCCGTTGCGGCCACGGCTGCACCTGCGCTGCCGTTGGTCATCGTTCCCATCCTGTCGGACTACGTCTTTCCAGTCCCGCAGTCGGAAGATGTCCTGACGCAACGCAATGACAACAATCGCACCGGCACCTCGCACGTGCCGGGCATCAATCAGAACACGGTTCAAAGGTTCAAGCGGCTCGGGTCCTTTGCGGTCCATGGCACCGTGCTCTCACAGCCACTTTTTGTGAAGAATGCCATGGTCGGGAACGTGCGGCAGCCCGTGCTGATCGTCGCGACATCTCACAATGATGTTTACGCATTCTCGCCGTCGGAAGCGCGACCCGACTTTCTGTGGCATACGTTCCTGGGGCGGCCGGTGGTGAGCAAGACGACTACTGCTCCTCCACCCCAAGAGCCGCCCCCAGCCGAAGGAGCAGCTTGTGCGCCAAACGCCCTGGCTGCCTGGCAGGAGGGAGCAACCCTTGACGGGATCGAGACTGGCCTGGTCGGGGTCGAGTCGACGCCGGTGGTCGATCCGGCGCTTGGCCGCGTCTTCGTGAGCTACAAGACCTTCGAGGGCCTGCAGCATATTGCGGCGATATCGCTGAACGACGGCACAGTGGTCAAATCCGTTGTTGTGCCGGCGCCAAATCAGGAGTGGCACAAGCTGCATCGCAACCGCGCCAGTCTGGTGCTGGCCGATGGCGTCGTCTTCGTTGGTTTCTCGAGCCTGTGCGAGGGCTCGCAGATCCGGATGCACGGCTCGATCAGCGCATTCGACGCCGCCACGCTGGAGCCGGTCGGCCGCTACCAGGTGACGGACGACAACACCGACGGCGGTGGCATCTGGCAGGGATCAACCGGTCTCGCGGCCGATACCGCGGGCAATCTCTATTTCACGACCGGTAATCGCCGGCTCTGCTTCGGTGTTCCGCCGGGAGAACTGGATCACCCGGACAAGGCTAGTCTCGCCGATAGCGTGATCCGTGTTCATACCGAACGCGCCGCGCCGCACGGCAGCGAACCCTATCATCTGAATATGGAGGCGGCCGACTACTTCACGCCCTATCGTCGAACCATGGAGGATTGCTTTGATCTCGACATGTCGGCCGCAGGCGTGTTGCTTATTCCGGGCACGCGCTATCTGGGTGCGGGCGGAAAGGAGGGCATCTTCTATGTTCTCGATCGTGCCGACATGGGCGGGCCGGACACTTCGGATCCGCTGTGGATTTTCAACAGCGTAACCACCGTTCAGGAGCGGGTGAAGCACAAGGACTCTCTCGATGATCCGGCGCGCGATCATGTGCATCAGAAATTTCAAGCGACCGAGGTTCGTTGGCCGGGCGGTCAAAACTACCTGTTGAACAGCTGGATGGAATGGCCGCACATCCACGGCACACCTGCGTTCGCCAGTTTCGGAAATGACCAGTTCATGTTCCTGTGGGGCGAGAAGGACAAGCCGAAGCGGTATCGCTGGCGTGACGGCAAGTTCGAGCTATCTCCCCTGGAAGGCGAGCCGATCGCGCCTCCTTATGTGAACATGGGATTGAACGGGATGCCTGGCGGCTTCATCTCGGTCAACGTCGATCCGACCGGCAGCGGTTTGGGCGTCGTGTTCGCATCGGCCCAAATCTGCGACGAACCCGGATACCCGGCCTGCAACAAGAGCCAGGATAACGGTGTGCTCAGGGCCTACGATCCCTTTACGATGCGACAAGTGTGGAATGATACCGGTGAAGCGCAGAAGTATTGGTTCGCAAAGCTGGTGCCGCCCACCGTCGCCGGCAATCGGGTCTTTCTCGCGACGAGGTCCGGTAAGGTCCTGATCTACGGCGTGCCGCAGTAGACCACGACAAGGTACAGGCGCAGACCTTTCATTAGCTAGGCAGGCGCTGCGGCCAGCCGGCCGACCCGCGACAGCAACAGCTTCAGGATCGGGGATTTGTTGGCCTTGTGATAGGCGATCACGAGGTCGAGCGTCGGCGCCTCTCCCTGCACCGGCCGTGTGGTGATGGTGTCAGGTAGATAACGCGCCGTGTAGGCCGGCAGCAGCATCACCGCATGCGTCGAGGTGATCATCGATATCGCGTGCACGACATTATGCACCTCGTGGTCCGGCCTGAGATCGATGCCGGCGCGGCTGAAATACTCCAGCACGACACGGCGCACCGCCGGCGCCGATTTGGACGGCAGATAGAAGGTCTCGTTGACGATGTCTTCGGGGGCGACGGCAGCCTGCGCGGCCAGGCGATGGTTGCTCGGAAACACGAACACCAGCGGGTCGGTGCGCACGCGCTTGCAGGCGAGATCCTCCGTGTTGTCGTCGGCGCGAATGAAGGCGGCATCGAGCTTGCGCCGCATCAGTGCTTTGGCGAGCACCGGCGAGTAGTCGCTCGACAGGCGGATGTCGATGCCGGGAAATTCGTCGCGCAACACGCGGGTCACCTCGGGCAGCAGATCGATCTCGGCACCGGACAGGAAACCGAGCGCGAAGCTCGGCTTCGGTGGCTGCGCCGCGCGCAGCGCCGCCTCCTTGGCGGCCTCCGCCTGCAGCAGCGCCATTCTGGCGTGATCCAGAAAGGCCTTGCCGGCCGCGGTCAGCTCGATGCCCTGCGCGCCGCGGTTCAACAGTTGAACGCCGACCTCCTGTTCGAGATCGCGGATCTGCCGGCTCAGCGAAGGTTGCGAGGTGTGGAGTTTTTGCTCGGCGGCGACCGTCAGGCTGCCTGCATCGGCCACGGCAACGAAGTAGCGCAGATGCCGGAGCTCCATCACCGTCTCCCGATCACGGCCTGTCATATCCGGCAGGCATGGGGCCAGCCTACAAAGTCTTTTTCGCGCCGGCCAGCGCTCTCTATAGCAGTACGCATTCTGCGCGGGGTCTGCCTGGCAGGCAGAGGACGTTCCTTCTGCCCGGCACGAAGGCCTGCGCGTCGCCCGCCGGAGCCTGCGCATGTGGAGAAGCATCGGAGCGTCGCTGTTCTTGCTGGCGGCGGTGACGGGATGCGGCGGCGCCGCGGCCCAATCTCCCGGCAATCAACCGAAGGCAAGCGCCATGGAACAGGACGTCGCGACCATCAAGCAGGCCCTCGCCGGAAACTGGGAGAGCATCGCGCCCGAGATCCGGCCGAGCAAGAATCCCGACGGCTCGATCAAGCCGTTCTATCTGAAGCGCGCCTTCATTTATCAATCCTCCGACCGGTTCGAGCTCGTGGTCGTCAACTCGGCCGATCCGTATGGCAAGGTGCCGCTGGCGCGGATCAGGATCGTCGGGCACATGCAGTGGCAGGGCGCGCATCCGATCGCGCCGGGCGCGCAGAAGGTCGATTTCGTCGCCGACGAGGCCTATGAGGTGACGCCGTTGGCGCAGGGCTTTGTCGACGTGCTCAACAAGGTCGCCGCGGTCGGCTACGCGCCGTGGGCGGTCGATGCACCGCAGAGCATCTTCGGCAAGTCGTTCCTCCCCTTCGGCCTCAAGGAAGGGACCCACTTCATGGAGTACGACCTGGTCTATCTCAGGGGCGACCTCTTGTTCTGGGGCGCCCGCAATGTCGACGGCCGCGGCTTCGACACCGAGCAGAACCGGCCGACCAATCTGCAGATCCCGCTGGTGCGGAAGTGATCGTGGTGCTTGCGCGAGGACCTGATCCTCGCATAGCTAGTCCAGTCCATCGCGGGCACCTGATCTAAGGGCGACAGCACATGCAGCTTGCGAAGAACGTGATCGACGTCGGCCTTTCCACGAACAATCGCGAGCCGATGCTGCGGTTCTGGCAGCAAGATGCCGGGCTTCGCTTCGATCATGTGCAGCCGATCCGCCGCGGGCAGAAGCAGTACAGGCACGACGCGCATGGTTCGGTGATCAAGCTCAACCATCATTTCGAGCCGCTGGGCGACGCCGCGCCGAGCGGCTATCGCGAGCTGATCATCGCGCGCGAGGGCATCGAGACGCCGCGGCACATGGTCGATCCCGACGGCAACAGCGTTTGCCTGGTGGCGCCGGGACATGACGGCATCACCCAGATCGCCGTCGCGATGGCGGTGCGCGACCTCGCCGCGCATTGCAGGTTCTACGGCGACATTCTCGGCTTCCCCAAGCAATCCTGGTCGGGCGGTCCGGCCTTTCGCCTTGGCGACAGCCTGATCCTGCTCACGGAAGATCGCGCCGCGACCGTCGATCCCATCAGGCAGGCGCGCGGCTGGCGCTACATCACGCTCCAGGTCGCCGACATCGACGCCGTGCATGACGAGCTGCGCGCCAAAGGCGTGCGCGAGGGCCTCGCGCCGGTGACGCTTGGCGAGGTCGCGCGGATTTCCATGATCCTCGATCCCGACGGCAACTGGATCGAATTGTCCCGCCGGGCATCGATCGTCGGCAGCCTGTCCGACCACAAGGCGTGATCGACCGGCGCGGGGTGCCGTCCTGGGGTGTCACAAAGCTGAGGCATATTTCGTGGCAATCTGGCGCTTGCCGGGGGATTTCAGGGGCCCGGTGCCGAACCAACGCCGCCAAGCGATCCATATTCCGCTTGGGCGGCGTTGTGCTTTCGATGGGTCGAAGGGTGCCTAGCCTCGATATTGACGTCTGCCACGACAAGACGGAGTGCCGACCTCTCAGGAACATTCGCCCGCCAAGTGTGGCGTTCCGTGGTCTGTGAGAGCGGGCATCTCGCATCATCGGGGCCGGTCGCTGCTCTGTGCCCTCGCCAGGAACGATCGACAGTTCGGCCTCTTATCAGTGATGACACGCTACTATTTCGATCTTCGTGACGGCGGTGGCTTGGCGATCGACGAAGAGGCCTGGTGATGCCCGATCTCGCGGCGGTTCAAGAAGAGGCCGCGCGCGCTTTAGCCGACATGGTGCGCGATTCCGTCCGCGGTCACAGTCTCGATCAGATTGCGATCGAAGTCCGGGATGGCGACGGGCTCGTGCTTGAAGTGGGCATCGCGTGGCGCATTCGCCGGTCGAATTCTTGAGTTTGGCGCCGACGTGCCTAGCGTCTCGTTATGCCCAGATCGAGACTGACCTGAAACAATGGCCCTTCGTCGGTGCGGACCTCAAACGCCAGCAGCTTGTGTTTGTCTGGAGGCGGATTGTCTTTCGCCATGCCGAGCAATGACTGCATCGCTTCGTGCGCGGCAGTCTCCTCGTCGCGCAGCTCGATGCCCTGCCTGTCGGCATATAGTTCCTCGCCGTTGCGGATATCGAAATAATAGCGGGTTGCCATTTGCGGCTCCCTTTTGTCGCGGGAGCTGCCCAGGCTCTCGAGTGCCGGCGCCCTGAAATCACCCGGCAGCGCCGTAGTCTGCGTCAGACGGTCCTAATTTGCCACTCTACAATGACATTGATGCAGGGAACCGCGCGGGCCAGGCGCTGTCGTCTTCGCCGACGATCTCGAACGCGCTTGATCCGTCAGAGATAATTCCCGGGATTTGCAATTGCGCCTTGCATAGCTGGGATAAGTGTATACTTGTGGTGTATCGACTGGCCTTGAGCCTTGTAGATCGGTCCCACTGGACCCTTTTCCAAAGACATCGTCGGATGAAAGTGAGGACGCGTGCTTGCAGCACTGCGGCTAAAGCTTTCGTCATGCTGTTGATCGGCTGCCGTTTCACGGATGTACTGGAATGGCAGTGCGGCCCGCTCTGTCACCGATAGAGCGGGCTTTCGTATTTGCTCGTCAACGTGCCCAAAGCGTTTTCGAGCGAAGCCTGTCCCGCACTTGATGCGGGATGGATACCGGTTCGCGTGAAGAAAACGCGTCAGAACAAGAAGCTAGAGCTTCGGTTCTGATTCAATCGGAACCGAAGTGCTCTAGTGACGCGAGAGGTGATCCGTTTGCAGGTTCTTGTCAGGGACAACAACATCGACCAGGCGCTGCGCGTTCTGAAGAAGAGGCTGCAGCGCGAGGGCGTGTTCAGAGAGATGAAGCGCCGCCGATCGTTCGAAAAGCCTTCGGAGAAAAGGATTCGAGAGAAGGCCGAGGCCGTGCGGCGCGCGCGCAAGCTTGCCCGCAAGCAGGCGATCCGCGAGGGATTGATTGCAGCTCCGCCGAAGAAGCCCAGATTGTCGGCGCCAAAATTTCCGGCACCAGGGCAATCGCCGGCGCGAACAAACGGCTCGCCGGAGCGTTAGTCCGTACGCAATCCTGTTGGAGGGAGCGTGCAAGATGAAGCAGCGACCTTATCGAGGCAACGGATGCCTCCAGGAACGTCTCTCCGATGAAATCTGTCGTCGGCGAGACCAAGATCGGGATGTTCGATCGAGGGACGAGCGACGGCAACGTGCGCAGAACCTGGCCGGCACGGCCATCAACGCAATGGCAGATCATTCGGCCAGCCGGATCGAACAGTCTGCCCGCAAGCATGATCTGCTGGACGGCCCCAGGGAGTTTCGTTCGTTGCGCCGGGATCGCTGACAAGCGGTCGCGCGACGGCTGGGCGGCTTTGCCGTGACCGCGAAACAGGTTGCATGCGACGAGAGTCTCGCAAAACATTCATCGTCGTCCCGGCGAAGGCCGGGACCCATTACCCCAAATGCTTATTGTTGCGCGTCGCTGGAACGACAGTCCCTTTCACAACATCCGCTGCGGCGTATGGGTCCCGGCCCTTCGCCGGGACGACGTTGCGATGAGGACGGCGGAAAGTGTCCTAACCCGCCAACACGGCGTCCGCGCCGGTCACGGCCTCGGCGCTCTCGGTCACGGTCTTCTCCAGCGACGGCGCCTGCACCGAGATGTTCTCGGCGAAGAAGCGCGCAAGCGCGACGTAGCGCTGCGGCTCGGCCTCGCCGTTGGCTTTGGCGGCCAGTGCCTCGCCGGCGAGCATGCAGCCGCCGAGCGTCGCGGCGAACAGCCGCAGATAGGGCGTAGCACCAGCCAGCGCATCGTTCGGCGCGGAGGCAAGCCGCTCCAGCAACCATTTGCTGGTGCGCTCCAGCGCGGCGTGCGCGTCGCGCAGCTTGGCGCCGGTGGTGCCGAACGCCGGGTCGTTGGAGGTTTCGACCTGCTTGATGGTTGCCGCGAGTTCGTCGAGCAACGCCCACACCCAGGCGCCGCCATTGGCGCCGAGCTTGCGGGTGACGAGGTCGATCGACTGGATGCCGTTGGTGCCTTCATAGATCGAGGTGATGCGGGCGTCGCGATAGTGCTGCGCGGCGCCGGTCTCCTCGATGAAGCCCATGCCGCCATGGACCTGCACGCCGAGATAGGCGACCTCGTTGCCGACGTCGGTGGAGAACGCCTTGGCGATCGGGGTCAGCAGCGCGCCGCGTGCGGCGGCGTCCGCGCGGACCTTGGCGTCCTTGGCGCGCGCCGCGACGTCGAGCGCGACCGCGGTGGCGTAGCAGATCGTGCGCGCCGCCGCCGTCATGCTGCGCATCTGCATCAGCATGCGCTTGACGTCGGGATGCACGATGATCGGATCCATCCCGTCGCCCTTGTGGCCGATAGCCTTGCCTTGCCGGCGCTCCTGCGCGTAGGCCAGCGCCTGCTGATAAGCGCGGTCGGCGATGCCGACGCCTTCGAGGCCGACGCCGAGGCGCGCCTGGTTCATCATCGTGAACATGCAGCGCATGCCCTGGTTTTCCTCGCCGATCAGGTAGCCGATCGCGCCGCCTTGGTCGCCCATCGTCATGGTGCAGGTCGGCGAGGCGTGCATGCCGAGCTTGTGCTCGACGCCGCTCGCATGGATGTCGTTGCGCGCGCCGAGCGAGCCGTCGGCATTGACCAGGAATTTCGGAACCAGGAACAGCGAGATCCCCTTGGTGCCGCCGGGTGCATCGGGCAATCGCGCAAGCACGAAGTGCACGATGTTGTCGGTCATGTCGTGCTCACCATAGGTGATGAAGATCTTGGTGCCCTTGATGCGGTAGGTGCCGTCGCCCGCGCGTTCGGCACGGGTGCGCAGCGCGCCGACGTCGGAGCCGGCATTCGGCTCGGTGAGCTGCATGGTGCCGGTCCATTCGCCGGTGACCATCTTCTCGAGATAGATCGTCTTCAATTCCTCGCTGCCATGGGCGTCGAGCGCCTCGATCGCCGACAGCGTCAGCAGCGGGCAGAGGCCGAAGGCGACGTTCGATGCGCTCCAGATCTCGGTGCAGGCGGCGTTGACCGCGAGCGGCAGGCCCTGGCCGCCGAACGCTTCCGGCCCCGACACCGCGTTCCAGCCGGCGGCGGCCCAGCGCTGATACGCGTCGGGCCAGCCGGGTGCGGTGGTCACCTTGCCGTTGTCGAGCTTGATGCCGTGCTCGTCGCCGACCTTGTTGAGCGGCGCCAGCACATCGGAGGCGAACTTGCCGGCTTCTTCCAGCACCGCGGCGGT
Source organism: Bradyrhizobium sp. 27S5 (assembly GCF_037217225.1). Taxonomy (NCBI): domain Bacteria; kingdom Pseudomonadati; phylum Pseudomonadota; class Alphaproteobacteria; order Hyphomicrobiales; family Nitrobacteraceae; genus Bradyrhizobium; species Bradyrhizobium sp. 27S5. The sequence goes on from NZ_CP147714.1 coordinate 2,355,177, forward strand.
AATATCGCCGTCGAAATCGCCGTAGTGGCCGGCCGCCACGGCGGCGGCGAGCCCGGCGCCATGATTGAGCGAGAGCAGGATATCGTTGATCGGTGCGCGGTAGGTCATGGCGTTACTCCCGACGAGGCGTTTGGAAATTGTCTTCCCATGAAACCAGCGGCCTCTCAACTGTCCGAGCGGACATCGCGCGGTCCGTTCCGGCCAGCGCAGCGTCGCTCTATAATAAGGACGACGGCGCCATCCTGCGGCTTTCCTGCCTTTTCGATCGCCGCCCTGTTGAAATACCCGCCCTCACTCTATAGACCGGCGAGGCCTTCGATCGGCGCGTTGGGGCGTAGCCAAGCGGTAAGGCAGCGGATTTTGATTCCGCCATTCGGAGGTTCGATCCCTCCCGCCCCAGCCATATTCAAGCCATTGATTTTACTACTAAAATGTAAGCGGCCAGCTTGGCTGGCGGCCCGTTTGGAAATCGGCTCCGACCGCCTTGTTCCAGGCTCCGTCATTTGTTAGGTATTTTGATACCGTCCGGTTTCGCGTCCCGCAGATGGTGCCTGCGTTTCTGATGTGGACGATCACGTTGTGCTATTCACCCTGCCACCGGCGATGCAGTGATCGAAGTTGTGCATGGTAGCTCTTCCAGAGCGAGCCCGGAATGACGAAGGCGAATCTCGACGATGTTGTCTCTCCCTAAAACCAAGATACGCGTCCTGCTGCTGGAGGGCGTGAACGACTCGGCAGCACGCATGTTCGAAGGCAATGGCTATACCGAGCTGCAACGTCTGCCGAAGGCGCTGGGTGCTGGCGAGCTCAAGCAGGCACTTTCCGGCGTCCATATGTTGGGGATCCGCTCGCGGACACAGTTGACCGCGGAGATCCTTGAGGCTGCCGACCGGCTGATGGTGATTGGCTGCTTTTCGGTCGGCACCAACCAGGTCGATCTTGATGCCGCGCGACGCTTTGGGATTCCGGTATTCAACGCTCCATACTCCAACACCCGCAGCGTGGCTGAGCTGACCATCGCTGAGATCGTGATGCTGTTGCGCCGGATATTTCCACGGTCGATCTCCGCTCATGCTGGCGGCTGGGACAAGTCCGCCGAGGGTAGCCGCGAGGTGCGCGGCAAGACGCTGGGCATCGTTGGCTATGGCAACATCGGTTCGCAGTTATCGAATCTCGCAGAAGCCATGGGCATGCGCGTCATCTATTTCGATCACACCGACAGATTGCGTCACGGCAATACCGAGCCGGTTGAGACACTGGACGATCTGCTCGCGGCCAGCGACGTCGTTTCACTGCATGTGCCGGAGACGCCGGCCACCGCCAACATGATTGGCGCGGCCCAGCTTGGGCTGATGAAGCCGGGGGCCTATCTGATCAATAACTCGCGCGGCACCGTGGTCGATCTCGATGCGTTGGCAAGCGCCCTGCGTGAGGACAGGCTGGCAGGTGCTGCGGTCGACGTGTTTCCGGTCGAGCCGGCGTCGAACAACGACCACTTCGTCTCGCCATTGCAAGGCTTGTCCAACGTGATCCTCACGCCGCATGTCGGCGGTTCGACGGAGGAGGCGCAAGATCGTATTGGCGGGGAGGTTGCTCGCAAGCTGATTGATTATTCCGATGTCGGCTCGACCTTCGGTGCGGTCAATTTTCCGCAGGTGCAATTGCCGGCGCGGCCGACCGGCACGCGCTTCATCCATGTCCACCGCAACGTTCCCGGCGTGATGCGTCAGGTCAACGACGCAGTGTCTCGGCACGGGATCAACATCCTGGCGCAATACCTGCAAACCGACCCGGAAGTCGGCTACGTCGTGCTCGAAACCGACGTTGTCGGCGGCGAAGGCGAGGAGCTGTTGGCCGAGCTGAAGGCTATTCACGGCACGATCCGCGTGCGGGTGCTGTACGACCAGAACCGGCCGCAGGGGTGATGAGATGGCGGTGCGTGGCGAAATGTTGTCCTGCTGGCGGTAAGTCGAAAGGGCTTCCATCCGCCTTTGGACGGGTTCGTGATTCGAAATTCGGATTTGGGAGCCAGGTGCGTGCACGAGCTTGACGTTGTGAACGGCACCCGATGCGACCAAGATGCCAGGAGGTGGTGCGTCGTTTGCCGCACCACCGGTCGTCTCAGGGTGGATTACTTGCGCTCAACGAAAATGCCCTGACAATCCGACTCGCTGGCATTTTCAGCGGTGTGCGAGGCTGTAATGGGTCCCGCAAAGGCCGTTCCGGCCTTGGTCTTGTTCTCGCGAACTGTGCCGTCCGGATTGTGAAGCCGCAGGACGCAATCGCTAAGCGCGTAGACCACGAAGGGGACGGGGTGGGAGTGTGGCTTGTCAGTGGTGCCCTTCTTCCAGGTGCCGGCGATCACGCGGAAGTTCTGATCCTCGAAGATGACTTTGTAGGTCGTCGGGTCTGCCTGGTAAGAGGGCGGGGACTCCTGTGCGGCGGCCGAAGCGATCCAGACCATTGCTGCACCCAAACCAAGCACTGTGCGTCGAATCATAACCAAATTCCTTCTTGAGGGGATCGAGAAAAGAAAACTGCACACCAGGCACAGACGAGGGCTCCTGCGCCTGACGATGGGTGAGTTGCGACACGCGAAGTAAAACGATGACGCTTGGTCTCGAACCGAGCGTTGCTAGAGAATGCCTTGAGCGGCCGCGTTATCACGGTCGACTTGCTTCTGGCGGATGATCGCCAGCTGTCTGCTGCACGCGGCGAAGGCGGCATTGTCCGAGCGCATTCCGAACATCTCACAGGATTGGCGGTCCTCATCGGCAATAGCGCGCTCACGCTGTTCCTGGGCGGCTATCCGCATGGCAGGGCCGGAGATGAAAACTGCGTACAGGCCGCAGGCTGCCAGTACGGCAAGGAGCAGCGGATATCCGAGAGCAGGGAGCGGCAAGCGTTCGGAATCGGGAGTATTGGTTTTGGCTTCGGCCATAAAAATCTCTCTTGAGCGATCAAAATGCCTTGGGGGATGCCGTTCGCGAGCAGGCAGCCTCCAGTGAGGGAGTAGGATTACCCTCGGAGAGCGACGAGCGTTCGGAAAACTTTGCGCGGATCTCGTCTCGCGCGAGACGCAGGTGGAATCAATCGGATCCGTCGCCAGCCGCCGTGGTTGACGCCGACATCACGCTTTACGCGGACGATCCGCTCAATATCTCAGCTTCCCGAAAGCCAGCACGGTGCGGCCGTCGGCCGGCATGACGTATCCGGAGCCGCTCGCGTACGGCACGAAGTAGCGGTGATCGGCGAGATTTTTCCCGGTCACGCCCAGGCTCCAGTGATCCGTCTCGTAAGCGACCTTGCCGTCGAACGTGACATATCCCGGCGTGAAATAGAGGTTGTCGAGCGCGACCGCCTGCGCGGAAGCCGCGTAAAGGCCGGCACCGACCGCAACATTCCGCAGCCATCCATCCTGGAACTTGTAGTTCACCCAGAGCCGGCCGGAGTCGCGCGGGACGCGCTCGAGCACGGTGCCGGGCGCGAATAGCTGATCCTGAACCACAATGGCGTTCACATGCGCGTAGCTTGCAAGGATCGAAAGACCTGCGGACGGCTGCCAGGTCAGGTCCGCATCGACCCCCTCTGCGCGCTGCTCGCCGACCTGCGTGGCGAGGAAAAGGCTTCCCGGCAGCAGGTTCGTGACATTGCGCCGCGTGTTGGTGAACCATGCGATGGTGCCGGCAAAGCCGGACGGCAGCGCGAGCTTCAATCCGGCTTCGGTCTGTTCGGCCGCCTCGGGCTTGGGTGCGCCGGCGGCATTGAAGAATGGCACGCCACGGTAGCCCTGCGAGTAGTCCGCGAAAGCCGATACGCCTTTGACGAGATCGACCACCGCGCCGAACCGCGGCAGCGGCTTCCACGCATCGGTAATGAAATCGCTGCCCGCCACCGCATCGGTGCCGTGGATATAGACATTGGCGAGACGCACGCCCGCGAGCAGGTGCAGCCGCTCAAAGATGTCCGACTGCCACTGCGTCGTCAGCCCGCTGTTGACGTAGAGGTTGTTCGAGTTGAACGCGCTCACGGTCGGCGGCGTGTATGCCGGAAACACCGGGTTGGCGAAGTCGACGAGGCCGGCGAAGCCGACATCGTCGCGGATATTGTCGGCGACACGATCGCTGTCCGCCCCGAACAGAACCGTGTTCCTGGTCGGTCCGATCGCGAATTTGGCAACCAGGTTGGCGTTCGACGCGATCTCGCGCGTATCGACCGGCAAGTGGAAGCTGAGAAACGGAAACGTCGAACCGAACAGCGGGGTGTCAGTGCCGAGGAAATGCCCGAACTGCTCGAGCCGCATCTCGCTGACGCGGGCCGTGGCATTCGCCGACCAGACCGCATTGAACTCGTGATCGATGCGCGCCGTCACGCCGTTGTAGGTCGTCCAGCTGCGGCCGAGATCAGGCCGGTCGGGAAACAGCGTCGGCGCGATCGTGAACAGCGACCGGTCGACCGTGCCGGCGCCGGGCAGCCCGGTGTAGTTCTGGAACGAGCGCGACGAGAAGCTGCCCTGGATGGTGAGGCGTGTGCCGTCATTGTCGTTGAAGAGGAGCGTCGGATTGAGCGCGTAGCGGCGGTGCTCGATCACATCGACGAAGTCGCCGGATGTCTCGACATCGCCGGTCATGCGGAACAGCGCCGTGCCCCCGCTCGCAATCGGCTGGTTCACGTCGAACCAGGTGTCCCACAGCCGGTAACCGCCCGCCGTGACGCCAATCTCGGCGAAACGATTCTCGGTCGGCAGCTTCGAGACCGTGTTGATGATGCCGCCGACCGGACCGATGCCGCCCTGGTAAAGGATGCCAGCGGGGCCCTTCAGCACCTCGATCCGCTCGGTGTTGACGAGCGAGGTGTTGTCGCCGCCGTCATAATAGTTCGGCAGGCCGTCGACATAGCGGTCGGCCGGAAAGCCGCGCACCTTGTAGGCATAGCCGATGAAGGTGTTGGCCGACATCGGCGTCACAGCCGAGATGTTGCGCAGCGCATCCATTAGCCCGAGCGGTTGCTGGTCATCGAGCACGGCGCGCGGCACGACCGCAACCGCCTGCGGAATGCGCTCGATCGGTGTCTCGGTCCTGGTCGCCGAGACCGATGTGAGGGCGCGATAGCCGCTCACCGGCCCGGCGGTGGTCTGCGTCACGGGCGGCCCGCCGTTCAGCACGACGCCGTCGGGCAGCGCCGGCGCGTTGGTGCGTCTCGTCGTGGGCGTGGCAGGTGTGACCGCAACCGCCGGCTTGGCGGGCCTCGGTTTGGGCTTGGGCTTGGGATTGGGATTGGCGATGCGCTTGCGGCTGGAGTAGACCGTCACGGGCGGCAGCCGCGCTGCCGGCTCAAGGCTGCCGGATGAACGTGTTGTGTGATCGGCAGGCACATCTTGCGCCCGGACCGCACCGAACTGCCCGACCGCAATGACGGCCGCGAGCGCCGCGCGTCGCGCCAAACGACGAGAAAAGCGCGCGTCACGCCGATCCGGGACGGCCTGACAAGCGCCCGAACTCAAGCCTTTCCCCATCAGGCTGCCCCAGCCATCTTCCGATCCAGTCAAGGATCGGCCCCCTTACGGGAACCTATGGGATCAAGGCGAACAGCGCAAATCCAAGTCGCTGATCTTCCGTAGTCTCACGGTGACGCGGCCGTTCTGACCGCGATCCTCACCGCACCGACCTTTGTGCGGTAGGTGGTCGCCGAAGCCCAACTCGGTGATCGATCTGATCGCCGCGCGCCGGCAGTGAGGGGCAAACTTAGCGTTTTGGCCCTAGGACGAATAACTGGCAGCCTCCGTACGATCAGGCGGGGCAGTCGGGCCGCCATCCGTGGCGCCCTTCGTCCACTGGCGCATCGCGACGAGGTTGACCGCGTCGTGTAGATACATCCCTACAGTCAGGCCGCGATCGTAGCTGGCCCAAAAGCGCGGCAGGATCAATATGCTGTGGCCACCGTGCCCGGTGATCTTGACCAGTCCCGCCGATTCCGCACTGGCCATCAGGTTGCGGACATGGGTCCGGGAGACGCCGAAACGATCGGCGGCGTCGATGTAGGGTACCGCAGCGGCCGGATCGGCGGCATCCATTGCAGCCTTCAGCACCGCATTCTGGATCAGTGGTCCCGCGGCGTGCGTGAAAAACAGCAGGGTGTCCGGCAGCGTCATCATCAGGCGAGCAGCCACGGGATTGAATGGAAAGCCCGTGCTGCAGTGCAGGACGTGAAATGCGCGATTGCGCGACAGCACCGGGCTGTAATCATGATCGGGGTAAAGCGCCGCAAGCGGGATGAAGTGCGTTGCGAGCCATTCGGTGTGATGCGTGCGCAGCTTGTTCGTCGACGCAAGCAGCCGGAGACGCCCGTCGCCGGGAGCTCGATGCTGCTCGATAAATCCAACCTCGCGCAATCGCGCGACGAGATGATCCACTTGCCGGCCACTCGCATAGCCGAACATGGCGAGCTGCCGTTTCAGGGCGGCCACAGTGAACCAGGTCTCGCGTCTCGACGGATCCTGCGCTGCCTCGAGTACCGCAACGCAGTGAAAGACGAGGAATCGGCCCGCCTCAAGCAACAAACGAACCAGAAACGGATCGCCTTCGTACAGATGGACGAAGCTCTCGAGATAGGCGCGACGCGCTTCCGGCAGGCGGGGATGGTTCAATATCTCGTCGAATGTCAGCCGCAACGGGCCACCGACAAGGCGCTCAAGTTCGTCCTGCTCCACGGCTGCCCCTCAGCTTAACCCTTAGGAGCCTATTAGCCGGCTGCGATCCGCGCAATGTTTTCCGCCAGCCACGCCGCGATTGCACCTAGCGTGTCGTGATGGTCCGTTTCGGGCCTGGGCGGGTGAGATATACGGGCAATTTTTTCGCAGTGGCGCCACGCCAATCTGTGCCGTGCCCCCGGTTGACGGGGCAGCAATGGATCAGGCTCGGCCCTCAAACCTTGATCGCGCTAACAGCCCCGGCAAGGCCGCCGGCCGCTTCCGCTCGCTCATTTGAACGACAACGCATTGCCGCGCCGCATCAACGAATTGGAGCACGAAATGAGTTATTTCACCAACTTCACGGCGAACCCCGGATCGAACGTAAGCAACGGCACATTCCAGGACTTCGAGAACGACGTCACCGGCAACAACAGCTGGGTCCAGGTCCTGGGTTCAATGAATTACACGACGGCCACCGGATTTCTATCTGGTCCGGCAAGCGTGACCTCCTTTGACGCTCACCTGTCAACGCAGACCGGCTCCGACTATCTGACGATCATCAGCGGCTACTCCGCCACCTGGGACGGAGTCCAGGAGACCGTCACCACCTCCGGCAGCAATGTCTATGTCAACAATGCTTTGGTCGGCAGCTTTAGCTTTTCCGGCCAGGACCTGAATTTCAGCTTCACCTCCGCAAACTCGAACCCCGACATCCTCGGGGTCCTGTTGCAGTCCGTGGCCTATGCGGACACTTCGACAAATCGTCCGGCCTTCAACGAGCAGGTCTCGTTCACGTTCGGCACCTCGAACGGCACCGTGAGTGCGCCCACCGCCAACATCGCCGTCGGCAATGTTCCGGACGTTGTGATTCCCGCGCAGATCACGTTCACCGCGCCGGTCGGCAACACGCTGACCGGATATGCCAACGTCCCGACCACCGTCATGCCAGGGGCGTACGTCCAGAGCACCAATGGCTCATGGACATCGAATGCCCCCGGCATCACCCACCCGTACTCCTACCAGGACGTGACGACTGTCGACATTTCGATCGTAAATCCCCAAACGGGCGATCAACTGCTGATCAATCCTGCGCTCATCAGCAGCCCGACGAACGCTATCCAATTTGACAGTGCTCATGGGCGATATTCGATCTTGAGTGGAGCGGCCACTGCCCAGATCGGAAGCCAGGGCACCACCATCAACGCGCATCAGGCAGATGAGACCGTATTAAGTACCGATTGGGTCACCGACATTCTGGATACGATCCAATACGAAAATACGTCGGGCTCTGCGCCGTCCTCGGTTCAGATTTCTGTTTCATTCACGACGGCGCCGGAGTCGGGCGATAATTACGGCGCGATCACGCCTCCGACGCAGTATTTCACGATCAACCTGACGCCGCTGCCCTCGGTCCAGGCGGGGACCGTGAGCGTCACCTCCGGTGGTTCCGTCGCGGGCACGGCCGGCACCGCCGGCAGCGGCGCGCTTGCCGGCGACAGCGACGCCAATGGTTACGACCTGAGCGTTTCCGCCGTCAGCGGCGGTTCGCTCGGCAGCCCGGTGCACGGCACCTATGGCGATCTTACGCTCAACGCCGACGGCTCGTTCGCCTATGTGTCGGGCGCCAATGCGACCGAGCTTGGCAACCTCGCCGGTGCCACAGGCCAGGTCACCGACAACTTCACCTTCACGGTGAGCGATGGCCACGGCGGCAGCGTGGCCGCAACCCTTTCCGTCAACGTCGACGACAGCAAGCCTGATGTCACCGGCATCGGCTTCGCGTTCCCAAGCACGCAGCTCAGCGCCGGCGAAAGCGGCACCATCGTGCTCGCCGTGAGCAATGTCGGCGCGATCGACACTACCAAGGGTATCCCGACCCTCACGCTCAATGATGGTGGGACCGCCACCTTCGATGCCGCCAAGTCGAGCTCGAGCGAGCTCGTGTTCGACTACACGGTCTCCGCAGGCGACACCGACGTGGGCTCGCTCGCCGTGTCGAGCGTCAATCTCAACGGCGCGGTCGCCAATGCGTCGGGCGTTGTCGCCACGAGCGCGGTGTCGATTGCCGGCCTCACCCAGCATGGTCCGCAGGTCGGCAGCGGTGGCGGAGCGCCGGCGGATATGAGCACGCTCGTCACGTTCACCGGCGGCGCCAGCTCGCTGCCCCAGACAACGCTCGTCATCGACGCAGCCGGCAACCTGTATGGGGAGACGACGGGACCGCAAGGCAGCACCGGGACGATCTTCGAGATCGCGAAGACCGGCGGCCTCTACTCGGGCACGCCCGGCCCGATCAACACGGGTCTCATGGTGGTGGATCCGAACGATCACCTTGTCGGTAATGCTACCCAGACCTTGGGGGTTGTTCCCCAGTCAGCCCTGCTCATCGACGCGGCTGGAAGCGTGTTATTTTCGAACACGGTGCGCGCCGGCCTCTTCACCCCATCCCAGCAGGATGCAAGCGTTCAGATGGCCGGCGCGAACTTCGTCGCCCCGGACGTGTTGGCCGCCAAGGTCGGGCAATGGGCCCCGCAAATCGCCCTCGTCACCGGCAACGAGATGTTCGTCGAAGACGAGCTCACCGGTCGTCTGGACGTGTTCAAGGGCGTCAACGCCTCGGCTTTCGAGCAGGTGAACCTCGGCAATATAACCGACGTCATCCTGCCCGTCACCGGCGTGAAGGGCGCCATGGCGGTGGACGGCGCCGGGAATGTCTTCGGCACGACGGCTAATGGTGCGGGCTCGATATTCGAGCTGCCTAACAACGGCGGCACGATCGGTGCGCCCATCACGCTTGCGACCTTCAATGGGCTCAACGGCGCCGATCCGGAAGCCGGCCTCATCGCGGACAGTGCCGGCGACCTGTTCGGCACGACGTTCTCGGGCGGTGCGTTCAACAACGGCACCGTGTTCGAGCTTGTCAAGAGCGGCAGCTCCTACACGCTGGTGACACTGGCGAGCTTTAACGGCACGAATGGCGCCAATCCGCTCGGCGCCCTCATCGAAGACGGCGCCGGCAACCTGTTCGGCACCACCGAGGCCGGCGGCGCCAACGGCGACGGCACGGTGTTCGAAATCGCCAATACGAGCACGGGTTACGCCTCAACGCCGACGACGCTCGTTAGTTTCAACGGCGCCAATGGCGCCATGCCGGAGACCGGCCTCACTTTCGATGCCGCCGGAAACCTGTTCGGCACCACAACGCTGGGCGGTGCGAACAACGCCGGTACCGTGTTCGAGCTGAGCAATGTCGGCTTCGACGCCACGATCGCGCCCTGGGTGACGACCGAGCAGGCGGCGGTGACTTCAGGAAGGAGCGTGTCCGGCACCGCCGGCGCGTCGGGCACCGGCGCGGTTGCCGGCGACGTCGACTACGACGGCCTCGTCCACAGCGTCTCGGCCATTGCCGGCGGCACGCCCGGCACGGTGGTTCACGGCACCTATGGCGACCTCACGCTCAACGCCGACGGCTCGTTCAACTACGTCGCCGCGGCCAACGCAACCGAAGTCGCCGCAATCCGGGCCGCGACCGGAGCGCTGACCGACACCTTCGCCTATACGGTCACCGACGGCCACGGCCACTCCGGGGGCGCGACACTCGACATCAGCCTCGATCGGAATGAGCTGAACCTCGGACCGCAGCTGACCGGCGCGGTCACGACGCCGTCGAGCGGCGCGTTCAATGCCGGCAAGACCATCACGATCCTGCTGGAGATGAACGAGGCCGTCACGGTGACCGGAACCGACGTGACGCTCACGCTCAGCAACGGCGGTACCGCGACGCTCGACGCCGCGAGCACGGCATCGCTGCAGCATCTCGGCGTGGTGGCCTTCGACTACAAGGTGGCCTCGACCGACCAGGATGCGGCCGGACTTTCGATCGCCTCCATCAATCTGAACACGACGACGATCAGCGACAGCTCGGGCTTTCCGGGCGTCTTCCCGGCCACGCTGTCGAATTTCTCGAACGTCGACATCGAGACCACAGCGCCGACGATTGCGCTGACCGATCCGACCCAACCCGTCCAGGGGACGAGCGCTGCGGGCGCCGCGGTGACGTTTTCCGCGACCACGACGGATTTCCTCGACGGCACCAGCGATCCCGTGGTGTTCACGGAAGGCCAGAACGTCGTCCATTCGGGCGACACATTCAGTTTTGGCAACCACACCATCACGGCGAGCGCCACCGACACGGCCGGCAACACGACCTCGGAAACCTTCACCGTCACCGTGCAAGGCTCCACGCCACCGGTGCTGACGCCCGTCGCCAATCAGACCGACGAGGCCACCAGCGCAGCCGGGGCGACGGCAATATTCTCTGCGATCGCGACCGATCTGGTCGACGGCACCGATCCGGTGGTGTTCAAGGAGGGCAGCACGGTCGTCCACTCGGGTGACACCTTCGCGCTCGGGGCCCACACCATCACCGCCAGCGCAACGGATACGGCTGGCAACAGCTCCTCCGAGACTTTTACCGTCACCGTGCGTGACACCACGCCGCCGATGCTGACGCCGGTCGCCAATCAGACCGACGAGGCCACCGGCGCAGCCGGGGCGGCGGCAGTATTCTCCGCGACGGCGACCGATCTGGTCGACGGCACCGATCCGGTCGTGTTCAAGGAGGGCAGCACGGTCGTCCACTCGGGCGGCACCTTCGCAATCGGAACGCACACCATTACCGCCAGCGCCACCGATGCTGCCGGCAACAGCTCCTCCGAGACTTTTACCGTCACCGTGCGCGACACCACGGCGCCGGTGCTGACGCCGGTCGCCAATCAAACCGACGAGGCCACCGGCGCAGCCGGCGCTGTGGCAACATTCTCCGCGACCGCGACCGATCTGGTCGACGGTCCCGACACGGTGGTGTTCAAGGAGGGCAGCACGGTTGTCCATTCGGGCGGTACCTTCGCAATCGGAACGCACACCATCACCGCCAGCTCCACGGATGCAGCCGGCAACAGCTCCTCCGAGACTTTCACCGTCACCGTGCGTGACACCACGGCGCCTGACACGTCGATTGTGACCGGACCATCCTCGCTCTCCAACAGCAATCAGGCCGCCTTCACGGTGAAGGGGACCGACGCCGTCGGTGTGACCGGCTTCGCGTACAAGATCGACAACGGCAGCTGGGCATCCACGGCGTCGAGCTCAATAGCGTTGACCGGCCTGTCCGATGGCAGTCACGTCTTCCAGGTCGCGGCGTTTGATGCCGCCGGCAATTTGGACGCGACGCCTGCGAGCTTCAACTGGACAGTCGATACCAAGGCGCCCACAGTGAGCGAGCACCTGCTGACCGACACCGGTACCTCGTCGACGGACAAGATCACGTCCAACGACGCGCTGACGGGATCGGGCGATCCGAATGCGGTCGTGCATTTCACGGTTGATGGCGTCGCAATCGGCGCGACGGCCACGGCCAGCGGGACCGGTGCCTGGTCGTTTACTCCGACAGGTCTTTTGGATGGCGTCCACACCATCGTTGCCAGCGAAACGGATCTGGCCGGCAACACCGGAAGCAGTTCGCTGACCTTCACGCTGGATACGAAGGCGCCGCAATCCGAGGTCACCAGCATCGCTCAAAACGGCAATGCAGCGAAGGCGACGGTGACATTCGGCGGGCTCTCCGAAGCCGGCAGTACCATCCTCAAGATCGTCGAGAGCCAGATCGGCGGCGGCGTCATCGGCACCGACGGCAACGGTAGTTCGACGGTCCTTGCGACCGCATCTGCAAGCGGCGGCTGGAGCGTCACGACGGGTACCGGATTTTCCTATTCATCCAGCAATGACTATAAAATCGACGTCACGGCGAAAGACGTCGCGGGCAATGTTTCCACCATCAGCACGTTCATCGGCACCGCCAAGGCGGACACTCTCGTCGGGACGTCCGGCAACGATTTCCTGTACGGCGGCGCGAAGGGAGATGTTCTGACGGGCGGAGCCGGCAGCGATACGTTTGTTTACAAGGCCATTACAGATTCCCAACCTGGCATGGGCAACTTCGACACCATCAAGGATTTTACGCATGGGTCCGACCACTTCGATTTCTCGGGCATCGCTGGCCTGAACAGCAACAATCACAGCGTTGCGATCAACATCCTGACCGGCAATGCGCCCGCCAGCATTGCTGCGCATACGATCGATGTGGTGATCAACGGCGGCAATGCAGTCCTGTATGCGAACGCAAGCGGCTTCAGCGAATCGATCAGCACTGGACATGAAGACATGCAGATCAATCTGACGAGCGTGACCTCAATGAGCGCGTCCGATTTCCTTCTTCATTTCTGAACGCGGCGAAACCGATCTGGACCTGATTGAGTCCGATCATAGCAGAGCGGGCCTTCCGCAAACCCGCGATGGCTCAGCACGTTGAATCTTGCGCGCATCGGACCGGTGCTGGTTTGTATCTTCGATCCGTTGTCGTGGTTGAAGAGTGCCGCGACGCACGATTTCCCGTTCGAGGCGCCGCTCGACGTGCCAAGTTATGTCTAACTGCTCGCCTCCGGGTAACCAGTGCACGTCCTCTGAGGCCTGCCCCATTTTGGCAGGAGCGCTGGTATCCCCAACTGTGGCGGAAGTGGAGATCTTCCGCGAGTGAAGCTCCCGCGGTGGCCGCCAATTGTCTCGTCAAACCCGCTCTACCGGAACGGCGAATACATATCCGACACCGCGCTCGGTCTGGATCACGCGTGGCGCGCTTGGATCGCGCTCAAGCTTGCGCCGCAGGCGGAGAATCTGCACATCAATGCTGCGGTCGAAGACATCTTCGTGGACGCGGGTCGCCTGCAATAGGTGCTCGCGGCTCAGCGGACGTTGTGGCGCTTCGAGAAAGGCCAGCAGCATCGCATACTCGCCCTTAGTCAATGCGACGGGGGCGCCGGCCGGGTCGGTAAGCTGCCGGATCCTGCGGTCGAGCTGCCAGCCGGAAAATCGAAACCGGCCACGCTCTGGATCGCGCGCCGGCGTGGCCCTCCCGGCGTCGAACCGGCGCAAGATCGCGCGAACACGCGCGAGCAATTCGCGCAGGTTGAATGGCTTCGTCAGATAATCGTCGGCGCCAAGCTCGAGACCGACCACTCGATCGATGTCGTCGCGGCGGTGACCCGTGATGATGATCACGGGCACTTCGGAGTTCAAGCGGATCTCGCGAAGAAGATCCAGTCCGTCTTCTAATCCAAGCCGGAGATCAAGGATCACCAGATTGACCTCGGCACTGCCAAGCCGACCGACCATTTCCTGCCGATTGCTTGCTGCCAGGGTCTGGATGTTGTTCTCCGCGAAATAGTTTAGGATCATGCGCTGCAAGGCAGGATCATCTTCCACGACGAGGACGCACACTTGGCGATCAACGCTTCCGCGAGGACCCGGGTCATTCAGTGATGAGCCGCTCATTGCATCCAGTTCCTTCAACGGCACCGCCGGTGGCGACAGCGGCCGCGTACGGCTGCGGTTTCGCGTGTCTGCTGCTCGCGCTCGTTTGTCTCAGCGCGTTCTCGCCGGCAGACGCTCAATCGCCGGGCTTCGAGGCGCGCGCCGACCGCGAGCCTATCACGCCAATTCCCGCGCCGCGTGCCCAAGACCCACAGCGTGTCCTGCTCGGAGAACGATTGTTCGGCGACCGACGTCTGTCTCACGATAATACACACAGTTGTTCGTCGTGCCACGATATAGCAACCAATGGCGCCAGCGCCAGGATCCACGATACGCGTGAGGGCCAACCGATCGCCCTCAATACGCCGACGGTCTTCAATGCGAGTCTGAACTTCCGCCTGAATTGGGAAGGCAATTTCCGCTCGTTGGAAGACGGAATCGAGGGCAGTCTTCGCAATCCAGCGATTATGGCGTCGAGCGTTGACGAAGCCCTCGGCAAACTGCGTGCTGACCCCGAAATCGTGGGGCAGTTTCGTGATGCCTATGGAAGGGAGCCTGATGTCGCCGCCATGCTGGATGCGATCGCGACATACGAGCGGACATTGGTTACGCCCGATAGCCGCTTCGACCGATGGCTTGCCGGGGAAACCAACGCCATGACGCCGGACGAGTTGTCGGGTTATCAGGTTTTCAAATCGCTCGGTTGCATCGCCTGCCATCAGGGTGTCAATGTGGGCGGCAATCTGTTTCAACGGCACGGCATCTTCCATCCATTGGGCTCGCCGGAGCCGGCATTGGTTCGCGTGCCCAGCTTGCGAAATGTGGCGACGACAGCGCCATACTTCCATGATGGCAGCGCGGCCACGTTGCCGGACGCGGTCAAAGCGATGGGCGTCGCCCAACTCGACCGCGTTCTAACCGATCAGCAAACAGCCGCCATCGTCGCCTTCCTCAACACCCTGACCGGGACATATCGAGGTCAAGCCGTAAGGCCGGCCACGGCCACACCACGCACTGGCTCGCAGATGCCATGAGGAATCTGCCGTTTATTCTCGGGGTTTCATTTCTGCTCGCGCTGCTGACCTGGCTGTTGTTGCGCGGCATAGATACCAACGCGTCCGCCTATGCGGTGACGCTCCAGACGCTCGACGAATATGCGCTTGCCGAGGCCTCGCTTCACCGCGACGTGCTTCAGGCGCGAGCTGGCCTGCTTCGTGACTACGATGCATTTGCTGTTGATGCGCGAGCGATGGCCGATGCGGTCAGTCGGCTCCGATCTCACGCACGGGCCGAAGGTCTCGATCCGAAGCCAATTGACCAGCTGGCAGCGGCGGTTGTCGAGCAGGAAGAGCTGCTGGAGCGTTTCAAGACCAGCAACGCCTTGCTGCAGAATTCACTCTCCTATGTAGGCCTGCTCAGCACGAGCCCGGCGTTCCTTGCCAACGACGTGCAACTCGCGCCGGCAACGGGCGCATTGGCGGCTGCGATCCTCTATTTGTCGCGAGACACCTCATCCGCTGCGATGCGAGCGCTCCAGGAAAAGATCGGCCAGTTTGCTCAGCAAACGCCCACCACGGGACCGGACGCGGAACCGGCGCGCGCGATGCTGGCGCATGCACGGCTGCTCTATGAACAGCTCCCTGCGGTCGATGAAACGCTGAAGGCCTTCATCGCCGCGGCCAGCACGCATGCCCTGGAGGAGGTCCGCGAACTGTTTTCCCGCCATCGGTCCGTGGTCGAAGCCGGGGAGCAGCGCTATCGGCTGCTGCTCTACGTTGTCTCCCTGTTGTTGCTCGTCTTGCTCGTCATTCTCGGCCTTCGGCTACGAGCTCGGGCGGTGGCGTTGCGTCGGCGGGCAGCATTCGAACACGTCATTGCCGAGAATTCGACGCGTCTGATCAATTGCTCGCCGGCCGAGACCGGAATGCGATTGAAGCAGGTGCTGGGCGAATTCAGTCGGATCATCGACGCGGATCGCGCGTATGTGGTGTTGGACGAGCGGCCGATCCGGGTCCACGCATGGTCGAAGGACGGAGTGACGTTTCCGCCGGGTTGGCCTCGACGGGCGTTGGCGGTAGCCGAGCAGCTTGGCGCAGGGGACGGCGTCACCATTGCCGACGCGAGCGCATTGCCGCCCGGCGCTATCAGGGATGCATTGGCGGGTACTGGCGTGCGCGCGTGGGCCTGTTTGCCGCTGGTTCGGCCGGGTCGGGTCCAGGGCATCATGGGTTTTGACCGCTTCCGCCCGATACGGAACAAGATCTCTCCTATCCCGCTCGCGAGGCTTGCCAGTGACGCCGTGGCTAATGCGCTCGAGCGCGAATTCCTGGAACGCGAGAGGACCAAGCTTGCCATGCGGCTGGAGCGGGCACGTCGCATGCAGATGATAGGATCGCTGGCCAGCGGGATCGCGCATAACTTCAACAATATCATCGGCGCCATCCTTGGCTATTCGGAGATGGCGGAGCCGCAAATCACCCGCGGTTCCAAACCGGCACAGCACATCGACGAGATACGCCGGGCCGCCGAGCGCGGTCGCGACCTCGTCGACAATATCCTCACCTTCGGCCGGCGGACCGACGGGCGTGCTCGTCCGGTTCAGGTGCGCACTTTGCTCAACGAGGCGGCCTCGTTGTTGCGTGCCTCGTTGCCGTCGGATGTAGAGCTTGTCTTCGAAGACGTTCCGGCCGACGTCGCCGTGTCAGGCGAACCGGCGCAGCTTCAGCAGGTCATCCTCAATCTCTGCACCAACGCTGCGCAAGCAACGAACGATGGCGGTTGTGTCCGCGTGGCCGTGAAACAGGAACAGATGGCCGCTTTCGTGGAGATGAGCGAGGGTGGGCTCTCCCCGGGTCGCTACGTATGCCTTTCCGTCAGCGACAACGGGAGCGGAATCGATGAACGCGTGGCGCGGCGGATGTTCGAGCCGTTCTTCACGACGCGCGTGGCAGGAACTGGCCTTGGTCTCGCAACGGTTCGCGAGATCGTCCGCGATCATGATGGAGCGATCAACGTTCAGAGCGAACCTGGCTGTGGAAGCCGGTTCGAAGTGTGGCTGCCTGCTGTGGCGGCGGACTCCATCGCGGCTGACGGATTGTCGGCGCTTCCGCTTGGGCGCGGCGAGACGGTGCTGATCGTCGAAAGCGAGCGGGAACGCTTGCTGCGCGATGAAGAGAAGCTGGCGGCGCTGGGATACGAGCCGGTCGGGTTTGAGGTTGCGGCGGATGCCCTCGCTGCATGCCGTTCCGACTCTGCGCGATTCGATATCATCCTGGTCGGTCACGCCTCGCGGCCCCAGGGCGGGGTGGAATTGGCGCGAGCCCTGCACGAGGTGTCGCCGTTGCAGCCTGTGTTGCTTGCCGTCGCGACCGCCGCCGATGTCAGCGTCGATTTGCTGACGGACGCCGGTATCTCTGAAGTGCTGCACTGGCCACTGGATAACGCAGAACTTGCTGCGGCATTGGACCGCTGCCTGCGAACGCCGGCCAGGTTACAGCCGTAACACGATTACCCTTGCCTGAAATACTTCCGTAGCGCAGGGCCGCCATTTCTGGTGGCCCGCAGCCGTGCATGCGCGCGTCAAGATGACGGAGGTGACAACGGCGACCAGATCGAGCGTTAGCACCAACGAAACCACCACCCCAGGAATGAGCGTTCGCGCTGATTCATCAATCCTCGAAAGGACCGCTTCAATGGCAATCACAGCCAGTTTTTCGGCAGGCTCCGGCGTGCTGACGGTGTTCGATGACGCCCTCGACAACTCCATCGTCGCCAGCCGCGATGCGGCCGGCAACATTCTCATCAACGGCGGCGCGGTGACCATCCTCGGCGGCCGACCGACGGTTGCCAACACCGCGACGATCCAGGTGTTCGGTCAGGCCGGAAACGACACGATCTCGGTCGACGAAGCCAATGGTGCGATGCCGGCGGTGCAACTGTTTGGCGGCGCGGGTAACGACATCCTGATCGGGGGCTCGGGCACTGATCTGCTGTTCGGCGGCGCCGGCAACGATGTCCTGCAAGGCAAGGGTGGGGACGATCTCCTGTTTGGCGGAGACGGTAGCGACACCCTGACCGGTGGCACCGGCAGCGACCAGATGTTCGGCGGGGCCGGCAACGACCGCATGATCTGGAATCCGGGCGAGGGCACCGACCTGATGGAAGGCGGCGACGGCATCGATACCGCCGAGGTCAATGGCGGCAACGGCGCCGAAGTCTTTTCGATCACGGCCAACGGCACCCGCGTGCGCTTCGATCGGATCAACCCTGCGCCGTTCTCGCTTGATATCGGAACCACCGAGAACCTCGTGCTCAACATGAACGGCGGCGACGACGTTTTCACCGCCGGAAACGGCCTCGCCAACCTGATCCATCTCACCATCGACGGCGGCGACGGCAACGACACCATTACCGGCGGTGACGGCAGCGACACGCTGATCGGCGGAGCCGGTAACGACGTCATCATCGGCGGCCGCGGCAACGACAGCCTGCTCGGCGGCACCGGCGACGACACCTTCATCTGGAATCCGGGCGACGGCAGCGACACCGTCGAAGGCCAGGACGGCACCGATACGCTGGTCTTCAACGGCGCCAACGTCAGCGAGAACATCGATATCACCGCCAACCACGGCAGGGTGACGTTCAGCCGCGACATCGCCAGTATCACGATGGATCTCAACGGCATCGAGCAGATCGATTTCAATGCGCTCGGCGGTGCCGACAACATCAATGTCGGCGACCTCACCGGAACCGGCGTCACCCAGGTCGCGATCGATCTCGAGTCGACACCTGGCAGTGGTGTCGGCGACGGCGCGGCCGATACCGTGACCGTCAACGGCACCAACGGCAGCGACAACATTCAGGTGGCGGGAGCGGGAGGCTCGGTCACGGTCGCCGGACTGCCCGCAACGGTTACCCTTGCCGGATCAGAGGGGGCCAACGACCAGCTCATCGTCGAGGGCGGTGCTGGCAACGACGTCATCACCGCTGCCGGCCTTGCGGCCGGTGTCATCGGTCTCATCATCGATGGCGGTGCCGGCAACGACACCATCACCGGAAGCCAGGGCAACGACACACTGATCGGCGGCGACGGAAACGACACCGTGATCGGTGGTCGCGGCAATGACGTCGCGTCGCTTGGCAATGGCAACGACACCTTCGTCTGGAATCCGGGCGATGGCAGCGACACGGTCGATGGCGGGGCAGGCACCGATACGCTGGTGTTCAACGGCGCCAATGTCGGCGAGAACATCGACATCTCGGCCAATGGCTCGCGGGTGAGGCTGTTCCGCGATGTCGGCAACGTGACCATGGATCTTGGCGGCGTCGAGCACATCCAGCTCGCTACCCTCGGCGGCGCCGACACAGTCACAGTCAATGACCTCTCCGGAACCGACGCCAAGCAGATCGCAATCGACCTGTCGGCGACGCCGGGCAGCGGTCAGGGCGACGGCGTGGCGGACACCGTGAACGTCAATGGCACCGCCGGTGACGACCGCATCAGCGTCGTCAGCACGGGCTCGTCCGTCGTCGTCAACGGATTGGCGGCACAAGTGATGGTCAGTGGTATGGACGCGGGGCTCGATCGGCTTGTCGTCAATGGCGGCGATGGCAACGACACCATCACCGGCAGCGCGGGCAACGACACCGTCATTGGCGGGCGCGGCAATGACGTGGCGAAAATGGGTGCCGGCGACGACACCTTCGTCTGGAACCCGGGCGATGGCAGCGACACCGTGGACGGAGGGGCCGGCAACGACACCCTGCTGTTCAACGGCGCCAACATCAACGAGAGCATGGATATCACGGCCAGTGGCAGCCATGCGATCTTCAGCCGCGACGTCGGCGTCGTCACCATGGATCTTGATCGCATCGAGACCATCGACGTCAACGCGCTGGGTGGTGCTGATACCATCACGGTGGGCGACCTGTCCATGACCGACGTGAAGCATGTTGCGATCGACTTGTCCGCGCCTCTCGGTAGCGGGCAAGGCGACGGTCAGGTCGACACGGTCGTGATCAACGCCACCAATGGCGACGACGCGATCTCGATCAACGACAACAACGGCGTGATCACGGTGTCGGGTCTGGCTACCGACGTCACGATCACCGGCTTCGAGGCCAACGATCGCATCGTGATCAACGGCCTCGGAGGCGATGACGTCGTCAACGCCTTCGGGCTCGGAGGGGCGATGCAGTTCATCGCCAATGGCGGCGACGGCAACGACATCCTGATCGGCAGCCGCGGCAGCGACACTCTGAGCGGCGGCGCAGGGGATGACACCCTGATTGGCAACGGCGGAACCGACGTTCTCGACGGTGGCACCGGCAACAACCTCCTATTCCAGGCGGTGATGAATCCCGGCAGTGCCGTGAGTAACGCTTCGTCTGTGGCGAGCGCTGCCCTGCTGGGCCAGTTCATGGCCTCAAGCCTGGTCTCGACGGGGGCTGCACTCGGCGGCATGCCGCTTGCCGATCCTGCGCCTGACCAGCAGCCGCTGCTGACGCAGCCGCACGCGGCCTGACGCAACGTCACCCTGGAGAGCATCCATGAGCAACGAAACCAACAGCACGGGACCGGTCGATCAAGGTCTCGAAGCCCTTGTGACGCTGCTGCACCTCCAGGGGGTTGCGGCCGATGCCGGACAGATCGCGCATCGGCTGGGCACGGAGAAGATCGGCACACCGGAGATGCTTCGGTGTGCCAAAGACCTCGGGCTCAAGGCGCGTGCCTGCCGGACCGACTGGTCCCGGCTCGGCGGCACGCCCTTGCCCGCCATCGCGGCCCTGCGCAACGGCGGATTCCTGGTGGTCGCCAAGGCCGCCGAAGGCAAGGTTCTGGTGCAAGCGCCGGCGTCCCGGCCCGCACTGATGACGCAGGACGAACTGGTGTCGGTCTGGGACGGTCAGCTGATCCTGATGACCCGTCGCGCCGGTTTGTCGGATATCACCCGCCGCTTCGGCATCGCCTGGTTTCTGGGCGCGATTCACAAATATCGTCATCTGCTCGGTGAGGTGCTGGTCGGATCGTTTTTCCTGCAACTGTTCGGCCTGGTTTCGCCGCTGTTCTTCCAGGTGGTGATCGACAAGGTGCTGGTGCACCGGTCGCTAGCCACCCTCGACGTCCTGGTTCTCGGACTGGTGTCGATTTCGCTGTTCGAGACCGTGCTGGGGATCCTGCGCACCTATCTGTTTTCCCACACCACCAACCGGATCGACGTCGAACTCGGCGCACGCCTGTTTCACCATTTGCTGGCTTTGCCGATGGCCTATTTCCAGGCGCGTCGTGTCGGGGATTCGGTGGCACGGGTGCGCGAACTGGAGAACATCCGCAATTTTCTCACCAGCTCGGCGTTGACCCTGCTGATCGACCTGTTCTTCACGTTCGTCTTCCTGGGCGTGATGTACTTCTATTCGCCGCTGCTGACGTGGATCGTGATCGGCTCGTTCCCCTTCTATATCGCGATATCGGCCGGGGCGACGCCGCTGTTCCGGCGGCGGCTCGACGAGAAATTCCGGCGTGGTGCCGAGAACCAGGCTTTTCTGGTCGAGAGTGTCAGCGGCATCGAAACACTCAAGGCGATGGCGGTCGAGCCGCAGATGCAGCGCCGCTGGGAAGAGCAACTGGCCGGCTACGTGGCGGCAAGCTTCCGGGTCCTCAGTCTCGGCAACAGCGCGAGCCAGACGGTACAGCTGGTCAGCAAGATCGTCACGGCCAGCATCCTGTATTGCGGCGCCAAGCTCGTCATCGGCGGCGATCTCTCGGTCGGCGAACTCGTCGCCTTCAACATCCTGGCCGGCAGGGTGAGTGCACCGGTGCTGCGCCTGGCGCAGATCTGGCAGGATTTCCACCAGGCACGGTTGTCGATCGCGCGGCTCGGCGACATCCTCAACACCACCGCCGAGCAGACCTATTCGGCCGGCGGGCGCGGCTGCCGTCGATCCGCGGCGACATCAAATTCGACCACGTCTCGTTTCGCTACCGCGTTGACGGACAGGAAGTGCTGCACGATGTCTCGTTCGAGGTGCCGGCCGGCCAGACCGTCGGCATCGTCGGACCCTCGGGCTCGGGCAAGAGCACGTTCGCCAAGCTGGTGCAGCGGCTCTATGTCCCGGAGCGTGGGCGGGTGCTGGTGGACGGCATGGACCTTGCCATGGCCGATCCAGCGTGGCTGCGCCGCCAGATCGGCATCGTGCTGCAGGAGAACGTGCTGTTCAACCGTTCGGTGCGCGACAATATCGCGCTTGCCGATCCGGCGATGCCGATGGAACGCATCGTTGCGGCGGCGCGGCTCGCCGGGGCGCACGACTTCATCCTCGAACTGGCCGAGGGCTACGACACCGTGGTCGGCGAACGCGGCTCGACGCTTTCGGGCGGTCAGCGGCAGCGCATCGCCATCGCGCGGGCGCTGGTGGGCGATCCGCGCATCCTGATCTTCGACGAGGCGACCAGCGCGCTGGACTACGAGAGCGAGCGCATCGTTCAGCAGAACATGAAGGACATCGCCAAGGGGCGGACGGTGCTGGTGATCGCACACCGGCTCTCGACCGTCCGCGCGGCGGACCGCATCGTCACGCTCGATCGCGGTCGCCTGGTCGAGGACGGCAGCCACGACACGCTGATCAAGACCGGCGGCCGCTACGCGTCGCTGCACCGGTTGCAAGGAGGATTCCATGAAGTCGTCTGAAGCGGCTGTTGCCGCCGGATCCGCGCCACGCGTGATCCCGTTCCGCCCTGCGCAACGCAAAAGCAGCGAGGAGCTGGCGTTTCTGCCGGCGGCGCTCGAGATCGTAGAGACGCCACCGTCGCCGGTGGGGCGCGCGACCGCGGCCAGCATCGCCCTGATGTTTTGCGCGGCCTTGCTCTGGGCCTGGTGGGGCACCATCGACATCGTGGCTTCGGCGACCGGAAAAATCCTGCCGGGCGACGGCACCAAGGTGGTGCAGCCGTTCGAGACCGGCGTCGTGCGGTCGATCAGGGTACAGGACGGGCAGGCGGTCAAGGCCGGCGACGTGCTGATCGAACTCGACCCGACCGTAAACGCGGCGGAGCGCGATCATTTGGGCAATGATCTGCTGGCCGAGCGGCTCAACATCGCGCGCGTGCGCGCGGCGCTCGCCGGCAGCGACGATCCCGCTGCCGACTTCAC
The DNA here is from genome assembly GCF_037217225.1 of Bradyrhizobium sp. 27S5. NCBI lineage: Bacteria > Pseudomonadati > Pseudomonadota > Alphaproteobacteria > Hyphomicrobiales > Nitrobacteraceae > Bradyrhizobium > Bradyrhizobium sp. 27S5. Next base: position 2,378,385 of record NZ_CP147714.1, read on the forward strand.
GCCGCCCACCGGGGCCGACCCGGAACTGGTTGCGACCCAGCGTCAGTTGTTGCTCAACCAGGTGACCGAGCATCGCGCCAAGATCGCGGCACTCCTGCGCCAGCAGGCGCAGAAGGAGGCCGAGCAAGCCACCGCATCGGCGACAATCCACAAGCTTGAGACGATCATTCCAGTGATCCAGTCGCGCGTCGACATTCGTAAGACGCTGGTCGAGAAGGAGCTGGGCTCGAAGCTCGGCTATTTCGAGGTGCTCCAGCTGCTGGTCGAGCAACAGGAAGAGTTCAACGTGCAGAACAGCCATCTGCATGAGACCGAGGCGGCGATCGCAGCGATCCGCGAGACCCGCGGGCAGGCGGCGGCGGAGTATCGGCATACGCTCTCCGACGAACTGGCCAAGTCCGAGCAGAAGGCGAACGGGCTCGCGCAGGACCTGATCAAGGCCGAGCAGAGGACCAGGCTTCAGCAGCTGACGGCTCCCGTCGACGGCGTGGTGCAGCAGCTCGCGATCCACACCATCGGCGGCGTGGTCACGCCGGCGCAGTCGCTGCTGGTGGTCGTGCCGAGCGACAGCCGGCTGGAAATCGAAGCCATGGTGTCGAATCACGACATCGGCTTTGTCCATGCCGGGCAGCAGGCCGAGATCAAGATCGATACCTTCAATTTTACCCGCTACGGGCTCCTGCATGGTCAGGTGCTTTCGGTCTCGCAGGATGCTGTCGTCCGCGATCGCCAGCACGATCGCGCCAACGATCGCGCTCTGGTGACGCAGAGCGAAACCAGCGAGCCGAGGGGACAGGAACTGAACTACAGCGCGCGCATTTCACTCGATCGCACCGAAATGCAGATCGACGACAGGATCGTTAATCTTTCGCCCGGCATGGCGGTGACCGTGGAGATCAAGACGGGATCGCGGAAGGTCCTGAGCTATCTGCTTTCACCGCTGCTGCGCTACCGCCAGGAAGTTTTGCGCGAGCGCTAGGCCGGCGAGCACTCCGGCTTCGCCGCCGTCAGCCGACCCGTTACGATTAAACTGCAACCAAACCGAGAATAACCGATGAAGATTCCGACTGCTTTCCTTCGCGCCGTTTCGTTTGCCGCCCTCTGGCTCGTCAGCAGGGCGGCCGCGCAAGAGCCGTTGGCGATTGCGGTGCGCGACAGGACCGTCATCACCACCCTCCATGCCGAGGGCGCGCAGGTCTACGAATGCAAGCCGGACACCGGGAAATCCCAATCGCGAGTTCGCGCGCTGACTTGGCAATTGCGCGAGCCGATTGCGACGCTCATGCTGGATGGAAAGTCGATTGGACGGCATTACGGCGGACCGAGTTGGGAACTCACGGACGGTAGTGCCGTGAAGGGCAAGGTCGTCGCCAGCGCGCCCGGCGCAACCTCGAACGACATTCCGTCGCTCGAGCTCGAAGTGGTCGACCAGCGCGGCAACGGTGTGCTGTCGGCCGCGACCGTTGTCCAGCGCATCAACACCGAGGGCGGGGTCGCGCGGGGATCGTGCGAGAGAGCCGGGGATTACCGCAGCGCGCCCTATTCCGCGGACTACGTGTTCCTGCGCAAGAGCGGCTGATGGTACCGGTCCCACGGTACCTCATGGCGCAAAGCTGTCGTCCTTTGACGCACCTTAGTATCTTTGGATAGGTGATCGCCTGCGCGCGTCGACGTGAATATCGAAACCATCAAGGACAGTCTTACCTGAAATCAAGGTGACCTTGCGAAAGGCGCCGGCCATTATTTCATTTGAGTTGGCATTTCCTGCCATTTCTTTTTGAGAACTAAGCTATCGAAGTTATGAGAGCGCATTTTGGTGCTTTTTTCCAAACGCGCCTTGATTTCGTTGCATATTCCAACTGATTTTGATTCCGCTATTCGGAGGTTCGATCCCTCCCGCCCCGGCCTGCAAGCGAATCATTGATTTAATAAAGAAATTGAGACACCTCCCAGACTGGGGCGTCACCGGCATTTCGAGCGATTTGCCCCGCTATCTGGAAATCTGTGCCGGTTTCGTTTCCATGCCGGTAGGCGACAAGCGCCTAGTCGGCCCCCGACGTACTGACGAAATAGCGATGGATCCGACGTGGCGAAACCCAAGAAAGCCCGTGCCGCTGCTGGCGCGAAGAAGAAAAGCAAGGGATTGGCGCGTTCCGGGATCTCGTCTTCCTCGCCTCTCGGCATGTTGGCCCTCCATCTCCTCGAGCAATGGAAGAAGTCCCGCCGTGACGGCATCGTTTTCCTTTCGGAAAGCGAGAACAGGGCCGAGCGGTTGGGCAGCGTGCTCCATTCGATCGACCCTTCACTCGAGGTGCTCGTATTCCCGAGGCTGAATACCTTGCCATTTGACGGGCTGGAACCGTCTCCGGAGATCGCCGGCAGACGGAGTTCGGTGTTGAGGCGTCTCGCCAGGAGCAAGAAGCCGGTCTTCCTGGTGTCGACGGCGGAGGCGATCATGGAACGGCTGCCGTTACCCGCCAGCTGGGGCCGCCTCAGCATCAGCCTGAAGGTGGGGGCGAGCTATTCCGAGCCGGATCTCAAGGATCGTCTGGAAGCGTTGGGGTACGATCTCGACGAAGAGGCGGATTATCCCGGAAGCGTGCTGTTCCACGGAATGACGTTCGAAGTGTTTCCCGCCGGCGCCCTTGGGCCGTTCAGAATTGAGCATTCCGGTGGCGTGATCCGCAGAATCGCAGGCGTCGATCCGGTCGAACATGACGTCGTCTTCGACACGCAAGAACTGCTTATCGATCCGATGTCCGAACGGATCGCGTTGAGAGGCAAGCGGGCGCAGCGCGCGGCGCTGCCGGATTATTGCCCTCGCGCTCGCTGGATCGCGGACGCAGGAGTTTTGGGCCACGCCGACAGCTGGCTGAGTACGATCAACGAGGCCGCCGGCCGCAGAGAGGCGGAGCGCGAGTACTTTGGGCCCGGTGACTGGAAGCGGCTGACCAAGCGCATGAGTGCGCTGCCTCGAAAGGCGGCGTTCACCCCCACGCCCGATTTCTCGACGGTCGCGTCGTTGCGCAAAACTCTCCGCGCATTCGTCGCCGACACGCAGCGCGCCGGATCGCGGCTGCTTTTTGTCGCGGCGGTGGAGGACGATTTGCGCGCGATGGAGCGAATGAGCGGGATCAAGACGGAGCGCTTCGCCGACTGGAACGAGGCCACGAAGGGACGCGGTGGCGAAGCCGCATTGCTGGCTGACTTCGATACCGGCTTCATCGGCTCTGGCCGCAAGCCGCTCATCGTCGTGACGGCGACCGACGTGCTCGGCAGCAGGGCCCATCATCCGCAACCCATGGCAAGGGCCTGGAGTGCGGCTTTCGATCATCCTGATGTGCCGGAGCGAGGCGCGGTCGTCGTTCATCTGCACCGGGGGCTCGCCATGCTCGATGGCTTGCAGACCCTCGACATGGGGAAGGGGTCATCGCGCGAGATGGTCAGGCTGGCATTTGCGGGAGATGACGCCGTCCTCGTTCCGCCGGCCGATCTCGCCCTGATCTGGCCTTATGCGGCGGAGCGCGGCAAGCTGACATTGGACCGGGCCGATGGAAGTACCTGGTGGGCGCGGCGTACCGAGGCGGAGAAAGACATTCAGATTGCCGGCAGGGAGCTTGCCAAACATATCGCCCAACGGCGTCGCCGGCGTGCTCCCAGGCTGGTCGCTCCCGGTCCCGCATACGAGCGGTTTGTCGCGCGCTTTCCGTATTTCACGACGGTCGACCAGGCGAAGGCAATTCGCGACGTGCTGGATGATCTCGCATCTGGTCACCCTATGGATCGGGTGGTCTGCGGCGACGTCGGGTTCGGAAAGACGGAGGTTGCGCTGCGCGCGGCGGCGGCCGTTGCGCTGTCGGGCAGACAAGTTGCTGTCGTTGTGCCGACGACCGTTCTGGCAAGGCAGCACGTTGCAACCTTCCGCAAACGGTTCGCCCCGCTTGGCATCGAAGTGGGAAGCTTGTCGCGCGCTACGTCGGCTCAGGAAACGAGGGAGACCAAGGAGGGCCTTCGAAGCGGTAAAATGAAGGTCGTGGTCGGCACACAGGCGATCGCATCCAGGGACGTGAAATTCGCCAAGCTGAGTCTGGTCATTGTCGACGAAGAGCAGCACTTCGGGGCAGCGGAGAAGGTAAAGCTCTCGGGCCTGGCGAAGGGGGTCCATACGCTCTGGATGAGTGCCACGCCGATCCCGCGCACGCTTGCGGCGGGTCTCGCGGGCTTCAGGGATCTCAGCGTGATCGCATCCCCGCCCGTGCATCGGCTGCCGATCGTGACCAAGATCGCGCCACTTTCGGACGCTGCCATTGCCGCTGCATTGCTGCGCGAGCAGCGACGTCACGGGCAAAGCTTTTTGATCTGTCCGCGTATCCAGGATCTGGAGCCGCTATTGGCGCGCGTGCAGGCGGTCGCCCCGGAGCTCCGCATCGTTTGCCTGCACGGCAAGCTGCCCGCCGACGAGATTGACGACCGAATGATGAGTTTCGTCGAAGGCGAGGCGGACGTTCTGCTGGCGACCAATATCGTCGAAAGCGGTCTCGACATTCCGCGGGCGAATACCATCGTGGTCTGCTGGCCGGAAAAGTTCGGTCTGGCACAGCTCCATCAGCTCCGAGGACGGGTCGGGCGTGGCGGGACGCGCGCCTTCGCCTCCATGCTGACTGAATCCAGTTCGGAGCAATCCGGCAAGCGTTTGGCTGTTCTCGAGGAGTTCAGCAAACCGGGTGCCGGCTTCGCCATCAGCGAGCGCGATCTGGACCTCAGAGGTGCCGGCGATCTGCTCTCCGAGCGGCAATCCGGCCACGTGCAGGTTTTCGGCCCCGTGCTTTATAGCCACCTGCTGAAACAGGCCTCGGAGAAGACGAACGACCGGGCCGCCGATCTGTGGGTGCCCGACCTCAACCTTCCGCTCGCGGATCTGCTGCCCAAGAGCTACGTGCAATCGGAAACGATGCGCCTTGAAATCTATGGCCGCGCCGCCAGGTGCCGGAGCGAGGACGATCTGGAAGATCTGGAGGAAGAGACCTCGCGCCGCTTCGGCGGACTGCCATCGGCCGGCCGGGATTTCTTCGCGGCGGCGCGCCTCAGGATCGATTGCAAGCGGCGAGGTATTGTGAGGCTCGACGTCGGACCGGAGGCCGTCGCGGCGACGTTCTTACCCGGCAGGCTGCCGAAATCCAGAGCGCGATCGCTCCAGCGCGACGGCGATCGCGTGTTCTACTCAGACAAGACCAACGAACCGCCTTTCGAGCGGATCGAGCATCTGCTGGATATTCTGGACGAGTGAGTACGGTGTTACTTCAGCGCGTCCAGCCAGTGCAGCGCGCGCAGTGGAGATTTTTCGCCGCGCGCCGGCTGCGGAGAACAAACCAATCGTCGCTTGCGCTGACATCTCGCTGACATGGAAAGCCGCTAGTGCGCATCTGCGGCGATCCGCCGGCTATTGTCGGCCTATCCCGCCGACCCGGATACCGCCTGTCCGAGCGAGAATCGGCGGTATCCAGACCCCGGCTATGTTGTTCAGATACCGTTGGTTTTAGGCGTGAGGGGCGGTCCGACCCGGGAATCAGCCCCGCTGAAACGGGGCCCGCTTCCGACCATCTTCGTAGGATTACGCGTTTTGCACACCGTTCCGCCCCGTGTTGCCCAAAGTTACGCCGGCTAACGGTATTATAAATATTCGTCTTATATTTCAGAGGCTTGCGTGGGCATCGCAGTTCAAATGCCCGTGATATTTGTGCAACATTTGCCCGAAAACAGCCGCAACTCGCCCCAAACCGAGCGGTCTTTTGTTGCGTGATCGGGGGCCTTCTGTCTCATATGGAACTGCGACGGAGGGGGGCATCCCAAGGTCGTCCCGTTTTAGGTGGTTCGCTTAAGTCCCTCGCGTTCATGCGGGTGTGTCCGAAGACGCGAAGCGACTAGGCGGGGATTTAAGGGACAAAGGGAACCAACCTAGGGTGTTTACCCGGCGGATCCGGAACCTTCCCTGAGATAGAGCAACTTGGAGGTTTAACATGAAGATGGTTAAGAGCCTTATCCTCGGCTCGGCGGCGGCACTCGTCGCGGTCGGCGGAGCTCAGGCGGCCGATCTTCCCGTCAAGGCCAAAGCGGTCGAGTACGTGAAGATTTGCTCCCTGTATGGTCCCGGTTTCTACTACATCCCGGGCACCGACACCTGCATCAAGCTGGGCGGCTACCTGCGCGCAGACGTCGTCATCAACACGAACTCGGATCACACCGGCAACACCTCGGGTGCCGCTGGTGCGAACAACCGTTTCACCAACGGTTACACTTGGCGTTCGCGCGAAGACCTGAACATCGATACGCGCACCGCGACCGAATACGGCGTGGTCCGCACCTTCTTCGATGCGACCTTCTCGTGGACCTCGGACACCTACGCCGGTCAGGGCAACGGCGCGACCGTCTACTCGCCGATCGGCGCGGTTTCGGCTCCGAACAACGCCAACTCCGGTGCTGTCGCTGCTGGTACGGTCGGCGTGTACTACGCCTTCATCCAGTTCGCCGGCTTCACCATCGGTAAGGCGGTCTCGCAGTTCTCGGCTCCGTGGGCCAACTACCCGGGCAACAACTTCGACGGTCTCGTCGGCGGCGGCGGCACGATCACTGGTGTGAACCAGTTCACCTACACCGCGCAGTTCGGCAACGGCGTGTCGCTGTCTCTGTCGGCTCAGGATCAGACCGCCTACTATCAGGCTGGTGTCTCCAACCTCGGCGCTCCCGTCACCTTCGGCGTGCCCGGCAACACCAACGTGTTCGGCACCAGCGACTACGCCGGCACGATTGCTCCGGACCTCGTCGCGATGCTGCGCGTCGATCAGGCCTGGGGTCTGTTCCAGGCGTCGTTCGCGGCGCATGACAACCACGTAGCCTACTATGGCGGCACCGAGTTGACCGGTCATCCGGACGACAAGTGGGGCTGGGCTGGTCAGTTGGCCTTGTCGATCAAGAACATCCCGACCGGACCTGGCGATACCATCAACTTGCAGGGCGTCTACACCAACGGTGCGACGCGCTACAACATCCAGGACCTCGCCGGTTCGGCTGGTGGCAACACCATCTTCGGCGGCACCAACGTCCCCGGCGCCTACCAGAGCATCGGCTTCGGCATCGCGCCTGACTCGGTGTTCATCAACGGTGGTTCGCAGCAGCTGATCACGACCTACGGCTTCCGCGGTGCCTATGTGCACAACTGGAACCCGAACTGGAACACCAGCATCTACGGTGCCTGGGCCCAGGTTAACTACAACAGCACTGCCAAGGGCTACATCTGCGGCCCGGCCGGCAATGGTGTTGGTGGTTCGCTCAGCAACTTCTTTGGTGCTGGTTCCAACCTGACGTCCTGCAACCCCGATTACAGCATTGCGCAGATCGGCACGCAGACCCAGTGGACCCCGGTCAAGAACCTGACCTTCTCGGCCGACTTCACCTACACCCGTCTGGACCAGAGCTTTGCTGGTACGGTCGCTTTCCCCGGCAGCCCGACGATCGGCAAGCCGGGTGCGATCTACGAGCTGAAGGACCAGAACACCTACACCATGCTGCTCCGCGCTCAGCGCAACTGGTAATACCGGTTGATCTGACTGCGATCTAACAGAGCCCCCGGCGCCAAAACGCCGGGGGTTTTGCTTTATTCGCCGATGCGGCAGCTCTCATAGACAGCCATTTTTTTGTACGATGTCGATGTCTCGGTTCGGGCTCAGCGTTGTCATCCATGGGCAACGTGCAGGCGATTGGCCCTCAAGCGATCCCTCTCCGTTGGAGTACGACTGGTTGGAGCCTGTGGCGGTGCTATGGACCCTGTCGCGCGCCGACGTGCAAGCCGCGGTCGACAATCTCGGCATTGAGCTTTCTCACCACTACGGCAACTACCCGTCGTCCCTTGATGGTTCTGTCTGCGCGACCTCTCTCACCACCAAGAGACGCGCGTGGATGGCGCAGCGATACCCAAGGAGTCAGGGGTGGCCGAGGGACTCCATACGGAGGTCCGCAAAGCGGCCATCGCAGCGCTCGACGGAGACAACACAACGAATGCCTACACCGGTGACATAGGCGCACCGACGACCTACTAGGGCCTGTACTCATACACTCGGGATGTCCGCCTTCGACGGGTAAGGCGGACATTCGGCCGCGCCCCCGGAATGTCGCCTTGTGGACCCAACTTGGACATGTCCGCACGCCTGCGGAGTGTCTGTTGGCTGATTGCGTTGCTGCCGACGCGCCAGATTGATCCTTCAGCACGGCGCCGGTGGCAGCGTCACCGGCGCTGCTACTTTGTGAATCTGGGCCTTGTGGATGTCGGCGGCGTTGGCGCCGCGGGCTGAAGATTGAACGTCAGCCAGACGTTCCAGCCTGCCGGCCGATTTTCATTGGCGAATTCGCCGTAGCCCTTCAGGTTCAGATATCCCTGCATGTCGCCGACCGGGAAAATGTAGCCGACCTGCGGGCCGACGCCGACCACGCGCGACCGGAAGCAGCCGACGCGATCGCCGGAGCCGCTGTCGCATCCGAGCCCCTGATAGACGTAACCGACGAGGCCGACCTGCCACTGCTTGGTCAGGAATTGCGACGCGCCCCAGTCGAGGTGCATGTCGACGCCGCTTTGATAGTCAGTGGAGGGATTGACGAAGTTGTAGGTGAATCCCAGCACCGTCGAAAATTCATGCCCGGTCTTTGGATCGAAATAGGTGTAGCCGCCGCCCGCGTCGATTGCCCAGTGCCCAATCCCCATATTCGCCAGGCGGGTCGACTGGTAGGCGCCAGCCGGGAGGTCGGCGGTAACGTACGTCATGTAATTGTTTACGCCGGCATTCCAGCGCAGCGCGAACTGCGGGATCAGGTCGCCGAATGCAATGAGCGAGCTGTCGATGCTGTCAAACCGGGAGAAGGGGGACGTGGCGCCGCCCGGTCCCGTCAATGTCCCCACAAGCGATCCAGCGAGCGAGGTGGAGTTGGATCCGTAGGCCGCCAACAGGGTGGCAGAGGCCTGACCGCCAAGCACCGGTGTCGCAAAAGTATAAGTCCCGGCCAGAAAGCCAATATTCACATTCGCATTGACGTTCGCGTTCACGTTGGCCGTCAGATTCGCGGGAAAGCGACCAATCGTGATTTCGCGCGACCGCGCCACGTCGCCGCCGGCGGAAACAGAGGTGTGATAATAAATCGAGGTCATCGACCAGCCCGGCGCCTGCTGCGGAACAGCCGCGAGGCTGCCAAAAAATCCGGGTACCCAAAAGCTGATGCCATTTTCATCGGCGCGAGCCGCTTGGGTGGAAAGCACCAGCAGAGCGGCAAGCGCCCCAACACTGAAATGCCACTGCGAAAAAAATCCGCGTCCCAAACCAGGTCCAAGGTACCGCATCGCCGATCCCCCCGACTCTCGCGATCCCGCCATTACTCCGGCGGGGTAGAAACTCTCGGAAATAATAAGCTGACGCCGCCGTTGGTCCATGCGAAATCGGCATACTTGCGTTCAGCCGGCCTTTTATTGAAAGGCTGTGTCCATGACGCTACAGCCTTGGCAGTTTTTGCATAGTCGTCAGGGGCTCTCGATAATGAAGAGGCGACCTGGCTCGATTGATCCAGATCAATATGAGGATGCGTTGCTGGAAGCATCTTATCTTGTCTAGTTCGTAGACGCTGTGTAGTCGGCCTCGCACTTCAGATACTCGATCGTCTTTTGACTGACCAAGGCGTGAAACCGTCCCCCGAAGCAATCGGCGAGCTAGAACGCTGCCTAGAGATTCTTGCTCGGGGCGGCGTTCGTAACTTTGAAACTCGTTCAGTGCGAGTAGCCTATGCACGACGTTGGCGTTGCGGCAGGCGTACCTTTGTCGGATGGGCCCAGCCAAAGGGGCATGATCTGGATTCCGGGCGGCACTTTCCGCATGGGCTCCGACAGGCACTATGCCGAAGAGGCGCCGGTCCATCGCGTCTCGGTGAGCGGCTTCTGGATGGACCGGACGCCGGTCACCAATCGCGATTTTCGCAAGTTCGTCAACGCAACAGGCTACGTGACATTCGCGGAGACGCGACCTGACGCAAAGGACTATCCAGGCGCACTGCCGCACATGCTCAAGGCAGGCTCGCTGGTTTTCACGCCACCGAAGTGTCCGGTCGATTTGCGCGACTGGTCGCAATGGTGGAGTTTCAAATTTGGCGCCAACTGGCGCCGGCCATACGGCCCCCGCAGTTCGATCAGCGGCCTCGACGATCATCCCGTGGTCCACATTGCCTATCGTGATGCTGAGGCCTACGCGGCGTGGGCTGGCAAGGACTTGCCGACCGAAGCCGAATGGGAGTTTGCCGCGCGTGGCGGACTCGACGGCGCGGAATTCGCTTGGGGTGACGAGCAACTTCCCGGCGGCAGGCACATGGCGAATACCTGGCAGGGCAATTTCCCGCACCAGAATCTGGTGGCTGATGGCTTCGAACGCACCTCGCCCGTCACCGCATTCCCGGTCAATGGCTACGGCCTTCATGACATGATCGGCAATGTCTGGGAATGGACGGCTGATTGGTATTCACAGAAGCACGACGCAGACGCCCTGAAAGCCTGCTGCATCCCGCAAAATCCTCGCGGCGGGTCCGAGGGCGCGAGCTACGACTCTCGTCAGCCGAACCTCAGGATTCCACGCAAGGTGCTTAAAGGCGGCTCGCATCTTTGCGCCCCCAGCTACTGCCGCCGCTATCGTCCGGCCGCGCGTCATGCCGAGCCGATCGACACCTCAGCAAGCCATGTCGGCTTCAGGTGCATCACCAGGAAGAGGATCACCTCATGAGTAACGATACGATTCCGGAAAAGCCTGAGATGAGTACGGGAGCCACCAGCGCAGGATTGAAACGCCGCGATCTCTTGTTGAGCGGTAGTTCGCTCGTCGCCGCTTCAGCACTCTCTGCCGTTGGTGCGACAAGCTTCGCGCAAGCGCAGCAACCTACGCCGGCCCCGGTGCCCGCGCCGGCCGGACAGCGGCCCAATATCGTCGTCATCATGGGGGACGATATCGGCATCTGGAATATCGGTGCTTACCATCGTGGCATGATGGCCGGCCGGACGCCGAACCTCGACAAGATCGCCGCAGAAGGCATGCTGTTTACCGATTATTACGCCGAGGCGAGCTGCACCGCAGGCCGCGCCAACTTCATCACCGGCGAGCTACCGATCCGCACCGGCATGACCACGGTCGGCCAGGCCGGCGCACCCACAGGCATACCCGCGCAGGCCGTAACCATCGCTACCGCGCTGAAAGGAATGGGTTACGCCACCGGCCAATTCGGCAAGAACCACCTTGGCGACAAAAACGAGTTTCTGCCGACGGTGCACGGTTTCGACGAGTTCTTCGGCTACCTGTATCACCTCGATGCGATGGAAGATCCAGCGCATCCCGCCTATCCTCAGGAGTTGCTGAACACCGTCGGTCCACGCAACATGCTCCATTGTTATGCGACCAATGTCGACGACGCCACCGTGGATCCGCGCTGGGGCAAGGTCGGCAAACAGAAGATCGAGGACGCGGGCACGCTCTATCCCAAGCGGATGGAAACCGTGGACGACGAAATCCGCGACTTTGCGCTCAAGTTCATCGACAAGGCCAAGGCCGACAACAAGCCGTTCTTCCTGTGGCTCAATCCGACCCGCATGCACATCGTCACCCATCTGTCGCCGAAGTACGAAGCGCTGCGCAACTCCAAGAACGGCTGGTCGATTCATGAAGCCGGCATGGCGCAGCTCGACGACGATGTCGGCATAGTAATGCAAAAGCTCAAGGACATGGGCGTGGATGACAACACCATTGTCATCTTCACAACCGATAACGGCACCGAGGTCTTCACTTGGCCGGATGGCGGACAGACGCCTTTCGCGCAGAGCAAAGGTACTGTCATGGAAGGCGGCTTCCGCGCGCCGGCGATGATCCGCTGGCCGGGCAAGGTGCCGGCCGGCAAGGTCGAGAACGGCATCATCTCCGGGCTGGACTGGTTTCCGACCCTCCTTGCGGCGGCCGGCAACCCGAACATTGTCGAAGAGCTGAAGAAGGGCAAGCAGATCGGTGACACGACCTACAAATGTCATTTGGACGGCTATAACCAGATGGACATGATTACCGGCAAGGGGCCGTCGAACCGGCACGAAATCTGGTACTTCGGGGAAAGCGAACTGGGTGCCGTGCGCATCGACGACTACAAGTATCGCTTCATCGACCAGCCTGGAGGCTGGCTGGGTGAAAAAACCAAGCCTGACGTGCCCTACCTGATTAACCTTCGCCTCGATCCTTTCGAGCGAACGGGATGGCCCGATAGCGGGACCAAATACGGCGCGCAACAATACTTCGACTGGTTCAAATTCGAATTCTGGCGCTTTGTGTTTGTTCAGCAGCAGGTGGAAAAGCTGGCGATGACGGCGATCGAGTTTCCGCCGATGCAGAAAGGCGCGAGTTTCAATCTCGATGCCGTGAAGGCGAAAATCGAGGCCGCCAGGACGGCGATGGCAAAATAACATGTATTCATGATCAGCATGGTGGGGGCGGCCTCTAGGCCGCCCCGCTCCGCGCTCAGCGCAACTGGTAATACCGGTTGATCTGACTGCGATCTAACAGAGCCCCCGGCGCCAAAACGCCGGGGGTTTTGCTTTTCGGGCTAGCGATCGTGCGTCACGCGGCGAGCAGGTCGCGCACCATCGGCGCCACCTTGCTGCCGTAGAGCTCGATGCTCTTCATCAGCTTCTCGTGCGGCAGCGGGCCGGCAGAGTATTTCAGCTGGAAGCGCGCAGCGCCGAGCGCCTTCACGGTCGCCGCGATCTTGCGGGCCACGGTTTCGGGGGAGCCGACATAGAGCGAGCCATGCTCGGCTTCAGCCACGAACTCGTCGCGGCCCATTGGCGGCCAGCCGCGCTCCTTGCCGATGCGGTCGCGCATCACCTTGTAGTCCGGCCACAGCTCTTCCCTGGCCTGCGCGTCCGTCTCGGCAACGTAGCCCGGCGAATGGACGCCGATCGGCTGCGGCGCGCGGCCGAACTGCTGGTAGGCGCGCTGATGCAGGTCGACATAGGGCGCAAAGCGCCCGGGATCGCCGCCGATGATGGCGAGCATCAGCGGCAGGTCGTAATGCGCCGCGCGCACCACCGATTCGGGGCTGCCGCCGACGCCGATCCAGGTCTTCAGCCGGCCGTGCTCGACCGGCGGATAGACCGACTGGTTGCCGAGTGGTGACCGCAGCTTGCCCTGCCAGGTCACCGGCTCCTGCTTCAAGAGCTCGGTGAACAGGTCGAGCTTCTCCTCGAACAGCTCGTTGTATTGCTTGAGGTCGAAGCCGAACAGCGGGAACGATTCGGTGAAGGAGCCGCGGCCGAGGATCACCTCGGCGCGGCCGTTCGAGAGCGCATCGACGGTGGCGAAGCGCTGGAACACGCGGATCGGATCGTCCGAGCTCAGCACGGTCACCGCGGAGCCGAGGCGGATGTTCTGCGTGCGCGCGGCGATCGCCGCCAGCACGGTCTCGGGGGTGGAGATCGCAAAGTCGGCCCGGTGGTGCTCGCGGAGCCCGATGAAATCGATCCCGAGCTCATCGGCCAGCACCGCCTCGTCGACGACGTTGCGGATCACCTGGGCATGCGGCAGTGGTGCCCCGGCGGCGTCCTTGGTGACGTCGCCGAATGTATCGAGCCCGAATTCAGGGGAGGTGGTCATCAGTCAGTCCGGTTGTCGGCGCGGCGGAGCATCCGCCGCGGGCCACCCATCGCACGCAGGTTGAGAACGCTGCGGATGTGTCCGCAAACCCGCGCTGTGGAGCCTTCGGTTGGAGATGGAGTAGACGTATTGCCTGTTCGTGGCCCGACAAGGTCACGCCGCGAAACGCAGCGTTTCCGGGTCGCGGGTGTAGGGCCGGCGGCCGAGCCTGCCGCGATCAGCCCGGGACAACCAGGAAGCCGGCCCGCGGAAAATGCAGCACGACTTCGCCGACGCGTTCGTCGGACCGGCGGATTGCGATGTGCTGCGCCGACAGCGAAACGATCTCGCCGCGCACCGGGATTTTGCCGTAGTCATCCGGCGTCACGTCGACGACGTCGCCGGGCTTGCGACCGTTCGGATCCGCAGGGTCGTCGAAAACGGGCGACTCCGGCCGCGCCTTCGCCGCGATCTCGAGCGCATCGCCCGACGACATCTCTGTGCGCGTGCCGTGGCCGATGGCGCGGATGCGAGCCTCCCAGGCCGCAGCGCGCTGCAAGGGCTTCATGATCTCGTCCATCGTGGCGACACTCTGCCGTGCGTACCACACGTTCATGTAGGCGCTGATATCGGCGAGGCTGAACTCGCCGAACAGCCACGGCCGGCCGTCGCCGAGTTGCGCCTCGATCCAGTCGACATTGGCGCGAAACTGGTCGCGCATCTGCGGTAGCGCGGCGGTCATGGCGGCGACGTCGAACTTGGCGCCGCGCAGCTTCTCGCGATCCTCGATGAAATCCTGGGGGACCTTGTCCCCGATGAAGCCGAACGCCAGGTTGACCGTGTTCTGGAAGAACGGCCGGTCGGCCCACATGCCGAGCGCCCAGGGCATTCCGGCATTGCCCGCGGGAAACAGCGTCGGCGTCGGATAGCGGCGCTCCAGCTCGCGGATGATGATCTGGGTGTCACAATAAATGTCCGCGCCGATCTGCATCGTCGGCGTGCGGCGATAGCCGCCGGTCATCGGCATCAGGTCCGGCCGCGGCATGATCCGGGAAATCCGCACCGAGTTCCAGGCGAGATTCTTGAATCCGAAGATGAGGCGGACCTTCTCGGAGAAGGGCGACTGATCAAAATGATGCAGGATCGGCGTGGGCTGCGACATGGCCTTCTCCCGGGATATGGTGCGATCTCCTCGGACCTTGTCGCATAACCTGACAAGATTTCGGCGGATCGCAACCGATTTCCCTGATGAAGGGCGGCGGTGCCGCCGTCAGAACGACTCCGCCCACGGCCGCAGGTCGAGCTCCAGCGTCCAGGCGCTGCGATGCTGGTGGTGCAGCACCCAATAGGCCTCCGCGATGGCCGCGATGTTGAGCAGCCCATCCGGGCCGCGATCGTCCTTCAACTGCGGACGCATGCTCAGCAGCCGATCGCCCTCGATGCCGCCGTCGACCACGACATGGCCGACATGGATGCCCTGCGGCCCGAATTCGCGCGCCACGCTCTGCGCCATCGCGCGCAGCGCGGCCTTCGCCGAAGCGAACGGCGCGTAATTGGCCTTGCCGCGCAGCGAGCCGCTGGCGCCGGTGAAGACCAGCGTGCCGCCGCCGCGCGCCAGCAAAGCTGGGATCGCGGCCTGCGCCAGTTGGAAACCGCCGAGCGCATGTTCGCGCCAGTGCTCCTCGAAGCGCTGTTCGCTGACCTTGAGGAACGGTGCCGGCCGGTTCGAGCCGGCATTGTGCACGGCCATCGCAAGCGGCGCGAGCTTCCCGGCAGCCTCGACGAAGCGGGCCACATCCGCGGCAATCGAAGCATCGCCCACGACATGGGCGACCCTGGCGCCATCAGCTGCGAGTTCGGCGGCGGTCGCGGCGAGCTTCTCGGCATTGCGGCCGGCGATCGCGACGGGATAGCCGCCGGCGGCAAAGCGCCGCGCGATCGCGGCGCCGAGGCCGTGCGATGCGCCGACGCCGGCAATCAGCACGCTTCCCTCCACGGCGGTCGGCTCGAGCGCGGTTCGGTCGTTCATGGCTCTCTCCATCATGCTGCCCGCGGTGCGGGCGAAATCATTCGTCCGAGGCCATCGCGACGATGCGGTCGCGCACTGTGCGCAGGATGGCGTCGGACCGCTTTTGATCGGTGAGGACGCGCGAGACCGCGAGCGCACCGACCATTGCGCTCACCGCCACGATTGCGCGGGCATCGTCATCATCGCCGAACGCATCAGCGACCTTGGCGATGAAGGCTTCGATGTGCGGTTCCATCACCGCGCGGCATTGCTCGTCGGCGCGGCCGACATCCGAGATCAACGCGCCGATCGCGCAACCCGTCTCGCGGGAGTCGCGATGGGTGCGGCTGAGATAGCTTCGCGCCAGTGAATTGACGCTGACCGGCTTGTCGGGATCGCGCGACGCGCGCGCCGTCGCTTCGCCTGCATTCAGCGCCTGTTCCAGCGCCGCGGCGATCAGGTCCGACCGCGAGGCGAAGTGCCCGTAGAAGCCGCCATGGGTCAATTTCACCTGCTGCATCAGGCTGCCGATGCTGAGCGCGTCCAGCCCCGCGTCGCGGATCTGCGTCGCCGCCTCGTTCAGAATGCGCTCGCGGCTCCTGGCCTTGTCGGCCTGGGAATGGCCCATCTCGCATCGCCCCCGTTTGACTCTCTTTCTGGATTATGGCCATCATGCATCTGGATGACAACCATCATTCACAATATTTGTCAGTCACAAAGCAGGGAGGAGCAGATGTCCGGCAGCGCGAGCGAAGGGCGGGTCCGTCACGAGCGGCATGACCGCATCCTGAAGATCATCATCGACAATCCCGCGAAGAAGAACGCCTTCAGCCCGGAGATGATGGCCGAACTGTCCGACGCGCTGACGCTGCTCGACAATGACGACGGCCTCTGGGTCGGCGTGCTCTGCGCCGCCGGCGGCAGTTTCACCGCGGGCCTCGACATGCCGAAATTCTTCGGTCCGAGCGCATCGCGCAAGCCGTTGCCGGAAGGCAATGTCGATCCGTTCGGCTTGTCGAAGCGGTGCCGGAAGCCGATCGTCACGGCGGTGCAGGGCATCGTGTTCACCGTCGGCATCGAGATGATGCTCGCGGGCGATATCGTTATTGCCGCGGACGACAGCCGTTTCTGCCAGATGGAGGCCAAGCGCGGTATCGCGCCGCTGGCGGGCGCGCATTTCCGCTACATCAGCCGCGCCGGGTGGGGCAATGCGATGTATCATTTGCTGCTGTGCGACGAGTTCGCCGCCGCCGAGGCTCATCGGATCGGCCTCGTGCAGGAGGTCGTGCCCGCTGGTCAGCAGATCGAGCGTGCGATGGAACTGGCAGCGATCATCGCGCGCAACGCGCCGCTCGGAATCCAGGTGACGAAGGAGGCGGGCCGCAAGTTCATCGAAGCCGGCGAGCAGGCGGCGATCGCGATCATCCCGCAGATCCGCGAACGCGTGCTCAACACCGCCGATGCGGCCGAAGGCATCAAGTCGTTTGTCGAACGGCGCGCCGCGGTGTTTCAGGGACGCTAGCTGCAGGGATGCTATTCCCGGGCGCGTTCATTGCGTTCACGGTACGTGCTCTGACAAGGCTGTGGTTGTGACAATGATGTCGCAACCGCATCAATTTCGATCACGACGATCGTGCGACGACTCTTGTCGAGATTCGTCGAATCAGTGAGATTCGATTCCATACTTAAATTCAATTGCGTCCTGCTTTGACTCCAGCGTCGGGTGAGGAATCTCATGACAAGCGCACGCGTCATCGTCGTCGGGAACAACAAGGGCGGCTCGGGCAAGTCGACAATTGCCATGCACGTCGCCATCGCGCTGATCAAGGCGGGTCAGCGTGTCGCCACCATCGATCTCGACAACAAGCAGAAGTCGCTGACGCACTATGTCGAGAACCGGCGCGACTGGGCGCGGGAGTCCTCGCTCGATCTCGGCATCCCGACGCATATGTGCTTCGAGACGGTCGGCGGCAGGAGCAGCGAGGTCGAGACGCTCGGCCGCAGCGCGCTTGCCGAGATCGTCGAGCGGCTCAGCCGGTCGCATGACTTCGTCGTCATCGACTGCCCCGGCCATGACACTTATCTGACGACGTTCACGCATTCGCTGGCGAATACGCTGATCACGCCGCTCAACGACAGCTTCCTCGATTTCGACGTGCTGGGCACCGTCGATCCGAACGACTTCAAGGTGACCGGCATCAGCCACTATTCGAAGATGGTGGAGGAAGCGCGGCGCGAGCGCAGCGCGCATGAGCAGGCGGCATTCGAATGGGTGGTGCTTCGCAACCGTCTCTCCACGCTCGGCTCGCGCAACAAGCGCCTGGTCGGCGAGGCGCTGAGCGAGCTGTCGAAGACGCTGAATTTCCGCCTGGTCGATGGACTGGCCGAGCGGGTGATCTTCCGCGAATTCTATCCGCGCGGACTGACGGCGATCGACGACATCGATCAGTTCGCGCGTGGTGGCCGGCCGACCATGTCGCATGTCACCGCATGGCTTGAGATGGAGCGGCTGATGACCGCGATCATGCTCGGCCATCTTGTGGTACGCCCGCTCGAATCCGCCGACGCCGGCCGCGACGCCGCGTAAGACGGCGTCGCGGCTACGGGCAATGGGTGTTGCCGGCATCGGCGACGGTCAGGAACGTGATCGTTCTGGGTGCGAAGACCATTGTCCCGGGAGCGGTCGCGTCGCCGTGCAGCGCGGGAATCCGGTCCGCGGTCCCAAGCAAAAGCGTCGCGCCGTTGAGCTGGACGTTGCCGTCTGCGGGCGTGGCGCTCGCCAGAGTGTAACGTTGCGAGCCGGCCGGCAGCGTCAGCTTGCGCCTTATTCGCCGATCATTGTTGATGACGAGCAGGGCAATTCCGCCCGGCATGTCGCGCGCGCAGTGCGCATAGACGTGGAAGCCGTGACGCTCGGCGATGCCGGCATCCAGCACGGTGGTTCCCATCAGCCGGCGCCATAGCAGCGCCGCCCAGTAGTTCGGCCGCGGCAGATGGGTTCGTTCGTCGAGCAGCCCATAGTCGCTCGCGGCAAGCGTGTTGTGCATCACCACCTGAACGCCGGCCTTGGCGAGGCGCCCGAGCTGATCGAGGTAGCGGAACGTATCGATGAACGTCGCGGCCCAGCGGTTGCCGCCGCACGCAGTCTCTGCGGTCTCGGTCAGCCAGATCGGCTTGCCCGGTGCAAGCTCATCGCGCAGCGCCTGGTAGAAGCCAAATGTCTTGCCGGAGCGTGCCAGCCATTCGTCCGACAATGCTCGCTTCGGCGTGCGATCGCCGGCGCATCGGGCCGAGAGCGCGCCATAGTGATGATAGGAGACCGTGTCGATGCCCACAGCCGTTGCCGCGAACAGCGCTTGAGCATCCGCACCTGTGCCGATCGTGCCCGGGCCGAGGATCGTCACGTCAGGCGCGGTGGCCTTCATGAAGGCGCGGAACGCGGCAAAGTCCCGGCCGTAGGCCGCGGCGTCGTAACCCTCAGGGGCGCCGCCGATGGCCGGCAGATCGGGCTCGTTCATGAACTCGGCAGCGGCGATGTGGCCGCCGGCTGATCGGGTGATGTCGAGAAAGCGGCGGGCCTGCTCCGGAAGCCATTGCCCCGCAGCGTCACGCGTGCCGGCGCTGATCGCAAAGGACGTGACGATAGGCGCGTCGACGGCGTGCGAGAAATCGATCGCGTCGCGCCATTGTTGCCGTGTCAGCACGCCGTTGAAGCCGGCCGGTGGCGCGGATGGCGGCGTCTCGGACTCCGCAACGAACGTGCTGTTGGCCCAGGTTCCGCTGATGCGGAGACAAGCCGGAGCGAGCGCCGCGGCGAGCTTTCGCAGCCTGGCATCATGCAGATCGATCGGCGTCCGCGCCGCGAACCGCTCCGCGTCTGGACGCGAACGCGTTCTGGCGGCTGCATAGGGCTTCCAGAACCGTCCGCCGGTGACCTCGACCATCTCGATATTGTAGGACTGGAAGCGCGGGTCGATCGTCGCGACGCGCGGCATGGTCGCGACCTCGAGCCTCAGCTCCGCTGCGGTCGTCGTCGTGCAGACGAAGGCGGCCATGGCCGAGACGGCAACGGATGCGAGGCATCGAAGCGGGTAGGCGCAGTGGTCGCGCACGGGCCCTCGCGGCGTTCCGGATTGCGGTTGGGTCAGAATGCCGCCGCGGCCCGTTTGAATCAACGCGGCAGCGGGCCCTGCGGCGCATTCGCGATGCGCTCCCACAGTGCGCGGATCATGTCCTTCATGACCAGCGCGTCCTGCCAGCGGTCGGACAATTCCCTGCCGTCGGGTCCGGTGATGGCGTAGGGCGGGGGACCGAGCTCGCACAGGAAGGTCAGGGTCGCATCGGGGCCGGCACGCTTGCGCCAGGAGCGGATGGCGTAGGCCCACCAGTCCATGAACAGCGACACCCAGCCCCGGTGCTGCGGAAAGCCGAGCGAGATCTGGACCTGCTCGCGGCTCGCGATGCGGCCGTGGATGCCCCAGGCATTGTCGAGGATGCGGTGGATCATGCCGTGGTTGACGTCGTCGACCGGCCAGGCGAATTCACGCCCGACCAAATAGTGCGAGAGATCGGCGGTCAGCCGCAGATCGGGAAAGCAGTCGAGCAGATCGAGCATGAAGAACAGGTCGGTCGTCATGCGGTCGCGGTGGGTCTCGACATGCACGGCAACGCCGGCTTCCGCGGCAAGCCGCCGCCAGCCTTCGAGCAGGGGAATGCAATCGGCGAGCCGGCGCAGACGAATGTCCGGCTGCAGGTTGACATGATCGGCGCCGAGCTGCGCCACCAGCTCGAGCACCCGTTTCAGGTCGTCGACGCCCTTCGGATAGCATTGCGCCTGCCAGATCATGCCGTGCGCGCGAAGGAAGCCCGTCACCTCGCGGGCGAAGGCGGGATCGATGAAGCGCACGCCGGCGCCGTCAAACCCGGCATCGCGGATCATCGCGAGCTGGGTTTGCAGCGGCCATTCGCCCTCATCGGCCAGCCGTCGCTCCATCGCCCAGAGCGACTGCAGGACACGCAGTTGCTGCGCCACCGATCAGGCTCGCGCGGGGAGCGCCGCGGGCAGCTCGGCTTGTTCGCTCGCGTCGGCGGCGATGTTCTCCTGATAGGTCTCGGGCCCGATCCAGATCGCAACCACCGTGCAGGCCGACAGAAACATCGCGTAGCAGGCGACCGGCCACCAGGTGCCGTAGGCAGCCACCAGCGCGGTGGCGACGAACGGTGCCGGGCCGCCCGACAGCAGCGAACCGAGCTCGCGCGCGAAGGCGAAGCCGGCGAAGCGGCGTTGCGGCGGGAACAGTTCGGCGAAATACGCCGCCTGCGGCCCGAACATCGCCGCCGTCACCACGGCGCGCGCCAGGATGAAGGCGAGCGCGATCATGATCCACTGCTTGGTGCCGACCATCCAGAAGAACGGGAAGGCGAGCGCGACGCCGGCCAGCGCGCCGAACATGTAGACCGGCCGCCGTCCGATCCGGTCCGACAAGGCCGCAAAGCCGAGGATCGCAAACAGCTCGACAGTGAAGGCCAGCATCAAGGCGCTGAGCGCATCGGCTTTCGGCACGCCCAGCGTGGTGATGACGTAGCTCAGCCCAAACACCGGGAAGAAATAGCCGAGCCCGTTCTCGGCCATGCGGGCGCCGAGCACGACGAAGAAGTTGCGCGGATGCTGGCGCAGCGCCTCCATCGCCGGATTGCTCTCGACCTTGCCGCGCGCGACCACCGCCTCGGTATAGACCGGCGTCTCGGTGATCCGCATGCGGACGAAGATGCCGACGACGATCAAGAGGAAGCTCGCCAGGAAGGGCAGGCGCCAGCCCCAGCTCATCAAATCCTCGCGCGGCAGCATCGTCACCATCGCGAAGGCGGCGGCGGCGAGCAGATTGCCGACCGAGACGCCGAGTGGCGCGAAGCCGCCCCAGAAGCCGCGATGCTTCGGCGGCGCGTTCTCGACCAGGTAGATCACCGCGCCGCCATACTCGGCGCCGGCGCCAAGACCCTGGATGACGCGCATCGCGACCAGCAGGATCGGCGCCCAGACACCGATCTGCGCATAGGTCGGCAGGAAGCCGATCGCGGTGGTGCCGATGCCGATCATCAGGAGCGTCGCGACCAGCACCGGCTTGCGGCCATAGCGATCGCCGAGGATGCCGAACACCAGGCCGCCGATCGGCCGCACCACGAAGCCGACACCGAAGGTCAGGAACGACAGCAGCGTGCCGACGACCGGATCGCTCTTTGGAAAGAACAGCTCGCCGAACACCAGCGCGGCCGCGGTGCCGTAGAGGAAGAAATCATACCATTCGAGCGCGGAGCCGATGCTTGCGGCCAGGATCACACGCAGGCGCGATGTGCTGGCACCCTCTCTTGCCATCTTGGTCATTCGTTTCCCCGTTATGTCTGTTTTTATGGTCGTTTTGATCGAGCGCGATCGCGTGGTTCCGGATCATGCTCGTGAAAGCAGCAATGCCCGCGGCTTGGCCCGCGGGCATTGTCGTCGGACTTAAGCGGCGCGCGTGAAGTAGGATTTCTTCGCGGCTGACTGGGTCTCGTAGATCGATCCCTGCCGTTTGGCGGGCGGCAGTGGCATCCGCACCGGCACGTCGGTGAGCCGCGGTGCGACCACCGGAGGACCAGCGAGCAGGCGGCTGTTGAACTCGTCAAAATCCTTCACGCCCATCAGCGGCCAGGCGTCGCTCGCGGCCACTTCATAGAGCAGCAGGTTGCGCGGCCGATTCGATGTGTTGGTCGCCGAGCCGTGCAGCGCGCGCACATGGTGGAACGACATGCTGCCGGCCTTGCCCATGCAGGGCACCGCGCGCTTGATGTCGCCCTCGATCTGGTCCGGATCGATCAGCCCCGCGAAGTGGCCGTCCTCGCCGTGGTGATCCCACATCGTGCTGCCGGTGTGCGATCCCGGCGTCACCAGCATCGGGCCGTTCTCGATATCACAATCGTCGAGCAGCACGCCGATCGCGAGGATGTCGTCATTGGTGTGCGGATAGAACGCCCAGTCCTGATGCCACTCGACCGGCGAGCCGTATTGCGCCGACTTCATGTTGAGTTTTGAGCCGTGCAGGCGAAGCCCGGGGCCGATCAGTCTGGTCAGGATCGAGATCACGGCGGGGCTGCGGACGATCTCGTCGAAGATCGGATGCACCTTGTGCGGTGCCTTGATGCGGCGGACGCGCGGGGTCTCCGGCGTATGGCCCGGCTCGAGGTCGTAGACGTCGGTGTGCTCGCTGACCGAGGCTGCGCCGGCCACCAGCTCTGCGAGCACCGTGCGCACTTTGGCGAGGGTCTCCCGGTTGAGCACCTCGGGGACCACGATCACCCCGTCGCGCTTGTAGGCTTGGGCCTGCTCGTCCGAAATCATGCCGTTTCTCCGATTTTGTTCCATGTTAGCGATAACATGTGGCGATGCTAGCGCTAACATCATGGCTTGGCAACCTGGAATCGTGCAGGGTCCTGTCCATGAGCTCCGATGTGACTGCCCCCAGGACTGGCCCAGCGGATGCCGCACCCACCCTCTCGGAGGTGGCCAAGCGTGCCGGCGTTTCCTCGATCACGGTGAGCCGGGTGGTGCGGATGCCCGACCTGGTCGCCCCGGAGACAAGGGCGCGGGTCGAACTGGCGATGCGCGACCTCGGCTATGTCCCGAACCTGGTGGCGGGCGCGCTGGCGAGCGCGCGGACCAATTCGGTCGGCGTGCTGGTGCCGACCATCGCCAACTCGATCTTCGCCGACACGGTGCAGGGCCTCTCCGACAAGCTCGAGCCGCTCGGCTTCTCGGTGATCCTGGCGCAGTCGCGCTACGACGCGGTGCGCGAGGACCGCGTGCTGGCGGCGCTGCTGTCACGGCGGCCCGAGGCGATCATCATGGTCGGCTCACCCGCCACGGAGGAGGGCAGCCGCCTGCTGCGCAATGCGCGCATCCCGATCGTCGAGACCTGGGATCTGCCGGCAAACCCGATCGACGCGGTCGCGGGCTTCGACAATTACAAGGCTGGTGTTGCCGTCGCGAAACATCTGGTCGCGCAGGGACGCAAGCAGCTTGCCTTCATCGGCGGTGACGATCCGCGCGGCACCCGCCGCTGGCTCGGCTTCAGGGATGAGGCCCTCGCAAGCGGCCTCGCCGAGCCGCGCCGGCTGATCCTCGACCGCAAGGATTCGGGAAGCGTGGCGGCGCATGCCCGTCTGCCTGGTGTCGATGCGGTGTTTGCCGCCAACGATGCGCATGCGATCGGCTTCATGTCGGGGCTGCGCAAGGCCGGGGTGCTGCGCGAGGGGCCGGCATCGGCGCAGCCGGTCGCCGTGATCGGGCTCGGCGATCTCGAAATGGGTCAGCTGATCTCGCCGACGCTGAGCACGATCAGCGTGCATGGTGATGCGATCGGCCGCACCGCGGCGACGCTGACGCTGGAGCGTGGCGGCGAGCGCCGTATCGATCTCGGCTTCGAGCTGGTGCTGCGCGACAGCGGCTAGAGCGTTTTCGAGCGAAGTGGACACCGGTTCGCGTAAAGAAAACGCGTCAAAACAAGAATCTAGAGCCTTGGTTCTGATTCAATCAGAACCGAAGCTCTAACGATGCTGGAGCGGCCTAGCCCTTCTTGTCTGCGGTCCAGCGGTCGATGCCGGCGAACATTGCCGCGACCAGGCACCCGGCGATGATGCCGAAGGTCAGATCCTTGAACACCGTCAGCCCGAAGGTCGTGATCAGCACCGCGGCGCTGCGCCGATCCCTGATCAGGCGCAGGAATTCCTCCTTCTCTGCCATGTACCAGCACACCACGACCAGGACCGCGGCCAGCGCAGAGAGCGGAATGTAGCTGGCAAGCGGCGCGGCGAGCATCATGAACGACAGCAGAAAGGCCGAATGCATCATGCCGGAAAGAGGGCTGCGCGCTCCGGCGCGGATATTGGTCGCGGTGCGGGCGATCGTGCCGGTGACGCTGATGCCGCCGAACAGGGCGGAGGCGATGTTGGCGATGCCCTGCGCCACCAGCTCCATGTTGGAGCGGTGCTTGCGGCCGGTCATGCTGTCGGCGACCTTTGCCGAGAGCAGGCTCTCGACGCCGCCGAGCAGCGTGAAGGAGAGCGAGGCCGGCAGGATTTGCAGCAGCAGCGCCCACGAGAACTCCGGCATATGCGGCACCGGCAGGCCGCGTGGGATTTCACCGAACCGGCTGCCGATGGTTTCGACCGGCAGATGCAGCAGCACGACCGCAATCGACGCGAGCACGATTGCGATCAGCATCGCCGGCCAGGTTGGCTTCACCGCGCGCAGCACGAAGATCACGGCGGCCGAGCCGGCGCCGATGCCGAGCGCGGACCAGCTCAAGGTCGGAAGCGCGTGGCTGAGCGCTGCGAGCTTCGGCAGAAGCGGCCCGGGCTCGGCACCGGCAAGCGTCAGCCCGCCCAGATCGCGCAGCTGGCTCGCCAGAATGGTGACCGCGATTCCGCAGGTGAAGCCGACCGTGACGGGGTGCGGGATGTAGCGGATCAGCGATCCAAGTCCCGAGGCGCCGATCAGCGTCAGCATCAGGCCGGACACCAGCACGGTAAGCATGAGGCCCTCGACGCCGAACTGCGCGGCCGTTGCGGCGACGAGGACGATGAAGGCACCGGCCGGTCCGCCGATCTGAAAGCGGCTGCCGCCCAGCGCGGAGACCAAAAAGCCGCCGACGATGGCGGTGAACAGCCCGCGCTCCGGCGTCACGCCCGAAGCCACCGCGATCGCCATCGAGAGCGGCAATGCCACCACCGCCACCGTGAGCCCGGCCATCACATCATGCCGGAAGGGGGCAACGCCGTACCCTTCGGTCAGCGTGGTGACGAGCTTGGGACGATAGAGATGTGCCGTGGAGGAGCCGTCAGGCATGGGGATGACCGCAGGGAAGGGGATGAAGGAAATTGGCAGAGCGGGAGCGGGCAGTTGCTTTCATTCGGCAATCTTCCGGTAGATCGCCGCGGCGCGGCGCAGCAGCTGGCTCTTGCGTTTGCGCTCGTGCACCCGCTGGTGCCTGGCCTCGCGTTCGTCGGCGCCCTGATCCAGTGCATCGGCACTTTCGAACAGCTTGCGGCGGACCTCGTCATCGTTCAGTTCGCCGAGCAGCTGCTGTCCCTTGCGCAGATGCTTCAGCACGTCGCGCCACGATGCATAGACGTCGGCAGGCAGTCCGCCTTCCGAGAACTCGATGGCGTAACGCAGCCGCTTGCTGGCGAGGCGGACGCGGTGGCGCTTGTTCTTGCCCATGCCTTGCAGCCCGCGGCTCTTGTGACACAGCTTGCCATGCCATCGCGCCAGCCGTCGCGCGTGAAACACCGAGACCGGCACGGCGCGCCTTTGCGCCGCGCGAGGATCCTGCCGTGTGGTCCAGGGGCCGCTGCCGACCCAGTCCCACATGCCGTCGAACCATTGCCAGTACCGGTCGCTTTGCAGCGCCTCCCTGAGGGCTTCGAACGCATCGGTTCGTGCCGTCATCAGCATGCGCTCTTCGGGCAAGCCTTTGCTGTTCTCGATCGCGACGTCGAGATCGCGCGTTGCGCCGAGATAGGCGCTCAGCCATTTCAGTTCGGATTTCAGTCGCGTCCATTCGCTGTCCGCCACCATCGGGCCGTAGAAGGCGATCGCCGCCTTCAGCCGCGTCAGCGCAATACGGGTCTGGTGCAGGGCGGTGGGATCGCCGGAGCTCAAGGCCTCGTGGTTGGTCGAGACTTCCTCGAGGCATTCGGACAGGATCAGGCGAAACGCGGTTTCACAACGCATGGCCTCGCTGAGATGCCGCGGCCGCTTCGGGCGGACAACGCGCTCCCTGGCCGGACTTGCCGCTAACGTCATGACACTCTCGTGACCCCGCCGGAACCGCGAGGCAACGGGCGGCTCCCGGACGGAAAGATTTCCCGTTTGATCGATCGCGATCAAGGGTTTTCTGCTGAACCGCAGCGCAACGATCCGGCGACGCGATCAAAATGTCGCAATACGCCCGGTGGAAGGCGCCC
The DNA here is from genome assembly GCF_037217225.1 of Bradyrhizobium sp. 27S5. Taxonomy (NCBI): domain Bacteria; kingdom Pseudomonadati; phylum Pseudomonadota; class Alphaproteobacteria; order Hyphomicrobiales; family Nitrobacteraceae; genus Bradyrhizobium; species Bradyrhizobium sp. 27S5. The sequence goes on from NZ_CP147714.1 coordinate 2,405,076, forward strand.
GTTCCGGCCGGTATGCTGCGCGCGCTGTGCTGGAGGGCGAAAATTCGCCAGATATTTCGCGCACGAAGTATCTTGATATTTCGCATGCGAAATATATAACGACGGCATGAAAGCGGAACACCGGCTGATCTTTCTTCTGACCGTGGCCTATCGGCGGCTGCAGCGCGCCATCGACCAGGAGACGGCCGCGCACGATCTGACGTCGGCCCAGGCCGGCGTGCTGTTCTTTCTCGGGCGTAATGACGGCGCGCTGATCGGCGACGTTTCGCAGGCGCTCGACATCGTGCCGTCGGCGATGACCGGGCTCGCCGACCGGATGGAACGTGCGGGCCTCGTGAAGCGCCGGCGCGACGGCGAGGACGGGCGCAGCCAGCGGCTCTATCTGACCGTGGCGGGGCAGGAACTCGGCAAGCGCGCCGCGACCCGGACCAGGGTGATCAACAACCGCCTGATGGACGGATTTTCGGAAGCGGAAATCGACGTGGTGTCGCGCTGGCTAACCAGCCTGCAGGAGAAATTTCCGAAGGACAAAGACGGCTAGGGCGTTTTCAAGCGAAGTGGGTACCGGTTCGCGTGAAGAAAACGCGTCAAACAAGAAGCAAGCAACAGGAGTGAGGCATGAGTGAAGTGGTCGTAGCGCTGGACAATGGCGTTCTCACCGTGACGATGGCGCGTCCGGACAAGAAGAACGCGATCACCAACGCGATGTATGGCGCGATGGCGGACGCGCTCGAGCGCGCGGAAGGCGACTCCTCGATCCGCGCCGTGCTGTTGCAGGGCGACGGCGACAGCTTTACCGCGGGCAACGATCTCGCCGATTTCGCCGCGGTGTCGCGTGGCGTACAGGGCGAGCGTCACGTGACGCGCTTCCTTGCCGGCCTCGCCAGGGCGACGCGGCCGCTGGTTGCCGCCGTGCAGGGCAATGCGGTCGGCGTCGGTACCACCATGCTGCTGCATTGCGACCTCGTTTACCTCGCGCCGACCGCGCGGCTGATCACGCCGTTCGTCAACCTCGCGCTGGTGCCGGAGGCGGCGTCGACCTATCTGCTGCCTCAGCGGATCGGCTACGCACGGGCCTATGCGATGTTCGCGCTCGGCGAGCCGCTCGAGGCGGAGACGGCTGTTGCGATCGGCCTTGCCAATGCGGTCGTGCCGCTCGAAGATCTCCGCGCCAAGGCCCGCGCGGCGGCCGACGCACTGGCGAAGCGGCCGTTCGGCTCGCTCCAGCACACCAAGGCGCTGATGCGCGACCCCGCCAGGATCAGCGCGCAAATGGCGCGCGAGGGCGAGATCTTCCAGGAACGGCTGATGAGCGCGGAGGCGCGCGAGGCGTTTGCCGCCTTTGCCGAGCGCCGCCAGCCTGATTTCTCCAAGATCGCTGGCTAGCCCAGAGCTTGGGGCCCCCCGCATGGACGGCCCCATCGCTTCGGGGTTGACGGCTTCGCCGCCATCGCACATCTCGTGTCACAGCACAGCGCAACCCGGCGAGGCGAGCATGAGCGACAGTCATACGTTGCGCGGCGACAAGATCGCCGCGACCATTTCGGCACAGGGCGCCGAACTGTCGTCGCTCAGCAATGCCGAAGGGACCGAACTACTGTGGCAGGCCGGCCCGCAATGGCCGCGCCACGCGCCGATCCTGTTCCCGATCGTCGGCCGATTGAAGAACGACACGCTGCGCCACAACGGCAAGACCTATCCGATGACGCAGCACGGCTTTGCGCGGGACCGCCGCTTTGCCTGGGTGGAACAGGGACCGCGATCCTGCAAGCTCGCGCTGACCGACGATGCCGACACACGTGCACGCTATCCCTTCGCCTTCAGGCTCGAGGTCACCTACACCGTTGATGGCGCCGATCTCGACGTCGCGTTCGACATCATCAACACCGGCGCCGAGATGCTGCCGGCCTCGCTCGGCGGTCATCCCGCTTTCAATTGGCCGCTGGTGCCGGGGCTGCCGAAGGAGGCTTACACGCTGACCTTCGGCAAGACTGAACCCGCGCCGATCCGGCGGTTGAAGGATGGATTGATGCGGCGGCAGCCTGAACCCAATCCGGTCAAGGGCAGAACGCTTGCGCTGTCGGAGGATCTGTTCGATGACGACGCGATGGTCTTCGATCAGGTCGCAAGTACATCGATCCTCTTCACAGCGACACTAGGCCCGGCAGCAGCCACGCAAGGCGCGGCGATCGAAATGTCCTGGCGCGGCTTTCGCGAACTCGGCATCTGGTCGAAGCCTGGCGGCGCGCCGTTCCTCTGCATCGAGCCGTGGCACGGCTTTGCCAGCCCCGCGGATTTCGACGGCGAGTTCGCGGACAAGCCGGGCCTGATGCAGATTGCTCCGGGCGCGCGTCAGTCGCTGAGCTGTCGCATTCGGGTCAGCTGACGGCCTGCTCTCGCGATCAGCTCAATGCGCGCGGGGGCCGAGCGCGCTCGTGAGCGCGCCGACCGACGGCGGATTTTCGTGAGCCCAAGCCTCGTGCGCGGCGAGATCGCGGTAATGCTCGGCCATGCGCAGCAACCGGTCGCGGATGCCGGTATCTTCCTCGCCCTTGGCCTGATCGGCCAGCTGCGCGGCGCGTTCGAGAAGCGCTTTCGGATCGATCACGACATGCTCCAAATCCGGTTTCGCCAAGCGGGCAACTGTTACAGCCAAGCACAGTTCCTGCCGTGGTTTGATGACAGCGGCGTTCAGAGCTGGAACAAGCCAAGTCCTTCCAAACCAAGCCCTTCCATGACATCGCGCTTGGTGCGCTCAGTGATCTCGCGCGCCCTCAGGGTTCCGCGCCTGATCACGTCAGCGACGTAGTCGCGATCGGTCGCCAGCTCGGCGCGTCGGGTTCGGATTGGTGCGATCAGGGCTTGCAGAATGTCCTCCAGCCGCCGCTTGATGGTTGCATCGCCGAGTCCGCCGCGTCGATAGCGCGCCTTCAGTTCCTCGACGGCATGATGATCGTCGTCGAATGCGTCGAGATAGGTGAAGACGACATTGCCCTCGACCTTGCCGGGGTCGGCGACGCGCAGGTGATCCGGATCGGTGAACATCGCGCGCACCGCGGACGAGATATCATCGGGCGCGGCCGAAAGCGGAATCGCATTGCCCGCGGATTTGCTCATCTTCGCGCGCCCGTCGACGCCGGGCGGCCGTCCCGCGCGCGGGATGATGGCTTCGGCTTCGGGCAGCAATGGCCCGCCGGCCAGCGCGTTGACGCGCCTGACAATCTCGTTGGTCTGCTCGATCAGCGGCGCCTGGTCCTCCCCGACCGGCACGACCGTGGCCCGGAACGCCGTGATATCGGCGGCCTGCGCCACCGGATAGCACAGGAAGCCGGCCGGGATATCGCGTCCGAAGCCGCGGGCGCGAATCTCGTCCTTGATGGTGGGATTGCGTTCCAGCCGCGCCACGGTGACGAGGTTGAGATAGAGCATCGATAGTTCCGCCAACGCCGGTAGCTGCGATTGCAGGCAGATCGAGGTGCGCTCGGGATCGATCCCGACGGCAAGATAGTCCAGCGCGACCTCGATGACGTTGCGGCTGACCTTGCCGATGTCGTGCGCATTGTCGGTCAAAGCCTGCATGTCGGCGAGCAGCAGGAACTGCTGATGGGTGTCCTGAAATTTCAGGCGGCTGCGCAGAGAGCCGGCGTAGTGGCCGAGATGCAGCGGCCCGGTGGTGCGGTCGCCGGTGAGGATGATTGGTTTGGTCATGATATCTCCATTCGGTTGAATGGGGACACCGCATGCGGGCTGGATGAGATGAAAAAGGCCGCCCCATGCGGCGGCCCCGAAAATGCATGAACGCGTTTCGGCCCGCCTGTCAGTCGGGGAGCCACCAGAGATGGGCGATCAGGATCGAGCGGTTCATGCCGCAAGCGGTAGGGCAATCGCGCGATGCGGTCAAGATGGCGGGCGCCCTAGAGATGAGTTTGGGTTGAACCGTCGTCGCGATGGCGCTGCGCTCCCTCTCCCCGTCCTTACGGGGAGAGGGTTGGGGTGAGGGGCCGCCTCCGCGTATCCGGTGATAGCTGTATTCGCGGAGACTCCCCCTCACCCGGAGCGCATCTAACGATGCGCTCCGACCTCTCCCCGCACGCGGGGCGAGGTGATACCGAGTCCGCGGCTCGATTCAAAAAAGTCACCATGGGCTAGTTGAACGCCATGCCGCCGCTCATCGCAATGGTCTGTCCGGTCATGTAGGGATTGTTGACCAGCAGCATCACGGCCTGCGCGACCTCTTCGGCGGTGCCGAAGCGGCCGATCGGGATCCGGCTGACCAGGCCGCTCTGTCCCTTCATCATGTCGGTCTCGATCAGCGAGGGCGCGACGGCGTTGACGGTGATGCCCTCCTTGACGAGGCGCGCGGCATAGCCGCGGGTCAGGCCTTCCATCGCCGCTTTCGATGCGTTGTAGTGCGGGCCGATGGAGCCTGCGCCGCGCGCAGCACCGGAGGAGATGTTGACGATGCGGCCCCATTGTCGCGTCCGCATCACCGGCAGCACCGCCTGCGTGCAGAGAAACGCCGATTTGAGATTGACCGTGATGGTGCGGTCGAAATCCTCTTCGGTGAGATCGTCGACGCCCCGCACGATGGCGATCCCGGCATTGTTGACGAGGATGTCGACCGGGCCGAGCTCGGACTTGGCGCGCTCGACCAGGCGGGTGACAGCGGCAGCTTCCGAGACGTCGGCGGCGACAGCGACGGCCCGGCCGCCGGCGGCAATGATGCCCTTCGCCAGCGTCTCCGCCTCGGCCGAGCGCTCGCGATAATTGATCGCGACGGCGGCGCCGGCGTCCGCCAGCTGCTTTACGATCGCCGCACCAATGCCGCGCGAACCGCCGGTCACCAGTGCCACATGTCCGTGCAGACTGTTTTTTGTCATCGCCTCACCCTGTTTGACGTGCCGCGGCAGGTTCGCAAACAGGGAGGCGAGGCGCAACGCAACCCTGCTCAAATCTGCGTTGCCGCGGGCCGCCTGCGCCGAAAAACCGGCGTTCCCAGCCGGAATCGGCCTTGCGTCCGGCGCGGGGCGGCGGCAATGGTTGGAGCGTCACTCCTTCCAGCAGACCCACGAGAGATCGATGAGCAAATTGATTGTCCGCGCCGGCGAGTTCACCTTTGACGCCCGTTTCGAGGAGCAGCTGGCGCCGAAGACGGTCGCCGCCTTCCGCAAGGCGATGCCGTTCGAGAGCCAGGCGATCCATGTGCGCTGGAGCGGCGAGGGCGTCTGGATGCCGCTCGGCGATCTCGATTTCGGCGTCTCCTACGAGAACCACACCAGCTATCCGGCGCCGGGCCAGATCATCCTCTATCCCGGCGGCATCAGCGAGACCGAGATCCTGCTCGCCTATGGCGGCGTGCACTTCGCCAGCAAGATGGGCCAGCTCGCCGGCAATCATTTCATCACGCTGACCTCGGGGCTGGAGAACCTCACCGCCTTCGGCAAGACGGTGTTGTGGAAGGGCGCGCAGCAGATCCGCATCGAGGAAATCTGATGTGACCGAGGCCCGCTACCCGCGCGATCTCCGCGGCTACGGCCGCAATCCGCCCGATCCGAAATGGCCCGACGCTGCGCGCGTCGCCGTGCAGTTCGTGGTCAATTTCGAGGAAGGCGGCGAGAACAACATCCTGCATGGGGATCGCGCCTCGGAAGCATTCCTGTCCGACATCTTGGGCGCGCAGCCCTGGGTCGGCCAGCGTCACGCCAATATCGAGACCATGTTCGAGTATGGCTCGCGCGCGGGCTTCTGGCGGTTGTGGCGGATGTTCACCGAGCGCAAGCTGCCGGCCACGGTGTTCGGCGTCGCGATGGCGCTGAAGCGCAATCCGGATGTGGTTGCGGCGATGCAGGAAGCGGGCTGGGACATCGCAAGCCACAGCCTGCGCTGGGTCGAGCACAAGGACATGTCGGAGGACGAGGAGCGCGCCGAGATCGCGCGCGCCATCGCCGTGCACACCGAGGCGACCGGTGCGCGCCCGCTCGGCTGGTACACCGGCCGCTCCTCGATCAACACGCTGCGGCTTCTGATGGAGGCCGGCGGCCTGCGCTATCTCTGCGATTCCTACGCCGACGATCTGCCGTACTGGATCAAATCACCCGGCAGCGAGCCGCATCTCGTGATCCCCTACACGCTCGACGCCAACGACATGCGCTTCATCAACGCGCAGGGTTTTGGCGGCGGCGACGAGTTCTACACCTATCTGAAGGACAGTTTTGACGTGCTCTATGCCGAGGGCGCGACGCGACCGAAGATGATGTCGATCGGCCTGCATTGCCGGGTCGTCGGCCGTCCGGGCCGTGCCGCCGCGCTGATGCGCTTCCTCGATTACATCCAGAGGCACGAGCGGGTCTGGGTGCCGACCCGGCTTGCGATCGCCGAGCATTGGCACGCCAATCTGAAGCATCTCGCCGCGCAGGCGTTCGAGATCGGCTAGCGCAAAATGAAGGCACGTTGAATCGGTCTTGCGGCAAACTGGCTGCACCTCTCCCGCTTGCGGGGGAGGTCGGATTGCATCGGAGATGCAATCCGGGTGGGGGCTCTCTCCACAATGTGACTCGCGGAGAGAGCCCCCACCCCAACCCTCCCCCGCAAGCGGGAGAGGGAGCGCACCGTCATTGTGGCCGGCAGCTCAACTTGACGTCATCATGCTTTAGCGCGCGTCAATGCCCGGCCATGTGGCGGCCGATCTCGGTGAGGTCGGCCTCGCTGGCGCTGATATCGTGGACGAAGGCGCCGTGGAACATCACGACCAGCCGGTCCGACAATTCCAGCAGTTCGTCGAGATCTTCGCTGACCAAAAGCACCGCCGCGCCGCGGTTGCGGGCGGCCATGATCTCGGCGTGGATCTGCGCCACCGCCGCGAAGTCGAGCCCGAAGCACGGATTGGCGGCGATCAGCACCTCGACATCGCCCGAGAGTTCGCGCGCCAGCACCGCGCGCTGCACGTTGCCGCCCGACAGCGCCGCGATCGGCGTATCAGGCGTGCGGGTCTTGATCTTGTAGCGGTTGATCTTGCGCTCGGCATCCTGGCGGAATGCTGCGCGGTTCAGCCACCAGCCGCCGCGTGCGAACGGAGCGCGGTCGAATTCACGGAACGCGATGTTGTCGGCGACGCTCATGCCGCCCACGCAGGCGTTCTTCAGCGGCTCCTCCGGCAATAGCGACATCTTGTGGCGGCGCATCTCCTCGCGGCTCGCCGAGTAACTCTCGCCCTGGACGCGGATCACGCCGCTCTCGGCCTCGCGCTGGCCCGCCAACACCTCGACCAGCTGGCGTTGGCCGTTGCCGGAGACGCCGGCGATGCCGACGATCTCGCCGCTCTTCACGGTCAGCGACACGCCATGCACGGCGATTGCGCCGGCATCGTCGCGCGCGGTGAGCTTGTCGAGCTCGAGCTGCGGCGCGCCGGTCTCGCCGGTGCGCGGCGGCTGCACCGTCAACTGCTCCGCGCCGATCATGGTGCGCGCCATCTCGTCGGGCGTCAGGTCGGCGACCCGGCCGGTGCCGGCGAGCTTGCCGCGGCGCAGGATCGTGACGTCGTCGGCAAACGCCATCACCTCGCGGAACTTGTGCGTGATCATCAGGATGGTCAGTTCGCCCGCGACCACCATCGCGCGCAGCATGCCGAGCACCTCGTCGGCTTCGCCCGGCGTCAGCACCGAGGTCGGCTCGTCCAGGATCAGGAATCGGCGCTTCAGATAGAGCTGCTTGAGGATCTCGCATTTCTGGCGTTCGCCCGCTGAGATGTCGGAGACTCGTGCGTCGAGCGGCACCTTGAACGGCATTTTCGCCAGGAAGGCTTCGAGTTCGGTTTTCTCCTTCCGCCAGTCGACGACGGCAGGCACATGATCGCGCGCCAGCACCAGGTTTTCCGCGACTGTCATCGCAGGCACCAGCGTGAAGTGCTGGTAGACCATGCCGAGCCCGAGCGCATGAGCGTCCTTCGGGTTGGCGATGGCCTGTTGGCGGTCACCGACGATGATCTCGCCTTCGGTGGCGTGGTAATAGCCCATGATGCATTTGACGAGCGTGCTCTTCCCGGCGCCGTTCTCGCCGAGCAGCGCATGGAACGAGCCGGGACGCACCTTGAGCTCGACATTGTCGAGCGCTGCGAAATCGCCGAACCGCATCGTCATGGCGATGGCGTCGACGCCGAATGCGCCTGATGGTAGCGGCGGCTCGCCGATGATCACGACAGCGCCCCGATCAGGTCGGCGGATTTCGTCACCGCGCCGAACACGCCGCCCTGCATCTTGATCATCTTCAGCGCGTGGTCGTGGTTGCTCCGGTCGGTCGCGCCGCAGCAATCCTCGACCAGCACGCATTCGAAGCCGCGGTCATTGGCCTCGCGCATCGTGGTGTGGACGCAGACGTCGGTGGTGATGCCGGTCAGCACGATGTTCTCGATGCCGCGCAGCCGCAGCATCAGCTCGAGGTCGGTGGCGCAGAACGAGCCCTTGCCGGGCTTGTCGATGATCGGCTCGCCCGGCAACGGCGCGAGATCGGGAATGATGTCCCAGCCGGGCTCGCCGCGCACAAGGATGCGGCCGCAGGGGCCGGGATCGCCGATCCCGGCGCCGATCTGGCGTGAGCGCCAGCGCTTGTTGGCGGGCAGGTCGGCCAGATCAGGCCGGTGGCCTTCGCGGGTGTGGATGATGTGAAAGCCCTGCGCCCGCATCACGGCGAGCAGCCTCTTGATCGGCTCGATCGGCGCCCGGGTCAGCGAAAGATCGTAGCCCATCTTATCGACATAACCGCCGACGCCGCAGAAATCGGTCTGCATGTCGATGATGATGAGCGCGGTGTTCTGCGGCCGCAGGTCGCCATTGTAGGGCCAGGCGTAGGGCTCGGACTTGATGAAGCGCTCGGGCATGGAATGATCTCGCTGGGTCTATCGGGTGATGGACAATTCGGCGGGCGCGCCGGTCAGCGTGCGCTTCGGCGAGCAGGTGATGATCATGATCGCAAGGGTCAGGATGTAGGGCGCGGCGTTGAACAAATGATAGCCGGAGGTGATGCCGACCGATTGCAGCGCGGGCCCGAGCGCGGCGGCGCCGCCGAAGGCGAGCGAGGCCCACAGGCAGAGCATCGGATCCCAGCGCGCGAAGATCACCAGCGCCACTGCCGTGATGCCCTGGCCCGAGGAGAGGCCTTCGTTCCAGCTGCCGGGATAGAACAGCGACAGGAACGAGCCGCCGATGCCGGCGAGGAAGCCGCCGACCATGGTGGCGCGCAGCCGGATCAGCAGCACGGAATGGCCCATCGCGCGTGCCGCGTCCGCGCTTTCGCCGGCGGTGCGGATCAACAGGCCCCAGCGCGTGGTCCTGAAGGCCCAATAGAGCAGCGGCGCGATCGCAACCCCGATCAGGAACAGCACGTTGATGCGCAGCGCGGCGCGCACTTGCGGCACGTCGCTCCACCAGCCGAAATCGATCGCCGGCAATCTTGGGGCAGTGGGCTCGATCAGCGGCTTGCCGAGGAAGAAGGCAAGCCCGGTGCCGAGCAGCATCAGCGCGATGCCGACCGCGATGTCGTTGACCCGCGGCAGCGAGCAGATGCCGGCATGCAGCGCGCCGAACAGCGCGCCGGTGATCCCGGCGGCGAGCACGCCAAGCCATGGCGAGCCGGAGAGATAGGAGATGCCATAGGCACTCATCGCGCCCATCACCAGCGTGCCCTCGAGGCCGAGATTGATGCGGCCGCTTCGCTCGGTGATGCATTCGCCGAGGCTGACAAACAGGAAAGGCGTCGAGACACGGATGGCGCCGCCGAACACGGCGAGCGGAACGGTCCAGAGCCCGATCGATGCATCCGCCATGTCAGGATTTTCCCTTCAGGAAGCCGATGCGACCGTAGAGCGCGTCGCTTGCCAGCACGAACACGAAGATGATGCCCTGCAGCACCAGCACCGAGGCGTCGGGCAGGCCGAGCCGCCGCTGCAGCAGGCCGCCGGAGGCCGAGATGCCGCCGAGCAGGATCGCCACCGGAATGATCGCGAGCGGATTCTGCCGCGCCAGGAACGCGACGAGAATGCCGGTGAAGCCGTAGCCCGCGGCGAGATTGGCATTGGTGCGGCCCTGCACGGCGGCGACCTCGATCATGCCGGCAAGCCCGGCGCAGCTGCCGGCAAGGAAGCAGACGGTCAGGATCAGCTTGCCGACGGAAAGCCCCACGATCTTGGCGGCGCGGATGTTGCCGCCGGCGACGCGCGCGGCGAAGCCGAAGGTGGTGTGATAGATCAGGACGTAGGCGGCGACGGCGGCGATCAGCCCGAACACCAGGCCCCAATGCACGTCGGTGCCGGGAATGCTGCCGATCATGTTGGCGGCGCCGATCTCGCGCGTCGAGGGTTTGTTGAGGCTCGCCGGATCGCGCATCGGTCCCTCGACCAGATGGTTCAGGACAGCGAGCGCGATATAGACCAGCAGCAGGCTCGAGATCGTCTCGTTGACCCCGCGATATTGCCGCAGGCCGCCTGACAGCGTGATCCAGAGGCCGCCGCCGATCATGCCCGCGATCACCATCGCGATCTGCACCACGATCGGCGCCGCGCCTTGCACGGCCAGGGCGGCCGCGGTCGCCGACAGCGCGCCGATCAGCAGCGCGCCTTCGCCGCCGATGATCACCATGCCGAGCTGCGCCGGCAACGCAGTGCACAGCGCGGTCAGGATCAGCGGTGCGGCGCGGGTCAGCGTGTTCTGCCACGAGAACCAGGTGCCGAACGCGCCGTAATACATGTAGAAATAGAGATCGAGCGGGTTCTTGCCGTAGAGTGCGACAAAGCCGCCGAACACCGCGAGCGCGCCGACCAGCGCCGCGCCCGGGATCAGGATGTACTCGATGCTCGCGCCGTAGCGCTGGAGGAATCCGGGATCGGCGGCCGGAGCAACGCCGCCGGCCGCCTCCACCGATTCCGCCGCCTCGGTCGTCACGCGGTGGCTCCGATCACGCCCTCGACCAGATAATCCATCTTCTCGAGTTCAGGGTCCTGCTGGCCGCGGTCGGTGCCACCGGCGATCACGGTCTTGCCCTTGTTGTCGGCGATCGGGCCCTTGAAGATGGTGAACTCGCCGGCCATGAACTTGGCCTTGACGTCGTCGGCGTGCTTGCGCGCTTCCGCCGAAACCATCTCGCCATAGGGCGAAACCTTGACGATCTCTTCCTTCAGGCCGCCGCGATAGAAGTTCGGGATCGCTTCGCCTGACGTGATCATCTTGACGAATTTCGGATAGAGCGCCTCCCAATTCCATTCGGCGCCGGTCAGATAGGCCTTCGGCGCCAGCGGCGACTGGTTGACGTGATAGCCGCACACAAAAGCGCCGCGGCGCGCGGCGTTTTCGACCATCGTCTTCGGTCCGTCGACATGACAGGTCAGCACGTCGACGCCCTGGTCGATCAGGCTGTTGGTCGCCTCGGCTTCCTTGACCGGCATCGACCAGTCGCCGGTGAAGATCACCTGCGTGGTTGCCTTCGGGTTGGCGAGCCGGGCGCCGAGCGTGAATGCGTTGATGTTGCGCAGCACCTGCGGGATCGGCTTGGCCGCGACAAAGCCGAGCTTGCCGCTCTTGGTCGAGTAGCCGGCGACGATGCCGGAGATGTATTGGGCTTCGTCGATGTAGCCGAAATAGCTGCCGGCGCTTTTCGGGTCCTTGTCGGACCACAGGCCGCCGCAATGCTCGAAACGCAGCTTTGGAAACTTGGCCGCCATCTTGAGAACGTGCGGGTTGTAGTAGCCGAACGAGGTCGGAAATAGCAGCGTCGCGCCGTCGAGGTTGATCATGGACTCGATGGTCTTCTCGACCGCATCGGTTTCCGGCACCTTCTCTTCCTCGACCACCTTGATGCCGGGCAGCTTCTTCACCGCCGCCGCGCCCTGGGCGTGGGCCTGGTTGTAGCCGTAGTCGTCACGCGACCCGACATAGATGAAGCCGATCGTGGTTTCCGCTGCCGCCGCGCCGCGAATGCCGAGCGTGCTGCCGAGCGCCACCGCGGCGCTTCCCTGCAATAAATTCCGTCTTGAAATCCTGCCAAAATCCATCGCGTGCTCCCTCCGGCGGGTCCGGCCCGCCTGTCCTTGTCGCAGCCGCCATGACGGCCGCGCTCAGACGGAGTGTCGCAAGCTTCGTGCCAGAGCATGTTTGGCAATCATGATTCGGTAAGCGATTGAATATGAAAAGAAATGGCGACCAGCTTGGGAGGCGTCGGAAGTCGACCAGGGCCGATCTGCCTATTTTATGAGCGATCACCCGCCGTTGTATGCAATGCCGTTAAGCAGTCGCTAACCGCCGGGCGGCCGCTGCGCTCTCGCTCGGGATCGGCGCACGGCGCCCGATTTGCCGGCTGGTGAATCGGACCGGGCCTGCTACGAGTGAAGCGGCTGCGGTGCCGGGTTGGACTGATGGGAAACAGTATGAGCGAGAAGAAACCGTCCTCGAGACCGTCCTTCCTTGGCGACGAGATCGTGGCGCGGATCGACCGGCTCGCCGCGATCTCCGAGACCCCCGAGCATCTGGCGCGCGTCTTCCTCACCGACGAACACCGCAAGGCGGCCGATCTCATCCTGTCCTGGATGCGTCAGGCCGGCATGAGCGCGCATCTCGACGCCATCGGCAATGTCTGCGGCCGCTACGAGGGCGAACGGCCGCACCTGCCGGCCCTGATGCTCGGCTCGCATTATGACACCGTGCGCGACGCCGGCCGATGGGACGGCCCGCTCGGCGTCATCACCGCGATCGCCTGCGTCGCCGATCTGAACCGGCGCGGCAAGCGGCTGCCGTTCGCGATCGAGATCGTGGGTTTTGCCGACGAGGAGGGCGTGCGCTTCGCGTCGACCTTGCTCGGCAGCCGCGCGGTGGCCGGCACGTTCGACGAGAGCGTGCTCGACACGCGCGATCGGGCGGGAACGTCGATGCGCGACGCGCTGATCGCCTTTGGGCTCGATCCCGATCACATCGGCAAGGCGGCGCGCGCCCGCCGCGAACTGCTCGGCTATGTCGAACTGCACATCGAACAGGGCCCCGTGCTGGAGGAGAAGGCGCTGCCGGTCGGCGTCGTCACCGCGATATCAGGCGCGACCCGGCTCGCCGCCAATCTCACCGGCGTCGCCGGCCATGCCGGCACCGTGCCGATGCCGCTGCGGCGCGATGCGCTGGCGGGCGCCGCCGAATGCATTGTTGCGATCGAGGCGTTTTGCCGGAGCGACGAAGCCGGCTTGGTCGGCACCGTCGGCTACATCAACGCGATGCCCGGCGCCACCAACGTGATATCAGGCAAGGTGTCCTTCACGATGGATATCCGCTCGCAGAGCGACATGCACCGCAAGCGCGCCGTTGCCGACATCGTGCGGCAGATCGAGGCGATCGCAAGGCGCCGCGAGCTCGCATTGCAGATCGACGTCACCCACGAGAATCGCAGCGTGCCCTGCGCGCCGTGGCTGAAAACCCAGATCGCCGAGGCCGTCGCGGCCGAGGGCCATGCCGTGTTCGAGCTGCCGAGCGGGGCAGGGCATGACGGCATGGCGATGGTCGATGTCGCCGATGTCGGCATGATCTTCGTGCGCTGCCGCGGCGGCATCAGCCACAATCCAGCCGAGCACGTCGAACTCGTCGATGCCGACACCGGCGCGCGGGTGCTGCTGCGCTTCATCGAGAATTTCCGGCCGCGCGACGCGGCGAACAGCTGAAGCTGGCGCGCTTGGCGGTCCCATGTTTGGGACCTGCGCTATCGGTGCCGTATCAGAATGCGCGGTACTTCCGCCTTGATTCCGCCATCGTCCGGCCCGTGCCGAATTTGGACAGGTCTGACCGCCGCTCCCGGCCTGGTTGAGCCTATTTGCGGAGCGCCCGTGAAGCGCTAGACTTGCGTCAACGGGGGAAAGGACATGAGGTCGTCCGTCGTCCAGGACGTTCAGTTCCCAAAACAACCGGCGCTGCAGCTGATCTATGACACTGCGCCGATCGGTCTTGCCTACCTCTCTCCCGATTGCCGTTACCTTCAGATCAACCAGCGCCTCACCGAGATCTGCGGTATCTCGGTCGAAGGTCATCTCGGACGTACGGTGCACGATTGCGTGCCCGCGCTGGCCACGGCAGTCGAGGGTATCGTCCGATCGATCATGGAGACCGGAGAACCCGTGACCGGCGTGGAGGTTTACGGTCAGCGTCCGGGCCACAATGACGAGCGATGCTGGATTACGCATTGGCACCCGCAGCGCGAACCGAACGGCAGCATCGTCGGCGTCAATGTCGCGGCCGAGGAGATCACCGACCGCAAGCGCAGTGAGCGCGAGATCCGTGCCGCCCGTGACGCGGCCGAGAAGGCCTTGCACCATCTGCAGGAGACCCAGGCGTCGCTGATCGAGGCGGAAAAGCTTGCGGCGCTGGGACGGCTGGTGGCGGGCGTCGCGCACGAGATCAACAGCCCGGTCGGCACCAGCCTTACCGTCGCCTCGGTCCTTGAGCAGAAATGCGCCGACTTCGCCGCCGAGGCTGCGCGCGGCAAGCTGAAGCGCTCCAGCCTGAGCGATTTCATCGAGGTTGTCGAAAGCGCGTCGTCGCTGCTGGTCGGCAATCTCAAGCGCGCCGCCGATCTGGTGCAATCATTCAAGCAGGTGGCGGTCGATCGAAGCTATTTCGACCGCAGCCGGTTCGATCTCGGCAAGGCGACCGAGCAGGTGCTTTCCAATCTTCGTCCGGCATTGCCGAAGAACAATCTGGCGCTCGAGGTCGATTGCCCGCCCGGTCTTGCGATGAACAGCTATCCCGGCCCTTACGGCCAGGTGCTGACCAATCTGTTCGTCAATTCGGTCGCGCACGCCTTTCCGGACGGCAAGGGCGGCACCATTGCGATCCGGCTACGTGCGTCGGGCGCGGACCAGGTGGAAATCCTGTTCGCCGACGATGGCTGCGGGATGGACTGCGGCGTGCTGCGGCAGGCCTTCGATCCATTCTTCACCACGCGCCGCGACATCGGCCGTATCGGGCTCGGCCTCCACATCGTCCACAACATCGTCACCAACCGGCTGGGCGGAGAGCTCCATCTCGACAGTGCTCCGGGCAGGGGGACGAGCGTACGGATCACGCTGCCACGCGTGGCGCCGCAGCGCGGGACCGACAGTTGACGCCCAAAGGGGGCGTCGAGAAGGAAATGCTCCCCGGCCTCCGGACCGGAAAAGGTCCTTCCAAGTAACCGCCGCAAAAGGCATTCCACGACCCTTGCTTCTGCCCCCGTCGTCGCGACATTCTCCTGACATTCCAATGGTCACGACATGAGCCAATCCGCATTCGATCCCTTCGGCGAGCCGGTCCCCGCGGTCGATCCTTCGATCGCGAGCGAGGGCGTGTCGAAATGGCTGAAGACCGCAGGCACCAGCGTGTTCTGGGTGCTGGTGGCCGGTATCGTGCTGGCCCGCGCGGTGTATTTCGAGCCCGGCGTGTTCAGCTTCGAGCGTGCCGTTGCCTGGGCGCAGGGTCTGTTTGCCGCGCTCTGAGGCGGGATGAGTCTTGGTCTCGATTCACCTCTCGGGTGAGGGCTCTTGCTCTCCCGATAGACCGTAACCCCTCATCCGATTTGCTGCGCAAATCGACCTCTCCCAAGGGAGAGGTGAACTTTCGACGCCGCTGCAGCTCAATCTACGGCGTGTATCCATAAATCTGTCCGCCGGACGCACGTCCGCATTGCCAACGGAAGCCGACAAAAAGCGGCGCTTGGTCACCTCGGCTAAGGGCCAATTGCAGACGTCAGTTCAGTATGAGATACAATGGCATAGTTCTTTTATGGGACATTTGCGGATACTCGATGAACTCAGCCCTGTACGAGGATTATTTGGCGCGGCTGTCCGAGGGACGACGGAAGGACGCGGGGTTGATTCTCGTCGCATTTCTCCGATCGTTCAATTCTTCCGAGGAGCGAGAGGACTGGACCCACACGTTCTTGGAGACCCATACCTATGGGGCGAGAGTTCGGCATGAAATCTACGCCGAACTCATATTCCCGGTTCTGTTGGCCGGAAACAAACGAAACGATGCTTGGAGTCTCTACTGGTTGGCTGGAACCTGCGAGAATTTGTACACAGCGCGCGGACTGCATGAGCAGATCAAGTTCAAAAACAAGATTGATCTGCTCAAAGACGCATATGCGATAGAGCGCAACTCAAGCGAGGTGTGTGAAGCATTGCTGAAAAGTCTGCTGGATTATTTTGATTATGCCAGCCATGAGTGGCCAGCCGGTATATTATGGGGCCATGACGGGGCTACACTGAAGCAGTGCAACGAAATCATGTCCGAGGTGACCTTAGCGCGAGAGCTTGACCGTGAATGTGCCCATGCGCTGTCGATCGACGAGTTTGAGAGCAAGGTCAACCAGTACAAAAAGCGACTGATGTCTAATTTGGGGGCGAGCAACAATTTCGAGACCCGCTGATCATGACCGGTATGGGTCACAAGACCATATAGCTTGGGTCGGATCGCGTGTCCGCTTCGCCCCCGAAAGCGGGTGTCCCAGATTAGTTATGAGTACGCACCCTGGTCTCATCGCGCCTTAGTCGCCGGCATCCGCGGCGCCGTCTTGGCCGCTTGCGTCTCCCGAATGATCCCCTCGAACGCGACCGCCGCCGGCACGTCGAGCCGGCCGGGCGATTTCAATTGCCAGAGCGTGCGCTCGATGTGGACGCCCTTGATCGGGATCACCCGCAATTTCCCGAGCCTGACCTGATCGTCGATCGTCGCAACAGACACGATGGCGACGCCGACACCTGATGCCACCGCCTGCTTGATCGCCTCGGTGCTGCCGATCTCGAGCGTACGCTGCGGCTCGACGCGGTGGGCGGCGAGCGCCTGCGCGACCACCTCGCGGGTGCCCGAGCCCGGCTCGCGCACGATCAGGATCTCATCGTTCAGCGAGCGGATGTCGATCGGTGCTTGAACCGCTGCGAAGCGGTGATCGGGAGCCGCGATCAGCGCCATCACGTCGGTGCGCCAGGCTGCGCTGGTCAGGTTTTCGTCCTCGACCGGCCCCTCGACCAGGGCGATTTCGATCTCATGCCCCAGCATCAGCGCGGCGATATCGGAGGTGTTGGCGCTCACGACATGCAGGTCGATGCCGGGAAAGGCGCGGTGAAAGACGCCGAGATATTCCGGGATCATGTAGGTCGCGATCGTCGTGCTGGCGCCGATGCGCAACGAGCCGCTGTCGAGGTTGCGCAGCGCCTGCAACTCGTCCTCGGCGGCGCGCTCGGCCGCGAACAGCGTCTCGGCATGCCGCGCCAGCGCCGCGCCCTCCCGGGTCGGCCGCACGCCCTTCGGCGTGCGGTCGAGCAGGCGGCAGCCGACCTGCAGCTCGAAATCCCGCACGCCCTTGGAGATCGCCGGCTGGCTGATGTGCAGGAGCTCGGCGGCGCGGGAGAAACTCCCCGTTTTCGCCACGGCCGCGAACAGGCGGAGCAGGTGCAGGTTGAGGGACATAACTTCTCTCTATCGGGGCAGTCCGAAAATATATTAGCCAAGTGGCGGGCTCTGGCGCATAAAATCTTCTCCGAAAAGAGGATTCCGTGCCGGAACAAGAACGAGACCAGGGGCAGAAGCAGGGGGCGCTGAAGCGCATTTTCCGGCTCGTTCCGGGCATTCTGCTCTGCGGGGTGGTCACGGTCATCTCGCTCGGCGTCCAGGCCGTCGAGGAGCGCGTTTTCGACCATCCCTATATCGAGGCCCTGGTGGTCGCGATCCTGCTCGGCATGGCGGTGCGCACCGCCTGGGAGCCCTCGGAGCGTTGGCGCTCGGGCATTGCCTTCAGCGCCAAGCAGTTGCTCGAGGTCGCGGTGATGCTGCTCGGCGCGTCGATCAGCTTCGCTGCGATCATGGCGTCGGGCTATGTCCTGATCGGCGCCATCGCTGTCACCGTCGTGATCATGCTGGCGGTGAGCTATGGCCTCAGCCGCCTGCTTGGGCTCAAGACCAAGCTTGCGATCCTGATCGCCTGCGGCAATTCGATCTGCGGCAACTCCGCCATCGCGGCGGTGGCGCCCGTGATCGGGGCCGATGGCGACGACATCGCCTCGTCGATCTCGTTCACCGCCATTCTCGGCGTGCTGATGGTGCTTGGCCTGCCGCTGCTGATCCCGCTGTTGAAGCTGACCGCGACGCAATACGGCATCCTCGCCGGGCTCACGGTCTATGCCGTGCCGCAGGTACTGGCGGCGACCGTGCCGGCCGGCATCGTCTCGACCCAGATCGGCACGCTGGTGAAGCTGGTGCGGGTGTTGATGCTGGGCCCGATCGTGGTCGGCCTCTCGCTGTTCGTGGCGCGGCGGCGCAAGGCCGATACCGCCAAGACCGGTACCGCCAAGGCCGGCAACACAAAGACGGCGTCGATCAGCCCGTTCAAGCTGGTGCCCTGGTTCATCATCGGCTTCCTGGTGCTGGCCGCGCTGCGCTCGTTCCAGCTCGTGCCTGATATCGCGATTGCACCGGTCACCAAGACGGCGGTGATCCTCACCGTCGTCTCGATGGCCGCGCTCGGGCTCGGCGTCGATGTGCGCGTGCTCTCGACCGTCGGCGGGCGGGTGACCGCGGCGGTCACGCTGTCGCTGCTGCTACTGCTGGGCCTCAGCATCGGCCTCGTGCACTTCTTCAAGTAGCCACCACCCGGCCAACTACTCGGCAGCCTTCGCGGTCTGGCCGAACATCCGCGTCGGCGCAGCAAAGCCGCAGGATGTGCCGTCTGTGACCTTGACCTGATCTTCCCAGGGCAGGCGGAAGCGGCCGGACACCATGTCCTGCATGAATGTGTACGGGCAATCCATCGCGCCGCCCTTCACCGCGACATAGCCGCGGTGCCAGAGCTGATAGATGTTGTTCTCGACACCCCAGTTGATCCGCGCCTCGCGCACGAGATCGGGCCGCACCTCGGCGGTGATGATCTCGTCGGCGCGTCCCGTGGTCCCGTGCGCGATGATGCTGCCGTCGAAATTGACGATCATGCCTTCGCCCATCGAATCGAACGATCCATCCGAGCCGCACATGCAGACATTGGCCGTCACCATCAGGTTCTGGAACGCGTTGGCCTGGTTGGTGAAGCGCCAGCTGTCGCGGATTGGGGCCGTGTAGCCCGCGGTGCGGATCATGATCTCCGCGCCCTTGTAGGCGCATTCGCGTGCCATTTCCGGGAACATGCCGTCGTGACAGATGATCAGCGCGATCCTGGCGCCTTTCGGTCCGTCGATCACGGGAATGCCGATATCGCCCGGCTCCCACGGCTCGACCGGAATCCAGGGATGCAATTTGCGATAATAGAGCTTGATCTCGCCGTGATCGTCGATGATCAGCCCTGAATTGTAGGGATTGCCGTGCGGGTTGAACTCCATGATGGAGAAGCAGCCCCAGATCTTGTTGTCGATGCAGGCCTGCTTGAAGGCCGCGACTTCAGGCCCGTCGAGCCGGCACATGATCTCCGGATTGGTATCCATCGACAGGCCGTGCAGCGAGTATTCGGGGAACACCACAAGGTCCATGGTGCCGAGATTGCGCCGCGCCTTGCCGACCATCCAGACGATGCGTTCGGTCTGCCGCGCCAGATCGGCCTTGGTCGCCACCACGGGCAGTTGCAGCTGCACCAGTCCGATCACCACGCCGTTGGGTGATTTGTTGAGACCGCCAAGTCCATTCATGCCTGTCCTCCCGCTCATTTTGCCGCTTATTTGAAACGCGCTGTCATTTCGCGAACGATCGTCGTCGTCCGGTCGGGCTCCCGCCTGGCAACGAACCAGCTAGCAACGATCATGCCAGCAAGGTTGAACGATGCGCAAATCAACAAGGTGAGCGCGGCGTCATTGCGCAATGGCATGCGGTTTGCTTAATCAGGCGCGGGTCTTTTCGCATTCGAGGCATGCGTCATGGCGGATTCAAGCGGGACAATCGCGGCGGAGCCGGAGCCGATCAAGCTCGACTGGAGCAAGACCGCGCTCGTCATCATCGACATGCAGCGCGACTTCATGGAGCCCGGCGGCTTCGGCGAGACGCTCGGCAATGACGTCAGCCAGCTTGCCCGCGCGGTGAAGCCGATCGCCGCCGTCCTCGCGGCGGTGCGCAATGCCGGCTTGCTCGTGGTCCATACCCGCGAG
The DNA here is from genome assembly GCF_037217225.1 of Bradyrhizobium sp. 27S5. Classification (NCBI taxonomy): domain Bacteria; kingdom Pseudomonadati; phylum Pseudomonadota; class Alphaproteobacteria; order Hyphomicrobiales; family Nitrobacteraceae; genus Bradyrhizobium; species Bradyrhizobium sp. 27S5. Next base: position 2,425,189 of record NZ_CP147714.1, read on the forward strand.
GGACATCTGCCCGATCTCTCGGACGCGCCGCCCGCGAAGCTCGAGCGCGGCGCGCCGTCGCTCCGGATCGGCGATCCCGGACCAATGGGGAGAATCCTGGTCCGCGGCGAGGCGGGGCACGACATCATCCCGGAGCTCTATCCGCTCGACAGCGAGATCGTGATCGACAAGCCCGGCAAGGGCGCGTTCTATGCCACCGAATTCGGCGACATCCTGCAGAAATACGGCGTCGAGAATTTGCTGGTGTGCGGCGTCACCACCGAAGTCTGCGTCAACACCACGGTGCGCGAGGCCAACGATCGCGGCTACCGCTGCGTCGTGATCTCCGACGGCTGCGCGTCGTACTTCCCGGAATTCCACGAGATGGGCCTGAAGATGATCAAGGCCCAGGGCGGCATTTTCGGCTGGGTCGCCGATTCTGCCGCCGTGTTGAAGGCGCTCGCTGCCTAGAGCAAAATGAGATTGGGACGCGGACTCATTAACGCGCTGCCATAGCCAGATCGATGCAAGCTGGATGAAGGCGAGGTAGTTGGCCGTCACGCCGCGCGGTCGTTGCGTTCAGTGCGGAAGAATGCGACGCGTCGTGCCGAACAGTTGAGGCCTCGTACCTAGCCCTTCGCGGCGGGTACGGGCGGCACCGGCAGAATGATTTCGGAAGCGACCTTCCAGTCCTTCCCGACGCGAAGCCAATTGATGATCATTAGAAACGGCCTGGCTGTTCCATCCTGCCCTGCATAAGAGACCGTGATGTTCATCGGCACGTAGGACTCGGCGACGTCGCGCGTCAGGCCGACAACCTTGAGCTTCGAATAATCTGGCTCGAGCACGACCGGACCGGAGCTACCGATATCATGCAGCTTTTGATCAACCGCCTCGTTACCCCAAAAACCGGCCCAGTTCCCCTCGGACTGGATCGCGCTCTTGGCCACCAACAGGGTCGAGGGCGATTGCCAGAACATCCCATGCAGAGCCTTGAAATCGTGGTTGTTGGCCAATTCCATCAGCCTGCCGAACTTCGATTTTATCGCGCTGAGGGTAGCAGCATCCAGCGGCTCTTTCCTGACGGCGGGAGTAGACGCGACAGCCCCGGTGGCAAGAGCCGAGGCAGCGAGAGTGACAAGAAGTGTCTCGTACATGCAGGAATTTCCCTTCGAACGTCTGGCTCGCGTCATGACAACGCCCGTTGCGTTCCGCGATTGGTATGAGTTACGACTTCCATCGGCGGAAGACTTCATCAGGACGTTTTAGCTTGCACATTCGCGTAGCAAGGCTGTGATTTCCGCATCGAGATTTCGGGCAACGTTCCGCGGCTTTGGCTGGTTTGCGCCATCGCGGTTCCGATGCGTTCTGCATTCTCTGAGCGAGCGTGGGCGCTCCCGGCGCGAAAGCGCCGGGAGCGGTACCGTCACTTCGCGAGTGTTGCCTTTTCGATGACCTCAGCGACTTGCTTCGCATGGACCACGAGCGACGCATGGCTGCCGGCGACTTCCGTCGTTTGAGCCTTGATCCGGGCTGCAAATGACTTCTGGGCCTCGGGCGCGAGGACTTTGTCCTTTGTGCTGATGACATAGAACGTCGGCTTGTCATGCCAGGCCGCAACGGTGACTGGAGCTTCAAACGCAACGTGATTCAGCGGAAGCTGCGAGTTGGCGAGGTGCTCAGCGATTTCCGGAGGAAGGTCAGCCGCGACGGCTGACGGAAACACCTTGGTGTCGATGTACAAATTGCCCTTCGCGTCGGGATGAATCGCGTTGCCGCCTTCGGTGGGCGGGCCGGCCTTTGCCAGCGACGCCAGGGATTCGCCTACCTCCGGCGCGAAGGCGGAAACATAGACCAGCGCCGAAACCTTGGGATCGTTACCGGCTTGCGTGATGACCACGCCACCCCAGGAATGGCCGACGAGGATGGTCCTGCCGTTCTGCTTCGCAAGCGCCTGTTTGGTGGCATCGACGTCGGCGGCAAGGGAGGTGAGCGGATTTTCGACGAGCGTGACGTTGTAGCCTTTCTTCGTGAGAATATCGGCAACGGGCTGCCAGCTCGTCTGGTCCACGAAAGCGCCGTGCACGAGCACGATGTTGTGGGCTGCTCCCTTGGGCAGTTCGGCGGAGTGAACGGAGCCGACCAATGTCGTTCCGGCCAGGAGTACGGTGGCGGCTGAGAGGAAGATATTTCGCATTGATTGTTCCTGTTGGCATGTCGGACGAACACAGTCCGGGGGAATGGACAGGCGTTTCCAGCAAGGTCGCGGTTTTTCCATCTGCCGTTGGCGAAATGGTTGCCGCACGTGACGTCGGCCCGCCGCGACGTGACCTATTCCGCCGGCCTTTCGGACGATAGGGATCAATCGTCCGTATGTTGTGTCCGATCGTCCGCCAGTCTAATCTCGGCGGCATGGATATACTCGCCCAAGTGCTCGATCGCGTTCGTCTCGGCGGGACGCTGCTCTTTCACTTCGAGCTCGGCCATCCCTGGAAGCTGGAGTTGCCGGCGCGCCCCTACGCCCTGTTTCACTATCTCAGCCGGGGCTCGGCGACGCTTGCGCTCGGACAGGGACAAGAAATCCAGATGACGGAGGGCGATTTTGTCGTCATCACGCGCGGCGAGCCCCATGTGTTCTATTCGGATCGCCGGGCCAGGCCTTTGCAGATTATTGATATCGATCGATCGTCGCCGCGTCTTGGCGTCGTTCGTCACGGCAGTCGTGCAAAGCCGCTCTCGACCATGATCTGCGGCAATTTCACCGTCTCGCGGCCGCTGTTCGGTAGCGTGCTGGAGCTACTTCCGCCCGTGCTCCTGCTGAAGCCAACGGCGGACGGTGAGTGGCTTGAAGCGATCCTGCGTCGCATGGTCAGCGAGTCCGCGCTCGAGCGTCCCGGCCAACGCGTCGCGCTCTCACGACTGACGGAAGTGCTCTTTGTCGAGGTATTGCGAAACTGGATCAAGTCTCTCGGTCCCGGTGAAGGCGGGTGGCTCGGGGCGATATCGGACCCGCACATCGGGCCCGCACTCAAGCTGATCCACGAAAACCCGGAGCGGCCCTGGGCCCTGAGCGACCTCGGCCACCGCGTGGGGCTCGGCCGTTCGGCATTTTCGGCCCGTTTCACCAGGCTCGTCGGCCAGTCCATGCATCGTTATGTCATCGAACGCCGGATGGCAGAAGCGGCGTTCCTGCTCGAAACCAGCGACGAGCCGATCGCACGAATTGCGAGCCGGGTCGGTTATGAGACAGCGGCGGCGTTTTCGAAGCTGTTCCACCGGCATCACGGCCTATCGCCTGGCCGGTACCGAGCGGCTCGACGATCTGACGGCGGAGGAAGGCAAGGGGACGTTCAGGAAGCAGAAGTTGCCGAATGACCTTGGCCAAGATGTACGCTCATGGCCCCATAGATGACGGTCTGGATGACCCCTGAGAACGTCGGCTCTCCGAAGAGAACCGGAAGTCCCTAGGTTCGGTCGCTATCGGCGGCTTTTGACCCTGGGCGGAAGTCGGGACCGCCACCATCTCGGGCCGCCGGACACCTGATGTTCGAGCAACGCAAGCTCCCGCCAATTTCATCAGCTGTCAGTGTGCCTTATTGTGCGAGTACGCCGCGTTGCTCCCATGGTCCCGGATTGAGAACCGCGCCGTTGACCTTGCCGACGGCGTCTCTGACGAAGGCGATCCGCGTATGATCGCCGCTCTCGACATAGAATTCATCCTTCGAAAGGAACGACACGGGCATCGGCTTGCCCTTGTCGAAATCAAGGATCGACCAACCGCCCGTGGCTTCAACGACAGGCTTGCCGTCCGCGACACGGACTTGAAGCGTGACACTGTGCGCAGGAACCGCCTCCCGAGCAAAGGCGACGACGAGCGGATCGCTCTGCGTTGCGCGGATGATCTTGAGCTTGATAGCGGCGTTGACCGGACCTGAAATCCGACGAAAGGCCGCCTCCAAGGTCAGGCCCTTGATCGACTTGTTGTCGATCGCTGTGATGAGATCTCCCGCCATGACGCCTGCTTTCGCGGCAGGGCCGGTGTCGGCCAATTTGATCACCCTGAGGCCATCGGTGCCCGCGATAACGGACTCAAGACCGGTCCAACCATTGCCGTCGGCGACCGAGGTCTGCCTGTCCAGCGAACTTGCAGACCCGCCGAAAACGTAACGTCCGACATATTCGGCGAGCGCGCCGGCATTTCCTTGCCCGGAGGCAACCGGCGCCGGCGCTTCAGGCACATTCAGCGCCGCATAGGGTAGGCGACGGATGGCGTCGAAATAGAAGCCGTTCTCACTGTGCTCGCTCCGCTGCATCATCATGATCAGGATCAGCTTCTGTGCCGGATCGATCGAGAAGAACGTGCCCCAGCTTCCCTGCCAGTTGAAGCTTCCGACTGCGCCCGGAATGTAGCTGAAATCGGGGCTGGTGCGGACTGCGAAACCGAGCCCCCAGCCCGTACCGAAGGCCGGACCGACTTCATGCCCCGCAATGTACATTTTGGGTGGCAGCGAATTCGTCGTCATCAGCCTGACCGTTTCGGGCTTCAAGATACGCACGCCGTCAAGCTCGCCGCCGTTGAGCAGCATCTGGCAGAAGCGCAGAAAATCAGGAACCGTGGAGACGATGCCTCCGCCGCCCGAGAAGAACGTCTGCGGCTTGCCGACGTCGCTATTCGCGAAAGGGGGTTGGGGCTGCGGCCCCGGCACGGCGACGAGACGGGCAAGCTTGTCCTGCGGTACCGAGAAGCCGCTATCGACCATATGCAGCGGCGCGAAGAGGCGGCTTTGCAGAAACTGATCGAAGGGCTGTCCCGACACGACTTCAATGACGCGGCCGAGCACGTCGTAGCCGATGGCATATTCCCAGACTTCGCCCGGCTGGTGCAGAAGCGGCAGGGCGCCGAGGCTCGCGACGAAGTCCGCGATAGGCTTGTCGCGCCGGAACGGCGCCCTGGCGCCGTACAGTACGTGAATCGCGGCATTCTCAAATCCGGGATCGGCGTAGTCCGGCGAAGCATAAACGAGGCCGGACGTATTGCGCAGCAGGTCCCGGATCGTCATCGCACGCTTCGCCGGTTCAAAAATATTCCGCGCAACATCCGAGAGGATCGGATCCCCGGTGACCGGATCCTTTTTGACGACCTGCATATCCCTGAGCTCCGGCAGATACTGGGCCACGGGAGCATCAAGGTCGAGCTTGCCTTCATCGACCAGTATCATGGTGGCGACGCTGGTGATTTGCTTGGACATCGATCCGATGCGAAAGATCGAATCCGGCCGCATCGGCATTTTCTTGTCGTGGTCCTCGAAGCCGGTGGCTTGCAAATAGGCGAGCTTGCCGCCCCGAGCGATCCCCACGACAAAACCGGAAGGATCGCCTTTTTCGCTCTGCGCTTCGAACCAGGAGGTCATGCGCGCCAATCGCCGCGCCGAAAAGCCGAGCGCGCCCGGGTCGCCGACAGTCTGCAAATCGTCGGCAAGCGCCGCCCCTGCCGGACAGAGTGTAAGCGCCGCCAGCACGGCCAATAGAACGACAAACCGCTGATTTCGCATGGGGAGCCCCGTTGGCGCAACTACTGCGAGGAAGGATCGCCATCAGTCTGTCGAATGTTTTCGATTCCTTCTCGCCGAATCCCGCAAACCGGCTGGCCGATTCCTCAACTCGACTGGCCGATCTTCAATCGATCGTTTACCGGGGCCGCATTTCCCGCCATGGCGAGGCGGCGAAATTCAGTTGGGGTTAAATTTGTCGCGGCCTTGAAGGCGCGGTTGAACGGCCCGATCGACTGGAAACCTGTGTCCATGGCAATTGTCAGCACCGGGACTTCTACTTGTTCGGGGTCGACCAGCGCTGCCTTGGCTTCCCCGATCCGGTAATGATTGAGAAACGCATTGAAATTGCGGTAGCCGAGGCCCTCATTGATGAGCTGCCGCAACCGGTAGTCCGGCACGCCCAACTCGGCGGATAGCAATCCAATCGTCAATCGCTCACGCCGGTAGATACGCTCGACGGTCATCAGCTGTTCCAACCGGCGCAAGAGAGCCGGTTCAATCGTGGCAGGCTTGCTCTGATCGTCAGACGCCTTGGCTAGCGCGCCGAAGCGGACATTTGTCGCGGGCAGCAGGATCGAACCTCCTCGCGTCCCCGCTTCTAGCAGATTCCACGCGCTCAAGCCGACCAACACGAACAGAGCGAGAACGTTGGCGACGCTAGTCATGGAAAAAGTGGGATTCGAGGGCTGCTGCAAGAAGCTCAAGTAAGAGTTGAGAACGATTTGGGCCGACGCCCCTATCAATACGACCAGCCGGAGCCCACGCCGGCCCTGCATCAGGTCCGCCGGCCAGGTGACAAGCGCCTGCGCTACCGCCAACAACGTTAGGCCGAGAGAGGTGAACGACAGCGTGCGTTCGATCGCAAGCTCGAGCGCGGCCGATCGTGTGATGCCGCTGGCGTCCAGCCATTGCGCGACGACGACGGCTGCCCACAAGACGCCATGCCAGAACCGCGGGACGAAATCATCGTCGAAGGCAGCACGCGCCCATAGCCAGAACACAACACAGTTCGCGCTGGACAACGCCAGTAGCAATAGGCCCCACCACGCAAACGGCCGCGGGAATGTCGGCGTCGAGCAGATCATCGAAGCCGCGGCGCCGATCGCGAGCGCGGCTCCCAGCAGTGCGGCAGTGCTGTCACGGCGATCGCGCAGCGCCAGGGCTGCGATCAGCAGACACAGTGCGACGACGGCGCCCCGTAACCCTAGATCGACCGACATCAAACCGTTGGTGCCCACGATCGGAAATACTCCGAATGCCATTGTTGAGCCGCGTAGGCTCGCTCATACGCCCTGGGCGCAACTGGTGTCGAGTCGTCAGATAATCTCGAAGCGGCTACGAACTGAAAGAGCCCCGATCCGGCTCAGAAGTTGATGTCCGAAAGCCAGCTCGCAATGGCCACTTCGGGTTTTGGCCCGGCTCGGACCTTCCGCAATGTGCGCCTTTGGGCAGCTGTTGGAGGATGAGCGGACATCACACTGCGCCTTTCTCGGCTTCCCATTTTATGAGTACACGACCTGGGCTGCGGCCGCGAATAAGGCGCGTTCCCTCTCCCGCCTGCGGCGTGGAAGCGTCAGTTGCAGAAGCCCCCAAATGCCATATGCGATAGCCTTGGGGCGACGGGACGTTTGCGCAATTTCGGAATATTAGAAGAATGCCCCTGAGTTGCCCGACCTGTCAAGTTGCTTGGTCGAACGCTGGCCGCCGCCGGCTACTTTGCATGGGGTTGTTTTCGATATTTTGCCAGCGCCCCCCGCGGCGGCCCCATAACTCATATTGCTCTAGCCGCCTTTCACCGCGCCCGCGGTGAGCCCGGCGACGATCTGCCGTTGCGCCAGCACGGTGAGCAGCAGCACCGGCGCGGTCACGATCAGCGCGGCGGCGGCGAGCGGGCCCCAGCTCAGCTGGTCGAACGAGATCATGTTGTAGACCGCGACCGGCAGCGTGCGGGTCTCGCGCCCGGCCAGCACGATGCCGAACACAAAATTGTTCCAGGAAAAGATCACAGCGAGGATGAAGGCGACCGCGAGCCCGGGCCTGGCGATCGGCAGCGCGACATGGCGGAACACCTGCCAGCGCGTGGCGCCGTCGATCAGCGCGGCTTCCTCCAGCTCCAGCGGCGTGGTCTCGAAATAGCCGATCATGATCCAGATCACGATCGGCACCGTGACCACGAGATGGATGATGATCTGCGGCACCAGCGTGCCGAGCAGGCCGAGCCACTGGAACAGCAGGAACAGCGGGATCAGGTAGGACAGGCCCGGCGTGATGCGCGCGATCAGGATCACGATCGCCGACTTATGTGCGGCCATCCGCGCAATGCCGTAGCCGGCGGGCACGCCGACCAGCATCGCAAGGCCCGTGGCGCAGCCGGTGACAACAAGGCTGTTGGTGAAATAGGTCAGGAAGCGGTTGGAGGCGAACACGTCGGCGTAGTTCTTCCAGGCGAAATGCTCCGGGATGAACACCGGCGGATAGGAGGCGTTGTCGATCTCGAATTTCAGCGACAGCGAGGCCATCCAGAGGAAGAACAGGATCGCCGGCGAGACGATGACGAACACCGACAGCCACAGCCCGATCCGGCCCAGAATCTGACGCAAGGCTATCTGACGCGGGTTCATGCGCCGTCTCCGAGCTCTGATGTCCACAGCATGCGCTTGCGCAAATAGAGCAGCAGCGCCGCCAGCGCGACGATCAGCAGGAAGAACACCACCGCGATCGCCGAGCCGTAGCCGAGGTCGTAATAGACGAAGGCGACGCTGTAGAGATAGACGTTGATGGTTTCCGACGCCGAGCCCGGCCCGCCCTGGGTGATCGCGAAGATGATGTCGAAGCTTTTCACCGCGTCGATCATGCGGATCATGCCGGCGATGAACAGGAACGGCATGATCAAAGGCAGCGTGATGAAGCGGAACACCTGCCAGAAATTGGCGCCGTCGATCTGCGCGCTTTCATAAGGTTCGGTCGGGATCGCGGCGAGGCCGCCGAGCACGATCAGCATCACCAGCGGCGTCCATTGCCAGGTCTCGACCAGCACCAGCGACGGGATCACGGTCGCCGGGTTGAACACCCAGAGCTGCGGCGGCAGGCCGACCAGCGAGAGCAGATAGTTCAGCACGCCGAGCTGCGGGTGGAACATCATGGTCCAGACCAGCGCGATCGCCACCGGTGTCGCCATCATCGGCATGATGAAGATGCCGCGCCAGAAGCCGCGCGCGGCGAATTTCTGGTGAAACACCACGGCCGCCAGCGTGCCGAACACCAGCGGCAGCAGCACCGACAGCGCGGTGTAGGACAGCGTGTGCCCGACCGCCTCGACGAAGCGCGGATCGGTCGGCAGCCGCAGGTAATTGGCCAGCCCAACGAAGGTGGTGGGCGAGCCGACCTTCCACTCCTGCATGCTCATCCAGATCGTGAACACCCACGGGAAGATGATCACCGCCAGCACCACGACGAGCGCCGGAATCACGAACGGCCAGTAGGACGGCGGACGCCATTCACGCGCCGGCGCGGCATCTCCAGAGCCTCCGGCTCTGGAGTCTTGCTTTGACGCGTTTTCTTCACGCGAACCGGTACCCACTTCGCTTGAAAACGCTTTGGCCTCCGCCGCCGACTCAGCCTGTGTCACCACGCTCACGCTTTTTCGCTACGCTCCAGGATCGGGCGGAATTGCTCGTGCGCCTTTTTCAGCTCGGTGGCGGGATCGGCGCCCGACAGCGTCGCGGTCAGCGCCGCACCGACGATGTCGCGGAATTCAGCAACCGGGATGACGACGGGCAGGCCGAGCTTGGAGATCTTGGCGGAGTCGATCACCGATTGCAGCCATTCCTTGGTCTTCACGCCCTTGGCGACCTCGGTATCGTCGACGATCGAGTTGCGGAACGGCACGCCGCCGCCGGCTTGCAGCAGGCGGGCGCCTTGTCCCCGCGAGACCACCCATTGGCAGAGCAGATAGGCGGCTTCCTTGTTCTTGCTTGCGGCAGCGATGCCGATGCCGTCGCCATAGGTCGAGGAGAACTTGCCCTTGGGTCCGGCGGGCACCAGTGTGTAGCCGACCTTGCCGACGACGCGCGAGGCGGCGGGGTCTTCCAGCGGCGGCGCCCAGCCGTCCGCGTCGATCCACATCGCCGAGCGGCCTTGTGTGAACGAGGCCATCGACTCCATCCAGTTGAAGCCGGCGACGCCGGGCGGCGCGGATTTCGTCAGCAGCCGCTGATAGAGCTTTGTCGCCTCGATCGCCTCGGGGCCATCGGTCAAAATGTTGCCCTTGGCATCGAGGAATTCGCCGCCAAAGTTCAGATAGAAGTTAGTCCACATCGCCATGTTGGCGTTGCGCAGGCCGCGGCCGACGAAGCCATAGATGCCTTCCTTCGGATCGGTCAGCTTTTCGGCGGCGACCGCCATCTCCTCCAGTGTCTTCGGGACCTCGACGCCCTTCTTCTGGAACAACTCCTTGTTGTAGTAGAGGATGAAATAGTCGACCGACCACGGCAGCGAGAACATCTGGCCCTTGTCGTTGCGCGCATATTGCAGGCCGGCCGCCGAGAAATCGCTTTCGATGAGGTCAGGCGGCGTGAGGCTCGGGTCCTTGAGATAGCCGCTCATATCGGCGAGCCAGCCGCCCTTTTCGAATTGCCGCTTCTGCACGTGATAGCTCAGGTGAACGACATCGAAGCTCGGCTTGCCCGAGGACAGCTCGATCACGCATTTCTGGCGCTGCTGCTGCTCGGGAATCTGCTCCGACTCGACCTTGATGCCGGAAAGCTCGGTGAATTCCTTGATGTACTTCTGCAGATTGTCGCCGCGCGGCCCCTTGGCGAGGATCACCTCGAGCGTGGTGCCGGAATATTTCTTCCAGTTGACCTCGGCGCGGGCTGGAAATCCGGTCAATCCAACCGCGCCGGCGGCGGCGGTGCCGGCCAGCATCTGCCGGCGCGAGATCAGGTGATGCGACATGTTTCTCTCCCAGGACGGTTCTTGTTTGGGAGGGATACTAGCGTCTCGACTTGCTGTGCCTAGCCCCCACATGCGCGGCGCCGCTGCATAACGCTGCGCCGCGCATGGTATGGCAGCTATGCCTTGACGAAGGCGAGCAGGGTGCCGTTGCCGGCAGCCGGCGGCACGGTGATGCTGCTGCCGCTCTTCACGCCGGTTGCGGCCAGTGCTTTCTCGGTCGCCGCCAGGTCGGCCGCGATCACGAGGCCGGCGCCGCCGCGCTCAGACAGCCCATCCAGCGATACGCCGGGATAGCGCTTGCCGAGCTGATCCCTGGTCAGGAACACGAAGTCAGCGCGGTCGCCGCCGGACGGCACCGCAACAGCGCCGTCGGCATCGTGCCTGACTGCGATATCGATCATCTTGGAGAGATGCGCGGCATCGGTCGCGGGATCGGGCGAGACGATCAGCACCTGCTTGAGGCGTTTTGCCCCATTGGCGTGCGTCATCAATTCGGGAATCCAAACCGTCTCGCGCGTCTTGTGCTGGCAGGCAAAGATGCGGACGCCGCCCGGCGCTTCCGCGGTCGGCCACTGGAAGGTGCGGAATTTCGCCGCGGAGACGGTGCCGTTCGGCAGCGTCACCGGGCGTTCGAAATCGGTCGGCCCGATCGGCGTGTAGCCGCGGGCGCGAATCTCCTCGGCACCGGCGGCGGAATCCACCGCGGTGAATGCGATGCGTTCGATGCCTTCGCCGCGCTTCTCGAGGAAGGCGCGCGCCGGAGCATTGTGTTCTGTCGGCGTCAGCACGCCGAGCAATTCCATGTAATCGGGATCGAACATGATGGTGTAATTTCCCGATCCCATATGCGCGCTGTGGGTGCCGCGCGGCGACACGGTGAAGCCGAGCCGCTTGTAATTCTCGGCGGCCTTGTCGAGGTCCTTGACCATGACCACGGCGTGATCGATTCCGATGACGTTCTTGAGTGCCACTTCTTGTCTTCCCGGCTGGAATGAGGGATTGGCTTTTGTTTTGACGCGTTTTCTTCACGCGAACCGGTATCCACTTCGCTCGAAAACGCTATAAATCTAACCAGAACGCGCAGGCCCCTGCAAGAAAGGATCATGATGAACAGCAATGCCGTGCGCTGGCCCAATTCGCTCTGGGCAGCAGTGACGCCGCCGGGCCCCGATTGTCCCGAATTGACCGGCGCGCAGCAGGCCGATGTCGTCATCATCGGCGGCGGCTTCACTGGTCTATCGACCGCGCTGCATCTGCGCGAGGCCAATGTCGACGTCGCGATCGTCGAGGCCGCCGAGCCGGGCTGGGGCGCCTCCGGCCGCAACAACGGCCAGGTGATCCCGACGCTGTCGCGCCCCGATCCCGATGACATCATTGCCAGGCACGGCGCGGCCGGCGAGCGCTTCGTCGCGATGCTGCGCGACAGTGCCGCTGATCTGTTCGACGTCGTCAGGCGCTACAGCATCGCGGCCGAGCAGGAGCAGGCCGGCTGGGTGCAGCCGGTGCATTCGCTGGGCCGCATCAAGATCGCGGAGCGGCGGGTGCAGCAATGGTCGAAATTCGGCGCGCCGGTCGAACTGCTGTCGCGCGATCAGACCAGGGACATGCTCGGCTCGGATTCGTGGTACGGCGGCTTCTGGAACAGGAGCGGCGGTCACATCAATCCGCTGGCGCTGGCGCGCGGCCTTGCGCGCACCGTGCTCGGCCTCGGTGCGCGTATCTACGCCCGTTCGCCGGCGCTCAGTTTCGAGCGCCGCGGCGATCGCTGGGTGGTGAAGACCGAGCAGGGCGAAATCTCCGGCCGCGCGCTGGTGGTCGCGACCAATGCCTATAGCGGCGAGTTCACGAAATCGCTGGTGCCGGAGATCGCAACCGAGGTGATGCCGGTGCTGTCCTGGCAGATGGCGACCCAGCCGCTGTCGGACAATGTTCGCAAGACTATCATCCCCGCCAGGCAGGCGATGTCGGACACCCATGGCGAGCTCTATTTTGCGCGCTACGACGCCCGCAATCGCCTCGTCACCGGCGGCGCCGTGCTCGGCCCGGGCGACAAGACCGAGCGGCTGAAGGCGTGGGTGGCCGAACGGCTGCAGCTGATTTGGCCGCAGATCGGCGATGTCTCCTTCGACTATGTCTGGAACGGCTATGTCGGGATGACGGCGGATTTCCTGCCGCGCATGCACCGGCTGGGACCGAACGCCTATGGCTGGACCGGCTGCAACGGCCGCGCCGTCGCGCTGACGATTCCGCTCGGCCGCGAATTGGCGCGGGCGGTGCAGGGCGTGCCGGAAAGCGAGCTGGCGCTGCCGTTCACGGAGCCGGTGCAGTACATGGCGCACGGATTGCTGCGCAAGCTCGCGCCCTGGATGCTGGTGCTCTACCGGCGCCGCGATGCGCAGGAGCTGGTCAAGGGCGATCGCTTCGAATTGCTGCGCTGGGCGGAGTATTTCCTCGCCTCGCGCCGGTCGCGGTGACGCGGATCAACGTCGCGCCTAGCGCGCGAGATATACAGCATGGAGGGGCCAGCCGCCCGAGGTGAGGACTGGTCAGGCAACACCGTGCTCCGAAGAATGGGAGCCCAAACTGGTCCGGTGGAACGCCGCGATCACGAGGATTCCGCCGTTGGCGGATAGCGTTGTGGAAACCCCGACGCGACGCAGGCATTATTGCCATATACCGATTCCTGGGAGGTGGGCATGGCGAGGAAGCGCATTGGTATTCTCACGGGCGGTGGAGACGTCCCCGGCCTTAACGCGGTGATCAAGAGCGTGACTTATCGCGGCAGCGAGGACGACATCGAGGTTGTCGGTCTCCGCCGCGGCTGGGAGGCCCTCACACACCTGAACCTCGACGACCCGGCCAGCAAGTCCCATTACATCATCCCGCTGAACCGCGAAAACACGCGCGTCATCGACCGGCGCGGCGGCACCGTGCTGCACTCGAGCCGCACCAATCCCTCCAAAATGAAGAAGTTGCCCGATCATCTCGCGGGCCACGACTTTCCGGTTTCCCGGAGTACCAAGGGTGGCATCGCAACCACGACGTGGGACCTCACCAGTGAGGTGCTGGCGAATCTCGCGGGGCTCGGTATCGAACATCTGATCGCCATCGGCGGCGACGATACTCTCAGCTACGCGGACAAGCTCAACGGGCGAGGCGTCAAGATCATTGCCATCCCGAAGACGATGGACAACGACGTTCGCAACACCGAATACTGCATCGGCTTCTCGACCGCGATCACCCGTGCCAGCGATGCCATCCAGCGCCAGCGCACCACCGTCGGCTCGCACGAGCGAATTGGCATTTTCCGCGTCTTTGGTCGCGATGCCGGCTTTACGGCACTCTATACCGCATACGCAACCTCGATCCGATGCGCCATACCGGAGTACAAGGTCAATCTCGACAAACTGATCCAGCTTCTCCTCGATGATAAGCACCGCAACCCAAGCAACTACGCGCTGATCGTGCTCAGCGAGGGCGCCGAGTGGGAGGGCTACAAGGTGCAGGAATTCGGCGAGCCTGACGCCTACGGTCACCGCAGGAAGGCGAGCGTGGCCGAAGCGTTCGCGGACGAGATCAAGCGGCGCACCGGCGAGGAGACCATCGTCTCTGACCTCACCTACGACCTGCGGTCAGGCGATCCGGACTTCATCGACAAGCTTGTGGCGCTGACGTTCGGCAACATGGCTTACGATGCAATCCTGGAAGGCAAGACCGGCCTCATGTCGGCGCTGGTCGAGGGCCGCTACGACCTCGTGCCGATCCCTGACGCCAAGCTCGGGCCGCGCAAATTGGACGTCGCAAGCGCGTACAACACGGAGCGCTACCGTCCTCTCTATTCCAACAAGCGGGGCTTGCCGATCTTTCTCAACCGCGCTTTCTAGCGCGGCAGGTGGTAACCCCATCGAGCATGGCTGGCCATTCCGAATGTGTCGTTGGCGCGCATCGACACAAGCCGGCAGCGGGGCCATAATCCCGCGTGGATCCTGCACAGGGAACCTGTCGCACCACACAATGTTCTTTTTGCGAATGAGCGCGCCGTCGCCGGCGCAGCGAGCGCCGAGGCGAAGGCGCTGAGCTGCGGTCGGAGGGATGCTCATGAAACTCACAATTTCGGTCATCAAGGCTGACATTGGCTCCGTTGGGGGCCATACGAAACCATCTGCGCGCATGATGGCGGCTGTCGAAGGGGAGGTCGCGAAAGCGATCGACAACGGTCTCCTGATCGACGGTTTCGTCCGCCATACCGGCGACGATATTGCGATTATCATGACACACACGCGGGGCGAAGGGAGCTCCGAGGTCCATCAATTCGCCTCGAAGACGTTTCTCGCGGCCACTGCGGTTGCGAAGACCTCCGGGCTCTACGGCGCCGGCCAGGATCTTCTCGTCGACGCCCCTTCCGGAAACGTTCGCGGCGCGGGTCCGGCCGTCGCCGAACTCAGCTTCGACCACAGCCTCTCTGGCGCGAGACCCGCGGAGTCCTTCATGGTGTTCGCCGCCGACAAATGCGGCCCTGGCGCCTACAACCTGCCGCTCTATCTGGCCTTTGCCGATCCCATGTATTGCGCCGGGCTAATGCTGCCCCCGATGATCAAGGGCTTCCGTTTCCATATCATCGATATGGACAACACGGCCGGCGACAGCGTGATCGAACTCGATGCGCCCGCGGACGGCTACCACATTGCGGCGCTGCTTCGCGACAACGAGCGCTTCGGCATTGATCGCATCGTCTCGAAAACCTATGGCGAGGTCGCCGTCGCCGTTTCGGCACAGCGCCTTCACTCCATCGCGGGCAAGTACACCGGCAAGGATGATCCGGTCGCGATCGTCAGGAACCAGGGCATTTTCGCGGCGCCCGAAGAAATCATCTCGCCATTCGCCAAGGCGCACTTCGTGGGCGGCGATGCGCGCGGCTCGCATGTGATGCCGCTCATGCCCGTGCCGCTCAACACCCCGGTGACGGGGATGTACTGCCTGCCGATCGTTTCCTGCGTCGGCTTCTCGGTCGACCGGGACGGGAAGTTTTCGGAGTCTTATACCGATTTCTTTGACAACCTTGCGTGGGACGAGGTCCGCCAGCGCGCCCAGCGCAAGGCGATCGAGATGCGCAGCCAGGGCTGGTCCGGTGCCGCGATGCTACCCTATTCCGAGTTGGAATATGGCGGCTTCCGCGACACCGTATCCGGATTGCTGAAGCGCTTCCGGCTGCGCGAGGAGTCCAAGCCACAAGCGGCGGAGTAGGGCCGCGCGTGCCCGGCTACACGGTTGCGGTGTCGTGCTCGCGCGCGAACGCGCCGCCGGGGATCGCCGCGAGCAGCGCCTGGGTATAGGGATGCTGCGGTTGGCCGAACACCTCGGCCGTCAGCCCTTGCTCGACCACGGCGCCGTCCTTCATCACGGCGACAAGATCGCAGATCTGCGCGGCAACCCGCAAATCGTGGGTGATGAAGATGATGGAGAGGCCAAGCTGCTGGCGCAGCCCGGCAAGCAGCTTCAGCACCTGCGCCTGCACCGAGACGTCGAGCGCCGAGACCGGCTCGTCGGCGACCAGCACGTCCGGCTTCAGCGCCAGCGCCCGCGCAAGCCCGATGCGCTGCCGCTGCCCGCCGGAGAATTCGTGCGGGAAGCGGTCGCCGGCGGATGGGTCGAGGCCGACCAGTTCGAACAGCTTTCGTGCTTCCGCGATCGCCGTGGTGCGGTCGGTGCCGTGCACGATCGGTCCTTGCGCCACCAGCTCGGCCGCCTTGCGGCGCGGGTTGAGCGAGGCGAACGGATCCTGGAACACCATCTGGATGTGGCGGGTCTCGCGGCGTACTTCCTCGCGCGTCAGCTTCGCCCAATCCTTGCCGTCGAGCACGATCGAACCGGTGTCGGGATCGATCAGCCGCACGATGCAGCGGGCGAGCGTCGATTTGCCCGAGCCAGACTCACCGACGATGCCGAGCGTCGCGCCGCGTGGCAAATGCAGCGAGACGTTCTTGACTGCTTCGGTGACCCGCGCGCCGCGGCCGAGGAAGCCGCCGGTGCGGTAGGTTTTGGAGACGCCGTCGATGGTCAGGATATCCTTGCCGGAAAGGATACGCGGCGGCGGCGCCTTCAGCGGCGGAACGGCTGATATCAGCTGCTTCGTGTAGGCATGCTGCGGATCGTTCAGCACCTTGTCGGCCGCGCCTTGCTCGACGATCACGCCGTGCTGCATCACCACGACGCGGTCGGCGATCTCTGCGACCACGCCGAAATCATGGGTGATGAACAGCACTGCCGTCTTCTTGCGCTGCTGCAAATCACGGATCAGTTTCAGGATCTGCGCCTGCGTCGTGACGTCGAGCGCGGTGGTCGGCTCATCCGCGATCAGGAGTTTGGGATCGAGCGCCAGCGCCATCGCGATCATGGCGCGCTGGCGCTGGCCGCCGGAGAGCTCGTGCGGGTAGGCTTTTGCGGCGGCCCTGGGATCGGGGATGCGTACGTCCTCGAGCAGCGCTTGCACCCGCGCAGCGATCTCGGCCTTGGACAGGGCGGTGTGGATCGCAAACATCTCGCCGATCTGGTCGCCGATGGTGCGCAGCGGATTGAGCGCCGTCATCGGCTCCTGGAAGATCATCGCAATCCCGGCGCCGCGCACCTCGCGCATCTCTGCGGCATCGGCCGCGCAGAGGTCGCGGCCGTCGAACATCATCCGGCCCTGTTCGATGGTCACCTCATTCGGCAGCAGCCGCATGATGGCGTTCGCCATCATCGATTTGCCGGAGCCGGACTCGCCGACCACGCAGAGGATCTCATTCGATGCAATCGACAGGGAAACGTCGGACAGCGCCTGCGGCCGGTCGGCGCCTTTGGGCAGGCGCACCGTCAGTCCGTCGAGCGAAAGGACCGTCTCGCTCATCGGCTCTTCAGCCTCGGATTGAGCGCATCGTTGAGGCCCTGGCCGACCAGCGACACCGCCAGCACGGTGACGAGGATCGCGATGCCCGGGATGGCCGAGACGTACCATTGCACCCGGAGCACATCGCGGCCGAGCCCGATCAAATTGCCCCAGGACGCGACGTTGGGGTCGGACAGTCGCAGGAACGCCAGCGCGCTTTCCAAGAGGATCGCGACCGCCATCACCACGCTGGCATAGACGATCACAGGTGGCAGTGCGTTGGGCAGGATCTCGCCGAGGATCAGCTGGACGTCCTTCATGCCGAGCGTCTTGCCCGCCTGCACGAATTCGCGGTTGCGCAGTGACAGGAATTCGGCGCGGGTCAGCCGCGCCGGCGCCGGCCACGACACCACGCCGACCGCAATTGTCACCGTGGTCAGCGTCGAGCCGAACACCGCGACCAGCACCAGCAGCAGCACGAAGTTCGGCAGGGTCTGGAATGCCTCGGTGATCCGCATCAGCACATTGTCGACCCAGCCGCCGTAATAGCCGGCGAAGGCGCCGACCAGGATGCCGATCAGGATCGCGATCACGGTGGCGACCCCGCCGATCAGGAGCGAGATCCGCGCGCCGTAAAAGATTTGAGCTGCGATGTCGCGGCCGGAATTGTCGGTGCCGAGCAGGAAGCGTGGGTTGGAAAACGGCCAGACCAGCGGCCGGCCCGCCAAAGCGAGGGGATCCCGCGGATAGAGAATGCCCGCGCTAACAGCCATCGCGATCACGAGCAGCAGCAGGATCAGGCCGATCACCGCGGCCGGGCTGCGGAAGTAGCGTTTCACCGCGTCCATCGTCAGCCCTCCGCCGCGATGCGCGGATCGAGCCGCGCGTAGAGCAGGTCGACGACGAAGTTCACGACGATGACGAGCAGCGCGGACACGAAGACGATGCCGAGCAGGGTGTTCAGGTCGCGCTGCACCACCGATTCATAGGCAAGCCGGCCAAGGCCGGGCAAAGAGAACACGCTCTCCACCACGACCGAGCCGCCGAGCATGGTGCCGGCCTGCAGTCCGATCAGCGTCACCATCGGCAGCAGCGCGTTGCGCAGCACGTGGCGGGTGATGACATGTGTCTCGTCGAGCCCCTTGGCGCGGGCGGTGCGGACGAAATCGAGGTTCAGCACCTCCAGCATCGAGGCCCGCATGATGCGCAGATAGATCGCGAGGAAGATCAGCCCGAGCGTCAGCGTCGGCAGCACGAGGTGCGCCGCGATATCGAGCACGCCCCGGATTCCGGTCTGCACCGTGCCGATATCCTGGAAGCCGCCGGATGGCAGCCATTGCAGATAGACCGAGAACACCACGATCGCCATCAGCCCGAACCAGAAGGAGGGGGTGGCGTAGAAGATCAGGCCGAGGGTGGAGATCATGGTATCCGGCCAGCGGTTGACGCCACGCGCGGCGATCACGCCGAACAGCAGGCCGAAGAAGAACGCGAACGACAGCGACGCAGTCATCAGCAGGATGGTCGGCGGCAGCCGTTCCAGGATCACGGTCGCCACCGGCTTGCCGTAGATCGAGGAGAAGCCGAGATCGAGCCGCACCAGCCGCCACAGATAGTTGGCGAGCTGCGCCGGCACCGAGAGGTCGAGCCCGTAGAACTTGCGCAATTCCTTTGCAGTCGCGGCATCGCCGCCGCCCATCTGCGCCATCAGCGCATCGACGGTGTCGCCCGGCGCGAGCTGCAACAGCAGGAACACGCCGATCAGGATCAGGAACAAGGTCGGGATCGAGGCGGCAAGCCGCCGCCCCGCAAGGCTCAGGATACGCATGCGTTATCTATAGCGCTTTCGAACGAAGTGGACACGGGGGCGCGTCGGATTGGGCTCTGCCTCTCGCTTACCTCGCCCCGCTTACGGGGAGAGGTCGGATCGCATGCAGCGAAGCGAAATGCGATCCGGGTGAGGGGGTACAGGTCTATCGTAGATTAATCCGGCGGAGAGAGCCCCTCACCCCAACCCTCTCCCCGCAAGAGCGGGGCGAGGGAGAAGGCAACACCGCCTTGGCCGGAAGCGGCCTCAGGCACTGAGCCAAAGATCGTGCCAGCTCGCCGAGCCCCAGCGCGGCGTGTTGGAGTGGTTGCGCGCCTTTGCCGTGATCACGGTGACGAAGATCTGCTCGATCGGCATCCAGACCGGCAGCTCGGTGTTCACCTCCTTGACGAAGTCGGCATAGAGCGCCTTGCGCTTGGCCGGATCGACTTCGGTCGCGGCATCGTCGATGGTCTTGTCGACGGTCTTGTCCTCCCAGCCCCATTGGTTGGTCCACGGCGCGCCCTTGGGCTGGCCGGAGCGGTACCACACCGTGGTGGAGACCGCGGGGTCGTTGCGGTACTGGTGCCAGCCGGTCGCGAGATCGAAGGCGTGCTCGTCATAGACCTGCTTGAGGAAACCGCCGCCGTCGTTGCGCACGATATCGACCTGGATGCCGACTTCTCCCAGCGACTGCTGGATGAAGGTCGACCACAGCGAGATGTCCTCGCCCCACGGCGCCGGCAGCAATTTGAGCGAGAAGCGGTTGCCGCCGGAGGCCTTGAAGCCGGCCTCGTCGAGCAGCGTGATCGCCTTGGCCTTGTCGTATGGATATTGCGGCGTGTTGGGGCCGGGATAGAAGTCGGTCGAGGTCGAGGGGATCGGGCCGGTGCCGAGCTTGGCGAAATCGCCGAGGAAATTGTCGATGAAGAACGGCACGTTGATCGCGTGCGCGATGGCGCGGCGGACGCGGATGTCGGACAGTTCCTTGCGGCGGAAGTTGAACTCGATGGTGTTGGTGCGGGCGTTGCCCTCATTGCCCTTGGTCGCGACGATGAAGCGCTTGTCCTTGCCGAGCCGCGCCATGTCCGAGATCGTCAGCCCCGAGAACGGGCTGTAGTGCAACTCGCCGGCCTCCATCTGCGCGGCCGCGGCGGCGCGGTCGGTGATCACCTTCCAGACGATGCGGTCGAGATAGGGCGCGTTCGGCCGCCAATAGTCCGGGTTGCGGTCGGCGATGATGTATTGCCCGCGCTCATATTTGACGAATTTGAACGGGCCGGTGCCGACCGGCGCCAGATTGGTCGGGTTCTGCCTGATGTCGCCGCTCTCATAGAGATGTTTTGCGGAGACATAGCCGAGGTCGGGCAGGGCGCGCAGCAGGAGGTTCAGCGGCATCGGCCGCTCGTAGCGGAAGATCGCGGTCTGCGGATCGGGCGTATCGACCGCGGTGAGGAAGAGCTGCAGCGTCGATCCGTAGTTGAGGATCTTCTTCCACATGTTCATCGCGGTGAAGGCGACGTCTTCCGAGGTGAACGGCTTGCCGTCGTGCCAGGTGACGCCCTTGCGCAGCTTGAAGGTGACGGTCTTGCCGTCAGGTGCCGCCTCCCAGCTCTCGGCGAGCACGCCGACCGGCTGTCCCTGGGCGTCGAGGTCGACCAGATTCTCCTGAATCTTGCCGCCGATGATGTAGACGCCGGTCGAGGCCTGGATGCTCGGGTTGAGCTGGCGCTGCTCGGCGCCGTAATGGACGTTGAACACGCCGCCCTTGCGCGGTGTTTCCTGCGCGAATGCCCGCATCGGATTGATGACATTGGCCGCAATCGCGGCCGAGGTCAGCAGGGCCGTGCGGCGGTTGATCTCAAGGCGGGTCAAATCCATACGCGGGTCTCCAGAACTTACATAAAGGCTTGTATCGGCCGGCCAGCTGGTCGGTCGTGGCGGCCTTTGACGATGTTACCTTGGAATGGGAACCCGAGTCATTTTCTAATGCCTCGCCCTTTTGGAGGATCATTTCCGAAACCTGAAGTGGCGTGTCGCAGCGCGTCGCAACCCGAATTGCGCGCCGCATTGTCGCTCCCGGACGCTTCATGATGTGTGCGGTGATTCTCTCGGGGGCCTGTTTCGGGAGCCCCGAAGCCGCGCAAACCCTGTAATTTTAGGGGTCGGAAGCACCTTGACTTGAAAAAACACTGGAAAAATCCCTGATTCGGGGGCTGTCCACAGCGATATTGCTGTGGGGAGTGCAGAAAACACTGTTTTTCTCGGCGTTTTCCGCCATATCGTGCCCATTCCAGAATCAATGGAGCAACCATGGCTACCCAATTGTCGAAGTCGCAAGTGATCGAGAAGATCGCGACCACCACCGAACTCTCCAAGCGCGACGTCAAGAACGTCTTGGACTCGCTTGTCGATGTCGGCCACAAGGAGCTGAAGAAGGCCGGGGTATTCCTCGTCCCCGGCTTCGCGAAGTTCGTTGTGGTCAAGAAGCCTGCGACCAAGGCGCGCAAGGGCACCAACCCCTTCACCGGCGAAGAGATGATGTTCAAGGCCAAGCCGGCCCGGAAGATCGTCCGCGCACGGCCGGTCAAGGCCGCCAAGGACGCGGTTTAAGATGAAAGGCCTCCGGTGACGGAGGCCTTTTGCTTTTGAGCCGTCGCTTCCTGCCGTAGGTTGCCAGCTGCGTTTTCGAGCGAAGTGGACACCGGTTCGCGTGAAGAAAACGCGCCAAAGCAAAATCTGGAGCTTCGGTTCTGATTGAACCGGAACCGGAGCTCTAGACCACCGGCGATCGGCCACCATCGACATTGATGGCGGTACCGGTGATGTAGGAGCCTTGCTCCGAGGCCAGGAAGCAGGCGAGATTGGCGAACTCCTCTGCCGTGCCGATGCGGCCGAGCGGCGTGCCCTTGGCAAGGCCCTTGGCGAACTCTCCGAAATCCGTGTCCGGCGCCTGGGCGGCATGCCGCTTGACCCATTGATCGCTCATGATCAGGCCGACCAGGAGCGCATTCACCAGGATGTTGTGCTCGCCGCCTTCGTTGGCCATGACCTTGGTCAACGCCATGCCGGCGGCGCGCGACACCGAGGTCGGCGCGGAATTGCCGGCCGGCGCCTTGGCGAAGGTGTTGAGCACGTTGATGATGCGGCCCCATTTGCGCTGCTTCATGCCGCCCCAGACCAGCCGGCTGAATCGGATCGCGGCGAACAGCTTCAGGTCGAGGTCCTCCTGCCAGGCCTCGTCGCTGATGCTCTCGAAGGCCAGCGTGCGTGCCGTGCCGGCATTGTTGACCAGCACGTCGATCTTGCCGAGATCGGCGACGATCTGGTCATGGGCTTTGGTGATGTCGGCGGCCTTCGCGACGTCGCAGACGTAATCGCATACCACGAGGCCGTCCTTGGCAAGAGCCTCGCGCGCCGCGGCGAGATCGGCGGCGCCGCGGGCGAGGATCGCGACCTTGGCGCCGGATTCCGCAAACCGCCGCGCCACCGCGATGCCGATGCCCTTGCTGCCGCCGGTGACCACGGCGACGCGGTCTTTCATTGATAGGTTCATTGTTGTTCTCCCTGGGCATGATCCCGAGGGAGAACGCTATCAAACCGACAATGCGACCAACAAGGTCATGCAGAGCAGGTGTGCCGTGACGATTAATGCGAGATGGAGCGGGCCGGACATCGGATGTCTCCCTTGTGGGACGCGGACGAATGCCAAGTGAGGTGAGCACCGCCGCCTAGACTCCCTCCCCCTGAAAGGGGGAGGGCGGGGTGGGGGTTGCTCTCCACGGACGCCGGCGTCTGCGGAGGCAGGATCCCCACCCGGTTTGCTGCGCAAACCGACCTCCCCTTTTCAAGGGGAGGTGGAGAAGGCGCTAGTTCGAATTGGCGCCCGCCGTGAAGCTGCGGTCGACGGCCTTGCCGACGTCGAGCGTCTTGCCGAGGATGCCGTAGCGCGTGGCGCGATCGGAGGCGGCCTGCACTTCCTTCACCACGGCCTCGTCGATCGCGATCGGCGAGGTCTTCTGCGCGGTGTAGGCGGCGAGCAGCACGTCCTCCGGCAGTTTGGTCAGATCGGCCGTGTTCCTGGCGTATTCGGCGACATGGTCGAGCGACCACAGCCGCGCCTTGTTGAGCCGCTGCACCAGATCGTGCACGGCCGCGCGCTTGGTCGCGATCGCGGTGTCGGAGGCGACGATGAAGGTGATGGTCGGCGTCAGTCCCTCGCCGTCGGCGACGACCCGCGCGTTGTCCTTCAGCGTCGCGTAGGAGATGTAGGGCTCCCACACCGCCCAGGCATCGATCGAGCCGGCGAGCAGCGCGATCTTGGCGTCGACCGGGCCGAGCGGCGCGAAGGTCGCGTCCTCGATCTTGCTGCCGGCCTTTTCCAATGTCGCATTGATCAGGAACTGGCCCCAGCCGCCTCGCGTGCCGGCGAGCCGCTTGCCCTTCAGATCGGCCGCCGTCTTGATCGGCGAATCCCCGCGCACCAGGATCGCCTGCGTCCGCGCATCGGACCGCGTGCCGCCGATCGCCTTGATCGGCGCGCCCGACGCATAGACCGTGAGGAAGGACAGGTCGCCGGTGTAGCCGACGTCGAGCGCGCCGGCATTGATCGCCTCCAGGATCGGGGCTGCGGCCGGAAATTCCGACCACTCGATCTTGTAGGGTAGGTCCTTGGCGAGGCCGGAGATCTCGAGCAGCGAGCGGTTGCCACCCTTCTGGTCGCCGACCCGCAGCACGATCGCGTCAGTCGCGAACGCCGCTGCCGATGTGGACAACGTGATCGCCGCCGCGAACAGCGCGGCCGCGGTGCGGCGGGTGAAGGTAGAAGGAGGGCCCGAGCGGGTCAGTTTGCGCATATGACTTTTCTTTCCGATTCATTCGCTGCGCGGCGGAACGCGCGGCAGCGTTTGATCGAGTCTATGAGCAAGCCGTTCGTCGTCAACGAAACGGAAATCTGAATTCGTCGCCCGCACGACAAGGATGATCTCGTCAAGCGTGCCGCGCGTAGAAGACATCGCGCGTGCGCCCGCAAAACGCTCAAATTTGATGCAGTCGCGGTGACGACGCCGCATGTCGCGCGTCGCGATAACGGCAAAATCCTTTCATCGTTGCGCGATGCGATCGTGGAGATATCAGCTGCCGCGCCGACAACATTCGAAATTCCATTTCATTCACGATGAACTTGTCGCGCCGCATCATTTGCGCGTTGCTTTGAGTGCAATAGCGCCGGAGAAATCCGCTTTTTCTAAAACCATGAGCTTCGAACGACGGGGCGCGCCGATCGGCGCCTATAGCGCGCAGGCCTTCGCGCCGCGGGCAATCACGCCGGCGATCGACTTCTCGGAATTCCCGATCTGCAAGACCGCCTCCGATGCGCCGCCGTTATCAGGCGCGCCGCGCAAGCTAAAGCTGTCCTGGAACGCCGGCGCGGTCTGCCTCGCGCCGCTGCCGGTCGCGATCGACCACGGCTTCTTTCAGAAGCAGAATCTCGACGTCGAGCTCGTCAACTATTCCGGCTCGACCGACCAGCTGCTGGAGGCGATCGCCACCGGCAAGAGCGACGCCGGTCTCGGCATGGCGCTGCGCTGGCTGAAGCCCTTGGAGCAGGGCTTTGACGTCAAGATCGCCGCCGGCACCCATGGCGGCTGCATGCGCGTCCTGACCCGCATCAGTTCCGGCGTCGACAAGCTCGCCGATCTCAAGGGCAAGATCGTCGCCGTCGGCGACCTCGCCGGGCCCGACAAGAACTTCTTCTCGATCCAGCTTTCCAAGCTCGGCATCGACCCGGTCAAGGATGTCGACTGGCGCGCCTATCCTGGCAATCTGCTCAATGTCGCGGTCGAGAAGGGCGAGGTACAGGCCTTCCTGTCGTCGGACCCGCTGGCCTATCTCTGGCTGAAGGACGCGCAGTACAAGGAGGTCGCCTCCAACCTCGACGGCGAATACCGTGACAAGAGCTGCTGCATCGTCGGCCTGCGCGGCAGCTTGGTACGGGAAGAGCCTCACGTCGCGCGCGCCATTACCCAGGCGCTGCTCGATGCCGCGATGTTCACCTCGCAGAACCCGGACAAGGCGGCAAAATCGTTCCAGCCTTACGCGCCGAAGGCGGCGAGCCTCGCCGATCTCGAGGCGATGGCGCGCTACCACACCCATCACCATCACCCGACCGGCGAGGTGCTGAAGCGCGAGCTCAAGGGCTACGCCGACGATTTGAAATCGGTGCAGGTGTTCAAGCAGAGCACCGACACCGCCAAATTCGCGGAGCGGATCTATGTCGACGTATTCAGTGTCTGACGCGACGGCCGTGGCCGCGCCGCGCGCCGCGGTCACGTTCTCAAACCTCTCCGGCAGCTATGGCGTCGGGCTCGCGGCGAGCCTCGTCTGGCTCGCCTTCGGCCTGTCGTGCCTGTATTGGCCGGATGTCGGCGACTGGTCGCGGACCTCGTCGCTAGGCATCGGCGCCATCGTCATCGCGGCCTTCATCCTGTTCGGCACCGTTGCCGCCGATTATCTCGGCAGCGCCGGGCAGGCGCTGCGCAAGCGGGCGCCCTGGCTGGTGGCCTTCGGTGCATTCGTGACGTTGTGGGAGGTCGCCACCGCGAAATTCGCCTGGCTGCCGCTGCCGTTCTTCCCGCCGCCGCAGTCGATCCTGGAAGTCTATACCGACGATCTGCCAAAACTGCTCGATAGCGTGTTCGCCTCGATCAAGCTGCAGCTCGGCGGCTACATCATCGGCGCGACCGTCGGCTTCATCACCGGCGTCTCGATCGGTTGGTCCGAGAGGATCGGCTACTGGGTGCACCCGGTGCTGCGCTTCATCGGCCCGCTGCCGGCCACCGCCTGGCTGCCGATCGCCTTCTTCACCTTCCCGTCGAGCTGGAGTGCCTCGACCTTCCTGATCGCGCTTGCCACAGGCTTCCCGGTGACGGTGCTGACCTGGTCGGGCGTGGCGAGCGTCAGCAGTGCCTATTACGACGTCGCCCGCACGCTCGGCGCCAAGCCGTCGTTCCTGGTGCTGAAGGTCGCGATCCCTGCGGCGCTGCCGCACGTGTTCGTCGGCCTGTTCATGGGGCTCGGCTCGTCCTTTGCCGTGCTCGTTGTCGCCGAGATGATCGGTGTCAAGGCCGGGCTCGGCTGGTACCTGCAATGGGCGCAGGGCTGGGCGGCGTATTCCAACATGTATGCCGCGCTGATCGTGATGTCGCTGCTCTGCTCCGGCGCGATCACGCTGTTGTTCCGCACCCGTGATCGCCTGCTGGTCTGGCAGAAGGGCGTCGTCAAATGGTAGTGCAATCCGCCGCCGAGGCGATCACCTATCCCGCCGTCGGCGCCGAGCTCGACATCGAAAGCGTCAGCCATGCCTTCGACATCGATGGCGCGATGCTTCCCGTGCTCGACAATGTCAACCTCGCGATCGCGCCGGGCGAGTTCGTCGCGCTGCTCGGCCCGTCGGGCTGCGGCAAGTCGACCTTGCTGCGGCTGGTGGCAGGGCTCGAGAAGCCGCGCAGCGGCACGCTGCGCGAGGATGAAGCTCGCATCACCGGCCCGCATCCGTCACGCGTCGTCGTGTTCCAGGATCCGACGCTGTTTCCGTGGCGCTCGGTCTGGGACAATGTGGCGCTCGGACTTGAGGCGCAGGGCATCCTGAAGGCGCAACAGCACCGGGTCGATGCCGTGATCGAGCTGGTCGGCCTGTCGTCGTTCCGCAACGCCTATCCGCATCAGCTCTCCGGCGGGATGGCACAGCGCGTGGCGCTGGCACGCGCGCTGGTTAACGATCCGAAGATCCTGGTGCTCGACGAGCCGCTCGGCAAGCTCGATTCGCTGACGCGGATCGCGATGCAGTCCGAACTGGTGGCGCTGTGGCAGCGCAAGGGCTTTACCACGCTGCTGGTCACCCATGATGTCGAGGAAGCGCTGGTGCTCGCCAACCGCGTCATCGTGCTTTCCGACCGGCCGGCGCGGATCAAGGCCGATATCGCTGTCGCTCGGCCGTATCCGCGGCATCGCGGCGATCCTTATCTGGCCGAGCTGCGCAAGCAGATCCTCGGCCTGCTCGGGCTGGAGGCGACATGGTGACAGCGGCCAAGGAGCTGCCGCCGCCGAACGAGCCGGAGCATATCGCGCGCGCGTTGCGGCTCGCCGAGGTGTTTGCCGCGCGTGCGCCCGCGCATGATCGTGACGCCAGCTTCCCGTTCGAGAATTTCGTTGACCTTTCGCGCGAAGGCCTGCTGGCGCTGACCGTGCCCGCGGCGCTCGGCGGCGGCGGGGCGGGCGCCCGCGACGCCATCCGCGTGCTCGGCATCATCGGCAAGGCCGACCCGTCGACCGCGCTGGTGCTGTCGATGCATTACATTCAGCATCTGGTGATGGCGCGCAGCACGCGCTGGCCGGGACGGCTGTCGCGCAAGCTCGCCAGGGAGACGGTCGAGGGCGTGGCGCTGATCAACGCGTTGCGCGTCGAGCCCGAGCTCGGCTCGCCCGCGCGCGGCGGCCTGCCGGCGACGACGGCGCGCCGCACCGAAACTGGCTGGCGGCTGACCGGCCGCAAGATCTATTCGACCGGTGCGCCGATCCTGAAATGGTATTCGGTCTGGGCGAAGACCGACGAGGCCGAGACCCGTGTCGGATTGTTTCTGGTTCCCGCCGGTTTGCCGGGAACGTGGATCGAGGAAACCTGGGACCATCTCGGCTTGCGCGCCAGCGGCAGCCACACCGTGATCTTCGACGACGTGGTGTTTCCGCTGGATTACGAGATCGACGTCCGCAAGCCCGACGACTGGAAGGTTCCTGACGTCACCCATGCGACCGTGCACGCGATCTTCGTCGCCGCGATCTATGACGGCATCGCCCGTGCGGCCCGCGACTGGCTGGTCAAATTCCTCAGGGAGCGGGTGCCCGCCAATCTCGGCGCGCCGCTGGCGACATTGCCGCGCATGCAGCAGGTCGTCGGCGGGATCGAGGCGCGGCTTGCGGTCAATGCCCGCCTGATCGACAGCTTTGCCGCCGATTTCGATAACGGCTTCCAGCTCTCCGCGATCGAGTCTAACATCATCAAGCTGACGGTGACCAATAACGCCGCAGCAGTGGTGGAGGATGCCTTGTCGCTGACCAGCAATCACGGCCTGTCGCGAACCAATCCGCTGGAGCGGCATTACCGTGACGTGCTGTGCGGCCGCGTCCATACCCCGCAAGACGATGCCACCCGTGTCTCCGCCGGACGCTTCGCGCTGGGCGTCTGAAAACAATAGCCAACAACAACGGAGTTCCACGTCATGCCGGTCGAGTTCATCGGCTTCATCACCAACAACAATGCCTCTGAGACCATCGTCCGATCAGGCCCGGTGCTCGATCCGCCCTATATCGAGACCGTCGCCAAGGCGCATGAGCTCGCCGGCTTCGATCGGGCGCTGCTGGCATTCCACTCGACGACGCCGGACGCCTTGCAGGTCGCGCAGCATGTCCTGACCATCACCAAGCAATTGAAGGTGATGATCGCGCAGCGCCCGGGCTTCACCGCGCCGACGCTGCTGGCGCGCCAGCTCGCGACGCTGGACCAGTTCTATGGCGGCCGCGTCTCGCTGCACGTCATCACCGGCGGCAACGCCATCGAGTTGCGCCAGGACGGCAACACGCTCGACGACAAGGACGAGCGCTACGCCCGTACCAGCGAATTCCTCGACGTGGTACGGCTGGAATGGACCAGCGAGAAGCCGTTCAACTACAGCGGCAAGTACTACAACGTCGAGAACGGCTTCTCGCAGGTGAAGCCGTTGCAGAAGGGCGGCATCTACACCTTCGTCGGCGGCGGCTCGGACGCCGCGGTCGAGGTCGCCGGCAAGCACGCCGATACCTTCGCGTTGTGGGGTGAATCCTACGCCCAGGTGCGCGACGTCACCGCGCGGGTGCGTGCGGCCGCCGCGAAACACGGCCGGCCGACGCCGCGCTTCAGCCTGTCGGTGCGGCCGATCCTGGCCGACACCGAAGAGAAGGCGTGGGCGAAGGCGGAGCATATCCTCGAGCGCGCCACCGCGCTGCAGGACCAGACCGGTTATCGCCGCCCCAATCACGCGACCGACGGCGCCAAGCGGCTGCTGGCGCTCGCCGATCAGGGCACCCGCATCGACAAGCGGCTGTGGACCGAGATCGCAAAGCTCACCGGCGCGAACAGCAACACCACCGCGCTGGTCGGCACGCCCGAGCAGGTCGCCGAGGTGTTCGGCGACTACTACGACCTCGGCGTCAGCCACTTCCTGATCCGCGGCTTCGATCCGCTGGTCGATGCCATCGACTACGGCCGCGAGCTGATCCCGCTGACCCGCAAGCTGATCGAAGCCCGCGACCAGCAACGTGGGATCGCCGCCGAATGATCCGTCTCATTGTCGCGGCGGCGCTTGCGCTCGCCGCCATCGACGCGGCCTTCGCGCAGACCACGCTGCGCGTCGGCGACCAGAAGGGCAATTCGCAGGCCGTGATGGAAGCAGCCGGCGTATTGAAGGACGTTCCCTACAAGATCGAATGGAAGGAGTTCGCCGCGGCGGCGCCGCTGCTGGAGGCGCTCGGGGCGGGTGCGATCGACACCGGCCTGGTCGGCGATGCGCCGTTCACCTTTGCCGCCGCCGCGAAAATTCCGGTCAAGGCGATCGCGGCTGTCAGGCAGTCGCGCGACGGGCTCGCGATCGTGGTGCCGGAGAATTCTGCGATCAAGAGTTTTGACGATCTGCGCGGCAAGAAGATCGCAACCGGCCGCGGCTCGATCGGCCATCAGCTGATCCTGGCGGCGCTGGAATCCAAGGGCTGGCAGGCGAGCGACGTGCAGATCGTGTTCCTCGCACCGTCGGACGCCAAGGTCGCCTACACGCAGGGCTCGGTCGACGCCTGGTCGACCTGGGAGCCCTATGTCAGCCAGGAGGAGGTGCTGTTCAAGTCGCGCCGCGTCATCACGGCCGACGGCATCACGCCCGGCCTCGGCTTCCAGGTCGCAACGCCGGATGCGATCAAGGACAAGCGCGCCCAGCTCGAGGATTTCGTGCGCAGGCTGGCGGCCGCGCGCGCCTGGTCGCAGAGCAATGTCGAGGGGTACGCGGCGACCTGGGGCAGGCTGATGAACATTCCGCCCGCAGTGCCGCTGAACTGGCTGACGCGGGCCAAGATCCGCATCGCGCCGATCGACGACGGCGTGGTGGCCGACGAGCAGAAGACCATCGATCTCTACGACCGCTGGGGCCTGATTCGGCAGAAGATCGACGCCGCCGACATCGTCGACCGCTCCTTCGCCGCGGCGGTGGAGAAGGGCGCTGGGCTATAGCGCGCGCACAGGCGGTACGGGTGATCACGCACAATTCGCGATGCAGACTGTTCCGTCACCCTGAGGAGCCGCGAAGCGGCGTCTCGAAGGGTCGACGGCCACGGACGGGGGCCACGCATCCTTCGAGGCTCGCTACGCTCGCATCTCAGGACGACGTGGTGAGATGCCTGCCGCCGTTTCGCTGCGCGCTCACTCCCGTGAGCAGATACCTCCGTTAACGAATCCGTGATCCCAGAATGTCCATTCGTTGACCGACGGCGCTGCGACAAGGATTTTCCCCGTTCGGCGCCTTCCAAAACCGCAACATTGCTATTTTCGCCGCGGCCTTGCCGCACCCACCGGCGCTGCCAAGATCAAAAGCACGAACAATCGAGTCCGGGAGATCACCATGGGCCTTCAACAAACTCGCATCGAGTCGCTGCCGTTTGTGACCGCTGAACTGAACTATCTCGCGCCGACGCCGGGCAAGCCCCGGACCTACGCTTTCGATCCGCCGCCCGGCGAGCCCAAATCCACCGCGCTGCCCGAAGCCCACAATGTCCCGATCTTTGACGGGCGCCTGATCGCCGACAGTTTCTCGCTCGACCGCGAGGGCTTTGCGCTGGTCAAGCATCCGACCAGCGTGAAGGACTATTACGACGACAACGAAGTCCGCAACGTCTACTACCCCGCCGTCGAAGCCTTCCTGAAGGCGACGCTGAAAGCGGACCGCGTCTTCATCTTCGACCACACCGTGCGCAAGCGCGTCCAGGGTGCGGCGGATATCCGCGGCGGCGGACCGCGCCAGCCCGCGACCCGCGTCCATGTCGACCAGACCGCCATCTCCGGCCGCAACCGCGTCTTCGAGCATCTGCCCAATGAAGCCAACGAGCTCGTCAAGGGCCGCGTCCAGGTGATCAATCTGTGGCGTCCGATCCGCGGTCCGCTGCGCGATTCACCGCTCGCGATGGCCGACGGCACCACGGTCGCGCCGGAGGATCTGATCGCCTCCGACCTGATCTATCCGAACCGCAGCGGCGAGACCTATTCGGTGAAGTACAATCCGAACCATCGCTGGTTCTACATTCCCGAGATGACGCCGGACGAGGCGATCCTGCTCAAATGCTACGACTCGGCGACCGACGGCCGCACCCGCTTTGGGCCTCACACGGCGTTTGTCGATCCGACCACGCCGGCGGACGCCGCGCCGCGCGAGAGCATCGAGCTGCGCACGCTGGTGTTCCATAAGCAGTAAGGGCGAAGTGTAACCGCGAGCTAGGTGCGCTCCCTCTCCCGCTTGCGGGGGAGGGTTGGGGTGGGGGCTCTCTCCGCGAGTCGTTCGGTGGAGAGAGCCCCCACCCACATCGCATCTGGCGATGCGATGTGACCTCCCCGCAAGCGGGAGAGGTAAAGTTGCACTGCCTCTAAAGTTGGCACCTCGCATCCAATAATGTTACGCCCTCCCGAAAGCGCTCAGGGAAGAGGCGATTCGTGGATGGCGTGGTGACGAAGGAAGAGGCGGGGATCGGTTTCCGCGCCCTGGTTCTTGCGCTTCTGGCGTTGGCCTCCGGCCACATGCTGTCGACGCTGCTGCGCACGATCCCGGCGATCAGCCTCGATCTGATGGCACGGGATTTCGGCACCTCGCCGCAGGCGCTGGCGAGCCTCACCTCGATCTATCATTTCTCCTTTGCCGCCTCGCAAATCCCGGTCGGCGCCGCGATGGACCGTTTTGGCGTGCGGCCGGTGTCGCTCAGCCTGCTTGCCGGTACCGTGGTCGGAACGCTGGTCTCGGCGATTGCGATGGGACCGGCGAGCTTCGTGCTCGGGCAACTGATGCTCGGCGTCGCCACCTCGGGCATGCTGATGTGCCCGATGACGCTTGCGGCCAAGCAGATGTCGGCGGCGAAGTTCGGCCTGTGGTCCGGCCTGATCCTCTCGATCGGCAATATCGGCATGCTGTTGTCGGCGAGCCCGCTGGCCTTCGTGGTCGATCAGTTCGGCTGGCGCGCCGGCTTCTGGGTTTCGGCCGGTTTCGGCATTGCGGTGCTGATCGCGGTGTTCGCGCTGGTGCCGCGGCAGCCGGCAGCGCATGCGGACGATTCCTCGCCGCTGCAGCAGATGGCCGAGGTGCTGCGGCTCGGCCTGTCGCGCGGCCTGCGCGGATTGATCGCGTTATCGCTGGTCTCGCTCGGCGCCTCGCTGGTGCTGCGCGGCTTGTGGGGCGGACCGTGGCTGATGGATGTGAAGGGGTTGAGCCGCATCGAGGCCGGCAATGTGCTCGGCCTGTTCACGCTGGCGATGATCGTTGGACCGGCCTGCATCGGCGCCTTCGATCGCAAGTTCGGGCACCGCCGCGCCATGGTGGCATCAACGCATGCCGTTGCCGCGCTGCTGCTCGTGCTTATGGCGGCCGGCGCGCCGCATTTTCCGCTCTCCAACCAGCTCGGCGTTGCCGTGATGCCGTCGCAATATGATCTGGTGCTGCTGATCCTGATCGGGCTCGCGACCTCGGCGCAGCCGCTGATCTACGGCATGACGCGGCAACTGGTCGACGCCCAGAACACCGGCAAGGCGCTGTCGTCGGTCAATCTCGCCTTCTTCCTCGGCGCGGCGCTGCTGCAATCGAGCACCGCCGGCGTCGCGGCGCTGTTCGGATTGCCGGCGGTGCTGCTGTTCATTGCGGGCGCGCTGGTGATCGGGATCGTGTTGTTCCTAGTTTACACCAGACCTTAGAGCATCGGTCCTGATTGGATCAGAACCGATGCTCCAGTTTTTGTTTGACGCGTTTTCTTCACGCGAACCGGCGTCCACTTCGCTCGAAAACGCTTTAGATCGTCTGCGCCTGCTTGCGGATTTCGTCGGCAAGCGGTTTCAAGGCATCGAGCCCGCGCGGCCCCACGAGGCTATAGCCGGTGCCATCGTCAGCCCAGGACAGGCCGGCGACGTCACCGCCCGAATGCGGGGCCATCGGTGCGTTCTTGTCTGAGGTCATCGGACGGGTCAGGACCACAAGCCGGTCGCCGCGATCGTCGTCATACATGAACATCGCCGCAGGGCCGTGCGCGGTCGGCACCACGCGTCCGCCCATGAAGCGATAGCCCGACTTCGTCAGGTCCGGCAGCTTGACCGGCTGACGCAACCGGTTGGAGACCCATTGCACAAGCTCGGCGCTGTCGCGCAGTTCGACTGGCCGCGTGCGATCGGAGGCGTACACCTTGTAGGAATCGCTCGCTTCCTCAGCGAGCGCTGCAATCCCGCCGGCTGGCGCCAGTGTCGCGCCACGGATCACCCAGCCGCCGAGGCCGCCGATCGAGATCATCAGCATGGCCGCGATGGCCCAGCGCCATGACGAGGGACGGCGGCGCCGGCTCTCGATCATCCTGGCGAGGTTGAGCTGCGGCGGCAGCGGCTCCTCGGCAATCGGCAGCAATGCCGATCGCAAAAGGTTACGCTCACCGGAGTAGGCTTCTATTCGCCTGGCCACATCAGGATGCTTCTCCAGATAGGCGCCGACTTCGGCCTCGCGCTCCGGTTCGAGCGCGCGATCCACATAGGCGTGCAGATCGTCTTCGGTAATGGGTCGATTGCTCATGTCCTGTTCCGCAATTGCACGACATTATGTTCCGGATGGCCTGACGTTCCCTCCAGCTCGTGATGCAGCCGCTCGCGGGCGCGCGCCAGGCGCGACATCACCGTGCCGATGGGCACACCCAGCACCTTGGCGGCGTCGGCATAGGACAAGTCCTCGACGCCGACGAGCAGCAGCACTGCACGCTGGTCATGCGGAAGCCTCGCGAGCTTCGCCATGACATCGCGATACATCACCTTATGCTCCTGTTCCGCCTCCTGACCGAATGTGTCCTCGTTGGTTTCGTCGATCGCGACATGGACGCCGCGCCCCGTTGCGCGGCGAAACTGGTTGATGGCGAGATTATGCAGGATCGCGAACAGCCACGGGCGCGGATTGTCCGACCGCCGCTGCTCCCAGTGAATGACGGCGCGTTCGAGGCAGTCCTGCACCAGGTCGTCGGCCGCCGCGTGATCGCGGACCAGGGCCCGCGCATACCGCCGCAAGGCGGGTATCAGCGGCTCGACCAGGCGCAGCATGTCGTTCATGGCGTTTGCACCTGGATGACCGCGCCGAGCTTGGCCGGTTCGCCTGACGTGATGACGAGATAGCGTCGTTCGGCCTTGGCGGCGCTTTGCACGATCTGGCGGATCGGTCCCGTGACGTTGACGATGGCGGAGCCGGCGGGATTGGTCATGAAGGCCGCCAGAGGCTCCACCGATCCCATGCCATCGGCATGGTCGGCCCATCCTAGCACGTAGCGCTGCTTGGGTTCGAGCCCGGTGACCGATGCCTGCAGCACCTGGATCAGCCCCTGATCGAACAGCGAGACGCTGGTCGGCGGCTTGTCGCCGTTGGCGTTCTTCTTCGGCGCGAGTGCGAGGTGGGCGGCCTGGCCGGCGATGCCGAGCGCCTGCAGGTTCTGGCGGTCATCCGGATTTGGCGCGGCGTTCGGCACATAGGCGATCGCCTGGGGTGCCTGGCCGATCGGGATGTTGGCGATCACCTTGTTGGTCGCGGTGTCGATCGCGGCCAACGCATCGGCATTCTCGAGACCAACATAGATCCTTGTGCCGTCGCCGGACGGCCAGACGCCATGCGGGAGATTGCCCACGGGAATGGTCGCGACCTCCGAGAAGTCGTCGGTTCGAAACACCTTGACCTGGTTGGTGCCGCCGATGGTCACATAGGCGAAGGTGCCTTTGGAGGTCTTCGCGAAATTGACGTGATTGGTGATCGGGCCGGTGTCGATGGTCTTGATCGGATTGAACGGCGGCTTGGCGTTGAACACCTGCGTCTTGCCGGTATCCTTCAGCGTGAACCACACCTGCTCGCCATCCGGGGTGGCCGCGATGTTCGGGCAGAACGGGCTTTCCTGCTTCACCTTCGCCACGATCTGGTGATCGGCCACCGAGACCACGTCGGTCTCCGGATTGAACGACGAGCAGATGTAGCCGTACTTGCCGTCCGGCGAGAAGATCTGCATGCCCGGTCCGGCTGGCACCTCGATCCGCATCGTTTCCTTGAACGTCTTTGCGTCGATCACCGAGATGTAGTTTTCGCCGCGAACGGTGACCCAGACCTCCTTGCCGTCGGGCGTGAAGAAGGCCTCGTGCGGCGAGCGCCCGACGTAAGTGGTGTGCTTGACCGTGTTGGTTGCTGTGTCGATGAAGGTCACCGAGTTGGAGCCGATCGAGACCACCGCGAGGGTCTGGTGGTCGGGCGAGTAGCCCATGCCGTGCACCAGCACCTGGCCCTTGTAGAGCGGGCTGAAATTGCCCGGCTGCGGATCGCCGAGCCGGATCACGCCGAGCAGCTTGTTGTCGACCGGATCGGTGACGGACACCGTGTTCGAGAACTGCTCGGCGGCATAGACGCGGTCGTGATGGCTGATCGCCATGTCGGGCGAGGATGCCGCGCCCGGCGCCTGTCCGGCGAAGGCGGAGGTCGATATCGCCAGCACGGTCGTGGCCAGCAGGCACTTCAGGACTTGACGGTTCATCGTTCGAAAACTCCTAGTTCTTCATTCCGTGGGACATGTTCATGTGATCGTGAGCCGCGGCGGGCGCCGGGCTCGGTTGTGTCGGCGCGGGCGCGGATGCCGTCACCGGGTCACCGATCGCAAGTTTCATGGCGTCGATCTCCTGCTGCTGCTCGACGATGATCTCCTGCGCGATCCGGCGCAGTTGCTCGTTCTTGCCGTAGCGGAGCTCGATCACGGCCATGTCGATCGCGCCCTGATGATGCGGCGCCATCATCGCAACGAAATCGCGATCGATATCGCCGGTCGGCTTGGCGGCCATGTCATTCATCATCTTGGTCATCGCGGCATCGTTTTCCGCGAGGAAGGCGCTCTCCTCAGTCGACTGCGCGGTCTGGTCCGGATGATGGGCGTCTTGCGCGTATGCAGCGGCGGCAAAGGCGAGCAGGACGGACGCGCCGAGCGGCACGAGAGCGGATCTGAAGGATCGAGGAAGCATCTACGTTTACCCTGGGGTTGTCGGGGAAGCCCGAGCGGTCCGGCCTCGGGCCGGCTTGCATGGGTGGGACGCAGCAGCGTGAGTTCTATTCCGTCGCCCGGTGGTTTCTTCTCGATCACGACTTGCTGATCGACGGAATGACGCGCTGCGGCCGAGCCGGCCGGTTTGCGATCGGCAAGCCGCTGGCTATAAGAAGGAATTCCGGTTCCGGTCGGCCGGTTCCCCGATCCTCCCTGCGCAAGCCCCCCGCGCCAACAAGGGCCAAGATGTCCGCCAAGATCGATCCGATCACCCGCTCCGTCGTCCAGCACCGCCTGTCGTCGATCGTGAAGGAAATGGGCGAAGCCATGCTTCGCACCTCCTATTCGCAGATCCTCAATTCCAGCCGCGATTTTTCGCTGGCGATCTGCGACACCGGCGGGCGGCTGATCGCGCAGGCCGATCACATCCCGGTGCATGTCGGCGCGTTGCCGTGGGCGACACTCGCGGTCGAGGAACGCTTCAAGGATGTCGCCCCGGGCGATGTCATCCTGCTCAACGATCCCTATCAGGGCGGCAGCCATTTGCCTGATCTCACCGCCTTCGTGCCGGTGTTCGACGGCGGAAAAAGGCTGCTCTGGACCATCGTGCGTGCGCATCAGAGCGACATCGGCGGCGCCACCCACGGCGCCTACAATCCAGCCGCCACCGAGATCTATCAGGAAGGCATTCGCATTCCGCCGATCAAGCTCTACGAGGCCGGCAAGCCGCGCGAGGATCTGCTCGACCTTCTGGCGCTCAACATCCGCAACCCCAGGGAATTCCGCGGCGACCTCGCCGCGATGCTCGGCGCCGCACATCTCGGCGAGCGTCGCGTCTCAAAGCTGTTCAGCGAGTTCGGCGCCGAGACGGTCGAGGCCGCGATCGAGGCCATTCTCGACGCCACCGAGCAGCAGACCCGCGCCGTGGTGTCGACCTGGAAGGACGGCGTGTTTTACGGCGAGGCGCTGCTCGACGATGACGGCCACGGCCGCACCGACATCAAGATCGCGGCTAAAGTGACCAAGAAGGGCAGTGACATCGAGGTCGATCTCACCGGCTCCGATCCGCAATCGACCAGTTTCGTCAACTCCTCGCACGCCAACATGCAGGCCGCGGTCGCGATGGCCTTTGCCTATCTGATCGATGCCGACATCCCGAAAAACACCGGCGCGCTGCGGCCGCTGAAGGTGGTGGCGAAGCAGGGCACGATCGTGTGGGCTGATCCCGGCCGTCCTGTGACCTTGTGCACCAGCCATCCTTCCAACGAGATCGTCGAAGCGATCATCAAGGCGATGTCGGCGTCCTGTCCGGACCGCGTGATGGGCGGCTGGGGCCGGAGATTCCGCATCGCGATCCAGGGCGAAGACCCGCGCAACGGGCGCAACTTCATCTGGCACATGTTCCAGGCGCGGCCCGGCGGCGGCGCATCGCCCGGCGGCGACGGCTATTCCTCGATCGGCGAGTGGCACTCGGTCGGCGGCCTGAAGTTCGGCAGCATCGAGGTCGCCGAGGTGCGCTTTCCCCTGCATTTCCGCCAGCACGAATTCCGGCCGGATTCCGGCGGCGACGGCCAGCATCGCGGCGGCCTCGGCGTCGCGCTCGACATGGTGTTGGAGACGGCAAAGCCGGCCAAGGGTAACACCGCCGGCGACGGCGCGCGTCACGGTCCCTGCGGCATGCTCGGCGGCAAGGACGGCGAGCCGCATCATTATCGTCTCTTGTCGGAGGGCCGCGAGCCGCGCGTCCTGAAGACCAAGGAGGTCGGCATCGAGCTGCGTCCCGGCGATTGCCTTGAGGTCCGCTCGTCCGGTGGCGGCGGCTGGGGGCCGCCGGAGAAGCGCTCGGCGGAGGCGCGGGCGCGCGATGTCGCGCAGGGTCTGGTTTCGAAAGCGGTATAGGGCAGCGATGTACACGATTGGGGTTGACGTCGGCGGCACCTACACCGACCTGGTTGCAACTGACAAAACCGGGCGCACGGTTTTCGCGAAATCACCGTCCACGCCGGCCGATCAGTCGATCGGCGTCATGGCGGGACTGGAAGAATTGGCGCGTCGGCTCGGCGTGACGCGCGCGGCGATGCTGGCCGCGACCGATCGCCTGGTGCATGGCACGACGGTTGCGACCAACGCGCTGCTGGAACGCAAGGGCGCCAGGGTTGCGCTGTTGACCACCGAGGGCCATCGCGACGTCGTCGAGATGCGCGAAGGGCTGAAGCCGGATCGCTATGATCTGCGTACGCCGCCGCCCGAGCCGCTGGTGCCGCGCGAGCGCCGCTTTGGCGTGCGCGAGCGGCTGAAGGCCGACGGCAGTGCCGCGGTTGCGCTGGATGCCGCAGCCCTCGGCGATGTCATCGCCGAGGTGAAGCGATCGGGCGCGAACTCGGTCGCGGTCTGCTTCCTGCACGCTTATCTCAACCCGGCGCATGAGCTCGCTGCGGTCGAGCGGCTCGCCAGCGAGCTGCCCGATGTCAGCGTGTCGCGCTCCAGCGACGTGCTGCCGCAGATCAAGGAATATGAGCGCGTCTCGACCACGATCGTGAATGCCTATGTCGAGCCGACGGTACGGCGCTATCTCACCAATCTCGAGCGCAGCCTGCATGAGGCCGGTTTTGCCGGCTCGCTGTTCGTAGTGCTGTCGCATGGCGGCATGGCGCCGGTGGAAGAGGCCTCGCGGCTCGCTGCGGGCACCGTGCTGTCGGGCCCGGCCGGCGGCATCTCCGGCAGCCGCCGCTGCGCGGAGATGCTTGGGATTCCCGACCTCGTGCCGTTCGACATGGGCGGCACCTCGACCGACATTTCGTTGATCGCAGACGGCGAGGCCTCGCTCTCGGCCGACGGCATGCTGGCGGGTCAGCGCATCGCGCTGCGCAGCCTCGATATCGCCAGCATCGCGGCCGGCGGCGGCTCGATCGCCGGTGTCGACGGCAGCCGCACGCTGCGCGTCGGCCCGGAGAGCGCAGGCTCGGTGCCGGGCCCGGCCTGCTACGGCAATGGCGGCCTAGCTGCCACCGTCACCGACGCCAATGTCGTGCTCGGTTATCTCGATGCCGCCGCCTTCATGGGCGGCGCGCGCCCGCTCGATCGTGCGGCCTCGGAAGCGGCCGTCGATCGGATCGCCGAAGCGCTGGAGCTGTCGCGGATCGAGGCCGCCGCCGGCATCTACAAGATGATCAATCTGAAGATGGCCGACGGCATCCGCCTGATGACGCTGCGCCGCGGCGTCGATCCGAGGCGCTTCGCGCTGCTGAGCTTCGGCGGCGCCGCCGGGATGCATGCCGCCGAGGTCGCGCGCGAACTCGAGATCAAGCGCATCATCGTGCCGACGGTTGCTTCGGTGCTGTCGGCCTGGGGCATGCTGACCAGCGATCTGCGTTACGAGGTCAGCCGCACCCACTACGGCGCGGGGCGGATTTCCGCCGGCGAGGTGCGGGCGCTGTTCGCGGGGCTGGAAGAGCAGGCGGCCGGCCGGCTGCGCGACTGGTTCAAGGGCGATATCGCAATCGAGCGCTCGGCCGAGGTGCGCTATGGCGAGCAGGTGTTCGAAATCGACGTGCCGCTCGGCGACCTCGATCTCGGCGCCGCCGACCTTGTGGCGCAGATCGAGGAGCGCTTCCATCGCCGCCACGAGGAACTCTACACCTATGCCTCGCGCGGGCAGGAGGTGGTGTTCGTCAACGCCCGTGTCGCTGCGGTCGGCAAGGTTGCGCGCGGCGGCGGCGATGTCGGCCAGGCTACGTCAGCTGTGCCCTGCGCGCCGCGCGGCAAGCGGCAGGCCTGGCTCAGTGCCTGGCGCGAGGTGCCGGTCTATGCGCTCGACGATCTCAAGCCCGGCCATTCGCTGGCCGGCCCGGCTGTTATCGAGGCCGAAACCACGACGGTTCTGGTCGGCGATGGCGACCGCGTCGCGGTCAACCCGCTCGGCTGGCTCGACATAACATTGCGCTGATCGCCATGCGGGAACTGCGCTCCCTCTCCCGCTTGC
This sequence comes from Bradyrhizobium sp. 27S5, assembly GCF_037217225.1. NCBI lineage: Bacteria > Pseudomonadati > Pseudomonadota > Alphaproteobacteria > Hyphomicrobiales > Nitrobacteraceae > Bradyrhizobium > Bradyrhizobium sp. 27S5. Next base: position 2,465,688 of record NZ_CP147714.1, read on the forward strand.
GGGGGAGGGTTGGGGTGGGGGTCTCGCCACGAGTCGGACGGTTTTTATGCGGAGAAAGCCCCCACCCGGATCGCATCTTTGATGCGATCCGACCTCCCCCGCAAGCGGGAGAGGTGAACCGCGCCCTTGGCTTGCTCCGCCATCAACATTTCATTTTCCCGGCATTGCCTTGGGCGATAAGGTCGCGTCCTCGGGAGGGAGCGCCGGCCGTGGCCGGCGTTTGTGGCGATGTTGATGCAAACAAAAAGACAAACCGCGCGTTCGATATTGCTCGTCCTCGCCGCGATGATCGCGGCGGCGCCGCTCGCCGCGCAGCAGGCGCCCGAAGCGGCCGGCAGCGAGATCCGCGTCGGCAACGTCATGCCGTATACCGGGCCGCTCGCTGCGTTCGCCACCATCGGACGGGCGGAAGCGGCCTATTTCGACATGGTCAACGAGCATGGCGGCATCAACGGCCGCAAGGTCAAGTTCGTCTCGGTCGATGACAGCTCCAATCCGAAGACCGCGATGGAGCAGACCCGCGATCTCGTCGAGAAGCAGGATGTGCTCTTGATGTTCGGCTCGTTCGGCACGCCGAGCAACCTCGCCGTGCGAAAATACCTCAACGAGAAAAAGGTCCCGCAGCTGTTCGTCGCCTCCGGTGACGAGGAATGGGCGCATCCGAGGACGTTTCCCTGGACCATGGGCTGGCAGCCGACCTTCCGCGCCGAGGGGCGGATCTACGCCAACTACATCCAGGCCGCCTATCCGTCACGCAAGATCGCGGTGCTGTGGCAGAACGACCAGTTCGGCCGCGATCTGTTCAGGGGATTGCAGGAGGGCCTCGGCGACACCGCCGGCATGATCGTCGCCGATCTTGCCTTCGACGCGTCGGAGACCAGGATCGAGAACCAGCTCGGGATATTGAAGGACTCCGGCGCCGACATCCTGGTGTTCGACGGCGCGCCGGCGATCGCGGCGCGCGCGATCCGCATCGTGGCCGGGATGGATTGGCATCCGGTGTTCATCCTCGACAATGCGTCGGCCTCGATCGCCAGCGCTTTGCAGCCGGCCGGCCTGCAGAATTCACTCGGCGTGATCTCGACCTCGTTCCTCAAGGACGCCGGCGACGCCTCCTGGAAGGACGATCCGCATATCAAGGCGTGGTCCGACTTCATGGACAGATATTTCCCCGACGGTGGCAAGGACGACATCTACGCCATGTTCGGCTATGCCGCCGCCGATACGCTGCACCAGGTCTTGCGCCAATGCGGCGATGATTTCTCCCGCGAGAACATCATGCGGCAGGCAGCCTCGCTGAAGGACTATCAAAGCCCGATCGCGCTGCCGGGGATCGTGATCAACACCGGGCCGAAGGATTTCCGCCCGATCAAGCAGATGCGGCTGGTGCAGTTCGACGGCAACGCCTGGCAGCCGATCGGCGACGTGGTCGACAGCGCGTTCACGGCTGTCAGGGATGATAATTGAGGCGCGGTGATTGAGGGTTGCGTCGTCCCGGCGAAGGCCGGGACCCATTACCCCAAGTGCTCGTTGTTAGGCGACGCTAGGGCCTCGATCCCTTTCACAACCAACGCCTGTGGTTATGGGTCCCGGCTCCCGTGCGCAATTGCGCACTAGGCCGGGACGACGGCGTGGAGAGAGTTACTTCTTCAACCCATAATTCAACAGCCCGCCCTTGTTCTTCGGCGGATGCGCGCGCAGGCCTTCCTCGTTCGGCTCGGTGCCCCAGCCCGGGCGATCCGGAATCACGAGATGACCGTCGATAAACTCCGGCACGTGGGTGAACAGCTCATGGTCCCAGGCCAGGCGGTCGATATCGGTCTCCATGATCCGCAGGTTCGGCACCGCGGCGCAGAAATGCGCGTTCATCATGGTGCAGAGATGGCCGTAGAAATTATGCGGCGCGACGTTGACCTCGAAATGCTCGGCGGCCGCGGCGATCTTCATTGATTGCCACACTCCGTTCCACGGCGTGTCGATGATCGCGACGTCCATCGCCTGCTCGGTGAAGTAGGGCAGGAATTCGCGTAAGCCCAAGAGCGTCTCGCATGACGAGATCGGGTGCGGGCTCTGGCGGCGGATGTAGCCGAGCGCCTGCGGGTTGAAGGTGTCGATCTCGACCCAGAACATGTCCATCTTCTCGATCGCGCGCAGGATCTTCAGATAGCCTTCGGTCTTGGCGTTGAAGTTGAGGTCGAGCAGGAGATCGACATCCGGCCCCGCGCCGTCGCGGATCGCCTCCAGATGCATGCAGAGATTGCGCAGCACATTGCGGTCGACATTGATCTCGGGCTGGAACGGCGCGCCGAAGCCGGGGCGCCAGCCTATCGGCTTGCCGTCGGTGTAGACGAAGATGTTGGTCTTCATCGCCGAGAATTTCTTCTCGCGCACCTCGGCCCCGATCGCTTTGACGCCGTCGAGATCGGTAATCGCCGGCTTGTACCAGTCGGGATGATTGATGCGCCAGGTCGCGCAATGCGACCAGTAAACCCGCACGCGGTCGCGGATCTTGCCGCCGAGCAAATCGTAGCAGGGCACGCCGAGCGCCTTGGCCTTGACGTCGAGCAGCGCGTTCTCGATGGCCCCGAGCGCCAGCGCCACCACGCCGCCGGCGGCGGGACGCGTCGCGGCAAACAGCTCGACATAGATACGCTCGTGCTCGAACGCGTTCTTGCCGATCACGCGCGCCGACAGCCGCTCGATAGCCGCCGTGACGCCGGGCGCGCCAAAACCCTCGTCATATTCGCTCCAGCCGACCAGCCCGTCTGACGTCGTCACCTTGACGAAGTGATAATTCCGCCAGCCGGCATCGCAGGCGAGCGTTTCGACGCTTTTGATTGTGGCTGATATGCTCATGGTTTCCTGCCCGGCATGTTGTTGGTGTTGAGAGATACCAACAACGGATCGGCGGACGCGTCAATTCGCGCCAGGGCAGGGCGACAATGCGCATAGGTTGGTGCTGCGACATACGATCGCTTGCACGAGCCAGCTCACTCGATCCGTCACCCTGAGGAGGCCGCGCAGCGGCCGTCTCGAAGGGTCGACGGCCCGGCTTTCGCAGTACGGATAGGGCGGGGCCGTGCATCCTTCGAGGCTCGCAAGAGCTCGCGCCTCAGGATGACGGGGAGAGTTTGGTGCCCGGCCGAAACAGCGTCGGCTTTTGCCGTTCGAACGTCTTGCGGCCGCGCCTGAAGCCCAAGAGCACGTCGGGCAGTTCGGCGATCGCGTTGGTTGCGCTGTCGGTGTCGAGCACGACGATGTCGGCGGGGTTGCCGACCGCGATGCCGTAGTCTTTCAAATTCATCAGCCGCGCCGGCAGCTCGGTGACGAGATCGAGGCAGGCATCGAACTCGCCGATCCCGGCATGGGCGGCATTGGCATAAAGATTGGCCATCCGCAGAAGCGATGCATCGCCGAACGGCGTGAAGGGGTTTTGCACATTGTTGGTCGCGACCGAGCACAGCACGCCATCGGCGACCAGCCGGTGCGCCGCGGTGAGGCCGCGCGGGGCATTGTGGGTGGCATCGCGCCCCATCAGATAGAGGTCGGTCGCCGGCAGCACGGTGACCGCGACGCCGGCCGCGGCGAGGCGCGCGCTCGCCGCCTTCAGCCGCTCGGGCGGCAACGCGGAGAGTTTTGTCGCGTGCCCGATCGCGACGCGCCCGTGATAGTTGCGCCGCTCGGTCTGCCGGCAGACCTCCTCCATATGCCACCAGGACGGATCGAGGTCGAAATCGAGATGCAGGTCGACATCGATATCGAACTGCTGCGCCAGGTCGAAGATGCGCGCGATCTGCGCGTTCGGATCGCTGTCGACATAGGGGCAGCCGCCGATCGCCTCGGCGCCGTCGTTGAGCGCCGCGACCAGCAGCTCATCAGTGCCGGGATCGTTGGTCAGGCCTTCCTGCGGGAAGACACAAAGAGAAAGATCGAGCGCCCAGGCATAGTCGCGCTTCAGCGCCTTGACCGCTTCGAAGCCGCGCAGCCCGATCCGCGGGTCGATCTCGACATGGGTCCGCATCCGCGTGGTGCCTGCGGTGATCGCGCGCTCGATCACTTTTGCGCCGCGGGCATAGACGTCATCGACCGTGAAGTCGCGCTTCATCGCCGCCACCGCACGGATGGCGTCAGCGACGCCGGCATGGTCGTGGCCGCAGCGGCCGAGCAGGCAGGCCTTGTCGAGGTGGATATGGGTGTCGACGAAGCCGGGCAGCGCCAGCCGTCCCGCGAGGTCGATCTCGGCGGCCTCGCAGGAGAGCTGCGGCGCGATCGCGGCGATCCGGCCGTCAGCGATGCCGATATCGACCGTCGACGCGGAGGTGCGCGTCACGGCATGACGGAAGACCAGGTCGAAGGCAGGTTTCGCAATCATCGAGAGCAGATTTCAGGTTGGTCGCAGCCTAGCGGAAGGGCAGGGAAGCGGCAGCACCAGATTGTGTGCAGTTTGTCGGTCAGATTGTCCAAAAAATATGCATACACTTTGGCGACCAGATTGTAGAGTTTTACGAATTCCTGGAGACCCGCCATGTCAGTCACCGCCAAAGCCGATGCCCGCCCGCTGTCCGATGCCGAGATCGTCGAAGCCTACTTGACCGCGTCCATGGTCCCCGATCCCGACGCGGCGGCGGCCTATATGAAGCCCGGCACGGTGATTACCTTCACCGGCGGGCGCGAGTTCGACCATCCGCGCGGGCCGACCGGCTTCAATGCCAAACGCTATCGCTGGGTGAAGAAGCGGATGGACCGCTTCGACGTCTGCCCGGGCGCAGGCGAGACCGTGGTCTACAGCGTCGGCACGCTCTACGGCGAATGGATCGACGGCACACCGTTCGAAGGCAACCGCTATGTCGACCGCTTCGTGGTCAGGGGTGGCCAGATCGTCAAGATGGACGTCTGGAACGACAGCGCCGAGCGGATCCTAGTGCAGCGGGGGATCGAGGGGTAGGCGGCAAGCGCGCCTCATCTCGGTCCGTCATCCTGAGGTGGCCGCTTCTTCAGCGGCCCTCGAAGGATCGACGGCCACCAGCGGGGCCGTTCATCCTTCGAGGCTCGCTCCGCTCGCACCTCAGGATGACGGGGATACAGCGAACCTCGTCGTTAGCGCCGCACCACCTTCGGCAGCTTCACCATCCGGTCTGCACCCGCCTCGTCCGCCGCCCCATAAGGGCAATATTAACCGCATCTGCCTTACCTGTTCTCCCGTTCAGCGGGAGAGCCGTCCAGTGCGCAATCGTGATGGTGTTCGAGACACCATAGGCCTGAAGAGCCGGATTCTGGTCACGGCGATCTTTCTGGCATCGGGCGCGGCATCCCTGATCCTTCAGGTTCTCTGGTTCAAGCAACTGCAATTCGTGCTGGGAAGCGCCACCGTCTTGGTCAGCGTCACGGTGGCAAGCTTCTTTTTCGGTCTCTCGCTGGGCAGCGCGCTCGGCGGCCGGATCGCCGACACTGTCAGCCGCCCCCTGAAAATCTACGGCTTCCTCGAACTCGCCCTCGCAGTCGTTTCCCTGGCGGTGACCGCGTTCCTGTCGCACTGGTCGACATGGGTGGGCTGGCTGTCGCCGATGCTGGACCTGGAGTCGCCATTCCGGCTGCCTCTGATGGTCGCGCTGTCGCTCGCCATCCTGTCGCTGCCGACGATGTTGATGGGCGCGACCCTGCCGTTCCTTGTGAAATTCCTGACCCGCACCCAAACCGACCTCGCCAATCGCATCGGCCTGCTCTACGGGTTCAACACCCTGGGCGCCGCTATCGGCACGCTCGTTGTCGGCTTTGTCCTGATGGGCCTCTGGGGGATCACGGGATCGAGCCTGGTTGCCGCGGCGCTGTACATCTGCGTCGGCGGCGTGGCCCTCGTAGTTGCGCGCAACGCAAGCCCGCTGTCGCCGGTCACGGCAGCAGCGCCGGTGCAAACCGAAGGGCGGGAGCACGGCAGGACGTCCATCCTGATTGCGATCTTCGCGTGCTCCGGTTTTGTGTCGATCGCTTATGAAGTCGTCTGGTTCCGCTTCCTGACCAATGTCAGCACCTCGAGCGTTTTCGCTTTCTCGGGCATGCTCGGCGTTTACCTGCTGGGCCTGGTGACCGGTGCGCTGATCTGCGCCAGGCTGCTCGCACCCCGCAAGGATCAATTGCTGCGCTACTTCGCCGTCACGCAGTTGCTGATCGCGGTTGCGGCCACGCTCACCGTCGCAATCCTCGGCAAGGCGCGTACTGTGGGAGCAGTGCTGTCTCCCATCGTGTCGGGCCTGCTCCCGGTCCCGGTGCAGGAGCTTTTGGGCGGTGACGTTTCATTCTTCCTGATCTGCGCCGTTGCCCTGCTGCTGCCGACCACGCTGATCGGCATCAGTTTTCCGCTGGCCAGCGAATTGACCGTGATGCAGATGAGCGCGCTGGGCCGCAGAATAGGCACGCTCTACGCCTTGAACACGATTGGTGGCGTGCTGGGCTCGCTGGCGGCGGGATTCCTTCTGATCCCCTACCTGGGCAGTCAGGGGGCGCTCACCGCACTGATTGTCCTGAACGTCCTGCTGTTTGCCGCGACGACCGTATCGCAACCGGGTCTTCTGAGAGAAGGCAGCCTGTGGCGGCAAGGGACGATCGCCGCAAGCGTCATCGCCGTCGCGCTGCTGCTCCTCACGCCACACTATCTGGAACATGTCCTGACCGCGATCGAAGGCGCTGATGTACTCGAGCTGCGGGAAACCCGGCAAGCGACATTTGCGGTGGTCGAGTATCGCGAAAAGGCGGCGGGGACTTACCAGCAATTGGTGGTGAACTCGAAAAGCTACGCCAACAACCGTCCCGAGGGCAGACGCTACATGGCCGCGATGGGGCACTATCCCATTCTGCTGCACCCCGGCCCGGTTGAAACGGCTGTCGTGATTTGCATCGGGACCGGCACCACGGTTGGTGCGGTCAGCACCCACAAGGAATTAAAATCCATCGACGCGGTCGACCTGGCCTCGACGGTTTTCGAGTTCGCGCCGCATTTCGTGCCGATCAACCAGCAATTCTATCAGAATCCCAGGGTTCATCAGATCGTCGCGGACGGGCGCCACTTCCTGCTCGGGACCAAGGAAACATTTGACGTCATCACCCTCGAGCCACCGCCGCCCCATGACGCCGGCGTCATCAACCTCTACACCGAGGAATTCTATGCGCTGGCAAAGCAGAAGATGCGCCCCGGCGGCGTTCTCGCGCAATGGGTGCCGCTGGATTTCAACCGCGGCATTCTTCCGAAGATGATCCTCAAGGCCATGATGGGCCAGTTCAAGCATGTCTCGCTGTGGTTGCCGTCCAGAATGGAAGGCGTGGCGATCGCTTCCGATGAACCCTTGAACATCGATCCTCGCGCGCTCGCGATGCGGATGTCCGCGCCCGCGGTGGCTGAAGACCTGACCGCAAACGGCCTGCGCTCGCCCGAGGATTTTCTGGCGACATTCATCGCCGCTGATGAAAAACTCGCGGCCTTTGTCGGGGATGTGCCGAGCCTCACGGATGATCGGCCGCGCCTCGAATATTATAACTGGTATCCGCTGAGTTCGATCAGCGTGGACGAATTGAAGCGTCTCCGCGAGCCGGTCGAAGACTATCTTGCCCCTCACTCCATCGACGAGGCTCGTCTCGACGCCGCGCGCACGGTGGCCGACGCGATTCTGGATGAGCACAAAGCCACGGCTGACGGCGACAAATCCGCCGCCCGTGCAGCGCTTCGCCTGGCCGTCAAGCTGCAGCCGGACAATTCCTATGTCGGCTTCCTGGACCGCAAGCTGCGGGAGTGAGCAGGCGGCCTCCGGGTGACGACCGCCGAGCGGATTTTGGTGCAGCGGGCGATCGAGGTGTAGGAGGCGCCCACTCTCTCCCCGTCATCCTGAGGTGGCCGCTTCTTCAGCGGCCCTCGAAGGATCGACGGCCACCGGCGAGGCCGTGCATCCTTCGAGGCTCGCAAGGGCTCGCACCTCAGGATGACGGCGATAGAGCGCAGCAGTCGTCAGCGCCGCGCCGCCTTCGGCAGCCTCACCACCCGATCGCCGGTCGCCTCATCCGCGTAGGGCGCCAGAATATCCAGCAGGTCCCGCCCGCGCTGCGGGCTCGGCGCGACCAGCGCGCGGGTGGCGACGGAGTCTAGATGGTGGTGCATCAGCTCCATCACCTTGGCGACGTCGCCCTTCACCAGCGCCGCGATGATCGCGCGGTGCTCGGTGATCGCGCATTCGGTTGAATGCGGCCGGCTGTACAGCGACAGCGTCAGGCAGCAGCGATAGGCGACTTCGCTGACATAACGCACCAGGATCGGGCTGTTCGTCATCTGGGCGAGCAGGATGTGGAATTCGGTGGCGAGCCGGATCGAGACCGCGTCGGTGCCGTCGCGGGCGCGATCCTCGGCGTCGATATGGGCGGTGAGCTCCGCGACCTGCGCCTTGGTCAGCTTGCCCGCGAGCTGCCGCACCACCAGCCGCTCCAGCTCGATGCGGATGTCAAACGCATCGCGCGCCTCCTGCCAGCTCGGCGTCGCCACCACCGCGATGCGGTTGCGGCGCAGCTCGACCAGGCCTTCAGCGGCCAATTGCCCGAGCGCGTGTCGCGCAATGGTGCGGCTGACGCCGAAACGCTCGCCGAGCGAATCCTCGGGCAGTTTTGCGCCGGGCTCCAGCGCCTGCTCGATGATCGCCCGCCGCAGCGCGCGGCAGATCACGCTGACCTTGTCTGACGATTCAGCCGTCTTGCTGCTGCCGGCGCGTCCCGCCATTGCCGCGAATCCCTCTTCAAAGGTGCTTCGAACGCCTGTTTATCATACCGGCGAAACAATCGGGCGCTCGAATTGCATGCAGTTTGGGCCGCCGATTGCCTAAAAGGAATCCCGCGCTCCGCCTGGAAATCGCGCGATCCCCTTGATTTTCAACGGGGCGGCCGCTGGCATCCAGCTTGCATGCACTTTGCTCGTGATGCGCATGCAACCAAACACCGAATTTGCCGGCGAGCCTGTCGCCGCCGGATCGGCGCCGACCGCGATCGAGCTGTCGGAAGCCTCCGTGACCTTCGGCCGCGGCGCCCGCGCCGTGCCGGCTCTGTCCACAACCACGCTGCGGATTGCCGACGGCGAGTTCGTCGCACTGGTCGGTCCGTCCGGCTGCGGCAAGTCCACCATCCTGCGGCTGGTGTCGGGCCTGGTGCGGCCGACCACCGGCGTCGTCATCGTCGGCGGCCGCGAGGTCGCGGCGCGCGCGATGCGGGTCGGCATGGCGTTCCAGAACCCGACCATGCTGCCGTGGATGACGATCGAAAAGAACATCATGCTGCCGCTGAAGATCGTCGAGCCGTTCCGCTCGCAGTTCCGCCGGCTGCGCAAGACCGAGTTCCGCGACAAGGCCAATGCGCTGCTCGAGCAGGTTGGGCTGAAAGGGTTTGGCGGCCGCTATCCCTGGCAGCTCTCCGGCGGCATGCTCCAGCGCGCCAATCTGTGCCGCGCGCTGATCCACGAGCCGCGCATGCTGCTGCTCGACGAGCCATTCGGCGCGCTCGACCAGTTCACCCGCGAGGAGCTGTGGGGAATCCTGCAAGAGCTCTGGATGACGCACAAGCCGACTGTGCTGCTGGTCACCCATGACCTGCGCGAGGCCGGCTTCCTCGCCAGCCGCATCTGCGTGATGAGCGCGCGGCCCGGCCGCGTCCTCGACGACTCCAGCGTCGACTTCGCCCGCCCGCGCACCGTGGCGATGACGTTTGAGCCCGAGTTCGTCGCGCTCAACCAGAAACTCCGCGCCTTCATCGTCGATGCGCGCACCGCTGCGCAAGGGGGAGCCTGACCATGTCCGTGTCAGATATCAGGCAGAAGGCCTGGTCCGCGGCCCTGATCGTGCTGTTCTTCGTCGCCTGGGAGCTGTTCTGCCTGATGACGGGGATGTCGGACCTGGTGCTGCCGCGGCCGTCGCAGATCTTCGTCACGCTGTTCGAGAAATTCCCGATCCTGTGGCCGCACATCATCCAGACCTTGGTGACGACCATGATCGGCTTCGTGCTCGGCGTGGCACTTGGCGTTGCGCTCGGCGCGGTGATCGGCGTGTCAAAGACCGCCTACGACACCTGCTATCCGCTGCTGGTCGGCTTCTCGTCGATCCCGAAGGTCGCTGTGGTGCCGATCTTCGTGCTGTGGTTCGGCTCCGGCACGGTGCCGGCGGTGTTGACCTCGCTGTCGATCTGCTTCTTCCCGATCGTCGTCAACATCGCCACCGGCCTTGCCACCACCGAGCCCGAGCTCGAGGACGTCCTGAAGGCGCTCGGCGCCAGCAAGTTCGACATCCTCTGGAATGTCGGGCTGCCGCGGACGATGCCGTTCTTCTTTGCCTCGCTGAAGGTCGCGGTCTCCTACGCCTTCGTCGGCGCCGTGCTGTCGGAGACCGTCGCCTCGAACCGCGGCATCGGCAATGTGATGATGACCGCGTCCTCCAATTTCAACGTGCCGCTGGTGTTCGCCGGGCTGTTCGTGCTCGCCGGCCTCGGCGTCGCGCTCTACGTCCTGTTCTCGCTGATCGAGGGCCAGGTCACGGGCTGGGCGACGCGCAAGGACAATGTCATCGCCACCTGAAGGTTGTTTCGTCCATCGCCGTTCACTGGAGTTGAGGAGGTCGTCATGCTGAAGACAATAAGCGCTGCGCTCGTGGGGTTGGCTCTGGTCGCGGGAGCGGCGCGCGCCGAGGAAACCACCATCAAGTTCACGCTGGGCTGGAAGACGCAAGGATCGGACGCCGCGTTCTTCTATGCGAAGGACAACGGCTACTTCAAAGAAGAAGGCCTCAACGTCGTGATCGACCAGGGCGAGGGCTCCGGTGCGACCGTGACGCGCATCATGTCCGGCGCCTATGACGCCGGCTTCGGCGACGTCAACGCCATCATCCAGAACGCCTCGACCAAGCCGCAGGATGCGCCGGTGATGGTCTACATGATGTGGAACCAGCCGCCGTTCGCGATCGTCGCCAAGAATTCGAGCGGCATCAAGTCCATCAAGGATTTCGAGGGCCATACGCTCGGTGGCGCGCAGGGCACGCCGACCACGCGGCTCCTGCCGGTGTTCGTGCACAAGAACGGGCTCGACGGCGAGAAGATCAAGATCTCCAACATGGCGCCGAACCTGCAGGAGCCGATGCTGATCAAGGGCGACATCGATGCCGCGCTGGTCTTCAACATCACGAGCTACTTCAACCTGGTGCTGAACCGCCAGGATCCCGACAAGGACTTCAAATGGTTCTCGTTCGGCGACTACGGGCTCGACCTCTATTCCAACGGCGTGATGGTGTCGCGCAAGCTGATCGCCTCGAACCCGAAGGCGGTGGCCGGCCTGGTCCGCGCCATCAACAAGGGCGCGATCGCGGTTGCCAAGGATCAGAATGCCGGCATGAAGGCGGCGCTCAACTATGACAATCTGATCAATGTCGATGTCGAGAAGCGCCGGCTGCAATACTCCTTCGAGAAGCTGATCGTCTCGCCGGAGATGAAGGACATCGGTGTCGGCGACATCAAGGACGACCGCATGGTGCGCAACATCGGTTTCATCGTCGAAGGCTACCAGCTCGCCCGCGCGCCGACCCCGGCCGAAGTGTTCTCGCGCGAATTCCTGCCGCCGCGCGCGGAGCGCGAGCTGGTGTACACTGCGAATTGACGCAGGTGAGCCAAGCTCCCGTCGCATCGGAAGTATGCTCCCTCTCCCGCTTGCGGGGGAGGGCCGGGGTGGGGGCTCTATCCACTGTTCAACCGGCATGATTCCCGACATTTTGGACCGGCATGATCCCCGACAGTTTGGGTTAAGCGGTCTGTTCGCCCGGTTCGCGCAGCCCCTCACGAGGCGGAGCGAACCGGGTGAACAGGCCGCGGCGGTCGATGAGACCGACGTCGAGGTCGCAGAAGCGGACGACGTGGTCACCGGTATCGAGTTCGGCGATGCCGACAAGTTCGTTCACCAGCGCCTGACCGATAAAGACGAACTTGCCTTTCCATTTAATCTCCCCATTGCCGCGAACACGGCGGGCCTGGTGATCGGCGTCATACCAGGGGTCTTGCTCGCGATCCGGCATGGTGCGTTGAGATGCTCGATAGGCGTCCTCCGGCGGCCGTTGGCCCAGCGCTTCGTGAGGACGTTCCTTATTGTAATGCTCTCGGAAGGCGTCAAAGCGGGCCTGTTGCTCGGACGCATTATCTGCCGGTGGGCTCGATGTTTGCGCCTTCAAGGTGCGATGCATGCGCTCATGGCGACCGTTCTCCTGCGGCGAGGCCGGACGGATGAAGTGCGGCGTAATGCCGAGCTTCAGCCACCAGACCGACAATGTGGTGAGACCGCCGGCGCCGCGCGAGCCGAACGGCGAACCATTGTCGCAGCGGATTGCCCGCGGCAGGCCATGCTCGCGGAAAGCCCTCTCGAAGCGGGGGCGGACGCCCTCGGTCGTCGGTGCGACGATCTGCAGTTCGATCAGGAAGCGACTGTGGCTGTCAGCCACCGTCAACGGATCAATCCGGCACTGGTCGCGGGTGCGGAACCAACCCTTGAAGTCCACGCTCCACTCGTCGTTCGGCTCCTGCACCGGCGTGCAGGGACGCCGCTGGTCGAGCGGACGGCGGCGGCGCTTCACCGGCGAGATCAGCCCCGCGCGCTTGAGAATGCTCCCAATCGTCGACGCCGCCGGCCAATCGATCTCCGGCGCCTGGCGGTCAAGCAGGGCGAGCAGCTTGCGCGGTCCCAGATAGGGAAAGCGCTGCCGAGCCGCGATCACCTTCTCTGCAATCGCCGCATCGGTCGTTTGTCGGCATTGCTGCGGCGCGTGCGAACGGTCCCTGAACCACTCCGGATCGCCGCTCTGCTTCCGCTGGCGCCATGCGTAAAACGTGTCGCGGCAGATACCGTGACGGCGGCACAACTCCGACACGCTCCAGTTCCCGCTCTCGTACTCCATAAGCATCCGGATACGCTCTTCCATCCGACTGGTCTCTCTGAACGGCATCGTCGGGCCCTCCCGCCGATGCTTCTAGAAACCTGTCGGCAATCATGCCGGTCTAAACTGTCGGGTATCTATCCGGTCTGTACCCACGAGTCGCATCGTGGAGAAAGCCCCCACCCGCCGCGCTCTGGCGCGCAAGAGCGCTGCCGAGCGCGTCGACCTCCCCCGCAAGCGGGAGAGGTGAAGCGAGCCCGCGGAGGAGAAGAGAGACCATGACGATGGACGTCACGGCAACCCGCTTGTTCTCCGGTCCTGACCGCGGCATCCGCCATAATGTCGTGCTCCGTCACGACGGCGGCGTCATCACCGATATCTCCGAAGCCGCGAGCCCAGCGGCAGGCCCGCGCTCCCTCATCCTTCCCGCCTTCGTCAACGCCCACGACCACGCCCGTCCGCGGGCATCCAGCTTCGGCGCGGTCGGCATGCCGCTGGAGAGCTGGATCCTGCGCACGGTGGTCGGCACGCCGGTCGATCCTTACCTCACCGCGGCCTCGGCGCTCGCGCGCGCCGCGCAGGCCGGCTGCGCGGCGATGATGGTGCATTACACCCGGCCGAGCGGCACCATGCCGCTGCTCGACGAAACCAGGGCGATTGCGCGGGCCGCCGGCGATGTCGGCATCCGGATCGCCTTCGCGATCGCGGTGCGCGACCAGAACCCGATCGTCTATGGCGACGGCGAGCCGGTGCTGTCGGCCCTCGACAGCGACGATCGCAAGACGATCGAAAAACTGTTCGTCCGCGCGCCGATGTCGCCGAAGGCCTATATCGAGCTGACCGACGCCATCGCCGCGGCGATCGGCGGGCCGAAGGTCGATGTGCAGCTTGGACCGGCGGGCGTGCAGTGGTGCTCGAAGCCGCTGCTGGAGGCGGTCGCGGAGAATTCCGCGCAGACCGGCCGCCGCATCCACATGCATCTGCTCGAGACGATCTATCAGCGCGCCTGGGCGGATGAGCATTTTCCTGATGGCATCGTCCGCTATCTCCATGACATCGGCTTTCTCTCCGAGCGGCTGACGCTCGCGCATTGCATCCATGCCCGGCCCGACGAGATCGAGATGATCGCGGCGTCAGGCGCGCGCATCGTCACCAATTTCTCCTCCAATTTGCATCTGCGCTCCGGGCTGGCGCCGATCGCGGCGGCGCACGCTTGCGGCTGCGCGATTGCGGTCGGCGTCGATGGTCTGGCGCTCGATGAGGATGACGATGTGCTGCGCGAGATGCGCCTCGTGCAGATGATGCACGGCGGTCTCGGCTTTCAGCGCACCTGGACCCCGCACGAATTCTTCGCGCTCGCGATCCGCAACGGCCGCCGTGTCACCGGCGGGCCGGGGACAGGCGAGCTTGCCGTCGGTGCGCCGGCCGATTTCGTCAGCATCGATCTCGACCGTCTCGAGGGCGATCAGATATTGCCGGCTGATCCGCTGGATTTGCTATTCGCGCGCGGCAATGCGTCGCTGGTCCGGGACGTGGTCGTCGACGGACGCACCATCGTCAGCAATGGTCGGTGCGTGGGTGTCGACCTTCCTGCTATCGAGCAGGAACTGCGCGGCCTCTACCGCGCGAGCGCTGCTACATACGCGCATGTGCTGCGCGCATGGCCGCGTCTTTCAGTATCGTTGCAAAACTGGTTCGAGACACAACTCACCTGCAACTAGGCTGAGAGCATTCGCCTCGCATCGCGCGGCAAGCGCGGTCGGCCTCGCGCGAATTCCGTCAAACGGAAGAAAATTCCACTTGCAACACTTTCGGCGCACGGCTTCAAGTTCAAACAGAAGCGCAAGGCTGGAATCGATCATGTCCTTCAAGAAATTGCTGATTGCCAACCGCGGTGAGATCGCCATCCGCATCGCCCGTGCCGCGGCCGAGAGCGGCCTTGCCACGGTCGCCATCTATCCCGCCGACGATGCGGCCTCGTTGCACGTCCGCGCCGCCGACGACGCCCGCGAGATCCCCGGCCGCGGCGCGCGCGCCTATCTGGACATCGAGGCGGTGATCGCGGCGGCCAAGGCTGCGGGCTGCGACGCTCTGCATCCGGGCTATGGCTTCCTCAGCGAGAACACGCAGCTGGCGCGGCGCTGTGCCGAGGAGAAGATCATTTTCGTCGGCCCGTCGCCGGAGGCGCTCGATCTGTTCGGCGACAAGGCCAAGGCAAAGGACCTCGCGAAAAAATGCGGCGTGCCTGTTATCGCCGGCACCGCGGGCGCGACCTCGCTCGACGAGGCCAAGGCCTTCTTCGCCTCGCTCGGCGCGAACGCCGCCGTGATGATCAAGGCGATCGCCGGCGGCGGCGGGCGTGGCATGCGCGTGGTCGAGGATGCCGCAAAACTCGAGGAGGCCTATGCGCGCTGCCAGTCGGAAGCCAAGGCGGCGTTCGGCAACGATGCCGTCTATGTCGAGCGGCTGATCCGCAAGGCGCGCCATATCGAGGTGCAGATCATCGGCGACCGGCACGGCGCGATCAGCCATCTCTGGGAGCGCGAATGCACCATCCAGCGCCGCAACCAGAAGCTCATCGAGGTGGCGCCGAGCCCATCGCTGAGCGACGGCTTGCGCGCCCGCATCATCGAGGCGGCGAAGCAGCTTGCGTCGGCCGCGCGCTACGACAATCTCGGCACCTTCGAATTCCTTGTCGATGACGAGGCCGGGGAGGGTGAGGGCGCCTTCGCCTTCATCGAGGCCAATCCGCGGCTGCAGGTCGAGCACACCGTCACCGAGGCGGTGCTCGGCGTCGATCTCGTCCGATCGCAGCTCGCGGTCGCCGCCAGCGTCACGCTGGCCTCACTTGGGCTGGCGCAGCCCGCGGTACCGCTGCCGCGCGGCTATGCCATGCAGCTCCGCGTCAACATGGAGGTGATGGACGAGCAGGGCGTGACGAAGCCAACCGGCGGCACGCTCAGTGTGTTCGACCTGCCGTCCGGCCCCGGCGTCCGCGTCGATACGTTCGGCTATTCCGGCTATCGCACCAGCGCCGCGTTCGACTCGCTGCTGGCAAAAGTCATCGTGCACTCGCCGAGCCAAAAATGGTCCGACGTGGTGCACAAGGCGTCGCGCACTCTGCGCGAATTCCGCATCGGCGGCGTTGCCACCAACATCCCGTTCCTCGGCGCAATCCTGGCGCATCAGAGTTTTGCCCGGAACAAGATCAGCACCAATTTCATCGATACCCATGTGGCGGCGCTGGTCGGCACGGCCAAGGACCTCGCCGCGCCCCTGGTCGAGGTGAGCGAGGCGCACGCGACCAAAGCTGTCGCCACCGAAGTGGCACCCGAGGGCTCGCTGCCGGTGCCCGCGCCGTTGCAGGGCACGATCGTGGCGATCGAGGTTGCGGAAGGCGATCTGGTCCGTCCCGGCCAGCAGATCGCCGTGCTGGAATCGATGAAGATGGAGCATCTCGTTGCTGCGCCACATGGCGGCCGCGTCACGAAGATCGCGGGCGGTCCCGGCGTCACCCTGATGCATGGCGAGCCGATCCTGTTCCTCGAGCCTGCCGAGGTAGACGGCCATCACGCCGCGGAAGAGGCCGCGATCGATCTCGATCACATCCGCCCTGATCTGGCCGAGCTGATCGCGCGCAAGGCGATCACGCTGGACGAGAACCGCCCGGCCTCGGTCGAGCGCCGCCGCAAGACCAACCAGCGCACCGCGCGCGAGAACATCGCGCAGCTGGTCGATGAGGGCTCGTTCGTCGAATACGGCTCACTCGCGATCGCGGCGCAGCGCCGCCGCCGCAAGGTCGAGGACCTCATCAAGAACACGCCGGCCGACGGGTTGATCTCAGGCGTCGCCACCGTCAACGCGAAAGACTTCGGTCCCGAAGGCGCGCGCTGCATGGTGATCTCCTACGACTACACCGTGCTGGCCGGTACCCAGGGCCATATGAACCACAAGAAGATCGACCGCATGCTCTCGCTGACCGAGCAGTGGCGGCTTCCGCTGGTGTTCTACGCCGAGGGCGGCGGCGGCCGCCCCGGCGATACCGACCGGCTCGGCATGACCGGCCTCGACGGCCCGTCCTTTGTGCAATTCGCAAAGCTCTCCGGGCTCGTGCCTGTTGTCGGCGTGGTCTCCGGCTATTGCTTCGCCGGCAACGCCGCGATGCTCGGTGTCTGCGACGTCATCATCGCGACGAAGAATGCGTCGATCGGCATGGGAGGCCCCGCGATGATCGAGGGCGGCGGGCTCGGAGTCTATCATCCGGCCGAGGTCGGCCCTGTCTCGTTCCAGTCGCCGAATGGCGTGATCGACATCCTCGTGGAGGACGAGGAAGAGGCGACGGCGGTGGCGCAGAAATATCTGTCCTACTTCCAGGGCGCGGTGAAAGACTGGACCGCGCCGGACCAGCGGCTGCTGCGCCGGGCGATCCCGGAAAATCGGCTGCGGGTCTACGACATCCGCACCGTGATCGATCTGATCGCCGACGAAGGCTCGGTGCTGGAGATCCGGCGCGATTTCGGCGTCGGCATGATCACCGCCTTCATCCGCATCGAAGGCAAGCCGTTCGGCCTGATCGCCAACAATCCAAAGCATCTTGGCGGCGCGATCGATGCTGCGGCCGGCGACAAGGCCGCGCGCTTCATGCAGCTGTGCGACGCCTTCGACATCCCGATCGTCTCGCTGTGCGACACGCCGGGCTTCATGGTCGGCCCGGAGGCCGAGAAGACCGCGATCGTGCGCCATGTCGCGCGGATGTTCGTCACCGGCGCCAGCATCACGGTGCCGCTGTTCGGTGTGGTGCTGCGCAAGGGCTACGGTCTCGGCGCGCAATCGATGATCGGCGGCGGCTTCCACGCCTCGTTCTTCACGGTGGCGTGGCCGACCGGCGAATTCGGCGGCATGGGTCTCGAAGGCTATGTCCGCCTCGGCTTCCGCAAGGAGATGGAAGCGATCGCGGATCCCCTCGAGCGCGAGAAATATTTCCAGACCAAGGTCGCCGAGCTCTACGCCAACGGCAAGGCGGTTTCGATCGCCTCGGTCTTGGAGATCGACGAGGTGATCGACCCCGCCGACACCAGGCACTGGATCATGGCCGGCCTGCGCTCGGTGCCGAAGCCGGAGCCGCGGACCCACCGCAAAAGGCCGTGTATCGACGCGTGGTGAGTGCTTCTACGTGAGGTAAGCACGCTGCGCAGATGCGTAGGATGGGTAGAGCGAAGCGAAACCCATCAATTCTTCATCCGCGGCGCAAATGATGGGTATCGCTTCGCTCCACCCATCCTTGTATTAGCGCGCTGGGTTAGACTGGCCTCGTTCCGTGAGGAATGGCCCAGCTCGGGTGGCCGCCCGGGCTGGGCCGCTGATCGATCGGATCGATACCCATCGAAGCCTTGAAGGCTGTTATTCGTAGCAAGATCGCGATCGGCACTTCATCGGGACCCGCATGGTTGAACGAACTTTAGGTTCGCATCACAAGGGAGGGTCGAGGAAGATGGCCAAGCGTATCACAATCTGTGCCGGAATCGATATTGGCAAACGGAAGCTCGACGTGGCGCTCGACGACGGCTCGGAGCAGCTGCAGGTGGAGAACACGGCGGAAGGTTACAAGACGCTGTTGGAGTGGCTTGGGCGCCATAAGGTCAGGCGAATTGGGATCGAGGCGAGCGGTGGCTATGAGCAGCCGGTCGTCGTCGAGCTGCGGCGCAAGCGGTTTGTCGTCGTGGTGTTCCAGCCGGCGCAAGTGCGTGCCTATGCCAAATACCGCGGGCAGCGTGCCAAGAACGATCGGATCGATGCCGCGCTGATCGCCGCATGCACCGCTGCGGTCAAGAAGATCCACCCGGCACCCGATGCAAGATTGCCGCCCTTGGCCGGGCATCTGACGCTGATCGATCAGATCGGAGAAGATATCGCGCGGTTCAAGAACCGGCTCGAGAGCTGCCGCGACGCGCGTATCCAAAAGCTCTGGAAGGACGACATCGCCCGTCTGGCCAAGCGCGAACGAGTCGAGTTCAAGGCTCTGGTGGCAGCGATCCGCAAGCAGCACGATCTCGCCGCTCGGCTCGACCTGATCTACAGCGTCGGTGGGGCCGGGCTGCCGACTGCGGTCTCCGTCCTGGTCCGGATGCCCGAGATCGGCCAGGTCAGCCGCGAGCAGGCCGCAGCACTTGCGGGCCTTGCGCCTTATGACGACGACAGCGGCGAACACATCGGCGCTCGTCACATCGACGGTGGACGCAAACGTCTGCGCCATGCGCTCTATGCTGCGGCGCTGGCGGCGTCTTTCCGCTGGAATCCGCAGCTCATGGCCCTGTACAAACGATTGATCGCCGCCGGCAAAGGCCACAAGCGTGCCCTGATCGCCTGCGCCAGGAAGTTGCTCATCTTCATCAACACCGTGGTGGCCCGAGCGACCCCTTGGCAAGCTCACTTGCCAGTCGTCGCCCCGGCGACCTGAAGCGTTTCTTTGTTCGATCGGGGCACCGTTTCTTCGTCCCGACCTGCCGTCACAAGGACGCCGCGCACAGCGGCCGTCAAGGATGGCCGTCGCTCAAATGCTGCCACATCCCACCCTCGACAGGCCACGCCTTGATGGCCGCGAGCACGGCGTCAGTCTCAACGGCGATCGGGCAATTCAATCGCACACAACCGAAAGAGCTAATGGTTGCTACGGGGGTGAATTCGGATAGCGCGCGTCGTGCGGCACCCCTCTCCCTAACCCTCCCCCGCAAGGGGGGAGGGAACCCTGCCGCCGGTGCGTCCCTCACGCGCCAATCACTGAGTTGCCCGACGTGGCAAAGCACGGATAATCATGTCGCGAGAATGCGAAGCTGTGTCCCCATCCTCATCTGTCATCGCCCGGCTTGACCGGGCGATCCAGTACGCCGCGGCCTCTCGGTCGAAGCACCGCTGCCTCTGGAATACTGGATCACCCGCATGCGCGGGTGATGACACCGAATGCTTGGCTGTTTGACGGTTAAATCAGCTCTAAGCTCTGTCATGCCCGCGCAAAGGCTTCGCCTTTGTCGCTGGAGGTGCGAGCGGAGCGAGCCTCGAAGGGTGCACGGCCCGGCTGGTGGCCGTGCATCCTTCGAGACGCGCTTCGCGCTCCTCAGGATGACGGGTCTGCGCTCCGAACTACCCCAGCCGCAACTCGACATACCCCTGCGCCGCGACCGCGTCGCAGCGTTCGCGATAAGCGGGCGCGCTGCCGCTGTAGCGGGCGACGATGTGGATCTGCTTGCCCTCGACGTTGCGGTTGATGCCGGTCATCCAGGAATCGACCTCGTTGGACAGCAGGCCTGTGCCGAGCGCCTTGACATGATCGGTCCAGGCGGCGGTGCCCTCGGGCGTGGCGTCGAGCAAGGTCAGGCCGTTCGCCTGCGCAAAGCGGATCAGGCCGGTGACCCAGTCGACGCTGTATTCGATGCTGCGCGGGATGTTGCCGAGCGCGGTGTGCGGGCCCATCAGCATCATCATGTTGGGGAAGCCGTCGACCATCAGTCCGAGATAGGTTTCCGGGCCGTGCGTCCACTTCTCCTTCAGCCGCGCGCCGTGCGCGCCGCGGAGATCGATCTTGTCGAAACTGCCGGTGATGGCGTCGAAGCCGGTGGCGTAGATGATGATGTCGAAGGCGTAGTCCCTGTCGCTGGTCTTGATGCCCTCGGGCGTGATCTTTTCGATCGGCGTCTCCGAGATGTCGACCAGCTCGACATTGTCGCGGTTGTAGACCTCGTAATAGAAGGTCTCGAGCGGCAGCCGCCGCGTGCCAAAGCCGTGGTTCTTCGGGATCAGTTTCTCGGCTACCGCCTGGTTCTTCACGCGCTCACGGATCTTGCGCGCGACGAAATCGCTGATCGTGGCATTCGCCTTGCGGTCGATCAGGATATCCCTGAAATTGCCCTGCCAGATGCCGAAGCCGCGCTCGCCATAGAGTTTTTCGTAGAACGCCTCGCGTTCGGTGTCGCTGACCTCGAAGGCGCCGCGCGGATCGGGCGTGTGCACGAAGCAGGCGAAGGTCTCCTTGCAGCGCGCAAAGATCTCGGGATAGCCGGCCTTGATCCTGGCTTGCGTCTCGGCGTCGATCTCGCCGTTGTGCAGCGGCGCCGCCCAGTTGGCGGTGCGCTGGAACACGGTGAGGTGCCCGACCTCGCCGGCGATGGTCTGGATGGTCTGGATGCCGGTCGCGCCGGTGCCGATCACCGCGACGCGCTTGCCGGTGAAATCCACCTTCTCTTTCGGCCAGCGCGCGGTGTGAAACGACTGGCCCTTGAAATCGTCGCGGCCCTCGAGGCGCGGCAGGGTCGGTGTCGACAACGGGCCGATCGCGGTGATCAGGAAGCGGCAGGAGTGGCGCGCACCGTTCTCAAGCGTGATCTGCCAGCTTCGTGTGTCGTCCTGGTAGATCGCGGCGGTAATCCGGCTCTCGAACTGGATGTCGCGGCGCAGATCGAACTTGTCGGCGACGTAGTTGCAGTAGCGCAGGGTCTCAGGCTGGCCGGCGAAATGCTCGGACCATTCCCATTCCTGCAACAGCTCCTTCGAGAACGAGTAGCCGTAGGAATAGCTCTCGGAATCGAAGCGCGCGCCGGGATAGCGGTTCCAGTACCAAGTGCCGCCGACGCCGGTGCCGGCCTCGAACACCCGCGTCTTGAGGCCGAGCTCGCGCAGCCGGTAGAGCTGGTACATACCGGACAGGCCGGCGCCGATGATGATGACGTCGTAGTCCAGCGCAGCCGTCTGGGGGGTGTTGTCCTGGCGCAGTGCGGCCACCTGTCGTTGCTCCCTGATCGGTTGATTGCCGGCAAGGCTAGCCGGTCTCACCGCTGTCGACAAACATCGAGGAGCGGGTCAGCCATCGGGATTTGCCGGGTGCGTCGGCCTGTCCACGACATTCCGTGAGGCGGATCGCGGGCTCCACAGCTTTACTCGGCCGCGGGATTCCCTTTATCGTCGGTCCGACAACACGATCGCCCGCCAAGCGGCGACGGAACCAGCGGGAGTGAAGCGATGGGAGAGGCGCTGCCCAGACCCACGTCGATCGACGTCAGCAACCCCCGGCTTTATCAGGACGACATTTGGCGGCCGTTGTTCGCACAGCTCCGCCGCGACGATCCCGTGCATTATTGCGAGGCCTCCGCCTACGGGCCGTACTGGTCGGTGACGCGCTACGACGACATTTTTGCGGTCGAGCTGGATCACGACAACTATTCGTCGGAAATCGGCGGGATTCAGGTGGTCGATCAGCCCAAGGGCCAGGAAATCGCAAATTTCATCAGGATGGATCCGCCGGGCCATACGGCGCAGCGCCGCACGGTGGCCCCCATCGTGGCGCCGTCCAACCTCGCCAATTTCGAGCCGCTGATCCGCAAACGCACCTCTGCTGTGCTCGACGCGCTGCCGCGCAACGAGACCTTCGACTGGGTCGAGCGGGTCTCGACCAATCTCACCAACATGATGCTGGCAACCTTGTTCGATTTTCCCTGGGAAGATCGCATGAAGCTGACCTGGTGGTCCGATGTGGCGATTGCCAACGTCGATTCGCCCGACGCTGTCGTGCATTCGGAGCACGAGCGTTTCGAGGAGATGGTCAAGATGGGCGAGTATTTTCGCAAATTATGGGATGCGCGCGCCGACGCGCCGCCGACCTTCGACCTGATCTCGATGCTGGTGCATTCGGAGGCGACGCGAAACCTGCAACCGCGCGAATTCCTCGGCACGCTGGCGCTTCTGATCGTCGGCGGCAACGACACCACGCGGAATTCGATGTCGGCCGGTCTGATGGCGCTGTGCGAAAGCCCCACGCAGTTCGAGCTGGTCCGCGCCCGCCGCGAGCTGATCCCGAACCTGGTCTCCGAGACCATCCGCTACCACACGCCGGTCCTGCATATGCGCCGTACCGCCCGCAACGATGTCGAGCTCGCCGGCCGCCGGATCAGGAAGGGCGACAAGGTCGTGATGTGGTACATCTCCGGCAACCGCGACGAAGACAAGATCGAGCGTGCCGATGAATTCATCATCGACCGCGCCAAGCCGCGCCAGCATCTCGCCTTCGGCGCCGGTATCCACCGCTGCGTCGGCGACCGCCTCGCCGAGCAGCAACTCCGCATCCTCTGGGAGGAGGTTTTGGCGCGCGACCTCCGCTTTGAGATCATGGGCCCACCACAAAGGCTCTATTCCAATTTCATCCGCGGTATACGAAGCTTGCCGGTGAGAATCGTGAATTGAGGTTGTGGGTTTGTCATTCCGGGATGGTCCGAAGGACCAGACCCGGAATCTCGAGATTCCGGGTTCGATGCAGCGCACCGCCCCGGAATGACGGGATCTCAAGAACAAGGAATCGGAATGAACGATCCCGTTGACGTCCTGATCATCGGCGCCGGCGCCTCCGGTGCCGCGGTGGCCTGGAGCCTCGCCGATACCAGGATGCACATCCTCTGCCTCGATCAGGGCGGCTGGATGAACCCTGCCGAATATCCGAGCACCGGGCGCGACTGGGAGGCGAAGTTCTACGGCGAGTGGTCGTCCAGCCCGAACATCCGCAAGCGGCCCGAGGATTACCCTGTTAACGACGACAATTCGCCGATCAAGGTCGTCAACTTCAACGCGGTCGGCGGCTCGACCGTGATGTACACCGCGCACTGGCCGCGGCTGCATCCGTCCGACTTCAAGGTGAAGACGCTCGACGGCGTCGCCGACGACTGGCCGATCGATTACGACGCGCTGACGCCGTTCTTCGAGGAGAACGATCGCATCATGGGCACGTCGGGCCTGTCGGGCGACCCGCTGTCGCCGCTGTCGCATCCGCCGATGCCGCCGCAGCCGCTCGGGCTGTCAGGCCCGCTGATCGGCAAGGCCATGAACAAGCTCGGCTGGCACTGGTGGCCGTCGGACACCACGGTCGCGACGATGGATTATGAGGGCAGGGCGCGCTGTATCAATCTCGGCCATTGCACGCCGGCCTGCGCGCAGGGCGCCAAGGCCTCGACCGACATCACCTATTGGCCGCACGCGATCCGCGCCGGGGTCGAGGTCAAGACCCATTGCCGGGTGCGCGAGATACTGACCAATGAGCACGGCATGGCCTCCGGCGTCGTCTACTACGACAAGGACGGCGTCGAGCAGTTTCAGCCGGCCGAGGTCGTCATCATCGCCTGCAACGGCGTCGGCACGCCGCGGCTGCTGCTGAACTCGGTGTCAGGGAAATTTCCGAACGGGCTGGCGAACTCGTCCGGCCTGGTCGGCAAGAACCTGATGTTCCACCCCTATGCGCAGATTTACGGCTATGTCGAAGAGCCGACCGATTCCAACCGGGCGCCGCCGACCTGCCTGTGGAGCAAGGAGTGGTATGACACGGATCTGTCGCGCGGCTTCGTCCGCGGCTACGGCGTCCAGTTCGTCCGCGGCGCGGGGCCGGTATTCGAGGCCGTGACGAGCGAGCAGAAGGGCATTCTGCCCTGGGGTAAGGATCATCACCGCGCGTTCCGCAAGCTCAACGGTCATCGGCTCGGATTCTCGGCGATCTGCGAGGACCTTCCCGAGGAGCACAACCGCGTCACGATCGATCCCGTGTTGAAGGACAGCCACGGCATTCCCGCGCCCAGGATCGACTACACGATCAGCGAGAACAGCCGGAAGATGATGGACCATGCGCTGGCGCGTGGCCGCGAAGTGCTCGAAGCCGCCGGCGCAACCGATTTCTGCATCAATGCGCCGATCCCGTGGGGCGGCTGGCATCTGCTCGGCACCGCGCGGATGGGCACCGATCCCGCGCGCTCCGTGGTCAACGAATGGGGCCGCTCGCACGACGTGAAGAACCTCTTCATCGTCGACGGCAGCATCTTCGTCACCTCGGGTGGCGTGAACCCGACCTCCACCATCCAGGCCCTCGCGCTCTACATCGCCGACCAGATGAAGCAGCGCCTCGCCAACCTGTTCGACTGAGACCGCCAGAGACCGACATGTCCGATAGCAAAGAACTGACCGCAGCCCAGCGCGCCGATCTCCGCACCGTCGCCGCGATGATCGTTCCCGCCAGTGACGAGTACAAGGTACCGGGCGCGGACGATGCCGCGATCCAGGCCGACATGCTGGCAACGCTCGGCCGCGATACTGCGCTGGTCGCGCAGGCGCTGGATCATCTGGCTGATCTCGCCGGCAAGCCGCTCGCCGAGCTCGACGATGCCAGGCGCGACGCGGTGGCGCAGGAGTTTCGTGCCCGCGGCGACGCTGCCGCGGCGACGCTCGTTCGCGTCGTGCTGCAATGCTACTACCGTGACGACCGCGTGTTGCGATCGCTAGGGCTCGATCCGCGCGCGCCGTTTCCCAAGGGCCATGTGCTGCCGGATGGCGACTGGTCGCTGCTCGATCCGGTCAGGGAGCGTGGCGGGACGCTGCGGCGGGCGCCCTAGAGCATTTTCCGACCGGAAAGAATCGGGTGGGGATTCCCAAAACGGCGCGAGTCAGATTCAAGCTGCATGCTGGCGAGGGAGGCCAGCATGTATGGCCAGGGCGCTTTCGGTTGATCTTCGCCAAAGGGTGGTAGCCGCGATTGACGGTGGCATGTCCTGTCGACAGGCTGCTGAGCGCTTTGGTGTCAGCGCGGCCAGTGCGATCCGCTGGCGCGGTCGCCTCAAGAAAGTTGGCGACATCGTTCCTAAACGCCAGGGCGGTGACCGCAAATCGCAGCGCATCGAAGCGCATTCGCAATTGATTCTGGAGGCGGTGACAGCGAGGCCGGATATCACGCTTGCCGAGTTGCGAGAACTGTTGAAACGTCGTGGAATATCGACTGGCATCGCGTCGCTCTGGCGTTTTTTCCAGCGCAGAAAGATCACACTTAAAAAAAGACAGCGCACGCCGCCGAGCAACGGCGCGGCGATATAAATGCCGCACGTGAGGAGTGGTTCGAAGGGCAAATCGACCTTGACCCTGAGCGTCTCGTCTTCATCGACGAAACCAGCGCCAACACCAAAATGGCGCGGCGTTACGGGCGCTCGCCACGCGGCGAGCGATGTCGTGCAGCTATCCCACACGGACATTGGAAGACGACGACGTTCACCGCTGGATTGCGCTCCGACGGTCTGATCGCGCCGCTTGTTCTGGACGGTCCAATGGATGGCGACGCTTTCCTGGCCTACGTCGAGCAATTGCTCGCCCCATCGCTGCGGCCGGGCGATACCGTTATCATGGACAACTTGCCCGCTCACAAGGTCCATGGCGTTCGAGAGGCCATCCAGGCGGTCGGAGCTAGCCTGCTCTATCTTCCGCCCTACAGTCCAGACTTCAACCCGATTGAAATGGCCTTCTCCAAACTGAAAGCGCTGTTGCGGGCCGCCGCAGCGCGCACCATGCCCGATCTCTGGCAAGCAATCGCCAACGCTCTCAAACGCTTCTCACCCGAGGAATGTCAAAATTATCTCGTCGCGGCTGGTTACGACGCAACGTGATCGGAAAACGCTCTAGCCAACAGGGCAGGGCTGCGCGGGGCGTAACCACTTGCGGCGGTGGGAGCCGGTCACCATCTGAGGAGACCAAAGGACTCTCGCCATGCTGGATTTTACCTCAGATGCCGCCGGTGACACGCCATCATCGCGGGCGGCTGACGCTGCCCGTGATGATGGCCGGGTTTTGCTGGATGCCTATTCCAATGCCGTGATCGATGTGACCGAACGCGTCGGCCCAGCCGTGGTCCGCGTCGAAACCGGGCCGAAGCTGCGCAATGCGCGCGAGCGCGGCGGGCTCGGTTCGGGCATCGTGATCTCGCCCGACGGGCTCGTGGTGACCAACAGCCATGTGGTCGGATCGTCGAAGGAAATCCGCCTGCGCGACACCGAGGGCTTCGACACCGACGCCCACGTGCTCGGCGTCGACCCCGACACCGACCTCGCGCTGCTGCGGGCCGATGGCGCGCGCGATCTGGCCTATGCCTCGCTCGGCAACTCCAAGACGCTGCGGCGCGGCCAGTTGGTGGTCGCGATCGGCAATCCGCTCGGGTTTGAATCGACGGTGACCGCCGGCGTGGTGTCGGCGCTGGGACGCTCGATCCGCTCGGTCAGCGGGCGCACCATCGAGGACGTGATCCAGACCGACGCCGCGCTCAACCCCGGCAATTCCGGCGGGCCGCTGGTGTCGTCGAAGGGCGAGGTGATCGGGATCAACACCGCGATCATCAATGGCGCGCAGGGCATCTGCTTTGCGGTAGCCAGCAACACCGCGCAGTTCGTGCTGTCGGAGATCATCCGCCACGGCTATGTCCGCCGTGCCTATATCGGCGTCGCAGGGCAAACCGCGCCGGTGCCGCGGCGGCATGCGGTGCTGGCCGGCGTCGAGAACAAGATGGGCGCGCTGTTGATGCAGATCGAGCCGGACAGTCCGGCCGCGCGGGCGGCGCTGCTGCCGGGCGATGTCGTGATCAGGCTCGACGGCGTCGAGATCAACGGTGTCGACGATCTGATCCGTGCGCTCGATCACAGCCGGATCGACCGCACCCTGGCGATGGACGTGCTGCGCCTCGGCCGCCTCCGCGCGATCGACATCCATCCGATCGAGCGCAAGCCGGCGAAGCAGTGACTGCGACGCTATCCACGCGTGAGATGCACCCTCTCCCCTTGTGGGAGAGGGTCGCTTCGCGCAGCGAAGCGGGGTGAGGGGTCTGCCTCCGCGGATAGAGACCCCTCATCCGGCTCGCATCTGTCGATGCGAGCCACCTTCTCCCTCAAGGGGAGAAGGGAAGTGCAGGGCCTCGAGCGCTACTACTGCAGCGCCGCCAGCAGTTCGTCCGGCTGCTTGATCATCATCATGTCGCCCGCGCCCGGTAGCACCACAATACGGGCGTTCGGCGTCGCAGCATCATCCACCAAACTGCACCTGCGCCGTCCGACGCGTGCCGCAAGCGGCCGCTCGGAAATTCTTTCCGACCGCCTGAGTGGTCGTGCTCTTGCAAAATGTCGGGTCTTGGAGGCGAGGCGGAAATCTTGCGCTCATCCTGAGCTTCACCGGTTGTGACCCGAGGCGGACGTACCGTCTCTGTTGACCCGTGGCGTGTCTGGTTTCCTCGCCGAAGCTTGACGTTTTGGGAGTTGTGGAATCTTTCTCGCGCTGGTGGCTTCGTGTTTCTAACCGATCCCACCGACGGGCAACTTTGACCTAAGCCATTAACCCGACCAATAGGGTTTTCTCTTATCACGCCGGGGGCGGCGTTTCCTGATCTGGGCTTGGCAAATGAGGGCTCTACTCGCACGGCTGGTGATCGCCTGCGCGGCAGCATGTCTCTGCATCGACGCAGCAGCAACCGCAGCCGTTCCCTATTCCTTTTCTGATCATCCGTCGCAAGACGGCCGATGCATCGGCGACTATGGCGCAGGCGATATTGATCGCTCAGAGAAAGCTTGTCTGGAACAGATTGGCGAACTGGCCCGACGCGTAGGTCCCGGTTTGCAGTTGGCGTTCAGGAACGGGAAGACGCGAATTTATCTGAACGAGGAAGCGAAGTGTCAGAGCAGTGACGCCGATGGCTGCGTCAAATATCAACTGACCGGCTATTTTCCCGAGCACGATCTGTTGCTGATCGAAGTCGATTATTGGGAAGGTGTGAGTTGGCGGCTTGTATGGGTGGACACGGGCGATGATACAAGCATCGTTGCACCTCCGCACTATTCTCCCGACAAACGCTGGCTGGCCTCCGTTGCCTCGGGGGAGGGTCCTTCCGGACCTCCCAACGGAATGGATATCGTTCCGAGCAAGCCCAGTTCGTCTTTCAAGGAATGGCACTATCGCACTCCCGACGACGGGCAATGGCTCTACGAATTCATTGGTTGGGACGGGAATGCCCGGGTCGGCCTTCTTGCATCGTCGTTGGGAGCGCCGCAACGAAGGTCTCCGACCTCTATCGAGCGTCGAAAGGGAGATTGGCATCTGAGAGAGCCACAATAATCGGCGCGTTTCGCAACTTCGGCTGTTGGCCCGAAGCCGCCACCGCCGCGTCCGTCAGGGAACGATCACCACTTCTCCCGGAATGCAATCTGTTTGGCGTGATCGCTGTTCACCACCAGTATGGCCACCGCCACCCTTCATAGAGGCGCCAAGACGACACCAGGGGCGGCCCGTATGGATCGACCCGATCGTCTTCAGGGCGATAGCGATATCGTGGAACAATATAATAATCCCACGGGGTCGGCCTTATCACGGGCGTCGGGATAACGACCCTCGTTCGTTCATGAACGACTTGTGCCTTCCGTGCCCGGGCTTCAGCACCGGACGCCCCGAGGTTACACAGCACCAGGGCAGCTCCGAGAGTGCACACGACGGTTATAATCTTCATCTTCATGCATCGGCCTCCCAACCTGAGAGTGCAAAAGGACTCAAAGCAAGGCAAGCTAATTCGCTCTTGGCTGGCTTGAATCACCGCTTCTGGCCCCTCTCGGACTTGCGGCAATGCCCGCTGTCGCGCTCCTGTCAGGGCCATGGCAGACGTCCAACACGCGTGATCCGAGCCGCCTCGAATTATGAGAACACGCCCCAGCTAGTGGTAGTCGATTATCTCCACGCCCGCCGGACCGGTGTCGGTTCACCGGAATACGACCCGCCATTGGTGATTGATATGAATCGAGTGCTTACCCGGCAAGTCGCCCTCGCACTGGCATGGTGGGTGAGAATCGCGACGGACGCCTACGCTCTTGCGCCGGGATGTCCGCGGGATTTCGGAATAATAGAAGATATCGCTGATTTGCCCGACGCGTCAAGTTGCTTGTCCGGTTGCCGGCGGCCGCCCTGCTACTTTGCATGGGGTTGTTTTCGATATTTTTGAGTTCCCAACGTCACCAGCAGTAGTGGCGGCAGGGCACTTCGAATGCGAAAGCATCGGAGCCGGCTGAGAGGTCTCTCTCCGCGGAGACAGACCCCTCCATCCGGCGCCGTAGCCGACGCTATGCGTCGGTGTCATTTAATTGACGGCGGCCGTAGGCCGCCTACGCCACCTTCTCGCACAAGGGGAGAAGGGAAGAGGGCTGTTACCGCAGCGCCGCCAGCAGCTCGTCGGGCTGCTCGACCATCATCATGTGGCCGGCGCCCGCCAGCACCACGGTCCGCGCGTTCAGCGTCGCGGCGGCCAGCGCCTTGCCGGCCTTGGCGGGGGTCATCATGTCGCGCTCGCCGAGGATGAAGGTCGCGGGCACCTTGACCGCGGCCGCGGCGGTCAGCGCGTTCTGGTAGGCGTTGCAGGCGTTGAGGTCGTTGTACAGCACGCCGGGCTTCGCCTCCTGCAGCACCCGCTGCGCGCCTTGGTGCATCCACATCCCCGGCGCGAGGCTGCCGCCGAGCTCGGCCTTGAAGCCGAGGCCCCAGATCGAGACCATGTCGATCGCGTCAGCATCATTGGCCTCGGCGGCCTTCAGCAGGTCGGGGCCGACCGTCATGGTCGCGGCGGTGCCGATCAGCGCAAGGCCGGAGACCTTGTCGGGATGCCGCGCCGAGGTCTCGATCGCGATCAGCGACCCCATCGAATGGCCGATCAGCCGGGCCTTCGCTGCGCCGGCCGCGGCAATCAGCGCCGCGATCCAGTCGGCCATCTCGGCGATTGTCTTCAGCGGCTTGCCGGAGGAGCGGCCATGCCCGGGCAGGTCGGGCGCCAGCACGGAATAGCCGTGATGGGCGAACCAGCGGCTGTGCAGCGCCCAGGTCGAGGAATCGAAGCCGGCGCCGTGGATCATCACCACGGCCGGCAGCGATGCATCGAACGGCTTGCCGCCGGTCGCGATGAAGGTGTCTGTCCCGTTGACGGAAAGCTGCATGGCTCAAGTCCTTTGCGAGGCGCGCAGCGCCTGGCCGAGATCGTCGATGATGTCCTGCGCGGTCTCGATGCCGACCGAGAGCCGCACCAGCTCCTCGCCGATCCCGGCGGCCTTGAGCTGATCGGCATCCATCTGCTGATGCGTGGTGCTGGCGGGGTGGATCACCAGCGTCTTGGCGTCGCCGACATTGGCGAGATGGCTGATCAGCTTCAGGGACTCGATGAACTTCTTGCCGGCGGCGCGGCCGCCCTTGATGCCGAAGCTGATGATCGAGCCGGCGCCGCGCGGCAACAGCTTCTTCGCCAGCGCGTAGTCCGGATGCGTCTCCAGCGACGGATGCAGCACCCAGTCGACCGCCTTGTTGGCGGCGAGGGCGTCCAGCACCGCATGGGTGTTGCTGACATGGCGGTCCATGCGGACGCCGAGCGTCTCGATGCCCTGCAGCAGCTGGAACGCGTTGGTCGGCGACAGGCAGGCGCCGAAATCGCGCAGGCCCTCGGTGCGAGCGCGCATGATGAAGGCGGCCTTGCCGAACTGCTCGTCGAAGACGATGCCGTGATAGCCGGCATAGGGCTCGGTCAGCTGCGGGAATTTGCCGGAGGCGCGCCAGTCGAACCGGCCGCCATCGACAATGACGCCGCCGATCGCGATGCCGTGACCGCCCATCCATTTGGTCGCCGAGTTCATCGTGATGTCGGCGCCGAGCTCGATCGGCTGGCTGAGATAAGGCGTCGCGAAGGTGTTGTCGATCAGAAGCGGAATCTTTGCATCATGCGCGATTTGCGCCACCGCGGGGATATCGAGCACTTCGAGGCCGGGATTGCCGATGGTCTCGCCGATCACGAGCCGCGTGTTCGGCTTGATCGCGGCGCGGAATTCGTCGAGCGCGCGCGGCTTCACGAACGTCGTGGTGATGCCGAAGCGCGGCAGCGTATGCGCCAAAATGTTGATGGTGCCGCCATAGAGCGAGGCGGAGGCGACGATGTGGTCGCCGGCATTGAGCAGCGTTGCGATCGCCAGATGCATCGCGGCCATCCCGCTGGCGGTGCAGATCGCGCCGACGCCGCATTCGAGCGCAGCGATGCGCTCCTCCAGAACCGCGGTGGTCGGGTTCGAGATCCGCGTATAGATGTGGCCGGCGCGTTCCAGGTTGAACAGGGCGGCGGCGTGGTCGGCGTCCTGGAAGACGTAGGACGTGGTCTGATAGATCGGAACCGCGCGCGCGCCGGTCGCGGGATCGGGGCGCTGGCCGGCGTGCAGGCTCAGGGTTTCGAAGGCAGGCGGCTTGGGTGCGGGCATGCAAAACTCGTCAGGTCAGTCGATCGGAGTGATCGGTGCGTTGATTTAGACGTGAACTGCGGTGCGAACACGGCCGACATTGCCGAACACGCGCAAATAGCGCTCGACCTCGGACGGAATGCCGGTCGCCTTCTCCGGATTGTCGGAGAGTTTGACGGCCGGGCGTCCGTCGACCGACGTCACCTTGCAGACGATCGAGATCGGATCGAGCGCGGCGGTGCCGTCGGGCGCGCAGCCGACGAAATCGTTGGTGAGGTTGGTGCCCCAGCCGAAGCTGACGCGCACGCGGCCCTTGAAGTGATGGAACGTCTCCTCGATCGAGCCGACATCCATCGCGTCGGAGAACACCAACAGCTTCTCCTTGGGATCGCGGCCCTTCTGCTTCCACCACTTGATGATGTCTTCCCCGGCCGTGATCGGCGGCGCGCTGTCGGGACGAAAGCCGGTCCAGTCGGCGACCCAGTCGGGCGCATCGCGCAGGAACGGCTTGGTGCCGAATGCATCGGGCAGGGCGATCAGCAGGTTGCCGCCATAGGTGTGGCGCCATTGATCGAGGATGCGATAGGGCGCCCAGCGCAGCGCCTCGTCGTCGTTGGCGAGCGCCGCCGCCACCATCGGCAGCTCATGGGCGTTGGTGCCGATCGCCTCGAGGTCGTTGTCCATCGCGAGCAGCACGTTCGACGTTCCGGTGAAGGAGGGACCGAGGCCTTCCTTCACCGCCTCGACGCACCAGCGCTGCCACAGGAAGCCGTGGCGGCGGCGCGTGCCGAAGTCGGACAGCCGCAAGCCATCCAGCTTGCGCAGCCGCTCGACCTTGGCCCACAGCTTGGCCTTGGCGCGGGCGTAGAGCACATCGAGCGCGAAGCGGCCGTAGGTCTTGGTCGCCGCGCGCGAGCGCAGCTCATTGAGGATCGCAAGCGCCGGGATCTCCCACATCGTGGTGTGGGTCCACGGCCCGTGGAAATGCAGCTCATACTGGCCGTCGACCTTGTTCAGCTCATATTCGGGCAGGCGGAAGGTCGAGAGCCAGTTGATGAAGTCGGGCGAGAACATCTGGGTCTTGCCGTAGAACGTGTTGCCGGCGAGCCAGATCAATTCCTTCTTGGCGAAGCGGATGGTGCGAGCGTGGTCGAGCTGGGCGCGCAGCTCGCCCTCGTCGATGACCTCGGCGAGCCGGATATGGGTCGAGCGGTTGATCACCGAAAAGGTCGTGCGGGTGTCCGGATAGCACTCCCGGATCATCTGCAGCATCAACAGCTTGTAGAAATCGGTGTCCAGCAGGCTGCGCACGATCGGGTCGAGCCGCCAGCCATGGTTGTAGGTCCGGGTCGCGATATCTGTCACGGTCATGCGGGAACCTTAGCCTGCCGGGCGCCGCCCGCCCAGTGGGTTTTGCCCGGAACATGGCAGGTCAGCGCGCTATGGTCCGCCGTATACGGCCCACGGTTGCGGCAACATCGGTCCAGGCCGGTTTGCCTGGGGCAAATTGCCGCCGCAGGAACGTGACGAGCTCGGCGATCTGGCCGTCGCTCATGCTGTCCCTGAAGGCCGGCATGTAGCCGAGATCGGTCACGGCAGGCTTGGCGATGCCGTGCAGGATCACCTGGATCAGATTGTCAGGGACGTCGCTGTGCAGATTGCTGTTGAGCGCCAGCGACGGCCGGCTGCCGAACAGCGGCGGTCCGCCGACCTCATGGCAGACGGCGCAGGCGCCTTGATAGATCCGGCCGCCCGCGGACGCGGCGGTGGTGACGGCGCTGGCGGTTTCGAGCTTGGCCACCAGCGCAGCATGGGCCTGCCGATCGGCGGTCTCGTTGAACGAGGCGAGGTAGACCGCCATCGCGCGGATGTCCTGATCGGGCAGCGCGGCGAGCTCCTGCACGACCGGCGCCATCGGGCCCGCGGCAACGCCGTGGAAGCGGGACTCGCCGGTGCGCAGATAGGCGTAAAGCTCATCCTCGCTCCAGGGCACCGGCGCCTTCGACAGCGATATCAGCGCCGGCGCCTCCCAGCCCTCGGCGAAGCCGCCAGCGAGATAGGCGCGCTGCCGCTCGGCGCCGAGCGCATTGCGCGGCGAGTGACAGGCGCTGCAATGGCCCAGACTTTCGATCAGATAGGCACCGCGATTCCAGATCTCCGATTTCGATCGATCGGGCTGGAACGTACCCGGCTGATGGAACAGCGCATTCCATCCGGCGAGCAGCGGCCGCAGGTTGAACGGAAATGCCAGCGTGTTCGCCGGCGTCTCGGTGCGCACCGGCGCTTGCGCCATCAGATAGGCATAGAGCGCCTGCAGATCGGCATCATTGGTCTTGGCGAAATGCGTGTACGGAAAAGCCGGATAGAGATGGCGTCCGTCGCGATGAATGCCCTCGCGCATCGCGCGCTCGAAGGCGGGATAGGACCAGGCGCCGATGCCGGTGTCGACGTCGGGCGTGATGTTGGTCGTAGTGATGATGCCGAACGGCGTTTCGAGCGGCCGGCCGCCGGCGTTGGTGACGCCATGTTCCGACGTGTGGCAGACGGCGCAGGCGCCGAGTGCTGCGAGCTGCTTGCCGCGGGCGATCGTTGCGGCGGAATAGACCGCGGCATCGGGCCGGGCAATCGGCGCGATCGCGCGCCAGGGCAGCACAGCTGCGCCGACACCGATGGCCGCGGCGCAGAGCGCGGCAATGCCGGCGAGCACGCCGCCGCGCTTTGCAAACGGATTCTGCCATCTGTTGAGGTCAGCCGTCTGCGCGGGCGGTGGAAGCGGCGCGGGCGCGACGGGTGGCTCGCCGCGCAATCCCTTCAAAATGCGTTCCGGCGTGAACGGCAATTCGCGGAAGCGCACGCCGGTCGCGTCATAGATCGCGTTGGCGATCGCGGCGGCGCTCGGCACCGAGGCGGACTCGCCGACGCCGAGCGGCGGCTGGTCCTGCCGCGGCAGCATCAACACATCGACCTTGGGCAGATCGGGGAATTGGATGATGGGGTAGGCGCCCCATTCCCGCGCCGCCACCGCGCCGCGTTCGAAGGAGACTTCTTCCATCAGCGCGCGGCTGGTCGACTGGATGACGTTGCCTTCGATCTGGTGCCGTATCCCTTCCGGATTGATCATCAGTCCGGAATCCTGACCAGCTACGACGCGGGTCACGCTGACATCGCCGGTCGCCTTGTTGACGGCGACGTCGGCAATCCACGCCGACCATGCCGCGCCGTAGCCGGGAAACTTGCTGTGCACGTAGAGCGCATAGGCAAAGCCGCGGCCGCGCACGATGTCGCCTTCCGCCTCGCGCCCCTCGCGCACCGGGCGCGGCGTCCAGCCGGCGCGTTCGGCGACCGCGTTGACGAGGTCGATCGCGCGCTTGTCCTTCAGGTAGCGCAGCCGGTACTCGATCGGATCGACCTCGGCCTCAGCGGCAAGCTCGTCGATATAGGATTCGTGTGCAAAGGTGTTCGGCAGCGCGGACACGCCGCGGAACCAGGAGGCGCGCACGATCGGCGGCATGTCGTTGGCGACGACGCGCAAATTCTCGTAGTCGTAGGGCGGGATCGCGGTGCGATCGCCCATCTCGAACACGGCGGCTTCAGGTGCGATCCGTCCGGTGAGCAAGAGCGCGAGCGTCGGTGCGCCGTTCGAAGGATAATGCGTGGAAAAATCGTAGCCGGCGACGTTGCCGTCGGCGTTGAGGCCGCCATTGACGTCCATCAGCTGCGCGGTGCCCTTTGGCTCCCACGCGTGTTCCTGCTCGCGGGTCAGCTGGACGCGCACCGGGCGGCCGACCGCGCGCGACAGCAACAGCGCATCGGCGGAGACGTCGTCGGCGCAGTTGCGGCCGTAGCAGCCGGCGGCCTCCATCCTGATCACGTCGATCTCGGATTCCGGCCGCTGGATCAGCAGCGCCAGATCGCTGCGCAGGATGTGCGGGTTCTGGGTGCCGGACCAGACGCGGATCGCGCTCTCGCTATAGTCGGCAACCGCACAGGACGGCCCGATCGAGCCGTGCATCTGGTAGGGCCAGAGATAGGTCCGCTGCATCGGCTTGGCCGCCGCCTTGATCGCGGCATCGACGTCGCCCTTGTCGATCAGCTGGCGCGGCGTCGAGGGATTGGCGCGCAGCGCCTTCTCAATGTCGGCAAGATCGGTCAGCGCCGGTCCAGGCTTCCAGCTCACCTTGAGCTGCGCGGCGGCCTTGATCGCGTTCTCCTCGCGCTCGGCGATGACGCCGACGAAATCGCCGATCCGCACCACCGCGAGAAGGCCGGGAATGTCGCGCACCGAGGCGTCATCGACCGCGATCAGGCTGGTGCCGACGAACGGGCCGGCATCGACGCCGGCGTAAGGCGGGCGGACGACGCGGCCGTGCAGCATGCCGGGTACGCGGACGTCGTGGACATAGACGAGCTCGCCGGTGGCCTTCGCCGGCAGGTCGACGCGCGGCACCGACTTGCCGACGACGGAATAGGCGCTGACGGCCTTGACCGGAACGTCGTCGGCGAGCTCGAGCCGGATGGTCTCGTCAGCGATCAATTCGCCATAGCTGACGCTGCGGTTGTCGTGACCGCGGACCAGGCCGTCCTCGATCGTGAGGTCGTCGACTGGCAGTTCGAGCCGCTCCGCCGCGCGCGAAAGCAAAAAGTGCCGCGCCTGCGCCGCGGCCTTGCGCAGGGGAACGGCGGTGATCTGGATGGTTTCGCTTGCGATCGTCGCGCCCTGGTTCGGCACCACGGCGGTGTCGCCGAGGATCACGACGACGCGGGCAAACGACACGTCGAGCTCTTCGGCGACAATCTGCCCGAGCGCGGTGCGGATGCCGGTGCCGAGATCGACATGGCCGTTATAGGCATTGACCGAACCGTCGGCGGTGATGGTGATGAAGGTCTCGAACGCGCCTTCCGCGCCGAGCACCGCGGGGCGAACGACGGACAGCGAGCCGCGTATGCGTTGCTCCGATCCCGCCATCAATCGCGCGCCTCGAGCGCGTGGCCGGCGGCACGCATCGCCGCGCGGACGATCTCGATGTGCGCACCGCAGCGGCAGAGATTGTAGCGCAGCGCTTCCAGCACCTCATGCTCGGAAGGGTTCGGGTTGCGGGTGAGCAGTGCCTTGGTGGTGATGATCATGCCGTTGAGGCAATAGCCGCACTGTGCGGCCTGCTCGCGGATGAACGCATCCTGCACGGGATCGGGATGCTCGCGACTGCCGAGACCTTCGAGCGTGACGATGCTGCGCCCGGCGCAGCCTTCGATCGGAATCACGCAGGCGCGCGCGGCGACGCCGTCGATCAGCACCGCGCAGGCGCCGCACTCGCCGAGCCCGCAGCCGTATTTCGGTCCGTTCAATGCGAGGTCGTTGCGCAGCACGTAAAGCAATGCGGTGTCGGGAGCGGCGTCGACATCGTGATTCCTGCCGTTCACGGTCAGGCGCATTGCCCCGGTTCTCCCCTGATGTTTGCGCTGCAACGGCAGCGTCAGATCGCGGATGAGGATAACGTTTGTATACAAACGTGCAAGCGGCGGCATGCCGCGCTGCAGCGAGTGCACGCTTTATGAACAGGGTGCGCAAGCGAATGGCAGGGTTTGATTGCAAAGGCCGCTTGACAGGTCCCAAGCTCGCGCGCAGGATCATTCGTATACGAACGATGTAGGCGGGGAGGCGGAAGCGCAGTATGATCGACCGTCCCCGCAAGTCCAGGCTTGGTCACGATGGCTGACACAATGACCGTCGCCGCCGGCGACAAGATACGTTGCGATGCCTGTCCGGTGATGTGTTACATCAAGCCGGGCGCGGCCGGCGCCTGCGATCGCTACGCCAACCATGATGGCACGCTGGTGCGGGTCGATCCGCATGTCGTGCTGGAGCGGACGGTGTCGCATGGCGGCAAGCTGGTGCCGTTCCAGGTGAGCGGCGACTGGGACGGCAAGATCGTCCGCCAGCCCGATCTCTTCGTCACCGCGATCGGCGCCGGAACCACCTATCCGGACTACAAGCCTGCCCCCTTCATCGTGTCGTCGGAGGTTGACGGCGTCGACATGGTCACGGTGGTGACCGAAGGCATTTTCTCCTATTGCGGCGTCAAGGTGAAGATCGACACCGACCGCTATCTCGGCCCCGAAACCGCTATTGTCCGCGCGGAGGGCGAGGCGGTCGGCCACGTCACGACCAGCGAATATGGCTCGCAGATGCTCTCGCTCGGCGGCGTGCATCATCTGACCGGCGGCTCCAAGAAGGAAGGCCGCGTCACCTGCGACACGCTGATGGATCTCTCCAACTGCAAGGCGGTGGAGCTTGTGATTGACGGCGGCGCCACCGTCGTGGTGCAGGCCGGCCAGCCGCCGATCGTCAATGGTGTGGCGGAAGAGCGGATGCGGGTCGGCTGCGGCTCGGCGACCATCGGCATGTTCGCCAAGCAATGGCACGGCAAGGTCGATGAGGTCGTGGTGGTCGACGACCACATCACCGGCGTGCTCAGCGAGCATCAGGCCGGCAAACTGCTCGACATCGCCGATACCGGCATCAAGATGAAGGGCCGGCGCTCGACGCCCGGCCGCTATTTCCAGGTCGCCGATCCCGGCACCGGATGGGGCGGCACCAACATCTCCGATCCGCTGTCGATCCTCGGTCCCTTCAATGCCAAGGAGGCGCGGCCCGGGCTCACCATGCTGATGGTCTCGACCACCGGCGAGCATGCGTCCTACTACGTGCTCGACGAGGCGCTGAAGCCGGTCGAGACCGAGATGCCGACGGACCTCAAATTTTCGGTCGAGCGCATCCAGGAGAATTGCGAGCCGGCACTGTGCACCGTGCTGTTCATGGGCGGCGCGGGCGGATCGCTGCGCGCCGGCGTCACCGACAATCCGGTGCGGCTGACCCGCTCGGTCAAGGACGCGCTGACGCGGGTGACCAGCGGCGGCGCGCCGGTCTATGTCTGGCCCGGCGGCGGCATCACCTTCATGGTCGATGTGACGCAGATGCCGGCCGGCGCCTTCGGCTATGTGCCGACCCCGGCATTGGTGGCGCCGATCGAGTTCACGATGCGGCTGTCCGACTATGCGGCGCTCGGCGGCCACATGGATTATGTCCGGCCGCTGTCCTCGCTGCGGGACAGCGCCGAGGTCCGGCCGATGCCGTATCTTCCCGGGCGGCGCGCATGACCAGGCTCCCGCAAATCGCGCTTCTTCCTGACGGCAAGCGGCTGCATTTGCAGGATGGCCCGATTGATCTGGTCGTCGAGGCCAAGGGCAGGGATGTGGACGTGACTGCCGCCTATCAAGCCGCGGCGGCGCGATTCACGGGCTTGCTTGACGAATTGTGCGCGGAACTTCCCGAGCTGCGCAGCGCGGCCGATCCCGACCGCTGCTTGCTGAAAGGCGTGGTCGCGCGGCGGATGCATGCGGCGGTCGCGACGTTTGCCGCCGACTGCTTCATCACGCCGATGGCGGCGGTCGCGGGCTCGGTCGCCGAGGAAATCCTTGGCGCGATGCTTGAGGCGGCAACGCTCGATCGCGCCTATGTCAACAATGGCGGCGACATCGCCCTGCATCTTGCCGATGGCGAACAATTCAGTGTCGGCCTGATGGACCGGCCGGACCGCCATGGCGTGATGCGCACGATGACGATAGATAGCGACATGCCGGTCCGCGGCATCGCCACCAGCGGCCGCCACGGCCGTAGCTTCTCGCTCGGCATCGCCGATGCCGTCACCGTGCTGGCGCGGACGGCGTCGCAGGCCGATGCGGCGGCGACCGTGATCGCCAATGCGGTCGATCTGCCTGACCATCCGGCGATCCTGCGCGTTCCGGCGAGCGAGTTGCAGCCCGACAGCGACCTCGGCGCACGGCTGGTGACCCGCGATGTCGGACGTCTGGCGGAACACGAGATCGAGCAGGCGCTCGAGGCGGGGGCGGCGCGGGCACGCGACCTCCTGATGTCGGGATTGATCGAGGGCGCGGCATTGCGTCTACTGGGCGAAACGCGAATTGTCGGTGCAACTGGGGACGGGGCGCCGGCTGCGCACGCGTTTCAGGGACAAACGACAGACAACATGCTGCGGGCATGACCGGGAGCGAGGCTGATACGATGAGCGCCGTCATTCGCAAGATCGTCACCGTGGTCGAGGAGACCCATCTGGAGATGGGCAAGACCATTGCGCCGCCGACCCGGCGCGCCGCCGCGATCGCGGTGATCGAAAACCCCTTTGCCGGCCGCTATGTCGAGGATCTGTCGCCGCTGATCGCGATCGGCGAGGAGCTTGGCGAATTGCTTTCGAAACGGGCGGTGGCCGCGCTCGGCATCGACGGCGCCAAGGCGCACAGTTACGGCAAGGCGGCCGCCGTCGGCGAGAATGGCGAGCTCGAGCACGCGGCCGCGATCCTGCATCCCAAGATGGGCGCGCCGGTGCGCAAGGTGCTGTCAAAGGGCGCGGCGCTGATCCCGTCGTCGAAGAAGCGCTCGGGGCCCGGCACCACGCTGGATATTCCGCTCGGGCACAAGGACGCGGCCTTCGTGCGCAGCCATTTTGACGGCATGGAGGTGCAGATCAACGACGCGCCGCGAGCCAACGAGATCATGGTCGCGGTTGCGGTGACCGACAGCGGACGGCCGCTGCCGCGCGTCGGCGGGCTGACGGTCGATGAGGTCAAGGGCGAAGACGGATTGCGATAATCTTTTGCAGAACAACTGGAGGACGGGATGCGTGGTTATTTCGTAGGGGCGGGATTGGCGATCGCGGTTGCGACGATGGCAACGAGCGCCATGACAACGCAGGCCTTGGCGCAGAGCGAAATCAAGGTCGGAGAGATCAACTCTTATTCCTTGCTGCCGGCGTTCACCGAGC
The DNA here is from genome assembly GCF_037217225.1 of Bradyrhizobium sp. 27S5. Classification (NCBI taxonomy): domain Bacteria; kingdom Pseudomonadati; phylum Pseudomonadota; class Alphaproteobacteria; order Hyphomicrobiales; family Nitrobacteraceae; genus Bradyrhizobium; species Bradyrhizobium sp. 27S5. The sequence continues at coordinate 2,506,518 of NZ_CP147714.1, forward strand.
CCTATCGCAAGGGCTGGCAGCTCGCGGTGGAAGAGATCAACGCGGCCGGCGGCATTAACGGCAAGAAGCTCGTGGTCATCTCCAAGGATGACGGCGGCAAGCCGGCGGATGCGCAGACCGCGGCGAACGAACTGGTGTCGAGCGAAAACGTCGCGATGCTGACCGGCACGTTCCTCTCCAATATCGGCCTCGCCGTCAGCGACTTCGCCAACCAGAAGAAGGTGTTTTTCCTTGCGGCAGAACCTCTGACCGACGCCATCACCTGGTCGAAGGGTAACCGCTACACGTTCCGCCTGCGTCCCTCCAACTATATGCAGGCCGCGATGCTGGTTGAAGAAGCGGCGAAGCTTCCCGCAAAACGCTGGGCGACGATCGCGCCGAACTATGAATACGGCCAGTCGGCGGTCGCGGTGTTCAAGAAGCTGATGTCGGAGAAGCGGCCCGACATCCAGTGGGTCGACGAGCAGTGGCCGCCGCAGGGCAAGATAGACGCGGGCCCGGTGGTGCAGGCGGTGGCCGCGGCAAACCCGGAGGCGATCCTCAACGTGACCTTCGGTGCCGACCTCGTGAAGCTCGTGCGCGAGGGCAACACCCGCGGTCTGTTCAAGGACCGCAAGGTGGTGAGCTTCCTGACCGGCGAGCCGGAATATCTCGATCCGCTGAAGGACGAGACGCCGGAGGGCTGGATCGTCACCGGCTATCCCTGGTACTCGATCAAGACGCCCGAGCACGACGCGTTCCTGAAGGCCTATCAAGCCAAGTACAACGACTATCCGCGGCTCGGCTCGATCGTCGGCTACCAGACCATCAAGTCGGCGGCGGCGATCCTTGCGAAAGCCGGCTCGACCGATCCGGAGAAGCTGATCGCGGCGGCCGAAGGCATCTCGGTGCCGTCGCCGTTCGGCGAGATCACCTTCCGCAAGATCGATCACCAGTCGACGCTTGGCGCCTTCACCGGCAAGACCGCGCTGAAAGACGGCAAGGGCATCATGGTCGACAGCACCTATCGCAAGGGCTCGGACTATCTGCCAAGCGATGCCGAAATCGAGAAGCTGCGGCCGAAGGATTGATTTCTCTTCTCCCTCGCCCCGCTCTTGCGGGGAGAGGGTTGGGGTGAGGGGCTTTCTCCACGAGTCGTGCTCGCGGAGAGTCCCCCTCACCCGAATTCAAGCTGGGGCTTGAATTCGACCTCTCCCCGCAAGTGCGGGGCGAGGTGAAGTAAACGACGCGGCGATCTCGATCGTCGCGACCACTCCAACGCGGACCGCCCATGGCCTTCTATATCGTCCAGTTCCTGACCGGTCTTGCCAGCGCGGCGTCGCTGTTCCTGGTCGCTTCGGGTCTGTCGATCATCTTCGGCGTGACGCGGATCGTGAATTTCGCGCATGGCGCGTTCTATATGCTCGGCGCCTATGTCGCGTTCACGCTGACCGAACGTTTCTCGGGCGCGCTGGGCTTCTGGGGCGGCATCGTCGTCGCGGCGCTGGCGGTTGCTGCGATCGGCGTGCTGGTCGAGATGGTGTTGCTGCGCCGGATCTATCACTCGCCCGAGCTGTTCCAGCTGCTCGCCACTTTCGGCCTGACGCTGATGGTCGAAGACCTCGTGGTGTTGATCTGGGGCCCGGACGATCTGGTCGGGCGCCGCGCGCCGGGCTTCAAGGGCGCGGTCGATTTCTTCGGCCAGAACATTCCGAGCTACGATCTGTTCCTGATCGTGCTCGGCCCCGTCGTGCTCGGCGTCCTCTGGCTGCTGTTCCAGCGCACCCGCTGGGGCATCCTGGTGCGCGCGGCGACGCAGGACCGCGACATGGTCGCAGCGCTCGGCGTCAATCAGAAATGGCTGTTCACCAGCGTGTTCGCGGTCGGCGTCTTCCTCGCCGCGCTCGGCGGCGCACTGCAGATTCCGCGCGATGCCGTTCATCACGCGATGGACCTGCGCATCATCGTCGAGGTCTTTGTCGTGGTCGTGATCGGCGGCCTCGGCAGCATCATCGGCGCCTTTGTCGCGGCGGTGCTGGTGTCGGAGCTCAACGCCTTCGGCATCCTGATCTTTCCGAAGATCTCCATCATCCTGGTGTTCCTGGTGATGGCGGTGGTGCTGATCGTCCGTCCGTGGGGCCTGTTCGGCAAGCCGGAAGCGCCGGCGCGGCGCACGCCGGGCCTCACCGTCAATCCGTGGCGGCCGCTGACGGCGAACGAGCGGCTCGCCGCGATTGCCGTGCTCGTCGTCGCCGCCGCGCTGCCGTTCGTCGCCGGCAATTACGTGCTCACCGTCGGCTCGGAGATCGCGATCTTCGTGATCTTTGCGGTCAGCCTGCATTTCCTGATGTCGGTCGGCGGGCTCGCCTCGTTCGGCCACGCCGCCTATTTCGGCCTCGGCGCCTATGGCGTGGCCCTGCTCGCCAAGATGGCGGGCCTGCCGATGATCGTCTGCCTGCTGCTCGGCCCGCTGCTTGGGCTAGTGGGAGCCGCTGTGTTCGGCTTCTTCGCCGTGCAGCTCTCCGGGGTCTATTTCGCGATGCTGACGCTGGCGTTTGCCCAGATCGTCTGGTCGATCGCGTTCCAGTGGGTGTCGGTGACCGGCGGCGACAATGGCATTCTCGGGGTCTGGCCTTCGAACTGGGCGGCGAGCCCGGCGCACTTCTACTGGCTGTCGCTCGGCATCGCCGCGCTCGCGGTCGTGATCCTCCGCATCATCGTGTTCTCGCCGTTCGGCTTCGCGCTGCGCGCCACGCGCGACTCTCCGCTGCGCAGCGAAGCGATCGGCATCAACGGCAAGCGCATCCAGTGGACCGCCTTCGTGATCGCGGGCACGGTCGCCGGTCTCGCCGGCGCGCTGTTCGCCTACCTCAAGGGCAGCGTATTCCCCGATAACATGGGCATCTCGCTGTCGGTCGATGCGCTGGTCATGGTGCTGCTCGGCGGCGTCGAGACCGTGTCGGGCGCGGTGGTCGGGGCGATCGTCTACAAGGCGCTCAATATCTGGCTGGTCAGCCAGACCGATCTCTCCAAGCTCGTGCTCGGCGGCTTCGTCGTGCTGATCGTGGTCGCCTTCCCTAAGGGTATCGTCGGCACGCTGGAAGCATTGCTGCATCGCCGGCGCAAATCCGGATCGTCATCGTCACCGCTGCTCACCTCACGCATCGAGACCGCCGAATGAGCATGGCCCCCACATTGCTATCGGTCGAAGGGCTGACGAAGTCCTATGGCGGCGTGCATGCCGTGCGCGGCGTCTCCTTCGAATTGCGCGCCGGCGAGATCCTGGCGCTGATCGGGCCGAACGGCGCGGGCAAGAGCACCTGCTTCGACATGCTCAACGGCCAGAATATTCCCGATAGCGGCCGCATCCGCGTGCTGGGGGCGGAGACCACCGGCAAGAAGCCGCGCGTGATCTGGCGCATGGGCGTCGGCCGCACCTTCCAGATCGCGGCGACGTTCCCGACCATGACGGTGCGCGAGAACGTGCAGGTCGCGCTGGTGTCGTATGGCGGGCAATTGTTCAATCTGTGGGCCTCGACCGCGGGCCAGGCGCGCGGCGAGGCCGGACGGCTGCTCGATCTGGTCGGCATGGGCGCCTATGCGGAGCGGCCCTGCGGCGAGCTCGCCTATGGCGACGTCAAGCGGCTGGAGCTTGCGATCGCGCTCGCCAATCAGCCGAAGCTGCTGCTGATGGACGAGCCGACCGCCGGCATGGCGCCGCGCGAGCGCGTCGAGCTGATGCGGCTGACGGCGCGGATCGCGCGCGAGCAATCGATCGGCGTTCTCTTCACCGAGCACGACATGGATGTGGTGTTCGAACATGCCGACCGCATCCTGGTGCTCAACCGCGGCAGCCTGATCGCCGAGGGCTCACCCGAAGAGGTGCGCGGCAATGCCCAGGTGCGGGCGATCTATCTCGGCGAAGGCTTGCTTTACGATGCGCGGCATCGCGAGGGAGCATCCGCATGAAGCTCACGGTGAAGGACCTCAACAGCTTCTACGGTACGGCGCACATCCTGTTCGACATCGCGCTCGAGGTCGGCGAGGGCGAGGTGGTTGCTTTGCTCGGGCGCAACGGCGCCGGCAAGTCGACCACGTTTCGCTCCATCGTCGGGCTGGTCGAGAACCGCTCGGGCCGCATCATGTTCGAGGGCAGGGACGTGTCGGAGCTGCCGACGCACGCGATCGTGCGCGGCGGCCTCGGCTACGTGCCGGAAGAGCGGCGCATCTTCACTGACCTGACGGTCGAGGAAAATCTCGAGGTCGGCCGCCAGCCGAAACGGGCGGGCGCGCCGCAATGGGACCGCGACAAGCTGTTCAAGCTGTTTCCGAACCTTGGCGAGATGCGGGGACGGCCCGGCGGCCGCATGAGCGGCGGCGAGCAGCAGATGCTGACGATTGCGCGCACGCTGATGGGCAATCCGTCGCTGGTGCTGCTCGATGAGCCCTCGGAAGGCCTGTCGCCGAAGATCGTCGAGCAGATGGTCGATGCGATCCTGGCGATGAAGAAAGAGGGCGTCAGCATCGTCGTCTCCGAGCAGAATCTGCATTTCGCCCGGCTGATCTCGGATCGCGCCTACATTATCGAGCGCGGCCGGATCTGTTTCGGCGGCACCATGGCGGAGCTCGATGCGCGTCCGGATGTCCGCGACGCGCATCTGTCGCTGTAAGGGCGGGGTAAAACAATGGCGAGGAGTGCTGCACAGAAGCGAAACGGGAAGGCGGCGAAGCCGGGTTACGTGCTGGACGAGCAGATCGGCTTCATCCTGCGTCAGGTGTCGCAGCGCCACGCCACGATCTTCGCCCGCGAGATCGGCATCAACCTGACGCCGACGCAATGGGCCGCGCTCTCGAAGCTGTCGGAGGTCGGCGCCTGCTCGCAGAACCAGCTCGGGCGGCTGACCTCGATGGACGTTGCGACCATCAAGGGCGTGATCGATCGCCTGACCGCGCGCGGCCTGACCGAGACCTCGCCCGATCCCGACGACGGCCGCCGGCTGATGGTCAGTTTGACGCGCGCGGGCCAGCAGATGGCCGACAAGGCCGCGCCGAACGCGTTTGTGATTTCGAAGGAGACGCTGGCGCCGCTCGACGCCAAGGAGCGCGAGACGCTGATGGCGCTGCTCGGTAAGTTGCGGTGATCTATCTATCACCGTCACCCCCGCGCAAAGGCTTCGCCTTTGTCGCTGGAGGAGCCGCGCGGAGCGCGGCGTCTCGAAGGGTCGACGGCCCGGCTGTCTGCCAAGGGCCGTGCATCCTTCGAGGCTCGCCCAGCGCCGCAAGGCTCGCACCTCCAGCGACAACGGCAGAGCCGTTGCGCGGGGATGACGGGTCATCTATCGCGCCTACGTCGCCACGACCTCCGCCACCTTGCTTGCTGACGGGCGCATCACGCGCGAATTATGTCGCAACACCAAGGGCCAGCGCGACGGCGCCGACCAGCACCAGGCTGAGCGCCCAAACCGCGTCCAGATTGAACCAGCTCCGCGCCACGAATTTGAGACCCAGATAGCGGTAGACCAGCCACGCCAGACATCCACCGGCGGCGATCATCGCGCCGGCATGGACGAGGGAGACCAGCACGGCCATCGTGAGGCTGGTGTCGATCAGGCTGTTGGCGGCGGCGTGGCCCTGGTCCGGCGCAGCCTCGCGGCACAGCCCCAGATAGATCGGCACCAGCATCAGCGCCGCGCCGTGGGCGATCGCCACCGCGAAGGACCACAAGGCGAGTTGCGTCGGTGGTATCCGCGCCAGGGCCCGTGGATGGCGCCGGTCGATCAGCCGATAGAGGCCGAACAAGATCACAAGCAGGCTGGCGCCGATCCGGATCGTGCGCTGCCATTCGACAAGAGTGACGAGCAATGCAAAGGGCAGGATCACGAGCAGCATCGCCAGCAGGTGGCCGATTGCCAGCGGGCCGAGCGCGGCGAGCAGCGCGCGCGAACTCCTTTGCATCAAACCCGCTGAAACCGCGAGCGGCCAGCCCATGCCCGGGTTGATCCCGTGGTAGAGGCCGCTCGCGATGACCGCCAGCCAGAGCCAGGCCGGTGTCCAGTGGGCTGCACTCACATTCAGGCCGACGGATAGCAGAACGAATCCGTCGAGCAGTCGCCGCCGTCGAGCCGGATCTGGTGGGCGCGGTAGCCGTCGGGGAAGGTGACCCAGTAGTTCTTTGCCAGTTCAAGGCCGCCGCCCGGGCTCGCATTCGCCATCACCTGGGCGCCGGGAATGCCTTGCGGATAGAACTGGTCGTCCCAGGTCGAGTAGAGCGAATTGGTCCAGTAGACCCGCTTGCCGTCGCGGCTGATCTCGACCATTTGCGGACCGCCGGCAAATGGCTGGCCGTTGGGGTGAGGAGTGCGGCTGACGATACCGCCGATGCGGACCGATCCGGCGAGCTTTGGCTTGCGCGGATTGCTGACATCGTATTGGCGCATCTCGCCGGTGGCCCAGCAGGCGACATAAAGGAATTTGTCGTCCATCGACAGATCGATGTCGGTCACCAGCGGCGGCACGGCGCCGAAGCCTTGCAGCAGCGGCGGCAGTTGCTCCTTCGGTGCGGGCTCGGGCGGTATCGTCACCGTCTTCTCGATGTGAAACTTGCCGCCCTCGCGCCACCAGGTCCAGATCGAACCTTCGAGGTTGGTGGTATCGACCACGACCCCGACGAAGCCGTATTCGCGAACCGGATCGTGCGCGGGACGTACCTCCAGCGCCATTTGATGGTTGGCGCCGAGATCGATGGTTTGGACATTGCGCCGCGCGCGCAGATCCCAGAAGTGGAGGCGATGTCCGTATTTGTTCGAGAGCAGGTCCTCCGGCACGATCCCGTTCTCGAATTGCGGCGGCAGCGCCCATTCGCTGCTCACCATGTAGTCGCGCGGCAGGTTCCACCAGAAGTCATAGTGCTTGGTCTGGGGACCGCGATCGATCTCCCAGCGTCCGAGCACCTCGAATGTCTCGCAGTCCATGATGAAGACGCCGGGCGGCCCATCGGTGCCGTCCTTGCCGCCGCCGCCGAGCGTGGAGACGTAAATGCCGTCCGGTCCGCAGTGGATCGTATGCGGCCGCGAATAGCCGGTCTTCCTGAACACCTCCTCGGGCTCGATGATCTTGTGGATCTTGGCCTGCGTCGGATCCGGCTTGGTGTCGATGATGTAGATCCGCGACGACCGCATGCCGGGGACGATGAGATAGCGACGCTCGATAAAGGCATGTCCCGCAAGCGGCGACAACGCCGACGAACACGCGTTCCAGCCGAAATGGTGAAACTCGTCGCCCTTGTTGGGCATCGTCACGGTGTGGACGATCTTGCTGTAGGTCGGCGAGCCCGGCTTGACGTCGATGACGGCGAGCGCGTCGGGCTTTGAAAAGTCCGGGCTGAGCAGCACGGTGTAGGCGAAGTTCTCTGCCGGAGCTTCCATCGCAAGCTTCGGCGACGCGTGAAACGTGGGATCTGGCCTGATCGTCATCGTGCTGCCTCCTGTTTGTCTGCTGTGGACCAACACGGCGCGGCGGCATGCGGCAGGAACTAATCCGGATCGTCGCGTGTCTCTTGTGAGTGCCGCCGGCTAGGTTCGCGTGGCGGCACGATACACCCCAATGGTGACAGGTGAAAACAAGGTTCAGCTTCGGAGGCGGCGCGGCAAAGACGCGCGGCGCCGTGCCCGTGATCCAGCAGCTTCTTCAAGAGGTTGGATAAGCGCCGCTTTGCTGTCCTCTACGGACCAATCTTTCACCGTCACCCTGAGGAGCGCGCAGTGCGTCTCGAAGGGTCGACGGCCCGGTTCTTGGCCGCGGGCCGTTCATCCTTCGAGGCACGCTGCGCGTGTACCTCCAGCCACAACGGCGAAGCCGTTGCGCGGGGGTGACGAGGCCACTTATCGCGATTACTTCGCCACGATCTCCGGCACCTTGCCCGCGGGCGGGGTGTTGCGGCTGCGCTGGGTACGGACGATGCCGTCGATGATGGTCATGCCGATGCCCGGGAGATCGCCGAGCTGAACGCTCTCCAGGATGTTCCTGCCCGGCGAGTGCTGGGCCTTGTCCATCAGCACGAAATCGGCGGAGCGGCCGACCTCGATCAGGCCGCAATCGAGCTCGCGCATCCGCGCGGTGTTGCCGGTGGCGAGGCAGAACGCCAGCTCGGCGGGCAGTTCCCCCAGCGAGGACAGCAGCGAGACCATCCGCAAAATGCCGAGCGGCTGCACGCCGGAGCCGGCCGGCGCATCGGTGCCGAGGATGACGCGGTGCAGGTCGCCCATCTCGCGCGCGATGCGCAGCGTGAACAGCGCCGAGCGCTCATTGCCGTTATGCACCAGCTCGAGCCCGCGCTTGCAGCCCTCGCAGATGCAGCGGATCTGGTCGTCCGGCAGCGCGGTGTGGCCGCCATTGATGTGGCCGACCACGTCGGTGTCGGCCTCCAGCACCACGTCCTTGTCGATCAGGCCGGAGCCGGGGATCGAGGGGCCACCGGTGTGGATCGTGCTCTGGATGCCGTATTTGCGGGCCCAGCCGACCATCTTCCGCGCGGTGGGGCCGTCCTTGACGCCGCCGAGCCCGACCTCGCCGAGCAGCTTGACGCCGGCGGCGGCCAATTCCTTGAAATCGTCCTCCACCATCTCGCATTCGATCACCGGCGCGCCGGCATGCACTTTCACGCCGCCCGGCCGCAGCGTCCAGAACGCGCGCTGCGCGAAGATCGCCATCGCCTTCAGTCCGACCACGTCGCGCGGACGCCCGGGCATGTGCACCTCGCCGGCGGAGATCATGGTGGTGACGCCGCCATGCAGATAGCTGTCGATCCAGTTGGTCTGGTTCTGCCGCGGCGTCCAGTCGCCGGCGACGGGATGGACATGGCTGTCGATCAGGCCGGGCGCGACCGTCGTGCCATTGGCGTCGACGATGGTGGTGGCGCCTTCGGTGTCGACGTCCTTGAGCCGGCCGATCGCGGTGATCTTGCCGTTCTCCGCGACGATGGTATCGGCGTCCAGAATCGGCCTTTCCAGGGCTCCCGACAGCAGTAGCCCGATATTGCGGACCACCAGCTTGCTGGGGCCGGTGGCCTGGGGCGCGTCGTGAGCCATGGGTGTTTTCCTTCTGTTTTCTTTCCGAAATTGCCCGGGAATTTGAGCCCGGCTTGACTTTCGGATCAAGCCGGATTATTCGTTTGTATACGAATGATCGTATACAAACGATCCGGCCGGTCAACGGGGTTCAAGTCCTCAACCCGCCGCAGCACAGATCAGGGATTGGTGCGATGAGCAATTTCAACCAGGAAAGCGTCCTCAGCGTTCATCACTGGACCGACACGCTGTTCTCCTTCACCACCACCCGCAACCCGTCGTTCCGCTTCCGCAACGGCGAGTTCACCATGATCGGGCTCAAGGTCGGCGAGAAGCCGCTGCTGCGGGCCTACAGCGTCGCCAGCGCGAATTACGAGGACACGCTCGAGTTCTTCTCGATCAAGGTTCCGGACGGCCCGCTGACCTCGCGCCTGCAGCACCTCAAGGAAGGCGACGAGATCATTGTCAGCCGCAAGGCCACCGGCACGCTTGTCATCGACAACCTTGAGGACGGCCGCAACCTCTATCTGGTCGGCACCGGCACCGGCCTCGCCCCGTTCCTCAGCGTGATCAAGGATCCCGAGACCTATGACCGCTTCGAGAAGGTCGTGCTGCTGCATGGCTGCCGCCGCGTCAAGGAGCTCGCCTATGGCGAGATGATCACCGAGCGGCTGCCGCAGGACGAACTGATCGGCGATCTGGTGCGCGACCAGCTGATCTACTACCCGACCGTGACGCGCGATCCGTTCCGCAACCGCGGCCGCATCACCGACCTCATCACCTCGGGCAAGCTGTTCGCCGACATCGGCCTGCCGGCGCTCGATCCCGCGCATGACCGCGTCATGATCTGCGGCTCGCCGGCGCTGGTCGCCGACACCCGCACGCTGCTGAATGGCCGCGGCTTCGTCGAGGGCAATCACGGCGAGCCCGCGCAGTTCGTGGTCGAAAAGGCCTTCGCCGAGCGTTGATCTTCGCACTGATCTCCAGCCCCGTCAGTGCAAGGGGAGCGACGACTTGTCCGCCGAAGCCTTTGGCGAAGGCGGAAGCAATCCATCTTCCGGTACAGCCGGAAGCAATGGATTGCTTCGCTCCGCTGGATAAAGCCGATGCGGCTTACGGCCGGACCGCCGGCGTCTCGATCGACATGCCGTGCGCCCGCGTCATCAGGTAGAGCTCGATCTCGACCAGCTCCGGCGAGCCGTAGTCGTAGGCCTGCGCGCGGATGCCGGTGATGCAGGCGCGCAGCCGCCGCTGCAACGATCCGAGCGATTGCCATTCCAGCCGGTAGAGCGGATAGCCGGTCGGCTGCGCCTGCGTGATCGTGCTGCCCGCGAGCTTCTTGTCCCAATTGTCGTCGTGGCAGTTGGTGCAGCCGAGATTGAGCTGGCCCTGCCGCTGCATGAACAGTGCGTGCCCCTTCTCGATGAACGGCGCGAGCTCCGGATCGTCGCCGGCCGCGATCGGCGCGCCGCGCGACTGCTGTGCGACATAGGCTGATAGCGCCAGCAGCTCGCGGCTTTCATAGGCGAATGGCGACGCCTGCTGGTGGTTGGTGCGGCAGAGGTTGATCCGCCCTTCGAGGTCAACCGGCTTTCCCAACGCCTTCTCGAACGCCGGATAGTGTGCCGCGACGCCATTCATGCTGACGCGGGCATCGTTGTGGCAATCGGCGCAGGCCTTGTCCGCGCTGCCGGCCTTGCGCTTCCACAGCGCCTCGCCGTCGAGCACAAAGAGCATGCCGGGATTGGCGGTGTCTTCGTCCTGCATCGCCCTGGTGTCCGCGCTCATGAAGCTATAGCCGGACCGGCGCTCGACTTGCGGGATCTCGGTGGCCAGCGCCGCGCCCGCCATCGCCGTCAGCAGCGCGATGCAGCCGGCAATCCTCATTCGACCGTGATCGAAGCCTGCGCGGTCTCCGAAAATCCCTTGTCGCCGATCCACTCGAATTCGAACTTGCCGCTTTCGGCCACGGTGGTGAAGAAGGTGATGAACGGATTGGCGGCGATCGCCGGATAAAGATCGGCGCGGAAGATCTCGGTGCCGTTGAAACGGCAAATGAAGCTCGTGATGATGTCGCGCGGCACCACGTCGCCCGACGCGGTGTGGCGATAGCCGGTCTCCATGATGTGCGACATCAGCGTCTTGATCTCGATGACGCTGCCGCGCCTGGCCTTGGCCGGCACGTTGATCAAAGCCGACGGCATCAGATCGCCTCCTCGGTGCAGGCGGCGAGCGTCACCACGACATCAGCGGTCGCCGACCAGAACGTGTCGTCGGAGAGCCGTGCAATGGCCGTGACCTTCTGGCTGTCGGCGAGGCGGATGCGGGCCGACACCTGAGCGCGCCCGGCGCGCGGTGTGAGATAGAAATTGCCGATGTTCGGCTGCGGGTTCTTCTCGTTGAAGACATGGATGCTCTTCACATACTCGTCCGCCGTCATCGGGCTGGTGACGCTAACCGTCATCGGCACGGTGTTACCGTTCTCGACCAGCGGCGGGATGTCGAGCTTGACCTTGCCGGTCCGCACATTGGCTTCGCCGACGACATTGCGGATCGCGGACTGCAGCGTCGCGGGCGTGGCGTCGGCCGGCCGCACGATCACCAGCGCTGCGGCACCGCCGGTGAGGCTCAGGAATGTGCGACGTGTGGTGTGCTCCGAATTCGTCATTCCTAGGTCCTAGTTCCGTAGCGTTACCAGATAGGCCACGATGTCCTCGATCTGCTCCGCCGACAGGATCGGCTTGTCGCGCCATGAGGTGCCGACGCGCGTGAGCCCATCGACGCGATAGTAGGACGGCATGATCGTCGCCGCGTTGAGATGCGCCGCATCGACCAGCCGGAGCCGCAACTGCCCTTCCGACCAGCGGGCGCCGCTCCCAGTGAGGTTCGGCGCGAGGTCGCCCTGGAACGCCTGCTCCGGAAATGGGCCGCTGTGGCAGAGGATGCAAGTCGAGGAACGCTCGACGATCAGCGCACGGCCACGCGTGACGTCGCCTTTGGTTTCCGTCAGCGGTTGCGGGATCGCATCGCCGACCACGGTATAGGGGCGCAAGGCCTCGGCGCCGGCAGGCACGTTAGCTGCGAACGCGGCTACTGCGAGCAACGCCATGAGGGAGAGCCTAGCCAAAGGCGTCCCTCGTGATGGTCCTGAACCAGTCCAGCGCCTGATCGGCCTCGCGCTGGCGCACCTCGCGCGGCGCGTCGACCGGGCTCGTGGTCACCTCGGCCTCGGCATATTGATCTTCCTTCGGCTGATAGATGCCCTTCAGGGAGAAGGCATAGCCCGGCGCCACCGTGTTGTAGCAGGCGCCATCGAGCCGCGGCGTCTCCGGCGCCTTGCCTGCAAGTGAATTCACGATCGCCGCCGCACAGGCGCGGCCTTGCGCCGCCGCCGCGGAGGCGGATTTCGGAATCCCGCCGGCGATCGCGGCGTCGCCGATGACATGGATGTTGGGCACGAGCTTCGAGGCAAAGCTGACCGGATCGATCGGGCACCAGCCGGTGTGGTCGGCGGCACCGGCGATCTCGGCGATGCGGCCGGCTCGCTGCGGCGGGATCACATTGGCGACCGCGGCGGTGTAGTTGCCGAAGTCTGTGACGATCTCATTGGTCGCCGGATTGACCGACGTCACCCGGCCGCCTTGTGATAGCGCGATCCGTTCAATCATGCCGGGATAGAGTTCCGCCCAGGCTCTCTCGAACAGCTTCTGCTGCGAGTAATTGTCCTTGGCGTCGAGCACCAGGATTTTTGAGCGGGGCTTCTTCGCTTTCAGATAATGCGCGATCAGGCTGGCGCGCTCGTAGGGTGCCGGCGGACAGCGCAGCGGCGCGGCGGGGACGGCGATCACGACGAGGCCGCCATCATCCATGGCTTCGAGCTGCCCGCGCAGCAGCATGGTCTGCGCGCCGGCCTTCCAGGCGTGCGGCATCTTCTCCGCCGCCGCCTCGTCATAGCCGGAGAGCGCGTCGAAGCGCATATCGATGCCGGGCGCGAGCACGAGCCCGTCATAGAGGAGCGTTGTACCATCAGAGAGAACGATGCTACGCGCTTGCGCATCGACTTTAGTGGCTGCCTGTGCGGCAACCGCGATGCCGTCGGCTGCGACCTTGTCGTAGGTGAATTGCTGCGCGGAAAGCTCGCGCAGGCCTGCGATCACCTCGTTGCTGAACGGGCAGGCGGTGAAAATCTTGTTCGGCTCGATCAGCGTGACCTGGAATTTTGCATCGAGCCGCCGCAGCGCCCGCGCGCAGGCCGCACCGCCGAAGCCGCCGCCGATCACCGCGATCCGCGGAGCGCCTTGCGCCAATGACGGACGCGCCAACGCGGCCGCCGCTGCGATGGCAGCGGCGCCACGGACGACATCCCTGCGCGTCTGAAGACGCGAGACGGCCATGCACGATAATCCTGGGGAGGGGGCGGCGGCCGCTCGGGCCGCCGCTTCTGGTTTGATCAGGCGAAGCTGATGTTCTGGTTGCGCAGCGGGAAAGTGCGGATGCGCTTTCCCGTCGCCGCGAAATAGGCGTTGAGCACCGCCGGCGCCGCGACGCCGATGGTCGGCTCGCCGACCCCGCCCCAGAACCCGCCGCTCGGCACCATCACCGATTCCACCTTCGGCATTTCGTTGATGCGCATCGAGTTGTAGGTGTCGAAGTTGGTCTGCTCGATGCGGCCGTCCTTCACGGTGCAGCCGCCGTAGAACAGCGCGCTGAGGCCGTAGACGAAGGAGCCCGCGATCTGCCGTTCCACCTGCGCCGGATTGACGACATAGCCGGGATCGGTGGAGGCGACGATGCGATGCACCTTGATCTTGCTGCCGTCGGTCACCGAGATCTCGGCGGCGCCGGCAACATAGCTGCCATAGCCCATCACCTGCGCGATGCCGCGATAGACGCCCTGCGGCGCCGGCGTGCTCCAGCCGATCTTCTCGGCCACGGCGTTGAGCACCGCGAGATGCTTGGGGTTCTTGCCCATCAGCTTGCGGCGGAATTCGAGCGGGTCCTGGCCTGCAGCCAGCGCCAGCTCATCCATGAAGCATTCCATGTAGATCGCGTTGTGATTGACGTTGACGCCGCGCCAGAAGCCCGGCGGGACGTGCGGGTTGCGCATCGAATGCTCGACCAGCAGGTTCGGCACCGAATAGCCGATCGCGGCCTCGCCGGCTTGCGCGACGCCCTGGAACGCGGCGGGGTCCATGCCGTTTTGCAGCGCTTCCGGGCGCACCGAGAACAGGATGGATTGGCCCGACAGCCGGTAGTGCAGCGCGACCAGATTGTTGTCGGCATCGAACGCGCCGGTCAGCTTGCACTGCGTGATCGGGTGATACTTGCCGTGCTGCATATCCTCTTCGCGCGACCACAGCAGCTTGATCGGCGTGCCCGGCATCTGTTTGGCGATCGCCACCGCCTGCCGCACATAGTCGGTCATGCCGCGCCGGCCGAAGCCGCCGCCGAGCATCAGCTTGTGCACGTCGACCTTGTCTGCCGGCAGGCCGGAGGCCTCGAGCGCCGCGGCGAACGCCGCCTCGCCATTCTGTGTGCCGCACCACACCTCGCATCTATCAGGTGTGTAGAGCACGGTGGCGTTCATCGGCTCCATCGTGGCGTGGTTCTGGTAGGGGTAGCTGTAGACCGCCTCGACCTTCTTGGCTGCGGTGGCGATGGCCGCCTTTGCGTCGCCGTTCTGGTTGCCGACATAGGCCGGCTGCGCATTGTCGAGACCCTCGGCGAGCCAGCTCGCAATCGTCTCGCTGGAGACCTTTGCGTTGGGGCCTTCGTCCCAGACGATCGGCAGCGCATCCAGCGCGGTCTTGGCGTGCCACCAGGTGTCGGCGACGACGGCCACGGCGCTGTCGCCGACCGGCACCACCTTCTTGACGCCCTTCATGCCGGCGATCTTGGCTTCGTCAAAGCTCTTCACCTTGCCGCCGAACACCGGGCAGTCCTTGATCGCGGCGTTCAGCATGCCCGGCAGCTTGACGTCGATGCCGTAGGTCATCTTGCCGGTGGTCTTGTCGACGGTGTCGAGCCGCTTCAGGCCCTTGCCGGCGATGGTCCAGTCCTTCGGGTCCTTCAGCTTGACGTCGGCCGGCGGCTCGAGCTTGGCCGCGGCTTCTGCAACCTTGCCGTAGGTCGTTGTCTTGCCCGACGGCGTGTGAGTGATGACGCTGTTCGCCGCCTTGCATTCGGAAGCAGGCACTTTCCACTCATTGGCCGCCGCCTGGATCAGCATCACGCGTGCGATGGCGCCGCCCTTGCGGACATAGTCCTGCGAGGTGCGGATGCCGCGGCTGCCGCCGGTCGAGAAATCGCCCCAGGCGCGCTTGCGGGCGACGCTCTGGCCGGGCGTCGGATATTCGGTGGTGACCTTCGACCAGTCGCACTGCAATTCCTCGGCGACGAGTTGGGCGAGGCCGGTGAGCGTGCCCTGGCCCATCTCGGAGCGGGCGATGCGGATCACCACGGTGTCGTCGGGCCGGATCACGACCCAAGCGTTGATTTCGGGTGTGCCGTCGGCCGCGCGCACCACGGAGGGGCCGCCGAACGGAAGATCGAGGCCGAGCGCGAGACCGGCGCCGGCGGTTGCCGTGCCGATCACGAAGGCGCGGCGATTGAGCCGAGAAGAATGATTTGGCATGACGTGCTGATTCATTGCTGCTTCCTCATGCGTTCGCGGCAGCATGAATCGCCTCGCGCACCTGCTGGAAGGTGCCGCAGCGGCAGATATTGGTGATGGCGTCGTTGATGTCGTCGTCTGATGGCTTCGGGTTCTCCTTCAGCAGCGCCGCCACGGCCATGATCATGCCGCTCTGGCAATAGCCGCATTGCGGCACGTCGTCGGCGATCCAGGCGAGCTGCACCTTGTGCATGACGCCGTTGGCCGCGAGGCCCTCGATGGTGGTGATGTCCTTGCCGGCGGCTTCGCTCACCGTGACGCCGCAGGAGCGCATCGCGACGCCGTCGATATGAACGGTGCAGGCGCCGCATTGCGCGATGCCGCAGCCGTATTTGGTCCCTGTCAGTCCGACATTCTCGCGAATCGCCCACAGCAGTGGCGTGTCGTCCTCGACGTCTACATTGATTGTTTTGCCGTTTATTTTGAGATTTGCCATCGCTTTTCCCTGAATAGTCCAATCCACCGATTGGACTGCAGCGCGATGGTGGCCTTGAAACTGGAACGGTTCAATCAAGAAAATGCGCTCGCAGCGCGGAAGAAAGTTGATGGCGCGGTGTTTGGTCGCGCATCGCGCTTTGCATGCCTGTTATGTCTTTTGCGACGAGGCGACCGCCAGGCGCAGGAAACTCATGACACTGCCGAGCGCGGCAAATCCGGCACCCAGTGCCAGCGCGACGGTGGCGCCCTCGCGGTCGGCCAGCGCAAAGCAGAGTGCGGCGAGTGCGGCACCCGTGGTCTGCCCGGTCAGCCTCGCGGTTGCGACAATGCCGCTGGCGCTGCCGCTGCGATGTGACGGGGCGCTCGACATGATCGCCTTCATGTTCGGGGTCTGGAAGAAACCGAAGCCGATGCCGCAGATCATCGTGCGCCAGACGATGTTGGCGACGCTGGGCTCGGCCGGCAGGGTCGCGAGCAGCACCATGCCAAGCCCGAGCAGCAGCATGCCGATGCCGCCGAGGATGCCGGCCGGATAGCGGTCGGACAGCCGGCCCCCGATCGGCGCCATGAAGGCGACCACCAGCGGCCACGGCGTCATGAAGAAGCCGGTCTCGACCTGCGAGCGGTGCAGTATGTCCTCGAAGTAGAACGGCAGCGAGACGAAGGCGAGTCCCTGCACAGCAAACGAGCAGACGGCGGTCGCGGCCGACAGCGCGAAAATCGGCCGGCGAAACAGGTCGATCGGCAGCATCGGCGCCGGATGATCGGCATGCCGCCGGGTCAGGATCCAGCCGAACAGGATCGCGCCGACAAGCTCGGCGATGACAAGCGCAGGCGCCGTCTTGTGGGCGGCGCTGCCGATGCCGATGATGAAGAGGCCGAGGCAGGCGCAGGCAAGCGCGGCGCCGGCGAAGTCGAAGGCGTGGGTGGCGCGCGGTGTCTTGGGCAGCGTCTTCATGCCGATCAGCAACGCTGTGATGCCGAAGGGAATGTTGACGGCGAACAGCCAGGGCCACGGGCCAAGCGCGAGGATTCCGGAGGCGATGGTCGGCCCGAGCGTAAAGGCGGTCGCGACCACGAGCGCATTGTGGCCGAAGCCGCGGCCGAGCATCCGACTTGGATAAACGAAGCGCACCAGCGCGGTGTTGACGCTCATCAGGCCGCTGGCGCCGAGCCCCTGCAAGGTGCGCGCGACCAACAGGCTCGGCAGCGACCACGCCAGCGCGCAGCCGAGCGACGCCAATGTGAACAGCAGGAGGCCGCCGAGATAGATCCGCTGGTGGCCGACGATTTCGCCGAGCGCGCCGAGCGGCAGCAGCGTCGCGACCAGCGCGATCTGATAGACGTTGACCACCCATACCACTTCGGCGGGGCTGACATGCAGATCGTTGGCGATCGCGGGCAGTGCGATGTTGGCGATCGCGGTATCGAGTGAGGCCATCGCCAGCGCGGTGAAGATCGCCGCCACCGCCCAGCGCCGGGTTTCCCACGGCAATCCATCGGTGATCGGCGCCGCAGCTGCGCCGGTGGTGGGGGTCTTTTCGAGCATGCCTGACAATGTCTCCGGGGCGCCATGTACTACGCCGGCACCCCGTTCCCCAGCCGCGCCGCTGCATGATGCGTATGCGAAGCGGCCTTGCCGGGAGCGCTCAAAGGTCCGCGTGCGGCCCGAGCAGATATCCCTCGATGGCGCGCAGTACCCGGCGGCTGGCGGCGGCCTGCGAGAGGTCCTTTTGAAGCGCATGGTCGACCATGGCGCGACTGATCACGATCAGGTCCTCGATGATTTCGTCGTCGACGGGCCTTGCGATCTCGCGACGGTGCCGGGCGAGCAGGGCGGCGACCAGCTCCTTCAATTCGCTGGCCGCCGCGGAGTCTGATGACGCCGGACGCAGGCGATCCTCCTCGGTCTCCAGGATGCGGTTGAGCCCGGCCCGCTCGGCATGCGCCTCGAGCTGGGCGCGAATGATGAGGTTGAGCGACGCGGTCAGGCTCTTGCCCTCGGACGCTGCGACCGCGTCCCGCACCTTGGCCAACAGCGCGTCCTCGAACCCGGCGATCAAAGCCAGCGTCAGCGCGTCCTTGTTGGGAAAGTACTGGTAGACCGAGCCGACGCTGATCCCGCCGCGCTCGGCCACCGCGTTGGTGTTGTAACCCTCGAGCCCGCGTTGCTCCAAAACGCGAGCCGCCGCTTCCAGAATGACCGCCACGGTTTCCCGTGAACGCTGCTGCAGCGGCTGTTTCCGGGCCTTTATGCGCCGCTTCGCCGGCATGGAGAGCCGCTCCTGAACGCGAGTTGCAGAATATGAGTAATTACTCACATTATGGACGCGAAAGGAGAACCGATCAATGGTTACACTGCAAACGACGTCGTCCCCCGTGATTCCCGAGCACGAGGACGATCCGCACAATTTTCACATCTTCGTCATGGTCAAGACCACGCGGCACTGGCTCGATCTGAAGACCGAGCAGCGCCTCGCCTTCCTGCACGAGGAGGTCATTCCGCTGCTCCGGCGCCGTCCCGAGCTGAGGGTGCGCTGGTTCGAGCCGGAGGCCTTCTCGACCAGGGCAACCGACGTCATGATCTGCGAAACAAGCGACCTCTCGGCCTGGGCCTGGTTCTGCGACCATTTGCGCGAGACGAGGTTTTGGGATCATTACTTCGAAGTGCTCGACATCATGCCGGCGCTCGAAGGCAATTATCTCGCCTAGAGCCGAACACCGGCCCGGATCGTTTCGGGCGGGCGCGTCGGCAGGGTGCGGCCGAGGGCGGTCTTGCGGAAGTTTTTTCGCTTGTTCCGAATTGTTCCTCTGATCGAGAGAGGGTGAAACGAGAAGCAAACCTCGGACAAATCATGTCGCGAGAATGCGAAGCTGCGTCCATCCACAGCTGTCATCGCCCGGCTTGACCGGGCGATCCAGTACGCCGCGGCCTCTCGGCTCAGGCACCGGCGTAAGGAACACTGGATCACCCGCATGCGCGGGTGATGACACCGAACTAGCTGGTTGACAGTCGAATCAGAAAAGGCTGGACGGCCCCGCCGGTGGCCGTCGATCCTTCGAGGGCCGCCGAAGAAGCGGCCACCTCAGGATGACGGGTCCGATGGTCGCGTGTGCTGGGCGATAACCATGCCAGTGTCGTCCCCGCGAAAGCAAGGCCGCGCCCCCGCTGCGTCACAGAATCGCGCCGAGACGACTTTCGGATAGCTTGCGTCACAGTCGCGATCGACTACCCTTGGTATGCAAGCAGGCGCGACGTCAGATCGCGCCGCAAGAGGGACGCGCGCATTGCACGGACAGGCCGACGGGCGCAGCGATGCCATGCGAAGCGCCAGCGAGGGAACTCGGCGCCGCGCATTCACCGGCCTTTGGGTCGCAGCACTGCTGGCGATCCTCACCTTCCTGGTCATCTATCCCGTTTTCATGCTGCTGCTCGGCGCGCTCACCGACACCAATCCGGTGGTCGACGGCATCCGTCTCAGCCTGAGCCATCTGTCGATCGCCAATTTCCTCGCCGTGCTCGCCAATCCGAATGTCGCCGAAGCGCTGCTCAACACGCTGATCGCCTGCGGCGGCGGCACCGTGATCGCGGTCGCGATCGGGCTGTTGTTCTCCTGGATCGTGGTTCGCACCAACACACCCTTCAAGGGCTTCATCGCGGCGGCCAGCATCCTGCCGCTGTTTGCGCCGCCGCTGGTGGCCGGCGTGGCCTGGGCCATCCTCGGCTCGCCGAAGACCGGGCTGATCAACACGATGTTCAAGTGGCTGGGCTCCGACCTGCGCATCGATCTCTATTCGATGTGGGGCCTGGTGTTCGTGTTCGGCATCTACTACGCGCCCTATGTCTACATGTTCACGTCCTCGGCGCTGCGCAACATGGACCCGAGCCTGGAGGAGGCCGCGGAGATTTCCGGCGCCAGCGCGTTCGCCACCCTGTTCACGGTGACGTTCCCGCTGATCATGCCGGCGATCGTCTCGGGCATGCTGCTGTCGTTCATCGTGATGCTCGGCATCTACGGCATCCCGGCCGTGCTCGGCGCGCCGACCAACCTGAACGTGCTCACGACCTACATCTTCAAGCTCACCAACTGGTCGCCGCCGCTCTACAACACCGCAGCCGCCGTGGCGATCATCCTGATGGTGGTCACGGGCCTCCTGGTCTATCTCCAGCAGAAATTGCTGAGCGGACGCAGCTACACGACCGTGGCGGGCAAGGCGTTCCGGCCGCGCAGCCTCGATCTCGGGCCGTGGCGCTGGCTGACCTTCGCGCTCGGGATCGGTTATCTCCTCATCGTCGTGGTGCTGCCGTCGCTGGCGCTGATCGTCGCGGCGTTCCGCAAGTTCATGTTCATCCGCGACGCCGCGAGCCTGTTCGACATGCGGCAATATTCCTTGGTGCATTTCGAGAGCATCTTCGACAATCCGCTGACGATGCGGTCGATCTACAACGCGGTCGAGGTCGGCGTCATCACGGCGGTGGTCGGCGGCGCGCTCGCCTTTGCGATCGGCTATACCATCCATCGCACTCGCGTCACCGGCCGCAGCGCCATCGACCTGATCTCGACGATGCCGGTCGCGATCCCCGGGCTCGTGGTCGGCGTCGCCTATCTCTGGGCCTGGATCGGCGTGCCCGGCGGGCTCTACGGCACGATCTGGATTCTCGCGCTCGCCTTCATCGCGCGCTTCATGCCCGACACGGTGAAGGCGCTGTCGACCTCGTTCCTGCAGATCCATCGCGAGCTCGAGGAGGCCGCCTGGGTCTGCGGCCGGGGCATGCTCGGCACCATCAGGACGATCGTGCTGCCGCTGGCGCGGCCGGGCGTGCTGGCGTCGATGACGCTGCTGTTCGTGCTGGCGATCCGCGAGCTCGGCTCGTCGCTGTTCCTTTACACCAGCAACACCATGGTGATGTCGGTGCTGCTGCTCGACTATTACGAGGGCGGCAATATCGGAAAGACCGCGGCCTTCAGCCTGGTGCAGACGGTGCTGCTCGGCGTCCTGATCGGCGGCGCCAACTGGCTGTCGCGCGGCGCCGCGCAGGGCAATGTGGCGCGGACCGGATAACAACAAGAAGAGGGAAGGATTGGCGATGGATAGACGGACCTTCACCACACTGGCCACTATAACCGCCTTGGCGGGCGTCGCGGCATTCGCGCCGACGCCGGCCGCGCGGGCGCAGGAGTTCGGCTCGCCGGAATTGATCGCCGCCGCGAAGGCCGAAGGCAAGCTCGTCTTCTACACTGCCAACTTCGCCGAGATCGAGCAGCAGGTGATCAAGGCCTTCAACAAGCGCTTTCCGGAGATCAAGGTCGAGATGGTGCGCGCCCCCGGCGGCCAGCTCATCACCCGCGTGAAGACGGAGGCCGCCGCCGGCAAGCTGATCGCCGATGTCGTCGACCACTCCGATCGCGCGCTGATGCAGCCGCTCGAGGATCTGTTCCAGGATTACGCACCGCCGAATGCGGCCGATTACGATCCGCATGCGCTGATCTCGCCAAAATTGTGGCCCCGTGCCACGATCGCCTGGTCGATCGGCTACAACACCGAGCTGGTGAAGGATCCGCCGAAATCCTGGATGGATCTGACCAAGCCGCAATATGACAAGCTGATCGGGCAGGTGTTCGCGCAGTCCGGCGGCACCACCTGGACCCGGATCATGTTCGAGCGCCAGGTGCTCGGTGAGGGTTACTGGGCCAAGCAGGCCGCGACCCATCCCGTGCTCTATCCCTCCGGCGCGCCGACGGCCGATGCCCTGGTGCGCGGTGAGATCGCGATAGCTCCGCTGCTCTACAACGTGATCTATCAAAAGAAGAAGGACGGCGCGCCGATCGAGATTTTCTTCCCGCCCGAGGGCGCTCCGGTCAATCCCTACGCGTCCGGCATTCCGAAGACGGCCGCCCATCCCAACGCGGCAAAGCTGTTCCTGAACTGGTGCCTGTCGAAGGAAGGGCAGACCTTCATGATCAAGGAGCTCGGCAATCTCACCTCGCTCAAGGAGCCGCCGGCGTTCCCGGAGGGATTCGATCCCAAGGTGGTCAAGCTCTGGTATCCGAAGTTCGACGACTATGTGAAGCTGCACGCGGCGTGGGTCGCGGAGTGGGACAAGACGTTCGGTTACCGGCAATAGGTGCGGGTGAAGCGATGACGGCGACGCTCGAGGTCACCGATCTCAGGAAGCAATTTGCGATCGGCCGCCCGGCGATCGACGGCGTCAGCTTTGCCGTGCCGGGCGGCGAGATCGTGGTGCTGCTCGGCCCCTCCGGCTGCGGCAAGACCACGACGCTGCGCTGCGTCGCCGGGCTCGAGCATCCGACCGGTGGCGAGATCAGCATTTCCGGGCGGGTGGTGTCGTCGCCGGCGCGCGGCATCCTGGTGCCGCCGCGCGCGCGCAACCTCGGCATGGTGTTCCAGTCCTATGCGGTGTGGCCGCATATGACGGTGCGGCAGAACGTGGTCTATCCGCTGAAGCACCGAACGATCGGGCGCACCGATGCCAACCGCATGGTCGAGGAGGCGCTGGCGCTGGTCGGACTGTCCGACTATGCCGACCGGCCGGTGGTGGCGCTGTCGGGAGGCCAGATGCAGCGCGTCGCGCTGGCGCGCAGCATGGTGTACCGACCGCAACTCCTCCTGCTCGACGAGCCGCTGTCGAACCTCGATGCCAAATTGCGCCTGCGGCTCCGCGACGACCTCCGCATCATTCTCAAGCAGACCGGGATGACGGCGCTCTATGTCACCCATGATCAGGCCGAGGCGGTCGTGCTTGGCGACCGGATCGGCGTGATGCGCGACGGCAAGCTGCTGCAGATCGACACGCCCGACGTGATCTACAACCACCCGGCCGATCTGTTCGTCGCCAATTTCACCGGCGCGACCAACGAGCTCGCGGGCACGCTGGTCGCGTGCAATGACCGGTTTGGCGTGGTCGATTTCGGCGACGGCAGGCGAGGCGAGGTCGCCCTGTTCCAGACGCTGAAGCCCGACGAGAAGGTCCGCGTCGCGCTGCGGCCGGAGAATATCGCGATCGGCCGCCCCAATGGCGCCAACACATTCTCGGCAAAGGTGCTCGACCGCCGCTATCAGGGCACCCAGACCGCCTACGGCATCGAACTGTTCGGCAAACGGCTGGAAGCCATCGAGCTCGGCACCGCCGCGCGCCATCAGGTCGGCGTCGAGGCACAGGTCGCGCTGCCGCGTGAATGCTTGTGGGCCTATCGCGACAACGGGCAGTCATCGCATGATTAGCTGTGCGGAATCCGCCCCCTTCCGCAATCGTATTGACATCGGTTAATCTGCCACGGAACAGACATAAGAAACGGCTGAAACGAGGCGCCTTCCGATGACGATGACCGAGCAAGCCCGCGACGCAAAGCCCTCCGCGATCGACAAGGAACGGTTGCGCCTGAAATATCAGGAGGAGCGCAACAAGCGGCTGCGTCCCGACGGCAACGACCAGTATCTCCAGATCAAGGGCCGGCTCGCGCATTATCTGGACGATCCCTACACGCCGGTCACCGAGCGTGCGCCGAAGACCGACCACGTCACCTTCGCCTTCATCGGCGGCGGCTTTGCCGGGCTCGCCACAGCGGCGCGGCTGACCGAGGCCGGTGTCAAGGATGTCCGCATTGTCGAGAAGGGCGGCGATTTCGGCGGCACCTGGTACTGGAACCGCTATCCCGGCGCGCAATGCGACACCGCGTCGATGGTCTATATGCCGCTGCTCGAAGAGACCGGCCACATGCCGTCGGAGAAATACGCGCACGCGCCTGAAATCCTCGCGCATTGCCAGCGGATCGGCCGGCAATTCAATCTCTACGACAATGCGCTGTTTCACACCGAGGTGACGAGCCTCGATTGGGATGCGGCGCAATCGCGCTGGGTCATCCGCACCACAAGAGGCGATGCCTTCACCGCGCAATATGTCGGCATCGGCACCGGCCCGCTGCATGTGCCGAAGCTGCCCGGCATTCCCGGCATCGAGCGCTTCAAGGGCCACTCGTTCCATACCAGCCGTTGGGATTACGACTACACCGGCGGCGATCCCAAGGGCGCACCGATGACGAAGCTCGCCGACAAGCGCGTCGGCATCATCGGCACCGGTGCAACGTCGGTGCAGTGTATTCCGCACCTCGCGCGCGCCTGCAAGGAGCTCTACGTGTTCCAGCGCACGCCGTCGTCGGTCGACGTGCGCGGCAACGGCCCGATCGATCCCGACTGGTTTGCCGATATCGCGACGCCGGGCTGGCAACAGCGCTGGCTGGAGAATTTCACCGCCAACCAGGCCGGTGGATCGGCCGAGGAAGATCTGGTGCAGGACGGCTGGACCGACCTGTCGAAGCGGATCCGCGCCAAGGTCATGTTGCTGCCGCGCGAGCAGCGGACCCTGGAAAACATGCGGGCCGCCTTCGAGGATTCCGACTTCGAGAAGATGGAGGAAATCCGCAACCGGGTCGACACCATCGTCCGCGATTCGGAGACGGCCAAGAACCTCAAGGCCTGGTACGGCCAGCTTTGCAAGCGGCCGTGCTTTCACGACGCCTATCTTCAGGCCTTCAACACGCCGGGCACGCATCTGATCGATACCGACGGCAAGGGCGTCGAGGAGATCACCGAGAACGGGATCGTCATCGCGGGCAAGGAATACGCGCTCGATTGCATCATCTACGCGTCGGGATTCGAGGTCGGGACCGAATATCGCAGGCGTGCGGGCTTCGATCTGACCGGCCGTGACGGCATCAAGCTGTCGGAGCATTGGGCCGAGGGCATGCGCACCAAGCACGGCATCCACGTCCACGGCTTTCCGAACGTGTTCTTCGTGCAGCCGACGCAGGGCGCCAATCTCATTTCCAACGTGCCGCACAATCTGACCGAAGCGGCGCGGACCATCGCCCTGATGGTCGGCCATGCCAGGGATAACGGCTTCAAGGAGATCGAAGTCAGCAAGGAGGCTGAGGATCGCTGGGTCGCGCTGCTGTTGACCAGCGTCGGCCGGATGATCGGCGGCCCCGATTGCACGCCGGGCTACTACAACAATGAGGGCCGCGAGCCGGGTCCCGCTGCCAAGCTCAATGTCGGCCACCCGGCCGGCGCGTTGGCCTACTTCAAATACATCGACG
Organism: Bradyrhizobium sp. 27S5; assembly: GCF_037217225.1. NCBI lineage: Bacteria > Pseudomonadati > Pseudomonadota > Alphaproteobacteria > Hyphomicrobiales > Nitrobacteraceae > Bradyrhizobium > Bradyrhizobium sp. 27S5. Next base: position 2,531,789 of record NZ_CP147714.1, read on the forward strand.
GCTGGCGCAGCAGCGGCCAGTTCGAAGGCGTGCAATTCCGCTGAGTACAGCGCGATCGGGACTGTCCGTGAGGTATAGGGAGTGCTTGAGTATGACCCAGACAACCGCAGCTGAAACGTCGCACGAACTTCCGAAGGCGGCGTCCGCGTCCGTCATCGCGCAGCACGAGGCGACGCTGAAGGCGCTGCCATTCGCCGACACCAGGGATTTCGACGATGCTGCGCGCGGCTTTCTCGGCACCATCGAGAACGCGCGCGTCACCTCGGCCCAGGGCAGGGTGGTCTGGAGCCTCGAGCCCTACGGCTTCCTCTCCGACGAGAAAGCGCCTGCGACCGTCGATCCGAGCCTGTGGCGGCAGTCGCGGCTCAATATGCATCACGGCCTGTTCGAGGTGGTGCCTGGCGTCTACCAGGTGCGCGGGCTCGACATCGCCAACATGACGCTGATCGAAGGCGACAAGGGCGTGATCGTGGTCGACACCCTAACCTCGATCGAAGGCGCACGCGCCGCGATGGAATTGTATTTCCAGCATCGCGGCAAGCGGCCGGTCGCCGCCGTGATCTTCACCCACACCCACACCGATCATTGGGGCGGTGCGCGCGGCGTGCTCGACGACGCCATGCTGGCGGCGGGCGTGCCGATCATCGCGCCGAACTTCTTCATGGAGCACGCGGTCTCCGAGAACATCATCGCGGGTCCGGCAATGCTGCGCCGCGCGCAGTACCAATTCGGGCCGTTCCTCGCCAAGGGCGTCCGCGGCCAGGTCGATTGCGGCCTCGGCAAGACCATGGCGGCGGGCGGCGTGGCGCTGCTGCGGCCGACCGACCTGATCATCGCGACCGGCGATACGCGCATCATCGACGGCGTCGCGTTCGAATTCCAGATGGCGCCGAACAGCGAGGCGCCGGCGGAGATGCATTTCTTCATTCCGCGCTACAAGCTGCTGAACCTCGCCGAGAACTGCACGCATAATTTCCACAATCTGCTGCCGTTCCGCGGCGCCGATGTGCGCGATGCGTTGGCCTGGTCGAAATATCTCGGCGAGGCGCTGCAGATGTGGGGCGGCAAGGCGGAGGCGATGTGCGGCCAGCACCATTGGCCGGTGTGGGGGCGGGAGCGGATCGACACCATGATCCGCCAGCAGCGCGATCTCTACAAATACGCCCATGACCAGACCATCCGGCTGATGAATCACGGGCTCAACGCGGCCGAGATTGCCGAAACGATCCGGCTGCCCTCGAGCCTCGAAGGCGCCTGGCACGGCCGCGGCTACTACGGCCACATCAGGCACAATGTGAAGGCGATCTACCAGAAGTATCTCGGCTGGTACGACGCCAATCCGGTCAATCTCGATTCCTTGCCGCCGGTCGAGGCCGGCAAGAAGTATGTCGAGTATATGGGCGGCGGCGACGCGATCCTGAAGCGGGCCGCGGCCGATTTCGCCAAGGGTGAATTCCGCTTCGTGGCGCAGGCCGTCAGCCATCTGGTGTTCGCCGAACCGGATAAGCAGGCGGCCCGCGCATTGCTGGCCGACACGTTTGAGCAGCTCGGCTACGCCGCGGAGAGCTCGACCTGGCGCAACGCCTATCTGTTCGGCGCCCAGGAGCTGCGGCAGGGCATGCCGAAGACACCGCCGCGCTCGCCGATGCCGCGCGAGACGCTGGCCGCGCTGTGCACCGAGCAGCTCTGGGACGTGCTCGGCATCCGCCTCAACGGTCCCAAGGCCGAAGGCAAGCGCATCGTGCTGAACTGGAGTTTTACGGACACGGGTGAGACGTTTGTGCTCAACCTCGAGAATTCAGCGCTGACCTACGTCAAGGGTGCGCAGGCCGCCGATGCGCACGCGAGCTTTACCCTGGCGCGGGGTGTGTTGGACGAGGTGATCGCCAAGCTGATCACGTTTCCGGAAGCGGTCGGCGCCGGCAGGATCAAGGTATCAGGCGAGCCGCAGCGGCTCGATGAGTTGATGGCGCTGATGGACGAATTCCCGCGCATGTTCGAGATCGTCGAGCCGAAGCGGACGGTGGTGACTTAGGGCCGCACACTAAAAACGTCGACCGTCACCCTGAGGAGCCGCGCAGCGGCGTCTCGAAGGGCGACAGCCCGGCCGTGCATCCTTCGAGGCTCGCTCCGCTCGCACCTCAGGATGACGGGATGACCACGTGTGGGCAAGGCGTCATTGCGAGGAGTGCAGCGAGGAAGCAATCCAACTATCCCCGGGTCGAGCACTCCCGTCACCGTCACCCTGAGGAGCGCGCATCGCGCGCGTCTCGAAGGGCCGACGGCCACCAGCCGGGCCGTTCATCCTTCGAGGCTCGCACCTCAGGATGACGGTTCGAGTCCTCTCAAATCCCCAGATACGCCGCCTGCACCTGCTTGTTGTTGGCTAGCTCGGCGCTGCTGCCCTGCATGATCACGTTGCCGCTTTCCAGCACATACGCGCGCTGCACCAGCGACAGTGCGCGGCTGACATTCTGTTCGACCAGCAGGATCGCGGTGCCCATCTTGTGGATCTCGCCGATCTTCTCGAAGGTGACGTCGGTCATCACGGGGGCCAGGCCGAGCGAGGGCTCGTCGAGCATCAACAGGCGCGGCTTGAGCATCAGGCCGCGGCCGACCGCGAGCATCTGCTGCTCGCCGCCGCTCATGGTGCCGGCGAACTGTTTCTTGCGGTCGGCGAGCCGCGGGAAGATGCTGTAGACGAGCTCCATCGTGCGCGCGCGGTCGGCCTTGGCCTTCGGCGTATAGGCGCCGATCTCGAGGTTTTCCTGCACCGTCATTTCCGGGAACACCTGGCGTCCCTCCGGGACATGCGCGATGCCGAGCTCGGGGATCCGGTAGGGCGGCAGGGTTGCGAGATCGACTCCATCGAACGTCACCTTGCCGGCGAACAGTTTGACGAGGCCGGAGACGGCGCGCAGCGTTGTGCTCTTGCCGGCGCCATTGGCGCCGAGCAGGCCGACGGCTTCGCCCTCGCCAATGGAAATGCTGACGTCGGTGATGGCGGGAACGGAGCCATAGCTGGCGCTGACGCGGGAGAGCTCAAGCATGGGCGTCTCCCTGCGCCGGCGGATGCACGTAGGAGCCGAGATAGGCGCGGATCACCTCGGGATTCTCCACGATCTCCTTCGGCGCGCCCTCGGCGATCTTCTGGCCGTGGTCGAGCACCACGATGTGGCGCGCGACCGCCATGATCGCGCGCATCACATGCTCGACGATCACGATGGTCAGGCCGCTGGCGGAAAGTTTTTTCACCAGCGCCACCGCCTGGTCGATCTCGGCCGGGTTGAGCCCGGCCATCACCTCGTCGAGCAGCAGGATCTTCGGCTGCGTCGCCAGCGCGCGCGCCATCTCCAGCCGGCGCTGGTCGATGGTTGTGAGGTCCTTGGCCGGCGTCTGCTCCCTGGCGCCGAGGCCGACAAACTCGATCGCCTCCAGTGCCTTGGTGCGTGCGGCAGCGACATGCCGATCGCGCAGGAAGGCCCCGGTCATCACATTGGCGAGCACCGTCATCGCACCGAATGGCTTTGCCACCTGGAAGGTGCGGGCGAGGCCGAGCGCGCAGACGTCATGCGGCTTGAGCCCCACGACCTCCTGGCCGAAGGCGAGCACCGAGCCGGAGTCCGGCCGGTGAAATCCCGTGATCAAGTGAAAGCTCGTGGTCTTGCCGGCGCCGTTCGGCCCGATCAGCGCCACCGTCTCGTTCTCCTGCACGGTGAAGCTGACGTCCTGCACGGCGCGCAAGCCGCCGAAGCGCTTGCTGAGGCCCTTGATGACCAGTGCTTCTGCCATCGCAACGACCTCAGGCGCGCGCCGGCTTGCGCCGGGCATAGCGATGATAGACGTCGGTCGCGAAGCCGATCAGCCCGGTCGGCCGCCACAGGATCACGGCCATCAGGATCAGGCTGTAGACCGTGAGCTGGATGCCGCCCACCGAGCTGCCGAGCCAGCTTTGCAGCAGCGCCGAGGTGGTCTCCAGCAGCACGGTGCCGATCACCGGACCCCACAGCGTGCCGATGCCACCGACGATCGACACCAGCGCGGCCTCGATCGAGACGCTGAAGGAGAACGCGGTCGCGGGATCGATGAAGTAGATGTACTGGGTGTAGAAGGTGCCGGCGAGTGCGGTCAGGAACGCGCTGATCATGTAGATGTCGCGCTTGACCTTCGGCGCGTTGACGCCGATCGCCTCGGCCGCGTCCTCGTCCTCGCCGATTGCGACGAGGTAGTAGCCGATCCAGGATTTCTCGATTCGGTGGGTGATCCAGAGGCCGACGACGAGCAGTCCGAGCACGACGTAGTAATAAGACGACTTCTCCTCGAACTGCATCATCAGCGGCGCGCTGCCGAGGTTCGGGATCGTGGTGCCTTCGGCACCCCAGGCGAAGTCGCGGAACTTCAGGAAGATCAGCATCAGCACTTGCGCTGTCGCGATGGTCGCAATCGTGAAATAGGGGCCGCGCAGGCGGAAGCAGAGCCAGCCGATCGGCAGGCTCGCCAGCATCGCCACCACGCCGCCCGCGACCATGCCGATCCAGGGCGAGATGCCGTAGTTCACCTGCATGATCGTCGAGGTGTAGGCGCCGAGCCCGAAATAGGCGGCGTGCCCAAGCGACAGCTGCTTAGCATAGCCGCCCATCAGGTTCCAGGCGACGCCGATGAAGGAGAACAACAGGATGCGGATGAAGATGTCGATCGCAAACGACGAGGTGACGAACTGGGGCAAAGCGAGCATGACGACGGCCCCGATCGCCAGCCACAGCCATTTCATGTTGCCTGACGTCTGCATCAGCGGCCCCTCCTGGCGCCAAGGCCGCTCGGCCTGAAGGCGAGCGTCAGCAGCAGCAGCGCGAACACCACGATCAGGCCGGAATCGGCGCCGACGAACTGGATGCCGAGCGATTCCGCGACGCCCATCATCAGGCTCGCGACCAGCGCGCCCATCACATTGCCGAGCGTGCCCATCACGACCGCGACGAACGCCATCAGCACGAACACCTGGCCGACGAATGGATAGGCCGAATAGAACGGCATCAGCAGCGAGCCGGCGGCACCGGCGAGCGCAAGCGCAGTGCCGAACGCGACCGCGAACACCCGGTTGGGATTGATCCCCATCAGCATCGCGACGTCGCGGTTCTGCGAGGCCGCGCGCATCGCGCGGCCGAGGTCGGTGGTGTGCAGGAAGACCCAGAGCAGGCCGCTCAGCGCCATCGCGACCGCAAAGGCGATCAGTTTTGCGACCGGGATATAGAGTCCGCCGATGTGGAACGCTTCATCGGAGTAGGAGGTGTGGACGGTGCGGTAGTTGGCGGTGAAGAGCATCAGCGAGAGATTGAGCAGCAGCAGCGACAGCGCAAAGGTCAGGAAGATCTGCGGCATGTCGTTCGGCCCAAGCACCCTGCGGATCAGGAAGTGCTGGATCAGGACGCCGGCGAGGAACAGAACCGGCATCGAGAGAACAAGCGAAACCAGCGGATCGATGCCGAACTGGGTGGCGAGGAAGAACGAGATATACATCCCGATCATCACGAACTCGCCCTGGGCGAAATTGACGATCTTGACCACGCCGAAGATCAGCGTGACGCCGATGCTGACAAGCGCGTAGATGCCGCCGATGAGCAGGCCGTTGATCACGGCCTGGGCCAGTGTCTCCCACATGCGATACGACCGCGGCTCAGGTCTTGATCAGCGGGGCGCGGGCGTCTTCCTTGGGGAAGATGCTGGCGAGGTCGGCGTTCTGCCACTGCACGCCGACTGGACGGCCATAGACGTTCTTGCCGTCGGGGCCGAACTTCACCTTGCCGCCCGGCGCCATCGCGGCAAAGCCCGAGGAGACGTCGAGCGTCGAGAGCGCCTCGCGCACCTTCTTGGGATCGGCGGAGGCGGCGCGCTCCAGCGCGTCGGCCAGCATGAAGGTCTGCGCGACCAGGCCGCCGGCATATTCGAAGGCGAACTCGCCGGTGCGCTTCTTGAATTCGGCGTTGACCTTTTGCGCGTCGTCGTTGACGTCGTGGTTCCAGTGCGCGACGCCCTGCAGGCCTTCGGCTGCCTTGCCGACATTCTTGTAGAAGTCCGGCATCACGAAGCCGCCGGAGCCGCCATTGATCGCGATGTTGAGCCCGACCTGCTTCACGGTGCGGACGATCAGGATGAGGTCGTTGAGATAGGACAGCGAGAACAGCGTGTTGGCGCCGGAGGCCTTGACCTTGTTGATCAGCGGGCTCGCATCGGTGAAGCCGGCCGAGTAGGGCTCGAACATCACGATCTCGACGCCTTCGCCCGGCGCCAGTTCCTTCAACCCGTTGGAGGTCGAGGTGCCGAACGCGGTATTCTCGAAGATGACGGCGACCTTGGCCTGCTCGCTGACCAGCTTGGCCATCTGCAACTGTGCCTTGGCGAATTGCGAGGCGCGCGCGAACGGCGTGAAGGTGTAGGTGCGGCCCTTGTTGAGCTGGTCGGAGCTCGATCCTGATATGATCGGAACCTTGGCGCGCTCGCAGACCTCGCTCGCGATCAAGGTCAGCGCGCTGGCGTAGCAGCCATGGATCGCCGACAGCTTGTTGCCTGATATCAGGCGGTCGGTCTCGGTGCGCGTCACCGTGGTGTCGCTCTGCACGTCGGAGACGATCAGGTTGAGCTTGGCGCCGCCGAGCGACTTGATGCCGCCGGCCTCGTTGACCATGTCGACCGCGAGTTTGGCCGCGGCGACGCAGCCAGTGCCGATCTGCGCCATGCTGCCGGTGGTCGGATAGAGCGCCCCGATATTGATCGGATCGGCGGCCCAGCCCCGCAGTGGAACGGCGCCGAACGCGCCGGCAGCCAGCACGCCGCCGGTTTTGACCAGGAATTTGCGGCGGTTCAGCTTGTTCTGCGAGGCTTTGGCCGGCTCGGCATTATTAATGGCCGACGGCTTGCGGTCCCCTGTCATGGCGTTCCCCCTGCGCGACCGCGGCACGGTTGTCCCGTCCGCTCGCTTACTATTTTTTGCTCAAGCAGGAAGCATAAGAGCACGTAATTCGGCAATCGCAAAGGCGATATCGGCCAAACGCATGGGGAAAGCTGTCACGACTGGTGCGTCGCAGCAATCGCGCGGCGCGCGCAGGCGGATGGCTTCGCTGCGCGGGAGTTGTCGCCGGTTACGGCGGTATTATTGACAATCGAATGACCCGACGGACCGGCACGGTGGTGCCGGCCGGCCCGCCGGATCATTCGATCGGCCGCTGCAACTCCTACTCCGCGCTCGACACCAGCTTGAAGCGCGGCTTGGCTTCCATCAGGCCGCGATAGGCGGCGAGATAGTCCAGCGCCATCCGGCGCGCGGTGAAGCGGGTCTCGAACTGCTTGCGGATCGCGTCGCGATTGAGCGTCGCAAGGCGGCCGACGGAGGAGATCGCGCTGATCTCGTCCTCGACGATGAAGCCGGTCAGGCCATCCTCGATAATCTCGGGCACCGAGCCGCGGTTATAGGCGATGACCGGCGTGCCGCAGGCCATGGCTTCGATCATCACGAGGCCGAACGGTTCCGGCCAGTCGATCGGAACCAGGAGCCCGATCGCGCCGCTGAGAAAATCCGGTTTCTCGCGATCGCTGATCTCGCCGATGAACTCGACCAGCGGATTGCTCGTGATCAAAGGCTTGATCAACTCGTCGTAATATTCCTGGTCGGCACGATCGACCTTGGCTGCGATCTTCAGCGGAATGCCGCAGCGGGTCGCGATCTTGATCGCGCGATCGACGCCTTTCTCCGGCGCGATGCGCCCGAGCACGGCGAGATAGGATGGCTTGACCGGTTGCGGCGTCAGCAAATTCTCCGGCAGGCCGTGATGGATGGTGCGCACCCAATGCGCCTGCGGCACCGGTCGCCGCTGCGCGTTGGAGATCGAGATCACCGGGATCTTGGAGAAGGTGTTGAAGACGGGCTGGTGCTCCGGCAGGTCGAGCCGGCCGTGCAGCGTGGTCACAAACGGCGTCGGCTGCCGCGAGAACAGCGACCACGGATAATAGTCGAGATGGAAATGCAGGAAGTCGAACTCGTCGTCGTCGGCTTTCTGCCGCACGCGTTCCAGCATCACCATGTGCAGCGCGTTGGGATCGCGGACGGAGCCGTCGAGGCGCAGTGCCTTCGGCCAGGTCGCATCGAGCTTCGCGGAGGTTTGTGAATCCCCACTGGCAAACAACGTCACGTCATGTCCAAGTGTTACAAGTTCTTCGGTCAGCCAGTGCACGACCCGTTCGGTGCCGCCGTAGAGTTTCGGGGGAACAGCCTCCGTCAGCGGGGCAACCTGCGCGATGCGCATTTCTCCGTCTCCTGTTTTGTAGTGTGGGATGAAACAGACCCCTCAGCCCTGTGATGGCACTGACATGCCGAAGACGGGAACGTTCTCGCACGTGCGAGGTTCCTTATGGTGGGTGAATTCCCGCTTCTTTCTTCCATCACACTGTGGTCTTGCTGATGCCATCACGCTCCAACACGTTTTTGCCGACGCCAGCGTTGCAAAATTGTTGCGCAGTGATGGCTGCATCAAGGAACCCCGCCGCTGCTCTTCACGTCATCGTGCACGAGAGTTTCGACTAAAAATTTCTCGTTCACCCTCAACAGGTTTTGCAGGACGTCATGGACCATCTGTCAGGCTATGCGCATCGCCCCTTTCCCTTCGTGCTGCGCTATCTGCGCCGAAGGCTCCCGTCGCATGTCGTCATTCTGTCGGCGGTCGTCGCGGCGGTTGCCTGCTCGGTAGGCACGCAATACGGCGTCAAGAACCTGGTCGACGCCTTGTCGGCGGGGCCGTCGGCCGCGAATGGCGTATGGCTGGCATTCGCTCTGCTCATGTCGCTGATCGCAGCCGACAACTTCATGTGGCGGATCGCGAGCTGGACCGCGAGTTACACCTTTGTCAGCGTCACCGGCGATCTTCGCCGCGACATGTTCCGCCATCTCACCGGCCACGCGCCGAGCTATTTCACGGATCGGCTGCCGGGCATGCTGACCAGCCGGATCACGGCGACGTCGAACGCGGTGTTCACGGTCGAGAACATGTTCGTATGGAACGTGTTGCCGCCTTGCATCGCGACCTTCGCGGCCATCACCCTGGTTGGAACCGTCAGCGTGACAATGTCAGCAGTGCTGATCCTGATCGCAGGAACCATGGTGGCGATCATGTTCCGCTTGGCGGCCGCCGGCCGGCCGCTGCATGACGATTTCGCCAACAGAGCCGCGGCCGTCGACGGCGAAATGGTCGATGTCATCAACAATTTGCCGCTGGTGCGCGCGTTCTGCGGCCTCGGCTACGAGCACGACCGCTTCGACGCGACCGTCAATCGGGAACTCGTCGCGCGCGGCCGTTCCCTGCGCTACCTTGAGAAGCTTCGCCTTTTTCACGCCGGCGTGACCGTGATCCTGACGATCGCGATGCTGGCCTGGGCCCTCTCGCTCTGGCAGCAGGGCGCGGCGACCACCGGCGACGTCGTGCTGGTCTGCACGCTCGGCATCTCGATCCTCAGCGCCACTCGCGATCTCGCCGTTGCGCTGGTCGACGTCACCCAGCATGTCGCCCGGCTCACCGAGGCGCTGGCGACACTGCTGCAGCCGCACGAGCTGAAGGACCATCCGGAAGCCGAGGCGCTGGTGAAAAGCGGCGCGGCGATCGCCTTCAACAATGTCGGGTTCCGTTATCCCGGCGGACTTCAGGTGTTCGATCGCTTCAGCCTGCGCATCCAGCCCGGCCAGCGCGTCGGCCTGGTCGGCCAGTCCGGTGGTGGCAAGTCAACATTGTTTACCCTTCTGCAGCGCTTCTACGACGTCGAGCAGGGCAACATCACGGTCGACGGCCAGGACATCTCCCGCGTCACCCAGCAGAGCCTGCGCGCGGCGATCTCGGTGGTGCCGCAGGACATCTCGCTGTTCCACCGTTCGATCCTGGAGAACATCCGCTACGGCCGGCCCGATGCCACCGACGACGAGGTGCTGCGGGCGGCGATCGCGGCGCGCTGCGATTTCATCGAAACCCTGCCCGAGGGCATGAACACCATCGTCGGCGATCGCGGCGTCAAGGTCTCCGGCGGCCAGCGCCAGCGGATCGCGATCGCGCGCGCCTTCCTGAAGGACGCGCCGATCCTGCTGCTCGACGAAGCCACCGCGGCGCTCGATGCGGATTCCGAGGAGGCGATCCGCGAGGCGTTGTCGCGGCTGATGCGCGGGCGTACGGTGGTGGCGATCGCGCACCGCCTCGCGACGCTGCGCAGCTTCGACCGCGTGCTCGTGCTGCAGGGCGGCCGCATCGTCGAGGATGGTCCGCCCGATATCCTCGTGAAGGGAAGGGGCCCCTACCGCGACCTGGTCGCGCGCGAAATGGGCCGCCTGTCCACCAGCGCGGCCTGACCCCGCGTCATCAGGCCTGTTCTTGCGTTCCGGTGCGTTCGTTCGAGTCAGGAAAACGGCAATAGAAGTCGCCAGAGGTTCAGATGGCAGCTGACGTCGTTACGCAGATCATCACTGCTCGCATCACTGAGCACGTCGCCGAATCGCCGTTCTACATTCCGATGACCGGGCCCGCGGCGCGGCCGCGGCGCTCGCTCAAGCATGACGACACCTTCATCGTGCTCGACAGCCATGGCGATATCGGCGCATCGGCCGGCGGGCCGGACGGCCTGTTCAACGCCGACACGCGCTACCTCGCGCGGCTGGAAATGGTGCTGGAGGACGTGCAGCCGCTTCTGCTCGGCTCCAACATGCGCGACGACAATTCGGCGCTGACGGTCGACCTCACCAATTCCGACGTCTATCGCGACGACCGCCTGACGCTGCAGAAAGACACGCTGCACATCGTCCGCTCGATCTTCCTGTGGCGCGGCACGTTCTATCAGCGCATCGGCCTGCAGAACCACGGCGATCATACCGCGAGCTTCGATCTCACCCTGTTGTTCGACAATGATTTCGCCGATCTGTTCGAGGTGCGTGGCGAGCGCCGGCCGAGGCGTGGCATCGGCTCGAGCAAGCTATTGGGGCCGACCGACGTCGTGCTGGAATATTGCGGGCTCGACGAGCAGTCGCGGATCACCGCACTGCATTTCGATCCGCGGCCGACGCGGCTGTCGGTCAATGCGGCGACCTATCATTTCGAGCTCGAACCCGGGCACGTCACCTCGCTGTTCGTCGCGGTCTCCTGCAACAAGCCGATCATGCAGAAGCCGGTGCCGTTCTTCCGCGGGCTCCTGGCGCACCGCCGCGAGATGCGGAATTCAACGGCCGGTGCGGCCAGCATCGAGACCTCGAACAACATCTTCAACGAGGTGCTTTGCCAGGCGATGGCCGACCTCAACATGCTGATGACGGAGACGCCGCAGGGCCGTTACCCGTATGCCGGCATTCCCTGGTATTCGACGACATTCGGCCGTGACGGACTGATCACCGCGCTGCAGATGCTGTGGCTCGATCCGCGGATCGCCAAAGGCGTGCTGAAGCGGCTCGCGCTGTTTCAGGCCAAGACGGTCGATCCGCTGGCCGATGCTGCGCCGGGCAAGATCCTGCACGAGATGCGCGGCGGCGAGATGGCCGCGCTTCGCGAGGTGCCGTTCGCGCATTATTACGGCAGCGTCGATTCGACCCCGCTGTTCGTGCTGCTCGCCGGGCTCTACCTGGAGCGCACTGGCGATGTGGAGACGCTGCGCGAGCTGTGGCCGGCAGTCGAGGCCGGCTTGCAATGGATCGACGGCCCGGGCGATCCCGACCGCGACGGTTTCGTCGAGTACCAGCGCGCGACCGACGATGGCCTTCGGAACCAGGGCTGGAAGGATTCCTTCGACGCCATCTTCCATGCCGACGGAACGCTTGCCGAAGGCAATATCGCGCTGTGCGAAGTGCAGGCCTATGTGTTCGCGGGCAAGCAGCTTGCCGCCCGTGCGGCGCGCAAGCTTGGCTTTGCCGAAAAGGCCGCAAAGCTGGAAGCCGAGGCCGAGCGGCTGCGCGAGCGGTTTGAGGCGGCGTTCTGGTGCGAGGAGCTCGGTACCTATGCGCTTGCGCTCGACGGCGCCAAGCGGCAATGCAAGGTGCGCACGTCCAATGCCGGACAAACCTTGTTTTCCGGCATGGTGCGCGAGGACCGCGCGCGACGGGTCGCTGCCGACCTGATGAGCCAGAAATTCTTCTCGGGCTGGGGCATCCGCACCGTTGCCGCGGGCGAAGCGCGCTACAACCCGATGTCCTATCACGACGGTTCGATCTGGCCGCATGACAATGCGCTGATCGCGCTCGGATTGGCCCGATACGGCCTCAAGCATTCGGTCGCGCATCTGTTCAAGGGCCTGTTCGACGCCGCGAGCTATATGGAGCTGCGGCGGCTGCCGGAGCTGTTCTGCGGCTTCCGCCGCGAGCGCCGGCGCGGCCCGGTGCTTTATCCGGTGGCTTGCGCGCCGCAGGCCTGGGCGAGCGCGACGCCGTTCACGCTGCTGGAGGCGGCGCTGGGCCTCGAATTCGATACCACGCGCGGCGAGATCCGCCTGCGCGATCCGCGGCTGCCGGAATTCCTCAACGACGTGGTGTTGCGCGACCTCAGGCTCGGTGCGTCCAGCGTTGATTTGAGGCTGCGCCGCCACGGCGACGAAGTGTCACTCGAAGTGTTGCGCACGCGCGGCCAGATCCAGGTGTCGATCGTGCTGACGCATTGAGCGTCGTCACACGGCACGCGCGCGCCAGGAAATCGCGGGGAGAGGTACATGGGTCCGAGGTTCATGCTCATGCTGGTCGCAGCCGCGCTGCTGACATTCGCTGGTGTCCGCGCCGCCGACGATGAGACGCCGCCGGCAGCCCAGACGCCGCCAGCGGCTCCTGTGGTACCGAAGGAGCAGGCCAAAGAGCCGTCGAAGGAGCCTTCGCCGCCGCCGTCGGTCACCGTGATCGGCGCGCGCGATGCGCACGGCATTCTCGGGCGCGATGTGCGCAGCTCCGCCAATGAGGACATGGGCCGCATCGTCGACGTCATCGTCGATCGCGACGGCAAGGTCCGGGCCGCCGTGATCGATTTCGGCGGGTTCCTCGGCGTCGGCAGCCGCAAGATCGTGGTCGACTGGAACGCCCTGCGTTTCGCCGGCGTTTCCAGCAAGAGCGACAGCATCACGCTGGACCTGAACAAGCAGCAGGTGAGCGCTGCGCCGGAATACAAGGAAGATACGCCGCTGATCGTGCTGGGCGCGGCCGGCAGTCTCCATCCATGGGATTACGAACATTAGGGGGCTCGAGCTGGTCGCGCGTCCGAACTCTTCCTTCGAGACGGTTGGCGACGGTCGTGGCGAGCGATCAGCCGGCGGCACCAAAATTGTGCCGCGTGTCCCCGATCAGCCCAGTCCCGAGGAATCGCGCACGCCGTCGCGCGAAAGCCAGCGCGGGCTCGACTGGTTCATCTTCTTTCTGGCCGACGTGCAGACCGGCTTCGGCCCGTTCATCGCGGTCTATCTGACGACGCAGAAATGGACCCAGGTCGAGATCGGCTTCGTACTTTCGATCGGCGGTATCATCGGCCTGCTTGGCCAGATGCCCGGTGGGGCGATCGTCGATGCGGCGCGCTCGGAGCGGGTGGTGGCCGGCTGTGCGGTGGCCGCGATCGGCGCCAGCGCGCTGGCCTACGCGCTGTGGCCGATCTTTCCCGTGGTGACGCTCGCCGCGACATTGCACGCGCTCGCAAGCTGCGTGCTCGGTCCGGCGATCGCCGCGATCAGCCTCGGGCTGGTCGGACCGCTTGCGATCGGCGAGCGGCTCGGCCGCAACGCACGCTTCGCCTCGCTCGGCAGCGGCTCGGCCGCGGCGCTGATGGGCGCCTGCGGCTACTTCCTGTCGAGCCGCTCGGTGTTCCTCGTCACCTTCATCCTGGTGATCCCGACCCTGTTGTCGCTGGTGCGGATCCGCGAGCGCGAGATCGACATCGCGCAGGCCCATGGTGAGGTGAAGCGCGAGGTTCCGGACAAGCGCGCCACCAGCGTCGTCGGCCTGGTGCGGCAGCGGTCGCTGCTGATCTTTGCCGGCGCGATGATGCTGTTCCAGCTCGCCAATGCCGCGATGCTGCCGCTGATGGCGGGCGTGGTCACGACGCGGTCGAGCCAATGGGCGCCGGTCCTGATCGCCGCCTGCATCATTGTGCCGCAGGCGATCGTCGCGTTGTGCTCGCCCTCGGTCGGTCGCAAGGCTCAGGCCTGGGGCCGCCGGCCGCTGCTCCTGATCGCGTTCGCCTCGCTGGTGATCCGCGGCCTGCTGTTCGCGACGGTGCGCGATCCCTATCTGCTGGTTGCGGTGCAGATTTTCGACGGCATCACTGCGGCGATCTTCAGCGTGATGGTGCCGCTGATCGTGGCCGACGTCGCGTTCGGCAGCGGCCATTTCAACCTGGCGCAGGGCATTGTCGGCACCGCGGTCGGCATCGGCGCCTCGCTCAGCACGGTGCTGGCCGGCTATGTCAGCGACAAGCTCGGCAGCAGCACGGCCTTCATGGGCCTGGCCGGCGTTGCGGGGTTCGGGCTGTTCGTGATCTGGCTGGTGATGCCGGAGACGCGGCGGACGGCATGACGGCGAGGCACTGCCGCGGCGCCATGCGCCGATACCTTCCAGACCAGGGATATCGGCGACGATGGGGCGGTTTTGCCGTGCCGCACCCTTCCTCCTGCATGCGCCGTCATATATGAGTGATTTGCTGCTGGAACGCGCCGATGCTCCGCCGGATTAATCAATCCAAAATCGCGATCTGGTACGGATCGACGCAGCGCGAGCAGGCATTTCGACCGAGGAATGGCATGGTAAATCGAACGACGACGGCGCAGACCACCGGAGCGATGCGGCGTTGGGGGCATCCCGCCTTTGTGACCTTCGCGGCGATGGTCACATTTGCGGCACTGACCGGTGGCGCCGCTGCGAAGCAGCAGCGTCCCGAGCCAACCGTCGAGGCAACCGCGCCGCGCACCGCGGGCGAGCCGATCATGGCGATCGTGTCGATCAAGGCCCAGAAGGTCACCTTCTACGACGCCGACGGCTGGATCTACCGCGCGCCGGTGTCGAGCGGCGTCAAGGGCCGCGAGACGCCGGCCGGCGTCTTTGCGCTTCTTGAAAAGGACAAGGACCACCACTCGACCCTCTATGACGATGCCTGGATGCCGAACATGCAGCGCATCACCTGGAACGGCATCGCGCTGCATGGCGGGCCGCTGCCGGGATATGCGGCCTCGCATGGCTGCGTGCGGATGCCCTACGATTTCGCCGAGAAGCTGTTCGACAGGACGCGAATCGGGATGCGGGTGATCATCGCGCCGAACGATCCGGCGCCGGTCGATTTCACCCACCCGGCGCTGTTCGTGCCGAACGCGCAAGCCATCGCGGCTGCTCCGGCGCGCGCCCAGACGCTTGCTCGCGAGGCCGCGGATGCCGCGAAGGCGGCCGACGAGGCGAAGAAGGCCTCCACGGCCGCGACCAAGGAAGCTGCACTGTTCACGCCTGCGTCACTGCGCAAACTGGAAAAGGCCAAGACTCGTGCCGATGCCGAGGTTGCGTTCGCCGACAAGACGCTCGCCAATGCCAAGACCGATCAGACCCGGGCGCGCGCCGAGGATCTGAAACAGAAGGCCGCCGCCAGGGCCGCGGAAGCGACCACGCAGTTCGAAGCGGCCCAGGGCGACGCCAAGCCGAAGCTCGACGCCGCGGCAGCCGCAAAGGACGCCGCCAAGGCGGCCGAGACCAAGAAGGCCGACACCGCGAAGGCGGCGA
Organism: Bradyrhizobium sp. 27S5; assembly: GCF_037217225.1. Classification (NCBI taxonomy): domain Bacteria; kingdom Pseudomonadati; phylum Pseudomonadota; class Alphaproteobacteria; order Hyphomicrobiales; family Nitrobacteraceae; genus Bradyrhizobium; species Bradyrhizobium sp. 27S5. The sequence continues at coordinate 2,547,528 of NZ_CP147714.1, forward strand.
CCGAGGCGAAGCTCGCACTCGAGCCGGTCTCGGTCTACATCAGCCGCGCGACGCAGAAGCTCTACGTCCGCCGCAACACCCACAAGCCGTGGGCTGATGGCGGCGAGGTGTTCGATTCAAGCATCGAGGTTCCCGTCACGATCCGCGATCCGGACAGGCCGATCGGCACGCATATCTTCACGGCGATGGCGCGTAACGACACCGGCCTGCGCTGGACCGAGGTGACGATCGACGAGGGCGACAACGCCAAGGATGCGCTCGACCGCGTCACCATCCCGCAGGACGTGCTGGATCGCATCGCGCCGACCGTGGTGCCGCGGTCTTCGATCATCATCTCGGACGAGCCGCTGAGCAGCGAGACCAACTACCGCACCGAATTCGTCGCCGTGCTGAGCAACCAGCCGCAGGGCGGTTTCATCACGCGCAAGCCCACCCGGCCCATGATGCCCGACGACATGGTTGCGAGCAACGAGGACGGTTTCGGCTTCTTCTATCAGCGCAGCTGGAATCCCCAATCCGGCACCCAATACGGCGTGCCCCAGTACGGCAGCCGCCAATACAGCAATCCGCAGTACGGCAATCCTCAGATTTATGGCAATCCTCAAGCCGCCAATCCGCGCCGGCGCGGCGGCCAGCCCTACTGGCAATCGCAACAGGACTGGTAGCAGGGCGCCGACGGCGTAGGACGCCAGCCGAGGAATCCGACTAACCCTGTGTGCATTGGACGGCGGCGTGATGCCGCCGTCCAACTGCGCAGTCCGGTAGCCTCCGCGTTACGGGCGAGCTTCCAGGATCAAATTGAACGGCGTTTCCGCCGCGCGGCGGAAGCGGGAGAAGCCACCCTGGCGCGCCACCTCGCGCAGTCTTGCCTCTCCGGCTTGGGCGCCGAGCGCAAGCCCGACCTCCTGGTCCAGCGAGGCAGGGGTGCAGATCATCGTCGAGGCGGCGTAGTAGACGCGTCCGATCGGATTGAGGTTGTCCTCCAGCCGGTCGTTGGCGAACGGCTCGATCAGCAGGCAGGTGCCGTCATTTGCGAGGGTGGAGCGGGTGTGCTTGAGGGCGCCGACCGGATCACCCATGTCGTGCAGGCAGTCGAAGAAGCAGACCAGGTCATACCCCTTGGCCGGGAATGTCTTCGCGGAATGCGTTTCGAAATGGACGCGGTCCGACAATCCCGCCTCCTTCGCCGACATCAGCGCCGCCTGGATCGAGCCGTCGTGATAGTCGAAGCCGTAGAAGGTGGACTTCGGAAACGCCTCCGCCATCAACCGCGTCGAGACGCCGTGGCCGCAGCCGACGTCGGCGACGACGGCACCTTTCTTCAGCTTGTCGACGACGCCCTCGAGCGCCGGCAGCCATTCCTGGACCAGATAGTGCTTGTAGCTGGTGCGGAAGAAGCGGGCGGTGCCGCAGAACAGGCACTCGCTGCGCTTGTTCCAGCCGACGCCCTTGCCGGTCTTGAACGCGTCGGTAATTTTCGGCTCGTCGAGGAAGGTCGCGCCGACCAGGCTTCCGACGGCACCGAGGAACACCGGGCTCTCCTCGTCGGCGAGCGCGAGCGCCTGCTCGGGCAGCATCGAGAATTTTCCGGACGCCTTGTCGTATTCGATGTAGCCGGAGGCGGCCTGCGCCGAGAGCCATTCCTGAACGTAGCGCTCGGCCGTTCCGGTTGCCTTGGCCAGCGCCGCGGCATTCATTGGTCCTTGCTGCGCAAGAGCCTTGTAGAGTCCGAGCTTGTCTCCCAGCAGCATCAGCGAGGCGTTCATCGCCGCGCCGACATCGCCGATCATCTTTCCCATGAATGAATTAAGGCGCTCCTCGTTGACGTCCATGATGTTCCTCCATCGCAATCGCGTTTGGCCAAAAGTCCATCATTCGCAATTTCACGCATGCGTCGTCGTACAGCCATGGGGCGACGCGATCGCATGAAAGGTTCGGCGCAATGAAGCGATTGTTACTGGGCTGCTGGGATCCCAGATGGGCTCGATGTCACAGGCCTGCGAGGCGGGCGGCCTACGCCGCCGCCCGCAGCATGACCAGCCTCTTGTACAGCGCGCTGTAGCAGGCGGCCGACAGGTCCCAGCTGTAGGATTTGGCCATCGCGCTGGAGCGCATGGCGTTGAGGCGGTCCTTGGCGCGATAGGCGTCGAAGGCGCGCCTGACCCCGCCGAGGAAGGATTCTGCCGACGGCTGCGGGAACAGGAAGCCGGTCTCGCCGTCGGCGATGGTTTCGGCAAGGCCGCCGGTCTGGTGGCCGATCGGCAGCGAGCCGAAGCGCTGCGCATACATCTGGCTGAGACCGCAGGGCTCGAAGCGCGACGGCATCAGGGTGAAATCGCTGCCGGCGAAGATCCGGCGCGCCTGCGCGTCGTTGAAGCCGATGATGACGCCGATCGCGTCCGGGCGGCGCCGGTGTGCGGCAACCAGCGCGTCCTCGAGGGCGGGCTCGCCACTGCCGGTGACCACGATCTGGCCGCCATCCCTGATGATCTGATCGGCGGCCGACAGCACGAGGTCGACGCCCTTCTGATGCACGAGCCGCGCAACCAGGCCGAAGATCGGCCCGCGTGAGACCGCAAGCCCGAACTGCCGGCGCACATAATCGGCGTTGGTCTGCTTGCCTTTCCAGTCGCCGGCGCCGAACGGCTGCGCCAGCTGCGCGCAATGACGCGGGTCCCAGCTCTCGTCGATGCCGTTCAGGATGCCGGTCAGCTGGTCGGCGTCGGAGCGGACGCGCAGCACGCCCTCCAGCCCGCAGCCGAGCTCCGCGGTCGTGATCTCCTTCGCATAGGTCGCGCTGACCGTGGTCAAATGCGAGGCGTAGATGAGGCCGCCCTTGAGGAAGGAGAGCTTGTCGTAGAACTCCAGCCCGTCGATGTGGAAGGAGCTTTCCGGTGCGCCGATCCGCCGCAGCGAGTCCTTCGGAAACAGGCCCTGATAGGCGAGATTGTGGATGGTCAGGATCGACGGAATCCGCAGCTGACGCCATGCAAGGTAGGCCGGTGTGAGCGCGGCCTGCCAGTCGTTGGCGTGAACGAGGTCGGCTGCCCAATTCTTGTCCAGCGTTCCGGCTGCAAGTTCGGCAGCGGCGGAGGCGAAGCGACCGAAGCGGATGTCGTTGTCCGGCCAGTCGCGGCCGGACTCATCGCCGTAGGGATTGCCCGGCCGGTCGTAGAGTTGCGGGCACAGCAGCACGTAGACCGGCATGCCGTCCTTGGTCGATGCGCGCCCGAGCGTGCAGGCGGGCATCTCGGCGAGCGCAGGGCATTGTCCAACGATTTCAATGTGAGTGAATTGCTCGACCACGTCCCGGTAGCCAGGAAGCATGATCCTGACGTCGCTCCATGGGCGGAGCGCCCGGGGGAGTGCAGCGGAAACGGCGGCAAGCCCGCCCACGCGGACGAAATCGTCCATCTCCGTCGTGACGAATAAGACCTTCAACAAGCGCCCTCGTTCCAGCCCGTGACAGGGCTATGCAAGATCGGGTCCAATCTGCCTTTGAGTAAAATGCAAGACGGCCCGCGGGTCCGGTCTGGACGAGACGCTTTCCTGTCAGGGCGGCTCACTTTAGGGTCGCGCGGCGCCGAACAATGAGAACCACGCGGTGGAGGAAGCCTTGGCCACGACAATAGCTGCTGACGATGAGGGGAATTTGACACGAAGCTTCGACGGCCTTCGAGTGCTGGATTTTTCGACCACGATCGCCGGACCTCATTGCACGCGGATGCTCGCCGACATGGGCGCGGAGGTGATCAAGATCGAGTCCGCCGAAGGCGAGACGATGCGAACGCGGCCGCCGCTGCGCAACAATTGCTCGACGGCGTTCGGCCAGCTCAATGTCGGCAAGAACAGTCTTGTGCTCGACCTGAAGTCGCCCTCCGGCGTCGAAGCCGTGCGCCGGCTGATCGCGACCGCAGACGTGCTGGTGGAGAATTTCCGCCCCGGCGTGATGCGGCGGCTGAAGCTCGACCATGCCTCGATCAGGGACATCAACCCGAAGCTGATCTACTGCTCGATCTCCGGCTACGGCCAGACCGGCCCGTCGGCGGAATTGCCGGCCTACGCGCCGGTGATCCATGCGGCTTCGGGTTATGAGATGGCGCATCTCGCCTATCAGCCGGGCCGCAGCCGGCCGGACTATTGCGGCATCTATCACGCCGATGTGCTCACCGGCGTCTATGCCTTCGGCGCGATCTCGGCGGCGCTGTATCAGCGCAGCGCCAGCGGCAAGGGCCAGCATATCGACGTCTCGATGCTGGAATCGATGCTGAGCCTGACCCTGAACGAGTTGCAGTGGTCACAATTCGAAGTGAAGCAAACGCAGCGCCCGATGTTCGGCCCGATCGAAACCACCGACGGCTATGTGATGGTGGCGATCGCCAGCGAGAAGACGTTCCAGAACCTGATGCGGGTGATCGGCCATCCCGAATGGGTCTCCGATCCGCGCTTCGCCAGATATTCCGATCGGCGGGAGAACTGGGCGGGCCTGATGGAGGGCGTCGAAGCGTGGTCGCGCGCGGTGAGCACGCAGGCCTGCCTCGCCGCGCTCAATGAATATGGCGTGCCGTCGTCGGCCTATCGCACCGTGCGCGAAGCGCTCGCCGATCCGCAAATCGCCCATCGCGGCGCGCTGGCCGAGGTCGAGGACGGCGGCGGCGCCTTCAAGGTGCTCAACCTGCCGTTCCGCATGTCGGGCGCGACGGTCGGCGCCGCCAAGCGGATGTCGACGCTCGGTGAGCACACGCTGTCTTATTTGAAGGAGATCGGCCTCTCCGACGATCAGATCGCGGGCTTCGCAGCGCAACCGGCAAAAGCCGCGCGCAGTTAGAGCATGATCCGGACCCGGAGGGCCGCGTTAGCGCAAAGTGGATACCGGTTTTCCGAAAGATCATGATAAAACAAGTCGACGAGATCATGATGCGATCTTGCGTGATCGCATCGTGATCTCCCTGCGGCCTTTCATCCGTATTACGGTCTTGTCGCGCGCGGCGATTCCGGACAAGCTGCCGCCCAACACACGACGATCCGGAACACCGGACGTCGCCCACCTGGGAGGGAGCATCGATGAATCTGGCCGGGCGCGCGCACGCCGTTGCGCGCATATTTCTTGTGGCGGGATTAGCTGCAGCAGCGTTCGCTGTGCCCGCCAGCGCGCAGAAGCAGGGCGGCACGCTCTCCGTCGGCCAGGAGCTGGACATTCCAGGCTTCGATCCGCTCAAGGTCGGCGTCTACGACACATCGGCCAACACCGCAGCAGCCGCGATCTTCGATACGCTGACCTCGCTCGACGCCAAGGGTGAGGTGCAGCCGAAGCTTGCCGTATCGTGGGCGCATTCCGAGGACTTCAAGACCTGGACCATCAAGCTGCGCCCCGGCGTCAAATTCCATGACGGCACGCCGTTCAATGCGCAGGCGGTGAAGGAGAATTTCGACCGCCAGAAGGACCCCGCCAACAAATGCCGCTGCGCGTTCTACATCACGAACATCATCAGCGTGAACACGGTCGACGACCTGACGGTGGTCTACAATTTCACCGACCCGGCGGTGAACTTCCCGGCGACGCAGACCATTCAAAGCTCCAACAACGTCATGCAGTCGCCGACCGCATGGAAAACCAAGGGCGACGACTACAACCGCAATCCGGTCGGCACCGGTCCCTACATCCTGAAATCCTGGACCGCCGGCGACCGTATGGTGCTGGAAAGGAACCCGGACTACTGGAACAAGGGCAAGCCTTATCTCGACCGCATCATCCTGAAGCCGCTGCCGGACGCGCAATCGCGCTTTGCTTCGCTGCAATCCGGCGAGGCCGATATTATCTGGGACGACGAGTACGACGCTGACAATATCGTCAAGGCGCAAAAGGATCCGAGCCTGTTCGTGAATTCCTATGCGGGCTCCGGCGCACAGGTCTACGCGTTCAATACCAAGACGCCGCCGTTCGACGACATCCGCGTGCGCCAGGCGCTGGTGATGGCGCTCGACCGCAAGAAGATATCGCAGGCGATCACCAACGGTCTCGCCCGTCCAGCCAGCAATCCCTATGGCGACGGCTCCTGGGTCAAGTGCAAGGACGACGGCGCGCTGCCGGAAGACGCCGCGAAGGCCAAGGCGTTGATTACGGACTACGGCAAACCGGTCGAATTCAAGATGATCGTGTCGGCGACGCCGCGCGGCCGCACCGTCGGTCAGGTGCTGCAGCAGCTCTGGAAGCGGGTCGGCGCCAACATGGAGATCGAGCAGGTCGACCAGGCGACCATCGTGCCGCGGGCCTTCATGCGCCAGTTCCAGCTGACGCCGTGGCGCATCGTCGATCTCGCCGATCCCGATCCGCAGATGTATGCCAATTTCCGCACCGGCAGCCCGGTGGCGCTCGCGAACTACTCCAATCCGGAGCTGGATCGGCTGCTCGAGCATGCGCGAACCACGGCCGACGTCGCCCAGCGCACCGAGGACTATTGCGCGATCAGCCGTCTGATCAACAAGGAGGCGATCTGGTTCTGGACCTTCCAGAACACCTACTACTCGATCTCGAGCGCGAAGGTGAAGGGCGTACCGAAGATGTTCAACGGCGTGCTCGACGTCTCCGAGGCCTGGAAGGAATAGCGCTTCATGCTGTTCTTCGTCGCGCGAAGGCTCCTTTACCTGGTGCCGGTGCTGATTGCCGTCTCGGTGTTGACCTTCGTGATTGCGTCGCTGTTGCCGGGCGATCTCGCTTACGTGATCCTCGGCGACCAGGCGACGCCTGAGAACGTCGCGGCCTTGCGTCACGACATGGGACTCGATCAGCCGATCTGGCTGCGCTATCTCGGCTGGCTTTGGCATATCCTGCAAGGTGATTTCGGGCGTTCGTTCCGCACCGGGCAGACCGTGTTGCAGGCGGTCAGCGAGCGTCTGCCGGTTTCCATCGAGCTGATGATTCTTGCCGAACTGATTGGGCTTGCGATCGGCGTGCCGCTCGCGATCGCCTGCGCGGCCAAGGCCGGCAGCGCGTTCGACCGCCTGATGACCGGCTCGGCCTTCGGCATGCTGTCGGTGCCGACCTTCCTGTCCGCGATCCTGCTGATCTATCTGTTCGCGGTCGAGCTGCGCTGGCTGCCCGCGACCGGCTACGTGCCGTTCAGCGAGGATCCGATCGCCAATCTGCGCTTCATGGTGCTGCCGGCGCTGACGCTGGCGCTTGCGGAGTGGCCGGGCATCATGCGCGTGCTGCGCTCCGACATGATCGCAGCGCTGCAGGAGGATTATATCGCGCTCGCCAAGGCGAAAGGCCTGAAGCCGTCGCGTATCCTGTTCGTGCATGCGCTGAAGCCGTCGTCGCTGACGCTCGTCACCATCACCGGCATCAATATCGGCCGCCTGATCGGCGGCGCGGTGATCGTCGAGACCATCTTCGCCTTGCCCGGGATCGGCCGTCTCCTGGTCGGCGCGATCTATACCCGCGACCTCATCATCCTGCAGGGCGTGGTGCTGCTGGTCGCCGCGGGCTTCGTGATCATGAACTTCATCGTCGACCTGCTCTACGCCGTGCTCGACCCGAGGATCCGCCATGGCCACGCTTGAGCTCAGCCTCGACGAGACCACCGCGGCCCCGGCACGGCGCAGGCGCCGGGTCGGCACGCTGTTCTGGTGTGCGATCGGCTGGATGGTGCTGGTGTTCGCGGTCGCGATCCTTGCCGATTTGTTGCCGCTGCCGAGCCCGACCGACATGGACATGCTGGAGCGGCGGGCGCCGTTTTCCGCCGAGCATTGGCTCGGCACCGACGGCCTCGGTCGGGACGAGTTGTCGCGGCTGATCCATGGCGCGCGGATATCGCTGATTGTCGGCCTTTGCGCGCCGGTGATCGGGGTCACCATCGGTGGCGCGCTCGGCATGCTCGCCGGCTATTTCCGAGGCCGTTTCGAATCCATCGTGGTCGGCAGCATGGACGTGCTGCTGGCGTTCCCGCCGCTGATCCTGGCGCTGGCGGTGACCGCCTATCTCGGCCAGTCGGTCTTCAACCTGACCTGCATCCTCGGCGTGCTCGGCATTCCCGCCTTCATGCGGGTGGCGCGGGCATCGACCCTGACGCTGGCGCGGCGCGAATTCGTCATCGCGGCGGAGGCGCTCGGCGCCTCGCATGCGCGCATCCTGCTACGCGAATTGTTGCCGAATGTGCTGCTGCCGCTGCTCGCCTTCTTCCTGCTCGGCGTCGCCGTCACCATCGTGGTCGAGGGCGCGCTGTCCTTCCTCGGCCTCGGCGTGCCGCCGCCGATCTCGAGCTGGGGCAGCATGATCGGGGAGGGCCGTGAAAGCCTCGACGTGGCGCCGCGGCTCGCCTTCATTCCGGCGATTGCGATGTTCCTGACCGTGCTCTCCTTCAACCTGATCGGCGACACTATTCGCGCGCTGACCGACCCCAGGCAGGGTGCGCTATGAGCGGCACGCTGCTTTCGGTCGAGAACGCGGTGGTCGACCTGCCGACGCCGCGCGGCAATCTGCGGGCGGTCGATCACGTCGATCTCGCCGTCGGTGCGGGCAGGACGCTCGGCATTGTCGGCGAGTCCGGTTGCGGCAAGACCATGCTGTCGCGCGCTGTCCTGCAACTGCTGCCCAAGAAGGCGAAATTGTCCGGCCGGGTGATGTTCGACGGGCAGGACCTGACAAGACTGCCGCCGGAGAAACTGCGCAAGCTGCGCGGCCGCTCGCTCGCAGTGGTGTTCCAGGATCCCATGACCTCGCTCAATCCGGTGCTGACCATCGGCACCCAGCTGATCGAGACCATTGTGGAACATCTCGAGCTCGATTTTGCCGAGGCTAGGCAGCGCAGCGTCGAGCTCCTCGCAGCCGTCGGCATTCCCGCGCCCGAACAACGCCTGACGCAATATCCGCATCAGCTCTCCGGCGGCATGCGCCAGCGTGTCGCGATCGCGGTTGCGCTGTCCTGCGAACCAAAACTCCTGATCGCCGACGAGCCGACCACCGCGCTCGACGTCACGATCCAGGCGCAGATTCTCGACCTGCTGGCACGCGAGCAGCAGCGCCGTCATATGGCGATGATCATCATCACGCATGACCTCGGCGTGGTCGCCGGTCGCACCGACGAGGTCGCGGTGATGTATGCCGGGCGCGTCGTCGAGCGCGCGCCGACACCTGCCCTGTTCAAGCAGATGCGGATGCCCTACACCGAGGCGCTGCTCGCCGCGCTGCCGAAGCTCGACGTCCCGCCACATACGCCGCTGCCGGCGATTTCGGGGCGGCCGCCCGATCCGACCCGGCCGCTCAAGGGCTGCTCATTCTCGCCGCGCTGCCGCTATTCCGCCGGGCGCTGCGGCACCGAGAAGCCGCCGCTCTGCGCAGCGGAGACATCAGACCATCTCTATGCCTGCTTCCATCCGATCGCGGCGGGGGTCGGCGCATGATGCAGCAGGCCGCATCCGATCCGCTGATGAAGGTGGAAAACCTCGTCGTCGAGTATTCGGTAGGGGGCAAGACCATCCATGCCGTGTCCGACGTCAGCCTCGAAATCGCCCGTGGCGAGACGCTGGGGCTGGTCGGCGAATCCGGCTGCGGCAAGTCCACGCTCGGCCGCGCCGTGCTCCAATTGCGCCAGGCCGTTTCGGGCAAGGTGCTGTTCGACGGCCACGATCTCACCGCCCTGCGCGGCGAGGCGCTGCGCATGATGCGCCGGCGCGTGCAGCTGATCTTTCAGGATCCGATCGCTTCCCTCAATCCGCGGCGCCGGATCGGCGATATCGTCGCCGAGCCGCTGGTGATCGCGGGCGTCAAGGATCCCGAGGAACGAGGGCGCCGCGTCAACGAGGTGCTGTCGGCGGTCGGCCTCGATCCGGTGCTGGTGAGCGGACGCCTGCCGCATGAATTCTCCGGCGGACAGTGCCAGCGCATCTGCATTGCCCGCTCGCTGGTGCTCAATCCGGAATTCGTGATCTGCGACGAGCCGGTGTCCGCGCTCGACGTCTCGATCCGTGCACAGATCCTCAACCTCCTGGAGGAGATGAAGGCGCGTTACGGCCTGACCCTGCTGTTCATCGCCCACGACCTCGCCGTGGTGAAGGCGGTCTCAGATCGCGTCGCGGTGATGTATCTCGGCCGGCTCTGCGAGGTCGGTGCGTCGGAACAGCTGTTTGCACAGCCGGCGCATCCCTATACCGCGCTGCTCATCGAAGCGATCCCGGTGCCCGATCCGGATGTCCGCCCGACCCGGAGCGTGCCGGTCGGCGAGCCGCCGTCGCCGATCGCGCCGCCGTCGGGCTGCCGCTTCCGCACCCGCTGCCCGCGGGCCGATGCGCGCTGCGCCAGCGAGGTGCCGGAACTGCGCACGGTTGCGCCCGGCCAGTTCGCGGCTTGCCATCATCCGTTGATCTAAATATGGGGAGACCAACACCGCGTTTGTCCCCGGCGGGCAGGCGTGGCAAGGTCCGCCGCAAGAACAAGCTTCGGGAGAGCAGCGATGAAGAGTTTCCAGGTCGTCGATTTCAACGCCCCCTTGAAAGAGGTCGATCAGCCGACGCCGCAGCCGTCGGGCACGCAGGTGCTGATCAAGGTCAAGGCCGCCGGTGTCTGTCACAGCGACCTGCATATCTGGGAAGGCGGCTATGATCTCGGCCATGGCCGCAAACCGCTGTCGCTGAAGGATCGCGGCGTCTCGCTGCCGCGCACGATGGGCCACGAGACAGTCGGCGAAATCGTCGCCTTCGGGCCCGACGTCAAGGATGCCGACAAGGGCGGTCTCAAGCTCGGCGATGTCGCGCTGGCATATCCCTGGCTCGGCTGCGGCAAATGCCCGACCTGCCTCGGTGGCGACGAGAACATGTGCGCGATCAAGCCGAATGCGCTCGGCGTCTACTGCGACGGCGGCTACGCCGACCACATGACGGTGCCGCATCCGAAATATCTGCTCAACCTCAACGGACTCGATCCGGTCACGGCGGCGCCTTACGCCTGCTCCGGCGTCACGACCTACAGCGCGCTGAAGAAGGTCGAAAAGGACCTCGATACGCCGATCGTGATTTTCGGCGCCGGCGGTCTTGGCCTGATGGCGCTCTCGCTGTTGAAGGCGATGGGCGGCAAGGGCGCGATCGTGGTCGATATCGACGCCAGGAAGCGCGAGGCGGCCGAGGCCGCCGGCGCGCTCGCCACCGTCGACGGCAAGGCGCCCGACGCGCTGGAGCAACTCGTCAAGAAGGCGGGCCAGCCGATCCGTGCCGCGATCGATCTGGTCGGCAACGCCCAGACCTCGCAGCTCGGCTTCGACTGCCTGACCAAGGGCGGCAAGCTCGTGATCGTCGGCCTGTTCGGCGGCGGCGCGACCTGGGCACTGCCGCTGATCCCGATCAAGGCGGTCACCATCCAGGGCAGCTATGTCGGCAATCTGCGCGAGACGCAGGAGCTGCTCGATCTGGTCCGGACCAAGAAGATTCCGGCGATCCCGGTCACGCCGATGCCGCTGGCGAAGGCGAACGAGGCGCTGACCAATCTGCAGAAGGGCCAGCTCGTCGGCCGCGCGGTGCTGACGCCGTAATCTCTCTGCCGTCATTCCGGGATGGTGCGCCAGCACCAGACCCGGAATCTCGAGATTCCGGGTTCGATGCTGCGCATCACCCCGGAATGACGATTGTGTTCAGGAGATCTCCATGTCCGCCAACGACGCCCTTCACATCGCAGTTCTCGGTGGCGACGGCATCGGCCCCGAAGTGATGGCGCCGGCGCTCGAGGTGCTGCGCAGCATCGAGGCGTCGGCCGGCCTCAAATTCCGCTTCACCGAGGCGCCGGCCGGTGCCGGTCATTACAAGGAAACCGGCAAGTCGATGCCGGAGAGCACGATCCGGCTGTGCGAGGAGGCCGATGCGATCCTGCTCGGGGCCTGCGGCCTGCCGTCGGTGCGCTACCCAGATAACACCGAGATCGCGCCGCAGATCGAACTGCGCATGATCTTCGATCTCTATGCAGGTGTGCGGCCGGCGCGATTGATCCCTGGCGTGCCGAGCACGATCGTCGGCGCCGATCAGAAGGGCATCGACCTTGTCGTGATCAGGGAATCCACCGAGGGCCTGTTCGCCTCGATGGGCAAGGGCGTCGTCACCGACAGCGAGGCGCGCGAGACGATGGTGATCACGCGCCGCACCTCCGAGCGGCTGTTCGAGTTCTCGTTCAGGCTTGCCGAACGCCGGAAGGCGCGCGGCCGCGTCGGCGGTGGGCTGACCTGCGTCGACAAGGCAAACGTGTTCAAGGCGTTCGCGTTCTTCCGCAACATCTTCGACGAGACGGCGAAGCGTCATCCCGACGTCAGGGCAGATCACCTCTACATCGACGCGACTGCGGCCGCGCTGGTGAAGCGTCCCTGGGACTTCGACGTCATGGTGACCGAGAACATGTTCGGCGACATCCTGTCCGATCTCACCGCCGGCCTGATCGGCGGCATGGGCATGGCGCCGTCGGCCGATATCGGCGATCGCTACGCGGTGTTTCAGCCTTGCCATGGCACGGCGCCCGACATCATGGGGCAGGGCAAGGCCAACCCGACCGCGATGATCCTCTCGGCCGCGATGATGCTGGACTGGCTCGCCGACAAGCACGGTCTCGAAGGCGCTGCAGAAGCCGGAGAGCGGATCGAGCGCGCGGTCGACAAGGTCTATGCCGACGGCATCAAGCCGTTCGAGTTCGGCGGCAGCAATGGCACGGCCGATGTGGCGAAGGCAGTGCTGGCGGCGCTTTAGCGCGCTGGCGCGCTCAATCCCCAACCCGTCATCCTGAGGTGCGAGCTCTTGCGAGCCTCGAAGGATGCACGGCCCGGCTGGTGGCCGTCGATCCTTCGAGACGCCGCTTCGCGGCTCCTCACAGGATGACGGGAGGGTGAGGGGGCCGGAGCCCCCTCGTTGATGATCAGCGCCGGTGTCCGCCGTGATGCCCGCCGCCATGGTGTCCGCCGCCGTGATGGCCGCCATGATGCCGCGGCCCGTGATGATGGTGGCGATGGTGGTAGTGCGGACGATGATGCCATCCGTGATGGCGCGGTCCGTAGTAGCCGTAACCGCCCGGCTGCCAGGTGCAGCGGCCCCAGCGATCGCAGACCTGGCGGACCTTGTCGATATTGGACGTTTCGCCTGCGATGTGGCCGGCCTGCGGCAGCCCGTTCGGCATCGCTGACGCCGCACCCGACATCAGCGCTGCGCTTCCGAGCGCGGCCAGTCCAATAACAGCAAGCTTGATATTCATCGAGATCTCCTTGGTTGAGGCCTGAAAACGTCCATGCGGCCACTTCGTTGCTGCGACAAAAAAGACGCTGCACTTGGTTCTAAGGGACGCCGGTTGAACGCAGGGAATGCGGGAGTTGTGAGGTCGCGCTATGTTCGGGCGGCAATTGGCCGCGCGACAGAATGGCGGCGCGTCCCTCGTGCGGTGCCGCATGAGATGTGCAGTCAAAGCGTGAGCTGGAAAGGCCTGCGCTGATACGCAACGGTGTGCACGAAGACCGTGCTCAAGTCGAGTTGCGAGATCATGACGCCATGCTTGCCGTCGCTTCATGACCGCGCATTCGGACGCGAGACTGAAGAAGCTCGCCTCGATCACAAATCCTTGAGTGACTGCCTCGGCAAAAGAAAAAGCGCCGCCATCGCCGATGGCAGCGCTTTGTCATTTCCCGGCCCGACCGGCGTATGGCGGCCGCGGTGACCGGCAACCGGCCGATGCGGCGTGGTGGATCGCGTTCGCGGCGTCGCGACCCGACCCGCGGCTCAGTCTTCGTTGGCGGCGATCGATTCCATCAGCGACACCAGCTGGCGCTGCACGGTCTGATCCTTGATCTTGCTGTAGGCGCGCAGCAACCGGAGGCTGAACGCGCTGTCGAGGAACAGCAGGCTCTCGACTTCGCGGGCCTTGTTGTCGCCGTCGTAGAAGAAGGTGACCGGCACGTCCAGCGCGCTCGCGATCTGCTGAAGACGGGCGGCGCCGACGCGGTTGACGCCCTTCTCGTACTTCTGCACCTGCTGGAAGCTGACGCCGAGCTTGTCGCCGAGTTCAGCCTGCGAGATCTTCTGCTCGACACGGCGCAGGCGAATCCGCTTGCCCAACTCGATGTCCGGCTTGCCGGCACTGCGCTGCTTCATCTTCTTTGCTGCTGATCTGTTCATTCTTGTGACCCGTCCTTCAATCGGGAATCCCTGGCCCGGCTGGGTCAGGGACACGTTCATGATGTACCGCGTTAAGCTCGAGTGGATCGTCAGTTCGTCGTGAACCACGAAAATCCAAGAAGATCGCGGGATGGTATCCAAACGCACATCCTTGTTGGAAGCATGCGTATTGGAAGCACCCTTTACCGACACAGCCAACTACCTGAAGTCGACCGCGCCTAGGTGTCTCTCGACACCCCGCCCTCTACATTTGGCAAAATATTGACCAAACCACAACTAGCGCGAGTTTGATCGCCACAGATTTTGCACGCATGCTTACCGGGCGGCCGTGCACTGCGCCCGTAGTTCTACGGGCAACTATATTGTACGGGCGTCTTTGCGTGGATGCAACCCCAGCTAGTGCATCCTGAGGTCGCGCAGACGGGTCGGCGGTTGCTTGACGGAACGGCCCGCTAGGCGAAAAGTTTGACCTAAGTCCAAGTCGGGCTTTCGGAATGTTGCTGGACAATTGCCTGAAAGTTCTCGATCATCGGGAACCAATGTGCGCCTACGACAAGCCGGCGAACTCTGGCGGGAGAGGCCAATGAAGCGGAAGAGGGGAACGCCTCGACTCTACCTCGCGGCTTCGGGAGTGGAAGATATGCCGGTCGCAAATACGGAAGAACGGTTGCTGGCGCTGCTCGCAACCCTGGAAGAGTGTCAGGCCTTCTTGACCGACCGGACCAATAGGGAGACGGCGCGGCTTTTGTCCCTTGCCATCCTCGAGCTCCGGATGGAGCTCCACAAGGTGACCGATTCCGAGTTGAAGGCCCTGTGTGACATGATCGCGTCGGACGAGCCGATGCCGGAACCGGCGACCCGGCAATTGCCGCCGTATCTGAGGCTGGTCAAGTAAGCCAGCGCCCCGCGCCAGACGCGGGACGCTGCCGGTCCTGTGCCGTGCCGCTTAGCCGGCGGTGACGTCGACTGCCTCTGCGCCTTCAAGCACGCGACGGGCCTTGTCACGGTCGAGGTCACCCTCCCATGCCGCGACCACGACGGTGGCGACGCAGTTGCCGATCAAATTGCCGACCGCGCGCGCCATGCCGATGAACCAGTCGACCGAGAGCACCAGCACGAGGCCGATCGCCGGGATGCTCGGCACCGCATTGAGCGTCGCCGCCAGGATGACGATCGCCGAGCCCGGCACGCCATGCGCGCCCTTCGAGGTGATCAGCGACACGCCGAGCACCAGCAGCAGGTCGCCGAACGACAGCGGCGTGTTGGTCGCCTGCGCGATGAACACGACCGCAAGCGTCAGATAGATCGAGAACGCATCGAGGTTGAAGGAATAGCCGGTCGGGATCACGAGGCCGACCACAGAGTCCTTGACGCCGAGGCGCTCCAGCTTGCGCATGATCTGCGGCAGCACGGCGTCGGAGGATGCGGTGGCGACCACGATCGTCAGCTCCTCGCGCAGGTAGCCGAGGAATTTGAGGATGTTGATGCCGGCGAGCGCCATGACGCCGCCGAGCACACCGAGCACGAAGATCGCGACCGAGACGTAGAACAGCGCCACCAGCGACAGCAGCTGCTTCAGCGAGCCGACGCCGTATTTGCCGACCGTGTAGGCGACGGCGCCGAGCACGCCGATCGGCGCGATGCGCACGATCAGGCCCATGGCGCGGAACAGCACGGTCGAGACCGCGTCGATGAGGGACGAGATCTTCTCGCCCTTCTCGCCGCCGACCAGCGCCAGGCTGACGCCGAAGATGATGGCGAAGAACAGGACCTGCAGCACGTCGTTGCGCGACAGCGCGTCAAACGAGGTGGTCGGGATGATGTTGAGCAGGAAGCTGCCGACGCCTTCGCCCTTCAGCTTCTGCGCATTGCTGGCATAGTTGCCGAGCGCCTTGGGATCCAGCGTCGAGGTGTCGATGTTCATGCCGTGACCGGGCCCGAACAGGTAGGCCAGGATCAACCCGACCACCAGCGCGACCGTCGTCATCACCTCGAAATAGACCAGCGCCTTGACGCCGACGCGGCCGACCTTCTTGAGGTCGCCGGCGCCCGCGATGCCGTGCACCACCACGCAGAACACGATCGGCGCCACGATCATCGAGATCAGCTTCAGGAAGGTATCGCTGAAGATCTTCAGCCCGATCGCGAAATCGGGCGCGGCCATGCCGATGATGATGCCGAGCAACAGCGCGACGAGCACCTGCACGAACAGTGACGTGTAAAGCGGCTTTCGTGCCACACTGGCTTCCGCTGCGATGGTCGACATGAACTTCCCCCTGTTTCTGGCCGGCCGAACCCACCCAATCTTAGCAACTTGCGTGCCAAGATGTCGCAGGTTCGGCCGCCATTATCAGGTCAATCGCCGGGTTCGAGGGAGCTGGTCACGGTGTAGACGACGCCCCGGGGCAGGAAATCCACCGTGGCTTCGCCGCCGAGCTGGTCGCGGGCGCTGCGCTCGATCAGCCGGGAGCCGAAGCCGCGCTGCACCGGCGCGGTGACCGGCGGACCGCCGGCCTCGGTCCAGATCATCCGGAGCTTCGGTCCGGCGCCTTCCTCCAGGATCTCCCAGTCCAGCGTCACCGTGCCGGTGTCGTTGGACAGCGCGCCATATTTGGCGGCGTTGGTCGCCATTTCGTGCAGCAGCATCGACAGCACCAGGGCAAGCCGCGGCGACAGCGGCACGCGCGGTCCGAACATCTTGACCCGCTCGGAGGCGTTGAGCAGATAGGGCCGCAACACCCGGCTGACCACGTCCTGCAGGTCGGAGCCCTGCCATTTGTCGGTGGAGAGCAGGTTGTGCGCCTCGGCAAGCGCGCCGAGCCGCCCCTCGAACTTGTCGCGCTCGGCGCGGCTCGCGGTGCGAAAGGTCTGCGTGGCGATCGATTGCAGGATCGCCAGCGTGTTCTTGACGCGGTGGTTGAGCTCCTCGATCAGGAGGTCGTGCAGCATCTCGGCGCGCGCGATCGTGGTCGCCATCCGTACCGCGAAGCCGAGGCCGACCAGCAGCAGCACGCCGCCGATCACGCTGGTGATCGCAAGCGAGCGCCACAGCGGCGCCACCAGCGAGTTCTCGGCTATGCCCGCGGCGACGGTCCAGCCGGTGACGCGCGATCGCGTGAAGCCGGTGATCAGCGCCACGCCTTCGAGCGAGACGGTCGGCAGCGTCGCCTCGCTGCGGAGGAACATCTCGGCGAACAGCGACGGCGCGGCGCGCTGCCCGATGGTCGCCTGCGGATTCGGCTCGCGGGCCAGGTTGACGCCGTCGCTGTCGAAGATCGAGATGGTCCAGTCCTGGTTGAGGCGCTGCTTCTCGATGATGGCCTGGAAGACCTCGATCGGCGGGCTGAACGAGATGTCGTAGAGCACCTCGCCGTCGCGCATCACCGGCACCTCGACGGTGATGATCAGGCGTTGCTTCACCGCGCCGAAGAACAGGTTCGAATATTGCGGCTGCCTTGTCGCAAACACCTTGCCGAGGATCTCGAGATTGTTGCGCGGCAGCAGGCTCGCCGTATCCGCCGTCAGCGAGGAGAACACCTGGCGTCCGCTGCGGTCGGCCACCAGCACCACGCCGTCCTTGCCGTACTGGTCGATGAAGCCGGCCGCGACGCGGCGGAAATTGTCGAAGTCGCTGTTGCGCAGCGAATTGGTCAGCGCCAGCACCTGCAGCCCGCCTGTCATGCGCTGCATTTCCGCATCGAGCAGCAGGCGGATGTTGCGCGCGGTCTCGAGCACGCGCTGCGTGGCGGCCCGGCGGTCCTGCTGGTAGTTGTGGAAGACTATGCCGACCGCGAAAACGATCAGCGGCAACATCGTTCCCGCGACCAGAAGCGCGAGACGCACTGGCAATGTCAGTTTCGGCACGAAGTCCCCGGGTCGGTGCTGCTCTGAGCTTAGGGGAAGCGGGAAAAGTCCGCCAAAGGAAATAGCTGGATATCAGAAAGGTTCCGCGGCGCTTAGAGCATGATCCGGAAAAGTGTGAAGCGGTTTTCCGAAAGGATCATGCTCAAACGAGGGGTGTGCGCCGCGGAAAAGCGCTGGCTCAGAGATTGCTCTCGGTGATCGCGGCGTAGACCATGGTGCGCAGCTCGCGCCGCAGCGGATAGGCTCGACGGCAGCACCTGGGTCATGAAGATCGTGATCAGCTCCTCGGCCGGGTCGATGAAGAACGACGTCGTCGCGGCGCCGCCCCAGTTGAATTCGCCCGGGCTGCCCGCGATCAGCGTCTGCGCCGGATGCATCGTGACGGCGAAGCCGAGGCCGAAGCCGATGCCATTATAGGCGGCTTCGGAGAACAGCGAGCGCGACATCGCCGGCAGGTCGACGCCGCCGGGCAGATGGTTGGAGGCCATCAGCTTTAACGTCTTCGGGCCGAGCAGCCTTACGCCGCCGAGCTCGCCGCCGTTGAGCAAGGCGCGGCAGAAGGTGAGATAGTCTGAGGCGGTCGAGCACAGACCGCCGCCGCCCGAGATCAGCGAGGGCGGTGACAGGAACGAGCTGGTCGTCGGGTCGTCCTGCAGCGTCAGCGTGCCCTTGCGCTCGGTGGCGAGCGGGTTGAAGCCGCCCTGCGGGTCAGCCGAGTAGCAGGCGGCGAAGCGATGCACCTTGTCGGCCGGCACGAAGAAGTCGGTGTCGTTCATGCCGAGCGGCTTGAAGATGCGCTCCTTCAGGAACTGCTCGAACGGTATCCCTGAGATCTTGCCGACGAGATAGCCGAGCACGTCGGTGGCGACCGAGTAATTCCAGGCTTCACCCGGCGAGAACTCCAGCGGGATTTTCGCCAGATCCTCGATCATGCTGTCGAGCGTGCCGGCCTTGATGACTTCGCCGATCTTGTTTTCGCGATAGGCCGCATCCACATTGGAGCGCTGCTGGAAGCCGTAGGTGAGGCCCGAGGTGTGCCGCAACAGGTCGACGATCAGCATCGGCCGGCTCGGCGGGCGGGTCAGGAAGGCGGGCGCGGTGCCGGCGACGAACACGCCGAGGTTCTTCCACTCCGGAATGTATTTGGCGACCGGCTCGTCGAGCGCGACCTTGCCTTCTTCGACCAGCATCATGAAGGCGACCGACGTGATCGGCTTGGTCATCGAATAGATGCGGAAGATGGTGTCGTCCTTGACCGGCACCTTGCGCTCGAGATCGGCAAAGCCCTGCACCGTGGAATGCACGATCTTGCCGCGCCGGTAGATCAGGAGCTGGGTGCCGGGAAAGCGGCCGCCGTCGATGTAGCGGGTCTTCAGATGCGCTTCGAGGCGGTTGAGGGCAGTGGTCGACATTCCCGCGGATTCGGGCGAGGCAGGCGTGGGGGCTAACATCGGGCGTTTCTCCGGCTGGCAAGGCCGTCTTGATAGCCGAAAAGTGTCCGCTGCACCAAGTGGCTGGCGCTTACCGGCAACGGGCCGGTGGTGTACGGTCGCCGTTGCAATCGCGCCCTTCAGGGGCTCCAGGGAAACGCCGAGATGACCCAGTTCAACGAAACCGAGCTCACCACCGCCGTGATCCGCAGCTTCGACCAGACACCCGATCCGCGGGCCAAGTTCCTGTTGCAGGAATTGGTGAAGTCGCTGCACGATTATGTGCGCAGGACCGATCTCACCTTCGAGGAGTGGGACCACGCGATCGGCTTCCTGACCTGCACCGGGCAGAAGTGCACCGATATCCGCCAGGAGTTCATCCTGCTCTCAGACGTGCTCGGCGTGTCGATGCTGGTCGATGCGGTCAACCACCGCGATCGCGACGGCGCGACCGAGACCACCGTGCTCGGCCCGTTCTATGTCGGCGAGCACAAGGTGACGCCGCACGGCACCGACATCTCGGCAAGCCTGCCCGGCGAGCGCATGTTCGTGCAGAGTCGCGTCACCGATCTCACGGGCAAGCCGTTGGCCAATGTGCCGGTCGATGTCTGGCACGCGGACGACGACGGATTCTACGACTCGCAGAAGCCGAGCTATGCCACCGAAGGCCCGTCGTCGCGGGCGCGCTTCGTCACCGATGCCGACGGCCGCTTCTTCTTCCGCACCATCGTGCCGTGCAGCTATCCGATTCCGACCGACGGTCCGGTCGGGCAGATGATCACGCAGACCAACCGTCACCCGATGCGGCCGGCGCATGTGCACTTCCTGGTCAATGCCAAGGGCCATGAGCCGCTGATCACGCACGTCTTCATGGAAGGCGACAAATATATCGACTCCGACGTCGTGTTCGGCGTGAAGGACGAGCTGATCGCCAAGGTTGAACGGCGCACCGATCCTGACATGCCCGATGGCCAGCGCTCGGATGGTCCGTGGCATCTGATGAGCTACGAATTCCATGTGAAACCCGGTGGCGGAATGGCGCCCGCGCCGCTCGGCACCAAGGTCGCCGAGGACGCCTGATCGCTATCGTCGAAGTCGCCTGCTCAATTCTTGTGCGTCGCACAAGAATTGAGCGAATCGCAAATTTTGGGAGCGCGCGGAAAGTTTGCGCGCGCTGCGACATGTTGCGCAAGACTTTGCAATAAAATCAATTTTTGCACTGCGGTAGCTTGGCACAAGGCTTGAATAGTCAGGTGCCGACGCCATTGAAGCCGTCCCTCGAGGCCACCCCATCGGATTTCTGACGCCGCCAGACCGGGGCCTCCCCGGTGCATGCCCTTTTGCGCCCTGCGCGCGTCGCCACCCGAAGGAGGGCGCTCGACGCAAAGACGCAACACCGCAACGCAACGACGCAAAGGACGACCGATGACCAAGCCCACCAACAAGCCCTCAGGCCGTGGCCTCAGCCGCCGTCAGCTCCTGAAGGCAAGCAGTGGCGCCGCCGCGCTGCTCGCCGCAGCCAAGCTCAACTTTCCCGCCGGTGCATTCGCGCAAGGTGCAGGCCCCGAGGTGAAGGGCGCCAAGGTCGGATTCATTGCCCTGAGCGACGCCGGTCCGCTGTTCGTCGCCAAGGACAAGGGCTTGTTCGCCAAATATGGCGTGCCCGATGTCGATGTGCAGAAGCAGGCCTCATGGGGCACCACGCGCGACAATCTCGTGCTCGGCTCCGAAGGCAACGGCATCGACGGCGCGCATATCCTGACCCCGATGCCGTATCTGATCTCGGCCGGCAAGGTGACGCAGAACAACCAACCGACGCCGATGTACATCATGGCGCGGCTCAATCTCGATGCGCAGTGCATCTCGGTCGCAAAGGAATATGCCGACCTCAAGCTCTCGACCGACGCATCGCCGTTCAAGACGGCGCTGGAAAAGAAGAAAGCGTCGGGCAAGGCGGTGAAGGCCGCGATGACCTTCCCGGGCGGCACCCACGATCTCTGGATTCGCTATTGGCTCGCCGCCGGCGGCATCGATCCCGACAAGGATATCGAGACGATCGTGGTGCCGCCGCCGCAGATGGTCGCCAACATGAAGGTCGGCACGATGGACTGCTTCTGTGTCGGCGAGCCCTGGAATCTGCAGCTGATCCACCAGGACATCGGCTACACCGCGGTCAACACCGGCGAGATCTGGAACAAGCATCCGGAGAAGTCGTTCGCGATGCGCGCCGCCTGGGTCGACAAATATCCGAACGCGGCGAAGGCGATCCTGATGGCGGTGATGGAAGCCCAGCAATGGGCCGACAAGGCCGAGAACAAGCAGGAGCTCGCGGCAATCATGGCCAAGCGGCAGTGGATCAACTGTCCGGTCGAGGACGTCTATGACCGCACCGCGGGCAAGTTCGACTACGGCACCGGCAAGGTGGTCGAGAATTCGCCGCACATCATGAAGTACTGGCGCGACTTCGCGTCATATCCGTTCCAGAGCCACGAGCTCTGGTTCCTCACCGAAGATATCCGCTGGGGCAAGTTCGAAGCGGGATTCGATACCAAGGGCCTGATCGACAAGGTCAACCGCGAGGATATCTGGCGTGCGGCCGCCAAGGATCTCGGCGTGCCCGCATCCGAGATTCCAACCTCGACCTCGCGCGGCAAGGAGACCTTCTTCGACGGCAAGGTGTTCGATCCAGAAAATCCGGCCGCATACCTGAAGTCGCTGTCGATCAAGCGCGTGGACGTCTGATTTGAGCAGGGCTGCGCGCTCGTCGCGCGCGGCCCACCCATTTGACCACGGAGATACTTTGTCGATGTCAATGCCTGCCATGAAGACCGAAGTCACCGCAGCGATCGTTCCGGCTGCTGCAACCGCGGCGCCGGTCGTGACGATGACGCCGAAGCGGCCGCCGCGTGCCGAGACATACGCCAAGATGGCGAAGGAGGCGGCGGTGCGCGTCGTGCCGCCGCTGATCGTCCTCGCGCTGCTGCTGCTCGTCTGGGAGCTGGTGTGCCGCCGCGCCGGCTCGGCCCTGCCGCCGCCTTCGCGCGTGTTCAAGGACACCAAAGAGCTGATCCTTGATCCGTTCTTCGATCACGGTGGCATCGACAAGGGCCTGTTCTGGCACCTGTCGGCGAGCCTGCAGCGCGTCGCGTTGGGCTATTCGCTGGCGGCGATCGCGGGCATCGCGCTCGGCACGCTGGTCGGCCAGTCGGTCTGGGCGATGCGCGGTCTCGACCCGCTGTTTCAGGTGCTGCGCACGATCCCGCCGCTTGCCTGGCTGCCGCTGTCGCTCGCCGCATTCCGCGACGGCCAGCCTTCGGCGATCTTCGTCATCTTCATCACCTCGGTGTGGCCGATCATCATCAACACCGCGGTCGGCATCCGCAACATCCCGCAGGATTACCGCAACGTCGCCGCCGTGGTGCAGCTCAATCCGCTGGAGTTCTTCGCCAAGATCATGATCCCGGCGGCCGCGCCCTACATGTTCACCGGCCTGCGTATCGGCATCGGCCTGTCCTGGCTCGCGATCGTCGCGGCTGAGATGCTGATCGGCGGCGTCGGCATCGGCTTTTTCATCTGGGATGCGTGGAATTCCTCGCACATCAGCGAAATCATCCTGGCGCTGTTCTATGTCGGCATCATCGGCTTCGTGCTCGACCGCCTGATCGCGGGATTGGGCAAGATCGTGACCCGCGGCACGGCTGCGAATTGAGGGGACAAGTCATGCAGGCCTATCTGAAGCTCGACCACATCGACAAGATTTTTACCCGCGGCAGCGCCACCACGGAGGTTCTGAAGGACATCAACCTGACGATCCAGAAGGGTGAATACGTCTCGATCATCGGCCATTCCGGCTGCGGCAAGTCGACCTTGCTCAACATCGTCGCGGGCCTCACCGGCACCACCAATGGCTGCGTGCTCTTGGAGAACCGCGAGGTCAATTCGCCGGGGCCCGACCGGGCCGTGGTGTTCCAGAACCACAGCCTGCTGCCGTGGCTGACCGTCTACGAAAACGTCAAGCTCGGCGTCGACAAGGTGTTTGCCAAGACCAAGAGCAGGGCGGAGCGCGACGCCTGGGTGATGCACAATCTCAGCCTGGTGCAGATGGCGCACGCCAAGGACAAGCGGCCGAGCGAGATTTCGGGCGGCATGAAGCAGCGCGTCGGCATCGCGCGTGCACTCGCCATGGAGCCGAAGGTTCTGCTGCTCGACGAGCCGTTCGGCGCGCTCGACGCGCTGACCCGGGCGCATCTGCAGGATTCGGTGATGGCGCTGCATCAGAAGCTCGGCAACACCATCCTGATGATCACCCACGACGTCGACGAAGCCGTGCTGCTGTCGGACCGTATCGTCATGATGACCAACGGCCCGAGCGCACGGATCGGCGAGGTGCTCGAGGTGCCCTTGGCGCGCCCGCGCAAGCGGCTCGAGCTCGCGAACAACCCCGGCTATCTGAAGTGCCGGCAGCGCGTGCTCGAATTCCTCTATGAGCGCCACAGCTTCGTCGAGGCGGCTTGAAGATCATGTCGACATCAGGCGTTTCGGTCTTGAACCGAAACGCCGTGGTCCACGACCAATGCTCGGATTTTGCAAAGTCATTCAGAACCACGGAGAGTTGAAATGAATCCGGCCCAAATCAAGCTGGTTCAGGATAGCTTTGGCAGGGTCGCCCCGATTGCGGAGCAAGCCGCGGTCATTTTCTACGATCGCCTGTTCGAAGTCGCGCCCGCCGTGAAGGCGATGTTTCCGGCAGACATGAAAGAGCAGCGCAAGAAGTTGATGACGACGCTCGCCGTCGTCGTCAACGGGCTGAGCAATCTCGACGCGATCCTGCCCGCCGCGAGTGCACTCGCCAAACGCCATGTCGGCTATGGCGCCAGGCCCGAACATTATCCGGTGGTCGGCGGCGCATTGTTGTGGACGCTGGAGAAGGGCCTCGGTGATGGCTGGACGCCTGACGTCGCCGCCGCGTGGACCGCGGCCTACGGCACGTTGTCCGGTTACATGATTTCGGAAGCCTACGGCGCGCAGGCGGCGGAGTAGGAAGGCCGCATAGGCACCGGCTGCTGCGGACCAAGCCGCAGCTGGCGGCGGCGAACTGAAGCCTTCCGCGTCGCTGCGAGGACCTGTCCGGTCCGGCCATCGCCCAAGCGGATAGGTGGATTGCTTCGCGGAGCCTGTCATCCGGCGGCGCTTTGCGCCGACCGGGTGGCTCGCAATGATGCAGGCAAGCAACTAAGGTTCGCCCGCTCCGCCAATGGGTGAACCAAAAAAATGATGTTCCTGGAAACGCCGCCGAAACTGATCCCGACCGAGATCTTCTCCGCAGTTCCCGCCGAGTTTCGCCGCAAGGTGGCGAGCGAATGGGCCGACGCCAACCGGCCGGGCGCGGTGACCGACTGCTTCATCGAGGGGCCGTCGTTCGATGCTGCGGGAAATCTCTACATCGTCGACATTCCGTTCGGCCGCATCTTCAGGATCGCGTCGGACAAGTCATGGTCGCAGGTCGCCGAATATGACGGCTGGCCGAACGGGCTGAAGATCGACGCCAAGGGCCGCATCCTGATTGCCGACTATCGGCACGGGCTGATGGAGCTCGATGCCGGATCGGGCAAAGTCACGCCGCTGCTGCGTTCGCGCAATTCGGAATCGTTCCGCGGCTGCAACGATCTGCACATTGCCTCCAACGGCGACATCTATTTCACCGACCAGGGCCAGACCGGCCTGCACGATCCGACCGGCCGCGTCTACCGCCTGCGCGCGAGCGGCGCGCTCGACTGCCTGATCGACACCGGCATCAGCCCGAACGGCCTGGTGCTCGATCCGCACGAAGCGGTGTTGTTCGTCGCGATGACGCGGGACAATGCGGTCTGGCGCGCGCCGTTCATGAAGGACGGCAGCGTGTCCAAGGTCGGCCGCTTCTGCTCGCTGTTCGGCCCGAGCGGTCCCGACGGTATGACGATGGACAGAGCCGGGCGGCTGTTCGTCGCGCACGCCTCGCTCGGCCATGTCTTCGTGTTTGCGCCGAACGGCGAGTGCGTCGCCCGGATCAAGTCCTGCGCCGGACAAAGCTGCACCAATGTCGCGATCGGCGGCGCCAACCGCGACCGGCTCTACATCACGGAATCGCTGACGGGGTCGGTGCTGGTCGCCGACATCAGCGGGCTCGGCTGATCCGTCTATCCGGCAATCATCGCCTATGCAGCGAGGTTCGGACGCTCAGGAAAGGGCGAGTCGTACAGCCACGCCAGATTATCGCAGAACTGCTCGAGGCTGGTGTCGCGGATCAGCTGATTGCGCAGCAACGCGTGCACGCCGGCCGGATGATAGACATGGGTGCCGAGTTCGCGCGCCTGCAGCTGAACCCGCGCCGTGCGCATCAGCCGAACCTGTCGGTATTTCTCCAGCGCGTGTTCGAAGGCATCAGGTGTTGCGCCCAGTAACTCCGCGAGCCAGACCGCGTCCTCCAGTGCCATGCAGGCGCCTTGCGCGAAATATTGCAGCATCGGCTGCGCGGCGTCGCCGAGCAGGACCACGCGTCCGTCGACCCAGCGTTCGGTTGGATCGCGATCGCAGGTCACCCACGCCTTCCAATCCTTGCCGTGGTGAATGATCGCCTTGGCGCGCGGATGGACATCGCGAAAGCCCTCAAGCACCTCCTCATGGGTGACCGGCCTGGCGGCAAAGGCTTCCGGCGGGTCGTTGTGGCAGGTGATGGCAAGGTTGAACACCTTCCAGCCCGAGAGCGGGTAGTGCACCAGATGGCACTTGGCGCCGGCCCATAGGGTCGCGGCGTTCCAGCGCAGATCCTCCGGCATCTGCTCGGTCGGAATCACCGATCGATAGGTGGTATGGCCCGCGATCCGCGGCGGGCCGTCATCGACCATCTGCTGACGGATCCGGGACCTCAGCCCGTCGGCGCCGATCAGGAGGCAGCCTTTGACACGCTCGCCGGATTTCAGCCGCGCGACGACGGCCGCGCCGTCCTGGTCATATCCAACGACATCGCAATCGCTGCGCAGCGTGATGCCGGGATGCGCCTCGCATGCGCGCAGGAAGATGCCGTGCAGATCGCCGCGATGGACCACCGCATAGGGATTGCCGAAGCGCCGGCGGAAATAGCTGGTCAGATCGATGCTGGTGATCTCTTCCGCCGAGATCGCGTCCATCAGCCGCAACTGGTCGATGAACACCGCGATCGCGCGGGCGGCATCGCCGAGCTCGAGATGGTCGAAGGCATGGAAGGCGTTCGGGCCGAGCTGGATGCCGGCGCCGATCTCCTGATAGCGCGGCGCGCGTTCCAGCACGGTGACCTGAAATCCCTTGCGGGCCAGCGCGACCGCCGCGGCCAGTCCGCCAATGCCGCCGCCTGCAATGATGATCGGATCCCTGCGCATGTCCTCTCCCTGAAGTTGGTGCTATTTCCTCGGTATCTTGCGTCGACGGCCGGTCGTCCCCTTGGCGTCGGACTTCTGTTCGTGGGCATCTTTCGACGCCGCGGGGTGGGGCACCTCGATCAGACCGGCCTCGACCTCTTGCTCGAGCCGATCGAGATTCTTGTAGAGTTCGACCAGCACCTGCTTGAGCTCGGCAGCTTCCTTCGCCGACATCGCGCCGGTTGCGACCTCTTCATAATATTGCGCGATCGGCATCAGCCGGCCGGCGAGCTCGGCGCCCTTCGGCGTCAGCGCGACCTGCAGGCTGCGCTGGTCGTTCTCCGGCCGGTCGCGCGTCAGGAGGCCGGCGCGGCTCATCTCGGCAACGATGCGCGACAGGGTCGAGACGTCGGCCGACGTCAGTTCGGCGATTTCGCCGAGCCGCAGCGGCTGTCCCTGCTCCGACAGCGCGGCAAGCACGCGGTACATCGGCAGCGTCAACTTCTCGTGACGGATCACGCGAACGAACAGATCGCCCATCCGCACGCCGAGCCGGGCGAGCAGATAGGGCAGCGAATTCGAAAATCGGTACATGGGCTTAGGTCCGGGCTTCATTCCTGGTGGCAGACGTCCGCCCGGAATAGCCGTCGGTCCTCGCATCGACAACAGTTGCATCTCAATCATTTGCATTTGCAATTTTATCATTGACAAATAATTGGACCGGATGGTTTGCTCTGTCAACACGGAAACGAGGGCACCAGCCCGAAGGGAGCAACCAATGCAGGGAAAGATCGCGCTGGAAGAGCACTTCGCCATCGAGGAAACGGTTCGCGACAGCGCGGGCTTCTCGCCGGCCGATGACTGGGTCGAGCTCAAGGCCCGGCTGCTCGACATCCAGGACCGCCGCCTTGCCGAGATGGACGCGCACGGCATCGAGCTGATGCTGCTGTCGCTCAACGCGCCGGCGATCCAGGCTATCCCCGACCGCAGCCGCGCGCTGGAGCTGTCGCGCCGCGCCAATGATTTCCTCGCCGAGCAGGTGGCGCGGCGGCCGCAGCGCTTCCAGGGCCTGGCTGCGCTGCCGATGCAGGACCCGGAGGCCGCCGCGCGCGAGCTCGATCGCTGCGTGAGTGCGCTGAAATTCCGCGGCGCGCTGGTCAACGGCTTCAGCGAGGTCGAAGGCCACGACGGCGCGGTCTACTACGATCGCAAGGAGTTCTGGCCGTTCTGGTCGGACGTCGAGCGCCTCGACGTGCCGTTCTATCTGCACCCGCGCAATCCGCTGGCGAAGGATGCCGCGATCTACGAGGGCCATCGCTGGCTGATGGGGCCGACCTGGGCCTTCGGCCAGGAAACCGCGGTGCACGCGCTGCGCCTGATGGGCTCGGGGCTGTTCGATGCTTATCCGCGGCTGCAGATCATCCTCGGTCACATGGGCGAAGGCCTGCCGTATTCGATGTGGCGCGTCGACAACCACAACAAGTGGATGCGCGCGCAGAACGTCTATCCCGCCAGGCGCAAGATCGCCGATTACTTCCGGGAGAATTTCTACATCACGACATCAGGCAATTTCCGCACCCAGGCGCTGATCGACGCGATACTCGAGATCGGCGCCGACCGCATCCTGTTCTCGGCCGACTGGCCGTTCGAGAACATCGACCATGCCGCCGAATGGTTCGACACCGCGACCATCGCCGAAGGCGACCGTCTCAAGATCGGCCGCGACAACGCGCTCCGGCTGTTCAAGCTCTAACGACACGCTGTGCCAACCTGCCGCAGAGCAGGGCGCATCATCAACAAGGGAGGAAACCGTGGGCACTTCGCCCGATATCGACGTGCACGAGGAATTGTCCGGTGCGGCCATCGGTCGGCTGCACATCGTGCTCGGCATCCTGATCACGCTGATCACGCTGTTCGACGGTTATGACACGTTCAATCCCGCCTATGTCATCCACTACGTGGCCAAGCCCTGGGGACTGTCGCCGAGCCAGGCGGGGCTGCTGGTGAGCTCGGGCCTCGTCGGATTCCTGTTCGGCGCGGTCGGACACGGCACGGTCGCCGACCGGCTCGGCCGGCGCGGCACGCTGCTGGCCGGGCTCTGGGTCGTCAACCTCTTCACGCTCTTGACTGCAACGGTCGCGAGCGACTTCTGGAGCTTCTGCGCGCTGCGCTTCGCGACCGGCCTCGGCCTAGGCGTGTTGTTGCCGCTGGGCACGACCTTCGTCAACGAACTGGCGCCGCGCCGCGTCAGCAACGCGTTCTCGCTGTGGGGCGTCACACTTGGCTGGTCGCTCGGCGGCGTCTGTGCCGGGCTCGTCGGCGTCTATCTGACGCCGCATTATGGCTGGCAGATCCTGTATTATCTCGGCGCGCTGTCGATCCCGCTGACGTTTGTGGCGCACGCAGTGCTGCCCGAAAGCCCGCAATTCCTGGCGGCGCGGCGCCGCACCGAGGAACTGCGCATGCTGCTCGCGCGGCTTCGCCCGGAGCGGGCCGCCGCCTATCGCAACGCGACCTTTGCCTCAGCCGGCGCCGCCAGCGTGTCGAACCCGATCGCGGCGCTGCTGAGCCCGCGCTATCGCCGCGTCTCGCTGACGATCTGGATCACCGCATTCCTGAGCCTGTTCGCGATCTTCGGCCTCACCGGCTGGATCCCGACGGTGATGCAGAAGCGCGGCGAGACCTTTGCGGCGTCGTTCGGCTTCGGCGCGCTGATGCAGGCGATGTCGTTCGTCGGCGGGCTCACGCTTGCGATGCTGGCCGACCGCAATCTGTCGCTGACGCCGCGCTACCTCGCCACATGGTGGCTCGCCGGCGGCACTGCCGTGCTGGCGCTGGTGTTCGTCAGCGGTCACGGCGTCAATCTCGCGATCGTCGCCGTCGCCGGCTTCTGCATCATCGGCGCGCAGCACGTGCTCAACAATTTCACCGCGGGCTCGTACGAGACGCTGCTGCGCGCCAGCGGCGTCGGCATGGAATTGGGCGTCGGCCGGGTCGGCGCGATCCTCGGTCCCTATGTGATCGGACTGCTGCAACAGATGACCGGCGGGCCCGACATCGTGTTCTGGGTGATCGGCGGTGCCGCGATCGTCGGCGCCTTCGCGATCGGCTCGCTTGGCCTCGCCGCCGCGGCCCGGCCCGCGGCCATCGATACTGCGCCCGCGGAGTGACGACGGATCCATATCAAACGCCGCATAGGCAAGTTTAGAACCAACGGAGACAACGCATGTCCACGACAACTCACATTGCGGCCGATGACAAAGCCGCGCGGCTTTCCACTTCCTGGGTCCTGCTGTTTGCCCGGCTCGCTATTGCGCCGCTGTTTCTCTACAGCGGCATCGGCAAGCTGATGGCTTTCTCTGCGACCGCAGGACGCCTCGGCGGCGCCGACGGCATCGGCGCGGTTCTTGCGGCCAGCGCGACGGCGGTCGAGCTCGGCTGTGGCATCGCGCTCGTGCTCGGCCTGTTCGCGCGCCAGGCGGCCATCGTCCTGTTTCTGTTCACGATCGCCGCGACGCTGATGTTTCACAATTTCTGGGCCGCGCCGGAGGCGCAGGTCGTGACCCAGACCATCAACTTCCTGAAGAATCTCGGCCTGCTCGGCGCGCTCGCGTTGATCGCGGTCTACGGGCCCGGGAGCTATGCGGTTGGTGCGGGGACCGGCGTGAAGTGCACCTAGCTTCGCCAGACGATCCGCTTTCGAGGCACGCCGAGTCCAGCCGCCACCGCGCGTGGCTGATCAGCGGTCGGAATGCATCTTCTCGAGAAACTCCTTCACGCCGCTGACGGCGCCGGTATTCGAGGCGACATAGCCGGGTAGGGCGCCCACCGCCTTGTGAAACTCGCTGCTCTTCATGATGTCGAGCACCCGCTGCATCGGCTCGGTCTCGAGGAACGCACGCTTGCAGACGAAGAAGTAATCTTCCGTGAGCAGGCGGATGAAATCGAGGCCGAATTGCCGGGCGGCGGCCTCGACGCCAAAACTCGCATCCGCCATGCCGCTTGCGACATAGGCGGCGACCGCGGCATGAGTGAACTCCATGTGCTGGGCGCCGTTGATCTTGCTTTCCGGGATCTTGTGCTGCGCCAGCAACTGATCGAACAGCATCCTGGTGCCGGAATCATGGTCGCGGTTGACGAAGCGGGCCTTGCGGTCGACCAGGTCCTTCAGCGAGGTGATCTTCAAGGGATTGCCGCGCTTGACCATCAGGCCCATCTCGCGCGTCACGAAATTGATCACGCGGTCCTCGCGCGGATCGAGCCATTCCCGGCAGGCCTTGATGCCCTGCGCCCGCAACTCGCCGCGCGGCAGATGCACGCCGGAGAGATCGCAGGCGCCCTGCGCCAGCGAGACCAGCGAGTTCTGGTTGCTGACGTAACGCAGATCGACGCCGACGCCGCCCTCGCGATCGAGGAATTCGCGCAGCTTGGAGACCGCGAAGCCGTGGCTGGCATGGACGCGGATCACTGACGGCCGCTGCTCCAGGAACGGCTTGATCTCGGTGACCAGTTCCTGCGCGAGGTTCTCGAGCTGCAGCCCGAGCCGCGCCTGCATGCGTTCGCCGGCCCACACCAGCTTCTCGCCGAACGGCGTCAGCTTCGAGCCCTTGCCGCGCTGGGTTTCCACCAGCGGCACGCCGAAGAATTCGGTCCACTGCTCGATCAGGTTCCAGACATGGCGATAGGACAGATGCGCATCGCTGGCGGCGCTGGTGATCTTCCCGGTCTTCCTGATCTCGTTGAGGATGCCGAGCATCACCACCGCGGTCTGTGGTGAATTCTCTTTCCGAAAGCGCCAGACGGTCTCGATCTCGATCTGCAGCATCGTGGTCACCACTTATGAAGTTGACTTCATATCCTGGTATACCAATAGGCACAAGATATCATATTTACTGCCGATCAAAGCCTCCTAGGTTGGAGCACAACACCAGGAGGAAATATGATGTCGGTTGCATATGACTATGAGCGCGACGCCCGCCACACCCCGACCGTCCGGGACGAGTTGCTGCTGATCGACGGCGCCCGCGTCCGCTCGCTCTCGGGAAAAACCTTCAAATCGCTCAATCCCGCCACCGAGCAGGTGATCGCCGTGATCGCCGAAGGCAATGAGGCGGATGTCGACCGCGCGGTCGCCGCCGCCCGCCGCGCTTTCGAAGGACCTTGGCGCACCATGCGTGCCGCCGAGCGCGGCCACATTCTCCTGCGATGGGCCGAGCTCTTGAAGCAGCACGCCGACGAGATCGCAGCGCTCGAGAGCCTCGATGCCGGCAAGCCGATTGCAGCCGTGCTGCGGCAGGATCTTCCGGCCGCCATCGACACGCTGACCTATTATGCCGGCTGGGCCGACAAGATCAGCGGCGATGTCGTCTCGACGCGCGACGACGCGCTGACCTATACGGTGCGTGAGCCGGTCGGCGTGGTCGCCGCGATCGTGCCGTGGAATTTCCCGCTGATGATCGGCATGTGGAAGCTGGCGCCGGCGCTGGCCTGCGGCTGCACGGTGGTGATGAAGCCGGCCGAGCTGACTTCGCTGTCGGCGCTGCGGATCGGCGAGCTGGCGCTCGAGGCCGGGTTGCCGAAGGGCGTGCTCAACATCGTGACCGGTCCCGGCCGCGTCGTCGGCGACGCGCTGGTCAATCATCCCGACGTCGACAAGGTGACGTTCACCGGCTCGCCCGGTGTCGGCCGCGGCATCATGAAGGGTGCCGCCGGCAATTTCAAACGTGTCTCGCTCGAGCTCGGCGGCAAGTCCGCCAATGTGATCTTCGACGATGCCAATCTCGAAGCCGCCGCCAAGGCCGCCGCCGCCGGCATCTTCTTCAACGCCGGGCAGGTCTGCTCGGCCGGCTCGCGCGTGCTGGTGCAGGAGAAGGCCTATGACGAGTTCGTGGAACGCCTGGTCGCCCGCGCCGAAGGCCTGCGCATCGGCGATCCCGCGGATCGCGCCACCGTGCTCGGGCCTGTCATCTCCGAGAAGCAGATGCGCTCGATCCTCGATTATGTCGAGATCGGAAAGAATGAAGGTGCGCAGCTCGCCACCGGCGGCGAACGGGTGGGCGACCGCGGTTATTTCATCAGCCCTGCGGTGTTCGCCAATGTCGCGCACGAGATGCGCATCTCGCAGGAGGAGATATTTGGCCCCGTCGTCAGCGTGATCAAGTTCAAAGACGAGGCCGACGCGCTGCGCATTGCCAACGGCACCGCCTACAGCCTCGCCGCCGGGGTCTGGAGCGCCGATATGGGCCGCGTGCAACGCTTCGCCAAAAAGGCCCGCGCCGGCACGGTGTGGATCAACACCTACGGCTACACCGATGTGCGGTTGCCCTGGGGCGGCGAGCGCGACTCCGGCCTCGGCCGCGAGCACGGCACCGCCGCGCTCGACAATTTCACCGAGCCGAAGGCAGTGTGGATGAATCTTAACGTGTGACCGCGCGTAACGCGGGCATCACGGGCGCGGATCGGAGGATCCGCGCTGATGAGATTGTACGAGGGCGCACCACAAACAGCTGTCGTCCCGGCGAAGGCCGGGACCCATACGCCGCACCAGTTGTAGTGAACGGGACTCGTCGTTCCAGCGACGCTCAACAATATCATTTTGTGGTTATGGGTCTCGGCCTTCGCCGGGACGACGGTGTGGAGACATTGTCGCCCGTTTGCTTTATCGTCCTGCGCGGGGCCAAAAGCGAACCACGCAAGACGAGGCGATCGTGCAGACAAAAAAGTTCGGCAACAACGGCCCGCAGGTCTCGGTGATCGGGCAGGGCACCTGGTATCTCGATCGCGGTGACCGCAAGACAGCCGTCGCTGCGCTGAAGCGCGGCATTGATGCCGGCATGACGCATATCGACACCGCCGAGATGTATGGCGACGCCGAGCTCGTGATCGCGGACGCGATCGCTGGCCGGCGTGATGAGCTGTTCCTGGTCTCGAAGGTCTTGCCGAGCAACGCCTCGCGGCGCGGCACCATCACCGCCTGCGAGCGCTCGCTGAAGCGGCTGAAGACCGATCGGCTCGATTGTTATCTGCTGCACTGGCGCGGAACCTATCCACTTGCCGAGACGGTCGCCGCCTTCGACGAATTGATCGCCGCGGGCAAGATCCGCTCCTGGGGCGTCAGCAATTTCGACGCAGACGATCTCGATGAACTGCGCGATGTCGCGGGCGAGGGCAAGATCGCCTGCAACCAGGTGCTCTACCATCTGCGGGAGCGCGCCATCGAGCACGCCGTGATCCCGTGGTGCGAACAGCATGGCGTCGCCGTCGTCGCCTACTCGCCGTTCGGCCACAATGATTTTCCCGCGCCGTCGAGCAAGGGTGGAACGGTTCTGCAATCGATCGCGGAGGCGCATCAGGCGACGCCGCGCCAGGTCGCACTGAGCTTCCTGACGCGGTTGCCGTCGGTGCTCACGATCCCGAAGGCGTCGAATGCGGAGCATGCCGCGGAGAACGCAGCGGCAGGAACGCTCAAGCTCAGTGACATCGAGATATCAGCGCTCGACAAGGCGCTCCCGCGCGGGCCAAAGCCGCGCTCGCTGCCGATGCTCTGAACGGGATGCGCAAAATCAGAGGTTTGCGCCGCTTCGCTCCACACAGTTCTTAACAAACTGTTGCAGTTGCGGCCGCGCACCGGCTGCGGCAGGCCGTCGCGCACCCCGATGCATATCGGAGTCCCGTTTTCGGGCATTGTCCTTGCGGCGGAATTGGCGTTTTGTGACAGCAGCAGATTTCCCCTTGTTGCTTTCGAGATTGCCGTGACTCCGCCTCCCGCAGCCGCCGCCAGGCTGGACAGCGTTTCATTTCCATTGCCCGAGAAGACGGCGCCCGCAACGATAAGCATCGCGCAAAAGGCGCTTGCGCGCACCGACCGGCCGTTCAAGGGCATTGCGCTGATCCTGTTGTCGACGGTGTTTCTCGGTACCTCCGACGTGACAGCGAAATATCTGTCGAAGACGCTCCCCCCGATCGAGATCACCTGGATCCGCTTCGTGGTGTTCGCGCTGATCATGGTGCCGGCGATGCTGCCGGGCTCGCCGTTGTTCGCGCTGCGCAGCAACCGTCCCGGGCTGCATGTGTTGCGCGGCGCTGCGTTGCTCGGCTCGTCCCTGATCTTCATCACCGGCTTGAGCTTCCTGCCGATCGCGGAGGCCTCCGCCACCAGCTTTGTGTCGCCGCTGTTCGTCACCGCGCTGTCGATTGCATTCCTCGGCGAGCGGGTCGGCATGCGCCGCTGGATCGCGACCGCGGTCGGCCTCGCCGGCGTGTTCATCATCCTGCGGCCGGGCACCAGCGCTTTCCATCCCGCCGCGATCTTTCCGATCGTCTCCGCGCTGGCCTGGGCCGGCACGCTGATCCTGACGCGCATGATGAGCGGCAGCGAGCGCCCGATTACGGTGATGACTTATTCGTCGATTGTCGGCGTCGCCATCGTCAGCGCGCTGGTGCCGTTCGTCTGGGTCGCGCCGAGCTGGCACGACGTCATGTTCGGCATCCTGATCGGCGTCGCGTCCACTGTCGGACAGTGGATCGTGGTGCTGGCGTTCCGTTATGGCGATGCCTCGGTGCTCGCGCCGTTCTCCTACACGCAGCTGCTGTGGGTCAGCATTCTCGGCTTCCTGATCTTCGGCGAACTGCCGGACAGCTGGACCATCCTCGGCGCCGGCTTCATCGTCGCCTCGGGCCTCTACACCGCGCATCGCGAGCGAATCCGCCGCTCGCAATTGCTAACCGTGGCGAGCGAGCCGTCGCCCAACGCCTGACCGCGGTACCGCAAATCATGCGCTGGTTGCGAACGCAGCCTCCGCTAACGTTGCGCGGGTACAACAGCCGGGCCGAAACTTCGATTTCCGGAAGGCGCAATCGAAGGATTTTGGAAACAATCGGCAATCGCGCAGTTCGCCGCATGCTAACCTGACCCCAACAGCGCCGCAGAGCGCTTGGGGGCAGTGCACGTGCATTTTGGTTTGTTCTTTGTCTTGTTGGGTCGGTCGTCTCGTCGTGCGGTGGCCTCGGCGGCCTTTGTCTCGGCGGCCGTCAGCCTGTTTCCGGTCAGCCCGGCACAGGCCCAGAGCTTCACCTGGGGCGGCAGCGGCAGCACGACGAGCAGCGCCGACTACCAGCTCCCGACCAACTGGTCGACGACTTCGCCTGGCGCGCCGCCGATCCTCCCGACCCAATCCGCCATTTTCGATTCGATGGGATCGGCGACGGTCACCATCGGCCCTGGTCCGATGCTGCCGGACTCCTGGACCTTCACCGCCAATTCGCAGTCGTACACGATCAGCGGCAACCCGGTTGGCTTCGCTGTGACGGGGCCGAGCGGCGGTCTGATCAACCGGGCCAACAGCGGCCAGACCATCACCATCAGCGCCAACATCAACGACGGCCTTGCGCCCGGGGTGATGGTGCAGCAACTCGGCAACAGCACGCTGGTGCTCGCAGGCACCAATGGCTACACCGGCGGCACGCTGATCTCGGCCGGCACCGTGCAGGTGACCAATGCGGATTCGGTCGGCACAGGCACCATCACGCTCAACGGCGGCACCTTCCAGATGCAGTCGCCGACCGTCTCGAGCGTCGCGTTCTCCAACAACATCGCGGTCAACGCCGCCGGCGGCACGGTCGATGCGAACGGCGCGCAGGTCAATCTGCTGGGCGTCATCGCCGACGGTGCCGGCGGCGGCGTGCTGCGACTGATCGACTCCTCCGCGTCAGGATTCTCCAACATTCGGCTCTCCGGTGTGAACACTACAGCGGAGGCACGCTGGTGGTCGATACGACCGTCGTCGTCACCAACAACAAGTCGGTCGGGTCAGGCACGGTCACGCTGGACAATGCGGCGTTCCAGGCCGACGGCCTGAGCAACCTGACCTTCAGCAACAATTTCAGGATCAACACGTCGCCGATCGGCAGCGCGATCGACGCCAACGGCGCGATCCTTACGATCGCCGGCAACATCGCCGATGGCAACGGCCCCGGCAAGCTGACGGTGCTGGACAGCTCGGGCGGCCTCGGCCGTGTGGTGCTATCAGGCACCAACACCTATACCGGCGGCACCACGATCTGCGATTGCGCGACGCTGCAACTCGGCGACGCCACCCATACCGCCTCGATCGTCGGCGAGGTCACCGTCGACGGCAAGTTCGACATCGTCAACGCGAACACGTCTGGAATCACCAAGATCGTCAACGACGGCTTCAATGGAATTGCCACCACGACGTTCTACAATGCGACGTCGGCGTCGACAGCGACGATCGTCAACCAGAATTTCGCCATCACGGAGTTTCGCGACAGCAGCACCGCGGGCAATGCCACCGTGAGCAACACCAACGGTGCGCTCACGATCTTCCGCGACACGAGCTCCGCCGGCAGTGCCACGTTCACCAACAGCACTGGCGGCGCCGTGGTGTTCGGCGACGCGCTTGGTCCTCCTGGTGGCACCGACACCAGCACGGCCGCCAAGGCCGTGATCGACAACCATAGCGGTGGCAGCGCCGTGTTCCTGGGCCACACCAATGCGGGCCAGGCGACCATCATCAATCGCGATAGCGGTTTGACCGAGTTCTTCGAATTCTCGTCGGCTGCGTCGGCAACGATTATTGTCGAAGCCAATGGCGGTCTCGGCTTTGTCCAACACAGCACTGCGGCGAACGCCACGATCGACAATA
Organism: Bradyrhizobium sp. 27S5; assembly: GCF_037217225.1. Lineage (NCBI taxonomy): Bacteria > Pseudomonadati > Pseudomonadota > Alphaproteobacteria > Hyphomicrobiales > Nitrobacteraceae > Bradyrhizobium > Bradyrhizobium sp. 27S5. Next base: position 2,584,989 of record NZ_CP147714.1, read on the forward strand.
GCGGCACTACGATTTTCGGTGGGTTTAGCGGTGTTGACACGCCGACCGCGGGCAATGCCAATATCACCAACCGTTCCGGCGGCGCGCTGTACTTTGAGCACTATGCGACGGCCGGCAACGCCACCATCACGACCGAGAGCGGCGGCACGGTCACCTTCCTCGGCAATTCGACAGGCGGTACCGCGCAGTTCATCACCCAGGGAACCGGCTCTGTGGACTTCGGCGGCACCGTTGGTCCGAATGGCGACGGCCGCATCGCGGCAGGTTCGATCGCAGGGTCGGGCACCTACTACATCGGCGGTGGCAACACGCTGACCGTCGGCGGCGACAATCTGTCGACCACTGTCAGCGGCGTGATCGCCGATCACAGTTTTTGTTGCTTCCTGGTCCGGGATGGCAATCTGGAGAAGACCGGCAGCGGCACGCTGACCCTGTCGGGCTTCAACACCTATTCGGGCACCACCACGGTCAATGGCGGCATACTGCAAGTCGACGGCGGGATCGCTTCGTCGTACCTGACCACCGTGAATGCCGGCGGCACGCTCTCGGGCATCGGCACCGTCAACAATACGACGATCGCAAGCGGCGGCATCCTGCTGCCCGGCAATGCGACGCCAGGCACTTACCTGACCGTGGGAGGCAATCTCGCGTTCCAGTCCGGTGCGCTGTACCTGGTGAGCATCGGCTCGACCGCATCGACATCAGCCAAGGTGACGGGCACCGCGACGCTTGCCGGTTCGGTCGGCGTCAGCGCCGCCGCCGGCAGCACGGTTGCCAAGCAATACACCATCCTGTCGGCGGCCGGCGGCCGCAGCGGAACGTTTGCAGGCGTCGATTCAACCGGGCTGCCGTCCAATCTCGTGGCGACGCTCGGCTACGACGCGAATAACGCCTATCTCAATTTCGCGCTCGATTACGGCGCGGCATCGAAGCTCAACATCAATCAGCAGAACGTCGCCACCACGCTGCAGAACTTCTTCAATGCCAATGGCGGCATCAGTGCGGTGCTCGCGGGGCTCTCGCCGAACGGCCTGACCCAGGCCTCGGGCGAGGGCGCGACCGGATCGCAGCAGACGACGTTCAATGCGATGAACCAGTTCCTCGGCCTGTTGACCGATCCGTTCGTCGCCGGACGCGACGGTAGCTTCGGTGGTGGCGCGGGCGCCATGCCGTTTGCCGAGGAGAGCGCGGCGCTGGCTTACGCGGCGCGCAAGACCTATCCGCGCGATGCGCTGGCCGCGATCTATGCCAAGGCGCCGCCGCAGCAGGTCGACTTCGCGCAGCGCTGGAGCGTGTGGGCGGCCGGCTATGGCGGCTCGCAGGTGACCAGCGGCAACGCGGTGCTCGGCTCTAACAACACCACGAGCAGCCTCTCAGGCACCGCGGTCGGCGCCGACTACCGCTTGTCGCCGAACACCATTGCCGGCTTTGCGCTCGCCGGTGGCGGCACCAGTTTCAGCGTCAACGGCCTCGGCTGGGGCCGTTCGGATCTGTTCCAGGCCGGCGGCTTCGTCCGCCACAGCGTCGGCGCGGCGTATTTGAGTGCGGCGCTCGCCTATGGCTGGCAGGACATCACCACGGACCGGATCGTCACCGCCGCAGGCGCCGATCACCTGCGCGCCAACTTCAATGCCAATGCGTGGTCGGGCCGGCTCGAGGGCGGCTATCGATATGCGACGCCATGGATTGGGCTCACGCCTTACGCCGCCGCGCAGTTCATCAGCTTCGAGCTGCCGAACTACGCCGAGACCGTGGTCTCCGGCGGCGGCGCCTTCGCGCTCAACTATGCCGCAAAGAGCGTCACCGACACCCGCAGCGAGCTCGGCCTGCGCTCCGACAAATCCTTCGCGGTCGACGGCGGCATCGTGACGCTGCGCGGCCGCCTCGCCTGGGCGCATGACTTCAACCCGGACCGCAACGTTGGCGCCGTGTTCCAGACGCTGCCGGGGGCAGCCTTCGTGGTCAACGGTGCGGCGCAGGCGAGCGACTCCGCGCTGACCACGGCCTCGGCCGAGCTGAAGTGGCGCAACGGCTGGTCGGCGGCCGCGACCTTCGAAGGCGAATTCTCCAGCGTCACGCAATCCTATGCCGGCAAGGGTGTGGTGCGTTACGCCTGGTAAGACTCCTGCACTTGCGTTTTCGCCTGAAGCGGCTATCCCTTCCTGAAGAAAACGCAACAATGAGTGGGCCAAACCCACGCGGGAGGTACGATGCGCGCAGCGATCTTCAGGAACGGCGAGATTGTCGTAGGCACCATGCCGGAACCGAAACCGGGCGCCGGGCAAGTGCTGGTCAAATCGCTCGCCTACGGCATCTGCGGTTCCGATCTGCACGCGCGCAAGCACGCCCACCGCATGGTGGAGCTGAGCAAGTTCCTTCCGGGACGTACGCCGATGGATCTGTCGCGCGACGTCGTGTTCGGCCACGAGTTCTGCTGCGAGATCCTCGATTACGGCGCTGATACCACGCGCAAGCTGAAGCCGGGCACGCGGGTGTGCTCGCTGCCGGCGGTGCTGACGCCGGAGGGCCCCAAGGGCATCGGCTATTCCAACGATTATGTCGGCGCCTATGCCGAACAGATGCTGCTCAGCGAGCCGCTGCTGCTCGAAGTGCCGAACGGGCTTGCCGCCGAGCACGCCGCGCTGACCGAGCCGCTTGCGGTCGGCGTGCATGCGGTGGCGATGGCCAACATCAGAGGCGGCGAGGTGCCGCTGGTAATCGGCTGCGGGCCGGTCGGCCTTGCGGTGATCGCGGCGCTGAAGATCAAGGGGATCGGCCCGATCATTGCCGCCGATTACTCGCCGGCGCGGCGCCTGCTCGCCGAGAAGATGGGCGCCGATGTCGTGGTCGATCCTGCCAGGACGCAGCCCTATGCGAGCTGGGCCGAGCACGCCCAGATGACGGAAGCGGAGAAGGCGGCGCGGCCGCCGATGCAGGCGCTGCTGCCGCCGCTGAAACCCGCGCTGATCTTCGAATGCGTCGGCGTGCCCGGCGTGTTGCAGCAGGTGTTCGAGGGCGCGCCGCGCAGCGCCCGCATCGTCGTGGTCGGCGTCTGCATGGAGACCGACAAGTCCGAGCCGATGCTCGGCATCATCAAGGAGCTCAACGTCCAGTACGTGCTCGGCTATACGCCGGAGGAGTTTGCTTATTCGCTGCGCCTGATCGCGGAAGGCCAGGTTGATGCCGCCTCGCTGGTCACCGGCCGCGTCGGCATCGACGGCGTCGCGCAGGCCTTTGCCGACCTCGCCAATCCCGAGGCGCACACCAAGATCCTGGTCGAGCCGTGGCGGTAGTTAGCGGTGAGCGCATGGTGGCGCACGGTTTGCATTTCATGACACCGAACCTATAGTTCGTTGTCCCTGGAATACTGACAGCCCAGCACCTCATGCGCGTTTCAATCATCACGGGAGGCGGCTCCGGCATCGGCGCCGCGATTGCACGCCGGCTCGCCGGCCCCGATCAGTGCCTGATGCTGCACGGACAGGGCGCCGAGGCCGCCGGGCTGGCGCGGCTGAATTCGGTTGCGGAGGAATGCCGCAGCAAGGGCGCCAAGGTCGAGCTTCTCACCGGCGATCTCGCCAGGGCCCGCGCGGGCGCGGCACTGGTCGCGGCAGCGCGCACGGCGTTCGGGCCGATTGATGCGATCGTGCACGCTGCCGGCTTTGCCGACCGCCGCGACTTCGCCAGCCTGCCGCGCGAGGCGCTGGAGCGCGCGTTTGCGGTGATGGCGGCCGCGTTCCACGAAATCGCGGCGGCCGCGCTGGCCGACCTCGCGCGCAGCGCAAAGGGCCGCGTCGTCGCGGTCTCGAGCTTCGGGCCGCATCGTTTCGTGCCCGGCGCCACCTATCCGGGATCGGCCGCGGCGAAGGCCGCGCTCGAGGTGCTGGTGAAATCGCTGGCCATCGAGCTCGCCGCATCCGGCGCCACCGCCAACGCCGTGATGCCCGGCTACACCCGCAAGGACCCCGGCCTGTTCGGCGCGCTTGACATCGCGACCTGGGAGCGCGTGGCGAAAGCCAATCCGATGCAGCGCCTCGCCGAGCCCGACGAGGTTGCCGCCGTCGTCGCATTCCTGCTGTCGCCGGAAGCGGGCCACGTCACCGGCGCCACGCTGCCGGTCGATGGCGGCCTGACCTTGATGTGACGGCATGAGCGAGGGCGTTGCTGCGCAACAAGCTGACGTCGTCGTGCTCGGCGCCGGCATGGTCGGCGTCTCGGCAGGCCTCGCCGCGCGGCAGCGCGGGCTCTCCGTCATCATCGTCGACCGCCGCGAGCCGGGTAGTGAAACCTCCTACGGCAACGCCGGCATCATCTCGTCGGGCTCGATCCTGCCGCTCAACACGCCATCGCTGCTGAAGAACCTGCCGAAATATCTCACCAACACGCATCCGGCGCTGCGCTGGAATCTGCCGTGGGCGCTCGCCAACGCTGGCTGGGTGATCCGCTTCCTCGCCGCCGCGACACCGTCGCAGACCAAACCGCGTGCCGCCGCGCTGCACGGCCTGATCGGCACCTCGCTGCAACTGCATCGCGACTGGATCGTGCGGGCCGGCGCCGGCCATCGCATCCGCGAGACCGGCTGGCTCAAGGCCTGGCGCAGCGATGGGCTCGCGGCCGCCAGGGCCGAGCAGGCGGCGCTCGCCGAATTCGCCATCAAAAGCGAGGTGCTGGATCGCCAGGCGATCTCCGCGCTCGAGCCTGGCATTATCCCTGCCTACAGCACCGGCCTGCTCCACACCCAGACGGCATCGGTGGATTCCCCCGGCGCGGTGGTGAAGGCCTATGCGCAGATGCTCGCCGGTCACGGCGGCACAGTCAGGCAATCCGAAATCCGGCGGATCGAGCAGCAAGGCGACGGCTGGCGCGTGCAGCTTGCCGACGGCGAGATCGCCACGCGCCATGTCGTGGTCGCGCTCGGCCCGTGGTCGGCCGAATTGCTGCGGCCGCTCGGCTATCGGGTGCCGCTGGCGTTTGAGCGCGGTTGTCACCAGCATTTCGTGCCGAACCAGGCACGCAAATTGCTGCGGCCGATCCATGATGCGGAGGGCGGTTTTCTGATGACGCCGATGGAGCAGGGCATTCGCGTGACCAGCGGCGTCGAGCTCACCGCGCGCGACGCGCCGTCGAATTATGCGCAGCTCGAGGCGGTGGTGCCGATGGCGCGCAGCGTGGCCGAATTCGGCGATGCCATCGGCGAGCGCTGGCGCGGCGCGCGGCCGACATTGCCCGACAGCCTGCCGATGATTGGCCCGGCGCCGCGGCATCGCGGCCTCTGGCTCGCCTTCGGCAACCAGCATATCGGCTTCACCACCGGCCCGGGAACAGGCGCCGCGGTTGCGGCGATGATCGCGGGCGATGCGCCGCCATTCGACGTGAAGGCGTTCTCGCCGGACCGGTATATCGCGTGACTCGCGTGAGGCCGCCTGCGATGCTGAGGCGTCCAAAGCGTTTTCGAGCGAAGTGGGCACCGGTTCGCGTGAAGAAAACGCGTCAAAACTAGAGTCAACCGAGGGGCAGGATGAACTACGTTTGGGATTTCGCGATCCTTGGCAAGTACAGCCACCTGTTCTGGCTCGGGCTCGGCTGGACCATGGTCTACACGATCGGCACCATCATCTTAGGCACCTTGATCGGCCTGATCGTCGGCATGCTGCGGCTGCGGCGGATTCCCGTGATCGACTGGCTTCTGATCGCCTATATCGAATTGTTTCGCTGCACGCCGCTGCTGGTGCAGATCATCTGGTTCTACTACGCGTTTCCGGTCGTGATCGGCGTCAACATCCCGGCGCATGTCGCGGCCGTCAGTGTGCTCTCGCTCTATGGCGGCGCATTCTATGCCGAGATCGTGCGCGGCTCGATCGAGAGCGTGCCGGTCGGACAGTGGGACGCGGCGAAGGCGCTCGGCTTCCGCGGCTGGCGGCTGATGCGGCTCGTGATCCTGCCGCAGGCGCTGAAGCCGATGATGGCGCCCTACGTCAACCAGTCGGTGACGCAGCTGAAGAACACCTCGCTGGTCTCGATCATCGCGGTGCCCGACCTCGTCTACAACGCGACCTTGATCAACGCCGACACCTACCGGCCGCTCGAGGTCTACACCATCGTGGCGCTGATCTATTTTGCGATCCTGTTCCCATCGACGCTGGTGGCGCGGCGACTGGAGCGCGGGCTGACGTACGACAAGGTGTGAGTAGCTCTTAGATGCTCCGGCATCGGCGGTTCACCTCTCCCGCTTGCGGGGGAGGTCGCGGTGCATCGAAGATGCACTGCGGGTGGGGGCTCTCTCCAAGGAAAGAGCGCCGCTTGTGGCGATACCCCCACCCCGACCCTCCCCCGCAAGCGGGAGAGGGAGCGCAGTGCCGATGTTGGCGCAGCCTTACCTCAAATACTCAACTCCACCGGCACGTCCTCCGGCTTGACGCCGGCAAGCCCGAGGCCCTTGACGAACCATTCGCGCATCTGGCCGATGCCCCGGTTGTAGTCGACCCACACCGAGAGGAAGTCGCGCCAGCGCTTGTCGCCCTCGCGGCGCACCGCCATGCCGCTCGCGATCGTCACCGAGGGCGAGGCCAGGATCTTGTAGGTGCCGAGATTCGGGTTCTTGGCGATCGCGGTCAGGCCGAGCACCAGCGCGTTGACCACGCAATCGACGCGGCCCGACGACATTTCCAGCATCACCTCGTCGCGCGACTTCAGCGACTTGATGGTGGCGTTCGGCGCGAAGCGCCGCGCCACCGCCTCGTTGGCCGAGCCGACGTCGACCGCGATCCTGACCTCCGGCTTGTTGATGTCGGCCCAGGTCTTGGCCTCCAGCCCCTTCTTCAGCATCGCGCCGAACGGATGCGGGAACACCAGATTGGTGAAATCGACCACCAGTGCCCGCTGCGGCGTCGGGTTGAGCGCGAAGCCGAGATCGATCTTGTTGGCCTGCAGATCGAGAATTGAATTGCCATAGGTCGATTCGACATACTCCAGCTTGACGTCGAGCAGCTTTGCCAGGTCGTTGGCCATCTCGATCGAGAAGCCGGACCAGGTGCCGGAGGCGAGATCCTTGTTGAAATAGGGCAGCTCGCCCGGCAGCACGGCGATCCGCAGCACCTTGTTGGCGCGGATACGATCCAGCGTGTTGTCGGCAGGCGTCTGCGCCGCGGCCGGGGTTGCCATCGCGGCGACCAGCGCGGCGCCGCTGCCGATCCCGAGCGCATAGCGCAGCGCGTCACGGCGATCTTCGGAAATTGTGATGTCGTCGGATTGAGTCAAGCGGGCCTCCCTGCACCAGATCGGGGAAGCCTAGCGTCGGGATTTGGCCGCAGCAATAGTACGGGCCTGCGCCAATAGTAGGCGAGGCGAGGGCGCGGTTGCCCATGTTCTGAACTTCACCTCTCCCGCTTGTGGGGAGGTCAAATAAGGCCTCGAACCGCGCCCTTTGGGCTTAGCAACGATAGGTCATGTTCGCCCCTGTGACCGAAGAAAAGAAAACGGCGGGGAAGCTTAGTTCGGCGACCCAATCGAGCACTTGGTTGTCGGTCTGGGTTTCGGGGCTTGAAAGGTGTGGAAACTGAAAAAGGACCGTCCCGTGAATATCCAAAAGAACGAGACGATCGATAACCCAAACATCACCGTCGTCAGTTGAGAAAAATTTTGCCAACAATTCCGCTGTTCCGTCAGAACGAAGCCTGAGAGTTGGGCCGTTGTTCAGGGTGCCGTTCAAGAAGCCGGACAGCTTGCAATCGCCATAACGGATAGGCGCGCTCCAACTGAGGTCAAGGGTTTGGACAGCATGTGTCGCAACACCCTTATGAGCTTCTGGCTGGTCGGTCGATGAACTCTTGCTTTCGCGATGTTCCTTCAACATAGCCTAGGCCTCCTTTTAGCCCGCGAATTGCGGGCAACCTCTGGTTTAAGGGGGGTGTGCAAGAAGACCAGTGAGATGCCTCACAATCTACAATCGCGATTTAGTGATCTTCCCCCGCAGCAGGGGGCGGAGCGTGCATGTGGTTAGATCAATACCGTCCCGGCACGTACATCTCCGGCGGGATCGGGCCGCGGTGATAGTCGGGGTTGCGCACCCGCGGCGGCAGCACGACCGGCTGGTGTACGACCTGCTGATACGGGATCTGGCTCAGCAGATGCGAGATGCAGTTGAGCCGGGCGCGCTTCTTGTCGACGGCGTCGACGATCCACCACGGCGAGTCCTGCAGATGGGTGCGCTCCAGCATCGTCTCCTTGGCCTTGGTGTACTGCTCCCAGCGGGTGCGCGCCTCGACGTCCATCGGGCTCAGCTTCCACTGCTTCAGAGGGTCATGGATCCGCATCGAGAAACGGAACGCCTGTTCCTCGTCGGTGATCGAGAACCAGTATTTCAGGAGGATGGTGCCGGAGCGGATCAGCATGCGCTCGAATTCCGGCACCGAATTGAAGAATTCCTCGTACTGCTCGTCGGTGCAGAACCCCATCACCTTCTCGACGCCGGCGCGGTTGTACCAGCTGCGGTCGAACAGCACCATTTCGCCGCCGGCCGGCAGATGCGACACGTAGCGCTGAAAATACCATTGCGTGCGTTCGCGCTCGTTCGGCGCCGGCAGCGCCGCGACGCGGCAAATGCGCGGGTTGAGCCGCTGGGTGATGCGCTTGATGACGCCGCCCTTGCCGGCGGAATCGCGACCCTCGAACAGCACCACGACCTTCTTCTTCTCGTGCTGCACCCAGTCCTGCAGCTTCACCAGCTCGCCCTGCAGCCGCAGCAATTCGCGGAAATAGATCTTGCGGTCGATCGACGGATGTCCAGCGGCCCCGTCATGGTCGAGCCCGTTGAGCCTGTCGTCGTCGAGCTCAAGCTCAAGTTCCTCATCGAGGCTGTCGGCCATCTCCTGGTGGATGCGGGCGCGCAAGGCTTCGTCGCGCAAGGCTTCATCTCGGGAGGCTTCGTCGGTGAGGTGGGGGGCGGTCATGCAGGTCCGTCTTTCAGTGTGTTAGATGGATCGACGGGAGCATTGACGGGCGATGTTACCCCTCTATGACAATGGCATGACCGCTGTTTCACGCAGTCGGCGGGACTGTGCTAACAAGCGCCAACAACAATGGGAGACGCCGATGATTTCGCTCACGCCAAAAGACGTCCTGCCGGAGGACGCGACCGCCGGCACGCTGGTCGGACGGGTCTGGCTGCCGCAGGCCGGCGGCCCGGCCGTAGTCGCGGTGCGGACGGACGGCGTGTTCGATGTCACGGCACGGTTCCCGACGGTGAGTGCGCTGTGCGAGGAGAGCGATCCCGCCGCGGCGCTGCGCACGACCAAAGGCGAGCGGCTCGGCGATTTCGACGCGATCCTCGCCAACACGCCGCCGGATCGCCGCGACGGCGCAAAACCGCATCTGCTCGCGCCGGTCGACCTGCAGGTGCTGAAGGCCGCCGGCGTCACTTTCGCGATCTCGATGCTGGAGCGCGTGATCGAGGAGCGGGCGCGCGGCAATCCGTCCTCGGCGGAGGCGATCCGCACCGAGGTGGTGCGGCTGGTCGGCGACGATCTCTCCAAGCTGAAGCCCGGCTCCGAGCAGGCGATGAAGCTGAAGCAGGTGCTGATCGACCAGAACGCCTGGAGCCAGTATCTGGAGGTCGGCATCGGCCCGGACGCGGAAGTGTTCACCAAGGCGCCGACGCTGTCCTCGGTCGGCACCGGCATGGATGCCGGGCTGCATCCGAAGTCGACCTGGAACAATCCGGAGCCGGAGGTCGTGCTCATTGTTTCCGGCGCCGGCAAGATTGTCGGTGCCGCGCTCGGCAACGACGTCAATCTGCGCGATTTCGAGGGCCGCTCGGCGCTGCTATTGTCGAAGGCCAAGGATAACAACGCCTCTTGCGCGATCGGCCCGCTGCTCAGGTTGTTCGACCAGACCTTCTCGCTCGACGACGTCAGGAAGATGGATGTCGGCCTGACCGTGAAGGGCGCGGACGGTTTCGTGCTCGAAGGCCATTCCTCGATCTCAAAGATCAGCCGCGACCCGACCGACCTGGTCGCCCAGACCATCGGCCCCGTGCATCAATATCCCGACGGGTTTGCGCTGTTCCTCGGCACGATGTTCGCACCCGTCAAGGACCGCGACGCCAAGGGTGAGGGCTTCACCCACAAGCGCGACGACATCGTCACCATCGAAGCCCCTCAGCTCGGCAAGCTCGTCAACCGCATGCGCAGCAGCGACGAATGCGAGCCCTGGACCTTCGGCGTCGGAGCGCTGATGAAGAATTTGGCGCAGCGCAAGGTACTGTGAGGGCGCGGGCAGAGCGCAGGGTGGGTTAGCCGACCACGTCCGCCGTAGCTCAACGAGCTAAGGCGGAAGGCGTAACCCACCATCTTCGCCGCGAGCGACACGGTGGGTTGGATTGCTTTTGCGTCTCCGGAGACTCGCGCAGCGCAAGCGCACTTAGCTCGAACATGTTCGGAAACCTGCGCGGCAGGTTGATCGCGCGCTGGAACTTGAGGGCGCCGCGCGGGGGAACTTTGGCATTGCCACTTTTTCCCGATTTGTGTGATCTGCTTCATGCTCGCCCGCGCATGATCCGTGTCAGCATATCGGCTGGGACGCGAACAGAAGGAGTCGCGGACATGCGCGAATGGTCAAAGGGACTGCCCGATTGGCTTGCAACGGATATGCTGGTGATTGCCGTCGCACTGGCCATCATCGTGACCGGCGTATGGATCGCGCCGTAGCTGGGTTGTTGCGCCGTCGTTCAGCCGATCTGGCGACCAGCTTCATGCCGACGGTCGGACGCCTGCTCAGTCGTAGCCCTGGACCTTCGGCGCCGGTGCGCTGATGAGGACCATGGCGCAGCGCAGCTGCTCTAGCGAGCGCTGCCTTCGCCCTCAGCGAGACGGGGAAAGCTCGGTCAGCTTGAGCGACCGCACCATGTGCGCGGTCGCGGCCTTGTATGTCAGGAAGTGCGGCGTCACGAGATGCGCCTGGTAGGCTTCGGCATTGGCGTACATCTCGAAGATGACGATGCGGGCCGGATCGTTCCTGTCCGGCACCGCATGCAGTGTCAGAACGCCGGGCTCGATGCGCAGCGCGGTTTCGATCTCCTGGCTGAGCGCCGCCATGTAGGCGTCGCGATGCACAGGATCGATCTCGATCTCGGCGAGGCGGATGCAGGGGATATCGGGCGCCTCTCGCATGGCCGCGTCCGTCCGCGTTGGCCGGTCAGTGCGCAACGAAGCCGCCGTCGACGGGCAGCGCAACGCCAAGGATCAGGCTCGCGGCAGGACTGCATAGCCAGAGTACGGCGGCGGCAACCTCGTCGGGCTTGCCCATCCGGCCGATCGGCTGCTGCTTCAGAAATTCCTTCATCGCGTCGGGATCGATGGCGTCGCCCATCGGCGTCTCGATGCAGCCTGGGCAAATCGCGTTGACCCGGATGCCTTCGGCGGCGACATCAAGCGCGGCGCTCTTGGTCAGGCCGATCACACCGTGTTTGCTGGCGTGATAGGCCGCGCGGCCGGGCAAACCCACCAGCCCACCGAGCGACGAACAGTTCACGATGGCGCCGCTGCGCTGCCTCTTCATCTGAAGCAACTCGTGCTTCATGAAGGTCCAGACGCCGCGCAGGTTCACTTGCTGCACGTCGTCGTACCCGTCGCCGGTTTCCTCGCTCATCGGGCACATTGGGCCGAGAATGCCGGCATTGTTGTAGGCCATGTCGAGCCGGCCGAACTGCGCGACCGCGCGATCGACCGCAGTCTTGGCGAGCCTCTCGTCCGACACGTCACCAACGATGGCGATCGCTTTGGCACCGGCGGACGTCAGCTCTCCTGCGACGGCATTCAGTTGCTCCTCGCTGCGGTCGACCAGGACGACGGCAGCCCCGGCCTCGGCGAACGCCCTGGCGGTGGCGGCACCCATGCCGGAGCTCGCGCCGGTGACGAGGGCGACTTGGCCGGCGAAGTTATATGTGGGGTTCATGGTGGATTTCCTTTCATGCCGTCGCGCCCGGATCACTTGCGGTATTGCTCGTCGCTGACCTTCTCCAGCCAGTCGACATTCTTGCCGTCGCGCGATTCCGTGATGGCGATATGCGTCATTGCGGTCGTCGCGGTCGCGCCATGCCAGTGCTTCTCGCCGGGCGGAAACCAGACGACGTCACCGGGACGAATCTCCTCGACGGGGCCGCCCGCGCTTTGCACCCAACCGAGACCTGACGTGACGATCAAGGTCTGGCCGAGCGGATGGGTGTGCCACATGGTGCGGGCGCCGGGCTCGAAGGTGACGTGGCCGCCGTTGATGCGGGCGGGATCGCCGACCTGGAACAGCGGATCGACGCGGACCGCGCCGGTGAACCAGGCCTCAGGCCCCTTGCCTGAGGGGCGTGAGCCGCTGCGTTTGATTTCCATCACTCCGATCCTTTTCTCGGTCATGTCCAGTGCGGCCGCAGTGACGGCAAGGCCGCGGCGTGAAGCCCCAACCAGGAGGCCACCCGCAACCGCCAGTACGTGCCTTCGCGTCACCGCAGCGCCTTTGCCGCGCGTCCGATCGATCCATGGACCATGGTTCCGTCTGCTCACGCGGCGACACTATCGAGGTCGCCGCCTGCGCTGGATTTAATGCATGCGGCTATGGCGACTAGCCGCTATAATCGGCATGGACTTAGAAACAGGCTCGATAAATGAAGCGCGGCCATCTCGATGATCTCTCGGCCTTCGTAATCGTCGCCCGCGAGGGCAGCTTCACCAAGGCCGCCGCCAAGCTCGGCGTTTCGCAATCCGCGCTCAGCTACACCATCAAGCAGCTCGAGGCGCGCCTGAAGCTGCGTCTCCTGACCCGCACCACGCGCAGTGTCTCGCCGACTGCGGCAGGCGAGCGGCTGCTGCGCAGCATCGGTCCGCGCCTCGCGGAAATCGAGGCCGAACTCGTGGCCCTGAGCGAACTGAGCGAAAAGCCCTCCGGCACCATCCGCATCACCGCCACCGAATACGCCACCAACGCCGTGCTGCTGCCGAAGCTTGCCAAGCTTCTGCGCTCGTATCCGGACATCAAGGTCGAGATCATCTGCGACTACGGCCTGACCGACATCGTCACTGAGCGCTTTGACGCCGGCGTGCGCGATGGCGAGCAGGTCGCCAAGGACATGATTGCCGTGCGCATCGGCCCCGACGCACGCATGGCGGTGGTCGGGTCTCCGTCCTATTTCCGGTCTCGACGCGAACCGAAGAAGCCGCAGGAACTGGTCGAGCACAATTGCGTCAATCTGCGCCTGCCCACCCATGGCGGGCTCTACGCCTGGAAATTCGAGAAGGGGGCGCGGGAACTCAAGGTGCGTGTCGAGGGCCAGCTGTTCTTCAACACCACGAGCCAGATGCTGGAAGCTGCGCTCGCGGGTCTCGGTTTGACCTACCTGCCGGAAGGCCTGGTTCAACCGTACATCAACAAGGGCCGCCTCAAGCGGGTGCTCGAGGACTGGTGCGCTCCCTATCTGGGCTACCATCTCTATTACCCGAGCCGGCGCCAGCCGTCTGCGGCATTCGCGCTGCTCGTCGAAGCGCTACGGCATCGCGACTAGCGCGCTGGTTATTCGCTCGCTGCGGGCTTGGTTCACCTCAAGGGAGAGGTAAAGCTCCGATGGCTGCTCTCATCGGATCGTATACCCGCCATCCACCGTCAGCGCATGACCGACCATAAAGCTTGCGGCCGAGCTGCACAGCCAGAGCACGGCGTTCGCGATCTCCTCGGGACGGCCGAGCCGGCCGATCGGGACGTCCTTCAGCATCGCGCCAAGGGCGTCGGCCTGGGTTTGCATCATCCTGTCGAGCATCGCGGTATGGATGATGCCTGGGCAAACGGCGTTGATCCGGATGCCTCTTGCCGCATAGTCCAGCGCCGCGCTCTTGGTCAGGCCAAGCACGCCGTGCTTGGAGGCCTGGTAGCTTCCGCGTTTCGCGCCGCCGACCAATCCTCCGATCGACGAGCAGTTGACGATGGCGCCATTGCCTTGCCTCAGCATCTGGCGCAGCTCGAACTTCATGCAGCTCCAGACACCGCGGAGATTGACACCCACGACGCGGTCAAAATCCTCCCGCGAGGCCTCCGCGGCTTCCGCGATCACGTTTTGAACGCCGGCGTTGTTGTAGGCGGCATCGAGCCGCCCGAAGGTGGCGACCGTCTGCTCCACCGTTGCTTCGACCTCCGCATCGTCGGCGACGTCGCATCGAATGGCGAGAGTTTTGTGCCCCCGGGCGGATAATTCCGCGGCGGCGGACGCCACCGCCATTTCGTTGGTGTCGGCCAGCACCACCGCTGCGCCCGACTCGGCAAAGGCCTTCGCCGTCGCAAGGCCGAGCCCCGATCCCGCGCCGGTGACAAGGACAACCTGGTTGTCGAACGATATGTTCATGACGGGTTCCTTTGGCCTCAGCGGGGACGTTTTGCGAACACATCTTTCGCGACGGGCATCGCCGAAAACACATTCGGCCAGCCGACATAGAACGCCAGTTGCGTGATCGCCTCCGAAGCCTCGGTCTGGGTCAGGCCGTTGTCCAAGGCACGGTTGAGGTGCGGCGTCAGCTGCGCGGTCTGCCCGTTGGCGATCAGGGCGCTGACGGTGACCATGCTGCGATCTCTCGGTGCGAGATCCGGTCGCAGCCACAGATCGCGGAACAGTACGTCGGTGGTGTATTGCACGACCCCCGGAAACGTCGCGCCGAACTGCTCCTCGACGAATGTGGCGCGTTGTGCTTCGGCCGCTTCGTTGATCGGCAGCAGGGTCACGGCAACGGCGGGCAGCTCTTCGGCGCCGATGTTGCGGGCGGCGAAGACGTCCTTTGCAACAGCGACCGCCGACATCGCATTCGCCCAACCGGCATAGAAGGCGAGGTGCGTGATGATCTCCGAAATCTCGCGAGGTTTGACGCCGTTATCGAGCGCCAAGTTGAGATGATACGGCAGCTCGATGGTCTGGTTGCGCGCGATCAGGGCCGCCAGCGTGACGATGCTGCGGTCGCGCGGCGCGAGCCCGGGGCGTTTCCAGACATCGCCGAGCACGCGGTTATGAGTGTAAGCGTCGAGCGCGGGAGCGACCTTGCGCACATCGTCGGAGGTCAGCATCGGCTTCGATCCGGTCATGACGGTCTCCGTTGTGGTCGCTGGTGCCATTGACGCCAGCGACAGCAATGCGATGGCGGCGATGTGAAGCTTCACGGGGAATCTCCTGTGATGGACATCCCGGGTAACGGTCTGCTCGGGTGGATTTTCGGCGAACCAAGTTCCCGCCGTCGCGAGAGGAATTGTCCTGCGAACCGATCGAGGCGGTCGTTGTCTGTCGGAGCTGTTATATGGAACGGCCCGCCATGCGATTAGATGGGTGAATTCGTATGGACTTATGAAAACGGCTTATGAATTGCCGTGGAGACCGCGAGATTGAATATCGGATTCCCGGCACGCGATTGGATTTCGGCCAAGCAAATGAGCCTTGCGCCCGTGCCGATGCTGCAGCGGGTGTGTTGCCGAATGCCAATCACTGAGTTGCCCGACGGCGCAAGCCCCCACTGCAAAAATATTTCGCTTTATCAGAAGCGCAACTCGGTGTTATAGATTGCCCCGTCTCACCCGATCGAGGGGCGCTTCGCGATCGTCACGAACGCGGTGTGGGATGCGGTGGACGCCGATCATGCAGGCGACGAACGCATGTGAGGCGGACGGTGAAGTCGTGCAGGCCTGACGCCCTAGTGGTAGGTGTCTTATTAGCGGGAAGCGAAGTCTCTCGCTGATGACGGTGACAACCAAGCCAAGTCTCGCCGGGGCGAGCACGTATAAACCGTAACCCATCGCGCAGGGAAAGCCGGATTGCTCCGGTTACACCTGTGGTCCTACCCCCGAGCTTTCTACCTTTTGCTCGGGGCCCATGGGTGCAATCGGCACCCGGCTTTCCCTGCGCCCTCTTCGAGAGAGGGCGGAACGAGATGCAAAGCTCGGACAGATCATGTCGCGAGAATGCAAAGCTGCGTCCCACCTACACCGTCATCGCCCGGCTCGACCGGGCGATCCAGTACGCCGCGGCCCCTCGGCTTAAGCGCAGGCGTCTCTGGAATACTGGATCACCTGCAAGCGCGGGTGATGACACTGAACAAGCTGTTTGACAGTTGAATCAGAACTCACTCCGTCATCCTGAGGAGCGGCCTCTTGGCCGCGTCTCGAAGGATCGACGGCCACCAGCGGGGCCGTGCACCCTTCGAGGCTCGCTGCGCTCGCACCTCAGGATGACGGGTTGACTGTGATGCGCGGGAAGCCAGCCCTACACCGGCAGCGCGGTCGAGTACTTCACCTGGCTCAGCGCAAAGCTCGACTCGATCGAGGCGATGCCGTCGAGCCGGGTCAGCTTGTTCTTCAGAAATGCTTCATAGGAGGAGAGGTCGGCGGCGACGACGCGCAGCAAATAGTCGCGGTTGCCGGTCATCAGGTAGCACTCGAGCACCTCGTCCCATTTCGAGATCGCGCGGGCGAAACGATTCAGGTCTTCCTCCTTCTGCCGCGCGAGCTTGATCGAGATGAAGACCGAGACATGCAGCCCGATCGATTTCTGGTCGACGGTTGCGATGTAGCGAGAGATCACGCCGCGTTGCTCGAGCAGCTTGACCCGCCGATGGCACGGCGACACCGACAGCCCGACCTTGTCGGCCAATTCCTGCATGGTCATGCGGCTGTCGGTCTGGAGCAGACTCAGGATCTTGCGGTCGATGGCGTCGAGGGCAGGCATTGAGATGAACTCGTTGGTTGCGGCCGGATCGTGGGAATTTATCCCAATTTTTCCTGTGCTGTCGCGTAGAATTGAGATTTTCGTCGGCCCCCGCAGCAGTAACATCACAGATATCGCCCGGAGCATCGCCAGGAACATCGTCATGGGAATCGCGCCTGAACGCCTCGACATGCTCACAGCCCTGGCCCGCAAGGTGCTGTGGCTGTCGTCGTGGACCATCCATCACGCCAACCACGTCAGGCAAAACACCGACGGGTTGAAGGTCGGCGGCCACCAGGCCTCATCGGCCTCACTCGCCAACATCATGTCGGCGCTGTATTTCTCCGTGCTGCGGCCGCAGGACCGCGTCGCGGTGAAGCCGCATGCGAGCCCGGTGTTCCACGCCATCCAGTATCTGTTCGGCCACCAGACCCGCGACAAGCTGGAGAATTTCCGCGGCTACAAGGGCGCGCAGTCCTATCCGTCGCGCACCAAGGACGTCGACGACGTCGACTTCTCCACCGGCTCGGTCGGTCTCGGCGTGGCGCAGACCTTGTTCGCCTCGCTGGTGCAGGACTACGTCAAGGCGCATGGCTGGATGAAGGACCGGCCCGAGGGCCGCATGATCGCGCTGGTCGGTGACGCCGAGATGGACGAGGGCAACATCTTCGAGGCGCTGCTGGAAGGCTGGAAGCATGGCCTGCGCAACACCTGGTGGGTGGTCGACTATAACAGGCAGTCGCTCGACGCCGTGGTGCGCGAAGGGCTGTGGGCCAAGTTCGAGACCATGTTCCGCAATTTCGGCTGGGACGTGGTGATCGTGAAGTACGGCAAGCTGATGCTGGAAGCGTTCGCCGAGCCCGGCGGCGAGGCCTTGCGGCGCTGGATCGATAATTGTCCGAACCAGATGTACGCGGCGCTCTGCTTCCAGGGCGGCGCGGCGTTCCGCAAGCATCTGCACGACGATATCGGCGACCAGGGCGAGGTGACGGCCCTGATCGATCGCCGCAGCGACGACCAGTTGCTGGCGCTGATGTCGAACCTCGGCGGGCACGACATGGCGAGCATGATCGAGGCCTTCGAGGCTGTCGATCACGACCGCCCGGTCTGCTTCATCGCCTACACCATCAAGGGCGTCGGCCTGCCGATGCAGGGCCACAAGGACAACCACGCCGGCCTGATGACGGTCGCGCAGATGGAGAAGTGGCGCGCCGCGCAGAACATCCGCACCGGCCACGAGTGGGACAAGTTCGAGGGCCTGTCGCAGGAGCCTGCGAAGCTCGAGGCGTTCCTGGCGCAAGCGCCGTTCAACCGCGAGGGACGCCGCCGCCTGTCGGCGCCTGAAATCGATGTGCCGGAGCGGCTCGCCTTCAAGGCCTCGGCGCAGATGTCGACGCAACAGGGCTTTGGCCTCGTGCTGCACGAGCTGGCCCGCGGCGACAGCGAGCTGGCCTCGCGCATCGTCACCGCGTCGCCCGACGTCACGGTGTCGACCAATCTCGGCGGCTGGGTCAACCGCCGCGGCCTGTTCGCGAAGGCGGAGAACCACGACCTGTTCCGGCAGGAGAAGATCCCGTCCGCCTTCACCTGGGAATATTCGCCGAAGGGGCAGCACCTCGAGCTCGGCATCGCCGAGATGAACTTGTTCATCATGCTCTCGGCGCTCGGCCTGTCGCACCAGATCAATGGCGCGCGGCTATTGCCGGTCGGCACGCTGTACGATCCCTTCATCGAGCGCGGCCTCGATGCGCTGAACTATGCCTGCTACCAGGACGCCCGCTTCATGGTGGCGGCGACGCCGTCGGGCATCTCGCTGGCGCCGGAAGGCGGCGCGCATCAGTCGATCAAGACGCCGCTGATCGGGATCGGGCAGGACGGACTCGCCTCGTTCGATCCGGCCTTTGTCGATGAACTTGCCGTGATCATGGGCTGGGGTTTTGGCCACATGCAGCGCGAGGGCGCCGAGGGCGGTTCGGTTTACTTGCGGCTCTCGACACGAACGCTGGAGCAGCCGCAACGGATCATGACGCCGGACCTGCAGCGCGACATCACTGATGGCGCCTACTGGATGCGCAAGCCGGGGCCGAACTGCGACATCGTCATTGCCTATACCGGCACCGTCGCGCCGGAGGCGATCGAGGCGGTCGGCCTGATCGGCGAGAGCCACCGCGACGTCGGTCTCCTGGCGGTAACCTCGGCCGACCGGCTCTATGCCGGATGGTCCGCCGCACGGAATTTGCGGCGTGACCGCCGCGGCGTGCAGCATTTGAGTCATATCGAGCGCATGCTGGCGCCGCTCGGCCGCGACTGCGGCATTGTGACCGTGATCGACGGCCATCCGGCCTCGCTCGGCTGGCTCGGCAGCGTGCGCGGCCACCGCCTCGAGGCGCTCGGCGTCGAGCATTTCGGCCAGACCGGCACGATCGGCGACCTCTATCGCCACTACGGCATCGATGCCAACGCCATCATCGACGCGGCGGAAAGCCTCTCCGTCGGAGCGCCGGTGCGGCATCGCAAGATGGCGGTGTGATTTGCAATGGGCCCCGGACCAGCGTCGCAACGCTTCGCGCTGCGCCGCATCCGGGGCACCAAAGCGGTCGGCCAGGGAGGTGTTTGTGTCCCGGACGCGTCGCGGTACGGAGTGACGCGACGCAGAGCCGGGACCCATTTGGCGCATGCCTTGCCACCACTCGGGCGGCTACCTTATATCCCGTGGGCGTGCACGAGCCGCGCCCCGCATATGGCGGGTTCAATTCGCCGGGCTTTCGTGCAAGGATGCCTGCCGAACGCTTTCGTTCCCCATTCCATACGCCCCGTACAAGAGGTTTCCGATGGTCAATCGCATGCAATTCTACATCGACGGCGCCTGGGTCGATCCCGTCGTCAAAGGCAAGTCCACCCCTGTCGTCAATCCGGCGACCGAAGAAGCGATGTACGAGATTGCGCTCGGCTCCAAGGCCGATGTCGACAAGGCAGTCGCCGCCGCCAAGCGCGCGTTTGAGACGTTTTCCCAGACCAGCCGCGAGGAGCGCGTCGCGCTGCTCACCAAAATCATCGAGGTCTACAAGGGCCGCATGAAGGAGATCGGCGCCGCCGTCTCCGACGAGATGGGCGCGCCGCTGCCGATGGCGGAGAAGCTGCAGGCCGGCGCCGGCCTCGGCCATCTCATGAACACCCTCGAAGTGCTCAAGAAGTACGAGTTCGAGGAGACCATGGGCACCGCCGTGATCGTGCGCGAGCCGGTCGGCGTGATCGGCATGATCACCCCCTGGAACTGGCCGCTCAACCAGATCGCCTGCAAGGTCGCGCCCGCGCTCGCCGCCGGCTGCACCATGATCCTGAAGCCGTCGGAGTTCACCCCGACCTCAGCGCTGATCTTCGCGGAAATCCTCCATGAAGCCGGCGTGCCGAAGGGCGTGTTCAACCTCCTCAACGGCCTCGGCCCGGAGGTTGGTGCTGCGATGAGCGAGCACCCGGACATCGACATGATCTCGTTCACCGGCTCGACCCGCGCCGGCGTCGACGTCGCCAAGCGTGCAGCGCCGACCGTGAAGCGGGTCAGCCAGGAGCTCGGCGGCAAGTCGCCGAACGTGATCCTCGAAGGCGCCGACCTTGCCAAGGCGGTGACCGGCGGCGTGATGCACATGTTCAACAACTCGGGCCAGTCCTGCAACGCGCCGTCGCGCATGATCGTGCCGCTCTCCAAGATGAAGGAAGTGGCCGCGATCGCGAAGGGCGTCGCAGACAAGACCAAGGCCGGCGATCCGCGCGCCGACGGCACCACGATCGGCCCGGTGGTCAACCGCGGCCAGTGGGACAAGATCCAGGCGCTGATCCAGAAGGGCATCGACGAGGGCGCAACGCTCGTCGCCGGCGGCCCGGGCCTGCCCGAGGGGGTCAACAAGGGCTTCTATGTCCGTCCGACCATCTTCGCCGACGTCACCAACGACATGACGATCGCCCGCGAAGAGATCTTCGGACCGGTGCTGACCATCCTCGGCGCCAAGGACGAGGCTGAGGCGGTGAAGATCGCCAACGACACGCCCTATGGTCTCGCCGGTTACGTCTCGGCCGACACCGTGGAAACCGCGCGCCGCGTCGGCCGCCAGATCCGCGCCGGCAACGTCAACCTGCAGGGCGTGCCGAACGAGCGCTCTGCGCCGTTCGGCGGCTACAAGCAGTCCGGCAACGGCCGCGAGTGGGGCCGCTACGGTCTGGAAGAATATCTCGAGGCCAAGGCCGTCGCCGGCTACAACGCCGCGTAGGCCGATCCACGAGAGACACGATTTCTGGCGCCGGGGCGGATCACCGCTCCGGCGTCAGATGTTTAGAGTGTGTAATTTTAACCGTCGTCCCGGCGAAGGCCGGGACCCATTACCACAGGCCCGCGTTTTGCGAATGATGCGGCCCCAGCCTACCAAGCCAAGATCCATCGGGGGCTATGGGTCCCGGCTCCGTGCGCAATCGCGCACTCGGCCGGGACGACGAAGAGACTTAACCGCCGAGCGCGCCTTGGGTGTTGACGTAGAGCGCATAGATCGACTGGCTCGCCGCCATGAACAGGCGGTTGCGCTTCACGCCGCCGAAGCAAAGGTTGGCGCAGCGTTCCGGCAGCGCGATGCGGCCGATCATGACGCCGTCGGGCGCGAACACGACGACGCCGTCGAGCTCGGGATCACCCATGCCCCAGCCGCACCACAGATTGCCGTCGATGTCGCAGCGCATGCCGTCGGGCGTGCCGGGGCCGGCATCGATGAAGACGCGCTTGTTGGAAATCGTCGTGCCGTCGGCGGAGACGTCATAGGCCAGGATCTTGCGGTTCGGCTCGCCGCGGGATTCCACGACGTAGAGGATCTTCTCGTCCGGCGAGAAGCACAGCCCGTTCGGGCCGAGCACTCCCTCAGCGACGATGCTGGCCTTGCCGGTCGCGGGATCGAGCCGGTAGACGTTGGGCGCGATCTCGGGATCGGCCTTGTAGCCCTCGTAATTGCCGAGCAGGCCGAAGATCGGATCGGTAAACCAGATCGCACCGTCGGATTTCACCACGACGTCGTTCGGCGAGTTCAGCCTTCCTCCCATTTGAGGATGCGCTGGTTCGGGATGTCGCTGCACAACAAATAGCGGCCGTCGCCGAACCACACCGGACCTTCGGCCCAGCGCAGGCCGGTGGCGATGCGTTCAACGGCGGAGAGTTTCAGCCAGTATTTCTCGAAGCGCGGATCGAGCGCGTGGATCGCTGGATCGGGATAGTAGGTCGCGGGACGCCAGCCGGCGGAATGGACATCGGACATTTGCTGTTCTCGTTGTTGTGTTTCGATGGTGTTTCCTTGAGCGCATGGTTTGCTATCATTGTCGGCCTGCGACCGCAATTCGGTCCAATGAATCACTTGGCCAACAGGAAAGACGAGGGACGGAATGGCACGCATATTGATGACCGGCGCATCCGGTGGAATCGGCACGAGCCTGCGCAGGCTGCTGCCGCCGATCTATCCGGACCTGCTGTTGAGCGACATCAAGCCGCCGGCCGATCTCGGCAACAACGAACAATTCAAGGCGGCCGATCTCGCCGACCTCGCAGAGGTCGAGGCGATCTGCGAGGGCGTCGACGGCATCCTGCATTTCGGCGGCTATTCGGTCGAAGGCCCCTGGGATGCGATCCTGCAGTCCAATATCATCGGCTGCTACAATCTGTTCGAGGCGGCGCGCAAGAAGGGCGTCAAGCGGGTGATCTTCGCCTCGTCCAATCACGCGGTCGGCTTCTATCCGCGCCATCACCGCATCGGCACCGAAGTTACCGCGCGGCCGGACAGCCGCTACGGGGTGAGCAAGGTGTTCGGCGAAGGCGTCGGTGCGCTGTACGCCGACAAGCACGGCATCAAGGTGACCTGCATCCGGATCGGCAATTTCGGCGAGGTGCCGCTCGATCACCGCAGGCTGTCGATCTGGCTTAAGCCGGAAGATCTGGTGCAGCTCTGCCGCATCGGGCTCGAGCATCCCGACCTCCATTTCGAGGTGCTGTACGGTGCGTCCTACAATGAGCGCTCGTGGTGGGACAATCACCGCGCCTACGATCTCGGCTATCGCCCGGTGGGCCGTGGCGAGGACTTCCGCGAGCACGCGATGGCCGAGCAGGCCAAGCTGCCGCCGGATCCCGTCGGCGACTATTACCAGGGCGGCGCGTTCTGCAGCATGGAGTTCGACGGCGACAAGGGCAGGGTGATCGACTGGAAGAAGTGATCAGTCCTCGCATTGCGGCAGCTGCTTCACCGCTTCGGTGTGCTCCCGCTGCGGCTCCTTGGAGCCTTGCCCTGACGTCTTGGGCGGGCTCCCGGGCCCGTCGAAAGTCTCGGCGAAATGGGTGAGGGGGAAGTTGAGGCTGATGGTCTGCCCGGTCAGGCTCTTGGCCTCGACGGCGATGGTTTGCGCATGCTTCAGCCGCTCGAGCATCTCGCCGTCGGCTTCGAGCGCGCCGCCGCAGCCGAGCGTGTAGCAATGCGGCCTGGCGATCCGGATCGGCTCGTCCTGATCGATCCGCAGGCTGATCGTTCCTTCCAGCATGGTCCGCGTTCCGACATTCGCGCTGACGATCGCGCGCTTGCTGGTCTGCGGCGAAATGCTGATGCTGCCGCCCGACGGCGAACACTGGCCGCGGGCGGCGGCGCCGACGAAGCAGCTTGCCTGGGTCAGGCAGGTCTTGGTCCAGGGCTCGTAGCTGAGCTGCGTCGCGCGCGGGTCGGCCGCTTCACCGACAGTGCCAAGCGCAAGCAGCGCGGCGAACGATCCAATCAACAAGGCCACATGACGCATCGCCGTCTCCTTCACGAGGAGGCCGGGTATCGCGCTATTGCGGCTTTTTGTCGTTGGAGATGCGGACGAGATAGTCCGCCTTGCTGTACTGCATGTGATCGACGCAGAGCTGCGCCAGCGCCCAGCTGTCGCGGCCCTTCAGCAGCTCGATCATCAATTCGTGCTGGCGGCGCGACAGCGCAAGGCCCTCGCTGTCGGCAAGATTCTTCGCGCGCATCGGCAGCGTCAGGTTCATGTAGTCCTGCAATGAGCGCACGAGGTAGGGATTGCCGCAAGCGGAGAACAGGGCGAGGTGGAACGCATCGTTGGTCTCATGGATGCCGCGCATGTCCTGCGCGTCGGCCTTGATGCAGTAGTGCCGTTGCAGCTCGCTCAATTGGTCGATCAGGCCTTCCGGTGCGGGCAGCGCGATCATCAGCGCGGCCTGGCGCGTCAGCATCTCGCGTACCTGGTAGATCTGCCGGACTTCTTCGGCCGAATAGAACCGCACCGTGGCGCCGACATTCTTCTCGCGCAGCACGATGCCCTGGCGCTCGAGCTGGAACAGCGCCTGGCGGACGAAATGCCGGCTCGCGCCGTAGCGCTGCATCAGGGTATCCTCGACCAGCCGCAGGCCGGGCGCGAAGCGGCCGAAGATGATGTCCTCCTCCAGCCGGCGGATCACTTCCGCCTGCTCCTCCTCGCGCGAGGGGGCCTGGATTTCGGGCAATGTGGGCTGGGCTTTCATGTGCTCTGGGCTTCGGATCGATGCCTGAGGTCAGCATGGCGCAATGGTTATTGTCAATAATGGGGGTAATTTTGCCGCAGAGCAGCTACGCCGTCGCGCCGGATTATCTCATATTGACAATAATTCCCACCGCTCCTTAAGTGCGGGCGAACAACCACGGGACACAAGAAAATGGCCGACGGACTTCGCAAGGGACTGACAAGCTATGGTGACGCCGGCTTCTCGCTGTTCCTGCGCAAGGCCTTCATCAAGGCGATGGGCTACTCGGACGATGCGCTCAACCGCCCGATCGTCGGCATCACCAACACCTACAGCGACTACAATCCCTGCCACGGCAACGTGCCGCAGATCATCGAGGCCGTGAAACGCGGCGTGATGCTGTCGGGCGCGATGCCGTTCGTGTTCCCGACCATCTCGATCGCCGAGAGCTTTGCGCATCCGACCTCGATGTATCTGCGCAATCTGATGGCGATGGACACCGAGGAGATGATCCGCGCCCAGCCGATGGATGCGGTGATCGTGATCGGCGGCTGCGACAAGACCTTGCCGGCGCAGCTCATGGCCGCCATCAGCGCCGATCTGCCGACGGTGGTGATTCCGGTCGGGCCGATGGTGGTCGGTCATCACAAGGGCGAGGTGCTCGGCGCCTGCACCGACTGCCGCAGGCTGTGGGGCAAATATCGCGCCGGCGAGATCGACGATGCCGAGATCGAGGCGGTGAATGGCCGTCTCGCGCCGTCGGTCGGCACCTGCATGGTGATGGGCACCGCCTCCACCATGGCCTGCATCACCGAGGCGCTCGGCCTGTCGCTGCCGATGAGTGCGACGATCCCGGCGCCGCATGCCGAGCGCTTCCGTTCCGCCGAGGCCAGCGGCCGCGTCGCCGCCGAGATGGCGAAGACCAAGGGACCGAAGCCGAGCGAGATCCTGACGCCATCGTCGTTCCGCAACGCCCAGGTCGTCATGCAGGCGATCGGCGGCTCGACCAACGGGCTGATTCACCTCACCGCCATCGCCAACCGCTCGCCCTACAAGATCGACCTCGAGGCGTTCGACAAGCTGGGCCGCGAAGTGCCCGTGCTGGTCGACCTCAAGCCGTCGGGCGAGCATTACATGGAGCATTTCCATCACGCCGGCGGGGTGCCGAAGTTGATGGCGCAGCTCGGTGACCTCATCGACCTCGATGCCCGGACCATCACCGGTCAGACCTTACGCGAAGTCGTCGCCGGCGCGGAGGAGGTCCCCGGACAGGATGCGATCCGCTCCAAGGCGAACCCGATCAAGGCCGAAGGCGCTATGGCGATCCTGCACGGCAATCTCGCGCCGCGCGGCGCCGTGATCAAGCAGTCGGCGGCAAGCCCAAAGCTGCTGCAGCACACCGGCCGTGCCGTGGTGTTCGAGTCGGTCGAGGACATGACGCTGCGGGTCGACGATCCCGCGCTCGACGTGACCGCCGACGATGTGCTGGTGCTGCGCAATGCCGGCCCGAAGGGCGCCCCGGGCATGCCCGAGGCGGGCTACCTGCCGATCCCGAAGAAGCTCGCGCGCGCCGGCGTGAAGGACATGGTGCGCATCTCCGATGCGCGGATGAGCGGCACCGCGTTCGGCACCATCGTGCTGCACATCACGCCGGAGTCCGCCGTCGGCGGTCCGCTCGGCCTGGTGCGGAACGGCGACATGATCCGGCTCGACGTTGCCAAGCGCAGCATCGATCTCCTCGTCGACGAAGCCGAGCTGCAGAAGCGTCGCACGGCGCAGGCGCCGGCCGGCACGCCAGATTGGGCCAAGCGCGGCTACGCACATCTGTTCAACGAGACGATCCTCCAGGCCGACGAAGGCTGCGATTTCGACTTCATGCGCGCCAGGGGGAAGTAACCGGCAAATAGCTGGCGTTGTTCGTCACAGCGGTCGTATTGTCGATAATTCCGGCGATGCGGCGCTCAATGGGGCCGGAAGCTGCCTGATTTCTCCTGTTTTATTGATAATCCCGCGGGACTGGTGGGATGATCGCGTCAATCAAAAGCAGGGGGAACGTCGCGATGGGCTATCCAGCCAGAATCGTCGGGATCGCCATGGCCGCGGCAGCGTTGCTGCTGCCGGCGAGCGCTGGCGCGCAGGAGGTCAAGCATTTCCGCTTCGCCTATGACCAGCCGCGCAACACCGGCTATTCGGTCGCCGGCGATCTGTTCGCCGACAAGCTCAAGGAATTGAGCAAGGGGACGCTGATCGTCGATCAATATCCCGGCGCGCAGCTCGGCCAGGAGCCGCAGCTGCTGCAACTTGTGAAATCAGGCGACATCGAGTTTGCCATCATCTCCTCCGCCAACACCGCGACGATCTCGCCGCAGGCCGGCGTGATGTCGCTGCACTTCCTGTTCCGCAACGACGCCCATGTGATCAAGGCACTGGCGGACCCGCAGGTGTTCGACGCCATCAGGACGATGATCGATGAGACCGCCCAGGGCCTGCATGTGATCGGCACCGGCTCGCAGGGCGTGCGGCACATCTACAGCAAGAAGGAAATCCACAACGTCGGCGACCTCAAGGGCATGAAAGTCCGGGTGCAGGCCACCGCGACCGAGGACACCATGTTCCCGGCCTATGGCGCGCAGACCGTGCACATGCCGTTCGGCAGCGTCTATACCTCGCTGCAAACCGGCGTGGTCGAGGCCGCCGAGAACAGCATCAACGTCTATCTCGTCAACAAGCACTATGAGGTCGCGCCCGTGCTGTCGATCACCGAGCACGAGGCCAACAATGCCCTGCTGTTCGTCTCCGACAAGCTCTGGCAGAGCCTCTCCGCCGAGCAGAAGCAGTGGGTGCAGGCCGCTGCGAACGAGGTGAGTGCGAAGGAGCCGCAGAAGGCCTTCGAGCTGGAACGCAACGCGCTGACCAAGCTGAAATCGTTCGGCGTCAAGGTGGTCGAGGACGTGGACAAGAAGGGCTTCACCGCGATCGCCGATCCCTATCTCGACAAGCTCGCCAAGGACCTCGGCCCGCATGCGGAGAAGATCAAGAATCTGATCCGCGCGATCAACTAAAAGCCCGGGTCGACGGGAGCGCGAGCCATGGCGATTGCCGACCGACTGGTGCTGCAACGGCAGCGGCATCTGAAATGGCGGGCGCTGGATCGGCTCGAGCTGATCCTGATGATGCTGTGCGGCCTGTTGTGCTTCGGCTTCTCGCTCTCGGTGACCGCCGATATCGTTACCCGCACCATCGGTCATCCCTGGCTGTGGCTGCAGGAGGTAACCTCGACGCTGTTCATCTATGCGATCTTCATCGGTGCTGCTGTCGCGACAAGGCGCAACGATCATCTGTATCTGACAGCGATTTCGGAGGCGATGCACGGGACGCCGCGGCTGATTGTCGAGATCGTCATCCGCCTTGTCGTGCTGGGCGTCGCCTTCTGCCTGGTCTGGTATGGCTACCAGAACTACCTCCGCGGCTTCGGCAGTTTCCGCCTGCCGTCGGGCACGCCGATCGCGTCGCTCTACGCGGTGATCCCGCTGTCGGGCATCCTGATCGGCCTGTTCACGATCGAGCAGCTCGTCAACGGCGTCCGCAACGGCTTCGATCATCCGGAACCGCCCGATGACGACCTTCCGATTCCGGCGATCAACACCGGCGCGACCACGGGAGCGCAGCCGTGAGCGCACCGGTCGTGCTTGTGCTGATGTCGTCCTGCTTCCTGTTCTTCGGCTATCTCGGCGTGCCGGTGCCGTTCTCGCTGATGGCCGGCGTGTTCGTCGGCGCGCTGCTGTCTGACGTCTCGCTGGCGGCGATCATCCAGAAGATCTTCGACGGCGTCGATTCCGAGGCGCTGCTTGCGATCCCGTTCTTCCTTTTGGTCGGCGAGCTCATGAGTTCGGCCAACGTCGTGGTCCGCATCGCCAACCTGTCGGTCTCGCTGGTCGGCCACATCAGGGGCGGGCTGTCGCAGGTCGTCGTCGTCTTCAGCATGTTCTTCTCGGAGATGTCCGGTTCGACCACCGCTGACGTCGCGGTGATGAGCCGGGCGCTGGGCGGGCCGATGAAGCGGGAAGGCTACGAGCCGGCGTTCATCGCCGCGATCATCGCCTCGGCGTCGACCATCGCGGCGCTGGTGCCGCCGAGCATCACGGCGGTGGTCTATGGCGCGGTCGGCAATGTCTCGATCGCCGGCCTGTTCATGGCGGGCGTGGTGCCGGGGCTGATGATCGGCTTCGGGTTGATGATCTATTGCTATTTCTTCGGACCCTCGGGCCTGCGCAAGCCGCGCGCGCCGCTGCGCCAGATCGCGTTCGCCGCCGGCGACGCCGCGCTGCCGTTGATGATCCCGGTGATCCTGCTGGGCGGCATCCTGACCGGCTGGTTCACGCCGACCGAGGCCGGCGTGGTCGCGGTCGTCTACATCATCGTGGTCGTGATCCCGGCGCTGAACCGCGGGCACTTGAAGAAGATCCCATATGACTTCTGCCTCGCCGGCCTGATCTTCTCGCTGCCGCTGATCACGATCGGGGCGGCGAACGCATTTGGCTGGATGCTGGCCTATCTCCGCGGCGCGATCTACATCGCTGACTGGATTACTTCCATCGCCGGCAACGATCCGCACCTCATCATGCTCTTGATGGTGCTGCTGTTCACCGTGGTCGGCGACTTCATCGAGCCGGTGCCGACCATCATCATCTTCATGCCGCTGGTCAACGCGCTGACGCAGGCCGGCGACATCAACGGCGTGCACATGGGCGTGGTGCTGATCGCAACCCTCGCCTTCGGCCTGATCACGCCGCCCTATGGGCTCGTGCTGCTGATGGCCTCGAAATTCGTCGGCATCAGCTTCGCAAAAGCGCTGCGGGCGGCGCTGCCGATCTACGTCGTGTTCCTGGTGACGATCTGCTTCACGATCTATTTCCCGAAGGTCGTGCTGTGGCTGCCCAAGCAGGTGATCCCGGAATCGGTCGGCTGCTTCAAGGCACCCGGCGGCACCGGCTACATCTGCCCGAACTAACCAACCTCTATTTCGATTTGCTGGTGAACCTCTTCACCGCGATGCGGAATTCGTCCGTGTTCATGCAGCCGATGATCGCGTCGCGCTCGGCGTCGAGTTGCGCCTCGATCGGCGTGGTCGGCGCCTGATGGACCAGCGCCTTGGTGGCGGCGAGCCCGGCCGGGGCGTTCTGCGCCAGCCGCAGCGCGAATTCGCGGGTCGCGGCCTTCAGCTCGGCCGCCGGCACCACCTTGGCGACGAGACCCCATTGCTGGGCCTGCTGCGCGGTAAAGCCGTCCTCGGCCAGGAAGATCTGCAGCGCGCGGCGCGGGCCGACGCTGGCGGCGAGGCCGACGGTGCCGCCGCCGTCGGGCGACACGCCGATCTTGGCGTAAGCCGGCGTGAAGCGGGCGTCCTCGGCGGCGATGCAGAGATCGGCGACGAAGGCCAGTGACAGGCCGGCGCCGGCCGCCGAGCCGTGCACGCTCGCCAGCACCAGCTTCGGCATCCGCCGCAGCGCGGTGATGAAGGCGTGGTAATGCGCGAGCATCTCGCCGACCACCGGGGCGATATTGTTGGCTTCGGCCGCGGCGCCGATGGTCTGCAAATCGCCGCCGGCGCAGAAGGCCCGGCCTTCGCCCTCGATGACCAGCACGCGGACGTCCTTGTTGGCCTCGACCTCGGCGCCGAGCTGTTCGAGCTTTTTGGCAATCGCCATGTCGATCGCATTGAACGCGGCCGGCCGGTTCAGCGTGATGGTTGCGATGGCGCCGTCGATCTGGAGCAGGGCGGGGTCGTTGGGGGAGGTGGGTTCTGGCATATTGAAGACCTTGGGCTTGTTGTTCCCGGCATTTAAGGCCCTGCCGGGAGAGGTGGCAATCCATCCCCTGGCGCGAGGAACGTTTCTGCGCCCCGGATTCGCCCAGAGACCCCCTTGCATCGGCGCGAGCCATGAGGCCAAATAGCGCCGCCTTCGGTACGCAGACACGAGCGCTGTGGGGACGGAGGCAAGCAAGCTAACATCGACAAGAGGAAACGGCATGGGTCACTCCTGCTCGCTCGCATTTGGGTTGTTCCGATGACAGGTGGGGTCATCATCGTCGGCGCCGGACATGCCGGCTTCCAGCTCGCGGCGTCACTGCGCCAGGCCGGATTTTCAGAGCGCATCGCGCTGATCAATGACGAAGGCCATTTGCCGTATCAGCGGCCGCCTTTGTCGAAGGCTTACCTGAAGGGGACCGGCGGGCCGGAGACCCTGATGTTCCGGCCCGAGAAATTCTACCAGGACAACAAGATCGAGCTGATCACTGATCGGGCGCACGCGATCGACCGTCATGCGCGGAAAGTGGCGCTCGGCTCCGGCGCATCGCTCGACTACAGCCATCTGGTGTTCGCGACCGGCGCGCGGAACCGGCTGCTCGATATCCCCAACGCGAAGCTCGACGCGGTCCGCTACCTGCGCATCCTCGACGAGAGCGAGGCGCTGCGCCATTTGATCGCACCCGGCATGCGCGTCGTCGTGATCGGCGCCGGCTTCATCGGGCTCGAATTCGCGGCGACCGCGCGTGGCAAGGGCCTCGAGGTCGACGTGGTCGAGCTCGCCTCCCGGGTGATGGCGCGGGCGGTGACCGCGGAGATCTCCGAGTTCTCGCAGTCTCGCCACAGCGCGGCCGGCATCCGGATTCATCTCGGCGTGCAGGTCACGGCGATCGAGGCCGACGGTGCCAAGGTCACCGGCGTCAGCCTGAGCAACGGCACGCATATCCCGGCCGATCTCGTCGTGGTCGGCGTCGGCGTGCTGCCGAATGTCGAGCTTGCGGGCGAGGCCGGGCTGCCGGTCGCATCCGGCATTATCGTCGATGAGCATCTGTCGACCGCCGATCCGAACGTCTCCGCGATCGGCGATTGCGCGCTCTACACCAGCAAGCGCTTCGGCGGATCGCTGCGGCTGGAGTCGGTGCAGAACGCGACCGATCACGCGCGCTGCGTGGCGGCGCGGCTGACCGGCAAGACCGAGGTCTATGACGGGCTGCCGTGGTTCTGGAGCGACCAGGGCCCCGACAAGCTGCAGATGGCGGGCCTCACCACCGGCTACGATCGCGTCGTGCTGCGTGGCGACCGCGCGCAGGGGGCGTTCTCGGCCTTCTGCTATCGCGGCGACAGTCTGCTCGGCATCGAGTCGGTCAACCGCGCCGGCGACCACATGTTCGGCCGCAGGCTGCTCGGCGCCGGCGGCTCGATCACGCCGGAGCAGGCGGCGGATCCGGGTTTTGATCTCAAGAGCGCGCTGGCGTGACGAACAGATTCGTCGTCCCGGCGAAGGCCGGGACCCATTACCTCAAATCTCAATTGTTGCGCGACGCTGGGGCGGGATCCCGTTCATCACTGAATGCGGTGGTTATGGGTCCCGGCCTTCGCCGGGACGACGTGTGGAAAGAGCGTCCTCCACTTCCCGCGCCGTCGGCATCGCCGGCGCAGCGCCCATCCGTTGCACGCAAATCGAGGCGGCGACGTTGGCGTAGGCCAGCCCGTCGCCGAGCTGCTTGCCGATGGCAAGCTGTGAGGCGAGGGCGCCGACGAAGCAGTCGCCGGCGCCTGTGGTGTCGACGGCCTTGACCTTGCGCCCGGGCACCAGCAGCGGTTGATCCTCGACGAGCGCCAGCACGCCGCGCTTGCCGAGCGTGACGCAGACAATCTTGCCGCGCCCCAAGGTCCGGGCCGCCTCGGAGAAACGCTCCGGCGTGTCGTTGTCCCGCAGCTCCGTTCCGGCGAGGGCGCCGAGTTCGGTCTCGTTGAGGATCAGGATGTCGACGAGATCGAGCAGCGCCCTGTCGGCCTGTTTCGCCGGCGCCGGATTGAGGATCGTGGTGGCGCCGGCGGCGCGGGCGCGCCTGAAGAACGCAGCGATCGCCGGCAGCGGAATCTCGAACTGGCTGACCGCGACGTCACCCTTTGTCAGCACAGGTGCAGCGACATCGTCGGCATCGACCAGCCCGTTGGCGCCGGGAACGACGACGATCGTATTGTCGGCATTGGCAATCGTGATGATCGCGGTGCCCGAATGCGTGCCGGCCGTGTCCTTGACGAGGCTGAGATCGACGCCTTGCGCGGCAAGGAAGGTTCGCAGCTCCTTCCCGAACGCATCGGTGCCGAGCCGGCCGATCAGCGTGGTCGGTATGCCCTGCTTGGCTGATGCCACTGCCTGGTTGGCGCCCTTGCCGCCCGGAAAATACAGCACGGCCTCGCCGGCGACGGTTTCGCCGACCCGCGGATGGCGCTCGGCGGTCGCCACCACGTCCATATTGATGCTGCCGGCGACGAAGACCCGCCCCATGGGCTAACCTCGCCAACGCGCGATGATCGCGCTTTGGCTCCTTTGTTTGCGCATGATCTCCGCGCAAACGCGTTCCGCATTTGTCGCGAGGAAAAACCGCTTCACACTTTTCCGGATCACGCGATCAGCCCGGTCAGGCCTCGGTGCGAAACTCCTGCTTGACCGCCGCGATATCGGCGAGCGTAGGCAGGCCGGCCTCGTTGCCGAGCTTCTGGATCTTGAAGGTCGAAGCGGCGCGCGCGAACTTGAAATGCTCATGCCAGCCTTTGCTCGGGTTCGAAAGGTAAGAGTAGATGTAGGCGCCGTGGAAGACGTCGCCCGCGCCGTTGGTGTCGATCACCCGCTCGCGCGGGATCGGAAACGCCGGCAGCGTGCGCACCGTGCCCGCCTCGTCATACCAGAGCAGGCCGCGCTCGCCCATGGTGATGCCGCCGACCCGGCAGCCGCGGCTCTTCAGATACTCAAGCATCTGCTCCGGCGTCTTGTCCATCTGCTCGCAGAGCCGCTCGGCGACGATCGCGATATCGATAAATGCGAGCAGCTCATGGGTGTTGGTGCGCAGGCCGCCGCCGTCGAGCGAGGTCATGATGCCGTCCTCGCGGCAGAGCCTTGCGTAGTGGATCGCGGCGTCCGGCTGATGGCCGTCGATATGCAGCGCGCGGCAGCCCTTGATGTTCAGCAGCGGAAAGGGATGGATGTGCTGGTCGTCGCGGCAGCGGACAATTGCGCGCTTGCCGTCGTTGGGCATGATGAAGGACAACGAGGAGGAGTTGACCTTACGGGGATGGAACGAGATGCCGTACCTGTCGGCCATGTCCCAGAACATCCGCCCCAGCCAGTCATTGGCCATGGTGGCGATCAGGTCCGGCTGGATGCCGAGCTTGGCGCAGCAGAACGCCGCGGTCACCGCGTTGCCGCCGAACGACACCGCATAGGCGTCGGCGACGTGTTTTTCGTCGCCAACGGGCATGTGGTCGGTGATGAAGGTGACGTCGATATAGGTCTGTCCGATGAAGAGAGCCTGCATTCGCTTTCCGTCGTGGCTTGCTGTGGTCCCGGCCACCATCCAGACTAGAGCATTTTCGGTTCTGATTGAAATCAGAACCGAAGCTCTAGATTCAGGCATTTGCGCGTTTTCTTCACGCGAACCGGTGTCCACTTCGCTCGAAAACGTTTTGGCACCGCTGGTCGGCCGGTATCGCTGAAATTATTCGCATCCCTGCTTGGTTTGCGGGTAGAGATGTGGCGGGCGAGCGGATCGAGGGCCGCTCTGGCATGCGGCATAACGGCCGGCCGCGGTCCACGGTTCCTGGTTGCACAGGGGAGAGCACAATGACGGCAGATTCGGGGAGGCCCCTTCCATGATCACCGGCCTCGATCACGTCGTCGTCCTGACCGGCGACATCGCCTCGGCCAGCGCCGCCTACGAGACGCTGTTCGCGCGGGCGCCGGCCTGGCGCAACAGCGGCGACGGCGCGGACCGCGTGCTGTTCACGCTCGACAACACCACGCTGGAATTGATGGCGCCGCGTGGCGATGATGCCGCCGCGCAGCGTGTCCGCAGCGCGCTCGTGACCCAGGGCGAGGGGCTCGCGAGCCTCTGCTTCCGCACGAGCGATATCGCCAGGACACACCGCAGGCTCGAGCGGCTGACGCTGAAGCCCGAGCCGATCGCCGAGGTCGAAAGCCGCGACGAGACCACCGGCGCCACGCTGTCGTGGAAGCGGACGCGCGCTGCGACCGATACGACGCGGGGCGTGCGTATGTTCTTCCTGGAACGCCAGCAGGAGCGGCCGCTGTCGGTGCGCACCACGCCCGGCTCGATCACCGCGATGGATCATGTGGTGGTCTCGACCGCCGATCCCGAGCGCGCCGCCGCGCTCTATGGCGCGCGGCTCGGGCTCGACATGGCGCTTGACCGGTCGCATCCCGAATGGGGCCGGCTGATGTTCTTCCGCTGCGGTGACCTCGTGGTCGAGGTCACGCACCGGCCGGGCAAAGCGGAGGCGGACGCGCCGGACCGGCTGCGCGGCATCTGCTGGCGCGTTACCGACATCGATGCCACCCGTGCGCGACTGATTGCCGCTGGCGTCGACGTCTCCGAGATTCGCACCGGCCGCAAGCCGGGCACGCGCGTGATGACGGTGCGCAACGGCACGTGCGGCGTGCCGACGCTTCTGGTGCAGCCTTCGCAGGGAAAACCAGACTAGGTCGGATTTCATCCGCGCGTCGTCCCGGCAACGTGCGCGGCGGGCAAATGAATTTCATTTGTCATTCCGGGGCGTGCGCAGCACGAACCCGGAATCCATCGAGCAACATGTTCCGTGGATGACTGGATTCCGGGCCCGCGCCAAATAGCGCGCCCTCAGGTGCGCAATTGCGCACCGGGGAATAACGAAAGCGGCAGCTGCGACAAATATTCCCGCGCGACCATCACAACAACATTCGTTCTCAAACGTCGCGTGTCATGCTACATTCATCAACCCAGCATCACGGGCGATCGATTTGGCCAAGGCAAAGCGAATACAGCGATGGCAGCGCGACCCCGCGGGGATGCGGCTGCGGATTCTCGAGGCGGCCAAGCAGGAATTCGCCGCCCATGGCCTCGCCGGCGCGCGGGTCGACCGCATCGCGGCCAATGCCGACGCCAACAAGCGCATGCTGTACTACCACGTCGGCAACAAGGAGGACCTCTATCTCGAGGTGCTGGAAGGTGCCTATGAGAAGATCCGCGCCGAGGAGCGTGCGCTCGATCTCGAACACCTCGATCCGCCCGAGGCGATCGGGCGCCTGATCGACTTCACGTGGAACTACTTCCTGCGCAATCCCGAGTTCCTGGCATTGCTGAACACGGAAAACCTCGCCAAGGCAAAGCACCTGAAGCGCTCGACCAAGGTCAAGTCGATGCACTCGCCGTTTGTCGAGATGATCCGCACCGTGGTGACGCGCGGGGTCGAAAGCGGCGATTTCCGCGTCGCGGTCGATCCGGTGCAGCTCTATATCTCGATCGCCGGGTTGGCGTTCTTCTATCTCTCCAACAGTGCCACCTTGAGCGTGATCTTCGGCCGCGACCTGCTCAAGAAGGACGCCCGCGACGAGCGCCTCGAGCACATGACTGCGCTGGTGCTGGCGGCGCTGACCGGCAAGTCCACGGCCGCCTTTAGCGGCGCGATGCCAGTGCTGCGCGCGGCGGAACACCGGGTGGTGTGAACGCTGGCAGCCCGCAGCCCGGATGAGCGAAGCGACATCCGGGGAGCTGCATCCGCGGATAATCCCGTCCCGGATTTCGCTTCGCTCATCCGGGCTACAGAGCATTCAGGCCCAAAAAATCTCGCCTGACGAAAGTAGCGTGCTTCGCCGCGATTTTACCGCGCGCGAGGGGCTGGACAGTATTT
The DNA here is from genome assembly GCF_037217225.1 of Bradyrhizobium sp. 27S5. NCBI lineage: Bacteria > Pseudomonadati > Pseudomonadota > Alphaproteobacteria > Hyphomicrobiales > Nitrobacteraceae > Bradyrhizobium > Bradyrhizobium sp. 27S5. The sequence continues at coordinate 2,620,932 of NZ_CP147714.1, forward strand.
ATCCAACGGGTTAATTTCGTCGCGAACAGAAAGACTGCAAGAAAGACTGTGAGGGAGCGTGACGTGGCGGAGGCAAAAAACCCTTCGGGTGTGTCGAAGGTGCTGAATGCGGCGTGGCTGCGCCCGTTCCTGTTCCTGGTCGTCATCGTGGCCGCCTGGGACCTCGCGATCCGCCTGTTCCACATCCCGGCCTATCAGATCCCGTCGCCCGGCGACGTCGTCGCGGTGCTCTGGAGCGACTGGCCGGAGTTGCTGCGGCAGTCCTGGCCGACCACTTACGCAACGATCTGCGGCTTCCTGCTCTCGGCGCTGTTCGGCATTCCCACAGCGATGCTGATCGCGGGCTCGAAGACGGTCGAGAGCTACGTCTACCCGCTCCTGGTGTTCTCCCAATCGGTGCCGAAGATCGCGATCGCGCCGCTGTTCGTGGTGTGGTTCGGCTTCGGTATCATCCCCAAGGTGATCTCCGCATTCCTGCTCGGCTTCTTCCCCGTCGTGGTCTCGGCGGTGCAGGGCTTCAAGTCGGTCGACCCCGACATGGTCGATCTGGCGCGCGCGATGCAGGGCAGCCGCTTCCAGGTGTTCCGCGCGGTCAACCTGCCGCATGCGATGCCCGCGATCTTCTCCGGCCTGAAGGTCTCGGTGACGCTCGCGGTGGTTGGCGCCGTCGTCGGTGAGTTCGTCGGCTCCAATTCCGGCATCGGCTACGTGATGCAGCGCTCGATCGGCACCTTCGACCTGCCGACGATGTTTGCGGCGCTGGTGATCCTGGCGCTGCTCGGCGTCATCCTGTTCTGGATCGTCGACCGCATCGAGCGGCTTGTGATCCCCTGGCACGTCAGCCAGCGCGACGACATCAGCTTCGCTTCCTAGCGCAGCAACCGGACAAGCGGCCCACACAAGGGCCGCCGCACAATAAAGGGAGAACAACCATGAAGCGTTTGATTGCGGTCGCCGGCGTGGCGCTGGCCTGGACCGCGCTTGCGGTGGCTCCGGTATCCGCGGCCGACAAGGTCGTGCTGATGCTGAACTGGTACGTCTACGGCGAGCACGCCCCGTTCTATTACGGCAAGGCCAAGGGCATCTATGCCGCCGAAGGCATCGACCTCGAGATCCAGGAAGGCCGCGGCTCAGCTGCGACCACGCAAGCCGTGGCGGCCAAGACCGCGGATTTCGGCTATGTCGATGTGCCGACGATGATGCGCGCGGCGGTGAAGGGCGCGCCGGTGATCGCAACAGGCGTGCTGCTGCAGACCAGCCCGATGTCGGCGATGAGCCTTGCCGACAAGAACATCCGGAAGCCCGAGGACATCAAGGGCAAGACGGTTGCGATCACGCCGGCGGATTCGATGACGCAGATCTGGCCGCTGTTCCTGAAGAAGACCGGTCTGAAGGAGAGCGACTTCCAGACCGTCGCCGGCGACGGTCAGACCAAGCTCAACGCCGTCATCAACGGCCAGGCCGATCTGCTGCTCGGCTACGTCATGGACCAGTCGATGAAGATCAAGGACGCCACGGGTAAGGACGTCTACCCGATCAAGTTCGCCGACTACGGCATCAACATGGTGTCGTCGGGCATCATCGCCAACGCCGACTATGTGAAGGCCAATGCCGATCTGGTCCGCCGCTTCATGTCGGCGACGACAAAGACGGTGGAAGCCGCGGAGAAGGAGCCGAAGGCCGCCGCGCAGTCGATCCTCGACGCCAATCCGAAGGGCGGCAAGATCGACACGTTGACGCAAGGTTTCGAGCTCACGATCCCGCTCTATCGCACGCCGGAGACCAAGGCCAAGCGGCCGTTCCATGTCACCGACCAGAACATGACCGAGTCGGTCAACCTGATGGTCGAATATGGCGGCCTCGACGCCAAGGCCAAGGCCAATCCGAAGGCGTTTTACACCAACGACTATCTGCCGAAGGGTGACTCGTAAGCCATGAAATCGGCGATCAAGAGTGCTGCCGAGCAGCCCGCCGCGCATCTGCGCCTGGTATCGGACCGCGCGGCCGACGCTGCGCCGGGCATCAAGCTCTCGGGCGTGTCGAAGACGTACCGGTCGCGCGACGGCGACGTGCCGTCGCTGCGGCCGCTTGACTTCACCATCAATGACGGTGAGTTCTTTGTCGTGGTCGGGCCGTCCGGCTGCGGCAAGTCCACGCTGCTCAAGATGATCTCGGGCCTGTTGCCGCCGACGACCGGCGAGGTCCTGGTCGATGGCGAGCCGGTGACCAGGCCGCACGGCAATGTCGGCATCGTGTTCCAGAACGCGTTGCTGCTGCCGTGGCGCAACATCCTCTCCAACGTGATGCTGCCGATCGACATGAAGCAGCTGCCGCGGGACAAATATCGTGCTCGCGCCGGGCAACTGCTGAAGCTGGTCGGCCTCGAAGGTTTTGAGAAGAAGCTGCCCTGGCAGCTCTCCGGCGGCATGCAGCAGCGCGCCTCGATCTGCCGCGCGCTGGTGCACGATCCCAAGATCATGCTGATGGACGAGCCGTTCGGCGCGCTCGACGCCATGACGCGGGAGCGGATGAATGTCGAACTGATGCGGATCCAGCGTGAGACCGGCAAGACCGTGCTCCTGATCACGCACTCGATTCCCGAGGCCGTGTTCCTCGCCGACCGTGTGCTTGTCATGACCGAGCGGCCCGGCGCGATCGCTGCGATCTACGACGTGCCGCTGCCGCGGCCGCGCTCGCTCGATACGATGTCCGATCCCGTCTTCACCGAGCTGGTGCAACGGATCCGGAAGCATTTCTTCACGCAGGGGACGCTGGATTAACGCTTGAGCCTCCGATGACGCTTCGCCTTCGAGTCAGTGATATCGCCTTCTTCGAACGACCGCTGGTGTTCGCGCGGCCGTTCCGCTTTGGTGCCGTGACGATCACGGCGTCGACGCAAATGTTCGTGCGGGTCGAGATCGAGGTGGAGGGCAAGGGCCGGGCGACCGGCGCCAGCGCCGAAATGCTGGCGCCGAAATGGTTCGACAAGCGGCCGCATTTGACGGAAGCGCAGTCGCTCGACGGACTTCGCCGCTCACTTGCGATTGCGCGCGAGCTCTATCTGGCGAACAAGGGTTTTGATACCGCGTTCGGCCTGCACGCCCGATGTATCGGCCCGCAGCTTGCGGCCTGTGCTGCAGAAGACATTCCGCCGCTCGCCGCCAGCTTTGGCCCGGCCGAGATCGACAAGGCGATCCTGGATGGGCTTCTGCGCGCGGCCGGCGTGAGCGTTTTCGATGGCATCGCCGGAAACATCGCCGGCATCGACGCGCGGTTGACGCCCGATCTCGATGATCGGGCAATCACGGGCTTCCTTTCGGCGCGCAATCGGCTCGATCGCGTCGCGGTCAGGCACACCGTCGGGATGGACGACAAGGTTGAAGGCGAGGGCGGCGTCGCCGACACCAACGAGAATGCCGGCGCGCGCTATTTCAAGCTCAAGCTGAACGGCGATCCCGCGCACGACGCGGCGCGGCTCGCGCGGATCGGCAACGAGCTCGCACGGCTGCCTTACGGCATCAAGGTCACGCTCGACGCTAACGAGCAGTATGCCGACCTCACCGCACTGAACGCGCTGGTCGACCGGCTCGACCATGACGTGGCGCTTCAGCCCATCGCCGCAAACCTGCTCTACATCGAGCAGCCGATGCCGCGCGATATCACAAAGACGTCGCCGCTCGGGAAGCTGGCTACACGCAGCTTCATTATCGACGAAGCCGACGATTCCTATGACGCGTTTCCGGCGGCGCGCGCGCTCGGCTATCGCGGCATCTCGTCGAAATCGTGCAAAGGCATCTACAAGTCGATCATCAACGCCACGCGCGCCGCTGCGTGGAGCGCGGACGACGCCGGGTATTTCATCAGCGGCGAGGACTTGACCTGCCAGGCCGGGCTTGGCGTGCAGCAGGACCTCGCGCTCGGCGCGCTGATCGGCGTCACCCACGCCGAACGCAACGGACACCACTATGTCGACGGCTTTGCCGACACGCCAGCGAACGAAGCGGATGCCTTCCTCACCGCGCATCCCGATCTCTACACCCGCGCGGGCGGCAAGGTGCGCCTCGCGATCCATGACGGCGATCTCCTGACGGGATCGATCGCTGCCGCACCGGGCTTTGCCAGTTCGGTCCATCCGGACTGGTCCATCATGCAGCCGCTCAAGCGGCCAACACCACGCGTTTCGCAGGAGCAGACAGCATGACGACCAAACGCCTCGGCCTGATCATGAACGGCGTCACCGGCCGGATGGGGCTGAACCAGCATCTGATCCGCTCGATCGTCGCGATCCGCGAGCAGGGCGGTGTGCAACTCGCGAACGGCGACCGCATCATGCCCGATCCGATCCTGGTCGGCCGCGACGCCGAGAAGGTCGCCGCATTGGCCAAACGCTTCAACATCGAACGTCATACCACCGACCTTGATCGCGCGCTGGCCGACAAGGGCGACACCGTGTTCTTCGACGCCGCGACCACGCAAGCGCGGCCCTCGCTGCTGACCAAGGCAATCAACGCCGGCAAGCATGTCTATTGCGAGAAGCCGATCGCGACCAACCTCGAGGAAGCCGTTGCGGTCGTGAAGCTTGCGAACGCAAAAGGCCTCAAGCACGGCACGGTGCAGGACAAGCTGTTCCTGCCGGGCCTGAAGAAGCTCGCCTTCCTGCGCGACTCCGGTTTCTTCGGCCGCATGCTCGCGGTGCGCGGCGAGTTCGGCTATTGGGTGTTCGAGGGCGGCTGGCAGGAAGCGCAGCGGCCGTCCTGGAACTACCGCGCCGAGGACGGCGGCGGCATCATCCTGGATATGGTTTGCCACTGGCGCTACGTGCTCGACAATCTGTTCGGCGAGGTCGAGAGCGTGGTCTGCATCGGGACGACCGATATCCCCGAGCGCTTCGACGAGAAGGGCAAGAAGTATGAGGCGACGGCCGACGATTCCGCCTACGCGACCTTCCGCCTGAAGGGCGGTGTGATCGCGCATATCAACATGAGCTGGGTGACGCGGGTCTACCGCGACGACCTCGTCACCTTCCAGGTCGACGGCACCCATGGCTCGGCGGTGGCGGGCCTGACCGACTGCGTGATCCAGGCCCGCCAGGCGACGCCGCGGCCGGTGTGGAATCCGGACGAGAAGCGGCTGCACGACTTCTATGCCGATTGGCAGAAGCTCCCTGAGAACGTCGTCTACGACAACGGGTTCAAGGAGCAGTGGGAGATGTTCATCCGCCATGTCTGCGAGGACGCGCCCTACAAATACACCCTGCTCGAAGGCGCCAAGGGCGTGCAGCTCGCCGAATGTGCGCTGAAGAGCTGGAAGGAGCGGCGCTGGATCGACGTCGCGCCGATCGTGGTCTGAGAAAGGACCCTGCCATGAACAAGCCAGTCCTGCCCAAGCCTGCCCTGACAAAGTCATCGCTGTCGCTGAAGCTGCCGACCGCTGATGGAGGCCTCGAGACTTATCGCCTGGCGGCGTCGCGGACCTTTCCGGCGAAGCTCGCGGGCACACTGAACCGCGTCGCATTCTCGGCGGCGCATGTGGCGGCCGATCCGCGCGCCGACGTCGATCCGTGGCTGACGGCTGCGATCGACTGGGACAGGACCATCGCGTTCCGCGAGCACGTCTGGGATCTCGGCCTCGGCGTCGCCGAAGCGATGGACACCGCGCAGCGCGGCATGGGGCTGGACTGGGCGACCTCGCTCGAACTGATCCAGCGCTCGGTGAAGGCGGCGAAGGCCAAGGGCAACGCGCTGGTGTTCTCGGGCGCCGGCACGGATCATCTCGCGGTGGAAGATGCCCGGTCGATCGACGACGTGATCCGGGCCTATGAGGAGCAGATCGAGGCGGTGGAAAAGGCCGGCGGCCGTATCATCCTGATGGCCTCGCGCGCGCTGGCAAAGCTTGGGAAGAGCGCGGACGACTACGCGAAGGTCTATGACCGTGTGCTGGCGCAGGTCCGCGAGCCCGTGATCATCCATTGGCTCGGCGACATGTTCGATCCGGCGCTGACGGGCTACTGGGGCACCGCCGATCTCGACAAGGCGATGGATACGGCGGTCAAAATCATCAACGCCAGTGCGGCCAAGGTTGATGGCGTGAAAGTCTCGCTGCTCGACAAGCAGCGCGAGATCGACATGCGGCGGCGGCTCGACAGCAGCGTGAAAATGTACACCGGCGACGACTTCAACTATGCCGAACTGATCGCCGGCGACGACAGGGGATTTTCCCACGCGCTGCTCGGTATCTTCGATGCGATCGCACCGGCTGCGTCCTACGCGCTGTCGCGGCTGGCTGCGGGCGATGAGGCCGGCTTCCACGACGTGCTGGGACCCACGGTGCCGCTGTCGCGCCACATCTTCAAGGCGCCGACGCGGTTCTACAAGACCGGCATCGTGTTCATGGCTTACCTCAACGGCCACCAGGATCACTTCACGATGGTCGGCGGACAGGAGAGCGCGCGTTCGACCTTGCATCTCGCCGAGCTGTTCCGGCTCGCCGACAAGGCGGGGCTGCTCGCCAATCCGGAAGCCGCGACGCGCCGGATGGCGACGATCCTGGCGACGCGCGGCATCGACGCCTGATGCGCGATTTTTCCAGAGATCACCGCTGGCTGTCGCTGAACACGGCGACGGTCCGCAAGCAGGGCGATCTCACAGCCATCATCGAGGCCTGCGCGCGGCACGGCATCCGCGCCATCGATCCTTGGCGCGACCAGGTCGCCGCTGTCGGCCTCGATCGCGCCGTGCGCGCGGTCAGGGATGCCGGGCTCGATCTGTCAGGCTATTGCCGCGGCGGCATGTTCACGGCTGATAGCGCGCATCGCAGCGAGGCGCGCGACGACAACCGTCGGGCGGTCGATGAGGCAGCCGCGCTCGGCGCGCCCTGCATCGTGCTCGTCGCCGGCGGGCTGCCGCAATATTCCCGGCCGGGCAGCGTAGCGTCCAGGAATATCGCTGCGGCACGGTCGCAGGTCCATGACGGGATCGCCGAGATGCTCGAGTATGCAAAACAGGCAGGGCTGCCGCTTGCGATCGAGCCGCTGCATCCGGCCTATGCCGCCGACCGGGCCTGCGTGAACACCACAAAGCACGCACTCGATATCTGCGACGCGCTCGATCCTGACAGAACCGGCGCGCTTGGTGTCGCGCTCGACGTCTATCACATCTGGTGGGATCCGGAGCTGATGAGCCAGATCGCGCGCGGCGGCAAGGACCGCCTGCTGGCGTTCCACGTCTGCGACTGGCTGGTGCCGACCAGGGACATCCTCAACGATCGCGGCATGATGGGCGACGGCGTGATCGACATCAGATCAGTGCGCGCGGCCGTCGAGGCGCAGGGCTTCGCCGGCTATTCGGAGATCGAGATCTTTTCTAATGACTGGTGGACGAATCCGATGGATGAGGTCTTGACGACATGTATCGAGCGGCACCGCTCGGTGGTTTGACCCAACGAGAGGTTCGGTGGACAAGGCGAAGCGTGCCCGTTATTCCGGGTGCTGCGGGTGTGAACGGCACTGGGGGCCGTTGAACTCCCCGGTCCGGACCTTCGGAGCACGACATGCGTTTGAGCGATTGCCACAATTTCCATGACTTCCGTGAGCTGGCGAGGCGGAGGCTTCCGGGGCCGATCTTCGATTATATCGACGGCGGGGCGGACGATGAGGCGACGCTTCGGCAGAACACCGCGAGCTTTGAGCGTTGCGATCTGGTGCCCAATGTCCTGCGCGGCGTGGAGAACGTCGATCTCTCGGTCACCGTGATGGGACAGAAGCTGGCAACGCCGTTCTATTGTTCGCCAACCGCGCTGCAGCGTCTGTTCCATCATCAGGGCGAACGGGCCGTCGCTGCCGCGGCGGCAAAATACGGTACGATGTTTGGCGTGTCCTCGCTCGGCACCGTGAGCCTGGAGGAATTGCGCAAGGCCTACACTACGCCGCAGGTCTATCAGTTCTATTTCCACCGGGATCGGAGCCTGAACACGGCGATGATGCAGCGCGCCAAGCAGGCCGGCGTCGACGTGATGATGTTGACCGTCGACAGCATCACCGGCGGCAACCGCGAACGCGATCTGCGCACCGGGTTTTCGATTCCTTTCAGGCTCACGCTCGGCGGCATGCTGCAATTCGCCATCAAGCCGGCGTGGGCCATCAACTACGTCACCCATGAAAGCTTCAAGCTGCCGCAACTCGACGAGCATGTCGACATGAGCGGCGGTGCCATGTCGATCGGGCGCTATTTCACGGAGATGCTCGATCCGGCCATGACATGGGACGACGTCGCGCAAATGGTCCGGCAGTGGAATGGCCAGTTTTGCCTGAAGGGCGTCATGTCGGTTGAAGATGCCAAGCGCGCGGTCGAGATCGGCTGCACCGGCATCATTCTGTCCAACCACGGCGGCCGGCAGCTCGACGGCTCGCGGGCGGCGTTCGATCAGCTGGCCGAGATCGTCGATGCCGTGGGCGACCGGATCGATGTGATGATGGACGGCGGCATCAAGCGGGGCAGCCATGTGCTGAAAGCACTGTCGCTGGGTGCCAAGGCCGTCGGCCTCGGACGCTTCTATCTCTATCCGCTGGCATCGGCCGGCCAGGCCGGAGTCGAGCGGGCGCTTGGCCTGCTGCAGGCGGAGCTGGTGCGGGACATGCGGCTGATGGGGTGTTCCTCGATCAGCCAGCTCTCCCGTGCGAACTTGCGCTTCAGATAGCCGCTGATCCTGCCGACCTCGCGGTCACGAGAGGTCCTGCGTCAACGCGGCGCCGATCTGCTCCAGTGCCCAATCGACCTGATCGCTGGTAATCACCAGCGGCGGGGCGATGCGGATGGTGTGGTCATGGGTGTCCTTGGCAAGGATGCCTTTCTCGCGCAGCACCTCGCAATAGCGCCGGGCAGGGCCGGCCTCGGGGTGAAGCTCGACCGCGAGCATCAGCCCGCGACCGCGCACCTCGCTGATGGTGTTGGCACGGATGCTTCGCAGGCCTTCGAGGAAGCGCGCACCCTGGGCGGCCGCGTTCTCGATCATCCCTTCGTCGACCAGCACGCGGAGCGCCGCGCGTGCCACCGCGCAGGCGAGCGGATTGCCGCCGAAGGTCGAGCCGTGCTGACCGGGCTTCAGTGTGCCGAGGACTTCGTTGTTGGAGAGCACCGCGGAGACCGGGTAGAAGCCGCCGGACAGCGCCTTGCCGAGCAGCGTCACGTCGGCCTCGACGCCCTCGTGCTGTTCCGCCAGCAGTTTGCCGGTGCGGCCGAGCCCGGTCTGGATCTCGTCGAGGATCAGCATGATGTTATTGCCAGTGCAGAGTTCGCGGACCCGGGTGAAATAGCCTGACGGCGGGATGATGACGCCGGCTTCGCCCTGGATCGGCTCGACCAGGAACGCGACCGTGTTCGGCGTGATCGCATCCTCCAGTGCCCCGGCATCGCCGAAGGGAATGATCTTGAAGCCCGGCGCAAACGGTCCGAAATGCGCGCGTGTGTCCGGATCGGTGCTGAAGCCGACGATCGCAAGCGTGCGTCCGTGGAAATTGTCGGCGCAGACGATGATCTCGGCCTGGCCATCAGGCACGCCCTTGACCTCGTAGCCCCATTTGCGCACCGACTTGATCGCACTCTCCACGGCCTCGGCGCCGCTGTTCATCGGCAGGACCTTGTGGGAGCCGGTCAGCTCGGCGAGTTCCTCGTAGAACGGGGCGAGCTGGTCGTTGTGGAAGGCCCGCGAAGTCAGTGTCAGCCGGCCGGCCTGTTCCACCATGGCGGCAAGGATTTTTGGATGGCAATGGCCTTGATTGACTGCCGAATAGGCCGACAGGCAATCGAGGTAGCGCTTGCCGTCGGTATCCCAAACCCAGACGCCTTCGCCGCGCGACAGCACGACGCCGAGCGGCGCGTAGTTCTGGGCGCCAAACTGCGCCTCCCTTGCGATGAAATCGGTGACTGGCGGACGCATGTTTCGTCACTCCAGCTGTGCCGGCACCATCGAGGTGCCGTCCTGCATCCTATCACTGATTTGGGCATCGGCCCGCGCGCCTTAAAGGATTGCTGTGGACCAAATTCGGTTCATCCTGGCTGCGTTGCGCGTCAGTCCTGATCGCGGTGCGCGATCTCGAGCGTGACGAGCCGCGCCAGCAGCGTCGCGGGGTAGAGCTGGCCGAAGATCGCCTCGACATTGCAGAGGCTGCGCGCAATCGGGTGCAACGGCGCGACGTCGCCATAGCCGGTCGTCGTCAGCGTGGCAAAGGAGAAATAGATCAGCTGGCTCGCGAGCGACGGACGGTCCTCGACCTTCATGCCGGCAAACGCATTCGGCACCAGCGTGCCGATGAAGGTGTAGAGCGCCGCGAAGATCACCGCGACCGCGAGGTAGAGCAGCACCGCGCCGATGACCCGGTGATAGGTGACGCGTCCCGGCGCGAAGGTTGCCTGCGCGACCGTCACCGCCATCGTGATGCCGACCAAAAGCCAGGCGCCGGCGAACAGATTGAGGTCGAGGATCGAAGGCGAGCGCAGGCGGAGGATCGCGCCGGTCACGATCATCGCAAGCGCGATCAGCATCGTGACGCCGGCAAGCGCGCTGCCCGACATCACGAACACGCCGCCGACCAGGAAGACGGCGAGCAGCAGCTCGAACACCTGAAACTCGAACAGGCCGAGCGCTTGCAGCGGCGCCACCACGAACATCATGACCAGCAGGAGGACGGTCAGCACCGTCAGCAGCGAATCGCCCCAGCGCTCGCGTATTTGCCTTGTGGTCATCGGATCACGCGTCGCGCCGGCATGGCACGCTGAGGAAGCCGCGGAAGCGCACCCGTCCGCCCCGCACCGGCTCGCCGTCGAGCACATAGTTCGGCAAACGCTTGAGGAATCGCGAGATCGCGATGGCGCCTTCGAGGCGCGCCAGCGCCATGCCCGCGCATTGATGCGCGCCGGTGCCGAAGGCGAGATGGCGGTTCGGCGTGCGCGCGACGTCGAAGCGTTCTGGGTCGGGGAATTGCGCGGGGTCGCGGTTGGCGGCGCCGATGCACAGCGTGACCAGCGTGCCGGCCGGCAGCTTGATGCCGCTGAGCTCGGTCTCCTCCACGATCATGCGGTTGCCGAGCTGGTTCGAGCTTTCGTAACGCAGCATCTCCTCGACCGCGGTCTTGATCAGCTCGGGCTGCGCGATCAGTCGCTGCTTCTCGTCGGGGTATTGGGTCAGCGTCACCAGCCCGTTGCCGATCAGATTGGTCGTGGTCTCGTGGCCGGCGTTGAGCAGGAAGATGCAATTGTGCAGCAATTCCTTCGCGGTCAGCCGCTCGCCATTGTCCTCACCCTGGATCAACCGGGTCAGCACGTCGCGCTCGGGATTGCCCGGTTTGGCGCGGCGGCGTTCGACCAGGGTTTCGAGATAGGCGAGGAAGTCCTTCACCGCGTCGTTGCCGCGGTCGAACGCCTCCTTGCCGATCACCGGCTCCAGCGCCCCCAAGATCGCCAGCGACCAGTCGCGCAGCGGCTCGCGTTCGTCGTGCGGCACGTCGAGCAGATTGCCGATCACCTCGACGGGAATAGCGGCGGCGAAGTCGCCGATCAGTTCGAAGCGGTCTTTGGTTTCGATCCGGTCGAGCAGGCTGTCGACCAGCGCGATCAGGTCCGGCTCCATGCCGGCGATGGCGCGCGGCGACAAGGCGCCCATGATCAGCCGCCGCACCCGGGTGTGCGCCGGCGGATCGTTGAAGACGAGGCTCGTCGTGTGGTGCTCGTAGAGCAGCGAGTTGCCGTATTTCGGCAGGAACTCCTTCTTCTTGTCGGAGGAGAACGCCTTGGTGTTCTTGTAGGCGGCGATCAGGTCGTCGTAGCGGGTGAGAAAATAGCAGCCGTTCGGCAGCCGCTTGACCGGCGCAGTCTCGCGCAGCGCCCGATAGGTCGGGTAGGGGTTGGCGTAGAAGTCCGGCGTCAGCTTCTCCAGGTCGAAACCGTCAGCCAGCTCTCGCGCGTGCCCGTCCATGGCGGATATCCAACCCTTATTAGTTTCATTTGCAACTATCGTAAGCCGCAGGCGGCGACCGCGCAACACAATTTGCAGGCCGCGGGAACAGCGCGGCGGGCGCGATCCGATGCGAGTAAATCGCAGAGCCATATGCGGTTTTGCGCTTTGATGAAGCGCGCGCGCCCCACTACAGTCGCGGCCAAACAATAGAGACCGGAAACGCCGATGCATGCCCGTGCCGAGACCGCGGCCTCCTGGCCCGAGGAGATCTTCTCGATATTGCAGCGCTTCGAGGTGCGCCAGGTGCCTTACGTGCCGGACGCCGGGCACTCAGAGCTGATCGAGCGCGTGCTGGGCTCGTCCTCGATGCGCGGCATTGCGCTGACCACCGAGGAGGAGGGCGTGGCGCTGCTCGCAGGCGCCTGGGCCGGCGGCCAGCGCGGCGTGCTGCTGATGCAGTCGAGCGGGGTCGGCAATTGCATCAACATGCTGTCGCTGGTGCAGATCTTCCGCTTGCCGTTCCTCACGCTGGTGACGATGCGCGGCGAATGGGGCGAGTTCAATCCGTGGCAGGTGCCGATGGGCTCGAACACCCAAGGCATTCTCGAATTGTCAGGGATCAAGGTGCTGCGCGCCTCGCATCCGGATGAGGTGCGCGAAGTCGTCGAGGCAGGGGCAGCCCAAGCCTACAACGCCTGCACACCAACCGCCGTGCTGCTGTCGCAGCGCCTGATCGGGGCAAAGGTTTTCACCAAATGAGCAAAGCCAATCTCCTCGACCGCCGCGCCGTCGTTTCCGAGCTGCTCAAGAATCGCAACGGCGCCTTCGCCGTCGGCGGCCTCGGCGCCTCCACCTATGACATCGCCGCCGCCGGCGACCATGACCGCAATTTCTATCTCTGGGGCGGCATGGGCGGCGCCGTCATGATCGGGCTCGGGCTGGCGCTGGCCCAGCCAACGCTGCCGGTCGTCGTGATCACCGGCGATGGCGAGATGCTGATGGGGATGGGGAGCCTCGCGACGGTCGGGCTGCAGCAGCCCAAAAATCTCTCGATCATCGTGCTGGACAACGAGGCCTATGGTGAGACCGGCGGCCAGACCAGCCACACCGGCGGGTCCGCCGACCTCGTCGGTGTTGCCAAAGCCTGCGGAATCGGGGATAGCCGTTCGATCAGCACGATGGCCGAGGTCGAGGCTTTTTCTTCGACTTTGCAAGATGTTACGGCGGGGCCGCGGTTCGCCAGCGCGAAGATCGACGGGGCCAACCTGGAACGCGTGCTGTCCAGCCGGGACGGCACCTACATCGTCAACCGCATCCGCGGGTCAGTCGGCCACACTCCAATTTAAAGTGGCTTTCGCGGTGCAATAGAACCTTGACTTTTGGTAAAGTGAGTGATTACTCACGACCCAAATGTCTACCTTACGCATGACGAGTGACTTGCGGCGTCAGTTGATCCTGAGCGCTGCCAAGCGATGCTTCGCCCGGAACGGCTTTGCCGGCACCACGACAAAGAGCGTGGCGGCCGCGGCTGCCATTTCGGAAGGGCTGTTGTTCAAGCACTTCCCGTCGAAGGCGGCGCTCTACGCCGAAATCCTTGCCGAAGAGTGCGAGGCCGATCCCGACCTCGCGCATCTGCTCGGCCAGGAGCCGTCGACCGCGACGCTGGTCGAACTGGTGCAGGGCATGGTCGGCCACTTCATGCAACTGCGGGATGCGCCGGACCAGGAAGAGGCGCAGCGGATGCGGCTGATGGTGACGAGCCATCTCGATGACGGCGAGTTTGCGCGCCTGCTCTACGACAAGGTCGGCAAGCTGATCGGTCCGACCTTCGCCGCCTCGCTCGAACGGGCGATCGCTGCCGGCGACGCCACGCAGATCGGCGACCAGCCGCTCAACCTGTTCTGGTTTGCGCACCACACCGTGCTTATGAGCGCGCTGACACAGCTGCCTGCGACACCATGTCTCCCCTACGGCGATGCCGCAGCGGCCGAGCGGCAGCTTTGCCAATTCATCCTTCGCGGCATCGGACTTACCGAGGCCGCAATCTCAACTCATTTGGGCCGCCAGCCGTCGCCGATCGCAGGACCGTCGGTAACTGCAGAAAGTGCATGACATGAATATCCAGACCGAAAGTCACATCTCGGGACAACCGCTCAAGGAAAAACAGGCCAGGCGCCCCGTCCGCATGGTGCGCTGGTTCATCATCGTAGGCCTGTTGCTGACTCTGCTGGTCGGCGCACTGGTCGGCTTCAACGCCTTCCGCAGCCACATGATCGCGCAGTTCTTCGCCAACAATAAGCCGCCGCCGTCGAACGTGACCGCCGTCGAGGCGAAGTCCGAGGTGATTCCGAACCTGTTGAGTGCGGTTGGCGATCTCGTCGCCGTGCACCAGGTCAATGTCACCACCGACGTGTCGGGCCGCATCATCGAGATTCTGTTCACCGCCGGCAGCCATGTGAAGGCGGGGACGCCGCTGGTGCAGCTGTTCGATGCGCCTGAGCAAGGCGACCTCGCCAGCTTCAAGGCGCAGGCGACCGTCGGCGAGCAGCAGCTCGACCGCGCCAAGCAACTCGCGTCACGCCAGTTCGGACCGCAGTCGACCGTCGACACCGCGCAGGCGACCTACGACCAGGCCAAGGCGGGCATCGCCAGGACCGAAGCGCTGATCTCGCAGAAGCTGGTGCGCGCGCCGTTCGAAGGCGACCTCGGCGTTCGCCAGGTCGAAGTCGGCCAGTATCTGACAGCCGGCACGCAGATTGTGTCGCTCACCGATCTGTCGGTGCTGTACGCCAACCTGACCGTGACCGAGAAGCAGAGCTCGCAGATCAAGGTCGGCCAGACCGTGCGGATCGCGGTCGATGCCTATCCGGGCCGCACCTTCGAGGGCAAGCTCACGACCATCGAGCCGCAGATCTCGACCGACACCCGCAACATCCGGGTCCAGGCCACGATCCAGAATCCGGACAGCATCCTCAAGCCCGGCATGTTCGCGACCACCACGATCGTGCTGCCCGAGAAGCCGCCGGTCGTCACCGTCCCTGAGACGGCGGTCGACTACACGCTGTACGGCGACTCGGTGTTCCTGATCACCGAGAAGAAGGGCGACGACGGCAAGACCACGCTGACCGCGGACCGCACCTTCGTGAAGACCGGCAACCGCGTCGAAGGTCGCGTCGAGATCCTCAAGGGTCTCAAGCCCGGCGACAAGGTCGTCGCGGTCGGACAGATCAAGCTGCAGTCGGGCATCGCGGTTGCGATCTCGACCGATCCGCCGCCGCCGATTCCGGCCGAGGCGCCGCGTTACTGATCTCCATTATCTGAACTCGGAGGGCCGATTGGCCCTCCGCCCCATGCCGCAACCGGCAGATAACACGAATCGAGTTGGCGATGGCCTTCACTGATATTTTCATCAAGCGCCCGGTGCTGTCGGTCGTCGTCAGCCTGCTGATCCTGCTGATCGGCTTGCGCGCGGCGATGGTGCTGCCGATCCGGCAATATCCGAATCTCTCGAACACCGTGGTGACGATCACCACGTCATATCCCGGTGCGTCGCCGGAGCTGATCAACGGCTTCATCACCACGCCGATCGAGCAGGCGGTCGCTTCGGCTGAGGGCGTCGACTACATGACGTCGAACTCGGTGCTCGGCACCTCGACGATTCAGGTCTACGTCAAGCTCAACCACGATCCGAACCAGGCGCTGACCGAGGTGCTCGCCAAGGTCAACTCGGTCAAATATTTGATCCCGAAGGAAGCGTTCGACCCGGTCGTGAGCAAGGCGACCGGTGACACCATCGCGGTGATGTATCTCGGCTTCTCCAGCGAAGAGCTGACCGGATCGGCGATCTCCGACTATCTGACCCGCGTCGTGCAGCCGGTGCTCTCGACGGTCGACGGCGTCGCCTCGGCCGACATCCTGGGCGGCCAGACCTTCGCGATGCGCGTCTGGCTCGATCCGACCCGCATGGCCGGACGCGGCGTGTCGCCCAACGACGTTGCCGCCGCAATCGCCGCCAACAACTTCCAGGCGGCCGCCGGCCAGACCAAGGGCTTCTTCATCGTCTCCAACGTCTCGGCCAATACCGACCTTCAGAACATCGATCAGTTCAAGCGCATGATCGTGAAGTCGAAGGACGGCGGGTTCGTGCGTATCGAGGACATCGCGACGGTGGAACTCGCGGCGCAGAGCACGGATGCCAGCGTCGCCTTCAACGGCGAGCATGCGATCTTCATCGGCATCAAGGCGACGCCGCAGGGCAACCCGCTGACCCTGGTGCAGGGCGTGCGGGCGCTGTTTCCCAGCCTCGAGCGCAACCTGCCGCCGTCGATGAAGATGAAGGTGGCCTATGACTCCACCAAGTTCATCCAATCGTCGATCGACGAGGTCGAGAAGACGCTCACCGAAGCGGTCCTGATCGTCGTCGTCGTGATCTTCCTGTTCCTGGCGTCGCTTCGCTCGGTGATCATCCCCGTCGTCACCATTCCGCTGTCGCTGATCGGCGTCTGCATCCTGATGCTGGCCGCAGGCTTCAGCTTCAACCTGCTGACGCTGCTGGCGATGGTGCTGGCAATCGGCCTCGTGGTCGACGACGCCATCGTGGTGGTGGAGAACATCCATCGACATCTCGAGGAGGGCCTGCCACCGGTGCAGGCATCGCTGAAAGGTGCCCGCGAGATCGTCGGCCCGGTCGTCTCGATGACGATCACGCTGGCGGCGGTGTACGCGCCGATCGGCTTCCTTGGCGGCGTGACCGGTACGCTGTTCCGCGAATTCGCCTTCACGCTGGCGGGCTCGGTGATTGTGTCGGGCGTGATCGCGCTGACGCTGTCGCCGATGATGTGCTCGGTGTTCCTCAAGAGTGCGGAAGAGGGGCGTTTCGCCAAGCTGGTCAATCGCGTGTTCGGCGCGATCACTCGCGGCTATGGCCGTCTGCTCGACCGCTCGCTCGACTATCGCCCGATCACGGCGCTGTTCGCCCTCACCATCCTCGGCCTGGTCGGCTTCCTCTATATGCATATCCAGAAGGAGCTAGCGCCGCAGGAAGACCAGGGCATCGTGTTCGCGATCACCAAGGCGCCGAAATACGCCAACATCGACTACATCGATTTCTACAGCGACAAGATGGACAAGGAGTTCCAGAAGTTCCCCGAGACCGACCTGCGGTTCATCCTGAACGGCATCACCGGTCCGCAGGGCGGCTTCGCCGGCGCACTGCTTAAGCCGTGGGACGAGCGCAAGCGGAGTGCGCAGGCGCTACAGCCGTTAATGCAGGCCGAGCTGTCCAAGATCGAGGGTGTCAGCGCGTTCGCGTTCAGCCTGCCGCCGCTGCCCGGCGGACCCGGCGGTCTGCCGGTGCAGATGGTGATCAGCTCGACGGCCGGCTTCCAGCAGGTGTTCGACCAGATGAACAAGCTCAAGGATGCCGCGCGCAAGAGCGGCCTGTTCATCGTCACCGACAGCGATCTCGACTTCAACCAGCCGGTGGTCCGGGTGAAGGTCGATCGTTCCAAGGCGAGCGACCTCGGCATCACCATGCAGTCGATCGGCGGCGCGCTGGCGACGCTGCTCGGCGGCAACTACGTCAACCGCTTCAACCTGGAAGGACGCTCCTATCAGGTGATCCCGCAGGTGCCGCGCGCCAGCCGGCTCGCGCCGGAATCGTTCGACAACTACTATGTCCCGACCGCGACCGGGCAGCTGGTGCGGCTGTCGACCGTGGTTACGGTCGAGACCGGTGTCGATCCGAACGCGCTGACCCACTACAACCAGCTCAACTCGTCGACCTTCCAGGCCGTGCCGATGCCCGGCGTCTCGATGGGGCAGGCGGTGGAGTTCCTGCAGGGTGAAGCCAAGAAGCTGCCGTCCGGCTTCACCTACGACTTCCTTGCCGACTCCCGGCAATACGTCCACGAAGGCAATCAGCTGCTGGTCACCTTCGCGTTCGCCATCATCATCATCTTCCTGGTGCTGGCGGCGCAGTTCGAGAGCCTGCGCGATCCGTTCGTGATCATGATCTCCGTGCCGATGGCGATCGTCGGCGCCTTGATCCCGCTGTTCTTCGGCGTCGCCACCATGAACATCTACACCCAGGTCGGCCTGCTGACGCTGGTCGGACTGATCACCAAGCACGGCATCCTGATGGTGGAGTTCGCCAACGAGCTGCAGCTCAACGAGGGACTGGACCGCCGCTCGGCGATCGAGATGGCGGCCCGGATTCGTCTGCGTCCGATCCTGATGACGACGGCGGCCATGGTCACCGGCCTGCTGCCGCTGCTCACCGCCTCGGGCGCCGGCGCCGCCAGCCGCTTCTCGATCGGGCTCGTGGTCGTCACCGGCATGACGATTGGCACGCTGTTTACCCTGTTCGTGCTGCCGATGGTCTACACGGTGATCGCGACCGACCACCAGGCCGCGGCCCGTTCCGACCGCGCCAAGCAGATCGCCGATTACGAACTCGGCGGCGGCGGAGCGCTGAAACCGACCTGAGCCCTCCAAGCTCATGCTCGCAGGAAGGCGGCACTGGCGAAAGCCACTGCCGCCTTTTTTTGTCCTGTGACAGGCTTTGCCGACGGGCGGGCAGAAGACTCCGTGGTTTGACGCCTTTTTCTTCACGCGAACCGGGAGACCACTTCGCTCGAAAGCGCTATGCTCCGCACAAGATCTGGAGGAAACAGGCGAGGAAACAGGCATGGCGAGCGAGTTTGCGGCGGGCAATTACCGGTTCATTCCGGCGGTGTTTCAGTATTCAAGCGGCGCGCAGGCGAACGCGGGCTATGAGATCGAGCGGGTCCGCTTCGATCGATTTCTGCCGCTTGCGGAAGGTTTTGCGCAGATCGCGGCCTACATCCGGGATGCCGGCCGGCCGCTGACCTCGTTCTGCGCCTGCGAGTTGCGCTCGCCGGCCGCATTCACCGAAGAGGGCTTCCGCGCCTTCAACCAGCACTATGTCAAGACGCTCGCCGAATGGGGCCTGTTCGACGGCACCATCAATCCGGTGGCGCGCAGCAATGTCTGTCCCGAGATCGATCCGCCGGCCGAGCCGTCGTTCCATGCGTTCTCGTTCACGCGGCCGAGCACGAGCGCGTCGCCGTCCTTCGTGATCGCGGGTGGCGCCGAGGCACGCGGCGGCGCCGGCAGCTATCCCGAGCGCATCGTTTGCTATCGCGATCTCAGTCCCGGCGCGTGGCGGGAGAAGGTCCGTTTCACCACGGGCGAGATGGAGCGGCGTCTTGCCGAGTTCAGCTTCGGCTGGCCGGAGACGACCGCGGTGCAGGCCTACACCGTGCACGATGTCCATCCCGTCATGGTCGACGAGCTGGTCCGCCGCGGCGCCACCCGCTCGGGCCTGACCTGGCACTTCTGCCGCCCGCCGGTGATCGATCTCGAGTACGAGATGGATTGCCGAAGGGTGCTAAGGGAAGTGGTGATTTAGGCGGAAGACATCCGGCTTTTCCGGCCCCGTCATCCTGAGGTGCGAGCGGAGCGAGCCTCGAAGGATGCACGGCCCGGCTGGTGGCCGTCGACCCTTCGAGACGCGCAAGATGCGCTCCTCAGGGTGACGGGGAGGGAGTGGTTGCCCGCTTCTAACTACATTACCGCGCCTTCGGGTCCAGCGCGTCGCGCAGGCCGTCGCCGATCAAATTGAACGACAGCACGACCAGGAAGATCGCAAGTCCCGGCCAGACCGCTATCCATGGCGCATTGGTGAGGAAGCGCTGCGCGGCGTTGAGCATGCTGCCCCAGGACGGCGCCGGCGGCTGCTGGCCGAGGCCGAGGAAGGAGAGTGCGGCTTCCGCAATGATCGCAGCCGCGATCGACAGCGTCGCCTGCACCAAAAGCGCCGGCAGGATGTTCGGCAGGATATGGACCAGCGCGATCCGCCAGCGCGGATTGCCCATCGCGCGCGCGGCTTCGACATAGTCCTCGACCTTGACGCTCATCACCTGACCTCGGGTCAGGCGAACGAAGATCGGGGTCGCCGAGATGCCGATCGCGATCATCGCATTGCCGAGGCTCGGGCCGAGGAAGGCGGAAAGCGCGATCGCCAGGATCAGGAACGGGCAGGCCAGCATCGCATCAGTGATACGGCCGATCAGCGCGTCGATGAAGCCGCCGCGATAGCCGGCGAGCAGGCCGAGCGGCACGCCGATCGAAAGCGCGATGCTGACCGAGATGAGGCCCGCCAGCAGCGAGGCGCGGGCGCCGTACACGACACGCGCCAGCACGTCGCGACCGAGTTCGTCGGTGCCGAACCAGTGCTGCGCCGACGGCGCCTTGCGCACCAGCGACCAGCTCGTCGCGATCGGATCGTAGGGCACGATCAGCGGCGCGAACACCGCGAGCAGGATGAAGGTCGCGATCACGACGAGGCCGGCGACGGCGCCCTTGCGCTTCATCAGCCGTCGCCAGGCGCGGCGCGACGGGCTCTCCAGTGCTTCGGAGGCAGCAAGCGGGACCATGCCGAGAGCGGTGTCGGTCACAGGGTCAGCCCCTCAGTCGCGGGTTGACGAGGATATAGGCGATGTCGGCAATCAGATTGAGCGTGATGTAGATCGTCGCGGTGGTCAGCACCACGCCTTGCACCACGGCGTAATCGCGGTTGAACACCGCATCCACGATCAGCTTGCCGAAGCCGGGGATCGAGAAGATCTGCTCGGTGAGGACCGCGCCTGATAGCAGCGTGCCAAGCTCGAGCGCGCCGAGCGTGATGATCGGCGTCAGCGCGTTGCGCATCGCATGCTTGAGGATCACCGTGCGCTCCGAGAGCCCCTTGGCGCGCGCGGTGCGGACATAGTCGCTCTCCAGCACCTGCAGCATGGCGCTGCGGGTATGCCGCATCAGGATCGCTGCGATCGCATTGCCGAGCACGAAGGCCGGCATGATCGACGCCGCAAGACTGGCGCGCCAGTTCTCGCTCAAAGGCACGTAGCCGGAGGCCGGCAGCCAGCCAAGCTCGATCGAGAACAGGAAGATCAGCATGATGCCGAGCCAGAAATTCGGCGTTGAGATGCCCCACAGCGCGAACAAATTGGCGCCGTAGTCCCAGGCGGAGCCCTTCTTCACGGCCGAGACGATGCCGGCAGGAACCCCGATCAGGAAGGCGATCACGATCGCCATGCCGCCGATCTGCAGCGTCACCGGCAGCTTCTGCGCGATCAGGCTGAGCACCGGCATCTTGTTGCGCAAGGACTCGCCGAAATCACCCGACAGCACGCCCTTGATCCAGTAGACATATTGCACCGGGATCGGCTGATCGAGGTGATACTGCTGGCGGATCTGCTCGATCACGGCCGGATCGCGCTCCTCGCCGGCCATCACCAGCGCGGGATCGCCCGGCAGCAAATGTTGCAGCGAGAAGATCAAGATCGACACGAAGAACAGCGTCGGGACGAGCTGAACCAGCCGTTTGCCAAGGAAGTTCAGCATTGCCAGCCCTGCGTCTCTGGTGGCGCGACGGTCATTTCAGCTTCAGCCCGACCACGCGCACCAGGCCATCGGGCATCTGCCGGTAACCGTCGACCTTGGCGGTGTGCGCGATCAGCAGCTTGCGGTGATAGAGGTAGATGATGGGCTCGTCATTGAGCAGGATCTTGGTCAGCTTCTCGTAGATCGCCTTGCGCTGCGCGGGATCAGCGGTCAGCCGCGCGTCCTCCATCAGTCTGTCGGCTTCCGGATTGGAATAGCCGCCGTCGTTCTGCGGGGCCTTTGCGTGCATGAAGATGTAGGAATTGCCGTCGGGATCGATCCGGCCGCTCCAGTTGATCTGGAATATTTGGAATTCGCCGGCCTGGGCCTGCTTGAAAGTGGTGGCAAACTCGACAACACGGATCTTGATGTCAAAGCCGGCTTCGGCCGCCATCGACTGGACCACCTGTGCCACCGCTTCATACTCCGTGCCCTTGGGCACCATGTAGTCGACGGTCACCGGC
This sequence comes from Bradyrhizobium sp. 27S5, assembly GCF_037217225.1. Lineage (NCBI taxonomy): Bacteria > Pseudomonadati > Pseudomonadota > Alphaproteobacteria > Hyphomicrobiales > Nitrobacteraceae > Bradyrhizobium > Bradyrhizobium sp. 27S5. Next base: position 2,642,810 of record NZ_CP147714.1, read on the forward strand.
AGCGCGACACCGGCCTCCTTCAACAGCGCCTTGGCCTTGGCGACGTCGCTGCCGCGAACCGGAAACGCCTTCTGGTAATAGGGATGGGTGGGAGAGACCCATTGATTGCCCGGCGTGAACTCGCCGTTGAACACGACCTGGTTGAGCGCCTCACGATCGATCGCCAGATCCAGCGCCTGGCGCACCTTCTCCGACTGACTGAGCGGTCCCTTGGCCTTGTCGTTGGCGATGTTGATGGTGAGGCCGAGATAGCCGAGCTCGGGCGCCGTCGACAGCACGAGCTTCGGGTCGGCGCGAACATCCTTGATATCGGTCGCCAGCACCCGCTCGATCAGATCGAGCCCGCCGGATTTCAGATTGGCCAGCCGCACGGTGGCATCCACGATCGGCAGATACACGATGCGGTCGATGAAGACGTTGTCCTTGTTCCAGTAGTCGGCGAATTTCTCGAACACGATGCGGTCCTGCTGCACGCGCTCGACGAATTTGTACGGTCCGGCGCAGACCGGATGCAGGCCGAACTTGTCGCCGGCCTCCTTCGCCGCTTTCGGCGACACCATCATGCCGGCACGGTCGGTGAGCTGGGCGATCAGGGGAGAGTATGGCGTCTTCAGCACCAGCTTGATGGTGAGCGGATCGATCACCTCGACATGATCGAGGCTCGCAAGCTCCGACTTGCGGAACGAGGTCGGCAGCGTCATGTGGCGGTCGAGCGAGAACTTGGCCGCTTCCGCATCGAACGGTTCGCCATCCTGGAACTTGACGCCGGGCCGGAGCTTGATCGTGACCTCCTTGCCGTCGGCGGATGTCTCGTGCGACAGCGCGAGCTGCGGCACGATGTTGAGCTTTTCGTCGATGTCGAACAGCTTGTCGCAGAACGCGGCAAACACGATACGGCCGACATAGGTGCGTGCGGTCGAGGGATCGAGGATGTCGGGATCCTCGGCAAGGCCGATGCGCAGCGTGGTCTGGGCTTGAGCCCGGGTTTGGGCGCCCGCGCCGAGCGCGAGCAACAGCGCGGCTGCCGCCGCCAAACGAAGCATCTTCATCACACCGTTCCCCATGTTCACGCGCCGACCTTAAGTCCCGACTGTACCAACCCCGGGACGTCCGGCTCCTTCCGCCGCGCCAAAGGCCGCCAACAGTTTTTCCAGCGTCGGCGAGAAGCCGCCGTCAGACGGGACGATCGCATCGTCCCGCGGCAGCTCCGCCGTCCGGTGACACGCCGTTGCATGTCCGGTGCCATCTTCAGCGAGCTGTGGCGCTTCGCTGCGGCAGCGCTCGATCGCATAGGGACATCTTGTGTGGAATCGGCAGCCCGCGGGCGGATGCAGCGCACTCGGCAGCTCGCCCTGCAGCACAATCCGGCTGCGCTTTGCCTTTGGTTTAGGCACCGGGATCGCCGACAACAGCGCGCGGCTGTAGGGATGGCGTGGGGCGGCGAACAGCGCCTGTGCATCCGCCGTCTCGACGATGGTGCCGAGATTCATCACGGCGACGCGATCGGCGATGTGCTTCACGACCGCGAGATCGTGCGACACGAAGATGTAGGCGAGCTTCAGGCGATCCTGCAGGTCGCGCAGCAGGTTAAGGATCTGCGAGCGGATCGAGACGTCCAGCGCCGACACCGGCTCGTCGCAGATGATCAGCTTCGGCTCGACCGCGAGCGCCCGCGCAATCGCGATGCGCTGGCGCTGGCCGCCGGAGAATTCGTGCGGGTAGCGGCGCGCAAAGCGCGGCTCGAGGCCGACCAGGCGCAGAAGCTCCTCGACCCGCTCGCGGCGGCGTGCCGGCGGTACCAGGTCGTGCAGCGCCAGCGGCTCGGTCAGGATCTGGCTCACCGTCATGCGCGGGTTGAGCGAGGCGTAGGGGTCCTGGAAGATCAGCTGCGCGTCGCGGCGGAACGCGCGCAACTGCTCGGCATTGAGCGCGCCGAGGTCGCGGCCCTCGAAACGGACGCGCCCGGCGTCCGGCTCGATCAGCCGCAGCACCAGGCGGCTGACGGTAGATTTGCCGCAGCCGGATTCGCCGACCAGTGCCAGTGTCTTGCCGGCCTCGACCGTGAAGCTGACGCCGTCGACCGCTTTCACATGGGCGGTCGGCCGCCCGAACATCGACCGTTCGGCGACGAAATGCTTCACCAGCCCTTCGACCTCGAGCAGCACGGTCATCGGTGTTGCCCTCCGTGTCCCGGGCGCAGTGCAACGCGAAGTGTTGCGCTGCTGAACCGGGACCCATGTCTCGTGACGCTCGCTGTGGGCCCCGGTCCAGCAGTGCACCACCGCGCTGTGCTTGTGCTGCACTGCGCCCGGGGCACGAGAGTGAGGAGCCCAGCGGTCATGACACCAGCCGCTCCAGCGGCGCCCTGATGCAGCGCGAGGCGTGGGTCGCGCTCAGCATCGCGAGTGGCGGCGGCGATTTGGTGCAGGCATTCTCCACGAACGGGCAACGCGCAGCAAAGCGACAGCCCGCGGGCGGGTTCGCCATGTTCGGCACCATGCCCTCGATGGTGGCGAGATGGCTGGTGCGGCGGTCGAGCCGCGGGATCGAGCCGAGCAGGCCGACCGTGTAGGGATGCTGTGGATTGGCGAACAGCTCGTCGACCGGCGCGCGCTCGACGATCTCGCCGGCATACATCACCGCGACCTCGTCGCAGACTTCGGCGACGACGCCGAGATCGTGGGTGATCAGGATGATCGCGGCGCGGCTCGCGGCTTTCAGCTCGCGCATCAGATCGAGAATCTGCGCCTGCAACGTGACGTCGAGCGCGGTGGTCGGCTCGTCGGCGATCAGGAGCTGCGGATCGCAGGCCAGCGCCATCGCGATCATCACGCGCTGGCGCATGCCGCCGGACAGCTTGTGCGGGAATTCGTCGATGCGCTTCTCGGGCGAGGGGATATGCACGCGGCGGAGCAGCTCGATGGTGCGCTCGCGCGCCGCGCGCCGCGAGCCGCCGCGGTGGCGCAAGATGGTCTCGGCGATCTGGTCGCCGATCGTGAAGCTCGGGTTGAGCGAGGTCATCGGCTCCTGGAAGATCATGGCGAGGCGATTGCCGCGCAGGTCGCGCAACGTCGCGTCCGGCACGTCGAGCAGGTCGAAGCCGTCGAAGCGGATCGCGCCGGAGACTTCGGCCGATTGTTTCGGCAACAACCCCATGATCGCGAGCGAGGTTACGCTCTTGCCGCAGCCGGACTCGCCGACCAGGCCGAGCGTGGCGCCGTTGGCAACCGACAGATCGACGCTGTCGACGGCATTGGTGGTACGGCCGTCGTCGCCGTGGAACGTGACGCGCAGGCCTTCGATCTCGATCAGCGGGCCTGCCGTCATTCGCGGCTCGCGGTTGCCGCTGCAATGCCGGCGTCGATCTTGGCGCGGTCGCTGGTTCCGGCCGGATTGCCCCGGGTCGGCATGAAATTCCGGAACGGCACCCAGTGCTCGCGGCTGACGGCTTCCAGCCGCTCCAGCTCGCGCAGGGGATCGGTGTGGTCGTCGACCCGCAGGTCGAGCAGCGGCCATTCCTCCGCGCCGTGGATCAGCAGTGCGGCCGATTGCTTGCCGCGCTTGTCGCCGCCGGCCGCTTCGCCGGCGAACATCGCCTTGATCAGCCGCTCGGCGAACGGGAGTTTTTCGCTTGCGGAATACACACGCGCGGTCTCGTCGAGCACAGCGGGGCCGGCCAGCATGTTGCCGGCGATCGAGAAGCCGTCGCCCGGGATATGCCCGAACCAGTCGATGCAGTCCTTGCCGGAATGTGCCGCGATGCGACCCTTGCTGTCCATGACATGCACCTGCCGGCTCTCGCGGCCGCTGTCGGTCGCAAGCAGCGCCGCGATCACCTCATGCGGGCTCTTGCCCTCGCGCAGCAGCGCGAGGCCGTCGATGCCGTAATAGGGATTGACCAGCGCCTGCGTCGCGACCGCGCCGATCCCGGGGGCGATGTGGGGCACCAGCGCGCCGACCGCAAAGAACCGCGTCGCGACCGCGATGCCGAGCTGGCCGGTGGCGCTGTCGCGGGCGATGATCGACCAGGTCATCTCAAACCTCTAGCGGCCTGCGGCATAACCCTGCATGCCGCGCGGGTTGGCCGCGGCACGGCGACGGGGGCCAACCTTGGAGGCGGCGGTGAGGCGGCCCTCCGACCAATCGGGGCCGATCTCCACCACATGGCCGCGGCGCTTCAATTCATCGATGGTCGATTTCGGCACGCGATTTTCCAGCACCAGCACGCCGGGCCGCGAAGTGCGCGGCCAGAACGAGATCGGGAAATGCTCGGAGTGCCACGCCGGCGCGTCGATCGCCTCCTGCAGATTGAGCCGGGCGTGGACATGGCGCAGGAAGAACTGCGTGATCCACTGGTCCTGCTGGTCGCCGCCGGGCGAGCCCCAGGAGAGGTACGGCTCGCCGTCGCGCAGCGCCATGGTCGGCGACAGCGTGGTGCGCGGCCGCTTGCCCGGTGCGAGCGCGGCAGGGTGGTTCTCCTCCAGCCAGAACATCTGGGCGCGGCTGCCGAGGCAGAAGCCGATCTCGGGAATCACCGGCGAGGATTGCAGCCAACCGCCGGATGGCGTCGCCGAGATCATGTTGCCGGCCATGTCGATGATGTCGAAATGCACGGTGTCGCCGCGCACCTCGCCGAACCGGCCAACAGTCGGCTCGCCCGCGCCCATGGCGCCGACCGCCTCGCGATGCCCCTCGGCGCGCCGCAATTTCACGACGCCGCCGAAGCCTTCGAGCGAGCCGGGGCGGAAGTCGAGCGAGGCATGCTCCTTCGAGATCAGCTTGCGCCGTTCGTTGTTATAGGCATCGGACAGCAGCGTTCCGATCGGGATATCGGTGAACTTGGGGTCGCCATAGAATGTCTCGCGATCGGCATAAGCGAGCTTGGCAGCTTCGATCTGCAGATGGATGAAGTCGGGGCCTGCCGGATCGAGCCCGTCGAGTTCAAAACCCTTGAGCAGCGCGAGCTGCTGCAGCATCACCGGGCCCTGGCTCCAGACGCCGGCCTTCTGCACGGTGTAGCGGCCGTAATCATAGGTGAGTGGCGCCTCGATGGTCGGTTGCCAGCGCGCCATGTCGTCGGCCGACAGCACGCCGCGATGCGGCGAGCCGGAGACGTCCATCACCTCCTGGGTGCGGCAGAACTTGTCGATCGCCTCGGCGACGAAGCCCTTCGACCAGGCCTGCCGCGCGCGCTCGATCTGCGCGACGCGGTCGTGGCCTGCGCTCTCCGCCTCGCTCAGGATACGGGTGTAAGTCTCCGCGAGCTTCTTGTTGGTGAAGATGGTGCCGGGCTTCGGCACCTCGCCGTTCGGCAGATAGACGTCGGCCGACGTGGTCCAGTATTTCCGGAACAGCTGCTCGACGGTCTGGATGGTCGCAGACGCACGCTCGACCAGCGGATAGCCGTCACGGGCATAGGCGATTGCAGGCTCCAGCACGTCGCGCAGCTTCATCGTGCCGTAGTCGCGCAGCAGCAGCATCCAGGTTTCGAACGTGCCAGGCACGCAGGCCGCGAGCAGGCCGGTGCCGGGCACCATATCGAGGCCCTCGCTGCGGTAATGCGCGATGGTTGCCTTCGCCGGCGCCGGGCCCTGGCCGCAGATCACCTCGCTTTTGCCGCGCTTGACGTCGTGCACGATAACAGGCACGTCGCCGCCGGGCCCGTTCAGATGCGGTTCGACCACCTGCAGCGTGAAGGCGGTGGCGACCCCCGCATCAAAGGCGTTGCCGCCTTTCTCCAGCGCCGCCATGCCGACCGCGGTGGCGATCCAGTGCGTCGAGGTGACGACGCCGAAAGTGCCTTCGATCTCGGGCCTTGTGGTGAACGGATCGGGGTTGACGTTGCTCATGACGATTGACCGTTTGGCGGCTTGTTGGGTTTCTTGTGCGCGCGCACTTGATCACAGGCGGGCTGGTATGCCAACCGCTTGGTAGACATGGCCGCTCCCATCCGCGTGATCATGCCGGAACGGCGGCGGCAGCATTGTTGACGGCGTGGCAGGCGACGCCATCAATCAGTTCCGGCGTCCTCTCACGGCAGAGATCGAAGGCGAGCGGACAGCGCGGGTTGAACGAGCAACCCGGCGGCGGATCGATCGGGTTGGGAATCTCGCCCTTGACCGGGATGCGCTGGCGCCCGGACATCGCAAGATCGGGAACCGCGCCGAGCAGCATCCTGGTGTAGGGCATCCGCGGGGTCTCGAACAGTTTTCGGCCCTCGGCGATCTCGACGATGCGGCCGAGATACATCACGCCGATCCGGCTCGCCATATGACGGACCACCGCGAGATTGTGACTGATGAAGAGATAGGTCAGGCCGAACTTGTCCTGCAAATCGCGCATCAGATTGAGGATCTGCGCCTGCACGGAGACGTCGAGAGCCGAGGTCGGCTCGTCGCAGACGATGAACTCGGCCTCGGACGCCAGTGCGCGGGCGATCGCGATGCGCTGGCGCTGGCCGCCGGAAAATTCGTGCGGGAATTTTTGGCCGTCGTCGGGGTGCAGGCCGACCAGCGAGAGCAACTCGCCGACCCGGGCCTTGATGTCGCGCTCGCCCTGGATCAGGTCGAAGGCGCGGATCGGCTCGGCGACGATGGCGGCGACCCGGTAACGCGGATTGAGGCTCGCATAGGGATCCTGAAAAACCATCTGGATGCGCCGGCGCAGCCGGCGGCGCGCCTGGGCCTGCCGCGGATCGGTCATCGAGACGCCGTCGATCATGACTTCGCCCGAACTCGGCGGCAGCAGGCCGACGACCATGCGTGCAACTGTGGTCTTGCCGGAGCCGGATTCGCCGACCAGCGCAAAGGTCTCGCCGCGCTTGATGTCAAAAGAGACGCCGTCGACGGCCTTCAGGAATTCGAGATGGCCACCCTCGATCACGCGATTGAGCCACGGCTTCGAGACGTCGAAGACACGGCGCAGGTTCTTGACCTCGATCAGCGCCGTGCTCATGCCGCCGTCTCCTTGGCGGGCTCGAACAGATGGCAGGCGACGGATTGTGTGCCCTGCTGGATCGGCTCGGGCCGCTCGACGCGGCAGCGATCGAAGGCAAACGCACAGCGCGGATTGAATGGGCAGCCCGGCGGGATCGCCGACAACCGCGGCATCGAGCCGGGAATCTGCACCAGGCGCTTGTCCTCGCCCGCGAGCGTCGGGATCGCGCCCATCAGGCCCTTGGCGTAGGGATGCAGCGGATTGCGCACCACCTCCTGCACCGGGCCGATCTCGGCGATGCGGCCGGAATACATCACCGCGACGCGGTCGCAGGTCTCGGCGATCACGCCCATGTCGTGGGTCACCAGCATCACGGCGGTGCCATGGTCGCGGCCGAGCCGCTTGATCAGCGCGATGATCTGCGCCTGCACGGAAACATCGAGTGCGGTGGTCGGCTCGTCGGCGATGATCAGCTCGGGCTCGGCGCAGATCGCGAGCGCAATGACGACGCGCTGGCGCATGCCGCCGGAGAATTCGTGCGGGTAGCCGTCGATGCGCTTCTCCGGCGCGGGGATTCCGACCTCGGCCAATAGATCGATCGCGCGCTTGCGCGCGGCGCTTTCGCTGAGATTGGTATGGGTTCGGATGGTCTCAATGATCTGGTCGCCGATCCGGTAGAGCGGATTGAGGCTGGTCAGCGGATCCTGGAAGATCATGCCGATCCGCTTGCCCCTGACGCGGCGGATCTCCTCCGGTGGAAGATGGTCGATGCGGGTGCCCGACAGCTCGATCTCGCCGCTGGAGATGCGGCCGGGCGGATCGATCAGCCCGATCACCGCAAGGCCCGTGACCGATTTGCCGGCGCCGGATTCGCCGACCACGCCAAGCACCTCGCCCTTGGCGATGTCGAACGACACGCCGTTGATGGCGCGCAACGTCGCGCGGCGGGTGACGAATTCCACCTCGAGGTTGCGTACGGAGAGGACGGGCTTACTCATCGGAGCTTCGGATTGAGGGCGTCGCGCAGCCAGTCGCCGACGAGGTTGATGGAGAGGATCAGGCCCGCCAGCGCAATGCCCGGAAAGGCGACGATCCACCATTCGCCGGCAAACAGGTAGTTGTTGCCGATCCGGATCAGGGTGCCGAGCGAGGGCATGGTATCCGGCATGCCGGCGCCGAGGAACGACAGCGTCGCCTCGGTGATGATCGCCAGCGCCAGATTGATGGTGGCGATGACGAGGATCGGGCCCATCGTGTTCGGCAGCACGTGCCGCAGCATGATCGTCGGCGCCGGCAGCCCGATCAGCTGCGCCGCCGCCACGTAATCCCTGTTCTTCTCGACCATCACCGAACCGCGCACGGTGCGGGCATATTGCACCCAGAAACTGAGACCGATCGCGACCACGAGCACGCCAAGTGTGCTCATCTCGTCGAGCCGGTTACCAAACAGCGATTTGGCGACGCCGTTGACCAGCAGTGCGATCAGGATTGCCGGGAAGGTGAGCTGCACGTCGGCGATCCGCATGATCACGCTGTCGACCGCGCCGCCGAAATATCCGGCAACCAGCCCAAGCGCGATGCCGAGCGTGCCGGCGAAGATGACGCCGGCGACGCCGACCGCAAGCGAGATGCGCAAGCCGTAGAGGATCGCGGACAGCACATCGCGGCCCTGCTCGTCGGTGCCGAGCAGGAACGGGCTTTGGCCGTCGGCGGTCCACAGCGGCGCGATTCGCGAGTTCATCAGCTGCAGCTGTGCCGGATCGAACGGGTTCTGCACCGCGAGCCACGACGCGAAGACCGCCAGCAGGAAAAACAGCAGCGTGATCAAGGCGGCGACCATCGTCAGCCGGGAACGGCGGAACGAATAGAAGATATCGCTGTCAAGCGCGCGCCTGAACCAGCCGGCAGGTACATGCGCCTGGTCTTCGGAGCGATGCGGGACGACGGCGTCGGACATCGGTCAGCCCCTCACGCCGCACGGCCGACGGTCGACCGCAAGCGCGGGTCGACCACGGTGTAGAGGATGTCGACCACGAGATTGATGGTGACGAAGATCAGCGAGACCATCAACAGATACGCAGCCATGATCGGGATATCGACGTTTTGCACGGCCTGTACGAACAGAAGTCCCATGCCCGGCCATTGGAACACGGTTTCCGTGATGATCGAGAAAGCAATAACCGAGCCAAACTGCAGCCCAGCCACCGTGATTACCGGGACCAGGGTATTCTTGAGCGCATGGCCGAAATGGATCGCGCGCGTGGTCAGCCCGCGGGCGCGGGCGAAGCGGATATAGTCGGTCCGCAGCACTTCCAGCATTTCGGCGCGCACCAGCCGCATGACCAGGGTCATCTGGAACAGCCCGAGTGTGATCGACGGCATGATCAGCGCTTTGAGGCCGGAAACGGTCAGCAGTCCGGTGGTCCACCAGCCGAGCTTCACCACCTCGCCGCGGCCGAAGGAGGGCAGCCAGCCCAGCGTCACCGCGAACAGATAGATCAGCAGGATGCCGATCAGGAAGGTCGGCAGCGAAATGCCGATCAGCGATATCGCCTGGAATAATTTGGCGAGCACGGTGTCACGGCGCAGCGCCGAATAGACCCCCATCAGGATGCCGGCCACCATGGCGAACAGCGTCGCGCAGATCGCAAGCTCCAGCGTCGCCGGCAGCCGCTCCGCCAGCAGTGAGGAGACCGGCAGGCGGAACTGGTAGGACACGCCGAACTTGAACTGCACGGCATTGATGAAGTAGCGGCCGAACTGCACCAGCACGGGATCGTCGAGGCCGAGCGATTGCCGTATCTCGGCGCGCTGCGCGGCCGAGGTGTCGATCGAGACGATCTGGTTCACCGGGTCGCCGGCAAAGCGGAACATCGAGAACGCAATGACGCCCACGGCGAGCATGACGCCGATCGCCTGCAGCACGCGGCGAAGAGTGAAAGCCAGCATCTCTACCTTTCACTGCTCTTGGCACTTGTCAGCACACTTGGCACGCGGCATTGCGCGCCCGGAAAGCAAGAGGTCCCGGAAGCAGGGGCTTCCGGGACCCAATTCGCCAAAACTACTATTCACCCTGTTTGGTCGCCCAGTAAAGCAGGACCTGGTTGTCCGCACGCTGGGTCAGCTTGACCTTCTTCGATACGCCCCATGCCAGCGACTGCTGGTGCAGCGGGATGTAGCCGTAGTCCTTGATGACGATCTCGTAGGCCTGCTTGATCAGCTGGTTGCGCTTGGCATCGTCGGGCTCGACTAGAACCTTGTCGGTCAGCGCGTCGACCTCCTTGTTGCAATAGCCGCCCAGATTGGCTTCGCCCCTCGTGGAATCCTTCGGGTCGGGGCGGCAGCCGAAAATGTCGTGCAGCACGTTGTGGGAATCCGAGGTCGCCGGCGTCCAGCCCAGCATGAAGAACGAGGTCCGGTAGCCGCCGGGCTTCAGCACCTTGGCGAAATACTGCGCCTTCGGCTGCGCCAGCAGGTTCACCTTGATGCCGATGCGCGCCAGCATGCCGACCACCGCCTGGCAGATCGCGGCGTCGTTGACGTAACGGTCGTTCGGGCAATCCATCGTGACTTCGAAGCCGTTCGGATAGCCGGCGTCGGCCAGCAGCTTCTTGGCGCCGTCCGGATCGAGCTTGGGCCGGGTGAACTCCTTCGACAGCGGATAGAGCTCGGGGGCGATCATCAGCGTCGAGGGCGTCGACATGCCGCGCATGACGCGGGTCTTGATCAGATCGACGTCGATCGTCTTGTAGAAGGCTTCGCGGACGCGGATGTCCTTGAACGGGTTCTTGCCCTTGATATTGGAGAACAGCAGCTCATCGCGCGCGATGTCCATGCCGATGAAGATGGTGCGGATCTCCGGCCCGGTCAGGACGGTTGCGGTGCCGCTCGAATTGACCCGCTGGATGTCCTGGATCGGAACCGGCTCGATGACGTCGACTTCGCCCGAGAGCAGCGCGGCGACGCGGGTGGCGTCGGAGGCGATCGGGGTGAAGATGATTTCCTTGAGATTGTGCTCCGGCTTGCGCCAGTAGTCCGGGTAGACCTTGAAGACGGTCTTGACGCCGGGCTGGTGGCTCTCGATCGTGAAGGGGCCAGTACCGTTCTCGTGCAGCGTCGCGTAGCTCGGCGTGGTCGCGGAGGCCGGCGTCGGTGCGACGGCGTTGTTCTCCTCGCACCATTTCTTGTCCATGATGTACCAGCCATCCCACTGCGCGGTCAGGATGGGATTGGGCGAGTCCAGCGTCACGTCGACCGTGTAGTCGTCGACCTTGGTGAACTTGGCGTCGGCCGGGACGTTGCTGAGGAAGTTGGAGCCCTTGGCGCGGACTCGTTCGGCGGAGAACAGCACGTCGTCGGCGGTGAAGGGGTCGCCATTGTGAAATTTCACGCCCTTGCGCAGATGAAAGCGCCATTGAGTCGGGCTCAGCGCCTCCCAGCTTTCCGCCAGTGCCGGAATGATCTTCAGGTCCTTGTCGCGCGCAACCAGTCCCTCATAGACATGGCCATGATGCGCGATCGTCGTGGTTTCCTTCAGTGTGTAGGGATCCAGTGACTTGAGCTCGCCCTGGTTGGCATATTTCAACGTCTGGGCCGATGCCGGCAAAGCAAAGGCAACGAGTGCGACGGCAGCCGCCGCAAACAAACTCCAACGTACCGACATGTGATCCCGCGTCCCCGTTTTTGTCCGCCGGCTGCTTTGTCCGGCTGGTATTGTTGGCCATGTTGCCAGAGTTTGCAGGCCACGCAAGCGCGATTTCCCAAAGGGTTAACCGGTTTGCGCGGGTGCAGCGCAATGAACAGGATCGTGAGAATAGGCGGTCGGCGCGAACGCGTGACATTCGACTTTCGGAGTGCCGTATTGGCCGCAATGGCGATCACCGGCGGGCGCCGTTTGCGCCGGCCACGGGTGAACGGTTTAGTTGACCATAACGGATGATTGAGGCCGACTGTACCTCGGGGCAGATACGGCTCGCTTGCGTGACTCCCCCGGTCGCGGTGATACTGAGGCGGGCCAGGCGCATTTGAGGAGGCGGATATGAAAGTCAACGTCGAGATAGATTGTACGCCCCTTGAAGCGCGGCAGTTCTTCGGCCTGCCGGATGTGGCGCCGATGCAGAACGCCGTGATGGACAAGCTGCAGCAGCAGATGCTGTCGAACATCGACAAGATTTCACCGGAATCGCTGATGCAGAGCTGGTTCACCTTCGATCCCAAGCTCGCTGAGCGCTTCCAGGATATGTTCGTGGCGATGGCCGGCTTCGGCGGCACGGCCAAGAAGAAGTCGTGACTGACATGGACAGGAGCGTCGATGGGACCGGACGCCGGCTGCGTGCGCCAAGCCTGTTCCTGATGCTGGCGGAGGGGCGCGGCGTGCTCGAGCTCAATTCGAGCCTGCTGCTCTCGCCGCTGCTGATGCAGGCGCCGAAGGGCGACGGTCATCCGGTGCTGGCGCTGCCGGGCTTCCTCGCCAGCGACCTTTCGATGGCGCCGATGCGGCGCTATTTGAAGGAGCTCGGCTACGACGCCTACGCCTGGAACATGGGCCGCAATTTCGGCGGCATCGCCTCCAGGCGCAATGCGCTGCGCGACCTCCTGAAGCGGATACACGAGGCTTCCGGGCGCAAAGTCTCGATCATCGGCTGGAGCCTCGGCGGCGTCTACGCGCGCGACCTGGCGTCGCAGATGCCGGAGCTGGTGCGTTCCATCATCACGCTGGGCTGCCCGTTCGCCGACGACATCCGCGCCACCAATGCGACACGGCTCTATGAGCTGTTGTCCGGCGAGGGGGTGGACGACATCCCCGAGATCCGCGCCGCGATCGCCGGCGACATGCCGGTGCCGACCACCTCGATCTATTCCCGCACCGACGGCATCGTGAACTGGCGGACCTCGCGGCTGCGGCCTTCGGCCACCGCCGAGAACATCGAGGTGCATTTCGCCAGCCATCTCGGCCTCGGCGTCAATCCCGCAGCCTTGTGGGCGATCGCGAACCGGCTGGCGCAGCCGGAAGGGGAGTTCCGGCATTTTGACCGGTCGGGCCCCTTTGCCATTGCCTACGGGGCGGCAGAACAGGCACTATCCTAAACCAGACGACGAGAAGCGCCGCCAAGGCGCCCGCGTCAATTGGCTCTCGGGAGGAGATCATGAGCGACGCCAAGAAGCTGTCCTCGCTGGACGCATCGTTTCTCTATCTGGAAACGCCGGAAATGCCGATGCATGTCGGCAGCATGGCGATCTTCCGCCTGCCCGACGGCTACAAGGGTGACTTCTTCGAGGAGTTCAAGGCGATGATCGCCTCGCGGCTGCACGTTGCGCCGATCCTCAAGGCGCGCCTGCAGAAGGCGCCGCTCGATATCGATCATCCGTCCTGGGTCGAGGACGACCAGTTCGACATCGACCGCCACATCTTCCGCGCCAGCCTGCCTGCGCCGCGCGACCGCGCCACGCTGGAACGTATCGTCGGCTGGATGCACGCCAAGCTGCTGAACCGCGCCCGCCCGCTGTGGGAGTTCTACGTCTTCGAGGGCATGAAGGACAACGAGATCGGGCTCTATTCCAAGATGCACCACGCCTGCATCGACGGCGGCGCCGGTGCGGCGCTGACCAGCATGATCTACGACCTGACGCCGGTGCCGCGGCAGATCGATCCGCCGAGCGCGAAAAAGGTCGCGCAGGAGCCGCGCGACATCGCGGCCAATCTGATCGACGCCTATCAGCAGCTCTGGACCCAGCCGTTCGAGGCGGCCGCCGCCGCGCAGAAGAGCCTCGAGCTGCCGCGCTCGGGCAAGAGCGACCTCGGCTCGATCCTGTTCGACAATGCCATGTTCCAGATCGAGAGCGCGGTGAAATTCGCCGGCTCGATGCCGACCGTGCTCAAGAGCCTGTCCGACGTCGTCGCCAAGGTCGCCGATCCCAGGTCGCGCGAGAGCCTGCAGGCGATGGCCTCGCCGCCGACCATCCTCAACAAGGCGATCTCGTCCGAGCGCAGCTTCGCCGGCACCTCGATCTCGCTGTCGCGCGCCAAGGCGCTGGCCAAGGCCTCGGGCGGCAAGCTCAACGACGTCGTGCTGGCGCTCGCCTCCGGCGTGGTGCGGCGCTATCTGATTGGCCAGGGCGCGCTGCCGAACAAGTCGCTGACGGCCGGCGTTCCGATCTCGCTGCGCGAGGAGGGCAATGCCGAATCCAACAACCAGGTGTTCGGCATGATCTGCTCGATCGCGACCGACGTCGAGGACCCCAAGAAGCGGCTCGAGACCATCATCGCGCAATCCACCAAGTCCAAGGAGATGTCGCATCCGCTGCGCGCCCTGGTGCCGCAGGTCTCCAACATCTCGCTGTTGGGCGCGCCGATTGTCGTGCAGGTCTTGGCGCTGCTCTACAGCCGTTCCGACCTCTCCAACGTGCTGCCGCCGGCGACCAACATCACGGTGTCGAACGTGCCGGGGCCGCGGCAGACGCTCTACGCCGCGGGTGCGGAGCTGCTGCACATCTTCCCGGTTTCGATCTCGACCCATGGCGTGGCGCTCAACATCACGGTGCAGAGCTATCGCGATCAGCTTGATTTCGGCTTCATTGTCGGTGCCAACATCATTCCCCATGTGCAGGTGATGTGCGACATGCTGCCGCTCGAATTCGATGCACTCGAGGCGGCGTTCGCGCCCCCGCCTGCTGACATCAAGGGCGCGGCCGAATAGGAATTTCACAATGATCGAGATGCCACCGCTGCAGTTCGCCGAGACGAACGGCATCCGCATGGGGTTTTACGAATCGGGCCCCAAGACCGACACGCCGCCGGTGGTGCTGTGCCATGGCTGGCCCGAACTGGCGTTCTCCTGGCGCCACCAGATCAAGGCGCTCGGCGAGGCCGGCATCCGGGTGATTGCGCCGGATCAGCGCGGCTACGGCGCGACCGACCGGCCGGAGCCGGTCGAAGCCTACGACATGGAGCACCTGACCGGCGATCTCGTCGGCCTGCTCGACCATCTCAAGATCGACAAGGCGATCTTCGTCGGTCACGACTGGGGCGGCTTTGTTGTCTGGCAGATGCCGCTCAGGCATCCTTCGCGGGTCGCCGGTGTCGTCGGCGTCAACACGCCGCATTGGGACCGTGCTCCGATGGACCCGATCGCGCTGTTCCGCCAGCGCTTCGGCGACCATATGTACATCGTCCAGTTCCAGGATCCGGCGCGCGAGCCCGACCGTATCTTCGGCAGCCGCGTCGAGCAGACTTTCGACGCCTTCATGCGCAAGCCGGTGGCGCGCCCGCCCGGGACGCCGGAGGAACAGCCGATCGCCGGCGTCGGGGCGTCGGCCCGACTTAATCTGGCGTTTCCGCAGATGATCGCGAACTACGACGCCAAGCACGACCCGCGCACGCCGATCCTGTCGGCGGATGAGAAGAAGGTGTTCGTCGATACGTTCTCCAAGACCGGCTTCACCGGCGGCATCAACTGGTATCGCAATTTCACCCGCAATTGGGAACGCTCGGCCGGGCTGGACCATCATGTGCGGGTGCCGTCGCTGATGATCATGGCCGAGAACGACGCGGTGCTGCCGCCGTCGGCCGCCGACGGCATGGAGAAGCTGGTGCCGGACCTCGAAAAGTATCTGGTCCACGACAGCGGCCATTGGACGCAGCAGGAAAAGCCTGACGAAGTCAGCGCCAAGCTGATTGAGTGGCGTAAGCGAAAATTCGGACAGGCGTCATCCTGAGGTGCGCGCCGGCCTCGGCGCGCCTCGAAGGATGAGAGGGACAGGAGCAAGCGGCCATCCTTCGAGACGCGCGCGTTGCGCGCTCCTCAGGATGACGCGCATAGTGAGGGGGCACTTCCGAAGATGGCGTCCGGCAACAGACTGAGTCCGATCCCGCATCCGCCGACGAAACCGGTGGTCGGCAACATGCTGTCGCTGGATTCGACCGCGCCGGTGCAGCATCTGGTGAAGCTCTCCAAGGAGCTCGGGCCGATCTTCTGGCTCGACATGATGGGTTCGCCGATCGTGATCGTCTCCGGCCACGATCTGGTCGACGAGCTCTCCGACGAGAAGCGCTTCGACAAGGCGGTGCGCGGCTCGCTGCGCCGCGTGCGCGCGGTCGGCGGCGACGGGCTGTTCACCGCCGACACCAAGGAGCCGAACTGGAGCAAGGCGCACAACATCCTGATGCAGCCGTTCGGCAACCGCGCCATGCAGTCGTACCACCCGAGCATGGTCGATATCGCCGAGCAGCTGGTCAAGAAATGGGAGCGCCTCAACGCCGACGAGGAGATCGAGGTCGTCCACGACATGACGGCGCTGACCCTCGATACGATCGGGCTCTGCGGCTTCGACTATCGCTTCAATTCGTTCTACCGCCGCGACTACCACCCTTTCGTGGAATCGCTGGTGCGCTCGCTCGAGACGATCATGATGACCCGCGGCCTGCCGCTCGAGGGCCTGTGGATGCAGAAGCGGCGCAAGACGCTCACTGACGACGTCGGCTTCATGAACAAGATGGTCGACGAGATCATTGCGGAGCGGCGCGGCAATGCCGACGTGACCAGCGACAAGAAGGACATGCTGGCCGCGATGATGACCGGCGTCGACCGCGCGACCGGCGAGCAGCTCGACGACGTCAACATCCGCTACCAGATCAACACCTTTCTGATCGCCGGCCATGAGACCACCAGCGGCCTGTTGTCGTGCACGATCTATGCGCTGTTGAAGCATCCCGAGGTGCTCAAGAAGGCCTATGAGGAGGTCGACCGCGTCCTCGGTCCCGACCTCGATGCGAGGCCGACCTATCAGCAGGTGACGCAGCTCAGCTACATCACGCAATGCCTGAAGGAGGCGCTGCGGCTGTGGCCGCCGGCGCCGGCCTACGGCATCGCGCCGCTCAGCGACGAGACCATCGGCGGAAAGTACAAATTAAAGAAGAACACCTTCATCACCGTGCTGGTGATGGCGCTGCATCGCGACCCCTCGGTCTGGGGAGCGAAACCCGACGTGTTCGATCCGGAGAATTTCAGCCGCGAGGCGGAGGCAAAGCGCCCGATCAACGCCTGGAAGCCGTTCGGCAACGGCCAGCGCGCCTGCATCGGCCGCGGCTTTGCCATGCACGAGGCTGCGCTCGCGATCGGCATGATCCTGCAGCGCTTCAAGCTGCTCGACGTGCATCGCTACCAGATGCATCTGAAGGAGACGCTGACCGTCAAGCCCGACGGCTTCAGGATCAAGGTACGGCCGCGCGACGACAAGGATCGCGGCGCGTTTGCCGGAAGCACGGGCGCGGTTGCGGCCGCGCCAAAGGCGCCGCGTGCCCCGATCACGCGCCCCGGCCACAACACGCCGATGCTCGTGCTCTACGGCTCCAACCTCGGTTCGGCCGAGGAGCTCGCGACCCGGATGGCGGATCTGTCCGAGATCAATGGTTTCTCGGTGCGCCTCGGCCCGCTGGATGACTATGTCGGCAAGCTGCCGGAGGAGGGCGGGGTCCTGATCATCTGCGCCTCCTACAATGGCGCAGCGCCCGACAACGCCACGCAATTCGTCAAATGGCTCGAAAGCGATCTGCCGAAGGACGCCTTCGCCAAGGTGCGCTATGCGGTGTTCGGCTGCGGCAACAGCGATTGGGCCGCAACCTACCAGTCGGTGCCGCGCTTCATCGACGAGCAATTGACCAGGCATGGCGCGCGCGCCGTCTATCCGCGCGGCGAGGGCGATGCGCGCAGCGATCTCGATGGCCAGTTCCAGAAATGGTTCCCGGAGGCGGCGAAGGTCGCGACCAAGGAATTCGGCATCGACTGGAATTTCACCCGCACCGCCGAGGACGAGCCGCTTTATGCGATCCAGCCGGTGGCGCAGGGCGCGGTCAACACCATCGTGACGCAGGGCGGCGCGGTGCCGATGAAGGTGCTCGCCAACAACGAGTTGCAGAACAAGGAAGGCGCCCATCCGTCGGAGCGCTCGACCCGGCACATCGAGGTCGAGCTGCCGGCTAATCTGAAGTATCGCGTCGGCGATCATCTCAGCGTGGTGCCGCGCAACGACCCGACCCTGGTCGATTCCGTGGCGCGCCGGTTCGGCTTCCTGCCGGCCGACCAGATCCGCCTGCAAGTCAGTGAAGGCCGCCGCGCGCAACTGCCGGTCGGCAACGCGGTGTCGGTTGGGCGGCTGCTCACCGAGTTCGTCGAGCTGCAGCAGGTCTCGACCCGCAAGCAGATCCAGATCATGACGGAGCACACCCGCTGCCCGGTGACCAAGCCAAAGCTGATGGCCTATATCGGTGACGACGAGGCCTCGGCCGGGCGCTACCGCACCGAGGTGCTGTCCAAGCGCAAATCGGTGTTCGACCTGCTCGAGGAATATCCGGCCTGCGAGCTGCCGTTCCATCTTTACCTTGAGATGCTGTCGCTGCTGGCGCCGCGCTACTACTCGATCTCGTCGTCTCCGGCCGGCGAGGCACAGCGCTGCAGCGTCACGGTCGGCGTGGTGGAAGCCCCCGCAAGCTCCGGCCGCGGCATCTACAAGGGCGTCTGCTCGAACTACCTGGCGCGCCGCCGCGCCGGCGACACCGTCCACGCCACCATCAAGGAAACCAAGGCCGGCTTCCGCCTGCCCGACGACAACGCCGTGCCGATCATCATGATCGGGCCGGGCACGGGCTTGGCCCCGTTCCGCGGCTTCCTGCAGGAGCGCGCCGCGCGCAAGGCGCATGGCGCGACGCTGGGCCCTGCGATGCTGTTCTTCGGCTGCCGCCATCCGGAGCAGGATTTCATCTATGGAGATGAGCTGAAGGCGTTTGCAGCCGACGGCGTCAGTGAACTCTACACCGCCTTCTCGCGTACCGATGGGCCGAAGACCTATGTGCAGCATCTCGTCGCTGCGCAGAAGGATCGGGTCTGGGAGCTCATCGAGAAGGGCGCAATCGTCTATGTCTGCGGCGACGGCAGCAAGATGGAGCCCGACGTCAAGGCGACCCTGATGTCGATCTATAGCGAGCGCACCGGCGTCGACGCCGATGCCGCTGCGCGCTGGATCGAGGAGATGGGCACCAGGAACCGCTACGTGCTCGACGTCTGGGCCGGTGGCTAGCCTCGGCGCCGGGGACGACGGTGATGCGGTTGAGGGCGGGTTTCTTCCCCATCGTCGTCCCGGCGAAAGCCGGGACCCATAACCACGGGGTTGAGTCGTTGAAGAGGGCTGTGGCCCCAGCGGTGCGCAACAATTACCTTCGGTGGTTATGGGTCCCTGCTCCCGTGCGCAATTGCGCACTAGGCAGGGACGACACTGAGCTTGTTGCGCCATTCGTGAGTCACTATTTCGCATTCTCTGGGCGCTAGCTTCGCCCGCCCTGACGCCCATGTTACAAGCCGCCGCATGATTCCATGGGAAAAGATCGATACCGCGCGCATTCCCGGCACCGAAGGTGAATTGCGTCTGATGCGGCGCGGCCGCGAATTCTCGATCATGCTCGGCACCAACGAGCTGATGAACAGCCGCCTGTCGGGCTCGGAAGCCGCACTGGCGACGCTTGCTGCGAAGAAGATCGAGAAGACCGCGAAGCCGCATTTGCTCATCGGCGGCCTCGGCATGGGCTTTACGCTGCGGGCGGCGCTCGCCGTGCTCGGCCCCGAAGCGCAGATCATGGTGGCCGAACTGGTGCCGGCAGTCGTTGCCTGGGCGAGGGGCCCGATGGCGGAGATCTTCGGCGACAGCCTGAACGATCCGCGCGTCAGCTTTCAGGAGGTTGACGTTGCCGACGTGATCGAGCGCCATCCGCGCACCTTCGATGCTATTCTCCTCGATGTCGATAACGGCCCCGAAGGCCTGACCCGCAAGGCCAACGACGCGCTGTATGATGTCTCCGGACTCAAGGTCGCGCACACCGCGTTGCGGCGCGGCGGCGTGCTCGCGGTCTGGTCATCAGGGCCGAATGCCAAATTCCCGAAATCCCTGTCCCGGGCCGCGTTCGCCGTCAACGAAGTTGCCGTGCGCGCCACCGGCCGAGGCCGCGGCGTACGCCACGTGATCTGGATCGCGGTCAAGCAATAGCAGGCGTCGCTATTGCGCCGCAACAAGGCTGCCGGGGCTCCCCGTTCGGTTCGATTGTATTGATAATCAAGGGCTGTTGGGCTTCACTCGACGGCACCGAAGCCTCGAGCCCTTGGTCTGTCGGATGCAGGCGACGTCGAATTTTGGGGTGCAGGAGACGCACGGGATCCTGAACCGCTTCCAGGCCGAATTCCGCGGCTCGAGCGAGGGGCTCGGCTGGTCGTCCGCCTATGCCTCGGTCCAGCGTGAACGGCCGTTTGACGGGCACTTCCACGCGCTATCCGACAATCTGATGGTGCTGCATCGGGGCGGCCCCGTCGACATCACCTATGTGATGGACGGCAAGTCGGTCGCCCGACAGATTCCGCGCGGCGGCGTGTTCTTCCTGCCGGCGGGACATGCCTGCAACGTCGTCCTGCGTGAATCGCTGGAATCCACCCACATCTATCTGCGGTCCGACCTGTTCGCGGGCCGGGACGGGGCCCCCAGCCTGATCGGCGGGCTCGCGCCGATGCTCGGCGATCAGGACGCCGTGCTGGAGCATCTGGCTGCGGCGATCGGCGACACCATCACCAGCAGCCTGCCGGCCTCGTCGCTGTTCGTCGATCCGATCGCGCAGGCGATCGCCAACCGCTTTGTTGCGATCAATTTCCACAAGCCGAGCGTCGAGGCCGGCAAGCATCCGAACCTGCTCAGCAACAGACAGATGGCGCGGATCCGCGAATTCGTCGACACCAATCTCGAGACCGATATCCGGCTCGACCAGCTGGCGGAGCTTTGCGGCCGCAGCACCGAATATTTCGTGCGCCTGTTCAAGGCGACCAGCGGCATCTCGCCCTACCAATATGTGATCAATCTGCGCATCGAGCGGGCCAGGGCGCTGCTCGCCGACGAAACGCAGAGCCTGGCCGACATCGCGCTGGCCTGCGGCTTCTCCCACCAGGAGCATTTTACGCGCATGTTCCGCCGCTTCACCGGCGTGACGCCGGGACGATACCGGCGCAGCCACTAGGGGCGTACTCATAGATCTGGTACGCGCGTGCGCGGGATAGCGAGGTCCGAGGTGCCCTCAAAATCAGACATCCACGATGCCTAAGTGAATGTCTGCAAAGGGCCATTAGCGGACATTGATTGGCCTTCCGCGTTCTCCGGAAAACGGAGTAGGCTACGCCAGCTTCCGGCTATGGACCAGAAGCTGACGCGCGCAGCGTCCCGCCGACCAGAGTCATTTTGTGAGTTAGGAAATCCCTACTCGTGGCCTATGAGCCGACCTTGACCACCTGCGGCACTTTCCAGCTTCCGTCGATGATCGAAGGGGCAGTGTCCTTGGGCCAGTACATTCGCAGCATCAGGACAAAATCGCCCTTGGGGGCCGGCAGCCAGTTCGACTCCTTGTCAAGACCCGGCGACTCGTTCTGAAAGTAGAGGGTCAGCGAGCCGTCCGGATTGAACTTCGGATTGTCGCGCATGCTAACGGTGAACCTGTTCAGCGGATTGGGAACGAACCACCAGCCCTGGTCGATCATGTACATGGTGAACGACCAGAAGCCGTTGACGGGTGGTGTTGCATCCTTTGCAAACGTCAATGTGTATTTGTTTGCACCGCTCAGCTTTTGTCCTGTCGAGTCCTTCTCGGTATTCGGATAGACCGCATCACGCTCCTGATTTGCGGGCCAACCGAAGGCCGCTACCACTGCGCGTTTCATGTAATCGGAGGGGCCGTAGGTGCCGAGACCCTTCGTGATCGACCAACCGTTGACGATCCCACCGAGGTTCTCCTTGTTGGCTTCGATTTTTTTAAGAGCGATATTGGGGATGTCTTTCAGTGCTGCTTGTACTGCCGGATCGAGCTTGCTCATCTCAAACGGCTTGCCGGGCACGATGCCGATCTTCGCCATGCTTGCGAGCATCGGTGTATCTGCCGCGGCTGCAGGTGCCGTCGAAGCCATGAGCTTGGCCATCAGATTGAAGTACCCCTCCGTTCCCATGGCGAGAATGACCGTCTGCGGCTTGTCGGTCATGCTGAAGCCCGGATTGGGATTCACCGGGGGCGCGACCGGCGTGTATGGCTTGCCCCACGCCGAAAGCGGCGTGATCTTGTATTGCGCCTGCAGCGCGTTGACGGCCTTGTAGTCAGCCTCCGTGCCGTCCGCATAGGTGCGACCGAGAATGACCATGTTGCGCGTCGCCATCGGGAAATGTTTCATGTCCGCTGGCACCTCGCCCTTCCAGCCCGGGCCGGTGAAGAGGTAGTTGGCGGCCTTGCCGCTGGCCGTCCGCTTGCTCGGTGAGTGCTCGGAATCCGACATCCACAGATCAGTGATCTCAAAGAGATAGAAGCGATCGCCCATATCCGGATGACTGAATACCTGCGGCTCGGTAAGGTCGAGCCAGGCAACGGAATACAGCGTATCGGCATTGGGCGCGGAAACGCCGCGATAATCCGCAGGCGGATAGCGGGGAACGTTGACGAACTGACCGGTGGGACTGTTGAACCCCTCGACCTTGGGCACGTTGCTCATCTGCACGCGGGTTACTTCAGTCGTAATCAACGAATAACCGTAGACATAAGCATCGACGGCAATCTGCTGGGCATCCGCGGGCGATAGGGATTGGGCGTTTGCCGGCGCAGCCGCTGTGAAGCACGTCGATACGGCAAGGGTGATGGCGAGAAGAGAACGTCGATTAATTGCGTTCATAAAATCTACCTCTTTGCTTTTTGTCCGATGCGAAGGTCGGTGGCGGTAATCGGCTCCGCTGGCAGCCTGAAGCAAATTCATTCGAACAACAGCGCCGATGAAAGCCCATTGATTCAGATCAACGACGTCCGGTTTGGGTCAAAAGCGCCGGTTTTCCCCTTTGGCGTTGACTTCCGATCTCCCCCTAATCAACGGACATTCTCGTGGCCGGGTCGGCACGTCTCAAACGGGCCAACAGCGGAAGTCGTACTGATCCGTTAGTTCATCAAACAAGCTTAGAGAGCACGACCTCGTTCCGCCTGAACGAAAGGTGATCCGCCGCTAATGCCTTTGGTGAAGCTGTCGGGAAAATGCAAGCCCGCCGGCGCATCCTGCAAGGCCCCCTATGACAAAGACGGAAATCCATGACCTGAAGTACAAGTTGCCGGCTGGTCCGGTCGACGATAGCCCGAGCCAGATTAGCGTACCAACTACGAAACCAACGACACCGAACGCCCAATGATTAACAGTCCGAATAGTATTCAGGAACGGATATGCGCAGGCGCCCATAACCAAGCTTACAGGAACGGTAATAGCGAAGCTGAAAAGTAGCGCGAGCACAAAGGTAGTCGCCCCGCCCACCACGACGCCCGGCAGGTCCGCAACTTTTGTGTGCCCTTCGGCGACCTCGTATATCCCGAACGCCAAGTTAGCGAGGGTGAACAGGGTAGCCAACGATGCCGCGCCGACCGCTGACGCTGACCACGCCGCAAGCATCATTGCTCGCACACTACTCGTCATGATCGAACCTCGCAGCGACGGTTTTACATCACATGGCTGTTCTACTTTAGAGCGTCGATATTTACGGACTATTGCTGAGGTCGAGATAGACCAATCGATGACAATGTCCGTTCTGGGTCACAAGGCGGCATCCCTGCGATCGGGCCGCCCTCCGCTTTACCTCTCGAAAGCGGACATGCCGGATTTACGAGTACGCGCCCTAGCTCCCGGCGATTGGCGACTGGGTCAGGCGCGGGCGCACAGCCGGCCCCCTCTCGACGGATGATTTTTCCGGTTTTGTGCAGATTTTCTCCGGTTTCATGCAGGCCCGCCGCGGCCGCCCGCCGCTAGCATTCTCCCAACAAGACGAGATCGCCGGTTCGCCGGCCCCGGGAGGAATGCCATGAGCGTCGCAATGCCCGATGCCGGAGGCGCATCCATTGCGCCCGTTGCGGCGGCCGGTGATGCCGGCCATGGCGCCTTTGCCTATTGCTCGCAGCAATATCGCGTGGTGTTCGGCGCCGGCACCTCAACGCGGCTTGGCGAGGAAACGGAGCGCCTTGGCATCAAGCGGGCGCTGGTGCTCACGACCCGCGAGCAGCAGGATCTCGGACGTCAGTTAGGCGCCGGCCTCGGCGACAGGCTCGCCGGCCTGTTTGCCGGCGCGCGCATGCACACGCCGGTCGAGGTCACCAACGAAGCGCTTGGCATCGTCGAATCCCACGACATCGACGGGCTGGTCGCAATCGGCGGCGGCTCGACGGTCGGGCTCGGAAAGGCGCTGTCGCTGCGCACCGGGCTGCCGCACATCGCGATGCCGACCACCTATGCCGGCTCGGAGATGACGCCGATCCTGGGTGAGACCACCAACGGCATCAAGACCACACAGCATTCCCAGGATCTGGTGCCAGACACCGTCATCTACGACGTCGATCTCACCGTTAGCCTGCCGCCGCACATCTCCGCCGCCAGCGGCCTGAACGCGATTGCCCACGCGGTCGAGGCGCTTTATGCGCCCGACGCCAATCCGTTGACCTCGCTGATGGCGGAGGAAGGCATCGCCGCGCTCGCCCGTGCGCTGCCGCGCATCATGACTGCGCCCGCCGATCCTGGCGCGCGGCGCGATGCGCTCTACGGCGCCTGGCTGTGCGGCGTCTGCCTCGGCGCGGTCGGGATGTCGCTGCATCACAAGCTCTGCCACGTGCTGGGCGGCATGTTCGACCTGCCGCACGCCGAAACCCATGCGATCGTGCTGCCGCACGCCGCCGCCTACAACGCAGCCGCCACGCCCGAGGCGATGACCCGCGTCGCGCGAGCGCTGCACAGCGCCAACGCACCGCAGGGCCTGTTTGATCTTGCCCGGCAGCTCGCGCTGCCGCGTGCGCTCTCCGACATCGGGATGCCCGAGGGCGGCATCGCACGCGCCGCGGAGATGGCGGTGCGCAACCCCTATGCCAATCCGAGACCGGTCGATCGCGCCCCGATCGAGCAGCTGATCGCGGCGGCCTGGCGCGGCGACGCGCCCGTGCAGCACTGAACCTCAGAGATCAAGGACAACATGATGGCCAATTTCAACGAGCATGACCTCACCGACGAGGTGCTTCGCAGCATCGCCAACACGCCGAACAAGCGGCTCAAGTTCCTCATCGAGGAGACGGTCAAGTCGCTGCACGATCTGGTGCGCCGCACCGAGCTCACCTTCGAGGAATGGAATCAGGCGATCGAATTCCTGACCCGCACCGGCCAGACCTGCACGCCGCTGCGCCAGGAGTTCATCCTGCTCTCCGACGTGCTCGGCGTCTCGATGCTGGTCGACGCCGTCAATCACCGCGAGCGCGAAGGCGCGACCGAGACCACGGTGCTTGGCCCGTTCTATGTCGGCGAGCACCGCGTCACGCCGCACGGCGCCAACATTTCGGAAGGCATCGACGGCGAGGTGATGTTCGTGCAGAGCCGCGTCACCGACCTTGCCGGCAAGCCGCTCGCCGCCGCCGAGATCGACGTCTGGCACGCCGACGACGACGGCTTCTACGATTCGCAGAAGGCCGACTACGCGACCCACGGCCCATCGCTGCGCGCACGTTTCGTCACCGATGCCGATGGCCGCTTCTCGTTCCGCACCATCCTGCCGTGCAGCTATCCGATCCCGACCGATGGCCCGGTCGGAGATCTCATCACCGCCACGCAGCGTCATCCGATGCGGCCCGCGCACGTCCACTTCCTGGTCAAGGCCGAGGGCTACGAGCCGCTGATCACCCACGTCTTCCTCGATGGCGACCAATATCTGCGCAGCGACGTGGTGTTCGGCGTCAAGGACGAGCTCATCGCGCGCGTCGAGCCCCGCAGCGAACCGGCGTTGCCGAATGGCGACCGCGTTTCCGCACCGTGGCACCTGATGACCTACGACTTCCAGATGAGGCCCGGAGCTGGGCTGGTGCCGAAGCCGATGATGGCCGCGGAATGACGATCGCAACCAACAAGACGACCAGGGAGAGCAACATGACCAGCAAACCGATCGAGACCGACGTGCTTGTCGTCGGCAGCGGCCCGGCCGGCGCGACGGCGGCGGCGCTGCTCGGCATGTACGGCGTCAAGCACATCATGGTGACCAAATACGGTTGGCTGGCCGATACCCCGCGCGCCCACATCACCAACCAGCGTGCGATGGAGGTGCTGCGCGATCTCGGTCTCGAGGACAAGGCGGTCGCGCAGGCGGTGGCACAGCATCTGATGGCCAACAACGTGTTCTGCGAGAGCCTCGCCGGCGAGGAGTTCGGCCGACTCTATTCCTGGGGCAATCATCCCTCGCGCAAGGCGGATTACGATCTCGCCAGCCCGACCCGGATCTGCGACCTGCCGCAGAATTTCCTCGAGCCGATCCTGATCGAGGCCGCCGGCCAGCGCGGCACCTCGCTGTGCTTCAACACCGAGTTCGTCGACCTGGTGCAGGATGCCGACGGTGTGACCGCGACGGTGAAGGATCGGCTATCCGGCGAGACCTACCAGATCCGCGCCAAATATCTGATCGGCGCCGATGGCGGCCGCAGCCGCGTCGCTGAGGTGATCGGGCTGCCGATGGAGGGCCAGATGGGCCGCGCCGGCAGCATGAACATCATCGTGCAGGCAGATCTGAGCAAGTACGTCGCGCACCGGCCGAGCGTGCTGTACTGGGTGCTGCAGCCCGGCGCCGAGATCGGCGGCATCGGCGCCGGCCTGATCCGCATGGTGCGGCCGTGGAACGAATGGCTGATCATCTGGGGCTACGACATCGAGCAGGGCGAGCGCAAGCTCAGCAATGACGAGGCGATCTCGATCGTGCGCAATCTCGTCGGCGACGAGACGCTCGAGGTCAAGGTGACCTCGACCTCGACCTGGACCGTGAATGAGATGTATGCCGGCCACTACACGTCTGGTCGCGTGTTCTGCGTCGGCGATGCCGTGCACCGGCATCCGCCGACCAACGGGCTCGGCTCCAACACCTCGATCCAGGATGCCTACAATCTCTGCTGGAAGCTCAAGCTGGTGCTGGAGGGTCACGCCGCGCCATCGTTGCTCGAGACCTATTCGGCCGAGCGCCAGCCGGTCGGCAAGCAGATCGTGACCCGCGCCAACAAAAGCATCGGCGACTTCCCGCCGATCTTCGAGGCGGTGGGGCTCGTCGCCTCGACCGATCCGGCCGAAGCGCGCAAGGCGATCGCCGCGCGCAAGGCCCCGACCGCCGAGGGCAAAGCGCGCCGCAAGAAGCTCTATGAGGCCATCGCCAACAAGAGCTACGAGTTCAACTGCCACGGCGTCGAGATGAACCAGCGTTACGGGTCGACCGCCGTGGTGTCCGACGGCACGCCGATGCCGGCCTTCACTCGCGATCACGAACTCTATTATCAGGCCACCACCTGGCCCGGCGCGCATTTGCCGCATGTCTGGATCGAGCATCAGGGCCAGCGCAAGTCGACGCTCGATCTCGCC
This sequence comes from Bradyrhizobium sp. 27S5, assembly GCF_037217225.1. Classification (NCBI taxonomy): domain Bacteria; kingdom Pseudomonadati; phylum Pseudomonadota; class Alphaproteobacteria; order Hyphomicrobiales; family Nitrobacteraceae; genus Bradyrhizobium; species Bradyrhizobium sp. 27S5. The sequence continues at coordinate 2,670,202 of NZ_CP147714.1, forward strand.
GGCAAGGGCCGCTTCACGCTGCTCACCGGGATCGGCGGCGACGGCTGGAAGACGGCCGCTGCCGCGGTCGAGAAGGCCTACGGCCTGCCGGTCGATGTCGTCACCATCGGCCCGCAGGGCTGCGACGCACTCGACATCTATGCGGACTGGTATCGCCAGAGCGAGGTCGACGAGGACGGCTGCGTGCTGGTGCGTCCCGACACGTATGTCGCCTGGCGCGCCAGGGAGGCGGCGGCTGACGCCTCCGATGTGCTGCTCGACGTGTTCGGCCAGATCCTTGGCCGCAGCGCGAAGGCGCAGACGAAGTCCATCGCCGCCGCGTGATGCGGCGCGACGCCGGTAATTTCTCAGAACGGAATGAACGGCAGCCGGTGTGAAAACCGGCTCGCCTCAAGGGAGAGGAAAATGACCAAGGACCACTTGAACGCCAAGGATCACTTGAACGTAATGTCTTTCGATCGCCGCCGCGTGCTGCAGGGCATCGCCGGTGGTTTCGCGGCCGCAGGTACGACGACATTGTTTGCGCCGGCGGTGCGGGCGGCCAACAAGCCGATCAAGATCGGCTATGTCTCGCCGAAGAGCGGTCCATTGGCGGCCTTCGCCGAAGCCGACGATTTCGTGCTCGGCGAGTTCCGCAAGTTCATCAAGGATGGCGTCAAGGTCGGATCGCAGACCTACTCGGTCGAGGTGGTGACCAAGGACAGCCAGTCGAATCCGAACCGCGCCGCCGAAGTCGCCAAGGAGCTGATCACTCGCGACAATGTCAGCCTGATCGTGGTCGGCGCCACGCCCGAGACCAACAATCCGGTGGCGACGCAGTGCGAGCTCGAGCAGGTGCCGTGCATCTCTTCCGTCGCGCCGTGGCAGACCAACTTCATCGGCCGGCAGGCCAATCCGGGCGATCCGAAGAGCTGGAAGCCGTTCGACTACACCTTCCACTATTTCTGGGGGCTTGAGGACGTCATCGGCGTCTTCACCAGCATGTGGAGCCAGGTCGCGACCAACAAATCGGTCGGCGCGCTGTTCCCCAACGATGCCGACGGCAACGCCTGGGGCGACACCACGATCGGCTTCCCGCCTGTAATGGCCAAGCAGGGTTTCAAGCTCACCGATCCCGGCCGCTTCCAGAATCTGACCGACGATTTCAGCTCGCAGATCGCCGCGTTCCGCGGTGCCGATGCCGAGATCATCACCGGCGTGATCATCCCGCCCGACTTCACCACGTTCTGGAACCAGGCGCGGCAGAAGGGGCTGAAGCCGAAGGTCGTGTCGGTCGCCAAGGCGCTGCTGTTCCCCGCGTCAGTGCAGGCGCTCGGCAAGGGCGGCAACAACATCTCCACCGAAGTGTGGTGGACGCCGACGCATCCCTACAAGTCGAGCCTCAGCGGCGTCAGCGCAGCCGATCTCGCCAAAGGATATGAGCAGGCGTCCGGCAAGCAATGGACCCAGCCGATCGGCTTCGTGCATTCGCTGTTCGAGGTCGCGATCGACGCGATCAAGCGCTCCGGCGACCCGGCCGACGGCGCGGCGCTCGCGAAGGCCATCGGCGCCACCAAGCTCGATACGATCGTGGGCCAGGTCGCGTTCGGCTCCAGCGCGGTGCCGCCGTTCGCGGCGAAGAACATCGCCAAGACACCACTGGTCGGCGGGCAGTGGCGGCTCAATGGCGACAAGTACAACATGGTGATCACGGACAACAAGCTAGCGCCGCAGATCCCGCTTGGCGGCGACATGCAGGCGCTGAGCTAGCGCGAGCCAGCTGCTTCATCGAAGGCAGGAGATGCGCGGCAGTGCTGCGCATCTCCTCTCCGCCGAAACCATACAATGGACGACCATGCTCGAACTCCATGCCATCTCGAAAAAATTCGGCGCCATCGTCGTTGCCGACGCGATCGACCTGACGCTTGTGTCCGGCGAGGCGCTGGGTGTGATCGGGCCGAACGGCGCCGGCAAGTCGTCGCTGTTCAATTTGATCACCGGGCTGCTGCGCCCCGATGCCGGCCGCGTCGTCCTCGATGGCGTCGACATCACAGGTCTGTCGCCCGAGGCACGCTGTCGCGCCGGCATCGGGCGCTCGTTCCAGATCCCGCAACCCTTCGATCACCTCTCGGTATTCGAGAACCTTGCGGTCGCCGCGTTGTTTGGCGGCGGCCTGTCGGAGGCGGATGCGGTCCAGCATTGCGGCCGCATGCTCGATCTGACCGGCCTCGAGGCCAAGGCCAACCGGCTTGCCGGGAGCCTGCCGCTGCTCGATCGCAAGCGGCTCGAACTGGCGCGGGCGCTCGCTACCCGACCGCGCACGCTGCTGCTCGACGAGATCGCGGGCGGGCTCACCGATGCCGAATGCCACGAACTGGTCGAGACCATCCGCACCATCCACGCCGAAGGCGTCGCCATCATCTGGATCGAGCATGTGGTGCACGCGCTGCTCGCCGTGGTGCAGCGGCTTGTTGTCTTGAACTTCGGCAAGGTCGTCGCCGAGGGCGTGCCGGCCGAGGTGATGCGCTCGCGCGAGGTCGAGACCATCTATATGGGCGTGCCGGCATGACCGCGCTGCTCAACGTCACCGCGCTCGATGCCTTCTACGGCGACTTCCAGGCGCTGTTCGGGATCGACTTCGAACTGCAAGAGGGCGAGGCGGTCGCGGTGATCGGCGCCAACGGCGCCGGCAAGTCGACCATGCTGAAGTCGCTGGCCGGGCTCGTGAAGAGCCGCCCCGATGCGATCCGCCTCGGCGGACGGGCGATCGGCGATGCGTCCGCCGCTACCATCGTGCGGCTCGGCCTCGCGCTGGTGCCGGAGGGCCGACAATTGTTTCCCTCGCTCAGCGTCGAGGAAAACCTGCTGATCGGCGCTTACGGCGGCGAACGCAGCGCGCCGTGGGATCTCGCCGCGGTCTACCGCATGTTCCCGGTGCTGAAGGAGCGACGGCGCGGCGCCGTGACGGCGCTGTCGGGCGGCCAGCAGCAGATGGTCGCGATCGGCCGCGCGCTGATGTCCAACCCGTCGGTCCTGCTGTGCGACGAGATCAGCCTCGGTCTCGCGCCGATCGTAGTGGAGGACATTTACCGCATGCTGCCGCAGATCCGCGCCGGCGGCACCGCGGTCGTGCTGGTCGAGCAGGACATTGCCCGCGCGCTGCGGGCGGCGGATCGCTTCTACTGTCTGCAGGAGGGACGGGTGACGCTGAGCGGACGGCCAAAGGATGTGGGTCAGGACACGATCCGCGCGGCCTATTTCGGAACGTGAGGGAGCGATGAGCGGGTTCGACACCATCATCGAAGGCGTGCTGCTCGGCGGCGTCTATGCGCTGTTCGCGCTCGGCCTGTCGCTGATCTTCGGCATCATGCGCCTTGTCAATCTGGCGCATGGCGATCTGATCCTGCTTGCGGCCTATCTGGTGCTCAGCGCCACCACCGCGCTCGGCCTGCCGCTTGCGGCCGCATCGCTGCTGGTCGTCGTGGCGATGTTCGCGCTCGGCTTCGTGCTGCAGCGGCTGGTGCTGGAGCGGGTGCTCGGCGACGACATCCTGCCGCCGCTGCTCGTCACCTTCGGCCTGTCGATCGTGATTCAGAACGGGTTGCTGCTTGGCTACGGCGCCGACAGCCGCCGGCTGCAGGCAGGCGCCTTCGAATCCTCATCGGTGATGCTCGCGCCCGGCCTGAGCGTCGGACTGGCGCCGCTGACGGCGCTGGTGACGGCGATCGCCGCCGTCGCGCTGCTGCAACTCATCTTCTATCGCACCTCGCTCGGCCGCGCCTTCCGCGCCACCGCCGACAATCCCGCGATCGCGCAATTGATGGGCGTCAACGAGCGCAATGTCTACGCCATCGCGGTCGGACTATCGCTCGCGGTCTCGGTGATTGCCGCGATCGTGTTCGGCATCCGCGCCAGCTTCGATCCGTCGATCGGCCCGGCGCGGCTGCTCTATGCGTTCGAGGCGGTGATCATCGGCGGCCTCGGCAGCCTGTGGGGGACGCTGGCCGGCGGCATCGTGCTCGGGCTCGCCCAGGCGATCGGAGCGCGGATCAATCCGGAATGGCAGATCCTGGCCGGCCATCTCGCCTTCCTTGCCGTGCTGATGGTGCGGCCGCGCGGTCTGTTCCCGGCGAGGCGGACATGAGTGTCGAAAGCATCCGTATTCCGGCAGGCCGCGACGACCGCCCGGTGGATGCGCCGGTGTGGCAGGTTCGGGTCGGTACGCGGTTGTCGCGCATTGCGGCCGTGGCCGGCATCGCGCTGGTCGTGGCGCTGGCCGCGCTGCCCGCGGTCGCATCGCGCAACCTGATCCAAGACCTGATCTTCGTCTTCACCATGCTGACCTTGGCGCAGCTCTGGAACGTGCTGGCCGGCTGGGGCGGGCTGGTGTCGGTCGGGCAGCAGGCGTTTGTCGGGCTCGGCGCCTATGCGCTGTTTGCCGGCATCGTGATGGCCGGACTCGATCCTGTCGCGGCGATCCCGCTGGCCGGACTGTTCGCGGCGCTGGTCGCGGCGGTGCTCGGGCCGCTGCTGTTCCGGCTGGAAGGGCCATATTTCGCGATCGGCAGCTGGGTCGCCGCCGAAGCGCTGCGGCTGATCTGCGCGCAGTTCAAGTCGCTCGGCGGCGGCACCGGGATGTCGATCTCGCCGAACGAGCTGTCGCAGATGGTCGGGCTGAAGGCGGTGCAGGCGCTGCTCGGCCTGCGGCCGGCGGCAGCGCGCGACGTGCTGGTGTACTGGCTTGCGCTGCTAATCGCCGTGCTGGTGACGCTCGGCATCTACGCCTTCATGCGCTCGCGGCTTGGGCTCGCGCTGGCGGCAAGCCGCGACAATGCGGCGGCGGCGCGCAGCGTCGGCGTCCGCACCGCGCGGATTCGCCACGTGCTGTGGATCGCGGTTGCGTTCGCGACCGGCATGGTCGGCGCGCTGGTCTATCTGCAGAAGGCGCGGATATCGCCCGACGCCGCGTTCAGCGTCACCGACTGGACCGCTTATGTGATCTTCATCGTGGTGATCGGCGGTGTACGCACCATCGAAGGACCGATGGTCGGTGTGCTCCTGCTCTGGGGGCTCCTGACCTATCTCGCCCAGTATGGCAGCCTGTATCTGGTGGTGCTCGGGACGCTCGCCATCCTGATCATGCTGTTCATGCCGAGGGGTGTGTGGGGCGAGGCCGCGCGTCGCTGGCAGCTGCAGCTGTTTCCGACACAGCGCTGGCTTGGCCGTACTCCTGGCGCGAGTTAGATGGTCCTCCTCGTGAGAGGATGTGAGGCCATATCCTTGTCCACCGCTGTCATCGCCCGGCTGGACCGGGCGATCCAGTACGCCGCGGCCCCTCGGCTCAAGCACTGCGGTCTCTGGAATACTGGATCACCCGCATGCGCGGGTGATGACACTGAGCAAGCTGAGCAATCACCCGTCGTCCCGGCGCAAAGGCTTCGCCTTTGTCGCTGGAGGAGCCCGCCGGAGCGGGCGTCTCGAAGGAGGAGGCCACAGATCGGGCCTCAAGGTTCGAGACGCTCGGAGCCTGTCATCGGGCCGCGCTTCGCGCGGACCCGTTGGCGCTCCTCACCATGAGGAAATCCGATCCCGTCGCAACAAATCAGAACATCGTGTTGCTGTTCGCCGGATTTTCCGGAACGGGCTGCACCACGTCCCAATGCTCGACGATCTTCCCGCCCTCGAGCTTGAAGATGTCGACGATCGCATTGCCGCGGGTGCCGGGCTCGCGCACGGCATGGACGTGCAGGATCACGTAGTCGCCGTCGACGAACGAACGCTTGATCTCGCTGTGCGAGTTGGGAAACTTCTCGCGCAGGAAGCCGATGAACTTGCGGAAGCCGTCGGGGCCGTCGGCAGCGCCGGGATTGTGCTGCACATAGCGGTTGCCGACATAGGCGAGCGCCGCGTCGGCGTCCTTCTGGTTCAGCCCCTTCTCGTAGAAGGCCAGCACCGCCTTGCGGTTGGCTTCCTGCTGCGCTTCGCTGGTGGCGGCCATCGCGGTGGATGACGCGAGCGCGAGGAGGAGAGCGGCGACCGCTGTCCGCGGCCGGAGGATGGTGTTCATCTGGGGACTCCCGAGGCTGATGGCGCGCGACCCGCACGCTGCACCGCGTTCTCTACAGCCTCTACGCGGCGCCCGGAAGAACGCACCCCTGGCTCACATGGTTACCGGGAGATACCAGAGCCCTTTCCGTTCCGATTGAATCGGAACGGGGCTTTATCACGCGAACCGGTATCCACTTCGCTCGAAAACGCTCCGGCCTCACGCGGCCTTGGCCGCCGCGCCATGCGCGTGCTTGTCGATGGCATCGATGATCTGCGGCCACATTGGGATCGGCAGCGCATGGCCCATGCCCTCGACCATCACGAGCTTTGCACCCGGGATCGAGACGGCGGTGTCCTTGCCGCCTTCGGGATGCACCAGCGGATCGACGGTGCCGTGGATCACCAGCGTCGGCGCCTTGACGCCGCGCAGCCGTTCCTTGCGGCTGCCGGAGGCGAGGATGGCGCGCAGCTGGCGGCCGACGCCTTCCGGATTGAGGCCGCGCTCGTAGGTGCGCCGCGCGCGCTCGGGGTCGAGCGCCTCATCCTCGGGGAACGAGCCGTTGCGCAGCACCTTCCAGGTCTGACCGAAGCGCGCGAAATACTCTTCCTTACTTTTCGGCGGCGGCGCCATCAGCACCGCGGTCGCTTCGCGGGTCGGCCCGGGTATCTTCGGGTTGCCCGTGGTCGACATGATCGAGGTCAGCGAGCGCACGCGCTCGGGGAAGGTGATCGCAACCTCCTGCGCGATCATGCCGCCCATCGAGGCGCCGACCAGATGCGCGGTGCGGATGCCGAGTGCGTCCATCAAGCCGACGGTGTCCCGCGCCATGTCGATCAGCCGGTACGGCGCCGCGACCGGGATCTTCAGGAAACGCAGCTTGAGCAGCTCGAGCGCGGACAGCCGCTTGCCGCCGCTCAGGCGGGAGGACTTGCCGATATCCCTGTTGTCGAATCGGATCACGCGAAAGCCGCGCGCGGCGAGTTGGCGGCAGAATTCGTCGTCCCAATGGATCATCTGGGCGCCGAGCCCCATGATCAGCAGCAGCGGCTCGGCATTCGCATCGCCAAAAATCTCGTAGCAGATGTCGATGCCATTGGCGCGGGTGAGCTGCGGCGGCTGATGGGCGAGCGTGGTCACGGGCATCCCCTGCTGGTATCGCGGTCAGGAGCCTCTATGCCACGCTTTGATGCGGCGCAGAAGGGCTTCGACGCCGTGGGCGCGCCGCGCTGTTGACCGATCCACGGCAACAGTGTCGTATGGCGGAAACAAGCGGAAGCGCGGCAAGCGCTCGGATTTGGTGTGGAGGAGCGCCGCATGGCCGACAAGGGCAACGACCCTGCCGTGATCTGGCAGACGATGATGGGTGAGATGGAGAAGGGGTTCAACTCCTTCGGCAACCAGTTAATGGCATCGCCGGAATTCTCCAAGTTGATGAATCAGGCCGGCGGTGCCGCGGCGGGCGCGCAGCGGCAGCTCGGCGAGCTGATGGAGAAATATCTTCTCGCGATGAACCTGCCGAGCCGCGCCCAGCTCGTCGGCATGGCCGAGCGCCTGCAGTCGATGGAGAACCAGCTCAACGAGATCAAGACGCTCTTGCAGCAGGTGCACCACAATTCGCTGGCGCCGGGGGATGGCTTCGGCGCAACGCCACGGCCGCCGCGCACCAAACGCCCGCCATCCGAGGGAGAGCCCAAATGAACGCTTCCACGGGGTTTGATGTCGCCTCGATCGCGGAGCGGGTGCAGTCCGAGGTGCAGCGCGCGATCCAGCGCAGCATCAAGGGCGTCGAGTACATCTCGAGCTCCGGTCCCTCGCTCGGCTCGACGCCGAAGGACGTGCTGTATTCGCGCGGCACCATGAACCTCTATCACTACCGGCCGATGGCGAGCGAAGTCTATCGCGTGCCGATCCTGATCGTGATGGCGACCACCAACCGCGGCTACATCCTCGATCTGGTGCCGGGCCAAAGCTTCATCGAGTTCATGCTCAAGCGCGGCTACGACGTCTACATGCTGGACTGGACCGCGCCGAAGCCGGAGGAGAAAACGCTGAGCATGGAGGACTACGTCCTGGATTTCATCCCGGAGTCGGTCCGCCGCGTGCAGCAGGACTCCGGCGAGCAGGACGTCTCGGTGATCGGCTATTGCTTCGGCGGCGTGCTGTCGCTGCTCTACGGCTCGATCTTCAACGACGGGCCGATGAAGAACCTGATCTGCTTCACCACGCCGATCGATTTCCGCGAGATGAAGCTGTTCCAGAATTTCTCCGACCGGCGATATTTCGACGTCGACAAGCTGGTCGACAGCGTCGGCAACGTGCCGGGCGACATGATCATGACGTCGTTCGATATGCTGCGGCCGGCGTCGCGCGTATTCAGCCAGGTGCAGTTGTGGGACAACATCTGGAACGACGAATACGTCAAGGGCTACCGGATGATGGATCGCTGGGGCACGGACACGCTGCCGCTGGCGGGCGAATATTTTCGCCAGACCGTCAAGAACCTGATGTGGGACAACAAGCTCTACAACGACAGCATGACGGTCGGCGGCCGCGAGGCGAAGCTTGCCAACATCAAGGTGCCGATCCTGCACGCGGTCGCCGAGCACGACCACATCGTGCCGTATGACGCGGCAAAGCACCTCATCCCCAAGATCGGCTCCGAGGACAAGGAGGAGGTGATGCTGAAAGGCGGTCACGTCTCGCTGGTCGCCGGCGCCAATGCAATCAAGCGGCTGTGGCCGAAACTGGACTCCTGGTTGGGCAAGAGATCGACATGACCGAACAACGTTCCTATCCGCGCCAGGTCAAGACCGAGGCCGGCGATATCGAGTTCCGCTTGATGGCGAGGGCCGACGAGGCCGCGGTGCTGGCCTTCGCGCAAAAGCTGCCGACGCACGATCTGCTGTTCCTGCCGCGCAACATCAGCCAGCCGAAGGTGCTGTCGGCCTGGGTCAACGAGATCGATCGCGGCGACATCACGAGCCTGCTCGCGATCAAGGATGGCAAGGTGGTCGGCTGCGGCACGCTGGTGCGCGATCCGCACTCCTGGTCGCCGCATGTCGGCGAGATCCGCATGGTGGTGTCGCTCGACGTCCGCGGGCAGGGCGTCGGCCGGGCGCTGTCGCAGGAGACCTTCGCCATCGCGCTCGGCGCCGGCTTAGAGAAGTTCTCGGTGCAGATGACAGTCGACCAGCGGGCGGCGATCGCGTTGTTCGAAAGCCTCGGCTTCAAGGCGGAGGCCCTGCTGCGCGACCATGTCCGCGATGTCGAGGGCAAGACCCACGACATCGTTGTGCTTGGGCACAATGTGGCGCAGGTCCGCGCCCAGATGGAGGCTTATGGGCTGCCCGGCGCGGTTGGGGGTGGCTAAATACCTTAAGCTGCTGGTTCCGGAGGCAGTTTGCCGGATATTCTCGCTGCTCACGTGTTCGTGATATCGCGCTGCAACATCTATGTTGCGGCGCACCATAGGATGTGTCATAACACTTTTGCCCCGGGCCAATCCGGACGGGGTGAGCCCATAGCTCAAACCTGAGGATGGAGAGACCCCAATGACCACCGAAACCAATTCCGTGCTGAACAGCGTCAAGGAAGCCTTCGCGCCCGTCACCGAGGCGTTCACCAAGCTCCAGAACCTGGAAGTTCCGGAAGCCGCCCGTGAGTTCGTGAAGAAGCAGGCCGAGGCCGCCAAGACCCGTGCCGCCGACGCGTATGCCGGCTCCGAGAAGGTGACCAACGTGATCGAGACCGCTGTTGCCGGTTCGGTGACCGAAGCCGCCAAGATCAGCCGCAACATCCAGCAGGCGCTCTACCAGGACGCCGAGGCGTTCTTCGCCGGCATCGACAAGCTCGCGTCGGCCAAGTCGCTGAGCGAAGCCGCCCAGATCCAGTCGGACATGGTCCGTGCGCGTGGCGAACTGTTCGTCTCGCGGGCGAAGGCCACGACCGAGTATCTCGGCAAGCTCGTCACCGACGGTGCGAAGACCGCGCAGGACAACTTCGCCAATGTCTACAGCAAGACCGCCTGATCGCGCTTGCACCGACCACTGCCCTTTTCGAAGGCCCGCCATTTTGCGGGCCTTCTTTTTTGCCCCCTCCGACGTCATCCTGAGGTGCGAGCGGAGCGAGCCTCGAAGGATGGGAGCTAGCGACGGTGCTTGTGGCCATCCTTCGAGGCGCGCAAAGTGCGCGCACCTCAGGATGACGCCCGGGCGTGTGGCACCTAGGTAAACTAGCGTTCACTCGAAAGTCCCGATGACCCTTCCCGCCGCCCTCATCGCAACGCCCGTCGACGCCGAACGCGCGGCCGAGCTGCGGCGCGTGAAGTGGCTGGCGACCGGCGTGCTGGCGGCAACCTTCATCATTTTCATCGCTTCGAAGGCGCTGTTGTCGACGCATCCGGTGTTCGGCTTCATCGCGGCGTTTGCCGAGGCCGCGACCATCGGCGGGCTCGCCGACTGGTATGCCGTCGTTGCGCTCTTCAAGCGGCCGCTGGGGCTGCCGATCCCGCACACCGCGATCATCCAGAGCAATCAGAAACGCATCGCCGAGAAGCTCGGCGAATTCATCGAGAACAATTTCCTTGAATCCGGTCCGGTCGAGGCCAAGCTGCGCGAGATCGACTTCGGTTCGTTCATCGCCGACTGGCTGCGCGACCGCAAACGATCCGAGGATCTTGCCCGCTTCGTGCTGCGGATGCTGCCCGAGGCGTTCGCGGCGACCGAGAGCTCAGGCTTGATGCAATTCATCAGCCGTCGCATCACGACGCAGGTGCTCTCGATTGATCTCGCGCCGCTTGCCGCCGGCGCGTTGCGCGGCTTCGTGCAGGAGGGCAAGCATGCCGGCCTGCTCGACGACATCCTGCGCGTGCTGCATCAGACGCTGACGCAGCAGGAGACCATGGCCGTGATCCGCGACAAGGTCCGCGCCGAGATGCCGACGCTGCTGAGACTTTATCGCGCCGACAAATTCGTGGTGAACCGCATCATCGCCTCGGCCACGAAATTCTTCGAGGAAGTGCGCAACGACCCCGAGCATCCGTTCCGCGGCGAGTTCGACCGCATGCTGCTGTCGTTTGTCGACCGGCTCGGCAGCGACAAGGCATTTGCCGATCGCATCGAGGGTCTCAAGCGCGACCTCTTGGCGCGGCCGGAGCTCGCCAATCTCGGACGCACCATCTGGGCCAACGTCAAGGACTTCATCGAGCGCAGCGCTTCGGGCGAGTCGCAGGTGCTGCAGCATCAGCTGGCAAGAATGTTCAGCGAGGCCGGCGAGGCGCTCGGCGGCGACGCCGACATGCGCGGCGAAATCAACCAGGGTCTGGTCGCGATCCTGCGCACGGTCGTGGCCGAGCAGAAGAGCGGCGTCTCGACCTTCATCGCCGACCAGATGAAGAGCTGGGACATGGAGCAATTGCTGCAGCTGATCGAGGTCAATGTCGGCAAGGATCTGCAATACATCCGCTTCAACGGCTCGCTGATCGGCGGACTTGCCGGTCTCGCACTTTACACCCTGGAATATGTGCTTCGGCTGCTGTGACCGATTGGGCACGGAGGTCACTTAAGTTGTGGCAAGTGTGACCCGGACCGCTTGCACGGAAGTGATCGGTTCCCTAGCTTTTCAAGGTTGATTGTTGCGTTGCGGAACGATTCCGCCGGGTTTGCGTCAATCCTGTTGACCCATTCCCGCTGATCCCATTGCCGGCCGCCGCGACGTCAGGGGCCGTGCCAAAGAGGAGTTGAAATGTCCGTTGCTGCGCAGACGCTACGCCCGCCGTCCAGGACGCTGATGTTTCTGGAAGGCCGCGCCATTCATGAGCTCGGTGCCTTCCTTGGTGCATTGCCGCTGTTGAGCCTCGCGCCGCGCGGCGATGCGCATCCGGTGCTGGTGCTGCCTGGGCTGATCGCCTCTGACACGTCGACCCGGCCGCTGCGCTCCTTCCTCAGGAGCAAGGGCTACGCCGTCAGTGGCTGGCGCCAGGGTCGCAACCTCGGGCTTCGTTCTGGCGTGCAGGACGGGATGGTCGAGCTGCTGCAGGAGATGAATGAAACCAGCGGCCGCAAGGTCTCGGTGATCGGCTGGAGCCTCGGCGGCCTCTATGCGCGCCAGCTCGCCAAGATGATGCCGGAGCGCGTGCGGCAGGTGATCACACTCGGCAGCCCGTTTGCCGCCGGCCCGAAATCGACCAACGCCTGGCGCGTCTACGAGATGGCCAGCGGCCGCCGCGCCGAGCAAGAGGACCAGCGTTTCGGCGGCTCGCTCGCCAGCACGCCGCCGGTGCCGACCACCGCAATCTTCAGCCGCACCGACGGCGTGTGCGCCTGGCAGGGCTGCCGTGAGCAGAGTTCGTCGATGACCGAAAGCATCGAGGTCGAGAGCAGCCATTGCGGCATGGGCCATCATCCGGCCGTGGTCTACGCGGTCGCCGATCGCCTCGCGCAGAAGGAAGGCGAGTGGGCGCCGTTCGATCGCAGCGGCTGGCGCAGCGTCGTCTATCCGGATCCGAATCGATAAGCGTTGCGAAGGTCTCTCTTCACCTCGCCCCGCTTGCGGGGAGAGGTCGGATTGCGCAGCAATCCGGGTGAGGGGGACTCTCCACGTCTCGTCTCTCACCATTCTCGCGAAGGCAGCCCCTCACCCCAACCCTCTCCCCGCAAGAGCGGGGCGAGGGGGGCAGCGGCGCTTCCCGCGTGTCGGTATTTCTGTGAATCGACAAAACGCGCTATGCGTTGACACATGCCGCAGCCGCTTGCCCGCATCGTCGACCAGCTGAAGCGCGAGCCGTCACGCACGGGCTCAATCATCATCACCGTGTTCGGCGATTCCATCGTGCCGCGCGGCGGCTCGGTGTGGCTCGGCACGCTGCTCGAATTCTTCAAGTCGCTCGACATCGACGGCAATGTGGTGCGCACCGCAATGTCGCGGCTCGCCGCCGACGGCTGGCTCGAGCGCAACAAGGTCGGCCGCAACAGCTTCTATCGGTTGAACGCCAGGGGACGGCAGACCTTCGACACCGCGACGCGGCACATCTACGATCCGCCGCCGTCGGACTGGACCGGCCGCTTTGAGCTGCTGTTGATCGGCAATGCCGAGGACCGCGACGCCGCGCGCGAGGCGCTGAAGAATGCCGGCTTCGGCAGCCCGGTGCCCGGCGTGTGGGTCGCACCCTCGGGCGTGCCGATCCCCGATGAAGCGTCGCGCGCGATCCGTCTCGAAGTCTCCGCGGAGGATGACAGCGGGCGCCGGCTGCTCAGCGAAAGCTGGCCGCTCGATCGCACCGCGGACGCCTATCTGAAGTTCATGAAGACGTTCGAGCCGCTGCACGGCTGGATCATCCGAGGCGAGAGGCTGAGCGACGCCGACGCCTTCACCGCACGCATTCTTCTGATCCACCACTACCGCCGGGTCGTGCTGCGCGATCCGCTGCTGCCGTATCAATTGCTGCCGAAGGATTGGCCGGGCAGGGCCGCGCGGAAACTCTGCGGCGAGATCTATCGCGGGCTGCTTTCGCCGTCGGAACAATGGCTTGACGACCACGCCACCAACGAGGCCGGGCCGCTGCCGAAGCCCAACGGGGCCGTGGCGCGCCGTTTCGAGGGCACCTGAACATATTACAAAAAATTCTTGCATTTTAAAATTTGTGTTATATATTCCTGCCCGACAACACACTGGGAGGTCGGCCATGTATACGCAGGCGCTCAACTCATCCGACGGCGACGATCGCGGCGTCGAGGATGTCGCCCGTGCCAGTCAGTTCCAGGCCCGCATCGATGCCGATGAGCGTATCGAGCCGAACGACTGGATGCCCGCGGCCTATCGCAAGACGCTGACCCGGCAGATTTCCCAGCACGCCCATTCCGAAATCGTCGGCATGCTTCCCGAGGGCAACTGGATCACCCGCGCGCCGTCGCTGCGTCGCAAGGCCGCGCTGCTGGCCAAGGTGCAGGACGAATGCGGCCACGGGCTCTATCTCTACGCCGCCGCCGAGACGCTCGGCACCTCGCGCGAAGAGCTCGTCGACGCGATGCTGTCGGGCAAGGCGAAATATTCCTCGATCTTCAATTATCCGACGCTGACCTGGGCTGACATCGGCACCGTCGGCTGGCTGGTCGACGGCGCGGCGATCATGAACCAGATCCCGCTCTGCCGCTGTTCCTACGGGCCCTATGCGCGCGCGATGATCCGCGTCTGCAAGGAGGAGTCGTTCCATCAGCGCCAGGGCTTCGAGATCATGGTGACGTTGTGCCGCGGCACCGCGGAGCAGAAGGCGATGGCGCAGAACGCGCTCGATCGCTGGTGGTGGCCGGTGCTGATGATGTTCGGTCCGCCGGACCAGGTGAGCCAGCACAGCGACACCTCGACCAAATGGAAGATCAAACGCTTCTCCAATGACGAGCTGCGCCAGAAATTCATCGACGCCACCGTGCCGCAAGCCGAGTTCCTCGGGCTGACGATTCCAGACCCCGGCATGAAGCAGAACGACAACGGCAATTGGGAGCACAGCCCGATCGACTGGGACGAGTTCAAGCAGGTGCTGGCAGGCAACGGCCCCTGCAACCGCGACCGCCTCGCAGCGCGCCGCAAGGCGCATGAAGAAGGCGCCTGGGTGCGTGAAGCCGCGATGGCCTATGCCGAGAAGCGCAAGAGCCGCCAGCTCGCGCAAGCCGCAGAATAGGGAGCGCCGCCATGGCCACGCCGAACGTTCCGCTCTGGGAAGTCTTCATCCGCAGCCGCAACGGGCTTGCGCACAAGCACGTCGGTTCGCTGCACGCGGCCGACGCGACGCTCGCCCTGCAGGCCGCGCGCGACATCTACACCCGCCGCGGCGAGGGGCTGTCGATCTGGGTGGTGCCGTCGAATGCGATCACCGCGTCCGATCCGTCCGAGAAGGGCATGATGTTCGAGCCGGCGGAATCCAAGATCTACCGCCACCCGACCTTCTACGACGTACCCGACGAAGTCGGGCATATGTGACTCTCATCCGTCATGGTGAGGAGGCGCGTAGCGCCGTCTCGAACCATGACGCCCCGATCGCAATCGCGGCCATCCTTCGAGACGCCTGCTGCGCAGGCTCCTCAGGATGACGTCGAGCAAGTGGATGCAGGTGGAATAGAGAACATGGCAACCGCCAACATCGAAGTCTCCGAAACGCCGCTGGTGCTCTACGCGCTGCGCCGCGCCGATGATGCGCTGGTCCTCGGCCATCGGCTGTCCGAATGGTGCGGCCATGCGCCCGCGATGGAAGAGGACATGGCGCTCGCCAATATGGGTCTCGATCTGCTCGGCCAGGCCCGCGAGCTCTACACTTATGCTGCCAAGGTCGAAGGCCGCGGCAATGACGAAGACAAGTTCGCCTATCTGCGCGACGTCAGGCAGTATCGCAATCTCCTGCTGGTCGAGCAGCCGAATGGCGACTTTGCCCGCACCATGGTGCGGCAGTTCTTCTACGCGGCGTTTGCCGATCTCTACTGGCGCGCGATGATGGCGTCGTCAGATCCGACCTTCGCCGCGATCGCGGCGAAGTCGGAGAAGGAGAGCGCCTATCATCTGCGGCATTCGTCGGAATGGATCGTCCGTCTCGGCGACGGCACCGAGGAGAGCCATCGCCGTGCGCAGGACGCGATCGATGACCTCTGGGCCTATACCGGCGAGATGTTCGCGGTCGACGACGGCGAGCGCAGCCTGATCGATGCCGGCATCGCGATCGACCCGGCGGCGCTGCAGCCGCGCTGGCTGAAGACGGTCACCGGTATCGTCAACGAAGCGACGCTGGCGCTGCCATCCGGCAACTGGATGCAGCAGGGCGGCCGCAGCGGCCGGCACAGCGAGCATCTCGGCCATCTCCTCAGCGAGCTGCAGTCGATGCAGCGGACCTTTCCGGGGGCAACATGGTGACGGCGGCAATCAGCGATGCCGATCTGCGCCGGCGCGCCTGGAGCGCAGCCGCGCAGGTGGTCGATCCCGAGATTCCGGTGCTGACCATCGCCGATCTCGGCGTGCTGCGCGACGTTGCCGTCCACGACGGTCATGTCGAGGTCGCGATCACGCCGACCTATTCCGGCTGTCCGGCAATGAACATGATTGCGCTCGAGATCGAGCTGGCACTGGAGCGCGAAGGCATTCACCGGCCGAAGGTGCGCACCGTGCTGTCGCCGGCCTGGACCACCGACTGGATGAGCGAGGACGGCCGCCGCAAGCTCAGGGAATACGGCATCGCGCCGCCGCTGCCAGGCTCCTCGCGCCGCGCGCTGTTCGGCGAGCAGCAGGTGGCGTGCCCGCAATGCGGATCGGGCGATACCGAACTGCTGTCCGAATTCGGCTCGACCTCCTGCAAGGCGCTGTGGCGTTGCAAGAGCTGCCGTGAACCCTTCGACTACTTCAAGTGTCATTGACCATGTCGACTCCGCGCTTTCACCGTCTGTCCGTCAGCGATCTGCGCCGCGAGGCGTCGGACGCCATCTCGATGAGCTTTGCGATCCCCGACGATCTGCAAGGCGACTACCGCTTCACGCCGGGACAATATCTGACGCTGCGCACCACCATGGACGGCGAGGAAGTCCGACGCTCCTACTCGATCTGCTCCGGCCCCGACGATAGCGAGCTGCGCATTGCGGTGAAGAAGGTCGATGGCGGCGCCTTCTCGAATTGGGCCGCCGACGAGTTGAAGGCCGGCGATGAGCTCGACGTGATGACGCCGACCGGCCGTTTCGGGGTCGCGCATGCACCCGGCGAGGCGCGGACCTATGTCGGCTTCGCCGCCGGCAGCGGCATCACGCCGATCCTCTCGATCGTCAAGGGCATGCTGGCGCGCGAGCCGGACAGCCGCTTCTTCCTGTTCTACGGCAACCGCTCGACCGAAGGCGTCATGTTCCGTGAGGCGCTGGAGGAGCTGAAGGACCGCTTCATGCAGCGGCTGTCGGTGTTCCACGTCATCTCGGGCGAGGAGCAGGACATTCCGATCCTGCACGGCCGGCTCGACGGCGAGAAGGTGCGGGTGCTGCTGCGCTCGCTGGTTCCGGCTGCGACCGTCGATCACGTCTTCGTCTGCGGCCCGGCCGCGATGAGCGAGACCATCGAGGCCACCTGCCGCGAGATCGGCATCGCCGACGAGCGCATCCATGTCGAACGCTTCGTGTCGGAATTCGGCGGCAAGCCGCGTCCGAAAGTAGTCGTTCCCGCCGGCGCGCCGCCGAAGGCAATCGCCGGATTGATCATCGACGGCAAGCGCCGCGAGGTCCCGGTCGCCGACGGCGAGTCGATCCTCGACGCCGCGCTGCGCGCCGGCATGGATCTGCCGTTCGCCTGCAAGGGCGGCATGTGCTCGACCTGCCGCGCCAAGCTGGTCGAAGGCGAGGCCCCGATGGATCTGAACTATTCGCTGGAGCCGTGGGAGCTGAAGGCGGGGTTCATCCTCACCTGCCAGGCCAAGCCGTGCTCCGGCAAGGTCGTGGTCGACTACGACCACGTCTGATTGTTGATCGTCATTCCGGGGCGATGCGCAGCGTCGAACCGCAGATGCGCAATGGCGCATCGGGGAATCTCGAGATTCCGGGTCTGGTCCTTCGGACCATCCCGGAATGACGGAAGTCGCGTTGACGCCTCACGCGTTGCGCTTGAAATTGATGTGACACCAAGAGGCCCGTTGCAACGGGCCCGCGCACAGGGAGTTCGATGTGAACGTGAAGGCCACGCTATCGCCCGAGGACGTCGCCCGCGCGTGCGCGGATGCGATGTGGAAGGAAGACGACGCCAGCAAGGGCCTCGGCATGGAGCTCGTCGAGATCAAGCCGGGGCTGGCTACGATGGCGATGACGGTGCTGCCGCACATGGTCAACGGCCAACGCATCTGCCATGGCGGCTACATCTTCACGCTGGCCGATTCCGCCTTCGCCTTTGCCTGCAACAGCCGCAACGATCGCGCGGTGGCGGCGCAGGGCAACATCACCTTCATCCGGCCCGGTAAGCTCGGCGACCGTCTGGTGGCGAGCGCGCGCGAGATCTCGCGCAGCGGCCGTTCTGGAATTTACGACGTGCGCGTCACTGCCGGCGATAGCGTGATCGCCGAATTCCGCGGGCATTCGCGGGTGATACAAGGCACCTGGCTGCCGGATACGGACATCAAGGCATCATGATTTCGGGAGACATGTGATGGTGACGGCAAAGCTCAAGGTCAGGGATGGCGGCTATCACGCCGAGCTCGACGCCGCCGAACGGGCCTCGCGCGACGAGATCATGGCGTTGCAGACCAGGCGGCTCGCATGGTCGCTCAAGCACGCCTATGACAATGTCGCGCATTACAAGAAGAGCTTCGACGCCGCGGGCGTGCACCCCACAAACTTCAGGCAGCTCTCCGATCTCGGCAAATTCCCGTTCACCGTGAAGACCGATCTGCGCGACAATTACCCCTTCAACATGTTCGCGGTGCCGCGCGAACAGCTGGTGCGGGTTCATGCCTCGTCGGGCACGACCGGCAAGCCGATCGTGGTCGGCTACACCAGGGCCGACATCGACACTTGGGCGGATGTGATGGCGCGCTCGATCCGCGCCGCCGGCGGCCGCACCGGCATGCTGATGCACAATGCCTACGGCTACGGCCTGTTCACCGGCGGCCTCGGCGCGCATTACGGCGCCGAGCGACTCGGCTGCACGGTGATCCCGATCTCCGGCGGCATGACCGAGCGGCAAGTGCAGCTCATCAACGATTTCAGGCCCGACATCATCACGGTGACGCCGAGCTACATGCTGGCGATCCTCGACGAGTTCAAGCGGCAAGGGCTCGACCCGCGCAAATCGTCGCTGAAGTTCGGCATCTTCGGCGCCGAGCCCTGGACCAACGCGATGCGCGTCGAGATCGAGCACGCCTTCGACATGGACGCCACCGATATCTATGGTCTGTCGGAGGTGATCGGTCCCGGTGTCGCGCAGGAATGCGTGGAGACCAAGGACGGCCTGCACATCTGGGAGGATCACTTCTACCCCGAAGTGATCGATCCCGTGACCGGCAAGGTGCTTGCCGATGGCGAGAAGGGCGAGCTGGTGTTCACCTCGCTGACCAAGGAAGGCTTTCCGATCATCCGCTACCGCACCCGTGACCTGACGCGGCTGTTGCCCGGCACGGCGCGGCCCGGCATGCGGCGGATGGAGAAGGTGACCGGCCGTTCCGACGACATGATCATCCTGCGCGGCGTCAACGTGTTCCCGACCCAGATCGAGGAAGCGCTGCTGGCGACCGACTGGTGCGGCGGCCATTTTGTGATTGAATTGACCCGCGAGGGCCGGATGGACGAGATGACGGTGCTAGCCGAAGCCCGTCCCGAAAGCTGGGACGGCGAAGGGCTGACCGCGCACGCCGAGAAGCTCTCCGCCTTCATCAAGAACACGATCGGCATCTCCACCCGCGTCCGCGTCGTCGCCCCCGAGACGCTAGAACGGTCGCTCGGCAAGGCGAAACGTGTTTACGACAAGCGGCCGAAGGCCTAGCCTTGCGCCCACAGCAAGAGGGCGCAGGGTTCGATGGCAAATTCGACTGAAACCACCGCCGCTGAGATCGTGGCGGCGATCCGCGACGGGAAGGTGACGGCGGTCAGCGTCGTCGAGGCGGCGCTCGATCGCGCCGAGCGGCTCAAGGACCTCAACGCATTCATCGTGCTGAACCGCGACGGCGCACTTGCCGCCGCGCGCCAGGTCGATGCCGGGACGCGGACCGGCGTGCTGGCCGGGCTTCCGATCGTCGTCAAGGACAATATCAACACTGCCGATCTGCCGACATCGGGCGGCACGCCGGCACTGCAACACGCGCGGCCTGCACGCAATGCACCGTCGCTGCAGAAGCTGCTCGACGCGGGTGCCGTCGTCATCGGCAAGACCAATTTGCACGAGCTCGCCTTCGGCATCACCAGCACCAATCTCGCGCCGTTCGCGGGGCCGGTGAGGAATCCGTACGACACCAGCCGGATTCCGGGCGGGTCATCCGGCGGAACGTCGGCGGCGATCGCCGCGCGCATCGTCAGCTGTGGCCTCGGATCCGATACCGGCGGCTCGACTCGCGTGCCCGCGGCGCTGACTGGGACCGTTGGCCTCAGGCCTTCGGTCGGCAATGGCGGCGCCGAGCGGCGCTACCACGATGACAATCAGGTGGTTCCGATCAGCCATACCCGCGACACCGTCGGCCCGATGGGCCGCACGGTCGCCGACGTCGCGCTGCTCGATGCCGTGATATCAGGCACGCCGCTGGCCACTAGCATTCCGTTACGCGGCGTGCGTCTCGGCATTCCCGCCTGTTTCTGGGCCGGCCTCGATCGCGATGTCGAGGCCGTCGCCCGCGCAGCCTGCGCCCGGCTCACGGCGGCTGGCGTGGTGCTGGTCGATGTCGATATGCCTGATCTGTTCGAGCAGAACGGCAAGGTGTCCTTCGTCGTCGCACTGCATGAGCCGATCGCCGATATCCCGGCCTGGCTCGCCGCATCCGGGATCGAGGGAATCACGCTTGCCGATATCGCCGCCAAGGTCGCCAGCCCCGACGTCGTCGGCGCATTCGGCGCCATCACCACGGACGCCTTCGGCGCCGCCTATGACGATGCGATCAAGGTGCAGCGGCCGGCGCTGCAGGCGATCTATGCCGCGTATGTCAGGGACAACAAACTGGATGCCATCCTGTTTCCGACCACGATCGCGCCTGCACCGGTCATCGACGAAAAGAGCGGGTCCGGCGATATGTCGATCAATGGCGGCGAGCCGACGCCGACTTTCGGCTCCATGATCCGGAACACTGATCCCGGCAGCAACGCCGGCCTTCCCGGATTGTCGCTCTATGCCGGCATGACGCCGGGCGGCCTGCCGGTCGGGCTCGAGATCGATGGTCCGGTCGGGAGCGATGCCAGACTGCTCGGGCTTGGCTTGTCGATCGAGGCGATCCTGGGCACGGCGCCGCCGCCGAAGCTCTGAGTCCGCCGGCCGCAACAAGCCCCTTGAATTGATTGGTCAGTCGATTAGTCATGGCGTTGGAGCGTGGCCTCGCGTCACGCAACACGACCAAGACTGGATTCTCCATGCCGTCGGCTCTCCATCCCAATCCCAATCCTGATCAGGTCGAAGCGCGTTGCGTGCGCCTGTTGACCAAGGCGGAGAACGCGGCTGCGGTGGCGCCGGTGGTCGAGACGCACGCGCTGTCGCGCGGCCCCGACGATCTGCTGATCGAGGTGAAGGCCGCCGCGGTCAATCCGTCTGATGTCAAGGCCGCAACCGGGCTGATGCCCTATGCCGTGTTCCCGCGCACGTCCGGCCGCGACTACGCCGGTGTCGTGATCGATGGCCCCTCGGACCTGATCGGCCGCGAGGTGTTCGGTTCGTCCGGCGACCTCGGCATCCGCCGCGACGGCACCCATGCCACGCACCTGGTGGTCGAGCGTGATGCGGTGGTGGAAAAACCCGCCGGCATCTCCTGGGACGAAGCCGCCGGGATCGGCGTGCCCTTTGTCACCGCGATGGAAGGCCTGCGCCGCGCCGGACTGCCGAAGACGGGTGAGACCGTGCTGGTGATGGGCGTCAACGGCAAGGTCGGCCAGGCTGTGGTGCAGATCGCAAGCTGGCACGGCGCGCACGTGATCGGCGTGGTGCGCAAGCGCGAGCCCTATGAGGGCCACAGCAATTCGCCGGTCGAGGTGATCGATGCCTCCACCACCGATGTCGCGGCGCGGGTGCGCGAGCTGACCGGCGGCAAGGGCGCGGACATCGTCTACAACACGGTCGGCGATCCCTATTTCCAGGCCGCGCACAAGTCGCTGGCGCTGCGCGGCCGGCAGATCCTGATCGCCGCGGTCGACCGCATCGTGCAGTTCAACATCCTCGAATTCTACCGCGGACAGCACACCTATGTCGGCATCGACACGCTCGCGCTGTCGTCGGGTGCGACCGGCGATGTGCTGCGCGAGCTCGCGCCGGGCTTTGCCAGCGGACATCTGAAGCCGTTTCCGATCAGGCAGAGCGCGATCTATCCGCTGGAACAGGCCAAGGCGGCGTTCGTTGCCGTGGCGGGATCGTCGCGCGACCGCGTGATCTTGCGACCGTAATTCACCGTCATTGCGAGGAGCGAAGCGACGAAGCAATCCATTCTCTCCCGTTGTGGTGATATGGATCGCTTCGCTCGCAATGACGAACTCTTGAGGACCCTTGCATGGACCCCGCCACGATCGTCATCCTCGCCGCCTTGATCATCGGCCTGATCTACGGCTCGGTCGGGCTCGTCAGCGGCTTCTGCATGATGAGCGGCCTGCGCGGCTGGTGGGCGGAGGGCGACGGCCGGCTGGCGCGTACCTACGCGTTGGCGATGGGCGTTGCGATCGCGGCCTCGCAGCTGCTCGCGGCGGCGGGCCTCGTCGATCTCGGCAAGTCGATCTATCTGCAACCGTCATTTTCGGCGCCGGTGATGTTCGTCGGCGGGCTGCTGTTCGGTTACGGCATGGTGCTGTCGAATGGCTGCGGCTCGCGGGCGCTGGTGCTGCTCGGGCGCGGCAATCTGCGTTCCCTGGTGGTCGTGATCGTACTCGGCATTTTCGCCGAGATGACGCTGAAGGGCCTGATCGCGCCGGCGCGGATCGCGATGGTGCAGGCCTCGCAGGCCACGGTCGCCGCCAATTCGGTGCCGTCACTGCTGACAAGCGCCGGCCTCGGCGCGGTGCCGGCGCGGATGATCGCGGCCTCGGTGCTCGCAGCCGTCCTGATCATCTTTGCCTTCGCCCATGCGCCGTTCCGAAAATCGCCCGGCCAGATCGCGGCGGGGCTGATCGTCGGCCTGCTGGTGGCGGCAGGCTGGTACGCGACCGGCTATCTCGGCGCCGATGATTTCAATCCGGTGCCGGTGACGTCGCTGACCTTCATCGCGCCGATCGCCGACGCGCTGCAATATGTGATGCTGTCGACCGGCTCGACGCTCAATTTCGGCATCGTCACCGTGTTCGGCGTGTTTGCCGGCAGCCTGATTACGGCGCTTGCCACCGGACGCTTCGAGCTCGAAGGCTATCGGTCGCCGCAGCACATGCTGCGCTCGGCCGGCGGCGCCGCGCTGATGGGGGCGGGCGGCGTGATGGCCTTCGGCTGCTCGGTCGGGCAGGGGCTGACCGGGCTGTCGACGCTGTCGCTGTCGTCGTTCATCGCTATCGCCGGCATCCTGCTCGGCACCGGCGCAGGTCTGCGCGGGGCCTTGCGGGTCAGGCCGCTTGCGACGGCCTAGGGCGCTTACTCATAACCGGCGGCTTCCGGTCATAAAGCGGAAGTTGCCCGGTTCGGTAGTTATCGGCGGCTTATGACCCAGAGCTGTCATTGTGCCGCCGGTAGAAAAGGATAGGCTTAGCGTCGAAACGAGGTCGGTTGTGGGCCGTATATCCGCTGCCGCATCACGAATTAGATCGGTGGGGCCATGGCAGTAAAAAAAGACACGGGAACGCCACAGGCAAAAAGTGTCGAGCTTCTGGTAGCGATGACCGGCAAGGCGAGTCCCGCGAAAGCGGCCGAAGGCGACAAGCCGGTATTTGCCTATATCGAGAGCCTTCCCGAACCGCAGAAGAGCATCGCCAAACATGTCGATGCCTTGGCCGCCAAGG
This sequence comes from Bradyrhizobium sp. 27S5, assembly GCF_037217225.1. Lineage (NCBI taxonomy): Bacteria > Pseudomonadati > Pseudomonadota > Alphaproteobacteria > Hyphomicrobiales > Nitrobacteraceae > Bradyrhizobium > Bradyrhizobium sp. 27S5. The sequence continues at coordinate 2,693,827 of NZ_CP147714.1, forward strand.
CAATCCCCGACCTCAAACGCGCGGTGAAATGGGGAATGGCTTACTATGGCGTTCCCGATGGGTGGTGCTTCTCTTCCGGCGCCTTCGTCGGTCACCTGAAGCTGATGTTCATCCGAGGCAACGAACTACAACCGGAACCCCCAGTGACACCGTTCAGAATGGGCAAGGCCACCCGCGGCGTCGAGTTGACCGCCATGGACGAGTTCGACGACGACCAGGTGCTTTCGTGGATGGCTCAGGCCGCCAAGAAACCGTACGTCACGGCGGCGATGAAGAAGAAGAAATAGGCCTCCTGGCGGCTGCCGCTTCTGGCCCAAGGCCGACATGCAGCGACGTCGGTTTTGACGTCAGCTTCCGAGACCGAAGCGGACGTGACGAATCCATGAGTACAGGCCCTAATTACGCACGCGCCGGTGCATCCGCGAACGAGCTCAGCGCGATGCCGCCGACGATCAGGGCCGCGGCAATCGCGAGCGACAGATCTATCGGTTCGCCGAGCAGCAGCGCCGCGGTGACGATCCCGACGATCGGCGTCCCCGTCGTGCCGAGTGAGGTCGTGAGCGCCGGCAGGCTCTTGTTGACAACAGACATCGCCCAATAAGCCAACGCCGTGCCGATGAAGCCGGAATAGAGGAACAGCAGCACGAGGTGCGGCGACCATGTCACCGTGGGCACGCCCTCGGTGACCAGCGCCGTCGTGGTCAGTACCAGCGTCGCGACGAGCACTTGCCACAGCAAGAGCTGCAGCGGCGTCGCGATCCAGCGGTGTGAGCGGATATAGATGATGTTCGCGGCCCAGCAGATCGCGGCGACGATGATCATGCCGGCGCCGGCAATGATGTGCAGATTGCTCCAGTCCAGCGACGCCGGGTTGAGGATCACGCAGAGGCCGGCGAGCCCCAGCGCGACGCCCACGAGCTTGAGCATGCCGAGCCGTTCGGTTCGCGCGGCACCGGCAGCCAGCGCGACCCAGAGCGGCGTGGTGTAGCCAAGCACCACGCCCTTGCTCGCCGGCAGATAGCGCAGGCCAGCGGCGACCAAGGTCGAGAAGAACGTCATGTGCAGCAGCGCCACGCTGAGCACCACCGGGATATCGGCGATCCGCGGAATGATCAGATTGCCGCTGGCGCGCAGGATCACAAGGAGGGCGATCAGGGCGACCCAACTCCGGATCGATGCGGTCCACAGCGGCGGCACCGCCTGGACCAGCGATTTCGTCACCGACCAGTTGATGCCCCAGGCCAGCACCACGACGACGAACAAAGCGGCGGCTTTGGCAGGCGACAGCGATTGATTCACGGCGGCATCCTTGCAGGCGATACCGCTTGTGAATAGGATCAGGCTGGCTCTCTCGAAAGGGCCAGATTGGATAGACTGAAGGAGCCAGATTGATCCTCGCCGAATTGCTCGTGCTGAAGCGGTCGGATGATGCCGGGCTAGCCGCGCAGCTGACGGGGCAGCTGCGCGCGCTGATGGCGAGTGGCCGGATCAGGAGCGGGGCCATGCTGCCGTCGAGCCGCAGCCTTTCGGCCGAGCTCGACGTGTCGCGCAACACGGTGACGCATGCCTATGAGCAGCTCGCGGCCGAGGGCTATCTGCGCGTCGCCGCGCGGCGGCGGCCGGTGGTCACCGACGATATCGAGGCACGCTTTGCCAAGGCTATGCCGGCGCCACGGCGAGACGCCGCCCGCAAGCCGCTGCTGTCGCCCTGGGCCTTGCAGCTCTCCGAGACGGATTGGCCGCTGTCGTACCAGGCCGAATTCCGGCCGCTGCGTCCCGGGTTTGCGGACGCGCGCGAGTTTCCGCACGAGCTCTGGGCGCGCTGCCTGCGCCGCAGCGCGCTGCGCCGCCGTTTCAACGACCAGACCATGGTCAACCGGCCAGCGCTGCGCGAAGCCTTGCGCGACTACCTCGAAATCAACCGCGGCGTGCACGCCGAGGCCGACCAGATCCTGATCCTGCCGACCGCGCAGGCGGCGCTGACGCTGATCGCGGCGACCACCATCGTCGCCGGTGATGCGGTGTGGACCGAGGATCCCGGATATCCCGGCGCCGCAGCGGCGTTTCGCGCGGCCGGCGCCGACGTCGTCGGCGTCAGGCTGGATCAATGGGGCATGATGCGGGTGCGCGCGGTGCGCGCGCCGAAGCTGATCTTCACGACGCCGTCGCATCAGCACCCGACCGGACGAGTGATGCCGGTTGCGCGCCGCACCGAGCTGCTGGCGACGGCCGAGCCCGGCAAGACCTGGATCGTCGAGGACGATTACGACGGCGAATTTCACTATGACAGCCGCCCGATGCCGGCCCTGCAAGGGCTCGACCGCGAGGGGCGCGTGCTCTATCTCGGCACCTTCGCCAAGGCGATGACCGCCGATATCCGCATCGGCTATCTGGTGGTGCCGCCACAGCTGGCGCGGACGATGGAGATCGCGCAGCGGCATCTCGGGCTGATCGCCTCCGTGCATGTCCAGGAGGCGCTGGCCGGCTTCATAGCGGACGGGCATTTCCTGGCCCATGTCAGGCGGATGCGGCGCATCTATCGCGCGCGCCGGGACCACCTCGCCGCGGCGCTGGCGCGGCAGCTCGGCGAGGTGCTCGCGGCCGAGGTCCCGCCCGGCGGCATGCAATTGATCGCCCGCTTCAAGGACGGCGGCGCCGACCAGAGCGCCGTGGCGCGGCTGGTTGCCGCCGGCGTCGAGGTGCGCGCGCTGTCGAGCCTCGCGCTGGAACGGCCGCGCGACCATGGCTTGTTGCTCGGCTTCGCCGCCTGGCGCGAGAACGAGATCGGCGCCGCGGTCCGGATCATGGCGAACTGCCTGACGGGGAAGCGCGCGGCGCGTGGGTAGAGGGGCGCTCTCACGATTTCGGAATATTGGAAGAATGTCCCTGAGTTGCCCGACGTGTCAAGTAGCCTTGTCGAACGCCGGCCGCCGCCTGCTACTTTGCATGGGGTTGTTTTCGATATTTTGGTAGCGCGCGCCTGCGACGGCCCGCAAGCGGGAGGGGATGCAGCTGACATGCTGCTACGGCTCTGCCCGTCTCGCTGCGTCGAGGGCTTAATCCGCTGCCTTGGTGACGATCCGCACCTCCGACGTCAGCGTCTTGTGCACCGGGCATTTGTCGGCGATCTCCATCAGCCGCTTGCGCTGGTCGAAATCGAGATCACCCTCGATCCTGATGACACGGTCGATCTGGTCGAGCATGCCTTCGCGTGTCTCGCACTCCTCGCAATCCTTCGCATAGATCTTGTTGTGCGTGAGCGTCACGGTGATGCGATCGACGGGCAGCGACTTGCGGTCGGCGTACATCCGCATCGTCATCGAGGTGCAGGCGCCGAGCCCGGTCAGCAGAAAATCATAGGGGCCAGGGCCGGTATCCTGGCCGCCAGCCGCGACCGGTTCGTCGGCCACGAGCCGATGTGGCCCGGTCGTGACGATTTGCTGGAATTTGCCGTTGCGCGTCTCCTGCACGACAACATTGCGCGGGGTGCTGCCGGCATCAGCTACTGGCTGCGGCGCGAGATCGACGTAGCGTTCCGCCCAGGCGCCGATCACGTCGGCGACATAGGCGGCGTCCTGCTTGCCGCTCAGGAGATGGTCCGCACCCGCAAGCGAGACGAAGCTCTTGGGATGCTTGGCGGCGATGAAGATATTGGTGGCGTTGTCGATACTGACGGTGTCGTCGGTCGGCGAGTGCATGACCAACAGCGCCTTGTGCAGCGTTTTGACCTGCGCCATCAGATTCTGCTCGGCGACGTCGTCGAGGAATTCGCGCTTGATGCGGAACGGTCGGCCGGCGAGCGACACTTCGCCTTCACCCTGCGTGCGGATGTCCTCGAGGCGGTCCTTGAAAAAATGCGTGACATGGGCGGGATCGGAGGGCGCGGCGATGGTGGCGACCGCCTTCGCCTCGGGGATCCGGCCTGCGGCTGCGAGGATCGCGGCGCCGCCCAGGCTGTGGCCAATCAGGATCGCGGGCGCCTTGCGCGTCTCGCGCAAATGGTCGGCGGCGCGGACGAGGTCGGCGACGTTCGACGAGAAGGTCGAGTTGGCGAAATCGCCCTCGCTGGAGCCGAGGCCGGTGAAATCGAACCGCAACGTGGCGATGCCCTTGGCGGCGAGCGCGACCGCGATGCGCTTTGCCGCCAGCACGTCCTTGCCGCAGGTGAAGCAGTGCGCGAACAGCGCATAGGCCTTGATCGGCCCGTCGGGCGCATCAAGTGCTGCGGCCAGCTGATGGCCGTCCACACCGGTGAATTGAAAGCGTTCGTGCGGCACGGGCAGGCTCCATTTTTCTTGGTGGTTGTCAGTCGCCAGAATAGCGCTGTTCGGCCCAGGGATCACCGCGATTGTGATAGCCGCGCACCTCCCAGAAGCCCGGCGCATCTTCGGTCAGGAATTCGATGCGCTGCAGCCATTTGGCGCTCTTCCAGAAATAGAGATGCGGCACCACCAGCCGCACCGGCCCGCCATGCTCATGCTCCAATGGCTTGCCCGACCAGCTATGGGCGAGCAGCGCGTCCTCGGCGGCAAAATCCTCGAGTGGCAGGTTTGTCGTATAACCGTCATAGGACTGCAGCGCGACGAAGCGCGCGTCCTCGCGCGGCTGGCAGGCGGTGAGCAGGTCGCGAGTGGCGAGCCCCTCCCACTGATTGTCGTAGCGCGACCAGGTGGTGACGCAGTGGATGTCGGAGACGAATTGCGTCTGCGGCTGCGCCATGAATTGCGGCCAGCTCCAGTAGATCGTCTGCTCCACCGCACCGTAGACATCGAGCCGCCAGCGCTCCTGCGTGACGTTGGGCATCAGCCCGAGATCGAGCACCGGCCAGTCCGCCGTCAAATGCTGGCCCGGCGGCAGGCGCTGCTCCTCCGGCCGGGTGATCTTGCCGGTGAGGAACTTGCCTTCGCGCGCCCAGCGCTGCTTGCTGCGCGTCAGCTTGCTCTCGGGCGGTTCCTGGTCCTCGGTCATTGGCGTTGCGCCATCATTCGTGGCGATGCATCGCGGATTCGTGCTTGGTGTCGCGCATCGTCGAGTAGATCAAGAGCGACAGGAAGATCATGCCGCTGAGGTAATAATAGAACCAGTCCTCGTGCCCGACGCTCTTGAAATAGAGCGCGACCGCGGGCGCGGTGCCGCCGAAGATCGATACCGTGATGGCATAGGGTAGGCCGACGCCGAGTGCGCGGACGTTGGTCGGGAACAGCTCGGCCTTCACGATTGCATTGATCGAGGTGTAGCCGGCGACGAAGATCCAGGCACCGCAGATCAAGAGGAAGGCGATGAACGGCGACTTGGTGTCCTTCAGCGCTGTCAGGATCGGCACTGTCGAGATCGTGCCGACGACGCCGAAGAAGATCAAAAGCGGCTTGCGGCCGATGCGGTCGGAGAGGCCGCCATAGATCGGTTGCAGGATGGTCGCGAAGATCAGCGAGCCGAAGATCACGAAAGTGGTCTGGTCCTCGGTCAGCCCGACCGACAGTTTGACGAAGGTCTGCATGTAGGTGGTGAAGGTGTAGAACGCCGCGGTGCCGCCGGCGGTGAGGCCGACCACCAGCAGCAATTCGCGCGGGTAGTTCAACAGGCCGATGATCGAGCCGGTCGGCTTGGAGACCTTCTTGGCCTCCTCGAACGCCTCGGTCTCGTGCAGGCCGCGCCGCATCACCGCTGCGAAGATCGCAAGCCCGGCGCCGATCACGAACGGAATCCGCCAGCCCCAGGCCTTCAGCTCGTCCGAAGTCAGGAATACCTTCTGCAGCAGCAAGAGCACGATGATCGCGGTGAGCTGGCCGCCGATCAGGGTGACGTATTGGAAGCTCGAATAGAAGCCGCGGTGCTTGGGGTCGGCGACCTCGCTGAGATAGGTGGCGCTGGCGCCATATTCGCCGCCGAGGCTCAACCCCTCGATGATGCGGGCCAGCGCCAGGATCGCCGGCGCGGCAATGCCGATGCTGGCATAGGTCGGCGTCACTGCGATGATCAGCGAGCCGAAGCACATGCAGACCACGGATAACGTCAGCGACAGCCGGCGGCCGTAGCGGTCGGCGATGTAGCCGAACAGCCAGCCGCCGAGCGGGCGCATCAGGAAGGTCGCGGCAAACAGCACGGCGGCATTGAGCTGCTGCACCACCGGATCGCTGTGCGGGAAGAACGCCGGTGCGAAATAGAGCGCGAAGGCGGTATAGGCGTAGAAATCATACCACTCGACGAGATTGCCGACCGAGCCGATGAAGATCGCCTTCACCCGCCGCTCGACGTCGTGGATGTCGAGATGATCGCTCGCGGATTGAGCGGTTTGATCGGTCATAAGCTAGCCTCCCGGACTCGTCGGTTCGATTCCGGGGCAAGCTACCTCATTGAATGGTGCGATGTAACTGCTGTGTCCGGCCGCTCAGGCGGTCTTGCCGAACAGAACAGGCAGTTGACGCGGCCCGCGCACCGTGCCTTCGGACCAGGTGACCTTGCCGGCTGGATCGAGCCGGAAATCCGGAATCCGCTTCAGCCATTCCTCGATCGCGACCTGCATCTCCATCCGCGCCAGATTGGAACCGACGCAGCGGTGAATGCCGAGGCCGAAGGCGGCGTGGCGGTTCTCCTTGCGGTCGATCACCACCTTGTCCGCGTTGGGGAACATGGCGGGGTCGCGATTCGCCGCCGGGAACGACAGCAGCACCATGTTGCCGGCCTTCACCGGGCAACCGGAGATCGTGGTCTCCTTCATCACCTCGCGCGCCATCGTCACCGGCGCATAGGCGCGCAGGAATTCCTCGATCGCAGTCGGGATCAGTGCCGGCTCCGCAATCAGCCGCTCGCGATCGGCCGGCGTCTTGGCGAGGTGCCAGAGCGAGGAGCCGATCGCGCTCCAGGTGGTGTCGATGCCGGCGATCAAAAGCAGCCGCAGCGAGCCGAGCACGTGCTCGTCGGTGAGCGGCTGGCCGCCGGGGCCCTTGGCCCGCAGCAGCTGCGAGATCAGGTCGTCGCCCGGCGCAACCTTGCGCTGCTCGAGATGGGCCATGAAATAGCCGGTCATCTCGCGCACGCCGTTCATCAGCTCGTCTTCGTTCTTGATGCCGAGCTCGAGGATCTGGTGGATCCATTTGATGAAGAGGTCGCCGTCCTTCTCGGGGATGCCGAGCATGTGGGCGATGGCGCGCACCGGGATGTGCTTGGTGTAGCGCGCCGCGGCGTCGCAATGGCCATCGGCGATGAATTCGTCGATCAGCTCGTTGCAGATCGCGCGCACCCGCGGCTCCAGCCGCGCCATCGCGTCCGGCGTGAACGGCGGCAGCAGCACCTGCTTGGCGGGCTTGTGCTCCGGCGGATCCGAGGTGATCGGCGGCGCGCGGGCGGTGATCTCGGGGCGGACGTCGCGCACGATGACGCGGCGCGAGGAGAAATGTTCGGTGTCGTAGGCGATTTCCTTCACCGCCTGATAGGTGGTCGGCATGTAGCAGCCGAGGAAGCGCTCGGTATGCACGACCGGCGAGGCTGAGCGCAGCGTCTCCCAGATCGGGAACGGATCGTCGGTCCAGACCGGGTCGGTGTGGTCGAAATCATGGACCCAGTCGGTGACCGGGGGATGCTCGGGCAGATAGGTTGCGGACGGGGAATCGGACATCAGCTCGTTCCTTCTCGTTCGATCAAACGCTTGGGCTCAACGGGAGGCGCGCGGCCGCCCCGGCTGGCCGTCATTCCTCGGTGACTTCGATCGCGATTTCCGGGCAATTGGTCTGTGCGAGCCAGGCCTTGTCCTCGAGCCCGGCCGGAACGGTCCCGTCGCCGGCCTCATGGGCATTGCCGTATTCGTCGAGCTCGAACAGTTCGGGGGCGAGTGATTTGCAGCGGGCGTGACCCTGGCATTTGTCCTGGTCGACGCGGATTCTGAGCTTGGACATGCAAGCACTCTCCCTCGGCTCTGGCGCACCGCAGGGCGCGCCGGGTTCCTCATGTCTTGATTACGCAAGTTCTAGCTTGCTTGGGCGGCCGGCCTCTTAACCTGACCGCCAAGTTATAGCATATTACATTATCGTCGCGCTTGCGCGTCAAGCAAAAATTCAGCGATCATTGCCGCAATGGGACAAATCGTTCGGAAGCCGTTCAAAACCTACCACCATGGCGACCTCCGCGAAGCCCTGATTCAGGCCGCGTTGCGCGAGGTCGAGCTTGGTGGTCCCGAAGCGATCAGCATCAAGGCGCTGGCCAAGCAGCTCGGCGTCTCGCAGCCGGCGCCGTACCGGCATTTCGCCGACCGCGAGGCGCTGCTCGAGGCGGTGACCGCGGAAGCGTTCCGGCAGTTCAACGTGATCATGCGCGAGGCGATCGAGCAGCCGGGCAAGGGATCGAAACTGTCGCGGTTTGCCCAGGCCGCACTGGCCTTCGGGCTCCAGCGCCACGGCATCTACCGGCTGATGTTCGCATCGCGCACCATGGCCTGCGCGCCTGTTGGCAGCGAGCTGCACACCGCAGCGATGGAAACGCTCGCGCTGCTGATCGAGTCGTTCGAGGCGCCGGCCGTCGGGCTGTTGCGCGAGCGGCAGGCGCTGAAGATCTGGGCCGGGCTGCACGGTATCGTGATGCTGGCCGAGCAGGGCCTGCTTACCGGCGAGTCCGCCCAGATCAGCCGTGAGGAGCTGTTGGACGAGATCGTCGAGCAGACCAAGCTCGCACTCACCGTCGCGCTCAAGGCGACGGAAGACAAGGCATAAAGCATGATCCGGAAAAGTGCGAAGCGGTTTTCCGAGAAGATCATGCTCAAACAAAGACCTAAAGCACGGCGATGATTCAACCCAATCTCATCGCGCTTTAGGCTGCTTTATCTCGGCGGCCGCGGATCGATCGGGGTGGTGCCGCGCACGCCCAAAATATCCTCCAGCACCTTCGCACCGGCCAGAAGCTGCGCCTCGGCACGCGGTTTGGCGACCACCTGCAGGCCGACCGGCAGACCCGACGCGGTGAAGCCGCAGGGCAGCGACAGCGCCGGACAGCAGGCCAGCGTGATCGCATAGACGATGCCGAGCCATTCGACGTAGTTGTCGAACGTCTTGCCGTCGCATTCGGCAACATAGCGGTTCTCGACCGGGAATGGCGGCACGATGGTCGCGGGCGCCAGCAGCAGATCGTAGGTCTCGAAGAATTCGAGCGCACGCGCGGTCATCGCGACGCGCTGCGCTTCAGCGCGCTCGAGCTTCTCGACCGTGAGCTTGAGGCCCTCCTCGATGTTCCAGACCTCGGGCTTGAGCAGGTCGCGCTTGGTGCGCAGCAATTCGGCCTTGCTGATCGCAAAATCGAACGCGCGCAGCACGTGGAAGCATTCATGGGCCTCGCGCAAATCGGGATGCGCCTCCTCGACGATCGCGCCGGCTTCGGCAAAGCGCTCCGCCGCCTTGCGGGTCACCGCCTTGACCTCGGGATCAACAGGCGTGATGCCGAGATCGGGCGAATAGGCAATGCGCTTCGGCTTGCTGCCGGAGCGTGTCGCCGAGAGGAACGACGTCGGCAGCGCGGGCAGCGACAGCGGATCGGCGGCATGCTCGCCGCTCATTGCGTCCAGCAGCAACGCGAGGTCTTCGACATTGCGCGCCATCGGTCCCTGCACGCCGAGCGTGCGGTCGACGCCGAATTTCGGCGTGTGCGCGACGCGGCCGATTGACGGCCGCAAGCCCACGATGCCGCAGAAGCTTGCGGGGTTGCGCAAGCTGCCGCCCATGTCGGAGCCGTGGGCGAGCCACGCGGTGCCGCTCGCCAGTGCCGCCGCGGCGCCGCCGGAGGAGCCGGCGGCCGAGCGCGACGTGTCCCAGGGATTGCGGGTCGGGCCGAACACCTCGTTGAAGGTGTTGGCGCCGGCGCCGAATTCCGGCGTGTTCGACTTGGCGTAGATCACGCCGCCGTTCTGTTCGAGACGCTCGACCAGAATGTCGGACTTCGCCGGGATGTTGTCCTTGAAGATCGGCGAGCCCAGCGTGGTCAGCACGCCTGACACGGCGGTGAGATCCTTGATCGGAACGGGAAGGCCGGCGAGCAGGCCGCGCTCGCTGACCGGCTTCTGCATCAGGGCCTTGGCGTGGCTGCGGGCGCGATCGAAGCAGAGTGTGGGCAGGGCGTTGACCTTGCCGTCGACCTCGGCGATGCGCTTTTCCAGCACATCGAGCAGATCGAGCGGCGTGACGTCACCGGCCTTCAGTTTCCCGACGACGGCACACGCCGTTTCCTTCACCAAGCCCTGATCAGCCATGCACCGTTGCTCCTATGTGTTCTGTTTGCTTGTGCTGTAGAACATTTCCTGCCGTTGTGGCAATGCGACGAGAACCGAAGGGGCAGAGATGGCAGCGTTGTTTTCCGCGCTGGACTGGCGCGCGATGAGCCAGCAGGAGCGCGACCTCGGCCTGAACAACGGCGTTGCCGTCAAGGGCAGCGCCGAGATCGCCGCCGGCTGGGAGCAGCGCTCGGCGGCACTGCGGCAGCAGCATTCCGACCATCTCGATCTCAGATACGGCCCGCGTGAGCGCAACCGGATCGACTTCCTCAAAGTCCGCGACGGCGCGCCGACGCTGCTGTTCATCCACGGCGGCTACTGGCAGACCCGTGCCAAGGAAGTGTTCACGATCTTTGCCGAGGGGCCGATGGCGCACGGCATCAATGTCGCGCTGATCGGCTACACGCTGGCACCGGATGCGATGGTCGATGAGATCGTCGCCGAGATTCATGCCGGGATCGATTTTCTTGCGCAGCAATTGCCGGGCCTCGGTGCCGCTGCCGATGGTATGGTCGTCTCCGGCTGGTCGGCCGGCGGGCATCTAACCTCGATGGCGCTGTCGAACCCCAATGTCCGGGCCGGCATGGCGATCTCAGGCATCTACGACCTCGAGCCGATCAGGTACTCCTACCTCAACGACAAGCTCCGACTTGATGAGGCGATGTCGCGGCGCAATTCGCCGATGATGCAGCAGGGCGGCACGGCAAAGCCGTTGTCGCTGGTGGTCGGCAGCGCCGAGCTGCCGCTGCTGCGCAAGCAAACCGCCGATTTCGCCGGCCATCGCGCCCACTACGGCTTGCCGCTGACCTATGAAGAGATCCCCGGCGCCGATCATTTCTCGATCATGCACCAGATGCAGGCGCCGCAGGGCCGGATCACGACGCTGATCCGGCAATTGTTCGAGCGGACCGCGTCATCCTGAGGTGCGAGCCTCTTCGGCGAGCCTCGAAGGATGACGCAGCCCGTGGCCCATCCTTCGAGACGCCGCTTCGCGGCTCCTCCAGCGACAATGGCGAAGCCATTGCGCGGGGATGACGGTGGAACAAGTGGCACGATCTCGGACTAGCCCCACCCCGACGTAAGCCCCCCATCGACCGTGTAGATCACGCCCGACGTATACCCGGCGCGGTCGGACGCCAAAAACGCCATCAGATCGCCGATCTCGCGCGCATGCGCGGGACGGCCGAGCGGCATGCCTTTCTGGAATTCCTTGTAGCGGTTCTCGTCGCCGAACTGATGCTTGGCGCGGGTCTTGAGCAGGGTGACGTGGCGGTCGGTGCCGACCGGACCGGGATTGATGCCGACGACGCGGATGTTGTCGGCGAGGCTCTTGCCGCCGAGCGCGCGGGTGAACGCCATCAGTGCCGCATTGCCGGCGCTGCCGCAGATGTAGTTGGCGTCGAACTTCTCGCCGGCCGCGCCGATGTCGTTGACGATCACACCGCCGCCGCGCGCCTTCATCTGGGCATAGATCGCGCGCGTCAAATTGACATAGCCGAACACCTTGAGCTCCCAGGCGTGCCGCCAGGTCGCCTCGTCGATCTTGTCGATCGAGCCGCCCGGGATGTCGCCGGCATTGTTGACCAGGATGTCGATGTCGACGGCCTCTTTTGCCAACCGCGCCAGGTCTTCCGATTTGCGCAGATCGACCACGCTGGTCGCGGCGTCGATCTGGTGCGCGGAGCGCAGCCGCTCCGCCAGCGCCTTGAGCTGGTCGCCGTTGCGGGCGGCGAGCAGCAGGTTGGCGCCTTCCTCGGCAAAGGCTTCGGCGGCGGCCGCGCCAATGCCCTTGGAGGCGCCGGTGATCAGGACACGTCTGCCGCGCAGATGCAGATCCATGGGATGTCTCGCTTGTTATGAGGAACGGATATCGGCGAATTTGGTGGGGCAGGGTCGCGCCGCGGTCAACACTGCACTGCAGCGTTGCGCTGGCGCGAAGTTTGGTCCATTGCAGGGCCATCAGGATAGGCGGCATTGCCGGCCGGGCAAATCACAAGGGTGTTCTCGATGAGCAGCAAGAAGCAGTATCGGATTGCGGTCATTCCCGGCGACGGCATCGGCAAGGAAGTGATGCCGGAGGGCCTGCGCGTCATCGAAGCGGCGGCGAAGAAGCACGGCGTCGACGTGAAGTTCGACCATTTCGACTTCGCCTCCTATGATTACTACGAGAAGCACGGCGAGATGATGCCGGCCGACTGGAAGGACAAGATCGGCAAGCATGACGCGATCTATTTCGGCGCGGTCGGCTGGCCGGCCAAGATCCCGGACCACATCTCGCTGTGGGGGTCGCTGATCAAATTCCGCCGCGAGTTCGACCAGTACGTCAATCTGCGACCGGTGCGGCTGATGCCCGGCGTGCCGTCGCCGCTGGCGAACCGCAAGCCCGGCGACATCGACTTCTGGGTGGTGCGCGAGAACACCGAGGGCGAGTATTCCTCGGTCGGCGGCCGCATGTTCCCGGACACCGACCGCGAATTCGTGACGCAGCAGACCGTGATGACCCGCATCGGCGTCGACCGCATCCTGAAATTCGCGTTCGACCTGGCGCAATCGCGGCCGAAGAAGCATCTGACCTCGGCGACCAAGTCGAACGGCATCTCCATCACGATGCCCTATTGGGACGAGCGCGTGGAGGCGATGGCCAAGAAGTATCCGGGTGTGAAGTGGGACAAGTACCACATCGACATCCTCACCGCGAACTTCGTGCTGCATCCGGACTGGTTCGACGTCGTGGTCGGCTCCAATCTGTTCGGCGACATCCTCTCCGATCTCGGCCCGGCCTGCACCGGCACGATCGGCATCGCGCCGTCGGGCAACATCAATCCGGAGGGCGATTTCCCGTCGGTCTTCGAGCCGGTGCACGGCTCGGCGCCCGACATTGCGGGCCAAGGCATCGCCAACCCGATCGGCATGATCTGGTCGGGCGCGATGATGCTGGAGCATCTCGGCGAGAAGCAGGCGGCGGACGCCATCGTCGGCGCGATCGAGCGCACCCTCGGCGAACGCACGCTGCGCACCCGCGATCTCGGCGGCAACGCCGACACCACGGCCTGCGGCAAGGCCGTTGCGGAGATGGTGGATTAAGGGCTCCTCCGCAGAAGCGTGGGGGAGTAAGGAGGAAGCGCGGCGGGGAATCCCCGCTTCGCTTGTCTCGCGCCACTGCGGGGGTACGACTCTGCGCTTCGCCAGATTTTTTTCGGCGTACCTCGAACCGCATAGCGACAGGTTTCGACTGAGTAGGGGATGACCAAGCCGCGGCGCAACTCTTCCTCAAATCCAACCGTGAAACTGCAATGAAAAATCCTGCCGTCTTCGCCTTCGTATTTCTGGCGCTGACGCCGATTAGAGTCTGCCTGGGCCAGACTGCGGAACGCCAGGCCTGCAATGTGAACGTTGACGTTACCGATACCGACCCAAAAGGTACCAATGTAAGAGCAACTCCGGGCGGAGCGGCTATCGCGTCGCTGAAGAACACCACGGTTGACGGATGGATCGGCGTGCATGTCACCGGCCAACTCGGGGATTGGTACGAGATCGACCGCGCCAACCTGATCGGCGCCGATCAGCCAGCCGGCGGCAAGGTCATGTTCCGAGGCAAGGGGTATCTACACAAGAGCGTGGTGGGCGTCAGCGGCATGCAAAATGGCGGTGCAGTCTATCTCGATCACGACATCAGAAGCGGTCTGGTTGATCCTCGCGCCGCAGGCGACCAGCGTGTTGACCTGTTGGGCTGCTGGGGTGAATTCCTCAAGGTTCATATCAAGAAGGGCACCGGCTGGACCACGGCCGTCTGTACCAACATGAACACGACCTGCAGCTAACCATCCATACGGCTCCATCGAGCGACTGGCGTCTTCTCTGGAGAATTCGAACATGAAATCGTTTGCCGCAGCCATTGCTTGCCTGGTGCTGGCCGCTGTGCCTGCGCTTGGCGCGGACTACGAGACGAAAGAAAAGTCACCGCTCTATGAGTTGCATCTGCGGGTGCCCGCGAGCGCGATGGCGATCGCAGCGCTGAAAGACAAGATCCTGGCGTTGTATAAGGCCGACGCCGATCAGGCCAAGAGCGACGCCAAGGATGACAGGGAAGGCAATCCGCACTTCCACGCCTACAACATCGACACCAACTGGCGCGTGACCTTCGAGAGCGACGCCGTGCTCAGCCTTTCAGCCGAGATAAATGCCGACACCGGGGGCGCTCATCCCAACGAGGCCTTCCAGACCATCGTCTGGGACAAGAAAGCCGGCCGCGCATTGCCGATCGACGGGCTGTTCCAGCCGGACCATGTCAAGGATGCGCTGACGGCGGTCGCCAGTGCCGCCGTCAAGGCTTGGGCCAAAGTGTATATCCAGCGCAGCGGTCAGAGGCCAGGACCGGACACCGACCTTGCCAAGGATGGCATTGGTGCAGACCCTGACAAGCTCAAGACCTATGCGTTGACCTACGCCGAGGGGAACCCAGCCGCCAACGGGATCGTGTTGCTGTATGGCGCAGGCCAAGTATGGCCGCATGTGCTGGGCGATTTTCGGCTGGCCGTGCCTGCAACGGTCTTCGGGAAATATCTCAAGCCGCAGTGGAAAGCTCTATTCAACGTGCCCTGACCGAAGAGCCGCCGTATCGTAACGCTCTTGCCTCATTTCCTTGCCGGAGAAAAAGACAAGGCGGCGCCTCATCCCTCCACGATCCTTCGGCAATGCTCCCATGCCGCGTGGATCAAATTCTCGCTCGCCTCCGGCGTGCGGAAGGCGGAATGCGCCGACAGCGTCACGTTCGGGATCTTCGTCAGCGGGTGATCCTTCGGCAGCGGCTCGATGTTGTAGACATCGAGACCGGCGTGACGGATGTGGCCGGAGTTGAGCGCATCGATCATCGCCTGCTCGTCGACGATGGCGCCGCGCGCGGTGTTGATCAGCACCACACCCTTCTTCATCTTCGCGATCCTGTCGCGCGTGATCATCCCGCGGGTCTCGTCGTTCAGCAACAAATGGATCGAGACCACGTCGCTCTTTGCCAGCACCGTGTCGAGATCGACGAAGTCGATGCCCGGATGGCTCTTGGGCGACCGGTTCCAGGCGATCACCTTCATGCCGCTGCCGAGCGCGATGCGGGCGACCTCGGCGGCGATGCCGCCGAAGCCGACCAGGCCGAGCGTCTTGCCGGTCAGCTGCATGCCGTCCTCGCGCAGCCAGTTGCCGGCACGCATCTCGCGGTCCATCTGTGCGATCACGCGCGCCGACGACCACATCAGCGCGATCGCGGACTCCGCGACCGCCGTGTCGCCATATCCCTTGATCAGGTGCACGGCGATGCCGAGCTCGGCAAGTTCTTCGGGGTTCATGTAGCTGCGCGCGCCGGTGCCGAGGAACACGACGTGCTTCAGGCCGGCGCACTTCCTGGCAATGTCGGTCGGCAACGCGGTGTGATCGACCACCGCGATCTCGGCGCCGTCGAGCACCGCCGGATAGTCTTCCGGCTTGATGTCGGGGTTGCGGTTGATCCGCATCCTGGGATCGCCTGGTTTCTCCAGCCGCTCCGTGATCACCGCAAGCGATTCATTGGCGTCGACGAAAACTGCGCGCATGCGCACCTCCACGTAAGGGGGATCAGCGGATCACGACGCGACGCCGGCGAGCGCCAGCACCGTATGCATCAGGACGTTGGCGCCGGCGGCGCAATCGGCCTGCGTCGCGTCTTCCAGCTCGTTGTGGCTGATACCGTCCTTGCAGGGCACGAACACCATCGCTGCCGGCATCACCGTGTTGAGGTTGCAGGCGTCGTGGCCGGCGCCGGAGGTGATGCGGCGATGCGAATAGCCGAGCTGCTTGGCCGCGTTCTCCACGGCGTCGACCAGCTTCGGATCGAAATGCGTCGGCGCCTTGCGCCAGACCAAGTCGAGCTGAACCTCGACCTTGCGCCGCGCGGCGATCTCGGCGACCGCGGCCCGCAGGTCGCGATCCAGCGCATCCATGATCGCGGCATCGGCGCTGCGGCAATCCACCGTGAAGGCGATCTCGCCGGGGATCACGTTGCGCGAGGGCGCTGCGATCACCGCCTCGCCGATGGTGCCAACCGCCTTCGGGCCATGCTTTTTGGCGATGCTTTCCATCGCCAGCACGATCTCCGACAGCGTCGCCAGCGCATCGCGGCGCAGCGGCATCGGGGTCGAGCCGGCATGGCTCTCGAAGCCGGTGATCTTGCCGTCGTACCACAACACGCCCTGGCCGGAATCGACCACGCCGATGGTCTTGCCCTCGGCCTCCAGGATCGGGCCCTGCTCGATATGCAGCTCGACAAAGCTGGTGAATTTCTGGCGGCCGACCGGGGCATCGCCGCGATAACCAATCGAGTCGAGTGCCTGCGCCACCGTGACGCCTTCGGCGTCCTTGCGCGACAGGATGTCGTCGGTGGTGAAATCGCCGACATAGGCGGCCGAGGCCATCATCGCCGGCGCAAAGCGCGAGCCTTCCTCATTGGTCCAGTTGCAGATGCAGATCGGCAGCTCAGTCTCGATGCCGGCATCGTTGAGCGTGCGCACCAGTTCGAGCCCGGCCAGCGTGCCGAGGATGCCGTCATATTTGCCGCCGGTCGGCTGGGTGTCGAGATGCGAGCCGACGCCGATCGGCGGCTTCGACATATCCCGTCCTTTCCTCAACCCGAACATCGAGCCGAGCGCATCGACCTGCACTTCGAGGCCGGCGTTCTCGCACGCCTTGCGGAACCAGTCGCGCACCTGCTTGTCCTCGGCGCTCAGCGTCAGGCGTCGCACGCCGCCCTTCTGTGTTGCGCCGAACTGCGCGGTTTCGTGGATGCTGCCCCAGAGGCGGGCGGAATCGATCTGCAGGTTGGTCGCGGCTCGGCTCATTTCGTCAGTCCATTTCAGCTGTCATTCCGGGGTGGCTCGAAGAGCCGAACCCGGAATCTCGAGATTCCGGGTTCGATGCTGACGCATCGCCCCGGAATGACGTTTGATTATCCGGCACTTGTTCAATGACGCGCCGCTTCCACCGCGTCAACCGCCACGCTCGCCTGCGCGATCTGCCTGGCGAGATGAGCGACGCGCTCGATGGCGACCGCATCGGGGGAGGCGAGCCAGCTTGCGGTGAAGGTGAGGGGCGGCAGCTTGAGGTCGGTATCGAGCAGTTGCAACCGCCCGTCGGCAAGCTCGTTCTCGACGATCGCCGATGGAATCACCGCAATGCCAAGGCCTTCATTGGCCATATGGATCACGGTTGCGAGCGAGGTCGAGGCATGCAGCCGGATCGGCGGCAGATCGGGGGCGTTGAACAATGCGCGCACGGTCTCATAGGGCTGGGTCTTGCGCGGAAAGGTGATGATCGGAAACCGCGCCAGATCCTGCCGCGCCACCGGGCCGTCGCCGAGGCCGAGCGCCGGGCTCGCCAGGAAGCCGATCGGATAATCGCACAGCACATGGTTATGCACGCCGGAGGCCGAGACCGGTCCGAGCACGAAGGCGAGCTCGATCTCCTGCGCCAGCAGCCGCGGGGTCAGGTTCGGCGTGATGTCGACCTCGATCTCGAGCGACAGGTTCGGATAGATTTCGTTGACGCTCTTGACCAGCCGCGGCAGCCAGGTGTGCACGATGGTCTCCGCGACACCGAGCCGCAGCGCGCCGCGCATCGCCGAACGGTCGCCGACCTCGGCCATCATCTCCGAGCGCAGGCCGATCAGCTTCTCGGCATAGGTCATCATCAGCCGGCCGCTCGGCGTCGGCGAGGCCACGCGGTGATCGCGGTTCAACAGCTTGACGCCCATCTCGCGCTCGAGCTGGGCAATGCGCTGGGAGATCGCCGGCTGGGTGGTGTTGAGCCGCTGGGCGGCGCCGCGGAAGCTGCCGAGCTTGACGACCCAGAGGAAGGTTTCGATCGAGCGGAAGTCCGTCATTGGAAGCATATCCCCGATCGATAAATTAGACTTATCGATTTTGATTAGAAAGGACGATTAGACATTATATCACGCTTGGTGTTGGTTTGTCCTTGTCGAGATTATGGGCAGGAGGCTCCCATGACTGTTTTTGCGGCAGTGCAGCGATCTCAAGGTGAAGCGGCGCTCGCTAGCGCCGAGGCGCGGCGCGCCTGCCGTGACGGTGTGGCCTCGGCCACGACAGCCGGTCTCGCCAACGGGTTCGTCCAGGGCAATCTCGCGATCCTGCCGGAAAAGCTTGCCGGCGCCTTCCACCGGTTCTGCCAGCTCAATCCGAAACCGTGCCCGATCATCGGCATGTCCGATGTCGGCGATCCCCGTATCCCCGCGCTCGGCCTCGACCTCGACATCCGCACCGACGTGCCGCGCTACCGGGTCTGGCGCGACGGCGAGGTGGCCGACGAGCCCACCGACATCACGAAATACTGGCGCGACGATCTCGTCACCTTCGTGCTCGGCTGCTCGTACTCGTTCGAAGAGGCGCTGCTCGATGAGGGACTGCCGATCCGTCATATCGAACGCAATCTGCGTGTGCCAATGTACCGCACCAACATCGCCTGCAGCCCGTCGGGGCCGTTCGCGGGACCCATGGTGGTGTCGATGCGCCCGTTCAAGCCGGCAGATGCGATCCGCGCGGTGCAGATCACCTCGCGCTTCCCGTCGGTGCATGGCGCGCCGGTCCATCTCGGCCATCCGCATGCGATCGGCATCAAGGATATCGCCAAGCCCGACTATGGCGATGCGGTGCCGGTGGCCGACGACGAGATCCCTGTGTTCTGGGCCTGCGGCGTGACCCCGCAATCGGTGATCGCAAGTGCGAAGCTGCCGTTCGCGATCACGCATTCGCCCGGCCTGATGCTGGTGACCGATCTCAGGAACAAGCAGCTCGCTGTGCTCTGAATAGGCAATTCGTGCAATTCATTGAGGCTTTACTGCGCGCTACAAGCATCACATCGATAATAGCAAGCTGATCAAGGGGAATTTCGAATGACGATCTCTCGCCGTAACGTATTGCTTGGCGCCTCCGCCGCCGCGCTGGCACCGATCGTGGCCCGCGCGCAAACCTCCGAAGTCGTCATTGGCATCATCTATCCGTTCTCCGGCGGCAGCGCGCAGCAGGGCGTCGATGCGCAGAAGGCCTATGAGACCGCGCTCGACGTCATCAACAAGGACCATGATTTCGACCTGCCGCTCGCGAAGGGCGAGGGCCTGCCGGGCCTCGGCGGCGCCAAGATCCGTCTCGTGTTTGCCGACCACCAGGCCGATCCGCAGAAGGGCCGTGCCGAAGCCGAGCGCCTGATCACGCAGGAGAAGGTCTGCGCCGTGATCGGCACCTATCAGAGCGCGGTCGCGGTCACCGTCAGCCAGATCTGCGAACGCTACGGCGTCCCGTTCCTCTCGGCCGACAATTCCTCGCCGAGCCTGCATCGCCGCGGTTTGAAGTTCTATTTCCGTGCGGCGCCGCATGACGAGATGTACTCGGCCGCGATGTTCGATTTCTACGATGCGATGAAGAAGAAGGGCACCAAGATCGAGACGCTGTCGCTGTTCCACGAGGATACCATCTTCGGCACCGACTCCGGCAACGCCCAGACCAAGATCGCCGGCGAACGCGGCTACAAGATCGTCGCCGATATCAAGTACCGCGCCAATTCGCCGTCGCTGTCGGCCGAGGTGCAGCAGCTGAAAACCGCGAATGCCGACGTGCTGATGCCGTCGAGCTATACGACGGACGGCATCCTGCTGGTCAAGACCATGGCCGAACTCGGCTACAAGCCGAATGCGATCGTCGCCCAGGATGCGGGCTTTTCCGAGAAGGCGCTGTATGACGCGGTCGGCGACAAGCTGGAAGGCGTGATCTCGCGCGGCACCTTCTCGCTCGACCTCGCCACCAAGCGTCCGATGGTCGGCAAGCTCAACGCCATGTTCAAGGAACGTTCGGGCAAGGACTTCAACGATCTCACCTCGCGCCAGTTCATGGGCCTGATCGTGATGGCCGACGCCATCAACCGCGCCAAGTCGACCGATGGCGAGAAGATCCGCGAGGCGCTGGTCGCGACCGACATTCCGGGCGAGCAGACCATCATGCCCTGGAAGCGGGTCAAGTTCGACGACATGGGCCAGAACAACGACGCCGATCCGGTGCTGCTGCAATATGTCGGCGGCAAGTTTGTCACCATCTTCCCGCCGCAGGCCGCGATCGCCGACGCGGTCTGGCCGATGAAATAGGCCGGGATGGCGCAAGGGGCGGGGGAGCGAGCACTGTGACAGCGAACGAGATCATTCAGCGCACTACGCATTTCGTCATTGCGCGGAGCGAAGCGGCGGCGCAACGCAATCTTGCTCGCGGGGCGATGGCTTGCCCCGCTTCGCCGGCAACGACACGTGATGGCATGGCAGGCGTCGCGAGGCGCCGGCCGTGACCGCCCAAGCCATTATCCAGAGTCTGGCGAGCGGCCTTCTGATGGGGCTGCTCTACGGACTGATCGCCGCCGGTCTCGCATTGATCTTCGGGCTGATGGACGTCGTGAATTTCGCGCACGGCGAATTCCTGATGATCGCGATGTACGCGACCTTTTTCTTGTTCGCGTTCTTTGCGATCGACCCGTTGCTGTCGGCGCCGCTGGTCGCCGCCGCCTTGTTCGTGTTCGGCGCGGTGGTTTATCTCCTGATCGTCCGCTTCGCGGTGCGGGCGAAGGCCAATGCCGGCATGGTGCAGATCTTCTCGACCTTCGGCCTTGCCATCGTGATGCGGGGTCTGGCGCAGTTCTTCTTCACGCCCGATTATCGCAGCGTCACCCACTCCTGGCTCGGCGGCAAGACGATCTCGGTTGCCGGCATTTATCTGCCCGTGCCGCAATTGGTCGGCGCGCTGGTCTCGATCGCGGCCTTCGTTGCGCTCTACTTCTTCATCAACCGCACCGATTTCGGCCGTGCGCTGGAAGCGACGCGCGAGGATGCCGGGGCGGTGGCCCTGGTCGGCATCGACAAGAACCGCGTGTTCGCGCTGGGCTGGGGCCTTGGTGCGGCGCTGGTCGGGCTTGCGGGCGCGATCATGGCGACCTTCTTCTACATCTATCCTGACGTCGGAGCTTCCTTTGCCCTGATCGCCTATGTCACCGTGGCGCTCGGCGGCTTCGGCAGCGTGTTCGGCGCCTTTGCCGGCGGCATCATCGTCGGCCTGGTGGAGGCGAGCACCGCGCTGATCCTGCCGCCGTCGCTGAAATCGGTCGGCATCTACGCCGTCTATCTGCTGGTCGTCTTCATCCGCCCGCGTGGCCTGTTCGGATCGATGTGATGGACACCCACTTCGCCCAACGCCGCAGGCGTGACCTGATCGTGGCGCTTTGCCTGGCGGTGATCGCCGCGATCGTGCCGCTGTTCGTCAAGGACGTCTACGTCCAGAACATCATGGTGCTGACCCTGATGTATGCCGCGCTGTCCCAGAGCTGGAACATATTGTCCGGCTATTGCGGGCAGATCTCGCTCGGGCATGCGCTGTATTTCGGGCTCGGCGCCTATACCACCGCGCTGCTGTTCACCAAGTTCGGCGTGCTGCCGTGGTTCGGCATGCTGGCGGGCGGGGTGATCTCCGCCTTGATAGCGATGGCGCTCGGCTATCCCTGCTTCCGCCTGCGCGGGCATTATTTCGTGATCGCGACCATCGTGATCGCCGAGATCGCGCTGTTGTTGATCCAGAACTGGGATTGGGCGGGTGCCGCGCTCGGCATCACGATTCCGATGCGCGGCGACAGCTGGCTGAAATTCCAGTTCGCCCGATCCAAGCTGCCATATTTCTACTTCGCGCTGGCGCTCGCCTGCGTCGCCTGGTTCGTCACCTGGTGGCTGGAGGACTCCAAATGGGGCTATTGGTGGCGCGCGGTAAAGGACAATCCCGATGCCGCCGAAAGCCTCGGCGTGGTCGTGTTCAATTCCAAGATGGGCGCCGCGGCGGTCTCGGCATTCCTGGTCGCGGTCGGCGGCGGCTTCTACGCCCAGTTCGTCTCCTATATCGATCCTGAAAGCGTGATGGGCTTCCAGTTCTCGCTGCTCATGGCACTGCCCGCGGTGCTCGGCGGCATCGGCACGCTGTGGGGGCCGGTGCTCGGCGCTGTCATCCTGATCCCGCTCACCGAGCTGACGCGCTCGTTCGTCGGCGGTTCGGGGCGAGGCGTCGACCTGATCGTCTACGGCACGCTGATCGTCTTGATCTCGCTGGCGCTGCCGCGCGGCCTGGTCAGCGTGTTCGGCAAGGTCCCTTGGCGCAAGGAAGCCGCACGATGACGGCACTGTTGGAAACCCGCGGCGTCTGGCAGCGCTTCGGAGGCCTCGTCGCCAACAGCGATGTCTCGATCTCGGTCGGGCGCGGCGAGATCGTCGGCCTGATCGGCCCGAACGGCGCCGGCAAGTCGACGCTGTTCAATCTGATCGCGGGCGTGCTGCCGCCGACCCAAGGTTCGATCATCTTCGACGGCGAGGACGTCACCCGGCTGCCGGCGGCGGAACGCTGCCAGCGCGGCGTCGGGCGTACCTTCCAGGTGGTCAAGAGCTTCGAGACCATGACCGTGATCGACAACGTCATCGTCGGCGCGCTGATCCGCAACACGAAGATGCGTGTTGCGCGGCAGAAAGCCTACGAGGTGCTGGAGTTCTGCGGCCTTGCGGCGCGCGCCGAAAAGCTTGCCGCCGACCTCGTTCCGTCGGAGAAGCGCCGGCTCGAAGTCGCCCGCGCACTCGCCACCGAGCCGAAACTCCTGCTGCTCGACGAAGTTTTGACCGGTCTGACCCCGGTCGAGGCGCAGACCGGCGTCGAACTGGTGCGCAAGGTCCGCGCCACCGGCGTCACTGTGCTGATGGTCGAGCATGTGATGGAGATCGTGATGCCGCTGGTCGACCGCGCCATCGTGCTCAATCTCGGCAAGGTGCTCGTCGAGGGCAAGCCCGCCGAGGTCGTCCGCAATCCAGAGGTCATTTCTGCCTATCTCGGGGATCGTCATGCTGTCGGTGCGTGAAGTCACCACCGCCTATCAGGGCCTGGTTGCGATCTCTTCGGTGTCGATCGACGTCACCAAGGGTGAGATCGTCTGCGTCGCCGGCGCCAACGGTGCGGGCAAGTCGACGCTGCTCAAATCGATCGCCGGTGCCGAGCGGCCGCGCGCAGGGACCGTCACCTTCGACGGCAAGCGCATCGACGGCCAGCCGCAGCACGTCATCACGTCAAGCGGCATCGCCTTCGTGCCGGAAAACCGCCGGCTGTTTCCGCGGCTCTCGGTGCACGACAATCTGCGGCTCGGCAGCTACCTCTATCGCAGCGAGGCCAATCGCGACGCGCCGCTCGATCTGGTGTTCCAGCTGTTCCCGCGGCTCGCCGAGCGGCTCGACCAGCGCGCCGAGACGCTGTCCGGCGGCGAGCAGCAGATGCTCGCGATCGGCCGCGCGCTGATGACGCGGCCGCGGCTTCTGATGCTTGATGAACCGTCGCAGGGCATCATGCCGAAGCTGGTCGACGAGATCTTCCAGGCCGTGAAGCGCATCCGCGACGCCGGCATGACGGTTCTGATCGTCGAGCAGCGCATGGCCGAGTGTTTGGAGATCGCCGACCGCGCCTACATCCTGCAGACCGGCCGCGTGCTGATGCAGGGCACCGCCGCCGAGATCAGCGGCAATCCCGACGTGCGCAAGGCGTATCTGGGATTGTAGCGGAAAAATATCTCCGCGCACTCCGACGTCATCCCCGCGCAAAGGCGAAGCCTTTGTCGCTGGAGGTGCGAGCCTTGCGGCGCAATTGCGCCGCTGGGCGAGCCTCGAAGGATGGCCACAAGTGCGTCCGCGGCTATCCTTCGAGGCGCGCCGAAGAGGCGCGCACCTCAGGATGACGCCGGAATTTGTGGCGCGGTGTTCGGCTCGTAGCCCGGATGAGCGACTTGTCCGCCGTAGCTCGAAGAGCGAAGGCGGAAGCGACATCCGGGGCGTCCCGCATATTGCTGCGCTCATGCGGGCTACGAATCCAGCCCACGCATCCTACTTGCCCTGTTCGACCTTTTCGACTTTGGCCGCGAGGTCGGGCACGCGGCTGACGCGGTAGGTCGCGTTGCTGCAGGTCAGGGTCCAGGCCTCGTTGTCGGGCTTGGAGAGCTTGTCGTCCCGTTCGGCCTTGAGCGGCTTGTCGCAGGCATAGCCCTGCGCGCGCAGCTGGACCGCAAGCAGGTCCTGCAAGGTCTCCTCGGCCTGCGCAGTGGATCCCGCCAGGCCGCCGACGAACAGAGCCGCGAATGCCAAGCCTGTGAACTTCGTCATGACTGTCCTCCGCATGTCTCACCTCTGCTAGGTCTAGTCAGTAGATCCCTACACCTGTTGCAGTGACGCGCTTCTTTCCATGAGGGTGAGGGGCGTTCCGTTGTATTCGATCCGTTCGAAGGTCTTCCAGCCCAGCCGCGCATACATCGCTTCGCTGTGCGGGGTGAACAAGTACAGCCGGTCGAATCCCAGTTTGGCGCTTTCATCGATGGCGCGCAGACTCAATGCGGAGGCGATTCCCTGTCCGCGATGTTCCCGGGGCACGTATACCGAGGACAGCCACGGCGTCAGATGCTTGTGGATGATGCTCGCCGCAAGGATGCCGGCCGATCCCAACGGCGTCCCGTCCTCGCTCAATGCCACAATCGCCATCGGCAGCGCGTCTTTCTGGAGCGATCGACGGAGCCTCTCGGTTCGATCTTCGAGCGTGGCCGCCGGCGTGAGGTAGCCGAATTGCGCGTGCTGCCATGCCGCGATCGTTGGCACGAGTGCTGGATGGTCAGCCAGATATTCGATCGTTGCTTTCGGTTGTCCGATCAAATGTTCAATCATGCCCGTGTTCCGGCAACGTCAACCCGAACACCTTGGTCAACTCCTTGACCTGTTCCGGCGACAGATACCGCGGGTTCAGCCCGCGCAGCAGCAGATAAAGCTTTGCGGTTTCTTCCAGCTCCTCGGTTGCGAACACCGCGGCCTCCAGCGTGTCGCCCGACACGACGGGGCCGTGATTGGCGAGCAGCACCGATGAATATTTCCCGGCCAGCCCCCTGATCGCGTCGGCAACGGCGGGATCGCCGGGGCGATAATAGGGCACCAGCGCGGTCTGGCCGCATTTCATCACGTAATAGGCCGTCATCGCCGGCAGTGCGGCGCGCGGGTCGATCTCGGGCAGCATCGAGAGCGCGACCGAATGGGTCGAGTGCAGGTGCACCACGGCGCCGGCGCTCGTGCGGGTCTGGTAGAGCGCGGTGTGCAGCGGCACTTCCTTGGTCGGGGCATCGCCGGAGACCAGCCGGCCGTTGCCGTCGAGCCGCGACATTTTCGCCGGATCGAGGAAGCCGAGCGAGGCGTTGGTCGGTGTCACCAGCCAGCCGCCGTCGTCGAGCCGGACGCTGATATTGCCCGAGGAGCCCGGCGTCAGCCCGCGCTCGAACAGCGAGCGGCCGAAGCGGCAAATGTCCTCACGAAGCTTTGTCTCGCTCATCCGGTTTCGCCTGTTCCGGCTCGCTCATGGCGCCATCCGTTTTCCGCTTTGTCTCATGCTTTGGCAGCGCGGCCAAGCCGTGTTAGGCAAGCAGCAACGAGCATGATCCGGAAAACGGCAATCATGCTCTAACAAGTAAGAATTTGAGGATCGCCGCATGTCCAGTTCCGCAACACCACGCGTCGCCGTCATCGGGCTGGGGTCGATGGGATACGGCATGGCGACCTCGCTCAGGCGGGCCGGTCTCGAGGTGATCGGCTGCGACGTCTCGTCCGATGCCGTCGCACGCTTCGTGGCCGATGGCGGCAAGGGCGCCAGCTCGCCGGCCGAGGCGGCCAAGGATGCCGATATCGTCGTCAGCGTCGTCGTCAATGCGGCGCAGACCGAGGCCATCCTGTTCGGCAAGGGCGGCGCCGCCGAGACCATGGCCAGGGATGCGGTCTTCATCTCCTCGGCGACCATGGACCCCGATATCGCGCGGCGGCTGGCAAAACAGCTCGAGGCGACCGGCCGGCACTATCTCGATGCCCCGATCTCCGGCGGCGCGCAGCGCGCGGCGCAGGGCGAACTCACGATTCTCGCTTCCGGCAGCGCGGTCGCGTTCGCAAAAGCACGGCCGGCGCTGGATGCGATGGCGGCCAAGCTCTACGAGCTCGGCGATGCGGCTGGCCAGGGCGCCGCGTTCAAGATGATCAACCAGCTGCTGGCCGGCGTGCACATCGCGGCGGCGTCGGAGGCGATCGCGTTTGCCGCCAAGCAGGGACTCGACATCCGCAAGGTCTATGAGGTGATCACCGCCTCCGCCGGCAATTCCTGGATGTTCGAGAACCGCATCCCGCACGTGCTCGACGGCGATTATGCGCCGCGCAGCGCGGTGGAGATTTTCGTCAAAGACCTCGGCATCATCCAGGACATGGCGCGCACTGCGCGCTTCCCGGTGCCGGTCTCGGCCGCGGCCTTGCAGATGTTTTTGATGACATCGGCCGCTGGCATGGGCCGTGACGACGATGCGTCGGTGGCGCGGATGTATGCGCAGGTCACCGGCACCAAGCTTCCCGGCGCGAAATAACAGGAGTTTGCAATGCCCCGTTTTGCCGCCAACCTCACCATGATGTTCAACGAAGTCCCGTTCCTCGACCGCTTCGAGGCGGCGGCGAAAGCGGGCTTCACCGCGGTCGAGTTCCTGTTTCCCTATGACCATCCGGCCGAGGAGGTCGGCAAACGGCTGAAGGCCGCCGGGCTGACGCAGGCGCTGTTCAACCTGCCGCCGGGCGACTGGGCCGCCGGCGAAAAGGGATTTGCCGCGCTGCCGGATCGCTTCGCCGATCTGCAGCAGAGCCTGAAGACCGCGCTGCCCTATGCAGCGGCGACCGGCGTCAAGCGGGTGCATCTGATGGCCGGCATCGCCAGTCGTAGCGATGCCACGGCGGTCGCGGCGTTTCGCAAATCGGTCGCATACGCGGCCGAGTTCTTCGCGCCGCATGGCCTCGACGTCGTGATCGAGCCGATCAATCCGCGCAACGTGCCCGGCTACTTCCTCAACGATTTCATTTTCGCGCGTGACCTGATCAACGAGCTTGGTCTCGCGAACCTGAAGCTGCAGTTCGACATCTATCACTGCCAGATCATCCATGGCGACGTCACGATGCGGCTGCGCGAGATGATGCCTGTCGTCGGCCACATTCAGATCGCCTCGGTCCCGTCACGCAACGAGCCCGACGGCGAGGAGCTGAACTATCCGTTCCTGTTCAATGAGCTCGACCGGCTCGGCTATGGCGGCTTCGTCGGCTGCGAATACAATCCGCGGGCCAAGACCACCGACGGCCTCGCCTGGTTCAAGCCCTATGCCGGAGTGAAGCCGTGACATCAGCAACGAAACTGTCGCTTGGCTGTGTCGCCGACGACTACACCGGCGCCTCGGACCTCGCCAACACGCTGACCCGTGCGGGTCTACGCACGGTGCAGACCATCGGCGTGCCCGCCGACGATCTGGCGCTGCCCGAGGTCGACGCCGTCGTGGTGTCGCTGAAGAGCCGCTCGATCGAACCCGGCCTCGCCGTGACGCGCTCGCGCGCGGCGGAAAGCTGGCTGCGCGGCCGCGGCGCTTCCCACATCCTGTTCAAGATCTGCTCGACCTTCGATTCCACCGATGCCGGCAATATCGGCCCGGTGATGGACGCGCTGCGCGCCGATTCCTCTGACAGCATCGTGCTGGTGACTCCGGCGTTCCCGGAGACCGGCCGCACCGTCTACCAGGGCAATCTGTTCGTAGGCTCCGTGCCGCTGAACGAGAGCCCGCTGAAGGATCACCCGCTCAACCCGATGCATGATTCCAATCTGGTGCGTGTGTTGGCGCGCCAGAGCAAGACCAAGGTCGGCCTGGTCGATCTGGCGACGCTGAGCCGCGGCGCTGAGGCGGTGCGCGCCAGGCTGGCCGAGCTCGCGCGCGGCGGCATCGGCGCTGCCATCGTCGACGCGGTGTTCGATCGCGACCTCGAGACCATCGGGCAGGTGGCGCTGGATCATCGCCTGTCGGTCGGCGCCTCCGGCATCGGGCTTGGTCTGGCGCGGGCGCTGGTCGCTGCGGGCAAGGCCAAATCGGACGCCGCGACTGCGATGTCCGAGGCCGCGATCGGCGGCCCGGCCGCCTGCCTCGCCGGCAGTTGCTCGCAGGCGACCCTGCGCCAGATCGCCAACGCCGGGAAGGTGATGCCGGTGCTGCACCTCGACCCCGAGCGGGTGATCGCCGGACGGGAGGAGGCGCAGCGCGCTCTCGCCTGGGCCCGAGACCGGTTCGGCGCCGGGCCGATCCTGATCGCCAGCAGCTCGACCCCCGAGGAGGTGGCAGCTCTGCAATCCCGTCATGGCCGCGATGCAGCCGGACATGCCATCGAGCAGGCGATGGCCGATATCGCGGAGGGGTTGATGCAGTCGGGTGTGCGCAGGCTGGTGGTCGCCGGTGGTGAAACTTCAGGCGCCGTGGTCGACCGCCTGCGCATCCCGGGATTCCTGGTCGGTGCGGAAATCGCTGCAGGCGTGCCCGTTCTGCGCGCCGTCGGCGCCGGAAATGGCGAGATGGTACTTGCCCTGAAGTCGGGCAATTTCGGCGGGCCTGAGTTCTTCTCGGATGCGCTGGCATTGATGCCCTGATGCGCGCAACGCGCCGCGTGTGGCGGCGGCGAGGGACGTCTCCGTAGTTGAACGGGGAACCAAATTAACCCTGCCGAAGGAGGGGGGCTGGCTTTGATATCCGCGGCGTCCCGCAGCGCCCCCAGCCATTCGATCGGGCCTCGCGAGCCCGATATCCAAGAGACCTCACGATGTTCGCCAAATTCTCGATCCGCGCCAAGATCATTGCCGTGGTTGCGTTCCTGCTTGTCGCGATAACGGGAATGGGCTTGCTCGCGGTCAAGAACATGCGGGCGATCAATGCCAACACCGTCGACATCATGACGAGCTGGCTGCCGAGCGTACGGGCGCTTGGCGACCTGCGCGCCGGCGTCATCACTTACCGCAACGTGATCCGCGAGCACATGCTGGCCGAGACGCTGGAGGAGAAGCTGGCTGCGGAAAAGACCCTGGCAACCGTGGTCGAAGCCAACACGAAGGTCCGCGCGGTCTATGAACCGCTGATCACGTCCCCCGAGGAGCGGGCGCTCTACAATCAGTGGGTCGATAGCTGGACGCGCTACAAGAAGGGTACCGAGCAGGTGATGGAATTGTCGCGCAAGGAAGCCGGCAAGATCCCGCACGAGGCGCATGAGCTGAATGCCAAGACGGTGAACAAGATCGGGCTCGAGGCAGACGAGATCCTGCGCAAGGACATCGACCTCAACAACGCCGGTGCCGACAAGGCGGCGCAGGATGCGGCCAGCAGCTACGATTGGGGCTTCATGCTGCTTGCGATCATCCTGGGTGCCGCCATCGTCGTCGGCGTCGGCGTCAGCTTCCTGATGATCCGCGACGTCTCGGCCGGCATCGCCTCGATCGTGAGCCCGATGCAGGCGCTGGGCCGCGGCGACCTCACCGCCGTCGTGCCGCATCAGGGCGAGAAGACCGAGATCGGCGCCATGGCCGATACGCTGCAGGTGTTCAAGGAAGCCCTGGTCGCCAAGAAGGCGGCCGATGAAGCCGCGGCCGCCGATGCCGAAGCCAAGATCGAGCGCGGCCGCCGGGTCGACACCATCACCCGCAATTTCGAACAGATGATCGGCGAGATCGTGCAGACGGTGTCGTCGGCCTCGACGGAGCTCGAAGCCTCGGCGGGCACGCTGTCGTCGACCGCGCGGCGTTCGCAGGAATTGACCACCTCGGTTGCCGCGGCATCCGAGGAGGCCTCGACCAATGTGCAGTCGGTGGCATCCGCAACCGAAGAGCTGTCGTCGTCGGTGACCGAGATCAGCCGTCAGGTGCAGGAATCGGCGCGGATGGCCGGCGACGCCGTCGGTCAGGCGCGCACCACCAACGATCGCGTCAGCGAGCTGTCGAAGGCCGCCGCGCGCATCGGCGACGTCGTCGAATTGATCAACACCATCGCCGGCCAGACCAACCTCCTTGCGCTGAACGCCACCATCGAGGCGGCGCGCGCCGGCGAAGCCGGCCGCGGCTTCGCGGTGGTGGCTTCCGAAGTGAAGGCCCTGGCCGAGCAGACCGCAAAGGCGACCGGCGAGATCGGCCAGCAGATCGCCGGCATCCAGGCCGCGACCCAGGAGTCGGTCGGCGCGATCAAGGAAATTTCGTCGACCATCGAGCGGCTGTCGGAGATATCGTCCACCATTGCCGCCGCAGTCGAACAGCAGGGCGCGGCGACGCAGGAGATTTCCCGCAACGTGCAACAGGCGGCGCAGGGCACCCAGCAGGTCTCGGCCAACATCACCGACGTGCAGCACGGCGCCAGCGAAACCGGCTTGGCCTCAAGTCAGGTGCTGTCGGCGGCGCAATCGCTGTCCGGCGACAGCAGCCGTCTCAAGCTCGAGGTCGGCAAGTTCCTTGACGCCGTCCGCGCCGCCTGAACACTGCTTTGGCGCGTTGATCAAAAGCCCGGCCGTGATGGCCGGGCTTTTTTTATCTCCGATTGAAGCTTGCTCCGTCTTTAGCGCATGGATCGACTGCACAGCGACGAAAAGTTGTGTCGGGGCGAACGCTGCAATTATTCAGAGGTGTCCGAGGTTTGCGTCGTCCGTAGTCATACTGAAATTCACGTTAACCTTGTTCTAGCGGGGTACGTGTAGCGTTTTCGAAAACCTGCCGGCAGTTCGGTTGAGAACATGCCGTTGTCGCGTTTCCTCCGCCCTTATGCCGCTCGAGTGGGCCTGCGATCAGGCCCTGCGTCATGTCGATTCGCTTTTTGAAGGCGGAGCGATCGCGAAGCACGTCCGGAATTCCTTAAGTCATTAACAGCATCGGAAGATGAGAGATGTCCTGGCTGGATAATTTCAAGATCGTCGTGAAGGTCGGTCTGATCGTTGGCATTCTCGGCGTCGTCATGATCGGAGAAACGCTGTTTGCAGCGCGACGCATGAGGGCGATGGACGATGCCAACACCGATGTCGTGACGCGCGTCGACAAGTACACGACGCTGGCCACGCGCATGACGCGTCATGCCGAAGCCTATCTTTCCGCGGCGTTTCAGCTCGCCGTGGAAACCACCGACGAAGGCAACGTCAAATATCTGGCCAAGACCAGGTCCAGCGAAAAGGCCTATAAAGCAGGCATGTCGGAGGTGCTCGACCGCATGCCAGAGAAGGGGACGGCCATCAAACCCATCCTTGCCGGTTTCGAGAAGGCTTTCGTGGTCTGCGATCCCGGGATCGAATACGCGGCGACGACCACCTCCCCCGAAGAGAACATGAAAGCCGCCGCGCGTCTCAAGGCGGAGTGCGTTCCGCTGATGGAGGCCGCGATTACCGACCAGGTCAAACTCGTCGACGATCTGCTGGCGGATGCGCACAGGATATCCGATGCGATGACGGCGGAGGCCGATTCTTCGATCAGTACCGTGCAGATGACGGCTGCAGCCGGTCTCTTGCTGGGCCTCGCGGTCGCGATGTGGATTGGGATCGCGGGAATGTCGCGGCCCATCGCCCGCCTGAAGGCGGCGATGGAGGCGCTCGCTCGCAACGACCTCAGTGCCGATGTCCCGGGCAAGCAGCGTCGCGACGAGATCGGCGAGATGGCCCGCAGCGTCGAGGTGTTCAAGGCGAACGGGCTCGAAGTCGAGCGTCTGAAGCGTGAGCAGCAGGAGGCCGACCAGCAGGCCGCCGTGCGGCGCAAGGCCGACATGATGCAACTCGCCGATGGCTTCGAAAGCGCGATCGGCCATATCGTCGAGACGGTGTCGTCCGCTTCGACCGAACTGGAGGCCTCCGCCAACACCCTGACCGCCACGGCCGAACGCTCGCAACAGCTGGCGACCGTGGTGGCGGCGGCTTCCGGACAAGCGTCCGCCAATGTCCAGTCGGTATCTTCGGCCACCGAAGAGTTGTCGTCGTCCGTCAACGAGATCAGCCGGCAGGTCCAGGAATCGGCCCGGATGGCCAACGACGCGGTCGACCAGGCCCGTACCACCAACGATCGGGTCAGCGAGCTGTCGAAGGCCGCCGCGCGCATCGGCGACGTCGTCGAGCTGATCAACACCATCGCCGGCCAGACCAACCTGTTGGCGCTGAACGCTACCATCGAGGCGGCGCGGGCCGGCGATGCCGGCCGCGGCTTCGCGGTCGTGGCGTCCGAGGTGAAGGCGCTGGCCGAGCAGACCGCGAAGGCAACGGGCGAGATCGGCCAGCAGATTTCCGGCATCCAGGCCGCGACGCAGGAGTCGGTCGGTGCGATCAAGGAGATCTCGTCGACCATCGAGCGGCTGTCGGAGATATCCTCGACGATCGCTGCCGCCGTGGAAGAGCAGGGCGCCGCGACCCAGGAGATTTCCCGCAACGTTCTGCAGGCCGCGCAGGGTACCCAGCACGTCTCGGCCAACATCACGGACGTGCAGCGTGGCGCCACCGAGACCGGCTCGGCCTCCTCGCAGGTTCTTTCGGCAGCGCAGTCACTTTCAAGTGACAGCGCGCGCCTCAAGATCGAGGTCGGCAGGTTCCTGGGCACGATACGCGCGGCCTAGCGCACAGGGGGCGATCAGGCGCGCCCATTTCTGGAGCTATGCCAAGGAAGTGAAGGCCAACTGCGTTTCCCGCGTTGGCCTTTTTGCCATGCTTCGGGTAAATCGGCCTTTGCGGAACGGCATTTGGAACGCCGATTCCTCTGCCTGGGCGGGCTCTATTTCGGGAATATCTCTTTTATGATCGCACTGGTCCGTATCGCGCTGAGCCGGCCGTATACTTTCGTCGTGCTCGCGATCCTGCTGCTGATTATCGGACCGCTGGCGGCGCTGCGCACGCCGACCGACATCTTTCCAGATATCCGCATCCCCGTGATCGGCGTGGTGTGGCAGTACACCGGCCTGCCGCCCGACCAGATGTCCGGCCGCATCACCACGCCGTTTCAGCGCGCGCTGACCACGACCGTCAACGACATCGAGCACATCACCGCCAACTCGTATAACGGGTTCGGTATCATCAAGATCTTCTTCCAGCCCAGTGTCGACATCCGCACCGCCAACGCGCAGGTCACTGCGATCTCGCAGACCCTGCTCAAGCAGATGCCGCCGGGCGCGACGCCGCCGCTGATCCTGAACTACAGCGCCTCGACGGTTCCGATCATCCAGGTCGCGCTGTCGGGCGAAGGCCTCACCGAGCAGAACCTCGCCGATATCGGCATCAACCAGCTGCGCACGCCGCTGGTCACGGTGCCCGGCGCCGCGATCCCTTATCCGTTCGGCGGCAAGCAGCGCCAGGTTCAGATCGATCTCAATTCGACGGCGCTGCAGGCCCGCGGCCTGTCGGGCCAGGACGTTGCCAACGCACTCGCCGCGCAGAACCTGATCACGCCGGTCGGCACCCAGAAGATCGGCAATTTCGAATACACCGTAAACCTCAACAACTCGCCGCTCCGGATGGAGGAACTCGGCGATCTGCCGATCAAGCAGGTCAACGGCGCAATGGTCTATGTGCGCGACGTCGCCACCGTCCGCGACGGCAACCCGCCGCAGACCAACATCGTTCATGTCGACGGCAACCGTTCGGTGTTGATGATGGTGCTGAAGGCCGGCGCCACCTCGACGCTCGATATCATCTCCGGCATCAAGCAGAAGGTGATCGACGTCAAGGACCAGATGCCCGACGCGCTCAAGATCGGCTTCATCGGCGACCAGTCGGTGTTCGTCCGCGGTGCGATTACCGGCGTCGCCTTCGAGGGCGTGATCGCAGCGCTCCTGACCAGCGTGATGATCCTGCTGTTCCTCGGCAGCTGGCGCTCGACCGTCATCATCGCGGTGTCGATCCCGCTGTCGGTGCTGGGCGCCATCATCATGCTGTCCCTGATCGGCGAGACGCTGAACATCATGACGCTCGGCGGCCTCGCGCTCGCGGTCGGCATCCTGGTCGACGACGCCACGGTGACGATCGAGAACATCAACTACCACCTCGAGCAGGGCAAGCCGGTCGAGCAGTCGATCCTCGACGGCGCCAACCAGATCGTGACGCCGGCCTTCGTCTCGCTGCTCTGTATCTGCATCGTGTTCGTGCCGATGTTCTTTCTGTCAGGCGTGGCGCGCTTCCTGTTCGTACCGATGGCCGAAGCGGTGATGTTCGCGATGATCTGGTCGTTCATCCTGTCGCGCACTCTGGTGCCGACGATGGCGAACTATCTCTTGCAGCCGCATGTGCATCACGAGGGCGCGCCGCCGAAATCGCGCAATCCCCTGGTCTGGTTCCAGCGCGGCTTCGAGGCGCGGTTCGAGCGCATCCGCAGCGGCTATCGCGGCCTGCTCGCAATGGCGCTCGGTCATCGCACGGTGTTCGTGACCGGCTTCCTTGCGGTCGTCGCCGCATCGTTCCTGCTGGTGCCGTTGCTCGGGCGCAATTTCTTCCCGTCGGTCGATGCCGGCAACATCCTGATGCATGTCCGCACCCAGGTCGGCACCCGCGTCGAGGAGACCGCCAATCAGCTCGCCGACATCCAGAAGGCGATCCGCAAGCTGGTCCCCGGCGAGATCGAGACCATGACCGACAACATCGGCATGCCGATCTCCGGCATCAACATGACCTACAACAACACCGGCGTGATCGGTCCGCAGGACGGCGACATCCAGATCCGGCTGAAAGAAGGCCACAGGCCGACCGAGGAGCATGTCCGCACACTGCGTGAGCAATTGCCGCGGCTGTTCCCGGGCACCAGCTTCGCGTTCCTGCCGGCCGACATCGTCAGCCAGATCTTGAACTTCGGCGCGCCGGCGCCGATCGATTTGCAGATCCGCGGAACCAATCTCGACGCCAACTTCGCCTATGCCAACAAGCTGCTCGCCAGGATCAAGCGCATCCCCGGCATCGCCGACGCCCGGATCCAGCAGTCGCCGAACAACCCGACCTTCAACATCGATGTCGACCGCACCCGCGCGCAATATGTCGGCCTGACCGAACGCGACGTCACCAACTCGCTGGTGGTCAACCTCGCCGGCTCGTCGCAGATCGCGCCGACCTACTACCTCAACCCGGACAACGGCGTGTCGTATTCGATCGTGATGCAGACGCCGCAATACCAGATCGACTCGCTGAGCGCGCTGCAGACGCTGCCGATCACCGCGACCGGCAACACCCAGGCGCCGATCCTCGGCGGCATCGCCGACATCAAGCGCGCCACCTCGAGCGCGGTGGTCTCGCAATACGACATCCAGTCGCTGGTGCAGATCTACGCGACGACGCAGGGCCGCGATCTCGGCGGCGTCGCCACCGACGTGCGCCAGCTGATCGCCGACACCGCCAAGGAAGTGCCGAAGGGCTCCTCGGTGGTGCTGCTCGGCCAGGTGCAGACCATGAACTCGGCCTTCACCGGTCTGCTGTTCGGCCTGCTCGGCGCGGTCGTGCTGATCTACTTCCTGATCGTGGTGAACTTCCAGTCCTGGTCGGACCCGTTCGTGATCATCACGGCGCTGCCCGCAGCACTTGCCGGCATCGTCTGGATGCTGTTCACGACCGAGACCACGCTGTCGGTTCCGGCGCTCACCGGGGCCATCATGTGCATGGGCGTGGCGACCGCCAACAGTGTGCTGGTGATCAGCTTCGCGCGCGAGCGCTATGAGGAGCTCGGCGATCCTGTCGCGGCGGCGCTGGAGGCCGGGTTCGTCCGGTTCCGCCCGGTGCTGATGACCGCGCTCGCCATGATCATCGGCATGGCGCCGATGGCGCTGGGGCTGGGCGAGGGCGGCGAGCAGAATGCGCCGCTGGGCCGGGCCGTGATCGGCGGCCTGATCTTTGCAACCTTCGCGACGCTGATGTTTGTTCCCGTGGTATTCAGTATGGTACACAAGAAGCAAGGCGCCAAAGCCGCCGCCTCATCGGAGATTCCGCATGCCGCCCACTGAACAGCGCCCGCCGGTTTCGCGCCGGAAACTGGGCATCTTCGGCGTGGTGGCGCTGGTCGGCGCCGGCCTGATCGTCGGCACCGGGATCCGTGCCCGCGAGGAGCAGGACTCACGCTTAAAGGAATGGACCGACGACCAGGCCGTTCCGACCGTCGCGGTG
The DNA here is from genome assembly GCF_037217225.1 of Bradyrhizobium sp. 27S5. Classification (NCBI taxonomy): domain Bacteria; kingdom Pseudomonadati; phylum Pseudomonadota; class Alphaproteobacteria; order Hyphomicrobiales; family Nitrobacteraceae; genus Bradyrhizobium; species Bradyrhizobium sp. 27S5. Next base: position 2,730,153 of record NZ_CP147714.1, read on the forward strand.
GCACTGCCGACCGCCAAGGCGCTCACTCCCACCATCGACCTGCCGGGCCGGCTCGAGGCCTATTCCCGCGCCCCGATCTTCGCCCGGGTTTCCGGCTACCTGAAGACCTGGGACGTCGACATCGGAGCCCGCGTCAAGGCCGGCCAGGTGATCGCCGAAATCGAGGCGCCCGACCTCGACCAGCAATTGCTGCAGGCGCGCGCCGATCTTGCCAGCGCCCAGGCCTCAGCCAAGCTCTCCGAAGCGACGCTGAACCGACGCAAGACGCTGGTCGCCTCGAACTTCGTCTCCGCCCAGGAGATCGACGAGCGCACCGCCGACCTCTCCAACAAGAACGGTGCGGTCAAGGCCGGCCAGGCCAATGTCGAGCGGCTCGAAGCGCTCGCCGGTTACAAGAAGATCACGGCGCCGTTCGACGGCGTGGTGACCTCGCGCGACACCGACGTCGGCGCGCTGATCAATGCCGGCGGCAACTCCGGCCCGGCGATGTTCACGGTTTCCGACATCACCAAGCTGCGCGTTTATGTCAACGTGCCGCAGAATTACGTCCCGGCGATCAAGATGGGCGCCAAGGCCGCTCTGGTGTTGCCGGATTACCCGAACCGCACCTTCCAGGCGACGGTGGAAGCTTCCTCGCAGGCGGTCGATGTCGCCTCCGGCACGACGCGGATGCAGCTCGGGCTCGACAACTCCTCCGGCGAGCTGATGCCGGGCAGCTACGCCAGCGTGAAGCTCAATCTGCAGCGCGACTCCACGCCGCTCAGCATTCCCGCCAGCGCGCTGATCTTCAACAGCAACGGCCTGCGGGTCGCGACCGTCGGCCCTGACGACAAGGTGCTGTTCAAGACCGTGAAGATCGGCCGCGACCTCGGCAAGGAGATCGAGATCGCCTCGGGCCTCGCCCCCGACGACCGCATCATCACCGCCCCGCCGGACGGCCTCGCCGACGGCGACCACGTGCGCGTGACCGGCGCCGGCGCCAAGGGCAAGCCGACCACGGCGTCCGAGAAGCAGGACGCGAAGGGGTAGGGCGTTCGTCGCCCTTACTTCGTCATGCCCGGGCTTGTCCCGGGCATTTTCGTTTTTGGCTGATGCGTAGGCAGCCCTGACCTCGCCCCGCTTGCGGGGAGAGGCGTAGGCCGCCTCCGGCGGCCGTCTCTTAAGAACGCTGAAGCGAAGCTTCAGCTACGTTGCATCGTGAGATGCAATCCCGGTGAGGGGGTACAGGTCTAACTGCGCTCACGTCTCGCGGAGAGAGCCCCTCACCCCAACCCTCTCCCCGCAAGAGCGGGGCGAGGGAGCCTTACACCGCGCCTGCGGCGAGAGTTCCTACCTCACCCGCCATTCCAGCACGCCGTCAGCCGCCGTGACGATGTCGCCGAGCGTGCCGACCGGCGTGCGATCCATATCCTGCAGATACGCCAGGGTCGCGGTGTCGCTTGCCGGGATGCGGCCGAGCGTGCGGCGGCCGTCCTCGGTGCGCAGCATGGTGACGCCATGCTCGACCTCGCCATTGGCGCGATAGATCACGGTGAAGGCCTCGACCTTGCCCTTGCCCGCGGCCTCGGCGGTGAAGTCGGGCACGTCGCGCCTGTTGCGGTCGGCTTCCGCCTGCACGGAGGTGTCCTGCTTGAGTGCGGCCGTCGGCGCCGCGCGCGACAGCACCAGGCCGTGATGTTTGGTGACGAAGCCGCCCTGGCCGTAGAGCAGGCCGAGCGTGCCGCCGCTGCGGAGCTTGCGCACCATCGCGCAGGCCGAATGCGTCATGTAGGTGTTGAGCGGCGCGCCGAAGAACGTCAGCCCGCCGGTCACGGTCGGCTGCACGTCGGCTCCGAGGCCCAGCGTGCGGCGCGCCATCTTCGGCACGCAGGGGAAACAGCTATAGAGCTCGATCGCGTCGAACTTCCTGCCGTCGCCGCCGACGAGGTCCATCACCGCCTTCAGCACCGCATTCTGCGCGTGGCTCTCGACGAACTGGTCGCGGATCAGATAGTCGCGCGGCTCTTCCGCCGAGGCGCCGCCGAGCGGATAGATCAGCTTCTCTTCCGGCACGCCTGCGGCGCGCGCTTTCGCAAGGCTGGTCAGGATCAGCGCGCCGCCCATGTTCACCGTCGGGTTCGCCACCATCAGTTTTGTATACGGCCACGCGATCATCCGATTATCAGGCGTTGCGGTGGTAATCTCGTCGCCGGTGAAGCGCTTCTTCAGCCAGGAGTTCGGATTGTCGGCCGCAACCCGCGCATAGGTCGACCACAGGTCGCCGGATTCCTTCAGCGCCTCGCGCGGCGTCTGGCCCCAATGCGCCGAGGTTGCGGACTCATAGAGCGGATAGACCGTGATCGGCCTGAAGACGCCAAGCGCCACGGCCAGCGGCTTCTGGAACGCGGCGCCGCGCTTCGGCTCCTCGACGTCGTGCGCGAACGGCGTCCACGGCAATTCGACGCCGGCGCGCTGCGCCTTGGTCGCGGTCGACTGCGCCTCCGCACCGCACACCGCGGCAACGCTGCATTCGCCGCGCGCGATGCGCTGGGCTGCCTCGTGCAGATAGCGGATCGGGCTCTCGCCGCCGACCGGCCCGTAATAGAGATGCGCCGGCGCAACGCCGAGCCGCTGCGCGAGCTGCTTCTCGGGATCGCGATAGCGCCAGCTCAGGAAGTTGACGACGTCGAGCGACTGCAACTCGGAGAGCAGCTTGGCCCCGCTGTCGGCTTCGGCGCGCTTCAGCGCCTGTTCCAGCAGCGTGAGCGGCTCGAGGCCGGCGGCGATGTCCTTCGGACGATCGACGATCTCGCCGACGCCGACGATGACGGGAATGCGGTCTTCGGGGATAGAGGATGTGGTCATTTCTTCTTGCTTTACTTTCTTTGGTACGCCGCCGCCCTTCGAGGCTCGCTGCGCTCGCACCTTCAGCGACAACAGCTTCGCCGTTGCGCGGGGGGACGGCTACGGGGTACGCGTCATCCTGAGGTGCGAGCGTAGCGAGCCTCGAAGGATGGGCCACGTACTCTACTCCGCCACCAGCGCATTCATGTGCTCGACGGCTTCGACAAAGTCTTCCTTGAACTCCTGCACCACGACGCCGGCCGACTTAACGCTGTCGATCAGGCCGACGCCCTGGCCGACGAAGTAGGTGACGAGATCGCGCGCCTTCTCGTTGCCGGCCGCGGCGGCGCGGTCGATGGCGTTGAAGGCGTCGCGGCTGATGATGCTTTGCAGCGGCATCGGCAGCGCGCCGGGGCTGTCCGGCGAGCGGTCCCAGGCGTCGGTCCAGACCGAGCGGAGCTGCCGCGCCGGCTTGCCGGTGCGGCCCTTGGAGCGGATCGCATCGCGCGAGGACGCCGCGATCATCTTCTCGCGGAAAATCTCCGAGGTCTCAGACTCCACGGTGGCAAGCCACACCGAGCCGGTCCAGGCGCCAGCCGCGCCCATCGCCATGCAGGCCGCCATCTGGCTGCCGGTCATGATGCCGCCGGCGGCGAGCACCGGCACGTCACGGATCTTCCTGACCGCCTTGATCACCTCGGGCACCAGCACCATGGTCGAGACCTCGCCGCAATGGCCGCCGGCCTCGGTGCCCTGTGCGACCAGGATGTCGACGCCGGCCGCGACCTGGCGCAGCGCGTGCTCCTTGGAGCCGACCAGGGCTGCGACCGGCACGCCGTGCTTGCGGCCCATCTCGATCATCGCCTTCGGCGGCACGCCGAGCGCGTTCGCAATCAGCCTGATCGGATGCCGGAACGAGACCTCGAGCAGTTGCAGCGCGGTCTCGGCATCGAACGGCTGCGGCTGGTTGTCGGCGACATTCCGGCTCGTCAGCTCGATGTCGTACTTCTTCAGCAGATTGCGGGTGAAGTCGCGGTGCTCCTGCGAGACGCGCGCCTCCAGGCTCTTCCAGGTGACGTTCTTCTCACCCGCGGTCGAGATGTTTTCCGGGATCAGCACGTCGATGCCATAAGGCTTGCCGTCGACATGCGCATCGATCCACTTCAGCTCCTGCTCTAACGTGTCCGGCGTGTGCGCGGTCGCGCCGAACACGCCAAAGCCGCCGGCGCGGCTGACCGCCGCCACCACGTCGCGGCAGTGGCTGAAAGCGAGCAGGGGGAAATCGATTCCCAGCATGTCGCAGATCGGTGATTTCATGGAGCGGTTCTCCCGGCAGCCGTTTTTGTGCTTGTTGGCATCAGGCTTCCGCGACGCTAGCGCATCCTGGATGGCTAAGCCAAGCCGGTTTCGGCTACGGCGATCTTGCGTGCAAGCGCTGCTCTGGCTGCATCCCTCGCGGCGCATTCCGCAAGGTAGAAAATGCGAGAGAGCGGGGTGGGCAAAGCCAGCTGTGCCCACCATCTAGTGCGGGCATGCACGGCGGTCGCCGCGCCACCTTGGAAAAACGTAAATCGGGAGCCAATGACGTGACTGACACCCCTGCCTACGAGCCGCCGAAAGTCTGGACCTGGAACAAGGAGAGCGGCGGGCGTTTCGCCAGCATCAACCGGCCAATCGCCGGCCCGACCCATGACAAGGAACTGCCGGTCGGCCGCCATCCGCTGCAACTCTACTCGCTGGCGACACCGAACGGCGTGAAGGTCACGGTGATGCTGGAGGAGTTGCTCGCCGCCGGCCACAAGGGCGCGGAATACGACGCCTGGCTGATCAAGATCGACGGCAACCAGTTCGGCAGCGGCTTTGTCGCGGTCAATCCGAACTCGAAGATCCCGGCGCTGATGGACCGCAGCTCTCCGGAGCCGATCAGGGTGTTCGAGTCGGGCTCGATCCTGGTTTATCTGGCGGAAAAGTTCGGCGCGTTCCTGCCGACCGACGCCAAGACCCGTGCCGAAACCTTCTCCTGGCTGTTCTGGCAGATGGGTGCCGCGCCCTATCTCGGTGGCGGCTTCGGGCATTTCTATGCCTACGCCCCGACCAAGATCGAATACGCCATCGATCGCTTTGCGATGGAGGTGAAGCGCCAGCTCGACGTGCTCGACCGCCGTCTCGCCGACAACGAATATCTCGCGGGCGATGTCTATACTATCGCCGACATGGCGGTTTGGCCGTGGTACGGCGGCCTTGCAAAAGGCTTGCTCTACGGTGGCGGTGAATTCCTCTCGGTGCAGGACTACAAGAACGTGCAGCGCTGGACCGATGCGATCGCGGCGAGGCCTGCGGTGAAGCGCGGCCGCATGGTCAATCGCACCTGGGGCGAGCCCTCGAGCCAGCTCCACGAGCGCCACGACGCCAGCGATTTCGAAACCAGGACGCAGGACAAGATCGGCGAGCTGGCGGCGTCGTAGCGTCGCCAGTAAGCTTCGGCCTCTCGGTGAAACTCGTCATGCCCGGCCTTGTGCCGGGCATCCACGTCTTTGCTTCAATGCGGCCTGAAAGACGTGGATGGCCGGGACAAGCCCGGCCATGACGACGAACTAGCGAATCGCAATCCGCCCTCGTGCGCGGAAGACATCGGCGGGTTACGCTTCGCTAACCCGCCCTACGCATCATTGAAGCAAATCGTCGTACTCCGGATGCTTCTTCATAAAACCCTGGATGAACTCGCACTTCACGACGAGCTTAATGCCCTGCGCGCGCACCGCGTCCAGCGTGGCGCGAGCGAGCTTTGAGCCGATGCCGCGGCCGCCGAGCTCCGGCGGCACCTCGGTATGAACCAGCGTGATCGTATCCGGCGTCTTGCGATAGACCACGAAGGCGGTGGCGCCGTCGACTTTGAGCTCGAACCGGCTCTGCGCCTCGTTGTCGCGGAATGCTTCACTCATTTTATCGTCCTCGGCTATTTCTTCTGCGCGCCCTCGGCCGAGGGAAACACCACGCGGTCGTCGGTGCGGCAATAACGATCGGCGAACATGCGGCCGATCGGGTGGTAGCGCTCCATGTGCACGCGCATCGCCTCGTGGTCCCACAATTCGTCGCGGATGTGGAAGTGGATGCCTTCGCCCATGATCAGCTGGCGGTCGCCGTTGACGTCGATCAGCTTCCAGGTCTTGCACTCCATCGCGAACGGCGTGTCGGTAAGCCGGGGCACCGCAATCTTGCTTGAGGGCGCGAGCTTGAGGCCGAGATAATCGGGCTCGCCGATCTCGGGCGGGAAGTCGCCGCTCGTCTCGTGCATCGCGCGCGCCAGCGGCTCGTCGGTGAGATTGACCACGAACTCACCTGTGCGCTGGATGTTGATGAAGGTGTCCTTCTCGCGGCCGTCGGGCCTTCGGTTGACCGCGAACATGCAGAGCGGCGGGTCTTCGCAGAACACGTTGAAGAACGAAAACGGCGCCGCATTGACCACGCCATCCGGCCCGATGCTGGTCACCCAGGCGATCGGCCGCGGCAGCACGAAGGAGGTCAGCACCTTGTAGCGTTCGCGCTGGGTGAGGTCGCTTGGGGAATATTCCATGGGGTGATCCGACAATGTGTAGGGGTTAGCGACCTGTCCGCCGTAGCTCGAAGAGCGAAGGCGGAAGCGTAACCCGCCGCCAGCCGGCAAGAAAGCAAAAGGCGGGTTAGCTTGCGCGCACCCGCCTTGCAAACTTGCTCTCTTGCTTACCTCGCCCCGCTTGCGGGGAGAGGTCGGATTGCGCAGCAATCCGGGTGAGGGGGTACAGGTCTCAACGTTCGGCTCGCTCGCGGAGGCAGCCCCTCACCCCAACCCTCTCCCCGCGAAGAGCGGGGAGAGGGAGAGGATAGACTACGGCATGCTCAGCTCGTGGCGGCCGACCACCATCCAGTGCACCTCGTCCGGACCGTCGGCGAAGCGCAGATGGCGGACGTCCTGGTACATCTCGCCGAGCGGGCTCCATTGCGAAATGCCGGTGGCGCCGTGCATCTGGATCGCCTGGTCGATGATCTTGCAGGTGCGCTCCGGCACCATGGCCTTGACCATGCTGACCCAGATCCGCGCTTCCTTGTTGCCGAGCACGTCCATCGCCTTGGCAGCCTTGAGCACCATCAGCCGCATCGCTTCGATCTCGCAGCGCGCCTGCGCGATGATCTGCAAATTGCCGCCAAGATGAGCGATCTTCTTGCCGAAGGCTTCGCGGGTCAGGCCACGCGACACCATCAGGTCGAGCGCCTTTTCGGCCTTGCCGATCGTGCGCATGCAGTGATGGATGCGGCCCGGGCCGAGGCGAACCTGCGAGATCTCGAAGCCGCGGCCTTCGCCGAGCAGCATGTTCTCCTTCGGCACCCGGCAATTGTTGAAGCGCAGATGCATGTGGCCGCGCGGCGCATGGTCATGGCCGAACACGTGCATGGGGCCGAGGATCTCGACGCCGGGGGTATCGATCGGGACCAGGATCTGCGACTGCTGCTTGCTTGGCGCGGCGTCCGGATTGGTCTTCACCATCACGATCATGATTTTGCAGCGCGGATCGCCGGCACCGGAGATGTAGTACTTCTCGCCGTTGATCACCCACTCGTCGCCGACCAGCTTTGCGGTGGTCGAGATGTTCTTGGCATCGGAGGAGGCGACGTTCGGCTCGGTCATCGCATAGGCCGAGCGGATCTCACCGTTGAGCAGCGGCTTCAGCCACTTCTCCTTCTGCTCCTTGGTGCCGACGCGCTCCAGCACTTCCATGTTGCCGGTGTCGGGCGCGGAGCAGTTCATGGTCTCCGACGCCAGCGGATTCTTCGCAAGCTCGACGGCGATATAGGCATAGTCGAGGTTCTTCAGGCCCTGGCCGGTCTCGTCATCGGGCAGGAAGAAGTTCCACAGCCCTTCCTCCTTGGCCTTGTCCTTGGCCTTCTGCAGTACCGCGAGCTGCTCCGGCGTGAAGCTCCAACGGTCCTTCTTGCCCTCGGCGAGCCGCATGAACTCGACCGACATCGGATCGACGGTCTCACGGATGAACTTCTTGACGTGCTCGTAAAGCGGACGAACCTCGTCCGACATCCTGAGATCGTTGAGTTCTTCTCCAGGATTGAGATTGTAGGTCGTGGTTCGCGGGATATAGGCGTGTTTCATTCTTGGTCCTCCCATCAGCGAGATTTCGCGTTGCGGCCGACAATAGACTTAGGATTTGCGAAGCGCGAGCATGCTTTTCGGCGTGATCCCTGCCGCATCGCGGAATATCGCGACAGCGTTTAAAACGTTGTTTAAACGCCGTCGGTCTCAAGATCGAATTTGGCGGCAGGCGCTCAGGCTATCCGGTGCATCGCGCAGATCTTGTTGCCGTCGAGATCGCGCAGATAGGCGAGGTAGAGCTTGACGCCAGAACCTTCCCGCACGCCGGGCGGGTCCTCGCAGGGCTTGCCGCCATTGGCGACGCCGGCCGCGTGCCAGGCGTCGACCTGTTCGGGCGAATTGCAGGCAAAGCCGATCGTGCCGCCATTGGCGTGCGTCGCCGGTTCGCCGTTGATCGGCTTGGAAACCATGAAAATGCCGGCCCTGGTGAGGTACATAATGCGGTGACCGTCGACCCGGGCCGGCCGGACATCGAGCGTGGCCAGCAACGCGTCATAGAACGCCTTGGCCTTGTCCAGATCGTTGGTGCCAACCATCACGTGTGAAAACATCTGAAATATCCTCCCTGCTTGTCTTGGCGCGCCGCAATGCTGCGCGATGTCCCGCACGCCGCGTGCATGCCGGTCGAACGCTAGCAGCAGATTTGCCGCGGCGGAAGCGGCCTCACGTCGCGCGGCAGTGCTGAAGCTTCGTCATTCCCCGGTGCGCAATTGCGCACCTGAGGGCTCGCGAAGTGAGAACCCGGAATGACGGCGAGGTGAGCACGCCGCTTAGGCTCCCTCCCCCTTGCGGGAGAGGGTGGGGAGAGGTAGCCCCGGGCTTTCCCTGCGCCCTCTGCTTGATGAGGGAGCAAGTTAACGCAAGACTCGGACGCTTCAGCGCCGCGAGGATGCGGATGTATGACCCACAAACCGTGCAACACACTCAGTGTCGTCCCGGCGAAGGCCGGGACCCATTACCCCACGCATGTGTTGCTGCGCGACGCTGGAGCCACGATCCCGCTCATAACCAAATGCAGTGGGTTCTGGGTCCTGGCTTTCGCCAGGACGACAGTTGCGGACGTGGCGGCAGCAACGTCGTCAGAACGCCGTGTACCCGCCATCGATCACAAAACAATCCGCCGTATGATAGGACGATGCCTTGCTCATGATGTAGACGGCGATGCCGCCGAAATCGCTCGGCTCGCCGAAGCGGCGCAGCGGGATGCGCGGCATCACGTTGGCGACGAATTTGTCGTTGGCCATGATGCCCGCGGTCATGTCGCTCTTGATCCAGCCGGGCAGGATCGCGTTCGCGGTGACGCCGTGGCGGGCGAGCTCGACGCCGAGCGCGCGGCACAGCGCGTTCAGCGCGGCCTTGGTGCCGGCATAGTGCTCGTTGCGCGCGGTGCCGAACAGCGAGGCGAGGCTCGAGGTCGCCACCAGCCGGCCGAATCTGTCGCCCGCCTCGGCGCGCTCGGTCATGTGGCGCGCCGCGGCCTGGAACACATGAAACACGCCGTCGAGATTGGTCGCGAACATTTTTCGCCATTCTTCCTCGGTGCGGTCGATGAAGGAGCGGCGTCCGCCGCCGCCGATGCCGGCATTGGCGAAGCAGCCGTCGACGCGGCCGAAGGTGTCGAGCGTCGCCTTCATCGCGGTCTTGACCGAGCCGGGATCGGTGACGTCGCAGAATTGCGTTGCGACCTTGCCGGGCCCGGCCTTCATCGAAGCCGCCGCGTTGGCATTTTTCTCGGCGTTGCGGCCCCAGATCGCGACGTTGCAGCCGGCGGCGTTCAGCGCCTGCGCGATGCCAAGGCCGATGCCGCCATTGCCGCCGGTGATGACGGCGACGCGGCCGGTGAGATCGAAGATGCCACTCATTGGGGTTTCCATTTGGTTTGGCGCGCGTTAATCGTGCGCCTCGGGACGAGCTTGGCGGCAACCATGGACAAGCCCGGCACAAAAATCAAATATGGGTCGAAGCATCGACCTACCGCGGTACCAACCGCCGAAGCAACGTAAAGAGGAAACCATGCAGTTCAAACACGTCACGCTCGACTTCGACGGATCGGTCGCGATCCTCAAGCTCGACCATCAGGAAGTCATGAACGCGGTCTCGCTCGACATGCTGGGCGGGCTTGCCGAGGCAATGGATGCGATCGACGACAAGCGCGACGAGGTGCGCTGCCTGGTCATCACCGGTGCCGGCCGCGCCTTCTGCACCGGCGCCAATCTGCAGGGCCGCAACACGCAAGCGAAGCCGGGCAAGAGCAACGCCGGCGCCGCGCTGGAGACCGCATTCCATCCGTTCCTGCGCCGATTGCGTAAGCTGCACTGTCCGATCGTGACCGCGGTGAACGGTCCGGCCGCCGGCGCCGGGATGAGTTTTGCATTGATGGGCGATTTGGTGCTGTGCGCGCGCTCGTCGTATTTCCTGCAGGCGTTCCGCCGCATCGGCCTGGTGCCGGATTGCGGCTCGACCTGGCTGCTGCCGCGGCTGATCGGCAAGGCGCGCTCGGTCGAGCTGTCGCTGCTCGGTGAGCGGCTGCCGGCCGAGAAGGCGCTGGAATGGGGCCTCGTCAACCGCGTCTATGACGACGGCGCGCTGATGGAGGAAACCATGAAGCTCGCGCATGAGCTCGCCAATGGCCCGACGGTCGCGCTGTCGCTGATCCGCAAGCTTTACTGGGACAGCCCGGAGAATTCGTTCGAGGAGCAGCTCAATCTGGAATTCGAGTCGCAGCGCATCGCGGGCAGCGCCGAGGATTTCAAGGAAGGCGTCGCCGCATTCCTCGAGAAGCGTCCGGCGAAGTTCAAGGGCAAATGATCGAGACCGAGCTCACCCGCTGCGTCGCCTCCTTTCATCCCGGCGCGACCGGCGTCAGTGGCGCCGCAAAGCTCTCCGGCGGCGCCAGCCAGGAGACCTGGACGTTCGACATCGTCCACCCGAGCGGCACGATCGGCGCGATCCTGCGCCGCGCGCCGCCGGGCTATGGTGCGGCGCCGGGCCGTGCCGCCGGCCTCGATGCCGAGGCCACGCTGATGCAGCTTGCGCACGACGCGGGCCTGCCGTCGCCCAAGGTGTTGCATGTGCTGACGCCGGAGGACGGCCTCGGCCGCGGCTTCATCATGGCGCGGGTCGAAGGCGAGACCATCGCGCGGAAAATTTTGCGCGACGAGGAATATGCCGGCGCCCGCCCGATGCTGGCCCGCCAGCTCGGCCGCGTCATCGCCGGCATTCATGGCCTGCCGCAGGCAAAGCTGCCGCAGCTGCGCAGCCTGACCGCGACCAGGGAGATCGAGGATCTCGCCCGCGAATATCACAGCTTCAACTGGCCGCGGCCGGTGTTCGAGCTGGCGCTGCGCTGGCTGCGCGATCACGATCCCGGTCCGTCGTCTGACGTCACGCTGGTGCATGGCGATTTTCGCCACGGCAATCTGATCATCGGCCCCGACGGGGTGCGCGCGGTGCTCGACTGGGAGCTCGCGCATACCGGCGATCCCATGGAGGACCTGGGATGGATCTGCGTCAACTCGTGGCGCTTCGGTGAGATCGACAAGCCGGTCGGCGGCTTTGGCACCCGCGAAGACCTGTTCGCAGGCTATGAAGAAGCCGGCCGCAAGGCTGACCCCGATCGCGTGATGTTCTGGGAAGTGATGGGCACGCTGCGCTGGGGCGTGATGTGCTGCGGCATGATGCAGCGCTTCCGCTCCGGCCCCGATCATTCGATGGAGCGCGCGATGATCGGGCGGCGGGCGTCCGAGACCGAGATCGATCTGTTGCGCCTACTTGTTCCGCGAGAGAAGTAAGATGCAGGACGAACCGACACCCACCGAACTGATCAAGGCCGTCGCCGATTTCCTGCGCACCGAGATCGCGCCTGCGATCAAGGGGCACAACAGCTTCAAGCTGCGCGTCGGCATCAACGCTCTCGATCTGGTGACGCGGCAGCTTGCGCTTGCCGAGGCGGGCGATACGACCGAGGCCGCGCGGCTGAAGCAGCTCCTTGGTGCGGATGGTACGCTGATGGAGCTCAACGGCGCGCTGTCGGCGAAGATCGCAAGCGGCGAGGTCGATCTGAACACGCCGGGGCTATCGGAGCATCTCTGGCAGACCACGATGGACAAGCTCGCCGTCGATCAGCCGAACTACGCGTCCTACAAGCGGGAGTTGGGGAATAAGTAACTTTGGGTGCGTTCCCCGGACGCTGCGCAGCGCGAAGCGGTGCGCTGCTGATCCGGGGTCCATCAGCCGCAGGTCCCGGCTCTGCGGCGCAGCGTTGCACGCTGCACCGCGTCCGGGACGCGACAGTCCGTTACCGCCCCAGCCATTTCGGCGGCCGCTTCTCCGAAAACGCCTTCGGTCCCTCGATGTAATCCTGCGAGGCGGCCATCGCCTTCACCGCCGGATACTCGCGCTGCTCGGCGATCGCCTGTTCCAGCGATACTTCGAGACCGCGCTGGATTGCCTGCTTGGAGGCGCGGATCGACATCGGCGAGTTCTTGGCGATGGTCTCGGCCCAGCGCTCGGCGGCAGAAAGCGCCTCGCCCTGCGGCACCACCTCGTTGACGAAGCCAAGCTCGAGGCCTTCCTTGGCGCTGACATGGCGCGCGGTCAGGATCATGCCCATGGCGCGCTTCAGCCCGATCTGCCGTGGCAGCCGGTGCACGCCGCCGGCGAGCGCGGCAAGGCCGACGCGCGGCTCGGGCAGGGCGAAGGTCGCATTCTCGGAGGCGATGATCAGGTCGCAGGCCAGCGCGATCTCGAACCCGCCGCCCATCGCGACGCCGTTGACGGCGGCGATGATCGGCTTGTCGCAGTCGAAGCGGCTGGTGAGGCCGGCGAAGCCGCCCTTGTCCCAGCCGCGCTTGCCGCCGGCGGCCTGCCATTTCAGGTCGTTGCCGGCGCAGAACGCCTTGTCGCCGGCGCCGGTGACGATCGCGACCCACTGCTCGGGATCGGCGGAGAAATCGTCGAACACCTTGTTGAGCTCGAAATGCGCGTCGATATGCAGCGCGTTGTAAACCTCGGGCCGCGACAGCGTCACGATGGTGATGGGACCCTTGCGCGTCACCCTGGAGAATTTCAGATCCATGTTGGCTCCCGTCGATTTTCTGTGGCGAAGAATATGTTGCGTATCCTAACGCCTGCGCGCCGTCCCGTGCCATCCAATTACGCAACGCGACCGCGCGCGCAGGCGCCATCGGCCTGCTTGACTTGGCCTGTCGCTTCTCACCTTAATCGATCCGAACGCGTGTTTGCGATAGCGCCTAGACGCAAAATCAAAATCAACGAATTTTCCGGGAGAGACGACCTTGGATTTCAATCTGCCGGCTGACCTGACAGCCTATCTCGCCGAGCTCGACCGCTTCATCGAACGTGAGATCAAGCCGCTGGAAGCGGCCGACGACAACATCCGCTTCTTCGATCACCGCCGCGAATGGGCGCGCACCGATTTCGACAAGGGCGGTCTGCCGCGCCATGAATGGGAGCTCTTGCTGCGCAAGGCCAAGAACCTGGCCGACGCCGCCGGCCATCTGCGCTTCGCGATCCCGAAGCGCTATGGCGGCAAGGACGGCTCCAATCTCTGGATGGCCGTGATCCGCGAACATTTTGCCTCAAAAGGTCTCGGCCTGCACAATGATCTGCAGAACGAGCATTCGATCGTCGGCAACCTTCCGATCGTGACCATGCTCGACCGCTATGGAACCGACGAGCAGAAGGCGATGATCGACGGCTCGATCACCGGCAAGTACCGCATCACGTTCGGCCTGACCGAGCCCGAGCACGGCTCGGATGCCACGCATATGGAAACCAGGGCGGTGCAGGCGACGCGCGACAACGTCAAGGGCTGGATCATCAACGGCGAGAAGATGTGGACGACAGGCATGCATGTCGCGACGCATTGCGCGCTGTTTGCCCGCACCTCGGGCAATGACGGTGATGCGCGCGGCATCACCTGCTTCCTGGTGCCGGCGAAATCGGCCGGCGTGAAGGTCGAAGAGTATATGTGGACCTTCAACATGCCGACCGATCATCCGCGCGTCAGCTTCACCGACGTGTTCGTGCCTGAAGATGCGCAGTTCGGCGAGGTCGGTCGCGGCCTGTCGCTGGCGCAATGTTTTGTCCATGAGAACCGGATCCGTCAGGCCGCAAGCTCCCTCGGCGCCGCCGTGTATTGCATCAACGAAAGCGTGAAATATGCCCGCGAGCGAAAACCGTTCGGCAAGGCGCTGGCCGAGAACCAGGCGATCCAGTGGCCGCTGGTCGAGCTTGCGACCCAGGCCGAGATGCTGCGGCTGTTGATCCGCAAGACCGCCTGGGAGATGGATCAGCTGACTCAGGCGCAGGTCGAGCACACGCTGTCGGACCGGGTCTCGATGTGCAACTTCTGGGCAAACCGTCTGTGTTGCGAGGCCGCCGACCGCGCGATGCAGGTGCATGGCGGCATGGGCTATTCGCGCCACAAGCCGTTCGAGCACATCTATCGCCACCACCGCCGTTATCGCATCACCGAAGGCAGCGAGGAGATCCAGAAGCGCAAGGTGGCGGGCTTCCTGTTCGGCTATATGGGAGCCGGCAAGCACTGAGGGATAAACGAGGGAGCGGGTCGACATGGAAGGTGGATGCACCTGCAGAAACGTCCGCTACCGCCTGACCGGCAGGCCGCTGATCGTGCATGCCTGCCACTGCACGTGGTGCCAGCGCGAGACCGGCACCGTGCATGCGCTCAACGCGATGTACGAGGCCGAGCGGGTCGAGCACATCGCGGCCGAGCCCGAGATCGTCGACACGCCGTCGGCGAGCGGCAAGGGGCAGAAGATCGCGCGCTGCCCGATCTGCAAAGTCGCGGTGTGGAGCAATTATCCGGGCTCGGGACCGGCGGTACGCTTCGTCCGCGTCGGCACGCTGGATGATCCGAGCCAGTTCCCGCCCGATGCGCACATCTTCACGTCGTCCAGGCAGCCCTGGGTGACGTTCTCGCCCGGCGCAAAGGTGTTCGCCGAGTATTACGATCGGAAAGCGGTCTGGCCGGAGGAAGCGCAAGAACGCTGGCGCGTCTTGCGGGAGAGGATGAAGAAGGCGTGAGGGGAGCCTCTCCCTCTCTCTCTCTCTCTCTCTCTCTCTCTATCGTCGTCCCGGCGAAGGCCGGGACCCATAGCCACGACAGGCTATTGGTTGAACGAGATGTGGCCCCAGCGTCTCACCACCACAAACAACGGTGGTTATGGGTCCCGGCTCGCGCTTCGCTTGGCCGGGACGACAGAGGAGGCTAATTCACCTGCCGGTCCTTGCCCGTCCAATACGGATCACGCAAATTCCGCCGCAGGATCTTGCCCGACGGATTGCGCGGCAGCGCGGCGATGAAGTCGACCGATTTCGGCGTCTTGTAGCCCGCGATCCGCTCGCGGGTGAAGTTGATGATGTCGGTGGCCGTCGCACTCTTGCCCGGCTTCATCACCACCACGGCCTTCACCGCCTCGCCCCATTTGTCGTCGGGGATGCCGATCACGGCGGCTTCGGCCACGTCGGGGTGGTCGCACAGCGCGCTCTCGACCTCGGCCGGATAGATGTTCTCGCCGCCGGAGATGATCATGTCCTTGATGCGGTCGTGGATGTAGAGATAGCCGTCACTGTCCATGTAGCCGGCATCGCCGGTGCGCAGCCAGCCGTCATTGTCGATGGTGCGCGCGGTGGCCTCGGGCAGATTCCAGTAGCCGACCATGTTGGAGCCGGAACGGGTGGCGATCTCGCCGACTTCGCCCGGCGGCAGCGGCTTGCCGTCCGGATCAAGGATCGCAAGCTCGATACCGGGCAGCGCCTTGCCGGCCGAGCGCATCCGCTCGAGCCCCTCGATGTGGTCTTCCGGCGGCAGTGCCACGATGGTGCCGGTGGTCTCGGTCATGCCGTACATCTGCACGAAGCCGCATTTGAAGACCTCGATGCATTCCTTGAGCAGCGCCGCCGGGATCGGCGAGGCGCCATACAGCATGTACTTCAAACGGGAGAAGTCGACCTGCCGCGCGCGCGGCTGCCGCACCACGAACTGCATTGCGGCCGGCACCATGAACAATTTGGTGATGCCGGACTGCTCGAAGAAATCGAGCACCTTGGTCGGGTCGAATTCGCGCGCGATCACGCCACGGGCGCCGTGATAGAGCCCCATCACGCCCCAGCCGGAGCCGCCGATGTGGAAGATCGGCATTGCCACCAGCGAGACGTCGTCGGTGGTCCAGCGGTTCCATTCCGGCTTCTCGGCCTCGTTGCCGCTCTGCACGAGGTTGAGGAAGTTGGCGTGCGACAGCATCGCGCCCTTCGGCTTGCCCGTCGTGCCCGAGGTGTAGAGCTGGATCGCGATGTCCGTCGGCTCGAGCGGGACGCGCGGGTCATCGTCGCTCTGCGCGCCGCGCCAGGCGAGATAGTCGGGCCATTCCGGCGCGCCGCCCTCGGTCGTGATGACGGTGCGAACGCTGGGCAGCTTGTCCCTGATGTTGCGCGCTTGCGTGACGAATTCGGGGCCGACAAACAGGATCGGTGCCTTGCAGTCGTCGACGATGAAGGCGACCTCGGGGCCCGCCAGCCGCCAGTTCACCGGCGCCATCACCACGCCGGCCTTCATCGCGCCCATCAACAGCTCGAAATAGAAGTCGCTGTTCTTGCCGAGATAGGCGATGCGCTCGCCTTTTTTGACGCCCATCGCGATCAGCGCGTTGGCGACACGGTTGGTCTTGATGTCGAATTCGGCGAAGCTGGTTTGCCGTCCCTCGAACTCATAGGCCAGCGCATCGCCGAGACTGCTGGCGCGGTCGCGCACCATGTCGGCAAGGTTGGTCAGTTTCGGCGCAGCGGACATGTTTCCCCCGTGACGACTTGTTTTGGTTGCGCGGAGTGTGGCGGCATCCGGCAGCAAAGACAATACGGGGGAAGTGGCTGCGATGTTTCAACATCGTCGTCCCGGCGGAGGCCGGGACCCATTACCACAAATGCGAGTGTGGTGCGATGCTGGGGCCCCAGCGAGCTCAACGACGCGCAGCGGTGGTTATGGGTCCCCTGAGTTCACAAACGAAGTGCAACACTTCCTTGAGGAGGTGTTGCGATGGGGCGGAGTTACGAGCAGCTATCCCTGGACGAGCGATGCGAGATTGCCCGGCTTTCGGCCAATGGCAGCTCGGTCCGGCAAATCGCGGCAGCTCTGGATCGCTCGCCATCAACGATCTCTCGGGAGCTGACCCGCAATCGAGGCGTCCAGGTCGGCTACAAACCCGGCTATGCCCAGCAACAGATGCGAGCACGGCGCTGGACGGGCGTACGCCTCGAACGGGAGCCCGGCCTGCGCCGTGCGGTGTTGGAACGCCTGGGTCGGGGCTGGTCGCCCGAGCAGGTCGCCGGCCGGCTGGCCCGCGAACACGGCCGCAAGGTGATCTCCCACGAGACCATCTACCGCTTCATCTACGCCCAGATCCGACGCACCTCGGACTTCAGCTGGCGGCGTTATCTGCCGCGCGGCAAGAGCAAGCGCGGTTACCGCGGCAAGAAGGGCGGCAGCCCCGCAAGCTTCATCGAAGGCCGTGTTTCCTTGGATCAACGGCCTATCGAGGCCGCCGATCGCAGCACTCCCGGTCATTGGGAAGCCGACCTGATGATGTTCTCCAAATACGGTCAGGCCGTCCTGACTGTGCATGAGCGCACCTCGCGCCTGCTGCTCGGCATCCGCCTCGCCAGCAAGGTTGCGCGCGGGGTCGCCCGTCATCTCGTTCGCTTGTTCGCATCCCTGCCACAGGACCTGTGCCAGACCGTCACCTTCGACAATGGCACCGAGTTCGCCTGCCACACGGCGCTGCACCGCCTCGCGATCGAGACCTTCTTCTGCGATCCGCACGCGCCCTGGCAGAAGGGCGGCATCGAGAATGCGATCGGTCGAATGCGGCGCTTCATCCCGCGCAAAACCGACCTCGCAACCCTCCCGACCCGCCGCTTCCATCAGTCCTTCAACGCCTACAACAACACCCCGCGCAAATCTCTTGACTTCCAAACTCCCGCCGAGGCCTTCTCCCAAGTGTTGCACTTCGAGTGTGAATCCACCTCCCTGCTTTCGCAGGGACGACAGGAGAGGTTGAGGCGCGAGCTGTCGCGTCAGCCGCGCGCCGCGCGGTCCTTCTCGTTCTGCGCCTTGATCGACTCGCGCGCCTTGGTCCAGTCATCGTCGCTCCAGTCGCGCAGCTGGTAGAAATTGCCGCCCATCGCGAGCGCCTGGGCGCCGTCCATGGCGATGGTCTCGCCGTTGATCCAGTCGCAGCCGCCGGAGATCAGGAACACCGCGAGGTTCTGCAACTCCTCCATGGTGCCGACGCGGCCCATCGGGTTCATCGCCTTGGTGCGCGCGCCGGCCTCGTCGCCGGGCTTGATACGCTTGCTCATGCCTTCGGTCGGGATCTCGCCGGGCGCGATGGTGTTGAGGCGGATGCCGTGGCGGCCCCATTCGATCGCAAGCGACATGGTCATGGCGTGGATCGCCGACTTGCTCATCGCCGACGGCACCACATAGGGCGAGCCGTTGCGCACCCAGGTCACCGTGATCGACACCACATTGCCGCGATGGCCGCCGGCGATCCAGCGCCGGCCCACCGCGTGCGTGACGTAGAAGGTGCCGTGCATCACGATGTTGGCCACTGCATCAAATCCGCGCGCGGAGAGCTCTTCCGAGCGCGAGATGAAATTGCCGGCGGCGTTGTTGATCAGATCGGTGAGCGGACCGCTGGTGGTCCAGATCGCCTCGATCATCTCGTCGACCGCCATGGCATTGCGGATGTCGACGCCATGGCTGACCACGCGTCCGCCATGCTCGGCCATCAATTCGGTGGCGGTTTCGTCGCAGACGCTCTTGCGGCGGCCGCAGATGTGCACCTCGGCCCCGAGCTGCAGGAACCGCGAGGCCATGGCCTTGCCGAGGCCGGTGCCGCCGCCGGTGACCAGGATGCGCCGCCCGGTAAGAAGCTGATCAGAGAACATCGTTTCCTCCACGGGGGTTGTCAGTTAATTGGTCGATTGACTAAAAGCGGACAACGGCCTTTGTGTAAAGCGCCATCAAGGAACAGCGGAGGAGATTTCAATGCAAGATCGCGTTTCGATATCGATTTCGGACGGTATCGCCGATGTCCGCCTGGTGCGGGCCGACAAGATGAACGCGCTCGATGCCGCGATGTTCGAGGCATTGGTCGCCGCAACCGACCGGCTTTCAAAGGAAAAAGCCGTTCGGGTGGTGGTGCTATCAGGCGAGGGCCGGGCGTTTTGCGCCGGGCTCGACATGGGGCGGTTCGCCGCCATGAAGGACGGCGGTAACGGGGTGCCGGGTGGCGAGAACCGTGACCTCACGATCCGCACCCATGGCAAGGCCAATTTCGCGCAGCAGGCGGTCTGGGGCTGGCGCCAGCTTCCGGTGCCCGTGATCGCCGCGGTTCATGGCGTCGCGTTCGGCGGCGGTTTCCAGCTCGCGCTCGGTGCGGACATGCGCTTCCTTTCGACTGATGCGCGGATGTCGATCATGGAAATCAAATGGGGCCTGGTGCCCGACATGGCGGGCACGCCGATCCTCGCGAGCCTGGTGCGCGACGACATCCTGCGTGAGCTCACCTACACCGGCCGCATCTTCTCGGCGCAGGAAGCGCAGAGCTACGGCCTCGCGACCCGCGTTTGCGACGACCCGCGCGCTGCCGCGCTGGAAGTCGCGCGCGAGATCGCCGGCAAGAGCCCGGATGCCATCCGTGCCGCCAAGCGGATGCTGAACAATCTGTCGGTCGATCCGGCCGCCGCGCTGCTGGCGGAATCCGTCGAGCAGCAGAAGCTGCTCGGCCGCCCGAACCAGACTGAATCCGTGCGCGCCAATCTGGAGAAGCGCGCGCCAAGGTTTGCGGATGCGTGAATCTCTACGCCGTCATGGCCGGGCAAAAGCGCGAAGCGCGTCTTCGCGCAGATGTCCCGGCCATCTACGTCTTCGTTGCGGCGGTGAACACGTGGATCACCGGGACAAGCCCGGTGATGACGACAACTTCCAGCGTCGCTAACCAACAACGAAGAACAAGAACAACAGATGAGCGAAACGTCCCAACCCTTCCTCGGCATTATCAGCGGCGAGCGCCGGCGCGATCACGCAGGGGTGGCCGAGCGCACTGAGCGCATTGCCAGCGGCCTGAACAAGCTCGGCGTCAAGCCGGGCGACAGCGTCTGCATGCTGATGCGCAACGACATCGCCTTCATCGAGGCCGCCTACGCAGCGATGCGGCTTGGCGCCTATGGCGTGCCGATCAACTGGCACTTCAAGCCGGAGGAGATCAACTACGTGCTGACGGATTCCGGCACGCGCGTCCTGATCGGCCATGCCGACATGTTGCATCCGCTGCGCGGCGCGATCCCGCCTGACGTCACCGTGCTCAGCGTGCCGACGCCGCCGGAAATCCTCGCCAACTACAAGATCAATCCCGATCATCTGACGACGCCGGATTTCGCGATCGATTTCGAAGCCTGGCTCGCCCAGTTCCCGCGCTATGACGGCCCGGTGGTGCCGCAGCCGCAGAACATGATCTACACCTCGGGGACGACAGGCCACCCGAAGGGCGTGCGCCGCTTCGCGCCGACGCCCGAGCAGACCGCCAATGCGGAAGCGATGCGGGGGATGATCTACGGCCTGAAGCCGAGGGCACGCGCGATCCTGCCGGGGCCGTTGTATCATTCCGCGCCGAATTCGTTCGGGCTGCGCTCGGGCAAGCTCGGCGGCGCGCTGGTGCTGATGCCGCGCTTCGACGCGGAGGAATTTTTGGCGCTGATCGAGCGCGAGCGGATCGACACCATCTTCATGGTGCCGACGATGTTCATCCGCCTGATGAAGCTGCCGGAGGAGGTGCGCAGCAAGTACGACATGTCGTCGCTGCGCCACATCATCCACGCCGCGGCGCCGTGCCCTGCCGACGTCAAGCGCGCCATGATCGACTGGTGGGGACCGGTGATCTACGAATTCTACGGTTCGACCGAGTCGGGAGCGGTGACGTTTGCAACTTCGGAGGACGCGCTGAAGAAGCCGGGCACCGTCGGAAAAATCTCGCCCGGCGCCGAGCTGCGCTTCATCGGCGACGATGGCCAGGAGGTGGCGCAGGGGCAGATCGGCGAGATCTATTCGCGGATCAAGGGCAATCCCGATTTCACCTATCACAACAAGTCCGAGAAGCGGGCCGAGATCGACCGCGAGGGATTCATCACCTCGGGCGATGTCGGCTATATCGATGCCGACGGCTACGTCTTCATCTGCGACCGCAAGCGCGACATGGTGATCTCAGGCGGCGTCAACATCTACCCGGCGGAGATCGAGGCGGTGCTGCACGCGGTCCCCGGCGTGCACGATTGCGCGGTGTTCGGCATTCCCGATGCCGAGTTCGGCGAGGCGCTGATGGCGGTGGTCGAGCCGCAGCCGGGCGTCACGCTGGACATCGCAGGGGTCCGCGCCCAGCTGAAGACCGCGCTGGCCGACTACAAGGTGCCCAAGCACATCGAGATCCAGACCAACCTGCCGCGGGAGGATTCCGGAAAAATCTTCAAGCGCCGGCTGCGCGATCCATATTGGGAGCGGGCGGGGCGGAGGATTTAGGAGCACAAACTCGCTGTCGTCCCGGCGAAGGCCGGGACCTATAACCACGGATGCCTCCGCTTGCACGAGCCGTGGCCCCATCGGATGCCAACCTCGGGCATCGGTGGTTATGGGTCCCTGCTTTCGCAGGGACGACGGGCAGTGGTGCACCGCCCCCAAGTTCATCTTGCGCTGCGGCAAAAAATGCGCACATTTGGAGCGAGCCCGGCAGCCTCTGGAGTAGCCAGCCATGTCTCCCCAGATCTTGCCTCCCCAGACCATGCCTTCCGAGACCGATCTCCAGGCCAGGCGCGCGGCAGAAGTGCAGGCGCAGGAGGAGGATGCACGGCTCCGGAACGACATCCGCCTGCTCGGCCGCGTCCTCGGCGACACCGTGCGCGACCAGGAGGGGGCCGACGTGTTCGACCTGGTCGAACGCATCCGCCAGACCTCGGTCCGGTTCCATCGCGACGAGGACAAGCTGGCGCGGCGGGAGCTGGAGGGCATCCTCGACGGCATGTCGATCGCCGAGACGCTGCAGATCGTCCGCGCCTTCAGCTATTTCTCCCACCTCGCCAACATCGCCGAGGACCAGAACAACATCCGCCAGATGCGCAGCCGCGGCCCGAGCGGGGCGCCGCGCCCGAGCACGCTGGAGCAGACGCTGGTCCACGCCCGGCAGGCCGGCATCAGCCCGGCCGACCTGCGCGATTTCTTCAGGAGCGCGCTGGTCAGTCCGGTGCTGACGGCGCATCCGACCGAGGTCCGCCGCAAGAGCACGATGGACCGCGAGATGGAGATCGCTGACTTGCTCGACCGCCGCGAGCGGCTGCAGATGACCCCGGAGGAGAGCGAGGCCAGCGACGAGCAGCTCCGCCGCGCGGTCGTGACGCTGTGGCAGACCAATCTCTTGCGCCGGACCAAGCTGACCGTGCTCGACGAGGTCGCCAACGGCCTGTCGTTCTACGACTACACCTTCCTGCAGGAGGTCCCGCGCGTGCATTGCGCGCTGGAGGACCGGCTCAACAAGGAGGGTGGCGAAGCGGGCGAGCTCGCCTCGTTCCTCAGGATGGGAAGCTGGATCGGCGGCGATCGCGACGGCAATCCGTTCGTCACCGCCGAGGTGATGCGCGGCACGCTGCGGCTGCAGTCGAGCCGGGTGCTCAGCTTCTATCTCGAGGAGCTGCACGCGCTCGGTGCCGAGCTGTCGCTGGCGGCGTTTCTCGCCGACGTGTCGGACGAACTGCGGACCCTTGCCGAGCGCTCGCCCGATACCTCACCGCATCGAAGCGGCGAGCCTTATCGGCTGGCCGTCTCGGGCATCTACGCGCGGCTCGCGGCGACCGCCAGGAGGCTCGAGGTCGAGACCACGCGGCCGCCGGTCGGCAAGGCCGAGCCCTATGCCAGCGTCAAGGAATTCCAGGCCGATCTCGACGTGCTCAATCGCTCGCTGATCGCGAACAATTCCGGCGTGATCGCGCGCGGCCGGCTGCGGCTGTTGCGGCGCGCGGTGGATTGCTTCGGCTTCCATCTGGCGCGGCTCGACATCCGCCAGAACTCGGCGGTGCATGAGCGCACCATCGCCGAGCTGCTCGATACCGCGAATTCCGGCATGTCCTATCTGGCGCTCGGCGAGGACGCCCGCGTCAGCCTGCTGCTCGGCGAGTTGCGCAGCGCGCGGCCGCTCGTCTCGCCCTTCGTCAAATATTCCGAAGAGACCCAAAGCGAGCTCGCCGTGTTCCGTGCCGCGGCGGAGGCACATGCCAAATTCGGCCCCGAGGTGATCCCCCAGTGCATCATCTCGATGTGCAAGGGCATGTCCGACATGCTCGAGGTCGCGGTGCTTCTGAAGGAGGTGGGGCTGGTCAATCCGTCCGGCCGCAGCGCGATCAACGTCGTGCCGCTGTTCGAGACCATCGAGGATCTACAGGCCTCGAGCGGGATCATGGACCGCATGCTGGTGCTGCACGACTATCGCAAACTGGTCGACAGTCTCGGCAGCGTGCAGGAGGTGATGCTCGGCTATTCCGACAGCAACAAGGATGGCGGCTTCGTCACCTCGGGCTGGGAGCTCTACAAGGCCGAGATCGGACTCGTCGAGGTGTTCGAGCGCCACGGCGTGCGGCTGCGCCTGTTCCACGGCCGCGGCGGCTCGGTCGGCCGCGGCGGCGGCCCGAGCTATGATGCGATCATCGCGCAGCCCGGCGGCGCGGTGAACGGCCAGATCCGCATCACCGAACAGGGCGAGATCATCTCCTCGAAATATTCCAATGCCGAGGTCGGCCGCAGCAATCTGGAAATTCTCGCCGCGGCGACGCTGGAGACCAGCCTGCTGCAGCCGCGGCAGAGCGCGCCGCGTACCGAATATCTCAAGGCGATGGAGCAGCTCTCCGCGCTCGCCTTCAAGGCTTATCGTGGCCTCGTCTATGAAACCGAAGGCTTTGCCGACTATTTCTGGGGCTCCACCGTCATCAGCGAGATCGCGACCTTGAACATCGGCAGCCGTCCGGCCTCGCGCAAGAAGACCCGCGAGATCGAGGACCTGCGTGCCATCCCCTGGGTGTTCTCCTGGGCGCAATGCCGGCTGATGCTGCCGGGTTGGTACGGTTTTGGCGCGGCGGTGGAGACCTGGATCGCGGAGCATCCGGAGCAGGGCATGCCGTTCCTGCAGGAACTCTACCGGGAATGGCCGTTCTTCCGCACGCTGCTGTCCAACATGGACATGGTGCTGGCGAAGAGCTCGATCGCGATCGCCTCGCGTTATGCCGAGTTGGTGCCCGACGTCGCGTTGCGCGAGAAGATCTTCGGCCAGATCCGCCGCGAGTGGCATCTGTCGATCGAGACGCTGCTCGACATCATGGGCCACGACCGGCTGCTGCAAGGCAACCCGCTGCTGGACCGCGGCATCCGCAACCGTTTCCCCTATCTCGATCCGCTCAATCACGTGCAGGTCGAGCTCTTGAAGGAGCATCGCGCGCAGAACCCGGACGAGCAGGTGTTGCGCGGGATTCAGATCACGATCAACGGGATTTCGGCGGGGTTGAGGAATAGCGGCTAGCCACAGTGTCGTCCCGGCCCCCGTGCGCAATCGCGCACTAGGCCGGGACGACGGTTAGATCAGCAGTTATGCGCGCCTCTGGTCTCGACATAGACCGCATAGAGCGATTGGCTCGCCGTCATGAACAGGCGGTTGCGCTTCCTGCCGCCGAAGGTGAGGTTGGCGCAGGTCTCCGGCAGCAGGATCTGGCCGATGCGCTGGCCGTCGGGCGCGAACACCTGCACGCCGTCATAGCCCGGGCCGACCCAGCCGGCGCCGACCCAGATGTTGCCGTCGATGTCGACGCGCATGCCGTCCGGGAAGCCCGACTTGCCGTCCAGCGTCATGTCGATCAGCGTGCGCGGGTTGGAGAGCTTGTCGCCGTTGAGGTCGTACTGCCAGACAATGTTCTTGGCGTTCGGATAATGCGTGATGCCGGTGTCGCAGACATAGACCTTCTTGTAGTCGTGGCTGAAGGCGATGCCGTTCGGCTTGAACGGTTCGTCGGCGACCTTGGTGACCTGGCCGGTCGATGTGTCCAGGCGATAGACCGCTTCCTTCTGGTAGGGCTGTTTCGATCCGGTGTTGGCCAGTTGGCCTTCATAGATCGAGATCGCGCCATAGCCGGGATCGGTGAACCAGATCGACTTGTCGTTTGGATGCACGACCATGTCGTTCGGCCCGTTGAGCTGCTTGCCATTGGCCTGCTCCGCCAATGACGTGACGGTTCCATCGTGCTCGTAGCGCACGAGGCGCGTTCGCTCGGCCGTGATCTGCCGGCCCTCGAAATCGAAGGTCGAGCCATTGGCCTCGTTCGACGGCTTGTGGAACTGCTCGGAGATGTGGCCGTCGTCGTCGAGATAGCGCAACTGCCGGTTGGCCGGGATGTCGCTCCACACCAGATACTGGCCCTGTGCGTTCCAGGCCGGGCCTTCCGCCCACAGACAGCCGGTGTAGAGCCGCTTGATCGCGGTGTTGCCAACCTTGGCCTTGAAGCGCTTGTCGTCGATCACGACGATATCCGGGTCGGGATAACGCTGCGGCTCCGCGTTGCGGCCGAAGTCGCGCGCGGCAGCATCGGATGCAGCCATCGCAGTTGCAGCAAGCGCGGTTGCGCCGCGCAAAATGGTTCGACGGTCGAACGCCTTCGCGCCCTCGTCCTCGTGTTTCTGAATGTTGCTTGGATTTGCCACGAAAGTCCTCCCAGGTTTTTTGTTATCGGGAGGGCGATCATGCACCCGCAATTCTGGCACAATGCGGGCACGCGATGATGAAACAACCAAAGAGTGTGTCGCCCCAGGCTCGTGCGCGATTGCGCGCAGAGTTCACCGAGGCGACTTTTTCATAAAACTGTCAGATCGGATCCCAAGATCAGATCAGTTCAGTTCAGATCGGATCCCAGGTGAAGACGTCGGCCGAGCGGTCGAGCTTGGCGAACGATCCCCTCAGCGCCGGCATGCCGTGTTCGGCAATGGTCTCGGGCGTCCAGCCTTCGCCGCGATGAACCGAGCGCACCGGACGATGCTGGCCGAACAGGAAGATCTCATTCATGCGCACGCCGAAGATCTGCCCGGTGACATCCTTGGCGGCGTCGGAGAGCGGATAGGCGCAGACCGGCGCGATCTTCTCCGGGCCCATCTGCTTGATCTTCTCGACCCGCGCCTTCTCGGCATTGGTCTCGGTCGGGATGGTGCCGATCATGCGGGTCCAGGCGAACGGCGAGACGCAGTTCGAGCGCACGTTGAAGCGGCCCATGTCGAGCGCGATCGACTTCGACAGGCCGACGATGCCGAGCTTGGCGGCGGCGTAGTTGGCCTGGCCGTAATTGCCGATCAGGCCGGAGGTCGAGGTGAAGTGCACGAACGAGCCCGACTCCTGCTCGCGGTAGATGCGCGCTGCGGCGTGGCTGACATAGAACGAGCCCATCAGATGCACCTTGATGACGGCCTCGAAGGCTTCCACGCTCATCTTGTGGAAGATCATGTCGCGCAGGATGCCGGCATTGTTGACGACGCCGTCGAGCCGGCCGAAGTGGTCGGTCGCGGTCTTCACGATCTTGCTGGCGGGAATCGCTTCCGCCACCGACTCGAAATTGGCAACAGCCGTTCCGCCGCGCTTCTTGATCTCCTCGACCACTTCCTCGGCAGGCGCGGCGCTCGAGCCGCCACCGTCGGCGGCGCCGCCGGGATCGTTGACCACGACCTTGGCGCCCTCAGCCGCGCAGAGCAGCGCGATCTCGCGGCCGATGCCGCGGCCCGCGCCGGTGACGATGATGACTTTATCCTGCAGTGATTTTGCCATGTGGGTTCTCCTTGTTGCTCTATGTTCGCAGGCCGATGCGGAGCCCCACTTGTCATGCGCGGGCTTGACCCGCGCATCCACCCTTCTTCAGAAGATGGATTGCCGGGTCAAGCCCGGCAATGACAGATTGGGCGCTGCGCTTGCGCCGGCCATTGCTATCGTTCGTTCGTAAAGATGACCGTGCCTGACGCGGCGAACATGCCGCCGACGCCGTGGCAGACCGAGATCTTCGCGTTCGGCACCTGCGCCGGCGCGATGCCGCGCATCTGCCGCACGCTCTCCTGCAGCGCGTACATGCCGTACATGCCGGAATGCATGTAGCTCAGCCCGCCGCCATTGGTGTTGAGCGGCAGCTTGCCGCCGGGACGGGTGTTGCCGTCGGCGATGAACTTGCCGGTTTCCTCATGGGGCATGAAGCCAAGGTCGCCGAGGCCGTAGAGCGGCAGATGCGCGAAGGCGTCGTAGATCATCAGATGGTCGACGTCCTTGTGCGCGATGCCGGCCTCCTTGAAGGCGAGCGGACCCGCCACCTTGAAGGCGCGCGATGAGTCAAACGTCTTCATCTGGCTGACCATCGGCGTTTCCACGCTCTCGCCGGTGCCGAGGATGTAGACCGGCTTCTGCGGGAAATCCTTGGCGCGGTCGGCCGAGGTGAGGATCAAGGCGCCGCCGCCGTCGGTGACGAGGCAGCATTGCAGCAGCCGGAACGGATAGGCGATCATCCGTGAGTTCAGCACGTCGGCAACCGTGATCGGGTCCTTCATGGTCGCCCGCGGATTCTTCGCCGCCCATTCGCGCTGCACGACCGCGACCATCGCAAGCTGCTCATGGGTGATGCCGTGCGTTTTCATGAAGCGCAGCACGGGAATCGGGAACATGCTCGGCGGTCCATAGACGCCGAACGGTGACTCGAACTGGCCGTTGAGGCTGTCGGCTGCGGTGAAGCGCGGCTGCTTGCCGATCATCGACTTGCCGCTCTCGGCATGGGTGATCAGCACGGTCTTGCAGAGGCCGGCCTCGATCGCCGCCGCGGCGTGGCGGACATGCAGCATGAAGGAGCAGCCGCCGACCGAGGTGCCGTCGACCCAGGTCGGCCTGATGCCGAGATAGTGGGCCATCTGCTGCGGGGTCTCGACCGCGGTGGCGAAGCCGTCGATGTCGGACAGCTTTAGGCCAGCATCCGCGATCGCGTTCAGTGCGGCATCCGCGTGCAGCTGGATCTGCGACATGTTCGGGATGACGCCGAGTTCGGTGGTCTCTGCCGCACCGACGACGGCAACCTGGTTTCTGCGCATCGCGTTACCCCTTCGCCGGACGGAACAAGGGAAGGGTGATCTTGTCGTCGAGCACCTCGAAGGCGACCTCGAGCGGCATGTCGAGCTCGAGCGCTTCCGGCGTCTGCGGACAATCGATGATGTTGCTCATCAGGCGCGGGCCCTCGTCGAGCTCGACGATAGCGATCGCATAAGGCGGCGTGAAGCCGGGCGCCGCAGGACGATGATTGATGACATAGCTGTAGAGCTTGCCCTTGCCGCTGGCCTTGAAGACGGAGACCTTGCGCGAGGCGCAGGACGGGCAGAACGGCCGCGGCGGAAAGTAGACATTGGCACAGGCGTCGCAACGCTGCAGGCGCAGCTCGCCGGCCTTGGTGCCATCCCAGAAATGCTGGGTCTCAGGCGTCGGTTTTGGTTTTGCGCGCGCGGGCTCGGCCATGTCTGATGTTTCCTCCCGAAATCGTTACAGACTTGATGCGCCATTGGACCGAGCCCCGTCAACGGTCCATCCGTGCCCCGCGCAGCGGCCTGTGTTTCGCGCATGCCGCATATTCCGCCCCTCGCACAATTGCTAAGGCCGCGATGCTTGTGTCGCTCCGATCCGGCGCGTAGAAGGGCCGCGGTCCAAGATACGTCAAGGGCACGTTCAAGATACCCGGGAGGAATAATATGATGCTGAGGATCATCGGCGCGGCACTCGCTGCCAGCCTCGCATTCGCCACACAAGCCACGGCCGCCGACGCACCGTCGGAAATCAAGATCGGCACGCTCTACGCGTCCTCCGGACGCTACGCCTCGATCTCGATGCCGGTCTACAGCTCGCTGAAATTGTGGGTCGAGCAGAAGAATGCCGAGGGCGGCGTCTTCGTGAAGGCGTTCGACAAGAAGATCCCGATCAAGCTCGTCTCCTATGACGACCAGAGCAACACCGCGACTGCGTCTACGCTTTATAACCAGCTCGTCACCCAGGATAAGGTCGACCTTTTGGTCGCCGATTCCGGATCGGTGCTGACGGCGCCAGCGGTTGCGATCGCACGCGATCACAAGATGTTCCTGTTCGACCAGACCGGCACCGGCGCGAGCTTCTTCTCCAAGGACAATCCCTACATCGCGCTGATGGCCGATCCGGTGTCGACCGTCTGGCCGAAGCCGGTCGCTGACTTCATCAGCCAGGACGGCCCTGGCCTCGGCATCAAGAAGGTCGCGATCCTCTACGCCACCAACGAATTCACCGGCACCCAGGCCAACGCTTTCAGAAAGTTCGTCAAGGATTCCGGCGCGCCGATCGAGATCGTCTACGACCAGGGCGTTCCGACCGAGACCACCAACTACAACGTGATCATCAACAACATCAGCAAGACCAATCCCGACGCGGTGATCCATTTCGGCTATGCGCCGAACGACATCGCCTTCCTGCGCAACGTCCAGGACGTCGGCACCAAGTTCAAGATGCTGTTCGCGATCTATGCCGGTCTCGAGACCGAGCTGCTCGAGAAGAATGTCGGCGCCAAGGGGCTGGAGCACATCTGGACCTATGTGCCGCCGTCCGAGCTGGATTATCCCGTCAATTTCGGGATGACCATGAAGGATTTCCGCGACGCCTGGCTGAAGAAGTACAACGACGGCAAGATGGAGTTCGGCTTCAACGCGGTGGCCGGCTACACCACCGCGCTGGTGGTCGAGAAGACGCTGTCGGTTGCGACCAGCCTCGATCAGATGGAGCTGCGTCGCGCCGTGTTCTCGCTCAGCGGCCAGCTCAAGACGCTGGACGGCACCTTCGCGCTGGACGAGACCGGCGGCCAGATCGGCGAGCTGACGCCGCTCGGCCAGCTCACGGTCGACGAGCACGATCACATCAAGTTCGTCTCGATCTATCCGCACGAGACCGCCAACGGCAAGCCGATCTATCCGGCGCCGTGATGCGATTTTCGGCGGCAGGCGTAACCTTCGGCGGCGAGCGGTAGCATGACCTATGCGCTCGTTGCCGGCGTGCTGTTCGGGCTGTATTTCAGCCTGGTCGGCATCGGCCTCAATCTCGTGTTCGGCGTCATGCGCATCGTCAATCTTGCGCATGGCGACATCCTGATGCTGGGCGCCTTCATCGCGCTCGGCGTGGTCGGCATCGCCGGCATCGATCCGCTGTTCGCGGTGCCGCTGGCCTTCGTGGTGTTCGTGCTGGCGGGCGTGCTGCTGTACTGGGTGCTGGTGCCGCGGCTGCAGGGCTCGGCCAATCCGGAAATGCTGTCGATCATCCTGTTCTTCGGCTTGTCGCAGGTGATCGAGGCCGTCACCACGATCTTCGCCGGCACCAGCGAGCGGTCGATCCAGAGCCGGCTGCTCGGCACCGTGTTCACGACCATCAAGGTGAAGTGGTTCGGCGGCAAGGCCGGCGGGGCAGGGCCGATCCAGATCTTCGGCCAGGGCTTTCCCGCGCCCTGGGTGATCGCGGCCTGCACCAGCCTGATCGCGATCGCGCTGGTCTACCTTTATCTCTATCACACAAGGCTCGGCACCCTGACCCGCGCGGTGATGTCGCGCCGTGACGAGGCGCTGGCGACCGGCATCGACGTCGATCGCGTTTCGGCGGCGGCGTTCGGCATCGGGCTCGGCATCGCGGCGGTCGCCGGCGTGTTCGCGCCCTTCATGTTCGGCTCGGTGACGCCGGCCTTCGGTGCCGATGCGACGGTGACGTCGTTTGCGATCGTCGTGCTCGGCTCGCTCGGCAATCCGCTCGGCACCGCGCTCGGCGGTGTCGTCTATGGCCTCTGCTACATGCTGGTGCAGACCTATCTCAGTTCCTGGGCCGACCTGTTGCCCTATGTGTTGCTGATCGTGATCCTGTTGTTGCGCCCGAGCGGTCTGCTCGGAAGGCGGGTGCGCGTTGCCTAGCGTATCGAAGCACCTGCTGCTCATCCTGGCGCCGCTGGTCGTGGTGTTCGCACTGCTGCCCGGCGTCTATCAAAACCATTTGCTGCTGTTCAACTTCGTGATCTTCCTGATCCTCGCGCAGGGCGTGAACATCATCTATGGCTTCACCGGCTATCTGCCGTTCGGCTATGTCGGCTTCTTCGGCGCCGGCGCCTATGGCTTTGCCATCATGGTAATGCATCTGCAGACGCCGGCGCCGTTGGCCGTGGTGGTCGGCGGCCTCGTTGCGGTGGCGCTCGGCCTGTTGCTGACGCCGCTGCTGCGGCTGTCGGGCGCCTATTTCGCGATCGCCAACCTCGCGGCCTCGCTCGCGGTGCTGCACTTCGTCGCCAACCCGGCGCTGGAGGGGATCACCAAGGGCCCCTATGGCGTGTCGCTGACCGGCACGTTCAACCCGACCCACGCCTATTACGCCGCCGTCGTCGTGATGGCGCTGACCGTCGGTGCCGTGGTCTATCTGAAGAACTCGCCGTTCGGGCTTGCGCTGCAGGCCGTGCGCGAGGATGCGGTGTCGGCCTCGATGGCCGGCGTCAACATCATCAAGATGCGGGTGATTGCCTGGCTCGCCTCGGCGCTGGTCGCCGGCCTCGCCGGCGGCATCTACGCCTGGTACGTCTCGGTGTTTTATCCCGACAACGTGTTCTCCGGCGAGTTCAGCATCTTCGCGATCGTGTTCGCGCTGTTCGGCGGCGTCGCCACCATCACCGGACCGATCGTCGGCGTGCTGATCCTCTACGGCATCTACAACCTGATCGGGTTCACGACGCCGCAATATTTCCAGCTGATCTATGGCCTCTTGATCATGGGGCTGGTGCTGTTCCTGCCCGCAGGGCTGGTGTCGCTGGCAACGCGCAGGGGGTGGCATGTCCCCTGAGAAAACCCCCATTCTCAAGGTCTCCAAGCTGGTCAAGCGCTTCGGCGGTTTCCACGCGCTCGACGGCTTGAGCTTCCATGTCGTGCCGGGCGAGATCCTCGGGCTGGTCGGCCCCAACGGCTCCGGCAAGACCACGGCGATCAACGTGATCTCGGGCCTCTATGCGCCCGACGGCGGCGAGGTCGTGTTCGACGGCACGTCCTCTGGCGGCGTCGCCTCGCACAGGCTGGTTCATCGCGGCATCAACCGCACCTTCCAGGTGCCAAAGCCATTCCTGTCGCTCACGGTGCGCGAGAACATCCAGGTCGCGCTGGCCTATGGCGGTGCGACCGGCGCACCGTCGATCCCCGAGCTGCTCGAGGATTTCAGGTTGAAGGAGGTCGCCGACCGCCCCGCCGCCGATCTCAACAGCGCGCAGCAGAAGATGCTCGATCTGACCCGCGCGCTCGCGACGCGGCCCCGGCTATTGCTGCTCGACGAACTCGCGGCCGGTCTCAACCCGGCCGAGCTCGACTGGATCGCCGGCCGCATCAAGGCGCTGGCCGCAACCGGCATGGCGATCATCGTGGTCGAGCACCTGATGGGCTTCATCGAGCAGATCACCGACCGCGTCATCGTGCTCAATGCGGGCAAGGAGATCTTCGAGGGCACGCTTGCGACCGCGGTGCGCGAGCCGCAGGTGATCGAGGTGTTTCTGGGAGGCGAGCATGCCCACTGATGCAGCGCCGCTTCTGGACGCCAAAGGCGTCGATGCCGGCTACGGCACCATGCAGGTTCTGTGGGGCGTCGACCTCGACGTCCGCCCCGGCGAGACCGTGCTGCTGCTCGGCGCCAATGGCGCGGGCAAGACCACCTTCCTGAAATCGCTGGTCGGCCTGATCGAGGCCCGCAGCGGCCATATCAGGCTCGGCGGCGAGGACATCACCAAAATGCGATCTTCGGACCGCATGAAGCGCGGCATGACCTACATGTCGGAGCTTGCGGTGTTTCCCGATCTGTCGATCGAGGAGAACATCCGGGTCGGCGCGCAGGCGCTCGGCCATGTCAATCCGGGCGGGCGGGTCGACGAACTCTACGGCCTGTTCCCGGTGCTGCGCGACAAGCGCCGCGACCCGGCCTCCAGTCTGTCCGGCGGCCAGCGCAAGATGCTGGGCATCGCCAAGGCGCTCTCGGCCGAGCCGAAGCTCCTGGTGATGGACGAGCCCTCGGCCGGGCTGTCGCCGCTGTTCGTCAAGGAGGTGCTCCGCGCCTTGTCGAGCCTGCAGGGCCACGGATTGGCACTCTTGATCGCAGAGCAAAATATCGGTTTCCTTGAGATTGCCACCCGCGTATTCGTGCTGGAAGGCGGGCGCATCCGTTTCTCCGGCACGGTTGCCGAGATGAGCGGCAATGAAGACCTGCACCGCGCCTACTTCGGGTTGAAGTGATCCGGATCGGTGCGGCTATTCGGGCGACAACAAGGTCCAACTGTGAAGTGAAAACCATGCCCAAAAATCCGACACTCGCCTCCCTTGCCGCCGATCTCGAAAGCGGCGCGACCTCTGCCCGCAAGCTCGTCGAGCAATGCATCGCCAGGATTGCCGATCCGGCCGGCGAGGGCCAGCGCACCTTCATCCATGTCGACCGCGACGCCGCGCTGGAAGCCGCCGATGCCATGGACCGGCTGCGCAAGGCCAATGCCGCGCCGTCGCCGTTTGCCGGCATTCCGGTCTCGATCAAGGACCTGTTCGACATCAAGGGGCAGGTGACGCGCGCGGGCTCGCGGGCGCTGGACGATTCGGCGCCAGCGGATGCCGATGCGCCTGTGGTGGCGCGGCTCAAGCGCGCCGGCTTCATCGTGATCGGGCGCACCAACATGACCGAGTTCGCCTATTCCGGCATCGGCATCAATCCGCATTACGGCACGCCGAAAAGCGCCTGGAACCGCAGCGTCGGCCATGTGCCCGGCGGCTCGTCCTCGGGGGCTGCGGTCTCGATCGCCGACGGCATGGCGTTCGGTGCGCTCGGCACCGACACCGGCGGCTCCTGCCGGATCCCGGCGGCGTTCAACGGCATCGTCGGCTACAAGCCGACGCAGCGCCGGATTCCACTCGATGGCGGCGTGCCGCTGTCGTTCACACTGGACAGCTACGGCCCGCTGGCGAATTCGGTCGCCTGCTGCGCCGCGCTCGACGCCGTGCTGGCCGATCAGCCGGTGACGCCGCTCGCGCCGCGCCCGGTGAAGGGCATGCGGCTCGCGGTGCCGACCACGGTTGCGCTCGACGACCTCGATGATGCCGTCGCAAAAACCTTCGAGCGTGCGCTGGCCGCGCTGTCGCGCGCCGGCGCGCTGATCGAGCGGATCGAGGTCCCTGAACTGCTCGACGTCGGCGTCATGAACGCCAAGGGCGGCTTTGCCGCCGCCGAGAGCTATGCCTGGCACCGCTTCCTGCTCGCCAGCAAGGGCGACGTCTACGATCCCCGCGTCGCCGTGCGCATCCAGCGCGGCGAGGGCTTTCCGGCCGCCGACTATATCGATCTGCTCAATGTGCGGCGCTCTTTCATCGCCCGCACCGAACAGCGCATCGCGCCCTATGACGCGATGGTGCTGCCGACCACGGCGAACCTGCCGCCGACGATTGCCAGCCTCGCCGATGACAAGGCATTCGGCACCGAGAACCTGCGCGCGCTGCGCAACTGCACGCTGATCAATGTGCTCGACGGCTGCGCCATCTCGCTGCCCGCGCATCGCGAGGGCGAGGCCCCGGTTGGCCTGATGCTCGCGGCCGCGGGCGGTTCGGATCGCCGCATCTTCGAGCTTGCGGCCGGAATGGAGACCGTCATCCGTGTTTGATCTCACCTTCAATGTCGACGACAAGGGCGTCGCGACGCCGCTGACGCTCGAAATCAAGCAGGCCGTGATCGCCGGCTGGACCGGCCGCGATCCGGTGGCGCGCGACAAGCACATTGCGGAGCTCGAGGCGCTCGGCATCGCACGGCCCGCGACCACGCCGATCTATTACCGCTGCTCGGCGCGCCGGCTCACCTTTGCCGACACCATCGAGGTCTGCGGCGAGGAGTCGAGCGGTGAGGTCGAGTTCGTGCTGATCGGCTGGCAGGGCCGTATCTTCGTTGGCTGCGGCTCCGACCATACCGACCGCAAGGTCGAGAGCTACAGCGTCACCGTCTCGAAGCAGATGTGCGACAAGCCGATGGCGTCTGAACTCTGGGAGCTCGAGGACGTCATCGGCCATTGGGACCAGCTGGTGCTCCGCGCCTGGGCCACAATCGGCGGCCAGCGCGTGCTCTACCAGGAGGGCACGCTCGATCACATGCTGCCGGTCAAGGACCTGATCGCCCGCGGCTTCGACAAAGGCGCGCTGCCCGACGGCTGCGCCATGTTCGGTGGCACCTTCGCGGCCAAGGGCGGCATCCGCCCGGCCAGCCGCTTCGAGTTCGAGCTGGAAGACCCGGTGCTGAAGCGGAAGATCGGCCACGGCTACGACGTGGTGACGCTGCCGGTACGGGGCTGATCTCAGAGCGCTTGCTGCTGCATCGTCTTGACGGGAGGCGGGTCGCGGAATGCCAATGGCCGTTCTCGCGCGGCCATGGCCTCGGCATCGCTGATGATGCCCGTGTGTTGCATTCGAGCGATGACGAGGTTTCGCCGATCGAGCGCGATGTCTCTCCGCCGATTAAGCAGCGCTGGCATTCGCGGCAGAGCAACGATAAACGCGATTTCGTCAACAGCTAGCAGGCCGAGTGGTCTCCCGAAATAGGCCAGTGACGCGGAGCCGACGCCATAATTGCCGCGACCGAAATAACTTTCGTTCAAGTAGATTTCGAGGATTCTGTCGCGTGACAAGGTTCGTGCGACGCGCTGCATGAGCACGATAGTGGCAATGTGCATGTCGATCCCACGGCAACAGTCGGTGGAAAAGGACATCAGGCAACGCGTGACGGATTGTATTATGCCCGACGGTGGTCCTTTGCCTCCGTTTGCGGCGGCATGTGCGATGCCGATGATTGGACTTAGCGACCGCGCTTCGTAGAAGTCTGGTTGCTCATAGGCAATCGCGGCTTTGCGAAGCAGCGGTGGTATGTCGGCGAGGGAGATGTAGGTCCGATCCGGGGCAGCCGTGCAGGCGGGGCCCGTCGTCGATATCGAGGCAAGCCCATCCTCGCTCGGGAGCCCCAGAGCGTACTCGTAGTGCCACACGAGCCAGCCCGCGAAAAGCAGCAGTCCGATACCGACCAGCGAGACTGCCGACAGGATCAATTTTGCGGCAACGATGACAAATTTTCGCATCGATGATCGGTCGATCCCACAGGTCGGTCTGTCCGTAGCCAATCTGGTGCTGGAACAAGTCGAAATTTGGCCGGTTTGCGTGAAGGAAGAAGGAATGAGGGCGGCTCGCCGGAAATCGGGTGGCGTGAGCCCCGATCATGGGCGAGACTCCACCTCATGACAGCAACCGCCAAAACCATCACCCGCCCAGCCACCGGCATTCCTGCCCGCGTCGACGGGCTCGACTGGGACCAGATCACCGCCGACCTCGACGGGCAGGGCTGCGCCGTCCTCAGCGGCTTGCTGACGCCTGGGGAATGCGATGCCATCGCCGCGCTCTATCCCGATGACGGCCGGTTCCGCAGCAGGGTCGTGATGGGCCGTCACGGTTTTGGCCGCGGCGAATACAAATACTTCTCCTATCCGCTGCCGGACCTGATCGCGGAGCTGCGGCCGGCGCTGTATGCGCGGCTGACCGCCACGGCCAATCGCTGGAACGAGACCATGGGGATCGATATCAGCTATCCCTCGTCACACGCGACGTTCCTGAAGCGCTGCCATGATGCCGGGCAGACGCGGCCGACGCCGCTGCTGCTGCAATATGGCGAGGGCGACTATAATTGTCTGCACCAGGATCTCTATGGCGAACACGTGTTTCCGATCCAGGTCGCGATCCTGCTGTCGGAGCCGGGGCGCGATTTCACCGGCGGCGAATTCGTGCTGACCGAGCAGCGGCCGCGGATGCAGTCCCGGCCCGAGGTGGTGCCGCTCACCAAGGGCGATGCTGTGGCGTTTGCCGTGCACCACCGTCCGGTGCAGGGGACACGCGGACCCTATCGTGTCAATCTGCGCCACGGCGTCAGCCGTATCAGGTCGGGCCATCGCCACACCGTTGGCGTGATCTTCCACGACGCAAAGTGAGTGCGCTGACGCGTGGCCGCTGATCTGTTCGAGACAATTGGCGATGCAAGGCCGCCGCGCGAGACGATCGCCGACGGCGCGGTGCTGTTGGGCGGCTTTGCCAAGCCGTTCGAGGCCGAGCTGATCCCGTCATTGCGCATCATCATCAAGCAGGCGCCGTTCCGGCATCTGATCACGCCGGGCGGTCACCGGATGTCGGTCGCAATGACCA
Source organism: Bradyrhizobium sp. 27S5 (assembly GCF_037217225.1). Classification (NCBI taxonomy): domain Bacteria; kingdom Pseudomonadati; phylum Pseudomonadota; class Alphaproteobacteria; order Hyphomicrobiales; family Nitrobacteraceae; genus Bradyrhizobium; species Bradyrhizobium sp. 27S5. The sequence continues at coordinate 2,767,526 of NZ_CP147714.1, forward strand.
ATTGCGGCAGCGTCGGCTGGGTCTCCGACCCCAACGGCTACCGCTATGATCCGATCGATCCTGACACCGGAAAACCCTGGCCGGCGATGCCGGAGGTGTTGCGCAGGCTCGCTGCCGACGCTGCGGATGAGGCCGGCTTCACTGGCTTTGCGCCGGAGGCCTGCCTGATCAATCGCTATGTGCCGGGCGCAAAACTGTCGCTGCATCAGGACAAGGACGAGCTCGACTACGCGGCGCCGATCGTCTCGATCTCGCTCGGGCTGCCGGCGATCTTTCTGTTCGGCGGCTTGAAGCGTAGCGATACGCCGCGCCGCTACCGGCTCGAACATGGCGATGTTGCGGTATGGGGCGGACCGTCACGGCTATTTTATCACGGCGTGGCGGCGCTCGCTGATGGCGAGCACAGCGTGCTCGGCCGCCAGCGCATCAATTTGACCTTCCGCAAGGTAGCTAAAGCGCGATGAGATTGGGTTGCATCGTCATCGCGCTTTAGCTCTTTGTTTGAGCATGATCTCCGCGCAAACGCGTTCCGCGTTTGTCGCGAGGGAAAACCGCTTCGCACTTTTCCGGATCATGCTTTAGCTCCCCCTCCCGCAAATCGGAGAGGTGGTCTAAACTCCTGATATGACCACCAAGGCCGACCGCGCCGTCAACCGCACCGGCGTCTATCTCGCCGTGCTGCAGCTCGTCTTCACGCTGGGCTGGACCACATACCTGATCTATCTGCCAAAGCTGTGCGCCGAAGTCGGCATTGCGCCGACGACCGTCATCCTGATCCTGATGATGGACCAGGGCATCTTCACCATCACCGACACGGCGATGGGCATGGCTGCCGACCGGATCTCGAGACTGGTCGGCCGCCTCGGCGTGTTCGTCGGCATCCTCGCCGCGATCTCCTGCGCCGCCTTCATCGCGCTGCCTTACGTGGCGGGCACCGGGCCGGGCGCCAAGATCTGGCTGATCGCGCTGATCGTAATCTGGGCGGTGACGTCGTCGGCGTTGCGCGCGCCGCCGCTGACGCTGCTCGGCAAGTATCGGGCCGAGCCGTCGGTCCCGTTTCTCGCCGCGCTGGCGATGCTGGGCTATGGCATCGCCGGTGCGGTGTCGCCCTATCTCGCCGTTGTGCTGCGCGATCACGATGCGCGTCTGCCGTTCGTGTTGTCCGGTGCGGTGCTGCTGCTGACCGCGCTGGCGTTCTCAGGGATCGAGCGCCGCATCGCCGAGGAGGCGCAGCCGGAGCGGCTTGCGCCACCGGCCAAGCGGCTCGGGGCGGTGCCGATGTTCCTGATCGCGTCGATGGTGCTGCTTTCGCTCGGCTATCAACTGCACTTCAATATCAACAGCGCCCCGTTCTACCTGCGCTTCGCCACGGCGGATAATCTGCAATGGCTGATGCCGGTGTTCTGGATCGGCTTCAACATCGCGATGTTTCCGGCGAGCATCGTCGTCAGGCATCGCGGCGGCCTGATCGTGATGGGTGCGGCGGGGCTGCTCGGCGCATTAGCCATCATTGCCGCGGAGATTGCCGGAAGCCTCAACGCCCTGATCGTGGCGCAGTTCCTGGCGGGGGCTGCCTGGGGCTGCATGCTGATGAGCGCGGTGTCCGCAGCACTTGCGATCGGGGAGACCGGCGCGGAAGGCAAGGTCACCGGCCTCGTGTTTTCGGCGCTGGCGCTGGCGACCCTTGCGCGGATGGCGGCGGTCGCCGGCGGCTTGCAGAAGATACCGGACTATGCGCCGCTGGTGCACTGGGCGCCGGTCGCCTGCTGGTCGGTCGCCGGCGCCGGCCTGCTCGTGATCGCCGCGTCGCGGCTGCAACGCGGCGTGAAGCAGACTTGATTAGCATCGTCATTCCGGGGCGCGAAGCGAACCCGGAATCTCGAGATTCCGGGTTCGATGCTTCGCATCGCCCCGGAATGACGAGCATTTGGCTTAGTTATTCCGCGCCGGATGGATGAACGCCCAGGGCGAAACCTCGGAATCTGTCGGCACCTCCACCGAGATCACGTAAGGGCCGCCGTCGGCCAGCGCCTTCTCCAGCACCGGGCGGAAGTGGTCGGGCGAGGTGACGCGCGCGGCGCCGACGCCGAAGGATTCCGCGAGCTTGACGAAATCGGGGTTGACCAAATCGGAGGCGACGACGCGGCCGTCGAAACGCTCGCGCTGGTCGCGGCGGACATTGCCATAGGCATTGTTGTTGAACACCAAGGTCACCACGCCGATCCTGAACTGCACGGCGGTGGCGAGTTCCTGCACGCCGAACATGAAGCCGCCATCGCCGGTGATCGCGACCACCGGCTTGTTCGGGTTGGCGACCTTGGCGCCGAGCGCGGTCGGGAAGCCCGAGCCGAGCGTGCCCTGATAGCCCGAGGTGACGAAAGTCCGCGGCTCGTAGATCGGAAAGCCGTACCAGGAGGCGAAGCCGACCTGCGACAGCTCGTCGGTGACGATCGCGTTTGCCGGCAGCACCTCGCGCAGGATCTTCAGATAGGCCATCTGCGGCTGGACGCGCTGGATCTCCTGCTCGGTCGCAGCGGTAGCCTCGCGGATCGCTGTGCGGCGGCCTGAGGTCTTGCTGTAGCCGGCCTTGCGGACGGCGGCGACGAGATCGGAGGTCGCAGCCTTGGCGTCCGCGATCACGGCGGCGTCAGCCGGCCAGCGCCGCAGCTCGACCGGATCGATGTCGATCCGCACGCATTTCAGGCCGGCCGGCTGATAGGGCCAACGCGACATCGTCGGCAGCTCCATGCGGGTGCCGATGCCGATCATCAGGTCGGTCTTCGGCCACAGTTTGTAGGCCGAAGCCATCGTGAGTCCGAGCTCATGCGCGTTGGAGACGATGCCGCGGCCGCTGCGGAACGCGACCACCGGCGCGTCGATCATCTCGGCGAGCTCGAGGATTTCCTCGCGCGCCTCGATGGCGCCGCTGCCGACGAAGATCATCGGCGCCTTGCTGCCGGCGATCAGATCGGCGGCCGCCTTGATACGGTCCGGATCGGGCTGCGGCGCCGGCAGCGGGTCGAACGGCTTGACGGCCGCGACCTGGGTGCGCTGGGTGAACACGTCCCAGGGCATTTCCAGCGAGGCCGGGCCGCGCCGGCCCGACAGCATCTCCTGGAACGCACGCGACACCATCGCGGGCGCGTTGTCGGGGTATTCGATCCTGTCAGCCCATTTCACGAAGCTGCGCAGCGTTGCGAGTTGGTCCGGCATCTCGTGCAGATGGCCGCGGCCCTTGCCCAGGAATTGCGTCGGCACCTGTCCGGTCAGGCACAGCACCGGCTCATTGCAGCCGAAGGCGGTGAGCAGCGCCGCCGAGGCGTTGAGCACGCCGGGGCCGGGCACCACGCTGAACACGCCGGGCTTGCCACTGGAGCGGGCGTAGCCGAACGCCATGTAGCCGCAGGCCTGCTCGTGCCGGGCGCCGATCACCTTGAGCTGCGCCTGGTGGAACGCATCGAACAGGCCATAGATCTGGGCGCCGGGCAGGCCGAACACGGTGTCGACGCCGTGGGCGACGAGGCCGTTGACGATCGCTTCGCCGCCGGATGTTGAGGTCATGGCACTGTCCACTTGCTTCTCGGGTTAGATCGCTTCGTCGACGACGCCGTTGCGCAAAATGCCGACGCCTTCAGCCTCGACCTCGACGACGTCACCGGGCCTCAGATAGCGCGGCGGATCGAACCGTGCACCTGCGCCGGTTGGCGTCCCCGTGACGATGATGTCGCCGGGAACCAGCGTCGTGAAGGTCGAGATGTAGTTGATGAGGTAGCGGAAGCCGAAGATCAAGCGCGAGGTGCGGTCGTCCTGCCTGACTTCGCCGTTGACCCGCGTGGTCAGGCGGATATCGGCGATCTGCGCTTCGCCGGTGTAGGGCACGATCCACGGGCCGAGACTACCGGTGGAATCGAAGTTCTTGCCCTGGGTGACGTTGAATTTGGCGTGGCGCACCCAGTCGCGGATGGTGCCTTCATTGCACAGCGTGATCGCGGCGATGTGATCGAGCGCGGCGCTCTCGGCAATGTGCCGGCCGGCCTTGCCGACCACGAGCACCAACTCGCCTTCATAGTCGAGCTGCGGCGAGATGCGGGGGCGCACCACCGGCGTGTTGTGGCCGACGAAGGAGCGCGGCACCCGCAGGAACATGCTGGGATATTTCGGCGCGTCCGAGCCGTCCTTGTACTCTGCGTTGCGGTCCGGATAGTTGACGCCGATGCAGATGATCTTGTCCGGCGCCGGGATCGGCGGCTGCCAGGCGACTGCGTCCAGCGCATGGTCGGGCGCGCGCTTGGCGGCGTCCTCCACGAGCTTCGTCAGCGCGCCGGCGGCGATCGCCTCGCGCAGGGTCGGATAGTCCTTGGCGAAGCGCGACGAGAGGTCGACGATGCCGGTGTCGGTGACGGCGCCATACTTGGTAGCGCCGTTGACGGAGTAAGTGGCGAGGCGAGGAGCTGACATCGGAAATCCCTCAATCCGCAACCAGCACGTCGGCGACGAAGCGCGGCTCGCGCACGGTTTGCCCTGCGAAGGTCGAGCCCTCCTCGAACCAGGAGCGCGGCGCCGGCGCGCCCCACAGCGTCTGGCGGCGCGGATCGCGTAGCGACCAGCGCAGCGGCTCATGGTCATGATCGCCGGTGAAATAGTCGCTGGTGTAGAGCTCGATGCGGTGGCCATCGGGATCGCGGATATACAGGAAGAACGCGTTGGAGATGCCGTGCCGGCCCGGGCCGCGCTCGATATTCGCAAGGAAGCCGGAGGAGGCCATCACGTCGCAGAGATGCACGATGTTCATCGCGGTCGGTACCCAATAGGCGATGTGGTGCAGGCGCGGTCCCTTGCCGTTGGTGATGGCGAAGTCGTGGACGTTGCCCTTGCGATGCATCCAGGCGGCTGCGATGCGGCCATTGTCGCCGTCCTCCTCGGCATATTCGGTGAGGCGGAAGCCGAGCCGCGCGTAGAAATCGACAGTGTCCTGCACCTCGGCGGCGAACACGTTGAAATGGTCGAGCCGCTGCGGATGGCAGCCCTTGTAGAGATCGTAGCGCCGCAAGAGATGCGGGCGCTTCTCCATCGTGGCATAGAGTTCGATCTGGAAGCCGAACGGATCGGTGAATTGCAGGGTGCGGCCCTGGAACGGCTGGTCGACGAAAGCATAGGCAACGCCATTTTCGGAGAAGAAGGCGGCCGCCTTGTCGAGATCGCCGTCATTACCGACCTTGAAGCCGAGCCGGTTGCAGGCGGCCTTCGGCGCCTTGCGCAGCACCACCGAGTGATGCTGGTGCTCCTCGCTGGCGCGCAGATACACCGCCTTGTTGTCGCGATCCTCGATATGGAGGCCAACTGTGTTCGAATAGAAAGTGGCGCTCTTCTCCAGGTCCGTGACGTCGAGCACGGCATGGCTGCAGCGGATGATGTTGAAGGGCGGATCGAAGACGTGTGTCGGAACGGGCATCGGCGTTTCCTCTATTTGTTCGTCATTCCGGGGCGGTCCGCAGGACCGAACCTCAGATGCGCGGTTGCGCATCGGGGAATCTCAAGGTTCTACAATGCGCAATTGCGCATTGGGGTTCGCTGCGCGCCCCGGAACGACGGGTTCAAATTCCCAGTTTCTGAATCTTGTGCGTCCCGCGGGCGAGCGAGACGTGCTTGGTTTCCATGTAGAAGTCGAACGAGTAATCGCCGCCGTCGCGGCCGATGCCTGATGATTTCATTCCGCCGAACGGGGTCGGCAGATGGCGGACGTTTTCCGAGTTGAGCCAGATCATTCCGGCTTCCAGCGCATCCGCCACGCGCAACGCGCGGCCCATGTCGCCGGTCCAGACATAGCCGGTCAGGCCGTATTGCACGCCGTTGGCGATTTCGATGGCGTCAGCCTCGTCCTTGAACGAGATCACGGTCAGGAACGGGCCGAACACCTCTTCCTGCGCGACGCGCATGGTCGGGTTGGCGCCGGTCACCAGCGTCGGCTGCACATAGTGTCCGCCGCCGGGGCCGTCATGCGGCTTGCCGCCGACCGCGATCGTGGCGCCGTCCTTCTTTGCGACGTCGAAATAGCTGCAGACCTTGGCCAGATGCCGTTCATGGATCAACGGCCCGATCTCGGTTGTGGGATCGAGGGGATGACCGACCTTGAGTGCCTTGACGCGCGCGGTCAGCTTCTCGATGAACTTGTCGGCGATGCTCTGCTGGACGAGGAGTCGGCTCGACGACGTGCAGCGCTCGCCGTTGAGCGAGTAGATCATGAACACGACGGCATCGAGCGCGCGGTCGAGATCGGCGTCGTCGAACACGATCACCGGATTCTTGCCGCCGAGCTCGAAATGCACGCGCTTCAGGGTCGGGGCACCCTGCGCCATGATCGCCGAGCCCGTCGTGCTCTCGCCGACAAAGCCGATCGCCTTGATGGCGGGGTGTTCGGTCAGCGCCTTGCCGGCCTCTTCGCCGAAACCGTGCACGGTGTTGAGCACGCCGTCGGGGAGGCCGGCCTGTTTTGCAAGTTTCACCAGCAGGTCGGCCGTGACCGGCGACCATTCCGCCGGCTTGTGCACCACGGTGCAGCCGGCGGCAAGCGCAGGTGCGATCTTCCAGGTCGAGAGCATGAACGGCGTGTTCCACGGCGTAATCACGCCGACCGGACCGATCGGTACGCGGGTCGAGATGTTCCAGTGTTCGTCCGACGGCGTGTTGAGGCCGTCGCGCGCCTCAGTGCATTTGTCGGCGAAGAAGCGGAAATTCTCCGCGGCGCGGATCGCGGCCTTGGCCATGAAGCGGTGCGCCTGACCGGTGTCGATGCATTCGAGCACGGCGATGTCGTCGGCGCGCTCCTCGATCGCGTCGGCGACGCGATGCAGCAGCTTGCGGCGCTGCGCCGCCGGCATGTCGCGCCAGGCCTTGAACGCCTTGGAAGCAGCGGTCGCGGCGCGGTCGATATCCTCGGCATTGCCGCGCGCGACGGTTGCCAGCACGGTGCCGTCGATCGGCGATTTCGTCTCAAAAGTCTGGCCGGAGGCCGCCGGGACGACCTTGCCGTCGATCACATTGCCGATGCCCTCTGCCTTCAACTTGGCGAGCAGGGGGCCGGCGCGATCGCGATTGGCCTGGAATACGTCGGCGGCGGATTTCGAGGTGGCTTTATCCATTGACCGTCTCCACCTTCAGTGCCTCGTGGATGTTGTTGCGTTTCCAGCTGGTTTCCTTGTCGTTGATCTGCATGTCGAACGACAAGGCGAATTTGCTCTTTGCAAATACCGGATCAAGATGCGCCGACAGCGCCTTGAAGATGTGTTCGCCGGCCTTCTTGCGGGTGGCGAGATCGCGGCCTTCGCCAAGCCGCAGCACCATGTCGAGGAAGCCGTAATTCGCGCGACCGTCGGCGATCGCGTAATGCTCGCATCTGACGGCGCGGACGCGGATGCCGCCGAGCGGGAAGATGCCGGTCTCGATCGCAGCCTTGCGGACCAGTTCGACTGTTACGCCGATGTCGACGAGGCCGTCGAGGTTGGCGGAATATTCAAGCGTGAAATGCGGCATGCAGCGCTCCTGCTGAGTGCGTCAGGCGAAGTAGCAGCTCACGGAACCGTACGGTCCGTAATCGGCCTGAATGGTGTCACCCTTGCGGGTCTCGATCGGGCGGATGAAGGAGCCTGCCAGCACGACCTGTCCGGCCTCCAGCGCCAGCCCGTTCGGGGCGATCTTGTTGGCGAGCCACGCCACCGCGGTCGCCGGATGATTCAACACGCCGGCGGCGAGTCCGGTTTCCTCGAGCTGGCCATTTCGGTAGCAGAGCGCGCCGATCCAGCGCAGATCGGCTTCCAGCGGACGGACCGGCCGGCCGCCGAGCACGATGCCGGCATTGGCGGCGTTGTCGGCGATGGTGTCGAAGATTTTTCGCGTTGCCTTGGTCTCGGGGTCGACGCGTTCGACCCGTGTATCCAGGATTTCCAGTGCCGGCACCACGAAGTCGGTGGCGTTGAGCACGTCGAACAGCGTGCAGTTCGGCCCAGCCAGGCGATGCTTCATCACGAAGGCGAGCTCGGCCTCGACGCGGGTTGCGATGAAGCGGTCGGTCGGCACCAGGCCGCCATCGGTAAAGAACATGTCGTCGAGCAGAATGCCGGAATCGGGCTCTTCGATGTTGAGCGCGCTCTGCATCGCCTTCGAGGTCAGGCCGATCTTGTGGCCCTTGACGACGCGGCCCTGCGCCACCTTCATCTCGACCCAGGCCTTCTGAATCGCGTAGGCATCTTCGAGGGTGATACGGGGGTATTCCAGCGACAGCTGGCGGATCTGCTTGCGGGTCTTTTCCGCAGTGTCGAGCCGTTCGGCGGCAGCGCGGATATCGTCCTTGGAGAGGGCCATGCGTGATACACAAAAGTGGATGCTGGGGAGATGATTAACATGTTAAGTGAATTCCCGCAAACTGAATCGGGGCATGCTGCAACGCAAAAGATCGTTGTGGTGGATTGAGCGATGGCGCGAAAAAATAACGACACGCGGTCGGGGCAGGGTGATGAAGGATCGCCGCGTCGCACGCCGATGCGCGAGTTTTCGCGCTCGCTGCCGATGTCGCTGCTCCGCGCCCGCGAAGCGGTGATGCGGCAATTCCGTCCGTCGCTGCGCAATCACGGGCTGACCGAGCAGCAATGGCGGATCCTGCGTGCGCTCACCGCGGTCGACGAGATCGAGGTCACCGAGCTCGCCCGTACGGCGTTTCTGCTCGGCCCGAGCCTGTCGCGAATCCTGCGCGATCTCGAGGCGCGCCAGTTGATCGAGCGCAAGGCGGCGGCGACAGACGCGCGACGTGCGGTGGTTTCGATCTCCGCCAAGGGGTTGAAGCTGATCGAGGCGGTGGCGCCGACCTCGGAGGTGATCTACGCCGCCATCACCAGGCGCTATGGCGCGCGCAAGCTCGCGGAACTGCAGGAGATGCTGGGCGCGTTGGAAGCCAGCCTTGCCGGAATGAGCTCCACGGATGATGTCGAGCTCGATGCGGACGAGTAGCCGGCAATTTGCGCGATGGCGCGCAGCAGTGCCGGTCAGGCCATGTAGGGAACGCGCGAAATCACGTTGATGGCACGGAATTCGGCGATCCAGCCGGCGACCTTCGAGTGGGACCACTCGATATGCCGGCGCAGGGTCGCGGCCGCCGCATCGCCGTCGCGGGCGCGCAAAGCTTCGATGATCACCAGATGCTCGTCCATGAAGGAATCGATCTGCGGCGCGGTCAGGGCCACCTGAATGTGCTTGCCGATCACGAAAGCGCAGTGGGTGCGCTTGAGGGCTTCGAGCATCTCGCGATTGACGCCGTAACCCAGGCACTGGATATGGAGGTCGCCCTCGATCTCGTCGAGTTCGCCGACGCCGACCCGGTCGCGATATTGGATGCCCTCGCGCAGCCGCTCGGCCATCCGGTCGAGCAGCGCCGCCGGTATCTTTGCGGCAGCCGATTTCAGCAGCAGCGGTTCCAGCGTCGCGCGCATCTCGAAGATGTCGCGAACGCGGTCCTCGTCCAGCGGCACCACGTACCAGTGGGCCTTGGCGCCTTTCTCCAGGATTCCGATCGCCTGCGCGCGTAGCAGCAGGTTGCGCGCAACCGTGCGCCCGACCCGGAAATGCCGCGCCAGTGCGAGCTCGCTGACGCGGAAGCGTCCGAACAGCGACCGGTAGATGATCTCGCGTTCGAGCTTGTAATAGAGGGCGTCCCAGGCGTCGCTGCGCACCGCCTCGACCGGCCCGTCGGTCAGCCCCAGCATCTCCGGCGTGATCGGGACGCGACGCGGTTCGACCTGGCGCTTGCCGGCGATAACGCCGCGGCCGTCGAACCGGCGCACCAGGCCGATAAGCTCCAACTGCTCGAAGGCCTGCCGCACCGGGGAGCGGCTGGAGCCGAACATGGTCGCAATCGCCGATTCGGAGAGAACCGTGCCGGGCGGCACGTCACCGGTCCGGATGCGCTTGGCCAACGCGGCCTTGATCAGCGCATAGGCCGGTTGTTTCCGTCTGGTCTGCGATTTCGCTCTTGGTATCGACATGGATGGGTGCTCGGCCGCCACACTAACACGTGATCGCGTCGCGGTCGCTCGCAACAGGCATTTACGCACCGCCTGTGCCGAACTTTTGACTATTGCGTGCAATGTACAATCATGGTTAGCTGTCCCATACGCTTGGATTTGATGATCGTCGTTGCACGTCGGGTGCGCTGCAGCGGCGCTGATGTTTGTTCGTCACGCTGCGATTGCTGTGGACAGGGCAACGAGTCTACGCGTCCAGCTCGTCTCAACGCAGCCGACAAGCAAGTTCGGCGCAATACAGGGAGGATTGAATGAAACTGACGAGGCGTGAGTTTTCCGCCGGTTTGGCGGCAGGTCTCGCTGCTCCCGCGCTGATGCGGAGCGCTTGGGCGCAAGGCGCGACCATCAAGATCGGCATGTGCGTGCCGGTGACCGGACCGGCCGCGGAGCAGGGGCTGTGGGCACAGAACGGCGCCAAGCTGGCGCTGGCCGCGGTCAACAAGGCTGGCGGCGTGCTCGGCAAGCAGGTCGAACTGGTCATCGAGGACGACCAGACCACCAATCCGGGCATCGTGCTGGCCTTTTCCAAGCTCGCTGCGCAATCCGACATCGTCGCCTTCCTCGGCTCGATCCGCTCGACCCAGGTGCAGGCGATGGCGCCCGACGTGATCAAGGTCGGCAAGCCGGTGATGATCGGCGGCACCAATCCCGACCTTACCCATTCCGGCAATCCGTGGCTGTTCCGCTTCCGTCCGAATGACAATTATTCCGGCCGCGTGATCGCCGATTTCGGCGTCAACACGCTGGGCAAGAAGAAATGGGCGATCGTCCATTCCACCGATGCCTTCGGCACCGCGGGCGGCAAGGCGCTGTCAGAAGCGCTGACCAAGCTCGGCGCGCCGCCGGTGCTCGACCAGGGCTATGCCAACCAGAGCCAGGACTTCACCCCTGTGGTGCTGGCGGTGAAGCAGTCCGGCGCCGATGTGCTCGGCACCTACTTCACCTTCGAGAACGACCTCGGCATCTTTGCCCGGCAGCTGCGTCAGCTCGGCGTCAACATCCCCTGGGTCGGCTCGCCCTCGGTGGTGGCGGTCTCCTCGACCAAGCTCGCCGGCCCCGCGCTGTTCGGTACCTTCGGGGTCGCCGACTTCGCCGAAGACTCAAGCGACGCCGCAAAGACGTTCGGCAAGGCCTATCGCGATGCCTACAAGACCGCGCCCGACAACCAGAGCGCCTGGCCGTACGACGCGATCACCATCCTGTCGGCCGCGATCAACAAGGCGGGCTCGACCGATCCGAACAAGGTCCGCGACGCCATCCTGGCGACGCAGAAATTCGCCGGTGCCGAAGGCGAATATAATTTCGACAAGAACGGCGACGGTCTGCACGGCTACAACGTCGTGAAGAACGAGAAGGGCACGATCGTCTACGACAAGCACATCGACTTCAACGATTGATTGCGGATCGGCCTCGCCGTTGAACCCGGCGAGGCCGCTTCCCCCGCGCACACTGTTCTGATCGGGCGCTGTCATGGATCTGGTCCTACAACTTCTGTTCACGGGCATCGGCATCGGCGCGGTCTACGCGCTGGTCGCGCTCGGCTTCGTGCTGATCTTCCGCGCCACCAATGTGGTGAACTTCGCGCAAGGCGAATTCTCGATGGTCGCCGCCTATCTGATGGTGGTGTTCTCGGTCGATCTCGGCTGGCCTTACTGGCTGTCGTTTCTGATCGCGCTCGCCGGCATGGCGCTGTTCGGCGTCATCTTCAATCTCGGCGTCTACTATCCGCTGCGCCACCGCACCTATCTGCCTGTCATCATCGCCACCATCGGCGCCTCGATCCTGCTGTCGAACTCGGTGCTCGCGATCTACGGCCCGCAGCCGCAGGTGCTGCAGGGCTGGTTCGATACGCCCGGCATCCAGCTCGGCCCGGTCTATCTGGACAGCCAGTATCTTTTGATCATCGGCGTCACCATCCTGCTGGTGCTGTTCAATTTCTGGTTCTTCGAGAAGACGCTGCTCGGCAAGAAGCTGCAGGCGACCTCGCAGGACAAGGAGATGGCCTCGCTGCTCGGCATTTCCGTCTCCACCATGATCATGATCACCTTCATCTATTCGGCCGTGCTCGGCGGCCTCGCCGGCATTCTGGTCGCGCCCGTCCTGTTCGTCTCGATCCAGATGGGCTCGACGATTGCGCTGAAGGCGTTTGCCGCGACCATCATCGGCGGCTTCGGCGATGTCGCCGGCGCCATCGTCGGTGGGCTCGCGCTCGGCGTCATCGAGACGTTCGGCGCCGCCTACATCTCGGTGCCGTACAAGGACGGCTTTGCCTTCCTGGTGCTGATCGCCTTCCTGGTGTTCCGGCCGCAGGGCATCTTCGGCGAACGTGTCGCGGAGAAAGCATGAGCGCCAGCGACAACATGATCCCGGCGCCGGCCGTGCGCTCCAAGCCGCTGATCGTCCGTCATCTGCCGTATTTCGTCGGCGCCGCCGTACTGGTGGCGCTCGCCGCCGGCATGCGGTTCGACGGCTACATCCTCAACATCCTGCTGCAGGCCACGACCTTCTCGATCGCGGTGTTCGGGCTTTCGGTCGTGCTCGGCCTGTGCGGCCAGATCAACCTGGCGCAGGCCGCATTCTTCGGCTTCGGCGCTTATGCGGTCGGTCTCGGGACCGCCGACCTGCATTTGAACTTCTGGCTCTGCCTGGTTGCGGCCTGCGTCATCACGCCGGTCGCCGGCGCGTTCCTCGGCATGTCGACGCTGAGGCTGGGCGGGCATTACTTGGCCATGGTGACGATCTCGTTCCAGCAGATCGTGACGCTGGTGATGATCAATGCCATCGGCCTGACCCACGGGCCGGACGGTGTCGCCAATATTCGCCGGCCCGAACTGTTCCAGTCGTCGCAGAGCTATCTCGCCTTCTGCGTCGCGATGCTTGCGATCGTCGGCTATCTGGTCTGGCATCTGCCTGACACCAAGCTCGGCCGCGCCATGCGCGCGGTGCGCGACAATGAGCTCGCGGCTGGCGTCAACGGCATCGACGTGTTCCGCACCAAGATCTACGCGTTCGGGCTCTGCGCGCTGCTCGGCGGTCTGGCCGGCGGCCTGTTCGCCGGCGGCTTTGCCTATGTCAGCCCGGACCAGTTCTCGTTCGCGGAATCGATCGTATTCCTGACCATGTCGCTGCTCGGCGGCGTGGCCTCGCCGATCGGCTCGGTGATCGGCACCGGGCTGTTGATCCTGATCCCGGAATGGTTGCGCTTCCTGAAGAGCGTGCCGGGACTTTATCTGGCGATCTACGGCCTGTCGGTGATCCTGATCATCCGCTTCATGCCCGACGGCATCTGGGGCTTCGTGTCTGATGCCTTCACGCGCTTGCGGGCGAAGGCCAAGGCGCCGCCGGCTGCGGCTGCCTTGCAGCTCAAGCCCGCGACGACAGGCGGCGACATCGTGCTCGAGGTGACCGGGCTCTCGAAGCATTTCGGCGGCCTGAAAGCGGTCGACGGCGTCGACATCGCGGTGAAGCGCGGCGGCGTGCATGCGCTGATCGGACCCAACGGCTCCGGCAAGACCACGACGCTGAACGTGTTGTCCGGCCTCTACAAGGCAACTGCCGGCAAGATCGTGCTCGACGGCACCGACATCACCAATATGGCGCCGCATCAGCGCACGGCGGCGGGTCTCGGCCGCACCTTCCAGAACATCCGCCTGTTCCGCTCGATGACGGCGCTGGAGAATGTCGAGATCGGCGCCGAGCGGCCCGGCAACACCATGATCGGGAAGGGCGAGGACGCGCTGACAGAGCGGGCGATGGAAGCATTGACCTTCGTCGGCCTCGGCAATCGCGCCAACGAGCTGATCTCAAGCTTCTCCTACGGCCACCAGCGCCTGATCGAGATCGCGCGGGCGCTGGCGTCGAACCCGACGCTGCTGCTGCTCGACGAGCCGGCCGCTGGCCTCAACTCGACCGAGAAGCTCGAGCTGCACGAGCTGCTGAAGCGCATCGCAGCGCAAGGCCTCACCATCCTGATCATCGATCACGACATGACGCTGGTCTCGGAAGCCGCCCAGCACATCACCGTGCTGAACTTCGGACGCCGCATCGCGGACGGCGAGTCGATGGCGGTGCTGCGCCATCCCGACGTCGTCTCCGCCTATCTCGGGAGCGAATGATGCCGCTGCTCGAAATCCGCAATCTCGTGGTCCGCTACGGCGAGATCGAGGCGCTGCGCGGCGTCACCATCGCCGTGGAGCAGGGGCAGGTGGTCACGCTGCTGGGCGCCAACGGCGCCGGCAAGTCGACCACGCTGCGTGCGATCTCAGGTCTCGCCAAGCCCGCCTCCGGCGACATCATGTTCGACGGTCACTCGATCGCCGGCCTCGGGCCGGAGGCGATCGTGCGGCTCGGCATCTCGCATGTGCCGGAAGGTCGCCGCGTGTTCCCGGGCCTCACCGTGAAAGAGAACATCATGCTCGGCGCGTCGAACCGGAAGGTATCGGCGTCGCAGATCTCGCGCGAGGCCGACGCGATGTTCGACCTGTTTCCGGACATCCGTGCCTTTTCCAACGCGCTCGGCTGGACATTGTCCGGCGGCCAGCTGCAGATGGTCGCGGTGGCGCGCGGCCTGATGGCCAAGCCGCGATTGTTGCTACTGGACGAGCCCTCGCTCGGGCTGGCGCCTGTCATCGTGCAGGCGGTGTTCCGCATCATTTCGCAGATCAGGAAGGACACCACGGTCTTGCTCGTCGAGCAAAATGCGCGCATGGGACTTTCAGTCGCCGATCACGGTTTTGTCCTCGAGACCGGGCGGATCGTGCTGGGCGGCAAGCCTGACGAATTGTGGGGCAACGAAGCCATCGCCGCGGCCTATCTCGGCGGCCACGCCAAAACCCACGCCTAACAACGCACCGTGCTTTATCAAGCGAGCTAGTCTTTCATGGTCACCATCAAGGTCGATAACCTCATCAACTTCGTCTCCGAAGTGTTTTCGCATTCGGAGTCCGCTCCGGACGAGGCGAAGCGCATCGCGACTTACCTGACGACGGCAAACCTCACCGGCCACGACAGCCATGGCGTGATCCGTGTGCCGGTCTATGTCAGGTGGAAGAAGATGGGCTCGATCGTGCCGAACCAGACCCCCGAGGTCGTGGTCGACACGGCCTCGCTTGCGGTGGTCGACGGCAAGTTCGGCTATGGCCAGACCGTCACGCCGATTGCGGTCAAGCTCGGCATCGAAAAGTGCAAGAAGGCAGGCCTCGCCGCGGTCGCGCTGCGCAACTCCGGCCATCTCGGCCGCGTCGGCGACTGGGCCGAAATGGCCGCCGCCGAAGGTCTGGTCTCGATCCATTTCGTGACTGCGGCGGGCTCGCTGCTGGTCGCGCCTTGCGGTGGCGTCGAGAAGCGGCTGTCGACCGCGCCATATTGCGTCGGCATTCCGCGCCAGGGCCAGGATCCGATCGTGCTCGATTTCGCCACCTCCGTTGTCGCGGAAGGCAAGGTGCTGGTGGCGAGCCGCGGCGGCAAGAAGCTGCCGCATGGCGCGCTGGTCGATGCCGACGGCACGCTGAGCGAAGATCCGCACGTGCTGTATGGTCCGTACACGCCAGACGGGCCGCGCGACCACACCAAGGGGACCGGCGCGATCCGCGCCTTCGGCGATCACAAGGGCTCGGGCCTTGCCTTCATCTGCGAGCTGCTCGGTGGCGCGCTGACCGGCACCGGCGCGACGTCGTCGGACCGGCGCTTCGCCAACGGCATGATGGCGTTCTACATCGATCCCAAGGTGATCGACACCAGCAATTTCTTCGATGGCGAGATCACCCGCTACACCGATTTCATCCGCGCCACCAAACCGATTGCGGGCACAGAGTCCGTGCTGGTTCCAGGTGATCCCGAGCGGAAAACCCGCGCCGACCGCACCAAAAACGGCATCCCCTTGCCTGACGACACCTGGGCGGCGATAGTGAACACCGCGCGCGAAGTCGGCGTCAGCGAAGTCTCGATCCAGCGGGCGACCAGCTGAGGTCCGCCCTCCAAGAAACCTGAAGAAACACAAAGGAAACGTGATCAATGGCAAACAAGGTCAAGCAGGTCTGGGCATCGGGCAAGGCGGTGGTGAACGCGTGGCTCGCGATCCCCTCCGGGTTTTCGGCCGAAGTAATCGCGCAGTGCGGCTTCGACAGCGTCACCGTCGACATGCAGCATGGCGTGCAGGATTATCTCTCGATGGTGCAGTGCTTCCAGTCGATGCATGCCCATCCGGTGACGCCGATGGTCCGCGTGCCCTGGAACGAGCCGGGCATCATCGGAAAGGTGCTGGACGGCGGCGCCTATGGCGTGATCTGCCCGATGGTCAACACGCCGCAGGAAGCCAAGAACCTCGTCTCCTATGCGAAGTATCCGCCGAAGGGCGTGCGCTCCAATGGCCCGATCCGCGCCGGCATGTATGGTTCCGCCGGCACCTATCAGCAGACGGCGAATGACGAGATCGTGCTGCTGCCGATGATGGAGACCAAGACCGCGGTCGAGAACATGGAAGCGATCCTCGATGTCGAAGGCATCGACGGCGTCTATATCGGCCCGTCCGATCTCGGCTTCTCCTATGGTCTGGTGCCGAAGCTCGATCGCGACGAGCCCGAGATCCTCAAGATCTACGAGAAGATCATCAAGGAATGCGGCAAGCGTGGCCTCAACCCCGGCATCCACTGCTCCGGCGCCGATGGCGCAGTGCGCGCGATCAACATGGGCTTCAAGCTCGTGACGCTGTCGAACGAAGTCGGCCTGATGCAGACCTACGCCAAGATGCAGGTCAACGCGACCCGCGAGAAGTCCGGCGGCAAAGCCTGATTGTCACTTCTCCCTCGCCGCGCTCTTGCGGGGAGAGGGTTGGGGTGAGGAGCCTCTATCCGGCGAGCACCATCGTTGGAATTGACATTGTGCCTTGCCCCTCACCCGGATCGCTGACGCGATCCGACCTCTCCCCGCAAAAGGGCGGAGAGAGCTGAAGAACTCCGAAGGAGAACTCCCATGGCCTCGGCACAAGTGATCCGCCTGCACGCCGACGACAGCGTCCTGATCGCACGCGCGAGCCTGCCGCCGGGGCTCGAGGTGGCCGACGGTGTCACCACGGTCGACCGCATTCCGGCCGGCCACAAGGTCGCGATCAAGCCGATCGCGTCAGGTGAGCCGATCAGGCGCTACGGCCAGATCATCGGCTTTGCGACGCAGCCGATCGCGCCCGGCCAGCACGTGCATACGCAGAACTGCGGCATGGGCGACTTTGCCAAGGACTATGCCTATGGTGTCGACGTCAAGCCGGTGCCGAATTTCGATCTGCCGGCGACCTTCGAGGGCATCCGCCGTGCCGACGGCCGCGTCGCCACCCGCAACTATATCGGCATCCTCACCTCGGTGAATTGCAGCGCCCATGTCGCCGGCATCGTCGCCGACATGTTCAAGAAGAATCCGTTCACCGGCGACAACCCGCTCGCCGATTTCCCGAATGTCGACGGCGTCGTCGCGCTGACCCACAAGACCGGTTGCGGCATGACCCAGGACGAGCCCCTGGCGCTGCTCCGCCGCACGCTCGGCGGCTATGCGCGGCACGTCAATTTCTCCAACGTCATCGTGCTCGGCCTCGGCTGCGAGGTGAACCAGATCGGCGGGTTGATGCAGGAGCAGAAGCTCGCCGGCCGGCTGCGCGCGATGGACATCCAGGAGGTCGGCGGCACGCGCAAGACCGTGGAAGCCGGCGTTGCCTTCGTGAAGGAAGCACTCACCGATGCCAACAAGGTCAAGCGCGAGGCGGTGCCGGCGAGTGAGCTCACCGTAGCGCTGCAATGCGGCGGCTCGGATGGTTACTCCGGTGTGTCGGCCAATCCGGCGCTCGGCGCCGCGAGCGATCTGCTGGTCCGTCACGGCGGCACCGTGATCCTCTCGGAAACGCCGGAGACCTACGGCGCCGAGCATCTGTTGACCCGCCGCGCCGTCAGCCGCGAGGTCGGCGAGAAGCTGGTCGGCCTGATGCGCTGGTGGGAGGAATACACCCAGCGCGAGGGTGCCGAGATGAATGCCAATCCGAGCCCGGGCAACAAGGCCGGCGGCCTCACCACGATCCTTGAGAAGTCGCTCGGCGCGATGGCGAAGGCCGGCAGCACCAACCTCGTCGACGTGCTGCACTATGCCGAGCCTGTCACCAAGAAGGGTTTTGTGTTCATGGACACGCCCGGTTACGACCCGGTCGCCGCGACCGGGCAGGTCGCCGGCGGCGCCAACCTCGTCTGTTTCACCACCGGCCGCGGCAGCGTGTTCGGCTGCAAGCCCGCGCCGTCGATCAAGCTTGCGACCAACACGCCGATGTACAAGCGGATGGAAGACGACATGGACGTCAATTGCGGCACCATCCTCGACGGCGAGGAGAGCGTGCAGGAATGCGGCCAGCGCATCTTCGACCTCATCCTCAAGACCGCCTCGGGCCAGCCGACCAAGAGCGAGAGTTTTGATTTCGGCGGCGCCGAGTTCGCGCCCTGGGTACTCGGCGCGACGATGTAGGTGCGGAGGACACATGCGCGGGCGTCGATTCGGAACGATTGGATGCCTCGCATTTCTGGCCGCCTTGAGTGTTGGCGTCGGTTCGGCTGACGCCGCAAACATTGTCGCGCTTGGCGCGAGCAATACCTACGGCAAGGGCGTGGCGCGCAACCAGGCCTATCCCGCGCAGCTCGAAGCGATCTTGCGGGCGAAGGGATTGAACGTCCGCGTCGTGAACGCCGGCATCAATGGCGACACCACGGAAGGGATGCTGCAACGCCTGGACCGGGCCGTCCCGAACGGCACCAGTGCGGTTATCTTGCAGCCGGGCGGCAATGATCGGCGCAAGGGCAGCCCTGACCGGACAGCCGATATTCAAAGTCGCCTCAGTGCCTGTGGCATCGCGGTGATCATGCTCTCCAACGGGATGTTGAGCGGTCTCCCCCATCAGCCCGACGGCCAGCATTTGACCCCCGAGGGCTATCATATGCTCGCCCAGTCGCTGGCTTCGCAGGTGTCTGGGGCGATCGGCCGCTAGCCGGTGAGGGTCTCCGGCCGCGCCAATTGCTGACATCGGGACAACGCGCGGATATTTCCTGGGCAATCGCTGCCCGTTGTTAGTGCTTGATGTCGACCGGCAGCAGTGTTCTGCTCAAAAAAGCTGCTGGAGTCCTCGGTCCGTGTCGATCTTCGTCGCACTGCATCACGTCACGCACTACAAATACGACCGGCCGATCGATCTCGGGCCCCAGACCATTCGGCTCCGGCCCGCGCCGCATACCCGCACGCCGATCCTGAGCTACTCGCTCAAGGTCACGCCATCAAATCACTTCGTGAACTGGCAGCAGGATCCGCAGGGCAACTGGCTGGCGCGCTACGTCTTTCCGGAGAAGACGACCGAGCTCAAGGTCGAGGTCGACTTCACCGCCCAGATGACGGTGGTCAATCCGTTCGACTTCTTCGTCGAGCCCTATGCCAGCAGCTTTCCGTTCGAATACGACGGCGATCTCAAGATCGAGCTCGCGCCCTATCTGGAAACGGACGAGCCCGGGCCGTTGCTCGCCGCCTACCTGAAGGACATTCCGCGCAAGGCCGATAGCACGGTCAATTTCCTGGTCGAACTGAACGCGCAGCTGCAGAAGAAAATCAGCTACGTGATCCGGATGGAGGCCGGCATCCAGACGCCGGAGGAGACGCTTGCCGCCGGCTCCGGCTCCTGCCGCGATTCGGCGTGGCTCTTCATCCAGGCGCTGCGCCATCTCGGGCTCGCCGCGCGTTTCGTCTCCGGCTATCTCATCCAGATAAGGCCGGACATCGATCCGATCGAAGGACCGCGCGAGGTCGAGAGCGATTTCACCGACCTGCACGCCTGGGCCGAAGTCTATCTGCCGGGCGCGGGCTGGATCGGCTTCGACGTCACCTCCGGCATGCTGACAGGCGAGGGGCACATTCCGGTCTGTGCCACGCCGCACTACCGCTCGGCCGCGCCGGTGACCGGCACCGCAGGCTTCGCCAATACCGAGTTCGGCTTCGAGATGACCGTCAAGCGGATCCGCGAGGCGCCGCGGATCACGAGGCCGTTTTCGGATGATTCCTGGGCGCGGCTCGACCGGCTCGGCGAGGAGGTCGATGCCGACCTGACGAAGGACGATGTGCGGCTGACCATGGGCGGCGAGCCGACTTTTGTTTCGGTCGACGATCTGGAATCTCCGGAGTGGAACGTCGCCGCGGTTGGCCCGACCAAGCGCGCACTCGCCGACGAATTGATCCGTAAGCTGCGCACCCGGTTCGCGCCCGGCGGCCTGCTGCATTACGGCCAGGGCAAATGGTATCCCGGCGAAAGCCTGCCGCGCTGGGCGTTCGGCCTCTATTGGCGCAAGGACGGCAAGCCGATCTGGAACAATGCCGACCTGATCGCTTCAGTCGAAAATCCGCGCAAAGCTGAGATCGCAGACGCAGAGCGCTTCGCAATCGGCATCGCCGCGCGGCTTGGCCTGAAGGCGGACTACGTCATGCCGGCCTTTGAGGACACTGCGTTCTGGCTCGAGCGCGAGGCAGGCCTGCCGGCCAATGTGAGCCCGGCCAACTCCAAATTGGCCGATCCGGAAGAGCGCGCACGGATCGCGCGGGTGTTTGACGAGGGGCTGACGTCACCGAAGGGCTTTGCGCTGCCGATCCAGCGCTGGTCTCCGCTCGGCGACCGCGTGCCGGCGCGCTGGCGTAGCGAGCGCTGGAAGATCCGGCGCAGCCATTTGTTCCTCTTTCCGGGCGATTCCCCCCTGGGCTTGCGCCTTCCGATCGGCTCGCTCGAACACGTCCCGCCCGATGATTTTCCCTATGTCGTCGAGCAGGACCCGATGGCACCACGCGATGCACTGGGGGAGATCGATCCGGAGCTGAAGCAGGCACTCAAGGACATTGAAGAGCCGCTGCCGGTGCGCACCGCGATGTCGATCGAGGTGCGCGACGGCGTGCTGTGCGCCTTCATGCCGCCGGTCGAGAAGGTCGAGGATTATCTCGAGCTGATCGCCGCGATCGAAGCCGCCGCCGAGGAACTGCAACTGCAAGTCCACGTCGAGGGCTACGCACCGCCGTTCGATCCGCGCATCGAGGTGATCAAGGTGACGCCGGACCCCGGCGTGATCGAGATCAACGTGCAGCCGGCGCAAAGCTGGCGCGAGGCTGTCGATATCACCCTCGGCCTTTATGAGGATTCCGCGAAGACGCGGCTAGGGGCCAACCGTTTCCTGATCGATGGCCGCCACACCGGCACCGGCGGCGGCAACCACATCGTGGTCGGCGGCAGCAAGCCTGAGGACTCGCCGTTCCTGCGCCGGCCCGATCTGCTGAAGAGCCTCGTGCTGTACTGGCAGCGGCATCCGTCGCTGTCCTATTTGTTCTCCGGCATGTTCATCGGCCCGACCAGTCAGGCGCCGCGCATCGACGAGGCGCGGCATGATGGGCTCTATGAGCTCGAGATCGCGCTGTCGCACGTGCCGCCGGCGGGCATGGACGCGCCGCTGTGGCTGGTCGACCGGCTGTTCCGGCATATCCTCGTCGATATCACCGGCAACACCCATCGCGCGGAAATCTGCATCGACAAGCTCTACTCGCCCGACGGCCCGACCGGCCGGCTCGGCCTGGTCGAATTCCGCGCGCTCGAAATGCCGCCCGATCCGCGGATGTCGCTGGCGCAGCAGCTTCTGATCCGCGCGCTGATCGCAAAACTGTGGCGCGAGCCACAGCAGGGCAAATTCGTGCGCTGGGGCACCGCGCTGCATGACCGCTTCATGCTGCCGCATTTTCTCTGGGAGGATTTCCTCGGCGTACTCGCCGAGCTCAAGCAGTCCGGCTACGACGTCGAACCGGAATGGTATCAGGCCCAGCTCGAATTCCGTTTCCCTGTCTTCGGTCGCGTCCATCACGGCGGCGTCGGTCTGGAGTTGCGGCAGGCGCTCGAGCCCTGGCACGTGCTCGGCGAGGAGGGCACTGCGGGCGGCACCGTGCGCTACGTCGATTCCTCGGTCGAGCGTCTGCAGGTGAAGGCGACCGGATTCGTCGAGGGCCGCCACGTCATCACCTGCAACGGCAGGCGGATGCCGATGACCGAGACCGGCCGCGCCGGCGAGGCGGTCGCCGGCGTCCGCTTCAAGGCCTGGCAGCCGGCCTCCGGGCTGCATCCGACCATTCCGGTGCACGCGCCGCTGACGTTTGATCTGATCGATACCTGGAACGGCCGCTCGCTCGGCGGCTGCGTCTATCACGTCGCCCATCCCGGCGGCCGCAACTACGAGACCAAGCCGGTCAATTCCTACGAGGCCGAGGCGCGGCGGCTGGCGCGCTTCCAGGATCATGGCCATACCCCCGGCAGGATCGAGACACCGCCGGAGGAACGCACAATTGAGTTTCCCTTGACCCTCGACTTGCGGTCGCTGCTCCTGCACTAATTGTGTCAAGGGGAAGTGGAATGACCGTATCGGGTGGGCAAGGCAGCAGTCAGGAGAGCAGGGCCCGTCCCGGTCAGCGCCGGATGGCGCAGTGGACCCGTGACTATGTCCGGCTGCCCGGCATTCCCGACGAATATATTGCCGAGAACGGCGCACCGCGGCCGGTCTGGGCCCGCTTCTTCGATGCCTTTGCCGCGCTGTCGCCGGCCGATATCGAGCGCCGCTTTGCCTCCGCCGACCGTCATCTGCGCGAGGCCGGCGTCACCTATCGCGCGCCCGGCGACACCTCGGACCGGATCTGGCCGCTCAGTCATCTGCCGCTGATCATCGACGCGGCCGACTGGCGGCAGCTCGCCGCCGGCGTCGCGCAACGCGCACAGCTTCTGGAAATGGTGCTGCGGGATCTCTACGGCGAGGGCCGCCTCGTCGCCGATGGCGCGATTCCTGCGGCGGCGATCGCCGGCAGCAGCGAGTATCTGCGCGCGGTCAGCGGCGTCAAGCCGCCGGGTGGCCGCTATCTGCATCTTTATGCCGCCGACATCGGCCGCGGGCCTGACGGCCGCTGGTGGGTGCTCGGCGATCGCACCCAGGCGCCGTCGGGCGCCGGCTATGCGCTGGAAAACCGCCTGGTGCTGTCGCGCGCCTTTTCCAATCTCTACAAGTCGATGAATGTCGAGCGCGTCGCGCCGTTCTTCGAGGCCTTCCGCGATTCGCTTCGCGCCAGCGCCGACCGCGACGAACCGCGGATCGGCCTGCTGACGCCGGGCGCCTTCAGCGAGACCTATTTCGAGCATGCCACGCTCGCGCGCTATCTCGGCTTCCTGCTGGTCGAGGGTGACGATCTCGCGGTCTCCGGCGACCGCATCCATATCCGCACCGTCGCCGGGCTGAAGCGGCTCGACGTGCTGCTGCGCCGGGTCGATTCCAACATGCTCGATCCGCTCGAGCTCGACGCGTCCTCCTATCTCGGTGTGCCCGGCCTCGTCGAGGTCCTGCGCAAGGGCGGTGTCGTGGTCGCCAACACGCCGGGCTCGGGCGTGCTGGAAGCGCGGGCGCTGCTCGGCTTCCTGCCCAATCTCTGCCGCCGTCTGCTCTCCGAAGACCTGATGATGCCGCACATCGCGACCTGGTGGTGCGGCCAGAAGTCCGCCCGCGAAGAGGTGCTGTCGCGGCTCGACGAGTTCGCGATCGAGGGCGCCTATGGCCGCGGCGTTCCGGATTTTCCCGGCCACGGGCCGGTGCTCCCCGGCGAATTGTCGGCGGCGGACCGCGATCGCCTGAAGGACGCGATCAGCCATCGCGGCATCGACTATGCCGGCCAGGAACTGGTGCGGCTGTCGACCACGCCGGTGTGGGAAAACGGCCGCATCGCGCCGCGCCCGTTCGTGCTGCGGGTGTTCGCGGCGGCGACGCCGAACGGCTGGACCGTGTTGCCCGGCGGCTTCTGCCGGATTGCCGATCGGGCGGATGCGCGCGCGGTGTCGATGGGCGATGGCGCGGTGTCCGCCGACGTCTGGGTGGTCTCCGACAAGGCGGTCGCGACCTCGACCTTGCTGCCGGCGGTCGACACCGTGCGTATCCGCCGCATTGCCGGCGTGCTGCCGAGCCGCGCCGCCGACAATCTGTTCTGGCTCGGCCGCTATCTGGAGCGTGCCGAGGCCACCATCCGGCTGATCCGCGCGCTGTGCACGCCGCTGCGCGATCCCGCGCGAGCGAATTCGACCGGCGCCGCGCCGGCGATGCATTCGACCGAGCGCATCCAGCGCATGCTGGTCGCCTGGGGCGCGGCCTCGCAGACCGCGCGCGCCAATCCCGCCAAGGTCGCGCTCGAGGCGTTGCAGAACGAGGAGAAGTTCGGCTCGGCGCTGTCGCTGGTGCGATCGGCGCAACGCACCGCGACCTCGCTCCGCGAGCGGCTGTCGCCGGATGCCTGGCAGGTCATCACCGAGATGGCCGAGCGGCTCGCGATCGAGGTGCATGACGACGACGGCGTCGTCAGCGCCGCCGAGCTGACCTTGCAGGAGCTCGCAAGCTTCGCCGGCCTCGCGCAGGAGAACATGAACCGCGCCGCCGGCTGGCGCTTCCTCGAGATGGGCCGCCGCGCCGAGCGCGCCATCAACACCACGCGCTTTGCCCGCCAGTTCGCCTATGACGAAGCCGGCGACGAGGATCTCGACGTCCTGCTCACGCTGGTCGACTGCCAGATCACCTACCGCTCGCGCTATCTGGTGCAGCCGCTGCTCACGCCGGTGCGGGATCTCGCGGTGCTCGACCCCTACAACCCGCGCTCGGTCGCATTCCAGGTCGCCGCGCTGAACGAGCATATCGCGGCGCTGCCGAGCCTGAAGGAGCACGGCCTGATCGAGCGGCCGCAGCGGCTCGCAGTCGCCGTGGAGGCGATGTTGACGACGGCGGAAGCGGCCAGCCTCGACGTCAAGACGCTGTTCGCGCTGGAGCAGGACCTGCTCAACATCGCCGATGCGGTCGGGCTGCATTATTTCCCGCATGGACCGAACGCCAGCCGGCCGGAGAAGCTCACGGGGCTGGCGTGATCTACGACATCCGTCACGTCACGACCTACAGCTATGAGACCCAGGTCAGCTTCGCGCGCTGCTCGCTGCGGCTGGAGCCGGTCAGCGGCGACGGGCAACAGCTGATCTCGCATTCGGTCGATATCCGCCCCAAGCCCGCGGAGCGCACCGTGCGGCGCGACTTCTTCGGCACGCTGACCGAAAGCGTCCTGATCGAGGCCGCGCATCGCAGCCTTCGCATCGATTCCCGCTCGCGGGTCTCGGTGGCGCGGCAGCCGCCGGCGCGTGGCGCCGCGAGCCCGCCCTGGGAGAGCGTGCGCGATCACGCGTTCGAAGGGGTGAGCCTCGGTGCGGCCTCGCCGGTCGGCTACGTCTTTGCCAGCGCGCTGGTGCCGGTGCTGCGGCCGGTGACGGCCTACGCCTCCGCGAGCTTCTTGCCCGGTGGCGGCATCCTCGCCGGCGCGGCCGACCTGATGCGCCGCATCCGCAGCGACTTCAAATACGATCCCAAGGCGACCGTGATCTCGACACCGCTTCGCGACGTGTTCGAGAAGCGCCATGGCGTCTGCCAGGATTTTGCCCATGTGATGATCGCAGGCCTGCGCGGCCTCGGCCTGCCCGCGGCCTATGTCTCAGGCTATCTGCGCACCATTCCGCCGCCGGGCCAGCCGCGGCTGCAGGGCGCGGACGCAACCCATGCCTGGGTGTCGGTCTGGTGCGGCAGCGAGCTCGGCTGGGTCGGGTTCGATCCGACCAACGATCTCATGGTCGCCAACGACCACATTATTCTCGCCATCGGCCGCGACTTCGCCGACGTCTCGCCGGTCGACGGCGTCATCGTCGGCGCGCGCAAGCAAAAGCTCAGCGTCGCGGTCGACGTGCTGCCGGTGGAGTGAGCGGGGGGCGGTCGCGCGTTCGACCGCGCTAGAGCCTTTTCCGTTCCGATGGAATCGGAACGGGGCTCTAGATTCTTGTTTTGACGCGTTTTCTTAACGCGAACCGGTATCCACTTCGCTCGAAAACGCTCTAGCGTGATCTCGATCAGGCGACGTGCCGCTTGCCCGATTTATCCCACCCGATGGGACTGACGACGACGCGGTCGCGGCCTTCATGCTTGGCCTGATAGAGCGCGAGGTCCGCGGCCTTGAGCAGATCGCGCGATGTGCGCTCGTGATCAGGGACGAGGCAAGACAATCCGATGCTGACGGTCGGTAACTCATGCTCGGATTCGCGCGCAGCCGTCAGCTTTGCGCGAATCTTTTCGGCAACTTCCAATGCGCCCGCCTTGCCGATGCCAGGCAGCAGCACCGAGAACTCGTCACCGCCATAACGCGCGCCGAGATCGGTTGCGCGCTTTGTGCTGGCTGCGATGCAGCGCCCCACGGTGGCGAGCACGGCGTCGCCGGCCTGATGTCCGTAGGTGTCGTTGAACGCCTTGAAATGATCGACGTCGATCATCAGAAGCGAGACCGGCGCCTTTGCGCGCATGCCGCGACGCCATTCGACGTCAAGGGTATCGTCGAGGCGGC
The DNA here is from genome assembly GCF_037217225.1 of Bradyrhizobium sp. 27S5. Classification (NCBI taxonomy): domain Bacteria; kingdom Pseudomonadati; phylum Pseudomonadota; class Alphaproteobacteria; order Hyphomicrobiales; family Nitrobacteraceae; genus Bradyrhizobium; species Bradyrhizobium sp. 27S5. Next base: position 2,794,075 of record NZ_CP147714.1, read on the forward strand.
GGCGGTTGGCGAGACCGGTCAGTGCATCGGTGCTCGCGAGGTGTGCGAGCCGGTCTTCCGCGGCGGCGCGTCGTTTGAGCGCGGCCAGCAGATAGAACATCAGGATGATCGCGAAGCCGCCGAGCGCGGCCACCACGCCGCCGATCAGCCACAGCTGCTGCCACCAGTCGGCATAGATGCCGTCGAGTGAGAGACCCTCGGCGATGATCAGGAGGCGGTGTCCGACCTCCTGAAAGATATAGAGCCGGTTGACATGGTCGACGACCGATTTCGTCATGTAGGAGCCGGACTGCCGTGCCGGATACTGTTTGAAGACCAGGGAGTCCTTGATGCTTTGCCCGATCTTGCTGATGTCGAACGGTGCCCGCATCACCATGACGCCATCAGTGTTGAACAACGCCATGCTATCGCCGGCGCCGAAATTCAGTTTGCGAAACAGATTGTGGAAATAGCTGAGCCGCATGCTGCCGGCGACCACGCCGGCGAAAGACCCGTCGTCATTGCTGATGCGGCGGCTCAGGCTGATCAAATATTCGCCGTCCGAAGTGACCCACGGAGGACTGATGAACAGTCCGCTGTCCGCTCGCGTCCGATGTGCCCGGAAGAAGTCCCGATCTGCGAAATTTGCGGCCCGCGGCGTCAATGTTCTGGAATCGCGCGTGACGTCTCTTGCTGCATTCAGCACGAGGATCGAGCCGAGATCCTTGGCCGTGGCGGCGCGGTCGAACAGCACGACCTGGCGAAGCTCGGGACTGATCTTGCCGAGCTCCGGCAGCTTGACGCCGTCGGCGACAGCCTGCAGCGAGAGATCATAGAGCTCGATGGTGCGGTCGATCTCGCTGGCGATGGAGGCGATGAGGTTGGTCGCGCCTTCCTTCGCATGCCGGTAGTCCTTGTCCGCCATCTCCCAGAGAATGGCGGCGCAGATCCCCGAAAAGCACAGGATGAGGCCTATTCCGAGCGCGAGCAGCCGTTTGGTCGGCACCGCCTTCGGCTTTTGTACAAGCCCGTTCATTGCTCGCTTCCACTTCCCCGCGCCCCCGCGCTCCGGGACTTTTTATAGGGGGATCAAATTGAGAAAGGCGGCCTGAAGCGTGTGTAATTTGGGCCCGTGCGTTGGGAGAGTCTTTACCATCTAGATTGGCCAGGATCTGCCGCACGGTCTCGGCGCATCGCTGATTCGTTCAGGTTCCGGTCCGCCACAGGTCTAGGCGGCGTCGCTGCGCAGGTTGCGGAAGAACTGCTCGACCTCGCGCGACAGCGTCTCGGCGGTTGTGGTCAGATCGTTCGATGCCGCGAGCACCGATTCCGCCGCCTTGCTGGTCTGGTCCATATCGTCGCGGAGCGAGCCGACGTTGGTCACCAGGGTTTCATTACCCTGCGCGGCCATGTGCGCGTTGGCGGAGATTTCGCGCGTGGCGGCGTCCTGCTGGCCGATCGCGCTTGCGATGTTGGCGGTGACGTTGCTGATCTCGCGCACCGCCTGGCCGATCTCGCGCACGGCGGCCACCGAGTTGCGGGTCGAAGCCTGGATCAGGCCGACATTCTCGCTGATCTCGGCCGTTGCCTTCGCGGTCTGCCCGGCCAGCGCCTTGACCTCGTGCGCGACGACGGCGAAGCCGCGGCCGGCATCGCCGGCGCGGGCCGCCTCGATGGTGGCGTTCAGCGCGAGCAGGTTGGTCTGCTCGGCGATCGCCTGGATCAGGTTCAGCACGCCGTCGATGCGCTGGGTGGTGGCGGCAAGCCCCTCGATCTCGGTGATCGAGCGGTCGGTGCGCGCACCGGCCTGATCGACCGCGCCGGACGACTGCTTGACCTGACGGCCGATCTCCTCGACCGAGGCGGAGAGTTCTTCGGCCGCGCCCGCCACCGCGGCAACGTTGCTCGAGGCCTGTTCGGTCGCGCCTGCCGCCGCCGCCGCGCGGCCGCTGGCGCCTGCCGCGACGTTTGCGATGGTCTGCGCAGTGTCGCGCATCGTGGTTGCGTTGTCGTGCACCGCGCGGAGCACCGATCCGATGGTGCTGCGGAACGTCTCGAGCGACGTCTCGATATGCCGGCCGCGTGCATCGCGCGCCTCGGAATCCTGCGCGACCTGGGCGTTCAGGCTGCGGTTGCGGTCCATCGCCTCCTGGAAGACCTTGATGGCGCCGGCCAGCGCGCCGATCTCGTCGCGGCGGCCGACATGCGGCACTTCAACATGGTCGGCGCCCTCGGTGACACGCTTGATGGTCGTGGTGATTTGCGACAGCGGGCGGGCCACCGAGCGGGCGATGATCAGCACGCCCAGCACGACCACGATCAGGGCCGCCGCGCCGAGCCCGGTCAGCAGCAGCGCCATTGCGCGGTTGGTGTCGGTCTGCTGCGCCAGCTTCTTGCTGCGCTCGGCGTAGACCTTGGAAAGCGCCTCGAGATCCTTGTTCAGCGCTGTGCGCACGTTGCGGTTGGCGTCGTTGTCGCCCCATTCACGCCCGGCTGCGGCGCCGATCTCGATGCCGCGGCGAACCAGCTCCTTGCGAAACTCGACGAACTGCTCGATGCGCTGCTTGAACACCGCGAACTGGCTGGTGTCGTCGGCCTGCACCAGGTTTTCCCAGTTCTTCACCACGCCGAGGATGCGCTCGTTGAACGCCAGCAGCCCGTCGCCGTATTTCTTCACCGCCGCCGGATCGGTCGACATGTAGATGCCGCGGGATTCCATCACCACGGCATAGACCAGCGAATTGACCCGCTCGACATTGAGCGCGGCACGGCTGGCGAGGTCGACGGCCTCGGTCAGCTCGGCGTTGCGCCGCGCGTTGTAGTCGGACAGCACGGTGATGGCCGCGGTCAGCGCCGCGATCAGCGCAAACGTCGAGTACAGCCTGGCAGCAAGCGAGAATCGGGATGCCATTGGAGGCCCGGATGTGGAGACGGGAGATGTGATGGGGGCGGGCATTGCGGGCACTCCAAGAGGCCGGGGAGCACCTTCGGCCGATTAAAGCTTATGCAAAACCTTCATGGACAATTTCTTAACGCGTGCGTTTTTTGTGGCCGCAACCCTTAAAATCTCTAAATAATACCAATGTCTTATAAGGCGTTCTGAGTCCGCCGGGGGCCGGCGGCTTGCCGCGGCGACGATGATGCGCCGCCATCACCATCAACACCTCCGGCGCGGAGGGCGAAGCTGGTGGCACGACTTTCGCAAAGAGGTGCTAGGCTATGCCGTCCCCAGCCCGCGACGCGAACTCCCCATGCTCTATCGTCACACAATCGATGCCACCAACTATGCATTCGACGATCTGCGCATCCTGCTTGCCAAGGCCTCGCCGCCGCGTTCCGGCGACCGATTGGCCGGCATTGCGGCCGACAGTGCGGAGGAGATGATCGCCGCGCGGCTTGCGCTTGCCAACGTTCCGCTCAAGCAATTCCTCGATGAGCCTGTGATCCCCTATGAGGACGACGAAGTCACCCGGTTGATCCTCGACAGCCACGACGTGGCCGGCTTCCTGCCGGTGTCGTCGCTCACCGTCGGCGGCTTCCGCGACTGGCTGCTGTCGGATGCCGCCACCCGTGATTTGATCAAGAAGATCTCGCGCGGCATCACGCCGGAGATGGTGGCGGCGGTGTCGAAGCTGATGCGCAACCAGGACCTGATCCTGGTCGCGAAGAAATGCGAGGTGACGACCCGCTTCCGCAACACCATCGGTTTGCGCGGGCGAATGAGCACGCGGCTGCAGCCGAACCATCCGTTCGACGACGCCAGGGGCATCACCGCCTCGATCCTGGACGGCCTGCTGCTGGGATCGGGCGATGCCTGCATCGGCATCAATCCGGCGAGCGACGATCCGAATGTCATCGGCACCCTGCTGCGGCTCTTGGACGACATCATCACGCGGCTGGAGATTCCGACGCAGGGTTGCGTGCTGACCCATGTCACGACCACGCTCGGATTGATCGGGCAGGGGCTGCCGGTCGATCTCGTATTCCAGTCGATCGCCGGCACCGAGGCAGCCAACCGCAGCTTCGGCGTCGACCTGTCGCTGCTGCGGGAGGCCCGCGAAGCCGGGCTGTCGCTGCGCCGCGGCACGGTCGGCGAAAATGTGATGTATTTCGAGACCGGGCAGGGCTCGGCGCTGTCGGCCAACGCCCATCACCAGGTCGACCAGCAAACCTGCGAGGCACGGGCCTATGCGGTGGCGCGCGCGTTCGATCCACTGCTCGTCAACAGCGTGGTCGGCTTCATCGGTCCCGAATACCTCTACGACGGCAAGGAAATCATCCGCGCCGGGCTCGAGGATCATTTCTGCGGCAAGCTGCTCGGCCTGCCGCTCGGCATCGACGTCTGCTACACCAACCACGCCGAGGCCGATCAGGACGACATGGACAATCTCCTGACGCTGCTGGCGGCCGCCGGTGTGAACTTCATCATGGGCGTGCCGGGCGCGGATGACGTTATGCTGAACTATCAGTCGACATCGTTTCACGATGCGCTCTACATCCGCGACCTGTTCGGCCTGAGGCGGGCGCCCGAATTCGACGATTGGCTGCTGCGCGCAGGCCTTGCCGGGCCGGACTTTCGCCTCGTTGCCGATGCGGAGCGGCTGCCCGATCTCGCTGCCAGGCTCTTGACCTGAGGGGATAGCGCAATTCTGCAGAGCAACTATCTCGGTAGTGTGACGTTGGTAAGTGCCACAATGTTGAAGAATTTCTGGCCCAGCGTTCCGCGCTATGGTTAGATTTGAGGGTGCTTCGGGGTCATTCGATGAGAGCTGAGGGCATAAAGACAGCACGGCGTATCCTCTGCGTCTTTCCGCGCTATACGTCGTCGTTCGGGACCTTCGAGCACTCCTATCCCCTCACGGAGGGCGTCAAGGCGTTCATGCCGCCGCAGGGACTGCTGCTGATCGCGGCATACCTCCCCGAGAGCTGGCTGGTCCGCTTCGTCGACGAGAACCTGCGGCCGGCGACGGCGGAGGACTTCGAGTGGGCAGAAGCCGTATTCGTCAGCGGTATGCACATCCAGCGCCAGCAGATGAACGACATCTGCCATCGCGCGCATGACTATGACCTGGCGGTCGCGATCGGTGGCCCGTCGGTCAGTGCCTGTCCGGACTACTATCCCTCATTCGACTACCTTCATGTCGGCGAACTCGGTGACGCGACCAACGAACTGATCAAGCGCCTCGCGGAGGACACCAGCCGTCCTGCCGAGCAGGTGGTGCTCAAGACCCTCGATCGCCTGCCGATGACGGAATTCCCGCTGCCGGCCTACGAGCTCGCCGAAACCAAGAAGTACTTTCTCGGCAGCATCCAGTTCTCCTCGGGCTGCCCCTATCAGTGCGAGTTCTGCGATATCCCCGGGCTCTATGGCCGCAATCCGCGCCTGAAATCGCCGCAGCAGATCATCGCCGAGCTCGACAAGCTGCGCGCCTGCGGCGCGACCGACACCGTCTATTTCGTCGACGACAATTTCATCGGCAACCGCAAGGCTGCCAGCGAATTGCTGCCGCATCTGATCGAGTGGCAGAAGCGGACCGGCTATGTCACCCGGCTGGCCTGCGAGGCGACGCTCAACATCGCCAAGCGGCCCGAGATCCTGGAGAAGATGCGCGAAGCCTTCTTCGTGACGATCTTCGTCGGCATCGAGACGCCGGATCCTGACGCGCTGAAGGCGATGCACAAGGATCAGAACATGATGGTTCCGATCCTGGAGGGCGTGCGCACCATCAATTCCTTCGGCATGGAAGTCGTCTCCGGCATCATCATGGGGCTCGACACCGACAAGCCGCAGACCGGTGATGCGCTGCTCTCCTTCGTCGAGGAGTCCCGGATTCCGCTCCTGACCATCAACCTGCTGCAGGCGCTGCCGAAGACGCCGCTGTGGGATCGCCTCGAAAAAGCGGGACGGCTGATCGATGACGACAGCCGCGACTCCAACGTGCAATTCCTGCTGCCTTACGAGGACGTGGTCAGTTCCTGGCGCAAATGCATGGAGCTCGCCTACGAGCCCGAGACGCTGTTTAGGCGCTACCAGCATCAATGCGACTACACCTATGCCAACCGCATCAAGGTGCCGGTCAGCCCGGAGATGAAGAGCTGGGCCAACATCCGGCGCGGCCTGATCATGCTGCGCAACATCTTCTGGAAGGTCGGCGTGCTCGGCGACTACAAGCGCGTGTTCTGGAAGTTTGCGCTCGGCCGGCTCAAGCGCGGCGACATCGAGGGGCTGATCTCGGCGACCCTGGTGGCACATCACTTGATCACGTTTGCGCGTGCAGCCTCCAGCGGCCGGCAGAACGCCTCGAACTACTCGCTCCGGCTGCGCGAGGCTTCCGTTCCCGCCGAATAGCAGCATGACAACACCGCCGGCGCCATCGTCCCCTTCGCCAATGCCCGCTTCGCTTGCCGATCTGCGCGAGCTCACGCCGGCGCGCGTCGGTCTCGGCCGGTCCGGGGCCAGCCTGCCGACCAGTGCGCTGCTCGCATTCACGCTCGATCACGCCCGCGCCCGCGATGCCGTCCACGCGGCGTTCGATCTCGGCGGGATTGCCGCCGGTCTTGCCGGCCTCGGCATCACGCCGCTCGAAGTGTCGAGCCAGGCGCGCAGCCGGCGCGACTATCTGCGCCGGCCCGATCTCGGGCGCATGCTGGATTCCGCATCGAGGCGGTGGCTCGAGAGCAGCGGCGTCACCGCGTGCCCCTGTGCCATCGTGATCGGTGACGGCCTGTCGCCGACCGCGGTCAATGTGCACGCCGTCGAATTGATCCGGCATCTCGTGCCGCGGCTTAAGGCCGACGGGATCGACGCCGGCGCGGTGATCGCAGCATCGGGCGCGCGGGTCGCGCTGGGGGACGAGATCGGCACGATCCTCGGCGCGCGCATGCTGGTGCTGCTGATCGGCGAACGGCCCGGCCTGTCGGCGCCGGACAGTCTGGGCGCCTATCTCACCTTCGCGCCGCGAATCGGCCTCACCGATGCCGACCGCAACTGCATCTCCAACATCCACCGCGCCGGGCTGAGTTATGCGGAAGCCGCATTCAGGATCTCTTGGCTTGTGCGTGAGGGCCTGGCACGCCAGATCACGGGGGTCGCGTTGAAGGATGAAAGCGGCGCAGGATTGTCCAGGAATACGCTACCGGGGTGTGACAAATCCGATACTTAGCGGCGGTTTTCGGCAGTTCCCGGCCGATTTAACATGTCGCTCGCGCTTGCGAGCAAGGGGGCGGACCTGTAAAACCGCGCCGGTCAATATTTGCGTGTTTTCAAGGACTAGCGCCGATCAGTCGCGCTCGCGAGCCTCATTCGCGCCCTATAACCCAAGCTAGACAGATCGCGCCGCTTCAGAACTGGACAGGGCATGCTCGAAAAGAATTCCGAAAGTCGGGTCCACGTCGAGAAGATCGAGGAGCCGCGGCCGGGGACTAGCATCGCATTCGGGTTGGAGCGTATCGGCCTGATCGCGATCAAGGCGCCGGTCCTGTCTGTCATCATTCTGCTGGCGCTGATGGTCGCGGCCGTTTTCGGCATCGAGCGCATCAAGATCGACGACTCGCTCAGCCAGTTGTTCCGTTCCAATTCCAAGGACTACAAGCAGTACGAAGCGGTCACCAAACGCTTCCCGGCAACCGAGTTCGACGTGCTGGTCGTGGTCGAGGGCAAGACGCTCCTCGCGCGCGAGAACCTCGAAAAGATCCGCGACATGGTCACCGACCTGCAGCTGGTCGAGGGCGTGCGCGGCCTGGTCTCGCTTTTTTCGGCGCGCCAGGCGCCCGAGCCTGGCAAATTGCCGGCCGCCCTGTTCCCGTCCGAGCTGCCGCAAGGCGCCGCCTACGACAAATTCGTCGAGACCGTCAAATCCAACGAGATCATTCGCGGCAAGCTGCTGTCCGAGGATGGAACGCTCGCACTGATCGTGTTGTCGCTCGAGCCTGAGGTTGTCGGCAGCAACAAGCTCTCCAAGGTCGTCGCGGACATGAGAAAGATCATGGCCGATGATCTCAGCGGTAGCGGGCTCAACGCCCAGCTCTCCGGCGTTCCGGTCATGCAGCTCGAAATCCGCAACGCGGTCAAGCGCGACGGGCTGACCTACAATATCCTCGGCATTCTGGCTGGCTGCATCATCGCCATCATCTTCTTCCGCAAGATATCGTTCATGGTGATCGCCGCGTTCCCGCCGATCATTGCGATCCTGCTCGCGCTCGGCGGCCTCGGCTGGGCCGGCTTCAATCTCAACATGTTCCTGAACGTGATGACGCCGCTCATCATGGTGATCAGCTTCTCCGACTCGATGCAGCTGACGTTTGCGGCACGCGACCGCCTGATCGCCGGCCAGGACAAGTACACCGCGTTCAAGAACGCGGTGATGGTGGTCGGTCCGGCTTGCGTGCTTACTCATGGCACCGCCGGCATCTCGTTCATCGCGCTGCAATTCTCGAATTCCGAACTGATCCGCAAATTCGGCGAGGCCGGGCTCGCCGCTACCATCATCGCGCTGATCGCGGTGCTCTCGCTGGTGCCTGCGTTCGGAGTGCTTCTGGTACGCAACGAAAAAGTGTTTGCGGTCAAATTCCAGGGCGCCGACGCCGGTGTCCAGGCGCTGCGCAATTTCTGCTACTGGATCGCGGTACGCATGGTGGGCCGTCCCGGGCTGTTCAGCCTGCTCGCGCTGATCGTCGTCGGCGGCCTCGGCATCATCTACGCCAATCTCGAACCGCGCTACCGGCTCGCCGATCAGGTGCCGGACAAGCGGCAGGCGGTGGCGGCGTCAAGCCGGCTCGACGCCAAGCTGACCGGCGCCAATCCGGTCGATGTGCTGATCGAATTCCCCAAGGGCCAATCGCTGTACTCGCCGGAGACCTTGAAGACGATCGCCGACGTCCACGCGATGGTCGAAACTGCGGCGGGCGTCGGCAACGTCTGGTCGCTGGAAACCTTGCGGCGCTGGCTCGCCGAAAAGGCAGGCAGCAATGACGTCGCGACGCTGAAGGAATATGTCGGCGTGATTCCCGAGCATCTGGTTCGCCGCTTCATCTCGGCGGATCAGGATGCGGTCGTGGTGTCCGGCCGGGTCCCGGATCTTGACTCGAGCGAGCTGCTTCCGGTGGTGAACAAGCTTGATAGCTCGCTGGACAAGGTGCGCGCCGAGCATCCCGGTTACGAGATCGCAGTCACCGGCCTGTCGGTGATCGCCGCGCGCAACAGCGCCAACATGATCGAAAAATTGAACCGTGGCCTGACCGTCGAATTTCTGCTGGTGGCGGTTTTCATCGGGCTGGCATTCCGCTCGGTCGTGGTGATGTTCTCCTGCATCCTGCCCGGCATCTTCCCTGTGGTGCTGTCAGGCACCGTGCTGTGGCTGCTCGGGGAGGGGCTGCAATTCGCCAGCGTGGTGGCATTGACGGTGTCGTTCGGCCTCGGCCTCAGCGCCACCATCCACTTCCTCAACCGGTTGCGGCTCGAGACCAAGCCGGGGGTCTCGCCGGAGCTCGCGGTGGAGCGCGCCACCGTGCTGGTCGGCCCCGCACTGATCCTCACTACGGTGGTGCTGGCCTGCGGCCTCGTCGTCACCGTGTTCTCCGACCTGCCGTCGCTCCGCCTGTTCGGCTGGCTCAGCGCGTTCTCGATGGTCGCAGCGCTGGTCGCGGACCTCTTCATCCTGCGGCCGACCTCGATGTTCCTGATCAACCTGTCGCAGAAGCTCCGCGGCAAGGGCGGGCAACCGGCGCCGATCGAAAAGGCTTGATCGGCGGACAATAAAAGGCCGCAACAAAAGGCCCGGTTCCGAGTGTTCGGAACCGGGCCATTTTTGTTCGCCGGAGAAATCGGTCGGGGAGCGTCAGCTCTTCGTCATCGTGATCGAGACGCCGCGGATCTCACCCTTGGAGTCGATCTGTACGACCTGCTTGGAGCCGTTGGTCTGCAGGTTCAGGTTTGCGGCAAAGCCGGACGCCTCGACGAACACGTCGATCCGCCCGCCGCCGGCGGTGCCCTGCAAATTGCCGAAGATATTGCGGCTGGCCTCGCTCCAATTGCCGGAGATCCGGTCGCCCTGGCTGGTGACGTCGCTGGAAAGGTCGAATTTGTAGCTGTCGCTCGCGCAATGCAGGCTCTGCTTCAGGCTCAGGCCCGAGGGCGCGACCTTGTAATCCGCCTTGCAACGAATGCGTTCGGTGGTGCCGTTGGACAACGCCACCGTGCCGGTTCCGCTCCAGGAGCCGGCAAAACCGGCGAACGGGCCGCTGGCCTGGGCATGGACTGCGGAGGCGGACAGCATGAGTGCGGCGCCGACGCCCACAGCCCTGAGAGCCTGCCCAGAAAGGCTGGAACCAAACAGTGTCATTGTGAATTTTCCCATCAAAATCAGCGCTTCCTTCGCAAGAAAGCGTCTCGCCGCATCGAAAGTTTAGTGTCACCGAAGAATGTTAGGTTCAAACGACAGTACGGCGTGCGCGACGCCGATATTGTCATCGAACAGAATCAGAAGCCTCCGGCTCGTGTGGCATCTAGCTACGCGCAAGCGCGATCCGCAATTGCCAAACGCGACAAAGTGATGGCACAAATCGTCGTTTGGAATCAATAGTTTATGCGGGGGTTTACAGCGCCGCAAATTTAGCCGCATTTAACAGTGCTTGTCGTCAATCCGTTGCCGCGTTACGTGGCGTCTGCAATCCCCAAAATCCGTCCCGGCCATGCCGAACCGCTTTTCGGGAACAGATTTTCTGCTGTCGGAAATGAAGGAATACGATGCGTAAATTTCTCCTGGCACTTGCCCTGTTGTCGATCCCGCTCTCATCCGGCGCCTCCGCCCAGCAGCAGCAGCGCGGCACGCCCGACGAGCAGAAGGCCTGCACGCGCGACGTGCAGCGTCACTGCCGCTCCGTGATCGATCAGGGCGATTTCACCATTCTCGCCTGCCTGCAGCAGAACCGCACCAAGATCAGCGCGGCCTGCGACCAGGTGCTGAAGACCCACGGCCAATAAGGCCCTCAAGGCCGCTTCAGGTCTCTTGGACCGCCGCAAGGCCCGTGAACGGCATTCCTGCCGGCCACGGGCCGGATATGCTGGCGGTCACAGATAGCATTGGTTTTGGTGGCGTATTCCCCTATATGGGGCTCGCAAATCCCCGCATGCGCCTGACCATTCGCGCCTGCGTCGTGCCATGACCAGTGTAGCCCAAATTTCCCATGACCACCGCGAGCGACCTGCGATCCGGAAAGACCCACCGCGACGAGAATTTCCCAGTCGCGTCGTGGATCATTCATCCGCGGCATCGCGGCCTGATCCTGGCCTTCTATAACTTCGTCCGCACCGCCGACGATATCGCCGATCACGCGACGCTGCCGGCCGAGGAGAAGCTGCGCTACCTCGACCTCATGGAGGCCGAGCTGCTCGGCAATGGCGATACCCAGAGGGAGGCGGTCAATCTGCGCCGGGCGCTTGCCGAGCGCGGAATGCCGCCGCGGCATGCGCTCGACGTGCTGGTGGCGTTTCGCCTCGATGTCACCAAGCTGCGCTACGAAAACTGGGATGATGTGATCGACTATTGCCGCTACTCGGCGATGCCGGTCGGGCGATTCATGCTCGACGTGCACGGCGAGGACATCTCGACCTGGGCGGCATCGGACGCGCTCTGCGCCGGCCTGCAGATCAACAATCACCTGCAGGACTGCGGCAAGGACTACAGGAATCTGAACCGCGTCTACCTGCCGCGCGATGCGCTGGCCGCGGCGGGCGCGACCGTCGAGATGCTCGGCGAGGCGAAATCACCGCCGGCCTTGCTCGGATGCCTGCAGGCGCTCGCGGTGCGCACCGCGGCGCTGCTCGACGAGAGCAAGTCGCTCGCCGCCGAGGTGAAGGACTTCAGGCTCGGGCTCGAGATCTCGGTGATCCAGGCGTTCGCCGACAAGATCGTCAACCTGCTGAAGGTGCGCGATCCGCTCAGCGAGCGCGTGCATCTCGGCCCGGTCGAACTGCTGCTGCAGAGCCTTGGCGGCGTCGCTGGCGAGACCGCCCGGCGCGCGATCGGACGGCGTGCGGTCTCAAGGACGGCGGCGGGCGCATGAGTGTCGAGGCGGCGGCCAACGCAAATTACGGAAGCACCGCATCGGGCAGCTCGTTCTATGCCGCGATGCGCGTCCTGCCGCGCGCGCAGCGCGAGGCGATGTTCCAGATCTACAGCTTCTGCCGGCAGGTCGACGACATCGCCGATTCCGACGGCCCGCGGCCGGAGCGGCTAGCCGCGCTGCAGCAGTGGCGCGACGACATCGACGCGCTCTATGCGGGGCATCCGCCGGAGCGGCTGAAGGATTACGTGGCCTCGGTGAAGACCTTCGGGCTCAAGCGCGAGGATTTCGTCGCGATCGTCGACGGCATGGAGATGGACGTGCCGCAGGATATCCGCGCGCCGGATCTCGCGATGCTCGACCTGTATTGCGATCGCGTTGCGAGCGCGGTCGGCCGGCTGTCGGTGCGCGTGTTCGGCCTGCCCGAGGACGACGGCATCGAGCTCGCCTATCACCTCGGCCGCGCGCTGCAGCTCACCAACATCCTGCGCGACATCGACGAGGATGCCGGCCTCGGCCGCCTCTATCTGCCGCGCGAATGGCTCTGGCACGCCGGCATCACCAATAACGATCCGGCCCGCGTCACCGCCGACCGCGCGCTGCCGAAAGTGTGCGCGCCGCTCGCCGAGCGCGCCAAGATGCATTTCCAGAAGTCCGACGAGATCATGAAGCGCAATTCGCGCCGCGCGGTGCGCGCGCCGCGCATCATGTCGAAGTACTACCGCGCGATCCTCGATCTCCTGATCGCGCGCGGCTTCACTGCCCCGCGTGCGCCGGTGCGTGTGTCCAAGGCGGCCAAGATCGGCATTCTTCTTCGTTACGCGATCATCTGATGCAAAAGACAGTTCATATCATCGGCGCCGGCATTTCCGGCCTCTCCGCGGCCATGCGGCTTGCCAATGGCGGCTACAAAGTGTGCGTCCACGAGGCGACGCAGCAGGCCGGTGGCCGCTGCCGTTCCTATTTCGACGCCGCTACCAATCTGACTATCGACAACGGCAACCATCTCTTGCTGTCGGGCAACCGCCATGCGTTGAGCTACGCACGCTCGATCGGCACCGAGGCCGGTCTCGTGGGACCCGCGCGCGCGCAGTTTCCGTTCGTCGATCTTGCCGGCGGCCAGCGCTGGCAGCTCGACCTTGGCGACTCCCGCTTGCCGCTGTGGGTGTTCGACGAGGCGCGCCGCGTCCCGGACACTACCCTGCGCGATTATCTCGCATTGGCGCCGCTGGCCTGGGCCGGCACCGGGGCGCTGGTCGGCAACACCATTCCCTGCAAGGGCACGCTGTACGATCGCCTGGTGCAGCCGCTGCTGCTGGCTGCGCTGAACGTCGATCCGCCGGAGGGCTCGGCCGGGCTTGCCGGCGCCATCGTGCGCGAGACGCTGCTCGCGGGCGGGCAGGCCTGCCGTCCGCTGATCGCTCGCGACGGCCTGAGCTCGGTCCTGATCGAGCCGGCCGTGAAGCTGCTGCAGGAGCGGGGCAACAGCGTCCAGTTCAGTCACGAATTGCGTGCACTGGTCATGTCGGGTGATCGCGTCGGCGAGCTCGACTTCGGCGGCGGCGACAGGATCGCGCTGGCGGCCGGCGATGCCGTCGTGCTGGCGGTGCCGCCGCGCGCTGCGGCCACGCTGCTGCCCGGCCTGAAAACGCCGACCAAATTCCGTGCCATCGTGAACGCGCACTTCCGCATCGATCCGCCGCGCGATGCCGCGCCCATTCTTGGCGTGGTCGGCGGGCTCGTGGAATGGCTGTTCGCCTTCCCGCAACGGCTGTCGGTGACGATCAGCAATGGCGATCGCCTGGTCGACATGCCGCGCGAGGAGCTCGCGCAGGCGATCTGGCGGGATATCTGCAAGGCATCGGGCGTGTCCGGTGACCTGCCGCCTTGGCAGATCGTGCGCGAGCGCCGCGCTACATTCGAGGCGACGCCGGAGCAGAATGCCCTGCGTCCGGGGCCCGCGACGGCGCAAAAAAACCTGTTCCTTGCGGGCGACTGGACTGCTACCGGGTTGCCGGCAACCATCGAGGGATCGGTGCGATCGGGGGATCGCGCCGCCGATCTGGTTCTGGCCAGGCGCTAGATTCGACCTGTTAAGCGGCCGCGGCCTTCGATCAGCCGCCCCGCGATGTAGAGGATATCGAGCGAAATGCTTTCGAGAGATCACAGCGTCGCAGTCGATCCGGTCGCGCTGGAGAAGCGCATCTCCAAGGCAACCGAAGCGCTGCTCGGCTATCGCCAGTCCGACGGACACTGGGTATTCGAGCTCGAGGCCGACAGCACCATTCCGGCCGAGTACGTTCTGCTCCGTCACTACCTTGCCGAGCGGGTCGACGCCGGGCTCGAGGCCAAGATCGCCAACTATCTGCGCCGCACCCAGGGTGCGCATGGCGGCTGGCCGCTGGTGCACGACGGCCCGTTCGACATGAGCGCCAGCGTGAAATCGTACTTCGCGCTGAAGATGATCGGCGATTCCGTCGACGCGCCGCATATGGTGCGGGCGCGCGAGGCGATCCGTTCGCGCGGCGGGGCTTCGGGCAGCAACGTGTTCACGCGCTTCCTGCTCGCGCTCTATGGCGTCGTGACCTGGCGCGCAACGCCGGTGCTGCCGATCGAGATCATGCTGCTGCCGATGTGGTCGCCGTTCCACATCAACAAGATCTCCTACTGGGCGCGCACCACCATGGTGCCGCTGATGGTGCTCGCTGCGTTGAAGCCGCGTGCGAAGAATCCGAAGGGCGTCGGCATCGACGAACTGTTCCTGGAAGATCCGAAGTCGGTCCGGATGGCGCCAAAGGCGCCGCATCAGAGCGCGGGCTGGTTCTATCTGTTCCGCTCTCTCGACGCCGTGCTGCGCGCGATCGAGCCGATGTTTCCGAAGCGCCTGCGCCAGCGCGCCATCGACGCCGCGCTCGCCTTCACCGAAGAGCGGTTGAACGGCGAAGACGGCATGGGCGCGATCTATCCGCCGATGGCCAACATCGTCATGATGTATGAGGCGCTCGGCGAGGACGAGAATTTCCCGCCGCGCGCCATCACCCGCCGTGGCATCGACAAGCTGCTCGTGATCGGCGACGACGAGGCCTATTGCCAGCCCTGCGTCTCGCCGGTGTGGGACACCGCGCTGGCTTGCCATGCGCTGCAGGAAGCCGGCGGCGAGGACACCCTCGCCAAGGCCAAGCAGGGCCTCGACTGGCTGAAGCCGCGCCAGGTGCTGGAGCTGAAGGGCGATTGGGCGGTCAAGGCGCCCGACGTCCGTCCCGGCGGCTGGGCGTTCCAGTACAACAACGACCACTATCCCGATCTCGACGACACCGCTGTGGTCGTGATGGCGATGGATCGTGTGCGGCGGCACAGCGGGACCAGGGAATATGACGAGGCGATCGCGCGCGGCCGCGAGTGGATCGAAGGGCTGCAGAGCCGCGACGGCGGCTGGGCCGCGTTCGATGCCAACAACCTCGAATATTACCTCAACAACATCCCGTTCTCCGACCACGGCGCGTTGCTCGATCCGCCGACCGAAGATGTCACTGCGCGCTGCATCTCGATGCTGGGCCAGCTCGGCGAGACCGCCAAGAGCAGCAAGGCGATGGCCGACGGCATCGCCTATCTGCGCCGCACCCAGCTGCCTGAGGGCTCCTGGTACGGCCGCTGGGGCCTGAATTACGTCTACGGCACCTGGTCGGTGCTCTCAGCGCTAAATGTCGCAGGGATCGATCGCAACGACCCGATGATTCGCAACGCGGTCGACTGGCTGGCGTCGGTCCAGAATCAGGACGGTGGCTGGGGCGAGGACGCCGTCAGTTACCGGCTGGATTACAAGGGTTATGAAGCTGCGCCATCGACTTCCTCGCAAACGGCATGGGCTTTGCTTGGATTGATGGCGGCCGGAGAGGTCGAAAATCCCGCAGTTGCGCGGGGGGTGGAGTACCTAAAGGCAACACAGACGGAAAAAGGGCTGTGGGACGAGCAGCGATACACCGCTACGGGGTTTCCGCGGGTATTTTACTTGCGATATCATGGCTACTCGAAGTTCTTTCCGCTCTGGGCGCTGGCGCGGTATCGGAATTTGAGAAGCACCAATAGCAGGGTGGTAGGGGTCGGGATGTGATTGTTGAGGCGGGGGCCGCCGAGACCGTGGGCAATAGAATTGATCCTCGGCCGGTATTGATTGTGACTGGATTGGTGCAGGAGGCCCGCATCGCGGCAGGGCCCGGCATGATCGTGATCTGCAGTTCGAGCGATCCGCAGCAGCTGCGTGCATTGCTGGCGACGTTGGATCCGACGACGTTCCGCGGCGTGATCTCGTTCGGCGTGGCCGGCGGGCTCGACCCGTCGCTCAAATCCGGCGATGTGGTGGTCGCGACCGAAGTGATGGCCGGCGATACCCGTTTTCTGGCGGCATCCGCGCTGAACGAGGAGATGATCGCCAGCGCCGCGCTGAAGCGCCGCAGGATCGTCCGTGGCGGCCTCGCTGGCGTGGAAGAGGTGATTGCGGCGAAGGCCTGCAAGGCCGCCCTGCGCTCGATTACGGGCGCGGCTGCGGTCGATATGGAGAGCCATATCGCGGCAGCCTATGCCGCAAAGGCAGGCATTCCGTTCGCCGCGCTGCGCGTGATCAGCGATCCCGCGCACCGGGCGCTGCCCGAGCTTGCGAAATCCGCGGTGAAGCCGAACGGCGACATCGACCTGCGCAAGGTGCTGAGCGGCATTGCGCGCAATCCGCGCACGCTGCGGGCGCTGGTGTCGACCGGTATCGACTTCAACCGCGCGCTGCGCTCGCTGCGCAGCTGCCGCGGCTTCCTGCTCGGCAACGACGCGCTGGTGCCGGTGGAGGCCTGACAGGCCACCGGCGAGGCGCTGACGCCGAGATACACTTTCAAAAAAAGGCCCGGTCGCATCGCGATCGGGCCTTTTGTTTTGGTCGCTCATGAGCCGGCTTGATGCCGCGCCGTCCGGCTCCGCGCGTTGCTTGGCGCGGACTTGTCCAGCCGGGTAGGGATCCCGCTGTTCCCGTTCCCGCCGCCTCAGGGCGTGGCGCTGGTCTCCACCGGCCACGCCCGGCGGCCTCCGGGGCGCCTGGTGCTGTGCTGCGACCTCAAGGCTCCGCCGAATGCTTGACAAGCACTGGCATTCGATCGACTATGAATTATGATCCTCTATTCATGAATTAAGGTTCATTATGGCAATCGCTGCGGTTCGCCTCAATCAACTCGTCGAAACCAAGGCGCGGATCCTGGATGCCGCCAAGGAGGCGGTGGCGTTGAGTGGCTGGAAGGATGCCCAGATCGCCCTGATCGCCTCACGGGCCGGCGTGGCCACCGGCAGCGTGTACCGCTACTTCGACTCCAAGGCGGACCTCTACGCGCAGGTGCTGGGGCTCGTTTCGGAGCGCGAGGTGGCCGTGGTCGCCGCCATCGTCGAGGCCGAAGGATCTGCGTCGCAGTGTCTGGTGGACGCGATCTACACCTTCTCGGTCCGCGCGATGCGCGGCCGCCGTCTGGCCTACGCGCTGATCGCCGAACCCTGTGAACCCGAGATCGACGCGGCGCGCCTGAAATACCGCGCGGCACTGGCCGATCAGATCGCACGGCTGGTCCGGCGCGGCATCGCCAGCGGTGAATTCGTCGAGATCGACGCCAACGTCGCGGCGTCCTGCGTGACCGGCGCTTTCATGGAGGCGCTGGTTGGTCCTCTGGCGCCCGAAGCGGCTCCCGATTCCGACGCGGCCAAGGCGATCGCACAATCGATCGCAGGGCTTTCCGCCCGCATGCTGTTTCGCCACGCCACGCCTGAATTGACCCCTGTATCGAGAGTCTCCGCATGAATGCGCGTGTCCAGCCGGTTGCCGTCGCGGCAACGAAAGCCAGTTCGTTTGCGACCCACGAAGTCCGCAATCAGGCGCGGCCGGCGACAGGCTTCAACGCGTTCGACGATGATCGCGCGTTGAGCGGCCTGATCGCAAAGTTCACGCCGTGGGCAAAGGATAAGCTCTCTACGCTCGGAGCCCATGCCGGCTGCGAACCCGTGCAGGAAGCGGCGAGGCTTGCCAACGAGCACAAACAAAACTCTTGACCCATGACCGGTATGGCAACCGAAACGACTGGGTCGAATTTCATCCGGCCTGGCATCAATTGATGGCGCTGGCGTTCCAGAGCGAGGTCCATAGCCTCGCCTGGTCGACGCGCGAACCGCATGGACATTTGGCCCGCGCGGCGCTGAGCTATCTCTGGAATCAGATCGAGAACGGCGTCGGTTGCCCCACGGGAATGGCTTACGCCGCGATCGCCGGATTTTCCGGCAAGCCGCAGTTCAGCCTGTGGCGGGAACGCACGCTGGGTGCCGACTACGATCCGCGGCGGCTCCCGATCGAGGAGAAGCGCGCGGCAGTCATCGGCTACGCGATGACCGAGAAGCAGGGCGGCTCCGATCTGCGTGAAACTCAGACCACCGCGCGCTTCGTCGAGCGCGGCGCGCACGGCGAGATCTATGCGATCACCGGCCATAAATGGTTTTTCTCGGTGCCGGTCGCCGACGGGTTCTACACGCTGGCGCAGACCCAATCCGGTGTCAGCTGCCTGTTCGTGCCGCGCCTGCTGCCGGATGGCAGCGCCAACCGCGTGCACATCCAGCGCCTGAAGGACAAGTGCGGCAACCGCTCGAACGCGTCGAGCGAGATCGAATATCACGACACCTGGTCGATCCTGGTCGGTGAAGAAGGGCGCGGCATCCGGGAAATCCTTTCGCATGCGCATCTGACTAGGCTGGACTTCGCGGTCGGCTCCGCCGGCCTGATGCGGCAGGCGTTGAGCCTGGCCTTGAACCACGCGCAAACGCGAACAGCGTTCGGCAAGCCGATGGCCGAGCTTCCGATGCAGCGCAACGTGCTCGCCGACCTCGCGCTCGAGAGCGAGGCGGCGATGCTTGGCGCATTCCGGGTCGCGCGTGCGACCGATGGCCTGCAAACCAGCGAGCACGAACGGCTGCTGGCGCGGGTCGCCACTCCAGTGATGAAGTTCTGGAATTGCCAGCGCGCCCCTTCGTTCACCTACGAGTGCTTGCAGGTGCATGGCGGCAACGGCTTCATCATGGAGAACCCGATGGCGCGGCTCTATCGCGAGGCGCCGCTGAACTCGATCTGGGAAGGCACCTCGAACATGATGTGCATGGACGTGCTGCGGGCCATGCAACGCGATGCAAACTGCCGCGATGCATTCGTCGACGAACTGCGCGCGAGCAGGGGCCTCAACCCGACCTATGACAGGAGCACGGACGATCTCGCCGATCGACTGTGTGCGCGCTATCCGGACGACGGGCATGCGCGGGCGCTGGTCACCCGCATGGCGCATGCGTTGCAGGCTGCCGAGATGCTGCGGCATGGCGACGCCGCTGCCGCCGATCTGTTCGTGCAATCCAGGCTTGGCGCAGACGGCGCGCACGTGTTCGGCGCGCTGCCATCGTCGGACGGCCTCAGCCGTATCGTCGCGCGCGCCTCCGTCATCCGTCACTAGGGAAGCCCAGTCACATGCGTCAGAGCGAAGTTTGTGCCGTCAACGACATCAGGGCCGTTGTGGGCGAAGAGGAATGGGCGACACGGGTCGATCTCGCGGCGTGCTACCGTCTGGTCGCGCTCTATGGAATGACCGACCTGATCTACAACCACATCAGCGCGCAAATCCCGGGGCATGACGATCAGTACCTGATCAATCCCTACGGCATGCTGTACGAGGAAATCACGGCGTCGAGCCTCGTCAAGATCGACATCGAGGGCCGCACCCTGCTGCAGCCCGACCACGGCTACAACGTCAACGTCGCCGGTTTCTATCTGCATGCCCCGATCCATCGCGCGCGGCCCGACGTGAAGTGCGTCCTGCATACCCACACCAGGGCGGGCACGGCGGTCAGCGCGTTGGCCGAGGGGCTGCTTCCACTGTCGCAGACGGCGATGCGGTTTCACGGGCGGATCGGCTATCACGATTTTGAGGGGCCGGCGATCGATCGCGACGAATGCGATCGGGTCGTCGCCGATCTCGGCGGCAACAACGTACTGGTGTTGCGCAATCATGGCCTCTTGGTCTGCGGCAACACGATTCAGCAGGCGTTCAACGCGATCTACTGGCTGGAGCAGGCGTGCCGGATCCAGGTCGATGCGCTTGGCTGCGGCCGGCCGCTGCACGCGCCGACCGAACTCGCGATCGACAACACGGTGACCTGCTTCGCCGGCACCGAGATCACGCTCGACAACGAGCGCGACACCAATCCGGTGTTGAATGAAACAGCGCAAAATCTGCAGGCCGGTTACGGCCTGCTGGAATGGCCGGCGTTGCGGCGCCGGCTCGACCGCATCGACGGGAGCTATGCGCAATGAGCACGTCGCTGGCAGCGCTGCGGATCGGCTTCATCGGCGCCGGCCGCGTCGCGCAAACGCTCGCGCCGGCGTTCGCCGGCGCGGATCTGAACGTTGCGGCCTTCTACAACCGCGGCCGTGATGCCGCGCAGCAGCTCGGATCCCGCGTGCCGTCGGCGCGGTCGATGACGCACGCGCAGCAGGTCGTGGACAGCTGCGATATGGTTTTCCTGACGGTGAGCGATGACGCGATCCTGCCGGTCTGCCGCGATTTGCACTGGGAGCCGCGTCACCGCGTGGTCCATTGCAGCGGCGCGACCGAGCTGACGGCGCTCGATCATGCGAAAGCCGCGGGCGCAGCAACCGGCGGATTTCATCCAATGCAGATGTTTGCAAATCCCGACGTCGCGCTCGAGGGATTGCGCGGATGCACCGTCGGCATCGAGGCAGAACCCGACTTCAGGCGCGACCTCGAACATCTCGCTGTCAGCATCGGCTGCGAACCGTTGGCGCTGCCGGCCGGCGTGCGGGCGCTCTATCATGCTTCGGCCTATTATGTCGGTCCGTTCCTCATCGCGCTGCTCAAGGAGGGCGTCGAGCTCTGGAAGAGCTTTGGCGCCAGCGAGGCCGACGCGCTGCGTGCGATGATGCCGCTGTTGCGCGGGACGGTCGCGGCGGTTCTCGACGGTGGCCTCGCCAACGGCATGGGCGGCTGCGTGGCGCGCGGCGACGTTGGAACGATCCTCAAGCACCTCCGAGCCCTGGACGAGCGCTTTCCTCCCTCGGGCGCGCTGTATCGCGAACTGGCCTTGCGCAATGTCCCGCTCGGGATCGAGCGCGGCACACTCAGCGCACCGCGCGCGGCAGAGATCGAGAAGGTGCTTCGACGGAGTAGCCGGGAAGAGCAGGCCGTCTCCTGATCGAAAAAAGGCCCCGGTTCGCTGAACCGAGGCCTTTCATCATTCTGCTCACACAAAGCCTTAGGCGGCGGTGGAAGCCTTCTGCTGCTGCTTGGCGGCGGCAGCCGCGGCCTCGTCGCGGCGGATATCCGAGAGCTTCTTCTGGACCTGCTCGGCGAAGATGTACTGCGCCGGACGCTGCTTCGACATGTCGATCTCGGGCGCCATCGGGCCGGTCGTTCTGATGCCGCGCAGTGCCACCCACATCGCCTTCAGCGGATTGTTGATCGCAGCGGTCGCCGCGGTCGGCTCGTAGCCGCAATGCGCCATGCAGTCGGCGCACTTCTCATACTTGCCGGTGCCGTAGGTCTCCCAATCGGTGGTGTCCATCAGCTCCTTGAAGGTCTTGGCGTAGCCTTCACCGAGCAGATAGCAGGGCTTCTGCCAGCCGAAGATGTTGCGCGCCGGCATACCCCAAGGCGTGCACTCGTATTCCTGGTTGCCGGCGAGGAAGTCGAGGAACAGGCCGGAATGCATGAAGTTCCACTTCTTGCCCTTGCCGAGCGCAAAGACGTCGCGGAACAGCTTCTTGGTCTTGGTGCGGTTCAGGAAGTGCTCCTGGTCGGGCGCACGCTCATAGGCGTAACCCGGCGACATCGAGACGCCGACGCCGAGCTCGGTGGTGAAGTCGAGGAACTTTGCGATCTCCTCGGCCGGATGGCCGTCGAAGATGGTGGCGTTGACGTTGACCGTGAAGCCGCGCGCCTTCGCCGCCTTGATCGCGGAGACGGCTCGATCGAACACGCCCTTCTGCGACACCGCCTTGTCGTGATGATCCTTCAGGCCGTCGAGATGCACCGAGAAGAACAGGTAGGGCGACGGCTCGAACAGATCGAGCTTCTTCTCGAGCAGCAGCGCGTTGGTGCACAGCGAGACGAACTTCTTGCGCGCGACGAGGCCGCGCACGATCTCGCCGATCTCCTTGTGGATCAGCGGCTCGCCGCCGGGAATTGCCACCATCGGCGCGCCGCATTCATCGGCTGCGTCCCAGCATTCCTGCGCAGTCATGCGGCGATTGAGGATCGCATCCGGATAGTCGATCTTGCCACAGCCGACGCAGGCGAGGTTGCAACGGAACAGGGGTTCCAGCATCAGCACGAGCGGATAGCGTTTGCGGCCAAGCAGCTTCTGCTTGATCAGATAGCCGCCGATACGCATTTCCTTGAAGAACGGTATAGCCATTAGACGATTTTCTTTCTGCACTTATCAAAGGGAAGTGGGTTCAGATCAGCCCGCAGTCAGTTCGGCCGGCAGCCGGAATTCGATATTCTCTTCGCGGCCCGGAACGACCGAGACCGACACCGGTCCGATGCGCCGCAGGGCCTCGATCACATCGTCGACCAAAACTTCGGGCGCTGAAGCGCCCGCGGTGATGCCGACGGCCTTCGCATCCTTCAGCCAATCCGGGTTGAGCTCGCTCCCATCGGCAATCAGATAACTCGCGACGCCAACCTCGGTGCCGATTTCGCGAAGCCTGTTCGAGTTGGAACTATTGGCGGCCCCCACCACCAAAATGACGTCCACCAGCTTGCTTAGGTCCCTTACCGCAGATTGGCGGTTCTGTGTCGCATAGCAGATATCCCTGATGTCCGGGCCTTGAATATCTGTAAATTTTGCCTGAAGGGCCGCGATTATGTCCCTGGTGTCGTCCACGGACAACGTGGTCTGGGTGATGTAGGCGACCGGGGCGTCGGTCGGCAGCCTCAGTTCTGCCACATCCTGGACGCTCTGGACCAGCAGGACCGGCCCTGGAACCTGCCCCATGGTGCCCTCGACCTCGGGGTGGCCGGCATGCCCGATCAGGATCAGGGCGCAGCCCTTCGAGATATAGCGTTTGCCCTGGTTGTGGACCTTCGTCACAAGCGGGCAGGTGGCATTGAGCACGGGCAGGTCGCGCTCGGCGGCCTCCTGCTCGACGCTCCTCGCCACGCCATGGGCGCTGAAGACGGTCACGGCTTTGGCCGGCACTTCCGACAGGTCCTCGACGAAGATCGCGCCCTTCTTCTTCAGGCTTTCGACCACGTATTTGTTGTGAACGATCTCGTGGCGGACATAGACCGGCGGGCCATACTTCTGCAGCGCGCGTTCGACGATCTCGATCGCGCGCACCACGCCCGCACAGAAGCCGCGCGGCTGAGCAAGAAAAACTTCCATCGGACTTTCGCTACGCAAATTGCACCAATCTCATTCAATGCCCTGCGGCCGTTTCGGCAACGCACTCCACACGTCGGACGCCGCAACGTCAGTTGCAATGTCCGCACCAACACAGGTCCTGCACGGGATCCGTGCCCCAAGCGCATGGAAATACAGGCTTTTGTGGCAAAAAGGTAGCGCCTCACGCGGGTGGGCGGTCAACCAGGAGGGGTGTATGAGGTAATATGGTGTGGATTCCGGGCCCTGCGACCCTCCGTCCCCCTCACTTGTTCGTCACTTTATCGCCCTCTGATGCGGTTTATACCGGCCACTCGTGGCCGTTCCCTGTCGTTTGGAACCTCCTCGCCATCGCGTCGAGGAAAGTAACCAAAACAACATTAGATCGGTCCCGGGAACTCCGCTACAGAGCGAGCGTTTTCGGCCATGCTTCCCCGAGATTAGAAAGAAACGAAGTGCTGACAAATATTGTCGTCTCCGTTGTTCGAACCTGTACGCGTTTTGCCCTTCCGGTTGTGATCCTTGCTGTGCTGCTGTCGATCGGCGCCGGCTTCTATACGGCCCGCAACTTCTCGATCAACACCGACATCAACAAGCTGATCTCGCCCGATCTGGATTGGCGCAAGCGCGACAACCAGTTCGAGGAGGCGTTTGATCGCGAGCGGCTGATCCTGGCCGTGGTCGAGGCCGCGACGCCGGAGCTGACCAGCTCGGCCGCGAAGGCGCTCACCGCGAAGCTGCAGGCCGACAAGAAGAACTTCGAGGCGATCACCGCGCTCGGCTCCGGCGAGTTCTTCGAGAAGAACGGCTTGCTGTTCCTGCCCACCGAAGAGGTCGGCAAGGTCACCGGACAGCTCGGATCGGCCGCGCCGCTGATCGAGATCATGGCGGGCGATCCTTCGATTCGCGGGCTGACCGGCGCGCTCGAGACCGGCCTTGCTGGCGTCAAGCGCGGGCAGGTCAAGCTCGACAATGCCGCTCCGCCCTTCAACCTGATCTCCCAGACCATCGAGACCGTCCTCGCCAAGGGCAACGCGACCTTCTCCTGGCGCGAACTCACCAGCGACACGCCGCTGACCGATTCGGACAAGCGCGCCTTCATCGAGGTCAAGCCGATCATCGACTATTCGGCGCTGGAGCCGGGCAAGGCCGCAACCGACGCGATCCGGCAGGCGGCCGCCGATCTGAAATTCCCGACCGAATATCACGCGCGCGTCCGCCTGACCGGACCCGTGCCGATCGCCAACGAGGAGTACGCCACCGTGCAGGACGGCGCGATCACCAACGGCATCGGCACCGTGGTGATCGTGCTGGTCATCCTCTGGCTGGCGCTGCATTCCGGCAAGATCATCTTCGCCGTGTTCGTGAACCTGTTCATCGGCCTTGCGCTCACCACGGCGGTCGGCTTGATGATGGTCGGATCGCTGAACCTGCTCTCGATTGCCTTCGCGGTCCTGTTCATCGGTCTCGGCGTCGACTTCGGCATCCAGTTCAGCGTTCGCTACCGCTCCGAGCGCTTCAAGAACGATAATCTCACGCTGGCACTTGAGAACGCGGCGCGCCGCTCGGCGGTGCCGCTGTCGCTTGCGGCGATGGCCACCGCCGCCGGCTTCCTCTGTTTCCTGCCGACCGACTACAGGGGCATCTCCGAGCTCGGCAAGATCGCCGGCGCCGGCATGTTGATCGCATTCCTCACCAGCATCACGGTGCTGCCGGCGCTGCTCGATCTGCTCAACCCGCCCGGCGAGAAGGAGCCGGTTGGCTATGCCTTCCTGGCGCCCCTCGACCACTTCCTGGAGAAGCACCGCATCCCGATCATCGTCGGCACGATCTTGATCTCCGTCGCCGGTCTGCCGCTGCTCCACTGGATGAAGTTCGACTTCAATCCGATCAACCTGCGCAGTGCGAAGGTGGAATCGATCGCGACCTTCCTCGACCTGCGCAAGGATCCGAACACCGGCGCCAACGCCATCAATGTGATGACGCGCTCGGAAGCCGACGCCAAGAAGATCGAGGCCAAGCTCGAGAAGCTGCCGGAAGTGTCGCGCGTGATGTCGCTCGACAGTTTCGTGCCGGACGACCAGCCAGCCAAGCTGAAGCTGATCGCGCAGGCGGCCAAGACGCTCGGCCCCGCGCTCAACCCCGACTCGGTCGATCCGGCGCCGTCAGATCAGGAGAATGTCGAGTCGCTAAAGAGCTCGGTCGACAGCCTGCGCAGGACCGCCGGCGACAACAAGGGGCCGGGTGCGGTTGCGGCGCGCCGGCTGGCCGACGCGCTGCAGAAGCTTGCCGATTCGAACCAGGCGACCCGCGACAAGGCGCAGGAGGTGTTCGTCGCGCCGATGAGGATCGTGTTCGACCAGCTCAAGAACACGCTGCAGGCCCAGACCGTCACGCTGCAGAACCTGCCGCCGGAACTGGTCGCGAGCTGGAAGACCAAGGATGGCCTGATGCGCGTCGAGGCGGAGCCGAAGGGCGATCCGAACGACAACGACAATCTGCGCCGCTTTGCCGACGCTGTGCTCGTTGCCGAGCCGACCGCGATCGGTGGACCGATTTCAATTCTTAAATCTGGCGATGTCGTCGTGGACGCCTTCATTCACGCCGGCATTCTGGCGCTTGTGGCGATCAGCGTGCTGCTGTGGCTGGCATTGCGCCGTGTCGTCGACGTGCTGCTGACGCTGGTGCCGCTCCTGGTCGCCGGCATCGTCACGCTGGAGATCTGCGTGCTGATCGGGCTGCCGCTCAACTTCGCCAACATCGTCGCGCTGCCGCTGCTGCTCGGCGTCGGCGTGGCGTTCAAGATCTACTATGTCACGGCGTGGCGCCAGGGCAGAACGAATCTGCTGCAGTCGAGCCTGACGCGCGCGATCTTTTTCAGCGCGCTGACCACGGCGACCGCGTTCGGCAGCCTGTGGCTGTCCAGCCATCCCGGCACCGCGAGCATGGGCAAGCTGCTTGCGCTATCGCTGGTCACCACGCTCGCGGCGGTGTTGCTGTTCCAGCCGGCGCTGATGGGCAAGCCGCGCGAGGTCGGCAAGGAGGAGGATATCGCCAACGACGTCACCTGACGTCTTCGTCATCTGACGCCCTGGCGGTCCGCTTTCGATCAGGCTTCGGTGGCAAGCGCCGCCGAGGCCTGAATTCAGGACGGAGCGAGCCGGTCGTCCCGGCGCGCGCGAGAAGCGACCTGTGCTCTCGCGCGCGACCACACCGCTTCACGGTGTGGTCAGCGCGCCTTCGTTAACGCGTCGGCTTTGCGATGTCCGGGAGCAGGCAGATATCGCCCACGAGGTCGGCCGACGCATTGGCGTTGGCTGGCGGGTTGACCGCCTGCTTTTGAGCCGGCTTGGTGGCAGGCGCCACGACGCCGGTGGTTTTCGGAGTCTGCGGTGCTGCCGTTTTGGGCAGGGCGCCCTTCGCAGCAGGGTTGCCGGCGACGCTGACCGGGATCGGCGGACTGACGCGGGTCCAGGTCTCGCCGCCGCACAGGAAGCCGAGCACGCAGCCCTGGATCTCGAGCTGATCGGTGCCGACGGGCTTGATGGTCGAGCTGTAGAGCTGGCCATCCTTGGCGTTGTAGACCTGACCTTCCCACGCATCGACGCCGGCCTTCTTCTTCATGTCGATCAGGATCGGCATGCCGAGTGTCGGCCGGCTCTGCTTCGCGGGATCAGGATTGTTCTTATCCTTGCCGCCGGGGGTTTTTTCCCAGGACACCGCACCCCACATGTTGCCATTACACTGGGCGACGCGGATGGTTGCGACACCGTCTGCGACCTTCCAGTCGCCGGTTGGGTCCGCAGCAAGTGCCGGTGATAATACGGTGGCCAAAAATAAACCTGAAAAGGCTATTGTACGCGCGAAAGTTCTTGGGCAGTGCAACATGGTCCAAACCTGTGCTTAACTGGACGATCCGAGCGGGGGTCAAAACGCCGCGAGCGAGCGTTTTAAGTTGACGAGATGGCCATCAACCGACGTATGTAACGAATGGTAAGTTCCAATTTAGACGTTTCCGAGATTTTTGTGGAGCGGGAGGGGCAGCGCGGTGCCATGCACACGCGTCACCTCAACGAGCAGCTCGTTCGCGTCCTCAAGACCATCGGCTACGACGTCGGCTTCCAGAAGGGGCAAGGCCAATACCTCTTCGATCGTCAGGGGGCTCGTTACCTAGATCTATTGAGCGGATTTGGCGTTTTTGCGATCGGTCGTAATCATCCGGACCTGCGCAAGGCGCTGAAGAGCGTGCTCGACGCCGATCTGCCGAATCTGGTGCAGCTCGACGTCTCCACGCTCGCCGGCGTGCTCGCGGAACGGCTTCTGGAATATGTTCCATATCTGGACAAGGTGTTTTTTGCTAATTCCGGCGCCGAAACCGTCGAAGCCGCGATCAAGTTCGCGCGCGGCGCCACCGGCCGTCCCGGCATCGTCTATTGCGGGCATTCGTTCCATGGCCTGTCCTACGGCGCGCTGTCGCTGACCGATGATTCGAATTTCCGCAGCGGCTTCGAGCCGCTGCTGCCGGGCTGCACCCCGATACCCTACAACGATCTCGAGGCGCTGGAGAAAGCGCTGTCATCGCGCCAGGTCGGCGCGTTCATCGTCGAGCCGATCCAGGGCAAGGGCGTCAACATGCCCACTGACGAGTTCCTGCCCGGCGCGCTGGCGCTGTGCCGCAAATACGGCACGCTGTTCATCGCCGACGAGATCCAGACCGGCATCGGCCGCACCGGAAAGTTCCTCGCGGTCGAGCACTGGGGCATCGAGCCCGACATGGTGTTGCTGGCGAAGGCGCTCTCCGGTGGTCACGTGCCGATCGGCGCGCTGCTGACGCGCAAGAACATCTTCGACAAGATCTTCAACCAGATGGACCGCGCGGTCGTGCACGGTTCGACCTTCGCGAAGAACGATCTGGCGATGGCCGCCGGCATCGCCACGCTCGACGTCATCAAGGCCGAGAAGCTCGTCGAGAACGCCGCCAAGCGCGGCGCCGAGCTCCGCCTGGCGCTGACCCGCATGGTGCCGGGCTACGAATTGATGAAGGAAGTCCGCGGCAAGGGCCTGATGATCGGCGTCGAGTTCGGGCCGCCGAAATCGCTGCGCCTGAAGGCATCGTGGAATCTGCTGGAGACCGCCAACAAGGGCCTGTTCTGCCAGCTCATCACGGTGCCGCTGTTCAAGGATCACAAGATCCTGACCCAGGTCGCGGGCCACGGCCTCCACACCATCAAGCTGTTGCCGCCGCTCGTGATCACCGAACAGGATTGCGCCTGGATCGAGAAGTCGTTCGACGAGGTGATCGCCGGCAGCCACAAGGTGCCCGGCGCGATCTGGTCGCTCGGCAAAACGCTGGTCGACAACGCGGTGCGCAAGTCGGCGTAAGCCTGAAGCTGACTCATCGGTCATTGCGAGCTGCGTAGGGCGGGTTAGGCGAAGCCGTAACCCGGCATCGCGCGCGAGAAATTTGGTGGATTACGCCTCCCGCTAGTCCACCCTACAAATCATCCCTCCTTGTTGGCGCGCATCGCGCTCTCGAACTTGTCGCCGAATTCGGTCAGCTCGTCGGCGCCGAGGTCGCTGACCGCCCAGTAGTTCAGGCCGCGGTCGCTCCAGCGGCGGATGTTGAAGCCTTGCAACGTCGAGATCTTCGCCGGGTGCCGTTCGGTGTTCGCGGTCTGCGCCACGAACAGGTTGATGACGTGCTGGCGCCGCTTGTAGACCACGGCGCCGATCTCGCGGGTGTTGACGTAGTCGAGCCGGCCGCCGATCAGGGTGAAGCCCTGCGCGGTGAGGTCGATCACCGGTGGCGAGACGTCGAGCTTGCCATTGAACCAGGGCTTGACCGTGTGCTGATCGGTCGAGATCACGTCGGTGAGGTGGCCGGCCTGCAGCGAGCGCAGATGCGCCGACACCACCTCGCTCTCGATGCGCTGCTCGTCGTCATTGCGCAGCACGACCGCGACAAGGCCGGTCGCGGCCATCGCCGATACCGCGGAGCCGAGAGCGAAGCCGCGCAGCACCGAGCGCCGGCTCGGCGCCGCCTGCACCTGCGGCTGCGGCAATGCCTTCTCGATCTTGCGGCGCAGCTCGAGCGGCGCCTTGTAGCGCACGTCGCTCTCGGCGATCGCCTGGCGGATCTCCTGATACTCCTTCATCAGGACGGCGCAATGCGCGCAACCCTCGATATGGGCTTCCACTTCGCGTGCATGGCCGGCGTCGAGTTCGCCATCGATCAGCGCGTGGACCAGCACTTCGGCTTCCTCGCAGGTCATTTCACTTGCTCCTGTTCCGCAAGCCAGGCCGATCGCAGCATGGCGCGGGCGCGCGCGAGGCGCGACATCACGGTGCCGACCGGCACCGCGGCGACATCGGCGATCTCGCGGTATGAAAGATTCTGGATTTCCCTGAGCACAAAGGTCTCGCGAAACGGCTCGGCGAGCGCCGCGACCAGCTTGCGCACGGTATCGCCGTCGAAACGGCGCAGCAGCTGCTTTTCCGGTGTCTCCGGAGCTTCGCTCCACAGCGGGGTCTGCTCGCCGCCTTCGGGCAGCTCCTCGACCGCGGTGGGGGCGGTCTTGCGCCTTGCATATTCGGCGCGGCAGACATTGCGCAGGATCGCGAACAGCCACGGCTTCATGGCAGGTCCCCGGTAGCTGTCGAAATGCTTGTAGGCGCGCAGATAGCATTCCTGCACCGCATCTTCGGCGTCGGCGGCATCGCGCAGCAGGTAGCGCGCCAGCGTATAGGCGTCGTCGAGATACGGCAGCGCCGCCTCGCGGAAGCGCCGTGCCTTCTCGGGATCGTCTTGCGACGCTTTGACAACCATCGTGTCCTGCCCGGCATCTCGAGAGACGGCTTGTACCCGGCCGGGGGCGGAGGGCCACCGGCCGGGCATGGCTGTGATTGTATGGCTGGTCACGTTACCCAACCTTGATACTGCCTGTCATGTGCGGATGCAGCGAGCAGAAATACTTGTACTCACCGGCTTCCGTGAAGGTGAACGAGAAGGTGCCGTCGGTATCCATGGTCTTGGAGCGGAATTTGCCCGCACACACCACGGTGTGCGGGATGTCGTCGCGGTTGGTCCAGGTCACGGTGGTGCCGACCTTCACGTCGAGCGGGTTCGGCGTGAACGAAAAGTTGTCGATGTGGACCGCGGTGTCTTCGGCGCGGGCCGCCGTGACCGGCAGCAGCATGGTCGCGACCACGGCTATACCGAAGTCGCGTCGATTGATCGAACTCATCGCTCTCTTCCCTCAACCCTGCAGCGGCGTGTCGATGATGGCCAGCGGCTGGCTGTTCTGCTTGAAGTTGATGCTGGCGACGCCGAGCATGCTGCGCAGCTTGGCATCCTCGACCTTCATCGGGCCGGGCGAGGGCGCGGAACCGGGCGCCGGCTGCGGGAAGGCGGTCGAGCGCGCGGTGTGGAAGGTGACGTTGCCCTCGACCTTCTGCATCACCTGGTGGATGTGGCCGTTGAGCACGGTGACCGAGCCGAAGCCCTTGACGTATTCGAGCGCGCGGGCGCCATCCTCGGTGCCCCAGCCCCATTGCGGATAGACCGTCCACAGCGGGATGTGGGCGAACAGCACGATCGGCGTCGACTTCGAACGGCCCTTGAGGTCGTTCTCCAGCCATTCCAGCTGCTCGTTGCCGAGATTGCCGAGGCCGCCGCCCTTGAGATCGACGACGTTGACAAGGCCGATGAAATGCACGCCGCCGGCATCGAACGAATAGTAGCCCGGACCCTTGGTGCCGCGGCCGTAGCGCTCCTTGTAGAGCTTGACCTCCTCGTCGATGAAGTCGTGCTCGCCCGGCACGTAATGTACGTCGAGCTTGGCCTGCGAGATGATGCGATCGGCGTCATCGAATTCGGACGCCTTCGACAGATGCGTGATGTCGCCGGTGTGGATCATGAAGGACGGCTTGACCTGCATCGCGCGGACCTTGTTGATGGCCTCTTCCAGGGTGCCGATCGCATTCGGGTTGGCCGGCTTATCGAAGCCGACATGGCTGTCGCTGATCTGCATGAAGGTCATGCCCGTCGCAGCCTCCGCGGCCTGTGCCGAGCCGACGATGCCGAGCGAATGCGGCACGCCGCCGGTGACAGTCCACAGCACGCCGGTGCCGGCCCAGGTCATGCATTCCAGCACCTTGCGTCGGCTGACGCCCTTTTCCTCATCGTGGTGATCGTGATCGTGTCCGCTCATGACATTGTCTCCCGTGGGCCCCAGGGATTGGGTTTCCGGGTAGGTGATCAGCGGTGCCGGGGCTTTATTCCCGGGACTGCGGCGGTGCGTCGGGACGCGATGACGATTTCGTGAGGGTCCGCGCGACAGGTGGACGCAAGGGCAAGATGCGCCATTGCCGCCCAACGGCTTGCGGCGCTATCGACCCATCAAACCACTGATCGGCCGGAGGAAACCATGGGCGACGTGACCGGCGGCTGTCACTGCGGCGCGATTCGTTATGAGGTGACCGGGGAACCGATCGTCCATGCGCTGTGTCATTGCAGCGATTGCCGGCGTCATGCCGGCGCGCCGATGGTCGGCTGGGTGATGGTCGCCGAGGACATGGTCAAGCTGACCAAGGGGCAGCCCAGGATCTACCAATCCTCGGAGCATGGCCGGCGGCACTTCTGCGCGGATTGCGGTACCGGGCTTTTCTACACCAATGGCAACATGTTGCCCGGGTTCATCGACATTCAAAGCGGCACCTATGATGACCCCGGCGCGGTGCCGGCCGTCGTGCATATCCAGGTCGCCGAGCGGCTGCGCTGGATGGAAGATGCGCATGAGCTGCCGACCTTCGACCGCTTTCCGCCGCCGACATGACCGGCGACCGGCGATGATGCGCGCCGCAGCATGGACATGTTGCGCAACATAGATGAACGGCCGCAACAAAGCTGTCTTGCAGCCGTCAGCATAATGTCAGCGCTGCTGCGTAATGATGCCGGACTTCATTCGCCACATCGGGAGAGCATCATGAGCGACCACGCAGGCGTTGAGCATCACCACAAGGCAGCTGAGCATCACGAGCACGCGGCGCGTCATCACCGCGAGGCAGCCAAGCACCACGAGGCCGGCGACCACCACAAGGCGGCGCATCACGCCCACAGCGCCCATGGTCACGCCAGCCATGCCCAGCATCACCACACCGAGGCGAGCCGGCATCACGCCGAGCACCACGGCAAGCACTAGTAACCGTTCCAGTACTGCGTGAGTTGGCTTCCGCCGTCCCCGCCAGGGGACGGCGTTTTTCTTTTTGACCTACTCCGCGCGTCTTGCAAACGTTCTGACCGCCGCAACCTTCAGCGCCGGCGCTTCCTGCGCGACGCAATGCCCGACGCCGTCGAACGTCCAGCGGCTCGCGTGCGGGAGCAGCGCCGCGGCTCGGTCGGCCATCAGCTTGTAGACCGATCCTGACTGCTCGGTGGTGGCGATGCAGACCGGGCAGGTGATCTCGGAGAGCCACGGGAATGGATTGCCGCGGGCATCGCCGGTGTAGATCTGTTCCATCGCCTGGACGATCGGCAGCAGCAGCGCGGACTCGATCTCGGGCGTGCAGCGCAGCCGCACGCGGCCGTCGTCGAGTTTTGCAAACCCGTGATGGACATAGGCCCAAAGCGATCGCTCGGTCCATGGCGCGAACGCGGGCGCGGTGCGCAGCCGCTGGAACAGCGCATCCGCGCTGTCGAACTCGGCCCGGCGGCGCAGCGCGCCCTGCACGGACGCGCTCGACATCTCGCTCAAGCCACCGGTCCGTCGCGCGTGCGGGTCCATCACGGTCGGCTCCGTCACGAACAGCCGCGCGAAGCGGTCCGGCATCAGCTTCGTTGCGAGCAGCAGGTCGGTCGCGCCGGCGCTGTGGCCGATGCCGTAGATGTTATGCAGGCCGAGGCGTTCGACCACCATGCAGATGTCTTCGGCGAAATCCTGGAAGTGGTAGCAATCGGCCGCCGGTTTGTGGCTCAGGCCATGGCCGCGGCGGTCGAGCGCATAGACGGTATGGTCGGCGGCCAGCGCCTCGGCGACCTCGCTCCAGACCTCGGCGACAAAGCCGGTGCCGTGCAGCAGCAGCGCGGGCGGCTTGCCGGAAGCGGGCTCGCCCCATCGCGCCACCGCGATCGCGGTGCCGGCATCGCCAACGAGAATTCGCTGCGGCTGCGTCATCGTCGCTCTATCGCGCGTCCTGCAAAATGATCGCCGCGGCCTTCTCGGCGATCATCGCGGTCGGCGTGTTGGTGTTGCCCGAGGTGATGGTCGGCATCACGGAAGCATCCGCGATGCGCAGGCCGTGCAGCCCGTAGAAGCGCAGCCGCTCGTCGACGACAGCCATCGGATCGTTGGCCATTCCCATCTTCGCGGTGCCGACGGGGTGGAAGATCGTGGTGCCGATGTCGCCGGCGGCCTTGGCGAGCGAGGCATTGTCGTCGCCGACCGCGGGGCCGGGCAGGAATTCCTCGGGGTGATATTTCGCAAGCGCCGCCTGCTTCATCAATTTGCGCGTGGTGCGGATCGCATCGGCTGCGACCTGGCGGTCGTCTTCGGTCGACAGATAGTTCGGCGCGATCGACGGCTTGTCGTCGGGCGCGGTCGATTTGATCCGCACGGTGCCGCGCGAGGTCGGCTGCAGATTGCAGGCGCTCACCGTGATCGCCGGGAAGCGGTGCAAGGGATCGCCGAACTTGTCGAGCGACAGCGGCTGCACGTGGAACTGGATGTTGGCGCGCGAGCGCGTCGCGTCCGAGCGGGTGAAGATGCCGAGCTGCGACGGCGCCATGGTCAAGGGACCGCGGCGGCGGAATGCGTAGTCGAGGCCCATCAGGCCGCGGCGGACCAGGTTGTAATAGGTCTCGTTCAGCGTCCGCACGCCCGATACCTTGTAGATCGCGCGCTGCTGCAGATGGTCCTGCAGATTGCGGCCGATGCCCTGCACATCGGCGACGATGTCGACGCCGAGCGGCGACAGCCATTCGGCCGGGCCGATGCCGGAGCGCTGCAGCACCTGCGTGGTGCCGATCGAGCCGGCGCAGAGAATCACTTCGCCCTTGGCGCGCGCTTCCACGACCTCACTGCCTTGCTCGTTGCCTTGGCGGAACAGCACGCCGGCGGCGCGGCCGCTCTCGATGATCAGGCGGTCGACCAGCACGTTGGTCTCGAGCCGCAGATTGCTGCGGTTCAGCACCGGCTTGAGGAAGCCGCGCGCCGACGACCAGCGCCGGCCGCGCTTCTGGTTGACGTGGAAATAGCTGGTGCCCTCATTGTCGCCGGTGTTGAAATCGGGAATGCGCTTGATCCCCATCTCTTCCGCGGCATCGCCGACCGCGTCGAGGATCTGCCATGACAGGCGCGGCGCCTCGATGCGCCAGCCGCCGCCGACACCGTGATGCTCGCTCTCACCGAGAAAATGATCCTCGAGCCGCTTGAACGCCGGCAGCACGTCGCTGTAGCTCCAGCCGGTGAGGCCGAGCTGCCGCCAGTGATCGTAATCCGCGGCCTGGCCGCGCATCGAGATCATGGCGTTGATCGCCGAGGACCCGCCGATCACCTTGCCGCGCGGATAGGCGAGTGCGCGCCCGTTGAGGCCGGGCTCTGCCTCGGTCTTGAACATCCAGTCCGAGCGCGGATTGCCGATCGCGAAGAGATAGCCGACCGGGATGTGAAACCAGATCCAGTTGTCCTTGCCGCCGGCTTCCAGCAGCAGCACGCGCTTCTTCGGATCGGCCGACAGGCGGTTGGCCATGATGCAGCCCGCCGTGCCTGCGCCGACGATAATGTAGTCGTAATCACCCTCGAGCCTTCGCGGCATGTCCTCGTTCCCGGCAAGCGTCTTTTGTTGAGCCCCTATTAGTCAGACGTAGCCGGTCGAGACAAGCCCGGCGGAGGACGCCGGGCGTGCGCTGGGTGATCAGGGACGGCTGGGTTCGGCGGGTGTGACCTCGGGTTTCGGCCGCGGGACACAGAGAATCAGGGTCAGCATGCCGATCGCGAGCAGCGCACCGACGACGGCTAGCGGTGCGTAGATGCTCCCGGTTGCGACATTCATCCATCCGATCAGGGCAGGGCACACCGCGCCGCCGAACGAGCCTATCGCGCTGATCAGCGCGATACCGCCGGCCGCGGCGCTGCCTTCCAGCATCGCGTTCGGGATGGTCCAGAACAGCGAGAGGATCGCGAAGATGCCGATCGATGCGATCGCGAGCAGCGTCACGGTCAGGAGGATGATGCCCTGCGCCGCCTGCAAGGCGATGAAGCACGCTGCCGCGACGAGACCGCAGCACACCACATGCCAGCGCCGCTCCCTGGTGCGATCGGAACTGGTGCCGATCGCGACCATGCCGATCGCCGACGCCACCGAGATCACTCCGCTCAGCCAGCCGATCTCGGTGGTGGTCGCGACGCCGACGCGTTTCAGCAGCGTCGGCGTCCACAACAGGATGGTGTTGAGCGAGCAGAAGAACGCGAAATAGATGAAGGACAGCAAATAGACGCGCGGCTCGCGCAGCGCCGCCGCGAAGCTCCGCGTGGTGCCGGGCGTGGCGGCGCGGTCGCGGGCGAGATCGCTTGCGACCTGCCGCCGCTCGTCAGTGCTGAGCCAGCTCGCGGCCTGCGGCCCGTCGGCGAGATAAAGATAGGCGGCGATACCGAGCAGCAGGGCGGGAACACCTTCGAGGATGAACAGCCACTGCCAGCCATGCAGGCCATGGACGCCCTGCATGCGATCCATGATTAGGCCCGACAGCGGTCCGGCGATCACGCCGCCGAGCGGCACGCCATCACGAACAGGCTGGTCATGCGGCCGCGCACGCGGTCCGGAAACCACAGCGTCAGATAATACAGGATACCGGGAAAGAATCCGCCTTCGGCGGCGCCGAGCAGGAAGCGCAGCAAATAGAGATGATACTGGTTCTGCACCAGCGCGAGCAGCACGGTGACGGCGCCCCACAGCACCATGATCCGCAGCAGCGTCTTGCGGACGCCGATCTTGACCAGCAGCAGATTGCTCGGCACTTCGAGCGCGACATAGCCGACCGAGAAGATGCCGGCGGCAAGCCCGAATACCGCGTCGTCGATGTTCAGGTCGTGCAGGAATTGCAACTTGGCGAAGCCGATGTTGAAGCGATCGATGATCGCCACCGTGTAGCACGCCAGCAGGAACGGGATCAGGCGCCAGGCGATCCGTCGATAGAGCCGCGATTGGGCCGCATCCTGCATCGAAATCTCCTCATTGATTATTTTGATTGTTTGTTGGCGCGGCGACGGCGGTGCGCTCCCTCGCCCCGTTCTTACGGGCAGAGGGTTGGGGTGAGGCGCTGTCTCCGCATACTCGGAGAACGCCCGCGGAGGCTCCCCCTCACCCGGAATGCATCTGGCGATGCGTTCCGGCCTCTCCCCGCAGGCGGGGCGAGGCGGAGCGCGCTGCTCGACCTGAGCGCAGTTCGCTAGTTCGCCGGAAACTCCACCATCGCTTCGCCGGCCGCGACCGTCTCGCCGCGCTGGTTCTGCACGACGACGTCGACCAGCACCCAGCGCGATCTGGCTGATATCTGCTTGGCCTTGATGGTGCCTGCGGGGCGGATGGTGTCGCCGGGCTTCACCGGCTTCAGCCAGCGCGTCTCGAGCCTGCGATGGATCGCGCCCGCGGGAAGAGCCCAGTCGGTCAGCATGCGCGAGATCAGGCCGAAATTGTTCATGCCATGCATGATGATGCCGCCGAAATTGGTCTTGCCGAAATCGCCCTTCATGTAGTTGTCGTCGAGATGCAGCGGGTTGTGGTCGAGCGATGCATCGCAGAACAGGCGGATCGATTCGCGCGAGACCGCGAATGCGGGGCCGTCGATGCTGTCGCCGGCCTTGAGAGTATCGAAATTCGCTGTGGTCATCGTGATCCCCCTTAGATCGGACGGATGGTCTGGCCGCGACCCGAGCAGATCACGTCGCCATGCTGGTTGAAGAAGACGTTGTCGTGCACCACGAACAGCCGCTCGCGCTTGATGAATTTGTCGAGCGCGCGGGCCTGCAAGGTGATGGTGTCGCCGGGGCGGGCAGGGACGTTGTAGCTCCAGGACTGCCCGGCATTGACGGTGCCCGGCGAGCGCATCCAGTCGTCGGCCGGTGTGCAGGCGAACATCAAGAGGATGTGGATCGCGGGCGGCGCGATCAGCCCGCCATAGGGGCCGGCCTTGGCGGCGGCTTCGTCCAGATACAGCGGATTGGTCTCGCCGACCGCGCGGCAGTACAGCGCGATTGCTTCTAGCGTCAGCGTGTAGGGTAGCGTCTTGCGCGGTTCGCCGGGGACGATCTCGTCCCAGACCTTACGCAGCTTCGCGTCCTTCCAGAAATCGGTTTCGAACGGGGTGGTCGCAGAACTTTCCGCTTGCGCCATCGGGCATCCTCCTGCTATTCAGTTCGTCAGGCGAACAATTTATTCGCTGTATGAACTGACGCTAGCGCGGTCGGGGGCCCCTGACAAGCGCGCAGCGCCGCGTTAT
The DNA here is from genome assembly GCF_037217225.1 of Bradyrhizobium sp. 27S5. Taxonomy (NCBI): domain Bacteria; kingdom Pseudomonadati; phylum Pseudomonadota; class Alphaproteobacteria; order Hyphomicrobiales; family Nitrobacteraceae; genus Bradyrhizobium; species Bradyrhizobium sp. 27S5. The sequence goes on from NZ_CP147714.1 coordinate 2,832,068, forward strand.
GTGCAGGCAGCCATGCGGGCTGCGATGTCATGAACAATAACAACGCCCGAGCATGACCGGAAAAGTGCGAAGCGGTTTTCCGAAAAGGATCATGCTCAAACGAAAAGCCAGAGCGACGGGATGAGCAAAGAAAGTGACGGCTTCGTGCGCGCGATCGCGCGCGGCTTCTCGATCATCGAGGCGCTCGGCAAGCCGCCGGGCCGGCACACGCTGGCGGAAGCCGCCGACACCGCCGGCCTCAACCGCGCCACCGCGCGCCGCATCCTCGCGACACTGGTGGCGCTGAAATACTGCGCCTCCGACGGACGCTATTTCAGCTTGCGGCCGCGCGCGCTCGGGCTCGGCCTGTCCTATCTCAACGCGCTGCCATACTGGGCGCATGCTCAGCGCGCGCTGGAAAATCTGCGCAACGAGATCGGAGAATCCTGCGCGATGGCGGTGCTCGACGAGGACGAGATCGTCTATGCGCTGCGCCTGCCGGCGCGGCGGATCCTGTCGGCCAATCTCGGCGTCGGCAGCCGGCTGCCCGCGCATCTGGTGTCGCTCGGCCGCGTCATGCTCGCGGCGCTGCCGCCTGTTACCCGCGGGGCCTATCTCTCAGGCAGCGCCTTCAAGCAGGTGACGCCGCGCACGGTCACCGATCCGGAGCGTCTCGGCGAGTTGCTCGCGCGGGTCGAGAGCGAGGGTTATGCCTGGGTCGATGGCGAGCTTGATCCCGCGATCTGCGGCATCGCGGTGCCGCTGCGCGATCCGGCAGGCTCCGTGGTCGCGGCGCTCAGCGTCAACACGATCTCGGGGACCGTGAGCGAAGCCGGCGCGCGCAAGAAATTCCTGCTGCCGCTGCGGCGCACCGCGCAGGAGATCCGCAGCCAGATGCTGACCTCGGGCTAGGGCGCGGCCGTCATCGACGCCTTTTCAGCCGTTTCGGACCTGGATGGCTTTTCACGCCCGTGCCGAATGAATAGGCTTTCTCTTTGTTGGCCGGCTGAATTGCCAGGAAAAATTCCGGCCGCGTCAAACGTTGCTCAACTTGCCGGAGGATTCCCGTGGCAGACCCGGTCCGCGCCCCTTTCTACCACGACGGAATGCGTGAGTTGCAGGACCGCTTCGACGGTCGTCGTGTCGCCGACGGCCTCGAGAAGCATCGCCTCCACTTCGAATTCTGGGAACAGGACCGCAAGCTCATCGAAGAGTCGCGGTTCTTTTTCATTGCGACGAGCTATCAGGACAACGTCGATTGTTCGATGCGTTCCGGCGATCCCGGCTTCGTGAAGATCACTGGGCCCGACACGCTTGAATTCCCTGAGTACGACGGCAACAACATGTACCGCACGCTCGGCAATATCCACCGCAACCCGAACATCGGCTTGCTGTTTGTACGCCTCGACGGCAAGACGTTTCGTACGCGCATCCGAGGCAAGGCAACGATCCACGACAGCGCTGAAGCGCTTGCCGGGCATCATGGCGCGAAGGTTGTCGTGCGCGTCACATGCGAAATCTTTCCAAATTGCCCGCGCTACGTTCCGGACCTGATGGGTGCTTCAGCTGATGTGCCGGCGAATCTGTTCGTTCCTCGGCCAGGCTACGAGCCGCCCGCACCGGAATGGAAAAGCCGGGATTACCTCAAAGACGTCCTTTCGAAATACGATCCGCACCGGAAACGTGAATAGGGGAGCAACCCCCGATCAGGGCAGCGGCGCCATGTAGGGAATGCTGGCGACCAGCGCGAACACCTGAACCGCATTGCATAGCATGCCGCCCCAATGCAGCCGGCGCAGCCGCCGCACCGCGGTGGGATCACCTGAGTCCCGCGCGTCCGCCTCGGCATCGAGCCGCCGCAGAAACCAGCGGCGCGCCAGCACCGCAAATCCCGCGATCAAGGCGATGCCAAGCGCGACGGCTGGCCGGCCAGCCGCGGCAAAGGCCAGTGTTCCGATCACACCGGAGACCGTGAGCACGAGGAAGTAGGCATTGAACATGCCGCGCAGCAGGCGGGTCACCGGTGGGACGTCGAGCTTCACAAGCAGGAACGCCGGCGCCGCCAGTAGGAAATAGCCCATCGGCACCAGCAGGATGATGGTGGAGAACAAGACCGCCTGATCCGGCGTCATGCAGCCGCCCCTTTTTTGAAGGCCTGAGGATTCTCGGTGCGGAAACCTGAGGTAGTATCCGCGCGGGATATCTCCGGCACTATTAGGCTTTGGTCGGATGCGATCGTATCAGGCCTGACGTCGGTGCAAAGTGCCGCGAGAAGCATTCTGCCTCCTGTTTGCGAATGCAGGCCCCAGCCGCAGGCATGCCACATCTGTTGGGTGGACCGGCTCTTGCATGCTAAACAGGCACAAGTCGTCCAACCCTCTGAGGCCAGAATTCTCATGCCCATCGTCAACCGCGTCGCCGATCTGCAACCCGATATCCAGGCTTGGCGCCGCAACATCCATGAAAACCCCGAGCTGCTCTATGATGTGCATCGCACCGCATCATTCGTGGCCGATCGTCTCAGGGAGTTCGGCTGCGACGAGGTCGCCACCGGCCTCGGCAAGACCGGCGTGGTTGGGGTCATCAAGGGCAAGAAGGGGCCGGCCAAGGGCGACGTCAAGGTGATAGGCTTGCGTGCCGACATGGACGCGCTGCCGATCCATGAACAGACCAACCTGCCTTACGCCTCGAAGACGCCTGGCAAGATGCACGCCTGCGGCCATGACGGTCACACCGCGATGCTGCTCGGCGCGGCGCGCTATCTGGCCGAGACGCGCAATTTCGCCGGCGATGCGGTCGTGATCTTCCAGCCGGCCGAGGAGGGCGGGGCCGGCGCCGCCGCGATGATCAAGGACGGCCTGATGGATCGCTTCGGGGTCGAGCAGGTCTACGGCATGCACAATGGCCCGGGGATACCGATCGGCTCGTTCGCGATCCGCTCCGGCCCGATCATGGCCGCAACCAACGCGATCGACATCAAGATCGAGGGCCTTGGCGGGCATGCCGCCCGGCCGCACAAATGCATCGATACCGTGCTGGTCGGTGCGCAGCTGATCACGGCGCTGCAGCAGATCGTCTCGCGCGCCGTCGATCCGCTTGACTCCGCTGTGATCTCGATCTGCGAATTCCACGCCGGCAACGCCCACAATGTGATCCCGCAGACTGCGGAATTGCGCGGCACCGTGCGCACGCTGACCAATGAGGTTCGCCAGCTCGTCGAGAAGCGCGTGCGCGAAGTCGTGGATGGCGTCGCCAAGATGACCGGCGCCAGGATTGAGCTCAACTATGAGCACGGCTATCCCGTCACCGTCAATCACGGGCCGCAGACCGAATTTGCGACCCGCGTCGCGCGCGAGGTCGCGGGCGCGGCCAATGTGCACGAGATGCCGCCGTTGATGGGCGCCGAGGATTTTTCCTACATGCTGGAGGCGCGGCCCGGCGCCTTCATCTTTTGCGGCAACGGCGACAGCGCCGGCCTGCATCACCCCGCCTACAATTTCAACGACGAGGCGATCGTCTACGGCACCTCGTATTTCGTGAAGATCGTGGAGAACGCGCTGGCGGCGTGATGTCGCGGTCCGCGTCACCTTGGTTCAACGAACGCCTCATGGCCGGGCGAAAGCGCGAAGCGCGTCTTCGCGCCGGATGTCCCGGCCATCCACGGGTTTCCTTACTCGAACCGAAGAGGTGGATGCGAAGCGCACACGTGTGCGGTCCTAGTCCGTCGGGAGCCGCGAGAATCGGAAATTGCAGTGGCTCGCGCCGCCAGCCAGCGTTTGGGTCCTTTGCAGGTGGATGCCTCGGGTTGCATAGGCGTCGAAATCGAGCCCGCAAATGTTCGGCAGGATGTCTTTATCGCCATGGCGAGCCGCGAATTTGCAAAAGCCGCAAGCCTTGTAGTCGATGCCGAATTCAAAGCTGTCACCCGGACCCGGCTCGACGAAATCGTACACGAAATCTTCCGGAAATTCTTTCTGATGGCTTTTTGTAGCGCTTTGTGTCGCCTGCTCGCGCAGCAAAGCCTGATTCTCCGATGACATGAACTGACGCCCCGAGGCGAGACGTTCCGCTTCGGGCACCGTGAGCAGTTGCGCCTTGTAGGTTTCTCGCTCGATTTCGCCGATCACCGAGAGCGACACGCCGTGCCGCCGGAGTACGCGGCTGATAGCCATAAATCCGATCAGACGCATGAAGAAATCGCTCATGCGACTAGCCGCGCCTCCGACATAGGGCATTTGGGTGAGCACGATTTCGAATTCGTCCATCACCTCCTGCCTGATCCCGGCAATACCGGACAGATGCGCGCACTCGCGCAACATCGCTTCCGCAAGGTCGAGGCGATGGCACATTGCGGCCTCCATGGCACCGCGATGCGACTCGTAAAAGGGATGGATGATCTCAGCCATTGGACATCCTCTCTCATCAAACCCCGGCGCGGCATCCACGCTTCACTCGGCAGCGATCGCCTCGATCTCCAGCAACCATTTGCTGTCGACGGTTTCGGCAATCATGACCGTCGATGCAGGTTCGTTTCCTTCGAGCATCTTGCGGCGAATGGCGCGGTTGGGGACCAGCTGGCTCTTGTCAGTCAGGAACGTGTTGATCTTGACCAAATGCTCGACGCCGAGGCCGGCGGAGGTGAGCACTTCGATGACATTGCGCCAGGACTGCTCGCATTGCGCCTCGAACCCTTCGGGCACGCTGCCGTCGGAATTCTCCGGCACCTGGCCGCTGATGAACAGCAGCCGGCGGTGCTGGCCAACTTCCAGCCCCATGCTGTAACCGCTGGAGGGAGCGTGGACGGCAGCGGGATTGTGACGGACGAGATGAGCCATGTCAGATTTCCTCATGTTCGACGAATTCCAGAGCCAGGCCATGCGACGCGGCGGGTGCAATCAGTAACGCATTGTCGATCAGCTGGAACGCGACGCCGTTATTCTTCAAGAGCCGCCTGGTCGCATCCAGATCGGTGACCGCCACGCGCGCCGCGCAAAAGCGCGGCGAGCCATCGGCGACGACGTCAGGTAGCCGGCGCGCGATCTCAGACGGACCGAGCACGGTGATCCGATTGCCCCTCTCGCCGACCGTCAGTTGTCCGGGCGCGTGCTCGGCCGCACTCTCCGTCAGGCTTTCGAGGAACGCGCGATGTTGCTCAGGCTCCGGCGCCGACATGACGACCTCGATCACGCGCAAGGCGCCGTTGGGATGGTGCTGGTATTCCGCCTTCCAGAACAGTTCTGGCGGATGGCGTTGCTGGCAGGTAAAGAAGGCGATCCCGGGCATCGCGGCATCGGTGGCAAAGGCCAGTGAGAATGCGACACGGGCAGTGCCGCCGCCCGGCAGCACCGCGTCACGGCCGAAATCGAATGGTGCATAAGCGCCGATGCGCATCGCGCGGAAGCGTGCTGCGTCGGCGTGTGCGTCGGTGCTGTGCAAGGCCAGCATCGACATCCCTTCAGCGTTCCTGAGAAAATCCTGCTGATGTGCGGCAAAGTTGAAGTGGCCGCTCTCGGCCGGCGGTATCGCTGCGACATTGGTAACGGCCAGCAATTCCAGAAAATTGTTCCCGAACATCGCCAGGCGGTTGCTGGTTCCGAAGGGATGGACACCGGTTGGCGTCAGGCTGAAGCCGAGCGTCTGCCAGTCCAGCGCGGCCTGCGCCAAATCGTGGACACAGATAACCAGATGATCGAGGCGGTGAGGCATGGGATCTCCGCAAATGCTGCGACCCAACCGTAGCTGCGGCCACCAAGCCGGCGCAAACCATGTTTCCTTCGGTCCAGCACAAGAAAATCTATTGCAAGGTCACGGCCCATCGGTGTCAAACTGCAGTGCGATGACCTACGCCCTTCCACCACTCAACGCGCTCCGCGCATTCGAAGCCGCCGCGCGGCATCTCAGCTTCAAGCTGGCCGCGCACGAGCTGCACGTGACGCCCGCCGCCGTGGGGCAGCAGGTGAAAGCGCTGGAGGCGCGCCTTGGTGTGCGTTTGTTCGAGCGGCTGCATAAGCAGCTCATCCTGACGGCGGCCGGCCAGGCCTACCTGCCCGGGATATCCGATGGTTTCCGTCGCATTGCGGAAGCGACCTCGCAAATGAAACCGGCAGGTGCAGTGCTGCTGCAGTTGGGGGGCCATGGCAGCTTCGACCTGCGTCGCCTCGAACTGGCGGAGTTTCGCAGCGCGCATGCGGACATCGGTTTGCGGGTGCTGCAGCCCGCCGGCTTGCATGAGTTGGTCGAGGGCAAGGTCGACCTGCTGATAGCCCGCGGTCTTGGCCACCATCCGGGCTATCGCTCCGACCGGGTCAATGAGGGATCCGGTTTGGGTGATTGGCTGATTGCGCCCGAAGGTACCGCGGATTGTCCCGAGGTCATAAGCTTCCGCCAGTGGCTGCGCGCCCTGGCGGCCGAGAAGGGGCTCGCAAACCACCGCCGCCCTCGTCTGGTCGGCAGCATCGGGAGTTGAGGCGACCGCAAGAGCGCGTTCGCAGCGCTACGCTGACGCAGACGCGTTCGTCACGAATCCCACCGCACTGGCAACGACACCGGACCGCGGAACACCCAGCCGCGGACAACCGGCGGAGCCTCCTCGCGGAGGCGCAGATTGCGCAGGCGTTCGAACAGCATCGGCGCCACGATCTTGCCGACGGTGAGCCGCGACACCCAGGTGCCGGCGCAGAAATGCGGTCCGGCGCCGAACGCCAGATGCGATTGCTTTGGCCGCATCACGTCGAAACGATCGGGATTGGCGAAGCGGCTGCCGTCGCGGTTCGCGGCGCCGACGCAGAGGCCGATCTGAAGGCCCTCGGGCAGCGCGGCGCCGGAGAGATCGACGCTGCAGGTGACGCGGCGCGGATACATGCCGATCGGCGAGATCCAGCGCACCGCCTCCTCGAGCGCTGACGGCCATAGCTCCGGCTTCGCCAGCACGCTGTCCTTCTGCACGGGATTTTCCAGCAGGCCGAGCACGAGGGTCAGGATCGCGTCGCGCGGCTCGTTCAGTCCGCCGCCGATGATCACCTTGATGTTGGCGCGGATGGCTTCGATCGGCATCTGCGGATCGGCATTGACCATCGAGGACAGGATCGAGGGATTTGGATTGCTGCGGTGAAGTTCGAGCACCACGTCGATCGCGGTATCGACATCGGCGCTCGCCTGCATCGCCTTGCGCTCGATCTCGGCATCGGCGGCATAATTGCCCGCGCCGTCGATCAGCGCCTGCGACCACTCGGCCAGGATCTGCCACGGCATCTCGTGAAAGCCGATCATCGCCATCAGGCTGAGCGAGGCCATCGGCGCCGCCAGCGCGGCGAACAGATCGGCCTCGCCGGTCACGGACAGATCATCGATCAGCTCTTGCGCGATCGCAGAGAATTTGGGCGCCCAATGCTCCTTGATGGTGGCAGGACGAAACGAGGGCTCGATCGCCTTGCGGCCGATCGCGTGCTCGGCGCCGTCCTTGCGCATGAAGGTCGGCCCCATCACTCTGTTGACCAGCGAGGCGGGATTGTCGGCCGAGTAGGTCGCGGGATCGCGCTCGATCCGCGTGATGTCGTCGAAGCGCGTCACCAGCGTCAGCTTGGCGGGTTCGACGAAAACCGCCGGCGCCATCTCGCGCAGGCGGCGGAAGACCGGGTAGGGGTCGTCGAGCAGGTCCTGATACGCGATGTCGGTGACGACAGGCACGGTGCTGGTCATTAATCCTCCCGGGAGCGTCTTTTCGCCAAATCTAGCGCCGGGTGCGCAATCGCTCAATTCGATGGGGCCGATCTGCTACATCGAAATCTCGCATGACCTTGTGATAGGCTGGGCCGCCAGCAATGGGGGAGGTGCAGCGTGGCGGTCAATTCCTCGATCGATCCGATCGACATCGGGACCTTGCGGACGCTGGTGCTGGTGTACGACCTGCAATCGTTCTCGGCGGCAGCCAAGCGGCTCGACGTCAACCAGTCCACGATCAGCTATGCGATCGAGCGGCTGCGCGGCGCGCTCCGTGACCCGCTGTTCGTCCGCAACGGCAATGGCGTGACCGCCACGGAGCGCTGCGCGGCACTGGTCGGCTGGGCGCGAGACATGATCGGCGAGATCGACGGGCTCGCCGCACCGGCGGAATTCGATCCGGCGACGGCGCGGGGCAGCGTGACGATCTCCTGCAACTATCACGAACGCCAGACCCTGATCCCGCAATTCACTGCGCGGCTGCGGGCCGGCGCGCCGCAGGTTCGTCTTGTCTTGCTCGACGCCGCCGGCCACGGCGACGTCCATCTCAAGCAGAACCAATGCGACATCGTGCTCGGTCCGGTCGGCATCGTCGGCGACAACTTCTTTAGACGCCACATCCTCACCGATCACTATGTCTGCGTGATGGATCCGGCCCATCCGCTGGCGCGCGGCCGGGTCGCGCTGTCGGCCTATGCGAAGGCCGAGCATGTCTTCATCACCCACAGCGGCGAGTGGCAGCCGCTTTATCTCGAGGCGCTGAGGGCGAAGCAGATCGAGATCGAGCCGGTGGTCAGCCTTCCGAACCACGACAGTCTGGAGCGCATCATCGCCGGCACAAGACTGGTCGCGACCATCCCGCATCATCTGGCGCGGGCGATGCGCGGCGGCCTGCATGTCGGTGCGCTGCCGTTCCGCGTGCCGGTCTCGATCGACATGTACTGGAGTGCCAGGACGGCCAAATCCGGCCTGCACAAATGGGCGCGCGGCCTGCTCGCCGAGGAAGCCCGGGCTTATGCTGCTTGAGCCGCAGTCTTTGAAGACGGCCGTCGCGAAACGTCCTCCATCACGCAGCAAGGCCCGTGCTGGCGGCGCGGGCCTTGCGTGTTTCTTGCGTGTCTTGCGAGAGCCGCCGCGGCTCCCGCGGGTCAGAACACCCGCGAGAAGATCACGTAGAGGCACCCCGACAGCAGGATCGCGGCGGGGAGCGTCAGCACCCAGGCCATCACCATGTTTCTGATGGTGGCGACCTGGAGGCCGGAGCCGTTGGCCGCCATCGCGCCGGCGACGCCTGACGACAGCACGTGTGTGGTCGAGACCGGCAGGCCGAACATGTCGGCGGCGCCGATGGTGGCGGCGGCAACGAGTTCGGCCGATGCGCCCTGTGCGTAGGTGAGATGGGTCTTGCCGATCTTCTCGCCGACCGTGATGACGATGCGCTTCCAGCCGATCATGGTGCCGAGGCCGAGCGCGATCGCGACCGCAACCTTCACCCAGGTTGGGATGAACTTGGTGGCGCTGTCGAGCGAGGCCTTGTAGGCGTTCAGGGTGGCGACCTCTTCCTTGCTGAGGTCGTTTTCCTTGTCCTTCATCAGGAAGCGGATCGCCTCCGAGGTCAGGTACATGTCGTTACGGGTGTTGCCGACGACTTCCGCCGGCACCTTGTTCAGCGAACCGTACTTCTGCACCTGGTCGCCGACGTCCTTCACCAGCACCGACAGCGAGGGATAGGTGCCTTCGCTGATGTGGTGCGACGAGACGTATTGGGTCACCGCCGGGCGGGGATCGCCGATGATGCTGTGGCCGGCGCCCTTGGCCGCGACCACCTTGGAGGCGGCCTCCGAGGTCTTCTGGAACTGGGCCACCTGGCTCTCCGGCAGCGCGCGGTTCAGCGCGTAGGCGGTCGGCACGGTACCGATCAGGATCAGCATGATCAGGCCCATGCCCTTCTGGCCGTCGTTCGAGCCGTGGGCGAAGCTGACGCCGGTGCAGGTCAGGATCAGCAGGCCGCGGATCCAGAGCGGGGGCGCCTTGTTGCCTTCCGGCGCGGCGTAGAGCGCCGGGTTCCTGACGATCACCTTCAGCAGCAGCAGCAGCAGGGCGGCGCAGATAAAGCCGACCAGCGGAGACAGCAGAAGCGCGTAGCCGATCTCGGTGGCCTTGCCCCAATCCACGCCCGAGGTGCCGTCACGGCCGCGCAACAGCGCGTTGGCGACGCCGACGCCGATGATCGAGCCGATCAGCGTATGCGAGGAGGAGGCGGGCAGACCGAAATACCAGGTGCCGAGATTCCACAGGATCGCGGCGATCAACAGCGCGAACACCATGGCAAAGCCGGCGCTGGAGCCAACCTGCAGGATCAATTCCACCGGCAGCAGCGAGACGATGCCGAACGCCACCGCGCCGGTCGAGGTCAAGACGCCGAGGAAGTTGAACAGGCCGGACCACATCACCGCAGCTTCCGCCGGCAGCGAGTGGGTGTAGATCACGGTGGCCACCGCGTTGGCGGTGTCGTGGAAGCCATTCACGAACTCGAAGCCGAGCGCGATCAACAACGCGACCAGCAGCAGCAAGTAGGGCAGGTAGGAGGTGACCCTGGTGCCGGTGGCGTCGACGTCCGAATAGATGCTGTAGGCAACGTACAAAAGTCCCGCGGCAAGGATGCCGAAGAAGATGATCATCGTGAGCGGGTTAAAACCCTTGTCGAGATTGGGCCGCGACGCCGGCTGTATCGGCGCTCCATCGGCCAGCGATGAATTGAGTGTAATGTCGGTCATTCTGACGCCCCTCGTAGTTGGAGGGGCATTTTTGACTGATGGAGTTGAAGGTTAGATGACAAGCTCAACGTTGTTTTGCGCAGCGCAAGCAGGTGCTTGAATCCGCGTCATGCGTCATGTGCTGAATCTTGCTGCTTCTCCTTGAAATCGTTTGAACAGTCCCGCGAATACGGACACGACGGGACTGGCGCGGGTGGTGGATATCGCACGATCATTCGTGCGCATCGTCGGTCCAGGACGGCTGTTTCGGGAGTGAGGATGGAGGTGGCGCGCCGCACGATCGGGGCTAGCAAACCGCGCAGCGCGCCCGCCTCAGGGTACGTCATGGCGTGAACATGACGCCCGATGCCCGTAGACACGTGAGGGTATCACGGATCAATTCAAGGTTGTAGGGATTTATCAGCGTTTTGAACAATTTCACGTTGAAGTGTGATCCTGCAGTTCCCCCGGAACTCAAGCCGCGTGGGCTGAATTGCGCAGCTGATTTGCGGCGATTTTCAGATCGTCGATAAAGCGTTGATATTCCAGCGCCTTGGCTTTCTCGTCGGGCAGCCGCAACAGATAGGACGGGTGTACGGTGACCAGCACCCTGGTTCCGTCATGCTCGATCAGCTGGCCGCGGTTCCTGTGGATAGGTGTGATCTTGCCGAGCACGCTCTGCGCGGCCGTGGCGCCGAGCGCCACCACGAGCTCCGGCTTGATGGCGGCGAGCTCGCGCTCATACCACTGCCGGCAGGCGCGGATCTCCGGTGTGCCCGGCTTCTGGTGCAGCCGGATCTTGCCGCGCGGCACGAACTTGAAGTGTTTCACCGCATTGGTGATGTAGACCTTGGCGCGCGCGATGCCGGCTTCCTCAAGCGCGCGATCGAGCATCTGCCCGGCGGGACCGACGAAGGGATGGCCGGCGAGATCTTCCTTGTCGCCGGGCTGCTCCCCGACCAGCATCAGCGTCGCGCCTTGCGGCCCTTCGCCGAACACGGTTTGTGTTGCGTCCTTCCACAGCGGGCAGGCGCGGCAAGCGGCGGCCTCGTCGCGCAAGGCTGCGATCGCGTCACGAGTTTGCTTGTCCTGAGTTTGCTTGTCTTGGGTATGCATGTCGCGAGCTTGCTTGCGGGGCATCGGCATATCCTGCCGCTGCTGCGGCTCGGCGGCCTTGCGTGCGATGAAGGGGCCGCTGGTCATGCGCATGGCGTCTTCGATCAGAGGTTTAATGATCGAGTCCTCGGGCAGGTTCCTCCAATAGGCCTGCGGCATCTCCATCACTTTCAGCCGCGCGGGATTGAAGCGGCCGTTGTCATGCCGCCGCCAGACCTCCTCGAGCCGGTCCTCGCTCGGCACCTCGGATTTGGCAACGCCCGGCGTGATCGAGATCGCGTGCCCGTCCCAATGTGCGCAGGCGTCGGGGGTCAGGATCGACCACGGCATGTCGGCGAAGCGGCCGGCGAAGAACGGTGCGGCGTGCTCGACGATGCGATGCTCCGGCTCGAACCAGGCGACGTAATGCGCCTTCTGCTCGCGGCCGATCTCGCGGAAGCGCAGATGCGCGTGCATCCTGTCGATATCGCGATAGACCGCGCGCGCCATCGCGTGGACCTCGGCGACGTCGGGATCATCAGTCGCGCTGAGCAGATCATGATGGCTGCGCAGCCGCCACAGCAGGCGATAGAGCAGGACGAAGCGCGTGTCATTGCGATGCAGGATCGCGGTCCTTGCCAGCTCGACGAATTTCGCTGTGACGTTGAACTGCGCCTGCGGCGTATCAGGCAATTCATTCACGCAGGATGCCGAAAACAGTTCGTCGTCGCTGCGCACCGTCCACGTGACGTCCGACGGCTTCACGTCATTCAGCACCAATCGCCGCGCGGCCTTGCGCCAGCCTTCGAAATCGGTGTCGTTGTCGAGCACGATGATACGCATGCGATTGCTCCGTTTCCGTCACGCCGCCATTTTCCGGGCCGTCGCGCCGGACGCCGCGGGCGAACCGGCGGCGTACAGTTCGGCCGCTCCTGAATCCCATTGATTCCGCTCATGAATCACGGAACTCACCAATCCGATTGACTCCGCCGGCCCTGTTAGCTTTATATTAGAACATACCATGAACAAATGAGCCAGTCCCTGGTTCTCTGTTCGGATCAGTGACGGCCTCAAATTTTGGTTGGGAAGGAGCGGCGCATATGAACGGCGCACGCACGGGTACGCTTGCGTCTCTGCGCGGCAGCATCGCGCGCATCGAGGCGCCATCGGAGGCGGCGATGCCGAACCGCATCGCGCTTGGACACGCCAGCGCGGACGCGATGCTGCGCGGCGGGCTTGCGGCGGCAACGCTGCACGAGGTGTTCGCGGCCGGCCATCAAGGCGGGGCGGCGACCGGCTTCATCGCGGGGCTTGCCGGACGGCTGTCTGCGCGCAAGCCGCTGGTCTGGGTGCGGCAGGATTTTTCCGATCGCGAAAACGGCGCGCTGTCGATGCGCGGGCTTGCCGAACTCGGCCTCGATCCGCGCCTGCTGGTCACGGTGCGCGCCGCCGATGTCGACAACGGCCTGCGCACCGCGGCCGACGCGCTCGCCTGCGATGCGCTCGGCGCCGTGGTGCTCGAGGTCTGGGGCCATGCGCGCCAGCTCGATCTCGTCGCCAGCCGCAAATTGACCCTGGCCGCGCAGGCCTCCGGCGTCACCGCGCTGGTGCTGCGGATCGCGGCGACGGCGATCCCCTCGACCGCGGAGACGCGCTGGATCGTGCGCGCGGCGCATTCGCCGCCCGGCAATGCCGCAAGCGTCTGGGGCGCGCCGCGCTTCGACGCCGAACTCGTGCGCAATCGTCATGGCCCGGTCGGGCGATGGATCATGGAATGGAAATGTGATGAGTGCCAATTCAGTGAACCGTCGGCGTATCCTCAGCCTGTGGCTGCCACGTCTGCCCATCGACCGCATCAAGCGCAAGCTCGCGCAGAACATCGTCTCGCAAGCTGATGCGCGGGACATTCGGCAGGTGGTAGGGCTCCCTCTCCCGCTTGCGGGGGAGGGTTGGGGTGGGGGTCTCGCCACGAGTCCCGCTGAGGAGAGAGCCCCCACCCGGATCGCATCTAACGATGCGATCCGGCCTCCCCCGCAAGCGGGAGAGGCGAAGAAAGAATCTCGCTTTCCGCAGCAATCGACTGAGGCCCCCAGCGTCGTCGTCGCAAAGGACCACAACGCGATCCTGCTGCACGCGATCGACGAGGCGGCGGTGCGCGCCGGGCTGTCGATCGGGCTGCCGCTCGCCAATGCGCGGGCGATCTGTCCGGAGCTCACGGTCTACGACGCCGATCCCGCCGCCGATCTGAAGACGCTGAACGACATCGCCGACTGGTGCGACCGCTTCACGCCGCTGGTCGCGCTCGATCCGCCTTACGGACTGTTTCTCGACATCACCGGCTGCGCGCATCTGTTCGGCGGCGAGCGCGCGCTGCTGCAGATCGTGACCAATGCGCTGAGCCGGCGCGGCTTTGCCGTCAGCGCTGCGATATCAGGCACCTCGACCGCGGCGCGCACGCTGACGCGTTACACTTCCGGGCAGATCGTCGCCAGCGGCGCGGAAGCAGAGGCGGTCGGCCCGCTGCCGGTGTCGGCGCTCGGCGCCGATCCTGCCGTGACCACCGGCCTGCGCCGCGCGGGCTTGAAGACCATCGGCGATGTCGCCTCGCGCGCCCCGCATGAAATCTCGGCGCGGTTCGGCGCCGCCTTCACCACCCTGCTCAGCCACGCGCTCGGGCAGGGCGATGCCCCGATCAGCCCGCGCAAGCCGCTGCCCGATTACATCGTCGAGAAGCGTTTCCCCGAACCGGTCTCCACCGACACCGTGATCGCGCTGACGTTACAAAGCCTCGCCAAGATGCTGATGACGGCGATGGACAAGCAGGGCAAGGGCGCCCGGCAGCTGGAGGCGAGCTTCTTCCGCACCGACGGCGCGGTGCGCGCGATCATGGTCGAGACCGGGCGTCCGGTGACGCGGCCCGAGATGATCGACCGCCTGTTCCGCGAGCGGCTCGATGCGCTCAATGATCCCCTTGATCCCGGCTTCGGCTTCGATCTCATCCGCCTTGCCGCCGGGCGTACCGAGATCGTGGTGCAGCAACAGCGCGATCTCGACACGTCAGTGCACGACAATGACGAGCTCTCGGCGCTGATCGACCGCATCGCCGCCCGCATCGGGGGAAAGCGCGTCGTCGTGCATCTGCCGCTGGAGAGCCACATCCCGGAGCGCGCTGCGCTCGCGCTGCCGGCGCAGCATCATCTGACTGCTGCCAGCGCCGCCGCCTGGCCGGAACGCGTCGCCGGCGAGCCGCCGCTGCGTCCCCTGCGGCTGTTCGATCGGCCCGAGCCGATCAAGGTGCCGTTCGCGAGCGTGCCCGACGGTCCGCCGCATCAATTCACCTGGCGGCGCGCGCAGCACGACGTGGTGCGGGTCGAGGGCCCCGAGCGCATCGCGATGGAATGGTGGAAGCAGGACGGCGCATCGCTGACCCGCGATTACTTCCGCGTCGAGGACGCCGAGGGCCAGCGCTTCTGGATCTTCCGCGACGGTCTCTATGAGAGCGAGCTGCGCGACGAGCAGGGCAAGCCGGTCCCCGCTAACTGGTATGTGCATGGGCTGTTCGCATGAATACGCCAACGCCTGATTATGCCGAGATCGGCATCACCAGCAATTTCTCCTTCCTGCGCGGCGGTTCCGATCCGCGCGCCTATGTGCATCAGGCGAGCGAACTCGGGATCCCCGTGATCGGGCTCGCCGATCACAACACGCTGGCCGGCGTGGTGCGCGCCTGGAAGGAGCTCGACAGCGAGAAGGTCGCTCATCCGCCTAAACTTTTGATCGGCGCCCGCATCGTCTTCATCGACGGCACGCCCGACATCCTGGTCTATCCGCGCGACCGCGCCGCCTACGGCCGGCTGTGCCAGCTGCTCACCCGCGGCAAGCGCGGCGGCGAAGGCGTGCGCATCGAGAAGGGCGATTGCCGGCTCACCCTGTCCGATCTGCTCGACTTTGCAGAGGGCCAGCTTCTGGTGCTGGCGCTGCCGCATCGTTTCGAAGCGGCTGACGCGCTCGATCTGCTCGCGCAACTAAAGGCAAGCGCCGCCGATGGCGTCTGGCTTGCCGCAAGCCTGCTCTATCGCGGCGACGACAGGCGCCGCCTCGCGCGGCTGCATGGTCTCGCCACTGATGCCGGCGTGCCGCTGCTCGCCACCAACGAGGTGCTCTATCATCATCCCGCGCGCCGCCCGCTGCAGGACGTGCTGACCTGCATCCGCGAAAAGACCACGATCGAGGCTGTTGGCCGCAGGCTCGAGGCCAATGCCGAGCGGCATCTCAAGCCGGCGCATGAAATGATCAGGCTGTTTCGCGATCTCCCTGATGCGATCGCGGAAACCATACGCTTCGCTGCGCGCATCTCCTTCGCGCTCGACCAGCTCAAATACCAGTATCCCGACGAGCCGGTGCCGCCGGGCAAGACCGCGCAGCAGCATCTGGAGGACCTGACCTGGGCTGGCGTCGACAAATATTTCGGCGGCGAGATTGACGAAAAGCTTCGCACCACCCTGAACAAGGAGCTCGCGCTGATCGCCGAGCTGAAATACGCGCATTACTTCCTCACCGTGCACGACATCGTGCACTATGCGCGCAGCCAGAACATCCTGTGCCAGGGGCGTGGCTCGGCGGCGAATTCGGCGGTCTGTTATGTGCTTGGCGTCACCTCGGTCGATCCGACCAAGGTCGATCTGCTGTTCGAGCGCTTCATCTCCAAGGAGCGGCTGGAGCCGCCCGACATCGACGTCGATTTCGAGCATTCGCGGCGCGAGGAGGTGATGCAATATGTCTATCGCCGCTACGGCCGCCACCGCGCCGCCATCATCGCCACCATCATCCATTATCGTCCGCGTAGCGCGATCCGTGATGTCGGCAAGGCGCTCGGGCTGACCGAGGATGTCACCGCGGCGCTCGCCGACACCGTGTGGGGCAGCTGGGGCAAGGGCCTCAACGACATGCAGGTGCGCCAGGCCGGGCTCGATCCGAAAAATGCGATGATCAACCTCGCGGTCGAGCTCGCCACCGAGCTGATCGAGTTTCCTCGCCATCTCTCGCAGCATGTCGGCGGCTATGTGCTGACCCAGGACCGGCTCGACACCTATGTGCCGATCGGCAACGCCGCGATGGACGACCGCACCTTCATCGAATGGGACAAGGACGACGTCGACGCGCTTCACATGATGAAGGTCGACGTGCTGGCGCTGGGCATGCTGACCTGCATCCGCAAATGTTTTGACCTGATCGATGACCACAAGGGCGAGCGCTGGGAGCTCGCCTCGGTCCCGCAGGACGAGGAAGAAGTTTACGACATGCTGTGCCGCGGCGAGTCGCTCGGCGTGTTCCAGGTCGAGAGCCGGGCCCAGATGAACATGCTGCCGCGCTTGAGGCCGCGCACCTTCTACGATCTCGTCATCGAGGTCGCGATCGTGCGCCCCGGTCCGATACAGGGCGACATGGTGCACCCTTATCTGCGGCGACGAAACAAGCAGGAGCAGGTGACCTATCCATCGCCGGCGCCGGACCAGGGCGACAAGAACGAACTTTACAATGTGCTGCACAAGACGCTCGGCGTGCCGCTGTTCCAGGAGCAGGCGATGCGGATCGCGATCGAGGCGGCCCATTTCACCTCGGAGGAGGCCAACGGCCTGCGCCGCTCGATGGCGACCTTCCGCAACCTCGGCACCATCGGCAGCTATGAGGAGAAGCTGGTCGGCAACATGGTGGCGCGCGGCTACGATCCGGACTTCGCCCGCAGCTGCTTCGACCAAATCAAGGGTTTTGGCTCCTACGGCTTCCCGGAAAGCCATGCCGCGAGCTTCGCCCAGCTGGTCTACATCTCCTCTTGGCTGAAGCACCATCATCCCGATGCGTTCTGCTGCGGCCTGCTCAACTCGCAGCCGATGGGCTTCTACGCCCCGGCGCAGATCGTCGGCGACGCCCGCAACAACGGCGTCACGGTGCACGAGGTCGATGTCTCCCATAGCTTTGCGCAGAACACGCTGGAGGAGCGCGACGGAGACTACTGCGCGGTGCGGCTCGGCTTCCGCCAGATCGACGGGTTTCATTGGCTCGATGAGGATGAGGAGAGGTTGAAGCAACTACAACTGTCATTCCGGGGCGCGCCTGTGCTCCCTCTCCCGCTTGCGGGGGAGGGCTGGGGTGGGGGTGTCTCCGCAAGCGACACTCTTTGTGAGGAGAGAGCCCCCACCCGGATCGCATCTGTCGATGCGATCCGGCCTCCCCCGCAAGCGGGAGAGGCGAAGCAAGAGAAAGACTGGGCCGACCGCATCGTCGCCGCGCGTAACCGAAAACCCTTCACGTCGCTGGAAGACTTCGCCCGCGACACCGCTCTGCCCAAGCGCGCGCTGATCCTGCTCGCCGACGCCGATGCGTTCCGCTCGCTCGGGCTCGACCGCCGCGAGGCGCTGTGGGCGGTGCGGCGGCTGCCCGACGACGTGCCGCTGCCGCTGTTCGAGGCCGCCACGGCGCGCGAGCAGCCGGATGAGGGCGCAAAGCCGCTGCCGGAGATGCCGCGCCCTGAGCAGGTGGTCGCCGACTACCAGACCATCCGCCTGTCGCTGAAGGGCCATCCGATGGAGTTTTTGCGCGAGATGTTCACCAGGGAGCGCGTGGTCGCCTGCCACACCATCAACCAAAGCAACGACCGCCGCCGCGTCAGCTGCGCCGGCGTCGTGCTGGTGCGGCAGCGGCCGGGCAGCGCCAAGGGCGTCGTGTTCATGACGCTGGAGGACGAGACCGGCATCGCCAACATCGTGGTGTGGCCGAAGGTGATGGAGCAGTACCGCAAGGAGGTGATGGGCGCGCGCCTGATCTTGGTCGAGGGCTATATCCAGAGCAGCCCCGAGGGCGTCACGCATCTGGTGGCGCAGCGCATGACCGACCGCTCCCACGATCTGATCGGCCTCGCCAACGAATCCGCTGTCAGCAAGCATCCGGTGCCGGCAGGCCCGGCGCTGATCGAGCCGCTCAACGACGACCGCCGTGATCACGGCGACAACTCGCCGCAAAAGATCCGCCACCCCCGCAACGTCCGCATCCTGCCGCCGTCACGGGATTTTCATTGAGGGTCGTGCTACGGCGACGCTCTCTCACCGTCACCCTGAGGAGGCCGCGGAGCGGCCGTCTCGAAGGGCGAACGGCCCGGCTTTCTCCGTGCGGCTGCCAGCGGGGCCGTGCATCCTTCGAGGCGCGCAAGTGCGCGCACCTCAGGATGACGGGGCGACCATGAATGTCGTGTTCCTCTAAAAATTCACCCGGTTCGAGATCGCGCCGTCGACGACGAGGTTCGAGCCTGTTGTGAACGAGGAGATCGGGCTCGCCAGGAACACCGCTGCGCTCGCGATCTCCTGCGGCGTCGCCATGCGGCCGGTCGGATTGCGCGCCAGTGCGTCCTGGTACATCTTGGGCGCGTTCTGCTCGACCATGTTCCAGACGCCGCCCTTGAAATACACGGTGCCCGGCGACACCACGTTGACGCGGACTTTCTTCGCCGCGTATTGCCGCGCCAGTCCCTTTGCCATGTGCACCAGCGCCGCCTTGATCGGGCCGTAGGAGCCGGCGCGATCGGCTTGCGCTGCCGAGATCGACGAGATGAGGACGAAGGCCGCATCGCCGGTCTTTTCGCCGCTTGCTTCGAGGAACGGACGCGCTGCCTCGAAGGCGTTCACCGCGCCGAGCACGTCGAGCCGGAAATTCTGCTCCCACGATGCCGGATCGCCGCCTTGCGCCATGGCGCCGGCGTTGGAGAACAGCATGTCGATGCTGCCCAGTTCGGCCGCGGCATCCGCAATCCACGATTTCAGCGCCGCGCCGTCGGTGATGTCGACGGCGCTGCCGGTGGCGCGCACGCCGGCAGCCTTCAATTCGGCAACGCTGGCCGCAACCTGCTCGGCATTGCGGGCGCAGACCGCCACGCCTCCGCCTTCGCCGGCCAGCGTCGCCGCGATCGCCCGCCCGATGCCGCGCGTACCGCCGAGCACGACGGCGTTTCGTCCCTTCAAACCCAGATCCATTCGCATATCCTTTGCTGATGCGCGCGGACTGTAGCTTCCATCGTAGCACTGCGCGACCTCGATATTCCCTCGCGTCACGCGATTTTCATTGTAGTCAGGCGAATATCGCGGTGCACCCAATCCGATCTCGCCTTGTACGCCACAACTCAATTGCTATCGTCCCGCCGCCCGGACGATCGATCCGGGATCTGAATAACAACCATTCGGGAGCACTCATGCGTTATTTCACTGCGCTCATCGGCGCGGCCTGCGTCGCGTTCGCTACCGCCACCGGCACCTTGGCCCAGGTGGCCCCCAATCCCGACAACCCGAACGACGTCGTCGCCGATGCCTTGACGCCGCCGCCCTATGGCGAGCCGATCAGCCTCGAAACCGCCAAGAAGGTTGCCGCCGCGGCGGTCGCCGAGACCCAGAAGCGACACTGGAATGCGTTCTGCATCGCGATCGTCAATCCGGCCGGCGAGCTGGTCTATTTCGAGAAGCAGGACAACTGCCAATATGCCTCGATCGGTGTTTCGCAGCATAAGGCGCGCACCACGACGCGCTATCGCCGGCCCACGCTGGCGTTCGAAAACCTGATGGGCAAGGGAGCATACTTTTCCTATCTCGCGACGCTCGACGATGTGGTCGCCTCGCGCGGCGGGAATCTTCTTATCGTCGGCGGCAAGGTCGTCGGCGCCATCGGCGTCAGCGGCGGTTCGGGCTCGCAGGACAACGTGATCTCGCTCGCCGGCCAGGCCGCGCTGGAGTAGGGGCAACGACGTGATGCTTCTGCCGGGCTTCGGTCTGGCAGAAGTCCTCCGGCGCATGAATTGAGCGGGAATGTAGCAACCATTAGCTCTTTCGGTTGTGTGCGATTGAATTGTCCGATCGCCGTTGATGCTGACGCCGTGCTCGCGGCCATCAAGGCGTGGCCTGTTGAGGGTGAGGATGTGGTGGCATTTGAGCGACGGCCATCCTTGACGGCCGCTGTGCGCGACGTCCTGGTGACGGCAGGTCGGGACGAAGAAACGGCGCCCCGGTCGAACAAAGAAACGCTTCAGGCTGCTGGAACAGCTGACATGTCAGCTTGCCAAGGGGTGCCTCGGGCCACTACGGCGTTGATGAAGACGAGCAGCTTCCTGGCGCAGGCGATTAGCGCGCGCTTGTGACCCTTACCGGCGGCGATCAGTCGCTTGTAAAGGGCGATGAGCTGCGGATTCCAGCGGAACGACGCCGCCAGCGCTGCAGCATAGAGCGCCTCTCGCAGGCGCTTGCGTCCACCGATGATGTGACGAGCGCCAATATGCTCTCCGCTGTCGTCATCATAAGGCGCAAGGCCCGCAAGAGCTGCGGCCTGCTCGCGGCTGATTTGGCCGATCTCCGGCATGCGCACCAGAATGGCGACCGCAGTCGGCAGCCCGGCCCCGCCGACGCTGTAGATCAGATCGAGCCGGGCAGCGAGATCGTGATGTTCGCGGATCGCTGCCACCAAAGCCTTGAACTCGACGCGTTCGCGCTTGGCCAGGCGGACGATATCTTCCTTCCAGAGCTTTTGGATACGCGCATCGCGACAGCTCTCGAGCCGGTTCTTGAACCGCGTGATATCCTCTCCGATCTGATCGATCAGTGTCAGCTGCCCGGCCAAGGGCGATAATCTTGCGTCAGGGGCCGGGTGGATCTTGTTGACCGCAGCGGCGCAGGCGGCGATCAGAGCCGCGTCGATCCGATCGTTCTTGGCACGTTGCCCGCGGTATTTGGCATAGGCACGCACTTGCGCCGGCTGGAACACCACGACGACAAACCGCATGCGCCGTAACTCGGCGACGACGGCTTGCTCATAGCCACCGCTCGCCTCGATCCCAACCCGCTTGACCTTGCGCCGCCCAAGCCACTCCAGCAGCGCCTTGTGACCTTCTGCCGTGTTCTCCACCTGCAGCTGCTCCGAGTTGCCGTCGAGCGCCACGTCGAGCTTGCGCTTGCCGGTATCGATCCCGGCACAGATTGTGGTACGCTTGGCCATCTTCCTCGACCCTCCCTTGTGATGCGAACCTAAAGTTCGTTCAACCATGCGGGTCCCGATGAAGTGCCGATCGCGATCTTGCTACGAACGACAGCCCTCAAGGCTTCGATGGGTAACGATCCGATCGATCAGCGGCCCAGCCCGGGCGGCTACCCGAGCTGGGCCATTCCTCACGGAACGAGGCCAGTCTAACCCAGCGCGCTAATACAAGGATGGGTAGAGCGAAGCGAAACCCATCGACTTATGCCGCGGCGCAAATGATGGGTATCGCTTCGCTCCACCCATCCTACAAGGCCGTCAATTATTTTGTTCTGATTTTCAGAATTTCGCTTGACGCCTGACCCAACTCAGATGTTCAATGCGTCCGTCTCACCCGATTGAGGGGCGCTTCGCGGTCGTCACGAACGTGGGTCGAGATGCGGTGGACGCCGATTGCGCAACTGACGAGTGCGCATGAGGCGGACGGCGAAGTCGTGTGGTCCTGACGCCCTAGTGGCAGGTGTTCCCAAGCAAGGCGCGACAGCGTTTTGCGAAGGCGGTGACAAACAAGCCCAGTCTCGCCGGGGAGAGCACGAAGTAAGCCGTAAAGCCATCGCGCAGGGAAAGCCGGATTGCTCCGGTTACACCTGTGGTCCTACCTCCCGTGCTTTTTGTTGCACGGGACCCATGGGTGCAATCGGCACCCGGCTTTCCCTGCGCCCTCTGATCGCAAGAGGGCACGACAAAACGCAACGCTCGGACAGATCATGTCGCGAGAGTGCTGAAGTGTGCCTTACACGAGAATGCTGACGTGGGGCTTACAAGTGGCTCAAATTCGGTGTCGTCCCATAACCACAAATGTTGATTGTCTCGAGACGCTGGGGCCACAGCGTCGTATAACGATGATCACCTGTGGTTATGGGTCCCTGCTCCCGTGCGCAATTGCGCACCAGGCAGGGACGACGGTTGAATGCGGTCTTGCAGCCGCAGCTACTCCACCGCCGCACCGACCGGCGGTCCGCCCGGCGGACGGTGCAGGAAGGTGATCGATGCATAGGCGCCGACCCACGAGCCAAGTGCGGCGAAGGCGACATACACCCAGTTTTCGGTGTAACTGATCACCGCATAGGAGGAGAGCAGATACCAGATGCTGCTCCAGGTCGCCGCCGGCACGCGCTTGCGCGCCACGACCGCCGAGGTGAACATGACATAGACCGCGTCGGTGGCCGCGGTCGCGATGAAGACCGCGCCGGCGGTGAGGGGATCGATGGCAGCCATTGCAACTCCTGCAAAGCTAAGTATGACGGTCGGGTTCGGGCACCGCCTTATTGTCATCATGCGCAGGCATAGAATAATCGCAAAGAGGAATGCGCATGCAGGGCATCCGTGAAATCCTCGCCGATATCTGGACCGGCGCCGGCGGCGCGCCGTCCGCGCTCGACGCGGTCCGGCTGACCGGCAGCGAGCCGCAGCTGCCGTCGTCGTTCCGGGTCGCAGCCGCGGCGCAGGCGCCGATCGCCGCAGCCGGGCTTGGCGCGGCCGAGATCTGGAAGGCGCGCAGCGGCGAGCGGCAGGAGGTCGCGGTCGACATGCGTCACGCCGTCGTCGAATGCCGCAGCGAGCGTTATCTGCGCGTCGACGACAAGCCGCCGCCGCCGGCCTGGGACAAGATCGCCGGCGTCTACCGTGTCAAAGACGGGCGCTTCGTCCGCCTCCACACCAATTTCCCGCATCACCGCGACGCCGTCTGCAAGGTGCTGGGCTGCAACGCCGAGCGTGACGACGTCCAGGCCGCGCTGACGCGCTGGGACGGCGAGGCGTTCGAGACCGCGGCCTATGCCGCCGGCGGCGTCGTCGCCCTGATGCGCTCGCACGACGAATGGTCGGCGACGCCGCATGCCAAGGAGCTTGCAAAACTGCCGCTGATCTCGATCGAGAAGATCGGCGAGGCCGCGCCAAAGCCGTGGCCCGCCGGCGACCGCCCGCTGGCCGGCATCCGAGTGCTCGATCTGTCACGCGTGATCGCAGGTCCGGTCGCCGGCCGCACGCTCGCCGCGCATGGTGCCGACGTGCTGCTGATTTCCGGCCCCGATCTGCCTGATATCCCCTGGCTGACCATCGACACCGGCCGCGGCAAGCTCGCGAGCTTCGTCGAGCTGAAGAGCGAGGAGGGACGGCGGGTGATGCGCGGTCTGGTGGCGCAGGCCGATATTCTCTCCCAGGGCTATCGTCCGCGGGCGATCGCGCGCCTCGGCTTCTCGCCGGAGGACGCCGCGCGCATCAACCCCGGGATCGTCTATGTGACACTCTCGGCTTATGGCCATGCTGGCCCATGGGCGGAGCGCCGCGGCTTCGATTCGCTGGTGCAGACCACGACCGGCTTCAATCATGCCGAAGGACAGGCGGCCGGCGTCGAGGGTCCGAAGGAATTGCCGGCCCAGATGCTCGACCATGCCACCGGATATTTCATGGCGTTCGGCGCCATGATGGCCAGGGCACGCCAGGCGCGCGAGGGCGGCAGCTGGCACGTTCGGGTGTCGCTGGCGCAGACCGGGCGCTGGCTGTGGAATCTCGGCCGCCTCGAAGCAGGCCTTGCGACCGCGGATCTGACCGCGGATGCGGTGCAGCCCTTCATCGAGCAGCTGCCATCAGGCTTTGGCACGCTGAGCTCGGTCCGGCACGCGGCCGTCCTGTCGAGGACCCCGGCCCATTGGTCCCGTCCGGCCATGCCGCTTGGCAGCCATCCTCCGGAGTTTCCTGCCCCGGAGTTTCCCGGATGAGACATTCAGCAGCCATTCAGGGTATCCAAACTTTAACGACAGGCACCGCCGAAGTGCGATTTTTAGGTTGTTTGAAACGCCAATTCGGCACTATTAGCGCACCGCTGGGGCTGTCCCGCCGGAAGCTGCAACGATCGACCCCGCGGACCGCATGCTGAAAGAGTTTACCAAGAGAATGCAGAGCTTTAGCCGTCCGCGCCTGCTCGTGGCCGCGGCGGTGCTGGCGGCTGCCTGCGCGGGCGCCTACGGCTATACGCGTTTCGGCTCGGACAAGCAGACATCGTCAGAAGTCTCCAGCCAGTCCCGCAAGGGGGGGACGCGTTATTCGCCATCGCCGGCCGAGTGGGCCAGCCTGACCTTCCAGAACGTGACCGAGCACACCTTCCGCTCCGAACTGGTGACCGAGGGCAAGATCGGGATCGATGAGGACCGTTCCACCCCGGTCTACTCGCCCTACACCGGGCGCGTCACCCGCCTGCTGGTGCGGCCGGGCGATTCTGTGGTGAAGGGGCAGCCGCTGTTCGTGATCGAGGCGGCCGACACCGTGCAGGCGCAGAACGATTACGTCGCGGCGATGACCGGCCTCAACAAGGCACAGTCGGCGCTCGACCTCGCGCAGATCCAGGAGAAGCGCGCCAAGGACCTGTCCGAGGGCAAGGCGATCCCGCTGAAGGACTATCAGCAGGCGCAGACGGCGCTGGTGCAGGCGCAGAACGATGCGCGCTCGGCGCAGACGCTGTTGGAAGCGGCGCAGAACAAGCTGCACATCCTCGGCTTCGGCGACGATGCGATCGTGACGCTGCAGCAGAAGGGCCGCCTCAATCCGGAGACGACGGTGTTCGCGCCGATCGGCGGCACCGTGGTCCAGCGCAAGGCCGGCCCCGGCCAGTATGTCTCGACCGGCGCCAGCGACCCGGTCTACGTGATCGGCGATCTCTCGACGGTCTGGCTGATCGCCTTTGTCCGCGAATCCGACGCCGACAGCGTTGCGGTCGGGCAGGACCTCTCCTTCAGCGTGATGGCGTTGCCGGGCAAGGTGCTGACCGCTCGCGTCAACTATGTCGCCGCCGCGATCGACGCGACCTCGCGCCGGCTTCTGGTCCGCGCCACCATCGACAACGCCGACAATCGGCTGAAGCCCGAGATGTTTGCCAATGTGACGCTTTATTCGAAGGGCGACCATCCGGCGGTCGGCGTGCCGAAGCAGGCGCTGATCTACGAGGGCGACCAGGTGCGGGTCTGGGTCGCGAGAGCCGACGACAAGACGATCGAGCTGCGCCAGATCAAGCCCGGGCTCATCAATGGCGACCTCGTCGAGGTGGCCGGCAATCTCAAGCCGGGCGAGCAGATCGTGACGAAGGGAAGCCTCTTCATCGACCGCGCCGCGTCAGGCACGTAAGAGCATGATCCGGAAAAGTGGGAACCGGTTTTCCGAATAGATCATGCTCAACAAGAAAAGTCCCTTCCAGTTGAAAGCGCCGATCTGAATGGATCGCCTCGTCGCCCTTGCCGTCAATCGCCGCTATTTGATGGTGGCCATGTTCGTCGCCGTCTTCATCGGCGGCCTGCTTGCGTTCAAGCAGCTCAACATCGAGGCCTATCCCGATCCGACCCCGCCGATGGTCGACATCGTGACGCAGAGCCCGGGTCTCTCGGCCGAGGAGATCGAGCGCTACATCACGATCCCGATCGAGACCCAGGTCGCCGGCATCAAGAACCTCAAGACCATCCGCACCATCTCGCTGTACGGTCTCTCCGACGTCAAGCTGCAGTTCTCCTTCGACTACACCTATGACGAAGCGCTGCAGCAAGTGCTCAACCGCCTCTCGCAGCTCGCGCCGCTGCCGGGCAACGTGCTGCCGGGCATCTCGCCGCTCAGCCCGATCGGCGAAATCTTCCGCTACCGGCTGAAGGGGCCGCCGAACTACAGCGTGCTCGACCTCAAGACGCTGCAGGACTGGGTGCTGCAGCGCCGCTTCCGCGCGGTGCCCGGCGTGATCGACGTCACCGGCTGGGGCGGCAAGACCAAGACCTACGAGATCCAGGTCGACTTCAACAAGCTGGTCGCCAACGGCCTGACGCTGCCGCAGGTCTTGCAGGCGGTTTCCAACGCCAACATCAATGTCGGCGGCAACACCGTGAACATCGGCTCGCAATCGGCCGTGGTGCGCGGCGTCGGCCTGATCCGCTCGATCGACGACCTCGCCAACACCATGGTCTCGCAGTCCGGCGGCAACCCGGTGCTGGTCCGCGACATCGCCCATGTCACGATCGGCGAGAAGCCGCGGCTCGGTATCGCCGGCCTCGACAATGACGACGACATCGTGCAGGGCATCGTGCTGATGCGGCGCGGCGAGCAGAGCTCGCCGACCATCACCCGCGTCGAGCAACTCGTCCACGAGATCAACCATTCCTCGATCCTGCCGCCGGGCGTCAAGATCGAGCGCATCTACGACCGCAAGGACCTGATCGAGCTCACCACCCACACCGTGCTGCACAACATGGTGGTTGGCATCCTCCTGATCGTGCTGCTGCAGTGGATATTCCTCGGCGATCTGCGCAGCGCGCTGATCGTCGGCGCGACGATCCCGTTCGCGCTGTTCTTCGCCGTGATCATCCTGGTGCTGCGCGGCGAGTCTGCCAATCTGCTGTCGGTCGGCGCCATCGATTTCGGCCTGATCGTCGACGCCACCGTGATCATGGTGGAGGCGATTTTCCGCCGGTTGTCGCAGACAACGGCGCTGTCGGACGCCGAGCAGGCGCATATCTCCGACGACACGATGATGGGGATGAAGAGCCACGCGATCCTGTCGGCGGCCGCCGACGTGTCGCGCTCGATCTTCTTTGCAGCCGCGATCATCATCGCGGCGTTCCTGCCGCTGTTCACGCTGAGCGGCGTCGAGGGCAACATCTTCGGCCCGATGGCGCGCACCTATGCCTACGCGCTGGCCGGCGGCCTGCTTGCGACCTTCACGGTGACGCCGGCGCTGAGCGCGATCATCCTGCCGGCGCATATCCACGAGACCGAGACCTGGATCGTCAAGAAGCTCGACGCGATCTACGTGCCGGTCCTGAACTGGGCGATCGCCAACCGCAAGATCGTGATGGCCGGCGCGGCCGGCCTCGTGGTCATGACCATCATCTTCGCGCGCTTCCTCGGCCTCGAATTCCTGCCCAAGCTGGAAGAGGGCAATCTGTGGATCCGCGCCACGCTGCCGCCGACGATCTCGCTGCAGGAGGGCAACGCCTACGTCAACGAGATGCGGAAGCTGATCCGCAGCCGCCCCGAGGTGGTCTCGGTGGTGTCGCAGCACGGCCGACCCGACGACGGCACCGACGCGGCCGGCCTGTTCAACGCCGAATTCTTCGCGCCGCTGAAGCCGGCCGGCGAATGGCCCGATACCCACGACAAGGACGTGCTCACCGCGCAATTGCTGACGCAACTGCAGGAGAAGTTCCCGGGCGTCGAATTCAACTTCTCGCAATATCTGCAGGACAACGTCTCGGAAGCGGTATCCGGCGTGAAGGGCGAGAACTCGATCAAGCTCTACGGCAACGATCTGCAGGCGCTGACCGACACCGCCAACAAGATCAAGTCGGTGCTGTCGACGGTGCAGGGCGTCACCGACCTTGCGGTGTTCACCTCGCTCGGGCAGCCGACGATCCAGATCGACGTCGATCGGGCGCGTGCCGCGCGCTATGGCCTGTCGCCGGGCGACATCAACGCCACGATCAGGGTCGCGGTCGGCGGCGACAGCGCCGGGGACCTCTATGAGCCCGGCAGCGACCGGCACTTCCCGATCATCGTCCGGCTTGCGCCGGAATATCGCAAGAGCGCGGAGGCGATCCAGAACTTAAGGATCGGGGTGGCGAACGCCAATGGCGGCATCACCCAGATCCCGCTCAGCGAGGTTGCCTCGATCAAGCTGATCTCCGGCGCGGCCTATATCTACCGCGAGCAGCAGGAGCGCTATTTGCCGATCAAGTTCTCGGTGCGCGAGCGCGACCTCGGCAGCGCGATCCGAGAGGCGCAGCAGAAGATCGAGGAGCAGGTGCAGCTGCCGCCGGGTTCGCGTGTCGAGTGGGTCGGCGAGTTCGGCAATCTGCAGGATGCCATCAAGCGGCTGTCGATCGTGGTGCCGATCAGCCTGGCGCTGATCGCAGTGCTGCTGTTCTTCAACTTCGGCTCGATGGTCGACACTCTGCTGGCGATGAGCGTGATCCCGATGGCGATCTTCGGCGGCGTGCTCGGGCTGCTGATCTCGGGGATTCCGTTCAGCGTGTCGGCGGCGATAGGCTTCATCGCGCTGTTCGGCATCGCCGTGATGGACGGCATCATCATCCTGTCGCAGTTCAACCAGCTGATCGACGAAGGCTATGACCGGATGCGCGCGGTGATCCGCACCGGCGAGTTGCAGCTGCGTCCGGTGCTGATGACCTGCGTCGTGGCCGGCGTCGGCCTGCTGCCGGCGGCGGTGTCGGAGGGCATCGGCTCCCAGGTGCAGAAGCCGCTCGCCATCGTCGTCGTCACCGGCATGATGCTGGCGCCGCTCGTTATCCTGATCACGCTGCCGGTCCTGATCTCCTATTTCTCACGCCGGCCGAAGGACAACGTCAGGTGAAGCCGTAGAGCC
Source organism: Bradyrhizobium sp. 27S5 (assembly GCF_037217225.1). Lineage (NCBI taxonomy): Bacteria > Pseudomonadati > Pseudomonadota > Alphaproteobacteria > Hyphomicrobiales > Nitrobacteraceae > Bradyrhizobium > Bradyrhizobium sp. 27S5. The sequence continues at coordinate 2,861,036 of NZ_CP147714.1, forward strand.
GTGCCGGATTGTCGACCAGGATGGTCTTGCGGACTGCGGCGTCCGGCGCCCAGACCGGCAGCTGGTTGAGGAGGCGGCCGTCGTCGATCTGGTACAGCGGCGTCACGTCGGTGACATTCTTGCCTTGCGGCGTCACCGAATCCGGGTGCGGCCAGTCGGTGCCCCAGACGATGCGCTCGGCATTGGCCGCGATCAGTGCCTGCGCCAGCGGCGTGGCGTCGGCATAGTCGGGTGCGAGCTTGGAGGCGCGGTAGGCGCCGGAAATCTTGACGTAGGCCTTGCCCGACTTGACGAGCGCGAGCAGGTCGGCAAATCCCGGCTGGCCGGTGCCGAGCGCGGCCTCGGCGCCGCCGAAATGGTCGAACACGACCGGCACCGGAGCTGTCGCGACCAGATCCTTGATCGCGGTGATCATGGCGAGGCTGGTGAACAGCTGCACGTGCCAGCCGCGCGCCTTCATCCGCTCGATCGCTGCCGTGAAGCGCTGCCGGCCGACATTGGGATCGTTGACGCCGCCGGTCGCGAGGTTGAGGCGTATGCCGCGGAAGCCGGCCTTGTGCATGGCGTCGAGATCGCTCTCGCTGGTCTTGTCGTCGATCACCGCGACGCCGCGCGCCGTCGGCCCGCGCGCCGTCATGCCGAACAGCGACGACGAATTGTCGGGGCCGTAGACGCTCGGCGTCACGATCACCACGCGCTCGACATGCAGCGCCTTGTGCAGCGCGCTCATCTCCTCCGGCGAGGCCGGCTCCGGCGTATAGACGCGGCCGGCGAAGAACGGGAACTTGTCGGGATCGCCATGGATGTGGGTGTGGCAGTCGCACGCACCGGCAGGCACGTCGAAGTTCACCGGGGTGGATGGTTGCGATGGCTTGGAAAAAGCGTTGCTGCTGGTCATGGTCACTCCGGCTGCGATGGAAGCCAGCATCATATCGCGTCGCGTCAGCATTGGACGTCTCCCTGCGTGCTCGGCTGTTATGCGCGTGAACCGCGCGCCGGCATTATCGGTTGCCGGCGGGGGCGGAGGTTATCGGCGGAGAGTGCGGGCGGGAAGGGCCGGTTCGATGTTCGAACGGTTCCACAAAGCCTATTGTCCCGACGGCGTGCGCAGGCCGTGCCAGGCGTCGCGGACTTGATGGTAGTGCACCTCGGGCAGATAGTCCGGCGTCTTGAGATTGAGCGTCTTGACGTCGAGCCGTCCGGTCGCGCTGAGCAATGTGTAGGAAGCGATCACGCGGTCGCGCTGCGCGCCGATCAGGCGTGCCCGGGCCGTGATCAAATCCTGCTGGGCGTTGAGCACGTCGACGGTGGTGCGCTGGCCGCCGGCGGCTTCCTTCTGCACGCCGGCCAGCGCAACCTCCGCAGCTTTCACCTCGGACTCGGAGGCCGACACCGCGATCTTGGCCCCTTCATTGGCGACCCACGCGCTGACCACGGCGGTCTTGGCCTGATTGCGGACCTGATCCAGCACGAGCCGGCTCTGCGCCGCCACTTCCTTGGCCTGCCGGGTCTGCGACGCCGCGGTGCCGCCGTCGTAGATCGGCTGCGTGAGCTGGCCGATCACCGAGGCTTGATCGGTGCCGAAGGTGCCGAGCGTGGGGTCGCTGTCGCGGCTGCGGCTGACGCTGCCCTGCACCGAGACATTCGGCATCAGGCTGCTCTCGGCGACGCGGATCGAGGTGGAGGCGACGTCGACGTCGAAGCCGGCCGCGGTCACGGCGGGGTGTTCGCGCAACGAGAGCACTATCGCATCTTCACGGTTGCGCGGCAGCAGCCGGTCGATGGTCTCGGCGGGACGCAATTGGGAGGGCGGGTTGCCGACCACCTGGGCATAGGTGGCCTGGCTGATCGCGAAGTTGACCTCGGCGGCGTTGAGATCGGCGAGGCCGCGGTTGAGCCGGGCCTCGGCCTGGGCCGTATCGGTCGGCGTGACGTCGCCGGCATTGAGGCGGCGCTGCGTGATCGCCTGGGTCTCCTTCAGGAAGTTCACGTTGGCGCGCTGCGCCTCGACCAGCGTCTGGTTGGCCAGCACGTTGGTATAGGCGGTGACGGCGTCGAGCAGCACGCCCTGGCCGACATTGCGCAGGGCCTCGCGGCCGGACTGCACCTGCAGTTCGGCGACGCGGACGCTGTTGGCGGTCTTGAAGCCGTTGAACAGGGTCTGGGTCACCGTGACCCCGATCTGCCACGGCTTCAGCGTCGCGGTCTGGATAACGTTGCCGGGCAGCTGGTCGCGCACCGCCTGAAGGCCGACCGAGAGGCCGGCGATGATCTGCGGGCGGTAGGCGGCCAGCGCCTGCGGCACGTTCTCGTCGGTCGCACGCTGCCGCGCCCGCTCGGCATTGAGCTGCGGATTGGTCTGATACGCCTTGACCAGGGCTTCGGGCAGGCTCTCGGCACGGGCAGCGGTATCAGCCAGCAGCGCACATGCCAGGGCGCCGAGGCCGATGCCCGACAAAAGCACGCGCCTCGCTACGTCGCCAACCCTCGCGGCACGCTCAACCATGTGATCCCGCAAACCAAAACCGCGGCAGTCCGCCTCCGCCGACGCCGCCGACACATCTACCTGTTTAGGGGGCCGTGCCGCCACAGGCAAACCGCCACGCGACATCTGCACATCATTTCAGTTCTTGTCTGTTGCCGGTTCGTCACAGGCGAACGCAACGGTCATATGAAGTATAAGCTCGGACCGTCCGCCGCCGATTCTGTGGCGCCGGTTATCCGCTGCCTGCTCCGGGTTCATTGCTGATGCCCATATTCTTCTCCGACCCCGAGGCGATCGCGGAGCACATCGTTCGTGACGTCGGAACCGAGCTGGTGGTCGGGCTGCCGCTCGGCCTCGGCAAGGCCAACCACATCGTCAACGCGCTGTACGCGCGCGCGGTGGCCGACCGCTCGATCAATCTGACGCTGTTCTCCGCGCTGACGCTGGAAAAGCCGAAGCCGAAGAGCCTGCTCGAACAGCGCTTCATCGGTCCGGTGATCGATCGCCTGTGCGGCGGTTATCCGGATCTCGCCTATGCGGAGGCGCTGCACCGCGGCGCGCTGCCGCCCAACATCAAGGTGATCGAGTTCTTCTTCCTCGCGGGGCAGTGGCTGCATCAGCCGTTCGCCCAGCAGCACTACATTTCTGCCAACTACACCCATGCGGCGTCATATCTGCTGTCGCGCGGACTGAATGTCGTGCCCCAGCTGGTCGCCAAGCGCGTGGTCGACGGCGTGCCGCGCTACAGTTTGAGCTGCAATACCGACACGACGCTCGATGTGCTGCGTGCGCGCGCGCAGGGGCGGGCGTCGTTCAAGCTGATCGGCCAGGTCAATTCCGAGCTGCCGTTCATGCCCGGGCCCGGCGATTTGCCGGCGGATGAGTTTGCGGCGGTGCTCGACAGTCCCGACACAGACTTCCCGCTGTTCGCGCCGCCGTCGGAGCCGATCAGCGACACCAAATATGCGATCGGGTTGCATGCCGCCGGTCTGGTCCGCGACGGCGGCACGCTGCAGATCGGGATCGGGCAAGTCGGTGATGCGCTGGCGCAGGGGCTCGTGGTCCGCCACCACGACAATGCGCAATTCCACGACATCATGCAGCGCCTTGCGCCCGGTCGCGCACAGCTCGGGGCGGCCGAGACCGCGCCGTTCGAGAAGGGCCTCTATGGTGTCAGCGAGATGTTGTTCGAGGCGTTCCTCGGGCTGATCGACGCCGGCATCCTCAAGCGCGACATTGGCGGCGTGATCCTGCACGGCGCATTCTTCCTGGGCCCGCAATCGTTCTACCGGGCGCTGCGCGAGATGCCACCGGAGCAATTGGCGCGCATCCAGATGATGCCGGTGTCCTTCACCAACGAGATCTTCGGCGACGAGGAAGGCAAGCGCCGCGCCCGCGTCGATGCGCGCTTCGTCAACAACGCGATGATGGCGACGCTTCTCGGCGCTGCGATCTCGGATGGTCTGGAGAATGGCCAGGTCGTCAGCGGCGTCGGCGGCCAGTACAACTTCGTCGCGCAGGCATTCGCGCTCGAAGGCGCGCGCTCGATGCTGGCGCTGGAGGCGACCCGGCAGTCCGGTAAACAAGCGCAGTCGAACATCCGCTGGTCCTACGGCCACGAAACCATTCCGCGGCACCTGCGCGATATCTTCGTCACCGAATATGGCGTTGCTGACGTCAGAGGGAAATCCGATGCCGATGTCATTGCAGCGATGCTGCAGGTGACGGATTCCCGCTTCCAGGGCGAGCTGATGCGGCAGGCCAAGGACGCCGGCAAGCTGCCGCGCAACCACGAGATCCCGGCGGCGCATCGCGAAAACTATCCCGAGCGCATCAGCGACGCACTGAAGCCCGCGCGCGACGCCGGGCTCCTGCCGTCATTCCCGTTCGGCAGCGACTTCACCGACGTCGAGCAGCGGCTGATTCCGGCTTTGCAGATATTGCAGCAGGCGCAGCGCACGCCGCTGCAACTCGCCGGCCTGCTGTGGCAGGGCATGCGGCACCCGCCCAATTCTGCCGACCGCGAATGCCTGGCGCGGCTTGGTCTCGACAAGCCGACGCATTTTGCCGAGCGCGCCTATCGCGCGCTCGTCACCGCAGCATTGCAGCGAAGCCGAACGGGTTAGCGGTTCTTGTTGACCGGCTTGCGCTTCTCGATGAAGGCCGCCATGCCCTCGGCGCGATCCTCGAGCGCGAAGGTCGAGTGGAACAGGTTGCGCTCGACATTCATACCTTCCGCGAGCGGCGTCTCGAACGCGCGGTTGATGGCTTCCTTGGCCATCGCGACGGCCGGACGCGACATCGAGGCGATCTTCTCCGCTGCGGCGAGCGCCTCTTCCATCAGCTTGTCGGCCGGAACGATCCGCGACACGAGGCCCGAGCGCTCGGCTTCCGCGGCATCCATCATCCGCCCGGTGAGGCAGAGGTCCATCGCCTTCGACTTGCCGATCGCGCGGGTCAGGCGCTGCGTGCCGCCGATGCCGGGAATGGTGCCGAGGGTGATTTCCGGCTGGCCGAACTTGGCGGTGTCGGCGGCGATGATGATGTCGCACATCATCGCCAGCTCGCAGCCGCCGCCCAGCGCATAGCCCGCGACCGCCGCGATGGTCGGCTTGCGGCAACGGGCCACGCGGTCGCCGCCGATCGCGGTGAAGTCGCTGTTGAACATGTCGATGAAGCCCTTCGGCTGCATCTCCTTGATGTCGGCGCCGGCCGCGAAGGCCTTCTCGCTGCCGGTGATCAGGATGCAGCCGATCTTGTCGTCGGCCTCGAGATCGTCGATCGCCGCGGCGATCTCGCGGAACACGCCGAACGACAGCGCATTCAACATTTTCGGCCGGTTCAGCGTGATGACGCCGACCGGTCCCTTGCTTTCGACGATGATGAATTCGAACGTAGCCATAGACGCAACCCCCATGCTGATTTGGCGGGCAATGTGCCCGCTGGCGGGATGCGCTTCAAGTGGCTGAAACGAGGCACCGGGCCGCGGTGCGGCGCACCCCGCGCCGCAGCCGCAAGCACTCTGGCTAGGCCATGAACATGCGCGCGGCGGAGGCCACCGTGAGCAGGGCGCCGAAGCCGATGAAGATCTTCCCGATCAGCGACGTCTGGTCCAGGCTCGAGCTGTCGCTGCTCGCCAGAACCGGCGCCGGCTTGGGTGCAGCTACGGCGACCGCCGGCGGCTGCGCCGGGGGCGCCTCCTGCTGGGCGGTCTGCGGTTGAGCCTGCGGCTGTTCCGCCGGCTGCTCCTGCTGCAGGGCCCGGTCGACATCGTTGAGCTGGTCGGATGCGACCACGTTGCTGTCAGGCTGCGCGTCAGCGGGCTTGTCGGCCGCGGCAATCAACGCGTTGGCCTTCACCGTCGTCGCGGCCGCGTTGTCGTCGCCCGAGGTCAGCTCCGCATTGGCATTGGCGACCGTGGCAGGCATGCCTGTCGAGGTGACGCTGCCGGCGTCGTTACCGGCGGTCTTCTTGCTCTCGGATTTGTCGGAAGACTGGTGACGCGCATGGCGCCGGCCATGCCGCGAACTCTGCACCGCGGACTTGTCGGTGGTCGCGGTGTCGGATTTCGCCGCCGATGCGTCCGAACCGGCCGCATGCGCCGGCAACGGACCGGCAAGACCCATGAAAAGCCCGGTAAGCCCTGTCGCTACCATCAAGGCCAAGCGCCCGCTGGCTTTGATCCTCATTTTGGTGATCTCCCCATTTCGCCCGCCCGAGGGCGAAAAAAGACCCCGCTGCGTGTCCACACCGGGGCAGAAAAAGGGAATCTTCGGGCTTCCGGGGGCAAAAGCTGGGCAATTTCGTCCCAGTGCGTGATCGACGGCAGCAGCACCGATGCTTGTCGAAGCGATCAATGTTATGAGCCGTGACGTCTGGAAACCCGCCGGAGCGATTCTTTGGAGCTGATCCTCGGCGCGGTCTTGTCGGAGGATGATGATCACGAACTCGTGATCTCTTGGCTTGCCGCGTAACGAACTGAAAGATCGGCCGAATTGCAATTCAGGAGCCTGCGTGCGCGAACGTGAGGATGAATGGACCGACCTGATGCGGTCGGCCATTTCAGGCGATGACGCGGCGTATCATCGCCTGCTCAAGGCCATCACGCCGGTACTCCGTGCCGCGACGCGCCGTGGCTTGGCGCGCGCGGGACAACCGGTCGATCAGTCCGAGGACATCGTGCAGGACATCTTGCTGGCGGTACATTTGAAGCGGCAGACCTGGGACACCAACGCGCCGTTCGCGCCGTGGCTGTTCGCGATTGCGCGCAACAAGCTGATCGACGCACTACGCCGCCGCGGCAGGCGCATCTTCGTCAACATCGACGATTTCGCCGAGACGCTGCCGGGGGAAACGCCGGAGCCGACGGCGTCGCCGAGCGAGGTGACCGCCCAGCTGCAGGCGTTGCCGGCACGGCAGCGCGACGTGCTGCAGTCGATTGCGGTCGACAGTGCCTCGATCAAGGATACCGCGGCGAAGTTCTCGATGAGCGAGGGCGCGGTGCGGGTCGCGCTGCACCGCGGGCTTGCGAGCCTGACCGCGAAATTACGGGACCGATGAGCATGGATACGGATCAACTCATTCGAACCCTTGCCGCCGACAATGCCTATCGTGCGCGGCCGGTCGGTCTTGCGCTGATGCTGGCGCTGCTGGCGGCGGCGCCGGTCTCGCTCCTGATCTTCTTCGCCGAGCTCGGCGTGCGGCCCGACGTGATGACCGCAATGCGCAATCCGTTCTTCGACCTGAAGTTCGCGGTCACGCTGGCGCTCGCCGCCTCGGCGATCGCGGTCAGCCTGCATCTGTCACGGCCGGAAGCCTCGCTGCGCGGCTTCGGCTGGTGGCTGCTGATTCCGGCCGGCATCCTCGTTGCTGCGATCAGCGGCGAGATGATGATGCCGCAGCGTACGCCGATGATGACGCGGCTGATCGGCAGGAACTCGATGGCGTGCATGACTGCGATCCCGGCGATGTCGCTGCCGCTGTTGGTCGGCGCGCTGTACGGGCTCCGGCAGGGCGCCCCGGCGCGGCCCGCGGTCGCCGGTGCAATCGCAGGCCTGCTCTCGGCCGGACTGGCGGCGACGATCTATGCGTCGCATTGCACCGATGACTCGCCGCTGTTCGTCGCCACCTGGTACACGCTGGCGACCGCGATCGTCGCGAGCGTCGGCGCCCTGATGGGACAGCGGGCGCTGCGATACTAGAGCGTTTTCGAGCGAAGCGGGTACCGGTTCGCGTGAAGAAAACGCGTCAAAACTAGAGTCTAGAGCTCCCGTTCCGATTCAATCGGAACGGCAAGGGCTCTAGGCCGCGGGCGCGGACTGCTGCATGCGATGGAAGCGGAGCACCTGCTGCGCGGTGGATGGCCGCAGCCGCTCATAGGTGTCCTTGCAGGCCTGCAGGTCGGTCGGCTCGCCGCCCGAGATTTCGTCGCGCAGATTGATGATCGCCCGCACCGTCGACCATGACAGGCTCGAGACCTTGGCCAGGATCATCACGCCCTCGGCGCGGGTTTCGATCATCATGTTCTCGGCGACGCTGACCGAGACATTGGCGAGCGCGGCGAGCGAGGCGTTGGTTTCGTCGAACTTGCCGGCCTCGGCGAAGGCTGCGAGCTGGAATTCGTCGAGCCGGCCGTCCTGGTAAAGCGACTTGACCAGCGCATGCGCGATCGCGGTGTCGGGCGTCACGGCTGCCGACGCCGAGCGCGCGCGTCGCGTGGCTTCCTTCACCGCGATCGGAATCTCCTTGGCCTGCTGCGGGATGGCAGCTTCGAGCCGCTGCCTGACCGCGTCCGAGGCCTTGGCGACCAGCTTGAGATAGAGATGCCGCGGGATGTTCGGCCGCAGGCCGACGCAGGTCGACAGATTGTCGTCGCCCTCGGCGCGGCTGACCAGGCGGGTGAAGCCGCGCTCGGTGAATTCGGCGCCCGGATTGTTGACCGCGCTCTGGATCACCTCGTCATTGCCACGCAGCACCAGCACATCGGTGACGGCGCCGCTCAGCGACTTGCGGTTCGAGATCGCGAGCAGATGCGCCTGGCTCTTGCTGCGCGCGGTCTCGATCAGGGTGTCGTCGTCAAGCCGCGGCGACAGCGTCAGCACCGGGCCGGCGATCTCGATCAGGTCGTCGAACGCCAGGGTGCGGATGGTCTGCGGCGGTGCGGTGTCGATCGGGGCGAGGCGGTTGGCGAGCAGCGCCTTGGCCGAGTTCTCGATGTGCTCGAGCAGGCATTGGAAGACGTCGTCGAACAGCACGATCTGCTCGTCCGAATAGTTCACGGAGCCGTTGATGAAGAGGTCGGTGACGCGACGCAGCGTCTCGACACGGCGGGCGACGGTGCCGTGGGCGAGGGTTGTCTGCAGCTCATCGAGCAGACTTTCGGGGGCGGTCGCGGGCTTCGAACTCATGACTCTGTCCTGGAGCGGTGGCGACGGCTTCTCCGGCGCCGAATAGGGAAATGAAAGGGTTCAGGCGCTGGCGATGCGGTTGCGTCCCCGGGCCTTGGCTGCGTAAAGCGCGCCATCGGCGCGGGCGAGTAATGTGTCGGAGTTTTCGCGCGGCTTCAGCGTCGTGACGCCGGCGGAGATCGTCACCTGCATGCCCGGCGAGAACGCGCTCCAGTCGAGATCGGCGATGATCTTGCGCAGCCGTTCGAGCGCGCGCATCGCCTGATCCTGCGACAGGTCGGGCAGCACGAGCAGGAATTCCTCGCCGCCGTAACGGCCGAAGCGATCGATGCTGCGGAGATTGGCGAACATGCCGATGGCGAAGGTGCGCAGCGCCTCGTCGCCGATCGGATGGCCGTAGACGTCGTTGATCCGCTTGAAATGGTCGAGGTCGATCAGCGCGACCGCGCAGGAGCTGCCGTTGCGGGCGCAGCGCGCGATCTCCTCTTCGAGCGTACGCATGATGCTGCGGCGATTGGAGGTGCCGGTCAGTTCGTCAAGCTCGGCGAGCTCCTCGATGCGCCGGTAGGCCTCCTTCAGCTTCAGTCCGCTCTGATACAGCGATTGCTGCATCGAGCTGGAGAAGATGCCGAGATACATGCAGCGCCCGATCGTCAGCGCGAACACCAGCATGGTGGCGAGGCGGTCGATCCGCGTGCCGGTCGGCATCCCGATCGCCTTGTCGGTTCCGAGAAAGAGTGCAGCGAGGCCCAGCACCATGATGGTCCAGACGATCGCGGTCTGCCGTGCCGAGGTGCGCAGCGCGCCGAAGCCGAACACCACGAACAGGTTGCAGAGGAACAGCACGCCGACTTCCGGCGCGATGTAGGTGAATACCAGTAGGTTCACCATGTTGATCGCCGATTGCGGCGCGACCAGATAGTGGTCGCGGAAGCGCTCGTGGAAGCCGCGCTCCGACAGCAGCACATAGACGGCGACCAGCGAGAGGCCGGTCAAGGCGTAACTGGTCGCGACCAAAACGGATGTGGTGCCGGCATGCGCGTAGATCAGCAGCACCACGGCATCGAGCACGAAGCAGGCGGCGATCATCGATTGGATCTGGCGGCGCTGCCGGGCGCGGCGCGCGAGGCGGTCGACCGTCAGCCTGGGACGGCCGCTTTCCGATGCGCCCGTGATCGGGCCGGGAAGTGACGACGCAGCGCTGCCCATGGTCTCGCCGTTGGTGAAATCCGGCAAAAATCTAAGTGGGAAAGCCTTTAGGTTTGGTATCTTTGGGAACCGAATCTGCTCCGGTGAAATGCGGGCATCACCCTTGTTTCGTAAGGGGAATCCGTGTCCCGAGGCTGGCTGCGAGCGATCCTGCGAAGGGCCGGTGCCGGTGCTGACGTCGCGAGGGCGCTGGCTTGCGGGCAAAGCCTTGATATGGTCGCGCCGGACGGTGGGCGTCCGCGAGAGTTCTAAGTATTATGATACCGCTTCCTGAGTCTCGGGCGATTTTTCCTTATTGTGATCGCCGACTGTGTCATAGATCACACATGCGGTATGGACATTGCCGTATTGTGAAGAATCTTGCCTCTCGCGTCGAACCACGCACCATCCCCCTCAGACCAACTTTGCGAGACGGCCATTGAGCGCGACACAGGCGGCTTCAGACGAGGTTCTGATCGCTCGGATCGCTCAAGGCGACCGGCTCGCCATGCAGGTGCTGTACGGACGGCATCATGTCAGGGTGTACCGCTTCGGGCTTCGGCTCGTGCGGGACGAACAGGTGGCGGAGGACCTCATCAGCGAGGTCTTTCTGGACGTGTGGCGTCAGGCGGGCAAATTCGAGGGACGATCCGCCGTTTCGACCTGGCTGTTGGCGATTACCCGGTTCAAGGCTTTGTCTTCGCTACGGCGGAGGAAAGACGCCGAACTGGACGATGAGGCCGCGAACGCGATCGAGGACACGTCCGACGATCCGGAAACGGTAGTGCAGAAGAAGGACACCGGCGATACGCTGCGTAAATGCCTGAGGGGGCTATCGGCGGAACACCGGGAGATCGTCGATCTTGTCTACTATCACGAGAAATCCGTGGAAGATGTCGCTGAGATCGTGGGGATTCCGGAGAATACCGTGAAGACGCGCCTGTTCTATGCGCGCAAGAAACTTGCCGAGTTGCTGAAGGCAGCCGGTGTCGAGCGAGGTTGGCCATGATGGCTGCGAGCAAGAAGATGCTGGGTCAAGAACCCGATGATGTCGAAATGCTGCTGCCCTGGCACGCGGCCGGCACGCTGAACGCGCGCGATGCGCGTCGCGTCGAGGACGCGCTGGTGTCCGACCCGGAATTGGCCCGGCAGTATGCCGTCATCCGCGAGGAATATGCCGAGACCATCGGCCTCAACGAGAGCCTCGGTGCGCCCTCGGCGCGCGCCATGCAGAAGCTGTTTGCCGCGATCGATGCCGAGCCGGAGCGCAAGCCGTCGATGGGGGCGCGGATGTCGTCCGGGGTCTCCGAGTTCTTCGCAAAATTGTCGCCGCGGACACTGGCCTGGTCGTCCAGCCTTGGTGCGGTCGTGGTGTTGCTGCAGGCGGGCGTGATCGGCGCGGTGCTGATGCGCGACCAGCCGGCTTCGATCCAGACCGCGTCGCTGGATGTCGCCGAACGCAGCGCGCCGGCACCGAGTGCGCCCAGTGCGGCGGCACCGATCACCCGTGACCTCGGCGCCGGCGTCGCGGCGGCGCCGACGCGGCTCCTGGTGCGCTTTGCGCCCGAAGCCAGGATCGCCGACATCTCGACGCTGCTCGATAATTACCAGGCCTCGATCGTCGACGGTAAGGGCGGCATGTTCCGCCTGCAATTCCGTGCAATGGACAAGAGCGGCGTCGCCGCGCTGATTGCCCGTTTGCAGAAAGAGAAGATCGTCAACCTCGCGGTCGAAACGCCGTAGCCGGCGTTGGGCCGCTTTGCGCCTGGTTGAGCTCGCCACGACCGCCGTGCTGGCGGGACGTTGCCATCACCGCCGACGACTGGACCAGGGCGCTCCGTTGCAGCACCCGTGGACAAACCGCCGCAGCCCTCGCAGACGCCTGCCGGCAATAACACTTCCGTGAGCCGCGCGTTGCATGAACCCGCGCCGTCGATCGCAGCGATGATTCCGCTTTAAATCACAGTGATTTTCGGCGTCGAAGGCCGGCAATGGTGCGATGGAACCGGGTCGCCAAAGGTTAAAAAAATCGCTGAGGATTTGAACGTCCGCCATCCTGTCACGACTTATGTGTGTGGGAGCGGTTTATCCCTCCCCGGCTATATCAGGCGCGAGCGCCCATCCACCCCAAGCGCCCATATGGCTTTGACCCGTCCGGTTGTCCCCCCGGGCGGGTCTTTGCTTTGGGGCACCCCTGCATGACGGGCTCGCCGAACGCGGCCGACAATTGCAACGGCGCGCAGCGCGATCGCGACGCGATGGATGCCGCGGGCGACGGCATGCGACGGATTGCTGTGGATCATTCGGCTGCGCGGTGTCCGGACGCGCTTCGCATCGTCACCATGCAAGTCGATGACTTGACGGGGGTTCGCGCGAGAAACTCCGTAGTCGAGCGGACTTCTCTCATCGCCCGTTCGCGATTAAGAATTTAGTTAGACTTTATTTACCTTTTCCACAGAATATCAGCGTCGCGTCCAGTTGATTCGGTTCGGTTGCGTCTGCGTCCGTTTCTTTCTCTACGGGCAAGTTGAATGACACATCGGACCGACGTGGCCAGGGGCCAGCAGATCGTTGCACGCTGGTGCAACCTGGCCGAGCAAAGGCTGGAACACCTTACCGAACTGTTCGAAACCGGACGCTGGCGCCGCTACCATAGCGAGCAGGCCTTTCTCGAGAACATCAGGGAAGCACGGGCCGCGGTCGAGATCTGGCGGGAATTGCTGTCGCGCGAGGCCTCGCTCGACAATTCGCCGATCGATCTGTCTTGGCTTGGCCGCGGCAAGTCGACATTGCCGCCGCCTTACATCTCGTCGGCGCCCTACGTCTCGCCGGCGCCGGAGCGCCGGTCGGAGGCTGCGACATTGGCGGAGGCCGCGATGAATGCGGTGGCGGCCGCGCTGGAGACGGCGACCGAAGTCCTGGAGGAGCCGCCCACCGTGGCCGACGCGCCGCCGCTGGAGATGCCGCCGCCGGTGATGCGGCCGCCGGTGCTCGACCTCGACACCATCCAGCGGCGCTATCCCTTGCTGCGCAACGCGCTGTAGCCGAACGGTCGGCCAATTCGCTCGAAACGCGCTAGCGACGCACCGCGTTCGCGCCGACCACGAGCTGCGCATATTGCTGGGCGCCACCTACTGACAGGTCGGTGGTAACCGGGCGGGCATGGTCGAGCCCGACCACCGCGCCGCGTGGGGTTTCCGAGATCATGTTGTTGTTGATCAGCGCGGTGCCGGCGCCCGGCACCACCGAGACACCGATGCCGACAAAGGCGTTGCGAACGACATTGCCTGAAATCGCGACGTCGCGCAGATATTTGCCCCAGCCGGCGACGATGCCGAAGGTCGGCGCGTTCTCGATCACGTTGCCGGTGACGGCGCTGTCCGCCTCGACATAGATGCCGATGCCGGCGCCGTCGTTCGGGTCGGTGCCGACAGGGCGCTTCGGCAACAGATTGCGGATGATGTTGCCCTGGACCACCGCGATGCGGCCGCCTTCGTTGAAATTGCACACGGAGACGCCGATCGCGGCGCCGTCGACCGTGTTGTTGGCGATCACAGCGGCCTCGAACGCGAACTCCGAGTAGAGCGCGACCTCGCGGACATTGCTGACGCTGTTGTCCGTGATGTGGATGTTGGAGGCGGAGTTGCCGCGCACCGCCGAGAAGTCGCAGTTCCTGATGCGGTTGCCGCGCACGATCACGTTGCCGGCGCGGAACGCGTTGATCGCGTTGCCGTACTGCCCGGAGCCGCCGGGGCCGGCCTTGATGTCCTCGATCCGGTTGTCGGCGACGATCGAGCCGTCATCGCCGATCGCGCTGCGCAGGATCTCGATGCCGTTGTCATTGGCGCCCTTGATGGTGTTGCGCGCGACCATCAGGCCGAGCGCGTCGAACGACACCAGCGCCGTGGTCGCGATGTCGGTGAAGATGTTGTTGCTGACGTCGCCCGACATCTGCTCGAACCAGATGCCGTTGCCGCCGCTGCCGATGAACTGGCAGTCGGTGATGCGGATGTCGCGGCCGGACAGGCAATGCACGAGGCCGCGCCGCGTCGGCAGCGGGACGTTGCCGCCGTCGAAGCTGAGGCCCATCAGGACGATGCCGCCGGCGCCTTCGCCTTCCAGCAGCGAGGCGCCGCCGTTGAACACCAGGCGGCTGGCGCCGCGCACGCCGATCAGCTGGCTGCCGGGCGCAAGCCGCAACAGCCCGGTGCGGTAGACGCCGGGCGGGAAGGCCAGCGGCACCTGCGCACGCGCGGCATCATCGATCGCGCGCTGCAGATTGCGGGTCTGGTCGTCGGGGCTGCCGGGGCGGACGCCATATTGCGTGACGTCGCGGCCGAGCGAGCCGGTAGAAGCCGCGGCGCGCGCAGCATCCGGCGACATCGCAAGCGCGCCGGCTGCGCCGGCGGCAGTTGCTCCGATCAGATGGCGGCGGTTGACGTCCATGGTGCATGCCCTCGCAGGAAGACGCGAGCGGTGGCGTTCGCGCCCGAGTGGTAGCGCGAAATGCGGCGCCGCATGGTGAACACGCCGACGCAGCAGGGCGATTGTTGGCGGTAGGGTTAATCGCCGGTGCAGCCGATTCACATTGTCAAACAGCCCAGCACTCGGTGTCATCACCCGCGTATGCGGGTGATCCAGTATTCCAGAGACGCCGGTGCTTGAACCAAGAGGCCGCGGCGTACTGGATCGCCCGGTCGAGCCGGGCGATGACAGTGTGGGTGGGGACGCAGCTTCGCATTCTCGCGACATGAATCGTCCGAGCTTTGGATTTCGTTTCACCCTCTCTTGAACAGAGGGCGCAGGGAAAGCCGGGTGCCGATCGCACCCATGGGCCCCGAGCAAAAGTTAGAAAGCTCGGGGGTAGGACCACAGGTGTAACCGGAGCAATCCGGCTTTCCCTGCGCGATGGGCTACGGCTTATACGTGCTCTCCCCGGCGAGACTGGGCTTGTTTGTCACCGCCTTCGCATCACGCCTTCGCGTATTGCGACGAGACACCTGCGCTAGAGCATTTTCCGACCGGAAAGAATCGGGTGGGGATTCCCAAAACGGCGCGAGTCAGATTCAAGCTGCATGCTGGCGAGGGAGGCCAGCATGTATGGCCAGGGCGCTTTCGGTTGATCTTCGCCAAAGGGTGGTAGCCGCGATTGACGGTGGCATGTCCTGTCGACAGGCTGCTGAGCGCTTTGGTGTCAGCGCGGCCAGTGCGATCCGCTGGCGCGGTCGCCTCAAGAAAGTTGGCGACATCGTTCCTAAACGCCAGGGCGGTGACCGCAAATCGCAGCGCATCGAAGCGCATTCGCAATTGATTCTGGAGGCGGTGACAGCGAGGCCGGATATCACGCTTGCCGAGTTGCGAGAACTGTTGAAACGTCGTGGAATATCGACTGGCATCGCGTCGCTCTGGCGTTTTTTCCAGCGCAGAAAGATCACACTTAAAAAAAGACAGCGCACGCCGCCGAGCAACGGCGCGGCGATATAAATGCCGCACGTGAGGAGTGGTTCGAAGGGCAAATCGACCTTGACCCTGAGCGTCTCGTCTTCATCGACGAAACCAGCGCCAACACCAAAATGGCGCGGCGTTACGGGCGCTCGCCACGCGGCGAGCGATGTCGTGCAGCTATCCCACACGGACATTGGAAGACGACGACGTTCACCGCTGGATTGCGCTCCGACGGTCTGATCGCGCCGCTTGTTCTGGACGGTCCAATGGATGGCGACGCTTTCCTGGCCTACGTCGAGCAATTGCTCGCCCCATCGCTGCGGCCGGGCGATACCGTTATCATGGACAACTTGCCCGCTCACAAGGTCCATGGCGTTCGAGAGGCCATCCAGGCGGTCGGAGCTAGCCTGCTCTATCTTCCGCCCTACAGTCCAGACTTCAACCCGATTGAAATGGCCTTCTCCAAACTGAAAGCGCTGTTGCGGGCCGCCGCAGCGCGCACCATGCCCGATCTCTGGCAAGCAATCGCCAACGCTCTCAAACGCTTCTCACCCGAGGAATGTCAAAATTATCTCGTCGCGGCTGGTTACGACGCAACGTGATCGGAAAACGCTCTAGGGCGTCAGGACCACACGACTTCACCGTCCGCCTGATGCGCACTCGTCAGTTGCGCGTTCGGCGTCCACCGCATCCCGCCGCACGTTCGTGACGATCGCGATACGCCCCTCATGTCGGGCGGGACGGCGGATTCATAGCCGTGAGTTGGGGTGTGCGTCAAGAAGATTTATGATAATCGGAAATCGGAAGGTTGGGCGGCGGTCACTCGCGGGGCGAGCACACAGGATGGACCGCCGGTTACTAATATCCGCAACACGTCGCGCCCGACCGTCCTGTTGGGAATCCGAGCTAACGCAACGAATGCTTCTCCAGGGCCACAGCAATCTTCTCCAGGACCGCGTTCCTGCGCTGCATTTCGGCGACCTGTTCTTCGCAAATCTCAATGACTGTCCGCCCGGACAACCGTCCGCGCGCACGCGTGCCTGTTCGGCAACAAAGTCATACCCCTACCGCCAGAAAGACAACAGCAGCGAGCCATGACAGTGCCCGACCCAGACCGGAGTCCGCGATAGCCCGACGGAAGTCGCCCTTGGATAGGTACGCACTGGCGCGATTGCTGTAGGCGTCCTTATCCGTCGGATCGAGCGCGATCATCTGGTCGTAGTCGGCGATGGCGCGGTCGAAGTCGCCCTTGGTTTGGTAAGCGTAGCCGCGGTTGAAGTAAGCATCCCTATATTTTGGATAGAGCGCGATCGCCTGACTACAGTCGGCGATGACGCGATCGAGGTCACCCTTCGCCCTGTACGCAAGGGAGCGGTTGTAGTAGGCGAGCACATATGTCGGATCGAGTTGGATCACCTGGTCGTAGTCGGCGATGGCGCGATCAAAGTCGCCTTTGGCCCAGTAGGCGTTGCCTCGTGCCGTGAGGGCGGCATTGTTGTTCGAATCCAGTTGGATACTGCTAGTATAGTCCGCGATGGCACGGTCGTTGTCACCCTTGGCTTGACAGGCGTAGCCGCGCTCGCCGTATCCGACCCGCTTTCCATAGTCCGACAGACCGCTTTCGAACGCCTGGTTGGCGTCCGTTATCGCGCGGTCGTAGTCGTGCCATTGGTTGTAGATATGCGACCGGTTGAGCAGTGTGCCAGCAGCTTTCGGATCAAGCCGGATCGCCTCAGTGTAGTCTTTGAAGGCCCGGTCGACACGATCTGCGAAGCTTGTCCACGACCAAGAGTAACCGCGCTGATGATACAAGCTGGACAAGTCGCGGTCATTGTAGTCTCCGCTCTGGATCGCGCGTGTACAGGCGGCGATAGTCGCGGCAGCGGTTTCCTTCGATCCTTTCAAGCACTCTTGTTGATCGTCGGCCGCGGCTGCCCGGCTGACGGCTGCGGCTGTTGCCAATGCCAAGGCAACTATCCAGACATGCGCGGAAATCCTCGAGCGCATACCCTTCCTCCCCCGATGCGCCAGTGTTTGAGCTAACCCGGAGACGGAGACAGTTCTTCCAGAGCCGCTGCGATCCTCTCCAACAAAGCATTCGTGCGCCGGGATTCGGCGACCTGTTGCTCACAGAGATCAACCCAACTCGTCCCGGATGACCCGCGCCAATTCCTGCGCGAGAGCCACAACCAGACGCCGATCAGCACCAAGAACGGTAACCAGGACACAATCAGACTAACCACCCAGGACGGCGAACCACCGCCCGGTGCATTGACGAGCGTGAACCATACGACGAGAGCACCGACGAGAATGATCCACAGAGCACCTAACAGAAATCGAAAGCGAGGCTTGGTCATTCCAGTCACGGTCGTCTCTCTTTGATTGATCCAAAGAAACGCTATGCTACCATTGGTTGATTGACCTTCCCATGCCTCACATATGCAGCCGTCGCAACGTGGTTAGCCGTTCCTTTGCGAGGTCCGCCACGAAAAGCTCGGTGCAAGCTGGCGCATTAGCGCGGGTCACGACTGCACGCCCACCTGCGAGACCTTTACACCTGCAAGGAGTGCGGCACGATCGAGCCAAAACGGAGAGAATGCGGACCCCGCGCCCGCACTCGGTTCGAGACCTGTTCGCGCTCACGCGCGCACGGCCTGCCGCGTCAGTTTCACCAGCTCCAGCAGCATGGCTTCGCCGGCATCGACGAGTTGCTCCAGCGTGATCTGTGATCTGCCTGATGCAGCCGTTCCGTCATGCGCAAGCGGCGGAACATGGATGAATTGCGCGAGGTACAGGCCATTGTTGCCGTTCACGGCCTCGATCGCGCGCCAGCTCAGATAGTTGCAGAGATAGCTGCCGGCGTCGCGCGACAGCCGTGCATCGATGCCGGTGGCCAGCGCGGCACGCAGCAGCTTTTCGCTGTGCGGCCCGAACATTTGCGCATCGGCGCCGCCCTCGATCGATCCCTTGCGGGCATGCTGGCGGCCGGCATCGGGAAATCTGGTCGTCACCGCGTTGCGGGCGCGGCTTTCGATCCGCAGGTATTCGGTGCGGCCGGCGAGGCCGAACATCAGGAGCGCCTGCGGGCGGTGCGTTGCGATCAGCTCCGGCAATTCGCGATCGACGGCAGCATAGGTGACGTGGAAGATGTGGCTCGTCAGCGCGACATCGTCGAACGCCGGCCGGCGCAGCGTGGTCAGCCGCTTGACCAGCGGCATGGTCGGGTTGAGCGGCGCACCCGGGAACGGCCCGAAGCCGGTGAGGAGGATGCGCAGCTTCTCGCTCAATGCAGCATCTCCGCGATCTGTTCGGCGGCGACCGCGGGCGAGATGCGGCCGGCGGCGACCTCGGCTTCCATCTTCTTCACCCTGGCGCGGATCGCAGCGTCCGCGCGCAGCCGCGCCATCATGCGGCCCTCCAGCATCGACCACATCCACTTCACCTGCTGCTCGCGGCGGCGGGCCTCGAATTCGCCGGAGGCGTTCATCGCGGTGCGGTGATCGAGGATCTTCTGCCAGAGCCGGTCGAGCCCGGCGCCGGTCAGCGCGGAATAGGTCTCCACCGGCGGATGCCAGTGCTCGGAGCGCGGCGCCAGGATGTGCAGCGCGCTGCGATAGTCGGCGGCGGCAAGGTTGGCGCGCTTGAGGTTGTCGCCATCGGCCTTGTTGATCGCGATCATGTCGGCGAGCTCGACCAGGCCCTTCTTGATGCCCTGCAGCTCGTCGCCGGCGCCCGGCAGCATCAGCGCCAGGAAGAAGTCGGTCATGTCGCAGACCGCGGTCTCGGACTGGCCGATGCCGACGGTCTCGACCAGCACGACGTCGAAGCCGGCGGCTTCGCACAACAGCATCGCCTCGCGGGTTTTCGCCGCGACGCCGCCGAGCGTGCCCGACGAGGGCGAGGGGCGGATGAAGGCCTGGTCGGAGACGGCGAGCCGCGCCATTCGCGTCTTGTCGCCGAGGATCGAGCCGCCGGTGCGCGCCGAGGACGGATCGACCGCCAGCACCGCGACCTTGTGGCCGCGCTCGATCAGGAACATGCCGAGCGCATCGATGGTGGTCGACTTGCCGACGCCGGGCGAGCCGGTGATGCCGACCCGCACCGCCTTGCCGGTGTCGGGCAGCAGCGCCTGCACCAGCTCGCGCGCCGCCGCCTGGTGGTCGCTGCGCCGGCTCTCGACCAGTGTAATCGCCCGCGCCAGCGCGGCGCGGTGGCCGGCGCGAAGGTCTTTGGCGAGGGCGCGGATGTCGGGGGAGGCAGGCTTCGACGCGGTCATGGCACTGGTTTACAACGGCTGGCCATTGCAGGCGAGGGGAACGCGGAGTGGCGCCAGCGAGGCTTGTTGATGACGCCTATTGCTGATCGTCCGCATCGCCCTTCGGCCGCGCGCCGGCAAAGATGCTGGCGCCTTCCGGCGTCAGATACGGCTTCAGCGTCTCCCACGGCACGAAGACGACATACTGGCCTTCGGCGTAGGGGCCGACCGCATAGGGCGGGTAGTGGAAGGTCAGGCCGGAGCTCTTTCCGGCTTCGGTCGACGGCGCCAGCGTCACGGCGCCGATCTTGAGCAGGGTCGGCTTCAGCTCCTTGTACCACTCGGCGGTGGCCGTCTCGCCGGCACCGCGCCGCTTCTTCTCGGCGTTCAGCGCCGAGACGATGGCCTTGCGCATCGCCGTCAGGGTCGGGCCGTTGTCTGCCGTCTCGGTGAAAAAGGGACGGATGCTGATGCGCTTCTTCGCCGTCGTATCCCACAGGATGGTGTTGACGTCGGTGTTCGGGTGCGCGCCGAGCGTGTCCATGTAGTCGTCGCGCAGCACGCTCACATAGCGGCCGTCGACGACGGAGCGCACGGAATATTTGCGTTCGAACGAATAGCCGCCGCGGTCCTTGAAGAGGTCAGGCTCATCCTTCCGCGCGGAAGCCGCCTCGGCGGCGTTCTTGTCGATCCACTTTTTGCCCTCGGCGAGACAATCGGCCGCCAGTGCTGGATCGGCCTTGATCTTGTCGTCGAGATAGACGTTGGCCTCGATGCTCGCGGTCTTGATCGTGGCGTCCGGCTTGGGATCGGCGGCGCGCGCGGGAAGCCAGAGGCAGGCCAGCAGGCTGGCAAGGCAAAGCAAGTGAACCGGCGTCACGAGCCGCGCGGCGCGCATGGAGAACTCCCTTCGGAGGGCAGGCAATCGCGTATAACGCTGGTGGGGTTCTGGAGCCACCAATTCCGCGTCGTCATGGCCGGGCTTGGCCCGGCCATCCACGTCTTTCTTCCGTTAGAACCAAAGACGTGGATGCCCGGGACAAGCCCGGGCATGACGAGTCTTGTGGACGGGGACGCGGCAGCGCTACTCCGCCGCCTCGCTGTGGCCGAGCCGCGCGTTGAGCTTGCGGATCAGCTCCTCTGCGGCATCGGAGATCACGGTGCCCGGCGGGAAGATTGCTTCAGCCCCGGCGGCGTAGAGCGCGTCGTAATCCTGCGGCGGCACCACGCCGCCGATGATGATCATGATGTCCTCGCGGCCGTGCTTCTTCAGCGCGGCCTTCAGTTCGGGTACTGCGGTGAGATGCGCCGCGGCGAGCGAGGAGACGCCGAGGATGTGGACGTCGTTCTCGACCGCCTGGCGGGCGGCTTCGTCGGCGGTTGCGAACAGCGGCCCGATATCGACGTCGAAGCCGACATCGGCAAAGGCGGATGCGATCACCTTCTGGCCGCGGTCATGACCGTCCTGGCCGATTTTTGCCACCAGGATGCGGGGACGCCGCCCTTCGGCCTCCTCGAAAGCGTCGATCAGGGCCTGCACTTTTTCGACCTTGTTGGACATCGCCGCTGCCTCTCGCTTGTAGACGCCGGTGATGGACTTGATCTCGGCGCGGTGGCGGCCGAACACCTTTTCCATTGCGTCCGAAATCTCGCCGACGGTGGCCTTGGCGCGCGCGGCGTCGATCGCCAGCGCCAGCAGATTGCCGTTGCCTTCGCCGGCCGAGCGGGTGAGCGCGGCGAGCGCCGCATCGACGTCCTTCTGGTTGCGCTCCTTCTTAAGCCGGCCGAGCTTGTCGATCTGCAAACGGCGCACGGTGGAGTTCTCCACCTTGAGCACGTCGATCGGCTTCTCGTTCTCCGGCTTGAACTTGTTGACGCCGATAACAGCTTGGCGGCCGGCATCGATCCGGGCCTGGGTCTTGGCGGAGGCTTCCTCGATCCGCAGTTTCGGCACACCGGCCTCGATCGCCTTGGCCATGCCGCCGAGTTCCTCGACCTCCTGGATGTGGCCCCAGGCCTTCTGCGCGAGATCGCGGGTCAGCCGCTCGACATAGTAGGAGCCGCCCCAGGGATCGATGATGCGGTTGGTGCCGCTTTCCTGCTGCAGGAACAGCTGGGTGTTGCGGGCGATGCGCGCCGAGAAATCGGTCGGCAGCGCTAAGGCCTCGTCGAGCGCATTGGTGTGCAGCGACTGGGTGTGGCCTTGCGTTGCCGCCATCGCCTCGATCGTGGTGCGCATCACATTGTTGAAGACGTCCTGCGCGGTCAGCGACCAGCCCGAGGTCTGGCAGTGCGTGCGCAAGCTGAGCGAGCGCGGGTCCTTCGGGTTGAACTGCTTGAGCAGCTTGGCCCACAACAGCCGCGCCGCGCGCATCTTGGCGACTTCCATGAAGAAGTTCATGCCGATCGCCCAGAAGAACGACAGCCGCGGCGCGAAGCGGTCGACGTCGAGACCCGCGGCAAGCCCGGCGCGCAGATATTCGACGCCGTCGGCCAGCGTATAGGCGAGCTCGAGGTCTTGCGTCGCGCCGGCTTCCTGCATGTGGTAGCCGGAGATCGAGATCGAATTGTATTTCGGCATCCGCTGCGAGGTGTAGGCGAAGATGTCGGAGATGATCCGCATCGATGGCGCCGGCGGATAGATGTAGGTGTTGCGCACCATGAACTCTTTCAGAATGTCGTTCTGAATGGTGCCCGACAGTTTTTCCGGCGGCACGCCCTGTTCCTCGGCCGCGGCAACGAACAACGCGAGGATCGGCAGCACCGCGCCGTTCATGGTCATCGACACGCTCATCTGGTCGAGCGGGATGCCGGCGAACAGCGTGCGCATGTCGTATATGGAATCGATCGCGACACCGGCCATGCCGACGTCGCCGGAGACGCGCGGATGATCCGAGTCATAGCCACGGTGGGTGGCGAGGTCGAACGCGACCGACAGGCCCTTCTGTCCCGCGGCAAGGTTGCGGCGATAGAAGGCGTTGGAATCCTCCGCCGTGGAGAAGCCGGCATATTGCCTGATGGTCCAAGGCTGGTTGACATACATGGTCGGGTAGGGGCCGCGCAGATAGGGCGCGATGCCGGGCCAGGTCTCGAGGAAATCGATGCCTTCGAGGTCGGCCTCGCTGTAGGCGGATTTCACCGGAATGCCCTCCGGCGTCAGCCACGGCTCGGCGTTTCCGGCCGGTGCACCTGCGGCGACGGGCTGGAACGCGACATCAGCGAAATTGGGAATCCGGGTCATTCCTTGCAGTCCTCAAACTCTCGGCTTCGCTCGATCAACCTTTGCAGGTTCTGCTTGTAGACGGGATCGCGGAATCCTGGATTCCGTTCAACCCTGTCCTTGAACCTCTCTTCGTCCTTGAACCTCTCTTCGTCGGTCACATCTTCGCTCAATTTCGTCGGAGGTCTATCTTGCTATCGAACCGCAAGAAAGACCCCAATATCAACCCGACAAGTTCTAAGGCAGAGTCTATCATCGTTTGCTCACGCGCAACCTGCCTCTCAATCATGGTCCGGATGCTGGTGGCTGGTGATGGTCGCCATCTTCTCCGGTCCATAGTTCTGCATCGTGGTCTGGCTCGGCAGATTGGCGATGCCGACCACCCAGCCGTGCCGGGACTCGGTTCCGAATTGCTGCGTCGGGATCACCCGGTCGGGCCGGTCGAAGGTGCCGGTCATGATCTCGATGCGGGGACCGTCGATCCGGCGGAAGCTGAGCGGCGTGCCGCAGGCGGCGCAGAAGTCGCGCTCGGCGATCGAGGAGGATTTGAACGCCGCCGGCTTGCCGCGGGTCCAGGTGAAGTTCTCACGCTCGATATCGGCGAAGGAAGCGAACGGCGCGCCGGAGGCCTTCTGGCACATCCGGCAGTGACAGATGCTGATCTTGGCCGGGACGCCCGTGACCGCAAAGCGGACGGCGCCGCACTGGCAACCGCCGGTCAGGACGTGTGTCGATGGTGCTTCTGCCGTCATGCCTGCTCCATCCGCCGATAGGCCTCGCGCAACGTCGCCAGCGCATCACCGCCGGCGAACACGAACTCGCCGATGCCGGCGGCCCGCAGCGCCGCTTCCTGGTCGCCGGGCCGCCCTGCCAGATAGATATGCCTTGCTCCGGCGCCTTGAAGGGCCTTGGCGGCGTCAGCGGCGCTCGTGGCATAGACCTTGTCCGAGGAACAAATGCACGCCATCGCGGCGCCCGAGGCCTTGAAGGCCGCGGCAAGCGCCGCCGCATCGGCAAAGCCCTCGCTGTCGACGGCCTCGATCCCGCCGGTCTCGAAGAAGCTTTTTGCGAACGTCGCGCGCGCGGTGAAATCAGCTGCTGTGCCGAGATTGCCGAGAAAGACCTTCGGCCGGGCGCCGCGCCCCTTCAGTGCGGCGTCCGACTTGTCGCGCAGCGCCTCGAACGGTTCGGCAAGCCGCATCGGCGCGAGCGCATCGAACTTGATCTTGGCATCGACCTTGGCAGCCAGCGCTGCCGGTTTCACATCCAGCACCGCGATGTCGGCCTCGTGCAGGTTGGGGAATTCGCTGGCGCCGGTCAGCACGTCGCGGCGCTTCGCCACATTGGCTTCGCGCTGGGCCCGCGTCGCGGCGACCTTGTTCTGCAGCAGCCCCTGCTGGAGTGCAGGGAAGATGCGGCCGGCCTTTTCGATCTCCTGGAACAGCGTCCACGCCGCCTCGCAAAGCTGCGCGGTCAACGTCTCGATGCTGCCCGAACCCGCCGCGGGGTCGGAGACTTTTGCAAGGTTGGATTCCTCGAGCAGCACGAGCTGCGTGTTGCGCGCCACGCGCCGGGCGAAATCATCCGGCAGGCCGAGCGCCAGCGTATGCGGCAGCACGGTGATCGCGTTGGCGCCGCCGAGGCCAGCGGCAAAGGTCGCCATGGTGGCGCGCAGCAGGTTCACATTGGGGTCGCGCTGGGTCAGCATCCGCCAGGCCGTCTGCGCGTTGACGAAGATCGGCTTCGGCTTAAGACCGCAGGCCTCTTCGATCCTTGCCCAAAGGCGTCGCAGCGCGCGGAATTTCGCCATGGTCAGGAACTGGTCGGCGTCGGCGCTGAGGCGGAACGAGACGCCCGCGCGCGCCGCATCGAGATCGATCCCGGCGGCCTCCAGCATGCGCAGATAGGCGAGGCCCAGCGCGAGCGTGAAGGCCAGTTCCTGCACCTCCGAGCCGCCGGCATCATGCACCGGCCGGCCATCGGCCAGCACGAACGGCCCCTTGAAGCCGCGCTTGATCAGCCCGTTGACCACCTGGCCGAACGGCTTTTCGTAGTCGGCCCAGGCGCTGGGCGCGGCACCGCGCACCGCAACCGTGCTGAGCGCCTGGTAATTGAAATGAAGATCGAGCTTGGCCGGATCGAGCTTGCGGGCCTCGACCATGTCGGCAAAGGTCTCGCCGGCGTTCTCGCGCCCGAGCACCGGGTTGAGCGCGATCATGATGCCGGCGTCGAGATGGATGCCGCCGCAGGCCCGCGCCAGCGTCTTCTTGCTGGCATCGGCAAGACCGAAGCCGCGCGTGCCGGGACCGCCGGCGAACTCGAATTCCAGGCCGGTCGCCCCGTTCTCGAGATCCTCCAGTGCCTGCGCATTGGCCTGCGCGGCATCGGGATGGTCGACCCGCTGCAGGATCTGCCAGGGGGCCGCAGCGGCGCGGCCGGGAAGCGGGCTTAAGTTGGTGGCGCGGCGGTAGATCGGATCGATCTTGAGCCCATCATAGGTCTTGCCGACCAGCTTCTCGAACGGGGCGCCCTTCAGCACGCCGTCGACCAGCTTGCGCCAGTCGTCGTAGGTGGCCGATGCAAAATCCGAAGCCAGAGGCAAGTCGTCAGTCGAGGTCGTCATCCGCCCAGAATATCCTTCACCGGCCCCACGAGGGGTCCCTTGATTTGGCCGGAAATTGCCACGGGCGGGCGGCCAAGCCAAACGGTTGTTTGCGGTGGGTCGGCTTTAATCGAGGTCCGCTAGACGGAAAATACCGTCGGCGGAGACCTTTTCCAGCGCGTCCGCGACGCGGCGGCCGGCGATGACGCGGTCCGGAACGATCTCGGCCAGCGGCACCAGCACGAAGGCGCGCTCGAACAGGCGCGGGTGCGGCAGCGTCAGTTCCGGCTTGTTCAGCGTGACGTCGTCATAGGCGATCAGGTCGAGGTCGAGGGTGCGCGGGCCCCAGCGCTGCTCGTTCTTGCGGTCGCGGCCGAATTTGGTTTCGATCTTGTGCAGCGTGAACAGCAGCGCATGCGGATCGAGGCTGGTCTCGATCTCGATGCAGGCATTGATGAAGCTGTCCTGCTGCTGATCGCCCCAGGGCGGCGTCGAATAATCCGACGAGCGCGCCAACAGCGCCGCCTGCGTCATGCCGCAGATATTTGCGATCGCCTTGCGAAACGTGGTGCGGACGTCGCCGACATTGCCGCCGAGTGCGATCAGGACGTCAGCCATCGGGGGTCACCCATGGGGCGGTGAATGCGGCGCTGGATGGCGCGAGCGGGTCAGCACCACGCCGACATCGTCGAAGATCGCGGCGATCGGCGCATGCGGCTTGTGCACGGTGACCTTGACCGCCCTGACGCGCGGGAAGGTGACCAGGATGTCGTCGGCCACCGCGCCGGCGGCGCGCTCGAGCAGCTTGTAGTTGGTGTTCTTGAATGCCGACGTCGCGGTCGCCACCACGTTGGAATAGGAGACCGTGTCGGAGAGGCGGTCGGTGCGCGAGGATTCCGAGAGGTCGGTGTAGAGCTCGAGATCGATCACGAAGCGCTGCCCGACCTCGGTCTCATGTTCCATCACGCCATGGCGGGCATGGATGACGATCCCGGTAATGAAGATCGTGTCGGTCATTGCTGTCCCTTGATTGCTGCGGCCACCCGCAGCGCCTGAACGGTTTCCGCGACGTCATGCGCGCGGATGATGCGGGCGCCATTCTGCACGGCGATCAGGTGCGCGGCGATCGAGCCGCCGATCCGCTGTTGCGGCTCCGCAGGCACGACCGTGCTGATGAAGCGCTTGCGCGAGGCGCCGACCAGCACCGGCAGGCCGAAGCAGTCGAGCTCGGCGAGCCGCGCCAGCGCCATCATGCTCTGCTCCGGCGTCTTGCCGAAGCCGATCCCGGGATCGAGCACGATCCGGTCGTCGGCAATGCCGGTGCGCGCGGCAATCTCGAGCGAGCGCTCGAAGAAGGCGGTGATATCGCGCATGATGTCGATCGCCGGATCGGCCTGCTCGCGATTGTGCATGATGATCACGGGCACGCCGCGCGCGGCGACCATTGACGCCATGCCGGCATCGCGCTGCAGGCCCCAGACGTCGTTGGCGATCGCAGCGCCCTGATCGAGCGCCCAGGCCACGACCTCCGATTTCATGCTGTCGATCGAGACCGGCACGCCGAGCGCGATCACCTCGGCCAGCACCGGCTTCAGCCGCGCCATCTCGGCATCGGCGGAGACCGGCTGCGAGCCGTAGGGACGGGTGGATTCCGCGCCGATGTCGATGATGTCGGCGCCCTCGGTGACCAGCCTGCGGGCCTGCGCCAGCGCCTGCTCGGGTGCGACGAACTGTCCGCCATCGGAGAATGAATCCGGCGTCACGTTCAGGATGCCCATCACGGCCGGATAGGGCATCGACAATAGCGCCGGCAGCACCGCTGATACGGCCGTGCCGGCCCCCGCCGATGCTATGGGCTTGGTCGCCATCATGCGGTGGCTTTGCGCTGACGACAGCGGCAAGTCAAGATGTCGCAGGGATGCGTGGGCGCCGGCGGCCGCTGAGTGCCTTTAAGGAAGGCTAATAGATCACCCTAATAGGTGATTTTGGGAGGCAGCTTGCGTGCCTGCTCGATCAGCAACTCGACCGATTTCTCCGACGGCATCAACCGGACGAGCTTCCGCCGCACATTGGCGTCCTTCATGCTCTGCGCCAGCCGCGACGGGTTGCGGTGGGCGAGCTCGCGCACCGTGGTGACGCCGGCGGCGCGGACCAGCCCGACCTTCGCCTTGCCCATGCCGGGAATCCGCATGTAGTCGGAGATGTTGGCCCACTCGAGCAGTTGCTGTTCGCTGATCCCGGTCTTGGCGGACAGCTCCTTGCGTCCCTTGACGGTGCGGGCGGCTTCAAGCAGCGCTTCGGTCGTGCGGATACCCTGCGATTTCAGTTTGTTGGCGCAATAGGCGGACAGGCCTTCGATCTCGGAGAGGGGGTATGTCATGATACTCGTATGCAGGTAGAAGGGAGCGCACGCGCAAAAGGCGTTGGGAAAATGCTTCAGGCGAACTGGCTGAGGCCCGGCGTCCCCGAGATGATCTCGCCCATTTGATCCGCTCCGATTTTGTCGCGGCCAAACCTAAAAAGTTCACGCGCGACGTTCTGTATCTCACTCATGCTCAATCCGAGCGCCATCAGCCGGGTGCCGACGGCCATCAGCCCGCCACCCATCAACCGCGATAGACCACCGCTGGTGTTAGCGCTGGCGATTGCCGCTTCGGCGCCGGGGATTTGGTCGATCAGAGCCTGGACCTTGTCGGAAGGTCCCTCGTTACGGAGGAAACCCAGAACGATGCCGATGGTTTTTTCAGCGACAGCACCATCGATGCCGGCCTTCGCGGCCAGCCGTCCAACCAATTCGTCCATATTGCCCCGCCTCAACCGGCTTTAGCCGGATCGTTCTTGAGGATTTATCTTGAGCGCCTGTGTCACGAAATTCAAGCGATCCGCGCATTTCAGTTCGTTTTCTTTTTCGATCGCGCCGTGACTGTTGCCTCGCTGCAAGAGTGAGCGGCGGATTCACACTATCTTGTCGCAATGCGCAATGCCTTTCGTCACTTGGCCGGGAATAAAGTATGAGGAACTGGTGAAGCGCCAATCTACGTCGGCACGCGTCGATGGTTTCAATCGACCTGCAAGATGCAATATGATGGCGTAGGTTCGACACATCGAACCGATCTAATCCGCGCGAAGAGGCGAAGCGATGGCGACCTCCGACAACAAATTGGCCGATACGGACGAGAAGATTTTTATCGGCAAGGGCGAGGAGACGGCGTGGCTGACGCTGGCGCTGGCCAACCGGCATGGCCTTGTCACCGGCGCAACCGGAACCGGCAAGACCGTCTCGCTGCAAGTCATGGCCGAAGGATTTGCACGCGCCGGCGTTCCGGTTTTCGCAGCCGATATCAAGGGCGATCTCTCCGGTATCTCCGAAGCCGGCGAGGCCAAGGACTTCATCGTCAAACGCGCCAAGGACATGGGGCTGACGTTCCAGCCGGATCAGTTCTCGACCGTGTTCTGGGACGTGTTCGGCGAGCAGGGCCATCCGGTGCGCGCCACCGTCACCGAAATGGGGCCGCTGTTGCTGTCGCGGATGCTCGACCTGAACGACGTGCAGGAGGGCGTGCTCAATGTCGCCTTCCGTGTCGCCGATGAGAACGGCCTCACGTTGATAGACATGAAGGATCTGCGTGCGCTTCTGGATGCGATCGCGCCCAACGGCAGCAAGAAAGCGGCCGACGACGAGGAAGATCCGCTGGCGCCGATCCGCAAGGCGGCCCAGGGCTACGGCAACGTCTCCAAGGCGACGGTCGGAACGATCCAGCGTCAGCTCCTGGTGCTCGAGAACCAGGGCGGCGCGAAGTTCTTCGGCGAGCCGGCGCTGACGCTGAAGGATTTCATGCGCACCGACCGCGACGGCCGCGGCATGGTTAACATTCTCGTTGCCGACAAGCTGATGCAGAGCCCGCGGCTTTACGCCACGTTCCTGCTCTGGATGCTGTCGGAATTGTTCGAGGAATTGCCGGAGGCGGGCGACCTGCCGAAGCCGAAGCTGGTGTTCTTCTTCGACGAGGCGCATCTGTTGTTCACCGACGCGCCGAAGGCGCTGATGGACAAGATCGAGCAGGTGGTGCGGCTGATCCGCTCCAAGGGGGTCGGCGTCTATTTCGTCACGCAGAATCCGATCGACGTGCCGGACAAGGTGCTGGCGCAGCTCGGCAACCGTGTGCAGCACGCGCTGCGGGCCTTCACGCCGCGCGACCAGAAGGCGGTCGCCGCGGCCGCCCAGACCTTCCGGCCCAATCCGAAGCTCGACACCGCGCGGGTGATCATGGAGCTCGCCAAGGGCGAGGCGCTGGTGTCGTTCCTCGAAGGCGGCGGCACGCCGTCGATGGTCGAGCGCATCATGGTGCGGCCGCCGTCGGCGCGGATCGGGCCGATCACGCCCGAGGAGCGCAAGGCGATCATGGATGCGAGCCCGGTCAAGGGCAAATACGACACCGCTGTTGACGCCGAATCCGCCTACGAGATCATCCAGAAGCGGCTGTCCGGGGCGGCGGCAGCGCCGGCGGATGGCGGCGGCGAGGGTGGCGGCATCCTCGGCCAGATCGGCTCGATCGCGGCCACGATCTTCGGCACCAACGTCAAGCGCGGCCGGCTCTCGACCGGGCAGGTGATCGCGCGCAACGTCACGCGCTCGGTGACCGACAAGGTGATCGGCGGTGTGGTTGCCGATCTCGGCAAATCGGTCGGCGGTTCGGTTGGCGGCTCGATCGGCCGTGCCCTGGTGCGCGGCGCGCTCGGCGGAATTCTGCGCCGATAGCGTCGCGCCGCTCCGCGTGGGGCGGGCGAGCGGCTTTGCCTCCGCCGGCCGGCGCGCTACAAGTTGGCGCAACGTCCAACCAATAGGATATCCGCGATGTCCAATGCCAAGCTGCAGCCCGTCCTCGACCGCATCGACGCCGATTTCGACAACAGTCTGGAGCGGCTGTTCACGCTCCTGCGGATCAAATCGATCTCGGCCGATCCGGCCTTCGCCAATGACTGCAAGGCGGCCGCCGATCATCTCGCCAAGGATATCGCAACCCTCGGCTTCAAGACCGAGGTGCGGCCGACGGCGGGCCATCCGGCCGTGGTCGGGAAGCTGAACGGTTCGACCGACGGCCGTCCGCATGTGCTGTTCTACGGCCATTACGACGTGCAGCCGGTCGATCCCTTGAATCTCTGGCACCGTCCGCCGTTCGAGCCTGTGGTGACCGACCATGCCGACGGGCGCAAGATCATCGTTGCGCGCGGTGCCGAGGACGACAAGGGACAGCTGATGACCTTCGTCGAGGCCTGCCGCGCCTGGAAGAACGTGACGGGATCGCTGCCGGTCGACATCACCATCGTCATCGAGGGCGAGGAGGAGATCGGCTCGAAGAATTTCGTGCCGTTCCTGGAGGCCAACAAGGATGACCTGAAGGCCGACTTCGCACTGGTCTGCGACACCGGCATGTGGGACCCCAACACGCCGGCGATCACGACGTCGCTGCGCGGCCTGGTCTATGACGAGGTCAAGATCAAGGCCGCCAATCGCGACCTGCATTCCGGCGTGTTCGGCGGCGGTGCGCAGAACCCGATCCGCGTGCTGACGCGGATCCTCGGCGGCCTGCATGACGAGAACGGCCACATCACCATCCCCGGCTTCTATGATGGGGTGAAGGATCTGCCGCCGGACATTCTGGCGCAGTGGAAGCAGCTCAATCTGACGCCGGACAGCTTCCTCAAGCCGATCGGCCTCTCGCTGCCGGCCGGCGAAAAGGACCGGCTCCTGATCGAGCAGGTGTCCTCGCGGCCGACCTGCGACATCAACGGCATCGTCGGCGGTTACACCGGCGAGGGCTCGAAGACGGTGATCCCGGCCGAGGCGTCGGCGAAGGTCTCGTTCCGCCTGGTCGAGGGACAGAATCCCGAGAAGATCCGCCAGGCATTCCGCGATTACGTGAAGGCGCGCGTGCCGGCGGACTGCAAGGCCGAGTTCACCGATCATTCCTCTGCGCCGGCGATCGCGCTCGACTGGAACATGAAGCCGCTCGCGGCCGCCCGCCGCGCGCTGACCGATGAATGGGGCAAGGAGGCGCTGCTGGTCGGCTCCGGCGCCTCGATCCCGATCGTCGCAGACTTCAAGCGCACGCTCGGTCTCGACAGCGTGCTGGTCGGCTTCGGGCTCGACGACGACAACATCCATTCGCCGAACGAGAAGTACGACCTCAAGAGCTACCACAAGGGCATCCGCTCCTGGGCGCGGATTCTGGCGGCGTTCGCCGACGCCAAATAGCGCGAGGCACCCTGAACGTAAAAACGCCGCCCGGAATTGGGCGGCGTTTTGATTCTGAACGTGCAGAGGGTGTTGCCGAATATTCTACCCGAAGATTGTGAAATTTCAATCGCGGTAGCCGGGGTTCACCCGGTCGAGCTTGCGCAGCAGCGGCGGCCAGACCAACTGGGTCGAGCGCAGTTCGGCACGGTCCGGGTTGGACAAGAGCTCGGTGTTCTTGTCGATCGCCTCCGCCTCGACCGGATAGGCGATCGGGCCGAGTGCGCGGGTCGCCACCTGCATCGAGCAGGCGCGCTCCAGATGGTACATCCGCTCGAAGGCCGATGCGACAGAGCGGCCGACCGTCAGCGTGCCGTGATTGCGCAGCAACATGTGGTTCTTGCCGCCGAGGTCGCGCTGCAGGCGCGGGCGCTCGTCGTGATCGAGCGCGATGCCTTCATAGTCGTGATAGGCGAGGTCGTGGGTGACGAGCTGCGCGGTCTGGTTCAGCGGCAGCAGTCCCTCCGGGCTCGACGATACCGCGGTGCCGTCGACGGTGTGCAGATGGAGCACGCAGCCGGCGTCCTCGCGCACCTCGTGGATCGCCGAATGGATGGTGAAACCGGCCGGGTTGATGCTGTAGTCGCTCTGCGAGAGCTGGTTGCCATCGAGGTCGACCTTGACCAGGCTGGAGGCGGTGATCTCGTCGAACATCAGCCCGTAGGGGTTGATCAGGAAGTGATGCTCGGGTCCGGGCACGCGGGCCGAGATGTGGGTATCGACCAGATCATCCCAGCCGTAGAGCGCGACCAGCCGGTAGCAGGCGGCGAGATTGATCCGCTGTTGCCACTCCGCGTCCGTCATGCCGGACGGAATTTCCTTCAAGCGTGCTTCGGCCGGCGACATGGGTGGGGTCTCCCGTGAATATTGGTTGTCCGGGAAGGATAGCTCCGTGTGCTTCCCCCAGCAAGGCACGGGCGGGGTGGCAGTCATGCGTCGGCGGCGTTTCGCGCGGAATGTGCGAGATTGTTGACGAAGTTCGCCAGCATGTTCGCGCCGATCACCGTAGCGATCTCGACGATCTCGGCGTCGCCGAATCCCGCGTCGCGGACGGCCGCGAATTCCACGGCATCGACACCGCCGCGCGCAGCGATCACGGCCTTGGTGAACCGCAAGACCGCGGCCGCAGCCCGGTCCCGCGAGCCGAATGCTGTTGCCGCATCGAGCTCCTGATCGCTGACGTCGGCGCAACGCGCAAGGTGGCGGTGGTTGACAAGGCAGGAGTTGCAACCGTTTGTGTTGGCGACCGCAATGGCGATCCGTTCGCGCAAGGCTGCCGGCAGCACTCCGCCCTTCAAGGCGGCGCGCAGTGCGAGGTAGCCGTGCAGGGCCGCCCGCGAATGCGAGAGCACGCGCATCAAGTCAGGCACGAAACCCAACTCCCGCTCGATCGCCGCAATGGATATTGCGCTGTCGCCCGTCAGTCTCTCGATAGCGAGGGGCTTCAGATCAGACATTGTGCTGCTCCCGCGCAACGGGGGCCGTCTGGTCGACGGCCCCCGGATCATCGTCAACTGGCCGGCGGCTTGCAGGCCGAGCAGCCCTCGACGATGAAGGACCGGAAGTTCGAGGCTTTGTCGCGGATCGCCGCGAGCTCCGCTTGCTCGGGCGCATCGTGCCAGGCCTGCGCCTTCGCCAGGCTGTCGAAGAGATAGATCGTAATACGATGCGGCAGCGGAGTTCCGGCGACGGCTTCGGCCTTCCCGCCGCGCGCCAGGAAGCGGCCGCCGAATTTGTCGATCAGTTCGCCCTGCCGCTTGGCGTAAGTGGCAAAGCCTGCCTGATCGGTCACGTCGACCTCGTTGACGACATAGGCGGGCGCAGAAGCCGTGCCTTGTGCGTGCAGGCCGGACAACGCGAGGAAGCCGAGGCTCACGGCCGCGGAAGTGACGCACGCGAATTTCGAAGTCGGTGTCATGGCGGTCTCCGTCGAGAGGGGCGAGCATGTTGGTGCTCAACGGCCGTCACCTTGGTACGACAGGGCTATAATCAGAATGGCGAAATATCGCATAGGGGTATAATAATATCTGATGGTTGGGAAACTCACGGATTGGGAACAGCGCATCGGCCGCCGGCTTCGGCTGCGCGACCTGCATGTGCTGGCGTCGGTCACCAAGCTTGGCAGCATGGCGAAGGCGGCTGCGGAGCTTCGGCTCACCCAGCCGGCGATCTCGCAGGCCATCGCGGATCTCGAAGCCGCGCTCGGTGTCCGCTTGCTCGACCGTTCACCGCGCGGTGTGTCGCCGACCGCCTATGGCGAGGCGCTGCTCCGGCGCGGCACCGAGGCGTTCGACGCGCTGGCGCAGGGAATCAAGGACATCGAGTTTCTGTCCGATCCCGGCAAGGGCGAGGTATGGGTCGGAACGTCGGAATCCTATATCTCCGGCGGGCTTCTTTCGGCCGTCATTGCCGGACTCGCCGCGCAATATCCACGCATTGTCGTTCACGTCCTCGAGGCGAATACGGCTGCGATGGAATTTCGCGAGTTGCGCGAGCGCAAGGTCGACATGATGCTTGGTCGTATCTCCGGCCCGGTGCGCGACGACGATCTGAAGGTCGACGTTCTCTATGACGAGCCAATCGTGGTTGCCGCCGGCACGAACCATCGTCTCGCCCGGCGCAGGCAGCTCACCCTCGGGGATCTGACCGATGAATCCTGGATTCTTGCGCCGCCGGGTACGGCGGTGCGCGACCTCGTGAGCGGCGCGTTCAGCGCGCAGGGACTTCCGGTGCCGCGATTGGGCGTCACGACCTATTCGATGCAGTTGCGCATGCAACTGATGGCGACCGGTCAGTATCTTACACCGGTGCCGGCTTCATTGCTGCAGTTCAATGCCGAACGCTGGTCGCTAACGGGCTTGCCGGTGTCGCTCGGAAAGCCCTTGCCGGTCGCCATCGTTACGTTGAAGCACCGGCTGCTTCATCCGGCTGCGCAACTGCTGATCGAGCAGGCGCGGAAGGCGACGGCTTCGAAGGCCGGCACGACAAAACGTGCCACGCGAGGCTAGAGCATTTTCGGTTGCGATTGAATCAGAACCGAAGCTCTAGCTTTTTGTTTTGATGCGTTTTCTTCACGCGAACTTCGCTCGAAGACGCTCCAGGCGGTCCTGGTATCGCGCGCTACGGCGCCGGGATCGCCAGCAGGCTCGAGATGCTGCGGCCGCGGATGTCGTAGACGCGGGCGAACACGACGTCGTCGCGCTTGATCTCGACCATCACAGGGGCGGTGAGGCCCTTGCAGTAGAATTCGCCGAGCGTCATGGCGAAGTCGGCGGCATTGCTGTCCCAGCCGATCGTGAAGTCGGGCCCGAGCGCGACCTGCGCGGGGCGCTGCGGTCCGCACACAGCGACCTTCCACTTGCGATGCTGCGGCGGCACTTCCTGCCGCTCCGCCAGCTGCTCACGCAGCCCGTCCGACGCCTGCTTCAGCGCCAGGCCCCAATAGTCCAGCATGAAGAAGTTGTCCGCGGTCCGCACCGTGCCGGCGATGTGGTTGAAGTGCGTGTACTGATAGGGATGCAGGCGGATCATTTCGCTGAACGGCAGCAGCAGGCCGAACGCGAACACGGCGAGCGCCGCAGGCTGCCAGGCGCGGCGGTTCTCGCCGAGCCAATCCATGCCGCGGGCGAATGCGACGCCGGCGAGCACCGCCATCGGCGGGATCACGAAGATGAAATGGCGGATGCCGTTGTAGAGCGCCGGCCGCTTCACCATCGCGATCACCAGCGGCAGCGTCGCCGCCAGCGTCAGCATCAGCATGATCGACTTGCGCTTCGCCGGCACCTCGGTGCGCGACAGTGACATGAAGGTGATGACGATGGCTGCGGTCAGCAGCACCAGCAGCACTTCGGGCAGTTGCAGCGCGAACAGGGTGGGCAGATAGGACCACGGCATGTCCGGCACCGACACCAGCGCGCCGTCGAACATCTCCTTCCACGGCTTCTCGAAGAAGTGCGAGAAATAGGTCACCGCTTCGAACGGATGCCCGGGCTCCATGATCGACCACGGCCAGATCAGGCCCATCACGAGATAGCCGAACACAAGCCCCGGCAGCAGCACATAGATGACATGGGCAAAGCGATGGGTGGCCTCGCGCGCGCCCTGCTTGCGGAGTTCCTCGATCCACAGCGGAGCGAAGCCGACGACGGCGTAGATCAATGCGAGCCCGCCGAGGACGCGGCAGCCGATCGACAGGCCGGCCCCTAAGCCCACGATCAGGATCGTGCGCGGCGAGGGCGCCGGATATTCTTCCATCAGGCGGACGAGGCCCATGATCAGGATCACCATCGCCACGGCGAACGGCGCATCCTTCGGATTCATGAACATGTGGCCGTAGAAGGTCGGGCACAGCGCCAGCAGCAAGAGCGCCGCCAGTCCCGCCAGCGGACCACCGACGCGGCGCGCCAGGCGCCAGGTGACCGCAAGGCCGATCACGCCGACGATCGCGCCGAGCAGGCGGCGTGTCTCGAACAGTTTGAGCGGGATGATCTTGTGCAGCAGGGCAGCTGCCATATCGAAGCCGCCGCCGTACATATAGAGGTTGGCAAACGACAGCGCGCCGGTGTCCTTGAACCCGGACCCGTACATGCGCAGCAGCAGGTCGGCGTATTCAGCGTGGGTGTAATCGTCCCAGCCCAGGCCGTAATCGCGGAATGTGAGACCGGCGACCACGGCGACCACGCCGAGGACGAGGAATGCGAGATCGTCGCAGGTCTTCTCCATCGAGCGCCGCGCAGGCGCCTCGAATGCAGACGTCGTAATCGATGACATAGCTAGTGGTACCGGCGTGCCTGTGGCCCTGTTTGGCGCTTTAGGGCCTCATTCCCCGGCATCCATAGCGCAGTTCCGTTTCCAAGTAATTGGTAATTGTGGCGTAATTTCCCAGATGCATTGCAATATATTGGCAGCAATTCGTCGTCAGTAAATTTACGGGAGCTGTGCTGCGGCGCAGTCGTTGGGAGCGCGATCTGCCGCGCGGAGCGCCGGTTAAGCGGGATGTTAGGGAACTCTGCCTACAATTGGCGGTTGGCGGTGTGGGCACTATGACGGTATCGTGGCGTCGGTGGCTCGCGCCGATTTTCGGTCGGGTCTCCCGGGGGTTAGTTCGATGAAGGTTGGTCTGTTGGTCGTCGGTGCGGGCCTGGTTTTGGCAGGCTTGGCGGCGGTCGGCTTGGGAATCCAGGACAAGGAGTTCAGCTTCGGCAGCACCATGATCCTGGTCGGCGTGACCGGTGTATGCTCGGGCGCGATCGTCCTGGGCCTCGCCGCGGTCGTACGCGAGCTCCAGGCCATGGGCGGACGGCTCGACGCGGTTGTTGCCACGGGTATCCGGTCCGGGGGCCCGTCGCCGTCTGCAACTTCCCCGCGCAACGCTCCCGACGATCCGGTGTTCCCGCCGCCGCGTGAGCCAAAGGTCGCGGCGCCTCCGCCGCTCGCTCCATCGGTCCAGCCATCCGCGCCCGCGGCGCCACCGCCCTGGCACGACGAAATCCCCCAGCGTGGCGCGTCTGGCGAGCTGCCGCCGCCGGGCGCAACGCCCACCGACGGCGAAGGGCCGCCCAAGCGGCGCAACCTGCTGTTCTCGTCCTCGCGGAAGGAGCGCGACAGGACCCAGGGGCGCGCTGCCGAGCCGCTCACGCCGGATCTGTTGTCGCCGGAACTGCGTCCAAATCCTTCCGCTGCGGCCGAGGCTGCGCCGGCAACCTTCGACGATGCCTGGCCGAAGGCCGAGCGACCGAGATCGGTCGATGTCGCCCCGCGGCGCACGCCCCGGCCGTCAACCTTCGGCGAGACCCAGTCGGCCGCCGCCGCGCCGTCGCCGTCGCCGTCATCAGGCCATCCGCCGGCGCCGCAGGAGCAGCCCCCGGTCACCGTGCTCAAATCGGGCGTCGTCGACGGCATGGCCTATTCGCTCTATTCGGACGGATCGATCGAAGCGCAGATGCCCGAGGGCATGATGCGGTTCGCCTCGATCGACGAGCTCAGGTCGCATCTCGAGCAGCGGCCGTAGATCCGCGCCAATACTTGCGAGCCGCCGGCGCGAAGCCTAAAATTCGGCCGTTCTTGTCAGGCTTGCTGCAATCCGCTCATATTCGCCAAGTAGTACGCGATTTCATTTATGTATTGCTGCACATGGATACTGTCCGGTGGGCGCCGGGCCGTCGCTAGCACGGGGAAGATTGAGCCATGTCCGATATCTCAGGCAAAACGCCGGTCGAGCTGACCGCAAACATCGTTTCGGCCTATCTCAGCAACAATCCGACGCCGGCCTCGGATATTCCGAACCTGATCAGCCAGGTCCACGCCGCCTTGCTGCGGGTGTCGAGCGGGCGCAGCGACACGCCGAGCGAGCCGGCCAGGCCTGCGGTGTCGATGAAGAAGTCGATCACGCCGGAATATCTGGTGTGTCTCGAAGACGGCAAGCGCTTCAAGTCGCTCAAGCGCCATCTGCGCACCCAGTACAACATGACGCCGGAGCAATATCGCGACAAATGGGGGCTGCCGGCGGATTATCCGATGGTGGCGCCGAACTACGCGGTGGCGCGATCGCAACTCGCCAAGAAGATGGGACTGGGCCAGCAGACCCGGAAGCGGAAGTAGGGGTTTACGCGGCGGACGCCAGCGCCTCGCGCGCATCGTTGCGGATGCGATCGACCATCGAGCGGAGACCGTTGGAACGCTGCGGCGTCAGATGGTCGCGGAAGCCGAACTCGTCGAACAGCGCGAGCGCATCGGTGGCGAGGATGTCCTTCGGCGTCTGCCCGGAAAACAGCGTCAGCACGATCGCGACCAGGCCGCGCACGATGTGGGCATCGCTGTCGCCGACATAGATCAGGCGGGGTTCGCCATGGGCATCGCCCTCGACCCGTTTCGACAGCCAGACCTGGCTGACGCAGCCCTGCACCTTGTTCTCGGCCGAGTGCTCCGCTTCCGACAATGGCTCGAGCGTGCGGCCGAGCTCGATGACGTAGCGGTAGCGGTCGTCCCACTCGTCCAGCAGCGCAAAATTGTCCCTGATTTCGTCGATCGTCGTCATCGTGGCCCGCGTCCTATGCTTAACGGCTTATATAGGGAAGGCGGGCCGCGAAAGCGACGAAAATGGAACCGGTTCCGCGGCTATTATTGTTTCGACGCGTTTTCTTCACGCGAACCGGCACTCACTTCGCTCGAAAACGCTCTCATTTTGCGCCTACGGCGTCGGCGGCAGGCGGAATTCGATCGTCTGATCGTCCGCGGTCAGCGTGTCGCGGGATGCGGCAAGGGCTGACGCGGTATCGTCGCCGCCGATCGAGCCGGTGTGGTCCGGCGGCTTCTTGTCGGTGATGATCTGGTAGAGCTTGCGCGCGCCGTCGGTTGCGCGCTGACCGATCGCGGTCGCGGCCTGGCCGCCGACTTCGCAGGCGGAAGGCTGGCGCTTGCAGAACTGACCCATGTCGTTGATCGTCGCCGTCGCGGCCGACACCGCGTCCGACGCGTTGATCTGCGGCACCTTGTCCGCTTCGGGTGTTTTGTCTCTCGGCAGCAGCACGAGCACAAGCCCGAGCCAGAATGCCAAACGCAGCAGGAAGAACATGGCGCGATCCCGGTCGTCTATCTTGTCTTTTGCTTCTTGCGCGGTCGATGCCGCTATTGCCCTCAGGCTTAGCAGCGGTCGATAAACCGGAAGTATCCGCATTGAAGTAAATCCGCCCAAAAATCGCGGAAAATCCGCCTGAATTGATTCGCCGTAAATTTTCGATTGATGGCTGCATGTGCGCGCCGAGTGCGCAGATTGCGCCGCGTCCACCCTTTCGAAACCATAGATTGTCGCATCCGGAAACCAGTCGTTCACCATCCCCGACAAATGGGCGGTGAATGGCTGCGTCAAAGCCTCGCCAATGCACGGTGTTTGGCAGCAGGCCGCATTGCCTTAGCGTTCGCTTAAGTTCGCTCTGACACGTTGACCTGCAATCACCAAGGAGGCGTTCCGGCGCGTCTGTCTGACGACTAAGCCGAAGCGCGAGTGCTGTGAGTAGTTTGAGTCTGATCCGCGATTGCCTGGATGCGCTGCTGCATCCGTCGGCGCAATATGATGCGCTGACGCGTGCGCGCCATCGTGCCTTCATGGCGCCGCGGCTGCTCGGCAGCCTGGCGGCGCTCGCTTCCTTTCCGGCCTTCCTGGCGATGCGCGGT
The DNA here is from genome assembly GCF_037217225.1 of Bradyrhizobium sp. 27S5. Lineage (NCBI taxonomy): Bacteria > Pseudomonadati > Pseudomonadota > Alphaproteobacteria > Hyphomicrobiales > Nitrobacteraceae > Bradyrhizobium > Bradyrhizobium sp. 27S5. The sequence continues at coordinate 2,901,105 of NZ_CP147714.1, forward strand.
GCGCCCACAGCGATCGAGGTCGCGGCATTTGCCTGGCTGATCGCGCCGATCCTGCTGTCATGGTTCCTGTCGCGCACCGGCCGCTATGAAGGCGCGCATGTGCTGTCGTCGCTGGCGCTCGCGGGTCTCGTGATGATGATCGCGGCGTCCACCGGCGGCATCGCGTCGTTCGCCACGGTTTGGCTCGTCGTGATTCCGATCGAGGCCGCATTGTCGGCCTCGCGGCGCGTGGTCGCCTTTGCGTTCGCGTTGGCGATGATCTGCGCGGCGTTGCTCAGCGTGCTCGGCCATTATCACCTGCTGCCGTTCGCCGATCCCGCGGTCGCGACCAACAGCACGCTGATCGGGTTCGGCGTCGTGTCGGCGATCTTCTATGCGGCCGGGCTCGCCTTCGGCGCGGAATCGCTGGCGCGCACCAGCGTGGCGCTGCTCTATGTCGAGGAGGAGCGTTACCGCCTGCTCGCGCACAACATGAGCGACGTGCTGTCGCGGCACAGCCGCAACGGCGCGGTACGCTTCATTTCGCCTGGGGTCGAGATCATGCTCGGCGTGCCGGCATCGCGGCTGTTGGGCCACGGCCTGTTCGACCGCGTTCATGTCGCCGATCGCCCGGCCTATCTCACCGCGCTGTCGGACGCGGCACGCGGCGAGTCCCGCAGCGTCGAGTTCCGGGTGCGCCGCGACGCCGCGCGCGGCGAGACCGCCGAATTCATCTGGGCCGAGATGCGCTGCCGTCCGCTGGAGCAGACCGCCGCCGATGCCGAGGTCGTCGCGGTGATCCGCGATGTCACCGATCGCAAGGTGCAGGAGCAGGCGCTGGAACAGGCGCGCAACGCGGCCGAGCAGGCCGATGCCTCGAAGACGCGCTTCCTCGCCACCATGAGCCACGAGCTGCGGACCCCGCTCAATGCCATCATCGGCTTCTCCGAGATGATCGCGCAGGAAGACGTGCTCGGGCTCGACGCGGCGCGCCGGAAGGAATACGCGCAGCTGATCAACGACTCCGGCCAGCATCTGTTGTCCGTCGTCAACGGCATCCTCGACATGTCGAAGATGGAGTCCGGCAATTTCGAGATTTCGCCGGAGCCGTTTGCGCCGCGGCCGGCGCTAATCAATTGCTGCAATCTGGTGGCGCTGAAGGCGCGCGAGAGCGGTGTGGACCTCGTCACCCGCGTGCCCGACGATCTGCCGATCGTGAATGGCGATCCGCGCGCGTTCAAGCAGATCGTCCTCAATCTGGTTTCCAACGCCATCAAGTTCACCGAGCGCGGCGGCAAGGTGACCGTATCGGCCAGCGTCGAGGGGGCGCGCCTGCTGCTGCGCGTCTCGGACACCGGCGTCGGCATCGCCGCCGACGATCTCAAGCGGATCGGCGATCCGTTCTTCCAGGCCGGCAAGACCTATCAGCGCCGCCACGAAGGCACCGGCCTTGGCCTGTCCATCGTCAAGGGACTGGTCGGCCTGCATAACGGCGAAATGAACGTGGAGAGCAAGGTCGGCGAGGGCACCATCGTGTCGGTCGCGCTGCCGCTGGCGTTCACCCCGCCGGCCGCGGTCGAGCCGTCCAGCAATGTCTCGACCCTGAAGCCCGCGCTGCGGTCCGGATTACAAGAGCAAACCCATCAGGTGAAGAAGAGTGCCTAGACAGACTTTGGATGACGATGAAACGCCGCGCCGTCGCCGCGGCGCCAAGGCAGTGGCCATCGCGGCCGAGGAAGAACGTGGCCTCGTGCTGCGTCTGCTGCTGCACAGTCCGAAGGATCTCGTTGCGGGCGTGCTGGCCGTTTCCGCCATCGTTGCGATCCTGATCAATGCGCTGTTCCTGCAGGCCGGCCGCCATCCGTCGCCGATGTTCGGCGGTTCGGTCGTGACGCTGCCGCCGCCGGCACCGCCTGTAGCGGCCGCCAGTCCGTTGCCGCGTCCGCGCCCGGCCGAGGCCGCCGCTGCCATGGAGCCACCCAGGCCGGTCGAGGTGAAGCCCGTGGAGACCAAAGCGGTCGAAGCAAGGCCTGTCGAATCCAAACCCGTTGAAGCAAGATCCGCCGAACCCAAGCCGGTTGATGCGAAGCCGGTCGATCCGATGGCGAGCCTGGTGATGAAGTCGACCGCCGCGCCGCCGGCCGCCGCACCGTCGAGCGTCATTCGTCCGCCGGCACCGATCCCGACGGCGCATCTGAGCCCGGCCGGAAAACGCATCGCCGCGGTCCAGCGTACGCTGACCGAATATGGCTACGGCCAGCTCAAGCCGACCGGCACGATCGGTGCGGACACGCAGACTGCAATCGCGAAGTTCGAGCGCGCCCGCAAGCTGCCGGTGACCGGGCAGATGTCCGATCGCCTGGTGCACGAACTCAGCGTGATGATCGGGCATTCGATCGAGTAGTTCTCCGCGACGGCATTGAAAAAGTGTGTTCGTCATGCCCGGGCTTGTCCCGGGCATCCACGTCTTTGAGAGTTGTTGAAGCGAAGACGTGGATGGCCGGGTCAAGCCCGGCCATGACGAGCTAGGGTTTTTCGCCCAGCAGAACGTCCCTGACCTCGTCGGAGAACAGCTTCTTGCGGCCGGCCAGCAGCACCCATTCCGGATCGTCGCGATCCGGAACGGCGCGCGGCATGCCGTGATCGAGCAGGGCGTGCGCGCAGCCCACCCAATCGCCGCCACTGACCGGCTCATTGCAGGAGGCCCACGACAAGCTGCCGGAGGCATTGTCGCCAAAGCCGTGCTGCTCGGTCCACTCTGCACCGTGCTCGAGCAGGAAGCGCGTCAGGGCGGCGTTGCCGCGGAATACGGCGTGATTGAGCGCCGAGCCATCCCAGTCGCCGCCGCGTACCGCGATGGGCCAGCCCAGCTCGACCATTAGCCGCACCGCGTCATCGCCACCCGCCGCGGCGAGCTCCGGAAGCAGGCGCAATTGCTGTGGTGAAAGCGCGCCGGGAAGGTCGGGCCGGCTGGCCTGGATCCGCCGTGCCTCGCGCGCGTCGCCGCTGCTGCACGCTGCGACGAAGCGTTCGTCATCGGCCAGCGTCTCGGCACCGGTGCGCTCCCGCAGCAGCTCGGCGACCTCGGTCAGTCCGAATTGCAGCGCGTAACGGTAGGCGCTGAGACCGTCCGGTGTCGTGATGTGCGTGTCGGCGCCGGCGTCGAGCAAGGCCGCGATGCACGTCCGCGACCGCCGCCGCCGGATCGCCCACATCAGCGGCGAGCCGCAATCGGTCAACGGCGCATTGCGGGCGGGCTCGTTCGGATTTCCACCATGCCGCAGCAGCAATTCGAGTGCCGCCACGTTCTCGTCGTCGAGCACCTTGTACATCGCGTTGGTGCCGGCGATCCGCGCGCCATGCGCGAGCAACACGCCGGTCGTCACGAAGCCTTCCAGCGAGTGGTACAGCGATTCATTGTCGTTGGGATTGGCGCCCGCTTCGAGCAAAAGCCTGGTCAGCTCGAGATCGTGATTGCGCCCCGCGGCGCCATACAGGGCCGACAGCGGATTGCCGTCGTCGGGCGCATCGAGCGATCCCGGCGGCCAGCGGCTACCGATATGCTGGTCGGGACTGGCACCGGCCTGCAGCAGCAGGCGCGCACAGCGATGCAGCCGCGGCTGAAATTCCGGAATCTGCAGCAGGCTGGAATGCGTGACCGCGACCAGCGGCGGCAGCTTGAGCGGACCACCGGGACGGTTGACCCATGCGGGATCGTTGGTTGCGGTGCGCCGTATCGTTTCCTCGTCGCCAATGGCGCAGGCAAGATAGGGATCATCGGCCACAAGGCCGGGATCCTCTTTGAGCATCCGTACCGCAACGCGCGGATTGGCGCGATCGGTGGTGCCGTCGACGTCGGCGGCATAGACCAGCTGCAGCCACCGCCGCACGCGATCGTCCTTGCTTTTGCCGGGCGGCAATTGCGCCTCGACGTAACGCCGCAAATCCGGCCATGAGGCAAAGCCAAGATCGCGTGCCACGCAGGACTGCGCGTCGTGGAGCCGCAGATCGAGCGCGGCGATGTCGGCGTCGCTGCGGCCGGCCGCGGCCGGAAGCGCGTGGCGGAAACGGGCGTAAGCTTCCGGCGCCTGCCGCCGGTAAAGGCGGATCAGCTCCTTGGCCTGCTTCTTCAGATGTTCGAGATTCAATCGCGCGCGCGATCGGTCCATGGAAACCTCCGTGCATCAATCGCCGATGGTCCACAAAACCGGCTGCACAAAGGCTTGATTTGCTGCTTCAATGTTGCAAGTGGGTTCAACCCTTCCCGTGGACCCGGGCGCGGCTTGCACGCAAGCTGAGGATATGAGCGGCCGGCGCGCCGGTCAACCCGCCGTTTGGCGTGCGGCGATTGGACGGCGTCACGCCGCTGGCCTATAGGTCTGCGCATGCGATTGAAAACAAGTATTTGGGTCGCGGCCTATCTGCGCCGCTGCCAGACCGAGGGCGTGTTCGGCGCGATCCGCAAGAAGGGCGCGGAGGAGGCCGGTGCCGTCTTCGTCAAGGTGGCGCTGATGGACGGCAACGCGATGCTGTACGCGCCGGCGCCGCAGACGGTCTATGACGACAGCCGTCCGGCCGAGCGGTTGTTCGTGCCGTCGGCGTTGCAGCCGGTGCCCGAGCCTTCGGTCGAGGAGCGCTTGACCAAGGAACTTCGCTTCGATCCCGACGCCTGGATCGTCGAGACCGAGGACCGCGCCGGGCGGCATTTTCTCGATCTGGCGAAAAACTAGCTTCCGGATTTCTGGTTGCGGATGGCCGGTGCGCTGCCGGGCTGCACCACGGATCGCGTCTGCGAGGCTGCTGCACGCACGCGGTGACGCTCATCGTCATAGAGCGACGAGCGATACTTGGCGCGCGCCACCGCCATGGTCGAGCCGCGCCACGCCGCCAGCATCACCAGCGCCGAGCGCTCGCTCAGATGATCGTACAGCCGCGACAGGCGGTAGACATAGTTGACCGACGAGCCGGCTTCCGGATTGAGGAACATCAGGATGCGCTGGAACGCGGCGCTCGACACATCAAGCGCCCGCATCGCGCAGGCGAGCGGCTCGCCGCCGGGATCATTCACCACGTCGGCGGCGATCCGCGACGGCAGGATCAGCGCCTCGCCGAGCTCGAGCGTGAAGTTATCGATGTCTTCGGCAAACGCCGCCATCTCCAGGATATGGATCGCCCGCGCGGCGCGGGCGGCCGGAATCCGCGCCGCCGCCTTCAGCGGCGTCTCCTGCAGATTGTGCAGGATCTGCGCGCGTTCCTTCGCGTTGGCGGCAAAGAACATGTCGGAGATCTCGGCGGCATCGTTCGGCCGCATCGCGAGGCTCGCCGCCATCCGCAGCTCGGCTTCGGTCGGAATCTTGGCGGGCAGCGCGGACGGTGACGGCGCGGGAATTGGACCGGCAGCCGGCATCGGCTGGTCTGGACCGCCGCGCCGCAGCCCGAGCTTGTCCATGATCCCAGCGGGCGTTGCCGGATAGATCGCAAGCCGTGCGCGGACGGCGGCGCGTGTCGCGTCGTCGACCTCGTCGATCAGGCGCGAGGTCAGCTCGACGAACTGGCGCTCTTCGTCCGCCGAGTGTGCGCTGGCCTGCACATAGAGGTCCGTCAGGACGCGCAGCAAGGTGGGGCGGATGTCGACGCCCTCGCGGCGGGAGAGCGTCATCAGCCCATCGAAACCAGGAAATAACGGAGCTGCGCTCATCTCGGGCGTACGCACTTGCCAGTAAGGAATCGGTTTGAAAACCTTGTGGCAGCGAGCCTACGCAGGCTGCTTTAAGAGCCGGTTAAGGAAAACAAGCCGTGAAGGCGAATGCTCGCATTTGCGCGTGTCCATTAAGGCACAGCGCCATATCCGTAACCGTCCGTATCGGCGGCTTAAGATGTCATTAACCATGCGCGTTCTTAACTCGGCAGGCGCGGGGCAAATCATGTCCGTGCGGGGCCAGAGAGAACGGAACATGGGCACCATCGTTGAGTTTCCGGCGGATGCGGCTGCGCGGCGGCCGAGCATGGCCGGTGCTGCCGGCGAAGGCATGGGGACCGTGCTGATCCTACCCGTCGTCCGGATCGAGCGAACGACGGAGGAGACCGGTGGCGATCGCGGACCGGAGCAGGGCACTGCGCAGGGCCGCCGTCGCCGACGCCGCTCCTGATCGCGGACATCGCGCAATGCCGGAGCTTGTGCAGCGGATCGCCGCGTGGCGGCCATTCCCGGCGCTGATCCTGCTGCTGGCGGGCTCGGCGCTCGCGGGTTGCAGCGGCGGCGATTTCGGCCGCACCCGCGCCGATTTCCGCAACGACGACATGCATCGCTGGATGGGCGCGGAGGCGACCGGCAGCGTCGGCAGGAACGCCTCGCAATTCCAGCTCACCGAACACGAACGTCAGCTACGCGATCTCGCCTATCAGTTCATCGAGCCGCCGCTGTCGCGTCCGGCGTGGAAGAGCGTGTTCGGCGACTACCAGCCGCTGCCGGCGCCCTGGCGGCAGAGGGTCGTGTTCGACCGCACGGCGTATGGCCGCAATCTGATCGACGAGCCGCATCGCTCGTTCGCCTCGCGCTATTCGCTCTTGATCGACGAGGTCCGCGACGACATCACCCGGTTCGAGCCGTTCTTCGCCGTCGCGATCCAGGTGATCGAGCTCGACCGCAAGCGCAATGCCAGCCTCAAGATGATCGCGGACCTGTCGCCGCGCGAGAAGGCCGATGCGGTCGCGCGGATGGAAGAGAATGCGTTGATCGTGCAGTGGGTCGGGCAGAGCCTGGAGCGGCGGATCGCGTCCTATCGCTGGGCCCTGGAGCGGCTGGTGATCCAGGCGCCCGACGGCATGGCTGCCGACGCCGAACGCCAGATCAACGAGCTCGCCCGGCTTACCGCCAATGCGCCGCTGGTGTCCGCGCCGGTTGCTGGGCAGGCCGTGGTGTCGAAGGGCTAGGCCCGCCTCGCTTTCCTCGTTGACGATCTGACGCGGCGACTGCTCGGTTGCCGCGGCAGGCTCGCGATGAACGCCTTCAGCGCATCCGATGGCGGGTGGGCCGCGGGATAGGCGAGGCCGACCTGGCGCGTCACGTCGATATCGAGCGCCCGCACCGCGACATCAGCATTGCCGCGCGCGACGCCTTCGGGGACGATCGCAACGCCGACCCCGGCCGCCACCAGCGCCATCGCCCATTCCTCGGATTCCGCGATCGCCACCGGCTTGCGCGGCGGTGACGTGCGCTTGAAGAATTCCTGCTGCTCGCAATGGCAGCGATCGATCATCGGAACGCCGGCGAAGTCGGTGGTCCGGAGCGTCTCCTTCAAGGTCAGGCGATGCGACGGCGGCAATGCCGCGACATAGCGCTCGCTCCACAGCGGGACGAAGTGCTCGCCGGCGGTGATCATGGTCCTTGCGACGATCCGCGCGTCGGCCTTCTCGTTGGCGCCGACCAGCCGGAGCGCGAGGTCGGCATGGCTCGTCAGCGGCTTCAGCAGCGCGATGGTCCGGGCCTGATCGAGCGTCCGCAACAGTCCGAGCGTCAGCGCCTGCCTGGTCGCGGGCTTGCGAAACAGGTTTCGCGCGGCGTCCGCCTCGTCGATGATCTTGCGGGCGATGCCGTGAAACTGCGCGGCTGACTCGGTCGGGGCCATGCCCTTCTTGTGCCGGATGAACAGCGTGGTGCCGAGCTCGGCCTCGAGATTGGTGATCGCCGCCGAGATCGACGGCTGCGAGATGAAGCAGCGCTTCGCGGCGGCGGTGAGATTGCGCTCGCGGTAGACCGCGGCGAAGTAGCGGAGTTCGCGTATATCCATAGGTAAATCCTATCGTATAGATAGAGAGACAATATTTTACCTATGGAAAGGCGGGTGGCAAGCCTGCGCTGACTTCAGCGGAGGACTGGTCATGCGCATCCACCATCTCAACACCGGCACCATGTGCCCGATCGGCAAGCGGCTCGTGAACGGCAGCGGCAGCATCTTCCAGCGGGCGCGGATGGTCTGTCACTGCCTGCTGGTCGAGAGCAATGACGGCCTCGTGCTGGTCGATACCGGGATCGGGCTCGGCGACATCGCCGACCCGCCGCGGCTCGGGCGCAAATGGGTGCGGCAGACCACGCCGCGGCTCGATCCGGCCGAGACCGCCGTCCAGCAGGTGAAGGCGCTCGGCTTCTCGCCTGATGACGTGCGCCATTTGCTGCTGACGCATCTCGATCGCGACCATGCCGGTGGCGTGCCGGACTTTCCGAAGGCCAAGGTGCACGTCCATCGCAACGAATACGACATGGCGGTGACGCACCAAGTCGCGCCGCCGCAAGGACGCTACATCACGGCGCAGTGGCAGCACGGGCCGGACTGGGCGTTCTACGGCGCCGATGGTGAAGACTGGTTCGGCTTCAAGGGCGTGCGCGCGCTTGGTGACAGGGAACCGGACATCTTGATGATCCCGCTGCCGGGGCACACGCTTGGCCATTGCGGGATCGCGGTGCGCGACAAAGACAGATGGCTGCTGCACGCCGGTGATGCCTATTTCCATCACGCGCAGCTCCACGCCAGGCCGCGGATCCCGCTGGTGCTCGGCATGTTCCAGCGCCGCGCGGATATGGATCGCGCGAGGCGCATCCAGAACCAGGAGCGGCTGCGCCAATTGAAGGCGGCGCATGGCGCTAGCGTCACGATCGTCAACAGCCACGATCCCGTCGACTACGAGACCTGCCGCTGCGGCCGGCACGCGCTGGCAGCGAGCTAGCGCTTGCGCGCCGCGGGCGGTGGGGCCGGAGCGGGCAGCGGCGGCGGCGCCTCCGGCTTGGCCGCGACCGGCTCGGTCTGCGGCTTGCAGGAGGAGGCCGCGAGCGAGGCCTGCGCCTGCGGCATCAGGCCGGGCTCCGGCGCCAGCGCCTTCAGCAGGATCAGGCCGGTTGATGTCGGGGAGTCGATGATCAGCCGGTCGGCGGCGGTGACTTCCTCGTCCTCCGGCAGCTCGTTGTGCTGGGCTTCCGTCATCAAATAGAGCTCGATCACCTTCTTGCCGGCGGAGCGGTCGTTGATCGCGTAATAGGCGACCTCGTTGCGCGTGTAGAACGATACCGACGTGTAGGCCTGGCTGACCGGCACGGTGAGCTTGAGCGGCGCGCTGGAGAGATCGTAGCGGCAGATCGCCATCGCGAACGCCGGATCCATCAGCGGCATCGGCGAGTGGGTCGGGTCGGCCAGCGGCAGCTGCGTGACCTCGTTGAGCTTGGTCATCGGCGTCAGCCGCGAATAGGCGTCCTGCGAGGCGATGCGCGGCAGCGCCAGCACGCTGACGAGATGCACCACGCCGCCGAGCAGCACGCCTGCGAGGATGGTGAACAGCAGCCGGATCATGGGCAGCCCGTCGTTGCGATCGAGGGCATCGGCGCGTCGCGCTGGGTGCGGGTCGCGACCCCGACCGGCGTGTCGTAGAGGCGCAGCATCAGCGCGTAACGTTCGATGCCGCCGGTCGGCAGCCAGTTGCCGGCGCGCGAGCGCGAGGCGATGTGGATCTCGAACGTGCCGTCGGAGGCGCGCATGATCTCCTGGCTGGTGAAGCCGTAGCGCTGCAGCGAGTTGGCGACCAGATGGCCCTTGCGGTCGAACAGCGTCAGCGTCCAGAACCGCGCCGCCGGCGTCACGCCGCTGACCACGATGTCGCAGCGGCCGTCGAGCGGCTTGTTCTTGTCGTCTGATGTCGCCGAGAAGGCGATGCCGTCGCCGGTGCCGATCGGCAATTCGCCGCTGCGCGCGATGGTGGCGCGCGAATAGGGGTCGACGTCGGAGGTGCCGTTTTTCGGCCGCGCGGTCCAGGCGCCGATCTTCAAGGTGCCGAGATCGGTGCCGCGCGTCGCCGTCGCGTAGGTCAGGCCGAGGCCGACCGCGGTGGCGATGACGAGTGCCAGCAGGGTGGTGAGGAGGAGCCGCACGTCAGTTCTTGCGTGGCGCAGGAGTTGTTGTCGCGCCGTCCGGCCCGGCCGCGGCAATGTAATTTTCGGGGAACGCCAGCGCGCTCGAGGATTCCGGCTTGCCGGCCTTCGAGGGCTCGTTCAGCGTGGTTTTGTTGGCGGTCTTGGCGGCGTCATCGAGCAGCTTCTCGACCCGCACCAGGATATCGGCACCGCGCTTGGTCAGCACCGGCGGCGGACCCGGCTTGGTCTCCAATATGCGCGGCGCTGCGTTGGCCTGGGCATTGGCCTGCGCCGGCTGCGGCGGCAGTTTCTGGCCCATGCCGACGCCGTTGAGTTCTTTCACCTCAACACCCTGATGCGCGGCGACCATGATGTCGTGCCAGGTCTGCGCCGGCAGCGAGCCGCCGGTCATGCGGTTGGTCGGCGAATAATCGTCATTGCCGTACCAGACCGCGCAGGTGAAGTTGCCGGTGTAGCCGACGAACCAGGCGTCGCGATAGGCGTTGGTGGTGCCGGTCTTGCCCGCGGTCGGAATACCGTCGAGCGCGGCGCGCCGCGCGGTGCCTTCGCTCACCACGTGGCTCATCATGCCGGCCATGTCGGCGGCGATGTTCGGCGGAATGGCCTGCCGCGGCTTCGGCCCGTCGCGGTCCCAGCGCCACACCAGGTCGCCGGCGCCGGTGCGCACCTCGAGCACCGAATGCGGCGTCACCGCCTTGCCGCGGTTCGGGAAGGTCGCATACGCCACCGCGTGCTCGATCACCGTGACTTCGTCGGAGCCGATCGGCAGCGACGGCGTATCGGGCAGCGGCGCCTTGAGGCCGAAGCGGCGCGCGACCTCGACGATCTTGGCGCGGCCGGCCTTCGGGCCACCAATGTTTTTGCCGAGCTCGATCGAAAGCTTTACCGGCACCACGTTGATCGACCGGGTGATCGCCTGCGTCAGCGTCACCGAGCCGGAATAGGAGTGGCCATAGTTCTGCGGGCACCAGTTGCCGATGCAGACCGGGCCGTCGACGATCTTCGAGTTCGGCGTGTAGCCGTTCAATAGCGCCGTGGTGTAGACGTAAGGCTTGAACGACGAACCGGGCTGGCGATAGGCGTCGACGGCGCGGTTGAACTGGCTCGCGCCGTAGTCGCGTCCGCCGACCATGGCGCGGATGCCGCCGTCGAGATCGGACACCACGGTCGCCGCCTGCGTCGCGTGATAATCACGCCCGAACTGCCGGAGCTGGTTCTCGATCGCTTCCTCGGCCGCCTTCTGCACGTTCATGTCGATCGCGGTGCGGACCACGAAAACACGCTCGGTGTAGGATTTCGGGAAGGTGTCGACCAGCTTGCGCATCTCGTCGAAGGCGTAGTCGAGATAGTAGTTCGGCGAGTTCTCGTCGCGCCGGTCGACCGCGATCGCCGGGTTGCGGCGGGCGCCGAACACCTGGCCCTCGGTCATGAATCCGGCATCGACGAGGTTGTCGAGCACGACGTTGGCGCGGGCGCGCGCCGCGGGCAGGTTGATGTGCGGGGCGTATTTGGTCGGCGCCTTGAACAGGCCGGCGAGCATCGCGGCTTCCGCGAGGTTCACGTCGCGCACCGACTTGTTGAAGTAGAAATGCGCCGCGCCGTCGACACCGAAAGTGCCGCCGCCCATATAGGCGCGGTCGAGATAGAGCTTCAGGATCTCGTTCTTGGTGAGGCGCGTCTCGAGCCAGATCGCGAGGAAGGCTTCCTTCACCTTGCGCTCGATGGTGCGCTCGTTGTTCAGGAACAGGTTCTTGGCGAGCTGCTGGGTGATCGACGAGCCGCCCTGGCGGACGCCGCCGGCCTGCGCGTTGGTGACGAGCGCGCGGGCGAGGCCCGGAAAGTCGATGCCGAAATGGTCATAGAAGCGGCGGTCTTCGGTAGCGAGCGTCGCCTTGATCAGATTGTCCGGAAAGTCTTCCAGCGGGATCGAGTCGTTATGCTTGATGCCGCGGCTGCCGATCGGGTTGCCGTAGCGGTCGAGGAAGGTCACCGCGAGATCGGACTTCTTCAGCCAGTCCTCATCTGCGGTCTCGCGGAAGGCGGGGATCGCGAGCGTCAGCATCAGGATCATGCCGCCGAGCCCAATGGTTGCGGCTTCCGACAGCGGCTCGATGAACACCCACCGCTTCCAGCGGCCGACATAGAAGCGGTCCATGAAGGTGGAATAGCGCTCGTAAAGCTCGCGCAGGCCCTTGCCCGACGAGAACAGCGTCGAGTCGATACGCGCATCGAGGTCCAGGAAGAAGTTCCGAACCTTCTGTTTCCAATGCGACGGCATGATCTGGCGGACCGGACCCTTGATCAGTTCGACAGCGCTGCGCCTGCCCAAAACGGGCACAGGCCAGCGTCTTGCTTCGATGTTGCGGCAATCCCAAGGCGCTTTTGCGTCGTTGGGGACTCGTTCGTTGTTCTATCCGAGCGGCTGCCATAAACCAATGGCGCGGCTGGCGAATTTAATGAAAGCCCTAACGCTGCCCACCGGCTTTTGCGACCCCGCAGGTGCTCCCCCTTGCGGAGCCGGCGCCGGCGTCCCAAGAAGAGCTGTACCGCCATGTCAGGGATATCATGACCGCACCGCCCAAGCGCCCGTCGGACCAGGATGGATTCTTCTGGAAAACCAAGACGTTGGAAGAGATGTCTGGCGACGAATGGGAGAGCCTGTGTGACGGCTGCGCACGTTGCTGCCTGGAGAAGCTCGAGGACGAGGACACCGGCAAGATCTATTTCACCCATATCTCCTGCAAGCTGCTCGATGCCGGCCTGTGCACCTGCAAGGACTATCCGAACCGCTCCGACCAGGTTCCGGATTGCATCCGCCTGACGCCCGAAAACGTCCGGACCCTGAACTGGCTGCCGCCGAGCTGCGGCTACCGGCTCGTGGCCGAGGGGCGGGACCTCTATTGGTGGCACCCTTTGATTTCGGGCGACCCCAACACCGTTCATGAAGCCGGCGTGTCGGTGCGCGGGCGGGTGCAGGGCACCGAGATCGACGTCAACGACGCCGATCTCGAGGATCACATCGTGCGCTGGCCGGGATTGTTGCCGAAGCAAGCACGGCTGAAGAAGCGGCCGAAAGCGCTGGGCAAGACGACCAAGGCGTGACGTCGCAACGAGCGCTGCGATCACGTCATCGCGAGAAGGTCGCGGCGGGATGCACCCATGCGCTGGGGGGCCTGCCTCAGCATCGATTTGCTGCATAAATTGCGAAGCAGAGAATGATTCCATCGCGGGATCAGCCCGCGCAGCAGCATTACGCCTCAAATGAACAAGTATGAACGGCAGAGCCGGATTCCTGCCGACCAAGCAACATTGCCCGACGACATTGCCGAAGAGCTGTCCCGCCTTCCGAGCGAGGTGATCGAACTCAGCGACGCGCCGCCGCTGGCGCCGCCGGCACCGCTCAATCCGGATGAAGTTCGCACCATCGTGATCAGCCTGATGCTGACGATGTTCCTGGCCGCGCTCGACCAGACCATCGTCGCGACCGCGCTGCCGACGATCGGACGCCAGTTTCACGACGTCACCAATCTGTCCTGGGTGATCACGGCCTATCTGCTCGCCTCCACCGCGGTGGCGCCGGTGTTCGGGACGCTGAGCGACATCTACGGCCGCCGCGTCATGATCATCACCTCGCTCAGCCTGTTCGTGGTCGGCTCGGTGCTGTGCGCGATCGCCCCCAGCATGACCATGCTGATCGTTGCCCGCGGCCTGCAGGGGCTTGGCGGCGGCGGCATCATGCCGGTTGTCCAGACCGTGATCTCCGACGTGGTCACCCCGCGCGAGCGTGGCCGCTATCAGGCTTATTTCTCCAGCGTCTGGATGGCCGGCGGCATTCTCGGCCCCGTCGTCGGCGGCGTGTTCGCCGAGCATCTGCACTGGTCGATGATCTTCTGGATCAACCTGCCGCTCGCGGCGGCGGCGCTGGCGCTGCTGCTGCCGAAGATGAGCAAGATCCCGGTGTTCCACCGCAAGCGCAAGGTCGACTGGCTCGGCGGCGTGCTGCTGATGGCCTCGGCCGTCGTGCTGATGCTGGTGCTGACCTGGGGCGGCACCCGTCTGTCCTGGCTGTCGCCGACCATCACGGCCATGATCGGCGCCTCGATCGCGCTCGCCGGCGCCTTCGTCTGGCATGCGCGCCGGGCTGACGAGCCGTTCCTGCCGTTGTCGCTGCTCGGCGGCTCGGTGGTGCCGTTCGCAATGGGCGCGGGCGGCTGTGCGCTCGGTGCCATGGTCGGGCTCACCGTGCACCTGCCGCTGTATTACGAGGTGGTCTATCACCTCACCGCCAGCGAGGCCGGCCTTGCGCTGATTCCGCTCGCGGCGATCTCGACCTTCGGTGCGGCGATCGCCGGCCGCACGATGGCGAAGGCCAGGCACTACAAGCGTGTCGCGATCGTCGGCACCTCGGTCGCCGCGATCTGCGCCGTCGGCATGGCGGTGACGACGCTGCCGCTGTGGGGATTGCTGCTGTTGATGAGCGTGTTCGCGCTCGGGCTCGGCACTACGTTCCCGATCTGCGTGGTGTCGCTGCAGAACGCGGTGGCGCGCCCGCAGGTCGGCACCGTGACCGGCGCGATGAACTTCTTCCGCGCGATGATGGCTTCGTTCACGGTCGCCGCCTTCACCACGATTTTGCTGATGACGCTGGGCCCCGATATTTCGCTCAACGGCGAGCATCATGCTGCGGCCGCAGGCGCCGTGAGCGCGATCCCGATGGCCGACATGATCACGGCGTTCCGCTACGTATTCGGCGCCGCCGCCGTGCTGCTGACCACGGCTTCGATCTGCATGATCACGATGGAAGAGCGCCCGCTCGCCGGCCCCGCCGCGCGGCCGCCGGCGGAGATGGCGGAGTAGGGCGGGAGCCAAGCTTACCGCTGTCGTCCCGCTGAACGAACGCAGGGATGATCCTGTGACCACGCCAAGTCCACCGCTGTCGTCCCGGCGAAGGCCGGAAGGTGACCCATAACCAGCGTGTTGGTTGCCGTAGGGATCGCGGCCCCAGCATCGCGCAACAATTGGCATTTGGGGTAATGGGTCCTGGCTCCCGTGCGCAATTGCGCACTAGGCCAGGACGACGATGAGGATGGTTCTCGATTCAACCTGTCAAACCACTTGTTCGGTGTCATCGCCCGGCTTGACCGGGCGATCCAGTATTCCAGAGACAGTTGTGCTTGAGTGGATGGGCCGCGGCGTACTGGATCGCCCGGTCGAGCCGGGCGATGACAGGTGAGGATGGGGATACAGCTTCGCGTTCTCGCGACATGATTTGTCCGAGCTTTGCATCTCGTTCCGCCCTCTCGTTGAGCAGAGGGCGCAGGGAAAGCCGGGTGCCGATCGCACCCATGGGCCCCGAGCAAAGGGTAGAAAGCTCGGGGGTAGGACCACAGGTGTAACCGGAAACTCCGGCTTTCCCTGCGCGATGGGTTACGGCTTACTTCGTGCTCTCCCCGGCGAGACTGGGCTTGTTTGTCACCGCCTTCGCAAGACGCAATTGCGTCTTACAAGGGGACACCGGCCGCTAGGGCGTCAGGACCACACGACTTCACCGTCCGCGTCAGTCACGTTCGTCAGTTGTGACATCAGCGTCCACCGCATCTCACCGCAACACCCGTGACGATGCGCAGCGCCCCTCGATCGGGTGAGACGGGAAATTCATACACTGAGTTGGGTGTGCCGATAAACAGAAATATTTTTGCGCGAGGGGCTTGCGCCGTCGGGCAACTCAGTGATCGGCGCCCCGCGCTCATATTCCCCCACTGCCTCATCTTTGTTCAGCCTGAAAGCGCCGACCCACTACTTTAGTTGCCGTCGATGCATGGCGATCTGCGCGCAGTTTCACTTGCTGCGCATTTTGTCGCAGCTATAGTCCCGCCCCAAGAGCTGGAAGCGGCCGAAGAAGAACAAGAGGAGTGAAACAGGGTGAAAACAACATCGCGACTGCCTTTTCATGCGATGCAGCAACTTGCCGGAGTGGCCGTGTTGGGCCTGCTGGCCGCGGCGCCGAGCGGAGCGCAGGCCGCCGATACCCTCAAGATCGGCGTGATCGCCGAGGCGCAGGCGATCGCCGGGGCGTCGATCCCGCAGGCAGCGCAGCTCGCTGCCGAGGAGATCAACGCCAAGGGCGGCATCGACGGCCGCAAGATCGAAATCGTCTCTTACGACAATCACTCATCCTCGGCGGATTCGGTGCGCGCATTCCAGCGCGCGGTCAACGAGGACAAGGTCAACGTCGTCATCTCGAGCTATATCAGCGAAGTCGTGCTGGCGTTGGAGCCGTGGGCCTCGCGCCTGAAGACGCCGTTCGTCACGCCGGGCGCCGCCTCCAACGAGATCAGCAAGAGCGTTCACGCCGATTACGAGAAGAACAAGTACACCTTCCACGGCTACCTGACCTCGGCGGCGCTGGCGCTGTCGGTGTGCGATGCCGCCAAGGACCTGCTGGTCGATCAGAAGCACATGAAGACCGCAGTCATCATGAGCGAGGACGCGGCGTGGACCAAGCCGCTCGATGTCGGCTATGAAGAGTGCCTGCCGAAGATCGGGCTCAAGGTCGTCGACCATATCCGCTTCTCGCCCGATACCACCGACTTCACGCCGATCTTCAACAAGGTCGAAGCCGCCAAGCCCGACGTGATCATCACCGGCATCTCCCATGTCGGCGTACAGCCGACGGTGCAGTGGAAGAACCAGCAGGTGCCGATCCCGATGTTCGGCATTTCCTCGCAGGCGACCAACGAGACCTTCGGCAAGGACACCAACGATGCGGCGGAAGGCGTGCTGTATCAGGGCGTGTCGGGCCCGAACGTCGCGGTGACGCCGAAGTCGGTGCCGTTCGCGGAGGACTTCAAGAAGCGCTACGGCAACTATCCGTCCTACGCCGGCTACACCGCCTATGACGAGGTCTACTACATCGCCGATGCGGTGAAGCGCGCCGGCTCGGTCGAGGCCGACAAGATGGTCGATGCGCTGGAGAAGACCGACTGGGAAGGCACCATCGGACGCGTCCAGTTCTACGGCAAGGACGACCCGTTCACCCATTCGATCAAGTACGGCAAGGGCCTGATCACCGGACTGATGCTGCAGTGGCAGGGCGGCAAGCAGGTCGCGGTCTGGCCGAAGGAGGTCGCCAAGAGCGATCTCAGGTTCCCGAGCTTCGTCAAGGTCCCCACGAACTGACCGGTCAGCATGCTCCCGGGGCCCTCCCGGGAGCATCCGTCTTCGGTTTCGCGTCCTCCACAACAGGCAGCCTTGCTGCCGCGGCCAATCTGAGATGCTCGCCTTACAAATCCTGATCGATGGCTTTGCCATCAGTGCGCTCTATGCACTCGGCGCGACCGGCTTCACCCTGATCTTCGGTGTCTCCGGCGTTCTCAACCTCTCCCACGGTGCCATCATGGTGGCCGCAGCGGTCGCGGCCTGGGCCGCGGCCAGCGTGTTGCACCTCGACATCTACACCGGCGCGTTGTTCGGTGTCGGCGTGGCGCTGATCGTGTCGTTCGCGACCTATTTCGCGGTCGTGAAGCCGATCCAGAATTCCAGGCGGATCCCCAACGAGGAGAAGGAAATCTTCGTCCTCACCGGCACCTTGCTGTGGGGCATCATGATCCAGGAGCTGATCGCCTATTTCTTCACCAACAACGCCAAGACGGTGCTGCCGATCGTCGAGGGCGTCGTCGATATCTTCGGCAACCGCACGCCGCGCAACAACATCTTCACCGCGCTGGTGTGCTGCCTCGTGATCGGTCTGCTCTGGCTTCTGGTGAACCGCACCCGGACCGGCAAAGCGGTGCTGGCGGCCTCGATGAACCCGCGCGGCGTCACCTTGCTCGGGCTCGAACTCACGCAGATCTATATCGTGGTGTGGGGCATCTACGGCATTCTCGCCGGCATCGCCGGCGTGCTGCTCGGCATGTTCCTCGGCGTCAGCTCCTACAGCGTCGGGCCGCTGACCGCGAGCGCGTTCTCGATCGTGGTGCTCGGCGGCCTCGGCAGCGTCTCGGGCTCGCTGATCGCGGCCTTCGTCGTCGGCTATCTCGAGACCATCACGGCCTACATGATCTCGCCGGCCTATCGCACCATCCCCGCTCTGCTGCTGCTCGTGTTCGTGATGTATATCCGGCCCCAGGGCCTCTTGGGGAGGCGCTGACATGGCCAACTTCTTCACGTCGCGCCTGTTCTTCATTTCGCTGGTTAGCGTAGTGGTCGCCGCTACGCTGCCGTTCTACGTCTCGGGCTACATCCTTGGCCTGCTCACCGTTGCGTTTTATTTCGGCGTGTTCGCGATGGCCTGGGACCTGCTGTTCGGCTTTGCCGGCGAGGTCAATTTCGGCCCGACCTTCCTGATCGGCACCGGCGCCTACACGGCGGGCATCCTTAACAACCAGTTCGGCTGGTCGGTCTATCTCTGCATCCTGCTCGGCGCGCTGGCGTCGGTTGTCGCGGGCTTCGTGCTGGCACTGCCGGCGCTGCGGGTGAGGGGGCCGTATTTCGGCCTGACCACGCTGGTTGCGGTGCTGATGCTGCAGAATTTCATCGTGGTGTTTGCTGACCTGACCGGTGGCGAGATCGGGCTCACCATCCCAGATGTCATCACCATCAATGCCGGCGCCAATTACTGGATCGCGCTCGGCTTCATGACCATCAGCGCGGCCATCCTCTATGGCCTGTCGCAATCGCCCGTCGGCCTCGTGCTGCAGGCGAGCGGGCAGGACCCGGTGCAGGCCGGCGCGCTCGGCTTCAACATCGTCAAGCACAAGCTCGCGGCGTTCATCGTCAGCGCGTTCTTCTCAGGCCTGTCGGGGGCGCTTTTGGTGTTCTACTTCGGCACCGCCTCGGTCGGCACCGTGGTCGACGTCGCGGTCGGCGTGAACGTGATCGTCTCCGCCGTGCTTGGCGGCCGGCGCACCGTGCTGGGGGCTGCGTTAGGTGCGATCTTCCTGATCGTGGCCGGCGAATTCCTGCGCCCGACCGGCGAGCTTGCGACCTTCATCGTCTCGGCGGTGGCGCTGCTCGTCGTGCTGTTCTTCCCCGGCGGTTTCCTCGGAGCGGCCCTGTCACGCGAGGCGCGCTCCTGATGGACCAGACTGTGATCACCACCCCGACGCTCGCGGTGCGCGGCCTGACCAAGCGGTTCGGCGGCCTGACCGCGGTGAAGAATCTGAGTTTCGAGCTGCGCCCCGGCGAGATCCTCGGCCTGATCGGGCCGAACGGCTCGGGCAAGTCGACCGCGATGAAGAGCGTGATGGGCATCGAGCGCCCGACCGCGGGCGAGGTGCTGTTCGAAGGCGAGAACGTGGCCGGGCTGCCTGCGCACAAGATCGCGCGCAAGGGCTTTGGCATGGTGTTCCAGCACTCGCGGCCGTTGAACCGGCAGACTGTGCTGGAGAACATCATGGTCGCGCTATTGCCCGACAGCCTGTTCATGCTGTTTCCCGACAAGGCGCTGACCGAGCGCGCCAAATGGATCGCCGACCGCGTCGGCCTTGGCGCGGTGATGAACCGTCGTCCACCGACGCTGCCATTCGCGGATCTGCGCCGGCTCGAATTGGCCAAGGCAATCGCGCGCGATCCAAAAGTCGTGCTGGTCGACGAGCCCTTCGCCGGCCTCACCAGCACCGAGGTCGGAACGTTCTCGCAATTGATCCGCAGCTTCCGCGACGAGGGCCGCGCGGTGATGCTGGTCGATCACAACGTCAAGAGCGTCGCGGCGCTGGTCGACCGCGTGCTTGCGATGTATCTCGGCGAGGAGATCACGACCGGCCGCGCCGATGAGGTGATGAAGAACGAGACCGTGCGGCGGGTCTATCTCGGCGGCGCGATCGAAACCCATGCGCGGCCCGAGACCTCGTTCAAGGACAAGGTGCCGCTGCTGCAGGTCGAGAATGTCAGCGTGCATTACGGCAAGGCGCAGGCGCTGGAGAACGTCTCGATCCACGTCCATGAGGGCGAGTTCGTCTCCATCGTCGGGTTGAACGGCGCCGGCAAGACCACGCTGTTCAACACCATCTCGGGCTTCCTGCCCTATACCGGCGAGATCCTGCGCGGCGGCGAGAAGTTGCGCGGCACGGGGCCGGCCAAGATCGCCCGCTCGGGCCTCGTGCAGTGCCCGGAATCGCGCGAGCTGTTCGGCGAGATGACGGTGCGGGAAAATCTCGATCTCGGCGGCCAGCATCTCGACGACGCGGCGCGGGCGAAACAGCTCGCCTGGCTGTTCGAACTGTTTCCGATCCTGAAGGAGCGTCAGGGCCAGATGGCGCAGACGCTGTCCGGCGGCGAGCAGCAGATGCTGGCGATCGGCCGCGCGCTGATGATGCAGCCGCAGATCCTGATCCTCGACGAGCCGACGCTTGGACTTGCGCCCGTCATCCTCGAACTGCTGTCGAAGGCGCTGGAGAAGCTGCGCCAGACCACCAAGATCACGGTGCTGCTCGGCGAGCAGAACGTGACGTTTGCGCTTCCGCATGCCGACCGCGTCTATGTGCTGGAGCACGCGCGGATCGTCTGGGAGGGCGACCCCGGCCGGTTCGCCGCGGAGGCCGGCAAAGACTTTCTCTGACGTTCGAAAACTTCAAGCAAGAAAGCAAAGCAAGGGAGATCATGATGACAGGATATTCAACCGCTACCCGCGTGAGCTTTTTGGCTTCCGCGCTCGCGCTCTGCCTCGCGGCGCCGGCCTATGCGCAGTCCAACGATCCGATCAAGATCGGTGTCATCGCCGAGGTGCAGTCGATCGCAGGTGCGGCAACGCCGGGCGGCGCGCAGATCGCGGCCGACGAGATCAACGCCAAGGGCGGCGTGATGGGCCGCAAGATCGAGATCGTCACCTACGACAACAAGAGCTCGTCGGCCGACTCGGTGCGGGCCTTCCAGCGCGCGGTGAGCGAGGACAAGGTTTCCGCCGTGATCGCAAGCTACATCAGCGAGGTCGTGCTGGCGCTGGAGCCGTGGGCGTCGCGGCTGAAGATGCCGCTGATCACGCCCGGCGCCGCCTCCAACGAGATCACCAAGGCAATCCACAACGACTATGAGAAGAACAAGTACACCTTCCACGGCTATCTGACCTCGGCGGCGCAGGCGCAGCTCGTTTGCGACGCCGCCAAGGAGCTCCTGGTCGACCAGCTCAAGTTCAAGTCGGCGGCGATCATGAGCGAGGACGCGGCCTGGACCAAGCCGCTCGATGTCGGCTACGAGGCCTGCCTGCCGAAGGCCGGGTTGAAGGTGGTCGAGCACATCCGCTTCTCGCCCGATACCACCGACTTCACGCCGATCTTCAACAAGATGGAGAGCGCAAAACCCGACGTGATCGTGACCGGCATCTCCCATGTCGGCGTGCAGCCGACGGTGCAATGGAAGAACCAGCAGGTGCCGATCCCGATGTTCGGCATCAGCGCGCAGGCGCTGAGCCCGTCGTTCTGGGGCGACACCAACGGCGCCGCCGAGGGCGTGCCGTCGCTCGCGGTGGCGACGCCCGATGTCGCGGTGACGCCCAAGACAAAGCCGTTCGCGGCCGCCTTCAAGGCCAAGTTCGGCACGCCGCCGGCCTATACCGGCTACACCGCCTATGACGAGGTCTACATCATCGCCGAGGCGATCCAACGCGCCGGCTCGACCGATCCAGACAAGATGGTCGCCGAGCTCGAGAAGACCGACTTCGACGGCACCATCGGCAAGATCCAGTTCTACGGCAAGAACGACGAGTTCACCCACGGCATCAAGTCCGGCCCGGGCGCCGTCACTGGCCTCGTGTTCCAGTGGCAAAGCGGCAAGCAGATCACGGTGTGGCCGAAGGCGATCGCCGAGGGCAAGCTGAAGTTTCCGAACTTTGTGAAGCTGTCGCAGTAATCGCGCGAGCATCAAGAGAAACGAAGGGCGGTCACACGGTGGCCGCCCTTCTTACTTGCGCGTCGGCGGGGCCGCCTGGATCGTCGGCGCCGCGGCCGCAAGCAGTGCGGCGCGATCGCCGTTGCGCGGCGGATAGATGCGCCGCTGGTTGATGGTCTGCTTGGTGAGTTTTGCGGCGGCGCCCGTGGTGTGCACCTCGCGGTCCCAGCCGGTGGTGTAGAGCGCGCCCCAGGCGCCGAGATCGAGCACCGTCACATACCAGTCGATGGTGAGCGGCAATAGCTTTTCACCGAACAGATCCGCCATCACATTGTGGCCGGCAAAGCGGCCCATCGGCCGCGCGAACTGGCAGGACATCACGGTCGGATGCTCGCCGTCGATCAGGCAGGCCGCGATATCGCCGGCGGCGAACACGTCCGCCATGCCCTCGGCGCGCATGAAGTGGTCTACGGCGAGGCGGCCGAGCGCGTCGCGCTTGACCGGCAGCGTTGCGGCGAGGTGGCTGGCGCGCATGCCGCCGCACCACACCACGGTCTCCGTCGGAATGATCTCGCCCGAGCTTAGCGTGATGCTCGTGGCATCGACGGCGTTGACCCTGACATTCAGCCGCGTCTCGACGCCGAGCGCGGACAGCGCTTCGTTGATGACCGGGCGGCCATGCGCGCCGAAGGTCGCGCCGACCACGGGGTTGGGATCGATCAGGATGATGCGGCGGTCGCTGGAGATGCCGGCGTGGGCGAGCTTGGCCTGCATCTCGGCCGCGACCTCGATCCCGGTGAAGCCGGCGCCGACGACTACGACCGTCGTGCGGGCCTGCGACGGTGGTTGCTTGCCGAGCGCGGCCAGATGCGCGTCGAGCTTGATGGCAGCTTCATAGGTGTCGACGTCGAAGCCATGGGCGGCAAGGCCGGATATGGCGGGGCGCACCAGTTCGCTGCCGGTGGTCAGCACCAGCCGGTCGTAGCTCAGCTGCTCGGCGCCTGCGCCCGTCCTGACCGTGACCTCGCGCTTCGCCGGATCGATCGCCGCGACATCGGCCACCCTATGCCCGACGCCGACCGGATCGAGCAGGTCCTTGAGCGGCAACGCGACGTCGGCGAGATCGACCTCGTAATTGCGCACCCGGATGTTGTGGTAGGCGTTGCGGTCGACGACGAGGATCTCGGTGTCCGCCGCCCGCGCGCCGATCTCGTCGCGCTTACGCGCAGCACCAAGCGCCGCCCACAGCCCGGCAAAGCCGGCCCCCAGCACCAGGATGCGCGCCATCTCTCCCTCCGATCTTCCGTCGGAGGCAGCTTGCCTGCGCAGGCAGGGTCAAATCAAGTGGGTGAGGGGTGTGCGAAGTGCCGTCACGTCCCCGGCCGCGACACCTCGGTCTCCTTGCTGGTGATGAATTCCAAGAGCACCGGCACGCCTTCTTTGGTCTTCTGGATGCCGCGCTTGATCGCGGGGATGATGTCTTCGGGCCTGGTCACCCGCTCGCCATAGCCGCCGAAGGCACGCGCCATCGCCGCGTAATCGCCGGAGATGTCGGTCGAGCGGTATTTCTCGGTCGAGATCGGCATCACCTTCAGTTCGATCGCCATCGAGAAATTGTTGAGCAGGATCGACATGATCGGAATCCGCTCGCGCACCGCGGTCTCGAAATCCATCCCCGTGAAGCCGATCGCGGCGTCGCCCCAGACATTGATGCAGAGTTTGTCCGGTTTTGCCAGTTTGGCGCCCATCGCGAGGCCGAGGCCGTAGCCGAGCTGCGTGGTCTTGCCCCAGCCGATATAGGACAGCGGCTCGACCGACTTCCAGAACGGCGAGAGCTGGTCGCGCGGGCTGCCGGCGTCGTGGGTGATGATGGTGTTGTGAATGTCGACGGTGTGTTGCAGGTCCCACAGCACGCGGTAGGGATTGAGCGGCGCGTCGTTGTGCGTCAGCTTCGGCATCCATTTGGCGAGCCACTCCTTGTGGGACGCGGCGATCTCCTCGGCGACGGCGTTCGCGTTGCGGTCCGCGGTCACGGTCTTGCCGATCTCCTCCAGCAGCGCATCGAGCACGAGCCCGGCATCGCCGACGAGGCCAATCCTGGCCTCGACATCCTTGTTGATGTGGTTCGGATCGAGCGTCGAATGGATGATGGTCTTGCCCTTCGGCATCGCGATGCCGAACGACGTCTCGGTGAAGGAGCAGCCGATGCCGAAGATCACGTCGGCTTCGGCGAGGAATTTCGGCACCGCGCGCGGCACCGCAAGGCCGCCGGAGCCGAGCGACAGCGGATGCGTCTCCGGGAAGGACGACTTGCCGCCGAGGCTCGTGGTGACGGGGATCGCGAGCCGTTCGGCGAGGCGCTTCAGCTGCGGCCAGGCCTTTGCATAATGCACGCCCTGGCCGGCATAGATCACCGGACGTTTTGCATTCACGAGCAGCGCCGCGGCCTCTTTCACATGCACGGGGTCGGCGCCATAGCGGGTGCGCAGCACCGGCGTGTAGTTCAAGGGCTCCGGCACCTCCTCGTTCCACATGTCGGCCGGGATTTCGACGATCACCGGCCCGCCACGGCCGTTCTTCAATTTGGTGAAGGCGCGGCGGAAGATGTTGCAGACCTCCGCGGCGATGTTGATCGGCTCGGACGACTTCGAGAACGCCTTCATCGCCTGGCTGGAATTAAAGTTCGGATCGATGTTGGCAAGCCTGCGCGCATAGCCCATCGGCAGCACCAGCACCGGCACGGATTCGCCATAGCACTGCGCGACGCCGCCCATCGCGTTCTCAGCGCCCGGGCCGTGCTGCATGCAGAAGGCGCCGATCTTCTCACCCGAGGTGACGCGGGAGATCGCGTCTGCCATGTGCACGCCGATGCGCTCCTGGCGCACCATCACCGGGCGGATGTCGGCACTGGCGGCGTATTCGATCAGGTGGTTGACCGGGTAGCCCGTGAGGATCTCGATGCCCTCGCGCTTCATGATTTCCGCGATCGCGGTGCCGAGCTTCATGACGGTCACTCCCTCTGGATGCGGCCGGTTTGGTCCGGCCTCGTTGTCGTCCTGTCCGATAAAGGAACAGGATTCCGTCGACCGGTAAAGCGCGGCCGGGGCCGGATCAGGTAGTCCTGATATGCGTTTACGCCCAATCGCGGCTTGGCGCCTTGCCGGCTGGCGGGAAGCTGCAGGCAGAACTAGCATCCAGTTTCTGTGCAACCTTTAAGCGACCGTTCATCCTGTCCCTCAACGGGCCGTCAACCAATGTGACCTAGTTTTGCTGGCATATTGCTACGGCGCGGGAGAAAAAGCCGCGAGCGTCGGACAGGAGCTTTTCATGCGCGCTTTGCTTGCAAGATTTCTGGGTGATGAGGTCGGCGCGACGGCGATCGAATACGCCATCATTGCTGGCGGCATCAGCATCGTGATCGTCGCCGGCGTCAGGGGCATCGGCACCAGTGTGAGCGGTCAGTTCAACGCCGTCAGTTCGGCCTTCAAGTAAGCGCGGTCGGAAACGCTTCGCATTCTTCCGGATTCAATCGTCCCCGTTCAACGCGCGCAACATCGCGATG
The DNA here is from genome assembly GCF_037217225.1 of Bradyrhizobium sp. 27S5. Classification (NCBI taxonomy): domain Bacteria; kingdom Pseudomonadati; phylum Pseudomonadota; class Alphaproteobacteria; order Hyphomicrobiales; family Nitrobacteraceae; genus Bradyrhizobium; species Bradyrhizobium sp. 27S5. Next base: position 2,926,388 of record NZ_CP147714.1, read on the forward strand.
TGCACAAACATCAGCCAGCCCCTCGTTGCGCAGCGTTGATCAGATGCTCGACCGCGATCGACCAGCGTGCCTCCTGCTGGGCGTCTTCAAATAATCTTATGATGTAGCCGGCGGCCTGTTGCTATCGCCGGGTGACGCCCGCTCAGCCCGCCTTCTTGCGCGCCGTGGTGCCTTGCGCGCGCGCCGGCTTCTCGGCCTTCTTCGGCTCGGGCTTGACCGCCTCCTTCGGCTCGCGCTTGCCGCTGCCCGAGATCGGCAGCAGCATCTCGCGCTGGCCCTCGATGCGCTTCTTCGGCTTCTTGTCCTTCGCCGCCTTGGCCTCAGCCTTGGCAGGAGCCGCCTGCTTCTCGTTGGCGAGGCTCTTCTTCAGCGCGTCCATCAGGTTGATGACGTTGCCGCTGGTCTTCGCCGCGGGCTTGGCGATCTTGATGCCGTTGCGCTTCTGGTTGATCAGATCGATCAGCGCCTGCTCGTAGCGGTCCTCGAAATCCTCCGGATCGAACTCGGCGGACTTCTGCTCGACGATGTGCTTGGCAAGATCGAGCATGTCCTTGGTGATCTTCACATCCTGGATGTCGTCAAAATACTCCTTCTCGCTGCGCACCTCATAGGGGTAGCGCAGCAGCGTGCCCATCAGCCCGTTGTCGAGCGGCTCGAGCGCGATGATGTGCTCGCGGTTGGTCAGCACCACGCGGCCGATCGCGACCTTGTTCAGGCTGCGGATGGTCTCGCGGATCACCGCAAAGGCGTCGTGGCCGACCTTGCCGTCGGGAACGAGGTAATAGGGGCGGATCAGATAGCGGCTGTCGATCTCGGTGCGCGGCACGAATTCGTCGATCTCGATGGTGCGGGTCGAATCCAGCGCGATATCGTCGAGCTCTTCCTTGGTGACCTCGATATAGGTGTCGGTGTCGACCTTGTAGCCCTTCATGATGTCGTCGGTGGCCACTTCCTCGCCGGTCTCCGCGTCGACCTTGGCGTATTTGATCCGGTGGCCGGTCTTGCGGTTGATCTGGTTGAAGGAGACCTTTTCGGTATCCGACGTCGCCGGGTACAGGGCAACGGGGCAGGTCACGAGCGAAAGGCGCAAAAAGCCCTTCCAGTTGGCGCGGGGGGCCATAGGCAAAACTCCGATAACGCAACCGACGGAACGGTCGAGGATAACACCGGGAACCCCAGTTTGAAACAACACGGCTTGGTGAATCTCGCAACGGCGTTAACCGTGGCCTCGAGCCTGCGCCGGTTTGACGCGGTCCGCGGCGGGATCGCCGGCCGCCCGCCCATGGACGGCCCGGAACATCGCTCCCGATCAGGCGTTGGGTTTTCGAAGGGGAGCGGCAAGCGCCGGAATTACAGGCACTTAAGCAATGAGGTCGGCATGGCAACGGAACGACACGGTCAGATCATCGAAACCCCGACCGAGGCGCGCCAGGCCGAGCCCGGACCTTCGGTTCTCGCGCTGCTCACGGCCTCGACAGGGCTCGCGGTCCTGATCCTCGGCATTGTCTGGTTCGTCTCCTTCCGCGTCTGAAGCCCCTATCGTTAACTGCGCATGTGAGGCTCATTGCTCATCGAGATGTGGCGGAACACTCCACCGACAACTCGCGGACCCCTCACGAATCGTCCATGCCAAAAGTCGCCGCGAGGAGACGTGAGGTGTGCAGCCGCCCCGATCCGCCACGGCGTTCTCGTGTTCGATCGCCTTGACTCAAGACAGGTTGCGGTCGACGCCGATGTTACGATGATGCACGCGAAAAGTTCCGGCGTGCGGGCCATCGCCGCCGCTGCAGTCCGACCGCGGATCATGTCGAGTAGAATTTTCTTGAGCCAAGCACATTTTTTCTTGAGCGATCGCTCGCGGCTCGCAGTCTCACAAAATTCCACAATGACGATCAGTGATGCGCGGGGCGAATAGCTGCCTCGCGCCGCGTCACGAGATCATCGAAATTGACTGCTAGCTGATTTGAATCAGATCTGCCTCGAGCTTGAGATGTTCTATCAACAAGAAGAAAAAACCTCGCTGCTGGCGCGCTTCAAGGAGAAAAGCGTTTCAGGCGCGTTCGTCGGATTGACGGTTCTGGCGATGGCGGGGTGGATTTATCTTCTCAGCTCGATGTTCCTGAAATTCATGCTCTGGTGGTTTTCCTGAGACGTCGCTGCCGAGAACGCTTCTCTCTCGAGAACACTTGTCTCTCGCCAACACTTGTCGCGCGAGAACACCTGGCGTCGGCGCCTGATTATTGTCGCGCCGTTCCGTTGCACAAAAATTTCGGCCGCTGAACAATCTTTCGGCGCGCTCAATCATGATGTCGTCACAACTCGGAATGTTAATAACATCGAGGCTGATGTGGACGACTGTGATGCTTTCTTCTGTTGTTATTCTCGCGGCGGTGTTCGTCGCAGGCTTTTTCGCCGGTTTCGCCGCGCGTTCGTGGCGATCGCACAAGCGCCGCGCGCGGTACCGAATCTATGCGCCGTATGTGGCGCCGTCAGCCGCCAGATCGTCGAGACCGAAACAGCCGGTCACGGCGTTCGGGCACATGCGTCGCGCGTTCTAAGGCATGATCCGGAAAAGTGCGGAGCGGTTTTCCGAAGAGATATGCCTAAGGACGGGTTAGTTCGATCGAGGTAGCGCGACGTTGTGGTGAGTTGGGGTTGGCGGGCGACATGCAATCGGTCATCCTGTCTTCGTTGCGGCAGCCGGGCTGGGTTCGGGTCCCGGCCTCTTGTCGCCGTTGGCCCTGCGCATCGTGAGGGAACTTGCACAACATGAGTGATCTCAGGGGTCATTCGCCGAGGCGGTATGTCGTCGATGTCAGTGGCCGGCGCGTGCTGGTTGGTCTTACGCTCGAAGAGACGTCGGAATTCGAGGGGTTGGACACCTCCCTGCCGCAGCTGCCGGACCTCGGAGAGCGAGATGCGGAGCCGGGTGCATCGGACGTCGAGGGACGGTGGCTCGAGCTCTACGACAAGCACGACAAGGCCTGGATCAAGTGGAAGGCCGACCTGAGGGCCGGGCAGCAGGTCAATTCACCCTTTTTTAACTAAGACCGGGCGATTTTGATCTATGCCGCCTGAATGGGCCCGAACCGGATACTGACAGATGTTTCAGCTGTTTCTGCGGGCTCGCGCGCACGACCTGACCCGGTCGCGGCGTGGCGAGGAAGGCTTCAAGGCACGCTCGGCCGAGCGGGATGCCGAGACCGATCGCGCCCGGATCGGATCGATCATGGCCGCAATCGAGGCCGCGCTGCAGGCCGCCGAAAGCGAGCAATCCGGCCTTGGCCGCCGTGTCGATGATGTGCTGGCCCGTGCCGCAGTGACGCTTGGTAACGGCACCGACGAATATCTGGAACGCGAGGCGCTTGACAACCATCATCAAGACCTGTTTGACGCCGAGATCTTGAACGGCCAGCGCCGGCTGAAGGAATTGGCGACCGAGATTGCGCACTTCAAGTTCGTGAAGGCCGCAGTCCTGAGCCGCTTTCCGGACTACAAGGCTCCGGCCGCCAGCAACTGACGCGCCATCCGAGGCGCCTTGCGGCCGGAATGCACAGCCAGCCGTTGCGGCCGCGTTTGACGGCGCATCCGGCCGGCTCCGGCGCAAGGCGAAAGGCACAGGCAGGACGTGGTGATCGCAGGCAATCTACTCGTCACGGGCTGCGCCGGCTTTATCGGCTTCCATCTGGCAGAGCACCTGCTGAGGGCAGGGCAGCCGGTCATCGGCATCGACAATCTGAACGATTATTATGACCCGGCGCTGAAGCGTGCGCGGCTCGACCTGCTCAAGCAGCACCGTGGCTTCACCTTCCAGCAACTCGACCTCGCCGACCGCGCCGGGATGAAGGCGCTGTTCGAGCGTTATCGCTTCGAGGTCGTGGTGCATCTCGCCGCCCAGGCCGGCGTGCGCTACTCGCTGCAGAACCCCCATGCCTACGCGGATTCCAATCTGGAAGGGTTCATCAATGTGCTGGAGGGCTGCCGGCATACCGCGTGCCGGCACCTGCTGTTTGCCTCCTCATCGTCGGTCTACGGCGCCAATACCAAGCTGCCGTTTTCGATCCACGACAATGTCGATCATCCGGTCAGCCTGTACGCCGCGACCAAGAAGGCCAACGAGCTGCTCGCCCATTCCTATAGCCACCTCTATCGCATCCCGACGACCGGGCTGCGCTTCTTCACCGTGTATGGGACGTGGTATCGGCCGGACATGGCGCTCTATGCCTTCGCGGACGCGATCACCAAGGGGAAGCCGATCCAATTGTTCAACAACGGCCAGATGCGGCGCGACTTCACCTATGTCGATGACGTGGTCGAGGCGATGGTGCGGCTGATCGGCCGCGCGCCTGAGGGCGATGCCAACTGGTCGGGCGGGCATCCCGATCCAGGGTCGAGCAGGGCGCCCTGGCGGGTCTATAATATCGGCAACTCCAGGCCGGAAGAACTGATGCATGTGGTGGGGCTGCTGGAGCAGGGCTTCGGCCGGCAGGCGGAAAAGCAGTTGCTGCCGATGCAACCTGGGGATGTTCTGGAGACGGCAGCCGATGTCTCCGATCTCGAGCGCGAAATCGGCTTTCGGCCGCAGACGCGGATCGAGGACGGCATCGCCAGATTTGTCGATTGGTATCGGGCCTATCACAACGTCGATCGGACGTAGTGCGCTGCTTGCGAATCCGGGCGCGAGAAAAGCTGGTTCGGCGTGGAACGGAGTTTCACAATGAGAGTTATCATCGGTTTTGCCGTCGTTTCGGCCGCGACCATCGTCTCCAGCGCAATCGTTCCGGCGCGCGCGATCGACGTCAAGGTGGCACGCGCCTGCGATGCGCTGGTGGCGAAGGCATTTCCGCCCCGGCAGCCGGGCAATCCGGCATCCAGCAGCGCGAACGGCAATGCGAAGGTCCAGCGCGACTACTTCAACAAATGCGTCGCCAATGGCGGCAAGATGGACGACGCCGCCGCTGCCAAATCGAAATAGCGTGCGATCGCGACGCCGTTACGAATTAGCGATGCTTATGGCAGTTGGCGCACGAATTGCCGCTCGTCGCGATGATCGTGCCATGCGCCAATGCGGGGACGAAGCGCGAAGGCGTTCGCTCCATCCGTCCAGGGCCGAAAACGCATCGATGCCATCTCTCGAATTGGAATAGCATTGTCGCGTTCGGCTCCGGTTCGAGGCGAATATTGTGCGTGGCCGGACGTCGCGCGTTGAAAGCTTCCGGTGCATCGTCAGAGCCGATCAGAACGGATCAAATCAGACGATGTCTCACTATCCGTAATGGATCGAAACATTCTGCGATCCGTGCAGACCGCGGCGTTCGCTGCCCACATCCATGCTGCTCGGTTCAACCTGTTATGCGCAGAGCGAGTCCCATCAATCGGCAGCAGCAGATTTAGTGTGTGCGCGCTGCCTTTGGTGGAATATCTGGTTCGGCATCGGAACTCCTCTTCAACGCGCGAGCCTTTGACGCGGCGACATTTTGATCGCTCGAACGCGCGCCTCCGGTTTCAATAGCGATCGCTGCAATCAACGATCGCCGAATGATTTCATGCGCTTGGTTGCGTTCAACGCTCGGCGCCACCTGCGCCGTTTCGCCGCGCGTCTCATCACTTGCCGCTATTTCCCATCGCGACGACACAATACGGCCATCGATTAAATCTTTCGCGATCTGGTTGTGGAACCCGAGTGGGAAAATTTCTGTCAGAGCCAAGTTGGTCGCAAACCTGCCCCATTAATTTCCTTCGATGTGCGCGGTCGGTCTCTGTCATTCAAACTTCAATCACATCGCTCATACCCGTAACCGCAGAGCGAGGGCGCGCCATGAAGCAGCACAAGATTCAACATTTGCATCAGCCGATCGAAGAGGCGTTGCTCGCGACCAATCGATCGCTGCGCGACGAGGTCGTTGCGCTGATGCTGGATATCGCTGAGTTGCGTGAGCTGCACGAAGGCCCGGTTGCGTCTCGTTCGTTCGGTGCATCCTGTGAGCAGACCCGCCCGCGCGTCGCGTTGCGCCGGGTTCATCGCTGACATTCGTCCGCGGACGCCTCCCCGAGCAGTTGTGTCTAGTCAGCGCCGGCACTAGCGAAGGCCGCCGGCTCGCATATGGTTGCGGGTTGTTCAATCTATAGTTGAATAGTATTCGGCCCTCTCCGCAATGCGGCCGGGCCCCCTGACGGCTTTTCCCGGCAAGTCCGCGTATGAGGGAGGGCAGCTGGAGCGGTCAGTGCTCTTGCGGTACGGACTTGTGCGCCCCGACATCGGACAGACGCTCGCGCAGGATCCAAGTCTGCAAGACCAGCTCGACGGCGGTATGTCGGAGTTCGAAATTCTCCGCGACGAGCCGTTCCAGGGCGTCGGTCGCATCGCTGGAAGCGGACTGGTTCCCCTCGAAGACCTTGAGACGCGCCATAGTGTCGATCCTCGCAAAAATGTTGATCAGAGACGGGCTCTGACAAGCGTCAGCACAGAATAGTTCGCAGACTCTCAGGCGGCCGTGGTTCCGCCTGATCGCCAAGGGTGGGAAAGCGCTTAATCGTTAATTTGGGTCGAGCGATCAACGTTAGGTTTCGTGAAAATAATCCTCAAATATGTTGAAACCCTCATGACACCCAGTGTCTTCGTACGTACCGCTGCGCGTGCGTGCCCGCAAGCCGCCGGACGCGAAGGTCGAGAGATTAATTTGTTAGGATTTTGTGAAAGTCTTGCTTGACTGGCTGGCAGGGTAACACAGTGAGACATGGGGCACTCACAATCTGTCAACGGACTGATTGAGTATTTCTCATTTGCTCTCACTCGGGAATGCAAACGGTGCGCCAGTTATCCAGCTCAAATTCTCATACGTAGAAAGTCGTATAACTTTTTCTCCCTGATGCCTTCTGCGGGGGAATCTTGCGTACATATTCCGGGTAAATACCTTGCAGCTTCGGCGTTTCTTCGCACAATGCGTCGCTGCCGACGGCAAGTTCGAGGCTCCCGAAGGCCCCCGGGATATCCTCAATTTGAATTTCCTGTTGCATTTACATAGCTTATAGGCCATGCGATTATTGCTAATCTAGGGGGCAACGAGATGACCAATGAGGCGTCATTCTACTGAGGAGATCACTTCCAAGGTCAAACAGGCCGAGGAACTCATGGCGCGGGGGCAATCACAGGCCCAAGCGTGCAAGGTGCTGGGCGTGAGCGTGATGACGTTTCACCGCTGGCGCAAGCAGGAGGCCGCGCGCGGTCACCATGGGAATGGTACTGTTACCGAGCTCGTCGCTCGTACCGATGATCGAGATGGAATCCCCCCTGTCCGCAACCGTATTGACGAATTGCGGCTGGAAAATGAACGGCTGCGTCGGATCGTAACCGACCTGCTCCTCGAGAAAATGAAGATTGAGGAGAAGCTTGCGCTCAGGTCCAGCGGCGGCAGCGGTTTGCCCCGCCGTGGTGAAGTCCAAAGCTAACGTAAGCTGATCCGTTAATGGATACGTGAGGGCCTGGGCGCCAGCAGCAGCTGGTCGCTCAGATGTGCTTTCTCAGATCGTGCGCGCAGCTCCTCGAAGATCGGACGTAGTCTGGCCTGCGCCAGGTCCAGACCTCCGACAATGTCCTGATTCGGCATTTCTGCCGGGAATCGGGCCGCTCTCAGCTTTGTTTCGATCGCCTTGACCAGCACCTCGACATCGTCGCGATGCTGGCCTGCGACCAGCTCGGCGCCCACAGGCGGATCAAATGGAGGAGGGCCACCAGCGCGGCCTCGGTTTCGCCAGCTGACGAACTCATGGTCGTTCTCTGCCCGATATGTGCGGCAGGTCTTGCGAGCTTATCACCTGCCTGATAATAGAGATATGAATTGTTAACACGAATGTTAATTCCCGATGCCCGACCTTTCGGACGCTCGATTAGCGAAGGCACCGGTTAGCTTCGGCGCCTTTTCATTCGCTTTTGCCTCTCTCGAGGCGTTCGCCGTCACCTTCGAGATGATCATCGTCGTGCTGTCCAGCATCATCGGCGGCGCGGCCTATCATCTGTTTTACTACCACACGGTTTATAGCAACAGCTTCGAGGGTTTTCTAGGGATCGGCGTCCTCGCCGCGATCCTTCACATGTTCGTCGCCAAGTCGCAGGGCCTCTACAATGCGCAGGTGCTGGCCGGCCTCGACCGGCGCTGGAGCAGCCTGCTTGGCGGGTGGCTGCTGGTCGTCCTGCTGATGACCCTGATCATCTTCCTCTTGAAGGTGGGTTCCGGCGTCTCGCGCGGTTCGGTGATGTCGTTCGGGCTGATCGGCGGCCTCGGGCTGGTGACCGGACGGGTGCTGCTGCAGGCGCCGCTGCAACGGGCGATCGACCGCGGCATGCTGGCGACGCGCCGCGCCGTCGTGGTCGGGATGGCGGACGAATTGTCCCGGGTGCGGCAATCGAGCCTGCTACGCGATTTCGGTCTCAGCGAGGTGCGACGGGCGCAGCTTTCCGGCACGTCGGACGACGACGGCGACCGGGCGGCGGTCGCGTCAGCCATTCGCGCCGCGCGGGAGTGCGGCGCCGACGAGATCGTCCTGGCGATGCCATGGCAGCAGGAGCCGCGCATCCAGTTTGTGTGCGACCTGCTGCGGGCGTCGCCGCTGCCGGTGCGGCTCTTGCCCGACCGGACGGCTGAACGGTTCCTGGCGCTGCGGATGGTGGCGTCTGGCCCGATCCCGACGCTGGAAATGCAGCGCTCGCCGCTCACCTCGTTCGAGCGCGCCGGCAAGCGGCTGTTCGACATCGTGGCGTCCAGCGGCCTGCTGCTGCTGTTCGCGCCGCTGCTGATCGGGACGGCGATTGCGATCAAGCTCGACTCCCGAGGGCCGGTGCTGTTTCGGCAGCGCCGCAACGGGTTTGACGGCAAGCAATTCCACATCCTCAAATTCCGCTCCATGCATGTGCTCGAGGATGGCGATGTCATCACGCAGGCCCGTCCGAACGATCCGCGGCTGACCGGGATCGGCGCGACGCTGCGCCGCCGCAGCATCGACGAGCTGCCGCAGCTGGTGAACGTGCTGCGCGGCGACATGTCGCTGGTCGGGCCGCGGCCGCACGCGCTGGCGCATGACGACAAATATTCCAAGCTGATCGCGAGCTATGCGCAACGCCAGCACGTCAAGCCGGGCATCACCGGTCTCGCGCAGGTGCAGGGCCTGCGCGGCGCGACGCCCGCGATCGAGGACATGCAGCTGCGCGTCGCCCACGACCTCGTCTACATCAAGAGCTGGAGCTTCATGCTGGACCTGCGCATCTTGTTGCGCACGATCGGCGCAGTGCTGCGGCACAAGGGCGTTTGAAGGTTGGGTGTTTGAAGGTCGGGCGTCTGCCGGGTGCTTGCGCTTGCGCGCTACTGCGGAATGCTTTGATTGGCGTCCCTGAATTCCTGCTCGATGATGCGCCGGTTGGCGTCATCAGCCACGCGATAGGCCTGGCCGATCGCGCCCTTGAGCTCCGGCGCGCGGGTGAGGATCAGGCGGATCTGCCGCCGCAACAGATCGACCAGCTCGACATCGCGCGTCGTGTCGACCTGCGCCAGCAGGATCAGGCGCGGGCCGATCAGATCGCTGCGGTTGAAGCCGGTATAGTAGGACATCTTCAGCGCCCGCGACGCGGTCGGATTCAGCCAGTCGAACCGGCCGGTCGCCGAGGCGAGGCCGAACCATGCGCCGGCGTCCATCGGCGAGAGCCGAAGCGCGCGGGTGAAGGCGGCTTCGGCCGCCTCCGGCGATGCCGGCAATTCGCTCCAGCCGTCGGCGAGCCACAGCTCGCTCCTGACCACACCGATCTCGGCAGCGAGCCCAGGCTTGCCGCGCAACGCATCGGCGACGAGCCACCAGGTCGACAGCGCCAGCGTCGCGGCACCGATTGCCACTGCGGCCGGCAGGAAAGCCGGCGACAGGCGTCGCGCGTGCCGGCGGACCGCGTCAGCCATTGTGTTAGCCATCGTTATAGCCATGGCGCGCTGCCCGGTTGCCGGTCATCAGCAGGCTTCGCCGCGGTCCCTCCAGCTTGACGCAGGTCAGGCGGCCGGTGGCGTAAGCGCCGGTGTCGACATTGATGCGGTTGCGCAGCAACTCGGCCTCGCGCACCGGCGTATGGCCGTGGACGACGACCTTGCCGAAATCATCTTCCGACACCAGGAAATCGTCGCGGATCCACAGCAGGTCCTCCTTGCGCTGTTGCTTGAGCGCGATGCCGGGCCGGACGCCGGCATGCACGAAGAAGTAACGGCCGTAGGAAAAGGTGATCGGCAGCGCGCGCAGGAAGGCGAGATGCGCCGGCGGCATCTGACGGATCAATTGTTGCGCCAGCGCCCTGCGTTCGGCGGCGTCGGGATTGGGCGAGGGCGACAAGCCATAGGACATCAGTGTTTGCAGACCGCCGAACTGCCGCCATTGCGCGAGCATGTCGGGATTGACGAGAAACTCCAGCAGGCAAGCCTCGTGATTGCCGAGCAGGCAGACCACGCTGTGGGTTCGGCGGCGTTGATCGAGCATCGCGATCACATCGCGCGAATCCGGTCCGCGATCGATGTAGTCGCCGAGGAACACCTGGATCGGCCGTGCCGGCCGGAACTTGCGGATATCGGCATCGATACGTGCGCAGATCTCGTGCAGCAGCTCGGCGTGTCCGTGGATGTCGCCGACGGCGTAGATGCAGGTCTCGTCGCCCTCATGTTCGAGGTCGCCGGGCTGGCCGACAAGGCGCCGGAGGAGGCTGCGCATCTTTGGTCTAGCCCGCCTGCAACCGTGAACGGCTGATCCGCTGTGCCAATCCTGTTCCGATCACGGCTCCCAACACGATCACTCCGGGCAGCGCCGGTAATTCCGGCAAGGTGAAGGCGGCGAGCAGCAGCGTCAGCAGGACGGCTGCAGCGGATGCGGGATAGGACCAGTCGCGGCCGCGATTGCGCGCACCGGCCGTGAAGGCAGCGATGCAAGCGACCGTAACCGCGAGTAAGGTCCAGAACATGGCGGAACCGAACTGGGCGATCAAGGCGGCGGCGCTGGTCGCCACCACGGGGCGCGTGGCTGCGCCTTGCCAGTCCATATAGGTCGACGCCAGCGTTGCGGTGGTACCGGCGCCGCTGCCGAGCGCGGGCAGGTCGGCGAGCAGAGTGTGCGTCGACTGCACGAGGTCGGCCGGGGCACCCGCGAAGGCGACGGCAAAGGCCACGTCGGGATGGCGGTTGGCGACCGCCGTCGCCAGCGCAATCAGCGCGACCGCCGTGGCCGCGCCGGCGCTGCTCCAGCGATGCAGATGAAGCTTTCGCGCGGCGAAGGTCATCAGGACGAGCGCGATGCCCGCAGCGAGTGCGATCGCGGCGCCGCGATGCCCGTACCAGCAGGCGCTGGCGGCGCAGAACAGCGCGCTTGCGGCGAACAGCGCGCGCTGGGCCGCGCTGCGGCCATCGGCGTGACCGCCGACGTCGAGCGCGCGTGCGAGGCCGAGCGGAGCGCCCACGAGAACGAGCATCAGAAATCCGTTTGCTGTCTCATCACGCGCAGCTCCGGCTGCGCCAAGCCAGGCCTTGAGCGGATCGCTGTGCAGCACGAGGATCAGTGCGGCGACCACGGCCGTTGCCGCAATGCTGCGGCTCATCATATCGGCGCGGCGGGCATCGATCGCGATCGCGGCGGCGGCGATCATCACCGACAGCAGCGACAGCCAGAGCAGCAGCACGCCAATGCTTGCGCCGGTATCGATCGTGATGCTGCCGCTGAACGGCGCGCCCAGTGTTTCGCCGGCGAACTTCCACACCGGGTGCGCCCAGAACGATAGCGGAAGCATCTGCAGGATGATCCAGGCCGCCGGCACCAGCGCCGCCGCAACCGCAGGGCCGGCAATTTGTTTCAGGAAGGACAGTTCACCCGGACGGATCGCGGTCAGGCTTGCCAGCAGGCCAAGCGACGTTGCGGCGCCGACGAGGCCAGTGGCGAGCGAAGCGTCGAGCAGACCCAGGGGAATCGATGCCCCGATCAAGATGCAGATGAAAGCCGTGACGTTCCACACGAGAGGGGCAGATCCTGCGGAAGATGACAACGCAAGGCAGCGGGATGCCCCGGGCTCGTCGCGAGGTCAACGGAAATCAGGCGCGCCAACTGAGGCAGCGTTATGCCGCGCTAGAGATTTTCGGTTCTGATTGAATCAGAACCGAAGCTCGAGCTTATTGTTTTGACGCATTTTCTTCGCGCGAACCGGGGTCTACGTCGCTCGAAAACGCTCTAATGCGGTCGGCGCAGGGCGAGGACAGAGATACGCGGGCGGGACCAGAGCAGCGGGGCGAACGTGCTCGCGAGATATCCGCTTTGCAGCGATACGATGGCGATGACCATGAGCAGCATGATCTCCGACCACGGGCCTCCGATGGCGGCCAGCAGCGCCAGTTCCGCAAGCGCCACCGGCACCAGCACCAGACAGTGCTGGCGCAGCCCGAGAACGCCGCCGCCGATCAAATTGCCAAGGAAGACAAATAACATAACCAAACCCTGTGCCCGCATCATATCGGGCCGGGTCCTAAGTCGGGGTTAACCCGATCGCCGCAAACCGCCGGCATGACGGCCGGCGCTCGCATGACGGGCTGTTATGTTAGTCGATTAACATTCAGAACGGGCGCAAGTCGCCGTAACTGTAGGCGGCCCAATAGTCGCGGCCGCCATAGGGTCCGTAGGCGCCGTAGAGCGGGGCGCAGGAGTAGCGGTCGGGACAGCCGTGCCAGCAAACCCGTTTCCACTGGCAGACGTCGCCGTGGCAATATTGCAGCCGCTGGCAGTGGCCGCCGACGCGCTCGGCGACGCGCGGGGCTTTGGTAATGCTCAATTCAGCGGCATTTGCGCCCGATCCGCCAAGCAAAACCACAGAGGTTGCCAGCGCGATCGCCAGGGGCTTCAGGCGGGTCATCACACCCTCAATCAGTTAACTCAAACCATCTCATTCAGAGATAACGGGGACATCACACGAAAGCAAAGCCGGAGTGGCGTCATGCGGAGCTTTGTCCCGCGATGATGTTGCCGGTGTCGCCGAATTGCCTCACCTTGCTAACATTCTCTATCAATTGCATCGCAATATATCACGGAACCTTGTGATTTTGATAGTCGACATGTTACGGCACGGTCGGAGTATTTAGATGTCGCGTGCGAATTTCATTCGAGCATTGTTATTGCTTGCGGCCGCCGGATCGGTCAGCGGTTGCCATTACATGCCGACCAACGGTCCGACGAGTTCTGATGTCGTGGCCGGGCAGAAGGATCCGGAAAGCCTGCCCTATGCGATGGTCAAGATCACGCCGCAGGTCGAGAACGTGCTGGCGTCGTTCGCGCCGCAGCTCGCCGGAGGCATTCAGGGCCCGCCGCCCAAGGACATCCACTTCGGCATCGGCGACGTCGTCAGCGTCACGATCTTCGAGGCCGCCGCCGGCGGTCTGTTCATTCCGGTCGAGGCCGGCGTGCGCCCCGGCAATTACATCACGCTGCCGAACCAGAACGTCGATACCGACGGCAATATCTCGGTGCCCTATGCCGGCGCGATCCGCGCCAAGAACCGCACCCCGACCGAAGTGCAGCGCTCGATCGTCGATGCGCTGAAGAACCGCGCGATCGAGCCGCAGGCCGTGGTCGCCCTGATCGAGCAGCGCACCTCGCTGATCTCTGTGCTCGGCGAGGTCAATACGCCGAACCGCTTCCCCGCCAATGCCGCAGGCGAGCGCGTGCTCGACTCGATCACGCGCGCCGGCGGCCCGAAAGGGCAGGGCTTCGATACCTGGGTGATGCTCGAGCGCGACGGCAAGCGCACCACGGTGCCGTTCGGTCAGCTGGTCTACGAGCCCAAGAGCAATATCTACGCGCATCCGGGCGACACCATCTATGTCTACCGCGAACCGCAGACCTTCGTTGCCTTCGGCGCCTCGGGCGCACAGGGCCAGTTCAACTTCGAGGCCTGGCGCATCTCGCTCGCCGAAGCGGTCGCCAAGGCCGGCGGCCTGAACGATTCATCGGCCGATCCGGCCTCGGTGTTCGTCTATCGCGGCGAGCTGCCGGAAGTCGCCGCCAAGCTCGGCGTCGACGTCAGCAAATATTCAGGGCCGATCATCCCGGTCGTCTACAACATCAATTTCCGCGATCCGGCCGGCTATTTCCTGGCCACGCGTTTCCAGTTGCGCAACAAGGACGTACTGTATGCGTCGAATGCGGCGTCGGTCGAAGATGCCAAGGTCATGCAGCAGATCCGCCTCGTGACCGCAACGGTGAACGATCCGATCGTGGCCGCCTACAACGCAACCTTACTTCGCAATTCGATCAAGCTTGCGCCCTGATTTCGGGGCGTGAGCCGGCCCGGCCGGCTTCATGACAAATTCACGATTACCTTCCGGCTCGCGCGAGGCGACGGCATTGCCTTGGCCGGTCCGATGGTCGTCGTGGCTGTTCTGCGCCGTTGTCGCCTTGGCGCCATTGCCGCTCGGCTCGGTCGGTGCTGTCGCGCCCGCGATCTGGTCGATCCTGCTCGCCGTCGCGCTGCTCGGGGCGTTGCCGATGCGCCTGCGCGACGGCCAGCTCGCCATCCTCGCGGCGACGGTGCTGCTGACGGCGCTCGCCCTGCTGGTGCTGCACGAGCAGTCGGCGGTCCACCCCTGGCTCGGTGTGGCGCCGAACGCGCTGTGGGCGGAGGCCGGAAAATTGTTGCCCGCCGAGCTGCCGCCGATCGCGTCGATCGCACGCCATCAGCCGTTTTATTCCGCCGGCCTTGGGATCGTCTGCCTGCTCTCCTTTTCCGTCGGTGTCGTGCTCGGCGCCGATCGCGCCATAGCTCGCGGGCTGTTGCGGACCGTGGCCGCGGCCGGCCTCGTCTATGCGATCGCCGGTATCGTCACGTTCGCGATCGATCCCACGCGGATTTTCCTGCTCCATGAGAAGGAGGCGCATCTGACGTGGCTGACGTCGCCCTTCGTCAACCGCAACACCGCGGGCATCTACTACGGCTGCTGCGCCCTGATCTGGCTGCTGTTTGGCTGCGAGCTGATCGAGCGCAACTGGCCGCCACGGCGTTTCAGCCCGTCGCGCCTGCTGGCGCGCCTCGATCGGCCGGCACGGCGCCGGCTCGCCGGCCATGCGCTGGGCTGGCTGGTCTGCCTGCTGGCCATGTTTCTGACCGGATCGCGCGGCGGCGTCGGGATTTCGCTGCTCGCCGCGGTCGTCGCGGTCGCGATCTTCTTCCGCAAGCGGATGCCGCCGCGCTACGGCCTGATCATGGCACTTTGCGTCGGCAGCCTGGTCGCGCTCGCCCTGCTGCAGCTTCTCGGCGGCGGCGTCGGCGCGCGCTTCAGCACCATGGGGCTGTCGGATGAGGGTCGGTTCTCGACCTATCGCGCGACGCTGCGGATGATCTTTGACCATCCCTGGCTCGGCGATGGTTTCGGGAGCTTCGAATGGGTCTATCCGGCCTATCGGACCGATGACATCTCGCTGCGCGGGACCTGGAACCGGGCGCACAACAGCTGGCTCGAACTGGCGTCCGACGGCGGAATGCTAATGGCCGGCGCCGTCATTGCCGCGCTGCTCGCAGCGTTCAGTGTGCTGGCGCATGGCGTGCGCAGCCGCCGCCGCGACGTCATTGTGCCGCTTGCGGCATTGTGCGCGTCGGGCGCCGGCGCCATCCATTCGATGATCGATTTCTCGGTCCAGATCACCGGCTACGCGGTCGTCATGGCGGCCTTGCTCGGGGCGGGACTGTCACAATCCTTCCGCTCCAGACCGGGCAATGGCCGCGGCGGTGCCAATGTTATGGCGGGGCCGCCGGTTAACGTTGATTTCGCCGGGCGTGCCGGGGCCGCGGCCGGCGAGGCTATTTAATTGGCGCGATAACTCCGATTATGCTAACGAACTGTTAGTATTCGTTAGGGAGATAGCGGTGTTCACATTTGAGCGATCGGGCGGCTTTTCCGCCTCGCGCGTGGCGGTGTTGATGATCTTGGCGTTCACGGCGTCCGGCGGTGACGCACTGGCGCAAGCCGCCGGCGGGCAGAGCCAGCTCTCCCAGGCGATCACGAATTTCAAGGGCTCTCCGGAGCTGCTGCTGACCCAGTATCCGAACGCGGGGGTGGAATTGACCTCACGGGCGCGCGATTTCGCCATCAACGATCCGACCACGCTGGATACGATCATCGGGCTGCTCGCCAAGGCGAGCAAGGACCAGAAGACGGCGATCGCCGCCGGTCTCGCCCAGGCCGCGCGCATCGTGGTGCGCAGCAACCAGCCCTATGCGACGCGCATCCAGCAGGCGATTGCCGACACCAAAGACCTCGACACCGTGATGGCGTTCGCCGCGGCGTCGGGTGACAGCGGCACCGCTGCGACGGGTGGCGGCGGCGCGGGCAGCGCCGGCGCATCCGGCGGCCAGACCGGCGCGCTCGGTGCCGGCGGTGCGGGAGGCGGCGGCACGCTCGAGGCCATCAACGGCAACAGCGTCAACACCGGCATTTTCAGCTTCACGTCATCGGTTACCGGATCGGGCAACGGAACGACAGGTACGACCACCGGCACCACGCTTCTGACAACAGTTACTCCCTGAGCCGGCTTCCGATCGTCAATGGCGAACTCTCTGCAGCAATGCGCTTCGGTGTCGGCGGCGGGACGCTTCCCAGTTTCATTGGAGGGCGCGAGGGCAGGCTCCGGCCTGCCGGCGCGGCGATAGGACGAGATGCTTCAGCGCAACCAGATTTCGCCGTCCGTCGATCTGAGAAATCGTCCGGCCGAACTGCCGTCGCTGGCGGAAACGTTCGACGCGTTCGTCACCTATCTGCTGCGGCAGTATTGGGTCATCCTCGGCACCGCCGCGCTCTGCCTGTTCGGCGGCATCTGCTACTTGGCGACGGCGGCGCCGAGCTATACCGCGCTTGCCACGATGATCATCGACACGCGCAAATTCCAAGTCTTCCAGCAGCAATCGCCGGTCAGTGACGTCCCGGTGGATTCCTCCGCGGTCGAGAGCCAGGTCGAGATCCTGAAGTCGGAGAACGTGGCGCTCGCGGTGATCCGGGACCTCAAGCTCACCGACGATCCGGAATTCGTCGGCTCCAAGGCCGGCGCGGCGGGAGCGGTGCTGGATTTCGTGACCGGCCTGTTCGCCGGCAGCGGGCCGCCCAACGAGTTCGACCGGACCCGGCGCGCGGTCCGTACCTTGCAGAAGCAGCTCGAGGTCCGCCGCCGCGGCCTGACCTATGTGATCGAGGTCTCCTTCCGCTCGCTCGATCCCGAGCGCGCCGCGCAGATCGCCAACGCCGTCGCCGACGCCTACATCGTCGATCAGCTCGATTCCAAGTTCCAGGCGACGCGCCGCGCCAGCGTCTGGCTGCAGGACCGCATCCAGGAGCTGCGCTCGCAGGCATCCAGTGCCGAGCGTGCGGTGCTCGACTACAAGAAGACCAACAACATCGTCACTTCCAGCGGCAAGTTGATGAACGAGCAGCAGCTCGGCGAGCTCAACACGCAGCTGCTTCACGTGAAGTCGCAGGTCACCGACGCCAAGGCCAAGCTCGACCGCATCGAGGCGGTGGTGAAGAGCGGCGTCCCCGATGCGACGGTCGCCGATACCCTGAACAACCAGGTCATCACCAAGCTGCGCTCGCAATATCTCGAGCTTGCCAACCGCGAGGCCGACTGGTCGTCGCGCTATGGCTACAATCATCTGGCCGCCGTCAATCTGCGCAACCAGATGCGCGAGATCCAGTCGTCGATCATGGATGAGCTGAAGCGGCTCGCCGAAAGCTACAAGAGCGACTATGCGATCGCCCTGCAGCGCCAGAGCGAGATCGAGCGCGCCGTGAACGATTCGGTGTCGCAGTCGCAGTCCACCAACCAGGCGCAGGTGACGCTGCGCGAGCTCGAGAGCTCCGCGCAGACCTATCGCTCGCTGTACGACAATTTCCTGCAGCGCTACATGGAGAATGTGCAGCAGCAGTCGTTCCCGGTCAGCGAGGCGCGGGTGATTACCCGTGCCTCGCGTCCGCTCAGCAAGAGCCACCCTCAGACCTTCGTCGTGCTGGCGCTCTCGATGCTCGGCGGCCTGATTGCCGGGCTCGGGCTCGGCGTGTTGCGCGACCTCTATGACCGGGTGTTCCGCACCGCCGAGATGGTCGAGACGATCCTCGACACGGATTGCGTCGCCATCGTTCCCCGCGTGCCGGCGGGCCAGATCAAGGCCGCGGTGGCCGTTCGTCCCAATCTGCCGGCCGGTCCGCGGACCATCCGGCGCGGCGACGAACCGGTGCTGTGGGCGGCGATCGACTCGCCATTCTCGCGGTTCTCGGAAGCGATCCGCTCGATCAAGGTCAATGCCGACCTCAACGTCACCAAGCCGTCAAAGATCCTTGGCCTGACCTCGGCGCTGCCCAACGAGGGCAAGTCGACGCTGGCCTTCGTGTTCGCGCAGCTGGTGGCGCAGAGCGGTACGCGCGTGCTGCTGATCGATTGCGACCTGCGCAATCCCTCGCTCAGCCGCAAGGTCGCGGCCAATGCCGAGCGCGGCATCCTCGACGTGCTGTCGAACAATGCGACATTGCAGGACACGATATGGCGCGATCCCGAGACCGGGCTTGCCTTCCTGCCGGGCGCCACACGATCGCGCATCGCGCATTCGCACGAGGTGCTGGCCTCCGACCAGATGAAGGACTTTATCGACGCAGCCCGCAGCCAGTATGACTACGTGATCGTCGATTTCCCGCCGCTGACGCCGGTGGTCGACGTCCGCATCACCGCGCACTTCGTTGACTCTTTCGTGTTCATCGTGGAGTGGGGCAAGACCCAGGTGCAGGTGGTCGAACGGGCGCTGCGCAGCGCCCGTGCCGTCAACGAGAACCTGCTCGGCGTCGTGCTGAACAAGGCCGATATCGCCGCGATGAGCCGCTACAGCGGCTATGGCGGCAAGAACTACTATTACAACTCTCACTATGGACGCTATGGCTACACCGAGTGAGCCGCGTGGTGAGGCGATCAAGCGTGCCGCCGTCTGGCTGGCGCGCGGCTTGCTGGCCGCGGCCGCATGCTCGTCGGTCGCCTGGGGCGCGACCACCTTGCCTGACTTTGTCGACCAGACCCGGCTTGATGGCGCCAGGGACGTGATCCTGCGCAACGTGCCGATTAGCGATGCCGAGCTCGATGCGCTGGGTCCGGCCCTCGCGCGTGCCGTAGCGCGAGCGGACTGCATGCCGGCGATCGATCGCAGCACGGCGGTGATCCGCTGCGGCTTGCCGAGAATGCGCTCGCATCCGGCGATCGGGTGGACGCCCGGATGGGCGAGCTCGACGCGGCCATTCACAAGTCGCTCGGCTGCGCGCCAGCTGACCCTTACCTCTGGCTCGTGCTGTTCTGGCTGCGTAATATCAGGCAGGGCCTGACCGACGCCAATTTCGACCTGCTGCGCATGTCATACCGGCTCGGCCCCAATGAGGGCTGGATCGTGGTCAAGCGCAGCGCCATGGCGCTCGCGATGTTCGATGCCCTGCCGCCCGACCTCTCGGGTGCGGTGGTTGCCGAGTTCGCGCGGCTCGTGAAGACGGAGCTGTATACCGAGGCCATCGACCTATTGAAGGGACCTGGATGGGCGCACCGGGAGAAGTTGCTGGCCGGCCTTGCAGCTGTCCCCAAACGGAACGTCGACGTCCTGACCCGCACCATGGCTGACATCGGATACGATCTCGATCGCCGCTCGCCGGCGGAACGGCGCAGCCTGGAGCGCGAACCGGATTCCCGCCGTGACGAGCCTGCCCGAATGCCATCAGGAGCTGTGGCTAGACCATGACGATGGAATTCAGCGTCGGACAGCACAACGCGCATTATGAGGGTGTCTATTCGGCACGCGAGCGCGACTGGCGGCGGGTCTGTGCGGTCGACAAGGCCGATCATATCGCGGGCTTGCTGGGCAGCTCCGCCGCCGCGATCGGCAACGTGCTCGAGGTCGGCTGTGGCACCGGCGCCGTGCTGGCCCGGCTGTCGGCGATCGGCATCGGCCGCGATTTCACCGGGATCGACGTCATCGATCCCGCGACCAATCTGGAAACCGACGGCGCGGCGGCGGTCCCGTTCCACTGGTTGAGCTATGACGGTGTGACGATCCCGTTTGCGGACGGATCGTTCGATCTGGTCTACGCCAGCCATGTCCTGGAGCATGTGCCTGAGCCGCGCGCATTCCTGCACGAGCTTGCCCGCGTCGCGCAGGGGTTCATCTATGTCGAGGTCCCCTGCGAGCTGCACGCGCGCACCAGCCGCCGGGCGCTGCAATCGACGCTCGATATCGGCCATATCAATTTCTACACACCCGACACGTTTCGCCTGTTGCTGGAGACCGCGGGACTCAAGGTCATGGGCTTTGGCACCTATGACCACAGCCTGCCGGTGCACGCGTTTCATGCGTCGCGGGTGAAGGGGCTTGCGAAGAGCATCGTGCGGAAGACGCTGTTGTCGGTCAGCCCGGCATTCGCGACGAGGCTTGCGACCTATCATTGCGGGGCGCTCTGCCGGCGCGACGAGGCGCCGCCGCTGCCGCAGGACCGCTGAGCCATGGCCCCGCGCGTGGTCGTCTTCAACAACATGATCACACCCTACACCAACCGTCTCTACAACGAGCTGGTCAGTCGTGGATTGGATATCGCCGTGCTGTCCTGCACCGCGCAGGAGGCCGACCGCTCCTGGGCCGGCTCCTTCACGCCGCGTTACACAACGCGGACGGTGCCCGGCATATCGATCCCGCTGTCGCGGTCGCGGCACACCCATGTCAATGTCGGGATCGCGCGCGCCTTGAAGAGGCTCGCGCCCGACCTGCTGTTCGTCAACGGCCTTTATCCCTCGATGCTGGCCGGCGCGGCGTGGGCGCGCGCCAACGGCAAGCCGCTTGCACTGACGATCGACGGCTGGCGTGAGACGATGCCCGATACCGCCTATCATCGTCTGGCGCGGCCCTGGCTGCTGCGCCAGTGCGACGCGGTGGTATGCTGCAGCGACAAGGGCAGGGATTATTTCCGCGGCGAGGGCGTCCGCGACGCGGATCTGTTCGTGGTGCCGCTGGTGCCGGCATGGGATCCGCCGAAAACTGTGCCTGATTTTCAGGAACGTCCGTTTCATCTGCTGTGGTGCGCCCGCATCAACGATGACGCCAAGAACGCGATCTTCTTCGAGAACGTCGCGATCGCGCTCGGCCGCATCCTGCCGGGGCTGAAGGTCCGCGTGGTCGGGTCCGGCGTCGCCGAACAGCGCATGCTGGCGCGGCTTGCCGCCGCCGCGATCGAGGTCCGTCACGACGCCTATGTGCCGTGGCCGTCGATCTCGGAGGTCTATCTGCAATCACGCCTGCTGCTGCTGCCCTCGCTGCTGGAACCTTGGGGGCTGGTGTGCAACGAGGCCTTGCAGTGCGGGGTTCCCTGCCTGGTATCGCCCCATGTCGGGGCCGGCGGCGAGCTGGTGCGCGACCACGACAATGGCCTTGTTTGCGCGCTCGACGAACAGGCATGGGTCGATGCGGCGCGCGCCTTGCTGGAGCATCCCGCGCGCTGGCGGACGATGTCGCAGAACGCCCGGCAAAGCGTGCGAAGCGATGCGCTTCAGGACGCGGCCTCGCGTTTCATCGCCGCCGTCGATCATCTTGTGGACGCGCCAGCCCGACAGGAAGCCGCGCAATGATCGGCAGATGGTGGTCCCGAACTGACGTCTTCCTGCACGCCTATCTGGTGATGGTGCTCGGCTGCATCTATTTCCTGTTCAATTTCGTCGAGGGGATCTCGTTTGCGGAACGGGCCGGCGAATCCACCCTGTTCCGCGGCGCGTGGCTGTTGCTCTACATCCTCCTGATGCTGCATATCGCGGTCGATCGGAAGCGCTTCGGCCTGCTGCTGCTGCATTCGCATCTTTATCTGGCATTCGTGGCCTTCGCCGCCGTCTCGCTCGCTTTGAGCGCCGACCCCGCCGGCTCGTCGATCAAGTTCGCGATGTATGTGCTGACCACGATGTTCTCGGCGTGGGTCGTGATCAGCTGCCCGGTCGATCGCCTCGTCGACACGCTGTTCCGGATCGGGATCGTGGTGCTGATCGTCCACGTCCTGCTGTTTCCGGTGATCGGCTCGGAATGGAACTACGATGCGCTGAATCGGCCGACGGTGCTCGGAACCCAGGCCTATGCCGGCGTGTTCGGCCACAAGAATCTCGCAGGCGCATTCTTCGGGCTCATGGTGCTGATCTGCTTCGTGCGCATGCTGGCAGGGCCGCGGCGCCAATTCGGCTGGTCGCTGTTGCTGATGGGATGCCATTTTGTTGCGCTCGCCGCGGCAGGCTCGGCAGGACCGCTGATCAGCATGTTGACGACGGTCGCCGTGACCTTCGGGTTGTTGCTGGTGGTGCTCGGGCGCCGCGGGGCGGCGTCGATCTACTGGCTTGGGCTCGCGTCGTTCGCGCTGGTCGTGCTCGTCGTGCCCAGCGACTATTTGTATGGGCTGGTCGGCCGCAGCGGAAACCTGACCGGACGCTCGTTCCTCTGGTCGGTATGGCCGCACTTCTTCTGGCAGCATCCCTGGCTCGGCTACGGGTTTTCCGGATTCTTCAACGAGCTGCCGAACTCGCCCGCCAACGAGCTGACGAGCATGGCGCCATGGAACACGGAGTTCGGCTCGTTCGAGAATTCCTATCTCGACGCCTTCCTCCAGTTCGGTCTGCTCGGCGGCGCGCTCTACGTGCTGCTGCTGGCACGGGCGTTGTGGAACAGCATTGTCTTCACATTCGAGCGGCGTGGGATGTATTGGCTGGCGCCGTTCGCGATGCTGCTGTTCGTCGTGATCGCATCCGCTAACGACTCCAGCCAGCTGCTGCACAATTATTTCGGCTGCGTGCTGGTGTTCTGGTGCTATTTCGGCCCGGAGGCCAGGCTGCAAGTGGCGCCGCGGCGGGCGTTCACCAGACTGCGTGCGAGTGAGGCGTGAGTGCATTGACCGACAGGCTGGACCGCGTGGCGGCCCCAAGGCGGCTCGCGGGTGCCGTGCGCGGATCGCTCCGCCGGCTGCGGCGCGCCGGAGGCAATGTCGCGCTCGGCCTGGTCGATCAGGCGCTGCTCAGCGGTTCGGCCTTCGTGCTGACGATCGTGCTCGCCAATGTGCTCGATGTCAGCTCGTTCGGCAGCTTCAGCGTCGCCTGGTCGTTCTCGATCCTGATCGAGGCGGTGTTTTTGCGCGGCCTGTTCGACGACGGGCTGCCGGCGGCCGCGCATCGGATTCCCAAATCTTTGTGGCCGCAGCTGCGGCTCGGCCTCTATCTGTCCTCGTTGCTGGTCTCGGGTGCGCTCGGCCTGCTGCTCGTAATGGCGGGCCTTGTGATCGTTGCGTTCGGCGGGGGTGCCGGCGGGCTCGTGATCGCAACCGGGCTCGCAATCCCGGCGGTGCGTTTGCAAAGCATGTTCCGCCGCATTTGCTATCTCGACGGCCGGCTGCCGCGCGCGGTGGCGTCATCGCTGACCTACTGCGTGGCGCTGGTCGTCTCGGCCGGGCTGATGATCGCCTTCGGGCTGACCGGCGCCGCGGCGGCGATGACGTGCATTGCGATCTCGGCGGCGTTCGCAGCCAGCCTTTTGCTTGCCCACACCAGCGAGCTCGCCCGGCCGCAAGCCAGAATCTTCCGCGGCTCGCTGCGGCGGCTGTTCCGCAACGGCCGCTGGTTCGTCGCGACCTCACTCACCTACTGGATCGGCAGCATCGGGCTGATCCCGGTGTGCGGCCTGCTGATCGGGTTGGAGGCGAGCGCGTCGCTGCGCATCCTGCTCCTGGTGTTCGCGCCGCTCAGCCAGTTCTGCGCGACGATGTTCTCGGTCCGCCTGCCGGAGATCGCGGCCGAGCTGCGCGCGGGGAGGCGCAGCGCGGTCGCCGCTGCCGCGCGCGAAAATGCGCTGCTGCTCGGGTCGATCGCAGTCGCTTATGGTGCGGTGATCGTGTTGCTTGGCCAGCGCATTCTCGCGCTTGTCATCCATGGACAGAGTTACGACATCGGCGCCGGCAGCCTCGGCCTGATGGCGGCTGCGATGGCGCTCGATGCGGTGTGGCTCGGCCTCGCGCTGCCGCTGTTTGCGACCGGCAAGCCGCAGCGGTTCATGCTGAGCCGGATCGCGGGCCTCGCCGCGCTGTGCTGCGTCCTGCCGTTCGCGGCCCATGCCTGGCAAATGATGGGCGCGGTTGCGGCGATGGTCGCCTCCAGCGCAGCGTCGGTGGTCACAGTGGTGCTGACCAATTCGGTGCGGGAGCGGACATGACCGACGACACAGCCGGCCGCGCGCTATCCAAGTTGCATATCGGTGCCTTCAATTGCGGCATCGAGGGCTGGATCAACACCGACATCACCACGCATCTGTGGATCGCGCGCGTGCCGTTTGCGGCGAGGGCGCTGCATCTTGCCGGCCTGCTCAGCGATGCCCGCTATGCCGAGCACCGCCAGGGCAAGTTTGCCGGGCTGCGCTACATGGATCTGACAAAACCGCTGCCATTCGCGGACGGCAGTCTCTCGGCGGTGTTCAGCGCACACGTCTTCGAGCATCTGTTTCCCGATGAGGTCGAGCGACTGGCGCGCGAGATCGCGCGGGTGCTGGCGCCGGGTGGAGTGTGCCGCATTGTCGTCCCCGACATGGAAAGGATCGTCGCGCTCTACGATCCGGCCGCGCCGCAGGCCTTCCTCAAGGGCGTGTTCGAGGTCGAGCGGCGCTCCGAGGTCGCGTTCGCGCATCACTGGGGTTATACCCGCGCGTCGCTGGCAACGCTGTTCCGCGCCGCGGGGTGTTCAGAGACCCACACCCGGGCCTACCGGGAGGGCGTCTGTCCCGATATCGACCGGCTCGACAACCGGCCGGACGAGTCGATCTTCTTCGAGGCGATCAAGTAAGGCAGGAGACTGACATTGCTGGGCGCAATTCAAGCCCGATTTTCCAGTGCAGCGCGCAAGCGGCGCGGCGAGTTCCTCGTTCGCACCGTGAATCTGCCGCTCGACGCCAAGATTCTCGATCTCGGCGGCGGGACCGGCCGGCATATTCGCGCGATCCTGCCCCGCCATCGCGACATCACGGTGTGCGACATCTCGGCCGACGACCTCAAGGCGGCGCGCGAGCGCTTTGGCTTCAAGACCGTGCTGCTGCAGGAAACCGAGCGCCTGCCGTTCGACGATCAGGCGTTCGACTTCTGCTTCTGCTCGTCGGTGATCGAGCACGTCACCGGGCCGAAGCAGGAGGTCGTGACGATCGAGGATGGGGCGGCTTTCCTGAGCATCGCGCGTCAGCACCAGAACCGCTTTGCCGGCGAGATCTCGCGGGTGGCAAAGTCGTTTTACGTGCAGACGCCGTACCGTTACTTTCCGATCGAGAGCCATACCTGGCTGCCCGGCATCATCGTGCTGTTGCCGAGGCGGCTGCAGATCGCGCTGATCGGGGTGTTCAACCGCTTCTGGTTCAAGCGGACCGCGCCCGACTGGCACCTGTTCGACTGGCGCGAGATGACGGAGACGTTTCCGGACGCGACAATCTATCGCGAACGATATCTCGGCATGACCAAGTCGCTGATGGCGGTCAAGACATGAGGCGGGTGTCCGCCGGCCGCATCAATCGTCGCGCCGCGCCAGGATATTGATCAGCGTGCCCAGTGCGGGCCGGCGATCGAGTGCCGGCGGCAGCGGGGAGCCGGCAAAGCTCGTTCGCAGCATTGTGAGGCCATGTTGCCGCAGCAGGTCCTGCATGGCGGCCGGCGAGGCGTCGAATTTGGAAAAGGCGAGGTAGCGGAACAGCGGCCGCGCCGACAGCCGCGAGGAGGCCGCGTGCGCGAGCTTGTAGCTCTGGCGCAGCAGCGATCCGCGGTTGGGGATCGAGACCAGCAACAGCCCGCCGGGCCTGAGCACGCGATGGATCTGGGCGAGGCACTGCGCCACGTCGGGGACATATTCCAGCACGCTCGCGCAGAGCACGCCGTCGAAGGATCGATCGGCAAACGGCAGGCTTGCGATCGTCGGGATCTGCTGGAACGCGAGCCGTCCGGCCGGCGTATCATCGGCCGAGCCGCCGCGTGCCGCCGCGATCATCTCCGACGACGCGTCGACCCCGGTGACGTCGCAGCCGCGCGCGGCGAGCACGCGGGACAGCGTCCCGGTGCCGCAGCCGGCGTCCAGCCAGTGCTGGCCGGCGAGGTCCATCTTCCCAAGCAGATCGAACATCGCAGCGGTGCGCGCCTTGAAGGTGCGGCTCTGATGCAGCGCCTCCCACCCGGACGAAATCTCGTCGTGAAAGCGGATTTCAGGGCGGTCGATCTGGGCCATGGTGGCCATGCTGTTCCCTACCAGTGGAAGCCGCTCACTCTGGCCCGCACCTCGTCGGGCAGTGCGATATCAGACAGTTCGAGCACGACCTGGTCGGAGCGGGTTGCCTTCAGCGCCGCGACGAAGCGCGGATCAGGCGTCGTCAGCACGATGATATCGGCCCATCCGATGGTCGCGGTGACATCATCATGCAGCAGGCCGACCAGCTCCGGGTTGCGCATCAGGAAGTCCCGGTTGGCGCCGATCAGCTGCGACAGCCGCACGTTGGGGTCATAGATCCGGATGTCGCGCTGCTCGCCGCGCAAGCTCTTCACGAGCTCCACGAACGGGCTGTCGCGGACATCGTCGGTGCCGGCCTTGAAGCTGATGCCGAGGAAGGCAATACGGCGACCGTCATGCGACAGGATCCAGTCGGCGCCGCGCGACATGATCATATCGTTGCTGGGCAGGATGCTTTCGAGCACCGGCGTCGACAGCCCGCGGCTGTGCGCCAGATGTTTCAGTGCCTTGACGTCCTTGGGCAGGCAGGAGCCGCCGAAGGCAAAGCCCGGCCGCAGATAAGCCGGCGAGATGTTGAGCCTTGTGTCCTGCAGGAAGATGTTCATGACATCGCGGCCGTCGATGCCGAGCGTCTTTGCTATCGTCCCGATCTCGTTGGCGAAGCTCACCTTCAGCGCATGCCAGCTGTTGTCGACATATTTGACCAGTTCGGCGGTCTCGACCGGCGGCGTGATCTTGGCGCCCGGCAGATCCTTGTAGAGCGCCATGACGCGGTCGGCGGTCTCCTGGTTGAAGGCGCCGACCACAGTCTTGGAGGGTGCGTTGAAATCCGCAATGGCGCTGCCTTCGCGCAGGAATTCCGGATTGAAGGCGAGGTCGAAATCGCGGCCGATCCGGTTGCCGGATGCTTCCTCGATCAGCGGTCCGACGGTGCCGCGGGTGGTGCCGGGCAGCACGGTGGAGCGGATCGTCACGGTATGCGGCGCATTCTTCGCGCGCAGTCCGCGGCCGATCTCGATCGCGACCTGTCGGATCGCGGTCAGGTCGAGGTTGCCGTTGCCGGACGAGGGCGTGCCGACGCAGACCATCGATATGTCGCTATTGACGATCGCCTCGGTGGCGTCGGTGGTCGCGGTCAGCTGACCCGTGGCAACCGCGCGCGCCACCTTGTCCGAGATGCCCGGTTCGATCACCGGCGATCTGCCTTCGCGGATCAGGTCGACCTTGGCGACGCTCTTGTCGACGCCGATGATCTGGTGGCCGAGTTCGGTGAAGCAGGCGGCGCAGACCGTTCCGACGTAACCGAGGCCGAAAATGCTCACATTCATGCTTCGACCTTCAATAACCCTGGGACCCGCGCGTGACCGCGGCGGCGTCGCGGTTGACGCGAGTGGAGCGGCAGGCCGTTCAAGACGATGCCCGCCCGGCGACAGCGTTCGCGCTGGAATGCGAGGTTGACCGCTCGGCGGTCGCATTTGCGCGCGGCGCAAGGCTTTGCGAGGGGGCTTTCGCGGCGAACAGCGCCTCATAGGCCGCAAGCAGCTTCGGCTCCTCATGCGTCCAGGACAGCGCGCGCTCGACGCGGCTGCGGCCGAATGCCCCCATCGTCTCACGCTGCGACGGATCGTCGATCAAGGTAATGATTTTGCTGGCAAAATCCTTCGGATCGTTCTTCGCCGCATAGAGCGAGGCGTCGAGCGCCGAGCGGCGGCCTTCGCGGACGTCGAACTGAACGATCGGCCGTCCCAGCGCCATGTACTCCATGATCTTGTTCATGGTGGAGATGTCGTTCATCGGCGTGACGCGGTCCGGATTGACGCAGACGTCCGCGGTCGAGAGCATCGTGAACAGCGGCTCATCGGCGACAGCGCCGGTGAAGTTGACGTAGTCGGAGAGCCGCATCTCCTCGCAAAGCTTGACGACTGCGTTCCATTCCGGCCCGGTGCCGGCGATGTTGAACTGGATGTCGGTGCGTCCGAGATCGTGCACGATGTGGCGGATCGACTGCAGCAACAGATCGATGCCTTCCGACTGGCCGATCACGCCGACATAGCCGACGCTGTAGCGCCGGCCACGGCGCCAGGCCGGATCGGCAGGGCGGGAGCGCACCCGGTCGAGATTGGGGCCGGAGCGCACCACGAAGACACGGTTGGCCGGCATGCGGCCGCGCGTGATCGCGATCTCACGATAGGATTCGTTGGTCGCGATCGAGATGTTTGCGGTCTTGAAGGTGAGATATTCGACCAGCCGCAGCAGATGCCAGAACATGTCGCGGCGGCCGAACTTCGCCTCGTAGAGCTCGGGATTGACGTCGTGATGATCGAACACGAAGCGCTTGCCGCCGAGCTTGAACAAGAGGCCGATCAGGAAGATCAGATCGGGTGGATTGCAGCCCTGGATCACGTCGAAGCCGTGCTTCCACGCCACCTTGATCGAAAGCCACATCTCCCAGAACAGCGCGACGGGATATTCGATGAGGTAGGCAGCTATGCCACGCGCTTCCACCGGCATCGGATGGCGGTAGATGTGAATGCCCTCGAGGCATTCGTAGGATTCGTCATGGCCGCGGCCCTTCGGGCAGATCACCGAGACCGCATAGCCTGCCTTGCGCAGCGACGTTCCTTCGCACCACACCCTGCGATCGAAAGGAACCGGAAGGTTCTCGACGATGATCAGGATCCGCCGCGGTGATGGTTCAGCTCTCGACATCTGCGATGATCTATACCATTGACCTAACAACATCACAATCTGACTAACATCGGCATTAACATGCGCGGCTTGCATTATGCAATCCCGGCACCGATGTGACGGCGACGAGACGCGGACATGGCAGGCAAAGCGAGGGATTGGGGCCACAGGGCATTGATTGCCCTGATTTTGAGCGCGGTGGTGCCGCTGGCCCACAAATGGCCGCTGCAGTGGGGCGGTGCATCGGCAAACGATGCGCTGAATGCGAGCCGCGAGAATGTAGTGATCCCGCCGACGCTGTTCGGCATGACGATCAACGCGATCGGGCAGTCGCAGCCGCAGTCGCCACCTTGGCCCGAGCTCAAATTCGACGGCGTTCGGCTGTGGGGCGCGATCTATTGGGCGCAGGTCAATCCGGCGCCCGGCATCTACAATTGGGCGCGCTTCGACGCCATCCTCGCGGCGGCCGAGCGCGAGCATGTCGATATCGTTCTCAATCTCGCCTACACGCCGCGCTGGGCCGCTTCGGTGAAGGATGCGCCGCCGGCGTTCACGCCGGGCGCAAGCTCGCCGCCCGGCGATCTCGCGTCATGGGATGACTGGGTGCGCGCAGCCGTCACGCGCGCTGCGGGGCGCATCAAATATTGGGAAATCTGGAACGAGCCCGAGGATCCCAAATATTACTCGGGTGATATCGCCACCATGGTCCAGATGCAGAAGCGGGCCTATCAGATCATCAAGGCCAGCGATCCCGGCCTGATGGTGCTGACGCCGCCGTCCAACGGCACGCCGGACGGCTATCGCTGGCAACAGGCCTTCATGGCGCAGGGCGGCGGACAATATGCCGATATCTTCGCCTTCCACGGCTACACGAGCGAACCGGAAGCCGTGATCGGCATCATTGCGCGCTTCAGGCAGATCCTGGCTGCGCACGATCTTTCCGCAAAGCCGATCTGGGACACCGAGGCCGGCTGGTCGTCCTACGAGGACAATCCGGATGGCTGTCTGGCGCGGGCCTATATCCTGAAATGGATCAATGGTGTCGACCGCTTCTATTGGTATGAGTTTGCCGGCGGGGGCAGCGATTTTGGAAAATTATGGGACCCGGCGCGCGGGCTGCTTCCGGGTGGCGTGGCCTACCGCACGGTCCAGTCATGGCTGGTCGGCGCACGCATCGTGACCGCCATCCGGACCTCGCCGTCGACCTGGCGCGTTGCGCTTCATATGCAGGATGGCCGCGACGGCTTGATCCTGTGGACCACCAAGGGGCGGTCCGTTTACCGGGTCGACCCGCGCTTTAGCCGCTATCAGGGCCTGGATGGCGGCGAGGGACCTGTCGCCAACGGCGAGGTCGAGATCTCGCCAAAACCGATCCTGTTGCTCGAATGATACGATGTTAATTCACGAACAACAGGATAACTATGATGATGTTCCTGGCTTCATTGCGGGCGGCAGGCGCGATACAAGGAGCGCTGTTAACGTGAGGCGATTGACCGACTGTGAAGCAGATCGCGCAGAACTATAAGAGCGGCGAGCTCAAGCTGATCGATGTGCCGTCGCCACGCTGCCGCCCCGGCGGGGTTTTGGTGCGCACGGCGTTCTCGGCGGTGTCGACCGGCACCGAGATGATGAAGTTCACCGAAGGGCGCCTGTCGCTGCTTGGCAAGGCGCGCGCGCGACCCGACCAGGTCGCCAAGGTGGTGCGCTCGGTCCGTCAGCAGGGATTGCTTGCGACCTATCAGAAGGTGATGAACCGCCTCGATTCCTACACGCCGCTCGGTTACTCGCTGTCGGGCACCGTCGTGGAAGTGGGTGAGGGCGTCGGCGGCTTCTCGGTCGGGCAGCGCGTCTGCTGCGGCGGCAATCAATATGCGACCCACGCCGAATATAATTGGGTGCCGGTGAATCTCTGCGTGCCGGTGCCGGACAGTGCGGCACTCGACCAGGCCGCCTTCACCACGATCGCCTCGATCGCGTTGCAGGCGATGCGTCAGTCGGAGATCCGTTTCGGTGAGACCGCCTGCGTGATCGGCCTCGGCCTGATCGGGCAGATCATGGTGCGCCTGCTGCGCAGCGCCGGCGTCGTGGTGGTAGGGCTCGATCGGCTTGAAGCACGCTGCCGCCAGGCCGAGGCTGCGGGCGCCGCGGTCTGTGCGGTCGCGTCGGACGATGCAACGGCTGAATTTCACGCCCGCATCGACCAGTTGACCGCGGGCAACGGCGTCGATTGCGTGTTCATCACGGCGGGTAGCGACGATCCCGATCTCGCATCGCGTTCGGCAGCATTGCTGCGCGACCGCGGCCGCATCGTCGACATCGGCAAATGCACGCTGAACCTGCCTTGGAACGAATTCTATGACAAGGAGCTCGACGTTCGCTTCTCGCGCTCCTACGGCCCCGGCCGCTACGATCCGCTCTACGAGGAGGGCGGTATCGATTACCCTATCGGTCATGTGCGCTGGACCGAGAAGCGCAACATGGAGGCCATCGTCGCGCTGCTTGCCGACGGACGGCTCGATTTTTCGTCGCTGATCTCCGAAGTGGTGCCGCTGGAACAGGCGACGTCGGCCTTCGAGCGCATGAGCCGCGGCGAAGTCGGCCTCGGCATGGTGTTCGCCTATCCGGATGCCGCTCCCCGCGCGCTGCAGATGACGTATCGCCCGGTCGCCGCCCTGCGCAGCGGCCGGGTGCGGCTCGGCGTCATCGGCGCCGGCAATTATGCCTCCAGCATGCTGTTGCCGCAGCTTGCGAATAACCAGCGCGTCGATCTCGTCGAGGTCGCCACCAATACCGGCCTGAGCGGCGCGACCGCCGTGCGCAAGTTCGGCTTCGCGCGCGCCTCGACGGAAGCTGCCTCGGTGCTCGAGGCCGACGATATCGATGCCGTGCTGATCGCGACACGCCATGCTTCTCACGCCGACCTTGCGGCGCGCGCGCTGCGCGCCGGCAAGGCGGTGTTCGTCGAAAAGCCCCTGGCGATCGACACTGATGCGCTCGATCAGCTGGAACAGACTATCCGCGAGACCGGCAACAACAGGCTGATGGTCGGTTTCAACCGCCGCTTCTCGCCGCTGCTGCGAGGCATGCGCACGGCGTTCGTGCCGTCCGGGCCGCAGACCCTGCAATATCGGGTCATCGCCGGCCCGCTGGACAAATCATCCTGGTATCTGCAGGCGGAGACCGAAGGCAGCCGCTTCGTCGGCGAGGGCGGGCATTTCATCGACGTGTTGTCCTGGTGGCTGGGCGCGGAGCCCGTGCGTGTCTCCGCCAGTACCGCGGGCAAGGACGTCGACAATCTGGTCGCGACCTTCGACTTTGCCGACGGCTCGGTCGCGAGCCTCAGCTATCTTACCGGCGGCGATCCGCGCGTGCCGAAGGAGGCGCTTGAAGTATCGGCAAGCACAGGCTTTGCCGCCTTTGACAATTTCTCGCGCTTCGAGATCTGGCACGCCGGACAGCGGACAGCGCAGAAAGCCCGGCTCGACAAGGGCCAGCGGCCGATGCTGGATGCCTTCATTGCGGCGGTCGCATCGGGGGCCGCGATGCCGATTGCGCTCGACTCGCTGCTTGCAACCACCCGCGCAACGCTTGCCGTGCAGGAAAGCGCCGCCTCCGGGACGCCGGTCGATCTGACGATTGGCGCCGCGGGGCAGGGCGCTGTGCGCGCCGCGACCGGCGCGAGATGAATCCGGCCTGGTATCTGCGCAGACTGCAGCGCATGGAGCCGTCCGAGCTTGCCGGACGGGTGAACGACCAGGCGCTGCGCCTGCTCTGGCGGATCGCTCCGCCCGACATCGCGCGGCGCGCGGGCGCCAGGCTGATGGCGGGCGCGCGGCAGCCGCGCCTGAAGCCGCTGCCCTTGGCCGCCAATGCCCCGCAGCACGCTGCCGAGCGGCTGATCCATAGCGCCGATCAGATTCTCTCCGGACGCTGGCGGGTTTTCGCCAGAGATCATGAGGCGCTGGGCGAACAGCCCGACTGGTTCGTCGATGTCCGCAGTGGCAAGCGGGCGCCGG
This sequence comes from Bradyrhizobium sp. 27S5, assembly GCF_037217225.1. Taxonomy (NCBI): domain Bacteria; kingdom Pseudomonadati; phylum Pseudomonadota; class Alphaproteobacteria; order Hyphomicrobiales; family Nitrobacteraceae; genus Bradyrhizobium; species Bradyrhizobium sp. 27S5. Next base: position 2,959,411 of record NZ_CP147714.1, read on the forward strand.
GCGACACATACGCGTTTGCGGTTCCCTATCGCGACGAAGCGGCGGTCGGAAACATCAAATACATCTGGGAGCCGTCGCGTCACCACCATCTCACGGTGCTCGCATCGGCCTATTACCTGACCTCGGACGAAATTTACGCCCGGCGCGTGGCCGAGCATTTCACGAGCTGGTGGCGCGAAAATCCATTCCCGTGCGGCCCGCACTGGATCAGCGGCATCGAGCTTGGCGTGCGACTGATCTCATGGACCTGGGTGCGCCAGCTGCTGCAGAACTGGCCCGGCGCGCCCGCATTGTTCGAGGATAATGAGCTGTTCGTGACACAGCTCCATGCCCATCAATACTGGCTGTCGCGGTTTCCGAGCCGCGGCTCGTCCGCCAACAACCACGTCATCGCTGAGGCCACCGGGCAGTTCGTCGCGGCCTGTGCGTTTCCTTTCTTCCGCGACAGCGCGCGATGGCGCCAGGATGCAGCCGCCACGCTGGCACACGAAGCCATCGCGCAAACCCTCGCCTGCGGCAGCAACGGCGAGCTCGCGACCGATTATCACGGCTTTGTCCTCGAACTCCTGCTGGCGGCGGCGGTACAGGGCGAAGCGTCCGGGCACCCGCTCGACGACGCGGTCTGGACCACAATGTGCCGCATGAGCGATGTCATTGCCGCGATGCTCGACGATCGCGCTCGTCCGCCGCGTCAGGGCGATGGCGATGACGGCATTGGCCTCTTGCTCGACGATCACGGCGGCAATCGCTGGCTTGGCCTGCTCAGCACGGGCGCGCGCCTGTTCGGCGGTCTGCCCTGGTGGCCCAGCTTGCCGGAGCCTGATCTGCGCACGTTTGTTCTGACCGACGGCATCAAGCCGCGTGCGATCGCCGCGCGGCCCGCCCGCCGCCCGCATTTGCTTGACAGGGCGGGGCAGACTTTTCTCGTCGATACTGAGCGAGCAGTGTGGTGCCGCTGCGACCATGGCCCGCACGGCTTCGGCCGCATTGCGGCGCATGCCCATGCGGATGCGCTGTCGATCGAATGCCGGATTGCCGGCGTCGAGATCTTTGCCGACCCCGGCACCTATTGCTATCATGGCGATCCGCGATGGCGCGCCTACTTCCGCTCCACGCTGGCCCACAACACGCTCTGCCTGTTCGCGCGCGATCAGTCGGTGTCGGGCGGGCCTTTCCTCTGGACCCGGCATGCGCAGAGCCGGCTCGTCGCATCCAGCGGCCTCGACGAGCGTGATGCGGACGCAGACTGGGTCGCTGAGCACGCGGGATATCAGGGCGGCGCAGGCCTCGTGCATCGCCGTTCGGTGCAGTTGCAGCGTCAGGCAGCGCGGCTCGTGGTCACCGATATTGTGCTTGGCAATGAAGGGCTTACCGCTCCGGCGAGCCTCAGCTGGCATCTCGGTCCCGAGGTGGAATGCACGCTCGACGGGCGCACGGCGCTGCTGTCGTGGCCTGGCGGGCGCGGCGAGCTGGATCTGCCGGCAGAACTCAGCTGGATGTCGTATCGCGGCGACGAGACCCTGCCTGCCGGCTGGTATTCGCCGTCGTTCGATCTCAAGGTGCCGGCGACGACCTTGATCGGCGCCGGTACGCTCGCCGCCGGGCAAAATCTGGTGACGGAGTTGCGCTGGTTCTCAGACCCGGCACGCCGGTCATGAAGATTCTCGTCGCGCACAACAGGTATCAGGGACGCGGCGGCGAGGACGTCGTCTTCGAAGCGGAAGTCGACCTGCTGCGCAATGCAGGACACAGCGTCGAAACGCTCACCGTGAGCAACGAGGCGATCAATTCGCTGGCCGCGCGCATCGCGACGACGCTGTCGATCGCCGATAATGCGCAGGGAAAGCGGGTCGTGGCGGAGGCGATCGATCGCTTCCGCCCCGACATCGTCCACGTCCACAATTTCTTCCCGCTGCTCTCGCCGGCGGTGTTCGATCTGTGCCGGCAAAAGCGCGTGCCGGCCGTGGTCACACTGCACAATTATCGCACGATCTGCACCGGCGGCATGCTGCTGCGCGACGGCCGCATTTGCCACAAGTGCCTGGACGGCGGTCATCTGTGGGGCGTTGTGCATCGCTGCTACCGCGGATCGCTGCCGGGTTCGCTGGCCTCCGCCTACATGATCGCGCAGCATCAGCGCCGCGGCACCTGGACGCGTCCCGGCCTGCGCCTGATCGCGCTGACGCAGTTTGCCCGAAATCTGTTCACGCAGGCCGGCTTCGACGCTGGCCGGATCGACGTGAAGCCGAACTTCATGGCCGATCCGGGGGCACCTGATCCGGCGACGCCGCGCGACGGGCTGCTCTATGTCGGGCGGCTGAGCCGCGAGAAGGGCATCGGCGTGCTGCTCGAAGCCGTTGCGGGCACGGCTGTGCCGTTGCGGATTGCGGGGGAGGGGCCGGAGGCGACTGCGCTGAAGGCCCGGGCGAGCGGCAACGTCACGTTCCTCGGCGCCATCTCGCGCGAGGAGGTGTTTGCGGAAATGGCCAAAGCGCGGGCGCTGGTCGTGCCGTCTCTCTGGTACGAGGGATTTCCCATGGTCGTGCTCGAGGCCTTCGCGCGCGGGACGCCGGTAATTGCGTCCGAGATCGGCGGGCTTGCCGAGGTGGTGAGCGACGGCGGAACGGGCGCGCTGGTCCCGCCGGGCGACGCGGCCGCGCTCCGGCAGCGGATCGCTGACGTTGTCAGCGCCCCCGATCTGGCGGCTGCATGGGGACGGGCCGCACGGGCCGCCTATCTCGAACTCTATGCGCCGGACGAGAACCGCCGGCTGCTCGAGGCGATCTACGCGCGTACCGTCGGCGGATGACCGCCGCTGGTCGGTGCTCCGCGCGTGATCGGGCATCGTCGCTCCGTTTCCACGCCGGCGTCGTTAACACATTGCGGCAAATCTATTGTTAATTTGTTATATCGTGGCGTCCGTCGGGCGACGCGCCAGGTTTGGCCTGGTGGTCGAGCGGCCCTGATTCTGCGGCTGATTCCACGAATTTCGCCCGATTGAAGCTCACAAATTGCAACCAGGCAGCGTCATAACACTTGGCTGACGGCCCGCCGGTTGTGAAGTTTGACGCTTTTTTGGAAAAGCTCTCACGCGGTGCAGAAATATTTTTTCAGAACAGAAAATCGCGTCGAAGCGCGCACAACATCTGCGAAATTCGGTCCGCTCGCGCCAACCCGAGCCCCCGTGAAACCCCGTATAATCGCTACCCTTTTTTGCGCCGCGGCTAACATTGGCGGCTTGCCTGCGCTGAATGTTAGTGCGTGCCTGAAATTGCGTTAAGTCTCGCAAAAGCCTCATGGAACCAGACGTTAATAGCACATTGCTGATTGACTCTCGGATACCGCGGACTTAACAATGGACTTAACAAGTTCGTAACGTGTGTCCACATTTGAGCTGCGTCGCAACAAACGGGTTGTGATTCAACAGCTTACGTGTGGGCGAGCGGCTTGAATCCTCGTATCCCAGCAGGGGCTACCTCGATGGCGACTTACAATCTCGACCAAACCGACCTCAAACACGCGATCAACTCGACGATCGATCACGCGACCCAGCAACAGATCATTGACTATTTGATCAATGCAGGGGTCGGCTACACCAGCCCCGATGACGGAACGGAGATCCCGGTCCAGGTCGGCGCCGGAATCTCCAGCCCGGATCCGGCTGCCAATGTTCTCATCGAGACCAACGCCAATAACGTTGTTAACACTGACGCCAACCTGAAGGCGATCATCGAGGCCACCAGCCAGGATGTCACGCTGACGGTCAACGGCAGCACCCCGGTGCTGGTCGCGACCGGCGACGGCAACGATCAGGTCTTCATCAACAACACCGGCGATACGACGGTTCTCACCGGCGCCGGCAATGACACCGTCTTCGGCGGGTCGGGGCACGATTCAATCAGCGGTGGCGCCGGCAATGACGTGCTCGTCGATAATGCCTCCGGTCACAGCACGCTGGACGGCGGCACCGGCAACGATCTGCTGTTCGGCTCTGGTTCCGATACGCTGCTCGGCGGCTCCGGCAACGACACGCTCTACGGCGGTACCTCGTCTGATCTGGTCGGCGGTCGCGGCAACGACGTGCTGGTCGGCGGCACGGGCAACAATCTGCTCTCCGGCGGCGCCGGCAACGACGCGCTCTACTCGAACTCGGATGCGTCGCACGGCTCGGTCCTGAGGGGTGGTGACGGTGCCGACTCGCTCTACGGTGGCGCCGGCGCTGATACGCTGTATGGCGGCAACGGCAACGACCTGTTCGTTGGCGGCACCGGGACCGTCGCGGAGTATGGCGGCAACGGTAAAGACATCCTCTACTCCGGTAGCGATGCTTCGCACGCGACCTCGCTCTACGGCGGCAACGGCAACGACTCGCTCTACGGCGGCGCGGGCAACGACACGCTGTATGGCGGCAATGGCAGCGACACGCTGGTCGCCGGTTCGGGCACGCAGACGCTGATCGGCGGCAACGGTAGCGACTCGTTCGTCGGCTCCGCCACCGGCACGGCCTCGATGGTCGGCGGCAATGGTCAGGACTACTTCTACCTGTCCAACGCCACCAGCAGCGACACCATCGACGGCGGCGCCAGCAACAAGGACTCCCTGACCTTCCTCGATCACGCCTCGACCGACGTGACCGACATCAGCGCCGGATCGAACGGCTCTCTGGACATCACCTTCAGCAGCGGCCAGGTGACCCAGATCAGCAACATCGAATACCTGATCTTCAACGATGGTCACTCGACCAAGCTGTAAGATCCCAGGTCTTCACAAACTAGGTCTTCACTAAACGAAGGCGCCGCCTCAACCCTGGTTGAGGCGGCGCTTTTTTGCGATTGCAGGTGGTGTTCTGAAATGCTGTCTGATAATCTCGGAGTGTTGCAGCCTGCTCCAATTGTGAGTCATCGAGATAATTTAAGCGTTTGCTTAGCGATGATGTAGCGCGTCGAAGCAGGAGCTCCATCGATGGTGACGCAAAACCTGAACCAGACGGGGCTCAACGCCGCGATCGGCTCCACGATCGATCACGCAACCCGGCAACAGATCCTCGACTATCTGATCACGGCGGGGATCGGGTACACCTCGCCGGATGACGGCAGCACGATCCCGGTGCAGGAGGGCGCTGGGATCAGCAGCCCGGATCCGGACGCCAATGTTCTGATCGAAACCAACGCCAACAATACGATCAAGCTTGACGCCAAGCTGAAGGCGATCATCGAAGCCACCAAGAGCGAAGTGACGCTGACGGTGAACGGCGCCGCCCCGGTGCTGGTCGCGACCGGCGACGGCAACGACGTTGTCACCTTCAACAACAACCGCGGGACGACGGTCCTCGTCGGTGCCGGCAACGACACGGTGTACGGCGGTGGCGTGGGTCACGAAACGATGGACGGTGGCGCCGGCAACGACTGGCTTTGGGGCGGTAGCTCAGCGCAACTGTTTGGCGGTAGCGGCGACGACACGCTGCTGTCCGGCGGCCCGGTGTTCGATACGAGCATTTCCAGTACGCTTTACGGCGGTACCGGCAACGATGTGCTGTTCGGTGGCTGGGGCAACGATCAACTGTTTGGAGGCGCCGGTGACGACTGGTTGAGCGCAGGTTTCAGCAACGAGATTCTCGACGGCGGCGCGGGCAATGACACGCTGGTCGCAGGCATGGAGAGCTGTCAGCTCTACGGTGGCGCCGGCGACGACATACTCTATGCGGACCTGTTTGCGTCCCAGGGCTCGATGCTGTCGGGCGGTGACGGCAACGACACGCTGGAGGGCGGTGCCAGTGGCGTCGCCGACACGCTGGATGGCGGCGCCGGCGACGACTTGCTGCAGGGCGGCGTCAGCACTGTTGCGGAGTACGGTGGCAACGGTGACGACGTTCTCAAGTCAGGCGCCGGCTATTCGCTCGGGACGTTGCTCGATGGCGGTGCGGGCGACGACACGCTGGTTGCCGGTGCGGGGTATAACCCCGCTAATATCGGTTCCGACACGCTGGACGGCGGTGCCGGCAACGACCTGCTGATCGGCGCTGCCGGGACTGTTGCGGAGTATGGTGGTCGCGGTAACGATGCGCTCTACTCGCACTCGGATGCATCGCACGGTTCGCTTCTCGACGGTGGTGCCGGCAGCGACTCGGTGTATGGCGGTGCGGGTGCCGACACGCTCTACGGCGGTGCCGGCAACGACCTCCTGGTCGGCGGCGCCAGGACTGTCGCGGAGTACGGTGGCGACGGCAAGGACGTGCTTTACTCCGGCAGCGACGCGTCGCATGCGACCTCGCTCTATGCCGGCGATGGCAACGATTCGCTCTACGGCGGCGCGGGCAACGACACGCTGTATGGCGGCTCCGGCAGCGACACGCTGGTCGCCGGTTCGGGCACGCAGACGCTAATCGGCGGCAACGGCAATGACTCGTTCGTCGGCTCCGCCACCGGTACGGCCTCGATGGTCGGCGGCAGTGGTCAGGACTACTTCTACCTGAAGAACGCCACCAGCAGCGACAGCATCGACGGCGGTGGGGGCAGCAAGGACTCGCTGACCTTCCTGGATCAGGCCTCGACCGACGTGACCGACATCAGCTCCGGATCGAACGGCTCTCTGGACGTCACCTTCAGCAATGGCCAGGTGACACAGATCAGCAACATCGAATACCTGATCTTCAACGATGGTCACTGGACCAAGCTGTAAGATCCTGGGCCTGCACCAAACGACGACGGCGCCTCAACCCTGGCCGAGGCGGCGCCTTTCTTTTGCATCCGAGCATGCTGAGCTTTGTCGATCGACCCGCTCGAATGGCCGATCTGCATTACAAGTCCCGCGCCAGGCATTTCCCGTCGACGGATGTTAGAAGTTACTTTGTCACATTCGGACCACGTAGCTTTTGTAAAGCCGGAAAGCTTGCTTGACCCGATGGAACTATGGCCAATAGCTTTCCGCGGCCTTGGTAACATCAGTCAAGATAAGCGATTGCTGTAGAAATCAGCCGCTTAACGGACCAACGCCTGGAGCTCTCGAATTGGCCAAGAAGAAGATGCTGAATGCCGGTGCTGGATTGACGGTTGCCAAGCGGATCCAGCCGCTCCTGACATCGCCTGAATGGGAAGAGATTCGATTGGATGTCGACGCAGACGTCGATCCGGACATCGTCGGATCGATCACCGATCTCTCCGAACTGTTCCCGCCGGCCTCGTTCGACGCGATCTGGTGTTCCCACTTGATGGAGCACCTCTATGCCCATGAGATTCACCCGACCTTTGTCCAGTTCCGCGAGGTCCTCAAGCCGGACGGATTCGCGCTGATCATGTCGCCCGATCTCGAGGCGGTGGCCCAGCACATGTTGACTCAAGGTCTCGGTGCGATCGCCTATGTCTCGGCGGCCGGTCCGATCCGGCCATTGGACATGATCTACGGACATTCCGGCGCAATCGAGCAGGGGCGCCATCATATGGCGCACAAGACCGGCTTTTCGAGCGACCGGATGGGGAACCTGCTGCTCGGCGCCGGGTTTCCGACCGTCTCCGTGCGCAGCGGGAATTTCGAGATCTGCGCATTGGCGCTGATGCCGGAGGCCGATGATGGGCGGATCCGGCCGCTCCTGGAGGCCTGCGGGTTCGACTTCCGGGAGACCGTCAGCGCCGCTTGACGGTTGTCGATGTTAAACAATGTTACAAGGTTCCGTGGTTAAACCCGGTCCGCAGCAGTGTCGAGACAGGCTTCTCAAACCTTCTCGATACATATATTTTTGGCTGGCTTGCTGAAAATGCTGCGTTAGCGAACTAACAATGATAAGTTATAGTTCGCTGAGAACCGGATCTGCGCAGTCGAAACTTCGAGGCATCCATGACCACACACCTCTCGCTCGTCGGCGCTGCTTCGGTGGACGACCTGCCTCCCACGGGCCTCGCCTGTCTCGTCATCGTGGCAAGACAGCATGGTTTGCACCTCACCACATCCCAGCTCATCCATGACAATCTCCTGCGCGATCAGGAAGTCACGCTCCCCGAGCTCCTGAAGTGTGCGAATTCGTCGGGCATGACGGCAAAGGCCGTCAAGCTGGACTGGAAGGGCCTGAGCCATCTCAAGCGGGCGCTGCCGGCAATCGTTCGCCTGCGCGACGGCAGCCACATGGTGTTGCTGCGCCTTGAGGGCGATGAGAACAACACCCGGGTGGTGTTGCGGGATCCGAACGCGAGCGAGGATGCCCTGCTCGTGATCGACCAGCCGCGCTTCGAGGACATCTGGTCGGGCGATGTCGTCATGGCCAAGCGCGATTACGAGATTTCCGACGAGACCCGGCCGTTCAGCTTCGGCTTTGTCGTCGCGTTGCTGTTCCGTGAACGGCGCATCCTGCGCGACGTCGCGATCGCGGCGCTGATCCTGGGCTTCATGGGCCTGGCGCCGATCATGTTCTGGCGGCTGCTCTCGGACAAGGTCATTTTCTACAAGGCCTACAACACGTTCTACGTGCTGTGTGTTGCGATGTTCGTCGTCATCCTGTTCGAGGCGGCATTCACGTTCCTGCGGCAGTATCTGGTGCAGCGCCTGACGGCACGCCTCGACGTCAAGCTGTCGACCTACGTGTTCGAGAAGGTGCTCAATCTGCCGATTGATTACTTCGAACAGAACCCTGTCGGCCTGATTTCCCGGGACATCCGCGAAGTGTTCCGGATTCGCGGCTTTCTGACCGGGCAATTGTTCGGTACCGTTCTCGACTCGACAACGCTCTTCTTCTTCCTGCCCGTCATGTTCTTCTTCAGTCCGACCATGACGCTGATGGTTCTGGCCTTTGCTGGAGCGATCGTGACCTGGCTCGTCTTGATGCTGCCGGCCTACCGAAAGAAGTCCTCGGCAACTCTGGCGGCTGAAGGCGCGCAGGGGGCGTTTCTGATCCAGAGCCTGAACGGCATGAGGACCATCAAGTCGCTGGCGCTCGATACGCGGCAACGGCACATGTGGGATGTGCTGGTGGCGCGCGTCGCCAAGGCGCGTCTTGCGGAAGGCCTGACCGGAACTGCGATCCAGACGCTGGTGCGTCCCTTGGAACGGCTGGCGGTGAGCGCTCCCTATGCGCTCGGTGTCTACCTGGCGGTGAGCAGCGGCGATCCGGTCTATGTCGGGGCGCTGTTTGCCTTTTTGATGCTGTCGCAACGTGTTGCCGGCCCGCTGATGCAGATGGCCCAGCTCATCAACCAGTATGACGAGGCGCGCACCGCAGTCACGATCGTCGGCAGGCTGGTGAATCAGCCGGCGGAAGAGGGACGTTCCGGCCATGGCGTGAGGGACCCGCTGAAGGGTTTGATCGAGTTCTCCGGCGTTACCTTCAAGTACAAGGGCGCGGTGTCGCCGGCGTTGAACAATGTCTCCTTCGAGATTCCGCTCGGCACCACGCTCGGCGTGATGGGCAAGAGCGGCTCGGGCAAGACCACGATCACGCGGCTGTTGCAGCGCCTGCACTCCGATTATGGTGGCTTGATCAAGGTCGACGGTATCGATGTCCGCGAATACGATGTCGACCATCTCCGGCGCAACGTGGGCGTCGTGCTGCAGGAGAACTTCCTGTTCAGCGGCACCATCCGCGAGAATATTTCCGCCGCAAAGCCGGATGCGACCTTCGACGACGTTGTCAGGGCGGCGCGAATGGCCGGCGCCGAGGAATTCATCGACAAGCTGCCGCGAGGCTACGAGACCTATATCTACGAGGGTTCCACCAACCTCTCCGGCGGCCAGCGTCAGCGCCTCGCGATCGCGCGTGCGCTGATCGTCAATCCCCCGATCCTGATCCTGGACGAAGCGACCAGCGCGCTCGATGCGGAGAGCGAGACCATCGTAAACGCGAACATTTCGCGGATTGCGCACGGCCGCACGCTGATCATCATCTCGCACCGCCTGTCGTCGCTCACCAAGGCCGATGCGATCCTCGTGCTCAATCGCGGCGTGGTCAACGATATCGGACGTCATGATGAACTTCTGGAACGAAACGACATCTATAGCTCGCTCTGGTACCAGCAGAATACACACCTTGTTCCGACGGGCCGCAGCGACAAGAACTTCAGGAGCCCGACCCTTGTCTCCTAACCAAGCTTCGCTCGCGACCGTTCGCCAGTTCCAGTCCGAGACCGACGCGATCCGCGAGGCCGCCGAGCCGCTACTGGCCCGCGCGACGCTGTTCGTGCTGTCGGCGTTCCTGGTATCGCTTGTGGCGATCATGTGTCTCACGCGCCTCGATCGGGTGATCACGAGCGTGGGCGGCAGGATCGTTCCCGTCGATTCGATCAACGTGCTGCAGGCGCTCGACGCGTCGATCATCAAGACGATCGATGTTCGGGACGGTCAGCAGGTTGAGAAGGGGCAGCTGCTTGCGACCCTCGACTCGACCTTCACCGCGGCCGACGTCACGCAGTACAAGTCGCAGGTTGCGAGCCTTGACGCGCAGGTCGCCCGCGATGAGGCCGAACTGTCCGGAAAACCGTTGTCATTTGGTGGGACCAAGGATCCGGAGGCCACCAAGTACAACGCTTTGCAAAAGGCGCTCTACGACCAGCGCGTTGCCCAGTACAACGCGCAGGTGACGAGCTACGATTCCAAGATCAGTCAGACCGAAGCGACGATCCAGAAGGCGAAAAAGGACGACGAGCGGTATGGTCAACGCGCCGAGATCGCCGGCAAGATCGAGGACATGCGCTCGACGCTTGCCGAAAGCGGCAGCGGCTCCAAGCTGAACCTGTATCTCTCGCAGGACAGTCGGCTGGAGCTGTTGCGTCAGATCGACAACACCCACAACACCTTGCTGGAAGCGCAACACCAGCTGGAATCGCTGAAGGCGGACCGCAAGGCCTTCATCGAGCAGTGGAACGCGCAGCTGAGCCAGGATCTGGTCACGACGCGCAACAGCCTGGATACGGCCCGCGCATCCTTTGACAAAGCTACCAAGCATCAGGACCTCGTGCGGTGGACAGCTGCAGAGCCCTCGGTCGTGCTGACCCTCGCCAAGCTCTCGGTTGGATCCGTGCTGAAGCCGGGCGATCCCTTCATCACGCTGATGCCGCTGAAGACACGGCTCGAGGCCGAGATCCAGATCCTGTCGCGCGACGTCGGCTTCGTTCGGCCGAACGACCCCTGCACGATGAAGGTCGATGCCTTCAACGCGGCCGAGCACGGTACGGCACAAGGCAAGATTCGCTGGATCAGCGAAGGCGCCTTCACGACCGATGATGACGGAAAGGTTGTCGATGCCTTCTACAAGGCGCGGTGCTCGGTCGACGAGACCAACTTCAAGGATGTTCCGAAGAACTTCCGCCTCATCCCCGGCATGACGCTGCAGGGCGATGTCAATGTCGGCACCCGCTCGGTGGCGATGTATCTGCTCGGCGGCATGCTGCGCAGTGCCAAAGAAGCTATGCGTGAGCCATGACGGTATCGGCGCGATCCCTGCTTGACTTGTTCCGATCCGGTTCGTCCCGTTCAGAGTCACAGCCGTTTGAACGGGGATTGGCGGCTTACGAGAACCGGCAATATCTCGAGGCGTTCCGCCTTTGGAGGCTTGCGTCGGAAGCGGGCAATCCGGAGGCGGATTACCGGATCGGACTGCTCTATGCGAAGAACGAGGGTGTTATCGGCAGCCTTCCGGACGCAGTCGCGTGGTATGACCGCGCCGCCCTGAGCGGACACACTGATGCGCAATTCCAGCTTGGCTTGATCTACTTCCACGGCGTCCAGGCTGCCGTCGGGCCGAACAGGCCCGAGATGTGGCGGCAATCCACTGCGGCGCGTCTGGGTGACAAGGCCGCCAGCGTCCACGATCTGGTGTTCCCGAACGGGACCGGCGTGCCCAGGGATCTCGACATCGCCTTCCTCTGGATGTCGGTGGCGGCGGAAGCCGGCAAGGCGGAGGCGCAAGCGATCCTTGGTGACATGTACGCCAACGGGCAAGGCTGCGCGCGGGATCACGCGACTGCCCTGCGTTGGTACCAGGCCGCGGCCGAGCAGAACGCGGCGTCAGGTCAATTCGCTCTCGGTGACGTGCATTATCAAGGGCGCGGCGTTGGCGTTGATTTCGCGCAGGCCGCGGCCTGGTATCAGAAAGCTGCGGAGCAGGGGCATGTCCGCGCACAGGTTGCGCTCGCGTTCATGAGCCTGAAGGGCACCGGCCTCCCCGCGAACGCCGAAGAGGCCGCGCGGCTGTTCCAGAGTGCGGCTGCCCATGACGATACGATCGCGCTGTACAACATCGCGCTGTTGCGGCTGAGCGGCAAGGGGGCCGTCAAGGATCTCGACAAGGCCGAGACCGCGTTGCGCAAGGCGGCACGGAAGGATTACCTGCCGGCGATCCAGGCGCTGGCTGAATTCTATGCGCTCGGCACTGCTGCGGAGCCGGATCTGCGCGAGGCGGCGTATTGGTACGAGAAGGCGGCCGAGCGCGGCGACGCGCAGGCGCAGTTCTTTACCGGGCGCTTCTATGCCACCGGCACCGGCGTTGCGCCCAGCATCCGCCAGGCCGCGAAGTGGTTCGAACGCGCGGCCGAGAACGGCCACGCCACGGCTGCCCACAACATCGCGGTGTTCTATCTCAACGGCAACGGCGTGACGCGCGACGTCGCGACCGCGATCAAGTGGTTCGAGCGTGCGTCCGAGGGCGGCATCAGCGCCGCGGGCGTGCAGCTCGGCCGGCTCTACTCGGCGGGCAACGGCGTGCCGCGCGACCAGGCGCGGGCAGCCGAATGGCTTAGCAAGGCGGCCGACGGCGGCGACGCCGATGCGAAGACGGCCTATGCCGTGTTTCTGATCCAGGATGACCCATCCGAAGCGCGTCTTGCACAGGCACGCACGCTGTTGACCGACGCCGCTGAGGTCGGACATTCCGCCGCGGCATTCCAGCTGGGCGGGCTTCACATGGGGGGATCAGGTGGTCCCGTCGATCTACCGGCGGCCGCCCAATGGTTCAAGCGTGCGGCAAGTGCCGGCCATGTCGAGGCCCAGCACAGCCTGGCGCTGCTGTATTCCGATCCCAAGAGCAGCATCAAGGATGCGCAGGCCGCCACGAACTGGATCGTCAAGGCTGCAGAAGGCGGCAACGCCGCAGCGCAGTTCAAGCTGGCGGTGATGTATTGCACCGGGCAGGGCGTCGAGCAGGACCTTGCCCAGGGCGTCACGTGGTACGAGGCGGCGGCGCGCCAGGGCCACACGACGGCGCAATACAACCTTGCCGCGATGCTGGGGCGCGGACAGGGCTGCGAGGCCGATCCGGCGAAGGCGGCCGAATGGTTCAAGGCAGCTGCGGAGCAGGGCATGGTGGAAGCCCAACTCGCGCTTGGCGATGCGCTGCGCGCCGGCAGCGGCGTCGAGCAGGACCGCGATTCTGCGCTGCGCTGGTATCGACAAGCGGCACAGCAGAACAACGAAGGGGCGCTGCGCCGCCTGCAGGCGATGGGCGAGAGCGTCGGCTGATGTTGCTGGATGCGTGCCTCTCGTCGTGCGCAGCTAAAGCAGAGACGATCGGCGGCTTTGTTGTTGGGCGCGAAGGCACGGAAGCGGGCACGTCTGGATGACAATCTGGGCAAGGCGAACGATGACTTTCATATCGACGACAGAGAGATTGCGTTAATGTTGCGGTCGCGGAGCAAACCTTCCATGTATCATTGGTTGTGTGAAGATGACCGATAGCACCGGGAGGTCATCGATCTTGGGTGTGCTTGAACAACAACGTGATCTCGGAAGCGAACTTTTGGTTCACCGAGAAAGAACTGGGACCAACGTTAAACGTTGGCAGGAGATTGAGTGGCAATGAACAAGATTGTTGAACGGAGCGTCAGGGACACAAGGGACATGCAGCCCGTTGCCAGTCCGGTTCAGCAGGACGATCATTCGCAGAGCGTGTTCCTGGATCCGGATGTAAGCGATCTTCAATCCGGACCAAGATTGCGCGGTGCGATCCTCGAGTATTCGGGGCGGGCGATTTCCGGCTGGATCGTGGATGCTCAGTCGCCTGCTGCGACCGTTTCGATCGCGCTCTTTGTCGCTTCACATTGTGTCGAAGAGGGACGGACGGGCCGACCGGCGCCGGCCAGCATCGGCAAGCAGAGCGCGATCGGGCGTCCCGGATTTCGGATCAATCTATCGACGCGGGGCGTGCGCCGTCGCCTCGCACGCGCGCTGAGAAACGCGCTAATCGAACCCAAGCATGCGCAGATCTATCTCCGAGTCAGCCTGAACGACGGCGAGTACTACGAGATACCCCTGTTCGAAAACTTCGCCCCAAGCGAGGTGGTTGTTGCGCTCGGCTTCTCGACCGAAGACTACGACGATCTTCTGTTTCCGAACAACGACGGCAGGATCGGTACCGGACTTGCGGAGGGCACCAGCAAGGAGGTGCGCTACATCTGTTTCTACCTGCCGCAATTCCATTCATTTGAAGAAAATGACAGGTGGTGGGGACCGGGGTTCACCGAGTGGACCAACGTCGCGCGCATGCGTGCGCAATTCCCCACGCACGAATCGCCATGGCTGCCGGCTGATCTCGGCTTCTATGATGTCCGGTTGCCGGAAACGCGTCGTCAACAGGGTGAACTGGCGCGCAAATACGGCATCGACGGGTTCTGCTACTATGTCTACTGGTTTCAGGGTCGAAGGCTGTTGGAAAAGCCGCTCCAGCTCATGCTTGAGGACGGAGAGCCGAACCTGCCGTTCTGCATCTGCTGGGCAAACGAGAACTGGTCCCGCCGGTGGGACGGTTCCGATGCCGAGCTTCTGCTGGGGCAGAATCACTCGCTGGACGATGATGTTCGCTTTATCGACGACATGGCCGATCTGCTGCTCGATGAGCGCTACATAACCGTCGATGGTCGAAAGATCATCGTCATCTACCGGCCGTCATTGTTGCCGGACAAGCAGCACTTGTTCGAGATCTGGCGCAAGCGAGCGAGAGAGCTCGGAATCGGCGAGCTTCTGATCTGCAATGCGATGACGTTCGGAGAGTTCGACCCGCGAGATGTCAATTGCGATGCCGCCATCGAATTTCCGCCGCATACGGTCTCGACGAGAGAGGTGCCGCCGACCGACGTCGACGCACCGGCGACCTTCGCCGGCAAGGTGTACGACTATGTCGACGCCATGCGGTCGTCTCTCGGCAAGAGCTACGATTTCCCGTTTTTTCCTGCCGTGATGCCGCGCTGGGACAATACGCCGCGCAAGGGCGCGCGCGGTCACGTCTTTACCAGGTCGAGCCCGGAAGCGTTCGAGGTCTGGCTTCGCGACGCGACCCTGCGGGCCAAGGGCAACAGCTTTACCGAGTCACTGGTCTTCATCAATTCCTGGAACGAGTGGGCGGAGGGTGCTCATCTCGAGCCGGACTCGCGCTATGGACGCGCGTTTCTGGAGGTCGTGAGGCGGGTCGCTTCGGCGGAGCCTATTTCGGTCCAGATTCGAAATACTCCGGACCTTCTGGATTGCCTGAGCAGGCAGGAGCTCGAATGGGCGGTGAAGGAATCATCTGCGCATGTCGAGGTGCTGGCAAACCTGCATCGATCGGGTCTCGGTCAGTCGGGTGTGCAGCGCGTCAGAAGCGGCGTCCCGGTCGAGGCAGAAGGCGCGTCCGATGGTCCGGTGGGCTCGTTGCTGGTCATTGAAAACATCAATTCCCAAACGAGCGAGCGGGTGATCGCCGATCCGCGATACGAGATAGTGGTGCGCGGATGGATCTGCGCGGGCACTGCTTTCGAAGCAAGCAGGCAAAGAACAGGATTCCTGGTCCTGTCGTCGCTTGCCGCGGAGAATGCAGCGAACAGCGGGTACTGTCTGATCGTCGACTGGCACGAGCGCGTCGACGTGAAGGAATACATGAAGGCCGAAAGCAAGGACTCTTATTTCGGTTTTCAGGTGTCCTTCTCGATTCGGGATCTGGCGGATGGCGAGTATCAACTCGCCGTCCTGGAGGTCGGCGACGGAGCCAGCCTCCTCGTGAGGTCGCGTCACTCGATCATCGTGAGACGTTGAGGCCGGCTATGCTCGCAAGTGTCGTCATCGCCTGCTACAAGCACGAACAGTACCTCGAGGAATGCCTCGAGACTGTCTATCAACAGACCTTCGCCGACCTCGAACTCGTCATCGTGGACGACAATTCGCCGGACAAGAGTTTTGAGGTCGCGCAGAAGGTCATCAAGAAGAAGTCGTTCGGGAAGCGCTTTGTTTCCTGCAAGCTGCTCAAGAACCCGCAAAATCTGGGCGCCCACTACACCTGGAACAGAGCGTTGTCGCTGACCGGCGGCGACCTGATTTTCCTTTTGAACTCGGACGACGCCTTTTCCAAGGATCGGGTTCGGCAGTTCGCGGACAAGTGTGGCAAGGAGCGGCTGTTTTTCGGCTTCTCGGCGGTCGAGCCGATCGACGAACATGGCAAGTCGATCGCCAACTATCAGTTCCCGACGCGCCTGCGTTATGCAATCGACCGCGCTCAAATTGCCAGCACGCCATTGTCATGGACGTTCCTGGATTCCCAGATTGCGGCCTCAACCGGAAACTTTGTCTTCAGCCGTGAGCTGCTGCGGCAGGTCGGCTGGCTCGCCGATCTCAAATACTGCCATGACTGGGATTTCGCCCTGCGCGCCGTAACGAAAGTCGAGCCGACCTACCTCGAGACCGACCGCTATCTGTATCGGCTTCATTCAACCAACAGTTTCCGAAGTCTTAGCAAGGTGGCGGAGAGCGAGACCAAGGCCTGCATGGAGTCGTATTGTCTGAATGCGATCACGTCGAGGCCTCAGAACAAGACCTGCCTCAGTCCGTCGAATTTCGGTGATTCCTTCTATGACTTCGTGAAGCTGCATCCTAATTTCAATTATTGGGTCAAGCAGATCTACGCGCCCTATCATGTGGAGCATCGGACCGTGGAGTCGAACGATCGGACCAGGCCGCTTCGCTGGCGCTGATCGAGGCGCGTAAGGCCGGCTCTGTCCGTTCCGATGGAATCGGAACGGAGCCGGGCTTCAGGTTCGGCGCACCTGCGTCACGGATGCCGGCGCGCGGTTCGCGCGAAGGCGATCTAACACAGGTTCTTGGACGGCGACTGCGCGGTCGCTTTCAGCACTTCGCGCAGCGCTTCGAGGCGATCGGTTTGGCAAGGCATGGTCGGGACCAGCCAGCCGCCCTCGTCATTTTCGTTCCAGGCATAGATCAGCACTGCGGGCGCCCGGCGATCGGGTGCGCGGCTGTTCACCCAGCTGATCGATTGCGCCAGATGGCCCGCCAATTCCTTCTTGGTCGGAGCCGTATAGAAATTGGTGATCCCGTCGCCGGGACGCTGCTTTGTCTCCCAGGGCACGGGATGTTCGATGCGAGGGCGCCTGTCCCATCCCGTCATCACCGTGGGCACAACGGGGAGTTGGCTGGCGGCCAGATCATTCCAGCCTTTCTCGGCATATTTCGCGAGATCGGCAAAGCTTCCCCGGCCGTTGCCGGTTGTCAGCGCATACGACCCCACTGCGTCGGCGCCCACATTGGCGGCCTCCTGGCTCAGGAATTTCATGTCTCCTGCCAGCACGATGTAGGGATCCGCGAGACCAGCTCCGTTCGCGTCGGATTTGAACTTGCTCAACGCGCTCCGGAGGCCTTCCACACCTCCCCAGCTTCGCTGCACGTCCGCACCCTTGATAAAGCCCAGGAAGTAGAGCGGCCGATCGTTCTCCACCCTCAGATAGTTCTTGTCCGCCATCAGGCCGATGTGCTCGTGGGGGAGCGAGGACTGCTTGGCCAGCGATCCCCACCGGCCGAGCTCGGTGAACATGCAGTATCGGAGATTGGCGGCCTTGGGACGGGCCCTGAACTCGTAAAGGGCTTTTGACATCGGATGGTTGGCCCCGTAGGCGGCGAATGCCCAATAATCCAGTCCGGCAAAGATCGCCTGGTCGATCTCCTTATCCATCTCGGTCTCGATCGAGGTCGGGAAATCAAGCGTGTTGGGCGCGCGGTTCACCTGCGTCCCGAAGAAGGGAGTCCGCCAACGATATCTTTCAGGGGCGAGTGATTGCTTGACGGCCTCGGTTGGCTGCGAGCCCGGTGAATACCAGGCGTCCCATCGAATTGCGCCCACGAGCGGCCTGTGAGGGACCGGGGCCGCGGCAGACTGGCCGGAACCCAAGACGCTGAGCGCGCCGGGCAGGAAGCTTGCGGATAGTGATGTTAAAAACATCCTTCGCGTGAGCGCGAACGGCTTCCGAGCTGCTTCGTTCCTATTGTCCATTGGCGATCTCCGATCGTTTCCGTCCCGTGACACGATTTTCGTGCAAACGACACCAAGCCTCTCTGCTCTATTGTATTGATTTTCCTCGAAATAACCTTACAACAGTTAAGTGTGAGCACTTCGTGTTATAGCCTTAATCTCGCAAAATAAGTGCGCTAGTAGGGAATTCGTGGTGCGAGCCAATGTTAATTGCTTGTTGATCTCGTGGGGAGCGGCGCAGGTTGGACATGGAAATTCCAGCATTGTCTAGTTTCAGCTCAGGCGTGAATCTCGATACGCTTCCAGCAAGTGAGATCGAGACAAGGCTTAGAGAATTCTTTTCCGGGCGGATCGCAAATCCGAATCCCGACGAACTGATCCAATCGGTCAAGCAGTTGGAGCAGCAGTTCGGTGATTACAGGGAATTCCAGTTTGCAAAGGCGGCGGCGCTTGTGCAGGCATGTGATTTCGCTGGAGCGCGCGGCATCCTTCTCGACCTCGTCAAGCAGCTGCCGTCCGACTCGCGGGTGTTGCATCGCCTCGCGATCGCGGATCTCAACATGGGAGCCGCCTCCGAAGCGCAGGACGTCTATCTTTCCGCGCTCGCTGCTGCCCCGAAAAGTGAAAATCTGCGGCGAGAGTTTGCCGGCCTCCTGCGCGTGATGGAGGCGAGGAAGCTCTATGCCGGGATCGATCGCAAGAAGCACGGCCTGGCAGTGGTGTGCGCCATCAAGAATGAGGGCGACGATCTGCTGGAATGGCTGCACTTCCACAAACTGGTAGGGGTCGATCACTTCTACCTTTACGACAACGGCAGCACCGATAATACGCATGCCGTCATCGAGTCCTTCCCGTGGCCCGAAATGATCACGTATCATTTCGTCGCGGGGGAATTCGGTCAGATGCGCGCATTCTCGCATGCGATCGACAGCTATCGCAATTGTTCGGAATGGTGCGCCTTCATTGATGCGGATGAGTATCTGTTTCCGACCGAGGCCGGCAACATCAAGGACGTCCTGGCGGAGGTCGGGCCGGCGCCGGCCGTGGCGGTGCAGTGGTTGAATTTCGGATCGAACGGTCACGACGCGAGGCCGGCCGGCTTGTGCATCGAGTCCTTCACGCGTCGCGCTCCGGACGACTTCCCGGATCATTTCATCATGAAGTCAATCCTGAGGCCCGACACCATCGTGGCCTACCTGCATCCCCACCAATCCCTGATTTTGGGTTGCTACGTCCAGGAAGACGGCACGCCTGTGTTTCCGATCGGCGGGCGCATTACCGCTCCCAAGCGGAACAAGCTCGTGATCAACCACTACTACACGAAGTCACGGCAGCAATTGCTGAAGAAGCGCGAGCGCGGCAGGCCGTTGGCCGATGGCGATCCTGAAAAGATCCGCGCGATGGAGTTCTTCACCTTGCGGGATCGCAATGACGTTGAAGACGCAACGATTCAACGATTTCTTCCTGAGCTGAAGAAACTGATCCCGGGCTGAGTCTGGGGAACAGCGATGTTCCTCGCTGGGGGAAGGCGATCGCCCAGGCTTCCCTTCGGCGACCGTGCAAGCGCCTGGCCTCGTGGCTCGAGACGCGCCGCAAGCGGCGCTCCTCGCCATGAGGGTCTACAGCTCTGCCACAAAAACAACACCTCATCTCCGCGCAAAGGTTTGCCTTTGTCGCTGGAGGTGCCTGCCATGGGCGGCGTCGCGAAGGATGGCCGCAAAGACGCGGCGCACCGGATTTTCCAAATACGTTAGCCCCGCTCGCCTGGTAGAGGGCGGCAGGCGAGGGCCCCGATAAATCGTGGGTGCTTGAAGCGATCCCTGATCGCAGCGGTCGGCTACAGGGGCTCCAGCCGGTATTTCTGCAGCAGCGCTTGCGCGGCGTCGACGTCGATCCTCGGCGGCCTCTGGAAGATCGACATGTTGTTGGCACGCGCGATTTCCCGGGCGACCGTTCGCACCGGATGGTAGTGGGGGCGGTTCTCGAAGTCATGAATTGCGATGAAAGCGCCCGGTGCGGCGTGAAGCACGCACTGCACGAAGCAGGCCACGCGAAACCGGCCATCGATGAAATACAGGTCGGCAGTCTTGCTTTCCGGACGCTCCCAGACGAGTTCGTGATAGTCGGGCCACGAGCTCTCTCGCTCCCGGTCCGCCGGATGACCCCATTCGCGCAGCTTGCCGATATCGACGTGCAGCAGCAGCGGTTTGGTGCTTGCGCCTTTTGTGGCGTCGCCGACGTTGGAGAGCCATTCCTCGGAGGAATCAATGGAGATGACCCACTCCTTCCTGGTTTGGCAGGCTAGCCAGGTGCTTCCTCCCGAGCCAAATTCCAGATAGCGCGTCGAGAGATCCACGAAACTCTTGAACAGTGTCAGTTCCTGACCGTCCATTGCGACATTCATGGCGAATCCTGTCGTTGCTTGATTGCTCTGGTGGGTGGCGCCCACCATTGGCGGAAGGCGGATGCGGCTCGTCAAACGGCGATGAGATTGAATCGTCATCGCGCTTCCCGGCTTCCTGCTTGGACAACGTCCCTCCGCAAGACCGCCTCTGGCATTTCGAGCAAGCGCCCGATGTTCACATCCCTGAACCCGGGCGCTCGCGAGAGATCGGCAATTACTGGTTCAGCCCGACGCGCTCGACCTTGTAGCCGCGCTCGAGGATCGCGCGCCACCATGGCTGCTCGTCGACGTACCAGCGCACGGTCTTGGCGATGCCGGTTTCGAAATTTTCCTCGGCGCGCCAACCGAGCTCGGTTTCGAGCTTGGTGGCGTCGATGGCGTAGCGGCGGTCATGGCCAGGCCGGTCTTTGACGAAATTGATCAGTTGACGCCGCGGGCCTGCCGCAGCCGGCGCGACCTCGTCGAGCAGGTCGCAGATGCTCTCGACCACGTGCAGATTGGTGCGCTCGTTGCGGCCGCCGACATTGTAGGTCTCGCCGACCTCGCCGCGCTCCAGCACCAGCGTCAGCGCCTTGGCGTGGTCCTCGACGAACAGCCAGTCGCGGATGTTCTGGCCGTCGCCATAGACCGGCAGCGGTTCGCCGGCGAGCCCCTTGATGATCATGTGCGGGATCAGCTTCTCCGGGAAGTGATAGGGGCCGTAATTGTTGGAGCAGTTGGTCACCAGGGTCGGCAGGTCGTAGGTCTCGCGCCAGGCGCGCACCAGATGATCTGATGATGCCTTGCTGGCGGAATAGGGCGAGTTCGGCGCATAGGCCGTGGTTTCGGTGAACAGGCCTTCGTCGCCGAGCGAACCGAATACCTCGTCGGTCGAGATATGCAGGAAGCGGAACTGGTCGCGCTTCTCCGGCGAGAGCGTGCGCCAGTGGCGCAGCGTCTCCTGCAGGATCGTGAAAGTGCCGACGATGTTGGTCTGGATGAATTCCCCGGGGCCGTCGATCGAGCGGTCGACATGGCTTTCCGCGGCAAGGTTCATCACCGCGTCGGGCTGATATTTCTCAAACAGCCGGCGCAGGTTCTGCGCCTCGCAGATGCAGGCCTTTTCGAAGCTGTAGTTCAGGCTTTCGGTGGCGCGGGGCAGCGAAGCCAGGTTTGCCGCATAGGTCAGCTTGTCGATGTTGACGACGCGGGCGTGGGTGTCTCGCAGCAAGTGACGGACCACGGCGGAGCCGATGAAACCCGCTCCGCCGGTGACGAAAATCGTCGATCCCTTAAACCGCATGTTTCAATACCTCGGCAGTGCGGGGTTGGCCCTGGAAGGAGCGATAGACCGACAGCAGATACTCGCCGTAGCTGCTCTTGGCGGTCTTCTGTGCCACCTTCGCGAAGGCTTCGAGCGAGATGTAGCCCTGGCGCAGCGCGATTTCCTCGGGGCAGGCGATGCGCAAGCCCTGGCGCTGCTCCAGGATCTGGACGAAGTGGCTCGCCTCGACTAGCGAGGAATGGGTGCCGGTGTCGAGCCAGGCAAAACCGCGGCCGAGCACCTCGACATAGAGGTCGCCGCGCTCGAGATAGGCCTTGTTGACGTCGGTGATCTCGATCTCGCCGCGCGGCGACGGCTTGATGCCGGCGGCGATGTCGACCACGTCATTGTCGTAGAAGTAGAGGCCGGTGACGGCGACGTTGGACTTCGGCCGCTTCGGCTTCTCCTCGATCGACAGCGCCCGGTTGGTGCTGTCCAGTTCCACCACGCCATACTGCTCCGGCGCGTTCACGACGTAGCCGAACACGGTGGCGCCCTTCTTGCGGACCGAGGCGGCCGACAGCATGCTCGGCAGGCCGTGGCCGTAGAAAATGTTATCTCCTAACACAAGAGCGACGGAGTCATCGCCGATGAAGTCGCGCCCGACGATGAAGGCGTCGGCGAGACCCCGCGGGGTCTCCTGCGTGGCGTAGGAGAACCTGATGCCGATCTCGTGGCCATCGCCGAGCAGGCGCTGGAACAACGGCTTGTCTTGCGGCGTCGAAATGATCAAAATGTCGCGAATTCCGCCCAGCATCAGCGTCGACAGCGGATAGTAGATCATCGGCTTGTCGAACACCGGCAGCAGCTGTTTGGAAACGACGGTAGTCACGGGGTAGAGGCGCGAGCCGGTTCCACCGGCGAGGATAATGCCCTTCATGGTCCCTCACAGTTTGATTATCAAAACATAACATATAGCGTGCGCCGCACAAGTTTGTTATGAGAGCGAATTAACATTTCGGGCCTGCGCAGATCGGAACCCTTGTTAAATGAACGTCATCAAGACCGAGCTTCCTGAAGTCCTGATCGTCGAGCCGAAGCTGTTCGGCGACCAGCGCGGCTTCTTCCTCGAGACCTACCAGTTCCCCCGTTATGTCGAGCACGGCATCACGCGGCCCTTCGTGCAGGACAACATGTCCCGCTCGGCCTATGGCGTGCTGCGCGGGCTGCATCTGCAAAACCCCGTCACCCAGGGCAAGCTCGTCTCCGTGCTGCGCGGCAAGGTGCTGGACGTTGCCGTCGACGTGCGCGTCGGCAGCCCGAATTTCGGCAAGCATGTCGCGGTCGAATTGAGCGAGGAGAACCGCCGGCAATTGTGGGTGCCGCGCGGCTTTGCCCATGGCTTCGTGGTGCTCTCGGAAACCGCCGACTTCTTCTACAAGTGCGACGATTTCTACAGCCCCAAGGACGAGCTCTCGATCCGGTGGAACGATCCCGCGATCGGGATCAAATGGGGCGTCGACAAGCCGCAGCTGTCGGCCAAGGATGCCGACGCGCCGCTGTTGGCCGACGCCAGCAATCTTCCGACCTATGGACAAATCTGATGCGGATCTTGTTGACGGGAACACGCGGCCAGGTTGGCAGTGCGCTCAAGCCGCTGCTGGAAGGCCACGGCATGATCATCGCGCCGCCGACCGCGGAGTTCGATCTGTCGAAGCCGGAGAAGCTGGCGGGCCAGCTTGAGAGCTTGAAGCCCGATCTCATCATCAATCCGGCGGCCTATACCGCGGTCGACCGCGCCGAGGACGAGCGCGAGCTGGCGTTCCTGGTCAACGCGAAGGGACCCGAAGCGATCGCCGAATGGGCTGCGGCGAACCGCGTGCCGCTGGTGCATTTCTCCACGGACTACGTCTTCAATGGTTCGGGCGACAGGCCGTGGCGCGAGGATAGTCCGACCGAGCCGCTGTCGGTCTACGGCGCGAGCAAGCTTGCCGGCGATGTTGCGATCCAGGCGGCGGGCGGCGCGCATCTGATCGCGCGCACCTCATGGGTCTATGCCGCAACGGGCACCAATTTCCTGCGCACCATCGCGCGGCTCGCCGGCGAGCGTAAGGAGTTGCGGATCGTGGCCGACCAGATCGGTGCGCCGACGACGGCACGGGCGATCGCCGGAGCGGTTGCCGGCATCGTGGTGCCGAACCTCACCACGTTGCACGATCAGCTCGTGCGCCGCGGTGGTGTCGTCAATCTCGTTTGTGCCGGCGAAACCAGCTGGCATGGTTTTGCGCGTGCCATCGTCGACGGCCTGAGGTCGCGTGGCGTCGCGCTGGCTGTCGAGAACGTCGTTCCGATTGCCACGGCCGATTTCCCGACCAAGGCGGTGCGCCCGGGCAATTCGCGGCTGGATCTGTCGCGGTTGAAGGCGCAGTTTGGCGTGACGATGCCGACCTGGCAGGAAGCGCTCGCACCCGAACTCGATGCATTTGTCCAGCTCGGCGCGCCGGCTCACGCCTAGCGCGCTTTCGACGACGTGGACACAGGTTGGCGAGAGAAAAGCGCGTCAACCAAAAAACTGAAGCCTCGGTTCTGAGTGCATCAGAACCGAGGCTTCGGGATTGAATCGACCCGCGGTGATCGCAGGCCAGGCCGCTCAGCGCGGCCGGCCGATGCTGTCGTAGGTGAAGCCGTGCGCAGCCATCTCGTCCGGACGGTAGATGTTGCGCAGGTCGACGACGACCGGATGCTTCATCTCCTGCTTGATGCGGTTGAGATCGAGGGCGCGGAACTGGCGCCACTCGGTCACGATCACCAGCGCATCGGCCTGGCGCGCGCATTCATAGGCGTCCTTGCAGTACTCGATTTCAGGCAATTCCTTGCGCGCCTGCTCCATGCCGACGGGATCGTAGGCCTTCACCTTGGCGCCGAAGTCGATCAGGCCGTTGATGAGCGGGATCGAGGGCGCCTCGCGCATGTCGTCGGTATCGGGCTTGAAGGTCAGGCCAAGCACGCCGATCGTCTTGCCGCGCAGCTCGCCGCCAAGCACGTTGGCGACCTTGCGCGCCATCGCGCGCTTGCGGTTATCGTTCGCAGTCAGCGTGGCCTCGACGATTTTTAGCTGCACGTCGTGGTCGAGCGCCGTCTTGAACAGCGCGCGGGTGTCCTTCGGGAAGCAGGAGCCGCCATAGCCCGCGCCGGCGTGCAGGAACTTGGTTCCGATCCGGTTGTCGAGCCCGATGCCGCGCGCGACCTCCTGCACGTTCGCCCCAACCCTTTCGGAGAGGTCGGCGATCTCGTTGATGAAGGTGATCTTGGTGGCAAGGAAGGCATTTGCGGCATATTTGATCAATTCCGCCGTGCGCCGTGCGGTATAGAGGATCGGCGCCTGGTTCAGGTAGAGCGGACGATAGACATCGCCCATCACCTTCTTGGCGCGCTCGTCCTCGGTGCCGACAACGATCCGGTCCGGATGGCGGAAATCCTGGATAGCCGCGCCTTCGCGCAGGAATTCGGGGTTCGACGCCACGGCGAAATCGGCGCTGGGATTGGTCTCGCGGATCAGGCGTTCGACCTCGTCGCCGGTGCCCACGGGCACGGTCGACTTCGTCACCACCACGGTGAATTTCTTGAGCGCCGTGCCGATCTCGCGGGCGGCCGCATAGACGTAGCTCAAATCCGCATGGCCATCGCCACGCCGCGACGGAGTTCCGACCGCGATGAACACGGCATCGGCTTCCCCGACGGCTCCCGCGAGCTCGGTCGTGAAGGTCAGTCGCCCGGCGCCGGTGTTGGTCTTGACGAGCTGATCGAGGTCAGTTTCGTAGATCGGGATCTTGCCGCGCTTCAGGGCTTCGATCTTGTCGGCGTCCTTGTCGACACAAACGACCTGATGGCCGAAGTCGGCAAAACACGCTCCTGACACGAGACCTACATATCCCGTTCCAACCATTGCAATCTTCATGAATCCGCTCGTCGATCAGTGTGTGGAGAGGAGGAGTTAGCACTAGCACAATTGGCACCGATAACGCCAAGTTTTATAACGTATAGTTTGTGTTGAAGGTCGGCGGCTTTTTGTGCAAACGGTGATTGCCTGAGTGCAGTTGAGTGCTCGCTAGTCACCCAAGGCGCGCCATGGACGTCATTCTCAGTTTGCAATCGATTGACAACCGAGCCGCCGTTTGAGGGGTGACATGAGGATGAAGACGATCAGCAAGCACAAGCCCTCAGGAACTGAATACGCGTCGTTGCAAACGCAATTCTCCAGATACGATCGCACCACGTTTTCTGGGTTTGTTTATGACCGCACCGATCTCGGCCGACGCTACACCGTCGAACTGCTCGTCGACGGCGAGCCATACATGTCATCATTGTGTGACGAGTTTGTAACAGAGCTGGCCGACGCCGGGATCGGCGATGGCCGATTTGGCTTTACCTTCCACGTGCACGATCAGGTCGGCTCGAACGCGAGGATCGTTGAAGCCAGGCTGGCAAATATCGGAAGTTCCGTCGGTGCTCCGATTCGTTGCGATGTCGCCGCACCGGAGGCGCAGTGGCACCGGATCGGCGATATCAAATGGGCCGGAGGTTTGCGCTTCGAAGGCTGGCTTGCTCAAGACGTCGACGAAGACATTGAAATCCTGATCGCGCAACGGCCGGTGATGACCGTGAGGCCGATCGGGTGGACCAACGTCGCGCGAGGAGGCGAGTTCGGGGTCGGCCGCCGGATTGATTTTCATCTGCCCGAGCATTTCGCGGATGGTCGTGTGCGTGGACTGTCGGCGCGGACAATGTCGGGGCGGAATCTGGTCTCCGAGCCGCTTGCATTTGTCGCGTTCGATCGCGGATTGGAGCAAACCCTCGCCGATCTCGGACGCTGGGACAGCGAGCGGTTGCGCGGACAGCTGTTCGACCAGCTGCTGCCGGCCTCGGTGCCATTCCACACCTATCAGGGCTGGAAGGCGCGCTTCTGGCCGGCCATTCAATCCGACGTGTCGTCCGAGGCCGCGGTCGTGCTGATCGGCGACGTCAGGGTGGACGAAAGCATCGAGAGCCTCGAAGCCCAGCGGCACGCGGCCTGGACGGCGGCGAGCCTGCCAGCCCAGGGATTCAGCCAGTTCGATCCGAGAGCTGCGCGCGAATTTGTCGACGGCGATGCGGCCAACAGCAAGTTCTTCGTGTTCTGCCTGAGCGGGACCATCCTCGCGGAAGACGCCCTGCAGCGCTTCGCCGAAGTGTTCGCTTCAGAAATCGACTGCGATCTTGTCTACGGCGACGTCGAGGTCCAGGGCGGCGCCGTCTGGCCGCTGGCGTTTTCGGCCTTCGACCTCGAACGAGCGCTCGAGCAGGCCTATGGCGCGTATTGTTTCGCGGTGCGCCGGGAACGTGCGTTGGAAGCGCTGCGATCGGCGACGTCGCTCTACGATATCTTCCTGTCCTGCGTGGAGCCTGATCGCACGTTTCATCTGCCGGGATCGGTTGCGGCATTGCCGCGGATCGATGCGTCGGCTGCGACCGCCGAACTGATCGCCGCAAGCGAAGCGCATTTCGCCAGAGCCGGCATCGAGGCGAATGTCGAGCCGCGAAAGGCTGGCCTCCTGCCGGCCGTTCGGGTCAAGCGCGCGGTCGATTGGAACGAGCGCACCACCATCATTATTCCGAACAGGAATCGCGCCGACCTTCTCAAGCGGTGCATCGAGACGGTGACGCCGGCGGTACATGAGACCAATGCCCGGATTCTTGTCGTCGATAACGGCTCGACCGAGCCTGAAACGCTGGACTATCTGGAGAGCCTGTCTGCGGAGGAGATCGACGTCATTTCGGTCGAGGGGCCGTTCAACTTCGCAGCGATCAACAACGCCGCCGTCGATTGCGTCGACACGGAGAATATCTGCTTTCTCAACAACGACGTTCAGGCGCTCGACGACGGCTGGCTGGCGGAACTGTTGTGGCGGCTGGCTGCTCCCGATGTCGGAGCTGTCGGTGCGAAGCTGCTCTGGCCGAACAGCGTCGTGCAGCATGGCGGAGTGGTGCTGGGCACCAACTTCTTCGCCGCGCACGCCTTCAATGACCGGATGGATGGCGATCCCGGCTACGGCGATCTGCTCCAGGTGGCGCACGAATGCTCGGCGGTGACCGCGGCGTGCCTGCTGATGCGCAAGCGCGATTTCGTCGCCGTCGGCGGCATGGACGCTATCCGCTTTCCGATCAATTTCAACGATATCGATTTGTGCCTGAAGCTGCGCCAGCTCGGAAAGCGGATCGTATTCACGCCCGACGCGAAACTCGTTCACCTGGAGTCGGCGAGCCGGGGCCGTGATTCCGCGCCGGATCGCAAGGCCCGCTTCAATCGCGAGCTGGCGATGCTGCGAGCGAAATGGGGAGCGGTGCTGCTCGACGATCCCTATTACAGCCCGCTGCTAGGGCTGGATTCGGCGCCGTTCTCCGCACTTGCATGGCCGCCCCGCTCATGGAAGGCGCGTGCCAATTTGCCGCCTGTTCCGACCGTCCCCCCGATCGGGATGTAGCGCGACATCCTCGACCAACCAGTCGCATACGGCAGCGATCGTCGCGTCGGCATCAAAGCCAGGCCGCAGCTTCAGGTCGGTTGTTCGGCCGCGCCCTGGTGCCGGAATCCACGCTGTTGCGGCGGCCGGCAGCCCGGTTGCCAGGAGCGCGTCGACCAGTGGATGTCCAAACGCCGGCGCGCCTATGTCGAGAACCAGTTTCGTGATGCCGTGACCCGCGATCAGTGTGGCAACGTCGGCCGTGGCGATCTCGCCGGTGACCATGACATTGGTCCGCTGCATCAGCTTGAGATCGTCGAGGGTGGTGCCCAGCACGATGATCTCGATCTCGTCGTCGGCGTCGGCCATTTGGTCGCTCAACGCGCGGATGAAGCGAAATTCCGTAGCGCTGGCGTGGAGGGCAAGCAGGCCGAGACGCGCCGGGCCGCTCGCGGCGTGAGGAGGCGCTGGCGATGCAGACGGTTCGCCGAACCTGACCACTCGCAGGTCGAGCACCGCGTCCGAAAAGTCGGCGCCGCTCTGGCCGATCGCAGTCACGCGTCGCGCCACAGCGATCAGGCTTGACCAGTCGGGATCAACACCAGCCCCAATCGCGGGGCGCGTTGCAAGCGCGGTGTCGGTGATCAGGAGGTCGTAGACGAAGCGCTGGGTGAGCTGTGCCAGGCATGCGTTGGGGATGCGGTTCGGCTCTGCGATCGTAAGCGAGCGGATGTCGAGACCGGTGAGAAACTTCAGAAAGGCCTCGCCGCCCTGATGCGTCGCGACGTCGAATGCGATCGACTGCGGTGGTCCACCGTCGGGGTCGAACGCTGCAGCCAGCTGGCGTTGTCCCTCGGAGCGGAAATGCACGATCAGGCTGCGCTCGCCCTCCGCCGCGAGCTGCCGGCATCGCCTGATGGCGATCGCGCGGCCGGCGGCGGAGCCGCACAGGATGATGTGCGGGCCGTCTGTGCGCGCTTCGTTCGCAAGCAACTTGAGCTCAAGCGCCGCGCGGCAATCGCGCAGCGGATCGGCAAGCAGGAACGCCGCGCACTCGGTCGCGTAGCGCCGGTAGCGGTGCTCGAGAACGCGAAGGTTGCGCATCACCAGCGAGCGCTTCTCGCCAAGAAATGAGCGTGAACCCTCATGTCCAACGAACACCGAGGGGATGCATACGTTTCGGAATCCGGCCTCTGCAGCACGCAGGCAGAAGTCGACGTCTTCGAGATAGCCGCGATAGAAGTCGTCGGACAACTCACGCACGGCCTCGAGGCATTCGCGGGTGATGTAGAGGCAGAACCCGATGCCGTTGGGGATGTCGATGGCGATGCCGGAATTCGCTGCGCCGGCAAATTCATCCAGCAATTCCAGTTCGGCGGGCGAGGGCAGGGGGTTCGATCTGTTTGCGACCGGAAAGCTGGTGTATTCGCCATTGTTCGATAGCGGCGTCGCGGTACCTATCCCCGGCATCGATCGCACGGCGCTTCGCAGGCGCTGCAGCGCGTGTTGCGGCACGATCGCATCCGAATTCAGCAGCACGACATCGCCCGCCGTCGTCTCGGCAAGGGCCCGGTTGACGGCTCCGACGAATCCAAGATTGTGCGCATTGGTCAGGAGCCGTATGCGGGAGTCCGCAGCCAGCTCGCCGAGCAAATGCTTGATGTCGGGTTCAGGCGATGCGTCGTCGACGACGACGATGGTCGAATCCGGCGTGCAGGCTATCGCGGTCAATGCGCTCTCGATGCAGGCGCGCGTTGCGGTCAGATCCCGATACACCGGGATGATGATGGTGAGCGGCGGTGTTTCGCCGTGCCCGGTGCGAGCGGGCCTATGCGGCGCGATCCGGCGATCCGGGGCGCGGTTGGCCGGGAGTTGGACACTTGCGATGACCCGGTCCGCCTGCGTGATCTCGAGCAGCTGCGAGGTCGTGGACGCCGGCCGCATCAGGCGGAAGCTCGCGGCGCGTCGCCCGTGGAGCGCGAATCTGTGGCGGGAATCGGCGGGAAGCGTGACGGTGCTCGATTGGCCCGCCTGCGCCAGTGAAAGATGCGGGGCGTCCGCTCCGCGCCATGTCACCCATCCCTTCACCTCCTCATCGAGGAAGTCGACGCGGGCGCAGCTGTCCTGACCGGCCTGTTCGAGGAGCAGGAGGGCGCCCCTGACCGAATCCGGATCGTCGTCGCGCCGCGCGACGCTTCGTGCGGCGTCGATCTGCTCGGCGCCGTCGCCCCATGCCATCATGCGCCGCGCGGCGACCAGATCGTCCGGCTCGAGCTCGAGCGCCCTTGCCACGCTGGCGACAGCCGCATCCAGGAGATCGAGATGAAACAGCGCTTCCGCGCGCAGCAAATGGGCGCGGGCGTCCGCATGCGGCAGAATCCGGCAGCGGCGATCGGCGAGCGCGAACGCCAGGCGGAAGTCGCGTGCTTCGAGCGCCCTGACGGCGGCGCGCTCGAGATCGATGTGGTGGAGCGTTCTGGACGTGAAGGCGATCCTGCGCGCGTCGGCGGTCAAATCTCGCCCTCATGCGCCCGCATGGTCAGCCAGCCGTCTTTGCGGCGCTCTGCCGGCTCCGGAACACGCGCACCCGTCCCTCCAGGCGCGGTATTTGATTGACGGGCTCAACGCGCCTCGGCTGCTGGGGCGCAAGCGGTGCTGCCTGCACGCGGCGCTCTTCGAGGTTGAGCTTGAGGCCGACCAGCGGTTCCCGGCCTGAAGGGCCCGACACCACGATCCGGTTCCCGGACACCCGCAGCGCCGGAGCTCCCAAGAAGATGGTCTCGGCCGAAATGGCGTAGCGATCGACGCCGAGGCCGGTGGCTTCGAGCGAGAATCCGGTGATGGCCAACGCGCGTCCCCGGGTTCCGGCAAAGGTTCCAATGGAAACGAACTGATTGTCGCCCCGCTGCGGCCTGGCGAATTTGACGGCATATTGCAGGTTGAGATCGTGCGGCATGTTCGGCCATTCGAGGCAAATTCCCTCGATCCGGGCCGGAGCCGACGGTCCGGCAATCCAGGCGTTGGCACCGACCGTCACGTCGCCCAAACCCGCAACATGTGCGAGCAGCTTGAGGTCGTCCAGCTCGCCGGCGCCGACATTGGGCTCGGGCTCGTAGGTGTCGACCGGCTGGCTGACCGGCTGCGCGACCGGCTGTCCGGCCGGCTGCCCAACCTGCTGTCCCTGGGTCAGCGGCTCGATCTTGATATTGGCGGCGGTCGACCCGCCGGCACGTCCTGCCGTGACCTCGACGATCAGCCGGCTTGGCCGGGCGACCGACACGACCAGCGCGCTCTCGGGCGCGAACAGGGTTCCATTGACCACGTCCGGCCCGGTAATGATATTACAATTGTTAAGACTGGCGCGATCTGCATATACGCGCACCACCGGAGGTGACGTCTTATCATCTGCGCCATTGTACCGGACCAGGAAGAGACCTCGTGCCAGGTCAACGGTTTTCTGCTGGATCTGTTCGTTCATCGCCGCCTGTGAACCTAACCGAATGTGTCGATATATCTCTCACACAGTGTGCCCCAAAAATTGATGTGATAGAAGGGGTCTTAATGTTAATCTGGTAAGATTGTTTCACCCGTGCAGATCGATGACACACGCCCGGTCATGGTGCCGACCCTGACCTCCATGGAAGATCGCGCGGCCGGGGGGCGCGCTCGCCCGCCGATGAACGTCCTCTTCGTCCACAATAACTTTCCAGCCCAGTATCGCCACATCGCGCGTGCGCTTGCGGATCAGCCCGGAAACAGGATCGTTGCGGTCGGTTCGTCGACTGCAGTCACTTCGCCCGACATCCGGCTGATCAAATACTCGACCACCAAGGCGGACGCCGCCGCGGTGCATCCCTTTGCCCGCCGTTTCGATACCGAAGCGCGGCGCGCGGAAGAGGTTCTGTATGCGCTGTCATCGCTGTCGGGGCAGGGCTTTGTCCCGGACCTGATCTTCGCCCATCCCGGATGGGGCGAGACGTTGCCGCTGCGCACGATGTTTCCGAGGGCGAGGATCATCCTGTATTGCGAATTCTACTATGGGGCCGAAGGCAGGGACGTCGGCTTCGATCCGGAATTTCCCATGACCGGCCTTGATGGCAATGTCGCGCTCCACCTGAAAAATGCGACCACGCTGCTGGCGCTCACCGAATGCGACGTGGGCGTTTCACCGACGCCATGGCAGCGGTCGACCTTTCCCGCCGAGTTTCGCAGCAAGATAGAGGTCATCCACGAGGGCGTGGACACCGACGAGGTGAAGCCCAATCCCGTCGCGAGGCATCAGCTTCCGAACGGCGCGACACTCTCGGCAGACGACGAAGTGATCACCTACGTCTCGCGCAATCTGGAGCCGGTGCGCGGCTTCCACGTCTTCATGCGATCGCTGCCCAGGATCATGGCCGCGCGGCCGAATGCGCAGGTCGTGATCGTCGGCGGCAGCGGCACATCCTATGGCGCGCATCCGCCCAAGGGAGCGAGCTGGAAGTCGACGTTCCTGGACGAGATCAGGTCGGACATCGACCTGCGCCGCGTGCATTTCCTCGGCCGGGTTCCCCGGGAACAGTATCTCGAGCTGCTGCAGATTTCCTCGGTGCACGTCTATCTGACCTATCCCTTCGTGCTGTCATGGTCGCTGCTGGAGGCCATGAGCGCCGGATGCGCGGTGGTGGCGTCCGACACCGCCCCGCTGCGCGACATCATCTCGGATGGCAACGGTCTCCTCGCGCCGTTTTTTGATATTGATGCGCTGTCGGATCAGGTAATCTCGGTGCTGTCACGGCCCAGGGCCTTCAAGAAGATGCGGATGAAGGCGAGGAGCTTTGTGAGAGACAATTACGACGCAAAGCGCGTCTGCTTGCCCCGGATGCTGACGCTCGTTGGATGACGGCGTCCTCCCGCGCACCCATGGGAAGAATGCCAGGAGTTTGCGATGCCGCTTGTGATCTCAGTTGCCCAGCGCAAGGGCGGGGTCGGAAAGACGACCCTTGCGGTCTTGCTGGCCGCAGAACTGGATCGGCGTACGCGCGCGGTGGGACTGGTTGACGCCGACTCCCAGGCATCGGCGTGTCACTGGGCCGAGCCCGGCAATCTGTCGTTTCCGGTCTACCAGCTCGATCCTGAAACCAGGCCGGTCGCCGAATGGGCCACGCTGATGCGCCAGGTTCCGCATCAGATCATCGTCGTGGACTCCGCACCGAACGATCGGGCGCTGGGTGCCGTGCTCGCAGTCGCCAATATCGTGCTGATGCCATGTACGCCCTCCGGCCTCGACATCGAGGCGACCGCAAGGACGCTCGACATCGTGCGGGAGGTGCGCGCCTCGCGGCGAACGGCGCTCCGCGCCATGATCGTGCCGAACCGCGTCGACCACCGCACCCTCGAAGGCCAGCAATTCATCGAGGAGCTCGATACATTCGAGGAAGCGATCGGGCCGACGATCGGAAGCCGCTCGGCCTATGTTCGCGCCTTCGCGTTGGGGCAATCGGTTGCCGATTTCGCCGGCGGTACGCCCGCGGATATCGAGATCAAGACGCTTGCCGATCTCGTCATGAGCTGGAGCGGGATCGCGCCGCGACAGCGCGTGACGATTTAACAAAGCGCGCCGGCCGCTTCACGCGTGGCTAACCATGCCGGCGTGGGAAC
Organism: Bradyrhizobium sp. 27S5; assembly: GCF_037217225.1. Classification (NCBI taxonomy): domain Bacteria; kingdom Pseudomonadati; phylum Pseudomonadota; class Alphaproteobacteria; order Hyphomicrobiales; family Nitrobacteraceae; genus Bradyrhizobium; species Bradyrhizobium sp. 27S5. Next base: position 2,993,397 of record NZ_CP147714.1, read on the forward strand.
AAAAAATTCTGCAGCGCTATCGGCGCCTTCATCCGGCGGCCGTCTTGGCAGAAATCGCGGAATTAGGCCGCAAAAGCCCATATCGTTCGGGTTTGTTGAAGTCGCAGATCGGCGCGCGCGCCATATCGGTAAGCCGAAATGCCCGCCATCGGGAGGAACCCTTGCTTGGTTAATGCATTGCTCGCGCAGAGCTGAGCATTTGAGGCAAATGCCGCCGCGCGCTTGAGGCTAGGCTCAAGACATTTCCCGTACATGCTTCCCGTCACGGTGGGGAGTGAAGAATGTACAACGTCAAGAGAGTGGTGGCCCTGGTTCTGGCCATCGTTGCGCTTGGGACAAGCGCACGGGACACGCAGGCCGGCATGATCGGCTTTCCGTTGCCGCTGCGCGGCGTGATCGAGAAGATCCGCTTCAGCGAGCCGACGCTGGCGCCGATGGCCTACACGATGTTCTGCATGCGCTATTCCGATGAATGCAAGCAGAAGCCGCGCGCCCGCATGGTGTTCCGCGGTGGTGCGATGCGCTTGACCAAGCAGCGCATTGCCGACCTGATCGAGGTCAATGCTTCGGTCAATCGCCAGATCACTCCGCAGCGCAATGAACGCGGCCTTGCCGGCGAGGAATGGCTGATCAATCCGGCGCGCGGCGATTGCAACGATTACGCCGTCAGCAAGCGCCATGAGCTCTTGGCGCGCGGCTGGCCGATGCGCAATCTGCTGCTGAGCGAGGTGGTGACCTCCTGGGGCGAGCATCATCTGGTGCTGGTGGTCCGCGCCAAGGGCGGCGACATCGTGCTCGACAATTTGAACGCGCAGATCCGCAACTGGTCGCAGGCGCATTACCGCTGGGTCAGGATGCAGACCCCGGCGAACCCTGATCACTGGGCCGCCGTCGCGCAGCTCGGCGCCTGAGCTTTTCAAGTTTGCCCCATCGATCGAAAAGTGGCGCGGCGAGACATTTCGCCGCGCCACGTTTCACATCAGGGACGATGCAGATCGCCAGAGACTTGCCGCCGCGTTCCCGGAACGATTGGCGGCGTGACCGGTTGATGTCGATCCAACCCGTCGAGGCATCGACATGAAGCTGGCCTGTCTTGTCACAACTGCGGCGCTGGTCGCAGCCTTCGGCGCTCCGGTGCTTGCGCAGGGCACCGGGCAGACCACGCAAGGCGCGGCAACCCGCTATTCGATCGATGGACCGGGCGGCGGCGTTTCGACATCGCGGCCGCAGGCCACCCAGCCGGTGCCGCCGGCAACACCGGTTTACCCCTATGGGAGGCCGTCGCGACACGCGCCGCCGGTCGGGCAACGGACCAACGTCCCGCTCGGGTCGCGTTAACCGTCACGTCGGCGGTAAATCCGTTCGGTCTTAACGCTAATCCCATCGTCGTTTTGCCGCGTCAGACGGAATGTCGTACCCATGCAGTCGCTGCGTCTGTTGAGATGCAGGATTGGTCCGCGCAGGGACGACATTTTCAATGGCGAGCAGGGGTTCGATACTCATCACGGGCGGCGCGGGATACATTGGGTCCCACTGCGCCAAGGCTGTTGCCGAGGCGGGATTTGTCCCCGTGGTCTACGACAACCTGTCCACCGGCCACCGCAATTTCGTGCGATGGGGACCGCTGGTGATCGGCGACGTTGCCGATCACGACAGGATCGCCGCCACCATCCGCGAGCACGATGCGCTCGCCGTGATGCATTTCGCCGCGTTCAGCGCCGTCGGCGAGTCCGTCGCGGATCCGCAGAAGTACTATACCAACAATGTGACAGGGACGCTCGGCCTGCTGCGCGGCATGCGCGAGGCGGGCTGCGACTGCTTGGTGTTCTCCAGCACCGGTGCCGTCTACGGCAACGCCGGACGCGATCCGATTCCCGAGAGCGCCGCAGGTCCGACCGTCAATCCCTACGGCCGGTCCAAATTCATGATCGAGCAGATGCTGGCCGACTATCGCGCGGCCTATCAGTTCAAATCGGTCTGCCTGCGCTATTTCAACGCCTGCGGCGCCGATGCCTCCGCCACCATCGGCGAGCTCCGCGATCCCGAGACGCATTTGATTCCGCGCGCGCTGATGGCGCTGCTCGGGCATGTGCCTGATTTCGCGATCTTCGGCGAAGACTATGAAACGCCTGACGGCACCGCGGTGCGCGACTACATCCATGTCGACGACCTCGCTGCCGCCCATATCGCGGCGCTCGAGCTGCTGTTGAACGGCGGCGCCGGCGGCGTGTTCAATCTCGGCACCGGCACCGGCTATTCGGTGCGCGAGGTGCTCGACGCGATCCGCGCCGAGACCGATGAAGCCGTTCCGAGCGTGGTGCGCGAGCGTCGGGCCGGCGATCCGCCGATCCTGGTGGCAGATCCCTCCAAGTCTGAAAGCGGCCTCGGCTTCAAGGCGAAGCGGTCCGATCTCGGCTACATCATTCGCTCGGCCTGGGCGTGGCACCAGAAGGCTCATCCGCGCCGGCGATAAACCCGCGGCCGCGAGACCTCAATCCAGCGTGATGTAGTGCTGCTCCGCCAGCCGGGCGAGGAACGGCATATCGACGAAGCTTGCCACCAGGAAGACGGCGACCAGCGCCAGCACGATCAGCATCAGGCCGCGCTCGCCATAGAGCTTCTCGGGCTTCTGCGCCGATGATCCCGGCGATGTCGACATCGAAAAATAGGTGGTGAACAGCATCACCACCAGCGGCATCGCGAGAATGTATTCGATGCGGTACTTCACCAGGAACACCGAGAGGAAGAACACCGAGAACAGCGAGTAGCTGAGGCAGGAGGCGGTCAGCGACACCTCGCTATAGTCTGCAAAGCTCGCGCGGTAACGCGCCAGCAGCTCCCTGCCGTGCGATGCGGCGATCTCGCGGTATTCGGACAGCCGCTTGGCGGCCATCAGGAAGGCGCCTCCGAACCAGTAGCACAGGATCACGGAGCCCGGCGGCAGCGACGTCGGGTCGATCATGGCCCAGCCGATCAACAGCCGCAGCGGATTGTTGACGGACTCCGAGATGACGTCGAAATAGGCCTTGTCCTTGCTGCGCAGCGGCGGGACATTGTAGACGATGCCCTGCAGGGCGAAGATGCCGGTTGCCAGCAGCATCAGCCGGCCGCTCGCAGCTGCGCAGACCAGGCCAAGCGCGACCAGCACCAGCCATTCGATTCCGATGATCTTGCCGTCCATCGCGCTCTGCACCGCGGAGCGCTGCGACTTGGTCGGGTGATGCCGGTCGAAGTCGCGGTCGAACCATTCGTTGATGACGTAGTGGCCGACGCGATGCAGACCGCGGCCACAAGGCCAAGGACGATTGAGGCGGCAACATGATCGCCTCGTACGCCGCGCAGCAGGCAGGCGAGGATGATCCCGGGAACGATGAAGATGTGCTTGGTGCTGTGATCGAGCCGCAGGATGGTGAGGTACTGCCGGATGCCCGCGGCAGGCGGCTTGCCGGTTTCGAGCTTGCTGTCCATCAGCGCCATCGCGCGATCCTTTCCAGTTGTCCTCGATCTCGGCGATCGCCTAGTTGAGGAGGTAGACATCGAAGCTTTCGTCGGTCCTGGCGGGGCCGAAGCGGCGGATCATCGTGGTCGCTTCGCGGAAATCGTGGATCTGCGCGGCCGAAGCGCGGAATGTCCGCCAGTCCTTGCCCTCGTCGTAGGTCCGGTCGGGCGTGATCTCGTCGAGCCGATAGGCCAGCAGGATGATGACGGGCGCGCCGGTTGTGTCGCGGAGCTCGCGCGCCAGGCGCAGGGTCTCGCCGAGATCGCTGTCCATCCTGCCCTTGCGCGAGAAGATCACGACGCTTCCGAACTTGTGGTCGCGCGCGAGATAGAGCCGGTTCTTGACGTAGTAGGGCAGCGCCTCGACCAGATATTCCGGTTCGCTCAGGATGACCGCGTTGGCGAGATCCGCGCGTGAGGCGATCAGGCGGCCGAGATCGGCGCTGCGGCTTGCGACGACGCCGGTCGCCGCGTTGCGCAGGTCGTTCACGCCTGCGGTGCTCTGGATCGCGAGCACCAGCAGCAGCGACACGCGTCCGATCGCGGGCAAGAGCCCGTCGAGCCAAGTTCGAGAGGTCGACGCCGCGGCAACCTGGCGCCAGCTGATCCAGTAGAGCGCGATCAGGAAGCACAGCCAGACCGCGGCGTGGCGGTAAGCGCCGTTGGCAGCGACGGCGAAGAACAGCGACGTCAGCAGGAGCGCGGCGATGGCGGCAAGAAAAGCCGGACGTCGCGGCAGGAGGGCGAGCGTTGCGGCAAACAGCAGGACCGATCCCACGATCCCCGGCAGCAGATTGGCAAACAGCGCCCCCAGTGACGTCGCGCCGGGGTTCACCAGGGACAGCATGGCAGCCGTCAGCGGTGACGAGTGCGACCAGTCGCGGGCCGCCGCGTCATTATAGGTCGGCAGCATCGTCACCGCGCAGATCACGACGCCGATCGTCGCGATGATGGCATTGATCGCGAAATTGGTCAGTTGCGGCGACCAGCGCCGACCATGGGCCTCGAGCAGGTCGAGCAGCCAGAACAGCAGGAACGCGCCGGCCATGATCGCGCCGACGACATTGGTGTTGGCGAGCAGGAACAAGAGTGCGCCGAGCAGGACGCCACGGTCGCGGTGGGCCGGATAGCAGGCCGCGATCGCAAACAGGAACAGGGCCGAGATGCCGTAATTCCTCGCCATCACGACATATTCGAACAGCAGCGCATGGCCGGTGATCAGGAGCAGGACCAGCGGCCGCGGGAACGGCGACCGGAAGATCAGCAGCGCGACCGTGACGAGCCCGGCCACGAAGGCGACGCCTGACAGCACCTCGACGCGGCCGAACACGGCATGCGCACCGCGCAGCAGCAGGTACCAAAGGGCAGGGTGGCCTTCGCCGTGCAGCCCTCTCAGCATGGCGATCAGATCGTCGCCGTCCAGCGCAATGGTGAGCGCGCGGACTTCATCGCGCCACATCACGTGACGGGCGATCTGGAAGCCCACCAGCGCCATCCACCCCGCAAGCAGCAGGATGTCGCGCCAGGATCGGCGGTCCCGCTTCGGCGCGAACAACCAGTCGTCCAGGATCTGCCAGGGACGGATCAATGAACCACGCTGCGGTTCGGTACGATAGGGTTGGAGCACGGCGTCATCCGCGAGCTGCGTCATTTGTGTTAACGATAAAAGCCACCTAGAATACATTAACGTTATGATCAAACCAGACTAACATTTATGACGTCGACGCCGGCCCAGAGGACGGTCAGGGACATCAGCCCTGCGCACCCCGAGGTGGAGTTCGCGCTGGTGCTGGCGCGAACCATCGACTCCGTGAGTTCAGATCCGCAGCAGTTGCGCAGCGCGGTCTACGAGCTCGCGCGGCAGAAGCTGCAGCAGCTCGCGCATGAGGATCCGAACGAAAAGCACCGCCTGCTGCAGGCGCTGGAAGCGGCGATCGAAGGCGTCGAAGCGCACACCCGGAACCATCCGGTCGAGAAATTCCCGGTGCCGCCGGCGCGGGCGCTTCCGGCATTTCTGGAGGCGGCGGGCGCTGCGCGGAGGATCGAGGGGCCTCCCTCGATTGATGCCGAGGACGCATTCATCACAACGCTCGATCGCGCCGAGCCGGTCGAGCTGTTGCGCCGTCCGAAATGGTCGTCGTCGGCGCCGCTGCGTTATGTGGCCATGCTGGGCTTCTTTGGACTGATCGCGGCCGTTGTCCTGCTGCAGCAACGCGGTGTGTCCTTGGGAGCTGCGCGCGCGATGATTGCGGGCGAGCCCACGCCGGCGCCGGTTGAAACCCAAAAGCCGGCCGTCATCGCGGCGGTGCCTGCACCGGCCGTTGCCGCCGCGCCGCCGGCGCCGAAACGGCCGTTGCCGACCGCTTACGGCGTTTACGCTGAGAGCGGTGGCAGGCTGTACGAACTGCAATTGATCCAGGGGCGCGCGCCGGATCCGCGCGTGGCGATTTCGGCTGCGATCACCAGGCCAAGCGAGACCGCATTGCCCGACGGCCATCTTCGCTTCATCGTGTTCCGGCGCGAAGGCAGTAGCGGCGCCTCCGACCCGATCGATGTGCGCCTGATCGCGCGCGTGACCCAGCAGACCACGTTCGATGCGACCGGCAAGCCGGTGGTCTCGCCGGGTGACGACAGCTGGGTGATCCGCAACATCTCGATCCCGTTCCGCGCCGCGCCGCTGAGCGAGGATCCGCAGATGTTCGAGGTCCAGCCGCGCGACGACGCGCCGCTGTCGCCGGGACGCTACGCGCTGATCCTGAAGGCGCAGGCCTACGATTTCACCGTCGAGGGCGCGGTGACCGACAAGCGGCATTGCCTGCAGCGGCTGGCGGCCGCAAACGGCGTGTTCTATTCGGAATGTGAGAAACCGTGAGCGGCGCTTGGCTCCGGTTCAGTGCCGTGCTGGCGCTGCTGATGGCGTCGAGTGCCGCCGTCGCAGCACCCGATGCCGAGACGGCGAAACGGTGCTTGCGCGCAGCCTACATGGTCTACCCGTACAAGCGGCCGGGCGCCGCGCCGATGAATGGCGACCGGCTGCACTTCTTTCAGCAATGCGTGGCGCAGGGCGGCAGCAAGTCGGCGGAAGTCCCGAAAACCGATTGAGCCGGAATGAAGCCCCGCGCAGCCGCAAGCGCGGCGAAGGGGCAGCGCACCGGCGGCTCAGCTCGCGGGATGTTCCGCGCGCGATCTCAACCTGCCGAACTGGCTGCGCAGCACAAGCAGCACCAGACGACCGGCGCCGATGCCGGCGAGACCTCCCGCCACCTTGACGACCGCATCAAGCAGCCGGCCGTGCCGGTCCGGCGTCAGCAATTGCATCGCCTCGAGCGTGAAGGCGCTGAAGACGACAAAGAGCACGATCAGCGCGGTGCGCCGCGGATAACCCAGCACGAAGGCCAGTGCCATCACCGCATACGCCGCGAAACGCTCGGCCTGCGGATGGGCAAACGAGGGCCGGTCCTGGATTGAGGACAGTGTGACGAATGCGATGAAGGCCAGCGCGAGCCAGCCGACAACCACTGCGAACGTCCTGATCTTTGAAACAAGCAATGATCTTTTCCGATCCCTGTGCCCCTGCCGCACCGTCGCTGGATTAGCGCATCGCAGGGGTCGGCGACATGGAAATGGCCGCCGAAGGTTAACTGCCCGCTGTCTGTGCAAATGGTCACAGCGCTGACGGCAGTGGTTCGGCGACGAAGGGACGGCCGGCCACACGTTCAAGTCATGGGTATTATAATACATACAATTGAAACCCGAACGCGCTTCGTCCGCATCTTATTGATGGAACCCGTAAGGCTTGCGCGCGTCCTGGGGATGGTGCACCTGACGAAATATTTAGGTTCGTCTGGCTGTTCCATTCATAGGCCGTTCACGGCGGGAAGCCTCATTTGATGCCGGATATCGCAATGCTCACTCTCGGAGGCCAATGTGCGTCTGCTCGTCGTTGAGGATGACCCGGATCTGAACCGCCAGCTCACCACCGCGCTGACGGATGCCGGCTATGTGGTCGATCGCGCTTTCGACGGCGAGGAGGGGCATTTCCTCGGCGACAGCGAGCCCTATGACGCGGTCGTGCTGGATATCGGCCTGCCGAAGATGGACGGTATCTCGGTGCTTGAGGCTTGGCGGCGGAACAAGCGGGTGATGCCGGTGCTGATTCTGACCGCACGCGACCGCTGGAGCGACAAGGTTCAGGGCTTCGATGCCGGCGCCGACGATTACGTCGCCAAGCCTTTCCATCTCGAGGAGGTGCTGGCGCGGATTCGCGCCCTGCTGCGCCGGGCGACCGGGCATGCCCAGGTCGAGCTGGTCTGCGGGCCGGTGGCGCTCAATACCCGCACCAAGCGGGTCACCGTCAACGGCAACCCGATCAAGCTGACGTCGCACGAGTACAATCTGCTCGACTATCTGATGCACCACACCGGGCGAGTGGTCTCGCGCACCGAGCTGGTCGAGCATCTCTACGACCAGGACTTCGACCGCGACTCCAACACCATCGAGGTGTTCGTCGGCCGCATCCGCAAGAAGCTGGAAGTCGATATCATCCAGACCGTGCGCGGCCTCGGCTACATGCTGTCGCCGCCGATCTAAGGCATGATTCGGAAAAGTGTGAAGCGGTTTATCATGCTTAAACAAGAAGCTAAGGCGCGATCACGATCTGATCTGATCGCGCTCTAGCGCGTTTTCGAGCGAAGCCTGTCCCGCACTTGATGCGGGATGGATACCGGTTCGCTCGCGTGAAGAAAACGCGACCAACCAAAGGGATAAGAGCATATCCTGTTCAATCGGATCATGCTCTTAAGGCGCTTGATCGCCATGCGGGCATCGGCATGATCCGATTCGGGAGGACTGGATTCGCCAATGTCTTTTGCCGCTGAATCTGTTGCCGCTGACACGATGTTCGGGCCCGTGCCCTGATGGGCGGCAGCTCGCTTGCCACCCGCCTGTTCGTCTCGGCGACTGCCTGGGTGGTGGTGATCCTGGCGATCACCGGCGTCATCCTGTCGTCGGTCTATCGCGACGCGACCGAGCGCGCCTTCGACCGGCGGCTCAATCTCTATCTGCGCACCCTGATCGCTGAGGTGGCGACGCCGGACGAGCCGGCGGACCGCCAGTTCCAGTCGCTCGGCGAGCCGCTGTTCGACCTGCCGTTGTCGGGTTGGTACTGGCAGATCACCCGCACCGACACCGAAAAGGGCGAGACCCGCGCCTCGCGCTCGCTGTGGGACAAGAAGCTGCCGAAGCTCGAGGAGCACGGCGCCGAGCTGACCGCAGCGGGCGTCCGCCTCGGCTATGTCGACGGACCCGAAGGCCAGAGCCTGCGCGTGGTGGAGCGTCCCGTCGATCTCGGCGCCGACGGCAAGTTCCTGGTCAGCGTCGCCGGCGACGCCACCGAGATCTTCGATGAGACGCGCAGCTTCGACTATTATCTGTTCGGCACCTTTGCTGCCCTCGGCATCGTGCTGCTGCTGACCACGATCTTCCAGGTGCGCTATGGCCTCGCACCGCTCAAGCGCATTTCGGATTCGATCGCCGATATCCGCTCCGGCCGCGCCGAGCGGCTGGAAGGCCGGTTTCCGGTCGAGATCGCGCCGCTCGCGCGCGAGACCAATGCGCTGATCGATGCCAACCGGGAGATCGTCGAGCGGTCTCGGACCCATGTCGGCAACCTCGCCCATGCGATCAAGACGCCGCTATCGGTGATCGTGAACGAGGCGGCCGCGCATGCCGCCGATCCCTTTGCCAGCAAGGTGCTGGAGCAGGCCGACGTGATGCGGGACCAGGTCGCGCACCACCTCGAGCGTGCGCGGATCGCCGCCCGGGCCACCATCGTCAGCACCATCACCGACGTCGCACCCGCGATCGAGGCGCTGCGTCGGACCATGGAGAAGATTCATCGCGACCGCGACCTCGCCATCGAGGCGAAGGCCGATCCGGCGGCACGGTTTCGCGGCGAGCGGCAGGACCTCGAGGAGATGGTCGGCAATCTCGTCGACAACGCCTGCAAATGGGCGGCCTCGCAGGTGTTCATCGAGGTCACAGTCGTGCCGCCGGAGGCGCAGGGCGCCGGGCCGAAGCTGCGCATCGTGGTCGATGACGATGGACGCGGCCTGTCCGAGGACGAGCGCGCCCAGGTGGCGCGGCGCGGCCAGCGGCTCGATGAATCAAAGCCCGGTTCGGGGCTTGGCCTGTCAATCGTGACCGACCTCGCCGGCCTCTATGGCGGCAATCTCACCCTGAATAACGCGCCGGTCGGCGGCTTGCGGGCCGAGCTCGTGCTGCCGGCGGTCTAAGCCGTGGTGGGATTGGGTTGAGCTGGAGAGGCAGCGAAGTCTCACCTCTCCCTTGGGAGAGGTCGGCGCGTAGCGCCGGGTGAGGGATTACGGTCTCTCGTTAGATCCGCGGCCCCTCACCCGATTTGCTGCGCAAATCGACCTCTCCCCGTCGGGGAGAGGTGAGCAGAGTCCGTGATCAACCCGGCCGAGCCCCCCGGCACGGAACCGTCATTATTCCTAAACGGCTTCTTAACGCGCCCACCTCTATCATCGCGGGCGGACGGGCTGCGGCGGTTGTGCCGGGCACCAAGCTTTCACGACCGGGCGCATGAGCCAGAAATCGACCGAGCGGCTGAGGGATTATCTCGCACAGCTTCCGCCGCAATCGCAGGCACTGCTGATGCGCGAGCTGGAGCGCGCCGTCGAACGCGGTGACGACGTCACTGTTGCCAATCTGGTCCTGGAGCAGCTGCGCAAGATCGTGCGCGGAGCCGAGGAGGACGAGCAGATCGAGCCGCGCAGCGACGATCCGGCGCGGCTGCTGTTCCGGCCGCTCGAACCGTTCCTTGCCGAGACCAATTTCCCGACGCGAGCGGGCCAGCTGCGGCGCGCCTCACTGCTGCCGATCTGGCAGTGGCTGGCCCGTGAGGGCGCGCCGGAGGCGGCCCGCGAATTCGAAGCGGCGCTCGCCGCGGCCACGGAGAGCGGTCCGATGGAGATCGCCGCGCGCAGGTTCCAGCTGGCTGCCGCGGAAGCCATTCTCAAGATTGCGGCGCCGGCTCAGGGCGACGATCGCCAGCGTGCGTTGTTGCGCGTCGGTCCGACCAGCGTGGTCGAGGATTTGCTGCCGATCGGCCTGGTCCTGCAGGCCCGCGAAGCGCTGGAGACCCTGGGAAGCCGGCTGCCGAGCCAGATCCGGGTGTTCGCCGATTCCCAGATCGCCTCCGCCACCGAGGCGCTCAAGCTGCCGTCGCTGCAGACGCCGCAGCTGTTGCCCTTCGCGTTGTCATTGATTGCGCAGCGGCTCGCTGCGCCATGGCAGATCATCCGCCTCGCCATCAAGATGGCGGCCTCCGACGACGAATTGCGGGTTGCGGCAACGCCCTACGGCGTCGCCGTCACCATCGCGCTGCACGACCTGTCATTTGTCGCGGCCTGTCTGCGCACCGACATCAGGCGCGGGCATTTCGATTATGTCGGTGAGCAGCTCAAGACCCTGCATGACGGCGTCCGCGGCCTGCGCACCGAGCTCGATCTGCGCAACGATTCCACCTGGGGCCGCCAGCTCACCTCGGTGCGCGCCGATACCTCCAACGCGCTGCAATCGGAGATCGACAGCGTGCCGGGCCGGGTCCGCCGCATCCTGCGCCAGCGCGCCGACAAGGATATTGCCGCCGGCGCCAAGATCGACATGTCCGAGGTCGAGGACGCCGCCGCCCTGATCGATTTCGTCGCGGTCTGCCGCACCTATGCCAGCGAGCTCGCCATCAACGAGGTGACGCTGCGGACCTTCTCCGACCTGCAGCATTATGTCGAGCAATCGACCGAGGGGCTGGTGCAGTCGCTGCGCGGCGGCGACGCCCGGGTCCGGGCGTTCCGTCAACAGCAGGTCAAGGCCGCGATCCGCTTCTGCGAGGTGCTGTTCGGCCACGACTACGCCTCCCTGATGAACAGGGCGGCCGAAAACGCCGTCACCGGCGAGCGCAAATCGTCCCGCGCGGGGTAGGGAGACGGCAGGAATAACAGGCGAAAAAGAACGAGGAATTGCGGTGCCGGCACTGTCACCGCAACTACCGCGGCCAATTTGAAGATTGACTGGCATGGCCGCCAGCTGGTTCAGCGCTACATCGATTGGCTCGAATCTGACCGCTGACAGTTCGGCCAAACTCACTCCCCGTCGCGCTTCTGAAGCCGGGAAGCCAATCGAGCCTGCGCTTCGCTTATACTCTGATGCAACTTCGCGCGATCTACGTCCGCCAAGTAGCGTCTCTCGATCTTGTCCAGTGAAGATCGGACGTTATCCGCCAGCAAACCAAGCCGCTCCAACTCAGACGAACGTTCCCACAACGAGAAATCTATACTGTCACCAACTGATACGGAGTTGTCGGCTATCTTGTAGCTGAGATAGTGGTCAGGTGGAGGCGCAACGATCGAACCATCCATTATCTTTGGAAGAACCAGTACGCCGGATATTGGAGAGGAGAATGGAACTCCCTCAAAAGAAGCGAATATCTCATCTTCAAATGCCCACGAAAGATTCTTGCTGCCAGCGTTCACTGTCGTGATTGGCCTGACAAGAAACTTAAAGGGCGCGTCACTTTGCCTACCTATGGTACGTCTCCTGGTTTTTCTGCTCAACCTGCAGGTTCGGTACGTCACTGTCCTCTACCAACGGAGCGTCAACGTGGGATTACGGTGACAGTGCATTCAATTTTAGGTCACGCCCTGACGGGAAGTACTGCCGGACAATCTTATAGGTCAAACAATTAAATGCACCGTAGTTCGTGAGCGTTTCGACGGTAAACCGACGAGGATTACGGTGACAGTGCATTTAATTGCAAAGTCGCGCCCTGAGGGGAAGCACTGCCGGACAATCTTATAGGTCAAACAATTAAATGCACCGCAGTTCGCAAGCATTTTCGACGGCAAACCGACGAGCCCGCCACGGCGGGACGACAAGTGTTTGCACAATTTCGGAATAATAGAAGTGTGGTGCTGATTTGCCCGACATGTCAAGTCGTCATTCGGGTGTCGGCGGCCGCCGGCTACTTTGCATGGGGTTGTTTTCGATATTTTGGTCGCGCGCACCTTCGCGACGGGTATTGGAGCATCGGCTCCGAACCGGTGCTGGCTTCGCCCGGAAACGCTCTTGCAATACCGCCGGAACGGCCACCGGAAGCCGCCTGTTCCCACCGTCCGCCGATCCAGCAATTGTCAATTGCCGGGCTCGCCGCCGGTAGTGTAAAGCGATTCTAAGGCGGCTTGCCGGAAGCCGCCGTTCCATCCGGGAACCGCCTGATGACGCTGTGGTTTGTGTTCGCGCTGATGACGGTCGCGGCGATCTTTGCCGTGCTGTGGCCGCTCAGCCGGCGCGGGCGGACGGATACCGGCGGTAGCGAGGTCGTGGTCTACCGCGACCAACTCGCCGAAATCGACCGCGACATGGCCGCAGGCATCATCGGTGCCGCCGAGGCCGATGCCGCGCGGATCGAGATCAGCCGCCGGCTGCTGGCCGCCGCCGACCAGAGTGGACGCGAAATCCCGGTGCAAGGCAGTCTCACGCTGCGGCGGGCGGCTGCGATCGTGGCGCTGGTCGGGTTGCCGGTCATTGCCTCCGGCTTCTATCTCGCGCTCGGTTCGCCGCGGCTTGGCGACTTCCCGCTCGCCGAGCGCAGCCGGGTCGCCGATGCCAACCAGCCGCTCGCCAATCTGGTCGCGCAGGTCGAGGCCCATCTGGAGAAGAACCCGACCGACGGCCGCGGCTGGACGGTGTTGGCGCCGGTGCTGTCGCGCCTCGGTCGCTACGATGACGCCGTCCGCGCCTATCGCAATGCCATTACCTACGCCGGCGACAGCGCCGATCGCCGCGCCGATCTCGGCGAGGCAATGATCGGGACCGCCGGCGGCGTCGTCACCGCGGAAGCCAAGGCGGAGTTCGAGCGCGCCGTCGCGCTGAATGGCGACGATGCCAAGGCCAACTACTTCCTCGGTCTCGCCGCCGAGCAGGACGGCCGCAAGGCCGATGCCGCCGCGCTCTGGCAGAAGATGCTGGCGAAGGCGCCACAGGATGCGCCGTGGCGGCCGCTGGTGCAGGCCGCGCTGGTCCGGGTCGGCGGCGTCAGCGCACCCGCCTTGCCCGACGGCGCAATGGCCGCGGCCAAGGATATGAGCGAGGCCGATCGCGGCACCATGATCCAGGGTATGGTCGATCGGCTGGCAACGCGGCTGAAGACCAATGGCGACGATGTCGAGGGCTGGCTGCGGCTGGTCCGCGCCTATCTCGTGATGGGGGAGCGCGACAAGGCGATGAGTGCGCTTGCGGATGCCCGTCAGGCGGTGGCCAACGATGCCGATCGGTTGCGTCAGCTCAATGAGGGGCTGAAGAATCTCGGGTTGGATGGATAAATCATGACGCCGAAAAGTGCACAGCGGTTTTCGGAGAACGTCATGCGCAAGGAAAAACCATGACCAGGAAGCAACGGCGTTTGACATTGATCGGCTGCGCGCTCGTCGTGCTGGCGATCGCCGCAGGCCTGGTGCTGAACGCGCTGCGCGATTCCATCGTGTTCTTCTCGACGCCGTCGATGGTCGCCGAGAAGCATCTCGGGCCGGGCAAGCGTTTCCGCCTCGGCGGCCTGGTCGAGCAGGGCTCGCTCAAGCGCGGCGACAATCTCGCCGTGACCTTCACCGTTGCCGACGGCGGCGCCACGCTGCCGGTCGCCTACAAGGGCATCCTGCCGGATCTGTTCCGCGAAGGGCAGGGCGTGGTTGCCGAAGGCGCGCTCGATGACAACGGCGTGTTCCGCGCCGACACCGTGCTCGCCAAGCATGACGAGACCTACATGCCGAAGGACGTCGCCGACGCGCTGAAGAAGCAGGGCCACTGGAAGGACGATTACGGGGCCAAGCCGAACAGCATGCCGAGCGCCTCCGCGGCGCCGACCCAGGGAGCGATGCGGTGATCGCCGAAAGCGGACATTACGCCCTGGTGCTCGCGCTCGGGCTGGCGCTGATCCAGTCGATCGTGCCGATCGTCGGCGCGCGCTGGCGCGATGCGGCGCTGATGAACGTGGCGCGCTCGACCGCGCTCGCCCAATTGCTGTTCGTCGCGGCATCGTTCGCAGCGCTGGTGACGTTGCACGTCAGCTCGGATTTCTCGGTCGTCAATGTCTACGAGAATTCGCATTCGCTGAAGCCGCTGCTCTACAAGATCACCGGCGTGTGGGGAAACCATGAAGGATCGATGCTGCTGTGGGTGTCGATCCTGGCGCTGTTCGGCGGCCTCGTCGCAGCCTTCGGCAACAATCTGCCGCTGTCGCTGCGGGCGCATGTGCTGGCGGTGCAGGCCTGGGTCGCCAGCGCGTTCTATCTGTTCATCCTGATCACCTCGAACCCGTTCCTGCGCATCGCCAATCCGCCGCTCGAGGGGCGCGACCTCAATCCGGTGCTGCAGGACATCGGCCTCGCAGTGCATCCGCCGATGCTCTATCTCGGCTATGTGGGTTTCTCGATCTCGTTCTCGTTCGCGGTGGCGGCGCTGCTGGAGGGGCGGATCGACGCCGCCTGGGCGCGTTGGGTGCGGCCGTGGACGCTGATGGCGTGGATATTCCTGACGCTCGGCATCGCGATGGGCTCTTACTGGGCCTATTACGAGCTCGGCTGGGGCGGCTGGTGGTTCTGGGATCCGGTCGAGAACGCCTCGCTGATGCCGTGGCTTGCCGGCACTGCGCTATTGCATTCGGCGCTGGTGATGGAGAAACGCAACGCGCTGAAGGTCTGGACCGTGCTGCTCTCGATCCTGACTTTCTCGCTGTCGCTGCTCGGCACCTTCCTGGTGCGCTCCGGCGTATTGACCTCGGTTCACGCCTTCGCCACCGATCCGACGCGCGGCGTGTTCATCCTCTTGATCCTGTTCGTCTTCATCGGCGGCAGCCTGTCACTCTATGCCTGGCGCGCGCCGGCGCTGAAGCAGGGCGGGCTGTTCGCGCCGATCTCGCGCGAGGGCGCGCTGGTGCTCAACAATCTGCTGCTCACCACCGCCTGCGCCACCGTGTTCATCGGCACGCTGTATCCGCTGGCGCTCGAGGTTTTGACCGGCGAGAAGATCTCGGTCGGCGCGCCGTTCTTCAATTTCACCTTCGCGCCGCTGTTCGTACCGCTGCTGCTCGCGGTGCCGTTCGGGCCGCTGCTGGCCTGGAAGCGCGGCGACCTGCTTGGCGCGGCGCAGCGGCTGATGGTCGCCGGCATCGCTGCGCTGGTTGCGATTGCGCTGGTCTGGGCGTGGACCTATGGCGGTGCGACGCTGGCGCCGCTTGCGATCGGGCTTGCCGTGTTCGTGATATCAGGCGCGCTGTGCGATCTCGCCGAACGCGTCGCGCTGTTCCGGATTCCGCTGTCGCTCTCGCTGCGGCGCGCGCGCGGCCTGCCGCGTGCGACCTGGGGCACCGCCTTCGCCCATGCCGGTCTCGGCGTCGCGCTGATCGGGATCGTCTGCGAGACCACCTGGAACAGCGAATATATCGGCGCGATGAAGCCGGACGACGTCGCCCGGGTCGCCGGCTACGAGTTGCGGCTCGACGGCGTGAACGCACGGCAGGGGCCGAACTACCGCGAGATGGTCGCGCAATTCACCGTGACCCGTGACGGCGACAAGGTCAGCATGATGACCCCGTCGAAGCGCAACTTCACGACCCGCGGCGCCTCGACCACGGAGGCCGCGCTGCTGACCCGCGGCGCCAGCCAGCTCTACATCTCGCTCGGCGACACCTCGGCCGACGGTGCGATCGCGGTGCGCATCTATCACAAGCCGCTGGTGCTGATGATCTGGTGGGGGCCGGTGCTGATGGCGTTCGGCGGCATGCTGTCGCTGTCCGACCGCCGCTTGCGGGTCGGTGCGCCGAAACCGGCCACCAAGGCGGCGCGCGCATTGCAGGCGGCCGAGTGATGCGGCCGCGCAGCCTAGCAGCCGCCGTGCTTGCGGCGATCCTGATGTTCGGTGCGATGCCCGCCCGGGCCGTGCTGCCCGACGAGATCATGGCGGATCCGGCCAAAGAGGCGCGGGCGCGCGAGCTCTCCAGGGAACTGCGCTGCATGGTTTGCCAGAACCAGTCGATCGACGATTCGGAGGCGCCGCTGGCGCGCGACCTCCGCCTCCTGGTCCGCGAACGCATCGCGGCCGGCGACAGCGACCGCCAGGTGATCGATTTCCTGGTCGCCCGTTACGGCGAATTCGTGCTGCTGAAGCCGCGCCTCAATGAGCATACGCTGCTGCTGTGGCTGACCCCGCCGCTGGCGCTTCTGCTGGGTGGTTTTGCGCTCTGGCGGCTCGGCCGGCGCAAGGCAAATTCGGCCGCGGGCGAGGGCGATTCCGCCCCCGGATTGACCTCCGACGAGCAGGCCCGCCTGGAACGGCTCTTGGCGGCTGAATCCGGGCCGGACAGACCGGTTTAGTTCCCCCTTTTAAGCCCTTTATTTGCCTGCGCTATTCTGCCGCAGCATCGGCCCGCTCAATTACAAAAGTTTAATTCCGCAGCCAGCGCGCTGTAAGGCTGATGACCCCATGTTCAGACGCATCAGGTGCTTGCCCCCGCACCAATGATTCTGGCCCTGGAGATTTCAGCCAATGACCGAACGTCCCGACCTCTCGACCCTCCCGTCCTACAAGGCGCCGAAGCGCTCGCTGTTTTCTGCTCGCAAACTCGCGCTGATGGCGTCGGTCGTGGCCGGCCTCGGTGCCGCCACCTATGGCCTCAGCCCCTCGCATAATCCTGCCGACCTGTTCACGACGCCTGCGCACGCCCAGGTCAACAACGAGGTCCGCAAGGTCCAGCAGCCGGTTGGGTTTGCCGACATCGTCGAGCGCGTCAAGCCGTCGGTGATCTCGGTCAAGGTCAACATCAACGAGAAGGTCGCCAAGGACGACAGCAGCAACAATGACGACTCGCCGTTCCAGCCGGGTTCGCCGATGGAGCGCTTCTTCCGCCGCTTCGGCGGTCCGGATGGCTTGCCCCCGGGCCTGCGCGGTGGACCGCGCGGCGGCGGCCGGGCCGTGACCGGCCAGGGCTCCGGCTTCTTCATCTCGGCTGACGGCTTTGCCGTGACCAACAATCACGTCGTCGACGGCGCCGATAAGGTCGAAGTCACCACCGACGACGGCAAGACCTATTCCGCCAAAGTGATCGGCACCGATCCGCGCACCGACCTCGCGCTGATCAAGGTCGAGGGCGGCTCGAACTTCCAGTTTGCCAAGCTCTCCGATAGCAAGCCGCGCATCGGCGATTGGGTGCTGGCGGTCGGCAATCCCTTCGGTCTCGGCGGCACCGTGACCGCGGGCATCGTCTCCGCCTCCGGCCGCGACATCGGCAACGGCCCGTATGACGATTTCATCCAGATCGATGCGCCCGTGAACAAGGGCAATTCGGGTGGCCCGGCGTTCGACGTGTCCGGTGAGGTGATGGGCGTCAACACGGCGATCTATTCGCCGTCCGGCGGCAGCGTCGGCATCGCGTTCTCGATCCCGGCCGCGACCGTGAAGAGCGTCGTTGCCCAGCTGAAGGACAAGGGCTCGGTCAGCCGCGGCTGGATCGGCGTCCAGATCCAGCCGGTGACCTCCGACATCGCCGACAGCCTCGGCATGAAGAAGGCCGAAGGCGCGCTGGTTGCCGAACCGCAGGCCAACGGCCCCGCGGCCAAGGCCGGCATCGAGTCCGGTGACGTCATCACCGCCGTCAATGGCGAGCCGGTGAAGGATGCGCGCGAGCTCGCCCGCACCATCGGCGGCCTCGCGCCCGGCAATGCCGTGAAGCTGAACGTGCTGCACAAGGGCCAGGACAAGACCATCAACCTCACGCTCGGCCAGTTGCCGAACACCCTGGAAGCCAAGGCTGACACCGACAACAGCGACAAGGGCAACTCGTCCCGCGGCACCGACGTGCCGAAGCTGGGCCTCACCGTGGCGCCCGCCAACAGCGTGGCCGGTGCCGGCAAGGAAGGCGTGGTCGTGACCGAAGTCGATCCCAAGAGTGCCGCCGCCGAGCGGGGCTTCAAGGAAGGCGACGTGATCCTCGAGGTCGCCGGCAAGTCGGTCGGCACTGCCGGTGAGGTGCGTGATGCGATCACCGCGGCGCGCAGCGACAACAAGAACAGCGTTCTCATGCGCGTGAAGAGCGGCGGTTCGTCGCGCTTTGTGGCAGTGCCTTTGGCCAAGGGATAACTATCTATGAGTTGGAAGGTGTCGCCGGCATCAGTCGCCCCCGCCGACGGCGCTTTCCGGGGGGCGGGCCCCTTGCTCGCTCCCTATGTTGCCTTTCGATGGAATATGCCCCCCTCTGTCGGAAGGTCTCAGGGCGGTGAGGTCCCCCAGCTTCACCGCCCACTTTTCTCTAACAATTCGAGATTATGCGCGGTCGTCTTGCATGTGCAGGCCGGCCGCGCCATGCTGACAGAGGGCCAATTCCCGTGACTGCAACCGCTCCGCAAATGCGCATCCTGATCATCGAAGACGACCGCGAGTCAGCCGACTATCTGGTCAAGGCATTCCGCGAAGTCGGCTATATCGCCGATCTCGCCGCCGACGGCGAGGAAGGGCTGTCGATGGCCGACACCGGTGATTACGACGTGCTGGTTGTGGACCGCATGCTGCCGAAGCGGGACGGCCTGTCGCTGATCGGCATTCTGCGCGACAAGGGCAACCGGACGCCGGTCCTGATCCTCTCGGCGCTCGGCCAGGTCGACGACCGCATCAAGGGCCTGCGCGCCGGCGGCGACGACTATCTGCCAAAACCCTATTCCTTCGCCGAGCTGCTTGCGCGCGTCGAGGTGCTGTCGCGGCGCAATGTCGGGCCGGCCGAGGAGACCACCTATAAGGTCGGCGATCTCGAGCTCGATCGGCTGTCGCATCGCGTCGCCCGCGGCAAGGATGAGCTGACCTTGCAGCCGCGCGAATTCCGCCTGCTCGAATATCTGATGAAGCACGCGGGGCAGGTGGTGACGCGCACGATGCTGCTCGAGAACGTCTGGGATTATCATTTCGATCCGCAGACCAACGTCATCGACGTGCACATTTCCCGGCTGCGCTCCAAGATCGACAAGGGTTTTGAGCGGCCGCTGCTGCACACGATCCGCGGCGCGGGGTATATGATCAGAGATGGCATCAGGTAGATCGTGACGGCATTCGGTAAACTGATCCGGACCACGGCGTTTCGGCTGACGCTGGTCTATCTGTTCCTGTTTGCGCTGTTCGCTGCCTCGCTGCTGGCGTATTTCGCCTGGAACACGCGGCGGCTGATCACCGAGCAGATCACCACGACCGTCAACGTGGAGATCGGCGAGATCACTGCCATCTATAACCGTCGCGGCCTGCACGGCCTGCTGACCACCATGGGCAATCGCGCGCTGCGGCCGGGCGCCAATCTCTATCTCTTGACGGCGCCGAACGGGCAGGCGCTGGCCGGCAATGTCGGCTCGCTGGCGCCGGGCGTAATGAGCCTCCAGGGCTGGAGCGAGACCGCCTATCGCCGGTTCGACGACCAGGACAACACAGATCACCGCGCGCTGGTTCGGGTCACCGAGATGGACAACGGTTTCCGTCTCCTGGTCGGACGCGACCTTGAGGAGCGGCGGCGGATGTTCGGCATCGTCGCCAAGGCCGCGCAATGGTCGATCCTCGTCGTTGTCGTGCTCGGTATCGGCGGCGGCATCTTCGTCGCCCGCCGCGTGCTGCGCCGGATCGACGCCATGACCGGCACCACCAAACGCATCATGGCGGGCGATCTGTCCGGCCGGCTGCCGGTCGGCCGCAGCGGCGACGAGCTCGACCGCCTTGCGGAAAATCTCAACGCCATGTTGGAGCGTATCGAGGCGCTGATGACGGGGCTGAAGGAGGTCTCCGACAACATCGCCCACGACCTCAAGACGCCGCTGACGCGGCTGCGCAACCGCGCCGAGGAGGCCTTGGCGCGATCGGGGAGCGAGGCCGATTATCGCGCGGCGCTGGAGCGGACGATCGAGGAGTCCGACGGGCTGATCCGCACCTTCAACGCCCTGTTGATGATCGCGCGAGCCGAGTCCGGCCAGGCGCGGGGCAACATGGACGATTTCGACGGCGCCGATGTCGCCAACGGCATCCACGAATTGTACGAGCCGCTCGCCGAGGACGACGGCATGACGCTGCAGGTCAAGACCATGCCGGCCCCGATTCACGGCAACCGCGAATTGATCAGCCAGGCGGTCGCCAATTTGGTCGAGAATGCCATCAAGTACGGCAAGCCGGACGCGGGCGTGGAGCCGCTGAAGGCGGATGCGCGCGAGATCCTGATCGAGGCGCGGCGCGAGGGCGACCAGGTCCTGCTCAGCGTCACCGACCATGGTCCGGGCATCCCCGAGGGCGACCGCAAGCACGCGGTGGAGCGCTTCGTCCGGCTCGAGGCGAGCCGTACCTTGCCCGGTTCCGGCCTCGGCCTCAGCCTGGCCTCGGCGGTTGCCACGCTCCATGGTGGCGAGCTGCGGCTGAGCGACGCCCATCCTGGGCTGGTGGCGACCCTGGTGCTGCCGGCGCGGGCGGGCGGCAGTGACAGGCTTGCGGCTCAAACGCAGGATGTGCCACAGAAGGCGGCATGAATGCCGCCGCGCCGGGAAACGCGGATCGACATCGTCTGGCCGCGCGGTTCGCGGACGGACCGCATGTCGCCGTTTCCGTATCCGCCGATCAGCGCCTGACCGACTGGTTCGCCGAGCTCGAACCGGCGCAATCGGCTGCGCTTGCGGCGCTGCTGGAGCAGCCGTTCGCGCGGGACATCCTGCGCGGTATCGCCGAATTCTCGCCATACCTGTTCGAGCTCGCGCGCTCGGACGCCGCGCGGCTGATCAGGATCCTGTCATGCGACCCCGAGTCGCATCTTGCCGACCTGATCGAGACCACGTCGCGCGAGGTGCTCGCCGCCGGCAGCGAGGCCGACGTGATGCATCTGCTTCGCCGCATGAAGGCGGAGGCCGCGTTGATGATCGCGCTGTGCGACATCGGCGGCGTCTGGCCGGTGATGCGGGTGACCGCGGCGCTGACCGACATCGCGGTGACTTCGGTGCAATCGGCGCTGCGATATTTGTTCCGCCAGGAAATCGCCCGCGGCCGGATGACCGCCGTCGATCCTGAGCATCCTGAAGCGGGTTCGGGCCTGATCGTGCTCGCGATGGGCAAGATGGGCGCGGGCGAACTGAACTATTCCAGCGATATCGACCTGATCGTGTTCTTCGATCGCGCCGCCGCTACCTCGCTTGCCGAGGATATCGAGCCGCAGCCGTTCTATGTGCGCGTCACCCAGGCGATGGCGCGGATGCTGCAGCAGCGCTCGGGCGAAGGCTACGTCTTCCGCGTCGATCTCAGGCTGCGCCCGGACCCGGCCTCGACCCAGGTCGCGATCTCCACCGACGCAGCGCTGCATTACTACGAGCGCGAGGGACGCACCTGGGAGCGCGCCGCGATGATCAAGGCGCGGCCCTGCGCCGGCGATCCCAAGGCCGGCGACGCGCTGATCGCCGAGCTCGCGCCCTTCGTCTGGCGCAAGCATCTGGATTTTGCTGCGCTGACCGATGTCCACGACATGAAGCGGCAAATGCAGACCTATCGCGGCCAGAGCGAGATCTCGGTCGAGGGCCACAACGTCAAGGTCGGCCGCGGCGGCATCCGCGAGATCGAGTTCTTCGCCCAGACCCAGCAGCTGATCGCCGGCGGCCGCCATCCGGAGTTGCGGGTGCGGCCGACGCTGGAGGCGCTCAACGTGCTCGCCGACAGCAACTGGATCACCTTCGAGGCGCGCGACGAGCTGACGACGGCCTACGAATTCCTGCGCCGGGTCGAGCACCGGCTGCAGATGATCGCCGACGAGCAGACCCACTCGCTGCCCGAGGAGCCGGAAGCCGTCGAGCGCTTCGCGAATTTCTTCGGTTACGAGAATCGCGAGGCTTTTGCCAAGGACCTGCTCGGCCAGCTCAAGATCGTGCAGAACCACTACGGCAAGCTGTTCGAGGGTGACGATCCGACCGGCACCGCGAAGCTGCCGGATATCGACTACGGTGCTGGCCCAGAAGACGCCCGCCTGATCGAACATCTCGCTCATCTTGGGTTCAAGAAGCCAATTGCCGTCGCCGCAACACTGCGGCAGTGGATCGCGGGCGATTATCGCGCGCTGCGCGTGGAGGCGACGCGCGCCGCGTTCCTCGAGTTCATTCCGGGCCTGATCGACGGTCTCGCCGATGCCGAGGAGCCGGACGATGCCGTGGCGGCGTTCGACCGCTTCCTCGGCGCGCTGCAGCGGGGCGGGCGGCTGATCTCGCTGCTCAGCCAGAACCGCGACTTCGTCGCGCTGGTGGCGCTGATCCTTGGTGCTGCGCCGCGGCTCGGCGACATGCTGGCGCGGCAGCCGCAGATCATGGACGGCCTGGTCGACCCGCGCTTTTTCGGTGCGATGCCGGACAAGAAGGAACTGTCGGAACGGCTTGCCGCCACGCTGCAGGATGCGTCGTCCTACGAGGATTTCCTCGACCGCCTCCGCCTGTTCGGCCAGGAGAGCCTGTTCCTGATCGGCACGCGGATCCTGTCAGGCACGGTGTCGGCGCAGCACGCCAGCACAGCCTTTGCCGACGTCGCCGAGGGCATCGTGCACACCGTGCACGGCCTCGTCATCGATCAGTTCGCCGCGCAATATGGTCGGATCAAGCGGCAGGAGACCGCGATCATCGCGATGGGCCGGCTCGGCAGCCGCGAGATGACGGCGTCTTCCGACCTCGATTTGATTCTGCTCTACGATTTCGACAGCGAAGCGCCGGATTCCGACGGCGAGCGTTCGCTGCACGGTGCGCAGTATTTTGCCCGCTTCACCCAGCGCCTGATCAGCGCCTTCACGACCCGCACCAATTACGGCGTGCTCTACGAGGTCGACATGCGGCTGCGCCCGTCCGGCCGCGCCGGCCCGGTCGCCTCGCGGATCGATGCCTTCGCCGACTACCAGGAGCGCGAGGCCTGGACCTGGGAGCACATGGCGCTGACGCGCGCACGCGTGATCTCGTCGTCGCCTGCATTCCGCGAGCAGATCGAGGCGATCATCCGCCGCGTCCTGACCCGTCCGCGCGATGCGGCGTCGACCGCGGCCGACGTTGCCGACATGCGGCGGGCGATCGCGCTGGAGAAGGGCGAGGACGATGTCTGGGACCTCAAGCTCGCCGCCGGCGGGCTCGTCGACATCGATTTCATCGCGCAATATCTTCAGCTAACGCATGCTTCAGTGAAGCCGGAAATCCTCAGCGTCTCTACGCTGCAGGTGCTCGAGCATGCCGCGAGGCTCGGCCTGCTTGGCCAGTCCGAGGCCGAGATCTTACGCTCGGCGGCGCGGCTCTATCACGATCTGACGCAGATCCTGCGGCTCTGCGTCACCGGCAAGTTCAATCCGGAGACCGCGGGCGAGGACCTGCGGCGCGTGATGGCGCGGGCCGGCGACGCGCCGGATTTCTCCGCGCTGGAAGCGCGCCTGCGCGAGACCCAAAGCGAGGTACGCCGCGTCTTCAACGCGATCGTCGGCGGCGGCTAACTCTCGACCCGTCATCCTGAGGAGCCGCGTAGTGGCGTCTCGAAGGATGCACGGCCACACTCGGGCCGTCGACCCTTCGAGACGCGCGCAAGAGCGCGCTCCTCAGGGTGACGGTCTAAGAGTACGAGCGTCGTCGGCCTGCTACGCCTGCTGTTTCAGCTTCTGCAGTGCGTCCAGCACGTCAGGGTCGAGACCGGCGCCGCCGGCGTCGAGATGGGCGAAGATCTGCTTGCGCATCCGCGGGTCCCAGAATTTCCAGATGTGCTCGGAGATGCCCTGTACGGCGCGGTCGTGGCCCTGGCTGTGGAAGAACTTCCCGATCTGGTTCGCCATGTAGATCAGTTTTTCAGGCGACGACGACATAAGCGGACTCCTTGCCGGCCACCGCGCCGGTGACGCGTTCCGGATGCGTAAAGATTTCAAATCCATCCGCACGCGCGATCGCGGCGAGCGTGATGCCGGCGGCGCCCGCCATCCGCACCGCAAGCGCCGTGGGAGCCGATACCGCTGCGATCAGCGGCGCACCAATTGCAGCGGTCTTCTGCACCATTTCGACCGAGACGCGGCTGGTCAGCAGCACCATGCCGTCGCTGGCTGTGACCTTGTCGCGGGCCAGCGCGCCGGCGAGCTTGTCGAGCGCATTGTGACGGCCGACATCCTCGCGCAGCGCGACGATGCCGCGTGTCGCGGTCCAGAACGCGGCGGCGTGCACGGCGCGGGTCTGGTGGTTGATCTCCTGCAGCGGCGCGACCGCCGCTACCGCGGTCATGATCTCGCGCGGCGAGAAGACGCGGCCTGCGGGGACGACTGCCGCCGGCCGGACGGCCTCGGCGATGGAATCGATGCCGCAGAGGCCGCAGCCGGTCGGGCCCGCGATGTTTCTGCGGCGCTGGGCGATCTGCGCGGCCTTGTCAGGCCTGAGCCACATCCGAAGCTCGATGCCGTCATCGAGCTCGACGATGTCGAGGGTTTCGATCTCGTCGGCCGATTGCACGATGCCTTCGCCGAGGCTGAAGCCGACAGCGAAGTCGCCGAGGTCCTCGGGCGAGCCCATCATCACGGCGTAGGCGCCGCCATTATAGGTCAGCGCGAGCGGCGTCTCTTCCGGGATCAGGCGCGCGCCGTCGCTGAAGACGCCGTTGCGCCAGACCTTCCGGTTCGCCTGGTGGACGGGCTCGCGCATCGTCACTCCGCGGCTTCCACCACCGGCGCGATGCGGCGGGAGTGGCGGGCCTGTTCGTCATAGGCCTTCTGCCAGTCGGACGGACCGTTCGACGGCGAGATCTGCACGGCAGTGACCTTATACTCCGGACAGTTGGTCGCCCAGTCGGAGAAGTCGGTCGTGATGACGTTGGCCTGGGTGTCCGGGTGGTGGAACGTGGTGTAGACCACGCCCGGCGCCACGCGGTCGGTGATCTCGGCGCGCAGCGTCGTCTCGCCGGCGCGGCTCGCCAGCCGGACCCAGTCGCCGTCGCGCACGCCGCGCAGCTCGGCATCGTGCGGATGGATCTCGAGGCGATCCTCGGCGTGCCAGACCACGTTCTCGGTGCGCCGGGTCTGCGCGCCGACATTGTACTGGCTGAGGATGCGGCCGGTGGTGAGCAGCAGCGGGTAGCGCGGGCCGGTGCGTTCGTCGGTCGCGACATACTCGGTGACGATGAACTTGCCCTTGCCGCGGACGAAGCCGCCGATATGCATGATCGGCGTGCCCTCCGGCGCCTTCTCGTTGCAGGGCCACTGCACCGAGCCGAGCTCGTCCAGCTTGGCGTAGGAGACGCCGGTGAAGGTCGGCGTCAGCGCCGCGATCTCGTCCATGATCTCCGACGGATGGTTGTAGTGCATCTCGAATCCCATCGCCTTGGCGAGCAGGATCGTCACTTCCCAGTCGGCATAGCCGTTGCGCGGCGTCATCACCTTGCGGACCCGCTGGATGCGGCGCTCGGCATTGGTGAAGGTACCGTCCTTTTCCAGGAAGGTCGAGCCGGGCAGGAAGACGTGGGCGTAGTTCGCGGTCTCGTTCAGGAACAGATCATGGACGATCACACATTCCATCGCCGACAGCGCCGCCACCACATGCTTGGTGTTCGGATCGGATTGCAGGATGTCCTCGCCCTGCACATAGAGGCCCATGAAGCTGCCTTCGATCGCAGCGTCGAACATGTTGGGGATGCGCAGGCCCGGCTCCTTGTTGAGCTTGACGTTCCACATCGCCTCGAACTGCTCGCGCACGGCGTCGCCCGAGATATGGCGATAGCCCGGCAGCTCGTGCGGGAACGAGCCCATGTCGCAGGAGCCCTGCACGTTGTTCTGACCGCGCAGCGGGTTCACGCCGACGCCGGGCCGGCCGATATTGCCGGTCACCATCGCAAGGTTGGCGATCGCGATCACGGTGGTCGAGCCTTGGCTGTGCTCGGTGACGCCGAGCCCGTAATAGATCGCGCCGTTGCCGCCGGTGGCGTAGATCCGCGCCGCCTCGCGCAGATCCTTGGGATCGACGCCGGTCATGATCGCGGTCGCTTCGGGGCTGTATTTCTCCTGGGCGACGAAGGCAGCCCATTCCTCGAACTCGCTCCAGTCGCAGCGCTCGCGAACGAAGCTCTCGTTGACGAGCCCTTCGGTGACGATGACGTGGGCGAGCGCCGTGACCACCGCGACGTTGGTGCCGGGCATCAGCGGCAGATGCAGCGCCTTCACATGCGGCGATTCCACCATCTCGGTGCGGCGCGGATCGAGCACGATCAGCTTGGCGCCCTGGCGCAGCCGCTTCTTCAGCCGCGAGGCGAACACCGGGTGTGCGGAGGCCGGGTTGGCGCCGATGATCATCACGACGTCGGTGTCCTCCACCGAGTCGAAATCCTGCGTGCCGGCCGAGGTGCCGAAGGTTTGCGACAGGCCGTAGCCGGTCGGCGAGTGGCAGACGCGGGCGCAGGTGTCGACATTGTTGTTGCCGAAGCCGCCGCGGATCAGCTTCTGCACCAGGTAGGTCTCTTCATTGGTGCAACGCGACGAGGTGATGCCGCCGACCGAGTCGCGGCCGTATTTCTGCTGGATGCCCTTGAACTTCGCGGCGGCGAAGTTGAACGCTTCGTCCCACGACACTTCCTGCCAGGGGTCCTCGATCCGTTCGCGGATCATCGGCTTCAGGATGCGCTCCTTGTGGGTGGTGTAGCCCCAGGCGAAGCGGCCCTTGACGCAGGAATGGCCGCGGTTGGCCTTGCCGCCCTTCCACGGCACCATGCGCACCACTTCCTCGCCGCGCATCTCGGCCTTGAAGGCGCAGCCGACGCCGCAATAGGCGCAGGTGGTGACCACCGAATGCTCGGGCTGGCCGATCTCGATCACGGATTTCTCGGTCAGCGTCGCGGTCGGGCACGCCTGCACGCAGGCGCCGCAGGACACGCATTCGGAGCCGAGGAAGCTCTCGCCCATGCCGGGCGAGACGCGGCTGTCGAAGCCGCGGCCGGAGATCGTCAGCGCGAAGGTGCCCTGCACCTCCTCGCAGGCGCGGACGCAGCGCGAGCAGACGATGCACTTCGACGGATCGTAGGTGAAGTACGGATTGGATTCGTCCTTCGGCATCCAGTTGTCGTTTTCGCAGCCGTGCGATTTGGCGAAGACGTGGTTCTCGCCCTCATAGCCGTAGCGCACGTCGCGCAGGCCGACGGCGCCCGCCATGTCCTGCAATTCGCAGTCGCCGTTCGCGGCGCAGGTCAGGCAGTCCAGCGGATGGTCGGAGATGTAGAGCTCCATCACGCCCTTGCGCAGCTTCTTCAGCCGCTCGCTCTGGGTGTGCACGACGAGGCCGTTCATCGCCGGCGTGGTGCAGGAGGCCGGCGTGCCGGCGCGCCCTTCGATCTCGATCAGGCAGAGCCGGCAGGAGCCGAACGCGTCGACCATGTCGGTCGCGCAGAGCTTTGGAATCTGGGTGCCGGCTTCCATCGCCGCGCGCATGATCGAGGTGCCCTCGGGCACCGTGACCTGATTGCCGTCGATGGTCAGCGTAACCATCGTCTCGGATTTGGATTTTGGCGTACCGAAATCGGTTTCCTGGATCAGCGACATCGTGATCTCCTTGCTATTCCGCGGCCTGCAGCCGGGCCGGTGCGGGACCTAAATCTCCGCCAAAATCTTCCCGGAAGTGTTTCAATGCGCTGAGCACGGGGTAGGGCGTGAAGCCGCCGAGTGCGCAGAGCGAGCCGAATTTCATGGTGTTGCAGAGGTCTTCGACCACCGCGAGGTTTTCCGCCACGCGCTCGCCGTTGATAATCTTGTTGATGGTCTCGACGCCGCGCGTCGAGCCGATCCGGCACGGCGTGCACTTGCCGCAGGATTCGACCGCGCAGAACTCCATCGCGAAGCGCGCCTGCTTGGCCATGTCGACGCTGTCGTCGAACACCACGATGCCGCCATGGCCGATCAGGCCGTCGCGCGCAGCAAACGCCTCGTAGTCGAACGGCGTGTCGAACAGCGCGCGGGGGAAGTAGGCGCCGAGCGGACCGCCGACCTGCACCGCGCGCACCTCGCGTCCGGTGAACGTGCCGCCGCCGATCTCGTCGACGAGCTCGCCAAGCGAGACGCCGAACCCGGTCTCGAACAGCCCGCCATATCTGATGTTGCCGGCGAGCTGGATCGGCATCGTGCCGCGCGAGCGGCCCATGCCGAAATCGGCATAGGCCCTGGCGCCGTTGTCGAGGATGAAGGGGATCGCCGCGAACGACAGCACGTTGTTGATCACGCTCGGGCGGCCGAACAGGCCCTTGTGCGCCGGCAGCGGCGGCTTCGCCCGCACAATGCCGCGGCGGCCCTCGAGGCTTTCCAACAGCGAAGTCTCCTCGCCGCAGACATAGGCGCCGGCGCCGACCCGCACCTCGAGATCGAACTCATGCACCGAGCCGCCGATGCGCTTGCCGAGCAAGCCGGCGCGCCGGGCGGCTGCGATCGCCGCGTTCATCGCCGCGACTGCGTGCGGATATTCCGAGCGGATGTAGATGTAGCCCTTGGTGGCGCCGACCGTGATGCCCGCGATCGTCATGCCCTCGATCACGACGAAGGGGTCGCCTTCCATGATCATGCGGTCGGCAAAGGTGCCGCTGTCGCCTTCGTCGGCGTTGCAGACGATGTATTTGCGGTCGGCGCTGGCCTGCGCCACCGTCTTCCATTTGATGCCGGTCGGAAAGCCGGCGCCGCCGCGGCCGCGCAGGCCCGAGGTGGTGACGTCGACCAGGATCTGGTCGGAGGTCAGCGTCAGCGCCCGCTCCAGGCCCTTGTAGCCGCCATGGGCGCGGTAGTCGTCGACCGAGCGCGGATCGACCACGCCGCAGCGCACGAAGGTCAGGCGGGTCTGGCGCTTCAGCCAGGGAATCTCGTCCGCGACACCAAGCCGCAGCACATGCTGGCCGTTGCCGGCCATCGCATCGAGCAGCGCAGGGACGTCAGACGCGGTCACCGGGCCGAACGCGACGCGGCCCTGGGCGGTCGCAAGCTCGACCATCGGCTCCAGCCAGCACAGCCCGCGCGAGCCGGTCCTGACGATCTCGACCGTTGCGCCACGCGCGGTGGCAGCCTGCTCGAAGGCGAGGGCGACATCGTCGGCGCCGACGGCGACCGCCGCGGCATCGCGAGGGATGTAAATTCGCATCGTCATCGCTGTGCCTCCGCAACCAGCGCATCGATCCGCGCCTCATCGAGCCGGCCGACCACGCGGCCATCCAGCATCGCCGACGGCGCGGTGGCGCACAGCCCGAGGCAGTAGATCGGCTCCAGCGTCACGCGCTCGTCCGCTGTGGTATGTCCCAGCGAAACGCCGAGCTTGGCCTCCGCGCGCGCCGCCAGCGCATCGCCGCCGGCAGCCTGGCAGGCCTCGGCGCGGCAGAGCTTCAGGACATGGCGCCCGGCCGGCTGCTTGCGGAAGTCGTGGTAGAAGGTGAACACGCCGTGCACCTCGGCGCGGGACAGATTGAGCGCTTCGGCGACCATCGGGATCGCCGGCTCCGGCACGTAGCCGAACGCCTCCTGCAGCGCGTGCAGGATCACCAGCGTGGCGCCTTCGAGCTTGGCGTGCTCGGCGATGATTTCAGCGCCACGCGCCGCGTCCCAGGGTTCGTATCCCACCGTCATTCGCGCTTCTCACGATCAGTTTTTTGCTTTGCACATCTGCATTGGAATCCTTCGAAACATCAATAAAGCTGTCTCATGCGGCGATTGCGAAACGCGATTAATAGCGTTGCGCAATCGGACGATTTGGGATCGCAATAATGGTCTGGAATCACGCACTTCCATCGCGTATTGGGATTGGGGATCGCGCGGCGGTCGTGGTACGTGTGACAGTGTTGGGACACCGTTTTTCCGATGGGGTTTGATCCTTGATCGACAAGCTGGAACTTCTGTTGGCACTGGCCAAGGAGCGGCATTTTGGCCGGGCCGCGGAGGCTTGCGGCGTCACCCAGCCGACCATGTCGACCAGCCTCAAGCAGCTCGAGGAAATCCTCGGCGTGATGCTGGTGCAGCGCGGCTCGCGCTTCCAGGGTTTCACGCCGGAGGGAGAGCGGACGCTCGACTGGGCCCGGCGCATCGTCGGCGATACCCGGGCGATGAAGCAGGAGATCAACAGCCTCAAGGACAAGCTGTCGGGCGAGATCCGGATCGCGGCGATCCCGACCGTGCTCGGCATGGTGGCCGCGCTCACCACGCCGTTCCGGGCGCGCCATCCCGATGTGCGCTTCCGCATCCAGTCCTGCACGTCGGCCGACGTGCTCGGCCTCTTGGAAAATCTCGAGGTCGATGCCGGGCTGACCTACATCGAGAACGAGCCGATCGGCAAGGTCCGCACCATCCCGCTCTACAACGAGAGCTATCGGCTGCTGACGGCGCCCGACGCGATGTTCGGCGACCGCAAGCAGGTGACGTGGAAGGAAGTCGGCACCGTGCCGCTCTGCCTGCTCACGCCCGACATGCAGAACCGCCGCATCATCGACCGTGCGCTGACCTCGGTCGGCGCGGAGGCGACGCCGACGCTGACCTCGAATTCGCTGCTGGTGCTTTACACCCATGTGAAGACCGGCCGCTGGGCCAGCGTGATGCCGGCCAAGCTCGCCGAGACGCTCGGCCTTGCGGATGCCGTGCGCAGCATTCCGATCGTCGATCCGGTGGTCGACTACAGCATCGGCATGGTGATCCCGCAGCGCGATCCGATGACGCCGCTGATCGCGGCCCTGGTGCAGGTCGCGCGCGAGGTCGCGCCGACGCTGGAGAGCGCGTAGCGGAGCTTACGCCGCTTCCGGCAGCTTGCTCTGCAGGGTGCGCGGATCGCGCGGCAGCGTGATACGGACGACGGTGCCGACGCCGAGCCGGGAGCGCAGCCGCATCGAGCCGCCGTGCAGGTTGGTGAGCGAGCGCGCGATCGCAAGTCCGAGGCCCGAGCCCTGGTAGCTCTTGGTGAGCTGGCTCTCGACCTGCTCGAACGGCTTGCCGAGCCGGCGCAGCGATTCCGGCGCGATGCCGATGCCGCTGTCGGCGATCAGGAGCACGATCGAGTCGTCCAGCATCTGGCCGCGCACCAGCACGCGGCCGTGGTCCGGCGTGAACTTCACCGCGTTGGAGAGCAGGTTGACGATGATCTGCTTGACCGCGCGACGGTCGGCGACCACCGAGATCGTGCTTTCGATATCGGATTCCAGCGACAGTCCCTTGTGCTCGGCGCGGCCGGAGACCACCCGCAGGGATTCCGCGAGGATGCCGGAGAGGTCGAGCGGCTCCATGTCGAACTTCATGCGGCCGGCCTCGATCCTCGACATGTCGAGGATGTCATTGATGACCTCGAGCAGGTATTTCCCCGATGTCAGGATGTCGTGGCAGTATTCCTGGTATTTGTCCGAGCCGAGCGTGCCGAACAGTCCGCTGCCCATGATCTCGGAGAAGCCGATGATGGCGTTGAGTGGCGTGCGCAGCTCATGGCTCATATTGGCGAGGAACTTCGACTTCGCGGCGTTGGCGTCCTCGGCGCGGGTCTTTTCCTGCGAATATTTCTCCGCGAGGTCAGCGAGCTCGACCGCCTGCCGCTCCAGCTCGGATTGCGAGCGCTGCAGGTCGATCACGGTGGCGCGCAGGCGCAGATCGTTGTCGACCAGCTTCTGCTCGTGCGCCTTGATCCGGGTGATGTCGGTGCCGACCGAGACGTAGCCGCCGTCCTTGGTGCGGCGTTCGCTGATGTGCAGCCAGCTGCCGTCGTCGAGCTGGGCCTCGAAGGTGCGCGCGCCGGGCGCCGGCACGCCGCTCTCGTGCAGCCGGGTGCGCACCTCGGGCATGCTGCCGACCTCGATCACGGTCTCGTAGGAGGTGCCGGGGCTGACGGCGGAGTCCGGCAGCTTGTGCAGCCGCTGGAAGTGCGAATTGCAGAGCACGAGGCGGTCCTCGGCGTCCCAGAGCACGAAGGCCTCCGGGATGGTCTCGATCGCGTCGCGCAGCCGCAAGTCGGCTTCGACCGACTTCTCCGCGAGGCTCTTCTGCTCGGTGACGTCGATGGCGATGCCGATCAGATGCAGGCCGCTGTCCGCCGCGGCGTGGCTGAGCTCGCAGCGCACGCGCAGCCAGATCCAGTGGCCGCCGACATGCCGCATGCGGAAGCTCTGGTCGATGTGATCGATCTTGCCTGAGATCAGCTGCTCGGCGATGTCGAACAGGTTGATGTCGTCGGAATTCACCAGCGCGTTGACCTCGCCGAAGGTGAGGAGGTCGTTGCGCGTATCGAGCCCGAGCAGGGTGAACATCGACTGCGACCAGAAGATCCTGCCGCGCGACAGGTCCCAGTCCCACAATCCGCAGCGGCCGCGATTGAGCGCGGTGTCGATCCGGCCGCGCACGGCGTCGTTGATCAGGTCGCCCTCGCGGGCGCGGGTCGATTGCCAGTGGAAGGCGAAGCCGAGGATCAGCACCACGAAGCTCGTGGTCGCCGACAACGTTATCGAGAGCGCTGCGTCCGATCCCCAGATCGGCTCGTTCATCTCCTGGATGACGACGACCTGGCCGGGCAGCGACTTGACGAGCTGCGAGATCGCGAGCGCGCCGGTGCCGCCCGGCAACGTCATGTCATTGACCGTCCCCTGCTGGCCCGGCGCGATCATCAGCTGCGCGGTGGAGACGATGTCGAGGATGCGGTCGTTCTCGCCGGCGCTATCGATCGGCACCCGCGCCAGCACGCGGTGATCGGCGCCGGTGATGATGACGTGGCGGCCGTAGGCGATGCCCCAGGACGGAATCAGGTCCGGCAGCAGCTCCTGCATCCGCTCGATGTTGACGAGCCGCTCGCGACGCACCGAGGTCAGGCGATCGAGACGTTCGGCGAGGATGTCGGACAGCGCGGCGAGGTCGCGTTTCATCGCGCCGCGCTTCTGCCGGGTCTGGTCGATCACCTGGACGAAGGCGCCGAGGCAGATGGTGATGAGGAAGGCGATGATCAGGGTAGGCACAGCGCGGCGCAGTGCAGGCTCGGCCGTCAAGAGCCTGTGATAGGCCGGTTTTGCGATCGATTGCGCCAATCCCTTGATCGAATCGGATTGGACGCACGCGTTCGCTGCATGCGCGCGCGCCATGCCCTAGACCCCCGCTCTAAGCTGATTTTTTACCCGGTTCGGATGCTCCCCACGAGGCATCCGAATCATGATGATTTGAATCCAGATTTCCCGGACTGTCGAGAGTCAACGATTCGTTAATACGAAAAAATTCTTGTCCAAGACAGAATCGGTTGGCGCAAAGTGAGTCCGAAACAGGAACGGCTCCGTAGAATTACGCGCGTGACGGTTCTGCGTGACTGATCACACGCTTCACGGTGGGGAACGCGCGGCGCAGTTTGCGTTCGATCTCGTCGACGCTTTCGTGCACCTTGATCACACTCATCGCGGGCGCGGCGCGGCAATGGAAGTTGATGATCTCGCCGGCGTCGGTGTTGCGGACCCGCACATTATGGATGTCATGGATCGCGCCGCCAGCGGCATATCCGGTCAGCGCGGCCTTGATGGCTTCGACGCGGTCGGGTGCGGCGTCGGTTCCCCACGGCAGTTCCGGCTCGAGCGGCTCGATATGGGTGTCGACCTCGACGTCCTCGCCAAAATCCTCGCGGATCGCGCGCTCGAGCTCGTGGGCGATGTCGTGCGCGGCGACCAGCGTCATGTCGCTGTCGACCTCGAGGTCGATGCCGACGATCAACCTGCCGCCGATATTGTGCACGGTGACATGGTGGATGGCGAGGCCGGAATTGCGCGCGATCACCATGATGCGCTCGCGCACGCTCTCATTGTCGCGCGCCACCGGCACCGCGGTGAAGGTGAGGTCGGCGTCGCCGAACGCCTTGGTCATCGCCTGCTGCGCCCTGCGCTTGATGTCCTCGACGCGGTCGATCGGATAGGTGCGCGGCACCTTGGCGATGGCATCGATGAAATGGGTGGCGCCGACCATGCGGACCCGCAGGCGGTCGACGTCGACGACGCCAGGCACCGCCTTGATGGCGGTCGTCGCCTTTTCCAGCGCGCCTTCGGGCGCGCGGTCGAGCAGGGTCTCGACCGTCTCCCGCGCCATGCGCAGGCCCAACAGGGCGATCATCACGGCGACCGCGATCGCGGCCGCGGCGTCGCCCCACCAGAAGCCGAAGCCCGCCAGCACCAGGCCGACGATGACGGCGGTCGAGCCCATCACGTCGGAGGCGAAATGCAGCGCGTCGGCGGCCAGCGCCTGGCTCTTGGTGTCGCGCGCCGCGCGGTGCAGCGCGCGGGCGCGCCACAGATTGACGCCGATATCGATGACCAGGACGATGAAGGGAACAGCCGAGATCGACGGCGGCGGCGCGCCCTCGCGCAGATGGCTGTAGGCCTGGACCAGGATGCCGCCGGCCAGCACGTAGAGCAGGGCGATGATGAAGAGCGCCGAGACGCTCTCGAACTTGCCGTGGCCGTAATGATGCTCGGCGTCGGCCGGCTGATCTGACACCCGCACCACCGCCCAGGTGATGATGGTGGCGACCAGGTCGATCGTCGAGTGCAGCGCCTCGGAGATCAGCGCCAGCGATCCGATGGCAATGCCGACGACGAACTTTGCCAGGGCCATGGTGCCACTGGCAAGGATCGAGATCGCGGCGACGGATGTCT
This sequence comes from Bradyrhizobium sp. 27S5, assembly GCF_037217225.1. Classification (NCBI taxonomy): domain Bacteria; kingdom Pseudomonadati; phylum Pseudomonadota; class Alphaproteobacteria; order Hyphomicrobiales; family Nitrobacteraceae; genus Bradyrhizobium; species Bradyrhizobium sp. 27S5. The sequence continues at coordinate 3,028,605 of NZ_CP147714.1, forward strand.
TGGTGGAGGGTGCGCTCATGGGCGGCGGTTTAGCAGGGAGTTCGTGAACATCAAGTGTCGCTCGCCACGCGCAATCGCAACTCACTTGCAAGAGCGGCTTTGTTGCGAACTATTCCGAATCCAGGACATGCATTGCGCAACTTCACCAGCCCTCATTCAGATGCGGATCCACGTTCTCGCGGCGTGTTTCGCCCGAGCTTTGCCAAATCGTTCGCCCTGGAAACAAGAGGGCGCAGGGAATGCCGGGTGCGCGCTGCACCCGCGGTCCCGTGTGCAAAGGTAGAAACAAAAGCGCACACGAGCATACAGGTTCAGCGGGAGACACTCCGGCATTCCCTGCGTTGACGGCTTATTTCGTGCTCTCCCCGGCGAGACCGGGCTTGCTTGTCACCGCTTTCGCAAAAACGCTTGCGCATTTTGCGAGAGGACACCTGCCACTGGGGCGTCAGGACCACACGACTTCACCGTCCGCCTCATGCATGTTCGTCAGTCACACACGCGGCGGCCACCGCATCTCACCGCAACACCCGTGACGATCGCGAAGCGCCCCTCGATCGGGTGAGACGGGCGAACCATACACCGAGTTATCATTCCGATAAACCGAAATATTTTTACTGCGGGGGATTGACAGGTTTGGCTGAGTTGCCCGTCGGGCAGAATGAGGAGGGCTCCCTAACAGTCATGCCGGAGCGGAGCGCCAAGGGCCACTCCCAGGTACGAAAGGGGATATGCCCCTCAAGGGAACCGACTTCTGTCTTTGACCCATGGCCGACTTCAGTAAACTCGAAGCCAACGTCAGGCATAGTGATCGAACTCGCTCAAAGCAATTCGCACCTCGCGGGCAAAATCAACCAGCGATACAGTGAAGGCGGCGAGGGAAGCGATGAACAGGATGGCAACCCCGCGCTCGTGCTGAATTGCAAAGAACGCACTCACGAATGCGACGATCACAAGCACCGCTATCGTTATACTGCTGATGACAGCCCAGAAGATTGCGCGGTTCAACATTGCGGTGCGCCGCATCAGGCGGGGAAGATCGGCCCTGAGCCGAACTTTGGTGGTGTCGACTTCCGATATCCCGTTCAACACGATCGTTCTGTCTATGATCCTGTTCAGTCGCGAGATCAGGATCGCAATAAATGCCGCAATTGCTCCCAGCAGAAAAGCGGGCGCTGCCGATTGCGAGATCACATGCGAGAGCTGGCTGACGGTCGGTGTATCTGGCAGCATGGAAACCTTACCTCGTCACCATTCGACACGTTGGCGTGACTGTGCTGGTGGGTGCCATTGGCGAGATCGAGAACGTCAGCCACGTATTCCATCCCGACGGTCGGTTGACGGCGTCGAATTCACCATAGCCCTTCGGATTGAGGTATCCCTGCATGTCCCTGAGATCACAGTGATCAACCCGAGCTTGACCTAGATTGAACGCCTCGTCGCAAGCGATCGCTATACGAAGCGATCCAAATCGAAATTCCATCGCGACTGTTGCGCCAAAGTTGCGAAAAATCGCCTGCTATTCACTCCAATCAGCATTTCCGAAAACATCCTGTGGAGGATGTCCGCAAATCAGAGCGTATTCGGGCTAGTCCCTCGCTCGTTCAAGCGCGTGCCGCATCGACTTCTGTTCGCTGCTCGTCAACTGCGTCGGACCGAGCTTGAAAGTCAGCTTGTCGATCTTCCCGGTGAACTCGAACGGCAGCTTGTAGCTGTCATCCACCCCGGTGCGGCTATCGACGCCGACGTCGAAGGATTCGTCGATGGCCATCAGGAACCCAATCGAGTGCGGGATCGACCGGCGGGCGTACTCCTTGCCGTCCACCGAGAGCACTCCGGTGCCGCCCTTGGCCGGGCCGGGTCCATCATATTTGAAATCGAACACGATGGTATGCTTGCCCGGCTTGAGCGCAGAGCCCAACCAGTCGCGCGCGCCTACGCCGGCTTCCCAGCGGTATCGTTTCAAATCCAGCATGTTGTAGACGAAGACCGGCTTGCCCTTCAGCAAATAGAGGCCATAGCCGCTGAACCTGCCGCCGAGAGTGGCGATCATTCCCTCAGCCCCGCCGGGCGGGACCGTTATCTCGGCGGTGATCTTGTAGTCCTTGTTCATGATGTTGGGCGCATTCTCGGCGGGAATGCCGGGGTTCGCTCCCTTGTATATGAATTCAGTTCGTCCAGCGGTCGCGCTCGGCCGCGGCGTCACGAGGCGCGGCAAGACGGAATTGTCGAGCGGCAGGACCTGGTACTTGGCCGCCTCAGCCAGGAACAATTCCTTCAGCTCTCGCAGCTTGTCAGGATTATTGGCTGCGACGTCGTTGTTTTGCGAGAAGTCCTCGGCGATGTTGTAGAGTTCCCACTTGTATTCGTTGATGTCCGGCATCTTTGCCGTGCCCATAAGCCAAGGTGCTTCGGGCGGTGTCGTGCACGCATACCAGCCATCGTGGTAGATGCCGCGGTTGGCGAACATCTCGAAATACTGCGTGTCGCGCTTTGATGGTGCATTGGCGTTAGCCCGGTCGAACGTATAGGCCATGCTCACACCCTCGATCGGCTTTTGCGCAATTCCATTCACCGTCGCAGGCGCCGGGATACCCGTGGCCTCCAGGATCGTCGGCACGATATCGATGATGTGGTGGAACTGGGAGCGAATGCCGCCGACGTCCTTGATGTGACCGGGCCATGAGATGACCATGCCTTGCCGGGTCCCGCCGAAGTGCGATGCCACCTGCTTGGTCCACTTGAACGGGGTATCGAACGCCCACGACCAGGCTACCGACATATGCGGATAGGTTTTGTCGGAGCCCCAATTCTCATAGTGCAGCATCAGCTCGGCTTCGGGAAGCTTCAGCACGCCGTTGTAGGCGGTCATCTGGTTCGGGGTGCCCTCGAGCGTGCCTTCTGCGCTGGTGCCGTTGTCGCCGCTGATATAGATGATCAGCGTGTTGTCGAGCTTGCCCATGTCCTCCACCGCCTGGATGACGCGGCCGATTTCATTGTCGGTATAGGCCGCGTAGCCGGCAAACACCTCGGCCTCCCGCGCGTAGAGCTTCTTTTGGATCAACGAGAGCGAGTCCCACTTCGGGAGGGTATCAGGCCAGGCAGTGAGCTGGGTATTCGCGGGGATCACCCCGAGCTTCTTCTGGTTGGCGAAGATTTGCTCGCGCAGCTTCTCCCAGCCCATGTCGAACTTGCCCTTGAACTTGTCGATCCATTCCTTCTTGGGCTGATGCGGCGAATGCGTGCCGCCGGGCACGTAGTAGAGGAAGAACGGCTTGTCGGGTGCGGCTGCGTTCAGGCTGTTCATATAGTTGATGGCTTCGTCCGCCATATCGGTGGTGAGGTTGTAGCCGGACTTGCCGATCCACGGAAAAATCTGGGTCGTGTTCTTATAAAGATAAGGTGTCCACTGGTCGGTCTCGCCGCCCATGAACCCGTAGAAGTATTGAAATCCCATTCCAACCGGCCACTGGTCGAAAGGACCAGCCGCGCTGTACAGATAGGTCGGGGTATTATGGTTCTTGCCGAACCATGAGGTGGCAAATCCGTTATCTCGCAGAATAGTCCCGATCGTCGCACTCTCCGGACCAATGACGGAATCGTAGCCCGGGTAGCCAGTGGACAATTCACCGATCACGCCGAACCCGACGGAATGGTGGTTGCGGCCGGTGATCAGCGCTGCGCGCGTAGGCGAGCAAAGCGCGGTCGAGTGAAACTGCGTATAACGCAATCCTGCCTTCGCGATACGATCCATGTTCGGGGTTGGGATGACGCCACCGAAGGTGCCGGTCACGCCATAACCTTGATCATCGGTCATGATCAGCAACACGTTTGGTGCGCCTTTGGGCGGCACGACGGACGGTGGCCAGTAGGGCTTGGAGTCTTTCGCGGTTTCCTTGATATCGCCGCCGAACTTCGGAGGCTCGGCCGGAAGCTGCTTGCCATCAAGTGTCATCGTGGCGCTGGGCGTACCCGGCGTGCCCGTGATTTGTTGGGCCGTCGCCGGCGCAGCAAGCAGGCCCGGCAACGTGACGAGCAAGGTCGCAAGACCGGTGGCCAACAACAGCCTTTGCTTCAGTCGAGGCCTGTCTTGTTCATCGATCATGGGATTTCTCCTCTCGCTTGATGCAACGGAACCCAACGTGACTGGCCGACGTGTCGACCGGTTCGGGATGGCGCGCCGCCGGCCGGTAGCGGCGGCAATAATTGGGCGCGCACAGATGCGATCCACCTTTGAGCACCTTGCGTGGAATCTTGATGTTGGGCGCGCACGGGTCGTAGCTCTGGTCTTCGCGACCGCCGCGCGGGTTTTCCGGGATACAGCAGGCTTTCGGTGCATCGGCCTCATGCTTGGCCGCGTACCAATCGAGCGTCCATTCCCAGACGTTGCCGATCATGTCGTAGAGGCCATGGCCGTTCGGCGGAAACGCGGTGACCGGCGATGTCCGCTCATAGCCGTCGGTCGCCAGATTCTCGTTCGGAAACTCGCCCTGCCAGGTGTTGGACATCTGACGCCCGCTGGGCGTGAGCTCGTCGCCCCAGGCGTACTCGGCGTCTTCGAGGCCGCCGCGTGCCGCGAATTCCCACTCCGCCTCGGTCGGTAGATCCTTGCCCGCCCACTTGGCAAAAGCCTCGGCGTCCCTAAAGGCCACATGCACGACCGGGTGCTCGTCCAGTCCGCGGATCGAGCTGCCGGGTCCGTAAGGTCGCCGCCAGTTGGCGCCAAACTTGAACGTCCACCACTCGCCCCAGTGGGACAGATCGACGCGCCGTTTGGGCGGCGCAAAGGCGAGAGACCCCGCTTTGAGCATATGTGGCAGCGCGCCCGGATAGTCCTTCGGGTCCGGGGCTGTTTCGGCAAAAGTGACATGACCCGTCGCTTCAACGAACTGTCGGAATTGCCGATTGGTCACCGGCGTACGGTCCATCCAGAAGCCGTTGACGGTCACGCGATGGACGGGCGCTTCCTCGGGATAGTGTCGATCCGAACCCATGCGGAACGTGCCGCCCGGAACGTAGAGCATGCCAGCATCGGCCCCATGCTCTGGCAGTTGTTCGCGGCTCGACGACGAGGTCGCATCGGCGAGTGTCATGACGGCCTCCGAAGACGCTGCCGAAGGACATCCCACAAGAAGACGTTGCGATGCATGTTCTGATTGTTCGGCATCGAGGTCCACTCATACGAGCAGAACGTCGTGAACTTCCCCGGCTTATAGTACTTGTCGGCGATGGAATTGTTCTGCGACCAGACCGACCCGGCGACCTTCGGGTCGGTCAGCTCCTTGAGCCGCTGCTGCTTGGCAATGGCGCGCGCAAGGAACTGGAAGACCTTGTTGACTTCTTCCGGCGTCTTCGCCTTGAGCTTCGCGGCGATCGGAAGCTTGCTGATGGGAGAGGTTGGGTCGTTCGCCAGCCTCAGCATGCCGGCATATTCGGAGTGATCGGTCACGCCCTGGAAATCGAGCGGACGAGTGATCTTCATCATGTAGTTTGCCGCCGGGTGCTTGATCGGCTCGCCCATCGAATATTTGTAGGCGTCGTCCCGCCCGGCCAGGGTATTGCCGATGATGTACGCGTCCAGCGACCGGCTTGTGTGCTGATGCGTTTGGCCGAAATAGGCGATGCGCTCGGGATTGGCCGCGCTTTGCGCCCACGCCGGCGACACGAAAGCGATAGCTGCGCTACCCAACGACGCAATCCGGCCACTGCGGTTCATGTCGGCGCTCCCTGTCAGCTCAATTGAATTCTAAAGCGATGGATCGCCGCGGCCGGCATTCCATCTCATGGCGCACGACGCGAAGATAGAAGCGGGATCTTTGGAATTAGATGCAATTAAGACAATTGGCAGAGGAGACCTTGACTACTTCCACGAGCGTGAAGCTTAGCACAAAACTCAAAGACCAGCCACGCAGCGCTGCTGCTGGCTTGCGATCATGCTAATTTGCTGATGATTTCATATGTCGTCAACGTTGGCACAAACTGCATAGCGCGCCGAAGGTCGCCTCGCCACTGGCGTTCACCGGTTCAGGCCCGGCACGATAAGCTTTACTTCGTCACCATCCTGCGTGTCGGCGTCACCGTGCTGGCGGGCGCCGTTGGCGAAATCGAGAACGTGCCGTCGGCGTTCCCGCCGACGGTCAGATTGCCCGCACACGCGTGATTGGCCTTCTCGCTTCGATTCTTGTGTGGGTCAGCTCGTATACAGCGTATCTTTGAGGCGGGAGCGATTGCACATCGCTCGACCAAACGGAGAGGCAACAGTGAATCTAACGTCGATCAGATTGCCGCTCTGGCTTCGTTTCGTCCTGATTGCGGGGGTTGTCATCCTTGCTGCCGGTGCAGGTCTCTTTGGCTACCGGTACTATACGCGTCCCGTAACCCTGACTGTGGCGGTCGGCTCGATCGACGGTGAAGCTGCCAAGGCAATGTCGACGATCGCGAGCCGGCTGGTCACGATCAACGCGCCGGTGCGGCTGACAGTCATCGACACCGGGACGGCGCTGGCAGCGGCCAAGACATTCGCTTCGGGCAAGGCCGATCTCGCTGTCGTTCGCGGCGATGTCGGTGATTTGTCGCAAGCGCAGGCCGTTGTTGTCGTCAGCCACGTCGTAGCGCTGGTGATTGCGCCGCCGGGCTCGTCAATCGAGGACATGGCCGGGCTCAAGGGCCATAGTGTTGGTGTGATTTCAGCAGAAACAAACTCCAAGCTCGTGGATGTCTTGAGCAATGAATATGGCCTGGTTCGTGCCAAGGTGTTCAAGGACGTTGCACTGGCAGACGCCCGGCGCGCGCTTCAATCGAAGGAGATCAGCGCTCTCCTCGTCGTGATTCCACTGTCACAAAAATATTTGTCGCTGGTGCGAGGATTCTTCCAGCAGGGTCCCAAAACGTTGCCGGTGCTCATATCAATCGGATCCGCCGGGGCGATCGCGGAAGCCGACCGCGCCTACGAGAGCTTTGACGTGCCAAAGGGCACGTTGCGCGGAGCCCCGCCGGTTCCTGACGACGATCTGACGACGCTGAGAACCGCATTATATCTGGTTGCAAACAAGAAGCTCGGTTCTGATCTGGTCACCAGCCTGACCCAGACGATCATGAACGTGCGCAGGGACCTCATGGTCGAGCAGCCGATCTTTGCGCAAATTGCGGCTCCCAGCACAGACGCGGATGCCTACCTCGCGCTCCATCCGGGAGCCGCCGCCTTCTACAACGGGACCCAGCAGAGCTTCATGGATGAATACGGCAACTGGATCTATCTGACGCCGATGATCTTGGGCGGCATGGCCACGGTGCTCGCGGCGGCCTGGAAATTTCTGGGAATCGGGCCATTCGCAAATGATGGTCCGCTCGACGCGTTGTATGCCCTGGTTCGGCGGATACGGAGTGCAGATAGCGAGGCCGAACTCGGTACGATCGAAGACGAGATTGACGATATCTTGCGGGCGCAACGCGCCAAGGCTGCGGCTGGCGACGAGAGTGCCGTGGATGCCGCAACCCTGAATGTCGCAGCGCACCGTCTGGAGAACTTGATTCACGATCGCCGGCAGATTCTCGCGAATGGACTCACGGTCGCTCGCAACGGGTAGCGGTCTGGTCGATCGAGCGTGCGCGACGCTATTTGCGATTTGGAAGGTCGGCTGATGGCCGGTCTTGTTGGCAAACCGCGTCGATGGATCGGTATGTCCAAAGTTCAGGTTTGGCAGGAAGGCAACACGGGTGTTTCTGCTATAGTTCGACATTCGAACGGGCGGCGGGTGTCTGCTTTAAGGGTTGAAATCATGCACAAAGCACCTGGATCACTACTGTTGGCCATCGGTCTTGTTCTTTTTAGTCCCCAGGCGCGGGCGCAGCAGATTCCGGCCGAAACGCCTCAGGGAATGCTGGCGGCCCAGATTCGCACACAAGGCTTCACCTGCGAGAAGCCGCTCGGTGCAAAGAAGAATACGAGATTGTCTCGACCAGATCGCGACGTCTGGGTTCTCAAATGCAGCAATGCCAAGTACAGGATTACGCGTGCCCCTGACATGGCGGCGAAGGTCGAACGGCTCCCTTAGCGAATGACCTTCTCTTGTCCTTTACGGAAAAGCCGGACCGGCCGGATCGAGTCCGCTCAGGCTCGCGCAATCGTGCGATCTATTGGGCGGGTTCTTCGTCTCTTTCCAGCTGAGGTTTTTCATACAGGACCGCGTTCAACAAGGAACGATGCACCTCGATCTTTCCGTTGTAGCTGATCAATCCCAGCTTGCGAAATTTGTTCAGGAAGTAGCTCACCCGGGATCGGGTCGTTCCGATCATCTCCGCCAAGGTTGCTTGATTGATCGAAGCATCGATTGGTGTTGGCTTTCCATCTTTTCCGAAATTGGCCAGCAGAAGAAGAAGGCGTGCGAGCCGCTTCTCGCTCGAATTGAACAGCTGGTCGATCAAGTCTTCTTCAATGCGATTGCTCCTGGTCACCAGGTAGGTCACGAAAAGTTCTGAAAATCGTGGCTCCTTGCGGAGCGCCGCCATCATCGCCTTCCGCGTGATTGAGGTGATAAGGCACCCCTCCATCGCCCTTGCGGTTCCCACGCGGACCGCCTGACCGTTCAGGCAGCCCTCGCCAAAAAACTGCGCAGCATCCAATATGCCGACGACGGCTTCCTTGCCTTGCTCGGAAACGACGGTCACCTTGACCTTGCCCGATTGGACGTAAAAGACCTTATCGGCCTCTTCGCCCTGGGCGTAGATGATCCGGCCTTTACGGTACTTCAATATCGTCTTGCCGGTCCCGACTTTGGCGAGAAAAGCCTGAGGATCGAACTGTCGCTTTGCAGGCTTCACAAGCCCCTCCTTCGGACCAGCGATCTCTAAATATTAAAACTGGTGTGTTGTGGTCAATATTGACCAGCGGACCAGTTTCCAAGGGGAGAAAATCACCCGGTCGGTGGCCGGTGTCCGGCAATGTAGTGGGCGCCCGCCCGATCCAGAGATGGTGCCCGCATGCTCGGCCTTCGCACGTTTCCAACCGGTCCGCCGCTGAGCGCCATCGAGCGCCCGCGCTGTCCGCTCTGCCAGACCCGCACGCGGCTGGCCTGCATTGCGTCGGGCGCAGTGGGTTACCAAGTCCGCACTTTCGAGTGCCCCAAGTGTGATCGTGCCCAGCGAACCTTGGTGGTCAGCGACCCCTTGAGCGGCGACGGCCGAGGGTGGCTTAGCGGCCACCTTAAATCCCCGGACTAGATTTTGGCAATCTCAATGGGAGATTAAAAATGGCCGATCAAACAGCTCCATCGCCACCCCGGTTCCAGTCGAACCCACGATGCCAGCGATGTGCGGGCGCCACCGTGGTGCAGCGCATTATGCCTTCGCGACCTGGGCATGAGCATTGGACGCTGCGCTGCAAAAGCTGCGGCCACGTCCATCAAATGCAGGTTGTATCGGGCCCGTCCCAACCCGAACCGCTCGACTGGTTTGAGGGAAATTCGGGATCACCGACATGAACCTCAAAAGGCGTAACAGGACGAAGACCACATTTCTGACGGCCGACCATCTGGACGAGCAGGCAGATGCGCGCGCCAGTGAGGCGAAGCAATTGCCGGAAGGCGAGGCGAGACAGAATGCGCTTCGTAACGCCGCACAGTTGAGGGTGTATGCCTTCATGAAGCGCGCGCTTGCACCACAAGCCGTCAAATCGAAGTAACAGATGCGGATCGGGAGAGTTGCGGCATGTCGGGTTCCGGCTCCGGGATAAACCAAATCACCAATCCGACTTGGATTACACCACAATGAGCAATGTACCTTCCGACGCGCGACGCTTCCGTCAGCGCGAACCCGTGAGAACCTCCAACGAGGTGGATGCAATTGCGAACGCTGCCGGCGTCGTCCTTGGTATGCGCGATGAGGAACCGGCCTTCGAACTGCCCGGGCGGTTGTTCGAGCAACTGCCGTTTGCCGTTTATGTTTGTGACCGGGATGGTCTTGTCGTTCGATACAACCGCCGTGCTGCGGAACTATGGGGCCGATTGCCGAAACTCGGCGATCCCGAGGAACGGTTTTGTGGATCGTATCGAATGTTTCGCCCCGACGGCAGTCTGCTCCTGCACCATCAATGCCCCATGGCCGATGTTCTGCGCACCGGTGTATCCGTGCGCCAGCAGGAAGTTCACATTGAGCGACCTGACGGTTCTCGCGGCATCGCGCTCGTTGACATCGAGGCAGTCAAGGACCGTGAGGGGAACATTGTCGGCGCCATCAACTGCTTCCAGGACATAACGGAGCGCAAACGCGGCGAGGAGGCCGCGCTAAGGCTCGCCGCTATCATCGAATCAAGCAACGATGCGATCGTCGGCAAGGACCTCAATGGCACCATCACGAGCTGGAACGGCGGCGCGGAACGCATTTTTGGCTACCTCGCCGAGGAAATCATCGGCCAGCCGATTACGATTCTGATTCCGCCAGATCGTCAGGAAGAGGAAACAGTGATCATGGGGCGAGTCCGGCGCGGTCAGCGCGTCGAACACTATGAAACTGTTCGGCAATGCAAGCATGGGCGCTTGATCGACATGTCCCTGAGCGTTTCGCCGGTCAGAAATGCTCAAGGCGCGGTCGTCGGCGCATCGAAAATCGCGCGCAACATCACCGAGCACAAGCGAAGCCAGGCGCAGGTCGTCAATCTCGCGCACGAGGCCGAGCATCGAACGAAGAACATCCTGGCCACCGTGTTGGCGACGGTGCGACTTTCCCATTCAGCTACGTCTGACGATCTCAAGGAACTGATCGAGGGGCGCATTGGAGCGTTGGCAAAGGTCCATACGCTGTTCGTGGAATCCCGCTGGGCGGGAGCCGAGCTTCACCGCCTGGTCACGCAAGAGCTTCTGGCTTACAGCGGGGAGAGAGGGGCGCGTGTGCGAATTGACGGCCCAGCCGTCATGCTGGAGCCGAGTACGGCTCAGACTGCTGCAATTTCCTTGCACGAGCTCGCGACCAACTCAGCAAAATACGGATCACTATCGGCGGCGGCTGGTTACGTTGAAATCACGTGGTCCCTTACGGCAGGCGGAAGGCTCAGCCTGCGCTGGGTCGAATCGGGTGGGCCAACCGTCACGCCGCCGACGCACCGCGGGTTCGGCACCCGCATTGTGGAAAACATGATCGGGCAACTCAAGGGTGAGGTGCGTTTTGATTGGCGCGCAAACGGGCTCAGGTGCGAAATCGCCTTGCCGCTTGCATAGGCCGGCCCGCGACGTGCCGTCACGGTGCAAGGATGGGTAGGGCGCACCGAAACCCATCATCTCATCGCGCTGCCGCTTGATCGGTATCGCTTCCGCCTTCGCTCTTCGAGCTACGGCGGACAAGTCGCTCCACCCATCCTGCGCGACTACTTCAACTGCGTGTTTGCGATCGGCATGATCGAGGCGACGTGCCAGCCGTTTGCATCGTGAATCAACGTCTGGCTGATCAGAAACTTGTTGTCTTGCGACGGCTGGCCTGGGAGGCCCCGCGTGAAAACGATCGGAACGAGGATCTGCATGACGTCGTCCGAGATCGCGGTGGCGCGAAATTGCGACATGTCGGGCTCGAGATGCCATGTGCCCTGGTAGTATTCCCTGAAGCGATCGGCGACGGCGTCGGGCCCTCTGGTCTCGACGCCTCGCCCGTACCAAAGCATGTCGGGCGAATTCCACAGCATGGCCTTCACGTCGCTGACGTCATGGGCATTTTGCGCAGCGACGAATTTGGCAAAGAACGCGCGTGCCTCGGCTTCACCGGCGGCGGCGGATACACGTCCGCCCGGGATGGTCGCCAATGCGATGAGGAGAAGCGCGGCGCTGACCGAGCGGCGGCGCAGGATGGCCGAGAGGTTGTGAGGCATGGTGTGCGGGCTCTTATTCATGACAAACATCATGATTGTATTCATGATGAGTGTCATGTATAGAGTCAAGCGGGTTCGGAGACGCGCACATGAAAGTGAGCAAGGAACAGGTCGCAGAGCACCGCGCACGGATTTTGGCCGTCGCCGCCAGCCTGTTTCGGCAGCGAGGCTTCGACTATGTCACCGTCGCTGATGTCATGAAGGAGGCGGGCCTGACGCACGGCGCCTTTTACGGACACTTTCCATCCAAGGAGGCGCTGGTCGCGGAAGCGGTTGGGCAAGCGCTGCCACCGGCTCCGGATACGGCCAGGCCGCGCCGCTCGGCGGCGGAATTTGCCAACGGCTATCTCAGCGTCAAGCACCGCGACAACCGCGCCACCTCTTGCCTGTTCTCAAGCCTGGGAACGGAAGCCGCGCGAGGGTCCGCCGATCTCCGGCAGAAAATGACGGCAGCCGTCCGCAGCCGGATCGATCATCTCACTGTTGATGCCGAAGGCGACGTGCCGAAGGAGAAACGGCGCGCAGCAATTGCCGCATGGTCGGCCATGGTCGGCGCGATGGTGCTTGCCCGTTTGGTCGACGATGAGAAACTCTCAAAGGAAATCCTGAGCGAGACGCGGGCGTCTCTTCCTTTCGCATAAGGAACAGGACCGTAGGATGGGTAGAGCGTAGCGAAACCCATCATCTCACCGCGCGGATATAATTGATGGGTATCGCTGCGCTCCACCCATCCTTGTATTAGCGCGCTGGGTTAGACTGGCCTCGTTCCGTGAGGAATGGCCCAGCTCGGGTAGCCGCCCGGGCTGGGCCGCTGATCGATCGGATCGTTACCCATCGAAGCCTTGAGGGCTGTCGTTCGTAGCAAGATCGCGATCGGCACTTCATCGGGACCCGCATGGTTGAACGAACTTTAGGTTCGCATCACAAGGGAGGGTCGAGGAAGATGGCCAAGCGTACCACAATCTGTGCCGGGATCGATACCGGCAAGCGCAAGCTCGACGTGGCGCTCGACGGCAACTCGGAGCAGCTGCAGGTGGAGAACACGGCAGAAGGTCACAAGGCGCTGCTGGAGTGGCTTGGGCGGCGCAAGGTCAAGCGGGTTGGGATCGAGGCGAGCGGTGGCTATGAGCAAGCCGTCGTCGCCGAGTTACGGCGCATGCGGTTTGTCGTCGTGGTGTTCCAGCCGGCGCAAGTGCGTGCCTATGCCAAATACCGCGGGCAACGTGCCAAGAACGATCGGATCGACGCGGCTCTGATCGCCGCCTGCGCCGCTGCGGTCAACAAGATCCACCCGGCCCCTGACGCAAGATTATCGCCCTTGGCCGGGCAGCTGACACTGATCGATCAGATCGGAGAGGATATCACGCGGTTCAAGAACCGGCTCGAGAGCTGTCGCGATGCGCGTATCCAAAAGCTCTGGAAGGAAGATATCGTCCGCCTGGCCAAGCGCGAACGCGTCGAGTTCAAGGCTTTGGTGGCAGCGATCCGCGAACATCACGATCTCGCTGCCCGGCTCGATCTGATCTACAGCGTCGGCGGGGCCGGGCTGCCGACTGCGGTCGCCATTCTGGTGCGCATGCCGGAGATCGGCCAAATCAGCCGCGAGCAGGCCGCAGCTCTTGCGGGCCTTGCGCCTTATGATGACGACAGCGGAGAGCATATTGGCGCTCGTCACATCATCGGTGGACGCAAGCGCCTGCGAGAGGCGCTCTATGCTGCAGCGCTGGCGGCGTCGTTCCGCTGGAATCCGCAGCTCATCGCCCTTTACAAGCGACTGATCGCCGCCGGTAAGGGTCACAAGCGCGCGCTAATCGCCTGCGCCAGGAAGCTGCTCGTCTTCATCAACGCCGTAGTGGCCCGAGGCACCCCTTGGCAAGCTGACATGTCAGCTGTTCCAGCAGCCTGAAGCGTTTCTTTGTTCGACCGGGGCGCCGTTTCTTCGTCCCGACCTGCCGTCACCAGGACGTCGCGCACAGCGGCCGTCAAGGATGGCCGTCGCTCAAATGCCACCACATCCTCACCCTCAACAGGCCACGCCTTGATGGCCGCGAGCACGGCGTCAGCATCAACGGCGATCGGACAATTCAATCGCACACAACCGAAAGAGCTAATGGTTGCTACGCACTGGTGCCTTCGCTAGAGCGTCACCACGATCTTGCCGAGGTGGTTGTTCGCTTCCATGTGCGCGAACGCCTTGCCGATGTCGGCGAATTTGTAGACCTGGTCGATCGGCAGCTGCAGTTTTCGCGACTCCACCGCGGGCCAGATGTCCTTGCGCACCTCGTCGAAGATCTCGCGGATCTCCTCGATCGAGCGGGTGCGGAAGGTGACGCCGATATACTGGATGCGGCGCGCCGCATGCAGGTCGAAGTTGAAGTCGCCATGGGTGCCGCCGAGCCGGCCGACATTGACGATGCGGCCCTTGACCTTGGTCGCCTTGAGATTCTGGTTCGCGACGGGTCCCGAGACCTGATCGACGATCAAATCGACGCCTTCGCCGGAGGTCGCCTGCAACACCTGATCGACCCAGCCGGGATCCTTGGAATCGACCGCGAGATCGGCGCCGAATTCCTTTAGCCGCCCGCGGCGCATCGGATCGGTCGAGGATCCGACCACGAGCTTGGCGCCCTTCAGCTTGGCGATCTGCATCGCCATCAGGCCGACGCCGGAGCTCGCACCCTGGATCAGCACGGTCTGGCCCGGCTGCAGTGCGCCGTTGGTGACCACCGCATTGTGCATGGTGGCGAGCGCGACGGGCAGGGTGGCGGCCTCGTCGAAATTCATGTTCGAGGGGCTGCGGAACAGCCTGCCGTGATCGGCGAGCGTGTACTCGGCGAACGCTGCGCCGCCGGAGCCCATGATCTTGTCGCCGACCTTGACGCCTTTGGCGTCGGGGCCGAGCTCGGCGACCTCGCCGGCCCATTCCATGCCGAGCACGGTGCCGACGCCGCCAGCCGCGCCATGGACGTGGCCCTTGGTCATGCCGAGATCGGCGCGGTTCAGCCCGCAGGCATGGACCTTGACCAGCACCTGGGTGCCCTTCGGCACGGGTTTTGCGACGTCGGTGATCTCCGGGCCATTGGCTCCGTATACATAAGCTTTCATGAGGTCATTCCTGCTGTCTAACGCGAGATTGGTACCGTCATCCTGAGGTGCGAGCGGAGCGAGCCTCGAAGGATGCACGGCCCGGCCGGTGGCCGTCGACCCTTCGAGACGCGCTTCGCGCTCCTCAGGGTGACGGATCACTACTGGACGCCTATTCCGCGGCCTGGCGCTTGGCGCCGGACATCATGACTTCCAGCCGCTCGCGGATGATCGCTTCCGCCTCGTGGACGATGCGCGAGATCAGTTCGCCGCAGGACGGGATGTCGTGGATCAGGCCCTGCACCTGGCCGGCCGACCAGATGCCTTCGTCGGCATCGCCGGTCGAATAGACCATCTTGCCGCGGGCGCCGGCGACCAGCTCGCGGACGTCCTCGAACTTGGCGCCTTCTTTCTCCATCTGCACGACCTTGGTCGAGATCGCATTCCTGGCGACGCGCGAGGTGTTGCGCATGGTGCGGAAGATCAGCTCGGTCTCGCGCTCGTCATTGGCGACGATGCGTTCCTTGACGAGCTGATGGATCGGGCTCTCCTTGGTGCACATGAAGCGCGTGCCCATGTTGATGCCTTCGGCGCCGAGCGCCAGCGCAGCCACGAGGCCGCGCGCGTCACCGAAGCCGCCGGAGGCGATCATCGGGATCTTCACCTTGTCGGCGGCGGCAGGAATCAGGATCAGGCCGGGGGTGTCGTCCTCGCCGGGATGTCCGGCGCATTCAAAGCCGTCGATCGAGATCGCGTCGGCGCCCATCCGCTCGGCGGACAGCGCGTGGCGGACGCTGGTGCATTTGTGCAGCACCTTGACGCCGTGCCTCTTGAACTCGTCGACATGTTCCTGCGGCTTGTTGCCGGCGGTCTCGACGATCTTGATGCCGCTCTCGATGATGGCCTGGCGATACTCGGCGTAGGGCGGCGGCTTGATCGCGGGCAGGATGGTCAGGTTGACGCCGAACGGCTTGTCGGTCAGCTCGCGGCAGCGCGCGATTTCCTTGCGCAGATCGTCCGGCGTCGGCTGGGTCAGCGCCGTGATCATGCCGAGCGCGCCGGCATTGGCGACGGCGGCAACGAGCTCCGCGCGCCCGACCCATTGCATGCCGCCCTGCACGATCGGGTGGTCGACGCCGAACATCTCGGTGAAACGTGTCTTGATCATTCTGCCCTCGGTTTCCGCTGGAATTTTCCGCGACGCGGACGGCCGCGCACGGTTTGTTTTTGATGTCGAGCGGAAGGATGCAGTCCTGACCGGCAAATGTCTACCGGCCGCCGGCGGCGCGCCCATGCGGAAATGAAGGGGCGCGCAGCGGTCAGGTGAGGGCGGGCTCGAAGCTTTCGGTCAATTGCTCAGGCGCTGGTGTTCGACACGCAGCGCCTCGAGCTATTTCCGTTCCGATTGAATCGGAACCGAGCTCTCGATTCATCTTGACGCGTTTTCTTCACGCGAACCGGTATTCACTTCGCTCGAAAACGCTCTGTTGAGAGCGACGACAACGGAGATGCGCGCTACGCCGGCACAGCCTGTTTCATCGACGCGGCGGTCTCCTCGTCGAACGCGGCTGCGATGTCGCGCATGCTGACGACGCCGATCAGGCTGTAATTGTCGATCACCGGCACGTGGCGGATGTGGTGCTTGGTCATGAGATGACGGATGTGCTCGAGCGTGTCGCTCGAGGTGCACGACACCAGCTGCTGCACCGAGACGAACTGCGACACCTTCATGCTGGCGCCGGCTGCGCCGTGCTCGGCGACCGCGCGCACCACGTCGCGCTCGGTGAACATGCCGACGGCGGTGTTGCCTTCGGTGCGAACGACATCCTTGACCACCAGCGCGCTGATATTGCTGGCGCGCATCAGTTGCGCGGCGATCGCAACCGTCTCGTTCATGCGAACCGTGGCGACGCGAGGGGTTTTCTTGCGCAGGATATCTCCGACTTGCATGGCAACCTCCTTGGGTTATCGTTGACAGGATTCTGGTATACAAAATACCAATTGTCAACGTGGCCACGGCAGAAATCTACCACCAGGAAATCGCTGAGATAGGCAGGGACGCTGACATTTCGGACGATTATGAACTGCGATGAGTGACCGGACCTTCGGCTACCCCGGCTCATTGGTATCTGGCATGCCTGACTGCGCCAAAAGAAAGAGGCGCACCGAAGTGCGCCTCTGTCAGTTCGGGAGGAAGTCTCGAAATCAGGCCCGTCAAATCAGGCCGTCACATCAAGCGGTCTTGGCGCTCGTCGCGGTTTCGGTCGCGGCGGCAGCCTCGTTGCCGTGGATGAAGGCGCGGCGCATCGGCTTGACCACGAACAGCGCCATCAGCGCCGCGGTGGCATTGAGCGCGACCGCGATCACGAACACCGCCTGCCAACCATAGCTGGCGGCGACGATGCTGGCGGCCGGCACCAGCAGCGCGGCGGTGCCCTTTGCCGTGTACAGCATGCCGTTGTTGGTGGTCGCGAACTTCGAGCCGAAGGTGTCGCCGCAGGTCGCCGGGAATAGCGAGTAGATCTCGCCGAACACCCCGAAATAGACCGCGGTTGCCAGCACGAACACCAGCGGGTTGTGGCCCCAGGTGGAGAGCGTCAGCAGCATCAGCGCGCCGGTACCGAACGCGATGAACATGGTGTGCTCGCGGCCGATATTGTCGGAGACCCAACCGAAGAACGGCCGTCCGAAACCGTCGAAGATGCGGTCGAGCGAGATCGCAAAGGTCAGCGCCGCCATCTGGAAGCCGGCGAGCGTCACCGGCGTGTTGGCGATCTTGTAGTCGTGCGCGATCGGCGCGATCTGCGCCGCCGCCATCAGGCCGCCGGAGGCGACCATCACGAACACCAGATACATCACCCAGAAGATCGGGCTGCGCAGCACTTGCGGCGGCGTGAAGTCGATCTTGGTCTGCGGCAGATTGAGCTGCTTCTTCTTCGGCGGGATCGTGACCGCAGGCTTCTGGATGAAGAAGGCGAGCAGGAACACGATCAGGCCTTGCCCGATGCCGAAATCGAAGAACGCGGCCTGATAGCCGCTCGAGGCGATCATGTTGGCGATCGGCACCACGGTCAGCGCCGCGCCGGCGCCGAACCCTGCGGCCGTTGCGCCCGCGGCAAGGCCGCGGCGATCGGGAAACCATTTCAGCGCATTGCCGACGCAGGTGCCGTACACCGAGCCGGCGCCGATGCCGCCGATCACCGCCGCGGCGTAGAGCATGGTGAGTGAATCAGCGTACGAGTTCAGCACCCAGGACAGCGTGATCATGACGCCGCCGAACATGATGACGATCCGCGGGCCGTATTTGTCGACGAACCAGGCCTCGACCGGCACCAGCCAGGTCTCGGTCACCACGAAGATCGTGAAGGCAAACTGGATCGCCGCGCGGCCCCAATGATGCGTGCCGTCGATCGGGTCGACGAACAGCGTCCAGCCGTATTGCAGGTTCGCGATCATCGCCATGCAGACGATGCCCATCACGAGCTGCAGCCAGCGGAAGCCACTGGACGAAGGTTGATCTTGTGTGACGGCAGTATTGCTGGAAACCATCAAGTCCTCCCGAGCGCGCTGGTCTTGTGACCGAGTGTCGCAATTATTGTGGCGTATCGTCGCAAGCGCTCGGCGGAAGTTGGTATACTATATTCCAGAAAGCAAGCCCATCTTTCTGCTGCGTCGCAGCAAATCTTGCATACGGAGCCGGAACCGGCATCCATTTCGCTCGAAAATGCTCTGGAAGAAATGAAAACGCCCGGCTTTTGGCCGGGCGCTTTCGTCAGCAGGAGTGAGGTCGTTGTTCAGGCCATAGCCGATTTCGCGACCACGATCTTTCGCCACGGTTTGAGCAGCGCGATCGCCAGCAGCGAGGCGAGGATGTTGGCGCCTGCCGCGATGATGAACACGCTGTCCCAACTGCCCGACGACTGCTGCATGTAGTTGGCGATCGGCACCAGCAGCGCCGCCGTGCCTTTCGCGGTGTAGAGCAGCCCCGCATTGGTAGTGGCGAACTTGCTGCCGAACGTGTCGGTGCAGGTCGAGGGGAACAGCGAGTAGATCTCGCCCCAGGCAAAGAACACGAAGCCCGAGAGCAGCACGAACCACACCGGATCGTGTCCCCAGAGGTAGAGCATCCAGATGCCGAAGCCTTCCATGCCGAAGGCGATGAACATCGTGTTCTCGCGGCCGATCATGTCGGAGATCCAGCCGAAGAACGGACGCGTCAGGCCGTTGAGGACGCGGTCGATGGTCGCCGCGAAGGTCACGGCCGTCATCGTCACCGCCATCAGCGTCACCGGCACGCTGTCGACCTTCCAGTCGACCGCGATCGGCTTTAGGTTCGCCGTCACCATCAACCCGCCGGCGCCGACGATCACGAACATGAAGTACATCAGCCAGAAAATCGGCTGCCGCAGCACTTCGGTCGGCTGATAGTTGCGCCGGGTCTGGATGATGTTGGCATTGGCCACGACCGCCGGCACCTGTCCGGCCTTTGGCGCCAGCAGGAAGAAGGAGAGCAGCACGATGATGATGCCCTGGCCGAGACCGAAATAGAGGAAGGTGGTCTGGAAGCCGGAATCCTTGATCATCGCCTGGATCGGCGCGACCGTCAGCGCCGAGCCCGCGCCGAAGCCGGCGGCGGTGATGCCGGCGGCAAGTCCGCGCTTGTCGGGAAACCATTTCAGCGCATTGCCGACGCAGGTGCCGTAGACGCCGCCGGCGCCGATGCCGGCGACGATCATGCCGAGATAGTAGCCGTTCAGCGTGGTCGCCTGCGCGTTGATCGCCCATCCGATCGCGCAGAGGATGCCGCCGACCAGGACGACGATGCGCGGACCGTATTTATCGACGAACCAGCCCTCGACCGGCACCAGCCAGGTCTCGAACAGCACAAAGAGCGTAAAGGCCCACTGGATCGATGCGCGATCCCATCCAAACTTCTTCTGGATGTCGGGGACGAAGAACGTCCACCCGTATTGATAGTTTGCGATCATCACCATCGCGGCGACGCCGATCGCGAGTTGCGTCCAACGATATGTGTCGCTGACACGCACGGCCGCCGGGGCCGCAGTTGCCTGAACCATGTCCGCCAATTGATCCTCCCAGTGCGCCCTTGTCGTTGCTTATGGCGCGCGACCGGCATCTTGGTATCTGATATGCCAAGGTTCAAGCTGTCGCAGCGGTAACGCGCGCTTATGCCGCACGGGACTCCGTGGGCATCGCGGGACAGTAATTCAGCGCGCAAAGAAAATGGCCCCGAAAATCGGGGCCATTGGTCGAAGGTTCAATGTCAGGTCGGGTTTCGCGACGAAAGCCGCATCCGGTGGAGAGTGCCGGAAAACCTTTGCCTAGAGGCCGAAGCGCGGCAGGTCGCCATTGCGGTTGGAGATCTCCGCGCTCTTCATCAGCAGGCGGTCGATCGAGGCCAGCAGGCGGCTGAACAGGGTGGAGGAGGGCGCGAGCGCGAAAGCGGTGGTCTTGGACATTGGTGTCCCCTTTGGCTGGAAGCCAGCAACGGGCCGGCTCATCATCTGCAGTCAAATTATGTATACCAGATGCCAGACACAACGGACTTGTTTGCATAGCAGCATTCATGACTGTGCATTGCAGCAAAACCGGCTGATTGGCATCCCAGGTTGAGGACGCCGCGGACCGAATCCGGACCCCTAAGGGTCAGAATCTCCAGCTAAAATTGGCCTTTACCAAGTGATCCTGCACCCGGCCGGCGAGCTGACCGACATAGGCGATGCCGAGGCTGGCCTGCGGCGTGACCTTGAGGTCGAGCCCGCCTTCGACCAGCGCCGCATTGCGCGCCAGCGGCACACCGGCCACGCTGAAACCGGTTCCCAGGTTCTGGAACGCGAGCGCCGCCGTCGGGGTCACGTCGCCGAAGGCGTATTGCCAGGCCACCGAGGCGCGCGGCGTCAGCTGCATGCCGGGGGCGAGCGCGAGATTGCTGGCAAAGCTCGCGGGAATACGATTCCGCCGCTGTGCAAGCTCGGCCTCGACGGCTGAAGCGGGGCGAACAGGTCGTTTTTCCATGGCGTGTCGACGACGGCGAACGAAGCAAGGTGGCGCCGTGGGGCCACCTTGCTTCAATATCAATACTCTGAAGATGATCTAGCCCGCGGTGGGCTCATCTTCGGACAAGGTCTGCTCAATAGCGGCGGGCATTTTCGCAACCGACATCAGTGAGCGCGCGACCTGATTGAGCAGCTGATCCGCGTTCTCCTCTTCCGCCAACGTCTTCGAGAGCAGCGCGACGACAGCACCGTACCGCAATTGCTGCGCGAGGTTGCGGGCAGTCGTGTAACCCGCGATTTCGTAGTGCTCGACACGCTGTGCCGCGCCGATCAGCGCAAGATCCGCGGCTGCATCGTCCTTTTTGGCGCTCTCCTTGATCACTTCGCCGCCCTCTTCGACAAGTCCCTGCATACCCTTGCAGGGCTTGGCGCGCGGCTTCTTGCCTAGCAACCCGAAGCACTCGTCGAGACGGTCGACCTGCGCTTCGGTTTCGGCCAGATGAATTGTGAAGAGCTCGCGGAGCTGGTCATAGCGTGCCGCCTCGATCATCTCAGGCAACGCCTTTGTCAGTTGTTTCTCGGCATGCAGGAGATCCCGCAGCTGATCGATCAACAGATCGTCGAAGCCAACGAAAGCTTCGGACGGGGAACTCTCGGCAACGATGGAAGGTGTCGCGCCGGGATCGCCGCTCTGGAGGGCCGGTGATTCCATGAAAACCCAAGCATCACCCTCGTTCCAGGGACCTCGGGTGTCGATTTCACCGTTGTCGCCGGAACCGGTCGAATCGTTGAAGAACTGGTCGACAAGGCCTGGCGTAGGAGCGATACGGCCGATGCTGAACGTGGGCTTGCCCATACTCTCAAGCGCAAGCGCGAACGCCTTCATATGAGTGATTTCCCGCGTCATCAAGAACTGCAACGCATCCTTGGTGCCGGCGTCATCACAGAAATTGATCAGTCGTTCATAGACGATCTTGGCGCGCGCTTCTGCAGCGATGTTGCTGCGCAGATCAACGTCAAGCTCGCCCGTGATCTTGAGATAGTCGGCCGTCCAGGCGTTGCCTTGCGAGTTGAACAGATTGACGCCGCCCCCTCCGGCAATCGCGATCAAGGGATCGGCTTCCGCCGCTTCGCGATCGAACTTCGAGGGCTTCAGATGCAGGCGTGCGAGGGAGCCGACGACTTCGAGGTGGCTCAATTCCTCGGTTCCAATATCCATCAAGAGATCCTTGCGATCCGGATCTTCGCAATTGAGGCCCTGAATGGAGTATTGCATGGCGGCCGCCAGCTCGCCGTTGGCGCCGCCGAACTGTTCCAGCAGCATATTGCCGAACCGAGGATCGGGTTCATCGACCCGGACCGTGAACATGAGCTTTTTGACGTGATGGTACATTGAAAGACCTTTGATTGGCAGGGAAAGCTCGAGGCCAACTGGACGCTGTGTTGAACGTTCCTAATTCCACTCGCGCCGCAATCAGTTCTGCTCAGAACGTTTTCAATGCAGCGTTTCCGCTGCGGCTTCGTCGACCGCAGCCATCAAGTCGGCCGTATCCGACTGCTGGATCATATGGCCGGCTCTCGGGAGGCGGTGCATTTTGCTGTGCTTGATCTCGTCATGCAGCCTGCCGGACTGCTCGTCGATGTCGATGAGGCGATCATCCTCGCCTGCCAGGATGACGACCGGCATGGCCAGTTCACCGTAGGTCTTCGCGGACAGGATCGCCGCAGGAACCATTAGCGCAGCCTCGGCGGCACTGGCGCGAAGGTGCGATGGGCGCACGGCCAATGATTTTGGAAAGCCGTCGAATTTTTGAGGGACGGATTTCGGTCCGAAGAGCTGCCGTAGCATGGCAGGCCACATGATACGGCTGAGGATCGGGGAAATTGTGTGACTGAGGATATCACCGAAACCAGGTATCGCCGGCCCGGTCATCGCCATGATCGCGTCGGTGCGCGCCGTCGGGAAATAGTATCCCGATGCCAGTATGAGGGCTTCGACCATTGAGGGATGCTTGCTTGCCAAGGCGACTGCAACGGAAGCTCCCCAGGAATGTCCGAGCACGATCGCCTTTTCGACGCCAAGGTGCGCAAGCGCGTCCCTGAAGAGATCAGCCTGAGCGGCGGGGGTCCATACGACATTTCGGGGCCTCAGGCTGTAGCCGAAGCCCGGGCGATCGAACACGATAACGCGATAGTGCTTGGCTGCGAGATCGATGAGACCACTTGTCTCAAAATCCTGAATCATGCTGCCATTGCCATGAAGCAGGACCAGAGGCCGGCCGGACCCGCGTTCGACATAGTGCAGGCGGACACCGTCGATTTCGATGAAACGTCCTTGTGGCGGATGATCGCGTTGCGCCTTGTCGGCAAGTCGTTGATTGACGACCGCAACGGCAGCCATCAAGCCGATCGTGGCGACTACGGTGGACGCGATCGGATATTCCTTCAGAGCACGAAAGGTGCTGGTTGCTAGCGATGGCGAACGTTTTTTCAGTATGCGCATGTGATACTTCCGCTGGACGGAGCCAGCTGTTCGAGACGGGGAGGGGGCGTCGCCGGATTAACGTCCTGGTCTGATCACGACCTTGATGACGCCGGCTTCTTTGTCCCGGAGTTTCATGTGCATCCCGGAGGCGTTTCGAGGCCGGCCGGATGGGGCACCCACAAAGCTGGGATCGATTTGGTCCTCAACGATCTCGTAGCCAACAACGTTGCGGCCTTGAACTCATCGAGGACAGTTCCGGTGGTGCCATGGCGGTCATGTCGTGCAGACGCAACAGGAGGCGCAACCATATGTTCCTAGCACTGCGAAGAGCTGCGGCACGGCAGGATTAGGAACGAACCTCGCAAGGCCCGATTGGGATTCCATAGGACGATTTGACTGAGCAACGGGAGACGGCCGTGCGCAAGCTTGTAGTCTTGATGTTACTTACGGCCGGCGCGGGCGTGCTCGATGGCGCGGGACCTGCGGATGCCCAGGAATATCGCTGGTGTCTTCAGGGAAAGCAGACCGGTTATCCGGGCGACTGCAACTATCAGACGCGGGCACAATGCATGGCATCGGCGTCCGGCCGCGATGCCGGATGTGGCATCAATCCGCGTGCGGCTTTCGCGCGGCAACGTCGGCCTAACTGATGCTCGACCGGAATTAGCCAAAGTTCCCACGCCGCGGGCTGGCACTGCTCGGCAGCGATATCGAGCTTTCTCTGAGCACAACGGAAGGCTCGCTGCGGCTCTTCCTTCGCTTCCTGTTCGCGCAAGCTAACGGTCAAGCCCATCCCTTCGAACGCGGGATTCAATGTCATGGATCGAGACAAGAGCGGACGTATCGTTGAGACTTCACTCGAAGCGCGCCAGGGCGAGCTCGGTCGCGGCATGTTGATGCTGCTGGCCGTAAGCCTGGCGCTTGCAGGGCTCATCATGGCGGGCACGTGGTTGATATTTTTCGGAGCTTGATCGCAGGCAAGCAGCGCGGCGATGGAGGAACTAATGCGCCGACGCGGGCTTGGCTCATTCCTCACACCTTGGAGATAACTATGAAACGCCCGTTCCTTTTCGTTTGCATTTCTTTATTGGCGGCTGCCACGGCGTTGCCGGCCTCAGCGCAAAATCCACCGACGCAGTCCGGACCGAACAACAACGCGGTCAACAGTGCCGGTCAGAACAACTCCGACGCTCCTGTCGCGGGTCGCAACAGTTTCACCGAAGGACAAGCCAAATCGAAGATCGAGGATGCTGGCTACGCCAACGTCACCGAACTGAAGAAGGACGACAACGGCGTTTGGCGCGGCCAGGCCAGCAAAGGCGGATCGGCCACTGCGGTAAGCGTCGACTTTCAAGGCAACGTCAATTCAGCCAAGTAATTCGGCCAAGTAAGAAGGGTACAAAATGACCATTACGATTTCTCGTCTTTACGACAAATACAATGACGCCCAGCAGGCTGTTCGACGCCTCGAGGCTGCCGGCGTGCCGCATTCGGACATCAGCATCATTGCCAACAATTCGGATAGCTGGTTCAGCACCGACAAGAAGGTCGATCGTGACCGCGATGGTGTCGACGATCGCGCCGAAGGTGCCGGCAAGGGCGCTGGCATCGGTGCGGGCCTGGGTGGCGCCGCCGGTCTTCTTGCCGGCCTCGGCTTGCTCGCGATCCCTGGTCTTGGGCCCGTTGTCGCAGCCGGCTGGCTGGCCGCGACTGCTGTTGGTGCTGCCGCGGGAGCAGCTACGGGCGGAATTGTCGGAGCGCTCACGGAGGCCGGCGTTTCAAGAGAGGACGCGGGCACCTACGCGGAAGGAGTCCGTCGCGGAGGTACGCTCGTGTCGGCGCGCGTAGCGGACGCGGAGCGGTCTCGCCTTGAGACGATACTCGACGAGTCGTCCGTCAACTTGCGTGACCGGAGTGCCGCCTGGCAAAAGGCCGGGTGGAAATCGTTCGATCCTACCAGCCAGCCCTACGGCGCCAAAGAGATTCGCGAGGAGCGGCAGCGCTACGGTGGGTCACTGCGCTAAAAACATTGCGACGGCTTGCTCTGGCAAGCCGTCGCTTATTCCATAAAGATCCCTTCAAGCGGCGGCCAGGCGTCCAGGCGACGCCGCACACGGTGCTTCGCCGGTGCCGAACGAGCCGGGACGTGAGCCGGCTCGTTGCGCGCATTCGCCTGACGGCGCGGCAGCACTGCCGTCATAAAGAAGGCCGCCGGATGCGGCGGCCTCGAGTGACTGGGTTTGCTTTTCTTCTTGGCCGATGAAGGGGCGGGGCCAATTCCCTTCACCGCGTCCAGTCTTCGCCGGCGCACAGCGTTCCCATGCAGCCGCGAACATTCAGCGTGCCCGACGAGACCATCGTCACCGAGCTCTCATAGGTCTTGCCGTCATCGGCGTTGTAGATCCTGCCGGCCCATTTGTTCGGGCCTGCGGGCTGCAGTTTGATGAAGAGCGACATCCCGGCCGGGACCGCTGTGCCGGATCGGCATTCTTGTCGTCGGGCTGCGGCTTGCCGGTGGCCTTGTCGGTCGGCTCCTTCAGCAAGACGACCCGGCCGCACAGCGCGCTGCCGCCGCTTCTGATCCGAAGCGGTCATTAAAGCGGCAGCGAGAGTTCTTGCGCCAACCGGGAAAATGATTGCTGATGATCTCACCGACACGCAGCGGGATCGGGCCGATTCGTATTCCGGATGCCGCTGTGCCTTGCGTACCGCCGCTGTTAGGTCAATGGTGCTGCCCGATGGCCCCTCGTTCGGAAGTTGCCTGCCGCCTCTCTACGCACGATCGTGCGGCCATGTTTTGGTCAAAACTGCATCCGCATTCTTGAGATGCCCACTGCAAAGGCTCGCGATGGAAAGGGCAGGGTTCGCCAAGGCCAAGATTTTCGCTTTTGGCGACGCGCGGAGCGTTGCCACCTACGCGGCCGAAATCCTGATAGTTGCCGCGATTTATGGTGGCCTTGCCGAATCCGCGCGATTGCTTCCGGCGATCAATCCAACCGCGACACCGCTATGGCCACCAACCGGGCTTGCGCTCGCGCTGGTCCTGCTGCGCGGCTACCGGATCTGGCCCGCGATCCTGGTGGGGGCCGTCTCTCCTTGCCTGATGGCCGACCGATCGCTCCTGGAGTTCGGCGCCGCCGGGATCGGCAGCCTCCTTGCTGCATTTGCCGGGACATGGCTGATCGGCCGCTGGTCGAACGGTGGCCAGACGTTTGCCACCCCGTCGGGTGTCGCAAAGTTTGCGATCATTTGCTTTGCGCCGACCACGATAATCAGTTCAACCATCGCCTTGGTCGGCGTCACGCTCGCCAACGAATCGAGCTTGTCCGATTCCGTCGTCGCCGGGTTGACCTGGTGGCTTGCGGACGCTGCTGCGGCCCTGGTGATTGCTCCGGTGATCGTGCTCTGGGCGACGATGCCCTTACGCATTTTTTCCAAATGGAACCTGTTGGCATCGATCACGGTCGCTGCCCTCGCGGGCATCATCGGGCTCGTTGCTTACAGCCCGCTCATCGGGAGCGACCTCGTTAGCAACGACCTCGACGTGTTGCTGCCGCATCGGAGCCTTCTGGGCTTTCTGGTCTTACTGCCCTTGATCTGGGCCAGCCTGCGCGGCGGTCGATGCACCGTGGCGACGGCTGCGTTGATTTTCATCGGAGTGGCCGTGTGGGGATTCTCGGCGGGGAATGATCCATTTCCGAAAATGGATCCGAATGGAGCGCTGCTATCCTTGCTCGTGCTTTCGATCAGCGTATCGGCGCCTCCGCTTGCCCTGGCCGCGGCAATCGCGACGCGCCAGACCAGGGAAGCCCATTTGCTTTCCGTCCAGGACGAACTGAGCAGTCAGCTTGAACGGAAGGCCTTGGCGCTCGACAACATCAGACGGCACTTCCAAACCCTTATCGAGGGCGTTGTCGACTATGCAATTTTTGCGCTTGATAGAGAAGGACACGTTACGAGTTGGAACAGCACCGCTCAAAAGATCACCGGTTACACCTCGGAAGAAATCATAGGCAAGCACTTCGGGATATTTTATCGGCCGGATGAACGCCGCGCGGGTTCACCGACACACGCGCTGGAGTCGGCAATCCAAGGAGGCAAGTACGACGTAGAGGGTTGGCGTATCAGAAAGAATGGCACGCCGTTTTTCATCACGGGCTCGGTCTCCTCGAGCCGTGATGACGCAGGAAATCTGATCGGTTTCATCAGTATCCTGCGCGACGCGACCGAGCGACGCGACGCGGAGGAGAAGCTGGTCCAGGCGCGCGAACAGCTCGCGATGTCCCAGAAAATGGAGGCAATCGGCAAGCTGACTGGCGGGATTGCACACGACTTCAACAATCTATTGATGATCATCGGAGGCAGTGCCCAGATATTTCAACGCCTGCTCGATCCAAAACTGCCAAAAGCAATCGAAGCCATACAAACCGCAGCCAAACGCGGCGAAAGTCTCACGCGTCAATTGTTGACATTCTCTCGTCACCAGCATCTCAGCCCGACGGTCGTTGATCTGAATGCGTCCATCAAGAACATGAGGACCATGATCGAGAGCTCGTTGCGTGGCAACATCGTGTACAACGAGAATGTTGGCGACGGTGTTGCGCCGGTCAAGGTTGACCTCGCCGAACTGGAACTTGCGATCGTCAACATCGCCGTCAATGCGCGAGACGCAATGACAAGCGGCGGCACATTCACGTTATCCGTCCACGCGGTGACCGCAGATCAGGACACCGGCGGCGATCGCCGTGGCAAGGCCTTCTTTGCGATAACACTGGGCGATACGGGCACCGGTATTCCGCCGAATCTTCTGTCCAAGATGTTCGATCCATTTTTCACGACCAAAGAGGTCGGCAAGGGGACCGGGCTCGGTTTGTCCCAGGTTTATGGTTTTGCGCACCAGGCGGGCGGAACGGTGACGGCAGACAGCAAGGTTGGACAGGGAACAACGATTACAATCTATTTGCCGTCCTGTGCAGACGAGCAAATCACCAGCAAAGAGCTCGCCGCTGCCCGGGCAAAGCCGAGGCAGCCGCAGCGGCAGACGGTTCTCGTTGTCGACGACAGCCCCGAAGTGGCGGATGTGACATCCTCGCTGTTCGAGCATCTGGGTTATGAAACCATCTATCGAGATTCAGCCGAAGCGGCATTGAAACTGCTCGATACAGGTACAAAGATCGATCTCGTCTTCAGCGATATCGTCATGCCGGGGACCATCGATGGCGTCGGGCTCGCGAGAGAAGTTCGGTCGCGTTATCCCGGTTTGCCGATAGCCCTTACAACCGGTTATAGCGATGCCGCGAAAGCAGCTCCGTCGAGTCTAAGAATACTTCGCAAGCCGTTCGATACCGAGGCACTGAGAGATTTTATCCAGGATCTTGCGCCGCCGAGATCAGCGCGATCGTCCGGCATACCCTTGGCGTCAGGCACGACTGACGCTGTGCGCAGAAGTTGACCGGTCGCACCATCGCGGGCGGATCTCATTGAGGTCCGCTATCGACGCGGAGAGCGGGCGACCACCCCAAACAAAAATGGCCGCGGTTGCCCGCGGCCATTCGTCGTTTGATCGAGTGCAGCCGTTACTCCGCCGCCTGCTTGCGCGGCGGATCGAGCGCGCCGGAATCGTGGATATCGGCGACCTGGTGATCGGAGAAGCCGAGCACCTCGCGCAGGATCTCGTCGGTGTGCTCGCCCAGCAGCGGCGAACGGGCGACTTCGCTCGGCGAATCCGACAGCTTGATCGGGTTGCCGACCGAGATGTACTTGCCGCGGGTCGGATGATCGACCTCGACCACGGTGCCGGTCGCGCGCAGCGACTGGTCTTCCGCGATCTCCTTCATCGACAGGATCGGGCCGCAGGGGATGTCGTCCTTGTTGAGGATCTCCATCGCCTCGAATTTTGTCTTCGTCATCGTCCACTGTTCGATGCGACCGAAGATCTCGTTCAGGCGGGGCAGGCGGGCCGGCGGCTTGGCGTAGTTCGGATCGGTCTTCCAGGTCGGCTCGCCGATCACGTCGCAGATCTTCTCCCAGACCGGGGCCTGGGTGATGAAGTAGATGTAGGCGTTCGGGTCGGTCTCCCAGCCCTTGCACTTCAGGATGCGGCCGGGCTGGCCGCCGCCGGAATCGTTGCCGGCGCGCGGCACCGCGTCGCCGAATGGAATGCCTTCGCCGAACTGGCTGTATTCCTTGAGCGGGCCATGAGCGAGACGCTGCTGGTCGCGCAGCTTGACGCGTGCCAGGTTCAACACGCCGTCCTGCATCGCCGCGGTGACGCGCTGGCCCTGGCCGGAGTGGGTGCGCTGATAGAGCGCGGTGACGATGCCGAGCGCGAGATGCAGCCCGGTGCCGCTGTCGCCGATCTGCGCGCCGGTGACCAGCGGCAGGCCGTCGCGGAAGCCGGTGGTCGAGGCGGCGCCGCCGGTGCACTGCGCGACGTTCTCGTAGACCTTGCAATCCTCATACGGGCCGGGGCCGAAACCCTTGATCGAGGCGACGATCATCTTGGGGTTGATGGCGTGGATCTTCTCCCAGGGGAAGCCCATGCGATCGAGCACGCCGGGGCCGAAATTCTCGACCAGCACGTCGCACTGCTTGATCAGCGCGGTCAACACTTCCTTGCCCTTCGGGTTCTTGGTGTCGAGCGTGATCGAGCGCTTGTTGTGGTTCAGCATGGTGAAATACAGGCTGTCCACGTTCGGAATGTCCTGCAGCTGGCCGCGCGTGATGTCGCCGACGCCGGGACGCTCGACCTTGATCACGTCGGCGCCGAACCAGGCCAGCAATTGCGTGCAGGTCGGACCCGACTGGACGTGGGTGAAATCGAGAATGCGAACGCCCTTGAGCGCCTTGGTCATATCTTTTGCTCCGTGTACTCTGGTCTACCCCTGCACCCGCAGGGAAAATGGGTTGAAGGGGTGGCTTACTTTTTCTTCAGAACGCTCTGAGGATTGAGGTTGCCGATGCGGCCGCTCTCCGAGCCCGCCGCTGGATCGATCACCGCGTTGATCAGCGTCGGCTTGCCGGAATCCAGCGCCGCGTTGACCGCGCGCTTCAGCTCGTCGGGGGAGGTGGCGTTGACGCCGACGCCGCCGAACGCTTCCATCATCTTGTCGTAGCGCGAGCCCTTGACGAACACGGTGGTCGCCGGATCGTCGCCGGCAACGTTGACGTCGGTGCCGCGATAGATGCCGTCATTGTTGAAGATCACGACGCAGATCGGCAGCTTGTAGCGGCAGATGGTCTCGACCTCCATGCCCGAGAAACCGAACGCGCTGTCGCCTTCGACCGCGAGCACGGGCAGGCCGGTCTCGACCGCAGCCGCGATCGAATAGCCCATGCCGATGCCCATCACGCCCCAGGTGCCGACGTCGAGCCGCTTGCGCGGCTTGTGCATGTCGACGACGCCGCGGGCGAGGTCGAGCGTGTTGGCGCCCTCGTTGACGAAGATGGTGTCCGGGCGTTCCGCGATGATGGCGCGCAGCG
This sequence comes from Bradyrhizobium sp. 27S5, assembly GCF_037217225.1. NCBI lineage: Bacteria > Pseudomonadati > Pseudomonadota > Alphaproteobacteria > Hyphomicrobiales > Nitrobacteraceae > Bradyrhizobium > Bradyrhizobium sp. 27S5. Next base: position 3,059,521 of record NZ_CP147714.1, read on the forward strand.
CGCCGAGCGCGCCGTGATAATCCATCGGCGAGGCGTTGCTCATCAGCTTCGGCGCCATCTTGGCGACGTTGTCGTCACGCTTCTTCGCCACGGTGGCGAGCCAGTCGCTCGGTGCGGCCGACCAGTTCGCGCCCATGGCGTCGAGGAACGCGGACACGCAGGAGCCGATATCGCCGACCACGGGGGCGACGATCTCGACGTTGGAATCCATTTCCTTCGGCTCGATATCGACCTGGATGAACTTCTTCGGGGCTTCGCCCCAGGTCTTGCCCTTCCCGTGCGAGAGCAGCCAGTTGAGTCGGGCGCCGATCAGCATCACGACGTCGGCGTCCTTCAACACCGTCGAGCGCGCAGCACCTGCGCATTGCGGATGCAGATCGGGCAGCAGGCCCTTGGCCATGCTCATCGGCAGGAACGGCACGCCGCTCTTCTCGACGAAATTCTTGATCGCCTCGTCGGCCTGCGCATAGGCCGCGCCCTTGCCGAGGATGATCAGCGGACGTTTTGCGTTCTTCAAAACGTCGAGCGCGCGCTTGACGGATGACGGGGAGGGGATCTGCTCCGGCGCCGCATCGATCACCTTGACCAGCGATTTCTGGCCGGCGTCGGCGTTCATCACCTGCGAGAACAGTTTTGCGGGGAGGTCGAGATAGACGCCGCCCGGGCGGCCCGACACCGCGGCGCGGATCGCGCGCGCCAGCCCAATGCCGATGTCCTGGGCGTGCAGCACGCGGAACGCCGCCTTGCACAGCGGCTTGGCGATCGCGAGCTGGTCCATCTCCTCATAGTCGCCCTGCTGCAGGTCGACGATCTCGCGCTCGGACGAGCCGGAGACCAGGATCATCGGGAAGCAGTTGGTGGTGGCGTGGGCGAGTGCCGTAAGACCGTTGAGGAAGCCGGGCGCCGACACCGTCAGGCAGACGCCGGGACGCTTGGTCAGGAAGCCGGCGATCGAGGCCGCATAGCCGGCGTTCTGCTCGTGGCGGAACGACAGCACGCGAATGCCCGCCGCCTGGGCCATGCGGCCCAGGTCCGTGATCGGGATACCCGGCACACCATAGACGGTGTCGATGCCGTTGAGCTTGAGCGCGTCGATGACGAGATGGAAGCCATCGGTCAGCTCTTGCTCGGTGCCCGGTGCCTCGGACTTCGTAGCGGTATTCAGCATCGGCATCGTCTCCCTGGTCGTTCTTGTTCGGACGATCTGAATGTCGTCTGAAGCGTGTGTGAACTCTAAGTCTTAGGTGAATAGTTCCTGGCCGTGCGCCTCGACGTAAGCCGCCAAGCCAAGCGTGTGATCGCGGGCGCGCTTTTCCGCGAGTTCGGTGTCGCGCGCCTCAAGTGCCTCGATGATCCCGAGATGCTCGGGCAGCGAGGTCGCAGTGCGGTCCTTGCGGCCGATCGTGAGCTGGCGATAGCCGCGCACATGCAGCAGCAGGTCGTTGGTGAGGTCGACCAGCACAGGTGATTCCGACAGCGAGATCAGCGCCTGATGGAAGGCGATGTTGGCCTTGGAATATTCCTCGACGTGATCCTGCGGCAGGCGATCGTCGCTGAAGTCCTTGAAGAAGTCGCGCAGCGCCGAGATGTCCTTCTTGCGCGCGGTGGTCGTGATCAGGCGCGCCGCCATGCTCTCCAGCGCCGCCCAGGCGCGGATCATGTCGACGATCTCCGCCTTGGTGCGGCGGACCACGACGATGCCGCGGCGCGGCACGGTCTTCACGAAGCCGTCCTGCTCGAGCATCGCGATCGCTTCGCGGATCGGCGTGCGGCTGACGCCGAGGCGCTCGGACAATGCGCGCTCGTCGAGCATCACCGGCTCCGGCGTCGCGTAGATGTCCATCTTCAGGATCGCTTCCTTCAAGGCCTCATAGGCCTTGTTCTTGAAGCTCGTCTCCGGCGCGATCCGGACGATGGCGATATCTGTGTCAGCCATGTTGGGTGACGCCTTGGTCTGTTTCGGTTCAGGCACGACTCGTCTCCTCCTCTTGGAGACGTCTTCTTAGCAGAAGAAACTACCCTAGATTTTTGGCATGCCAAATACCAGAATGTCAAGCTGCCTATATTTTTCGATATTTTTCGACATCAAGCGACCTTGACAATTACGTTTTTGGCATACCAAATGCCACGAAATCTGTCCCAGGAGGAAGCCAATGTCAAATTCTAAGGATGCGGTCCGCAAAATTCTCGATGCGGTCAAGGCCGACAAGCGCACGAGTCTCACCGCGCCCGAAGGCAAGGTGGTGTGCGATGCCTACGGCATTCCGGTGCCGAAGGAGGGCGTTGCCAAGTCGGCGGCCGAGGCCGCCCGGATCGCTTCCGACATGGGTTTCCCGGTCGTGATGAAGATCGTCTCGCCCGACATCCTCCACAAGACCGAGGCGGGCGGCGTGGTGGTCGGCGTCAAGAGCGCCGCGGACGCCGAGAAGAGCTACGAGACCATTCTCGCCAACGCCAGGAAATACAAGGCCGATGCCAAGATCGAGGGCATCCAGGTGCAGCAGATGCTGGGCGGCGGCACCGAGGTGATCGTCGGCTCGATCACCGACGGCTCGTTCGGCAAGCTGGTCGCCTTCGGCCTCGGCGGCGTGCTGGTCGAAATCCTCAAGGACATCACCTTCCGCCTCGCGCCCGCGACCAAGGACGATGCGCTGTCGATGCTCGACGGCATCCAGGCCCATGAGATGCTGAAGGGCGTGCGCGGCGGCGAGCCGGTCAATCGCGAGGCGCTGGCCGACGTCATCGTCAAGGTGTCGCAGCTGGTCAGCGATTTCCCCGAGATCGTCGAGCTCGACCTCAATCCGGTGTTCGCCACCAGCAAGAACGCGATCGCGGCCGACGTCCGCATCGTCGTCGACTTCGACTACAAGCCGCGCCCGGCGCCGCGCCCGACCGAGGAGATCGTCGCGGCGATGAGCCGCATCATGCAGCCGAAGGGCGTTGCCGTGATCGGCGCCTCCGCCGAGGACGGCAAGATCGGCAACTCGGTGATGAAGAACCTCATCAACGGCGGCTACAAGGGCGAGATCTACCCGATCCACCCCAAGGCCGAGGAAATTCTCGGCTACAAGGCCTACAAGAGCGTCAAGGACGTATCAGGCGTGATCGACACGGCGGTGTTCGCGATCCCCGCGAAATTCGTCGCCAGCGCACTCGCCGAATGCGGCGAGAAGAAAATCCCCGGTGCGGTGCTGATTCCGTCGGGCTTTGCCGAGGCCGGTGCGCCCGAGCTGCAAGCCGAGATCGTCGAGGTCGGCAAGAAGTACGACATCCGCCTGATGGGGCCGAACATCTACGGCTTCTATTATACCCCGGCCAATCTCTGCGCGACGTTCTGCACCGCCTACGACGTCAAGGGCCACGCCGCGCTGTCGTCGCAGTCGGGCGGCATCGGCATGGCGATCATCGGCTTCTCGCGTTCGGCCAAGATGGGCGTGTCGGCGATCGTCGGCCTCGGCAACAAGTCCGACATCGACGAGGACGATCTGCTCGCCTTCTTCGAGCAGGATCCCAACACCAACCTGATCGCGCAGCACTGCGAGGACCTGAAGGACGGTCGCGCCTTTGCGGAGGCCGCCAAGCGCGTCTCCAAGAAGAAGCCGGTGGTGGTGCTCAAGGCCGGCCGCACCTCGGCCGGCGCCAAGGCTGCCTCGTCGCACACCGGCGCGCTGGCCGGTAACGACAAGATCTATGAGGACGTGTTCAAGCAGTCGGGCGTGATCCGCGCCCGCAGCCTGCGGCAATTGCTGGAATTCGCCCGCGGCGTGCCGGTGCTGCCGACGCCGAAGGGCGAGAACATCCTGATCATCACCGGCGCCGGCGGCTCCGGCGTGCTCCTTTCCGACTCCGTGGTCGACAACGGCCTGTCGCTGATGTCGATGCCGCCGGATCTCGATGCGGCGTTCCGCAAGTTCATCCCGCCGTTCGGCGCGGCCGGCAATCCTGTGGATATCACCGGCGGCGAGCCGCCGATCACCTATGTCAACACGGTGAAGCTCGGCCTGTCGGATGAGCGCATCCACGCGCTGATCCTCGGCTACTGGCACACGATCGTGACACCGCCGATGGTGTTCGCGCGCAACATGGTTGAGGTGAAGAAGGAGATGGAGGCGAAGGGCTTCGTCAAGCCGATCGTCGCCTCGCTCGCCGGCGACGTCGAGGTCGAGGAAGCTGCCGAATATCTCTACCAGAACGGCATTCCGGCCTACGCCTATTCGACCGAACTGCCGGTCGAGGTGCTGGGCGCCAAATACAAGTGGGCGCGCGGCGCGGGCCTGCTGTGATCGTCTGATCCATCGAAGACCACAGGCCGCCTCGGACATCGTCCGGGGCGGCCTTTTTATTGGGTCACCCCGTCCGCAACTTGCCGCCGAGATGAGCGGGAAAGCGCGGCATCGGCCCGATCCAAAACCAGCCCAGGCTTCCTGCTCCGTCTAGCGGGGGTTCCGCGCGCCATCCCTTATCCCGATCGCGTTCGGCCCAGCAAGGCAGCTTGCCTTTCGCATCTGATGTGCTACTGATATGTCAGATGAAGGATGATGGAGGGAGCCGCGATGGAGTTGGCTGCAACAGGGATGACCGACCGCCAGCGCAAATATCGCGCGACCTACCGCGAGCGCGTGGTGGGCTGGTACAATGGCTGGCTGCACGTCGTGCTGATCTACACGATCGGCTTCACGGCGCTGTACGTCTACCTGGCCAATGTGCATGACGTGAAGTGGTGGGAATACCTCACCATTCCGGCGGTCTTCCTGATTGCAAACTTCTTCGAATGGGCGGTGCATCGCTTCGTCATGCACCGGCCGTCGAACGTGCCGCTGCTGCGCGCGATCTACAGCCGCCACACGCTGATGCACCATCAGTTCTTCACCGAAGAGGAAATGCGCTTTGCCGATCATCACGACTGGCGCGTCACCTTCTTCCCTCCCTATGCGCTCGTGGTGTTTACCCTGATGTCGATCCCGCCGGCGATCGTCGCCGGCCTCGTGATCTCGGCCAATACCGGCTGGCTGCTGATCACCACGACGACCTCGATGTACCTGATCTACGAATTCATGCACTTCTGCTGCCACGTCGAGGAAAATGCCTTCGTGCGCAACATGCCTTTCGTCAACACCATCCGCCGGCATCATACCGCCCATCACAACCAGTCGATCATGATGGAGCGGAACATGAACCTGACCTTCCCGGTAATGGATTGCCTGTTGGGCACCTCCGATCTCAATCGCGGCCTGCTCGGCCACATCTTCAACGGCTACAGCACGCGCTACGTGAAGACCGACATGCGACGGACGGCGAGGACGCCGCGGGTCGTGGCGAAGGAGCGATCGGTGCCGCATGCCGCAGCTTGAACCCAATCTCGCCGGCCTCGCCTGGTTCGGTCTGCTGTGGAGCGTGTGCTGCATCGGCTTCCTGCAACTGGCCGGGATGTATCCACTGCGCGGACGCGCCGTTCTGCCGGTGACGGTGACGACGATATTGTGGGTGACGCTGCTCGCCGGCACGCTGGCATTCGCCCTGGTCGAGCTGCGCTGGACCACGGTCGTTGTCGTAGGCGGCGTGCTGTTCCTGTTCCTGCCCGGGCTGTTTCAGGCGCTGCCGGAATGGTGGCGTAACGGACGGGCGGGATTGCGCCTGTCCTGCTGCGCCATGATTGCGGCGCTTGCGCTGCTCGTCGGCGTGGCTGCACCGTCTTTTCACATCTGGATGACCTAGAGGGAGGTCTCGATGCCAAGCCACATCAAGCTCATGCTGTCGCTGGCGTGCCTTGCCACGGCGGCCGGTGGATACTTTTTCATGGTCTATCTGGGACAGCGGGGACCGAGCTTCGCCGTTGCTTTCCTCGGCGTGTTTGCCACGGTCGCGATGTGGATCTTCCCCGAGGTCGTCAAGAAGGACCTCAAGATGCGTCCGCCGGGATCCTGATATGATGCGGCAGCACAGGGAGGAGCCGATGGCGAGCTATACCGGGGACCGCACCATCGACGGCATTTCCGTGCTGGTCGACGGCGCGCCGCTGTCTGCGCATTACGACCAGCTTCGGCTCACCGAACACGGTTTTGAATGGAGCTATGAGGGGCCGGAGCCAGCACAACTGGCCTTCGCGCTGCTCTATGATCATCTGCACGACGCCGCCGCTGCGAAGGCGCTGCACGAAGCGTTCATGCGGCGCGTCGTCGCCAATTTCGACAATGAATGGGAACTTTCCTCCGCCGATCTCGACGAGGCGGTCGCGGCGCTGCGGTCCGGGCGGACGGCCTAACCCCACGCTGATTTTTCCGACAGAGAGCCTTTCGAGATGACCCTGACCTGTCGCGCGGCGGTGCTGCATCAAAGCGGAACGCCGCTTTCGGTCGAGCGCGTTTCGCTTGCACCACCCATGCCGACCGACGTCGTGGTGAAGGTGCGTGCCGCGGGGCTCTGCCACACCGATCTGGAGGTGATCGACGGATCGCTGCGCTATCCCTTGCCGATGATCCTCGGGCACGAGGCGGCCGGCGTGGTCGAGGAGGTCGGCAGCGCGGTGCGTGACGTGCGCGCCGGCGATCACGTGATCCTGTCCTGGAACCCGCATTGCGGGCACTGCTTTCACTGCGACCGTGGGCAGCCGATCCTGTGCGAGACCTATCTCGCCAGGGGCGCGGAAGGCGTGCATTTCGACGGCGCGTCGAAGGCGCAGCTCGCGGGCGGCAGCGGCCTGGCGCATCTGATGTTCCTCGGCGCGTTCTCGGAATATGTCGTGCTGCCGGCGCAGCAGGCGATCGTGGTGCCAAAGGACATCCCGTTCGATCGCGCGTGCCTGATCGGCTGCGGCGTCATGACCGGCGTTGGCGCCGCGCTGAACGTCGCCGACATCGGCCATGGCGATACCGTGATGGTCACCGGCTGCAGCGCGGTCGGGCTGGCAGCGGTGCAGGGCGCCCGGCTCGCCGGCGCCGGTGCGATCATCGCGGTCGACCTCGATGATGCAAAGCTTGGGCTGGCGCGAACGCTCGGCGCGACGCAGGTCGTCAACGCGGCGCGCGAGGACCCGGTCCAGTTCGCAAAGGAGGCGACGCGCGGGCGGGGCGCTGACGTCATTCTCGAGGCGGCGGGCCATCCGCTGGCGTTTCGGCAGACCGCGGAGGCGGTGCGGCCGGGGGGTGAGGTGATCTGGCTCGGCAAGATCGACGTCACGCAAGATGTGAGTTTCCGCTGGGGGGCGTTGATGGGCGAGAAGCGATTTCGCCGCTCGAGCTACGGCGGGGCGCGGCCACGGCGCGACTTCCCTTTGCTGGCGCAGGCCTATCTCGACGGCCGGCTCAAGCTCGACGAACTGATCACCGGCCGCTGCACCCTCGACGGCATCAATGATGGCTTCGAGGCGTTGCGGCGCGGCCGCTCGATCCGGACGGTCGTCGAGTTCTAGGTGGTGTGGACTCTAAGGATTCCCTTTTAGGAGCAAATCAGATTCAAGGCTGCTTTTGGGGAGGCCGCCTTGGGTGTGATGGACCGTTTGGTATTGAGCGACGCGGCGTGGGAGCGGATAGCGCCGCTGATCATAGGGCGCCCCGATCAGAAGGGCTCCACCGGGCGCGACAACCGGATGTTCGTGGAAGGTGTGCTGTGGATCGTGCGTACGGGGTCTCCCTGGCGCGATCTTCCGGAGGTGTTTGGGGACTGGAACAGCGTGTTCCGGCGCTTCAGTCGATGGAGCATCAAGGGTGTTTGGTGGCGGATCTTCGAGGCGATGTCCGATGATCCGGACTTCGAATATCTGATCGTCGATTCCACCATTGTTCGGGCGCATCAGCACGCCGCCGGCGCCAAAAAGGGGGGTCTGAAGATCAAGCGGAAGATCAAGCGATCGGCCGCTCGCGCGGCGGCCTGAGCACCAAGATACACATGGCCGTCCGCGGCTTGGGATGTCCGGTGCGGTTCACGCTTACCGCAGGTCAGAAGGGCGATGCACCGCAAGCCGCCGCATTGATCGAAGGCTTATCCGCCGAGGTCGTCATGGCCGACACGGCCTATGACGCCGACCACTTGCGCCAAGCCGTCGCCGCCAAAGGCGCGCTCGCCGTGATCCCCAACAACCCGTCACGGGCGCTCAAATATCCACTCGACAAGCATTTCTATGCCCAGCGCCATCTCGTCGAGTGCTGCTTCTCAAAGCTCAAGCAGTTCCGCCGCGTTGCAACCCGCTTCGAAAAGACCGCCCGAAATTACCTGGCCGTCGTCACTCTCGCAGCCATCGTCTTATGGATGCGATAAGTGTCCACACCACCTAGAGCACGATCCGGAAAAGTGGAATCCGGTTTTCCGAAGAGATCATGCTCAAACAAAGAGATGAGATCATGATGCGATTCCATGCAATCGCATCATGATCCAAAGCTCTCACAGCGTCGAACGTGCAAAACTTTCGATGTAGTCGATCAGGCTGTCGGACGCTGCGCCAGCGGCGTCGACGCGGCGCTCGGCGACGGCTTCGGCGACGTCGGCATGCAGCCGCGCCGCGAGCGGCAGATCGGCCGCTTCCTTGTAATGCTGGTACCAGAATCGGCGCGACAGGCCGTGCATCAGGCCCATGGCGCGGGTGGCGAACTCGTTGCGTGATGCCGCGGAGATCAGTGTGTTGAACTGGTGATCCAGCCGCATGAACAGCAGATCGTCGGATTTTTCCGCCGCGCGCCGCATGCCGGCGGCGATCTCGGAGAACTGCGCGCGCTGCTCGCTGGTGGCGCGCTCGGCGGCGCCGCGCGCCATCAGCCGTTCCAGCTCGCGCCGGACCTCGAGCAGGCGGAGCTGGGCCCGCAGGTCGATCTCGGACACCAGCACGCCGCGACGGGCCAGGATGTTGACGAGGCCGTCGCGCGACAGCCGCTGCAACGCCTCGCGGATCGGGGTACGGCCGATGTCGAGCCGCTTGGCGAGCACGAGCTCGGAGAGCGCGGTGCCGGGCGGCAGTTGCAGGGTCACGATCAGCTCTTCCAGCTCGGCATAGGCGCGATCGGTGAGGGTGACGTCGCCTTGCGGGAGTGGGGCCTGCGCGGCAGCGCGCGGCTTATCGGCGGCGGCGGACGATCGCCGCGCCGGCCGGCGGCTTCCGGCTGCGCGCGCGCGCACCGTGCTGGATCGCTTGTTCGAATCGGCCATCGGGGTCACGCGTGCTGCTGTACAGCAGATATCTCACATGCCCCGATGGCACTGACAAGGCCAGTCGATCAGCGCTACGCCGAATCCGGCCGTATGCAGCGAACAGCAGCGCATCATCAGTGCGAAATGCTCTCCAGCGTCCGGCCGCGGGTTTCCTCGCCGAGCAACAGCACCGCCAGCGCCGCCACCACGAACGCGCCGGCGCCCAGTGCGAACACGCCGCTCTGTCCCGCCGCAGGCAGGATCACGCCGATCACATAAGGGCCGATCAGTGAGCCGATTCGGCCGACCGCGGAGGCAAAACCGGTGCCGGTGGCACGGACATGGGTCGGGTACAGTTCAGGCGTATAGGCGTAGAGCGCCGACCACATGCCGAACAGGAAGAACTGCATGCAGAGGCCGGCAATGATGAGCTGGGTCTGGTCCGCCGCCGAGCCGTAGAAGTGGCAGGCGATCGCGCCGCAGAGCAGGTTCATCACCAGCGTCGCCTTTCGGCCCCAGGATTCGACCAGCCACGCCGAGACCAGGAAGCCGGGGATGCCCGCGAGCGAAATCAGGATCGTGTAGAACACCGATTTGGTGATCGGGAATCCCTTGGCCTGCAGCAACGCGCCGAGCCACGTGGTCAGACCGTAGAAGCCGAGCAGCGCGAAGAACCACAAGGTCCACAACATCGTGGTCCGCTTGGCGTAGATGCCTGAAAACAGCGTCCTCAGGCCCGTCACTTCGGACGCGGGAGCGGCGGCCTGGCGCACGACCGGCGGCAGTTCCTTGCTGCCGAGACGATCGCGGACCCTGCTTTCAATGTCGCGCACGGTCGCTTCGGCCCGCTCGGAATAGCCGTGGGAAGCCAGCCAGCGCGGCGATTCCGGAACGTAGCGTCGCACCACAAGCACGAAGACGGCCGGGATCGCCTGCAAGATGAAGACCCAGCGCCAGTCGGCGGCCTGCAGCACGAAGTAGGTCAGCAGGCCCGACGCGATGAAGCCGAGCGGCCAAAACCCTTCGAGGAAAGCGATGTAGCGGCCGCGGTTCTTGGCCGGCATGATCTCCGAGACCATCGACTGCGCGACCGGAAACTCCATGCCCATTCCGAAGCCGAGCAGCAGGCGGGATGCGCCGAGCGCGGTCGCCGTCGTGGAAAGGCCGCAGCACAGGCTGCCCAATCCCCAGAAGATCATGCTGACCTGGAAGACGCGGGCGCGGCCGAAACGGTCGGCAAGCAGGCCGGCGGAGGCGGCGCCTGCGAACATGCCGAGGAAGCTCATGCTGGACAGCAGCCCGGTTTCCGCCGTCGACAGGCCGAAGGTCTGTCGGATCGAGCCGAGCACGAAAGTCAGCGCGGCCAGGTCCATGCTGTCGAAGAACCATGCGGTTGCGATGATTCCGAAGATCCAGCGTTGATAGGAGGTCAGCGGCAGGCGCTCGAGCCGTGCCGCGATGTCGGCGACCTGCTGCGCTTGCGCGGTGCGCGCGACGGCGGCCGGAGCCCGGCTACCGGCCGATGCGGTGACGTCGGAAACGGTCATGGCTGTCCTCCCCAGGTGGACGTTGCTGGGCTCTTGTCGGCCCGTCCATGAAATGTCACACGGATAGCAGTGATATGTCAATTGGTGATCAGTGCGGAATTGGCGATGCGAACTCGGCTGCGGTGCCAGATGCGGCCGCGGACAAATCGGCGCGCGGCACGGGCCTGCTGTGATCTGGTCGACAATCGGTGCCGCTTCGGAGGCCCTCCGGAGCGGCATCGCCACCCGGTTAACGGCATCCGAGAAATCGGGGGCTAACGGATAATCCGGCTTTAACGGGGGGCCGATTAACGTCTCGTGGTTGCACGTGCGCGATACCCCGGAAGGTATCCGATGGCGCGTCCGGAGGAGGCGTTTTCCCTACCATGTCAATTCAGCTCGATTCGGATTTTGAGAACGACGATCGCGCGAGGGCGCAGATCGACGCGGCGGTGAGCTATCTGCTCAGGGACGCGACCGGCGTGGCGCGCGACCATGCCGTCGAGGCCATCGTCGAACTGGTTCGCGATATCGCAAGCCGGCCGCCCGGTCTCGACATGGCATCGCGGCAGCCGCTCATGAGCGGCGTCGCCTACAAGGATTATGTGATCGATGCCTACCGGCGCGATGTCGATCGCTGGCGCGCCACCATCCGCCGGTCGAACGGCAAGAAGATCCGGATCGCCTTTCCGCCCTCGGTGCGCGACGACGCAACGACGACGGCCGATGCGATCACCGCCGAGAAGGCCATCGAGTTCGCCCGCCGGGCGATCGATATGGGCGAAGTGATCTGATCCGCACCGCCTGATGGCTGCCGTCGCCGCGAAAATCCACCCGACGGCCGCCAAGCCTATGCTTGGGACGCGCGATGTGCTCCGATGCGACGGCCGCGCCGGTTCCGCAACCGGCCGAATCGTCGATCCATCGCTTCCCAGCCGAGACAAGCCATGCCTTCCGAACTGCGTTCGCCCCGACTCGCCGTCCTGATCGACGCCGACAATGCATCTGCAAGGATCGCCGACGCGCTGTTCGAAGAGATCGCCAAGATCGGCGAGGCCAGCGTTCGCCGAATCTACGGCGACTTCTCCAATCCGCGATCCAAGGGCTGGGCCGACGTGCTGTCCAAGCACGCCATCATCCCCCAGCAGCAGTTCGCCTATACGACCGGAAAGAATGCGTCCGACATCACCTTGGTCATCGACGCCATGGACCTGCTGCACAGCGGCCGGTTCGATGGATTTTGCCTGGTGTCTTCAGACAGCGATTTCACCCGTCTGGCCGCCCGCATCCGCGAGCATGGCATCGACGTGTTCGGGTTCGGCGAGCAGAAGACGCCGGAGAGTTTTCGGCAGGCCTGCCGCAGGTTCGTCTATACCGAGAATTTGCGCGGCGGGGTGACGAGCAATCAGGATGCGGCCATGCGTGCCCAGCCGTTGCAGCCGCCTGACGCCGCGACGTCCATCCTCAAGAAGGTCATCGGCCAGATGGCGAGCGAGGACGGCTGGGTGACGCTTGGCGAGGTCGGACGGCAGCTCGCCAATCTGGCGTCGGATTTCGATCAAAGGACCTACGGCTTCCGCACCCTGGGCGAGCTGGTGCGCAGGACAAACGCTTTCGAGATCGAGTCCAAGGGTGGGACGATGCGAATCCGCGTCAAGCCGGCGGCTGCACCGCAGCCAAGACCGCCAAGACGGCGAGCCGTGCGAAAACCTGCGGAATGAGCGGCCCGCGCTTGCTGTGCTCCGCCTCAATCTGAACCGATCATGAGTGCCGCTCGGACATCATCCGAAGCGGCATTTTCATGTGCGCAGGAACTGAAGGGAATTGCGCGCGGAACCGCAGTCTGCGCGAAAGTTGCGCTGTTGGAACTGGAACGTTCTCACTGCTCGCGATGTTGAGGGGCAGCTCACAACTCGGAGGAGAAGAATGATGAACAAGCGTTTTGCTGTTTCCCTTGTCGCTGCTGCGTCGCTGCTAGCGTCCGGTTCGGCCTTCGCTCAGTCCACGACTGCAGCGGGCGCCGCGAATGGTGCGCGGACCGGTGGTGAAATCGCAGGTCCCGTCGGCGAGATCGTCGGCGGCACAGTTGGTGCTGCGGTCGGCGCCGGCCTCGAGATTCCGAATGCGGTGATCGGATCGATTCCGCGCGGCGAGCCTTCGGTGGTGGTGCGCGAACGCGTCGTGGTCGGCGAGCCGCTGCCGGATACGGTCGTGCTGCACCCCGTGCCGCGCTACGCCGAATATCACTATGCGATCGTCAACGATCACCGCGTGATCGTGGATTCCCGCACCCGCAGGGTGGTGAGGGTCATTGACTGATCGCGCCCGGATTTCTGACTGTCGACATCCTCGCGGGCGCATCGCCCGCGGGGATTCGTTTGTCCCATGAATACGGGCATGGCACAGGCCCGCTTTTTACATGCAGCGAGCGGTTGGCCTGACGGCCTGATCCCCTAGACTGGCTCCAACGAGCGGGCGCGGCCAGCGTCCGCCAAGAGCAGGGGATGGAAACATGGGTCGGAAGATCGCGATCGTCGGCGCGGGTGCGGTCGGCGGCTACGCCGGTGCGCATATGGTGCAGGCGGGTGAGGATGTCACCTTCATCGATCCCTGGCCCGAGCATGTCGAGCACATGCGCAAGCACGGACTGCGGGTCACGCACGCGATGGACGTTGCCGAATTCTCGGTGCCGGTGCGCGCGCTGCACGTCACCGACGCGCAGCAACTGGCGAAGGAAAAGCCGGTCGACATCGCCTTCGTCTGCATGAAATCGTACGACACGGCCTGGGCGACGATGCTGATCCGGCAATATCTGGCGGCGGATGGTTACGTCGTGTCGCTGCAGAACTGCATGAACGAGGAGACGATCGCCGGCATTGTCGGCTGGGGCAAGACGCTCGGCTGCATCGCGAGCAGCATCACCGTCAATCTGCCCGAGCCCGGCCATATTCACCGCGGCGCCGGTAAGGGCGGGGCTGCGCACACCGTGTTTCGCGCCGGCGAGGTGCATGGCCGCATCACCGCTCGGGCGGAAGAGGTTTGCCGTCTCGTCGGCTATTCCGACAGCGCAAAAGTCACGGGCAATCTGTGGGGCGAGCGCTGGTCGAAACTGGTCGCCAATGTGATGGGCAACGGGCTGTCGGCCTGCACCGGCCTGCCCGGCGGTGAGGTGCTGCAAAGCGAACCGCTGCGCCGCTTTTCAACCCGGCTCGGCAGCGAGGCGATCCGGGTCGGGCAGGCGCAGGGCTATCAGCTGGAAGAAATCCTGCATCTGCCGCCCGAGACGATCGCGCGGGCCGGCGAGGGCGATGAGGCCGCGAGGCGCGCCTGCGACGAGCAACGCTTCAAGGATGCCAAGCGCACCTCATCGGCGCAGCGCCCCTCGATGGGCCAGGACATGCAGAAGGGCCGCCGCACCGAGATCGAATTCCTGAACGGCCTCGTGGTGCGCGACGGCGAGAAACTCGGCATCGCCTGTGCGGCCAATGCCGCGCTGACCGACATCGTGAAGCGCGTCGAACGCGGCGAGCTCGCGCCGGATCCGCGGCACATCACCGAGCTGCGGATGAATTGAGAGATGGGCTCCATGCCTCAGCGCTGACTGCCGTCATTGCGAGGAGCGAAGCGACGAAGCAATCCATCTCCCCATGTGTGCGGAGAGATGGATTGCTTCGCGTCGCTCGCAATGTCGGGGGAGATATCGTGGCAGATTGCCTACAGCAGCTGCCTCACCCCCATGCCGCTCATGAACCGCTCGCGGATCTGGACGGGGTCGCGGCGGGTGGTGCCGGTGCCGGGCTTGTCGTCGATGCGGACGCCGATCAGTGACGGGCCTGAGGCCTGTTTCGACTGCTCGATCAGGCGCTCGAAATCGTCCTCGTCGGCGGCCCACGAGCTGTTGGCAAGGCCGCTGGCGAGCGCGAGCCCGACGATATCGGCAGGGCCGGCGGCAGGCGTCGGCTGCGCGCCCGTGATCTGGTAGATGCCGTTGTCCATCACCACCATCGTCAAGTTCTTCGGCGCCAGGGTCGCGATCGTCGAGAGGCAGCCGAGTTGCATCAACAGCGAGCCGTCGCCTTCGAGCGCGAACACGCGCCGGTTCGGCTGCGCCAGCGCGACGCCGAGCGCGATCGGGAACGCAAGTCCCATGCTGCCCAGCATATAGAAATTCTGCGGGCGGTGGCCGGCGGCCCACAGGTCGAAATTGGTGTTGCCGATGCCGCCGATCACGGCCTCGTCCTTCAATTTGGCGACGAGGCGCTGGGTGAGGTCGAAGCGGTTCATCACCTTGGTGTTGCGCGCTTGGGTGTTGGTCATGGCGGCGCTCACTTGTCGAAGGTTTTGCCGCCGGTCAACAGCGGCGAGAGGATCAGCGCCACCGGCGCCTGGGTGGCGACGGCCTGCTTGATCGAGCGGTCGGCGATGAATTCGAGCTCGTCGAGCCGGGTGATGGTGTGGTGCTCCATCGCCAGCGAATCCAGCACCGGGCGCATCGTGCGGCAGACCAGCGCCTGGCCGTAATTGAATTCGCCGAGCGTGCCGCGCTCGGAGACGAACATGATCAGCGGGATCTGGTAGGGCACCGCGAGCGAGGCCAGCACATTGGCGAGCGTCGCAAAGCCCGAGGTCTGCATCAGCACCGCGCCGCGCATCCCGGCCATCCAGGCGCCGGAGACGATGCCGACGGCCTCTTCCTCGCGGGCGGTCGGAAATGTCGTGAAATAGGGATCGGCGTGCAGGTTCTTGATCAGCGTGGTCAGCACCCGGTCGGGCACATAGGGCACCAGCTTGATCTCGTTCCGCTTCAGCGTCTGCAGCACGATGCCGTGCCAGGTCGCCTTGTCCTGAGGCGAGGCTTGTTCCGCGGCCGCCATCCCATTCTCCCTGTTCGCGCGCGACGCTTAAGGCCGCTTGCGACACGCAACTTGACGCCGTGCATGCGATTGTCAACATGCCGCGGCCGCAACGCGATCTGCGGAATTCGGCCATCCCAGCGCCGAACCAACGTGCGATAGAGACGGTAACGATAAAGGGACGGGAGGCGTCGATGGCCGGATGGGTCTGGCGGACCGCCATTGCGGCAGCGGCCATGGTGATGGCCGGCCTTGCGTCCGCGCAGCCGTTCCCGGCAAAGGCCGTTCACATTCTCGTCCCATATCCGCCCGGTGGCGGCGTCGATGTGCTGACGCGGACGCTGGCCGAAGCGGTGTCAAAATCCTGGACGCAGTCGATCGTAGTCGAGAATCGGCCGGGCGCCGGTGGGGTGATCGCCTCGCAGGCGATCGCGACCTCCGCGCCCGATGGCTACAACCTGATCATGGTGGCGAGCGGCCACGCCACCAATCCTTTCCTCTACCCAAAACTGCCCTACGACACGTTCAAGGACTTTTCGCCGATCTCGCTGCTCGCGTCATCGCCGAACGTGCTGCTGGTGCGCGCGGACTCGCCGTTCAAGTCGGTCGGCGACGTCATCGCTGCGGCGAAGGCAAAGCCGGGTAGCCTGTCCTTCGCCCATGCCGGCAACGGCACCTCGACCCATCTGGCCGGCGAGCTGCTCAAGAGCCTTGCGAAGATCGATCTCAACGCGATCCCCTACAAGGGCGGCGCGCCCGCAATCAACGATCTGCTTGGCGGACAAATCCCGATGTCGTTCAACAACGGGCCGGAATCGGTCGGGCAGTTGCAGGCCGGCACGGTTCGCGCGCTGGCGGTGACGACGGCGTCGCGTGCGCCGTTCCTGCCAGACGTGCCGAGCATGTCGGAGACCGTGCCGGGCTACGACACCGAAGTGTGGTGGGGCCTGATCGGCCCTGGCGGTATGCCCGCCGATCTCGTCGCAAAAATATCGCACGATTTCGTCGCGGCGGTGAACACCGAGGCCGTGAAGGAGCGTCTCGGCAAGCTCGGCGCGATCCCGATCGGCTCGACGCCGGAGATATTCGTCGCCACGATCAAGGCCGACTACGACAAATGGGGGCCGATCATCAAGGCCGCCGGCATGAAGGCGGAGTGAGCCGATGGCCGCGTCAGAGATTCCCGCCTGCCTGCCGCCGCTTCCGGTGACGCCGCCTAGGGAAAGGTTGCCGGCGAAGGCCTGCGATACCCATGCGCATGTATTCGGGCCGGCGGACCGCTTTCCCTATGCGGGAGATCGCAGCTACACGCCGCCGGACGCGCCGCTTGCGACCTATCTCGGCATGCTCGATGCGCTCGGCTTCAGCCGCGGCGTGCTGGTGCAGGGCAGCGCGCATGGCCGCGACAACTCGGCGATGCTGGATGCGCTACAGCGCGAGCCCGCGCGGCTGCGCGGCGTCGCGGTGGCCGATGCCGATGTCGCGGCGGGCACGCTGCGGCAATGGCACGTGCTCGGCGTGCGCGGCCTGCGCTTCAACCATTTCTTCCGCGGTGGACAGCTGCACTATCGCGGCGGCGTTCCGCTCGGCGTCGCCGAGATCCACGCGGCTGTGATGGCCGAGCTCGGCTGGCATCTGCAGCTCTGGATCGATGTGAAGGACTTGCCTGACACGATCCCGACGCTGAAGACGCTCGGGCTGCCGGTCGTGGTCGATCACATGGGCCGCACCGATGCGCGCGCCGGCGTCAACACCGAGGGCTTTCAGAGCCTGCTGCGCGCGGTCGGTGAAGGCTGGTGCTGGGCGAAACTGTCCGGCGCGCATCGCTTGAGCCTCAGGGCGCCGGATTATCCGGATGCGCGGCCGTTCCACGAGGCGCTGGTCGCGGCCAACTCCGAGCGGCTGGTGTGGGGCGGCGACTGGCCGCATCCGCGGGTCGAGGGCGAGATGCCCGACGCCGGCCATCTGCTCACGCTGTTCCAGGAATGGACGCCGGATGCGGCGGCCCGGCATCGCATCCTCGTCGACAATCCCGCAAAACTCTATGGCTTCCCAAACTGAGAGCTGTCCGAAGACATGACCGTCAACAACAAGCGCGTGTTCTACGTCAAATACCTCGCCCATGAGATCTACGTCGATATCCTGAAGAAGCGGCCTGACGTCCGGCTCGACCGTCTCGAGAACGACACACCGGAGACGCAGTTCGCGCCGGTTCTCGCCGACGCGCATGCCTATCAGATCGGCGCGGCGCGCGATGAGCTGGCACCGCATTTCCATGCCCATGCCGAGCTGTTGAACCGCGCGCCGAACTTGCTGATCGTGTCCTCGAACGGCGCCGGTTTCGATCCTGTCGATGTCGAGGCCTGCACCGCGGCGGGCGTGCTTGTCGTCAACCAGTCCGGCGGCAATGCCAATTCGGTCGCCGAGCACGCGCTCGGCATGATGCTGACGCTGTCGAAGCGCATCATCCAGTCCGACCGCCGGCTGCGCCGCGAGGCCAATGTCAACCGCAACGACCTGATCGGCAACGAGCTGAAGGACAAGACCGTCGGCATCGTCGGCCTCGGCAATGTCGGCCGCCGCATCGCCGAGCTGTGCAAGGGCCTGCTGCACATGAAGGTGATCGCCTACGATCCGTATCTCACGGCGGAAGAGATGGCGAAGCGGGGCGGCGAGAAGGTCGAGCTCGACGATCTCTTGCGCCGCGCCGATTTCGTCTCGATCTCCTGCCCGCTGGACAGCAAGAGCAGAAGCATGATCGGCGCGCGCGAATTCGCGCTGATGCAGCCGCACGCGTATTTCGTCACCACCGCGCGCGGCTTCATCCATGACGAGAAGGCCTTGGAAGACGCGCTGCGCGAAAAACGCATCGCCGGTGCCGGCCTCGACGTCTGGTCCAAGGAACCGCCGCCACCGGATCATCCGCTGCTGCAGTTCGACAACGTGCTGGCAAGCCCGCACACGGCCGGCGTCACCCGGGAGGCGCGCATCAACATGGGCCGGATCGCCGCCGAGCAGATCCTCGATGCGCTCGACGGCAAGCGCCCGCCGCGCATCATCAATCCCGAGGTGTGGCCGGTCTACGCGAGACGGTTCGAGAAGGCGTTCGGGTTTATGCCGGGGTAGGTGATCCGCGGCATCGGCGCTTGATGTCTCCACGTCCACCGGCCGTGGGCTCCCTCTCCCGCCTGCGGGGGAGGGGGTGGGGGCTCTCTCCGCGAGTCGCATCGTGGAGAGAGCCCCCACCCGGATCGCATCTGCGATGCGATCCGACCTCCCCCGCAAGCGGGAGAGGTGGAGCGTGCCGTGCGGCCAAAAAAACCGTCGGAGAAAATCTCCTTCGCCGGAACCTCGATCGGGACAACAAACCCACTGTCAAACCACCGCTCCGCAACGCGTCCGTTGTTATTTTCCCTGAGATATCGACGGCTTAGGGCGAAATCCCCATTTTCTAGGTGTGCCCGACCATTCCGGGCGCGGAAGGAAAATGTGCCATGCGACAGGTCCAGTCATACCTCCGTGCAGCTCCGGCCAGGATCGGCCGCCGCATTGCGCAGATCGTCGCGATCGCTGCCGCCAGCCTGCCGCAGGCCGGCGCGTAAGTTTTCCACCGTGCGCCGCAACCGCGCGCCGAATTAACTCAACACCGCCTCGCGTCAGTGCTAGCACGTGAACCCCGGGCTCTGCCCCCGCAGCAGGGAGGGTTCCATGTCACGCTTCGTCGTTCATTTCATGAAGGACGTGCTCGGCGGCAATGGCCGCCAGCGCGAGGTCTGTCAGGGCGCGCTCGAGATCGACGCCTCGAGCGAAGGCCAGGCCACCGAGATGGCCAAGCTCAAATTCTGTCAGGAGCAGGCGCTGTGCGACTGGTCGCTGCACGCCGACCGCATCCGGATCGAAGCGGCCGACTTGCAAGTGACCTGACGCTAGTTCGCGATCAGCCGCATTCGCTCTGCGCTCCCTCTCCCGCTTGCGGGGGAGGGCAATCGCATATGCGTCTGTTGCAGAAGTCCGCAAATGCCGTATGCGATAGTCCCGGGGCGAGGGGCGTCTGCACGATTTCTGGATAATCGAAGAATACCGCTGAGTTGCCCGTCGAGTCAAGTTGCCGTGTCCGCCGGCAGCCGCCGGCTACTTTGCATGGGGTTGTTTTCGATATTTTGGCAGTGCGCCCTGCGACGACCTCTCCCGCAAGCGGGAGAGGTGCAGCTGGTCTGCCGCGAGACCGGAGCCAAACGCGGCCAAGCTCGTCGCTTGTTACTCCGGCAGGATGCGAACGGCACCCTTCGCCGCGCTGCTCGCGAACGCCGCATAGGCCTTCAGCGCGGTCGAGACGGCGCGCTTGCGCGGCGCCGCCGGCTTCCATGCCGCATTGCCCTTGGCTTCCATCGCTGCGCGGCGGCGCTTCAGTTCGGCATCGTCGACCCTGAGGTTGACCTTGCGGTTCGGGATGTCGAACTCGATGACATCGCCTTCCTCGACCAGGCCGATCAGGCCGCCCTCGGCGGCTTCCGGCGAGACGTGGCCGATCGACAGGCCCGACGATCCGCCGGAGAAGCGGCCGTCGGTGATCAGCGCGCAGGCCTTTCCGAGGCCCTTCGACTTCAGATAGCTGGTCGGGTAGAGCATCTCCTGCATGCCCGGGCCGCCGCGCGGCCCCTCATAGCGGATCAGCACGACATCGCCGGCCTTCACCTTGTTGCCCAGGATGGCGTCGACCGACGCGTCCTGGCTCTCGAAGATGCGGGCCGGACCGGAGAATTTCAGGATGCTCTCGTCGACGCCGGCGGTCTTCACGATGCAGCCGTCTTCGGCGAGATTGCCGAACAGCACGGCGAGCCCGCCGTCCTTGGAATAGGCGTGCTCGGCGTTGCGGATGACACCCTTGGCGCGGTCGAGATCGACCTCGTCGAAGCGGCGATCCTGGCTGAACGCCTCCTGGGTCGGCACGCCGCCGGGCGCGGCCATGTAGAAATTGCGGACCTTGTCGCTTGATGTGCGCACCACGTCCCAGTGATTCAGCGCATCGTCGAGCGTCGCGGCATGCACGGTCGGGCCGTCGGTGGTGAGCAGCCTGGCGCGGTCGAGCTCGCCGAGGATCGCCATGATGCCGCCGGCGTGATGCACGTCCTCCATGTGGACGTCCTGCACCGAGGGCGCGACCTTGCAGAGCACCGGCACCTTGCGCGACAGACGATCGATGTCGGTCATCGTGAACGGCACCTCGCCCTCGCGCGCGGCGGCGAGCAGATGCAGCACGGTGTTGGTCGAGCCGCCCATCGCGATGTCGAGCGTCATCGCGTTCTCGAACGACTTGAAGTTGGCGATATTGCGCGGCAGCACCTTGGCGTCGTCCTGCTCGTAATAGCGGCGGGCGAGATCGACGATCAGATGGCCGGCCTCGACGAACAGGCTCTTGCGGTCGGCATGGGTCGCCAGCACCGAGCCGTTGCCGGGCAGCGCGAGGCCGAGCGCCTCGGTCAGGCAGTTCATCGAGTTTGCGGTGAACATGCCGGAGCAGGAGCCGCAGGTCGGGCAGGCCGAGCGCTCGATCACCTCGACCTCTTCGTCCGACACGTTGGAGTCGGCGGCCGCCACCATCGCGTCGATCAGGTCGACCGCGCGCTTCTTGCCCTTGAGCAGGATCTTGCCCGATTCCATCGGGCCGCCCGAGACGAACACGGTCGGGATGTTGAGCCGCAGCGTCGCCATCAGCATGCCGGGCGTGATCTTGTCGCAGTTCGAGATGCAGACCATCGCGTCGGCGCAATGCGCATTGACCATGTATTCGACGCTGTCGGCGATCAGTTCACGCGAGGGCAGGCTGTAGAGCATGCCGTCATGGCCCATCGCGATGCCGTCATCGACCGCGATGGTGTTGAACTCTTTTGCCACGCCGCCGGCCTTCTCGATCTCGCGCGCGACGAGCTGGCCGAGGTTCTGCAGATGCACGTGTCCCGGCACGAACTGGGTGAAGGAGTTGACCACCGCGATGATCGGCTTGCCGAAATCCTCGTTCTTCATGCCGGTGGCGCGCCAGAGGCCGCGAGCACCCGCCATGTTGCGGCCGTGGGTGGTGGTGCGGGAGCGATAGGCGGGCATCGTAAATCCTTGGGCTATGGGCATTTTTTAGGGGAGATGGGGTCCTTATGCCTGCCCGGGCCTGCGGATTCAAGCGCTGAACCGCATGGCAGAACCCCGCTATTCGGACCATTCCGACGGGCCAGCTTGATCTCAGCCGGCCCCGCGCATTAGCTGGACGGACCGGGAAGCCGGACAGCAAGACAATGAACAAGAACAACCAAAAGGGAGAGACGCGTGGCAAGGCTGCCCCTGATTGATCCGGAGACGACCGGCGGAGACATCCGCGCCGCGTTCGACCGAATGCCGGTCAAGCTCAACATCTTCCGCATGATGGCCCATGCCGAGGCCAATGCGATTCCCGTGATGCGGCTCGGCAATTCGATCCTGCACAAGCAGAAGCTGTCGGCGGTCAACCGCGAGCTTCTGATCCTGCAGGCCGCGCAGCTCGAGGGCGGCGCCTATGAGTGGCGCCAGCATGTGCCGATCGCGCTCGGCGTCGGCGTGACGCAGGCGCAGATCGATGCGGTGGAGCGCGGCAATTACGACGATGCTGCACTTGATGCGGCCGAGCGCGCGCTGCTCGGCTTCGGCCGCGAGGTGGTCGAGAAGGTGCGCGTCAGCGATGCCGCCTTTACCGCTGTGCGCAAACACTTCAGCGACCAGGAAATCGTCGAGGCGATCGTCGCGGTCGGCTTCTACATGATGATGGCGCGGCTGACGGAGGCGACCGAGACCGATCTCGATCCGGCCGCCGGCATGGCCGTCTACGAGGGCGGCAAGAAGCGGAGCTGATGAGATGTCGGACACGTCACAAGACTCCAAGCCGGAGCGCTATGTCCGTCCCCTGAGCGCGGAATCGTCAGGCATCGCGCCGGGCAGGGGACGTCTCAACGGACGCCGCATTCTGGTGGTCGGCGGCGGCCAACGCGTGTTCGATGCCGCGACCGATCCGATCGGCAACGGCCGCGCCATGAGCCTGCTGTTCGCGCGCGAGGGCGCGCATGTCGCGGTCGCCGACCTCAATCGCGCCTCCGCCGAGGATACGGTCGCGCGTATTGCCGATGACGGCGGCCGCGCGTTCGCGATCGCCGCCGACGTCACCAACGAGGCCGATGTCATCAGGATGATCGACGAGGCGCACCGCGCCATGGGCGGGCTCGACGGCATGGTGCTGAACATCGGCACTTTCGGCAAGACCGGGCTCGACAATGTCAGCGCCGAGGAGTGGAACAGGATCTACGACGTCAACGTCCGCGGCCCGATGCTGTGCTGCCGCGCTGCCTTGCCGAAATTCGCGGACGGCGGCGCGATCGTCTTCATCTCCTCGATCGCGGCACTGAAGGCGGGATCGCAGATGGCGGTCTATGATTCCTCCAAGGCTGCGCTCGGCGGTCTGATGCGCAACATCGCGCATGCCGGTGCGCGGCGCGGCATCCGCGCCAATCTGGTCTATCCCGGGCTGGTCGACACCCCGAACGGCCGCGAGGCCGGCGCCGGCCGGCCATCGCGCGGCAAGGGGCATGTCCCGTTCGGCCGTCAGGCCACGGCGTGGGAGATCGCCTACGCCGTGCTGTTCTTCATGTCGGATGAAAGCGTCTACGTCACCGCGCAGACGCTGGCGGTGGACAGCGGGCTCAGCGGTTTGTGAGCGGCGGGGAGGGCGCATGAGTGCATTGTTCGGCAAGGTCTGTCAGAACGGCTACGTCGTTCGCGACATCGATGCGGCGCTGAAGTTCTGGACCGAGACGCTGCGGGTCGGGCCATTCTTCCTGATCCCCTCGGTCAGGGTCGACTGGTTCCGCTATCGCGGCGTGGACTCCGCGGTCGAGATGTCGATCGCGCTGGCCAATTCCGGAGATCTGCAGATCGAGCTGATCCAACAGCGCAACGACGCGCCGTCGATGTATCTGGATTTTCTGGCGCGCCACGGCGAGGGCCTGCAGCACATGTCGTACTGGAGCACGGACTACCAGTCGCTCTACGAGCGCGCCATCGCGGCAGGCTTCACGATCGGTCATGAAGGCCAGATAGGCGGCCCCAACGGACGCTTCGCCTATTTCGACACCGCCGGCCACGCCGGCACCGTGATCGAGATCTCAGACATCTCGGGATCGAAGGGGCGGTTCTTCGAGAAGATCAGGACCGTGGCCGCGACTTGGGACGGCTCGGACCCAATCCGCGTGGTGGGCTGACGCGGCTATTCCGCGGCGAGGCTGGTCGGCACCGGGATGCCGACCTTGGGGCGCGTCTTCGCCAGGCGCCGGTTCTTCTTGCTGAAACGGCTGCCGGCCAGCAGCGAAGCGGCGGCGCGAAGTTGCTCGCGCAGCCATTGATTGGTGGTGTCGCCCTCGGCGGTGGCATGCCAGTAGAGATAATTGACGTGCGGGCTGATCGGGAACGGGCAGGGGAAGCACTGCAACAGCCCGGGATCCTCCAGCACGGAGGCGGCGCTTTCCGACGCGGTCAGCAGCATGTTGCTGCGGCTCACGACATGGCAGGCGGTCGCGAAATTCTGGCAGGTCAGGCGAACGGTACGCGTCAGGCCGAGGCGCTGGAACTGGAAATCCTCGAACGACAGGCCGCTGCGCCGCGACGTCACGCAAACATGCTCCATGCGCAGATACGCCTTCTTGTCGAGCCTTGTGCCGAGTTCGGGATGGCCGCGCCGCGCGAACACCGCGATATGTTCGGTCAGGATCTGCTCGCGCCGCACCTCCGTCGAGAGCGGCAGCAGCGTATCGATCGCGACGTCCAGCGTGCCGGCGGCAAGCTCGCGCTCCAGATTGTTGCGCTCGCTGCGCACGGTCGCGATCTCGACCAGCGGCGCCACCGTGCTGATCCGGTTGATCAGCGCGCTCAGCATCGGCGCCTCGAGATTGTTGCGCAGACCGATCACGAACCGCTTCGGCGTCTTCGCCGGATCGAAGCGGTGGGTGTGGGTCAGCGTCGTCTCAAGGCCGTTGAGTGCCTGGCGCACCGTGGTGATGATCTGGCGTGCAAGCGGCGTCGGCGTCATCACGTGGTTGCGGCGCACGAACAGCGGATCGTTGAACATCGCGCGCAGCCGGCCCAGCGCATGGCTCACCGCGGGCTGCGTCAGATTGAGGCGAAAGCAGGCCCGGCTGACGCCGCCCTCGGAATAGATCGCGTCGAACACGACGAACAGGTTCAGGTCGACGTCGCGTACATGCATGGAAATGATCTACCCGTATCCGTCGAATGCATTTGACGAATACTAGTCGGCACTCTTAAAGTCTCAAGCAAAATA
Organism: Bradyrhizobium sp. 27S5; assembly: GCF_037217225.1. Taxonomy (NCBI): domain Bacteria; kingdom Pseudomonadati; phylum Pseudomonadota; class Alphaproteobacteria; order Hyphomicrobiales; family Nitrobacteraceae; genus Bradyrhizobium; species Bradyrhizobium sp. 27S5. The sequence goes on from NZ_CP147714.1 coordinate 3,084,369, forward strand.
ATACCTGGAGGAAACGATGAGCGTGCAATCGCCATCGCGCGGCGTTGCTGTCCCTGCGGCATCATCTCGCTCGGGCACAATGTTCGCAAAGCCGAGCCAGGAGCAGATCGTGCTCCTGATCACGATCGCGCTTCTGGTCGTGTTCGGCCTGACGCTGAACGGCTTTGCCACCGTCTCCAACCTCCTGAATCTGTTGCGGAGTATCTCCATCCTCGGCGTGCTCGGCCTCGGCATGGGGCTGATCGTGATCAGCCGCGGCATCGACCTCTCCGAGGTCGCGATCATGGCGGGTTCCTGGGCGATCGCGCTGATCGAGATGCAGAACGGCATGCCTGTTTTCACGGCAGTGCTGCTGGCGCTGGCGATCGCGGTGCTGATCGGCGTCGTCAACGGCGTGATGGTCGCCTTCGTCGAGGCGCCGGCGCTGTTCGTGACGCTGGCCGCGGGCTTCGTGATCTATGGCCTCGCGTTCTGGATCGCGCCGGCCTGGGTGGTCTATGCGCCGAAGGATGCGCCGGGCCTGATGTATCTCGGCGCCGGACGGCTGTTCGGCATCCCGGTTCCGATCCTGGTGTTCGCGGTCTGCGCGATCGCGATGCATCTGTTCCTGTCGCGCACCTCGATCGGCCGCTTCATCTATGCGCAGGGCGACAATCCGGAGGCCGCACGGCTGACCGGCGTCCCGCTGCGGCCGCTGATTGTGCTCGAGCACGTGCTGGTTGCACTGCTCGCCTGGATTGCAGGCCTGGTCTGGGTCGGCACCACCGGCAGCATGCAGATGGCGATCACCCAGGGCACCATGATCTTCGACGTCGTGCTGGTCGTCGTGATCGGCGGCATCAGCCTGATCGGCGGCCGCGGCAGCGTGTTCAGCGTCGTGGTCGGCTGCGTCCTGATCGGCACGCTGCTCAACGCCTTCACCATCATGGACGTCAACAGCGAGGTACAGAACATCGTCAAGGGCGTGGTGCTGCTGGCCGCCATCGTGCTGGACAATTGGCTGCATCCCCGTGACGAGGAGACCGCGCGGCAGGGCGACTAAAGGAAGGCGACTGAAGCAAGACGACTGAGCGCGCCCCTCGCGCCAATCAATCAGAACAATTCGCAATCAATCAAAAGAATTTTGTGTGGAGGAGACGATGAAGACGACCAAGTTCTGGACGATCCTGCTCGCCGGCGCGACGCTGGCCGCGATGCCGTTTGCGGCATCCGCGCAGGAGGAAGGCACCAAGACCGCGCGCGAGCTGCGCGCCGTCTACGACAAGGCGCTGCAGGGCAAGACGATCGCCTATCTGCCGATCGCGCTCGGCGTGCCGCTGTCCGACGAATGGGGCCGGGTGGTGCAGGAAGAGGCCGAGTGGCGCGGCATGAAATACGTCGTGCGCGATCCCAACAACAACCCCTCGGCGATGCAGCAGGTGCTGACCGCGCTGGTCGACCAGAAGCCCGACGTGCTGATCGTGCAGAATCCGAGCGTCACGCTGTTGATGAAGGACCTCAAGCGCGCCGAAAGCCAGGGCACGCATGTGATCCAGATCAACATGTCCTCGAACTACAAGTCCGGTGCCTTTGTCGGCGCCGACTGGCGCGAGATCGGCAAGATGCTCGCGAGCGAAACCGTGAAGGCCTGCGGCACCGGCTCCGGCAAGTCGGGCAAGGTCCAGATCGTGCAGGGGGAACTGACCGCGGCCGCCAGCGTCGACCAGGTCGGCGGCATCATGGAGGTCCTGAACAAGGATCCCAACATCAAGGTGGTCTCGAACCAGGCCGCCAACTGGGACGCCAACACCGCGCTCAATGTCACCGCAACCGTGATCCAGCAGCATCCTGACCTGTGCGCCTCGATCGGCTTCTGGGGCATCATGGAGTCGGGCGCGGCGCAGGCGATCCGCAACGCCGGCAAGATCGACGACGTCAAGGTGTTCGCCTCGGGTGAAGGCTCGCAGCTCGATTGCGACCAGGTCAATTCGGGCAATTTCTACAAGTTCCTGAGCTACAAGGCGACCGAGCAGGGCCATGACCTGATGTTCGCCGCCGAAACCCTGCTGGTATCCGGCGAGAAGCCGGGCGGGCGCAATCTCGTCTACTACACGCGGCCGATCTGGCTCGACAAGTCGAACGCCTCGGGCGCCAACTGCTTCGCGCTACCCAAGAAAAACTAACAAGGCGCGAGACAGCCGGCGCGGGGGGCATTCCCGCGCCGGCTGTATCACAAGCATGATCCGGAAAAGTGGAAGCCGGTTTTCCGAAAGATCATGCTCAATAAGAGAACGAGATCACGATGGGAGTTCTCACATCATGATCGAGGGAGTGCTTTGACGATGTCGATGGCTGTCGATTCCTTTGCCGCATCGGTGCGGCGGTTCTCACCCCGGCTCTTGCTGTCCGAGCTGTTGCTCAAGCAGTGGTTCGAGCCGGTGGTTCCCTTCACCGTGATGATCGGGCTGTGGACCTATTTCGCACTCACCATTCCCGACTACGCCTCGGTGCAGAACTCGGTCTCGCTGCTGCGGCTGTTCGCCGAATTCGGCTTTGTCGCGCTCGCGATGGGCTTCTGCCTGGTCACCGGCGGCATCGATCTTTCCGTCGGCGCGATCTTCGCGCTGTGCAATTTCGCCGCGCTGTATTTCCTGCTGGTGCGCGAATGGCCGGTTGGGCTGGCCATTCCGGCGACGCTTCTGGTCGGCGCGCTGCTCGGCAGCATCAACGGCTTCCTGATCGGCTTCCTGAAGACGCGGCCGTTCCTGACCACGCTGGTGACGCTGATCATCCTGCGCGCCTCGGTCAATCTGCTCAACACCAGCTACGCCCAGGTGTTCGCGACCAACTCGGTCGAGAGCGACGCCTGGGACTTCGTCGGCGGTGGCAGCGTGCTCGGCATTCCCATCAATGCGGCGACGCTGTTTGTGGTGCTTTTGATCTGCCACATCTTCCTGTCGCGCTCGCGCTATGGCTGGCATCTCACCGCGATCGGCGCCAGCCGCAAGGCGGCGCGCCACGCCGGCATCCGCGTCCGACTGATGCTGTTCATGACCTATGTGCTGTCCGGCACGCTGTGCGCGGCGAGCGGCATCTTCTACGCCGCGCGTCAGGCCTCGACGGATTCCACCACCGGCGTCGGCTGGGAGTTCCAGGCGCTGACCGCCGCGGTGCTCGGCGGCGTCTCGCTGGCCGGCGGCAAAGGCACGGTGTGGCGGGCCATGATCGGCGCGTTGATCATCTTCCTGCTGACCAATGGCCTCGTACGCATGGGCATCCCGGGCTATGTCACCTCGGCGGTGACCGGCATGATCCTGCTCGCCGCCGTTGGCATCGACGTCAAATGGTCGAAGAACCGCGGCAAGGCGATCCAGAAGATCTATGTCAACCCGGCCTTCGTGCCGCTCGCCTCGGCGCCGGCGGTGCAGCCCGGCGCGACATCGCCCTACGCGCAGAACGACCGGCTGATCAACGCGCAGGCGATCGGCGTCGACCAGGTCGAGGGGCCCGAGGATGTCATCCTCGACCGCCAGGGCCGGCTCTACGGGTCGACCCGCGACGGCAACGTGATCCGCTTCTCCGGGCCCGACTTCAAGACCCGCGAGGTGTTCGCCCATATCGGCGGGCGGCCGCTCGGCATGCAGTTCGATCGCGACGAGAATCTGATCGTCGCGGTCGCCGGCATGGGCGTCTACGGCGTCGCGCCAGATGGCGGCATCTTCAAGGTCACCGACGAGACCAACCGTACCTGGTACAAGCTGAACGACGATTCCCGGCTGCGCATGGCCGACGACCTCGACATCGCGCCCGACGGCAAGATCTATTTCAGCGACTGCACCACGCGCTACGAGATGACCACCAACACCCTCGACATTCTCGAGGGCCGGCCGAACGGTCGCGTGGTCTGCTACGACCCGGCGACCAAGACCACGCGCACCGTGATCAACCACTTCTATTTCCCGAACGGGATCTGCGTCTCGCATGACGGCAAGTCGATCCTGATCGCCTCGACCTCGCTGTGCAAGGTCTTCCGCTACTGGATCGATGGGCCGAACAAGGGCAAGACCGAAGTGCTGATGGACGAATTGCCGGGCAACCCCGACAACATCAACCGCGCCTCCGATGGTACGTACTGGCTGGCGCTGGTCGGTATCCGCACGCCCACCTTCGATCTCGCCGCGCGAAAACCCGGCTTCCGCCTTCGCATGGTCAAGCAGGTGCCGACCGACGAGTGGCTGGCGCCGGCGCTCAACCATGGCTGTGTGCTGAAGTTCAACGAGCAGGGCGAGGCGCTGGAGTCGTGGTGGGACCCGACAGGCATCTCGCATTCAACGTTGACCTCGATGCGCGAGCACGAGGGCTATCTCTATCTCGGCGGGCTCGAGAACAACCGGATCGGCCGCATCAAGCTCGACGGCGTCGACGACAGCTGGACCGGCTACGATGCGTATTGGGGCGCAAAGAGCAGGGTGGCGACGTAATGGGATTTTTCGATCATCTGCTGCGCGATATCAGAAGCGTCATCGACCGCGACGGCGGCCAGAACGCGATCCCGCCGCTCGACGGCGCGATGAGCCCGAACGACCGGCTCGACACCGCCGTGCCGATTGGCGAGCCGCTGCCCGGCATCGACGATGTGATCGCGGCCGGCGACGGCGCGGTCTATGTCTCCGCCGGAAGGCAGGTGCTGAAGCTCAGTGGCAACGATCTCTCGACCCGCACTGTTGTCGCCGAGTTCGAGGACGATGCCGGCGGGCTCGCATTGCATCCGGACGGCCGCCTGCTGGTCTGCGTCGCGGGCAGGGGGCTAGCCGCGATCGATCCGGCAAAGCCCGATCCGCGCTGGCTGGAGGCTGCCGGCGGCAGCGCGCTGACCGGGCTGTTATCGGTCACGGCGGCGCCCGATGGCCGTATCTATGCCGTCGAAGGCAGCACCGGCCGCCGCCCAGGCGAGTGGCGGCATGATTTGATGGAAAAGCGCGCCAATGGTCGCCTGATCAGCTGCGGCGCCGGCCTCGACAATCCGCAGGTGCTGCTGCGCGAACTGGCCTATCCCTATGGCGTCAGCGTTTCGGACGACCGCAAGAGCCTGTGGCTCACGGAGAGCTGGGCGCATCGGCTCAGCCGCTTCGCGCTTGGCGGCGACACCCTTGGCGCCCGGGAGATTGTCGCCGCCAACATGGCGGGCTATCCGGCGCGGCTGCATCCGGACGGCCATGGCGGGCTGCTGCTCGGCATGTTCGCGCGCCGCACCCATCTGATCGAGTTCGTGCTCAAGGAAGACGATTTCCGCGAGGAGATGATGGCGACGATGCCGCCGGATTACTGGGTGGCGCCGGCGCTCACCGGCGGCAGCGATTGCCTGGAGCCGATGCAGATCGGCAGCGTCAAGGCGCTCGGCATCCAGAAGCCCTGGGCGCCGCCGCGCTCCTATGGCCTGCTGGCGCATCTCGACGCCGATGGCGAGGCCAGCGACAGCCTGCACAGCCGCGCCGGCGGCCGCTTCCACGGCATCACCGCGGCCTGCGCGACGCCCTCGGGCGTCGTGATCGCCGCGCGCGGCGCGGGACGGCTGCTGCGCTATACGGGAGAGCTGCGATGAATGACGGCGTGATGCAGGCCACGACCGCGCCCCAGTCCGCAACCCGCGAGCCGGTGCTGCGGATCACCAGCGGCTCGAAAATCTATGGCGGCGTTCACGCCATCGAGGGCGTCAATTTCGATCTCTATCCCGGCGAGGTGCATGCGCTGGTCGGCGAGAACGGCGCCGGCAAGTCGACGCTGTGCAAGGCGATCGCGGGCGCGATCAATCTCACCTCCGGCGACTATCTGCTCGACGGGAGGCCTGCCAATTTCGAGCAGCCGCGCGACGCGCTCGATGCCGGCATCTGCATGGTCTATCAGGAGACCAGCCTGGTGCCGACCATGACGGCGGCGCAGAACATCGAGCTCGGCAACGAAAAGCTGCTGACGCGCTTCCGCACCCTGAACATCCAGGCCCAGCAGCTGCTGCAGTCGCTCAACTTCCACGTCGATCCGGCAACGCCGGTGGCGCTGCTCGGCACCGCCAAGAAGCAGATGGTGGAGATCGCGCGCGCGATCTACAACAAGGCGCGCATCATCATCTTCGACGAGCCGACCGCGTCGCTGACGCCGGAGGAGATCGTCCACTTCTTCCATCTGGTGCGCGACCTGCGCGCCCGCGGCGTCTCGATCATCTACATCTCGCATGCGCTGGAGGAATCGCTGCAGATCGCCGACCGCATCACCGTGCTGCGCGACGGCAAGCTGGTGATCACGGCGCCCGCCAAGCAGCTGACCCGCGACGCGCTGGTGCAGCACATGGTCGGGCGCGAGGTGGCGCAGGCGGTCTACGGCCGCAAGGAGAAGACCCATCAGCGCCGCGAGAAGGTGCTGACGGTCGAGAACGTCACCATGGGCATGGCGGTCAAGAACATGTCGTTCTCGGTCTATGCCGGCGAGGTGGTCGGCATCGCCGGCCTGATCGGCTCCGGCCGCACCGAGATCGCAAAAATCATCTACGGCGCGCTAAAGCGCAATCTGGTCAATGGCGGCACCATCCGGCTGCGCGGCAAGCCGATCCGCTACCGCGTGCCGCGGCAGGCGATCAATGACGGCATCGCCTACATCACTGAGGACCGCAAGGCCAACGGCTTCTTCGAGACCATGGTGGTCGACGACAACGTCTATATCGGCAGCCTCGCCACACGGAAGGGCTGGAGCTTCCTGCTGTCGCGCGCGAAACGCAGCAAGCTCGCCAATTACTGGGTCGAGCGGCTCAAGATCAGCGCGCTGCAACGCAAGGCGCGGATCGTCGAGTTGTCCGGCGGCAACCAGCAGAAGGTGGTGCTGGCCAAGACGCTGGTGCAGGAGCCCTCGATCATCTTCTTCGACGAGCCGACCCGCGGCGTCGACGTCGGCACCATCCCGCACATCCACGGCGAAATCCGCCGTCTCGCCGACGAGGGCAAGGCGGTGGTGGTGATCTCGTCGTATCTGCCGGAGATTCTCGCGGTGTCCGACCGCATCCTGGTCGCTCGCACCGGCCGCATCGCCGCCGAATTCGACGCAGCCGACGCGACGCAGGACAAGATTTTGTACGCGGCGGTGCATTGAGGTCGCACGGCCCAATCTCTCCCTGTCATTCCGGGGCGGTGCGAAGCACCGAACCTGGAATCTCGAGATTCCGGGTTCGACGCTGAAGCGTCGCCATCAGGTGCGCAATTGTGCACCGGGGAATGACGAACGGACAGGCGCGCGCTCCTAGCGCTGATTTGTCCGACGGCCTGCGCCCTCTGCGAGAGGGCGGAACGAGGCGTTAGCTCGGGCGTTTCATGCCGCGAGAACAGGAAGCCGTATCACATTCTGTCATCGCCCGCGAAGGCGGGCGATCCAGTACGCCGCGGTCCTTCCGCTCAAGCACGACCGTCTCTGGAATACTGGGTCGCCCGGTCAAGCCGGGCGATGACGGGTGGAATGGGTGGCGAGCCCGCCCTTGACAATTATTTTAAGTATAAAATAACATCCGGCATCGGCTCGCTGGAGAAATGCCCCCAGCCCGCCGAAGCCAACGGGAGAACGCCATGCGCATCGTTTGCATTGGAGGCGGGCCGGCCGGGCTCTACTTCGGCATCCTGATGAAGATGCTTGATCCCGCGCACGTCATTTCCGTGGTCGAGCGCAACCGGCCCTACGACACCTTCGGGTTCGGCGTGGTGTTCTCGGATGCGACCATGGACAACATGCGCAAATGGGATCCGGTCACCGCCGATACGATCGAGCAGGCCTTCAACCATTGGGACGACATCGAGGTCCTGATCAAGGGCCGGCGGATGCGCACCACCGGCCACGGCTTCGTCGGCATCGGCCGCAAGCGGCTGCTCAACATCCTGCAGGCGCGGGCCGAGGAGCTCGGCGTCGAGCTGATCTTCGAACGCGAGGTCAATTCCGATCTTGAGTTTCCCGACGCCGACCTGATCGTGGCGTGCGACGGCGTGAACTCAAAGGTCCGCACCAAGTACACCGAGACTTTTCAGCCCGACATGCTGATGCGGCCGAACCGCTATATCTGGCTCGGCACCGTCAGGCCGTTCGACGCCTTCACCTTCGACTTCCGCAAGACCGAGCACGGCTGGTTCCAAGCGCACATCTACAAATTCGAGGACGGCGCGGCGACCTTCATCGTCGAGACCACCGAGGAGGCGTATCTCGCCCACGGCCTCGACAAGATGGAGCAGGGCGAATCCATCGCGTTCTGCGAAAACGTGTTCGCGGAAATCCTCGAGGGCCATCATCTGGTCTCCAACGCGCGGCATCTGCGCGGCTCGGCCTGGCTGTCGTTCCCGCGGCTGATCTGCGGCAAATGGACCGCGTTCAACGGCAACAGCCATGTCGTGCTGATGGGCGATGCCGCCCACACCGCGCATTTCGCGATCGGCTCGGGTACCAAGCTCGCGCTGGAAGACGCGATCGAGCTGACCAATCAGTTCAAGAACCACGGCGCTGTCAGGGACAGCATTCCGGCGGTGCTGAAGGCGTATGAAGAGCTGCGCCGGGTCGACGTGGCGCGGATCCAGAACGCCGCGCGCAACGCGATGGAATGGTTCGAGGTGGTCGGCTCGCGCTATGCCGATACGCTGGAGCCGGAGCAGTTCATGTATTCGCTGCTGACCCGTTCGCAGCGCATCAGCCACGAGAACTTGAGGCTGCGCGACAAGGCGTGGCTCGAAGGCTATGAGCGCTGGTTCGCGGAGCGGAGCGGCGTGCCTGCCACCAACGACCGCGTCACGCCGCCGATGCTGACGCCGTTCCAGATTCGCGGGCTTTCGCTTACCAACCGGATCATCGTCTCGCCGATGGCGATGTATTCGGCCGAGGAGGGCGTCCCGAACGACTTCCATCTGGTGCATTTCGGCTCCCGCGCGCTCGGCGGCGCCGGCCTGTTGTTCACCGAGATGACCTGCGTCTCGCCGGAGGCGCGGATCACGCCCGGATGCTGCGGGCTGTGGAACGAGGCGCAGGCGGCGGCGTACGAGCGCATCGTCGACTTCGTGCATCGCAATTCGCAAGCCAAGATCGGCATCCAGCTCGGCCATGCCGGCCGCAAGGGATCGACCCGCGTCGCCTGGGAGGGCATGGACGAGCCGTTGCCGGACCATAACTGGCCGGTGGTGTCGGCCTCGTCGGTGCCTTACCTGCCCGACGGGCAGGTGCCGGAGCCGATGAGCCGCGCCGAGATGGACGAGGTGCGCGAGCAATTCGTCGCAGCGGCCAGGCGCGCCGCGAGCGCGGGCTTCGATATTCTGGAGCTGCACTGCGCCCACGGCTATCTGCTGTCGAGCTTCCTCTCGCCGCTGACCAACCGCCGCACCGACGCGTATGGCGGATCAATCGCGAACCGCGCGCGTTATCCGCTGGAGGTGTTCCGCGCCATCCGCGCGGTATGGCCGGAGGACAAGCCGATGTCGGTCCGCCTGTCGTGTCACGATTGGGCCGAGGGTGGCAACACGCCCGAGGATGCGCTCGAATTCGCAAAGCTGTTCAAGGACGCGGGCGCGGATCTGATCGACTGCTCCTCGGGCCAGGTCTGGGCCGACGACCATCCTATCTATGGCCGGCTGTACCAGACGCCGTTCGCCGACAAGATCCGCAACGAGGTCGGCATCGCCACCATCGCGGTCGGTGCGATCTCGGAAGCGGACCATGCCAATTCGATCATCGCCGCCGGCCGCGCCGATCTCTGTGCCATTGCGCGGCCGCATCTCGCCGATCCGGCCTGGACGCTGCATGAGGCCGCCAAGATCGGCGTCAAGCAGATCGCGTGGCCGAAGCAGTACGTGTCGGGCAAGTCGCAATATGAGGCCAATCTCGAACGCGCATCCGCGGGAGTGAAGGCATGACACGGTTCTGGCCCAATGCGCATGCGCTGGTCACCGGTGCCGGTTCCGGCATCGGCGCCGCAACAGCGGTCGCGCTCGCAACAGCCGGCGTGCGCGTCAGCATCGCCGGGCGCCGCATCGACGCGCTGAAGGCGACGGCGGCGTTGCTCGGCAAGAACACCGGCGCTGTTGTTGTGATCGACGTGACCGATGAAGCGGCGGTCACCAAGGGGGTCGCGCAGATTGAAGCCGAGGCTGATGCGATCGATATTTTGGTCAACAATGCCGGCAAGGCTGCCAGCGCGCCGTTCGACAAGACCAACGCTGCGCTGTGGGCTGACATGCTGGCGAGCAATCTCTCGAGCGTGTTCATGGTGACGCAGGCGGTGCTGCCAGGGATGGCGCAGCGCGGCCGCGGGCGGGTGATCAACGTCGCCTCGACCGCGGGCCTCACCGGCTACGCCTATGTGTCCGCCTATGTCGCGGCCAAGCACGGCGTCGTCGGCCTGACGCGCTCGCTGGCGCTGGAATATGCCCGGCGCGGCGTCACCGTGAATGCGGTCTGCCCTGGCTACACCGATACGCCGCTGGTGGCGGATGCCGCCGCGAATATCGTCGCCAAGACCGGCCGCAGCGAGCAGGAGGCGCGCGCTGCGCTGGCCAAAGTCAATCCGATGCAGCGGCTGGTCACGCCGGAGGAGGTCGCCGACACCATCCTCTGGCTGGCATCCGAGGCTGCATCGTCAATCAACGGACAAGCCGTGGCGGTCGCCGGCGGCGAAGTCCTTACCGGGTGAAGGAACACATCATGTCCGAGATGAAAGCAAAGCTCCGGCCGTTCAAGGATTATCCCGCCAAGCACTTCCGCTGGTCGACCGATGCGAGCGGCCGCGTCGCGACCATCACGCTGAACCGGCCGGACAAGAAGAACCCGCTGACCTTCGAGTCCTACGAGGAGCTGCGCGACCTCTTCACCAATCTCAGATATGCCTCCGATGTCCGCACCATCGTGCTGACCGGCGCCGAGGGCAATTTCTGCTCCGGCGGCGATGTGTTCGAGATCATCGAGCCGTTGACGCGGATGGCGATGCCGGACCTGCTCGCCTTCACCCGGATGACCGGCGAGGTGGTGCGGGCGATGCGCAAATGCCCGCAGATCATCGTCGCTGCGATCGACGGCATCTGCGCCGGCGCCGGCGCCATGCTGGCGCTGGCGTCCGACCTGCGGCTGGCGACGCCGCAGGCCAAGACCGCATTCCTGTTCACCCGGGTCGGCCTGGCCGGTGCCGACATGGGCGCATGTGGGCTGTTGCCGCGGGTGATCGGGCAGGGCCATGCCGCCGATCTGCTCTACACCGGACGCGCGATGAGCGCCGAGGAAGGTTTTGCCTGGGGTTTTCACAACCGCCTGGTGCCGCCGGCCGAGCTTGCCGCCGCCGCGCACGAACTGGCGCGCTCGCTCGCGGATGGACCGTGGTTCGCGCATGGGGTGACGAAGACGATGTTCAACCAGGAATGGGCGATGGGCGTCGACGAGATGATCGAGTCGGAAGCGCAGGCGCAGGCGATCTGCATGGTGACCGGCGATTTCCGCCGCGCCTTCGAGGCCTTCGCCGCCAAGCAGAAACCCGTCTTCGAGGGCAATTGAGATGATCGAGATCCTGCAACCGGACGGATGGGCGAAGCCGATCGGCTACGCCAACGGCATGGCCGCGCGCGGCAAGCAGATCTTCATCGCGGGCCAGATCGGCTGGAACGGGCAATGCGTGTTCGAGACCGACGATCTCGTGGCGCAGATCGCCCAGACCCTGCGCAACATCGTCGCGGTCGCCGCCGCCGGCGGGGCCGGGCCCGAGCACATCGTGTCGATGACCTGGTACCTCCTCGACCGCAAGGAATATTCCGCGCGGCTGAAGGAGATCGGCGCGGTCTATCGCGACGTGATCGGTCGGAGCTTTCCGGCGATGACCGCCGTCCAGGTTGCCGGCCTGATCGAGGATCGCGCCAAAGTGGAGATCCAGGCGATAGCGGTGCTGCCGGATCGAGGGGATAGGCCTCAGAGTAATCCGTCATCCTGAGGAGCCGCGAAGCGGCGTCTCGAAGGATGCACGGCCCGGCTGGCGGCCGTCGACCCTTCGAGGCTCGCTGTGCTCGCACCTCAGGGTGACGGGAATAGATTGGAGTACGCTGAAGCAATGTTAAGCCTAAGCCCAATCATCGCGGGCCAGCCCGAGTTCGGGGCGGCAAACCCGCTTGCGGCCAGCCAAGCGGCCGTGCGACCCTAGGCGCAAGCGTAAAAACGTCCTGTTGTGAGTGGAGTAAAGGACGATGAAGGCGATTATCGTCGGAGGCGGAATCGGAGGCCTTACCACTGCGCTGATGCTGCGTTCGCGCGGCATCGCTTGCGAGCTGTATGAGCAGTCGGAGACGATCCGCGAACTCGGCGTCGGCATCAACACGCTGCCCCATGCGATCCGCGAGTTGGCGGGGCTTGGCTTGCTCGACAAGCTCGACGACGTCGCGATCCGCACCTTTGAGCTGTTCTATCTGACGCGGCACGGCCAGCAGGTCTGGCACGAGAAGCGCGGGCTCGACGCTGGGCACGACGTGCCGCAATTCTCTGTTCATCGCGGCCGCCTTCAGGGCGTGATCCACCAGGCGGTGATCGACCGTCTCGGCGCGGATGCGATCCGCACCGGTTGCCGGCTCGGCTCCTTCACGCAGGACGAGGGCGGCGTCTCGGCCTACTTCTTCGACCGCGCCGGCAGCCATGTGCACACTGCGCGCGGCGACATTCTGATCGGCGCCGACGGCATCCACTCCAAGGTGCGCGAGATGCTGTTTCCGGAGGAAGGCGGGCCGTGCTGGAACGGGCTGATGCTGTGGCGTGGCGCGACCGATTGGCCGGCCTTCCTGACCGGACGCTCGATGATCATCGCCGGCGGGCTGAACGCCAAGGCCGTGATCTATCCGATCGCGCCGGGCTCGAGCCCGGCAAGCCGCCTCACCAATTGGGCGGTGCTGGTGCGGATCGGCGACGGCTCCTCGCCGCCGCCGCGCCGCGAGGGTTGGTCCAATCTCGGCCGGCGCGACGAGATGATGCCTTACGTCACTGGTTTCACGATCCCGCAGGTCGACTTCACCGGCCTGATCAACGCGACGCCGGAGTTCTGGGAGTATCCGTGCTGCGACCGGGATCCGCTGCCGTACTGGTCGAGCGGACGCGTCACGCTGCTCGGCGACGCTGCGCATCCGATGTATCCGGTCGGCTCGAACGGCGCCTCACAGGCCATTCTCGATGCGAGGTGCCTGGGCGACACGCTGGCACGGGCGGAGCATCCGCGCCAGGCGCTGGCGGCCTATGAGCGGCAGCGGCTGCCGATGACCGCCGACATCGTCGCCTCCAACCGCCGCGGCGGTCCCGAGGGCGTGATCGACGCCGTCGAGCAGCTCGCGCCGCAGGGATTTACCGACGTCGACACCATCCTCAATTACGAGGCGCGGGAGGCGATCGTGCGCGGCTATGCCGCGAAGGCCGGCTTTGCCGCGCGCGTGGTGGCGCGGCAGTAGCGGGGGACTGCTGAAGGAGGACGACGCTCCCAAGCCCGGCTCGGATCGTTGACCCTCCTGGTGGAGACGCAACACCCTATCCGTCACCCTGAGGAGGCCGCAGCGCGGCGTCTCGAAGGGTCGACGGCCACCAGCCGGGCCGTGCATCCTTCGAGACGCCGCTTCGCGGCTCCTCAGGATGACGGAGTGAGGACGGCTTTGCCGCGCGTGTGGTGGCGTGGCAGTAGCCAAGGGAGGCGATTACGCCGGAGGCGGCGGCAGGAAGTGGATGTTGTGCTCGGCGGCGAGCCGCACCACGTCATCCGGGTTCTGTTCCTTCATGTTGTGGATCGCCCAGAACAGGTCGTAGAGCCTGCGGGTCGGTGACACCCAGAACAGCGTCTTGGCCGGCTGCTGCGACTTGTTGAAGATGCCGTGCGGCTTGCCCATCGGCAGGCGTACTAGGTCACCAGGCGTGGCGGATTCATCGGCGCCGTCGAGCATGAAGTCGAGCTTGCCTTCGAGGATGTAGAGGTATTCGTCCTGGTCGGGATGGATGTGCGGCGGAACGAACGTGCCCGGCGGGAAGGTGGCGTGCCAGGAGAACGAATGCTCGGTGCGGCTCTTCGGCACGTAGGTTTGGCCAAGGATGCTCCAGGAAATGCCCTGGATGCCCTCATTGGCGCGGGTGATGCCGGCGATCTCGTCTTTCATCGTCATGTTTCCCTCGCTTTGTTTGACGCGTTTTCTTCTCGCGAACCGGTGTCCACTTCGCTTGAAAACACTTTGAGTGATTCACTTGGAGGCGCAGTCCTTGGCGTAGCGGTCGCCATAGTTCGAGAACACTTTTTCGACGATCTCGGTCTGGAATTTGCCGTCCGGCCGCTTCGCGACCTTGGTGAGGTAGAAATCCTGGATCGGATAGCCGTTGGTGTTGAACTTGAAGTTACCGCGCAGCGAAGTGAAATCCGCTTTCTTCAGCGCCGCCGCGACCGCGTCTTTGTTGGAGAGGTCGCCCTTCACCGCCTTGACCGCGCTGTCGATCAACAGCGCCGCGTCATAAGCCTGCATCGCATAGGTGCCGGGCACGCCGTTGTAGGCCGCCTCATAAGCCGCGACGAACTTCTTGCTTTGCGGATTGTCCAGGTTCGGCGCCCAGTTCGCGCCGCCGAACATGCCGACCGCGGCGTCCTGCTGCGCAGGGAGAGTGGATTCGTCGACGGTGAAGGCCGAGAGCACCGGCACCGTCGCGCCGGCCTGCTTGTACTGCTTCACGAGGTTCACGCCCATGCCGCCCGGCATGAAGGTGAACAGCGCGTCCGGCTTCAGCGAGGCGATCTTGGAGAGTTCGGGCTGGAAATCCAGCGTGTTGAGCGGCGTGTAGGATTCCTCGACGATCTCGCCCTTGTAATCGAGCTTGAAGCCGGCGACGGAGTCGCGGCCGGCCTGATAGTTCGGCACCAGCAAATAGACGCGCTTGTAGCCGCGGTCCTGCGCCACCTTGCCGAGGATCTCGTGCACCTGATCGTTCTGGTACGACGTCACATAGAAGAACGGGTTGCACTCCTTGCCGGCGTAGCTGGAGGGGCCGGCATTCGGGCTGATCAGGAAGGTCTTGCTGTCGGTGACCGGTCGGTGGATCGCCTGCAGAATATTGGAGAAAATCGGGCCGACCACGAAATCGACCTTGTCGCGCTCGAGCAGGCCGCGCACCTTGACCACGGCGCCGTCGGGCTTGAGCTCGTCGTCGCCGTTGACGATCTCGACATCGCGGCCGGCCATCTTGCCGCCGAGATCCTTGATCGCAAGCGCAAAGCCGTCGCGGACCTGCTGGCCGAGCGCGGCGGCCGGCCCCGAGGTCGTCACCAGCACGCCGATCTTGATCTTCTCCTGCGCGGCCGCCGGGCTGACCGCAATACCCAGCAGCGCCGCCAATCCCGCGAGCTTCGTCAATTGCTTCATCTCACTCCCCCGACCACTGGCTCGATGCCTCGGCTTCAACTTGTTTGGGCTCAGCTTAGTCTGACGCGCGCGACCGCTGCAAGCGATGTGGCATCGCGTCAGGGCGATCGTCGCGCACCATGCACGCGCCGCACATGCAAGCGCCGCGCCAATTGCTTGAAGTTTAAAGAAATTGCAGGATCGGCCTGATGTAGCAGGCACGATTCGCAATTGTACTTGCGGGGCGCCGCGAATTGCTTGAAGCTCAAAGCAATCGGTCCGACCGGAACTCGCTGTAGAGGCGCGATCGCCGCATGATCCTTGATTCCGAAACCAAAGCCGTCGAACTGCCCGACGATCACGGCACCGAGCTCAGGCTGTGGCTGCGGCTATTGACCTGCACCACGCTGATCGAAGGCGAGGTGCGCAGCCGGCTGCGCGAGAAATTCGACGTCACGCTGCCGCGCTTCGACCTGATGGCCCAGCTCGACAAGGTATCCGACGGCATGACGCTGTCGGACCTGTCGAAGCGGATGATGGTGTCGAACGGCAACGTCACCGGGCTGGTCGAGCGCCTAGTCGAGTCCGGTCACCTCGATCGCCGCACCTCCGAGACGGACCGCCGCGTGCAGTTCATCCGGCTGACCAAGCTCGGCCGCGCCGAGTTCCGCAAGATGGCAGCCGAGCACGAGAAATGGATCGCCGACATCTTCGGCGACCTCTCGCCGAAGGATATCCGCGAACTGATGCGGCTGCTCGCCAAGGCCAAGGGCTCGGCGCAGCGCTCCGCCAAGGCGAGGACCGCGTAGCGCCGTGACCGAGATCGATTACGAGGTCGAATACAACAACCGGGCACGGGTGCCGGAAAATCCGGCGCTGCTGGCCGGCTGGGCGAGGGACGCCGCGGCCTATCGCGAGCAGCACCCGCCGCGGCGGCTGACCTATGGTCCGGGCAGCCGCAACATCATCGACCTGTTCGAGGGTAACAGCGACGGGCCACTCGTCGTCTTCATCCATGGCGGCTACTGGCAGGCGCTCGACGGTTCGTCATCGAGCCACTGCGCGCGCGGCCTCAATGGCCACGGCATCAGTGTCGCGGTGCCGAGCTACGATCTCTGCCCCGGCGTCTCGGTCGGCGACATTATCGAGGAGATGCGGGCGGCAACACGCGAACTGGCGAAGCTCGGCCGCCCGCTGGTCGTGTCGGGGCACTCGGCGGGCGGACATCTTGCCGCATGCATGCTGGCGACCGATTGGCCGGCCTATGATACGTCGCTGCCGAAGAACCTGGTCAGGGCCGCGTACGCGATCTCCGGCCTGTTCGAGCTCGAGCCGCTGGTCGGCACCTCTATCAACAAGGCACTCGGCCTCGACGGCGCCGCAGCAAGGGCGGCGAGCCCGCTGTTCTGGAAAGCGCCGGCGGGCGCGACGCTCGATGCCGTCGTCGGCGGCAATGAGAGCGCCGAATATCACCGGCAGAGCCGGACCATCGTCGATGCCTGGGGCAAAGCGGGCGTGGCAACGCAGTTCGGCGTCGTGCCCGATGCCAATCATTTCACCGCGATCGCACCGCTCGCCGACCCGGGATCCGCGATGGTCGCGCGGCTGAAGCAGCTCACACAGATCTGAGGTTCGGGAAGGGCGCGGCCATTTCCACGCGATTTCCACCCTTGCGCCAAATTATTTTAAGTATAAAATGATTGGCGATTGGAACGCTGCCGGGCGTCCTCGATCTTCTCGATATTGGTCTTGGTGGACAAGATCTTGGCCTTTCTGGATGGAAAGCGAGGGGCAATCGAATGTCAGGTGAATTTCCCGGGCTCGGCCCATCCGGGCATGTTGACGATTTCGCACGTCGCAACCTGCCGCCGTTCGCGCAATGGCCGCAACTGCTGCTCGACCGGCCTGAATTCAGCTATCCCGACTATCTCAACGCCGCGGTCGAACTGACCGACCGCATCGTCGAGCAGGGCATGGGCGATCGCATCGCGCTGATCGGCAACGGCCGCCAGCGCACCTACAAGGAATTGACAGATTGGTCGAACCGCCTGGCGCATGCGCTGGTGGAGAATTACGGCGTCAAGCCCGGCAATCGCGTCCTGATCCGCTCGGGCAACAACCCGGCGCTGGTTGCGGCCTGGCTCGCAGCGACCAAGGCGGGCGCGGTTGTCGTCAACACGATGCCGATGTTGCGCGCCGGCGAATTGGCCAAGATCATCGACAAGGCCGAGATCGCGCTGGCGCTGACCGACAGCCGCATCGCGGATGAGCTGGTGGCCTGCGCCAAGACCAGCAAATTCCTCAAGCAGGTCGTCAATTTCGACGGCACCCAGAACCACGATGCCGAACTCGACCGGATCGCGCTGAACAAGCCGGTGAAGTTCGATGCGGTGAAGACCGGCCGCGACGATGTCGCACTGCTCGGCTTCACGTCGGGCACCACGGGTGAACCCAAGGCGACCATGCATTTCCACCGCGATCTCCTGATCGTGGCGGACGGTTATGCCAGGGAAGTGCTCAAGGTGACGCCGGACGATGTGTTCGTCGGTTCGCCGCCGCTCGCTTTCACCTTCGGACTCGGCGGCCTTGCGATCTTCCCGCTGCGCTTTGGCGCCACCGCGACACTGCTGGAGAACGCGGCGCCGAGCGAGATGGTCAGGATCATCGAAACCTACAAGGCGACGATCTGCTTCACGGCGCCGACCGCCTATCGGGCGATGATGGCCGCGATGGACAAGGGTGCCGATCTGTCCTCGTTGCGCCTCGCGGTCTCGGCCGGCGAAACGCTGCCGGCGCCGGTGTTCGAGAGCTGGACGACGAAGACCGGCAAGCCGATCCTCGACGGCATCGGCAGCACGGAGCTGCTGCACATCTTCATCACCAACCGGACGGGTAGCGCGGTCGGCGGCACCACAGGCACGCCTGTTACCGGCTACCAGGCCAGGATTGTCGACGAAGACATGAACGAGCTGCCGCCGGGCCAGGTCGGCAAGTTGGCGGTTCGCGGCCCGACCGGGTGCCGCTATCTCGCGGACTCCAGGCAGACCAAATATGTCCGCGATGGCTGGAACATCACCGGTGACGCCTTCGTCAGCGACGAGAACGGCCGGCTGTCGTTCGTGGCGCGTGCCGACGACATGATCATCTCGGCGGGCTACAACATCGCCGGCCCCGAGGTCGAGGCCGCGCTGCTCGGGCATCCCGATGTCGCGGAGTGTGCCGTGGTCGGCGCGCCCGATGAGGAGCGGGGACAGATCGTCTCGGCTTTCATCGTGCTGAAGCAGGGTGCGCGCAACGACGACGCCGAGGTCAAGCTGTTGCAGGATCACGTCAAGGCGACGATCGCGCCGTACAAATATCCCCGCGCGATCGCCTTCGTCGAGGCGCTGCCGAAGACCCAGACCGGAAAGATCCAGCGCTTCAAGCTGCGAGAAGCTAGTTGAGAGCAGGGCGCCGGCTGCGGCCGTCGCCATCGAGAGTTCAATGCGCGCCGGCGTCGCCCGCCGCGCTCTTCGGCTTGCCGGTCAGCACGATCGCGATTGCGGCGAGCACCAGCACGACGCCGATCACCGCAAACGCGTCGCTGAAGCCGAGCACCAGCGCCTGGCGCTTGACGATATTGCCGATCGCCACGATCGCCTGGCTGTGTGCGGTGGCGGGGTCCGAGATGCCGTGGCTGAGGAAGTAGTTGGTGATCTCGGCGATCCTCGTGCGCACCTCCTCGCGGCCGAGATGGACGGACTGGCCGATGATGTTGGAGTGGAACTGCTCGCGCTTGGTGACGATGGTCGCGAGCAGCGCGGTGCCGATCGCGCCGCCGAGGTTGCGCATCATGTTGGAGATGCCGGAGGCCGCCGGCGCATCCTGCGGCGCGACGCTGCCGAGGCTGATCGCGGACAACGGGGCCAGCGTAATCGCCTGGCCGACGGCGCGGACGATGTTCGGATAGAAGAACTGGTCGCCGGAATAGTCGAGCGACATCTGGATGTTCATGAAGGAGGAGACCGCGAACAGCGCCATGCCGGTGAACGCGATCAGGCGGGCATCGAAGCGCTGCATCAGCTTCGGCACCAGCGGAATCAGGATCAGCTGCGGCAGGCCGGTCCAGGCCAGCACCTGGCCGATCTGCTCGGCATTGTAGCGCTGCACCTGGCCGAGATAGGCGGGCAGCAAATAGACCGAGCCGAACAGCGCGAAGCCGACGAACACCGCCGAGATGGTGCCAAAGCCGAAGCTGCGCTGGGTCAGCAGCCGCAGCCGGAGCAGCGGCTTCTCGACCACGAGCTCGATCACGACGAACAGGGTGAGGCTGACGGCTGCGATCACCGCGAGCCTGACGATGAAGGGCGAGCCGAACCAGTCGTCCTTGTTGCCTTCCTCCAGCACCGCCTGCAGCGACGAGAGACCGATCGCCATCGTGATGATGCCGAGCCAGTCGCCCTCGCGGAGCAGGTGGAGCTGCATCGGCTGGCGTTCCAGCGTGAAATACAGGGTGATGACCATCACCGCGGTCGGAATCACGTTGACGAAGAAGATGGTCTGCCAGCCGTAATTCTCGGTGAGGTAGCCGCCGATGGTCGGGCCGATCGCCGGGGCAAAGGTCACGGCGAGCGCGAACATCGCCAGCCCAATCGGCTGCTGCGGCTTCGGCAGCTTGGTGAACACGAGCGTGAACGCCATCGGGATCAGCACGCCGCCGAAGTAGCCCTGCAAGCCGCGCATCGTGATCATCGACGGCAGATCGTGGGTGAAGGCACAGGCGACGGAGAAGATCGCGAACAGCGTGGCGTGGACGATCATGATCTTGCGGAACGAGAACACACGGCTGAGGTAGTCGGTCAGCGGGATCACCACGATCTCGCCGATCAGGTATGATGTCGAGATCCAGGAACCATTGTCGACGCCGGTGCCGATGCCGCCCTCGATGTTGAGCAACGAGGCGTTGGTGATCTGGATGTTGAGGATCGCCATGAAGGCACCGATCATGGCCGCCAGGATCGAAATCCAGACGGTCACGCTGGCGCGGTTGGGATCGACGGCGGCCGCAGCGCGGGGCGCGGCGGCGGGGGAGGAGAGCGCGAGGTCGGACATGACATCACCTATTTGAACGAGGCGACAGCGAGTTTCGGGGTGGCCTTGGCGTGCGGGGCGTCCTCGGCAGGATGTGAAAGCGTCGCGATGGACGGGATCACGGACATGCCCGGCCGCAGCTCGACGGAAGTTGCGTCAAGCACGATCTTCACCGGGATGCGCTGCACCACCTTGGTGAAGTTGCCGGTGGCGTTGTCAGGCGGCAGCAGCGCGAATTCCTGACCGCTCGCCGGCGCGAGGCTGTCGACATGGCCGCGTACGACCTGACCGGGGAACATGTCGACCTCGATCTCGACCGGCTGTCCCTTGCGAACATTGGTGAGCTGGGTCTCCTTGTAGTTCGCGATCACATAGGCGCCGCTGGCCGGCACCAGCGACATCAACTGCGTGCCGGCCTGGACGTACTGGCCGGTGCGCAGCGTGCGGTTGCCGACGACGCCGTCGATCGGGGCAGTGATGGTGGTGTAGCTGAGATTGAGCTCGGCCTGGCGCTGCAGGGCAGTGGCCCGTCCCAACGCCGCGACCGCCTGGGCGATCTCAGCCTTGAGCAGCTCCACCTGGCGCTGGGCGGAGGCGAGGTTCGCGGTGTCGCGGGCGATCGCAGCCTGCGCGCTGGCGTAGCGCGACTGCGCCTGCTGCGCGTTCTGCACGCTGCCGTAGCCGGTGCCGGCGAGGTCGGTGTAGCGCTTGTTCTCCTGCTCAGCGAAAGTCTGCGTTGCGGTGTCGACATCGAGCGTCGCACGGGCAGCTTCGATCACGGAATGCTGCACGTCGAGCTGCGCGCGCTTGCTTGTGATCGCGGCTTCGGCGGCGGCGACGTCGGCTTTCGATTGATCCAGCGCGACCCTGAAATCGCGGTCGTCGATCCGCGCCAGGACCTGGCCGGCGCGTATATGCTCGTTGTCGCCGACCAGCACCGCGCTGAGATAGCCGGAGACCTTGGGTGCGATGGTCGTGTTGTCGGCCTTCACATAGGCGTCGTCGGTCGAGACCTGAAAGCGGCCGACCGTCCAGTAATCCCAGCCGTACCAGGCGCCACCGGAGAGGAGGGCGAGAGCTGCGCCAGTCAGCAGCAGGCGGCGAAGCTTGCCCTTGGCGGCGGGCGCCCTTGAGGCCTCCGGAGCGGCGATCAATTGCTTGGCGGTCTCGGCCGGAACCTGGCTCTCGGCCTTGAATGATGTCTCATGCTGGCTCATGGCGGCGCTCCTGATCCGTTCTATCCCGTTGTAAAATCTTGCCTATTCCGGTGTCGGCTGGCGGGATTGATTAGGAAACTTGATGTTTTCCAAAATAGAGTCCAAATTGGGACTGTCAATAGAATGACAGGCATCATCCAAAAGCATGGCTCGGATCGACCGATGAACGGAAAGGGCAAAGGTCAGGCAGGACAAAGCGCGCCGGCACCGGAGCGGCGCGGCCGCGGGCGGCCGCAGCTGCGCTCCGACGACGAGACGCGCGCGCTGATCTATGAGGCCGCGCGGCGTGAGTTCTCGGAACGCGGCTTCGCTGCGGCCAACATCGCCGACGTGGCCTGCCGCGCCGGCGTCTCCACCAAGACACTCTACCGGCTGATCCCGACCAAGCTCGCGCTGTTCGAAGGCATGGTGACGGACCGGGTGGACCGGTTCGTGTCCATCGTGAATCTCGGCGCCTGCGACGGCCGCAATATTGCGGCGGCGCTGGAGGCCGCCTTGCTGAGCTGCGCCGAGCTCATCCTCGATGGCGAGGTGATCGCGCTGCAACGGATCATCCTGGCCGAGAGCGACAAATTCCCCGACATTGCCGAGACCTTCTATGAAAAGGCCATGCAGCGCACCATCGCCGCGCTGGCGAATTGGCTCGGCGTGCAGCAGAGGCGGGGGCGGATCGTGCTCGACGATGCGGAGACTGCCGCAGGCATGCTGCTCGGCATGCTCGTGTTCAAGCCGCAACGCGACGTCATGTTCGGGCACAAGCCGCCGCCGGCACGCAGCGAGATCGAGGCACGCGCAAAGGCCTGCGCGGCCCTCTTCCTGTCCGGATGCGCGGTGCCGGCCGGCCAGACCAGCAAGCAGAGTGGAGACGCGTGATGCCTGAGCCGGGGCCGACCTACACCGTCGAGGCGCAGATTTCGCGCGACGACCAAGCCAAATGCCAGGACGTTCTGACGCGCTGGATGGCGGCGCTCAATCGTTATGACGCCGCGGCGATGGATGCGCTGATGCACTTCCCGCATGTGCGGATCGCGGGCGGCGCAGTTACCGTCTATCAGCAGAGCGGCAACAATCCGATGGACCTGTTCGAGCGGCTGCGCAAGCAGGACGGCTGGCACCGCAGCGCCTGGAACGAGACGACGCTCGTGCAGTCATCGCCGGCGAAAGCGCATTACGCCGTTCGCTACACGCGCTATCGCGAGGACGGATCGATCATCGGGATCTACGATTCGCTTTACGTGCTGAGCCTGCTCGACGGCGCCTGGAAGATCCAGAGCCGCTCGAGTTTCGGACCCTAAGCGTGCCCTGCTACTTGGCTGCCACCGCTGATGCCGGCGGTTGGGCCAGCACCTGGCGGATCATCCGTGCCAGATCGGATTTGCGATAGGGCTTCGGCAATAGCGTCACATCGGGGTCGAGACGGCCGTGGTGGATGATCGCGTCCTCGGTATAGCCTGAGGTGAAGAGCACGCGCACCGACGGCAGCTTCGCGATCACCGCATCGGCCACCTGCCGGCCGTTCATGCCGCCGGACATGATAACATCGGTGAACAGCACGTCGCAGACGAACCCGTTTTCGACGGCAGCCAATGCCTCGGGGCCGTTGGCGGTGACCATCGTGTGGTAGCCAAGCTGCTCGAGCTGGGCGCTGACATAGTTGCGGACCAGCGGATCGTCCTCGACGACCAGGATGGACTCATTGCCGCCACGCGTGTCGACCAGAGGAGGCGGCTCGACGTCGACCATGTCGCCGCTGCTGCGCGGCAAATAGAGCTTGATCGAGGTGCCGTGGCCCTCTTCGGAATAGATCTTGAGGTGGCCGTCGGACTGCTTGATGAAGCCGTAGACCATGCTGAGCCCAAGGCCGGTGCCCTTGCCGGTGTCCTTGGTGGTGAAGAACGGTTCGAACACCTTTTCGCGGATCCCCTCCGGAATGCCGGCGCCGGTGTCGCTGACTGCGACCATCACATATTCGCCCGCCCGCGCATCGAGATTGGCGGCGGCATAAACCTCGTCGAGGATGACGTTGCTGGTCTCCAGCATCAGCTTGCCGCCATCGGGCATCGCATCGCGGGCATTGAGGGCGAGATTGAGCAGCGCGGTCGACATGTGGTTGGGGTCGATGAAGGCCGGCCAGGCGTCGGGCTCGAGCGCGGTATCGATTTCGATCTGCTCGCCGAGCGAGGGGCGCAGCAGCCGCGCGGTGTCCTGCACCAGCGTGTTGAGGTCTGCTTCACGCGGTTGCAGCGGCTGTTGCCGCGAGAAGGCCAGCAAATGCTTGGTCACCTCGGCGCCGCGAAATGCCGCGTCGCTGATCATTTTCGTCACTGATGACAGCGCGGCATCGTGCTCCACGGCCTCGGCGAGGATGTCGATCAGGCCAGTGATGACGGTCAGGATGTTGTTGAAGTCGTGCGCGATGCCGCCGGTGAGGTGACCGACAGCCTCCATCTTCTGCACCTGGCGCAGCTTCTGCTCGGCTTCGAGCTGTTCGCGGGCGGCTTCGACCTCGCGGGCGCGCATGAAGATTTCGGCTTCCATCTGCTCGGTGCGCTCGCGCAGCAGGTCCGTCAGCTTGTCCTGCTCGGCGCCGCGCTGCTTCAGTTGGATGAAGCTGGTGACGTCTTCGACCCGATGGATGATGTAGGTGAACTGGCCGCTCGGCCCGAGTACCGGCGAATTGCGCGGGCTCCAGTAACGTTCCTCGAAGCCGCCGCCCTCCGAGTCGGGCTTGCGGATATCGTACTTCTGCACCGACATGGTGTCGGGACGGCGGAACTGGACCACCCGCTCGAGCGAGGCGCGCAGGTTCCGTACCCCGTCGGCGGCCGGATCGTCGGGATTGTCGGGAAAGACTTCGAACAGCCCGCGCCCAAGGATCGCGGCGCGCTCGGTCTTGGTGGCACGCAGATAGGCGTCGCTTACTGCCACGATGCGGAAGTCGGGCTGGGTCAGCACCAGATAGAGGCCGGGCGCCGCCTCGAATACCGCCTTGAAGTCAGGCATCGGCGGGGACTGGTTCTGCAGTTCATCCTCCCTTGGGGGATACGGTCCGCCAGGTGGCCGCACTCAAGATGTGACATGCGTTTCGCGGAACTTCAATGCCTAACATACGGCGCCACTTCGTTTTTCTCGATCGCGCGTGCATCGCGGCAGTGCGCGGCGCTAGCGCGAATTCGGCAGATAGCGCCAGCCCTCCTTGCCGAGGAAGTCCAGCATGGCCTGCGCGGGCGGCAGCAGGATCTTGTCGATGCGCCTGATCGCGTGCCACTGCCGGACGATCGGCAGGCCCTTCACCTTGAGCACCACCAGCCGGCCGTCCTCCAGCTCGTGAAACACCGTGTGTTGGGAGATGAAGGCGATGCCGAGTCCGGCCATCACCGCCTGCTTGATGGTCTCGTTGCTGTCCATCGCCATGCCGAGCTTCGGCTCCAGCCCGACCCGCTCGAAATATTGCTGCATCAGCATCCGCGTGCCTGATCCCTGCTCGCGGGTGATGAAGGTCTCATTGGTGAGCTCCGATGTGGCGACGTGCCGCCGCCGCGCCAGCCGATGATCGGGCGCAGCGATGATGAAGTGCGGATGCCGGCCGAGCGGCTTCATCTCGACCTCGACATCGGCCGGCGGCCGGCCCATCACCGCGATGTCGAGATCGTAGCCGCGCAGCGCGTCGCGGATCTCCTCGCGGTTGCCGATCCTGAGCGTGACCTCGATCTTGGGAAAGCGGCGCGAGAACGCCGCGATCGCGAAAGGCACGAAGTATTTCGCGGTCGAGACCGCGCCCATCGCGACGCGGCCGCCGCTGCGGCCTGCGATCATGTCGAGCGACTGCTCGCAGTCCTTGAGCGCCGCCTCGATCCGCTCGACCAGCGTCAGCACATGCGCGCCGGCATCGGTCAGCGCCATGCCGTCGCCGGTGCGCTGGATCAGCGGCAATCCGGCGAGCGCCTGCAGGTTGCGGAGCTGCAGCGTCACTGCTGGCTGCGTCAGGTTCAGCTGGTTGGCCGCCGACGTGATCGAGCCGGCGTGGTGCACGGTGGACAGCGCACGCAGCTGGCGGATGGTGAGGTCCCGCGAGAAGTTCCCGGCCACGACAAGCTCCATAAGAAATACTTTGCCCGGACCAAAGATAATAAAATTTCCCTAATTCGGCAAATCGCGCGTTGATGTGGCCAAGGCGACTCCCTGCGGTCGCCTCTCGACACCTCGGGACAGAGGGCGATCAAAGGGAGAGGCCGGTGGAGATTCGTCCTGCATTGCATGCCCATCTGGAGTGGCCGACGCAACACAACCCGTTGCGCGCCGCGACCGTTGCGGTGATCGAAGCCCTTGCCGGTGCGGCGATCGTCCTCTCGCGGCTCATCGCCTCCGGCCCGCTCGCCGGGATCGGCGGCGAGAGCGGCGGCGTCAATCCCGACGGCGATCACCAGAAGACCATCGACATCGTCGCCGACCGCCTGATGCGCGACGCGCTGCGCACCGCGCCGGTCGCCGCGGTGCTGTCGGAGGAGGTCGAACTGCCGGAGACGCTCGATCCCGATGCGCCGCTCTGTGTCGCGATCGATCCGCTCGATGGATCCGCCAACCTCGAGAACAATATCTCGATCGGCACGATCTTCTCGATCCGGCCGAAGGGAAACGACATCATCTCGACCTTCTTCGAGCCTGGCACGGCGCAATGTGCCGCCGGCTGCTTCATCTACGGTCCGCAGACCGTGCTGGTGCTGGCGCTCGACCAGTGCGTCGACTGCTTCACGCTGGACCCGCGAACCGGCGAGTTCGTGCTGACCGCGCGTGATCTGCGGGTGCCGCAGGACGGGTCGGAATTCGCCATCAATGCCTCGAACCGGCGGCACTGGAGCGGACCGGTGCGCAGCTATATCGACGAGTGCCTCGCCGGCGTGAACGGCGAGCGCGGGCGGGACTACAACATGCGCTGGATCGGCTCGCTGGTGGCGGAAGCCTACCGCATCCTGATGCGCGGCGGCGTGTTCCTATACCCGGCGGATGCGCGCCAGGGCTACCGCGAAGGCCGGCTGCGCCTGCTGTATGAGGCGCATCCGATCGCGCTGATCATGGAATGGGCGGGTGGCGCCGCGTCGAACGGCCGCTCGCGCATTCTCGAACTCTCGGCACGTACGCCGCATCAACGCGTGCCGCTGATCATGGGATCGGCGCGCGCCGTGCGCGACGTCGATGCGATCCACCTGACCGTCGAGCCGTTGTTCGAGAGCAGCGATGCCCCGCTGTTCGCGCGGCGCGGCCTGTTCCGCTGAGGGGGAGCGCATGTCTCGTCGACATCCCATCATCTCGATCACCGGCTCCTCCGGCGCCGGCACCACCTCGGTGAAGAAGACGTTCGAGAACATCTTCCGCCGCGAGAACGTGGTCGCGGCCTATATCGAGGGCGACGCCTTCCACCGCTACGACCGCGCCGAGATGCGCAGCCAGATGCTGGAGAAGGCCGAGCGCGGCGACAAGCATTTCAGCCATTTCAGCCCCGAGACCAATTTGTTCGAGGAACTGGAGAAGCTGTTCAGCGACTATGCCGAGACCGGCACCGGAACGACGCGGCACTATGTCCACGATGAAGAGGAATCCCGGCTCTACGGCGCCAAGCCCGGCACCTTCACCAAGTGGGAGCCGCTGCCGGAGAATTCCGACCTGCTGTTCTACGAGGGCCTGCATGGCGCCGTGGTCACCGACAAGGTGAACGTCGCGCAGCACGCTGACCTCAAGATCGGCGTCGTGCCGGTCATCAACCTCGAATGGATCCAGAAGCTGCATCGCGATCGCAGCCATCGCGGCTACTCCACTGAGGCCGTGACCGACACCATCCTGCGCCGCATGCCTGACTATGTGAACTACATCTGCCCGCAGTTCAGCGAAACCGACATCAACTTCCAGCGTGTGCCGACGGTCGACACGTCGAACCCCTTCATCGCGCGCTGGATCCCGACGCCGGATGAATCGATGGTCGTGATCCGGCTGAAGAACCCGCGCGGCATCGATTTTCCCTATCTGCTCTCGATGATCCCGAACAGCTTCATGTCGCGCGCCAACTCGATCGTGATCCACGGCGCCAAGCTCGACCTCGCGATGCAGCTCATCCTCACCCCGCTGATCCTGCAACTGATCGAACGAAAGAGGCGAACGATATGACCGCACTTGCGTCCGTTGCCAGCCGGCCCGACGTCAGCCATGACGAGATGGCCAACGCCATCCGCTTCTTGGCCATCGACGCGGTCGAGCAGGCGAAATCCGGCCATCCCGGCATGCCGATGGGTATGGCCGATGTCGCGACCGTGCTGTTCACCGACTTCCTGAAGTTCGACCCGGCCGATCCGGCCTGGCCCGACCGCGACCGCTTCGTGCTGTCGGCAGGTCACGGCTCGATGCTGCTCTACGCGCTGCTCTATTTGACGGGCTACGAGAGCATGACGCTCGATCAGCTCAAGGCCTTCAGGCAGTGGGGATCGAAAACCCCGGGCCATCCCGAATACGGGCACACGCCGGGGGTCGAGACCACGACCGGGCCGCTCGGGCAGGGGATTGCGACCGCGGTCGGCATGGCGCTCGCCGAGCGCTTGATGAACGCCCGCTTCGGCGACGAGCTGGTCGACCATTACACCTATGTGATCGCCGGCGATGGCTGCCTGATGGAGGGCCTCAGCCATGAGGCGATCTCGCTCGCCGGCCATTTGCGGCTGAACCGGCTGATCGTGCTGTTCGACGACAACCACATCTCGATCGACGGCGCCACCTCGCTGTCCTGCTCGGACGACCAGACGTCGCGGTTTGGGGCCAGCGGCTGGAACGTCTGCCGCATCGACGGCCACGATCCGCAGGCCATCTCTGCAGCGATCAGGCAGGCGCGGTCGAGCGATCGTCCGTCGCTGATCGCCTGCCGCACCGTGATCGGGTTCGGTGCGCCGAACCGGCAGGGCAGCGAGAAAGTGCATGGCGCGCCGCTCGGCACCGATGAGGTGGCGAAGACCCGGAGCGCGCTGTGCTGGCCGTATCCGGCGTTCGAGATTCCCGACGCGGTGCTGGCCGAGTGGCGTGAGCTCGGCGGCCGCGGCCGCGACGCGCGGCGGGCCTGGATCGAGCGTTCGCGCAGCGCCTGCAAGGC
The DNA here is from genome assembly GCF_037217225.1 of Bradyrhizobium sp. 27S5. Lineage (NCBI taxonomy): Bacteria > Pseudomonadati > Pseudomonadota > Alphaproteobacteria > Hyphomicrobiales > Nitrobacteraceae > Bradyrhizobium > Bradyrhizobium sp. 27S5. The sequence goes on from NZ_CP147714.1 coordinate 3,113,153, forward strand.
CGACAAGGGCGAGCGGTCTGCGTTCCACGACGCGCTGAACCGGAGACTGCCCTGCGCCTATGCCGAAGCGATGGCCAAGCTCGTGGCGCGGTTTGCGACCGAGCGGCCGAAACTCGCCACGCGGCAGGCCTCGCAGCAGGTCATCGACGTGATCGCCGAGGCGTTGCCGAACCTGCTGGGCGGCTCGGCCGACCTCACGCATTCCAATCTGACGCTGGCGAAGTCGCAGGTTTCGGTGCGGCCGGAGACGCTCGACGGCAGCTATATCCATTATGGCATCCGCGAGCACGGCATGGCCGCGGCGATGAACGGCATCGCCCTGCACGGCGGGTTCATTCCCTATGGCGGCACCTTCCTCAGCTTCGCCGATTACAGCCGGCCGGCCATCCGTCTCGCCGCGCTGATGGGGATCCGCGTCATCCATGTGATGACCCACGATTCGATCGGGCTTGGCGAGGACGGGCCGACGCATCAGCCCGTCGAGCACCTGGCGGCGCTGCGGGCGATCCCGAACCTGCTGGTGTTCCGCCCGGCCGATGCAGTGGAGACGGCTGAAGCCTGGGACTGCGCGCTGAAGGCGGAGACCTCGCCGTCGATCCTCTGCCTGTCGCGGCAGGCACTGCCGACGGTCCGCGACGATATCAAGGATAACCAGGTCGCGCTCGGCGCCTACGTTCTCGTCGAGCCGGCCTTCGGGCGTGACGTCACCCTGATTGCAACGGGTTCGGAGGTGGCGATCGCGCTCGAAGCCGCAAAGCTGCTGGCGGAAGGAGGGGTGCAGGCCGCGGTCGTCTCGGCCCCGTGCCTCGACCTGTTCCGCCAGCAGCCGCGCGACTACCGCGCAAAGGTGCTGGGCAGCGCCCCGCGCGTCGGCGTGGAAGCTGCAGTCGAGGGCGACTGGGCGCGCTGGCTCGGCGACGACGGCGCGTTCGTCGGCATGACCGGCTTCGGCGCCTCCGCGCCGGCCGACGTGCTGTACCGCGAATTCGGCATCACGCCTGCGGCGGTCGCAGCCGCAGCAAAACAGCTCATGCAACGAGCGAATTGAAAGGAGGACGCGATTATGGCGCGGATCACACTGAGGCAATTGCTGGACCACGCCGCCGAACGCGGCTATGGCGTGCCGGCCTTCAACATCAACAACATGGAGCAGGGCCTCGCCATCATGGAGGCGGCTGCGGCCTGCGATGCGCCTGTCATCATCCAGGCCTCGCGCGGCGCGCGGTCCTATGCCAACGACATCATGCTGGCGAAGATGATCGACGCGCTGGAGGAGATGTATCCGCAGATCCCGCTCTGCCTGCATCTCGATCACGGCAACGAGGAGGCGACCTGCGCCACCGCGATCCGCTACGGCTTCACCTCGGTCATGATGGACGGCTCACTCAAGGCCGACGCCAAGACCGCGGCCGACTACGACTACAATGTCGATATCACCCGCCGGGTCGTCGAGATGGCGCACTGGGTCGGTGCGTCGGTGGAGGGCGAGCTCGGCGTGCTCGGCTCGCTCGAACATGGCGGCGGCGAGCAGGAGGACGGTCACGGCGTCGAAGGCAAGCTGAGCCATGATCAGCTGCTCACCGATCCCGACCAGGCCGTCGATTTCGTCCGCGCCACCAAGGTCGATGCGCTCGCGATCGCGATGGGCACCTCGCACGGCGCCTACAAGTTCACGCGCCGCCCCGACGGCGAGATCCTGGCGATGCGCGTGGTCGAGGAGATCCACACGCGGCTGCCGAACACGCATCTGGTCATGCATGGCTCGTCCTCGGTGCCGCAGCCGCTGCAGGACATGTTCAACCAGTTCGGCGGCGAGATGCCGCAGACCTGGGGCGTGCCGGTCGAGGAGATCGTCCGCGGCATCAAGCACGGCGTGCGCAAGGTCAATATCGACACCGATTGCCGGCTGGCGATGGCTGCGGCCTTCCGCAAGGTCGCGTTGCAGTCGAAGAGCGAGTTCGATCCGCGCAAATTCCTGAAGCCCGCGATGGATGCGCTGCGCGAACTCTGCCGTGACCGCTTCGAGCAATTCGGCACGGCCGGCAATGCCGCCAGGATCAAGGTGGTTGCACTGCCGGAGATGGCCCGGCGCTACCGCGCCGGCGCGCTCGATCCGCAGATTGGAAAGATAACCCAGGCCGCCTGAGCAAATGGCGGCGAACGACAGGAGATTTTGATGAATATTCAGCAGTCGATCACGGTGCGCGGCAAGGATCGCTACAAGTCCGGCGTGATGGAATACAAGCGGATGGGCTATTGGGAGCCGAACTACGAGCCCAAGGACACCGACGTCATCGCGCTGTTCCGCGTCACGCCGCAGGACGGCGTCGATCCGACCGAAGCCTGCGCGGCGGTGGCGGGCGAATCCTCGACCGCGACCTGGACCGTGGTGTGGACCGACCGGCTGACGGCCGCGGAGAAATATCGGGCGAAGTGCTATCGCGTCGATCCGGTGCCGAATTCGCCCGGCAGCTACTTCGCCTATATCGCCTACGACCTCGATTTGTTCGAGCCGGGTTCGATCTCGAACCTGACGGCGTCGATCATCGGCAACGTGTTCGGCTTCAAGCCGCTGAAGGCGTTGCGGCTCGAGGACATGCGGCTGCCGATCGCCTATGTGAAGACGTTCCAGGGCCCGGCAACCGGCATCGTGGTGGAGCGCGAGCGGCTCGACAAGTTCGGCCGTCCGTTGCTCGGCGCCACCGTGAAGCCGAAACTCGGCCTGTCCGGCCGCAACTACGGCCGTGTTGTCTATGAAGCCTTGAAAGGCGGGCTCGACTTCACCAAGGACGACGAGAACATCAACTCGCAGCCCTTCATGCACTGGCGCGAGCGCTTCCTGTACTGCATGGAGGCGGTCAACCGCGCGCAGGCCGCGACCGGCGAGATCAAGGGCACTTATCTCAACGTCACCGCGGCGACCATGGAGGATATGTACGAGCGCGCCGAATATGCCCATGAGCTCGGCTCCAACATCGTCATGATCGATCTGGTGATCGGCTACACCGCGATCCAGTCGATGGCGAAGTGGGCGCGCAGGAACAACATGATCCTGCATCTGCACCGCGCCGGCCATTCCACCTATACCAGGCAGCGCAGCCACGGCGTCTCGTTCCGGGTGATCGCGAAATGGATGCGGCTGGCCGGTGTCGATCACATCCATGCCGGCACAGTGGTCGGCAAGCTCGAAGGCGATCCGAACACCACGCGGGGCTACTACGACATCTGCCGCGAGGACTTCAACCCGATGCAGCTGGAGCACGGCGTGTTCTTCGACCAGAACTGGGCGAGCCTCAACAAGCTGATGCCGGTGGCCTCCGGCGGCATTCATGCCGGCCAGATGCACCAGCTGCTCGATCTGCTCGGGGAGGACGTCGTGCTGCAGTTCGGCGGCGGCACGATCGGGCATCCTCGCGGCATCCAGGCCGGCGCGATCGCCAACCGCGTCGCGCTGGAAGCGATGGTCCTCGCCCGCAACGAGGGGCGCGACTACGTCCATGAAGGACCGGAGATCCTGGCCAAGGCGGCGCAGACCTGCACGCCGCTGCGCGAGGCGCTGGACGTCTGGAAGGACGTCACCTTCAACTACGAGTCGACGGATGCCCCCGATTTCGTTCCCACGCCGAGCATGGCGGTCTGACAGGAGGTTCTCATGCGCGTTACCCAAGGCTGCTTTTCCTTCCTGCCCGATCTCACCGACGAGCAGATCGCCGCACAGGTGCAATACTGCCTCGACAAGGGCTGGGCGGTGAACATCGAGTTCACCGACGATCCGCATCCCCGCAACACCTATTGGGAGATGTGGGGCCTGCCGATGTTCGACCTGCGCGATGCGGCCGGCATCATGAAGGAGCTCGCCGACTGCCGGCGGGTCTATGGCGACCGCTATATCCGGATCTCCGGTTTCGATTCCGGCCACGGCTGGGAGTCCGTTCGCATCTCCTTCATCGTCAACCGGCCGCGCGAGGAGCCGGGCTTCCGGCTCGACCGCCAGGAAGCCGCCGGACGCAACCTCCGTTACGCGACGCGTTCCTATGCGGCGACGCGCCCCGAGGGCGAACGCTACACCGACCAGTGACCGCGTCCGGCCAGTAAACCAGGCGGATTGCTCCCTCGACCGTCCTGGTCCGGATGCACTTCTCCGTCGTCGCCGCCGCGGCGACGGAGCCTTTTTCGAAGCGAGAGGATGATGACCCAAGCGCAAGAACAACTCAGCGAACAAATCCGCGAGACGCCGCTCGCAACCATCGACCTCCGGCATGAGTTCGCCGACCTCGGCATCGGCGACGTGCTCGACCAGCTCGATTCCGAACTGATCGGCCTCAAGCCGGTGAAGACCCGCATTCGCGAGATCGCCTCGCTGCTGCTGGTCGAACGTATCAGGCAGAAGATGGCGCTGGCGACGACATTTCCGACCCTGCACATGTCGTTCACCGGCAATCCCGGCACCGGCAAGACCACGGTTGCGCTCAGGATGGCCGGCATCCTGCACAAGCTCGGCTTCGTGCGCCGCGGCCACGTCATCAGCGTCACGCGCGACGACCTGGTCGGGCAATATATCGGCCACACCGCGCCGAAGACCAAAGAAATATTGAAGAAGGCGATGGGCGGCGTGCTGTTCATCGACGAGGCCTATTATCTCTATCGCCCCGAGAACGAGCGCGACTACGGCCAGGAGGCGATCGAGATCCTGCTGCAGATCATGGAACAGCAGCGTGAGGATCTGGTGGTGATCCTGGCCGGCTACGGTGACCGCATGGAGAAGTTCTTCCAGAGCAATCCGGGCTTCCGCTCCCGCATCGCGCATCACATCGACTTTCCGGATTATTCGGACGGCGAGCTGCTCTGGATCGCCGAGTTGATGTTGCAGCAGCAGAATTATCGCCTGTCTCCGGAAGCACGCGAGGCACTCATCCGCTACATCGCCGTGCGCAAGGAACAGCCGCTGTTCTCCAATGCACGCTCGATCCGCAACGCGCTCGACCGCATCCGGCTGCGCCAGGCCAACCGGATCGTCGCGAAGCTCGACCGCACGCTGACGGCCGACGACGTGATGTCGATCGAGGCCGGCGACGTGCTGGCCAGCCGGGTGTTCAGCAAAGGCGCCGGTGCAGCGGGCGAGGGACGATGAACCAGGCGCTCGCGGTGATCCGAAAGACCGGGATGCGCGACATCATTGCGGGCGCCCGTGCGCTGATCTTCGACGTCGACGGCACGCTGGCCGAAACCGAGGAGGTGCACCGTCGCGCCTTCAACGAGGCGTTTGCCGAGGCAGGCCTCGACTGGTTCTGGGATCGGGTCACCTACGCGCGGCTGCTGCGCGTCGCCGGAGGCAAGGAGCGCATCCACGCGTTCGACCAGCGCAACGCGGTGCCGTCGCTGACATTCGCCGATATCGCGGACCTGCACCGGATCAAGACCGCGCGCTATGCCGCGCTGATTGCGGCGGGCGGCTGCCCGCTGCGGCCGGGCGTGAGAGCATTCCTCGGCAATGCGCGCCGCCGCGGCCAGCGTCTTGCGATTGCGACCACGACCTCGCATGGCAACATCGATGCGCTGCTCTCGGTTGCGCTGGGGCTCGACTGGGCCGATTTGTTCGAGGCGATCGTTGCCGGCGATGACGTTCCGCGCAAGAAGCCCGCGCCCGACGTTTATGTCGAGGTCCTGGCCCGGCTTGGACTGGCGCCGTCGGACTGCATCGCCATCGAGGATTCCGGCAATGGCCTCGTTGCCGCGTCGCACGCAGGCATCCCTGTGGTCATCACCCGAAGCGCGTATTTCGGTGATGACGATTTCGCCGAGGCGCTGCTCGTCGTCGACGACCTCTCGGTGATCGACAAGTAAGGTCGGCGGCCTGTCGTTCGGATCGGTCTGCCCGGTACAGGTCACAAACAATGTGACTAGTCGGCGCATTTCTTCCGTGGAATAGTACCGAAGTACCCCGCAAGAGGGTCGCCCTGCGCTGCCACACCACCTTGAACGCTGGTGGGGGGCGCACACGAATGAGCTTGGGAGACCGCGCCCCATGATGCCCGAATCCACCGTTGCGCCCCCTTCAATCCCTTCCCTCGCAGGCGAGTGAAGCCGGCCGGTGCCGCGTGGACTGGCGATCGACGCGACGCGAGGGATGGTGGTGCCAGTCATGGGCTGCATCGACTTTTCGCAACAAATCACCCTGACAGCGGCGCAGGTTCGGTCGTCGCGAGGTGGTATTACATATGCCATGCACGTCATGGTTGACACGCCAGCGGCCGCAGCGCGGAAACCAATCCAGGAAGAAGGGGAGTGACGCATGTTCAGATTGAAGGTCTCGTTGATCGCGCTGGCGCTGGCAGGTCTCACCGCGGCCGCGCCGGACGCGGGCGCCCAGAGCAAGCCGACCATCGGCATCGCAATGCCGACCAAATCCTCGGCACGCTGGATCGACGACGGCAACAACATGGTCAAGGTGCTGAAGGAACGCGGCTACGGGACCGACCTGCAATATGCCGACGACGACATCCCGAACCAGCTCTCCCAGGTCGAGAACATGGTGACCAAGGGCGCCAAGGTGCTGGTCATCGCGGCGATCGACGGCACCACGCTGTCCGACGTGCTGAAGCAGGCCAAGGCTCAGGGCATCACGGTGATCGCCTATGACCGCCTGATCCGGGATACGCCGAATGTGGACTACTACGCGACCTTCGACAATTTCCAGGTCGGCGTGCTGCAGGCGCAGTCGATCGAGAATGCGCTCGGGCTGAAGGACGGCAAGGGGCCCTTCAACATCGAGCTGTTCGGCGGCTCGCCCGACGACAACAACGCCTATTTCTTCTACGACGGCGCGATGTCGGTGCTGAAGCCCTATATCGACAGCGGCAAGCTTGTGGTTGCGAGCGGCCAGACGGGCATGGGCAAGGTCGCGACCTTGCGCTGGGACGGCGCCACCGCGCAGGCCCGCATGGACAATCTGCTCAGCGCCTTCTACGGCAAGAAGCGCGTCGATGCGGTGCTGTCGCCCTATGACGGCCTGTCGATCGGCATCATCTCCTCGCTGAAGGGCGTCGGCTACGGCAGCAAGGACCAGCCGATGCCGTTCGTCAGCGGCCAGGATGCCGAGGTGCCCTCGATCAAGGCGATGCTGCGCGGCGAGCAATACTCGACCATCTTCAAGGACACCCGCGATCTTGCCAAGGTCACGGCCGACATGGTCGATGCCGTGCTGAGCAAGAAGGAGGTCAGCGTCAACGACACCAAGACCTACAACAACGGGGTCAAGGTGGTTCCGTCCTATCTGCTCAAGCCGGTCGTGGTGGATAAGACCAATTGGGAGAAAGTCCTGATTGACAGCGGCTACTACAAGCGCTCGCAATTCGACTAAGCTTGAGAGGCGGGTGAGCGGTGGCTGATAGCGCCGAGGCCGGTCGACGCTGCGGGACATGATCTGATGACGGCGATGCTTGAGATGCGTGACGTCAGCAAGAGCTTTGCCGGCGTGCAGGCATTGCGCGACGTCAACTTCACCGTGGAGGCCGGACAGATCCATGCCCTGGTCGGCGAGAACGGGGCCGGCAAGTCGACCCTGATGAAGGTGCTGAGCGGGGTCTATCCCGCCGGCAGCTATGAAGGGTCGATCCTGTTCGACGGCGAGGAGCGCCGGTTCCGCGACATCAACGACTCCGAGGCACTGGGGATCATCATCATCCACCAGGAGCTGGCGCTGATCCCGCTGATGTCGATCGCCGAGAACATCTTCCTGTCGCGGGCGCCGTCGCGGTTCGGGGTGATCGACCGCGATGCGGTGTACCGGAGGACCGCGGAGCTGCTGACCCAGGTCGGCCTGCGGGAATCGCCTGATACCCTGGTCACCGATCTCGGCGTCGGCAAGCAGCAGCTTGTGGAGATCGCCAAGGCGCTGTCGAAGCAGGTGCGCCTCCTGATCCTGGACGAGCCGACCGCGAGCCTCAACGAGGCCGACAGCGCCGCGCTGCTCGACCGGTTGCTGGCGTTCCGCGCGCAAGGCATCGCCTCGATCCTGATCTCGCACAAGCTGAACGAGGTCGCCCGCGTCGCCGACCGGATCACGGTGCTGCGCGACGGCCGCACCGTCGACAGCCTCGATTGCCGGATAGAGCAGGTCGACGAGGACCGGATCATCCGCAGCATGGTCAACCGCGATCTCGCGCACCGCTTCCCCGAGCGGAAGGTTGCGATCGGCGATCCCGTGCTGACGGTGGAGAACTGGTCGGTGTATCACCCGCTGCATACCGGGAGGCAGGTGATCAAGAACGTCGATTTCAAGGTGCGCCGCGGCGAGGTGGTCGGCATCGCCGGCCTGATGGGCGCCGGCCGCACCGAGTTCGCCATGAGCCTGTTCGGCCGGGCCTGGGGCTACAACATCTCCGGCCGGATCAGCCTTGACGGACGAGAGGCGAACCTTGCCAGCGTGCCGGCGGCGATCCATGCCGGCCTCGCCTATGTCACCGAGGACCGCAAGCAGCTCGGGTTGCTCCTCGCCGACGACGTCCGCAAGAACGTGACGCTGGCGAGCCTTCGCCAGGTGTCGGATCGTGGCGTGATCGACGATGTGGTCGAGCTGAAGGCCGCCAGCGACTACCGCAACCGGATGCGGATCCGCTGCTCCGACGTCTATCAGGAGGCCGGACAGCTCTCGGGCGGCAACCAGCAGAAGGTGGTGCTGTCGAAATGGCTGATGACCGATCCGCAGGTGCTGCTGCTGGACGAGCCGACCCGCGGCATCGACGTCGGGGCAAAGTACGAGATCTATTGTATCATCAACGAGCTCGCGGAGGCCGGCAAGGGGGTCGTGGTGATCTCGTCGGAGATGCCGGAATTGCTCGGCATCTGCGACCGGATCTGTGTGATGAATGACGGCGCCTTCGTCGGGGAGTTCGCGAAGGACGACGCGACGCAGGAGAAGATCATGCGCGCCATCATGCGCAATGTCAGGATGTCCGGGAACAGCGCTCCTGCCAGTGAGGTGCGGGCGGGAGGCGGAGCACAATGACCGACAAGACGGTGTCACTTCCCGAGACCCCCAAGCATTCCGGCTTCATCAAGAACAATCTGCGCAACTACGGCATGCTGCTGTCGCTGCTCGCGATCATGCTGTTCTTCGAGATCGTGACCGACGGCACGCTGTTGCAGCCGGTCAATCTCACCAATCTCGTGCTGCAGAACAGCTACATCGTGATCATGGCGCTCGGCATGCTGCTCGTGATCGTCACCGGGCATATCGACCTGTCGGTCGGCTCGGTCGCGGGGTTCGTCGGCGCGGTCGCGGCGGTGCTGATGGTGAGCTACCATGTCGACTACCCGACCGCCTTCATCGCATGTTTGCTGGTCGGTGCCGCGATCGGCGCGGCGCAGGGCTACTGGGTGGCCTATTTCAAGATTCCGTCCTTCATCGTGACGCTGGCGGGCATGCTGGTGTTCAAGGGCCTTGCGCTCGCGGTGCTGCAGGGCCGGTCGGTCGGGCCGTTCCCGCCCACCTTCCAGAAGCTGTCGTCCGGCTTCATCCCCGAGCTGTTTCCGAGCGCCGGCACGCTCTATCCGACCTCGCTGCTGATCGGTGTCGTGCTGGCGTTCGCGCTGGTGCTGGCGAGCGCCAAGAGCCGTGCGCGCGAGCAGTCGCACGGCATCGAGGTCGAGCCCTACGCGTTCTTCATCGCCAAGAGCATCGCGCTGGCCGGCGCGGTGCTCTATTTCACCTATCTGATCGCCTCGTATCGCGGCCTGCCGAACGTGCTCGTCATCATCACGGTCCTGATCGCGCTCTACGGTTTTGTGGCGCGGCGGACGGTGATCGGCCGGCAGATCTATGCCGTCGGCGGCAACGCAAAGGCCGCGAAGCTCTCGGGCGTCAAGACCGAGCGGCTCACTTTCTTCACCTTCGTCAACATGGGCGTGCTGGCGGCGCTGGCCGGGCTGGTGTTCGCAGCCCGACTCAACACCGCGACGCCGAAGGCCGGGCTCGGCTTCGAGCTCGACGTGATCGCCGCCTGCTTCATCGGCGGCGCCTCGGCCTATGGCGGCGTCGGCCGGGTCGGCGGCGCGGTGGTCGGTGCCATGATCATGGGGGTGATGAACAACGGCATGTCGATCCTCGGTATCGGCATCGATTATCAGCAAGTGATCAAAGGCCTCGTCCTGCTCGGCGCCGTCTGCATCGATGTCTACAACCAGCGCCGGTGACGGCCACGCAGTCACAATTTCACGATACGATGCTGGCGCAACACAGGAGGACGCCGCGTGAAACTGTCTCATGCCGATGCGCTGAACATCGGAAACATCCTCTCCGAGGTCGGCCGCAGCGAGATCATGCCGCGGTTCCGCCGCGTGCGGGAGATCGAGGTCCGTACCAAGACATCGGCATTCGACGTGGTCACCGAAGCCGATGAACTTGCCGAGCAGGCGATATCGGCGGCGCTGCTCCGGGCTTTCCCGAATGCGGTCGTGATCGGCGAGGAAGCGACGTCGCGCGATCCGGCCGCGCTCGATCAGGTTGGAACCGCGGAGCTCGCCTTCATCATCGATCCGATCGACGGCACGCGGAACTTCACCTCGAGCCTGCCACTGTTCTGCACCATGGTGGCCGCCACCATGCGCGGCGAGATCGTGTTCGGCGCGATCCATGATCCCGTGAGCAACGACACGGCATTCGCGCTGCGCGGCGAGGGCGCGTGGCTCGAGATGCCGGATGGCAGGCGGCATGATCTGAAAGTGGCGCCGGCCGTGCCGGTCAAGCAGATGGACGCGGTGGTCGGTGTCAACTTCCTGCCTGAGCCGCTGCGCACGATTGTCGCCGGCAATCTTTCCAGGCTTGGCGCCAGTGCCTGGCTCCGATGCGCCGCGCACGAGTATCGCATGGCGGCCTCCGGCCATTGTCACCTGCTGTTCTACAACAAGCTGATGCCGTGGGATCATGCCGCCGGCTGGCTGTTGCATCGCGAGGCCGGCGGCTACAGCGCGCATTTCGACGGATCTCCGTACAAGCCGGTCAACCTGACGGGCGGCCTGCTCTGTGCGCCCGACGAGGCGAGCTGGCATGCTGCACGGCAGGCGATCCTGACGCCAGCCGGGTAGAGGCGGGACGTGCGTTCGTGTTGACGATATTGGTCTGATTCAACTGTCAAACAGCTTGTTCGGTGTCATCACCCGCGCATGCGGGTGATCCAGTATTCCAGAGACGCCTGTGCGTGAGCCGAGAGGCCGCGGCGTACTGGATCGCCCGGTCGAGCCGGGCGATGACAGGTGTAGGTTGAGGACGCAGCTTCGCATTCTCGCGACATGATTTGTCCGAGCTTTGCGTCTCATTTCGCCGCTCTGAGATCAGAGGGCGCAGGGAAAGCCGGGTGCCGATTGCACCCATGGGTCCGGTGCAACAAAAAGCACCGGAGGTAGGACCACAGGTGTAACCGGGAACATCCCGGCTTTCCCTGCGCGATGGTTTTACGGCTTACTTCGTGCTCTCCCCGGCGAGACTTGGCTTGTTTGTCACCGCCTTCGCAAGACGCAATTGCGCTTACAAGGGGACACCGGCCACTAGGGCGTCAGGACCACACGACTTCACCGTCCGCATCAGTCACGTTCGTCAGTTGTGACGTCAGCGTCCACCGCATCTCACCGCAACACCCGTGACGATGCGCAAGCGCCCCTCGATCGGGTGAGACGGGGAATTCATACACTGAGTTGGGTATTTTGATAAACCGAAATATTTTTGCTGAGAGGGCTTGCGCCGTCGGGCAACTCAGTGATTGGCAATTTCGGCCGAGGCGTCAAAAATTGCCTGTTGCCTGATGCGTCGCACGACAAGTGCCATGAGCGCGGCGGCGGCGATCGGCGCCAGTTGCAGGCCGTTGGCGCCCGCAGGCACCATGGCGAAAGGCGTCATGTAAAGCGCGGCGAGCGCGATGCGTTCATACGGCAGCCAGCCGTGCGCGAGCGCCTGCGCAATCAGCCACGCGCCCGGGATCGCCAGGATCACCACCTCGTAGCTGCCCAGGGATGGCACGCACAGGGCGGTCGCCGCGACCATCAGCGCGATCTCGGCGGCGCCGCCGGGCCGCTTCCGCAGCACCAGGATCAGAACTGATATCGCGACCGCGGTCGCGGCCACCTGGACGAGCCAGGCGGTGTTGCTCGATCCGCCGGCCAGCCTGATCGCGGCGTAGGGGCTCGCGAACTTCTCGAAGCCGGGCTCACCGCCGAGGCTCCAGGCGCTTGCCTCCGGCAGCACGGCAATGAATTTGATCCACGGCTCAATCCCGAAGCAGGCGGTGGCCGCAACGACAAGCACGAGCGTTGTTGCAGCAGCCGCTGCGAGCGCGCGCCAGCGCCGCGTCAGGATCAGCACGAGCGGCGCAAGCAGGGCGACCTGCGGCTTGTAGCTGAAGCACCCGAGCAGCATGCCCGCGATCACCGGATAGCGGTCCAGCGTCACGGCCGATCCGCCGAGAAGGGCTGCCGAGAACAGCGAGTTCTGTCCGAACAATGCGCACACCCACACGCCGGGAAAGGCGAGAATGGGAACGACCGACTCGCCCTTGAGCAAGGCTCTCACCGCGGCTGCATAGGCGGCGCCGGTCGCGACGATCCAGATGACGGCGGCGGTCGCAAAGGACACCAGCGCGAAGGGCAGCCAGAACAGCAGTGACGTCGGCGGATAGAAAAACGGTGCGTAGGTCTTCTGACCGAACAGGGCCGCGACCGCGGCGCGGCCCGCGTCGCCATAGGCGTCACCGGCGCGGCCCTCGAGCGCGAGCTTTGCCGCGGTCCAGAATGCCGCGAAGTCAGGGCCGACATCCATTGTCGGCGCAGCCCACGGGATGATCGCGATGCAGCCGATGAACAGCAGGAGACAGACGCGGGTGAACGCCGTGACGCGATCGGCCGTGAGCCATTCGGCCTCGCGCAGCGCGGAGACCAGCGTGCCTGGACCGGACGTCTGGCTGTTGGTCGCGCGCAGCGTGACGGCGCCCGAACCTGCGGCATCCGACGGCGTCGCGAGGTGACGCGTAGCATCGTCAGCGAAGGCCAGCCCGTGTCCCTCGAGGTCCGACTTTTGCGACATCGGCCGCTTCATCCCAATCGCGTCATGCACGCGCAAGGTTTGGATCAAATCGTCTAAGGTTGCGTAAACCCGGTCGCTGCAATTGGCCGCGGCAGGATCGGAACCCGTCGCGCGACATTGACCTTGTCCGCGGCCTGTCACGCCGGGCATGGTAAAGGAACCGGCAACGCCGGCGGCAGCCTGCCGACGGTGCGCGGCGCTCGACGGTCATGGTTCATCGGAAATGGCGGTATTGCAGGACTTCGGCCCCGACATCTGGATCGCCGGAGGACCCAACGTCGCGGTCGCCGGGTTTCACTATCCGACCCGGATGGCCGTCATCAGGCTGTCGGACGGCGGTCTCTTCATCTGGTCACCGGTCCGGTTGACGGCGGAACTGCGGACCGAAGTGGACGCGATCGGCCCGATCAGGCACATCGTGGCCCCCAACTCGCTGCACCACCTGTTCCTCGGCGAGTGGAAGCAGGCCTATCCGGCCGCCGTGCTCCATGCCCCGCCGGGCCTGCGCAAGCGGCGGCGCGATCTCGCCTTCGATGCCGATCTCGCAGATGGACCGAGCGCCGGTTGGGCAGGGCAGATCGACCAGGTGGTGATGCGCGGCAATTTGATCACGTCAGAGGTGGTATTTTTTCATCTCGCGAGCGGGACCGTGCTGTTCACCGACCTGGTGCAACAGATCCCTGCCGACCTGGTCTCCGGCTGGCGTGCGGCGATTGCAAGGCTCGACCTGATGGTCGGGCCGGAGCCGTCGGTGCCGCGCAAGTTCCGCACAGCCTTCACCAACCGCCGCGCGGCGCGCGAGGCGCTGCAACGGATTCTGGCGTGGCCCGTCGAAAAGGTGCTGATGGCTCACGGAACTCCGGTCGAGCAGGATGCGCCGGGATTCCTGCGCCGCGCGTTCGCCTGGCTGACGGGGTGACGGATTTCACCGCCGCGATGCGCTCAGAAACAGCGGCCGGAAGATATCGAGAAATCCGGTCGCGGCCGGAGTCAGCGGGCGGTTCTTCAGCCGCAGGATGCCGATCTTGCGGACCAGCGGCGGCGAGACCAGGCGCTTGACCACGACACCGCGCGGGGCACGCGGCGGCAATGCCGATGCCGGAACGATCGAGATGCCGACATTGGCGCCGACAAAATCATAGAGCGTGCCGAACTGCTCGACGATTGTGCTGTGATTAAGCACGATGCCGTTCGCGGTCGCGACGCTGTCGATCTGCTTGCGCAGGCCTGAGCCGGTCGGCAGCGAGACGAAGGCTTCATTGCGCAACTCGCGCAGGCTCAGCGTGCTCTTGTGTCGCAGCGGATGGCGCGAAGGCAGGATCGCGAAGCAGGACTCTTCCACTGCGTCATCGCTGACCACCTCCTGGCCGAGCGCGGTGACGTTGCCGACGCCGAAATCGGCAAGGCCGCTGCGGACATCCTCATAGACCTCGCTGCCGAGGCCCTCGCGCAGGTGGATTTCGACGCCCGGATGCGCCTTCCTGTATTTCAGCACGGCCTCCGGCACCACGTGGTGGGTCAACGACAGCAGGCACGAGATGATCAGGCGTCCCTTGATCTGATCGCCGAGCGCACGGGCATTGTCGACCTGGGCGCCGAGATCGGCGAGTAGGCGCTGCGTCGATGCGGTGAATTCGCGGCCCGGTGCGGTCAGGATGACGTTGCGCGTCGAGCGCAGGAACAGCGAAACGCCGAGTTGCCGCTCGAGCTGAAGCACCAGACGGCTGACCGCCGATTGCGTCATGCCGAGGTCGGCGGCAGCCGCGGTGAAGCTGCCATACACCGCAACCGAGTTGGCGGCGCGCAGATGTTTGAGGCTGACCTCGAACTGGCGTGGGCGACGCTGGCGCATCATTCATTCCATTTTAGCATCAATAATCCGGATCGGAAAATATTTGACCTATATCGCCGCGGCGTCAACGATGAAGACAACGGCAGGGCGGTGAGCGGGAAGGGAATTCCGGATGACGGCGAGCCTGAATATGACGGCAAACGGCGCGCTCAGGGGTGTCCGCGTTCTCGATCTGACGCGGTTCTATTCAGGTCCGTTCGCCACCTTGATGCTGGCGGGCTTCGGTGCGGAAGTCATCCGCATCGACACCCCGGAGCAGGGCGACCCGACCATGACGGGGCCGCCGTTCCTAGGCAAGGACGGCGTCGCGCTCGACCGCAAGCACGACAGCGATCTCGGCCTCGCCTATCTGAAGCGCTGCCGCGACAAGAAGTCGATCACGCTGAACATGCGCTCGGCGGAGGGCATGGAGTTGTTCCACGCGCTGCTGCGCAAGTCGGACATCCTGGTCGAGAATTTGCGTCCCGGCGCGGCCGAGCGGCTCGGGATCGACTATGAGGCGAACCGACAGGTCAACCCCGCGATCGTGCACTGTGCGCTGACCGGCTACGGCTCCACCGGCGCCGATCGGCGTCTCAAGGCCTACGATTTGATGATCCAGGCGGCGTCCGGGTTGATGTCGATCACCGGTGCGCCGGACAGCGGCCCCAGCAAGGCAGGCACCGCGCTCGCGGATGGCATCACCGGCGCCTTCGCCGTCTCCGGCATCCTCGCGGCGCTGACCGAGCAGCGCATTTCGGGGCAAGGCCAGTTCGTCGACGTCGCGATGGCCGACTGCCTGCTGTCGCTGGTGCTCGACGAGCCCCTGGATTGCTACGAGCAGATGGGGATGGCGCCGCGGCAGGGCAATCGCATCATGCGGTTCTCGCCGTTCAACACCTATGCCACGCGCGATGGTGCGATCGCGCTCGGCGCCGCCACCAACGAGGACTGGCTCGCGCTGCTGCGCGTGATGGACCGGCTCGACCTCGCGCAAGACGAAAAATTCATGAACACCGGCTGGCGCGTCAGCAACAATGCGCTCGTCGACGCGATCGTCAGCGAATGGACGCTGGGCCGCACCACGGCAGAGGCGATCGAGGCACTCAATCGCGGTGACGTCGCGGCAAGCCCGATCCGCGATATCGACGACATCCTGGCCTGGGAACATCTCGATGCGCGCGACATGCTGCAGGCGGTTGAACATCCGACCGAGATGCTGGAGCAGCGTGTCATCGGCGCCGGTTTCCCGATCAAGATGGGGCGGACCCACAAGGGATACACCGCGCCGGCGCCGACGCTCGGGCAGAACAATCAGGAGATCTATGGCGGTTTGCTCGGTCTTTCCGGGGAGAGGATCGACGATCTGACGTCAAGGCGGATCATCTGAAGCAGAGAGGCCGGCACATGCATGCCGTCCCAAGCGGGGAGCGTCGAGGACAGTGATGGCGAAGACACGATGGATCACAGGTGCGGCGATCGCGTTGCTGGTCGGCAGCGCGATGCTGGCGCCGGTTCGGGCTGAGGATGTGCAGCCGGTCAGGATCGGTGTGCTCACCGACATGTCGGGGATGTATCGCGACATCATGGGGCCGGGCTCGGTGCTCGCCGCCAAAATGGCGGTCGAGGAGTTCGGCGGCAGAGTGCTGGGTCGTCCGATCGAAGTGATCTCAGGCGATCACCAGGCCAAGGCCGATGTGGGCGCGGCGATCGCCCGCAACTGGTTCGACAATGGCGGTGCCGACGTCATCGTCGATGTGGCGCAGTCGGCGGTGGCGCTCGCCGTGCAGGAACTGGCGCGGGCGCGCAACAAGATCGTCATCCATGGCGTGACCGGAAGTCCGGCGATCACCCAGCAGGCTTGCGCGCCGACCGCCTTCTCGTGGTCGCTCAATGCCTACGCGATTTCGGCGCCGCTGCCGAAGCCGCTGATCGAGCGCGGGCTCGACAGCTTCTTCTTCCTGTCCGCCGACTACTCATTCGGCAAGGCAATGGAGGACGCCGCTACCAACGCGATCAAGGCGGCCGGGGGCAAGGTGCTGGGCTCGGTGCGCTTCCCGCAGAACAATCCCGACTTCAGCTCGTTCCTGCTGCAGGCGGTGTCGTCAAAGGCCAAGGTGATCTGGCTGATCTCCGCGGCCGAGGACACCACCAATGCCCTGAAGCAGGCCAAGGAGTTCGGCATCGCCGAGGGCGGTCAGCACATCGTGGTGCCGCTGACCTACATCACCAATGTGCACGCGCTCGGAATTGCAAATGTGCAGGGGCTGACCTTCGCGACACCGTTCTACTGGGACCGCACCGACAAGACCCGCGCCTGGTCCGAGCGCTTCTTCAGGCAGCATCACGCGATGCCGACGATGGATCAGGCCGCGGTTTACTCGGGAACGCTGCACTATCTGCAGGCCGTCGCCGCGGCCAGGACGCTCGATGGTCCGAAGGTCGCCGATGAGATCAGGAAGCTGCCGGTCAACGACATGTATGTCGAGAACGGCTTTGTGCGCGCCGACGGCTGGCTGATGCATCCGTTCTACATGGCGAGCATCAAGGCCCCCGGTGAGGTCAAGAAGCCCTGGGACTATTACAACATCGAGAAGGTCATTCCGGCAGCCGAGGCGGCGCAGCCGCTGTCGGAAAGCCAGTGCCCGCTCGTCGCTCAATCACAATGACATCGACACAAAGGAGAGACCATGTCGCGCGAAATCCTCAAGATGTATTCGGACTACAAGAGCCCCTATGCCTGGCTGGCGTTCGATCCGGTGTTCGAGCTGGAGAAGAGATACGACATCAAGGTGCAATGGCGGCCGTTCCAGCTGCGGATCAAGGGCTCCGGCCAGCGCAGCGTCTATTCGGAATACAAGGTCAAGTATTCCTACATGGATGCACGGCGGTCCGCCAACGAGCGCGGCGACAAGAAGATCATCCGCGGCCCGCTGAAGATCTTTGACACCGCGCCGGCGCTGATCGGCGGGCTGTTCGCGGAGAAGCAGGGACGTCTGATCGAGTACAGCCGCCTGGTCTACGAGCTGTTCTTTCGTCGCGAGCTCGCCGTCGACGAGGTCGATGCGGTGGAGCGCTTCATCGTCTCGCTCGGCATGTCCGGTGCCGACTATCGCGCCTATCTCGAGGGCGACGGCCGTCGGGAATATGAGGAGGCGCAACAGGAGAGCCAGGGCGACCATATTTTCGGCGTGCCGATCTGCGTGTTCCGCGGCGAGCAGTTCTGGGGCAACGACCGGGTGCCGATGCTGGAGCGCCGGCTGCAGGAGGTTGGCCTTTTGCTCGCCCGCGAAAAGCAGCCGGCTTGAACGGCAGGATGGAGGCTCCGATGATCGATCTTCATTTCGCGCCGACACCGAATGGCTGGAAGATCTCGATCATGCTTGAGGAATGCGAGCTGCCGTACACCGTGGTGCCCGTCAACATCACGCGCGGCGACCAGTCCCGGCCGGAGTTTCGCGCACTCAATCCGAATGGCCGGATCCCTGTCATCGTCGACAGGGATCCGCCCGGCGGAGGAGAGCCGGTGACCATCTTCGAGTCCGGCGCGATCCTGCTCTATCTCGCGGAGAAGACTGGCTCCTTTTTTCCGCGTGACATGCGTGGCCGCACCCGCGTGCAGCAATGGCTGATGTGGCAGATGAGCGCGCTCGGACCGATGCTGGGCCAGAACGGGCACTTCTCGCTCTACGCGCCGGCCAAAATTCCCTACGCGGTCGAGCGCTACGGCAACGAGGCACGCCGCCTCTACGGCGTGCTCAACGATCGGCTCGGCGAGAGCACTTATGTTGCGGGTAACGACTATTCGGTCGCCGACATCGCCTGCTTTCCCTGGGTGATGACCCACAAGGCGCAAGGCGTCACCCTCGACGATTTCCCGCACGTCAGGCGCTGGTACGCCGAGTTGCGCGCGCGGCCGAAGCTCCAGAAGGGGCTCGCGGTCGGCCGGCGTGGCATTCGCAAGACGCTCGACGCGCAGGCGCGGAGCAATCTGTTTGGCACAAGGCCGGCGGGTGGAGATGCGCCCGGCGGAGCGCTTCAATCACAACAATTGGACCATTGAGATGACCTTGCCTTCGAAAATGCTGACCGGCTATCGCGTGCTCGATATCACCCAGTTCGTCGCGGGCCCGACCTGCACGCGTCTGCTGGCCGAGGCCGGCGCCGACGTGATCAAGATCGAGCTCGCGCCGTTTGGCGACCGATCGCGCTTCCAGGGCCTCAAGCCGCGCGATCCCGCCTACAAGAACACCTCGCAGAGCACCTACTTCTTCCAGCAGAACCATTCGAAGCGCAGCCTCGCGCTCGACTTCAAGCACGAGAAGAGCCGCGAGATCCTGACCCGGCTCGCGGCCAAGGCCGACGTTCTGGTGGAGAACTTTACGCCCGGCGTGATGGAGCGCGCCGGACTTGGCTACGAGACGCTCAAAAAGATCAATCCGCGGCTGATCATGTGCTCGATCTCCTTTGCCGGACAGAGCGGTCCGCTCAGCGACAAGCCCGGCTTCGACTATATCGCGCAGGCCTTCGCCGGCATCACCGGGGTGATCGGCGACCCCGACGGGAAACCGGCGCAGGTGCCCGTTGCGATTGGAGACGCCTCGACCGGCGTTGCCGCGGCGATGGCCGTGGGGTTTGCGCTGCTGCATCGCGAGCGTACCGGCGAAGGGCAGTTCATCGAGTCGACGCTGCTCGATACCTATTTCCATATGCATGAGGCCAATGTGCCGAAGGTCTCGCTGCGCGGCGACAGCTTTGTGCCGCAGCGGGAAGGCTCGCTACACCCGAACGGCGGCCCGGTCGGCGTGTTCGATTGCGGCCGGGACGAGTTTATTGTGATCTGCGCGCTGGCGCATCAATGGCCGCAAATGGTTAGGGCGCTGGGGCGGCCGGAGTTCGAAAAGGACCCGCGGTTCGAGTCGGCGCGCGCCCGCGCCGACAACAGGGTGCTGGTGGGGGAGATCGTGGAAGCCTGGCTCAAGACGTTTCCGTCGCGCGATGCGGCGATTGCTGCGCTGGAGAAAGAGCGGATTCCCTGCGCGCCGGTGCTGACCCTGAATGATGCCATGGCGCAGCCGCATCTGATCGAGCGCGGCACGGTCCGCCATGTCAGCGATCCGCAGATTGGCAAGTTTGCGATCCCGGGTGCGCCGATGCGTTTCTCGGAATGGCCGCAGCAAGCCGACCTGAGGGCCGACCTGCTCGGCGAGCACAATGAGGCGATCCTGGGTGAGCTCGGGCTGTCGGAGCAGGAGATCGACCAGCTCTATGCCGAGAAGGTGCTGGTGCAGGACAGGGAGTTGCGGGCCGGGAAGCGGCTCAGGAAGGCGAGCTGAGCCGCGACGTCATCAAGCCGTTAGGCCGAAGTGGGGCGATCGAAATACGCGAATGCGGCGCTCGTCAGGCTGCCGAGCAGGGACCAGAACACCAGGCTGGTCAGCGTGACCGCGACCACGAACTGATGCGACAATGACGACGGCACATTGGTCTCGACATGCTCGAGCTCGGGCGCGCCGATCAAATGCGGCAGCATGATCAGGACCACACCGGCGATCGCGGCTGGCGCCGAACGCCGGAAAACGATCAGCCCGAGGCCGGCCGAAGTCGCCAGCACCGCCGTCACCCACCAGATCTGACGCGACATCAGTGGTGCGGCGGGGACACCCGGCAGTTCAGGCGGCAGCCCAAGACCCGGCGCGATCGTGAAGACGGCAAAACCTGCGAGACCCCACATCAAGCCTTCATGCCACGAGACCGGTTCGCCGGGCGCGCCGCTGCGAACCGAAAAGAAGCCGCAGAGCAAAAGCGCAAAGCCGATCCCGGTCAGGATGTTGGCCCCCGCCGTATAGAGGGTGCGCTCCAACCCGTCCCGTGGCTCCCAGGCTTCCGCACCATGATCATGCGCTGCTTGATCGTGCACGAGGATGGCGCGCGGCTGCGCGGAGGCTTCGTGCTTGTGCTCGGCCGCCTTCTCGTAGACCTCGGCCTTGAGGATCAGGGGGACGGTGCCGAACTGCTGGACCGCCGTGACGATCAGGCCAACGATGAAACCGGCAATGACCGACGAGAAGACGATCGAGCGAAACGTGCTCATGTCAAGGCGGTCAGTGGCAGGGGAACGCGTTGGAGTGGCGCACGTCGTGCGCCGCGTTGTGGATCACGTCGATGTGCGAGAAGCCGACGACGCCGACGATGAACAGACCGAGCGTCATCGCCATCAGGGACTGGGCAAGCCGTCCGACCTGTCCGGTGGCAACCGGCAGATGCGTGACTTGAGCTTGCGTGACCTGGGGTTGGCTCATGGTCGTTCTCCACGTTCGATTTGGTCGGCTTCTAGCAGCTTTCGCGCGATGTCGCGACTGGTAAGATGCAAATTTGTTGCAACAGGGATGCGCTTGCGCAGGATTTTCGCGTGCGCCGCTGCTCTAAACGCTTCTTCAAACTGGCAGAAATAGCCGAGACAGGCGTCCGGCGTCGGGTCCGTGCCGAGCAACGTCCGGAATGCGCCCTGATGCACCGCGCAGATCGCGCTGTGCTCCGGGAGGCCAAAGACCAGGGAGGCGATGTCGGCGCGCCAGTGAGCGTGGCCGCTTGGGGCGCCGCTGCCGGCCGGAGCTCCGTCAGCGTCGGATGGTGAATTCATCCGGACCTCGCCGCGCTTCCCATTTGGCCTGCTCGAGCTCCGGACGGTCGCATTCCGCCTGGGGGGTGCCGATGCAGAGGTAGCCGATGAATTTCCAGGCGTCCGGAATTTCCAGGATCTCCTGAATGCGGGCTGGGTTGAGGATCGACACCCAGCCGAGCCCGATGCCTTCGGCGCGCGCGGCAAGCCACATCGAGCAGATCGCGGCCACCACGGAATATTCTGTTGTCTCCGGCATCGTCGCCCGCCCGAGGCCGGAGCCGATGTGGTCGGTCTTGTCGGCGAATACGGCGAGATGGCCGGGCGCCTCCTCGAGGCCCGATAACTTCAAAGCGGCATATTTTGCTGCACGCTCGCCCGAGTAAGACCGCAGCGCATCTGCGTTGCAAGTCTTGAAGTCTTCGATCACCGCGCGGCGGCGTGCCGCATCGTCGACAATCACGAACCGCCAGGGCTGGCTCAGGCCAACCGAAGGCGAAAGGCAGGCGACCTCGATCAGCTGCTCGATCGTGCCATCCGGCAGCGGATCGGTTCGGAAGCGCCGCACGTCGCGCCGCCACACGAACAGCTCCTGCAGTTGCCGGCGAAACCCATCGTCGAATGAGACCATCGCGGGGCCTTTGGCTGAATCCATCGCGGACGTCACTTAAGCTTCATCGGCAGGCCCGCAACGACGAACTCGACCTCGTCTGCCACGCCGGCGATGGTCTGGTTCATCAGACCGGCGGCATCGCGGAAGCTGCGCGCCAGTGCGTTGTCGGGCACGATGCCGAGGCCAACCTCGTTGGTGACCAGGACAACCGGGCTGTGCTGACGCGGCAGCGCGTCCGCCAGGCGCGTCACTTCCTCGGACCAATCGCGCTCCGCATGCAGCAGGTTGGACAGCCAGAGCGTCAGGCAATCGATCAGCCTTGCGCCGCCGCCGTCGGTCTCGGACAGCGCCGCGACGAGGTCGAGCGGCACCTCGCGTTCGATCCAGTCGCTGCCGCGCCGCGCGCGATGTTTGGCGATCCGCTCGTCCATTTCCGCATCGAGCGCCTCGGCGGTCGCGATATAGGCCGGCCGCTCCGGAAAGCTGCGTGCGCGCAATTCGGCGCGCCGGCTTTTCCCGGACCGGGCTCCGCCCGTGATCAGAATGACGGCCATGGGATCTCCTGTTTACGTCGCTCTAACCACCAATCGCGGTGAAACACAAAGCCGAAATCCGCCACGGAGGGCTTGCACTCGGCCAATGTCTTGCGCATCAGGGGGATCGCGGCGAGGAGAGGGTTAAGTGGGCTTTGCGGGAGCGATGGCGGTGGCGATGGCGGTGGATGCCCTGATTGGCTGGCCGTCGCCGCTGTTTGCGCGCATCGGCCATCCCGTGACCTGGCTCGGCCGGCTGATCCAGCTTGTCGACAGCGCCTGGAACCGGGACACTGACCCGCCGGCGTTTCGCCGCGTCGCCGGTGTCGCGGCTGCTATCCTGGTGATCGCGCTGGCGATGGCTCTCGGTTGGGCGGTTCAGTCCGTGCTCGGATCCGGATGGATGCGTGTCGTCCTTGTGGGCATCCTGGCGTGGCCGCTGGTGGCCTTGCGCTCGCTGCATGACCATGTCGCGGCGGTGGCCAATCCGCTGGCGTCCGGCGACATCGCGGCCGCGCGCTCCGCGGTCGCGCAAATCGTCGGACGCGATCCCTTGACGCTCGACGATGCCGGCGTCGCGCGCGCGACCATCGAGAGCCTCGCCGAGAATGCATCCGACGGCATCGTCGCGCCGGTGTTCTGGGGCGCGCTGTTCGGCCTGCCGGGAATCCTCGGCTACAAGGCGATCAACACGCTGGACTCCATGATCGGGCATCGCACCGAGCGGCACGAGGCCTTTGGCTGGGCGGCCGCCCGGATCGACGATCTCGCCAATCTCGTTCCGGCGCGGCTGACCGGGCTTTTGTTCGTGGTGCTCGCCGCGCGGCCTTCGCAGGCGTGGTCATGCATGTTGCGTGACGCGCGCCGCCATCGCTCGCCGAATGCCGGCTGGCCGGAAGCGGCGATGGCCGGTGCGCTCGGCGTGCGGCTCAGTGGTCCCCGCATCTATCACGGCAGCATCGCCGATGAGCCCTGGCTGAATGAAGGCGCGCGCGATCCGGCTGCCGCCGACATCCACGCCGGGCTGAAACTCTATCGCTACGCCATGATGCTGCTGGCTGCGGCGTTCGTCGCTCTGGCGCTGGCGTGAAGGAGCGGCGCATGCGTGAGCACGGCGGAAATCTCGATGTCGCCCAGCAACGCTTCGGCGGCGCCGCGGACGACTGGATCGACCTGTCGACGGGGATCAATCGGGTGCCTTATCCCCTGGTCGATGTGGAGCCGCGGCAGTGGAGCGCCTTGCCGTCGCGATCCGAGATCGAATCCCTCCACGCCGCCGCGCGGCAGGCTTATGCGACCGACGCGCCGATCGTGGCGATGGGCGGTGTGCAGGCCGCCATTCAGCTGCTGCCGCAGCTGGCGTCCCGAGGGCGGGCGCGGATTCTTACGCCGACCTACAATGAGTATGCCGCGGTGTTGTCGGCCGCCGGTTGGGACGTCGCCGAGGTGTCCGATCTCGCAGCGCTTGCGGGCGCCGATCTTGCCGTCGTCGTCAATCCGAACAATCCCGATGGGCGGCACCACGACCGGCGCGAGCTGCTCGCGCTTTTGCCACGCGTCGACCGGCTCGTCATAGACGAGAGTTTTGCGGACGCCGTGCCGGACCTGTCGCTCACACCGGAAGCCGGACGAGCGGGGCTCGTGATCCTGCGCTCATTCGGCAAATTCTACGGGCTTGCCGGCTTGCGGCTCGGCTTCGCGATCGGCAGTGAGCCGGACATCGGCGCGCTTGCGGCGATGGCGGGCCCATGGCCGGTTTCGGGGGCCGCGATTGCGATCGGGCGGCGTGCATTGCTCGATTACGACTGGGCAAAGGCGACGGCCGCACGGCTGGCGGCCGACTGCGTCAGGCTCGATGCAGCGGTGCGATCGCAGGGCTGGACCCTGGTCGGTGGCACGCCGCTGTTCCGTCTCTACGAAACCGGCGATGCGTTGGTCGCCCAGGACGAGCTTGCCCATGGGCTGATCTGGTCGCGCGTGTTTCAGCAGCGGCCGGGATGGTTGCGCCTCGGTCTGCCCGGCAGCGAAGCCGAATGGGCTCGGCTGTCTGCCGTGCTGTCGCGCTGATCGTCTAACGCGCGATACGATTGGGTGGAATCAGCTCGCCGCGATTTCGGTCCACCTCTCCCCATCGGGGAGAGGTCGGATTGCGAAGCAATCCGGGTGAGGGCTCTCGCTCTCTCGATAGTCCGTAGCCCCTCACCCGATTTGCTGCGCAAATCGACCTCTCCCAAGGGAGAGGTGAACCTTCGACGCCGTTCCAACTCAAACTCATCTCATCACGCGCTAGCGCGCCAGCGCGAGCAGGCCTTCGACATCGAGATGGGTCTCGATGTGTTCGGCGAGCGCGTCGAGCGCGCTCTCGACCCGGGCGCCGTACGGCTGGTCGGCCGCGGGAATATCGAGCCTTGCAAGGAAGGCCTTGCGAAACTCGTCAGACGTGAACAGGCCGTGCAGATAGCTGCCGTGAACGCGACCATCGGCGGAAACGGCACCTTCAGCGGCGCCGTCGAGCGACGCAAATGGCCTGATACGATCCGGACCGTCGGTGCGCCCGATATGGATTTCATAGGCGCTGATCGGCTGACTGGTAGCGGCATGCACCGCGCTGACGCGTGTCAGCGTCTTCTGCTCGGTCATGACAGTTGTGATATCAAGAAGTCCGAGGCCGCGCGTTTCGCCGGCGGGACCTTCGATCCCGTCGGGATCGGCGACGCTCTCGCCGAGCATCTGATATCCGCCGCAGAGGCCAAGGACATGACCGCCGCGGCGATGATGCGCCACGAGATCGATGTCCCAGCCCTGCGCGCGCAGGAAGGCGAGGTCGCCGCGGGTCGATTTCGAGCCGGGCAGGATGACGAGCTTCGCATCACCCGGGATGGCTTCGCCCGGCCGTACCATCACGAGATCGACGCCGGGCTCGAGCTTCAGCGGATCGAGATCGTCGAAATTGGCGATCCGCGACAGCGCAAGGAAGGCGATCTTGCACTGGCCGGGCTTGCGCGCCTCGCCGAGCCCGAGCGCGTCTTCGGCCGGAAGCTCGCCGGCGCGGACGAACCAGGGCAGCACGCCAAAGCCGCGCCATGCGGTGCGGGATTCGATCAGGCGGTAGCCGTCGTCGAACAGCGTCGGATCGCCTCGGAACTTGTTGATGACAAAGCCCTGGATCATCGCGGCATCCTCGGGATCGATCACCGCCTGGATACCGACGAGCTGTGCGATGACGCCGCCGCGGTCGATGTCGCCGACCAGCACCACGGGGACGTCAGCTTTGCGTGCAAAGCCCATATTGGCGATATCGGACTTACGCAGATTGACCTCGGCGGGGCTGCCGGCGCCTTCGACCAGCACCAGATCGGCGCGATCCTTCAACCGCCCAAAACTCTCCAGCACCGCGCCCATCAGCGACGGTTTCATAGCGGAATATTCGCGCGCGCGTGCGGTCGCGATCCGTTTGCCGTGCACGATGATCTGGGCGCCGACATCGCTCTCCGGCTTCAGCAGCACCGGGTTCATGTCGGTGTGCGGCTCGACACCGGCGGCGAGCGCCTGCAGGGCCTGCGCACGTCCGATCTCGCCGCCGTCGATGGTCACAGCCGCGTTGTTGGACATGTTCTGCGGTTTGAAAGGCAGCACGCGCAGGCCGCGCCGACTGGCAGCGCGCGCCAGGCCCGCGACGATGAGCGACTTGCCCACGTCCGAACCGGCTCCCTGGATCATCAATGCACGCGCCATGGCGATAACAGTCAGAACTCGACGCCCGGCTGGGCCTTGATGCCGGAGCGGAACGGATGTTTCACCAGCGTCATCTCGGTGACGAGATCGGCGATCTCGATCAGCTCCTCCTTGGCGTTGCGCCCGGTGAGCACGACATGCGTCATCGGCGGCTTTGACGTGGTCAGGAACTCGACGACATCGGCGATGGCGAGATAGTCATAGCGCAGCGCGATGTTGATCTCGTCGAGCACAACCATGCGCAAGCTCGGGTCTGCGATCAGCTGCTTGGCCTTTTCCCAGCCGGCCTGGGCCGCCGCGATGTCGCGCGCGCGATCCTGCGTCTCCCAGGTAAAGCCTTCGCCCATCGCGTGGAATTGGCAGAGTTCGCCGAAATGCCCGGTGAGCAGGCGGCGCTCGCCGGTATCCCAGGCGCCCTTGATGAACTGCACCACCGCGCAGGGAAAGCCATGCGCCACACAGCGCACGATCATGCCGAAGGCCGAAGAGGATTTTCCCTTGCCGGCGCCGGTATGAACGATGATCAGACCCCTTTCACCGCTCTTGGTCGCCATGATCTTGTCGCGCGCGACCTTTTTCTTCGCCATCTTGGTCGCGTGGCGCGCATCCAGCGAAACCTCGCTGCTGCCGACCTCGTCTTCGGCGCCGTTTTCTTCAGAAATCATGACATTCCTTCGGCTTGACAAGTTCGAGCCACGGACGAATGGTGGGCCCGCGTTGGTTCCTGTCCTACGACAGGCGAAGAGGGAATGCGATAGGGCTCAAGGTGGGCCTGAAAAGCAGCCGCCCCCGCGACCGTGACCGGAGAGATGCCCAAAAGCCACTGATTCCTTGTCGAGAATCGGGAAGGTGGGCATCGAGGGAGAAATCCTGCTCCGCAAGCCGGGAGACCTGCCAACGCAACGTGTAGTGAGACCGGCGGACGGGGTGTTCCGCGACGGGGAACGAACCCATTCACATCGGTTCGTGTGCCTCTTCGCCTCCCGCTGTCAATCCAGGATGGGCGATGAGCGTTACACTTCATGTCTGCATCACCTGCCGCGCCGGCCAGACGCTGGCGGAAGGTGAGATCGCGCCCGGTGCGCGCCTGCATGCCGCGCTTGTTGAGGCCGGCGTGCCCGATGACGTCAATCTTGTTCCCGTCGAATGCCTCTCGGCTTGCAGCCAGGGCTGCTCGGTCGCGCTCAGCGCGCCGGGGCGGTGGTCCTATGTCTACGGCCGCCTGTCCGCTGATAATGCCAGGGATGTGATCGCCGGTGCCTCCGCCTATGCGGCCGCGCCTGACGGCATCGTGCCGTGGCGCAGCCGTCCGGAAATCTTCCGCAAGCAATCGCTCGCCCGCATTCCACCCCTTGCCGTCGTCCCGGAGGCCGCAGAATGAACACGCTCGCCAAAATTCCGGTCACGGTCGTGACCGGATTTCTCGGGTCCGGCAAGACGACGCTGATCCAGCATCTGATCCGCAATGCCAATGGCAAGAAGCTCGCGGTGCTGGTCAACGAATTCGGCAGCGAAGGCGTCGACGGCGAGATTCTGAAGTCGTGCGCCGACGCCAATTGCCCGACCGAGAACATCGTCGAACTCGCCAATGGCTGCATCTGCTGCACCGTCGCCGACGATTTCATCCCGGCGATGGAGCAACTGCTGGCGCGACGCGTGAGGCCCGATCACATCGTGATCGAGACGTCAGGTTTGGCGCTGCCGAAGCCGCTGCTGAAGGCGTTCGACTGGCCGGAAATCCGCTCGCGGATCACGGTCGATGGCGTGATCGCGCTGGCCGATGCGGAAGCGGTCGCGGCCGGCCGCTTTGCGCCGGATCCCGCAGCAGTCGATGCACAGCGTGCGGCCGACGACAATCTCGACCACGAGACGCCGCTGTCCGAAGTGTTCGAGGACCAGATCGCCTGTGCCGATATCGTGCTGCTGACCAAGGCCGATCTCGCCGGAGCGGAAGGGATCAAGGCGGCCAAAGCGGTGATTGCCGCTGAAATGCCGCGCGAGGTTCCGATGTTGCCGATCGTCGACGGCGCCGTCGATGCGCGCGTGATCCTGGGGCTCGAGGCCGCGGCAGAGGATGATCTCGCGTCGCGGCCGTCGCACCACGATGGCGAGGACGAGCACGAGCACAATGATTTCAACTCCGTGGTGATCGATCTTCCCGAGGTTTCGGATGTCGAGGCACTCGTGGCTTCGATCAAGGGGCTGGCCCGCGAGCAGAACGTGCTGCGCGCCAAGGGCTATATCGCAGTCGAAGGCAAGCCAATGCGGCTGCTCGTGCAGTCCGTCGGCGAACGCGTGCGGCATCAGTTCGACATGCCCTGGGGCACACGGCCGCGGCAGTCGAAGCTGGTCGTGATCGGCGAGCACGGCGACATCAGTGAAGCTGCGATCAGGGCGCGACTAGGTGTCTGATGCACGTCGTCTTCCGCGAGAGCCGCGGCCTTGAGGAGACCGCGACACCAAGGGACCTCGGCCAGGATCCGGCCGATCTCGTGGTGTTGTCGTTTTCCGACAGCGATCTCGCTGCCTTCGCGGCCGGCTGGCGGCGGGGCCGCGCCGCGCTGCCGTCGCTGCGGCTCGCCAATCTCGCGGAGCTGCGCCACCCGCTGTCGGTCGATACCTATATCGAGCGGACGCTGTCGCACGCGCGCGGCATCCTGGTGCGGCTGATCGGCGGTGAGCCCTATTGGTCCTACGGGCTGGCCGCGGTGCATCGCCTGGCAAAGGAGCGCGATATCGCCCTGGTGGTGTTGCCGGCGGATGGCCGCGACGATCTGCGGCTGGACGAATTTTCCACGCTGCCGGTCTCGACGCTGCGGCGACTTAAGGTGCTGTGCGACAAGGGGGGGCCTGTCGCCGCCCAGGCCGTGATCGCGCAAGTGGCGCTGGCGTCAGGGCTCTATGCCGGGCCTGTCGTCGGCGAGATCGATCTGCCGGAGATCGGCGTCTACGATCCGCGGCGCGGTGTTGTCGCAGCGTTGCCGGCATCGGGTGGCCGGCCGCGGGCACTCGTGACCTTCTATCGCTCCTATCTCGCGGCCGGCGACACCGCGCCGGTCGATGCCTTGGTCGAGGCGCTACGCGAGAAAGGTTTTGACGCCTACGGCGTGTTCGTCGCCTCGTTGAAGGCCGCAGGCGTGGCCGATTGGCTGCGCGCTCAGTTCGCGCAATGCCCTCCAGCCGCCATCGTCAATGCGACCGCATTCTCCGCGGCCGGCGATGACGGCACCACGCCGTTCGATGCCGCTTCATGTCCGGTGTTCCAGGTCGCCTTGTCGACGGCGCGGCGCGAGGATTGGGCCGAGTCGCTCCGCGGTCTGTCGCCCGGCGATCTCGCGATGCATGTGGTGTTGCCGGAGGTTGACGGCCGCCTGTTTGCGGGCGTGGTGAGCTTCAAGTCGGCGAGCGAGCGCGATCCCGATCTGCAATTCGCGCATCTTGCGCATCGGCCGGATGCCGGGCGCGTCGCAGCAATTGCCGCCCGCGTGGCAGCCTGGCATCGGCTTGCCGACAAGCCCGCGCAGGAGAAGCAACTCGCGCTCGTGCTGTCGAACTATCCGGGCCGTCCGCACCAGATCGCGCATGCCGTCGGCCTCGATGCGCTTGCCTCGGTCGAGGCGTTGCGGGCCGATCTCGCGGCCGCGGGCTTTGATCTCGAGCCGGTGGCGTTGCTGGGCGATGCGCTCTTGCACCGGAAACTGACATGGGACGTGGCCGGGTATCGCGCGGCCATCTCCGGCCTTCCGTCACAGCTCCAGGACGACCTCGCGCGTGCATGGGGCGCGCCGGAGGACGATCCCGATTGTCGTGACGGCGAATTTCAATTCGCGGCAATCCAGTGCGGCAAGTCGATCATCGCCGTTCAGCCGGAGCGCGGTGATATCGGCCATCGCGATGCCGACTATCACGATCTGTCGCGCACGCCGCGTCATGCCTATGTCGCGTTCTATCTGTGGCTCAGGCAGCAGGGCATCGATGCCGTCGTGCACATGGGCGCGCACGGCACACTGGAATGGTTGCCCGGCAAGTCGGTCGCGCTGTCGTCCGCGTGCTGGCCCGAGGCGCTGATCGGTGATCTGCCCGTCATCTATCCCTTCATCGTCAACGATCCCGGCGAGGCGGCGCAGGCCAAGCGGCGGATCGGCGCCTTGACGATCGGTCATCTGCCGCCGCCGCTCGCGCTGGCGGCGGTGCCGGAAGGCTTGCGCAGGCTCGAGCGCTTACTCGATGAATATTCGACTGCGGACGGTCTCGATCCGGCACGGCGGCAGCGCCTGATTGCCGATATCCGCGAGGAAGCGCGGCTGGCCGGGCTGGAGGACGATCTTGGTCTCGCTGCGTCGGTCTCCGCGGCCGAGGCGATTCCGCAGATCGACCGCTTCGTCTGCGATCTCAAGGAGAGCCAGTTCGGTGACGGCCTGCACATATTCGGGCAGGGCGCTTGCGGTGCGAAGGAGAAGGCTGCGTTACGCGATGCGCTCTCTGGCCGGCGCGTCGCGCCGGGACCTTCGGGGTCACCCTATCGCGGGCGCCGCGACGTGCTGCCGACCGGACGCAATCTGTTTGCCGTTGATCCCCGCGGGGTTCCGACGCCGTCGGCGCATGCGCAGGGCGTGAAGCTCGCCGAAGAGCTGCTGCGCCGTCACCTGCAGGATCACGGCGACTGGCCGAAAGGGCTCGTCGTCGACCTCTGGGGTTCCTCGACGATGCGCACGGCCGGCGAGGATTTTGCGATGGCCCTGCATCTCGCCGGCATTGCGCCGCGCTGGGATCACGGATCGGGCCGCGTGGTTGGCTACGACATCATCGCGCCGGCAGAGCTCGGTCGTCCCCGCATCGACGTCACGCTGCGCGTGTCGGGGTTGTTCCGCGACGTCTTTTCGGGGCTTGCCCAGTTGTTCGAGGCGGCCACGGAAGCATTGTCCGAACGCAGCGATGAGGGGGAGGAGAATCCCTACAGCGAACGCATGTCGCGCGTGTTCGGGCCTCGTCCGGGACACTATGGCGCCGGCATCGCGTCGGTTCCGGACGTCTTCACCCAGGAAGCGCGCGATGCGGCCGGCGAAGCCTGGCTGTCGGCGTCGTCCTGGGCGTTTGCATCCGACGGCGAGATGCGGCCCGATCGCGCCGGCATCGAGGGGCGGCTCGCGGCGGCCGACAGTTTTGTCCATACCCAGGACTTGCCCGAGACCGACCTGCTGCTGGCGGCGGACTATGCCGCGCATGAAGCCGGCATCGCGGCGGCAGCCCGGCGCATTGGCGCAGAGGTCCCGGCGCTCTATCATCTCGACGCGACGCGGCCGGATCAGCCGCATGCGCGCTCGTTGACCGAGGAAATCTCGCGCGTGGTGCGTGCGCGCGCCGCCAATCCCGCATGGATCGCCGGCATGATGCGCCATGGCTTCCGAGGTGCCGCCGAGATCACGGCGACGCTGGAGCACATGGCGGCGTTCGCCCATCTGGCCGACGCGGTGCCGCCGCATCTGTTCGACCTCTACTACGACGCGACGCTCGGCAATGACGACGTTCGCGGCTTCATGGCGCGCGAGAACCCGGCTGCCCTGGCTGCGATGGAAACCTGCTTTACCCGGTTGCACGAGGCGTCGCTCTGGCAGACGCGGCGCAATTCGATTGCGGCGGCATTGCAGGAGGCCTCATGAGCGCTGTTGCGATCAAGGGCTGGTGTCCCGGCGCGCTGCGGCCGATGCTATCAGGCGACGGCCTCGTGGTGCGGATTCGCCCGCGTGGCGGACGGCTCGAGGCAACGCAAGCAACGGGAATCGCCGATCTGGCCGCACGACACGGCAACGGCCTGATCGATCTGACCAGCCGCGCCAATCTGCAGATCCGCGGCGTCAGCGATGAAGGTTATCCGCGCTTGATCGAAGGAATTGGCGAGCTCGGGTTGCTGGATACGGATGCCGACATCGAGGCGCAGCGCAACATTCTGGTGACGCCATTCTGGGCCACCGGCGACGATACGCGCGCGCTCGCCGCCGAGCTTGAGCGGGTGCTCGCCGGTTCTTTGCTCGATCTTCCGACCAAGTTCGGTTTCGCAATCGATGATGGCAGCGAGCGGGTGCTGGCTGGCGCGTCTGCGGATATCAGGATCGAGCGCGATCGCAATGGCGGCCTGCTGGTGCGCGCCGATGGCGCCGAGCTCGGGCTTTCCGTCACGCGGAGCGAGGCCGTGCAGGTCGCGTTGGCGCTGGCCGAGTGGTTCATCGCTTCCGGCGGAGCGAAAGGTGAGAGGCGACGGATGGCGGCCTATCTCGCCGGCGGCGCGAGCCTGCCCGAATCCTTGCGCGGCGATGTCGAGCCGGCGCCGCGATCGA
Organism: Bradyrhizobium sp. 27S5; assembly: GCF_037217225.1. Taxonomy (NCBI): domain Bacteria; kingdom Pseudomonadati; phylum Pseudomonadota; class Alphaproteobacteria; order Hyphomicrobiales; family Nitrobacteraceae; genus Bradyrhizobium; species Bradyrhizobium sp. 27S5. The sequence continues at coordinate 3,145,894 of NZ_CP147714.1, forward strand.
TAGACGCCGTTCCCGGACTCTATTCGTCCGGTGCGATGGTCGGCGTTGCGTTCGGGCTCATGCCGCAGCAGACGCTGCGCCATCTCGCCGGCTGCGCGCAGGCTCTCCGCGTGACGCCGTGGCGGATGCTGCTGGCGGAGGGGATGCGCGAGATGCCCGGTGGGGCCGACATCGTCACCGAGGTCGACGATCCGGCGCTCCGCGCGATCGCCTGTAGCGGTGCGCCGCGCTGCGGCGAGGCGCATGCCGACACGCGCGCGCTGGCGTCGGCGCTGGTGCGGCATATTCCGGCCGATGCCCGGCTTCACGTGTCCGGTTGCGCCAAGGGATGTGCGCATTCCGGCTCTGCGGATGTCACCCTCGTGGCTACGAACCAAGGCTTCGATCTGATCCGTCGTGGCTCGACCCGGGATGAGCCCGTCATGCGTGGGCTGACCGGCGCCGGCATCGTCGCAAATCCCTCCGTGCTGCTGGGAGGCCGCTGATGCCGCACATCTATGAGACCGACGGTGCTGCGATCTATCGGCAGTCCTTTGCCACCATCCGGTCCGAGGCCGACCTTGGCCGCTTTACGCCGGACGAAGAACCGGTGGTCGTGCGCATGATCCATGCCGCCGGCATGGTGGGGCTGGAAGCGCATGTCCGCTTCACGCCCGGCATGGCCGCGAGCGCGCGTGCCGCCTTGCAGAACGGGGCGCCGATCCTTTGCGACGCGCGCATGGTGTCTGAAGGAATTACGCGCGCGCGGCTGCCGGCCGGCAATGCTGTCATCTGCACGCTTGGTGATCCCGAGGTTCCCGCACTCGCGCAATCGATGCGCAATACGCGCTCCGCTGCTGCGCTCGAGCTGTGGCGGCCGCATCTGGTCGGCGCAATCGTCGCGATCGGCAATGCGCCGACTGCGCTGTTCCATCTCCTCAACATGCTGGAGGACCCCGATTGCCCAAGGCCGGCGGCGATCATCGGCTGTCCGGTCGGCTTTGTCGGCGCGGCTGAGTCCAAGACGGCATTGATGGCCGCACCGCACGCGCCGGCGCTGACGGTCGAGGGACGTCTCGGTGGTTCGGCGATCACGGTCGCCGCCGTCAACGCACTGGCGAGCCGGAGCGAGTAGATGGGACGCATCATCTGCTGCGGCCTCGGCCCAGGCGATCCGGACCTGATGAGCGTACGCGCTGATCGCACTGTGCGTGCCGCAAAGCACGTCGCCTATTTCCGCAAGAAGGGCCAGCTGGGTCAGGCCCGCCGCATCGTGGAGGGGTTGCTCGTCGCCGACGTTAGCGAATATCCGATGGAATATCCCGTCACCACTGAGATCGCTTTCGACAGTCCGGACTATGCGCGGCTGCTCGCGGGATTCTATGACGAATGGGCCGAGCGCCTGGCGCGGCTTGCGCGCGCGATCGATGTCGTCGTGCTTTGCGAGGGCGATCCCTACTTCTACGGCTCGTTCATGCACCTGCATTCGCGCCTGCAGGCGCGTGTCGAGATCGAGGTGATCGCCGGCATTCCCGGCATGGCGGGTTGCTGGAATTCGGTCGGCCAGCCGATCGCGCTTGCCGACGACGTGACCACCGTGCTGATGGGCACGCTGCCGGAGGCGGAGCTCGAACTGAGGATGCGGAGTTCCGACGCGCTCGTCGTCATGAAGACCGGCCGCAATCTCAGGAAGATCCGACGCGCGCTCGCCTCGGCGGGGCGTCTCGACGATGCGTGGCTGGTCGAACGCGGCACCATGCCGGATCAGCGTGTCGCCCGGCTCGCCGAGATCGGCGAGGCCGACTGTCCGTATTTTGCGATCGTGCTGGTGCACGGGCAGGGACGGCGCAGGGAGGCGGCCGAATGACGGGAACGCTGACCATCGCGGGATTGGGACCGGGCGACGAGGCGCTGATCACGCCGGAAGTCACATCCGCGCTTGCGGCTGCGACCGACATCGTAGGCTATGCGCCCTATGTGACGCGCGTGCCGCCGCGCGCCGGGCTCACGCTGCATTCCTCGGATAATCGCGTCGAGCTGCAGCGCGCCGCCGACGCGTTGCGGCTTGCATCCGAAGGGCGCCACGTCGTAGTGGTGTCTTCGGGCGATCCCGGCGTCTTTGCGATGGCGTCCGCCGTGTTCGAGGCGCTCGAGGACGCGCCGCAATGGCGCGACCTCTCGATTCGCGTGCTGCCCGGCGTGACCGCGATGCTGGCGGCGGCCGCGAGCGCCGGTGCGCCACTCGGTCATGATTTCTGCGCGATCAACCTCTCCGACAATCTCAAGCCGTGGCCGCTGATCGAGAAGCGCCTGCGGCTTGCGGCCGAAGCCGATTTTGCCATCGCGATGTACAATCCGCGCTCGGCGAGCCGGCCGGAAGGTTTTGGTCGCGCGCTCGAAATCCTGCGCGAGGCGGGTTGCGACGAGCGGATCGTGGTGTTCGCGCGTGCCGTCAGCACGCCCGATCAGCGGATCGAGACGGTCGAGCTGCGCGACGCGAAGCCGGAAATGGCGGACATGCGGACACTGGTGATCGTCGGCAATTCGGCGACGCGGCGGGTCGGGCGCTGGGTCTACGCGCCGAGGCAGGTCCGATGACCGAGCCATTGCATCACATCGCCGACGCTTTCCAGCCGTGGTCGGTCGGGCAGAGGTGGCCGGGTGATCATGATGACGGGAAGGCCAAGCGCACGGGCGGCGTCGATCTTGGCGCGCGCGCCGGTTCCGCCGGAGTTGCGGGCAACGATCCAATCGATGCGACGCTCGCGCATCATCTCGAGCTCGCCGTCGAGCGTGAACGGTCCGCGCGACACGATGACGTCGGCATCGGGCAATGGCAGCGCTTGCTCGGGCGGGTCGACAAATCGCAACGTATAGGCGTGTTGCGGCCGGCTGCCGAACGGCGCGATGTGCTGGCGGCCGATCGCGAGGAATACGTTGGCGCGGCTGTCCGGCAGCGCGGCGACGGCGGAGGTGACGTCCGCGACCTCGATCCAGCGGTCGCCGGATGTTTTGTCCCACGGCGCGCGCTCGAGCGCGACCAGCGGCGTTTCGGTTTGCGCGCAGGCGGCGATCGCGTTGCGGCTCATCTCGACCGCGAAGGGATGCGTCGCGTCGATCACATGGGTAATGGCTTCGCGACGCAGATAGTCGGCAAGACCGCTGACGCCGCCGAAGCCGCCGATCCGGGTCGGCAGCGGCTGGTCGGCCGGCGCACGCGTGCGGCCGCCATAGGAATAGACCGCGTCGATCCCCGCGCGCGCGATTGCAGCGGCGAGCAGATTGGCGTCGGCGGTTCCGCCCAGGATCAGGGCGCGCATCATGAATAATCCCTGGTTGACCATCATCGGCATCGGCGAAGATGGCCTTGACGGCCTCTCCGACGCAAGCCGAAAGGCGCTTCGCGAAGCCGAAACAGTTTTCGGCGGTGAACGCCACCTCGCGCTGGCCGGCATCACCGACCGTGGCCGTGCCTGGCCGGTGCCGTTCGATGCGGGCATCGTGCTTGAATGCCGCGGCCGTCCGACGGCAGTGCTCGCCTCGGGCGATCCGTTCTGGCATGGCGTCGGTGGGAGCCTTGTCGAGACGCTGCAGGCCGGCGAGTGGGTCGCATACTCCGGACCATCGACGTTCTCGCTTGCGGCGGCACGCTTGGGCTGGCGCTTAGAGACCGTCATCTGCCTTGGCCTTCATGCGGCACCGTTCGAGCGTCTGTTGCCGCATCTCGTGCGCGGTGCACGGATCATCTGCTTGGTGCGCGATGGCAAGGCAGCTTCCGATCTCGCGCAATGGCTCACGGGCCGCGGCTGGGGGCCGTCATCGATGTGGACGCTTTCCGCGCTTGGCGGACCCCGTGAGTCCGTCACGCAGCATCGCGCGGACGGCTACGCCGGCGACGCAAGCGACAGCCTGGTCGCGGTCGCGTTGGAGGCGAGGGGAACGCTAGGGATCGCGCGCAGCTCAGGTCTTCCCGACGCACTCTTTGTGCATGACGGGCAACTGACAAAACAGCCGATCCGCGCGCTTGCATTGTCGGCGCTTTCGCCGCGGCCTGGCGAGCGGCTGTGGGACATCGGCGCCGGCTCGGGTTCGATCTCGATCGAATGGGCGCTGTGCGGCGGGACGGCGATCGCGGTCGAGGCCCGTGGCGAACGTGCCGCGAACATCCGCAGCAATGCTGCGAGCTTCGGCTTGGCCCACCGGATCACCGTGATCGACGGCGAGGCGCCCGGCATTCTATCGAATCTCGAAGCGCCCGATGCGGTGTTCATCGGTGGTGGCCTCGATGCGGCGATGTTCGACGCGATCTGGTCGCGTATCGCGACGGGAGCGCGACTGGTTGCGCATGCGGTGACCCTGGAAACCGACGCGCTGCTCTCCGATCTGCATCAACGCCATGGCGGCGACCTGATGCGCGTCGAGATCGCCCATGCCGAGCCGTTGGGGCGGTATCGCTCCTGGAAGGCTACGCGGCCGATCGTGCAATGGAGCGTTATCCGATGAAGGTCGCAGGTTTCGGATTCAGGCGTGACGCCAGTGCCGCGTCCTTGCGCGAGGCGCTCGACGCGGCCGGCGGTTCCGATGGCCTTGCGGCCGTTGCAACGGTGAGTGACAAGGCCGATGCGGTGGCGTTGAAACTGCTGGCGCAGGAACTGGATTTGCCGATCCGGGGGATTTCGGCAGAGAAATTGGCTGAGATAGAGACCGTAACGCAATCCGGGTTCATCAAGGCGAGGTTTGAAACGGGCTCGGTCGCCGAAGCCGCGGCAATCGCTGCGGCAGGACGCGGTGCGCGCCTGATTTCGGTCAGGGCGACGTCACAGGATCGGATGGCCACTGCGGCGATCGCGGAAGGAGACGGCGAATGACGGTGCATTTCATCGGCGCAGGGCCAGGCGCTGCCGATCTCCTGACCTTGCGCGGGCGCGATCTCATCGCCTCTTGCCCGGTCTGTCTTTATGCCGGATCGCTCGTGCCGGAAGGGGTCCTGGCGCATTGCCCAAAAGATGCGCGTATCGTCAACACGGCGCCGCTGTCGCTCGACGAGATCGTCGCCGAGATCGCCTCCGCGCATGCGGAGGGCAAGGACGTCGCGCGGCTGCATTCGGGCGATCTCTCGATCTGGTCGGCGATGGGCGAACAGTTGCGCCGGCTGCGCGCGTTACAGATTCCCTATTCGGTGACACCAGGCGTTCCGGCTTTTTCGGCGGCCGCGGCGGCACTGCAGTCCGAGCTGACGCTGCCGGGCCTTGCGCAATCGGTGGTACTGACGCGCACGCCGGGCAGGGCGAGCGCGATGCCAGACGGTGAAACGCTCGCGGCCTTTGCCGCAACCGGCGCGGTGCTCGCGATCCATCTCTCGATCCATCTGCTGGACAGGGTCATTGCCGAGCTCACGCCGCATTACGGAGCCGACTGCCCGGTGGCGATCGTCTGGCGTGCGAGCTGGCCGGACCAGCGCATCGTGCGCGCGACGCTTTCGACCCTCGACGCCGCCGTTGGCCCGGAACTCGAACGCACCGCGCTGATCCTGGTCGGCAAGACGCTGGGTGCCGATGAGTTCGCCGAAAGCCGCCTCTATGCGGCTGACTACGACCGCCGCTACCGGCCTGTGGGAGCCGAGCCACGCTTTCCGGAACCATCGCGATGAGCGCGGGACTTGTGATCTCGGCGCCGGCATCCGGCGTCGGCAAGACGACGCTGACCTTGGCGCTGGCCCGCGCCTATCGCAATCGCGGGCTGAAAGTGCAGTGCCTGAAGAGCGGGCCTGACTACATCGATCCCGCCTTTCATGCGGTGGCTACCGGACGCGCGTCGGTCAATCTCGATAGCTGGGCGATGGAGCTCGAGGCGATCGAGTGCCTGGCGAGCCGCGGCGCGGACGCCGACCTGGTGCTGGCCGAGGGCTCGATGGGCCTGTTCGACGGCGTTGCCGCGCGCGGCGTGTCCGGCACCGGCGCCACCGCAGATGTCGCCGAGATGATGGGGTGGCCGGTGTTGCTGGTGATCGATCCTTCCGGCCAGGCGCAGACGGCGGCCGCGGTCGCGGCAGGACTACGCGATTTCCGCACCGGCGTGCGGTTGGCCGGCGTCGTTCTCAACCGCGTTGCAAGCAAGCGGCATGAGGATCTGGTGCGCGGCGCCATGGCAGGCGCGGGCATTGCTGTGTTGGGTGCGCTGCCTCGCCATGCCGAGATTGCCTTGCCGAAGCGGCATCTTGGCCTGGTGCAGGCCGAAGAGCAGGCCGAGATCGACGGCCTGATCGAGGAAGCCGCGCGCTTCGTCGCCGAGCATGTCGACCTGGACGCCGTGCTGCGATCGGCCCGCGTCTCGCCGGTGCAATCGTCCACGCGCCGCTTCGGCGTCACGCCGCCCGGCCAGCGCATCGCGCTCGCCCGCGACGCCGCATTCTCGTTTGTCTATCCGCACATGCTCGAAGCGTGGCGCGCGGCCGGCGCAGACATCGTGACGTTCTCGCCGCTTGCCGACGAAGGCCCCGACGCCGACGCCGATGTGTGTTGGCTGCCCGGCGGCTATCCCGAACTGCATGCCGGCCGGCTTGCCGCCAACGGGCGATTTCTCGGGCAATTGCGTGGCTTCGCCGCGACAAAGCCGGTGCATGGCGAATGCGGGGGCTACATGGTGCTGGGCCGCGCGCTGACCGACGCCGATGATGTGCGCCACGAGATGGCGGGGTTGCTCGGCCTTGAGACGAGCTATGCCAAACGCCGCATGCATCTGGGCTACCGGCTTGCCGAGCTCGTTGCACCGATGCCCGGGCACGAGCCGGGCGCACGCCTGCGCGGCCACGAGTTTCACTACTCGACGATCATCGCGCAGCCGGATACGCCGCTCGCGGCGGTGCGCGATGCGACCGGCGCGATCGTGGCCGAAACCGGATCGCGGCGCGGCCGTGCAACGGGGACATTCTTCCATCTGATTGCGGAGGACCGGTGAGCGGATTCGTCTCCTTCGTCTCGGCCGGCCCCGGTGACCCCGAGCTCCTGACGGTGAAAGGGGCGGCGCGGCTGCGCGAGGCCGACGTGGTGCTCTACGATGACCTTGCCTCGGGCGCGATCCTCGATCTCGCGCGCAGCGGCGCCAATCTTGTCGCGGTCGGCAAGCGCGCCGGCCGGCTGTCGGCCAGGCAGCATCATGTCAGCCGGCTGCTGGTCGATTATGCCGCGACCGGCGTGCGCGTGGTGCGCCTGAAATCGGGCGACGCCGGCATCTTCGGACGGCTCGAAGAGGAGATCGAGGCGCTGCGCGCGGCAGGCATCGGGTACGAGATCGTTCCCGGCGTGACTTCGGCCTCGGTCGCCGCCGCACAGGCCGGCATTCCGCTGACGCGACGGCTGACCTCGCGCCGGGTCCAGTTCGTGACCGGCGCCGACGTCACCGGTGAATTGCCTGCGGACCTGAATTGGGCGGCGCTGGCCGATCCGGAAGCGACCACCGTCGTCTATATGGGGCGGCGCACCTTCCCGGCGCTGGCGGCAAGGCTGATCGCGCACGGCCTTGCGCCCGAGACGCCGGCGTTGCTGGCGGAATCGCTCGGCCATGCCGACGAGCGGATTGTTCGCACCACGATCGTGGACCTTGCCGAACGGCTCACGCATGCGGGTGCCGCAACGGCGGCCGCAATTATTCTGTTCGGTGCTTTGGCGCCGGACCAAGGGTGACGCGGTCATGCTGACGCTTTCTCTCATCGGCATCGGTTGCGGCGATCCCCAGCAGCTCACGCGTGCTGCGATCGCCGCGATCAATGCCGCCGATCTGATCCTGATCCCGCGCAAGGGGACCGCGAAGTCGGATCTTGCCGAATTGCGGCGAACGATTTGCGCGGAGGCGTTGAGCAACGACCGGACACGCATTGCGGAGTTCGACCTGCCGGTGCGCGATGCCGGCGAGGAGGATTATCGCCGGGGCGTGGACGATTGGCATGATGCGGTGGCCGCGACTTGGTCGCAGGAAATCGCGCGCCATCTCGGCGGCGAGGGCCGGGTTGCCCTGCTGATCTGGGGCGATCCGTCGCTCTATGATTCAAGCCTGCGGATTGTGCGACGGCTCGATCCGCTGCCATCGATCGAAGTCATCCCCGGCATCACGTCGATCCAGGCGCTGTGCGCGGCGCATTCGCTGCCGCTCAACGAGATCGGCGAGCCGTTCCTGGTCACCACAGGCCGGCGGCTGCGCGAGGGCGGATGGCCGTCCAGCACCGACACGGTGGTCGTGATGCTCGACGGGGGTGCTGCCTTCCAGACGCTGGATCCGGCGGGGCTGCGGATCTGGTGGGGCGCCTATCTCGGCATGGCGGATCAGATCATCATGGCCGGTGAGTTGGCCGAGGTCGGCCCTCGCATCGTCGCCGCGCGGCGTGAGGCGCGCGAGCGACACGGCTGGATCATGGATTGCTACATCCTCAAGCGGCAATCGTGATCCACGGGCGGCGCCAGCGTGCGGGGGCCGCTAATCCTTGAACGCGCGAATCGACGGCTGGATGGTCAGACGGTAGGCGACGAGCTTGTCGCCATCGAACAGCTCGAGCGTCGTCTCGCAGACCGGGCAGCGATACTCGCCCTTGTTTCCTGAGCCGGACGTCAACTCGAGGCGTCGGAATCCAGCCCCGCAGCGCGGGCACGTGACGTCGTCCTTCTTCATCGGCTCACCCCAGAACAACACCGGCGGTATTTTGTAACCCAGACCGCGCGGCTGAACTATGGTCATGGCCGGAGAGCTACCGGATCATTCGTGCATGGCAACGCCGACGCGACTTGGATCGAACAACCGAGCCGATAATTCGATCTCGCACGGGAAACGGATCGGCAATTTCAACGTATTCTGCAAATTCGGCAACGAGTTATGGCGTGACATCGAAGCACGTTCTGAACCTTACCTGCACCGCAACAATCGCCGCCGCGTCGCGATGCCCGTCGGTTTCCCAGTCCGCCCCGCCCCCCGTCAACACGCGATCGCCGGCGAACGCTGGGTTCGCCGGCGATCCGTCGCCATCAGCGGATGCCACCTATTGCCGCGTCAAGCGAACCACGTCCTGTCTCAGCAGGTAGAGCGAGACGGCGAGCAGGACGACATCCTTCATCAGGAAGGGCACGTTGCCGGTCATCGCAGGGAAACCTCCGGCCGCAACGTCCCAGCCTTCCGGCATGAACGGGATGATGGTGACCGTCGCGATGAACGTGCCGGTTGAGCCGAGCGCGCCGAGAACGCCGAGCCGCTTGTCCCAGAAGCCTGCGAGCAGCAGGGATCCGAAGGTCCATTCCGAGGCGCCGAGGAAATAGCTGGCGCCGGCATGGCCGAAGACGGGATACAGCCACCAGATCAACGGCCCGTTGCTGATGAACGGGACCAGCCGTTCGAATTCATACGGGAACCACTTCTGGTAACCGAAGAACAGGAACATGATCACCATCGAGGCCCGGACGATATGGTAGTCGAGATCCTCCGCGAGCAGGCCGGACCGATACAGCGCGCGAACAAGCGGATTTTGCGTGGTGTTGGCAAGCGTGGTGTTGGAAAGCGTGGTCATGGTCGTGATCCTTTGACGTGACATCGCGCGGTCGCTTCACGCGACGGCGGGGAAGTCGATGTCGGTGTCGTTGATGCGGTTGAAGACGTTGGTGAAGACGGTGGTCGCGAACGCCAGGCTGATCTCGACCAGTTGCGCGTCGCTGTAACCGGCCGCCTGGATCGCGGCGAAGTCCTCGGCGCTGACGGTGCCGCTCGACTGCGCAAGCTTGCGAACGAAATTGACCAGCGCATCGCGCTTGGCATCGCCGCTCGGCTCGCCGTCGCGGATCTGCTTCAGCGCGTCGGCCTTCACGCCGGCGAGTCTCGCGAGGTGCGAATGCGCGGCGACACAGTAATCGCAGCCGCCCGCGGCGCTGATCACGAGCTTGATGACCTCCTGATCGCGCTTGGGCAGGCTGCTGCCGGCCAGCACCGCATCGGCGGCGAGGATCGCCTTCAGCGCGGCCGGACCGTGGGCGGCGATTGCCGCGTAGGTGTTCGGGACGCTGCCGATCGCCTTCTTGATCTGGGCGTAGATCTGGCCCGACGGGCCGGTGTCGGTTTCGAGATTGGGGACTGAAAGACGGGACATGGTGGCACTCCGTGTTGGGGTTGGTGATCGATTACGGAGTGACAATAGAATTGCGATATGAGACATTGAATGTCGTCAAAGCTAACATATATGCTCTATCGTCTCAATCTGGCCGCTTCAGGAGATCGCCCATGGATTGGCTCAGCCGGCTGTTCGAGATGATGCCGGTGCGCGGCTGGCTCGACCTGCGCTGCAGCTACGGCGTGCCCTGGCGCATCGACCAGGGACCGGGGGGGAGCAACGAGATCCCCTATCATGCGGTGCTCGCCGGCTCGGCGATCCTGGACGACCCAGCGGGCGGCCGGCCGTTGCAGCTGAAGGCGGGCGACATTCTTCTGCTTCCCGGCAACCCGCGACACGTGATGCATGACGGCGGCGGGACACCACCGCTGCCGGCGCGCAACCGGGCGGCGCAGAATTTCACGATCAGCGAAAACCTGGGTTCGGACGAGCGGCTCGACCTGCTGTGCGGACACTTCGCTATCGCACCTCCGCACGACCGCCTGTTGCGCACCTATCTCCCGCCGCGGCTTGTCGTGCATGCCGGACCGCAGGTGGGAGAGGGGACGGCCGCACAACTCGCCGGACTTGTCTCGCTGATGCGCAGCGAAACGGCGGACGATCATCTGGGCGGCCGCGCCATGCTGAACGCGCTGTCCACGGCGATGTTTGCGCTTGTGCTGCGGCTTGCGAGCGAGACCGACGCAAAGTCACGCGGTCTGCTTGCGCTGGCCGGTGATCTTCGTCTTGCGCCGGCGGTGGCCGCCATGTTCAACGAGCCTGCGCGCGCATGGTCGCTGCCGGAGCTTGCGCGTCTCTGCAACATGTCGCGCGCAACGCTGGCACGGCAGTTCCAGGAGAAGCTCGGGCGATCGGCCAGCGATCTGCTCACCGATATCAGGATGACGCTGGCGGCGAACGAGTTGAGGCGATCGTCGCTCTCGACCGGCGGCGTTGCGGAAATGGTCGGCTATCAGTCGGAGGCCGCATTCCAGCGCGCCTTCAAGAGCCACATGGGCGTCACGCCGGCGCAGTGGCGAAAAGCGCAGCATTCCGGACAGGACGTGCTGGCGGACCGGGTCGCATCGGCCGATCCGAAGGCGATGTCCGCTGCTGTTGATCGATAGCCTGCGAAAGAGAGGCGGCCGATGGGCGATCGCCACCGGCCGCTTCGTGTGCCATCACGCCCGCACGGCGGCGGCCTGCTGCAGAACCGGGATCATGTCTTCCGGCTCCGGGCGGCTTGTGTAATCCGGGTTGACCTCGGAGTAGAGGATCACGCCGTTCTGTCCGATCACGTAGCGCCCCGGCATCGGCAGCGTCCAGCTCGGATCGTCGTTGAAGCTCGGCAGATCGTTCTTCAGCTGCTTGTAGAGCGCGACCAGATCATCGGGCAGATGGAAGCGCAGTCCGAAGGCCTCGCTGACCTCACCCTTCACGTCGGACAGGATCGGGAAGGAGAGCTTGTTCTGGCGCACCGATTTGCGGCTGTTCGGCGCGGTCTGCGGCGAGATCGCGACCAGTGAGGCACCGTATTTGTCGAACTCCGCTTTGGCGGCTTCGAGCGCCTGCAGCTCCATGTTGCAATACGGACACCAGACGCCGCGGTAGAAACTGAGCACCAGCGGGCCGCGCTGCAGCAGATCGGCCGAATTGACGACGTTGCCGTCGGGATCCCTGAGCGAGAACGACGGGGCGACATCGCCGGCCCGCCTGGCGCGCTGCGCGGCGCCGGACTCGATCAGCTCCGCGGTGGCGCGGTGCATGATCTCGATGACCGGCCGGGGAACGCTGTAGGGCGGCTTTCCGGCTTCGAAATCGGCTTTGAAAGCGTCGAGCTTGGCTTGAAGCGACATGCTTGGCTGCTGAGTGGTGGACGGCGGCGCCGTCCGTGTTGTTGAACTCACACGCAGCAAGCTAAAGGAGATCGCGGGGCCGGGTAGCGCTGCCGTCCGACTAGTCCTTATTCCCGTCGGGAATAAATCGAGTGGTCAGCAGCCGCGGCAGATGACCAGCCTGTGGTCGAGGTCCTGGTCGAACTGCTGTTGCTGTCGCTCCCATGCCGACACGGTCTCGGGCCTGGGAGCGTCGGCGCGCTGCGGCTGCCGGTGGCCGACCGGTGCCAGCCAGGGCCGGCGCGAGGTCAGCGCAGCCGCCTTGACGTCGGCATGATCCGCCATCGCGCTGATCTGCAAATCGGGAAACACGCGGATCGTATCGGACTGGTTGGCGTTCGCAGGTGAAAGCAGGCTGGCGAAGACGAAGGCCGCGGCGGCGGTATGGGCAGCGCGCTTCACGATCGAGATGCGGGACATGGCGACACTCCTTGGCGGGAGGCTCGGGATGAGCAACTCCATTGCCGCCACCCTACGCCGCGGTGCGCCGCGCTGAATGCCATCGGGGATCGAAGACATGCTCATTCGTCTCACCGGCCGCCGACGCGGGCCGGGGGACGTCGTCATTCGTTGAACGTGCGCTCGAAGAACGTCACGAACGTCCGCGCCTTGGCGGTCGCCGCGCGCCCGCCCGGAAGCACGGCCCAGAGATCGAGCGCGGGCAGACCCCATTCCGGCAACACCGCCCGCACGGCGCCCGACCGGAGTTCGGGGCTGAACATCCATTCCGATGCGACGGCGATGCCTGCATCGGCAAGCACTGCGGCCCTGACGCCTTCGGCGGCGGTCACCCGCAGCCGGCTCTGCACGGTGACGGCGAGCTCGGTGCTGTCGCGCCGGAACGACCACACGCTGCCCTCACGGAGATACACGACGGCCTGATGCCGGCTCAGCTCGCTCGGCGTGGACGGCGTGCCGGCGCGCTTGAAATAGGCCGGCGTACCCAGCACCAGGCGTTTGCATCTGGCGACACGGCGTGCGGTCAGCGTCGAGTCAGTCATCTTGCCCATTCGCAGCGCTACGTCGATGCCCTCCTGCACGAGGTCGATCTGACGGTCGTCGAGCACGACTTCGAGTTCGAGCTCCGGGTTCAGCGCCAGAAACTTCGGCAGCATCGGAATGAGGTGGATGCGGGCGAAGGTGACGGCGGCGCAGATCCGCAATCGGCCCTTGAGGCCGGCGCCGGCGCCGCGCGCGGCGAGCTCTGCTTCGGCGGCCTCTTCCAGCGCGCGCCTAGCGCGCTCGAGATAGCCCAACCCCGCTTCCGTCGGGGTGAGGCCACGGGTCGAACGGGTGAGCAGTTTGACCCCGAGGAATTCCTCGAGCTGCGCGATGGACTTCGAGACCGCCGGCTGGCCGATCCGAAGCTGCCGCGCGGCGCCGGAGAAGGATCCGGTTTCGATCACCCGAACGAAGGTCTCCATTGCCGCCAGGCGGTCCATGATATTCTCCGCAGGAATGAGCAGGTCCATCCTTTCTGCCATGCCCTGCGAAGGTTGACCACGCGTCCGCCGGTGCGCGCCCTCGGCCGCTCGATGGCGTCGCTAACGGTCGAACAGGGTTGGCTTGAACACGGAGAGCGGCGCGGGATCGCGGCTCGGCGGCGGCGGGACCTTTCCGTCGATATCGGTGAAGCCGTATTCGGCTGCCAGCTCCGAGGCGAGCAGGATCTGGCCGCTCTTGGCCATCACGTCGGGATCGGCGGCAAGGGCGGCGACCGCGCGGCCGGCGAACACCGGCGTCTCGCCGCGCTCGGCAATCAGCCTAGCGAGCGCCGGCGGCACGCGGTCGGGCTGCGCCGCAAGCTTCTCGCTCTTGATGTAACCGGGCCAGATCGAGACCGCGGCAATGCCGAAAGGCTGCAGCTCATGCGCCATGTCGCGCGCCATCCGGTCGACGCCTGATTTCTGAACGCCGAACGGGACATTGAAGGTGTATCTGACGCCGCCGCCCGACGAGGTGTTGACGATCAGGCCGCGCGCTTGCGGCAGCATCAGCGGGACCGCGAGCTGGCTGGCGACGAAATGCGAGCGCAGGCCGACACGATGCAGGGTGTCCCACAGCGAGGCCGGCACCTGCCAGAACGGGACATTGACCGGCATCACGTTCGGTGCCGCAAACACATTGTTGACGAGCACGTCGAGGCGGCCATGGTCGCGCCGGATCAGGTCGAAGATCTCCTGCACCGAACCGTCGTCCGAATGATCGCACAGCAGGCCGATGCCGCGGCCGCCGGCCTCATCGATCGCGGCGATGGTTTCATCCAGCGATCCCGGCCATTCCGATCCGCCGCGGTTGCGTGTGCGCGCCGTGACAATGACGGTCGCGCCGGCTTCGGCGAGGCCGATGGCCACGCCCTTTCCGACGCCGCGGCTTCCTCCCGTCACCAGCGCGATGCGATCCTTGAGGCGTCCCTTGGTCATGCGATCTCCCGATATGGCTTCTTCGGAAGATAACTTGACAATAATCTTCCTGGGAAGATATTAGGCTCAGAACGTCGAAGGCGTCAACCAGGGAGGTTTTGCGATGGTCACGAGGGAAGAGAATGAATTGCTGTGCCGCGTCACGGGTGACGCGCCGATGGGACGGATGCTGCGGCAGCATTACTGGCTGCCGGCCGTTCTCTCGGTGCGCGTGCGCAAGGGAGAGGCGCCGGTCCGGGTCAAGCTGTTCGGCCGCAACTTCGTGGCGTTCAGGGGCAAGGACGGCACCGTCGGCTTCCTCGATGAGGCCTGTCCGCATCGCGGCGCCTCGCTTGCGCTGGCGCGGGTCGATGATTGCTCGCTGACCTGCCTGTTTCACGGCTGGAAGATCAACGCCAGCGGCGAGGTACTGGACGTTCCGAACGAGCCGAACAACCCCAGGGAATTCGCCAAGACCGTGAAGGCGAAATCCTATCTGGTGCGGGAAGGCGCCGGGCTGATCTGGGTCTGGCTCGGGGAGGGCACCGCGCCGCCCGCGCCCGACTTCGAGTGGATGGATCTGCCGCCGGATCAGGTTTACACGGCCGGCATCGAGCTCAATGCCAACTGGCTGCAGGGCGTCGAGGCCACCATCGATTCCTCGCATGTCGCGCTGCTGCACCAGAGCTGGACCGCAACATCGTCGAGCGACTTCGGCGCGACCCGCGTCAATACCGAAGTCGGCTACGAATTCGAGAAGAAGTCCTACGGCTTCCGCGCCGCGGCGCTGCGCACCGCGCCGGATGGATCGTGCCTCGCCCGCGTCACCGAGTTCGTGATGCCCTACTATGGCCTGATCGCGCCGATCTTCTCCGGACCGCAGCAGGATCGCACTGCGATCATTGCGGTGCCGATCGACGACGAGAACCTGATCCAGTGGTACATCTTCTACAATCCCGAGAAGCCGGTGGATTCCTGGCGCAAGGTGCAGCGCGCCAACCAGTGGCCGATGGCCGGCGGCCTGCCGGGTGACCAAACCAACAATTGGGGACAGAACCGCCAGATCATGGATGCCGGCAACAGCACCGGTTTCCACGAGATCGTCATCGAGGATTTCGTGGTGATGGTCAGCATGGGGCCGATCGTCGACCGTTCGCAGGAATATCTCTGCTCGGCGGACCAGGCGATTGTCAGGGTGCGTCGCCAGCTGCTCGACGAGGTGCGCGGCTTCATGGAGGGCAAGGCGCCGAGGAGCGGCCAGAGCGAGACCATGTCCTACAAGGACATTCGCGCGGTCGGCGGCCGGCTCGCCTCCGCCTCGGAGGATTGGCGGCAGATTCCCCGCTGATCGGATTGGACCCCCAAGGGAAGTCGAGGGCGCGGACGGTGCGTCCGCGCCCATGTCCCGGCCCTGGCCCAGGAGACGCCATCTCATGACATTGCAAAAATCGACCTGGCATCATCTATGTGCCGCCGCGAAACTGTCGGAAGGCGAGCCGCTCGGCTTCAAGGTGGGCGCCCGGCGTGTCGCGCTCTACAAGGTCGACGACGACATCTTCGCAACGGACGATGTCTGCTCGCACGCGTTTGCGCTGCTGTCCACCGGGTTTCTCGAAGGGCATGTGATCGAGTGCCCGCTGCATGGCGCGATGTTCGATGTCCGTGATGGCAAATGCCGGTCGAGCGCCTACAAGGATATCGAGGCGTTCAAGGTCGAGATCCGCGATGGCGAGGTCTATGTGCAGCTCGACGGCGGTGCTGCGCTCGAAACTGCGCGTGACGGCGGCGTGAGCGTCAAATCGTGAGCGGCCTTGTCGTCATCGGCGCATCCTATGCCGGCATTCAGGCGGCGCTTGCGGCGCGTGATGCCGGCTATGCCGAACCGGTGACCGTGATCGCCGACGAGAGCGCGCTGCCGTATCAACGGCCGCCGCTTTCCAAGGACTTTCTGCTCGGCGAGATCGGCGCACAGGAGCTCCTCATGCACGACGAGGCCATTTTCGCGGGCAAGCGAATCGAGCTGCTTCTGGGCCATCGCGTCGTTGAGATCGATCGCAGTGCTGGCCGGGTCACGTCGGCGGATGGCGCGGTACTCGCCTTCGACAGCCTCGTCATCGCCACCGGCTCGCGTGCGCGAAGGATCGCTATCAGCGGCGCTGAACTCGACGGCGTCTGCTGTCTGCGATCAATCGCCGATGCCGTCGATCTCAAGGCGCGGCTCGGGCAGGCCAGCGAGATCGTCATCGTCGGCGGCGGCTTCATCGGGCTCGAGGTGGCGTCCTCCGCGGCCAGGCTCGGCAAGCGGGTGAGGGTGATCGAGGCCGCGTCCCGATTGCTCGAGCGGGCGGTATCTCCGGTGGTGTCGCGCTTCCTGCTCGATCGTCACGTCCGGGCGGGCGTTACGGTGAAGTTCGGCACAGCCGTTTCGGCCATGATCGGAGAGGGCGGACGGGTCGTGGCGGTCGAACTGAACGGTGGTGTTCGTCTCGGCGCCGACCTTGTCGTCGTCGGCATTGGCGGCATCGCCAATGATGAGCTCGCGATTGCCGCGGGGCTCGAATGCGCCAATGGCATTGTGGTGGATGAGCATGGCCGGACGGCACGCCCGGGCATCTACGCCGCCGGCGACTGCGCCAATCACTACAGCCGGTTCGCGGAGGGCTGGATCAGGCTGGAGTCGGTTCAGCATGCGCAGGATCAGGGAGCGGCCGCAGGGCTTGCGATCGCGGATCGCCACGAGCCGTACTGCAGTGTGCCGCGGTTCTGGTCGGATCAGCACGATCTCAAGCTTCAGATCGTCGGCTGCGCCGGGCGCAGCGACCGGACAGTGATCCGCGGCGCGATCGACGCCGGACGGTTCTCCGTGTTCAATTACCGACATGGCAGGCTGGTGGCGGTCGACAGCATCAACAATCCGGCCGACCAGATGGTGGCGCGGCGCCTGATCGCTGCCGGCATTTCGCCGACACCGGACCAGGCCGAAGACAGCTCATGTGATCTCAAATCGCTGTTGAAGACGGGCAACAAGGCTGTTGCGTAGTGTGTCGGCGGAGGCGGTCAATCGGCTGCGGCAAGCCGGCCGGACTTCTTCGGCGCCTTCACGGTTCGGACGGCGAGCAGCTTGCGCAGGCATCGGTCGAGCATGGCGAGCTCCGCCTTGGTCAGCCCGCTTGCCTCCGTCACGCCCTCAACGACCCTCGCCACCTCGGCAATGCCGCGGTCGGCGGTCGCAAGGCCCTTGGCGGTGAGGCGGACCAGCTCCGAGCGGCCGTCATCGCTGGCCGAGACGCGCAGCACGAAGCCGCCTTCCTGGAGCCGGGCCACGCGCTTGGTCATGGCGCCCGATGTGACGAGGAGGGCGCGGAACAGGTCGGTCGGACGCAACTCGTACGGCTTTCCCGAGCGCCTGAGCGCGAGCAGGACATAGAGCTCACCGGTCTGCAGGCCGACGGCCTTCGCTATGTCCTGCAGGCGCATCTCATGAAGCTGGTTGACGCGCTCGAGCCGCAACAAGGTGCAGGCGGCGGCGAGGTCGAGGTCGGGGCGCTGTTCGAGCCAGGCGGCCTCGATGTCGTCGTAAAGGGTGCTGTCGGGTGCAGGCGGCTGCTTGATCGCAGGTTCGGCGCGGCGTGACACGCTGCTCTTCTTCATTCCCTTCCAGTCCCCTTCGTCCCGCGCCAGCGGCGCGGCATCATCCGTACGATAATCTAACACCGTCGAATTGATGTGTCGCCCCGCAAGTTCCTGGACTCGCTCCAGGCGCTGCACATCGCTCTCCGGAGCGGCCATTTGCCGCTTGAGGTTTGGGTTGACAATTATCTTCCTAGGAAGGATATTCCGGGTAAGAAAACAGAGGGAGGCGCGCATGCGCGGACTTCGCGCGACATTCTGGTTCGCAGCCTTGCTGGCTGCTTGCGGTTCGGCCAGGGCGGCCGAGACCGAGTTGATCCTTGGACAGACCATGCCCTACAGCGGCCCTGCGTCGGCGCTGAGTGCCGTCGGCAAGGTGCAGACCCGCTATTTCCAGATGATCAACGACCGCGGCGGCATCAATGGCCACAAGGTCAGGCTGATCTCGCTCGACGATGGCTATAGCCCGCCGAAGGCCGTGGAGCAGACGCGCCGGTTGATCGAGAATGACGAGGCGGTCGCGATCTTCGGCAGCATGGGAACCGCGCAGAATGCGGCGGTCCAGAAATATCTCAACGCCAAGAAGATCCCTCAGCTGTTCGTGTTCGCGGCCAGCGAGCGCTTCGCCGATCCGAAGACGAGCCCCTACACGATCTCGGGGATGACGCTGTTCAGCACCGAGGCTGCGATCTATGCGCGGCTGGTGGCCGAGCACATTCCGGCGTCGCGCGTCGCCGTGCTGTACCAGAACGACGACTACGGCCGCGAATATCTCCGCAGCTTCAAGGTCGAACTGGCCCGGCTCGATCCCAAGGCCGAGATCGTCGCGGCGTCGCCTTACGAGGTCACGTCGCCGACGGTCGATTCGCAGGTGGTCTCGCTGGCCAGTACCAATGCCAACGTCTTTCTCAATGCGTCGACCGGCAAGTTCACCTCGCAGGCGATCCGCAAGGCAGGTGAGCTCGGCTGGCGTGCGCAGCAGTTCCTGCCGATCGGCAGCAACTTCGTGCCGACGATCCTCAAGCCGGCCGGGCTCGACAACGCCAAGGGGGCGATCTCGGCGACACCGACCAAGTCGGTCGGCGATCCGGAATGGGCCAACGATCCCGCCTATCTCGAGTGGCTGGCCTTTATGAAAAAGTACTATCCCGAGGGCGACATCGAGGATCAGCTCAACTTCACCGGATGGAACATCGCTGTCCTCATGACCAAGGTCATCGAGGCCTGCGGCGATGATCTGTCCCGGCAGAACCTCATGAAGCATGCCACCGCGCTGAAGAACGTTGCGCTTCCGGGGCTGATTCCGGGCATCACCGTCAACACCAGTCCGGACGATTATCGTCTGATCGCGTCGCTGCGGCCGCAGCGTTTCGATGGTGAGCGTTGGGTTCCGATGTCCGGGGCCATGGCCGCGCAGTGAGGTGTGCGCCGGTGATTGCCGCTAACGCCCACGCCTGAGCTCTTCGGTGGCGCGGCGGAGCACCTCGTGAAGCCATTCGTGCGATGGTTCGTCCTCGACGCGTTCGTGCCAGAGCAGCCGAACCTCAACGGGCGTCGTGGTGTAAGGCAGCTCATGGGTCGTGATCGCATGCGCCTGCTCGAGCGCCCGCGCCAGCGGCCGCGGAACGATCGCCGCCAGTTCGGACTCGACCAGCAGCGCGGGCAAAGCAAGGAAATGTGGCAGCGAGACCGCGATCCGTGGCGGGTGGTCACTGTCGGACAGCGCCCGTTCAAGCGCGGGGCGGTCATACATCTCCGAACGTCTGGCAAGCCCGCGCTCGGAGATGTAACCACCGATCGCGCCTTCCTGCTCGCCGCCAAAGGACACGACGACCAGCGGCAGGGTCGCGAGCTTTGCCTTGTCGAGCCGGCCAAGCTTGCGTTTTTTGCCGACGATCAGCACGTCGTCATATTCGAACAGCAGGGCGGTGCGGAAGCGGCTCGGCGGCGACGAGAACACGCCGATCGCGACATCGATGCGGCCGAGGTCGATCTGCTCGGCAAGATCGATCCGCGTCACCGGCTTGATGGTGAGGTCGATCGCGGGAGCCTCCCGGCTCAAGATCTTCAAGAGCGGCGGCGCCAGCACCATCGTCGTGAAGTCGTTGGCGGCGAGCGTGAACGGCTTGGTCGAGACCGCCGGAACGAAGGTCGGCAGCTCGACCGCGGCCTCCAGCGACCGCAGCGCCTGGCGGACCTGCGGGGCCATCGTCAACGCGCGGGCCGTCGGCTGCATGCCGGTCGCCGTGCGCACGAACAGGTCGTCATCCAGCATCTCGCGCAGCCGCGCCAGCGAATGGCTCACGGCAGACTGGCTCAGCGCGACCTTCTGGCTGGCGCGCAGCACGCTGCGCTCCTCCATGACGGCGTCGAACACCTTGAGCAGGTTCAGGTCCAGTGTCTTGAAGGAAACGGACACGATGGCAGTCCCGTCTGTAGCGGATCGCTCGCTCCGGCAAATCGTTACGATCGTGTGCAGTTAAGGCCAGGCGTACGGTGGATGCAACCGACCGGATCGTCCGGGAGCGCATCGCAGTATCGCTGCCATTGGCGATCTGAAGCCGGTTCAGGATCAAGCTGCAAGACTTTCACTTCCGCAACGCGACGTTCTGGCCAAGATTGCCGCCACCGGGTTTGGAGGAGAAAAACGATGAAGCCCTGGGTGAGATCGGCCCGAAGTGGTGTGCGCAAATCAGTTGGACTGGCGCTGACGCTCCTGGCTGTGGCGCCGTCCGCGGTTGCACAGAACGGGCCGGTCAGGCTCGGCGTGCTGACCGACATGTCGTCGCTCTACGCGGACAATGGCGGCCAGGGCTCAGTCGTCGCCGCGCAAATGGCGGTGGATGATTTCAAGGGCAAGGTGCTCGGGCGGCCGATCGAGATCGTCGCGGGGGATCACCAGAACAAGGCGGATATCGGCTCGGTGATTACCCGGCGCTGGCTGGAAAACGAGAACGTCGAGGCGATCCTCGATGTTCCGAATTCCGCGGTCGCGCTGGCGGTGCAAGGCATCACGCGCGACAAGAAGAAGCTCTTCCTTGCTACCGGCGCAGCGACGTCCCGGCTGACCGGCGACGAGTGCTCGCCGACCGGCATCCACTGGACCTACGACACCTATGCGCTGTCGCAGGGGACGACGCGCGCGATCTCGCGTCTCGGCGCCAGGTCCTGGTTCTTCCTGTCGGCCGACTATTCGCTCGGAGCGCAGCTCGAGGCCGACAGCCGCAAGGTGATCGATGCCACCGGCGGCAAGGTGGTCGGCGCGGTGAAGCACCCGATCAACACGCCCGATTTCTCGTCCTTCCTGCTGCAGGCGCAGGCCTCCAAGGCCGACGTGATCGCGCTCGCCGACGCCGGCGGCGATTTCATCAACGCCGTGAAGCAGGCGGGCGAGTTCGGCGTGACGCGCGGGCAAAAGCTGGCCGGCCTGATCGTCTTCATCGCCGACATCCACAGCCTCGGCCTGCAAAGCGCGCAAGGCCTGATGCTCAGCTCAGCCTACTACTGGGACCTCAACGATGAGACGCGGGCGTGGTCGAAGCGCTTCATCGAGAAGACGAAGAAAGTGCCCACCATGATCCATGCCGGCACCTATGGCGCTGTCATGCACTATCTCAAGGCGGTCGAAGCCACCGGTACGCTCGATGGGCCGACCGTCGCCGCCAAGATGCGCGAATTGCCGGTGAACGATTTCATGACCCGTAACGGCAAGATCCGACAGGACGGAAGGCTGGTCCGCGACATGTATCTGTTCCGCGTCAAGGCTCCGGAAGAGTCGAAGTACCAGTTCGATTACTACCAGCTGTTGGCGACGATCCCGGGGGACGAAGCTTTCAGACCGATGGAGGACGGCGGATGCCCGTTCGTGAAGAAGTCGTGATTGATGGGGTCGGCGCGTGCGGAGCTGCGCGCAATCCAATCGACGACGTGATCGCGAGCCGCCTTTCGTGCCGTCAGTTCTCCGACAGTCCGGTCGCGCGGTCGACCATTGAGCAAATCCTGCATGTGGCGCGGTTTGCGCCGAGTGGCGCAAACATCCAGCCCTGGCACGTCTACGTGCTCGCGGGCGCTGCCAAGACCGAGGTGTCGGCGGCCCTCCTGCACGCCTATGAGCGGGAGCCGAGCGAGCACGTCTCCGAGTATCAATACTACGCCACCGAGTTCCCCGAGCCGTATCTCAGCCGTCGCCAGGAGTTCGGCCGATTGTTCTATGGCTCGCTCGGGATAGAGCAGAGCGATGCCGCGGCGCGGAGCAGGCAGACCGCCAAGAATTTTGCCTTCTTCGGTGCGCCGGTCGGATTGATCGTGACCATCGATCGCCGCCTTGCCATGGGAAGCTGGCTCGATCTCGGCATGTTCATCCAGACCATGATGCTGGCTGCGGTGGGACGCGGACTGCAATCCTGCCCGCAGGAAACGCTCGCCAAGTACCACCGGATTTTGCGTTCGATGCTGTCGATCCCAGCGGAGCAGATGGTGGCCTGTGGCATCTCGATGGGCCATCCGAGGGAGCAGGCGAGAGCGCGGCTGATGCCGCGCGCGGATTTGGAGGCGTTCGCCTCCTTTGAGGGTTTTGAGAACTAGAACAGGAGTAAGTCATGGGAAGCCGGGAACAGCTTATCGAACGCAGCATTCCGTTTCTGCGCGAAGTCAAGGACATGACGCCGAGCGCGGCGATGGAGCGATGGCTCAACGAGACCTACGGGGAAGAGAGTGCGCTTTACCAGGATCTGGCACGCCTCATCAAATTGGGCGTCGAGGAAGGCTGGGCGGCGAACCAGGAAGTGGAGGGTCCGAACTATCGGCGCAGCCGCATCCTTGAGCCGGTCCCCGAGACGTTCCAGTTCAGCATCACCGCGGTTTACATGAACAGCGCCGATCCGCGCCGCTTCAAGGACGACGACGATCATGACGTGCTGCGCGGGCAGTATCACGGTCATCCCTACGGCGAGCTCAACCTCGTCGTTCCCCTCGACAAGGGCGCGCAGTTGAAGGGCTTGCAGGGCTGGCAGGGGCCGGGCTGGACGGCGCCGGATCCGGGCAGCCGACACTATCCCGAGGTCAGGGGCGGCGCGGTGATCGCCCTGTTCTATTTGCCGGCCGGGCGCATCTCCTACGATTTCAAGGTGCCGGCCTGACGTCCGGCGCCGGTGGCATCGGCAGCAACTCGGTCTGGAGCAAACCCATGACGTTGATCTATCCGGTCGCTTCGAACAGCGTCCATCCCGCGCGGCTGTCCCCTGCGTACCGGAGCGCGATCAAACGCGCGCCGCAAAAGCCGCTGATCCCGATGCGGCACACGCTCTCGGAGCTGACCGGGCCGGTCTACGGTCATGAGACCGTGCGCGAGCACGACAATGATCTCACCATCCAGGCGAGGGGTGAGCCGCTCGGCGAACGCATCATCGTGCACGGCCATGTGCTGGACGAGGACGGCCGCGGCGTGCCTAACACGCTGGTCGAGCTGTGGCAGGCCAATGCCTGCGGCCGCTACATCCATGTCGTCGACCAGCATCCGGCGCCGCTCGATCCGAATTTCACCGGCGCCGGGCGTACGCAATCCGATGCCAAGGGCTACTACAAGTTCATCACCATCAAGCCCGGCGCCTATCCCTGGGGCAATCACCACAATGCCTGGCGGCCGGCGCATATCCACTTCTCGGTGTTCGGCCACTCCTTCGTCTCGCGTCTGGTGACGCAGATGTATTTCCCCGGCGATCCCTTGTTTCCGTTCGATCCGATCTTCAACTCGGTGACCGATGAAAAGGCGCGGGCGCGGATGATCTCGTCGTTCGATCTCGACAACACCCAACCGGAATGGGCGCTGTGCTACTGCTTCGATATCGTGCTGCGCGGCCGCAACGCCACGCCGATGGAGACCAAGTAACGTGTCGAACCCGCGTCCTGATGGAATCACGCCCTCGCAGACCGTCGGCCCCTATTTCAAGTACGGTCTGACGCCGAACGGCGAATATGAGTGGAACGACGCCTTCACCAACAATCTCTTGACGGGCGATGTCTCGGGCGAGCGCATCCGCGTCGAGGGCAAGGTCTATGACGGCGCCGGCGCCGTGATCCCAGATTGCATGCTGGAGATCTGGCAGGCCGATGGCCAGGGCCGCTTCTCCGATCCGCAGGATGCGCGCGCACTGCCGAATTCGTCCTTCAAGGGTTTTGGCCGCTGCGGCACCGACAAGAGCGGCAGCTACGCCTTCGACACCTTCAAGCCGGGTGTGGTGCCGGATGCCGACGGCAAGCCGCAGGCGCCGCACGTCGCGCTCGCGGTGTTCGCGCGCGGCATGCTGTTGCATCTCTACACGCGGATCTATTTTGACGATGAGGCCGGCAACGCCGGCGATTCCGTGCTGGCGCTGGTGCCGGCTGATCGCCGCGCCACCTTGATCGCCAAGCGCAACGCCGGTGCGGGCAATACCTACAGTTTCGACGTCCATCTGCAGGGCGACAACGAGACGGTGTTCTTCGACGTCTAGCCGGTTGGGACGAATAGCTCAGCTCAAGCGGGGGACCGCCTCAGGACTTGCGGTGCCTCGCGTTGACCGCGATCGCGGCCGCGGCGGTGCGGTTCTCGACCCCGAGCTTGGCGTAAATCTGCTCGAGATGCTTGTCGACGGTGCGCGGGCTCAAGCCCAGGATCTGCGCAATGTCGCGGTTGGTCTTGCCCTTGGAAAGCCACGACAGCACCTCGCCCTCGCGGGTGGTCAGGCCGAGCTCGCTGGAGAATTCGGCCGGCATGTCGCCGCTGGTGTCCTTGGCCAGCCGCAGCAGGAATTCGTTGGGGCCGAGCTTGCCCATGAATTGGAGCCGAAGCTGCTCGTTGCCTGGAAACGACGCCACCGTCGCGGTCTTCTTTCCGGCACCGCCTTTTTGCGCCTGCTCGAGCCATTGCGGCATCGGCTCGGGCAACGCGAAATTGTCGGCGGCGTCGGCCAGCGTGTCGGACAGCAGTTTCTGTGCCTGCGGCGTCGCCCACAGCAGCGCGCCCGCGCTGTTGACCGCGAGCAGATAGCGGCCGGAGACGTCGAGCGCCGCACGGGCGCTTTGCGTCATCCGCGCATTGGCGAGATGGACGCGAATGCGGGCCAACATCTCCTCGACCACGATCGGTTTGGTGACATAGTCGACGCCGCCGGCCTCGAGCCCACGCACGATGTGCTCGGTTTCGGCCAGTCCCGTCATGAAGATGATCGGGACGCCGTCGAGCCCGGCGTCGCGCTTCAGCCGCCTGCAGGTCTCGAAGCCGTCCATGCCGGGCATCACGGCATCGAGCAGCACGATATCCGGCGTGATCTGGTCGACGATGCGCATCGCGGAGGCCCCGTCGAGTGCGACCATCACGGTCATGCCGGCGCCATCGAGCGCGTCGGTGAGGAGGCGCAACGTCTCCGGGGAGTCGTCGACGACGAGCGCTACGTCGCGCTTTCTTTGTTCAATGGTCATAGCTGTGCAATATCTTCAATGTCGCCATATACTGATCGAGATCGAACCGGTCGATCAGCGTGCGCATCTGGCCGACGAAATCGGCGTGTTCGGGATGTTCGTTGCCGATTTCGTCGAGCTTGAGCTGGATCGCCCTGATATAACCGAGCTGGCCGAGGCTGATCAGCTCTTCGACATATTTCACGGGCGGACGAGAGCCACCATCGGGTTTCCATTGCGGGGCCGGAGCCTGCTCGGCCTCATACTGCCACTCGATCTTGAGCAGCAGGCGGATGGTCTCTAACAGTCGCGGGATGTCGATCGGCTTCATCAAATAGCCGTCGTGGAACGGCTGCGCCAGCGGTGCGCCGTGAGCCTCCAGCGCGCTTGCCGAGATCATCAGGATGCGGGCCTGGTGATGACCTTCGGAACGCAAGGTCTCGGCGACCGTCCAGCCGTCCATGCCCGCCATCGAGATGTCGAGCAGGAACATGTCCGGCCGGCAATGCTGTGCGAGTGCAAGGCAGCCGGGTCCGTCCGGTGCGCTGAGCAGGATGAAGCCAAGCGGCGCCAGGATCTCGCGCAAAAGGTCGCGGTGGGTCGGGTCGTCGTCGGTGATCAGGATCGTCTTGCGCGGGCCATGATAGCCGTAGACGGGAGCATCGACCGGTGCATCGCGACGCGGATTGGTGACTTCGGAGAGCAGCAGCTTGACGCGGAACGTGCTGCCGGTGCCGACCGTGCTCAAGACCTTGATGTCGCCGCCCATCACGCCGGCGAGCAGGCGGCTGATGGTCAGGCCAAGCCCGGTGCCGGTCTGCGGTTGGGTGACGCCGAGCGCGCCGCGCTCGAAGGGCGCGAAGATCCGCTCGAGGTCGTCGGGCTGGATGCCTGGCCCGGTATCGATCACCTCGAACTCGGCGACCGGGCTGCGGTAGTGCACGACGAACTGCACCCGTCCGGTTTGGGTGAATTTGATCGCGTTCGAGAGCAGGTTGATCAGGATCTGCCGCAGCCGCTTCTCGTCGGCATAGACCACGACGGGCAGCACGGCCGGCCGCCTGAACACGAAGTCGATGCCCTTGGCGGCGGCCTGCAGGCGGAACATGCCGACCAGCTGCTCGAGGAAATCGTTCAGCCGCACCTCGTCGCGCGAGAGATAGAGCCGGCCGGCCTCGATCTTGGAGATATCCAGAATGCCGTCGATCAGTCCCGACAAATGATCGGCGCTGCGGCGGACCACGCGCACCTGGTCGCGCGGCCGAGTCTGCAGGCTGTTGTCTTGCTCCAGCAGTTGCGCGTAGCCGGAGATCGCATTCAGCGGCGAGCGGAGCTCGTGGCTGAGGCCCACGACGTATCGGCTTTTGGCGAGATTGGCTGATTCCGCGACTTCCTTGGCGCGCTGCAGTTCGGCATCGGTGCGCTTGTGGGCGTCGATCTCCTGGATGAGGAGGGTGGTCTGGCGGCGCGTTTCTTCTTCGGCGGCGCGCCGGCTCTGTTGCGCCAGCACGAACAGCCAGGCGACGACGCCGATGATGAGGGTCAGCGCAAAGAATACCTTCCACAACACGTCGGCCAGCAATTCGTTGGCATGCACGGCCGCCGTGGTCTGCAAATAGATCAGGCCGAGCACCAGTGCCACCAGACCGGCCGAGACTGCGAACACGCCGAGGTAATGTCCGAGCTGCGAGTTGAGGCGCGCATAGATCGGCTGCGGCATCACCTTGCCGAGGGCGTCCGAGACCTGCGCGCCGATCCGCGCGTGTGGCTTGCAGAGATCGTGGCAGCGCGCGTCGAGCGAGCAGCACAATGAGCAGATCGGGCCGGCATAGGCCGGGCATGAGGCCATGTCCTCGGGCTCGAATGCATGCTCGCAGATACAGCACTGGATCGATTCCAGGTTCTGCCAGCTGCGCTTCGGCTTGCGTGCGATGTAGTATTTGCCGTCGGTCGCCCAGGCAATCAGGGGGGCCGCGATGAACGCGACGGCCAGCGCAACGAAGGCGGACAGCGCCTTCGCCGTCGGGCCGAACAGGCCGTAGAACGCGCTGATCGAGACCACCGTCGCAATCGTCATCGCGCCGACGCCGACCGGATTGATGTCGCAGAGATGGGCGCGCTTGAACTCGATATGCTGCGGCCGCAAGCCGAGCGGCTTGTTGATGACGAGATCGGCCACCAGCGCGCCGACCCAGGCGATCGCGACATTCGAGTAGAGCGCGAGCGTCTGCTCCAGCGCCTTGTAGACGCCGATCTCCATCAACAGCAGCGCGACGACGACGTTGAACACCAGCCACACCACGCGGCCGGGATGCGAGTGGGTGAGGCGGGAGAAGAAGTTCGACCAGGCGATCGAGCCGGCATAGGCGTTGGTGACGTTGATCTTGACCTGCGACAGGATCACGAAGGTCCCCGTCAGCGCCATTGCGAGATCCGGCTGCGACAGCACGTAACGGAAGGCTTCGAGATACATGTTGGCGGGCTCGGCCGCGTGCTCGGCCGAGACGCCGTGGCTGAGCGCGAAGAAGGCCAGGAACGAGCCGGCCAGCAGCTTCAGCGCGCCGAGCACGATCCAGCCCGGACCGGCGCTGAGCAGGGCGATCCACCAGGCCTTTCGCGAGGTGCGGCGGTCACGCGGCAGGAAGCGCAGGAAGTCGACTTGCTCGCCGATTTGCGCCACCAGCGCGAACACGACGGAGGCCGCGGTGCCGAACAGCAGGAGATCGAGGTTGCCTGCGGGATCGCCGTGATCGCCAGCGAATTTGCGCCACTCGGTGAACGAATGCGGGTTGGCCCAGGCGATCGCCGCGAACGGCATGATGTGGAGGATGATCCACAACGGCTGGGTCCAGAGCTGGAAGCGGCTGATCAGCGTGATGCCGTAGATCACAAGCGGAATGATCACGACCGCGCTGATCAAATAGCCGATCGGTCGCGGAATGCCGAAGCACATGTCGAGTGCGCTGGCCAGGATCACGGCCTCGATCGCGAAGAAGATGAAGGTGAAGGAGGCGTAGATCAGCGAGGTGATGGTCGAGCCGATATAGCCGAAGCCGGCGCCGCGGGTCAGCAGATCGATATCGATGCCGCATTTCGCCGCGTGGTAGGCGATCGGCAGCCCGCAGAGAAAGATGATGACGCTGACGACCAGGATCGCGGCGGAGGCGTTCATCGCGCCATAGTTCAGCGTGATGGTGCCCCCGATCGCCTCCAGCGCAAGGAAGGAGATCGCGCCAAGCGCGGTGTTGGCGACGCGGGCGGCGGACCAGCGCCTGGCGCTCTTGGCGGTGAAGCGCAGCGCGTAGTCTTCCAGCGTCTGGTTGGCGACCCATTGATTGTATTGGCGCCTGACGCGGTCTATCCGCTGCCGCCCTGCCACTCGTTCTTACTCCTGGTCCACGATGCTCTGATCGCGGGCAAATCCCGTACCAAAAACCTACGTCGCTATTTTGCGGTGCAGTATACGCGATCTCACGTATCAGTGCGGTGCACAAAAGTAAGCAATCCTCGCCTCATCAATAAGCGTTCTCGAACCAGATGGGGTGCTCATGTCAGACGAAACAAAACCAGGCCTGCAGTCTCCGCTTCGGCGCAAGCTCTTGATGGGAATGGCCGCTTTGCCGGCCGTTTCGATGCTGGGCCGTCCGGCATTTGCCGATGTTCCTGCAACCTCCGCGGTCAACACCACGGGTCTTGCAGTCACCGATAGCGAAGTCACGGTCGGTATCCTGCACTCGGTGACCGGCACCATGGCGATCTCCGAGACCGGATCGGTCGAGGCCGAGAAGCTCGCGATCGAGCAGATCAACGCCGCCGGCGGCGTGCTCGGCCGCAAGATCAAGTTCATCCAGGAAGACGGCGCGAGCGACTGGCCGACCTTCGCGGAAAAGGCGAAGAAGCTCCTGGTCAACGACAAATGCGCGGCCGTGATGGGCTGCTGGACCTCGGCCTCGCGCAAGGCGGTGCTGCCGGTGTTCGAGCAGTACAACGGCATGCTGTATTACCCGACCTTCTATGAAGGCCTCGAGCAGTCCAAGAACGTCATCTACACCGGCCAGGAGGCGACGCAGCAGATCATCGCCGGCCTCGACTGGGTCAACAAGACCAAGGGCGCCAAGAGCTTCTATCTGCTCGGCTCGGACTACATCTGGCCGCGCACCTCGAACAAGATCGCGCGCAAGCACATCGAGAACCACCTGCAGGGCTGCAAGGTGGTCGGCGAAGAGTACTTCCCGCTCGGCTCGACCCAGTTCAATTCGGTCATCAACAAGATCAAGCTGACCAAGCCGGACGTGATCTACGCGATCATCGTCGGCGGCTCCAACGTTGCGTTCTACAAGCAGCTCAAGGCGGCCGGCATCGACCTATCGAAGCAGACGCTGCTGACGATCTCGGTCACCGAGGACGAGATCGACGGCATCGGCGGTGAGAACATCGCGGGCGCCTACGCCTGCATGAAGTACTTCCAGTCGCTCGACAATCCCAACAACAAGGCGTTCGTGCCCGCCTTCAAGAAGATGTGGGGTGAGAAGACCGTGATCGGAGACGTCACGCAGGCCGCCTATCTCGGCCCGTGGTTGTGGAAGTTGACGGTGGAGAAGGCGGGCTCCTTCGACATCGACAAGATCGCGGCGGCATCTCCCGGCGTCGAGTTCAAGGGCGCGCCGGAAGGTTACGTCCGGATCCACGAGAACCATCATCTGTGGTCGAAGACCCGCGTCGGACGCGCCAAGGCCGATGGCCAGTATGAACTGATCTACGAGACCGCCGATCTCGTCGAGCCGGATCCGTTCCCCAAGGGCTACCAGTGAGGCGGCGCGCTTAGCGCGCCACCCTCAACCTCAACGCATCGCGGCGTGGACGTCACCGCCCACGCCGCCGATCGGGCGCCGCTGCGCGGCGGCGTATGCTCCTTGGACTGGAGGATCAGATGTTCGGCGACTATTCGATCGGTGATCTCGGCGCCATCCTTGCGATGCAGGGATTCGCCGGGCTCATCCTGTTCTCCGTCTATGTGCTGATGGCGCTGGGGCTTGCCATCATCTTCGGCCAGATGGGCGTCATCAACATGGCCCACGGCGAGTTCATGATCCTCGGCGCCTACGTCACCTGGATGACGTCGAACACCGTGCAGCACATCGCGCCCTGGCTGTTTCCCGGCTACTTCTTCATCGCAATGATCCTGGCGTTCATCGCCTCAGGCGCGCTCGGCATGCTGGTCGAGTGGGCGCTGATACGCCATCTCTACAAGCGTCCGCTCGATACGCTGCTCGCGACCTGGGGCCTGAGCTTGATCTTGCAGCAGGCCTATCGCTCGATCTTCGGCGCGCGCGAGGTCGGCGTCGAGCTGCCGGAATGGATGATGGGCTCCTGGCAGGCGACCGACTCGATCCAGATCCCGATCAACGGCATGTTCGTGATGGCGCTGACCATCCTGATCACGATTGCGGTCGCTTACGTGCTGTTCTGGTCGAGCTGGGGCAAGCAGGTGCGCGCCGTGGTGCAGAACCGTGTGATGGCCGGCGCCGTCGGCATCAACACCGAGAAGGTCGACCGCTACACCTTTGCCCTCGGTTGCGGCATCGCCGGCGTCGCGGGCTCGGCCTTCACCATGATCGGGTCGACCGGGCCGACCGCCGGCCAGCTCTACATCGTCGATACCTTCCTGGTGGTGGTGTTCGGCGGCGCCGCGTCCCTGTTCGGCACCATCGCCTCGGCCTTCTCGATCTCGCAGACCCAGTCGACGCTGGAATTCTTCCTGTCGGGATCGATGGCAAAGGTGATCACGCTGCTCACGATCGTCGCGATCCTGATGGTGCGTCCGCAGGGGCTCTTCGCGCTCAAGGTCCGCAAATGAGAACAACAGGCAGGTCATGATCATCAACTCGCGCTTTTTCAATCGCTCCGAACTGATCGGCTTTTTTGCGCTCGCGGTGCTGTTGTTTGTCATCCTGCCGCTGTCGCTGGATATCTTCCGCCTCAACCTGGTCGCGAAATACCTGACCTACGCCTTTGTCGGCATCGGCCTCGTGCTGTGCTGGGGCTATGGCGGCATCTTGAGCCTGGGGCAGGGCGTGTTTTTCGGCCTCGGCGGCTACTGCATGGCGATGTATCTCAAGCTCGAGGCGTCCTCGGTTGCGAACACCAAGATCCAGTCGACGCCGGGCATTCCTGACTTCATGGACTGGAACCAGATCACGCAGCTTCCGCTGTTCTGGAAGCCGTTCCACAGTTTTCCGGTCACGGTACTGGCGATCTTGCTGGTTCCCGCCTTCTTCGCGCTGATCATCGGAGCGGCGATGTTCAAGCGCCGGGTCGGCGGCGTCTACTTTGCGATCATCACGCAAGCGATCGCCGCGATCCTCACCATTCTGATCGTGGGACAGCAGGGCTACACCGGCGGCATCAACGGCATCACCGACTTGCGTACGCTGCACGGCTGGGACATCCGCACCGATCACGCCAAATTCATTCTGTACTTCGTCGAGGTTGTGTTGCTGTTCGGTTGCATCGTCGCCGCGCAGTTCATCCGCCTGACAAAACTCGGGCGCATCCTGGTGGCGATGAGGGAGCAGGAGGACCGCGTGCGCTTCTCCGGATACAGCGTCGCCAACTTCAAGATCTTCGCGTTCTGCGCCGCGGCGGTGTTCGCCGCGATCGGCGGCGCGATGTTCACGCTCGAGGTCGGCTTCATGTCGCCGTCCTTCGTCGGCATCGTGCCGTCGATCGAGATGGTGATCTACACCGCGGTCGGCGGCCGGATGTCGATCTTCGGCGCGGTCTGGGGCGCGCTGCTGGTCAATTTCGCCAAGACCAGCCTTTCGGAATCCTTCCCGCAGCTCTGGCTGTTCGGCCTCGGCGCACTGTTCATCGCGGTCGTGCTGGCCTTCCCGAACGGGCTCTCCGGCATCTGGGCGGACCACGTCCAGCCGCGCATCGATCGCCTCTTGGCATCGCGAAGATCAAAATCGGCGGGCCTTGTCGCCGACGGCGCCCCGGCCGAGTGAGGAGGAACCAACATGCTCGTCGGCCATCAGCCCAAGGATTTTCTGCTCGCCGTCTCCGGACTCACCGTGTCCTTTGACGGCTTCAAGGCCGTCAACGATCTCTCCTTCTATGTCGAGGAGAACGAGATCCGCGTCATCATCGGCCCGAACGGCGCCGGAAAGACCACGGTGCTCGACCTGATCTGCGGCAAGACTCGGGCCACATCGGGCTCGATCCAGTTCCGCGGCCAGGAGCTGACCAGGCTGCGCGAGAACGAGATCGTGCAGGCCGGCGTCGGCCGCAAGTTCCAGACGCCGTCGGTGTTCGAGGACCTCACCGTGTTCGAGAACCTCGAAATCTCCTACCCGCGTGGCCGCACCGTGTTCGGCTCACTGGCCTTCCAGCGCGACGACGCGGTCAAGCAGCGGGTCGAGGAGGTCGCCGAGATGATCTTCCTGAAGGATCGCCTCAACACCTATGCCGACCAGCTCAGCCATGGTCAGAAGCAATGGCTCGAGATCGGCATGCTGCTGATCCAGGACCCGGACTTGCTGATGCTCGACGAGCCGGTCGCCGGCATGAGCGTGTCCGAACGCGCCAAGACCGCCGAGCTGCTCAACCGCATCATCAAGGATCGCTCGGTGCTGGTGATCGAGCACGACATGAAATTCGTCGAGGACATCGCGCACAAGGTCACGGTGCTGCACCAGGGGCAGATCCTGTCCGAGGGGACGATGGAGCACGTCAAGAACGATCCCAAGGTTATTGAAGTGTACCTGGGTCACTAAGGAGCGCGTCGATGCTGGCAATCAATGATCTTCACGTCGCCTATGGCCAGAGCGAGGTGCTGCACGGCCTCAACGTCTCCGTCGCGCCCAACGAGATCGTTGCGATCATGGGCCGCAACGGCATGGGCAAGACCACGCTGATGAAGTCCCTGATGGGCATCCTGCCGACCAAGAGCGGCAAGGTGACCATGGACGGCACCGAACTCGGCGCCATGAAGAGCTATGAGCGGGTCGCCAAGGGCCTGGCCTATGTGCCGCAGGGCCGCATGATCTTCTCCACCATGACGGTGAAGGAGAACATCGAGACCGGGCTCGTGGTGTCAGGCGGTTCCGAGGTTCCCGGCGATATCTACGAGCTGTTCCCGGTGCTGCTCGAGATGAAGGGCCGCCGCGGCGGCAATCTCTCGGGCGGGCAGCAGCAGCAGCTCGCGATCGCCCGGGCGCTTGCGACCAAGCCGAAGGTGCTGCTGCTGGACGAGCCGACCGAGGGCATCCAGCCATCAATCATCAAGGACATGGCGCGGACCTTGAAGCGGATCCGCGACGAGCGGGGACTGTCGATCGTCGTCTCCGAGCAGGTCCTGAGCTTCGCGCTCGACATCGCCGACCGTGTGCTCGTCATCGAGAACGGCGAGATCGTCCGCGACGATCCACGCGACGGCGTCGATGCCTCGCAGATCTCGAAATATCTGTCTGTCTAACCAGTAACCCAAGGGGAGCAAGCGATGCCAGATACACTGATCAAGGTTGATCTCAGCAAGTCCGCCTATGAAAACGACAAGATCCACAACCGCTGGCATCCGGAGGTTCCGATCGTCGAGTGGGTCAGCCCGGGCGACGATTTCATCATCGAGACCGTCGACTGGACCGGCGGCTTCATCAAGAATAACGACTCGGCCGACGACGTTCGCGACATCGACCTGTCGATCGTGCACTTCCTGTCGGGCCCGATCGGCGTCAAGGGTGCCGAGCCCGGCGACCTCCTGGTTGTTGACCTGCTCGACGTCGGTCCGCTCAAGGAGAGCCTGTGGGGCTTCAACGGCTTCTTCTCCAAGCAGAACGGCGGCGGCTTCCTCACCGACCATTTCCCGCTGGCGCAGAAGTCGATCTGGGACATCAAGGGCCTCTACACCTCGTCGCGTCACGTCCCCGGCGTGAACTTCGCCGGCCTGATCCATCCCGGCCTGATCGGCTGTCTGCCTGATGCCAAGATGCTGGCGGCCTGGAACAAGCGCGAGGCCGAGCTGATCGCGACCAATCCGACCCGGGTGCCGGGCCTCGCCAATCCGCCGTTCGCGCCGACCGCACATGCCGGCCAGGCCAAGGGCGATGCGAAGGCCAAGATCGGTCTTGAGGGCGCCCGCACCGTGCCGCCGCGCGAGCATGGCGGCAATTGCGACATCAAGGATCTGTCGCGCGGCTCGAAGATCTATTTCCCGGTCTATGTGCCGGGCGGCGGGCTCTCGATGGGCGATCTGCATTTCAGCCAGGGCGACGGCGAGATCACCTTCTGCGGCGCCATTGAAATGGCCGGCTGGCTGCACATCAAGGTCGATGTCATCAAGGACGGGGTGGCGAAGTACGGCATCAAGAACCCCGTGTTCAAGCCGTCGCCAATCACGCCGAACTACAAGGACTACCTGATCTTCGAGGGCATCTCGGTCGATGAGGCCGGCAAGCAGCACTATCTCGACGTCCACATCGCCTATCGCCAGGCCTGCCTGAACGCGATCGAATACCTGAAGAAGTTCGGCTACTCCGGCGCCCAGGCCTATTCGATCCTCGGCACCGCACCGTGTCAGGGCCACATCTCCGGCGTGGTTGACGTGCCCAATGCCTGCGCCACGCTGTGGCTGCCGACGGAAATCTTCGACTTCGACGTGATGCCGTCGTCGGCGGGACCGATCAAGCACATCAAGGGCGACATCCAGATGCCGATCTCGCCCGACAAGTAATCCTTCAAGTGATCCCTGCGCGAAGGATGCGGGACGGCTGCGTATTGGCCGCCCCGCATCCGCCGCGGGAGACCTCACACGATTGCGCGAGGATACGGAAATGCCGATCTACGAATATCTCTGCAACGACTGCGGTCCCTTCACCGACATGCGGCCGATGGCCGAATGCGACCTGCCGCAGGACTGTCCGCAATGCGAGACGACGTCGCCGCGCGTGATCCTGACCGCGCCGGCGTTCTTCTGCATGTCCTCGGACAAGCGCAAAGCTCACGCCACCAATGAGCAGAGTCGGCACGCGCCGAAGACGCTCGATCAGTACAAGGCCGCGCACGGCCTGGGCTGCGGCTGCTGCTCGACCACGGGAAAGAAGAAGCCGGCTCGGCTGATGACCAAGACCAAGAGCGGGGCAAAAGGCTTTCCGACCGCGCGTCCCTGGATGATCAGCCACTGACGACGGGGCGGGCCGTCAGGCCTGCTCGGCGACCTTCAAGGCCTCGGTGCGGATCTCCTCGACCAGCCGTTCCTTCAGGGTGACGAATTCTGGCGTGGTCTTGATCTTGTAGGAGCGGGGATGCGGCAGGTCGACCGTAATCTCGGCCTTGATACGGCCGGGACGCGCGCTCATGACGATGACGCGGCTGCCGAGGAAGATCGCTTCCTCGATATCGTGGGTGACGAACAGCACCGTCTTCTGGTCGCGCTCCCAGATGCCGAGCAGCATCTCCTGCATCAATGCCCGCGTCTGGTTGTCGAGCGCGCCGAACGGCTCGTCGAGCAGCAGGATCTTCGGATCATTGGCCAGCGCCCGGGCGATCGCGGTGCGCTGCTGCATGCCGCCCGACAGCTGTTTGGGCCAGTGATTTTCGAAGCCGGATAGTCCGACCCGGCGAATGAAGGCGTCGGCGATCTCGTGGCGCTCCGCCTGTCCAACGCCGCGCTCGCGCAGGCCGAAGGCGATGTTCTCGCGCACGGTCAGCCATGGAAACAGTGTGTAGGACTGAAATACCATGCCGCGATCGGCGCCGGGGCCTGTGACCTCGCGGCCATCGAGCGTGACCCGCCCGCTGGTCGGCCGGTCGAGCCCGGCAATGATCCGGAGCAAGGTGGACTTTCCGCAGCCGGAGGGGCCGAGGATGGTGACGAAATCGTTGTCGCCGACATCGAGCGTCGTCGGCTCGAGCGCCCGGGTCGGCGCGTGGCCGGCGCGGGCGGGGAAGGTTCGCGAGACCTGATCGATCCTGAGCGCGGTCATGCGAGCTTCCACGGGAACAGCCAGGCGTTGAAGGCCTTGAACAGGAAGTCGGAGATCAGGCCGATCAACCCGATGACGATGATGCCGAAGATGATCTGGCCGGTGTTGAGCAGCGCCTGGCTGTCGGTGATCATATGCCCGATGCCCGACGACGAGCCGATCAACTCGGCGACGATGACGTAGGTCCAGGCCCAGCCCAGCACCAGCCTGAGGATTTCGGCAATCTCGGGGGCTGCGGACGGCAGTAGCACGCGGCGGATGATGCCGCGGTCGCGCGCGCCGAGCGTGTAGGCGGCTTCGACCAGGTCGCGCCGCGTGGCGCCGACGGTCACCGCCACCATCAGGATGATCTGAAACACCGCGCCGATGAAGATCACGAGCAGCTTTTGCAGCTCGCCGATGCCCGCCCACAGGATCAACAGCGGGATGAAGGCCGACGCCGGCAGATAGCGCGCAAAGGACACGAAGGGTTCGAGGAAGGCTTCGATCGGCTTGTAGGCGCCCATCAGCACGCCGATCGGCACCGCAATCACGGCGGCAAGGGCAAAGCCGCCGACGACCCGCCAGACCGTCATCCCGATGTCGAACAGAAAGCCTTGCTTGGCGATCAGCTCATAGCCCTCCTGCACCATGGTCAGCGGGTTGGCGAGGAATGTCTTCGACACATGGCCGCCGAACGTGGCCCAGGACCAGAGGGCGACGAACAGCACGAAGAAGGCGAGGCCATAGGCCACGCGCTGCGTCGATGTCGTGGGCTCGAGGGGACGCATCACGGTATCCAGGCGTATCTCACGCGCCGGTCCCGCGCGCAGTGTCGCGAGGCGGGGCCGGCCGAAATGATTGTTGCGTTACTTGATGAAGCTTGCGTCGTAGATGTCCTCGACCTTCGGCGCAGCCTTGATGATGCCGACCTCAAGCAGCAGCTCGGCGGCGTCCTTGTTGAAGCTGAGGAAGTCGCCGGCGAAGAACTTCTGGTTGGCGGCCTTGTCCTGCCAGCGCAGGTATTTTGCCGAGTTGCCGAACTGCTCGCCGGACTGCTTCACGTCCGCGCCCATGATCTCGTAGGCCTTGGCCTGATCCTTGGCGATCATGTCGAGCGCCTCGAAATAGCTGTCGGCGAGCGCCTGGGCGGCCTTCGGATTCTCGCTGAGGAATTTCGGCGTGCAGCCGAACGTATCCATCACCATCGGATAGTCGAGCGTGGTCGCGATGATCTTGCCCTTGTCGGGCGCCGCGCGCACCGTCGATAGATAAGGCTCGTAGGTCATCGCGGCATCGTTCTGACCGGAGACGAAGGCCTGCGCGGCGGCAGCGGGCTCCAGATTCACCACGGTGACGTCCTTCACCGTGAGGCCATTCTTCTTCAGCATCCAGGCTAGCGCGAAATAGGGCGAGGTGCCCGGCGCGGACGCGGCGACGGTCTTGCCCTTCAGGTCCTTGATCGCGGCGACGTCGCTGCGCACCGCCATGCCGTCGGCGCCATAGCTCTTGTCGAGCTGGAAGATCTGCTTGGTCGCGACGCCGTTGGCATTCCAGGAGATCCAGGTCTCGACCGTCGTGGCGGCGCACTGGATGTCGCCCGAGGCAATCGCGAGATGCCGGTCCTTCTGCGGGATCTTCTTCAGCGTCACGTCGAGGCCGTTCTTCTTGAAAATGCCGGCCTCCTTGGCGAGCGTCAGCGGTGCGAAGCCGGTCCATCCGGAGATGCCGACGCCGACCTTGACCTCATCAGCGAATGCGGCGGTGGACGCGAGCAAAGCTGCGACTGCGGGCAATAGCTTGAAGGAACGCATGATTGTCGACCCCTTGGACGATGGATTGAACCCTGTTGATCTCTTCACGTCAGTGATCTCCTCACGTCAGTGATCTCTTCACGTCAGTGATCTCTTCACGTCAGTCGCGGCGGATTGCCGCATGAGACGCGTCTGTGAATGGTGGCCCATGATGCATTGCATGAATTATGCCGCGCAAGGCGTCCTCAGCCTCCCTTGAAGCGAGCCACCAGGCGGTGCGTCTCGCCCGGATAATGCAGCCGCACCGCGGTCAGCGTCCGCGCGCTACGCCAGGTGTAGCGGTCGATGACGAGACAGGGCGCGCCGACCGCGATGTCGAGTGCCTCGGCGGTGCGATCGTCAGCAACGACGGCGCTGATTGTATGTTCAGCCTCGGTCCACGGCACATGATGCAGTAGCCACGATCCCGGCGGTTCGCGTGCAAAGTCGGCCGTCGCGGCCTCCGGCACGGTGGTGAGATCGATCAGCCTGTCCTCGACGGCGAACGGCACATTGTCGGCGCTGTGCCGGCAGGCGATCGCGATCACCTTGCCGGCCTTGCTTGCGCCGAGCCGGGCGCGATCGGCTGATGTGGCGGTGCGCCGCCGGCAATCGATCAGCTGATAGCCATAGCTGCGCCCGAGCGCGGTGATCTCGGCGCGGATGTCCGCGATCTTCAGCACCGCCGACAGATGCTGCGGACGGCGCACGAAGGAACCGGCACGGCGCCGCCGCTCGATCAGGTCGGCCTGTGCCAGCTCCGACAGCGCCTTGTTCACCGTCATGCGCGAGCAGTGATAGCGCGCCATCAACTGGTGCTCGAAGGGGATGCGGTGACCCGGCGGCCATTCGCCGGTCAGGATTCGGGTCTCAATGTCGAGCCGGATCCGCTTGTAGAGCGTCGGCTTGCTGGCTGCATCGAGGCGGGCCCGATCGGAGGCGAGACTCATGCGACGAGCCTCCGGACGCTTGCATTGAATTGCTCGCACGCCCTGGCACGCAGCCGGTGCCGTCCGCCCGCGACCAACTTGTCGCCACCGGCCCAGACGCAGTCGATCGCGTCGGCTCCGGCCGCAAACAGCCAGCCGTCGAGAATGGCGTCGCCCGATCGTGCGGCGAGCGACGGATGCGCGGTGTCGAGGCTGACGATGTCGGCCCGTGCGCCGGGCATTAGTCCTGCACTGGTTTGTGCCAGAGCCTGCGCGCCGCCCGCGAGCGCGTGATCGAGCAGCGCGCGGCCGGTGGATGCGCCGGGACGCCCGGAGAGCACATTGCGCTCCCGGTGCTTCAGCCGCTGGCCGTACTCGAGCTGGCGCAGCTCGTCGGCGACACCGACCAGCACGTTGGAATCGGTTCCGATACCGAACCGGCCGCCTGCGGCAAGGAATTCGCGCGCCGAAAAGATGCCGTCGCCGAGGCTCGCTTCGGTGACCGGGCAGAGGCCGGCCACTGCGCCGCTGCGGGCGAGCGCAACGACTTCCTGATCGCCCATGTGGGTCGCGTGAATCAGGCACCAGCGCTGATTGACGGGCGCATGTTCGAGCAGCCATTCCACCGGCCGCCGCCCGGACCAGGCGAGGCAATCCTCGACCTCACGCACCTGCTCGGCAGCGTGGATATGGATTGGATCCGCCTCGGCAAGCGGGATGATCGCTGCGAGTTCATCCGGCGCCACTGCGCGCAGGCTATGCGGCGCGATGCCGATATTGGCGCCAGGCAATTTTCGGATCGCCTCGCGCGACGCAGCCATCAGCGCGGCGAACTGATCGACCGAGCAGATGAAGCGACGCTGCCCCGCATGCGGCGCTACCCCGCCAAAAGTGCTGTGGGCATAGAAGCTCGGCAGCAGCGTCAGCCCGATGCCGGAAGCCTCAGTCGCTTCCGCAATGCGCACCGCCATCTCCGCGGGATTGGCGTAGGGCGCGCCGTCGCGATCATGATGCAGATAGTGAAACTCGCCGACGCGGGTAAAGCCCCGCTCGAGCATCTCGACATAGAGCAGGGTCGCTACGGCCGCGACGTCGTCCGGCGTCATTTCCAACGCAAAGCGATACATCGTCTCACGCCAGGTCCAGAACGTATCGGTGGTGTCGCCGCGCAGCTCGGCGAGGCCGGCCATGCCGCGCTGAAAGGCGTGGCTGTGCAGGCTCGCCAATCCCGGAACCGCCAGTTGGTGACGTTCGTCGCCGGCGGTCGCCGCCACGCCCGGCGTCACCGAAGCGATCGTGCCGCTGGCGACGGCGACCTGCACGTCACTGGCCCAGCCCGAAGGCAGCAGCGCGAATGCGAAATGCAGTCGTGTCATTTTCCACGCCGGCTGGACAGAACCGGCACACGATTATATGTCTAGACATATAAGTCAAGCATCCCACCTCGAGGGGACGATCGCATGGCAGAGCGTTTCGACCGCATCTGGCACAACGCCCGGCTCGCCACGATGCGCGGCGATCGCGCCGATCTCGGCGAGATCGAGCGGGGCCTGATCGCGGCGCGTGACGGCCGCATCGTCTATGCGGGCGCGCAATCGGATTTTCCTGTGGATGCGGACGCCATTCAACGGATCGATTGCGGCGGCCGCTGGATCACGCCCGGGCTGGTCGATTGCCACACCCATCTCGTTTTTGGCGGCAACCGCGCGCATGAGTTCGAGCTTCGCCTAAAGGGCGCGAGCTATGAGGAGATCGCGCGCGCGGGCGGCGGCATCGTCTCGACCGTGGCGGCGACGCGCAAGGCGACCGAGGCGGAGCTTGTCGCCGGCGCACTGCCGCGGCTCGACGCGCTGATCGGCGAGGGCGCAACCACCGTCGAGATCAAGTCCGGCTATGGCCTCGATGCCGAGACCGAGATGCGGCAGTTGGCCGCCGCACGCAGCCTCGGCGAGTTGCGGCAGGTTGCGATCCGCGCGTCCTTTCTCGGTGCGCATGCGCTGCCGCCCGAAGCCGATGGCGACAAGGATCGCTACATCGATCTGGTCTGCAACGAGATGCTGCCGGCCTTGGCCAAGGCCGGTCTTGCCGATGCGGTCGATGCTTTCATGGAGGGCATCGCATTTTCCGGAGAGCAAACGGCGCGAGTGTTCCAGGCGGCGCGTGCGCTCGGACTACCCGTGAAGCTGCATGCGGATCAGCTGTCAAATCTTGGCGGTGCAGCACTCGCCGCAAAGTTCTCCGCGCTGTCAGCCGACCATCTGGAGCACACCGATGAAGCCGGCGTCGCCGCGATGGCAAAGGCGAGGACCGTCGCGGTCCTGCTGCCCGGCGCGTTCTACTTCATTCGTGAGACGCAGAAGCCGCCGGTCGAGCTGTTCCGCGCCCACGGCGTGCAGATGGCGCTGGCGACCGACTGCAATCCCGGCAGCTCGCCGCTCACCTCGCTCTTGCTCGCGATGAACATGGGCGCAACGCTGTTCCGAATGACGGTCGCCGAATGCCTCACGGGGGTGACGCGGGAAGGGGCGCGCGCGCTCGGCATGCTCGCCGAGACCGGCACGCTCGAAGCTGGCAAATGGTGCGATCTCGCCATCTGGGACATCGAGCGCCCGGCTGAACTGGTCTACCGCATTGGCTTCAACCCGCTGCACAGCCGGGTGTGGAGGGGGCAATGAACGATCGCGATGCGCCTGTCGTCGTGACCCCCGGAACCGTCGGCCTGGACGTGCTGGCGCGGGTGCTTGCAGGCGCGACCATCGTGCTCGATCCATCATGTTGGCCGCGCGTCGAAGCGGCCGCGGAGATCGTGGCGAAGGCCGCGCGTATCGACGTTCCCGTCTACGGCATCAATACCGGCTTCGGGAAACTGGCATCGACGCGTATCGCGCCCGACCAGACTGCGCTGCTACAGCGCAACCTCATCCTGTCGCATTGCTGCGGGGTAGGGCCAGCCACGCCCGAGCCGATCGTGCGCCTGATGATGGCGCTCAAAGTGATCTCGCTCGGCCGCGGTGCGTCCGGCGTGCGCCGCGATGTCATCGAGCAGTTGCAGGGCATGCTGGCGCGCGGCGTTGATCCGCTGGTGCCGCAGCAGGGCTCGGTCGGCGCCTCCGGGGATCTGGCGCCGCTCGCCCATATGACCGCCGTCATGATCGGCGAGGGACAGGCAATTCTTGACGGCAAGGTCGTGCCGGGCGGCGAAGCGCTCGCGGCTGCCGACCTCGCGCCGTTGACGCTCGGCCCCAAGGAGGGGCTCGCGCTGATCAACGGCACGCAGTTTTCGACCGCCTATGCCATTTCCGGAGTGCTGCGCGCGCATCGTCTGGCGTGTGCTGCGCTGGTGACCGGTGCGCTGTCGGTTGATGCGGCGATGGCCTCCACGGTGCCGTTCCGCCCCGAAATCCAGGCATTGCGCGGCCATGACGGGCAGATCGCCGCCGCTGCGACCTTGACCGCATTGCTCGACGGCAGCGACATCAGGCAATCGCATCTCGAAGGCGACGAACGGGTGCAGGACCCTTACTGCCTGCGCTGCCAGCCGCAGGTCGCGGGCGCCGTGCTCGATCTGCTCGCGCAAGCCGCGCGCGGGCTGGCCGTTGAAGCCAATGCCGTGACGGACAACCCGCTGGTCCTGGTTGAGACCGGCGAGATCGTCTCGGGCGGCAATTTCCACGCCGAGCCTGTGGCGTTCGCCGCCGACCAGATTGCGCTCGCGCTGGCGGAGATCGGCGCGACCAGCGAGCGCCGGATCGCGACCCTCGTCGACCCCGCCCTGAACTTTGGCCTGCCGCCGTTCC
This sequence comes from Bradyrhizobium sp. 27S5, assembly GCF_037217225.1. NCBI lineage: Bacteria > Pseudomonadati > Pseudomonadota > Alphaproteobacteria > Hyphomicrobiales > Nitrobacteraceae > Bradyrhizobium > Bradyrhizobium sp. 27S5. The sequence continues at coordinate 3,188,837 of NZ_CP147714.1, forward strand.
TGACGCCCGAACCCGGCATCAATTCCGGGTTCATGATCGCCGAGGTGACGGCGGCCGCGCTCTATGCCGAGAACAAGCAGCGCGCATTGCCATGCTCGATCGACTCCACGCCGACCAGTGCCAATCAGGAGGATCACGTCTCGATGGCCGCGCATGCCGCGCGCCGGCTGTCCGACATGGCTGACAACCTTGCCGCCATCCTCGGCATCGAGCTCTTGGTCGCCGCGCAAGGCATCACGCTACGCGCGCCACATTCGACAAGCGCGCCGCTCGCGGCCGTCATCGCCGCGTTGCGCGAGCACGTTCCGGCGCTCGCTGCTGATCGCTACATGGCCGACGATCTCGCCAAGGCTGCGGCGCTGATCGAGGCCGACACACTACCGGCTGCCGCGATCGCCGCCCTTTCAGCCGATCCGTTTCCAAGACTCGCTTAGAAGACTTGCTTAGAAGACTTGCTTAGCCGACAGGAACATCCGTCATGAACCGCCGATTGGACAACGAACGCATCATCCGTGCTCCCCGTGGCACCGACATCAGCGCCAAGAGCTGGCTGACGGAAGCACCGCTGCGCATGCTGATGAACAATCTGGATCCAGATGTCGCCGAGCGTCCGAGCGAGCTTGTGGTCTATGGCGGCATCGGGCGTGCGGCGCGCGACTGGGAGAGTTTTGATCGGATTGCCGCCTCGTTGCGCAAGCTCGAAGGCGACCAGACGCTCCTTGTGCAATCCGGTAAGCCGGTCGGGATTTTCCGCACCCATGCGGATGCGCCGCGCGTCCTGATCGCGAACTCGAACCTGGTGCCGCATTGGGCAACGCTCGATCATTTCAACGAGCTCGACCGGCAAGGCCTGATGATGTTCGGCCAGATGACGGCGGGCTCGTGGATCTATATCGGCAGCCAGGGCATCGTGCAGGGGACCTATGAGACGTTCGTCGAGGTGGGGCGCCGGCATTATGGCGGCAGTCTCGCCGGCAAATGGATCCTCACGGCGGGCCTCGGCGGCATGGGCGGCGCGCAGCCGCTGGCCGCGACGATGGCGGGCGCCTCGATGCTGGCGGTGGAATGCCAGCCGAGCCGCATTGAGATGCGGCTGCGCACGGGTTACCTCGACCGCCAGGCGACGACGCTCGATGAAGCGCTGGCGATCATCGCCGAGGCGGCCAAGAGCCAAAGGCCGGTTTCGGTCGGCCTGCTCGGCAATGCGGCCGAGATCTTTCCGGAACTGGTGCGCCGCGGCGTGCGTCCGGACATCGTGACCGACCAGACCAGCGCGCATGATCCGATCAACGGCTACTTGCCGAAGGGGTGGACGCTCGCCGAGTGGGAAGCCAGGCGCGCGGCTGACCCGAAGGCGGTGGAAAGCGCAGCCAAGGCCTCGATGGTCGATCACGTCCAGGCCATGCTGGATTTCCACGCGCAGGGAATCCCGACGCTCGACTACGGCAACAACATCCGCCAGATGGCGAAGGACATGGGCCTGAAGGCGGCGTTCGATTTTCCGGGCTTCGTTCCCGCCTATATCCGTCCGCTGTTTTGCCGTGGCGTGGGACCGTTCCGCTGGGCGGCGCTATCGGGCGATCCCGAGGACATCTTCAAGACCGATGCCAAGGTCAAGGAGCTGATGCCCAACGACAGCCATCTGCACAACTGGCTCGACATGGCAAAGGCGCGCATCAAGTTTCAGGGGCTACCGGCGCGGATTTGCTGGGTCGGTCTCGGCGACCGCCATCGTCTCGGCCTTGCCTTCAACGAGATGGTGGCGCGCGGCGAGCTCAAGGCGCCGATCGTGATCGGCCGCGATCATCTCGACAGCGGATCGGTGGCGAGCCCAAACCGCGAGACCGAGGCGATGCGCGATGGCTCCGACGCAGTGTCCGATTGGCCGCTGCTCAATGCGCTGCTCAACTGTGCGAGCGGCGCCACCTGGGTGTCGCTGCATCATGGCGGCGGCGTCGGCATCGGCTATTCGCAGCACGCCGGCATGGTGATCGTTGCCGACGGCACGCCGGAGGCGGCGCGCCGGCTCGAACGCGTACTGTGGAACGATCCGGCCACGGGCGTCATGCGTCACGCCGACGCCGGTTATGAGACCGCAGTCGAATGCGCCCGTGCCAATGGGCTTGATCTGCCGAGCTTGGGCGCCTGAGGTGACGTTGGCGAGAAGCGGGGTTTCTCGCCAAGCGTTTCAATCCGCCGAGAGCGGCTCGCCGGTCAGCGACCAGCTTTCGCCGTCGAATGTCGCAATCCGCAGCGTTCGGAACGGCGTGTAGTCGCCGGGCCGGGTGCTGATCGAGATGCCCGGCAGCATCATCGGCAGTCGTTCCCCGTTCAGCGACGTCGCCTCCTTGATCAGGTTCTCGCGGGTCAATTGATCGCCGCACTTGCGCAATGCCAACTCCACGGCATGCACGTTCATGTAGGCGACCAGCACGGAATAATCGTCCGGATTGGCCGAGGGGGCGTATTTCTTCAAGAAATCCTTGTAGGCGTTGACCTCGTCGTCCTTGGCCCAGGCCGGATCGCCGGGTTGCTTGAGGAACTGCGTGGTGACCAGCCCCTTCGACGCTTCGAGGCCTGCCGGCTTCAGGATGGTGTCGACCGATGCCGTCGAGCCGCCGATCACGTGCAGGGGTTTCCAGCCGAGCTCATAGACCTTGCGGATCGATTGCGCGGCGGCTTTCGACGACGACTGCTCGATCAGGGTGTCGACGCCGGCGGCCTTGAGCTGGACGATCTGCGAGTCGATCGTCGGGTCAGCGAGTTCGTAGGAGGCCTGGGCGACGATCAACTCCGCCTTGGAGCCGAGGCCGGCGCGGAGGCCCTTGAGGTAATCCTTGCCATAGTCGTCATTCTGGTAAAGCACGCCGATCCTGGCGTCCGGCTTTGCGGCCAGGATATACTTGGCGACGACGCGGCCTTCGGTTTCGAAGTCCGGATAAAGCGGGATGGTCCAGGGGAACGCCTTGGGATCGTTGAAGCGGCGTCCGCCGGCGGTGATGAAGAGCTGCGGCACCTGCTTGGCGTTCAGATATTTCTGGATCGCGACGTTGGGCGCCGTGCCGATCGTGCCGACCTCGGCCAGTATGCCGACGTCCTCGATCAGCTTGCGTGATTGCTCGACCGCCTTCGGCGCGCTGTAGGCGTTGTCGAGCTGCGTGAAGTTGATCTTGCGGCCATTGATGCCGCCTTGTGCGTTCAGCATTTCGAAATAGCCGACCACCGCGCGCCCGGCGCCTGCGCCGAAAGCAGAGGCGGGGCCGCTCAGCGGCGTCGACTGACCAAGCTTGATCTCGGTGTCGCTGGCGCCGGGACCATAGGCCTTCTGCGCGTCGGCAGGCGCCGCCAGCAGGGCGCACAGCGCCACGGCCGCCAGCGCCCGGTTGATGATGGGGTTCAAGGTCGTTCCTCCCTGTAATTCGTTTCTTGTTGAAATCGCTAGCGCAGCAACTCGCGGGCGATCACCACGCGCTGGATCTGGTTGGTGCCTTCAAAAATCTGGGTGAGCTTGGCGTCGCGCATCATGCGCTCGACCGGGTAGTCCATCGTGTAGCCGTAGCCGCCGAAGATTTGGACGGCGTCGGTCGTCACCTTCATGGCCATGTCGCTGCCGACGCATTTGGCCATGCTGGCGAGCACATTGAGGCGCTTCCAGTCGCCGGCATCGCCGGCGCGGGCGCATTCATAGACCAGCGCGCGGGCAGCCTCGATCTGCATCGCCATGTCGGCGAGCATGAACTGCACGCCCTGGAATTCGGAGATTGGCTTCTTGAACTGCTTGCGCTCCTTGGCGTAGGCGATGCAGGCATCGAGCGCGCCCTGCGCAAGGCCGACCGACTGGGCGCCGATGGTTGGTCGGTTGAGGTCGAGCGCGCGCATCGACGCGCGAAAACCCTTGCCTTCCTCGCCGACGAGATTCTCGGCGGGAACCCGGACATTGTCGAAGAAGATCGGCGTGTTGGGGGCGCCGCGAAAGCCCATCTTGCGCTCGTGCCGTCCGAACGAGATGCCCGGCATCTTTTTCGGTTCGACGATGAAGGCACTGATGCCATCAGCGCCGGCGCCGTCACTGGTCCGCGCCATCACCACGATATAGTCGGCGACGACGCCGTAGCTGCACCATTGCTTGCGGCCGTTCAGGACATAGCTGTCGCCGTCCTTCCGGGCGCGGGTGCTGAGTGCGGCGACATCGGAGCCGGCCTGCGGCTCGGAGATTGCAATCGCCGTGACGACGCCGCCCTCGGCGATGATGGGCAGATATTTCCGGCGCTGCTCCTCCGAGCCGAAATGCAGCAGCGGCATGATGAACATGGTGTTGAGTGCCGCGATCGATGCGCAGGCAGGGGAGACCTTCGAGATCTCCTCCCGCGCGATGCAGGCCATGGTCAAATTGCCGTTCGGGCCGCCGTAGCGCTCCGGCACCCAGAGCTGCATCAGTCCCATCTCGCCGAACAGCTTGACCAGCTCGAGCGGGAAGCGGTCGGTCTCGTCGATCTCGGCGGCGATCGGCGCCACATGCCTGGCGACCATCCTGCGCACGTTGTCGCGGAATGCGACCTGCTCCTCGGAAAAACTCATGCGGCTCCCCGTCTGTTTTCTTTGCCGGAAGCCAAAAAGGGGCTTCCATTGAATGGGTGATCCATTTAATAATTCACCGCATGAGCACCAAGTCAAGCCCTCGCGCTCCGCAGCGCCCTCGTGCCGCCTCGCCGAACCGGCGGGAGCGGGCCACAGATCTTCGTGCGGCCGGTTCCGCGGCCGCGCCGACCTTCAAGCCGATCCACACAAGGCGGACGTTCGAGGAAATCTGCGAGCGCATCCGCGAGCAGCTGGCACTCGGCGTGCTGAAGCCCGGCGACAAGCTGCCGGCCGAGCGTGAGTTGGCGCAACAGCTCGGCGTCAGCCGGAATGTGCTGCGCGAAGCGCTGCGCAGCCTCGAGATGGCCGGCGTGCTGCGGCTGCAGAAGGGCGTCAAGGGCGGCGCCTTTATCCAGCAGGGCGATACCCGCCGCATGAACGAGGTCATGCGGGACATGCTGAGCCTCGGTACGATCTCGGTGCGGGAATTATCGGAGGCGCGGGTCCATGTGCTCGACCTCGTGGTGCAGCTGGCCTGCGCCAATGCGCGGCGCGCCGACCTCGATGCGCTCGAAGCCAATATTGAGCGGACGGAGCTCGCTACGAAGGAGGGCCGGCTGCTCGATCGGGTCGAGTGCTCGCGCGAGTTCTACAAGCTGCTCGCGGCGTCGACCGGCAACAAGGTGATCGCGATGATCGTGGATTCCGTTACCGAGATCCACATGCGCTTCGTCTATGCCAAGGTTGCCTCGAGCGGGGTTGCGATGGCGCGGCTGGCAGAGAAGCGGCGGCAATTCCTGGCGGCGCTGAGCGAGCGCGACGTGGCGCTGGCAAGCCGGCTGCTGCGGTCGCACCTGGAATCCGTGCAGCGCATGCTGGAGCAGGATCCCGGGGCCATGTCGCTTCACGTCGCATTGGCTGACGTGCAGCCGGGGATGCGCCGGTAGCGCGCCGGGCCGGCAGAACAAATCAACGCTCAAACAGCAATACAAGGGAGGCAAACGTGTCCAATTACGCCAAATATGAATGTCTGACGGTCGAGGTTTCGCACAAGGTCGCGACCGTGACCTTGAACCGTCCGCAGGCGCGCAATGCCATCAATCAGAAGCTGATCCGCGAATTGCGGACGATCTGGGATGATCTCGCCGACGACCATGCCGTCAATGCCGTGGTGCTGACCGGCGCCGGCGACTTCTTCAGCGTCGGCGGCGACGTGAAGGCGATGTCGGAGCGTCCGGGCGGCGACGTGCTGGAAGAAGGCGAGGTGCACGATCCCATGATCAGCCGGCGCGGCGTCACCCGTCAGCTCGAGCTCGACAAGCCGATCATCGCCGCGATCAACGGCGACGCCATCGGACTCGCGGCGACCCACGCGCTGCTCTGCGACATCACCGTAATGGCCGAGGACGCCCGGATCGGCGACACCCACGTGTCCCGCGTCGGCCTGGTCGCGGGCGACGGCGGCACCGTGATCTGGCCGCTGCTGATCGGCATCAACAAGGCCAAGGAATTTTTGATCCGCGGCACGCTGCTGAAGGGCAAGGAGGCGGAGCGGATCGGGCTCGTCAATCACGTCGCGCCGCGCGCCGAGGTGTTGGCCAAGGCTCGCGAGATCGCGGTCGAGCTTGCGAACGGCCCGACCTGGGCCATCCGCTGGACCAAGCTGTCGATCAACCAGATCGTCAAGGAGCGCGTCAATATGCTGCTGGAGGCCTCGATGGCGCTCGAGCAGGTGACATTCGAGACCGCGGACCACAAGGAAGCGACCATGTCGTTCAAGGAGAAGCGCAAGCCCAGGTACGGCCAGGCATAGGCCGGGCGATGGTCGCGACCGAACTGTCGGGAGACGACGTCACAGGGATGCTGCGTGACTCCTTGCGTGGCTTCCTCGATGAGCATTGGCGCACACGTGGCCAGGCTGCCTCTGTCTCACCGGAGGAAGTCGCGGCGATCTGGCGCAGGCTCGTCGGGCAGGGGGTAGCCACGCTCGGTACGGAGGGTGGCGAAGGCGGGCTCGCCGAAATTCTCGTTGTCATGGCGGAGCTCGGCCGCGCCGGATGTCCGGCGCCGATGTGGTCCGTGGCGTTGGCCAATCTTGCGGTCTCCGGGTCGCAGATCGCTGCTGCCGCTGATTTGCTGAAGCGGCTGCATTCCGGCAAGGCGATTGTTGCCTTCTCATTCGCCGCGCTGGATCCCGATCCCGGCGCGGGCTCGATCCAGGTTGCGGGCCTCAAGGCAACGGGCGTGCTCCGCTTCGTCGAGACTGTGGCAAGCGCGACGCATCTCCTGGTCGCGCTCGATCAGTATCACCTTGCGCTGATCGACCTCGGCGGTCCCGGTGTCGAATACGTCGCGACCCGCGCGATGGGCGCGTCAGCGCTCTACGAGATCAGGCTGAACGCGGTGCCGGCCACGCTGATTCCCGTGGGATCGGTCGATGTCGGCGATCTCCGCCGCAAGGGCAAGACGGCGTTGATCGCGCGCGCCTGTGGTGCCGCCCGGCGCGCGTTCGACCTGGCGGTGGACTATGCCAAGGAGAGGCATCAGTTCGGGCAGCCGATCGGAAAATTCCAGGCCATTCAGCACAAGCTTGCAAACTGCCTGATCGCGCTCGAGGGCGTCAGGTTGATCCTGGAGCATACCGGCCGGTTGCATGACAATCGCGACGACGACTGGCGTTACTTCGCCGACTGCGCATCGGCATTCTCGGCCGATGCGCTGCGGCGGGTTTCGCTGGAGACCCAGCATATTTTCGGTGCGATCGGCTATGCCGAGGAGCACGAGGCGCCGGCCCATTTCAAGCGGGTGCACCTCGATACGATCGCGCTTGGCGGCGCGACGGATGCGAAACGCCGACTGGCGGCGCGGCTGCTGGACGCGGGCGGCGCGGGGCTGCCGCAATACGACCTCAGGCCGGCCGGCAATGCGTTGCGCGAGCAAGTCCGGCTTTGGCTCGAGCAGAACTGGTCCGGAAGCCGGAAGGACGCGTTCGACCAGAGGCCATTCGCCAAGCGCGAGTTCGATGCAAGCTTCACCCGCGACATCGGTGAGACCGGGTGGATCGGCCTCGGATGGCCGCAAGAATTCGGCGGCCAAGCGCGCTCTCCGCTGGAGCAGATCGCCTTCATGGAGACGATGGAGCGAGGCGAGGCACCGCGGATCGGCGCGGCGATCCAGGCCAACGCGCTGATGATGTTCGGCACGCCGGAGCAGCAGCAACAATACCTTCCGGAAATCCTGCGCGGCGAAGCCATGCACGGCATGGGTTACAGCGAGCCGCAGGCTGGTTCCGATCTTGCCGCGCTGCGTACCAGCGCTGTCAGGGACGGCGGCCAGTGGGTGATCAACGGCCAGAAGATCTGGACCACCACCTGGTGGGGAAAATACATGTTCCTCGCCGCGCGCACCGACAAGGACGCCAAACCGCCGCACGCCGGGATCAGCATGTTCATCGTTCCGATGGATGCGCCGGGCATCACGATCCGTCCGTCGGTTACGATGTATGACGGCACGTTCGCCAACATCTTCTACGACGATGTTCGCATTCCCGCCGAGAACCTGGTTGGCGAGGTCAATGGCGGCTGGAAGGTGCTGACCGGCGCGCTGGCCTTCGAGCGGGGGCTGGTCGGTGGCGGCATTGTGCTGAAGGTCGCGCATGCCTTCGAGCAGCTGCGTGCGCATGTCATCGGCGATCGGTCCCTGGCTGATGACCCGATCGTCCGCGACAGGATCGCGACTTTGGCGTCCGAAATCGAGATCGGTCGTCTCTTGATGATGCATTGCGCCGAGCTCGCCGCCGACGGCGTGACGCCACCGGAATATGGCGCGATTAGCAAGGTGTTCTCCGGTGAGCTGATGGAACGCTTCGGCGAGGCCGCGCTCGACATTCTCGGCATGCGCGCCGCGCTGTCCGAGCAGATGCCGGGTGCGATCGACAATGGCCGCTTCGAGCAAAACCTGCGGCATTCGCTGATGTGGGTGATCAGCATCGGGACCAACGAAATTCAGCGCAGCCTGATCGCGCAGCGCGCGCTCGGACTGCCGAGGTAGGAGAAGTCGGATGCAGAAGGATGGCGACAGGGCGCCGCTTGCCGGTGTGCGGGTGCTGGATTTTTCCATCATGGTGGCGGGGCCCTATTGCGCGCGGCTGCTGGCCGACGTCGGCGCCGAAGTCATCAAGATCGAGCCGCCGGAAGGCGACGACATGCGGTTGCGGACGCCGCTGCGCGAAGGCCACAGCACCTATTTCGGCCAGCTCAATGCCGGCAAGCGCAGCCTGGCACTGGACTTGAAGAACGCCGATGCGATCAAGCTCGTGCATCGCATGGTCGCGGAGATGGACATCGTCGTCGAGAATTTCCGTCCGGGGGTCATGGACCGCCTCGGTCTTGGCTACGAGGCGCTTTGCGAGATCAACCCGCGGCTGATCTATTGCTCGATCTCGGGATATGGCCAGACAGGCCCCGCTGCCGAGCGTGCGGCCTACGCCATGATCGTGCATGCCGAAAGCGGATTTGATACCTCGCTGATGCGCTACGCCGGTGACCGGGAGCGACCGGCTGCCGGGGCGATCTTTGTCGCCGATATCCTCGGCGGCATTTTCGGCTATTCCGCGATCCAGACCGCGATGGTCCAGCGTGCGCGCACCGGCAAAGGTCAGCGCGTCGACGTGGCGTTGATGGATTGCATGCTGAACCTCTTGGTCTACGAGCTTCAGGAGGCGCAATTCCCGATCCACTCGCCGCGGCCGACCTATGGCCCCGTGCGCACGCGCGATGGCGATATCCTGATCGCCCCGGTCACGCCGCGCAACTTTGCGGCGCTGTGCGAGGTGACAGGGCAGGATGAGCTGGCGAACGACCCGCGCTTTGCGACTATTCCGGCGCGCGGCGCCAACTGGACCGCCATGATGCAGGTGATCGAGCAATGGACCGAGCGCCACACCGTCGCCGAAAGCATCGCGGCGCTGGACCGCGCCGGCGTTCCCTGCGCCGAATATCGCGCACCTGGCGCGGCGCTGAGCGATCCTCATTTGCGCCAGCGCGGTGTGTTCGGGACGGTTGGGGACGGCGCCGGCGAATTCGTCGGCGTCAATGCGCCGTGGCAGATGTCGGGGGCTGATACGCCGATCGGGCGTCAGGTTCCCGGTATCGGTGCGCAGCGGGACGATGTGCTGTCGCGGCTTCTTGGATTATCGCCCGACGCAATCGCGGCACTCGCTGCCGCCGGCACGTTTGGAACGGCGCCGGTCTAGCATGATCCGGAAAAGTGCGAAGCGGTTTTCCGAAAAGATCATGCTCAAACAACGGGCTAAAGCGCGATGACGGTTCAGCCGAATCTCATCGCGCTTTAGGCGGCCCGGGCGCCGACGATCTCAAGCATCCGACGGCGCGTCCGGCGGCGGAGCCTTCGCGATCGCCAGCAGGCATTTCAGGAAATGGGCGCGGTCTTCCTTACGCAAGGGAGCCAGCATGATGTCTTGCAGCTCGGCGGCGGCCGGAATGACGGCGAGAAGCGCTTCCTCGCCCTTGGCGGTGATCTGCACCTGGAGTGAACGGCGGTCGTCCGGATTGTCCTTCTTTGCCACCAGCCGGCGCGCGACCATCCGTTTCAGCATTTCGCTGAGCGTGTTGCGGTCGCAGCTGATCCGGTCCGCCAGCACGGAGGGGGTAAGCGGGCCCAATTGGTAAAGCGCCATCAGGACGCCGAACTGCCGCGGCGTGATGTCGCTCTGGCGCGTCATGCTTTGGTAAAGCCCGTCGTAGCGGGCCTCCAGCAGCCGCAGCAGAAATCCGACGCCGCCTTCCAGTTGCCAGTTGCGCGCAATGTCTGCGGCCGAGCTCGTCTTCATTGCCTTGTCGGCTGCCATGCCGTCGTTGGACCCTGATTTTGCGAATTCGCGTTAGCCGTTAGCAGCTTGGCCTGACGTCCTCAACCCTGCGGTGAACCGCCGCCCGAGTCTGTTCGCAGGCGATGCAATGGCTCTCGGCCCTTGTCAGCCATCCGGCAATGTAGTACGTATACGTATCAAATGCGATGCGGAGACATCGTCTGGGGAGGTCGGTTTTGGACCTGCGTGAGCTGCTCTCTATTCCCTATCTGCTGGAGGCTGAGGCGGTCGAAACCGAGCCGGGGCAGTGGCGGGTTCGTCTCGCCTATCCGGAGCTCCCGGGATGCACGGCCGAAGCGGTCGTCGTCGAGGACGCATTGAGGGAACTGGAACGGCGCCGCATCGAGCTGATCGTCACCCTGGTCGAGGAGGGCAAGCAGCCTCCCGTTCCACGAAAACCGCTCACCGCATCCGATCCGCTTTGGACCGCTCAGGATCTCGGACAGTCTGACCGCGTCGCCGCGCTTCTCGGCGGAGCGGCAAGTCCGACCACCCGCAATTGATGGAGGCACACGCATGCTCTCGCGCGAAGACAATGAACGTCTGGTGAGGGTCGGCATGGGCACGCCGCTCGGCGATCTCTTCCGCCTTTACTGGATTCCCTTCCTGCCGTCGGCGGACCTCGCCAAGGACGGGCAGCCGAAGCGCATCCGGCTGCTCGGTGAGGATCTGGTCGCCTTCCGCGACACCGAAGGACGCGTCGGGCTGGTCGACCAGGCGTGCCCGCATCGCGGTGCGCCGCTGATCTTTGGACGAAACGAGGATTGCGGGCTGCGCTGCGTCTATCACGGCTGGAAGTTCGACGTCACCGGCGCGGTGACGGACATGCCGGCGGAGCCGGTGCGCAGTCGCCTCAAGGAGCGCGTACGGATCAAGGCCTATCCCTGCAAGGAACGCAACGGGATGATCTGGACCTATATGGGTCCCGACCAGACCGAGCTTCCGCCGCTGCCGAATCTCGAATGGAATCTGGTGCCGGCTGAGCAGGTGCACATCTCGGTTCGCGTCCAGGAGTGCAACTGGCTGCAGGCGGTCGAAGGCGAGATCGACTCGGCGCATGCACCGCTGCTGCATGGACGGCTGGATGCCCAGGGCACGACCAGCGCCTGGATCCAGAAGCGCGACCTGCGGCCGACCTTCGAATGCATCAAGCAGGACTTTGGCATGAGCATCGCGGCGCGGCGCAACTACGATGCCAATACGCTGTATTGGCGCGTCAACCAGTTCCTGCTGCCGTTCTATACGCTGGTGCCGCCGCTGTCGCCCTTCCCGGATCTGAGCGGGCACGCCTGGGTGCCGATCGATGACGAGAACACGCTCTGCATCATGTTCTCCTATCATCCGTCGGAGCCGCTGCTGGAGAAGACGCGGCAGGTCTTTGCCGAAGGACACAAGGGCCGCGAAAGCGGCCACGCCAGCCGCCACGCCCTGGTGCAGCACCCGGTGACGGTCCCATACGCGGGCTACTGGACCAAATACAATCCGCAGAACGGTTTTCATTTCGACTATGAGGCGCAGCGGACCACCTGGTTCTCGGGCCTGCCGGGTCTGTGGGTGCAGGACGGCGCCTGCCAGAGCGGCGTCTCGCCGATCTTCGATCGCTCCAAGGAGACGCTCTGCTCGAGCGACACCGGCATAGCGATGACGCGGCGCTTCATTCTCGAAGCGCTTGGTGCCTATCGCGATCACGCGATCAAGCCCAAGGGCGTCTCGGACCCCGACGTGTTCATGGTGCGGGCGGTGTCGTTGCGGCTGCCGCCGGAGGAATCCTGGGTCAATGTCGGCGCGCCGTTCATGCGGGCGAAGCTCGGTGCCGATTTCGGGTACGAGCTGTGAGCGCATCCCGCCATGGCTGACGTGACGCAGGACGTGCTGGTCAAGCGCATCGGCTATGAGGCCGAGCGGATCAATTCCTACGAGCTGATCGCCCGCGCCGGCGGCGAGCTGGCGCCGTTTACCGCCGGCAGCCACATCGATCTGCAATTGCCGAACGGCATGATCCGCAGTTACTCGCTGGTCAACGACCAGCGCGAACGGCATCGCTATGTGATAGCGGTCAATCGGGATGGCGAGAGCCGGGGTGGCTCCAGCTTTGTCCACGACTGCATCAAGGCGGGAGATATCCTCACGATATCTCGACCACGAAACAACTTCGCGCTCCACGAAGAGGCCGAGCACTCGATCCTGATCGCGGGGGGCATCGGTATCACGCCGCTGCTGTCGATGATCCGCCAGCTCGAGACGTTGGGACGCCGCTGGGAGCTGTTCTATGCCGCGAGGAGCCGCGCCGCCGCCGCCTTTCTCGACGAGTTTGCTGCATTCCGACCGGATGTCCATTTGAACATGCATGTCGATTTCGACGACGAGCGATCGGGACGTGTCTTCGATATCCCGGCTATCGTCAGGAACGCACCGGCTCACGCGCATCTCTACTGCTGCGGCCCGGTGCCGATGCTCGAAGCATTCGAGGCGACGACCGCCGATCGTCCGGCCGATCACGTCCATGTCGAGTATTTCAAGGCGCGCGAAGCACCGGCCACCGAGGGTGGCTTCGACGTCAGGCTCGCGCGGAGCAACCGCACGATTGCGGTCGATGCCGGCAAGACGATCCTCGATGCGCTGCTCGATGCCGGAGTTGCGGTGAACTACGCCTGCGCTGAGGGGGTCTGCGGCACCTGCGAGACGCGCGTGCTCGAGGGCATTCCCGATCATCGCGATCAGTTCCTGAGCCAGGACGAGCAGGCGGCGAACCAGAGCGTCATGATCTGCTGCTCGGGCGCCAAATCGCGGACGCTGGTGCTCGATCTCTAAGACAACAACATATTAAGGGTGGTAACAGTGAAATATCTTTCGCGTATAGTCAGAATATCGCTGCTGGCCGTTTGGGCCAGTTCTCCCGCATCGGCGGACGCTGCGCGCACCATCAAGATCGGCGTGCTCAATGACGCATCCGGTCCCTACTCGGACAATGCCGGCGAAGGGTCGGTGACGGCAGCCAGGATGGCCGCCGAGGATTTCATGCGGCTTCATCCCGATTTCAAGGTCGAGATCGTCTCGGCCGACCACCAGAACAAGGCCGACGTCGGCGCTGCAATCGCGCGCCGCTGGATCGATCAGGAGAAGGTCGATGCGGTCGCCGACGTGCCGAACTCGGCCGTTGGGCTCGCCGTCAACGAGGTCGTGCGCGGAACTAGGGCGGCGCTGATTGCATCGAGCGCGGCGTCGTCGGACCTGACCGGGAAACATTGCTCGCCCAACACGATCCAGTGGACGTTCGACACCTGGGCAGCCTCGCACACGATCGGCGCCTACCTCGTCCGTCACGGCGGCAAGAGGTGGTACTTCATCGCGACCGACAATGCGCTCGGCAAGTCGATGGTGCGCGACGGGACGGCGGTGATAGGTGCCGGCGGCGGCTCCGTGCTCGGGTCGGTCAATGTGCCCATCAACAATGCGGACTATGCCTCGTTCATTCTGCAGGCCGAGGGCTCGGGCGCGGACGTGATCGCGTTCGCAACGGCAGGCGGCGACACGGTCAGCCTGATCAAGCAATCCGCAGAATTCGGGCTGAAGCAGAGCGGGCGGACCTTCGCGGCGCTGCTGACCACCACCAACGATGTCGAATCCAGCGGGCTTGCGGTCGGCGAGGGGCTGATCATCACCCAGCCGTTCTACTGGAACCTCAACGAGGCCAGCCGCGCCTGGTCGGCCAGGTTCAGCGAGCGGCAACATGGGCAGTCACCGACCGCGTTCCACGCCGGCGTGTACTCTTCGGTGCTGGCCTATCTCAACGCGGCGCTGGTGGCAGGCAGCAACGATGCCCAGGTCGTGATCCGCAAGCTGAAGGAGACGCAGATCGATGACGTCTTGTTCGGGCCAGTTGTCGTTCGCGCGGATGGCCGCGCCATTCACAACATGTACATCTTCAAGGTGAAGAGCCCGACTGCCTCGAAGAGCAAGTGGGATCTGCTGGAGCAGGTCGGCGTGCTGTCCGGGCCGGAGGCGTTTCGGCCGCTCGATCAGGGCGGCTGCTCGCCCGTCGAGTCATCGAAGAGCAATTGAACGTTTGCGGCAAACGTGGATCAACACTTCTCAAACCGACGGATGTCCTGATGTTGGATCAGCTTGAAGCCGAATTCCCGGAGCACACGCCTCGCGCCTCCAATGCGCCAAGGGCGCTTCAGGGGATTCGGGTGGTCGATTTTTCCCATTTCATCGCGGGACCGTTTGCCACCATGATCCTGGCCGACATGGGCGCCGAGGTGATCAAGGTCGAGGCGCCCGGCCGCGGCGACGATTTGCGTCGCTATCCTCCTGTGCATCCCGATCTCAAGCACGGCGCGCCGTTTCTCTGGACCAACCGCAACAAGCGCAGCGTTGCGCTCGATCTCAAATCCCCCGAGGGCCTGAAGGTTGCGCGTGAGCTGATCGCCACGGCCGACGTCGTCGTCGAGAATTTCTCCGCCGGCGTCATGGCGCGGCTGGGGCTCGACTACGAGAGCTGCCGCAAGATCAAACCCGAGATCATTTATTGTGCGGTATCAGCCTATGGACGCGATGGGGCATTTTCGGATCGGCTCGGTTTCGACCCGATCGCGCAGGTCGAAAGCGGCTTCGTGTCGATGAACGGCTATGCCGATCGCGAGGGCGTGCGGGCATTGTCGCCGGTGATGGATATCAGCACCGCGATGATGGCGAGCAATGCAATCCTCGGGGCTCTGTTCGCACGGGAGCGCAGTGGGCAGGGACAGGCCATCGAGGTATCGTTGTTCGAGAATGCCGTGCTGATGACGGGATACGCGACCATGCAGTCGCTCTTCAACGATGCCGATCCGGAGCGAAGCGGCAACACCAGTCCCGACACCTGCCCGTCGGGCGTGTTCCTGGCCAGCGATTGCTCGTTCTACATCAATTGCGGCAATGACAAGATCTTCCAGCGCTTGATGTCGCAGGTGCTCGGGCGCGAAGACCTCGCCGCGGCCGAGATTTATGCGACAGGCCCGGACCGGATCCGCCGGCGTGAGGAATTGTTCGCGATCCTCGGTGACGCATTTGGCAAGCAGCCCTGGTCACACTGGCAGAGACGGATGCGGGCGGCCGGTGTGCCCTGCGGCCAGCTGCGCACTGTCGGCGAAGCGATCCGCTCACCCGAGGCGAGGGAGCGCGCCATCGTCACCCGGATTCCGCACGAGACGGTCGGCTGGGTGCCGAATGTGAACCTGCCGATCCGCTACTCGCGGACGCCGATCGTCGATCCGGTCGCGGCGCCGGCGATCGGCCAGCATACCGAAGGCGTGCTGCGCGAGCTGCTCGGCTATGACGAGGCACAGATCGCGCGTCTTGCCGCGGGCGGCGCTTTCGGCAGCCAGCCGTCACGGAAGGATGCCAAAGAGGACGTCAAGGCGTGACGGCGCGAGCGCGAGACGAGCGGACGCTGCGGGGCCGTGTCGCCGTGATCGGGATCGGCGAAACCGAATATTATCGCCATGGCGCGTCTCCCGACCCGGAATTCAAGCTCGCGCTGAAAGCCATTCTGGCGGCGTGCGAGGACGCCGGGCTCGATCCCCGCGACATCGATGGCTTTTCCTCCTACAGCGACGATCGCAGCGAGGCGTCGCGGCTGGCGGCGGCGCTCGGCACACATCGATTGCGCACAGCGACCATGCAATGGGGCGGAGGAGGTGGCGGCTGCTGCGCGGCCGTTGCCAATGCGGCGGCCGCGATTGTCGCGGGTCTGGCCGATTGCGTCGTGGTCTTCCGATCGTTGGCGCAGGGCCAATATGGCCGCTTCGGGCAGGCGGCCGGGATCCACACCGTGTCGGGCGAACGGTCCTATTTGATGCCTTACGGCGTGCTGGCGCCGCCGCAGCGCTTTGCGATGCGCGTGCAGCGCTACATGCACGAGCAAGGCGTCCGGCAGGACGCCTTGCGCGCGATTGCGCTCGCTTCCTATCATCATGCCCAGGCCAACCCGCGTGCCGTGATGCACGGCAGGCCGCTCGATCCCGGGAAATACGATGCTTCGCGCTGGATCGTGGAGCCGTTCCATCTCTACGACTGTTGCATGGAGAATGACGGCGCGGCGGCCCTGGTGCTGGTGCCGGCCGATCGCGCCGGCGACTTCAGGCGCAAGCCGGCCTATCTGCTCGGTGCGGCCTTTGGCTCCGGACATCGTGCGGCCGCGACGGCGCACAACGCGCCGCTCTATGCCACTGCGAGTTTCGACACAGTGGCGCCTGATCTTTACCGGATGGCCGGGGTAGGGCCGTCCGACGTCGGTGTGGTCCAGGCGTATGAGAATTTCACCGGCGGCGTCGTGATGGCGCTGGCGGAGCATGGCTTCTTCAAGCCGGAGGACGCCAACGACTTTCTGACATTCGACAACCTGATCGCGCCGTCCGGGCGGCTGCCGCTCAACACCAGCGGCGGCAATCTCGCCGAATGCTACATGCACGGCTTTGAGCTCGTGCTGGAGGCCGTTCGTCAGGTGCGCGGCACATCGACAAGCCAGGCCCGCCGCAGCGATGTCGCAATGGTCATTGGAGGTCCGATGGTGTCACCCGCGAGCAACCTCATTTTGGGTTCGGAGGCCACCTTATGACCAATCCGAGCGCAGGCTATCTTCCGGCGGGCCTGCCAATCCCGGTCGCAGAGCCTGATGGTCTGTCAGCGCCTTATTGGGAAGGATTGCGACAGGGCAGGCTGCTGGTGCAGCGCTGCAGCCATTGCAACAGTTGGCAATTCGGACCCGAATGGCTCTGCCACCGCTGCCACACTTTCGATCCGGAATGGACGGAGGTCGCCCCGCGCGGCCGGATCTTCAGCTGGGAGCGCGTGTGGCATCCCTCACACGCGGCGCTGAAAGGGCATGGACCTTATATTGCGGTGCTTGTCGATCTGCCTCACGCCGGGGGAATCCGCATGGTCGGCAATCTGCTCGGCGATCCCGCGCAGAAGGTCACGATCGGCGCTGACGTGGAGGGAGTCTTCGAACATCATCCGGAGTCGAATCCACCGTACGCCTTGCTGCAATGGCGCCAGCAGCAGGTTTCCTCGAAGTGACCGTTCGCGACTGCCCTCGATACGGGAAATCGATCGCAGGTCTACCGGAGATAGATGGTTCGCGAACCGTTGCACCTATGATCAGGCATTAAGACATCCACTTGCCCGGTTTCGCGTCAGCTCCGCTGACAGGATGAGCGGCCGGGGTCCTTGTCTCGCGGCAGATGTCATGCAATCTTGCGCCGCCGGCAAAGCTGTTCGAGAGCAACAAGAACAATAATCCCTCTCGTCCCTCCAACTCTGTTGAGGGCCTGATCATGTCGAACCTTACCCAAACGACGTCCGCCCCGTGGCGGATAGGAGTGCTGTTCTCGCGAACCGGTTTCATGTCGGTGATCGAGGAGACCCAGTATCAGGGCACGCAACTCGCGATCGAGGAAGTGAATGAGGCGGGCGGGGTCTGCGGCCGTGAGCTGGTTCCCGTTGCCTACGATCCGGGCTCGGATTCCGCCGCTTATGGCCATTACGCCAAGCGGCTGATGGTCGAGGACCAGGTCAGCACGATCTTCGGCTGCTACACCTCGTCGAGCCGCAAGGCTGTTCTGCCGGTGGTCGAACGGCTCAACGGCCTGCTCTGGTATCCGACGCTTTACGAAGGCTTCGAGGCATCGCCGAACGTCATCTACACCGGCGCCTCGCCGAACCAGAACAGCCTCGCGCTGTGCCGCTATCTGATGGATACGTTCGGAACGCGGTTCTACTTCGTGGGCTCGGATTACATCTATCCGCGCGAATCCAACCGCGTGATGCGCGAATTGCTCAAGGCCAATGGCGGATCGGTGGTCGGCGAGCGCTATGTCAATGTCTATGCGCGCTGGCAGGACTTTGTGCCGATCATCCAGGACATCAAGCGCGTCAGGCCCGACGTGATCTTCTCGACTGTCGTCGGCGAAGGCACCGTGTTTCTCTATCAAGCCTACGCCAATGTCGGGCTCGATCCGAAGCGGGTGCCGATCGCCAGCCTGACCACGACGGAAGCCGAAATTGCGGCCATGGGCTTCGACGTCGGCGCGGGGCACGTCACGGCGGCATCTTATTTCCAAGGCGTCGAGGGCAGTGCCAACAACGCATTTGTGCAGCGCTTCAAGAAGCGGTTCGGCGCCGACGTCTCGACCAACATGTGCGCCGAATCGTCCTATTTCCAGCTGCATCTGTTCGCGAAGGCGCTCGAACAGGTCAATTCGCTCGACACGGAAGTGCTGCGCTCCATGGTGTTCGGCACCAGCTTTGATGCGCCGCAAGGGGCGGTGACAGTCAACCCGATGTCGGGGCATACTGATCTGTGGACCCGGATCGGGCGTGCCAATCGCACTGGGCAGTTCGATATCGTCAGCCAGTCGAAGGAGCCGGTGCATGCCGATCCGTTCCTGATCGGATACGGTCGTGCAACGCAAACAGGAAGCGTCCAATGAACGAAATGTCGCGTAAGCCGACGCTGAGCCGAGACGTCGGCGGGCGCAAGACCATGGTTCAGGAACTTGCCGATCTGTCGGCGGTGGTGGTCGCGCCGGTCGACGATCAGGTCGGCATGTTGCTGCGCGAGTTGCAGCGGTTCCGGATGCGGGTGCGTCAGGTCTGGCCGATGCCGGAGAGCGTGCCCGCCGATGCCGACGTGGTTTACTGCGAATATTCACCTGATCTGGCGCGGCGTCTGCCATGGATTCCGGGCGATGCGCGATCGGCGCTGGTCGTGATCCTGCCGGCGACGGAGACCGTTCATGCCGACGCGCTGTGTCATGCGACGCCGAACGCCATTCTGCCGCGGCCGTTCACGCAGAATGCGGTGTTGTCGAGCCTTGTGCTGGCGCGCAGCCAATTTGGTTATGAGCGGCGGCTCCGCAGCAAGATCGAGAAGCTTGACGACAATCTGCGTTCGATGCGCACGGTGGAACGCGCCAAGGCCATTCTGATGGCGACGCGGCAGATGCCGGAAACCGAAGCCTATGGCTTCATAAGACGACAGGCGATGGATCGTCGCGTGTCGGCAAGCGCCGTAGCCGCGGCGATTGTTGACTCGTTCGAACTGCTTGGCTACGATCATCAACAGTAAGCCCCAATAGCGGGGCCGGCGGCGACAGCGCCGCCTTCGACACAACCGGCAACAAAGCCCTCCCAATGCTCGCGTAAGCGCGCATCGGGAGGGCTTTTTGTTTTTTCAGTCCTGAAGGGAGCTAGGGATGAGCATTTCACGGCGGACTTTGCTGAGGAATACCGCGGCGCTTGGCGCGTTTGCCGGCGCCGGACTGCCGCACATCTGGATCAAGAACGCCGACCTCGCTTACGCCGCGGGCGGCGAAATCAAGGTCGGCGTGCTGTTCTCGCTGACGGGAACGACCGCGATCATCGAGGAATCGCTCAACAAGGCGACGCTGCTCGCCATCGAGGAAATCAACGCCGCGGGCGGCATCAAGGGCAGCAAGATCGTGCCGATCGTCGAGGATCCTGCGTCCGATCCCGCGACCTTCTCGGAGAAGGCCCGCAAGCTTGTCGTCGGCGACAAATGCGTCAGCGTGTTCGGCTCCTACACCTCGGCGAGCCGCAAGGCGGTGCTCCCGGTGTTCGAGCGGCAGAACAATCTCTATTGGTATCCGACGCTCTATGAAGGCCGCGAGTGCTCGAAGAACGTGATCTACACCGGCGCCGTGCCGAACCAGCAGCAGGACGAGTTCGTGCCCTGGCTGGTCAAGAAGTTCGGCAAGAAGTTCTACCTGATCGGCTCCAACTACATCTATCCGAAGGAAGAGAACAACTACTGCAAGAAGCTGCTCGAGAAACTCGGTGGCGAGGTCGTCGCGGAAGAATATGTGCCGCTCGGCCATTCCGAATTCTCTTCCGTCATCAACAAGATCCGCTCGACCCAGCCGAATGTGATCTTCTCCACCGTGGTCGGCGATTCCGTGGTCGCGCTGCATCGCCAGTATCGAGCTGCCGGCCTCGATCCCGAGAAGATGCCGATGGCGAGCCTCACCACGTCCGAGAATGAGGTCGCGGCGATGGGCGGCGAGGCCGCCGCCGGCCACTTCACTTCGGCGCCGTACTTCATGGTGCACAAATCGCCGGAGAACGAGAAGTTCGTCGCGGCCTACAAGAAGCGCTGGGGCGCCGACAAGGTGACGCATTTCGTGTCGGAGGCCTGCTACTTCCAGACCTATTTGTTCAAGCAGGCGGTCGAGAAGCTTGCGACCAGCGACCTGACGCCGCCGAACATTCGCGACGCAGTCAAGGGCGAGGGAATGATTGCGCCGCAGGGCAAGGTCCAGATCGAGTCGGAGAACCTGCACACCTGGCTATGGCCGAAGATCGCCCAAGCGAAGTCGAACGGCCAGTTCGAGATTCTCGTCGAATCCAAGGAATGGCTGAAGCCCGTACCTTACGCGGCCTATCCCGGGCAGTCCTGCACCGAGAAGGGCCTGGTCGAGAAGAGCTGACGACCGGGGCTGACCAAGGCCGTTGGCGTGCGGCGCCGGCGGCCGGCGTCCCGCAGCAAATGTGCCTCTCGCATGCATGCGTGCGAGGGGCAGGCGCACCAACATTGAAGAGCGGATCCCGACGTGGACCAATTCATCGAACAAATCGTCACGGGCCTCAGCATCGGGTCGATCCTGCTGCTGGTCGCGCTGGGACTGTCGATCATCTACGGTTCGATGGGCATCATCAATCTCGCCCATGGCGAGTTCGTGATGCTCGGTGCTTACGCCGCCTGGGTGTTTCACACCTATTTCGGGTGGAGTCTGCTGACGAGCCTGGTTCCGATCTTCCTCGTGGTTGCCGCGTTCGGCTGGGTCATCGAGCGCTACGTCCTGAGCCTGCTCAACAACCGGCCGCTGGATACGATTCTTGCGACCTGGGGTGTCGGCATCATGCTGCAGCAGGCGGTGCGGCTGATGGTCGGCAGCGAATTGCGCTACGTGCAGCTGCCGCCGGCGCTGTCCGACAGCATGAACGTGTTCGGCATCCCGATATCGTCGTATCGTGTGTTCCTGTTCGTGGTGTCGATCGCGCTGTTCATGGCGACCTGGTTGCTCATGAATCGCACCACGGTCGGGATGAAGCTGCGTGCCATCATCCAGGACCGTTCGGTCGCCGCCTCGTTCGGCATCAACGCCAAGCGGGTCTATGCGCTGACGTTTGCTTATGGCGCCGGACTTGCGGGCCTTGCCGGCGCACTGGTGTCGCCGCTCAAGAGCGTGTCGCCCGATATGGGCACCGGCTATGTGGTCGACGCCTTCATGGTGGTCGTGCTCGGCGGCGTGCAGAGCCTCGCCGGCACCGTGGCGAGCGCCTTCATCCTCGGCGAGCTCTCCGGCGGCATTGCCTTCCTGCAGAACGACACGGTGGCGAAGGCAATCGTGCTGCTCGCCATCGTCGTGCTCATCCGTTTCCGCCCCGAAGGGCTTTTCACCGCTCGCGTGCGGGCCTGAGACAGATCGCTCATTCATGCCGTCGAATGTGACTACCTCCAGCGGATTGCAGCGCCTGATCGCGCAGCTTGCCCCGCTGCTCATCGTCTGCGCGCTCGTGTTCGCGCTGCCGGTGCTGCTCAACAATGACTTCCTGCTCAACAAGGTCGCGCGCTATCTGGTGCTTGGCATCCTTACGGTGTCGCTCGGGCTGTCCTGGGGCTTCGGCGGCATCCTGAACCTCGGCCAGGCGATGAGCTTCGGGCTCGGCTCCTACGCCATGGCGATGGCGCTGAAGCTCAAGACCGTGCCGGTGCATACGGGGGCGAGCGGGCTGCCGGACTTCATGGTCTGGAACAATGTCGCGCACCTGCCATGGTTCTGGGAGCCATTCCGCTCGTTGACCTTCGCTATCGCGGCGGGCCTGCTCGTGCCGGCGCTGGTTGCGGCGGCACTCGGCTGGTTCATGTTCCGCGGACGGGTGACCGGCGTCTATGTCTCGATCATCACGCTCGCCACCATGGTGGTGATCAACCTCGTGATCATCGACCAGCAGAGCTACACCGGCGGCTTCAACGGCATCACCGATCTCGCCCAGCTCGAGATCTTCGGCGTCGCGTTCGATGCCTATGGCCGCGCGACCTATTATCTCGTCGCCTGCTGCGTGCTGCTCAGCCTGCTGGTCGCCTTTGCCTTCACGAAGTCCAGGGCCGGTCTGATCGTGCAGGCGATCCGCGACCATGAGAGCCGGGTGCGCTACTTCGGTTACGACGTCGCGCGCTACCAGATCTTCGTGTTCGCACTGTCGGCTGCGATCGCGGGGCTTGCCGGCATGCTCTACACCGTGGTGATGGAGTTTGCCTCGCCGACCTTCCTTGGCGTGCAGATTTCGCTGTCGGTGGTGGTGTGGTGCGCGGTCGGCGGCCGGCAGAGCCTGGTCGGTGCGTTCCTCGGCGCGGTGCTGGTGGCGGGCATGCAGGGTGCGCTGTCGGAATCCGCGGCGTTCCTGGAAACCTGGACGCTGGTGATGGGCGCGTTGTTCGTGCTCGTGGTGCTGTTCCTGCCGAAGGGGCTCGCCGGCCTCGCCCAGGTCGTCGTGCGCTGGATCGTGCAACGCCGGCAGGCCACCGGCCGTGGTGTTGCGCAAGGCGTCGGCCAGACGGAGGGCAGCACATGACCTCCCACCTCGAACTCCGCGACATCTCGGTCAGCTTCAACGGCTTCAAGGCGATCAATGGCCTCAACATGAGCGTCCGCAAGGGCGAGCTGCGCTGCCTGATCGGGCCGAACGGCGCGGGCAAGACCACGGCGCTGGACATCATCTGCGGCAAGGTCAAGCCGAGCGGCGGCACCGTCAGCTTTGACGGCACCGCGCTGCAGGATCTCGAGGAATACGAGATCGCCCGCGCCGGCGTTGGCCGCAAGTTCCAGGTGCCGAGCGTGTTCCGCGAGCTCTCGGTCTCCGAGAATCTTGAAGTGGCCCGAGCGCGCCGCACCTCCGTGTTCGGCAACCTTCGCTGGAATGTCGGCAATTCCGGGCGCCCGGACGTCGAACGTCTTGCCGAACTGGTCGGGCTCACCGAGCAGCTCGATCGGCCCGCCGCCTATCTGTCGCACGGCCAGACCCAATGGCTCGAGATCGGCATGCTGGTCGCCCAGGACGCCGAGCTGATCCTGATGGACGAGCCCACCGCGGGCATGACGGCGCAGGAAACCCGCAAGACCGCCGAACTGTTCGCGCGGCTGAAAGGCAAGCACACGCTGATCGTGGTCGAGCACGACATGGGTTTTGTGAAGGCGATCGGCGACATCATCTCGGTGATGCATATGGGCCAGATGCTGGCCGAGGGCACCGCGGCGGAGGTCGAGGCGCATCCCGAAGTCCGCCGCGCCTACCTCGGATCGGGAGGCATCAGCCATGCTTGAGCTGACCGACGTCGATGCCTTCTACGGCAACAGCCGCGCCCTGCAGGGCATCAACCTGATGGTCGGCAATGGCGAGTTCCTCTCGGTGCTCGGCCGCAACGGCGTCGGCAAGACCACGCTGATGCGCAGCATCCTCGGCCTGATGGACCGGGTCACCGGACGGCTGTCGCTCGACGGCGCCGACATCTCGCCGCTGCGGACCTATCAGCGCGCCAAGGCCGGCATTGCCTATGTGCCGCAGGGCCGCGGCATCCTGCCGCGCTTCACCGTGCGGGAGAACCTGACGCTGGGCACCTTCGCTGCGAAATCGGCCAACGGCATCGAGGAGTGGGTGCTCGAGCTGTTTCCGGTGCTCAAGGATTTTCTCAATCGCTACGGCGGCAATCTCTCCGGCGGCCAGCAGCAGCAGCTCGCGATCGCGCGTGCGCTGCTCGCCCAGCCCAAGGTCATCCTGCTGGACGAGCCGACCGAGGGCATCCAGCCGAACATCGTCGAGCAGATCGAGGACGTGATCGTCCGCCTCAACCGCGAGCGCGGGATCACGGTCGTGCTGGTCGAACAGAATGTCGCGTTCGCGCGGCGTGCGTCTCACCGCTTCGCGCTGCTCGAAAAGGGACGCGTCGTCGCCAAGGGCGCGATCGGTGAGCTCACCGATGATCTCATCCAGCTGCACATGGCAGTGTAGCGGGAATTATGGTTCAAGAAAGGGAGTCGAGACATGTTGCATGGAGACATATCGAGCAGCAAGGACACGGTCGGCGTCGCCGTGGTCAATTACAAGATGCCACGCCTGCACACCAAGGCGCAGGTGCTGGATAACGCGCGCAACATCGCCAACATGGTCGAGGGCATGAAGCTCGGCCTGCCGGGCATGGACCTGGTGATCTTCCCGGAATACTCGACCCACGGCATCATGTACGACTCCAAGGAGATGTACGAGACGGCATCGTCGGTGCCCGGCGAGGAAACCCGCATCTTCGCGGACGCCTGCCGCAAGGCCAAGGTCTGGGGCGTGTTCTCGCTGACCGGCGAGCGCCACGAGGAGCATCCCAACAAGGCGCCGTACAACACCCTGATCCTGATGAACGACAAAGGTGAGATTGTCCAGAAATACCGCAAGATCATGCCATGGGTGCCGATCGAGGGCTGGTATCCCGGCGATTGCACCTACGTCTCGGAAGGGCCGAAGGGGCTGAAGATCAGTCTGATCATCTGCGACGACGGCAACTATCCGGAGATCTGGCGTGATTGCGCGATGCGCGGCGCCGAACTGATCGTCCGCTGCCAGGGCTACATGTATCCGGCCAAGGAGCAGCAGATCCAGATCTCGAAGTCGATGGCCTGGGCCAACAATTGCTACGTCGCGGTCGCCAACGCCTCGGGCTTCGACGGCGTCTATTCCTACTTCGGCCATTCCGCGATCATCGGTTTCGACGGCCGCACGCTCGGCGAGTGCGGCACCGAGGACAACGGCATCCAGTACGCCCAGCTCTCGGTGTCGCTGATCCGCGACGCCCGCCGCAACATGCAGTCGCAGAACCATCTCTTCAAGCTGATGCACCGCGGCTATACCGGCCTGATCAACTCCGGTGACGGTGACCGCGGCCACGCCGTCTGCCCCTACACCTTCTACAAGAACTGGATCACGGACCCCGAGGGGACGCGGGAAATGGTCGAGGCCATGACCCGTCCGACCGTTGGGACCGACGAATGTCCGATCGAGGGCATTCCGAACCAGAAAGTCGCGCATCGCTAGGCGACATCGACGATCGGCGCCGGCGCGACGTTTGCGCGCCGGCGTGGTTCGAGGCAACGGCGGGCATTTCCACACAGGGGAAGCAGGGGCGATATCATGAGCAGTCAATCGAATAGCGGGCTGGTTCATCAGACCGAGGGCCAGATCGACGACCTTCTCGGTCATGAGTTCGAGCACGAGCCGGTGCCGATGAACGCCCGGCGCAGCGCCTTCTCGG
The DNA here is from genome assembly GCF_037217225.1 of Bradyrhizobium sp. 27S5. Classification (NCBI taxonomy): domain Bacteria; kingdom Pseudomonadati; phylum Pseudomonadota; class Alphaproteobacteria; order Hyphomicrobiales; family Nitrobacteraceae; genus Bradyrhizobium; species Bradyrhizobium sp. 27S5. The sequence goes on from NZ_CP147714.1 coordinate 3,214,666, forward strand.
TCACCATGGTGTGGCTGGGCTTTCCGATGATCATCACCGGCGCGATGACCGGATCGCTGCTCGTGCTGGGCATGGGGTTCAAGAATGCGCTGGTAGCGATGATCGTCGGCAATTTGATTATGTTCGCCTATGTGGGCGCGCTCGGCCTGATCGGTACCAGGCGCGGCATGAACTTCGCGCTGATCGCGAGCATTGTGTTCGGCAAGAAGGGTTACGTGCTGGCGTCGGGCCTGCTGTCGACGCTGCTGCTCGGCTGGTACGCCGTGCAGACCGGCATCACGGGCGCCTTGATCTCCTCGACCTACGGCCTCAATTACGTGGCGATGACCATCGTGGCCGGCGTGCTCTATATCGGCATCACCTTCGTCGGCGTAAAGGGCCTGCACTATATCGGGCTGGCGTCGGTGCCGCTGTTCGTCGTGCTCGGCCTTTGGGTCGCGGCCGACGCCGCCTCGACCACGACAGCAGCGGCGATCTTTGGCTATGCCGGCAATAATGGCGTGGCCAGCATGTCGATGGGCGTCGGTCTCACGGTGGTGCTCGCGCTGTTCATCGACGCAGGCACGGTGACCGCCGACTTCAACCGCTGGGCCCCGAGTGCGCGATCATCACTGTTTGCCACCTTCAGCGCGTTTCCGTTTGCCAATCTGGTGGCGATGCTCGTCGGCGGCGTGATGACCGCGGCGCTCGCCGTGCCGAACGCCAATCCGTTCGGCGTCGACAACATGTTCGGCTACATGAACGGCAAGCAGCTGACCTGGCTCAGCATTCTTGCGTTCATCTTCCTCTACGCCAATCTCGGCTCGGTCTGCTCGCACTGCCTGTATAATGCGGCCACCGGCTGGTCGCGCATTCTGGGCACCAACATGCGCTTGATGGCCGTGATCCTCGGCGCCATCGGCATCGTCGTTGCGGCTGGCAATGTCTGGGCGTTCTTCATCCAGTGGTTGTCGCTGCTCGGCATCCTCGTGCCGCCGATCGGTGCGATCATCCTGGTCGATCAGTACCTGCTGCGCGCCGGTGCGCGGGCGGACGTGGACTGGCGTGCGAAGCCGTTCATTGCCTGGGGCATCGGGTCGCTGTGCGCCTTTGCAGTTGAAAACCTGATGCCGGGGCTGTCCACTGCGATCTCGGCCGCGCTGGTCGCCGGCATCGTGTACGGGGCGATCGCACGGGTGGAGCCGTCCGCCGAAAAGGTGGCGCGTCCCGCATAAGCGACAGGCTCAATCAAGCAAAAAGGATGCATCAATGAGCGTCGACTATCAGATCTACGATCTCGGCAATCTGACCTTGCAGCGCGGCGCGACCATCCGCGACTGCAAGCTCGCCTACAAGACGTTTGGCCAGCTCAACGCGGCTAAGGACAACGTGATCGTCTATCCGACCTGGTACTCCGGCCAGCACTACGACAATGAATGGCTGATCGGGCCGGGCATGGCGCTCGATCCGGCAAAATACTTCATCATCATACCCAACATGCTCGGCAACGGCCTGTCGTCATCGCCGAGCAACACGCCGGAGCCGTATAACGGGCCGCGTTTTCCGCAGGTGACGGCCTATGACAATGTGCGCGCCCAGCACCGGCTGGTCACCGAGCAATTCGGCATCAAGCACATTCGCCTGGTGGTCGGCTGGTCGATGGGCGCGTTGCAGACCTTCCATTGGGGTGCGCTTTATCCCGACATGATGGACTTGCTGGCGCCGTTCTGCGGCTCAGCCAAATGCTCGCGCCACAACTACGTGTTCCTCGAGGGCGTCAAGGCCGCGCTCACAGCGGATGCCGCGTGGAAGGAGGGCTGGTACACCGACAAGCCGGCCCGCGGCCTGCGCGCCGCCGCGCGGGTCTATGCCGGCTGGGGCTTTTCGCAGGCCTTCTATCGCGAGCAGCTCGACATCAAGACGCTGGGCTATTCGTCGCTGGAGGATTTTTTGGTGGCGTTCTGGGAAGGCTTCTTCCTGCCGAAGGATCCCAACAACCTGCTCACCATGCTGTGGACCTGGCAGAACGGCGACATCAGTGCCAATGAGATCTACAATGGCGACTTCAAGGCTGCGCTCAGGGCCATCAAGGCCAAGGCTTATGTCATGCCGGGCCAGACCGACCTTTATTTCCCGCCGGAGGATAGCGAGATCGAAGTGGCGAACATGCCGAACGCCAAGTTCGTGCCGGTGCCCTCGATATGGGGCCACTTCGCGGGCGGGCCGGGAACCAATCCGGTCGATGTCGCCTTCATCGTCACCAAGCTCAAGGAATTGCTCGCATCGTGAGATCGAACGGTTGCGTGCGCGATCATGGGAGGCGTGAGCTTGTCCAATCCCGCTCTGCTGCTTGACCAGTACCGTATCCGCGAGGAGCCGTATTACCGGCCGCTCAAGGATGAGGTCGAACTGTTCGGCGCAGCCTATGCGAACCGCATGCCGGTGATGCTGAAAGGGCCCACCGGCTGCGGCAAGACGCGGTTCATCGAATACATGGCGTGGCGGCTCGGCCGCCCGCTCATTACGGTCGCCTGTCACGAGGACATGACGGCGGCCGATCTGGTGGGGCGCTGGCTGCTCGATGCACAGGGTACGGTGTGGAGCGACGGGCCGCTCACCACCGCCGTGCGCCTTGGCGCGATCTGCTATCTGGACGAGATCGTCGAGGCGCGCCAGGACACCACCGTCGTGATTCATCCCCTGACCGATGATCGTCGTGTCCTGCCGCTGGAAAAGCGTGGCGAACTCATCCACGCTCATTCCGACTTCCAGCTTGTGATCTCCTACAATCCGGGCTACCAGAGCGCGATCAAGGACCTCAAGGAATCCACCAAGCAACGTTTTGCGGCGCTGGATTTCGGGTATCCGGACCGGTCGGCGGAGACCGAGGTGGTGTCGCGCGAGGCCGGCATCGAGCCCAACCTCGCTGATCTCCTGGTGAAGATCGCGCAGCACAGCCGCAACCTGAAGGGCCAGGGTCTCGACGAGGGCGCCTCGACCCGGATGCTGGTCAATGCCGGCCGATTGATCGGATGCGGCATCAGCCTCGAAAAGGCGTGCGAGACCACGATCGTCGTTCCCCTGACCGATGATGCGGACACCAGGAACACGTTGCGCGACGTGATCTCGGCCTCCGCGTGAATGGAAGCCTCGAGGTGGCGGTCGCGCAAATCAGTTCGCTCGATGGCTTCCGGTCCGGACGCCGGCTTGCGGCACTGTTGCGCGGTCACGACGAGATCGCCGCGGCAGTGCAGGCGGCGCGCGCCACATTGCAGCCCGTCGTCTCGTTCGATCATCTCGCGGCCTGGGACGAGGCTGTGCACGGCCTGTTCGCGGCCAATCTCGGCGCAGCCATGGTGCTCGGCTATCTCAGGCTATCGGAACGCTGGCCGGCGCAGCGACCGGCCGACGACCTGGTCGCGATCGGCCGTGCGGTCAGCGACATCGGCCGCAGCGCCGGAAGCCGCGTCGCTCACGCACTGCTGACTGAGCTGTCCAAGGTGCTGCCGCGGCTTGCGGGTGCTGGAGAGCTCACCGCGGTTCTCGCCGCGTTCGGCCAACTCGCAGACATGGGGCCGGAGTCGGCCGGCCTTGCGATCGTTCGGCTGGAGCCGTTTCTGGCACAGTCCGGCGGCGAGGCGTTCTCCGCCTGGGTCTCCGCCGGCTTGCGCGCGAGCGGAGGCCGCGCGGCGCGTCGGCGGGCCTATTTCGCGCTCGACGATCCGCTGTCGGCGCGTCTGTTCGCAGCCGGGCGGACAGCGGATGATTTTGCGCGGCTGGAGACGCGTCTCGCCGCAACGACCGTTGCGTTGTGGAACAGAAAGCCGCGTCTCCGCAAACTGGCCGTTGCACCGACGCCGGTGCCGCGGCGGACCTCGCTCGCGGCCGGCTTCATCGGCCTGCCGGAGACGTTTCCCGGCTTCGAAGGCGAGGGGGCGGACGCGATCTATCTCGCAGCGGTCGCGCACGCCGGGGCGCATCTCGTGCATTCCACCGTCCGCTTTCCGGTCGGGCGATTGAAGGCGCTGCAGATCGCGCTGGTCTCGCTGATCGAGGATGCCCGGGTCGAGACGCTGGCGCTTCGTGAACTGCCCGGCCTGCGCCGGCTGTGGCTGCCATTTCACACCGCGACGCCATCCGGCCAGGCGACGGCGGCCGGGCTGATGACGCGGCTGGCGCGGGCGCTGATCGACCCGGATTATCAGGACCCGGATGCGTGGGTCACCAAGGGACAGCAGCTGTTTGCTGCCGCCGCCGACCGCTGGACCGATCCCGCCATCAGCCGCGAGATCGGCGGGCTGCTCGGCAATGACATCGGGCAGATGCGGCTGCAGTTCAACGCCAAGAGCTATGTCGTCGAACCCGCCTATCGCGACGACAATCTGGCACTGTGGGATTTCGGCGATCAGCCGGACAGCCCGGCCGAGACGATCGAGCTCGCGGTCGATTCCGTGCGGATCGAGCGGCGCGATGATCCAGCCGCACAGTCGGCCGATGACGACGCCAAGCCGGACGAGACGCTGCGTGCGAAGGCCCGCGCAGTCACGCTGCTGGACGGATTTCCGGCCGCAACCTATCCGGAATGGGACTATGCCGCGCGCGCCGAGCGGGCGGACTGGACCACCATTCTGGAGGCCGATGCCGCCGTTTCCGCGAAGCCGTTCGATCTGCCGGCGGACACGGACACGATGCGCTGGGTCACACGCTTGACCCGCGATGCGTCGATTGGCCGCCGCATCCGCCACAAGGGCCAGCGCGACGGCGAGGCGCTCGACATCGATGCGGCAGTCGCCGTGACGATCGAGCGGCGTGCCGGCAACACTGGCGAGCCCAGGGTCTATCAGCGCGATGCGCCGGGACCGCGCGATCTCGCCATCCTGCTGCTGATGGATCTGTCGCAATCGACCGCCGACCGCGATCGCCGCGGCCGGACCGTTCTCGACGTCGAGCGTAAGGCAGCCGCGATCATGGCGACGGCGGTCGAGGCCGCCAATGACGCGATCGCAGTGCATGGCTTCAGCTCCGACGGCCGCGAACGCGTGCGTTATCTGCGCATCAAGGACTTCGAGGAGCCGATGGACGCTGTGGTACGGTCGCGCCTCGCGGGCATTGCCAGCAGCCATTCCACCCGGCTTGGTGCGGCCTTGCGCCATGCGGGCGGCTACCTCGCGGGACGACGTGCGTTCCGCAAGGTGCTGCTGCTCCTGACCGATGGCGAGCCCTCCGACATCGACGTGCCCGATCCGCAATATCTCGTGGAGGACGCGCGTCGTGCCGCGCAGCAGCTGCGGCGGCGCAGCACCGATATCTTTGCGTTCGGCATCGGTGAAGGCAGATTTCCCCAGCTCGATCGCATTTTCGGCGAGCGCTATGCGCTTCGCGTGCCGCGCATCGAGGTGCTGCCGCAACGGGTGATGCAGCTTTATGCGGAACTGAAGAAGTAGTCCTGGCAGCTAGCCTATTGCCCGCGGCAGGGAGCCCTTTGCCGTAATCTCCGCAGAAATGTCCTCGATTGTCTTGCGCTGTTCCATGGCGGCCTGCCGGATCAGCGCAAAGGCGGCCGGCTCGGCCAGCGCATGCGTGTGCATGACCTGAAGCACGGCGGCGAGCACGATGCGACGGGATCGAAGCCGCTGCTCGAGCTTGAGCACCTGCTGCTTCAACTCGTTGGTGCGCTCGTTCCGTTCGAAGGCCATCACGAGCGCGGCATAGATGCCCGCCGAGCGCAGCGGCTTGACCAGGAACGATACCGGGTCGAGGTCGAGCACCAGCTTCAGCCGGCTCGGCGTCTCAGTGCCGATCAGGGCGATGACCGGGCTCCGCCCAAGCGACGCACGCTGCGCCGGTGAGGTGAGCGGCAGGAACTCGTCGTCGACCAGCGTCACGTCCGGTCGGCAGTCGATCTTGGCGCCGGGCTCCCATGTGACAATCTCGATCCCGAGACGCTCGAACTGGCGCCTGACGATCGAGGCATCGCGCTCGTCCTTGATGGCGACCAGCGCCTTGCGTCCGCGCAGCGAAAATGACGACGGTTTGCTCATTTCACAACCCGCAAATGCGGCGCATTCGGCGACGCTGCATCCCTTGCGGGGCTGGCGGCGACGTCGAGCTGCGTCAGATAAGGATCAGGCTTAACCGGAGCCTCAGCTTCCCAGAAGATGTCAAACTGTCCCTCGGCGTTGGAGACGGCCAGCCGCGGCGTCAGGACGCAGTGGTTGTTGCTATCATCGATCCAGACCGGACCCTGTGGCGAATTGTAGCGATGGCCGGCAGCAGCGCGCCGCACCTCGCCGATATCAGAGGTGCCGGCGCGCTGCAGCGCGCGGGCCAAGAGATAGACCGCGACATAGGCGGATTGTCCGTCCACCGAGGGGCTGCTGTGTTCGCCGTAACGGGCCTTCCAGCGCGCAACGAAAGCCTTGTTCTCGGGCAGGCGAATGCTTTCGAAATAGGCCGATGATGTGATGCATCCGGCCGATGCAGGGCCTGCGATCTTGAGCTCCGGCTCGCACAGGCTGCAGCTCAGCATGGGAATGCTGAGGTTGGCCGCAGTGGTTGCGGCATGAAAGGCACGGATGAAATCATAGCTCGAACTGCCGACCAGCGTGTTGAAGACAACCGGCGGCCGGCGCCGCACGATCTCGTCGACGATGTGCGTGACCGCGCTTTCACCGAGTTCGAGCAGGCGTTCGGCGAGAATGCGACCTCCCGCCGCCGTCACCAGCTCGCGGGTGACGCGATTGGTTTCCCAGGTCCAGACATAGTTGGAGCCGACGCAGAAGATCTCGCGCGACAGATTGTCGAGCACGTAACGCACCAGCGGCAGCACGTTGTGATTGGGCGAGGCGCCGACATAGATGACGTTGTCGGAGCATTCGAAGCCCTCGTAGCGAGCAGGATACCAGAGCAGTCGGTCGGTGCGCTCGACGATCGGAAGCACCTGTTTGCGCGAGGCCGATGTGTAGCAGCCGATGATGTGCTCGACCCCGACATTGCGAATGAGGTCGTCGCAGACCGTATGGTATTCCGCAATCACCCCGCGGGGATCGCGGACATGCGCTGACATCGAGAAATCGAAGCCATCCTGCTCGTTGATCTCGTCGACCGCCATCATCGCGCTCTTGAGGATCTCGCGCCCCATGGCCTGATAGGGCCCGTGCTGCGAGCAGATGATGCCAACTGGTATGGACGGCTTTGTCATCGACGACTTTCACTGAATTCACGAAGCAAACCATCTTCGCAGAGGTCGGGGCAAGAGGTCATGCCGTTTTGCTGCGCATGCACCTCGCGAAATTTGTGCAGCCAGCCTCGTTGACAACGCGCTGCACACTTCCTTAGAATTTTCTCCTACAGGGCTTCCTGTCGAACTTGCGTGCGTCGATTTGGCCGATGACGTCCCGGTCGCCGTGCAGAGTGCTCCGTTCGATCCCGGGCCCGATGCGATAGTTCATAGCCGCGGCATTTGAGCCATTCGTCACCTTCGTTTCGGAGGGGCGGGTGGCTTTTTGCTTTTGCCGCTAAACAAATTGGCGACACGTCCGTGTCGCCAAGCCGGAGGCGCATGCGCGGTGATGGGCAGTGCCTGCGCTTGCGTCATGTCAAGTGCGGGGATGCGAGACGATGACGGAACTTCACTATCTCGGGCTGATTGAGGTCGGGCAGCAAATCCAGGCCAAGAAGCTCTCGCCGGTCGAAGTGACCAAGGCGATGCTCGGGCGGATCGAGCAGCTCGACGGCAAGCTTAAGAGCTACGCCTATGTGATGGCCGATGCGGCGCTTGCGGAAGCGGCGGCGGCCGAAAAGGACATCGCGTCCGGCAAGGTCAAGGGTCCGTTGCACGGCGTACCGATCGCGATCAAGGACCTGTGCTGGGTCAAGGGCGCTCCCGCCGCGCACGGCATGACCATCCATCGTGATTTCCGGCCGAGCGAGGATGCCACGGTGGTCGTGCGTCTGAAGGATGCCGGCGCTGTCATCCTCGGCAAGCTGCAGCAGACCGAGGGCGCCTATGCCGATCATCACCCGAAGATCGATCCGCCGAAGAACCCGTGGAGCGCCGATCTGTGGTCGGGCGCATCCTCGAGCGGTTCCGGCGTCGCCACCGCAGCGGGACTTTGCTTCGGTTCGCTTGGAACCGACACCGGCGGCTCGATCCGCTTTCCCTCCGCCGCCAACGGCATCACGGGGCTGAAGCCGACCTGGGGACGCGTCAGCCGTTACGGCGCCTTCGAACTTGCGGCCACGCTGGATCACATCGGTCCGATGGCGCGCAGCGCGGCCGATTGTGGCGCCATCCTCGCCGTGATCGCCGGCCAGGACCCCAAGGACACCACGTCGGTGCCGCTGGCCGTGCCGGACTATCTCGCTGGTCTCACCGGAGACCTGCGCGGCGTGACGATCGGCGTCGATCGACGCTGGACCAGCGAAGGCACCGACGATGCCGCCGGTAAGGTGCTCGCCGAAGGTCTGCGGGTTGCGGCCGATCTCGGCGCCAAGATCAAGGAGATCACGTTCCCCGATCCCAAGGCCGTGATCGAGGACTGGTTCCCGCTGTGCGGCATCGAAGTGGCTGTGGCGCACGAAGAGACCTATCCGGCGCGCAAGGACGAGTACGGTCCGGGGCTGGCAGGCCTGCTCGATCTCGGCCGGGCGCAATCCGGCATGGACTATCAGAAGATCGTGCTGCGGCGTGAAGCGTTCCGCGGCGCGGTGCGGCTGCTGTTCGAGACCGTCGATCTGATCGCCGTCCCGGCCCAGGCATTCGCGGCGCCGACGCTGGCCAAGATGGCGGCGCTCGGCGAGGACGCGTCGCTGATTGCCGGGCTGCTTCGCTTCACCTGTCCGTTCGACATGACCGGAAGTCCGACTGTGACGCTCCCCGGCGGCTTTGCGCCGAGCGGCGGCCCTGTCGCCTTCCAGTTCGTCGGCCGTCACTTCGACGAGGCAAGTCTCGTCCGCGCAGGCGATGCCTTCCAGCGCGTCACCGACTGGCACAAGCGCCATCCCGCGATCTGAGTTGAGGAGCCGTTGGCATGACCGAAGACTGGTTGAAGAGTTCCATCATGGCAAAGCGGGCCGTCGCCAAGGGCGCGACCGACACGACCCATAGTTTGACGATCGAGCAACAGGGCGGCTTCCATTACGTCTATGGACCCTATGCCAAGCCGACGCTGTCGATCGATCCGGGCGGGGTGGTCGTCGTCGAGACCGAAGACGCCTTTGGCGGCGTGCTCACCAGCGAGACCGACAGCCCGACGGCGAAGCTGAACTTTCCTTACCTGAACCCGCAATGCGGGCCGATCGCGGTCAAGGGCGCCAAAAAGGGCGATTGCCTCGCTGTCTATATCCGCGACGTCGAGACCCGCGGCGCACAGCCGGCAGGCACCACCTGCATCATTCCGGAGTTCGGCGGTCTGGTCGGGACCGCATCCACGGCGTTGCTCAATCCGCCGCTGCCCGAGCGCGTCAAGAAACTGCATGTCGACCGCAACGGGGTGCGCTGGAGCGATAAGATCACGCTGCCCTACGAGCCGTTCATCGGCACCATCGGCGTGTCGCCCGAGATCGAGGCGATCTCCTCGCTGCAGCCCGACTATCACGGCGGCAACATGGACCTGCCCGACGTCGCGCCGGGTGCGATCATTTATTTGCCGGTGCATACCGAGGGCGGGCTGCTCTATGTCGGTGACTGCCACGCCACGCAAGGCGATGGCGAGCTCTCAGGTGTCGCGCTCGAGCAGCGCGCGACCGTCACGCTGCAGGTCGATCTGATCAAGAACTGGAGCTTTGCCTGGCCGCGGCTCGAGACGCGCGACTTCATCATGACGATCGGCAGCGCACGGCCGCTCGAAGATGCGGCGCGTATCGCCTATCGCGAGCTGGTGCGGTGGATGAGTGCGGACTACGGCTTCGAAGAGATCGACGCCTACATGCTGCTCAGCCAGGCCGGCCGCATGCGGCTCGGCAACATGGTCGACCCCAAATACACGATGGGGGCGTCGATCCTGAAGAATTACCTCAAGGCGTGACTTCCAACATTCTTTAAAGAGAGGACATCGCGATGATTTCGGGGCGTGTAGTCGGAATAGCTTTGCTTGGTGCCGTGATGGCGACGGCAGCAATAGGTAGCGCCCGGGCAGCCCAGCCGCCGTTGAAGATCGGCTTGCTGGAGGACGTCTCCGGCGACCTTGCATTCATGGGTATGCCAAAGCTGCACGGATCGCAGCTGGCGGTCGAGGAGATCAACAAGAGCGGCGGCATTCTTGGGCGGCAGATCGAGTTGATCCATCTCGATCCGCAGGGCGACAATGCCCGCTACCAGGAGTTCGGCAGGCGCTTGCTCAATCGCGATAAGGTCGACGTTCTGATCGGCGGTATCACGTCGGCCTCGCGCGAGGCATTGCGTCCGATCGTCGATCGCACCACGACGCCATACTTCTATACCAACCAGTATGAAGGCGGCGTCTGCGATGCCAGCATGATCAGCATGGGCGCGGTGCCGGAGCAGCAGTTCTCGACCCTGATCCCCTGGATGGTCGAGAAGTTCGGCAAGAAAGTCTACGTCATCGCCGCGGACTACAATTTCGGCCAGATCTCCGCGGAGTGGAACCGCAAGATCATGAAGGATCTCGGCGGCGAGGTCGTGGGCGAGGAATTCATTCCGCTCGGCGTGTCGCAGTTCGCGCAGACGATCCAGAACATCCAGAAGGCAAAGCCGGACTGGTTGCTGACGATCAATGTCGGCGCCGCGCAGGACTCGTTCTTCGAGCAGGCGGCTGCCGCCAACCTCAATCTGCCGATGGGGTCTTCGATCAAGGTCATGCTCGGTTTCGAGCACAAGCGGTTCAAGCCGCCAGCGCTCAACAACATGCATGCGACCGCCAACTGGTTCGAGGAGATCGACACCCCCGAAGCCAACGACTTCAAAAAACGCTGGCACGCCAAGTTCCCCGATGAGCTCTACATCAACGACATGGGCTACAACGCCTACAATGCGCTCTACATGTACAAGACGCTGGTCGAGAAGGCGAAGTCGACCAAGCTCGAGGATATGCGCAAGGTGATCGCAACAGGCGATGCCTGCATCGACGCCCCCGAGGGCAAGGTCTGCATCGATCCGAAGAGCCAGCATACGTCGCACCGCATGCGCCTGATCTCGGTCGGGCCCAAGCATGAGGTGACCGTCGAGAAGGACTACGGGACGATCCAGCCGTACTGGTTGGGCGAGATCGGCTGCGATCTCACCAAGAAGAACGACAAGGACCAGTACACGCCGAGTCATCTTCCCAACAAATCGTGACGCGAACGGGCACGATTCTTGCTCGTGTTGTGCATCACGACTTCGAACCGAGCCGGCGCCGCAATGATGCGGCGCCGTGATCACGGAGACCGGAATGTCGGCTGAACTCTTCTCGTTATTCTATCAGTTCGCCGACGTCTTCGCGTTCCTGATCCTGTCGGCGGCGGGGCTTGCCATTGTGTTCGGCATGATGGGCGTCATCAATATGGCGCATGGCGAGTTCATCATGTGCGGCGCCTATGTGACCGTTGGGCTCGTGAATCTCGGCGTACCGCTTCCGATCGCCCAGATCCTGGCCGCGCTGACCGCTGGGATTATCGGCATGATCGTCGAGTTCCTGATCGTCCGGCGCTTCTACAAGCGTCCGCTCGATTCCCTGCTTGCCACCTGGGGCCTCAGCCTGATCGTGACGCAGTCGATGCTGCTGATCGTTGGATCCGCGGTGCGCGGCATCGGCACGCCCGAAGGAAGCTTTGCGATCGGGGGCTACACGTTCTCGACCTACCGTCTTGTGCTGTTCGGTTGTGCAGTGGCGGTGCTGGCCGGCCTCTACATCATCTTCATGAAGACCCGCTTCGGTGTGATCGCGCGCGCGACGATGCAGAACGCGGCCATGGCGAAGGCGCTTGGCGCGCGCACCGGGCGGATCTATTCCATCAGCTTCGGGATCGGCACGGCGCTTGCGGGACTTTGCGGCGCGCTTTACGCGCCGACCATGACGCTGATCCCGACCATGGGCGCGACCTTCGTGGTCGAGAGTTTTGTCACCGTCGTGATCGGCGGCGCCAACGTCTTGCTCGGAACCGCGCCGGCCGCGGTGTTCCTGGCGATGATCAGGATGGCGCTGAATGCGAGTTATGGCCAAATCATCGGGCAGATCGGCATGCTGTTTGCCGTCATCCTGATCATACGTGTCCTGCCTGAGGGACTATCCAGCGTGCTGGTTCGCCGTGGCCGCTAGACGGGAATTTTGGATGTTCAAGCTGCTCGACGGTCCGCAGACGCTCGGACGAGGCAAGATCTTCTGGTCCTGTTTCCTGGCTGTGCTGGCGGGCGCGCTGATCTATCCGTTGTTCGCTGATTCCTATGATGTCGGCAATTTTGCCTACTTCCTGATCTGGATCTTCATGGCGCTCGGCCTCTGCCTGATGTGGGGGTACGGCGGCATGCTGTCGTTCGGCCAGACCTTCTTCTTCGGCATCGCCGGCTACGGCTATGGCGTGCTCGCCATCAACATGGGCGGGGGAACGGCGACGATCGCAGCGCTGGTTCTCTCCGTCCTGATCGCGATGATCGCGGCCGGGATCCTCGGCTATTTCATGATCTGGGGCGGCATTAGCGGGATCTTCTTCGGCATCGTGACGCTGTCGGCGACGCTGGTGCTTGCATTCTTCCTCGGGCAGACGGCCGGACCGGAATGGCATATCGGTCCGGCCCGGCTGAACGGCTTCAACGGCATGAAGGGAATGGACCCGCTCACCGTCCGTGACTTCACCATCGAAGGATCGGCACTCTATTACGTCATGATCGCGCTGATCGTGATCGTCTACATCGCGCTGCGCATGCTGGTGAACTCGAGCATCGGCAACGTGATCGTGGCGACGCGCGAAAATCCGCAGCGCGCCGAGATGCTCGGCTATGACGTCCGCAAGTATCAGCTGCTGACATTCGTGATCGGCAGCGGCCTCGCAGGGCTCAGCGGTGCGCTGTACACGTCCTGGGGCCAGTTCATCACGCCGTCCAGCATCGGCCTGCCGGCGGCGGCGATGCCGATCGTGTGGGTGGCATTCTCCGGACGCAACGATTTGACCGCGACGCTGGTTGGTTCGTTCCTGCTGCTGTTCGGCTTCCAGACCATCACGGTCTACAGTCAGCAGGCGGCGCTGGTGCTGATGGGCGTGCTCCTGCTCGCTACCGTGATGTTGGCGCCGCAGGGATTTGTGCTCGGTATCGGCAAGCTCGTCGTCGATTGGTGGTCCCGCCGTCGGCGACGCGACGATGGCCCCGCGCTGGCGGAGGCCGGCCGTCTGCAATCGGATGAGACCTGAATCATGGCACTGGTCGATGTGAAAGGCATATCCAAGCGGTTCGGTGGATTGACCGCCGTCTCCGACGTCGACCTGACGGTCAATGTCGGCGAGGTGCATTGCCTGATCGGGCCCAACGGGGCCGGGAAGAGCACGCTGTTCAAGCTGATCGTCGGCCTCTACCCGCCGACCGCGGGCAGCATCTTCTTCGACTCCGTCGATATCACCAATGAGCGTCCCTACGCGCGGGTGCAACGCGGCATGAGCATCAAGATGCAGGCGCCGAGCGTGTTCAAGGAACTGCCGGTGCGGCAGAACATCCAGATCGCGCTTCAGGAACGGCTTTCGGGCGCTGAACGCAGCGCCGAGGAGGAGCGGCTGTTGTCGCTGCTCAATCTGGCCGACGACAGCGGCAAGCTCGCGGGGGCGCTGTCGCACGGCCAGCAGCAATGGCTCGAGATCGGCATGGCGCTGGCGTTGCAGCCGCAACTCCTGCTGCTGGACGAGCCGACCGCCGGCATGTCGCCGGAGGAAACCTACAAGACCGGTGAACTGATCAAGTCGTTCAATGCCGAGGGCATGACGGTGCTGGTCGTCGAGCACGACATGGCGTTCGTACGTCAGGTCGCGCAGCGCGTCACTGTTCTGCATCTTGGCAAGATCTTTGCGCGCGGCAGTCTGGAAGCCATCCTGGAAGATGAGAAGGTCGCGGAAATCTATTTGGGTAAGACCCATGCCCACTGATCGCATTCTGGACGTGTCGGGACTTTGGGCGGGCTACGGCGCGACGCCGATCCTGCAGGGTGTCAGCATGTCGGTCTCGCGCGGCGAGATCGTCGGCGTGATCGGCCGCAACGGCGTCGGCAAGTCGACCCTGATGCGGTGCCTGATCGGCCTGCTGCAGACCTGGCGCGGCACCATCACCTTCATGGATCAGGACGTGACGCAGCTCGAGGCAGACGCGCGGGCGCGCGCCGGCTTCGGCTACATCCCGCAGGGCCGCGACGTGTTTCCGCAAATGAGCGTCGAGGAGAATTTGCAGGTCGGCGAGCTGATCGGCGGACCCGACGGCAAGAAGCTGCCGGAACTCGTCTATACGTATTTTCCGCGCCTCAAGGAGCGCCGGCGGCAGATCGCCGGCACCATGTCGGGCGGCGAACAGCAGCAGCTTGCGATCGGCCGCGCGCTGATCGGCAACCCGTCGCTGATGATTCTCGACGAGCCCTCCGAGGGCATCCAGCCGTCGATCGTGCAGCACATTTGCGAGGCGCTGAAATCGTTCCGGGACGAGCTTGGGACGACGATCATCTTCGTCGAGCAGAATCTCGACACCATCCTGGCGATCGCCCAGCGCTGCTACATCATGGAAAAGGGCAAGATCACCCGATCGCTGGCCGGTGAGGAGGTCAACGCGGATACTGTTCGCGCACAACTGCTGCTTTGATACCGCACGTTCGACAATCGATAATAAATGGAGGGAATGAACATGGATCTCGGACTCAAGGGAGCAAAGGTTCTCGTCACCGGCAGCACCAAGGGCATCGGCAGGGCGATCGCCGACACGTTCGCGGCCGAAGGCGCCAATGTTGGAATCTGCGCGCGCAATCAGGGCGACGTCGACGCCGCGGTCACTGCGATCAAGGCCAAGGGCGTTGCCGCGTTCGGCGGTGCCGTCGACGTCTCGAACGGGCCGGCGCTGAAGGCCTGGGTCGCTGACATGGCATCCAGGCTCGGCGGCATCGACGTCGTGGTCGCCAATGTCAGCGCGCTCTCGATCGGCCAGGACGAGGGGAGCTGGGAGAAGGAATTCTCCACCGACATGATGGGGACGGTGCGGCTCGTCAACGCCGCGATGCCGTATCTCGAGAAGAGCGCGGCCGCTGCGATCGTCACCATCTCCAGCGTCTCGGGGCGCGAGGTCGATTTTGCCAGCGGTCCTTACGGGACGTTCAAGGCCGCGATCATTCACTACACGCAGGGCCTCGCCTACCAGCTTGCCGCGAAGGGCATCCGGGCCAATTCGGTGTCGCCGGGCAACACCTATTTCGAGGGCGGCGTCTGGAACATGATCAAGGACGGTAATCCCGAACTGTACAAGACCGCGCTGGCGCTCAACCCGACCGGCCGGATGGGTACGCCGCAGGAGATGGCGAACGCCGCTGTGTTCCTGGCGAGCAAGGCGGCGAGCTTCATCACCGGGACCAACCTCGTCGTCGACGGCGCCTTGACGCGCGGTGTCCAGTTCTAGCCGGGGCCACAACGACATGTCAGCGGATCCATTGCACTACAAATCCATCACCGAGATCTCCGAGCTGTTCCGCAGCAAGGAGGCGAAGCCTTCGGAGGTCACGGAGGCGATCCTGGGCCGGATCGCGAAGCTGGATGGCCAGTTTCATGGCTACGCGCTCGTGCTCGCGGAGCGGGCGATGGCCCAGGCCAAGCAATACGATGCAGAGATCGCCAAGGGCATCTGGCGCGGCCCGCTGCATGGCGTTCCGATCGGGTTGAAGGACCTCTGCTACACGAATTTTGCGCCGACGGCGGCCGGCACGACGATCCACGCCAGGTTCGTGCCGTCCTTCAATGCCACGATCGTGGACCGGCTCGAGCTTGCCGGCGCGGTGACGCTCGGCAAGCTCAAGATGACGGAGGGGGCCTATACCAGCCACCATCCCGCCGACCACCAGGCGCCACTCAATCCGTGGAATGTGGACTATTGGGTCGGTTCTTCGTCGACCGGATCCGGTGTCGCGACGTCGGCCGGCCTCTGCTACGGCTCGATCGGCAGCGATACCGGCGGCTCGATCAGGTTTCCGTCGGCAACCTGCGGGTTGACCGGAATCAAGCCGACCTGGGGCCGCGTCAGCCGGCACGGCATCTTCCCGTTGGCGGATTCGCTCGATCACGTCGGACCGATGTGCCGCAGCGCTGCGGATGCCGGCGCGATGCTCGGCGTCATCGCGGGCGCTGACGTCAACGACCCGACTGCGTTGCGGGCGCCGGTGCCGAACTATCTGGCCGGCGCAGGCGACGGCATAAGGGGCTTGAGGATCGGCGTCGATCGCAGGTACACCCAGGAGGGCATCGATCGGCAGGTCGTGGTCGCCTTGCTGGAAGCCGAGCGCACGCTCGCCGCTCTCGGTGCCGACATCCGTGAGGTGCATTTCCCGCCTTATCAAAGGCTCGTCAGCCAGTGGATCCCGATGTGCTCGGTGGAGACGGCTGAGGCGCATCTGGACACCTACCCGTCGCGGAAGTCGGAATACGGACCGGATCTCGCCCAGGTCATCGAGCAGGGCAGGTCGGTGAGTGGCGTCGATATTGCCGCGATCCATCACGAACGGCTCAAGTTCAGCGGCAGCCTCGCTGCGATGTTCGAGGATATCGATCTGCTGCTGATCCCGACGATGCCGGTGCCGATCCCGACGCTCACCAAGATGAGCGAATACGGCGCCGATCCCACGGTGTTGTTGAGCATCCTGCGTTTCACCGCGGTGTTCGACTTCTCGGGCAGCCCGACCATCACGCTGCCGATGGGCATGGCGTCGGACAAGATGCCGCTCAGCATGCAGCTGGTCGGTCCGCATCTCTCCGAAGATTTGCTGGTCCGCGCCGGTTGCGCGTTCCAGTCGGTGACGGATTGGCACACGCGGCGGCCGCCCGTCGAATAAAGCGCCGTCAACCGGTCTTGTCGACGTTCCAGAACAGCGGCACCGGCGCGCGGACGATGTCCTTCAGCGCCTTCCGCGTCGCGGCCGGCTGATTGTATTGCCCGGTGGGCACGTGGGTGACCACCTCATAGGCGCGCGCCTGGATCTTGTCGGCGAGCGCCTTCTGGTCGGATGGCGCCGCGGTGCGGGCAAAGCCGTCGCGCAGCCGCTCGAGCTCGGCGTCCTCGACCCAGCCGAAGAAGCCGCCGTTCTTGCCCTTGCCGTTGACGCAGGCGTTGCCGATCGGATTGATCAAATCGGCGCTGGCCCAGGTCGAGTGGTAGAGCGACCAGCCGCCCTCGGCCGGCATCGACTGCTTGGCGCGCCGCGCCACCACCGACCCCCAGTCCATCGCGAGCAGGTTGACGTTCATGCCGATCGCGCGCAGCGCTTCGGCGGTGACGGTGCCGAGCGCCGTGATGATCGGCGCGTCGGTCGCGTGCAGGATCGTGATCGGCTCGCCCTTGTAGCCGCCTTGCTTCAGCAGCTCCTTCGCCTTGGCCGTATCGGCTTTGGTCGACCAGCCGACCGCGCTTTCGAACGGCGTGCCGGCGATGAAGATCGCGGGCGTGATCTTGTAATAGTCGGGATTGCCGATCTGGGTGTCGAGCCAGTCCTTCTGGTTCACGGCGTGCAGCACGGCCTGGCGGATCTCCGGCCGGTCGAACGGCGGCACCAGCCAGTTCATCCGGCACATGCCGGAAAATCCAAGCGTATTGTAATCGGTCAGCTCGACATTCGCGGCGCGCGCCAGCATCGCATGATGGTCGTGCGGCGGCACTTCGAAATAGTCGATCTCGTCGTTCATCAGCGCGTTGGTCGCGATCTGGAAATCCGGCACGCTGATCCATTCGTAGCGGCCGATTTTCACGACCTTGCCGCCGCCGGTCCCGTCGGATGGCTCGTCGCGCGAAATGTAGTCGGGATTCTTCTCGTAAGCGGCCTTGACGCCGGGCTGGAATTCCGCCGTCACGAAGCGGAATGGCCCGGAGCCGAGATGATCCGTGATGGCCTGGTCGGCGGGTGTCGCGGCAATCCGCGCCGGCACGATGAAGGGCACGTTGGCGGTCGGCTTGCCGAGCGCCGCCAGCACGAAGCCGCACGGCTCCTTCAGCACCATGCGGAAGGTGCGCTCGTCGACCGGTTTCAGCTCGACGACGAACTCGAACAGTTTCTGGCCCATCGTGTCGCGTTTGGCCCAGCGCTGCAGCGAGGGGATCACGTCGGCCGACGTCACCGCGCTGCCGTCATGGAATTTGAGGCCGGGGCGCAGACGGAACGTGTAAGTCAGATTGTCGGCCGAGACCTCCCAGGCCTCGACCATCTGCGGCTCGATCTCGAGTTTCGAATTGGTCGAGAACAGCGTGTCATAGATCATGTAGCCATGGTTGCGCGCCGTCCACGCCGTCGTCATGATCGGGTCGGTGGCGCGCAGCGGTGCATGCATCACCGCAGTGATGGTTTTCGAGCTGGCCCGCGCGATGCGCGGCATCGCAACGCCCAGGCTCGCGCCGGCGCCGATCTGCAGGAGGGTGCGCCGGTTGATCGATGGTCCCATGATGTCCCCCTGTCGCAAACCTGTCAGGCCTGGCCGCTGAGCCTGGCCGCGATCGCGCGGTAGCCGCGCATCCACATGTGATCGAGATCGAGATCCATCGGCAGCGGCTGCGAGGAGACGCGCGCGATCACGGTTTCATTGACCGGATCGATGTAGATCCACTGGCCATGAATGCCGACTGCGGCAAACGGGGCTTCGCGCCGGTCGAGCGTGTACCACTTGTTGCGGTAGTTGCCGTTTGGAAACACCTTCGTCAGGTCGCCGCGCGACCACGCCTCGGCATTGCCGTTGTGCCTGATGTCGTCGATCCACCATCCCGGCACGACCTGTCGGCCGTTGCTGATGCCGTGATTGCGCATCATCTCGCCGAAACGGGCGAGGTCGCGCAATGTCGCGCAGACGCCGCCGGCGACGCGGGCCGCACCGCGGGAATCGACCGTGATGTAGGCGTCGTGCTCGGCGCCCATCGGCTGCCACAGATAGTGGGAGAGGATTTTCGCATAGGACATGCCGCAGGCGCGCTCGTAGACCCAGCCCAGCACGTCGGTGTTGGTCGAGACGTAGTGGAAGGTCTGGCCATGCGGCGCGCCGTTCGGCCGCAGCGTGCGCAGGTAGTCGCGCAGATTGCTCGGCGGAATGGCTGGATCCGGTGGCTCCCAGCCGGTCGAGCGGCGGTAGTTGATGACGTCGCCGTCGCGCGCCATGTAATCCTCGTCGAAGCAGATGCCGACGCTCATGTCGAGCAGATGCCGCACCGTGCAGCCGTCGCCATAGACCGATCCCTCCATCTCCGGGATGTAGCGCGTCACCGGCGCGTCGGGGTCGAGCTTGCCGCGATCGGCCAGGATGCCGCCAAGTGTGCCGGCGACCGACTTGCTGACCGAGAAGATCAAATGCGGGGTGCCCGGTGTCAGGCCGTGGGCATACCATTCGAACGCGATCTCGCCGCGATGCGACACCACGATGCCGTCGGTGTGGCTCGCGCGCAATGCCTGGCCGACGCCGACCGCCTCGCCGCGCGGGTTTGCGAAGCTGACGTCGTCGAGATAGCGCGGCGCAAAGGACAGCGGCGCCGGCACTGAGGCGCGCGCGATGTTTGCGGTGGGCAAGAGCTCGCGCACGTTGCGGAACGCCCATTCGCTGTAGGGATGCTGACGCCAATTGGCCAGCGTGACTTGTTCGTCGGCCGCCGGAGGGAAGGCGGCCATGATGCGACGCGAATTCATTGTTGATCCAGCAATGCCATTGGAAGTTTCACGAAAGTTCCGCATGCGCCGCGCCGCTCGCAATCAACCGGATGGTGGAGGTGGCCGCCGGGTTACCCCGGTGTAACCGTTTCAAGGATGTGCGTGGCGCGGGCTTGGCCCGCAAATTGCTTGACTAAGCCCTGCGTCTGTCCCAGCGTGCCGAGCATGCGACGCGCAGACGTCCGCCATCGGGAAACATCGGGAGGTAGGTCATGATCGCGCTTCTGGGCCGACCGGATCCGGCGACCACGCAGGCCATTCAGTTCGCGCGCGGCATTCTCGAGGGGTCCGCGACCGCGTTCTACGAGGTCGACGGCAACCTCACCCTCAACCGCTTCGTGCTCAGCAGCAACGTGCCGCCGAGCTTCCACGATCAGTATCTTGCCGGCATGAACCGGCTCGATCCGCTGCATCCGCGCTCGGCGAGCAACCGGCCGATTGCGCGGCTGAGCACAGCCCTCGATCAATGCGCGACCCAGGAGGCGGCGACCTACCGCGCCTTCGCCGGCCAATGCGGCGTCGCCGACATGATCGAGTTCTTCTTCCGCCGCAACGACCGGATCGTGGCCGGAATGAGCGTGCTCTGGGCGCCGGGCTGCGCGATTCCGGACGGCAGCATGCACATCGCCGAGAAGATCCACGACTATCTCGAGTTCAACCTGACCAGCCGCCTGTCGTCCAATGCCGACGAGCCGCCGCGCTACGGACTGACCTCGCGCGAGATGGAGGTCGTCGAGCTGCTGTGCTGCGGCCGAACCAATCGCGAGATCGGCGAGTGCCTGAGCATCGGTCTCGCGACGGTGAAGACGCATTTGATCCATATCTTCGAGAAGCTCGGCGTCGAGACCCGCTCGGCGGTTGTCGCGCTGATGTCGCGGCCGCATTAGGCCGCGGGCGCTGTGATTCAACTGCCAAACAGCTAGTTCGGTGTCATCACCCGCGCAAGCGGGTGATCCAGTATTCCAGAGACGCCGGTGCTTGAGCCGAGAGGCCGCGGCGTACTGGATCGCCCGCTCGAGCCGGGCGATGACAGTGTGGGTGGGGACACAGCTTCGCATTCTCGCGACATGAATCGTCCGAGCTTTGCTTCTCGTTCCGCCCTCCTCTCGCAGAGGGCGCAGGGAAAGCCGGGTGCCGATCGCACCCATGGGCCCCGAGCAAAGGGTAGAAAGCTCGGGGGTAGGACCACAGGTGTAACCAGGAACTCCGGCTTTCCCTGCGCGATGGGTTACGGCTTACTTCGTGCTCTCCCCGGCGAGACTGGGCTTGTTTGTCACCGCCTTCGCAGAAACGCATTCGCGTTTCGCAAGGGGACACCGGCCGCTAGGGCGTCAGGACCACACGACTTCACCGTCCGCCTCAATCACGCTTCGTCCGTCGTGATCTCAGCGTCCACCGCATCCCACACCGCGTTCGTGACGACCGCGAAGCGCCCCTCGATCGGGTGAGACGGGCGAACCATACACTGAGTTGCAATTCCGATAAACCGAAATATTTTTGCTGCGAGGGCTTGACGCGTTTTGCTGAGTTGCCCGTCGGGTTGTTTTGTCGCACGCGGCAAGCGCGCAGCCGCAGGCCGGCCTCGTCCGCGTCACCCGATCCACCGTACGGTTGATTGCTGCACCCGCCCGCGCAGGCCGAAAGTTCCCCAAGGACCGGTGTCGTTTTCGACAATGTTGGCGAGCGGCTGCCGCTCGCAACATCAGAGGATCCGACATGCGTGATTTCATGGCCATCGGTCGCTCGGTGGCGGTTGCCGAGCGTGGCATGGCCGCAACCTCGCACCCGCAGGCGACGCTCGCCGCGGTCGAGATGCTGAAGGCCGGTGGCAACGCGGTCGATGCCGCGGTCGCGGCGGTCGCGGTGCAGGGCGTGGTCGAGCCGCAGATGACCGGGATCGGCGGCGATTGCTTTGCGCTGGTTTCGCCGAGGGCCGGCGAGCCGATCGCGCTGAACGGCTCGGGCCGCACGCCTGAAGGCACCGATGCAGAGAAATTTGCCGCGAGCGGCGCGCGCGACATTCCGCCGACCGCGCCTGAAGCGGTGACCGTACCCGGCGCGATCGATGCGTGGTGCAGGCTGGTCGCCGACCACGGCAGCAGGTCGCTGGAAGAAATCTTCCGGCCGGCGATCACAGCCGCCGAGCAAGGCTTTTGTGTCACGCCGCGCGTCGCCGAGGACTGGCGCCGCTTTCGGGCCCGGATCGAGATCGACGCCAATGCGGCGGCGCAGTTCCTCCCGGGTGGCAAGGCGCCAGATGTTGGCGACATCCGTACGCAACCGGCGCTCGGCCTTACCCTGCGCCAGATCGCGCAACACGGGCGCGACGCCTTTTACGCCGGCGAGGCCGCCGACGAGATGGCCGGCATCTTGCGCGGGCTGGGCGGGGCCCACAGCACTAAGGATTTTGCCGCACAGACCTCGGACTATGTGCGCCCGATCTCGGCGCGCTATCATGACCATGACGTGGTCGAGTGTCCGCCGAACGGGCAGGGGCTCGCGGCGCTGATGATCCTGCGGACGCTCGCGGGCTTCGACGTCGCAGCGCTCGCGCAGGCCGATCGCATCCATCTGCTCGCCGAAGCGACCAAGGCCGCCTACCGGGCGCGCGACGCCTTCTTCTGCGATCCCGCCGTCAGCAACGTCGATCCGGCCGCATTTCTTGCCGATGACTATATCGAGACGATCCGCAGCAAGATCGACATGAAGCGGGCCTCCACACCTGCCGCCTGGGATGATATCGAGCACCGCGACACCGTCTATGTCACCGTGGTCGACCGCGACCTCAATGCCGTCTCGCTGATCAACTCGCTGTTCTATCCGTTCGGCAGCGGCATCTACGCGCCGAAGTCGGGCGTCCTGCTGCACAACCGCGGCTGGAGCTTCCGCGCCAGGCCCGGGCATCCGAATTCGCTCGGGCCGCGCAAGCGGCCGATGCACACGATCATCCCCGGCCTCCTCCGCAAGGACGGCAAGACCGTGATGTCGTTCGGCGTGATGGGCGGGCACTACCAGGCGGCGGGTCATGCCAATCTGCTCTCGAACATTTTTGACATGAAGATGGACATCCAGGCGGCGGCCGAGGCGCCGCGCACCTTTGCCTTCGATGGCGTGCTGTCGCTGGAGACGACGATATCGCCCGCGATCCGCGACGAGCTGCGCGCCCGCGGCCACGATGCGCGCTTCTCCGAGGAGCCGATCGGCGGCTGCCAGGCGATCCGCATCGACCATGCGCGCGGGGTGCTGTTTGGTGCCTCCGATCACCGCAAGGACGGTCTGGCGCTGGGCTTCTGACCAGGTTCGGCCGTGGCCGTGAATTATTTCTGGAAAGATATTAATCGTCCATCCAAGGGTTGATTGTAGCTGCACCCCGCGTTCGCCGAAGCTCGGCGTCGGGGAGCGCTTCATGGCAGCGATTTCCGAAGCAGAGTCTGGCAGGGTGATCGGCGTGTCGGTGGGGGAGTCCGCCGACGCGGCGGAGCATGCCGGCCGGTTCGGTGGCTGGAAGTTGCGCATGGATCAGGTGTCGTCGGGACGGTTCGCCGGACGTCTGGTGAGGATCCGGCTCGAGAGCCTTGAGATCGTCAGGGAGACCACGACGCAAGCGCTGATCAAGCAAGGTAAGGCGTGGCCGGATGCTCTGGTGTTCAGCCTGCCGCTGGCGGCGTCAAGCGACGGACATTTCAACGGCCGCTCCTTGGCGTTTCCCGATGTATTGCTCAACGATGGCGTCGATCTGCCGCCGCTGGTGACGCCGACCCTGCTGGACGTCGTATCGATTGCGATCGCGCGCGATCATCTTGCGTCATCGCTGGACGCGCTCGGCGAGACGCAGTCCGCGGACCTCGTTTCCGGCTATCGGCAACCGCACCATTCATTCGGTGGGCCGGGATTGCCGGCGCTCCAACAGGGTTTTCGCGAAATCTGCGATCCAGGTCATCAGCTTGAGACGACGATCGGGTTTTGTCGCACGCGCGCATCACTCCAGGATATGGTGGTCGGCGCGCTCGCCGAAATCCTGTCGAAGACGTCGCGGGCCGAGGTCAGGGCGGCGACCGCCCAAAAGAGACTGGTCGATCGCGTCAGCGACTACATGTTCGCGCATGTCGACGATCCGCCCAACATCGCCGATTTGTGCCGCATCGCCGGTGTAAGCCGCAGGACGTTGCAGGCCTGCTTTCGGGATGCGCTCGGTCTCACGCCGTCGCAATATCTGCGGACGCTGCGGCTGAACGCCGTGCGCCGCGAGTTGCGTGCGCTTGCTGCGGCGGGCCGGCCGATCTCGATCGGCGATGTGGCGGCGCGGTGGGGTTTCTGGCACTGGAGCCGCTTCACCGAAAACTATCGGCTGCTGTTTGGCGAATTGCCCTCGCGCACCGTTCAGAACGTGCTTTCCGCCCCACGCTAGGACTTTTTCATTGCCACTTCGGCGGGCCTGCCGATTCCGGATAACGCATGCCGGAGATGCTTTCCTAGGCTTGCCCGGATTTGCAGCGCCGCGTCGCGGCGCAGCGATATCGGGGACGGAGGGGCAACATGAACTTCAACGGACGACTTACGGCCGCGGCGCTTGCCGTGACAGCGGCGAGCATGACATCAGCCAACGCATTCGAGTTCGGTTACGCGGGTTGGGCGCAGAAGCCGGGCATCACACTCGGCGGCGGAACGGCCGGCGCGCCGCCGCCCGGGCTTTATAGCTTCAATCAGGTCTTCACCTATCAATCGAACATTGTCGGGCCGGGCGCGCCGAATATCGGTGGGGCGGCGACGCCGGTGCATGCGGCGGTCGAGGCGTCGGGCTTGCTGTGGGTGCCAGGCTGGACGTTCCTCGGTGCAACCTACGATGCGGTCATCGTGCAGCCCTGGATCATGGCCGACGTCGGCTCGCCGGTGAACATCCAGCAGGCCGGCATGCACAACACCTACATTGTGCCGGCCGAACTGAGCTGGAAGCTCGGCGATAGCGGCTTCTTCATCAAGACGGGACTCGGCATCTATGTGCCGAATGGCTCGATCAGCGGGCCGGCCGGCTTGAGCAACGTCGGCAATCCCTGGTGGACGTTTCAGCCCGAGTTCGTGGTGTCCTACCTGAAGGATGGCTGGAATCTGACGGCGAACCTGTTTCAGGAGATCAATACCAGCAATTCGATCACCGGTTATCGCTCCGGCGACGTCCTCCACGCCGAGTTCACGGCCACCAAGACGATCGGCAACTGGACCGTCGGTCCCATCGCCTATTACGCCGGGCAGGTGACCAACGACACGTCGAGCGCGTTCTATAACGGCGCGATCAACGTCAACCGGTATAACATCTGGGCCGGCGGCGGCCTCGTTGGCTACAATTTCGGACCGGCAGCGCTGACCGTCTGGGCAACGCACGAGTTCTCCTCGAACGCCTCCGGCGGCACCGCCGGCCCGCCCGGAATTGATACGGCGTCGATCACCAAGGGCAACTCGGTGTTCGCCAATCTGAGCTTCCGTCTCTGGGCACCGGATGCCCCGGAGGGGCCGCCGAAGCGGCCGATGTTCACCAAGTAGCGAAAGCGCCGACGTATCCCGCCAGGCAGATCAAAAGGAGCCGCGTTGATCGCGCGGCTCCCCGATGGCTGCCCGTTTTCATCACCTGAGCCCGGCAGGCCCGTAGCATCCACCGGACGGTGGATTGTTCCAGACGCCGACATGCCGAACCTTCGGCCATCATGCCGGCGTCGTGCGCGGTTCAGCCCTACGCACCGCGCGGCGAAAGGCTGATCGCTACAGGCTTTCCCAACCGAGAAGTTGATCCGTATGAGCAGGACATTCGCCGACACGGTCTTCCGCAACGGCCGGATCTACACGTCGAACCGTGAGCTGCCCTGGGCGACCTGCGCGGCGGTCAAGGCCGGCCGGTTCATCGCCGTGGGCGACGAATGCGATGTTGCGGAGCTGGTCGGCGAGGGGACCGCGACCGTCGATCTCGGCGGCCGGATGGCGATGCCGGGCATCGTGGACATCCACAATCACATCATGATGGGCGGGCACGCCGATCTCTACGAGCTGCGCTTCTCCAACGCCGACAGCATTCCAAGGATCGCCGAGACCCTGCACAAGGCGGCGTCGGCGGCGGCGCCCGGCGCCTGGATCGTCGGCGGGCAGTTCGGCAACAATCTGCTGAACGAGATGAACACCGCGGAGTCCTGCGCGCTGCTGGATGCGGCATGCCTCGGGCATCCCGTGGTGCTACGCGACGACAGCTATCACAATCGCTGGGCGAGCTCGGCGGCGTTGCGGCTTGCCGGCGTGCAGGCCGATTCCCCTAACCCGACCGACGGCGAGATCGGCCGCGACCTCAAGAGCGGGACGCTCACCGGGATCATGATCGAGGCCGCCTCGGGCTTGGTCGAGCGGGCGCTCGCCGCCTCCGGGCACTACACAGCCGAGATGGACCGCGCGGCGGTGGCGCGCTCGATCGGAGTCCTCAACACCTATGGCGTCACCGCCTTCATCGACGCCGCCAGCATGCAGCCGATCATGGCCGCGCTGAAGGGGCTCGACGACCGCGGGGAGCTCACCGCCTGGGCGGTCTGCGCGATGCCGGTGGTCGAGCCGGGCTTCATGTTCGGCAAGGCCGGCGAGGAGCTGTTCGCGCTGCGCGAACAATATCGCGGCGCGCATGTGAAGCCCGATTATGTCAAGGTGTTCCTCGACGGCGTGCCCGGCGCCAAGACCGCGGCGTTCCACGAGCCTTACATCGCCGATCCCGTGCGCGGCTGCTGCTTCCGCGGCTCGACGATGCTGACGGTGCCGGACCTGATCCGCTGGCTCGGACGCTGCGAGAAGCTCGGGCTCGCCGCAAAGATCCATTGCGCCGGCGATGCCGCCGTGACGCAGGCGCTCGATGCGATCGACGTCGTGCGCAGCTTCAACGGTCCGACCCATCTGGTGCACCAGATCGCGCATGCGAGCTACATCGCGCCCGACGACATCCCGCGCTTCGCCGAGCTCGGCGTCGCGGCCGATCTGTCGCCGATCATCTGGTATCCGACCATCTTCCTCGAGGCGCACAAGGCCGCGATGGGTGAGGAGCGGGCGCAGCGCTTCTGGCCGAACAAGGATTTGAAAGAGGCCGGCGCGCTGGTGGCCGGCGGCTCGGACTGGCCGGTGATCCCGATCCCGGATCCCTGGCAGGGCATCGAGGGCATGGTGACCCGGCAAAATCCGACCGGGGATTTTCCCGGCAAGTCGCTGTGGGCCGAGCAGGCGCTCGATCTCGCCACCGTGATCGACATCTACACCATCGATGCCGCGCGCGCGGCCGGGCTCGGCCAGTCAATCGGCTCGATCGAGGTGGGCAAATCGGCCGACCTGATCGTGCTCGACCAGATGATCTTCGACATCCCGCCGGATCAGCTGGCCGACACGCGCGTCGAGATGACCTTCTTCGAGGGCCGCAAGGTCTTCGAGCGGGGTGCGTGATGGGAGCAGTGGATCAGATCCCGGTCACGGTGCTGACCGGCTTCCTCGGCAGCGGCAAGACCACGGTGCTGAACCATTTGCTGCGCCAGCCGGAGCTTGGCGGCGTTGTCGCCATCATCAATGAGTTCGGCGAGGTGGCGCTGGATCATCTGCTGGTCGAAAGCAGCGAGGACCGCCTGGCGCTGCTCGACAATGGCTGCATCTGCTGCTCGGTGCGCGAGGATCTGATCGAGACGCTGGCCGATCTCGCAGCGCGTCGTGCCGCCGGGACAATCCCGCCGTTCCACCGCGTGCTGGTCGAGACCACCGGGCTCGCCGATCCCGTGCCCGTGCTGCACACGCTGATGACGGCGCCCGATGTCATTGGTCGCTACCGGATCGACGGCGTGGTCGCGACCGTCGATGCGGTCAATGGCGCGCACACGCTCGAGTCGCACAGCGAGGCCGTCAGGCAGATCGCGGTTGCCGACCGGCTGCTGGTCACCAAGACCGATCTCGCTGCCGATGATGCGCTGGCGCGGCTCGACGCGCTGATAGCGGCGCTCAACCCGGTGGCGACGCGCCATCGCGTCCGGAACGGGACCGTCGATCCGGCAAAGGGTTCTCGATGCCGGGCTGTTCGATCCGTCGGCCCGCTCAGCCGATGTCGTGCGCTGGTTCGATCTGGCCTCGCAGGCGGCCAACGCGCCGCACGACCATGCAGATCACCATTGTGATGGCGATGAATGCGGCCACCATAGCCACCACACGCACGACGCAGGCGTGTCGTCCTACAGCCTTGTTATCGACGAGCCGATCCAGCGCGACGCGTTCGCGCGCTGGCTCGACTATGTCGCGGCGCTCAAAGGTGAGGACCTGCTGCGCTTCAAGGCCATCGTGCATATCGCCGAACAGCCCGATGCGCCTGTTGTGGTGCATGGCGTGCAGCATGTCTTCCATCCGCCGATCACGCTGGGCGGCTGGCCGTCGACCGACCGGCGCTCGCGGCTCGTCTTCATCGTGCGCGGCATCCCGCGCCAGATCATCGAAAACACATTGTGCAAATTCGCAGCCGTGAGCCGCGCGGCGATCCAGCGATCGGCGGCCTAGAGCATGATCCGGAAAAGTGTGAAGCGGTTTTCCGAAAAGATCATGCTCAAAGAAAGCCAGCTTACTTCAGAGTTTGTTTCAGGGAGAGGGACATGACCGAGAATTCAAAGACGAACTCGTCCGGCCGGCTCAACCGGCGGACATTGTTGAAGGCGGCCGGCGCCTCCGGACTCGTGTCTGCCATGAACGTGCCGCTGGTCAATATCGCGCGCGCCGCGAGCAATACGATCAAGATCGGCTGGGTCGGATGCCTGTCCGGCGTCCGCGCGCCGTTCGCCGAGCCCGACACCTGGATCCACGAGCGCATCAAGGCGCGCGTGAAGGACGGCCTGAAGATCGGCGGCAAGACCTATCAAATCGAATTCGTGTTCAAGGACAACCAGTCCGATCCGAACCGTTCGTCGGTGGTCGCGAGCGAACTGGTGTTGCGCGAAAAATGCGATCTCATCCTGGTCGAGGACGGCGACGCCCAGGCGCCGGTGCAGGAGCTGTCGGACGCCCGGTCGATCCCCTCGATCTCGACCATGGTGCCGTGGCAGGGCTGGATGTTCCCGCGCAAGTCGACGCCGGACAAGGGCTTTCCCTACAGCTTCCATTTCTTCTGGGGCGCCGACGACGTCGTCAAGAACTTCCTCGGCATGTGGCAATCGGTCGACACCAACAAGAAGGTCGGCACGCTCTATATCGACAACCCGGCCGGACAGGCGTTCTCCGATCCGAAGGTCGGGTTGCCCGGCGGCATCGCGCAGGCCGGCTATCAGGAATTCTCTGCCGGCAAATTCCAGATCGCGACCGACGACTTCACCAATCAGGTCTCGGCGTTCAAGAACAACGGCGTCGATATCGTCTCCGGCTTCACCTACGGCAATCACTGGGTGACGCTGTGGAATCAGGCGGCCCAGGCCGGCTTCAAGCCGCAGATCTGCACGGTGGCGGCGGCCTTTTTGTTCCCGAGCGCGGTGAATGCGCTCGGCGATCGCGGCGACGGCATGTCGACCGAAGTGTGGTGGACGCCGGCCTATCCGTTCAAGTCGTCGCTGACCGGGCAGAGCGCCGGCGATCTCGCCGCGGAGTGGGAGAAGACCACCGGCAAGCAATGGACCCAGCCGATCGGCTATGCCCACGCGCTCTGGGAGGTCGCGCTGGCGGCGCTGCAGAACAGCGATCCCAAGGACAAGAACTCGCTGCGCGATGCGATCGCCGGCCTCGACATGGAGACCGTCGTCGGCCGGGTCAAGTTCAAGGACAGCCCGATCAAGAGCGTCGCGGTGACCTCGCTGTCGGGCGGGCAGTGGCGCAAGACCAAGGGCGGCAAATCGAAATACGAACTGCTGATCGTGCACAACGGCACCGCGCCGTTCATCCCGAAGCAGGCCGATCTCGCGCTGCTCTCCAAGCTGGCCTGAGATGGCACCGCTTCTGCGCGTCAGCGGGCTGTCGAAGCGCTTCGGCGAGATCGTGGTCGCCGACGGGGTCAGCTTCGAGCTGGCGCGCGGCGAATGTCTCGGCGTGATCGGCCCGAACGGCGCCGGCAAGAGCTCGCTGCTCAACCTGATCGTCGGCCTGCTTGCGGCCGACGGCGGCTCGATCATGCTCGATGGCGCTGACATCACCGGGCTGCCGCCGCACCGGAGGGCGCGGATGGGGCTCGGGCGGGCGTTCCAGATCCCGCAGCCGTTTCCGCATCTGTCGGTCTATGAGAACGCGCTGGTGGCTGCGTCCTACGGCGCCGGCCTGCATGGCGATGCAGCCTGCGCCTGGACGATGCAGGTGTTGCAGCGGACCGGGCTCGACGCCAAGGCGGACAAGCTTGCGGGCGCGCTGCCGCTGATCGACCGCAAGCGGCTGGAATTTGCCAAGGCGCTGGCCTCGAAGCCGAAGCTGATCCTGCTCGACGAGATCGCCGCCGGCTTGACCGAGCCCGAGGTCGAGCGCCTTGTCGCGATCATCCAATCGGTGAAAGCAGATCATGCCATGATCTGGATCGAGCACATTCCGCACGCCTTGCGCGCGGTGTCGGATCGCATCCTGGTGCTCGATTTCGGCCGCAAGGTTCTGGAGGGCCGGCCGGCCGATGTCATGGACAGTGCGGTGGTGCGCGAAATCTACATGGGATTGAAGGCTGATGGCGTTGCTTGACGTGGACGGCCTGCAGATCTTCTACGGCGATCTCCAGGCTGTGTTCGACATGAACTTCACCGTCGCCGACGGCGAGGCGGTGGCGCTGGTCGGCGCCAATGGCGCCGGCAAGTCGACGTTCCTGAAGGCGCTGGTCGGCTTGAATGACGAACGCAAGGGCTCGGTGCATTTCGACGGCGTCGATATCTCGCAGATGCCGGCCGAGGACGTCTCGCGGCTCGGGCTCATCATGGTGCCCGAGGGCCGGCTCTTGTTCGACTCGCTGACCATCGAGGAGAACCTCCTGATGGGCACGGTGAACCGGCGCAAGGGCAGCTGGACGCTGCGGCGGGTGTTCGACCTGTTCCCGATCCTAGAGGAGCGGCGGCGGATGTTTCCCGGCCAGCTCTCCGGCGGCCAGCAGCAGATGGCCGCGATCGGCCGCGCGCTGATGTCGAACCCGCGGCTGCTGTTGTGCGACGAGATTTCGCTCGGGCTCGCGCCTGTGATGGTCGAGCAGATCTATCGCTCGTTTGCCGACATTCGCGGCGAGGGCACTGCCGTCGTGCTCGTCGAGCAGGACGTCAACCGCGCGCTCGCGGCGTCGGAACGGATCTATTGCCTGTTGAAGGGGCGGGTGTCGCTGACCGGCCCGGCGCAGGGACTGCAGCCCGAACAGCTGACGCATGCCTATTTCGGCAACTAGAAGACTGATGAAACATGATCTGGGTTGAGACATTGATCAACGGTGCCTTGCTGGGCGGGCTCTACGCGCTGCTCGGCATCGGCCTCGCCTTGGTGTTCGGCGTGATGCGTGTCGTCAACATCGCGCACGGCGAGTTCATGGTGCTGAGTGCGTTCTGCGCCGTGCTGCTCGCCAATCTGTTTCCGCAGGTCCCGCCGCTGTTGATGCTGATCCCGGTGATCGCGCTGTCGTTCGGCGTTGGATGGCTCTACCAGGCTGTCATCGTCAACCGCGTCGTGACCTCGCCCGATCCGCTGTCGCCGTTGCTCCTGACCTTCGGCGTCTCGGTGATCCTTCGCAACGTGATGGTCGAGGTGTTCGGCGCCGACGTGCGCAGCCTGCAGGTCGGCGAACTCTCCCGCGCCAGCCTCGAAATCGCCGGCCTCAATATCGGAATCATGCCGCTGCTGACGCTGGTGCTCGCCGCACTGCTGTTCATGACGCTGCAGCTAATCCTGCGCCATACCGAGTTCGGGCGGATCGTGCGCGCCACCGCCGACCGCCGCGACATCGTCCGGCTGTCCGGGGTGAAGCCCGACCGGGTCTACAATTATGTGATGGGCCTGTCGCTGGCGCTCGGCGCGATCGGTGGCGTGCTGCTCGCGGTGCGTTCGAGCTTCACGCCGTTCTCCGGCGCCGAACGCCTCCTGATCGCGTTCGAGGTCGTGGTGCTCGGCGGGCTCGGCTCGTTCTGGGGCGCGCTGCTGGGCGGCGTCGCGCTCGGCATGGCGCAATTGATCGGGCTGAAGATCGATCCAAATGCGGGGCTGCTCTATGCGCATCTGTTGTTCTTCATCATGCTGCTGATCCGGCCGTCGGGCCTGGTGTCGAGCAGGGTATGATCCCGATGCCGACACGGACCATTCTGCTGGCCAGCGCCGTCGCTCTCGTCGCGGTGATCGCTGGTGCCCCCTTCGTGCTGAACGAAGGCGTTCTGCGGCTCGCGACCGAGTGCCTGCTGCTGCTGACCATGGCGCAGATGTGGAACCTGCTGGCGGGCTATGCCGGGCTGGTGTCGCTCGGCCACCAAGTCTTCATCGCCTTCGGCGCCTACGCGCTGTTCCTGACATCTAGCTGGCTCGGGGTGACGCCGATCTGGGTCCTGCCGATCGCGCCGCTGGTCGCCGCTGCGGTCTCCGCCATCATCGCCTTTCCGCTGTTCCGGCTGCGCGACGCCTATTTCTCGATCGCGATGTGGGTGTTCGCCGAGATCATCGGCGCCTTCACCATGAAATCGCAGGCGGTCGGCGGCACCTCCGGGCTGCCGCTCGCCACCAGCAAGCTGATCGATTTCGACTGGTTCGAGCCGACCCTGTTCTGGCTCGCGGGCGGTCTGACGCTTCTGACCATCGGAGCGCTGTACCGGTTGATGACCTCGAGCTTCGGGCTCGGGCTGATGAGCGTGCGCGACAATGATCTCGCGGCGATGAGCGTCGGCGTCGACGTCCGGCACAACCGCTTCGTTGCCTTCGTGCTCTCGGCGGCCGGATGCGGACTGGCCGGTGCGTTGAGCTTCATGGGCAATCTGTTCATCGCGCCGCTCGCGGCATTCGACGTCAACTGGTCGGTCTACATGATGTTCATCGTGATCATCGGCGGCATCGGAACCCTGGAAGGGCCGATCCTGGGCGTCATCATCTTCTTCGGCCTGCGCGAATTGATGACCGGACCGCTCGGACTGTCCGGCGGCTGGTATCTGGTCGGGCTCGGCATCATCGCCGTTGTCGTGATGATGGTGGCGCCGCGCGGCATCTGGCCGGTCCTGCGCGACCGCCTCGGCGTGCGGTTGCTGGACGTGCACCGCACCTCGCCGCGCCCCGCCGGGGCCGCGATCGAGCCGGGGCCTTCGGAGCAGGTGGCTGGATAAGGCTTCACGCCGTCGCCGTTGCTTGTATTCTGGCGGCTCCAGTTTTGAGGAGAGGGCGCAATGGCGCTGATATCGCGGGTTGGCGGATGGGCATTGGCCGGTCTGGTTGCGGTGACGCTGGCGGCGCCGCCGCCCGCGCGGGCCGAGCGCCGAATGTGGCCGCAGGTCGCCGCCATGCACCCGATGGACGGGCTCACCACGGACGAGATCCGCTCCGTCTCCGACATCCTCCGCGCTGCCGGCAAGTTCGACGACGCCACCCGCGTCGTCTCGATGACGATTGAGGAGGATCCCAAGGACGAGGTGCGGGCGTGGCGGCCCGGACAGCCGTTCGCGCGCCGTGCCGTCGCGACGCTGCTGAGCGGCGGGCATCTCTATGAAGCGCACATCGATCTCGCCGCGCGGAGCCTGCTCGGCTGGGACGAGGTCAGGGATCATGAGGCCGCGCTGACGATCGACGAACTGATGTCCGCCGGCGATTTGCCGAAGCAGGACCCGCGCTGGGTCGCCGCGATGGCGAAGCGCGGCATCACCGATTTCCGCAACGTGCTGTGCCTGCCGCTGACGGTCGGTCCGGTGACCGATCCCGCCATGAAAGGCCGCCGCCTGCTCAACGTTCCCTGCGTCGATACCTCGGGCGCCGCCAACAATCTCTGGGGCAAGCCGATCGAGAACCTGTTCGCCCAGGTCGATCTCAAGAGCAAGACGGTTCTGTCGGTGACCGATCTCGGCGTGGTGCCACCGCCGCCGCAGACGCCGTCGCACGCCTATGCCGACTCCGGAAAATATCGCAAGCCGCCGAAGCCGATCGAAATCACAGCGCCCCAGGGCAGCAACGTGAAAGTGGAGAGCGGCCAGGTGCGCTGGGACAACTGGTCGTTCCATGTCCGGCTCGAGCCGCGCGTCGGCGCGGTGCTGTCGCTGATCCGCTACGACGATCACGGCACGTTGCGCGACATCGCCTACCAGATCTCGGCGAGCGAGATGTTCGTGCCCTACATGGATCCGGCCGAGACCTGGTCGTTCCGCGCCTACATGGATATCGGCGAATACGGTTTTGGCGTGCTCTCCAGCGAATTGCAGCCCGGTGCCGACTGCCCCGAAGGCGCGCATTTCCTCGACCTGACGATCTCGGACACCAAGGGCATGCCTGTGGTCTCCAAGGGAGCGGTCTGCATCTTCGAGCGCCCGACCGGCGATCCGATTTGGCGCCACAGCGAGCTGATCAACAATACCGCCGAGGTGCGGCCGAACAACGAGCTGGTGGTGCGGATGGCGCCGGTGGTCGGGAACTACGATTATCTGGTGGATTATGTGTTCGACCGCGCCGGCAACATCGACGTGAGACTCGGCGCTTACGGCATCGATGCAACCAAGGGCGTGGCGAGCCGCAACCTGAGCGACCCGACGGCCGCGCAGGATACAGCCTATGGAACGCTGATCGACGAGCGGCTGCTTGCGGTCAATCACGATCACTACATGACGTTCCGGATCGACATGGACGTCGACGGCACCCCGAACCGGCTGGTCGAGGATCGCTTCAGCGTCCGGCGGCTGGAGCAGGGCCAGCGCAAGAGCCTCTGGCAGGTCGAGAGCAAGCCGGTCGCGACCGAGGGGCCGATCACGATGCCGCTGAACGCGGCGCAGTTCAGGGTCGAGAGCACGGGCAAGACCAACAAACAGGGATATCGCACCAGCTATCAGCTGATGCCCGGTCACTCCGACGTCTCATTGCTCGCCAATGACGATCCGATCCAGCTCCGCGCAGGCTTCAGCGCCTACACGCTGTGGAGTTCGGCCTACGCCAAGGACGAGCGATACGCGGCGGGCATGTATCCGAACGGAAATGCGGATGTCGATGGCCTGCCGAAATGGACCGCGGCGAAGCGGCCGATCGAGGACCGCGACCTCGTGCTGTGGTACACGGTCGGCTTCCGCCACGTGCCGCGCGCCGAGGATTGGCCCGTGATGCCCGGCCTGTGGCACGGCTTCCGGCTGCGTCCGTTCAACTTCTTCGATCGCAATCCGGCGCTCGACGTGCCGCCGGCGGTCGAGGCCAAGGACACGACCAAAGGTACGAAATGAGCGGGCGTGTGGATCGCATCGCTGTGGTCGCCGGCGCCGTGCTGGCGTTGTTGGCGGCACAGTCGGCCGCGCGCGGCGCAGCGGCCGAAAGCAGCGCTGATGATGCATCCTTGCTCTATCTGAGCAGCAACGACTGGGAGCGGCAATCCGCCCCGCGCAAGGTCGCGCTGGCGGCCGACTTCATGCGGATCTTCTGCACCGACCAGCGCATGTCCGCGGCATCGCTGGCCGATTGCCTTGATCACAATGAGAAGGACGGCGCGCCGTTCGAGCGCGCCATGGCCTGTGTCAGTGCGCTGTCAGCCGGCCGCTGAGAGGCCGGCGTCGATCCCCTCGGCGATCCGGGACACGTCGGCTGTGGTGAGAATGAGGGGCGGCGACAGGATCAGGTTGTTGCCGGAGACGCGCAGCATCACGCCGGCCTCGTAGGCACTGTCGGCGACCTTCGCCATCGTCTTCTTGTCCGCGGGCTTCTTGCTGGCGCGATCGGCCACCAATTCGAGCGCGGCCATCAGGCCCTTGCCCCTGACGTCGCCGACCAGGGGATGTTTGGCCTTGAGCTGCGCCAGCGCGGAGGCGAGTTCCTTGCCGCGCGCCGCGGCATTCTCGTCGAGCCTGAGACGGCGCGTCTCGGCCAGCGCCGCAAGGCCCGCGGCGCAGCCGACCGGATGGCCCGAATAGGTGTAGCCATGGCCGATCGAGCCGAACGTGCTTGTGTCGGCCTCGAAGGTCTCCGCGATCTGTTCGCCGATCAGCGTCGCGCCGAGCGGGAAATAGCCCGAGGTGATCGCCTTGGCCATCGTCATCATGTCGGGCTTCACGCCCCACAGTCGCGAGCCCGACCACGCGCCGGTGCGGCCGAAGCCGGTGACGACCTCGTCCGCGATCATCAGGATGCCGTGACGGTCGCAGAT
This sequence comes from Bradyrhizobium sp. 27S5, assembly GCF_037217225.1. NCBI lineage: Bacteria > Pseudomonadati > Pseudomonadota > Alphaproteobacteria > Hyphomicrobiales > Nitrobacteraceae > Bradyrhizobium > Bradyrhizobium sp. 27S5. The sequence continues at coordinate 3,250,759 of NZ_CP147714.1, forward strand.
CTCGCGCGCCAGCTTCATAAAACTGTCCGGCGGCACGATCACGCCGCCGGCGCCGAGCACCGGCTCCATGATAAAGGCAGCGATGGTGTCGGCGCTCTGGAATGTGATCTCCTCCTCCATCGCCGCCGCGCAGAGCTGCGCGAGTTTTGCGGGATCGGTCTCGTTGAAGGGATTGCGATAGGTCGACGGCGCGGGAATGTGGAACACGCCCGGCAGCATCGGCTCATAGTTGCGGCGGAAATTGGTATTGCCGTTGACGGAGGCGCCGCCGAAATGGGTGCCGTGATAGCCCTTCTTCAGCGCCAGGAACTTGCTGCGGTCGGCCTGGCCCTTGATCTTCCAGTATTGCCGCGCCAGCCGCAGCGCCGTCTCGACCGAGTCCGATCCGCCCGAGGTGAAGAAGGCGCGCACCATGCCCTCCGGCTTGAACCATTCGGTGAGCTCGTAGGCGAGCTCGATCGCGGGACCGCTCGAGGTGCCGCGGAAGCCCGAATAATACGGCAGGGCGCTGAGCTGGTCCGCGATCGCCTGCTTGATCGGATCGCAGCTGTAGCCGAGATTGACGTTCCACAGGCCGCCGACTGCATCGATCACGGTCTTGCCGTCGATATCGGTGACTTCAACGTCTTCGCCCTTCATCACGATCCGCGGCGGCTGCGCCCGCATCTCGGCGGGATGGGCCATCGGGTGCCAGATCGGCTTGGCGTTGTTCTCAACCAGGAAGTTTCTGTCGCGCATGATCGCTCTCTGTCCGGCTGGAGCCGTTTCCGTTCCGATGGAATCGGAACGGGGCTCCAGACTCTAGTCTTGACGCGTTTTCTTCACGCGAACCGGTACCCACTTCGCTCGAAAACGCTTTAGTCGAATTGCAGCCCGAAATGCCGCAGCGCCTCGCTGTAGGACGCGGCCGGGCTGCGCACGTCGAACAGCACGGTGCGCATGTTGCATGCGGCGGCGCCCGTGATGTTGCGGCGCTGATCGTCGACGAAGACGCAATCTTCCGCCTGCAGCGCCAATTCGTCCAGCACGCTTTGGTAGGCGCGGGGGTCGGGTTTCAGGATCCCGGTATGGGTGGCGTCGACGATGGTGTCGAAACGCTTGAGGATGGGAAGGCGGCTGCGAAAATCTTCGCCATAGAACAGGTCGAGCTCGTTCGAGAGGATGGCGAGCCGGAATCCGGCGTCGGCGGCGATGTCGATCGCACGCGCCGCCTCGGGGCGGATCACGGTGCCGGGATCGGCGCCGCGCGCACGTTTCACGAAGGTTTCCATGTCGCGCCAGTCTTCGCCGAGCATGCACCCGACCTCGCGGCTGCGGGTCAGCCAATAGTCGCGCTCCGAAATCTCGCCATGCTGCATGGAAGTCCAGAGCGGATCGCTGTCGGGCGCGAACGGCCCGAGCCATTTCAGCGTGCAGGGGGCGAGCCCGAGCGCGCGCTCGGTCAGGTCATGAGTCTCGAACAGGGTTTTTGAGATCACCCCGCCGAAGTCGAGCACCAGCGCCTGGGCGAGCGGCCGCCTCATGCGGCAACCGTGGTGCGGCCGGGTGGGACAATGCCGGTCGCGACCCAGCGGTCGAAGATGCCGAGCACGGTTTCATTGAATGCCGCGCTGTTGATGTGGTCCTTGATCTCGTGCAGCTCGACCGGCGGTTCGACCGCCGAGCGCATCGCCTCGACAAAGGCAGAGAGGGCATCCGGATCGTGCAGGGCTTCGCCTTCGCGGTCCCATTGCTGGATGCCGCCGGCCGGCAGCACGAAGGCGACCGGTGCGCTGGCGCGGGACAGTTTCTCCGCAATCGCCTGTGCGATCCGGCGGCGATCGGCGGACCCCGACGTCGCCGACGCAAGCAGCCGGTTATGGGCGTGGAACGGACGATCTGACAGCTCGTCCGGAACGCCAAGCCATGCCGGGAAATCCACCATGTCGATCGCCCCGGGCGCGACAATCTGCGGAATGCCGGCTCTGCCCGCATTCTCCAGCCTGTCAGCGCCGGAATTGACCACCGAGCCGGTGAGCTGGTTGGCGACCTCCTGCAGACTGAGGTCCAGCACCGCGGCGAAGCCGCCTTGCGCGGCGATCGATTCCATGGCGCGACCGCCCATGCCTGTGGTGTGGAAGACGACGACCTCGTAACCGCGCCGTTCGAGCTGCGGCTTGAGCTCGACCATGTAGCGCAGGCAGCTCTTGCCAAGCGAGGTGATCGCAACGACCGGCCGGTCCCGGCCAGGCCTGATCGCGCTTTTCGCCGCGCCGACGATCGCGCCGCAGGCCTGCGACAGCACGGCGGTGCAGGTGCCGTTGAGGCCATAGAGGCCGCCGGCCCACAGGATCATCATCAGATCGGCGGCGACGCGCTCGGGCGGGATCAGATGCGAGAAGGCGACGGTCGAGACGATCAGCTTCGGTAGGCCGAGCGGCAGCGCCTGCGCGACGTCGAGCGCAAGGTCGGTTCCCATCGTGCCGCCGATTGCGATCACGCCGTCGATGGAATCGCGCTCTGCGAGCTCGCGGGCCAGATTGGCGGCGCCAACCGCCATCAGGGACATCGCGGAGTTCTCGTCGCCGCTGGAGGCAATCGCCGCGATCGTGGTCTCTGCGGCGGCGGCCACCGCATGCTTGTCATGCGCCACCTCGTACGGCGGATCGCCGAGCACGCTGATGTCCATCATGATGGTTTGGCCGCCGGCACGCGCGATGCACTCGCTCATGAACAGCAGTTCGTCGGCCTTGGTGTCTCCAGTACCGATCAGGAGAATGCGGGGCTGCGTAATCTCGGACATGACCTTCGGCTCGCCGGCGGGCGTAAGGGAGGGTGACAACCGGTTTGCATAGCGCAGGCGGAGCGCTCGGCCATCGTGCGATCACGCTATGGGGACGGCGCCTGCCGTGACATCCACCTATCGGTTGATTGCTGGCAAAGCCTTGATTTGGCGAGGATTGCGTCATGTGAGCAGGTCCGCCGAGGGGCCGCTCCGTCACCACAAATGGTTAGCATGCAGCAAGCCCAGATCGATCGACTACGGTCGGCCGCCATTCCGGCCCAGCACCTCTTTATCGGCGGCCGGCCGATGCCGTCGCTCAGCGAGGCACGGCTCGACGTCGTGTCGCCGATCGACGGCCAGGTGCTGACCACGATCGCCGATGGCGATGCAGCCGATATCGACCGTGCGGTGAAACGCGCCCGAGATGCGTTCGAGCACGGAGCATGGTCGCGCGCGGCGCCGGCGCAACGCAAGAAAGTGCTGCTGCGCTTCGCCGATCTGATCGAACAGCACGCGCTCGAGATCGCGGTGCTCGGCGTGCGCGACAACGGCACCGAGATCGGCATGGCCTACAAGGCCGAACCGCTGTCGGCGGCGGGCACCATCCGCTACTACGCCGAAGCGATCGACAAGGTCTATGGCGAGATCGCACCGACCTCAGGTGACGTCCTCGGGCTGGTGCATCGCGAGCCGCTTGGTGTCGTCAGCGTGATCGTGCCCTGGAATTTCCCGCTGATGATCGGCGCATGGAAGATCGGCCCGGCGCTCGCCGCCGGAAACTCGGTCGTGGTCAAACCGCCTGAGCTTGCGTCGCTCACGCTGTTGCGGCTTGCCGAGCGCGCCACGGAGGCGGGTCTGCCGGACGGCGTGCTCAACGTCGTCACCGGCCGCGGCGCATCGGCCGGCGAGGCGCTCGCGCTGCATATGGATGTCGACGCGCTCGCCTTCACCGGCTCGGGGGCGGTTGGCCGGCGGCTGCTGGAATGCTCGGCGCGATCAAATCTCAAGCGCGTCCACCTCGAGCTCGGCGGCAAGTCGCCCAACATTGTCTTTGCCGATGTGCCCGACATCAAGCTGGCGGCCAAGGTCTCGGCGAACGGTATCTTCCGCAACTCGGGCCAGGTCTGCGTGGCCGGCTCGCGGCTGCTGGTGCAGTCCTCGATCTACGATCGTTTCATGGACGAGCTGCTCGCCGCCACCACAAAGCTCAGGGTCGGCGATCCCCTCGAACTGACCTCGGATATCGGTGCTGTCGCGAGCAAGGTGCAGCTGCGCAAGAACCTGGACGCCGTTGCCCGCGCGGAACAGCAGGGCGCGAAGCGGCTGATTGGCGGCGAGCAGATCCGCGCCGAGAGCGGCGGCAATTTTATGGCGCCCGCGATCCTCACTGAGGTGACGCCGTCGATGGAGGTCTGGCGCGAGGAGGTGTTCGGCCCGGTGCTGTCAGTCACGCGGTTCGACGGCGAGGAAGATGCCATCACGCTCGCCAATGCGACGCCGTATGGACTTGCATCGGCGGTGTGGACCAGCCGCCTGGCAACGGCGCATCGCATGGTGCGCGCCATCAAGGCCGGCGTCGTGCACGTCAACACCTATGGCGGCGCCGACATCACGGTGCCGCTCGGTGGCTTCAAGCAATCCGGCTTCGGACGTGACAAGTCGCTGCACGCGCTCGACGCCTATACCGACCTCAAGACCGCCTGGATCGCGCTATGACAACTGCAACGACTGAGCGCAGCGGCGTTCTGAACCGATTGCTCGATGCCGAGCAGGAGCGCTTCCGGGCGCTGCATCCGCGATCGGCGGCGGCCTGGCAGCAAGGCAGGGAGCACTATCTTTATGGTGGCCCGTCGCACTGGATGCGGCGCTGGGCCGGCGGTTTTCCGATCTATGCAGAGGAAGCGCAGGGCGCGCATATCAGGGATATCGACGGACGCGACTACGTCGATTTCTGCCTCGGCGACACCGGCGGCATGTGCGGACACGCGCCGGAGGCGGTGACGGAGGCCGCTCTGGCTCAGCTCAAGCGCGGCGCGACCATGATGCTGCCGACGGAGGACAGCCTCTGGGTCGGGGCGGAGCTGTCGCGCCGCTTCGGTCCGAAATACTGGACATTGACGACGTCGGCGACTGATGCCAACCGCGCCGCGATCCGCATCTCGCGCATGATCACCGGCTGGCGCAAGGTGCTGGTGTTCTCCGGCTGCTACCATGGCGGCGTCGAGGAGGCGCATGTCGAGATCCGCGACGGCCGCGTCGGCTTGCGCAACATGATCCACCCCAACGGCATCGATCATGACGCCGTGAGCCGGGTCGTCGAGTTCAACGATGTCGCTGCGCTGGAGGCGGCGCTTGCGCAAGGCGATATCGCCTGCGTGCTGACCGAGCCGCTGATGACGAATTTCGGCATGATCCCGGTCGACCCCGGCTTCCACAGCGCATTGCGCGACCTGACCCGCCGCGCCGGCACCGTCCTGATCATCGACGAGACCCACACATTGTCGTGCGGACCGGGCGGCTATACCGAGAGCCACGGGCTCGAGCCCGACATCTTCGTCGCGGGCAAGGCGATCGCGGGGGGCATCCCCGCCGGCGTGTTCGGTCTCAGCGAGGACATAGCCGAGCGGCTCTGGACAATCGTCCCCCACGTCAATCCGCGCGAGCGGCAGTCCGCGCATCTTGGGTTCGGCGGCACGCTCGCCGGCAACGCGCTGACGGTTGCGACCATGCGCGCGGTGCTGGAGAAGGTGCTGACGCCTGCGAATTACGAGCGGATGATCGGAACCGCGACCTGGCTTGCGCAGGAAGCCCGCGGGCTGATCGACGCGGCCGGTCTGCCCTGGCACGTTACCCAGATCGGCGCGCGCGCCGAGATCATGTTCATGCCACGGCCGCCGCGCAGCGGCGCCGACGTCATTGCGAGCCGGCAGCCCGATCTCGAGACCTTGCTGCATGCGTTCTACATGAACGAGGGCATTCTGGTCACCCCGTTCCACACCATGTTGCTGATGTGTCCGGCGACGTCGGCGCGGGATGTCGACAGGCACACGGCGGCCTTCGCGCGGTTCATCGATCTGCTGCGAGGGGCGGGAGCAATCTGATGCAGGCGCTTCCGTTCAATCTCGACGGCCGGGTCGCCGTCGTCACCGGCGGCGGCCGCGGGATCGGCGCCGCCATCGTGACGCGGCTCGCGCAGGCCGGTGCGACCGTGGTGATCGCCAACCGGACGCGTGAGGTGGCCGAGGCGCTGGCACGCGAGCTGGCGGCTGATGGACGGGCGGCGCATTGCGTCCCGTTCGACAGGCTCGACCGGAGCAGCTTGCGCACGATGGTCGACGGCGTCGCTGCCCAGCATGGCCGGCTCGACATCGTCGTGCACAATGCCGGCGACTGCCCATGGGCCTCGCTTGAGGAGCTCGATGAAGCGAAGCTCGACGAGACGCTGGCGCTGAATCTGAACGCCAGCATCTGGCTCGCACAGGCCGCGATTCGACATATGCGCGCGATCGGCTTCGGGCGCATCCTCGTGACATCGTCAGTGTCGGCGCGCGTTGCGATGGGCGGCGGTGCGCATTACTCGGCGGCGAAGGCCGGCGTCAACGCGTTCATCCGAGGCGCCGCGTTCGAGCTGGCGCGCGACGGCATCACCGTCAATGGCGTCGAGGCCGGCTTCATCGAAAAGCCGGGCCGCGGCACCATGAGCGTGCCGGAGAACAAGGCGAAGCTCGAACGCTTCATTCCGATGGGACACATGGGCAGCGCCGACGACATCGCCTGCGCGATGCTCTATCTCGCTTCCGCTGAGGCCAGATACGTCACCGGGCAGACCATCGTCGTCGACGGCGGCTCGACGCTGCCGGAGACCGGATTTGCTGTCGAACGGCAGTGGGGACTCTAGATGAGCATGATCTTTTCGGAAAACCGGCTTCCACTTTTCCGGATCATGCTCTGATGCCGCGGCTGGAAGGAAAGACGGCGCTGGTGACGGGCGCAGCCACGGGGATCGGCCGGGCCACGGCGGTGCTGCTGGCACTGAGCGGCGCGCGCGTCGTGTTGTTCGGCCTCGGCGACGCCGAGCTTCAGGCCGCTGCGGCCGAATGCGGAGGGCAGGCGATCCATGGCGACGTCACCCGGCCGGACGACATTGCCAAAGCCGTCGCCGCCTGCGGCGCGTGGCTCGACATCGTCGTCAATGCCGCCGGCCTGATCGTGCCGGATAGCCCCTCGAGCGTCTCCGACGAGGTGTGGGCGAGGACGCTCGACGTCAACCTCACGGGGACCATGCGGGTCTGCCGCGCATCGCTGCCGCTGCTGCGGCAGCGCGGCGGCGCGATCGTCAACATCGCCTCGGTTGCTGCGTTCAATGCCAGCCCGGATAGCGCAAGCTACGCGGCCAGCAAGGCGGCGGTCGTCGCCTATACGCGCTCGCTGGCCTACGCGCACGGTGCCGACGGCATCCGCGCCAATGCCGTGGCGCCGGGCTGGGTGCGAACGCCGATGAGCGCCTATGAGATGCAGCTGCTCGCGGACCAGAACGGCACCACCGCCGATGCCGAGTTTCGCGGCGTCGAACGACGGATCGCGCTGGGACGGATGGCCGAGCCCGCCGAGATCGCCGCGTGCTGCCTGTTCCTCGCCTCCGACGAGGCGTCGTTCGTGACCGGGGCGGTGCTGGTCGCCGATGGCGGCGGCCGCTCGCCGACGCAGAACCGCGCAGTCTAGAACGTCGCGCGGCTTGTCGCGGGCAGGCGGCACCTTGCTATGAATCGGCGGATTTGGCAGTCTCGCGCCGTCACGTCATTCGATCGAGGGCGTTATGCAAAAGTCATTTTCCGTGATCATTGCCGCAGCCGCTTCAATCGTCGTTCTGTCCTCGACGGCGGCGCGATCCGGCGACTATCCGTTTGGCGATCCGCCGTACCGGCTGGATTACGTGCAGGAGCCTCAGATCGAATCGGGCTGCTGGAAATGGAATTGGCAGCTGTACCAGTGGCAGGATCGCTGCCCGGTCTACATCTATCCCAAGGCTTACATGTTCTCGCGATCGTCGCGCGCCGTGCTCCGCACCAAGGGGTGAGGAGCAGCTCGGCCGCCTGAAGCGCGCCGCGTCACGCCATGAGGTGCAACGCGGAGCACGTGCACTTACGAGTGCGCGATGGTGCAGGCCACCTGGTGGTGCTTGCCGAAGTTGAGCAGCGCGTTTTCCCGGAAGCCGTCCAGCCAGATGCCGCGACCGGCATAGCGATAACCGACCCCCATCGGAACGTGCCGCACATGGACGCCGCCACGGCCGGTGAGCAGGGAGGCCGTGACCACTTCGCCCTCGACCGACACGGCGCGTGGGCACAGCGGATATTGATGGCCGTTCTCGCAGGTGAACACGATCTCGGTGCAGCTGCCGACCGGTGCCTTCGTGATCAAGCCGAGATCCGCAGCCGCCGCAGGCCCCGAATTGCCTGATAGCGCTGCACTCAAAGCCAAGATGCCTGCGACCGCGTAGCAAAACCGAATACGCATCAGTGCCCCCTCGTCCAGCGATAGGCTAAGTAAATTGAGAAAATATCTGACGCCAAATGAGCAAAAAAACCCTCAGAGGTCAAACCGGTCCCGCGCTCGTCCGGCCCCATCCGTCGACTGCCCGTGCGCTTTGCGGCCTGGTGTTGCGCCCGAAGCGGCGCGCCAAGGCACGTTGCAGCGGGATCGGAGCGTCAGGTGTTGCAGGTTTGCTGCAGTGAGTCTGAATTCGGCTGGAAGCTGTCGGGAAGCGTTAACGTGCTTTTACTGGCCACAATTGGTCTGCAAGTGATGTGACGTATTGAGCCGTGTTCCGGGGGCTGCGTCGAACGCGCTGACCGGACCGCATCACGAATGCATTCGGACGAACATCGGGGGTGGGAATGAACTTCCGTGGTGGCATTGCACGTTCGCTCCTCATCGCGATGATCGCCTCGCTGCCATCCCTGATGGCGCACGCACAGACGCCGTCGCCTCAACCGGCGAACAGCCGGGCAGCGGCGGTGCAGCCCGGCGAGGGCGATCAATCCTTTTCCGGCCCGAGCTTCCGCAAGGGCCTGTGGCGCTTCGTGCGAACGCTCGATGTCGCCAGGACCGCCAACAAGAACTTCAAGTATCGGGTGGTCAACGCGGAAACGACGCGCTGTGTCGACCCGACCCACGCCATGAAGGCGACCTTTGCGTCGGGACCGGTCGGAAGCTGCGTTTCGGACAAGCCGGAGAAGGTCGGCAATCAATACACCTTCGGGCACCGCTGCGATTACATGGGCACGGTCAGCACGGTCATCACCGTGCGTAGCGACGAGGCCTATATCGAGCTGAACGAGGTCAGCACCGGCGAGCACCCCAGGACCGACACGGTGGTCGCGACGAGGATTGGCGATTGCGATGACGGGAGCGCAGCCAAGCCTGAAAAATCCGCTGCGGCGGCTTTGCAGCACTAGCTGGCAATCAGACGGCAGGTGGTGGCGGACGAGGCGTCCGTTCGTCCACTACGGCGCAGACGCGGCGATTCTTTTCGAGCCGAAGCTGCCTCGGCCTGAAAGCAACCCGGCATTCACCGTATTTGGTGCAAGAGCTCGGGAGAGCTTTGAGCAAAGGCTAAGCATTTACGGGGTCTTAACACGAGATGCTCCTGAATGATGTGAGGTTGGGCGTGCCGCTTCAAGTGAAGTCACGCGATCCGCATCGTGCGGCCGATAGGGACTCAACAAATGACATCGCGTGAGGGCTTCGGGCCGTCGAAGGTCTTCGCATCCACGCTTGGCGTCGTGACCGCGCTTTCCGTGTCCTTGCTCGCGCCCTCGGGCGCCGTGGCGGAGGAGGGATTCAGCGGACCGACCTTCCGAAAAGGGATGTGGCGCTTCGTGCGGACGCTGGAGATCGCCACGTCCTCGAACGTCCGGCAAAAGCTGCTCGAGCGCGAAATGACGCGCTGTGTCGATCCAACCCAGGCGATGAAGGCGACCTTCTCATCTCCATCAGTTGGAAATTGCCACTCTTCGCGGCCGGAGAAGATCAACAACAAATACGTCTTCTCCAACAGATGCGACTATCTGGGGCCGGTCAGCACCGTCATCACGGTTCTCAGCGACGAGGCCTATACCGAGGTCAACCAGACCAACGTTGGTCAGGCGCCGCGGACCGACCGGGTGGTTGCCCGCCGGATCAGCGATTGCCACGAGGACCGGGCTTCGCTCGGCCAGCCGGCCGCCGAACCGGGCGAGGTGCTGCAGCAGGACTCAGGCGAAGGCGAGCCGCTCTAACGCAATTGGTCTGCGCGAGCAGGATCCGATCGCCCGCTGCACCATCAGATCTTCTGCTGCCCGCCTGGTGCACTGACCTTGACGGTGATCTTCTGAATTTCGGTTCGGCCGCCCTGATACTTGACCTCGATGGTCAGGGCGTCATCGCCGAGGAATTCCGGCGGCGCCTTGTAGAAGGCGACATAGGCGGGCACCTCGAGCGCCAGGCAGGCCTTGTAGTTCGTGGCTTTCGCCTTCGCCGACTTCACCACAACCTTTCCGGCAGCCGGCGGAGTGACCAGGCGGATGGTCGGCAGCGGCCCCGACGTGCAATCAGGTAACACGTTAAGATAGAGGCCAATCTGGGTGTCCCGGTTGGCCAGGGCCCGAACCTGGCGTTCGACCGTGCTCTCCTGCGGGACCGGTTGTGCCGGGGCTTGCGCGGCCGCCGCGCCGAAACAGCCCCAAATCAAGACAGCGACACAAGCCTGAAGAAGAATCACCCGCATCGACCGCTCCACATCGCCGGCAAGGACGAACAGGGCCGGGCAAATACTGCCTTTCGGCCAAGTCAAAACGGCTAAGCCGTTGTTCTTCCAGCTTCGACCTGTTCGATCTTTACCACACCTGAACGGAAAGCATTGATTAACCAAATACATTTCTTGACCGGGGGGAGGGTTAACAATAGCCTAAAACTCAATTTTTCTACAATTTTTCCACTAATCGCATTTTTGCGGGGTTGATAATGCAGGGTTCGTTTCAGGTCGCTCAGGCTACCGGCACCGGCAATTCCACCAATTCGGCTCCCATCCGTATTTACAAGCTGACGAAGCCACTGACGGATCAGGCCGTCGTCATCAACCTTGGATACGACCAGAAGGCGAAGGTCGATTTCACATCGATCGCCAACGAAAAGATCACACTGATCCATGTCGGCGAAAAGCTGATCATTCTGTTCGACAACCAGTCGACGGTCACGGTCGAGCCGTTCTTCGACTCCCGTGCCGATGGCCAGGGCAACATCACGATCGAGACGGCGCCCGGCCGCGACATCTCGGTCCAGGAATTCGCCAATCTGTTTCCGATCAGCACGGACACCTCCGTGTTGCCGGCGGCCGACAATGGCGGCAACTCGAATGGCAACGCGCAGGCGAGCGGTGCGGACTTCAGGCCGTTCGCGGTTGATCCGCTGGCTCCCCCGCCTCTCAATGTATTGGCGCCGCAGGAAGAACTGCCGCCGTCGGCGCCCGGCGGGCAGCCGACGGGCACGCAGCAGGCCAGCTTCCAGCCTAATGAACCCACTACGCCTTCCACCATTTCGCCTCCGACCATTTCCGGCGGCTCCGTACCGTCGCTGACCGTCGATGAGAGCTTCCTGGCCGCGGCGACCAATCATGGCGTTGCCGGTTCGGGATTGGGCCCCGCAGGGGCAACGGTCGCGACTGTGCAGGTGTCGTTTGACGTCACGACGCCCGGCGGCCAGCAGTCGCTGACCTACGCGCTGTCGGTCACGTCGCCGAACGAAGATTCCGGTCTGATCGATACCGCGACCGGTCAGCACGTCCTGCTGACGGTGAACGCGGCCGGCGTCGTGGAAGGGCGCACGGCGGTTGGTGGCGATCTTGTCCTCACGGTCTCGGTCGACGCAACAGGCCACGTGACGCTGACCGATCTGCGCGCTGTTCATGAGGGAACACCGGGCGACTTCAATGAAGGGATTACGCTGGCGTCGGGCCTGATCACGCTGACCGCCACCGTGACTGACAACAACAACCAGACGGCAAGCGCGAGCGTCGACATCGGTTCGCATCTGACGATCCTTGACGATGGTCCGGTCAACCCGACGGTGGTTGTGTCTGGCGTCGAGCCGGTGCTGCTGACGTTCGATGGCGGCCTGGCCGGCGGCAACTTCGTCGGCCCCCAGGATTCGCACGACACCAACGCTTCTCCGACCGTTGCTTCCGTGAGCTTTGCCGGCGCATTCACATTCGGCAATCTGAACGAGGCCGGTGCCGACGGCGGCGCAACGACGATCACATATGCGCTGCAGTTCCATGCCGGGTTCAGCGAAGGCGGCGCTTCCGGCCTGACGTCCGGCGGCCTGGCGATCCATCTGTACGAGAACGGCGGTGTCATCACCGGCTCGACGGCGCTCACGGAAGGCGGAATCACGGCGGCCAACACGGTGTTCACGTTGAGCGTAGACGCTGCGGGCGATGTGACGCTGACGCAGACGCATGCGATCGATCATACGCAGACGGACACCTACAGCGGCTCCTACATCAACGACATCAAGCAGCTCGCCGCGAACCTGATCGATCTGAAGGCAAGTGCGGTCACCACCGACGGCGACGGCGATTCGTCCCCCACAGTCACGGCGCTGCTTGATCTGGGTGGCAATATCCAATTCGGCGACGACGGTCCGCGAGCCCCGACGGTGACGGTGACGCCGACGGACTCGGAGTCGATGTCATCGGGAGAACTGCTGACGTTCGACGGCGGCCTGGCCGGCGGCAACTTCACCGGCTTCCAGGACTGGCACGACACCAACCTGTCGGCGACGATCGCGACGGAGGACTTCTCCGGTGTGTTCACCGTCAGCAATACCAATCTGTACGGTGCCGACGGCGCCGGCGCGACCATCGTCAACTACACGCTGGGCTTCCACACTGGCGTTGCCGACGGCAGCGCCAGCGGTCTGACCCATGCCGGCAGCACGATCTTCCTGTACGACGTCGGCGGTGTGATCACCGGCTCGACCTCGGCGACGGCAGGCGGCATCAACGCCGGCAACACGGTGTTCACGCTGAGCGTCGGTCTGACCACCGGCATCGTGACGCTGACGCAGCTCGAGTCGATCGACCATTCGCAGACCGATACCTACAACGGCTCGTATCTTTACGATGTCAAGCAGCTGGCTGCGAACCTGATCGACCTGAAGGCGAGTGCGTTCACGACCGACAGCGAAGGCGACAAGACGGTCCCGGTCTCGGCTTCGATCGACGTCGGCCACCAGATCCAGTTCGGCGACGATGGCCCGCAGACCCCGACGGTGACGCTTGCCGCGTTCACCGCACCGGTGCTGCTGACGTTCGACGGCGGCCTGGCCGGCGGCAACTTCACCGGCACCCAGGACTCGCACGACACCAATGCGTCGGCGACGGTCGCGACGGAGGACTTCTCCGGCGCGTTCACCATCAGCAATACCAATTTGTACGGCGCCGACGGTGCCGGTGCGACCACGATCAATTACGCGCTCGGCCTGCACAGCGGCGTTGCCGACGGCGTCGACAGCGGGCTGACCCATGCCGGCAGCGCGATCTTCCTGTACGACGTCGGCGGTGTGATCACCGGCTCGACCTCGGCGACGGCAGGCGGCATCAACGCCGGCAACACGGTGTTCACGCTGAGCGTCGGTCTGACCACCGGCATCGTAACGCTGACACAGCTCGAGTCGATCGATCACTCGCAGATCGACACCTACAACGGCTCCTATATCAATGATGTGAAGCAGCTGGCGGCAAACCTCGTCGATCTAACGGCGAGCGCGTTTACCACCGACAGCGAGGGCGACAAGACGGTGACGGCTTCGGCCTCGGTCGATGTCGGCCACCAGATCCAGTTCGGCGATGACGGCCCGCAGACCCCGACGGTGACGCTGGCCGCGTTCACGGCACCGGTGCTGCTGACGTTCGACGGCGGCCTGGCCGGCGGCAACTTCACCGGCACCCAGGACTCGCACGACACCAATGCGTCGGCGACGGTCGCGACGGAGGACTTCTCCGGCGCGTTCACCATCAGCAATACCAATTTGTACGGCGCCGACGGTGCCGGTGCGACCACGATCAATTACGCGCTCGGCCTGCACAGCGGCGTTGCCGACGGCGTCGACAGCGGGCTGACCCATGCCGGCAGCGCGATCTTCCTGTACGACGTCGGCGGTGTGATCACCGGCTCGACCTCGGCGACGGCAGGCGGCATCAACGCCGGCAACACGGTGTTCACGCTGAGCGTCGGTCTGACCACCGGCATCGTAACGCTGACACAGCTCGAGTCGATCGATCACTCGCAGATCGACACCTACAACGGCTCCTATATCAATGATGTGAAGCAGCTGGCGGCAAACCTCGTCGATCTAACGGCGAGCGCGTTTACCACCGACAGCGAGGGCGACAAGACGGTGACGGCTTCGGCCTCGGTCGATGTCGGCCACCAGATCCAGTTCGGCGATGACGGCCCGCAGACCCCGACGGTGACGCTGGCCGCGTTCACGGCACCGGTGCTGCTGACGTTCGACGGCGGCCTGGCCGGCGGCAACTTCACCGGTACCCAGGACTCGCACGACACCAATGCGTCGGCAACGATAGCGACGGAGGACTTCTCCGGCGCCTTCACCATCAGCAACACGAATCTCTACGGTGCCGACGGTGCCGGCGCGACCACGATCAACTACACGCTGGGCTTCCACTCTGGCGTTGCCGACGGCGTCGACAGCGGTCTGATCCATGCCGGCAGCACGATCTTCCTGTACGACGTCGGCGGTGTGATCACCGGTTCGACGTCGGCGACGGCGGGCGGCATCAACGCGGGCAACACGGTGTTCACGCTGAGCGTCGGTCTGACGACCGGCATCGTGACGCTGACCCAGTTCGAGACGATCGACCACTCGCAGATCGATACCTACAGCGGCTCCTACATCAATGATGTCAAGCAGCTGGCGGCGAACCTCGTCGACCTGACGGCGAGCGCGTTCACGACCGACAGCGAGGGCGACACGACGGTGACGGCCTCGGCCGCGGTCGATGTCGGCCACCAGATCCAGTTCGGCGACGACGGCCCGCAGACCCCGACGGTGACGCTTGTCGCGTTCACCGCGCCGGTGCTGCTGACGTTCGACGGCGGCCTGGCCGGCGGCAACTTCACAGGCACCCAGGACTCGCACGACACCAACCCGTCGGCGACCGTCGCGACCGAGGACTTCTCCGCCGCATTCACGATCGGCAACGGCAGTCTGTACGGTGCTGACGGTGCCGGGTCCACGACCATCAGTTACACGCTCGGCCTGCACGCCGGCGTTGCCGACGGCAGCGCCAGCGGGCTGACCCATGCCGGCAGCACGATCTTCCTGTACGACGTCGGCGGTGTGATCACCGGCTCGACTTCGGCGACGGTAGGCGGCATCAACGCCGGCAACACGGTGTTCACGCTGAGTGTCGGTCTGACCACCGGCATCGTGACCCTGACGCAGCTCGAGTCGATCGATCATTCGCAGACCGATACCTACAACGGCTCCTACATCAATGATGTGAAGCAGCTGGCGGCGAACCTCGTCGACCTCACGGCGAGCGGATTCACCACAGACAGCGAGGGCGACAAGTCTGTCACGGCTTCGGCCACGATCGATGTCGGCCACCAGATCCAGTTCGGCGATGACGGCCCGCAGACCCCGACGGTGACGCTGGCGGCGTTCACGGCGCCGGTGCTGCTGACGTTCGACGGCGGCCTGGCCGGCGGCAACTTCACCGGCTCCCAGGACTCGCACGACACCAACCCGTCGGCGAAGATTGCGACGGAGAATTTCTCCGGCGCCTTCACCATCAGCAATGCCAATCTGTACGGCGCCGACAGCGCCGGTGCGACCACCATCAACTACACGCTCGGCCTGCATGCCGGCGTGGCCAATGGCAGCGCCAGCGGTCTGACCCATGCCGGCGGCACGATCTTCCTCTATCTCGACAGCGTGACCGGTGTGGTGACCGGCTCGACCTCGGCGACGGTCGGCGGCATCAACGCGGGCAACACGGTGTTCACGCTGAGCGTCGGTCTGACCACCGGCATCGTGACGCTGACGCAGTTCGAGACGATCGACCATGCGCAGACCGATACCTACAGCGGCTCGTACATCAATGATGTCAAGCAGCTGGCGGCGAACCTGATCGACTTGAAGGCGAGCGCCTTCACCACCGACAGCGAGGGCGACAAGACGGTGACGGCCTCGGCCTTGGTCGACGTCGGCCACCAGATCCAGTTCGGCGACGACGGCCCGCAGACCCCGACGGTGACGCTGGCCGCGTTCACCGCGCCGGCGCTGCTGACGTTCGACGGCGGCCTAGCCGGCGGCAACTTCACCGGCACCCAGGACTCGCACGACACCAATGCGTCGGCGACGATCGCAACGGAGAACTTCTCCGGCGCGTTCACCATCGGCAATACCAATTTGTACGGTGCCGATGGCGCCGGCGCGACCACGATCAACTATGCGCTCGGCCTGCACGCCGGCGTGGCCAATGGCAGCGCCAGCGGGCTGACCCATGCGGGCAGCACGATCTTCCTGTATTTCGACAGCGTGTCCGGCGTGGTGACCGGCTCGACCTCGGGGACGGTCGGCGGCATCAACGCGGGCAACACGGTGTTCACGCTGAGCGTCGGTCTGACCACCGGCATCGTGACGCTGACGCAGTTCGAGACGATCGATCACTCGCAGACCGACACCTACAGCGGCTCGTATATCAACGACGTCAAGCAGCTGGCGGCGAACCTGATCGATCTGACGGCGAGTGCGTTCACGACGGATCATGAAGGCGACAAGACGGTCACTGCCTCGGCCTCGATCGACATCGGCCACCAGATCGAGTTTGGCGACGACGGCCCGAAGGCGCCGACGGTGACGCTCTCGGGGTGTCCGGAGCCAGTGCTGCTGACGTTCGACGGCGGCCTGGCCGGCGGTAACTTCACCGGCGTCCAGGACTCGCAGGACACAAACCCGTCAAAGACGATCGCAACGGAGGATTTCTCCGGTGCGTTCACGATCGGCAATACCAATCTGTACGGCGCCGACGGCGCCGGTGCGACAACGGTCAACTACACGCTCGGCCTGCACAGCGGTGTGGCCAATGGCAGCGCCAGCGGGCTGACCCATGCCGGCAGCGCGATCTTCCTGTATCTCGACAGCGTGACCGGCGTGGTGACCGGCTCGACCTCGGCGACGCAGGTCGGCATCAACGCGGGCAACACAGTGTTCACGCTGAGCGTCGGTCTGACCACCGGCATCGTGACGCTGACACAGCTCGAGTCGATCGATCATACGCAGACCAACACCTACAGCGGCTCGTACATCAACGACATCAAGCAGCTGGCGGCGAACCTGATCGATCTGAAGGCAAGTGCGTTCACGACCGATCATGAAGGCGACAAGACGGTCACGGCTTCGGCCTCGATCGACGTCGGCCACCAGATCCAGTTCGGCGATGACGGCCCGAAGACGCCGACGGTGACGCTGGCCGCGTTCACCGCACCGGTGCTGCTGACGTTCGACGGCGGCCTGGCCGGCGGCAACTTCACCGGTATCCAGGACTCGCACGACACCAATGCGTCGGCGACGGTCGCGACGGAGGACTTCTCCGGCGCGTTCACGATCAGCAATGCCAACCTGTACGGCGCCGACGGCGCCGGCGCGACGACGATCAACTACACGCTTGGTCTGCACAGCGGTGTGGCCAATGGCAGCGCAAGCGGTCTGACCCATGCCGGCAGCACGATCTTCCTCTATCTCGACAGCGTGACCGGTGTGGTGACCGGCTCGACCTCGGCGACGCAGGTCGGCATCAACGCGGGCAACACGGTGTTCACGCTGAGCGTCGGTCTGACCACCGGCATCGTGACGCTGACGCAGCTCGAGTCGATCGACCACTCGCAGACCAACACTTACAGCGGCTCGTACATCAATGATGTCAAGCAGCTGGCCGCGAACCTGATCGACTTGAAGGCGAGCGCCTTCACCACCGACAGCGAGGGCGACAAGACGGTGACGGCCTTGGCCTTGGTCGACGTCGGCCACCAGATCCAGTTCGGCGACGACGGCCCGCAGACCCCGACGGTGACGCTGGCCGCGTTCACCGCGCCGGCGCTGCTGACGTTCGACGGCGGCCTAGCCGGCGGCAACTTCACCGGCACCCAGGACTCGCACGACACCAATGCGTCGGCGACGATCGCAACGGAGAACTTCTCCGGCGCGTTCACCATCGGCAATACCAATTTGTACGGTGCCGATGGCGCCGGCGCGACCACGATCAACTATGCGCTCGGCCTGCACGCCGGCGTGGCCAATGGCAGCGCCAGCGGGCTGACCCATGCGGGCAGCACGATCTTCCTGTATTTCGACAGCGTGTCCGGCGTGGTGACCGGCTCGACTTCGGCAACGGTCGGCGGCATCAACGCGGGCAACACGGTGTTCACGCTGAGCGTCGGTCTGACCACCGGCATCGTGACGCTGACGCAGTTCGAGACGATCGATCACTCGCAGATCGATACCTACAGCGGCTCGTACATCAACGATGTGAAGCAGCTTGCGGCGAACCTGATCGATCTGACGGCGAGTGCGTTCACGACGGATCATGAAGGCGACAAGACGGTCACGGCCTCGGCCAAGATCGACATCGGCCACCAGATCGAGTTTGGCGACGACGGCCCGAAGGCGCCGACGGTAGCGGTGAGCGCAGCGACAGTCGGTGTCGACGAAACGCCCGGCGTTCAGACCACCGGCGGTGCAAGCGACGTCCTTGGCTCGACCGCGATCACGTTCAACGGTGCGGCGAACACGGTTGCCGGACTGTTTACGACCGTCGCGAGCAAGGGCAATGACACCGATGTGCCGGCGGCTTCGCTGGACAACGGTGCGCTCAGCTTTGCCTCCACGGGGGTCAGCAGCATCCTGACGGTGACCGGAGGCAGCTACGGCGCCGACGGCGCCGGAACGACAACCTACGGGCTGTCCGTGCTCAATGCTGCGTCTGGTCTGACGTTGACGGACGGCACCGCCATCACGCTGTCACTCGATGGCAGCGGCCGGATCATCGGCACAGTCGGCACCGACGTCGCCAACCCGAGCCTGACCGGCATGGTGGCGTTTGCCATCGCCATCGACCCGGCAACCGGTCGGCTCTATGTGGCGGAGTACCTCTCGCTCCACCAGAACGACACCACCAACCCCAACGACATCGTCGCGCTGGCGGCTGGAAAGGTGGGTGCGACGGTCACGGTGACCGACTCGGATGGTGATCATGCGGTAGCCACCGCCGACATCAGCACGCACATCAGCTTCCTCGACGATGGCCCGGCCTGGGTGTCGGCAGAACACGGTGTGATTGCCAATCAGGCAGGCTTTAGCCTCGTTGGAGATCTGCAATACACGCTTGGCGCGGATGGCTTGGGGTCGCTCTATTTCGCGGGCGTATCCACCGATCCGCTACATCCCACAGCCACGACGCTCCAGGCGGGCGGATTTGCGGTCTCGGAATATGTGGATGCAAGTGGCGTCCTCCACGGTGTTGCCAATGGGGCGGACGCCTTCACCGTATCGCTCGATCCGACCACATCGACTTACGTGTTCAACCTGTTCCATACCCTCGATTCATATACACAGCAGTCCATCAACACCTCTGGTGCCGTGCACGGTTCTGGTCCGGCTTCGTACGCCGTATTGTCAGACACCAGCGCCAATCCTGTAACCATATTGACGGGCTACCACACAACCGGGGCATTCAATGTAGGGAGCTGGTTTGGTGAAACGCACGATACGTTGACGAGTGCGGCGCTGACCCAGGACACCATCAACGCAAGTTCGTCAGGCGAGGGCGTCCACAGCAACAACTTCAATCAGGGCGATTTCATGCGCTTTGATCTTGGGAGTGTCGGCGATAACAGCAATGGCGATACCTGGACGTACGGCCAGGCGCCGGGTGCATCGGCCGTGGGGACGGGAAATCAGATTTCATTCACCGTCAACGCCATCGGTGGTTCGACAATTATCGACTATGTCGTGCACAGCGTCGATGGCACGGTGACCTCCCATGTCTATAATTCGGCTACCGATGGGACCACCATTACGGCCACCGGGCATGGGAATATCGACTATGTTGAGTTGTATGACGTTTCCGGCAAGTCGAAGATCCTGCTGGCTGGAATATCCGAACTCGTCAACGATGGCGCCACCGACGTACCCTTTACCGTAGGCGTCAAGGACGGTGACGGAGACGCCGCTACGGGGTCGTTCGCTGTGAACGTGAACGGCGGAACGACGCTTTTAGGGACCGCTGGTAATGATGTCATTGTCGCCGGATCAACCAGTGAAACGCTCACTGGTGCCGGCGGGAGCGACAAGTTCGTTCTCAATCTCAGCGCCCACGACATCATCAGTGATTTTAGCAGCAATGATTTGGTCCTTCTCGACGTGGCCGGCCTGAGTCTCCCGACGGGCGCTTCAAACGCCGTCACAGCCAGTCAGTTCACGTCATCGGCAGCCACCGGCGGGACCGAGAACAACGCGAGCGCCTGGAACGAGAGCGGAAGCACGAACAAGTTCTTCTTCAACAATACGACGCATGAGCTCTGGTACTCGGCAAATGGCACGGGCACCGACAAGGTGGATCTTGCTCACGTGAGCACCGGCGTTCCGGCGGCCGCGAACGTTCATCTTTTCTAGGCCTGGCTTGCAGCAAAAGCGAAAATCCGCGGAGACCGCTCCGCGGATTTTTTCTTTGGATTTCGTCTGGGATTCTTTCTCGATTGAACGCGCCCTTACTCGGGCGCGATCACATCAGCACGGGCAGGAAGCCTGCGAGGGGGCTCGCTGCATCTAGCGGCTCCACCCCGGTCCACTCGGCGTCCGCCGCATTGGCGGCCGCCGGCGCCGCGTCGGCCTCGCCATCGAGCGGGAGACGCTTGGCGTAGGGCGCCGCAAACAGCTGCACGCCGCGGTCGTTGATCGCAAACATCGGCGTGAAGTTGCCGAGCTCGCCGTCGTCGATCAGCTCGGAGCGGCGGCTGTCGAGGATCAGCCAATGGCCATCCAGGCGCGCCGCCAGCACGGCATGATCCTGGCGGATGGCGCGATCGCGGCCCAGCACCAGGCGCAGATCCTCGCGCGGGAAGCCGGCTTCGCTGAGCGCGATCAATTTTGCGATCGCGTAGTCCTCGCAATCGCCCTTGCCGGTTGCAAAGGTGGCAAGCGGGGCGGTCCAGCGGTCGGCCTCGCCGTGCTGGGCGAAGTCGCTGACATAGCGGATCGTCTGGTTGACGGCGCGGTTGGCCTCATCCAGCCCGTCGCGTCCGGACTTGGATTTGACCGCGCCGATCAGGCGGAGGAATTGCGCGGCATGCGACGGGCAGCCGGCGGCGTTCTCGCGGCACTGCTCGAGGATGGTCCGCTCCCTGGCGAGATCGGATTCGAGGCCGCGCCATTTGTGCCAGAGACTGTTCTCCGGTGCGCGGAAGGTGAACAGGCCGAACGGCTCGGTGCCAACAGGCGGAAGCGGCTTCGCCGCAGGCATGGCGTCGGTCGCGGTATCCAGCGGGGTGAGCGAAGCGGTGCGGATCGCGTTCGGACCACGGCCGCGCTGCCGGTCGAGCTTGGCCAGAACGTCGCTGATGGTGAAGAAGGTGGCCGGTGGGCGGTTTGATGCTGCGTCCGAAGCCGGCGGGGGCTCGCCGGCGCCGTTGCCGAGCGTGAGCTCGTCCGCAGCAAACGCTGATGGCGCCGCGCAAAGACCTATCGACAGTGCAGCCACGGCGATGACCGCCGACGCGGCAGACTTCAGCGACTTCATATGACGTCCCCACTATCGGGGACCGTCAACGTCTATGCGTCGATCTGCGTCCCCGCTGTTATCGGGACGTAGACTGGCGCGCGCGCCGCTTAAGCGGGGTTAAGTGGAGGGGGCCGGTGCCGGGAATGTCGGAAAAGCGGTCAATCCAGGGTTTGCCCGTTCGTTCGAAATTGAACGATCGAAAGTCACGATCGGTTAACCACGCAATCCGCAAGGCCGATCAGCGTTCGCGCAGGGCCTCGTCACGCAGCAGGCGCGCGGGCTTCACGATGTAGTCCAGCACCGACTTCTCGCCGGTCAGCACCTCGACCGTGGCCACCATTCCCGGAATGATCGGATGCGGATTCTGCTCGGTGCCGAGATGGTTTTTGTCGGTGCGCACCATGACCCGATAGAAGGTCTCCGGACGTTCGGTCTTTTCCGCCTTGTCGTCGACGATGGTGTCGGCGCTGATGCGTTCAACCTTGCCCTTCAGCGATCCGTAGACCGAGGAATCATAGGCGCTGATCTTCACCACCGCGTCCTGGTTGGGGCGAATGAACGCGATGTCCTGGGGACGAATCCGCCCCTCGACCAGGAGCGTGTCGTCCAGCGGCACGATATCCATCAGATTGGCGCCCGGCTGCACGACGGCACCGACCGTGCTGACGTTCAGTTTGTTGACGATGCCGTGGACCGGTGCCTTCAGGTCGGTGCGGCGCACCCGGTCCTGGGCGGACTTGATGTTCTCGTCGAGCACGGCGAGATCGCCGCGCGATTTGGCCAGATCCTCGTCGGCCTGCGAGCGGAAGGAGGCGGTGATGTTCGCGATCTTCGATTGCGCTTCGGCGAGCTGTCCCTTCATCTCGGTGGCCTGCCGGTCCAGCCGCAGCATCTCGATCTCGGGCACGACCTTCTGCTCATAGAGCTTGCGCGTCAGGCTCTGCTCGCGTTCCAGAAGCTTGAGGGAGCCGGAGAGGCGGGTGACCTGCTGATTGAGGACATCGATGTCCTGCGCGACCTTCTGGGCCCGCATCTTGAACACGCTGGCCTCGGTCGCAACGGCGGCCGGAGCCACCGTGTCGACTTGATCCGGAAAGGTGATCTCGCTTCGCCCGCGCGCCTCGGTTTCGAGCCGGGCCACCCGCGCCGCCATCGCCGCGCGGCGCTCGCGGATTTCGCCGAACTCGGAAGCGAACTTCGTGTCGTCGATGCGCATCAGGGACTGGCCCTGCTGAACGATGTCGCCTTCCCGCACCAGGATATCGCCGACGATGCCACCTTCGAGCGACTGCACCACCTGCATCTGCCGCGACGGCACGACGCGCCCGCTGCCGCGCTTGACCTCGTCGAGCACGGCAAAGTGCGCCCAGGTCAGGAACGTCACAAGCAGCGCGCAGGACGTCCACAGCAGCATGCGGGAGGTGCGGGGCGTGCGCAGCAACGCCGCGGACCGGATATCATTTGCAAACGCAAAATCGGAAGACGCCATAATATTTGCTCGTTATGCAGATTTCGGCTGGATCGTATTCTCCGGCGACGGAGCCGCGGACGCAGGCCTTCCCTGCAGCAGGGCGAGCACCTTGTCGCGCGGGCCGTCGGCAACCAAATGGCCATTGTCAAACAGCAGCAGCCGATCGACCATGTTCAGCAATGACAAACGATGGGTCGAGATGATGATGGTCATGCGATCGTCCTGGAGCCCTTTGAGCCGCTCAAGGAATTCCTGTTCGCTGCGAATGTCGAAATGCGCGGTCGGCTCGTCGAGGAAGAGCACGCGAGGCTTGCGGATCAAGACGCGCGCGAGCCCGATGGCCTGCTTCTGGCCGCCCGACAGGCTGCGGCCACCTTCCGAGATCGGCATGTCATAGCCCATCGGATGGCCGGCGATGAAGCTCTCGACGCCGGAGAGCCGCGCGGCAATCAGGACTTCCTCGTCGGTCGCTTCCGGTTTGCCGAGGGCGATGTTGTCGCGCAGCTTGCCGAAGAACAGGTCGGTATCCTGCATCGCAAAGCCGATGCCGGCGCGCAGGTCCGAAGGATCGTATTGCCGGGAGTCGACGCCGTCGACCAGGATACGGCCTTCCTTCGGCTCGTAGAATCCGAGCAGCAATCTGCCGACCGTGGTCTTGCCCGATCCCACCCGGCCGATGATGCCGACCCTTTCGCCGCCCTCGATCTTGAAGCTGACCTTTTCGAGCGCGTTGCCCGGCGCGTTGGGGTAGGCGAACGACACGTTCTCGAAGGCGACCTTGCCGTCTTCGATCCGTCTCGCGACATAGGATCGGGTCGGCGAACGTTCCCGCTCGATCGACATGATGCGGTCGATCGCCTTGAGGGCCGATATCGTCTGCGTTCCCTTGGTGATCACGGAGGCGATCCCGGCGATCGGCGCCAGGACGCGGGCGGCGAGCATGTTCGCTGCGACCAGCGCGCCGACGCTGAGCTTGCCGTCGAGGATCAGGAAGATGCCGACGATGACGAGCAGCAGGCTGGTGATCTGCTGGGCGGTGCTCGCACTCGTCAGCGACAGCGACGACCAGAAGTGAACGTCCTCACCGGATCGGGCGGTCGCTGCAACCGAACGCTCCCACAGGGTCTGCATGCGCGCCTCGGCGCCGGTCGCGCGGACGGTTTCGAGACCCGACAGGGACTCGACGAGCACGCCGTGACGCGCGGCGGATTCGGCCTGCAGGCGCTTCATGGCGCGATCGAGCGGGCGTTGCAGCAGGAAGCCGATCAGCATGACGAGCGGGAGCATGAGCAGCGGGATCCACGCCAACGGCCCGGCAATGAGGAACAGCACCCCGACAAAGAGCACAGCAAACAGCAGGTCGGTCGCGGAAACCACGCTTCCGGACGTGAAGAATTCACGCACCGAGTCAAAGTCCCGGAGCTGGTTGGCGAGGATGCCGACGGAGGTCGGCCGTTGCGCCATCTTCACCGCCATCACATGCTCGAAGATGTTGGCGGCCAGCACGACGTCGATGGTCTTGCCGGTCACGTCGATCATGCGACTGCGGACCATGCGGAAGATGAAATCGAACAGGATACCGAGCCCCATGCCGATCGACAGCGCGATCAGGGAGGGGATCGCGCCGTTGGGGATGACGCGGTCATAGACGCTCATCGTGAACAGCGGCGTCGCCAGCGCGAGGATGTTGGTCAGAAACGCGGCGATCGCGATGTGGCCGTAACTGGGCCAATGCGTCTTGACCACCGACCAGAACCAGTGGCTCCTCGGGATGTCGCCGGCGGCGACGGTGCGCGCATCGGCGTGCGCAGCACTTCTCACCAGGAACGCGTAGCCGGTGTAGTCGGCGGCGAGCGAGGCGAGTTCGACGATGCGCGGGCTGTTCGGCGTCTCAGGATCGACGATCTTGATGGTCTTGTTCGCCGTGTCCACGCCCAGAAGGATGAGCGCCGTTCCGTTCTTCATGATGAGGACAGCCGGCAAGACAAGCGCGGGAATTTCCGAAATGTCGCGCTTGACGGCCTCGGTCTCCAGGCCCGCGCGTCTGGCCGCACGGTCGTAGAGCGAGACGGACAGGCGTCCGTCCGTGATCGGCAGTCCGCCGAGCAGAGCTTCGCGGCTCACCGCGCGGCCGTGATAGGCCGCAAGATAGGTCAACGACGCGCTGAGGGGATCGTCGCCCAATGCGCTCGGCCGACCTATCGCGGCAGGCTTTGAAGTTGATTCATCCGGCGAGAGGCGGCCGGCGTCAGCCGCCGGGCTGGGAGTTCGCAATAACAATTCGAAACCTCGACAACCAAAATGGAAATGCAGAAATCGCGCATTCAAAGATTTCGCGCAGGCTACAACAAACGGCGAACAAAATCAGCGAAACTTGCTTTAAGTATTAATACGGAATCGAAAGGGCCCCGTTTGGGGCCCTTCCGGCAGTCCTGATTTTGGTTGGCGGGCCTTCTACCGAGCGGAGCTCGGGAAGGCCGACAGCAGCCAGTGGGGCTTGGTCGAGGCATAGGAACTCGCATTCGCCGAGACCGATGGATCCGCGTAGATGACGTTCGGGCCGTCGCTCGCACTCTTCTGCTGCTGCATCCATTCCGAGGAACCGGGCACGGCCGCGGTCGTCGTCGAGCCGGTCCAACGGTCGGCAAAACCGACATCTTTGCCGACCTCCTTGGGCTGGGCCGCCGCATAGGTCTTGCCGGGACGGGCTACGGGGGCCGGAACGCCGACGTGCAGCGGTTCGGACCCCGTTTGCGGCGCGTTCACGCGCAGTGTGGGAAACGAGTAGCGGGGCAGGCCAATCGAAAGCATGTCCGTGGGGGCAGCATCGACCGGCGGGGGAGCCTTCAGATACTCGATCAGGGTCCCCATCGCGGCCAGCAGCTGATAGTCGGCGAACACGACGACGCTGCGGGCAGAGGTGAGCGAGACCGACGCGTTGAAAAACTGGTTCTGCGCGTTCAGGAGGTCGATCAGCGAACGCTGGCCGAGCTCGTACTCCTTCTGGAAGGCCGCGATGGTCTTGCGGTCCGCTTCCAGCTGGCGCGCCAAGGCCGCGATGCGCGTGGCCGTAATCGTACGGGCATTCCACGCCTTGTCGATCGACTCATACGCGTCGCGCTGCAGGCGCGCGTGGCGCATGGTGGCTTCGGTAAAGCGCTCGGCCTTCTCCGACCTGTTCCAGGCATCCTGGCCGCCGCGGAAGATGTCCCAGGACATCACCACCTTGCCACTATAGTCCTCATGCGTAATGGCGGGAGTTCCGGTGGCCGCCACGTAGGGGTACGAGTTGTCGTAGTGGGTTGCCCGTCCCTCGAGATAAAACTTCGGGCCGAACGTTCCGTCCGTGGCCTTGAACGCATGCTTGGCGGCGTCGGCGTCGGACTGTGCTGCCGCAATCGTCGAATTGAACCGCAGGGTGGTCGCGAGCGCCTCGTCGCGGCTGTTCGGCAATCCCGCGAGAGGAGCGGGGAAGCGAACATTGATTGGCTCGAGGCCGACCGTCTTGCGGTACTTCGCCCTGGCATCCTCGAGGCTGCGCTGGAATTCGGCGAGTGCCGCACGGGCGGCTTCGACGCGCTCCCGGGCTTGCTCGAGGTCGCCTTCGCCGGCGCGGCCACCCGAGAAGCGGGAATTCACGTTTGCAAAGATCTTCTCGTGATTGGCGACGTTCTGCTGGGCAAGGCTGACCAGCCGGATGTAGCGCACGACGTCCATGTAACCTTCGGCGGCGTCGAGGGCCAGCAGCTCGGTTCTTTCCTTGACGCGGGAGGCCGCGGCATTCACGCGCGCCGTCTGGCGCCAGACGTCATAGATCGACGAAAAGCCATCCCACAGCAGCTGGCGCACCACCACCGATTCCTGGCTGCCATTGCGCCACGGTCCTGCACCCACAACCGGTGCCGCCTGAATGTTCGGGCTGATGAAGCCCGGCGGCTGATCGAACTTTTCCGGTCCGTAGCTGGCGTCAATCCGCACCTGCGGCAGCAGCGTGCTCTGGGTTTGCCTCAGTTCGCTTTCCGTCGCTCGACGATTTGCCGAAGCCTCGCCAACGCCCGGGTTGGTCTGCATCGCCTGGCGCAATGCATCGTTAATGGAGAAAACCTCGGCACATGCTGGCGTTGCCGCCAGGCAAAGGCACGCGACGACCGTGTATGCCGACCTCATCAATTCCGCCCCCAACTCACAAAAATATTACGTAGAATCTGCGAAGCGTAACGTACGGCGGTTCCGTAACCTATGACATTTCGGCCACACAACGGCCCTATGTGGAGCGGAGCCATCGGGCGCGGGCAAACAAAAATCTAAGATTTTGATTAAAATCCAATGTTTTGCTGCCATTGCGCTGGGATCCGGACTGGTACTAACCAGCAACACCAGGGTCCCTGAACAGGAAGGTCAGTTAAGTTTCTCTTACTGGGCGCCAGACCCTGCTTCTGTTCGCGACAGGCCGCCAGATCGGCTGCAACGAGGGCGGAGCGCTGGAATCTGACAAAGGCCGCCAAGCGGCTCGTTTACTCGGGTCGCAAGGATCGACGGAGCTGCCCCTTCCGGGCCGCAAAGACATCTGTCGTCAGCTCGGTTCCCTTGCCCTTCATCGCAACCGACGTTCCTCCCGTGACCGAGAAGGTTTGGTCATCGATCCGGTCTCGGTAGACAATGTCGGGAGGGGGCCGCGACTTCACTCTGGCGCAATCGGATGCGGCGGACGTTCGATCGATGCCCTGAGGCCCTCGAGTTCGACGAAGACATCAGCTTGCCTGCGAAGCTCGTCGGCGATCATGGGAGGTTTCGTTCGAATGCTGGAAACGACCGTGACACGCACGCCCTTCCGCCTGACGGCTTCGACAACGGCCCGCAAATCACCATCACCGGAGAACAGGAATGCGTGGTCGATGCGGTGCGCAATTTCCATTGCGTCGACCGCGAGGTCGATGCCGATGCTGCGCTTCATCCGTCGCCGTCCCTCGCCGTCGTCGTGCTGCTTGGCTGCCTTTCTTCGGACCGAATAGCCGTTGTAGTCGAGCCAATCCACCAGCGGCCGAAGGCTGCTGAACTCGTCATCGTCTCGCACGACGGTGTAGAAATATGCACGGACGAGCTGCCCATGCTTGCTGAATTCCGCAAGCAGTCGCCGGAAATCAATCTCAAAACCGAGGTGCTTGACGGTGGTGTGGAGATTCGCGCCGTCGATAAAAAGTGCAATGCGATCGGTCATCTCAAATCCCCATGACGCCCGGATCTGTCGCTGTATGCTTTTGGTTCTGGAAATGCCTCGGGTGCGTGGCGGGCGTCCTGATTGAAATGACCGATCCTAGAGCAATGACTCGGTCGGGAAAAAGCTGAAATTTTCGACACGGCGGGTGTCATGTTGATCGTGCGCTTATTGATAAGATTGCAATCGACGCGACACGGCCGGCCGTAGCGACAAATGAAACGGTCGTCGTTGAAAGGACGCCAACGTTCGCACCCGCGCTTGGACGAAGGCGCTCGGGCAGCGACGAAGAATTGTCAGCTATGGCGCTTCGTTTGTGGCGCTTCGTTGGCATCGGCCGCAATAACCGCGCGCGCAATTCCAATTCCAATCCTGATATCCGTGGACTATCAAAACAAATGAGTGCTTACGTCGTCGGGCGAGCGCCGCCGTCGACGCCAGCCAATGGTGCAGCGCACCGGTGCCGACGAGCCCGTGTGCACAAGGTGACGATTGCGTCAGATGCAAGATTACATTTAAAATTGATCACGTGTAGCGGCGCCGTTTCGCGCCGGTGCGATATTTCGAGATACCACCTTTTTGCAGACACAAGTTTTCTCGCCTCTCGGGGAGAGGACGGTTTTATTGCACTGACAGTTTGTTTTGCTGGCGGTGTGGCGGCGGCGTGTCTGCTGCGCCGCGTCGATAAGTCTTGTCGCGCTGACAGCAGCAGCGAGGACCGACGGAGCGGCATGGCTCGACGGGCAGGCAGAGGAAGTGGGCTCGCAAGGGCGAGCCCGCCGTGACCTCGCCAACCGGACGACCGATCGAGGACCGGGGTCGCGGGACTTGGCCGAAGCGTGTGAGATGCCTCGTCGTCTTTTCGCTCTGCATCCTGCTAGCCTGTTGCGGGGCGGCGCGCCCGGCCATTGAGGAGGAGGCTGAGCCGGCAGCGATCAACCCGACGCCGGTCAGCCTGAATGGCGCGCTCGCGGATTGCCGCAGCGCCTTCCCGGATCAGATCGCACAGGCGGAGGCGAGGGCGTCCTGCGTGATCAAGGCGACGGACCTCGCACGGGCGCTGCTTCCGTTTCCCGAATTGCTCGATCGGGAGAATGCCCTGCGCAAGGCGTTGGCAGGGCAGGTTCAGGCAAAGACAATGTCCCTGCTCGAGCGAAACGTGCAGATCCAGAAGCTTCATTCGCAGCTCCTCGAGGAAGAGCGCAGCAGGCAATCGGCAGCGCCGGCCGACGCCGGCAAGCCGCCGCTGGCGGTCGCGCAGTGGCGACAATCGAACCCGGAGAGTTGCGGGCGGCTCGGAGGGGAGTTTGGGGGCTGCTTTCAAGACGGACGCAAAGTCCGTCAAGGGCCTGGCTTCTTCAAAACGAGCGGTCAGATCTGGATCGCCATCGTCGTTGTCATGCAGCGGCGCCGATCGCGCCTGGAAGTCCGGCGCTGCCTTCTGGCCGTTCTTTACAGATGGATGGTTCGACAGAATGACCGTAGTTTCACGGGCGCGCGTACGACCACCGCTTGTCGTGGCTTCCCCGTAAAGCCACGGATACCACGTGTGGTGCGAGGGAACCCCTTATCGGTTCGACATTAATCTTAAAGGCGGGGATTTTGTGCGGCGCTAGACGGCCGCGCAGATTTGCGGCAAATTGCATTTAAATTAGGTTTTGGGATGCTTGCTCGCATTTTTTGCGGACACAGAGTGCAAGCCTTCCCACGACGAACGAATTTAAAGACAAGAAATTTTCATGCGTGCGGAGTTCCGAGCCGCACCGAAGCGGGCAGGGTAGTGCGTTCGAGGTCTTTCACAGCGCGGCGGACGAGCAAATAACATAAAAAAGCCTGGCAATTGCTTGTCGGTCGAAACGCTCGCAGTTTTTTTTAGACGAGCGTTTGGGTAGTTTGATGAATTGATTTTCGGCTGCAATCACACCTGCTCTGCGTCGGCAGAGTTATTAGGAGTGTGTGTATTGCGTCGCGTAAATTGCATCCCGAATGCTAAGCCATCGATCAAGTGGGCCGAGGTTGAAGCGCATTTCCACGAGCGTTCGAGCTCAAACTCTTCGACGTCAATCGATCTTCCGATCGAGCCCTTGCTTTCCACAGCGAACGATCCGCCAGTGCTGATTGATCAGCCGGCGTCGAGGGGGTCCATCGCCCTGACAGAGCGCCGCCAATCGCCGCGCGCGACCCGTTTAAAGCGCTGTCGTTCCGGCAGCAATCTCATCCGTATAGACGTTTTTTTTAGCACCAGCCGATTGCAGGACAGCATCATGCTCGCTCAATCCAAAGTTGCGTCGACCTCTTCGAACATTTCGGCCATCGCGGGGTTCCGGCTCAATCATTGCCAATGGGGAGTGTTCACGGGTGTAAGCTTTAAACGCGAGGTCGCCTTCATCGATCGCGGCATCGATGACCTCGAAACTCTACTTGCGGGCATCCGGCCAGATGTTGAAGCAATCCTGCTCTCTGATGATGAACCGGCTGTCCGCCAGATGGCGCGAGCGGTCAAAGGCAGGAGCGGACTGGAAGCAATCCACATTGTCGCCCACGGACAACCGGGAGAGATAGCTTTTTCAGCAGGGCTGCTATCGCTTGACACCATGGATCGTGTCGCGCGTGATCTGGCGCATCTGGGCAGCGCGATCACACAGGGCGGCGAACTACGGTTGTGGAGCTGCGCAGTCGCGCAGGGTGAGTACGGCGCGGCCTTCATCGACGCGATCGCGGCCGCAACCGCCGCCAAGGTGGTGGCGTCGGCCCAGCGCGTCGGTGCCGCCGTACGTGGCGGCAGCTGGGCCCTTTCGTCGCTCGACGGCTCAACTCTTGCTCCGCCGCCGATTACGACCACCGGGTTGAGGGCCTATGCGGGCGTGCTGGACACCAACAACACCACGATCTCCGGCAACAACAGCACCAACACGCTGACTGTGACCGGAAGCAACGATAGGGTCAGCGATGGCAACGGAACCAACTCGGTCACGGTCACCGGAAACAACAACACCGTCTCTGACGGAAACGGCACTAACACCGTTACGGTAAGCGGAAACAATAATACCGTTAGCGATGGCAACGGCACCAATACCATCACGGTCTCGGGCAACAACAACACCGTCAGCGACGGCAACGGCTCCAACACCATCATCGTCAGTGGCAGCAACGCGACCATCAGCGATGGCAATGGCGGCAACCTGATCTATGCGGCCAACACCACCGGCACCAACAGCATCAGCGACGGCAACGGCAGCAACGTCATCGTTGGTGGCAACGGGACCGATACCATCAATGCGGGCAACGGCAGCAATATCATCTATGGCGGCGCCGGGAACGACACCATCAATGTCGGCAACGGCAGCGACGTCATCATGGCGGGAGCCGGCAGCGACACCGTCACCTCTGGCAACGGCAACGACCTCTTTATTTATGCGCTCTCGGACCATTACACGGTCACCGGCAGCGGCGCGACCGCGACGCTGCATAGCATCGCCAACGACGTTGACACCTATGTCGCCGGCGGCGGAACCGATACGCTTCGCATCGTCGTAACCGCCGATGAATACGCGGTAATACAGTCCCAGCTTACCGCCTATGCCACCTGGCTCTCCACGCATAAGGGGAGCAGTGCGAGCTATTCGTTCAACTTCGCTGCCGCAGGCGGCCTATCCGTCAACGGCTTTGAGGCGCTTCAGGTTCAGGTCGTCAACACCGGCACGGTCAACCTGGCGCTGAATGCGACTTCGAGCAGCGGGTCGCTCAACAGCCTCAATCTCTTCAGCAACACGGTCGGCACGAGCTCGACCAACTTCACCGACACGTTCAAAATCGTCGGCCTCGCTGCCGGCAACAGCGGCTCGGGCGCCACGACGCTAGACCCGTCGCTCACCGTCGCGCAGTACCTCGACGGCACCGCGACCCTGCCGACCTCCTATACGGTGACCGGTGCGGACGGAACGCTAACTGTCAATGCCAATGGCACTTACAGCTACACGGTGACGTCCCACGTCTCTCTCACTGACACGTTCACGCTGACGACGCTCGACCAGAACGGCTTCGTTACCACGACGACGCTGACTTTCGGGGTGCCCAACCACGCGCCTGTCCTTTCGGGCGTTACCGCAACCGATCCGACCACGGTTGCCGAACTCACCGACGCATCCGCCCAGAACCTTGCGCCCATTCACGGCACGTTGACGGTGACCGATCTGGATGCCGGCAACACGCTGACTGCATCCGTAGTTGGCTCGCCGTCCGTCACGGTTAGTGGCGGTGGCACGGCACCCGCAGCGGTCGTGACCGCCTTGACCTCGGGCGCGCTGTCGCTCGGATCGGTGGTTGCCGACGGCGGCACCAAGACCATCGCCTGGACCTATGACGCCGCGACGGCCAACCTCGACTTCCTGAAAGCGGGCCAGACGCTCACGGTGGATTATACCGTAAAGGTCAATGACGGCTTCGCCGACAGCGGCACGCAGCACATCATCATCACGATCACCGGCACCAACGATCAGACGGTGCTGACCTCCGTGAACACCGGCTTGGTGTCAACTGCAGTTGGAGAGTCGACCGGTGATTCCTCAACGCAGGATATCGCCCCGATCGCCGGCAGCCTGGCCTTCAGCGACAAGGATGTCGGCGACAGCCTGACGGCATCGGCGGGCGCGCCGACGATCGCGCTCAATGGCGGCGCGTTGCCGGCAGGGGTCGATGCGACAGCGCTTAAGTCAGCGCTCGATCACCTGAGTTTCGGCGCCGGCGTAACCTCGAACGGCGGGGGCACCCAGAACATATCCTGGACCTGGGATCCGACTGCAGCCAACCTCGACTTCCTCAAGGCCGGCGACCAGCTCACCGTGACGTATGCGATCAAGGTCGGGGACTCCACGACCCAGAACCTGACCTTCACCATTACCGGCACCAACGACCAGACGACGCTGACGTCAGTGAACAGCACGGCGGTGTCGACGACGATTGCGGAATCGACCGGTGATTCCTCGGCGCAGGACGTCGCCCCGATCGCCGGCAGCCTGGCCTTCAGCGACAAGGACATCGGCGACAGCCTGACGGCGTCGGCCGTCAGCCCGACCGTGCTGATCAATGGCAATGCACTGAGCAGCGAGCTCAGTGCCTCTGCGGCAAGCGCGTTAAAGGCGGCGCTCGACCACCTGAGCTTCGGCGCGGGCGTCACGTCGAACGGCGGTGGCACCCAGAACATCTCCTGGACCTGGGATCCGACTGCAGCCAACCTCGACTTCCTAAAGGCCGGCGACCAGCTCACGGTGACGTATGCGGTCAAGGTCGGCGATTCCGCGACGCAGGACCTGACCTTTACTATCACCGGCTCGAACGACAACGCCACCATCACCGCCTCGGCGGCCGAGGACACCTCGGTCACCGAAGCCGGCGGCCTGGCCAATGCCAGCGCCGGCGATCCGAGCGCATCGGGTCAGCTGACCGTGCACGACGTCGACACCGGCGAGGATCATTTCGCAACCCCGGCCTCGCTCGCCGGCACCTACGGCACCTTCACCTTCAACCCCACCACGGGGGCCTGGACCTACACGCTCGACCAGGGTCTCGCCGACCACCTGACCGACGGCCAGCACGTCACCGACACG
This sequence comes from Bradyrhizobium sp. 27S5, assembly GCF_037217225.1. NCBI lineage: Bacteria > Pseudomonadati > Pseudomonadota > Alphaproteobacteria > Hyphomicrobiales > Nitrobacteraceae > Bradyrhizobium > Bradyrhizobium sp. 27S5. The sequence goes on from NZ_CP147714.1 coordinate 3,284,659, forward strand.
CTCACCGTGAGCTCGTTCGACGGCACCGCCTCGCAGGACATCGTCGTCAACATCACCGGCTCGAACGACAACGCCACCATCACCGCCTCGGCGGCCGAGGACACCTCGGTCACCGAAGCCGGCGGCCTGGCCAATGCCAGCGCCGGCGATCCGAGCGCATCGGGTCAGCTGACCGTGCACGACGTCGACACCGGCGAGGATCATTTCGCAACCCCGGCCTCGCTCGCCGGCACCTACGGCACCTTCACCTTCAACCCCACCACGGGGGCCTGGACCTACACGCTCGACCAGGGTCTCGCCGACCACCTGACCGACGGCCAGCACGTCACCGACACGCTCACCGTGAGCTCGTTCGACGGCACCGCCTCGCAGGACATCGTCGTCAACATCACCGGCTCGAACGACAACGCCACCATCACCGCCTCGGCGGCCGAGGACACCTCGGTCACCGAAGCCGGCGGCCTGGCCAATGCCAGCGCCGGCGATCCGAGCGCATCGGGTCAGCTGACCGTGCACGACGTCGACACCGGCGAGGATCATTTCGCAACCCCGGCCTCGCTCGCCGGCACCTACGGCACCTTCACCTTCAACCCCACCACGGGGGCCTGGACCTACACGCTCGACCAGGGTCTCGCCGACCACCTGACCGACGGCCAGCACGTCACCGACACGCTCACCGTGAGCTCGTTCGACGGCACCGCCTCGCAGGACATCGTCGTCAACATCACCGGCTCGAACGACAACGCCACCATCACCGCCTCGGCGGCCGAGGACACCTCGGTCACCGAAGCCGGCGGCCTGGCCAATGCCAGCGCCGGCGATCCGAGCGCATCGGGTCAGCTGACCGTGCACGACGTCGACACCGGCGAGGATCATTTCGCAACCCCGGCCTCGCTCGCCGGCACCTACGGCACCTTCACCTTCAACCCCACCACGGGGGCCTGGACCTACACGCTCGACCAGGGTCTCGCCGACCACCTGACCGACGGCCAGCACGTCACCGACACGCTCACCGTGAGCTCGTTCGACGGCACCGCCTCGCAGGACATCGTCGTCAACATCACCGGCTCGAACGACAACGCCACCATCACCGCCTCGGCGGCCGAGGACACCTCGGTCACCGAAGCCGGCGGCCTGGCCAATGCCAGCGCCGGCGATCCGAGCGCATCGGGTCAGCTGACCGTGCACGACGTCGACACCGGCGAGGATCATTTCGCAACCCCGGCCTCGCTCGCCGGCACCTACGGCACCTTCACCTTCAACCCCACCACGGGGGCCTGGACCTACACGCTCGACCAGGGTCTCGCCGACCACCTGACCGACGGCCAGCACGTCACCGACACGCTCACCGTGAGCTCGTTCGACGGCACCGCCTCGCAGGACATCGTCGTCAACATCACCGGCTCGAACGACAACGCCACCATCACCGCCTCGGCGGCCGAGGACACCTCGGTCACCGAAGCCGGCGGCCTGGCCAATGCCAGCGCCGGCGATCCGAGCGCATCGGGTCAGCTGACCGTGCACGACGTCGACACCGGCGAGGATCATTTCGCAACCCCGGCCTCGCTCGCCGGCACCTACGGCACCTTCACCTTCAACCCCACCACGGGGGCCTGGACCTACACGCTCGACCAGGGTCTCGCCGACCACCTGACCGACGGCCAGCACGTCACCGACACGCTCACCGTGAGCTCGTTCGACGGCACCGCCTCGCAGGACATCGTCGTCAACATCACCGGCTCGAACGACAACGCCACCATCACCGCCTCGGCGGCCGAGGACACCTCGGTCACCGAAGCCGGCGGCCTGGCCAATGCCAGCGCCGGCGATCCGAGCGCATCGGGTCAGCTGACCGTGCACGACGTCGACACCGGCGAGGATCATTTCGCAACCCCGGCCTCGCTCGCCGGCACCTACGGCACCTTCACCTTCAACCCCACCACGGGGGCCTGGACCTACACGCTCGACCAGGGTCTCGCCGACCACCTGACCGACGGCCAGCACGTCACCGACACGCTCACCGTGAGCTCGTTCGACGGCACCGCCTCGCAGGACATCGTCGTCAACATCACCGGCTCGAACGACGCGCCGGTCGTCAACGCCAATGGCGGCTCGCTGTCCTACACCGAGAACCAGGCGGCGACCGCGATCGACACGGCCCTGCTGGTATCCGACGTCGACAGCACGAATCTGACCGGCGCGACGATATCGATTACGACCAATTTCACCGCTGGCCAAGATGTCCTTGGCTTCACCAGCCAGAACGGCATCACCGGCAGCTACAACGCCTCGACCGGCGTCTTGACGCTGAGCGGCGCGGCGACGGTTGCCCAGTATCAGGCCGCGCTGGAGTCGGTGACCTATTTCAACTCGAGCGACAATCCGTCGGGCGCGACCCGCACCATCAGCTACCAGGTCGATGACGGTTCGGCGTCGAACCATGCCAGCAACGTCGCAAATACGACCATCACAGTAACACCAGTTGATGACGCGCCCGTGGTCAGCAACGTCACGATTAGTGCAAACTCGATCAGTTTTGTTGCCAGCGACGTAGACAATCCGACACTTTCGTTGGCCACTCCCTTCGCGGCGGCATTCGGAAACCCGACGATCACGGGTGGCAGTACAACTACCCTGACGCCAACGGCTCAAACTACGGCGGTTTCGGGAATACTGCAGGTCACCGACGGTGTGCTTTCGGCCTCTGTCACCGGTCTCTTCCTAGGCACGAGCGGAGACGATGGTTTCACCGCGGGCGGTTCGGACACCGCGATCTATGGTCTCGACGGAAATGACGTCTTGAGAGGTGGAGTAGGTGCCGACTGGATCTTCGGTGGTAATGGTAACGACACCATTATCGGCGGGTCAAACGATCATCTGCTCGATGGTGGCGCCGGTACCGACACGCTGCAGGAAGATCAAAATTTCACCAGCGCGAGCGATGCTCAGATCGTGAACATAGAGAAGGTCCTGCTCACGAATCCGGTGACAATAAATCTTTCAAACCAAACCGAGGGCTTCACGATAACTGGGTCGACCGGCGCGGATAGCATTACCGCTGGTTCCGGTAATGACACGATCGTGGGGGCACAGAACGATACGCTGCTCGATGGCGGCGCCGGCACTGACACCTTGCAGGTAGGAGCGAACTTCACCAGCACCAGCGATTCGCAAATCGTGAACATTGAGAACGTAACGCTGACATCGGCTGCGACGCTCAATCTAGCCAACCAATCAGAAGGTTTCACGATAACCGGATCAACGGGAGCGGATACCATCATCGGTGGCTCTGGTGCCGACACGCTGACTGGCGGAGCCGGCAACGACACGCTGACCGGCGGCGCGGGTGCTGACACGTTCAATGTCGATGCGGGCACCGACACCATTACTGACCTCGGCGCCGGTGGCACCGACATCCTGGTGGTGTCGTCGGGCGCGACGGCGAATGCGACGGCAGCGGCGGCCTGGACGGCGAGCGCAGCGACCAGCAATGCGGGTACAGCTTCGATCACGGCATCGGGCTTCAACATCAATGTGTCAGCGGCCACCGGGGCCAACGGGTGGACTGTGACCAATGCCGGCAATGCGACTGCGGTGACGCTCACCGGCTCGGCTCAGGCCGACACCATCATTGGCGGCTCTGGTGCCGACACGCTGACTGGCGGTGGCGGCAACGACACGCTGACCGGCGGGTCTGGTGCAGACACGTTCAATGTGGATGCGGGCACCGACACCATTACCGACCTCGGCGCCGGCGGCACCGACATCCTGGTGGTGTCGTCGGGTGCGACGGCGAATGCGACGGCAGCGGCAGCCTGGACAGCGAGTGCAGCGACCAGCAATGCAGGTACGGCGTCGATCACGGCATCGGGCTTCAACATCAATGTGTCAGCGGCCACCGGAGCCAACGGGTGGACTCTGACCAACGCCGGCAATGCGACCGGGGTAACGCTCATCGGATCGGGCCAGGCCGACACCATCATCGGTGGCTCTGGCGCCGACACGCTGACCGGTGGAGCCGGCAACGACACGCTGACCGGTGGCGCGGGTGCCGACACTCTTGATGGCGGATCGGGGCAGGATACGTTCCGTTATGCCTCCGCAAACGATTCAAGTGCTGGTTCGCTCGATATCATCAATAACTTCACTACCGGCACCGGCGCTACACATGATTTTCTAAGTTTCGCTTCGGCATTGGGGCTAACAACCTTCCAAACGTCAGACGCTGGTAATGGGAATTTCACGATCGCAGCAAAGAACGTTGTGTTCCATGTGTCTGGCGGAAATACGTTTGTCTACGCAAACACGGACACCTCCAGTCATAAGGTGAACGACAATGATTCTCACGTAATCGTCGTGGAACTTGCAGGTACGACAGGGCTGGTTACCCAGGACGTTGTCCTTTCCGGTTTCCCTGCGGGGGTTGTCGGCAGTCCGATGAACTTGGGGCTGACCACGACAATTAATCCGAATGGCCTTGCCTCCGTAACAATAACTGATGTCCCGACTACGATATCCCTTAATGGCGGGACCCAGTTGGACGCATCAACGTGGACCTTGCAAGACGTCGATCTAGCTTCTGTAGCAGTGACTTCGCAGGCGGTTGGAGCCGAGCTGTTGCATGTGACTGTTAATTGGACCGATCCCACTGGTGCGGCAGTCACGCAATTCATCGCCAGTAATCTTGAGACATTTAATCCCGGTTCACCCATCTTCGCATGGTCCGGCGACGACACGCTAACCGGTTCGAGCGGCCACGACACGTTCGTGTTCTCGCAACCGATCGGCAATGACGTCGTGCACAACTTCGAAGTGTCATCGGACGTCATCGACCTGATCAGCTACGGCTGGCAGAGCTTCAGCGACGTTCAGGCCCATACCGCCGACGACGCCAACGGAAACGCCGTGGTCACGCTTGCTGATGGCCAGACAATCACGCTCGACGGCGTCCACACGGCAGATCTGACCGCAGCAAACTTCGAGTTCGACGTGACGCCCACAGTCGAAAATCCGGGCGCGATGACGATCGGCGACGGCGCGATGCTGCCGCTGTCGGGCGTCATCCACAACACCGGCGAGATCGACCTGCAGGCCTCCGGCGACGACACGCTGCTGCAGCTGATCCAGACCGGGATCACGCTCAACGGCGGTGGCCATGTGGTCCTTTCCGACGATGACCACAACATCATCGCTGGCACCATGTCGAACGTCACGCTCGACAACGTCGACAACGTGATCTCGGGTGCGGGCCAGATCGGGCAGGGCAGCCGGACCCTGAGCAATGAGGGCACTATCGATGCCACCGGAACCCATGCCTTGGTGATTGACACCGGCGCCAACGTGATCGCCAACGCTGGCACGCTGGAGGCAACCGGCACGGGTGGGCTTGTCCTCGACAGTGCTGTGGCCAACAGCGGCCTGATCTGGGCCAATGGCGGCACCGTCACGGCAGAGGGTGAGGTTACCGGCAGCGGCAATGCGCTGATCAGCGGGGCCGGCACGATCGAGTTCGGGGCAGCCTCGGCGGCAGGCGTCACCTTCGACACGACCGCCGCTGGCCACCTGATCCTGGACGATGCCTTCCACTTCTCCGGCACGGTGAGCGGCCTCGATGGCAATGACGACATCGACATCAAGGGCATCAGCTTCGGCGCGGGCACCACGTTGAGCTACACGGAGAACCAGGCGGGGACCGGCGGCACTTTGACGGTGTCGGACGGCGCTCACACCGCGAACATCGTCCTGCTCGGTCAATACGATCCGACCGGATTTGCCGAGAAGGCCGACGCCACGAACGGCACGGTGATCACCTATGATCCGCACCACATCGCTTGAGGGGCGTGAACGCATTTACCATGGGAGAGACGCCGCGGGGAGAAGGCGAGCCCGTATGTTTACCCTCCTGCCTGTTTTGCGCCGGCGGCGGCTATCAACGTGGCCGTCGGCCATGCTAAATGGGGGGATTGGATGATTGATTTATTGAATCTTTCGACTGCTGCCCAGGGGCGGCCAGCGATCATGTCTAGAAGGTGGCTCCGGCCAATTTCCGCGTGAGTATCCTCCGTAAAAAAGCGGACGAATTCCGGCAGTCGCTGCAAGCCTGCCAGAGCTATTTTGTCACTGCGGCCATATTCAGCCTGGCCATTAACTTGCTCTACTTGGCGGGCCCGCTGTACATGCTGCAGGTCTATGACCGCGTGATCTCGAGCGCCAGCGAGATCACGCTGCTGATGCTGACGCTTGCGCTGTTGCTGGCGTTCATGGCGCTCGCGGGTCTCGATGCGGTACGCGCTCGCGTGCTAACACGCACCAGTATCCGCCTCGATCGGAAGATCGCGCCGCGGGTGATGACCGCAATCATCGACAATTCGGCAAAAATCGGCGGCGCACGCAGCCAGCTCTTGCGCGATTTCGATACGTTCCGCCAGTTCATCACCGGGTCCGGAATTCACGCTGTCTTCGATCTGCCGTGGTCGCCGATCTACATCGCGGTGATCTTTTGCCTTCACCCGTTCCTGGGCGCTTTTGCACTGGGATCTTCGATCATTCTGGTGCTGATGGCCTTTCTCAACGAATGGATCGTCAAACCTCCGCTCTCCGAATCCAGCGAGGCGGCAAATCGAAATTACAGCTTTACGGAGATGAGCCTGCGCAACACCGAAGTGGTGCGCGCAATGGGGATGACCGCTGGCCTCCTGAATCGCTGGAGTAAGGACCGCGACCGAATGCTGGAGCGCCAGGTCGCCGCGAGTGATCGCGCGGCGACGATGCAGAGCATGATTCGTTTCCTGCGACTTTCGATGCAATCCTTGATTCTCGGTCTCGGTGCCTATCTCGTGATCGAGCGGATGACCACCGCCGGGGCCATGTTCGCCGCCAGCATCCTGCTTGGCCGCGCCTTGCAGCCGATTGAACAGATCGTTGGGTCCTGGCGCAGCCTCATCTCCGCCCGCGGCGCATTCCTGCGGGTGCGCGAGCTGTTGGGAGCCAATCCGCCGCGCCAATCAGGACTGACGCTGCCACGGCCCGAAGGCCGTCTTTCCGTCGAAGCGCTGTCTTTTGCCGCGCCTGGAATATCAAAGCCCATTCTGCGCGGCGTCACCTTCCAGATCGAACCGGGTGAAGTATTGGGGATTATCGGCCCCTCTGGCGCCGGCAAATCCACGCTGGCGCGTCATATTGTCGGCGTTCAGGCGCCATCTGCAGGGGCCGTTCGCCTCGACGGGTCTGACGTTTCGAGCTGGATCAGGTCGTCGCTCGGCGAGCATCTTGGCTATCTACCCCAGGATATCGAGCTGTTTGCCGATACGGTGGCCGCCAATATTTGTCGGTTCAAGGACGGAGACGACAAGGACATCATTCTGGCGGCGCGAATGGCTGACGTACACGAGATGATCCTGCGGCTCGTCGATGGCTACGATACCCAGGTCGGGGAGGGTGGCGCGATCCTGTCCGGAGGTTACCGCCAACGCATCGGCCTCGCACGCGCGGTCTACGGCAATCCGAGCCTGGTTGTGCTGGATGAGCCGAGCTCGAACCTTGATGCCGAGGGCGACGCAGCGCTGGCCGACTGCATCACGCAGCTGAAGAAGCGCGGGACCACGGTGGTGATCATTTCCCATCGGCCGGCCACAATTGGCGTGGTCGACAAGATATTGGTGTTGCGCGAAGGCGTGGCCGAGATGTTCGGACCGCGGAGCGAAATCCTGGCGCGCCTCACGCGGCCTGTGCCGGTTCCTGCAGTTCGGGGAGCGACCGGTTAGGAGAAATCATGACGTTGCTTGATGTCACAGACCTGTCGATGCGCCCCGGAGCCGCGCCGCGCGGGACAAAGGGCACGAACAATGCTGGCATGCCAAACGACTCCATTCGCAATGTCTCTGTAGCGGGGTGGCTGATCATTGCCATCTTCTTCGGCGGCATCGGCACCTGGGCGGTGACCGCGCCGCTCAACGGGGCGGTGGTCGCCAATGCGGTCGTAAAGGTCGACGGCAACCGCAAGAGCCTCCAGCACCTCGATGGCGGCATCGTCAAGGAATTGCACGTCAGGGAAGGCGACAAGGTGCTCGCCGGCGACCTGCTGATCGTACTGGACGAGACCCAGGCTCGCGCGGAGCATGAAGTGCTAACGCAGCAATATGCCGTGCTTCGTGCATCGGAAGTCCGGCTGCTGACCGAGCTTGACCATGGCTCCCAACTTGTCATGCCGCCGGATCTGAAGGCGCGCTCCGACGATCCCTACTTCAAGAGCGTCTGGAACGGGCAACTCAGTCAGTTCGACACCCGCAGAGCCTCGCTCGAAGGGCAAAGAAGCGTCGTCCGCGAGAAGATCAACCAACTGGGATCGCAGATCGTTGGTGCGGAAGCGCAGGTGAAATCGTTCACCAACCAGATCGACTCAGTTCGCAAGGAGGCCAAGGACGTCGCTCCGCTCGTGGAGCGAGGGCTGATCGCCCGTCCGCGTATCCTGCAGCTGGAGCGGACGGCGTATGGTCTCGAAGGCCAGATCGCCGATGCAAACGCCAACATCGCCAAGGCGCGCCAGGCGATCGCGGAGCAGGAGCAGCAAATCGCCCAATTCGACAACGACCGGATGACCGACGTCACCAAGGACTTGCGCGACACCCAAGCCAGACTCCTGGAGGTCATCCCGAAGGCAATGAACGCCAAGGCGGTGCTGGGCCGGATGGAAATTCGCGCTCCCTATACCGGACGGGTGGTTGGCCTTAGCGTGTTCTCGATGGGAGGCGTGATTCAGCGCGGCGACAAAATCCTGGACATCGTGCCTGACGAGGACTCGCTGACAATCGAGGCGCAGGTGGCGGTCGAGGATATCAGCGACGTGCACCCGAACACACGTGCCGAAGTTCACCTGACGGCTTACAAGCAGCGTATCGTTCCGATCATTCACGGCGACGTCATTCAGGTCTCGGCGGACCGCTTGACGGACCCCAAGACCAACAATCCCTATTACACGGCCTACGTTCGGATCGACCAGGACGAGCTGTCAACCATGCCCAACATTCACCTTTATCCGGGGATGCCGGCAACCGTGATGATCCCGACGATCCAGCGAACCGCGTTTGACTACATCGTCGGGCCGCTTGTCATGTCGTTCAATCACGCGTTCCGGCAGAAGTGAGTCTTGGACCGATCCCTTGAGGCCAGTCTGGTTCCCTGGCGCCTAATTGTTTTGAAGTCGCTGTTGCCCCCCTGCCACCAATAATGCTGCTGTGCAGGTCTATGCTGCTCCCTGCAACAGGGCGCTCTCATGTATGACGTATACTTGGGTGGGAAAAACGATCTGCTGGTTATCCGGCGTGGACTTCCCATCCCTTCGAAATTTGGCGGAAACTGGCGGAAAAAGAAGCGCACCGTGCGATCGGTGAGCGAAAGAATTCAGGAGGACGTCGAAAAGCGTGGCTATCACTGGCGCAAGCTGGCCAGTCGGGTTCGATGAGACAGGTACGTTGAAGAGCACGTTCTGCTCTACGCTCGCCTTAAGGCTCTCGTTACCGTTTTCGGCCAGCATTCGCTGTTGCAGGTAGGTCGCGATCAGCGACAAGGTTCGATACAACGAGAAACTCTGACAGCCCGGTTGGCGGTCTCTTTCGTAGGGGAGGCCCATTATGATCAAGGGCTTCGCGGTAGCCGCATTGGTGGTGCTGGGAGCATCGCAAGTAGACCAGTATCTCACGCATGGTCGGTACACCGACGCGACGCTGGCTATGCTGAGGCAGATCAGGCACTCATTTCGCATTTGAAACGCGGCGCGCCAACACACGCACCAGCTCCAGCCTGTCTGCGCCAGTGTTGGGGGATTCGGAGCAGTCTAGATTAGGCCGGGGAGGGCAATCATCCGGCGCCGCTCAGGCGAGTAGGCCCGGCCTCGCACGGACGCAACGCGTCCAGGCGGGAGCATGCATTTCTTAGATGCTAACCGGCGACGTCGGAACGATTCAATCTCAGGGAAAGCAGGCCGTCGCCGAGATCGGAATCACCAATGTCCTGGAGCCCACATTCATTGAATAGTTGACCGACGCGCTGACCGAATTGCCGCAAGCAGCAGCGGTATAGGTGAAGGTGGGTGATACATCTGGGCCGAAATACCGGCTCTTGGTGTAGGCAACCGTTGTCGCGGCATCCGAGCAGACGGTGGTTTTGACTGATGCACACCTGGCGCCGTCTTCTACGGCAAAGTGGAGGCTGCCAATCAGAAAGAGACCGACGCATAGCGTGATGGTGCCGACAAGGAGCGCGATCAGAATGGGCGCAATAAGAGCGAATTCGACCGCTGTCGTTCCTCCTTGATCGAGCTGCAAAGTTTTCAGGAGCTTTCGCACGGTCAGCCTAATCTGATCATTGCCGTTCCGGTGAGGGGAGTCGGGAGACCGCTGGCGATACTGAGGCCCGGGAATAATGGCGTGTAGGTAAACGTTGTTTGCACAACGATGTAATCACCAGGCTGCAAGGTTGGCATGCCGGCGGCAGAGCAATCGGCAGGCTTTGACGTGACGTCGCTCACGTATTGCAGCGCGTTCAACGAATTGATGCAGTAATACCCCTCCGACGGCGACCCCGATATCATCGAGACCCGCGTCCCCAGGGACGTGCTCTGAAGGGCATTCTGCATGGCCGTTGATAGCCCGGGGCAATTCGTCGTTGCCGGCAGATGGGATAGATCGCAGCTCTTCCAGGCGGCTTGGCCGGCCGCCTGCGTGGCGTTCTCCACCTGCATCCGCTGGTAGATGTAGAACGATACGTCGGCAACGTTCGCGAGCGCGACCGCGAGGATGATCACGAAAAGACCGAATTCGACCGCCGCGACGCCGCGCGTGTCGGCGGCGATTGCCTTAATCTGATCAGCGAAGCCGAACGCTGGTTTGTGTGACGCCCTCAGCCACGTCGGGAGTCCCGGTTTCATAGGACCAACATCGCTCTGCCCGGGATCGTCGTAGATGGCATCGACAATCCCGCGGGGATACATTCGCCATTCGGCAGGATCATCCCTGTTCCGTTCACGGTGATGTCCTTGACGACCAGGGCAAAGCAGGACTTTCCGAACCCGGCCTTGTTGACGGCGCCGCTCAATGTGACGCTCGAATTCGGCAGATAGACAAGACCAGTGATATTCCACGCCGGGCTATTGCCGGCCGCCGAAATATCCACGCCGTTGGTTAGCTTCGGATCTTGGTAGATGGCGACGCCCGACCAGGTTCCAGATGTCGGTGCGGCGATGTCGAGCGTGCCTCCGCCGGTAGGACCATGAGTGTATGAACCCGAATTATCGCCGGAGAAGATCACCGTGAGTCCGGTACCCTTGGTCGTCGCCAACGTGTAGCCGTTGGTGTCCAATTGACCGTTCTCGATGACCAGCACCGCCCCCGCCGGGGCGTCGATGGTGACATTTCCGGCGAGTTGGAGGTCACCACAGACCACGAAGGTACCGCCGAGCGACTGGGATCCGGACCATTGGTTACTGGCCGGTAACGCCGGATCTTTCTTTTTGGTCGGCTCCTGCGGATAGGAGCTGCAGGGGTCGGGTGGAATTTTGCTGGCGAGCACGGCATAGGCATCGGAGACCGCGGGCACATTCGAATACTGCGTTACGCCGCAGCCGTTATTGGTGTTGTGCGCTGCGCCGATCGGTGCCCCGAGATTGCCACCGTTACACGTCGACCCCGTGTTCGACATCGCGTTGCAGGCCATGCTGGCCTTCGGTGCGCCGTTGGACCGGATCCCTTGAGGCCCAAGCGCCAGCAAACAAAAGTCCGTCGGCGTGCTCGGCCGTTTTGCAACCGATGCGGCGCCGATCTGCTTTGCTGGGCCACCATTTAATGTTGCGTCACCTCTGTATCCGACAACCTGCGACAGATATAGAGGCACAGAACCCGAAATGGTCGCACTATAGCAGTTGTTGCCGCCGCCCGGACATGTCGCCGCGTTGGAGACGGTGACGCTGATGTTGCCGGCACCGTCCACAAACCCATATCGCGCCGCGACCGCCTTGGCTTCGACATCGTAGTTTGAGCCGTTGTTGGTCGCAGCCGCGAGAGCCGCCGCATCGGCCGCGTTTTGCATGCCGCGCGTCCGCATGGACCAGTTCGAAACCTCAAAGCCGATACCTAGAGCGTTTTCCGATCACGTTGCGTCGTAACCAGCCGCGACGAGATAATTTTGACATTCCTCGGGTGAGAAGCGTTTGAGAGCGTTGGCGATTGCTTGCCAGAGATCGGGCATGGTGCGCGCTGCGGCGGCCCGCAACAGCGCTTTCAGTTTGGAGAAGGCCATTTCAATCGGGTTGAAGTCTGGACTGTAGGGCGGAAGATAGAGCAGGCTAGCTCCGACCGCCTGGATGGCCTCTCGAACGCCATGGACCTTGTGAGCGGGCAAGTTGTCCATGATAACGGTATCGCCCGGCCGCAGCGATGGGGCGAGCAATTGCTCGACGTAGGCCAGGAAAGCGTCGCCATCCATTGGACCGTCCAGAACAAGCGGCGCGATCAGACCGTCGGAGCGCAATCCAGCGGTGAACGTCGTCGTCTTCCAATGTCCGTGTGGGATAGCTGCACGACATCGCTCGCCGCGTGGCGAGCGCCCGTAACGCCGCGCCATTTTGGTGTTGGCGCTGGTTTCGTCGATGAAGACGAGACGCTCAGGGTCAAGGTCGATTTGCCCTTCGAACCACTCCTCACGTGCGGCATTTATATCGCCGCGCCGTTGCTCGGCGGCGTGCGCTGTCTTTTTTTAAGTGTGATCTTTCTGCGCTGGAAAAAACGCCAGAGCGACGCGATGCCAGTCGATATTCCACGACGTTTCAACAGTTCTCGCAACTCGGCAAGCGTGATATCCGGCCTCGCTGTCACCGCCTCCAGAATCAATTGCGAATGCGCTTCGATGCGCTGCGATTTGCGGTCACCGCCCTGGCGTTTAGGAACGATGTCGCCAACTTTCTTGAGGCGACCGCGCCAGCGGATCGCACTGGCCGCGCTGACACCAAAGCGCTCAGCAGCCTGTCGACAGGACATGCCACCGTCAATCGCGGCTACCACCCTTTGGCGAAGATCAACCGAAAGCGCCCTGGCCATACATGCTGGCCTCCCTCGCCAGCATGCAGCTTGAATCTGACTCGCGCCGTTTTGGGAATCCCCACCCGATTCTTTCCGGTCGGAAAATGCTCTAGGGCTCCGATCAGAGGAACGAGCAGGACACCCATGATCACGCTGACGGCGCCGCACTGATCCGAGCGCAGGCGGCGGATATGAAAAAACATCGAAAAAACGGCCACGACAATCCTCATTGATCATTCACGAGGACCGGAAAGCACAAATCAATGCTTCATGCGTGACGCAAAACCATTAAGAGAATGCCTATTTTTCCCGGAATAAGAGATGCAACGGCTCTTCAATTGCAGCCAAAATCCGAGGTGAATTCAGGTTTGTTTGCTAGATCTTCCTCAATTCCCGTGGAAATTACGCCCCGCGGACGTGGTGAAAAGCGAAGGGTTGACGGAGGTGTCGTAGGCCGCGGAAAGGCGGCCGCTCTCAGGCGACTCAATATAGCTCTGGTCGGACCCCGTATTCTTACGGATCAAGGTTAACTCTCGTGCCGTATCCGGCTGGCCTGTTGCGGGGCCGCTCCCCAGGCCATCGAGCAGGAGGCGGCGCACCTGAACGGGCGCTCGCGCAATGCCCCCAGCGGTTTCCGGATCAGATCGCACAGGCCGAGGCGAGGGCGTCCTGCGTCATCGGGCGACGGAGCTCGTACGGCCGCTGCTTCCGTTTCCCGAACTCCTCGATCGGGAGAACGCCCTGCGCAAGGCATTGGCAGGGCAGGTTCAGGCGAGAATAATGTCCCTGCTGGAGCGAAACGTGCTGATCCAGAAGCTTCATTCGCAGCTCCTCGACGAAGAGCGCGGCAGGTTATCGGCCGCGCCGGCGGACGCGACCCGCCGCTGGCGGTCACGCAGTGGCGACAATCGAACCCGGAGAGCTGCGGGCGGCTGGGAGGGGATTCCGGGAGCTGCTTTTGAGGGCGATCCTTGGACGGCCATCGACGGTAGCCCGTGGCACCGGATTGTGAGGTCGTCGCCTTTGACCGTCGTTCGGGTAGAATCTCCCTCGATTTGCCCTTGGGGCGCGATCACCGTATTCGCACGGAGCAGCCAGATTGCAATGTCTTGAAATGCCGAAACCCCTATAATTTAAGGGGATTTCGCGAATTCTGTTCGGAGCATCGTGGCCAAAGAGGCTGTCAGCGGTTGCACCGGTAGGGTTAATAAACGATTACCAATCGACAGTTTTCTCGCGACAGATTATAAGAAATTCTTAGTTGGCACCGGAATTGCCCGCCAACATATCGCGTAAATTCATCGTAAAAGGGATTTTTTCCTATGATCAAGTTTTACATCCAGACCACCGAAGCCTTCAAGCGTCTCGCCTCGGACAAGGGCGGCGTCGTGTCGTTCGAGTACGTGATCGTCGCGGCTTGCATCGTCGCGGCAGTTGCCGCTGCGTTCGGCACCACGACTGCCAGCGGCATCGGCGCAGCTCTGACCACCGCGATTGGCAAGGTCACGACCGCGGTCACCACGGCAGCCTAATCGACGGCTGGTAGCCGAGAGGCCAGCCTCTAGGCGGGTCTGCAACCAGATGCCGTTGGCAGTTTTCTGCCAACGGTGCCGCCCGCGGTTTTTTGCAGCATTCATTGTCAGAGCAAGGATTCACTCCTATGCAGAAATATTACATTCAAGCGAAAGAAGCCTTGACACTTTTCCGTTCCGACAAGGATGGCGTTGTGTCGTTCGAGTACGTGATCGTCGCCGCTTGCATCGTCGCTGCAGTGGCCGCTGCTTTCGGTACCACGACTGCCAGTGGCATCGGCGCGGCGCTGACCACCGCGATCGGCACGGTCACCACCGCGGTCACTACTGCCGCTTGAGGCAGAGAGACTGTCTGACGCCGGGGGCGTTGCAACGCGCCCCCGTCTCGTTTGAGGCAATTTTTCATGAGCTGGATTGCGTCCACGACCTCGTGTCTGGAAATCGCATTGTTGTTGTATGTCGCAACGATCGATATCGCGACACGGTTGATCCGAAACGAAATTTGTCTGGCGCTGGCGTTCCTCGGAATCGCCGGTCAATTGGCCAGCCCGGTGCAGATCGGCCAATCGCTGACGGTCGCCGCAATCCTGTTTTTGGCACTGTTAGTGATATACCAGCGCGGAATGATCGGCGGCGGCGATGTCAAGTTGCTGGTTGCCCTGGCAATCGGTCTCCCTCTGACCGGCGTGATCGAGCTGCTGACGGTAACCGCGCTCGCTGGTGGCGCTCTGGCCGCGGTGCATCTGATGATGCGCCGTCTGCCGCAGCCGAAGCTGGCGCCCGCCGGATCGTCGCTGGTGCGAAGGGTCTACGCGGTCGAGCGCTGGCGTCATTTGCGACATGCGCCGCTGCCCTACGGTGTCGCCATCGCATGCGGCGGTATCTGGACTATTTTGAGCAAAGGATTTTGACATGTCGTCGGCTCTGCGCGTCTCGATCATTATGGTGCTGCTGCTTGCGGCTACGGCGCTCGGGCTCATTGCCTATAGCGTGAACCAGCCGAAGGACCGCATTGTTGCGGAGGTGGTCGCGGAAAAGCCGCCGGCTGGGCTTGTAACCGTCGGTTACTTTGTTACGACACGTGCGCTTTCGAAAGGAACGTTGGCGCGGGACGAAGATTTCACCGTGCGCCAGGCGGCGCCGGATCGTGTCCCTGCAGGGGCGATCCTCGAAACGCCTGACACCAAGGCCGGACTTCCCGGTTCTCTGGTTCGCAAGTTCGTCGACGCCGGGAGCGCCATTACGTTGCAGGACATCCTGCGTCCTAGGGATCGCGGGTTCCTTGCCAGCGTTCTGGCGCCGGACAGCCGCGCAATCAGCCTCAAGGTGGACGAGGAGACTGGCGTCTCGGGGCTGATCAGGCCGGGCGACAATGTCGACGTGGTGTTGACGCAGGTGTTCGAGAAGGCGGATCCGGTGCGGCGGGCCGTCAGCGAAACCGTTCTATCCAATGTGCGCGTGATCGCGATCGACCAAGAGATTGCGCAAGGCGGGCGCTCCATCAGCAATGCTGTCGCAGGCAAGACGGCGCAAACCGTGTCGTTGGAGCTTAAGCCGGAGCAGGTCAAGAAGGTCTCCGTCGCGAAACAGCTTGGAACGCTCTCGCTCGTCGTCCGATCTGCGGCTGAGCAGTGGGAAAAGGCCGCCGACTCGGGCGCGACATCCAGCTGCGATGTGTCGCCAGAGCTGGCGCGCCAGAGTGCGGTTGCCGGCCAGAGCACGACGGTGGCGATCTATAACGGCCGCGAGCTCAAGCAATACTCGGTCAGGAAGCGGGATCAGGACGACGACGCTCTCGCCGCCTGCGACGGGACGACGGAGGCTGCCCGCGAGGCGGCCACGGCGGTGAGCGATGCGGGCAAGGTTCCGGAGAAACGTTGATGAGTGTGAACATGGCAGTGGTGGAATCACCTGAAGAGACGTCGTCCGTTCTCACGCGTAACCGTATCGTCTGCTTCGTGAACGACGAGTTGAGCGCGGCGGCCCTTCGCAAGGGCCTCGACGGCTGCAACCTGGTTATCCGACGTGGCAACATCCGTCATGCGACGCGCATGCTCGAGACCGACACCGATCTGTCCGCGGTGGTGACTGACATCAGCGGGATCGATGATCCCTTCACCGATTTGGAGCGTCTGGCCAGCGTCTGCCCGCCCGATGTCCGGGTCTGCCTGATCGGCGAGAACCGGGAGATCACCTTCTACCGGGAGCTGATGGAGACCGGCCTTACCGAGTATCTTCCAACGCCGATCACCCGGGATATGGTGCTGGACCAGCTCCGGCCGAAGCTGCTTGGCGACGTCGCGCCCGCTCACAATGATCGTGGGGGGCATGTGGTCTCTATCTGTGGTGCGCAGGGCGGCGCCGGAGCGACGAGCATCGCCATCAATCTCGCGCTGCAACTGGCCGAAACCACCAAGGCCAAGGTCGCACTGCTCGACCTGCATCTGCAGGGCGGCGAGACTGCGGTGATGCTGGGTGTTCGCCCAGGACCTGGGCTGCGCATTGCCCTCGAAAATCCTATGCGGGCCGACACGCTGTTCCTCGAACGGGCGGCGATCGAGGTGAACGATCGGGTTGTCCTGATTTCCGGCGACGAAGACCTCGATGCCAAGCTCGATATCACCGAAGCGGGCGTGCGGCACGTGCTGGGTCTGCTCCGTCAGCGCTTCAACTACGTCGTTGTCGATGTACCGGTGCCGTTCCCGGCATCGATCTATCCGGTCATCACGCTGTCCCGTCACGTGCTGGTTCTGCTGGAAGCGGAGGTGACCGGCCTGCGCAATGCTCATGCGCTGCGCAACGCGGTCACCAACATCGCCGGCAAGGACCGGGTCTTTACCCTGCTCAATCGCGCAGATCGTGCTGGCGGCCTTCCCAGGGCGACGATCGTCAAGGCTCTCGGCGCAGAACCGGACATGGTGATCCCGGATCTCGGCAAGGGAATGACCCAGGCTGTCAACCTCGGAATTCCGGCTCTCAAGCATGTATCGGCACTGCGGCGTCACCTCGCTCCGATCGTTCGGGAGATCACCGGCGTCGGCCCCAAGCGGAAGGGGCGGTGGAAGAGGTGGCTCGGGCTATGAAAAAGTTCGGCAGGCGCGCAGACGAAACGCCAATACGTTTGCCTACACTGATGGCGAGCTCGCCGACGGCGGCGCCGAGCGTGCCGCCGGTGTTGCTCGACACGGCGCCAGCTGCGCCTAGTGTGGAGTCACCGGCGCCGGGTGTGGAGTCGCCGGCGCCAAGTTTGCGCCCGTCGACATCTAAGCGCGAGGAACGTTCGACACATCATACGGCGATGTCGGCGTCGTTGCGCGAACGGGTCATCGAGCAGATCGAGCCGGCAGTGGCCGCTTCGGTCTCGCGCGAGGTCCTGCGACGGCAGATCGAGGAGATCATCCACGGCATCGCCAACCAGGAACGGCTGGAACTGTCCGGTCGCGAGCAGCTTCTGCTGGCGGAAGAAATAGCTGACGACATGACCGGTTACGGTCCGCTCCGTCAGCTTCTGCTGGATGAATCGATTAATGATATCATGGTCAACGGACCAAGTAACGTTTATGTCGAGCGAAACGGCAAGCTGGAACGGATCGCCATACGGTTCCGCGACAACGACCATATTGCCGCGGTCGGGCAAAAGATTGCCGCGCAGGTCGGCCGGCGCGTGGATGAATCCAGCCCGATGGTGGATTGCCGCCTGCCGGACGGCAGCC
This sequence comes from Bradyrhizobium sp. 27S5, assembly GCF_037217225.1. Lineage (NCBI taxonomy): Bacteria > Pseudomonadati > Pseudomonadota > Alphaproteobacteria > Hyphomicrobiales > Nitrobacteraceae > Bradyrhizobium > Bradyrhizobium sp. 27S5. The sequence goes on from NZ_CP147714.1 coordinate 3,302,974, forward strand.
GCGTCAACATCATCCTGCCGCCGCTGGCCATCCACAGTCCCTGCATTTCGATCCGAAAATTTCCGAGCCGGCGTTTGAACATCAACGGGATGATCGAGAACGGATCGATGACCCCCGCTCTCGGACAGCTGTTGGAAATTGCCTCTCGCTGCCGGCTCAATGTTCTGGTCTCCGGCGGTACGGGGTCGGGCAAGACGACACTGTTGAACGCCCTTAGCCAGTTCATCGACCACAGCGAACGCATCGTCACCATCGAGGATGCGGCGGAGCTGCAGCTGCAGCAACCGCACGTGATCAGCCTGGAGACGCGGCCGCCCAGCCTCGAGGGTACGGGGCAGGTCACGCAACGCGATCTCTTGTGGAACGCCCTGCGCATGCGCCCGGATCGCATCATCGTAGGCGAGGTCCGCGGCGCCGAAGCATTCGACATGCTGCAGGCAATGAACACCGGCCATGATGGATCGATCTCGACGGTGCACGCCAATAGTGCGCGCGATGCGCTGACGCGCGTCGAAAACATGGTGCAGATGGGTCAGGTCAATCTGCCGTCTCGAGCGATCCGGTCTCAGATCGTCGCCGCCCTGGATATCATCGTGCAGGTCGAACGCATGCGGGACGGCCAGCGCCGGATCGTCCAGGTCACCGAGGTGATCGGCCTGGAAGGCGAGGTGATCACCACCAACGACATCGCGCTGTTCGAGTACAAGGAGGAGGATGTGCACGGGCGGATATCGGGCACCTACCGATCCACCAACGCAGTCCCGAAATTCAAGAGCCGCCTTGTCTATTACGGGCTCGATCGAGCCTGGGCCGAAGCGATGAGGCAGATCTGATGTCGACGCCCCTGATCATCGTTCTGGTGCTTCTGTTGTGTGCGACGATCAATACGCTGTGGCTCGACTCGCGACACAGGCGGATGGAGCGCCAGATCGAGATTGCTCTGCCGACGTCCGAGGCGGCAACCTTGGTGTCTATCCGTCGCGCGGCCAAGGCTTCGCGTTGGGGTATGCTCCAGCGCCTCGTCAATTATCAGGCTGACATCGTTTACGTTTGGCATCCGGCCTATGTGTTTCTGGCTGGTGTGATGGCCGCGGGTCTGGTCATTTACGCGAATCATCGCTTGCTGGAATTTTCCACGCCGGTGGTGTCGATCGCTGCTGCTGCCGTCGCCATCCTGGTGGTGCGGGGCGCGCTCGGATGGCAGCGAAGTCGCTTCATCAATCAGCTTTTCCGCCAGCTTCCCGACGCAATCCAGTTGGTGACCAGCACCGTTCGATCAGGATTGCCCGTCAACGAAGCCTTTCGCGCCATCGCGCGGGAGATGCCAGAGCCAACATCCGGTCAGTTCAAAATCGTTTGCAGCGAGCTGGCGATGGGGAGGGCCCCGGAAGAGGCAGTCGAAGGCGTCTATCAGCGAACGTTGCTTGCTGAATACGCCATGTTTGCGGTAACGCTCGCGGTCCAGTTGAAGGCGGGCGGCAGTCTGGCGGAAACCCTGCAGATACTGGCCGACACTATAAGCCAACGGGTTGCGTTGGCTGCGCGCGCGAAGGCTCTGGCCGGAGAGGTCATCTTCTCTTCGCGTGCTCTTTCGCTATCGCCGTTCATCATTGGCGGATTGCTCTATGCGATCAATCCACAGTCGATCGATCTGCTGTTCTATGACCCGACTGGCAACGCGCTGTTGGCCTACGCGATGGGTTCGGTGTTTGTCGGGCACTTCGTGATACGCTGGATGATCAGAAGGGAGACGGCACTATGACTGCTGGTCTCGGTTTCGCGGCCCTTGCCACGGCGGCAGCAGCCGCAATGTGCATTCTGATCATTCGCGAAGTGCACCTTCGTACGCTAAATACACGCGTGTCGAACGCTGTGCTTGGCATTCCAGACCGGTCAAGCTCCTCGCAGGACCTGATCGGTTGGCTTTCCTCGATAGGCGCTCGCTACAAGCGCTTCTATGCGGAGGAAAATCTGGAGCAGCTCCGAACGGTTATTCAGTCGGCGGGTTTCAACCATTATCAGACTTTGCCGATCTGGATCGGCGTCAAAGCCGTCAGCATGTTCCTGTTTCCGTTTGCGGCTTTCTTTGCAGCGCAGCTTCTCGGAAAGCCGCTCTCCGATGCGATGATTTTCACGCTGATCGGGGTGGTGATCGGAATCATGGGACCTCGCTTGATCCTTTTCTTCATGAAAAGGCGCTTTGATACGGCCGTTCGGCTGGGGACGCCGGATACCATCGATTTGCTCGTTGTGTGCAGCGAGGCGGGGATGGGCCTCGAGGGCGGGCTTGAGCGCGTGGCGGATGAGATGAAGGAAACCAATCCGGCGATGGCTCAGGTATTGCACGGACTGCTCGATGATCTCCGCATATTGCCGAGCCGTAGCGAAGCATTCGAGAAGCTCGGCGCCAAGTCGGATGGGCTTCGCCGCTTTGGAACGGTGATCGGTCAAAGCCTGCAGTACGGAACGCCGCTGGGGACGGCGCTGCGCGGTATTGCTGTCGACCTTCGGCGGGAGCGGATCACCAAGCTGGAGGAGCGAGCTCACAAGCTGGGCGCCAAGCTGACAATTCCGATGGTGCTGTTCATGCTTCCGGCCATGTTCGTCATTCTGGGCGCGAGCCCGTTTTTGCATCTCGTTCACGCTTTTAAGTAGGTAGTCCATGAGCGCCGTGACTCTATCGAACAAGTCGACTTACGAACGGACGATGCAGTTGCTCGGCGGCATGTGGTTCATGCTGCTGGCGCTTGGCCTCGCCATCAAGATCGGATCGCTTTCCGAGCCCTGGCCGTCACTCTTGTCGAGCCTTTGCCTCGCCAGCTTCTACGTCCTTCTCGGGCTGCTGGTCATGACCCGGCCACCGGCAAAGGCGCATGCGGATGGTTTGCTGCCGAGAGTAGCGGCCTTTGCCGGGACCTACATGCCATGGACGATCGGCTTCTTCGGCGAGACCGACAAGGCGTTGCCGAACCTTGCATCCACGGTTTGCGTGTTGGCCGGCATGATGATGATGCTCGTCACGATCAGGCATCTTGGCAAATCGTTCAGCCTGGTGCCGCAAGCGCGTTCCGTGGTGCAAACGGGTCCGTACCGATGGATCAAGCACCCGCTCTATCTGGCGGAGGAGATCGCAGTATTCGGTGTGGTGCTCAAAAGCTTTTCGTCGGTGACGCTGGCCCTGTTCGTACTGCACATCGGCGTTCAGGTATGTCGGATCCACTATGAAGAAGACCTGCTGCGGCGCAGTTTTCCGGAGTACGCGAGTTACGAAGCGTCGCGCTGGAGATTGATACCCTATGTTTGGTGATCTGCCGGGAATGGCAGAATTATCGCGGCCATTCGTTAGCGAGGTACCGGTCTAACCTTATCGTGAAGGTGCCAACGTGCTGTATTTGTCGCATCGCCGAAAGAGGCTTGTGAGCCGCAAACGTTCTCTGGTCGCCGATCAGCGCGGCGCCGTCGCGTTCGAGATGCCGTTCGTCTACCTTTTCCTAATAATGATAATCCTTCTGCCGCTTGCTGATCTTGCCGTGGCCGGCTACAGGTACATATCGGCGCTCGCGGCATTGCGCGCGTTCGGCCAATCCATCCTGTATTCCCCGCCACCCGACGTCACGAACGCGTCCAGTTGGGCGTCTGCCGCACTCGCCAAGGCCGATAGCCGCTTTCCGATCCCCAGCATTCAGCTCATTTGCGGCGATAGCAATGCTGTCTGCGCGGCTGGAAACTCTGATCCTTCGCTCGCGAAGTATTACGTGTACTCAACAACGATCACGTTGGCGCCGATCGTGCTGACGTCTGTGTTGTGCACGAGCACCACCGGCAATGCCTGTTCGTTCACACTGACTTACTCAGAGCGGTTTCAATAGGTGTCCCATGCGTAACATGCTTCGTTGCCGTCGAGGGTCCGCCGCATTCGGAACCGTGGTTGCCTTGGTGCCGTTGATCGGGGTGATGGCACTCGGCGGTGAGGCCGGGTCGTGGTACGTGACGCGGCAACGCGCCCAGGGCGCGGCTGATGCGGCCGCCTATTCGGGCGCCTTGCGGTTGGCGTGCGACAACGCGCCACAGGCCGGCGTAACCTGCAGCAATACACAGTCAGTCGATTATCGCGGCAAGCAGGTTGCAGCCCAGAACTCGTTCTGCAATTCAGGCGACACCTCCTATCCCGGCGCCACGTGCGCTACCAGCCTTCCGCAAGGGGTGTCCAAGTCGGTCCAGATCGCCACGCTGGGGTCGTGGAACGGGATCGCGGGAAATTACGTCCAGGCCACTGTCAGTCAGCAGCAACCGGCATACCTGGCCCAGTTGCTTGGTTTGTCGACGATCAACGTGGTCGCGACAGCGGTCGCCGGCGTTGATAGTTTGGCGAAACCTCCATGCGTGTTGGCTTTGCACGACCCCGTTACCTTTCAGGGCAGCGCTACCGTATCGTCGGCAAACTGCGGCATTTCGTCGGACAGTGCGGCGGCGAATGCGATCGGCTTCGTCGGCAATTCCGGCATCTCGGTGAATGCGCCGAGCTACACAGTCGGCGGTTGCTCCCAGACGGGGGGAAGCCAATGCACGGGCGTGAAAACCTATCAGCAGCCGATTCCCGATCCATTAAGTGCCGTGAACACGGCGCTGTCCGCGTTGAAGACGTCGGATTTTCCGAACAAGAACAACAGCACAACACCCATGCCATATGAGACATGCAGCTGTTACAATAGCAACAACAACCCGGCGTTCAGTTCCGCATTAAACGGCACGTACTATTTTTCGGGGAACGTCAAAATCAATATGAATCCAACCATAACAGGTACGGCCACCCTGATATTTTTCGCAGGAGCATCGCTCACCATTACTGGGACCCCGACGATCCAGCTTACGGCAATGACGTCGCCTACCGGGCCGTCCGTATTGTCAGCAACGGTCAAGGCCCTGATGAAAGATCTCCTGATCTATGATGGAGAGGCCTATTCGAAGCAAGGCGTCAACATCAGTGGCACCTCCACCAGCTATTTCAATGGCACCGTCTATGTGCCGAATGCTCCCGTCACCTACGGAGGCAACAGCTCGTCGAGTGCCCCCGGTACCGGCTGCTATCAGGTCATAGCCTACGCTGTGTCATTCCAAGGCAATACGACGCTGGACAATTCCAAATGTATTTCAGATGGGGCAGTAAAGCCTAACGTTCAAACTGTGCGTTTGGTGCAGTGATGAGAAAGCTCGACCAGCGTGGGGTGGCAGCTTTCGAGTTTTGTCTCGTCGGCGGGGCCTTGTTCACCTTGATCTTCGCGATCTTTGATTTCGGACGATATGCGATCACGGTGCAATCGTTGCGCATGCTTGCGAGCGCCGGCGCTCGGGCAAACATCATCAACTGCTACACGCCTGCCGTGATAGCGGGCACATCACCATCCGCTTGTACCACTGACTACCTGTCGGCCGCAGAGAAGCAGGCCATTGCTCCTTTCCTGTATGCTGGCGGTCTCACGCCTACAGTGAGCACGACCGCTGGGGCCTCTTCGCTTACCGTGACGGCATCTTCCAACTTCACCATGCTGGTGCCGGTCTGGGGCGCGTCCTTCAACGCGCCGAGCGTGTCCACCCAGATTCCGTTTTGAGAGGACCGAATCGGGGCTGATCGGGAGGCGGCTCGACGCCGGCTGAGACCAGGACGGCCTCGGCCCGTTGGGTAGGCCGACGATTAGCCCAAGCGGATTACGGAAGTGGTGCGCGCTGGCAACATCGGAGAGTTTTCTCGGGGGGTGCCACGGCCGGGCGGGCCTCTTTCCTTGCAATCAAGGCGCGTGGCAGGGGATGATCCTTGAGCCGCCATTTGCGGGCTGGTGCCGGGGCGTGTCCGGGACCGAACTGGGGTGTGCCTCAGCTCGGCGCGCCGGGAATGGGAATTCGCAGGTAACGATTTGTAGTCGGACAGACTGTAAGCTCTACGGCGTGGTGCGCGAAGGAGAGTGATCAGGAAGTCGGAGGCCGTAAATCTACGGAATTGGCCGTAGGAAATACGGCGAAGGGGATTCGCATGGTTGGTGGTCGCGTATGGGGTAGCGCGGGACACGCGATTGTCGCCTTGAGCATGACAGCTCTTGGCGCTTCGGTCGCCTTGTTTGATTGCACCGACCGCGCAGGGGCGGCAGAGCGGCGGGTCTCGTCCGGCAGCGTCTTCGTCAGCGAGGTGACGGAGGTCCAGCGGGTCAAGGTGACCCTCAACAAGTCACGTACCTTCAGGGTCGATTCGGCATTTTCGACCATCGTAGCCGGCTCGCCCGACATCGTTGACGTGAAGTCGCTAAGCGATCACCTGATCTACGTTCAGGGCAAGAAGACCGGCACCACCAACGTCATCCTGTTCGACAGCTCGATGAAGCAGATCGGCATTCTCGATGTCGAAGTCACGCTCGACATCGGCAATCTGCAGCAGAACATCTCGTCCGGCACGGGCACCCGCGGCATTCGCGTTTCTGCATCCGAGGGCCAGGTGGTGCTGAGCGGAATGGCTGCCGATGCGGTCGCCGCGGAGAAGGCGCTGGCGATCGCCAAAGGCAGCGTTCCTGAGGGCGGCATCGTCGTCAATGCGATGAGCGTTGCGGCGCCGCAGCAAGTGATGCTCGAGGTGCGGTTCCTCGAGGTCAGCCGGCAGGCGGGGCGCGATCTCGGCGTGAACCTTATGGCGGCCAACGCCAATGGGACCAATGTTGGCATTTCGGGGCTGGGCGGAGTCGTGGCCGCGGGCCGGACTCCCATTGGTGGTATCAATACCAACACTGGCCCCTTGGGCGCCGGTGGAAGTGCTGTTGGTTCTCCGCCCACAGGCAGCCTTCCCGTGCTTGCTACGGCAGGCACGCTCATAGGTTCCGCCGGCGGCGTAGCTCCGCCCCCGTTCGGAAGCCTGCTGACGAGCATCTTGCGGACCAGCAACGGCAGTTCGGTCGACCTCCTGATTACGGCACTGGAAACAAAGGGACTGGCGCGCCGGCTGGCGGAGCCGAACCTGACCACGCTTTCCGGCGACGCCGCGCGCTTCCTGGCCGGCGGCGAATTTCCGGTGCCGATCCCGACGCAGTCGGCAGCCGGCTTTCCGACCGTGTCGATCGACTACAAGAAGTTCGGTGTCGAACTGGCCTTCGTGCCCACCGTGCTGTCGCGTGGTGTGATCAACCTTCGCGTCGAGCCTTCGGTCAGCGAGCTCGACTTTGCGAATGCAGTGACGATCCAGGGCACCACCGTTCCGTCCCTGACCCGCCGCGACGCGCGTACCACGGTCGAATTGCGCGACGGGCAGAGCTTTGCCATCGCGGGCCTGCTGCAGACCCGCAACCGGCAGGACGTCTCGCAATTGCCCTGGATCGGCTCGGTGCCCGTGATTGGAAGCTTGTTCAGCAGCAAATCCTATCAGCAGGAAGAAACCGATCTGGTCATTATCGTGACGCCGCGCCTGGTCGCGCCGGCGGCGCCTGGCCAGCAACTGGCGTCGCCGCTCGACTCACGTCTGCCGGCCAACGATGTCGACTTCTTCCTCAATGGCCAGATGGAAGTCCGCAAGCGCTACGACGACTACGTCAACTCCGGCGGCGAGGTGAAGGGACCCTATGGCCACATCATCGCGCCCGATGCGGTCGTCCGCGCTCCGTCACCGGCCGCCGCTGCGAACCAGCCGGTCGTGAAAACCCTGAACTAGAGGAGGCGAGGGATGACCATCAGGTACCTGGCACTGCTCGCACCATTCCTGCTCGGAGGCTGCTACGGCGTTTACGGGCATGACGAGATGGACCGCTACGTCGAGCGCTCTGACACCATCACGATGAGCGCCGGCAATGCAAAAGAGGTCAACGCCGTTACCCACACGATCCACCCGTGGCCGGCATATGTCGGCGATCGCAGGATCGCGTACGATGCGCGGCGCACGGGCGGTGCGGTGACACGCTATGGCAATCAGCAACGCCCGCTTGATCAGCTTCCCGACATGGGCGATCCGACCAAAGCGATGGGCCAGGCGCCGCCGGTCACCACAATTCAGAACGTCAACACAACCGGATTGGGAGCGGGGACCGGAGGATCGGTGGCCGTCGGTGTGGGGGGAGGCGGCAGGTAGTGGTGAGCTGAGGGTCTCAGCCTCCTGAGCATTTGCCGTTGGGAGAGCTTCTGGCGCTGATCTCGGTGTTTCGGTCGTGTCGTCTGTTTTTGTAGGTAGTTTCGCGATGATCTTTCGAAAGGTGCAAGAGATGCGCTGGAAGTGGGGAACGGGGCGAGGATTGCATCGTCTTGCTCCAGCGCTGATCTGTTGCTGCATGGCGACCGGCCTTGGGGCCTGCGACTACACGACGCGGGAGGCCGCGATCGTTGCGCCGGTGGATCCGCCGGGCGGCGACCCCGTGCAGGAGCCGACCGACGTCAAATACTATCCCTCCGACGAGCCGGTGCGGCTGGGGCTGGAGCAATACAACCGCGGCAATTACGGAATCGCCCAGCGCTATTTCAAGGACGCCGTCGAGAAATCGCCGAAGGACGTGACCGCCTGGGTCGGGCTCGCGGCGAGCTATGACCGGATACGCAGGTTCGATCTTGCCGATCAGGCCTATGCGCAGGCGATCCGGCTGGGCGGCGAGACCATTCAGATCCTGAATGACCAGGGATATTCCCTCATGCTGCGCGGCAATCTGAGCGGCGCGCGGCGAAAGTTCGAGAAGGCGTATTCGCTCGATCCCGGCAACCCGGTCATCGCCAACAATCTCGAGCTTCTCAATGGCAGCCGGAAGTTCATCGAGAGGCCGCCGAACAATCAGCCATAAGGTTGATCGCCGTCGCGGAAGAGCAGTTTGATCGAGGCTTCTGGGACGTAGCGGCGTGCTTGATCAGCGCCCGAGCTTGGCGTCGAGAACGGCGCCGAGAATGTTCGCATAGTCGTCGGTCCATGCAACCCGCGAGCCGGGATCGAGGCGCGTCCATCCCTGCGACGGCAGCTCGCCAAGATCCTTTACATCGCGGGCAAACACGACCACCTCAGATGCAGCCCTGGCGTCCTCTTGCGCCGTCACCGGAGGAATCTGAAGTTTGCCAAAGGCCACGAGGCCTTCTGCAAGGCCGACCGCGGCCGCCGGCCCCCGCAGCGCCATATGCCGGTTCGAGATGTGCAGAACGATGACACCGTGCGCAGTGAGGTGCGCCAGATATCCGGCAAACGCTTCGCGGGTCAGCAGATGCACGGGGATCGCATCGGAGGAGAAGGCGTCGAGCACGATCAGATCGTAGCGATCCGGTGACGCCGTCAGGGTGAGCCGCGCATCTCCGAGCACAATGCGGATATCTGGTCCACATTCCGGCAGGAAATGGAACAGAGTCGGGTCGCGGGCGATGCGGGCCACTTGCCGATCGAGCTCGAAGAACGTCCAGTCCTCGCCGTCCTGCCGATGGCAGGCGAGGCTGCCGGTGCCGAGCCCAACTGCCGCTACCCGCGCCAGCCGTCCCTGCGCACGGCGAGCCGCGACGATCGCATCGCCGATCGGTCCTCCGAAATAAAAATAGGTGGTCGGTTCGGGGCGGCCTTTGACCGGCGTCCCATCCGCATTGCGCACGCGCTCGGCGCCGTGCGCGGTCGTTCCATGCATCAGGAGGCGAAATTGTCCGGAGCGGTCCTCGACCACGCGATGCACGCCGAAGAAGCTGCGGACCTGTTCAATGGGAGCGAACAGGGGGTCGAGCTTGGCGATCACGAAGGCGAACGCAGCAAGGCCGAAGAATATGGCCGGTTGCCGACGTACCAGCACCATGACCCCGGCCAGCACAATGAGCGCGATATCGACGGGCAGCGCGGTGTTGGCTGGAATGCGAACGTGCAGCCAAACAATGCCGAGGGTCAACGCAGCCAATGCCAAACCGGGGCCACTCTGCCGCAAAAGCCTGCGCAGCCCGCCGTCAAACGCGCCGGGCATTGCCAGCAGTGCGGCCAGCACCAGTATGGGATACTCGGCGACACCGTTGAATATGTGCGGTGCGATCAACCCGGCGAAGATGCCGCCAATCATACCGCCGAATGAGGTCCACAGGTAGAATTCCGTCAGGCGTGCTGGGTTCGGCCGGCGGCGATAGAGTTCGCCATGGCAAGCAAGCGCTATCACCAGGAAGCTCGCGAGATGCATCCCGAGCAGGACGCCAAAATACGGCCGCACCACAGTAGACGCGGATGCGACGAGGGCCACGGCAGCAAACGGCATCAGCTTCAGCACACGATTGTGCGCTACCCAGGCACGCTCGCGGAAGATCGCCACGAAGGTCAAAAGGTAGAGCGACAGTGGCAAGACCCAGAGGAATGGCGCTGCCGCCAGGTCGACAGAGATTGCAGCCGTGACGGCGATCATAAGGCCCGCCGGGATCGCGGCCAGCACGGTCCACATCGTCCGTTCGGCGGTCGTGGGGGCGGTGTCGGTTCCGGGGCTTGCCTGGTTGATCGAACGCTTGCCCGCGCCGGCGACGATGAGTGCCGCGGCCGCGATCAGCAAGGTCAAAAGAAAGTAACCGAGCGACCACATCTCGATCTGTGTCCGTAACGTCAACAGCGGCTCGACAACGAAAGGATAAGTCATGAGCGCCACGAACGAGCCCAAATTGGACGCCGCATATAAAAGGTAGGGATTGGCGGCCCGCGGATGACCACTCGCCGCGAACCAGTTTTGCAGCAGGGGAGCGGTCGCGGCGAGTGCGACGAACGGCAAGCCCATCGAGGCGGCAAACAATGCCAGCAGCCAAAGTTCGAGCCCTTGCTGTGGCGCCGTTTCGAAGCCTTGAGCGATGCCGACCGGCAATGTTGCGGCGGCAATTGCCAGGAGCCCTAGATGAACGAGAGCCGATGGCCCCGGCGACAATGTGCGGCTGAGCACGTGGGCGTAGGCATAGCCCAGCAGCAGCGCCGACTGGAAGAAGACCATTGCAACTGACCAGATGGCTGCGGCACCGCCAAGCCGAGGCAGCACCATCTTTGCAAACATCGGTTCGATCGCAAACAGCAACAGCGCAGAGAGGAAAAGCGCCGCAGGATACATCACGGGCGCAAAACGCAACGCAGGTGCGGATATCGTTCGTAGGTTTACCTGACCATCAAAATGCATGGTGTTTCTGAACTGTTATACGGCACGCGGTGCCAAATTAACGAGTAAGAATCGCTGTTGTCGAAAACTGAAAAGACGACCAAATCGCCGGGATGGTTAATTCATCCCCGAAGGAAAACACGTTCAAGCATAGCATCATCGCGTGGATTCAGGAAACTCTACCTGTGGGGCGTGCCCGAGGCAGCCAAAGTCCTGTGGCGTGAATCTAGTTCGGCGTCAGCACTGCGTCGACGCGTCGGCTGTTTCTTGCGCTTATGATGCTCGCGCCGTTGCGGGTCGCAAATTTCGCACCGATCAGTCGCGGCACTTTCTCCGTCAGCGACGACGGCAGCGGAATCATTCCACCGGTGATGGGATCGCCGACGTTAATCGGAGGCCCGCCAGCGTCCGCCGAAGGGGCGGCCTTGATGTACTTTCTGATCAACTGCATCTCTTCCCGCGAGGGACTGAGCACGGCCTGTTCGCTACCGGCATCAGGCTTCTTGTTCGCCTCGGGCGTGTCTTGCGCCTCTTCCTGTTGGGCGGCGTCGCGCTTCGCAATTTCGATCTGTTCGAGTCTCGCTAGACGTTCCATCAGCGGAACCAGCTCGCGGCGCAGCAAGCGACCGAAATGACAACTGCCCACTTCAAGCCGAGTGGTCGAGTCAGTTTGCGCCTGCGATGATGATGAGGTTGTTCAGGTGTAGAGCAAAAGGCTACCACGAGGGAGATATATTGTTGCTGCGCCAAAGCAAGCCACGTCACGATAAACGTCAAACTGAGTGCCACCAAAGGCCTAACGATGTCTGAGCCAGCTGCATCGAGGGGTTTAACGCACCGAATCCTCAGTGCAGGATATCATTCGTGGACACGAGGTCGGCGTACCTCAGGAATACGTTGAAGAGCACCAAGAGGCCTTTAACCCAATTCATTCTTGGACTTTTGATGCCGCAGATGTCGGACTGGCCAGATCACACTATTGATGATGTCCACTCGTTCAGCAGGCACAAGTCCTGTTGCGGGATACTCGTCTGGTTTCGGCACCCACGCCGTGCCAAATAGAAAGTCCCAGAGTGGAAAAAAGGCGGCAAAGTTCTTGTCTCGATGCTCCATCAGGACCGAGTGATGGATCCGGTGCCATTGCGGGTTGTTTATCCACGTCACGAACCGACCGAGCGGGATGCGGAGGTTTAGATGAGCACAAGTGTCGGGGACGAAGAAGATAAATCCCGCGGCCAATGCCATATCCGCTGGGATCCGAAACAAGATCGCCAAAATTGGAAGAAAGGCGTCGGAAAGGACCCTCTCCAGCCAAAAATGCCGGCCAGCAGTGATGAACGTAAGGGCATTCGCGCTGTGATGAAACGAGTGCATAGCCCAAAGGAAGGGAATTGCATGTTGAAGACGATGGAATGTGTACTTGTAGAGATCAAGAGCAATCACGACGAGTGCGAGAGAGGCGTACCACCAGTAACCGTCAGTCGGTAATTGAATCCAGCCAACCCCCGTGTAGCTCACAATCGTACCTGCGCATATTGCCGCGATCGGACCGAGCAGGTTTTCCAATCCGATGCTCACGATAACGACTAGCCAATCATCGCGAAACTCGGGACCCGGAACGGGCGCAATGGGCCACCATGTCTCCAAGAGACGAGTGCCGTAGATGACACTTAAATAAATTGCCGCAAGACGAGCGGCGTCTGCGATCTCACCCGACATGAAAAATGACTCGCCGATTCAATATGGTCTTGGGTCGGTAGGGCAGCCCTTCGGCTCTGCCAGCGGAAATCCAAATGCCAATAAAAGAACGAACAAATGATCGAAAGACATCCGTCGTCCGGATGCTGAAAACCTCATATTTCCTTAAACCTTGAGCGAGCGCAAGCCGCGATTTTTGCGGGATTTTCCTTCGCGCTTTTGACCCCATCGCGCATGGGGGGTGGAGGGAATCGCGCACGATGCGCAGCCCCCTTTCCCAATCGGCAGGAAGCTTGAATCACCCACATTAACCATTTGTGTCGACTGCTGTCCGAAGAGACTGGCCGGCAAGAATGCACTTGAGGTCGGCGATAGTGTTCGCTTATTGTTCTCGTGGGCGTGCCCCGCTTGAACCACGGCCTTTCTTCGGCGGCGCGTCGCCCGCGCCTCGGCTCCGCAGCCGCGGCGCAAACCGCGGGGCGGGACGTCGGTTGGTCAAGCCGGCTGTTGGGTGGGAATCCGGAGGGGCGCCACTCAAGCACTGGGCCCTTGAGCCCATCGATCGAAGCTTGAGAAAATATAAAGTTTTTTGGCTTAGACACCCTCCAAATTGCATCCTCGCCGGTCCTTTCAACTCCGCCATTGCCTCAGGATTCTTTTCATATGACCAAGCCGGGCATCTTCAGCATCGAGGGCCTAAAATCGAATTGGGTCAAAGCACTCTTGTTGCTGTCCTGCTTGTTAGTGGGTTGCGCCGACCTCGTGACGACGAATCTGATCCTGGATCTCGGCATGGGCGAACTGAACCCGTTCATGAGGCTGGCTCAGACCTGGCTCGGCGTGTGGTGGCTCATTCCCAAGCTCGGTTTAACGCTTCTCGTGACGTGGCTGCTTTGGCGCAGCAAGAACGTTTACAACGTGGCCCTTGTAGTGGCTTTCTGCTCTACGCCCGTACTAAACAACCTTGTCCTCATCATCGCGGGCACGAGCTGAATCAATCACTTCGCCTGTTGCAGCGGTTGGCGAATGAGGAGGCAAGTGCTAGGCTTCCGCCATTTTCAAGGCGGCTATTTGAATGGACGAGCTATTTGGACTTAGTAGATTTTTGCTGACGCTTTTGATCTTCGTTCCGATCGAGCGACTATTTGCTGCGAGGCGTCAGAAGATTTTCAGACGTGGCCTGCTAACCGATATGGCTTTCCAGTTTCTCAATGGATGGCTGATTATCGTCGGCGTCATCGCTATCGTCACGATGGCCATTGTGGTCAATCAATCGGTACTGCCGTCGGTAGTGAAGCAGACGATCGACGGTCTTCCTTATTTGGTCCAAGTCGTCTTGGTGATCCTGATCGGGGACTTCGGGGTCTACTGGACCCACCGCATCCTGCACGCCGTGCCCGCCATGTGGCACATCCATGCCGTTCACCACGCTGTCGAAGAACTGGACTGGCTCGCTGCGGTCCATCAGCACCCGCTGGACGTGGTATTCATGAAGGCTGGCTCGCTGTTTCCGCTCTTCGCGCTCGGCTTCTCCTCAGAAGCAATCGGGACTTACTTCCTCGTCTACTACTGGCAGGCCTATCTCGTTCATGCCAACGTGCGCTTGAACTACGGCCCTCTACGCTACGTCCTGGTGTCGCCGGAATTTCATCATTGGCACCACAGCAGCGAGATGGAAGCCAGAGACAAGAACTTTGCCGGGATGTTCTCGTTCTACGATTTGCTGTTCGGAAGTGTCTACCTTCCGAAGGGGCAGAAGCCGAAGACGTTTGGCGTCGATCATCCGATGCCGTCAGGATATTTGGCACTTTTGGCGCACCCGTTTCTCGAATGGAAATCGAGGCAAAGACGCGGCGATCCGTCGGGTAGGACCGGAAATACAGGAAGACCTTCAATCTGAAACCAAGCCTGCGCGCCTTCGTTTGGCAAAGACTTCGACATGCTGCGGGTGACCAACGTTATTGTTCGTGTCAGCATAAATCCAGACCTTCATTTCATCCGCTCAAATAGTTCTTAGACCTCGCTCAGTCGTCGTTTAGTGTCGGCTAGCTAAACCTGCGATACCCAAGGGACTCGATTCGGCTCTGGCAAATCTTCTTTTTGCGTAGTTGATTAACGGAGCCTCGATTACGCGCCAGCTTATCTCCGCGAGGAGGCATACGATTGGAAGCGCGACGAAGCCAGAAAGCGGCCGGCCGAGGTCAAAAAATACGTCGTAGACGACCATGTGGAACAGATATAGCGAATAGCAGCGCCGTCCCGGCCAGACGAGCGGACGGAGCAACTGGGGCCGCTCGATATTGGCGCCCAGCCAAACGATGACACAGCATGCGAACGCTGTTACCGAAATAAAGGCGAACGCTTCAACTGTTGCGGCATATGCCACATCGCAAAGCGGTGGCACACAAGCCAGCATTGCCCACACGATAACGGAACGGCAATAGCCACGCGCGAAACAGGCGAGCAGGACGCCGCCGAATAATTCATCCAAGCGTCCCGGAAGCAAAAATTGCCACGATTGATCCGGCAAATAAGCGTGGAACAGCCAGCGCCAGACCGGCGCAAGCAGAATGCCACCCCACAGAATGCGGACTAACCATTGCCGCGGTAGCCAGTAAATCAGGATTGGCAGGACGAGATAGAATTGCTCCTCGATGGCCAGCGTCCAGGTGACGAATGTTAGATCGGATTGAGGAAAGCCGAACTGTAACCAAGGGACGGCTTGCATGAAGAGCAGATAGTAGCCCCAATGATCAGGCGGCAGGAGCGCCAGCAGCAGCCAGTACAATGGCAGGATCCGGAACGCTCGTCGGCCGTAGAACGACGAGAAGTAGCCGGGCTGTTCACGGCTATCGAGCAAAATGCCGCCAATCAGAAAGCCGCTGAGAACAAAGAACAGGTCGACGCCCAGCATGCCATACTTGAAGCCGAAGTAGTGGCGGGCGATGACAAGTGAAATGGCCAAGCCGCGGAGCGCGTCAAGCGGCTCGGAGCGATTCTGCTGAAGAGTGAATTCCAATGCCAAATTACTCATGAAAATAGGCCAGAAGTCACGAAATAGAGCAGGCTACCATCGCATTCAGCAACCGCCAAGCCGCTCGCACGTCGTTGCTCCTGGCGGTTCTTCAGCGCGGACGCGACGATACAACTAAGGCGCTTCGTCCAGTCCTGGCCGCCGTTAAAAGGCGGCGACATTGGACTGACAGCGGCATCGACTAGATCCGCGATGGCTTCGGATGGGGCGCGATCGGATACAGTTCGGCGGAGCTGGAGGCTGTTCGTTCGGTCGCTTGCGGATAGCGATTCAGATTGTACTCATGGCTAATAGAAGCAAGGCGAGTATTACCGCAGTAACGATCGAGGCTTCGAGGTCGGATACTTTTGGTCCGGTCAGTCCGTTCAACCGTTTCTTCATCTGGTTGCTTCCGTCAGTCGCTTCAATGATCGCCAGATTAATGCAGCAACCGGAACAACAGCTAGACCAGCGAAGATGTCGATCAAATAGTGGCCACCTGATGTGAGCGCCGAAGCGATCATCGCAACATTAAGAGGTAAGAAGATCGGAAAAAGGAAGGTCCGTCTGGTGGCAATAATGAGAATCAAACCAAGCGCAGCGTGGAAGGAGGGGAATGTGATCAGCCCGTTGGCCTTGGCGAGCGCGATCTCTTTCAGCTGTCCCGCTCGCAGCGCGACAAAATCTGCCAGATGATAGGCGTCAACCCGGTCCGCGACGCCGAAATGCGCCCAGGCACTTTCGGCTGGAAACAACCATGCAAAGAACATGATGATCAGGAGCGTCAACACGAACAGCCAAACGAAGTGTCGCGCCTGTTCAAACCGACTGGTGGCATTTAGAATCACGAGCAGAACGAATATTTCGAATATGGAGCTGTCGTAGGCGATATCGAGCGCGCGATCTATCGCTGGGCGATCTTTCACCCAATCGAAGAACGTGAGCCAGTTGAAGCCCATCGCAGCGTCGGCGGTCTCTAGCTGGCGGTCGATCAATGGAAAGTTAGAGGTCACGGTCAAATAGACGAGAATCGTGCCGGCGGCTGTAAACGCCACCAACTGCATAGACGTCAGGGCGAACTGCGCAATGCGCCTGTTGGGCCGAAGTCTAGTGTAGATCAGATGGAGGACGGCCAGAGTTGTAAGCCCCACGACAAACGCTGGTCCGAATGAAATTCCTATCCCAGACAGTCTGAGCCACACTGAGTCGATGGCGATCATGATGCCTACGATCAGCCAAAGCGCATTCGCCTCTGTGATCGCGGATTGCTTCGGGGCGGCTGAAACCGACGGCAATACCGTTTCGGAAATGCTCATTAAAATAGGCCCAAGTCATGAAATGGCGACTAGTCTATCATTGCATTTCCGGGTTGGGCAACGGAGCAGGGACCCGTTAGTTAACGGGAGCAGCCGCGGTGCGACCGCGGGTAATCCGTCGATGTTGATCTTCGTCGGGGCGGCACTATGCTCCGGCATCGAAGTCAACAATCGTCGAGCTAATTGCAATGAAGGTCTGGATTTATACTGACAGAAGCAAGGTAGTTGGCGACCCGGGGCACCTGAAGGTCTTTGAGACCATCGAGGCCGCGCGGGCTTGGTTTGAACAAAACGACCCGCAGGGCGTCGCGTTCGAGTATGAGACCGTTGTGGCGCAACGCTATAACCGACCGCTCGAACCATCTTCGGCACCGAAGCTTGACGCGAAGCGGGTTAAGGCACTCCTCGTACTTTCCATCTTGTTCCTTGGGTGCGCCGACTTGGTCACCACGAACATGATCCTGAATCTCGGGCTCGGCGAGTTAAACCCGTTCATGCACATCGCTCAGACATGGCTCGGTGCTTGGTGGCTTATCCCGAAGCTGGGTTTGACGTATATCATGATGTGGCTGCTTTGGCGCAGCACCAATCCTTACAACATCGCTATCGTAGTGGCGTTCTGCTGTACGCCCGTACTGAACAACCTCCTTATCATTGCCGGCACGAACTGAATCACAAAGAATGCCAATTGAGGTGCCATTCGATCGCAGACCGCGCCGCCACGTCAGCGAAGATCGCCTGGCGTAGCGCGTGGTAGTGGCCAAGGCGTTCACCGACGCAGCAGGGGAGGCGGCGCCCACACTTCAAACTCGACCGGCAACGTTGTTGCCGTCAGATCTTGCCCAGTTGGAATGGCCCGTTCATCGTGGGCAAGCCTCCGACTCCAGGCGTAATGGAGCGGCCGCGCTGACGACAGCGGTGAGCGGACTGTGGATCGAACTTGTCGCCCACAAGTCATGCGCCACCGGCAATGGCGCGATCTTCAGGTTCGCCCACCAGGCCCTTTCGTTGCCCTGTCGATGCAACTCTTGGTGATGGGCGCGACACAACGGAACGGTGAATTCGTCGCTGACCTTGCGGCCGAGAGCCCTGGATTGAGCGAACTTTAAATGGTGGGCATCGCACGGACTTTGCCGGCAAACGAGGCAAGGCTGTTCCCGGACAAACAGCAGGTGGGCCTTGCTGCGCTTGCGCACGGGTTCTTTGGGAAATGCGAGATTAGCCGTCGCATCGCTTGGGGTGTCCTCGACGGACGCATCCGGTTTCAAGCTATCGCTTGTGTCAGGAAGCACCTGCTGCACGGCCGCCAGCTTCTCGAGATAGGCAGACTCAAGGGCGCGGGCATCTGGCACCAAGAGGGTGTTCTTCCTCGGCAGTCCGACTTGGGCCCAGGCGAGAAGGTCGTTCTCACTCGTTAAGCAGTCGAGCTCCGCCAACATCTGCTCCCTCAGTTGGGCTGATTGATCCAGGCTGAGCAGCGGAGGCCGCTGCGCAGCACCTTTGTTTCCTTTGACGTCGGGCCGACTGCCGGCCCGAAATTCGGGGGGCGGCGGGGCCGATGTGGCGTCCGGCGCATCCAAGTCGTCCTCGCCCGCGATACCCACAAGGGCAAAGAGAGCGTATCGCCGGGCATAAGTGAGGGCAGTTCCCATCCGGTGTGGAGCATTGATTTCACTGACGGCACACACCGGCCATTCCGAAGACATCCATTCTCCGGACGAATGCGCGAGGACCGTTGTCAAACGAACAAGGCTCGTCGCTTGGTCGATACTTGTCGTTTGAACGGTTGCAATCTCATGGTTCCCTAAGCACTTGCGAACCAGATCCAGTCCGCTCGCTAGAGAGGCGTATCTGAAGCTGCGAGCCTCTTCGCGCGGAAAGACTGCAGGGATGGTCGCAGTCAGCGCCTTTTCCGGATTGGAAAGTTCGAGTTGGGCCTTGGCCAGTGCGCTGGCGATCGCGCCGATCGTTTCGCTAGACTGCTGCATGACCGGCCTCCTGAATAACATGAAAGCTGATTGAACCGGATTTCGAGCGGGTGGCCCTAAGCCCGTGGCCAGCCGCTTCTTTCGCGTCTTCTGGCATCAGCTTCTTCAGCTCGGATTTTGCCGTATCGTGCTCGAGATGGGCGGAGCGCGTCCGATGAAAGACCCCGGCAAACTCCGCCCAGGCATTGGAGGCGCTCATATCTACGGTTCGAACCGCTTCAATTCGGGGGCGTGGGGGTTCAATGCCGAACAGCTGAGGGGCCTCGCCGGTCTCGACGCAGCGCCAGAATTTCTTTTCCGCCGTCAGCAGCAAGTGCTGGTACAGCGGATCGGCCGGAATGGTGATCTCTACCCATTTGCCGCCGCCGGTGATGATCGAGAGCACCGCGGTCCTCGAAGCCGTGACCCACATGTTGTGCTGCAGTTGGGCCATGTGTTTTTCAGCGGCCGTTTCTTCCGAGAACGACCATGGCAGCATGAACTTCGCCTCAAACACCGCACCCCTGGCCTCGACCATGCCGTCAAGCGTGGCCGCCATCCAACGCTTCACCGGGTGAAACACCCGCCGTTGGACCGCGGTTACGGCTTGGCTCGTATTCATTTCATACCATTGCCGGTTCAAATCCTCAGTCACCGTGCCGAGCTGGACGATCAAGTTCTTGGATAGATCCTCCGGCCCAACCTCGCCGCGCTTTTCTCGCCAGAGGCGGAGTAGAGCGGCCTGGTCTTCGCCCATGATGATGCGGGCATCTGAGCCCCCAATGAAGCCGCGCCGATTGAACCGAACCGGGCTGTGAACGCTCATAGAAATCTCCCATGTATATGAAAACATCGTAAGCATATAAATTATACGCCTTCGTGTCCATGGATTTTTTATGGAATTGTAAAAACCCAACGAATCCGGCATCAGAAGGCATGATAAATCCAGCGCAGTGTCGGGCAGCTCGAGGACTTCTAGCTTGGAGTCAGCAGGACCTTGCGCGTGCGGCGGGGGTCGGAGTCGTCACTGTTCATCAACTGGAGGCTGGATCGGCCGCACCGCGACGCGCGACCCTCGAGGTAATCCAGCGCGCGTTTCAAGCTGCGGGGGTCGAGTTCATCGACGAGAACGGCGGCGGACCAGGAGTGCGCCTTCAAAAGCGAAAGCCCGAAGAACGGAACCGCTAGATTCCTGGTGGCGCGGCTGTCAGAGCGGGGCAGAGGCGCCGAGAGGGTTACAGCTCAGGACTGATATTCCGTTTCTCGCAGTTGATCGAGAAGCTGGACTCGAATTTCCGCGAGGGTTGGGTACCTGTACGCAAATCGCGGAGCCCAAATATCCGCAGTCTTCGAATTGCAAATTGCAGTGGATAGGCCTCTGCTCGCCGCTAGGAGCTTGTCTGGATAGTCGCTGTTCAAATCTGGTCGGGTCTGATTCAACATTGGGCGATGAGCGAGTATTTTCGGCCTTGGAACATCGATCAGACGCTGCTTCTGCCGCCGAATGTGCAGGACTTCGTGCCGAAAGGCCATGTCTCGCGGTTTATGGTTGATCTGGTGCGGGAGAGCCTCGATCTCAGGGAGATCATGGGCAGCTATGTGAGCGGGCTTGGGCAGCCGCCGTTTGATCCGCGGATGATGGTGGCGCTGCTGCTGCATAGCTATGCGAGTGGGCTGTATTCGTCGCGTCGGATTGCCAAGGCCTGCCGGGAGCGGAACGATTTTGTGATGATCGTGGCGCTGGATGCGCCGGATTTTCGGACGATCAGCGACTTTCGCAAGCGACATTTGAAGGCGCTCGGCGCGCTATTCGTGCAGGTTCTGAAGTTGTGCGAGACGGCCGGGCTGGTCAAGCTCGGTCATGTCGCGCTGGATGGTACGAAGATCAAGGCGAACGCGTCGAAACACAAGGCGATGAGTTATGAGCGCATGAAGAAGCGCGAGGCGGAATTGAAGGCCGAGGTCGCTCGCATGCTGGCGGCCGCCGAGGCGGCGGATGCCTCGGAGGATGAGACTTTCGGCAACAGCGACGAACTGCCGGACTGGACCGTCGACAAGCAGAAACGGCTGGCGAAGATCCAGCAAGCGATGGCGGCGCTGGAAGCGGACGCCAAACTGGCGGCGGAGGAAGAGCGCCGCATCGAGGCCGAAAAGGAACAGCAGCGCCAGGCCGAAGGCCGCAAGAAGCCGGGCAAACCGGCGGCGCTGCCATCGGAGGAACCCAATCCCAAGGCGCAACGCAACTTCACCGATCCGGAAAGCCGCATCATGAAGTCGAAGGATGGCTTCGTTCAGGCCTATAATGCCCAGGCGGCCGTCGATGCACATGCCCAGATCATTGTCGCGCAAGAACTGACCCTGCACGGCAGCGATCAGGGCCAGTTGGTGCCCCTGATCGAGGCCATCGAGAGCAATCTTGGCCGCAAGCCGCGGCAGGCCTCAGCGGATTCCGGCTACTGCAGCGAAGCCAATCTCGAAGCGCTCGACACACGCAGCATCGATGGCTATGTCGCGCCCGGACGCGCCAAGCACCCGACAGTAGCGAACGGAAAAGTCGGCGGCCCGCTGACACAGGCCATGCGAAAGAAGATCGACGATGGCGGCTTCGAAACACCCTACCGATTGCGAAAGCAAGTGGTGGACCCGGTGTTCGGGCAGATCAAACAGGCAAGAGGCTTCCGCCAGTTCCTGTTGCGGGGCATCGAGAAAGTGCGCGCCGAGTGGACAATGATCTGCACCGTCCATAACCTCCTCAAGCTGTTCAACCTCGCAAACGCAGCCTGAGCCTGCTACTCTACAACAAATGCCCGTCACGAAAACATATCTGGACGGGCTCCTAGGCGATCTGATCTCGAGTATCCTACGAATTCGATTGGGTTTGTCTTCTCGCGTTCTATTGTCGCCCTGCGTCACATCGCTCCGGGAAATTGAATCGCAACGGACACCCGATGTTCTCAAGTCGACCGAGGATACCGAGCGATGCTGCCCGAAAAGAAGAACAATCAGAGCGTGCCGGCGCGGCGCCTGCGCAAGCCGAACGCACTCAAGCATGGGGCTTACTCTTCCGTTCAGCTTTTGCCGTGGGAGGATCCGGACGCATTCCAGGAACTCCGCCGCGCGATCTGGCAAGAATGGCGCCCCGAGGGACCAATCGAAGTTGATTGTGTGGAAACCATCTTAATCTGCCAATGGCGCAAGCAGCGCCTACGCGCAAAGCGGAAGCTGGATACGGCAGTCGCTCTCGACAAGGTGCAGAATCGGGTATTCAACGAAAGGCCGCCGCAAGTCCTCGAGGTTATAAAGGATGCTCTCACAGAGAAGCGCAGCTATCCGCGCGACGACTACGAGCGCCTGCTGCACTTCAGCGCTAACCTCCATCGCGAGTCGGACGTAAGATTCTTGAGATTGGGAATTTCGTTCTTGTCAACCGAATGCCGAGACCATCTCAACTCAAACGTGCGCGAAGACAGCTTTGAGACTACGGAACTCTGGATCATTGCTTTGAAAAAGGAAGTCGACAACGTTCTGATGCCTCGTATCCGCGAGCGCCGCCCCGATCCCAATGGATATCTTCCGGCCGCCGCGGAGTTTCTTGCCGCCGATAAGACCATAGACGACCTCGCGGTCGAGGAGCGCTTGGATGCTGCCATAGATCGTGCATTGCGTCGGTTGCTTTGGGTGAGGGCGCAGAAACAGCTCGATCGTGCGGCGAAGGCGAGGGTCGTTAACGGCAAGGCCAACTAGCGAGATCGCGAGCCGCTACACTACCTTAGATAGAATATATCAATCTGAAAGAACTGCATGTGCGGTTTGCAATGGCCCTTTCATCATTGGAAATTCCTCACTGCTCGAAACCGTGGTCGCCGTTCGAACATAACCGCCTCGATCAGCCGCCGATCCGCCGTCCGGACTGAGGTAACCGCTGGTCAAGTGCCTGCTCGTGCCGCGGCGGCAGCCGCATTCAGTTCGAGGGCGGACGATCCATCCGCAGTACAGTGACGGCATCGCTGCCGACAATTTCTTTGGCGCTTCGGGGCCTCTCTCCAGCCGACCGTACACGGGCCGGCGGCTGGTTCCCTGCAGGGGTCGGCAGGTCGAGCCTGCAGCAGGCTGCGGGACCTCGAGACCGCGCGAAGGAGGCTCCACGGATTGCTGCTCCTCGCAGATCGCCTTAGTTCCGACAGGATGGCACCCTTGCCGCTTGAGATAATGGCCGCGGCAAGGTAACTAGGCGCCTGTTTTGGGGTAGGACAAGGTATCTGGATGACGTATGAAGCAACGATGGATCGACTGTTGCCGATTTTTCGGGACGTGTTCGATAATGACGAGATCGTGCTGGGACCGGAATTGACCGCAAGTCAGGTCGAGGGTTGGGATAGTCTGGGCCATGTCCGATTGATCGTGGCAATCGAGCAGGCGCTGGACATCACGCTTTCCACGGTCGAAATCACGGGGCTGGAAAATGTTGGCCAGTTGGCCGGGTTGATCGATCGCAAGCTCGGTAAGGGGAAGAAGTAGAGCCCAGCGAGACCCGACGGAAGAGCGGAAGAAACGCCATTGCTTGACTGACCTGGAAACACGACCGTCACCTGATGCTCACCCTGTTATCCCATCTACCTGAAGCGCCTGAGGATTTTCGTAAGCGTTGCCGCGAAGCAACGGACGCAAGGAGCCTGGTCCGCCTCGCCGGGTACAGGCTCGACGGTACCCGGCTGGAACAACTTGCGCGCGCGAAATCGCGACTTGAAGACGGGATGTCGCTGGATCGGTTTCGTCTCGGTGTCCTGTCCAATTCGACGACCGATTTTTTGCCGGCAGCGTTTGCCGCTACCGGCTTGCGATACGGACTCGACGTGGATATCGCCGTTGGGGAGTATGGTCGGCTACTGAGCGAAGCGGTCGA
The DNA here is from genome assembly GCF_037217225.1 of Bradyrhizobium sp. 27S5. Taxonomy (NCBI): domain Bacteria; kingdom Pseudomonadati; phylum Pseudomonadota; class Alphaproteobacteria; order Hyphomicrobiales; family Nitrobacteraceae; genus Bradyrhizobium; species Bradyrhizobium sp. 27S5. The sequence continues at coordinate 3,326,958 of NZ_CP147714.1, forward strand.
TCCATCGTCACGCATCTATCATCCGCCCTGCGACGCCGTCCTGCTTGCGCTGGACCATCGGGGTTTTCCGGCAACTCTCCAGGCCGGCGTGAGTCATCGGGAGCAAGTCGAAACCGCGGTGGATTTTCTCGTCCAGACCCGGGACGCAATCAAGGCCGCGAGACCGACCGTCGTTATTTTCCAGACCGTCTCGTCTCCGCCAGAGCCTGTCTTTGGCAATGCCGATCTCGTGCTCAATGGCAACGTGCGGGCTTTCGTCCAGGATCTGAATTCCGCTCTTCGCCAACTCGTTGCGCAATCCCCGGGCGATCTCCTGCTTGACGTCGAGAGTCTTGCCAATGCTGTTGGAGGGCTCAACTGGCATGCGCAAACCCAGTGGAATTTGGCGAAGCTGGCATTCGCCCAGCAGGCCCTTCCGGTTTACGCCGATCATGTGGTCCGACTGCTTGCAGCCATGCGGGGCAAGAGCAAGAAGTGTCTTGTGCTGGACCTCGACAACACCCTGTGGGGTGGGGCAATCGGAGACCTAGGGGTCGACGATATCGTTCTCGGTCAAGGCAGCGCGGCCGGAGAGGCCTTTCTCGACGTCCAGCGAATGGCGCTGCGGCTCCGCGAACGCGGTATCATTCTCGCGGTGTCCTCCAAGAACAACGAGGCCACGGCGCTGGAGGCCTTCCGAAAGCACCCCGAAATGCTTTTGAAGGAAGAGCACATCAGCGTTTTTCAGATCAACTGGATTGACAAAGCGACCAATCTCGAGGAGATCGCCCGCGCGCTGGATATTGGCGTCGATAGCCTTGTGTTGCTGGACGACAATCCGGCGGAACGCATTCAGGTTCGCGAAACCCTCGACGCCGTAGCGGTCCCCGAACTTCCCGACGATCCCAGCCTGTATCCGCGGGCAATGTTGAATGCGGGCTATTTCGAAGCGTTGAGTTTCACCAGCGAGGATTCCAAGCGCGCCGATCAATATCGCGCCAATGCGAGCCGCTCGAAACTGCAACTGGTATCGCGCGACCCTCACGAATTCCTGAAGGCGCTCGAGATGAATATCTCGTTTGCGCATTTCGACCGCATCAGCCGCAGCCGCATCGTTCAGCTGATCAACAAGACGAACCAGTTCAACTTGACCACCCGTCGCTATACGGAAGCTGAAGTAGAGGCGATGGAAGGTGATCCGGACATCTGGACACTGCAGGTGCGCCTGGCGGACAAGTTTGGCGACAACGGCATGATCAGTGTAGTGATCTGCAGGGACGCTGGCCCCAAGACCTGGGAGATCGACACCTGGCTGATGAGTTGCCGTGTGCTCAGCCGGCAGGTGGAAGAGGCGACCATGAAGCAGGTCCTGGAGCACGCGCGAAAGGCCGGAATAGATACCGTCATGGGCCGCTATCGGCCGACCAAGAAGAACGAGATGGTGAAGGATTTTTACAGACGCCTTGGGTTCGATTTGGTCGAAGAGAGTGACAGCGGAACGGTGTGGCGATCCGGTACGGCGCGGGAGTATCCGCTCGACCTGCCCATGGTGGTGCTTAGCAGCCTCGGGTGAGATGTCGGGATTCCGCCAGCACGCCATGCTTGATTGCCGTTGCTCCATCGTGAAGCGACCGCGACACTTTAACTTACCGAAGGAACGGCGATGAAATCTGCTGCTCTTACCAAGACGATCGAGGGGCGATTGCTGTGGATCGCGGGGCTCGTGGCCTTGCTCGTGTCGATCGCAGCGAGCGGGGTGGCGCATGCCGCCGGCCCAGAACGTCTGGAATTGAAGCCGACTGATCGCGTATTCTGGAAGGGTAAGGGCGGCGAGAACTATCTCATCCTGAATGTCTTCGACAAGGATGCTCAGCTCAAGGCTCTGCCAAAAACCGACCAGAACGTTCTGCTGCTGAATACCGCGCTCGTCGAAGGCGCGCGCTTGTTCGCCCGCCCCGAACACAAACAGCTCGGCTCGGTCAGCGTTCTGCTGGTGAGCATGAAGGATATGAGCGAGTATGGGGGTGCCAAGGGGGGCTGGACACAGGTTGGCTTGGCCACCTTGCTCAAGAGAGACACCACGCTCCAGTTGAAGGATGTCAAACTCGATGGAGCGCTTCCTTCGCCGCTACCGACACTTCCTTTCCCGTTCCAGGAAACGAGCACCTCGGCGGCACCCAATGCCGTCGGGTTTATGATGCCGGAAAAAATCTATCTGGTGGCGGGGACCAGCCAGCAGGTGTTCTATGACGATCTCGTCCTGGTGAAAGTGTTCGACGATGTGCTGTTCGTGCCCGAAGGGGATGCCCTCGGATTCGCGGCGCAAAATCGCCGAAGCCTCGACTTTGCTCCAACAGAGGCGAATGTCGGCGACCACGTCTTGAAGATCAAGGTCACAGATTGGGACGGCAAGATCATCGCCGAAGGTTCGACCAAAGTCGTTGTCGTCCCCGCAAATGCCGGGCAGGAAAGCGAGAAGGCTGACCCGCTGCGGATCCTGATCGTGGGACACAGTCTGCCGTCGATGTATTGGCCGGCCTATTTCGCCGACTACCTGTCCGGCCCGGGCAATCCCAAGGTCGAATTCATCGGCGGCATCAAGTACTGGTATGGAAACTATCCCGATTTCCAGAACCATCCGCCGCTGGACTCGATGTATCACCAGGCAAGCCCTGGCTACAGCGTGCAGACCATGCTCACCTTGTACTCTGACGAGCCGCCGGCGAACCCGAACATGCCGAGCAAGAGCCCGTTTATCTTCAAGGATGGCAACGGGCCCCCGCATCTCGACATGCGCCGCTATCTCAAGGAGGCGCTGCACGACAAGGTGCCAGATATTGTGCTGCTGAATATCGGCGATAATGACACGTTTAACCTGGATCCCGATGCGGACAACTCGGCGGTCGAACGACAGTTCATCGCCAACATGAATGAGTTCCTCAACCATTTGCGTGAAATCGCGCCCAAGGCGATCTTTGGGGCGGTGATGCCAAACAGCTACAACTATTCGGAACGGTCCTTCATCGTCAATTATGGTCCCACGTACACGCGCTGGCGTCAGCTTCGCAATCGCCATCGATATATCGAGCTGATGGCTGAAGTCGCCAAATCGCGCAGCGACCTGCAGATCATTCCAAGCAACCTTGTCGTCGATGGAATCGATGGCATGCCCTACAACAGCGGAACGCATTTCAACAATCGCGGTGCGCGTCAGTTTGCAGGCGCCAGCTACGCCTGGCTCAAGGCCCAGTTCCCACAGCGCGGTGCTGCGACAACTGCGGCCGCTCCAGCTCCGGCTGCAGCTCCATCGCCCGTGCTGCGCGTCGGCTGGCTTGATCGCATCAAGGGCTTCTTCGGGAAATAGGGCCCGGTGCGGCGTTTGCAACCGCTCAAGAAGAGGACGAAGCAGTGACGTTGAATTCGGCGCCGTTTCTGCTTTTGGCGGCGGCTGCAATCGTTCTTGCGCGGCTGCTGCAGAGCCCGTTCCAGCGCCGGCTGCTGATCCTGGCCTTGAACGTTGTCTTTCTGTCAACCTACCTCACGTCGATCGGCGCCTGTGGTTTGCTCGCAGGCCTGCTGGTGGTCGTCTACCTGGCGGGATTGCGCAAAGTACGTACCGCGCTTCGCTGGTCGGGATGGAGTCAGGCAGGCGTCATCGTGGCGCTTTGGGCGTTCCTTTTTCTGCTGAAGGATCCGACATTACTCGCTCCGGTCAACCCGTTTTTTCGTTTTCCGATTACCGTCATCGGCATCTCGTATCTAGTGTTTCGTTCAATCAGCTATCTGATGGAGGTTGAACTCGTCGAACGATCGGGCTTTCTCGACTACCTGAACTACATGCTGTTCTTTCCGACGGTGCTGGCCGGTCCCATCGAGCGGTACAAGCCGTTTGTCGAACAGTATGGCGTTCCGCTCGGCGGCCCGGGAATCGTGCTACCCGCGCTGCACCGCATAGCGAACGGATATATCAAGAAATTCGTGATTGCCGACAATCTCACTGCGTTCAGCGTCGCTGGCGTCACCGATCCCGCGAATACGGCGACCAGCGTCCTGTGGATTGCCGCGCTGTTGCAACTGTTCCTGATCTGGCTCGATTTCAGCGGTTACTGCGACATCGCAATCGGCATTGCTTCCCTGATGGGAATCCGTATTCGGGAGAACTTCAACCGGCCGTTCAGCAGCGTCAACATAAAGGAGTTCTGGGAACGATGGCACATATCGATGAGCTCGCTCATGCGGGACTACATTTTCACTCCGATTTGCAAGGTCATTCTTTCAAGGACGCGACGGACGATGCATTGGCCGCTGATCACCGCAGCCTATTGCATGATCATGATTCTGATCGCCCTTTGGCATGGCACTGCCCTGGGATTTTTCGTGTTCGGCCTGCTTCATGGCCTGGTGTTGGTGGCAATACAGGTCCGCCAGCATTGGCGTCCGCGCGGAGCAGTTCAGGCGCTGAGCGTGGTTCAGCACGCCGCATGGGCGGTTTTGACCTATGTGTTTGTTAGCATCAGCCTGGTGCTCTGGATGGCGACTAACGGCAGGTGGTTGGAATATTTCCGTGCAATGCTAGGTGGTGCATGATATGCGTCTTTCTGTGAGGAGTCTTGTCTCGTTGGGCTGGCTGTCGATCAAAATATTGATCGTGCTTTATCTCATGAACGGAGGCGGGAAGCCGTTCATCTATCAAAACTTCTGACTGGAAATGCATCAGGTGTCGAGCGAAGAAGCGAGGAAGCGTACCAAATTCGGCGTCCTAGTCGGCCTGCTTGTCGCAGCGGTCGTTGTGTCCGGATTTCTTGTGTTGTTCGATACCCTGGCCCGACGCATCGAACGTTCGTCGAAGGTGTTGGACGTCGTCGACATCCAGTCGCCATCGACGCTCGCGCTTAAGGTTCGCCGGCTGGCCGCATTTCCGGGCCGGAAGGTCGTTCTGCTGGGCGATTCCCTGGTCGCGGGGCAGGTCCTGGCTGAGCACGGCGACAAGGATTGGCGGCAGCACACCATTTCGAAGCTGCTGCAAGAGCGCTATGACGGCGTTCAGCCCGGCAGCACGATGGTCATGAATTTGGGGATGAACGGCATTCTGCCGGCCGACCTCGAGACCTTGTCCGACTCCCTGATCGAGCTACGGCCCGACGCCGTGATCATGGACATCAGCTTGCGATCGTTCTCGATGGACTTTGCTGCCGCGGACGCGATGTGTAGTCGTCCATGGCTCAGACCTGGTTTGAAATTCGATCAGGCAGGGGGGCTGGTTTCTCTGTCGGATGCATCGGGCATAAGCAGTTTCGATCGGGCGCTGATCGAGTTATGGCCGAGCTATCGAATTCGCGACTTCGTGCAGGCGCGGTGGCTGAAAGGGGAACCGAAGGATCTGGCGTGGGCGTTGCGCAACCGGATCGAGAAGAGCGGCGCGGAGCAAGAGACCGCCGGTCCGGCCGCAGAGATGCGACTATTGCTCCAGGTCCGTGGTCGATATGCCTCCGCGAATCTTGAGGCGGCGAACCCGCAATTCGAAGCCTGGCTTCGTACACTGCGCAAGCTGAAGGCGGCCAAACTCAAGACGATTGTGTTCTATGCCACCGAAACACCCCGCCTGCTGCCCAGTCTCATGGAGCCGGAGCAGTATAATCTTCTGGCCGGAAAGTTGGAACGATCGGCCGGCGAGGGAGCTCCTATAGTTTCTTACCTGCCTGCGAACCCGGTACTAACCGACGACCAATTTTTGGATCACGTGCATGTCGATGCTGATGGCAATCGGATCTACGCGGCGAGTCTTTGGCGAGCGCTTACGGGCGCTCCGGCAGCGTCTCGTAGCCTCGAATTGGATATCAAGCCGTTTATCGAAACGATCGTTCCTGATCGCGTCGAGCTTGGTCGGCTAACCGACTTTCGGCTTGCGGCTTCCCCCGACTTCAAGGAGACCAATCCGCGATTCGATCTTCAGGATTATCCCGTGCTCTCGGTCGAGTCGCGCGGGCCGAGGCCGCCTCGCGAGATCATTTTCTTCTATCATTGGTGGGACAAAAGTGGTGCTACGATGGGAGGGGCGCACGACAGCTATCACATGCTGCGGTCGCCTCCGGACGAAGATGACCTACGGCCGCCGGCAGTTGGCGACCCGAGCGGGCAACAGGCCTCCGAGAAGACCTATATTGATCTTTACTCTGGGATTCCCTCGCGTCGTAACGCACAGAAGGTTGCATTCTTTGTTCAGGATGTCTTGCAACGCGGTGGCAGTCACAACACCGAAGCCCAAATAACACTGTTTGGGCAAAAGATTGCCCGCTCGGACCTGGCAGAGGGTGCCGAGGTCGTGAAGTCAACGCAGCAAGGTTTGCAAACCGGCGATGTTGCTCAGGACGTCGTCTTTGGAAAGATCGCCGCCAAGGACATCGTCGGGCAGGGCGCCCATTTTCAGATAAGCGGTGTTTCGACGGTCTATTGCCTTAAAGGAAATCACGACATCGAGCGGGTGGCTTCCGAATATTTGATTGGATCGATGCTGCCTCAGGTGGTCGGCTATCAAACGAGCGATGGCGAGTTCAGAACGCTCTATTTTTCCAATGCTGATCTAGTGGAATTGCATTTCGATCAAGTTCGCGGATTGTTGGACGTGAACGCGTACTCCTATGATTTTAGGGAGAGGACGACCCGCGTCTCCACCGAAGATCGCGATGCAGATCTTCGGCGCGTTCATCGCAATCTGGGTGTTGTAAACAAACTTCCAGACGCAAAACTTGGCATCGTACATACCCGCAGCAGGATCATGGCGTTTCCGCTCTGGCAGCCGAATGGCAATATGGCGGCCTTGGCCATAACCGAGCATGCCGATTATACGGGCGTTTCGCAGGATATGCTGACGATGTATGGTATGGATGCGCCGAAGCTCGTCGAAGGCCGCGGCATTCTCGGCAATCACATTCCAGTAACCAAATCAATGTTTCCGGTTGGACCGGACATAAAGTTTACAGGCCGCACGCAGAGTAGTCCGACGCAAGGAATGTTTGTTCAATCTTCGCTCGAAGGGTCTGCCGAACTCCTTGCCCAGGTGCGAGAGTACGAAGGGGCCGGACATGAGGTGGAGGTTGGCATTCACTGCATTTCTTCTTCGTGGCCAAACAACCAGCGAACGCCCGAGGCTCTGGACCGGGTGTTGACCGAGTTCGCTGAATTCAAGCCCGTTACCTGGGTTGATCATGGTGGGCCTGAATGTCTTTGGGAGTCGGGCTGGGATTCCAACTCGAAATATTACATCGTCCCTGTGTTGAAAAAGCACGGCGTCAAGTATCTGAATTCTCTTGGCGATAAGTACAGCATCCGAACGAACATGATCGCAGACGATGGGCCGTCCAACATTCTGTTCTACAGTCCTGGTTTGGACGATGACTTCGACGATGACTGGAAGCCTCTGTTCTTCGCGACGGCGCAGTTTACCTTTGGCAAGGGTGATTTCACTAAGGATCATATTCGCGATATCGTTCGGGCTCGCGGCGTGATCAACGTCCACACCTACCTGCCCTACGCGGCGCTGATGTTCGAACCCGGTGCAGAGGGGACCGTCAATCTGAAGGACAACCCTTGGTACAACGACCAGCTCAGCAACCTTGCCGCAGCAGGCAAGGAAGGGGATCTATATCTTGCGACCAACCGAAAGCTCAACGGTTACATCTGGCAGGTGCGCGGCATCAGCTATTTCACCAGCGGCGGGACTATCCATCTGCACAATCCGAGCAAAGCGCCTGTCGACGGCCTGACGGTTGGATTTCGCGACCTCGCTCCGCCTAAGCGAGCCAACAAGCCCACCATTGCAGGCATATCGCCGATCGGCCAGCGCGAGCGCGACGGGGTATCTTATGCTTGGTTCAATCTGCCCGCGGGCTTCAGCGAATGAGTTGGCGTTTGGCCAAGGCGACGTAGATATCGGAGTTTTTCAGCGTCGGTTCGGTAAACAGCGATGTTTGGTAACCGCGGCGATTGAGCATGTCGATCATCAACTCGTGTTCGCGGTTGCCCTGATCATGCACCTCAACGACCAACTGATCGATTTTCGGCCAGTCGGCATCGTCAATGCCGGCTAAGATGGCGTTCTCCGCCCGCTCCACGTCGATCTTGGCGAGGCTGACGTGACCGATGCCCTCGGCTGCCATGATGCGGGATAGCGTTGTGATCGGGCAGCGGAAAGTCTGCTTTCCCTTGAGCTTGGAGCCAACCAGCAGATCGAGTTCGCGTTCGCTGGGCCTGGTTCCGTAACGCTCCCGGTACTGGGTCGCCGCGCCAGCGCGCAACACCATGAGATCCTGCTGCTCGTTCGCAAACATGCCGCTGATGATGGAATAGTGAGGATAGTAGGAAAATTCCACCTCGCCCTCGGTGTCGCCAAGCGCGGTCGGAAAGATACGGACGGCTTCGCCAAACGGCGCGGTGTTGATCCGCAACCGTTCCAGGCAATGCGGCGCCGGCTCGAAGCAGTAAATCCGGATGCCGGGGAATTTTTGCAGAGCATACAGGCTGAACATGCCAATGTTGGCACCTACGTCCAGCACGATCCCGTCCGCCGGCACGCGCAGATCGTAGGCCGCATAAACCTCCTGCACGAAGATTTCGTCGTAGAGAAACTTGGTCTCGTCGCCGTTGATCTCGGCGATCTCAAGTCCATTGGCCAGCCGGGTAAATCTCATGGATTGCTCACTGGCAGCGGCTGCTCGCGCTGAGGTCGATCGAGAGGGCCCGCAGAGCCTTCGATGATTTCGAGTAGCATGCCGTTAGGCTGGTAGAAGAACTGCACCAGGTGTCCGGCGAAGGCGACGCCAGGTTTCGGCTCGGTGACCGGAAAAAAGCCCTGCTCGCGTAATTCCCTGGCCTTTTCGCTAAGATCGGCACAACGATAGCAGACGTGATTGATGATGTTTTTTCGCGCCTTCAGGCTTGCGGCTATGGGCGAACTGGCAGAGTTGGGCTGGATAAGCTCGTAGACGAGACCATCGACGGTGCGCCCAAAACGGGCGGTCACATCCTGCAGCGGATCGACGATCCGCACACTCCACTCGATCCGGCCGAACAGTCGCTCGAAAGCGACCATCTCCCGCTCGACGTCTTCAGTCAGAAAACCGATATGATCGAGTTTCATCGGCGGTATCGAACTCCTTGCGGCGCGCCCATCTCAATCCGCCGGGGTTGCGACGACCACGGTAGTGATCGTCGATTTGGTCTTTCGAGCCCGTTCGATCGTCATGTTAGTCTGGGGTGCGAAGTGCGTGTCAACAACGCGATAACCGCAACCGGCGATGAATTCCACCACGTCCTCCGGCGTCGGCAGCAAGAACAGATGGTCGGGTGCCGGGCTGTTAATCGGCATATTGACGTATAGGCGCCCGCCGGGCGCCAGCAGCTTCCTGAGCTGGACCAGTGCATCGCGCGGATGCTCGAGATGTTCGAGTACTTCGCTCAAGGCAATGCTGTCGAACCGGGAGCTCTCGGGCGGTGTAGCGAAGATGTCCTGGACCCGTAGAGCGACATCGCGTACCGCGCCTAGTCGGGCCATCGCGTGCCGCGTCTTGTCGATACTCTCGGCGGAGACGTCCCAGGCCTCAATCCTACGGCACAGCGGTTCGCTGGCTGCAAGATAGAGCAGAAGCCCGTGGCCAGGTCCGATCTCGAGATGGTCGAACGACTGGTCGAATTGTCCAAGGAACCTGTCGATGTAGAACGTCATCGCTTCGGTATGGTTGGACCACCAGACCTGCGTCATCAGCAGGCCATTCATGTAGTGTTCCATCAATTTGTCGTTCGAATAGACCTGTGCCACGGCGTCGGCGAACGTCTTCAGGCGATAGCTCCCGTTGCGGCGGAAATGCAGTTCCTCCTCCAGTACGAGATTGCAAATCCAGTCGTAGTCGCGCACGACCTCGTCGAGATTGTCGCCCGCGAGCGTCGCCACCCAGCCGGCGATCTTGTCGACCATCGCAAGCTCCAGCGGGCCGCTGGTTGAAAGGCGTTTGTCGAGCGATGCCCGATGTCGGGGCGTAAGCGAAATCTGGCGCGAATAAAGCGCTGCCAGGGTCGGGTAGGGTCCAATAATGTCGTCGACAGATTTAGAAGCCGCCAATTGCACAATCTTATCCAATCAGACGAAGAGCCGCTGTAGGAGCTCGGTGGGAAGTCCCGGCGGGTCAAGGCTCGCCTCTAGTTGATGATCGAATTAAGTGCTATGGTTGGCAAGTCGAATTTCGACCGGGCCAGCCGGCCGCAGACGGCGCCAGCGCCGGAATCCCGACCGATATCTTCCAGCGGCTGCTGGAATTCTCGCTCCCGAGAAGACCATAGAAGACCTTGCAGTCGAGGAACGCTTGGATGGTCTCATGGATCGTGCATTGCGTCACTTGTTTTGGCTGAAGGCGTAGAAACAGCTTGAGCGCGAAGCGAAGGCGAAGGTCGTTAACGGCTAGGTCAGGTGAAAATTATCAAGAGGTAGAGCTGACATTCGATGGCAGATCGCGGCGCCAAGTCAGCGAAGATCGCCTGGCGTATTCTTCTCGTACCCGTGCCGGTTAAGCTGCTCAGTTACGGTGCCGAGTTGTACGATCAAGTTGGCTGAAAAATCCGCCGGCTCGGCTTCGCCCCGCTTCTCATGCCAGAGACGAAGCAGGGCGGCTTGATCATCGCCCATAATGGTGCGTGCGTCAGACCCACCTATAAAACTGCGTCTATCTGCTGAATCAGGTACCATTCGCGGTTGCATGTCCATTCCTCCAAATCGAACAATCATGTTTTTGATACGAAAACAGTACATAGATACGATAGATGGAAAAGCAGACATTGCAACCGAAATCGATACATTGTTATGATTTTTTTGCCTGTTCAATGCCGTATGGCCCGGGCTGCTTTGGGACTAGGCGTTCGAGAACTGGCCGCCGCGGCCAAGGTGTCGATCGATACCGTTGCTAGGTTTGAGCGTGGAGACGAATTAAAGGAACGCACGATCGAGGCATTGCGCCACGCATTAGAAGCTGGCGGGGTCGAGTTCATCGACGAGAACGGCGGCGGACCAGGCGTGCGCCTTCAAAAGCGAAAGCCCGAGGAACGGAAAGGCTAGATTGTCCGGAGGCGCGGCTGTCAGAGCGGGCAGGGTGCCGTGAGGGTTACAACTCTGGACTGATATTCCGACGTCGCGCAGTTGATCGAGAAGCGGGACTCGAGTTTCCGCCACGGTCGCGTGGTTGCACGCTAGCTGGCGCTTGAATATCCGGCGACGACACTCCTCAAATCAAATTGCTGTGGATAGATTTGTGCTTGCTGCCGGCGCGTCGGTCTCGAGTAACCTACGGATACGGTTGGGTTGGTCTCCTCGCGTTCCATTCTCGCGCTCCGTTTTGTCGCTCCGGAAAGCTGAATAGAGCGGACACCCCATGTGCTCAAATCAACTGACGACGTCCGGCGATGCTGCCCGAGAAAAACAATGAGAGGGTGCAAAGCGAAGCGCCTACGCAAGCGGAACGCGCTCAGCTATGGGACTTACACCTCCATTGAAATCGGTTGCCGTGGCAAGACGCTGAGGCTTTTCCATGCGGGCGCCAGATAGATTGCCAAGTTTCGAAAATGCCGCACATCTGCCTTATGTGGTGATTGATAGTCTCCGATGATCCGAAACTGTTCGGCTTAGGGCGCTGACCTGGGCTCGAGCGGTTTGTCGCCAACTAGGGTTTGAGCACTCAAACATGAGAGTTATGAACTTGCCGGGCCTGCAACGCGTCGACCGTTTGGAATTTGCGCGCGGTCTCCATGCGTCACGTCTTGCCAATATTCAGAAGGGTGAAGGCCAGTCTCACGCCGGCTTGGGGACTCCGCACGAAATCTCTCGTTTTTTGATCGCGTACATGGGGTGGCCGGACGATGAAAAAATCCGAAATCAGTGGATCGCCGCGATCATGTCTCGCTCTATCGCGAGCGACGAGGAGCCCAGCGACAAAATCGGATCCGTCTTCCGTAGCTTTGGGGGACTAAATTCGATCGCGGAGCCAGCATTCGACGTGGCAGCAAACGCAATCGTGTCGATTGAACCCGGATGGCGGGTCGTGGCTGACATTTTCACAACGCTGGTTGCGCTGAGTGACGATAAGATAGTTCTTCGACGGGGTCCGAGCTTAGCGAAGGCGATCGATCTTTGCGTAGCCCACGGGAATTACAGGCGGACGCAACTGCAAAAGCTCTGGATGCGATATCGCGACGTCGCTCACATCCTCGCCGCCGCTCTCGAATTGGCCAGGGAGCACGGAGACCATTCCATGTTCCTGGCGAGTTGGTTATCGCCAGATGCCGTAATGGGTATCGCCGACGGGTTTGAGGAATTTGGGCTCACCTTAAAGCCTCATGGGCAGATTGAGCCAGTGCTCCGACCCGAGATGGTGTGGCGCATTCCACCGTACCTCAGGAACGAGAAGAGCTACTTAATCAGGCGGCCCCTGTCAGAACGCCAGATCAAGTTCCTGTCGTCCCGCAAGGCACGCAAAGAATATATCTCCAAGTCTTAGCCGAGTGCCTCACTTTCAAAGTGAGACGGTTATTCGGGGTGAGTTTCCGAGGCAGACTCGAATTGTTGGCGCCAATCAATGAGCGTCGAATTCTTCGCGAGTCCCCATGATTTGCGGACTTGTCTATTTCAGCTGTGCCGCACATTCGGTGCCGGCCCAGCTTAGGGGAAAGCATATGTCAGTCGATCAGCCGAACAAGCCAGACGTCAAAGACAACCAGCAAAACGCCGAAAGCCAAAAAGACACCGTCGAACGCCTTCCGCTCTTTGTGCGGACTTGGCTCAAAAACCCACCTCTGTTGCCGGGTGAAAGCCGGTCCGACTTAGTCGAGATCTTTGGCTCTTATGAGCTGACTCACGCCGGCAAGGCAAAAACAAATGCGGAATATTGGATGGTCTGCCGGGCGACGACGTTGACGTTAGAGATTATGCGTTACGAGCGCATGAAGGTTGCAATCATGCGTCTGAAGGAACGTCCGGCCGTCGAATCGATGCTGCGGAAGACCCATCCGGGTGCCGCCATGGCCGACGCGGCCGCGGGTGTGCAAGCGATGTGTCACCTCGACGCAGACAAGTACTATGCGGACCCGAAGCAGAAGGAGAAGTCATCCAAAGCGTTTGAATCGGCGGGCTTTGGGTCGGGCGCAGTCGAGGGAGAGGCGTTCCTTCTTTCTTTGCCGCCGTTGGCAACGCTCGAGAAGATGATCGCTTCAAAGGAAAAGCGTCTACATAATATCTCCAAGGAACTAGAGGCTCGGTATTCGATACGCGCCAAACAGCGCCCCTCAAGCTGATCGGGTAAGACTTATGGCCACCCAAAAACAGATCGAAGCTAACCGGCGCAACGCGCTTAGGAGTACGGGGCCCCGCACAAGAGAAGGCAAAGCGCGTTCACGAATGAACGCGCTTCGCCACGGATTGGCATCCACAGGGGAGAAATTTACCGCCGCAACCGAGGAGGCAAATTCAAGCTCAGAATACGCAGGCGCTGCTGCCACCTCGCACGCTAGGTTGGGTCAAATTGAGTCCGTGCGAAGCAAAATTCTTGCTGAAATTGAAGATTTGCTGCGCCAAGCCGAACCTCATGCTGTCCATGCTGCCATAACGAGGCTTGGCGCCCTCGAATGGTACGAGCGTCGTGCGTACGCCTGGCTAAAAAAGGAGGCCAGCTAAACAGAGCCTGTCACCGGACTACAAAATTTGGCAGAACGAACCCAATTGGCGAGAGTACCTCACCATCCCGGCCACGCGTCAGATCTACGCTGGGCGCAGCTGTCGAGTAACTCGAAGGACACAAGGGTTGATCCATCAGCACTGCATCGACGCGACGGCTGTTTCGTGTGCCGATGATGCTCTCGTCGTTGCGGGTCACAATTTCGCACCGACGAGTTCTGCCTCGCGTTTGCTTGCGATCCTTCACACGCTCCAATTGAGCCAGAATAGGAATTCATAGCTCATTAGCATATGTTACTGCTTTGGGTGCGTGGGCCGCTGTTAGCCCTAAGACATCAGCTTCAAATCTCTGCGTAGAGGTGCTTAAATCCTCAGGAACATAATTGGTCGTCATGTGGTCGCGGCGGGGGCTTTGGAGATCTAGCGGAATGAGCATCTTCAACAGGCAGGGAAACCTTGTTCCGATCCATGCTGATAACGCAAAGACACGGGATTGGCTTATCTTGTTGGAAGCGGCGACTATCGTCGGTCATCAACGCGAAAAGCTCCGAGTTGCGCTTACAACGCAGGAGCGTAAGCTCGTAAAGAAGCGGAGGTTTTTTGGTAAGACCGAGTACTATTTGATTGTCGATGGCTATGATCCGCGAATACACGCGCTATATTTCTGTCCCCAACTCTTTAGGAACGAGGGTGGCACGCTTGTTCCTTTGACTGGGGCCGAGATTGGGCAGTTGATGGCGCAAGCCCTTGAGGGAGGAGCTATCGAAAAAATGCCTTGGTATGCGCCAGCCGAAAGCCTGCCAAAAGAGCCGATCATAAAAGCGGCGCCCGAAATGGAATTTGACAGCCTGGTTGTAGACACCCCGACGCCCAAAGCGAAATCTGCGCTACGGGCCGTGTCTCTCTCCGACAAAGAAAACACGAATAAGTAGTTATTTTAACTGTGATCGATCGCGCACCTTCAGTGATTCTTGGTCTCCTTCTCAAAGCGGTACGGGCATGGCTCTGCGTTTGCCGGCGCCGGTCGCGAGGCATGGCAGGTCGTCGACGAGACGCAGTCGAACTGATCGTCTAATTCGCGGTGCAGGGCATTCGCGGCAGCTCGACTAAAAGCGCAGAGCCTGATTCAGGTGACCGCGCGACAGCGCGCTTCGAACTTCACAAAGCCCGGCCTTGCGCCGGGCTTTGTCGTTACTAAATAGGTCGCGTGGTAGCGCTTCGCGCTGTCGCTCGCCCTCTTTGGGCGTTTCCTCCCTAGACTTGGGCCGCTTGTGCATCCGCGCGGGCGGCCTTTCCTTTGCGCCGCTCGACCAAAACGCAACTATGACAGAAGGCTAAAATTCGCTGCAGTGACCGAGCCAGCGGTCGCGCCGTTCAGCCAGACCGCGGTGCCGCCGTCGACCTGAATGACGAAGTACGCGCCGTTCTGGTAGGAGTGTGACAGCACATCGCTGAGCGAGCCGAAGCCGCTACCGTTGAACTGAACGACATCCGTAGCAGCGTTCCAGTCTTGAACCACCTCGACGCCCGGCACTCTGCGCGAGACGAACGTGTTGCTGCCGCCGCCGCCGAAATAGTAGTTCACGCCGGTGCCACCGTCGAAATAGTCATTGCCGGCGCCGCCGAGCAGAACGTCGACGCCGTCGCCGCCATACATGACGTCGTCGCCATTGCCGCCATAGAAATAATCGTTGCCATTGGCGCCGTACATGATGTCGTTGCCGTCGTCACCGATCTCGACTGCCCGGCCATTGGCGACGATGACATCATTACCTGCTCCGCCGTACGCCGAGCCGCCGTCTGCGGCGCCCATGTAGATCCAGTCGTCGCCGGCATCGCCTTCGAGCAGATCGACGCCGTCGTCCGCCACCAGCGTATCGTTGCCGTTGCCGCCGTACGACGTGTCGTTGCCGCCGCCTCCGAACAGCACGTCATTGCCGTCGCCACCGAAGAGCAGGTCATCGCCGTTGCCACCTGACAGGACGTCGTTGCCGCCGTTGCCATAGAGGCCCGGCGCAATGGCGGTGCCGGAGGCCACCAAGATGTTCGCCCCGCTGTCGTTGCCATCGCCGCCATAAATCGTATCGCCGCCGGCCGAGCCATACAGCGCGTCGCGTCCGACACCACCGTCGATGTAGTGGGACTGCGTTGCCAGCGCGCCGCCATCCTGAATATAGTCGTCGCCATTGCCGCCATACTCGAACGACGTGTTGACCGAATTGCCACCCTGAATCCAATCATTGCCGCCGCCGCCATACATTTCGCCAAAGGCCAGGCTGGTCCATTCCGCCCTCAGGAAATCGTTGCCCTGGCCGCCGTCCCAATAGTCGTTGCCGGCAATGCTGCTTGCCAGCGTGTCATTGCCCTGACCGCCATAGAGCGCGTCGAAACCAGCGGAAGAGAGCACGCTGTTATCCGTGCTATCGCCGTAAAATGCAGGCATAGAATACGTTTCCTTTCTGCTGAAACCATTTCGGGCTAGGCGGCGAGCGCCATAGCCGTCCCAAAACCCGATATCCAACTCGGCAACCCTATCGGGAAAAAGTGGCAACGCATATTCTCTGTTTGGGTTCCTTACGTCGCAGCAACGGTGGAAGGTCTCGTACAAACTGACGCGGATGGCGGGCGTCGCGCCTACGCATCTTCCTGCGTGATCTCTACACCTGCCAGCACAGGGCATGCGGCAGCATTGAGCCGAATGCGGCGCTGCTGGTCTGCGACCACGTCATTCCACATCGAGGCGATGAACGTCTGTTTGGGACGAGGGCAATCTGCAGACGCTATGCAAATCGTGCCACGACAGCGTCAAGCAGGCCGAGAGCAAGCGTGAACCTCCTCCGAATTGATGGACACCTGTAGTAGGCTCGAAGAGCCAGGAGAGGTGTTGGATGGAAGGACGTCAGCGTAGGTCGTTTACGGACGACTATAAGCGGCAAGCGGTCGATCTGGTCGCTTCGAGTGGCCGCTCGATCGGATCGGTGGCCAAGGAGCTTGGCCTGCGCGATTCAGTTTTGCGGCGCTGGGTGGAACTACGTGGAACTGGGCGAGAGCCGACGGCTGCGGCGCGGCGCCCCACAACGCAAGCGACGCTGCCGTCGGCGGACCACGCGGCGGAGATCGCTCGTCTGCAGCGAGAGAACGGGCGGCTGCGCATGGAGCGCGACATTTTAAAAAAGTCGATCGCGATCTTTGCTGGGGGGCCGAAATGAGATTCCGCTTCATCGAAGATCGCCGCGCCGACTATCCTGTGACGATCCTGTGCGACGTGCTCGGTGTCTCGCCGGCCGGCTATTATGCTTGGCGCTCCCGGCCGGAGAGCCAGCGATCGGTCGCCAACCGTGAGCTTGTCGACGACATCAAGCGCGTCCATCGCGAGACAAACGGACGCTACGGCAGCCCGCGTATCCATGTCGAATTGAAGGCCCAGGGCCGCGGGGCGAGCCGTGGCCGCATCGAGCGGCTGATGCGCCATCACGGTATCAGGGCCATCATGGCACGGCCTCGCCGGGTGCGGACGACCGATAGCCGTCACGACCTCCCGATCGCGGCGAACCTGCTCGAGCGCAACTTCACCGCCACTGCGCCGAACCGGATCTGGCTCGCCGATATCACCTACATCGAGACCGATCAGGGTTGGCTCTATCTGGCCACCGTCATGGATTTGTACAGCCGCAGGATCGTCGGCTGGGCGATGGCGGATCATTTGCGTGCCGAGCTGCCGCTGGCAGCCTTGCGGATGGCCGTCTCAGCGCAGCGGCCTGGCGCCGGTCTGATCCATCATTCCGATCGCGGCGTCCAATACGCATCGGCGGAATACCGCAAGGTCGTGCAATCTGCCGGCTTGAGGGCATCGATGAGCCGCAAGGCCGACTGCTATGACAATGCTCCAATGGAGAGCTTCTTTCACACGCTCAAAATCGAGCTCGTCTACCACACTCACTATGCAACACGCGCAGAGGCCACACGTGATATCTTTGCTTACATTGAAGGCTTCTACAATCGAACTCGTCGTCACTCCGCCATCGGCTATGTCAGTCCGATCGAGATGGAGCTAAAAGCAGCTTAACCTTGTCCATTTTTTCGGGGGAAGATCAAGCGAGCCTACACACGCGCGGCGTTTGGGATTGAGGACAGGGGCATTTCCGTCGCAGGTTCCTCTCCGCGGACCGGCCCGTCTTACATTGACAGGTTTTTCTATGGCTGAAGTTTTGGGCCTGTTCGGCGATCCGGTGCCGTCCGACTGGGATAGCGTGGCCGGCCGGAGCATGTCGCGACGAAGCAAAGCCGGAACCGCGTCAATCTGTTAGTCGCGCTCGGGTGGAGCAACGCGCGGATCGCGTCGGCACTTTTCATCACGCAGCCAACGCTGCGGAAACATTACTTTTCAGAGCTCAACTGGGCGACCGCGACACGCAGATATCACCCACGAGCAAAATTCAGTCCTCTACCACCAGACCTGACGGAAAGTAAGCGAGCAACTTTCCGTCCGGTGGACCGTACTTCCAGAAGCGGGCAGCGCGGTGAAAGCCGTCGATCAATATCGGAAAGCTGAACGAGCGACCAAACGTGATCGGATCTGTGGGAAATTCATAGCTCGGTCCTTTGGGAAGGACGCTTCGAGGATCGTCGAGTTTGACGCCTGTCGTTGTCATGTATTCCTCAAACGAAACGAAACGCCCCTCGCTTTCGGGATACCAGACATTTGGTGGCACGAGCATCGAGCCCAATCTCGCTCGCCCGACCCTAACGATGTCAAACGAAATCACTCCGGTCAGGAACGCGAGTAGGACGGGTCGAGCGCACGCGGTACCAAAGGCGAGTTCATACTGCTCGGCCTCAGAGAGCAGCTCGAATAAAGTCCCGCTTGATCGCTTCGCGACGAGATGGCCTAGATCCGAATAGTGCCGGGCGGCCGGAGAATCGGTCAACTCGCTGTAACCCCATCGGGCTTGAACTTCCAACAGCGGCACATTTTGCAGCCTCAAGTCGCTCCCCTTGTTTCTAGAGACACCACTCGCAACTGTTTTCAGCTATGCTCAATGGCCGAGCCGCATCGACAGGATCTGCGCCTATCTGCTCAAGCGGTCGCTGATACCTTCGTCGCGCTGGACGACGAGGGGCGGCACACAAACAAAACTGCGCATAGCTTGGTAAGCGGTGTTCATCGCACCATCAATCCCCTGATCCTCGATTACGATCGGTGTTCCAGGAAACGGTATGAACTGCTTCTTGAGAGGCAACACGGCACTAAGCAGGCGGCTCGCTCCGCGTGGGCTAATCGAGTATGCCTGCGTTCCGAAGGCGTGTCTGAGCCGGTGGGGACGATAAATGGGTCGGCCGTCCGAGGTATCGCTCCAGGCAAAAGGTTCGGTTCGATCGTAAAATCGGAGTTCCGCAGCTGAAAATCCGAGATCGATCCAAAGAAAAAGCGGATCGTAAACATAGCCCCATAAGATCACGTCCCAGTCGGCGGGAAGTTGTGCCAACACAGCTGATCGATGCTCATCGAACGCGGGATGGCTAACCGCATCGTCCTCGAAAACCGTCATAGGTTGATCCTGGGACGCAGCCTTTTGCCAAAGTTGGACGTGAGAGAGTGCGCAACCCAAGGCTCCGGCACTGTAATCAAGTCCGGGGGCTATTAGCCCCTGTCTTTCGAGCTGCGAGCGATCCAGCTTGCTCCCGTCAATCGCGGAGATTCGTTCAAATCTGCCTAAGTGGGCATTGCGGGTTCTGAACTTGTCCCAGCGACCGGTGCTTTGGTCCAAGTTGAGTACACAAATCTCATCCTTTGACTGCCTGTCCTTCTCCGTGGGGCGGCCAGGAACGCTTGCTTCCTTCGCGAGCAAGAACGAACCCAAGCCATCTGCCACGATCGAGCGAGCCACGACCTCGGCGCCGACCGAATTTAGGTGAAAGGCATCCTGATAAATATCGGCGCGGCTAGCCAGCTTCGCTTCCAAATCGCACAAGGTGTGCCCTCCCGCCCGAGCGGCCACGCGCGTCGTCTCGTTGATGGATATGCGAGTGCGGGTCACGGTTGGATCGACCCCTTCGCCTTGCAAATGGGGAATGGTCGCGAACCATAGCTCGATGCCAAACGATCGAGCGGCAAGCGAGAAGAGATCTAGCAGCCGACGACGATCATCGAACTTCGGAGTAGGAAGCAGGTTACGGTCCCGCCACGAGTTGCTCGTGTTGAGGTCAACGATCGGCTCGAGCCAACAGTCACGGCTCCAGAAGCTGGCCTCCAGGCTCGCCACGTCAACATCGACAATTCCCGTCATCAGAATGACGAGGTCGGGCTTGAGCGGCATGATCTTGTTAAGAAACAGATTCAGCATGTGGAGGGTTGTCGCTCCGCTGTAGCCACCGTTTCTTACAATGACATCTAGAGCACTCTCATTGCGCAGAATCGTCTCCAGCTTGGCGCAAAACCGGTCATCGGGGTCGAGATACATGCCCTCGACCACGCTGTCGCCGAGAACGATCACAGTTCGAGCCGCCGTAGCCGGAGACTGTGACCCGCGAATGAAGCCGAGGGCGTCAGTCTCCAGGATATATGGCTTCTGGACAAGGGCACCCTTGCGACTCTCGACGTATTCATCTGAAGGCGTATGAGACAAGGATACGTTCGCAGGATACTCCTTCAGCCGTATCGTTCTTTTTCCACTAACAGTCGAAGCGGTGTCCTTCCTCGATGCTTCCTGTGCCGATTTTCCGGCAAGATCTCCAGCAATGAGCGGTCGAATTGCCTCTCCGTTAGGTGCGAACGTCAGCCAGCCATAAATTTCGCGAGTGTCCAACGTTTGCGAAATGCCAGCGCGACGCGCGCTATGCGAAAATACGACATATTCATAGCGGCCCGAACCATCATCGTAGGTCAGTTGCGGTATGGCGTCTGCGCGAACCAGATATGTGCAATGGACCACCGGCACCTCGTGGAGCCCTGGCGACGAGCGGCTGAGGATATTGTTGTATTCCTCGCTGGGCAGAAAATACCCGTTCGCGTCGATCTTCTGGTGGTAGTTCGAATAAAGCGGTCGGTCGGCGTCGGCGCATTTGAGCAGCGGCGCCACAATCGGACGATTCACATCTACGAGGCATCGCAGGGTGAGGGGGCGCAGATAGTTGTCGACGTCGACCACGAAATAGTAGTCGCATCCGAGAGCCAAAGTCCGGTTCATGCTGTGCTGGCGAATTCGACCCAGCACGGAGAAGCGAGTGGCATTCCACTCATGGTCGGCAAAGTCCTGGACGCGTTCCGATACGTCGCTGTCGTCGAACTCTACGTGCGAGTACCGCGGTCCGACACGTTTGAGCCAGTCTCGGAGGATTTGGCCGGAGTCGTCTTGATTGTTGTTGGTCCGGATGTGAATCGCAATTCGATCCGGCGGATAGTCGAGCGCCTCAATGCATTCCAGGAACAATGGCAGATGGCCAGCCTTGTTTTTTGCGAGAATTGCAATCAGCACCCTGGGAAGAAAACGCGCTGCGCCGGGCTGCCTGGGCACATCCGCAGGCTTGACCTTTTCGGAAATCCGGTCCTTCGCAAAACGCAGATTGTCCTCTACGCGTTTCCTCAGACCTTCATCGATTGATGGAATTTGAAGGATGCGACAGCAGGCGTCGATGCAGCCTTGATAATCGCCAGACCAATAGGCATTGACCGCGAATTCGTCGAGGAGCCCGAACTCATAAATCCATTCTTCGACGAATAGCGCTCCAATAGGCATCGGCAAATCGATGCCACGGCGAGCGAAGTCAGCTCCCTGCTTGTTGCGGCCCTTTAGACGACAATAACGGCTAGCTCCGTGTAACGCTTCAGCTCTCGCGGGCTGGGAGTCGCTGGCTCGCTGATAAGCCGCAATGACGTCCTCTTCAGGATGGGCAAGAGCTTCCTTAAGCCGCGCCGCACCATAAAGGGAAATGAAGACCTCTTCTTGCCAAAAGCCCATTTCAGCTCGGGCCAGGTAGTAGTTGAGTGCTTTCTCGGGCTCATTGCTGTCACGATAGCTCTGAGCAAGGTAGAAGGTATAACGAGAGCGGAGGAACGCGTCCGTCTCGGTCTGCAGCGCGCCCTCTAACAGCGCAGCATCTTTACGGTACTTCTTGGGATCTTGGCTGCGCGCGCCGCCGCCACCGATCTGGATCGCAAAGCCGGAGGCGGTCTCCCGACCGTGCGCGTCGGCCGGCGCCTCCACGAACTCGTGCAGGACGCCCCGAAAATAGAATTCCTTTCTGTTGCTGCATATGTGCGGTCGATAGTGACGGATGCCGCTGTGGTTAATGGTCACGTCATAGAGGTCTGCGGTCATGCCGGACTTGAAGGCGGCGACGTCAAATCCCGGCTCGATGGTGAGCACGTCGTCGGCGTCGATGATGAGGGCGTAGTCGACGTCCGGGTTGCGGCGCAGGCAAGCGAGCGCATGCGATCGGTTGTGCGCGAAATCCCGCCAGGGTTCGTCGATGACTTCGCCTGCCAGTCCATTTTTGTCGAGCCACTGTCGTATGACGGCCTGCGTGCCGTCGGTTGATCCAGTGTCTTCGATCAGCACATAGTCGATCATCGGTCGAACGCTGTCGAGGCAACGGAGGATGACCGCCGCCTCATTCTTGACGATCATGCATAAGCCGATCGACTTTCCGTTTCGTTGCGACAATCCAAACTCCTTAGTTACCTGCTCTTTGCTTTTGCGCGCGTTCTCGAATGGTAGGGGAGGCGGCGCAGCAGAAACCTCGGCCGGCGACACCGGATCACTCTCAAGCGCGGCGCGGATCTCGGCCGCATCTATCGAGGCGATCCAGGACTCGCTGTCGGCGACCCCGTAGGATACGAGCAAGCGACGGCTGTCCGGATGCCAAGCCAGACCAGCCGCGAACTCGACCCCTTTGTCCTTAAAATAGAACGGGCGACTAAGCCGGCGCAGACCATTATCGCGATCGAACCAGACAAAGCGATGCTGATAGAACCTTCGACCGGTTTGCCACTGAACTTCATGAACGAGCGCGAGCCAGCCATCGTCAAATTCAATGAGTTGCGTTCCGCCTCGGAAATGCTCGACGGCGAAGTTGGCAACACTGTCTGAGATTACGTCGCCTCGGTCGTTTACGATCCTGGTCGGGTCGCACGAGTAGACGCAACGCAGATTTGCGCCGTTGGCCTGTGGCATCCAGTTCTTTTCGTGCAGTCGTGGACCTTCAGGGCGAAGCACGCGCCACTCAGTGAGCCGGATTTCGGAGCTGCTTTGCTGTTCAATCCGGGCGATTAACTGCTCGCACCAACCTTCAGCATTCAGCTCGCGCACGCATGCGCTGCCCCACAATGAGCCATTCCAACTGAACAGACGGATATCCTCAAGCCCTTGCACTTCTGCGAATTGGGCTTTTGGGAAATCGGCGGGCGGCAGGATCTCGGCCGCCGTTTGAACTCCAAGATCGGTATTGAGCCGTAGCAGGAAGTTGCGCGTCCGAATGGGCGCATCGTTGTCCGTCTCATATGTGCCGTCCTCGCGCAGAAGAAAATTCACCGCGCGCTGCACGAGATAGAGGTCATCCCCATGACGCGAAACGGAGGGATTGGTCGGCCAATAGCCTTGAGGCACATCGTAATCCACCGGCCGGGCGGAAAACGATGCAAAGAGCTTTTGGGCTGGCTGCAGGTAATAAAACAGGTTTGTCCGAGCCAGCTCACGCGGGCCGTCCGGAATTGCCCGGTTGACGGCTAGCCCGTTGCAGATCGAGAACCCGCGGTCCCAGCGAGCCGTGTCCCGGCTGTAGTTTGCAGCAATCGAAAATTCCTCGCGTAGACCGGTCTGATAGACATCGGTTTCGATGAAAAGGATGTCGTTCTCAGGCGCCGATATCGAAAGTCCACGCTCGGAAAAAAGCAGGCTCGTCTCATGCATCCCGCGTTCCCGATAGTACCGTGCGAGATCGTACAGAGGCTCAGCGCGTGCCGGCCGTTGCTTGAACGCTTCGAGCGCCTTGCCGACGAACCCGTCTTCGTCGCCTAGGTCTCGCAGGCAGCGCGCGTGCTGCAGCCGCGCCATCCACGCCTCTTCGTCCCAGCCTCCCATATCTTCTCGCCTGGCAAAGGCTGCCGCGGCTTCGGCATACTGGCCGGCATCTCGATACGACCACGCAAGATAAAACCAGTATCGGGCGTTATCGGGCTCGCGCTCGAGCGCAGCTTTGAGCAGTCGGATATCCCGCTCCGATTTATCTCCGCGGTTCGCCCCGCTGGCGTGATCGATATACCAGGCGCCGCGCAGTTCAACGACGTCTCCGGGGACGTCGATATATTCGTGTGTGACACCAACGTATCTCGAGCCGCTGTCACACCGCACCAATCGCGTATTCCAATAGCTCAACCCGCCCGACGCGCGTTGCAGGAGGCGGTAGCCGGGACCGGCAAGGGATTGCCGGAACTTGGGGTCGTCGACAATGAACTCCATATCGGCGTCGTTGAACAGGACATAGTCGAAATCGAGCTTTGAAGCGCAGGCACGATCGAGCGCGTCGTTCCGGGCCTGCCCGAAATCGTGGAAGGGAATCGTATGGAGTTCACCCGGAAGATTGCGCCGGGCAAAGAATGTTCTGATGAAGTCCTGCGTGCCGTCGGACGAGCCAGTATCGCAAATGACCCAGCAAGAGATGTGATCAGCGACCGCCGACAGGCAGCGCTCGAGATTTGCCATCTCGTTCTTGACGATCATGTTCAGGCAAATGCGTTTGTTTTCTACCACCGCCGAACTTTTTTGGTTGCTGCAAGCAATTGAGAGAAGCTCAAATTAGATGAAATTGATTTGCTGGACGCGCGATGTGGCGCGGATCTTTGGTTCCATCAGCGGACCTCACTGAAAGCGCTAACAACTTAGCTGAAAATGTTCGGGCAGCAAATTCAGCAGGTTGTCGCCTTGATGCGACATCAACTCGCTGCTTAATGGAACTCGTTACGGAAATAATTTGACTTAAGTCGTGTTCGATTCTGAATTTTCTTGCGCTGTTTTTCCCAATCTGCTTATGCTTAAAGAATAATTAATTTTTCGCGATCCGTCTGCGCTTCAGGCGGGGTATTTGGAATGACGTTCAATCTTGGAATGTGGTCGTCGGCTCGTTGCTGATGGCTTAAGTGAGTGTAGCGAGCAACTACCCAAGGTTGAATCACTGTTTTGTAGTTGGTTCGAGGGCGATCTCCGGACGTACGTGCTCCGGGCGTCGACCTCGTCCGTACGTTGGGTGGTATCGTATGGTTAAGTCAGGTCGAGCCGACAAGTCGGCGATTTCCCAGAGCATTCCGTCCATTGCACCTCCGATAACGGCGCTAGGCGTTGCCAAGTATGCAGGGCTTCTCTCTGCGGGCATCCCTAACGAGATCCTGGTGACCGGATCGTTGCCGCGAGGCGAGACCACCCAAAACGTCACCTACTTCGTCGTCGACCAAGCTACGAAGACGATCGTTTCCCAGGTCATTCTGCCGGACGCGGCCGATCGCTTTAACGCGGTTGAGATGCGAGTGAAGGTCGGGCGCTATGCGAGCGCCTACGACATCGGCACCTTTGATGCGAACGGAGAGTTTGCGGTTTGCCCGTTCCTGTCCGTACGCAGTTCTCTGAATCTATCACCACCTGGCGGACCGAGCAGCCGATGATCTGACCGCGCTACGGGAGCGTCTGCAGTTTGATTTTTGGGTCGAGGCGGCACTCCGCGCTCGGCGCGAATTGTTGCAAGCTAAAAAAGGACCAATTTCATGGCCCACTCAGAGCTTCTGTTCGTCGATCCATTCGTCCCCGATCTAGATACACTGCTGAAAAATCTGCGCCCCGAGGTTCGGGCGATCGTGCTCGATTGCGAACGGACCGCCGCATCGCAGATGGCAGAAGCGCTGAGTGGCGCTGAGCAACTGGACGCGATCCATGTTGTTGCACATGGCGCACCGGGCCGAGTGGTCTTCAGTTCAGGAGAATGGTCGGCGGCGACGCTGGCGGGCGAGGAGAATGAGCTTGCTACGATCGGCCGAGCGCTCAAGCGAGGCGGTGACTTGCGCCTGTGGAGCTGTCGTACAGCGCTTTCTGACGAGGGCGACCGTTTTATAGATGCGCTCGAAGATGCAACCGGCGCTGTTGTTCATGGCGCAAGCAGCTCTATCGGAGCCGAGACGCTAGGTGGTCGCTGGACGCTCGACTCCAGGAGCAGCGATCTCACAGCGGAAGCCCCGATGACCGCGGTTGGCGCAGAAAGCTATCGAGGGTTACTGGCCGCAGTTTTGACGCTCAACGGCACGCTCGGATCTGCGGGACCGACTGACATCAACACCTTTTACGTGGTTGATCTCAGCACCTTTACAATTGTGTCCTCGTTCCAATTGCCATCGAAAGGCTTCGGCGCGGGCACTGGTAACGTCCAAGCGTTCAGCATTGAGGCCGTTCTACCAAGTGCGGCGGGCACCTACGGAGTTTACTACAACACCACCGGGAACGCCTACATTTCAGTTGCAACCATCACAAACGGGGTGTTCTCGGGAGGTGGTACGGCGAACGGTGATACGTTCACATCGGGTAGCGTTTCGACCTCACTAGGTGCAACGGGCGCGACTGGTCCGACGGGCGCGACCGGCGCAACGGGTGGTACCGGTGCAACCGGCACGACGGGCGGTTCGGGTGCCACGGGTGCAACCGGCACGACGGGCGGCACGGGCGCCACGGGTGCAACCGGCACGACGGGCGGCACGGGCGCCACGGGTGCAACCGGCACGACGGGCGGCACGGGTGCCACGGGTGCAACTGGCACGACGGGCGGTACGGGTGCCACAGGTGCGATCGGCGACACGGGTTCGACGGGGGCCACCGGAGCCACAGGTGCGACTGGCGACACAGGTTCGACGGGAGCCACGGGTGCGACCGGCGATCCAGGCGCGACTGGCGCCACAGGTGCGACCGGCGCCACGGGTACGACGGGTGACACCGGTGCAACAGGTTCGACTGGTGCTACGGGTGTTACCGGAGCCACGGGTGCGACGGGCACGACGGGTGACACCGGCGCCACAGGATCAACTGGCGCCACAGGTGCGACTGGCGACACAGGTTCGACGGGAGCCACGGGTGCGACCGGCGATCCGGGCGCGACTGGCGCCACAGGCGCGACCGGCGCCACGGGTACGACGGGTGACACAGGCGCAACAGGTTCGACTGGCGCTACGGGTGCGACGGGCGACACCGGCGCAACCGGAGCCACGGGTTCGACTGGCGCGACGGGCGACACCGGAGCCACAGGTGCGACCGGTGCCACGGGTGCGACGGGCGACACCGGCGCAACCGGAGCCACGGGTTCGACTGGCGCAACGGGTGACACCGGTGCGACCGGAGCCACAGGTGCGACTGGTGATACCGGCGCCACGGGTGCGACGGGCGACACCGGCGCAACCGGAGCCACGGGTTCGACTGGCGCAACGGGGGCGACGGGCGATACCGGCGCAACCGGAGCCACAGGTGCGACGGGGGCGACGGGCGACACCGGCGCAACCGGAGCCACAGGTTCGACTGGCGCCACGGGAGCGACGGGCGACACCGGAGCGACAGGTGCGACCGGCGCAACCGGAGCCACGGGTTCGACTGGCTCGACGGGAGCTACGGGCGCGACCGGAGCCACGGGTGCGACCGGCTCGACGGGTGCAACGGGAGCTACGGGTGCCACCGGTTCGACGGGTGCAACGGGAGCAACGGGCTCGACCGGAGCCACGGGTGCCACCGGCTCGACGGGTGCAACGGGAGCTACCGGCTCGACGGGAGCAACGGGAGCTACCGGCGCAACCGGAGCCACGGGTGCCACCGGCTCGACGGGTGCAACGGGAGCTACCGGCTCGACCGGAGCCACAGGTGCGACCGGCTCGACGGGAGCTACCGGCGCAACCGGAGCCACGGGTGCAACCGGTTCGACGGGTGCAACGGGAGCAACGGGCTCGACCGGAGCCACGGGTGCGACCGGCTCGACGGGAGCGACAGGTTCGACGGGAGCCACTGGCGCGACCGGAGCCACAGGTGCGACCGGCTCGACGGGAGCTACTGGCGCAACCGGAGCAACCGGCTCGACGGGAGCAACCGGCTCGACGGGAGCAACCGGAGCTACTGGCGCAACCGGAGCCACGGGTGCGACCGGCTCGACGGGTGCGACCGGAGCAACGGGCGCGACCGGAGCAACCGGCTCGACGGGTGCGACCGGAGCTACTGGTGCAACCGGAGCCACGGGTGCCACCGGCTCGACGGGTGCAACGGGAGCTACTGGCTCAACCGGAGCCACGGGTGCGACCGGCTCGACGGGTGCAACGGGTGCTACTGGCTCAACCGGAGCCACGGGTGCGACCGGCTCGACGGGTGCAACGGGTGCTACTGGCGCAACCGGAGCCACGGGTGCCACCGGCTCGACGGGAGCAACCGGAGCTACTGGTGCAACCGGAGCCACGGGTGCCACCGGCTCGACGGGTGCAACGGGAGCCACTGGCGCGACCGGAGCCACGGGTGCCACCGGCTCGACGGGTGCAACGGGAGCCACTGGCGCGACCGGAGCTACTGGTGCGACCGGCTCGACGGGTGCAACCGGAGCTACTGGCGCGACCGGAGCCACGGGTGCGACCGGCTCGACGGGTGCGACCGGAGCCACGGGTGCCACCGGTTCGACGGGAGCAACCGGAGCCACGGGCTCGACGGGTGCGACCGGAGCGACAGGTGCAACCGGCTCGACGGGTGCAACCGGCTCGACGGGTGCAACGGGAGCCACTGGCGCGACCGGAGCCACAGGTGCGACCGGCTCGACGGGTGCAACGGGAGCCACTGGCGCGACCGGAGCCACAGGTGCGACCGGCTCGACGGGAGCAACGGGAGCTACTGGCGCAACCGGAGCGACGGGTGCAACCGGCTCGACGGGTGCAACGGGAGCTACTGGCGCAACCGGAGCGACGGGTGCAACCGGCTCGACGGGAGCAACGGGAGCCACTGGCGCGACCGGAGCCACGGGTGCCACCGGCTCGACGGGAGCAACCGGAGCTACGGGTGCCACCGGTTCGACGGGAGCAACCGGAGCCACGGGCTCGACGGGAGCCACGGGTGCCACCGGAGCGACAGGTGCAACCGGCTCGACGGGAGCAACCGGAGCTACTGGCTCGACCGGAGCCACGGGTGCCACCGGTTCGACGGGTGCAACGGGAGCTACGGGCTCGACCGGAGCCACGGGTGCCACCGGTTCGACGGGTGCAACCGGAGCAACGGGCTCGACCGGAGCCACGGGTGCGACCGGCTCGACGGGTGCAACGGGAGCCACGGGCTCGACGGGAGCAACGGGAGCCACTGGCGCGACCGGAGCCACGGGTGCCACCGGCTCGACCGGAGCAACGGGCTCGACCGGAGCCACAGGTGCGACCGGCTCGACGGGAGCAACCGGAGCTACTGGCTCGACCGGAGCCACGGGTGCCACCGGCTCGACGGGTGCAACCGGAGCTACGGGCTCGACCGGAGCCACGGGTGCCACCGGTTCGACGGGTGCAACGGGAGCTACTGGCGCGACCGGAGCCACTGGTGCGACCGGCTCGACGGGAGCAACCGGAGCTACTGGCGCAACCGGAGCCACGGGTGCGACCGGCTCGACGGGAGCAACCGGAGCTACTGGCTCGACCGGAGCCACGGGTGCGACCGGCTCGACGGGTGCAACGGGAGCCACGGGCTCGACGGGAGCAACGGGAGCCACTGGCGCGACCGGAGCCACGGGTGCCACCGGCTCGACCGGTGCGACCGGAGCAACGGGCTCGACCGGAGCCACAGGTGCGACCGGCTCGACGGGAGCAACCGGAGCTACTGGCTCGACGGGAGCAACGGGAGCTACTGGCGCGACCGGTGATCCTGGTGCAACCGGCGCAACGGGCTCGACCGGAGCAACTGGTGCGACCGGTTCGACGGGTGCAACGGGAGCTACTGGCGCAACGGGAGCCACGGGTGCCACCGGTTCGACAGGTGCGACCGGCTCAACCGGATCGACGGGAGCGACCGGACGTACAGGCGCCACCGGCGCGACTGGGCCAAGGGGACCGACCGGGCCGACAGGCCCACGAGGTCACACCGGTCGTACCGGCGCCACCGGTGCAACAGGTGCTACCGGATCGACGGGAGCAACGGGTGCCACCGGAGCAACTGGTGCTGGCGGTACCGGCTCGACTGGAGCCACCGGTTCGACCGGAGCAACAGGCTCGACGGGTGCAACCGGCACGAGCGGGTCGACCGGAGCAACGGGCTCGACTGGTCCACGTGGTCCGACGGGTCCGACAGGTAGTCACCGTCACCATGGTCACACCGGCCCGACGGGGGCAACGGGCGGCACGGCTGGAGCAACTGGTGCGACTGGAGCAGCAGCTGCGAGCGGTTCGACCGGAGCCACTGGGGCGACGAGTGCTGGCGGTGCGACGGGCTCGACCGGCTCGGCAGGTGCAACCGGAACGACTGGTGGTCATCAAGATCAGTCGTCGCTGACCACGAAGATCGACACCGACACGACCGTTGGATCGTTGAATCCGGTGCTGCTGCGTTTGGA
The DNA here is from genome assembly GCF_037217225.1 of Bradyrhizobium sp. 27S5. NCBI lineage: Bacteria > Pseudomonadati > Pseudomonadota > Alphaproteobacteria > Hyphomicrobiales > Nitrobacteraceae > Bradyrhizobium > Bradyrhizobium sp. 27S5. The sequence goes on from NZ_CP147714.1 coordinate 3,357,220, forward strand.
GGCTGCAGTTGCGGACCTGGCGCTTGCAATGGCCGGAGGGTCGATGAACGGCCAGCAGTTGCAAGCTGATCTCACGACGATCAAGGGCTTGGCCCAGATGCTGTTGTCCCGTATCGGCAACACAGATGGCGGCTCAGCTTTCGATCAGACACGTCCAGGAGGTGCTGGATCGATGGGTCAATTCGATCAATCAAACCGGCCCAACCTCAATCTGCCGAAAAACGACCATTAAGGTCGGCGGCTGAAGAAGTGACGAACAAGGAAGCCAGGGATCGCGCATCCCTGGCTTCCTCTCTGACCAGGCCTGGAATAGCTGATGGCTGGCACTCCCGTGATCGACCGCCGACGCTTCCTCGTTCTCGCGGGCAGCGCGGCGGCTCTTTTCGTCGAGAGCGGAAGGTCTCTCGGACGCGAGATCGCGCCGACAGAAGGCCTCCTGAGCTCTCCGATCGAATTATCGGGAGATTGGCATGCGGCACCGACCGATGCCGTGATGCGTGTGCTCACCCGGATCCGGGAGGTCGAACTGTCAGGTTTGCGATTGCTGTCGGATCGGCAACCCAAGAAGATCCGTATCGAAAATCGCGACGAAGTCACGCCGGCAATCTGGTTGCACAGCGACCAACCTGACATGGCGGCGATCATCGTGAACGTCGGCTATGCCGATTGGTGCAGGCTTGCCTATCAATTCGGTCACGAGCTTGGGCATGTCCTGAGCAACAGCTGGCAGTTTTCCGCCAAGCCGCAACCTCCGACACAATGGCTCGAGGAGGTGCTGGTGGAGACATTTTCGGTTCGCGGTCTGCGGTTGCTTGCCGGCAGTTGGGAGAGATCGCCGCCATTTGCGGGAGACGCAGGTTTTGCCCGCGTCATTCGTCAATATGGCTCAGCGCTGCTGGACAAGTTCAAAGCGGACGATCTTTCACCGTCCGAGTGGTTCCGTACAAATCGGGCGAAGCTGGAAGTCAGATCTGGAAAGGGCGTTCCGTGGGGACCAGCGGTGGTCGGCATCCTCCAGATCTACGAGGACGTCAAAGCAGGGAAACCGACCTGTCTCGATGATTTGGGAGCCTTGAATCGCTGGCCGGAGCGGACGTCCGTTCCGATCGAGCGCTATCTCGATTTGTGGGCGGAAAGCTGTGTTGCGATTGGTTCCACCGGTGAATTGCCGTCCCGTCTACGGCAACTGTTCGCGATCGCGTGAGATGTGGGACTAGGGCCGTAATCGCATCAACCAAGTGCAGGGATTTCGGTGTCGCGCCCTGCCGAATTCGTCTAGATTGCCGCGACATAGTGAAGAATTTTATTCCGTAATCGATTTTGGAGGGTGACCGTGGACCCGCATAGGGGAGCCTTTGGGGAGCCTGGGCCCGACAAGTATGTCCGCTTGCTGCAGAAGGCCATTGACGACCTTCATGCGAGCGATGAGGCGTCGCGCAATGCGCTTTACAGCCGGGCACGCACCTTATTGGACAGCCGACTAGCCGCCAGAAAAGATCTGTCGCAGGCCGAAATCGACAATGAGAAGTTTGATTTCGACGAGGCGATGTGGCGCGTCGAAGGGCAGGTCCGCCTCTGCGCAACGGAACAGGCCAGGACTCAGTCGCATGGTGTGCACGGCGACCTGCACATTATCCCTGCGCAGGAAAGCGACACACCGCAGCTGGTCACATCGCCCGATGTTGTGCATCCGCGTGTTGCTAAAAGGTCGACCAAATCGCGAGGTGCTTCCTGGCCGGCGGCGAAAGCGCTGCGCGCGTCCATGGACGTCGTCCGTGGAGGCTCCGAGTTATTGACTGATCTCGGTGTCCGCGCACGTCTCTCCGTGCAACAAATCCGCACTGAGTTTGCCGCAAAGGCTCAATCAAAACGGCACGTCATCTCACCCGAGCGGAAGTCAAGCGATCTAGCTTCGCAGCAGGGGCATTCGATCGACCGCCTGGAGGCGCAACGCAGCCCGCAATACCAGGCGCGATTGCAAGCGGTTGTCCAGGTCGCGCGTCATCACGGCGTCGAGCTCGACGTCGCCGAGTTGAGAACCGGTGAATCCGAAATCTATCCATCGGCTGCAGCGCTCTCGGCCTGGGCGCAGAATGCGGGCCTATGGTCTCGCGCGGTCCGAACGAGTTGGCGCCACTTGCTCGGGATGAGCGAAGCCGGGCCCGTCATCTTGCTGTTTGCCGACGGTAGCGCCGCGCTCATGGTTGGTGCGAACGCCGATCAGAATATCGTCGTGCTCAGGGATCCAGGCGCCTCCGCAGACGGAGCCGTGCCCGTCGACGAGCTGCGGCTTTCTCAGGTGTGGAACGGTGAGGCCATCCTGGTGCGCGCGAGCCGAAGCCGCGTTGCAGCCGACGCGCCGTTTGACCTGCGCTGGCTCTTTGATCTCGTTCTGCACGAAAGGCGCTTGTTACGGGACATCGGAATCGCCTCGCTCACCATCAGCTTCCTGACCATCTTCCCACCGCTCCTGGTGATGACGATGGTGAACAAGGTGCTGCAATTCCACAGTACGTCCACCTTGGTCATGCTTGCCGCCGTCATGGCGGTCGTAGTCGTCTACGAAGCCCTGTTGGGCCATGCGCGACGTCTTATCATCGCGGTCGTTGGCGCCAGACTCGACGCAAAACTCAATCTGCACGTCTTCAATCGGCTGCTTCGCCTGCCGCTCGATTACTTCGAGCGTCATCCTGCGGGTGAAACGATGTACCGTATCGCGCAGGTCTATCGTGTTCGCGAATTTCTGACCGGCCGCCTCCTGACGACATTTCTCGACTTGATGACGCTTTGCGTCCTGCTCCCGTTCCTGTTCTATCTCAGCCCGATCCTGGCGAGCATTGTGCTCGGCTGCGCCGGCGCAATCCTGTTGATCATCATCGCATTCCTGAAGCCGATGCGAGAGATGTACGGACGGGTCACTACGGCCGAGACGTGGAAGTCGGCAACGCTCGGCGAGACGATCGTGGGCATCAAGACGGTCAAGGCGTTGGCTCTCGAGCCACAACGTCGCGCTCTTTGGGACGAGCGGATTGCAGAGGCCGGGAAATGGCGGCTGGAATTCGGCCGTCTGTCCAACTGGCCGCAGACTCTGGTTACTCCGATCGAGCGCTTTATGGTGCTCGGCACGACCATGCTCGGTGCGTATCTCGCGATGAACGACTCGTCAGGCTACATGGTGGGCGGATTGTTCGCGTTCCTGATGCTGAGCGCCCGGGTCGCCCAGCCACTCGTTGGGCTGGCGCGATTGATCGAGGACTATGAGGAGGTCGCGGCGGCGATCGGTGAGGCAAGTTCCGTACTTAATCGGCCAGCTGAGAGCAGCGCGCGAGCGGCGGGCTTGAGACCGAAGTTCGCAGGCGAAATAGCTTTCCAGGACGTCAGCTTCACGTACCTCAATACGACTGTCCCAGCGCTCGACCGGATCAGCTTCTCGGTTCCGGCCGGTTCGACGTTGGGGATCGTCGGTCGCAGCGGGTCGGGCAAGTCGACGGTTACGCGCCTACTGCAGGGAATCAATCGTGACTATAAGGGATTTGTGAAGATCGATGGCGCCGACCTACGCGATGTTGATCTGCGTCACCTTCGGCAAAGCCTCGGCGTCGTCTTGCAGGAGAACTTCCTGTTTCGTGGCTCCATTAGAGATAACATCATCTCCGGTCGACCGGGCCTGACGTTGTCGGATGCTGTCTATGCGGCAAGGCTAGCTGGCGCTGAGGAATTCATCGAGCGGATGCCCAATGGCTTCGAGACTTACATCGAAGAAGGATCTCCCAACCTGTCTGGCGGACAACGGCAACGGCTGGCGATCGCACGAGCGCTCATCACGGATCCGCGCATCCTGGTACTGGACGAAGCGACCAGTGCGCTCGATCCCGAAAGCGAAGCTGTCGTGACAGGAAACCTCGAACGGATCGCGAGCGGACGGACGATGATCATCGTTTCGCACCGGCTATCGTCGTTGGTTGGCTGCGATCAGATTCTGGTACTCGATCAGGGCAAGATCGTCGATTGCGGTGCGCACAATGTTTTGGTCGAGCGTTGCGCGATCTATCGACAGCTTTGGAACCAGCAAAACCGCCATAGCGAACCGACGCGCCAGTCCGTTACTCCGAAGCTGGTCTCGGGCGGAGCGAACGAACCATGAGCGAAGTCCAGGCCAATTTGCTGCCACTACCGTTCAAGTCGAGGAAGAGCGATCCGACGTTGCCGGTCATCCTTGAGTTCCAGCAACCGTCAACGGCCATCATCAATGCTCCTGTACCGCGCGCGGCCCGTGGCACGATTTGGATCGTCTCCAGCATGGTCGCCGCCTTGGTTCTGGTTGCGGGGGTATTGCCCGTCGATCAGGTCATCACTGCGCGCGGCCTGGTGGTCTCGCAATCTTCCACCATCCTCGTACAGCCGCTGGAAACCGCAATCGTGCGTTCGATCGACGTGAGCGAGGGCCAGCATGTGCGGGCGGGCGATGTGCTGGCGCGTCTCGATCCGACCTTCGCCGAAGCAGATCGAGTGGCCCTCGATGGGCAATTGAACAGCCTTGAGCCCGAACTCGCGCGTCTGCATGCCGAGGCGGATGGCCAGCCCTTCACATACTCCGGCAGTGATCCAAACTGGGTCTTGCAGGCTTCCATTTTCAGTCATCGCAAAGCGCAGTTCGACTCCAAGATCGAAAACTATGAGCACCGACTGCAGGAACTGAATTCCGTGATAGCGAGATCGGAATCCGATGCTGTGGGCTATCGCGAGCGCCTCGGTGTGGCACAGAGCATCGAGGATATGCGCAGGCAGCTGGAGGCGACCCAAACCGGAAGCCGGCTGAACTCGCTGATCGCCAAGGATACACGCGTTGAAATGCAGCGGTCGCTCTCCAACGCGGTCGCGACCGGCGAGGGCGCGAAGCGCGATCAATCGGCGCTTGCTTCGGACCGCGACGCCTACGTCCGCGGCTGGAAGGCGGAAGCTTCGCAAAAGTTGCAGGAGATCAGTGTCAAGGCAGCCGACACACGGGAGCTGCTGACCAAGGCTAACCTGCGACGCAAGTTGGTCGAGATCCGCGCCGGGCTTGATGCGATCGTGCAATCCGTCGCAAAGGTTTCGGTGGGTTCCGTCATGCAGTCGGGGCAGCAATTCATTACGCTCGTGCCGGCAGACGCGCCACTTGAGGTCGAGGCCAACATTGCGGGCAAAGATAACGGCTTCGTGCATGTGAAGGATCCCGTGTCCGTCAAGTTCGACACGTTTCCGTTCTCGCAGTACGGGATGGCCGAAGGAGTCGTACGCATCGTAAGTCCGGATAGCTTCAATGCTCAGGTTGAGGCGCGCAATCCTACCAGTGCCGTTCCGACGACGAACCTGGAGCCGTTTTACCGCACTCGGATCAGTATTGATCGCGTGGCCCTGCACGGCGTGCCGGCTGGTTTCCAACTCACGCCAGGTATGCCCGTAACCGCCGATATTAAGGTTGGTCAGCGGACCGTGCTAACGTACCTACTCGGCCTGATGCTTCCGGTGACGCAGGAGGCGTTGCGCGAGCCGTGAGCGATTTGGCTCTGCTGTCGGATGGATTCGGGAAATGCTCTTTGATCGCTTGATCGGAAAGGCGTCGCCCGAAACGGGGCTGCGCCGGGCGATCGCTCTTATCGAGAAAGAGCGGTTTGCTGAAGCGCTGCCGCAGCTGGCCCGAATGGCCGAAGCGGGCAGCGCGGAAGCTGCGTATCACATCGGAAGGCTTTACCTTCAGGGCGCCGGCGTACCGTTTAGTCGGACGGAGGGCGCGCGCTGGTTGGAACGCGCGGCGTTGAACGGCAACGCCGAGGCGCAGTCTATGCTGGCATCGCTCTTGCTCCAGGGGCTCGGCTCGCAGGCGCGAGAGGACCGCAGCGGCGCCGCAGCGCGACTATTTTCGCAGGACAGCACGGCAAAGCCAGATTTCGACGCTGCCCTGAGATGGGCTCGTATGGCGGCTGACGCCGGGTCTCCCGACGGACAGGCTCTGCTCGCTTACATTCTAACCTATGGTCCGTCACCGCTCAGAGACCAGATACAGGCGAGAGAATGGTATCGCCGCTCCGCCGCCGCAGGCTGCGCCCAAGGACACTTGGGATATGCGCTGTCGCTCGCTGGAGACCCGAACCGGGCCGCTCACAGGGACGAGGTCGTCGAACACATGCAAGCAGCGGCGGCCGCTGAAATTCCGACGGCCGTCTTTATGCTGGGTGTGCTTACGGAAGGAGGGATCAGCGGCAAACACGATCCGACTGCAACCGCTGAACTCTACCGCAAAGCTGCTGAGCTGGGACACCGCGGTGCGCAGATTAAATGGGGGACGCTGCTGATTGAAGGTACCGTCGTTGCCAGGGATCTGGTGTTGGGCGAGACTTGGCTTCGTCGTGCTGCCTTGGCAGGTGACGCTCGTGCCGCGGAACTGGTCGGCAACCTTTATGCCAAGGGCGGAGCATTGCCGCCGAACTATGTGGAAGCGGCAAACTGGTATCGTCGTGCGGCAGAGGGTGGAAACGCGGCGGCTGCTCGGTCGTTGAGTTCGTTCTACATGACCGGAGCCGGAGTACCTCGGGACAGCCATGAAGCGGCCCGCTGGTTGCGCATCGCTGCCGAGGCCGGAAATTTGGATGCTCAGGTCGACGTCGGAAACGACTTGCTGGAACGAGCGGCCAGTGGAGAGGAATCTCCGCCGGTCGCGGATTGGTTCATGCAGACGGCGCAACGCGGCAATCTTGTCGCCGCGTTCAATCTTGGCGTTTGCCTTCTCCAGGGCATAGGCGTTGAGCGCAACGAACAACAAGCAGCGGTCTGGCTGAGGCGTGCGGCTGAAGGGGTCCCGGAGGCGCAATTTATGATCGGTCGTCTTGTTGCCGATGGGCGTGGTGTGCCGGCCGATCCGAGAGCAGCGCGCGATTGGTTCGCGCGTGCGGCGCAGGGAGGGATCACCGATGCGCAGGTTGCCCTGGCCGAGATGCTCGTGAACGGTCGCGGGGGCCCGCAGGATGCTCCCGCCGCGCTTAAATTGTGCGAGCAGGCCGCCGCCCACGGCCACGCTGGAGCAATGTTTGCACTCGGCGCTATATATAGCGGCGGCCATGCCATTCCCGTTGATCGAGCCAAAGCCGAGCATTGGTTTCGAGCAGCCGCAGAACGCGGTCATGGTCAAGCTCAACTCATGCTTGGGCGTTATCTGCGAAGCGGTGCGGCGGGGCACAGCGACCTCAAGCAAGCGAGTCACTGGTTGGAGATGGCTGCCGCCCAAGGCATTGTCGAAGCAGACTCAGAACTGGCGGAACTGGCAAGAGCTTCACCACGATAAATCTTACGAACGGGCGGGCCGTCCTGGCTCCGAGATTTCGAGCCATGCCGACTAACGGTGGGCACCGAAAATAGATGAGATCTTGGGACTTCGAGTGAACGCCGCGCACTTCAAACGAAAGCTCACGCATCTTCAGTGCTTCCGCACAATTCCATATTCGAGGCGGGCGCCGTGATGTTATCAAAGCCGGCCAGAATTGACGAACTCAACCCGCTTTGCTGCATGTAAGCAGCTCCGTCCTTTTCAGCGAGATTCCTGATGCGACGTGTGTCAGCTTCAAGATACTCGCACCCTTTCCGGTGCAGATGGTCAATCCAGTATTCTGACGTCTGCAAGTTGACGTGGTGATACCCGATTTGCCCAGGAACGGCATGGGTCATCAGGATGTATTTGCCACACGTGAGACTGAGGAGGACATTCTCCAGGTATCTTTCGTCAATGTGCTCGACGACCTCTTGGCAATGAACCAAGTCTGTTCGAGTGACGATCGGGGCTTGGGTAATATCCTGCTGAAACGCCGGGTAAGTTGATTTTTCAACGCTCTCTGGAAATCCATCGGTCGCCAACACCCTGAGACCGGCTTTGTGAAAGTAATGAGCAGCGTTTCCACATCCACTGCCAAGGTCCAATACCGATTGAATACAAAATCTGGAAATTACGTAGTCCCATACCAAGGGACAGTAGGTGAAGGGATCGCCAGCCTTGATACTTCCGCCAAGATGCGGCGTGTTTTGGTCTGCAGCGTTTTGCAGTCCGCGATATGTAATGGGTTCCATTTTCAGCATCCAACTCAAAATGAAAGTTTGATACTCGCAATAAGCGGTTGCCGCGTCTAGAGCTTCCTTGGCCTCCACCGGCATTTCGGCGGAACACAGCCAGTAGCGGAGGAAGTGAGCAGATTTGCAGCGCCGGAGCACGCACGATTGATTCCGCGCTCGTTGGGCGCATTGCGACTATCATCGCGGGCGATCGGATCTGCATCGGGCTACTGTTTGTCGTGGGCGCGCAGTCGCTTGCTCACCGGTATGTCTACGGAGCATCAAGCGAGAACGTTGTGCAGATCCCGCAAACAAGCATGGGCGAAAAAGACAACTTCGCTCCACGCGTTGGCCCAGGTCACCTTAGAAGCTCTTGAAGCCGACGGGGCAAAGCCGGCGAAGCCTGCAGTTTTTTGCAGCTATCCGTCCAAGCCTCCAGATATTGCTCGAGCGGGATGGCGCTGCGGCCACCCCATCGATTCAGCGCGCCAAGCGCTTCAATGCTGGCAGGGTTGCGTTCATATTCTTCGAGGATGAAGAGAGATGCCGCCTGTGCAAACGCGTTCAGGCAGGGATCTGCCTCCAACGCGGCACGATGCTGCCTGAACCAAGCGCTGGGGTTCTTTGAATTACCTTGTTCAGTCGCCAGTTTTCCGTACCGCTCGACAGCATTTTGTCGATAGACCGCGACGGCGGCGCCAAAACCGCTGTCATCCCTGAACGGAGGATCGCGCGACCAGTTATCCGCCAACAGGGCGAGTCCTCGGAGCGTAAAGGCTTCTACCAGCGACTCCTCCAGCCATTGGCTGGGTGCTGCAGGTTTGGCATCCGGTCGCCATGAGTTGGATGTAACGTGTCCCAACTCGTGACCAAACTGATAGGCGAGCCTCGACCAATCCCGTTCCCCAATGTCGACGACAATCCAGGCAAAGTCGGTTGTGTCCTTGTGAAGCCAGATCGCGGGAGGGCCGCTGGTGCGCTCCTCAACGCGCAAGCGGTCGGGTTGGTCGTTTGAAACAAGCCGAAAACCATCAAGGCAAGCAGCACGCATCCGCTCAACAACTTGCAGAGCCGCATGCGGGATCATGCGACCCCAATCGCCCGCGAGTTCGATTGGAGCGGCGCGGAGGCCTGCACCTGCACCATGATCGGCTGTCGAAAACATGGAGCACTATCCTTCGGGCTATCACAACTTCAGCACCTGGCGCTGATTACACAATGATATTGTGATCAGAGCAATGCGCAATATCGTCCCGCTCGCGCGGCGGCGTGGAATCAGCGCCCAAGCCCGCGAGGCTGGCGCGGGTGCGTAATTTGAGGTCCGTCGACGCCTGCTTTTAGTGTTCGGCCTGTTCTCACGTTCAACCCATGTCCGCTATCCGGCGTATTGCAGACCCAAACCGGACTGGCCATGTGTGAAAGTCGGTTGTCGGCCTCGGCTTACTTCGTCTCTGGAGGGCAGGCCATATTGCTCGGCGCGTGCCTCTGCCAATTTCCTGTATGCCGCGGCCTGTTTTAGCAGCTCTGCTTTGAACGCTTCGTTGTGCTCCGAGGCCGCGAGTTTCTCAAACTCAACGGCGCGCTCCCGTCGGACCGGCAGCAATCGGGTCAGGTCAACCCTGGCAATCGGCCGATGATCCGCCTTCGGAGCCCGGTGTGTCAATTACATCGGCTGCACGTCGTGACGCGAATGATGGACAACGCGACATTCCGTTCTGAATCTGCCCAGGTGATTGCCAGGCGCGCCTTGGGATCGCAAATCGGTCCGGTCAGACCAGCCCGTTTGCGCGAATTAGCAGTGAGCCGATCATGTCGTCGGAGGGCCTTCGAAGTGCGCCAATCCGCTTAGCGAGATCAGCAGTTAGGACAACACCGTTGCCACTTAGTGCACAAAATGTCGCACGGACTGCGCATCGGATGTAAACAGTGGCCCAGTACAAATGAGGTTGTGCTTAATGAACTAGACTAGAGGATCGCTCCGTGATTTGGGAGCGTTCTGATTGCGTTCGTACACCGTCACATAGGTGAGGTTGCCATGCACGCCAAACTCTTGAAAGCGCGTTTCGGCCTTCTTTATTCCCTTATTGCCACCGTTGTTCTGCCCTCAACTCAAGTCTCCGCGGGTGACGAGGCATTCATCGTCCTGCCCGGCGAGCCGACTCGCTATAGCGGACAGCAAGGTCGAGAGGGGGATTTCACCGAACTATTGGCCACGGCTGATAAAACTGGGGGGCAGCTCGGCTATTTTCGTCAGACCATCGCACCCAAGAGCGGTCCCCCTACACACCTGCACGAAATGGAAGCTGAGTTTTGTTACGTTGTGAGCGGTCAGTTCAACTTTAAACTGGGCGAACGCATTGTGAGCGCGCCCGCCGGCGCCTTTGTGTTCATTCCTCATCACACTCCGCACACGTTCCAAAACGTCGGGACGGAGCCCGGTGTATTGCTGTTTGGTGTGACGCCCGGTGGATTCGAGAAGATGTTCGCGGAGCGGCAAGGTGTCGATGCCGAAACGAACCAAAAGCTGATGGCGATGCACCACATGAAAGTCGTGGGTCCGCCTCTTAGGTAAGCGCCCACCATTGAGTGTTCCCCCCGTGAGGCCGCAAGCCGCGTGGTTAGACCAGGGCGTTTGCGCATATCAGCAGTTGGTTGACCTGCTCGCGAAGAGATCGACGACCGCGATCATGTGCTCGACCAGCGGATCAGCTCGCCGGATCTCGGTCGTGAGATCCCATCCTCCTGGACGGCAGCGTCCGCGGCGATCTCGGCCTTGACCGCGGCCCAATTGCCGCGTCTCGTCAGAGGCGCGTTTAAGGCCGAGCGTGGTGGCGGCGAAATAGCCTCGGTGAGCGGGCGCTCACGCCCGCTCTGGCGTCGGCTAAGGGTGGTCAAAAGACGACATCGGCGTGCGCCGCGTTTGTCCTCTCTGGGCCACGAGCGGACCTGGGCGCCATCGGCTGAGTGGATGAATCCGTCACCTTGCGAGAACTCAGGGAACAAGCACCGCTGGCAGTGGTCCTGTTGGCTGCGGTACAAACTGATTCTGCTGCGCCCGAGCCACCGCCAGGATCGCCAATGCAATTGCGAGGACCGCCAAGAGTCTGGCCATCAATCAAATCCGCTGAAAATCTTGTTGGTACGTGCGAGATGATCGTAGCTTTGCGCTCCTTTGGAACGGCCATCGTTCGATGGCGACTAGGATCGACCGGTCCCAATCAATGCATACAGGCTGAAGAAATCAGCACTGTGAACATGTCGACGTCGAACTCGTTCTCCAAACTCTTTCCGAACCGCCTTAGCCATTTATCCTGGGCCAGGTAGGCCAACTTCTCGCGGGCCTGTGGGCAATCAAATTTGAGGTTTCCAAGATTCTGAAGGTGATGGACCATTTCGTGTACCAGGACCGATTGGTCCGCCGGCGAAGTGCCGCCCCAATCATCAGGAAGCAGGATCGTTCTCGTTTGGTTGTCGTACAGTGCGACAACCTCGCGCTGAGTTAGTTGCCCATCGTTCATGAAGCGTTGCGAAGAAGCACGGTCCGTTGCACGCAACCTCGCAAGTTCCATCTTCGACGCAAATTCAACAACGGGACGTTCTTTGATGGCAGGCAGATCGAAATTCGATGAGAGCCAACTCACAATGTCATCCAACAAGTCTTCCGTAGGTTGAGCTGCATCAGAATGCAACGAAGCCGAACGCGATTCGGTGGGCGCGCTGCGCTCCAAAGCATATTCGCAATGGGCTCTAGAGGATGTGGCTAACAGGGAGGCTATCGCCGCGACCAAGAGGAATTGTTTGAACATGACCCTCTCCTCGGAGGCTGTTCGAAAAACAAACTCTTCAAAAAATCAGTCGGCAGTTGAACGGCTGGAAACATAGCATTTCGCTTGGCGACGCCGTTGTGAACTCATTCACACCCAAAGGAGGCACAACGCCGGTCACCGAATATGCTGGCGAGCGGCGTGCCTTGTACCTTACCGGGACACCGTCCGGCCGTTCAGCAGACGACGTAGCCGCCCACGCATTCCGGGAGCTTCGCCGCGCTACTTGGGAGGAATGGCGCCCAGAGGGTCCGATCGAAATTGATTGCGTGGAAACCATCATTCTTTGCCAATGGACGGCCTCATAGATCGTAATTTGCGTCGCTTGTTTTCGCTGCAGGCGCAGAAAAAGCTTGATCGCGAAGCGAAGGCGAAGGCGAAGGTCGCTAACACCAAGGTCACCTGAAGCAGTCTACTTTCGAACATGAGGGCGCGAGGCGAAATACAATCTAAGATAGAACACGAAAGGGACCTAACAAATTGCATTTTGTCCAGTTGCAACGAATGAGGGTGTTTTGACGAAATGAGTATATCAAGCGACTGAAATTGTTGTGATATCGACCGTCCCAGCGCGGCGCATTTGGACGCTGCCCGACTCTGATCAGATTATTTAACCGCTCGTTTCGGCAGGAATAGACGCGGCCCGCGCGTGCCTAAGCTATTCTTCTAGTTCGCCGTCAGCACTGCATCGACGCGGCGGCTGTTTCGTGCGCTGATGATGATCGCGCCGTTGCGGGTCGCAAATTTCGCACCGACGAGCCGCGGCACTTTCTCCGTCAGCGATGACGGCAGCGGAATCATTCCGCCGGTGATGGGATCGCCGACGTTGACCGGCGGCCCGCCAGCGCTGGCCGAAGGCGCCGCCTTGATGTACTCCCTGACCAACTGAATCTCTTCCCGCGAGAGGTTGAGCGCGGCCTGTTGGGCGGCGGCGTCAAGCGCCTTCCTTTCTGCCTCCGCCTTGTCTTGCGCGGCTTCCTGCTGGGCGGCGTCGCGCTTCGCGGTTTCGATCTGTTCGAGTCTTGCGAGCCGTTCCCGCAGCGGAACCAATTCCCGGCGCAGCGTGGCAACGTCCGACTTCAGGGTGGAGCTCTGACCGAGCGCAATCGCTGCGGCAACGCAGGCAACGACCGCGATTACGCTGAGACAGGCGACGGCGAACCCTGTCACGCCAACCCGATCGCCGGCCTTGCGATCTGCCATGCCGTCCGAGGAACGCCGACGCCGCCGGCGAGCGAACTTCGGCATGCTGCTGGCGAGCAATCCGACGAGTCGCGATAGCCGGGAATCGCTTCGGGTCGTCTCGTGAATCGAGCCAAAGGCCGGCTCGAATACGATTGGAACATCGGCGCGTGGTTCGGGTGCGGGATCAATGTCGTCGGTCCGGTCGACGACAGCACTGCTTAGCGCATCGTGCGTGTCGGCAACAACGGTGTCCGGGCGCTCTTGCCGTTCATTGGATTCTTGCTCGATGCGCTGCCGTTCGCCACGTGAAGCTTCGAGCGAGTGCCATAGCGAGAGGCCGGAGTCGGTGATCTGCAGACCGGCGTCATTGATCGAAGCCAATCCGGCTTCGAAGACGTCAGCGTCGCCCAGCTCGGACGATCGCCTCACCTGCGCAGCTCCATCGCCGCCTGCGATCATGCGCTTGACCTCGCGGCTGACCTCCTCAAGTGGGATCCGTTGCTCGGGCCTTGCGGCCAGCACGCTCAGGATCGCCAGATTGAACTTCATGCGGCGCCTCTCGATGCCTCATCAACCGGTCGCGCAGCCGTTGCTCTCCCGTGCGGGCGATTTGCGAGCGCCAGCGAACGTCGAAGCGGATAGTCAATGCCGGCATCGACGTCCATCAGTCAGAGAGTCGGGCGAGTGTAACGGCTCGCGCATAGGCAAACAATCCGCCGTCAAGCATGCAACAGACGGATAAGTCCGCCTAGGGAGGGGCGGGGCAGGTTCGCGTGGCCGAAGCACGCCTCAGAGAAATTCGCGCAGCCTGGAGAGCTCGAGCACATGCTCCGGCGACAGCACCTCGGGGACGAGGGGAGGCTGCGACTTGGTCCGGATCTCATAGAGGTGTCGCGTCTTCTCAGGCTTGTCCATGAAATCGCGAATGCATTGGTCGAGCGTCCCGTTGACGACCATATAGGGTACCCGATCCTCTCGCTTGGCATTGTTGAGAGACGGCCACTTGTAAAGCGAGGCCGTGGCCTGAAAGTCCACCTGATGAGCGTGATCGTTCATTTGAGGATATCAACCCCAAAGAGCTTGTCCGTCAATGAACGGAGGCCGACAGACGCGCCGATACGCGAACGATCGACAAGGCGCATTGACGGACTGACATCCGTCATGCCGCACGCCAGCACAATCATAAATTCCGGATACATATTGTTCTTGTTTTGTTCTGGTGCCAATCTTCGCATCTGGGGTCGACCAATTTCGGTCGGGGGCCGGGGTGAACGGCTTGAGATGGCAACGGCAGCGACGATCCTTCACGCCGACCTCGATGCATTTTACGCGTCGGTCGAGCAGCTGCTTGAGCCTATGCTGAGAGGCAGGCCGGTCGCCGTCGGGGGCGGGGTTGTGCTTGCCGCGTCCTACGAGGCCAAGGCCTTCGGCGTGCGTGGCGGCATGTCGGGACGGGAAGCGCGCGAACTGTGCCCGCAGCTCATTTTTGTCGGCGGGCATTTCAGCGACTACCAGCGGCTGGGTGATGCGGCCATCAAGGTGATAGGCGATTTCACACCGCTCGTCGAGCGCATTTCGATCGATGAGGCGTTCGCCGACGTTGCCGGCTGCACGCACCTGTTCGGAACGCCCGCCGAGATCGCCGCGGCGATCCGGCGGCGCGTACGCACTGAGCTCGGTTTGCCGATCTCGGTGGGCGTCGCACGCACCAAGCATCTGGCAAAGGTCGCCTCGCAAGTCGCAAAACCCGACGGGCTTGTCGTGGTTGATCCCGACGCCGAGCTGAAATTCCTTCACGAATTGCCGGTTGAACTGATGTGGGGTGTGGGGCCGGTCACCCGGACGCGGCTGGCGGCGATCGGTGTTTCGACAATCGGACAGCTTGCCAAATTGTCCGAACGGTCGTTGGCAAGGTTGCTCGGTCCCGCGGCGGGCGAGAAGCTCGCAGCCCTGGCCTGGAATCGCGATCCACGACAACTCAAGCCGCACCGCCGTGCGCGCTCGGCAGGAGCACAATCGGCGCTTGGCCGAAAGCCGGCGATCGAGCAAGTCATTCGGCCAACGCTGCTTCATCTCGCCGACCGCGTCGCCACGCGGCTTCGGGCAAAATCCCGGCCTGGACGTACCGTGACGGTGCGCGTTCGTTTCGCCGACCTGAAGTCGGTGACACGGTCGATGACGCTCGATGCGCCGGTGTGCACGACAATGATCCTCGCCCGCCTCGCCGGAAGTCTGGTACGCGCTGCGCTTGCTGACCACCCGGGCGAGAAGATCATCTCGCTTCTGGCTATCTCGGTGTCGCACCTCGAGGAACACTGGGATCTTGCTCTCGACCTCCCGCTCGGACTGGCCGATGAAGCACTTCGCCCTGGAAGTCCGCCGGGGATGGCCCGCTGGGCGGCAGACTGTGCCATCGACAGGATCCGCGATCGCTTTGGCTGGGACGCGATCGGATACGGTTCGGCGGCGCTGGAGGCTGTTCGTTCGGTCCCCGATGAATTTCGCAAGCTTGCCGAGAAAGACCTCTAGAATTCGTGATTCACTTTCTCGTCAGTCCATTAACAAAAGGCAATTTGGAATCGCGCCCTTGTGAGTGGTGACCTCGCGCACTCGGCCTATTCTGGGGATGCGGAGGACAGCCATGAAGCACAGCGCCGAACTGATCCAGACCATGCGCGATGCGTTGGACACGGTCATGGCCAGCGTTCCTGCGGATCAATCCGTTTTCGGTCTCAAGGCGGCCGTTGCTGAATGCATCCTGAGAGCCGCCGCTCACGGCCAGACGTCGTTCGACGGACTTGTCACCTCAGCGTCCAATCAGCTGCAATCGATCATCTCGATGCTGACCTAGGAGATCAGGTCGCGGCCAGGCCGTCCGGAGAAATAGCTCGAAGGGCAGGGGATCGCACCGCCGAGAAACTGATCTAGCTAGCCGCAAGCAGTCTACAACCTTGATGTCGACGCGGTGACTGAACCTGATCGGCTTTCGTCGCGGCCCGCGGTTGTGCTGCCTTGTAGCGATCGATATCGCGCTCAGCGTCGGGCACGCCTGGCCTGCGCCGTCGTTGTGCTGGCCGGGCGTGGCGGCCGAGCAGTCGTTCATCCGGCCCATCTGGATTCGTCGGCTCCCGGATGATCGCGTGACCTGCACCAGCATGTCGAGCGCGCGCCGGCCATGGCCCTGCCTTGGGGGGCGCTCGCCGTGAGGCCAAGCGGCCCGGCTCGTACGATCCACGACACGCGGCAGCAAGGCGTCGCGCGTGGCACTGCCCGGGATTCCGCTCCATTGCGCGGCCTCAGCCCCAAGCCCCATCGGGTCTCCGAGGAGCGGGGCACGTCCTGCGGAGCTGAAAACCCCCGTCCAACCGCGAAGCCATCCGTTGACAATCGACCCGGATGGTAGAATTATAACATAAATAGTTCGGAAAATAACACGATGTCACCATCGTAGCAGCGATGGGCGGAGTGGGAGGAGAAGGTGGAGCCGTCTGGTTCGGTTGCAGCACAACCGACGCCGCCGCTTGTGCTGGTCAACGGCATCAACAAGCGCTTTGGCGGCGTGCGCGCGCTGCGCGACGTCAGCCTCGAGGTGCGGGCCGGCGAGGTGCATGCGCTGCTGGGCGAGAACGGCGCCGGAAAATCCACGCTGATCAAGATTCTCAGCGGTGTTCATACCTTCGACAGCGGCTCAATCGAGATTGCGGGCCGGCGGGTGGCATTCGACAGTCCAGCAAAGTCGCGCGAGGCGGGGATCGCCGTCGTCTATCAGGACCTCAGCCTTGTTGAGTCCTTGAGCGTAGCCGACAATCTGCTGCTCGGTCGTGAACCACGCACCCGTTTCGGCTTCGTCAGGAAGCGCGAATTGATGGCACAGGCCGAGGCGTTCCTGACGCAGCTTGGCATCCCCCTCGATATCAAGGCCACCGTCGGCTCGCTGCCGTTTGCCTATCGCCAGATGACGGAGATCGCGAAGGCGCTGATGGGCGAGGTGCGGCTGCTCATTCTCGATGAGCCGACGTCCTCGCTGACATCGGACGAGGTCCGCATCCTGTTCGAAGCGATCGGCAAGGTGACGCGCCGCGGCGTCGGCGTGATCTATGTGACGCACCGGCTGAATGAAGTCTTCGAGATTTCGCAGCGCGTGACCGTGCTGCGCGACGGCGCCAATGCCGGCACCTTCGTCGCCGCCGATACTGACATGAAGCGGCTGGTCAATGCCATCGTCGGCATCGATCGGGCGTTGCCGGTGACGACGAGGACCGAGCCGCAAGCTGCCCGCGCCTTCGAAGCGGCTCCGGTTCTGTCGCTGTCGAATGTCTCCAATGACCGGATGCGTGCTGTCGACCTGTCGGTCCTGAAAGGCGAAATTCACGGGCTGGCCGGATTGATCGGCAGCGGGCGTACCGAGATTCTCGAGACGATCTTTGGGCTCCGTGCCGTCGAGCATGGCACGTTGCAGATCGACGGCCGCGATTGGCTGCCAAAGAACCCGGCGGATGCGATCGATCGCGGAGTAGCCCTGGTGCCGGAGGATCGCCACGTCCAGGGCCTGGTGCTCGACCATTCGATCGAGCGCAACGTCACCCTGTCGCGGCTGCCTTACTTCTCGCGTTGGGGCTGGATGCAGCAGGCCGCAGCTTCCAGGCGCGTGGAGACCGCGATTAGCAGGCTTGCAGTGAAGGCGCCGGGCGCGTCGAGCCTGGTCAGGACGCTCTCCGGCGGCAATCAGCAGAAGGTGGTGTTCGGCAAGTGGAATGATCCGAGGCCGCGCATCCTGCTGCTGGACGAACCCACGGTCGGCGTCGACGTCGGCGCGCGCGAGGAGATCTATGCCGTGATCCGGCACGCCGCTCGCGACGGCACCGCTGTGCTGGTCGTGTCGTCCGATCTGGTCGAATTGATCGAGCTCTGCGACCGCACCTCGGTGATCGTTGACGGCTGCGTCGCCCGCACGCTTGTACGCGGCGAGATCGACGACGCCGAAGAGCTCCACCATCTGCTTCAACTGTACCAGGCGTCCGGCCAAGGCGTTTTTGACAAAGCCGCATTGCACGAGTTGCCCGCATGACCGAACTGACTGCCCCCAACGTCGTCGCATCGCCGACGAGATCCGACCGCCGCCGCAAGCTGCTGCAGAACCTGTTGCGCGGCGAGCGGCCCTACATGCTCTACATCGCCTTCGTGATCCTGCTGGTCGTGTTCAGCCTGTCATCGCCCTGGTTCCTGTCGGTCCAGAATTTCCTGAATATCGGACGGCAGACGACGCTGGTGTCGATTATCGCGGTCGGCATGACCTTCATCATCATCGCGCGCCAGATCGATCTGTCGGTGGCATCGACGCTGGCCCTGTCGGGGATGGCGGCTGCGCTCGCGATGAGCCAGATCAGCAACAGCTGGATCGTCGGCGCCGCCGCCGGGCTCGGCACCGGTGCGCTGGTCGGGTTGCTCAACGGCATCCTGACCACGCAGCTTCAGATCCCGTCCTTCCTGGTGACGCTTGGCACCCTGAGCATGGCGCGCGGACTGGCGATGATGGTCACCAACACCAAGCCGGTCATCATCACCAACGAGACCTATTTTGCGATCTTCGGCGAGGGGTCTTTTCTCGGCATCCCCGTGCCGATTGCCTGGACGCTGGCGGCGATGATCGTCGGCATCCTGCTGCTGCACTACAACGTGTTCGGGCGGAGGATCTACGCCGTCGGCGGCAACCCGACCGCGGCATTGTATTCCGGCATCAACACCAAATGGGTGACGACGGCGGCCTTTGTTCTCACCGGCACGCTGGCCGGCCTCGCAGCGCTGGTGCTCTCCGCGCGTTCGCATGCCGCGCGGCCCGATGTCGTGCAAGGCATGGAGCTCGACGTCATCGCAGCCGTCATCCTCGGCGGCTGCAGCCTGTTCGGCGGACGCGGCTACATCCTGGGGACGCTGTTCGGCAGCCTGATCATCGGCACGCTCAACAACGGTCTCGTGCTGCTCGGTGTCAGTTCGCCGATGCAGCTCGTGATCAAGGGCGCAATCATCGTGGCCGCGGTGGCCTTCACCAAACGCTAGTCGAGGTCGAACGCAGCGCATGAGGCTCGGAATCATCGCGATGCACGGGTAGGGGCAAGGTCGCCGGCCCTCGGTCAATCGGCGACCAAAATGGGAGGAAACAATGAAGCCAATCTTGCGACAAAGTGTGCCGCTGACCATGCTGATTGCTGCGACGGCCATCTCGATCGCTTCCTCGGCCCGCGCCGAAGTCCCCGCAACCTGCGTCAAGGGTGTTGACCTCGCGACGCTCGGGCCGAAATCGATCGTCGGCCAGGGACCGCATGGCGAGAAGGCCGCCTCACCCGAAGTGCTCGCGCTGTCGGACGCCGATGCTGCCAAGATCAAGGAGAAGCATTTCAAGGTCGGCATCTCCATGCAGACTGTCAACCTGGACTGGTCGCAGCTCCAGATTCAGGGCATCACCGACACGCTGAAGAAATACGGCGTGACGGTGACGGGCGTCGCCTCCGCCGAATATCAGGTCGACAAGCAGATCGCCGATATCGAGAATACGATCCAGCAGCATCCGGACGGCATCATCTCGATCCCGGTCGACTTCACCGCGACCGCGCCGACCTACAAGAAGATCGCCAAGGCCGGCATCAAGCTGGTGTTGATGGACAGCATCCCGACCGGCCTGAAACATCCCGAGGAATATGCCGCGATGGTCTCGGCAGACAGCCAGGGCAACGGGCTGATCGCAGCCCAGATCCTTGCGTCCTGCGTTGCGCAGGGCGGCACCATCGGCCTGGTCAATTTCGGTGTCGACTATTTCAGCACCAACGAGCGCACCAAGGGCGTGCGCGAGTGGATGAAGGCGAACCGGCCGGACATCAAGCTGAAGCAGGTCGATTTCACCGACCCGCCGAAGGTCTCGCAGATCGCCGGCGACTTCCTTACCGGCAACCCTGATATCAAGGGCCTGTTCGCGGTCTGGGATCAGCCGGCGCTGGATACGCTGAGTTCGATGCGCGCTCAGAGCATCAACATCCCGGTCACGACCGTTGACCTCGGCCTGCAATCGGCGATCGAGATCGCCAAGGGCGGTCCGTTGAAGGCGACCGGCTCGCAGCGTCCCTATGATCAGGGCGTCGCCGAGGCACTGGCGATGATGAATGCGCTGCTCGGCAAGGAAACGCCCGGCTGGATCGGCGTGCAGTCGCTGCCGGTGACGCAGTCGAACGTGCTGGAGTCCTACAAGACGGTGTTCAAGAAGGAGCCGCCGCCCGAACTGATGGATGCCTGCAACAAGGCCAAGCCTGCCTGCAACTGAGCCTTGACCCGCGATGCGCGGTTTTGCGAGGCCACGCATCGCCGACCAGCCTGATCCGGGCGAGCCAGCCCCCGTTCGGATCAGGTTGCGCTCGTCACATACTCGACAGGAAGGCTGCGGAAGTGCTTGCGCATGTCTGACGGCACCGAGCCGCCGACGATGATCCGCGAAAACGCGCTGACGTCCGAGAAGAAGGCGGGCTTGAGACTGCCGAGCTTGCTGGCATCGACGACCAGAATGCTTTCCATCGCGGTGGCGATCGCAGCCTGCTTGATCGCGACCTCGTGAAAATTGGAGCAGCTCGAGCCGCGGGTCCAGTGCAGGCCTCCGGCGGAGATGAAGGCCTTGTTGATCCCGAGCCGCCGCAGATAGGACAGCCCGTCGTCGGACGAGAACGACTGCGATGACGGATGATAGAGCCCGCCCATCAGCATCACCTGCGTGGCCGGTCGCCGCGTGACGATCGTCGCCACATTCATCGAATAGCAGATCACCGAGAGCGGCAGATCCTCGGGCAGGCAGTCCGCCAGCGACTGCATCGTGGTGCCGCAGTCGATGAAGATCGTGTCGCCTTCCTTGATCGATGCCGCCGCCGACCGGCAGGCGAGCAGCTTGTCCTGGGTGTGCTGATCGATCTCCTGCTCGAACGTGTACTTGATGCCGGTCGGAGACGCCGCGTTCACGACGTAGCCGCCGAGCAGGGCGAGCGCAGCCTCCGGTCCGGCGAGGTCGCGCCGCACCGTCATCTCGGACACCTTGAGCAGCTCCGCGGCATCCTTCAGGTGCAGCGCGCCGCTGCTTTCGACAGCGCGGCGCAGCCGCTGCAGGCGCTGAACGCGTGTCTCGCTGGGTCGTGCGTTCGGTGTTTCAGCCATTTTGCTCACCGAGCTTGCTTATCCGGTTGACAATGATCTTACAATGATGTGAGTTTAGCAACGACAATATGTTACAATAATAACATCGAGGGCTGGCGGCCAATCCGCGGTCTGACGATGTCATGCATCGGCGGGCTGCGGCTCCGGCGGGCAAGGTCTGGGAGGATCCCATGTTGCAATGGACACATTCAGTCTATCTGCCGATCTGCTCGATTCGCTAGAACCGCGGGCGTTGCGATGGTGCAGAGCGTGCTCATGCCAAACCCTTCCGCGGTGCCGGTGCAGCCCCGTGCGCAGGGCGATGGCGATCTCTATCCGGTCGCGCGCAACAGCGGCCGACCGCTCGAGATGGATTGGGTCGACGACATCAGGATCAATCTGTCCGCCGCCGAGCGGCGCGTGGCGAGCTTGCCGGGCCGGCGTACTGTCAAGAAGGACGCGCAGGCCGCCTGGCTGCTCAAGGCGATCACCTGCATCGATCTGACGACGCTCAATGGCGACGACACCGCGGAGCGGGTGAAGCGACTCTGTGCCAAGGCGAAGGCGCCGGTCCGCAGCGACCTGCTCGAGGCGCTCGGCTTTGCCGGGCGCGATCTGCACACTGGCGCGATCTGCGTCTATCACCGTTTCGTCGCCACGGCGGTCGAGGCGCTCGACGGATCCCGTATCCCTGTCGCCGCGGTGTCGACCGGATTTCCGGCTGGCCTTGTGCCGCACGACATTAAGCTCAAGGAAATCGAGGCGTCGGTCCGCGACGGCGCGCAGGAGATCGACATCGTCATCACCCGCGAGCATGTGCTGACCGGCGATTGGCGTGCGCTTTATACGGAGGTCAGGGATTTTCGCGCGGCTTGCGGCGAGGCGCATCTGAAGACGATCCTGGCCACCGGCGACCTCAAGACATTGCGCAACGTCGCCAAGGCTTCGATGGTTTGCATGATGGCCGGCGCGGACTTCATCAAGACCTCCACCGGCAAGGAAGGCGTCAATGCAACGCTGCCCGTGACGCTCGCAATGCTGCGGATGATCCGCCTTTACCAGGAGCGCACCGGCTACAGGATCGGCTTCAAGCCGGCCGGGGGAATTTCGACCGCCAAGGACGTGCTCAACTATCAATTCCTGATGAAGGAGGAATTGGGCCGCGACTGGCTCGAGCCGGATCTTTTCCGCATCGGCGCCTCCAGCCTGCTCGCCGACATCGAGCGCCAGCTCGAGCATCACGTCACCGGCCGCTACTCGGCCTTCAACCGTCATCCCGTGGGCTGAGCATGAGCGTCGCACAATACTACGAGACCATGGACTATGGTCCCGCGCCCGAGGCCGACGGCGAGGCGCGCGCCTGGCTGAAGCGGCACGACGCGACTTTCGGACATTGCATCGGCGGCAAGTTTGTCGCGCCGCAATCCGGCAAGCACCTCACGACGATCGAGCCGGCCACCGGCAAGACATTGGCGAAGATCGCGCAGGGCGTTTCCGCCGATGTCGAGGCTGCGGTCGGCGCCGCGCGGTCAGCGCAACCACTTTGGGCCAAGCTCGGCGGCCACGGCCGCGCCCGCCATCTCTATGCACTGGCGCGCATGCTGCAGCGTCACGCGCGGTTGTTCGCGGTGCTGGAGGCGATCGACAATGGCAAGCCGATCCGGGAAACCCGCGATCTCGACCTGCCGCTCGCCGCGCGCCATTTCTTGTATCACGCCGGCTGGGCCCAGCTGCAGGAGCGCGAGTTCGCCGATCAGGTGCCGATCGGCGTGATCGGACAAATCATTCCCTGGAATTTCCCGCTGCTGATGCTGGCGTGGAAGATCGCGCCTGCGCTGGCCGCAGGCAATACGGTGGTGCTCAAGCCCGCGGAATTTACTTCGCTCACGGCACTTTTGTTCGCCGAGCTTGCGGCGGAGGCCGGTCTGCCGCCGGGCGTGCTGAACGTCGTGACCGGTGATGGCGCGACGGGTGCGTTGCTTGTCGAGAATCCGGGCGTCGACAAGATCGCATTCACAGGATCGACCGAGGTCGGCCGGCTGATCCGCCAGTCGACCGCGGGCACCGGGAAGTCGCTGACGCTCGAGCTCGGCGGCAAATCGCCCTTCATCGTCTTCGATGACGCCGACATCGACGGCGCCGTCGAGGGCGTGGTCGATGCGATCTGGTTCAACCAGGGGCAGGTCTGCTGCGCCGGTTCGCGGCTCTTGCTGCAGGAAGGTATCGCGGAGACGTTTCGCCGGCGGCTGATCCGGCGCATGGAGACGCTTCGCGTCGGGCCGCCGCTCGACAAGGCGATCGACATGGGGGCGGTGGTCGCGCCTGTGCAGCTTGAGCGGATCAAGTCGCTGGTCGAGACCGGGGTGAAGGAGGGCGCCGAGAAATATCAGGCGCCGGGCGCGCTGCCGGCGGAGGGCTGCTTCTATCCGCCGACCCTGCTCTGGAATGTGCATCCGGCTTCGACGGTGGCGATCGAGGAGATTTTTGGGCCGGTGCTGGTGGCGATGACATTCCGCACGCCCGACGAGGCGGTGATGCTCGCCAACAACACGCGCTATGGGCTTGCCGCAAGCATATGGAGCGAGACGATCGGGCTGGCGCTGGATATCGCGCCGAAGCTTTTGGCCGGCGTCGTCTGGATCAACGCGACCAATTTGTTCGATGCCAGCGTCGGCTTTGGCGGTTACCGCGAGTCCGGCTTCGGCCGCGAGGGCGGCCGCGAGGGCATGTACGAGTATCTGAAGCCGAAGGCGTGGAGCGGGCGCAAGGCGCGCGTGGAGGCGTTGCCGCCACCGGCGCCTGTCGCTGATGATGGCGGGTATGGCGTGCCGGCGATCGATCGCACGGCAAAACTGTTTGTCGGCGGCAAGCAGGTTCGTCCCGACGGCAATTATTCGCGCGCGGTGCTTTCGCCGAAGGGGCGGCATCTCGGCGAGGCCGGCGAGGGCAACCGCAAGGACATCCGCAATGCCGTGGCCGCGGCGCGCTCCGCCGAAGCCTGGGCGCGGGCGACGGCGCATAATCGCGCCCAAATCCTTTATTACCTTGCCGAGAATCTGTCCGCGCGCAGTGACGAATTCGCCAGGCGTATCACCGACATGACGGGCATAACGGCCGCCAAGGCGCGTGCCGAGGTCAACACGAGCATCGAGCGGCTGTTCAGCTATGGGGCCTGGGCCGACAAATTCGAAGGAACTGTCCACGCGCCGCCATTGCGCGGCGTGGCGCTCGCGATGCATGAGCCGATCGGAGTCGTCGGTGCGGCCTGCCCGGACGAGGCGCCGCTGCTCGGTTTCGTCAGTCTGGTGGCGCCGTTGATAGCAATGGGCAATCGCGTCGTCGTCGTGCCGAGCGAGCGGCATCCGCTCGCCGCGACCGATTTCTACCAGGTCCTGGAGACATCGGATGTGCCGGCGGGCGTCGTCAATATCGTCACGGGCGATCGCGACGGTTTGGTGAAGGTCCTCGCCGAGCACGATGATGTCGACGCGCTCTGGGCGTTCGGATCGCAGGAGGCGTCGGCGGCGGCGGAACGGCTGTCGATCGGCAATCTCAAGCGCACGCTCGTCGATCACGGTCTGTTGCTCGATTGGTACGACAGGGCTGCATGTGAAGGCACGATCCTGCTGCGCCACGCCGTGCAGGTGAAGAACATCTGGATCCCCTATGGTGACTAGGGGCGACGCGTCACCGTAGCGAACAGGGGATCCGAACCGCCAGAGTTCGGACGATTTCGAGGATCAAGGAGGGAAGGCAACATGCTGAAGGGCATCGATCCATTGCTCAATGCCGATGTGCTCTATGCGCTGCGCGCCATGGGGCATGGTGACCGTCTGGTCGTTTGCGATACCAACTTTCCAGCCGATTCCATCGCGCGCCAGACGGTGTTCGGCCGGCTGCTGCGTATCGACAATGTCAGCACCGCGAGGGCGATCGAGGCCATTCTCTCCGTCATGCCGCTCGATACCTTCGTCGACGATGCGGCCATCCGGATGGAGATCGTCGGCCAGCCGCAGGAGGTGCCGCCTGTGCAGCGCGAGGTGCAGGCCGCGATCGATCGCGCGGAAGGGCGATCCTGGCCGCTGGTCGGCGTCGAGCGCCACGCCTTCTATGAGAAAGCCAAGTCCGCCTATTGCGTGATCGCAACCGGCGAGCGCCGCTTCTACGGCTGCTTCCTGTTCAGCAAGGGCGTGGTCGCCCCGGACGGAGAATGATTCCCATGAGCAGGAATGGCGTCGCCGTCCTCGGCGTGTTCGTCGTTGATCTCGCGTTCCGTGCGGGCAATATGCCCGCGATCGGCGAGACGATCGCCGGGTCAGGATTTGCGATGGGACCCGGCGGCAAGGGCTCCAATCAGGCGGTCGCGGCCGCGCGTGCGGGCGCTGCCGTGACCTTTATCTCCAGGATCGGCAGCGACGCCTTCGGCGAACTTGCGATCAAGACCTGGGAGGCCGAGGGAATCCGGCCGCGTGTGGCCAGGACGGCGGAAGCGCCGACCGGCGCGGCGTTCATTTATGTCCACGAGACGCGCGGCGATAACGCGATCATCGTGGTGCCGGGTGCTGCGGGCGGTATCAGTCCAGCCGATATCGACGCGGTGGCGGGTGCCATTCGCGACAGCCGCGTGTTCGTGACGCAACTCGAGCAGCCGGTCGACGCGGCGTTCAGGGGGCTTGAAATTGCGCGCGCGGCCGGCAGCATCACGGTGTTCAATCCGGCACCGGCGATCAAGTTCGACAGCAGCCTGTTTGCGCTGTGCGACTATGTCGTCCCCAACGAGACTGAGGCCGAAGCGTTGACCGGGATCGCGGTGGGCGATCTCGACGGCGCTCGCCGCGCCGGCGACGCGCTGCTGGCCAAGGGGGCGGGGACCGCGCTGATCACGCTCGGCGAGCGCGGCGCCCTGTTCCATGCGCGGGACCGCTCGTTGCACGTGCCGCCCTTCGCGGCCGGCAAGGTGGTTGAGACCACCGGCGCGGGCGACGCCTTCGTCGGCGGCTTCGCGGCGGCGCTCGCGGATGGCGTCGATCCGCTGGAGGCTGCGCGCTTCGGTTCGGCCACGGCGGGAATCTCGGTGACGCGACCGGGGACGGCGCCGGCGATGCCGCGGCGTGCGGAGATCGAAGCGCTGCTGAAGGGCTGATCCTCCGATGATGCGGAATGATCCGATCAAGCACGTCTTCATCTGGCCAGCGGTGCTCGTCGTGCTGGCGATCTCGATCTTTCCGCTGATCTATTCGCTGACCACCAGCTTCCTCAGCTACCGCCTGATTCCGCCGATCCCGCCGCGGGTGGTCTGGCTGGGCAATTATGCCGCGCTGCTGCAGGAGCCGCGGTTCTGGAATGCGATCTTCACCACGACGCTGATCGCCTTCATCGCCGTGGGCCTGCAATATGCGATCGGATTTGGGGTGGCGCTCGCGCTCAATGCGCGCGTGCCGGGCGAACGGCTGTTTCGCGTCGCGTTGCTGCTGCCGATGCTGCTCGCGCCGGTCGCGGTTGCGCTGGTCGCGCGCATGATCTTCAACCCGACCATGGGACCGCTCAATCAGCTCTTGGGCAAGTTCGGCCTGGTCAATTTGCCGTTCCTCACCAATGGACACTGGGCGCTCGCCTGCATCATCGCGGTCGAGGTCTGGCAGTGGACGCCCTTTATCATCCTGATGATGCTGGCCGGCCTGCAGACGCTGCCCGAGGACGTTTACGAGGCCGCCGAGCTCGAGAACGCCAGCGCCTGGCAGCAGTTTTGGGGCATCACCTTTCCGATGCTGCTGCCGATCTCGGCCGCGGTGGTCTTCATTCGCCTGATCGAGAGCTACAAGATCATGGACACCGTGTTCGTGATGACGGGCGGCGGGCCTGGAGTCGATACCGAGACCCTGACCCTGTTCGCCTATCAGGAGGGCTTCAAGAAGTTCAATCTCGGCTACACGTCGGCGCTCAGCTTCCTGTTCTTGATCGCCATCACGATCATCGGCGTCACCTATCTGGCGCTGCTCCGGCCGCATCTGGAGAAGCGCCGATGAGCGGGCAGGGCTTGACCGGATTGTCGCCTTGGAGCCGCCGGCTGGTCGCCGCGGGTGTTCTCGTCTGGTGCCTGATCACGGTGTTTCCGCTCTATTGGGTGGTCGTGACCGCGTTCAAGACGCCGCCCGGCGTGGTCGGCGGCCCGACCTATCTGCCGTTCATCGACTTCACGCCGACCCTGCAGCCCTTCATCGACCTCTATCAGGGCATCCGCGGCGAGTTCTTCCGGACCTTCCTGAACTCGACCATCGTGGGCCTGTCGGCAGCCGCGATCGCCACCGCGATCGGCGCGATGGCCGCCTATGCGCTGGTGCGGTTCGAATTCAGGGTCCGGCTCGGTGCGGGCCTTGCCTTCTTCCTGCTCGCACTCGGCGGTTACCTCGTCTTCAATAATAATTTTGGATTCACCCGACCGCAGGCGCTGCTGCTCGCGTTCCCGATCGCGCTGGCCGTTGCGATCATTGCCAACCGCCTGCCGCTGCCCGGGCCGATCCTCGGTAACGAGGACATTCTGTTCTGGTTCGTCAGCCAGCGCATGTTCCCGCCGATCGTCACGGCCTTTGCACTCTATCTGCTCTACAGCGAGATCGGCCGGCTCGGCTTCCAGCTGATCGACAGCTATATCGGCCTGACGCTGTGTTACGTCGCCTTCTCGCTTCCGATCGTGGTCTGGCTGATGCGCGACTTCTTCGAGGCGATCCCGATCGAGGTCGAGGAAGCCGCGATGGTCGACAACGTGCCGAGCTGGCGCATCTTCGTCGGCATCGTGGTGCCGATGTCGATGAACGGGTTGCTCGCCACGTTCATGATCACGCTGGCCTTTGTCTGGAACGAGTTCCTGTTTGCGCTGTTCCTGACCAATTCGCGATGGCAGACGCTTCCGATCCTGGTGGCGGGGCAGAACAGCCAGCGCGGCGACGAATGGTGGGCGATCTCGGCGGCGGCGCTCGTCGCCATCGTTCCGATGATGATCATGGCAGGTTTGCTCAGCCGGATGATGCGGTCGGGCCTGCTGCTCGGAGCTATCAAGTAAGAAAACCTAGGGAGGACAAAATAATGTTGCGACGAACGTTCCTGATGCTTGCCACTTCGCTGGCGACAGTTTGCGGCGTGGGCGAGGCGAGCGCTGCCTGCAGCCCGGACTATACCGGCGTCACCCTGACGGTGGCGTCGCAGACCGGCCCCTATATCGCGTCCGCGCTCAAGCTCGGCGCCGACGAATGGGCGAAGAAGACTTGCGGCAAGGTCAACGTCGTCGAGTTTCCATGGTCGGAGCTCTATCCGAAGATCGCGACCTCGCTCACGGCATCGGACGCGACATTCGATCTCGTCAGCTTCGCGCCGGCCTGGCTGCCGGATTTCGTGCCCTATCTCAGCGAGATGCCGAAAGAGATGCAGTCCGGCAAGGACTGGGATGACATCGAGCCGGCCTACCGCGAGCGCCTGATGGTGTGGGAAGGCAAGATCTATTCGCAGTCGATGGACGGCGACGTCCACACCTACACCTACCGCACCGATCTGTTCAGCGATCCCAAGGAGAAGGAGGCGTTCAAGGCCAAATACGGCTATGACCTCGCGCCGCCAAAGACCTGGAAACAGTATCTCGACATCGCCGAGTTCTTCCAGCGCCCGGACAAGGGATTGTGGGGAACGGCGGAGGCATTCCGCCGCGGTGGCCAGCAGTTCTGGTTCTTCTTCAGCCATGCTGCGGCCTACACCAACAATCCGAACTATCCGGGCGCGATGTTCTTCGATCCCGAGACGATGGATGCGCAGATCAACAATCCGGGCTGGGTGAAGGGACTGGAGGAGTATATCCGGGCCTCCAAACTCGGTCCGCCCAACGCGCTGAACTTCTCGTTCGGCGAGGTGAACGCGGCGGTGGCCGGCGGTCAGGTGGCCGAGTCGATCGGCTGGGGCGACACCGGCGTCATCGCCGCCGATCCCAAGCAATCGAAGATCTCCGGCAAGGTCGGCTCGGCGATGCTGCCCGGTTCGGACGAGATCTGGAACGCCAAGACCAAGACCTGGGACAAGTTCCCGAGTGTTGTGCCGGGCCCGTTCATGGCATTCGGCGGCTGGCAGGTCGCGGTGCCGAAGGCCGGCAAGAACCAGCAGGCGGCCTGGGACTTCGTCAAGACGCTGACCAGTCCGGATGTGTCCGGCCAGGCGGCGATCACCGGCGGCAGCGGCGTCAATCCGTATCGCAAGTCGCACACCGCCAATCTGCAGCTCTGGAGCAAGATCTTCTCGCCTGAGGAGGCCAAGGAATATCTCGGCGCGCAGTCTGACTCCATCAACGCCAAGAATGTCGCGCTCGACATGCGTCTGCCCGGCTACTTCTCCTACACCGAGGTCGTGGAGATCGAGCTCGGCAAGGCGCTGGCGGGCCAGACCACGCCGAAGGCCGCGCTCGACGCGATCGCGAAGGAGTGGAATCGGCTGACCGACGAGTTCGGCCGTGCCAAGCAGCTCGCCGCCTATCGCGCGGCGATGGGCCTGCCGCCCAAGAACTAGCATGCCATTGAGATGGCCCCGGATGACGCGCGATCGTCATCTGGGGCTTCAATGATCTTCGGAGACGGAAACAGGACTTTATGGCGCACGTCGAGATCGAGAACGTCAGCAAGGCATACGGGCCCTACAAGATCATCGAAGGGCTTGATCTCAACGTGGCCGACAAGGAGTTTGTCGTGCTTGTCGGCCCATCCGGCTGCGGCAAGACGACAACTTTGCGCATGATCGCGGGACTTGAGACCGTCACCAGCGGCACCATCCGCATCGGAAACCGCGACGTCACCCAGTTGCGCCCGGGGTTGCGCAATTGCGCCATGGTGTTTCAGAACTACGCGCTCTATCCGCATATGACCGTCGGCGAGAACATTGCCTATGGCATGAAGGTGCGGGGCGAACCACGCGCCGGCATCGAGAAGGCGGTCAAGGATGTGGCGCGGGTACTCGACCTCGAACAGTATCTCGACCGGCGTCCCAAGCAGCTCTCGGGCGGCCAACGCCAGCGCGTGGCGATCGGCCGCGCCATCGTGCGCAGCCCCGATGTCTTTCTGTTCGACGAGCCGCTGTCGAATCTCGATGCCAAACTTCGGATCGAGATGCGGACCGAGATCAAGGCGCTGCATCGCCGGCTCGCCAAGACCATCGTCTATGTGACCCATGACCAGGTCGAAGCCATGACCATGGCCGATCGTGTCGTCGTGATGAACCGCGGCCGGATCGAGCAGGCGGCCGACCCGATCACGCTGTACGAGAAGCCGAGCAATCTCTTTGTGGCGGGCTTTATCGGCGCACCCAGCATGAATTTCATTCATGGCGAGATCGTCGCGCGCGACGGTGCGCTGCTCTTCACCGAGCCGTCGGGAACAGCGCTGAGATTGCCGAAATCACGCGAGGCTGCCTATGCGGGGAGCATCGAGAAGCCGGTCGTGCTTGGCGTGCGGCCGGACCACGTCCTTCCGCAGGGCGCTCCGGCCGGCAGCACAATCCGTATGATCGTGAAGGATGTGGAGCCGTTGGGGCCGCACACGCTGGTGATTGGCGCCGTCAGCGACTTTCCATTCACTGCGCAGGTGCAGGTCGGTACCACCGCGGAGCCGGATCGGCCCTTCGACGTAGGAATCGATCTCGATCGCGTGCATCTGTTCGACAAATCGTCGGGAAAGATCATTCCGACGTAAGGCGGACATGGCGCTTCGAAGATTGAGCGCCTTAAATCGTTCGGTCCTGGTCGGATCAGCGATCGGCAGTCAGTTGTTGGCGATATCGCTCGGCATCCCAATTCAGCAACGCATGCTCACTCTCTGCCGCTAGATAGTTGAGGCGTGCAGTCAGGGGGAGGCGACAGGTGACCAGTGCAAGACAGGTCAGCATGGCTTCCGCGCCGTCGCTGGCGTCCTCGCGGATGAGGCTGCCGACGTCCGGGACGAGAAGGGCAACCGGTGGCGCCAGCCCGTCCGCAATGGTCCGTGCGATCATGGCGCTCAGGTTCTCGCGATGTTCCAGGACCGGTAGTCCCGGGCCAAGGAAGACGACGTGATCAGGATAGAGCGAGCCGCTGGTTGCGATCGCGCGGCTGTAGCGGTCGGTGGCAATGTCGTGGCAGCGCGGATCCCGCGGCAGGCGATAGCCGGCGCCTGCGCAGATCGTTCGGAGCGCGTCGTGATCCGCGGTTGGCGCGCTGCGCGGCTCCAGCATGAGGCGCTCCTCGACGTCGGCCACCATGGCCGCCGCCGCGTCGCAGGTGGCTGCGCCAACCACCAGGCCGTGATTGCCGAGGACCAGGACGTCGACCGCATCCCGTGCAATCGCCTCGCTGACCGCGCGTGCGAGCGGCAGTCCCGGGTGGTGATAGTCGAGGTAACGCCAAGCCAATCCGTCCAATCGCCAGGCAAATTCGTCGCGGGCATCGGTTCGCACCGCCCATGCGATGGTGTTGACCGAATGGACATGCAGCACGACCTGGTGCGGCATCAGGGCATGGAGCGAGGTCTCGATCGAAGCGCGCAGCGTCGTCCCGGCGTTCGGAGCGAGCGGCACCCGTTCGTCGCCTTGCGCAAGCGCGGCGCGCGCAGCCGACAATGCGACCGGTACGAAAATGTCCTTGTCCTCGGCATCGGCGAGCCAAGTGCCCGACGCCTTCACCCACAGCACGTCGCCATCCTTGACCGACGAATTGCCGCCGGCACCCTGAACCAGCAGGATATTGGCGCCGACGCTAGCCGACATCTGGCGCAATTCGTTCAGTATTTGAGGCTGTCGCATCGGGGGTGTTCTCACCAGATCAGATGGTCCATCGTCCAGTGCGGCATCCGTGCCGCCGTGCCGGCTGCGATCCTGATCGCTTGCGGCAGATTGCTTGCCTGCGCCAGCGTCGCCCGGTGGGCGCCGGAGCCGATCAACAGGGTCAGCATGCCGGCGGCACGTCCACCGGCGATGTCGTGATCGAGCGAGTCGCCGATAACGAGGATCCGGTCCGGCGGCGGATGTCCCAATTGGTCGCGCGCGGCAGCAAACATCGGTGGATACGGTTTGCCCACGAACAGCACGGTACCGCCGAGTGATTGATAGAATGCGGCAAGCGCGCCAGGTGCCGGGATCAGCCCGGCGGCGCCGAACATCACGAGGTCAGGATTGGCGCACAGCATCGACAGTCGCCGCGCGGCGGCCGCCGTCAGCAGCGCACGCCAGCGCTCGGGCTCGGCCGTATCATCGTCGAGCCCGCCGAGCAGGATGAAATCAGCCTCGTACACGGTCGAAGCCATCGCGAGAGCGGTGCCGTCGACGATCGAGCGGTCTCCGTCGCGCGAGATCAGGAAGCATGCGCGTCCGAGCCCTGCAAAGGGAGGCTGCTCGCGTGCATGCAGGCCGCGCCAGGTGACCTCGCCCGAGGACAACACGCCGTCATAGGCTTCCGGCGGCAGGCCGAGCGCCGCGAGCCGTCGCTGATTGCTGCTGGCGCGTTTGCCGGAATTGGAGAGGATCAGGATGCGCTTGCCGGCCTCACGCAGCCTTGCCACGCAATCCAGCGCAGCAGGGAACACCGCCAGCCCCTCGTGCAGCGTGCCCCATTGGTCGAGCAGCACGTGATCGAAGCGGTCGACGATGGCGTGAAGGCCGGCGATCGCGGTCGCATCGGCCTTCATGGCGGACCGCCATTCAGCGCCAGCAGCGCGGCGCCGAAGCTTGCTTCGGTCTGCTCGGCGACCGAGACAGGAACGCCGAGAATGCGGTGTCTGATCCTGGTCCATGCGTCGTTCTTCGCGCCGCCGCCGATCCCGATGACGCGGCGCAGGCGCGGTGCGCCGAGCCGCGCCAGCTGCCGATAGGCGAGGGCTTCCACCGAGGCAATGCCCTCGAGCAGGCCCTGAAAGAAGCGATGATCTTCCGCCGGGCGCGGCGTGATCCGTGCGGCCAGCGCGGGATCGGCGATCGGAAAGCGTTCGCCGGGCTTGGGAAGCGGATAGTAGTCGAGCCCGGTCGGCTCGTTGGGCGTCACCTGCGGTGTCAGCCGCTCCATCTCGTCGGCGGTGAAATGCGCCAGAAGCGCGGCGCCGCCGGAGTTCGAGGCGCCGCCGGCGAGCCAGCGCTCCCCGAGCCGGTGCGAATAGACGCCCTGGTCGGCCGCGAAGATCGGCTGGGTCGCAAGTTGCTTCACCACCAGCGTGGTGCCGAGCGAGGTGACGGCATCGCCCGGCTGGTCGGCCCGCGTCGCGATGAAGGCCGCAACGCCATCGGTGGTGCCCGCCGCGACCTGTGCTGTGGGGGGCAGCCCCAGCGACCGCGCGATCTGCGGATCCATCTCGGCGAATGGCGTGCCCGGCACCAGCACCTCGGGAAGCAGATCGTCGCGCGCACCGAGCTGGTCAAGCCAGGGTGGCCAGGCGCGCGCGACCGGGTCGTAACCGAGCTTCAGCGCGTTGTTCTCGTCGCTGATGCCATGACAGCTGGTGAGCCGGCCCGCGATCCAGTCCGCCTGGTGCACGGCGTGGCGCGCATCGCCGATATAGCCGTGGGTCAGCAGATAGAGCAGCTTGGCGAGTGCGCTGCTCGCGCCATGCGCGCCGCTTTCGAGCGGTGCGATTGCCGCAACGCGCATCGCCTCGCGTGTGGCGCGCGCGTCATTGTACATCAGCCCCGGCGAGCAGGGGCGGCCGGCCGCATCGACCAGCAATAGCGTGCCCGATGTGCCGTCCACGACGATGCGCGTGATGTCGCCGAGACTGACGGTCTCGCCAAGCTTGCGGATTGCGGCCACCGCGGCCTGCCACCAGAGCTCCGGTGTCTGGTCGATCGCGTTGCCGTCGACGCGCGGTGCGGGCAGTGCGACCGAAGCAAAGCCGCGGATGCCGGCCTCGGTGTCGATTGCACAGGCGCGGACGCCTCCGGTTCCGACATCAATGCCGAGATACAAACCTCCCATCCGACTTCACCGCTGTTTGGTGCGCGCGCTTCAACATTGGTTGCGCTGCAGCACGTTTGGGGGATTGACGCCCCGTCCGGCCTCTGCAATTTTTTGCAGGACGTGAAGAAATTTGCAAGCGGACTTTTCAGGACATGGCTGCATCGCCCGACAGGCTGCCGGTGACCGACGGCGAGGCGTCACTCGCGACGCGTGCAGCGTGGCTGTATTTCGCGGCCGGGCTCACGCAGTCGGAGGTCGCTGACCGCCTCAACATCCAGAGCACCAAGGCGCACCGCCTGATCGCGCGCGCCAGCCGCGAGGGCATGATTCGCGTTTTCGTCGAGGGGCCGGTCGCCGAATGCGTCGCGCTGGAGAACGATCTCACGCAGCGCTTTGGTCTTTCCTTCTGCCGCGTCGCGCCCGATCTTGGTGAGGGCGATCTGCCCCTGAAGGCGCTGGCGCTGGAAGGTGCGAGCTTCCTGCGCCAGATCCTCGAGCGCGGCGACGACAAGGTGATCGGCGTCGGCCATGGCCGCACGCTCGCCGCCGTGGTCGAGCAGATGCCGCAAACGCAGGCGCGCGACGCGCAATTCGTGTCGCTGCTCGGCGGGCTGACGCGAAAATTTGCCGCCAATCCGTTCGACGTGATTCACAAGCTCGCCGAGCGCACCGGCGCGGAAGCCTATTTGTTGCCGGTGCCGGTGTTCGCCAATTCGGTCGCCGACCGCGCCGTGCTGATGCAGCAATTCGGCATCGCCGACGTGTTCGCACTGGCGCGCAAGGCCTCGCTGCTGTTCGTCGGCATCGGCCAGATCAGCCGCGACGGCTTTCTGGTGTCGAGCGGCATGATCAAGCCCGACGAGTTGGTCGAGCTGAAGCGTGTCGGCGCCTGCGCCGATCTGCTCGGACATTTCTTCAGCGCCGACGGAACCGTGCTGGACACCGATCTCTCGGCCCGCGCCACCTCCATGAGCATGCCCGATCTCAGGAAGCACCGGATCGTCGCCATCGGCGGCGGGCCGGCCAAGGTGACCGCGCTGCGCGGGGTGCTGCGCAGCGGCGTTCTGCACGGCCTTATCATCGACGAAGCGACTGCAAAGGCACTCGCAACAGACAAGCCGGAGACCACATCCGGCAAGACAAGAAGCAAGACCCGGAAGGACACATAACAAGCGTCAACAAGGAGAGGAAATACATGTTCGATCGCGAGAAGAATCTG
This sequence comes from Bradyrhizobium sp. 27S5, assembly GCF_037217225.1. NCBI lineage: Bacteria > Pseudomonadati > Pseudomonadota > Alphaproteobacteria > Hyphomicrobiales > Nitrobacteraceae > Bradyrhizobium > Bradyrhizobium sp. 27S5. The sequence continues at coordinate 3,392,636 of NZ_CP147714.1, forward strand.
TTCGACTCCTACGCTGCCAAACGCATCAGCCGCCGCGATCTCCTCGACGGCGCCGCCAAGCTCGGCATCGCGGGCATCGCTGCAAACGCCACCTTCGCCTCCTCGATGTCGAAGGCAATGGCCGCGGACTTCAACTGGAAGGCCCAGAGCGGCAAGAGCGTCAAGCTGCTGCTGAACAAGCACCCTTACGTCGACGCAATGATCGGCGACATTGAGGCGTTCAAGTCGCTGACCGGCATGAATGTCACCTACGACATCTTCCCGGAGGACGTCTATTTCGACAAGGTGACGGCGGCACTGTCGTCGAAGTCGGACCAGTACGATGCCTTCATGACCGGCGCCTACATGACCTGGACCTACGGTCCGGCGGGCTGGATCGAGGACCTCAACACCTACATCAAGGATCCCGCCAAGACCAACCCGGCCTTCGCTTGGGACGACGTCCTGCCCGGCCTGCGTGCCTCAACCGCATGGGACGGCGTCGCCGGCTCCGAACTCGGCTCGGGCAAGGCCAAGCAGTGGTGCATCCCCTGGGGCTATGAGCTCAACAACATCACCTACAACCGCAACATCTTCGACAAGGTCGGGGTCAAGCCGCCGAAGAACCTCGACGAGATGCTGGAGGTCGCGGCCAAGATCACCAAGGACGCCGGCGGGCCCTACGGCATCGGTGTGCGCGGCTCGCGTTCCTGGGCGAGCATCCATCCCGGCTTCCTGTCGGCCTATTCGAACTTCGGCCAGAAGGATTTTGTGATGGAGGGCGGCAAGCTGAAGGCCGCGATGAACACCAAGGCCTCGAAGGATTTCCACGAGAAATGGGTCAAGATGATCCAGACCTCGGGACCGAAGAACTGGTCGACCTACACCTGGTACCAGGTCGGCACTGACGTCGGCGCCGGCGCCTCCGGCATGATCTTCGATGCCGATATCCTCGGCTACTTCATGAATGGCGGCGACAACAAGGAGAAGGGGCATCTCGGCTACGCGCCGTTTGCCGCCAATCCGGCCGCCAAGGCGCCAACCCCGAACGTTTGGATCTGGTCGCTCGCGATGTCGACCTTCTCCAAGCAGAAGGACGCGGCGTGGCTGTTCATGCAGTGGGCCGCCTCCGTCGAGCACGACCTGTTCGGTGCGCGCAAGATGGATTTCGTCAATCCGGTCCGCGCATCGGTGTGGAAGGACAGTGAGTTCCGCGATCGCATCGCGAAATCCTATCCCGGCTACCTCGAGCAGCACGACGTCTCCGCGCCCGGCGCCAAGATCTACTTCACTGCGCAGCCGCTGTTCTTCGACCTGACGACCGAGTGGGCCGCCTCGCTGCAGAAGATGGTGGCGAAGGAGGTCAGCGTCGACGAGGGGCTGGACAAGCTCGCCGACAGCATCAACCGCCAGCTTAAGCAGGCCGGTCTCGGCTGACACATCAACTGCGTGGTGCCTGATCCTCCTCCGCACCACGCCCTTCCGCCGGCTCGGAGACTAGCCCCATTCCGAGCCGGCGGCGTTGCCAGCCGAACGCGATCTCGTATCATCATGAGCATGGTCCAACTTCTTCAAACGAACGCGCCGACGGCGCCGGCCAAGCCACGGCCGCGCGGCCGCCTGCTGCCATACCTGCTGAGCCTGCCGGCGCTGCTGATCTGCGTGGCGATCCTGGTTCCGTTCGTGACCGCGGCGATCTATTCGCTGCAGCGCTACCGGCTGAACCTGCCTTATCTGCGCGGTTTCATCGGCCTGGACAACTATATCGACTTTCTCTCCGACCCCGCGTTCTGGAACACGTTTCGCGTCTCGATCACCTACACCGCGTTGACGGTCGTGCTCGAGCTGCTGCTGGGCCTTGGCATTGCGCTGCTGCTGCGCCGGCCGACCCGCTTCCACAATGCGGTTTCGATCATGCTGCTGCTGCCGCTGATGACGGCGCCAGCGATCGCCGCGCTGATGTGGAAGCTGATGACCAATCCGAGCTTCGGCATCCTGTCCTATCTGGTCAGCCTGTTCGGCGTCACCGATTTCAAGTGGGCCTCCGATCCGTCGACGGCGCTGTTCACGGTCGTGCTGGTCGACATCTGGGTCTACACTCCCTTCATCATGATCCTGCTGCTGGCGGGGCTGCGCTCGCTGCCGCGGCAGCCGTTCGAGGCCGCCGCGCTCGACGGCGTGCCGGCGAGTTTTGTCTTCTTCCGCATCACGCTGCCGATGCTTGCGCCCTACATCATCACGGCGTCGCTGTTCCGCCTGCTCGACTCGATCCAGCAGTTCGACATCATCTATGCGATGACGCAGGGCGGCCCCGGCGACCGGCTGATGGTGTTCCAGGTGCAGGCCTATCTGGAATTTTTCCAGTACACCAATGTCGGCAGGTCAGCGGCGTTGTTGATGATCCTGTGGCTCATCACCAATATCCTTTCGAACATCTTCATCAAGAACTGGCTGCGGTTGCGCGCGCGTGCGCACGGCCACGCGTGACGGGGAGGGGCACGATGGAACATTCCAGCCTTGCCGGTCGCGTCTTCCGCGGCGTGGCGCTCACGCTGATCCTGATCTTCTTCATGTTTCCGATCGTCTGGATCTTCCTGATGTCGTTCCAGAGCAACGATCAGATCTTGCGGATTCCGCCGCGGATCCTGTTCGAGCCGACGCTTGCGAACTACGAGGCGCTGATCTCCGGCCAGCTGCGCACCGTGGCCGGCAATCTGCAAATCTCGTTCATGCGCAATCTTTTCAACAGCGTCGTGCTGTCGAGCGCGGCGGTGCTGCTGGCGCTGCTGCTCGGCGTGCCGGCAGCCTATGCCTTTGCGCGCTTCAAGTTCCGCCTCGGCGAGACCATCGCCTTCACGCTGCTGTCGTTCCGCTTCGCGCCGCCGCTGCTCGTGCTGCTGCCGCTGTCGCTGTACTACCAGGAGCTCGGCCTCAACGACACCTATATCGGTATCGTCTGGGTCTATCAGTTGATCGCGCTGCCTTTGATCCTGTGGATCGTGCGCGGCTATTTCGAGGATATCAGTCCTGATATCGAGCATGCCTACCGGCTGGCCGGGCATTCCTGGAGCGAGGCCTTCATCAAGATCGCGGTGCCGCTGGCGGGACCCGGAATTGCCGCGGCGGGGCTATTGTCGTTCATCTTCTGCTGGAACAATTTCGTCTTCGCCCTGATCCTGGCTTCCGCCGACAAGCAGCCGGTGACGGTCGGCGCGCTCGCCTTCGTCACCGCTTCCGGAATCCAGTATGGCCAGATCGCGTCGGCGATCGTGCTATCGGTGACGCCGACCCTGTTGCTGGCGCTCTATGCGCAGCGCTATCTGGTCGAAGGTCTCTCGCTCGGCGCGGTGAAAGGCTGACCTGATGGCGCGTCTCGAGATCAATTCGGTGAGCAAGGCTTTCGGTGCGGCACGGCCCGCCGACGGACTGTCGTTGGCGGTCGAGCCCGGCGAGATCGTTGCGGTGTTCGGACCGTCCGGCAGCGGCAAGACGGTGCTGTTGCGCATGATCGCGGGCATGTTCGAGCCTGACGACGGCGACATTCTGGTCGGCGGCCGCTCGATCGTCGGTGCTCCGCCCGAGCGGCGCGGTATCGGCATGGCGTTCCAGAACTTTGCCCTGTTCCCGCACATGACCGCCCGCGACAATATCGCAAGCGGGCTGCGCGCCAGGGCCGGCGGCAGCGATGTCGCGGGCCGTGTTGCCGCGATCAGCAAGCTGCTCAAGATCGAGCACGTGCTCGGCCACACGCCACGCGAATTGTCGAACGGACAGAAGCAGAGGACGGCGCTGGCGCGGGCGCTGATCGGCAATCCGGATGTGCTGCTGCTGGATGATCCCCTGCGCAACGTCGACGCCAAACTGCGCTACGAGATGCGGCTCGAGCTGCCGAACCTGCTGCGGCGCGGAACCGCCGCGGTGCTCTACGTGACCCAGGACTACCGCGAGGCGATGGCGATCGCCGACCGCATCGCGGTGCTGGTCGACGGCCGGCTCGCGCAGGTCGCGACGCCTGCCGATATCTATGCCCAGCCCGCGTCAGTTGCGGTGGCGCGGCTGTTCGGCGACCCGACCATCAACCTCGCCGAGGTTTCACCGATCGCGGAGCACGGCATGCTATCGGCCGCGGTCGCTGGCGCCAGGATGCGGCTCGGTGCTGCCGATGGCGTGGCACCCACCGGTCCGTGCTGGCTTGGCGTGCGGCCGGAGGATCTCGCGGTCTCGTCCGTGTCCACGGACGACGCCATTCCGGCGCGCATTCTCGCGATCACGCCGATGCACGAGAAGGCGGTGCTGCTGCTGCGTCTCGCTGACGGAACCGAATGGCTGGCGGCGCTGCCGCCGGATGCGTCGAAAGGTGCGGCCGACGATACCGTCTTCGTCCGCTTCGCGCCCGATGCCGCGATGCTGTTCGATCGCGCGACCGGGCTCCGGATCGGGCCGTCGCCGCGGCTCAAGGCGGCATAGGAGCAGATGGCCATGGACATGCTCGAGCTTCAAGGCATCGACAAGGTCTACCGTAGCCGCGGCAAGCCTCCGGTGCACGCGGTGCGGGCACTCGACATGGCGGTCGAGAAGGGCGAGATCGTCGCGCTGCTGGGATCGTCGGGCTGCGGCAAGACCTCGACACTGCGCATGATCGCGGGGTTCGAGGACGTCTCGGCCGGATCGATCGCGCTCGGCGGGCGGCGGATCCACGAGCTGCCGCCGGCGCGGCGCAAGGTGGCGATGGCCTTCGAGGGCTATTCGCTCTATCCGCCGCTCACAGTCCGCGAGAACATCGCGTTCGCGCTGAAATCCGCTCAACTGCCGCGCGGCGAGATGGCGCGTCGCGTCGACGAGATTGCCCGCCTAGTCGAAATCGAGGACATCCTCGACAGCTATCCGCGCGCGATCTCCGGCGGCCAGCAGCAGCGCGTGTCGCTGGCGCGTGCGTTGGTGCGCGACGCCGATCTCTATCTGCTCGATGAGCCGATGGGGCAGCTCGAACCGCAGCTGCGCGCGGTGCTGCGCGGCCGGATCAAGAGCCTGCTTGCCGAGCGTGGCATGACCGCGATCTTCGTCACCCACGACCAGACCGAAGCGAGTGCGCTGGCCGACCGTATCGCGGTGATGGAGGGCGGCGTGCTGCAGCAGTTCGCCAGCGAGAGGGAGCTGAAGGGCCGGCCCGCCAATTTGTTCGTTGCGAGCTTCATCGGCGAGCCGCCGATGAATCTGCTCGACGCCGAGGTAACGCGCTCGGATGGCGGCTTTCGCCTGTCGGTCGGAACAGACATGGGTTTCGAAATCAGCGGTGCCGGGCTCGACAGTGAGGCGGCGAAGGCGCTCACCAGCACGCGAGAGGTCCGGATCGGCATTCGTCCGCAGAAGATCGTGGTCGGGACCGGCGACGTCAGGGTCAAGGTCGTCTCCAACCAGTGGCTCGGCGATCAGTCGCATGTCGCAGGCGATTGCGGTGGTCGCATGCTGATCGCGGTCACCCCCGGCCGCGTCGCCGCGCGGCCGGGCGACATTGTCTCCTTCGCGCTGGAGCCGCGTCACCTGCACATCTTTGGAAGCGACGGAACCTGCATTCGCCATGCGGAGGGGTCCTGACGATGACAGTTTCGGCAAGCCGCGATGTCATCATTGGCATTGATGCCGGCACCTCGCTGATCAAGGCGGTGGCGTTCACACTGGCCGGCGAGCAGCTTGCTGATGTTTCGCGGCCGAATGTGTACAGCAGTCCGGCCGGCGGCCATGTCGTGCAGGACATGGCGCGGACCTGGAGCGACACGGTTGTGGTCATTCGCGCTCTCGCGAACGCCTTGCCGGACTTGTCGGCGCGGATCGCGGCAGTCGCGGTGACCGGGCAGGGCGACGGCACCTGGCTGATCGATGACGATGGCCGGCCGGTTGCGCCGGCGCTGCTGTGGCTGGACTCTCGCGCCGGGCGGCTGGTCGAGGAGATCCGCGGCAGCGAGCGCAACGCGCCGCTGTACCGGCGTACGGGCTCTGGGCTCATTGCCTGCCAGCAGGGGCCGCAACTGGCGTGGCTTCAGGCGCACGTGCCCGACACGATTGCGAGGGCGACCACTGCCTTCCATTGCAAGGACTGGCTCTATTTCCTGCTCACCGGCGAGCGCGCAACCGATCCATCGGAAGCCACCTTCTCCTGCGGCGATTACCGCAAGCGCGGCTTTGATGCGGAGACGGCGCGGTTGATCGGTATCGCCGACCTGACCCGCCTGTTCCCGCAAGTCGTTGACGGTGCGGTCGCAACGCATCCGCTCACCGCGGCGGCCGCGATCGAGACCGGCCTGCCGGAAGGCGTGCCGGTCTGCCTTGGCTATGTCGACGTGATCTGCAACGCGCTCGGTGCCGGGCTCTACGATCCGTCACCGGATGTCGGCTGCACCATCATCGGTTCGACCGGCATGCATATGCGGCTGGTCCGGAGCGCAGACGCGGTGACGCTGAACCGGGAGGCAACTGGCTACACCATGCCGTTCCCGGTGCCCGGTCACTATGCCCAGATGCAGTCGAACATGGCGGCGACGCTGAACATCGACTGGATGCTCGATCTCGCATGCGACATGCTGGCGGCGGAAGGCGTGACGCGCACGCGCGCCGACCTGATCGGACGGCTCGACGATCAGGTGCTGCAGGCCAAGCCCGGCGAGGTGCTGTTCCATCCGTTCATCTCCGATGCCGGCGAGCGTGGTCCGTTCGTCTCGCATGAGGCCAGCGCGCAATTCTTCGGCCTGCGCTCGCGCCACCGCTATGGAGATTTAATGCGTGGCGTGATGGAAGGTTTGGCCTTCGCCGCACGGGATTGCTACGCCGCGATGGGCGCGTTGCCGCGCGATGTCAGGATCACCGGTGGCGCGGCGAAGAGCCGCGCGCTTGGCGTGATCCTCGGCGCCGCACTGGACTGCGACGTCCGCGTCTGCAGCCGCGGCGAGGCCGGCGCCGCAGGTGCGGCGATGACCGCCGCCGTCGCGATCGATGCCTATCCCGACATGCGCGCCTGCGCCCAGCAGTGGGTTGCGCCGCATCTCAGTCCCCCGCAATCGCCCGACGCTGCGCTGGCGAAGCGCTACGCCAGCATCTTCCCGACTTATCTCGATGCGAGGCTGGCGTCGCGACCGGTCTGGAAGCAACTCGCCGCGCTGCGCGCCGGAGGCGATCATGTCTAAGCCCATCGCCATTGTCGGCGACCGATTCATGCTGCCCTCGGTGTTCGCCGATCACATCCGGACGGCCTGCGGCAATGGCGTCGATATCCGTACCCTGGAGCAGCCCTGGCCGGATGAGCCGATGGAGCACGGTTATGCCGGTTCGAAGCTCGATGGCCTGAAGGAGTTCATGGGACAGCCGGACGAGATCATGGCCTTTGTCGGCGATGCCGAGCTGCTCGTCACCCACCTCGCGCCGATCTCACGCGCGATGCTGGAACGGCTGCCGAAGCTGAAGTTTATCGCGGTGTCGCGGGGTGGGCCGGTGAACATCGACATGCAGGCGGCGCGAGACCACAATGTGCTGGTGGTCAATACGCCCGGCCGCAATGCGAGCGCAGTGGCGGAGTTCACCATCGGCGCCATTCTCGCCGAGACGCGCCTGATCCGCAGCGGCCACGAGGCGCTGCGGGGCGGAGAATGGCGCGGCGATCTCTATCGCGCCGACCGCACCGGGCGCGAGCTCGGCGAGATGACGGTCGGCATTGTCGGTTATGGCGCGATCGGTAGCCGCGTCGTGAAGCTGCTGAAAGCCTTCGGCTGCAAGATTCTGGTCGCCGATCCCTATGTCCAGCTCAGCGCCCAGGACCGCAACGACGGCGTCGAGCATGTCGCGCTCGGCGAATTGCTCGGCCGCGCCGATATCATCACGTTGCACGCGCGGGTTACGCCGGAGACCACCCGCTTTATCGGGCGCGACGCGCTGGCGCGGATCAAACAGGGCGCGTTCCTGATCAACACCGCGCGCGGTCCGCTGGTCGATTACGAGGCGCTGCACGATGCGCTGGCATCGGGACATCTCGGCGGCGCCATGCTCGACACCTTTGCGGTCGAGCCGGTCCCGGCGGACTGGCCGTTGCTGCAGCTTCCCAACGTCACGCTGACGCCGCATATCGCCGGAGCCTCCGTGCGTACCGTCACCGTGGCCGCCGAGCAGGCGGCCGAAGAGGTTCGCCGCTTCCTGGCCGGCGAACCGCCACTCCATCCGTGCTGAAGAGGAAAGGCAGTCCGTATGACCCGTGAGGAACGACAATTGCGCGAGGCGATCATTGCCAAGTGTCGATGGATGAATGCGTCGGGTCTCAACCAGGGGACATCTGGCAACATCTCCGCCCGCTACAAGGACCGGATGCTGATCACGCCGTCGGCGACCCCCTATGATTCGATGAAGCCGGAGATGATCGCGTCGATGCCGCTCGAAGGCGACTACGGCGCGTGGGAGGGGCCGCTGCAGCCGTCTACCGAATGGCGCTTCCATCTCGACATCACGCGCGCCCGGCCCGATGTCGGCGCCATCGTCCATACCCACTCGACCTACGCGACCGTGCTCGCGATCGCGCGCAAGCCGATCCCGGCCTGCCACTACATGATGGCGGCGTTCGGCGGCACCGACATCCGCTGCGCCGGCTATGCGCGCTACGGCACCAAGGAACTGTCCGACCATGCGATCGCCGCGCTGGAGGGCCGCAATGGCTGCCTACTTGCCAACCACGGCATGATTGCGCTCGGCGCCAATCTTGACAAGGCGATGTGGCTCGCAGTCGAGCTCGAGACCATCGCGCGGCAGTATTACCTCTCGCTTGCGCTCGAGTCGCGCGTGATCCTGAGCGACGAGGAGATTGCCGACACCGCGAAGGGCTTCTCCACCTATGGCTTGCAGGCGCCAAAGCCAAATAAGGCCCGCGCGACGGCAAAGGCCGCGCCGCGCCGTGCCGAGAAGCGGCGTAGCGGCAGGCGATGACAGGGACTGCGCCGGTCGCCGGCGGGGACTATGGACTGGTCGATCTCGCAATCGTTGGTGGCGGCATCAACGGCGCCGGCATCGCCCGCGACGCCGCCGGCCGCGGGCTGAAGGTCCTGCTCTGCGAGAAGGACGATTTCGCCGAGGGCACCTCGTCGCGCTCGGGCAAGCTGATCCATGGCGGGCTGCGCTATCTCGAATATTACGAGTTCCGCCTGGTGCGCGAGGCATTGATCGAGCGCGAGGTGCTGCTCGCCTCCGCGCCCCACATCATCTGGCCGATGCGCTTCGTGCTGCCGCATTCGCCGGAGCAGCGGCCGGCGTGGCTGATCCGCACCGGGCTGTTGCTCTACGACCATCTCGGCGGCCGCAAGCAACTTCCGGCGAGCCGCAGCCTGGATCTGTCGCGGGCCCCGGAAGGTGCGCCGCTGCAAGAGGAATTCCGCCAAGGCTTTGAATATTCCGACTGCTGGGTCGACGACGCCCGGCTGGTGATCCTCAATCTGATCGATGCGGCAGAGAACGGCGCCTGCATTCTGCCGCGCACGCGGGCAGTGCGCGCGCGCCGCGACGGCGAAGTCTGGCTGCTCGAGATGCAGAGCGAGGGCGGCGCGACGCAGGTTGTACGATCCCGCGCGCTGGTCAACGCCGCCGGACCATGGGTTCAGGACGTCATCCAGGGCGTGGCGGGACTGAACTCCGCCCAGAGCGTGCGGCTGGTCAAGGGCAGCCACATCGTGGTGCCGAAATTCTGGAATGGGCCGCAGGCCTATCTGCTGCAAAACAGCGACCGCCGGGTGATCTTCGTCAACCCCTATGAGGGCGATCTGGCGCTGATCGGCACCACCGACATTCCCTATCAAGGCCGCGCCGAGGACGTCGCGATCGACCAGGACGAGACCGATTATCTGTTGCAGGTGCTACGCCGCTATTTCCGGACACCGCCGCAACCGGGCGAGATCGTGCATGCCTTCTCCGGAGTCCGACCGCTCTATGACGACAATGCCGACAATCCGTCGGCCGTGACGCGCGACTATGTGTTCGAGATTCACGGCGCCGAGGGTGCGCCGCCGCTGCTCTCGATCTTCGGCGGCAAGATCACGACCTACCGCCGGCTGGCGGAGCAGGCGCTGCAGCGGCTCGCGCCGTGGTTTCCCAAGATGTCGTCGGCCTGGACCGCGGATCGGCCGCTGCCGGGCGGCGATATCGGCGGCAGCTTCGATGATTTCTCAAATGGGCTGGCGCGCGACTATCCCGATCTGCCGCAGAAGCTCGTTCAGCACTATGCGCGCCTTTACGGCACGCGCGCGCGTGAGCTCTTGAGTTCGGCTCGCATCTCCAGCGATCTGGGCCGCCATTTCGGCGGTGACTTCTATGAACGCGAAGCGGTGTATCTTCGCGAGAAGGAGTGGGCCAGACGGTCCGCCGACTTCCTGGATCGGCGTACCAAGCACGGCCTGCATTTGACGCCCGCGCAGCGGATAGCGTTTGAGAGCGTTATCTAGGACGGGATGCGCAGCCGGCTCGGGCTTCGAAGGTCGGCAGGGATGTTCGCGCTTAAAGTATCTCGGCTAGCGAATGGCCGTGCAGTTCGATGTTCAGGCCCTGCATGCCGAGATCATTGATCTCGCCGCCCATGGCCTTCAGGCTCTCCTCGCGGATCAGTGACATGAGTCCACGGCGCAGGGCCAGGAATTCCGAGGACATCATCATCGACTGCTGGCGCGGCCGCTCCAGCGGAATCGGGATTTCGGCCTTGATCGAACCAGGGCGGGCGGTCATGCAGTAGACGCGATCGGAAAGGAAGATTGCCTCATCAATGTCGTGCGTCACGAACAGCACCGAGATCTTCAGCCGCTGCCACATGTTGGTGAGGATCTGCTGCATGATGACGCGAGTCTGCGCGTCGAGCGCGCCGAAGGGTTCATCCAGCAGCAGCACCTTCGGGCCCGTGGCGAGCGCGCGCACGATGCCGACGCGCTGCTTCATGCCGCCGGAGAGCTTTTCCGGATAGTGCTTTTCGAAGGCCTCGAGCCCGGAGAGGCCGAGCAGGGTGCGCGCGGCGCGCTCGCGCTGTGAGCGCGGCATGCCGCGCATCTTCAGGCCGAACTCGACGTTTTCCCGCACCGTCTTCCAGGGGAACAGCGAGTATTGCTGGAACACCATGCCGCGCTCGGCGCTGGGGCCGCTCACGCGCTCGCCGTCGACCGTGATAGTGCCCGTGGTGGGCTTGAGAAAGCCCGCCACCGCATTGAGGAACGTGGACTTGCCGCAGCCCGAAGGTCCGACGATCGAGACGAACTCGCCCGGCTTCACATGGATGTAGGTGTCGGTGACGGCCTGGACAGCCCCATCGATGGTCTCATAGCTCAGCGAGAAGTTCTTGACCTCGATATGCCCCTTCGGCGAGCTGATCGTGTTCTCGCTCATTTTGATCTCCATGGCATCACAAGGTATCCCGTGCCGCGGATCAACAGGCTCGACCCGAGGCCGAGGACGCCGATCGCGATCATGCCGAGCGCGATGTCGGCATACTGGACCAGCGAATAGGCTTCCCAGGTGAAGTAGCCGATGCCGTACTGACCCGAGATCATCTCGGCTGCGATCAACGATACCCAGGCCACGCCCATACCGATCGTAAGGCCGGTAAAGATGTGCGGCAGCGATGCCGGGAAATACACCTCGCGGAAGATCGAGCGCTCGCGCGCCCCGAGACATTGCGCGGCGCGCACGAGTACGGGATCGACCAGCGACATGCCGTGCAGTGTGTTGACCAGGATCGGAAAGAACGAGCCGAGGAAGGTGATGAAGACGATGCTCTGTTCGTTGGTCGGCCACAGCATGATCGCCATCGGGACCCACGCGATCGCCGGAATTGGCCGTAGCACCTCCGCCACGGGAAAGATCACCTCATGGATCAGCTTGAAGCGGCCCATGATGAGGCCAAGCGGCACACCGACGATGGCGGCGAGCGAGAAGCCGATGAAGATGCGCCGGCAGCTCAGCAGGATGTGCACGAGGAACTTGGGGTCGTGGATCGCCTTGGTGAAGCTCGCATAGACCGCAAGCGGCGAGGGCACGTTGGTGAAGCGCACGAAGAACACCACACGGTAGGTCGTGAGCAGGTGCCAGACCAGGAGGAATGCGACCAGCGAGACGACACCGATCGCGGTTGCGCGCAACCGGTCCTGGTTGAGCCGGTACCAGCGCGCGGCCAGCGCGCCGGAGGAGGCGGGCGGCGCCGCGGTGGGTGGGGAGACCGTCTCCGTGACCGCAGGCACCGCTGGCACGTTGTCCTCGGGATGTCTGAGGAGGGCGGGAGTGCTCACGTCTTGCCTCCGCCGACCGCCGTCTTCAATGCATCATCGAAGCCGAGCACCTTGCCGCCGATCGTTGCGGCATAGGTCTCGGCGTCCTTCTTGAGCAGGAAGGGCGCCACGTCCCCGTTACCCACTGCGAAGAAGGCCTGGTCGGCGAACAGCTTGATGCCGCGCGTGGTATCGAAGACATAGGCGACGTTGATTTTCTTGCCCTTCGCCTTGTAATCGGCATAGGCGCCGAGCGTGCACGCCGCGGATGCAAACGGCAGGATGCCAATCCCGTCGACCCAAACCTCGCCGGCCTTGCGCGGATCGGAGATCGGCTTCTTGCAGAACGTATCCTCGCCTGAAATCTCGTAGTTCTTCGTGCTCGAAAGCTGGGCGTCATAGTCGAGCTTCATCTCGGCATAGGCCTTGCGGATGTAGCTGTCGTCGACCCATTTCTTCGGGTCGAACTCCTTCATGCGGCCGAGATTTTGCAGCACCTTGACGTCGGCCGTGGCCGCGTCGATCAGCGCCGGTTTGATCGTGGGATCGGTGGTCATGTTGCCACTCGGGCCCAGGAAGATATAGACGACCTCCTTGCTGATCCCGGTCCATTCCTGGATTTTCTCGGCGGCGAGCTTGGGATCGTCGCGCAGCCACTGATTGGCGGCGATCACGGCCTTCATGTAGGCGACGACGACTTCCGGATATTTTTCCGCGAGATCGGTGCGAACCACGATACCGTGGAAGGTCGGCAGGTTGGTCTCGACGCCGTCGAAAATCTTTCGCGCGAAGCCGCGGAAGGGAAGCAGCTCCGCGAAGGGCACGAAGTCGGCATGGGCGTCGATCTTCTTCTCCTGGAGGTTGGTCGAACCAACCTCGGGGCTCTGGCTGACGAGCTGGAAGAAACCCGGTGCATAGCCGCGGTCCTGCATTGCCTTCAGCACCATGCCATGCGCGGCGGAGCCAAAGGGAACGCTGACGAGCTTGCCCTTGAGATCGGCGAGATCGTAGTAGGGTGAGTCCTTGTGAACGACGATGCCATTGCCGGAGCCGGACAGGCTGTAGGCGGCAACGCCGATCAGGCGGCTCTTGCTCTCGGGGTTGCTCTCGAAGGTGAAGCCGTTCACGATCAGCGGATAGTCGCCCATTATGCCGATCTGAAGCTTGTTTGCCATCATCGCATTGGTGACGGGCGGACCGGACGTGAAATTCTGCCACTCCAGCTCGAACTTGATGTTGGCGTATTTGCCGTCTTTCGGCAGGTACTTTTCGAGGAGATGCAGCTGCCGGATGACGACGCCGGCCGTGACGGTGTTGGTCGTCGTGTCCTGCGTTCCGATGCCGAGCGTGACGGTTTCCGCCGAAGCTGGGTGCGCCAGAAACAGCGCCAGCGACGTCACCGACACCACTAGCGAGAACGTGGGAAGATGGCGGACCATTCTCATCCTCTTTCGGTTGGATGTGCTGTGGTTGCCATGATTGGATGGGGAGGCGGGCACGGCAAATCCGGATTTATCGCCGCTGTCGATTAGTTGCCGGGAAATGCCGGTTGCTCACTCCTTGTGCAGTTTTGCCGGTGAAAGCCAATTGCATGTGCATCGGTGTTAATCGGACGCCTGGCCCCGCATCTCCTCCAGGACCTCGGACCGGCAGACCACGATCTGTGAACGCTTGGTCACGACGATTCCCTTCTCCTGCATGCGCTTCAGGCTGATCGTCACCCATTGTCGGGTGGCGCCGACCATGTGGGCGATGTCCGCATGGGTGAATGCCGCCGCAATCACGGTGCCGTCGGCGTCCTGCACGCCGTAGAGCTCGACGAGGTGCAGCAACAGATGCGCCAGGCGCTGGGTAATCGACCGCGTTCCCAGCATCTGGGCGAGTGCGGAGTAGCATTTGCCCTTGAAGGTGAGGCCTTCGATCAGTCCGATCGCGAGGTTCGGGATCTCCGCCGCCAGTGCGCGCAGCTCCTTTCCAGGCAGGTGCACGACGCTGCAATTGCTGGAGGCGACGCCCGACCATTGATGAACGGTGCCTTCGAACACCTCGGGCCCGCCGACGAAATTGCCGACGTGCCAGTAGGCGAGCGTGATCTCGCGCCCCAGGGGCGAGATGTAGAAGACGCGGATCCGGCCGCTCTCGATCAGCCAGATGCCGTCGTGTCGGCCACCCTGGCTGAACAGCGTCTGGCCGCGATTGAGCACCTTCCGACGGCCCTGCTTCAATACCAGTTCCCGTTCGCGCGACGTGAGCTTGTCCATCAGCGGCGGCGGCCCGCCGATCCATTGCTGGTTCTCGGTCAACAGCAGCGAGGACCCGCCCGCAGGCCGGACTGTGACGGGAATGGTCCCGCGAGCCGCACTGGCCGCCAGTAGCAACATCGAGCCGCCTCCGAACCGTTCAAACCGTTCTAAAGAGGAGCAATGTCCGTGCCAGAGCAGGTTGGCAAGTGGGGGACGGCCGGCCGTTGACGCCGGCGTCATGTTGAGACAGCACCGAGAGTGCCGGCCCGGAAAGTTCATCACTGAAAACGAGGGATATATGGAATAGGGGTTCGCCCGTCGGGGCCCCGGATAGAAGGGAAGGTCGGTTAGTGCCCTGCCAGGCTCAACAGATAAATTTTTGGGTAGATTCCGCGATTGTGCCCATCGGAGAATGAGATGTTAAGCCCGTAGCCCAAATCGCCGATCCCGGTGATCGCGATGCCGGGAAATTGTTCGGGGAAGCGGCCGTCGAAACGGGCGCGGGTGCAGTGGGCGCATTTGCAGGCGAGGCGAAGCTGCTCCGCGCTGAGCGTCACCTCTTCATCGCGCGCAGTGCGCACAACAAGTGTCGCGAGATCGGCGCTGGCCTCGTAGCCGCTCACCGTCGGCGCCACCAGTGCGGTCATGGTCATGACGATCCTCCACCGTCTTGTCTGACACCGAAGCTACGGACGCAATAGCAACTAATTGCCGGATCCGGCCTGACGTCGCGGTTCTCGCGGATGCGGGTGCCTGCCTGGCGGTCATCGCTCGCGAAATGTGAAACTAATCGACCGGGAACGGCAGTTCACCGTTGCCGGATCTGCCTCTCTCCGAAACCTTGCTCGACATCGGGCAGCATGGAGAAACGAGCGTGAGCGCTTTTCAGAAGGAAACGGTCCTCTCGGTCAGGCACTGGACCGAATCCCTGTTCAGCTTCACGGCGACACGCGATCCCGGCTTTCGCTTCCAGAACGGCCAGTTCGCCATGATCGGGCTCGAGGTCGATGGCCGCCCCTTGATGCGCGCCTACAGTTTGGCGAGCGCCAATCACGAGGAGGCGCTCGAGTTCTTCAGCATCAAGGTGCCGGATGGTCCTTTGACCTCGCGGCTGCAGAGGATCAGGGAGGGCGACATCATCCTGGTCGGCCGCAAGGCGACGGGAACGTTGATCGCCGGCAATCTCATCCCGGGCAAGCGGCTCTTGCTGCTGTCGACCGGCACGGGGCTCGCACCGTTCGCGAGCCTGATCAAGGACCCGGATGTCTATGAGAGCTACGAGACCATCGTACTCGCCCATGGCTGCCGCCAGGTTTCGGAGCTGGCTTATGGAGAGCACCTCGTCGAGAGCCTGTGCAACCACGAATTCCTTGGTCCGCTGATCAAGGATAAGCTGATCTATTACCCGACTGTCACCCGTGAGCCCTTCAGGAACCGCGGCCGCATCACCGACCTGATCACTTCCAACCAGCTCTTCGACGACATCGGGCAGCCCGCTCTCGACCGCGAGTCCGACCGCATCATGCTCTGCGGCAGCCCTGCGATGCTCGAAGAGCTCCGCGAGCTGTTCACGGCGCGTGGCTTTGTCGAGGGCAACCACAGTGAGCCGGGTCATTTCGTGATCGAGAAGGCCTTCGTATAGCGGTGAAGGGCAAATCGCTCTCCGGCGACAACTAATTGCTATCGCCGTGGGACCACCCGGGCAAATCTCATGTAAAGGCGCCGGTCGCGCCGGCGAAACAGGGACAGACAATGGCACTAGATCAGATCGTCGACGGACTTTCGGAGGTTTCCTGTGATGTGCTGGTGATCGGTGGCGGCACGGCCGGACCGATGGCGGCGCTCAAGGCCAAGCTCAAAAATCCGAAGGCCGATGTCGTGCTGCTTGAAAAGGCCAACGTGAAGCGTTCCGGCGCGATCTCGATGGGCATGGACGGGCTCAACAACGCCGTCATTCCGGGTTATGCAACGCCAGAGCAGTACACCAAGGAGATCACGATCGCCAACGACGGTATCGTCGATCAGAAGGCGGTCTATAAATACGCCCAGAACTGCTACAAGATCATCGAGGAGCTCGACAGTTTCGGAATCCGCTTTCTGAAGAACGAGAACGGCGACTTCGCCGTCAAGAAGGTGCACCATATCGGGACCTACGTGCTCCCGATGCCGAATGGCGAGACCGTGAAGAAGGCGCTGTATCGCCAGCTGCGCCGCGCCCGCATCCTGATCTCAAACCGCTATATGGCGACGCGGTTGCTGAAGTCCGCCGATGGGCGCGTGGCCGGCGTCATCAGCGTCAATACGCGCACCGCCGAATTGCTGGTGATCAAGGCGAAAGCCGTGATCCTGTGCATGGGCGCCGCCGGCCGGCTCGGACTTCCGACCTCGGGCTACATGTTCGGGACCTACGAGAACGCCGCCAATTCCGGCGACGGCTATGCCATGGCCTATCATGCCGGCGCTGCGCTCGCGAACCTCGAGTGCTACCAGATCAATCCGCTGATCAAGGACTACAACGGTCCGGCCTGCGCCTATGTGGCCGGGCCTTTCGGGGCCTATACCGCGAACAACGAAGGCTCACGCTTCATTGAATGCGACTACTGGTCGGGCCAGATGATGCTCGAATTCTACAATGAACTGCTCTCGGGCAAGGGCCCGGTCTTCCTCCAGCTCAAGCACCTCCACGAGAAGACGATCGAGGAGATCGAGTCGACGCTGCACAAGGTGGAGCGGCCGACGCGCGGCCTGTTCCAGCAGGGGCGAGGGGTCGATTATCGCACGGACTCGATCGAGATGCACATCTCCGAGATCGGCCTCTGCTCTGGCCACAGCGCTTCCGGCGTATTCGTCGACGACAACGCGCGCACCACCGTGCCGGGCCTTTACGCCGCGGGCGACATGGCGAGCGTGCCGCATAATTACATGCTGGGCGCCTTCACTAACGGTTCCGTTGCCGGCACCGACGCGATGGAGTTCGCCGAGAGCCACGATCTCGCGGAATTTGACCCCGCTTCAGTCGCGCTTGAACGGGAGCGCATCCTGGCGCCGACCAGGCGTGAGGACGGCATTCCGCCGAACCAGATCGAGTACAAGACCCGCCGCCTGGTGAACGACTATCTCCAGCCCCCGAAGGTCACGCGCAAGTACGAGCTCGGCATGCGCCGTCTCGCCGAGGTCCGTGAAGACATGGAGACGCGCATGATCGCGCGGAACGCGCACGAACTGCTCCGTGCGCTCGAAGTGCAGTCGATCATGGATTGCGCCGACATGGCGGCCCACGCCTCGCTGTTCCGCGAAGAGAGCCGCTGGGGCCTCTATCATTGGCGCACGGATTTTCCGGAGAAGGACAACGAGAACTGGTTCTGCCACACGCTGTTGTCCAAGCAGAACGGCAGGATGACGAGCACGAAGCGCGCCGTGGAACCTTATGTCGTGCCGATCGCCGACGACGAGAAGGATCTCTACGACAAGCAGCGCATCCGCGCCAGCGCGTGATTCTTGTTTGACGCGTTTTCTTCGCGCGAACCGGTATCCACTTCGCTCGAAAACGCTTTCGCCGCACAACAACAGGAGATTGGACGATGCCTCTCGCTTCCTATCAGACGTCGGTCCCGGTGGTGGTCGACGAAGCCAAATGCATCGCGGACAAGGGCTGCACGGTGTGCGTCGACGTCTGCCCGCTCGATGTCTTGCGGATCAGCGACATGACCGGCAAGGCCTACATGGCCTATGACGAGTGCTGGTACTGCATGCCGTGCGAGGCGGATTGCCCGACCGGTGCGGTCACCGTCAATATTCCCTATCTGCTGAGGTGAACATGTCGAGCCCGTTCGAATCCTACGACGATCTCGAGGACGCCGACGAGCGGCTGCAAGCCGCAGACCCCGCCGAACGCCGCGTCGCCATCATCGCGCTCGGTCATTCCGGTGATTCCGCCGCGGTCGGTCATCTCGCCAGGATGGTGTCCGATCCTGATGCCGGCGTGCGCCAGCAGGTCGCGATGGCGCTTGGAGAGTTCGATGGGCCGGACGCGGCTGATGCCCTGGCGAAATTGCTCGTCGACCCCGAGAGCGTCGTGGCGTCGGCGGCAGCCGACAGCATGGCGGAGTTCAAGGATCCCGCCTGCGCGGACGTCATCCTGCCGCTGGTCAAACATGCCCATGCCTTCGTCCGTATGGGCGCATTGCGCGCGCTGAAGGAACTACGCCGCAAGGACACGCTGAAGCCGGCGCTGGAGGCGTTGCAAGACCAAGACGCCGCCGTGCGCGTGCAGGCGATCGGCGTCATCGGCTTCCTGAAGCTCGAGGAGTCCATTCCGGCGCTGACTGCGCTGATCCATGACCCTGACGCGCATGTGCGGCGCGCGGCGGTGAGCGCGCTCGCGTTTTCGCAGATGAAGCCGGCGGCAGAGACGATCACGCGTGCGCTCAAGGACGAGGACTGGATGGTGCGCGAGATGGCGGCCGAAACGCTCGGGCTCAACGCCAACGGTGCGCTGGCGGCGGATCAGCTGATCGCGTCGCTTGCGGACGGGTTTTGGCAAGTGCGCCTCAAGGCGGTCCGCAGCCTCGGCAAGATGAAGATGGAGGGCGCCGTGCGCCCCATAGGCAATTGTGTCAACCACGATCAGGCCAACCTGCGCAAGGAAGCCGCCGCGGCGTTGGGCGAGATCGCTCATCCCGATGGCGAGGCGTTCCTGGCGATCGTTGCCGACGATCCCGATCCCGATGTCAGAAAGAACGCGCGCTGGGCCCTTCAGCAGATCGTGGCGAAGAAGGCGAAAGCGAAATCGTAGGGCAGCACGTTTGTAGTGTCAGGCAGGCGAGATCTGCAGGAGCGCTTGATTCAGCGTGTCGACCAGCAGGTCCGCATGCTCGGTTCCGAACACCAGCGGCGGACGGATCTTCAACACATTGGCGCCGGGACCGGCGGCGCTGATCAGCACGTGCCGCGCGCGGAGCGCGTTGACGAGCTCCGCCGCTTCTTTGCCCGCGGGTGCACCATTACGGCGAAGCTCAACACCGAGGAACAGCCCGGCACCGCGAACCTCCGCGACCAAATCATGCCGGGAGCGCAACGCATCAAGCTTTTCGCGCAGATAAGCGCCGGTGCGCCTCGCGTTCTCGACCAGGCCTTCCTGTTGGATGATGTCGAGCACGGTGGTCGCCGCCGCTGCGGAGACGGGATTGCCGCCAAAGGTGTTGAAATAGCGCGAACGTGCGCCGAATTCCCTGAGCAGCGCCGGGCGCGCGGCCATTGCGGCAACCGGGTGGCCGTTGCCCATCGGCTTGCCCATCGTGACCATGTCGGGAATGACGCCATGACGGGCAAAGCCCCACAGGCCGTGGCCGCAGCGGCCGAAACCAGGCTGCACCTCGTCGGCGATGAACAGCGCGCCTGCGGCGTGTGTTGCTTCTACGGCCGGCGCCAGAAAGCTGGGCGGATCGGCGAACACGCCGTCGCTGGAGAAGATGGTGTCGACCAGGAGCGCGGCCGGGCGAATTCCGCTGCGTTTCATGTCGTCGAACGCGGCGCGTACATGGCCGGAAAAAATCTCGCCGGTGGCATCTCCGGCAGACTGCGGCGCCGGCACGAGCCGGACATGGGCCGCGGTCGGCTCCGGCAGGCCGAGCGACGGCGACAATTCGGCCAGTGCGCCGGTGACGCCATGATAGGCGGTCCTGGTCACGATGACGCCGGTGCCGCCGGTGCAGGTCCGCGCCACGCGTAGCGCGAGGTCGTTGGCCTCGCTGCCGGTGCAGGTGAACATCACATGGCCGATCTCGGCCGGGAAGCTGGCGAGCAACCGTTCCGCATAGTCGAGGATGGACTCGTGCAGATAGCGGGTGTGGGTGTTGAGCTCTGCCGCCTGCCGCGCGATCGCCTCGACCACGCGCGGATGGCAGTGCCCGACGCAGGCGACGTTGTTGTAGGCATCGAGATAGCGGTCGCCGGCCTGATCGTACAGCCAGACGCCGTCGCCACGCACGATCTGCACCGGCTGTTCGTAGAACAACCGGTAGGCCGGGCCGAGCAGGCGATTGCGCCGCGCGATCAGGTCTTGCGTCGAGGCATTCTCCACCGGCATCGCTTTACTCTCCCTGGCAGGCGCGTTCGATCTGTTGTCTGGCCTGGTCGCGCGAAAGACGAGCGATCCGCCCAAGCCGTGCCGAAGCCGCCTTGTTGTTGCGCAGAATATACTCCCGGTTCTCCGGATAGCGAGCCGCCCTTAGGTTGCTGATCACGACCGTCATCACCATGCGCGTCGCGATCAGGTCGAACAGCACCGTGCGCTCATCCGGCGCGAGGGGCATCACGGCGTGGTAGCCCGCGATCAGCTCGCAGGCTGGGGCCAGCGCATCGTCGCTGTCGGCGACCTGGTAGGCGCATGCGATTGCAAGGTCATTGATGCGGGCCGTGGAGGTGAGGTCGCCGAAATCGATGATGCCCGCGATGCGTTCGTGATCGGTTGGGACGACGACGATGTTGTGCGGGTTGAGGTCGTTGTGCACGGGCTGCGCCGGAAGCTGCGACAGGCGCGGCCGGGCGTGGGTCTCGAAGCCGTCGAGGAAGCGTTCCACGACGTCGCGCTGGGCAATCGGAACGCTGTCGAGCAGCGGGCGCAATTCGGCTGCGTGCTGGATGTCCCACAGCAGCTTGTGGCCGGCCCCGGGGTGGCGGAAGTCGTGCAACGCCCGGGCGAGGCGCGCCGCCCAATGGCCGATCTCGCGGCGCAAGGCGGTCGACGGCGGCGTCACCTGGTGCATCGGCGTGCCGGCAAGGAAGGACAACAGGCGCACCACGCGGGTCGAACCGTCGTCGAACGTGACCTCGAGCTCAACCGCGCCATTCAGCGCAGGGAAAACCCGTGGGATCGGCAGTGCCGAATCGTTGGCGGCAGCATGACGCAGCGCTTCGGTCTGCAGATTGGTGACGGCGCGGTCTTCCGCGGGATTGGCGATCTTCAACACATAGTCGCGCCCGTCGGGCGTGCGCAGCCTGAAATTCTGGTCGCGTTCGCTGTCGAGCCGGCGCACTGCCGCCGGCAGGCCATAATATTCCTCGGCCAGCGCCTGCGCGCGCGTCTCTGGGATCGGCGAGGCGGCCCGCAGCCCATCGAGCGGGTGCGCGGCAGCGATGGTCGGCGGGGAATTTGGCACTTGGCGTTCCTGTCCCGCAATCAATAACCGCGCGCACGGTCGATGGCGTGCGGCGGGCGCCGCCCGGCGCTGACGGCATCGGCCGTTGCCGCCAGCGTGGACGCGACGGCATGGACGCTGACGTCGCTGGCATCATGCGGCGTGATGGCGATCTGTGGATGGTGCCAGAACGGGTGTGCCTGGGCCAGCGGTTCGGCGGTGAACACATCGAGCGCTGCACCGGACAAATGGCCGCGGTCGATCGCCGCGAGTAAATCGTCTTCCACCAGATGCTCGCCGCGACCGACCTGGATCAAATAGCCACCGCGGCGCATTTGAGCGAAAAGCTCGCCGTTGAGGATGCCGCGCGTCTCCGACGTCAGGGGCAGCAGGTTCACCAGGACCTCGGTCTCGGCGAGCATGGCGACGAGGCCCGCCGGCCCGTGAAAGCTGCGGCTCGATGACGAGATCGCCTTGGCGGTGCGGCTCCACGACATCACGGGGAAGCCGAGATGCACGAGGTCGGCGGCGACGCGCTGGCCGATCTCGCCATTGCCGAGGATACCCACCGGGACGTCCTGCGCTCGCCGCTGGTCGCGGCGTTGCCAGATCCGGTCGCGCTGCTGGGCGCGAAAGGCGGCAAAGCCGCGCTGATGTCCGATCACGTGCCAGGCGATGAAGCCCGACATCAACTGCGCCTGTCCGGGATCGACCACGCGCACGACCTCGACGCCGGAGCGCAGGCTGGGGCAGGCGATGATGTTGTCGACGCCGGCCGCGATCGAGCACACGGCTTCCAGGTTCGGGTAACGCTCGAACGCATCGGGGGGCGGATGCCAGGCCAGCGCGAGCCGGACGTCTTCGGCCGGTGCATCGGCCGTATGGTCCACGACTTCGATGCGAGGCGCCGTGCGCGCCAACGCCGCGCCAATGTAGCTGCGCAGATCGAGGGTCTTGCTGACGAGAACGCAACGCATCGATCAGGCCGCCCGCGATGACGCGATCTGGCCGGGCACCGCGGCGAGCAGTTCACGGGTGTAGGCGTGCTCCGGCGCCGAGAACAGGGTTGCCGTCGGCTTCAGCTCGACGATGGCGCCGCGCTGCATCACCGCGATCCGGTCGCAGATTTGCGCCGCCACCCGCAGATCATGGGTGATGAACAGCATCGAAAGGCCGAGCCGCGCCTTGAGGTCCTCGAGCAGGTTCAGCACCTGGGCCTGCACCGAGACGTCGAGCGCCGAGACGGCTTCGTCGGCGACGATGATTTCCGGCTCGAGCGCAAGCGCGCGGGCAATGCCGATGCGCTGGCGCTGGCCGCCGGAGAATTCGTGCGGATAGCGTTCCATCGCGCTGGCGTTGAGCCCGACAAGGCCGAGCAGTTCGGCGGTGCGCTGGCGCGCGACCGCGGGATCGGTGCCGTGGGCGATCGGCCCATCGGCAATGATGTGGCCGACCTTGCGGCGCGGATTGAGCGAAGCGAACGGATCCTGGAAGATCATCTGGATGCGGCTGCGCTCCTTGCGCAGTGCGCGGCCGGCGATGCGGGTGAAATCGGTTTCGCCGAGGCGGACCGTGCCCTGGTCAGGTTCGATCAGGCGCATCACGAGCCGGGCGACGGAAGATTTGCCGGAGCCGGATTCACCGACCAGGCCGACGGTCTCGCCCTGCAGGATGTCGAAATTGACCTGCCTCGCGGCCGCGACGCGGCGTTCCGGCTGGAACCAGCCGCCGCCGCTGACATAGGTTTTGTCGAGACCGACAATTTCGACCGCTCTGGCGCGGCCGGTGAGCGGCGCGCGCTGTGGCGGCTGCATCGAGGGAACAGCCGCCAGCAGCGCGCGGGTGTAGGAATGCTGCGGACGCTGCAGGACGTCGTCGGCTGCGCCCTGTTCGACCACCTTGCCATGCTGAAGCACGACCACGCGATCGGCGATGTCGGCGACGACGCCAAAATCGTGGGTGATGAACATGACGGCCATGTTGCGGCGGCGCTGCAGGTCGCGGATCAGCTCGAGGATTTGTGCCTGCGTGGTAACGTCGAGCGCCGTGGTCGGCTCGTCGGCGACCAGCACGGCCGGCTCCAGCGCGAGCGCCATCGCGATCATGGCGCGCTGGCGCTGGCCGCCGGAGAGTTGATGTGGATAGGCCCGCATCGAGCGCTCGGGATCGGGCAGGCCGACCTCGCGCAGCAGCTGCAGCGCCTTCTGCTTCCGCGCCTTCGGCGTCAGCAGATTGTGGGCCTCGAACATTTCGGCAATCTGCTCGCCGATCCGCATCAGGGGATTGAGCGCCGTCATCGGTTCCTGAAACACCATGGCGATGTGGCGTCCGCGCAGCGCGAGCCATCCGGTATCGTCGAGGGTGAGCAGGTTCTGGCCGTCATAGGCGATCTCGCCGGCCTCGCGGGCGATGCTGTCGGGCAGCAGGCCCAGCAGCGCGTGCGCACACATCGATTTGCCGGAGCCGGACTCGCCCACCACGCAGAGGATCTTGCCGGGCGTCAGCTCGAACGAGACGCCGTCGACGGCGTAGGGGCGGTCGGAGCCGGGCGGCAGCGCAAGCTTGAGGTTTTTGATCGAGACGACAGGTGCGGCAGGCATGGGTTAGCGCCCTTCCTTGCTGAGGCGCGGATTGAGCGCGTCGTTGAGGCCTTCGCCGATCAGGTTCAGCGCCAGGACCGAGAGCAGGATCGCGATGCCGGGAAACAGCGTGATCCACCAGGCCTGGCGGATCACGGTGCGGCCGGCGCCGACCATGTACCCCCAGGACATCAGATTGGGATCGCCGAGGCCGAGGAAGGAGAGCGAGGATTCCAGCAGGATCGCGGTCGCGACCATCAGCGAGGCCAGCACGATCACCGGCGACAGCGCGTTCGGCAGGATCTCGCGCCAGATGATCCAGCTGTGCGACTGCCCGGTGACGACGGCGGCCTGGACATATTCGCGGGTGCGCAGCGAAAGCACCTCGCCGCGGACGAGCCGCGCCACCGGCGGCCAGCTCACGATCGCGATCGCCAGCACGATCGAGACGATCGAGGGCTGCAGGATCGCGACCAGCACGATCGCGAGCGCAAAGCTTGGCACGGTCTGGAAGAACTCGGTGAAACGCATCAGAGCGTCGCCGATCTTGCCGCCGAAATAGCCGGCGAGCGCGCCGACGGGTATGCCGACCGCGAGCGCCGCCATGGTCGAGACCAGGCCGACCAGCAGCGAGACGCGGGCGCCGTAGATGATGCCGGCGAGCACGTCGCGGCCGAGCGCGTCGGTGCCGAGCGGCAGGCCGGATATCGTGAACGGCGGCACGAAAGGCCGCTGCACCATGCGCCAGGGCGATGTCGGGAACAGCAGCGGGCCGAACACTGCAATTGCGATCGCAAGCAGCAGGATCACGAGGCCGATCACGCCGCCGGGGTTGCGCAGCATCGTTCGCGAGAATTTGCTCATGAGGCGAACTCGATGCGCGGGTCGACCGCGCGGTAGATCAGGTCGGTGATCAGGTTGAAGGCGAGCACCATCGCCGAGCAGACCACGAACACGCCGAGCAGCAGATTGTAGTCGCGCTGCAGCAGCGCCTCGTACATCAGGCGGCCGATGCCGGGCCAGGCGAACACGGTCTCGGTCAGCACGGCGCCGCCGACCAGCGTGCCCGCCTGCAGGCCGGCCAGCGTCACCACCGGCAGCAGCGCGTTGCGCAGCACGTGGCGCCGCTGGATCACGGCATCACGCAGGCCCTTGGCGCGCGCCGTTTTGACGAAATCATGCCGCTTCACCTCCAGCATCGAGGCGCGGGTCATGCGGGCGTAGGTCGCCATGAAAAACAGGCCCATCGTCGTCGCCGGCAAAATCAGATGCGCGCCGACGTCGAGCACATGGGCGAGGCCGGTGTAATTCGCGCCGACGGTCTCGTAGCCGAAGCTCGGCAGCCAATCCATCGCGACCGAGAAAAAGAGGATCGCCATCAGCGCGACCCAGAACAGCGGCGTGGCATAGAAGATCAGCGCCAGTATCGTGATCGCAGTATCGGCCCAGGTGCCGGCAAAGCGCGCGGCCAGCGTGCCGAACAGAACGCCGAGCAGCAGCGAAATCACGAAGGCCGTGACGGTCAGCAGCAGCGTCGCTGGCAGCCGCTCGGCGATCAGCTTGGCGACCGGCATCTGCTGGCGGAACGAGAAGCCGAGGTCGAGCGTCGCGATGCCCTTGACGTAGCGATAGAGCTGGACCGGCAGCGGCTGGTCGAGTCCGAATTTCTCGCGCAATTGCGTGACGAAGATCTTGTCGCTGGCGCCGGCCTCGCCTGCCATCACCATCGCCGGATCGCCCGGCGCCATGCGGATCAGCATGAAGTTGAGGACGACGATCGCGAGCAGGACGACAACGGCCTTGGCAAGTCTCTGGGCTATGAATGCGAGCATCGATGACTTCGGTTGCGTTCGGGGAGGAAGCGAAAAGTAGCCGCGGCGTCTTGTGCACGCCGCGGCCCGGTGATGAATCTTATTTGTCGAGCCAGGCGTCGCGGAAGCCGTCGTTGACGCCGATCGCGGTGGTGACCAGATTCTTGACGTTGCAGCGGGTGATGGTCGGGAACTGAAGCTCGAGCTGCCAGGCCACCGGCACGTCGTCAGTGAGGATCTTCTGCGCCTTGAGATAGATCTCTTCGCGCTTGGAATCCGGGAAGGCGGTGGCGCCGTCGGCGAACAGCTGGTCGATCTCGGGGTTCGAGTAACCTTCGACGTTGTTGAACGGCGAGCCCTTGGCAATCTGGCTCGAGACGTAGTTGCGGCCGACGCCGAGCGCCGGATCGCCATACTGATAGAGATAGGTGAAGGCGATGTCGTAGTCCCAGTCGGAGACCTTCTGATTCCAGCCGGGCACGTCGGTTGCGATCATCTCGGCATTGATGCCGACATCCTGCAGGTTCTGCTTCACGGCCTCGGCCCAGCGCTGCCAGGTTTCGCCATACGGCAGCGGCAGCAGGCGGACCTTCTCGCCATTGTAGCCGGCCTCCTTCAGCAGTGCTTTCGCCTTGGCCGGATCGTAGTCATAGGTGGTCACCTTGTCGGTGTAGTACTTGATGGTTGACGCCGACGGGCCGGTCGCAACCTTGGCGAGACCGTTCCAGATCACGTCCTTGGCGAAGTTGCGGTCGATCGCATACATCAGCGCCTGGCGGAATTTCTTGTTCGCGGTCGGGCCCTGGCGGTTGTTGAGCCACAGCCAGGAATGCGGGCTGAAGAATTCCCAGCCGGCGCCGGTGACGCAGACATTCTTCAGCTTGGACAGGCGCGGCACGTCGAAATTCTCCACCGAGCCGCCAGGCAGGATGTCGATCTTGCCGGTCTCGAACGCCACCGCGCGCGCGGCAGCGTCGGGAATAACGTGCCAGTAGATCTCATCGAGATAGGGCTTGCCCTTGATGTAGTAGCTCGGGTTCTTGACCAGGCGAATGAACGAGCCCTTCTGCCATTCCTTGAACATGAAGGGGCCGGTACCAATCGGCGTGTTGTTGGCCGGATTGGTCTTGTAGTCGGTGCCTTCGTAGATGTGCTTGGGGATCATCGGCAGCGAGCCGACCTCGAAGATGCCGAGAAACGGACCGAACGGCTGCTTCAGCGTGAACACAACGGTCGAGTCATCGGGCGTCTCGACCTTGTCGAGTTGGGCGAGGTTGCCGCGGGCGCGTGGATGGGTCTGCTTGAGGAAGTCGATCGAGAA
This sequence comes from Bradyrhizobium sp. 27S5, assembly GCF_037217225.1. NCBI lineage: Bacteria > Pseudomonadati > Pseudomonadota > Alphaproteobacteria > Hyphomicrobiales > Nitrobacteraceae > Bradyrhizobium > Bradyrhizobium sp. 27S5. The sequence goes on from NZ_CP147714.1 coordinate 3,419,974, forward strand.
CGCGACGTCGGCCGAGGTGAACGGCTTGCCGTCATGCCAGGTGACGCCCTTGCGCAGCTTGAACGTATAGATCTTGCCATCCTCGCTGACGCTCCAGCTTTCGGCGAGACCGGGCAGGGGCTCGAGCTTCGGCGAGTAGCGCAGCAGGCCTTCGTAGATGTTGCCGGCGACCATCTGGGTCGGGCCGTTCTGCACCAGGCCGACCATCAGGCCGGGCGGCTCCGGCTGGATCACCGCGTTGAGCACGCCGCCGGATTTCGGCTCCTGGGCGAATGCCGCGGTGCTCAGGGCACTCGCGACCAGAAGGCTCAGCAATACTCGCTTCAACATGTGCAATCTCTCTTGTTGTTCGTTTCGCCCGGCCACGGCTCCGGGAAGCGGGCTGACGACTAGTTCATGAAATCGGGATCGGTGCGCTCCAGCATGCGCTTGAAGGCTGCCCACTCGGTGTCGGGCACGCCCTTCGTCTCGATGCTGTCGTAGAAGGTTGCGTATTGGCCGGCGGTCTTGTGCGCGACCGCATCCGACAGCGGCGCGATGGCGGCGCCGGCGGCCTGGATCGCGAGCTGCGCGCGGCACGAGCGCTCGAGGTTGTGCATCAGCTTGAACGCCTCGGCGACCGAGCGGCCGCAGGTCAGCATGCCGTGATTGCGCAGCACCATCACGAACTTGTCGCCGAGATCGGCGATCAGGCGCTGACGCTCGTCGAGATCGAGCGCGATGCCCTCGTAGTCGTGATAGGCGAGGCAGCCGGTGAACTGCATCGACCATTGATTGAGCGGCAACAGGCCCTGCTTTTGGCAGGACACCGCGACACCGGCCACGGTGTGGGTGTGCAGTACGCAGGCGACGTCCGGCCGCGCCGCATGCACGGCGCTATGGATGGTGAAGCCGGCAGGATTGATGCCGAGCCCGAGCGGATCGTCGATGACGACGCCGTCGAGATCGACAGTGACGAGTTTGGAAGCCGTGACCTCCTCGAAGCGCAGGCCGTAGGGATTGATCAAAAAGCGGTCATGCCGGCCGGGCAGCCGCACCGAGATGTGCGTGTAGATGCTGTCATCGAGCCCAAGCCGATGGATCAGCCGGTAGGCCGCGGCGAGGTCGATACGGAATTGCTGGTTCTGGTCCTTCACGGCCTCGGGCCGCACATGCGTCGTCATCGTTGTGGCTAGTCCCTGTCCGCGGGCCGTTTCTGTTGCGTTGCAATACCCGCGCCACTAAACTGTCGACAATCTAAGAATTGATCAAGTCTAAACTGTCGACAATCGGCGATTAAATAATGTACAAGGGTCAAAACGGACCCTTTTGATGCGCACAATGTCCCCTCCGGTTGGCTTGCCGGCCCTCAATGAGACCGATCTGGTCGGCCAGGTCGCACGTCGGCTGACCGAAGCCATTGTCCAGGGGCGGCTGCCGCCGGGGTCAAAGGTCGTCGAAGCGGGAGTGGCACGCGAGCTGGGTGTGAGCCGGGCGCCGGTGCGCGAGGCCGCGCGATTGCTGGAGCAGCAGGGGCTGCTCGTCGCCCATCCGCGCCGCGGCTTCTTCGTTCGTCAGTTTGCCGCCGACGATATCGACGAGATCTACGATCTGCGTCTCTGCGTCGAACGGCACGCCGCAGTGCTTGCCGCGCGCAATTTGACGCCGGAGACCCGCGACATGCTCCGCCGGCAGATCGAGGTGCTGCACGAGATGGCCGATCTCGACGATCCGGCGCGGCAGGTCGAGGAAGACTACCGGTTTCACCGCCTGATCTGCGAGATCGCCGGCAACAAGCGCATGCTGCGGCTGTTCGATGATCTCGCCTCCGAGCTGCGCATGGTGATCGGCCTGATCGGTCGGCTCTACGACGATCCGCACGAGATCGCGCGCACCCACGAGCCGGTGCTCGCCGCGATCGAGGCCGGTCATCCCGAGCGCATTGTCGCCCATATCGATCACCACCTCGGCCATGCCTGGCGCGAAGTCGGCCGGCTGGTGCGCGAGATTCCGCCGTGGCCCGCCGCGGCGAAGTGACTGCGCACCTCGCGCAATCGGATTCAGCGAACAGGAGTAGCTTGTGAAGGCCGTCTATACCGAACTGCACCGCAGCCACGATCCGCAATTCTTCCTCGTGCGCGGTGTGGTCACGCGCACCACGGAGCAGCCCGAACGCGCCGATCGTTTGCTGGCAGGATTGAGGGCAGGCGAGCACACGCTGGTCGCGCCGACCGCATTCGGACAGGGGCCGCGCGCCCGCGTGCACAGTCCCGAATATCTGAGCTTCCTTGCCGAAGCTTGGGACGCCTGGTCCGCGCTCGGTGATTCCGGGCCGGAGATGATCGCGAACATGCATCCGGTTCGTAACGCCGGTACCTATCCGACGCACATCGTCGGCAAGCTCGGCTGGCACACCATCGACACCTCATGCCCGATCGGGCCGGGCACGTGGGCCGCCGCATGCTCGGCAACCGACGTTGCGACGACCGCCGCGCAGATGGTGATGGAGGGCGAGGATGCGGTTTACGCGCTGTGCCGTCCGCCCGGCCATCATGCCTATCGCGATCTCGCCAGCGGCTTCTGCTTTCTCAACAACAGCGCGATCGCGGCCGCGCATCTCCGCCTCAAGCACGAGCGCGTCGCGATCCTCGATGTCGACGTGCATCACGGCAACGGCACGCAGGGCATCTTCTACGAACGGTCCGACGTGCTGACCGTTTCGATCCATGCCGATCCGACCTTCTTCAACCCGTTCGTCTGGGGCTACGCGCATGAGCGCGGCGCGGGATCGGGGCTTGGCACCAATCTGAACATTCCCCTCGCGATCGGCACCGGGGATGACGGCTATATCCAGGCGCTTGCCACTGCGGAAAAGATGATCCGCGCCTTCGAGCCGGGTGCGCTGGTTGTCGCGCTCGGCCTTGATGCGTCCGAGCACGACCCTCTCGCGGGTCTTGCCGTCACCACCGGCGGATTTGGACGCATCGGCAGCGCCATTGCACGGCTTGGACTTCCGACCGTGTTGGTGCAGGAGGGCGGATATCTGTCCGACATACTTGGGAAGAACCTGACGTCGGTTCTCGGCGGATTCGAAGCCGTTCGCTAGCTGAATCCGTCGCGCGCTGTCCGGGGTAGACTACTGCGGGCTTAGTTCCGGTCGTTCGCGGCAAGCTTCACAAATTGACGTCTCATCCGGTTGACCTTGGCAAGGTACGCCGCGACGAGGTGATCGCCGCAGTGTTCGCCGGCGGCCGGTTGGAAGCCGCGGCGCACGAAGGCCGGTCCGGGACCGGTGCCGCAGAGATGGATGAGAGCAGCGAGGTCTTGCTTCTGTTGCGGATTTGCCGTGCTCTTCGGCGCGGCCGCGAGAACTCTGGCAACGCCGCGATCCAGGGATACCGCAGTGAGTTCCGTGGCATGGCTCGGTAGCGTGCGAACATACAGGCTGTTGAACCAGCAGTCCGTCGCAACGACCGCGTGCTGGCGGATGCAATAGCTGTTCGCCTCCGCGAACGTAGCGTCAATCATCTGATAAAGGCCGACGGCACTCGAGGCGGGCTTGTAGATCGCGAGAGGATTCCAGCTCGGCCGCCAGCGCCAATAGGTGCGCGCCACCGGATTGCCCGAGCTCTCGGTCTGCGCCAGCGCCGCGAGCAGCTCAGGCGTGATGGTGTCGGTGGAGTAGGTGCGGAAATGTGCTCCGTACTGCCGCCAGGTCTCTGGCGGCTCCTTGTCGAGCGCGGTGCCAACAAGGAAGAACAGCTCGGTCGGTTTGCGGACAACCTGAAAAACAAGGTTAGCCAGCGGAAGGAGTGCGACGATCGTTGCGCCGACGATCGCAACCCGTATCGCGATCGGCATCGCACCCAGCTTCGCCCAAATCCAGCGCGCGCCGTGCCAGCCGCGAGCGAGCCGAATGGTCTTGGTCCAGTGTTGCCCAACGCGCCTCTTGCGAGCGGCGGGCCTGGTGGCGGGCAACGTGGACACGGAGATCGTTAGCCTGTGAGAAATCTGATGCGGCAGGAGCCGCGACGGTTGAGTGCGATGAACCCTGTCTCGAATTCGCGCCGGTGCGGCTCCTCTGCCGCGAGCCGAATGTGAAACGCGGAGCACATTAGAGCCGAAAGATTTCCAGTGTCCTGACGAACCGGCCAGGCGAGCGAGTTCCAACACGTGCCGGCGTTGTGCATCGGTCTTTGCCGGCGCCTTCGCTCCATTGAACGTTCAGTAAAGCGTTTTGCTAAACATCGGAAATAGTCCGGCTTCCGGTGCTCCCTCGATCCAGCCGGTGCGAAAACGTCCACGCGTACCAGACCGATGATCGCGGTCGACCAGCATACAAGCTGTTTTTGCTGCATCGCGGTACTGCGTCGACGGGCGCGCAATTCCCTTTGGGCTCGCGCGAAACCCGCTTGACGGCCGTCGAAATTTAGTAATACGTTTAGTTACTAAGAAAAACTAAACATCGCGCATCGAGCTGATGTGTGGGAGGAGCCTGCCCGTCCGAACAAAGGTTTCGGATGGATCTGTCTCGTTCTTCACCCATCGCTCCTCAACTCGGCTTCAGGTTCTTTGCGTCGCTCCGGCAGGGGGCGCGCAGCGTGGGTTAGATGCATCAACGAGAGAGGAAACGGACATGCGAAGCTTCAAATGGCTAGGTAGCTCTGCGGCGACGGCGGTCCTCGGGGCAGCGCTGCTCGGGGTATTCGGTGGAGGCGAGGCTGCAGCGCAGGGCAAGCAGCTTACGCTGTGCTGGGCGGCATGGGATCCCGCCAACGCGCTGGTCGAACTGGGCAAGGACTTCACCAAGCAATCCGGCATCGAGATGAAATACGAGTTCGTCCCCTGGACGAGCTATGCGGATCGCTTCCTCAACGAGCTGAACTCCCATGGCAAGCTCTGCGACCTGATCATCGGCGACAGCCAGTGGATCGGCGGCGCCGCCGAGAACAAGTGGTACGTCAAGCTCAACGATTTCTTCGCCAAAGAGAAGATCTCGATGGACGACTTCGTCCCGGCGACCGTTGTCGGCTACTCGCAATGGCCGAAGAATTCGCCGAACTACTGGGCGCTGCCGGCAATGGCCGACGCGGTGGGCTGGACCTATCGCAAGGACTGGTTCTCGCGTCCCGAGATTCAATCGGCGTTCAAGGCCAAGTACGGCCGCGATCTGGCGCCGCCGAAGACCTATGACGAGCTGAAGCAGATTGCCGAGTTCTTCCAGGGCCGCGAGATCGACGGCAAGAAGGTCTATGGCGCCTACATCTTCACCGAGCGCGGCTCGGAAGGCATCACGATGGGCGTGACCAACGTGCTCTACAATTACGGCTTCGGCTACGACAATCCGAAGAAGCCGTACCAGATGCAGGGCATCGTCAATTCAGCTGACGCCGCCAAGGGGCTCGAATTCTACAAGGAGCTCTACAAGTGCTGCACCGCGCCGGGCATGACCAACGCCTACATGCAGGAAGGGCTTGATGCCTTCAAGTCCGGCCAGGTGGCGATGCAGATGAACTGGTTCGCCTTCTTCCCCGGCCTCTACAAGGATCCGAATGTCGGCGGCGACAAGATCGGCTTCTTCGTCAATCCGGCCGGTCCGAAGGGACACTTCACCCAGCTCGGCGGGCAGGGCATCTCGGTGGTAGCGACCTCCGACCGCAAGGACGACGCGCTCGCCTACATCAAGTGGTTTGCGCAGCGCGCCGTGCAGCAGAAATGGTGGCAGATCGGCGGCTACTCGGCGCTGAAGGCGGTGGTCGACGCGCCGGACTTCCCGAAGAGCGCGGCGTTCGCGCCGCAATTCCTGGAGTCGATGGGCATCGTCAAGGACTTCTGGGCCGAGCCGTCCTACGCGCAACTGCTGCTCGACATGCAGAAGCGGGTGCATGACTACGTCGTCGCCGACAAGGGCACGTCGCAGCAGGCGCTCGATCTCCTGGTCAAGGACTGGACCAAGGTGTTCAAGGAGCAGGGCAAGGAAGTCGCCTCGCAATAGGTCCGCGACCACGCGACTTCACCGAACTGGCTTCCCCGGGGCGCCGCCTCGGGGACGCCGATCCAGCCAGCCGATGGGACAGATGACCACGATCCTGCAACCCGATCATGCTATGATCCCGGGCGTGAACGAGCCCGCCAAATCCCGCGCCGCGCGGCGTGTCCGTGGCCTGTCGGACCGCACCATTGCGTGGCTGTTCGTTGCGCCGACGATCGCGCTGCTGCTTGCGATCAACATTTTCCCGCTGATCTGGATGATCCGGCTATCCTTCACCAGCCTCAACCTCAGCATGTCCTATCTGCCGCTGCGGTTCGTCGGCCTCGACAATTTCAGCGATATCCTCACCGACGAGGACGTCTGGACCCGGCTGCAGACCACGGCGCAGTTCGTGATCTCGTCGGTGGCGCTGCAGGTGGTGGTCGGATTTGGCCTTGCGCTCCTGATCAACCGCCAATTCCGCGGCCACAGCTTCTGGACCACGATCATCCTGCTGCCGATGATGCTGTCGCCGGCGGTGGTCGGCAACTTCTGGACGCTGCTGCTGCAGCCGCAGATCGGCCCGTTCAACTATCTGATCAGCCTGTTCACCGGCGTGCCGCCGAGCTCGTTCAGCATGACCGGGCAGGTATCGCTCGCACCGTGGACCATCGTGCTGGTCGATACCTGGATGTGGGCGCCTTACGTGATGCTGATTTGCCTCGCCGGGCTGCGCTCGATTCCCGATTACATCTATGAGGCCGCCGAAGTCGATCGTGCCTCGCCCTGGCGGCAGTTCTGGTCGATCACGCTGCCGATGACGGTGCCGTTCCTGATGCTTGCGGTGCTGTTCCGCGCGATCGAGAACTTCAAGATGTTCGACATGGTCAATCTGCTGACCTCGGGAGGACCAGGATCGACCACCGAACTGGTGTCGATCACGCTGAAGCGCGCGGCGTTCGAGAAGTGGCGCACCGGCTATTCCTCCGCGCTCGCCATCATCCTGTTCGTGACCGTGTTCGGTGCCGCCAACATCTACGTCAAAGCGCTCAACAAGGTGAAGCAACGATGACCGCTGCTGTTGCCAAATCTGGCCTGGCCAAATCCACCGCGCACTCGATCGTCGAGGCCTCGCCGCGCACCAAGGCGTTCGCCGGCACCCTCGTCATCCTCTATGCGCTGATCACGATCCTGCCGCTGCTCTGGATCGTCGCCACCGCCTTCAAGTCGCAAAGCGATGCCATCGCCTATCCGCCCAAGGTGATCTTTGAGCCGACACTCGAAGGCTATGTCAACCTGTTCACCGTGCGCACCCGCCAGACACCTGATTTCATCGCCAAGTTGCCGGCGCCGGAGACCTGGTATGACAAGCTCGTGCGCAAGCATGATATGGTGATTGCCGGACCGTCCAAGGTCGTGCCGCGCTTCGTCAACTCGCTGATCATCGGCTTCGGTTCGACCTTCCTCGCCGTCTTCCTCGGCACGCTCGCGGCCTACGCGTTCTCCCGCTTCCGCATTCCGCTGGCCGACGATCTCTTGTTCTTCATCCTGTCGACGCGGATGATGCCGCCGGTCGCAGTCGCGATCCCGATCTATTTGATGTACCGGCAGCTCAATCTGACCGACACCAGGCTCGGCATGATCCTGCTCTACACCGCCGTGAACGTCTCGCTCGCGGTCTGGCTGCTCAAGGGCTTCATTGACGAGATCCCGCGGGAGTACGAGGAGGCGGCTTTGGTCGACGGCTATACGCGGCTGCAGGCACTGCGCAAGGTCGTGCTGCCGCAGGCCGTCACCGGAATTGCGGCGACCGCGATCTTCTGCCTGATCTTCTCCTGGAACGAGTACGCGTTCGCGGTTCTGCTGACCAGCGGCGAGGCGCAGACCATGCCGCCCTTCATCCCCTTCATCATCGGTGAGGGCGGTCAGGATTGGCCGGCGGTTGCCGCCGCGACCACGCTGTTCGTCGTCCCGATTGTCATGTTCACCGTGTTGTTGCGCAAGCATCTGCTGCGCGGCATCACCTTCGGAGCGGTGCGCAAATGAGCGGTTCTGCGGTTGCCCGGGGAGGCAAAGGGGCACTCCATCGCTTTTTCCAGCGGAGCCGCTGGGAGGCCGTTGCGATGACCCTGATCGGGGGCGGCATCTTCATGCTGGTGCAGCCCTGGTCGATCGATCTGTACAGCTATTCTTTCGTGACGATTCTTGCCGGCACGGTCGGCTACGTCATCGTCAGCCATTTTCCGGAATAGGGCCATGGCACAGATCCGCATCGAGAACCTGCGCAAATCGTTCGATCAGTTCACCGCGGTGGAAGGCTCGACCTTCACCATCGACGACGGCAGCTTCTTCGCGCTGCTCGGCCCCTCCGGCTGCGGCAAGACCACCACGTTGCGCATGATCGCCGGCCTCGAGCTGCCGACCGAGGGCAAGATCCTGCTCGACGGCGAGGACGTCACCTTCCACCGCGCCGCCGCCCGCGACATCGCCTTCGTGTTCCAGCTGTTTGCGCTCTATCCGCACATGAATGTCGGGCAGAACATCGGCTTCCCGCTGAAGTGCCAGGGCATGGCGAGGCACGAGATTCGCGAACGGGTGCAGGAGACCGCGCGGATGCTGCGGATCGAGCATCTGCTGTCGAGCAAGACATCGAAGCTCTCGGGCGGCGACCGCCAGCGCGTCGCGCTCGGGCGTGCCATGGTGCGGCGCCCGAAGGCGTTCCTGATGGACGAGCCGCTGGGTGCGCTCGACGCCGAGTTCCGTCATCTGATGTGCGGTGAGCTGCGCGACCTGCACGATCGCATCAAGGCGACCACGGTTTATGTCACCCACGACCAGCTCGAGGCGATGTCGATGGCCGACCAGATCGCGATCATGAACAAGGGGCGCGTCGAGCAGATCGGCACGCCGCAGGAGGTCTATGACCGGCCCGCCAGCATGTTTGTCGCGGACTTCATCGGCTCGCCGCCGATGAATTTCCTGCGCTTCGAGGGCGGCCTGCGATCCGGTGACCGGGCGATCGATTTCCACGACACCAGGCTCGCGGTGCCCGAGATCCGAGAAGACCGCGCGAGCGCACCGCTGGCGCTCGGGGTTCGTCCGGAGCATATCCGTTTCGCCGACGCTGGATCGGTTCGCGGCGAGGTCTTCGGCGCGGAATATCTCGGCACCACGCAGATCGTCACCGTCGACACGGCGTATGGGCGTGTCGCCGCGCGGCTGCCGTCCAGCGCCTCGGTGCGGATCGGCGAGACCATCGGCCTCGAATTCAACTCCGAGCGGCTGGCGCTGTTCGATATCGGCAGCGGCCTTGCGATCAGGACCGCCAGCGAGGAGGGCGTGCGCCATGGCTGACGTCAGCTTGCGCAATATCAGCAAGCGCTTCGGCGCGGTGGAGGCGGTGCGCGACCTCTCGCTGACGGTGGGCGACGGCGAATTCCTCGTCCTGCTCGGGCCGAGCGGCGCCGGCAAGACCACGACGCTGCGGCTGATCACGGGGCTGGAGAGTCCCGACGCCGGCTCGGTCATGATCGACGGGCGCGACGTGACGCATGATCCGCCGGGTGCGCGGGACATCGCGTTCGTGTTCCAGCAATATTCGTTGTATCCGCATTTGTCGGTCTACGACAATTTGGCGTTCCCGTTGCGCTCTCCTGCGCGGCGCGTGCCGGAGCCGTTGATCCGCAAGCGCGTCGAGCAGACCGCGGAGCTCTTGCATATCGCCAGCAAGCTGAACAACCGTGCCACCCGCCTGTCCGGCGGCGAGATGCAGCGGGTCGCGATCGGCCGCGCGCTGGTGCGCGATCCCTCGATCTATCTGATGGACGAGCCGCTGTCGTCGCTGGATGCAAAGCTTCGCGCCGAGCTGCGGCTCGAGCTGAAGCGGATCCAGCTCGAACTCGGCGCCACCATCCTGTACGTGACCCACGACCAGGTCGAAGCCATGACGATGGCATCAAGGATCGGCGTGATCAGGGACGGCCAATTGCTTCAGCTCGGCACGCCGAGGGAGATCTACGAAAATCCCTCCTCGAGCTACGTCGCTTCGCGGCTCGGGACGCCGCAGATCAATTTCCTGCCGGCGCGGCTGCTGTCCGATGTGGCGATGCCGCCGGAAACCGAGACGGTGGGCATCCGCACCGAGCACCTGCAGATCGCCACGCGCAATGGCGGGCAGATGATCGGGCGGGTGCATCGGGTCGAACACCTCGGCGAGCAGAATCACGTTCACCTGGACTATAAGGGCGAAACGCTGGTGACGCTGGCGGATCCGCATCAGCCGCTGCGGGCCGGCCAGGAGGTCGAATTGCAACTGGTGCGTCCGCTGTGTTTCGACCGTGCCGGGCAGCGCGTCGGCGCGATGGTTCAATAGAGGCGTAAGAGGTTCAGATCAATGTCGGTGCAACCCGAGACGTTCAAGTCGCTGCTTAAGGCCGCCGCCGAGCAAGTCATCGCCAGCGCGCCGGAGCTCACGAGCCTGGACCAGGCGATCGGCGACGGCGACCACGGGACCAACATGAAGCGCGGCTTCGAAGCCGTGCTCGGCAAGCTCGATGCCATCTCGGCGCAGCCGCTCGACGAGGCGTTCAAGACGATCGGCAAGACCCTGGTCATGACGGTTGGCGGCGCCTCCGGCCCGCTCTATGGCAGCTTCTTTCTCGCCGCGGGCGAGGCGTTGTCGCACGACAAGCACCTGCCTGATGATCTCGCCGACGTGTTCGGCAGCGGCGTGAACGCTGTAAGCGCGCGCGGCCGCTCGCAGGCCGGCGAGAAGACGATGCTGGATGTGCTGGTTCCGGTGCTGGAGACGCTGAAAACGGGCGTCGGCCAGCCCGATCTGATCGCGCGGGTACGCAGCACCGCGGCTGAAGCGGTCGAGCGCACCGCGCCGATGCTGGCCACCAAGGGGCGGGCGTCGTTCCTCGGCGCGCGCAGCGTCGGCCATGTCGATCCAGGGGCGCGGTCGAGCTGTGTTCTTGTGCACGCGGTGTGCTCCGGCCTGGAGGCACGGCAATGACCGACACCGTGGGGATCGTGATCGTCTCGCACTCGCGGGACATCGCCAAGGGAACTGCCGACATGGTGCGGCAGATGGTCGGCAGCGAGGTCAAGGTCGCCTTCTGCGGCGGCAATCCCGATGGCGGTCTCGGCACCAGCGTGCCGCTGATCATCGACGCCATCAACGACGCCTGGTCGTCGAAAGGCGTTGCCGTGCTTGTCGACCTCGGCGGCGCCGAGACCAACAGCGAAATGGCGGTCGAGATGTTGGAGCCGGCGCGGCGCGATCTCGTTGTCGTCTGCAACGCGCCGATCGTCGAGGGCGCCGTGATGGCGGCGACGGAAGCCGCGGGCGGAAGCTCGCTGGCCCAGGTCAAGGCCGTGGCCGAGGAACTCTCTGCCGACTGAGGCGTCGGCGAAGTGATGATGGATGATGAGCATGCTTGATAAAGCGGACGAACAGATCTTCACCGGCAATGTGCGGCTGGTGCATGCGGTCGGCATGCACGCGCGCCCCGCGGTCAAGCTGACCAAGCTCGCCAAGAAGTTCCAGGCCCAGATCTCCGTGCGGGTCGCGGACGCGCCGGAATGGATCAATGCCAAGAGCGTGGCCAAGATCATGGCGATGCGCGCGGCACACGGCAGCACGATCGAGATCAAGGCCTCCGGCAGCGATGCCGAGGCTGCGGTCGCCGCGCTGGTCGATCTGATCGCAAGCGATTTCCCGGATGGAGCACCGTAGCATGCAGGGCGGCGCTGCAGGGCTGGCCTACCGCGGCAGGACCGCCTCGATCGGCTTTGCCCACGGCCCGTTGATCCGTGTCGACGCGGGCGCGGCCGGCGAGCGAGTGGCCGGCACGCTGGTCGAGGAGGCGCTGGCGCTGCGCAATGCGATCGACGTCGCGAGCGGGCAGATCGCCGATCTTGCCGCCAGCGCCGGCGGCGAAGCCGCGCAGATCCTCGAATTCCAGGTCGCGCTGCTGGAGGATGAGGATTTGATCGAGGCGATCTTCGGCTCGATCGGCGAGGGACGTCCCGCCGATATCGCATGGCGCTCGACGCTCGACGCCCACATCGCCGACTACAATTCCGCACCGGACGACTATCTGAAGGCGCGTTCCTCTGATCTCGCGGATTTGCGCGACCGGGTGATCCACATTCTGCGTGGCGACCAGGACCAGCCGCTGAAGATCCCGAGCGGGGGCGTGGTCTGTGCCGACGATCTGCCGCCATCGCGATTCCTTGAGATTGACTGGTCCGGCGGCGGCGGCCTGGCGCTGTTGCGCGGCAGCCCGACCAGCCATGTCGCGATGCTGGCGCGGGCGCGCGGCATCCCGATGGTGGTGCAGCTCGGCGCCATTCCGGATACCGGCACCACGGCGCTGCTCGACGGCGAAGGCGCGACGCTGGAGCTCGATCCCAGCGTCGAGCAGGTCCGTACCTTCGAGAAGCGGCGCGACAGCCATCGCAAGAGCAGGGCATCCGCGCGCGCGATCCTGCGGCGGCCGACGGCCTCGTGGCGCGGCGAGCACATCAAGCTCCTCATCAACATCCAGCGCGTCGAGGATCTCGAGCATGCCGACGCGCAATATGCCGACGGCATCGGCCTGATGCGCACCGAGTTCCTGCTCGCCGGGCGGAGCGATCTGCCGGACGAGGAGACCCAATTCCAGGCCTATGACGAGGTGGTGCGTTGGGCCGGCCAGCGGCCCGTCACCATCCGTACCTTCGATGCAGGCGGCGACAAGCCGGTGCCGGGCTTCACGCTGGACGGCGAAGCCAATCCGTTCCTCGGGGTGCGCGGCCTGCGGCTGTGCCTTGCCCGGCCCGAGATCTTTGCGGTTCAGCTTCGCGCGCTGGCGCGGGCCGCGGTGCGCGCCAATCTCAAGGTCATGTTCCCGATGGTCACGTCGGCGGACGAGCTCGAGGCGGGGCGGAAGCTGTTCGCCGATGTCGTGCAGCGCTTGCAGGCGGCCGGCATTGCCGCAACGCTTCCCGAGCTCGGAATCATGGTCGAGGTTCCGGCGGCGGCCCTCGCGATTGCGAGCTTCAAGGCGTCCTTCTTCTCGATCGGCTCGAACGATCTCGCGCAATATGTCCTGGCCTGCGATCGTTCCAACGGAGCTCTCGCCCCCCTGATGGACCCGCTGCATCCCGCAGTGCTCGAACTGATCGCGCGGACCGCGGAGCATGGGCGGCGCGCCGCGATCAGCGTCAGCCTGTGCGGCGACATGGCGGGCGATCCGCGCTGTCTGCCCGCCCTTTTGAATTGCGGTCTGCGCGAACTCTCCGTCAACGCATCGGCGCTGGCGCAGATCAAGCAGACCATCGACCGGCTGAGCGGTGGAGGTACCCTTGGCTGATACGGCGGCCGATGATGCGCCCGAAGCCGGTGCGGTTGCGGTCTACAAGCGCATCTTCAAGGAGGTGCTGGAGAGCCGTCCCTCCGGCATGCGGCTCCGGCTGGCCCATGCCATGGGGAAGAACCGCAGCTTCGTCAGCCAGATCAGCAATCCAGCCTATCCGGTGCCGATACCGGTGCAGCATCTCAACACGATCTTCGATGTCTGCCATTTTCCGCCGCAGGCGAAGACGGCCTTCCTTCGCGCCTATGCGCGCGCACATCCGCGTCGCGTCGGCCGGTTGAGCGAAGGTTCGCACGAGCGGGCGCTGACGCTGCATATGCCGGATCTCGGCAGCGCCAAGCGCAACGCCGAGCTCGACGCACTGCTGCAGGAGTTCACGCGGCGGCTGATTGCCATCATGCGGGAAAAATAGGCGAGAAACGCCGAACGGACGAAGCGGGGAGGAAACAATGAAGAAGTTCATCAATGCGGTCGACAACGTTCTCGCCGAAAGCCTCGACGGCTTTGCGAGCGCGCATGCCGACCTCGTCATGCTCGGCGCCGAGCGGAAATTCGTGCGGCGCCGCGAGCTGAACCCGAAGAAAGTCGCGCTGGTGTCGGGGGGCGGCAGCGGACATGAGCCGCTGCATGCGGGCTTTGTCGGCTACGGCATGCTCGACGCCGCCTGTCCCGGGCAGGTGTTCACCTCGCCGACACCGGACCAGATCGTCGAGGCGGCCCAGGCGGTCGCGGGCGACGCCGGTGTCCTCTTCATCGTCAAGAACTATGCCGGCGACCGCATGAACTTCGAAATGGCGGCCGAAATCGCCGAGGGCCGCATCGCGACCATCGTGACCGACGACGACGTCGCGGTCGAGAAGTCGACCTACAGCATCGGGCGCCGCGGTGTTGCCGGCACACTGATCGTCGAGAAGATCGTTGGTGCTGCCGCCGAGAGGGGTGCCGATCTGGCAGCCTGTGTCGCGCTCGGCGAGCGCGTCAACGCGCAGACGCGCTCGATGGGCGTTGCGCTGACGAGCTGCACCGTCCCGGCTGCGGGCACGCCGACCTTTGCACTGGGCGAAGACGAGATGGAGATGGGGGTCGGCATTCACGGCGAGCCCGGACGTCGCCGCGTCAAGCTGGCAGCGGCTGATACGATTGCCGCCGAGATGACGACGGCCATTGCGGAGGATCTCGGCGCGCGTGCCGGGGCCGAGGCGCTGCTGCTCGTCAACGGTTTCGGCGGCACGCCCACGATCGAGCTCTATTTGATGTACAACGCGGCCCGCCGGATGCTCGAAAGTCGTGGCCTGCGCATCGCCCGTTCGCTGGTTGGCAGTTACGTCACCTCGCTGGACATGGCGGGTTGCTCGCTCACCGTGAGCCTGCTCGATGCCGAAACGGCCGTGCTCTGGGACGCCCCCGTGCGCACGGCTGCGTTGAGATGGTAACCGCCGTCACCTTGGCGCGGCACGCGATCATTCGTGGGTAGCGCATCATCCGGATTGGAGTGATTTTCCGCCGTGCCGATTACGGTGTTGCGTTCGCCTTGACCGGCGGATCCTGCACGCCATAGCTGCCAAATGCAGCGGCGGTTTCGCTGATGTCGGCCTCGCTCAGCAATACCGGTCCACCGATCGCCAGGGAGAGATAATACTGCCGGGCGATGGTCTCGAGTTCGACCGCCAGCCACATCGCCTTGTCCAGTGATGTCCCCGTGGCGATCATTCCGTGATTGGCCAGCAGGCAGGCGGTGCGATTCTCAAGCGCGTTCAGCGCATGCTCGGACAGTTCCTTGGTGCCGAACCTGGCATAGTCGGCAACACGCACGTTCATGCCGCCAAAGGCCGCCATCATGTAGTGGCATGCCGGGATCTCCTTGCGCGCGATCGCCAGCACGGTGGAATAGGTCGCATGGGTATGGACGATGCCTCCGACGTCGGGTCGTGCTTTCATGATGTCGAGATGGAAGCGCCATTCGGTGGAGGGCTTGAGCGGGCCCCGCCATGATCCGTATTCGCCTTCGATCGGCATTGCCGCGATCGTATCGGGCGTGAGCAGGTCGTAAGGCGTTGCCGACGGTGAAATCAACATGGTGTTACCGTGGCGGGCGGAGATATTTCCGGACGTGCCCTGGTTCAGCCCCGTGGCATTCATCCAGCGGCATTTCGCGATGATCGCCTCACGCAACTGAAGTTCGCTGTCGGTCATGGTCGGCTCCTGAAGGTCGGCGCGGAGAGCGCTCAGTATTTTTGTCGAGTCGGCGTGATGCAGATTTCCTGCACCAACGCCTTTTGCGGAAGGTTGTAGGCGTCGAGGATCAGATCGCCGACGTGCTCGGCCCCGATGCCGCCGCCGATCGCCGCCTTGTTTGCGTCATAGCTGGCACGTGTCACCGGATCCTTCACGCCATCCAGGACCTCGGTCTCGATGATTCCCGGTGAAATGACGATCACGCGAACATCGTAGGCGGACAGATATTCGCGAAGGCTCTCGGAGACGCCGTGGACGAAATATTTGGTCCCGCAATAGACCGTGTGATCGGGATAGACCTTGCGTCCGGCGATCGAACTCATCATGACGAGCGTACCGTGGCGACGCTCCATCATGCCCGTCATGACGGCATGTACGCTGTTCATGACACCGTTGACGTTGATGGCGATCATTTCGTCCCAATCGGCGGGGTCCTGCCTGCCGATGTCACCTAGCCTTGCGATGCCGGCGTTGGCGAACATCATATCCACGGGGCCGAATCTTGCTTCGGCGTCTCGCACCGCCGCGGCCAGCATCGCGCGATCGCGCACGTCCACCTTGCGGCAGACCGAATTGGGCAGACCCATGGCTTCCAGCCGTTCGATCCGGCGGGCCATCAGCAGCACGGGGTGGCCGGCCGCGGAGAAGGCGCGGGCGGTCGCTTCTCCGATGCCGGAGCTCGCCCCGGTCACGGCGACAAGCGGCTTTGCGGTCATGTCACAGGCCTCCCTCTCAAAGTTCGCCCTGCGCAAACGCCTCCAGCGTCCCGGCGTCTGCGGCAATGTCGAGGAACGAAAAGCGGTTGCGCATCTCGCGGCAATGCACGATGGCCTCGCGGTAGAGGTCGACGGGCACAGCCAGTTCGGTCGCCGTCGTGGCGCCGCCCGCAGCCGACAGCAGTCGCTTCATCTCGCCGACCGGGATTGCGAACCCGGCGAGCTCGCGCCGCAAGTCAGGCCACGTGTCGTCGAGCTTGCGGTTGAACGCGATGGCGCCGTCGCGATCGAAAGCCTTTTTCTTCAGCTCCGCCAGGCATTGCGATGCGACTTCATCGCCAAAGCGGCGGGCCATGCCGGCGGCGTCGATGGGGGTGGCGTGAACGGAAGGCGGCTGATTGCTGGCAAGCATGTGCTGCTGCAGGCGCGCCATGCTCAGCGACGCGATGCCGACTTGCTGGCCGTGCAGGCTGCCTGGATGCCGCGCTCCCGCGAAGCAATCGATGTAATGCGAGATCTGGTGTTCACCCATCGAACCATGGTGCGAGATGCCGGTGAACGAGATGCCCAGTCCGCACAGGGTTAGCACCCGATAGAGATAACCCATCGCCTCGATATCGCCCTTGGGCAGGTTCGAGGCGCGCTTGTTGAGCTCGATCTCGTCGACGGCCTGGATCGTGTAAGGCTCATGAAAATACGCCGTGCCCAACAGCCGGTGCGACATCCACCAGTCGCTTTGAGCGACCGAGCGGGCGAGGCAGTCGGCGAAACCGGAGGCGGCGAGATAGGCCGGCGCCGCGGCGGACACCTTGAGATCGACGAAAAAGCCGGCAGGTGTGTGCGAAGGCAGCGACACCTTCAAGCCGCTGTCGAGGGTGAGCGAGGCGGTGGAGGAGGTATATCCGTTCATCGAAGCGGCGGTTGCGAACACGCAATAGCGCCGCCCGTCGAGACCGGTGACGTACTTGCAGAGGTCGTTGACGGTACCTGAGCCGACGGCAACGACGGAATCGAATCCGCGCAGTCTCTCGGTCAGATTGCGAACCTCGGCCATGTCGGCGTGCGGACGGTCGAGAACAACAGCCTCGACGGGACCGATCTCGCGCAGTGCCCTTGCAATCCGCGCGCCCAACGCGTCGTAGGTCGCCTGATCGGCGACCAGAGCAAGGCTGTGCCCCAGCTTCAGGGACGCAACCAGCTCGGCCTCGCGGCCCTCGAGGCTGTCTTCAATCACGATGGAATCGTAGGGCACTTTCACGCGGGCGCCGGTCAGCGGATTGGTCCAGCGACCAGCCACTAAATCGTCGATCAGCGCGGTCCAGTTCGGCTTCGACATCGACAAAATCCCGCACAACGCTTCGGCGCCGCAGCACCGATCGTGACATTCGACAAAACTAATTGGCAATTAATCGAGCCAATTGACAATTGTCAACTCGATGTGCATTTTGTGTGACTGACGCCGAGGCCGGGATCGCCGATGACCAGGACGCTGCAACGCAAAGTGACGCCGCCGCGCATCAAGCGCCGGGCGTTGTCGATTCCTGCAGAGTTCGACAGTGATCCCGTCGTGTGGGCTGCCTGGCTTTACTACGAGGAGGGCATGACGCAGGAGGAGGTCGCTGATCAACTCGGCGTCTCGCGCGCGTCGGTGGTGAACTTCCTGCAGGAGGCCCGCGACCGAAACATCGTCACCATCGCGGTCTCGTCACGGCACTTGCAGACCATCGGTCTCGCACGCGAAGTGGCCGACGCTTACGGCTTGTCCAACTGCCTCGTCGTGCCTGATGATGGAGGCCGGCTGCCGGTGCACGAGCGGATCGGCATGGCCGCCGCGCGATTGCTGATCGAGCGGTTGCAGCCCGACGATGTGCTCGGCGTTTCCTGGGGCCGCACGGTGCAGGCCTTGTCGGCCGCGCTGCCCGAGATGAAGCTGCCGGGTGTGACCGTCACCCAGATCACCGGCTGCTCGATCGGGACGACGGAATTTTCGCCGGAACTGTGCACCTCCAACATCGCCAACAAGCTTGGCGCGCGATGCGTCAATCTGCACGCCCCCGGCATCGTCTCGACCGCGCAGATCAAGCGCCTGTTCATGCAGGAGCCGGCGTTGGTCGAGACCTTCAAGATCATCCACTCGAGCAACAAGGTGCTGTTCGGCGTCGGCAGTGTGGATGACGCGGGTACCGCGATGCGCAGCGGATACATGACGCCCGAGAAGATCGAGCCATACCTCGCGCGCGGTGCGGTCGGTGTGGTGAGCGGACGTTTCATCGACCGGGACGGCAAGCCGATCCTCGGAGCGCTCGACAATCAGATGATCGGCCTCACGCTCGACGAGATTGCCAAGGTGCCGGAACGAATCTGCATTGCCGGCGGCACCGACAAGATCGACGCGGTCTACGCGGCGCTCAACAACAACTACGCGACGATTTTGGTGACCGACGTGGCAACGGCGAGAACGCTGGTGCCGCGTGCGGCTCGATCTCACCGAGCCGGAGTATCACGCCGGCCCTGATCCAACACAGCGAACCGGGCCGCAGAGCCCGGCGCCGAGAAAAAAGCGATGCGCGAGGAAACGTCAATGGTTTCGCAGCAGGTGCCAAGTCTGGCCGTCGACGTGCCGGTGTCCGGCACGGAGCGTCGCCGGGTTTGGCCGCGATTTCTGACCTCGGAACATCCGTTCCCCTGGCTGGCGCCGATCACCGCGTTGATCCTGGCGTTCGGGGTCTATCCGCTGCTCTATGCGCTGTGGCTGACGTTCTTCAAGCGCAACCCGGTCACCCGCCTGAACGTCTTCAACCCGACCTGGAACTGGGGAAAGCTGTTCGCCGATGAACGGGTATGGGGCGCGATCGGTCACACCTATCTGTACACGATCAGCGCCCTGCTGATCGAACTGGGCCTTGGCCTTGCCATCGCATTGCTGCTCGACAGCGACCGCAGGGGGTATGGGCTGCTGCGCGCGCTGATGACGCTGCCGCTGGTGGTGCCGCCTGCCGTCACCGGCATGATGTTCCTCCTGATGCTGGACGGATCGTTCGGCGTATTGAGCACGGGCCTCGTTTCGCTGGGGCTGTGGTCGCCGCAACATCCGATTCTCGCCTCCAGTGGTTCTGCACTGGCCGGCGTCCTGCTGGCCGATATCTGGCAGTGGACGCCGTTCATGGTGTTGATCATGCTCGCCGGGCTGCGCGCCTTGCCGAAGGAACCGTTCGAGGCTGCCGCCATCGACGGAGCGACGGCGAGTCAGGCCTTCTTCCGCCTGACCTTGCCGATGCTCTCCAGGATCATCGCGTTGGCCGTCCTGATCCGCGGCGTCGACCTGTTCCGGATCTACGACTACGTGAAGGTGATGACGGACAGCGGGCCCGGCACCTCGACCGAGACGCTGACGTCGTACGCCGGCACCATCTATTTCAAGAACGCCGACTTTCCCTACGCCTCGACGATCTCGCTGTTCACGCTGCTGCTGGTGATCGTCACCTCAAGCATCTTCATCAAGCTGTTCAAGGTGCGGTTCTGATGCAGGAAACATTCCTCCAGAAGCGTTTGCGCGATGTGGCCGCCGTGCTCGTGGTCGGCATGTTCATGTTTCCGCTGTTCTGGTGGGCGCTGACGTCGTTCAAGCCCACCTCGGCGATCTTCAACAAGGACGAGATCGTCTGGTTCAATTTCAAGCCGACGCTGGTCAACTACGCCGTCACGATGCTCGGCAAATCACGGGCCGAACTGGCCATCGATTCCGGCAACACGTTCGGGGTCGGGGGTGCGAGTTCGTATGACAGTCGCCAAACCATCATCGACTCGCTGATCATCGCGGTGGGAGCCACCGCGCTGACGCTGCTGCTGGCGGTCATTGCGGCGTACGCATTGTCGCGGATGCGGTTTCGCTGGCGGCACGCCTATCTGAACTGGATCCTGTCGCAGCGCTTCATGCCGCCGATCGCAATCATCGTGCCGGTCGTCTTCATGTTCCACTATCTGTCGCTGCTCGACACCCGGCTTGGCCTGATCATCGTGGATACGCTGATCAACTTGCCGATCGCCGTGCTGCTGATGAAGTCATTCTACGATGACGTTCCCGTCGACGTCGATGAGGCCGCCATGATCGATGGCGCCACGCGATTGCAGATCTTCTGGCGCGTCGTCCTGCCGATGGTCAAAGGCGGCGTCGCAGCCACCGCCGTCCTCTGTTTCATCTTCTCGTGGACGGAATTCCTGATGTCGCTGTTCCTGACCAATTCGATACGAACATTGCCGGTCAGGATCACGACCTTCGTCACCTCGACAGGCTCGGAATGGGGATTCATCGCGGCTCTCGGCACGACAGCCGTGATCCCGAGCTTCATCTTCATCTTGCTCGTCCAGAAGCAGCTTGTCCGCGGCCTGACCCTCGGGTCTCTCAAGGAGTAGGCGCGCGGACCGAGACCAGAAAGTCAACAAAACATCGGGAGGAGTGCAATGAGTTTCAAGAAATTCGACCAGCAGACGTTCATTGTCGACACCGCGAACGCCTATACCAACGGGCAAATCTCGAAACGCGAATTTCTGCGCAAGCTGGGACTGGCCGGTGTCGGATTCTCGGCCTTCAGCCTCGGCATGCTCGGTAACCCGCGCGGCCTGCGCAAGGGCAGTCTGCTCGGCACCCCGGCCTATGCCGACGGCCTGCCGGACAACCAGGCCAAATGGCTGAAGGAGGTCGGCAGCAAGTTCAAGGGCGCCAAGATCCGTTATTCGACGGAATCGACGCCGCCCTCGGTGATCCTCAACCAGATCAAGAAGGAGTTCACCGATCCGACCGGTATCGAGGTCGAGGTCGAGATCGTGCCGCTGGAGCAGGTGCTCGCCAAGGCGACGCAGGACGTGCAGGGCCAGCTCGGTTCCTACGACCTCTACTACCTCGATCAATCCTGGATCTCGATGTTCCAGCCCGATTGCATCGATCCGGTGGCCTACTACAAGGACAAGCCGGAACTGGCGATGCCCGATTTCGATTGGGACGATTTCTCCAAGCCGCTCGTCAAGAATGTCGCCCAGGTCGACGGACAATGGATGGGCATTCCCTTCGACATCCCGATCTTCACCCTGATGTACCGCAAGGACATCCTGGAGAAGCACAAGATCGCGGTGCCGACCACCTACGAAGACTACCTCGCCGCCGCCAGGCAAATCACCGAGGCCGAGAAGGGCAACGGCATCTTCGGAACCGGCCTGCAGGCCAAATCCGGGCACTATTCGCTGGAGTGCGACTGGAGCCAGGCGGTGTGGGGCCATGGCGGCTCGATCTTCAACAAGAACAAGAAATTCTCCGGTAACGACGAGCAGGGCATTGCCGGCCTGAAATGGTACCAGGACCTGTTGAAGGTCTCGCCACCGAATTCGACAGCATCGACCTGGGACGGCCAGTTCGAGATGATGCATTCGGGCCAGATCGCGCTGGCGCAGAGCTGGGATGAGTTTTTCCCGGGCCTGGATGCCGACGATTCCAAGGTCAAGGGTCTGTGGGAGCCTGCCAAGCCGCTGACCGCCAACAAGCTGCGCCCGGCCTCCGAGGCCGGCTTCAACGAGCAGCCGAACCTCGGCCATCAGGGCGGCTCGTGCATCTCGCTGTCGAAATACTCCAAGAACAAGGAGGCCGCGTGGATCTTCATGCAGTGGGGTTGCTGCAAGGAGATCATGACACGCTGCACGCTGCTTGGCGGCTTCGCACCGATGCGCAACTCCTCATTTGCCGATCCGCGCGTCAAGGCCAAGGCCAAGGTCGGCGCGGGCACCACGCGGCATCTGGAGACTGTGAAGTGGGTGATCGACAATGCGATGGCGACCGAGCCGCACATGGCGTTGTGGGCGGGTCTGTCGACCAACGAGATTCCAACCGAACTCGGCAAGCTGCTGACGGGCCAGGCCTATGGTGGCGATCCCAAGAAGTGCATGGACGCGCTCGCGAAGCAGATCGACGCCCAGGTTAAGGATGCCGGTCTGCTCTAGAGCGCTTTCGAGCGATGCGGACACCCGGTTGGTGTGAAGAAGACGCGTCAAAACAACGATCCAGAGCTCCGGTTCTGATTCAATCAGAACCGGAATGCTCTGGGTCCCGCGGAGCTAGACTTTGCGGAGGCGGCCGTGGTCGCCTCCGCGTCAATTGAATTGAGATGGCATGTCCAGAGATCTGGTGATCGGCATCGACAGTTCGACCTCGGCGACAAAGGCAATCGCCTGGGATCGCAGCGGACGTGCCGTGGCCGAAGGGCGCAAGGCGATCGGCCTTGCCAATCCGCAGCCGGGATATTTCGAACAGAACCCGGACGAGTGGTGGGATTCGACCGCGGCTGCCTTGCGCAGCATCACCGACCAGGTCGGTGCCGAACGGATTGCTGCAGTTGCGATTTCCAATCAACGCGAAACCTTCAGTGCGTTCACCGAGGAGGGGACCGCAATCAGGCCCGGCATGACCTGGCTCGACGAACGGGCGCGGCCGCAGGTTGTGCGCTTCGGCAAATCGTTCGGAGCCGAGCGCGTTCATGCCATTTCCGGCAAGCCCCTTGATGTACTGCCCTGCCTCTACCGCATCATCTGGATGGCGGAGCACGAGCCGGAGATCTTCGCGCGCGCCGCGCGCTTTGCCGAAGTCCACGGCTATCTGACGCATTGCCTGACTGGTCGATGGCGGACATCGACGGCCTCGGCCGATCCGACCGGGCTGCTCGATATGACGCGCAACGTCTGGTCCGCGGAGATCCTCGATGCCGCCGGCATTGCTATCGAGAAGCTGCCGGCGCTGATGCCGCCGGGCGCGCGGATGGGGGAGGTCACGCATGCGGCCGCGGCATTCACCGGCCTGTCGGCTGGAACGCCGGTCGTTGCCGGCGGTGGCGACGGCCAGTGCGCCAGCACCGGCGCCGGCGTCACGTCTCCGGGCAGCGCCTACATCAATCTCGGGACGGCGGTGGTCTCGGGAAGCTACGGTCGCAACTATGCCTATGATCGCGCCTTCCGCACCGAGAAGGCGGTGTGCGACGACGGCTACATCTACGAGCAGTGCATCCGCACCGGCACGTTCCTGGTCGACTGGATGGCGCGCGAGATGTTCGGGATCGATGCGACGGCGCAACTGAGTGTCTTCAAGGCGCTCGAAGCCGAAGCAGCGAGCTGTCCAATCGGCGCGGGCGGCGTCGTGGTGCTGCCTTACTGGCTCGGTTGCATGACCCCCTATTGGGATCCCTATGCGCGCGGCGTGATCGCCGGATTGTCGGGCTCGACCCGGCGCGGTGCGATCTATCGTGCCTTGCTCGAAGGCATCGCGCTGGAGGTTGCCGCTCAGGCCGAGAAGATCGCGTCGGCGACCGGCGGCGAGATCGGACAGTTCTCGGCGATTGGCGGCGGTTCGGACAGCGATCTCTGGCTGCAGATTTTGGCCGATGCCGCGGGCCGCCCCGTTGCGCGCTCGACCGCGCGCGAAGCCTCATCGCTCGGCTCGGCGATCGCCGCGGCCAAGGGCGCCGGCTGGTACGGCACCATCGCCGAGGCCGCCGCGGCGATGACGAGGCCGCCGGCACGGACATTCCGGCCTGAACCGGAGAATGTGGCACGCTACGCCGAATTGCGCACCATCCATGCCGACCTCTGGCCGCGGCTGCTTGACTGGAACGCCCGGCTTGCGTCGTTTGCGGAGGGCACACCGTCGTGAAGCCCATCGCAAGCTTTCCTGCGGAGACCGCTCGCCGCATCGTCTGCATCCTGACCGACATTGACGATACGCTGACCACCGACGGCCAGCTCCCTGCGGCTTCCTATGCCGCGCTGGAAAAGCTCCAGGGCGCCGGCCTCGCCGTCGTTCCCGTCACCGGCCGGCCGGCCGGCTGGTGCGACATGATTGCGCGGTTCTGGCCGGTCGACGGCGTGATCGGCGAAAACGGCGCGTTCTATTTCCGACACGATCCGGTGGCGCGGAAGATGGTTCGCAAATTTATCGCAAGCGAGCCCGAGCGCGCCGCCAATCGGCGCAGGTTGCTGGCGCTCGGCGAGCGAATTCTTTCCGAAGTGCCCGGCGCTGCGATCTCGGCCGATCAGCTCTACCGTGAGGCGGACCTTGCGATCGATGTCTGCGAGGACGTGCCGCCACTGCCGCGCGCCGCGGTCGACAGGATCGTCGGGCTGTTCGAAAGCGCGGGCGGGATCGCCAAGGTCTCCTCGATCCACGTCAACGGATGGTTCGGCAGCTACGACAAGCTGGCCATGACCCGGATCTTTCTGCGCGAAAGGCTGGGGCTCGATCTCGACGCGGCGAGGGACCGCATCGTGTTCTGCGGCGACAGTCCGAACGATGCGCCAATGTTCGGCTTCTTCCCCTACGCCTGCGGCGTTGCGAACGTACGGGATTTCGAAGGAGAGATGCCCGCAACGCCGGCCTTCATCGCCAGCAAGCGCGGCGGCGAGGGGTTTGTCGAAATCGTGGAACAGATCTTGTCGGCGAGGATGGGCGCGTAGGGAGAAGAACCAGCCATGGCATCGGTCACCATCAGCAATGTGCGCAAGTCCTACGGCAAGT
This sequence comes from Bradyrhizobium sp. 27S5, assembly GCF_037217225.1. NCBI lineage: Bacteria > Pseudomonadati > Pseudomonadota > Alphaproteobacteria > Hyphomicrobiales > Nitrobacteraceae > Bradyrhizobium > Bradyrhizobium sp. 27S5. The sequence continues at coordinate 3,444,787 of NZ_CP147714.1, forward strand.
TCGAGGTGCTGCACGGCATCGATCTCTCGATAGCCAACGGCGAATTCGTCGTGCTTCTGGGACCTTCCGGTTGCGGGAAGTCGACATTGCTGCGGATGGTCGCCGGGCTCGAGCCGATTACATCGGGCCAGATCAGCATCGGCAACGTCCTGGTCAACGATCTGCATCCCAAGGATCGCGACATCGCGATGGTGTTCCAGAACTACGCGCTCTATGCCCATCTGAGCGTGTTCGACAACATGGCGTTTTCGATGCAGCTCAAGAAGGTTCCGAAGGCCGAAATCAGGCGCAAGGTGGAGTGGGCCGCTTCGATCCTCAACTTGACGCCCTATCTCGACCGCCAGCCGAAGCAGCTGTCCGGCGGCCAACGTCAGCGCGTCGCGATGGGTCGCGCCATCGTGCGCGATCCAGCTGTATTCCTGTTCGATGAGCCGCTGTCGAATCTCGACGCGAAGCTGCGCGTGCAGATGCGAACCGAGATCAAGGAACTGCATCACAAGCTTGCCACCACCACCATCTATGTGACCCATGACCAGATCGAGGCCATGACGATGGCCGATACGATCGTGGTGTTGCGCGACGGCGATATCGAGCAGATCGGCAAGCCGTTGGAGATCTATGACCATCCCGCAAATCTGTTCGTCGCCGAGTTCATCGGATCGCCGGCGATGAATGTCCTGACCGGCGAGGTCGCCGCCGAGGCGGGACGCCCGGTGCTGCGCGCCAACGGCGTGACGCTACCCTTGCCCTCGGATGCAAATGTCAGTGCCGGTCAGATCGTCAAATACGGCATCCGGCCCGAGCATCTGCGGCCAGGCGCTGGCAGTGCAGGCTTTCCTGCCAAGGTCTCCGTCGTCGAGCCGACGGGCCCTGAAATTCACATCTATGCCGAGGTCGGCGCGCAGGAAGTCTGCTCCATCACGCAGGAGCGCATTGAATTGTCGCCGGGCGACGAGATCAGTTTGGTGCCCGCCCTCGACAGGGTTCGCCTTTTCGAACCCGAGACGGGCAAGGTCATCAACGGCCCGGCCGAGGTCAGGCCGCGCCCGCTGATGCGCGCCTAGATCGGGCGATCGGACTCCAATCTGTCCAGACAAGAAGACGGAGGAAAAGATGGTGGACTACGTCATCGTCGGCGCGGGATCGGCCGGATGCGTGTTGGCAAACCGTTTGTCGGCAGATCCGAAGACTGACGTCGTGCTGCTCGAGGCCGGCGGCAAGGACACCAATCCCTTCATCCACATGCCGGCGGGCTATCTCGCCCTGATGAAGTCCGGGAGTGTCGACTGGCATTACCATACGGATCCGCAGCCGCACCTGGACAACCGCGTGTTTTGGCCGCGCGGGAAGGTGCTAGGGGGATCGAGCTCCATCAACGGGATGGTCTATATCCGGGGCCATGCCTCCGACTACGACTTGTGGGCTCAGCTCGGCAATCGCGGCTGGTCCTACAGCGATTGCCTGCCATACTTCATTCGGTCGGAAGGGCGGCAGGCCGGCGCCGACGATTATCACGGCGGCGACGGTCCGTTGCGGACGAGCCGGCTGCCGGAAATAACCCATCCGCTGACCAAGGCGTGGTTTGAAGCGGGCAAGCAAGCGGGTTTCCGCGCGACGGATGATTTCAACGGCGCCGAACTCGAGGGCTTCGGCCCGGTCGACAGCACGATCGCCGACAATCAACGCGCCAGTGCGGCCCGCTGCTACCTGCATCCGGTTCTCAACCGCCCCAATCTCAAGGTGATCACAAAAGCGCTCGGCTCACGCGTGCTCGTAGAGGGCGGGCGCGCCGTTGGCGTCGAGTACATCAGGAATGGTCAGGTACACACCTTAAGGGCCGAACGTGAGGTAATCCTGGCGGGGGGCGCGATCAACTCGCCGCAACTGCTCCAATTGTCGGGAATCGGCGATGGCGACCATCTGCGGTCGCTCGGCATAAAGGTCGTCCACGAGCTCAAGGGGGTCGGGCAGAACCTGCAGGATCATATTGCCTGCGGCGTGAAGCAGCGGTGCACCCAGCCGATCTCGTTTCTCAAGCACACCAAGCCATTGGGAGCCACCAAGGCCTTCATCCAGTACGTGCTGACCAAAACGGGCCCCGCGACGTCGCACGGCCTGGAAGCGATGGCGTTCCTCAAATCGAAACCCGATCTCATCGCGCCCGACCTGCAGTTTTTCTTCGTTCTGCTGATGTACAGCGATCATGGCCGCAAGATCACGAATGAGCACGGCTTCATGGCTTACTTCAACATCGCGCGCCCAGAGAGCCGCGGCAGCATCATGATCAAATCGGCCGATCCGTTGCAGCATCCCTCGATTCAGCCGAATTATCTGGAAGCGCCGGAGGATGTACGCAACATGCGCGACGGCATCCGGATCGGCCGGGAGATCATCGCCCAGAAGGCGTTCGATCCCTATCGCGGACAAGAATATGCGCCGGGTTCTGGCGCGGCGTCGGACGCGGACATCGACCGCTACGTCCGGCAAACCTCCGAAACCATCTATCACCCGGTCGGCACATGCAAAATGGGGTCGGATCCGCTGGCCGTTGTCGACGATCGTCTTCGTGTTCGCGGCGTTGAAGGACTGCGGGTCATCGATGCGTCCGTCATGCCGCGATTGGTCTCGGGAAACACCAACGCGCCAACGATCATGATTGCGGAGAAGGGGGCTGACTTCATCCTTGACCGCCAGGCTCTCGCAGCAAGTCCCGTGGAAACGGACAGTCGGCACGTCAGCGTGTAACCGACAACCGTGTGACGGAAGTTGCCGTCAGGCCCGGTTAGATTGGCGATCGCTTGTGGCGTCCGCGTCAGGTGTGCTTGTCCAGGCGGCGCTTGAGCAGGGTCAGGTGTTGCAGCAGGTCCGATTGCGCGACGGGCGAGAGCTCCCCGATCAAGGCGATCACCCATTCCTCATGCCGCCGCGCCATCCGGCCGAATTCCCTTGCGCCCTCCTGCGACAGACGCAAGCGGAAGGTACGGCGATCTTCGGAATCGACCTCGCGATGGATCAAGCCGTCGGCTTCCAGCTTCTGCACCAGCGCGGTGATGGCGCCGTTCGAAACCATCAAGAGCTGCGAAACCTCAGACATGGTCGCACCTCCAGGTTTGCGCTCGAGCTGCGCCAAAAGGTCGAAGCGGGCCAGCGTGGTGTTGAACTCCTTGCGCAGCCGGGCATTCAGGGTTTTTTCGATCCGGGTCGCGCAGGAGAGCAGCCGTAGCCAGATGCGCAGCTCGAGATGCGCGCCGTCGGACTCGTGTGCCGGCCCGACCGGCTGCAGCGGTGGCGGGCGCGCACTCTTCGGGGATCTGACCTTCCGTTTGGTCGTGGCATCCATTGCTGCGTCTCACCGAACCTAGATGGAAAGGGACCCGATGCTGGCTCCGCCACAGACGTAAAGCGTCTGCCCGGTGATGAAGTCTGCATCCGGCGAACTAAAGAAACTGACCGCGCGCGCAACATCGGTGGACTTGCCGAGGCGGCCGAGAGGAATCGACCGCGCCAGCGCTTTCGCGCGTTCGGATTCCGGCGACATCACGCTCTCGAACATTTCAGTGTCCGCGATTGGGCCCGGTGCCACGACATTGACCGTAATCCCGAACGGCGCGAGCTCCAGCGCCCATGTCCGCGCCATGCCGATGATACCGGCCTTGGTGGCCGAATAGACCGTGCGGGTGGCAGCCCCAAGCGCGGCGCGGGACGACAGCAGCACGATGCGGCCGAAGCGCGCCTGCTTCATGCTCGGCAGTGCTGCCTGCGCCAGCGCAATTCCGGCGCCGAAATGCAGCTGCGCCAAGGCGCCGACGTCCTCGTCCTCGACCTCTTCCAGCAGCTTGGCGCGGATCGCGCCCGCATTGTGAACGACATGGGTGATCGCAACCTTCGCGGCGATGTCAGCGGCCACCTGGCGTGTCGCCACCCCATCGAGCAGATCGACCTCGTATGAGGCGAGCCTCGGATGGCTCCAGTCGGGCTTTCGCCGCGACAGCGAGATCACGTCGTAGCCGTCGGCGAGGAGGCCTCGCGCGATCGCGGCGCCGATGCCGGTATTGCCACCGCTTACGATTGCCGTGTAGTTGGCCACGCTCATCGTTCCCTACATGAAGAGCTGGATGTTGCCGAAGGCAGCATCGCAATTGATCAGGTCGACCCGCTTGAGCTTGATCTTCAGCCGGCCGTTCTCGACGCTCAGACGATGCGTGGCCCAGGCCGCATAGAGCGTCTGCTCGTCATGGCGGGTCTCGACATAGTGCATCGGGGTCCAGGTGACGTAGCTGTTGGCAGCGACATCACGTGAATCGACCTGCGGGGTCTGCAGCACGTGATGGCAGCGGCTCTTGGGCTTCTGGCTGAAGGTCCGCGCGCCCTTGAGCCGCTCGACCCGGATCGACAGCAGCAGCTTGTCCTCGTACATCAGCGAGCAGGTCAGCCGCGGATCGGTCTGATTCCATTCCAGCGGCATCCAGTAGAAGGCGTCATCGGCGTACAGATCGAGCCACTCGTCAAAGCGCTGCTGATCGATCAACCGGGCCTCGCGGACCACGAAGTCGATCAACTCCTGATCGGTGGGAGCGGCACTCATGAGAGGGACCTCGGCTACCATGCTCATGTCACATCCCCATCGTCATGAACTTGGTCCAGGCCCGGAACTGGTGGCGCATCGGCCATTCGCTGGTCCCGTTGATCGCCACATTGGTCTGTCCGGCTTCGTCGGGGCTGTAGAGACGCTGCAGATTGACCCACTCATTGCCGTTCGAATGCAGGCCTTCCTGCGCGCGTTCATACATTTCGAGGTCGTCGTGGCCGACGATGGAGGTCGGTGCATTGATGAGACGGTTGTACATCAGCGTGCGCTCGAGCAGCATGTCGGGCGCGTCGACCAGCTGGAACGTCCAGGACTCGACCAGCGTCTTGTTGGCCGCGATCGGCTTGAATTGCCGTAACAGCTGGATCGGCCCCTTGATCATGATGTTGGGGAAATAAACCGTGTTGTGCCGGTTCTCGCCCAGGATCGCCTTGGCGCGGTCCTCGCCATAGGTCGCCGTCATCTTCTCGAAATACCCAGGTACTGCCGAATAGTCCGAATGGATCGAATGGTGCACGCCGGTGTGACCGTGGCCATTGTCCCAGATTCGGATGCCCATGTTCTCGAAGAACTCATATGGGCTCATGAACGGGGCGATGATCTCGACCGCCATCGGCTTTTTCGTGCCGGGAGGGGCTTTTTTCCAGACTTCGACCACGGTTCCGGCGGAGGACTCGTGCGCCACCATGGGATGGCAGGTGTCGGTCTGGTTCTCGACCAGCATCTTCCAATTGCAATTGTGCATGTAGCGCAGCACACCGCCGGCGACCTTGAGCTGACCGGCCGGCGAGCGGTCGATCATGTTGTCGAAGCTCGACAGGCTGTCGCCGAAGAACGCCTCGAAGTCGAGCCCGCCGTCATTGATCTTGGCAAACACGAAGCCACGGTAGTTGCGGACGTGGCGCACCGGCGTCATGCCGCGCGCGGCCTCGCTCTGTTCGAAGCCGGTGTCCTCGTAACCCTTCTTCAGGGGGATCGCGAGCAGCGAGCCGTCGGTCTTGAAGCTCCAGGCATGGTAGGGGCAGCGGAAGAACTTTCCGGTATTGCCGCAGGTCTCGGACGTGATGCGCGTGCCCTTGTGGGGACAACGATTGTGCAGCACCCGGACCGTGCCGTCGGTGTGACGGACCAGCAGGACCGGCTGGGTGCCGATCGTGGTTCCGTAATAGTCGCCCGGATTGGGCACCTGGCTGTCGTGGCCGACATAGACCCAGCTGTTCGGGAACATGTGCTCCATCTCGAGCTGGAACACCTCCTCGCTGACATAGACATCGCGGTGAACCTCCTGGTCACGGACCAGGGCACGGATCGCCGCGGAGTTGCCGGCGTATCGGGGCATGCGTTCCTCCATCACAGATCGAGCACGAGTCGCTTGGTCTTGGCGCGCGAAATACAGATCTGCATCACCTTGTTCGACGCCTTCTCGGCGTCGCTCAGGATGTAATCGCGATGGTCGGGGACGCCCTCGACCACCGCGGTCTGGCAGATTCCGCAATCGCCGCGCTTGCAGTCATGCAATGGGTCTTCACCGGCCTCGAGCAGCACATCCAGGATGGTCTTGCCTGCGGGAATCTCGTAGACGCGACCGCTGCTTTTCAGCTCGACCTCAAAACTGCTGTCGCCGGACTTTTCCTCGGGCGCGGCAAATATTTCGAAATGCAGCCGGCCCGGCGGCCAATCCAGCTGTTTCGCCAGCGCGATCGCTGCTTCGATCATCGGCAGAGGGCCGCAGAGGTAGAGCGGTACATCGGGTGCGAGCCGGGTCATCAGGCCTTCGAGATCGAAGAACCGGCCGGCTTCGTCGTCGGCGTGGATGATTGCGTTGGCGGAGGCGAGGCGCTGAATTTCGTCGGAGAACGCAAGCTCGCTGCGGCTGCGGCCGGCGTAATAGAACGAGAATGGCCGTTGCGTCGCGCTCAGCTCGCAGGCCATGGTGAGCAGTGGCGTGACGCCGATGCCGCCTGCGACAAGGACCACTTCGCCGGCGCCGGAGGCGAGAGCAAAATTGTTTGCCGGAGGCGAGATCGTCAGCCGATCACCGGCCTTGAGACCATGCATCTGCAGCGAGCCGCCGTGGCTCTTGCTTTCCTGCAGGACGGCAATGCGGTAGCTGGTCGGATGCTCGGCCGCGCGCGGCGAATTGGTCTCGATCAGTGAATAGGAGCGCCGGCCGACATCGGGCAGATGGACGTCGATATGGGCGCCGGCGGCCCAGCCCGGCATCGGCGCGCCATTGGCGCGCGCAAGCACGAACTCGCGGATGCGCGGCGTGAGCGCTTCGGTCTTCGACACCACCACTTCGAATTGGTCCATCCTCAGGCGTCCTCGAACAGCGTCTCGACGGTGCGCAACGCGCCGTCGAGTTCGGCGCCTTCGGCATCCCTGAGCGCGACCTTGGTCAGCCGCTGCACCCATTCGGCAGCGTCGGGCCGGCCAGCTAGGCGATCGGCGGCACGCATGACCTTGTCGAATTTCGATTCACCGCGGGTATGGGTGTCCGAATAGCCGCCGACGAGACGGCGCGCTTCGCACACGGCGGTCGCGAGCCCGACATCGTGTGCTGCGAATTTCTGGACGCGCTGCGCCCAGCCGTCGAGATGGCGCGTCTCGCGGGAATGCCGCAGATTGCCGCGGCGGAAGCGACGCAGGCCGGCAAGGCAGTACAGCAGTAGAAAGGACGCCGGCGCGGTTGTGCGCAGCTTGCGTCCACGGTCGATCAATCCAGCAAGTCGTTCGCTCCGCTCAACCTTCGCGCCGAGCCGCGGCGGCAACAGCCCTGCCATCTCCTCGATCCGCGGATGGAAGAACTCGGTGATGGTGAGAACCTGGTCGTCAGCGGCGCGCACCTCGCGGCGCAACCGCTTGAATCGTCCTGCGCGGGTCTTGAGATCGGCCACGCGGATGACGTCGTCATAGGCCATCGCAACCGCGAGATACTTTGCGAAAGCCTGCAGCAGGCCGGTGGCACCGCGCGGCATGGCTTCCAGCAGATCGAGATACTCGCCGCCATAAGCCACATCCTGATAGTCGACCACGCGTTGCAGGCCGGCGGCGACAATGCCGTGCACTTCGGCGGGCAATAGCTGGGCACGTGCGACCAGCGCGTCGTAGCCGGCGTGGCCGATCGGCTCGAGCTTCGGAAATCGTTTGGCGAGCGGCGGCTTTGCCGCTGGCTTGGTCTTTGGATCCTGTTTGAGCTCGGCGGCTGCGCGCTCCTGGCCGGCGGCAAACGCGCGCAGGCTGGCATCGACGCCGACACCCGCGGCCCGGATCGTTTCTTCAAAATCCTCGGTCGTGAAGGGCAGGGCGGCGGAGCCCGCCAGTGCGCCGAACAGCACCGCGGAGACCGCGCTGGCGGTGGCATCTGCAATCTCGGCCATGTCGAATGCGATGAAGCGGTTGGCGGCGACATTGGCGGCGTCGTAGACCTGCGAGGCGTCGGCGGTGCCGTCGCCGGGCGCGGTCTTCTCGATCACCGCGAGCGAGCGGTGCGAGGAGCCGATCAGAAGCGTGCGGTCGGGCGAGACCAGTCCGCGCAGGATCGCGCGGCCGGCTTCCATCAATTCGGCGCCGATCACGATGTCGACTTTGCCGGGCGCCGGCATCAGCGACAGCACGGGATGGCGGTCTGGCCTGCTCGCGTCGGGCGCGATCATCTCGATATAATAGATCGTGGCACCGGTGCGCTGGGCGACGCCGGGTACCGAGGTCGATTGCGCATACCAGCCGCGCCGCTCGGCGAGCGCAACGATCCAGTCGACCAGGACACCGCCGCCCTGGCCGCCCATCGCGAGCACCGCGACGCTGATCGGGCGTGCCTGGCTGAGGCCGACTGCGAGGGGGGCGACCGAGACGTTCATACCGCCTCCTGCTCGAACATCACCCGCCGTCCCGCCCGCCAGCGCTGTAAGGTGCCGATCAGCCGCCGCCAGAGCCGATCGAACCGCACTTCGGACGCGGTCGGATTGGAGACGATGTCGGCGCGATAGAACGAGGGACACAACACGGCAGCGTCCGCGACTTCGCCGCAATGGCCGCAGCCGATGCAGGAGTTGTCGACGGCGGCGACCGGATTATCCTTCAGCGGGTCGTCGGTCGGCTTCACCGACAGCGACGGACAGCCGGACAGACGGATACAGGCGTGGTCACCGGAACAAACGTCCTCATCGACGCCGAAGCGCTCGCGCACGATGCGCTCGCCGCGTTTGGCGGCTGCGGCCGCCAGCGGCCTTACGCGCCGCTGCTTGTTCAGCATGCATTCGGACGAGGCGACGATGATCTTCGGCCCTTTCTCCTCCGTGGTCAGGGCCTCGCGCAGCGTATCGCGCATCCGCGTCACGTCGTAGGTGCGGTCGATCTGGCGTACCCATTTGGCGCCGACACCCTTCACCGCCTCGACGATCGGATGCTTGGTCGAGCGCGAACGGTTGTCGGCGCGCGAGGACGGGATGTCCTGGCCGCCGGTTGCGGCGGAGTAGTAGTTGTCGACCACGACGATCACGCCATCATGCTGGTTGAAGACGGCGTTGCCGATCCCGCTGCTCAGCCCGTTATGCCAGAAGCCGCCGTCGCCCATCATCGAGATCGAGCGCTTCCCCGCGGGAACATTGAAGGCCGAGGCCGACGCCGGTCCGAGCCCGTAGCCCATCGTGGTGGCCCCGATGTTGAACGGCGGCAAAATCGAAAACAGGTGGCAGCCGATATCGGCGGCGACATGATGTGGGCCGAGCTCCTTTTCCACCAGCTTCATCGCGGAAAAAATCGGCCGCTCCGGGCAGCCGGTGCAGAAGCCCGGCGGCCGCGGCGGGACCACATCTGCCAGCGCGCGGATCTTGTCGTCGACCTCGACCCGATCGATGTTCGGTGCGCGTGCGGCATCCGGCAGCACGTCCGGGCGCCAGCGGCGGATGAAGGCGCCGATCGCCTGGCCCATCACCTGCGCGGTGTATTCGCCAGCCATCGGCAGCAAGTCCTTGCCATGCAGTTTGGCTGGAATATCCGCATTGCGGAGGATCTTGTGCAGCGCCTGCTCGATGAATTCGGGCTGGCCTTCCTCGACCATCAGCACGGCCTTCTTGCCGCGACAGAAGTCGATCACCTCGCGGTCGACGATCGGGTAGGTCACGTTCATCACATAGAGCGGCACCCGCGTTTCGCCCCAGACATCCGCCAGCCCGGCCTCGCGCAGCGCCGTGATCACGCCGTTATACATACCGCCTTGCATGATGATGCCGATGTCATCGATATCGCCATTGAACGTCTCGTTCATGCCGCGGGCCTGGATGAATTCGACCGCCGCGGGCCAGCGCTTCTCGATCTTCTCCTTCTCGTGCAGGTAGGAGGCCGGCGGCAGCACGATGCGGTTGGTATCGCGGGACGGCTGCTCGAGCGCGCGGGACAGCGGGAAGGTCGGGCGGACATTGTCGCGGGTGGCGAAGCGGCCATGGACGTGGCAGGCGCGAATCCGCACCTCCAGCATCACGGGTGTGTTCGACGCCTCGGACAGATCGAAGGAATCCCGCACCGCCTTGACGATCGAAGCCACGTCGGGCCGCGGATCGACCAGCCAGAGCTGCGATTTCATCGCAAAGGCGTGTGAACGCTCCTGCATGATGGAGGAGCCTTCGCCGTAATCCTCGCCGATGATGATGAGCGCGCCGCCGGTCACGCCGCCCGAAGAGAGATTGGCGAGAGCGTCGGACGCGACATTGATCCCGACCGGCGCCTTGAAGGTGACTGCACCGCGCAGGGGATACACCACCGAGGCGGCAAGCGTCGCTGCTGCAGTGGCTTCACTGGCGCTGGATTCGAAATGCACGCCGAGGTCGGACAGGATATCCTGTGCGTCCGACAGCACGTCCATCAGATGCGAGATCGGCGCACCCTGGTAGCCCGCGACATAGCTGACGCCGCATTCGAGCAGGGCCTTGGTGATGGCGAGGATGCCTTCGCCGCGGAACTCCTGGCCGGCACCGAGCTTGAGGTCCTCGACCTCGCGCGCGAAAGAGCGTTCTGCCATGCTCGTCTCCTCGGGCCTTCCGCGGTATCCCGCACGACCGAATATAGTTTAGGCATCAAACAAAAATCATGTCAATCGGACTGGGGGATTTCGTTGCGCGAGCTCGCGTCGCGTCTAGTTTATACGCATTTGTAAGCCTGTTCCGGCGGCTCAGTGCCCGGATCCGCGGCTCCACAGTTCAGTCGGCTTGCTTGACAGGATATTTTAGTAGTGAAACATTATTGGGACGCGTTGCGGTCTGGCGGCGCGCGGCCTTTGCGGGAGATTCACATGACCCCGGGTTCGATCTTGCGCGGGCCGTCGCGCGAACATCTCGCGTGGCCGTTCTTCGATGCTGGCCACAGCGAATACGCCGCCGCGCTCGACGCGTTTGCCGCCGACCTCGGCGATACCCATGGCGGCAATGTCGATGAAACCTGCCGCTCGCTGGTTCGCAGGCTCGGCGCTGCGGGACTGCTTGAGGCATCGGTCGCCGGTGACCGGATCGACGCGGTGATCGATTCCCGGCTGATCTGCATCGCCCGCGAGACACTCGCCTGGCACTGCGGGCTCGCCGATTTTGCCTTTGCGATGCAGGGACTTGGAACCGGCGCTGTTGCGATCGCGGGTGCACCCGAATTGCGCGCGCTGGTGCTGCCGAAGGCGCGGCATGGCGAATGGGTCGCCGCCTTCGCCCTGTCGGAGAAGGAAGCCGGTTCCGATGTCGCCGCCATGACCTGCAGCGCCCGGCGCGAGGGCGACCACTACATCCTGGATGGCGAGAAAACCTGGATCTCCAACGGCGGCATCGCTGATGTCTATACCCTGTTCGCGCGGACCGGAGAGGCGCCGGGCGCGCGGGGCATTTCCGCCTTCGTGGTGCTTCCCGACGATCCCGGCTTTTCGATCGCCGATCGCATCGATGTGATGGCGCCGCACCCGCTGGCGACGCTGCGCTTCGAAGGATGCCGGATTCCGGCGGCGCGGCTGCTCGGCTCCCCAGGCGAAGGCTTCAAGATCGCAATGCGCACGCTGGATATTTTTCGTGCGTCGGTCGCGGCCGCTGCGTTGGGCTTTGCCCGCCGCGCGCTCGACGAAGCGACGGTGCATGCCAGGAGCCGCCGGATGTTCGGCGGCGTGCTGGGCGACCAGCAATTGACCCAGGCCGCGCTTGGCGACATGGCGGCTGGCGTCGATGCCAGCGCGCTCCTAACCTATCGCGCGGCATGGCGGCGCGACGTGCAGAAGGCGTCGACGACGCGCGAGGCGGCGATGGCGAAGATGGTCGCGACCGAAACCGCGCAAACGGTGATCGACCGGGCCGTGCAGATGTTCGGCGGCCGCGGCGTGCGTTCCGGCGAGATCGTCGAGCAGTTCTATCGTGAAATCCGCGCGCTGCGAATCTATGAGGGCGCAACCGAGGTCCAGAAACTGATCATCGGACGCGACGTCCTGAAGGGGGGCTGACCGGGATCGTGCCGACGGGCAATTGACAACGCGGCGCCGGACAAGGCGCCGGTGCAGGAGGGCGAGATGGCAACGACAGCGCGTGAGAACCATCGGGAAAACGTGGCCGGACGGGCCAATGTCGAGGATACGCCCGAGTTGCTCGCCTATTACGACGAGCTGGAAAGGCTGGAAGCCGGCCCGCTGTGGACGGTCGCCAACAAGATCGAGCCCTGGCAGCCCAAATCGTCGTCGGTTCCAGTGTTGTGGCGCTACGAGGATCTGCGTGCCCATGTGTTGCGCTCGGTCGAATTGGTGTCGCCCGAGAAGGCCGGTCGCCGCGTCATCTATCTGAACAATCCCGGCCGCCGCGAGCATGCTGCCGCGGTCGGCTGGCTGTATTCGGGTCTGCAGGTCATGCACCCGGGCGAGGTCGCTTCCGCCCACGCCCATTCGGCGTCAGCGCTTCGCTTCATCATGGAGGGCGAGGGCGCCTACACCATCGTCGACGGCCACAAGATGACGCTCGGCGCCAATGATTTCGTGCTGACACCGAATGGCACCTGGCACGAGCACGGCGTCGCGAGCGACGGCTCGCCCTGCATCTGGCAGGACGGTCTCGACATTCCCCTGGTCAACGCACTCGAGGCGAATTTCTACGTGGTTCACCCCGACCTGCAGCAGAGCGTCGGCTATCCCGTCGACGACATGACGCACACTTGGGGCAATCCCGGCCTGCGTCCGGCGGGCGCCGAATGGTCGAAAGGTTATTCGCCGCTCCTGAAATATGAGTGGGGGGCGACCTACGAGGCGCTGCAACGCTATGCGGGGGCCACCGGAGGCTCGCCCTATGACGGCGTTCTCATGAACTACGTGAATCCGGTCACCGGCGGTCCGGTGATGCAGACGATCGGCGCCTCGATGCAGATGCTGCGGTCCGGCGAGAGCACGCGCGCGCATCGCCACACCGGCAGCTTCATCTATCAGGTCGCCAAGGGAAGCGGTCACTCGATCATCGACGGCAAGCGCTTTGACTGGAAGGAGCGGGACATCTTCTGCGTGCCGTCCTGGGCCTGGCATGAGCACGTCAACGCGTCCGCCGGCGAGGATGCCTGCCTGTCACCTTCAACGACCTGCCGGTCATGAACGCGCTCGGGCTCTATCGCGAGGAAGCCTTCGGCGACAATGGCGGTCACCAGCCCCTCGTTTCCTAGGAGAGCGAACGTGCGTCTCGTGACTTACCGCAGCACGGTCGAGGCTGCAGCGCGTCTTGGCGCGGTTATTGACGATCTGGTCGTTGACGTTGAGGAGGCCGGCCGGCATGCCGGGGCGCGTCTTCCGTCCTCGATGCTGGATTTCATCGCGTACTCATAATCGTCGGCGATGTCCGCTTCGCTCCGATACCGACTGCCTTTGTGCAACTGCAGCAAATGTCGCCGATTGACATCAAGGTAGGCGTTGGATCATCGTTCATAAGAGCTATTGGCTGTAGAGGACGTGTCCCTATGCCCGCCGCGCAGCACGAACTGGTGCTCTACAGCCGGGACGAGCACGTAGTCACGATCACGCTCAATCGGCCCGAGAAGCGCAACGCATTCAACGCGGAGCTTGTCAAAGAACTAAGGGCTGCACTGCTTCGGTTTGAGGCCGATGATGATGCATTCGTCGCCGTTCTGACCGGCTCAGGGCCCTGTTTTTCGAGCGGGGCCGACGTCGGCGAACGACAGATCCGATCCGTTGCGGAGTTCGATCGACTTGGCGGTCCACAAGAGCCGGATGCTCACACCGCCGATCTTCTCGCGCGACTGCCGAAGTCGAAGCCGATCGTTGCAGCCGTGCACGGGGTCGTGATGGGGCTGGGCATGGGTGTCGCTTTCGAGTGCGACTTGGTCGTTGCTGATAGCCAGACACGTTTTCAAATCACCGAAACACCGCGCGGGCTCGGCGGTGCTCGCTTCTGGGCTTTGCTCCATTTCTGCGGCGGAGGTAGCTTCGCGACGGAAGTGGCGCTCACCGGGCGGTTTTTTTCGGCTGCGGAAGCGGCCGCGGCGGGGATCGTCGGTTCTATTGCTCCGCCCGGTTCGGTCGTCGAGACAGCTACCGCTCTCGCCCGCCAGATCGCAGCCAATCCGCCTCTAAGCGTTCAAGCAACCGTACGAGCACGCCGCTGGTTCATGGATCAAGCCGAGCGAGCGGCGATGGCGATTACCGATCCGATGAAGCTCTATCTGACAGAAGACTTTCGCGAAGCGCTCGCAGCGCACCTCGAGAAACGTAAGCCGCGGCCTTTTCGGGGACGATGAGTTGCTCCAATCGCGTTCACGCAAGTTCGAGGTGGGCGTATCGAGATGAATCGGTTCAAATCACTTTGGGGTGGCGCTGCCAACCTCGATCGATCGGATAACGAGACGATCCAGCAGCGAATACGGCGCCATGTCGAGCGTCGTGGCGGTACTCCCGCAGTCTGGTTCGCCCCCGATCAATTCTGCAGCTATAGCCAGATGAACGAGAACGCTACTGTCATTTCCGAAGCGTTGAAATCTGCGTCAGGCGCATCAAGTCCTCGGGTGTGCTTTCCAATGCCTCGCGGCTCGTCTGCGCTCTATGGGTTTCTGGGCGCAATCGAGTGCGGTACCTGCTGTCCACTGGACGGAAAGCTCAGGCAAAACGAGTTTGACGAGGCTTACTCGGTCCTGTTGCCGGATGTCGTGCTGAGCAGCGAACCTCAATCGATAGGCGTGAAAGTGGCCGCTGCCGCAGGCATAGCCATCGTCATCTACGAGGTTTCCCCGGATCACGGGAACTGCCGCATCATCGACGTGAAGCCCGCCAAAAACGTGCGGCGTGCTGATCGTCTCATGACCTTGACGTCGGGAGAAGCGCCGGCCGTTCTGATGCGCACGTCCGGGACGACAGCGCAGCCCAAGCTCGTCGGGCTTACGCATGCCAATGTTCTGGCTGCGACAGACACGATGCGGGTGGCGTTCGAACTCACCGAAAGCGATGTTTGCATTACGCCGATGCCATTGCATCACGTGCATGGGTTGATAGCGGCAGCCCTTTCAGCGCTCTCTGCCGGCTCATCGATTCATTGCTGCGAAACGTTCTCGCCTCGATCGTTCGATCAGGCATTACGGGACTACGCGCCGACCTGGCTTACGGCAGCGCCCGCGCTGCACATCGCTATGAGCGACTACTATGCGGGACAGAATTTTACGCCGAGTATTCACACGCTGCGATGCTTTCGCTCATCGTCCGCGCCGCTTCCGCCTGCATCGATAGCGCGTTTGGAAGAGCTGTACGCCGCGCCGCTGCTGGAAACGTATGGGCTCACCGAGACCGCCTCAACCTTGTGTTCGAATCGACTGCCTCCAGGGAAGCGCAAGCCCGGCTCGGTTGGACAAGCAATTAGCGCGGACTTGAAAATCGTCGATCCGGAGGGGCGTGAGTTACCGGCAGGCCAGGACGGCGAGGTGATCTTGAAAGGTCCCGGTGTGATCAGCGAGTACGTCGGAACTCAGCCAGCGGACGCGTTTATCGACGGCTACTTGCGCACCGGCGACATCGGACGCGTCGACGGAGACGGCTATTTGTACATCGTTGGTCGATTGAAAGAGGTCATCAAGAGAGGCGGGCACTCAGTCTTTCCGCTGGAGATAGACAACGCATTGCTGGATCATCCGGCTGTCGCCGAGGCGGTGACGTTTTCGATCCCTCACCCGACCCTCGGCGAGGACGTTCTCGCCGCCATAGTGCCGAAGGCAGGCTCCGTTGTACTTCCGTCAAGCATCCGTGAAAGTGCTGCCGAGGTCTTGAGCGGCTATAAAGTTCCGACGCGAATTCTCGTAGTTGAAGCAATACCCCGCAATGCCATCGGGAAGGTGATGCGGCGCGATGTGCCGTCCCTATTGGCGAAACAGCTGGCGCCCGCTCGGATAGCGGCGACCCAACCCACCGAGCAGATACTACTGGCGGTTTGGCTGGAGATCATCCAACGCGATGACATCGGCATCACAGACAACGTTTTCGAGTTCGGCGCAGATCCGCTCCGAGCCGAGCTGGCTGTGGCCAGGATTGATCAACGCTTCGGCGTCCGCTTTTCGTTGAAACAAATTTTCGCACAACCGACGGTGAAGGAGCAGGCGGTGCTCCTCGATAACAAGGGTACGCATCATGCCGCGCCCTAGTGTGTTCGGATGATGCGAGGCCCCACTTCTACTTTGCATGGGGTTGTTTTCGCGTTTTTAGTCCCGCTCCTGGTCTCTAATGCCCGCCGAGATAGGCCGCGATCAGCTTCGGGTCGTGGATCAGGGTATCCGCCGGCCCCGACTGGATGATCTCGCCGGTTTCCAGCACATAGCCGTAGTCCGCGGTCTCGAGCGCGGCCCGTGCGTTCTGCTCGACCAGCAGCACCGAGACGCCGAGGCTCCGCAGCGAGGCGATGGTGCGGAAGATTTCGCGGACGATGAGCGGCGCGAGCCCAAGGCTCGGTTCATCGAGCACGAGCAGCTTCGGCTTCGCCATCAGCGCGCGGCCCAGCGCCAGCATCTGCCGCTCGCCGCCGGATAAGGTACCGGCGGCCTGCTTGCGTCGCTCCTTCAACCGTGGAAAGCGGTCGAACACGTCGTCGAGGCACGTCCGTGTCGCCGAGCGATCGCGCAGGCTGTAGGTGCCGAGCAACAGATTGTCGGCGACCGACATGTCGGCGAACAGCTCGCGCTTCTCGGGCACGAGGCAAAGGCCGCGTTCGACCCGGCCCTCGACGTCGATTTTTGCGAGATCGGTCCCCTGGAAGATCATCCGGCCGGTGCATCGCAACAGGCCGATCGCGGCCATCAGCAGGGTCGTCTTGCCGGCGCCGTTCGGACCGATCACGGTCACGATCTGTCCCTGTTCGACGGACAGCGAGACGTTCCGCACCGCCTCGACCTTGCCGTAGGCGACCGACACATCCTCGATCGAGAGCAGCTGTGTCACGCGACGCCTCCGAGATAAGCCTCCTGGACCCGGGCGTCGCTGCGGATCGCCGCCGGGCCGCCCTCGCAGAGCTTCGAGCCGAAATCGAGCACGACGATACGGTCGACCAGCGACATCACGAACTCCATGTCGTGCTCGACCAGCAGGATCGTCAAACGGTCCGCGCGCAGTGACCGCAACAGCTCGGCGAGTTTCAGCTTCTCCTGGCGGCGCAGGCCTGCCGCGGGCTCGTCGAGCACGAGCAGCGTCGGATCGGCGGCGAGCGCGCGGGCGATTTCGAGCACGCGCTGATTGCCGAGCGGCAGGTTGCCGGCGAGCTCGAACGGCTTGTCGCCGAGCCCAACCCGCTCGAGCTGCCGCAAGGCCTCGTAGCGCGCGCTCGCTTCCTCCGCCCGGTTCAAGCGCAGGGCGCCGGCCAAGAGACCGGTCGTGGTGCGCGCATAGGTGCCGAGCAGCACGTTATCGAGCAGCGTCATGCGCGGACGCAATTTGACGTGCTGGAAGGTGCGGGAGATTCCGGAACGGGCGATCCGGAATTGCTGGTCATGGGTGATCGACCGGCCGGCGAATTTTATCTCGCCGCTGTTGGTGCGAAGCGCGCCGGTGAGCAGGTTGAACATCGTGGTCTTGCCGGCGCCGTTCGGCCCGATCAGGCCGAGGATCTCGCCGGACCGCACCTCGAAGCTGACGTTGTTGACGGCGACCAGGCCGCCAAAGCGCCGTTGCGCGCCGCTGACCTTGAGCAGGAGCGTGCCCGGCGCCGGCTGCTCGCGACGCGGCAGCGGCGCGGCCGGCTGTGGACGGGACAATTTCAGATCCGGCAGAAAGCCGGCGAGGAGCGGCACGATGCCTTGTCGCGCCCGCTGCAGAAACACGATGAACAGCGCCGAGAACGCGACGATCTCGAGCTGGCCCGAGGCGCCCTTGGCGATCAGCGGAAGGTAGTCCTGCACGGAATTCTTCAGCAGCGTCACGATCGCAGCACCGACCACGCCGCCCAGCACGCTGCCGGCGCCGCCGACCATGGCCATCATCAGATATTCGATGCCCATGCTGGCATCGAACGGCCCGGGGCTGACGAAACGGCCAAGATGGGCGTAGAGCCATCCTGACAGTGCGCCGAACAACGCGGCGATGACGAACGTCACAAGCTTGATCTGAAATGCGCTGATGCCGAGGCTTTCGACCAGCGTATTGCCGCCGCGCAACGCCCGCATCGCGCGGCCGATACGCGAGTCCAGCAGGTTGTAGCAGACGAGCAGCACCGCCCCGACGATGGCCCAGATCAGGAAATAGATCTGCAGGCTCTCGACCAGAGCGAACGGGCCGATCGAGATCGGCGGAAGGCCCGAAATGCCGTTATGCTCGCCGAGCCCTTCGATGTTGCCGAACAGGAACGCGATCGCCAGTCCCCAGGCGACCGTGCTCAGCGACAGGAAATGTCCTTGCAGGCGCAGCGTCACGAGACCGAGAATCGCCGCGATGCTGCAGGTCAGGACCACGGCCAGCACCAGCCCGAGCCAGGGCGAGTAGCCGTTCACCGCGGTGACCCACGCGGTCGAATAGGCCGCGATGCCGACGAAGGCGGCCTGGCCGAACGACACGATGCCGCCGACCCCGGTCAGCAACGCAAGCCCGATCGCCGCAAGCGCGTAGACGCCGATATAATTCAGCAATGTGATGCTGAACGGATTGAGCACGAACGGCGCCGCGACGAGGCAGGCAATCACCGCGGCAACGATCAGGCGGATCTGCGTCGCGGTCATTCCTCGACTTCCTCTTCGGAATGCTGCGAGGCGAGCGAACGCCAGAGCAGGACGGGGATCAGCAGCGAGAACACGATGACGTCCTTCAGGGTGCTGCTCTGGAACGAGGCGAAGCTCTCGAGAATTCCGACGCCGAAGGCGCCGAGCGCGGCGCCCGGGTAACTGGTCATGCCGCCGATGATGGCGCCGACGAAGGCCTTGAGGCCGAGCAGGAAGCCGGAATCGTAGAAGATCGTGTTGACCGGCGCGATCAGGATGCCGGATACCCCCGCCATCAGCGATCCCAAGAGATAGGCGATGGTCCCGGCGCGTGCCGGTCTGATCCCCATCAGCCGTGCCCCGGTCCGGTTGAAGGCCGTCGCGCGCAACGCCTTGCCGAGCAGGGTGAAATCGAAGAACAGCAGCAGAAGGCCGCTGAACAGCAGCGCCGCCACCAGGATCAGCACCGTCTGTCCGGACACCTGGACGCCGGCGATCTCCATCCCGAGCGAGGTCAGCGGCTCGGTCCTGACGCCTTCGGGGCCGAAGAACAACAAGCCGAGGCCAACCAGCGCGAAGTGGAGCGCGACCGAGACCGTGAGCAGCAGCAGCACCGAAGCGTCCGCGATCGGGCGGAACACGATCCGGTCGAGCAGCGGCGCGACCGGCATGATCAGGAGCAGCGCCAGCACGATCCTGACCGGCGCCGGCGGATTGAACCGCATCGTCAACCAGACGATCCCGACCACGATCAGGGGAAGCACGAGATAGCCAAGGACGGCTTTCGGCACCGAGCGGAACTCGCCGGCGCGCGCAAGGGACGCCACTTCCATGACGCAGGCCATGCATGCCAGCACGACGACCAGCCCGACCGTCCCGGGAAGCTGGTGGGCATCGAGCGCCGCCAGCGTCAGCGCGGTGAAGGCTGCGATGTCGCCGAATGGAATGAAGATCACTCGCGTGACGGTGAAGATCAGCACGGTCCCGATCGCCACCAGGGCGTAGACCGCCCCGGTCGCTATGCCATCGATCGCGAGGATCGCTGCGATATCTGCCGTCATGCTGTTGGCCGTTCTTCTCTGCTATTCCGCCCTCACGGCGCGTAGGTCCAGACGCCGTTGATCAGGCGCACGATCACCAGCGAGCGCTCGTCGACGCCGTGATAGGCCCCAGGCTTGAAGTTGTAGACCGCGTGGACGCCGGCGAGTTCCTTGGTGTCGAGGATCTCGTCGCGAAGCGCCTTGCGGAATTCGACGGTGCCGGGCTTCGCCGTTTTCAGCGCGCGCGCCGCGGCCGATGTGAAGATCATCCAGCCGTCGAAGGAATAGGCCGCGAACACGTCCGTGGTCGGGGCGTTGTTGGCCTTCTGGTAGGCCGCGCGGAATTCAAGCGCCAACTTCTTGGCGAAATGGCTGTCCGGAAGCTGATCGGCGACGATGACCGGACCGGTGGACACCTGGATCCCTTCGGCAGATTTGCCGCCGACGCGTACGAAGTCGGGATTGATCAGCGCAACCGTGCCGTAGGTCTTGCCTTTGAAGCCGCGTTCGCCAAGCGCCAGCAGCGGGAGCGAGCCTTGCGTGCCGGATCCGCCGATCAGCACGGCATCGGGCCGCGCCGCCAGAACCTTGAGGATCTGACCGGTGACCGAGGTGTCGACGCGTGCATAGCGCTCGTTGGTCAGGATCTTGATGCCGTCTTCGGTTTCGGCCGCCTTGGCGCCGTTGTAGACGAGATCACCCCAGGCGTCGGAGAAGCCGATATAGCCGATGTTCTTGACGGCATCGCGCTTCATGCGATCGGCGACGACCTTGACCAGCAGTGAGGCGGGCTGCGGAACGGAAACACCCCATTGATCGGCCGGATTGGGCTGTCCGGAGACCGGAGAGACTGCGATCATCGGCACCTTCAATTCGGTCGCGACGGCCATCATCGCGATGGTCGAGGGCGCGGTGGCGGTGCCGATCAGCAGATCGACCTTCTCTTCCTCGATCAGCTTGCGTGCGGCGCGCGTCGCCGCGGAGGGATCGGAGCCGTCGTCGAGCTGGATCAGCCTGATCTTCTCACCGTTGATCTCACCCTTGTACTCCAGCGCGGCCTGGATGCCGCGCCCATAGGGGATGCCGATCGAGGAACCGGGTCCACTGAGCGATGTCACGAACCCGACCGTGATGTCGGCCTGCGCGGTCGAAGCCGTGACAAGGCCTGCCAAGACTGCAGTCAGACTAAAAATCTTGCGCATTGCATTCCCCCTTGGCTGAAAACAGTCGCTAGCTGAGCGAGATGTCAGTATGGATCGAGAGAGGATCGACAGGAGCCGTGACATGACCGCAAGCACGACCGGCCCGGGCATCGAGCGCCGCTTCATCGCGACGCGCCTTGGCCGCATCCATGTTGCGATGGCGGGAGCCGGGTTCCCCGTTCTGTTGCTGCACCAGACGCCGCGCTCGTGGGATGAGTATCGTGACGTGCTGCCGCTGCTCGGTCGCGATTTCCGCGCGATTGCCATGGACACGCTTGGCTTCGGGGATTCCGACCGGCCATTGGGCAAACCTTCGATCGAGTTGTGGGCGCAGGGTGCGCTGGCGCTGCTCGACGCGCTGGAAGAGCCGCGCAGCGCGATCGTCGGTCACCACACCGGTGCGGCGATTGCGGTCGAGATCGCCGCTGCGTCGCCTGCGCGCGTGAGCGCGCTGGTGCTCTCGGCCTGTCCCTTTGTCGATGCGGCGCGGCGCGCCAAGCATCAGGGCACGCGGGTCATCGACGATGTCGAGACGCGAAGTGACGGCGCCCATCTCACCGAGCTGTGGGCACGCCGGCAGCCGTTCTATCCGGCCGATGATACCGATCTGTTGCGGCGCTTCATGGTCGATGCGCTGCGGGCCGGCGAGATGGCGGCCGAAGGCCACCGGGTGGTGAATCGCTATCGGATGGAGGATCGTCTGGGACACATCCGGTGCCCCACGCTGGTCATCGCACCGACCGACGATCCGCACGCTCATCCGGCGGCTCCAAGGGTCGCTGGAGCTATCGGCGGCAGCGTGCTGCGCGAGCTCTCAGGAGGCATGGTGCCGCTTCCCGATCAGATGCCGGAGGCTTTCGCCGGCCTGGTGCGCGATTTCGTCGCTGCCGAGGTCGCCAGGCTCTGAAACGACGTGCCGGTTCGCCGCGAATGCGAACCCGCCCGTCGCACCTGCTGTTCCGAGCCTGATGATCTCAGCCACGATTGAGGAACCCTTGGCAACGCAACGATCGGCGGAAGCTGTCCGTCAATTATTTAAAGCCTAAAGTATTTTCTGACGGAACGTCAATACATCAACTCCCGGGTTCGTAGAAAAGTTTGCGGTGGTGTGTACGGCCAGGAAAGCGGAATTTGCTTATGCAAATAGGACGGGCGCCCGCTGCCTGTCGTTTCGGCAAACAGCTCGCAGTTGCGCGCCGCGCGTGCGGATGCGCCGTTGAATTGACGCCAAAATTATTATGTGCTTGAAATATTTCGGTCGATGGAACGGCGCATCGCTGCGACGCGCTCTCATAATGACAGGCTTGTGCGGGTCGTTAGTCCTTCTGGACTGCAGAGGTTCAAGGCCCGGTGCGGTCCGCCCGTGAACAGGATATTCGCTGTGCGCGTCTTCTGGCAGAGCTTCGTCGACCAGACCACAAGCGCGCCATACATGGCGCGGCTTGCAGCCTACCTGAACGAGATCGCCGCGCCCGGCACCAGCGTCCACGTCGAGGGCATCACGCCCGCCGATCGTGATTTCGGGCGCCTGAGCGAATTCCGCTGTGCGATCCAGGCGGTCGACAACGGGCTCGCTGCGCAGGAGCGCGGCTTCGATGCCTATGTCATGGGTCACTTCCAGGATCCGGGATTGTACGAGTTGCGCTCGGCACTGACGATTCCGGTGGTCGGTGTCGGTGAGGCGACGCTGCTTGCGGCCTCGCAGCTTGGACGCCGCCTCGGCCTCGTCACGCTCGATGCTGCCTTTGAGGTCTGGCACTACGAGCAGGCCGATCGCTATGGGCTCGGCGGTCGCGTGGTGCATGTCACGAACATGGGATGCCGGCCCGAGGATTTCAGCGCAGCGTTCGCCGGCGATGCCCAAGCGAAAGCGCGCATGCTGCGCGATTTTGCGGCCTGCGCGCAGCCTCTGGTCGATCGCGGCGCCGATGTCGTGATCCCGGCCGGCGTGTTGCCCGGTCTTCTCATTGCAAGCGAGCACGGCTTCAAGATCGGCCATGCGCCGGTGGTCAACTGCGCGGCGGTCGCGCTGAAGAGCGCCGAAATGTGGGTGCAGCTGCAGCGCCTCAACGGCACCGAGCCGAGCCGCGGGCCGAGCTTCGCGCTGGCCAATGAGCGCGCCCGCCAGGATTTTCGCGCGCTCGTTGCGCGCATGCAGAGCACCGAACCCAAGCTACGTTGAGGACACGCATGCTGCAGCCCGACAAGATCTTGTATGAAGCCGAAGTCATCGCAACCGGCGGGCACGAACGTTGTCCTCATTCGAATGCGACGCGTGGCAATATCGACGTCAAACTGACCGTACTCTGAGCGGCTTCACCACAGGAACCCGGCAATCAGATGCAAAGCCCGATCCGCACACCTTATGACCGGGTCGTGATGGCGGTTCCCGTGACGATCCCCTACGTGCGCTACTCGATCGAGAGCGCGCAATGGTGGATCGGGCGGGCGCTGAAATCGCTGGTCGATGGTGCCGGCATCACGCCGCGCGACATCGACGGCTTCTGCGTTTCGAGCTTCACGGCCGGGCTCGACAGTGGAATCGGTCTCACCCAGCATTTCGGCCTGTGCGTGCGCTGGCTCGACACCATACCGCTGGGCGGCGCGAGCGCGATTGCCGCCGTGCGACGCGCCGCGCGGGCGGTGCAGGCGGGTGACGCACGCATCGTGGCCTGCGTGGCCGGCGACACCAACCACGTCGATTCGTTCCGTACCACGCTGGAGAACTTCTCGCGCTTCAACCAGGACGCAGTCTATCCCTATGGCGCCGGCGGCGCCAATGCGAGCTTCGCGCTGATCGCGCGCAACTATATGCGCACGTTCGGCGCGCGGCGTGAGGATTTCGGCAAGATCGCGGTTGCCCAGCGCACCAATGCGCTGCGCAATCCCAACGCACTGATGAAGACGCCGCTGACCGTCGAGCAATACATGGCGGCGCGGCCGATCGCCGATCCGATCCATCTGTTCGATTGCGTGATGCCGTGCGCCGGCGCGGAGGCCTTCCTGGTGATGACCGAGGACGTCGCTGCGTCGCTGAATCTGCGGTGCGCCAAAATCCTCGCCACGATCGAGCGCCACAACGCGTTCGGCGATGATCCTGTCCAGGTACGGGGCGGCTGGGCGATGGACATTGATGAGCTCTACGCGATGGCCGGCGTCAAGCCGGACGATCTCGACTTCGTCGAGACCTACGACGATTATCCCGTGATCTCGATGATGCAGTTCGAGGACCTCGGCTTCTGCCGCAAGGGCGAGGGACCGGATTTCGTGCGCCAGCATGACCTGACGATCGACGGTTCCTTCCCGCACAACACCTCGGGCGGCCAATTGTCGGTCGGGCAGGCGGGTGCCGGCGGCGCCTATCTCGGGGTGGTCGAGGCCCTGCGGCAGGTGCTGGGGCTCGCTGGTCCGACCCAGGTCAAGGATGCGCGCATCGGCTTGGCGTCGGGCTTCGGAATGATCAATTATGATCGCGGCCTCGCCTCGGGCGCGGCGATTCTCGCAGGACCAGGCGCATGATCGAGCCGATCGCAAAGCCGCGCCGGAAGAATCCGTTAGCTCGGACGCGGCTGCCGACGTCGCCGCCGCAGCCGCGCAGCCGCACCTCGCACGGGTTGACGCGCGCCGCCGCGGAAGGACGTTTCATGCTGCAGCGTTGTGGTGCCTGCGCGGCCTTCTGCTATCCGGCGCGCGATGCGTGCCCCGCTTGCCTTTCCGCCGATCTCGCTTTCACAGACGCGCCGCGGCGCGGCACGCTGCTGTGCGAGACCACGCTGCACATCCCGGCCGACGTGCATTTCCGCGAGCGGGCGCCATGGCGGGTCGGTCTGGTCGCGATGGACTGCGGGCCGCGGCTGGTGACCCATTTGCATGCCGATTGCGCGGAGGGCCAGCTGGTCGTGATGTCGTTTCAGCTGGACAAGAGCGGGCAGGCCGTGGCTTTCGCGCACCCCGAACGTGAGACCCCCAACATGACGGACGACAGGCAGTGGCGTGAGATGACCGCCGATCCGAAGTTCCGGCGCGTTCTGGTTACCAATGGACGGAGTATCGTCGGCCAGGAAGTGGTGGCCGCACTGAAGGCGGCCGGCGCGTCGATCGTGTTCGTCGGTGTCGCAGAACCGTGGAAGCCGTTCCGTGGCGAAGAGGCGTTGCGCGCGCTTGAGGGCGTCGAAATCGTGCCGCTCGACATTGGCGATGAGAAGTCGGTCGCGGACCTCGCGGCCGATATTGGCGGCAAGGTCGACATCCTCGTCAACACTGCCGAGCATGTGCGCGCCGGCGGGCTGCTCGATCGCCAGGGCACCAGCATCGTGCGCGACGAGATCGACCAGGCGTATCTCGGCTTCGTGCATCTGGCGCAGGCGTTCGGACCGGCAATGCGGATGCGTGGCGCCGATGGCGTCAACAGCGCCGCCGCCTGGGTCAATATCCTGTCGGTCTATGCGCTGGCGAACTGGCCCGTGTTCGGTGCCTACTCGGCCTCACAGGCCGCCGCGCTTTCGCTGTCGCATTGCCTGCGCGCCGAGTTCCGGCCCGGCGGTGTCAAGGTCGTGAACGTCTTCACTGGCCCGCTCGATATCGAGTGGTTCCAGACCGTGCCGCCGCCGAAGGTCGCGCCCCGCGCGGTCGCCAGCGCCATCGTGTCGGCGCTCAAGCGCGGATTGGAAGATGTGTTCGTTGGCGATATCGCCGAGGAGATCCGCCAACGCCTTGCGGCCAATCCCAAGGCGGTCGAGCGTGAGCTAGGGACGTGAGCGGGCTGATCGAAAAAAGAACGGGAGAGGCGCAATGGATAGCAACAATCTGACGCAGTTCGCTGGCGCAATCGCGTCCGGCGCGGTGCGTGTCGTCGACCTGACTTTCACGCTCAGCCCCGATTTTCCCGTCATCGTGCTGCCGCCCGAGTTCGGGCAGGCCGCGCCGGTGCGGATCCAGCGGATTTCGCAGTACGATGCCGCGGGTCCCGCCTGGTACTGGAACAATCTGACCTTCGGCGAGCACACCGGTACGCATTTCGACGCGCCGATCCACTGGTTCACCGGCAAGGACCTGCCGAACAATTCGGTCGACACGCTGCCGGTGCGCGACATGATCGCGCCGGCATGCGTGATCGACTGCTCGGCCGAGGCGGCGCAGAATCCGGACTTCCTGCTGACGATTGCTGCGGTCGAGGCCTGGGAAGGCCGTTATGGACGGATTCCGGAGCGCCACTGGGTTCTGCTGCGCACCGACTGGTCGAAGAAGGGCTGGCGCGACTACGCAAATCTGAAGGACGACGGTGCACATACGCCGGGGCCTGATGCCGCCGTGATGCGATGGCTGGTCGAAGAGCGCGGCATCATCGGCCTTGGCACCGAGACGATCGGGACCGACGCCGGACAGGCCGGTCATCTCGGTCCACCCTATCCGGCGCACCATTTCCTGCACGGCGGCGGGCGCTACGGCCTGCAGTGCCTGTGCAATCTCGATCAGCTTCCAGCGACCGGCGCGGTGATCATCGCCGCGCCGTTGAAGATCCAGAACGGTTCGGGTAGTCCGCTGCGCGTGCTTGCGCTGGTGCCTGCCGCGTAGCGCTGGAGCCTTTTCGTCTACATCGAGTGAGATCATGAACAAGACAACTTTGTTGGTCGGCGCCGCGCTGCTGCTCGGCGCCGCGATGCCGGCCCATGCTGAAATCCTGGTTGGATTCGTGACCGGGCTGAGCGGCCCGGTGTCCTCGATCGGCGTGCCGAACGCCAAGGGGTTGGCCGCGGGCCAGGCGTATATCGGCGAGGTCGATGGCGAAAAAGTCCGCGTCATCCAGCTCGATGACGGCTCGGACCCGGCGGCGTCGACGCGCAACGCGCGCAAGCTGGTGGAGCAGGAGCACGTCGACTTCCTGATCGGAACGTCGGGCGCGCCGCAGACGCTGGCCATGGCCACGGTTGCGGTCGAGATGAAGGTGCCGATGGTGGCGATCTCGCCGATCGCGCCGGCGCCGGCAGGCGAGGGCGGTCCATGGGTGGTGCAGACGCCGCAGCCGACGCCGCTTCTGGTCCAGGGCATCGTCGATCACATGAAGGGCCGCGGCGTGAAGACCGTGGCGTTCATCGGCTTCTCCGACGCGTTCGGCGACCTGATGTACAATTCGCTGATGCAAAGCGCCGAGAAGGCCGGGATCAAGGTGACCGCGAACGAGCGTTATGCGCGCTCTGACAATTCGGTCACGGCGCAGGTGTTGCGGGCGCTGTCCGCCCGCCCCGATGCGATCATGCTGGGCGGCACGGGCACCCCCGGTGCACTTCCTGTGATCGCGCTGTCCGAGCGCGGTTACAAGGGGCCGCTCTACGGCAATCACGGCATGATCAGTGCCGATTTCCTTCGGCTCGCCGGCAAGTCGGCGGAGGGCATCATCTGTCCGACCGGACCGGTGACGGCAGCCGAGCAGCTTCCCGAGAGCAATCCGATCCGCAAGGTCGCGCTTGCGTTCCGCGCGGCCTATGAAAAGGCCAATGGCGAGCCGCCGGCCGATGCGTTCTCACCTTATGCCTTTGACGGCTGGCTGGTGTTCATCGATGCCGCCAGGCGCGCCAAGGCAACAGGTGCGGCGCCGGGCACGCCGGCCTTCCGCAATGCGCTGCGCGAGGCGCTGTTCACGACCAAGGATGTGGTCGGCGCGCACGGCATCTACAGCTACACGCCAGCGGATCGCCACGGCGTCGACGACCGCGCGCGGATCATGGTCCAGATCGAAGGCGGGAAATACAAGCTGCTGCCGTGACAGCGGCAGCCCGGGTTCAGGCGTGGCGCAGCTTCGCCTTGAGCTGACGCATGTCGATCGCGCGATTGGCGGCAACGGCTGTGGCCGCGAGTGTCTTGATCTCGCCGCGGGCGAGCTTGCGCGTCGATGACAGCGGCAGCTCGTCGACGATCGCCACATAGCCGGGGACCTTGTGATAGGCGAGGCGTTCGGCGCAGGCCTTGACGATCGAGGTCACGAGCACGTCGGCGTCGTCGACCGTCACATTGGGCACGATAAAGGCGAAGACCTCCTCACCGCGGATGTCATCGGGAACCGGCGTGACTGCGCAGCCACCGATGCGCGTGTCCATGTAAAGCGCGCTTTCGACCTCGAGGACGCCGATGTTTTCGCCGCTGCGCCGCACGATGGTTTTCTTGCGATCGAAGAAATACATCAGCCCGTCGTGGTCGGCGAACACCAGGTCTCCGGTGTGGAACCAGCCGTCCTGCCAGGCCGCTTCGGTAGCCTCCTTATCCTTCAGGTAGCCGCTGAAGAATCCGGCGCGCGGTGCGTCGCCCTTGGCGCGGACCAGCAACTCGCCGGGCTTGCCGAGTGCGACGTCGGCGCCCTGGTCGTCGACGAGGCGATACTCCATGCTATCAGACGGCCGGCCGACGCAGCGTGCGCCAAAGCCCGCCGGCTCGCGCGCGGTGGTTGTGGCTGCGGCGCCGCCGGTCTCGGTCATCGCCCAGGCCTCGACGATCGGGATGCGGTAACGCTCCTCGAATGTGGCGCGGTGGCGGACATCGACGCCGGGGGCGAAGGCAAAACGCACGCGATGCTGCCGTTCGACCTCGGTCGCCGGCAGCTGCAGCAGGATGGCTGGGATGACGCCGAGGCAATGCACGACGGTCGCGCCGCTGTCAGCCACGCACTGCCACCATCGGTTGGCATGAAAGCGGTCGAGCGGCACCACGGCGCCGCCGAGCACCATCATCCCGACCGCGCTGCAGCCCAGTGCGTTCATGTGGAACATCGGCAAGGGTGTCAGATTGATCTCGCGATCCGGCTGCAGCGTGGCGACGCCGCCCTGCGCGAGATACCAATCGGCAACCTGCAGGAAATAGCGGTTCGAGAGCATGCAGCCCTTCGGCTTGCCGGTGCTGCCGGAGGTGAACAATAGCGCGCATTCGCCGTTGAAGTCCGGTTGTTGGGCTGCAACCTCGCTCTGGCAGGACGGAATACGGCCGTCGGTGTCGATCAGGCGGGCGCGCCCGAGCACCGCATCCTTCGTCACGTGGATACGATCCGGCGTTGCCACCAGCAGGTCCGCTTCCGACAGCTCGAGCTGGAACGACAGCTCATCCGGGCGGATGTCCGGGTTGATCGGGACGATCGAGGCCCCGAGCCCATTGAGCGCGAGCCAATGCAGGAAGAACACGGGGCGATTTTCCAGCAGCAGGGCAACCCGCGCGCCTCGTCCATAGCCCGCAGCCGCATATTCCACGCGCAGGCGATCGATCTCCGCCTTGAACGCCCCGTACGCGATGTCAAATCCGTCGGGCGCGTAGGGCAATTGCGCGCTGGCAGGCGCAAGCAGGAACGGCGCGTCCGGACGTCTTGCGGCCGATGCTATGAAGGCATCGGAGGGCGATCGATTGGGAAACTCAGGGCTCATCGCGGGGAGTGCTCCTGTTGATGCCTCCAGTCCTGCACGAGATCACGACCGGAACCCGCGCGCAGCCCTTGCTGTGGCGGCAGCTTTCGTGAATACTTTAAGCCTAAACTATCTCGCTGGCCAGTGGCGATATCGGCCCATCGGCGCGGCAGACGGTGGAGATGCGTGTGCGGGCAGGTGACAGCAACGTGTCCGGGCAGCGATCAGGCCGGCCAATCTGGTCGGAGGCGGCCGAGCGTTTCCCGCCGGCGGACCGAATCCTTTCGACTGTTCTGATACGACAGGCCGCACAGTACGGAGATGGCACGCTCCTTGTCTTTGGCAAGACGCGATGGAGCTATGCCGAGACCGCCAGCATTGCGGCTGCGTCGGCCGCGCGGTTGATGCGAGCCGGAATTCGCGCCGGTGACCGTGTCGCCCTGATCTGCTCGAACCGGCCGGAATTTCTTGAGGTCTATCTCGGCTGCGCATGGATGGGGGCCGTCTGCGTGCCGATCAACACGGCGCTGCGCGGGATCCAGCTCAGCCATATCTTGCGCAATTCCGGACCGAAGCTGCTCGTCGTCGAGGCGCCCTTCATGCCGGCCGTCGCAACGCTGGAGAGCGATGTCGCGCCGCCCGGTGTGATCTGGACGATCGGAGAGGGCGGCGAGCCCTTCTCCATGCCGGGGCCGATCGCGCCACTACCTCCGCTCGGGGAGGGAGTGCCGCCTGCGCAGGCCCGGCCCGGCGACACGGTCGCGATCCTCTATACGTCAGGCACGACAGGACCATCCAAGGGCGTTTGCTGCCCGCAGGCGCAGATGTTCTGGTGGGGGGTCTATTCGGCGCGCGCGCTCGGCATCGTCGAGGGCGATGTCCTTTTCACCACGCTCCCGCTGTTTCACACCAATGCGCTGAACGCATTCTATCAGGCGCTCCTGAACGGCTGCACCTACGTGCTCGAGCCGAAATTCTCCGCCTCCGGCTTCTGGGCCGCGGCGCGACGGCATCGGGCGACGGTTGGCTATCTGCTTGGCGCGATGGCCGTGATGCTGCTGGCGCAGCCGCCCTCCGAAAATGACACCGCGCACCAGCTTCGCGTCGTGCTCGGCGGCGGCGTGCCCGGCCGGTTTCACGGTCCGTTTCTGGCGCGTTTCGATGTGCCGCTGCTCGATGGCTATGGCTCGACCGAAACCAATTTCGTGTTCGCAAGCCCGATCCCGTCCGATCGCCCGGGCACCATGGGTTATCTCGCCGACGGCGTGGAAGCCCGTATCGTCGATCCCGACGATACGGTGCTGCCGGACGGCATCGCCGGCGAATTGCTGCTGCGTGCGCGCGAGCCGTTCGCATTCGCGACGGGCTATTTCGGAATGCCCGAGAAGACGGTCGAGGCCTGGCGGAATCTCTGGTTTCACACCGGTGACCTCGTCATGCGCGACACCGACGGTCACTATCATTTCGCCGACCGGATGAAAGATTCGATCCGCCGGCGCGGCGAGAATGTTTCGTCATGGGAGGTCGAGCAGGTCCTGCTGAGACATCCGGCGATTGCGGCTTGCGCCATCTATCCGCTGCCATCCGAACTTGGCGAGGATGAAGTTGCTGCGGCGGTCCAGCTCCGGCCCGGCCATGCGCTCGAGGCCATCGATGTGGTCACGCATTGCGAGGGACAGATAGCCTACTTCGCCATTCCGCGTTTTGTCCGGATTGTCACCGAGATGCCGCTCACCGAGAACGGCAGGATCAGAAAGGTTGTGCTGCGAGAGGCCGGAATGACAGCCGACACCTGGGACCGCAACGCCGCAGGCTACATACCCCGCCGCTAAGATCTGCGCTGGGCCGCAGGCGCAGCTTTCCCCAGTGACTTGTGCAGATCGCGAGGGCAACCAGAATGCCGTGACGATCCGGGTCTTCCAGGGCGAGCGCGAGATGGCTGCCGACAGCAAGTTCCTCGGCCAGTTCGATCTCGTCGGCATCGCGCAGGGCGCCATCGCCGTCGACTTCGGGCGGAACCCGAAAGGCGCTAACGTGGAAAATTTCCAGGGCATGTGAGGCGGTTCACATCGCGATGCTGCGGTCAGCACTAATCAGATCATTGCAAAACTTCTTCGGGGGCAGCTCCAACCGAACGGAGATTTCGCATGAAAGGTCTGATGGTAGCGGCCTTCACCGTTTTAGCGTTTGTTACCGTAGTGCTCGGCATCCCGCGATCACACTCGGTCTCGTCGGTCGGGCGGGCCGATATGGCAAGCAGTTCGACATTGCAGGAACTACAACGCGGCGCTGCCAAGTTGCCGGCCGAGGACTTTGACGACCGGTCCTTGGTCTTCCCGAGAGAGACGACGCGCTAGACAGCCACCTGTCAGGCGAAGCGACCCGCAGCCGGGATCAACGCTGAGGGCACGCTTCAGATTGAAGCCTGGTCGGGCGACGAACGCTACGGGCCTAAGAAGGAGGCTGGAGGTGAGTCGTGGCTTCGGAGTAGGCCAAGCGATTCCAATTCACCTCGATGAAGGTCGACCTCCAGGATAGCCAGGAGAGACGTCAGCACGACCGCGACAAAAATGAGCGATGGTGACGTTTCACGGGGCACGTCGCCACCGTGTGGCGAAATCGAATTGCGAAGTGACCGCCACAGCGAAATGAGATGCAGATACGTCTTGGGTCGTATTTGCATGCCGTCATCCTTGACGCTTCAGGTTCAGCTTAGGAGCCGGTGCCCGTAGGTTCAAGCCGACAAGACGCCATTGCGGCATTGAGTAGCGGGGCTGATCCAATCCCGCGGCGCAGCATGGAAACCGAACGACGGCTCTCGTCGTTGACCCCGGTCAAGCGCGCGCAAACTATCTCTGCAGGGCAACGGCAACGTGCCGGAGCCGACCCGCGAGCCGCCGATGAACTGGCTCTCAAATCTGTGCGTCGTTGCCGCCCTGTGGGCATTTGATGCAACGGCGGCGCAAGGTCAACTCGCGGGTCATGGCGGACCCGTTCGGGCGATTGCGATCTCGAGTGATGGCAACAGTGCTCTGTCAGGCAGCTTCGACACATCGGCAATTCGATGGTCACTGAAGACCGAATCCGCCGAACAAGTCCTGCGTTTTCACTCCGATGCGGTGAATGCGGTCGTCTTCCTCAGGGATGGACGAATGGCGACCGCCGGAGCCGACGCGCGGATCGCGATCTGGACCTCCGGCCGGGAGCAGCCGAATCAGGTTTTCGAGGGCCATCAGGCGCCAATCGTTTCACTCGTCGTCTCGCCGGATGGAACGAAGCTCGCCACGGCGTCATGGGACCATACGGTTGGCGTCTGGTCACTCGCCGACGGCGCGTCGCAGGTGCTGAAAGGGCATACACAGAACGTGAACGGAGTTGCCTTCTCTGCCGATGGACAATCGCTGGTCAGCGTCGGTTACGACTGCGAGTTGAGGATCTGGCCGATGGCGGCAGGAACGCCGGATGTCGTCCTGCTCCCGTCACCTCTCAACGCCGTGGCAGTCGCGCCCGACGGCGAAATCATCGCGGGCGGAGGCGACGGGAAGATCCGATTTCTAACATCGAACGGGCATGAGACCGGCGAGCTTGCGGCCGGGTCGACCCCGATCGTCGCGTTGGCGCTCTCCACGGACGGCACGTTGATCGCGGCAACCGGAATTGGCGGAGGCGTCTCCGTCATCGACCGAAAGGCGCGGAGCATCGTGCAAACGCTGGTCGCTCAGGGAGCGCCGAGTTGGTCGGTGGCATTCCTGCCCGACAATGCAACATTGCTGACGGGGGGCGCGGACGGCAGGATCCGGCGCTGGAACGCGCGGACGGGCGATCCAATCGGCTCGTCGCTGCGGGCTGCGCAAAGCGATCCCCTGGCGCCCTATGCGGGAGATCGCGGCGCCCTGGTGTTTAGGGCGTGTATTGCGTGCCACACGCTGTCCGCGGAGGAGCCGCAGCGCGCCGGCCCCACGCTCGATGGCCTGTATGGTCGCAGGATTGCGTCGTTGCCGGGATATCGCTTCTCCAACGCGCTGACGAAAATGGATATCGTCTGGACTCCCGAAACGGTGGCAAGGCTCTTCGAGCTCGGCCCGAATACCTATACGCCGGGTACAAAAATGCCGGAGCAGCGGATCGGGTCGGTCGAGGACCGCAAGGCGCTCACGGATTTCCTGGGGCGTGCGACGTTGGGGCGACGGTAGCGGCCCGTTACAAAAGCTTCATGCAGCTAGAGCGTTTTCGAGCGAAGTGGACACCGGTTCGCGTGAAGAAAACGCGTCAAAACAAGAATCTAGAGCTTCGGTTCTGATTCAATCAGAACCGAAGCTCTAGAAGCCGGGCCATTTCTCTACCGGGAGGCTCGTTATGTTCGGATACTCCTTGATCAATCTGATGACGTCGACGTTTGGATGTTCCTTCAGGGCCTCGGAGACGCAATTGTTCACGTATTTCCGGCGCGCGAGCCACTTGACCTTCCTGCCCTTCGCCTCCGCCTTGCAGGCAACGATCGCCTGTTTCAGGGCGATCTTGTCGGCTTTCGACAGGCGCGCGGCTTCGACGGGCGCCGGCATCATCCCTGCGCCAAGGGCAACTACGACGGCAACGAATGCAAAATGAGCTTTGGTGAGATGAGACATGGTGCCCCTCCTAAGTGTGCCGCTTCCCACAGTTGAATTGGTCCTAATTCTTGGTTTCCCGTTCGCGCAGATAATCGTCGGTCGTTCGACGCGCCGCGCGTTGTGGTACGCCGGCAAACGGGTCGAACTGTTGCTCGCTCATGGTGATCACGCGGCAATCCGCGCACATTCTGACCGTATCGAGCCGCTTGTCTCCGGCGGGATACATCCAGTGCCGGCCCTCGAGCTTCGCCGCGATCTTCTCAATCGTGCTCTTCACGCCAAACGGCTTGTTGCAGCGGATGCAAAGCGCCGGCTCTTCCTCCTTGATGATCGTCGCCGGGGCCCTGGCGGCACGGAAGTCGATCTGCGGCTTGAGCGTGATCACCTTTTCCGGGCACGTGCTTTGGCACAGACCGCACTGCACGCAGGCATCTTCGACGAATTTGAGCACAGGACGCTCGGGATCGTCGCGCAGCGCACCGGTCGGGCAGGCCGACACGCATGACAGACATAGGGTGCATCCCTCCACATTGACGCTGATCGCGCCAAGTGGTGCGCCGTCAGGCAGCGCGATGACGTCGACAGGCGACGGCGCCAGGCGGTGCAACTCGTGGAGCGCGAGGCGAAGCAGTTCGCGCCGTTTGCCGACGGACCGGAAGGTCGCGGGATGCTCGACGGTCGGCGCTGGCTCGATCGACCAGAGCGTCTTGCCGAGTGCGTCGGGATCGTCGGTTTCGATTGCGTCGACCCTGCGTCCTGCGAACCCAAGTCCTTTCAACCCAAGTCCTGCAAACCCAAGTCCGGAGATAATCGCATCGGCCATCGCGATCGTCTTGAAGAGGCCAGCGACGTCATGCCGCGGCTTTGCGCGAAGGAGAAAGCGTATCCCCGCGGCACCATAGGCGAAGGAAGCGACGACGGCCTCGAGGCCAACCTGCGTCACCTCGTTCACCGCGAGCGGCAGCACGCTGGCCGGCAGCCCGTCGCCATGGCGGGCGAGCGCATCGATCAGCGCAGTGCCGTGCTGGCTATCGTGGAACAGGACGACGGCATTGGTGCCGCCGGCTGCGTGATAGGACAAAAGCATCGCGCGCAATTTGTGCAACAGCGCGTCGGCTGGCGGCAGGGCATAGGTTGCCGCGCCGGTCGGACAGGCCGCGGCGCATTGGCCGCATCCGGCGCAGACCTCCGCATTGATTTTGACGTGATCGCCATCCGGTGTGATCGCCCCGGTCGGGCAGAGATCGAGGCAGCGATGGCACCCCGTTAGCTTCGACCGCGAATGCACGCAGAGCTCTGCGGTGAAGTTGACGTATTTCGGCTTGTCGAAACTGCCGACGAGATCGCGCGCCTTGAGGACCGCGCGCAGCATTGCGGGCGGGTCTGCGGGGTCGACGCGGAGATAACCTTCGCGCAAATCATGCGCGGGAAAAAGCGGCATCCCGCCGGAAAGATCCAGGATGAGGTCGCAGCGCGACGTCAGGCCGTTGCGCGGAGCCTCGAACAGCAGCGCCTCGCGCGAGGAGGGGCGAGCCGCGGCATAGTCGTCGATCACAAGCTCGAAGGCGCCCAGATGTCCCTTGGCGTTGCGAATCGTTCCCTTGACGATCGGGAACGATGTCGTCGCCGGTGGTGCAATCTGCGCTGGCCGCGTGATCATGACCGTCACGTCGAGGTGATCTGCCAGCAGCTGGCCCGCTTCAACCGCGACGTCATCGCGGCCGTAGATCAGGATCACGCCCTCGCTCGACAAGGTGACAAACGGGTAGGCTGGTACGGGCTCGGACGCTGCAGCGAGCAGCCCCGCCATTTTCGGCCCAGCCTGTCGCCCTTCCAGGGACCACCCTGCGGTCTCCCGGATGTTGACGAACTCTGTTCTTTCCGAGCGGCCTTCCATCGCGTCGGCGAACAGCGGCGCCTCCTGGGTGCAGCCGACGATCATCGGGCCCGCGACCTTCGCTGCATCGCGAAACCGATCCAGCTCGGCTCGGCACAGGTGTCGGAATTCGGCGATCTCGCTGTTGCGACATCCTCGCTTGATCGCAGCAGTGTCGAGACGCATCGTGTCTTCGCACGAGCAGATCAGGATCGTCTTCGGCGAATCCGGCATACGCGGCTATTCACCTCCCAAAGCGGTCGGGGGACGAGGGGGCGGACTCGCGCCGTCCCCGTTGCTCGGATAAGCTATTATCACATGGGAAGAAATGGAAGCTGGAGGTCCGTCTGTCGCCGACCGTCCGCACGCGCTCATCGATCCTGGAGCCCGTTGACCTGCCTCCGCCGTTCACGCTGGTGAGGCTGCGCGAGACGCGCGATGCCTTTGCCCATGCCATCGATATCGCGGAGGAAAGCGGGGCAGGTACGCTGACCTATGTGGGGCGCTTCGATCTTGCTGAGTTCGCCGTCGTGCTCGAACCCGCCGAGCCCTTATGCACCGCGCGCCGCGCCTTCTATGCCGCCATGGTGGCATTGACTGACGCCTTGCGCGCCTATGCACCCCCGAACAAGGAGGTCGCCATCGATTGGCCGGATGCGGTCCGTGTCGACGGCGGGCTCGTCGGTGGCGGCCGGCTTGGCTGGCCGTCGTCCGCGAAAGAGGATGAGCCGCCGCGCTGGTTGGTGTTCGGTGCCATGATCCGGACGGTTGCGATGACCGAGGCGGAAGCGGGCGTGCATCCACTCGTTTCGGCGCTCGATCAGGAGGGCTTTGGCGAAGCCGGCGCGGTTCAAATCACGGAAAGCTTTGCGCGGCACCTGATGCTCGCGACCGAAACCTGGCAAGTCGACGGTTTTGACGCCCTCGCGCGCGAATTCCTGAGCCGGCTGACGGACGAACGGCAGACCTCGCGCACGGTCGCTGACAACGGCGATCTTCTGGTGCGCCGGGTTGGAGCAGATGGGACCGAGCGGCGCGATTTGAGGAAACACCTGCTATTGCCTTCGTGGCTCGATCCGAAGCTCGGAGGGCTGCGCCTGTGAAGCTCTTGCGCACCATCGCGCTCGATCCGTCCGAAACGTTCGTATTCGACGTGCCCGCGGAGCCCGGCGAATGGGCGGTGCCGGGCGCGTTCCGCTTCCTTGATCGGGATTTGGCGCAACTGGACGGTAAGGACCGGTCCGCGTTCCGCGGCGGCTTTCTCGGAGTGCAATCCTGGGGCTGGTCGACGCTGGCGCAGATCGTTCCCGCGACCGCGGACGATCGCCGCGCGCTGGTGGAGCTGCTGGCGAAGCGGCTCGTCGAACGGTTCGGTGCGCCGGATCTTGCAACCGCGCACGTGGCGGCGGAGGAGGAGGTTGCCTTTGCGCAATCGCTCTGTGCCCATCCGATCAGCACGCTGATTGCCGTCCATCGCTCGGTGCGGGATGGCGAGGTCCGCGAGTCCTTCCGGAGCTTGCGGCTGCGCGAGGGGCAAGGGCACGGCAAGGCGTTCTCGTTCATGGAGGTGGAGGATGATGCCGAACCCGGCGGCGATCTCGATCTTGCCGACATGACCAAGGAGCCGGGGCGATGAAAGATTTGGCGATGAAGGATTTCTGGATCGCCTGCGGCCACCATCTGCTCGATCGCAACGCGAGCGGCGGGCTCGTTGTCACGGATGAATACCTGAAGGCCTATTTCGCGCGCCCCGAACTGATGCCGCCGGATGATGCGTGCGCAGTCGAGCGTCGCCTGCACCGGCAATTGCTGTCCGATCCGCGCCTCCCGGTCGGAGACACGGAGGTGGCCGCGATCGGTGATGCCGACGCGCGGGAAAACTGGCAATTCGTGCTGGCATTTCGTGACCTCCTGCTGCGCCATCCGACACTGGAGGCGGCCTATCTCGCGACGGTTCGTTCAGGTTCGGTCAATCTGCCACCGCTGTTCATGAACCAGCTGGTGCATGTGATCCTGCGCAATGTGCTCGATCGCTGCGAGGATCCGTTTCAGCTGCGTGCAGCCGAGTTGTTCTTTCGGCCGCAACGGATCCTGCCGCACGAGCATTTGCTGCTCCTGGGCGACGATGAAATCCTTAGCGGGCGTAGCCCGACGCCGGTGCAGTCGCTGATGTCGATGCTGGACGCGACGAGCGATATCCAACTCGACGTTCTCAGCGAGGAGAACGCCGACGGCTATTGGCAACGCAGTGACCAGTTCGATATGGCGCTTGATCTGACCGGCGGAGGGCGGGGGCAGGCCGCGCTGGCCGACGCGATGCGGCGTTGGGTCTCGCATCTGCTCGGGATCGATGTGACGATCGAGCCGCTGACCGAACTGCGCAACGCAGAACTCACCTGGTATGTGGGCCTGGATTCCGAAGCGACCCGCATCGGCGACCGGCTTTGGCAGGGCGAATCCCTCGACGACCGCACCGCGGGGCGCGTGCTGGCGTTGTTTCGGCTGAGCTTTGCGGATCCCGGCCTGATCGTTGACACCGCGGGGCGTACGCCGGCCTATCTGATCCTTGCAATGACGTCCGATCAGGTCGTCCGGATGAAACCCCAGAACTTGCTGGCGGGACTGCCAATCAAGCATCTGGAGGCTGTGACATGAGCCCCGTCGCCGAGCCGCTGGTCCGTATCCCCGTCGGCGTCGTGGTCGAGCGCCGCAGAGCGGATTCTCCGTGGATCGACGTCGTCTGGCGCAGCGTCGGGGTGCTGCCGGATGAGCCGGAGATGACGCCGTGGACGGTGATCCGCGAGCAGGATGGAGTGACGCTGTTTTACGCCGGCAGTGCGACAGTCGATCTCTACCGCTCGGAAACCGATCGCTACCGCGACAATCTCACCTCCGGTGCGCCCAGCATCTGGATCGTGTTGAGCCCTGCCGAGGGAGCCTCGTCCTACCTCCTTTCCGCGGTCACGGCCGATCCCGCCGAAGGGGAGGCGTTCACGGGGGCCGGTGCCAATCTCGTCGAAGCGGTGCCGATGCCCGAGGTGCTGCGCCGGGCGATTGAAGATTTCATCGCCGAGCACCACGTCGAGAAGGAGTTCTTCAAGCGCGAGCGGAGCCGCGCCGATCCGGAGGCGCTGGCGCAGCGGCGCCATGACGGTGGGCACGAATGAGCGAAGACGACTTTCTGGCGCGCTGGTCGCGACGCAAGCAGGCGGCGAGGGACGGCCACGCTGAACCGAGACCTCCTGAACCACCCGCCGAAGCGAATGCGCCGGCGGTGGCCGGCCCTGACGTGGCGGAGCCCTGTCCCGCCCAGTTGGACTTGTCGAGCCTGCCGCCCATCGAGTCGATTGATGCCGCGACCGACGTCTCGGCCTTCCTTCGCAAGGGCATTCCTCAGGAATTGAGCCGTGCTGCGCTTCGCCGGGCCTGGAGCGCCGATCCTGCCATTCGCGACTTCATTGGGCTCGCGGAAAATGCCTGGGACTTCAACGACCCGACCGCCATGCCTGGCTTCGGTCCGCTGGACTATTCGGCCGAGCAGGTTGACGCACTCGTCCGCCGCGTTGTCGGGGACCTCGTGCAGGCCGCCGAGAATGCGACCGACGCGATCGAAGGGACTGTCGAAGACGCCATGCGACCGACCGTTGCTGCGGTCGACGATTTGGTGCAAGCATCAAATCCGGTGAAGGCGCGCCCGGATCTCTCGCTGTCCGATGAGTCCGCAACCCCGGAATTGCCTTCAAACTCTGCTGCACCGCAACTGCAAGGCGCGAGCGAAGAGACCGCCGTTCGGCGCCGCACACATGGTGGCGCGCTGCCCCGGTAGGGTGCGACCAAATGCTATAGCCGCAGGCTATGCCATCGATTGACCGCCCTCCGGCACCCGAATAGTCTTTGTTAAGCAAACGCAATCAAGCGCTTGGCCCCTAGGATGGGAGGGCGGCGTGCGCGATGCGGGCCTTGAACGTGCCATCGATGCCGCGGGCGGCGTAGCCCAGCTAGCCCGGAAAATCGGTATTGCCCAGCCCTCGGTGTCGAACTGGAACCGGGTGCCGGCGCAACGCGTGATTGCAGTCGAAGTCGCGACGGGCGTCTCGCGAAAAATTCTTCGTCCCGATCTCTATAGCGAGCTTGCGATATCGGACATGCTTGATCCGATCGAAGCCGGACGCGCGCAGGAATACGCACTGCTTGCGACCCTGCTCTCGTCGGCGCCGTCGCGAGACCTCCTCGAAAAGATCGCGCAACTGAACGGCGATGTGACGCCGCTTGGGCGTGCCCACTCCGCTCTAGCGGAGGCCGCTTCGATCGCGGTCGCAACCGAGGTCGAGCGCGAATATTTTGACCTGTTCGTCGGCGTTGGGCGCGGCGAGCTGCTGCCCTACGCGTCCTACTATCTGACCGGCTTCCTCAACGAGCGCCCGCTGTCGCGACTTCGTGACGATCTGGCCGCGCTTGGCATCGAGCGGGTGGAGAGCAATCCAGAACCCGAGGACCATGCGGCGACGCTATGCGAGATCATGGCGGGCCTTGTGGCCGGTCGTTTCCCGGCGTCGCTCACAGCACAGCGCGTCTTCTTCGAGAAGCATGTGTCCCGCTGGATCGGACGTCTGTTCGCCGACATGGCGAAGGCCGAATGCGCCAGGTTCTATCGAGCGGTCGGAGCGCTGGGATGCGTGTTCCTGGAGATTGAAACTGAGGCCTTCAAGTTCGCCAATTGACCGGATGCCCCGGTCCAAGGAGAGGTGCAATGAGCGATGAGAAGAAAATGACGGCAGGCCGCCGCGACTTCCTTCGCAAGGTCGGAATCGGCACGGTTGGTGCAGGCGCCGCGCTGGCAACCCCCTTGATCGCGCCGGCGCAGGCCGACAGCGAGAGCGAAGCTGAGAAGCGCAAGGCGCGCTACAGGGAAACCGAAGACGTGAAAGCGTACTATCGCGTCAATCGCTATCCACGGTGAGGGAGGCGGCCATGCTGATCAGGAGAACACAGCGTTCCGATTCCGACCGACGTGGATCCGTCGCGGCCCTCCTGTCCGGGCAGACTGGCGGCCTCGACCGCCGCACATTTCTGCGTCGGTCCGGTCTTGCCGGCGGGGCGCTCGCTGCGCTCAGCACGCTGCCCCTCGGTGGCGTTCGCGAGGCGGAGGCTGCCGCCGCCGGGCCGCTGACCGCGGGAGCGACGGCGCGCAAGAGCATCTGCACGCATTGCTCGGTTGGATGCACCGTGACTGCGGAAGTGCTGAACGGCGTATGGATCGGCCAGGAGCCGACCTGGGATTCCCCGATCAATCGCGGATCGCATTGTGCCAAGGGCGCCTCGGTGCGCGAGCTCGTGCACAGCGAGCGGCGGCTGCGCTATCCGATGAAGCTGGTGGGCGGGCAGTGGACCCGGGTCTCCTGGGAGGCCGCGATCAACGAGATCGGCGACAAGCTGCTGGAGGTCCGCGAGAAGTCGGGACCCGATTCCGTCTATTGGCTCGGATCGGCCAAGATGACCAACGAGGGATCCTATCTGTTCCGCAAGCTCGGCGCGTTCTGGGGCACCAACAACACCGACCATCAGGCGCGTATCTGCCATTCGACGACCGTCACCGGCGTGGCCAACACCTGGGGTTACGGCGCGATGACCAACAGCTTCAACGACATCCGCAACGCCAAGACCCAGATGATCATGGGCGGCAATCCGGCCGAGGCGCATCCGGTGTCGCTGCAGCATCTGCTCGAGGGCAAGGAGCTGCAAAAGGCCAACTTTATCGTCATCGACCCGCGCCTGACGCGAACCGCGGCGCACGCGACCGAGTATGTCCGCATGCGGCCAGGCACCGACATTCCGGTGCTCTACGGCATGATGTGGCACATCCTGCAGAACGGCTGGGAGGACAAGGAATTCATCCGGCAGCGCGTCTACGGTTTCGACGATCTTCGCAAGGAGGTCGAAAAATGGAACCCTGAGGAGGTCGAGCGCGTTGCCGGCATTCCCGGTGAACAGCTCAAGCGTGTCGCGAAGATGTTCGCAACGGAAAAGCCGTCGACGCTGATCTGGGCCATGGGTCAGACTCAGAAGACGGTCGGCACCGCCAATGTGCGGGCGAGTTGCATCCTGCTCCTGATGACTGGAAATGTCGGCGGACCGGGCATGGGCGCCAACATCTTCCGCGGCCATGACAACGTGCAGGGCGCGACCGATGTCGGGCTCGATATCGTCACGCTGCCGTTCTACTACGGGCTCGCCGAGGGCGCGTGGAAGCACTGGTCGCGGGTTTGGGAGGTCGACTATGACTTCCTGAAGTCGCGCTTCGACTCCAAGCAGATCATGGAAGCGCCCGGCATCCCGCTCACGCGCTGGTTCGAAGCGGTGACGTTGCCGAAGGACCAGGTCGCTCAGAAAGACAATGTGCGGGCGGTGTTCGTGCAGGGACACGCCTCCAACAGCATCACCCGCATTCCGGAATCCTTGAAGGGTCTGAAGGCGCTCGACCTGCTCGTCATCGCCGACCCGCATCCGACCACCTGGACCTCGCTCGCCGTGGAAGCCGGGCGCAAGGACGGTCTCTACATTCTCCCGGTCGCCACCCAATTCGAGTGCAAGGGGTCCCGGGTTGCCTCGAACCGCTCGCTGCAATGGGGCGAGCAGATCGTGAAGCCGATCTTCGAATCCAAGGACGACCTCGAGATCACCTATCTGCTGGCGAAGAAGTTCGGCTTCGCCGACAAGATGTTCAAGAACATCAAGGTCGAGAACGATCTGCCCGAGGCCGAGGACATCCTGCGCGAAATGAATCGCGGCAGCTGGTCGACCGGCTATTGCGGGCAATCGCCCGAGCGTCTCAAGGCCCATATGAAGAACCAGGCGAAGTTCGACATGCTGACGATGCGGGCTCCGAAGGACGATCCGGAAGTCGGCGGCGACTATTACGGCCTGCCCTGGCCGTGCTGGGGCTCGCCGGAGGTCAGGCATCCGGGCACGCCGCTGCTCTACAATACGAACCTCGGCGTGATGGACGGCGGCGGTACGTTCCGGCCGCGCTTCGGCATCGAACGTGAGGAGAAGCTGGCCGACGGCTCGACGCGGAAGGTCAGCCTGCTCGCCGACGGGTCCTATTCGAAGGATTCGGAAATCAAGGACGGCTATCCGGAATTCACGCTGGCGAGCCTGAAGAAGCTCGGCTGGGACAAGGATCTGACGGAAGCGGAGATGGCCACGATCAACAGGATCAATCCGGCCACTCCCGACGCGGTGTCGTGGTCGCTCGACCTTTCGGGCGGCATTCAGCGCGTCGCGCTGATGCATGGCTGCGTACCTTACGGCAACGGCAAGGCGCGGATGAATGCGTTCGGGCTACCGGATCCCATTCCGGTTCACCGCGAGCCGATCTACACGCCGCGCGTCGATCTGGTCGCCAAATATCCGACGCTGCCAGACGCCAAGCAGTTCCGCATGCCCAACATCGGGTTCTCCGTGCAGAAGGCCGCGGTGGAGAAGGGGATCGCCAAGCAATTCCCGCTCATCCTCTCCTCGGGCCGCCTGGTCGAATACGAGGGCGGTGGCGAAGAGACGCGCACCAATCCGTGGCTCGCCGAACTGCAGCAGGACATGTTCATCGAGATCAGTCCCGTTGATGCCGCCGATCGCGGCATCAAGGATGGCGGCTGGGTCTGGGTGAGCGGCGCTGAAAACAACGCGCGTGCCAGAATGAAGGCGCTGGTGACCGAACGGGTCGGGAGGGGCGTTGCGTGGATGCCCTTCCACTTCGGTGGTTGGCTCGCGGGCAAGGACCTTCGCGGCAATTACCCGAAGGGGACCGATCCGATCGTGCTTGGCGAAAGCGCCAATACGATCACGACCTATGGCTATGATCCTGCAACCAATATGCAGGAGACCAAGGTCACTCTCTGCCAGATCGTCGCAGCCTAGAGGAGCAACGCACATGGCTCGAATGAAATTCCTCTGCGACGCCGACCGCTGTATCGAGTGCAATGCCTGCGTCACCGCCTGCAAGAATGAGCATGAGGTGCCCTGGGGCATCAACCGGCGCCGCGTCGTCACGATCAACGACGGCAAGCCCGGAGAGCGATCGATCTCCATGGCTTGCATGCATTGCACCGATGCGCCCTGCGCGGCGGTCTGCCCGGTGAACTGCTTCTACACCACCGCCGATGGCGTCGTTCTTCATTCCAAGGATCTGTGCATCGGCTGCGGCTATTGCTTCTACGCGTGTCCGTTCGGCGCGCCGCAATACCCGAAGATCGGCAATTTCGGCTCCCGCGGCAAAATGGATAAGTGCACGTTCTGCGCCGGCGGCCCCGAGGCCGACGGCAGCAAGGAGGAGTACGAGAAGTATGGGGCCAATCGCCTCGCCGAGGGGAAATTGCCGCTCTGCGCCGAGATGTGCTCCACCAAATCATTGCTCGCCGGCGATGGCGAGATCATCGCCCAGATCTACAAGGAACGTGTGATGAAGCGCGGCTACGGCTCGGGCGCCTGGGGCTGGAAAACCGCCTATCGCGAGACGATCGAATCCTGAAGGGCGGGTTCGCGCAAATACCGGGAGGAGCTCATGGCGTCTCTGGCAAAATACATCCGTCTCGCCCTGGGCGCATGGGCGCTTGCGTTGATGATCGCGGCGTCGGTGCCGTCCATCGCCCAGCAGGTCAATCCGACCGCAAGCGCGGTGAAGGAGCAACAGCTTCTTCAGGAGCTCAACCGGATCCAGGGGCGCGTCAGCATTCCCGATCAGCGGTCAGGCGTGCTGGAGCAGCCGGCGGGACGCGAGTGGCGCGAATTCCGCAACGTCACCCTGCGCTGGGTCGGCGGAGTTGCCATCCTCGGCATGCTCGTGGCGCTCGTCGGCTTCTATCTCATCCGTGGCATGGTCCGCCTCCAGAGCGGGAGGTCGGGGCGCACGATCGTGCGCTTCGGCGCCTTTGAGCGCTTCGTGCACTGGATGACGGCGACCTGCTTCATCATTCTGGCAATCTCCGGACTGAACATCACCTTCGGCCGTCCGCTGCTGTTGCCGCTGATCGGCCACGAAGCATTCTCCGAATGGTCGCAATGGGCGAAATACGCGCACAACTATTTGAGCTTCCCGTTCACCATCGGAGTGGT
Organism: Bradyrhizobium sp. 27S5; assembly: GCF_037217225.1. NCBI lineage: Bacteria > Pseudomonadati > Pseudomonadota > Alphaproteobacteria > Hyphomicrobiales > Nitrobacteraceae > Bradyrhizobium > Bradyrhizobium sp. 27S5. Next base: position 3,489,761 of record NZ_CP147714.1, read on the forward strand.
GTTGATCTTCCTGATGTGGCTCGGCGGCAATATCCCGAACAAGGTCGATGTCGAGTGGATCAAGCGCGGCGGCGGTATCGTGGGGCACGATCATCCGCCGGCCTATCGTTTCAACGCCGGACAGAAGGCGGTCTACTGGATCGTCGTGATCGGCGGCGCTGCCGTTGCGATCACCGGATATGAGCTGATGTTCCCGTTCTACCTGTCCGGCATCGAAGGAATGCAAATGGCCGCGGTGATCCACGCGATTGTGGCGGTGCTGTTCGTCGCGGTGATGCTGGCCCACATCTATATCGGCACCATCGGCATGCAGGGCGCCTTCGAGGCGATGGGCAGTGGCGTCGTGGATGTCAATTGGGCGAAGGAGCACCACAGCCTGTGGCTGGAGGAGGAGACGCGCGCCGCGGCCAATGATGCGCGCTCGAAGCCGGCCGCCACGGCGGCGGAGTAGGAGCAACGCCGCCCCCCGGGGGCGAGATCGCTAAAGCCGCACGGCCGTCGTTGCAAAGGCCTCTGCGACCGGCTCTTGCACGCGGTCAAGGACCGCGGCGCTGACTCCCGCCACAACGACGGCGGCCGCGCAGGCGAGCAGGAAGGCTCTCATGGCTATCCTCCCAAAGAGGTCGAGTGCAGCGAGAGAATACACAAAATCGATCGTCACGGACAGCGCTGCTTTCCCGCGCCGTTGCGTCGACGCTTGCTTCTGACGCATCGCAGCTGCCGGCATGACAGCCATTGCCGTCGTGGCGCGTTATCGGGCACCTGTGCTGCAAAATGCGGCTCCGCCACTTCGTCGCGTAATCCGGCAACCACGCCTCGCACGGCACCCATAACAGATGTCGATGTGATGACGAGCCCGTTGATGGAAAATCAGGACGCGGGCGGCGGCCACCATGAAGAATCAAATCCGCCGGTGGATCGACCAGGGTCCGCGTCCGCCCGGCGCCAGCCGCGCAACACGGCAACGGGGCATTCAGACGATCACTGCAAAATGACCAGACTGACCAAACCGGCAAATGGATTTGTGAATCGAACTCCTTGATTGGAGTTGGTTGATACCCTAATACCGTCATCGGCAGGGGTGATGCATGTGCGGGCTGGTTAAAGCGATCATTGCTGACGATCACGCCGTGGTTCGGGAAGGGCTGAAGCAGCTTCTGTCGACCGTGGACCAGCTTACAATCGGTGGAGAAGCCGCGGACGGCGAAGCCGTTCACCGGCTGCTGAACGAGAGCTCCGCCGATCTTCTGATACTCGATCTCGGCATGCCGGGTGTGGGCGGGTTTCAGTTCATAGCGAACCTGAAAGCCGAATGGCCTGAGCTGCGCGTTCTTGTCCTCACCGCCAATGTTGAGCCACGTTCCGTTCGGGCAGCCTTTTCCGCGGGCGCGAACGGCTATTTGACCAAGAGCGGGGATCCGTCGGAGCTCATCGCTGCAATCGATGCCATCAGAAAAGGCAACGCCTATGTGGCGGAGGAGGTTCGCTTTGCGGTGGACCAGCATGACGGCCTGAACGAAACCCCGGAGCCCACGGCTGCGATCATATCTCCGGTCACGCTGACAAGGCGTGAGCGGCAAATCCTGGGGATGATCCCTCACGGCGCCACCAGCCGCGACATCGCCAACCGCCTCGGCATTAGTCTGCTTACCGCCCGGAAGCATCGCGAAAACCTGATGCGGAAGCTCGATCTGCATAGTGGTGCCGAATTGACAGCCTACGCGATCCGTCTCGGCCTTCCAGCGGGCTAGCTAGCGCAGCGGCAATTCGTGAACGAAGCCGCCGCAACGATCGGCGCGCGGAGAGGTTTCGATGCAAGAAGACAAGATACGCGAGGCGCTCGTCGAGCTCTTGTATCGTAATTCCTATGGCGTGGTGGCCTCCAACGTCCTGATCTCCCTGGCGGCGGCGTACGTCCTGAGGAACACCGTACCGGCGAGCTGGTTGGTCGGATGGCTCGGTGCGCTGTATCTGCTCACCGCCATACGCGTCCTGGCGGCGCGCCGGTTCTTCAGCCGGAATCGAGAACCAGCGTCTGTGTTGCGATGGGCGTGGCTCGCGGCTTCTTTTTCCTGCGTGTCGGGCCTGCTGTGGGGAATGCTCGGCTGGGTCGGGTTCGTTCCTGAACAGCCCGTTCCTTTTTTATTCACCGCTGTTGCCTTGACCGGTCTGGTCTGCGGCACGGTTCCGTCGCTCTCGGCCTTTCCGCCGGCTCTGATCGGCTCGATCATCGCAACGGTGCTGCCGGTCATGGCGCGCTCCTTTATCAATGGAGGTGATGCTTCCGGCGCATATCTCGCCCTGCTTACGGGGCTTGTGGCCATCAATTTCTACTACTGCCGCACGACGCACCGCATGCTGCGTGAGACCATCAGGTTGCGTCTGGAAAATGTCGAGCTCGTCAGCCACTTGCAGGAAGAACGCGACCGCGCGCAGGCGGCCGATCGTGCGAAAACGCGTTTCCTTGCGGCGGCAAGTCATGACCTGCGCCAGCCGATCCATGCCTTGAGTCTGCTGATCGCCACGCTCGCGGCGCTGGGTCACCGCGGCGCTGTCCAATCCGGCGATGCACGCGATCTGGCTGGCAAGGCAAAATCCATTGTCGGCAACCTCAGCGCCCTCCTGAACGGACTGCTCGACATCTCCCGGCTCGATGCCGGCGTCGTCACTGTTGCGAAGGAGACGGTGAATCTCTCCCAGCTGTTCTACCAGCTCAACAACGAGTTCGCTTCCGTTGCGAAGGATCGCGGCCTTGATTGGCGTGTCGTTGAAAGCCGTCTCCAGGTGGACAGCGATCCCATGATGCTGAAACGGGTGTTGGGCAATCTGCTGTCGAACGCCTTTCGCTACACGGGATCCGGCGGCGTTCTGCTCGGCTGCCGCAGGCGCGGCGCGTCGGTGGAAATCCAGATATGGGATACCGGCCCCGGCATCCCCGCAGATCAGCAAGCAATGGTCTTCGAGGAGTTCGTGCAATTGCAGAACCCGGCGAGGGATCGCACGCAAGGGCTTGGCCTCGGCCTCGCCATCGTTCGCCGCACCGCCGCGCTGCTGCAACATCCGGTGAAACTGGTCTCCGTCACCGGGCGCGGCTCGATGTTTTCCGTTACGGTTCCGCAAGCCAGTGCGGTGGCGCCTCCCTTGCCCGATAGCGCGGCATCACCCGCAGCCATCGCCGTCAGCATCATGGTCGTGGAAGACGAGGAGGATGTTCTCGATGTCATGGTGCAGTTGCTCACGCTGCAGGGGCATCGGGTCTATGCCGGCCGATCTGCCGCTGAGGTGCAACAGATTCATGCAGAGGCGATGATAACAGGCGATGCACCGGTCGATCTGATCATCGCCGACTACCGCCTCGGAGATGGTGCTACAGGCCTGGAGGCAATCGAGGCTCTTTGCGCCCATATCGGCCGCTCGGTCCCTGCCTTTATCGTAACCGGCGATACCTCGCCGTCGCGCATCAAGGAAGCGACCGCCAGCGGCTATCGTGTTCTGCACAAGCCGATCAGCGGCGAGGAATTGCACGATGCGATCGTCACAGCCTGCGTCGATGGCAAGGAAGCAATCATGAGTGATTGCTGAAACATTAGACGACGAAATACGACATCTGCCGTATCGCTCGCGAATCAACCCAACGATATCCTTCACCCCAACTGGACGCGCTTGAACGGCAGCCGATCTCGAACCCGGCTGTTGGGAGCAGGAGTGTGCCATCAACGGGGGCTGTCAAGACGGGCAGCTTCGCTCCGAGCGCGTACAAGAAGGCAAGTTGGATATGGCAATGACCGATAGCTCCCACGCCCGGCGGCCATCGCCAGCTCTCAAGGCGTGGACAATCGCCGTCCTGGCCGGCTTCGGCATTTTTCACGTGGTCGGAGGATACATGCTGCATCACGCGCTGAGGTTCCGACCCATCGAAACGGCAACAACGGCGATCCAGGGCGACTAGATGGATTGGCTGACGCCACGCGCGTGAGTTCGGACGCCCCCCACGCTGTCCGGCCATCGCCGGCAATCACCGTTCTCCAGGAAGCGATACCATGTCAGACGTAGCGGTTTATTTGGTGCTGAGTGGGGCGGTTTTTGCGGGCGCGTTCGTTTCCGGCCTTTCCGGATTCGCGTTCTCGGCGGTCGCCGGCGCGATCCTGCTACACGTTTTTCCGCCTATCGAAGCAGTGCCTTTGATGATGGCTTGCAGCATCACCGTGCAAGCCGCCAATCTGTTTGCGCTCCGCAAGAGCATGCAATGGAAAACCAGCCTCGTTTTCATCGCTGGTGGATTATTGGGCATTCCGATCGCGATCTATTTCCTGCAGAATGTGGACACCGGGATGTTCAGACTGGGCTTTGGAATTCTTGTATCGCTTTACGCGGCATATGCCTTGTTGCGGCCAACGGCTGCCTATTTGCGTCAGATGGACAGCCGGAGCAGGAACGCGCTGGTGGGGTTTGGTGGTGGGCTGGTCGGGGGGCTGACTGCGATGCCCGGCGCACTTCCTGCGATCTGGTGCGACATCCATGGTCTCCCGAAAACTCAGCAGCGCGGCCTGGTCCAGCCCTACATCGGGGTGATGCAGCTTTTCGCCCTCGCGCTCATGCTTTCGCACCACAGCCTCTCGCTCAAGGTCTTGATCGACTTTGGCATTTCGCTGCCCGCCTTGGCCGCTGGAACGGCCGTGGGTATCGTTCTGTTCGGACGCGTCAACGAAGCAGCCTTCAAGCGGATTATCCTGGGTTTGTTGCTGTTTTCGGGACTCTGCCTTGTGATCTAGAAGGGGTCTCGGTGGAACGGTGCGGGCGGCTTCGGGCTGAACATCTCACACCGCGCCGTCACCTGCGGCGGCACAGGGCCTTTCGACATTAACCTCCTGACCGACGACGAAATACGACATCTGCCGTATCGCCCAGCGACCGGGATAAGGATATGAAGCCGGGTCATTGGGACGAAGTTCGTCTCGCGCATTCGCGTGAGACGCTTGCCATTGACGAAACGGGAGATGGAATATGACCATTGCGCAAGATGCGAATAAGCAAGGGGAAGCTGAGGGTCTCGAGGGCGCCGCTCAGGACAAAGCTTCCGAAATCTCAGCGACCTCTGATGCGCTCAGCGACAGCTCCCTGGACAAAGTGTCAGGCGGTTGTTGGCCGTTCAGTACTCTGGCGGCTGCCATCTACGCCAGCGCAGGCCCGACGGGCTAGAAAGCACCTGAGCCGACGACGGCTTGAAGAGGTCGCCTCCGCCGCCGCGCATCGAACCGGAAATGGTCGATCTCATTGATATCGGCATGTCCGCTTTGCTCCATTTCTGGAGGAGCGGACATGAGTTGAGCGCAGGGTTGCAACGTCGGGCTGGCCCCGATCAGCATTGATCAAGGATGGAGATTGAAGATGGCCAATGAGCAGGACACCAATTCGAAAGCGCAAGCCGATGCTGGCGAGAGCCTCAAGGACGACGCACAGAGCAAAGCCTCCCAGATCTCGGCGACGTCCGATGCGCTCAGCGACTGCTCCCTGGACAAAGTGTCGGGCGGCGCCTGGCCGTTCAATAATCTGGCGGCTGCCAGCTACGCCAGCACAGGCGGGGGAGGTTGACCGAGAAAGCACCTGAGCCGACGACGGCTTGAAGAGGTCACCTAGCCAAAGTGGCTTCGGTGTTTGCGGGGGCTGCGTGAGACGGGAAACGGAGCGAATCTTTCGGGCAGCGGCCATCGAGCGGCTTTCGAATCCCGAACAGCTCGACCATGTTGTCGGCGTCACGCGCCCGTTCGACTGGATGGCTGCAGCGGCGCTGGCACTTGGTCTTGCCGTGCTGGTTGCCTGGAGCGTGCTCGGCCGCATTCCAACCCGTGTATCCGGTGATGGCATTTTGTTGAGCAGCGGCGGTCGTCTGGTCGACGCCGTCTCCGCGGTCAGCGGCAAGCTGGCCTCGCTCGAGGTCGGCATCGGCGATGCCGTCCGCCGCGATCAGGTGATCGCCCGGATCGTCCAGACCGAGACCGAGCAGCGGCTTCAGCAGGCGAGGGATGTCCTGCGCGAGCGCGAACGCGAGCATGCCGAGCTCGCCGGGGCGATCTCGCGGGAGATCGATGCCAAGCTTGCCAATTATGCGGCGCAGGAGGCAGGTCTGGGCAACGTGATCGCGGCTGCCGAGAAGCGCACCGCCTATCTCACCGACGAGGTGGCCAAGCTCGAACCGGCGGCAGCGAACGGAACTGTCACGCGCAGGTATCTCGAGGACCGCCGCGTCGAACTCAACAATGCGCGGGAACGCATCACCGACGCAAGGAACGACATTCTCAAGCTCAATGCGCAGCAGCTGGATCTGCAGACCCAGCGGGAGCGCGATCGGCTGCTTTCGGAATTCAAGGTCAATGATGCGAAGCGGACGGTTGAGCAGCTTGCGGCCGAGCTGGAGCGGGGATCACGGATCCTCAGTCCTGCCGACGGGCGCGTCGTCGAACTCAAAGTGTCCAGCGGCGCCGTGCTTGCCTTGGGTACGCCGGTTATCGAAATCGAGACCGCGGGACAGGTCCTCGAAGCGACGGTCTACATGCCGCCGGACCGTGGCAAGAACATCAGGCCCGGCATGGAGGTTCGTGTCGAGCCGAGCACCATCAAACGGGAAGAATACGGCGCGATTGTCGGCAATGTGGTGGCGGTTTCGGAATTCCCTGTGACGCCCCAGGGCATGCTGGCGGACCTGCACAACGATGCATTGGTCAAGCGCTTTTCGCAGGACGGCGCGCCCTATACGGCCAAGGTGACCCTGGAGCGCGATCCCTCCACCGTCAGCGGGTATCGCTGGACCTCCGGCAAGGGGCCGCCGATCCAGCTCTCGACCGGTACGCTGACCCGGGCCGAAGTTACGACGCGCGAGCAGCAGCCGATCGATCTGGTGATTCCGCTGATGAAGCGGCTCAGCGGCATTGGCGGCTAGGATCGGCAGCGCATGACCGCGTCATCGCGCCAAACCGATGCTCGGCCGGCGCTCCTCGATCGCCTCGGCAACTGGATCAGGCGCATTCCGCTGCCGGCGCGACGGCGCTGGGTGACGCCCACGGTATTCCAGATGGAAGCGCTGGAATGCGGCGCAGCTTCGCTCGCGATGATCCTGGCGTATCACGGTCTCTGGGTGCCGCTGGAAAAGCTGCGCGAAGCCTGCGGCGTGTCCCGGGACGGCAGCAAGGCTAGCAACGTGCTGAAGGCCGCGCGGCAATTCGGACTGACGGCAAAGGGGTTCAGGAAGGAGCCGGCAACGCTGCATGAGCTGCCGATGCCATCGATCATCCACTGGAACTTCAACCATTTCGTGGTGCTCGAAAGGCTGGATTCGGATTACGCCTATCTCAACGATCCCTCGACCGGGCGCCGCAAGGTCGGTCACGATGAATTTGACGCGGCCTTCACGGGCGTTGTCCTGGCGATGGAGCCGGGCCCCGACTTCAAGCCGGGTGGTCGCGAGCCCGACCTTGTTCCGCTGCTGCTGCGGCGACTGTCGAATTCGTTAGGGGCGGTGCTGCTGCTGGTTGCACTCAGCATGGCGCTGGTGGTGCCCACCATCCTGGTTCCGGCATTCGCGAAAATCTTTGTCGATGACGTTCTGATCAAGCATGTGGAAGGCTGGTTCACACCTTTGCTGATCGGCATGGCGATGACAGCCGTGGCGCGGGCGCTGATGACAGCATTTCAACAGTCGCTGCTCCTGCGCATCCAGACCAAGCTCACGGTGACGATGGTCAGCCAGTTGCTCTGGCACGTCCTGACCCTTCCGATGGAATTCTTCACCCAGCGGCACTCCGGCGACCTCGCCAACCGCATAGCCGCCAGCGAACAAATCGCCCAGCTGCTTTCGAACGGGGTGGCTGCCAATGCGCTGAACCTGATCGCGGTCGTCTTCGTTGCCGTGACGATGGCGTTCTACGACGGTTTGCTGGCCGCGATCAGCATCGCCATGGCTCTCCTCAATGTCCTCGTCCTCAGGCTGGTCGCGCGCCAGCGCGAGGACCTCAACCGCAAGCTGTCAATCGAACGTGCCAAGCTGAATGGAAGCACCATCGAAATCATCCGCACGATCGAAACGATCAAGGCCGGCGGCCTGGAAGATGACGCCTTCGCGCGCTGGGCGGGGTTTCAGGCCAAGGTCCTGAACGCCGAGCGTGATCTCGGCGTCTACTCCACCTTCCTCGACAGCTGTCCGATCTTCCTGACCGGATTGACCACCGCGATCGTGCTGGGGGTGGGGGGCCTTCGGATCGTCGACGGCGCATTGACCATCGGTGGCCTCGTCGCCCTGCAGGCGCTGCTCACCAGCCTGGTCGAGCCGGTCAACGCACTTGTGCAGCAGGCCGCTGTCTTCCTCGCCACCAAGGGCAATTTGTTCCGGATCGAGGACGTCTTCAACTATCCCGCCCGTCCCCTGGTGCCGATCGAGCGCACGCCCGCAACGATGCCCGCAAAACTGTCGGGCCGGGTCGAGTTGAAGGACGTCTCGTTCGGCTATTCGGCGCTCGAGCCGCCGCTGATCGAGGATTTTTCGCTGGTCGTCGAGCCCGGCCGCCGCGTCGCGCTGGTCGGAGCATCAGGCAGCGGCAAATCCACCGTTGGACGGCTGGTCAGTGGACTCTACCGGCCGTGGTCCGGCGACATCCGCATTGACGGCTGGCCGATGGCCGAGATTCCCCAGGAGATATTCACCAATTCGGTTGCCTATGTCGATCAGGAAATCTTGCTGTTCGAAGGGACCGCCCGCGACAACCTCACGCTCTGGGACCATACCGTGGCTGAGGCCAGCGTGTCCCGGGCGCTCAAGGATGCGCTGATCCACGAGGAGGTTGTCGTCCGGGCCGGCAACTACGATTGCCACGTGGCCGAGGACGGCAGGAATTTCAGCGGCGGCCAGCGGCAGCGGCTCGAGATCGCACGGGCGCTGGCAGGCAATCCTTCCGTGGTCGTCCTCGACGAGGCCACTTCCGCCCTGGATCCGATCGTCGAGAAGGCGATCGACGACAATCTCCGGCGCAGGGGATGCACCTGCATCATCGTCGCGCACCGGCTCAGCACGATCCGCGACTGTGACGAGATTCTTGTGATGAGCAACGGGCGGGTCGTGCAGCGGGGAACGCATCAGAAGCTGCTCGCCGAGGGCGGCGAATATGTCCAGCTGGTGTCGAGCGAATGAACCGCGTCTACCAGCCTCCCGCCCTCGAAACTTCGCCCTGGCGCGAAGGCGCGGCGTCTCGCCCAGTCGGGCTCGATAGCCACCGACCGCTGCCGATCAATGACCTCGATCTCGTTCTGCACGTCGTGCGCGGCTATGTCGACCTGTTTGCCGTCAGGGAGAGCGCCAGTGGCGAGCCGAGCCGGCGGCATCATCTGTTTCGGGTCGAGCAAGGCGCGGTGGTTTTTGGCCTGCCCGGCATCGGCGATGGAAACGGAAATTCGGTGGCTGTGATTGCGGTCGGCGGTCTCGAGACCGAAATCGTGATCGATCATCGCGGCCGTTTTGCCGATCGGGACGCAATCGACGCATGGACCGCGCTTGTGTCGGGAGTCATCGCAGCGTCTCCTCAAGGAGCGGTCGTGCAGCAGGCCGCGATCGGCTCGCGATACGCATTGGCAGCCGGCGACATTCTCCGGCTTTCCGGCCGGCGGGTCGGCTGGATCGGGATTGAGCATGGGACCATCGGCGTGATGGAGATGCCGGCGACCCATGGCTCCAGGGAGTGCCCCGCGCCGATGCCGCCGGGAACGTGGATCGTCGCCCGCGAGGAGGCGACGCTGGTGGTGCGGGAGAGCACGGCATTCCCGCTTGCGGAGATATGGGCCGCGCTTGATCGATTCCATACACGTGTCATGGAAGGCCTGTGTCGCAGGATCGACGAGGAAACCCTCGCGGAGGCCGACCGCCTGCGCCTGCGCTCGAACCTCAATCGGCTACGGACCAGCAGCATTGTCGGTCGGCTTGCCGGTATCATCGCTGCCGAGCCCGGATCGACGCAACCCGGCGCGGTTGGTGCTAGCCGTCTGCTCGCCGCCTGTCGGGAGGTCGGAGCAGCGCTGGGCATATCGCTCCAGGCTCCGGCCAATATGGCGTTCGACAATGATGATCTTGCGAGCGCCGTGAGGATCGCGGAGGCGTCGCGGGTGCGGACGCGGCGGCTGTTGCTGCGCGCCGACTGGTGGAGCAACAGTGCCGGACCATTCGTGGCGTTTCTCGGCGAAGACCGGCGGGCCGTCGCGATCCTTCCGGGGGCAGGCGGCCGCCACATCATCGTTGACCCCGACGCCGGCACGCGCCGTGAATTGACGCGCGCAACCGCCGCCGAACTGGCGCCCGAGGCAGTGATGTTCTATCGCCCGCTGCCTTCGGGAGCTCTGACGGTCCGCGATCTCCTGAAGTTCGGCGCCGCGACGGTCCGGGCGGATTTTCTGCGGATCATTCTGGCGGCCCTGTGCCTCGGTCTTCTCGCGCTGGCCACGCCGCTGGTGACCAAACTGCTGATCGATTCCGTGCTCCCGCGCGCGGAGGTCGACCAGCTCCTGATCTGCGCCATCGCGCTCATTGTCGTGACGCTGGTGACCGGCGGATTTCAGGTGATGCAGGGCATCGCCATGCTTCGGCTTGAGAGCCGGCTGGACTGGGTATTGCAGGCGGCGGTTGTCGACCGCCTGCTGCGGATGCCGGCCGGTTTTTTCCGTAACTTCTCTGTTGGTGACCTCGCGGACCGCACCCTTGGGGTCGAAGCCGTCCGCACCATCGTCACCGGCCGCGCCATTCGCGGATGTCTGGCGTTGGTGTCCAGCGCCTGCAGTTTTGCCGTGATGCTCATCCTCGACATCAGGCTCGGCATGCTGGCCGCGGCGCTCGCCGTGCTGCGCGTCGCAATGGTGGTCGCGATCAGTCTGGTCCGGCTGTCGGAGGAGCGCGAGAGCCTTTATCAGCAGGGATGGCTGGAGGGGCTGGTGCTACAACTCCTCACCGGCGTCGGAAAACTGCGGATTGCGAACGCGACCATGCAGGCGCTCTCGATCTGGGTCGAGCGCTTTTCCAAGCAGAAGCGCCATTTTATCGCGTCGCAGCGTGCGGGAAACCTCCAGAAGAGCCTCGAGGCGGGGTTTCCGGCATTGGCGACGCTGCTCATCTTTGCCCTGGCCCAGACGACTTCAGGCGCGCGGCCGGTACACGAGCTTGGTACGTTCCTGGCATTCTATGCGGCGTTCGGGCTGTCGCTCGCCGCGGTCGGCGAGTGGGCGCTGGCGCTCGGAGAGCTGCTGGTCGCAATCCCGAGGATCGAGCGGATCAAGCCGATCATCTCGACGGCGACCGAAATCAGCGACGAGCAGAAGTCGGTTGGCGAGATCGGCGGCTCGATCGAGTTTGCCAACGTGTCGTTCCGCTACGGCGACAGCGGGCCGCTGATCCTCGACGATGTCAGCCTCAGCGTCGGGACAGGAGAATACCTCGCCATTGTCGGCCCGTCGGGGAGCGGGAAGTCGACACTGTTCCGATTGCTTCTCGGCTTCGAGAAGCCGGAGTCCGGCGTGATCTTTGTCGACGGCAAGTCGCTCGAGACCATCGACGTCGGCTTGTTGCGCCGCGACGTCGGTGTCGTGCTGCAGAACTCCAGGCTCGCCTCCGGCAGCGTCTATGAAAACATCTGCGGCGCAGCGCAGCTATCGATTGACCAGGCCTGGGAGATCGCACGGCTGGCAGGATTCGACCGCGACCTCGAGGCCATGCCGATGGGCATGCAGACACTCGTTGCAGAGGGCGTCAACACGCTCTCGGGTGGCCAGCGCCAGCGATTGCTGATCGCACGGGCGCTGGCGCATCGGCCGCGGCTCTTGCTGATGGATGAGGCTACCAGCGCGCTCGATAACCGGTCGCAGGCCATCGTCAGCGATTCGATCTCACGGTTCAACCTGACGCGCATCGTCATCGCGCACCGGCTCAGCACCGTTCAGTCGGCGGACCGGATTGTCGTGCTGGACGGCGGCAGGATCGTGCAGACCGGCACTTTTGCCGAACTGATGGCGCAGCCGGGCCTGTTTGCGGATTTCGCAAAACGTCAACTGATCTAGGGGGCACCGATATGCGCAAGGTCCTCTTCATATTCGGCGTGCTGAATGACTCCGACATCGACTGGATGGCCCGTGCCGGCGCCCGCCGCGGCATCGGGCGGCAGGACGTCCTGATCGATGAAGGCGTGCCGATCTCGTCGATCGTCCTGCTGTTGCAAGGACGAATGGGCGTGAGCGTGTCCGGCATCGGCGAGATCGCCCAGCTCGAGGCGGGCGACTTCGTCGGCGAGATGTCGCTGGTCGATTCAGCGCCGCCCTCGGCCACGGTGGCTGCGAAGGTCGATTCGGTTGCCCTGTTCCTGGACAAGCAGCTCCTGAAACGAAAGCTCGCGGGAGATCACGCCTTTGCCAGCCGCTTCTATCGCGCGCTGGCCATCCTGCTGTCGGACCGTCTGCGCGCCACCGAGCGCAGGATGGCCTACGGCGAGCAGGAAAGCGGTCTCGGCGACGAGACGACCCGGTTGAAGGACGAGCTTGATCCTGCCGTGCTCGACCAAGTGTCGATCGCGGGCGAGCGATTCGACCGCCTGCTCAAGCTGGTCGAGGAGGTCGCGATGAGGGGCGCCAGATCCTGAGATCGAAGGCAGGGCCTTTCGAAGGGGAGGCCTTTCGACGGGGGGCCTTTCGACACTTCCCCGTGACCGGCGACGAAATACGGCATCTGCCGTATCGCTCGCAAATGGATCCAGCGGTACCTTTCACCCTCAAGCGCACCAAACAAAGGGTCAGCCGGGAAACCGTTTTCCCGCCCCTGGCTTTGAAATATTTGGGAAATGACTTCATCGTAGCTATGCAACTATAAATCTAGTTTTCATATACTGAAATTGGAGATTGAGAATGGCCAACAAGCAGGACGCGAATTCCAAGCCGGAAGCCAAATCCCTCGATAGCCTCAAAGAGGGCGCTCAGAACAAAGCATCCCAAATCTCGACGTCTGAAAAGGATGCACTCAGCGACGGTTCGCTGGACGATGTGTCCGGCGGTCGCGTGCCTCCGACCCACGGGTTCTGACGTCCGGCCATAGCGCTTGGCATTGATCAGAGTTGGAGATTGAACATGGCCGATCAGCAGGACACGAATTCCAAAGGGCACGCCGGACCTGGCGAGAGCCTCGAGGACGGCGCGCAAAATCAAGCCTCCCAAGTCTCGCCGGCGGCTGATGCGCTCAGCGAAGGCTCGCTGGACGATGTCTCAGGCGGCGGTTGGCCCCTCAATACTTTCTCGAGCAGCGTCTACCGCCCCACGAACGGTGGCTAACCAATCAGCATCGATGAAGGTAGAGATTGGACATGACCAACAAGCAGGATGCGAATTCAAAGGCGGGGGCTGAACCTCGCGAGAGCCTCAAGGACGGCACGCAGCACAAGATTTCCGCGACGCCGGAGAAGGATGCGCTCCGCGATGGCGCGCTGGACGATGTGTCGGGCGGCGCTTGGCCGTACTACACCAACACGGCTTCATCCGGGGGAACGCCGGGGGGCTAACCGCTCGGGAAACCGTTTTCCCGCGCACTCGAAATACCCAGGAAATAAGCCCAGCGTAGCGCTTCAACGTCGGGTTGGCCCGATCAGCATCGATGAAGGTGGAGATTGAATATGACCAGTGGGCAGGACACGAATTCAACGGCGCAAGCGGAATCTCTCGAGAGCAGCAAGGGGGGCGCCGAGAACAAGACATCCGAAATCTCGACGACGTCTGATGCACTCGCCGACAGTTCGCTGGATGATGTGTCAGGCGGCGCTTGGCCGTACTTGACAAGCAGCTATTCATCCGGCGGTACGCCTGGGGGCTGATCGAGGAAGCGGCTGTGCCGCATCGGTCTGGAAACCGGCTCATCGCGATCACCACTGATTAAAATGGAAATTGAATATGACCAATAAGCAGGACACGAATTCAACGGCGCAAGCGGAATCTCTCGAGAGCAGCAAGGACGGCGCTCGGAACACGGCGTCCCAAGTCTCGCCGGCGGCTGATGCGCTCAGCGACAGCTCGCTGGACGATGTGTCAGGCGGCAGTTGGCCGTATAATAACGCTGTGCGTGCCGGCATCGGCGCCACAGGCGGCGGAGGTTGACCGAGAAAGCGTCTGAGCCGACGACTTGAAGCAATGGCGGGCTAACAATCAGCCTTGGTGAAGCTAGAGATTGAACATGACCAACAAGCAGGATGCGAATTCGAAGGCGGCGGCCCAACCTCGCGAGAGCCTCAAGGACGGCACGCAGAACAAGATTTCCTCGACGCCGGAGAAGGATGCGCTCCGCGATGGCGCGCTGGACGATGTGTCGGGCGGCGCTTGGCCGTACAATGGCACTGCGGCTGCCAGCTACGGCGCCGGCGGCCCGGGGGGCTAGCCGAAAAGCGCTCCGCCCGCGCATCGGTGCGGAATGGCCCATCGCTCAAGGGCCCCGCGCGATGCCACGAAACAAAGGGGCGACGCCGGGGAAATCGTTTTCCCCGGCCCTTGAAATCCTTGCGAAACAAGACCAGCGCAGCATTTTCAGCATTGGGTTGGCCCGATCAGCATCGATGAAGGTGGAGATTGAATATGACCAGTGGGCAGGACGCGAATTCAACGGCGCAGGCCGAATCTCTCGAGAGCAGCAAGGACGGCGCTCAGAACCAGGCATCCCAGATCTCGCCAGCGGCTGGTGCGCTCAGCGACAGCTCGCTGGACGATGTCTCAGGCGGCTCTTGGCCGTTCAGTAGTGCCGCGCGCGCCAGCTACAGCGCCAACGGCCCGACGGGCTAGCCGAAAGCGCTCCGCCGCGCATCGGTGGGGAATGGCCCATCGCCCAAGCGCGATGCCGCGAAACAAAGCGCGACGTCGGGGAAACAATTTCCCCGGCCCTTGAAATCCTTACGAAACAAGACCAGCACAGCATCCTCAACGTCGGGTTGACCCGATCAGCATTGATGAAGGCGGAGATTGAACATGACCAGTGGGCAGGACACGAATTCAACGGCGCAAGCGGAATCTCTCGAGAGCAGCAAGGACGGCGCTCAGAACACGGCACCGCAAACCTCGACGACGTCTGATGCGCTCAGCGACAGCTCCCTGGATAAAGTGGCAGGGGGCGGGTGGCCCTACGCAACGATGGGCTCTGCTCAGGTCACCCCGACCATCTGACTTGGGGCGACAGCGGAATCGGGTCTGGATATTGCCGAGATCTTACGATGATCGATGGTCCTGCGGGCCATCGATCATTTCGTTCTGCTGTCGAGCAACTTCAAACGTACTCGCGTCGCCCGGAGCGTCCCGCGGCCGCGACGCTACTTTGCATGGGGTTGTTTTCGATATTTTGGTTTGGCCGGACGTTGCTCGCAGCTTTATGGCGCAGATCGGACGGGCAGGGTTTCCGAAAACATCATATTGCATTGCGCCGGTGTTGTGATTAAGCAATTGAGATGAAATACAAATTCTCCATTGCGCCGATGATGGATTGGACCGATAGGCATTGCCGCATCTTCCATCGCCTGATGTCGCGGCGGGCGCGGCTTTATACGGAGATGCTGACGACCGGCGCCGTGATCCATGGCGACCGGGCGCGGTTGCTCGGCTTCGACGCCAGCGAGCATCCGGTGGCGCTGCAGCTCGGCGGTTCCGATCCGCGCGATCTTGCGACCGCAGCAACGATCGGCGAGGAGTTTGGTTACGACGAGATCAATCTCAATGTCGGCTGCCCCTCGGATCGGGTGAAGGATGGCCGCTTTGGCGCCTGTCTGATGGCGGAGCCCGCGCTGGTCGCCGAAGGCGTTGCGGCGATGAAGCGCGCGGTGAAGGTCCCCGTCACGGTGAAATGCCGGATCGGCATTGACGACCAGGATCCGGAGGTCGCGCTCGATACGCTCGCCCGCGGTGTGATCGCCGCCGGCGCGGACGCGCTCGTCGTGCACGCACGCAAGGCCTGGCTGAACGGCTTGTCGCCGAAGGAGAACCGCGACATCCCGCCGCTCGACTATGATCGCGTCTATCGCCTCAAGGCGGCCTTGCCGGATGTGCCCGTCATCATCAACGGCGGCATCACGAGCCTCGCCGAGGCCAAACAGCATCTGGCGCATGTCGATGGCGTGATGCTGGGGCGGGCGGCCTATCAGGAGCCGTGGCGGTTGCTGTCAGTCGATTCCGAGCTGTTCGGCGAAGCTTCGCCGCACGCGACGATGAAGGACGTGTTCGCGGCGATGCTGCCCTATATCGAGCGGCAACTGGCCGAAGGCACGCGGCTGCATTCGATCACGCGCCATTTCGTCGGCGCCTTCCACGGCGTGCCCGGCGCGCGCGCCTTCCGCAGGCATCTGGCCGAGAACGGCGTTCGGCCGGGCGCTGATATCGACGTGCTGCGCGATGCGATCGCGCGTGTTGACGATCGCGCGCCTGCGGCGGTCGCGGCCTGAGGGCGCGGATTACGACTTGCGCTGACGCCGCGTCACCTCCTGCGCGATCTTCAGGAAATTGAAGAGATGCGGCATCCGGTTGTCGCGCCGGTAGTTCAGCGACAGCGCGGTGCCGGGATTGTGCCCCTCATAGGCGCGGTAGGTGACGCCGGGCCGTTCCGACTGCGAGACTGATTTCGGCACCAGCGCGATGCCGACGCCGACCGACACCAGGCTGATCGCGGTCTGATAATCCTGCGCCAGCACCTGCGATTTCGGGATGAAGCCTTCTTCGAGGCAGATATTGAGGATGTGGTCGGCGAAGCTCGGGCGCGGCTTGCGCGGGTAGAGGATGAATGTCTCGGCCTTGAGCGCCGACAGTCGCGTGATCTGCTGTTCGAGCAGCGGCGAGGTGTCGGGCAAAGCGAGGATCAATGGTTCCTGCAGCAGCGGCTCCGATTTCAATTCCTCGTCGTCGAGCGAGGGGCGGGCGACGGCGATATCGATCTCGCGCTGGATCACCGCGCGCTTCTGTTCGGCATTGTTCATCGCCGACAACGCGAGCTCGACGTCGGGATAGGCCGAACGAAACGCCTTGATCACGTTGGGCAGCACGCCATAGGTCGCCGAACCGACGAAGGCGACGCGCAGGTGACCGGAAAAGCCTTCTCCGATCCGTTTGATCTCGCGGTGCGTTCGATCGAGCCGCTCCAGCACGTCGCGCGCGCGTTCCAGCAGGACGTTGCCGGCCTGAGTCAAGCGGATCTGGCTGCGGCTCCGGTCGATCAGCATGACGCCGAGATCGCTCTCCAGCTGCGCGATCTGCCGGCTTAGCGGCGGCTGGGCGATCGCGAGCCGCGATGCGGCGCGACCGAAATGCAATTCCTCGGCGACGGCGACGAAGTAGACCAGTCGCCTCAGATCCATGACATCGTCGCGATCGGTCACGGCCAGGCGAACGTTGGTTCGCGCGCTTCCGCGGAAGCTGCGGGGAAGGCCTGCCGGGTTTGATGCCGCGTGGTCATCAGCGCTTGATCGAGACGATGGTTCCAGCGGGAAGACTGAGCGGGCATCCCTGGATTGTCAATTGTCTGCGGGGACGACGCCATCTGCCTAATCCTTCCGGGCAAAGGCGCGGATCTTGTCCTCGTCGACCTCGACGCCGAGACCGGGGCCATCGGGGACGCAAATCTCGAACTCGTCGAACCTGATCGGGTTGACGACGAGATCCTCCACGAGAATCCGCGGACCGAAATGCTCGCTGCCCCATTCGAGCCTGGGCAGGGTGGCGAATGCGGCGAGATGCGCGGCCGCGCCGATGCTGCTCTCCAGCAGACAACCGCCATAGAGTTCGAGGCCGTGCGCGGCCGCGACCGCCGCCGCGCGCTTCATCTCGAACAGGCCGCCGCTTTTGACGAGCTTCAACGAGTAGACGCTGCCGCAGCCCATCGTGGCGGTCCGGGCGATTTCTTCCTTGGTGAAAGCGGCTTCGTCGATCAGCAGCGGGATCGAGGTGCGTGCCGCGACACGCGCCATGACTTCCAGCTGCTGCGCTGACACCGGTTGCTCGACCAGAGCGACGTCCAGCTCCTCCAGCGCCGGCATGAAGCGGATGCATTCGGCCTCGGTCCAGCCCTGGTTAATATCGACGATCAGCTGTACCTCGTCACCGAGGCCGGCGCGCAGCGCCTGCAGCCGCTTCAGATCGGCCTGCGGCCGGCTGAAGCCGAACTTGATCTTGAACTGGCGGTGCTCGCGGCGGCGCAGCTTCTCCTTGGCTTCCTCCAGCTCCTGGCCGCTGTCGCCCGAAGCCAGCGCCCAGATCACCTCCATGCGCGCGCGCACCGCGCCGCCGAGCAGGGCGCTGGCGGACAGGCCGAGCGTCTTGCCGGCGGCGTCGACCAGCGCGGATTCGATGGCGCCCTTGGCCGCGAAATTGCGGGTCGCAGCCTTGCTCATGCGCAGCGCATTGGCTTCGAAGGCGAGGGCAGGCTGTCCCAGCAGTGCCGGCGCCAGATAATTCGTGACCGCGGCCTTGATCGATTCCACGCTCTCCTCGGCCCAGCGCGGCCCGCCGAGCGTCGAGGCTTCGCCGATACCCGACACGCCATTGTCGAGCAGGACACGGACCAGCACATAGCCCTGATGCGTGACTTCGGTGTTGGACAGCTTGTGCCGGCGGCGGGTCGGCGCCTCCACGATGGTCGCGCGGATGCTGCGGATCGTGGTGTCTTTCGCGAGAGGCGGCACGTGTTGCACGGGCTCGGCGATGTCGATCAAGGCACGACTCATATGTCCTCACATGTCAGTTCAAATGAGCCCTGCCGGGCTTTGCGAGGCCTGGCAGGGCGTAAGACGTATCACTCGGCTGCGACCAGCCGCTCGACCGCCGCCTTCTTGAGCTTGAAGTCGAAGTCGAGAACGAGGTCGGTATCAGCGCCGGCCGGGGCCTTGCTGAACTTGCCGATCAGGCTCTGCTTCACGGCAAACACCGAGTCGTTGTCGAGGTACTTGGTCTCGGAATCGTAGATCTGCGAGATCAACGATTGATAGCCGTCCTTCGAGAGCATGAAGTGGATGTGGCCCGGACGCCAGGGATGGTGGCCCATGTATTTCAGGAGCTCGCCGCCGGCCCCATCATAGGGGATCGGGTAGGGCTCGGGGCGGAGCGCCACGAAGGCATATTCGCCGTTGGCATCAGTGGTGAACCGTCCGCGCAGATTATAGGCCGGCTGCTCGGGGTCTTGCAGGTCATAGAGCCCGTTCGGCGCGTCCTCCCAGACGTCGAGGGTGACGCCCTCGATCGGCCGTCCCGCGGTGTCGCTGATGCGTCCGCTGACTCTCACGGTCTGCGCGTTGTCGAACGACTTCTTGATGATGGAGGCGCCCTTGGCCAGCACCGGCGGATTTTCCCGGTAGAACGGTCCGAGCACGGTGGACTCGCTCTCGCCGTCGGTGACGCGGTGATCGAGCATGTCGACCAGCACCTCGACGCCGAGAATATCCGCGATCAGGATGAACTCGTTGCGCTTCTCGTCCGAGATATCGCCGGCGCGGCGCAGGAATTCGCAGGCGGCGAACCACTCGGCGAAGGTCAGGTCGACCTCCTTGCAGAAATCGTGCATGTGGCGGATCAGGCTGGTCATGATCTGACGGTTGCGGTCCGGAATGTCCTTCGCGAGCGCGGCGATCACGTGGTCGGTGATGGTGTCCTTGTTGACGTTCAGCATGGTCGTTTCCTCCTTTTCTTGCAGTTTGATCGAACTTGCATCCCCGTTTCGGGAATCTCGGTTGGTGGTCTCACCAGACGAATTCGTAGCCGGCATTCTCCAGCATCGCGGGCGCGGGGTGTGGATCGGCAAGCCCGCCGAAACGGCCGCGGAAGAACAGCAGCGGCTTCTTGCTTTGCTCGAGCGCCATCTCGCGGACATGGCCGAGGAAGATGGTGTGATCTCCTGCGATGATCTCATCGGCAAGATCGGTCACGAAATACGCCGCTGCGTTGGCGATGACGGGCAGCTCGTTGCGGCGTTCGAACACGTCGGAGAGGTCGAGCCTGGGCTTGCCGGCGAAATGCCAGGCCAGATCCTCCATCCCCTCGGCAAGGACGCTGACCGCAAAGCGGCCGGTCTTCTGGATGTTGCCAAGCATCTTCGCGCTTTTCGCGATCGAGATCGCGACCAGCGGCGGCTCGAGCGACACCGACATGAAGGCGTTGGCCGTCATGCCGTGGTCGCGTCCCTCGCAATGCGTCGTGATGATGGTGACGCCGGTGCCGAACTGGCCACAGGCATTGCGCAGTTCTCGCGGATCGATAGCGGTCATTGGCTTGCGACCTCGAGTTGGGCGAGAGCGGATCGATTGGCCGGTGGCGCGGTCACGATATCCCGCCAGTTTTCCAGCGCCGCTGCGGCGGCGGCAAGACCGGACCGCCGCAAGCTTCGGATGCGGCTGCTCGACACGATCTCGCCATTGCCGCAGCGCACCGGCGGCAGAACACGCGTATTGAAGTGTTGCCGCAGCAGCTGCGCGGTGCCGCCCTTGCAGGATCCGAAGCGAAAATCCTCGCCGACGATCACCTCGCTAGGCTGCAGACGCTGCAACTCGGCGAGGAAATCGGCCGCGCTGCGCCGGACGTAGATCTGGTCGAAACCGGCGACGACGATGTGGTCCGGCGCGAATGTTGCGATGCGCTCGAGCTTTTCGCGCAGCGATATCAGCGGCTCGGCCTGGCCGAAATAGACCTTTGGCGGCGGATCGAAGGTGTAGACCACGGCCGGAACGCCGCAGCGTCGCGCCGCCGCGATCGTCTGCCGGAGCAGTTCCTGATGGCCGCGGTGGACGCCGTCAAATGCGCCGATCGTCACGACGCTCGAGTCGAGGGCCGATTCTCCATCGCGATGGAAAGCGACAGCCGTGCTGTCAAAAACCTTGCCCAAACCTTGGCCCATGGTTCGCTCCGGTTTCGCTCCCTTGCCGTGCTGTGCAATTGCTGCGTCAGCTACGGCGTTGCATCGGCCGGACGGTCATTGCCGTCAGGTCCGTGCCACCCGAGTCATAGCCCGAGCCGCGGCGGTCCGCGCGGTATGGTGTGATACCTTTCGCCCGCTCCCGCTCAGCGCGTAGCGTTTCCCCCGATGTCACGCCGACCAAGAGCGTGACGAGATGGTCCCGGGCCGGTGTGGCAATTCCGCCGGTCCACCACAGAAGCGGAGGAGAAACGTCCATGACTACTGCAGCTGCCCTGCGGGCTGATGCGCCTGCGTCAACCACTAGCGTCTATACCGGCGCGGAATTCCTGGACAGCATCCAGGACGGCCGCGAAATCTACATCTATGGCGAGCGGGTCAAGAACGTCACGGCGCATCCTGCCTTCCGCAATTCGGCGCGGATGGTGGCGCGCTGGTACGACCGCTTTCATGAGAAGAAGGATCAGATCGGCGTCCTGACCGACACGGGCTCGGGACAGTTGACCCATCCGTTCTTCCTGGGTTCGCGAACGGCCGACGACCTGATCAGGGGGCGCGATGCGATCGCCGAATTGCAGAAGGTTGCGTTCGGCTGGATGGGCCGTTCGCCCGACTACAAGGCGGCATTCCTCGGCACGCTCGGCGCGAATTCGGGCTTCTACGGCGAGTACGCCGGCAACGCCCGGAAGTGGTATGCCCGGACCCAGGAGCGGCTCGATTTCTGGAATCACGCCATCGTCAATCCGCCGATCGATCGCGACCGCGCGATCGAGGATGTGCGCGACGTCTTCATGCATGTCGAGAAGGAGACCGATGCAGGCCTGATCGTCTCAGGCGCAAAGGTGGTCGCGACCGGCTCGGCGCTGACGCACTACAATTTCATCGCGCATTACGGCATCCCGATCAAGGACAAGTCATTCGCGCTGATCTTCACGGCCCCGATGGACGCCAAGGGCGTCAAGCTGATCGCGCGCTCGTCCTACGAATTCACCGCGGCCGCGACCGGCTCGCCGTTCGACTATCCGCTGTCGAGCCGCTTCGACGAAAACGACTCCATCCTGGTCTTCGACAAGGTGCTGGTGCCCTGGGAGAACGTCTTCATCTATGGCGACGTCGACAAGATCAACCAGTTCTTCCCGGCGTCGGGCTTCGTGCCGCGGTTCACCCTGCACGGTGTGACGCGGCTTGCCGTCAAGCTCGACTTCATCGCCGGACTGTTCTCGATGGCGGTCGAGGCGACCGGGTCGAAGGATTTCCGCGGCGTGCAGACGGCCGTCGGCGAGGTGATCGCCTGGCGCAATCTGTTCCACGGCATTTCCGATGCGATGGTGAAATCGCCGATCGCCTGGCAGGGGACTGAGGGCTACAATCTACCCAACCTGAACTACGGGCTGGCCTATCGCGTGTTCGCGCCGATGGCGTATCCGCGGATCAAGGAGTTGATCGAGCGCCATGTCGCGAGCGGCCTGATCTATCTGCCGTCGAGCTCGGCCGATCTGGAGAGCGAGGCGATCCGGCCCTATCTCGACCGCTTTGTGCGCGGTTCCAACGGCTATGCCGCGATCGACCGGATCAAGCTGCTCAAGCTGCTCTGGGATGCGATCGGCTCCGAGTTCGGCGGCCGGCACGAGCTCTACGAGCGCAACTATGCGGGTAATTACGAGAACCTGCGCGTCGAGACGCTGATGGCCGCGAGCGCCACCGGCGACCTCGGCGCGATGCAGGATTTCGTGCGCAACTGCATGAGCGACTACGACGTCTCCGGCTGGACGGCGAAGGACCTCATCAACCCCGATGACATCAACCTCGTCAGCCGCGGTCTGGTGCAAGGCTGACGACAGGGCTGACGATCTGGTAGACGGAATATCGGAGCCGCCGCGATCGCACGGCGGCTGCGTTCCGTTTTCGCGCCACTTCATCCTTGCAGAGAGAGTTCACCGTCATGCTGTTTCACGTCGAAATGGAAGTGCGGATTCCGCACGATCTCCCGACTGAGCGAACCGACGCGTTGAAGCAGGCCGAACGTATCAGAGCCATGGAGCTGCAGCGCGCGGGCGTCTGGCGCCATTTGTGGCGGGTGGCCGGTCGCTACGCCAATGTCAGCGTCTTCGACGTGTCAGGCCCGCAGGAATTGCACGACATCCTGTCCGGCCTGCCGCTGTTTCCATTCATGGAGATACGGGTCACGCCGCTGTGCCGGCATCCGTCGTCGATCCACGATGATGACCACTAGCGGCGGGCGAGCGCTGTTCGCGAAGCGATCGCGCCAAATCGCTCCCGATTCACGTCATCCAGGGTGGCAGCGGGAGATTTTTCTTGCGCAGGAAGTCCGGATTGAAGAGTTTGGACTGGTAGCGCTGGCCACCGTCCGCGAGGATGGTGACGATGGTCTTGCCCGGACCAAGGTCGCGTGCCAGCCGCATGGCTCCCACCACGTTGATCGCGCTCGAACCGCCGAGTACCAGTCCCTCTTGCGCGATCAAGTCGAACAGGACGGGCAGCGCCTCCTGATCGGTGATCTGGTAGGCCATGTCGATCGGTGTGCCTTCAAGGTTCTTCGTCACACGGACCTGGCCGATGCCTTCCGTGATCGATTCTCCTTCGGTCGTCAGCTCGCCCTTTGTGAACCAATTGTAGAGCGCGGCACCCATTGGATCGCTGAGCGCGATCTTCACATCGGGATTGCGCTCCTTGAGGGCGCGCGCGATTCCACCCAACGTTCCGCCACTGCCGACGGCACACGTGAAGCCATCGACCCTTCCGCCTGTCTGGTCCCAAATTTCAGGGCCGGTCGTGCGGTAGTGGCCATCGCGGTTGGCGACGTTGTCGAACTGGTTTGCCCAGAATGCGCCCAGTTCGTCAGCGAGGCGACCGGAATAGCGGGCATAGTGGCCGGGGTCGGAAGATGGTACCGCGGGCATCAGGCGCAGATCGGCGCCGCATAGCCGCAGCATATCCTTCTTTTCCTGGCTTTGCGTGTCAGGCATCACGATCACGGAACGATAACCGCGCGCATTGGCCACGAGCGCAATGCCAATGCCGACATTGCCGGCTGTGCCTTCCACGATGACACCGCCCGGCTTGAGCTGACCGCGCTGCTCGGCGTCGTTGATGATGGCAAGCGCCGCACGATCCTTGATCGAGCCGCCCGGATTCAAAAATTCGGCCTTACCGAAAATGTCGCAGCCCGTGATTTCCGATGCCGCGCGCAGTCTGATCAATGGCGTATTGCCAATGGATTCTAGGAAGCCAGATCGAACGTTCATGGTTGCCCGCCCCAGCCGAACAATGGCTTGATGCTATTTTTTCGTTGGTTTCGGAAATTTCCTTGTCGCTTGGTGTGCGAGATTGGAAGTCCTGGCCTCCGAGCGTGCTGCTATCAAAGACATCATGTGCCGACATGCTGAAGCAGCGCGTAAGGCTCAGTAGAGCCATTTTTTATGCGACGTACAATCTTCGTTTTTCGACGCTGCGGCTGCGGATCATTCTTGCAAGATGCGGGAGTTGATCCGGCGTTTGTTTGAGCATGATCTTTTCGGAAAACCGCTTCGCACTTTTCCGGATCATGCTTTAGTCGACGGCGGTGCGCGGGCGCCGGTGACGGCTTGAGGGGGAGACACTACCGGTGACGTCGGGGTATCCGGTCAGCGATAGTGTGTCGGAGCGGACGCCCCAGCTCTCGAGCCGATCGAGGAAGCTCATGCCGAGCAAATTGGTCTTCATCTGCCCGCGCTGCACCACCAGCGCCGGCACCGATTTCTCGACCAGCTTGCCGACCGCGAGCCGATCGAGCGTCAGCCGCGCCGCCTTGGTGTGACCGCCGGCGGTCTCCAGGTCGACATTGTATTCGAGCATGTCGGTCGGCAGCCCGATCGCCTTGGCGGTTTCCCAGGTCAGCACCACCGAGGTCGCGCCGGTGTCGATCACCATCGGCGCGCTGACGCCGTTGATCTTGGCGCGGAACGCGAACTCACCGCCCTGGCCGCGTGCGATCTGCACTGCGGGGGCAGAGGCGGGGGCCGAGGCAGTGGCGGTGCTGCGGCCGAGGATCTGGTTGAGATTTTCCCTCGCGCGCGCGATCTGGTCGGGATCGCCATAGGTCACGACGGCGCCGGCGGTCGTCATCAGCAGCAGGATGACGAGGAGGATGCGGGTCACGGTGCGTCTCCGGCGGCTGCGCCGATCAGGCGCGCTTCGGATGCGGCTCCATGCGCTCGAGCCCGGCGTCCGCCATGCGCGCCGGCAACGTCGCCATCACCGTCAGCCGCTCCGTGCGGTCCATCTTGTGCCAGCGCGCGATCTCCGGAAGCGTGCGGCCACAGCCGAAGCAGAGCTTCGTTTTGGGGTCCATCATGCAGACTGCGATACACGGCGTTTCTGAGCTCATTCTTCCAGTGTTGAACGGTTTCAGCCGCTGGTGCAAGCCGGCCGAAGCGCGATGCTGTCATCACGCCTCAGCTTTTTGTCGTGAGCATGGTCTCCCGCGCCATGCTGCTACAATCCGGTGCCGGCACTCATGATCGCCCTGCGGCGCACACGTGTGCGGTCGGCGCCCATCGTGGGCTCCGCGGGCTCCGGCTGCATCGGCGGCGATTCTTCCGCCATTGGCGCCAGCGCGCTCATCACCCGTTCCGGCGGTAAGGTCACGATCACCTCGGTGCCGATGCGCAGCTTCGATTTCAGCGTGAAGGTGCCGCCATGCATGTCGATCAGGCTTTTCGCGATCGGCAGGCCAAGGCCTGCACCCTGTTCCGCCGACTTGATCGAGTTGGAGCCCTGGCCGAACGAGGCCAGCACGACCGGGATCTCGTCCTCGGCGATGCCGCTTCCGGTATCCTTGACGCTCAGATATTGCCCGCCCGATGCGGTCCAGCCGACCTTCAGCCAGATCTCGCCGCCCTGCGGCGTGAACTTGATTGAATTGGAGAGCAGGTTGAGCACGACCTGGCGGATGGCGCGCTCGTCGCCCCAGATCCTGGGCATGCCGTGCTCGAACACTTCGTGGATCGTGATGCCGCGGCTGGAGGCACGCAGCTTCAAGAGATGGTGGCAATCGGCGACGACATGCACCAGTGCCACGGCTTCTTCATTCAGCTCGTAGCGGCCGGCCTCGATGCGCGACAGGTCGAGGATCTCGTTGATGAGGTTGAGCAGGTGCACGCCGGAATTATGGATATCGGCGGAATATTCCTTGTACACCGCAACGGCATGCGCGCCGAAAATCTCGCTCTTCATCACCTCGGAGAAGCCGAGGATGGCGTTAAGCGGCGTGCGCAGTTCGTGGCTCATCTGGGCGAGGAAGCGCGACTTGGCGACGTTGGCGGATTCGGCGCGGTGCCGCGCCTCGTCGGAGATCGCCTTGGCCTGCTCCAGTTCGCCGATCAGCGCGTCCTTTTCGGCGCGGGCTTCCAGCGTCGCCAGCGTGGTCGAATGCAGGCGGTGCGCCAGCAGCGCGAAATAGCCCTCGGCGGCAAGCGCGAGCAGCGCCAGCACGTAATTGTCGAACGCGCCGTTGAGCACGAGATCGAGCGCGATGCCGACCGTCACTGGAACGGTCGCCGCGAGGGCCGCGATCGGCAGGCTCGCCGCCAGCATGCTGGAGACTGCGATCACCAGCAGCATCAGGAACATCATCAGCGTGTTGGAGGCGAGATCGCGCCCGGCGGGGTGGATCAGTATCGCGGTCCAGCACAGGCCGTAGAGCAGGTCGAGCAGCACGAAGCGCGTCCGCCATTTGCGGGTCACCGCGACCGAGGGGGGCTCGGCGAGGAAGCGGGCGCAGCTGCGGATGATCGCGAGATGGACGGCGAGGATGCCGACGGTCCAGGCGCCGGCCACGATCGGCTGCATCCAGAGGCCAAACAGCACGCCGGTCGCCACCACGAGCAGCATCACGACGTAGGACGCCGACATCCGGGTCTGGGCGTATTGCCGGAGCAGTTCGGCGTCGAACGCCGGGCGGGTTCCACTGGTTGACGTTAACCGATCCCGCGCCTCACGCACCCGCTGCGCGGCGGCACGCCGGCTATTCACCGGCGACGCCACCTGGGGGCTTGCCGGAAGCTGTACAACTTCAGGCTTTTCTGCGGGATTACTCATAAACAACACAAATCCTGCCCGCGAACCGCGCGGGCTTTTTGCATTGTCTATCTGTGACGCCAAATCATTAAGCGATGACTTAAAGAGCTAAAGAAACTCGTTAACGGGGGGTTAAATTAACTTTTGCGCGGGCGCCGCGCTGACGGGCCATCCACGCCTTTCTTCGCATTGATCCAAAGACGTGGATGCCCAGGACTAGCCCGGGACCCACGTCGAAGGTCATGCTGCGGCCGTTATGCAGCAGCAGGGACTTTCGGAAGGCACGCTGTTTATAAACAACCCAACCATCTGCTCAAGTTGCACAAACCTTCTTCCACGCATGCTACCATCAGGCGCAGCTTAACGTTATAACTCCGAATGGCTCGACAGTGTTCGTTGGGGTGCATCCATGAGAGCCCAGTTTTTCGACAGACAGGACGCCACGAATCCTCTGAATGAGACAGTAGTTGACGGGTCGCCAGCGTTGCGAAGGATCATTAACGACACACGGCAGAGGCAACCATTTTTGTCGGAGCTTGTCGGCACAAACGATCGCAAGCTGCTCTTAGGCCTCGGATCCGGGGATGGTTGCGTACAGTTTAGTTCAACTGATGGGGCTCCGCCTTACTTGATGGCGGTGGGGACAATTGAGCACGAAGGAGGGGGTACGCAAGAGTTCTTGATGGGCGATACATCGACACCAATGCCGCGGCGCTATTGTCTTCCAATGGAAAAGGTAGCTGAGATTGCGGTCGCTTTCTTGGAAACTGGCGAGCGATCGTCGAGCGTGGAGTGGGAGGAAATTTAAGCCGCAGAGAGCGCGATACCGGAACCCCCAGCCTGTGTGCAAGGTGGTAAGACGGTGGGCGTTTTGCGCACGTCGGCCGGAGACTTATCTCTCGAAAGTGGATGGGCTGGACCTGCCGCAGACATTCCGCGCGGAACCTCTGCCAATTTCGGTGACAGTGCACTTAACTCCCCGACAATGATCATTCTTGACCCTGTTCTGCGGATACGGTGACAGTGCACTAAACCGCCAACTAGAAGTTACAATTTCGGAATAATGGAAGTGTGCCCCTGATTTGCCCGACATGTCAAGTTGCCATATCGAATGCCGGCGGCCGGCCAGCTCCTTTGCATGGGGTTGTTTTCGATATTTTGGCAGCGCGACCTTCAAAGGGAAAATTCTCCTTCGCGAGACGACGCTGCATGGCTGGTGACCCGCCGACGCGGGTCACCGCGACCTATGCGAGCAGCTACCGCTGCAGCCGCGCCAGCAGGCTCGACGTATCCCAGCGCTTGCCGCCCATCTTCTCGACCTCGGCATAGAACTGGTCGACCAGGGCGGTCGCCGGCAGCGTGGCGCCGTTGCGGCGGGCTTCCGCCAGCGCGATCGAGAGGTCCTTGCGCATCCACTCGACCGCGAAGCCGAAATCGTACTTGCCCTCGTTCATGGTCTTGTAGCGGTTCTCCATCTGCCAGGACTGCGCCGCGCCCTTGGAGATGGTCTCGATCACGGCCGCGACGTCGAGGCCGCTCTTCTTGGCGAAGTGGATGCCCTCGGAGAGGCCCTGCACGAGGCCGGCGATGCAGATCTGGTTGACCATCTTGGTCAGCTGGCCGGCGCCCGCCGGTCCCAGCAATTTGCACATCCGCGCATAGGCGCCGGTGATGATCGGCTCGGCGCCGGCATAGGCGTCCGCGCTGCCGCCGCACATCACCGTTAGCACGCCGTTCTCGGCGCCGGCCTGGCCGCCGGACACCGGCGCGTCGACGAATTTGAAGCCGGCCTTGGTGGCGGCCGCATCGAGCTCGCGGGCGACCTCGGCGGAGGCGGTGGTGTGATCGACGAAGGTCGCGCCCTTCTTCATCCCGGCGAAGGCGCCGTCGGGGCCGATCGTGACCGCGCGCAGGTCGTTGTCATTGCCGACGCAGCACATCACGAAATCCTGGCCTTCGGCGGCGGCCTTCGGCGTCGGCGCGGTCTTGCCGCCGAACTTGTCGGCCCATTCCTTCGCCTTCGCCGCGGTCCGGTTGTAAACGGTGACCTCATGGCCGCCCTTTTTCACGAGGTGTCCCGCCATCGGGAAACCCATCACGCCGAGACCGAGAAAAGCGACTTTAGCCATATCTGTTACCTTGGGTTCTGTGATTTGCCGTGGTGATCGCCCCTTGAGACCGCCGGAAAACGTCGCGGCGGGCAGGGCATTCCGTCCATGGAAGGAGCCGCACCATACCCCCTGCGCAGCGGAGGGCAACGCCTTCGTTGGATGGCAGACCCCGGTTTTGTGCTAGGATCGCCCCACCAAAGAACTTCACAAAAATGGGAGTGTCTCGCATGGGCATGAGCGTGGGTGTGCTCGATCATTTCAATATCCGGACCCGGAATCTCGCCGCCACGGTGCGGTTCTATGAGGACATTCTGGGCCTGGAGAAGGGCGCACGGCCGAACTTCGCGTTCCCCGGCGCATGGATGTACAGCGAGGGCAAGGCGGTCGTGCATCTGGTCGATATTTCGCAGACCAGCGAGGCACAAAAGCCGGATTCCGGCGTCGTCCACCACGTCGCCTTTGCCAGCCAGGGCTTTGACGGGATGAGGCAGCGGCTTCAGTCCAAGGGCATGGAATTCGACTCGCGCCAGGTTCCCGGCGGCGACCTCTGGCAGATCTTCGTCAACGACCCCAACGGGGTCATGATCGAGCTGAACTACGAGGCCGCCAAGGAAGGCGGCTCGGCAGCGCCGGCCGAGCGGCGGGACGACGTCGGAGCGAGGTAGCCTTTTGCGCTGCAACGCTCTATGGGTCGTCGCTTGAACTTTTCAGGAGATGCGCCGTGAGCGTGACGCAGCAACAGGTTCTCGATTGCCTTGCCAAGGTGATGTCGCCGCGCGGCACAGTCTTGACCAACGCCAATGTGCTGTCGGCGATCACGGTCACCGACGGCAAGGTGTTCTTCTCGATCAACGTTGACGCAGCGGAGGCCCGCGCCTGGGAAAGCGTGCGTGCGCAGGCCGAGAACGCCGTGCGCGCCATTCCCGGCGTCAGCGTGGCGATGATCGCGCTGACCGCGGAGCGCAAGGCGGGCGCTGCGGCGCCTGCGCCGCGGCCGGCCGGCGGCGTCCCGCCGGCGTCCGCGCACCGGCATCCGCATCCGCCTGGCGCGCAATCGCCGATGGCGCGCCAGGCCGAGATTCCCGGCATCTCCGCCGTGATCGCGGTTGCCTCCGGCAAGGGCGGGGTCGGCAAGTCGACCACGGCGCTCAACCTCGCGCTCGGCCTGCGCGACCTCGGCCTGCGCGTCGGGCTGCTCGACGCCGACATCTACGGCCCGTCGGTGCCGCGGCTGACCGGCATCCGCGAGAAGCCGCAGCTCAACGCCGACAAGAAGATGATCCCGCTGCAGCGCTTCGGCCTGTCGATCATGTCGATCGGCTTCCTGGTCGAGGAGGACACCGCGATGATCTGGCGCGGGCCGATGGTGATGTCCGCGATCACCCAGATGCTGCGCGACGTCGCCTGGGGCACGCTGGACGTGCTGGTGGTCGACATGCCGCCCGGCACCGGCGACGCCCAGCTGACGCTGGCGCAGAACGTCCCGCTCAAGGGCGCCGTCATCATCTCGACCCCACAGGACCTCTCGCTGATCGACGCCCGGCGGGGATTGGCGATGTTCAAGAAGGTCAACGTGCCGGTGCTCGGCATCGTCGAGAACATGAGCTATTTCCAGTGCCCGCATTGCGGCGCGCGCTCGGACATCTTTGGCCATGGCGGCGCCCGCCACGAGGCCGAGAAGCTCGGGGTGCCGTTCCTCGGCGAAATTCCCCTGCACATCGCCATCCGGACCGCGTCCGATTCCGGCACCCCCGTGGTCGAGAGCGAACCGGACGGCCCGCACGCGGCGATTTACCGCGCGATCGGCGGCAAGGTCCGTGAGCAGCTGCAAGGTGTCATCGCCGCAGCCTGAAGTTGCCTTGCCGTCGTCACGGGCCGGGCTCTAAAGGCGTCGGCCTCGGCGGCGGTTCTTCACAGAACTGTCGCGCTGAACGGTTGCTGGACCGCTTTCGGCCTGTATGGTTGTGAAGAGATAGCCGAATCGTACCAGTCTGTCCGTCAGCTTAAACGAGTCCATCGCCAGGCCGTAACCGCGGGAAAGGCCGTGAGGCCACGATCAACATGGCAGCACCAGCAAAGAAAGCACGCCGCAAACATCTGACGCGGGAGAAGCGCGAAGAGGCTTCCCGGATGGCATTCAACATTGCGAAGAAATCCGACTCGATTAAGGAGGCCGCGGCGGCGATCTCGAAGACGTATGGCGTGAGCCACACGACCGCACAAAGCTGGATCCGGCGCGGGCGGCACTTGGCCAGCCAGGCCAAGAAAGCGCGGGAGACGACGCGGCGCTGATTGCCCCGGTAGCCCGGTGGTTGAGCGCGGGCCGGACGGCGCGCACGCGGCGATTTACCGCGCGATCGAAGGCCCGGTCCGCGAGCAGCTGCAAGGCGTCATCGCCGCGGCCTGAGCAGCAATTTCCGGCCGATTCCCGCGTCATCAGACTTTCGTTTAATTGGCGCGGTCATGCCATTGTCGCGTTTCCGTGAGGCCGCCTTCCGTGTTAAAGGGCCGACCCAGAGCGCCTCGGCAGGCCTGTGCAAGCGTCCCGCCGGAGAACTGCTTGCGGTCACTGGGAAACGCCCCTCAAGGAGAAGCCTTACGATGAAGCGTCGTGATTTTTTGAAAGTTTCTGCGGCCGGTGCTGCCGCGACGGCGGTTGCGGCGCCGGCGATCGCGCAGTCCTCGCCTGAAATCAAGTGGCGCCTGACCTCGAGCTTCCCGAAGTCGCTGGACACCATCTATGGCGGCGCCGTCGAGGTTTCGAAATACGTCGCCGAAATGACCGACAACAAGTTCCAGATCCAGGTGTTCGCGGCGGGTGAAGTCGTCCCCGGCCTGCAGGCGCTGGACGCGACCTCCAACGGCACGGTCGAGATGTGCCACACCGTCTCGTACTACTATGTCGGCAAGGACCCGACCTTTGCGATCTACGCGTCGGTGCCGTTCGGCCTCAACGCGCGCATGCAGAACTCCTGGTGGTACCAGGGCGGCGGCGAGGCGCTCGGCAACGAGTTCTTCAAGAAGTTCGGCGTGATCGGCTTCCCGACCGGCAACACCGGCACCCAGATGGGCGGCTGGTTCCGCAAGGAGATCAAGACGGTCGCCGATCTCTCCGGCCTCAAATTCCGCATCGGCGGCATCGCAGGTCAGGTGCTGCAGAAGGTCGGGGTGGTGCCGCAGCAGCTCGCCGGCGGCGACATCTATCCGGCGCTCGAAAAGGGCACCATCGACGCCGCCGAGTGGGTCGGTCCCTATGACGACGAGAAGCTCGGCTTCCAGAAGGTCGCCAAGTACTACTACTATCCGGGCTTCTGGGAAGGCGGTCCGACCGTGCACTCCTTCATCAACCTGGAGAAGTGGAACGCGTTGCCGAAGAACTACCAGGCGATCCTGACCAATGCGTGCGCCAACGCCAACAGCTGGATGAATGCGCGCTACGACATGCAGAACCCCTCGGCGCTGAAGCGGCTGGTGGCCGGCGGCACCCAGCTGCGCCCGTTCACCAACGAGGTGCTCGAGGCCTGCCTCAAGGCGACCAACGAGCTGTGGGGCGAGATCTCGGCCAAGAACGCCGACTTCAAGAAGTCGATCGACGCCATGCAGGCCTACCGTTCGGACCAGTATCTGTGGTGGCAGGTCGCCGAGTACACCTTCGACAGCTTCATGATCCGCTCGCGTACCCGCGGCTGATCGGCGCAGCGTTCGCGCGAGGAGAACGCTGCAAGACGACAAGCAGGGGTTTCGCTTCCAGGAATGAAGCCCACGCCAAGCTTCAACTTAAGTAGCCCGGCCTCTGCAAGGAGGCCGGGTTTTTTGCGTCTGGCGTTCGGCAAGGGGATGCTCCATGCTCGCGCCCGAAGCCTCGACACGAAGGCGGCGCATGATCGGTCACCGGTCATGACGGCAAAAAAAGAAAACTGGCGCGACGATCGCAAGCAGTCGACGCTCGGACAACACAATCATACAGGGCAGGATTCATTCAAATGAAGCGCAGGGATTTCATCAAGGTCACGGGTCTGGGCGTCGCTGGTGCCGCAACCGTCGCGGCGCCGGCCATCGCGCAGTCGATGCCGGAGCTCAAGTGGCGGCTGACGACGAGCTGGCCGAAGTCGCTCGACACGTTGCACGGCGGCGCCGAGCTGATGGCGAAGGCGGTGGGTGAAGCCACCGACAACAAATTCCAGATCCAGACCTTTGCCGCCGGCGAGATCGTGCCGGGCCTGCAGGTGCTCGACGCCGTGCAGAACGGCACTGTCGAGATGGGGCACACCGCGCCCTATTATTATTACGGCAAGGACGCGACCTTCACCTTCGGCTCCTCGGTGCCGTTCGGACCCAACATGCGCCTCAACCAGGCCTGGTACCTGCTGGGCGGCGGCAAGGAGCTGCTCAACGAGTTCTACAAGAGCTACAACGTCACCTCGCTGCTGGCCGGCAACACCGGCTGCCAGATGGGCGGCTGGTTCCGCAAGGAGATCACCAGCGTCGACGATCTCAAGGGCCTCAAATTCCGCATCGGCGGCTTTGCCGGAAAGGTGATGCAGAAGCTCGGCGCGGTGCCGCAGCAGCTTGCCGGCGGCGACATCTATCCGGCGCTGGAAAAAGGCACCATCGATGCAGCCGAGTGGGTCGGTCCCTACGACGACGAGAAGCTCGGCTTCCACAAGGTTGCGCCGAACTATTACTTCCCCGGCTGGTGGGAAGGCGGCCCGATGCTGGTGGCGATGATCAACCTCGACAAATGGAATGCGCTGCCGAAGCACTATCAGTTCGTACTCGAGCAGGCCGGCCATCTCGCCAACAACTGGATGATGGCGCGTTACGACCAGGCCAACCCGATCGCGCTGAAGAAGCTGCTCGCGGTCGGCACCAAGCTGCGCCCGTTCCCGGCCACGGTGATGGAAGCCTCCTTCAAGGCCGCCAAGGAGCTGCATTCCGAGGTCTCGGCGACCAACGCCAACTTCAAGAAGGTCTATGACTCGCTGACGTCGTTCTCCAACAACGGCTATCAATGGTTCCAGGTCGCCGAAGTCGGCTACGACAATTTCATGGCGCGCCACTCGCAGGTGTGACCGCGGCTCGGCATGATGACGACAGCAAGCCCCGAAGCCATCGCTTCGGGGCTTAGCTTATTCAACGGTCAGTTCTTCGACGCGACGCGGCTTTCGAACACGCAGGCGCGCCAGTCGCTGGTCGCGCAATCGGTCGGCCAGCCGCCGCCGAGCGCCATGAACAGCGCCGCGGTGTCGGACAGCCGCGTCGCCACCGCCTGCACGCGGGTGATCGCGGCATTCAAATAGACCTGCTGCGCGTTCAGCACATTGACCTGATTGACCTGGCCGAGCCCGAGCTGCTTCTGCACGATGTCGAGGCTGGCCTTGGCGGCGTCCTCCGCCTTGATCGCGGCCTGCACGGCACGGGCGTCAGCCTGCAGGCTGCGCAGCGCGTCGGCGACGTTCTGGAACGCCGTGACGACGGCCTGGCGGTACTGCGCGTTGGCCTGCTCAAGCGCGGCCTCCGCCGCCTTCTGCTTGTGGTACAGCGTCAATCCGTCGAACACGGTCTGGGTCGCGCTGCCGGCAACCGTGTAGAACAGCGTTCCCGGCGTGAACAGCTGGGCGGCGTTGAAGGCGGTCGAGCCGGGGTTGGCGGAGATGGTGAAGCTCGGCAGCCTTGCTGCGATCGCGGCACCAACCAGCGCGCTTGCCGAATGCAGATTGGCCTCGGCCGCCCGCACGTCGGGGCGCTGCGCCACCAGCGTGCTTGGCAGGCTCACCGGCAGATTGCCCGGCAGCGCGAGGCGCTGCAGATCGAATTTCTGCAGGATCTCATCGGCGGAAAATTGCCCGGCCAGCGCCGTGAGCAAATCGCGCTGGATCGCGAGCTGCTTCTGCAGCGGCGGCAAGGTCTCCTCGGACTGCGCCAGCGCCGCCTGCTGCGCCAGCACGTCGACCTGCGCCGCCTGGCCGGCATTGAACTGGTTCTGCAGAATGCCGAGGATGTCGCGCTCGACCTTGATGATGTGCTCGGTGGCGGCGATCTGGCCGCGCAGCGAGGCCTCCTGGATCGCCGCCGTCACCACATTGGAGGTGAGCGTCAGATAGGCCGCCTCGAGCTGGAACTGAGCCTGCTCGGTGAGCGCGTCGAGGCTCTCGACGTTACGCATGTTCTCGCCCCACACGTCGGGCACGAAACTGATATTGAGCTGCGCGGTGTACAGCGTGTAGCGGGCCTGCGCCGTGTTGCCGGGCCCCGACACGGCGTTGGAGACAAGCTGGTCGGACGGGGTGAAGTTTGCGCCGACTTGCGGAAAGTACAGGCCGCGCTGCGCCAGCGCGTTGAAGTTCGCCAGCCTGATCGCGGCCTCCGCGGCCTGCAGCGACGGATTGCGCTCGACCGACATGCGGATCAGCTGGTTGAGCGGTGCGGAGCGGAACGCGGCCCACCAGCGCGTCGGGATGTCGGCGCCGTTGACGAAGCGTTGCCCGGCCACGCGCGGTCCGGCCGGATCGGATGGCGGCGATTGCAGCTTCTCCGGCGTGTAGCCGGCGACGGTGGGGGCGGGCGGCGACGAGAAATTGAGGCCGACCGCGCAGCTTGCAAGCATGAGGGCGCCGGCGGCCGCGGCCAGCCCGCGCATCGCGGGAGCGGCATGACGCGGCGTGCTGGTGCTGAAATCGTCCATGGCAGGCCCCCTAATGCGCGGCTTCAGGCGGCGCCGCGGCAGGCGTCTCGCTGGGCGCGGCGGCACGTTCGCGCGACAGGAAGATCTTGCGCAGCGCGGGTGCTACGATCAGGAGCAGCAGCGGGCCGATGAACATGCCGCCGACCACCACGGTTGCGAGCGGCCGCTGCACCTGGCTGCCGATGCCATGCGACAGCGCGGCCGGGAACAGGCCGACGCCCGCGGACAGCGCGGTCATCAGCATCGGGCGCATGCGCTGCTCGGCGCCGTTGAACACCGCCTCCGCAATGCTCTGGCCCGACGCGCGCAGCTCGCGGAAATAGGTGATGTTGAGAATGCCGTCCATGACCGCGACGCCGAACAGCGAGATGAAGCCGATCGCGGCCGAGATCGAGAAGTCGAGCCCGGCGAGGTACAGCGCGATCAGGCCGCCGCCGACCGCGAAGGGAATGCCGGCCAGCGCCAGCAGGCTGTCGCGCAGCGAGTTGAACAGGCTGTAGAGCAGCACGAAGATCAGAAGCAGCGTGACCGGCACCACGATCATCAGCCGTGCCTTGGCGGCTTCGAGATTGTCGAACTCACCGGACCAGATCATCCGGTAGCCGGTGGGCAACGGCACCGCCTCGGCGATCTTCGCCTGCGCCTCCGCCACCGTGCTGCCGAGATCGCGGCCGCGGACGCTGAACTTGATCGGGATGTAGCGCTGGCTGCGTTCGCGATAGATGAACAGCGCGCCGGTATCGAGCGAGATGTCGGCAAGCTCGCTCAGGGGGATATAGGCGTTGGTGCCCGACGGAGTGGCATAGGCGACCTTGATGTCGCGCACCGCGTCGATGCTCCTGCGGAATTTCGGATCGAGCCGCACCACGACGCCGAACTGCCGGTCGCCCTCCAGCACCGTCGTCGCATTGGCGCCGCCGAGCGCGGCCTGCACCACGGTGGTGACGTCGCCGGTGTTGAGGCCGTAGCGCGCGGTCTTTTCCCGGTTGACCCGGATGTTGAGGTTGGGCTGGCCGACCAGATGGAAAATGCCGAGATCGGCGACGCCGCGGATTTTCGCCATCTCCTGCGCCACCTTGGTCGCGAGCCCTTCGAGCACGTCGAGATTGGGGCCGATGATCTTGATCGAGTTCGCGCCCTTCACGCCGGAGAGCGCCTCCTCGATGTTGTCCTGGATGTACTGCGAGAAGTTGAAGGTGACGCCGGGCATCTCCTCGTCGAATTCCTTTTGCAGCTCCTCGGTGAGCTTCTCCTTGGTCAGACCCGGCGGCCACTGGTCGAACGGCTTGATCGGCGCGAATAACTCGACATTGGAGAAGGGCGAGGCGTCGCTGCCATTGTCGGGGCGGCCATGCTGCGACACCACGGTGATGATCTCGGGGTGGCGCAGCAGGATCTCGCGCATCTTGCGGGTCGGGTCGGTGCCGGCCTCGAGCGAGATGGTCGGCGGCATCGAGGCGCGGATCCAGAAATTGCCTTCCTCGAGCGCGGGCAGGAATTCGCTGCCGAGCCGGCTCGCCGCCAGCGCGCTGAGGCCGAGGAACACGATCCCGGCCGCAACCGCGATCTTCAGATTGGCCTGCGACCAGCGCAGCACCGGCGTGTAGCTCTTGCGCAGCCAGCGCACGATGATGGTTTCGGTTTCCTCGATATGCCGCGGCAGCAGCAGCGACGCCAGCACCGGCGTCACCGTGAAGGTCGCCAGCAGCGCGCCGGCCAGCGCATAGCCATAGGTGCGCGCCATCGGGCCGAAGATCTGGCCCTCGACGCCCTGCATCGTGAACAGCGGCACGAAGGCGGTCACCGTGATGGCCGCGGTGAAGAACACCGCCTTGTCGACCTGCAGCGCGCTGACGAAGATCATGCGCAGCCGTTCGGTCCAGCCCGGCGCAGGCCCGCCGTGCTGCGTCGTCGGGTCGCTCCCCCAATAGCCTTCGGCGAGGTTCTGCAGCACGCGCAGCCGGTTCTCGGGGCTGGACTGGAAGTTGCGGAAGATGTTCTCCATCATGATGACGGCGGAATCGACGATGATGCCGAAATCGACCGCGCCGAGCGACAGCAGATTGGCGTCCTCGCCCTGCAGCACCAGGATGATGATGGCGAAGAACAGTGCGAACGGGATGTTGGCGCTGACGATCAGCGCGCTTCTGAGGTCGCCGAGGAAGACCCACTGGATCACGAACACCAAAAGGCAGCCGAACAGCAGATTGTGCAGCACCGTGTGGGTCGTCACGCTGACCAGCGAAGAGCGATCGTAATAGGGTACGATCTTGACACCAGGGGGCAGGGTGCCGTCGCTGTTGATGCTGGCGACCTCTTCCTCGACCCTGGGGATGATGTCGTTGGTGTGCTGGGTGCGTCCCATCACCACGATCGCGGCGGCGACGTCGTCATGGCCGTCCTTGCCGGCGATCCCGAGCCGCGGCACATAGCCGATCGACACCTTGGCGGCGTCCTTGATCTGGACCGGCAGCCCGTTCGACTGGGTCAGGACGATGTTCTCGATGTCCTGGACCTTGTAGCCCTTGGTGACGTCGTCATCGCCGCCGGAATTGATCAGGCCGATGCCGCGGATGTTGACGGATTGCTGGCCGATCGCGATCTCGCGGCCGCCGACATTGACGTTGGAATTGCCGAGCGCGCTGATCAGCTGCGGCACGGTGATGTTGTAGGCCTCGAGCTTGGCGAGATCAGCGTCGACGTTGAACTGCTTGGTGGTGCCGCCCCAGGAGTTGATCTGCACCACGCCCGGAAGCGTCATCAGCCGGCGGGCAACGACATAGTCCTGCAAGGTCCGCAAATTGGTCAGGCCGAAATTCGGCGGCCCGACCAGCTGGTAGCGGTAGATCTCGCCGACCAGGCTCGATTGCTGGATCTGCGGGACCTGACTGCCGGGCAGCTGGACGTTCTGCGTGAGGCTGTTGGTGGCCTGGGTCAGCGCGAAATAATAGTCGACGCCATATTTGAAGGTGACCCGCACGAAGGACAGGCCGTAGAACGAGGTCGAGCGGATGTTGACGACACCGGGCGTCGAGTACAACCCGACCTCCATCGGGATCGTGTAGTACTTCTCCATTTCCTCGGCGGAAAGCCCGGCGGCCTGCGCCGTGATCTCGATGATCACAGGCGCCGGGTTCGGATAGGCCTCGATGTTCAGCTTGGCGAACGCCGCGAACCCGGCGGCGCAGAACACGATGAGGCCAAGCACGATGACGGCGCTTCGGGTCAGGCCGAACTGGAGGAGGCTCTTGATCAAGGTGCTGCACTTCCTCTCGGGGTGACGAGCGCGCGCTCAGCGTCGCATCCGGCGTGCTATCCGGTGGCCGCATTGGCGAACTTGTTGCTGAGGAAGATCGCGCCGCTAGAGGCGACCTTTTCACCGGCGCCGAGGCCTGAGAGGATCTGCCGCCAGCCGTCCTGCTCCATGCCGATCACAACCGTGCGGCGGTCGAATTTGCGGCCGTCAGTCGTGACCCAGACCGTCATCGTTCCGTCGCCCTCGCGCACGATCGCGTCCGAGGGCACGCTGACCGACAGTTTCGGCGGCTCGGTTTCGATGGTGAAGCTCGCCAGCATGCCGGCGCGCAGCTTGTGCTGGGGATCGTCGATCACCGAGCGCACCAGCTGACGGTGCGAGGTCGGATCGATGTTGAGGCCGAGCGTCGTAACGCGGCCGCGAAACACCTCGTTCGGATAGGCGGGCAGGCGGACCTCGACCGTTTGGCCGATCCGATACGAGGGGGCATCGGTCTCGATCACATTGGCGACCATCCACATCGTCGAGATGTCGGCCAGCGAGTAGGGCGCCGGGGCATTGCCGGGCTG
This sequence comes from Bradyrhizobium sp. 27S5, assembly GCF_037217225.1. Classification (NCBI taxonomy): domain Bacteria; kingdom Pseudomonadati; phylum Pseudomonadota; class Alphaproteobacteria; order Hyphomicrobiales; family Nitrobacteraceae; genus Bradyrhizobium; species Bradyrhizobium sp. 27S5. Next base: position 3,529,380 of record NZ_CP147714.1, read on the forward strand.
CACATAGAGCCCCGGCGCGGCGTTGCGCGCGATGATCCGCCCGGAGATCGGGCTCGGAACCACCAGGATGGAATCGACCTTGCGGTCGGCGACGATGCGGTCGATCTCGGCGTCGGTCTTGCCGAAGATGCGCACCGCGTCGCGCGCGGCCTTGTAGTTGCCTTCGGCGGTCTGCTGATCCGACGTCGCCTGGTCGACGTCCTTCTGCGCACCGCCGCCGGTCTTCAGCAGCTGCCTGACCCGCGCCAGTGTCCTGATCTGCAGTTCGAGCACGCCGGACGAGGCGAGCAGCGATGATTCCGCCTGCAGCAGGTCGGGGCTGTCGATCGTGAACAGCGTGTCGCTCTTGGCAACCTCGTCACCGACATTGAGCGGCGTGTCGACGATCCTGCCGGGATTCGGCGTGAAGGCCTGCACCAGCATGTTCTGGTTGAAGTCGATCGAGCCGACCGCGTTCTTCAGTGTCCGGAACGAACGTTGTTCCGCCGCCATGACCTTGAGCGAAGCGGCCTGCTTGTCGCTCAGCGCGACATATTGCTGCTCGACGTTGACATCCTGCGGCGCGGTCTCCTGCGCTGCCATCTTCTGTGCAGCCTTGGCGCTCACGACGCCGTCGGCGCGCGTCATCAGCCACGTGCCGGCGAGGAGCACGGCCAGCACCGGCATCGCCGCAAAGCCCATATGCTTCATTCGAAATGACATCGCCCGCCCGGCCAATCCTGCATGAAACCCTCGCGCGAGGATCGAGGTCTTGCCGCATATTGGGCAGTCGTCGAGCTCTCAGCGAGAACGAGCAATCTGTTATCAGGGCTTGCTGACGCCAGCCTTACGCTGGCCGGCCCATTCATGCGGGGGGTGCGCCGATTTTGATTGCAGCCGGTAGGCGTTTATCTATTTTCACGTCATGGCCGGTGGGACCGGCCATAGTGAAAACATAGCGCGGGTCGCGCAATCGAGGCGTTATGCCTAAATGCGTGTCGTTTGCACATCGTGATTGCCCAAGGTGATTGACCAAAACGCGATCCGTCGCGCTGTTCGTCTCGTGGCTGGCGCATCGCGACAGGATGTGCAAACGGAAGACATCGAATGAAGACAGGACTGCTGCGATGCGCCTTCTGATCGTCGAGGACAATGTCGAGCTCTCGAGACTTCTCGCCAGCGGGCTGATGGCGGCGGGGTATGAATCCGATGTCGTCAACAGCGTTGCCGAGGCGCGTGATGCGCTGCGCAGCGTCACCTATGCCGCCATGATCCTCGATCTCGGTCTACCCGACGGCGACGGCCTGTCGGTGCTGTCGGAGCTTCGCCGCAAGACCGACCCGCTGCCGGTGCTGGTGCTGACCGCGCGCAACGGCCTGCAGGATCGGGTCAACGGCCTGCGCAGCGGCGCGGACGACTATCTGGCGAAACCGTTCGCGCTGGAAGAGCTGGTGGCACGGCTCGAAGCCATCCTGCGCCGGCCCGGCCAGCTGCTCGGCTCGTCGCTGAAGCTCGCCAATCTTGTCTACGACACCGAGAGCAAGCAGGTGTTCGTCGACGGTGCGCCGCACGTGTTCTCGGCGCGTGAGACGTCGGTGCTGGAGATCCTGCTGCGGCGGCAGGGTCGGGTGGTGCCGAAGAAGAACGTCGAGGACCACATCTTCGGGCTGTCGGGCGAGGTGGCCTCGAACGCGGTCGAGGTCTATGTGTCGCGCCTGCGCAAGCTGCTCGCCGAGCACCACGCCAGGATCATCATCCACACCATTCGCGGCGTCGGCTATCTGATGGCGGAGGAGAAGTAGCGGTGTTCCGCTTCAAGTCGCTGACCTCGCGGATCGTGTTCCTGCACATCGTGGCGGTTGCGGTCGCCGCGATCTTCCTGCCGCTCTTGCTGCTATGGCTGTTGAATACGGAGATCAACCATCTGCATCGCGAGGCAATGCGCGATCAGGCTGCCGATCTCGGCCAAAACCTCTCCGTCGATTCCAGCGGCAAGGTATCGCTGAACCTGCCTGATAGCCTGAGGGGGCTCTATTCCGACGCCTATGGCCGCTACCGCTACGACATCTACGATGCGGACGGCCACGTGCTGTTTTCGTCGCATCGCGAGGCGCCGCCACTGCCGGCCTCGGTCGACCGGATCTCCGGTGCCAGCGTCACCAGGCTGCTCGGCGGCCAGACGCTGCGGATCCAGGTCGCCGAGGACCTGTCGCATCGCGACGTCATCATCGATGACATCGTCACCAACTTCTTCCGGCGGGTAGGCTGGATCACCATCCCGATCCTGCTGATCCTGCTTGCCGCCGATATCCTGATCTTTCGCCGCGCGATTGTCCCGCTGTTGCGCGCCTCGGAGGAGGCCAGGAGCATCGGGCCGGCCAGGACCGATATCCGCCTGCCGACCGAGGGGATTCCGAGCGAGATCCTGCCGCTGGTGACCGCCGTCAACCAGGCCTTCGACCGTCTGGAGGACGGCTTTCACGTGCAGCGCCAGTTCACCGCCGACGCCGCGCATCAGCTTCGTACCCCGCTCGCGATCCTCAGGACCCGGATCGAGACGCTGGACGCAGCCAAGGGGACCAGCGAGCTGCATGCCGACATCGAGAGCATGAGCCGGATCGTCAACCAGCTGCTCGAGATCGCCGAGCTCGATACGCTGGTGCTGGATCCCGGCGAGACTGCGGACCTGCGCGCGGTGTGCGCCGAGGTGGTCGGCTCGATCGCGCCCTACGCGCTGGCGCAGCAGAAGGACATCGCGCTGCGCGGCACCGACAGTCCGGTCCGGGTCAGGGGCAATGCCGAGATGCTGCAGCGGGCGATCTTCAATCTGGCGGAGAACGCCATCAAGTACACCGCCGATGCGACCTCAGTCGATGTCGAGGTGCACGAAGACGGCTCGGTGCAGGTGCGCGACTGCGGACCGGGGATTGCGCCCGCCGAGCAGGGCCTGATCTTCCAGCGCTTCTGGCGCAGCGATCGGCAGCGCACCGACGGCGCGGGGCTCGGGCTGTCGATCGTGCGCGGCGTCGTCGACGATCACGATGCGACGGTGAGGGTGGAGAACCTGCCGGCCGGCGGTGCCCAGTTCACGCTGCGCTTCCGCCTAGCCGAGGCTGAGCCGGCGTCGTGAGACGGCCTGCGGTTGAACAGAGGGTTTTGAGCGAAGTGGTAATGCACCCGAAAGCGGACGTCTCACGCTTCAAGCTGTAGCCTTCAACCGCTGTGGCCAGCTTGGGCCACCAGCCAATCGCCGACAACCGACTCGATCGCTGTTTGGTAGGCCGGATGCCGCGCCGGCGTCAGATCCCACGCCCGCGGAGCCTTGAAGCTCGTTGCCTGGTCTGCGGCATCAGTCAGGTAGTGGTCCATGTGGTCGATGATCCTGAGCTCGCCGCGGCCGGGGTGGACGCTGTTGACGTTCTGCAGAATCGCCCGGCTGTCGGCTTCACCGGTGATGAAATCCGCGTTTCCGTAAACCACCAGCACGGGTAGGTCGAGCGGCGCCCACAACGCCGGCAGGTTGAGCGCGGCGACCTGGCGCAGGTAAGCGTCCGAAGCCGGATACTTGATCATCGCCGCAGCGGCCGGCCGTTCAGCCAGCAGCGCCGCGCGTGGCTGGCCCTCGATCAGGAGGCGATGCATCGCCCATTCCTTGAGCGCCATGCGGTCGGCCACCGCGGCAGGCGCCAGCCCTTCCAGTTGCAATTGCCGGCGCACATTGACGAGTTCGTACTCGAACCACGTCGTGCCCACGCCTTGCATGACGACGATGCCACGCACCGGGTCGCGTGCCGCGGCCATCGGCGCTTCCACGCTGCCGATGCTGTGGCCCAGAATGAAGACCCGCTCGGGATCGACCTCCGGCCGCTGCTTGAGCATCCGCAGGCCGGCGACGTAACCGGCGAGCTCGCCCTCGAGATCCACTTCCTTGGCCGGCGGCCCTTCGCTGTCGCCGACGCCGCTCTTCTCAACCCTGAGGGTGACGAAGCCGCGGCGGGTGAGGGCGGTGAGCAGGCGCCGGTAGGGCTCGGCGACGTCGTGGTCGGGATCGAAGGAATAGTCGACGCTGTAGCTGCCGATGCCGCCGATCAGCAGCACCGCCGGTCGCCGTCCGGCAGCAGGCGCCTGCGGCGTGGTCATGATCGTGCGCCGAAGTCCGGTCGGCGTTGTGACGGCGTCATAGGTGAAATCGACGCCGGAGGCAGTCTCGAACGGTACAGCGCCGAGCGTGATCGCCAGTGTGAGCGGTTGGCCGGCGCGGCGCAGCTCGACGCGGATGGTGTCGCCGGCGCGGTGCACCCGCACCTCGCGCAGGAAGTCGTCAACTGCGGCGAGCGGCGTGCCGTCCACCGACACCACGACATCACCGGAGACCACGCCGGCTTGAGCGGCCGGCGAGCCGGCGATGACGCGCGCGGCCAGCACGCCAGGCCCGATCGAGCCGGTTCCTGCCGGCAGCGGCGTGGCCGTAATGCCGAGCAGTCCGCGACGCCCGAGATCGAGCGCCGACCCCGGGGTCGCCAGGATGACCAAGAGCAGGATCGAGCAAAGCAGTCCGATCAGGTGCTTGTACATCACACCGACCTCCCCAGAAGCGGTTTGCGGTGCGCCAGCTTAGGGACAGTGCGCAGTCGCCGCAATCACTGCGGTGCCATTTCGGGCCGTGCGCAAACGCCGTGCGGTAGCCTGCCGGTCTATTTCACCTTGCCGTCGGACAGGTCCATGATCATGCGGGCGGTCAGGTACAGACGCGGCACGACGCTGTTGATCTGCACGTACTCCGCATCGTTGGAGTGTGCGCCGAAGCCGGACAGGCCCATGCCTTCCACCACGGCGCCCTTGGTCTTGAGGGCGGCAAACGCAGCGTCGGTGCCGCCGCCTGTGGCTCTCTCGGCCACGTTCAGCGACATGCCCAGCTCCTGATAGATCGTCTTGCCGTGGCTTGCCACGCGGCGCGAGGCATCGTTGGCTTCGAGCGGCGGGCGACGCACCTCGAATTTCACGTCCACCTTGGAGTCGGCCAGTAGGCGGTTCTTGATCTTGTCCTGCAGCGCCTTCTCGAGCTCGTCGAAATCCGCAACCTTGAGCGCGCGCGCATCGGCCTGGGCGGTGGCTTCAGCGGGGATCACGTTGCGGTTGGTGCCGGACTTGGAAACCGTCCAGTTCAGCTTCAGGCCCTGCTCCGGCTTGGAGAGGTCCTTCATCTGCAGCACCTGGTGTGACAGCTCATAGAGCGCATTGACGCCGCCTTCGGGCCTGGCGCCCGCATGCGACGATCTACCCTGCACCGTCAGGTAGGCCGAGCCGATGCCGCTGGTGGCGAGGCGGAGCGTGCCGCTGGCGTCGCTGCCTTCGAACGAGAACACGGCATCCTGCTCCGCGGCAACGCGGGTGATGGTGCTGCGCCAGCCGGGCGAACTGATTTCCTCGTCGCCGTTGATGAGCACGGTGAGGGTGCCGTAGTCCTTGAAGTTGAGCTTCTGCAGCAGCGCCACGGCATGGAGGATGGTGGCGATGCCCTGCTTGTCGTCGGCGATGCCGAGCCCATAGGCCTTGTCGCCATCGATGCGGAAGGGTTGGTCCTTCAGCATGCCCTTGAGATACACCGTGTCCATGTGCGCGATCAGCATGATCTTCGCGCTGCCGGTGCCGGTGAATACGGCCTGCACGGCCGGGCCGATCTTCTCGGGCGTGTCGTCCAGCCGGTAGATGTCGGTGGTTTGCAGGATCTCCACCGCGCCGCCGATCTGCTTGAGCTGGCCGGCGATGCGCTCGGCGATCTGGTTGAGCCCCTCGATGTCCTTGCTGCCGGATTCGATCTGCACGAGGTCGCGCAGGGTGTCGAGGAGCGGCTGCTGCTCCTGCTGTGCCAGCGCGCGAAGGTCGGCCTCCGGCGCCGCATGCGCCACGGGCGCGGCAACGGCCAGGCCGAGCGACATGATCAGTGGGCGAACGAACGAGCGGGCGGGACGCAATTGGGGCATGGGCGGGGATCTGCGCGTTCGAGGACGATCGGTATCCGGTGTCTTCACAGGCCTCACGGCCGCCGTCAACAGTCGCGGCGTGCCTTGCTGCCGCAAGGCACGCCGAAAGCGCTGAAGCCCGCGACTGCTTCGGCTGGCCCGAGATCCTACAGCTCTGTTCTCACCTTCCAGAGCTCCGGGAACAGCACGACCTCGAGCATCCTGCGCAGATAGGAGACGCCGGAGGTGCCGCCGGTACCTTGCTTCAGGCCGATGATCCGCTCGACCGTGGTGACGTGGTTGAAGCGCCAGCGGCGGAAATAATCCTCGAATCGACCAGTTTCTCCGCGAGTTCGTAGAACATCCAGTAGGTTCCGGGAGATGCGTAGATCGTCTTCCAGGCGGCCAGAACCTTGTCATTTTCGCTCCGCGTCGCGCGCCAATCGGTGCGATGCGCATCCTCGCCGATATCGAAGCCATTGCGTCCGAGCAGAAGCAAGGCCTCGTCGTAGAGGCTGGGTGCGGCAAGAATCTCCTCCAGCCTCGCGACGATGTCGCCGCGATGGTCATGCGGGCGCAGCATCGCCAGGTTGCGGTTGCCGGCCAGGAATTCGATCGCCCGGTACTGGTATGACTGGAAGCCGGAGGATTGTCCGAGCCGGTCGCGAAACTTGGTGTATTCGCTCGGCGTCATCGTCCGCAACACGTCCCAGGCATTGTTGAGTTGTTCGAAGATCCGCGCCATGCGCGATAGCATCTTGAAGGCGGACTGAAGCTGATCCTGGCGAATGGCACTGATCGCCGAGCAGATTTCGTGTATCGCAAGCTTCATCCAGAGCTCGGACGTTTGGTGCTGGATGATGAACAGCAGTTCGTCATGCGCGCTCGAGAGCGGCTTCTGGGCTCCCAGCACAAGTTCCAGATTCAGATAGTCGCTGTAAGACATGCGTCCCGCAAACGACATCTGGGCGCCTTCCCGGGAGGGGTCGTAGGGTTTGTCGGTCATGTCATCAGGGCCCTTTTGCGATATTCGGCGGTGTCCCACCGTCGGTTGGCGATGACGTCAGCGATCACGTCGACCGCGGCGCGAACCTCCGTTTCCCCGATGTAAAGCGGCGTGAAGCCGAAGCGTATCGCGTCCGGCGCCCGGAAATCGCCGATCACGCCGCGCGCGATCAGTGCCTGCATGATCGCGTACCCATTGTCGTGACGGAACGAGACCTGGCTGCCGCGTTTGCTTCCGTCGCGCGGTGAGGCCAGCTTCAGCTCCTGGCAGCGCGCCTCCACTTCGCGGATGAAGAGATCGGCGAGCACGATCGACGCCTGACGCACGTCGTTCATGCTGACGCCGTCCCAGACATCGAGCGCGGCGTCCAGCGCGGCCATCGCAATCACCGGCGGCGTTCCGACCCGCATCCGCTCGATCCCCGAGCCGGGCCGGTAGTCGAGATCGAACGCAAACGGCGACTGATGTCCCATCCATCCCGACAGCGCCGGCCGTGCGTTCTCGGCATGCTGAGGCGCCACGTAGATGAAGGCCGGCGCGCCGGGACCGGCATTGAGATATTTGTAGGTGCAGCCAACCGCGAAATCCGCTTTCGCGCCCAGCACGTCAACCGGGATCGCGCCCGCGGAATGTGCCAGATCCCAGATCGTGATGGCGCCGGCGCTGTGCGCCTTCTGCGTCAGCGCGGCCATGTCGTGAAGCCGGCCGGTGCGGTAGTCGACCTCGGTCAGCATCGTCGCAGCGATCGTGTCGTCGATGGCGGCTTCGACGTCCTCAGGCGCGACGACCTTGAGCGTATATCCCCGGTCGAGCGTCCTGAGCAGACCTTCGGCCATGTAGAGATCGGACGGAAAGTTTCCGTTGTCGGTCAACACCGTGCGCCGCGACGGGTTGAGCTCGAGCGCCGAAGCCAGCGCCTGGTAGATCTTGATCGAGAGCGTGTCGCCGACCACCACCGTGCCCTCCGGCGCACCAATCAAGCGGCCGATGCGGTCGCCGATCCGGCGCGGCTGGACCATCCAGCCGGCGCTGTTCCAGCCTCCGATCAGTTGCTTTCCCCATTCCTCCGATATCATGCGGTGGACGCGTTCCGAGACCGCAACGGGCAACGGGCCGAGCGAATTGCCGTCCAGGTAGATCACGCCATCCGGCAGGCTGAACAGCGATTGCGTTCGTTTGAAATCGGTCATCCGTTTTCCTCACGCGCAACGGCAAATTCTGCCATGCGAGCCATTTACTTCAAGCCTAAAATTTATAGGCATGAAATATATTCCCGCTGTGCCTCGGGCCTCCATGCTATTAGATTCCGTCAACCTGCGTCGTATTTATCGGCGCTGACCCGCAGGTCCCCGAACGGACATCGGTCCATGATTTTCCATCAGGTTTCCGACTGGAATGATGCCTATGCCAACGCCGCCAACATCCCCGGCGGCGAACGCTGGCCGGGGGCGTGGGTGCAGCCGGCCGAGGCCTATCGTGATGAACTCCAGGGCACCGCCCGCGCCAGGCTCGACATCAGCTATGGCGAGAACGCACGGAACCGGTTTGACCTGTTCCTCCCGCAAGGTTCGCCCCAGGGCCTGGTCGTGTTTGTCCATGGTGGCTTCTGGCGCGCGCTCGACAAGAGCTACTGGTCGAACCTGGCGCGCGGCTCCGTCGACAGCGGCTATGCGGTGGCGATGCCGTCCTACACGCTGTGCCCTGCTGTTCGCATCGCGGACATCACGCGTGAGGTCGGCGCCGCGGTCGAGCGGGCCGCCTCGATGGTCGAGGGGCCGCTATTTCTGACAGGCCACTCCGCGGGCGGCCACCTGGTCACGCGCATGATCTCGGCGACGTCGCCGCTGCCGGATCAGGTGCGGGCGCGCATACAACACACGCTCTCGATTTCCGGCCTCCATGACTTGCGGCCGCTCATGAAGACCGCCATGACCGCCGATCTCAGGATTGATGACGCGGAAGCATGGGCCGAAAGCCCGGCATTGCTGCAGCCATTGCCCGAGGCACGGGTGACCTGCTGGGTCGGCGGAGCGGAGCGTCCGGAGTTCATCCGTCAGAATGCCCTGCTGGCCAACATCTGGACCGGCCTCGGGGCGCGGACCTGCATCATCGAGGAACCCGGCCGGCATCATTTCGACGTCATTGACGGTCTTGCCGATCACCGTCATCCGATGGTCCGGGCGCTGTTGTCTGCCACCTAAGCGTTTTCGAGCGAAGTGGACGCCGGTTCGCGTGAAGAAAACGCGTCAAAACAAAAAGCTAGAGCGTCGGTTCTGATTCAATCAGAACCGAAAGTGCTCTAGCCGATCGGTGGTTGCTCCGAGCGCGTCAAGGCCGACCTGTCTCGCGACCGCCAAAACAAGCGAAAACCCCGGCGCGAAAGCCCCGGGGTTTTTCCTTCTGAAGAAGCGAGGCGCGCTATTGCTTCGGTTGGCCGAAATCGAGCGGCGGCAGCTCGATCTGCGGCACCTCGATCTTGATCTTGCTGAGATCGACGTCGAGCGGCTTGTCGAGCAGGGCGGTCACCACGATCGGGAAAGCGATCACGATCGCCACCATGATCGCCTGCAGGCCGATCCAGGGCAGGGCGCCCCAATAGATGTCGGAGCTCTTGACCTCTTTCGGCGCGACGCCGCGCAAATAGAACAGCGCGAAGCCGAACGGCGGATGCAGGAACGAGGTCTGCATGTTGACGCAAAGCATCACGCCGAACCAGATCAGCGCGGCATCAGGTCCCACGACCGGCCCCAATACCTTCTGCGCGATCGGCGCGATCATCGGCAGGATGATGAAGGCGATCTCGAAGAAGTCGAGGAAGAACGCCAGGAAGAAGATGAAGAGGTTGATGAAGATCAGGAAGCCCCAGACGCCGCCGGGCAGCGAGGTCAGATGGTGCTCAAGCCAGACGCCGCCGGAGACGCCGAGGAACACCACCGAGAAGCAGGTCGAGCCGATCAGGATGAACACCACCATGGTGGAGAGGCGCATGGTCGACTCGTAACCCTGCTTGATCAGGCCGCGCAGGTCGGGGATGCGGACGGCTTCGAGACAGAGCCAGACGACGGCGAGATAGACCACTGCGAAAGTCAGCTTGAACAGTTTTCCATCGCCGATGAGCATTCCGATGATCGTGCCGATGCCCGTGGCGGCGATGCCGATCAGCAGCATCTTGTGGCCCTTGTTGCTCAGATCCTTGTGGTGGATCGCGGCGAGAACGATGGCGCCGATCGCACCCATCGCGCCGGCTTCCGTCGGCGTCGCCAGGCCGAGCATCATGGTGCCCAGCACCACGAAGATCAGCACGGCCGACGGAATGATGCCCATCAGGCATTTGCGCCAGAGCGGCCAGCCCGTCAGCGTCCGCGCTTCCTTTGGAACCGCAGGGACGTGACTTGGCTTGAAGATGCCGAGCAGGAACGTGTAGCCGGCGAACAGGGCGATCTGGAGCACCGACGGTCCCCAGGCGCCGAGATACATGTCGCCGACCGACTTGCCGAGCTGGTCGGCCATCACGATCAGCACCAGCGAGGGCGGCACCAATTGGGTGATGGTGCCGGAGGCGGCCAGCACGCCGGTGATGTAGCGCACATTGTAGCCGTAACGAAGCATCACCGGCATCGAGATCAGCGCCATCGCGATGACTTGCGCCGCCACCGTGCCGGTGATTGCGCCGAGGATGAATCCGACGATGATCACCGAGTAGCCGAGGCCGCCGCGGATCGGGCCGAACAGCTGGCCCATCGAATCCAGCATGTCCTCGGCAAGCCCGCATCGCTCCAATATCGCGCCCATGAAGGTGAAGAAGGGAATCGCCAACAGCAATTCGTTGGAGAGCACGCTGCCGAAAATGCGGCCCGGAATGGCCTGCAGGAAGTTCATGTCGAAGAAGCCGAGATAGATCGACAGGAAGCCGAACGACAGCCCGAGCGCGGCCAGCGTGAAGGCTACCGGGAATCCGATCAACATGGCCAGAATCAAGCCGCCGAACATCAGTGGCGGCATCATTTCCAGCGTGATCATTGGGTCGGCCTCTCATACTTCGCATCGATCACGACGTAACCCTTCAGTGCAGCGATGCGCTTGATCACTTCGGAGACGCCTTGCAGCGCCAGGAAAACGAAGCCCACGGGAACAACGAGCTTGATCGGCCAGCGGACCAGCCCGCCGGCATTGCTCGAAATCTCACCCACTTCGTAGGCTTGATAGAAGAATGGCCAGGACAGATAGCTGAGCAACAGGCAGGACGGGATCAGGAAGAACAGCGTTCCGATCATGTCGAGCCAGAGTTGGCCGCGCTCGGACAGCATGAGATAAAGAATTTCGACGCGAACATGCTCGTTCTTTTTGAAGGTATAGGAGGCGCCGAACATCACGAAGACGGCGAACATGTACCACTGCAATTCGAGCCAGCTGTTGGAGCTGTAGCCGAACGCGTAGCGGATCATCGCGTTGGCGGCGCTCACCACGCAGGCGGCGAGCACGAGCCAATTACAGATGCCGCCCAATTTCTCATTAAGCAGATCGATAACCGTACTTAGTGCCAGCAATGGGCGCATCACGATCTCCACGGTCGCGCCCTCTGCGCGCCGAATACGTTCTCAACCATCATCTGGCCGCCGCGCGCATGCGCACGGAGCCACGGCTCACTTTCAGGAGCAGTTGCAAACGTTCGTCCTCCCCCGAAATCCGCTTCAGCCGTTCTTGGCTGCCGGGGGCAGCGGCCTATCCTGGCCAGACTAGCGTGGAAGCTAAGGCACCAAATCAGCGCCGTGGAACGCCGTCAATCGGAAAATGGGCAAATTGACGCGCGGGCAAATCGTTGTCCCGCCTTGGCAATCAGGGGACAGGACAGGCGTCGGGGAGGGGGCCGAGTCTAGCCGCCGGTCACGCTCATATGGCGGCTGACGCTCGGACGATTGTGGCGGCGGTCGATGATGAAATCGTGCCCCTTCGGCTTCAGCCCGATGGCGCGGTCGATCGTCGCCGACAGCAGCTCGTTGTCGTCGGAGGCGCGCAGCGGCCGGCGCAGGTCGGAGGCGTCCTCGTGGCCGAGGCAGGTGTGCAGCGTGCCGGTGCACGTGATCCGCACCCGGTTGCAGGATTCGCAGAAATTATGGGTCATCGGCGTGATGAAGCCGAGCTTGCCGCCGGTCTCGGCGACCCGGACATAGCGGGCAGGGCCGCCGGTGTCGTCGGCGAGATCGGTCAGCGTGTAGTGCTTCTCGAGCCGCGCGCGCAGCAGCGACAGCGGCACGTACTGATCGATGCGGCCTTCGCCGATGTCGCCCATCGGCATCACCTCGATCAAGGTCAGGCCCATTGCCTTGCCGTGCGCCCATTGCATCAGCGAGGGGATCTCGTCCTCGTTCATGTTCTTCAGCGCGACCGCGTTGATCTTGACCGCGAGCCCCGCCGATCGCGCCGCCTCGATGCCCGACAGCACCTTGTCGATGTCGCCCCAGCGGGTGATGGCCCGGAATTTTACGGGGTCGAGCGTGTCGAGCGAGACGTTGACGCGGCGCACGCCGCAATCGGCCAGCTCCTGGGCGAAGCGGGCGAGCTGCGAGCCGTTGGTGGTCAGCGTCAATTCGTCGAGCGCGCCCGTTGTCAGATGGCGCGACAGCGATCGCACCAGGCCCATCACGTTGCGGCGGACCAGCGGCTCGCCGCCGGTGAGGCGGATCTTGCGCACTCCCTTGGCGACGAACGCCGAGCAGAGCCGGTCGAGCTCTTCCAGCGTCAGGAGATCGGCCTTCGGCAGGAAGGTCATGTCCTCCGACATGCAGTAGAAGCAGCGCAGGTCGCAGCGGTCGGTGACGGAGACGCGCAGATAGCGGATCGTCCGGCCGAACGGATCGGTCATCGGACGAAACAGCGAGTCAGAATGCGCTTGCGTGGATCCGTTCATTCAACCCAAGCCTTCAACTAGGTCTTGCGACCTGTTCCCTGCGTGCCGCGCCGTGATCGGCTCTGCACTGACAATCTATGCATGTTGGCTCGTTGTCACAATGCGTCCCTAAGGATGATCCGCAACATGTAACGCCGATTGCGCGCGATAGGCGAGCCATATCGCGTGATGCATGATCGCAATCGCCGATGTGTCTCCACAAACACCAAAAACCCGGCTTTGGGCCGGGCTCTTGTGCAGTGCAATCGTTTGCGATGTTCGACGCGCTTGCGCGCTAGCTTTTCGGAGCCGCAGCTGGCGGCGGCGCCGCGGCGGGAGCGGGGAACGCCGCGTCCGGAGCGGCAGCAGGAGCTGCGGCGGCCGGCTTCGGCTTCTTCTTTTTCGGCCGCATCGGCTTGCGTGCCGCGCGCGGCGGCGGGCCGGCGGGTTGCAGCTCGGCGAACACCGGGCTCGGATCGAGCGCGGTGGTGGCCGGGCTCGTGAAGTCGCCCGGTGTGCGGGTCACCGTCACCGGCACCGTCGCCGGCTGGAACTTCGGCATGTTGAAGGTGACCGTGAAGTTCGCCTCCGGCGCCGGGATCGACACGGTGCAGGGCGTCTTGCAGCCCGGACCGAGCGAGGTCACGGCGTCCGCGCCCTGCGGGTTCGAATCCAGCTGCACCGGTACCGGCGGTGGCGCCGACTTGAACGAATCCAATGAGAAGGAGGAGCAGCCGGCCAGGCTCAGCCCGGCGGCCGCAATGACGATGATACGACGCATGATCCACACTCTACTGCGGCAATCAGCCACAATCCCCGGCGCGACCATAGGAGCGTCGGAACAGGGGCGCAACCGGGGGAGGTCTGTTCGTTAAAGGATGGTTAACAGCAATATCGCATGGCAAAATATTGCCAAGTTATATCAATGCGTTGCAGAAGATTTATGCTGCGCCGAGGCTGGCGACGGCGTCCGGCAGGTCGCGCATATGGCTGATCAGCCGGTCGGGCTTCAGCTCGGTCATCGGTACGTCGGTATAGCCGAAATCGACGCCGATCACCGGGACCTGGGCCCGCCGCGCAACCCCGACATCGGGGCCGGCATCGCCGACCATGATGGCGCCGGGCAGCCGGCCGCCGGCGCGGGCCACCGTCTCGCGCAGGAACGCCGGATCGGGCTTGGCGACGCCAAACGTGTCCTGGCCGCAGATCGCGGCAAAGCGCGAGGTCAGGCCGAGCCGGTCGAGCAAGAGCTTCGACAGCCATTCCAGCTTGTTGGTGCAGACCGCGAAGCGATGGCCCTTGGCCGCGAGCCGGTCGAGCGCGGCCTCCAGCCCGTCGAACGGGCGCGAGCCGTCGGCGATGTGCTCGGCGTAATAGTCGACGAAGACCTTGGTCAAACGGTCGAGTTCGCCAACGCTGACCGCGCGTCCGTCCACCTCGAGGCCGCGTTCCAGCAGCTTGCGCGCGCCGGCGCCGATCATGTTGCGGGCGGCAGCCAGCGGCACCGGCGGCAAATCTTCGCGGGCGAGCACATGGTTCAGCGCGCTGATCAGATCAGGCGCGGTGTCGACCAGCGTGCCGTCGAGATCGAACACGATGATGGGGGGAGAGGAGGCGGACATCACGCTTTTCGCTATCGGGCTCGGCGCCGCGATGCAAGAGTAGATGTGCGCGCGTGATGAAATTGGGGAGGCCGCGATGCGGGAACTTGCCGGAAAAGCCGCTTTTGTCACCGGGGCGGCCAGCGGCATAGGATTGGCCATGGCAACCGCCTTCGCCCGCGAGGGCATGAAGGTGATGCTGGCCGATATCGAAACCGGCGCGCTGGACAAGGCGGTCGATGCGCTGCGTGCCACCGGCGCCGACGTTCATGGCGTCGTCTGCGATGTCGCCGATCCCGACAGCGTCCAGGGTGCGGCGCAGGCTTCATTCCTCGCCTTCGGCAACGTTCACGTCCTCTGCAACAATGCCGGCGTCGCGGGCGGCGGCGGCATCGACCCGATCTCGCTCGACGACTGGCGCTGGGTGATCGACGTCAACCTGATGGGCGTCGTGCACGGCTTGAGGAGCTTCCTGCCGCATATCCGCAGGCACGGCGAAGGCGGCCATATCGTCAACACCGCATCGATGGCCGGGATGAATGCCGGGCTCGGTCTCAGCCCCTATTCGGCGACCAAGTTCGCCGTCGTCAGCATGTCGGAGGGGCTCGCGGCGCAACTGAAGCCGCTCGGGATCGGCGTCAGCGTGCTCTGTCCGAGCTATGTGCGGACCCGGATCGGCGAGAGCGGGCGCAACCGCCCCGAGCAGTACGGCCCGTCCCGCCAGTTCGCTCCGGACAGCCCTGCGGCCGCGATCATCGCCGAGATCGCGCGTCGCCTGGAAGCCGGTCTCGATCCGGCGTCGGTTGCGGACCGCGTCGTGAACGCGATTCACGACGATCAGTTCTATGTTTTCACACATCCCGGGATGCGGGCCGAGGTCGAAGAGCGTTTTTCGGTGATTTTAGCCGCGATGGATGCCGTTTCGGCCTGAAGACGGGCCCGGATGCCGCTATTCCTGCCCGTGAATCGAGGCTAGATATGCGCGCGCCGGGCCGCCCATTGGCGTGTCCGGGACGGCGAAACCGGGGGCTAGCGGCACGTGGACATGGACGCACTGAAACGCCAGGCGGCGGCGCGCGCGCTAGAAGAGGTGCGCGACGGCATGAAGCTCGGGCTCGGCACCGGCTCGACCGCCAAGCATTTCGTCGAGCTGCTCGGCGACAAGGTCCGCGCCGGCATGAAGGTGATCGGCGTGCCGACCTCGGAAGCGACCCGCGCGGATGCGATCCGTTGCGGCGTGCCGCTGACCACGCTGGATGAGATCGACCATCTCGACCTCACCATCGACGGCGCCGACGAGATCGACCCCGCGCTCAATCTGATCAAGGGCGGCGGCGGCGCGCTGTTGCGCGAGAAGATCGTGGCGGCCGCCAGTGATCGCATGATCGTGATCGCGGACGACAGCAAATGGGTCGACGTGCTCGGCCGCTTTCCGCTGCCGGTCGAGGTGATCCCGTTCGGACTGGCCGCGACCCAGGCCGCGATGACGCGGGCGTTCGCAGAGGCCGGCGTGTCCGGCCAAATGGTCATCCGCAAGGGCAAGGACGGTCACGCTTTTGTCACCGATGGCGGCCACTGGATCATCGATGCCCATCTCGGCCGGATCGGCGACCCGCCGCGTCTGGCCGGTCTGCTCAGCGTAATTCCGGGCGTGGTCGAACATGGCCTGTTCATCGGGCTTGGCAGCGTCGCCGTTCTGGCCGGCGCACAGGGAATTCGGGTTGTTGAACGGCGATGACGCCGCAAGCAAGGAGACTTGGAATGAAGCGTTTTTCGGGACTTTTGTCGGCTGTGGCCCTGTCGGCCGGCCTCGCGTTCGCGGCCGCGCCGGCAATGGCGCAGCAGCCGCCCGCTGCGCCCAGCGTCAAGCAGTCGACCCCCGCGGCGATTGGGTACGCCAAGGAAATCCTGACGATGAAGAACGTGCAGGTGATGTATGCCGGCGCCGTTCCCGGCATCATCGAGAAGACCAAGACCGGTCTGCTGCAGCAGTACCTGAACTACCAGAAGGATCTCGACGAGGTCGCGGTGATCGTCGCCAAGGCCTACGCCGGCCGCGAGAAGGAGATCGGCGACGGCATGGCGCAGATCTACGCCGCCGAGTTCACCGAGCAGGAGCTGAAGGACCTCGTGACGTTCTACAAGACGCCCCTCGGTCAGAAACTTTTGACCTCGGAGCCCAAGGCAATCAACGACTCCCTCCAATATATGCAGCAGTGGGCGCAGCAGTTCGGCGTGCAGGTCAACGCCCAGTTCAAGGCCGAGATGAAGAAGCGCGGCAAGGATATCTAAGCGCGCTGCTTAGGAGCTTAGCGCTGACGTTTCCGCATCCGTCATGGCCGGGCTTGTCCCGGCCATCCACGTCTTTCTTGCTGCGGAAACCAAGACGTGGATGCCCGGGACAAGCCCGGGCATGACGAGTGATGAGGACAGCGCAGGGCGAGGCGTAGTGAGAGAGGGTTGCCATGGCCGAGTTTGACGTCGACCTGTTTGTCATCGGTGGCGGTTCGGGCGGGGTTCGTGCCGCGCGCATCGCCGCCAATTATGGCGCCAGGGTCATGGTCGCCGAAGAGTACCGGATGGGCGGCACCTGCGTGATCCGCGGCTGCGTGCCCAAGAAGCTATTCGTGATCGGCAGCCACGTCCACGACGAGATCGAGGACGCCGCCGGCTTCGGCTGGCGCATCGGCCAGGTCTCGTTCGACTGGGCCACGCTCGTCGCCAACAAGGACAAGGAGATCGCCCGGCTCGAGGCCGCCTACACCACCAATGTCGAGAAGTCCGGCGCCAAAATTGTGAAGACCCGCGCGGTGCTGGAGGATGCCCACACGCTCCGCCTCGCCACCGGCGAGAAGGTGACCGCGAAATACATCCTGATCGCGACCGGCGGCGCGCCCAATCACGGGCCGGCCGTGCCCGGTATCGAGCACGTGATCTCCTCCAACGAGGCGTTCCACCTCAAAGAGCTGCCGAAGCGGATCGTGATCCAGGGCGGCGGCTACATCGCGCTGGAGTTCGCCGGTATCTTCAATGGCTACGGCTCCGATGTGACCGTGATTTACCGCGGCGACAACATCCTGCGCGGCTTCGACGAGGACGTGCGCAAGCATGTGCGCGCCGAGATGGAGAAGAAGGGCATCACCATCATCACCGGCTGCACGGTGGCGAAGGTCGACAAGCACGGCCGTGACGTCACCACGCATCTGTCAAGTGGTTCGAGCATCGCCTCCGACCAGGTGATGTTCGCGATCGGCCGGCATCCCAATGTCGGGGGTCTCGGGCTCGAGGCCGCCGGCGTCGCCATCAATCCCGCCAATGGCGGCATTCAGGTCGATGCCTGGTCGAAGACCTCGGTCGACAACATCTATGCGGTCGGCGACGTCACCCACCGCACCAATCTGACCCCGGTCGCGATCCGCGAGGGCCATGCCTTCGCCGACACCGTGTTCGGCAAGCGGCAGGTCGCGGTCGACCACGCGACGATCCCGACCGCGGTGTTCTCGCAGCCCGAGGTCGGCACCGTCGGCCTCACGGAAGAAGAGGCGCGGGCGCAGTTTTCCCACGTCGACATCTACAAGACGGATTTCCGCCCGATCAAGGCGACGATGTCCGGCCGCGACACCCGGGTGCTGATGAAGCTCGTGGTCGACGGTGTGAGCGACCGCGTGCTCGGCTGCCACATCGTCGGCGACTGCGCCGCCGAGATCACGCAGGCGGTCGCGATCGCCGTGAAGATGAAGGCGACCAAGGCCGATTTCGACGCCACCGTTGCGCTGCATCCGACCGCGTCCGAAGAGCTGGTGACGATGCGCACCCCAACCGCGCGCCACGTCCGCCAGGCGGCGGAGTAGGGCTGCCGTCGCGAGATTTCTCGCGCATCAGAGGGAAGCCCCGATGAGGTTTCTGGTGCTGTGGCTGATCCTCGTCGCAGCACCGGGCCTCGCGTGGGCCGAGGATGCCGTATTCAAGGTCGGCGTCACCACGCGCGATTTCACTCCGGCCGAGCCTTACGATTGGCGCGGCGCCAGCATGCATGCGCTCCGCGCCACCATCTGGTACCCGGCCGCGGCAGATGCGCGCGAGCAACCGCAATGGATCGGGCCGCGCATCGTCCCGTTCATCAGCACCGGCATCGCCGCGCCTGATGCGGCGCCGGCGGCGGGGCTCCGCCACCCGCTGATCCTGCTGTCCCACGGTTTTGGTGGCTCGGCGTCCAATCTCGCCTGGCTCGGCGCGGGGCTTGCGGCGCACGGATTCATCGCCGTTGCGGTCAACCACCCCGGCAACAACGGATCCGAGCGCACGACGGTCGACGGTTATACGCTGACGTGGCTGCGCGCGGTCGATCTCAGCGCGCTGATCGACGCCATGCGCGCCGACAGCACGTTCGGCGACCGGATCGACCCGGCGCGGATCGGCGCCGCCGGCCATTCGTATGGCGGCTACACCGTGATCGCTATCGCCGGCGGCATCACCGATCCGGAACGGACTCCGGCATTCTGCCGCTCGCCCGCCGCCGATGCGCTGTGCACGTCGCAGTCAGGCGCGACAGAGCTGCGCCAGAAGAGCCAGTTGCGCTTGACGGCGGATCCTGATTTCCGGCAGCGCTATAGTCTGGCCGGCCATTCCTATCGCGACGAGCGCGTTCGCGCCGTGTTTGCGATGGCGCCGGGGCCAGTGCCAGCCTTCACGCCGGAGAGCCTTGCCGCCATATCGATCCCGATCGCGATCGTCGCGGGAAGCGCCGACGAGATCACGCCGACGGCCTCAGGCGCCGAGGCGCTCGGCAAGGCTGTCCCCCATGCGACGCTGAAGCTGTTTCCGCACGCGGGCCACTTTGTCTTCTTCGGGACCTGTACCGCGATAGGGCGCCTGGTCATCGGGGGGGCCGTATGCCGCGATCCCGATGGCACCGATCGCGACGCGGTCCATGCCGAGACCATCAGCCTTGCGCGCGATTTCTTCAGCGCGAACCTGCGCTGAGCGGACTGCGCCAGGCGCCGGAGTAGGGGGCTACCCGCACGCCCCCGGCGCGCGGTGGGTAATGGTGCGCCCGGCGCCCGGCGCCACACAATCTGATTGCTCCGGGCCGCGCCGCGTCGCAGACTGCGGCGGCGCACCATATCGCGCGCGTTTTGGAACATTGCGCCGAACTGGAAGTTCCCCATTCAAACGATTTGATATTCGCGATTCAGGGAGCCGCTCATGACAGGTCCCACCGAGCAGGAGATCAGGACCCGAGCCTACGAACTGTGGAAGGACGCCGGCGAACCGCACGGCAATATGGATCAGCTCTGGTATAAGGCCGAAAAGGAGTTGCTCGCGCGCAAGGCCGCCAACGGCGAGACGCCCTGCGGAATGAACGGCCATCACAAGCCGACGTCAGTCCAGTAGAGCGCCGGATCGAGCTCGACGCAATCAACGGCATGCGATCGCCGCGTCCATCGGGCGCGGCGATCGCGTCTTGCTCCCCGGCGATATGCTTCGAGATCACCTCGAAGCCGGCGACGCAACCCACCGGCGCTTGGAACGTCTCTCTGCCGCGGACATTGACATCGGTGTCCCATACGACGGAGGAAACCAATGATCCGGCCGATTGCTTTAGCTCTTTCAGTTCTCGTCGCCTCGACATCCCTTGCCTTCGCGCAAGCAAGCTCCAGCGGCAGCGCAAGCTCCGGTGGCAGCGCGAGCTCCAGCGGCAGCGCAAGCTCCAGCGGCAGCGCGAGTTCGAGCAAGAATTCGAGCGCTGCTGGCAGCAGCCAGGGTTCGCCCGCCACGACAGGACAAGGGCAGGGACAGAAGCCGCCGAGCGCAACAGACAAGTAATCAAAGAGGCCGCAGGAGTAAGCGGCCTCTTTCATTTGTCGCCTTCAGGCTGCCGTTTATCGCCTTCAATCTGGCGGGCCAGGAGGCATCCATGAGCGACGCGATCGATCTTTCACAAAAGCTGTCGACCTTCACCGATCACTGGTCGCCGCGCACCGTCGCACAATTCAACGCCTGCGACGTCATGGTCGTGAAGGTGCAGGGTGAGTTCGTCTGGCACAAGCACGACGACACCGACGACTTCTTCCTTGTGCTGAAAGGCGTGCTCGACATCGAGCTGCGCGACCGCACCGTGACGCTGAGGGAGGGCCAGATGTACATCGTGCCGAAGGGCGTCGAGCATCGGCCCGTTGCAAGGGAAGAGGTGCATCTGCTGCTGATCGAGCCGACGGGGACACCGAACACGGGCAACGCGGCGACGGCTGCGCCGCGCAAGCTGCTCTGATGCCTTCAGTTCACGGCGACGAAAAAAGGGCTCCAGCACTTGACCGGGACGGACAGCGCTGGAGCCGTCAAGTAAGCGCCCATGTTCGATCCGCCGAGTGACGATAGCTACGTAGCGAGGTGAGTGCGGGTTTCAGTGTTGAGAGAACTTGTTCAACGGGCGTCGCTCTGCGCCAAAGCGCGAAATTCATAAGTCCAATCAACGCGATCGACCCTGTCCAGTCCCTCGGCGGAAAATATTCCGCTTGGCGTTTGACCCAACTCAGATGTTCAATCTGGCCGTCTCACCCGATTGAGGGGCACGTCGCGGTCGTCACGAGTGTTGCGGTGGGATGCGGTGGACGCCGAGCATGCGAGAGACGAAATGCTTGTCAGGCGGACGGCGAAATCGTGTGGTCCTGACGCCCTAGTGGCAGGTGTCTCGTCGCAGGATGCGAAAGCGTTTTGCGACGGCGGTGACAAGCAAGCCCAGTCTCACCGGGGAGAGCACGTATAAGCCGTAACCCATCGCGCAGGGAAAGCCGGGATGTTTCCGGTTACACCTGTGGTCCTACCTCCCGTGCTTTCGCTGCACGGGACCCATGGGTGCGATCGGCACCCGGCTTTCCCTGCGCCCTCTGCTTGAGGAGAGGGTGGAACGAAGAGCAAAGCTCGGACGATTCATGTCGCGAGAACGTGGGTGCGCGCGCAGATCTATCCCCGTCATCCTGAGGTGCGAGCCTCTTCGGCGAGCCTCGAAGGATCGACGGCCACCGGCCGGGCCGTGCATCCTTCGAGGCTCGCTCCGCTCGCACCTCAGGATGACGGGATCGATAGCCGTCATGCGAGCGAAGCAATGACGCCGCGGTCCATCGGTTCAACGACGACTGTCTCTGGAATACTGGATCGCCCGGTCAAGCCGGGCGATGACACCGGAGGTGGGGTGCGCCAATGACGCTGCGAACGACGCTACAAACGATCGCGCGA
This sequence comes from Bradyrhizobium sp. 27S5, assembly GCF_037217225.1. Taxonomy (NCBI): domain Bacteria; kingdom Pseudomonadati; phylum Pseudomonadota; class Alphaproteobacteria; order Hyphomicrobiales; family Nitrobacteraceae; genus Bradyrhizobium; species Bradyrhizobium sp. 27S5. The sequence goes on from NZ_CP147714.1 coordinate 3,551,052, forward strand.
GAACCATCCGCATCGTCGTCCTGGCGAAGGCCAGGACCCATTACCCCAAGTGCTCGTTGTTGCGCGACGCTGGGGCCGCGATCCCGTTCACAAACAAATGCGGTGGTTATGGGTCCTGGCTTTCGCCAGGACGACGGCCGGGGAAATCTAAGCCTACCCCTCCGCCTCAAGCCACTCCGCGGCGCCGCGCCACAGCGCGTCGCGGTGTTCGCTGCGGAAGAAGCCGAAATGGCCGATCGTCTTCGCGCCGGCATCCGCGGGGCGGATCGAGATGATCTCCGGTGTGGTCGAGGTGAACGCGGAGCACAGCAGCTCGACCGCAGGCCGTGTCGCCCAGGTGTCGTCGGTGATGCTGATGGCGCGGAGCTTGCCCTTGAACTTTGTAAAATTCTCCCGCGCGGCCAGCGTCGTGTCGTCGAGCAGGTAGCGCTTGCGCATCGCCCAGCGCGTCCATTGCTCGAACACGCCCCTCGGCAGGTCCATGCCGAGCCCGGCCCAGCCTGGCAGGTAGCCGAGCGTGCGCGCCAGCGGCAGGCCGACGCCGTTCATGAAGGCGACGACGCGGTAGCGCTCGGGCGAGGCTATCAGCTTCCAGGTGGCGGCCTGCGAGGCGATCAAGAGCGCGCGCGGGATCTCGGCGTTGTTCGGCAACAGGCCGAGCGCCTGGCCGCCGAAGGAGTGGCCGACATAGGCGAAGGGCAGGCCGCGGTAGCGCTCGCGCATCCAGCTCACGGCGGCGGTGGCATCGAGCGCGGCCCAGTCCGCCATCGTGGCCTTGAAGCCGGCGAGCGACTTCGGCTTGTTGAGGCCGGTCGCGGCCATCGGCCTGCTATCGCCGGTGCCGCGGTAGTCGTAGGTCAGCACCGCCGCGCCGCGGCGGGCGAGATAGCCGGCAAAGCCGCGATAGACTTTTCGGGACACGGCGGTCGCCGAATTGATCAGCACGGCGTGGCGCTTGGCGCCGCGCGGCAGGAACAGCGTCGCGGCGAGCAGATAGCCGTCCGCGGCCGGTACGACGATGTCGTCGCTAAAAACGTCGTCCAGCGTGGCGGAGGCCACGGCGATTTCCCTGGCATTCATGGTATGGTCCAGCAAAGGCGAATCCGCATTTTCCTGCAAGAGTTTGACGGGATTGCAGGAATCCTTCTAGCGGGGGACCGGGCGGCTGTGTATAAGCCGGGCTTTCCCGTCGATTAAGTCGCGGTTTTTGCTCAGGAGTTGACCTCATGTCCGAGCGGTGGACACCCGATAGCTGGCGCGCCAAGAAGGTGCTGCAGGTGCCCGATTATCCCGATGCCAAGGCATTGGCCGATGTCGAGGCCCAGCTCGCGACCTTTCCGCCGCTGGTGTTCGCCGGCGAGGCGCGCAGCCTGAAAAAGGCGCTGGGGCGGGTCGCCGCCGGCGAGGCCTTCCTGCTGCAGGGCGGCGATTGCGCCGAGAGCTTTGCCGAGCACGGCGCCAACAACATCCGCGACTTCTTCCGCGTCCTGCTGCAGATGGCGGTCGTGCTGACCTATGCCGGCGCGCTGCCGGTGGTGAAGGTCGGCCGCATCGCCGGCCAGTTCGCAAAGCCGCGCTCGTCGCCGACCGAGAAGCAGGGCGACGTCGAGCTGCCGAGCTATCGCGGCGACATCGTCAACGATATCGCCTTCACGCCGGAAGCGCGGATTCCCGATCCGCAGCGCCAGCTGATGGCCTACCGGCAGTCGGCGGCGACGCTGAACCTGCTGCGCGCCTTCGCCACCGGCGGCTTCGCCAATCTCGGCAGCGTGCATCAATGGATGCTCGGCTTCCTGAAGGATTCGCCGCAGTCCCGCCGCTACAAGGAGCTGGCCGACCGCATCTCGGATGCGCTGAATTTCATGCGCGCCTGCGGCCTCGATCTCGAGAGCCATCCCGAGCTGCGCGCCACCGATTTCTACACCAGCCATGAAGCGCTCTTGCTCGGCTACGAGCAGGCGATGACGCGGGTCGATTCCACCACCGGCGACTGGTACGCGACCTCCGGCCACATGATCTGGATCGGCGACCGCACCCGTCAGCTCGATCACGGCCATGTCGAATATTTCCGCGGCATCAGGAACCCGATCGGCCTGAAATGCGGCCCGTCGCTGAAGCCGGACGAGCTGTTGAAGCTGATCGACATCCTCAACCCCGACAACGAGCCGGGACGGCTGACGCTGATCAACCGCTTCGGCGCCGACAAGGTCGGCGACCATCTGCCGGGCCTGATCCGCGCCGTGCAGCGGGAAGGGCGCGTCGTGGTGTGGTCGTGCGATCCGATGCACGGCAACACCATCACCTCGACCTCGGGCTACAAGACCCGGCCGTTCGACCGCGTGCTGTCGGAGGTGAAGTCGTTCTTCCAGGCCCATGCCGCTGAAGGCACCCATGCCGGCGGCGTGCATCTGGAGATGACCGGGCAGGACGTCACCGAATGCATCGGCGGCGCGCGCGCCATCACCGATGAGGATCTCAACGACCGCTACCACACGGTCTGCGATCCCCGTCTCAACGCCGAACAGTCGATCGATATGGCCTTCCTGATCGCCGAACTGCTGAAGCAGGAGCGTGTCGGCAAGGTCAAACCGATGCCGGCCGCTGCGGGGTTGTGATTTGGGGCAGGTGACTTGGGGACAGTGACTTGCTGAGGTTCTGGCGGGCCACCATCAACTCGCGCAACGGGCTGGCGTTCGCCATTCGCTCGGAGCAGGCGATTCGCGAGGAGGTGGTGGCGCTCGTGCTGTCGCTGCCGCTGGCCTGGCTGGTCGGCGCCACCGTGATGCGCCGGGTCGAGCTGGTCGCGACGGTGGTGCTGGTGCTGGTGATCGAGCTGCTCAACACCGCGATCGAGAAGCTCTCCGACCGCCTGACCATGGATCACGATCCGCAGATCGGCCGGGTCAAGGACATGGGCTCGGCCGCGGTCGGCGTCGCGCTGGTGATGGCCGGGGTGTTCTGGCTGTTCGCTCTCGCCGAGCGCATGGGGGCGTTCTGAGTCTGACCATGATCCGGAACGGCAAGGCGTAGGAGGTCATCGTGAGCGCCAACAAGGCGATCAAGCTTGCGGTGATCGGACGCGGTCTGATCGGATCGGCGGCTGCGCGACATCTGGCCAAAATGGGCCACGACGTTGCACTGATCGGGCCCGATGAGCCGGCCGATTTTTCGCAGCACAGCGGCGTCTTCGGCAGCCACTATGATGAGGGCCGCATCACGCGGACCTACGATCCGGGGGCGTTCTGGCGACAGGCGAACCGCGCTGCGATTTCGCGCTACGGCGAGATCTCGGCGGAAAGCGGTGTGGAATTCTACCGCGAAGCCGGTGCGCTTCACGTCGGCAACAGCGAAACCACCGATGTCGCTTCGGTCGGCACGATCTGCGCCGAAGACGGGATCGCTTGCGAAGAATTTCGTGATGCGGGGCTAGCCGAGCGATTTCCGTATCTCAAATCAACCGCGGGAATGCAGGGCTTTTTCGAGCCGCGCAATGCCGGATACATCTCACCGCGCCGCCTGGTCCGCGCGCAGACGATCGCGGCGGAGCGGGCGGGCGTAGGGATCATCGACGAAGCTGCGCTGGGGATTTCGGAGAACGGCTCCGGCGTGACGATCCGGACGCGATCGGGCAGTGTGGAGGCCGAGCGCGTTCTCGTCGCGACAGGCGGGCATACAGAGTCGCTGCTCGGCCGCTCCCTGGGCTTCACGGTCTATGCGCGCACCGCGGCGCTGTTTCGGCTTGGTGCGGCGGAGGTTCAGCGCCTGGCCGGAATGCCGTCGATGCGCTGTCTGGGGCCCAAGGGCGACAATCCCTATATCCTGCCGCCGATCCGCTATCCGGACGGCCAGACCTGGCTGAAGCTCGGCGGTGATCCGGTCGACATTGCGCTCGACAGCGAGGCTGACATCAAGGACTGGTTCCGATCGGGCGGATCGGTTGACGTTGCTGATCACCTGCAAGGGCAGATCCTTGCCCGTATCAGCGACCTCAGGTTCGAGGAGCGCCGCGTGGTGCCGTGCATGACCACCTTTGGCGACACGGGCTTGCCCTGCATCGGACCACTTTCCGAGCGGGTGACGGTCGCATTCTGCTGCTACGGCAAGAGCGCGAAATGTTCGGACGAATTGGGCCGGTTGGGCGGCATGGCGCTGCTCGGCGAGGTCAGGGCAGAGCTTGCGCCCTGATTGGCCCCCGTCATGGTGCGATTTCTGCAATCGCACCATGACCGGACGACCATTGAAGTTTGCCCTTGTGCGGGACAACATGAGCGTATGAGCGAACAACAGATCAAGATCACCCTGGCGCAACTCAATCCGACGGTCGGTGACGTCACCGGCAACGCCGCGAAGGCGCGCGCCGCGCGCGAGAAGGCGAAGGCAGACGGCGCCGACCTCGTGGTGTTGTCGGAGCTGTTCGTCGCCGGCTATCCGCCGGAGGATCTGGTGCTCAAGCCGGCGTTCCAGTCGGCCTGCCGCGCCGCGATCGAGGAACTGGCGCGCGAGACCAAAGATGGCGGCCCAGCCATGCTGATCGGGACGCCCTGGGTCGAGGATGGCAAGCTCTACAATGCCTGCGCGCTGCTCGACGAGGGCCGCATCGCCGCGCTGCGCTTCAAGGCCAACCTGCCGAATTACGGCGTGTTCGACGAGAAGCGGCTGTTCGCGCGCGGCCCGGCATCGGGCCCGGTGACGGTGCGCGGCGTGCGCATTGGCGTGCCGATCTGCGAGGACATCTGGCTCGAGGAGTCGGAGGAATACGAGAACGTCGTCGAGTGCCTGGCCGAAACCGGCGCCGAGATCCTGATCGTGCCGAACGGCTCGCCCTATGCCCGCGACAAGACTGATCTGCGGCTCTCGATCGTGGTGGCGCGCGTCACCGAGAGCGGGCTGCCGCTGATCTATCTCAACGAGATGGGCGGCCAGGACGAATTGATCTTCGACGGCGCCTCGTTCGCGCTGAATGCCGATCTTTCGGTGGCAGCACAGCTGCCGGCGTTCGAGGAGAACATCACGACGCTGATCTGGCGCAAGACGGCGGACGGCTGGCGCTGCAACGGGCCGATCACGCCGCAGCTCGAGGGCGACAAGGCGGATTATGCGGCCTGCGTGCTCGGGCTGCGCGACTATGTCCGCAAGAACGGCTTTCCTGGCGTGCTGCTCGGCGTCTCCGGCGGCATCGACTCGGCGCTGTGCGCGGCGATCGCGGTCGATGCGCTCGGCGCCGACAAGGTGCGCGGCGTGATGCTGCCGTTCCGCTACACCGCGCAGGTCTCGCTCGACGATGCCGCCAAGCTCGCGACCGCGCTCGGCATCCGCTACGAGGTGCTGCCGATCGCCGATGCCGTGAACGGGTTCGAGGCGATTCTCGCGCCGGTATTCAAGGGGCTGGAGCGCGACATCACCGAGGAGAATCTGCAGGCGCGGGCCCGCGGCACGCTGTTGATGGCGATCTCCAACAAGACCGGCGCCATGGTGGTGACGACAGGCAACAAGTCGGAGATGTCGGTCGGCTACGCCACGCTGTACGGCGACATGAACGGCGGCTTCAACCCGATCAAGGACATCTACAAGACCGAGGTGTTCCGCCTGTCGAGCCTGCGCAATGCCTGGAAGCCGGACGGCGCACTGGGACCGTCGGGCGAGGTGATCCCGGTCAACATCATCATCCGGCCGCCGACCGCTGAATTGCGCGAGAACCAGACCGACCAGGATTCGCTGCCGCCCTACGACGTGCTGGATGCGATCCTCGAGCGGCTGGTGGAGCGCGAGGAGCCGCTTGCGACCATCATCGCCGCCGGCTTCGATCGCGACGTGGTGACCCGCATCGATCGCCTGCTCAACATCGCCGAATACAAGCGGCGGCAGGCCGCGCCTGGAGTGAAGGTAACGCGCAAGAATTTCGGCCGCGACCGCCGCTATCCCATCACCAACCGCTTCCGCGATTTCGGCCAGGCATTGCCGGAGCCCGACGACAAGCTGGTGACCCGCACCTCGCGCGCGTCGGCCGAAGCGTTCGAGGGATAGAGCATGATCCGGAAAAGTGGGGACCGGTTTTCCGCGAGATCATGCTCAAACAAAAAGGGATAAGCGTTACTGCTTCTTCTGCGGAATGAAGGTCGGTCCGACGGTGCGGATCTGGCCGTCGCTTGCGGGCGCGGCCGGCGCCGTGGCGTCAGCGGCGGCGGGTTGCTGCGGCGCTGCCGCGGCCGGCGCGCCCTTCTTGCCGGCGGCGGCCTTGGTCTGAGCCCGCTGCTGCATCTTCCGCGCGCTCTCCTCGGTGACGATGATGTCACCCTGCTGCTCGGCGGATGCCTTGTCGTCGACGGCCTTCAGCGCCTCCGCCCAGCTCTGGCCGGCCGGCTTGCAGGAGCAGGACGGGTTGAACTCGGTGCGGTACTTGAAGGCGTTCGGCAGCGACGAGTAGGACTGGCCGTTGATCGAGACCGCCTGGTTGATGTCCTCGCCGGGATTCCGGTAGGTGAACAGGCTGGCTTCCGCGGCGGGGCACTGCGCCTTGCAGATTTGCTCGTCGGCGGCGAAGCGTGCCTGCGAGGTCGCGAACGAGATCGGGAAATAGGCGCCGTCGCAGGTGCGGACGCAGACGGTGCGGAAGGTGCCGGACTGTGCGCCATATTGCGCGTCGGGCGGGGGCAGCGGATTGGGATTGTTTTGGCCGCCGCCGAACAGGTTCTCGATGAAATTGCCGGGGCCGCGCGCAGCCGCGGCGTATTGCGGGCCGCAATTGTTCTGCGCGAGCGCGGTCAAGACCGAGCGGCGCTGGTTCTCGCGGTCGGCGCCGCCGAGTCCGCCGGAGCGCAGCCGCTCCAGATTCGTAGTGATCTGGTCGAGATTGGCGCGCATCTGCTGGATCTGGGTGTTGACCGGACCGCACTGCGCCGAGTTGTTATTGAACAGCGAAAAGAAGCCGGAACTGTCGCAGCCCATCCGCCGAGCCTGCGCCGTCACCCGATCGAGCTCGCCCTGCTGCCTTGTGGCCGCATCCTGATAGCGGCGGATTTGCTCGTCCTTGGCCGGATCGCCGGTGCCGCCGCCACGATCAATCGCCGCCAGCTGGCCTTCGAGCCGTCCGCACATCGGATTCGCCTGCGGATTTGCCTGCGCGCCCTGAGGGGCCGGGCCGGCGGGCCCGGGGGCACCTGCGCGAATGCGCCCGTGGCGGGCAGGGCGATGCCGGCCAGCACGGCGCCGGTCAGAAGCCAGCGGGAGAAGCGAGAACAGGGGCTATTGGGCATATCCGGCCATTAAAACGACGCCGCGCGGCGATCAACGCCAAAGCGCGCGGCCAAGCCGCCTGCAATAGCCGTTTCTCGGGGCAGCGTCACGTCGTTTCCGGGGCGCCGGTGTGGCAATAACCCCGCTTGACCAGCGGCTTGCCGCGGCCTCAGCGCTGACAGGTGATGGCGACGTATTCGCCGCAGACGTTGCCCGAGCATTTCTCGTTCGCAGCGTGCGGAACTGCGCCGGTGATCTCGTCCGGATCGACGCGGCGGTAATTGGTGGCCTGCGCAAAATCGCGTGACTGGCAATAGGCGCGGGCGGCGGACGCGCCGCAGCGGTCGCCGCGGGCCAGGCATTGGTCGATGCCGTAGCCGTCGGCCTGGTTGGCGATGATGAAGACGCGGCTGTCGGCCAATGCGGCCGAGGAGACAAGGAAGAACGTGCAGGCAATCAATGCTGAAATGGGCCGCATGGCGCACCAATGAAATGGCGGGGAATCCGCTGGCCCTTCCGATACGCCCAAATGCTTAATAATGATTAACCATGAGGGCGTTGGCGTGATTTTGGTCCACCCCCGGCGCTGCAAATCGCCCGAAAACAGCCCCTTGACGCCATGCAGGGGGCATGAGACAGGATGGAACCATGAACGGCCACCTCGCCATCTGCAGCATTTGCCGCGAGATTATTAGCTAGCGATTCGCTGGCTGAGGCCGTCTTTTCTCAATCACCCTGAGATGATCGGACGCCCGGCCGCGAGGACAGGTGATCCATGGAATTGCGCCTTTACGATACGTTGACCCGGGAGAAGCGGCCGTTCGTGCCGCTCGATGCCAATAACGTCCGCATGTATGCCTGCGGACCGACGGTCTATGACTTCGCCCATATCGGCAACGGCCGCGCGGCTGTTGTTTTCGACGTGCTGTTTCGCATGCTGCGCCATCGCTATGGCGCCGGCCACGTGACCTATGTCCGGAACATCACCGACGTCGACGACAAGATCAACGTTCGCGCCGCGCGGGATTATCCCGGCGTGCCGCTGAACGAGGCGATCCGCAAGGTCACCGAGCAGACCTATCAGCAGTACCAGGACGACGTCACGGCGCTGGGCTGCTTGCCGCCGACCGTGCAGCCGCGCGCCACCGAGCACATCCCGGAGATGCGCGCGATCATCGAGAAGCTGGTCGCCGGCGGTTTTGCCTATGTCGCCGAGGATCACGTGCTGTTCTCGCCGCAGGCTATGAACGCGGCCAATTCGGAGCTGCCGCGCTACGGTGCGCTGTCGAAGCGTTCGCTCGACGAGATGATCGCCGGCGCCCGCGTCGACGTTGCGCCCTACAAGCGCGACAACACCGACTTCGTGCTGTGGAAACCGTCGAAGCCGGGCGAGCCGTCATGGCCGTCGCCGGCAGGCATCGCGGTCGAGGGCCGGCCCGGCTGGCACATCGAGTGCTCGGCGATGGCCTGGAAGCATCTCGGCGAGAAGTTCGACATCCATGGCGGCGGCATCGACCTGGTGTTCCCGCACCATGAGAACGAGCTCGCACAGACCTGCTGCGCGTTCAACTCCGACCGCATGGCCAATGTCTGGATGCACAACGGCTTCCTGCAGATCGAAAGCGAGAAGATGTCGAAGTCGCTCGGCAACTTCTTCACGATCCGCGATCTCCTGGCCGATTGGCCGGGCGAAGTGCTGCGGCTCAGCATGCTGAGGACGCATTACCGCTCGCCGCTCGACTGGACGCTCAAAAGCGCGGAAGAGGCCGCGAAGACACTCGACGACTGGTATGCGATTGCGGCCGACGCCGAGCCCGGCGCGCCGTCGCCGGCGATGGTCGAGGCGCTTTACGACGACCTCAACACGGCGCAGGCGATCGCCGTGCTGCACGGCCTGCGCAATGCCGCGTCGGCGAGCGAGCAGAGCCGCAAGGAGTTTGCCGGTTCGCTCCGGCTGCTCGGCTTCCTGTCGGAGAGCGCGGCCGCGTGGGAGGGACGCAAGCAGCAGGCAAGTGGCGTCGATGCTGCCGCCGTCGAGGCGCTGCTCGCCGAGCGCACTGCGGCGCGCGCACGCAAGGACTTCAAGGAGTCCGACCGGATCCGCGATCAACTCGCCGCGATGGGCGTGGTGATCAAGGATGGCAAGGATGCCGACGGCAAACCGGTGACGACCTGGGAGGTTGCGCGATGAGCCGCTCCGCACCCGCATTGCGCCCGTATCTGCCTGATGACGCGCCGCTGCTGGCGGCGATCTTTGCGGCCTCGATCATGGACCTGACCGGCGACGATTACAGCGAGGCGCAGCAGGAAGCCTGGGCGGGGGCCGCCGACGACGAGGAGGCCTTCGGCAAGAAGCTCGCCGGCCAGCTGACGCTGATCGCGACGTTGCAGGGCGCGCCGGTCGGCTTCGCCTCGCTGAAGGGGGCCGATCACATCGACATGCTCTATGTGCATCCGAGCGCGGTGGGGCAGGGTGCAGGCAGCGCGCTGTGCGACGCGCTGGAGAAGATCGCGAGCGCCCGCGGCACCAAGGCCCTGAAGGTCGATGCCAGCGACACCGCGCTGGAGTTCTTCCGCAAGCGCGGCTACATCGCGCTGCAGCGCAATACAGTCACCGTCAACGACGAATGGCTCGCCAACACCACGATGCAGAAGACGCTCGACGGTGTCGCGACCCCGGAAGGCCACGCATGAGCCGCGAACGCCTCTATCTGTTCGACACCACGCTGCGCGACGGCGCGCAGACCAACGGCGTCGATTTCACGCTGCAGGACAAGCAGGTGATCGCGGCGATGCTCGATCAGCTCGGCATCGACTATGTCGAGGGCGGCTATCCCGGCGCCAATCCGACCGATAGCGAGTTCTTCAGCAAGAAGCCCGCTTTCGACCATGCGCGCTTCACCGCCTTCGGCATGACGCGGCGGCCGGGCCGCTCGGCGTCGAACGATCCGGGGCTCGCCGCCATCCTCGCGGCCAGGGCGGATGCGATCTGCTTCGTCGCAAAATCCTCCGCCTACCAGGTCCGCGTCGCGCTCGAGACCACCAATGAGGAGAACCTCGCCTCGATCCGCGACAGCGTCGCCGCGGCCAAGGCACTCGGCCGCGAGGTGATGGTCGACTGCGAGCATTTCTTCGACGGCTACAAGGAGAATCGCGACTACGCGCTCGCCTGCGCCAAAGCGGCCTATGAGGCCGGCGCGCGCTGGGTGGTGCTGTGCGATACCAATGGCGGCACCATGCCGCATGAGGTCGAGACCATCGTCGGCGACGTGATCAAGCATGTGCCGGGCGCGAACCTTGGCATCCATGCGCATAATGATACCGAGCAGGCGGTGGCCAATTCGCTCGCCGCGGTGCGCGCCGGCGCGCGGCAGATCCAGGGCACCCTCAACGGCCTCGGCGAGCGCTGCGGCAACGCCAATCTCTGCTCGCTGATCCCGACCTTGAAGCTGAAGCAGGAGTTTGCCGAGAAGTTCGAGATCGGCGTCACCACGGAGAAGATGGCGACGCTGATGAAGGTGTCGCGCACGCTCGACGACATGCTGAACCGCGCTCCCAATCGCCACGCGGCCTATGTCGGCGAGAGCGCCTTCGTCACCAAGACCGGCATCCATGCCTCCGCGGTCATGAAAGATCCGCAGACTTACGAGCACGTGCTGCCGGACTTGGTTGGCAACCACCGCAAGGTGCTGGTCTCGGATCAGGCCGGCCGCTCCAACGTGATGGCCGAGCTCGACCGAGCCGGCATCGTCTACGACAAGGGCGACCCGCGGCTGACGCGTCTGGTCGAGGAGCTGAAGGAGCGCGAGGCCGCAGGGTTCGCCTATGAATCCGCCAACGCCTCGTTCGAGCTCCTGGGGCGGCGCACGCTCGGCAAGGTGCCGGAATATTTCAAGGTCGAGCAATTCGACGTCAATGTCGAGCAGCGCTACAACGCCAACGGTCAGCGCGTCACGGTGGCGCTCGCGGTGGTGAAGGTCGACGTCGACGGCGAGCGGCTGATCTCGGCCGCCGAAGGCAACGGTCCGGTCAATGCGCTCGACGTGGCGCTGCGCAAGGATCTCGGCAAGTACCAGAAATATATCGACGGGCTGAAGCTGATCGACTACCGCGTGCGTATCCTCAATGGCGGCTCCGAGGCGGTCACGCGCGTGCTGATCGAGAGCGAGGACGAGACCGGTGACACCTGGACCACGGTCGGCGTGTCGCCCAACATCATCGACGCCTCGTTCCAGGCGCTGATGGATTCGTTGGTCTACAAGCTGGTGAAGTCGGGCGCGCCGGTGTGAGTGGCTAGGCCGTTATTCCGGGGCGCGTCGACGACGCGAACTATGGTGCGCAATTGCGCACCTGAGAATCTCGAGATTCTCAGATGTGCAATTGCACATCATAGTTCGATGCCTCGCATCGCCCCGGAATGGCAGCATAACGAGAAGGGCGCTTGCATGATCGACCACGTCTCCGTCGGCGTCCACGATCTCGAACGCGCCGCGCGGTTCTATGAACCGACGCTGGCCGCGCTCGGCCTGACCCGTCTGGTCACGCGGCCGGCAACGATCGGCTTCGGCAAGGCCTATCCCGAATTCTGGATCAATCTGCGCGCCGCCATGGCACCCGTGCCGCATGAGAGCGGCAGCCATATCTGCCTGCGCGCCAAGACCACCGCCGAGGTCGATGCCTTCCATGCCGCCGCGTTGGCCTCCGGCGGCTTATCCGATGGCGCCCCTGGCCTGCGCCCGCACGACCGCTTGCGCTACTACGCCGCCTTCGTCCTCGACCCGGACGGCAATCGCATCGAGGCCGTGACGTTTCCGAGCGAGTAGGGTGCGGCTTTCCGCCAGGTCGCGATGTTGCCAAACGCGTCATCCTGAGGTGCGAGCCCTTGCGAGCCTCGAAGGATGCACGGCCCGGCTGGTGGCCGATTCATCCTTCGAGGCTCGCCGAAGAGGCCTCGCACCTCCAGCGACAAAGGCGAAGCCTTTGCGCGGGGATGACGGTGAGAGGGCTGTGCAAGCCGGCACAGCTCGAAAACTTCTCGCCTACAGCCGCCGCGCCACTTCCGGCGCGAGTTCCTTCGCGGCTTCCGGTGTGCGCGCCACCGCCGAGCGCAGCCGCGGCAGGATGTCGTCGACGCGGTCGGCCATCAGGACGTTGATCGGCAGCGTCGCGCGGATGAATTCGGTCGTGCGCATGTGGCTCAGCAGCGAGAGCAGGGGTTCCCAGAAGCCATCAATATTGGCGAGCAGGATCGGCTTGTGGTGACGGCCGAGTTGCTGCCAGGTCAATTGCTCGACCAGCTCCTCCAGCGTGCCGATGCCGCCGGGCAGCGCCACGAACGCGTCCGAACGTTCGAACATCAGGCGTTTGCGCTCATGCATGTCGGGTGTGACGATCATCTCCTGAACCGAGGTCAGCGCGTTCTCGCGCGCGCGCAGGAATTCGGGAATGATGCCGGTGACGGAGCCGCCATGGTCGAGGGTGGATTTTGCCACCGCGCCCATCAGGCCGATCGAACCGCCGCCATAGACCAGGCGCACGTTGTTTTCGGCAAAGCTCTTGCCGAGCGCGACGGCAGCTTCGATGAAGCGGGGATTGTTACCGGGGCCGGAGCCGCAATAAACACAGACAGTCTTGATTTGGTTCATACATTCCTTGTGGCACTGCAGCGTAAACAGGGTCAAGACTCGCATATGGGGATTGTGGGCCAAAAAACCCCGTAAATTCCCGCGAATCGCGAACAAATTTCGCCATAAGCCTGTACGTGACATTCAAACGATCTATATGACGAGCACAATGGCAAATCGTGGAAAAGCTGTGGCAGCGGACCGCCGCGCCGCGAACGCGCGGGCGGGCTCCTGATGGTGCCGCCGCAACCGAATGTGACCGCTGCTGCGCCGCCCGCGGCCATGGCGCCGGCCGTCGAGAAGGGGACGCTGCTCGGCACCCTCGTACATCTCTGGCCCTATATCTGGCCGGGCGATCGCGCCGATCTGAAGACGCGCGTGGTCTGGTCGGTGGTGCTGCTGCTGTTCGCCAAGCTCGCGACGCTGTCGGTGCCGTTCACCTTCAAATGGGCGATCGATGCGCTGAACGGCACGGGCTCGGCGCCGGTCGCGCCGTCGAACTGGGTGGTGTGGCTGATCGCCTCTCCGGTGCTGATGACGATCAGCTACGGCGCGGTGCGCATCATCATGGCGGTGCTGACGCAGTGGCGCGACGGCATCTTCGCCCGTGTCGCGATGCACGCGGTGCGGCGGCTCGCCTACATCACCTTCGTGCACATGCACGAATTGTCGCTGCGCTTCCATCTCGAGCGCAAGACCGGCGGCCTGACCCGCGTGCTGGAGCGCGGCCGCTCCGGCATCGAGACCATCGTGCGGATGGTGATCCTGCAGCTGATCCCGACCATCGTCGAGGTCGCGCTGCTGGCTGCGGTGCTGCTCTGGCAGTTCGACTGGCGCTACGTGCTCGCCGTGCTGCTCACCGTCGTGGTGTTCATGTACTTCACCTACATCGCGACCGAGTGGCGGATCGAGATCCGCCGCAAGATGAACGACTCGGATACCGAGGCGAACACCAAGGCGATCGACTCGCTCCTCAACTACGAGACGGTGAAGTATTTCGGCGCCGAGGAGCGCGAGGCCAGCCGCTACGACCGCTCGATGGAGCGCTACGAGCAGGCCAGCGTGAAGACCTATACCTCGCTTGCGGTGCTCAACACCGGGCAGGCGATCATCTTCACCGCGGGCCTGACCGCGACCATGCTGATGTGCGCGTTCGGCATCCGCAACGGCACCCACACCGTCGGCGATTTCGTGCTGATCAATTCGATGATGATCCAGCTCTACCAGCCCTTGAATTTCATGGGCATGGTCTATCGCGAGATCAAGCAGGCGATCATCGACATCGAGAAGATGTTCGACGTGCTGGAGCGCAATCCCGAGGTCAAGGACGTGCCGGGCGCGAAGCCGCTCACGGTGTCCTCCGGCAGCGTGCGCTTCGAGGATGTCCGCTTCGCCTACGAGCCCGACCGGGCGATCCTTAAAGGTCTGAGCTTCGAGGTGCCGGCCGGCAAGACGGTCGCAATCGTCGGTCCCTCCGGCGCCGGCAAGTCGACGATCTCGCGGCTGCTGTTCCGGCTCTACGACGTTTCGAGCGGCCGGATCCTGATCGACGGGCAGGACATCAGGAACGTGACGCAGGCCTCGCTGCGATCGGCGATCGGCATGGTGCCGCAGGACACCGTGCTGTTCAACGACACCATCCGCTACAACATCCGCTATGGCCGCTGGGACGCCAGCAATGACGAGGTCGAGGAGGCGGCGCGGCTGGCGCAGATCGACGGCTTCATCCGGATGTCGCCGCAGGGCTATGAGACCCAAGTCGGCGAGCGCGGCCTAAAACTCTCCGGCGGCGAGAAGCAGCGCGTCGCAATCGCGCGCACGGTGCTGAAGGCGCCGCCGATCCTGGTGCTGGACGAGGCGACGTCTGCGCTCGACAGCCACACCGAGCACGAGATCCAGGGCGCGCTGGAGCGGGTCTCGCGCAACCGCACCTCGCTGGTGATCGCGCATCGGCTCTCGACCATCGTCGGCGCCGACGAGATCATCGTGCTGGATCAGGGCCGGATCGCCGAGCGCGGCACCCATGCGCGGCTTTTGGCCGGCGGCGGCCTCTACGCCAGCATGTGGAACCGGCAGCGCGAGGCCGAGGAGGCCCGCGAACGGCTCGCCCAGGTCGACGACGATGGCCCGGCGCCGAATCGCCTGCCGCCGCCGGTGACCGAATCCTCTGACGATTCCACCCCGGTTGCGGGTGAGAAGCCCTTGCCGACCGCCGCGGAATAGTCGATTTAGGGCATGATCCGGAAAAGTGCGAAGCGGTTTTCCGAAAGATCATGCTTAAACAACCAACTAAAGCGCGATGATCCCATCGCGCTTTAGGGCCTCTCCCGCCAAACCGGGCGGGGAAACGCAAGCGAGCTTTGATGTCGATCGCGAATTCCATCCGCGCGCAGATCCCGCCGATCCACCCCGAGGGCTATCCCTTCATCGGCGGCTTCGCGCTGGCGAGCCTGATCCTGTTCTGGATCTGGACCCCGCTCGGCTGGATCGGGACGCTGCTCACGGTCTGGTGCGCGCTGTTCTTCCGCGATCCCGTCCGCGTGACGCCGCTGCGCGACGGCATCGTGGTGTCGCCGGCCGATGGCCGCGTCTCGATGGTGGTGCAGGCGCTGCCGCCGGCCGAACTCGGCCTCGGCGACAAGCCTTTGCCGCGCGTCTCGGTCTTCATGAGCGTGTTCAACTGCCATGTGAACCGCAGCCCGGTGGTCGGCCGCATCGACCGCATCGCCTATCGCCCGGGCGCGTTCATCAATGCCGAGCTCGACAAGGCGAGCGAGGACAATGAGCGCAATTCGCTTGTCATCTCGACCGCCAACGGGCGCATCGGCGTGGTCCAGATCGCGGGTCTGGTTGCGCGCCGCATCGTCTGCTTCGTCAAGGAAGGCCAGTCGATCGGCGCCGGCGAGCGCTTCGGCCTGATCCGCTTCGGCTCGCGGCTCGACATCTATCTGCCCGAGGGCACCAAGGCTTTGGTCTCCGAGGGGCAGACCGCGGTTGCCGGCGAGACGATTTTGGCGGATTTCCGCGGCGCCGATCCGGGCCGCACCTACCGCGCCGATTAACTCTGTTTCGCCCGCCCAATCGGCCGGTTCCGGCCGCGATGGCGGAGCCGGGCCATGCTTGCTATATTACCAAGCATGATGCCATCCGATCCCAATTCCACCGAGTTTCGCCGCCGGCGGTTCCGCCCGATTCCGGTGCGGATGCTGGTGCCGAACATGATCACGCTGCTGGCGATCTGCGCCGGCCTCACCGCGATCCGGCTGTCGACGGAAGGGCGGATGGAGCTTGCGGTCGCCGCCATCGTGTTCGCCGCGATCCTCGACGGCATCGACGGCCGCGTCGCGCGCCTGATCAAGGGCCAGTCGAAATTCGGCGCCGAGCTCGACAGCCTGGCTGACTTCGTCAATTTCGGCGTCGCGCCGGGCCTGATCCTGTATTTCTGGACGCTGCACGAGCTGAACAATGGCGGCTGGATCGCCGCGATGGTGTTTGCGATCTCCGGCGGCCTGCGGCTGGCGCGCTTCAACGCCTCGATCGACGATCCGAACAAGCCGGCCTTCGCCGTCAATTATTTCACCGGCGTACCGGCGCCGGCCGGCGCGATCACCGTGCTGCTGCCGATCTATCTCGCCTTCCTCGGCGTGCCGATGCCGCCGGCGACGCTGACCGCGTTCTACACGCTCTTGATAGCGTTCCTGATGGTATCGCGGCTGCCGGTGTTCTCCGGCAAGACCGTGAAGATGCGCGTGCCGCCGGAGATGGTGCTGCCGGTGTTCGTCGCCGTGGTGTTCTTCGTCGCGCTGCTGATCGGCTATCCCTGGCACATCCTGTCGGCCGGCTCGGTGCTGTATCTGATCAGCCTGCCCTGGGGTTGGAAATCCTATCGCGACCAGGAGCGCAGCCTCGCCGCGCAGACGCAGGCGGCGAGTGCAGCCGCGCCGGCATCGGCTGCCGCGCCCTACGCGGCACCGGCCGCGGAGAGTGACCGGGACGATCGTCCGACGCATTTGCACTGACACATCTGCCTGACCCGTCATCCCCGCGCAAAGGCTTCGCCTTTGTCGCTGGAGGAGCGCGTAGCGCGTCTCGAAGGATGCACGGCCACACTGGGGCCGTCGACCCTTCGAGACGGCCGCTGTGCGGCCTCCTCAGGGTGACGGTGATGAAGTTCGTTCGCGCTCTCCCAAATATCAGCCATGAGCGTGGCTCGGTTGGGTTCGCCGCCGATCTCGGCTATAGGCCTAAGACCGGCCAGCGAACGCCAAAAATCAGGAGAGAAACGCCGTGACGACATCCGCTTCCGCCCCGCTTCCTGCCTCCGTCTTTGAAGCGTTGGCGCGCTACGACACGCCGACGATCTGCAACGCGATGGAGATCGTCGCGCCGGAGCGCCGTCTGATCGGCTACACGGTGAAGCCGCTGGTCTGCCCGTTCCCGACGCTGCCGCCGATCGTCGGCTATGCGCGCACGGTCGCGATCCGCTCGGTGCTGAAGTCCGGCCTGTCGGCCGAGGAGCAGTCGAAGCGCCGCATCGAATACTACGAATATGTCGGCACCGGCTTCGGTCCGCGCATCTCGGTGATCCAGGACATCGACGGGCCCGACGTCGGCTACGGCGCGTTCTGGGGCGAGGTGCAGAGCGCCGTGCACAAGGCGCTCGGCTGCCTCGGCGTCATCACCGACGGCTCGATCCGCGACATCCCGCAATGGGCCCCTGGCTTCCAGGCGCTGGCCGGCTCGATCGGCCCGTCGCACGCCTGGGTGCATGCCGAGAGCTTCGGCGGCGAGGTCCGCGTCGCCGGCATGACGGTTCGCTCCGACGATCTGATCCACGCCGACAGCCACGGCGCGATCGTGATCCCCTACGAGGTCGCGGCCAAGCTGCCGGAAGCCGCCGAGCTCTGCGGCCGCCGCGAGACGCCGATCCTGGACATCGCGCGCTCCAAGGATTTCACGCTGGAGAAGCTGAAGGAAGCGCTGAAGCGCTCGGCGGAAATTCACTGAGGCGGCATGCGCTGTCGATTTGCGGAACGGCGGGCCGTGAGGCCCGCCGTTCTGCTTTCATGGTCACGCCGGCGCGACCTTGGCGATCTCGGACGCGCCGCGCACCGTCATGTCGATGGCGACATAGAGGATCACGGCCAGGCCGACATAGGCGATCCAGCGATGGTTCTGCAGCAGTTTTGCGATGAAGCTGGCGGCCGCGCCCATCATCGCGATCGAGAGCGCCAGCCCGAACACCAGCACGATCGGCTGCTCGCGCGCCGCACCTGCCACGGCCAACACGTTGTCGAGCGACATCGAGACGTCGGCGACGATGATCTGGGTCGTCGCCTGCAGCAGCGTCTTACGTGGCGTCTCGGTCCCGTCGGCGCCATGCACGGCCGTCGCCTCGTGTTCGGTGGCGCGCAGCTCGCGCCACATCTTCCAGCACACCCAGAGCAGCAGGATGCCGCCGGCCAATAGCAGGCCGACGATCTGCATCAGTTGTGTGGTGACAAGGGCGAACAGGATGCGCAGCAGCGTGGCGGCGCCGATGCCGATCAGGATCGCCTTGCCGCGTTGCTTCTGCGGCAGGCCGGCCGCGGCAAGGCCGATCACGACGGCGTTGTCGCCGGCCAGCACGAGGTCGATGACGACGACTTGCAGCAATGCGCTGAGGGCGTCGAGTGAAAACAGGTCGGACATGGATCATGCTCCCCTTGAGGTCGGGGAGTGGACCGGTTCGACGACGCCGGCTGTTGCCGTCATGCGGACGGAAAATCCGCCACGACGCTGGTCACGTCGTGGGTCGAAGCAGGGCCACTCCAACTGAGTTCCAGTCCGACATCGCAGCTTGTGGCTGCCAGAGGGGCCCGGCCTGGGATTACGGTCGCGTTACCGACGCAGCGCGGCCTGTTCCTCGAAGAACAGCGCCGCCTGATCCGGCTCGCCGAGGATCGCCGCCGCGCACCCCATGAAGGTGAACGCGCCGGCAAAATCCCACAGCGTGAGGTTCGCCGCGCTGCTGCGCACGTGGATCACGCACGCGGCCATCGCGGCAATGGCTGCCTCGGCGAACAACAACAGGCTGAGCGCGGGCAGCACGAGTGCGGGCTCAACCAGGCGGACCGTCAGGATGATCGGCAGCGCGGTGAGCACGCCGAACAGCAGGAGCATGCCGTACGGCTCCAGCGAGGGAGCCCTTCGCAAAATCCGGTCTGGAATGGTCGAGGACATTTCGATCCCTGCCGACCTTTGCCGATCCTGGCCTTGTCGTTCATCTCAACGATATCAGAATGCATTCACCTTGACGCGCGGCGCGGCGCCGCGCGTCGGCAGGTCGCGCGACAAGCTGACCATGCAGGCATCGTATTTGCACTGGTCAGCAACGCCCTTGGGACCGTCTTTCTGCGCGGATGAGGCTGTGTTTGGTGATAAAATCCCGAACCATCACGACGAGGAGCGCCGCCTGCGGCGCGTCGGGAACCAGGAGGCCGAGCAGATGCACGACTGCCGAGTGGGCCATGTGGCCGCTCTGGGTGACCAAGGAGCGGGAGGCCTTGGGCCAGCCATGATGGACGCCGTTTTGGCGCCGCCGGCGCCGTGGCATGCCATGGCAATGTCCGCAAGGGGCCTTTATCTTCGGTGGCAGCGCTGGGCGTACGATCGAAAGGCAATTTCGATGAATATGGCAGGCAAGACGGTGCTGATCACCGGTTCCACCGATGGCGTCGGCCGCTACGTCGCGATGAAGCTGGCTTCCGCCGGCGCCCGGGTGCTGATCCACGGCCGCGATACCAAGCGGGCGCAGACCTTGGCCGACGAGATCAAGCGGGTCTCCGGCCGCGAGCCGATGTTCTATCAGGCCGACCTGTCCTCACTGGCCGAGGTCCGCGAGTTCGCCCAGTTGGTGCTCGACGATCAGGAGCGGCTCGACGTGTTCATCAGCAACGCCGGCATCGGCTCGCAGAATGAGGGGCCGGCGCGGCAGACCAGCAAGGACGGCCACGAGCTGCGCTTTGCGGTGAACTATCTCGCCGGCTTCATGCTCGCACATCTATTGCTGCCGCGGCTCAAGGCGAGTGCGCCTGCGCGCATCGTCAATGTCGCCTCGCTCGGCCAGCACCCGATCGATTTCGACGACGTGATGATCACGAAGAACTACAGCGGCGCGCGCGCCTATGCGCAGAGCAAGCTGTCGCAGATCATGTTCACCATCGACCTTGCCGCGGAGCTGGAAGGCTCCGGCGTGACCGTCAATTCGCTGCACCCTGCGACCTACATGAACACCACGATGGTGCGCGCGAGCGGCGCCACGCCGATCTCGACCGTCGAAAAGGGCGGCGATGCCATCCTGCGTCTGGTCCATGACGACGATGTCGCAGGCCAAAGCGGGTTGTTCTTCGACGGCAGGCGCGAGGTGCGCGCCCATGCCCAGGCCTATGATGCCGAGGCGCGCAGGCGGCTGCGGGCGCTGAGTCTCGCGCTTACCGGCTTGCGGGCTTCCTGACACGGCGCGACGCCGGCGCGCCATGGGTGCGGTCTTGCGCGCGGATCGCCTCGAACAGACGCTTGCAGGCGGCCTGAACGCCGCGATCGGGCACCGTTGCAATGCCGAGCAGCAGGCCGGGTTGCGCGCGCTTCGGTGAGAGATACCAGGGCGAGAGCGGGGCGGGCGCCAGCCCATGCGCGAGCGCCTCGCGCGCGATTGAGACATCGTCGGCCTTGTCCGGCAGCGTCAGCATCACCGCGAGGCCGGCGACCCGGACATCGTTGCTCCACGTCCGCAGCGCAGTCGTCAGCGCATCACGGCTGTCGCAATAGGCCCGCTTGGTTCGCCGGAGATGGCGGATGTAATGGCCATCGCGCATGAACTCCGCGGTCGAAAGCTGTACCGCAGGTCCGGGGGCAGGGGCTAGACACGTCGCCACATCGGCGAACTGCGCCGCCAGCGCTTCAGGGGCAACCAGGAAGCCGAGCCGAAGCGTCGGCGAGATCGTCTTGCTGAAAGAGCCGAGATGGATCACGCGGCCCGCAGCATCGAGCGAGGCCAGCGCGGGCGCCGCGCGGCCATCGAGCTGCAACTCGCCGAGATAGTCATCCTCAATGATCCAGGCGCCGGTTTGCGCGGCCCAGTCGAGCAGCTGCGTGCGACGCTTCGGTGACAGCGGCGGACCGAGCGGCGCCTGCTGTCCCGGCGTCACGACCGCGAGCGCCGCGTCGGGCGCGTGCCGCAGGCCGTGCTCGACATCGACGCCATTGGCATCGACCGGGATCGGCACCGGCTCGAGCCGGGCGAGCTCGAGGCCCTTCCGGGTCAGTGGAAATCCCGGGTCTTCCAGCCATGCGCGGCGGCCTTCGAGGCCGAGCACGCGCAGCGCGAGGCCGAGCCCGCCGCTGAAGCCCGACGTGATGACGATCTGCGCTGGCGAGCATTCAAGCCCGCGCGCGATCGCAAGGTGGGCTGCGATCTCGCGCCGGAGTTCGATCTCGCCGCGCGGATCGATGGTGCGCGTCACCGCGCTCAATTCCGCCCGCACGGCACGTGCGCGGATTCGCGCCAAGAGCTTGGCGGGGAGGGTCTCCTGCGCGGGGACACCCATGCGGAAGATGCCCTGACCGCTCAAATCCTGAAACATCTCCACGACCGAGCCGGGAACGACCGGCGCGTCGGGCTTTGCCGCTTTCCTCGGCCGCATCGCGACGGTGGTGCCGTTCGCCTTCGACGACACGATGTGCTGCGCGTCCGCCAGTCTGTCGTAGGCCGCCCGCACCGTGCCGCGCGCGACGCCGAGCTGGGCGGCGAGGTCGAGCCATGACGGCAGCCGGGCGCCAGGCACCAGCACGCCATTGTCGATCGCCGCTGCAATCGCCTTGCGAATCTGCTCGGACAGCGGCGTCCGGGCCGAGCGGTCGAGCGCGATGGGAAGCGGATTTGGCATGGCCCGTGGTACACCAATTCGGTTCATTCTTGGTGCTTCATTTTGGCCGTGTGCGCCCGCATCTATCCGATAGTAACGGAGGCATCAGATGAAAACCTTATGGACGACGCTGCTGGCCTGCGCCGCACTTGCGACCCCTGCGATGGCGCAATCAGTGACGCCGAAATTCGAGCACGCCATCACCAACATTCCCGGCAAATCGCTGATCGCGGTCGAGGTCAACTTCCCGCCGGGCGAGCCGTCGGCGCCGCACCATCACGCCAAATCGGCTTTCCTCTATGTCTACGTCCTGCAGGGCGCGATCGAGAGCCAGCTGGAGGGCGAGGCGGCGCACATCTATCGGGCCGGCGACAGCTTCTTCGAGCCGCCGGGCGCGCATCACGTGCTCGGCCGAAATGCCAGCGCGACCGAACCGGCGAAGCTGCTTGCGGTGTTCGTTGTCGACAGCAACGACAAGGCGCTGACCGTCTTCGACAAGGAGGGACACAAGCAGTGAGCATGCGGATCGATTACAACAAGGCCGCGCCCGCCGGCATCAAGGCGCTCGGCGGCGTCTACGGTTACATCACGCAGTCTGGGCTCTCCGCGGCGCTGGTCGAACTGGTCTATCTGCGCATCTCGCAGATTAACGGCTGCGCCTACTGCCTCGACATGCACACGCGCAGCC
The DNA here is from genome assembly GCF_037217225.1 of Bradyrhizobium sp. 27S5. Classification (NCBI taxonomy): domain Bacteria; kingdom Pseudomonadati; phylum Pseudomonadota; class Alphaproteobacteria; order Hyphomicrobiales; family Nitrobacteraceae; genus Bradyrhizobium; species Bradyrhizobium sp. 27S5. Next base: position 3,573,503 of record NZ_CP147714.1, read on the forward strand.
TGCAGAAAATGGGCGTCAAGATCGAGAAGCTGGCGCTGCTGCAGGTCTGGCGCGAGGCGGAGACGCTGTTCGACGCCGAGGAGCGTGCCGCGCTGGCCTGGGCCGAAACCGTCACGCGCGTCGCCGAGACCGCGATCCCGGACGCGGATTATCAGGCGGCTCGCGCGGTGTTCAACGAGAAGCAGCTGGTCGACCTGACCATCGCGATCGGTCTGATGAACACCTACAACCGGATCGCGATCGGCTTCCGCAATCCGCCGCAAGCGGTGGTCGAGCATTCGGCTGCGGCGTGATTTTGTAGGGTGGGTTAGCCGCCCACGAGCGCGGTCGTTCGGCAAGCGATGGTGCAAGGCGTAAGCCACCATCTTTGTTGCGCGTAAGGTGGTGGGTTACGCCTTCGGCTAACCCACCCTACGAATCCTGCTTTGCCTCGACCGGCTTCGTCGCGAATTGCGGAAAGGTCTCGGCGACGACAGGCCCATCCAGCCGCCACGAATAGCAGCCGCCGACGAAGAACGGCGGCTCTTTTACGTCGCGCTGGTGATCGAGTGCGCCGCGGCCCTGCGGGTCCTTGCCCGCGGTCGCGGTCTGGAACAACGTGGTCACCGCAGGACCCAGCAGCTCGGCGAGATGGGTGCAGGTCTCGAGCTTGCCGATCTTGCGCCTGATAATCTCGCGCCAGCCCTTGCCGATGCGCTCGCCGACCAGGCGCTGCAAGATGCCCTCGACATCGAGGCAGGACGGGTAGGGCGTCGAGGCCATCGTGGTGCCGGTCTCGCGGATGGTAAAGCTGTCGTCGACCGCGAGCCGCAGCCGGATGTCGTGCACGGGATCGTCGGGCTGCTGCTCGCCGCGATATTTGTCGTGCCGCGCATACGGCTTGGTGTCGACCAGCCGCGCCTCGACCTCCCACAGCCCGTCGTCGCGGAGATAGCCCAGACATTCGACGGAGCGGCGGTGCATCAGGCGGCGGGGCTTGCCGTCGGCATTGGTATCGGGTGCGGACATCGGAACTCGCTGGATTGAAGCTGAACCGATCCAATCGGCGGGATGCTCCGATGTCAACGCCTGCTGCCGCGCGGCGCTATGCGACGTCCAAGGGGACACCGTCATTCCGGGGCGATGCGGAGCATCGAACCCGGAATCTCGAGATTCCGGGTTCATCGCTGCGCGATGCCCCGGAATGACGTGATCGAAAGCCTTGATTGCCAGAAGCCCGCCTCAACTCACCCGCCGCTCCCTGTTTTCCCAATACGGCTTGCGCAGCTCGCGCTTCAAAATCTTGCCGGCGCCGGAGAGCGGTAAGGGCGTCGAGGTGATGTCGACGCTGCGCGGGCATTTGTAGCCGGCGATCAGCGTCTTGCAGTGCTCCATCAGCTCGTCCGGCGTGGCGCTGGCGCCGCTCTTCAGCACCACGACGGCATGCACCTGCTCGCCCCAGCGCTCGCTCGGGATGCCGATCACGGCGCATTGCGCCACCGCGGGGTGCTGGGCGAGGGCGTTCTCGACCTCGGCCGAATAGACGTTCTCGCCGCCGGAGATGATCATGTCCTTGACGCGGTCGACGACGTAGACAAAACCGTCCTCGTCCATGTAGCCGCCGTCGCCGGTGTGCATCCAGCCGTCGATCACCGCGCGCGCGGTTTCCTCGGGCCGCTCCCAATAGCCCATCATCACCATATCGCCGCGCACCGCGATCTCGCCGACGGTGCCCAGTGGCACGACCTTGTCTTCCGCATCGACGATCTTCACTTCAGCGCCGAGCGTGGCGCGGCCGGCGCCGCGGTGCCGGCCCTTGGCGCGACCGTCGCCGACATGCTCCTTCCAGTGCAACAGCGTCGCGATCGGCGACAGTTCGGTCATGCCATAGGCCTGGGTGAATTCGACATGCGGCAGCGCCTTCATGGCGCGCATCAGCACGGCGTCGCTGATGACAGAAGCGCCGTAGGAGATGCCCTTCAGCGACGACAGGTCATAAGTGCCGAGCGTCGGATGATCGACGAACATCTGGATCATGGTCGGCACCAGCAGCACGTCGGTGATGCGCTCCTTCTGGATCGCAGTGGCGACGCCATCGGGCGTAAAGCCCTGGATCACGACGTTGGATCCGCCGGACAGCAGCACCGAATACATCGCAGCGCCATTGGCGAGGTGGAACATCGGCGCGGCGTGCAGATAGATCGTGCTGCTCGGCCACAGGCCTTCGCCGAGCGCGTTGAGCGCATTGGCCATCAGATTGCCGTGGCTCAGCATCACGCCCTTGGAGCGGCCGGTGGTGCCGCCGGTGTAGAAGATGCCGGCGAGATCGTCGCGCGAGCGCATCGCGTCCGCCATCGGCTCGCTGCGCGCGATCAGCGTCTCGTAGTTCTCCATGCCCGCGGGCGTCTCGCCTTCGTCGGCATAGACCAGCCTGAGGCCAGGGATGGTGGTTGCGAGCGTCGCGCCGACCGGTGCAAACGCCTTGTCGACGAACAGGATTTTGGCACGGCAGTCGCGCAGCGCGTCCTCGTTTTCGAGGGGGCTCCAGCGGATGTTGAGCGGCACGATCACGGCGCCGGCCCAGCCGACCGCAAGGTACAGCTCGAGATAACGATCGGAGTTCAGCGACAGGATCGCGACGCGGTCGCCGTTGTCAGCGCCAAGGCCGCGGATCGCCGCGGCGAGGCGGGCGACGCGGGTGCCGACCTCGCGCCAGTTGCGTCGCCGCTCACCGCAGACGACTGCGAGCCCGTTTGGATTGACCTGCAGCGCGCGCCGCAGCCCGTGTGTGATGTTCACTTCCGTCCTCCCTTGGTGCGTTTCCATTGCGAGGCGGTTTGTCCGCCTTCTCTGCAGCCGGAACGGCTGCTTTGTGCGCCGTTGTTTTGCGCGTTGATGTCGTGGCGATCCCCTCGGTGAGGCGGATCGCGAATTCCTCGGCGACGGCGCGTCCAGTCAACTCACCGCCGGGCTGGAACCAGTGGCCGATCCAGTTCAGCGAACCCGCGATCGCAAACGCCGCGAGCTTCGGGTCACACGGTTTTACCGAACCGTCCTCGACACCCTGTACGATGTAGTCGCGGAAGGCGCGGTCGATCCGGCGCTTCGCGGTCTGCACGATCTTGCGGTTGTCCTCGCTGAGGTCGCGGATGTCGAAGCGGACCAGGCTCTTGCCGTAGTCCTCGGTCATCAGCTCGGCATAGCGGACCACCAGCTTGCGCAGCTTGGCAAGGCCGCTGCCGGCGCCGGCTGAGGTTTCGGCGATGCATTCGTCGACCAGCTCGTTGCCGATCGACCAGCACTCGAACAGGATCTCGTCCTTGCCGCGGAAGTAATTGTAGAGCGCCGGCTTGGTGATGTTGAGCCGCTTGGCGACGTCGTTCAGCGTGGCGCGGTGATAGCCCTGTTCGAGGAACAGTTGCACCGCGGCGCGCAGCACCGCCTCGCGCTTCTCGTCGCGGGCGCGGCGTCGGCTCTCGAAGGGCAGCCAGGGGGACTGGCCGGAGGAGGGGATGTGTCCGTCGTCCATGGGGTGAAGCCGGTGCCGCATTGACTCTGTGTGAGGTGCCGTATATTACCCATGGGTAATAAATAGTCCAGCGGGTAATTTTCTGGAGGACACGCGATGACGTCACGCACCTATGTTGCCGGGGTTGGCATGATCCCGTTCGTCAAGCCCGGCGCCAACGCGCCGTATCACGTGATGGGCGCCGAGGCCGCCAGGCTCGCGCTTGCCGACGCCGGCCTCGACTACGACCGCGTGCAGCAGGCCTATGTCGGCTATGTCTATGGCGACTCCACCTGCGGCCAGCGCGCGCTGTATCCGGTCGGCATGACCGGCATCCCGATCGTCAACGTCAACAACAACTGCTCGACCGGCTCGACCGCGCTGTTCCTGGCGCGGCAGGCGATCGAGTCGGGCGCGGCCGATTGCGTGATGGCGCTCGGCTTCGAGCAGATGAAGCCCGGCGCGTTAGGGGCCGTGTTCACCGACCGCCCCAGTGCGTTCGACGATTTCGATGCCGCGGCCGACAAGCTGGTCGATGCGCCCGGCGTGCCGCTGGCGCTGCGCTATTTCGGCGGCGCCGGCCTTAGCCACATGAAGAAATACGGCACGCCGCTCTCCGCGTTTGCAAAAGTGCGCGCCAAGGCGAGCCGCCACGCCAAGAACAATCCGCTGGCATTGTTCCGCAAGGAGGTCACTGCCGACGACGTCATGAACGACCAGGTGATCTGGCCCGGCGTGATGACCCGGTTGATGGCGTGCCCGCCGACCTGTGGCGGCGCCGCCGCAATCCTGGTCCCGGAGAAGTTCGCCGACCAGCACGGGCTCAACAAGCAGGTCCGCATCGCGGCGCAGGCGATGACGACCGATACGCCGTCGACCTTCGGTGCCGACGACATGATGCAGGTGGTCGGCTACGACATGACGCGCGATGCCGCCAAAAAGGTCTATGAGGCCGCCGGCATCGGGCCTGCGGATCTCGACGTTGTCGAGCTGCACGACTGCTTCGCCCATAACGAGCTGATCACCTATGAAGGGCTCGGCCTGTGCGCTCAAGGTGAGGCCGCGAAGTTCATCGACGACGGCGACAATACTTATGGCGGCAAGTTCGTCACCAATCCCTCAGGCGGCCTGTTGTCGAAGGGCCATCCGCTCGGTGCCACCGGCCTTGCGCAGTGCTACGAGCTGACGCGGCAGCTGCGCGGCACCGCGGCGGCGACGCAAGTGGAGGGTGCGCGGCTCGGCCTGCAGCACAATCTCGGCCTCGGCGGCGCCTGCGTCGTGACGCTCTACCAACGCGCCTGAGGTCGTCATGGTCGATCAATCCGCTGTCGGGCGTGCGTTCACGCCGGTGACCGCACGCGTCGAGCTGGGTCGCCTGCGCTTCTTCCTCGACACGCTCGGCGAGAGCAATCCGGTCTATCGCGACGAGGCGGCCGCGCAGGCGGCGGGTTTTGCGGCGGCACCGGTGCCGCCGACCTATCTGTTCTGCCTGGAGATGATGGACGCAACGGTGCCGTTCGAGTTCCTGACCGCGCTCGGCATCGATCTCGCCCGCGTGCTGCATGGCGAGCAGCGCTTCGACTATCACGCCCCCGTTGTGGTCGGCGACACCCTGACGTTCCACCCGCGCGTCACCAGCGTGACCGACAAGAAGGGCGGGGCGATGACGCTGATCGTGGTCGACACCCCGGTCACCAACCAGAGCGGCGATCATGTCGCCGATGTCTCGCGCACCATCGTGGTGCGCAATGCGAGGCCGTCATGAGCGCTGCACATCCGTCGGTCGGCGACCGCATCGTCCACAAGGAATTCCCGCCGATCACCCGCCATCGCCTCGCGCTGTATTGCGGCGCCTCCGGCGATCACAATCCGATCCATGTCGATATCGACTTCGCGAAAGCGGCCGGCTTTCCCGACGTGTTCGCGCACGGAATGCTCGTCATGGGCTATCTTGGCCAGGCGCTGACCGACGCGGTCGCGCTGTCGCGCATCCGCTCGTTCTCGACCCGCTTTGCCGCCATCACCCAGCTCGGCGCCCAGCTGACCTGCGAGGGTACGGTGACGGAGCTGATCGAGCAGGGCGGCGAGAAGCGGGCGAAGCTTGCGCTGACGACGAAAGATCAGAACGGCGAGATCAAGCTCGCGGGGGAAGCGGTTATTGCGCTGTAGGGGATGAGGTCTCGCCGCGCGCGATTGTATGCTCCCTCGCCCCGCTCTTGCGGGGAGAGGGTTGGGGTGAGGGGCTGTCTCCGCACACACGGTGACAGCAGGACTCGCGGAGGCTCCCCCTCACCCGGAACGCATCTGGCGATGCGTTCCGGCCTCTCCCCGCAAGCGGGGCGAGGCAAGGTGGAGCTCGCGGAGATGATGTTGTTCTAGGGAGAGATCATGTCGAAACTGCAAGGCAAAGTCGCGCTCATCTCAGGCTCGGGCCGCGGCATCGGGCGGGCGATTGCGCTGAAGCTTGCGAGCGAGGGCGCGCGCGTCGTGGTCAACGACCTCGATGCCGAGCCGGGCAATGCCGTCGTCGCCGAGATCAAGGCAATGGGCGGCGAGGCGATCGCGGTCAATGGCAGCGTGACCGAGGCAGGCTTTGCCGATCGTTTCGTAGGGCACGCGATCGAGCAATTCGGTGGCCTCGACATCATCGTCAACAATGCCGGCTACACCTGGGACTCGACGATCCAGAAGATGACCGACGAGCAGTTCCAGGCGATGCTCGACGTCCATCTGGTTGCCCCGTTCCGGATCATGCGTGCCGCGTCCGAGCCGATCCGGCTGATGGCGAAGCGGGAGGCCGAGGCCGGCCGCGAGGTGTTCCGCAAGGTCGTCAACATCTCCTCGATCGCGGGCCTCTACGGCAACGCCGGGCAGGCGAGCTATTCTTCCGCAAAAGCCTCGCTGGTCGGGCTGACGCGCACGATGTGCAAGGAGTGGGGGCGCTACAAGGTCAACGTCAATTGCGTGGCGTTCGGCCTGATCAACACCCGCCTGACCCAGCCGATCGAGACCCAGCAGAAGACCATCGACGTCGCCGGCCGCGACATCAAGGTCGGCGTCCAGCCGCAGATGCTGGAGGCGATGGGCCGGATGATCCCGCTCGGCCGCGGCGGCACGCCGGAAGAGGCGGCGGACGCGGTCTATCTGTTCTGCGCTCCGGAATCGAACTACATCAGTGGTCAGGTGATCGTCGCGGGCGGCGGTCTTCTGATTTAGCACGAGGAAAACATGCACTACCGATCGTCCTGGATGACCGAGGAGCTGGACACGTTCCGTGACCAGTTCCGCAAATTCCTCGCCAAGGACCTTTTGCCGCACGCCGAAAAATGGCGCGAGCAGAAGCTGGTCGACCGCTCCGCCTGGCGCGCGCTTGGCGAGATGGGCGCGTTGCTGCCGAGCGTGCCGGAGGCCTATGGCGGCTTAGGGGCCAGCTTCGCCTATGATGCCGCGGTGCTCGATGACCTCGAGAGCACGGTGCCGGAGCTGACCACCGGCGTCTCCGTGCACAGCGCGATCGTCGCGCATTACATCGTCAATTACGGCTCGGAGGAGCAGAAGCTGCGCTGGCTGCCGAAGATGGCGTCCGGCGAGATGGTCGGCGCCATCGCGATGACCGAGCCCGGCACCGGCTCCGACCTGCAGGCCGTCAAGACCACGGCCAGGAAACAGGGCAATGCCTACGTCATCAACGGCCAGAAGACGTTTATCACCAACGGCCAGGCCGCTGATCTCGTCATCGTGGTGGCGCGCACCGGGGCTGCGGGCTCGAAGGGCATCTCGCTGATCGTGGTGGAGACCGCGGGCGCGGAGGGCTATCGGCGCGGGCGCAATCTCGACAAGATCGGCCTGCACGCCTCGGATACCTCGGAGCTGTTCTTCGACAATGTCACGGTGCCGCCGGAAAACCTGCTCGGGGCCGAGGAGGGCAACGGCTTCGTGCAGCTGATGCAGCAATTGCCGCAGGAACGGCTGGCGCTCGCCGTCGGCGCCGTCGCCTCGATGGAGCGCGCGGTCCGGATCACCGCGGAGTACACCAAGGAACGCACCGCGTTCGGCAAGCCGCTGCTCGAATTCCAGAACACCGCCTTCAAGCTCGCCGAGCGCAAGACCGAGGCGATGATCGCCCGCGTGTTCGTCGACTGGTGCATCGAGCGCCTGGTTGCCGGGGACCTCGACACCGTGACCGCCTCGATGGCGAAATGGTGGTGCTCGCAGAAGCAGGTCGAGACCGCCGACGAATGCCTGCAGCTGCACGGCGGTTACGGCTACATGCAGGAATATCCGATCTCGCGCATGTTCATCGATGCCCGCATCCAGAAGATCTATGGTGGCACCAACGAGATCATGAAGCTCCTGATCGCGCGCTCGCTATAGCGCTTCGCTCCGACCTCAAGCACTGTCATGGCCGGGCATAGCCGTTCGAAGAACGGCGTCGCTTCCGCTCGCCAATGTCCCGGCCATCCACGTCTTCCTTCACGCAAAAACCAAGACGTGGATGCCCGGGACAAGCCCGGGCATGACGGGTGAGTGCAAACGTTCCAGCCGGCCGCCGCCCGCTCTGCGGAAATCGGCGGGCGCGGCGCGCTGCCCTTTCCCTGCCGCATGGCTCGATGCCGCCGCCGCATCCCGCGGCGAGTTCGGCCTTGCGCCATATTGCCGTCTATCATACCCCCGTCGGACCATTTTCCGCGCGAGCCGCGCGCGCGCCAATGCCTGCAGGGAGCCCTCATGACCAAAAGCAATGCCCGCACCGGAGGCCAGATCCTGATCGACCAGCTGGTCGCGCAGGGGGTAGAGCGCGTCACCTGCGTGCCGGGCGAGAGCTATCTGGCGGCGCTCGACGCCCTGCATGACAGTCCGATCGACGTCGTGATCTGCCGCGCCGAGGGCGGGGCGGCGATGATGGCGGAGGCCTATGGCAAGCTCACCGGGCGGCCCGGCATCTGCTTCGTGACCCGCGGTCCCGGCTCGACCAATGCCGCGCACGGCGTGCACATCGCGATGCAGGATTCCACCCCGATGATCCTGTTCGTCGGCCAGGTCGACACCGGCATGCGCGAGCGCGAGGCGTTCCAGGAACTCGACTACAAGGCGGTGTTCGGCACCATGGCGAAATGGGCGGTCGAGATCGATCGTCCGGACCGCATTCCGGAGCTGGTCGCGCGCGCCTTCCGCGTCGCGCTCCAGGGCCGCCCGGGACCGGTGGTGATCTCGCTGCCGGAGAACATGCTCACCGAGACCGCGGCGGTCGCCGACGCGCCGAAGGTCGAGCCTGCGGTGACCTGGCCTGCGCCTTCGGATCTCGAACGCCTCGGCACGATGCTCGCCGGCGCCAAGGCGCCGATCGTGGTGCTCGGCGGCTCGGCCTGGACCCCAGAGGCCGCAAAAGGCATCGCGCGCTTTGCCGAGCGTTTCGACCTGCCGGTCGCGACCTCGTTCCGCCGCGCCTCGCTGTTCGACGCTGACCATTCGCACTATGCCGGCGATCTCGGCATCGGCCCGAGCCCGAAGCTCAGGGATCGCTTCACCGGCGCCGACGTCATTCTCCTGATCGGCAGCCGCATGTCGGAGATGCCGTCATCGTCCTACACGCTGCTCGACATTCCCGTACCGAGCCAGAAGCTGATCCATGTCCATCCCGGCTCCGAGGAGCTCGGCCGGGTCTATCAACCGGCGCTGGCGATCCAGGCGACGCCAGCCGCCTTCGCCGCGGCGGTCGAGACCATGAAGCCGTCGGCCGCGCCCGCCTGGAAGGGCGAGGCGGCGAAGGCGCACGCGGATTATCTCGCCTGGACCGACAAGCCGCGCGAGCTGCCCGGCCATTTCCAGTACGGCGAGGTCGTCACCTGGCTGCGCGATCGTCTGCCGAAGGATGCGATCGTCTGCAACGGCGCCGGCAATTACGCCGGCTGGATTCACCGCCACCATCGCTTCCACACCTTCGCAGCGCAGCTCGCGCCGACCTCGGGCTCGATGGGTTACGGCGTGCCGGCGGCTGTGATGGCCAAGCGGCAGCATCCGGATCGCGTCGTCGTCGCGTTCGCCGGCGACGGCTGCTTCCTGATGAACGGGCAGGAATTCGCCACCGCCGTGCAGTACGACGCGCCGCTGATCGTCGTCGTCATCGACAACGCGCAATACGGCACCATCCGCATGCATCAGGAGCGCGACTATCCCGGCCGCGTCGTCGGCACCCAGCTCAAGAACCCGGACTTTGCGCTTTATGCCAAGGCGTTCGGCGGCCATGGCGAGCGGGTCGAGCGCACCGAGGATTTCGCACCCGCCTTCGAGCGCGCGCTGGCCTCCGGCAAGCCTGCGATCCTGCACTGCCTGGTCGATCAGCGCGCGCTGTCGGTCGGCAAGGACTTTGCGCCGCAGCAGGCTGCGCGCTGATGGCGGAGCCGGCCGGCCGTCACGTCGCGATCATCGGCGCCGGCGCGGTCGGCGTGATCAGCGCCATCGAGGCGCTGCGCTGTGGTCACCGAGTCACGCTGATCGATCCGGGCGATCCCGGCGGTGAGCAGGCGGCGAGCTATGGCAATGCCGGCTGGCTGTCGTCGCATTCGGTGATCCCGCCGGCCGAACCCGGCACCTGGAAGAAGGTGCCTGGCTATCTGATGGATCCGCTCGGGCCGTTGTCGATCCGCTGGTCGTATCTGCCGAAGGCGCTGCCGTGGCTGATCAAGTACCTGCTGGCGAGTCGCACCGAGGCGCAGGTCGAGGCCACTGCGCGGGCGATGCGCGATCTCCTGAGGGACGCGCCGCTGCTGCACCGGCAACTCGCCGAGGAAGCCGGCGTGCCCGAGCTGATCGAGCGGCGCGGGGTTATGCATGTGTTTCCCTCGCGCGAACCGTTCGACCGCGACCTCGGCTGGCGCATCCGCAAGCGTGTCGGCATCGAATGGCTCGAGCTCAACGAAGACGAGATGCGCCAGCACGAGCCCGATCTGCATCCGCGCTACAAGTTCGGCGTCGTGGTCGAGGAGGCCGGCCGCTGCCGCGATCCCGGCGCCTACGTCGCAGCGCTCGCCGCCCACGCCATTGCGAACGGCGCCGAGCGTGTCGCCGCCAAGGCGGTCGGTCTCAGACTTGCGGGCAACCGGCTCGCCGCCGTGGTTACCACGACCGGCGAGATTGCCTGCGACGCCGCGGTGGTCGCGGCCGGCGCGCGCTCCAGGCAACTGACCGCGTCGATCGGCGATCCGTTGCCGCTGGAAACCGAGCGCGGCTACCACGTCATGATCGAGAATCCGGAATCCGGACCGCGCAATTCCATGATGGCCTCGGACGCCAAGATGGTCGTCAACTGGACCGACAAGGGCCTGCGCGCCGCAGGTACGGTGGAGATCGCGGGGCTCGACGCCGCGCCGAACTGGAAGCGCGCCGAGATCCTGCGCGAGCATCTCTTCAGCATGTTCCCGAAACTGCCGAGGGATATTCCGGCGTCGCGGATCAAGACCTGGTTCGGTCATCGCCCGAGCATGCCCGACGGACGGCCCTGCATCGGCCATAGCAGCGCCACCCGCGACGTCGTCTATGCTTTCGGCCACGGCCATGTCGGCCTGGTCGGCTCGGCCCGCACCGGCCGGCTGGTCGCGCAATTGCTCAGCGGCAAGGCGCCGGAAATCCCGCTCGGGCCGTTTGCGCCGTCACGCTTTCTGTAACGAAGCCAGATCATCGGAAGGCCTCGACCGGATCGAGCCGCGCCGCGCGCCAAGACGGATAGAGCGTGGCAAGCAACGACAGCGTCAGCGCCATGATCACGACCGCTGCGGTCTGCGCGATGTCGACCTCCGCCGGCAGCTCGGACAGGAAATAGAGCTCGGGCGGGAACAGTTGGATGCCGGTCAGCCATGACAGGAATTGGCGGATCGCTTCGACATGGCGGCATACGAAAAGACCGACCGCGAAGCCGACCAGCGTTCCCACCACGCCGATCGAGGCTCCGGTGATCAGGAAGATCCGCATGATCGCGCCTTGCGAGACGCCCATCGTCCGCAGGATCGCGATGTCGCTGCCCTTGTCCTTCACCAGCATGATCAGCCCGGACACGATGTTCAGCGCCGCCACCAGCACGATCATGGTCAGGATCACGAACATCACGTTGCGCTGGACCTGAAGCAGGCCAAAGAAGGTCGTGTTGCGCTGACGCCAATCCACCAGGAAGACCGGCCGCTCGGCCGCTTCCGTCACCGTCCTGCGAAACTGGTCGACCCGATCGGGATCAATGGTGAAGACCTCGATCCCGGTGACGTTCTTGCCGCGGTTGAAATAGGCTTGTGCTTCGATGATCGGCATGAAGATCAGACCGGCGTCATATTCGGACATGCCGATCTCGAATACGGCCGATATCGGGTACTTCTTGATCCGCGGCATGATGCCCATCGGCGTGGTCGCGCCGCGCTGCGCGACCAGCGTGATGCCGTCGCCGACATGCGCCGAGAGTTGATCGGCGAGCCGGCGGCCGATGACGATCCCCTGGCCCTCGTCAAAATGCTCGATCGATCCCTTGATGGTATTGCTGACCGAGGGCAGGCGGGAGAGGTCGGCGGCGCGAATACCGCGCACGAGAACACCGGAGGCGTTGGACGACGATGCCAGTGCCATGCCGTCGACCACGGGGACGACGAGGCGGATGCCCTGCAGCTGGCTGATGCGCTCGGAAACGTCCTGCCAGTCGGTCAGGGGCCTTTCCACCGGCTGAATCAGAATATCGCCGTTGAGGCCGAGGATCTTGCCCAGCAGCTCCTTGCGAAAACCGTTCATGACGGCCATGACGATGATCAACGTGGCGACGCCGAGCATGATGCCCAGAAACGAGAACCCGGCGATCACGGAGATAAAGCCTTCCCTGCGCCGTGCCCGCAGATAGCGCGCGGATAGCATCCATTCGAACGGTGCGAAGGGCGCTGTTTGCGATGGCTCTGCCACGGTCCTGCTCATTGGCCGGAGGGACCGGCATTCTGTCTGCTTGCCGTGGGATTCGCCAGCGCCCCTGCCGCCGCCTCAGCTCTCGCCGGCCCAGGCGGTGATCGCCGCCGGTGCGATCACGCGCCTCGGGGTGTGCGGGTTGATCGTTCCGGCGCTGACGTCTTGCGCCTGATCGAGCAGGGTGCGCGCGAATGCCTTGGCGTCCAGCTCGCTCGCGAAGGTGCGGGTCTGGCGTGGGAAGCGGTGGTGTCCGGCATCGGAATTTCTCACCGCGAACGAGACGTACCAGATGGCCTTGTCCGTCTTCATCGCGCGTCTCTAACGGCGGTGATCCGCCCGCGCGATCGGGACGTCGTGCTCGGTGCCTGATATGCAAAAAGTGCCAAAGTGAAGGATCCTGAAATTCAACAGATGACGACTAAATGACTCCCCGGCGGATAGGCAATGCGACAGAATCGGCACTCATGCCGATACTGGCGCGATCTGACCGCTCAACCGATGGATGAAATGACAATGCTCCGCAGCTAGGTTGGTTCCAGCGAGCCGAATGCCGCGACTTTCCAGCGCTTTCGAACTGTACGAGCGCGCATGCCGTGCCGACAAGCAGCGGCGCCGGCCTGCGCCGCGATGGCGGTGTGATGATCCGGTTCGGCTCTGCGTCGACAAAATCTCCAACCGTCCACCGACGGTTGGAGATTTTGTCGTGCAAGTGGAAACGGAAATTCGCGGAAGCAGAGCTGTTCAGTGCGGACGCGTGCTGCTGAGAGGAGCTGTGCCCATCGCGGTCGTTAAACTCTGAAATTCATTCTTCGCATTTTGACTCTCGGTGCGCTCGCGCCGCAAACATCGAATAAATCCCAAGTTGTGGCGTAGCTCACATGCACTGATCTGCGCAGCGTGTAGATTGCTGGCCATTGAAACGAACCGCTCAGCGATGCTGTCTGCTCCAGAAGGAGCCTCCGGCCAAAGCCCGGAGAAAGCCACGAGCGGGGTACGTGACGCCATCACTTGCGAGCAGCGATTCGACCAGGGTGAGCATGCAGGCGCGCGCGCCTCCGTGTGTAACCGCGGTGCAGTTGGCACGCGCTTGTTCGCCGCGATGACGGTCGAAATTTTTCGGTCTGACGAACGAAACAGCAGCGTCATTCATTTTGAGAGGAGTGCACTATGGGTTGGGCTCCGAATTGGGTCGGCGTCAGCGGCGGCGTTGCCGCGCCCGGAACGTCAATCACCTCGATTGCCAGGTACCCGCAGCATCTCGATGTCTTCTGCGTCGGCAGCGACAACGGGATCTACAGCGCGTGGTGGGATATCGCCACGGGATGGTCGAACTGGTTCAGGGTCGCCGGCGGTGTCGCTGCCCCGGGGACCACCATCACGGTGGTCGCCCGCAACCCCAACCATCTCGATCTGTTCGCCGTGGGGTCGGACCACGGCATCTACAGCATCTGGTGGGACGCCAACGGCGGATGGGCCGGGAGCTGGTTCAGGGTCGCCGGCGGCACGGCTGCCCCCGGCACCTCGGTCGCGGCGATCGCCCGCAACCCCAATCATCTCGACCTGTTCGTCGTCGGAACGGACATGAGGATCTACAGCATCTGGTGGGATGCCAACGGCGGATGGGCGGGAAGCTGGTTCAATGTGAGCGGCGGGGTGGCTGCCCCGGGCACGTCGATCACGGCACTGACACGCAACCCCAACCATATCGACCTGTTTGCCGTCGGATCGGACCACGGCATCTACAGCACGTGGTGGGACGTCAACGGCGGATGGGCGCACTGGTTCAGGGTCGCGGGCGGTGCCGCGGCGCCGAACACCTCCATTGCGGCCGTCGCAAGATACCCCACGCATATCGATCTGTTCGCTGTCGGTACCGACCACAGGATCTACAGCATCTGGTGGGACGCCAACGGCGGATGGGCGGCGAACTGGTTCAACGTGAGCGGCGGGGTCGCGGCTCCCAATACGTCGATCAACGTCGTGTCCCGCTATCCCAACCACCTCGACGTCTTTGCCGTCGGCACGGATCATGGCGTCTACAGTGTTTGGTGGGACGCCAGCAGCGGATGGAGCAACTGGTTCAAGATCGCCGGCGGAGTTGCCGCCCCGAACACGTCCATCAACGCGCTGAGCCGCTATCCGGACATCCTGGACGTCTTCGTCGTCGGGACCGATCAGCACATCTATACGATCTGGTGGCTCGACGAGATGTACTTCTCGATGCAGCATCAGCAGCAGACCAACTGGTGCTGGGCGGCGACCGCGACCAGCGTCGCGCTGTTTTACAAGCCGGGAAGCGGGTGGACGCAGTGCGGGGTTGCCAACCAGGAGCTCGGCCGCAATGATTGCTGCGGCGCGGGCGCGTCCGGGGCCTGCAACGTGCCTGGCTATCTCGATCAGGCGCTCTCGATCGTCGGCCATCTCGACCATTGGGTGGGTGGCATTGCCAGCGTCGCCCAGGTCGAGACCGAGGTGACGTTCGCCCGCCCGCTCGGGATCAGAGTGGCCTGGTCTGGCGGCGGCGCCCACTTCCTATGCATAATGGGGCACTATAACGCCGGGGGGATCGATTGGATCACGGTCGACGACCCGATCTATGGTCGCTCGAACGTCAACTACACGACGTTGCAGACCAAGTATCAGGGCACTGGTTCGTGGACCCACACCTACTACACCAAATACTGAGGAGCGTTCGATGGCTGTTCTCACCCCGTCACCCCCACAACAGGCGACCGAGGCTGTGCAATCGATCTTCCGCGACGCCCACCACAGGGCGCTCAGGTCCCCGGCATTGAGCAAGGCTGCCGGGCCGCTCCAGGCTGTCGAGCCCCTTCAAGTGTTCACGCTGGGTCTCGACGATCTCCTGGCCAAGAAAGACCTGCAGGCGGCCAAGTCGACCGGATGGCTCTTTCTCGTACACGACGGCAACCAAGCGCTTGCGTCCGCGGAAGCGGTCCCCACCGGGACCGGTGATGAACAAGTGCTCTCCGCCCTCAATGAAGGGCGCGCCGTCGGGTCCACGGCGGAGGCGATCCGGACGGTTCGTGGCTTGCCCGAGGTGAGCAAGGACGATTTCGAGCTCCGGCTTCTGCGCGTTCCCGCTCTCTATGTCACCGCGCTCTGGCTTCACAAGACCGCGGGGACCGGCGATCTGGTCGTGCCGCTTGCACCATCGCCGGTGGACGCTCAGATCGGCCAGGCGGCGCCTGCCTCCCAGCTGATCGATGAGCTCAGGTACAAGGCCGGGCAAGCGAACCGGGCCGCGCCTTAAAGCGTTCTCGAGCGAAGTGGATACTGGTTCGCGTGAAGAAAACGCGTCAAACGAGAATCTAGCGCCCCGTTCCGATTCAATCGGAACGGGGCGCTAAACCAGGCCGCAGCGCCCTGGCTAAGCGTCCGGGAGATCGCCGAAAACCTCGACCAGGCGAAAGCGTTCGCACATCAGCATCATGCCTTCGCTGAATCGTCCAAGGCGGCCGAAATAGGCGCGATGCGCATCACGCCAATAAGCCAGGCTTCGGTCGCCTTCACCCTCGTCACGTGCGAAGCTGGCATCTACCTCGCTGAAGCGCCGATACGTCACCTCGGTGGTTTCGATGACGCAGCGGGGCTCGCCGCGACCATCGAGCACGATCCAGCGCTCCCCGGGCGCCGAGGTGTTCGGCTCGTCTTCCGTGCTGCAGGTCGCGGTCTTGACGCCGTCGGTCACGAGTTCGACGAGTTGATCGGCGAGGGCGGGATTGTCGCCGAAAGCGAACGCGCGGAGGTGCTGGTACCGTTCGGGGATCGGCTTTGGCATGGGGACAGCGTAGCCGGCCCGGGCCGGCACGCAAGCGCTGCGCAGGACGAACGTCTCTGACCTCGGCGCGGTCAGCTTCGCAACGCAAGAACACGCAGAAGAATGGCGCGGCCGCCACGCGACAGGCGATCGTGAAACAATTCGGAGAGCCGGTCTCCTCGCTTTCGCAGCGAGAGCCGCCTCCGCAGCTCATGGGCGCGAGGCAGCGAGCAAAAGAGAAAATCCCGGCGGAGCTGGCGAAGGCGCTTGCCATAGCCTCTCACATCGGTGCTCGCATAGGCTTCCATTAAGGTGCGGATCAAATAGTCATCGCTCGGATCTGGATTGGATTCGTAGGCAACGCTCGATGATCGCATGGACACGGGTTCATCGGTCGTCGACAGAAATATGTTCATGCGGATCAGCCCGTCTGATACGCCGGTCGCCTCTTTGCTGAAACTTCCGTAGTTCACAGAGGGCAAGGCAGCGAGTTGCCGGCGCAAATTTTCGAGCGTCGCCGACGGAATCCTGACGCCGTTGCCCGCGCTGGTGTCGAGCCTGTTGGTGCGCACTGTGGCGTACATGTCGCCCCAGAACTTGTCCCAGGCGGCTGTGCCGGTGCGGTTAGCCGATGGATTCTTGCGCACGCTATAGGTCGTTTGGGTGAGATAGGCCGCCAATTCGCCCATGTGGCGCGTAACGGTGCCATCAGGATCATAGACGTCGATCATGGCGTGGACGCATTCATGCAGCAGCAGCGCCCGATCACCGTCATTTGCGGGCGGTGACTTCTTCTGTGTCAGCAGAATATCCGCCGTTTGATCGTAGAAGGCGAGATCCTCGGTGCCGCCCTTGACCAGGATATTGCCGGCGCGAATGTGATCGCGAACTGTCGTCAAGTATTCGCCTTTAATGTGAATCTTATCCACGTAGAACTCGATGCCAAGCGCTACCGGGTCGCTCAATGTATCCAGGACGTCGCCTTCGGTCAGTGGCATGACCTGCCTCCCTTACGAGATTGAGCAATGATGGTCCGGCCAATCTCTGGTAAAAGAAACCCTTCCTCTCAGGAGGAAGATCATCGAACTGCGCCTCTCCGATACCGCTTTTGGGCAGGCTTGGCGGCGTGCGGGGCGTGCCATTTTGATGCGGCAACCTCACCTGAGATTGCGTTTAAATGTGTCTGGCCAGGCGCACCAGGGTTCAAAGGGTATGCTGTGCCGTCGTACGAACGTTACCTTTCACAATCACTGAGGACACCATCATGCCGGAGAAGTCTGCAAAAGGCATCGATCGCCGCGATCTGATAATGGCATCCATTGCCACGGTCGGCTCCGCGGCCGCCGTCGCCGTCAACGCTGGTGCTGCGAATGCCCAGGGCGCAGCGACACCTCTTGGCAATCCGGCATCAGGAACGGTCTATACCGGCGATGTTATCGAAGGCAAAAAGGTCGTCAGTGCGCTCGACGTCAACGACCTAGAGCCCGGGAAGAAACACCGTTTGTATTTTCAGGGCGTTGAGATGCCAACCGGACAGCACTGGTATGTGTCTGTAACGGTCGCCAAGGGAGCAAAGCCAGGCAAGCGCGGTGTCCTGACCAGTGGCGTGCATGGCGACGAGATGAGTTCTGTGCATACGGTCCAGACTGTGATGAACCAACTCGACCCGGCGCAGATGTCGGGCACGGTGATGGCGGTCACGGACGTGTCCCGCCCAGCCCTGGAAAGCATGCAGCGCAGATGGCCCAACCAGGGCAGAGGCATCGATCTGATCGATATGAATCGGGAGTGGCCCGGGAACGAGAACGGCGCCACCGCACCCAGCCGACACGCCGGGGTTCTGTTCAAGCGGCTGCTGCGGCCGAACGCCGACTTCGCGATCGACTTCCACACAGGGACAACCGGATTCGAAGTCACCGCATTTAATATCGGCGGCATGGATGTGCCCGAGGTCAAGGCGATGGTTGAGCTCTATCCCGTCGGCCAGATCTTCGACAATCATGTGTATCCCGGTGTCCTGCACAACGCGTTCATGGACGCCGGCATCCCGTCCTTCACGCCGGAAATCGGCGCTGCGCGCGTCCTGGACCCTGAGATGATCTCGCTCTTTGTGGAAGGCACAATGAACGTCCTCAAGCATCACGGCATCGTTGCCGGGCCAATGGGACGTACCGGCAAGGACGTGACTGTCTTTGTCGGTAACAGCGCGTACCCGATCCTGGCCACCGCGGGCGGTCTCGTTGAGCATCTGGTCAAACTCAACGACAAGGTCGAAGCCGGACAGAAAGTTGCCATCCAGCGCAATAGCTTCGGCGAGGTGATTGCGGAGTATACAAGCGGCGTGGCCGGAGAGATCACGGGCCAGCGCAGCGATGCAATGTCCGAGCCCGGCAACCCCCTGGTATTTATCCTTTTCAACAAGCCGGGGCCAAAGGACGTTCAGGTCTATCCCGAGTAGTTGCGTCACGCGCGAAGCCGGCATCGACCTCGCTGAAGCGCCGACGTGTCACCTCGGTGGTTTCGATCACGCAGCGGGGCTCGCCGCGCCCACGAGCACGATCCAGCGCTCCCCGGGCGCCGAGGTGCTCGTCTCGTCTTCCGTGTTGCAAGTCGCGGTCTTGACGCCGTCGATCACGAGTTCGAGGAGTTGATCGGCGAGTGTTGCGCTCAGCTGTTTTCCGAATTTGCAAACGGCAAGATGCGAATGCGCCTGCCGGTCGCCTTGAACATCGCATTGGCCACCGCTGGTCCGATCGGCGGAACGCCGGGTTCGCCAACGCCGGTTGGCGGAGCCGACGAATTGACGATGTGAACTTCGACCGCTGGCATTTCGTTGATTCTCAATACGTCGTAGCCATCGAAATTGCCTTGGACGACTTGGCCCTTGTCGAGCGTAATCTGTGATTTCAGGATCGCACCAAGCCCGAATCCGATGCCTCCCTCCATCTGTGCGCGAACCTGATCGGGGTTCACGGCTATGCCGCAATCGACGGCGCAGACGACGCGGTGGACCTTGGGCAGTCCCTTGTTGTCGACCGAAATCTCTGCCACTTGCGCGACATAGGAGTGGAACGACTCGGCGACGGCGACGCCGCGAAAGCGTCCCGCAGGGGGCGGCGTGTTCCAACCGGCTTTTTCGGCGGCAAGCTGCAGGACCGCCGCGTGCCGCGGCTTGTCCTTCAATATGGCCAGCCGAAACTCCACCGGATCCTTGCCGACTGCATGCGCGATCTCGTCGATGAAGGCCTCGAGCGCGTACGCTGTGTGCGTGGATCCCACCGCGCGCCACCACAGCACGGACACCGGGGAAGTTGTTGTTGTCAGGTCGACGCGCAGATTTGGAATGGCATAAGGCTGGTTGGCCATCCCCTCCACCGATAGCACGTCCACTCCGTTCTTGACGAGACCCGCCTCCATCACCGTGCCTTTGGAGATGGACTGGCCAACGAGTGTGTCGCGAAGAGCGATCAGATTGCCGTTCTCGTCGAGCCCCGCCCTCATTTTGTGGATGAAAGCTGGACGATAGCGACCGGCGCGCATGTCATCTTCGCGGGTCCACTGGACCTTGACGGGCGCCTTCCATCCGATCGCTTTCGCCGTCGCGACCGCCTCGACAATGATGTCGGAATCGACGGAAGCGCGTCGACCGAAACCGCCCCCGGTCTTCATCACGCGCAAAATCACCTTATCCGGTGCAATGCCGGCAACCTTGGCTGCAACCGCCTGATAAAGGTCGGGCATCTGATGGCCGCCCCATACTTCGAGCGTCCCATCAGGATTCATTCTTGCGGCAGCGTTGATCGGCTCCAACGGAGCATGCGCCAAGTATGGGAATTCATACTGCGATTCGATCACCTTCGTTGCTTTCATAAACGCCGCATCGACGTCGCCGACATTGGCTGCAACGACTTCGCCCCCTTTCTGGGCGGCAGCGCGATATTCTGCGGTGATCTCGCTAGAACCTCGCTTCTCGGCGTTGGTATCCTCCCACTCAACGGTGACGACCTCGCGGGCTTTCATGGCCTCCCACATTCCCGTCGCAACGACCGCCACGCCCCGCGGGATTTCGACAACGTCGACAACGCCCTTCATCGCCTTGGCTTTCGATCCCTCGAAGGATTTCAACGTCGCGCCAAAGAGCGGCGGATGGATCACCACCGCCGTGAGGATGCCAGGCTCGCGCAGGTCGATCGTGTACCGCTGCGTGCCGTTGGATTTTGGCCGGGAGTCGTATCGCGGTAGCGCCGCATTGCCGATGTATTTCCATTCGTTCGGCTGCTTCAAGGCGACGCTCGTCGGAACCGGACCACTCGCGGCACTCGCGGCCAGCGCACCATAGGTCGCCGACTTGCCGGACGCGTGGCTCACAACGCCGTTCTCCGCCTTGATCTCGGCGACCGGCACATTCCAGTGTTCCGCGGCAGCCGCGATCAGCATCGTGCGCGCGGTCGCGCCAGCCCGGCGATAACGCTCCCAGGACGAGGCGGTCCCGCTGGATCCGCCGGTCATCTGAATCTTCCCGCCAAAGGGAATGTTGCCGTACAGCGCTGTATTCCCGGCCCCGCCGACCACGGTCACTTTCGACCAGTCGGCATCGAGCTCTTCCTGAACCAGAGTGGCAATGCCGTGATAGATACCTTGGCCCATGTCCATTTGCGACGAGTGGATCGTCACAGTGTCGTCTGGCGCGATCTGCACATATCCGACAAATGGGTTCGCGCCCGGCTTGGCGGCATCCGGTACTGCATCAGACTTCGCCGAGAAACCGACGACGAGGCTCGAACCGAGCGCTGTCGCTCCGATGAGAAACGAACGACGAGATGGCTCCGAGTGGGGAGGGAGCGAAGCAAGAGATGAGTCGTGCATGTCAGGCCTCCAGCAGCTTGGCGGCTTCGTGGACGGCAGCTCTAATGCGATGATAGGTGCTGCAGCGGCAGAGATTGCCACTGAGCGCGTCATCGATGTCGGTGTCGGTCGGCTTCCGGTTTGCTGTCAGCAGGGCGATCGTAGCGACCACCTGACCCGACTGACAGTAACCGCACTGCGGGACGTCGAGTCTAGTCCAGGTCGTCTGAACGACCTCAGCCACCTTTCCGGAGACGCCCTCGATGGTGACGATGCTTCGGCCTTCAGCATCAGCGATCGTCGTCTGGCAGGCGCGCGCGGGTTGTCCGTCGATGAGAACGGTGCAGGCCCCGCAAAGAGCCTGGCCGCAACCGTATTTGGTGCCAACCAGACCGAGATCATCTCGCAAGACCCAGAGCAGCGGCTTGCCGGCGTCGACGTCAATATCTGTCGTCTGCCCGTTCAAGGTCATTCGCATGCTGGCTCCTCCCATTAAACTTGCCGCTGCTGTCGGGCACGCGCGCTGTCTTTAGGCGGAAGCTGCGACTCGGTGATCTTCTCGACCGCGTTCGACACCAACGGCCAAAAATCTCACCTCGAAGACATTCTCCCGGTGCCCGAGCCGGATCGGCCGCCTCTGATATGCGCGACGGCGGCGTGCGAGATGGCCGAGAGCGCGGCGGCATCCGCCGCTAGTAGTTGAAAGAAGTTGCAGCGCGAAAATTGCATGACGGACCCCGAAGCGTGACCGCACGATCGCGTATTTGCAATTGTAAAGAATAGAGCTGGAACGCCAGCCGACAGCACCAGCGGCTGCCTATTGCAATCCTCGGGGATTTCGGCACGCCCCGGTGGCAGCTGTTACGGAAAAGACTACATCGATTGCCGGAAAGCTTGCAAGGGGTGTGACGTCTCTGGTTGGCCCCTGAGGGCGCGCTCCATCATGGCGGAGTATCCGACCACGTCGGCCGCCGGGATGGCTGCTAATCGCCTCTCAAAAGGACCTTCCACGGAACGTCCCTCCACAAGTGGCATCAAAGCACAACCGGGAGCCTAACCGCTAGCGGGCGCAGTCTGCCAAGTAAAGGGTGAAGAAGTCGTTCTGAGCTGCAAGCCACTCCGCAGCGATGTCGCCTTTAGCCGATTCCGTTGAAACAGACCGGCAGCATTCCATCGTAATGGCTGTTCCGATGTGGCTGCGCTAGCGGCCCGCCATTAGTCGGCCGCCTTGATTGTCGTTGCGGTGGCGCCGAGTCTATTTCTGGCCCTTCGCGGACCTCGTGCAATGTTCGTTTCTGTGCCGCTGTCGGGGGACAAACGGACATCGCGGATTTCTGAGCCATGCCCTAGCTGGCTTCGCCCTCTTTGCGGGCCGCGGCAATGGCCTTCTCGACTTCGGCAGCAAGGCTCGCAAGATCCTCGGCAAGCTTGGCAAACAGTTCACGCTTCTGGATGTCCGTGGCCAGGTCGCGGATCAGGGCGCACTCCGCAGCGTCGGTGCGAAGTTTCTCGAGATGCGTCAGCATGTCCTGCATTTTTCTGTCCCGCTGCCGTTTTCGGCAAACGGTAGGCGGCACGGAACCCGGCGACAATAACGTGTGATAGTGCCGGGCATGGGGCCGCGCGCCGGCTGATGCGTCCGCGAGCGGCCTCGACGACAGGCAACTCGGCATAACCCGGTAATGTCCAGTGATAGAGCGATTTCGTTTTTTCGGAAATTCCTCTTGACGCGGCCCCCAACTCAGCAGTCTAATGCCGCCGTCTCACCCGATCGAGGGGCGCTTCGCGATCGTCACGAACGCGGTGTGAGATGCGGTGGACGCCGAGCGCGCAGTCGACGAATGCGTGTGAAGCGGACGGTGAAGTCGTGTGGTCCTGACGCCCTAGCGGCCGGTGTCCCCTTGTAAGACGCAATTGCGTGTTGCGAAGGCGGTGACAAACAAGCCCAGTCTGCCGGGGAGAGCACGTATAAGCCGTAGGTGGTGTGGACTCTAAGGATTCCCTTTTAGGAGCAAATCAGATTCAAGGCTGCTTTTGGGGAGGCCGCCTTGGGTGTGATGGACCGTTTGGTATTGAGCGACGCGGCGTGGGAGCGGATAGCGCCGCTGATCATAGGGCGCCCCGATCAGAAGGGCTCCACCGGGCGCGACAACCGGATGTTCGTGGAAGGTGTGCTGTGGATCGTGCGTACGGGGTCTCCCTGGCGCGATCTTCCGGAGGTGTTTGGGGACTGGAACAGCGTGTTCCGGCGCTTCAGTCGATGGAGCATCAAGGGTGTTTGGTGGCGGATCTTCGAGGCGATGTCCGATGATCCGGACTTCGAATATCTGATCGTCGATTCCACCATTGTTCGGGCGCATCAGCACGCCGCCGGCGCCAAAAAGGGGGGTCTGAAGATCAAGCGGAAGATCAAGCGATCGGCCGCTCGCGCGGCGGCCTGAGCACCAAGATACACATGGCCGTTCGAGGCTTGGGATGTCCGGTGCGGTTCACGCTTACCGCAGGTCAGAAGGGCGATGCACCGCAAGCCGCCGCATTGATCGAAGGCTTATCCGCCGAGGTCGTCATGGCCGATACGGCCTATGACGCCGATCACTTGCGCCAGGCCATCGCCGCCAAAGGCGCGCTCGCCGTGATCCCCAACAACCCGTCACGCGCGCTCAAATATCCACTCGACAAGCATTTCTATGCCCAGCGTCATCTCGTCGAATGCTGCTTCTCAAAGCTCAAGCAGTTCCGCCGCGTTGCAACCCGCTTCGAAAAGACCGCCCGAAATTACCTGGCCGTCGTCACTCTCGCAGCCATCGTCTTATGGATGCGATAAGTGTCCACACCACCTAGCCCATCGCGCAGGGAAAGCCGGATTGCTCCGGTTACACCTGTGGTCCTACCCCCGAGCTTTCCACCTTTCGCTCGGGGCCCATGGGTGCGATCGGCACCCGGCTTTCCCTGCGCCCTCTTCAAGAGAGAGGGCAAACGAGATGCAAGACTCGGACGATTCATGTCGCGAGAATACCGATGCGTGGGTCACGTCACAAACGCTGCGACAATTTCAGTGTCGTCCCGGGCAAGCGAAGCGCGACCCGGGACCCATAACCACGAATGGCAATTATGCGAGCGACGCTGGGGCCACAGCGTGTTCAACAACAGAACCCCGTGGTTATGGGTCCCGGCTTTCGCCGGGACGACAGTGAGTATGACGTGACGGCGGTGTCCCTCCCGCTACCCGATCCGCACCACCATCTTGCCCAGCGCCGCGCGGGTCTGCATCGTTGTGAACGCATCGCGAAAATCCTCGAACGCGAACACCTTGCCGACCACCGGCGTCAGTCGGCCGTCGTTCAGCCATGCCGACAATTGCGCCATCACGCGCGCCTGCGCCTCGGGCTCGCGGCGCGCGATCTGGGCGGCGTCGACGCCGATCAGAAGTCCGCCTTTCAGGAGCGGCAGATTGAACGGCAGCGCGGGGATGCTGCCTGCTGCAAAGCCGACCACGACATGGCGGCCGTTCCAGGCGATCGAGCGGAACGCCTGCAGCGAGACCTCGCCGCCGACCGGATCGAAGATCACGTCGGGGCCATGGCCGCCGGTCGCGTCCTTCAGCGCGTCGCGCCAATCGGGCCTCGTGTAGTCGACGACAGCATCGGTGCCGAAGCTTGCGGCGAAGTTGCGCTTCTCCTCGGTCGAGGCCGCGGCGACGACCCGCGCGCCGAGCAGCTTGCCGATCTGGATCGCGGCAATCCCGGTGCCGCCGGCGGCACCGAGCACGAGCAACTGCTCGCCGGATTGCAGCCGGCCGCGCTCGCCGAGTGCATAGAGCGCGGTGAGGTAGTTGGTGCGGAAGGCGGCTGCGGCCTCCATCGAGAGGCCGTCGGGCATGATCTCGACGGCGGCAGGCGGCACCACGATCTGCTCGGCCAGCGCGCCCGAGCGCGCCGCGCCCATCACCCGCATGCCCGGCGTGATGCCGGTGACGTCGCTCGCGACCTGATCGACCACGCCGGCGAATTCCGCGCCGGGCGTAAAGGGCAGGGGATCCTTGGTCTGGTAGCGGCCCTCGACTTTCAGCCCGTCGACAAAGCCGATGCTCGCGGCGTGGACCCGGACGCGGATTTGTCCGGGGCCAGGTTCGGGAGTGGCGATCTCTTTCAACCCGATCTGATCGATGGGCGCATATTGCTCGACGACGACCGCCTTCATCCTGTCCTGCTCGCTGGTTCGTTTCCTCTAGAGCCGTTTCCGTTCCGATGGAATCGGAACGGAGCTCTAGATTCTTGTTTTGACGCGTTTTCTTCACGCGAACCGGTAGCCACTTCGCTCGAAAACGCTCTGAGCCAACCTATCTCATGTCCGTTGTTCTACGGGGAGGCCTTTTCCGCATGCAGCGACAGCGTCGCATGCGGAAAGCCAGCATCTTCAACGACATCGCGAAAAGACCGGCGTTTACCCGTTGTTATCCCTACCAAATTCGGTAACGCGTCCTTAATGGCATTAACGCTAGGGTTTTTCCACGCGGCCCGCCTTGGGCTGCGCGCCGTCCAGGACAGGCGGGTTGCGTTCGCGTTGGAGTTTTTCATGGATATCATGACAGGCGCCGGGCTGTTGGCCGGCATCATCGTCATCGCGGTGATGATGTTCATGGGCGGCGACCTGCACATGTTCATCTCCGAACACGCCATGATCATCATCTTCGGCGGTTCGATCGCGGCGACGATGATCCGCTTTCCGCTCGGCGTGATGCTGCACGGCCTGCCGCTCGGCGCCAAATTTGCCTTCACCATGAGCCGGCTCTCGGCCCGCGACCTCGTCGACGAGCTCGCCCGCATCGCCGAGATCGCCCGCAAGCAGGGCCCGGTCGGCCTCGAGAAGGTCGAGACCGACGAGCCGTTCCTCGCCAAGGGCATCCGCTACGTCGCCGACGGCTACGACCTCGAATTCATCCGCGACAACATGGAACGCGACCGCGACAATTTCCTGATGCACCTCGACGAGGGCAGCAAGATCTATCGCGCGATCGGCGACTGCGCGCCCGCGTTCGGCATGATCGGCACGCTGATCGGCATGGTGCAGATGTTCGCCAACATGACCGACCCCTCCAAGCTCGGCCCGTTCATGGCGACCGCGCTGCTCGCGACGCTGTACGGCGCGCTGGTCGCCAATTTGTTCTGCCTGCCGATCGCCGACAAGCTGCACGGCAAGCTGCTCGACGAGGAGACCAACCGCACGCTGATCATCGACGGCATCCTGATGATCCGCGACTCCAAGAGCCCGGCACTGGTGCGCGAGATGCTGCTCGCCTATTTGCCGGAGAAGCATCGCAACGAGGAAGGCGAGCCGGTCCCGGCCTGACGGATCGGCGCTTTCGGGAAACGCAGCGATGGCCAAGAAAAAGCGCGGCGACGCTCACGGTGGAGGTCACGGCTGGTTCGTGACCTTCGCCGACCTGATGGGCCTGATGATGAGCTTCTTCGTGATGCTCGTCGCGTTCTCCACCATGGACAACAACAAGCTGAAGATCGTCGCCGGCTCGATGCGCGACGCTTTCGGCGTGCAGACCGACGTGCGCTATTCCGGCATCGTCGAGTCCGACGGCCTGCCGACCCGGCCGAAGCTGAAGAATGTCGAACACATCTCGCCGGAGGAGTCCTCGGCCAATCCGACGCCGGACGAGAAGGAGCGCAGCCAGATCAACGGCGCGCGGCTGAAGATCGACCGCGAATTCGCGCTCGCCTCCGCCTCGCTGCGCCAGGCGCTGCAGGACATGCCGGAATTGACCGAGATCTCCAAGAACATCATGTTCGAGGAGACCAAGGAGGGGTTAAACCTCGAGATCGTCGACCAGGACGGCCGCTCGATGTTCGCCGACGGGTCCAGGGAGCCCTATGAGCGCACCCGCCGGCTGATCCAGAGGCTCGCAGCTCCCTTGAAGGCGACGCCGCTGCGGGTCGCGATCGTGGGGCATACAGCCGCAGGCTTCGTGCCGGCGCGCAGCGACTACGACGCCTTCGACCTGTCCGCGGACCGCGCCAATGCGGTGCGGCAGATCCTGGAGCGGGAAGGGCTGCCGCCGTCCCATATCTTCGCGGTTTCCGGCAAAGCTGACGGCCAGCCGCTGTTTCCCGACGATCCGACCTTGCCGGCCAACCGTCGCGTGACGATCACGTTGATGCGGGAAAATCCGCCGCTGCCGCCGGATCTGAAGCCGTAGCTCCGGGTTACATGCTACCGTCAAGCTCGTAATGTTGCGCGGTTGACACGCGGAGCGGAAGCGTCGATAGCCGCGCGGATCAAAATCAACCGATCGGGCGTTCCAATCTCGCCATGGCTGCCAGCGTCTCATCCACCGAAGCCCAGGAGGGTCAAGGCTCGGGCCAAGGCACAGGCCAAGGAACGGGCCAAGGTACCTCCGGCTTCTGGGCCCTGACACTGGGCAGCATCGGGGTGGTGTTCGGCGATATCGGAACGTCGCCGCTCTACGCATTCCGCGAGGCGGTCGGCGGCGCCGCGCATGGCCAGCCGGTCACCCGCATCATGGTGCTCGGGGTGCTCAGCCTGATCCTGTGGGCGCTGTTCACCGTCGTCACCGCCAAATACGTGCTGCTGCTGCTGCGCGCCGACAACAATGGCGAGGGCGGCACGCTGTCGCTGATGGCGCTCGGCCAGCGCGCGATCGGACGGCGCAGCTGGCCGCTGCTTGCGCTCGGCGTGGTCGGCGCCTCGATGTTCATCGGCGATTCCATGATCACGCCGGCGATCTCGGTGCTGTCGGCGGTCGAAGGTCTCAAGCTCGCCACGCCGCATCTCGAGCACTATGTGGTACCGCTGACGATCTTGATCCTCGTCGCACTGTTCTCGGTGCAGAGCTCCGGCACCGCCCGCGTCGCCTCCGCCTTCGGGCCGGTGATGGTGCTGTGGTTCGCTGTGCTGGCGGTGATGGGGCTGGTCCACATCACGGACGATCCGTCGGTGCTGGCGGCGATCAATCCGTATTACGCGCTCCAGTTCATGCTGACCCACGGCACCATCGGCCTCGTGACCTTGGGCGCGGTGTTCCTCGCGGTGACCGGCGGCGAGGCGCTGTATGCCGATCTCGGGCATTTCGGCCGCAAGCCGATCCAGTCAGGCTGGCTGTTCTTCGTGCTGCCCTCGCTGCTCCTCAACTATTTCGGGCAGGGTGCGCTGGTGCTGTCCGATCCCTCGGCGATCGAGAACTCGTTCTACCGCATGGTGCCCGACGTGCTGTTGCTGCCGCTGGTCGGGCTCGCCACGGCCGCGACCGTGATCGCGAGCCAGGCCGTCATCACCGGCGCCTATTCGCTGATCAGCCAGGCGGTGCAGCTCGGGCTGTTGCCGCGCTTCGAGGTTCGCTACACCTCGGAGACCCATGCCGGCCAGATCTATTTGCCGCGCGTCAACCGGCTGCTGCTGGTCGGCGTGCTGCTGCTGGTGTTGCTATTTCGCACCTCGAGCGGGCTCGCCTCGGCCTATGGCATCGCGGTCTCCACCACCATGGTGGCCGACGGCATCATGGGCTTCATCGTGATCTGGAAGCTGTGGAACTGGCGCGTGGCGTCGGCCGCGGCACTGATCCTGCCGTTCGTGATCGTCGACATGACCTTCTTCAGCGCCAATCTGCTGAAGCTGTTCGAGGGCGCCTGGGTGCCGCTGTTGTTCGGCGCCGTCATGGCGACGATGATCTGGACCTGGCGCCGCGGCGCCGCGATCTTGATCGCCAAGACCCGCCGCATCGAGGTGCCGCTGCGCGACCTGATCCACAGCTTGGAGAAGCGGCCGCCGCACATCGTCAAGGGCACCGCGGTGTTCCTGACCAGCGATCCCAGTTTCGTACCGACCGCGCTGTTGCACAATCTCAAGCACAACAAGGTGCTGCACGAGCACAACGTGATCCTGACCATCGAGACCGCACCGACGCCGCGCGTCGATCTGTCGGAGCGCGTCAACATGGAGAAGGTCAGCGACAAGTTCACCGCGGTGCGGCTGCGCTTCGGCTACATGGAATCGCCGAACGTGCCGAAGGCGCTGGCGGTCGCACGCAAGCTCGGCTGGCAATTCGACATCATGGCGACGTCGTTCTTCGTATCGCGCCGCTCGCTCAAGCCCTCGGCCCAGTCCGGTATGCCGCAATGGCAGGACCATCTGTTCATCGCGATGAGCCGCTCCGCCAACGATGCCACCGACTATTTCCAGATCCCGACCGGCCGGGTGGTTGAAGTGGGTACCCAGGTAACTATTTGATTCGGCAACGAATTCTACAGTTGAAAAGCCGTGATCTATGCGTGATATGCATGGCGGAGGCCTGAATCCGGGCTAACCTATGCATTCCTGCCGGGAGTATAGCCCTGCGACCCGGCATTGTGCGGTGCGGCAGAAGACAGAGGCGCAGCTTCCCATGTCATCCGAGAGTGCGATCACCGCGGCGGAAGCGCCGGCGGCAAATGGCCATGGCGAGGCGCATTCCACCGCCACCTTCAAGGCGCTGATGCTCGGCAGCATCGGTGTCGTCTACGGCGACATCGGCACCAGCCCGCTCTACGCGCTGCGCGAAGCCATTGTCGCGGCCAGCGGCGGTGAGGGCGGCGTGACGGCGCATGCGGTGCTCGGCGTGCTCTCGCTGATCCTGTGGGCGCTGGTCGTGGTCGTGACGCTGAAATACGTCGTGATCCTGCTCCGCGCCGACAACAATGGCGAGGGCGGGACGCTGGCGCTAATGGCGCTGGCGCAGCGCGCCGTGACCAAGGGCGCCGGCGCGATCGTACTGCTCGGCATCATCAGCGGCGCGCTGTTCTATGGCGACGCCGTCATCACGCCGGCGCTGACGGTGCTGTCGGCGATCGAAGGCATCAAGCTCGCGACCGCGACGTTCGATCCGTATGTCGTCCCGATCACCGTGGTCATCCTGCTGTTCCTGTTCTCGGTGCAGTCGCGGGGCACCGCGCGCGTCGCCGCTTTCTTCGGACCCGTGATGTGCGTGTGGTTCGCCGTGATCGCGATCGCAGCGCTGCCGCACATCGCGCGGCATCCCGAGGTGCTGTACGCACTCAATCCGCTCCTTGCGGTGTCGTTCATGCTGCATCACGGCGTGATCGGCTTCATCACGCTCGGTGCGGTCTTCCTCGCGGTGACCGGCGCGGAGGCGCTCTATGCCGATCTCGGTCATTTCGGCAAACGCCCGATCCAGGCCGCCTGGCTGTCCATCGTGCTGCCGTCACTGGCGCTGAACTATCTCGGGCAGGGCGCGCTGCTGATCGCCGATCCCAAGGCCGTCGAGAACCCGTTCTTCCTGATGTTCCCGGACTGGGCGCTGATCCCGATGGTCGCGCTTGCCACCGCGGCGAGCGTGATCGCCAGCCAGGCCGTCATCACCGGTGCCTATTCGCTGACCCGGCAGGCGATCCAGCTCGGCCTGATGCCGCGGTTCGAGATCCGCCACACTTCGGAAGCGCATTCCGGGCAGATCTACATGCCGCGCATCAACCGCTTCCTGTTCATTGCGGTGATCGTGCTGGTGCTGATGTTCCGTTCGTCGAGCGCGCTGGCATCGGCCTACGGCATCTCCGTGACCGGCACCATGGTGGTGACGGCGATGATGGGCTTTGTGGTGATCTGGCGGGTCTGGAAATGGTCACCGATCGCCGCCGCCGCGCTGGTTGCGCCGTTCCTGTTCCTCGACATCACCTTCCTTGCCGCCAACCTGCTCAAGGTGTTCGAGGGCGGCTGGGTGCCGCTCGCGCTTGGTGGGGCCATGATCCTGGTGATGTACACCTGGCGGCGCGGCAGCCGGCTGCTGTTCGAGAAATCGCGCAAGCTGGAATTCCCGCTCGACGATCTCGTCAAAATGCTGGAGAAGCGGCCGCCGCAGCGGGTCTCCGGCACCGCGGTGTTCCTGACCAGCGACCCTGTCAGCGCGCCGACCGCGCTGATGCACAGCCTCAAGCACTACAAGGTGCTGCACGAGAAGAACGTCATCCTGACCATCGAGACCGCGCCGACGCCGCGGATCGATCCGTCCGAGCGGGTGCGGATGGAGCAGCTGAGCGAGACCTTCTCCAAGGTGACGCTGAAGTTCGGCTTCATGGAACAGCCGAACGTGCCGAAGACGCTGGCGATCGCCCGCAAGCTCGGCTGGCAGTTCGACATCATGTCGACCTCGTTCTTCCTGTCCCGCCGTGCGCTGAAGCCGGCGGCGCATTCGGGCATGCCGAGCTGGCAGGATCATCTGTTCATTGCACTGAGCCGTTCGTCGAACGACGCCACCGACTATTTCCAGATCCCGACCGGGCGGGTGGTCGAGGTCGGCACACAAGTCACGATCTAGGGTCCACGATCCAGCGTTTCTGCGCAGCATCTAACCCGTTTCGGACGCTTGATTTTCTCCGCGCAAGAGGCGACTTTGCGGCCCGGACCGGCGAGCCGCGCGACGCTCGCCAACTGATGTCGGGAGGATATTTCCGTGGCGGACCACAAGGTGGAAGATTTGTTTCCGGACGAGGTGTCAAAGGGCATAGCGGAAGGCCGCTATCTCCTGGTCGACGTCCGCGAGCCCAATGAGGTTGCTGTCGAGGCCTATCCCGATGGCGTCGTGGTGGCGCTGTCGACCTTCGATCCGGCAGCGATTCCCGATCCGCAGGGCAAGCAGGTGGTGTTCGCCTGCCGCTCCGGCAAGCGCTCGGTGACGGCCTCGCTGGCCGCCCAGGCCGCGGGCTTGCCTTACGACAAGCATCTGGCGGGCGGCATCATCGGCTGGAAGGCGGCGGGACTGCCGACCAAGACGGGCGGCTGATCCCTGACATGACCTCCATGAACAAGGTCTTCGCAGACCTTCCCGTCACGATCTTCGAGGCGATGTCGCAGGCTGCGCGCGACAACAACGCCATCAATCTCGGCCAGGGCTTTCCCGACGATCCCGGACCGGAGGACATCCGCCGCGCCGCCGCGGATGCTTCCGTCAACGGCTACAACCAGTATCCGTCGATGATGGGCATCCCGGAGCTTCGTCAGGCGATCGCATCGCATTACGGTCATTGGCACGGGCTCAAGCTCGATCCGATGACCGAGGTGATGGTCACCTCCGGCGGCACCGAGGCGCTGACATCCTCGATCCTCGCGGTGGTCGAGCCGGGCGACGAAGTGGTCTGCTTCCAGCCGGTCTATGATTCCTATTTGCCGATCATCCGCCAGGCCGGCGGCATTCCGCGGCTGTTGCGGCTCGAGCCGCCGGAATGGCGGCTCAACGAGGAGATGCTGCGCAGCGTCTTCAACCACAAGACCAAGGCGGTGCTGTTCAACAATCCGCTCAACCCGGCCGCCGTGGTCTATCCGCGCGAGGACCTCGAGCTGCTGGCGCGGTTCTGCCAGGAGTTCGACGTGGTCGCGATCTGCGACGAGGTCTGGGAGCATGTCGTGTTCGACGGCCGCGAGCATATCCCGTTGATCACGATCCCGGGCATGCGCGACCGCACCATCAAGGTCGGCAGCGCCGGCAAGATCTTCTCGCTGACCGGATGGAAGATCGGCTTTGTCTGCGCCGCGCCGCCGCTGCTACGGGTTGCCGCCAAGGTGCACCAGTTCCTCACCTTCACGACAGCGCCCAACCTGCAAGCGGCTGTTGCGTATGGCCTCGGCAAGCCGGACGATTACTTCCTCGACATGCGCAAGGACATGGCGCGGAGTCGTGACCGCCTCACCAAGGGGTTGGAGAGCATCGGCTTTCCGGTGCTGAAGTCGCAGGGGACCTACTTCCTCACCGTCGATCTGTCGCCGCTTGGGCTCAACGAGACCGACGCCGAGTTCTGCTGGCGAATTGTGCAGGATTACAAGGTCGCGGCTATTCCAGTGTCGGCGTTTTACGAACAGGATGCGGTGACGTCGGTCGTGCGTTTCTGTTTCGCCAAGAAGGACTCGACGCTCGACACCGCGCTGGAGCGGTTGTCCGACGCGGTGCATCGTCGCAAGAGGTAGACCAGAATGCACAAGCAGAACCGTCGTCTCGTCAGCCTCGTCGGTACGGTCGCCGCGGTTCTGTTGTTCGCTGCCTCTGCAAGTGCGGAGGAGCGCACGGTCAACTTCTACAACTGGTCGAACTACATGGCGCCGGGAGTCCTTGAGGACTTCACCAAGGAAACCGGCATCAAGGTCGTCTACGATACGTTCGACGCCAATGAGACGCTGGAGACGCGGCTGCTCGCCGGCAAGTCGGGCTACGACGTCGTGGTGCCGACCGGGTATTTCCTGCAGCGCCAGATCACCGCAAAAGTGTTCCTGAAGCTCGAGAAGTCGAAGCTGCCGAACCTCGCCAATGCGTGGCCGGTGGTGACCGGTGAGCTCGCCACCTACGATCCCGGCAACAATTACGGTGCCAACTACATGTGGGGCACCACCGGCATCGGCTACAACGTCAAGATGGCGGAGAAGATTCTCGGGCCTGATGCGAAGATCGACAGCTGGGACATGGTGTTCAAGCCGGAGAACCTCGCCAAGTTCAAGGATTGCGGCATCCACATGCTGGATTCCGCCGACGATATCCTGCCGGCGGCGTTGAGCTATCTTGGCCTCGATCCGAACTCGACCAAGCAGGCCGACCTCGACAAGGCCGCCGATCTCGTCATCAAGATCCGGCCCTATGTTCGCAAATTCCATTCGTCCGAATATCTCAGCGCGCTGGCCTCGGGCGAGATCTGCTTCGTGGTTGGATGGTCGGGCGACATCATGCAGGCGCGCAGCCGGGCGGCGGAAGCCAACACCGGCGTCGAGATCGGCTACACGATCCCGAAGGAGGGCGCGCAGATGTTCTTCGACAATCTCGCGATCCCCGCCGATGCCAAGAATGTCACTGAGGCCTATGAGCTGATCAACTACCTCTACCGACCCGAGGTCGCGGCGAAGAACTCGAACTTCCTGTCCTACGCCAACGGCAATCTGGCGAGCCAGAAGCTGATCGATCCGAAGATCTTCAACGACAAGAACATCTATCCCGACGAGGCGATGCAGAAGAAGCTGTTCGTGATCACGGCGCGCGATCCGGCGACGCAGCGGATCATCAACCGGCTGTGGACCCGGGTGAAGACCGGACGCTAGGGCCGGGTGCGCGCGCCAAGGCAATCATGTGCTATGCGCCCGACGTACTGAGATATTTCAGACGTTCACAAGTTAAATCGAGCAGTTACAACAGCTGATTGGACACCAGTGTACGTGTGTGTCCGATAGCCATCGATGTTCGTTGCGATTCCCGCAGAAGCAAAGATGCCCAGTCAGCTGATTCATTTTGTCCGTGACGATCTCGAGTTTATTGCGGGCCGAGCGCTGGAGACTCCGATACGATCTTGCGCCGCGTTGGACGCGGCGACTGGGCGAACAATCTTCATCAAAGACGAGACCGTTCAGTATGGCGGTTCGTTCAAGTTTCGAGGAGCAATTCTCGGAACGAGAAACGCTGCGCGAGGAGTTGTCGCCGCAGGATCTGGAAATTTTCCGATTGCAGTTGGCCTGGCCGCTCAGGCTCTGGACAAGCCTGCTTGTTTGATCATGCCCGCGGACGTAGCGGCCTTCAAAAGGAGCAGGCTCGAGAAACCGGAGCTGAGATAAAAATCGTCGAGCGATCGGAGTTGGTCGATTGTGCGCGAATGGACGCCCGTCAACGCGGTTGGCGTAACCTGCACGCTTTCGAAGACGTCGAGATGATTGCCGGAAGCTATACCGTGGGTTCGGAGATCGCAGCTGCCATTCAAGCAAATGGCCCAGCGTCCGATGCAGTGATCGTTGCCTGTGGCGGTGGCGGGCTGGCCGCCGGTGTTGCCCTTGCTTTGCGTTCTTGGTCCATTCCGGCAGCAATCTATGTTGCCGAACCGGAGACCCACCAACGCTACGCGCGCGCCCGCGAGATTGGAATGCCGGTCCGGATTGATCCTCCCGGAGAGACGCTATGTGACGCCCTGCGCTCCCGCCAGATCGGAGCGCGGGCCTTCGAAATTCTGCAACGATCGAATGTTCAGGTGTGCGCCGTGAACGACGAATCTGTGCAACGCGCTGCCGGGCTGCTTCTTGGAACATGCGGTATCCGGGTCGAGCCCAGCGGCGCCTTGGCGATGGCGGCAGTCTTGGGAGGCGTCGTCGACAGCGAGTTATCGCGTGTATGGGTAGTCGCTTGCGGAGGGAACGTACCGTCGCCTGGACGCGAAGGTCTGTCACGCCAATAGCGGACCGCTACCGCCAGCGCCGGTGCAGCCAGAGCCACTGATCCGGATACTCGCGGACCCAGCCCTCGACGACGTCGGTGATCGCCTGCATCGTGCCCTGGATATCGATCTCGCCGGATGCGTCGAACACCGGCTTCACTTCCTCGGAGACTTCGCCGCGGAAACGGCCGTCGGGCAGGCGAATGATCCGCGTGCCGTGGATCGGGCAGTCGATCTGCCGGCGCAGGCGCGCCAGCAGCGGGTTCGCCGTGGTCTTGCGGCCGAAGAAAGTGACGGGGACGCCGTTGGTCAAATACTGGTCGACCAGCATCGCAACGTGCTGGCCGTCTTGCAGGGCCTTTGCCAGCTTGAGCGGCGCGTCCCGGCCGGCCGGGACCAGCGTGCCCAAATTGACGGCTCGGATCCGTTCGATGGCGCGGTCGGCGGCTTCGATGTTCGGTCGCCGGAACAAGACGACGGCTTCGAGCCCGTGCGCCGCGGCAGCGAGCGGAGACAGCTCCCAGTTGCCGAGATGCGCGGCAAAGAACAGCGCCGGTTTGCCGTCGTCCCGCAGCTGATCGAACAATTGCTTGCTGCGTCCGGAGAATTCGACCCGGCCGGGCTTGTCGGGATGCGCGGGGTCGTGGTCCCAGATGCGATCGAGATGCGCAAATTCGGCACCGATGCGGCCGAGATTGTGCCAGACCCCCGTGAGAATTGTCTCGATCTCTTCCGGTGACTTCTCGGGGAAGGCCGCCTTGAGGTTCTCGCGGCCGATGCGATCCTCGCGCAGCCGGCGGCCGATGAAATGCGCGGCCTGACCGAAGAAATTTGCGGTCTTGTCCGGATCGAAATAGCGGGTGGTTCGCAACAGGCCGGTCGTCAGCGCGCCGATCGCAACGCCGGCCACGGGCTTGGCGGCATCGCGGAGGCGCGCCCTGGTACGAAGGAGCAGGCGTTTCATCTGATGAGGCGAGGGCGCTAAGCCGGCTCGCGCGTCAGGATCAGCGAGGCGTTCTGCCCGCCAAACCCGAACGAGTTCGACATCACGGCGGTCACCTTGGCGTCGCGCGCCTTGTTGCCGACCACGTCGAACGGGATCGCGGGGTCGGGCACCCCGTAATTGATCGTCGGCGGAATCCGCTGATGCTCGAGCGTCAGCAGCGAGAAGATCGCCTCGACCGCGCCGGCGGCCGAGATGGTGTGGCCAACCATGGATTTGTTCGACGACACCGGAATGTTCGGCGTGTGCTCGCCGAACACGGCTGCGGTCGCCAGATATTCCATCTTGTCGTTTTCCGGCGTCGAGGTGCCGTGCGCATTGATGTGGTCGATCTGGTGCGGCTCCATGCCCGCATCAGCAAGCGTCTTGCGCACGCAGCCGATCGCCGGCTTGCCGTCGGGGGCCGAGCGGGTGCGGTGGAAGGAGTCGGTCAGCTCGCCGCAGCCGGCGACGACGCCCAGGATGCGCGCGCCGCGCGCCATCGCGGCCTCATAGCTCTCCAGCACCAGGGCGCCGGCGCCTTCGGCCATCACGAAGCCGTCGCGGTTCTTCGAGAACGGTTTTGAGGCGCCCTGGGGCGGATCGTTCTGGGTCGAGAGCGCCGAGAGCAGCGAGAAACGCACCATGGCTTCCGGATTCACCGAGCCGTCGGTCGCAATGCACAGCGTCGCATCGGCTTCGCCGCGGCGGATCGCCTCGACGCCGAGCTGGATCGCGGTCGCGCCGGACGCGCAAGCCGTCGAGAGCGAGATCGGCGAGCCCTTGGTGCCGAAGGTCTCGGCGAGGTTGAGCGCGACGGAGCCGAAGGTGAACCGGCGATGGAAATGCGCAAACTTGCCGCCGCTGCAGGTCGCCAGATAGTCGATGATTCCAAAGTCTTTGGTCGGGACGGAGCGCGCGACCTCGAGCCGCTGCGGCCACTCGGTCTCGATCGGCGCGACTGCCAGAAACAGCGGGCCGGGGAAGTCGCCCTTGCTGCCGATGCCGGATTGCTCCAGCGCTTCCTCGGTCGCAACCTCGGCCAGACGCTGCGACAGGCTGGTCGAGGAGAACGGGTCGACGGTGACGAAATCGACGGCGCCGGCCATCGTCGTCTTCAGGCTGTCGATCGGGAAGCGCGTCACGGTCCTGATGCCGGACTCGCCCGCGGTGAGACGCTTCCAATTGTCGGTCTTGCCGCCGCCGAGCGACGTCACGATTCCCATGCCGGTCACGACAACGATCGGTCGGCCGAATTTATCGCGTGGTGCTGTCATGGTTTCCCCGTCGGTACTTGCGCCGGACTTAAAGCGCGATGAGCCTCATCGCGCTTTAGCTATTTGTTTGAGCATGATCTCCGCGCAAACGCTACGCGTTTGTCGCGAGGGAAAACCGCTTCACACTTTTCCGGACCATGCCCTAACTGACGGCCTCGACCAGTGCCATGCCTTCGCCCTGCCAGTGGCCGACCCCCAACACGACAATCTGGGTTGGCGCTTCGGTCTTTTCAACCTCCAGCCCGGTCGGATCGTTGGCCGGAT
Organism: Bradyrhizobium sp. 27S5; assembly: GCF_037217225.1. Classification (NCBI taxonomy): domain Bacteria; kingdom Pseudomonadati; phylum Pseudomonadota; class Alphaproteobacteria; order Hyphomicrobiales; family Nitrobacteraceae; genus Bradyrhizobium; species Bradyrhizobium sp. 27S5. The sequence goes on from NZ_CP147714.1 coordinate 3,611,259, forward strand.
AGAGCGCGCCGCGCGAGATCGACAACGCTGCCAGCGCCAGCCCGAGCGGGAACTGCGCCTCCATGGTGTGCCCAAAGGTCGTTCCGGTGGCGCGCACGGCGAGACCGGGGTGCTGACCGAGGAATGCGCGCTCCTCAGTGGTCGCGGGCTCGGCGCCGGTCGCGCCCGTGATCAGCATGGCGTTGTCGTCGCTGACGCCGAGCTTCGGCCACATCGCTTGTAGCGATTTCGTCACGGCGCCGGGCTCCTTGCGCTTGGCAAGATCGGCGACCACCCTGGTCAGCCTGGCGTAGGGCTTGGCGCCGCGGGCCTCGGCGTGCTCGCGCGACTCCATCACCAGGAAAGCGCCGGCAGAGCCGATCGCGAAGCCCGGGTTGTTCCTGCGGGCCCATACCGCGCTATGCCGATCCTTGAGGGCGAAGTCGCCAAACGTGTAGAGCATCAAGAGGTCGCCGCGATCGCCATTATGCGCCGCGCCGACCAGCGCGATGTCGCTCTGTCCGGCGCCGATGCGCGCGACTGCGATCCGCGCAGCGTCGATGCTTGAGGCTTCCTCGCCCATGAAGGTGCGCGATGTCCCGCACACGCCGTGAACGATCGCGATGTTGCCGGCAAGCAGATTGGAGAGCTGCGCAAGGAACAGCGTCGGGCGCAGTTCGTTCATCAGCTTTTCGTTGAGGAGGGCAGGCGGCAGCTTGCCCTGCGCATCGGCGTTCATGATCGCCAGGTCGACATTGAGGTCACGCTCGCCGCCACCGGCTGCGATGATCATGTCCATCCGCGACAGGATTTCCTGATTGCCTTTGACGCCGGCGGAATCGAGCGCCAGCCCGGCGGCATAGGTGCCGATGCGCTGCCACATCTCCATCTGGCGCTGGTCGCCCTTCTTCGGGATCTGGGCGTCGAAGCTGACCGGGGCGATCGGATGGATCACGTAGGGCGCGAGACGCTTCTCGTCGGCATTGACGCGCCGTTCGCCAAGCGCCTGCCAATGCGCGTCCAGCCCTTCGCCGAGCGAGGAGAGCAGGCCGACGCCGGTGATCCAGACTTCCTTCTCAGCCATTGGTCATTGCCTGCATCGGAAAGCCGATCTTGTTGGCCATCGCATCCATGTGCACACGCAAGTCCGGGTGAGGGAAGGGGATGTGGCGGAAGGTCAGCTCGGCATTGCACTTGAGCTCTTTGCCGACGCGAACCTTCGCCGAGGTCACGGCGAAGCCTGAACCTTCGTGTTCGATCTTGGCTTCGATCCTCAGGACCGAGCCGGGGCTGACGAAGCCGCGCATCTTGGCTTCCTTGACCATGGCGAGGAAAGGCATGCGCTCGAACTTGGTCAGACCGAGGATCAGCCAGCCCGAGCTCTGGGCCATTGCCTCGGTCAGCAACACGCCGGGCATGATCGGGTACCCCGGGAAGTGCCCCGCGAACACCGAGTGGCTCTCGGGCGGCACATCCGCCTCGACGACAATGGTTCTTGCGTCGAGGTCGAGGTCGACGATCCGGTCGATCAGCTGAAAAATTTCGAGCTGCATGATGGGCGATTACGAGCCCGTGCCCGTGCCCGCATTCTTGGCCGCAACCAACTCGTCGATGCGGTCGGCGAGATTCTTCAGCACGAAGTACTGCTCCGTCGTTGCCTTGCCGTCGTTGACCTCCTGGGTCCACTTCTCGAGCGGCATCTTGATGCCAAAGGCCTTGTCGATGGCAAAGGCGATGTCGAGGAAGTCGAGGCTGTCGATTCCCAGATCGTCGATCGCGTGGCTCTCCGGCTTGATCGTGTCGCGCGGGATGTCGCAGGTCTCCGCGATAATGTTGGCGATCTGCTCGAATGTGGAGGACATCATTAAGCCTTTGATATATTGAAGGTAATTCCGGGACTCTCGGAGGAGGCGGGCGCGTTGCCCCGGAATGCCCTTATTGCTGCTGCCGGAGTCGTGTGCCCGTATATCGGAGCAGGGCCGTTAGTTCAATGGAGCTTGGCCGGCCTGGCAAGGGCGGTTTTTGGGCAGGGTTCCGGCCAGCCTAGTTGCGCGGCATCACCGTAATCTTCGCGCAATCGCGGCGGCCCATCAGCACGCAGTCCTGGGTCTTGCGCAAATCGGCGATGCTCATGGCCAGCCAGATACCGATTGCGGTGAGCGCCACGGTGAAGGCGAAGGCGGCGATATTGGCGAGCATGCGCTGGCGGAAATCGTCCGGCTCCTCGCGCGGCTTCTCATAGCGAGAGAGATCGTTGGCAACGGAAGCGGGACGGGGCGATCGGATCGGCTGCTCGCGCTTGCCGGGCGGCTGCGCCGAGGTGCGCGGCCGGAATTTGAGCACCACGTGCTCGTCATCCGAGGAAATTGGCCGCTGCGTCTTCACTGTTGTCAGTCCGGTCGCGTCGCCGCTTATCTCTAGCATGTTCGCCGCGCTTCACATCTAAAATCTTGGTGCGCGCAGAGGTGGTATTCATCCTTCGATCGTCTCGTGGAACCGACTGTAATCGATCCTGAGACGGCCGTCGTCGGTCGCGCGCAAAATTTCCGCATAGCGATGGCCGAAGCGGATGTCGGAATGTTCGTACGATTTTCGCGCATGCACAGTTTGCGCTGCAACGTCGTCATAGCCGGATACGATGAGGCCGAGCCCGGCATTGACGGCTTCCAGGTCCGCGGCGCCGAGGCCGTGGAGCGGGCTGTCCTGGTCGATGACATGAAACAGGGTCCAGCTCAGCGCCAGCGCCGGGCTTTCGCTGCGCACCAATGGCAGCTCGTAGAACCGGCGATAGGCCATGCCTTCCTTGCTGACGCCGCTCTTGAACAGCCACAGCCGCGCGGTGGCATTGGCGATGATGTTGTGCCGCTCATTGGCGAGACGGATCATCAGCGTCAGCTGTCCCTCATGGTTTGAGATCACGGGACTGTCGGCGAACAGCAGCCGCGCGCTCGGCCGCGAGAAGCGGGCGAAGATCAGCCCGGTCATCAGCGACATCGAGAAGATGCCGGTGAAGAGTTCGATGGTGGCGATGAAGTGCCCGTAATGCGTCTGCGGGTGCATGTCGCCGTAGCCGGCGGTCGAAAGCGTTTCGATGCTGAAATAGAGGTAGTCGATGTATTGGCCGTTGGGCACGTTAGCGATCGGATGATCGCCGAGCCAATAGAACAAGGCGAACACGGCGTTGAATACGACGAACACCAATGCTGCACCGCCGATAAAGGCGGGCCAGGATGCCGTCATGCAGCGATGACTTATGTCTGCCCAGAAACTGAGCTCCAACCCCTCGGTCACGACCTCGCGGTTGCCGAAGCGGACCGTGCGGGCCTTCACGCGATCGTTTGCTCTCAAAGCCATCCGCCGAACCGGCTCTTTCACCTGTCTGCGACATCATGACATAATGGAACCTATTCCGGAGTGCCGGTCAAACGGGAGCACACATCATGGCCCATACGCGCGAGCCCTACGTCAAACCGGTCCCGATCATGTCGCTGCGACCGACCCAGATGACGGTCGGCATGCATGAGGTAAAGGAGAAGCGGAAGCGCTGGCGCGAGCACAAGTCCGACAAGAAGCGTGCCGAGCTTCTGGGCAAGCACATGATCCCGGTCGTCCATGGTCCCGACGATCGCTATTACGTGGTCGATCACCATCACATGGCGCGGGCGCTGCACGAGGAGGGCGTCAAGGACATCCTGGTCACCGTGATCGGCGATCTCACGATGGTCGAGCGTGACGTGTTCTGGGGCGTGATGGACAACAAGCGCTGGGTCTACCCTTACGACTCCAGGGGCGAGCGCCGGCACTTCAGGGACATTCCGAAATCGATCAAGGATCTCAAGGACGATCCGTTCCGCAGCCTTGCCGGCGAGATGCGCCGGGCCGGCGGTTTCGCCAAGGACACGACGCCGTTCAGCGAATTCCTGTGGGCCGATTTCCTGCGCCGTCACATCCCGCGCAAGACGGTGGAGAACAATTTCGCCAAGGCGCTGGAGAAGGGGCTGGCGCTCGGCCGCAGCGGGGGAGCGGTCTATCTGCCCGGCTGGTGCGGCCCGGCGTCTGACGACTGACCGGGCGCGGCCTCCGGCTTGTGCTGGTCCTCCTTGCCGCCGAGCGCGTGGTGCAGCCAGCGCTCGGTGCGCTTGCCGAAGGTGAGCAGCAGGAATGCCAGCACGAGTGCGGTTGCAACGATCGGCCAATGTCCGGCGCCGCAGACGATCCCGATGCATGCGGCAAAGAATGCACATGCGGCGCTGGTCAGGCCGCGGACCTGAAAGCGGTCGCCCTGCCGCACGATGACGCCGGCGCCGAGAAACCCAATTCCCGTCAGCACGCCCTGGATCACGCGGCTCACCGCATCGGTGAACTGGCCGGGCGCGGCGGCTTGCAAGGCCAGCAGCACGACCGTGGCGGTCGAGAGGCTGACGAGACCCAGCGTCTTCAGGCCGATCGGCTTGCCGCGCAGGTCGCGGTCGAGCCCGATCGCGCTGCCGGCAAGGGTCGCCACGCCGAGGCGCAGGATGATCTCGCTCCAGTCCGTCACCGCGCCCTCTATTTCGGCTGCCGGCCGAGCATGTAGAATTCGGCGTTCGGCCGCATGCCGGTGACGTTCGCGAGCCGGTTCGACAGCGCGAAGAAGGCCGCAACCGCGGCGATGTCCCAGACGTCGTCGTCGCTGAAGCCGTGGGCGGCGAGCGCCGCGAAGTCGGTCTCCGCGACCTCCTCGGCCGTGCGGCTCACCTTCATGGCAAAGTCGAGCATCGCGCGCTGCCGCGGCGTGATGTCGGACTTGCGGTAGTTGACCGCGATCTGGTCGGCGATCTCAGGATTCTTGGCGCGGATGCGCAGGATCGCGCCGTGGGCGATCACGCAATACTGGCACTGGTTGGCGGCGCTGGTCGCCACCACGATCATCTCGCGCTCGGCCTTGGAGAGGCCGGAGTCCTTCTCCATCAGCGCGTCGTGATAAGCAAAGAACGCGCGAAACTCGTCGGGGCGATAGGCCAGGGTGAGGAATACGTTCGGCACGAAGCCGGACTTCTCCTGCACCGCCAGGATGCGGGTGCGGATATCCTCGGGGAGCTTGTCGAGAGCGGGCGTCGGGAAGCGCTTTGCGGTCGGCTGCGTCATGAGATGGTTCCGGCATGCCGCGGGAACGCGGCGTCAGGCGAAACCATAGTGGATGACGGGTCCGGCGCAAGGCGCATCGGCGCCTTGCGCGATCCCGCTAGCGCAGCGGCTTCTTCAGCAGCGAGAAGCGATCCGGATCGAGGCCCAGCGAAGGCTGCAGCATCGGCGCCTCGGCCGGCGCCATCGTGCGCGGCGGCGCAGGCGAGGTGAGGCTGGAGTTGAGGCCGGGGTCGTTCGGCGCGGTATCGCGATGCGAGGTGGCGCCGCGCCAGCGTTCCAGCACGGCGCTGACGAAATGCAAATCATGCCCGGCGGTGACCGACGGCACGGTTGCGATGGTGGCCTCGCCGCGCGGCAGCTGGTGCGGCGGCACCTCCTTGAAGCGCAGCCGGGTCGGCAACGCCACGCCTTCGCCGAACGCCAGCACTTCGCGGGTGCCGAGCGAGGGCACGAACGACAGCAGATTGGCGGCCGCGTCCGAGACCGCGGAGCGCAGCAGCGCCTGGTCGCGGTCGTTGGCAAGGCGCATCGTGAACAGCGTGTTGCACTGGGAGATGATGGTCGCGTCGAGCTCGGCCGGACGCTGCGTGATCAGGCCGAGATAGACGCCGTACTTGCGGCCTTCCTTGGCGATGCGCGACACCGCCTTGCGGGTCGGCCCGAACCCGATATTGCGGTCGGCGGAGGCGTAGCGGTGCGCTTCCTCGCAGACGAACAGCATCGGCGACACGCCGTCGCTCCACAGCCCGAAATCGAACGCCATGCGGCACAACACCGACACCACGGAATCGACGACCTCGGCGGGGAAGCCCGCGAGCTGCATGATGGTCATCGGCTTGCCGTTGGCGGGCAGGCGGAACAGATGGCTGATCACCTCGGCCATGGTGTCGCCGCCGACGTTGGCATTGTCGAACATGAAGGCGTAGCGCGGATCGTTGCGCACCGCGTCGATGCGCGAGATCAGCTTGTGATAGATGATGCGCGAGGAGCGGTTCTCCAGCTTGCCCATGCGCTCGTCGATCAGCGAGATCAGGTCGACCAGGCGATAGGGCACCGGCGTATCGACGGTGTAGCCGACCTGCTTGGGGTCGACGCGCTTCAGCCCGAGACCGACCCGGTCGGAGTTCTGGTACTGGGTGTAGAGGCCCTTCGCCATCGGAATCACTTCGGCGAGGATGTCGAGCTCTTCAGCCACGCCGGGGCGGCCGCCGAACAACACGTCGACGATCTCCTCGAAGTTGAACAGCCAGAACGGCAGCTTGAGGTTTCGCGGGTTCAGCACCTGGGCGCGCTCGCCGAAGCAGCGGCCGTATTCATTGTGCACGTCGAGCAGGAAGATGCGCAGGTTCGGCCGCGATTTCAGGATCTCGTTGAGCAGCAGCGAGACGCCGGTGGATTTGCCGACGCCGGTCGAGCCGAGCACCGCGAAGTGCTTCGAGAGCATTTCCTCGACGTCGACATAGGCGATGACCGAACGATCCTGCTGCAGCGTGCCGACATTGATCTGGTCCGAGCCGCTCGGCGCATAGACCGTGCGCAGCTCCTGGTTCGTGATCAGGTCGGTGCTGTCGCCGATGGTCGGATAGTGGGTGACGCCGCGCTGGTATTTCGGGCGGTCGCCGCCAAGGATTTCGCCGAGCAGGTCGACGGAAGCGGTCGCCATGTACTGGTCGGACGGCGGCAGGTGCTCGCACGACACTTCGGTGATCATGGCGACGATGACCGAGCTCGCGCAGCGGATGCTGACGAACCGGCCGACGGTCGCGCGCATTTCTGAAAGTTGCATCTGGCCGCCGGCCAAAAGCCCAACCCGGGCCTGCGAGCCGCGCACAGAGATCACACGTCCGAAGGATGTCACAGTTCTCGCCTGGCTCGTTCTCGAAATCTAAATGTCCGGACCAATATGCCAGCCCGGGGCTGGAAAAACCGTTAAGTCGCCGGGGGTTCGTATCGGCTAAATCTACACCTTCCCGGTGACGATTTGTTTCTGTCGTGTCGTGAGATCGCGCCCTGTTGCGCGCTCCGGCGGCGAAATCGTCGCTTTCCGGCACAGCCGCGATTGTTTCGCGGTTTTGCCGTTAACGCCGCATTCACCATCTCCGAGGAGTGAGCGGCGGCTCCGTAGGTTTACGGAGACTGCGGTGCGATTGGCCGCGCGCCGTGTCATGGTATCGTGTAACCGATTGCTAACTGCGACTTGTAACGTCCTTTCCATTTGTGCCGCGTAACGATGCCGCGCTCGGGGAGAGATCAGCGTGCGCATCGAACACCGCAATTCATCGTCAGGGAATGTCGACGACGGCTCGACCAAGGGGCTGGCGTTCTGTGCCGGCATGCTCGTGGGCAGCCTGCTCGGAAGCGCGACCGCGCAGTGGAGCGAGCGCGAAGGCCTGTTGATGGCGGCATTTGCGATCATGGCCGTGATCGTCTTCCTGTTGCTGAAGCGGCACCAGGTCTCGGACGACCGGCTCGCCGCGGAACGGCGCAATCTCACGACCGCCGTGAACAACATTCCGCAGGGGCTCGTGCTCTACGATGCGTCGGCGCGCATCATCATCTGCAACCGTCCCTATATCGAGATGTTCGGGCTCTCGCCCGATATCGCGAAGCCGGGCTGCACCATGCAGCGGCTGATCGCGCACCGTCAGGAGACCGGCTCGTTCGATGGCGACGTCGAGGATTTCTGCGATACCATCATCGGCAACGTGAAGCTTGGCCGGGCCACGCGTCAGCTCACGCGCGCGCCGGGCGGGCGCGCGATCGAGATCGTCAACAAGCCGCTGCCGGAAGGCGGTTGGGTGGCGACCATCGAGGATGTCACGGAGCGCACGCGCACCGAGAACAGGATCGCCTACATGGCGCATTATGATGCGCTGACCGATCTGCCGAACCGTGTGCTGTTCCGCGAGCGCCTGGAGCGGGCGCTGAAAGCGCTCCGGCCCGACGAGCAGCTCGCGGTCATGTACATCGACGTCGACGAGTTCAAGAGCGTCAACGACGCGCTCGGCCATCAGATCGGCGACGAACTGCTCAGGGCGATCGCCGATCGCCTGCGTTCCTGTCTCGCGGAGGGCGATGTCGCGGCGCGGCTCGGCGGCGACGAGTTTGCCGTCATCCAGACCGCCATCCGCGACCAGACCCAGACCATGCAGCTGCTGGCCGCCATCTATCAGGCGATCCGCCAGCCGGTCGACTGCAGCGGGCATCTGATCACCACCGATGCGAGCATCGGCATCGCGGTCGCGCCCGCCGATGGCCTCGACCTCGATCAATTGCTGCGCAACGCCGACCTCGCGCTCTATGGCGCGAAGAGCGACGGCCGCCGCACCTACCGGTTCTTCGAGACCGGCATGGATGCGCGCGCCAAGGCGCGGCGCAGTCTTGAGCTCGAGCTGCGCCAGGCGATCGCCGACGGCAACTTCGAGCTGCATTATCAGCCGCTGCTCCATCTCGAGGACAGCCGGGTCAGCTGCTGCGAGGCGCTGCTGCGCTGGCGTCATCCCGAACGCGGCATGATCTCGCCGGCGGATTTCATCCCGGTCGCCGAGGATACCGGTCTGATCAACGACATTGGCCACTGGGTGCTCAACACCGCGTGCCGGGAAGCGGTGAACTGGCCGGAACATATCCACGTCGCCGTCAACGTGTCTCCGATCCAGTTCAAGAGCCAGACGCTGGCGCTGAACGTCGCCGCCGCGCTGGCGGCGTCCGGGCTCGCGCCCTCGCGGCTCGAACTCGAAATCACCGAGGCCGTGCTGATCCGCGACGACGAGGCCGCGCTCGATATCCTGCATCAGCTGCGTGAGCTCGGCGTCCGCATCGCGCTCGACGATTTCGGCACCGGCTATTCGTCGCTGAGCTACCTGCAGCGCTTCCCCTTCGACAAGATCAAGATCGATCGTGCGTTCATCAAGGATCTCGCCGGGGCCGGCGCGTCGTCCACGATCGTCCAGGCCGTCGTGAACATTGCCGCCGCCAGCGACATGACCACGACCGCGGAGGGCGTCGAGACCGAGCAGCAGCGCAACATGCTGCGCATCCTCGGCTGCACCGAGATGCAGGGCTATCTGTTCAGCCGGCCGGTGCCGGCCGCTGACGTCCGCAAGCTGCTGTCGTCGCATCGCGAGAAGGCCGTTTCGGTCGCCTGACCGCCGGCCTCGATCGCTTTCACTGGTGTGATTCCGGCCGCGGACTGCCGCGCGGGCGCCGGCCATCGCGTCGATATGCACGCCGAATAATTTGTTGACGAGACCTAATCCTTTGTACACTAGTACAAATCGACGCGCCGCCGCCCGCCCGAGCGAAAAGACGTCGATCCGGCCGTCGCGGAAGGAGACCGCCCCATGCAGCCGGAACCGATCTTCGATCTCGCTCATCTCGGGCACATGGAGCTGCTGACGCCGAAGCCAGACGAGAGCCTGAAATTCTTCGTCGACGTGATGGGCATGACGGTCAGCGGCCGCAACGGCGAGTCGGTCTATCTGCGCGGCTGGGATGACTATGAGCGCTATTCGCTGAAGCTCACCGCGTCGAACAATTCGGGGATGGAGCACATGGCGCTGCGGGCCCGCAGTCCGCAGGCGTTGGAGCGCCGCGTCGCCGCGCTGAAAGGCTCGGGCTTCGATATCGGCTGGATCGATGGCGACATGGGGCAGGGACCGGCGTTCCGCTGCCGCGATCCCGACGGCCACGTCATCGAGATCTATTACGAGACCGAGTGGTACGAGGCGCCGGCCGAGCTGAAGCCCGCGTTGAAGAACCAGGCGCAGCGCTTTCCGGCGCGCGGCGTCAATGTCCGACGGCTCGACCATCTCAATTGTCTTGCGGTCGATATCAAGGCCAACCGCCTGTTCTTCGAGAACTACCTGGGATGCCGCACCACCGAGCAGATCGTGCTCAACGACGGCACCGAAGCCGCGATGTGGATGACGATGTCGAACAAGAGCTACGACTTCGCCTACACGCGCGACCACTACGGCAAGCGCGGCCGGTTCCACCATGTCACCTACGCGCTCGACAGCCGCGAGGAGATCCTGCGCGCTGCCGACATCTTCCTCGAACACGGCGTGCATATCGAGACCGGGCCGCACAAGCACGCGATCCAGCAGACCTTCTTCCTCTATGTCTATGAACCCGGCGGCAACCGCGTCGAAGTCGCCAACGCCGGAGCGCGCCTGATCCTCGCGCCGGACTGGAAGCCGATCGTGTGGACCGAGGAGGAGCGCAAGAAGGGACAGGCGTGGGGGTTGAAGACGATCGAGTCGTTCCACACCCACGGCACACCACCGGTGAAAGATTAGAGCGCGCGTTCGCCCGGCCGCCGCGCAATCGGCACGCTTGGCACAGTGCATCTCATTGCGGAATGCAGCACTGCGCATTGCAGCCTTGCCTCGCCTCGGCCGTTTGGTGTTAGGCTGCACCTCGTAACGTCAGAGGAAAACGTCGATGAGCGAACACACGACGGACAAGCGCGCGCGAGAGGCGTCTCGCAGGCAATTCCTTCAGGCGGGTGCAGCACTGGCCGGTGGCTCCGCGATGGCGGGAGTTGCCGGTTCTACCGCGCTTGCCGAACAGGGGAATAATCTTCCGCCCAATGTGCCGGAATGGATGAAAGCGCCCGGCGAGGCGATGGGAAGCCAGCCCTATGGCACGCCGTCGGTTCACGAGAAGGGCGTCGTCAAGAACATCTCGAAGACGCTGCCGCAATATATCTCCGCCTCGGGCCGCACGCCGTTGCAGGAGCTCGACGGCATCATCACGCCGAACGGCCTGTTCTACGAACGCCACCATGGCGGCGTGCCGACGATCGATCCGGCCGAGCACCGGCTGATGCTGCACGGTATGGTCGACCGCCCGCTGCTGTTCACGATGGAGGACATCCGCCGCTTTCCGTCGCAGTCGCGCATCCACTTCATCGAATGCTCCGGCAATCCGGTCTACACCAAGCCCTACGGCAAGACGGCCTCTGACCTTGTCGGCCTCGTGAGCTGCGCGGAATGGACCGGCGTGCCGCTCAAGACGGTGCTCGACGAAGCGGGGCTGCAGGCCGGCGCCAAATGGATCGTGGCTGAAGGCGCCGACGCGGCCGCATTGACGCGCTCGATCCCGATCGAGAAATGCCTCGACGACGCCATGCTGGTCTACAGCCAGAACGGCGAGCGACTGCGCCCGCAGCAGGGCTATCCGTTGCGGCTGTTGCTGCCCGGCTTCGAAGGCAACATGAACGTGAAATGGTTGCGCCGGCTCAAGGTGGTCGCCGAGCCGGCTTATTCGCGTGAGGAGACCTCGAAATACACCGACCCGATGCCGGACGGCACGTCGCGCGAATTCACCTTCTATATGGAAGCCAAATCGATCATCACGCGGCCGTCCGGCGGCCAGAAGCTGACCACGCAAGGCTTTCACGAGATCACCGGGCTTGCCTGGAGCGGTCACGGCAAGATCAAAAGCGTGGAGGTCTCGCTCGACGAGGGCAAGAGTTGGCAGCAGGCCGAACTCCAGGAGCCGGTGCTGACGCGCGCGCTCACGCGCTTCCGGCTGCCCTGGCACTGGGACGGCAGCCCCGCGGTGATCCAAAGCCGCGCCATCGATGAGACCGGCTACGCGCAGCCGACGTTGGCCGAATTGGTTGCGGTGCGTGGTCTCAACTCCTTCTACCACAACAACGCGATCTGGCCCTGGCGCATCGCTGCAAATGGCGAGGTGAGCAATGGCCAGGCGTAATGTAAAGGTCGCCGCTTGGGTGAGCGCGATCGCGATGTTCGGCATCGCCGCGCATGCCGAGGAGCGCTACGGCATCGGCCGGGCGGCGACGCCGGCGGAGATCGCCGGCTGGAACATCGATATCGGCCGCGACGGCGCGGCGTTGCCGCCAGGCAGCGGCAGCGTCGAGCGCGGCCGCATCGTGTTCAGCGAGCAATGCGCGGCCTGCCATGGCGACAACGGGCAGGGCGGCGTCGGCGATCGCCTGGTCGGCGGGCAGGGCACGCTGGCGAGCCCCAAGCCGATCCGCACGGTCGGCAGCTATTGGCCCTATGCCTCGACCTTGTTCGACTACATCCGCCGCGCGATGCCGCAGAACGCGCCGCAGTCGCTGAGCAATGAGGACGTCTACGCGGTGTCCGCCTACATCCTCAGCCTCAACGGCGTCGTCCCCGCTAACGCCGTGCTCGACGCGAAATCGCTCGCCGCCGTCAAGATGCCGAACCGCGACGGGTTCGTCTCCGACCCGCGGCCTGACGTGCATAACCGCTGAAGCGCGGGGCGGACGTCCCTCGCGAACCGCGGTTGGCGTGCCGCGCAGACGGCTGCCTCGCGGCATCGTGACTTGCTGGTCCCTGTGCCCGGACGGTGGTCGTCACCACATCGATCGCGGGCACAGGGACGGCGCTGCCGTCCTTGCACAGTCTCTTGGACTATTTTCAATCGATGCATCGGAGAGATCGTATGGCCGGACTCAAGGCCGTTGCAGCCGCTGTGCTGCTGGTGGGAATGACGTTCACGCCGGTCTTGGCCCAGATGTCGGAGCCGGCACTTTTCGACGCGCAGAATCCTGGGCGTAGCGCGATCAACGGCGGCGCCCTGACGCCGTGGGGCGAGGCTCAGCTGGCGGCGCAACAGGGCGGCAACCCGGCCAACGCCTATGGAGCGATACCGGCGGCGCCGTCCGCCTCCTGCGCCCGCTACCGTTCGTTCGACCCTGCGTCCGGCACCTTCCTTGGCCGGGACGGCCGCCGCCATCCCTGCCAATAAGGCCCCGCACACGCTTGGCGTAGTTCTTGGCCGTCGTTCTTGGCGGTGGATAAGCGCGCCGGCTGTCGCCTGGCGCCCGAACGACTGCGGGTCGGGCGCGTTATAGTCTGCCGATCGTGTCGGGTCCGCCGGACCCGAGCGGCGGAGGCACCTGACGTGACCGACACCCTGGCCGGTTTCTGGGACCGAAAGTCGACCTCGGACCTGTTGCGCGAGGCGGCGCGCGCGGACGGCGACGCCGAGACGCCGATCTTCAAGCGCTCGCTCTCGGCGCTGCAGCTGGTCACGCTCGGCATCGGCGGCATCATCGGCGCCGGCATCTTCGTGCTGACGGGCCACGCGGCCGCCGCCAATGCCGGTCCCGCGGTCACGCTCTCCTTCATGCTTGGCGCCGTCGCCTGCGCGTTCGCCGGCCTGTGCTATGCGGAGATGTCGTCGACCGTGCCGATCTGCGGCAGCGCGTACACCTATGCTTACGCGACGCTCGGCGAACTGATCGCCTGGATCATCGGCTGGGACCTGATCCTCGAATACGCGGTCGGTGCGATCGCGGTCTCGGTCGGATGGTCCGGCTATTTCGTCAGCTTCATGCGCGATTTCGGCATCAACCTGCCGCAGCAATTCACCTCGGCGCCGCTCGCCTACGACGTCAACAGCGGTGCGTGGTCGGCGACCGGCGCGGTCATCAACATCCCGGCGATGGCGATCATCGCCTTCGTCACCGCGCTGCTGGTGGTCGGCATTCGCGAGTCCGCGCGCTTCACCGGCTTCGTCGTGGTGGTGAAGCTCGTCGTGATCGCGTTGTTTCTCGCGACCGCCGCATCCTCGGTGTCGCTGGCGAACTGGGTGACGGCGGGCAATCCGGACGGCGCGCTGATCCCGCCGAATGCCGGCCCTGGCGCATTCGGCTGGTCCGGTGTGATCCGCGGCGCGGCGGTGGTGTTCTTCGCCTATATCGGCTTCGACGCGGTCTCGACTGCGGCGCAGGAGGCGAAGACGCCGGAGCGCGACATGCCGATTGGCATTCTCGGCTCGCTTGTGATCTGCGCCGCGCTCTATGTCGCGGTCGGCTTCGTGCTGACCGGCATCGGCTGGCTCGGTCCGTTCATCAAGCTCGGCATCCTGTTCGGGCTGACATCGGTGATCCTGATCATGCTGCTGGCGCAGCCGCGGATCTTTCGTGCCATGGCGCATGACGGGTTGCTGCCGGGCTTTGCCGCCAAGATCCATCCGCGCTTCCGGACCCCCTATGTCTCGACCATCTTCTCCGGCACCGTCGCCGCTGTTCTCGGTGGGCTGCTGCCGATCGGGCTGGTCGGCGAACTCGTCTCGATCGGCACGCTGTTCGCATTCACCGTGGTTTCGATCGGCACGCTGGTGCTGCGGCTGCGCGATCCGGAATTGCCACGCCCATTCAGGGCGCCGGCGATCTGGCTGGTGGCCCCGGCTGCCGCTGGGACGTCGCTGTTCCTGATGTTCGGCCTGCCGCTCGACACCTGGATCAGGCTCGCAGTGTGGCTCGTGATCGGGCTGCTGATCTATGCCGCCTATGGTCGTCGCCATAGCCGGCTGCGGGCGAGGGGTGGGGTGTAGATTGGCCGCAGCGAGGATTCGCTTTGTTCGCGACTTTGCGAGCCCGTTTCCGCGAAGAGATAGTCGTCCCTGCGAAAGCACTTGCCCCGTCATCCTGAGGTGCGAGCCTCTTCGGCGAGCCTCGAAGGATCGACGGCCACCAGCCGGGCCGTGCATCCTTCGAGGCTCGCTCCGCTCGCACCTCAGGATGACGGGTAAGTCTCGCGCACTGTCAAAGAGCATTGAGGACGTGGATCCGCATTCTCGCGACACGATCTGCCCGAGCTTTGCATCGCTTCGCCGACTGCCCGAACTGGCCACGCGAGCGAGGCGCAAGTTGCGTCCGATCCGTGGCCGGTCGAGTTCGGCCGGGGCTCAGCCGATCGCGTGCAGCGCGCGGCGGATCGCTGCGAAGATCGCCTCGATCTGGTCCTCGGTGATGATCAGGGGCGGTGAGATCATCAATGTATCGGCGGCGGCGCGGATCAAGATGCCGTCGTCATCGTAGCATCGCCTAGCGCATTCGGTGCCGCGCGCGCCGGCCGCGCCGTCGCGCGGCTTCAGATCGATCGCAGCCAGCAGGCCGATGTTCCTGACATCGATGACGTGGGGCACATCCTGCAATGCGTGCGCCGCCGCCTCCCAGGCCGGCGCGATGCGCCTGGCGCGGTCGAACAGGCCGAGGTCCTGATAGACGTCGAGCGCGGCCAACCCTGCCGCGCAGGCAAGCGGATGCGCCGAGTAGGTGTAGCCGTGGAACAGCTCGACGGTATTTTCCGGTCCGTTCATCAAAGCGGAATAGACTTTGTCGCTGACGATGACGCCGCCCATCGGCACGGCGGCATTGGTCATGCCCTTGGCGCAGGTGATGAGGTCAGGCGTCACGCCGAGCGCGTTGGCCGCGAACGGCGCGCCGAGCCGCCCGAAGCCGGTGATCACCTCGTCGAAGATCAGCAGGATGCCGTGCTGGTCGCAGATCTTGCGTAGCCGCTCGAGATAGCCTGATGGAGGCGGGTAGACGCCGCCCGAACCGGTCACGGGTTCGACGATCACGGCCGCGACGGTCGAGGGATCGTGGATCAGCAAGAGCTTGTCCAGCTCATCGGCGAAATGCGCGCCCCATGCCGGTTGCCCGCGCGAGAATGCGGTGTGCTCGGGATCATGGGGGAGCGACAGATGGTCGACCTCGGGCAGCAGCGGGCCGAAATCGCGACGGTGACGGTAGAGGCCGCTCACCGACAATCCGCCCCAGCCCATGCCGTGATAGGCCTTGGCGCGCGAGATGAAGCGGATGCGGCTGGCTTCGCCGCGGGCGCGGTGATAGCCGCGGGCGATCTTGAGCGCGGTATCGACCGACTCTGAGCCCGAATTGGTGAAGAATACGTGGTCGAGGCCTTCAGGCGTGATCTCGGTGATGCGTCCGGCGAGCTCGAATGCGGCCGGGTGGCTCATCTGGAACGAGGACACGAAATCGAGCTTCGCGGCCTGCGCCTGGATCGCCTCGACGATCCGCTTCTGGCCGTGCCCGGCGTTGACGCACCAGAGCCCCGCCATGCCGTCGAGAATGCGCCGGCCGTCCTGCGTGATGTAGTGCATGCCCTCGGCGCCGGTGAACAGCCGCGGGTTGGATTTGAACTGGCGATTGGGCGTCATCGGCATCCAGAACGGCTCCATCGCCTCGCGGGTGAGGGGCGTGTTCGTTGCCGCGGCGTGCGGTGAATGCATGGAGGCCTCCTGTTACTTGCTGTTGTTGATGCGGCGGCCGTTGGCCGGATCGTCGGTGACGCGTTTGACCTTTGAGGCGCCTTCGAGATGGCTGCGCATCAGCGCGGCCGCGGCCTCGCGCTCGCCGGCCTCGAGCCGGTCGAGGATCGCAAGATGCTCGCGGCAGTTCACCAGCACGCGCTGATAGCCAAAGGTCCAGTCGTAGTTCGCGAAGCTGCGCAGCCGGTTCTGCTGCTGCACGGCGACCAGCAGGAAGCGGTTGTCGGACGCGGCCGCCAGTCCTTCGTGGAAGGCTGCGTTCATCTCGAAGAAGGCGATGCTCGCGGTCTCATTCCAGGTTTGCCTGGTCGCGTCCTGATGACGCCGGCGCATCTCGGCGGCCCAGCCTGGGTCGAGCTGAAAGCCCGGCTCCAGCAGGGCGGCCGGCTCGATCAGCATCCGGTAGCGATAGCTTTCGGCGCGCGCCTGCGCGTCGGCGATGATCGGCTGAAATCGCCAGCCATGCCCGGGCTTGCGCTGCACCGCCGCGACCTCTGCAAGCTTGGCCAGCACCCGCTGCACCACCGGACGCGACGCGCCGTAGCGCTGCATCAGGTCGCGCTCGGAGACGTCGACCGGAAGACGGCCGCTGCGCCGGTCGCGCGCGATCGCAACGAACAGCCGGTCGGTATCTGCTGGCGCGGGCTTGCCTGGTGTCTTCGGCGCTGGCGGTGCCGTGTCCGTCACGAAGTAGCCGCGGCTTGCACCGACCCGTACGAGGCGGCGGCCTGCCAATAATTTCAGCGCCGCGCGCACCGGCGTGCGTGAAACCTGCAGCCGCTCCGCCAGCGCCACCTCGGCAAGTCGCGTGCCGGGCGCGAGTTTTTCCGCCCGGATCAGCTCCAGGATGCCCGCGGACAGTTCGCGCTGCAGGCGGCTCGGGGCTGCCTTCGCAATAGGCGCAGATTTTTGTTTCATGTACTCACAAAATACATTAGCCTTTGTGGAAACGCAAAAGGAAGTTGGCGCAAACGATGGTCGAACCCTTTCCCCTGATCGAGATTTCCGGTCCGCCTCATGAGCGTGGCAAGCAGTACGGCCGCCAGGCGGCCGATCGCATCCGCAAGGGCACCTCGCACTACTTCTCCCAACTCAAGGAGCTTTCGCTCGACGCCGCCGGCGTGGCCGAGCTGGTGCGCGACTATCTTCCGGTGATCGAGGCGTTCGAGCCTGATTATATCGAGGAGATGCACGGCATCGCCGAGGGCGTCGGCGTTCCGTTCGAGGATATCGTGCTGCTCAATGCCCGCACCGAGATCCTCAAGCTCGCCGAGCCCTCGGTTCGGGCGCGGCTGAAGACGCCCGACGAGCCCGACGGCTGCACCGGCGTCGTCGTGCTGCCGCAGGCGAGCGCGTCGGGGCGGCTGATCCACGCCCAGAACTGGGACTGGAAGCGCGAATGCGCAGAGACCGCCGTCGTGCTGAAGGTGCGCCGCGACGATGGTCCTGATCTGATGACCTTCACCGAGGCCGGCGCGCTCGGCCGCTGCGGCTTCAACGCGGTTGGTATCGCCATCACCGCGAATTATCTGCAGTGCGACCGCGACTATCGTCAAATCGGCGCGCCGCTGGCGCTGATCCGGCGCAAGGTGCTGGAGAGCGAGCATGTCGCGCTGTCGATGCGCACGGTCTATTGCACCAAGAAATCCGCCGCCAACAACATGATTGTCAGTCACCGCGACGGTGTTGCGATCGACTTCGAATGTGCGCCGGACGAGACCTTCCAGGTGCATCCCGATCGCGGGCTGCTGGTGCATGCCAACCATTTCGTCAGCCCGGTCGCGCTCGGCAAGCTCAAGGACACCGGCATCGCCAGCACGCCGGACAGCCTCTATCGCGACATCCGGGTCCGCGATTTGTTGCAGCCGCATCTCGGCGCCATCAGCTTCGAGACCGTGAAGTCGGCGCTGTTCGACGATTTCGCCTATCCATGGTCGGTGTGCCGGCCGCCGCGCCGCAACCTCGGCAACAATCTCAGCGCCACGGTCGCGATGATCCTGATGGAGCCGGCCAGCGGGCTGATGGAGGTCGCGCCGCTGCCGGCGCTGAACCGGCAGTTCACCAGCTACCGGCTCGAGGTGGCGGCCAGCCCGCGCAATGAGGCGGAGCCATCAGCGATCGCGAGGGCGTCCTGATGAACCTGTGTCGGCCATCGCGTGCGATGATGGTCGGCCTGATGGCGCTCGCCGCGGTGGTCGCGGCGCAGCCGTCGCGCGCCGGCGCCGAGACCCTGTTGCGGGCGCGGCTCAACGCCGACATCCGCTCCACCGATCCCGGCACCAACCGCGACGCCAACACCGACGGCGTGATGGCGCATATCGTCGAGGGCCTGGTCGCGTTTCGCGACGATACCTCGATCGGTCCGATGCTGGCGGATAGCTGGACCACCTCGAACGACGGCAAGACCTACACGTTCCATCTGCGCCAGGGCGTCAAATTCCAAAACGGCGCGATCATGACGGCCGCCGACGTGGTGTGGTCGTTGAAACGCTGGCTCGATCCCGCCACGCAATGGCGCTGCCTGTCCGAGTTCAGCGCAACCGGCATCGCCCGGATCGAGGCCATCGAGACGCCTGATACGCAGACCGTCGCGATCAACCTCGACCGTCCGACGGCGCTGTTCCTGTCGACATTGGCGCGGCCCGATTGCGGGCAGACCGCCATCATCCATCGCGACTCGGTCGGGGCGGACGGCAAGTGGATCGCGCCTGTCGGCACCGGGCCGTTCAAGCTCGGCGAATGGAAGCGCGGCCAGTACGTCGATCTGGTGCGCTTCGACGGCTACGCCGCGCGCAGCGAGCCGCGCACCGGCTATACCGGCGCCAAGATCGCGGAAGTCGACCGGATCAGGTTCAACGTCGTTCCCGACGGCTCGGCGGCCAAGGCGGGCCTGTTGTCCGGCTCGCTCGATGCAATCGGCAATCTTGCGATCCCTGATGTCGAGGACCTCAAGGGGCGGCCGGACGTGCAGCTCAGCATCACGCCCGCGCTCGGTCTCACCGGCATCCTGTTCCAGACCCGCGATCCGCTGCTCAAGGACGTGCGGATCCGGCGGGCGATCGCGCTCAGTCTCGACACGCCGCAGATCATCGACGCGGTGATGGAGGGCATCGCGCGCGCCAACAATTCGGCGCTGCCGATCGGAAGCCCGTTCTACGGCGAGGTGGAGACCCACGGCTACACCCAGGACATCGCCGAGGCCAAGAAGCTGCTGGCGCAGGCCGGCTATCACGGCCAGCCGATCAGGATGATCGCCAACAAGCGCTACAGCTATGTGTTCGATTCCGCCGTGCTGGTGCAGGCGATGGCGCAGGCCGCCGGCATCAATATCGAGATCGAGGTGCTGGATTGGGCCGCGCAGCTCGACCGCTACAACCGCGGCGATTATCAGTCGATGGCCTTCGTCTACTCGCCGCGGCTCGACCCGTCGCTCTCTTTCGAGATGCTGATGGGTCCGAAGGCGACCCAGCCGCGCAAGGTCTGGGACAATCCGGAGGCGCAGCGGATGCTGCAGGAGTCGATGATGATCGACGACAAGGCGAAACGCCAGCTTCTGTTCGACGAGCTGCACCGCCGCTTCATCGACGATGTGCCGATGATCGTCCTGTTCAACGGCGCCGAGATCGCCGCCCTGCGCAACAACGTCAAGGGATTTTCCGGCTGGCTGTTCGGGCAACCGCGCTTCTGGGGCGTGAGCGTGCAGTAGGGGGGATCGCGGCGATGCTGGGCTACCTCGCACGACGGCTGGCCATGACGATCCCGACGCTGCTCCTGGTGGCGGTCGCGGTGTTCACGCTGGTGCGTCTGATCCCGGGTGATCCGGTTCAGGTGATGCTCGGCGACAACGCCGATCCGGCGCAGGCCGCGCAATTGCGCGCGCAGCTCGGCCTCGATCAGCCGGTGCCGCTGCAATTCCTGTACTGGCTCGGCAAGCTTGCGACCGGCGACCTCGGTCATTCCATCACCAACAATCTTCCGGTGCTGCCGCTGATCCTGGAGCGCTTCCAGGTCTCGGCCGTGATCGTGCTGGTGGCGGTCGGCCTTGCCGCCTGCATCGCGGTGGTGGCGGGCCTGATCGCGGCCTGGAAGCAGAACAGCGCACTTGATCTTGCGATCGTCGGCGGTGCCACGCTGTTGCTGTCGATCCCGAGCTTCTGGCTCGGCCTTCTGCTGCTTTTGCTGTTCGGTTTGAAGCTGAAATGGCTGCCGGTGATCGGCTACGTGCCGTTCTCGGAGAATGTCTGGCAGGCGACGATGTTCATGGTGCTGCCGATCGTGACGCTGACCGCCGTCGAGATCGGCGTGCTGACGCGGATGGCGCGTGCGGCCTCGATCGAGGTGCTGCGGCTCGAATATGTCACGCATGCGCGCGCCAAGGGCGTTCCGGAATGGCTGGTGCTCGGCCGCCATGTGCTGCCGAACGCCTTCGCGCCGACCTGGACGCTGATCGGGCTGGTGCTCGGCCATCTGCTCGGCGGCATCGCCGTGATCGAAACCGTGTTCACGCTGCCGGGGCTTGGTCGGCTGCTGGTCGATTCGATCTTCGCGCGCGACTATCCGGTGGTGCAGGGCTGCTTGCTGTTCACGGCGGTGATCTATGTCGTCGTCAATTTGATCGTCGATCTCTGTTATCCGCTGTTCGACCCAAGGGTGGCGGTGGCATGAAATGGGTGGCCGTGGCATGAAATGGCGCGTCAACACCATGATCGGCGGCATGCTGATCGCGCTGCTGCTTGGCACCGCCGTAACAGCCGCAATCTGGACGCCGTTCGATCCGCTGCGGATCAATTTGAAGGCGCGGCTGCAGGCGCCCTCCGCGCTGCACTGGTTCGGCACCGATGAATTCGGCCGCGACGTGCTGAGCCGGCTGATGACGGGAGCCGCCGCCAGCGTGGTGGTGGCGCTCGCCACCGTCCTGATCGCCGTCAGCATCGGCGTGCTGGTCGGCGGCGTCGCGGGCTATCTGCGCGGCTGGACCGACCGCGTCATCATGGCGGTCAACGACGCGCTGCTGGCGTTTCCCGGCATCCTGCTGGCGCTTGCGGTGATGATCGTGATCGGCGCCAACAAGTCCGGCCTCGTGCTGGCGCTGGGGCTTGCCTATATCCCCTCGGTCGCGCGCGTGGTCCGCGGCACCGTGCTGTCGATCCGCGAGAAGGAATACATCGAGGCCTCGCGCGTGATCGGCAACTCCGAACTCTATTCGATGCTCCGCCACGTCTTGCCCAATGCGATCGCGCCGGTGGCGGTGCTCGCGACCAGCATGTTCGGCTGGGTGCTGCTGGCCGAGAGCGCGTTGAGCTTCCTCGGTCTCGGCGTACCGCCGCCGGCGCCGACCTGGGGCAACATGCTGGCGGCGAGCCGTCCCTATATGGAAACCGCGGCCTGGCTCAGCGTTGCACCGGGGCTGTGCATCGCGCTGACGCTGCTCGGGATAATCTGCTCGGCGATTCCCTGCGCGATCGCCTCGATCCCCGGATGGCGCACGGATGACCGCGCCGCTGCTCACCGTCGATCATCTGCGCATCGAAGCCGCCAGGACCGGCGCTGTCGTCGTCGATGATGTGTCGTTTGCGATCGAGCGCGGCGAATTCCTCGCCGTGGTCGGCGAGTCCGGCAGCGGCAAGACCGCGGCGGCGCGTGCCATTCTCGGCCTGCTGCCGCCGGGCCTGCGGCGGGTCGGCGGCGCGATCCGGCTCGATGGCGAGGATCTCGCTGATATCGCGCCACAGCGCATGCGCGCCCTGCGCGGCCGCTCGGTCGGCATGGTGTTCCAGGAGCCGATGGTGTCGCTCAATCCGGCGATCAGCGTCGGCGCGCAGATGGCCGAGGGCCTCGCCCTGCATGAGAAGCTCACGCGGGGCGAGATCAGGCAGCGCTGTCTTGACATGCTGGCGCGGGTGCAGATCCGCGATCCCGAGCGGACCTTCGATGCCTATCCGCATGAATTCTCCGGCGGGATGCGGCAGCGGATCATGCTGGCCTCGGTGATGCTGTTGAAGCCGAAGCTGCTGTTGGCCGACGAACCGACCACCGCGCTCGACACGCTGAGCCAGCGCGAGGTGCTCGACCTGATGGTCGAACTGGCGCGCGATCACGGCACCTCGGTGATGCTGATCACCCACAATCTCGGCCTGGTGTCGCGCTATGCGCAGCGCGCGGTCGTGCTGCGGCAGGGCAAGCTGGTGGAGACCGGCAGCGTCCGGCAGATCCTCTCTGCGCCGCGCGAGGCCTACACACGTCAACTGGTCGATGCGCTGCCGCGGCGGCGCGCCGCGACCGGGCGCCGCGCGGCCGGCGAGCCGCTGATCAGCGTGCGCGGCTTGAAGGTCTCGTTCGGCGGGCGGCAGCGCCTGTTCCGCAGGGATGCCGATGTTGCGGCGGTCAATGGTGTCGATCTCGAGATCGGCGCCGGCGAAACCGTCGCCGTGGTCGGCGGCAGCGGCTCGGGCAAGACCACGCTTGGCCGCGCCATGCTGCGGCTGATCCCGGCCGCAGGCGGCGAGATCCGCTTTCAGGGCAGGGACGTGATCGCGACGCGCGACCGCACGTTTCGCCTGGCCTCGCAGCTCGTGTTCCAGGATCCGTATTCGTCGCTCGACCCGCGCATGCGGGTCGGCGAGATTGTCGCCGAGCCGCTGCGGCATGTCCCGGCGCTTTCGTCCGCCGAGCGCGATCGGCGCGTCGCTGATATGCTCGACGAGGTCGGGCTTGCCGGCTTCGCGCAGCGCTGGCCGCATGAACTCTCAGGCGGTCAGCGCCAGCGCATCGCGATCGCACGCGCAATCGTGCGACATCCGTCCTTCGTGGTCGCCGACGAGCCCGTCTCCGCGCTCGACATGACGATCCAGGCCCAGGTGCTGAAGCTGTTCGAACGGCTGCAGGCGCAATACGGCTTTGCCTGTCTCTTCATCAGCCATGACCTCGCCGCAGTCGAGCAGGTCGCCGACCGCGTGGTGGTGATGCAGGGCGGCCGTATCGTCGAGCAGGGTTCGCGCGACGACGTGTTCGACCGTCCGCAGCATGCGTACACAAAGGCGCTGCTCGCCGCGACGCCGGTGTTGGATTTTTCCGGGCAAGCCGCGGCGCGCGCGTCGGGCTGATGGAACTCCAACGCTGACGCTGCGCGCGACGACCCCATAGTCCGCGGGCGCGCGGCCTGCTACACTTGCTCGCTCCGATAGAAGGAACACACGCCGCACCCAGACGGCGGCAATCGGGGGAACTCCCAATGCGGAATCCACGAACGGGCACGCGATGGATGATCGCGGCCATTGTCGCGATCGGCCTCACAGCTTCAGTCCCTGGCCGCGCCGCGTCGGTTGCGCCGGTCGCTGCCGAGAACGGCATGGTGGTCTCGGCGCAGCATCTCGCGACCCAGGTCGGCATCGAGGTGCTGAAGCGGGGCGGCAATGCGGTCGATGCCGCGGTCGCGGTCGGCTACGCGCTTGCGGTGGTCTATCCCGCCGCCGGCAATCTTGGCGGCGGCGGCTTCATGACCATCCAGTTCGCCGACGGCCGCAAGACCTTCCTGGATTTCCGCGAGACCGCGCCGAAGGGCGCCACCGCCAACATGTATCGCGACAAGGACGGCAAGGTCGTCAACGGCCTCTCCACCAAGGGGCATCTTGCCGTCGGCGTGCCGGGCTCGGTGTCAGGCATGGAATATGCGCGCGAGAAATACGGCACCATGAAGCGCGCGGACGTGATCGCGCCGGCGCTGCAACTCGCCGAGGACGGGTTTGTGCTCGACCGTGGCGACATCGATATGTTGAACTCCGCGGTCGACGATCTTCTCGAGGATCCGGCTTCGGCCGCGATCTTTCTCAACAACGGAAAGCCGTTCCAGGTCGGTGAGCGGCTGGCGCAGCACGAACTCGCCGAGACGCTGCGTGAGATCAGCAAGCGCGGCACCGACGGCTTCTACAAGGGCTGGGTCGGGGCCGCGATCGTGGCCGCGAGCCAGGCCGGCAAGGGCCTGCTCACGCAGGAGGATCTCGACAATTACAGGGTTCGTGAGCTCGCGCCGGTCGAATGCGACTATCGCGGTTACCACGTGGTCTCCGCGCCGCCGCCAAGCTCGGGTGGCGTGGTGATCTGCGAGATCCTGAACATTCTGGAAGGCTATCCGCTCAAGGAGCTGGGCTACCATTCCGCGCAGGCGGTGCACTACCAGATCGAGGCGATGCGTCACGCCTATGTCGATCGCAACAGCTATCTCGGCGACCCCGACTTCGTGAAGAATCCGCTCGCGCGTCTGCTCGACAAGGATTACGCGGCGAAGATCCGCGCCGTGATCGATTCGGCCAGGGCGGGCGTGTCCAAGGACATCAAGCCTGGCGTTCCGCCGCATGAGGGCAGCAACACCACGCATTATTCGATCGCCGACAAGGACGGCAACGCAGTGTCGGTCACCTATACGCTGAACGATTGGTTCGGCGCCAAGGTGACGGCGGCCAAGACCGGCGTGCTGCTGAACGACGAGATGGACGACTTCACGGCCAAGGTCGGCGTGCCGAACCTCTATGGCCTAGTGCAGGGGGAGGCCAATGCGATCGCCCCCGGCAAGCGTCCGCTATCATCGATGAGCCCGACCATCGTTTCCAAGGACGGCAAGCCGGTCATGGTGGTGGGCACGCCGGGTGGCAGCCGCATCATCACGGCCGTGCTGCTGACGATGATCAACGCCATCGACTATGACATGAACGCGCAGGAGGCCGTGGACATGCCGCGCTTCCACCAGCAATGGCTACCGGAGGCGACCAATGTCGAGGATTTTGCGCTGTCGCCGGACACGCGGAAAATCCTGGAAGGCATGGGCCACAAATTCGGCCCGCCGCAGCCGGCCAACCATCTCGCGGTCATCATCGTCGGCGCGCCGTCGCTCGGCGGCAAGCCGGTCGGCAACAACCGCTTCTATGGCGCGAACGATCCGCGCCGCAATTCGGGGCTCGCCGCCGG
Organism: Bradyrhizobium sp. 27S5; assembly: GCF_037217225.1. Classification (NCBI taxonomy): domain Bacteria; kingdom Pseudomonadati; phylum Pseudomonadota; class Alphaproteobacteria; order Hyphomicrobiales; family Nitrobacteraceae; genus Bradyrhizobium; species Bradyrhizobium sp. 27S5. Next base: position 3,636,414 of record NZ_CP147714.1, read on the forward strand.
CTATTGATTGTCGCTGTGCGATTGCGTGGTGGCGGCCGGGCAGGGCCCCGGCGCTTGCGAGATGGATCTCGCGTCAGGCGACCGCCGTCGACCTGCCGTCGCCGTCCTGGCCGCCGATAAGCAGCAAGCGCCGGCGGATCGCGTCCTCGACCAGCGCCAGCGATTGCCGGGCTTCACGCGCCTCGGCCTCGGCGGCCTGAGCGCGGAATTCGGCGGCGTCGATCTGCTCCTGCTGGGACTCGATGCGCCGTCGGGCCTCCTCGAGCGCCCGGGAGGCGTCCCCCAGCTTGCGCTCTGTGGCAGCGATGATTTCGAGCTGCGCCTGTTCGGCGGCCTCGGCGCGCGCCTCGCCGGCGCGGGCCCGGTCCTCGATGCTGCGGAACAAATCCGCCGCCTGATAGACGAGGTCCAGGGCTTCCGTGCCCACAGCCGATGTGGGTGGTCTTGGAAATCCAAGAACGGTTGAATCGGTTGTAAAAGGCCGTCTAAGTCCGCGCAGTGCCATCGGAAATCAGCCCGCCGCGAGTAACGTGAATGGCAGCAGCTTGCGGTAGTTATAGTTAACAAATCTTTAATCCAGCCGACCCGGCGGTACTGTCCACCGATTTCTGATATCGCACCACCCTCAACGGCAGCGGGGTAGTGCAAGCGATGGGGCGGGCCCGCGTTTTTTTCGCAACGCGCGCTCTGCGCAAGCGCAGCGGTTGGAGAACGGCGGGCAATTCGGTGAGGTGCGCGCGAATCGCAGTGCCGTGTATCGGAGATCGATGCAGCACCGTGGCGCATCGCCCGGTCGGGACGTCCGCTGATTTGGCTTGAGCGCGCGAGCCGGGCTCTATGGCATAAGTTTGACGCCTGGCCTGGTTTAATTCTCCAGCGTCGAATTGCAGGTCGTTGGGGCGACCGATATACCGGGCAACCTATGTGGCACGCAGCGCGCTCAGAACGAGCGACGCACTCGCCACGGAAAATCTGGTCGATGAAATTTCTGTTGCGGTTCTTCGGGTTCCTGTTCACTGCAGGAACCATCCTGTTCCTGGCTGGTCTGGCCGCGGTCGCAGGGCTGTTCTGGCATTTTTCCAAGGACCTGCCCGACTATTCGCAGCTGCAGAACTACGAGCCGCCGGTGATGACCCGCGTGCACGCGGCCGATGGCTCGCTGCTCGGTGAGTTTGCCAAGGAGCGCCGGCTTTATCTGCCGATCCAGGCGGTGCCGAAGCTCGTGATCAACGCGTTCCTCGCCGCCGAGGACAAGAATTTCTATGAGCACGGCGGCATCGACTATACCGGCATGGCACGTGCCGGCGTCTCCTATGTCCAGAACTTCGGTTCCAACCGCCGTCCGCAGGGCGCCTCCACGATCACCCAGCAGGTCGCCAAGAACTTCCTTCTGACCAACGAGGTCTCGTTCAGCCGCAAGATCAAGGAAGCCCTGCTGGCGATGCGAATCGAGCGGGCCTATTCCAAGGACAAGATCCTCGAGCTGTATCTCAACGAGATCTATCTCGGGCTCGGCGCCTATGGCATCGCGGCGGCCTCGCTGGTCTATTTCGACAAGTCGGTGAACGAGCTCACGGTCGCCGAAGCGGCCTATCTGGCGGCGCTGCCGAAAATGCCGGCCAGCCTGCATCCGGTGCGCAACCGCGCGCGCGCCATCGAGCGGCGCAACTACGTGATCGACCGCCTGCAGGAGAACGGCTGGATCACCACCGCCGACGCCGACAAGGCGCGCAAGGACCCGCTCGTCGTCACCAGCCGTTCCAATGGCGCGCACACCTTCGCCGGCGAATATTTCTCGGAAGAGGTCCGCCGCGACATCTTCGAGCGCTACGGCGAGAAGAAGCTCTATGAGGGCGGCCTGTCGGTGCGCACCACGCTCGACCCCAAGGTCCAGGTGATGGCGCGCAAGGCCATGGTGGCGGGGCTCGTGAACTATGACGAGCAGCAGGGCTATCGCGGCGCGATTCAGAAGCTCGATCTGACCAGCGACTGGGGCGTGCCGCTCGCCGAAATCAAATCGCTCTCCGACATCTCGCCGTGGCGGATGGCCGTGGTGCTGGAGAGCAACGACCAGTCGGCGCGGATCGGCTTCCAGCCGGGCCGTGAGCTCGGCGGCGCCGTCAGCAAGCAGCGTGAGACCGGCATCGTCACGATGGACGGCGTGCGCTGGGCCAAGAGCAAGGGCAAGACGCCGACCTCGGTGGCGCAGGTGCTGCAGCCCGGCGACGTGATCTACGCCGACCCGCTGTTCAAGGACGGCCGCGCCGTCGAAGGCCAGTACCGGCTGCGCCAGATCCCCGAACTGTCGGGCGCGATGGTGGCGATGGACCCGCACACCGGGCGCGTGCTCGCGATGGTCGGCGGCTTCTCGTTCGACCAGAGCCAGTTCAACCGCGCGACCCAAGCCTATCGGCAGCCCGGCTCGACCTTCAAGCCGATCGTTTATTCGACGGCGCTCGACAATGGCTATACCGGGTCGACCGTGATGATCGACGCGCCGATCGAGATCGATCAGGGGCAGGGCAATGTCTGGCGGCCGGAGAACTTCTCCACCGGCAAGTATCAGGGCCAGGTGACGCTACGCAACGCGCTCCGGCTGTCGCTCAACACCGTGACGGTGCGGCTGGCGCAGGAAATCGGCATGCCTGTGATCGGCGAGTATGCCAAGCGCTTCGGTGTCTATGACGAGCTGCCGAACTATCTCGCCTATGCGCTCGGCGCCGGCGAGACCACGGTGATGCGGATGGCCACGGCCTATTCGATGATCGCCAATGGCGGCGTCCGCGTGAAGCCGACCCTGATCGACCGCATCCAGGACCGCTACGGCCACACCATCTTCAGGCACGACCAGCGTGAATGCCGCGGCTGCGACGCCCCGGAGGGCTGGAAGAACCAGGCGGAGCCGCAGCTCGTCGACCGCCGCGAGCGGGTGCTCGACGCGATGACCGCCTACCAGATCACCTCGCTGATGGAGGGCGTGATTCAGGCCGGTACCGGCACCGCGCTGAAGGAGGTCGGCAAGCCGATCGCCGGCAAGACCGGCACCTCCAACGAGGCCAAGGACCTCTGGTTCGTCGGCTTCTCGCCGGACCTCGTGGTCGGCCTCTATGTCGGCTACGACAAGCCGCGCTCGCTCGGCCGCAACGCGCAGGCCGGCCACACCGCGGCGCCGATCGCGCGCGACTTCATGAAGCTCGCGCTGGCCGACAAGCCCGCCACGCCGTTCAAGCAGCCGGTCGGCATCAGGCTGGTGCTGGTCGATTCCAAGACCGGCCTGCGCGCCTCGTCCGGTCAGAACAGGGGCGTGGTGCTCGAAGCCTTCAAGCCGGGCCAGGCGCCGCCGTTCTATGATCCGACGATGGTCGCCGGTACCGATGTGATCGACGGGACCCAGCAGCCGATCTCACCTGACGCGGGCCGTGCGGTGATGCAGTCCAGCCCGAGCGGGCTGTATTGAGGGCGATTTTCACGCCCATTCCCCGCCAACAATGCTTGCCAAGCGTGGGACCAAGCAGGTAGAAGGTCGCACTCGCGCGGGCGCTGATTTGGCAAGCGAAGGCGCTGCACCGAGATGTCCAGTCATCCAGCTAAGCTGTTGATACCACGGACAATTCTTGGGGAATGGTGTAACGGTAGCACAACAGACTCTGACTCTGTTTGTCTTGGTTCGAATCCAGGTTCCCCAGCCAATCTGCCTTGATGGCGCGAGCAACCCTCAAAATCCCGACACGACTGCGCGGCGCAGCCTGCTCCTGATGCAGGACCGGTCGTCACCCAGCGTGCCCTCACGGCATCGAGGGTGGATTAGCCCGGCGCAATCCACCATGGTCGCGCGCGGCTCCGGCCGCTGCAATGTTGCGACAGAGGTATAGGTGATGGACGAAATTCTTTATGCCCGCGAGCCGTCGATCGGCATCGACGAGTTCATCGAGGTGCTGCGCCAGTCGAGCCTCGGCGAGCGGCGTCCGCTGACGGATACCGAGCGGATGGAGCGCATGATCGCCAATGCCAATCTGATCGTGACTGCGCGGAAGGGGCACACGCTGATCGGCGTCTCGCGCGCGCTGACAGATTTCGCCTATTGCTGCTACCTGGCCGATCTTGCGGTCGATCGTCGGCACCAGGGGCACGGCATCGGCAAGCGGCTGATCGCGGAAACGCGACGCTACGCCGGACCTGAATCGATGTGCCTGCTGTTGTCGGCGCCTGACTCGATCGGGTTCTACAAGTCGATCGGCATGCCGCAACCGGACAACGCGTTTCTCTACAAGCGGGAGCGATAGAGCGGGCGGCTGCCTGCGCTGCCCTACTTGATCTTCTCGTACACCGTCGCGAAGTCTGCGAGCGGCATCGGGATGCTGATGGTTTCCTTGGCGAGATTCTGGAACGACACCTTGAGCTGCTTGCCCGATTTCAGCTGGCTCAGCACATCGGCCGCGATCGGCGCGTTGATGTAGCAGCCGCGCGCTTCGCAGGTCTGGATCGGCACGTCGACGGCCTTGCCGTCGTCGACCTGCAGCTTGGCGCCGACGGGCAGGTTCAGCCCGAGCGGAAGCTGGATCAGCGCGGCCGGCGTGCGGGTGTCGCCGGGAACGCGGATGTTGACCAGCACGATGAGCTGGCCGGTCTTGGTGAGCACCGCGGTCTGCTCCATCGCGCATTCGAGCGGGGCGTCGCGGCTTGCGCTGGTGCAGCGCGCGACCCAGCCGGTGTTATTGCCCGATGCGGCGTCGCCTTGCGGAGCTGCGGGAGCGGCTGCCTGAGCCGGCGTGGGGGCATTCTTGGCCTTGGGCGTCTGAGCGTGGCCGAGGCCGGCCATGCCGAACGCGGTCAACAGGACGACAAGCGACTTTGCGACAATCTGCACGGTACCGGCTCCGAAACGAACATCTTTCGGATGTGCCGGTATGAGGGCAAAGTCAAGTCACTCGGCGGCCTGCTTGACCGATCCGTCCTCGCCGTCGTCGGCGTCGTGATCGGCGCGCGGCGAGCGGCCCCAATTCGCGAACGCGTTGGAGAGCTTGTCGAGATAGAGATAGACGACGGGCGTCGTGAACAGCGTCAGCGCCTGGCTGACGATCAGTCCGCCGACCATGGCATAGCCGAGCGGCTGGCGGATTTCCGAGCCGGTGCCGGTACCGAGCATCAGCGGCACGCCGCCGAGCAATGCCGCCATCGTCGTCATCATGATCGGGCGGAAGCGGAGCAGGGCGGCCTGACGGATCGCCGCCTCCGGCTCCATATGCTGGTCGCGTTCGGCGGCGATCGCGAAGTCGACCATCATGATGCCGTTCTTCTTCACGATGCCGATCAGCAGGATGATGCCGATCAGTGCGATCAGCGAGAAGTCGAAACCGGCCGCCATCAGGATCGCCAGCGCGCCGACGCCAGCCGAAGGCAGCGTCGACAGAATGGTGATCGGGTGGATGTAGCTCTCGTAGAGAATGCCGAGGATCAGGTAGACCACCACGAGCGCGGCCAGGATCAGCAGCGGCACGGTCGACAGTGATTGCTGGAACGCCTGCGCGGTGCCCTGGAAGCTCGAGCTCAGGGTCGCTGGCGCGCCGAGGTCGACCATCGACTTCTGCACCGCCTCTGTCGCCTGGCCGAGTGCTGTACCCTGCGCCAGGTTGAAGGAGATCGTGATCGCCGGGAACTGGCCCTGATGGCTGATCGAGAGCGGTCGCACCGGCACGCTGGTCCATTTCGCAATGGTCGAGATAGGCACCTGCTCGCCGGTCAGCGGCGACTTGATGTAGATGTTGTTCAGCGTGTCGATCGCGCCCTGCAGCTCGGGCAGGACCTCGAGGATCACGTGGTAGCTGTTGAGCTGGGTGAAGTACTGCGTCACCTGGCGCTGGCCGAACGCGTCATAGAGCGTGTCGTCGATCAGCTGCGGCTGGATGCCATAGCGCGAGGCGGTGTCGCGGTTGATCTTCAGCTCGACCGTGGTGCCGTTGGTCTGCTGGTCGGTGGCGACGTCGCGCAGCTGCGGCAGCGTCTGCATCTTGCTGAGGATCTTCGGCGCCCACTGGTTCAGTTCGCTGAGGTCGGCATCCTGCAGCGTGAATTCGAACTGGGTGCGGGTCGGGCGGCCGCCGAGGCGGACGTCCTGCGCTGCCTGCATGAACAGCCGGGCACCCTCGATCTTCTCCAGCTTCGGACGCAGCCGGGCGATCACCTGCTGCGCGTTGGCGTCGCGATCCCTGAGCGGCTTGAGCGTGATGTACATCGCGCCGTTGTTGCCGGCGCGGCCGCTGCCGCCGATCGCCATCGCCACCGTCGCGACGGCCGGATCAGTCATCACGATCTTGCCGAGCTCCTCCTGCCTCCGCTTCATATCCGCGAAGGAGATGTCCTGGCTGGCTTCCGACGTTGCCGTGATCAGGCCGACGTCCTGCTGCGGGAAGAAGCCCTTCGGAATGACGACGAACAGGTAGACCGACAGCGCCAGCGTCCCGAAGAAGATCATCAGCGTCGTGAACTTCCAGCGCAGCGCGAGATCGAGCCCGGACTGATAGCCGCGCAGCATTGCGTCGAAGCCGCGCTCGCTGAGCTGATAGAAGCGGCCGTGCCGCTCCTCATTATGGGCGCGCAGGAAGCGCGAGGCCATCATCGGGGTCAGCGTCAGCGACACGAACATCGAGACGAAGATCGTCATCGCCAGCACGACCGCGAATTCGCGGAACAGGCGGCCGATGATGCCGCCCATCAACAGCAGCGGGATCAGCACCGCGACCAGCGAGATGCTGATCGAAACGATGGTGAAGCCGATTTCCTGCGAACCCTTGAAGGCGGCCGCCATCGGCTTTTCGCCCTCTTCGATGTAGCGGCTGATGTTCTCCAGCATCACGATGGCGTCGTCGACCACGAAGCCGACCGCGATCGTGAGCGCCATCAGCGACAGATTGTCGAGCGTGTAGCCGAACACCCACATCAGCGCGCAGGCGCCGAGCAGCGCCAATGGCACCGTGACGGTCGGGATCACGGTGGCCCAGAAACTGCGCAGGAAGACGAAGATCACCATCACGACCAGGAAGATGGTCAGGAGCAGGGTGAACTGGACGTCCTCCACCGCGGCGCGGATCGTGGTGGTGCGGTCGGAGATGACATCGATCTTGATCGCCGGCGGGATCGCGGCGACCAACCGGGGCAGCGTCGCCTTGATCTTGTCGACGGTGTCGATGACGTTGGCGCCGGGCTGCTTGAAGATGACGAGGAACACGCCGCGCTTGCCGTTGGCCCAGGCGGCCTGCTTGGCGTCCTCCGGGCCGGTGACCGCCCGGCCGATGTCGCGAATGCGCAGCGGCCCGCCATTGCGGTAGGCGATGATGACGTCGTTCCACGGATCGGCCGTGAGCAGCTGGTCGTTGGCATAGATGGTGTAGGCGCGGGTGGCGCCGTCGATATTGCCCTTCGGGCTGTCGACAGTGGCGATGTTGATCGCGGCGCGGACGTCTTCCAGCGACAGGCCCTTGGCGACCAGCTTGGCCGGATCGATCTGGACGCGAACCGACGGCTTCTGCTGACCGCCGATGATGACCTGCGCGACGCCGGAGATCTGGCTGATCTGCTGGGCAAGTTGCGCATCGACGGCATCGCTGACCGTGGTCAGCGGCAGCGTGTCTGACGTCGCCGACAGCAGCATGATCGGCGAGTCGGCCGGGTTGACCTTGCGATAGGTCGGCGGCGAGGGAAGGGTCTTCGGCAGCTGGCCGCTTGCCGCGTTGATGGCGGCCTGCACGTCGTTGGCGGCGCCGTCGATTGAGCGGTTGAGATCGAACTGGATGGTGACCGCCGCGGTGCCCAGATAGCTCGTCGAGGTCATCTGCGCGATGCCGGGGATCTGCGCGAACTGGCGTTCCAGCGGCTGAGCGACCGAAGTCGCCATCGTCTCCGGGCTTCCGCCCGGCAGCGTCGCGGTGATCTGGATGGTCGGAAAGTCGACCTGCGGCAGCGGCGCCACCGGCAGCAGCGGATAGGCGACGAGACCTATGAACAGGATGCCCGCCATCAGCAGCGAGGTGCCGATGGGGAAGCGGATGAATGGTGCGGAAATTCCGGCGCTCATTCCTGCGTGACCTTCGACTGGGATTGATCCGAGCTCGCCACCGCCGTCGTCACCAGGGTCCCCGGCGAGACCTTGTACTGGCCCGCGGTGATCACCTGCTGTCCCGGCGACAGGCCTTCCTCGATCACCGACTTGCCGTCGATCGACTGGCTGACCTTGATCTTGCGAAGCTCGGCCTTGTTCTCCTGATTGACTGAATACGCGTAGAGGCCTTCGGTGCCATGCTGCACCGCGTCATCCGGGACGACGGTGGCATCCTTCAAGGTCCTGACCAAGAGCCGGGTCGAGACCGACTGGCCTGGCCACAGCGCATGGTCCTTGTTGTCAAACACCGCCTTCAGCCGGACAGTCCCGCTTGACGTGTCGACCTGATTGTTGATCAGCGCCAGGGTTCCGGTGGACAGCACCCGCTTGCCGTCGGTGGTCAGGGCAATGGTCTTGGGCGGCGCCACGGCCAGCGCCGCCTTGATGTCGGGCAGCTGGTCTTCGGGTGCGGTGAAGATCACCGTGATCGGCTCGATTTGGGTGATCGTCACAATGCCGGTCTGGGCCGAGGCGTTGACGATGTTGCCGATATCGACCAGTCGCAGGCCGACGATGCCGTCGATCGGCGACTTCACGGTGGTGTAGTCGACCTGGGTCTGGGCGTTGAAGATGGCGGCCTCGTCGGCGGCGATCTGGGCCGTGAGCTGGGCCACGGTGGAACGCTGGGTGTCGAGCTGCTGGCGCGTCGCGAACTCGCCGAGCTTGGTGTAGCGCTGCAGGTCGAGATTGGCGTTGGCGATATTGGCCTCGTCCTGCGCCTTCTTGGCCTTGGCCTGGTCGAGCGTTGCCTGATAGGGCCGCGGATCGATCTCGACCAGCGTGTCGCCGGCCTTGACGAACTGGCCTTCCTTGAAGGCGATCCTGGTGATCTGGCCGTCGACCCGGGTGCGGACCTGGACGGTGTTGAAGGCCTGCACCGTGCCGAGACCGGTGAGATAGACCGGGAAGTCAGCCTTCTCGACCGGAGAGATCTTGACCGGAACGGCCGGGCGCTGGGCAGCCCGCTTCTGCGCAGCCGCGATCGCCTGCTGGTTGTCGGTGTATTTCTGCCAGCCGAAATAGCCGGCCGCGCCGACCGCCGCGATCACTAAAACCCAACCGATGGTGCGTGACTTTGACATGCGGACTCTTGGGCTCGACGTAACAATAAAGGGTGATCGAAACGCTTCACAGAGCTTGCGGATATAATATGCGTGCACTTAATGTGTAAACACACCAAGGCTTGAGAATCCTAAACATTTGGAAAGGTTTAGGTCAGAAACGAGCAGAAACATTCCGTCTGGGAAACGCACCGAGGACCCCTATGTCGCTCGATCTCAAACGCCAGTTCATTGCGCAACTCGTGGAGAGTTCCAGGCTGCTGCGCAATTATATCGATCATCGCGCCAAGGCGCGAGGCACCACGCGTGCACAATGGATTGTGCTGTTCCGCCTGCGCGAGCAGGAGGGACTGTCCCAGGTCGATCTCGCCGACGTGCTCGAACTGCAGCCGATCTCGCTGGTGCGGCTGCTTGATCGCCTTGTTGAGCACGGCCTGCTCGAACGCCGGCCTGACCCCAGGGATCGCCGCGCCAATCGCCTGTTCCTGACCAGGACCGGGCGCCGCCTCGTCGACGACCTCGACAGTCTGCGCGATGCGATCGCCGGCGACGTGCTGCGCGACGTGTCGGACAGGCATGTCGAAAGCGGCCTCAACACGCTTCGCGAGGTCAAGGATCGCATCAAGGCGCTCGGCGAGGAGGCCGAGCACATCGCCGCGAAATAGCGCGCATCTCGTCGCGCGCAGATCTGCTTTCTTGTCCGTTCACCTGCTGCAGCTTGCGCGACGTGGTTGAAACGCCGCGTGATGTCGTTCATACGCGAGCGACGATGCGAGCGGATGAGGGCAGCGATGGATGAGTTGAACGGGCGCATGATGGCATGCCAGATTCTGGTCACCGGATTGATCGCGCGCGTCGCCAACGAGCAGCGCGACCCGCTGCGCTTCCTCACCGACTTCCGCGACGAGATCAAAGCTGTCGTCAACGGCGTCAATATCACGGGCCTGGAGAACAGCGACAGCGTGCGGCAGGTCGCGCAGCGAACCATCGACGAGCTGTTTTCGCTGATGAAGCCACCGAGCGCCGAGTGATCGGGACGACGTACAGACCAGCGCCTTGCAGGGCGGTGGCCGCTGACGCTTGGGTGTCACTTTAGAACAGTTATTAGAACGCTTAAAAACTAGAGTTTAGAACGATTTCAAAGCGCAGATTAGAATCGCTTTGAATTGGGGCGATTCAAGCCGATTGTGGCGCTGATCGCATTGATAAAAAAACTCACGCTCGATAACCGATGAAGACAGTTCGTCGCAGCTTCATTTCGCGAACGAACTGGATTTATCTGGGGCACGCAAAAAATGAGCAATGTGAAGGCGCCGAGATCGTTGCGCTTCGATGCAGCGAACGGTTCGGCTGATGATACGGGCTATTCCGCCACGAAGGTTTCCGCGGTCGCTGGTCTGATCGCGGTGGCGTCGTTTTCGGGGGCGGAAGCGCAGCAAACCAACCTTCCGCCGGTGAATATCGATGCGCCGGTCGCGCGGCCCAAGCCCGTCACATCAAAGCCGACCTCGGACCAGGTGCGCGCCCGCAATGCGCTACGTCGTGCCGCGCGCCGCAACAACCAGCAGGCGCAGCAGGCACCGGTGCCGTTTCCCAACGCCGGCGGTCTTGCCGCCGACCGCGACCCCTACGCGGATCCGGCCGCGCCGTACAAGGGCGACCGCTTGCAAGCATCCGGCAAGTATCCCGAGCCGATCCTGAACACGCCGAGGTCAGTTACCGTGCTGACCAAGGACGTGCTCGAAGACAAGAATGCGACCTCGCTGAAATCGGCGATCCTGTCGACGGCCGGCGTCACGCTCGGCACGGGCGAGGGCGGCAACGCCTTCGGCGACCGCTTCTTCATCCGCGGCTTCGATGCGCGCAATGACATCTTCATCGACGGCGTCCGCGACGCCGGCGTCAGCGTCCGCGAGAACTTCTTCACCGAGCAGGTCGAGATCCTGCGCGGTCCGGGCTCGTCCTTTGCGGGACGCGGCACCACCGGCGGTGCGATCAACATCGTCACCAAGCAGGCGACGACGGAGAAGAGCTTCTACAACATGGACACGACGTTCGGCACCGACCGCACCAAGCGGGTGACGCTCGATGTCAACCAGGTGATCAGCCCGACGCTGGCGATCCGCGCCGGCGGCCTGTTCCAGGATGCCGGCGTTGCCGGCCGCGGCTATGTCACCGACAATCGCGATGGCGGCTTCGTCGCAGCGACCTGGAAACCGGTCGACGCGGTCAAGATCACCGGCAACTACATCCATACCGAACTCACCGGTATCCCGGATTTCGGCGTGCCGTACTACCGGCCGAGCACGGCGAGCACGGCCGGTGGCCCGTTCCCGGACTTCGGCGTCAACCGCAACAATTTCTACGGCTTCGTCAACCGCGACTTCTTCAGGACCGGGCAGGACATCGGCACGATCAATGCCGAGGTCCAGATCACGCCGGACCTCATGATCAGCAACAAGATCCGGGAATCGCGTTCGACCCAGAAATACATCGGCACGCTCCCTGAATCGCCGACGCTCGCCGCTGGCGCGCCGTTCACGGCGTATACGCTGAGCGCCAATCCGCAGAGCCGTTTCCAGGTCACCGACGTGTTCGCCAACCAGACCGAGGCGACCTACAAGTCGGTCGACGGGCTCGGCTTCAAGCACACGACGACGGCCGGCGTCGAATACGACAACGAGCGGTCTTCGATTGACAGCTTCACCGGCCTGAGCTCCGAAATCACCACCGGCACATCGTCGTTCACGGGGAGCGGTTCGCTCTCCGGCGTCAGCGTCTTCAACCCGCAATTCACAAATCAGCCGTTCGGGATACCGTCGCTCCTGGGAAGGCCGACCAAGATCGGTATCGACACCGTGAGCGGATACGTCATGGATTCCGCCAACTACAACGACTTCGTCATCCTCAATGGCGGCGTCCGTTACGACGACTACAAGATCAACACGTCCGCATTCGCGACCAACGGCACCCTCGGCCAGCAGTCGGCCGAGTTCGGGATGCCGAACTTCAACCTTGGCCTCACCTTGAAGCCGCTGCCGAACGGCAGCGTCTATGCAGCCTACGCGACCTCGTCCAACCCTGTCGGCGCCGAGTTCGACGGCACCAGCACCGCCTATGGCGGCATCAATCCCAACCTTCCCGGCGGCAACACCCAGATCTTCGGGCCGGAAAAGAACAAGGCCATCGAGGTCGGCACCAAGTGGGAGCTGTTTGATCGCCACTTGCTGGTGACGGCGGCGCTGTTCCAGACCGAGAAGGAAAACGCGCGCGAAGCGCAGAATGTCAACAACGCAACCGCGGCTTCAGCGCTTGGATGCACCTACCCAGCCGGAACGACCGGCAACATCTCCTGTATCACGGCGGGCGCCGCCTACCGTATCCGCGGTATCGATCTCGGCGTCGGCGGCAAGATCACCGACAAGTGGAGCGTGTTCGGCGGACTGGTGCTGATGCAGTCGGTCGTGACGAAGTCGCTGGCGCCGCCGGCCAACACGATCCTGTACTCCAGCAACGTTGGATTGCCGCTCGCCAACGTCGCGCCTCAGTCGTTCAGCATGCTGACGAAGTACCAACTCACCGACATGTGGGAGCTCGGCGGGCAGGCGGTGTACCGCTCGAAGGTGTATGGCGGCACGTTGCTCGCGGCGAACCAGGGCACGTCGATCCCGAGCTACTGGCGCTTCGACGCCTTCGCCGAGGCGAAGATCGACAAGAACTGGACCATGAAGCTGTTCGTCAACAACATCTTCGACAAGCGCTACTACGACGCGTTGTACCAGAGCGCAGCGCCGTTCGTGCTCGAAGCACCCGGACGCGCCGCGTATCTGGTTGTTTCTGCGCGTTACTGAAGGAGGCTTCGCGGCGGACGATGCTGGTCTGTGTTCCCAACGTATTGAGCAAGGCTGATGTGGCGGACTTCCGCCGCATCATGGATGCCAGCGGATGGGAGGACGGCCGCTCGACCGCCGGTGCTGCTTCCGCGCTGGTCAAGCGCAACGAGCAGCTGCCGCCCGACAGCGAGGTCGCGCGGCAGCTTGGCAACCGGATCCTGAGCGCGCTGTCGGCAAGCCCGCGCTTCATCTCGGCGGCGATTCCGCTTAGAATCTTTCCACCCTTGTTCAACCGCTATGCCGCAAGCGACGGGCACCATTTCGGCCTGCATGTCGACAATGCGGTGCGCGGCGACAAGCTGACGGGCCTGCGGATCCGCACCGATCTCTCGGTCACGCTGTTTTTATCGGAGCCGGAGGACTACGATGGCGGCGAGCTTGTGATCGAGGATCTCTACGGATCCCATGAAATCAAGCTGCCGGCGGGCGATCTGGTAGTTTATCCTGCTTCCAGCTTGCATCTGGTCACGCCGGTCACCCGGGGCACCCGGGTTGCGTCTTTTTTCTGGCTGCAGAGCATGGTACGGGATGCACACGCGCGCAGCCTGATCTTTGATCTCGATACGGCGATCCAGGCTCTGGTGGAGCGGCTGGGGCGCGATGACCCTGAAACGGTCAAATTGACCGGCATCTATCACAACCTGATCCGTCACTGGGCTGAAGTGTAACTGATGATGACATTCAAGTTCCCCGCTGCATCCGCCGTGATCGCCTCGCTGGCGATGCTGATGCTGGCCGCGCCGTCTTCGGCGCAGCAGCAAACGGCGCCTGCCGCGAAACCAGCGCCCGTGACCCAGTCTCAATTGCCGACGGCCCAACAGGCGCCGGCGGCCCCATCCCCAGTCGCTGCGCCGGTGGCCCCGGCGGCACCGCAAGCCCAGGCCGCCCCGGTACCTGCCGCGGCGGCTCCGGCACCGACCGCGATCGATGCGTCGTCGGCCGCGCCCGCAGGCGGCGATGGCAAGTCGCTGAAGTCGACCGGCACCGGGCTGCGCGAATTGTCGCCGTGGAATATGTTCCTGAACGCCGACATCATCGTGAAGGCGGTGATGCTCGGCCTTGCCTTCGCGTCGCTCGTCACCTGGACGGTGTTCATCGCCAAGATGGTCGAGCTGACCGTGGCGCAGAGCAGGCTGCGTGGCGCGCTGGCCAAGATCGCTGAATCGCGCTCGCTGGCGGAAGCCCAATTCGCGCTCGGCGCCAAGGGCAGCGTGCTGTCGTCGTTTATCGCGGCCGCGATGCGCGAGGGACGTCTGTCGGCGGGGATCTCCAGCGACAGCGGCATCAAGGAGCGCGCCGCGTCGAGCTTTGCCGAGATCGTGCGCGCCGAAGCCCGCAAGATCCGCATCGGCATGGGCCTGCTCGCGACCATCGGCGCAACGTCGCCCTTCGTCGGCCTGTTCGGCACCGTCTGGGGCATCATGAACAGCTTCATCGGCATTTCGAAGTCGCAGACCACGAATCTTGCCGTGGTGGCGCCGGGCATCGCGGAGGCGCTGCTGGCAACCGCGATCGGCCTCGTCGCGGCGATCCCCGCCGTGATCATCTACAACCATTTCTCGCGCGTCACGAAGGTCTACCTCGAACTCGTCAACCGCGCCTCGGGTGCGGCCGGACGTCTGTTGTCGCGCGATCTCGATCGCACCCATGGCAGCGTTCCGCTCGGCACGCATGCGCGCGCCGCGGCGGCGGAGTAGGCGATGGCAGTCTCGATCTCCGAGAACGATGGCGACGACGATTTCGCGGAATCCCACGAGATCAACGTCACGCCGTTCATCGACGTGATGCTGGTGCTGCTGATTATCTTCATGGTGGCGGCGCCGCTCTCGACCGTCGACCTGCCGATCGATCTGCCGACCTCCAGCGCGACGCCGCAGAAGAAGCCGGACAAGCCGACCTATGTCAGCATCAAGCCGGACTTGACGTTGGCGATCGGGGAGAATTCGGTGAAGCGCGCCGACCTGGCCAATGCGCTGGATGCGGTGCCGGAGATGAGCCGGGACAAGTATGTGTTCCTGCGCGCCGACCGCGTCGTGCCCTACGGCGAATTGATGGGCGTGATGGAGTTGCTGCGCGCCGGCGGCTACACGCGGGTCAAGCTGGTCACGCTCGAGGGCGTTCCGGGAGCGCCCGCGGCACCGCAGGCCGAGCCGGCCAAACCCTGACGGCGAACAACGATGTCCATCAACCCCGATCTCGATCTGCGGGCGTCCAAGCGGCTCTGGGTGATCGCCGCGGTGACGGCGGTCGGGCTGCATCTGGGCGGCGCGGCGCTGGCGCTGACCAATTTGCGCGGCGACCACGGCGACGAGGGCCTTGGCGCTGCCGGCGCGGAATATGCCGTCGAGCTCGCCTCTCCGGATGTGCCTGAGGAAGCCGCACCGCCCGGAGCGCCGGCCGATGAGCAGCAGGCCGTGCAGGAGATGACCCAGCAGAAAGCGGAGGTCAAGGATACCGACCTGCCGCAGGCCCAGCCGATGGAGGCCGACGACCCCGATCGCATCGTCACCGAGGACAACAGCAAGAAGCAGAAGGAGGAGGAGGCCAAGGTCGCCAAGGTCGAGACCAACGCGCAGGAGGCTCAGCAGGCTTCGGAGGCGGCGGCGCCGACCAAGCTGGAAGACGCTTCGCGCCAGTCGGAGACCACCAAGGCCCCCAATCCCGGCATCGGCAAGGACAAGCTCGCGCTGACCGCCAAATGGGGCAAGAAGATCAGCGCCTATCTCGACCTGCACAAGAAATTCCCGGAGAACAAGATCAAGGATGCCAAGGTCAAGGTGGCCCTTGTGCTCAACCGCGTCGGCAAGGTGCTGTCGGTCGCTGTGATGGAATCGTCGGGTGACGCCGCCTATGACGACGCGGCGGTCTCGATGGTGCACCGTTCCGATCCGGTGCCGGCGCCCCCGGCCGACCTGACCGACGATCAGTTCTCCTTCAGCCTCGACGTCAAGTTCAACAAGCCGAAGAAGTAGGCGGAAAGACTCGCGATACGATCGCAAGTCTTCGTCATTCCGGGGCGCGACGAAGTCGCGAGCCCGGAATCCATTTCACCATTGAATACGCTGCCAAGTCGCGTAGGGCGGGTTAGCGAACAGCGTAACCCGCCATTCTTTTTCGACGAGCGGTGGATTACGCTCCCGCCTTCGCTCGTCGAGCTACGGCGGACGAGTCGCTAATCCCCCTACACAGCTGCAGCGCTCAGCTTTTCTTCACCAATGGGCAGACGCTCTTCTCGAGCGGCAAAAAGGCTTCATCGGCGGGGATGGTGGCGACCAGCTTGTAATAGTCCCACGGATACTTTGACTCCTGTGGCTTCTTCACCTCGAACAGATAAGCGGGGTGGATCTTGCGGCCGTCGATGCGGATCGAACCCTTGCCGAACAGCGGATCGTCGGTCGGCAATTCCTTCATCTTGGCGACCACGGCGCGGCCGTCATGCGGATTGCCGCCGAGCGCCTCCAGCGCCTTGAAATAATGGATCAGCGACGAATACACGCCGGCCTGCACCATGGTCGGCGGGTTCTTCTTGAAGCGCTCCATGAACCGCTTGGTGAAGGCGCGGGTTTGGTCGTTCAGGTCCCAGTAGAACGTCTCGGTGAAGTTCAGGCCCTGCGCGACGTTGAGGCCGAGCGCGTTGACGTCGGTCAGGAACATCAGCATGCCCGCCAGCTTCTGGCCGCCGGCGACGATGCCGAACTCGGCCGCCTGCTTGATCGCATTGGTGGTGTCGCCGCCGGCATTGGCCAGGCCGACGATCTTGGCCTTCGAGCTCTGCGCCTGCAGCAGGAAGGACGAGAAGTCGGCGTTGTTGAGCGGATGCTTGACGCTGCCGAGCACTTTGCCGCCATTCGCGGTGACGACCGCCGCGGTGTCGCGCTCGAGCGCCTGGCCGAACGCGTAGTCCGCGGTGAGGAAGAACCATGTGTCGCCGCCGGACTTCACCAGCGCCTTGCCGGTGCCGTTGGCCAGCATGTAGGTATCGTAGACCCAGTGCACCGTGTTCGGCGAGCATTGCGCGCCGGTGAGGTCGGAGGATGCCGAGCCCGAGTTCAGGTTGACGACGTTCTTCTCCTTGGCGAGGTTGGCAATCGCGAGCCCGACGCCCGAGCTTGCGAGGTCGACGAACACGTCGACCTTCTCGACGTCGATCCACTGCTTGCCGATGTTGACGCCGACGTCGGGCTTGTTCTGGTGATCGGCCGAGATCACATCGATCTTCCAGCCCTTGGCGAGCAGCCCGGAATCCTCGATCGCCATCTGCGCCGCAACCGTCGAGCCGGGTCCGCCGATATCCTGATAAAGACCGGACTGATCGCCGAGGCTGCCGACCCGGACAACCTTGTCCATCGTCTGCGCCGACACGCTGCCTGCGAGCACGAGGCTCGTGGTCATGACCAGGGCTGCAATGGAACGCTTCATCTTCCCTCCAGTATGATTTTGTTTTTTGAGTTCCACATTATGCCCGGCATCAGGCGTATCGCCTAGGGCACTGGCGCGATCGGTCGCACGCGTTATTCCACGCTGCGGCGATATGAGTGGCCGGTGACGCGACGGGATGCCGCGGCGTCCGCGCGTCGACATCAAAACAGGGAAGGGTTGAAGCGCGGACTGCGCTATTTGAAGTAGTAGCGGATCGCGACGTAGACCACGACAAGACAGGCGAAGATCAGCGCCACCGGCATCGGGCGCTTCGCGTTCGCGTCGGAGGCGTTCGCCTTCTTCGCAGGCAGGCGGCGGAACGTGGTGACGTTGCCGGTGTCGGCGACCGGTTCGCGCGAGCGCGCTGGGACCTCCGGTGCCTTGCCGGCGCCGCCCATCTCCGCATAGTAGGTGCGGTACATCTGCTGGATGGTTGCCTCGCCGGCATCGGCTTCGCTCATCTGGTCCACAAGCTTCTTGTAGATGGCGAGGAAATTCTGCGCCTCGGGCGGCAACGCGGAGGCGCCGTTCAGCTTGGCCATCATCTTCCAGGTCGCAAAGTCAGCCCGCGCGCGGGTGTCGGCGCGTCGTGCAATCAGCATATCGGCAGCTTTGATCACCATGGCCTCGAAGCGTTCCCGTTCCCGCGCATGACCCGGACAAATGGACGCCGGTTTTCCGATCAGGTCATGCCTAAAGCAAGGCTATGTGTTTCCGGTAATGAGGAGAAGGGCATTGATCACATAGCCGGTCAGAGTTCGCAGTATCGTTGAAATAACATCAAGATTTAGGCCGATCTGCCGGCCGACCACCGGCAGCAGGATCAACAGCCCGATCAGGATCAGCATGCCGTAGGGCTCGAGCCTGGAGAGCGGGATCGCCAGCGGCCGCGGCAACAGCCCGACCGCGACCCGGCCGCCGTCCAGCGGCGGAATCGGCATCATGTTGAAGATTGCGAGCACGATATTGATCAGGAAGGCGTTTTTCAGGTTGTCCGCGGTCCATTTTGCGGCATCGGCCGGCACCAAGGGCAGCGCGTGGAATGCCAGCGCTGCCGCGGTCGCCAGGATGATGTTGGTCACCGGGCCGGCCAGCGCCACCCACACCATGTCGAGCTTGGGATGGTTGAGCTTGCGGAAGTTCACCGGAACCGGCTTGGCGTAGCCGAACAGAAACGGCGAATGCGCGAACAGCAGCATGGCCGGCAGGATCAGCGTGCCGAACGGGTCGATGTGCTTCAGCGGGTTGAAGCTGACACGGCCGAGCTGCCAGGCGGTGTCGTCGCCGAGCCGGTGCGCGACGAAGCCGTGCGCGGCTTCGTGGAAGGTGATGGCGATGACCAGCGGCAGCACCCAGACGGAGACGTCGTAGAGGGAAATATTCAAATGCGTGCCGCCTCGGGTTTGCTTGTCGGGTTTGCTTGGACCGGACCGTTAGGCTAGCACGGATTCGCCAAAGACCTGGCTGGCGGGGCGTTTGCCGCAGGTCAGCGCGCGTCAGGTGCGACGGCGGGCCCGATTGCGTGCGCCTGTTGCGTCTGGGTGGTGGCGATCCAGATGCCGGCGAACACGGTGACGATGCCGGCGATCAGATTCCAACTCAGCGGCTCGCCGAGCAGGACTGCGCCGACCAGCGAGGCCGCGATCGGGTTGACGGTGACTGATATCGCGACCCGGGTCGGCGTCGTCCGCTCCAGCGCAAAGGCCCAGAGATAGAAGGTGAGCGCTGCGCCGAAGGCGCCGAGATAGATCGCGCCGAACCATTGCGGTGCGCCGAAATCGGTAACCGGCGCAAAGCTGCCACGCACAAGGGAGGCCGTTATGAGGACCGCGGCTCCGGCCGCCATGGCGAGCGTGGTGAAGGGGATCGGGCCGGAACGGCGGATGAAGGGTTTCGACCAGATGCTGTAGAGCGCCATGCACAGCGCGGCCGCGACCATCAACAGGTCGCCGCGCCAGGCGCCCACGGGCGCCGTGGCGAGGCCGGAGAGCAGCGCCAGCGAGACGCCCAGGATCGTGACCAGCACGCCTGTGGTCTTGCGCGCGGTCAGCGGCTCGGCACCGAGGGCAGCGCCGACCAGCATCGTCAGCAGCGGCAGCGTCGAGAGCGCGAGTGCGCCGCGCGCGGCGGTCGTGAAGATCAGCGAAGCGTTGAACAGGATCGGAAACGCCGCAAAGAACAACAGGCCGAGGCCAGCGACGCCGGGCCAGTCACGCCGCGGCGGCCAGCTTCGACGCTGCAACAGCGCCAGCGGCAGCAACGGCAAGACGCCGATGCCGAAGCGGAATGAGCCGATGGCCAGCGGATCGATGGCGCCGACCAGATACCGCGTCGCCCCGATCGAGGTGCCGCCGAGCGCACTCGACAGCACCGCCGCCAACACCCCAGAGATCTCGCCCATGCCGTTCGCCCCCGGTTTCGCTTGCGCAATCTAGGAAAGAGGCGATAATCAGGAAATGGAATAGATTTGATCAATCAAATCACGATTCGTTATGACTGTTCCTGTCTTGGACCCGGATCTGCTCCAAGCCTTCGTCGCGGTGGCCGACCATCGCTCCTTCACCCGCGCCGCCTCGGCGCTGAACCGGACCCAATCGGCCGTCAGCATGCAGGTGAAGCGGCTGGAAGAGCGGTTGCAGGCCGAGCTGTTCCACCGCAGCACGACCAATGTCGATCTGAGCGCCGCCGGCGAAGGGCTGCTTGGTTACGCCCGCCGCATTCTGAGCCTCAATGCGGAAGCAGTCGGCCGGGTGCGCGAGCGTGGCACGGATGGGCGGGTGCGCCTTGGCGTGATGGACGACTACGGCACGTTGATCGTGCCGCCGCTGCTCAAGGACTTCATCGCCAACTATCCGCTGATCCATATCGAGATGGAGACCGGACTGACCTCGTCGATGACGGACCGGCTCGGCGAAGCCTATGACCTCGTGATCGCGATGCACCCCGAGGGACGCGGCGAGGGCGAGCTGCTGCGCACCGAGCAGGCGGTGTGGGCCGCGAGCGCCGCGCATCGCGTCGAGCAGCTCGATCCGCTGCCGGTCGCGCTCTATCCGCAGGGATGCCTGTTCCGGAGCTGGGCGATGCAGGCGCTCGACGAGGCCAACCGGCCGTGGCGGCTCGCCTTTGTCAGCCACAGCCTGTCCGCCGTCGAGGCGATCGCGGCGCAGGGCCTTGCCGTGACCGTCGTCAAGTCGGGCACCTTTCCGCCAACCTTGCGGCGCCTGACCGCGCGTGACGGCATGCCGCGACTGCCGCGTGCGGAGATCCGCCTGCACCGCGCGCAAAATCTTTCGCGCGCCGCGGCATTGCTGGCCGATCATCTCGTCACGGCGCTGCGGCAGCCAGCCAGACGAGGCGCAGCTTAATACGTCGCCCGGCCGCCGGAGATGTCGAATACCGCGCCGGTCGAGAAGGCGCAGTCCTCCGACGCCAGCCACGCCACCATCGAAGCGAGCTCCTCGACCTGCACGAAGCGGGCCTTCGGAATCTTCGACAGCATGAAGTCGATATGCGCTTTCGTCATCTGGTCGAAGATCGCGGTCTTCGCCGCGGCCGGCGTCACCGCGTTGACCAGGATGTCGTGCTGGGCGAGCTCCTTGCCCAGCGATTTCGTCAGCGCGATCAGGCCGGCCTTCGACGACGAATAATGCGCGGCGTTCGGGTTGCCTTCCTTGCCGGCGATCGAGGCGATGTTGACGATGCGGCCGTACTTCTGGCCGATCATGGTCGGCACGATCGCCTTGCAGCAGATGAAGGGACCCTCGAGATTGATGCGCATCACCCTGCGCCAGTCGTCGAGATCGGTTTCCCACACAGGCTTGTTGGCCCCGGTGATGCCGGCGTTATTGACGAGGATGTCGATCTTGCCGAACGCCCGCAGCGTCTGATCGCGCGCGGCGTCGACCGCGGCGGGGTCGGTGACATCGGTCTTGATCGCGATGACGTTCTCGCCGATCGCCCGCGCGGTCTTCTCGGCCAGCGGCTGGTCGAAATCCCAGATCGCGACCTTGGCGCCGGACGCGACAAAGCGCTCGGTGATGGCGCGGCCGAAGCCTTGCGCGCCGCCGGTGACGACGGCACAGCGGCCGTTGAGATCGATCTTGTTCATGCAAAATGCCTTTGATCGCGTGGAGGTCAGAGCATGAAGCCGCCGTCGACGACCATGTCGACGCCGGTGGTGAATGCGGCCTCGTCGCTCGCAAGATAGACCGCCATGGCCGCGATCTCCTCTGCGGTGCCGAGCCGGCCCATCTTCTGGCGAGCGACGAATTTCTCGCGTCCATCCGGGCCGGCGGCGGCCGCGCGATCGAGCATCGAGGGCGTCTCCACGGTGCCCGGGCAGATCGCATTGCAGCGGATGCCCTGGGTGATGAAGTCGAGCGCGACCGCGCGCGTCAGCAGCGAAACCGCTGCTTTCGACGCGCTGTAGACATAGCGATTGGCCGGCGGCCGCAATGCCGCGCAAGACGAAATGTTGACGATGCTGCCGCCTCCGCCCGCCAGCATCGCAGGCAGGAACGCCTTGATGGTCCGGTGCATGGATTTGACGTTGAGGTCGAACGAGAAGTCGAAATCCTCGTCCGAGCACTCCAGAATCGTGCCGTGATGCACGAAGCCCGCCGCATTGAGCAGGATGTCGATCTTGCCAACGCGCTTGGCGAAGCTGTTGACCTCAGCGCTGCTGCGAACGTCGAGCCGGGCGGTCTCGGCGACGCCTTCCTTGCCCAGCGTGGCGATGCCGCTCTCATTGATGTCGGTGGCGATCACGGTTGCGCCTTCACGCGCGAATGCGATGGCGCATGCACGCCCGATGCCTGCCGCGGCAGCGGTGACAATTGCGCGCTTTCCCTTCAGTCGGTCTGACATGACTTTCTCTCCCGGTTTCCTCGGGTCATTCCGGGACGCGCGCAGCGCGGGCCCGGAAACCATACTCCCGATGGTGGTTATGGATTCCGGGCTCGGCCCTGCGGGCCGTCCCGGAATGACGGTGATGGTCTAGTGATTATCCCGCGCCACGCCGACCTTGCCGGCGATGTCGTGGTAACGGGTCGCGAGCTCGAGGCAGGCGCCGGTCGCGTGCTGGCCGACGGTCTGGCGGTAGAGCTCCTGCCACGGCGTCTGGTTGGCCGGGTGCGGGAAGCCGCCCTTTGCCTTCAGCTCGGCGCGGCGGGTGCGCAGCTCATCCTCCGAGATCAGGATGTTGGCGCTGCCCTTGTTGAGGTCGATGCGGACCTTGTCGCCGGTCTTCAGGACCGCGAGCCCGCCATCGGCGGCGGCTTCCGGCGAGGCGTTGAGGATCGACGGCGAGCCCGAGGTGCCCGACTGCCTTCCGTCGCCGATGCAGGGCAGGGACAGGATGCCGCGCTTGATCAGCGCCGCCGGCGGCTGCATGTTCACCACTTCGGCGCCGCCGGGATAGCCGATCGGGCCGGTGCCGCGGACGAACAGCACGCAGTGCTCGTCGATCTCGAGCGCCGGGTCCTCGATCCGGGCGTGATAGTCCTCCGGGCCCTCGAACACGATGGCGCGGCCCTCGAAGGCGTTGAGGTCTTTCGGGTTGGACAGATAGCGGTCTCGGAACTCCTTCGAGATCACGCTGGTCTTCATGATCGCGGAATCGAACAGATTGCCGCGCAGCACGAGGAAGCCGGCATCCTTCACCAGCGGCTTGTCGTAGCCCCAGATCACGTCGCCGTCCGGCTTCGGCGCTTCCTTGCAATTCTCGCCCATGGTGCGGCCGTTGACGGTGAGGGCGCCTTCATGGATGCGCTTGTGCTTGATGAGCTCGCGCACCACCGAGGGTACGCCGCCGGCGCGGTGATATTCCTCGCCGAGATAGAATCCGGCCGGCTGCATGTTCACCAAGAGGGGCACGTCATGGCCGTATTTCTGCCAGTCGTCGATCGAGAGCTCGACGCCGACATGGCGGGCCAGCGCGTTGATGTGGATCGGCGCATTGGTCGAGCCGCCGATCGCGGAGTTGACCACGATGCAGTTCTCGAACGCCTCGCGGGTCAGGAAGTCCGACGGTTTCAGATCCTCCCAGACCATGTCGACGATGCGCTTTCCGGTCTCGTAAGCGATCTGGCCGCGCTCGCGATAGGGCGCCGGGATCGCCGCGCAGCCCGGCAGCGAGAAGCCGAGCGCTTCCGCAAGCGAGTTCATCGTCGAAGCGGTGCCCATGGTGTTGCAGTGGCCGACCGAAGGCGCCGAGGAGGCGACGATCTCGATGAACTGCTCATAGTCGATCTCGCCGGCGGCGAGCCGCTCGCGCGCCTTCCACACCACGGTGCCGGAGCCGGTGCGCTGCCCCTCGTGCCAGCCGTTCAGCATCGGGCCGCCCGACAGCACGATCGCCGGCAGGTTGACGGTCGCCGCCGCCATCATGCAGGCCGGCGTGGTCTTGTCGCAGCCGGTGGTCAGCACCACGCCATCGAGCGGATAGCCGAACAGGATCTCGACCAGGCCGAGATAGGCGAGGTTGCGGTCGAGCGCCGCGGTCGGGCGCTTGCCGGTCTCCTGGATCGGATGGGTCGGAAATTCCATCGCGATGCCGCCGGCGGCACGGATGCCCTCGCGGACGCGGTGCGCAAGCTCCAGGTGGTGCCGGTTGCAGGGCGACAGATCGTTGCCGGTCTGGGCGATGCCGATGATCGGCTTGCCCGACTGCAATTCCTCGCGGGTCAGGCCGTAATTGAGGTAGCGCTCGAGATAGAGCGCGGTCATGCCCGGATTGTGCGGGTTGTCGAACCATTCCTGGGAGCGGAGCCGGCGGCCCTTGCCCTGCTTGGTCTCGCCTGCGGCGCTGTGCCCGTTGGTGGGGGGTTTTGTCATTGGTTTCTCCCGCAATGCAAACTCTTGATGGGCCCATTCAAGGGCTCTGGTTCAACGTTGTTCTACCTTGCGCAAATCGTGGCGCATTACAAACCTCGACGATCACGCACAGGTGTTTCACTGGATGGATTGGACCTTAGTTGAAGGGACTTGGTTGCGCTACCATTTTGTCATTTTTGCTTCCCTTGTGACAGGCTGTTGACGGGCGGATGTCAGGTGCGTCGCGCCGAGCTTTGCCGTTCCACGACACTGAAGCCGAGATCGACGACCGGCTCGGCGGGGCGGCGTCCTTCCAGCGTCTCGATCACCATCATGGCAGCGGTTCTGCCCATTTCGTAGCGATTGGTGCGCACGCTGCTCAGCGTCGGCTCGCTCGACGCCATGAATTCGAGGTCGTTGAAGCCGACGATGGCCATCTGCTCCGGCACCGCCACGTGACGGCGCTTGCATTCGAACAGCGCGCCCAGCGCAAGATCGTCATTGACGCAGAACACCGCGTCGACATCGGGCGCCTTGGCGAGCAGGTCGGCAAACAACGTGCCGCCGAGCGTGACCGAGGTCGGTATAGCCGTGGTGACGATGAGCTGTGGATCGAACAGCCCAGCCTCGGTCATCGCGGCGCGATAGCCGTCGAGCCGGCGCTGCACCCGTGGATCCATTCGCGCGCCGAGGAAGCCGATCCGCCGGTAGCCCTGGGCGAGAAGATGGGCAATCGCGCCTTTTGCCGCATCAAAATGCGAGAATCCGATCATCATGTCGATCGGGGCGGGGCCGACCTCCATGATCTGCACGATCGGGCAATCGACCGTTTCCATGATGCTGCGGGAATCGGCGGTCTGATTGATGCCGGTGATGATGAGGCCCGCCGGCCTCTGTGCCAGAAAAAGACGCAGCAGGCGCTCCTCCTGGAGGATGCTGTAGCGGGTGTTGGCGAGCTGGATGCTGTAGCGGCTGCCATCGAGCGCGTCATAGATGCCGCGCAGCACGTCGGAGAACACATTGTTGGTCAACGACGGGATCAGGACACCGATCACCTCGGTGCGCTGCGATGCGAGCGCGCGTGCCGCGAGATTGGGCACATAACCGAGTTCTTTTGCCGCACTCTCGACCCGGGCGCGCTTGCCGAGTGAAAGCGCTTCCGGATTCCTGAAGAAGCGCGACGCCGTAATCGGGCTCACTCCAGCGAGCTTTGCGACCTCAGTGAGCCGGATCTTGCCTGGCGTGATGCGCTTTCGGGCCATTTGCCGCTCATATCACGACGTTCGTCGCAGACAAACTGATATTGACAGCGCTACCAAGCGATTGCTAATCGAACGATTGCCAAAACCGGATAAACTGCTGACAATAAGTTCAGTCCAACAGAGCCGCGCACCCAGCGCGGCCGGAACAAAACAGAGCGGTGGCGGCACTCGTCGTACGTCGTCGGGAACTTGAGGGAGGGAAGTGGATGTCGTCGGTCCAGATTCGCGACGTGCGGAAATCGTTCGGCAATTTTGAAGTCCTGCACGGCGTGTCGATCCCGATCGAGGACGGCGAGTTCGTCGTTCTGGTCGGCCCTTCCGGCTGCGGCAAGTCGACCCTGCTGCGCATGCTGGCCGGGCTTGAGAACATCACCTCAGGCACGATCTCGATCGGCGACCGCGTCGTCAACAATGTCCAGCCCAAAGAGCGCGACATTGCGATGGTATTCCAGAACTATGCGCTCTATCCGCACATGACGGTCGCCGACAACATGGGCTTCTCGCTGAAGCTGCGCGGCGCCAAGCCCGAGGAAATCTCGAGCGGGGTCAAGCGCGCCGCCGAGATCCTCGCGCTGACGCCGCTGCTCGAGCGTTATCCCCGCCAGCTGTCAGGCGGCCAGCGGCAGCGCGTCGCCATGGGCCGCGCCATCGTGCGCGATCCGCAGGTGTTCCTGTTCGACGAACCGCTGTCGAACCTCGACGCCAAGCTGCGCGTCGCGATGCGCACCGAGATCAAGGAGCTGCATCAGCGGCTGAAGACCACGACGGTCTACGTCACCCACGACCAGATCGAGGCCATGACCATGGCCGACAAGATCGTGGTGATGCATGACGGCATCGTCGAGCAGATGGGCTCGCCGCTCGAGCTCTATGACAAGCCGGAGAACCAGTTCGTGGCCGGCTTCATCGGCTCGCCCGCGATGAATTTCCTGAAGGGCAAGGTCAAGGTGAACGGCGCCGCGTATTTCGAGGGACCGAACGGCGTCAAGCTGCCGCTGAAATCGGCGCCGGCCAATTCCGACGGCCAGCCCGCGGTCTACGGCGTGCGGCCGGAGCATTTCACCATCGCCGATGATGGCGCCGAGGCCGAGATCGTGGTGGTCGAGCCGACCGGCTCGGAGACCCAGGTGTTCGCCAAGCTCGGCGGCGAGCAGGTCGTCGCCGTGTTCCGCGAGCGCCATCAGTTCAATCCCGGCGACAAGGTTCGGCTCAAGCCGGACCCGGCGCTGGTTCATCTGTTCGACGATTCGACGGGGAAACGACTGAATAGCTGACGGATCGATTGATCTGAATGGCCGACCAACAGGCCAGATCAAAAACAAGAAAAACACAAATCATTTGGAGGAAGGACGATGCACGATTTGACTCGCCGCTCGCTACTTCAGGGCGGCACCGCGCTGGCCGCAACCGGCATGCTCACCGGGCCGGCGCTGTTTGACTTCGCCAAGGCCTGGGCGCAGAGCGCGCCCTGGAAGGCGGAGCCCGGCGCCAAGCTCACCGTGATGCGCTGGAAGCGCTTCGTGCCCGCGGAAGATGACGCGTTCAACGCCATGGTCGCGGCGTTCAAGGCGGCGACCGGCACCGAGATGAACGTGTTCAGCGAGTCCTTCGAGGACGTGCAGCCGAAGGCCTCGGTCGCCGCCAACACCGGCTCGGGCCTCGACCTCGCCTGGGGCCTGCACACGCTGCCGCAGCTGTTCCCGACCAAAGTGCTGAAGATGAACGACGTTGCCGACTTTCTCGGCAAGAAATACGGCGGCTGGACCGACGCCGCCGCGAAAACCTGCAAGCAGGGCGATGACTGGCTCGGCATTCCCGTCGCGACCATCGGCGGTTACCTGACCTATCGCAAGTCGGCGGTGGAGAAGGCGGGCTTCAAGCAGGTGCCGTCCGACTTCCCGGCCTATCTCGAACTGTGCAAGGCACTGAAGGCGAACAACACGCCGGCCGGCTTCGCGCTTGGCCACGCCACCGGCGACGCCAATGCCTGGGTGCACAACATCCTCTGGGGCCACAATGGCTGGACCGTCGACAAGGACGACAAGGTCATCATCAACTCGCCGGAGACGATGAAGGCGCTGGAATATGCTAAGGCGTTGTCGGACACCTTCATTCCGGGCGTGGCGTCCTGGAACGACTCCTCCAACAACAAGGCGTTCCTGTCCGGCGAGCTGTATCTGACCTCGAACGGCATCTCGATCTATGTCGCGGCCAAGGACGATCCGAGCAAGAAGGAGCTCGCCGAGGACATCGACCACGCGCTGTGGCCGGTCGGGTCGCTCGGCAAGCCGACCGAGCTGCAGCTTGCGGTTCCGATCCTCGCCTTCAACTTCTGCAAATATCCGAACGCGGCGAAGGCCTTTATCGCCTTCATGCTGGAGAAGGAGAATTTCGAGAAGTGGCTGTCCGGCGCGCGGGGCTATCTCACCCACACGCTCAATGCCTACGACTCGGCTCCGGTGTGGACTGCCGATCCGAAGAATGCCGTGTTCGGCCAGGCCTCCAAGCGCGCGCTGCCGGCCTCCGGCATCGGCACGCCCGGCGAGAAGGCGGCGACGGCGATCGCCGACTTCATCGTGGTCGACATGTTCGCGAACTACTGCACCGGCGCCAAGGACGGCAAGACTGCGATGGCGGAAGCCGAGCGGCAGTTGAAGCGCATCTATCGCTGATGTGATGCCCGCGGGCGGCGGACAGCCGCCGCTCGCGCCATCACTGGAATGCCATCATTGGAAGTTTGCGTGGTCATGCTCAATCGTTTGAGCAATCGGGACATCGCCTATGGCTGACATTGCCCTCGCGCCGCGACGTGCGAAGACGGAAATCCGCGAAGCGACCACGTGGGATCAGCTTCGCCACAACAAGAACTGGCTCGGCTTCTGGTTCATGTTGCCGGCGCTGGCCTTCCTGATCTTCTTCCTAGCCTATCCGCTGGGGCTCGGCATCTGGCTGTCGTTTACCGACACGCGGATCGGCCGCGTCGGTCATTTCATCGGCACCGAGAACTATGAGTGGCTGTGGGACGATTCCATCTTCTGGCTGTCGGTGTTCAACACGCTGCTCTACACCTTCGTCGCCAGCGCCATTAAGTTCGCGGTCGGGCTCTATCTGGCGCTGCTGCTCAATGAGCGGATGCCGTTCAAGGCGCTGCTGCGCGCTGCCGTCTTGATTCCCTTCATCGTGCCGACCGTGCTGTCGGCGCTGGCGTTCTGGTGGATCTTCGATTCCCAGTTCTCGATCATCTCCTGGTCGCTGAAGCATCTCGGCGTGATCACGCAAAACATCAATTTCCTCGGCGACACCACCTGGGCCCGCATCTGCGTGATCTTTGCCAATATCTGGCGCGGCGTTCCGTTCGTCGCGATCACGCTGCTGGCCGGCCTGCAGACCGTGCAGCCCTCGCTCTACGAGGCCGCGACGCTCGACGGCGCGTCGCGCTGGCAGATGTTCCGTTTCATCACCTATCCCTTGCTGACGCCGATCATCGCGGTCGTGATGACGTTCTCGGTGCTGTTCACTTTCACCGATTTCCAGCTGATCTGGGCGATGACCCGCGGCGGCCCGGTCAACGCCACCCATCTGATGGCGACGCTGTCCTACCAGCGCGCGATCATCGCGGGACAATTGGGCGAGGGCGCTGCGATCTCGAGCGCGATGATCCCGTTCTTGCTCGCCGCGATCATGGTGTCCTGGTTCGGCCTGCAGCGTCGCAAGTGGCAGCAGGGAGAGAACAATGATTGACCTCTGCCGCCTTGCTTATTTCTTTGCGCGAACGGGGCAGGCCCCGCGCGCGCTGGGAGAGAACAATGACTGACCTGCCCACCAGATCCATCGATCTCAAGGCCGTGCTGTCGGGCTCGACACCAACGGCCGATCACAGCGAGGGCATGAGCTACCTGCAGTCGGTGCCGCGGCGGATCGTGACGCTCTACATCCCGCTCTCGATCATCGTCATCATCCTGCTGTTCCCGTTCTATTGGATGGGCCTGACCGCCATCAAGCCGGACGACCAGCTGCTCGACCTCGACAAGTACAATCCGTTCTGGACCTGGAATCCGACCTTCAAGCACATCCACAAGCTGCTGTTCGAGAGCTACTACCCGCACTGGCTCTGGAACACGATGTATGTGGCGATCGGCGCCACCGTGCTGTCGATCGTCGCGAGCGTGCTCGCGGCCTATGCGATCGTGCGGCTGCGCTACAAGGGCGCCAACCTCGTCGGTGGTCTGATCTTCCTGGCCTATCTGGTGCCGCCCTCGATCCTGTTCATTCCACTTGCCACCGTCGTGTTCCAGTACGGCCTGTTCGACTCGCCGATGGCGCTGATCCTCACCTATCCGACGATCCTGATCCCGTTCTCGACCTGGCTGTTGATGGGCTATTTCAAGACCATCCCGTTCGAGCTCGAGGAATGCGCGCTGATCGACGGTGCCAGCCGCTGGCAGATCCTGATCAAGATCGTGCTGCCGCTTGCGATCCCCGGCCTGATCTCGGCCTTCATCTTCTGCTTTACGCTGTGCTGGAACGAGTTCATCTACGCGCTGACGTTCCTGCAATCGACCCCGAACAAGACGGTGCCGGTCGCCATCGTCAACGAATTCGTTGACGGCGACATCTATCGCTGGGGTTCCCTGATGGCAGGGGCGCTATGCGGCTCGCTACCGCTGGTTATTCTTTACGCCTTCTTCGTTGAGCATTATGTCTCGGCGATGACGGGCGCCGTGAAGGAATGAGCGCGCAAGGCCCGCATCCGAATTCGAAGAACCAGCCAAGAAGACGAGACAAGAAAAGGAGAGCAGGGTCGTGCACATTCTGATTCTGGGCGCCGCCGGCATGGTCGGCCGCAAGCTGACCGAGCGACTGCTGCGCGAGGGCCGCCTCGGCAAGCAGGACATCACCAGGATGACGCTGCAGGACGTGGTCGCGCCGGCCAAGCCCGCGAATGCCGCGATCCCGGTCAATGTCGTCGCCTCCGATTTCGCCGACGCCGGCGCTGCGGCGCCGCTGATCGCCGAGCGGCCCGACGTGATCTTCCACCTCGCCGCGATCGTTTCGGGCGAGGCGGAGGCCGAGTTCGACAAGGGCTACCGGATCAATCTCGACGGCACCCGCTATCTGATCGACGCGATCCGCGCGGTCGGCGGCGGCTACAAGCCGCGGCTGGTGTTCACGTCCTCGATCGCGGTATTCGGCGCGCCGTTCCCTGAGAAGATCGGCGACGAGTTCTTCCACACGCCACTGACGAGCTACGGCACGCAGAAGTCGATCTGCGAGCTCCTGATCAACGACTACACCCGCAAGGGCCTGCTCGACGGCATCTCGATCCGTCTGCCGACGATCTGTGTGCGGCCGGGCAAGCCGAACAAGGCGGCGTCCGGCTTCTTCTCCAACATCATCCGCGAGCCGCTGGCGGGCGAGGAGGCGGTCCTGCCGGTCTCCGAGGATGTGCGGCACTGGCACGCCTCGCCGAAATCGGCGGTCGGCTTCCTGGTCCATGCCGGCACCATGGACCTGAATGCGATCGGGCCGCGGCGCAATCTCAGCATGCCCGGGATGTCCGTGGCCGTCGGCGAGCAGATCGCGTCGCTGGAGCGCGTCGCCGGCAAGAACGTCACCGCGCGCATCAAGCGGGTGCCCGATCCGACCATCATCGGCATCGTTTCCGGCTGGCCGCGCGATTTCGTCACCGACCGCGCACTGAAGCTCGGCTTCACCACCGCCGAGAAGACGTTCGACGATATCATCCGTATCCACATCGAGGACGAGCTCGGCGGCAAGTTCGCCGCCTGAGCGACGTCCGGGCGAGCGCGGCTCTCGAGATGACCAGGGTTGCCAGCATCGGCGAATGCATGATCGAGCTGCGTCAGGCCCCGGGCGGCCAGATCGGCGGTCTGTATTCGCGCTTCTACGGCGGTGACACGCTCAACACCGCCGTCTATCTGTCGCGGCTCGGCGTCCACATCGATTACATCACGGCGCTCGGCGATGACGCGCTGAGCGATGAGATGATCGCCGGCTGGGCGAGCGAAGGCATCGGCACCAAGCATGTCGCGCGATTGGCAGGCAAGCTGCCGGGGCTCTATCTCATCCAGACCGACGACAAGGGCGAGCGGCGCTTCTTCCACTGGCGCGACAGCGCCGCCGCGCGCGAGCTGATGGATCTTCCCGAAACGGACGACCTGCTGAACTCGCTCGCGACCTATGACGTCGTCTATCTCTCGGCGATCACGCTCTCGATCCTGCGCGAGGACGGGCGGGAGCGGCTGATCGCGGCGCTCAAGCGCGCGCGGCTGCTGGGGACGCGCTTTGCGTTCGACACCAACTTCCGCGCCCGTGGCTGGCCGGATCTGAACGTCGCGCGAAAAGTCTTCAGCAGCGCGTTCGAGACCGCCGATATCGTGCTCGCCTCGACGGAAGATCTGGCGCCGCTTTATCCCGGCGAGAGCAACACGGCGCTACTGGCGGGCATCTCGAGCCCGGAGGTCGTGCTGAAGCTCGCCGAACCTGCCTGCATTGTGCGCTCTGCCGGTGGCACGCGCGAGGTGAGGGCGGAGCCGCTGCCAAAGCCGGTGGTCGATACCACCGCGGCCGGCGACAGTTTTGCCGCGGCCTATCTCGCCGCGCGGCTCGGCGGCGCCGAGCCCGAGGAGGCGGCGCGCGCCGGCCATCGGCTGGCCGGCGTCGTGGTGTGCTATCCCGGTGCGATCATTCCACGCTACGCCATGCCGCCGAAGAAGGCGCCTCGTCCCCCACCATCCCGCAAGGCCTCGCAATGACAACGACATCAAAGCAGGACCGGATCGCCGAACTGATCCGCCAGGCCACCGTGATCCCGGTGCTGACCATCGAGCGGCTCGCAGACGCAGTGCCGCTCGCCAGGGCGTTGGTCGCCGGCGGCGTGCGGACGCTCGAGGTGACGCTGCGCACGCCGGTCGCGGTCGATGCGGCCAGGGCCATCATCGCCGAGGTGCCCGACGCGATCGTCGGGATCGGCACGATCCTCAATGGCGACGATCTGGCGCGCGCCGAAGCGCTCGGCGCCAAATTCGGCATCAGCCCCGGCGCGACGCCCGAGCTGCTGAAGGCGGCCGCTACCAGCCGGCTGCCTTTCGCGCCGGGGATCGCGACCGCGTCCGAGCTGATGCAGGCGCTGGCGCAAGGCTTCGACGTTGTCAAATTCTTCCCCGCCGAGCAGGCCGGCGGTATCAAGGCACTGCGGGCTCTGGCTGGTCCTTTTCCGCACGTCAGAGTGTGCCCGACCGGCGGTATTGGCGAGGCCAATGCGGCGACCTGGCTCGCCGAGCCCAATGTGCTGGCCGTCGGCGGCTCCTGGCTGTGCCCGGCCTCCGATATCCGCGCCGGCAATTGGGCAGGCATAACCGCCATGTGCGCGCAGGCGATGAAAACGCTGAAAGCGGCCTGAAGATACGCTACATAACTCCCTGAACAGGAACAGGGAGATACGGCCATGACAGCCAGCATCGTGGGTTGGGCGCATACGCCATTCGGAAAGTTCGACGCCGAGACCGTCGAGGGCCTCGTCGTCAAGGTCGCCAACGAGGCGCTCGCCGATGCCGGTATTGCTGCGTCCGACGTCGACGAGATCATGCTCGGCCATTTCAACGCCGGCTTCTCGCCGCAGGATTTCACGGCCTCGCTGGTGCTGCAGGCCAATCCGGCGCTGCGCTTCAAGCCGACCACGCGTGTCGAGAACGCCTGCGCCACGGGATCGGCCGCTGTGCATCAGGGCATCCGCGCCATCGAAGCGGGCGCTGCGAAGATCGTGCTGGTGGTCGGCGTCGAGCAGATGACGCGGACGCCGGGCCCCGAGATCGGCAAGAACCTCTTGAAGGCGTCGTATCTGCCCGAGGACGGCGACACGGTCGGCGGCTTCGCCGGCGTGTTCGGCAAGATCGCGCAGGCCTATTTCCAGAAGTATGGCGACCAGTCGGACGCGCTGGCGATGATCGCCGCCAAGAACCACAAGAACGGCGTCGCCAATCCCTATGCGCAGATGCGCAAGGATTTCGGCTTCGAGTTCTGCCGCGCCGAGAGCGACAAGAACCCGTTCGTCGCGGGGCCGTTGAAGCGCACCGACTGCTCGCTGGTCTCCGACGGCGCCGCCGCGCTGGTGCTGACCGATGCCGAGACCGCCAAGACCATGGGCAAGGCGGTGAACATCCGCGCCACCGCGCATGCGCAGGATTTCCTGCCGATGTCCAAGCGCGACATCCTGCAGTTCGAAGGCTGCACCGTCGCCTGGCAGCGCGCGCTGCAGAAGGCCGGCCTGCAGCTCGCCGATCTCTCCTTCGTCGAGACCCATGACTGCTTCACAGTCGCCGAGCTGATCGAATATGAAGCGATGGGCCTGACGCCGAAGGGGCAGGGCGCGCGCGCGATCATGGAGGGTTGGACCCAGAAGGACGGCAAGCTGCCGGTCAATCCGTCCGGCGGCCTCAAGGCCAAGGGCCATCCGATCGGCGCCACCGGCGTCTCCATGCATGTCATGAGCGCAATGCAGCTCACGGGGCAGGCGCCTGAGGGCATGCAGCTCAAGAACCCGCAGATCGGCGGCATCTTCAACATGGGCGGCGCCGCAGTCGCCAACTACGTCTCGATCCTCGAGCCGGCCAAGTAGCTTGAACGTTGCCGAATGGCTGGCGGCGACGGCGCGGGCGCGTCCCGACGCGCCGGCGCTGCTGACCGGCTTCGACCTCGACGCCGACTATGCAACCTTTGCCCGCCGCGCCGCCTCGATCGGGGCGACGCTGGCGCGCGATCACGGCATTGCCGCCGGCGACCGCGTCGCGCTGTTTGCGACGAACTGCACGCAATATCTCGAATGCCTCTACGGCATCTGGTGGATCGGCGCCGCCGCGATCCCGATCAACGCAAAACTGCATGGCCGCGAGGCGGCGTGGATCTGCGGCAATGGCGGCGCGAAGCTCGCCTTCGTGTCCGATGATACGGTCGGCGCCCTGAGCGAGGCGAAGGACGACTGTCCCGCCGGCATGACCATGCTGTCGGTCGACAACGCTGCCTACAAGGCGATGCGAAGCGGCGAGGGCGCGCCCGCGCCGCTACCGCGCGAAGTCAACGACCTCGCCTGGCTGTTCTACACCTCAGGCACGACAGGCCGTCCCAAGGGCGTGATGCTGAGCCACGGTAATCTGGTCGCGATGTCGCTGTGCTATCTCGCCGACGTCGATGCGGCGACGCCGCACGATGCCTCGCTCTACGCCGCGCCGATCTCGCATGGCGCCGGCCTCTACAATTTCCCGCATGTCCGCATGGGCGGCCGTCACGTCGTGCCGGAATCCGGCGGCTTCGATCCGGATGAGGTGCTCAACCTCGGCCGCCAGCTCGACAATGTCGTGATGTTCGCCGCGCCCACCATGGTGCGCCGCCTCGTCGATGCCGCGAAGACGCGCGGCGAGAATGGCGAGGGGCTGCGCACCATCATCTATGGCGGCGGGCCGATGTACACCGCCGACATCCTGGACGCGATGGCGACGATGGGCCAGCGCTTCGTGCAGATCTATGGCCAGGGCGAGTCGCCGATGACCATCACGGCGCTGTCGCGCGACTGGCACCATCAGAGCGATCATCCGCGCTATCTCGAACGGCTGGCCTCGGTTGGGTCAGCCCAAAGCGTCGTCACCGTGCGCATCACCGACAAGGACGGCAAGCCGCTGCCCGCGGGCGAGACCGGCGAGATCGAGGTCAAGGGCGCAACCGTGATGCTCGGCTACTGGAACAACCCGAAGGCCAATGCCGAGACGCTGAAGGACGGCTGGCTGCGCACCGGCGATGTCGGCCGGCTCGATGCCGACGGCTTCCTGACGCTGTCGGACCGCTCCAAGGACGTCATCATCTCCGGCGGCACCAACATCTATCCGCGCGAGGTCGAGGAAGCCCTGCTGACCCATCCCGACGTCCGCGAGGTCTCGGCCATCGGTGTGCCGGATGCTGAATGGGGCGAGATCGTCGTCGCCTGCGTTGTGCTGGAGGACGGCGCCGCGGCCGACGACGGCAAGCTCGACGCGCATTGCCTGGCCTCGATCGCCCGGTTCAAGCGGCCGAAGCGCTACGTCTATCTCGATGCCCTGCCGAAGAATAATTATGGCAAGGTGCTGAAGACCTCGCTGCGGGAGATGATGGCCAAAGGGATAGGCTAAGGGATAGGCTAAGGGATAGGCCGCCGGCTCCCGCCGCGCTAAGCTGTCTGCGCCTGTCACCGGGAGAACGGACCATGGGAATCGAGACGTCTCTGTCACTGTCGGAAGTGAACAATCGCATCGCAATCCTCCGGGACAACATCAGGCAGCTGATCGAGCAGGCCGCAGGCGCTGCGGGCGCCGAAGTCGAGGAGCGCATCGCCGACCGCCTCGAGCAGCAGAATGCGGAACTAGAAAAGCTCCTGAAAGCACGCGAGGCGATGACGGGGCAGTAACCGACGTTGGGGGCGGTGGACACGCTTCGGTTTTCCCGCCGTTCCGCCGCGTGGAAACCGTCCGGCCGCCGCCGCGCATACGCCCATACGCCTGGCGCCGGTTGATCTCGGCAAAGACCTCCCGTTACTAGCTCCGTAACCAGAACATCCGGGAGCGAACAGGACGATGGGACCATTGCAGGGTATCAAGGTCGTCGACATGACGACCGTGCTGATGGGACCCTATGCCACGCAGATGCTTGGCGACTACGGCGCCGACGTTATCAAGGTGGAATCGCCTGACGGCGACGTCACGCGGCAGATCGGTCCGACGCGGCACCCCGGCATGGGGCCGGTGTTCCTCAATACCAACCGCAGCAAGCGCTCGGTCTGTCTCGATCTGAAGAAGCCGGCGGGGCGTGAGGCCGTGCTGCGGCTGATCGCGAAAGCCGATGTGCTGGTCTACAATGTGCGCCCGCAGGCGATGACGCGGCTGCAGCTCGGCTACGACGTCGTCGCCAAGGTCAATCCGCGGCTGGTCTATGCCGGCGTGTTCGGCTTCGGCCAGGAAGGGCCGTATGCCGCAAAGCCCGCCTATGACGATCTGATCCAGGGCGCCACCGCATTGCCGGCGCTGATGGCGCAGACCTCGGACGGCGTGCCGCGCTACGTGCCGAACGCGCTGGTCGATCGCATCGTCGGCCTCACCGCGGTCGGTGCGATCTGCGCGAGCCTCGTGCATCGCGACCGCACCGGGCAGGGCCAGCGCGTCGACATTCCGATGTTCGAGACCATGGCCGGCTTCGTCATGGGCGACCACATGGGCGGCCTGACCTACGATCCGCCGCTCGACAAGGGCGGCTATGCCCGCCATCTGTCGCCGGACCGGCGGCCGTACAAGACGCTCGACGGCTATATCTGCGTGATCGTCTATAACGACAAGCAGTGGGAGAACTTCTTCAAGGCGACCGGCCGCGACGATCTGCGCAGCGATCCGAAGTTCGCGACCTTCGCCGGCCGCGCCAGCAACATCGATGTCGTCTACGCCGAGCTCGCGCGCATCCTGCTGACCAAAGCGACTGCCGAGTGGAACGAGATCCTCGAGAAGGCCGACGTGCCTGTGATGCCGATGCACGATCTCGAGAGCCTGCTGCAGGACCCGCATATGGTCGCGACCGGCGTCTTTCCCGTCATCGATCATCCGACCGAAGGCCGCATCCGCAGCATGACGCCGTCGGCGCGCTGGTCGGAGACCAAGGTTGAGCCGAGCCGGCTCGCACCGCGGCTTGGCGAGCACAGCGCGGAGATCTTGCGGGAGGCGGGTTACTCCATCGATGAGATCGCGGCGATGGTGCGCGACGGCGCCGCCAAAGCGGTGCAGGCATAGGAGCAAGACAGATGGATTTCGCACTCTCCGCCAACCAGGAATCGATCCGCGATGCCGTCGGAAAAATCTGTACGCGCTTTGATGAAGCCTATTGGCTCAAGAAGGACAAGGAGGGCGGCTATCCCTCTGACTTCCACCGCGCGCTGGCCGATGCCGGCTGGCTCGGCATCTGCATCCCCGAGGAATATGGCGGCTCAGGTCTCGGCATCACCGATGCAGCGATCATGATGCGCACGATCTCCGAATCCGGTGCCGGCATGTCCGGCGCTTCGGCCGTGCACATGAACGTGTTCGGGCTCAATCCTGTGGTGGTGTTCGGCACCAAGGAGCAGTGCCAGCGCATGCTGCCGCCGATCATCGACGGCCGCGACAAGTCCTGCTTCGCGGTGACCGAGCCGAACACCGGCCTCAACACCACGCAGCTCAAGACCCGCGCGGTGCGCCAGGGCGAGAAGTACATCGTCAACGGCCAGAAGGTGTGGATATCGACCGCGCAGGTCGCCAACAAGATCCTGCTGCTCGCGCGCACGACGCCGCTGGAGGAGGTGCGCAGTCCGACCCATGGCTTGAGCCTGTTCTACACCGATTTCGACCGCAAGCGTGTCACCGTGCACGAGATCGAGAAGATGGGCCGCAAACCCGTCGACTCCAACGAGCTGTTCTTCGAGAATTTCGAGATTCCGGTCGAGGATCGCATCGGCGAAGAGGGCCGCGGCTTCGAATACATCCTGCACGGCATGAATCCCGAGCGCATCCTGATCGCGGCCGAAGCCGTCGGGCTCGGCCAGATCGCGCTGAAGCGGGCGTCGGAGTACGCCAAGGGCCGCATCGTGTTCAACCGCCCGATCGGTATGAACCAGGGGATCCAGCATCCGCTGGCGAAGTGCTGGATGGAGCTGGAGGCCGCCTGGCTGATGGTGCTGCGTGCCGGCTGGCAGTATGACCAGAACCTGCCGTGCGGCCCCGCCGCGAATTCGGCAAAATATCTCGCCGCGGAGGCCGGCTTCCACGCCTGCGAGCAGGCGGTGATGACCCATGGCGGTTTCGGCTATGCCAAGGAATATCACGTCGAGCGTTACTTGCGGGAATCGCTGATCCCGCGCATCGCGCCGATCAGCCCGCAGCTAATCCTCAGCTTCATCGGCGAGAAGGTGCTCGGCCTTCCGAAGTCGTATTGAGATGATGCGCTCGCGCAGACACATCGCGCTCTTCTCCCTCCCCCTGAAAGGGGGAGGGCAGGGTGGGGGTCGGTCAGCCACAGGCGACAGCGCATGGTGCGGAGACAGATCCCCACCCGGCTTGCTTGCGCAAGCCGACCTCCCCTTTGCAAGGGGAGGTTAAAAGATGAGCTTCGTCACCGGCGTCGGCCTCACGTCCTACGGCAAGCATGAGGGCTCATCCTCGCTCGATTTGATGAGCAAGGCGGCCGAGCTTGCGATATCAGATGCCGGGCTCAAGCGCGCCGAGATCGACGGCATCCTTTGCGGCTATTCCACCGTCTCGCCGCACATCATGCTGGCGACCGTGTTTGCCGAGCATTTCGGCATCCGGCCGTCCTACGCCCACGCCGTGCAGGTCGGCGGCGCCACCGGGCTTGCGATGACCATGCTGGCGCATCACCTCGTCGACGCCGGCGTTGCAAAACACGTGCTGGTGGTCGGCGGCGAGAACCGGCTGACCGGGCAGAGCCGCGACGCCTCGATCCAGGCGCTGGCCCAGGTCGGGCATCCCGACTACGAGGTGACGCTTGGGCCGACCATCCCGGCCTATTACGGCCTAGTCGCGACCCGCTACATGCATGAATACGGCCTCACGCAAGAAGACCTCGCCGAGTTCGCGGTGCTGATGCGCAAGCACGCGCTGACGCATCCCGGTGCGCAATTCCACGAGCCGATCAGCGTTGCCGACGTGATGGCCTCGAAGCCGGTGGCGATGCCGCTGAAACTGCTCGACTGCTGTCCGGTGTCCGACGGCGGTGCGGCCTGCGTGATCAGCCGCGAGCCGACCGGCGAACGGCGGGTCCGCGTCCGCGGCTGCGCCCAGGCGCACACCCATCAGCACGTCACCGCCGCGCCGGCGCTGAGCGAGCTTGGCGCGGAGATTTCGATCGCGAAGGCGAAGCAGGCGTCGGGCATCGCGATCTCCGATGTCCGTTATGCGGCGGTCTACGACAGCTTCACGATCACGCTCGCGATGCTGCTGGAGGACCTCGGCCTCGCCGGGCGCGGCGAGGCGGCGGCGCGGGTGCGCGCCGGCTATTTCAATCAGGATGGCGAGATGCCGCTCAACACCCATGGCGGGCTGCTCAGCTACGGCCATTGCGGCGTCGGCGGCGCGATGGCGCATCTGGTCGAAACCCAGCTGCAGATGACCGGCCGCGCCGAAAACCGTCAGGTGCGCGACGCCTCGGTCGCGCTGCTGCACGGCGACGGCGGCGTGCTGTCGTCGCATGTCAGCATGTTCCTGGAGCGCGTGCGATGAGCGGACTGATCGCGGACTGGACCAAGGGCGCGGAAGCCATCGTCTATCAGAGCTGCAGCGGCTGTGGCGCGCGGCAATACTTCCGCCGCAGCTTCTGCGCGGCGTGCGGCTCGTCTCATCTCGTCGAGCATCGCGCGAGCGGGGCAGGGACGGTGTATGCGACCTCGCTGGTCTGCCGCGCCGCGACGCCGGCGACGCGGGCGCATGTGCCCTATAACATCCTGCTTGTCGACGCCGACGAGGGCTTTCGCATGATGGCCCATGGCGACCACGACCTCGCCATCGGCGACAAGGTTTCCGCGCGCTTCACGCAATTCGCGGGACGGCTGGTTCCATATTTCGCGAAGACGAAATGAGGGGCTGAACGATCCGATCAGAACGCGAGACCAGGCTGAATTGGTTCGCTCGCGCCCCTCCAGTCGCGGATACTATGTTTGGGCATGATCTTTCGGAAAACCGCTACACACTTTTCCGGATCATGCCTCAGTGCCAATAAAAGACAAAGCTGGCGATGACGAGCATCGCCGTCACCGCCAGCATTTGCGCAAGCGCTTCCGAGGCCGCCCTCTTGGTGGCTTCCTTCATGCGTTTCCCCTAGACTTGGGCGTGACTCATCGTTGCGCCGAGAGAGCGCAAGACGGCCAGATTTTTGTACTCGGAACACCCCGCGTCGAGCATCCGCTTTTGATGAGTCCCCACTCAGCGAATATCGACTGTGACAAGGTTGTCTCGGAATGCGGCGGCAATTTGACTCGCGCGTGTTGCTCCTGCGACGGCCGCCCGTACAGAGCGTTTTCGAGCGAAGTGGGTGCCGGTTCGTGTGAAGAAAACGCGTCAAAACAAGGATCTAGAGCCCCGTTCCGATTTCATCGGAACGGAAAAGGCTCTAGTGTTTCGGAACCCGACAGAAACAACGGCAAGATCAAGGTTAGGAAATGGCCCGCATCGACTACTCCGATCCTGCGAAGGCAAACCCGCGCACCCGCGAGATCCTCGACAAGAACCGCAACGCCAACATCTTCCGCATGATGGCGCATTCGCCGAGCTACTTTGAACAATACTGCCGGCTCGGCGGTGCGATCCGCCACAAGGGCGAACTCGATCCGATCGTGCGCGAGCTTGCGATCACGCGCACCGGCATTCTCTGCGAGGCGCCCTACGAGATCGTTGCGCACAAACGCATCGGCAAGAATATCGGCGTCACCGACGAGCAGAACGCGGCGCTGGACAACTGGCAGTCCGCGACCTGCTTCAACGAGGTGCAGCGCGCGGCGCTCACCTTCACCGACGAGATCGTCAAGCTGAGGAAACCGACCGACGCGACCTTCAAGGCGATCGCGGCGATGCTGACGCCGGCCGCGCTGATCGAGCTGCAGCTCTCGGTCGGCTTCTACATCATGACGTCGAAATTTCTCGAAACGTTCGAGGTCGACATGCAGCCGGTGACGGAAGTGGTGAGCTAAGGCGTCGCGCGGAGAGGCCGGAGCGCATGCACCCTCCGACGTTATGGCCGGGCTTGACCCGGCCATCCACGTCTTTCTTCACGGTTAGCAGCAAGACGTGGATGCCCGGGTCAAGCCCGGGCATGACGGAGTTGTACAAGTCCTCGCGCTGCATGATTGGAATCTACCCCGACGTCAGCAGATCCACCTTCGCATTCGCCAGGATCAGCCGCTCGGCGAGAATCTGCGCGAGGTTGCGCATGATCCGCTCGCCGGCCCGCGGATGCTGCTCGCGGAAGCGCTCGAAATCCTTGATCGTCACTTCGTACGTGGTCGCCGACATGTCGGCGACCACGTCCGCGATCCGCTTCGGCTCCAGCAGTCCCATCTCGCCGAACGCCATGCCTGCGGTCAGCGTCGCCAGCCGGATGCCGTCGGGCAGGGTGACGTGGACCACGCCGCTGCGCAGGAAGAACAGCGAGGTCGCCTCGCTGCCCGCGGCGATGATCTGCTCATTCGGCTGGTAGGTCCTGACCGTGCAGAGCGGGATAAGATCGGCAATCTCCTGCTCACTTAGTCCGGCGAGCAGCGGCTGCTCGGCAAGCTCCGTCGTCTCGAGGAAGTCGATCGAGCCGCCATAGCGGTAGACGATTTGGTCCTCCGCCCACTCGATCGCGGTGTCGAGCAGATAGAAATCCCTGATATTGCCGAGCCGGTTGGTCCACTCGCTGATCGTGGTCCATTCGCGCGAAGTCCGCTTGATGCCTGAGAGGATCACGGTGACGCCGAGCTCGGCCAGTTCCTGGAAGGCTTCGGCGACCAGCCGGGCGCCGGCGCGGGTCGTCGCGGTGACGCGGCGCAGATCGAAGATCACGAACTCTGGCCGCGGCCCGCCACCGAGGCGGCGCGCGACATAGTCGACATTGGAGAGCGACAGCGTGCCGACCAGCTCGATCACGCGCACCTCCTGGAAGTGCTTCGCCAGGATCTCCTGCTCCTGCGGTCGGCGCACCCGCCGCGACGGGTTCTTACCAATATTGTAGTCAGCGATGATGCTGTGGCGGGCGTCGTCGCTGCGGTTCAGCATGTGTAGGTCGTAATGCGACGACAGCGCCTCGCACACCTTGATGCCGCGCACGCTGTTGCCGTGCTTGTCTAGCTTCGGCGAGTAGCTGCCGAGCCCGAGCCGGGCCGGCAGCGCCGCCAGAATGCCACCGCCGACGCCGCTCTTGGCGGGGATGCCGACCCGGTAGATCCATTCGCCGGCGTAGTCGTACATGCCCGACGACGTCATCACCGAGAGCGTGCGCGCGATCGCGTAGGGCGTCACCACTTGCTCTTCGGTCAGTGGATTGATGCCGCGGTTGGCAAGCGTCGCCGCCATCACGGCGGTGTCGCGCGCGGTGACCAGGATGGCGCATTGCCGGAAATAGACGTCGAGCACCGCAGGCACGTTGTCGGTGATCACGCTGTTGGTGCGCAAGAGATAGCCGATCGCCCGGTTGCGGTCGCCGGTGGCGCTCTCGGAGGCGTACACCGCCTCGTCGACGCCGAGCTCGCGGCCGGCGAAGCGGCCGAGCGCCTGGCGGATGAAGTCGAACGCGCCGTCGCCCTTGTCGGCGTGGAGCAGGCCGGAGCAGGCGATCGCGCCGGCATTGACCATCGCATTGAACGGGTGGTTGTCGGCATTGAGCCGGATCGAGTTGAAGGGGTCGCCCGACGGCTCGACGCCGATCACGCTCTCCACCCGCTCGGCGCCCAGCGTGTCCAGCGCCAGAGCGAACACAAACGGTTTTGACATCGACTGGATGGTGAAGGGCACCCTGGTATCGCCGACTTCGTAGACATGGCCGTCGAGCGTCGCGAGGCTGATGCCAAAATGGGCAGGGTCGGCCTTGCCGAGCTCGGGGATGTAGTCGGCCACCGCGCCGGCGGCCTCCGGAAGGAAGTTTGCGTAACACGTGTGCAGAAACCGCAGCAGCGGCGGCTGCGAGCTGGACCAGTTGACGGTGCTGGCGGTGACAGGCGGAGGCGATTGTTTCATCGCCTCCTGTTGTGCAACGCAATCAGGGCGCGCGCAACTGGTTCGCAACCAGCGGCTGGCGGCGCACCAGCAGCAGCGCGATCAGGGTGGTCGGGGCGAGGATCGCAAGCCCCAGCAGGGTGATCTGGAGCTGCGACAGGGGCACGATGCCGCCGCCGGGCGTCGCCACCACGAAGCCGCCGATCACCAGCAGCACCCGCAATGGCCATTCCACGATGCCGGCCCTGCGCAGGTCGCCGACATAGGCCTGGTAGCCCTGAATGCCTCCGCAGATGAAGACGATGCCG
The DNA here is from genome assembly GCF_037217225.1 of Bradyrhizobium sp. 27S5. Lineage (NCBI taxonomy): Bacteria > Pseudomonadati > Pseudomonadota > Alphaproteobacteria > Hyphomicrobiales > Nitrobacteraceae > Bradyrhizobium > Bradyrhizobium sp. 27S5. The sequence goes on from NZ_CP147714.1 coordinate 3,680,090, forward strand.
AAACAGGCAAGGCCGGTCAACCCGAGCGCCTCAAGATAGGGGTTGCTGCCCTGGAGCAGCAGGGCCGGGTTCAGCACGAAGAAGAACGGGATGAAATAGATGATGCTGCCGACCCACATCGATTCCCATCCGGTCTTCATCGCCGGCGCGCCGGCGATGCCGGCCGCCGCGAAGGAGGCGATCGCGACCGGCGGTGTGATCGAGGACAGCATGCCCCAGTAGAAGATGAACATGTGCACGGCCATCTTGTTCAGCCCGAGCTTCTCCAGCGCAGGCGCGACAAGAATGGCGAGGAAGATGTAGCAGGACGTCGTCGTCAGCCCGAGCCCGAGGATCAGGCTGGTGATCGCGCACATGATCAGCAGCAGGAAGGCATCTCCGGCGGCGATGCTGAGCAGATCGTTGGCGAGGCTCGAGATCACGCCGGTCAGCGAGAACGCGCCGATCAGGAGGCCGCAGCCGGCGAGGATCGCGATCAACTCGACGAAGGTCTTGCCGTTCAGCTCGAGGAATTGCAGCCAGCGGCCGCCGCCCCAATTCTTGCCGGGGAAGAACTCATTGAGCGCTACAAGCAGGCACATTCCCCACAGCACGGCGTTGAGCACGCCGAACCAGAGCATCAGCGCCGTCACCGCGACCGACAAGGCGAGGACCGCCGTGTTGCCGGCCTTCCACGGCGCCGGGCCCGACCATTGGTGCAGGATCACGAGCAGGGCGGAGGCATAGAACGGCGCGTGGCTCTCGCGCTTGAAGTAGAGCAGCATCACTACCAGCACGACGATGACGAACAGATAATACCAGCCCTCCATAAAGGCATCGCGGAACCGCGGCAGCTCGGCGCGCGGAATGCCTTCCAGTTTGTGGCGGGCGGCGTACGCATCGACCTGAGCGAACAGGCCGACATAGTAGAGCACCGACGGAATGGTCGCGGCGAGCGCGACGTCGGCGTAGCTCGTGTTCATGAACTGCGCCATCACGAACGCCGTGGCGCCGAGCACCGGAGGCGCCAGCACCGCGCCGGTCGAGGCGCAGGCCTCGATGGCACCGGCATAGGACGGCGTGAAACCGGTCTTCTTCATCGCAGGGATCGTCATGGTGCCTGCGGTAAGCACGTTGGACACGATGCTGCCGCCGACGGTGCCGAGCAGTCCCGAGGCGAACACGCAGACCTTGGCTGCGCCGCCGCGGAAGGTGCCGCACATCGCGAACGCGATATTGATGAAGAACTTTCCGGCGCCCGTCATCATCAACGCGGTGCCAAACACCAGGAAGCCGATCACCGTGTCGGCAAAGGCCTGGATCGGAATGCCGAGCAGGCTCTCGCCGGAGAGCATGTGATAGGCCGTGGTTTGCTGCAGCGTCGACTGCGTGCCGCGGAATGGGCCGAGCCAGCTGGCGTCGGCAAACAACGGATAGAGCGTGAACGGCAACACGCTCAGCAGCAGGCTCCAGCCACCGGTGCGGCGCAACGCCTCCATCAGCACGAACCACATGATCAGTCCGGCTACGATGACATTGGTCGGCGCGCCATCGAACTCCCATCCGGCCTGCGCCGCCTTGCGGATGTTGGCCATCAGCCAGATCGCCGAGCCGAATGTCAGCGCGAACAGCAGCAGGTCGTACCAAGGAATCCGGTTAAGCGGCGCTTTCTCGCTTCCCGGGAAGATCAGGAAGGTGAACGGCAGCATCAGCGCGATCAGGACGTAGAAATATTCGGTGTTGAGCTGGGTGTAATCGATGAAGAAGCGCAGCGAGAATTGCTGGTTGACGCACAGAAGGATGGTCGCAGCCGTGGCCACCAGCAGGGCCCAGCGCCAGGCGCCGCGCAAGGTGCGGATGCGCGTGACCTCGGACTCCTGCAGGTCGGCCGCCGCGGAGAGATGCGGATCGTCGAACTCGACCTTCTTCGCCGTCGCGGCCGCGCCGTCGGACATCGCGCTCCCTCTCGATGATCTTGTTTTCGCGGCAGCCTAACAGCTTTCAGTCGAAGCCATTAGGCATGTTGGCCTTCGCGAGCGCTGCGGCGCGCGCCTTCATCCAGCCGTCGAGGAAGGCTTTCTCATCGGAGGGCGGGCTGGACTTGCCGTAATCCGTCCAGGCCGCGCCGAGCACTTCCTGGCGCTTGTACAGCGCATTGTTATGCGCGTCCTGTTCGTCGCTCCAGTAGCCTGCTTCCTTGAGCGCCTTCACCGCGCCGGGATGCACCGGGACGACCCAGTTCTTGGTCTGGCGGTCGGCGCTGAGGCCGCCGGCACCGGGGGCCGAATCCTTGTAGGCATCGTAGTTGATGATCATCGCCTTGGTGATCGCATAGATCTGGTCGGCGGGTTGCGCGGCGTAGGCAACGAAGATCGGGTAAGGGTAGTTGCCAAGCTGAATCGGCTTGTCCGGTGAGATGCCGGCGCCGCAGGTTGCGGTTTGCGGGAAGAAGAACGAGCCGACCTTCTTCACCCGCGCCCAGCCTTCCTTGTCGCTGGCGGGCAGCGGCGGCCACATCAATCCGCGCGGCGAGGTCTCGGCCTCCTTAGCGGGGCCGGTGATCGTGGTGCCGAAGGCGGCGTCGGTGTCGTTGTTGATGAGGCCCTTCCACATCGCGCCATAGCTTGCAAACTCGACGATCTTGACGTCGTTCTGGGTGAGGCCGCCGAAGGCGAGCATCGCCAGCGAGTTCTGGTTCAGCGCCGGCGAGCCGACCACGAAGCCGACGCGCTTGCCGCGCAGATCCTTCATCTCCTTGACGCCGGCATCCGCCGCCACGCCAAGCGCGCCGCAATTGCAGTCGACCGACGACAGCATGAGCTGCAGCGGCTGCGGACCCCATTCCTTGGCGCCGAACTCGAACACGCCTTCCTGCGCGAAGTAGGTGCCCGATCCCATCGCCGAGGAGACCGCGCGCTTGGCGCGCAAGGGTGCGAGACGCGCGACGTCGTTGCCGGCCGGCAGCACGCGGACGTCGGTGCCGTATTTGTCCTTCATCATCTTGCCGACGCCGACCGCGATGTTGAAGCCGGCGGTGCCGGTGTCATAGGCGGTCACCGCCATGGTCGGCGGCAGCTTGATGTCCTCGGCCGAGGCGGGCAGGGCAGCGATGATGGATAAGCCGGCAAGCGCGGCAGGCGCGAGCGCCATCAGCCGATGGATCATAATCCCTCCCTTTGTTTCGTTGTGCGAAACTTTTTCCGGGCGGGATGATTGCATCGCGATCCGGCGATGGCAACGCTACGTCCGACGCAAGGCGGCGATTTCGGCCGCTGCATCACCGGACAGATTGTCGCGGCTGGCCGGAGGTTGCGAGATCTCAGGTCTCGACGATCGCGACCGCCTGGCCTTCGGCGATGACGTCGTCGATCTTGACCAGAATCGACTTGATTCTGCCTGCTGCCGTCGATGTGACCGGTATTTCCATCTTCATCGCCTCGACGAACGCAATCTCGTCGCCATCGCCGATGCTGGTGCCGGCCTCGACAGGAAGCGCGCAAACGCGCCCGGCAACTTCGGTCACGACCTTGATCTCTGGCATTCCACTCTCCGATACCGTCTTGCGGAAATTTCATCCGGCGAGCGGCTTTTTGTTGTGGCGGCAGATTGCCTGAGGTAGCTTCATCTGCAAGTGGAATTTTATTCCGCAGGACGGAATGGAGCCAAAACAAATGGGACGGCGCTCGGAACGACTTAGCAGGCAGGGAATGCTCGCCAGCGAGACAGGCGATGGCGATGTCATCCAGGTGGTGTCGCGCGCCTTCGATGTGTTGCGGTGCTTCGAGGGGCACGAAGCCCGGCTCGGCAATCTCGAAATCTCGAACCGCTGCGGCCTGCCGCGTTCGACGGTGTCGCGGTTGACGCACACGCTGACGCGGATGGGACAGCTCGTCTATCTGCCGCGCGACCAGAAGTATCGGATCGGTCCGAGTGCGGTCGCGATGAGCACCACGATGATGAAGGGGCTGCAGCTGCGCAATCTGATCCGGCTGCGCCTGCAGGATGTCGCCGATCAATTGCCGGGCACGGTGGGCTTCGTGATCCCCGACCGCTTTCAAATGGTCTATCTGGAGTTCGCCCGCGCGGCGAACGCGCTCGGCCTGCATGAGGCCACCGGCAGCCGCATCTCGATGGCGACCACCGCCGCCGGCCATGCCTACACGGCCGCGCTCGATCCTGTGATCGGCGACGCGCTGATATCAGAGATGGAAGGCGAGTTGCCTGAGAGCGCCAAGATGCTGACGCCGCGCATCGAGGCCAACCGCCGTCATTTGCAGGAGCACGGCTACGTCGTCGCCTGCGGCCTGTGGAGCCCGCATATCAACGGCGTCGCGGTGCCGCTGTGGTCGCCGCAATATCAGACCTATGTGGTCACCACGATCGGCCTGCTCTCGGCGATGTATGACGAAGAGCGGCTGCACCGCGAGGTCGCACCGCAAATGGTCGAACTCGCCGCCGCGCTCGGCAGCCTGCTCGAAGGCGCCGACGGCGATATCTTCAGCAATCGGATCGAACGCAAATCGCTATCGGTCGCCGCCCATAACAACAACAAAATGATCAAGACGGAGGCAATGAATGAACTGGAAGCCGGAACTCGACGACCTCGCCCGGCGCGAAGCGTTCGCGCGGGAGATGGGAGGCGTTGACAAGGTCAAGCGACAGCGCGACCAGGGCCGGCTCACCGTTCGTGAGCGCATCGACAAGCTCGTCGACCAGAGCAGCTTCCACGAGGTCGGTGCCATCTCCGGCATCGCCGAATATGACGAGAGCAACGAACTCAAGCATCTGACGCCGGCGAACTGCGTGTTCGGCCGCGCCAGGGTCGACGGCCGCACCGTGGTGGTGGTCGGCGACGATTTCACCGTGCGCGGCGGCTCGGCCGATGCATCGATCTCCGCCAAGCCGCTGATGGCGGAGGAGATGGCGCATGATTTCCGCCTGCCGATCGTTCGCGTGATTGAAGGTTCGGGCGGCGGCGGCTCGGTGAAGACGATCGAGACCAAGGGCGCCGCCAATCTGCCCGGCGGCGTCGGCGGCACGCGCTGGTACTGGTACACGACCGCCAATCTGGCGCGCGTGCCGGTGGTCGGCCTCGGCCTCGGTTCGGTCGCCGGCTTAGGTGCGGCGCGGCTGGCGGCGACGCATTACTCGGTCATGACCAAGAGCTCCGCGATGTTCGTCGCCGGTCCGCCGGTGGTGAAGCGCCTGGGTCAGGACCTCACCAAGCAGGAGCTCGGCGGCGCCGACATCCAGACCCGCGCCGGCGCGATCGATCAGGCGGTCGAGACCGAGGAGGAGGCGTTCGACTACGCGCGGCGCTTCCTGTCCTATCTGCCGTCGTCGGTCTACGATCTGCCGCCGACCATTCCCTGCACCGACGATCCGGAACGCGCCGAGGAGGCGCTGCTGAAGGCCGTGCCGCGCAACCGCAGGCAGGTCTACAAGATGCGGCCGATCATCGAGGCCGTCGTCGACAAGGGCTCGTTCTTCGAGGTCGCCGCCAATTTCGGCCGGCCTGTGATCACCGGACTGGCGCGGATCGAGGGCAGGGCGGTGCTGCTGCTCGGCAGCGATCCGTTCCACTATGGCGGCTCGTGGACCGCGGACGCCTGCCAGAAGGTGGTGCGGTGGGTCGACTTCGCCGAGACCTTCCATCTACCGGTGGTCTATCTGATGGACTGCCCGGGCTTCATGATCGGGCTCGAGGCGGAGAAGTCGGCGACCATCCGCCACGGCGTGCGGGCGATGGCCGCAGTCAACCAGAGCACGGTGCCGTGGTGCACCATCATCATCCGCAACGCTTTCGGTGTCGCCGGCGTGGTGCATCAGCCGGCCAACCGGTTCTCGATGCGCTATGCTTGGCCGTCGGCCTATTGGGGCTCGCTGCCGCTGGAGGGCGGCATCGAGGCGGCCTATCGCGCCGAGATCGACGCGGCCAGTGATCCCGCCGCCAAGCTGCGCGAGATCGAGGATCGCCTCAACAAGCTGCGCTCGCCGTTCCGCTCGGCCGAGAAGTTCTGGGTAGAGGAGGTGATCGATCCGCGCAAGACGCGCTCGCTGCTCTGCGAATTCGCGCGTCTGGCCGAACCGATCCGCACCCCGGGCCCGCCGGGCAACATGTCGACGCGGCCGTAAGCTTTTTCACGCCGTCATTCCGGGGCGATGCGAAGCATCGAACCCGGAATCCCGAGATTCCGGGTCTGGTCCTTCGGACCATCCCGGAATGACGACGCGTGCTACTCGCTCTCCCGATGCACGTCGTGGATCACGATGCCCATGCCGTTCTCCGGCATCTTGATCCATTCGCGATGCTTCAGCGAACGCTTGGTGTCCTCGTGTCCGCTCACCCAGTGCTCGCGCATCGAGGTGCCGGAGAATTCGTGGTCCTTGGCGTCGCCCTCATAGGCCTTCTGCTGATAGATCAGCTGCAGCAACGTGATTCCGGGCAGCCGGCTGTTCGCCTTCTTGAGCTGGCGCTCTTCATCCGAGAGCTGATCGTCGGGGATTTTCCCCAACGCGTTGTGCAGGGCGGTGCGCAGATTGTAGGTCTTGCGGTAGACGTCGGTGTTGTAGCGGGTGCGCGACGAATACATGATGTCCTTGTGGCGGGCCATCACGTCCTGGATGTCGCGCGGCAGCGCGCCGCGCGCCGAGAACAGGTCGACCTGGAACACCAGCGAGTTGGCGTTGTCTTCCTGGTCCAGCAGGTGCTGCAGCGGCGTGTTGGAGACGATGCCGCCGTCCCAGAAATGATCGGTGCCGACCTTCACCATCGGCAGCGCCGGCGGCAGCGCGCCGCTCGCCATGATGTGCTCAGGGATGATCTCGTCATGGGCATTGTCGAAATAGATGAAGTTGCCGGACAGCACATTCACCGCGCCGACCGCAAACCGCATTGTCTTGGAATTGATGCGGTCGAAATCGACCAGCTCGAGCAGTGATTCACGCAACGGCGTGGTGTCGTAATAGCTGGTGGCGGTGTGCGCGCCGGCCGGGCTGAACCACGGATTGGTCTGATGCGGGGTGAAGAAGCCGGGTTGCCCGAGCGTCGTCGTCAGCCATGAGCTGGTGAAATTGCGCGCCTTGCGGAAGATGTCGCCATCAGGCGTGTAATGCCAGATCTTGCGGCTGGTGATGCGATCCCAGAATGTGTGCAGCCGCTCCAGTCGCTTCTCCGCCGGATTGCCGGCGATGATCGCCGAGTTGATCGCGCCGATCGAGACGCCGCAGACCCAGTCGGGCTCGATGTTGGATTCATGCAGCGCCTGGTAGACGCCGGCCTGATAGGCGCCGAGCGCGCCGCCGCCCTGCAGCACCAGCGCCACGCGATCGCAGCCTTCGGGGCGCCAGCCGGGCGTCGCGTGCTCGATATCGTCAAAATGAGGGGTTCGCGCGTCCATCTCAGACACTCCAAAAAATTCGCGGCGAGAATTCAGGGCGCCGATGACGCCGTGATGACAAACGCCGCGTCGGCCCATGGCGCATCCGCCGTGCCTGCCTGCATGGTTAGCATTGGCCTCATCAGCGAAACGCGGGTCATGCGGCTGACGGAAATCCCTCATCTCGCTGTCAATCTCGGCCGTTAGCTTCCGCGCAAGCTTTTCAAACAGGGGGTTATTGCGATGCGCAGGGAAGATCTGCTCAAGCTTCCGTCCATGCCGGCCGCCGGTCCGAGCTATCCCGCCGGTCCCTACCGCTTCATCGATCGCGAATTCCTTGTCATCACCTATGAGACCGATCCGGAGCTGATCCGTGCCGGCCTGCCTGAGCCGCTGGAGCCGATCGAGCAGGCGATCGTGCATTACGAATGGATCAAGATGCCCGACAGCTCCGGCTTCGGCAGCTACACCGAGTCCGGCCTTGTGATCCCCGCGCGCCTGCATGGCGAAGAGGTCAACTTCGTCTGCCAGATGTATCTCGACGATGATCCGCCGATCGCGGCCGGCCGTGAGATCTGGGGCTTTCCGAAGAAGTACGCCCACCCGAAGCTCGAGATCGTCAAGGACACGCTGACCGGCACGCTGGAATATGCCGGCCAGCTCGTTGCGATGGGCACGATGGGCTACAAGCACGAGAGCATGGCGGGCAATGGCGACATCACCCGCGCCACGCTGTCGAAGACGCAGATCAATCTGAAGATGATCCCCGGCGTCGACGGCCATCTCGAAATCTGCCAACTGGTTGCGATCAACCTGACCGACATCGTCGTCAAGGGATCGTGGATCGGGCCGGGCCGGCTGCATCTGGTGCCGCATGTCAACGCGCCGGTCGCGGATTTCCCGGTCAAGCGCGTCGTCGGCGCGCACCATTTCCTCGCCGACCTGACGCTGCCGTTCGGCCGCGTGGTGCACGACTACAACAAGGAAGCCGCCGAGGCGGCGACGCCGACCGGCCTTGCGGCCGAGTAGGGCTGTCGCTGACATAAAACTGTAACGGGCGCGTCCTCCAATATGACGAAGGACGCGCCCGCCCGGTTTTGCGCGGCGGCGGGTTTTTGAGCATGTCATTTCGCGCGGTTGCCTTGAAGATTCTCTTGGAGAGCGGCCATGCTGGCTGATCCACCTCCTGCTCCTGTCGGCTCGCTGCTGACGCATGAGGCCGTCCCCGGCCTGGTATGGGCGTTTCGCCTGCACCACGACGGCCGTGCCGAGGCGCTTCCAATCGACAAACCGATCGAGCCGAGCCATGACGGAAGGTTGTGGCTGCACTTCAACCTGAGCGATGTCCGTACCCGCGCGTGGCTCGCCAACATGCACATCCCGCAGCTCGCGCGCGACCTGCTGCTGTCGAACGACGAATTCCAGCAGATCCACACCATCGACAATTGCGTCTATGGCGTGTTCTCCGATCTGGTGCGCAGCATCGATGCTCCGACCGAGGAGACCGACTTCCTTCGGTTTGCGATGACCGAGCGTCTCCTGATCAGCGGACGCCACCAGGCGCTCTGCGCGGTCGACGCGACGCGCCGCGTGCTCGAAAGTGGCTATCGCGTCGAGAGCGTCGCGGCGCTGCTGGAAAAGATCATCCATGAGGTCGCCGACACCATGGACCGCATGGCCGACAAGATCGGCACCGAGATCGATGCGATCGAGGACCGGGTGGTCGCCGGCGAAACCAATTCCGAGATGCGCGGCACGCTCGGGCGGATGCGCCGGACCTGCGTGCGGCTGCATCGCCAGCTCGCCGGTTTGCGTGTGCTGTTTCACCGGCTCGAGCTGAAGAACATGGACAATCTCAGCCCGGCGCTGCGGTTGCAGGCCGGCAAGCTGGCACAGCGGCTCGACGGCCTCGACCACGACATCGTCGAACTGCGCGAGCGCAGCCGCCTTCTCGAGGAAGAGCTGCGCTTCAAGCTCGAGGAGGAGAGCAACAAGCATCTGCATGCGCTGTCCGTCGTCACCATGATGCTGCTGCCGCCGACGCTCGTCACCGGCATCTTCGGCATGAACACCAAGGGATTGCCGCTGACCGATGTCGACAGCGGATTTCTGTGGGCTGCTGGCTTGTTGGTCGGATCGGCGCTCTTGGCTTATCTGCTGATGCGACGGCTGCGCATCGTCAAATAGCGCGATCGCACCGCGGCATCTCCCATGAGCAGAGCTCTTTCCCGCGCAACACTGGTGGCCGCGGCCCTCGCGCTCTGCGCCCCGGCGCATGCGGACGACAAGCCGGTCGCCGATCGGATCGCGGATACGCGCGCCGCGCCGGAGGAGGCCGGCTACCAGTTCAGCATGACCTATATCGGCGAGGCGTTTACCAACACCTCGGGAGGTGTGAGCAACGGTGCGGCCTATACCGGCCGTCTCGATCTCGGCACCACGATCGACCTCGAGAAGGTGATGGGCTGGACCGGCGCGACCTTCCACGCCAACATGTTCCAGATCCATGGCGACGGGCTGTCGCGGGGCTATGTCGGCAACTTGTTTCTGGTGTCCGGCGTCGAGTCGCTGCCGGCGACGCGGCTCTACGAGTTCTGGATCGAGCAGAAGCTCCTGGACGGCAGGCTCGCGGTGCGCGTCGGCCAGCAGGGCTCCGACGTCGAGTTCATCGACAGCCAGTACGACGACATCTTCATCAATTCGGCGTTGGGCTGGCCCGGCATCACCGGCGTCAATCTTCCGACCGGCGGGCCATCGCCGGCGCTTGCCGTGCCCGGGATCCGCATCAAGGCAAGCCTGACCGACCGCCTCACGGCCTATCTGGGGCTGTTTGACGGTTCGGCCGCTCCACCGCAGGGAACCGAGGATCCGCAACTCCTCAATCCGCACGGGATCCTGTTCCGCGTCAACGATCCGCCCTGGTGGATCGGCCAGCTCAAATACAAGTTCGAGATCGGCGAGAGCAAGCTGCCGGCCACGATCACCGGCGGCGGCTGGTATCACATGATGTCGTTCGCCGATCAGCGCTTCGGGGCCGACGGGCTGTCGCTCGCCGATCCCAACAGCTCCGGCGACACCCGGTGGCTGCGACGGGACAACGGCATCTTCATGGTCTATGAGCAGTTGCTCGCGCGCGTTGAGCCGGACGCGGACAAGGGCGTCGCGTTCTTCATGCGAGTTTCGGTCAGCCCGTCGGACCGCAACCTCATCAGCACCTATGTCGACGGCGGCTTCCTGTTCACCGGCTTCAGCGACAAATATCCGGACGACCGGTTCGGCATTGCCGGGATTTACGGCAGGATTTCCGACGCCGCCCGCGCGCTCGATCGCGATACCCAGATCTTCACCGGCACGGCGTATCCGATCCGCGACTATGAGGCGATCCTCGAGATCACCTACCAGCACGTCGTGAATGCCAATTTCACGATGCAGCCGATGTTTCAATACATCGCCCATCCCGGCGGCGGCGCCGTCGACCCCAATGATCCGACGCAGACGCATCGGATCAAGGACAGCATCGTGTTCGGGATGCGCACCATCCTCTCGTACTGACCAGCGCAAGTCGCGCAGGCGAGGGCCTCAAGCCGCCGCCGGTTTCGGCTCGGCCGCTGGCTTCGGTTGCGGCCGTGCGATCGCCAGCGCGATCAGCGCGGCGAACACGCAGAGCGCGCCGGCAATGAAGAACGCCGGCAGATAGCTCTGATAGAGGGTGCGCGACAGGCCGGCGCCGAATGCGGCGGTGCCGGCGCCGAGCTGGTGGCCGGCGAAGATCCAGCCGAACACCAGATTGGCACGCTCGGCGCCGAAGCGCTGCGCCGTGAGGCGCACCGTCGGCGGCACGGTCGCGATCCAGTCGAGTCCGTAGAACATCGCAAACAGCGACAATCCGTAGAACGTGAAGTCGGAGAACGGCAGGAACAGCAGCGAGAGGCCGCGCAGACCGTAATACCAGAACAGCAGATAGCGGTTGTCGTAGCGGTCCGACAGCCAGCCCGAGACGATGGTGCCGAAGAAGTCGAAGATGCCCATTGCGGCGAGCAGGCTGGCGGCCTGCACCTGCGGGATGCCGTAATCGAGACACATCGGGATCAGGTGGACCTGGACCAGGCCGTTGGTCGATGCGCCGCAGACGAAGAAGGTCGCGAACAGGATCCAGAACACCGACGATTTCGAGGAATCGCGCAGCGTGCCGAGCGCGACCGCCATGATCGGCGTATTGGCCGGCGGCGGCGCGGGGAGGGGCGCGGTGCCGTCATCGCCGAACGGGCGCAGGCCGACGTCGCTTGGCCGGTCGCGCATCACCATCAGCACGGCAAAGGCGGCGACGCCGAGCATGACGCAGACCAGCCCGAGCGCGACGCGCCAGCCATAACGCTCGGTCAGCGTCGCGAGCAGCGGCAGGAAGGCGAGCTGCCCGGTCGCGACGCTCGCGGTGAGGATGCCGACCACCAGGCCGCGGCGTCCGACGAACCAGCGCGCCGCGATCGTCGCGCCGAGCACCAGCGCGGTCATGCCGGTGCCGATCCCGATCACGACGCCCCACAAGAGCACCAGCTGCCAGACCTGCGTCATGGCGAGGGAGGCGAGCAATCCCGAGACCACGATCAGCTGTGCCGCCAGCGTCACGTTGCGCAGGCCGTAGCGGTTCAGCAGCGCGGCGGCGAACGGCGCCATCAGTCCGAACAGGATGAAGCGGATCGACAGCGCCGAGGAGATCTCGGCGGTGGACCAGCCGAACTCCTTCTGCAGCGGCACGATGAAGACGCCGGGCGCGCCGACGGTGCCGGCCGAGATCAGTGCGGCGAGAAAGGTCACGGCGACCATCACCCAACCGTAGTGGATGTTGCGGCGGGCGAGGGTGGAAGCAAGCCAGTTCGAGATCATTGGGCCCCAATTGAAATGCGATGAGGGTTCTGTTCGTGATGCGCAATATGGCACGAGGGAGCTATGTCTAAAATGACATAGTTCCCTCGTTTTCGGACTCGTGCCTCAGGTCAGTGCGCGACGCGCTCGACCGCGATCGCGGTGGCTTCGCCGCCGCCGATGCACAGCGCAGCGACGCCGCGTTTCAGATTCTGCGCTTCCAGCGCGTGCAGCAGCGTCACGATTAGCCGCGCGCCGGTGGCGCCGATCGGGTGGCCGAGGGCGCAGGCGCCACCATTGATGTTCAGCCTGTCCCTGGGAATTCCGAGATCGCGCTGCGCCGCCATCGCGACCACGGCGAAAGCTTCGTTGATCTCGAACAGATCGACATCGCCGACGCTCCAGCCGACCTTGTCGAGCAGCTTTCTGATCGCCGGGATCGGCGCGGTGGTGAACCACTGCGGCTCCTGGCTGTGGGTGGCGTGGCCCTTGATCTCGGCCAGCACCGGCAGCCCGTCGCGGTCGGCAAGCGAGCGCTTCGCAGGATCAGCGCCGCGGCGCCGTTGGCGTTGGCGGAGGAGGCCGCCGGCGTGATGGTGCCGTTGGCACGGAATGCGGGCTTGAGGCCGGGGATCTTTGCGGGATCGACCTTCAGCGGATGCTCGTCATTGGCGATGATGCGCGGGCCGGATTTTTCCTGCAGCGTGATCGGCGCGATCTCGGCCTTGAAGGCGCCGCCCTCGACCGCCTTGCGGGCACGGCTCAGCGTCTCGATCGCGTAAGTGTCCTGGTCGGCGCGGGTGAACTGATAGGCCTCCGCGGTCGCCTCGCCGAAATCGCCCATCGAGCGGCCGGTCTCGTAGGCGTCCTCGAGCCCGTCCATCATCATGTGGTCGATGATGCGGTCATGGCCGGCGCGATAGCCGCCGCGCGCCTTTTGCAGCAGATACGGCGCGTTGCTCATGCTCTCCATGCCGCCGGACAGCACGATCTCGGCCGAGCCGGCCTTGATGATGTCGTGGCCGAGCATGGTCGCCTTCATGCCGGAGCCGCAGACCTTGTTGACGGTGGTGGCGCCGGTGGCATCGGGTAGTTTTGCGCCGCGCGCGGCCTGGCGGGCAGGGGCCTGGCCCTGGCCCGCGGGCAGCACGTTGCCCATGAACACCTCGTCGATCCGCTCGGGCGCGAGTTTTGCGCGTTCGAGCGCCGCGCCGATCACGTGCGAGCCGAGCTTGTGCGCCGCGAGCGGCGTCAGTTCGCCCATGAAGCGGCCAAGCGCGGTGCGGACGGCCGAGAGGATGACGACGGGATCGGCGCTGGATGCCATGGCAGGATTTCCTTCAATGCCGGGGATTTGATTGAATTATCTTCATCATATGATGCAATGCAAGAAATGCAACTGCGTGTCCGCCTGCCATGACAAAATGTCGTGTTCGCATGAGTTGGGGAGGGAGCGCGGGCTGCTGTTGCATCGATGTCCGCTGTCGTCCCTGCGAACCCCAACCCGGGATGTCATCACCCGCGCATGCGGGTGATCCAGTATTCCAGAGACAGCTTTGCTTGAGCCCAGGGGCCGCGGCGTACTGGATCGCCCGGTCGAGCCGGGCGATGACAGTGTGGGTGGGGACACAGCTTCGCGTTCTCGCGACATGATTTGTCCGAGCTTTGCTCTTCGTTTTGCCCTCTCACTTGGCAGAGGGCGCAGGGAAAGCCGGGTGCCGATCGCACCCATGGGCCCCGTGCAAAGGTAGAAAGCACGGGGGTAGGACCACAGGTGTAACCGGAAACACTCCGGCTTTCCCTGCGCGATGGGTTACGGCTTACTTCGTGCTCTCCCCGGCGAGACTGGGCTTGTTTGTCACCGCCTTCGCAAGACGCTTTCGCGCTTTGCTTGAGGACACCGGCCACTAGGGCGTCAGGACCACACGACTTCACCGTCCGCATCAATCACGCTTCGTCCGTCGTGATCTCCGCGTCCACCGCATCCCACACCGCGTTCGTGACGATCGCGAAGCGCCCCTCGATCGGGTGAGACGGGCGAACCATACATCAAATTATCGTTCCGATAAACCGAAATATTTTTGCTGCGGGGGCTTGCGCCGTCGGGCAACTCAGTGATCGAGATTTCGGCACGGAACCGTTGATTTTCGCCGAGCGGGAACACGTTGCCAAGAAACCACAGCCATCTAAGGGAATGGAAATTGGAGGCGTCATTTTCGTGGCGGCGCACGCGCTCGCGGCTTATTGGTTAGGGATCAAATCGGGCAGCGTGAATGATTTCCGGCCCGGCAGTTTGTTTCAGATGCGTGATTGATCAGAGCTGGAATTGGCATGAACCGATTCAAGAAGCCATGGAGCTTGTCGCGAAATGAATTTTGATAATCGATCCAAATCCAATTATTCGAACCACCCCCATTCGGCATCAGCGAACCCCGTCGGCGAAACGACTGAAAACCAGAACGCTGAGATGCGCTTTGGTTTCAAGGCGACGGACTTGATCGTGTACCCTGCGCACGGCGTCGGCCAAATTGTAGCGATTGAGGAGCAGACAGTGGCAGGGGCTTGCCTCGAGTTCTTTGTCGTCTATTTCGCGAAGAGCAAGATGACGCTGCGCGTTCCGACGAGGAAAGCGGCAAGCGCCGGAATGCGTAGACCGTCCGATCCCGCTGCCATCCAGCACATGCGACGAATCCTGGGTCAAGCGCCGCACAAAGCGCGGGGGAATTGGTCCCGACTTGCGCAGGAATACGAAAGCAAGATCAATTCGGGCAATATTGTCGCCATCGCGGAAGTCATGCGCGATCTCTATCGGCCCTCGGTCAATTCCGAACAGAGCTACAGCGAACGACAGCTTTACGCGGCGGCAGTCGATCGCCTGTCCGGAGAAGTCGCGCTTGTCAGCGGCATTACCGAAGCAGAAGCCGTCAGGGAGCTTGAAAGCCTGATGCTCGCTGAGGTCAGGCGGAGCGCATAGAGCGCTCTGCTCGGACATCGTCGGAACGTCCGCTTCCGCCTCCAGGCTGACGTTCCGGCGCCGCTGGCGCTCTAGGATGGCCGCTCGACGAAGGCGACGGCCTTGTTGCTATAGGTCCATATCGCGCCGTCGCGTTTGCTGATCCCGAGAAAGGCGGTCGGCGAACCGGCATATTTCATGTTCCGATTGCGGCCGTCGATGCCGTAGGCCCATGGGTCGAGGCACAGAAACTCGGTGATCTTGCCGTCGGCTCCCGAAGTGCGGTGGCCGACGATGCCGACATAATGGGCGCCGCCAAGGGAGGCCCGCACCGGCACCTTGTTTTCAAGATTCTTGATCGTCCAATCCACCGCTTTGCTGGGATCGCGGGCCGCGCTCACCTGGTCGCGCGCCGTCGGTTCGGCCATTTTCCAGCCCATGTAGCGGACGAACACGATCTTGATGATCGAACCGCACCAATATTGATTGTTCACCGCCTTGAGGAAGCCGCCATTGTTCTGGTTCCATGGCAGCTTGCTCTTCTTGTAGTTCTCCATCGACTCGTCCGCGGTCGCCGCCAGGGTGGGAAGGGTGTTCAGCGGTTCATCCACCAGCATTTCATAGACGCGATGGCGGCTGTCCAATTCGTCGCCGGGGTCTTGGTTGCTGTAGAACTTGCGATAGGCGGGCGTTTTGGCCGCCGTCGTGACGGTGTGGAAATAGTGCCAGATTAAATCGGTTGTCCACGAGGAGTCGCGGGTATGGGTGTCGGACATGGAAAGGTTCCAAATAGGGCATTCGGCTGCGGCGGCTTCGCGGCCGTTTCTCACTTGCGGTCAGACCAGCCGCGCTGAAAGGTTAGTCCCCGCTCGGTTGATGACGGTTCACTGAGGACTTCGCGACGCCCGATCTGGTCTTGGCAGGAACATTGATCAAGCAAACCGTCTTGGAAGCACCGGCCGCATGATCGAATAGCGTCTCTTTTTGGTGCACCGCTTGAGCCGGGATTTGGCCCTTGGCGGACCTGCGCGTGTCCCAGGCTGAGGTCGCGAATGACCCCAAAGCAGATTTCCGCGCCCGCCTACCGTGCGACCGAGCGAGCTGGTAGGCTTGCAAGAACTGGAGGGCCAGTTGCCGGAGGTCACCCAGCGGAGGTGTGCCCGCGCGTCCAGTGCATGGCGTTGATGACGGGAGTAACGAGATGATACTCAATCCTGACCATGTCACCATCGCAGTGGCCGACGCCGGCCCGGCGATCGCGTTCTTCGCGCTGCTTGGCTTCAGAAAGGCGCATGTCGCGACGATCGACGGTGGCGTGCCCGCTCAGTACATGGGTATGCCGGGCATGAAGGCGCAGCACATCACCCTCGCACTCGAGGGAGCGGATCCTCATTTCGAGATCCAGCTGCTCGCGTTCGACCCGCCGCCTGCGACCGATCCCGGTGCGCACCCGACGAATCTGCGACGACGGGGCTTCAACCACCTCGCGTTCCGCGTCGACGACATCGAGGCGGCCACCGCACACCTCGTGGCCAACGGCGTCACCATGCTGAGCGACGAGATGGATTACATCAGCCGAAAGCTGCGGCTGTTCGAGGGTCCCGAGGGCATCACGATCGAGTTGGTGCAGCGGGACGACTGAGACGCTTCCGATTAAGGGCCGTTACTCGGCGCGACGCCGAGCGGCCCGCGCCGGCGTTGACGCCCGGGCGTTTTGCCGCCATATACAACTCATGAACAAGCTTTTCTCAGCCGCTTTGACCACCACCGCGACCGCTGACGGCGGATCGCCTGCTGGTTGCGCGCGCTAGAGACAAGCGTCCTTCACCCAGAAAAGGCCCCGCCGGCGACGGACGGGGCCTTTTCTGTTTGGGTGGTCACCGTCCGCGCTGTTTCCCATCACAAGGAACAATAGCCATGGACGATCTCGACCACAGACATCTCGGCGTACAGCTCAAGCTCTGGCACCTTCAGGATGATGCGCCGGGCATGGTGTTCTGGCATCCGCGCGGCACCGCGCTCTACCGGGTGCTGGAGGACTATGTCAGGCGCAAGATGCGCCGCGCCTTCTATGCCGAGGTGCGGACGCCGCAGCTGCTGCCAAAGCTGCTCTGGGACCGCAGCGGCCACTGGGACAAGTTCGGCGCGCACATGTTCCGCGTCGATGACGGCGAAGCGGCGATGGCGCTGAAGCCGATGTCGTGTCCGTGCCATGTGCAAATCTTCAACAAGGGGCTGCGCTCGTGGCGCGAGCTTCCGATCCGTTATGCCGAGTTCGGCGCCTGCCATCGCAACGAGCCGTCCGGCTCGCTGCACGGCATCATGCGGACGCGCGCGTTCGAGCAGGACGACGCGCATGTGTTCTGCCGCGAGCAGGACGTCGAGAGCGAAGTCGCGTGCTTCATCGCTCTGCTTGATGAGGTCTATCGCGAGCTCGGCTTTCCCGACTACGAGGTGGCGCTGGCGACGCGGCCCGCGCTGCGCGCCGGCGACGATGCGAGCTGGGACTGGTCGGAGGCGAAGCTCGGCGACGCCGCGCGGCGCTGCGGCCTCGCGCCGCAGATCAATCCGGGCGAAGGCGCGTTCTACGGACCGAAGCTGGAATTCGCGTTGCGCGACCGTCTCGGACGATCCTGGCAGTGCGGCACGGTGCAACTCGACAGTGTGCTGCCGGAGCGGCTCGAGGCGTCCTATATCGCTCCCGACGGCAGCCGTGCGACGCCGCTGATGATCCATCACGCCATCTTCGGATCGCTCGGCCGCATGATCGCGATCCTGCTCGAGCATCACGGCGGTGCGCTGCCGTTCTGGCTGTCGCCGGACCAGGTTGCGGTGGCGCCGATCTCGCAAGAGCAGGCGGCGTATGGCGCGGACGTCAAGGCAGCGTTCGAGGATGCCGGGATCCGGGCTGTTGACTACGACGGCGCCGACACGCTGTCGCGACGCATCGTGGCGGCGCATGACATGGCGGTGCCTGTCATGGCGATCGTCGGCAGGCGCGAGATGAGGGAGGGCCGGGTGACCCTGCGCGAGCGCGACGGCGCGCAGGCCGACATGCCGCTGGCCGATGCGGTGTTCCGCCTGCAGGCTAGGGCGCGGCCGGGTGCCGTGATGGCCGAAGCGTTGTAGCCCGCGGATGCAGGTCCCAGGCGAGCAGGCGCCAGGATGAGGGGGGTCTTCGCCCGTTGGCCCACTGCGGACCTGCCGATCGGCGGCGCTGCCGGACGCTTTCACCGCTTTTTCTTGGGCGCGGCTTCGCTGCTCGCGGCTGCCTCGCGCTCCAAACGCTCCGCCTTCAATCGCTCACGGTTCGCATGAAACGCGTTCTGGACGCGTTGGTGTTCCGATGTCGCGCTCTTGGTCCCAGCTGCCCGGAACGCCTTTTGGGCCTCGCGCTGAGCCTGGGTGGGTCTCCTCGACTCATGGGTGTAAGGCATTTCTTCCTCCTTACCGGGGCAGTGCTCCCGACTTGGGCTCTCAGGGGCGTCGCTTGCCGGAGGTAAGAAGTCTACTCCCGATTCGCCCTAAAGTTCCATTTTGCGGTGCAGCGGAACGCACACAGCGTTCGAAGACGCTGTCTTGTGTGCACCTCTGAGCATACGCGGAAGGCAGAAGGGGTGTGAGCCGGCAATCAATAGCGACCACCATCGCGCTTCTGTTGTGTGAGCCATTCCGACAGGGTCTTGGTTTTTGATCCTGGATCGGCCGACGCCCCTCGTCTGATGCTCCCGCCGGAACGCGTTGCCCGAAGCCCGGTTGATTGAGATTCCGTGACTGCCTCCGCGGAAGCGGTCGATCTCTCCGCAGCTTCCTTTTCGAGGCGCAGCTTCTTCAATCGCGCCATCTTGTCCCGCTCGGCCTCAGTTTCAGCTGTGTCCGACAACAGCGCCTTGTGGTGAGCGGTCTCTGCTGAACCCAGGACTCCGATAATCGTCGTCTCGCCAAGCGCCTTGCAGGCCTCGAGCCGATGCAATCCCTCGAGCAAAACGAGCCGGCCTTCGTCAGGCCGAACGAGAATGGGAATCTGTTGTCCTGATTCCAGAATACTCGCCGCGATTTCCTGAACGAGCTCAGGCCTCAGCGTTTTCCTCTTCTTGATGGGAACGTAAATCTGGTCGATTGGAAGACTTTCCGGGTCGGGCACAGTCATACTCCCTCCTCAGGGTCCGTCCACAATACGGTTTAGGGATGAAGCGCTATGCCGCCAAGGGATTTCTAAGGCATTTTTCATCCTGCGCTGCGGCGATCTGCACGAGTTCTTCTGCACTTGTCGCTGCCCTGGAGCGCGGTCCCGCATTCGATGCCACAAGGCCTGCGTGCCTCAGTCCGAACGCCACGCGCCGAGCAGGAATCGCCGCTTCGGTGTGGCGCCTGCCTGCTTGTGCAGATCGGGCAGATCGACGGCGTAACGCTTCATCAGGAGCCGGATTGCGACCCCAAGGATCACAAAGGGCGTCAGATAGATGGCGAAAACTTCGAAGGCTGTCATGTGGTCCTCCGCAGCTTTGAAGCGGACATGCTACCCCAAAAGCCCGCACGACGGCACTTAAAACTGTACCGGTCACGCTGGGTCCGCGTTAACCGAATTCCCGAACGCCGATCAATTCAAGGTTGCGGCATGGAGGGTCCATTTACCGACCGGATGCTAGGCATCGCCGATTGTGCAATGGAAAGTCATATCGCAATGTCCGTCATCGCTGTCGAGCAGTCGCCCGCGCGCATTCCGCTCTCTGTCAAGATCGGCTTCAGCGCCTTCATGGCCGTCCTGGTGCCGGTGTACACATATTCCTACGGGCCGACGAATTTTCTGTATTTCTGCGACGTCTGCCTGATCCTCACTTTGATCGGGGTCTGGACCGAAAGCGCGCTCTTGATTTCGATGTGCGCCGTCGGGCTGCTGGTGCCGCAGACCGTCTGGGTGATCGACTACCTCGCGCATGTCGCCGGCTTTTCGCTGACCGGAATGACCGATTACATGTTCGACTCGAACCTCTCGCTGTTCCTGCGCTTCCTGTCGGGCTTCCACGGCTGGCTGCCGTTCCTGCTGCTGTTCCTGGTCTGGCGTCTCGGTTACGACCAGCGCGCGCTGATCGCCTGGAGCGTGCTGGCGTGGGCGCTGCTGCTGCTCTGCTACTTCGTGATGCCGCCACCACGGCCGGACCCGGGCATGTCCCCGGTCAACATCAACTACGTCTTCGGCACCAGCGACAGGGCGCCGCAAGGCTTCGTGCCGCCGCTGGTGTGGCTCGCCGGCCTGATGATCGGCCTTCCGCTGCTCGCCTTCATTCCCACCCACTTCATGCTGCGGCGCGCCGTGCCGCGGACGTGAAGGACGTCGGCTTCCGCAGATCGAAGACCCCGCCGCTGATGCCACCGCGGCATGGCGGCATGCGGCGGCGCCGGAGTACGATCCGCTGTATCGGCATCCGCGGATGCGTTAACATCCAGCGGCGCCGTCGTTGCAGAACGAGCCGGGGCGGCGGCGCGGTCTGGCCGGCACTAGTGCGCAGGCAATCGATTGTTGTGGAGTTCATTTGACCAAGCACTTTGACGAGATGGCCGTCGTGGTGGACTGGCTCGACTGCTGCAGGAGCCGCGATCTCGAGGCGCTGCTTGACTACTATGCCGATGATGCCCGGCTGGAATGCGCCTGCGAGGGGAGCTCGATCAGCGGCCGTTCCGCGCTGGCGGATTACTGGCGGCCGAAACTGTCCGCGGTGGCGTCGAGCGCGTTCGGGCTCGAGGAGATTTCGCCGCAAGGGAACGGGGTCGTGCTTGACTATCTGAGCTTCGAGGGCAGGCGGGTTCAGATCGTGTTCGGGTTCGATGCCGAGGGGCGGATAGCGCACATGCGCTGCGCCCCGTCATCGCGGTGATGCCTTCCTCATTGCACGACGGCATGGTCGAGCGGCAGCCGGCAACGCACGATGGTGAGACCTTGCTCGCGGACCAGCTCCAGCGTGCCGTCGAGCGCGCGCACGCGTTCCTGCATGCCGGTCAGGCCGCGGCCGAAGACCAGGTTCCGCGGCAGGCCGACGCCGTCGTCCGAAATCTCGATCCGGATCTGGGCCTCCTCGATCGCCGCCGCGACGCTCATCGTCCACGCCTCCGCATGGCGGAGGACATTGGTCACCCCTTCCTGGATGACGCGGTAGGCGGTTTGCGAGAGCAGGCCGTCGAGGTCATTCAGACGCTGATCGATCTGCGATTGCAGGCTGAGGCCGGGAGCCTGGGATTTGGCATTGCGCAGCAACGCCTGCACGCTGGCCATTAGTCCCAGCTCCGTGACGTAGAGCGGGCTCAGTCCCTCCAGCACGCGCCGGTTGGCCTGCTGCAGGGCCTCGGCCGCGCTGAGGATGCCATGCGCCGGCGAGCCGGGCTCGGGAGGGCCCTCGGCCTCGGCCAGCGCCGTGGCGTTGGCGCGGATGGCGAACAGCAGCGGGCCCATCTCGTCATGCAGTTCGCGGGCGAGCTCGCGGCGCTCGTCGTCCTGCACCGCAACGAGCTTGCGCAGCAGCTCGCGATTGTCCTGGCTGAACCGCCTCAGCGTCGCGGCGAGCTGGTTGGCTTCCGCGCAGCTGTTGCGGATCTCGGGCGGGCCGGCCAATGGAATGGCGGCATCGTATTCGCCGTTTCGCATCCGGGTCAGGCCGGCGCCGAGCTGGGCCAGCGGGCGCAGCGCGGTGCCGGTCGTGAAATAGGCGCTGAGTGCGGCGAGCAGCATCAGCGCCATACCGGACGCCACGATGGCCAGGAAGCCCACCCATTTCTCGGAGATTTCGGCGAAAAGGTTGGGGCTGAAAACGATATCGCCCACATGCGCAGGTCCGATTTTGACCGGATGCGTTGAGCCAAGTTGGGGGACCTGCAGCAGAGCCGTGAACCAGGCGGGAACGTTGCCGCGATCGGTGTCCGAGGCCGTGCGGTGCGGCCTCGACCCCGACGGCACGAACTCGATCGCAGAAAGCGTGCCGAGCCCGCCCGCGAACGCATTGAGGGTCTGCTGCGGGTTGTGCGCAGCCGCGAGTGCGGCATTCAGGGCATCGGCTACAAGCTGGGCGGAGCGCGCACCCTGGGCGTTCTCCTGCTCGAATTGCTCGGGTGAAAAGGTCTGCAGGGCGAAGCCGGCGAGCATCAGTGCGCCGATCATCATCGCCGCCATCGGCAGCAACAGCCGGGCGCGAAGGGAGAGGCGGGTCCAGAGTTTCGGCACGTCGGGCTCCGTTTTGGCGATTTCGCTTCCCATTCCCGCGCGAAGTTTCTATCAAGGCGGAGGGGTAGTCATGCACGAAACGGCCAAATCAGCCACCAGGGTATTGATCGTTGACGACCATCCGGTCGTGGTCTCGGGCTGCCGCTCCCTGTTTGCCTCCGACAAGACGGTCAAGATCGACGAGGCCGCCGATGCCAAGGCCGGCCATCGTGCCTTCATGCAGAAGCGGCCCGACGTCACCGTCATCGACATCAAGCTTCCCGATGTCTCCGGGTTCGAGCTGCTGCGCAGGATCCGCAAGGACGATCCGGACGCCCGCATCATCATGTTCAGCATGAATGACGACCCCGCATTCGTGGTGCGGGCCGTGGAGATGGGCGCGCAGGGCTACCTCTCGAAGAGCGACGATCCGCGCCTGTTCGTGAAGGCGGTGCGCAAGGTCGCGGCCGGCGAGCGGTTCATCTCGCCGCATCTCGCGGAGGCGATCGCCTTCGCCGGCGCCGCGATCAAGGCCAACCCCGCCTCACAGATGTCGGCGCGGGAACTGGAGATCCTGCGGCTGCTGGGCCGCGGCGACAAGATCGTCGATGTCGCCTCCGCGCTCGGCATCTCCTACAAGACCGTCGCCAACACCACCTCGCTGCTCAAGCAGAAGCTCGGCGCCAAGAACCACTCCGACCTGGTGCGGATCGCGGTCGAGCTGGAGCTGGGCTGAGCTTTGCGGAAGACGGCCATTCCTGCCTTTCGGGAAAAATATGCAGCCGGCTGGAACTGTTTGTCTCTGTCCCGGTTGATGCCGTGCGTTAAGACACAATCAACTTCCCAATAAGACTCCGGCGCGGCTCCCCGGCTGCGCCGGAGCTAATTTTTGTGTGCAGTGGTGGAGCAGGAACGAGATCAGGCGCGGCGGTCGCGCCGCGCGGGAGACCACAGGCCTGAAAGAGCGTTGGCACCTGAACCCGCGCTAGAGCGGGGCCCGGACCTGCGGCACGGCCGGCATTGCAGGGCTCCTTGCCGCCCGGGACTCGACGAACAGGCTGGATGTGACGATCAGCGCGATCGAGAACAACGCCACCACCGACATGCATGCGACCTGATCGCCAGCGCCCATTTCGCTCCTCCGCGTTTGCTTCGAACGGAGAACTTGGGGGAGATCGGTTCGTTCCTGTGATCGGGAAAAACCAGCAATACTCGCTTCGTCGTTGCCGGCGCTTCCGCCAACGCATGATCGGCTGCGGCTGATTCGGACCGGGTTTGACGCGAGGCATTGACGCCAGCGGTGCGAAGAGGGCCGCGCCCGGCATGGCCGCATGCGGCGGCCGCGATTGACAGGGGCGGCGTTGGCGCTACGCTTCCGGAACAGGGAAGTTTTCCCAAGCGACCGCGATCAAGACCAGACTCATCACGACCAGACTCAAGAGCCAACCAAGAACCAAGAACAAGGGCAGGAACGCCGTGAAACGCGTCATCGCGTCTTGAGCGGAGCCACGCGGACCTCCGCGCTCGCGCCATTTCGCATCCGCAGCTATCGCTTTCAATGGCCGTCCGATCTGCTCACCTCGTGGGCGTTCGAGGTCGAGACGCTGGTGCTCGGCTGGTACATCATGGTCGAGACCGGCTCGGTCTTGCTGCTGACCGTGCTCGCCTCGCTGCAATATGTCGGCACGCTGGTCGCGCCTGTCGTCGGCATGATCGGCGACCGCATGGGGCATCGCGATCTGCTTGCCGTGATGCGCTTTGCCTATACCGCACTCGCCGGCACCATCATGACGCTGGCGCTGACGGGGCACCTGGCGCCCTTGAACGTCATGATCATCGTCGCGATCATGGGCGTGATCCGCCCGTCGGATCTCGGCGTGCGCGGCGCGCTGCTCGCCGACATCATGCCGCCGGAACAGCTGGTCGGCGCCATCAGTCTGGCGCGCACCACGCAGGATTCGGCGCGGATCGCCGGCGCGCTGACCGGGGCCGGATTGTTCGCGGCGCTCGGCATCGGCTATGTCTATGTCGGGATCGCCGGCTTCTATTTCATCGCGGCGATCCTGATGCTGTGCATGGGCCGTCCGAAATCACACGGCGCAGCCGATCTCGCGGCCGACGATCTGCCGGGTTCAAAACTGCTGCGGGACCTCAAGGAGGGCATCGTCTATGCCTGGAGCGGCCCGGGCATGCGCGCCGCCCTGTGTGTTGCGTTCCTCGCCAATCTGACCGCGTTTCCGCTCACCAACGGCTTATTGCCCTATGTCGCGCGCGACATCTTCCATACCGACCAGACCGGGCTCGGCTATCTCTCGGCGAGTTTTGCGGTCGGCTCGCTGATCGGCTCGATCACGCTCAGCATGGCCGGCGGCGTGCGCATCGCGCGGCTCCTGATCGGCGCGACCTTGGCCTGGTACGTAATGCTCTTGGTGTTCGTCGAGCTCAGGACTATGCCGGTGGCGATGGCCTGCCTGGTGCTGGCCGGCATCGCGCAGAGCATGTCGATGATCTCCGCCGCGGTGATGCTGATGCGCAATGCCAGCGCACATCTGCGCGGCCGCGTAATGGGCGTGCGCATGATGGTGATCTACGGCCTGCCGCTCGGCCTGCTCGCGGCCGGCAGCCTGATC
Source organism: Bradyrhizobium sp. 27S5 (assembly GCF_037217225.1). Taxonomy (NCBI): domain Bacteria; kingdom Pseudomonadati; phylum Pseudomonadota; class Alphaproteobacteria; order Hyphomicrobiales; family Nitrobacteraceae; genus Bradyrhizobium; species Bradyrhizobium sp. 27S5. The sequence goes on from NZ_CP147714.1 coordinate 3,705,086, forward strand.
GACCTGATCGGCTACACCGCAACCGGCACGCTGCTCGCCGCCGCCGGCTTCATCGCCATGCTGGCGATCGCGCTGCACTGGCGCGCCGACCTGTGGCCGACGCACGCGCCGGCCAATGCAAGGTGAAAGCGAGCTTCCATAGCCCGGATGAGCGAAGCGATATCCGGGGAGCTCGATCCGCGGATGGTGCGCCTCGGATTTCGCTGCGCTACATCTGTGCTACGAACTTGGGCCTGGAGCTGAACGACAGATTGGGGATGTGGTGTGGACGAGCAGCACAGAACGCAGCTGATCGGCGGTCATAACGACGAGTCTGCTCTCTTCACCCTGTTCGAAGAGGGGGACGACTGTCGGCTTCGGTGCGAATACCGAGATAAAACCGTTGAACGCACTGCAGCCGATTTCTTCCAAGCTCTTTGCGATGTTCGCTGTCTGTTAGCCGAGGATGGCCTCATTCCATTCTGCTATGGCGCAAGCCTGAACGTATATCCTTCGGGGATGGCGAGGGATATGGGCGCTGGTCTCAAGGCCTACAAGCTCGTGGTGGGACGACACGCGAAGATGAGCGATCTTGTTGAGATATTCGCCAGCGGCCCCGGCGTGATTCCGGCCTCCGTTGCCGCGCAGGAGCAGTTTTTCCGTGACTGGCTTGCGTCGCCGCGCTCGTAGCCCGGATGACCGAAGCGATATCCGGGACGGCTGGATCCCGCATGTCGCTGCGCTCATGCGGGCTACGAGCTTGCGCGTCCGCGCCGCTATCGCTTCCTGTCCAAAAACCCCTGCAGCAGCCGCTGCGGCTCGCCGGTCTGGAAGGATTTGCCGAATACGCCGACGCTCAGATTCACCGACTCGGTCAGCGGCAGCTCTTCCCACTGACGCAGCAAATCCTTCTGGATGCGCAGCGCTTCGGGGCCGCATTCCAGCAGCGCCTTGACGGTGTGCTCGATGGCGTCGTCGAGGCCACCGGGTTTTGCCACGGTGTCGACCAGGCCCCAGGCGAGCGCGGTCGGCGCGTCGATGTTCTCCGCGGTCATCATCAGCCAGCGCGCGCGGCCCCAGCCGATCAGGCGCGGCAACAGCGCGGCATGGATCACCGAGGGGATGCCGACCCGCACCTCGGGCATGCCGAACATCGCGTCATGTGCCGCGACCCTGACGTCGCAGGCCGCCGCGACCTCGAGGCCGCCGCCCAGGCACCAGCCGGGCAGGCGGGCAATCACCGGCGCCGGGAATTTGCGCACGGCCTCGCAGAGGTCGCGCAGGCGGCTGATGAACGCTTCCGCGGATTTTTGGTCGAGCTTCGCCATCTCCTTGATGTCGGCGCCGCCGATCATGCTGCGCTCGCTTTCGCCTACGAGAATCACCGCGCGGATGCCGCGGTCGGCGGCGAGGTGCTCAAAACCTTCGCGCACGCCGTTGGTCACGGCCGAGCTGACGATGTTCAGCTTGCCGGCGTTGCAGATCGTGAGGCGGACGACGCCTCTCGAGTCGCGGTCGATGCCGCAGTGGGGATTGAGCATGTCCATGGAACGGTCCCGGCGCAGGAATTGATCGCGCCATGTCCCGGACAAAGCGTGTCCCTGTCAAGGGACCGAACCGCGGTTGCGCCGCGCGGTTCGGATCGATAGAATTATACTTGTCATATAAGTGGAGCCGTCATGACCGCCGCCGAGACCACCGACCTTCATTCGCCCGATCTGCTGCGCACCCGCGTGGTGGAGTGGCAGGCGCCCGGGCCGGTCGCGAAGGCGGCGATGCCGATGTCGGGCATCGAGGCGATGCGCGCGATCCGCGACGGCCGGTTGCCGCCGCCGCCGATGGCCAAGCTGATCGGCTTTCGCATGGCCGTGGTCGAGCCCGAGCGGATCGTGATGGAACTCGAGCCGCATGAGAGCCTGGAGAACACGATCGGTCTGCTGCACGGCGCGACCGCCGCGGCGCTGCTCGACACCGCGATGGGTTGCGCGATCTCGACGGTGCTGCCGGCGGGGCAGACTTCGGTGACGCTCGACCTCAAGCTGACCTATCTGCGCCCGCTGTCGGTGCGCTCCGGCACCATTTCGGCGGAGGGCAGGGTAATCAAGCTCGGGCGGCAGACCAGCTACACCGAAGGTTTCGTCCGCGACGGCAAGGGTAATCTAGCGGTGCACGCGACCGCGACATTCTCCATGCTCGGCGGGGAACCCAAGACTCTGGGCAACAGTCGGGACCAGACACCGAATGAGACGAAATAAATGCAGCAACGCGGGCGCAAATCTGCTATTATATGATTAGAAACATTCCATGAGAGCGGCATGCGCTATTCGAAAGAGCACAAGCAGGAGACCCACGCGCGGATCGTGAAGAAGGCCGCGACGCGGCTGCGCGAGCGGGGTGCCCATGGCATCGGCGTCGCCGACCTGATGAAGGATGCCGGGCTGACCCATGGCGGCTTCTACGCGCATTTCGATTCGCGCGAGGCGCTGGTGATCGAGGCCTTCAGCTATGCGATGGACCGCGCCATCGAGCGCTGGCGCAAGGTCGCGGCGGACATACCGCCGGAGAAGCGGCTGTCGACCATCATCGACGGCTATCTGTCGGCGGTGCATCGCGACGATCCCGGCCAGGGCTGCGCGATCCCGGCGCTCGGCGCCGAGATCGCCCGCGAGAGCCCGAAGACCCGCAAAGCCTTTGCCCTCAAGCTCGACCAGATGATCGACATGATCGCCGACCAGATCCCCGACGTGCCGCGCAAGGCCGCGCGCAAGCAGGCGATGGCGGTTCTCGCGACCATGATGGGCACCATCGTGATGTCGCGGATCTCGGGCAACGGCGAAATGTCCGACGAGATATTGGCCGCCGGCCGCGAGGCGGTGATGGGACGGACTGCCGCGGCCAAGGCGCCGGCGAAGAAGAAGGTGAATTAGGCGGGGTCTCTCCCTGCCGTCGTCCCGGGCTTGACCCGGGACCCATAACCACGAATGCCGGCTGATAAATTCCGCTGGGGCCACGCTCCCGTCAACAACACAATCCTGTGGTTATGGGTCCCGGCGTTCGCCGGGACGACGGAGAGATACATTCCGCCAAACAGTGCGCGCTCAGCTTCTAGTGTCTCGTAGACGCAGTCGGCCACAGCGTGGATGCGGGCGAGGCCGCGGACTCACGATCAGTCCGGAAGCCCCGCTTCGCGAAGACCCTTGGCAAAAAGGGCTAGATCCTCCGCGCGGCGAAATGGTGCCAGATCGTCCAGATTGGAGATGCACAGATCGGGATTGCGCTCGCGTGCACGCGCGATGCTCTTCTGTGCCGGCTCAAGGCGTCCGGTGAGCGCATTGCAGGCCGCGCACATGCAGATTGTCAGCAGGAAATCCGGATTGTCGCGCAATGCCTTCTCGGCCCATGACAACGCCATATCATGGCGGCCGGAGAGAAAATGAGCATACGCCACGGCTGCGTTGATGCTGTACATGGACGGATCGAGCGGACTCAGGCGCATGGCGCGCGCAGTGTAATCAAGTACGAGGTCGGGCTCACCTCGAAAAATCCTCACCCACGCACCAAGATTCCAGGCTTGCGCCAGGTTCGGATTGATCGCCAGTCCGCGATCCACGAAAGCAATCGCATCATCGAACTCATGGGCGATGAAGGCGAGGACATATGCACCCATGCACATCGCTGCCGGGTCATCTACTCCCAGATGCACTGCTTTCCAGCCTAGCCGCGTAGCTTCGGCACTTTCCTGCTCACGATCGATCATCCAGCGACGCGCTTTGCGCTGGATGTAGCACCATCCGGCCATGCCATAGGCGCACGCCAGACCGGGGTCGAGCTCGATCGCCTTGCAAAAGAGCAGGAGTGCTTCGCTGTTCGCTTCTCTGGTCCAGCGACGAACGCTCGCCAACCCACGCAGGTAATAGTCGTATGCATCCAGGTTCTCGGTCGGCTTGCGCCTGGCTCGCCTGATTTCCTCGCGCTGCAGCATGGGCGCGATGGCACCCACGACGGTAGAGGTCACCTGGTCCTGCAAATCGAAGATATCCTCGAGCGCACCATCAAAACGGTCAGCCCAGAGATGCGCGCCGGTTTCAGCATCGATCAACTGACCGGCGATACGAATGCGATTTCCGGCCTTGCGCACGCTACCTTCGAGGACATAGCGCACCGCGAGCTCGCGGCCGACCTGCTTGATGTCCACGGGCCGGCCCTTGTAGGTGAAGCTCGAATTGCGCGCGATCACGAGCAGCCAACGAAACCGCGACAGTGCCATCGTGATATCTTCCACGACGCCATCGGCGAAATACTCCTGCTCCGGGTCGGCACTCAGGTTCTGGAAGGGCAGCACGGCGATCGAAGGTTTGTCGGGGAGCGCGACGGTTGGCTTCGGCCGCTCCAACTCGGCGCCGGCCGTTGCCGCGCTTGCAGGCCCCCGATCTTCCCGGACCGCACCGACGAACCGGAAACCTTTGCGTGGCAGTGTCTTGATCAGACGCTGCTGTTCGCCGGAATCACCGATGGCGCTGCGCGCGACATTGAGGCGGGTGGTCAGCGCTGCATCGGACACGCTGCGCCCGTTCCAGATGGCTTCGATGACGTCGTCCTTGCTGACGACGCGCTCCCTGTTGCGGATCAGAAAGTCGAGCAGGTCGAATACCTGTGGCGTGACGGAGACCACCTCCGCCCCGCGATGCAGCTCGCGCCGGTCAGTGTCGAGTGCGTACTCCTCGAAGAGATAGCGCAAGCCGCGAATCCCTTGGGTGTGCCTCCGATGATCGTCATGAGGCGCCTTGGCACCGCCTGGAGCGCCAAGAATAAGCCGCCGGTGAGGAAAATGTAAGCCGCCGGTGAAGCGCGCGCGCTCATGCCGCGGCACCTTGTGCGGGTGAAGAGAACGTATCCCGGAGGTGCTGCAATGAGCACGACCTACAGTCCAACGCGTTCAGCCCGGACCACCGCATCGACGCCGCGCGGCCCCGGCGCCTTCAGGGGTTTTTGGGATGCAATCCAGGAATGGCAAATGGGAGCGGCTGCGCGCCGATCTCGCCAGTTTGAGCGATCGGGAGCTCATCGATATCGGGATTTCCCGTGGCGAGATCGACCACGTCGCCGGGAACCGGGACACCGACCCGCGGGGCATCCGATCCGCCTGACGATGTCGATATCCGGCGGCGGTCGGAATTGGACACAACCATGCGTCTCCTGGCGCAGATGCCCGCCCTGAACGGTCGGTTACGCTTCCCGCCTATGCTCTGCCGCAGGCGGGCTATCCGGCGGCCTGTGCCCAGTTGATGAACGCCGTGATCAAGTCCGTCTTCGGGTGTCCTGCGCGGTGCACGATGTAGAATCCGTAACCCGGCAGCTTGATCCGGGAGACCGGCACCAGCGTGCCGTTTGCGAGTTCGGGACCGATCAGGACGGTGCTGCAGATCGCCACGCCCTGGCCGGCGATCGTGGCCTCGATCGCATGCAGTTCCTCGCGAAAGCTCAGACTTGGCAGCGCCGCGAAATCGGGCGCGGAGCGATGGCGTCGGCTGGCGACGCGTTGCCAGTGCTGCCAGCGCGGCGCATCAAGATCGGCCGGTGGCCATTCGGCTTCGATCAGGGGAAATCGCGCCAGTTCGGCTGGGCTCAACGGTCGCTTGAGGTTGCCGACCAGCCGGGGACTGGCGACGACATAGAATTCGTCGCGAAGCAGCTCGACGGAGGGGCCGCCCGGCGGCGCCTTGCGGGCGTAGCGAACGGCAATGTCGGCCTCTCCGCTATCGAGATCGAGCACCGTGTCAGTGCCGATGATGTCGAGCTTCAGGCGTGGATAGGCGTCCCGCCAGTCGGGCAATCGCGGCACTAGCCACCGTGCGGTGAATGCGTTGGTCGCGGTCAGGCGGAGTCGTCCGCTTGTGCCGCCGCTTCGTATCCCGCTCAGCGCCTCGGCGAAGGTTTCGAAGCCGTCGCGAACTACGGGGAACAGCTGTTGTCCGGCGCGCGTGAGCGCCAGCGGCCGCGGCCGGCGGCGGAACAGCGACTGGCCGCAGTGACGCTCCAGCAATTTCAGCTGGTGGCTGATTGCGGTTGGCGTGACGCCCAACTCGGCCGCAGCCAGCTTGAAACTGAGGTGGCGGGCGGCGGCCTCGAACGCGCGCAGTTCGGTCAGCGGCGGCAATTTGCGCATGCGGCATTGTAGATGAATTCAGTTCACCTGCACCTGAATTCTTCGGATTTGCCGTGGCAGTTCCTGCTTTCTAGACTGCCTGTCGCGCGTGATGGAGGTGTCCATGCTGATGACGGCTCACACCGGTGTGTCGGATTATCTGGCCGCCGTGCAACGGCTCGTGCCTCTCATCGACGAGCATCGAGGAAGCTTCGATACGGAGCGCAGGATCCCCGATGCAGTGTTCATCGCGCTGGCCGAGGCCGGACTATTCCGCCTCTATCTGCCGAAAATACTGGGCGGTCCCGAACTGTCACCGTTCGATTTCATGAACGTCGTCGAAGCCGCTTGCGCGCTTGACGGTTCGGTCGGCTGGTTAGTTGGCAACGGCGCTGGAATGAGCCGGACCGGTGGCTATCTGCCGGAAGCGGTGGTTCGCGACTGGTTCGCCGACCCTCACACGTTCATTGCCAGCGCGACCGGAGCCGTCGGCGTGGCGGAACGCGTGGCCGGAGGCTATCGCGTCAGCGGGCGGTGGCCGTTTGGCAGCGGCGCCCATCACGCCACCAGGTTCATGGGACTGGCCAGCGTCAAGTCCGCCGACGGTGAGAGCGAGCCGCCATTGTGCTGCTATTTCGCGAAGTGCGATGTCACCGTTCACGACAACTGGTTCGTTTCCGGTCTGCGCGCCACCGGCAGCTGCGATTTTGAAGTCCGCGACGTCTTTGTCTCCGCCGACCACTCGCATCCGTTGGTCGACTTCAAGCCGACGCAACCGGGATTGATCTACCGCTTGCCCGGCCTGTCGGCCTTTGCATCGACCATCTCGGCCGTTCCACTCGGGATCGCGCGGGGGGCGATCGACGCATTTATTGCGCTTGCCGGCCGCAAGACGCGCTTGGGCAGCACCATGTTGCTGCGCGAGAGCGAGCTCGTTCAGGCGATGGTGGGGCGCGCGGAAACGGCGCTGCACGCCGCGCGTGCCTTGCTGGTCGATGCCATGGCGGAGCTCATGACGGCGACCGATATCGGCGGGGATCGTCTCTTGCAGGCGCGCGCCGCGTTTCGAGCGGCCTGCAGCAATGCAACCGAATGCGCGCTGCAGATTGTCGATAGCATCGCGGCCAACGCCGGCACCGCGGCCATCTTCGAGTCCGGAAAGCTGGAGCGTGCGGTTCGCGACGCCCAGGCGGCGGCCAAGCATGTGGCGGTCAGTCCAAACAACTACACCATCGTCGGGCGGCTTGCGCTGGGGCTCGAACCCGGCACCACGCGCGTCTGACCATCAGGCGTCAGCGCGTCGGGAAGGCCCGCTGAACAGCGCGCGCTCGGTTTCCACCGTCTCGTAGATGTAATCCGCCACCGCGCGGATGCGGGCGAGGTCCTTGCTGTCGGCGTGCATCAACAGCCAGAAGGTGCGGGAGATCCGCACCTCGTCCGGCAGCACCGGCGCCAACTCGGGGTGGGCGGTCGCCATGAAGTGCGGCAGCACGGCGATGCCGAAGCCGGCGATGGTGGCATTGAGCTGCGCGATCAGATTGGCGCTGCGGAATTTTGCCGAGATTTTCGGCGAGACCTGCGGCAGATAGTCCAGCTCCGGCGTGAACAACAGCTCCTCAATGTAGCCGACGAAGCGGTGCTGCGGCAGGTCGGCGCGCACGGCGATCCTTGGCGCCTGCGCGAGATAGCCGGGTGCGGCATAAAGCCCGAGCGTGTAGTCCAAGAGCTTGCGGCCGACGATGCGGCCTTCCTTCGGCATGGTCAGGCTGATCGCGATGTCGGCCTCGCGCTTGGAGAGCGAGAACAGCCGCGCGGTGGCGACGAGCTGCAGATCGAGATCGGGATACCGCTCGGTGAACTTGACCAGCCGCGAGGCCAGGAAGTGGCTGCCGAACCCGTCCGGCGCGCCGATCCGCACCGTGCCGGTGAGGTGCGCGCGCGAGCCGCCGACCGCCTCCTGGTTGGCGACGATGGTGGATTCCATCGCCTCGGCGCTGTCGGCGACGCGCTGGCCGGCCTCGGTCAGCAGGTAGCCGGTCTTGCGGCGATCAAACAGTTTTGCGGAGAGGTGGCGCTCCAGCCGGTCGACACGGCGGATCACTGTGGCATGATCGACGCCGAGCTGCTTGGCGGCAGCTGAAACCGACCCGCCGCGCACGATCGCCAGCACGAAACGGAAGTCGTCCCAGTCGATCGCGTCGCCGCCTTGATCCTGCATTTCCGCACATCTATGGTGCAATTTATCGGACTTGAATCCTATAAAATGCAGGGTCATTAGGGTTTGTAAAGCGATCCCGCCGCCGGCAGCGGCGATTCAGGTCTCCAAGGGAGGATATTCATGCGCTCGATCGGACATTTCATCGGTGGCAAGGAGGTCAAGGGCACATCGGGCCGCACGGCCGACGTCTTCGAGCCGATGACCGGCGAGGTCCAGGCCAAGGTGGCGCTGGCCTCCAAGGCCGAAGTCCGCGCCGCGGTCGAGAACGCCCGCGCCGCCCAGCCGGAATGGGCCGCCACCAATCCGCAGCGCCGCGCCCGCGTCATGATGAAATTCGTCGAACTGGTGCAGCGCGACTACGACAAGCTCGCCGAGCTATTGGCGCGTGAGCACGGCAAGACCGTTCCCGATGCCAAGGGTGACATCCAGCGCGGCCTCGAAGTCGCCGAGTTCGCCTGCGGCATTCCGCATCTGATGAAGGGCGAGTACACCGAAGGCGCCGGCCCCGGCATCGACATCTATTCGATGCGGCAGCCGCTCGGCGTCGTCGCAGGCATCACGCCGTTCAATTTCCCGGCGATGATCCCGATGTGGAAGTTCGCGCCGGCGATCGCCTGCGGCAATGCCTTCATCCTGAAGCCGTCGGAGCGCGATCCGGGCGTGCCGATGAAGCTTGCCGAGCTGATGATGGAAGCGGGCCTGCCGGCCGGCATCCTCAACGTCGTCAACGGCGACAAGGAAGCGGTCGACGGCATCCTCGACGATCCCGATATCAAGGCGGTCGGCTTCGTCGGCTCGACCCCGATCGCGCAATACATCTACGAGCGCGCAGCGCAGACCGGCAAGCGTTGCCAGTGCTTCGGTGGCGCCAAGAACCACGCCATCATCATGCCTGACGCCGACATGGACCAGACCGTCGACGCGCTGATCGGCGCCGGCTACGGCTCGGCCGGCGAGCGCTGCATGGCGGTGTCGGTTGCCGTCCCGGTCGGCAAGACCACCGCCGACCGGCTGATGGAAAAGCTGATCCCGCGCGTCGAGTCGCTCAAGATCGGCACCTCGGTCGACCCGTCGGCCGATTACGGCCCGCTGGTGACTCGCGAGGCGGTCGAGAAGGTCAAGAACTACATCGACATCGGCATCAAGGAAGGCGCGACGCTTGCGGTCGACGGCCGCGGCTTCAAGATGCAGGGCTACGAGAAGGGCTTCTATCTCGGCGGTTCGCTGTTCGACAACGTCACCAAGGACATGCGGATCTACAAGGAAGAGATTTTTGGGCCGGTGCTCTCGGTGGTGCGTGCACACGACTACCAGGAGGCGCTGGCGCTGCCGTCCGAGCATGACTACGGCAACGGCGTTGCGATCTTCACCCGCGACGGCGACACCGCGCGCGACTTCGCCGCCAAGGTCAATGTCGGCATGGTCGGCGTCAACGTGCCGATCCCGGTGCCGATCGCCTACTACACCTTCGGCGGCTGGAAGAAGTCGGGCTTCGGCGATCTCAACCAGCACGGTCCGGATTCGGTGCGCTTCTACACCAAGACCAAGACGGTGACCTCGCGTTGGCCGTCCGGCGTCAAGGACGGCGCGGAGTTCTCGATCCCGACGATGAAGTAACGCGAGACTGGAGTGAGCTTTAGCAGCATCGGGAAATCACCTCTCCCTTTGGGAGAGGTCGGCGCGAAGCGCCGGGTGAGGGGGCACGGTCTCTCGTTGGAGCGACACCCCCTCACCCGATTTGCTGCGCAAATCGACCTCTCCCCGGTGGGGAGAGGTGACCTCAGCCTGCGGGGGCATTGAGATGCAGTTCGCTCTCAACGAGGACCAGATCGCGGTTCGCGACATGGCGCGGGCGTTTGCGGCGGAGAAGATCGCGCCGCACGCGCTCGAATGGGACGAGAAGAAGCATTTTCCTGTCGACGTGATGCGCGAGGCCGCAGGCCTCGGCATCGGCGGCATCTATATCAAGGACGATGTCGGCGGCTCGGCGATGACGCGCTTCGACGCGGCGCTGATCTTCGAGGCGCTGGCGACGGGATGTCCGACCACGTCGGCCTTCATCTCGATCCACAACATGGCCTCCTGGATGATCGATGCCTATGGCAACGACACCCAGCGTCACACATGGCTGCCAAAACTCTGCACCATGGAGCTGATCGCGAGCTACTGCCTGACCGAGCCGGGCGCCGGCTCCGACGCCGCCGCCTTGCGCACCCGCGCGGTGCGCGACGGCGATCATTACGTGCTCAACGGCCAGAAGCAGTTCATCTCCGGCGCCGGCAGTACCGACCTGCTGGTGGCGATGGTACGGACCGGCGGCGATGGTCCCGGCGGCGTCTCGACTGTTGTCGTCGACGGCAAGACGCCGGGCGTGTCGTTCGGCGCCAACGAGCGCAAGATGGGCTGGAACGCGCAGCCGACCCGCGCCGTGATCTTCGAGAACGCGCGCGTGCCGGTCGCAAACCGGCTCGGCGAGGAGGGCATCGGCTTCAAGATCGCGATGGCCGGCCTCGACGGCGGCCGTCTCAACATCGCGGCGTGCTCGCTCGGCGGCGCGCAGTCAGCACTCGACAAGGCGCTGGCCTACATGAGGGACCGCAAGGCGTTCGGCAAACGCCTCGACGAATTCCAGGCGCTGCAATTTAAGATCGCCGACATGGCGACTGAGCTCGAGGCCGCACGCACCTTCCTGTGGCGCGCCGCGGCCGCGCTCGACCGCAAGGACCCGGATGCCTCCATGCTCTGTGCAATGGCAAAACGGTTCGGCACCGATGTCGGCTTCGAGGTCGCCAACCAGGCACTGCAGCTGCATGGCGGCTACGGCTATCTCAGCGAATACGGCGTCGAGAAGATCGTGCGCGATCTGCGCGTGCACCAGATCCTCGAAGGCACCAATGAAATTATGCGGCTGATCGTGTCGCGCAAACTGATCGAGGGCGCGCGATGAATGATGCGGCAGCTGCCGAGGGCGATCTGATCACGCGCAAGGAGGGATCGGCCGGCATCATCCGCCTCAACCGGCCGAGGGCGATCAATGCCGTGACGCTGGAGATGTTCCACGACATCGACAGGGCGCTCGACCTGTTTGAAGCCGATCCTGATGTCGCGGTCATCGTGCTGGAAGGCGCCGGCGAGCGCGGCCTGTGCGCCGGCGGCGATATCCGGGCGCTGTGGGAAAGCTCCAAGGTCAAGGGTGACCTCGGCAAGATCCTGTGGCGCGACGAGTACATCCTCAACGCGCGGATCAAGACATTCCCTAAGCCCTATGTCGCGTTCATGGACGGCATCGTGATGGGCGGCGGCGTCGGCCTGTCGGCGCACAGCCGCCACCGCGTGGTGACAGAGCGAACCAAGCTCGCGATGCCCGAAGTCGGGCTCGGCTTCTTCCCCGATGTCGGCGGCACCTATCTGCTGTCGCGCTCGCCGGGCGAGATCGGCACCTATTTTGGGCTCACCGGCACCACCATGAATGGTCCGGACGCGATCTACGCGAAGTTCGCCGACGCCGTGGTGCCGAGCGCCAAGCTCCCTGCGTTGCGCGAGGCGCTGACCAAAGTTGCGCCAGGCACCAGCTCGGTCGAGATCGATCGCCTGATCGCAGGCTTCGCCACCGGCGAGACATCCGGCCCTGTTGCCGCGATGCAGGCCAGGATCGACAGCTGGTTCGCGCGCGGACGGATGGAAGACATCATTGTCGCGCTGAAGGCTGATGGCTCCGACCTGGCGCAGGCCACGTTGAAGGCGCTGGCTGAGAAGTCGCCGCGCGGCATGGTGGTGACGCTGAAGCTGCTACGATTGGCGCGCGCGACCGAGACGCTGGAAGAGTGCCTGGTGCGCGAATATCGTGCCGCGCTCGCGGTGTTCGCCAGCGACGATTTCCGCGAGGGCGTGCGCGCCGCCGTGATCGACAAGGACCGCAATCCGAAGTGGTCGCCGGCGAATATCGAGGACGTGACGCCGGAGATGGTTGCACCGTATTTCGCCGAGATCGGCGCCGACGAATTGAAATTTCCTGACAGCAAATAGAAACGTCGCAAGCGGAGGACTTCCCATGGCAAACGTCGCATTCATCGGGCTCGGCAATATGGGCGGGCCGATGGCGGCCAATCTGGTCAAGGCCGGCCACAAGGTGACCGCGTTCGATCTGGTCGCAGCATCGCGCGATCAGGCGAGGCACGACGGTGCCGCGATCGCCGAGAGCGGCGTCGGTGCGGTGAAAGGGGCCGATGTCGTCATCACCATGCTGCCGGCCGGCAAGCATGTGCTCGGCGTCTGGAACGAGGTGCTTCCGGCGATGGCCAAGGGCGCGCTGATTATCGACTGCTCGACCATCGACGTCGAAAGCGCCAAGCAGGCGCATGCGCTGGCCGCCAAGCACGGCATGGCCTCGGTCGACGCGCCGGTCTCCGGCGGCACCGGCGGCGCCAAGGGCGCGACGCTGACCTTCATGTGCGGCGGTGAGGCGAAGGCGTTTGCGGCGGCCCAGCCGATGCTGGCCAACATGGGCAAGAAGATCGTGCATTGCGGCGCCGGCGGCGCCGGGCAGGCGGCCAAGATCTGCAACAACATGATCCTCGGCATTTCCATGATCGCGGTCGGCGAGGCCTTCGTGCTGGCCGAAAAGCTCGGCCTGTCGCACCAGGCGCTGTTCGACGTCGCCTCGACCTCGTCGGGGCAGTGCTGGTCGCTCACGACCTATTGCCCGGTTCCCGGCCCGGTGCCGACCTCGCCGGCCAACAACGACTACAAGCCGGGTTTCGCCTCCAACCTGATGGTCAAGGACCTGACGCTGGCCCAGGACGCCGCCAATGCCGCCGGCGCGGTGACGCCGCTCGGCAAGCATGCGCAGGAGCTCTACAAGACCTTCGACGCCTCGGGCCATGGCGGGGTCGACTTTTCCGGAATTATCCAGCACGTTCGCAGCCTCGCTGGGAAATAGTATTGGTTCCGTCATCCTTCGAGACGCCGCTTCGCGGCTCCTCCAGCGACAACGCGAAGCGTTGCGCGGGGATGACGCAAGAAAACGTGGTGAAGCCGGATGACCACATTTCAGGACGCACGCGCCTTTCTGCTCAAGCACCGCACCGACTACGACACGGCGGTGAGGGATTTTCGCTGGCCCGATCCGGTGCCGTTCAACTGGGCGCTGGATTGGTTCGACGCCGAGCTGGCGCACAACGCCGACAGCCGCGATCGGCCGGCGCTGTGGATCGTCGATGCCGCCAGCGGCAACGAGACCAAGCTGTCGTTCGCTGAACTTTCACGCCGCTCGAACCAGGTGGCGAATTTCCTGCGCGCGCAGGGGCTGCAGCGCGGCGATCATCTGTTGCTGCTGCTCGGCAATGTCGTGCCGCTGTGGGAGACCATGCTGGCGGCGATGAAACTCGGCGTCGTCGTGATCCCGGCGACCACGCTGTTGACTGCGGATGAACTGCGCGACCGGCTGGATCGCGGCCGGGCCAAGGCGGTGGTCGCGACGCTGGATCAGGTGGCGAAGTTCGCCGGCCTCGGCACCGACCAACTCGTCCGCATCGTGGTCGGCGCGACGCAGGCGCAGGACGGCTGGCTGCCGTTCGAGGACGCCGCGAAGTCGCCCGAAGCCTTCACGCCCGATGGCCCGACCAAGGCCGACGACCCGATGCTGCTCTATTTCACCTCGGGCACCACGGCAAAGCCAAAGCTGGTGCGGCACAGCCAGCGCAGCTATCCGGTCGGCCATCTCTCGACCATGTACTGGATCGGCCTGCAGCCCGGCGACGTCCATCTCAACATCTCGTCGCCCGGCTGGGCCAAGCACGCCTGGAGCTGCTTCTTCGCGCCGTGGAACGCCGGCGCGACGATCTTCATCGCCAACCAGCCGCGCTTCGAGGCGAGAGGACTGCTCGCGACCATCGCCCGCTGTGGCGTCACGACGCTTTGCGCGCCGCCGACGGTGTGGCGGATGTTCATCCAGGAGCAACTCGCGGACTTCAAGGTGAGCCTGCGGGAAGTCTGCGGCGCCGGCGAGCCGCTCAATCCCGAGATCATCGACCAGGTCAAATCGGCTTGGGGGCTGACCATCCGCGACGGCTACGGCCAGACCGAGACCACCGCGCTTGCCGGCAATTCGCCGGGGCAGAAGGTCAAGGTCGGCTCGATGGGCCGGCCGCTGCCGGGCTATCGCGTGCAGGTCACCGACAATGACGGCCATGCGTCCAAGGAAGGCGAGGTGACGCTGTTGCTCGGCGCCGACAGGCCGGCGGGCCTGATGCAGGGCTATCAAGCCGACGACGGCAAGCTCGCCGGTGCCGATGGCGAGATCTATCGCAGCGGCGACGTCGTGTTCACCGATGACGAGGGCTATCTGACCTTCGTCGGCCGCACCGACGACGTGTTCAAATCCTCCGACTACCGGATCTCGCCGTTCGAGCTGGAAAGCGTGCTGTTGGAGCACGATGCGGTGGCGGAAGCTGCCGTGGTGCCGAGCCCGGACCCGATCCGGCTGGCGATCCCCAAGGCCTATGTGCTGCTGGTCTCGGGTGTCGAGCGCACGCCGGAGACCGCGCTGTCCATCTTCCAGCACCTGCATGCAAGGCTGGCGCCGTTCAAGCGCATCCGCAAGATCGAGCTGGTGACCGAGCTGCCGAAGACGATCTCCGGAAAAATCCGCCGGGTGCAGTTGCGCCGGCTCGAACATGACGATAATCGCAGCGATGCGTTGCGCGGAGTCGAGTTCCGCGAGGAAGAATTTCCGGAGCTGCAGAAGGTGCGGACCTCCGGTTAGCAGAGGTTAGCCAATGAACGAAGTCTGGAAGAAGCCGCCGGTGTCGCTGGAAACCTACCAGGGCATGGTCGGCAAGGAGATCGGCGTGTCCTCATGGCACCTGCTCGATCAGGGCCGCATCGACACCTATGCCGATGTGATCGAGGATCACCAGTTCATCCATGTCGATCCCGAACGGGCCAAAAAGGAGACCGCCTTCGGCACCACGATCGCGCATGGCTTCCTCACGATGTCGCTGATGTCGATCATGTCCTACGAGGTGATGCCGGTGCTCGAGGGCACCGCGATGGGCGTCAATTACGGTTTCGACAAGCTGCGCTTCATCTCGCCGGTGCGCTCGGGCAAGCGCGTCCGCGGCCGTTTCGTGCTGGCGGAAGCCACGCTGCGCAAGCCGAAGGAACTGCTGTCGCGCACCAACGTCACGGTCGAGATCGAGGGCGAGGACAAGCCCGCGCTGGTCGCCGACTGGCTCGGCCTGATCTATTTCAGCTGAGGGCGCCACGCCCGTCATGGCCGGGCTTGTCCCGGCCATCCACGTCTTTCTTGATGCCGAAACCAAAGACGTGGATGCCCGGGATAAACCCGGGCATGACGAGTTTCATAGGCGGTGAGTTGCTCGCCAAGTCCACTTGGCGCATTGACGGCGATGGTTCCTGGTGTCCATCATCCACCCTTTAGGCGGTGCGGTCCCGGAGTGGCAGCCATGGTGCAGAACATCGTCGCCGGACTTGTCGTAGTCGCTTTGATTGTGATTGGGGCGATCAGCTACGCCCAGGAGCATCATGAGTGCTGGAGCGGGCACCTGCTCAAAAGCCTGAAGCCCTGCGGGTCGATGACGCCTTCCGTATAGCGCGCCCGGTGGCCGCCTTGGACGGTCCTGGCCGGGCTTGACCCGGCCATCCATCGCTGCTCAAAAGCTGCCGATATCTTGCTCGGTGTACCCTCTCCCCTTGTGGGAGAGGGTGGCTCGCGAAGCGAGCCGGGTGAGGGGTCTCTCTCCGCGAGCTCATCCGTGGAGAGAGACCCCTCATCCGGCGCTGCGCGCCACCTTCTCCCACAAGGGGAGAAGGAAGAAAGGATAGGAAGTACTTGCATGGCAATAAGGTTTGACGGACGCGTCGCTATCGTCACCGGCGCGGGCAATGGTCTCGGACGGGCGCATGCGCTGGGGCTCGCCAGCCGCGGCGCCAAGGTCGTGGTCAATGATTTCGGCGGCGCGCGCGACGGCACGGGCGGCTCGCTGTCGCCGGCCGAGACCGTGGTCGAGGAAATCCGCAAGGCGGGCGGCACCGCGATGGCCGACGGCGCCGACGTCTCGAATTTCGAGCAGGTCACCGCCATGGTCGAGCGCGCTACCAAGGAGTGGGGCAGCGTCGATCTGCTCTGCGCCAATGCCGGCATCCTGCGCGACAAATCGTTCGCCAAGATGGAAGTCGCCGACTGGGACAAGGTGCTCGGCGTGCATCTCACCGGCACCTTCTACTGCTGCAAGGCGGTGTGGGCCGGCATGCGCGAGCGCAACTACGGCCGCATCGTGCTGACGACCTCGTCGTCCGGCCTGTTCGGCAATTTCGGCCAGGCCAATTACGGCGCGGCGAAGGCCGGCATGGTCGGCCTGATGAACGTGCTCGCCGAGGAGGGCCGCAAGAACAACATCAAGGTCAACACCATCTCGCCGACGGCGGCGACCCGCATGACCGAGGAACTGCTGCCGCCGCAGGCGCTGCAGCTGATGCGGCCGGAAGCGATCACGCCGGCGGTCGAATTCCTGCTCTCGGAAGATGCGCCGACCCGCACCATCATGGGCGCCGGCGCCGGCTCGTTCGCGGTGATCCAGGTGCTGGAGACCGAAGGCGTCAACCTGCCGCAATCCGAATGGACGCCCGACGGCGTCGCCGCGCACTTCAAGGACATCGCTGACATGTCGACCGCGAAAGCGCTGCAGGGCGCCTTCGAGCAGACGCAGAAATACGTCGCCCAGGCTGCCGCGCGGGCGGGGATCAAGCTCTGAGCATGGTCGTCGCCGTCATCGGAGCCGGACCTGCCGGCCTGATGGCGGCGGAGGCGCTCGCGCAAGGTGGCGCTGAAGTCACCGTCTACGAGGCGATGCCGTCGGCCGGCCGCAAGTTCCTGATGGCTGGCCGCGGCGGGCTCAATCTCACCCACTCAGAACCGCTGCCGGATTTCCTGAAGCGCTATCGCGAGGCGATGCCGCGCCTGAAGGCCGCGGTCGAGGCATTTCCGCCCGACGCCCTGCGCGCCTGGAGCGAGGCGCTGGGGCAGCCGACCTTCGTCGGCACGAGCGGCCGCGTCTTCCCCGAGGCGTTCAAGGCATCGCCATTGCTGCGCGCCTGGCTGCGGCGGCTCGATGCTGCGGGCGTGCAGTTCGCATTCCGGCATCGCTGGACTGGATGGGACGCGGGCGGCGGACTGCTGTTCGAGACGCCGGATGGCCGGCGTGCGATCAGTGCCGACGCAGCCGTGCTCGGGCTCGGCGGCGCGAGCTGGCCGCGGCTCGGATCGGATGGCGCCTGGGCGGAGATCCTCGCCGAGAAAGGCGTTGCCGTGGCGCCGATGCGACCGGCCAATTCCGGCTTCACCGTCGCCTGGTCCGACATCTTCCGCGATCGGTTCGAGGGCCAGCCGCTCAAGGGCGTCGCGCTGACGATCGGTCCGCACACCGTGCGCGGCGAGGCCATCGTCACCCGCGCCGGCATCGAAGGCGGCGCCATCTACGCATTGTCGGCGGAGTTGCGCGAGGCGGTGCTCGACAAGGGAACGGCGACGCTCAGCGTGGCGCTGCGGCCCGACGCCGCGCGCGACGAGCTGATCGCGCGGCTGTCGGCGCCGAAGGGCAAGCAATCCTTCTCCAACTTCCTGCGCAAGGCCGCACAGCTCTCGCCGGTCGGCATCGGGCTGTTGCAGGAGGCGGCGGTCGCCTCCGGCCGGTCGCTGGCCGCGCTGTCGCCGGCCGAACTGGCCGGGCTGATCAACGCGGTGCCGATCAGGATCACCGGCGTGGCGCCGATCGCGCGCGCGATCTCGAGCGTCGGCGGGATCAGGTTCGACGAGCTCGACGAGCACTTTATGCTACGGCGCCTGCCCGGTGTTTTCGCCGCCGGCGAGATGCTCGACTGGGAAGCGCCGACTGGTGGTTATCTGCTGCAGGCATCGTTCGCGACGGGGGCCGCCGCCGGAAAAGGCGTGTTGGTGTGGCTCGCGCAGAAATCGTAGGATGGGTAGAGCGAAGCGAAACCCATCAACTTTCTTCCGCGCGGAGACATGATGGGTTTCGCTGCGCTCTACCTATCCTACGCGATGCTGCTCATTCCGAGCCGGTATTCGTCGCCATGTCGGTGACGAAGCCGAGCACACCGAACGCCGCAGCCACCGCGCAGACCATCGCCCAGCCGCCATAACTCCACGCCGCGGAGGCCGCTGCCGCGCCGATGGCGCCGCCGATGAAGAACAGCGCCACGAACAGGCCGTTGATCCGGCCGCGCGCCTCCGGCCGCAGCAGGTTGACGGCGCGGCGGCCGAGCGTCTGGTCGGTGGTGATGCCGAGATCGAGCAGGATGGTGCCAAGACTGAGCACGACAAGCGCTGCGATCCGGGATTCGAGCATGCCGGCCCAGGCGCACAGCACGAGCGAACCGATAATGAGAAGATGCGACACGATCAGCAACGGCCGCGCAAAACCCCTGTCGCCCCAGCGCCCGGCGATCGGGGTTGCCGCGGCCCCGGCGACGCCGATCAGCGCGAACAGCGCGATGCCCTTGGCATCAAGGTTGAACGGCGCGTCCGGCAGCCGCAGCGCAACGGCGGCCCAGAACGCGGTGAACGAGGCCATCACCAGCGCCGCGGTCCAGGCGCGGACGCGCAGCACCGGTTCCTCGTGCAGCAGTTTTGGGAACGAAGCCAGCAGTGCGCCGTAACCGACCTTCGCCGCCGGCTGCAGCGTCGGCAGGAAGCGCGCCAGCGCACCGGCGAGCACGGTCATCAGGATGGCGGAGGTGACGTAGTAGCCGCGCCAGCTCCAGGCATCCGCGATCAGGCTCGCCATCGGCCGCGACAGCAGAATGCCGATCATCAAGCCGCTCATGACATCGCCGATCGCCTGTCCCCGGCGCTCCGGCGCGACCATCGAGGCGACCAGCGGCACCACCATCTGGATCGCGGCGCAGGACGCGCCGAGGATGAAGGTGGCCGCGAGCAGGATCAGCGGCGTCGGCGCCAGCGCGGTGCCGATCGCGGCGGCGATGGCGCAGGCGAGCGTGCGCAGGATCAGCCGCTTGTTCTCGACGAGGTCGACCAGCGGCACCAGCAGCAATAGCCCGAGCGCGTAGCCGAGCAGGGTCAGTGTCGAGATCAGGCCGGCCTGCAGCGCGGTCATGCCGAGCGAGCGGCCGATCAGACCGACCAGAATCTGCGGCGCAAACAGATTGGTGACGACGGTGCCGGTGGTGATGGCGCCGATCCAGATCAGGGGACGCACGGAGACGGCGCGCGCCGGGGAGAGCTTGGTGGCTTCGGAGATGGTCATGGGACCTCGCGATGGAGTGGCGAGGCCCCTTTAGGGGATCGGGCTAATATGCTACAATTCAAATAAAGTGATGATGAATATGCGAGATTGTTATGAACACGCATGACCTTGTGGCGTTCGTCGCCGTGGTGGAGACCGGATCGATCGTCGCGGCGTCGGCGCGGCTGAATCTGACCCAGCCCGGCGTGACGCGGCGGATCCAGAATCTCGAGGAGATGCTCGGCGCGCAGCTCCTGGACCGGTTGTCGAAGCCGCTGAAGCCTACGGCCGCGGGGGTCGAAGCCTATGAGCAGGGCCGCCGCGTGCTGCGCATGCTCGAGGACCTCAAGTCGGGCGTCGCCAATGACGGCGTGGTGCGCGGCGAGTTCAGGCTCGGCCTGACGCCGTTTTTGTCGGAGGCGGGGCTGACCGGACCGCTCGATGCGGTGCGCGGCGAATTTCCGGCGCTCGTGGTGCGCGTCGTCTCGGGCTGGTCGCCCAATCACATGGAGCGGGTCAGCCGCAACGAGCTCGACGCCGCCGCGATCTGCCTGCCTGACGGCACCGCGCCGCCCGATGATCTCGTGGCCTCCGATCTCGGCGCGCAGCCGGTGGTCTTCGTCGTCGCGCGCGAGATGAAGACGCCGAAATTCGTCGACCTCGAATGGCTGTCGCGGGTCGGATGGGTGATCAACCAGGATGGCTGCGGCTTCCGTCAGACATTGAAGCGCCATTTCGATGCGGCGCATCTGCCGTTCACCATCGCGGTCGAGGCGCTCGACAGCGAGCTGCGCCTGTCGCTGGTGGCGCGCGGCCTCGGCATTGGCCTCGTCACGCCGGTGGCGCTGAAGCGCAGCGCGTTCAGGAGCCGGCTCAAGACCGTGAAGATCGCGGACTTCAATCCCGCGGTCCGCGCCTGGATCGTGCATCGCCCACCCGCCGGCCGGCTGGAGCGGCCGATCGAGGTGTTTCGCGCGGCGCTCGACCGCGAACTGCAGGCGCTGATCCGAGGGTAGGGTAACGCGACTTCCCTGGCGCCGTTCGTCCCGCCGTCGCACTTCGAGGCCTCCGCTGCGCTACGGCACCTCCAGCGACAACGACTTCGCCGTTGCGCGGGTGTGACGGCTCAGAGAGAGCGTCATCCTGAGGTGCGAGCTTAGCGGCGCGATAGCGCCGCTAAGGGAGCCTCGAAGGATGCGCGGGCTCTCAGTCAGCGCAGCTTGCCTCTTGCCGCGACCGGCAGCGTGCCGATGATTTCGTCGCCGCGCACCATCACGACCTCGTCCATTATGTTGACGACGACGCAGACATGGTTCGGCACGATCCGCACGACGTCGCCCACGTTCGGGCGCGTGTTGCTGCGGGAGAGGTCGAGGAAGCCGTGCTCCTCGGCGAAGCGCGCGATCTTGGCCTCGGGATGTTCGAGGATCAGGCCGTGGCCTTCCAGCCCGCCGGTGTCCGAGGTCAGCGTCTTGGAGCCGGCATCGAGGATGCCGCGCTCGGGGCCGGCGCGGCTGACGACGGTCGAATAGATATGCAGCGCGCAGTCGTCCCAGGTGGCGACGCCGGCCGCGACCTGCATGCGGTCGTTGTAGATATAGGTGCCGAAGCGGTGCTCGGTGCCGCCTTTCAGCTTGCCGAGATTGACCAGGTTCGGCGTGCCGCCGGTGGAGACGATTGTCGCGTCGAGGCCGTGGGCGCGGACGCCGGCCAGCGCCTCGTCGTAGAATTTCTGCGCATCCGCCCAGCCGGTCTCGGTCGGGTACAGCATGAAGCCCGCAAAGCTCAAGCCCTTTGAAGCGGCGATCTCGCGCGCCAGCGCGATCGCCTCGGCCGGGGTCTCGACGCCGGCGCGCTTGCGCCCGGTGTCGCACTCGACCACGACGGAGAGCGGGCGGCCGGAGGCGGCTGCCGCCTTCGGCAGGTCGCCGACCACGACCGAATTGTCCGCCGCAACGGTGACGTTGGCCTTGCCTTGCAGCGCGCCGAGCCGCGCCATCTTCTCGTCGCCGAGTAGATTGTAGCTGATCAGGATGTCGTCGATACCGGCCTCCGCCATGATCTCGGCCTCGCCGAGCTTCTGGCAGGTGATGCCCTTCGCGCCGGCCTTGATCTGCAGCTGCGCCAGCGTCGGGTTCTTGTGGGTCTTGATGTGCGGCCGGTTGGCGACGCCGGCCTGATCGCACGCGGCCTGGATGCGCGCGATGTTGCGCTCGACCCGGTCCATGTCGATCACGGCGCAGGGCGTGCCGTAGTCCTTGGCGATCTTGGCGGCGAGGGGCGTGGTCATCGGGTCAACTCCAGTTCAGCGTTCTCGTCATTGCGAGGAGCCTGGTAGGATGGGTAGAGCGCAGCGAAACCCATCATGCTTCCGCGCGGAAGATAGGTGATGGGTATCGCTGCGCTCCACCCATCCTTGTATTAGCGCGCTGGGTTAGACTGGCCTCGTTCCGTGAGGAATGGCCCAGCTCGGGTAGCCGCCCGGGCTGGGCCGCTGATCGATCGGATCGTTACCCATCGAAGCCTTGAGGGCTGTCGTTCGTAGCAAGATCGCGATCGGCACTTCATCGGGACCCGCATGGTTGAACGAACTTTAGGTTCGCATCACAAGGGAGGGTCGAGGAAGATGGCCAAGCGTACCACAATCTGTGCCGGGATCGATACCGGCAAGCGCAAGCTCGACGTGGCGCTCGACGGCAACTCGGAGCAGCTGCAGGTGGAGAACACGGCAGAAGGTCACAAGGCGCTGCTGGAGTGGCTTGGGCGGCGCAAGGTCAAGCGGGTTGGGATCGAGGCGAGCGGTGGCTATGAGCAAGCCGTCGTCGCCGAGTTACGGCGCATGCGGTTTGTCGTCGTGGTGTTCCAGCCGGCGCAAGTGCGTGCCTATGCCAAATACCGCGGGCAACGTGCCAAGAACGATCGGATCGACGCGGCTCTGATCGCCGCCTGCGCCGCTGCGGTCAACAAGATCCACCCGGCCCCTGACGCAAGATTATCGCCCTTGGCCGGGCAGCTGACACTGATCGATCAGATCGGAGAGGATATCACGCGGTTCAAGAACCGGCTCGAGAGCTGTCGCGATGCGCGTATCCAAAAGCTCTGGAAGGAAGATATCGTCCGCCTGGCCAAGCGCGAACGCGTCGAGTTCAAGGCTTTGGTGGCAGCGATCCGCGAACATCACGATCTCGCTGCCCGGCTCGATCTGATCTACAGCGTCGGCGGGGCCGGGCTGCCGACTGCGGTCGCCATTCTGGTGCGCATGCCGGAGATCGGCCAAATCAGCCGCGAGCAGGCCGCAGCTCTTGCGGGCCTTGCGCCTTATGATGACGACAGCGGAGAGCATATTGGCGCTCGTCACATCATCGGTGGACGCAAGCGCCTGCGAGAGGCGCTCTATGCTGCAGCGCTGGCGGCGTCGTTCCGCTGGAATCCGCAGCTCATCGCCCTTTACAAGCGACTGATCGCCGCCGGTAAGGGTCACAAGCGCGCGCTAATCGCCTGCGCCAGGAAGCTGCTCGTCTTCATCAACGCCGTAGTGGCCCGAGGCACCCCTTGGCAAGCTGACATGTCAGCTGTTCCAGCAGCCTGAAGCGTTTCTTTGTTCGACCGGGGCGCCGTTTCTTCGTCCCGACCTGCCGTCACCAGGACGTCGCGCACAGCGGCCGTCAAGGATGGCCGTCGCTCAAATGCCACCACATCCTCACCCTCAACAGGCCACGCCTTGATGGCCGCGAGCACGGCGTCAGCATCAACGGCGATCGGACAATTCAATCGCACACAACCGAAAGAGCTAATGGTTGCTACGCGTCACGCCTGTTCGATCTCTTCGCGCAGCACTTCGAGTTCGAGCCAGCGGTCCTCGGCTGTGGCGAGCTCGTCCTGCGCCTTGGCGATCGCGGCCGATGCGGCGTCGAACTTCTTGCGATCCTTGCTGTAGAGGTCGGGATCGTCGAGCAGCTTCTGCTGTTTGGCGATTTCGGCGTGCAGCTTGTCGATCGTCTTCGGCAAGGTTTCCAGCGCGTGCTTCTCGTTGAAGCTCAGCCGGCGCCTGGGTGCCGCTTCGGGCGCCGCGGCGGTCACCGCAACCTTGGCTTCCTTTTTCTCCTCGACCGCGGCGTCTGCCTTCACGGTCTCGCGCTTCACGTCGGCGCCGCGCTGCGCCAGCATATCAGAATAGCCGCCGGCATATTCGATCCAGCGGCCCTGGCCTTCGGGCAAGATCACCGACGTCACCACGCGATCGAGGAAGTCGCGGTCATGGCTGATCAGGATC
This sequence comes from Bradyrhizobium sp. 27S5, assembly GCF_037217225.1. NCBI lineage: Bacteria > Pseudomonadati > Pseudomonadota > Alphaproteobacteria > Hyphomicrobiales > Nitrobacteraceae > Bradyrhizobium > Bradyrhizobium sp. 27S5. Next base: position 3,728,986 of record NZ_CP147714.1, read on the forward strand.
ACCGTGCCGTCGTAGTCGCCGAGCATCTCCTCGAGCACGTCGAGGGTTTCGAGATCGAGGTCGTTGGTCGGCTCGTCCAGAATGAGCAGGTTCGACAGCTTGGCCAGTGCGCGGGCCAGCATCAGCCGGCCGCGCTCGCCGCCGGAGAGGGCTTCGAGCGGCGTGCCGCGCTGCTCCTGCGCGAACAGAAAGTCCTTCATGTAGCCGATGACGTGCTTCGACTTGTCGCCGACCATGACATGGTCGCCGCGGCCGCCGGTCAGGGCTTCGGCCAGCGTCAGCTTCGGATCGAGGCTTTCGCGATGCTGGTCGAGCGTCGCCATCTCGATATTGGCCCCCAGCCGCACCGAGCCGGAATCCGGCGGATCGTTGCCGATCAGAAGATGCACCAGCGTGGTCTTGCCGGCGCCGTTCGGGCCGACGATGCCGAGCCGGTCGCCGCGCTGGATCCGGGTCGAGAAGCCGTCGACGATGATGCGCTCGCCAAAAGCCTTCACGATGTTCTTCGCCTCGATCACCAGACGGCCGGATTTGTCGGCCTCGGCAGCGGCGAGCGTGGCATTGCCGGTGGCGCCGCGATAGTTGCGGCGCTGGTCGCGCAGCGCAAACAGATTGCCGAGCCGCTTGACGTTGCGCTTGCGGCGGCCGGAAACGCCGTGGCGTAGCCAGTGCTCTTCGTTGACGATTTTGCGGTCGAGCTTGTGCTGGTCGCGCTCTTCTTCCTCCAGCACCTCGTCGCGCCACGCCTCGAACGCGCCAAAGCCGCGGTCGATCTGCCGGATCTGGCCGCGGTCGAGCCAGGCCGTGCTGCGCGAGAGGTTAGTGAGGAAGCGGCGGTCGTGGCTGATCAGGACCAGAGCGCAGCGCCGGCTTTCGAGCTCGCCCTCCAGCCATTCGATGGTCGGCAGGTCGAGATGGTTGGTCGGCTCGTCCAGCAGCAGGATGTCGGGCGAGGGCGCCAGCACCCGCGCCAGCGCCGCGCGGCGCGCCTCGCCGCCGGAGACATGCGCCGGGTCTTCCTCGCCGGTGAGGCCGAGCTGCTCGAGCAGATAGCGCGCCTGGTAATGGTCGTCGCCGGGGCCAAGGCCGGCTTCGACATAGGATAGCGTCGTCTTGTGGTCGCCGAAATCAGGCTCCTGCGGCAGATAGCGGATGGTGGCGCCGGGCTGCACGAAACGGCTGCCGGAGTCCGGCTCGACCAGGCCGGCCGCGATCCGCAACAGCGTCGACTTGCCGGAGCCGTTGCGGCCGATCAGACCGACGCGCTCGCCTGCGGAGACCGACAGCTCGACGCCGGTCAACAGCGGCGTGCCGCCAAAAGTCAGGCTGATGTCCTTGAGCTGGATCAGCGGTGGGGCCATCGCGCTAACCCCCGTTCGCCGCCGCCTGCTCAGCGCGGCGGCGCAGGATGCGGCGGATGGTCTGGTCGAGCGTCGCGAGGAACGTCGAGCGGTCGCGCGGCGAGTAGGATTTCGGCCCGCCGGTGATCTCGCCCGACGAGCGCAGATCGGTCATCAAATTGCGCACCGCGAGTGTCATGCCGATCGACTGTTCGGTGAACGGCTTGCCGTTCGGCGCGATCACGTCGGCGCCGGCCTTGACGCAGCGGCTCGCCAGCGGAATGTCCGCGGTGATCACGACGTCGCCCTCATGCGCGCGTTCCGCGATCCAGTCGTCGGCGGCGTCCATGCCGGAACCGGCGGCGACGCGCTCGATCAGGGGATCCTGCGGCACGCGGATGAAATTGCCCGCGACCACGCTGACGGGCACGCCGAGCCGGATCGCGACGCGATAGATCTCGTCCTTCACCGGGCAGGCGTCGGCGTCGACATAGATGCGGGTGGGAGCAGGGGTTTCAGTCATCGATTCAATGGTTGGCAGGCGCGGCCTGCGTGTACTCCATGGTGCGGAAAATTGCGAGCAAAACGAGAGGCTTGCCACGCCTCCTTGTTCGACTACCATTGTCACCAGAAAAACAACGGAAATAAGGGAAAACCCCATGGACTCGCAGACCTACCGCGTCTCGGCCTACAACACCTCGAAACTGTCTGAGAACAAGATCCACGACGACACGGTGGCGCGGAAGTTCGGCTTTTCGGGCGGGCTGGTGCCGGGCGTCGATGTGATGGCCTACATGATGCACCTGCCGGTCGAGAAATGGGGCCGCGATTTCCTCGAACGCGGCCTGATCGAGGCGCGCTTCGTGAAGCCGGTCTATGACGGCGAGATCGCGGAATTGACCGGGCGAGAGACCGGCAATGGGCTCACGATCGAGCTCTTCAGCCGCGGCGAGCTCTGCGCCACCGGCACCGCATCGCTGCCGGCATCAGTGCCGAAATTTGTGCTCGACAATTACAAGCAGGTCGCTGCGGTCGCCGAGCGCAAGCCGGTCAGCGCGTCGTCCTATCAAGAGGGCAATTGGCTCGGCAGCATCCCGCGCGACTGGTCCGGCGACGCCGCCAAGGAGTATCTTGCCGATATCAGGGAGACCGACCCGATCTATTTGCGCGAGGGTCTAGGCCATCCGGGCCTCTTGCCGCGGGTGATGAACAAGGTTCTGGTCGACAATGCGGTCCTCGGGCCCTGGATCCATGTCGGCACCCGCATGCAGCTGTTGTCGGCGGGAAAGATCGGCGACGAGCTGACGGCGCGCGCCAAGGTCACCGGCAATTACGACAAGAAGGGGCATCGCTTCGTCGAGCTCGATGCGCTGGTGCTCGGCAACGGCACGCCGCTCGCGCATTGCTGGCACATCGCGATCACCCAGCCGCGCGAGCAGGCCGCGGCTTAGAGAAGGAGCAAAACCCGTCCCGCACCAACAGGTGTCATACCCCGCGCATGCGGGGTATCCAGTACACCGCGGCGTCTCGGCTCAACAACTGCTGTCTCTGGAATACTGGATCACCCGCTTTCGCGGGCGATGACAGTGGTGTGTGATGGTGAAGTCGTGCCTTACGCCGCCTTCGCCTTGGCATCCTGGATCGCGCGCCAGACGCGCTCGGGCGTCAGCGGCATGTTGATGTGCTTGATGTCGTACTCCGACAGCGCGTCGACCACGGCGTTGACGATGCAGACGAGGCTGCCGGCGCAACCGGCTTCGCCGCAGCCCTTGGTGCCTAGCGGGTTGGATTTGGCCGGCGAGGGGTGATCGCCGACCTGCATCGACGGCACGTCGCCGGCGCGCGGCAGCGCGTAGTCCATGAACGAGCCGGTGATCGGCTGGCCCGAGCCGTCGTAGCTGACTTCCTCCATCAGCGCCTGGCCGATGCCCTGCGCGACGCCGCCATGCAGCTGTCCCGCGACGATCATCGGATTGACCACGGTGCCGAAATCGTTGACCGCGGAGTAGCGCACGATCCTGACCACACCGGTATCGGGGTCGATCTCGACCTCGGCGACGTGGCAGCCGTTCGGAAAGGTCGATGCCGTCTCCTTGGTGGCGTGATCGACGTCGAGCGTCTCCGGCGTGCCCTCCGGCATCTTGGCTCCGCGCATCCGCTCGGCGAGCTCCATGATGCCGATCGAGCGGTCGGTGCCGGCGATGGTGAAGCGGCCCTGGCCGAACTCAATGTCGGCTTCAGATGCCTCCAGCATGTGCGCGGCGGCCTTCTTGCCCTTCTCGACGACGAGCGCCGAGGCCTCGACGATCGCCTGTCCGGTCGCGGTGATCGAGCGCGAGCCGCCGGTGCCGTTGCCGAAGCGGACCAGATCGCTGTCGCCCTGTTCGAGCGTGATCTTCTCGAAGGGAACGCCGAGCTGCTCGGACAGCACCTGCGCGAACGGCGTGGCGTGGCCCTGGCCGTAGTCGAGCGTGCCGGTGGTGAGCTTCACTGAACCATCAGGCTCGAAGGTGATCTTGCCGAGCTCGCCGCTCGGCGGCGCGGTCACCTCGAGATAGGAGCCGACGGCGATGCCGCGCAGTCTGCCGCTCTTCCTGCTCTCCTTCTTGCGCCTGGTAAAATTGTCGTAGTCGGAGATCTCCAGCGCCTTCTGGAACACGCCGGCGAAATCGCCGCTGTCATAGGTGACGCCGGAGGCGGCCGGGAACGGCAGCTGCGACGGCTTGATGAAATTGCGCTTGCGCAAGGTGAAGCGGTTGATGCCCATCTCGTCGGCGGCGGCATCGATCAGCCGCTCCATGTAGTAATTGGCCTCGGGCCGGCCGGCGCCGCGATAGGCGCCCATCAGCGTGGTGTTTGTCAAAACCGTCTTGATGTCGACGCCGAGCAGCGGCGTGCGATAGACGCTGGCGAGGTTCTTGCCGGTGTTGAGCGACAGCGGGCCCGGCGCGACGCCGGTGATGTAGGCGCCGAGATTGCCGTAGCCGGACAGCCGCACCGCGAGGAACTTGCCGTCGGCATCGAGCGCGAGCTCGGCATGGATCAGCTGCGCGCGGCCCTGGCTGTCGGAGAGGAAGCTGGTCGAGCGCTCGTCCAGCCACTTCACCGGGCGGCCGAGCTCGCGCGCTGCATGCGCGATGCAGGTGTATTCGGGATAGTTCATGTTCTTCATCCCGAACGAGCCGCCGACATTGGCAGTGAGAATACGAACCTTGTCGGCAGTCACGTTGAGGATCTTTGCAAACCCGGCCTTGTTGCCGGAGACGCCCTGGGTCGGCACCTGCAGCGTGAAGCGCTCGGTCTTCTTGTCGTAATGCGCGAGCGCGACGCGCGGCTCCATCGAGACCACGGCGACGCGGGTGTTGACGATGTCGAGCTTTGTGACATGCGCGGCGCTGGCGAAGGCGGCCTCGATCCTGGCGGTGTCGCCATAGTGGTAGTCGAGCGCGACATTGTTCGGGATGTTGTCATAGAGCTGCGGCGCGCCGGGCCTGGACGCTTCGGCCGCGTCGGTCACGGCCGGCAGCGGCTCGATGTCGACCTCGACGGCCTCGGCCGCGTCGCGCGCCTGTGCCGCGGTCTCCGCGACCACGAAGGCCACGGGATCGCCGACGAAGCGCACCTTGTCGGTGACCAGCGCAGGGCGGTTGGTCTGCTTGAGCGGCGAGCCGTCGCGGTTCTTCAGCGGCAGGCCGCAGGTGAAGGGGTTGTAGCCCGCGGCCGCCAGATCGGTCCCGGTCCACACCCCGAGCACGCCCGGCATCGCCTTGGCGGTCGCCGTATCGATCCCCTTGATGATTCCGTGGGCATGGGAGGAACGAACCATCCAGCAAATGGCTTGGCCGGGCAGGGAGAAATCATCGGTGTATTTGCCCTTGCCGCGCACCAGGGTGTCGTCCTCCTTTCGTCGAACCGGCTGTCCGACACCGTATTTTTGCAGTGCGATAGCGTTTTCGAGGGAGGCGGGCGACGTATGATCTTGCATCGGAAATGACCTGAAAAGCCCGGATTTAGGGGGATTTGGCGGGCGTTGAGGAGATAACGCACACCCCCCTTAACGACAACGCCCGATTAGGCATGGACCCAATGTGAACGGAGTTTGCGCAGGCCCTTGGCGCTGCTAAAGTTTCCGTGAACAGTAATTCTTCGGCGGGCCCCAAGGGCCCTGCGGAAAGACAGTATTTTGATGAATGACCATGTGCGGCTTTGTGACGGTCCTCGGGCCGGCGAAGCCCCGTCAGGCTTGGTTGCGGCAGGACCGGAGACCGGCGTCTACGCCGCGCTCGATCTTGGCACCAACAATTGCCGGCTCCTGATCGCCTGTCCCACCGGCGACGGGTTCCGCGTGGTCGATTCCTTTTCGCGGATCATCCGGCTCGGCGAGGGCATCGCCGCCACCGGCTCGCTCAGCGAGGCGGCGATCGAGCGTGCGATTGCCGCGCTCGCCATTTGCAGCGACAAGATCCGCTATCGCAAGGCCCGCCGGCTGCGGCTGATCGCCACCGAGGCCTGCCGCGCCGCCGGCAACGCCGAGAGTTTTCGCGCGCGCGTTGCGGCCGAGACCGGCATCAAGCTCGAGGTGATTGATCGCGAGACCGAGGCGACGCTCGCCGTGATCGGGTGCTCGCCGCTGCTCGACCCGAAGGGGCGCGGCGCCATCCTGTTCGACATCGGCGGCGGCTCGACCGAGCTGGTGCGGATCGAGCGCGATCCCGACGCGCCCAATACGCCGCCGCGCATCAAGGCGTGGATGTCGATCCCGCTCGGCGTCGTCACGCTGGCCGAGCATTTCGGCGGCAAGAACGTCACGCGGGATTTGTATGCCCAGATGATCGACGAGGTCGCGCGCCACGTCGCGCCGTTCGCGGCCGAGCACGGCAAGGACCTGCGCGACATGCACATGCTCGGCACCTCGGGCACCGTGACCACGCTCGCCGGCGTGTTCCTCAATTTGTCGCGCTACGACCGCCGCCGCATCGACGGCATCTGGATGAACGATGGCGACGTCACGGCGACGATCCAGAAGCTGCTCGGCATGAGCTATGAGGCGCGCGTCAGCAACAGCTGCATCAGCGTCGAGCGGGCCGATCTGGTGCTCGCCGGCTGCGCGATCCTCGACGCGATCCGCAACGCATTCCCGACGCCGCGGCTCCGTGTCGCCGATCGCGGCCTGCGCGAGGGCATGCTGGTCGAGATGATGCGCGAGGACGGCGCGCTGCGGGCGTGCTAGATGCCTTCCTTGCCTCGCCCCGCTTGCGGGGAGAGGCCGGATCGCATCGCAGATGCGATCCGGGTGAGGGGGACTCTCCACGGGCGCATCTCTCACCTTCATTGCCGAGGCAGCCCCTCACCCCAACCCTCTCCCCGCAAGAGCGGGGCGAGGGAGAAGAGAAAATGAAATGGCGAAAGACACCACCGGGCGGCTGCACGTCACGGTCAAGAGCGGCGGCAAGCGAAAGCTGTCGTCAAAACTCTGGCTCGAGCGCCAGCTCAACGATCCCTATGTCGCCAAGGCCAAGGCGATGGGCTACCGCTCGCGCGCGGCCTTCAAGCTGCTCGAGATCGACGACAAATATCGCCTGCTCAAGCCGGGCATGACGGTGGTCGACCTCGGCGCTGCGCCGGGCGGCTGGAGCCAGATCGCGGCCAAGCGCACCGGCGCGGCCGACGGCAAGGGCAAGGTGATTGCGATCGATCTCTTGGAGATGGGTGAGATCCCCGGCGTCACCTTCGCGCAGCTCGATTTCCTCGACCATGACGCGCCGGCGAAGCTGATCGCGATGATGGGCGGCCGCGCCGATTTCGTGATGTCCGACATGGCCGCCAATACCACGGGCCACCGCAAGACCGATCAGCTGCGCATCATCGGCCTGGTCGAGACCGCCGCGCATTTTGCCGGCGAAGTGCTCAATCCCGGCGGCACCTTCCTGGCAAAGGTGTTTCAGAGCGGCGCCGACGCCGAGCTGGTGGCGCAGCTGAAGCGCGATTTCGCCAGCGTCCGCCACGTCAAGCCGTCCGCCAGCCGGCAGGATTCGTCCGAGCGCTATGTGCTGGCGACGGGGTTTCGCGGGCAGCAGCAGCCGTCATTGTGAGGCACTGAGGCCGTTTCTTGCAGGACTGGAAAATCGGGTATCGCAGGCGCATATCTCTCACATGGCGACCATTGTTCAATGCAATTGCGGCGCCGAGTACAGACGCACTGAGGAGAAGTTCTTGGTGCCGCATACGGGTGACGCGATCTGCACGGTCTGCGGAGCTGCGCTGGAATCGTGGCTGGAAACGACCCACGTTCCCACATACGAACTTATTGAACGTCCGGATCGAAGACAGCCAGCCGGAACGACCGGCCCCCCCTAAGGGCCTGGCCGTGATCGGACGGCGGCCTGCAGCGTCCGTGCCTCGGGAACGGCTCGTTCGCTCGACTAGCCGAGCCGCTGATCCCGCGCGTTCTGCGTATCCTCGGTCGCGACCTTGACGGCTTCGGTGGCGGCGCGCTTCTCTGCGCCCTTGCGGCTGGAGATGTCGATCGCCTTGCGTCCGGCGATTTCGTTGCCGGCGTCAACCGGCATCTGCCAGAAGAACCAGGCCGACGCCGCCGAGATCAGCGACACCACGATGAAGGCCGGCGCGAACACGTCGGCGGACAGCTCGGTCGCATGGTGCAGCGCCAGCGTGGTTTCAACCGAGAACGCGCCGACTGCGACGCCCGCGGACACCGCGAGCTGCTGGTTGACGCTGACGAGGGTGGTGGCGCGGCTCATCTGCGGCGCCTCGACCTCGGCATAGGCCACGGTGTTGATCGCGGTGAATTGCAGCGAGCGGAAGAAGCCGCCGACCACCAAAATGGTGAAGATCAGCATCAGCGGCGTCGAGATCGTGAACAGGGCGCAGGCGGCCAGGAAAGCGGAGCTGACCACGGCGTTGACGGTCATCATGTTGCGGAAGCCGAAGGCGCGGATGATGCGCGCGGCCAGCGTCTTCATGCCCATGGCGCCGACCGCGGAGGCAAAGGTCACGAGGCCGGACTGGAACGGCGACAGGCCGAAGCCGACCTGCATCAGAAGCGGCAGCAGGAACGGCAGCGCGCCGATGCCGAGCCGGAACATCAAGCCGCCGATGATCGACGCGCGCATCGTCGGCAGCCGCAGCAGGCCGAAATCGAGCACCGGCGAACCGGTGCGCCGGGCGTGGATGACGTAGAGCGTCATCGACACCGTGCCGACCCCGACCAGTGCGGCGACGATCGGCCACGGCAGCAGATTGAGGCCGGCGACCGAAAGCCCGAAGGCGATGCCGGCAAGCCCGATGCCGGCCAGCACCAACCCCACGAGATCGAAGCGCTCGGGGTCTTCGCTCTTGATCGGGTCGATATATTTCAGCGCCAGGAAGATGCCGAGCAGTCCGATCGGAATGTTGATCAGGAAGATCCAGTGCCAGGAGAAATAGGTGGTGATGAAGCCGCCGAGCGGTGGCCCGATCACCGGCCCGATCAGCGCCGGGACCGTCACCCAGGCCATCGCGTTGACCAGCGCGCTCTTGTCGACCGAGCGCAGCAGCACCAGCCGTCCGACCGGGGTCATCATCGCCCCGCCGAGGCCCTGCAGGATGCGGGCGAACACGAAATCGGTCACCGAGGAGGACAGCGCGCAGCCGATCGAGCCCAGCATGAACACGGCGACCGCGCCGGCAAACACGATGCGGGCGCCGAAACGGTCCGCGGTCCAGCCGCTCGCCGGGATGAACACCGCGAGCGACAGCAGATAGGACGTGATCGCGAGCTTCAGCGTCAGCGGGCTGGTGCCGATATCGGCGGCGATCGCCGGCAGCGAGGTCGCGATAACCGTCGAATCCATGTTCTCCATGAACAGGGCGCTAGCGACGATCAGTGGAATGATACGCTGATTTTTCAAGGGCTTGGTCGATTCGTGGAACTTCCGGGGCCGTTAGACTTGGCACAGAATGGCAGCGATTTGCACCCTAATCCGGGGAATATCCGAGGAGCGTTTTAGATCGCAATCCACCAATGATCCCGTCGCGTAATCCCTCTGGCTCGATCCGGCCGCCGTGCCTTGCAGCAGCTTCCGCGCGTTGCCGATTTGGTCGGATCAAACGAGCGAATCGGCTGCACCCGCTTCAAGAGTGCTGCAACGTGGTCGCGGCTATCGGTCAGCTCCCATTAAATGCGCGCAGCAGAGAGGTCATCGCTTTTCCGAAGTCGTCCGGGATTGGTTCAGCTGCGCGCGACCGCCGGCAAGAAGGTCTTCCGATGCATGATCGATTTCCGCGTCATGCCGCACCTTTTCAAACTGGAACTTTCGATTACCGATGAGTGCCGGCTCGCGCTGAAACGCCTGTTCGATTTGTTTCTAAATATTTCCAAACATCGAGGCAGGCACAATCAGACGTTGTTGGGTGGCAAATCTCATGTAATCTGAATGAGTTCCCCCGATCGATCGGACCCCATGCCCGCCGCCACCGACCGTCTCCTCGCCGCCGTCGAAGCGATCTATGACACCGCGCCCAATCCATCGCTCTGGCCATCCGCTCTTGGCAAGATCGCCGACTGCTTCGATGACGCCGGGGCGATCCTCGAATGGCGAAGGGAGGATGCGACGTTCGGAGTGATCGTTTCCGAGGGCCTCACAGCGGCGGCCCGCGAGTTCGAGGCGCGGTGGGCCCAGCACAATTTCAAGGGCGAACGAGCGATACAGGCCGGCCTCTACTTCAGCGGCGAGCCCGTCACGGATCGGCACATTGGTCCGATCGACGATGCCTACCTCAATCATCCCTTCAACAAGGAATTCCTCGCGAAATACGGCTTGGGCTGGTTCGGCGCAGTGGGAGTGTCGCCGGATCCACGGATCGCTGTCGGGCTCAGCGTGCAGCGGGATTTCGCCAAGCCGCAATTCTCCGACGCTGAACTGGAGCTCATAGCGACGCTCGGGCGCCACACGGAGAAATCTCTACGTCTGTCGATCAGGCTGCTTGATACCGAACTTGCCAATCTCGGCCTTGGCGACGCGCTCGCCCGGATCGGCATCGGCGTGTTTGCGCTGGACTGGTCGGCGCGCGTGCTGTTCGCCAACCCGGTCGGGAAGAGTCTTGTTGGCGAGGTGTTCGATCTCGTGAACGATCATCTACGCGTTCGCATGGCGGCGAGCCGGGCTCCATTCGAGGCCGCGATGACGCAAACGCTTCGCGCCGGGCCGAACGACCTCCTGGCCGAGCCAAGACCCATTCTCATCGGACCGACCTCGACAGACCGACGTTTCGTCATCTACTTGCTCCCGATCACGGTCGGCGCACTTTCAGCCAATCATGTCCTGACCCATACTCGGGCGATCGTCCTCGCTATCGAGCAAAAATCCGCCGAGCCTCCCGACCCCGCGGTCGTGCGTGACATCCTGGGATTGACGCTTGGCGAAGCCAGGGTTGCTTCGCTGGTCGGTTCGGGTCTTCCGCCGCGAACGGCTGCGGAACGTCTCGGAATTGCCGAGGATACGGCCCGCAACGTGCTGAAGCGGGTGTTTGAGAAGCTGAACGTCTCGCGGCAAAGCGAACTTGTGGCGTTGCTCGGTCGGCTGGTCTTGCGATGATCTCGGATCATCGCGGCGCATCCTTTTGGCGTCGCCGGTCCAATCAATCGCACAGATTGTATCGCAAAAAATGAGCGCTTAGACCCATTTGGGTCATGTCCCTGCGGTGGAGCAGCGGAATATCCCCCTGCGATCGCGTGCAGTGGACTGAAGCCCTTTGGTTTCCCAATCATGTCTCGGTTTCTCAAGAAGCTTGCGGTCGTCCTGGTGACGGCTCCGCTGGTGTTGTCCTGCTCAGCGGTGGGTACAGCCGGATATCGGGAGCTGAATTTCTCGCACTAGACGCTCCTTTTTCATTTCACTCATTTCTCAATTCATACTGGAGAAGATCGTGTCCACCATTACGTACGTCGCTTTGACAGGCACTTCCGCTTCCGAAACCCTGACTGCGAACGTTAATTACGATCCGGTCGCCGACACCTACGATGTTGTAAGCGTTATTTACGGTGCCGGAGGCAACGACGTCCTGACGGCCCTTTCGATGCCGATCACGGTCAACGGCCAGGTGCTCGATTTTGGTTCGAGCCTGGATGGCAACGACGGAAACGATGTGCTGTACGGCGGGAATCGTAACGACACTCTCAGTGGCGAAGCAGGCTCGGACACGCTTTATGGCGGCGATGGCAACGACCAGCTTGCCGGCGGCGGCGGCAACGACGCGTTTTACGGCGGCAACGGCGACGATAATATGTCATTCGACGGCGCCGGCTTCGATACGTTTGATGGGGGCGCTGGCAATGATACGCTCAGCGTCGTGAATGCCGATCTCAGCAACAGCACGTTCACCAATGTAGAACATCTATACCTAGATAATCTCGATCCTTATGTCAGCGCTACGGCGGCGCAGCTCAACTCTTTTAGCTCGGTAGGCAGCTATACTGGTTTCCACCTAACGTTGACTTCGCCGGGAAGCATCGGTTCGAACTTCGACCCACTATACACCACCGGCGGTGGCTATAGCTCGATCACGGGATCATCTGGCGCGGATACGATCGACATGTCGGGAGCATCGGATCATGACCATCTTTACCTGTATTCCGGTGACAACCTTGGTGGAAACGTCCTCATCGGCGGTTCCGCCGATGACCAGATCTACGGGGGTAATGGCGGCAACACGCTCATAGGGAATGGCGGCAACGACTGGCTAACCGGCGGTGGCGGCAGCGATGGGCTTTATGGTGGCAGTGGCAACGACTCGTTGAACAGCGGACCAGGCAGCGACACGCTTGATGGTGGCGACGGAAATGACATTCTTAACGGCCAGGGCAGCCATGGGGCCTATTATGGCGGTGCCGGCGATGACACCATAGATCCCGGCAGCCTCGGCTTTGATACGATCGACGGCGGTTCGGGCAACGATTTCTTTTACCTCACCAGTCCGAATACAGACCTTAGTCACAGCACCATTACCGGCGTAGAAACTCTCCAACTCTACCTCATTTCTTTCAGTGCGACGGCTGCACAGATCAACTCATTCACCACGGTTGGCGGTGGGGACTATAACGCTTGGACGCTGACACTGACGACGCCAGGTTCGATCGGATCGAATTTTGACTATCTCGACGATTTTAACTCAACGATCATTGGCTCATCGGGGGCAGACACCATCGATGTGTCGCAGTCTTCAGTCGGATCCAGATGGACTTTATCCGCCGGCGACAATCTCGGTGGAAACGTCCTTAGTGGCGGGGCCGGCGGGGACGTGCTCAACGCAGGCAACGGCGGCGATACGCTCAATGGCAACGGCGGCAACGACACCCTGAACGGCGGTGGCGGCAACGACTACCTCAGTGGCGGCATCGGCAATGACAGTCTCTATGGCGGTGGTGGCAACGACACGATCGATGCAGGGACGGGGACCAACACGATTGACGGCGGCGCCGGCACCGACACCGCGAACTATACCGGTTTCGCGCGGTCGAGCTTTACCATTACCGATCTCGGCAGCGGGCACTATCATGTCGTGGGCAACGGGCACGACGACACGCTGTCAAACGTCGAGGTACTGAAGTTTTCCGATCAGACCGTCTCGATCGGCGCACCTGGCCCGATCAACGGTACGGTTGGTAACGATCAGCTTTATGGCACCGCCGGCAACGATACGTTCTACGGCGGCGCGGGCAACGATGTGCTCGTCGGTCTTGCCGGCGACGACCTCGGCTACGGCGGTGACGGCAACGACTACTTCTATGCCGGCGCAGGAAACGACACGCTGATCGGCGATGCCGGCCTCGACGTGCTGTTGGGCGAGGACGGCAACGACGCCCTCTATGGTGGTACCGGCTTCAACTATCTGTTCGGCGGCGCCGGTACCGATACGCTGCTTGGTTCGGGCGGCGTTGCCGGCGACGTCAACGTCATGTTCGGCGACGACGGCGCCGATTATCTCTACGGCGGCCTCGGCACCAACTATTTCTATGGCGGCGCCGGCGTCGACACCATGTATGGCGGCGCCGGCCTCAACATTTTCATTTCCTCCGGAGAGACCGACGGCAACCTGATCTATGGCGGCTCCGGCCAGAATTACGTCTACGGCTCCAATGGCGGCGACACCGTCACCGGCGGCAGCGGCGTCGACGTATTCTTGATGGGCTCCGGCAACGACGTCATCAGCGGCGGGGGCGGGGTTGACTATGCCTGGGGCGGCGGCGGAGCCGACACGTTCGCCATTTCCGACACTATGCCGGAAGTGATGGTGATTCAGGATTTCAACAGCGGTGGAACGGATGATTTCGTGAACTTTGCCGGTACGTCCCTGCATTCGTTTGCGGACGTGCAGGCCGCGGAGTTCTATTCTCCTGGTATCAATACAACAATTGTCACCGACGCTTCCGGCAACGCCGCGTGGTTGATCGGCGTAGCACCAGGACAACTCGATGCGAGCATGTTCAAGTTTAGCTGACTCGCCGACCGAATGTTTGGATCGTGTCGAACGATATGATTCCTGGCGGGCGTTCCAGCAGGCCGTCGTTCGACATGCGAATGAATGCACGCTCAGACAATGTACGCGGGCAGAAGGCGCACCATGGCGACCCAGGGACACACCATGAAATTGAGAGATCTTCTGCTCGTTCTGGCATTTGTTTTTGCCGCAGCAGTTCCCGCAAGCGCAGCTCCTCCTGCCAGTTGCGCAAGCAAATTCGTCGGCAGTTGGGTCGTTAGGGTCAACGCGACAGGTCAAACTTACCCGGCTCAGTTTTTTGCAAACGGAAGGTCACACGCGACATGTCCGCTGTGTACGCCGGGTGGAAGCTGGACGTGTTCTGGCAACACGCTCACTTTCACCGTAGACAACGGAGTGTCGGGACAGGCTACGCTGAGTGAAGACGGCAGAACCATGTCCGGCGGGTGCTGCACGACGACGCGAGTCGGTGCCGCGCCGTCCCTCGTGGTGGAGAAAAAGCCTCCCAGCCAGCAGCTCTCGTCCGAGGTTGTGACAAGGGAAGCCAAATCCGGGCATCAGCCTTCGGACAAGATTACGGCACGGACACCGCAGCCGACGACAACGAATACACAATCCGCTTCATCTCATGGCAAGCCGACGGTCGCGGCGGTTCAAGGCGGGAATTCTCAGTCCTGCAGTGATATCACCGGACTGCCCGGCGCTCCGACGTCACAAGTTAAGTGTCAGACAGACCGCCGAAGGTTTGCTGTGGCTCCTGCTCAAGAAGCCGCTAAGCATCCAGCCGCAGCCCCGATGACGGAATCGCATTCGTCCGAAGATCCGGCGTCTCTGGCCGGTACCATCGTCGATGAATTGGGACGCATCAGATCGGGGCAATCCGATGATCCGGATAATCGGCCCGCCCCGTCGACGCCGCCAGTTACGGCGGCCACTTCCGGTAATCTCACGTCCGGCAATCCAATGTCCGCGGGGCAGCGAGCTACCAGTTCCGGTACGGATACGTCGTCTTGCACAGCCTACTTCGAAAACATGCTCGAAAACTTCAAGCGGAATGCGGCCATCTGCCTGAAAGACTCTCGGCTCATTCGATCGCTCACCGATATGGAAGGTACGGACAAAAGTACGGTGGATGATGTTTACCTCACACGAGCATCCGCTCCGGAACTGTTTGCATACATCGATCCGCTCGATCCGCGCTGGAAGCACGCGGGCGAGTCGTTTGCTCCAAACTGCGAGTTACCGTTAACCGATGTGGCGCAGAGCGAATCCTACATGGAGTGCGCGCGGGCGTATCTATGCGGTGCTGCCGCCGCTCGTTGTGGCCTCATGCGTGCGCGGGAGATCAAGACCAACTCCTGCCTGCCCCTATCGCACGAATGTCTCGCGCAACATCCCGTGCCGCAACGAATGTCCAGCGACCCGAAGCCACCACAATATGTTTCGCCCGATCCCGTAGCACCGTTGCCCAGTCCGCCCGCTTCTCAAAGTACGATCACCGGACCGTCCGGTTCGAAGTGAAATGCGACAGTGCCTGATACGCGAACTGATTGCGCATGAGGCGCGCGATCACGTCGATCCGATCAAGGTCTGATAATAATCCTAGTGGTTCAGTTGAAGGTTCAGTTGAAAAAGGCGGGGCGAGGGGGCCATTCATCCTGCCTCCGGCGGCGCTATTGCGGAACCGGCCAAACGCCCTAAATCCTGCCTGACGCTGGTATGCATCCGCCAGCGTTTGAGGTCTGCCGTGATCTACGTCCTTGCCGCTCTGCTGCCGCCGATCGGGCTGCTCCTGAACGGACAGCCGTTTTCGGCCATCTTCAACCTGGTCCTGATCGTGTTTTGCGCGGTTTTCGGGCTGTTTTTCCACGTGTTGCTGCTGGTGCCGTCGGCCCATGCGGTGATCGCGGTGCATATGAAGCGGGAGGACCGCCGCCACCGCGAGATGGTCGAGGCGATCCGCCGGCACGGGCCGCCGCCGGGTTACCGGGCCCCCTGAATTGGCGCCGTAAGCTGCCGGGCGCCTTAAAAAGCCTGTGCATGGCTGGCAAACGCTTTGATTCGTCATCCCGCCATGCTATCGACCCGCGTCAACCCCATCGATGGGCTCCGATTCGACGGTGACGCAGCAAGCGTCGCCGCAGACGGCGTTCATCCGTAAGACCATTGCGGCGGATGCCGCAGATAAGGAGTTGGCAATGGCCACGGGATTTCAGGCTATCCGCGAAGCCTACACGTTCGACGATGTGCTTCTGAAGCCCGGCCTTTCGGACATCCTTCCCTCGGAGGCCGACATTCGTTCGCGCGTCACCCGCGCGATCCAGCTCAACATCCCGATCATGGCGTCCGCAATGGACACCGTCACCGAGGCGCGGATGGCGATCGCAATGGCGCAGGCCGGCGGCCTCGGCGTCATCCATCGCAATTTCGACCCCGAAGGCCAGGCCGCCCAGGTGCGGCAGGTCAAGAAATTCGAATCCGGCATGGTGGTCAATCCGCTCACCATCGGTCCCGACGCCACGCTGTCGGATGCGCTCTCGCTGATGAAGGACCACGGCATCTCCGGCATCCCGGTCGTGACCGGTGCGGCCAAGAATTTGCCCGGCAAGCTGGTCGGCATCCTGACCAACCGCGACGTGCGCTTCGCAACCGATCCGCGGCAGAAGGTTTCGGAGCTGATGACGCACGAAAACCTCGTCACGGTGCGCGAGGGTGTCAGCCAGGACGAGGCCAAGCGGATGCTGCATCAGCACCGCATCGAGAAGCTCGTTGTCGTCGACGATCAATATCGCTGCGTCGGCTTGATCACCGTCAAGGACATGGAAAAGGCGGTCGCCCATCCGCTCGCCTGCAAGGACGCGCAGGGCCGGCTGCGTGTCGCCGCCGCCACCACGGTCGGCGAGACCGGATATGAGCGCACCGAGCGGCTGATCGATGCCGGCGTCGACGTCGTCGTGGTCGACACCGCGCACGGCCACTCGCGGCATGTGCTCAACGCCGTCAACCGCATCAAGCGGCTCTCCAATGCGGTGCAGGTCGTCGCCGGCAACGTCGCCACCGAAGGCGGCGCGCAGGCGCTGATCGACGCGGGTGCCGACTGCATCAAGGTCGGCATCGGCCCGGGCTCGATCTGCACCACGCGCATCGTGGCCGGCGTCGGCGTGCCGCAGCTCACCGCGATCATGGACGCGGTGGCGGCGGCGAAGAAGGCCGACATTCCCGTGATCGCCGATGGCGGCATCAAATATTCCGGCGACCTCGCCAAGGCGCTCGCCGCCGGTGCCGACATCGCGATGGTCGGCTCGCTGCTCGCCGGCACCGACGAGACGCCCGGCGAAGTCTTCCTGTGGCAAGGCCGCTCCTACAAAGCCTATCGCGGCATGGGCTCGGTCGGCGCGATGGCGCGCGGCTCGGCCGACCGCTACTTCCAGCAGGACATCAAGGACACGTTGAAGCTCGTGCCTGAAGGCATCGAGGGCCAGGTGCCCTACAAGGGCCCGGTCGGCAATGTCATGCATCAGCTCGCCGGCGGCCTGCGCGCCGCGATGGGCTATGTCGGTGCCAAGAATATTGCCGACTTCCACGACAAGGCCGAGTTCGTCCGCATCACCGGTGCGGGCCTGCGCGAGAGCCACGTCCACGACGTCACGATCACCCGCGAAGCCCCGAACTATCCGGGCGGGGTGTAAGCGCCTCGTACGTCATTCCGGGATGGTCCGAAGGACCAGACCGCAGACACGCAATTGCGCAGCATGATGGCGCGAGCGCCACAAACGGGGCTGCCGTCAACTGAGGCGGCCTTACCATCCATTTCGTTCGGCTTGTTTTGCCATCTCACGCAGATGGCGAGCCAGCTCCAAGTAAATCTCTCGGGCGGCATGGTCGTGCACGCTTGCTGCCTTTGCCTCGGCTTCTTCGGCTTGGAGTCGGTACTCTTCCGCTTTCGGGTTTGGCATCCGGCATCAGGTCGGTGACTGCAATCCGGGTGAGGTCAACCAGTCTGTCATGTACGCCGCGGCTTCACGCTGCCGAGCCCTTCGGATCAGGGCTTCGCGCTCGACACCGTGCGGCATCTTCCCGGCCCGCGCGCGCAACTCTTCGGCTTCAATCGTCAGTCTCTCTTCGAGCGACAGGTCGTGCTTTACGCGGTGTCGGAGTTGTCCCATGCATTTTCCCTTTTCGGTTCCTGCCCGGAACGCAGAGTCTAATTGTCAGGCAGCCGTAAGGTTCCAATGCCCCTCAAATCTGCTCCACCACGAATGCCGATGCCGGGCGGGCGCATCGTCTCGAAATGACGGCCGTCATTTCAAACAGAATTTCAAACAAGTGCGGGTGAAAGAGCAAATCCATCTCCCTTGCGGGGAGCTGGATTGCGTGACTACGTGTCCGCCACGAACCAATCACCTCAAGAGGAAATCAGCATGTCCCAAGGAAAGCGCATCGTTCTTGCCTCGCGTCCGCATGGCGAGCCCACGCCGGCCAATTTCAGGCTCGAGGACTACACGCCGCCGGTGCCGGGCGCAGGCGAGGTGCTGCTGCGCACCATCTGGTTGTCGCTCGATCCCTATATGCGCGGCCGCATGGCCGACGGTCCGTCCTATGCCGCACCGGTGCCGGTCGGTGGCGTGATGGAGGGCGGCACGGTCAGCGAAGTCGTCGCCTCGAACAATCCCGCCTTTGCCAAGGGCGACATCGTGCTGTCGCGCGCGGGCTGGCAGACGCATGTGCTGTCCGACGGCAAGGGTCTCGCCAAGATCGATCCGAAGATCGCGCCGATCTCGACCGCCGTCGGTGTGCTCGGCATGCCCGGCATGACCGCCTATACCGGCCTGCTCGAGATCGGCAAGCCGCAGGCGGGCGAGACTGTGGTGGTTGCGGCCGCGTCCGGCGCGGTCGGCTCGGCGGTCGGCCAGATCGCCAGGATCAAGGGCGCGCACGCGATCGGCATCGCGGGCGGCAAGGACAAATGCGTCTACGTCAAGAACGAGCTCGGCTTCGACGAGTGCCTCGACCACCGCGATCCCAACCTTGCGGCCAAGCTCAAGGAAGCCTGCCCGAAGGGCATCGACGTCTATTTCGAGAATGTCGGCGGCGCGGTGTTCGACGCAGTGTTTCCGCTCCTCAACGCGTTCGCGCGGATCCCGGTGTGCGGCCTGATCGCGCACTACAACGACACCGAGGCGCACGCACCGAAATGGGCCGGCGCGATGATGCGCAACATCCTGACCAAGCGGCTGACCTTCCGCGGCTTCATCGTCAGCGACTTCGCCGCCATGCACGGCGACTTCCTGCGCGACATGTCGCAATGGGTGCGCGAGGGCAAGGTCAAGTACAAGGAGTTCGTGACCGAGGGGCTGGACAGCGCGCCGGAAGCCTTCATGGGCCTGCTCAAGGGCGCCAATTTCGGCAAGCAGCTGGTCCGGGTCGGGCCGGACAGAGCGTGAACCGGGGGGCTTTCACCTCCCAATCCGCGCAATAAAGTGTCAAAAACGCCACTATGACGGGCTTTTGGGGGCTTTTTGGCCCCCATTCGCTTGACTGGGAACCGGAGCAATTGAAACAATATGGCTATATTTCAGAGTGTAGCCATGGTTTTTGAGCTTATTGTTTCCGGGGTCATTCTCCTCGCAGTCGGCTATTGGGCGACGATGTTCGTCATGGGCCGGCGCGACGACGTCTTGCATGGAAAGTTCGTGGAGCAGGAGGAGGACGCCGAGCCGCCGCGGCGCCAGATGCCGCCGCTGCCGCGCGCACGGCCCGTGGTGCAGGCCGCACCGCAGCCGAGCAAGGACTCGCTGCAGGCGCTGCTCACCGTCATCAAGCAGGACCTGCACGACGCGGCGCGGAGCTGACGCCTCTCAGGCCACCGGCTCTTTGCCGAGCAGCATGTCCAGGTCGACATCGACCTGGCCCTTGGCCCTGACGTGGCGGACCTCGAAACTGTCGGGCTGGAAACGGTACTCGACGAAACCAACTTCCTTGACGCCGATCCACTCCTGCTTGGCGTCGGGGACGGTGAAGCCGACCGAGGGCGCCCAGACATGTCTGACGTGCTCGAATGTGTAGTCGCGGCGCTGGTGCACATGGCCGCTGCCGACCAGGCGCCAGTCGACCTTGCCGAACATCTCGATCAGGCGCCGCCGCGCCGGTTGCGGCACGTAGCGGAACGAGGTCGCCTCGCGCTCGGTATCGTAGGGCACGTCGAGATAGAGCGGCTTGTGCAGGAACAGCGCGACCGGCTTGCCGACCGCCTTGTCGAGTGCTGTGGCGAGCCAGTCGAACTGCTCGGCCTCGCGGTCGAGGCCGGTGTTCATGATCAGCGAGTTGAGGCCGATGAAGCACCAGCCGGCGGCGTCGAAATGCCAGCGGTCCTCGCCGACCACCGAGGTGAAGGCGTCGCAGGTCGCTTCGCTCGGCAGTTGCGCCGGCACCGCGCCGACCGCGGTCGGGTTGTCGCCGATGTCGTGATTGCCGGGCAGATAGAGGCAGTCGACCGGCAGCGCGGTGTGCAGTTGTTTGGCGAACACCAGATCGTCGCGGCTGTTCGGCCCGTCGAACGAGACGTCGCCGGAGTTGAGCATGAGGTCGGGACGCGTCGCGTCGATGTGCTCACTGACCCGATGAAAGTTGTCGATGAGCAGTTTGTGGCGGCGCGCGAGATGGGTGTCGGAGATCTGTGTCAGGCGAAATTGGGGCATGCATCGATCCTTTCGCACCGATCATAGGCCGGCGCGAAGTCGGAACGATGACGATTTCAATGACTTATTCGATGCTCTGTTTGATGTCTCGTTTGAAGACTTGTTCGATAATTGGGCGCGGGCCGGCCGCGCGAGCTAGGACGCGGACTCATTGGCGCGCAGCCATAGCCTGATCGATGCGAGTTGAACGAAGGCAAGGTAGTTGACGGCGGGCTTGTCATAGCGCGTCGCAACCCGCTTTGGTCGCGATGCGCCCGAAAGCGGACGCGTTATGCTCACTCTGAGTTTTGTCGTTCGTGACCCTGAGCGGACATTCATCCCCTGACGGGGCTATGTCTCCCCAACGGTCGGCCGTCAGCATGCCAGCGGGACAAGACCACGTCAAACCAACTTGATTTGCTTTGCAAACGCGCCGTTCCCGGGCGATTTGGCGTCGTCTCAACGAACGAGGGGGTGTTCATGGCCAATCCTACACCGACGAATGCCGCTGATGACACCGATCCGGCGCGGGTGGCTCCGGATATCACGAACACAACACCGGAAAACCAGGCGCCGACCTTCCGCAACCAGGACCAGGTCGGGCCGCACCGCGTCATCCGGCGCGGCGACGCAGTGCGGCCACTGCCACCGCACGCCCGTTCGCTCGCGGACCTGACGTTCGAGGTGGGCGGGGTGCGCGTCGGCCTCAGCGACTATATGGCCCGCCGCCGCACGGCTGGGCTGCTGATCCTGAAGCGCGGCGAGATTGCGCTGGAGCGCTACGGCATGGGCAACGGCCCGGAGAGCCGGTGGGCCAGCATGTCGACCGCGAAGTCGATCACCGCGACGCTCGTCGGGGCTGCGCTCCACGATGGCGCGATCGGCAGCCTTGACGATCGCTGCGAGCAATACCTGCCGCGGCTGCGCGGCTCGGCCTACGAGGGCGTCACGATTCGTAATCTCCTGCGGATGTGCTCCGGTGTGGCCTGGCGCGAGGAAAACGATGCAGACGGACGCTCAGAGGACTATCGCCTCGGCAAGGCCATGGTGAGCCGGCGGCCAGGGTCCGTCCTGGACCTCCTGTGCAAACTGCCGCGTGCTCATCCGCAGGGCGTCGTCTTCAACTATTCGACCGGCGAGAGCTGCCTGATCGGCGCGCTGGTCGTGGCCGCTACGGGCCGGCCCTTGGCCGACTACTGCGCTGAGAAGATCTGGGGACCTGCCGGCATGGAGGCCGACGGGTATTGGCAACTTGAGTCTGAAGGAGGCATGGAACTCGCCGGGTTTGGCGTCAGTGCGCGCCTGCGCGACTTCGGCCGCTTCGGCCAGCTGGTGCTGGAGGATGGCGAAGCGTTCAGTGGCCGACGGGTGCTGCCGCCCGGCTGGCGCGATCTCGCCGGACAGCCCGACAGCGCGCCCACTGGCTTCGGCCGGCTCATGCCCGGTTCACCGGCGGGATACGGCTATCACTGGTGGGCGGTGCCGCCCTTGCAGGGCGGCGTCAACAACGGTGCCTTTGCGGCGAATGGCGCCTTCGGCCAGTTCATCTTCGTCAATCCGACCGAGCAGGTGGTCATTGTACTTCAGAGCGCGTGGCGTCAGCCTCGCGACAGCGACGCCGCGGTCGAAAACATCGCGATGATCAGAGCTGCGGTAAGCGCGCTGCGAACGGAGCCAGCGTCGTAGGCCCCGGCGCGGCGACTCCCCTCGCTAGCCTGACCGACTCGCAGCAGCCGACTTCATGAATACGGACCCTAGATCGCCAGCTGCTTGATCGAGGGCGGTGGTGGAGCAGGTGGAGTGACGCCGCGTCCGAGCAATCCGGTGTCGGGCAGATTGGTCCCCGTGACTGATGGTGTCGCGGTGAGCCCGAAATAAGCGAGCGCATCGCGCCTGACATCGTAGACGGCAACGCCGATCAGGGTCAGCACCAGCGCCGCGGCGAGCCCATGCCTGACCATGTCGCGCGTCGAGCGATAGCCGCTGCGGAAATAGATCGAGAGCAGGATTGCGACCAAGAGCGCCGCGGCGACGCCTGCGAGCCCCGACATCACCATGCCGAGCCCGCCATCGGCGGCGTCGTCGAACCAGCCGGTGGGCGGATCGATCGCCTGTAGCAGGGGCGTGGTGATATCGCCGAGAGTTTCGGTCGCTTGGGCCGCCTGGGCCGCGCCGTCGAAAATCCGGGAGATGATGCTCATCGCGTCATCCATGAGGGGCTGAAACCGTCGTAACTCCTGAGAGTTGGTCATCCAGGCTCGGATGATGGTTCAACGGGCTCCACAGCTGCTTGATTGCGCCGGGCGGGGTTGGCGGCTAAGAGGACGGCCGGGCGCTGAGGGAGATTCTGATGTCAGTTCAAATGGTTCTGTTACCGGTCTTCATCCAGATTGGGCTCACCTTCGCACTCCTGTTCGCGATGGCGACGACGCGCACCAGGGCGCTGACGAGCGGCGAGACCAGGATCAAGGACATCGCGCTGCGTGAGCCGAACTGGCCGGCCGGCGCCACCAAGTTCGGCAATTGCTTTGCCAACCAGTTCGAGCTTCCGGTGCTGTTCTATGTCCTGATCGCCATTGCGCTGCCGTTGCGCCGTGCCGATTTGTTCATCGTGCTGATGTCCTGGGTATTCGTGGTCACGCGCTTTGCCCATGCCGGGGTGTTCGTCACCTCCAACGACGTGCGGCCGCGCTCGCTCGCCTGGTTCGCCGGCGTGCTGGTGCTGGCGGCGATGTGGCTGTATTTCGCGCTCAAACTGCTGCTGCTGATCTGACGCGCCCAACCGAAAGAGACCAATGACCCCCGCTGCCCGGCTTTCCGCCGCGATCGAGCTGATCGCCACCATCGACGCACAGCGCATTCCCGCGGCGAAAGCGCTGAAGGAATGGGGCACCGCGCACCGCTATGCCGGCTCCGGCGATCGCGCCGCGATCTCCGGCCTGATCTGGGACGTGCTGCGCCGGCAATCCTCCGCGGCCTGGCTGATGGAGGATGACAGCGCCCGCGCGCGGGTGATCGGCATGCTCAAGCTCGAACGCGGCATGGATGTCGCCACGATCGCTGCGCTGTGCGACGGCGGACGCTTTGCGCCTGACGCGCTGACCGCGACCGAGGAGGCCGCGCTGGCCTCGCGCTCGCTGAAGGATGCGCCGGCGCCGGTCGCGGGCGATTATCCGGAATGGCTCGATCCCTATCTGGCAAAGGTGTTCGGCGACGACCGCGCCACGGAAGCGACCGCGATGGCGAGCCGCGCGCCGCTCGATTTGCGCGTCAACACGCTCAAGGGCAAGCGCGAGAAGATGCTGCCGCGATTGCATCATTTGGGCGCGAAGGAGACGCCGTGGTCGCCGCTCGGCCTGCGCATCGAGCTCGGCGCCGACGCGCGCAATCCCGGCATCCATGCCGAGGAGGATTTCATCAAGGGCGCGATCGAGGTGCAGGACGAGGGCTCGCAGCTCGCCGCGCTGCTGTCGGCCGCAAAGCCCGGCGAGCAGGTGATCGATCTCTGCGCCGGCGCCGGCGGCAAGACGCTGGCACTCGCCGCGATGATGCAAGGCAAGGGCCGGCTGATCGCGACGGACAGCGATAAGCGCCAGCTCGTGCCGATCCATGAGCGGCTGTCGCGCGCCGGCGTGCACAATTGCGACGTCCGCACGCCGCGCGGCGAGGAAGAGGTGCTGTCCGATATCAAGGCGTCCGCCGACCTCGTGCTGATCGACGCGCCGTGCACCGGCACCGGCACCTGGCGCCGCAATCCCGACGCCAAATGGCGCATGCGCCCGGGCGCGCTCGAGGTGCGGCTGAAGGACCAGGCCGAGGTGCTGGAGCGCGCCGCGCCGCTGGTGAAGGGCGGCGGCCGCATCGCCTACATCACCTGCTCGGTGTTATCAGAGGAGAACGGCGAGCAGGTCAGGGCCTTCATCGCGCGGCATCCGGAGTTCTCGGTGCAGCCGCCGGAGCAGACCGCCTCGGTGCTGTGGGACAAGGCCGAGGCTTTTGCGGAGGCCGCGCTGCAATCGGCGGAGGGCTGGCTGATGACGCCGCGCCGCACCGGTACGGACGGATTTTTCGTCAGCATCCTCAAACGCCAGGCGTCATCCTGAGGTGCACGCCGAGCGGTGCGCCAGCAACGCTCGGTGGGCCTCGAAGGATGAGGATGGAGCCGGGCCGTCGCCCTTCGAGACGCGCGCATGGGCGCGCTCCTCAGGGTGACGATACCGAACACACGCCCGCCGGCATCGGCGTCTTGCTCACCACAACGACCCAGTACAGCAGCGCGCAGGCGCTGATCGCGGCACCGAGCACGCAGACCCCGAGCCAGCCGGCCGCCGCGTAGACGATGGTCGAGCCGATCGCGCCGAGGCCTGAGCCGATCGAATAGAACACCATGTAGGCGCCGATCAGGCGGCTCGATGCGTCGGGGCGCGTCGCCACGATCAGGCTCTGATTGGTGACATGCACCGCCTGCACCGCGAAATCGATCATGACCACGCCGGCGAGCACCAGCCATAGCGAAGAGTGAAGGCAGGCGATCGGGATCCAGCCGGCGAGCATCAGCATCAGCGACAATCCGGTGGTGCGCTGCGCCCAGCCGCGATCGGCGAGGCGGCCCGAATTGCGCGCCGCCAGCGCGCCGGCGAGCCCGGCAATGCCGAGCATGCCGATCGTGGTGTGCGACAGCGACAGCGGGGGAGAAGCGAGCGGCAACACGACCGAGCTCCAGAACGCGCTGAAGCTTGCGAAGATCAACAGCGCGAACACCGCGCGTTCGCGCAGCACCGGCTCCTGGACGACCAGGGCTGCGGTCGAGCGCAGCAGCTTGGCATAGGACGATCCGGCGAGCGGCTGCGGCTGCCGTCGCGGCAGCGCACGTGCGAGCAACGCCGCCATCACCAGCATCAGCACGGCCGAAGTCAGGTAGACCAGACGCCATCCTCCGATGTCGGCCAGCGCGCCTGAGGCAAAGCGGGCGAGCAGAATGCCCGAGACGACGCCGCTCTGGATGGTCCCGATGGTCTGGCCGCGTTCGGCCGGCGTTGCGAGCGTCGCGGCGTAGGCGACGATCACCTGGATGACGACGGCGAGCAGTCCGACCAGCGCCATGCCGATGAACAGCACGATTGCGTTCGGCGCCATGCCGACGACGGTGAGGGCGACCGCGGACAGCATCACCTGACCGACGATCAGCCGGCGGCGGTCCCAGAGGTCGCCGAGCGGCACGATCAGCATCAACCCGACGGCGAGGCCGATCTGGGTCAGCGTCACGACGATGCCGATCGCGGCGGGGGTAATGCCGAGATCCTGCGCCATGGTGTCGAGCAGCGGCTGCGCGGAGTAGATGTTGGCGACGCTCAGCCCGCAGGCGACGGCAAACAGCAGGACGATCGCGGGCGACAGCGGGCCTGTTGTCGCGTTGCCGGCCTCGTTCGCGGCTTCCTGGGCCGGTCGGGCCTCCGCCATGGTCCTGTTCGTCATCATGCCTCCGCTGCAGTTCGCAATCTGGTCTTATGATGAGACCAGTTGCGCCGGGCGCTGTCTAGTCCTATTTTAAGACCAGTTTCGGGAAAGTGATCGAGGAGAGGCTGAACGCGATGCAGCGGACCGGATTTGCGAAAGCGGACTGCCCGGTGGCCCGTGCGCTGGATGCGATTGGCGACTGGTGGTCGCTGTTGATCGTGCGCGATGCGTTCGACGGGTTGCGCCGGTTCGGCGACTTCCAGAAGAATCTCGGCATCGCCAAGGGCATGCTGACGGCGCGGCTGCGCAAGCTGGTTGAAACCGGCGTGCTCGAGCAGGTCGCGGCCTCCGACGGCAGCGCCTACCTGGAATATGTGCTGACCAAGCGGGGGCACGATCTGTTTCCGATCGTGGTCTCCTTGCGGCAATGGGGCGAGGCGCATCTCTACGCGCGCGGCGAGCCGCATTCGGTGCTGCTGGACCAGGCCGGGCAGGCGGTCGGGCAGCTCGTGTTGCCGTCGAAGAGCGGCAAGGCGCTGAGCTGGTCGGATACAAAGGTGAGGAAGGTCGCGGCGCGCAGGCGGTGATGTGGTGCGCAACTGCCAACGTCGTCGATATCCCCGCACTCCGCCGTCATCCTGAGGTGCGCGCCGAGCGATGCGTCAGCAACGATCGGCGAGCCTCGAAGGATGGGGAGAGAGCCGGGCTGTCGCCCTTCGAGACGGTCGCTTCGCGACCTCCTCAGGGTGACGGGAGAGAGTAGGGTCGCCGCGCGCCGGCGCTCAGCGGCCTTCAATCCACGATGAACAGCGTCGCGCCGGTCGTTGTCGACGAGCGGTGCGCGGCGTCGCCGAAATCGGAGACCTGGTAGCTCATGCCCGGTTTCAGCGTGAACCGGCGGCCGTCGCGCAGCTCCGTGTCTAGCTCGCCCGTGACGACGTAGAGCACATGGCCGCGGTCGCACCAGTGATCGGCGAGGTAGCCGGGGGAATATTCCACCATCCGCACCCGCAGATCGCCGATATCGAGCGTGCGCCACAGCGCTTGCCCGGTCTCGCCGGGATGCACCGTAGGCTCGAGCTGGCTCCAGTCGGTGATGGTGAAGGGCAGGGTCGGGATTTTCATGCGGGTGGTCCTGATTTTCAGCTCGCCGGCTCTGCATCCCCAAACACCGGCGTCCCCGCGCAACGGCGAAGCCGTTGTCGCTGGAGGTGCGAGCGGAGCGAGCCTCGAAGGATGGGGATGGAGCCGGGCCGTCGCCCTTCGAGGCTCGCTTCGCGAGCACCTCAGGGTGACGGTAGACTCAGCGGCATCTTAATGCACCAGATGGTTCGCCGAACCCTGCCTGATCTTGCCGTCAGCATCGAGCCGCAGATATTCGCAGATCTTGTTGCCGCGTTCGTTCTGGTAGAACACGACCACGCTGTCGGGCGAGACATAGAGGTCGATCAGCTCGAAATGCAGCTCGGGCAGTTTTGCGAGCGCGGCGCTCCAATAGGCGCGCAAGCTCGCCTTGCCGCGCACCGTGCCTGACGCGCCGAAGCCGAGCGCCGGAATCCGGTCCGAGGTCATCTCGGTATCTTCCGCATACATCGCCAGCACGCGCTCGAGATCGCGCGCGTTCCAGGCGGCGATCCAGTCGTGGCCGAGGGCTGTGAGGCGGGACGGGTCATGGAAATCTGGCATGGGTTCCCTCCAGCATTCCTTTTGGCCAAATTAGGTCAATGATACTGACCCATACCGATTTGTCCGTGCCCAAAGAAGAATGTGGGCGCCCCGCGCAGCGCGGTTGCGGGGGCGGGCGGTGTCGCGTATCTGCTTGCCATGACAGCCCAGCACACAGCCCGCGAACCGTCGACGCCCACCGTGGCCTCGGCGCATGACAAGATTCTGATTGTCGATTTCGGCAGTCAGGTGACGCAACTGATCGCCCGCCGCGTCCGCGAGATGGGGGTCTATTCCGAGATCGTGCCGTTCCAGAAGGCGGAGGCCGCCTTCAAGGAGATGAAGCCGAAGGCGGTGATCCTCTCCGGCGGCCCGGAGTCAGTTCACGAGACCGGCTCGCCGCGCGCCCCGCAGCTGATCTTCGAGTCCGGTGTTCCCGTGCTCGGCATCTGCTACGGCCAGATGACCCTGGCCGCCCAGCTCGGCGGCGAGGTCGAGGGCGGGCACCACCGCGAGTTCGGCCGCGCCGATGTCGAGGTCAAGACGGATAGTTGTTTGTTCGACGGCGTCTGGGCCCACGGCGAAAAGCATCAGGTGTGGATGAGCCATGGCGACCGCATCACCAAAATGCCGCCCGGGTTCTCGGTGGCCGGCGTCTCGCCGAACGCGCCGTTCGCGATCATCCAGGACGAGAAGCGGAAGTACTACGGGCTGATGTTCCATCCCGAGGTGGTGCACACGCCCGACGGCGCCAAGCTGTTGCGCAACTTCGTCCGCAAGGTCGCAGGGCTCACCGGCGACTGGACCATGCGCGCGTTCCGCGAGGAGGCGATCGAGAAGATCCGCGCCCAGGTCGGCAAGGGCAAGGTGATCTGCGGCCTGTCCGGCGGCGTCGATTCCGCCGTTGCCGCGGTGCTGATCCACGAGGCGATCGGCGACCAGCTGACCTGCGTGTTCGTCGATCACGGCCTGCTGCGGCTCGACGAGGCAAAAACCGTCGTCGACCTGTTCCGCAACCACTACAACATCCCGCTGGTCCATGTGGACGCGTCGAAAGAGTTTCTGGGCGAGCTCGTTGGCGTCACCGATCCGGAAGTAAAGCGCAAGACCATCGGGCGCCTGTTCATCGACGTGTTCGAGGCGGAGGCCAAGAAGATCGGTGGCGCCGAATTCCTGGCGCAGGGCACGCTTTACCCCGACGTGATCGAGAGCGTCTCCTTCACCGGCGGGCCGTCGGTGACCATCAAGTCGCACCACAATGTCGGCGGCCTTCCTGATCGCATGAACATGAAGCTGGTCGAGCCGTTGCGCGAGCTGTTCAAGGACGAGGTGCGCGTGCTCGGCCGCGAACTCGGCCTGCCCGAAGTCTTCGTCGGCCGCCACCCGTTCCCGGGCCCCGGCCTCGCCATCCGCTGCCCCGGCGACATCACCCGGGAGAAGCTCGACATCCTGCGTAACGCGGACGCCGTCTATATCGACCAGATCCGCAAGCACGGCCTCTATGACGCGATCTGGCAGGCCTTTGCGGTGCTGCTGCCGGTCAAGACCGTCGGCGTGATGGGCGACGGCCGCACCTACGAATACGTCGTCGGCCTCCGCGCCGTCACCTCGACCGACGGCATGACCGCGGACTTCTATCAGTTCGACATGAAGTTCCTGGCCGAGACCGCGACGCGCATCATCAACGAGGTGAAGGGCGTCAACCGCGTGGTGTACGACGTGACGTCGAAGCCGCCGGGGACGATTGAGTGGGAGTAGGGGGCGTCGGCGGTTGAACAGCGGCCGTGCCTTCCTGTGCTCCTGCCTTCTCCCGAGACAATCGAGCTCTGGCATTGCCACCAGCCCGATTGTCTCGGCATTTCGTTATACGTCGCGGTGGCGCGTCGCGCCGGTTGAACAGCTGGGGCCAGCTCGACCGATCGATGCGCGCGGCGCGATCAATACGGACCCGGCTCGCAGGGGACGTTGTCGCCGGTCCAGGGCGCAGTGGCGAATGCACCGACGCGCGGCGCCGGAATGCATGCGCGACCGTCAACATAGACAGGTTCGTTGGGCGCGGCGACACCGGCCTCCGCGACGTGCCGGGAAACGGCGTGGGTCTCACGCGCCATCGCCGGTGACGCGATCATGGCAACCGCGATGAAAGCAGCCGACAACAGTTTGACGTTGGTCATTGAGTTTCTCCGTTTTGGTTTTATGGGCCAAGGAGTCTGGCCTCGTCAGATAGATGTGCGCGGAGAGGGCGCATTTGAACGCAATCCTTGCTCACGCCGGCTCAACGCTGCGTGAGCAACGCGATCGGTCGCCGCTGTATTTGAGAGACGGAGTTCCGTGCGCGGCTCAAAGCGACAACCATCATTGGTTTGCTGGCCATCGTCCGCATCCTGGATGAACGAAGCGTAATCCATCACGTCTTCGCGTGAAGCGCGTGAAGGCGGGCTACGCGATCGCAAACCCGCCGCCGCGAGCTATGTGAGCCTGAACATGCTCGCGTCCAGTTGCCCCGGCGCCCATCCGACCAGCCAGGCCGCGCTGCCGGCGGCATCGGTGATGATCGTGGTGTTGGTGCCAGGCACATAGAACTCCGCGGCCTGCACGTCGGCAAACGAATGCAGCGATGTGCCGGCGAAGTTCACGACGTCATTGACGCCACCTGCGTTGAAGTCCTGGATCACCATAGACCCCAACGTCGTGTCGTTGATCATGAATGTGTCCGAGCCGCCGCCGCCCCAGGCGTAGTCGATCCCGCCGCCGCCGCTGATGACGTCTGCGCCGCTCCCCATCAGGAACACGTCGACGCCGCTGCCGCCGGTGACCGTATCGCCCCCATTGGAGCCATAGACGTAGTTCTGGCCCGAACCGCCGTAGATATAGTTGCCGTCGGTCTCGCCTGACGAGATGAAGATGTTTTCGCCCGAACCGCCGAACATGGTGTCGACGCCGGTGCCGCCGTAGAAGTAATTCGTCCCCAGGCCTCCGTAGAGGTCATCGCCCCCGTTGCCGCCATACATGACGTTGACGTCGGAGCCTGCCGTGCCGCCCGATCCGACCAGAATGTCGTTGCCGTCACCGCCGAACAGATAGTTGAAACCGGCGCCGCCGTAGATGCTGTCGTTACCGGCTTCGCCGAGGAGCACGTCCAGGCCATTGCCGCCGAACAGCACGTCATTGCCGGCGCCCGCATAGATGTAATCGTTGCCGTCGCCGCCATAGTTGACGTCGTCGCCGGCGAGGCTGACCAGAACGTCGTTGCCGGCAAGGCCGCTCAGCGTATCGTTGCCGCTGCCGCCATACATCAAATCGTTACCGGCGGTCCCGGTGCTGTTAATCGGCAGGTCGCTGACGTTCACCGTCATATCCGCAAACTGCAGATGTTCGACGTTGGTCAGCGTCACGACATTGGTGCCCGACACCAGGATCTGGCCGCCCGATTTGCTGATCGTGTAGCTGCTTCGATTGCCGGAGAACACCGCGGTGTCATCTCCAGCGCCGCCGTCGATAGTGTCGTTACCATTGCCACCGGTAATAGTGTCATTGCCGTCGCCGGCGCTGATCGAATCCGCACCGGCGCTGCCGTTGATGATGTCGGCCTGGCTCGATCCAATCACGGGAGTGGCGACAAAACTGACGTTGATCGTGATGCTGTCGACCCCCGCGGTCCATGACTGGAAGGACACGCCCGACAGATCGACCTGGCTGCTGTTGATGACGATCTTGTCGATACCGGCGCTGCCGACGATAGTCGGAACCGCCGTGACCTGCGTATTGCCCATAAAGGTGATGGTGGAGTTGCCGCTCAGGAACACCAGATTTTCGACATTGGTGAGGCGGCCATCGCCATAGGTGATGTTGGCGGATTCGAGTTCGATCGTGTCGTTGCCGGCGCCGCCGTCGAGGTCTCCGCCAGCGCTGGAGGCGTTATAGATGAAGGTGTCGTCGCCGGCGCCGCCCTGAACGTTGCCCCCGCCGTTCAGGGTAATGGTGTCGTTTTGATTGGTTCCGATCAGTGAACCAAAATTGCCGTTGCCGGTGATGATGTTGATCGTATCGACGCCGGGGGTCCACGACGTGAAGGTCAGATGCGAGAAATCGCTGGAGGCATTCTTGAAAGTGACGGAGTCGGCCTGCGCACTGCCGATGAAGGTATTGATCTGGAGGTAACCGGCCTGCACCCCTTGCCCGGAGTCGAAGGTGGCGCTCGAGACGCCGCTGTCGAACTTTACAGTGCTGATTCCGGAAAACCCGCCGGTGCTGAAGTCGACGCTCCCGGCATTCTCGAGATCGATGATGCCCGCGCCGTTATCGCCGATCTGCTCGCCCGCCGCAAAGTCACCCGCCGCGAGGATGAAGACGTCGTTGCCGCCGCCGCCGTTCAGAAAATCCGCACCGCCGCCGCCGGTGATGGTGTCGTCGCCCGCGTGGCCCCAGATATGATCGACCCCGGACGAGCCGACGATGCTGTCGTTACCTGCGAGGATGCCGGTGAAGAAATGTCCGGCCTGGTATCCGAGCGTGATGTTGGTGATGCTTTCGAGCACCGTGGTGCCGTCCGCCGCAACATGATCGACGGAGGTCAGCGTCGTCCATGTCGGGTCGTTCGAAACGGTCAGGCCGGTTCCGTTCAGATACGTAAGCGTGCCGTCGCCGTTGTTGAAAATCAGCCGGGTCGAGGTGGAGTGCACCGAGTCAATGCTGCCGAGGCCGTCGAATGCCCAGGACGCGTTCGCAGTCCCGGAAAAGGCTGTCCAGGTCGCCATAATATGCCCCCGTAGTATGTCAAAGTTCGAAAAAGCCGAGATTCTTCAGGAATATAGTTCAGTGTGTCAAATTGTCGCGATTAAGTCCAGTGGTAACATTGGATATCCCAAGGACGTGGTGAATGACGCCGGGGGCGCGGTGCTCGGCGTCACGTATGACGCGCGGCTCGTGCATTTCTTTGGGGGAAGGGCGGACGTCGGCGGCTGTCGGCTCTAGGCGTTCCGGCCTAAGCAGCTACAATGAATCATGGGCGTGTGTCGACGACGGCCGCACCTACGTCGTAAGCGCGCCGTTACCGCGACCGACGGCGTGACAGTGGACGTCTACCTGTTCGACATGAAGTTCTTAAGCGAGACCGCTACGCGCATCATCAACGAGGTGAAGGGCGTCAACCGCGTGGTGTACGACGTGACGCGTAACGGATAAGCATCGCACCAATGAGATCGCGGACGCATGGATAGTGACCAGCGCGACTCGATCGTTGTCCCCGACGACGAGCTGACGCGGCAAGCAACAGACGCGATCGCTGGTTTCGGCTATCAGCTCTATCAGACGGTGTCGGCGTGGATGTCGCTCAAAGACGGCGAGCAGCTGTTTGTCGAGATGGCCGAAGATTTTGCCATCAACTCCCGCACCGCGCTGTCAATGACACAGGTGAAGCGCACTCGTGCAAGCGTGACTCTGCGTTCAAGAGGGGTAGTCGCTCTCATCACCGCGCTATGGACGTTTCAAGAAGCCAATCCGGGCAAGACGGTTTCTTCGGCATTTCTCACAACCAGTGGGATCGGCAAGGAAAAAGGATTGTCCTTTCCAAACAGCGTAGCCGGCCTTACATATTGGCGCATCGGTGCCCGTGAACAAGCTGATGTCGAACCGTTACGCACAGCACTCATTAGTCTCGATCTACCAGCTGGCCTGAAGGCTTTCCTCGAGACTGCAACGCCGGATGATATTCGCAACCGTATTCTACGACCTATACATTGGTATACGGCCGCGCCCTCGGCCGACGAATTGGAACGCGATCTCGAGGATCGTCTTGTCCTCTATGGTCAACATCGCGGTGTGGGCGCACAGGATTCACGCAACGCTTTGAGTGCTCTGGTAGTCGAGCTTCTACGCTGCGTGCGTCGTCCGGCGACGGACCGCTATGTCACCGCTGCAGACATGGCGACAGTATTCGAGCGGAATACTTTCCGGCTGGTCCCGCCGTCTCTGTTGCGCACCGGCTTGCCGATTCCGGGCGCCACCGAGGTTCTTACGCCGTCTGGGTTGAATGTAAGCGATGCGGCCAGCATTCCGCTTCCGCCGCGGGCCGCACTTCGTAGCGATATCGTTGGTGAACGCCATGGAGCCCTTGTAGCCGACGGCGTCCTCTGGCTCCAAGGCAGCAGCGGTGTTGGCAAAACGACCTTGGCGCTTCTCATTGCGCGGCGACAGAACGCGCCTTGGCTGTTCGCCGATTTGCGCGACCTTGAGGCGAACGCTTTGCGTATGGCCCTGACACGTCTTGCGACTACGTTCGCGGCCAATGTTGGGCGCGGCCTCATTCTCGACGATCTGCCACCCGACATCGATAATGCTACCATTCTAGCGTTGCGTCGCGTTGCCCGCGCAGTTTCAGATGTCGACGGCCTTTTGATTGTTACCAGCACTAAACCGCCGGCACCGACCGTGAGGAGCAGCATTGGAGTCAGACCTGGATCGGTCAAGGCCGTTCCCCACCTCACTGAATCGGATATCGCTGAGATCGTCACCCACGCTGGTGGCGACGCCTCCTCATGGTCGCGGTTGATTCTCGTGTCCACCGGCGGCCACCCGCAGCTTGTCGATGCGCGAATTATGGGATTGCGGCAGCGAGGATGGAGAGACGATCGCCTTGCGGACATCTTGCCCCGCTCTGGTCGAAGAAGTGATGTTGAAATGGAGCGCCAAGCCGTTCGCGTCCGACTACTTCAAGAGATGGATGAAGGGTCGCGAGAGATGCTCTTTCGGCTCTCATTGCTTACTAGTAATTTCGATCGCGCAATGGCAATTGCTGCCGCGTCTGCAACGCCGCAGCTTGCTCAAGCAGGGCTTGTGTTTGACGCACTCATTGGCCCATGGATTGAGCATGCGGGGCCTGAACGCTTTCGCATCTCGCAGCTTCTTCGCGACAGCGGCGAAGCGGCATTGGGGCACCCGCTCAAGCAAGTCGTGCGTGGTGCTGTGCTGCGCCATCTACTCGATGAGCGCCCGTTTCCTGCTGATCAACTCATGCAGGTCTTCATCTTAGCCTTTGGCCTGCGGCATGTGCAGGGGCTTGGGTTGTTCTCGGCCATGTTAATCAGCAACGCATATCGCAACAAAGAGCTATTCAGCCGCCTTGCGGAAGAAGTATCAATTTTCGTGTTGGCCGGCAGCGACGCGGGCAAACCACTTTTTCCTGAGAATCTCCACATCTCGTGCATGCTGCGTTATGCGCAGCTTTTGGTGGCGTGTTCGCTGAACGACTTTGCGGCCGCAGGTAAGGTCCTGGATATTGCGCTTGCTGAGGCAGCAAATTTGGACCCCGAGTTCAAGACCCATATGCACTCGATGCTGCTGTGCAGCGCGCTAATAGAGCGGGGCCTGTCTCTTCCCCCGCTGCGTTGGCTCGGGATGCTGCATGCGTTGAGTGAAATACCAGGTGGTCTGTTGCGAAAGCGGTCGCCGCAACAGAATCCTCTCACCGGATTGGTAATGACCACTTCCCACGAGGAGGAGCTCTTCGTTCTGCGAGCCACTGCCCTAACCAGCCTAGACGAACTCGCCCAGCTGATTGATGCGATGGACCAGCTGCCGGTGCAGAGACGCGACCAATATCTTTCTGCGGCCACGTCTATGCTGCAAAGCACCGCACACATCGTCGCTTCGGCATGGCTAGCTGACGTCGAGCGGCCCGACTTCGACGCCAAAACTGCGGCAGAAATGCTCGCGCGCTTGCGGGTCAAAGTGAGGAGCTGGAGCAGTCGAGACATCGCCGTCGAATTGGCCTGCGCGCATGCGGTGATACTTGATGAGTATGCGCACGATGAACAGGCGGCCTTGAGTGTTCTGGCGGACGCGCAGGCCGAATATCCAGACGATTATCGCGTCAACCGGCAGCGTCAGAAAGTTTACTATCGCAACGGACAACACGAGCGGGCGCTAGCTGAGTTCGAAATCTTCGCTAGGTCTTTGGACAGGGCGAGCCTAATAGATTCTGCATTCGCACTGCGTGAGGCCGGGCGCAGCGCCGCTGAAATTGGCGAATTGAAACGCACTCGGACGTTCTTCGAACGAGCGTGGCAAGCCTTGGCATCCTCATTCGACCATATGTTACCCATGAAGGCCGGTCTCTCCGGCGATTGCGCGATACTTACCTATCAGACCGGCGATGTTGACGAAGCTATCATGCTCATGATTCGCGCGCTCGGCGAGGCTGAGCGCATCGACCCGTCCAAAGGGCTAAAGGAACATTACTGTGTTCTGGTTCTGCTCACCGCCATATTGTGGATGCGCGGCGCTCGAGCGGACTGGCCGTTAGTGCGTCAAGCTATGGTCATTGGGATGTGCAGCAATCCCGATCCGCCGCCAGA
Organism: Bradyrhizobium sp. 27S5; assembly: GCF_037217225.1. Lineage (NCBI taxonomy): Bacteria > Pseudomonadati > Pseudomonadota > Alphaproteobacteria > Hyphomicrobiales > Nitrobacteraceae > Bradyrhizobium > Bradyrhizobium sp. 27S5. The sequence continues at coordinate 3,764,977 of NZ_CP147714.1, forward strand.
GTTGCAGGCGCGACCTCTGCCCCAAAGGCAGTTGGTTTGGTACGAACTGGCGGAGCTGGAAGCCGATGTGTCTAACAGCACGGTGGCCCTAGTCGAATTGCGAAAGCGCACCAAGAACGGCAATGGGCTTCTCCCAATGGAAGTATCTCTCGCGGGGAGCGTGCTGCGAGCTGCCACCCGTGGCTTGAATATCGAAGGATTTTTGGATGCCGTACGGAACTACGCCAGCGCGGCTAATTACGTTGGCAGATTGCTTCGGGATCGCAAACCCGAAGATATTCTGAACATGCCAAGCGGGGTTGTTCGACCGATCGCAGGCAAACAATGGCAGGAAATTGCAGTTCAAGACGCTGTACGCACGGCGACGGTTGTCTTCGTATTATCGATGGCGTCACAGGGGCGCCGTGATCTATATGATGCATTTCAGGCGCTGTGCCGACGGACTGATGGTATGAGTGTGGTTGCAGCGTCGCTGTTCGAGTTTATCGACAGCCCACGCACTAGCGCCGGCGATCTTGTCGAGGCAACCACCGAGGTGGTGAGTCAGATGCTCAATCCCAATTTCGTGTTCACTGCAACTGAAGCCTTTGGAGCTACGGTTGTCATCGTACAAATTCTAGCTGGGCACACTCTGGGCGAAATCGTAGCAAAGCCAGTGCTCGGTTACTTCCGGATTTTGTGGCGAGAGATCATCGCTGAGCGGACCTTCTCCATGCGCAATCCTTCCGCTACGGCGGCGTTTGTGCTTGCGGCATTCGACAAGGGGACGACAGAACTCGCAAAGCTTGCCAACGTCGTATTGGCTTCCGAGCACGCGGTGCGTGGCAGGCTTTCAGATGAGTTGCGCGCAATCGTGCACCGCATCGCGGAGCCGGTACGCGAGCCCGTTGACTATGTGAACCAAGGTGCGGCGCAGAGGTAGTTGCGGGGTCGAGGGTTCGAGCCGGGCCGAATAAGGTGCGCTAGGTCATGGGCACCAGCTTTTTGTTCATTATGTCGTGACCCCGTTCGGCTTGCGAATTGTTCGCTCGGCCACGCGACTGATTTGCCCCTACGCAAATCAAATCCCGCTCCCTGGCCTGCGACAAATCACCCCGACGGGCAACTCAGCAAAACCTGTCAATCCCGCGATAAGAAAATATTCCGCTTGGCGTTTGACCCAACTCAGATGTTCAATCTGTGCGTCCCACCCGATCGAGGGGCGTTTCGCGATCGTCACGAGCGCGGTGTGGGATGCGGTGGACGCGGAGCGTGTGACTGACGAGAGCACGCAAGGCGGACGGTGAAGTCGTGTGGTCCTGACGCCCTAGTGGCCGGTGTCCCCAAGCAGGATGCGAAGCGTCCTGCGAAGGCGGTGACAAAAAAGCCTGGTCTCGCCGGGGAGAGCACGAAATAAGCCGCACAACCATCGCGCAGGGAAGGCCGGGATGTTTCCGGTTACACCTGTGGTCCTACCCCCGTGCTTTCTACTTTTTGCACGGGGCCCATGGGTGCGATCGGCACCCGGTCTTCCCTGCGCCCTCTGTTTCGAGGAGGGCGGAACGAAGAGCAAAGCTCGGGCAATTCATGTCGCGAGAATGCGAAAGTACGTCCCCATCCTCAGCTGTCATCGCCCGGCTCGCCGCCTTCGCTAAAGCTTCGGCGTGCCAGGGATTCGTGGCCTCGTCGAAGCCTTGGCGGAGACGGGACCGGGCGATCCAGCACGCCGCGGCCTCTCGGCTCAAGCACGGGCGTCTCTGGAATACTGGATCACCCGCATGCGCGGGTGATGACACCGCGTGGTGCGACAACTTGAATCGAGAACCATCCTCATCGTCGTCCTGGCGGAAGCCAGGACCCATTACCCCAAATGGCAATTGTTATGCGACGCTGGGGCCATGATCTCGTTCATGATCAAATTCGGTGGTTATGGGTCCTGGCTCCCGTGCGCAATTGCGCACTAGGCCAGGACGACGGTGGTGCTGTAGAGGCGGTGCTGCGACAAACGCCATCCTGCAAATTATTTTCATCAGTCTGTTGCCGTGATGTCGGCTGGCGTCTTCGCCAATCGTCCTGTGCACAAACCAGGAGACTGCAAATGACCGATCTCGTCACATGCCTTTGGTTCGACCAGGGCCGGGCGCGCGAAGCGGCGGAGTTTTACGCCGCGACTTTCCCCGACAGCCATGTCGATGCGGGCCACCCATCGCCGATACCGGGTATCGGGCAGGGCGACGAGCTGACCGTGGAGTTTACGTTGCTTGGCCGCCGCTTCGTCGGGCTGAACGGCGGCTCCAACTACACGCCGAACGAGGCGGTGAGCTTCATGGTGCTGACCGACAGCCAGGACGAGACCGATCGCTACTGGAATGCGATCACCACAGGTGGCGGCAAGGAATTGCCGTGCGGCTGGTGCCGGGATCGCTGGGGCTTTGCCTGGCAGATCACGCCGCGACGGTTGCTCGCGCTCGTCAACGGAGCGGACCGCGCCGCAGGAAAGCGCGCGATGGAGGCGATGATGACGATGACCAAGATCGACATCGCCGCGATCGAGCGGGCGGCGGTGAATGCGTAAAGGCGTAGGGTGGATTGGCGAAGCGTAATCCACCATGCTGTTGGGTTTTGGTCCATATGGCGGGTTACGCGAAGCCTGTCATCGGGCCGCGCTTCGCGCGGACCCGTTGGCTAACTCGCCCTACGATTCCCGACTAACCGCGCGACAGCTTCTCGAACCGCTTGATCAGCCGCTCCCGTTTCAGGCGGGACAGCCGCCTGATCCAGAACACGCCGTCGAGCTGATCGATCTCGTGCTGGTGGCACACTGCGCGCAGGCCGTCCGACTCCTCGGTGTGCATGTTGCCGTCGGTGTCCTGATAGCGGATCCGGAGGCGCGCGTGTCGTTCGACCTCGTCATTGACGCCGGGCATCGAGACGCTGCCCTCCTTGTGCAGGATCATCTCGCCCGACGCCCAGATGATCTCCGGATTGACATAGGTGCGCGGGCCCTCGCTGGCGTCGAGCTCGAGCACCACGACCCGCAGCGCCACGCCGATATGCGGCGCGGTGATGCCGATGCCGGGCGCGGCGTGCATGGTCTCGAGCAGGTCGGCCGCCAGCTCGCGCAGCCGGTCGTCGAACAGGCTCACCGGCAGCGCGGTGAGCGCAAGCCGCGGATCGGGATAGCGGACGATGGGGCGGATGGTCATGCCAGCGTCTTAGGCCAGCGCGCGGCGCCGGACAACACGCGCTTGCAAGGGCGCCGCGGGGCGTGTCGCTCAGAGACGTTTTTCGAAGAACAGGTCGGGGTAGGGGTCGTCGTTGAAGCGCGGGATCTCGGTCCAGCCGCTCCGGCGATAGAGCTGACCGGCTTCCGCCAGCGCGCTGTTGGTGTCGAGCCGCAGCACCGCGACGCCAAGCTCGCGCGCGGCGCGCTCGGCCGCGTCCATCAGACGGCGGCCGAGGCCGAGCCCGCGCGCGGCCGGCGCGACCCAGAGCCGCTTGATCTCCGCGAATTCGCCGCTGCTGCCTTTCAGTCCGACGCAGCCGAGCGGCAGGCCGTCCGACATCGCCACGATGAAGCTGCCGCGCGGGCGCACCATATCCTTGGCATCAGGGTCGCGCGACAGCTTGACGTCGAACCCTTGGCTGAAGCGTCGCCCGAGCTCGGCGTAATATTCGCCGAGGCAGTAGCGTGCTTCCTCGCCGCGCGGATCCATCTCGTGCAAGGCGGTGCCGTCGCGCCGGAGCGCCGAGGCGATCATGTCCATCGCCGCCAGCAGCGCCTCGCGTTGCGTATGGTGGGCGAGGAAGTCCTTTGCCTGCCGGTTGGAGATCGCCTCATAGGCGTTGAACTCGCGCTTGCCCGCCGGCGTCAGCCTGGCGATGCGGCGGCGCGCGTCGTCGCCATGCGCCGTGGTCTCGATCAGCCCCTCGTCCTCGAGGCTGCGCAACAGACGGCTCATCAGGCCGGAATCGAGGCCGAGATAATCCCTGATCTCGCCGACGTCGGTGCGTCCATGCCCGATCGCGTTGAGCACGCGCGCCGCGCCGAGCGGCCGGCCGCGCCCGAGAAACGAGGTGTCGAGCGCGCCGACGGCGGAGGTCACGGCACGGTTGAAGCGGCGGACGCGGGAAACAGGGTCGAGCATATACCTGACTTTAGTCAGATATCGTCTTGGCGTCAATCGCCCGCTGATCCGCTGCGTCCCTTCATGCCATGTCCGCGGTCACGCGACGGCCATCCTGACCTTGACGGCCTGTGGATCGACGAAGCCGCCGAAGCCGACCGCGATCCGGTTCCAGCCATTGATGATGTTGATCAGCAACGTCACCTTGACCTGTTCCTCTGCCGTGAAATGCGCCTTCAGCGTCTCGTAGGCGGCGACATGGGTGTGCTGCTCGCAGAGCCGCGTCAGCGCCTCGGTCCAGCCGAGCGCGGCGCGCTCGCGGTCGGTGTAGCAGGGCGCGTCGCGCCAGGCCGACAGCAGATAGATGCGCTGCTCGGTCTCGCCCTCGTCGCGGGCGAACGTCGTATGCAAATTGATGCAATTGGCGCAGCCATTGATCTGGGAGGCGCGGATCTTGATGAGCTCGGCGAGCCGCGGCTCAAGGCTGGCCGCGATCGCGACGGAAGCCTCGAACCAGATCTTCATGATCCTGGGGGCGGCGGCGAGGGGATCAAGTCTGACAGTCATGCTGGGGTCCTCGGTATTGTCCGACATCAAGACGAACGGGGAACGGCCAACGTGACATGATGGCGAGATTTTTCTGGAATCTAGTTCCGCGACAGCACCAGCACATTGCCGGCCAGGATCGCGGCAGCGCCGGCGAGCACCGGCCAGCCCAGCGCAAGGTGCTCGAACAGCGCGGACAGCACGAGGGCAACCAGCGGCACCAGCGCGAGTGTGTAGGCGGCGCGGCCGGGACCGAGCCGGCGCACCAGCTCGAAATACAGCATGAAAGTGATGCAGGACGCGGCGATCGCGAGATAGAGGAAGCTTGTGAGATAAGAAAGGGAAATGTCGGCCGCAAACGGCGTGCCGGTCGCTGTGGCCCAAAGCGCGCTCGCGGCCGCGCCGACGAATGCGCCCCAGGCGAGCACGGAGACGACGGGAAGTCCGGCGCGCTGGTTGCGCGCACCGACGGTGGTCCCGGCGCCGGTCGCGACCGCCGCGGTGAGCGCCCAGGCGAAACCTGCAAGCGGCGCGGCGCCATGCGTGGCGGCGCCGGGCAGGAAGATGATGGCGAGGCCGAGGATGCCGCACAGCGCGCCCCACACGAAGCCGGAGGAGATCGGGACGCCGAGCGCGGCGCGCGCGATCACGGCGGCGAACAGCGACGATGTCGACAGCACCAGCGCCGCAAGCCCGCTCGGCATGCGCGCGGTCGCTTCATAGAAGGCGATGAAGGCAATGGCGAAGAACAGCAGGCCCTGCAGCGCGACGGCCGGACGATCTTTTCGCGGGATCGCCAGCGGCACGCCGCGCAGCCGGCCGTAGCCGAGCAGGATGAGGCCCGCGAGCACCATGCGCAGCGCGACCGACCACGGCGCCGGCGTCGCGCCGGCCTGCATCGCGGTTGCCAGCGCGCCGCCGCCCCACAGCAGTGCGGTCAGCGCGAACAGTGCGGCGGTCATGGCGCGCCGGCGTCGTCAAGTAGCGTGTGCCAGCCGCCGGCGTCGATCCGTGCGCTCTCTCCCTCAAGCCTGGTGAGGGCGGAATCCAGCGTCGTTCGCTCGCCCTCAGAGAGGCGCGCCAGCAGCCGCGCCTCGATCGCGCTGCCGAGCGCGGCGATCCGGTTGAAGGCGGCCCGGCCGCTGCGGGTGATGCTGACCGCGGCGAAGCGGCGATCGGTCTTGCCGGGGCGGCGCATGGCGAAGCCGAGCTCGACCAGCTGGCCGATGCCGCGGCTAACCGCGAACGGATCGAGCGCGCAGGCGCGGCCGATCTCGGAGGCATTGGCGGCATTCCGTTCGGCGATGACGGCGAGGATGCGCCAGCCGGCCTGGCTCAGTCCAAATGTCTCGCTGTAGAAACTCTCGAGCGGGCGGGCGACCTGCGCCGCGACCAGGAACAGGCGGTAGGGCAGCCAGGTGCTGAGCTTGAGGCCATCATCGGACGCAGGGGCGGTCTGTTTCATGGGGCAGGAGGCTCGCACGAGTGATTGCAAAGTGCAAGCATATCGCAAGGATGAAGTCGGGCATCGAGGCGCATGCGGGAAAATCCCGACACACTTGTCACTCCCACTCATCGATGCTGCTGCGCCAGATTGCGGCATGGCCAATGACGAACGGCCGCGGAAGTGGAACTGCGCAGTGGTCGCGGAGTTCGTCCAAATCGGAGACGGAGATCATCATGAGCAAATCAGCGGAAAACGATCGCGGCGGACTGGCGGCGATGCAGACACCGCCGGTGGTGTCGCAGGAGGCGTGGGAGGCGGCGCGCCTGCAGATGCTGGTGAAGGAAAAGGCGCAGGTGCGGGCGCGTGATGCACTCGCCGCCGAGCGGCGGCGGATGCCCTGGATGGCGGTCGAGAAGCCGTATGTCTTCGAGGGACGGAACGGCAAGGTCAGCCTGCTCGATTTGTTCGAGGGCCGCCGGCAGCTGATCGTCTACCGCGCCTTCTTCGAGCCCGGCGTGTTCGGCTGGCCCGATCACGGCTGCCGCGGCTGCTCGCTCGGCGCCGATCAGGTCAGTCATCTCTCCCATCTGAACCAACGCGACACCACGCTCGCCTACGCCTCGCGCGCGCCGCAGGCCGATATCGCGCGGCTGAAGGCGCGGATGGAGTGGGAGATGCCGTGGTACACGATCACCGACAGTTTCGATGCGGACTTCGGCGTCGCCGAATGGCACGGCCACAACGTCTTCATTCGCGATGGCGAGCGGATCTTCCGCACCTATCTCGTCAACAGCCGCGGTGACGAATCGATGGGGACGGTCTGGAGCTATCTCGACATCACGCCGTTCGGCCGCCAGGAGCTCTGGGAGGATTCGCCGAAGGGCTATCCGCAGGGCCCGACCTACAAATGGTGGAACTGGCACGACAATTACGATGCCGAGGCGACGCCGAATGCAAAATGGGCGGCAGTCACCGATGCCGGCGAGGCCGCGTTCCGTGAGATCGCGGAGCAGGAGCGCAAGGCCACTTGACGGGGTGGGGCAGGGAGGGCGCGCAGCGTCCTCCCTAGCGGCAGTTGTTCCTTGCGGCCGACAGCGTCTTCAGCGCCGACAACGTCTGCCGGAGCCCGCGGTCAAGGCGTTTGTCGCGGCGGATGACGACGGCGAGCCGGCGGTACAGCTTTGGCGACAGCGACCGCACGACGAGGTCGCGCTGTCCGGTCCTGGCGGGGACGGCCATGCCGGGCAGCACCGCGCAGCCAAGCCCGGCGCGCACCATCTCCTTGATCGCCTCGACGCTGCCGAGTGACATCAGCGGTTTCAACGACACGCCGCCGCGCGCCAGCCACTCGTCCGCGGTGCGTCGCGTGTTGCCGCCGGGCTCGAACAGCAGGACCGGCCTGGTCGCCAGCACCTCGGGCGTGATCCGCGCCGGCAGTTGCATGTCGCGGGGCGCGATCAGCACGAACTCGTCGTTCATGACAGGGGTGATCTCAAAACTTCGCCCCGACACCGGCAGCGTGACCAGTGCGATGTCGATCGTGTTGTCCTCGACGGCTCTGGCGATCTCCGCCGTGTTGCCCGTGGTGACCGTGATCTCGAGCGAGGGCAGTGCGGCGCGCAGCTCCTTCAGGATCGGCGGCAGCAGGAAGATGCAGGCGGTCGCGCCCGTGCCGAGCCGCACCCGGCCTGCCGTTCCCGTCGTCTGCTGCGCGACGGCGTCGACCGCCGACGTCACGGCCGCGTTGATCTGCTGCGCATGCGACAGCAAGGCGACGCCGGCGGCGGTCGGTCTGGCCCGCCGTCCGACCCGCTCGATCAGGGTTGCATTCAGGCTGCGCTCGAGCTGGCGTACCTGCAGGCTCACCGCGGGCTGCGTCAGCTGCAGCCGCTCGGCCGCCGCGGAGAAGCTGCCGCAATCGATCACCACGGCGAAGCTCTCGAGATAGTCGAGGTTGAGGCTCTTCATCAAAGTATCTCTTGTGCTTCGCATAAGCTGTCAAAGCTTCACTTATATAACGCCAGGGCGCATGCTCGAGCAACATTGACGGCTTGGGTGAGAGACGGAATGGCGGTAGGCAGCAACGGCGTCGTGGTCCGCGACGCTGCGGACGGTGACATGGCTGACGTGCAGGGCATCTACGCCCATCACGTGCTCAACGGACTGGCGACCTTCGAGGAAGTGCCGCCGACGGTCGACGAGATGCGCAGCCGCCGGAACGCTGTGCTGGCGGCAGGGCTGCCGTATCTCGTGGCTGTCGTTGACGGCCGGGTGGCCGGCTATTCCTATGCGACATCGTATCGGCCGCGGCCCGCCTATCGCCATACGATCGAGGATTCGGTCTATGTATCGGAAGGCCTGCGCGGGCGCCGCATCGGCGCTGCTTTGCTCGAAACACTGATCGCGCGCGCAGAAGCAGGACCCTGGCGGCAGATGCTGGCCGTGATCGGCAACAGCGGCAACGCCGGATCGATCGCGCTGCACCGTCGCTTGGGCTTTCAGCCGGTGGGCACCCTGACCTCGGTCGGCTTCAAGCTCGGCCAATGGGTCGACACCGTGCTGATGCAGCGGCCACTTGGGCCGGGCGCTGCCACGCTAGCGGGAGACGCCTCGGTGATCGCACGCCGGGTTGTGGTCGCCCTCGGGCTTGCTCAACTGATATCGTGGGGCGCGACCTATTACCTGATCGGCGGCTTCGGCGAGCAGATCGTTTCAGATCTCGGCTGGAGCCGCGACATCGTCTACGGTGGATTTGCCGCTGCGCTGTTGGTGATGGGCGTGACGTCACCGCTCGCGGGCCGGTGGGTGGACGGGCGCGGCGGCCGCGAGGTCATGGTCGCGGGCGCCGTGATCAACGCGCTCGGCTGCGCCGGCCTCGCGGCCTCGTATCAGGTCGCAACCTATTTCGCATCGTGGATCATCCTTGGCCTCGGCATGCGGCTGACGCTATACGATGCCGCGTTCGCGGCGCTGGCCCGGATCGGCGGACCAGAGGCGCGCCGCGCGATGTCCGGCATCACCCTGCTCGGTGGCCTGGCGGCAACGGTATTCTGGCCGCTCGGCCATACGCTCTCGGAACATTTCGGCTGGCGGGCCGCGGTGCTGGCCTATGCGGGCCTTGCGCTGCTGACGATCCCGCCGCATCTGCTGATCCCGAACCAGCGGTTTGCCGGCGTGCCGAGCTCCAGTTCGGTGGTGCCCAAGCAGCCGCGCGCGGTCGGCCGGAGGCAGCTTGCGGCGGCAGGCGGGCTCTACGCCGTGATCATGACCGGCGCAAATTTCCTGAATGCCGGCATGTCCGCGCACATGATCGCGGTGCTCTCCGGCCTTGGACTCACCGTCACGGTGGCGGTGTGGATCGCAACGTTCCGGGGCATCGGGCAGTCCGCCGCGCGTCTCTGCGAAGTGCTGTTCGGCGGACGGATCGATCCGCTCGCGCTCAACCTGGCTGCCTGCCTGATCATGCCGCTCTCCTTTATCGCGGGCCTGTTCAGCGGGTCGTCAAAGGAGATGGGGATCGCCTTCGCGCTGCTATACGGCGCCTGCAACGGCATTCTGACCATTACCAGGGGAACGCTGCCGCTGATCCTGTTCGATCATCGCAGCTATGGCACGTTGGTCGGCCGGCTGATTGTTCCGAGCTTCATCCTGCCGGCGGCGGCGCCGCTGGCCTATGCGATCGTGATCGACCGGCTCGGCGATGCGAGTGCGCTCTATCTGTCCACCGGCCTTGCCGCGATGACGTTGCTTGCGGCCGCCCTGCTGAAGGTGATGTTCCCCAGAACGCCCTGAGCTCGAGGACTCCCTGTTGTCAGCACCGCACGATATCCTGTTTCAAAACCAGATAAGGAAGAAGTACATGGTGCCGTCGACCAAGACCCGTGTCGCTGCGTTGGCTCTCGCTGCTGTGTTGTCCTGCGCAGGAACCGGACGCGCGCTGGCCCAATCGCCGGGCGACCGGACGGTTGCGCTGCTCAAGAAGCTGATTTCCTTCGACACGTCGAACGGTCCGGGCGATACGCGGGCGCTCGCCGAGTATCTGAAGTCGCAATTCGCGCCGCTCGGCGCCGAGGTCGATATCTTCGTCGCCCCGAACGGCAAGGCGGCGCATTTCATCGCGCGGCTGCGTGGCGATGGTTCGCGGAAGCCGGTGCTGCTGGCGGCGCATGCCGACGTCGTTCCGGTCGAGCGCGAGAAATGGACCGTGGAGCCGTTCGCCGGCGTCGAGAAGGATGGTTTCATCTACGGGCGCGGCGCGATGGACTTCAAGGGCGGGCTGGCCGTCTTCGCCAGCGGGGTGATGCGGCTAGCGGAGGAGAAGACGCCGCTTTCGCGCGACGTGATCTTCCTGGCCGAGGCCGACGAAGAGCAGGGGCAGTACAGCACGGTGTGGCTGGCGAAGAACCATTGGGACAAGATCGACGCGGAATTCGCGCTCAACGAAGGCGGCTACGTCCTGCAAGCGCGCTACGGCACGGTGCGCCAGATCAACGTCACGACCGCAGAGAAAAGTTCGGTGACATTCGCGTTGAAGGCGACCGGCCCCTCTGGCCATTCCTCGCGGCCGTTCCCGGCGGGTGCGATGGCCAACGATCGCCTGATCGCGGCGCTGGCCAAGCCTGCGGTGCATGATCCCTTGGTCAAGCTGGTGCCGGCGACCCAGGCCTATTTCAAGGCGCTGCTTCCGATCAGTTCAGAGCAGACGGCCGCCGATATCAGGCAGCTCCTGGCAGCGAAGGATCAGGGCGAGCTCGACGCGGCCGGCAAGAAGCTGGTTGCCGACAATCCCAAGGACAGTCTGCTGCTGCATGCCCTGCTGCGCGACACCATGGTGATCACGATGATCGATGCCGGCGTCAAGCCCAACGTCATCCCCGGCGACGGCAAGGCGGTGGTCAACACGCGGCTGCTCCCGGGCACCACGACGGATCAGATGGTCGAGGAAATCAAGCGCGTGATCGGCGATCCCGGCATCGAGGTCAGCATCGTCACCGCGCTCACGCAGCAGGATGCGCGGGACGCCTATCTGATGCGGAGCAGGATCCCGGCGTCGCCGGTCGATACCGAGCTCTACGCCGCGCTTGAGCGCAATGCCAAGCTGACCTGGAAGGACGCCGTCCTGGTGCCGACGATGTTCGAGGCGGGGACCGACGCCACCGCCTGGCGCGAGCGCGGCGTGCCGGTCTACGGCATCTATCCCTATCCGCTCGACGACGACATCCTGGGCCGGATGCATGGCAACGACGAAAGGATCGGCGTCGAGGCCGTCAAGCAGGGTTCGGAGTGGATTTACAACACGCTTCGCGACGTCGCGAAGAAATAGGGGGCGGCCAGGCAGGTCGTTTCCCGGCAAGGCGTACCTGCGGCGTCTTAGCTCGCCGCCGGCTCGCGCGGCAGCCACAGCGAGAGCCAGCCGCCGACGGCCAGCAGTGCCACGTTGCAGCCGAGCGCGACCGTGAAAGGGTGCGCGTAATCGCCGGCCTGCGGATGCGGCCCGAGCAGGCCGTAGAAGACGCCGCCGATCACAGCGACGCCGAGCGCGGCGCCGATCTGGAAAGTCGAGATCATCATGCCTGATGCGAGTCCAGCGTGGCGCGGGTCGGTGCTGCCGATCACGGCCTTGATGACCGAGGGCATCACGGTGCCGAAGCCGAGCCCGCCGCAGATCAGGCCGAAGGCGAGGCTTTGCGGCAGCGCGCCGCCGACCGACAGCATGACGATACCAAAGCCGATCACCTGCAACGCAAAGCCCAACGTCAGCGTGCGCGCGCCGAGCCACTGCATCACCAGCGGCGAGACGAGCGAGCTGACGAAGAAGCCGGTGGCAAAGGGCAGGGTGGCGAGACCGGCCGCCAGCGGAGACTGATGCAGGCCGCTTTGCAGGTAGACCGCAAAGGTCAGGTAGAACGACGACAGCATGTAGAAGGCGAGGGCCATCACCAGGCCGATGACGAAATCGCTGTTGCGCAGCAGGTGCAGCGCGACCAGCGGATCGCCGCCGCTGGCTTCGAGCCGCGCCTCGAAGCGGACGAAGGCGGCGAGCATCAATGGTGAGGCCAGCAGCATCGCGTTGATCCACGCCGGCCATCCAAGTTCACGTCCCTCGATCAGCGGATAAACCAGAAGGCCGAGCGTCAGCGAGAGCAGGATGACGCCGCCGATGTCGAGCCGCTGGGCGTGCTCCGCGCGGGAGTCGGTGAGGTACAGCACGCCGCCGACAAACGCCACTAGGCCGATCGGCAGGTTGATGAGGAAGATCGCCTGCCAGGCCAGTCCGAACGGATGGGCCGATACCAGAACGCCGCCCAGCACCTGGCCGCAGATGTTGGCAAGGCCGAAAGTCGCGCCGTAGAAGCCGAGCGCGCGGCCCTGTTCGGCTGCCGGAAACAGCACGCGGATCGAGGCAAGCACCTGCGGGGCCATCGCCGTCGCGGTGAGGCCCTGCAGGATCCGCCCCGCGACCAGCACCGTGGGCGACCATGCAATGCCGCACAGCACCGACGCGATCGTGAAGCCGGCGACACCGGTCAGGAACATGCGGCGACGTCCGAAGAGATCGCCGAGCCGGCCGCCGGTGATTAGGAACACCGCATAAGTCGCAGCATAGGCCGAGATGACGAACTGGACCTCGCTTGCGCTGGCACCGAGATTGTCGCGAATGGCCGGCGCGCGAGATTGACGACATTGAAATCGAGGATCGGCAGGAAGGCGCCGGTCAGCAGCACGGGCAGGGCCAGCCACCGCCTTGGGTCGGCTGTCGCCGGCCGTGGGTCGTGCAGTTGCAACGTCTCGGTTGTCTCGCTTGTCACCTGCCAGCCCCTCCTCGGCAATCGGCAAGGCTCGGGTGGGGTGCGCGAGGCCGATTGAATAATGGAGAAGATGGCCTGTTCGTTTGCGATCAGGTATTATCCAGATATGGCAAATGAGTTTGCAAAAATGCACAGTGCGGGAATGCACAGCGCGCTGGACTGGAACGATCTCCGGCTCGTCCTCGCCATTGCGCGGGAGGGCAGTCTTTCGGGCGCGGCGCGCCGGCTGGGCGTCGCGCATTCGACGGTGTTTCGCCGTCTCGGCACGATCGAGCGAACGATCGGAACACGTCTGTTCGAACGCTTCCGCGACGGCTATGCGCCGACGCCTGCGGGAGAGACCGCTGCGGCATCGGCGGCCCGTCTCGAGGACGAGGTGCTCGCGCTCGAGCGCAAGCTGGCGGGGCAGGACCTCAGGCCGTCGGGCCCGGTCCGGATCACGACAACCGATACGCTCGGCGCGGTCTTGATGCGGCATCTGCCTGCGATGCGGGCCGCGCATCCGGAGATTCAGCCCGAGATCGCCATCTCGAATACGATGGCGAACCTGACGCGCCGCGAGGCCGAGATTGCGATCCGGCCGACGCCTGCGCCATCCGAGCTGCTGGTCGGGCGGCGCATTGCCGATATTGCGCATGCGGTCTACGGATCGCGGGCCTATCTCGCCCGGCGCGCCGACAAGGATCTGTCTGCACACGATTGGATTGGGCTCGACGACGTGCTGGCGGGAACCGTGATCGCCGGCTGGATGCGCGACAACTTGCGTTCAACGCGGATCGCCTGCCGGGTCGATGCGCTTCCGGCGCTGCGCGACGCGGCCGTCGCCGGAATGGGGCTCGCCTTGCTGCCCTGCTATGTCGGCGATCTCGCGCCCGCGCTGCGCCGCGTAACCCCGAAGGCGCTTGCCGAGCCGCGATCGGCGCTGTGGCTGTTGACGCATGACGATCTCAAGCGCACCGCGCGGATCCGCGCCACCCTCGATTTTCTGGCCAAGGCGCTCGCGTCGGAGCGCGCGCTGTTCGAGGGCAAGCGCGCCGACAGCGCGCGACGCTAGTCGGCATATGGCTCAGGACCCAGCCGCTTCCGTGACGGCACGGATTTCCGCGGCTGCGCGACCTGCAGGCAGCCGATGATGCTCGCGAAAGGCGCTGACGAGCGTCTTCAGCACGCCGCGGGATTTTGCATCCGATAACGCTGACAGCAGCACGATCTCGGATGGCGGAAGGGCAGGCAGGCCGAACCGGCGGCTGACTTCGATCGTTCCTGCCGGTGCCAGCCGGCACGAGAACACCGAGGTGGCGAGGCCGGCGGCAACCGCGTCGGCGACGGCAAAGGATCCGCAGCCGAGAAAGGTCTCCGTCCACGGAATGCCCGCCGCCGCTAGCGCCCGCGTCGCGATGTTGAGCACGCCGCAGCTTGGCGAGGAGGCGGCCAGCCGCAGCGGCGCGCCGGTGCGATGGACAAAGTCCGGCGTGGCGAACCAGCCGTAGTGATCCGTCGCCAGCATCTCGCCGTCGCGGCGGTCGTCCTCGCGGCGGATGATCGCGGCGTCGATCTGGCCGCGGTCGAAGGCGTCCAGCAGGTCGCGGGAATCGTCGAGCCGGACCTCGATGGTGAGCGCCGGATCGTGCGCATGCAGCCGCGCCAGCAAGGTCGGGACTTCAGCGCCTCCGACATGGGTGGCGATGCCGAGCGAGAAGCGGCGGCGGCGCGCGGGTGACAGTCCCGCGACGGCGCGATCATGTGCGGCGAGCAGTTCGCGCGCCGGCACGAGGAATTCGGCGCCCTGCGCCGACAGGCGTACCAGCCGCGGTGTCCGCTCGATCAGCCTGTGGCCGACTTGGCTCTCCAGCCGCTTCAGCTTCACGCTGATCGCACCCTGCGTCGTGCCGAGTGCTTCGGCGGCGCGCGTAAAACTCCTGAGCTCGGCGATGGTCACGAAGGTCTTCACAGCATCGACGTCAAGCGTGGTCATGTCAGTCATCCGGAATTGTTGTCTCTGAAATATCTAGTCATCCAATTCACCAATGCTCAAGCCGTGACTAGCTTTGCGCTCTGAAGCGCCGCGGCCACCCGATTCCTGCCGCTGCTGCCTCAATACATCGTGAGTCAATCGACCGACGCTGCTGCCAGCACCCTGGCAACAGCGTGCGGTATGCCGTTGGCTCGCCACAACAAAAGGCCTGATCATGTCCTCTGAACTGAGCCGCCGCGGCGCTGTCGTGCTATCAGCCGTATGCCTTGCCTGCCTGATGTTTGGATTGGAGATCTCCAGCATCCCCGCGATCCTGCCGACGCTTGAACAGGTGCTGCATGCCGACTTCAAGGCGCTGCAATGGATCATGAACGCCTACACGATCGCGGTCACCACGGTGCTGATGGCGATCGGGACGGTGGCCGACCGCTATGGGCGCAAGCGCATCTTCCTGGTCGCGATCGCGGCGTTCGGCATCACCTCGCTGATCTGCGGCGTCGCGCAGAGCGTAGAAATGCTGATCGTCGCCAGGTTTCTGCAGGGCCTCAGCGGCGGGGCGCTGTTGATCTGTCAGATCGCCGTGCTGTCGCATGAATTCCAGGGTGGCCGGGTGCGTGCGGTCGCCTGGGGCTGGTGGGGCGTCATCTTCGGCATCGGTCTCGGCTTCGGGCCGATCATCGGTGGCGCCGTTGCCGCGGTGCTGAGCTGGGAGTGGGTGTTCCTTGTCCACGTGCTGTTCGCGGCTGTGGCGTTCGTGCTCACGATCGGCGGCGTTTATGAATCGAAGGACCCGAAGGCGAGCAGCCTCGACATCGCCGGCATCGTGACGATGTCGCTCGCCGTGTTCTGCCTCGCCTTCTACATCACGCAGGGGCCCGATCTCGGCTTCCTGGGCACGAAGGGGCTTGCGATCCTCGGCGTCTCCGCCGTGAGCTTCGTCGCGTTCCTCGTCGCCGAAAAAGTCAACCGGCGGCCGATGTTCGACTTTTCTGTGTTCCGTATTCCAGCCTTCTCCGGCTCGATCATCGGCTCGGCCGCGATGAACCTCAGCTACTGGCCGTTCATGATCTATCTGCCGATCTGGTTTCACGCCGGCCTCGGCTATGACAGCGTGTCGGCCGGTCTTGCGCTGCTCGCCTACACGCTGCCGACACTGGTGATGCCGCCCTTCGCCGAGCGGCTGTCGCTGCGCTATCAGCCGGGCCTGATCATCCCAGTGGGGCTGTTCATCATCGGCACCGGATTCATGCTGATGAGGTTCGGCAGCGCCGCTGCGCAGCCCGACTGGCTGACGATGCTGCCGGGCTGCCTGATCGCCGGAATTGGTCTCGGCATCACCAACACGCCGGTCACCAACACCACGACCGGCTCGGTGTCGAGCGACCGTGCCGGCATGGCCTCCGGGATCGACATGAGCGCGCGGATGGTCTCGCTCGCCGTCAACATCGCGCTGATGGGTTTTATCCTGGCGAGCGGTGTGCTGGCGCATCTGAAGGCGGTGCTGCCGGCACTGGACGGCGCGCAACTGCGCGTCATCGCCGAGCGGATCGCGGCTGGTGACGTTGCAGCGTCGCCCGAGCTGACCGGCCCGGTCGTGCATCAGGCGCTCGCCAGCGGCTTCGGCTGGGTGATGCTTTATGGCGGCGTCGGCGTGTGGATCATGGCCGCGGCCAGTCTGGTGATCTTCAACGCGCGGCCGGTGCGGCAGGCCGAGGTTCAATGCACGAAGTGAACCTGATGTCGCCGCGCCCGCCCCGGGATGGGGCGGGCAGGCGGCAGGCTTCACTTCACGAGAGAGAGCAGCGGCTTGTCCTTCTCGACAATATAGGTCGCAAGCTCACTGGCGGTGGCATTGCCGACGTTCTTTGCCGCATGGATCGTGCCGGCGGGGATGAACAGCACGTCGCCGGCCTTCAGCGTCGCCGGCGGCTTGCCGTCGACGTCGTATTCGAGCGTGCCGGCGAGCACATAGATGATCTCTTCGCCGGGATGGGTGTGCCGGCCGAACGCCTTGCCGGGCGCGATGTCGACACGCACCTGGACCGCTTCACGTCCAGGCGCGCTGAGATCATGGCGCTGCAGGTCGGTTCGCGTGATGCCGGCCGGCTGCTGAGCCTGGGCCGTGGGAATCGTCAGGAAACTTCCGGCGATCAGGGCCGCTCTTGCGAACAGGCGCGTCGCCTTCATCAGTCTGCTGGTCATTTTGAACTCCTGTGCTTTGTCGTCCGACCGCGAGCCGGCAAGCGGCCGGCCCGCGCCGGAGGTCGTCATGCGCGCGTCTCAGACAAGGGTTGTCGTGACGTCGATATTGCCGTGGACCGCCTTGGAGTAGGGGCAGATGCCGTGCGCGGCTTCGATCAGCTGCTGCGCAACCTCGCGCTCGACGCCGGGAACGTGGACGTTGAGGCGCGCGCTCAGGAAGAAGGCGCTACCGGCCTAGTTCAGATCGATCTCGGCGTCGACCTCAGGCTCGCTCGCGAGCTTGACCTTGCGTTGTCCCGCGGCGAGCTGGATCGCGCCGATGTAGCAGGCCGACCAGGCGGCCGCGAACAGGTTTTCGGCGGCAGGGTGCGGCTGCGGCAGCTTGACGTCGAGGAAGCCGTCGCGCGAGCGGGCGGCGCCGTTCGCTCCGGCGGTGACGTGGGTCTTTCCGGTGACGAGAACCTTGGCATTGGCGGTCATGGCGAGCTCCTTTTGGATGTATATAGATCGTATCCGATCTAATCGGATACGTGTTGAAATAGACTTGGCGCCTGAGCGTGTCAAGCACTTCCGATTTAATCGGATACGATTTATATTGACCCGGACATCACGAACTCCGGAGACGCCCGTGACCCGCCCCTCCAAGGCCGACACCAAAGCCCGAAAACTCTCGAATTTTCTGTGCTTTGCGGTCTATTCGGCCAATCTGGCCTTCGGCCGCGCCTACAAGCCGCTGCTGGACGCGGTCGGCCTGACCTACACGCAATACATTGCCATGGTGGCGCTGGCGGAGGCCGACGATCTGACCGTCAGCGCGCTCGGCGAGAAGCTGTTTCTGGAATCCAACACGCTGACGCCGATCCTGAAGAAGCTGGAGCAGAGCGGCTATATCAGCCGCGTCCGCGATCCCGCCGATGAGCGGCAGGTGCGGGTCAACCTGACGCCGGCGGGAAGGCGCCTGCTCGACAAGGACATCAACTTCTCGCTGATCGAGGCGACCGGGCTCGGCGACGAATTTCCCGTCGTACAGAAGAGCGTTGTCAGGCTTCGCGACAATCTGCTGCACAACACGCGCGGCGATCCGAAGAAGGGCTGATCCCGCGGCGGCAAATTGTAACGCGCTGTATCCGCACCGGGGCCTTCCGCATTTTCGCCACGGCACGACCGGCAACTCCGGCCCGCGTTGCAATGATGCGGAGGAGGGATCAGTTTGCGCGGAAGATCGTCATCGATCTGCGGGATGATTGCCACGATGAGCCTGCTCTGCGCGGTCATCTCCTTCGCATCGGCTCAACCGGCTCCGTCAGATCAGGAGCATCGTCGCGAGGTGGGCGGAGATCGTTCGCCGGCGAGCGCAGCCGAGATCTGGGACGCCAATCGCGATGGCGTTTATACCTGCGACGAGTGGAAGGCCTATCTCGGACGGCTGTTCGATCGTGCCGACCGCAATCACGACGGCAATCTCACGCCTGCCGAGTTCGAAGGCGTTCGCCGGCCCGGCAGCGCGCTCGCCGACGCCGATTTCGGCTATTTCGACGAGAATCAGGACGGCAAGATCACGCGCAGCGAGTTCGTCGGCAAGCCGAATGAATTCATCCTGCAGAACGACAAGAACGGCGATTGCCGCGTCACCCAGGACGAGCTCAAGAATACCGGAACGGACCAGAAGCGACCTCCGGGCAGAGGCAAGAAATCCTGACGCCCGGCCTATCCAACGGCCTCCTCGTGAAGCGGCCGGCGCGACGAATTCGACCCGCTGCGACCCGGCTCCTGGCGCGGCGTTCCCGGCAGCTCAATGCGGACGAGCAGGCCGTGCGGCGCATTGTTGTGCAGCGAAAGCCCGCCGCCATGCCCGCGGACCACGGCGTCGGCGATCGAAAGGCCAAGTCCGAAGCCGCTTTTCTCATCCATGGTGCGCGCCTCGTCGCCGCGGACGAAGGGTTTCAGCATTTCGGCGCGGCGGTGTTCGGGAATCCCCGGACCGTCGTCCGCGACGTCGATGGTGGCCCGGTCGCTGGACGTGGTCAGCCGGATCTCCACCTCGCTTCCGAAGCGCAGGGCATTTTCGACCAGGTTGGTCACGGCACGGCTAATCTCGCCGGAGCGGATCATCAGCGAAGCTCTGTTCGGGCCCTGGTAGCGCACGACATGGCCGCAATCGGAGAATTGCTCGCAGATCGTCTGCAACAGGGCGGCCATGTTGACGAGGGTCGGCTTCGCCGCGCTGCCGCCGCTCAGGAATGACAGCACGGATTCCAGCATCGCCTGCATCTGGTCGAGGTCGTGAAGGGTTTCCGCGCGGTGGGCGTCGTTCTCGATGTATTCCGATCTGAGCCGCAGCCGGGTGATCGGTGTGCGCAAATCGTGGCTGATCGCGGCGAGCATGCGCGTGCGGTCGTTCATCAGGCTCGTGATGCGTTCGCGCATCTGATTGAGCGCGACCGCCGCCGCGCGGATTTCCTCCGGGCCCGTCTCGGGAAGCGGTGCAGCCGCCTGGCTGATGCTGAAATTCTCGGCGGCGCGGGCGAACGCGGACAATGGAGCGCTGAGCGCGCGCCCGGCCCACACGCCGAGCAGCGTGACGCTGACGAACAGGAACAGGAACGTACTCAGCCAGAATGCGCCGAAGAAGGGCGGCATTTTGGTCGGGCCGATCGTTGCCTCGAACAGGGCGCCGTCCGGCAACCGAACCGCCGCCGGTGCGGTCTTCGCGGAAAACTCATCGACATCGTCGACGGCTGGCGCATTGGCATCGTCAGACAAGCCCGGCCCAGCGTCGCGCAATTGGCCGCAGGGGTCACAGCCAGAAGCTTGGCAATCAACTGGAACTGATGGATCGGCCGGTCCGCAAACGATCGCGGCTTCTGGCTGGTGAAATACAGTCCGATCAGCGCGTGGATCAACACCAGCGAAAGCAGGATCAGCGCGGCGATCTGGCCGCTGATCCGCCGGAAACTGAAAAGCGCGGCAATCCTGCGGGTCCAGTTCATGCGTCTTCCACATGCGGCGTGAAGATGTATCCGCCGGTCCGCACTGTCCGGATCACGGATGATCCTTCGTTCGTATCGAGCTTGCGACGCAGCCGGCTGACCAGCACATCGATGCTGCGCCCGAACGGACTGGCCGGCCGGCTGCGCGTCATGGTCAGCAGGCCATCCCGCGTCAGGATACGGCCGGGCCGCTCGCAAAAGGCCTGGAACTGATGGATCGGCCGGTCCGCAAACGATCGCGGCTCTGGCTGGTGAAATACAGTCCGATCAGCGCGTGGATCAACACCAGCGAAAGCAGGATCAGCGCGGCGATCTGGCCGCTGATCCGCCGGAAACTGAAAAGCGCGGCAATCCTGCGGGTCCAGTTCATGCGTCTTCCACATGCGGCGTGAAGATGTATCCGCCGGTCCGCACTGTCCGGATCACGGATGATCCTTCGTTCGTATCGAGCTTGCGACGCAGCCGGCTGACCAGCACATCGATGCTGCGCCCGAACGGACTGGCCGGCCGGCTGCGCGTCATGGTCAGCAGGCCATCCCGCGTCAGGATACGGCCGGGCCGCTCGCAAAAGGCCTGCAGCAGATCGAATTCCGCGCTCGTCAGCGGCACCTGGGCGCCCTCGGGATCGCGCAGCTCGCGCACACGCAGGTCGATGGTCCAGTCCTGGAAGCGCAGCCGGGTCGAGCTCTGGCCGGAGCGCCCGGCAAGATCGGCCTGGGCCTGACGGCGCAGCACGGCGTTGATCCGCGCGAGCAGCTCGCGCGGATTGAATGGCTTGGCGAGGTAATCGTCCGCTCCCATCTCGAGCCCGAGGATCCGGTCGAGGTCCTCGCCTTTCGCCGTGAGCATGATGATCGGGATCGTCGAATCGCCGCGCAGGCGGCGGCACAGCGTCAGCCCATCCTCTCCCGGTAGCATCAGGTCGAGCACGACGAGATCGAGCGAATGCCCGGCAAGGTAGCGATCCATCTCCCGGCCGTTCGAGGCGGTGGCTACCAGGCAGGATTGGTCGCGCAGGTAGCGGGCAATCAAGTCCCTGGTTTGCTGATCGTCCTCGACGACCAGGATCTTTGGCGTATGTGCAAGCATGGTCCGTGTCTGGGCCCTGGTCATGATGTCATCTGGCGCGCGTTCTGGTGCGCGTTCAGCCACCAATCGACCAGCATACGCGTCGCTTGTGGGCGGCATTGTGCCTTTTCGTCAGTATAGTGTTTCTGGAGTGTAACCGGCGCGCGCCCGCCGGAAACAAACCGGGCAAGGGCTGCGTCGCGTCGCGCTTACAGTCCCAAATCACTGGAAATAAACCCGCAACCTCGCAGCCACACCGCAGCCATCACCGTCCCTTCACAACGGGTGACTTGTTCGCGAGGTGTGGAATGAAGACGTGGCGGAGCCTTGTCGTGGCGGTCGTGCTCTCGGGTTTGTCGATCCCGGGAACGCCGGGGACATGGCTGTTGGTGGCTCCAGCGGCGGCGCAATCGGTCGATGCGATCACCGTCGAAGGCAACCGGAGAATCGAGGCGGAAACCGTCCGCTCCTATTTCAGGCCGGGGCCCGGCGGCCAGCTCGATCAGGCCGCGATCGACGACGGGTTCAAGGAGCTGCTCGCGACCGGGCTGTTCCAGGACGTCAAGATCAATCGCGCCGGCGGCCGGATTGTCGTCTCGGTGATCGAGAATCCGGTGATCGACCGCGTCGCGTTCGAGGGCAACAAGAAGATCAAGGACGAGCAGCTCTCGGCCGAGGTGCAGTCCAAGTCGCGAGGCACGCTGTCGCGACCGATGGTGCAGTCGGATGCGCTGCGGATCGCCGAAATCTACCGGCGCTCCGGCCGCTACGACGTGCACGTCACGCCTGAGATCATCGAACGGCCGAGCAACCGCGTCGATCTCGTCTTCACCGTCGAGGAGGGGCAGAAGACCGGCGTCAAGACCATCGAGTTCATGGGCAACAACAGCTTCTCGGCGGCGCGCCTGAAGGACATCATCAAGACCCATGAGTCGAACCTCCTGAGCTTTCTCGGCAACGGCGACATCTACGACCCCGATCGCGTCGAGGCCGATCGCGACCTGATCCGCCGCTTCTACCTCAAGCATGGCTATGCCGACGTGCAGGTCGTGGCCGCGCTCGCCGAATACGACCCGGGACGCAAGGGCTTTCAGGTCACCTTCAAGATCGACGAAGGGCAGCAGTACCGCGTCGCGACGGTGAGCTTCCGCTCGACCATCGCGGGATTCGATCCAAATACCCTGCGCTCGCTCTCGCGTGTCAGCGAAGGTTCGCTCTACAACGTCGAAGCCATCGAGAAATCGGTCGAGGACATGCAGATCGAAGCCTCGCGCCGCGGCTATGCCTTCGCCGTGGTCCGTCCGGACGGCAGCCGGAATTTCGAGGCCCACACGGTGGGGATCATGTTCCGCGTGGAGGAGGGGCCGCGGACCTATATCGAGCGCATCGACATTCGCGGCAACGGCCGCACGCGCGACTACGTGATCCGGCGCGAGTTCGATCTCTCCGAGGGCGATGCGTATAACCGCGCGCTGGTCGATCGTGCCGAGCGGCGGCTGAAGAATCTGGACTACTTCAAGACGGTCAAGATCACCACAGAGCCCGGCTCATCGAGCGACCGCGTGATTCTGGTCGTCGATCTGGAGGAGAAGTCGACCGGCGACTTCTCCGTCTCGGGTGGCTATTCCACGACCGACGGCGCGCTGGCCGAGGTCAGCATCTCAGAACGCAATCTGCTCGGCCGTGGCCTGTTTGCGAAGGCAACGGTCAGCTACGGCCAGTACTCGCGCGGCCTGTCGCTGTCCTTTGTCGAGCCGTATCTGCTCGACTATCGCGTCGCGCTCGGGCTCGATGCCTATTACAAGGAGCAGTTGCCGACAGATTACACGACCTATGGCGTGAAGACGATCGGGTTCTCACCGCGGTTGGGTCTGGCACTGCGCGAGGACCTGACGCTCCAGCTTCGGTATTCGCTCTACCAGCAGGAAATCTCGCTCGATAGCGCCTACGCGAACTGCAACAACAACGCGTCCAACCCGTCGCTCGCGTTCAATCCCACGCCCGCCTACATCCAGAGTGTGCTCGGCGGCGTCGATCCGACCAACTCGGTCTCGTCAGGGCTCTATGGATATGGTTGCTACGGCGACGGCGAATCCACCTTGCCCGTGCGCAAGGAACTGGCTGCCGGTGCGACCTGGACCTCGCAGCTAGGCTACACGCTCAGCTACAACACCCTCGACAACAACAAGAACCCGACCGACGGCCTGCTGATCGACTTCAAGCAGGATTTTGCCGGCGTTGGCGGCGACGTGACGTATCTAAAGAGCGCGGTCGACGCCAAATACTATACGCCGCTGGTGTCCGACCTGATCGGGCTGATCCACCTGCAGGGCGGCCTGCTCACCAAGATCGGAGACAACGATCTGCGCATGCTGGATCATTTCCAGATGGGGCCGAATCTCGTGCGCGGCTTCGCCACCAACGGCATCGGTCCGCGTGACATCACCTATGCGAGTCTCGGGGGGGTCGGGGATGCGCTCGGCGGAACCAAATATTGGGGTGCTTCGATGGAGCTGCAGATGCCATTCTGGTTCCTGCCCTCGGAGGTCGGGCTCAAGGGCGCGGTCTATGCGGATGCCGGCTCGCTCTGGGGTTACCAAGGACCGACGTCGTGGGCCGCGACCGGCGAGATTAATACGGCTGCTTGCAAATGCGGCCTCCAATACGACGACGAGAATGTCGTGAGAACCTCGGTGGGCGTCGGCCTAATCTGGGCGTCGCCGTTTGGGCCGCTGCGTTTCGACTACGCGGTGCCGATCACCAAGGGCAAGTACGACATCGTGCAGGAGTTCAGGTTCGGCGGCGGGACGTCGTTCTGAGCTAGTTGCGCCGACCTGACGCGACGCCTGCCATGCGGCGCTGCGGCTTGCGGCGCCTGCCGAAGCGGGGCAGGCTGCGTCGATTCAGTTCCGATCCGAGGCAAGATCCATGTCACGCGTGTCCATCAAGACCAAGAACGACCTGCCGGCCGAGCTCAAGCCGCTGTGGGACAAGATGACGACCTATGGTGCGTTCGAGAACCAGGCCGGCGTCATGGCGCAGCGCCCGGCGATCTTCAAGCACACGTGGTCGCTGCTGGTCGATCTTGCCGACGAGGCGGTACTGTCGAAACGGCATCTCGAACTGGCGCTGGTGACGGTGTCGCTCTTGAATAAGTGGCGATTATTGCGTGTCGCATCATGCGCCGAAGCTTGCGATCCAGGGCGTCTCGGAGGCGGGCGCCGAACGGCTGCTCGACTATCAGGATCATCCCGAGCTCGACGCGCTCGACAAGCTCGTGGTCGAATATGCGATCGCCGTCACCAACAACTGGAACAAGACCCGCGACGAGATCTTCGCGCGGCTGCGCGCGCATTTCTCGGAAGCCCAGATCGTCGAGTTGACCTGGCGGATCGCGCTGTGCGGGGCCTTCAACCGCTTCAACGATATTTTGCAGCTCGATGTCGAGCAGGGCGTTCCGCAGCGCGAGGCAGCGGAGTGACGGCCTGATCAGGCAACACGGCTGGAGGTGCGGGCCGCACTCGAACCGGCTCGTGGCGGTTTTGCAGACCGCAGCGTTCCCATTTCGCTGCCGCACCCGGGGCATCCTGCGGGGGTTGACCGCGAACCTCCCGGCGCAGAACCGGCTGTTCCGGCAACCGAGCCGAGAGGCATTTGGCAGCGAGGCGCGTACGCCTCGCTTTGGAGCGTTTTCGAGCGAAGTGGACACCGGTTCGCGTGAAGAAAACGCGTCAAACAAGAATCTAGAGCTTCGGTTCTGGTTCAATCAGAACCGAAGCCTTAGTCCTTCCACGGATCGAACTCGCCTTCGCCCGCCATCGCCACGGCAAACGGCCGCAGCGTGTGCAGCACCTTCACCGTTCCGGCGTGCCGGGCGAGCACCTCGGGCAGGCGGCGATAGGCCATCGGGCTCTCATCGAGATCGGCGCCAACCAGCGTGACGCCGCGCGCGTTGAGCCAGCGGTCCATCTCCTCGCGCGTGAAGCGGCGCTTGGCTTCGTTGCGGCCGAACAGCCGCCCGGCGCCGTGCACCGTCGAGTACAGCGAGGCCTTGGCCTCCGGACTATCGACACCCTCGAGAATGACGGCATCATCGCCCATCGACCCGCCGACAAATCCCCGCTGTCCGGGGAAAGCCGGCGTCGCGCCCTTGCGCACCACCCAAAGGTCCTTGCCGTCATGCGTCTCGCGCCAGGCGTAGTTGTGGTGGGTGTGCACGCAATCGGTGACCTTGCCGCCGATGATCCGGCGGACACGGTCCACGACCCACTCGCGGCCCGCATAGGCATAGCGCCCGGCGAGCTGCATCGCTGCGATGTAGCGGCGCCCGAGCTCGGAGTCCTCGTCGACGATGGCAGGCGGGACGTTCATCCCATCCTTGCCGCCGGCGGCCTTGAGGTAGCGGGTCGCGCTGGTGTGCCCGAGCCCGCGGCTGCCGAAGTGAACGCCGATCCAGACGAAGCCGGCCTCGTCGCGCATCAGGTCGACATAGTGGTTGCCGGAGCCGACCGTGCCGAGCTGGCCTGCCGCCTTCTGCCGGTACGCCTCCATGTCGCTTTCGCGCCAGGCGTCGCCGTCATCGAACAGCGCGTGCTCGACCTGCTCGATGTTCTTCCGGCCGATGCCGAACGAGATCACCTTGGCGACGTCGCGAATGATTGTCGGAACGGTTTCGCGAATGTCGTCGAAGCGCACATCGAGCCGCGCGGCCATGTTGCCGCAGCCGATGTCGAAGCCGACGCCGGAGATGCTGATCTGCTTCTCGTAGGCGATCACGCCGCCGACCGGCTGCGCGTAGCCGAGATGGCCGTCCGCGCAGATCACGCCGGACACGACATTGCCGACCGCCATGCAGTTGCGCATCTGCGCGATGGTCGCAGCGTCGTGCTCGCCGAACACCTTCAGCGGCGCGTTCTTGAAGCGCGCTTCCTGTGGGCGCAGCATCGCGATCTCGGCCGAGGCTGCCTCGGCCTCGCGCGCAAGCTTCTCCTTGCGGGCGGCATCGCGATACAGGCACCAGGCCGGCTGGCCGCGGCCTTCGCCGACACGGGAATCCGGATCGATGCCTGCGGCGCGGCAGAGTTCGCTGGCGCGCTCCTGATAGGGATCAGCTCGTCGCATTGTCTTGGTTCCTGCTGAAGCTGCATGAGCCGCGAGCGGTCCACGTAGTCTGATTGAAATTGTCTTCGCCGGAAACTGACCAGACCGCGTATGGGCAACAAAAAACCCTCCGAAGCGGCTAGCTCGGGAGGGTCCGTGACGACGGATTGTCGATCGCGCCTAAGCGAGATCGCTCCCATGAACCGGGCATGCATAGACGCTCAGCCGTAGACAGGCCGATGGTCGGCGGATCCGTTCGTATCCTTGCTGCGGTTTCGGTTGCATCGGTTCGCTCGCATTGTTCGCGAACATGGCATTCGCGGGATCGCGAAAATACGCCTGCAACCTCTGAATGTCAAGCGACGGCGATCGTCGGCAACTGTGCGGATGTGACGCAACTGGGTGTGTGCTTGACGAATTCTTCAATGCCGCGCCGATAATATCGATCAAGCTGGTTGCATCCTGCTCGAGGGGAAGACGCACATGACATCACGCTCGATCACCTGCATGACGCTCGCGCTGTTGCTCTGTGGCGCCGGTCTTCAGCCTTCGCGCGCAGCGGACGCCGGCGGACCGATCCGCGTCGGCGCGGTGCTGCCGTTTTCCGGTGGCGTCGAGCTTTATGGCCAGCAGGCGAAGCTCGGGCTCGATCTCGCGGCGCGCGACATCAGCGCGGCGGGCGGGATTCTCGGCCGGCCGGTCGAGATCATCTATGCCGACGACAAGACGCGGCCGGAGGCCGCCGCTGACGCGATGCGCTCGCTGGTCGAGAAGGACGGCGCGCTGGCCGTGGTCGGTCCGATCACCTCGCGCAATTTGAATGCGCTGGTGCCGCTGGCCGAGAGTTCGAAGACGCCGCTGCTCTACGCCACCAATTACGAGGGCGGCAAATGCAGCCGGTATCTGTTCTCGTTCGGCGCGGTGCCGAACCAGGAGCTCGGCCAGCTGCTGCCCTACATGACCCAGACCTTCGGCAACACATACTTCCTGCTCGGCGCCGACCGGGTCTGGCCGCACCAGATGTTCGACATCGCGCAGCCCTTGATCGAGAAGCTCGGCGGCAAGGTGGTCGGGACCAAATACACGCTGGGGACCGAGACCGACTTTTCGCCGTTGATCAAGGAGGTCGCGGCGAGCAGGGCCAAGGTGCTGCTGTTCGCGCTGAAGGGCGACGGCATGGATTTCATCCGGCAGGCCGACGAGGCCGGGTTGCTGAAGGAGATCACGGTCGCTTTCCTTGGATTGTCGGAGGTCGATCTCGGCATCTTCCGCGGCAAGAGACAGAACATGGTGACCGTGGTGCCGGCGGTTGCGGCGAGCGACGACCCCTCGGTCAAGGCTTTCGTCGCCAAGGCGCGCGCTGCGGCCAGTGCCGGTGTCGCAGTGTCGAATTACGTGATGACGCACTACAACACCCTGATCGCGCTCAAGGTGGCGGCCGAGAAGGCCGGCAAGCTCGACAAGGAGGCCATCATCGACGCGATGGCGGGCCTCACCATTGCGTCGCCGACCGGCCCGGTGACGCTCGGTCCGGATCACCACGCGGCGATGAACATGTTCATCGCCAGGACGCAAGGGAGCGAGCTGGTGCAGGTCCGCGCGCTCGGCGAGATCGCGCCGCAGCCCGGATGCAGTTTGGCTGGTCGCTAGGCGCCGAGGGGGAAGGGGCGCGGTTGCGGCCATTGGAGGCTGCCTCGCTCGCAAAAAAGTGAGCCGGAGCGGATCGCCGGCTCGGTTCCTCGCCGTCCCGCTCGTCTTCCATCCAGAACGAGCTGAATGGGAGTTCCGGAATGAGCAATTCGACCTATCGCTGGGTGATCGTCGCGGCCGGCGGCCTGCTCGGCTGCGTCGCGATCGGCGGCATGTTTTCGCTGCCGGTGTTCCTCCAGCCCATGGCGCGGGAGACCGGCTGGTCGGTGACCGGCATCTCCAGCGCGATGACGATCGGCTTCCTCGCGATGGCCTTCACCAGCATGATCTGGGGCACGCTGTCCGACCGGTTCGGGCCGCTCCCGGTGGTGCTGACCGGATCGGTCGTGCTGGCGTCGAGCCTTGCGCTGGCAAGCCAGGCCACGTCGTTGCTGGCGTTTCAGTTCGTGTTCGGCGTGCTGGTCGGCGGGGCCACCGCCGCGATCTTCGCCCCGATGATGGCCTGCGTCACCGGCTGGTTCGACACCCATCGCAGTCTCGCCGTCTCGCTGGTGTCGGCGGGCATGGGCATGGCGCCGATGACGATGTCGCCGCTTGCGGCCTGGCTGATCTCCCACCACGACTGGCGATCCGCGATGCTGATCGTAGCAGGCGTGGTCGGCGCGATCATGATCCCGGTCGCGTTCCTGGTGCGTCGTCCGCCGGCGTTGCAAGGCGACCACGCTGAGGCGGTCACCGAGAACGGCGAGCCGCCGATGTCGCTGGCTCAGGCGCTGCGCTCGCCGCAATTCATCATCCTGACCGCGACCAGTTTCTTCTGCTGCGCCACCCATTCGGGCCCGATCATCCACACCGTCAGCTACGCAATCACCTGCGGCGTCCCGATGATCGCAGCGGTGACGATCTACAGTGTCGAAGGACTGGCCGGCATGGGCGGCCGTATCGCCTTCGGCCTGCTCGGCGATCGCTTCGGCGCCAAGCGCTTGCTGGTGTTCGGCCTGCTCGCCCAGGCGTTCGGCGCGCTCGGTTACGCTTTCGTCCGCGAGCTTGCCGCATTCTATGCAGTGGCGGCGGTGTTCGGATTCATCTATGCCGGCACCATGCCGCTTTATGCCGTGCTGGTCCGCGAGAATTTTCCGCTGCGGATGATGGGCACGGTGATTGGCGGCACGTCGATGGCCGGTAGCCTCGGCATGGCAACCGGTCCCTTGCTCGGCGGCCTGATCTACGATGCCTTTGCGAGCTACACGTGGCTCTATGTCGGTTCCTGGGCCATGGGCATCGGCGCGTTCCTGATCATGATGACGTTCCGGCCGATGCCGGCGGCGCGGCCCAATGCGGTGCCGGCGCCGGCGTGAAGTTTGCCATGCGTCATGCAGCGCGCCGCCCGGACCGACGTATTGTTCTTGCCGAGCGGCAGGCGAAACGGCAACGTTGTGGCATCATTGGATCGGTCGGGCGCTCACCCGCCCGAACGCCATTGCAGTGACCGTCATCACTGCGCCAACGAAGTCCCGAGAGCCCACCATGTACCATGATCTCGAATGGTCCCCGGCCGAGAAGAAGATCGCGCGCAAGGCCTACGATTCAGCGCTAGAGTGCGCACTCGCCAAGGTGATGGCCGAATTCAAGAGCAGGGCCGGCGCAGCAGCGACGCCGTCGGAGATGTGGGAAGTTGGCGACTATCTGCACCGGCAAAGGAGGGAGATCGACGAGATGTTCGATTACCGGTACTCGCAGCTGCCACTTGTCTTCGCGCGGCTCATTCGAGAAGAGCATCTCGACGAGGCGCTGCTCGCGGGTTTGTCGGACGAAAAGCGTCGGATCATCCGCTCTATTCTTTCCCTGGCCGCGAAGTGATCACGGATATCCCTGAATAGGCCATCGTCATCCGGCGCGCGCTCCTCGCTTCGGCCGCCGGATGGCGCGCACCTTGTTGTTGGTGGAGCCGCTGCCGCAGAAGAACCGGTCTTGCCCGTCGGATTCGAGCCCGGAGACGAACACGCCCTGCGGCATCTCCAGCCGTTCGATCACTTCGCCGGTCTGCGGATCGATCCGCCGCACGTCGCTCTGGTCCTCCTCCCATGTGCCGTGCCAGAGCTCGCCGTCGACCCAGGAGACACCGGTGACGAACCGGTTGCTTTCGATGGTGCGGAGAATCTTGCCGGTCTCCGGATCGATCTGGTGGATGGTGCGGTCGCGATACTGGCCGACCCACAACGAGCCTTCCGCCCAGGCCATGCCGGAGTCGCGGCCGCCGCCGGGCGCGGGGATGGTGGACACCACGCGTCCGCTGTCCGGCTCGATCTTCAGAATGCGGTCCTCGGCGATCTGATAGAGGTGCTTGCCGTCGAAGGCGGTGCCGGCATGGGCCGCGATGTCGAGGATGCGGGTGGTCTTGCCGCTGTCGGGATCGAACGCGATCAGCCGGCCGCCGGCGGCGAACCAGACCTGCTCGCCGTCGAAGCTGACGCCGCCCACGCTCTCGACGCCTTCGAAGGCATATTCCCGGATGATCTCGGCTTCGAACTTCTTCATGCGGCGCTCCTGGTTCTTGTTTTGACGCGTTTTCTTGACGCGAACCGGTACCCACTTCGCTCGAAAACGCTCTAATTGCGCCCTGATGCTAGCCGTTCGGCAGCGGGGCAGGGAGTAACAACGTCGTCGTGAATCCCGGCACCGGCGGCGTCATCCAGCGCCGGGCGCGGGCGCGGCCAACCGACTGCACCTTGCCTGTGGCGGCCAGCGCGTCGAGCGCGCGCTGCACGGTGCGCTGGCTCGCCCCCAGCGCCACCGACAGCGCCGAGCTCGACCAGGCCTCGCCGTCGGCGAGGAAGGCGAGCACTTCCGCATGCTCCTCCTCGACCGGCAGCGCCAGCACGGCGACGTCGCGCCGGTTGTGCGGCTCCAGCACGAAGCCGTCGGGCGTCGCGCTGAGATCGGCGAGCGGCTGCAATGCCCGGCGCAGACGTCCGATCTCGACCCGCAGCCGCGCGCGGTGCGATTCATCGGCGTGCTTGCCGCGAAATGCGCGCGCGATCAGCGTGCCGCGCGACACGTCCTGCGGCCAGGCTTCGCCAAGTGCACGGGCGAGCGCGAACAGCACTGGCCGCCGCGTCAGCGACACCGTGGTGCTGATATCGCGCACGACATAGCGGCAGGCATCGACGACAAGCGCCTTCGACGCCAGCAGGGCCTCGACCTCCGCGAGCAGCAGCGGCCGCTCGCTGCCGCGTGCGATCAGACGCGCCGCCGGCGTCGCGAGCAGCTGCGCGGTGCCTTCGACCTCCGCGGCGAGTTCGGCGATGCCGGCGCGGCGCGCGGCATCCCGTGCCCGTGCCAGCGCTTCGCGCGCCGGCTTGGTCCGCAGCCGCCGCATCGCGATCCCGGCCACGACCAGTTCATGGCCGACCCGCAGCGCCGGCGGGAAGGGCGCTGGGTCGAGGTCGTCGAGCATGCGCTCGGCTGCATCGAGGCTTCCGATCAGCAGCAGGCGGCGGATTTCGAGATAGCCGGCATGCGCGGCGTTGAGCGCGTCGCCATGCGCCGCCAGCGTCGCGCGCGCCGCGGCGAGCGCCTTCTTGGGAAAGGAGAGATCGCGCGACACCAGCGCGATCTCGGCCTCGGCCACCACGCAGCGCGCCCGTGCGATGGCTTCCCGCGGACCGAACGTCCGGCCCGCGCGCCGCAGCAGCTCCTTGGCGCGGGCGAAATCGCCGAGCCGGGCCATCGCAATGCCGCGCAACGCCAGCGCCGGCGCATCGTCGCGCAGGGCCACCCGTTTCAGTGCGCCGAGGGGATCACCCGCCGCGAGCGCGCGCGCCGCAGCTGTAATCAGCGAGTCCATTCGAATCCCGACACACTTGTCACTCTCGCCCTCCGAGGCCCGGTCCTAACCTAGCACATGACGACATGGATCAGCTCCAGAGAGATCGAATGATGACCGGGATCGAAACACGTGACGATTGGTCGAGGGGCCGGCTTGGCGGGCGCGGTCCGATGGTGGCGCGCTGGCTCTCGCTGGCGGCGGCGCCGACCTTCGCGCTGATGGCGCTGGTTGCGGCGATGGCGCCGGCCGACATGATCTGCGGCGGCATGCAGGGGCCGCTTTCACTGCAGGGGATGGTGCCGATGTATGCGCTGATGAGCGCCTTCCATCTGGCGCCGTGGCTGCGGCTGTTCCGATGACCGACTCATCCCTCGGGCACGGTGAAGACCGCACATGGCCGTGCGATGCCGCGCAGCTCGTGGGTGCCGAGTGCGATCAGCGGCATCTCGGTCTCGGCGGCGAGTGCGCCCGAGACCAGCACGGTCTGCTCGAGCGGCTTGCACAGTCCTTCCAGCCTGCTGACCAGATTGACCGCGGCGCCGATCGCCGTGAAGTCGAGGCGGTCGGCCGCGCCGATATTGCCCCAGTGCACCTCGCCGAGATGCAGCGCCGCGCCGAATGGCAGCGGCGGCAGGCCGCGGCCGCGCCGCTCGGCATCGAGATGCGCCATGCCGACGCGCGCCGCCGATACCGCGCGCAGCGCCGCCTCGCATGCGCCGCGCGCGCTGGTCGTGACCGGAAAGATCGCGAGCAGGCCATCGCCAATGAATTTCAGCACCTCGCCGCCGAAGGCATGGATCGCGCCGGCGATGCGGTCGAACCAGGCGTCGAGCGCCGCGATCACCTCGGCAGGCGGATGGCTTTCGGAGAGCGCGGTGAAGCCCCGCAGATCGGCAAACAGCAGGGCTGCACGGATGGTCTCGCCGGTGTTGCGCCGCAAGGGAGACGCCAGCACGCGCGCCGCGCTGCGCCGGCCGAGATAGGCTTCCAGCGCCGCGGTGAGTGTCGCGCGCGCCGCGAGCGCGGCAAGCGGTGCGGCCGTGAAGCGCGCCGCCTCGCGCAATTGGTCCGCCTCGGCGGGCGTGAAGGGGCGTGTTCCGATCCAGCCGAGGGTCGGGCCATCCGGTCGCGTTCCGATCGTGTTCTCGTGGATGGGGCCGGGCGCAAGGCTGCCGAGCCAGCGCCGGCCGGCATCGCCGGATCCCACCAACTCGGGCATCGCAAAGGGTTGTTCCGGCGCGAACCCGAGCGCCTCGATGACCTCGCCATTGCCCGAGCGCCACAGCCAGGTGCGCCGTTCGATCAGGGGATGCGGAACTTCGAGTGTCAGCGCGCCGCCGGCAAGCGGCAGGCCATCCGTGATAAGGTGGCTCCCGAGGTCCGCCAGCAACCGGTTGGCGCCCGCGGTCTCGGCGGCGGCGTCGACCAGCCAGCTCAGTGTCGAGGACAATCGCATCACCCATCATGGAGTTGATGCGCCGCCCTTGTCACGAATTATCCCGAAACCTGACCGCCCATGGAGGATCAACCGATGACCGAAGCCTTCATCGTTCAACGCGAGATGCAGATCGCAGCTCCGCCCGCAACCGTGTTCGCCTTCCTGACCGATCCGCAGAAGATCGTCAGCTGGATGGGGCTCGAGGCCGAAACCGAGCTGCATCCCGGCGGGCTCTATCTGCTCAAGGGCGTCGCCGGCGATCGTGCACGGGCGGCGCGCGGCGCGTTTCGCGAGGTCGTGCCGGTGCATCGTCTGGCCTACAGTTTCGGCTGGGAGGGCGGCGCCGAAGTGCCGCCGGGATCGAGCCTGATCGAGATCGACCTGATGGAACAGGACAACGGCACGCTGTTGCGGATGACCCATAGCGGCCTGCCCAACGCGGCGCAGTGCGCGAGCCATGAAAAGGGTTGGACGCACTACCTTGCCAGGCTCGCGCTCGCGGCCGCCGGCCGAGCTCCAGGCCCTGACCGCGGTCCGGCGCGAGGCAGTTAGGCCTTCTGCGGAGTCCGTCGACCACTATCTGTCGGGGCCGACAGCAAAGGAAGGTGTGGAAGCACGGCAGGCGATGTTCGATGCCGTTTGGCCGACATATTGCGTCTGCTAATAGTGGATTGGTCCAGGGCCGCCGCTCTCGCGGAAACCGCAATCCTTGATGCCTGACGTTATGCCTGACGTTCCGAATCTTTCCGAGCGACTGAGACAAAAGGACTTGCTCGGCTTCTTCAGCCGGTCGGCCGTCGACAAGGCCATTGTTTACCGTGCCCAGGGCCGCGTCTCGGGGGTGAAGATCAGTGAGGATCTCACTCGCGTGCAAGCGCAGGTGAGGGGAACCGAACGCACGCCTTACCGGGTCGATATCGTGTTGGAGTTTGACGGCGATCGGCTGGTCGACGTCGACGGCGATTGCAGCTGTCCAATGGCTCTGAACTGCAAGCATGTTGCCGCGACGCTCTTTGAAGCCTTGCAGCGGCCGGCGCGTTCGGCCGGTACGGCAATGCTGGCGTCGCGAGGCGCCCCGGGGAATGGGCAGCTGCGGCCTGACGCGGTGCTGCCCTACCAAATCACCGAATGGATCGAGACGGTCGGCCGGTCGGTGCGGGATACGAACTATCCGGCCGATGTCACGCAACGATTGCTCTACTACATGCAGCCCGCGTTGTTGGGGGGCGGCGGCGTACCCTGCCTGGATGTGTCGCTGGTATCCGTGAAAATCCTGAAGACCGGCGAGTTCGGCAGCAAGGTGTCGCAGCCATCTTTGGGCGAGTTTTCGGTCGATCGTGCTCCGAAATATTATCTCGGCTCTGACATTGACGTCCTCGTCAGGCTGTCCAGCGAGTTTCGGTCCGGCTACACGCTGGGCCGACGCGCGTATTCGGCTGATGTCCTGAAACGGATCGTCGCGACGGGGCGGGCGTTCTGGCACGATCACAGCGGTGCGCCGCTGCAATGGGGCGAGGCGCGCGATGGTCGCATCGCGTGGCGTCAGGTCAGCAGGGACGGGATCGGTCCGCTGCTGACCGTCGAGAGCGCAACGGCACTGAACGCAGAGCCGCCGGTCTATGTCGACGATGCCGCCGGATTGATCGGGCCGATCAGGTTGAATCTTCCAGAACGGCTGAGCAGCCGGCTTCTGCTCGCTCCTGCCATCCCGCATGCCCATGTCGCGCAAGTCGCGCAACGCCTTGGCCAGAAGTTGCCGAACCTGGATCCCGGCTGGTTGCCCGCGCCTCCGGCCGCCGCCACCAAGATCAATATGGATCCAATGCCGGTGCTTCGTCTGATGTCGGGGCGCAAGGCGGCGCACGCCTATTATTATGGCGATCGGACGCCCGACCGCATACCGGTGGCCCGCCTCAGCTTCCGCTACGGCCCGGTCGAAATCGAACGGTCGGAAAGCGCCCATCGGGTGGAGCTGTTCCAGGACGGAACGCTCTACGTCGTCACGCGACGCAAGGCCAAAGAGAAGGAAATGACCGCACGGCTGGCCAGTCTCGGCCTGGTCGAAGCGAGATCGGCCTTCCCGATGCTCGATGCCGTGCATGCGTATGATCTGACCTTCGCGCAGTCGACGACGGACTGGCTCGACTTCCTCAATGCTGATGCGGCCGGTCTGCAGACGGCCGGTTTCGAAATTCGTATCGACGACGATTTCCCGTACCGGCTCGCGACGTCATCCGGGATGTTCGATGCCGACTTCGAAAGCAGCGGCATCGACTGGTTCGAGCTCGCGCTCGGAATCGAGATCGACGGGGAACGCCGCGATCTTGCCACGCTGCTGGCCGCGCTGATATCGCAACCCGGATTTGCGCCTGAGACGGTCAAGCAGATTGCGGACGATGGCGGTAGCATCTACCTGCCGCTGGCGATCGGCCGCTATCTGGCGATGGCGGCCGATCGCTTCCTTCCGCTCGTACTGGCGCTCCATAGCCTGGCGTTGCGCGAAGCCTTCGTTGATGCGTCAGGGAAGATCCGGCTCTCGCGCGCCCAGATCGTGCCACTGCTCGGTCTCGAAGCCGATCATTTCGTCTTCAGGGGAGCGGAGAATCTTCGTCGTATGGCGGGATTGCTCGGTGCCCACGGATTGCCGGCTCCCGTCCTGCCACCCGATTTCAACGCGGTTTTGAGACCTTACCAGACGCAGGGGCTTGCCTGGCTCGAACTGCTCATGGAGAGCGGTCTGGGCGGCGTACTGGCCGATGACATGGGATTGGGCAAGACCGTTCAGATCCTGGCGTTGCTTGCGCTGGAGAAGGCGCGCGGTCACTTGACCGATCCTGCGATCGTCGTCGCTCCCACGAGTCTGATGACCAACTGGTTCAACGAGGCGCGCAAGTTCACGCCCGGCTTGAGAATTCTCGTCCTGCATGGTCCAGCCCGCAGGCAAAATTTCGAGGCGATCGCCGATCACGACCTCATCCTCACCACCTATCCGCTGATCGCGCGCGACCACGAGGTACTGCTTGCGCGCGAGTGGCACGTCGCAGTGCTGGACGAGGCCCAGACCATCAAGAACTCCAACGCGACGATAACGCGGCGGCTGCAGGGCATCCGCGCGCGGCATCGCTTCTGCCTGACCGGCACGCCGATGGAAAATCATCTCGGCGAACTCTGGTCGATCATGAGCTTTGCCAATCCAGGATATCTCGACGATCGGGCGACGTTCGTGCGCGACTGGCGGACGCCGATCGAGAAGCGCGCCGACCTCGGACGCGCCCGGGTGCTGACGCACCGCATCAAGCCATTCTTGCTGCGGCGGACCAAGCAGGAGGTGGCCGCCGAGTTGCCGCCGAAAAGCGAGTTCACAGAGAGTGTCGTCCTCGAAGGCAGCCAGCGGGAGCTCTACGACGCCATCCGTTTGTCGATGTCGGAGAAGGTCCGCAAGGCGATCCGGGAACGTGGCCTGGGCAAGAGCCATATCGTCGTGCTCGAAGCCCTACTCAGGATGCGACAGGCCTGCTGCGATCCCGCACTGTTGAATCTCGACGACGGCGTCAAGCGCCCGTCTGCAAAACTCGATCGGCTGATGGAGATGGTCGAGGAACTCCTAAGCGAGAAGCGCAAGATCATCGTGTTCTCGCAGTTTACCTCCATGCTGGCACTGATCCGCAAGCGCTGCGACGCGCTCGCGATCCGGTACGGCGTGCTGACCGGTGAAACAAAGGACCGCAGGAGCGCGATCGAGGGGTTTCAGAACGGTGCGAGCGACCTCTTCCTGATCAGCTTAAAGGCCGGTGGTGTCGGGCTCAACCTGACGGCCGCAGACACCGTGATCATCTTCGATCCCTGGTGGAATCCCGCGGTCGAGGAGCAAGCCATCGATCGCGCCCATCGCATCGGGCAGGACAAGGCTGTTTTTGTCTATCGGCTGGTGGCCGCCGGTACGATCGAGGAGAAAATGGACGAACTCAAGGCCCGCAAGCGCGCGCTGGCCGACAGCATTTTCGATTCCGAAGGACGCATTGGCTCCGCACTCACGGAAGAGGACGTGCAGGCGCTTTTCTCCGATTGAACACATTTCCTCTGGCCCGGGTAAAGGAAGCCGAACGAGCCTTGCCTCATGTCGGCCATTTCGAGCCGAGGATGATCGAGCAGAAATTCATCCTTGTGTAATTCATGTCCTTCAGCGCCAGCACGTCGGCCTTGACGTTGCCGAAGGTGGTGAGCGGCTTCTTGATCGTGCCGGCAGCGAAATGGTCGATGATGTTTTCCTTGAAATTGGCCTCGCGGGGATGGTGCGCGCAGACATGGTCGCGATGCTCGTGCGCGAAATCGTCATAGGCGATGCCGAGCACGTCCATCTCGACGCCGGCGGTGACCAGTGCAATGGTCGGGCGCATGTGCTCGGGAACGCCAGGCGTGGTGTGCAGCGCGATCGACGTCCAGACGTCCTCGATGTCGCGTTCCGGCACGCCGTAACTCTTGAGGAAGTCGCGCGCGGCGTTGGCGCCGTCGACCTCGAAGCGCAGATCCGGGCTTGCGTGCGCCGCGGTCAGGCCCATGTCGTGGAACATGGCGCCGATATAGAGCAGCTCGGAATCGAATTTCAGCTTGCGGCGGTTGCCGGTCAGCGCGCCCCAGAAGAACACCCGGCGGCTGTGATTGTAGAGCAGGTCGTCCTCGGTATCGCGCACGAGCTGGGTGGCGGCGCGGGCCATGGCACTGTCGGGTATACGGATGCCGGCGATGATCTCGGTCATTTCAAGACGCTCCTCGATGTGGCAAGACGATGCCGTGGCGTGCGAACACGCGCGATTTGCGCTCGTCTCTGCGGTGGGTTGGGATCACCTGGTGCCGTGATCCGTGCTGTCCTTGTCGCCGGTTTTGGCCTGGTCTCGCAACGATCGCGCGCCGCCGGATCGGGCCAACGAGACGTCGTTTCGCGCCAGCTGAGCAGGGAGAAGGTATGGCGGTTCAGAAGGTCGCGATCGCGATTCACGAAGGGGTTCAGGCGCTCGATGTCGCCGGTCCCGTCGATGTGTTCGCGGAAACCAATGGCTTCGTGCCATCAGACGATGGCTACGAGACCGTGCTGGTCGGCGCCAGCCGCGAACCGCTGCGCGCATCGAACGGCATGAAGATATCGGCCGACCTCAGCTTCGACGAGGCAAAGGAGAAGTTCGACATCCTGCTCGTCGCGGGCGGGCCGGCATTGCCCGACGCCGAGCCTGATCCCGGACTGACGCAGTGGCTGCGCGGGGCGCCCGAGCGCGCCGAATTGTACGGTTCGATCTGCACCGGCGCCTTCGCGCTCGGCCATGCCGGGCTGCTCGACGGCCACAAGGTGACGACGCATTGGCAGAACGCGCAGCGGCTGGCGGCGCGCTTTCCCGCCGCCGAGGTGTTCTTCGACCGGATCTACATCCGCGACGGCAAGCTGATGACCTCGGCCGGCGTGACGGCGGGGATCGATCTTGGATTGGCGCTGGTCGCCGAACGTCATGGGCCGCAGGTTGCGGTCGCGGTGGCAAAGCGGCTGGTCGTGGTGGCGCAGCGCCAGGGCGGGCAGTCGCAGTTCAGTCCCTATCTCACCGCGCCGGTCGACGAGGATTCGCCGATCGCGCGGGCGCATGCGCATGTCATGCAGCGCGTCGGCGAGCGCCACACGCTGCAGTCACTGGCCGAGGCCGTCGGCATGAGCGTGCGCAATTTCGGCCGCAGCTTCGCGCAGGAGACCGGCATCACGCCGCACGAATTCGTCGAGCGGGCGCGGGTCGACGCCGCGCGCCGGTTGCTCGAGGGCTCGGACCGGCCGCTGAAGGCGGTTGCGTTCGACTGCGGCTTCGGCTCGGCCGATCGGATGCGGGTCGTGTTCTCCGAGCGGCTCGGCGTGTCCCCCGCGCAGTACCGCGCGAGTTTTCGCAAATTGTGACGCCGTTCATGAAGCGGACGTCTGATCGGGGGTAGGATCGACGTCGTCGACGCCGTTTCCCGCCGCATATCCTTCCCCACGAGGCCGCCATGGATGCGCTCACGCTCTTCATCATCCGTCATGCCGAAAAGCCTGATGATGGCTTTCCGGGGCCCGGCTTCACCGTGGACGGCGTGTCCGATACCGAGTCACTTGTGCTCCGCGGCTGGCAGCGCGCGGGTGCCTGGACCGCGTTGTTCGGCACCGATCTCACCGGCGGTGACTATGCCAAGCCTGACGCGATCTACGCCGCGACGCCCGGCACCACGCCCAACCAGCCGCCAAGCAGCCGTCCGGCCGAGACGATCTCGGCACTCGCCGCGCGCCGCTCGCTGGCGCCGAACGAAGGCTTTGGCAAGGGTGATGAGCCGGCGCTGATGCAGGCCGTCCTGGCGCTGAAGGGCGTCGTGCTGCTGTGCTGGGAGCACAAGGCGATCATCTCGGACATCCTTCCGCTGATCCCGGTCAGCAAGGGCACGCCGCCGACCAAATGGGAGGGTAGCCGCTTCGACGTCGTGCTGCGCTTCGACCGCGCAAAGGGCGACGACAAGTTCGCCTTCAAGGAGCTGTTTCCGAAATTGCTGTCGGGCGATTCCGACAAGCCGTTGGGTGGTTGAGCGGCGCTGCGGCCGGAGCCTTTGCCGTTCCGATTGAATCGGAACGGGGCTCTAGATTCTTGTTTTGACGCGTATTCTTCACGCGAACCGGTATCCACTTCGCTCGAAAACGCTTTTGCCGGTCACTCGAGCCCGAGCGCCTTGCGCGATTTCCGCGTCAGCTTCGCGGCGATCAGGGCATGCGCCTGCGCGAGATAGGCCTTGAACTCGGCGTCGGGCAGGGCGTCGTTGGCCGCCAGCTGCACCCATGTGGCACGCGCCAGATACGGCGCCGGCCGCGCCAGGCCCTGCTCGATCAGCAGCTGATAGGCCATGTTCGAGGTCTTGAACATGAAGCCGCCGGTGCTCTCGATGTAGCCGCCGGCCAGCGCGAACATCTTGCCGCCGACCTTGAACACCGACGTGCCCTCCCATTGCACCACCTTGGTGGCGGCGGGCAGGCGCAGGCAATGGGTTTCGAAGGTTTTGGGGCGCATGAGTCGCAGAAGTTGGGAAACCTTCCGAAGCCATAGGCCAGCTGCGCGAACGTCGACAAGCCCAGTCGTTCCCAGCGAGCGTGGCCGCCGCGGCGTCGGGCCGCCGGGCTCCTCACGAAAACGTGGGTTGTCGTTTTTTCATCTGAAGATATATCGTAAGATACGTTTTCAGTAAGGAACAAGCGATGATAAAACAGATGTTTCGTGACCGGGACGATGATGGATTCCGGTTTGGGTTCTTCGCCATGGGCCGGCACGGCCGAGGTGGCCACCGCTTTGGCCGCGGCGGTCCTGGCTTCTTCGGACGAGGCGGAGGCGGCGACTTTCCGGGATCGCGGCGGCTCTCGTCGCAGGATCTGCAGCTCGTCGTCCTGGCGCTGCTCGGCGAGCAGCCCGCGCACGGCTATGAGCTGATCAAGACCATCGAGGAGAAGTCGGACGGTTTCTACAGCCCGAGCCCGGGCGTGATCTATCCGGCGCTGACATTCCTCGAAGAGATCGGCCATACCAGCGTCACCCAGGATGCAGCGCGCAAGCTCTACAGCATCACCGAGCAGGGCAAGGCGCATCTCGCCGACAACCGCGCCACCGCGGACACCATTCTCGAAGCGCTGTCGCGGATCGGCCGCCGCATGGAGGAGGTGCGCGAAGCCTTCGCCGGCGTCAGCGATCTCGATGGCGAAGCGTCCGACGAAATGCACCGCGCTCGTCACGCGCTGAAAAGCGCGCTGCGCCAGAAGCGCGGCAGCGATGCGGCCGAGGCGCGGCGCATCGCGAAAATCCTGGAGCGCGCTGCGGCCGAAATCCTGCAGCAATGACACAGTCGCAGCGAAGGAGACCTTTCATGTACAACGCTGAACCGCACAGCGCGATGACTGACGCCCGCGTTGCTGCCGTCATCGAACGCCTGCAGGCCACGCGCCGGGCGCCGGTGCGGGGCAATCCGATGCAGAGCGGCAGCCGCGATCCGCACGACTATGCCGAGCAGGGATTCTCGATTCACCCGGAGCAGGGCGAACTGATCTATCTCTTGTGCCGCGGCCTGCGCGCCAAACGCGTTGCCGAGTTCGCGACCTCGGTCGGAATGTCGACGCTGTATTTTGCGGCTGCGATGCGTGACAATGGCGGCGGCACGGTGATCGGTTCGGAGATCGTGCCGGCCAAGGTCGCAACCGCGAAGCGCAATCTCGCCGACGCCGGCCTTGCCGACTACGCCGAGATCCGCGAGGGCGATGCGCGCCAGACGCTGCGCGATCTCGGCGGTCCCGTCGACTTCATCCTGATCGATGGCTGGCCGGGTGACAAGGGACCGACGCTGGCGCGCCAGGTGATCGAGATCGTCGCCCCGCAGCTTCGGGTCGGCGGTTATGTCATGAACGACAATGCCGAGGCGGATTTTCTGGAGTTCGTGCGCGATCCCAACAATGGCTTCGTGTCGATCACGCTGCCGCTCAAGGGCGGCACCGAGCTTTGCCTCAAGGTGGCATAGCCCGGCCGAGGGCACCACTTGATCGACGGCTGGCGTGATTGTGAGCCGCAACCACATCACGCATGCTGGATTTTGCCGGCGCTTCTTGCTCTGTTCGAGGAAAATCAGGAGCGAAGCGCCGCATGTCCGAAGTCCCGCCAATTCATCCGCTCGATCGCCCGATCTGGAGCGCGCTGACCACAAGGCAGTGCGACCTGGCCGAAGGCGGCACCGATGCCCGGCGCTTTCCGCTCGCGATCGCACCCTTTGCCGACATGGTCGACATGTCGCCCGAGAGCTTTGCGGCGCTCGGCGCGCTGTTGTCGGGATCTGAGCTCGCGGTGCTGTTTACGCCCGATCCGGTCACCGTGCCGGCGGAGTTCAAGGTGCTGCTGGCCGAGACCGGTGAGCAGATGATCGGCACACCCGCAGACTTTGCGCTGTCCGGTGTCGAGATGGTCACGCTCGGCGCCGCCGACGTTCCTGCGATGATAGCGTTGACGGAGCTGACAAAGCCCGGCCCGTTCAGCGCGCGGACGCATGAGCTCGGCACCTTTCTCGGCATTCGCGTGAACGGCGAGCTGGTCGCGATGACCGGGGAACGCATGAAGCCGGGGAACTATACCGAGATGACCGCGGTCTGCGTGCATCCGGACCACCGCGGCCGCGGCTACGCGCAGGCGCTGCTGTCGGCGGTCGCCCGCCAGATCGTGGCACGCGGCGAAATTCCCTTCCTGCACGTCTTCACCAGCAATGTCTCGGCGATCGCGCTCTACCGGCGCCAGGGCATGGAAATTCGCCGCCTTCTGCACATCACGGTGTTGCAGAAGCACGGGCAGGGCTGAAGTGTTGTCTCTGCTCAATTCGGCGCTCGCTCATGCCAGCCTGTTGTTTGCCTGATGCACCGAGCGCTCGTCGCAGCTGGGATCGATCGCGACGGCATTCGCCGCGATCCGGCCACGTGCGGCGACATTGTTGCTGATCTCGACGTTTCTGGAGCGGCCGACATAGATCGCGCTGTCGGGCCTGATCCGGAAGAACTCGCCGGCGCCGAACGCATTGCCGCGCACAAATGTCTGGCCGATCAAATTGTCGGCGATCTTGAGGCCATCCGCATTGCTGACGAAGATCGCGTAGATGCAGGAATCGTCGATATGATTGCCTTCGATGATGACGCGCCGGTTCTCGAAATTGTCCTGAAATCCCTTCGCGCTCTCCGGCGGCACCATGCCGACATAGATGGTGCCGAGGGTGCCGCTGCCGCTGGTCAGCTCGTTGGCGCCGTTGACGCAATGGCTGA
Organism: Bradyrhizobium sp. 27S5; assembly: GCF_037217225.1. Lineage (NCBI taxonomy): Bacteria > Pseudomonadati > Pseudomonadota > Alphaproteobacteria > Hyphomicrobiales > Nitrobacteraceae > Bradyrhizobium > Bradyrhizobium sp. 27S5. The sequence goes on from NZ_CP147714.1 coordinate 3,807,966, forward strand.
AGCGGTTGCCTCTGAACACGAGGTTGTCAGCAAATCCCGACTCCGACCAGAAGCCGATATCGCTGCCCGCCTGCAGCGCCACCCCGGTCGAGAACGTGAACTGGCAGTTTTCGACGATGGCGTTCGGCGCCTTCATCAGCACGCGGCTGCAGGCGTGGAAGCTGCACCTCAGCACCGTGGCGCCCGACCCGGTATGCGACAGCGAGGTGATGGCATCGCCGACCTTGAGCGGCAGGTCCTGCTGCAGGGTGACGTCATAGATCAGGTCCGGCTCGGTGGTCGGGCTCCTGTTGTTCCAGAGCTGGGCGATCTTCGCCTTCAGCTCCGGCGCATGGCGTTTGGTCAATTGCTCGACCTTGCCGCGCCCCAGTGAACGAAACGTCGCGTGATCGCAGCTCTCGATGTCGTCGCCGGCCACAAGGCCGATGTCCCATTTCGGGCTAAGCAGAAACCGCCGCGGCGCGGTCTTTGCCACGACGTAGTGGTAGAAGCCGTGAACATTGACCGCATCGTCGGAGGTGTTGGCGAAACTGCAATCCTCGATGGTCGGCCCCCGCGCGACCGCGGTGAAGTGCGAACCGTCGGAGTTGGTCGAGATCAGCCGGTCGGTTGTCGCGCCCTTCGGCCGGGGTCCCGGAACGACCGAGACTTTTTGCAGCATCATCGAGCCTTCGCCGCCATTCTCGATGATGCCCATGCCCGGCGAGGCCAGGAGCTTGAGGTCGATCAGGCTGGTTGCGACGCTGGAGTCCACCGCAACAGCGTGCGCGCCGCCGTTGGAGATCGCGACCACGTCACCGACGGCGATCGGCAGCTGGCTCGGGAAGCGGTCATTCGCGCTCCACTGCAACCGCACCTTGATCAAGCCGTCACTGATGCGCGCGACGTGGCTCGGTGAGAGGAAGTCGCGGGCGCCAGTCTTCAGCGCCCGGTTGTGGCGGTCCATCACCTTGAAGAAGCCGCCGGCCATGGTGGCGAGCAGGGCGGCATCATCGGGATAGCCCGGATCGATCCTCACCGTGATCTCGAGTGCGGCCTTGTCGAAGGTGGCGATCGTGCCCTGCGTGAACGGCAGCGGATCGTAGTCGATGCTGAGGTCGCGGATCGTGAGGTGGCTGCAGCCCGAGATCACGAAGGTCCCGCCGCGCGTCGTGTTGATCAGCTGCGCGCCATTGCCGTTAAGCTCGAAGCCGTGCAACTGCCGGAACGCGAGCGGCCGCTTGATCCGGTAGCTGGCGTCCTTCTCGAGGTTGAGAACGATGTGAGCCGGTCCGGCCTTGCTGGCGTCAGCCGCCGGTTTGGCGACGGCAGCCAGCGCCTTGGCGAAGGCCGCATCGGCGTCGCCGCCGGAGGTGGCCGTGAAGGTGGCCATGTCGAAGGTTGCAGACCCAGGGAGCGGCGCCGGTTCGGCGCCGCTTTCGGCGCCGAGCAGCGGGGTCGCCACGACGAACGAGGCAAGCGTCAGCGCTCGCCGGCGGCTGATCGGCATCATGCACGACTCCTTGCGCGACCGCGATCGGTCGCGCGCACTATCCGGCCGCGGAGATGAATTGGAGCCGAACGACGCGGAGGTAGCGCAGGGGCTCTCGACGTTGTGATGAATATCGCCGCCGCGTTCCCTCAGGCTGCACCGGCCTGGCGCCGGGTTCCCCACCCCGTGAGCCATTGAGGGAAATCCCTCATTCGCGATCGTGGGGCTCGTGCTTAACTTTGCCGGACCGCAACACGATGAGAGAGGATATCTCGGTGTCCGAGCAATCCCAGGACAAGCGTCCCGTACCCGATCCGGCGGAGGACAACGCCTTCTTTCCGTCGCCTTACTCGCTTGGGCAATTCACCTCGGCCAAGTCGGATCTCTCCGGCGCGGACTATCCCAATGCCTACAAGGGTGGCCGCTGGAAGATTCTGATGATCGCCGCGGATGAGCGCTATCTGCTGTTGCAGAATGGCACGATGTTCTCGACCGGCAACCATCCGGTCGAGACCTTGTTGCCGATGTATCACCTCGACAAGGCCGGTTTCGAATTCGACATCGCGACCGTGTCGGGCAACCCGGTCAAGATGGAGCTCTGGGCGTTTCCGAAACAGGACGACGCGATCAAGAGCATCTACCAGAAATATCTCGGCCGGCTGAAGCAGCCGCTCAAACTCTCCGACGTGATCGAAAACAAGCTCGGCAAGGAGTCCGATTACATCGCGGTCTTCATTCCCGGCGGCCATGGCGCGCTGATCGGGCTGCCCGAAAGCCTCGATGTGAAGGCTGCCCTGAAATGGGCGCTCGACCACGACAAGCATATCATCTCGCTTTGCCATGGCCCGGCGGCGCTGCTGGCGTCGGCGGTCGGCGAAGCCAAGGGCGACTATCCCTTCAAGGGCTACAAGATCTGCGCATTTCCCGACGCCATCGACCGCACCACGCCTGACATCGGTTACATGCCGGGCGGGCTGACCTGGGCCTTCGGCGAACAGCTGCAGGCGCTCGGCGTCGAGATCCTGAACAAGGACATCACCGGCAAGACGTATCAGGATCGCAAGCTGATCACCGGTGACAGCCCGTTCGCTGCCAACAATGTCGGCAAGGCGGCGGCAAAGGCCTTGCTCGATACGCTCGGCGGGCGCTGAGCCGGGCGCGGTCGTCGGCCAAGCCAGCGCGCGGCGAGGCGAGGTCTCGCCGCGCCGCCTGCGACCAGCCGACGATGCTGACGCGGCTTGCGGGTCGGCTTCCGCTAAGGGAAAGTCCTCAATCGGCCGGGCCGCCCGGCAGGGGTTCCCGGGACACGATGGCATCGACATGGATCGCTACATCGAAGCCGTGGTTGCGATCGAGGGCAGCGAGAGCTTGCCCGCGATCCAGGCAGTTGTGCGGTCGGCGTGCGTGCCGCTCGGTTACGACCGGTTCGTGATGTTCTCGGCATCCCCGGCGCGGGAGGACCTGGTCGACAGGATTTACTGGGTCGAGGGCGACTGGTTCGGCAAGGGCGTGACGGTCGATGCCGAGACCTATGTCCGGCACTGTCCGGTGACACGCAATTTCCTCAATGTGGACGAGCCGTTTTTCTGGACCAAGGTGCTGTCCGCTCGTGGCGAGAAATACCGCGTGGTGCGCGCGCCACGCGGACCGGGTTTCCATGGGCTGCAGGTCCCGGTGTTCGGGCGTACCGGCCTCGAAGGCGCGATGAGCTTCGCTGGCATACGTATCGACGCGTCGGCACGGACGCGGGTGGCGCTGACGATGATCGGCGCCGCGGCCTTCCGCGCCGCTCGCCGGCTGATGGAAGCACGCGAGCCGGACGGTGCGTCGAGCCTGTCGCGGCGCGAGCGCGAGGTGTTGCGCTGGATCGCTGCGGGACGGCGGCAGGCCGACATCGCGGCGTCGCTTGGGTTGTCGGAGCGGACGGTCGAAAACCATTTGCGGCGGGCACGGCTTCGTCTCGGCGTCGCGACAACGGCGCAGGCCATCCGGCTCGCGATCCGCAGCGGCGAGATCGAGGATTGACGCGAGCACGAGCTGGCCGCCGCTTCTCAGCGCTCCTTCGCCGCCCTCGTTTTGATTTTTGGCTGGCTGCTGCGCGCCGCGATCCGCGTCAGCGCCTCCGCAAACGCGCGCGCGGCGGGGCCGACCGGCTCGTCGAGCCGGTGGGCGAGATAGGCCTCCATCGCGAGCGCCGCGTTGCGGCCGAGCGCGCCGGTTTCGACCCGCACCAGGCGGCGTTCGCTGAGGTCGCGCGCCACCTGCCAGAGCGGCAGCCGGCCCCAGCCGAGCCCAGCCAGGATCATGGCGTGCTTGGTGTCCTGATTGCTGACCCTGCAGATCTGCGGCGAGAGCACGCCGAAGCTGCGGCCTTCCGACAGCGGTGTCGGATCCGACAGCACGATCTGCAAATGATCGGCGAGGTCGGCGACGCTCTTGCGGCCGCGGCGGGCGAGCGGATGGCTCGCCGCGACGACGGCGACCATCTGCACGGCGCAGATCGCATCGAGCGCGAGGCGGGGATCGCGAAAATCTTCCCCGACCGTGACGGCGAGCGCGCTGCGCCGTTCGGTCAGGGCGGCGATCGGCCCGCCCATCGGTTCGACCGCGAGCCGGACGCCGACCGATGGATAGGCCGCCCGCATTTCCGTCAGCGCCGCGCCGACAGCGGCGATCGGAAACAGCGTATCGACCACGAGCGAAAGTTCCGATTCCACCCCGTCGCCAAGGCCGCGCGCCCGCGCCCGCATCGCGTCGACGCGGAGCAGGAGGTCGCGCGCATTGCCCAAAAGCGCCTTGCCCTCGGCCGTCAGTGCCGGGCGGTGGCTGGAGCGATCGAACAGCATGAGGCCGAGTTCGGCCTCGAGGTTGGCGATGGCGTGGCTGACCGCGGATTGCACCCGCGTCAGCTTGGTCGCGGCGGCGCGAAAGCTGCCGTTCTCGGCGATGGCGACGAAGGTGCGGATCTGGTCGAGCGTGAGGTTATCGAGCATGATCTATGAAATCGATCAACTGGATGCAAAGCATATCACTCCTGTCGATGATCCGGAAACGCTATCTCTGGTGAATTGAGCGGGGGCAGGGTGGGCAGATGACGATCGAGACGGCCGTGGTGCAGCAAAGCGAGGCGAAGCGATGGGCGACGGTCGCCGTCGTGATCGGCTGCGGCATCGGCGCCGCCCTGCAGGTCGGCAAGGTGGCGATTGCGGCGTCGATGCTGCAACAAAACCTCGGCATCGACCTCGCCGCGGTCGGCACCGTCGCCGGCATCTTTGCGGTGCTGGGGCTGGTCGGCAGTGTCCCGGCCGGCGTCGTGATTGCCGCGGTTGGCGCGCGCAGGGTGTTGTTGTGCGGCCTCGCGGCCATTGCGCTCGGCGCCGCTTCGGGTGCGCTCGCGCCGTCGCTTGCGGTGCTGCTTGTGTCCCGTCTGCTCGAAGGGCTCGGCTTCCTCCTGGTGATGGTCGCAGCCCCGGCACTGCTCGATCGCGTCGTCGATGTCGGCGCGCGCGACGTCACCATGGCGGTGTGGAGCTGCGTGATGCCGTTCGGGATCGCGCTGGCGCTGGTCGCTGGCCCGATCTTCGATGGCTGGCGCGCGATCTGGTGGGCCAGCGCCGCCTTTGTCGCCCTGCTGTTCGTGCTCGCCGGCGTCATCGTGCCGGAAGTGGCATCGCGGACCGGCCCGGCGCGAACTGGCCTGATGCAGGAAGCCGCGGCGCTGGCGCGGCGACGTACGCCTGCGCTCCTGATGGTGCTGTTTGCGCTCTACAGCCTGATGTTCTTTGCGCTGTTCAGCTTCCTGCCGATCCTGTTGACCGAGCGGCTCGGTGTGTCCAGCCAGAGCGCCGGCGGGCTTAGCGCGCTCGCGGCGGCCGGCAACGTCGTCGGGAATCTCGCCGCCGGCAATCTGCTCGCGCGCGGCGTCAGCCGCATCGTGCTCATCGCGGTGGCGGCCTTTGTGATGGGCGCCTCGGCGCTCGGAATCTTCCTGCCAGTGCTCGGCGGGTGGGGGGCATTCTTTCTGTGCCTGCTGTTCTCCGCGACCGGCGGCCTGATCCCGGCGACGTTGCTGGCGACCGCACCCGCGGCGGCGGGTTCGGCGACGATGGTCCCCGTCATGATGGGACTGTTGATGACAGGCAGCAATTTCGGCCAGGTGACCGGACCGATCACGGTCGGCGCTGTGGTCTCGACCTGGGGCTGGGGCGCGGCCTGTATCATGGTGGTTGCAGCGGCGATCCTCGCCGGGCTCGCGGCCTGGATGCTGGCGCGCGGCGATCACAAGCGCGTGGGTGAGGCGAGGGACCCGGCTTGACGCCGCTGGCGCAGAGGTCGAAGGAGTGACGGTCTCTCACGCCAACGACAACAGGAAAGCTTCATGACACGCGTGCGCTGTATCACCGAAATGGGCATGGGCGTCGACGTTCACGGCCGCGACGCCACCAAGGCCGCCAGGCGCGCGGTCTCGGATGCGATCCGCCATTCCAGCCTCGGCTTCTTCCGCATGCTCGGCAAGACCGCGAACGACATGTTCGTCGACGTCACGATCGCCGTGCCGAATCCCGAAGACGTCGATATCGCAGCGGTCGCCAAGGAACTGCCCTATGGCACCAAGACGGTGAAGGCAATCGCGGGCGGGCTCGAAATCCCGTCTGATCTCGGCAACGACCCGATCCTGATCGCGAATGCCGCCGTCATCGTCAGCTTCGACGACGGGAAGACCGGCTGATCAACCGCGGTGGGTCGATGGGATCGAGAGCCGTCCCTCAAGGCGTCGTCCTGGCGAAAGCCAGGACGACGCAATTGGAGGCGTCAATCACCGCCCCGAAAATAGTCCGGCTTGCCGGTGGTCCAGGTCTCGCCCCAATGCTGGCCGCCGCCATCGACGGTCAGCGTCTCGCCAGTGATGAACTTGCCGGAGGGGGCGGCGAGATAGGCGGCGGCTTCCGCGATGTCCCAGGGCGTGCCCGGACGCATCATCGGGTTGGAGCGCGGATAGGCGGCGCGCGCGGCTTCGCTGTAGACGTTCCAGCCCTCGGTCTCGATCGCGCCGGGCGCGATGCAGTTGATGCGGATGTCAAGCGGCGCCCATTCGACTGCGAGCGCGCGCGACAGCCCGATCACACCGGCGCGCGCCGCGATGGTGTGCGCGATGCCGTAGAGGCCGTGTGTCGTGACCACGACGATATTGACGATGCTGCCGGGATGCTTGCGGTCGCGCCAGCGCTGCGCCGCAGCCTGCATCATGTACCAGGTGCCGTTGAGGTTGGTGTTGATGACCGCATTCCAGCCCTTGATCGAGAAATCGATCGCAGCTTGCGGGAACTGGCCGCCGGCGCTGTTGACGAGATGATCGATGCGGCCATGCGCGGTCCACAGCGTGTCGAACATCGCGCTGACTGCATCGGGATCCCTGATGTCGGCGACATGCGCGGAGGCCTTCAGGCCGCGATGGCCGAGATGATCGACCAGTGCATCGAGCTTGTCGGCATTGCGGCCGACCACCACGACGTGAGCGCCGAGCCGGGCGAACAGCCAGGCGATGGCGCGGCCGATGCCGCCGGCACCGCCGGACACGACGACCACCTGACCGGCGAGCGCATCCGCCGCGAACACGGTCGGTTGATCAGCGAGTTCGTCATCGGAGAGGCCGAGACTTGTACCCGTTCTTGCGTCTCTCTGTTGATCGTTCATGGCCGGTTGCAGACCTTGCGGCTTTCACTGAGCTCCGTACATTAGCCACCCAACAACAACCCTGCAAAGAATGTCGACATGACCGACCTGTCAGCCTTTCCCATCACAAAACGCTGGCCCGCCCAGCATCCGGATCGCCTCCAGCTCTACTCGCTTCCGACGCCGAACGGCGTGAAGGTCTCGATCATGCTCGAGGAGATCGGGCTGCCCTATGAGGTCCATCTCGTCGACTTCGGCAAGGACGACCAGAAGACCCCGGAGTTCCTGTCGCTCAATCCGAACGGCAAGATCCCGGCGATCCTCGATCCCAACGGTCCCGGCGGCAAGCCGCTGCCGTTATTCGAGTCCGGCGCCATTCTGCAATATCTCGCCGAGAAGACCGGCAAGCTGTTGCCCTCAGATCCGGCGCGCCGCTACCAGGCGATCCAGTGGGTGCATTTCCAGATGGGCGGCATCGGACCGATGTTCGGCCAGGTCGGATTCTTCCACAAATTCGCCGGCAAGGATTATGAGGACAAGCGGCCGCTGCAGCGCTACGTCGACGAATCCAAGCGCCTGCTCGGCGTGATGGAGACGCATCTCGCCGGGCGGCAATGGTTCGTGGACGATGAATACACCATCGCCGATATCTCGATGATCGGCTGGGTACGCAATCTGATCGGCTTCTACGGCGCGCGCGAGCTCGTCGCATTCGACCAGTTCAAGCACGTCGCCGGCTGGCTGGAGCGCGGTCTCGCGCGGCCGGCCGTGGAACGCGGGTTGAATATTCCGAAGCGGCCTTAGGCCGCTCGCTTCAGCAGCTCATAGACGACCGGATTGTCGGCACAGGCGCCAAAGCCGCATTCGAGCAGGGTGGAGAGCACGTTCAGCGCCGTCAGCACGACCACGAGCCACACGGCACCTTGCGCGAACTTGCCGGGCGAGGCGCCCGGCGCCGCGCGGTGGTTGAACTGGCCGTCGAACAGCAGCATGGCGGCGAGCAGGACGATTGCCGCAATGAAGGCGATCAACGCCCACGTATAATAATGATAGCCGAGCAGCGCCGAACCGTAGCCGGCGTCGCCGGGGAGGATGTGCAGCAGCACCTGCCGGGACGAGACCGTGGCGCCGAGCACGGCCGTCAGCAGGGACATGGCATAATGGCTCGGCCGTGGTCCGAAGCGGATGTTGAGGATCGGCCCGATCGCCAGCAGGGCGAAAAGGATGCGCTGCAGCAAACACAGCGGGCAGGGTAGCTCGTGCAGCACAAGCTGCGCGGCAAAGGCTGCTGCCAGCAGCAGCGCAAGGCCGTAAAGCGCGAGCGCGTTCAAGGTGACGGCCTGCGTATCGTTCATGGCTGGCCTCAGAACGACAACGTGAGACGGTCGGTGGCGTGGTGCAGCAAGGTTGCAACGCAGGCGACCAGGATCACCGCGAACAATCCAATCGCCAGGGGACGCGGACCACGCCAGGCCACCAGCATGGCGATGGTGATGGCGAGAAACAGCACGGTGAATTCCATCCTCAGCCTCCGGATGCGAGCCGGCCGTAGTCTATGACAGATTCGTGTGCGCTCGCGGCGGGCCTGAATGGGCATTGTCGCTTGCGCAGTGCTCGGCCAAGATGGCATCACCAGTCGAATTCATCCTTACCCGGGGCACCTCATGACCACAGACGCGATCAGGCCCGCCGCCCAACGCCATCATCAGCCCTGGTACAAGATCCTCTACGTCCAGGTGCTGATCGCGATCGCGGCAGGCGTCCTGATCGGGTACTTCTATCCAAATCTCGGCAAGGAGCTGAAGCCGCTCGGCGACGGCTTCATTGCGCTGATCAAGATGATGATCGCGCCGGTAATCTTTTGCACCGTGGTGCACGGCATTTCCTCGATGGGCGACCTCAAGCGCGTCGGCAGGGTCGGGTTGAAGGCGCTGATCTATTTCGAGGCGGTGTCGACGGTCGCGCTCGCCGTCGGCCTGCTGATCGGCGAAGTGCTGCAGCCCGGCCGCGGCTTCAACATCGATCCCTCCACGATCGATCCGAAATCGGTCTCCACCTATGTGACGCAAGCGAAGGAGCAGGGCATCGTTTCCCATCTGATGGCGATCATCCCCGACAGCTTCTTCGGCGCGCTGGCGCGCGGCGACCTGTTGCAGGTGCTGCTGATCTCGATCCTGTCGGGATTTGCCATCGCCTTGATGGGTAAGCCCGGCGAGCCGATCGCCGAGGCGATCGACAAGGCATCCAAGATGTTCTTCGGCATCATCCGCATGATCGTCCGGCTTGCGCCGCTCGGCGCCTTCGGCGCCATGGCCTTCACGGTCGGCGCCTATGGCCTCGGCTCGCTGGTGAATCTGGCGGCGCTGATCGGCACCTTCTACCTCACCAGCGTGCTGTTCGTGCTGATCGTGCTGGGCGCGATCGCGCGCCTGGCTGGATTCTCGATCATCCGCTTCATCGCCTATATCAAGGACGAATTGCTGATCGTGCTCGGCACCTCGTCGTCGGAGACGGTGCTGCCGCAGATGATCCAGAAGATGGAGCATCTCGGCGCCTCGCGCTCGGTGGTCGGCCTCGTGGTGCCGACCGGCTACAGCTTCAATCTCGACGGCACCAACATCTACATGACGCTGGCGACGCTGTTCCTGGCGCAGGCCACCAACACCCATCTGACGATCTGGCAGGAGCTCGGCATTCTCGGCATCGCCATGATCACCTCGAAGGGCGCCTCCGGCGTCACCGGCGCGGGCTTCATCACGCTCGCCGCGACGCTGTCGATTGTGCCCGACATCCCGATCCAGTCGATCGCGATCCTGGTCGGCATTGACAAGTTCATGAGCGAATGCCGCGCGCTGACCAATCTGATCGGCAACGGCGTCGCCTGCATCGTGATCAGCCTTTCCGAAGGCGAGCTCGACAAGGACGCTCTGCACGAGACGATGGCGCATCCGCTCGAGCTCGGCGAGGCGCTCGAGCCGGGCGGGGCGGGCTAGAACAATATGAAGTTATGGGGCCGTCGCAGGGGGCGCTGCCAAAATATCGAAAACAACCCCATGCAAAGTAGCCGGCGGCGGCCGGCGTTCGAACAAGCAACTTGACACGTCGGGCAATTCAAGCGTAGTTTTCTAATATACAGAAATTCCTCAAGTGTCCTCTCGCGCCAAGGCTGTCGCATATGGCATTTGCGGGCTTCTGCAACTGAGGTTTCCACATCGCAGGCGGGAGAGGGAACGCGCGTTATTCGCGGCCGCAGCCTGGGCCGTGAACCCATAAAGTGGGCAGGGCCTGCGCTGTAGGAATATGCGCCAAGACTTGAGCGCATTATGCGCCATCGATAGTCCATTGCGCGACAGGCTCACCTCTGCGAAGGAGTACATCTAGCCCAATCCAGGAACGCTTAACTATGCTCACCGTCTATGGCGAAGGCCGTGGCTTCCGTGTTGTTTGGCTGCTCGAGGAATTAGGATTGGCCTATCGGCTGCGCCCGGTCGATCTGCTGGCAGCCGAGAAGGATCGCGATTTTCTCGCGATCAACCCCGCCGGCTTCATTCCCGCACTGCAGGACGGCGAGACGATCATGGTCGAATCGATCGCTATTCTTGAGTACCTGCTCGCCCGCCACGGCTCAGGCTCGCTTGCCGTCGCCCCGGACGATCCCGCCTTCGCTTCCTATCTGCAATTTCTCCACTTAGGCGAGGCCGGGCTCGCCGGGCCGATGAACGCCGTCATTGTCGGTCGCCAACTGGCGCCCGAAGCCGAGCGAGATGCCCGGGTAACCCGCTGGGCACTCGAGACCTTCGAGAGCCGGCTGGGGTTGGTTATCCGCCGCCTCGCGGATTGCCCCTATCTCGCCGGTGACCGATTCACTGCTGCCGATATCTCGGTGAGCTACGCCCTCCTGCTCGGCCTGCGAACCGGCAACTACGTCCCAGGTTCTACCGAGCGGGACTATCTCGCCCGCACGACGGCACGCCCTGCCTACGCCCGAGCGATGCAAAGCTGCCAGGCCACCAAGGCTTGGGCGGCAAGATCACCGGGATTGTAGTGCTCGCTTCATCGGAGCGGCCAAGCGACGGGAGTAGTACTGCGTAAGCCGTGTACTCATTGAGCGGCCGGCGCCTGACGTCCGCTTAACCGCAACAGCGGCGGAAAAGCGGACATCTCCCGAGATCGCCGAAGGGCCAGAAGCGGAAGCAATCCAGACAATACAGCCGGAGCCGATCATGCCCCGGCGTCAGCCCGGGCGGAGACTCGGGCATTAACTTCGGGGGCTAGGCTGAGGCGTCGGCAAAGCTTCTCTGCTTCTGCGTAGCTTTTCATCGCCACTACGGACGTCCGTGATCGATTTTGGATGGAAACGATATGGTCCCCGCGTCGACGCGGGAGGGAACTTTCGGTTTCGCTCCGAGTCATATTTGTAACGCGATGCGGCCTGGCGCGGAGGAGGGATCATGTCGAAGTCCCGCATTGGAATGGCTGCGGCCGGCGTTGCCATGGTCGCTCTGGGCGCGCTGCCGAGCGCGGCCGAGGCGGGCTTCCGCCTGCGCGTTGGTGGCCCCGTCGGTGTCGCGCGCTTCGCGATGGCCAGCATGCTGTCGGTCGCAGGTCTCCGCCACGCACGCATGGCGGCACGCCACAGCCGCGTCCGAACCGCCGCCTTAAGACCGCAAGATCTCCGCTCCGCCGCCGAGTCGATCCACCCGAGTGCGCGTGCGCAGCTCACTGCCGTGGCGGCGCTGGCCGGCTGGCAGGGCGGCCGAGCTGCGCAAGGCTGGTGGCAGCACGCCGACGGTTCATACGGCTGGGTCGGTCCGCTGTTCTGGCCGTTCGCCTATAGCGATCTTTATGACTACGCGCTTCTCAGTGACGGTAGCGGCTTCTGGGCCTATGGCTACGGCGATCTCTACGCCGCGATCTTCTCACCTTACGCTGCCAGCGATCTCTCAGCGTTCGCGGCCGAGCGCCCTGCCGGGAGGCGGCATCGCAAAGCGCCCTCCGTGCAGGAGCTCTGCGGCGCTGACACCGCCAAGATGACCGGCCTTCCCTTCGAGCGGATCGGCCGGGTGGTCGCGGCGAACGAGGCACAGCGCACAGCCTTCGACGAGCTCGCGAGCGCCTGGACTTCCGCCGGCGACACCATCCGCGCCTCCTGTCCAACACAGGCCGCAACCACCGCGCTGGAGCGGTTCGCGGCCATGCAGAGCCGCGTCAACGCGATGCTGAGCGCGGTTGCGGCCGTTCAGCCACCGTTCCAAAAATTCTACGATCTCCTGAGCGATGAGCAGAAGGCGCGGCTCAACGCGCCCCAACGCGACCGCCGCGCCAACGCCGCGGCCGCGAAGCTGACGGAGATGCAGGACGCCACCTGCCAGGCGAGCCGCGAACTGCAGGACGAGCAACAGGCCGAAAAGCAATACCGCGAGCTGGTCGCCCAGCAATGGCCCCTCGACGACATCGCCGCCAGCCTGAAACTGAACGATAGCCAACTCGCCGCTCTCGAAGTGGTGCAGGACACCACAATGGGTACTATGGAAGCCTTAAGCGCATGCCCGCCAAAGGACGCGCTCACCCCGCCGGCCCGCCTTAAGGCCGCAAAGGCGCGGTTGGAAGCGATGCGAGAGGCGATCAGAAGCGTGAACGACGCGGTCGACGATTTCCATGCGAACCTGAGTGACGAGCAGAAGACGCAGTTCGAGGGGCTCGGGCCGAAGATGCGGGGGGTATGATTTTTCCATCCCCAAACGAGACTTTTTCACGAAAAGGGCCAACAGCAGACAGTTGCCTTCGGCGCGATCCGTCAGTTGCCGAAAGACCCTTAACGCTCACGCTCCCAATTGAGGGTGCCAACAACTCGCTTACCGGGAAGAACTGCGCTGGCCTGTTCGGCTGTTCGAATGGAGAGCTTGTCTCCTTCCAGCTTGAAGAACCGGACTTGGGACGTACCGGTCATAAGCTCGTTCCACGATAGATCGACGTCGGTCGTAAGCTTGTGCCCGTCGATGGTAAATTTTCCGGTGTAGACCATCAGCGATTTGAGGAGCGCGGCCGAGTCCGCATCATTCGTTGCCGGCTTGCGATCTGGCCTAGCGATCATGAACGCCGAGAACCCGTCCGGCGTAAAGACCGCCCTACCTTTGGGTTTGGGACCGAAAGGCTCTGTAGCGTCTCCGCCGATAATCTGAATCGTCCATGAAGTTAGTTTCCAACTACCGGCAAGTCGTCCCGCGGTATCCTCCGCAAAGGCAAATCCAGATTGAAAACAGAAGCATACAGCGACAAGGACACCGAGACGCATCATCTTCGTCCTCCTCCACCACTAACCAGTGCATCAAGTAATGAGCAGACTGCCCTGAGCGACGAAACGCGCGAGAGCAAGGCTTAGGGAAGTCCGCTTCGGGTCAAACTCGACAAAACTCAAAGTGAGCATAATGCGTCCGCTTTCGGGCACATCGCAACCGCTCCCGTCGGCGCGGGCTCATTGAGCCTGACTGCCGAGCCATGATTCAAATCTTTGACCGAAGCGGGCCGAATCATGCGCTACGAACTCTACGACGAGGGATGCACCGCCATCAGGCCGATGCTGCCAAACAAGCCGCCCGGCGCACCACTGGTGAATGATCGTCGCGTCCTCCGAGCAGCATCAATCCGGGACGCCGGCCGCCTTGAGGGTTTCACGATAAGTCGCGGACATCGCTTCCACCGGGAACGGAATCCGTGACAGGAAGCCGGAGACCGTGAACTCCGGGTCGACCTTCAGCAAATCGCGCGCGATCTGCGTCGCGCGCTCGCGCTCGCCGGTCTTGACCAGCGCCACGATCAAGACGCGCAGCGCGACCGCGAAGCGGCGGTTCTGCGCCAGCGCCCTGTCGGCCCACATCACCGCTTCGGCAAAATTCTGGTCGAGCACCGCGCAGATCGCGAGCGCCGCGGAGGCGAACCAGCCGCGTGGGTCGCGCGGGTTGAGCCGTTGTGCCCGCTCGATCATGATGCGGCCGGCCTTCTGGTTGCCGCGCATCGCCTCGATCCAGCCGCCGAGCACGAGCGCCATCGCCGAGTTCGGGTTAATCGCAAGCGAACGCTCGAACAGTTCACGCGCGGGCTCGATCTCGTCGGCCATGTTCCAGATCGCGAACGCTGCCATCCACAACACCTGCGGATCGCCGGGCGCAAGCTCGACCGCGCGCCAGGCCTGCGCGACCGCGCGTTCCCGGTAGACATCGTTCGGGTTCAGCCAGCCCTGGAAATGGCGCAGCGCGTGACAATAGGCCGACGCCGCCAGCGCCGGCGCGTAAGAAGGGTCGAGCGCCAGCGCCTGGTCGAGGCAATCGAGCGCGGCGGTCATGCTCTCGGGCGTGAACTCGTAGCGCAGGCTGTAGGCGCGCAGCAGCAGGTCGTAGGCGTCGAGCTTGTGCGGCGGCGCCGCGCGCAGCCGCTCGGCCTCCGCGACAAGCAAGGTCGGCTCGATCGCGCCGACCACGTTCTCGGTGATGCGGTCCTGCAGGTCGAAGACGTCGGTCGCCGCGCCGTCGAACCGGTCGGCCCACAGATGCGCGCCGGAGACGGCGTCGATCAACTGCCCGGTGATGCGCAGCCGATCGCCGCCGCGGCGAACGCTGCCCTCGAGCACATAGCCGACACCGAGGTCGCGTCCGACCTGGCGGATATCGACCGCCTTGCCCTTGTAGGTGAAGGCGGAGTTGCGCGCGATCACGGTGAGGCGGCTGCAGCGCGCGAGCGCGGTGGTGATGTCCTCGGCGATGCCGTCGGCGAAATAGTCCTGCTCGGGATCGCCGCTCATATTGGTGAACGGCAGCACCGCGATCGACGGACCCTCGCTCGGCCGCGGCGGGGTGACGTTGTCCGAGATCGGATGATCTGATGCGATGTCCTCCCTGACATCGCCGACAAAGCGGAGGCCTTTGCGGGGCAGGGTGCGGATCAGCCGCTGCTCCTCGCCATTGTCGCCGATTGCCGTCCGCGCGGCGTTGACCCGGCTGCTTAGCGTCGCTTCCGAGACGATCCGGCCGTGCCAGACCGCGGCCAGCACCTCGTCGCGGCTGACCACCCGGTCGCGGGCGCGGATCAGGAACTCGAGGAGGTCGAAGACCTGCGGCTCGACCGCCACCAGGGCATTGCCACGGCGCAGCTCTCGGCGCGCAGGGTCGAGGGTCAAGTCGTTGAAATGGTAAGCCAAATTCGATAGTCCGGCGGCCGGCAGCTGAATGCGTGGCGGAACCTAGCACAGCCGGCCCGGAGCCAAAATCACGACGCTCTGAAGGACAAATCCACGTCCTCTGAAAGCAGACGCGGTCGGTCTCTGCAATATTCAAACCCGACACCAGACGCAGGAGATCGCCATGTCCCAATCCATCAATCAGCAACGCCGCCGCTTCCTGGGATTCGCCGGCGGGATCCTCGCCGCGTCCAGGTTCGGCTTGATCGGATCGGCCCAGGCCCAGTCCAAGCCGGCGCTGCCTGAGGTCAAGGTCGGCGCCCATACATCGATCGGTCCGGTCAAGCAGATCAATGCCGGCGTGCTCGATACCGGCTATGTCGAGATGGGGCCTACGTCCGGTCCCGCGGTGATCCTGCTGCACGGCTGGCCCTACGACATCCACAGCTATGCCGACGTCGCGCCGGCGCTGGCCGAGGCCGGCTATCGCGTGATCGTGCCGCATCTGCGCGGCTACGGTACCACGCGCTTCCTCTCCACCGACACGATGCGCAGCGGCCAGCCGGTCGCGGTCGCCGCCGACATCATTGCGCTGATGGACGCGTTGAAGATCGAGAAGGCCGTGCTCGGCGGCTATGATTGGGGCGCGCGCACCGCCAACATCATGGCGGTGCTATGGCCGGAGCGCTGCAAGGCGATGGTGTCGGTGAGCGGCTACCTGATCGGCAGCCAGCAGGCCGGCAAGATGCCGCTGCCGCCGAAGGCCGAGCTGCAATGGTGGTACCAGTTCTATTTCGCGACCGAGCGCGGCCGCGAGGGCTATGCCAAGAACCGGCACGATTTTGCCAAGCTGATCTGGCAGCTCGCCTCGCCGCAGTGGAAGTTCGACGACGCCACCTATGACCGCAGCGCTGTTGCCTTCGAGAACCCCGACCATGTCGATATCGTGATCCACAATTACCGCTGGCGGCTTGGGCTCGCCGAGGGCGAGGCGAAGTACGACGCGTTCGAGAAGACGCTCGCCCAGGCGCCTGTGATTGCGATCCCGACCATCACGATGGAGGGCGATGCCAACGGCGCGCCGCATCCGGAGCCCGCGGCCTATGCCAAGAAGTTCTCCGGGCATTATGAGCATCGGACCCTGACCGGCGGCATCGGCCACAATCTGCCGCAGGAGGCGCCGCAGGCCTTCGTCCAGGCCATCATCGACGTCAGCAAGGTCTGAGCCGAGAGCGGACCAAAGATCATGAAACAGGTTGTGAAATGGGCAGCTGCCGCGATCGCGGCAGCCAGCATCAGCGCCGCATTGCCGTTTGCCGTCGGGCGTGCCGACGATGCTGCACTGGCATCGCCGATCTTCGGCGTGACAATTCCCCAAGGCTATCGCGACTGGAAGCTGATCGCGGTCGGTGAGGAGACCGGGCTTGACGAGCTGCGCAGCGTGCTCGGCAACGACACCGCGGTGAAGGCCTATCAGGGCGGCGCCGCACGATTCCCTGACGGCACCGTGCTGGTGAAGCTCGCGTGGAAGCGCAAGCCGGTTGCAGGTCTCAATGGTGCCTTCATCACGGGGCCCGCGACCACCGTCCAGGTGATGGTCAAGGGCTCCGCCAAATATGCCGCGACCGGCGGCTGGGGCTTTGGTCGCTTCATCGACGGCAGGCCGGTCGATGCCGCCCAGCACGAAACCTGCTTCGCATGCCACGAGGCCCACGCCAGCGATCACGATTTCGTCTTCACGCGCTACGCCCACTAGGCGAGCAATATCGGTGTGGAGACCGTCGCGGTCCGATCTGGCGCTGTGGTTGCGGCGGGGCTAGTTTCCCCGCTGCAAATCGCATCCGGGGAACGGCTTTGAGCATCACCATCTACGGCATCAAGAACTGCGACACGATGAAGAAGGCGCGCGCCTGGCTCGACGATCATGGCGTCGCCTATGACTTCCACGACTACAAGACCACGGGGATCGCCAAGGACAAGCTCAAGCAGTGGAGCGACGAGGTCGGCTGGGAGACGCTGCTCAACCGCGCCGGCACGACCTTCAAGAAGCTGCCCGATGCCGACAAGGAGGGATTGAACGAGCGCAAGGCGCTGGCGCTGATGGCCGAGCAGCCGTCGATGATCAAGCGTCCGGTGCTCGATCTCGGGCCCAGGCGCGTCGTCGGCTTCAAGCCGGATATCTACGCCAAGGAAGTGCCGGTCAAGGCGCGCAAGAAGGGCTGAGGCATTCCTGCGAAGTGGAGACCGGTTCGCGTCAGGAAAGCGCTTCGGCTGCGGATAACTGAAGGGTCAGCAAACGAAGTCAGAACCGGACCCAACAGGTCGCAAAGGCTGACTAGTAGCGACTAGATCACAACAGCAAAACTCCCAGTCGTCTTGCATTCCGAGCACTGGAAGGTGCGGACTTCCTGACCGGGTTGAGCAGGCTCGATGCAAGCCAACCGCATAGGCTTGCCACACTTGGAACACGGAAGAATCCCGATCTCCGCGCGGCTGTATAGTGGATTTGGTTGGATAGATGACATCATGCTTCCCCTGTATTGGGCGGGAGCATTATCGATCTCTCTGTCGCCGATAACTGCCTATTCGGACGCCGATGGATTCAGTCTAGCCCAATACGTCAATGCGGGGCTGGTCAATATTGCTCACATCGGAAAAGTTAAACGAAGGCGCACGAAATCAAATCCAACTCGCAAATGAAATAAATCCATTATCGCAGGAACCTCTTATCGCCCGACTCTATTTGCCCCCTGTCTCTAACCAGGAGGTAGACACCATGACGAAAGTTCTTTTGGCGACGGTTGCTGTTATCGCATTCACTGCACCTTCATTCGCGCAGCAGGACAAAACCACCGGTCAAGCGCCACCATCAGGCGCTTCCTCGTTCTACGTGGCTCAAGATACCGCGACGATGAAGTGTCAAGTTGTCAATACCCAGCCTGCCGCTGGAGGCACGATGAAGGTCATCGGTACGGCACACCCGACACAGGCATCAGCACAAACAGCCTTGGTGGCTGATAAGACTTGCAAGGAATGAAGTGACGGCGCGAGTACAGGGGCGGGTCTATTGGTTCCACAAAACTACTGACCCGCCCCGCTACCTATGTTGCCCGATGGATGCATTTTCGGACCTGCGCGCGCAGTTGCGAGGTTCGGTTTATACCGATGAGCCGACATCATCAGACCGCTCCCGGAGGTCTGAAGAGGGCCAAAAGCGGATGTCGCCCAGCGTTTTCCTTATTGTGGCTCCCTCAGATGCCGTTCGCCATTTCGGCGCATTTATGGGTACGCCCTAGATCAGCTCGACTGAATCTTGGCTCGCCGGATGATCCACCGGCACGAACTTGCGGTCGATCACCGCGCGCACGGTCACGATCGGGATCGACTTCGGCGTCACGCCCATCAGGTTCTGCAGCCGAAATCCGCCCTCGATGCTGATCGCCTTGTACGAGCCGATGATGTGCTCGACGGTATCGCCGCGTCCGAACGGCAGCAGCAGTCGTTCATAGGAGACGTCCTTGCCGTCGGCGTCCGTCACCTCCGCAACCGTATAGGTCGGACGCTTGCGCGTCAGGCAGGCACGATAGGACAGGATCACGCCGGCATAGCGCTCCGGGCCGATCGCATCATCCAGATAGCGGTTGGTGCGCAGCCGCGGATCGACATGCTCGTTGCCGTAGGCGGTGGTCAGCCTTGCGCCTTGTTGGGTGATCAGGAAGCGGGCGTCCTCGCCGCTGCCGACCACGTCAAAGCCCATCATGTCGGCGCGCTCGTCAGCGGTGCCCTCGGTATGGAAGTCGCTCAGCTTAGGGAGCGCGTCCGGCTTGCGCACCGCGCGCAGCCAGGCATTCAGCAGCACCCGCTGCGTGATCGATTTGACCGCCGATGGATCGGCACTCCTGAAGGGCATCGGCTAACCGAATTCAAGCACATCCCCGAGCGGGATGCGGCCGGGGGCACGGTGGTACAGGTCGCGGTCGATGATCGCGCACAGCTTGAAGCTCGGCAGCACGACATTGCCGCGCATCAGATTGCGGATTTCGAAATGGCCGCTGTCGCTGATCGTCTTCAGCGACGCGACCAGATGCGTGACAGCGCCGCCGTCCGAGAACGGCAGCAGCAGCCGTTCATAGGCCACGACGTGACCGTAGATGTCGTCGATGTCGGTGATGGTGTAGGCGGGGAGGCGGCGGGCGATGCATTCGTGGTAGACCGGCATCACAACGGGTGCGAGCCGCGGGCCGAGATAGTCGTCGAGCAGGCGGCCCTTGCCGCTGTGTCCGTAGGCGGTGGCCATCCGCGTGCCGTCGCTCTCGATCGTCAATCGCGGCGGCTGGGCCGCGGCGTCGACGCTGAGGAACACGGTGTCCGGCAGATCTTCCTCGATCCGCTCAGGCTGAAATTCATCCATGCGCGGGATCGTCTGGCTGCGGGCATAAAGTCGCAGCCACGTGTTCAGGAAATCACGTTGCCGGATCGACTTGACGACCGAAGAATTGGCGCTCTCGAAATGCAAGGCTCTGGCCATTCTCAATGCAATGGCCGGAGCTTCGGCGACAGGCGGAAATATTCTATGAAAGTGACGGTCCGGAGGAAAACACCGTTAACGGCCGCTTTCCCGAGGCGCAAAGCGCGCCCAAATGCCATTCGACTAAGGATCAACCGGAACTGGTCGCGCCGATACCGCACCGCACAGCTTTCGACCTTGCGTAACCGCCGCAGATGACGGCATATTCCGGCCCGGAGGCGACGGGCGCCGGACGGTTTCCAAGACGGTCGGACAACCTGTCGAGCACGAAAAAAGCTGGCCACGCGGGCGACGGGCTTCGCGGCGATGGCGTATGGGGGATTCTATTTGGCCGATGAGTTCATTCTCGAAACCAGCGGATTGACCAAGGAATTCGCGGGTTTCTTCGCCGTTCGCGACGTTGCATTGAAGGTGCGTCGCGGCAGTATTCATGCGTTGATCGGGCCGAACGGCGCCGGCAAGACGACCTGTTTCAATCTGCTGACCAAATTCCTGAAGCCGACGGGAGGGCAGATTCGCTACAAGGGCCAGGACATCACCGCGATGCCGCCGGCCGACGTGGCGCGGCTCGGGCTGGTCCGCTCGTTCCAGATCTCGGCGGTGTTTCCGCATCTGACCGCGCTCGAGAACGTTCGCGTGGCGCTGCAGCGCCAGCACGGCTCGTCGTTCGATTTCTGGCGGTCGAAAACCGTGCTCGACCGCTTCAATCCGCGCGCCCATGAGCTGCTGAACGACGTCGGCTTAAGCGAATTCGCCAACACGCCGGCGGTCGAGATGCCGTACGGCCGCAAACGCGCCCTTGAGATTGCAACGACGCTCGCGCTCGACCCCGAGATGATGCTGCTCGACGAGCCGATGGCCGGCATGGGTCACGAGGACATCGACAAGATCGCGGCGCTGATCAAGCGGATCTCCGCCAAGTACACCATCCTGATGGTCGAACATAACCTCTCGGTGGTGGCCAACCTCTCCGACATCATCACCGTGCTGACGCGCGGGCAGGTGCTGGCGGAGGGCAACTACGCCGACCTCTCCAAGGACGAGCGCGTGAAGGAAGCCTATCTGGGAGCGGGTCATGGCTGAGGCGAAACTGGCGGAGAAGCCCGTGGCTGCGGCCGGCGCCGAGGTACTGACGGTCAAGGATCTGCAGGCCTGGTACGGCGAATCCCACATCCTGCACGGCATCAATTTCAACGTGAAGGCCGGCGAGGTGGTGACGCTGCTCGGCCGCAACGGCGCCGGCAAGACCACCACGCTGAAGTCGGTGATGGGCGTGATCGGCAAGCGTTCGGGATCGATCCGCTTCGACAACAAGGAGATCATCCGCGCCACCTCCGACCGCATCGCGCGGCTCGGCATCGCATTCTGCCCCGAAGAGCGCGGCATCTTCGCCAGCCTCGATGTGAAGGAGAACCTGCTGCTGCCGCCGGTGGTGCGCCCGGGCGGTCTGCCGCTCGACCAGATCTTCACGCTGTTTCCGAACCTGAAGGAGCGTCTCACCAGCCAGGGCACCAAGCTCTCGGGGGGCGAGCAGCAGATGCTGGCGATCGCGCGCATCCTGCGCACCGGCGCGCGCTTCCTGATGCTGGACGAGCCGACCGAAGGGTTGGCGCCGGTCATCATTCAGCAGATCGGCCACACCATTGCGCGCCTGAAGTCGCAGGGATTCACCATCCTGCTGGTCGAACAGAATTTCCGTTTCGCCTCGACCGTTGCCGACCGCTACTACATCGTCGAGCACGGCAAGGTGATCGACGGCTTCGCGAATTCGGAGCTGTCGGCCAACATGGACAAGCTGCATACGTATCTCGGCGTTTGAAATCGCCGGAGCCAGAAAATTTAAGGACTGAGGAAATCCGACATGAAGAATACCATTTCAGCGCTCCTGCTCGGCACCGCGATGGTGCTGTCAGCTGCAAGCGTCGCCTCCGCTGACGACAAGACGGTCAAGATCGGCGTGCTGTCGGATCAGTCCGGCCTCTATGCCGACCTTGCCGGCCCCGGCTCGACGCTGGCGGCGCAGATGGCGATCGAGGATTCCGGCCTCAAGGCCAAGGGCTGGACCATCGACCTGATCTCCGGCGATCACCAGAACAAGCCCGATATCGGCACCACCATCGCCCGCCAGTGGTTCGACGTCGACAAGGTCGACACGGTCGTCGACGTGCCAAATTCCGGCGTCGCGCTCGCGGTCAACAACGTCGTGAAGGAGAAGAACGGCGTCTACATCAATTCGGGCGCCGCGACCTCCGACCTCACCAACGCGCAGTGCTCGCCGAACACCGTGCACTGGACCTACGACACCTACATGCTGGCCCACGCCACCGGCCAGGCGCTGGTGAAGGCGGGCGGGGACACCTGGTTCTTCCTGACCGCGGACTATGCATTCGGCGCCGCGCTCGAGCGCGACACCACGGCTGTCGTGACCGCCAATGGCGGCAAGGTGGTCGGCGGCGTCAAGCATCCGCTCAACACCGCTGATTTCTCCTCCTTCCTGCTGCAGGCGCAGGCCTCCAAAGCCAAGATCATCGGTCTTGCCAATGCCGGCGGCGACACCACCAACTCGATCAAGCAGGCCGCCGAGTTCGGCATCGTCAAGGGCGGCCAGAAGCTCGCCGCGCTGCTCTTGTTCCTCACCGACGTCAAGGCGATCGGGCTCGAGACTGCGCAGGGCCTCAACTTCACCGAGACGTTCTACTGGGACCTCAACGACAACACCCGCGCCTTCTCCAAGCGCTTCTCGGCGCGGATGAAGAGCGGCGCGCCCCCGACCATGGTGCAGGCCGGCGTCTATGCGGGCCTCATGCATTACTTCAAGGCGCTGGAAGCGCTCGGCGGCAATCCGCATGACGGCGCCAAGGTGGTCGCGAAGATGAAGACCATCCCGACCGACGATCCGCTGTTCGGCAAGGGCGAGGTCGAGGCCAACGGCCGTGTCACCCACGACGCCTATCTGTTCGAAGTGAAGAAGCCCTCGGAGTCCAAGGGTCCGTGGGACTTCTACAAGCTGGTCGGCACCGTGCCGGGCAACCAGGCCTTCACGCCGCTCGACAAGAGCACCTGCGCTCTTCTGAAGAAGTGACGGTCATGCCCGCCGGCCATGAGCGTGGCCGGCGGGCTTCATCTATCTAGCGAAAGCTCATTCGATGCAGGCTCTCTACGCACAGCTTCTGGTGGGACTGATCAACGGCTCGTTCTACGCGCTGCTCAGTCTGGGGCTCGCCGTCATCTTCGGCATGCTCAACATCATCAATTTCGCGCACGGCGCGCTCTACATGATGGGCGCCTTCGTGGCGTATTTCCTGCTCAACCTGGGCGGCATCAACTACTGGTGGGCGCTGATCATCGCGCCGGTCATAGTCGGCATCTTCGGCATGATCCTCGAGCGCACCATGCTGCAATGGCTGGCCGGCCTCGACCATCTCTACGGACTGCTCCTGACCTTCGGCATCGCGCTGATCGTGCAGGGCGTGTTCCAGAACTATTTCGGCTCCTCCGGTCTGCCGTATTCGATCCCGGATCAGCTCAAGGGCGGCGTCAATCTCGGCTTCATGTTCCTGCCGATCTATCGCGGCTGGGTCGTCATCTTCTCGCTGGTGGTGTGCCTTGCCACCTGGTTCCTGATCGAGAAGACGCAGCTCGGCGCCTATCTGCGCGCCGCGACTGAGAACCCGACGCTGGTGCGCGCCTTCGGCATCAACGTGCCGCGCATGATCACGCTGACCTACGGGCTCGGCGTCGGCCTCGCCGCGCTCGCCGGCGTGTTGTCGGCGCCGATCAACCAGGTCCGCCCGCTGATGGGGGCCGATCTCATCATCGTGGTGTTCGCGGTGGTCGTGATCGGCGGCATGGGCTCGATCATGGGCTCGATCATCACCGGCTTCGCGCTCGGCGTGATCGAGGGACTGACCAAGTATTTTTATCCCGAAGCCTCCAACACCGTGGTGTTTGTCCTGATGGTGGTGGTGTTGCTGGTGAAGCCAACGGGACTGACGGGACGGGCGGCCTGATATGTCAGCATTGACCGACGATACACTTCCGGTGACGCCGCGCGCGATGCGCGACGAGATGATCGTATTCGCCGTAATGGCGGCGCTGCTGGCGGTGGTGCCGTTCACGGGGATCTATCCTTTCTTCGTGATGCAGGCGCTGTGCTTTGCGCTGCTCGCCTGCGCCTTCAACCTGCTGATCGGCTATGGCGGCCTGCTGTCGTTCGGCCACGCGATGTTCCTCGGCACTGCCGGCTACGTTACCGCGCATGCGCTGAAGGTGTGGGGGCTGCCGCCCGAGCTCGGCATCGTGGTCGGCACCGCCGCCGCGGCGTTGCTCGGCCTCGTCACCGGCTTCATCTCGATCCGCCGCCAGGGCATCTACTTCTCGATGATCACGCTGGCGCTGTCGCAGCTGCTCTACTTCATCTATCTGCAGGCGCCGTTCACGCACGGCGAAGACGGCATCCAGGGCATCCCGCAGGGACGACTGTTCGGGATCTTCGACCTCTCGAAGCCGATGGTGCTTTACTACGTCGTGCTGGTCGGCTTCCTCGCCGGCTTCCTGCTGATCTACCGGACCATCAACTCGCCGTTCGGCGAGGTCTTGAAGGCGATCCGCGAGAACGAACCGCGCGCGATCTCGCTCGGCTACAAGACCGACCAGTACAAGATGCTCGCCTACATCCTGTCGGGCACGCTGGCGGGCTTCGCCGGCTCGCTGAAGGTGTTCGTTGCGCAGAACGCCTCGCTCACCGACGTGCACTGGTCGATGTCCGGTGAAATCGTGCTGATGACGCTGGTCGGCGGTCTCGGCACCATCTTCGGACCGGTGGTCGGCGCATTCGTGATCATCGCCATGCAGCAATATCTCGCCGGCTTCGGCCAGTGGGTGACGGTGATCCAGGGCGTGATCTTCGTCGCCTGCGTGCTGCTGTTCCGGCGCGGCCTGGTCGGCGAGCTGGCCCATATGCTCCGGCGGTCGCTGTAGGGCAGGGCGCGGCCCGCGATTTTCCGCTGACATAGCGGTGGACGACCGCCCGTTCGGGCGGTCGATCGGTGCTTTCCCCGCCAGATGCTCTATGACAGTTCTGTGACAGTCGCTAAAAGGGCTGTCCCGGAACGATGGAACTGAGACATGCTGCGCTGGTTTCGCGCCTTCCTGCCCAAGGAAGAGCGGTTTTTCGACCTGTTCGCCCGCCACGCCCAGACCTCCGTGAAGTGCTCGCTGGCGCTGCAGGACATGCTGAAGGGCGGCGAGGAGACCCCGGTCTTCTGTCAGCGCGTCAATCAGTTCGAGAACGACGCCGATAGTGTCACCCGTGAGGTGCTGACCGCGGTTCGCCGCACCTTCATCACCCCGTTCGACCGCGGCGACATCAAGAACCTGATCACGGCGATGGACGACGCGGTCGACCAGATGCAGGCGACTGCAAAGGCGGTCATGCTGTTCGAGGTGCGCGAGTTCGAGCCGCCGATGCGCGAGATCGGCACCCTGATCGTCGAATGCGCCAATCTGGTCGTCCGCGCGCTGCCCTTGTTGCAGGCGATCGGTCAGAACGTCTCGATGCTGACCCAGATCACCGAGGAACTGACCAAGCTCGAGGGCCGGGTCGACGATCTCCATGATATCGGGCTGAAGGAATTGTTCCTGAAGCACCGCAACGCCAACACGATGGACTTCATCGTCGGCGCGGAGATCTACGATCACCTCGAGAAGGTGGCCGACCGCTTCGACGACGTCGCCAACGAGATCAATTCGATCGTGATCGAGCAAGTATGAGCATGATCCGGAAAAGTGTGATGCGGTTTTCCGGCGCGACAAACGCGGAACGCGTTTGCGCGGAGATCATGCTCAAAAAAGCACAATAGAGCGGGGCCATCACGTGGACGCCACGCTGGGTCTTCCGGTTCTCACCATCCTGATCGCGGTCGCGCTGCTGTTCGACTTCCTGAACGGCCTGCACGATGCCGCGAACTCGATCGCAACCATCGTCTCGACCCGCGTGCTGCGGCCGCAATATGCGGTGTTCTGGGCGGCCTTCTTCAATTTCGTCGCCTTCGCAGTCTTCGGCCTGCACGTCGCCAACACCATCGGCACCGGGATCATCGACCCGTCGGTGGTGGACGCGACCGTGATCTTCGCCGCGCTGGTCGGCGCGATCGTGTGGAACGTGATCACTTGGGCGCTCGGCATCCCCTCGTCGAGCTCGCACGCGCTGATCGGCGGGCTGGTCGGCGCCGGCATGGCGAAGGCGGGCATTTCGGCTGCGGTGTGGAGCGGGCTCACCAAGACCTTGCTCGCGATCGTGCTGTCGCCGCTGGTCGGCTTCCTGCTGGCGCTGGTGCTGGTGGCCGTCGTGTCCTGGCTCTCGGTGCGCTCGACGCCGTTCGCGGTCGATCGCGCCTTTCGCATCCTGCAATTCGCCTCGGCCTCGCTCTATTCGCTCGGCCATGGCGGCAACGACGCGCAGAAGACCATGGGCATCATCGCCGTGCTGCTCTACTCGCAGGGCCATCTCGGCGACACCTTCGAAATTCCGTTCTGGGTCGTGCTGTCCTGCCAGAGCGCGATGGCGCTGGGCACCTTGATGGGCGGCTGGCGGATCGTGCGCACCATGGGGCTGCGGATCACCAAGCTGACGCCGATGCAGGGCTTTTGCGCTGAGACCGGCGGCGCCGCGACGCTGTTCATCGCGACCTATCTCGGGGTTCCCGTATCGACCACCCATACCATCACCGGCGCCATTGTCGGCGTCGGTGCGGCACGGCGGCTCTCCGCCGTGCGCTGGAATGTGGCGAGCTCGATCGTCTATGCCTGGGTGATCACAATCCCGGCGTCGGCTGCGGTCGCCGCCGCGACCTATTGGGCGGTGCAGATTCTGAAGTAGCGTTTTCGAGCGAAGTGGAAGCCGGTTCGCGTTAAGAAAACGCGTCCAGAAGAGATTCATCCGACGAGCTTCAGCCCGACGATGCCGGAAACGATCAGGGCGATGCTGGCGAGCCGCATCGCGGTCGCGGGTTCGCCGAGCAGGATGATGCCGAGCGCCGCGGTGCCGACCGCGCCGATCCCGGTCCAGACCGCATAGGCGGTTCCAATCGGCAGCGTCTTCAGCGCAATGCCAAGCAGGATCACGCTGCCGGCCATCGCCGCGAGCGTCAGCACCGACGGCACCAGCCGCGAGAAACCCTCGGTATATTTCAGCCCGATCGCCCAGCCGATCTCGAGCAGGCCAGCGGTGAACAGAATGGCCCAAGCCATCACGAACCCTCCAGAAAAGGCAGGGTCGTCCCCGCTGACGGTATGGTGAGGAGAAGGTCGTCCTTCTCGTACCTATATGGGGATGGTGCGCCCGTCCGCATCGCGACAAAACGCCCTTGATTGCGCCCGTTTTCCCTGCCAAACGCTGCCCCGCCATGTCCGATACCGCTGCAACAACCGAATCGCCGTCCCGCTCGCCACTGTCAGAGGAAGTGGCGCGACGGCGCACCTTTGCGATCATTTCCCATCCGGACGCCGGCAAGACCACGCTGACGGAAAAGCTGCTGCTGTTCGGCGGCGCCATCAACCTCGCGGGTCAGGTCAAGGCCAAGGGCGAGCGCCGCAACACCCGCTCGGACTGGATGAAGATCGAGCGCGAGCGCGGCATCTCGGTCGTCACCTCGGTGATGACCTTCGAGTTCAACGACCTCGTGTTCAACCTCTTGGACACGCCGGGCCACGAGGACTTTTCGGAAGACACTTACCGGACGCTGACCGCGGTCGACTCCGCGGTCATGGTGATCGACGCCGCCAAGGGCATCGAGGCGCGGACGCGAAAGCTGTTCGAGGTGTGCCGCCTGCGCGACATCCCGATCATCACCTTCATAAACAAGATGGACCGCGAGAGCCGCGACACGTTCGATCTGCTGGACGAGATCGAGAAGACGCTGGCGCTCGATACCACGCCGATGACCTGGCCGGTCGGCCGCGGCCGCGACTTCCTCGGCACCTATGACGTGGTCAATGGCGGCGTGCGGCTGCTCGAGGGCGGCGGCGCCAAGACCGGCGCCACCGAGCAGATCGACATCGCCGATCTCGGCAAGCGCAACCCCAATCTCGACGTCTCCGAGGTCAGGGACGAACTCGCGCTGGCCTCGGAAGCCTGCAAGCCGTTCGAGCTCGCGGCGTTCCGCGAGGGCCATCTGACGCCGGTCTATTTCGGCAGCGCACTGCGCAATTTCGGCGTCGGCGACTTGCTCGAAGGCCTCGGCAAGTTCGCACCGGCGCCGCGCGCGCAGGATTCCGATCTGCGCAGGGTCGAGGCGGCCGAGCCGCGCATGAGCGCGTTCGTGTTCAAGATCCAGGCCAACATGGATCCGAACCACCGCGACCGCATCGCCTTCGCCCGGCTGTGCTCGGGCAAGCTGAGCCGCGGCATGAAAGCCAAGCTGGTGCGCACCGGCAAGAACATGAGCCTGTCGAGCCCGCAATTCTTCTTCGCCCAGGACCGCTCGGTGGCGGACGAGGCGTTTGCCGGCGACGTCGTCGGCATTCCGAACCACGGCACCTTGCGGATCGGCGATACCCTGACCGAGGGCGAGGATCTGACCTTCGTCGGCGTGCCGAGCTTTGCTCCGGAAATCGTCCGCCGTGTTCGCCTCACCGATGCGATGAAGGCGAAGAAGCTGAAGGAAGCCCTGCAGCAAATGTCGGAGGAGGGCGTCGTGCAGGTGTTCCGCCCGCGCGACGGCGCGCCGGCGCTGGTCGGCGTGGTCGGCCCGCTGCAGCTCGACGTGCTGAAGGCGCGGCTGGACGCGGAATATTCACTGCCGGTCGAGTTCGAGATCTCTGAATTCTCGCTGGCACGCTGGATTTCCTCCGACGACCGCAAGAAGCTCGACGCCTTCGTCGCCGCCAACAATTCCGGCATTGCCGACGACGTCGACGGCGATCCCGTGTTCATGGCCAAGAACGAGTTCTATCTCGGCTACACCCGCGAGCGCGCCGAGGGCATCACCTTCTCCAACGTCAAGGACGTGAAGAAGAAGGCGTAATGCCCATTCCTCGGTGTCGTCCCCCGGCTTGACCGAGGGACCAGTACGCCGCGGCCTCTCGATTGATCACAACTGCCTCTGGAATACTGGATCGCCCGGTCGAGCCGGGCGATGACAGTGGGGGTGTGACGCGAAAAGCGCGAGGACGTGAAGAAGCGGGCGTAGTGTCGCCAAGCCTGCCGCTGTCGTCCCCCGGCTTGCCGCCTTCGCTAAAGCTTCGGCGCGCCTGGGATTCGTGGCCTCGTCGAAGCCTTGGCGTAGACGGGACCGGGGGACCCAGTACGCCGCGGCTTCTCAATGACACACCGCCGCCTCTGGAATACTGGATCGCCCGGTCAAGCCGGGCGATGACAGCGAGTTTGCTGCTACCCGGAGCGGCGCTACCGAGCAAGCGCTCGGTTCGCGCCGTGTAGGCTATCGGCCAACGTTTCGACCAGGATGGCCTTCAGTCGCTCGGCGGCGGGCGACAATTCCCGGCCGGCATCATGCAACGCCAATCGGATCGTTGGGGCAGGCGGGAGGCCGGAGGATTCGTGCAGCACCGTCAGGGAGCGAGGCAAACCGACGACCGTGCGCAGGGTAATGCCAAGGCCCGCATCGACGGCGGCCCATAGCCCGTGCAGGCTGGTGCTTGTGAACGATGTGTGCCAGGCGATGCCGGCCTTGTCCAAGGCATCGATGCTCGCCTGACGGAAGAAGCAGGGAGGGCTGTACACCACCAGCGATATCGGCTCGCTCGTCTTGATCACAGACTCTTTCGGTACGGGGCCAATCCACGTCATCGGCAGCTCGGCCAATTGATGCGCATCGGCACGTGGACCGCCGCCAAATGCGATCGCAAGATCAAGCTGTCCCTTATCCAGCCGCTCGAGCAGCAGCGCGTTGCGCTCGACGACGACCTCGATCAAGACAGCAGGATGGGCGCGCTTGAAGTGCCCCAACACTTTCGGCAACCACGTCTCGGCGAGGTCGCTCGGCAAGCCAAACCGGACGGTCCCCGCGATCGCGATTCCCCGCACCGCGGCGATCGCCTCGTCGTTGAGATCGAGGATGCGACGGGCATAGCGCAGGATCACGTCGCCGGCTTCGGTGGGGACCAACCCTCGTCCTTCCTTGCGGAACAAGGCCTCGCCAACCTGCTCCTCCAGTTTCCGGACTTGCTGGCTGACCGCTGACTGAGACCGGCCGACCTGGTCGGCAGCGCGGTTGAAGCCACCCAGGTCCTGGGCAGCCACCAAAGTCCGAAGGATGTCCATGTCGAGGTTGCGCATAGTTCAGTTAAGCGAAATTGTTGGATAAGAAATATTGGTTTTTCTTATCATATGTCCCGAGCTATTTCCAGTGGCAACGCCACAACTGGAAATCGCGCCATGGATGACCTTTCTCAGCTGACCGCAACGGACGCCACTCGCCGCATTCAAAGTGGCAGGTTGAAGCCGGCCGACCTTCTCGAAGCGTGCCTCGCGCGTATCGCCGATCGCGACCCGGCGGTCCGGGCGCTGGCCTTCCATGATCCGGATCAGGCGCGAAGTGCCCACGCAAATCCAGGGCCGCTCCATGGCATCCCGATCGGGGTAAAGGATGTCATCGATACGCACGACATGCCCACAGAGCATGGTTCTCCGATCTGGAAGGCGTGGCGTCCGAAAGCCGATGCGGCCGCCGTCACTTGGGTACGCGCCGCCGGGGCCGTGGTGATCGGCAAGACGGTCACCGCGGAGTTCGCCATCCGCACGCCTGGTCCAACGGTTCACCCGCTGACGCTCGGGCACACCCCAGGTGGATCGAGCAGCGGCTCGGTGGCGGGTGTTGCGGACTACTTCTTCCCGCTTGCGTATGGGACGCAGGCGATGGGCAGTCTGATCAAGCCGGCCGCCTATTGTGGCGTGGTGGGTTACAAGCCGAGCTTCGGAGTGATCAATCGCGGCGGTGTGAAGCTGGTCGCCGAGACCGTTGACACGGTTGGCGTTGTCGCCAGATGCGTCGCTGATTGCGCGCTCTTGGTCGGGACCGTCAGCGGCCTGCCGCTCGGCGATCCTGATCGGAAGCCTGAACGCGCGCCTCGCATCGGAATATGCAGATCGCCCAGCTGGGACAAGGCGCTGCCCGAGACCCGCAAGCTTCTTGCTGACGTAGCGACGGCGTTATCGCGCGCGGGTGCCGCGGTCGTCGATCGCGAGCTGCCGTCAGCGTTCGATGCATTTCACACTGCATTCCCCAAGGTGCTCAATCGCGAGGCCGCTCAAGGGCTCGGCTGGGAGCTGGCGCATGCACGAGACCAGATCAGTTCGCCTCTCCGGCAGCAACTCGACGCAGGATTGGCCATTTCCCACGCCGACTATCTCGAAGCGGCGGAGACACTTTCGCAGCTGCGCCGCCGGTTTCCGGCGACGATCGAGGATCTTGATATTCTGGTCACGCCCGCCGCGACCGGCCAGGCTCCCGAGGGCCTCGCTTCCACCGGGGACTCGTCGTTCAATTCACTTTGGACCGCCTTGCATGGCCCTG
Organism: Bradyrhizobium sp. 27S5; assembly: GCF_037217225.1. Lineage (NCBI taxonomy): Bacteria > Pseudomonadati > Pseudomonadota > Alphaproteobacteria > Hyphomicrobiales > Nitrobacteraceae > Bradyrhizobium > Bradyrhizobium sp. 27S5. The sequence goes on from NZ_CP147714.1 coordinate 3,839,345, forward strand.
CCATCACCGTTCCTGCTGGAGCCGGCCCCGAGGGGCTGCCGCTTGGAATTCAGATCGTTGCCCGACCCGGTGCCGATCGAGAAGCGCTCGCCTGGGCGCAATGGGTCGCTGCCGCTCTGGCCTGATGAACACTGCGCAGCCGCTGACCCTAGCCATCGAAAGATTTTCCAAAAGGACTAGCCATGAACAGAATCCTGTACACGATGATCCGCGTCGGTGACCTCGAACGAAGCATTTCGTTCTACAAGCAGCTCGGCATGACGGAGCTCCGGCGCCGCGATGTTCCGGAAGGGCGATATACGCTTACGTTTCTCGGCTGCGGCGAGGCGGCCGGTTCGGGACTCGAGCTGACATACAATTACGGCATCGAGACTTATGAACACGGCAACGCGTTCGGCCAATTGGTCATCGAGGTCCCGGACATCTACCACCTCTGCGGCAGCCTTCGCGCGGCCGGAGTCAAGATCAGACGGGATCCCGGCCCGGTCAAATTTGGCGCGTCGATCATCGCCTTCGTCGAAGATCCGGATGGCTACAAGGTCGAGCTCATTCAACACGCGCGAGCCGCGTCAGCCTAGCATCGCAGCATGAAACACGCGCGGGGACGTGAACGCGGCAAGGCTTGAACCTGCCCGCCGCGTTTCACATCTTGGTTGGACCGCCTTCCAGGGCTCGTCCATGCTCCGACGCATCGCCATCTACCTCGTTCTTACCGTGCTGGCCATCAGCCTTGTGGGCGTGGCCGGCGCGCAGGAAAGGCAACAGACCAACCCGGTGCCGTTCGCGCACACACCCTGCAGCGTGCTCGACGGCGGGCCCTGCACGCCGTCTTATTGCAGCGTGTTCAACCACGGCCCGTGCCTTCCCGAGATGGATTATCCGTACGGCGAAAATCTCCAGCTCACGATCCTGACCGTGCCGCCCGAGGGGCAAGCCCAGAAGTACCGCAAGCCGGACCATGATCTCGATACCATCGGCGATCTCTTCGCGGCGCTGCGTTCCTGTTGGGCGCCGCCGCCAGTGGACGATGCGCGCGAGGGCATGCAGATGTCGGTGCGCTTCAGCTTCAAGCGGACTGGCGAGATGATCGGCGCGCCGCGCCTGACATTCGCGACGCGGGGCGTCCCGACGGACACCCGCACGACCTACCTCAATGCCATCAACGCCTCGCTCGGCGCCTGCCTGCCGCTGAAATTCACCGGCGGGCTCGGCGGCGCACTGGCCGGCCGCCCGATCATGATCCGCTATGTCGACAACCGCGAGTTCGGCAAGCAACCAGAGAGACCTTGAGGCTCGTCATTCCGGGGCGATGCGGAGCATCGAACCCGGAATCTCGAGATTGGTTTGCGCGCCCGACAACTTCGAGATTCCGGGTCTGGCCCTGCGGGCCATCCCGGAATGACGGAATATGGCGGTGGGCGTGATGCATTGCCTACCGCCCGGCGAAGATGTTACGCGAAGACACCAATCGATCAGGGGAGGAACATCGTGGGACTGCTCGTCATGATCCTGGGTCTCGTGCTGTTCCTCGGCATCCATGTGCTGACCAGCCTACGCGACCTGCGTGCCGGCCTGATCAAAACGATGGGCGAGGGCGTCTACAAGATCGTCTATTCGCTCGCCGCCGCCGCAGGGCTGTTCCTGATTGTCTGGGGCTTCGGCCACTACCGCGCGACCGGATGGATCGATGTCTGGACGCCGCCGACCGCGTTGAAGCACATCACGGTGGCGCTGATGCTGCCCGCCGTCATCCTGGTCGTCGCCTCCTATATCCGCGGCCGCATCTATACCACGCTGAAGCACCCGATGCTGGCGGGCGTGAAGCTGTGGGCGTTCGCGCATCTGCTCGCCAATGGCGACCTCGGCTCGATCATCCTGTTCGGCTCGATTCTCGGCTGGGCGGTCTATGACCGCATCTCGCTAAAGCGCCGCGCGGATGCCGGCGCGCCGCCGATCCCGGTGGGCGGCCCAACTAACGACCTGATCGCGATCGCGGTTGGTGTCATCGCTTATCTGGCGCTGGCGTTTGCGTTCCACCCGGTCGTGATCGGCGTGCCTGTCATGGGAGCCTGACAATGTCTGTTCAATCTGCCATCAAGCGCAAGACCGCGCCCGATCTGCGCGCCCGCAAGAACGGCGAGCCGATCGTGATGCTGACGTCCTACCACGCGCATACCGCGGCGCTGGTCGACCGTCATTGCGATGCGATCCTGGTCGGCGATTCCCTCGGCAACGTCATGCACGGCTTCGAGACCACGGTGCCGGTCACGCTCGACATGATGATCCTGCAGGGCCGCGCCGTGATGCGCGGCTCGCAGGCGGCGCTCGTCGTGGTCGACATGCCGTTCGGCTCCTATGAAGGCTCCAAGGAGCAGGCGTTTCAATCGGCGGTGCGGATCATGAAGGAGACGCTGTGCGGCGCGGTCAAGCTCGAGGGCGGCGCGCGGATGGCGGAGACGGTGGCGTTCCTTTCCGAGCGCGGCATTCCCGTGATGGGCCATATCGGCCTGACGCCGCAGTCGATCAACACGCTTGGCTCGTTCCGCGCCCAGGGCCGCGAGGAGACCAACTGGGCGCCGATCGAAAACGACGCTCACGCGATCGCGCAAGCCGGCGCGTTCTCGATCGTGGTCGAGGCGGTCGCCGAGCCCTTGGCGCGCAAGATCACGCAATCGATCGCCGTGCCCACCATCGGCATCGGCGCCAGTGCCGCCTGTGATGGCCAGGTGCTGGTGCTGGAGGACATGCTCGGCCTGTCGCCGGGCGCGCCGAAATTCGTGCGCCGCTACGGCAATCTGGGACCGATGATCGAGGAAGCGATCGCGGGCTATGCGCGCGACGTCAAGAGCCGCGCCTTCCCCGGGCCGGAGCACGTCTACGGCATGAAGAAGAGCTGACGAGAGCGCGCATGGACTGGTCGCAACACGCACTGCCGCCGATGCGGCTCGAGCCGCGCTTCGCTGACCGCGTCGTGCCGGCGTTCCCGGAACGGCCGGGCAGCCTGTGGGCGATGGTCACTGAGGCCGTCGCGCAGAACGGCGACGGCGAGGCGCTGGTCTGCGGCGATCAACGCCTGAGCTGGCGCGAGGTGGCCGAGCAGTCGGCGAAGGTTGCGGCGGGCTTTGCTGCGTTTGGTCTTGCGCCCGGCGATCGCGTCGCGATCCTGCTCGGCAACCGCATCGAGTTCGTGCTGACGATGTTCGCCGCCGCCCATGCCGGGCTGGTCACGGTGCTGCTCTCGACCCGCCAGCAGAAGCCCGAGATCGCCTATGTGCTGAACGATTGCGGCGCGACGCTTCTGGTCCATGAGGCATCGCTTGCCGATCGCATCCCGGACGCTGCCGACATTCCAGGCCTCAAGCATCGCATCTCGGTCAGCGACGACGGCGCGTCGCAATTTGCAGGTCTGCGCGACAATGCGCCGGCCAAGGCGCCAGCGGAGGTGAGCGAAGAGGACACCGCGATGATCCTCTACACCTCGGGCACCACCGGCCGGCCGAAGGGCGCGATGCTCGCCCATTGCAACATCATCCATTCCTCACAGGTGTTCGCGTCCTGCCTGAAGTTGACCATGGACGATCGCTCGATCGCCGCGGTGCCGCTCGCGCATGTCACCGGCGCGGTCGCCAACGTCACCACCATGGCGCGCTGCGCCGGTGCGCTGATCATCATGCCGGAGTTCAAGGCGGCGGAGTATCTCAAGGTCGCCGCCCGCGAGCGGGTCACCTACACGGTGATGGTGCCGGCGATGTATAATCTCTGCCTGATGCAGCCGGATTTCGACAGCTACGACCTGTCGAGCTGGCGCATCGGCGGCTTCGGCGGCGCGCCGATGCCGGTTGCCACCATCGAGAAGCTCGACGCAAAAATTCCCGGGCTGAAGCTCGCCAATTGCTACGGTGCGACCGAGACCACGTCGCCCTCGACCTTGATGCCGGGCGAACTGACCGCGGCCCATATCGACAGCGTCGGCCTGCCGTGTCCCGGCGCCGAGATCATCGTGATGGGGCGCGACGGCCGCGAGGTGCCGCGCGGCGAGATCGGCGAGCTCTGGATCCGCAGCGCCTCCGTCATCAAGGGCTACTGGAACAATCCGAGGGCGACCGCGGAGAGCTTTACCGCCGGCTTCTGGCATTCCGGCGATCTCGGCTCGGTCGACGCGGCAAACTTCGTCCGCGTGTTCGATCGCCAGAAGGACATGATCAACCGCGGCGGCCTGAAGATCTATTCCGCCGAGGTCGAGTCGGTGCTGTCAGGCCATCCGGCCGTGGTCGAGAGCGCGATCATCGCCAAGCCGTGTCCGGTGCTCGGCGAGCGCGTCCACGCCGTGATCGTGACCCGTACCGACGTCAACGCGGAGAGCCTGCGCGCCTGGTGCGCGGAGCGCCTGTCGGACTACAAGGTGCCGGAGACGATGGCGCTGACCGTAGAGCCGCTGCCGCGCAACGCCAATGGCAAGGTGATCAAGCGCCAGCTGCGCGAGGGCCTGGCGGGGGCGTGAGCCCCGGGGCAGGACAAACTTCCCCTGTTAACGCGTTGATCCGCCTCGCTTTGCCTTGCCTCCGCCACACCGTTAGGGTAACGCCGCCGCGATGTGGGGATCGGGTGCGGGCATGGCCCCACCGAGATTCGCGGTCCCGAGGGGATGGGATAGCCTTAAGTGTCTGAATTATTTGACGAAGTCGACGAGGAAGTCCGTCGCGATCAGCTCAAGAAGCTGTGGGACAAGTACTCGATCTTTATCATCGCGCTGGCGATCCTGGTGGTCGCCGGCGTCGGTGGCTGGCGTGGCTACCAATATCTCGAGGCCAAGAAGGCGGCCGAGGCCGGTGCGGCGTTCGACCGCGCGGCCGAGCTGTCCGAGCAGAACAAGCACGCCGAGGCAGAGGCTGCGTTCGCCGACCTCATCATCAAGGCGCCGTCCGGCTACCGCAATCTGGCGCGGCTGCGCATGGCCGCCGAGGTCGCGACCCGCGACCAGCCGGCCGCAGCGAAGATCTATGACGAGATCGCGGCCGATCGCAGCGTCGGCGGTCCCGAGCAGGATCTGGCGCGGATTCGTGCCGCGCAGATCCTGATGGAAACCACGACCTATCCGAACATGCTGCAGCGGCTCGAGGCGACGGCCACGGCGAAGGATTCGACCTTCCGCCACTCCGCGCGCGAGCTGCTGGCGCTGTCGGCCTTGCGCGCCAACGATGCCACCGCCGCGCGCCAATGGCTCGAGCAGATAGCCAATGACGGTGAGACGCCGCCGAGCCTGCGTTCGCGCGCCGAAGCGCTGCAGGCACTGTTGCCGCCGGTCGCCAAGAGCTGAGGAGGCATGATCCGCAAAAGTGGGAACCGGTTTTCCCTCGCGACAAACGCGAAGCGTTTGCGCGGAGATCATGCCCAGACGAACCCGAGTTTGAGTGAGAGATCGACCATGCGCCGCTCGCAACGCCTGATCGCAGCCGCAGTTCTCATCGCGCTTTGCAGCGTGTTGGCGGGCTGCGGCGGTGGCGGCATGTCCAATTTCGACCCGAGCGACCTGCTCGACTTCCTCGACACCAAGAAGAAGCTGGCCGGCGACCGCAAGCCGGTGTTCCCGGAAGGCGTGCCTGGCCTTGAGCAGGGCGTGCCGAAGGAATTGTACAAGGGCTCGCAGCAGGAACAGCTCGACCAGCAGAACGCCGCGGCTGCCGCCGCCCAGCAGGCTCCGCCGCCCGAGCCGCCGAAGGGCGCCAAGAAGAACGCCAAGGGCAGGGCGGCGCCGGCCGCAGCCCCCGCGGCGGATCAGGCGGCGGCTCCCGACGCTGCGCCGGAGGAGGGCGCGCCCGCCGCGCTGCCGCCCGAGCCGAAGCCGAAGAAGATCGTCCGCCGCCGCACCACCGCGCCACCGGCCGACGACCAGCAGGCGCAGCCTGCGGCGCCGGCCCAGACCCAGACCTCGCAACAATCCGGCGGCGGCTTCCCCGCGCCGGTGCCGAGCGGCGGCTTTACACGCTAACCGTTAAGCTGAGTTCCACCTCGCCCCGCTTGCGACGAAGGGGCAAGGTGCCCGATCATTTGCTTCGACCGACCAACATTCCTGCTGTAGTTCTTGCCAGCACCTTGACCCGCGCGTCGCAGACCGCGCCTGGATGATCCATGTCCTTCACCATCGCCATTATCGGCCGGCCCAATGTCGGAAAGTCGACGCTGTTCAACCGGCTGGTCGGCCAGAAGCTCGCGCTGGTCGACGACGAGCCCGGCGTCACGCGTGACCGCCGCGAGGGCCAGGCCCGGCTCTACGATCTCGACTTCACCATCATCGATACCGCGGGTCTCGACGAGGGCGCCAAGGGCTCGCTGACGGCTCGGATGCAGGAGCAGACCGAGACCGCGATCGAACTCGCCGACGCCCTGATGTTCGTGATCGACGCCCGCGTCGGCCTGACGCCGACCGACCGCGCCTTCGCCGATTTCGCCCGGAAAGCCAACAAGCCGGTGGTGCTGGTCGCCAACAAGGCGGAGGGCAAGCACGGCGAGATCGGCGCGATGGAATCCTACGCGCTCGGCCTCGGCGATCCCGTGCAGATATCTGCCGAGCATGGCGAGGGCATGGGGGATCTCCGCGATGTGCTCAGTGCGTTGATGCCGGAGCCCGTCGAGGAGGAAGAGGAGATCGAGGGTGTCGAGGATTGGTCGGACGAGGAGATCGCGCAGCGCCCGATCCGGGTTGCGATCGTCGGCCGGCCCAATGCCGGCAAGTCGACGCTGATCAACCATCTGCTCGGCGAGGAGCGGCTGCTGACCAGCCCCGAGGCCGGCACCACGCGCGATTCGATCGCGGTCGAGATCACCTGGCAGGGCCGCCAGTTCCGCGTGTTCGATACCGCCGGCCTGCGCCGCCGCTCGCGGATCGAGGAGAAACTGGAAAAGCTCTCGGTCGCCGACGCGTTGCGCGCGGTGCGCTTCGCCGAAGTCGTCGTGATGATGATGGACGCGCAGAACAGGTTCGAGGAGCAGGATTTGCGGATCGCCGACCTGATCGAGCGCGAGGGCCGTGCCATCGTGCTCGCGGTCAACAAATGGGACCTCGTCGAACGCAAGCCCAACCAGATATCGCAACTGCGCACCGATGCCGACCACTGGCTGCCCCAGGTCAAGGGCGTGCCTGTTGTCGCCGTCTCCGGCCTGATGGGTGAGGGTATCGACCGCCTGATGATTGCGATCCAGGAGGCCTATGCGGTCTGGAACCGGCGCTTGCCGACCGCCGCGCTCAATCGCTGGTTCGAGCAGGCGATCCAGGCAGCGCCTCCGCCGGCCGTCTCGGGCCGCCGGTTGAAGCTGAACTACATCACGCAAGTGAAGGCGCGGCCGCCGAGCTTCGTGCTGTTCTGCTCGCGCGCCGACGCGATCCCGAGATCCTATTTGCGCTACCTCACCAACTCGCTGCGCGAGACCTTCGATCTGCCGGGCACGCCGGTTAGGATCACGTTGCGCGAAAAGGCCAACCCGTTCGCCCACAAGCGCAAACGCCCGTCATGAGCGGAGAGGTGGCGAACGGCAGAACGGACGCGCCGCAGGCGCGCGGTGCCGCCGTCATCTTCATCTTCGTCACCATCCTGCTCGACACGCTCGCGCTCGGCGTGGTCATCCCGATCCTGCCGAAACTGATCGAGAGTTTCGTCAACAACGACACCGCGAACGCCGCGCGCATCTTCGGGCTGTTCGGTACGATCTGGGCGTTGATGCAGTTTTTCTGCTCGCCGATCCTGGGTGCGCTGTCCGATCGCTTCGGTCGCCGGCCCGTGGTGCTGTTGTCGAACTTCGGGCTTGCCGCCGACTATGTGGTGATGGCGCTCGCGCCGACGCTGGGCTGGCTGTTCATCGGCCGGATGGTCTCGGGCATCACCTCGGCGAGCATCTCGACCGCATTCGCCTACATCACCGACGTCACCGCGCCGGAGCAGCGCGCCGCCGTGTTCGGCAAGATCGGCGTCGCCTTCGGCGCGGGATTCATCCTCGGGCCGGCGCTGGGCGGTTTGCTCGGCCAATTCGATCCGCGGCTGCCGTTCTGGGTCGCAGCCGGCCTGAGCTTCGCCAACGGCCTCTATGGCCTGCTGATCCTGCCGGAGTCGCTGCCTGCCGGGCGCCGCTCGCCGTTCCGCTGGCGGAGCGCCAATCCTGTCGGCGCATTGCATCTGTTGCGCTCGAACCGGGTGCTCGCCGGGCTGTCGCTGGTGAATTTCTTCGCCCAGCTTGCCCATGTCGTGCTGCCGTCGGTGTTCGTGCTCTACGCGACCTATCGTTATGGCTGGAGCACCGGCACCGTCGGCGCGACGCTGGCGCTGGTCGGCGTCTGCGCCATGATCGTGCAGGGTGCGGCGATCGGCCCGATCGTCAAGCGCTTCGGCGAGCGCAAGACGCTGTTCCTCGGCCTCGGCTTCGGCGCGGCCGGTTTCTTGATCTTCGGTGCGGCGCCGACCGGCCATTGGTTCTGGGTCGGCATTCCCGTGATGGCGCTGTGGGGCGTCGCGGGCGCCGCGACCCAGGCGCTGACCACGCAGCTCGTTGCGGCAGATCAGCAGGGCCAGCTGCAGGGCGCGACGTCAAGCGTGCAGAGCGTCTCGCAGCTGATCGGCCCGTTCCTGTTCACGCTGACATTTGCGCATTTCATCGGCGCCAACGCGCCAGTGAAGATGCCCGGCGCGCCATTCTATCTGGCGGGCGCGCTGCTGCTGCTCGCGCTCGCGATTGCATGGCGTTCGACGGCGAAGGCGCCTGCGCAGGGTGGGTGAGTTAGTTCGGCCGAAGGCCTCACCCGGCCGACGCGCGCGCAGTCTCGGCGTGGTCAGGTCGCGTGCTCGATCTTCCGGGTCAGCGCGGCCGCTTCGGCGTCGGCCTGGCGCATCGGATTGAAGCTTGCGTCGGCCTTGGTGAGCGCCGCATAGAAAGTCCCCTGCTGCGAGCGAAGCCAGCCCATCAGCAGTCGCGGCGACGGCGTCAGGTTCTTGTCGAGGAACGACGCCGCATCGATCGGCGCGCCGGCATAGTCGAAGATCGACTGCCGCCGTTCCGAGCGATAGACCATCTGTACGACACTGGCGAAGAACTCCTCCATATTGCGATAGCTGCCGCTGACCGGCGCCTGAAAGGAAAGTCCCTTCGCCAGCCGCGCGGCATGCACCAGCTCATGCAGCAGTGCATCGTCGGCGCCCATCGGCTGATCGTCGAAGCGCTGCGCCGTATAGAACATATAGACGCCTGTCCCCGCACCGGTGGCCGGATAGGTGAAGTCGAGACGACTCCACTGCGTGCCCTTCAGCATGCCGTCGAGCTGCGGCTGCAGCGCCGCGGGTGGAACCGCGGGATTGGCCCGCCAGGCGGCGATCATCTCCGGCGTCGGCATGATCACAGTCGCCTCGGTCGCGGCCGCCGTCTCGGATTTCCACTGCCCCGAGGGCAGGAAATCGAACGGAAAGATCGTCACCTTGTGCGACGGCTTGCGGCCGATTTCCGCAAGCACGGCGCGGCCAGTGGCGCGCTTGGGGATGAGATCCAGCTGCGCCTTCACGGTGCGCTCATGATGGCCCTTCATGTCCTGGTAACGGGATTCCAGCGCCATGACGTCGCGATAGATGCCCTGCTCGTTGGGCATGCGCAGCGGGCCCGGCTGGTACAGCGCCAGCCAGTCCAGCCGATGCGGATAGCCGATGACGATGTCAGGCGCCGCCGCATACGGCGTTTCCTCGATCGGCCTCGTGATTGCGAATTTGGGTCGATTGGCCATCTGTCCAGCTCCCGTGTCGAGCTCCCGTGTCGAGCTCGGGCTTGGCCGCCCCTTCTCCTCGGTCGCCCCCCGGGAGGAGAGGGTTCACGCCGTTAGGCGAAATAGCTGTCGGCCACATCACGACACAAAATGCCGAAAGCTTGCGGAACGATGTGTGCGTCGCGCGCTCCATGCTGGAGCCGTTGGATGCAATGTGATCCGTCACACTGAGAGGATCTGAGGCAATTTCCGGCCAGGCACGAGTGAGGGCACACATCAATCCGTCGCGGGCACCGAATGGTGCTCGTGCGTGATGCGCCAGCCGTCGCCGACCTTGCGCAATCCGATCGTCAGCCTGAACTGGAAGGTGGCATCGGGCGGGCCGCAGCGCATCACCGCAGCCGCGAAGGCGACATCCTCGCCGGCCGTGATCGCGATCTCCTCGATATCGAAGGCGTAGCCAGGGCGATTATATCTGAAGAACAGATCCCAGGTCTTGCGGTATTCATCCAGTCCACGTGACAGCAGCGGCGGCGGCACGTCGAACATCACGATGTCCTGATCGTGATGGGCGAGAACGCCGGGATAGTCGTGCCTGCGGACGGCGTCCGCCCAGGATTCGATGAGTGCCCTGATTTGGGTTTCGGCTCTCTCGCTCTGTGTCATCGCTCGCATGCTCCGGTGCTGGCTGATCGATGCTTCGAGGACGAATGCGCGGGCGGCTATCCGACAGGCCGATGCGCCCGATCGGCCGAATCTGGCGGATTGCGCCATTTTGCCTATTTACAAACCATCCGGTTGGTTTGTATAGAGAATGGTATTGGATCTAGACGCGCGCCTCGCCCCGGGGCCGCGCTGGCAGGAGAAACAGGGTGAACGACGAGGCCGTTGATATCTGCGATGAATTGAGCCGCTTCAGCGACACGCAAGCGGCGCTGCTGACGTCGCGCGGCCTCGTCTATCTCACCGACCTGAAGCTCGAGGGGAACAGGCACGGCACGATCGTCGCCGCCAGTTATGCCGATGCAGAGTCTGTTGCCCGCGCGCGTGGTCGAGGGGAAAGGGTCATCGGCCGTATGGCGCACGGTTTCCTTCACGGCCTGCGTCGCTGCTTGCTGCAGACGGTTCGCGGCACCGTACGCGCATGCGCGTGAGCGATCAGATAGCGCAATGATCGATTCGTTCGCATGATGCGCCACCCCGATGCCGACGCCGGCATTTCGGGTACGTCGTTCGCGCTGCCTGGCAGAATCAGATGCAGCGCTTGAGATTGACCGAGGCCGCTGAGATACTGTGCGCTCAAGCGACTCCTTCCTGAGTAAGTAACCCCATGGATAATCCTTCTCGCTCGGAACGCTCCCGCAACGCCGCACTCGAGGCCGCGATCACCATCGTGACGCGCGATGGTCCGGGGCGCCTGACGCTGGACGCGATCGCGCGCGAGAGCGGGCTCAGCAAGGGCGGCGTGATGCATCAGTTCCGCACCAAGGAAGCGGTGTTGCGCGCGTTGCTCGAGCAGCAGATGGCGCATTTCGAGGAGTTCTCGAAGCGCTACATCGAAAAGGCGCGCGAGACCACGGACCAGCCCGAACTCGCGGCGCAGATCGCCACGCTGCGGGAGGCGATCTCAACGCCGCGAGCCGGGGCGTTCGCGCTGCTGGCGGCGATGAACGAGAATCCCGAATTGATGGCGATGCCGCGCGATGTCGACGTCAAGAAGATCGCGCTGATGAAGGCCGAGGCGCGTGACCCCGATCTCGCGCTGCTGCGCTGGGCGGCGGCGAGGGGGCTGCTGCTGAGTTCGTTGTTCGGCCTGTCATCATTGAGCGATGCCGAGCGCGATCGCCTGTTCGAGCGATTGCTCGACGACAGCAAGTGGGCTCCGATCGAGCAGGGCGCGACGGCGGCTGCAAAGCCGGCCAGGACGGTCGCGGCGCGCGCGGCATCGCAGGCTCCGGCCGCAAAGCCGGCCGCAGCCCGCAAGCGCAGCTGAATCTCGCTGATAACCCCGGCGCTTCGAGCGCCGCATTTTTCTAATGCGTTTCCTGCGATTGCAACTTTACAAACCAACTGGTCGGTTTTATAGTTCGTCGCACTGAGGCCAGATCTGGCGGCGAGCCAGGTCGGCAGTGGCGGCCGCAGCCGCACTTTCAGCCCCGGACGTGGCTGCGGCCGAGCTGCTTTTTCCGCAGGTCGGATGAGGAGATTGGAATGGAGAGCTCGATCGCCGCGCGCGGTCTGGGAGCGATGGCGCTTTGCGTCCTCGCAGCAGGATGTGCCGCCGTGACGCCGGTGGCTTATTCGGAGGTGGCCTCGTCGGCCTACATGACGCCTGACACGTCGGATTCTTCCGGCCGTGTGCCGTATCGCTATGCGCCGCCGGTCGAGTGGCGGAGCTACAACAAGGTGATGCTCGAACCGGTCGTGATCTATCGCGGCGCGAATCATCAGTTCGGCGAAATGTCCGAAAAGGACAGGGAAACGCTCGCCGCCTACATGCAGACCCGCTTCGCCGACAAATTGCGCGGCCGCTTCACGGTGGTCAACACGCGAGGGCCGAACACATTTCGGCTACGGCTGACGCTGACCGGCGCTGTCGCCAACACGCCGGTGCTTGGCACGCTGTCACGCTTCGATCTGGCAGGCGCGGTCTACAACGGGGTCCAGGCCGCGCGCGACGGCGAGGGCACCATGACGGGCTCGGTGATTTATGCCGTCGAGATGTTCGACAGCTCGACCTCGCGGCTGCTCGGCGCTTACGTCAGCAAGCAATATCCCAACGCCTACGACATCAAGGCCAGCGTCGGCGATCTCGCCGCCGCCACCGCCGGCATCGACAAGGGCGCCGATGCCTTCATGGCGCAACTGAAGTGAGGCGCGCGTCGCGCGTCCTTAAAGCCATCCCGGCAATGAAAGGTCCTCTGCCATGAACTTTCTGGTTCGCATGTTTCTGCGCAGCCTCGTCGCCGCCTTGCTGATGAGCTCGACCGGCCGCGCCGAGACGATTGCTCCGGCCGATCCCAGCGGTACCTGGCTGACCGAGGACGGGCGCGCGCGCATCCGTCTCGAGCGCTGCGGCACCGCGCGTGACCGCATCTGCGGCTTCATCGTGTGGATGAAGGATCCGCTGGATCCACGCGGCCAGCCGTTCCGCGACAGCTTCAATCCCGATCCTGACAAGCGAACGCGCGCGCTGCTTGGCCATCAACTGATCCTTGGATTGAAGCTGACGCCAGAGGGCCGGTTCGACGGCGACATCTACAATGCCGAGGACGGCAAGTCCTATGCGGTCTCGCTGTGGCGCGACGCGTCCGACCGGCTGAAGCTGAAGGGCTGCCTGCTCAAGCTGCTGTGTCAGACCCAGACCTGGACGCAGACGCTCGACGTGCAGGCTGGACAGCTCGTCGGTCTAACCGGCGATCCCGGCGGCCCGCGCGCCGACAGGGAATGGGCGTCGTTGCCGCCGCAGGCGAGGAAGGCGGCTGCGAAGTGATGGGGTGGAGCGAGTCATTTCCGGGGCGCGCAAAGCGCGAACCCGGAATCTCGAGATTCCCCGGGGCGCAATTGCGCCCCTGAGGTCTGGTGCTTGCGCACCATCCCGGAATGACCGCTACGCGGTCACTTCTTCACCAGCGGACACTCGCTGGCCTCGAGCGGCTTGGCGGCGTCATCCGGCGAGATGGTGGCGATCAGCTTGTAATAGTCCCAGGGATATTTCGACTCTTCCGGCTTCTTCACCTCGAACAGGTAGGCCGGAATGATGCGGCGGCCGTCGATGCGCAGCGGGCCCTTGCCGAACAGCGGATCGTCGGTCGGGATCTCCTTCATCTTGGCGACGACCTTGGCGCCGTCATGCGGATTGCCGCCCATCGCCTCCAGCGCCTTCAGGTAATGCAGCACGCCGGCATAGACGCCGGCGACCGTCATCGAGGGCATCGCGTTCTTCGGCGAGACCTTCTGGAAGCGCTTCGACCAGGCGCGGGTCTGGTCGTTCATGTCCCAATAGAACGACTCGGTGAAGGTGAGGCCCTGGGCGATCTTCAGGCCCAGCGCGTGCACGTCGTTGACGAACAGCAACAGCGCCGCGAGCTTCTGTCCGCCCGCCGTGATGCCGAATTCGGAGGCCTGCTTGATCGAGTTGGTGGTGTCGCCACCGGCATTGGCGAGGCCGATGACCTTGGCCTTGGAGGCCTGCGCTTGCAGCAGGAAGGAGGAGAAGTCTGCGGTGTTGAGCGGGTGCTTGACGCCGCCGAGCACCTTGCCGCCGCTGGCGACGACGACCGCCGTGGTGTCGCGCTCCAGCGCATGGCCGAACGCATAATCGGCGGTGAGGAAGAACCAGGTGTCGCCGCCCGCCTTGGTCAGCGCCTTGCCGGTGCCGTGGGCGAGCATGTAGGTGTCGAAGGTGTAGGAGATCGTGTTGGCGTTGCAGGCCTTGCCGGTGAGATCGGCGGTCGCCGCGCCCGAATTGAGCACGATCGAGTTCTTCTCCTTGGCAAGGTTGCTCACCGCCAGCGCGACGCCGGAGTTCGGCGTGTCGGTGATGATGTCGACCTTCTCGTTGTCGATCCATTGGCGGGCGATGTTGACGCCGACGTCGGGCTTGTTCTGATGGTCGCCGCTGACCACGTCGATCTTCCAGCCCTTGGCACGCAGGCCGGAATCTTCCACCGCCATGTTGGCCGCGGCCACCGAGTTCGGGCCGCCGATGTCGGCATAGAGGCCCGACATGTCGTTCAGCACGCCGATCTTGACGTTCTTGTCCTGAGCAAAGGCAGGTGTTGCAAGGCCGAGTGCAGCGCAAGCGAGAAGCACGGCGTGGCGCCGCACGAGCGTCGTCGTCATGAGTATTCCCTCCATTGTCATTTTCCGGACGGCCCTCTTGTGGAGCCTTGTGCCGGTCGTTCGAGTTTCCGCTTACCCTTTCTTCGGTTGAGCGGCAATCCGCATAAAGCCTGATGGACTGCGTCGAAGCGTCATCCAGCTGCAATCCTCACTTCAGCGCATCCGAGGTCAGCTTGAACTTCTGGATCCGCTTGCCCTCCACCTCGCCGGTGTAGACGTTGCCTTTCTGGTCGACCGCCATGGCGTGCAGCAGCGCGAACTGGCCGGCATTGCGGCCGCTATGGCCGAACGTGCCGACCACAGTGCCGTCGTCGCGCTTGAGCACGCGGATCTCGTTGTTGGCGCCGTCGGCGTTGAGCAGATAGGTCTGCTTCGGATCGGGCCACAGCGCGAGATCGAACACCGCGCCGTCGCCGCGCGTGTTCTTCTCGTAGAACCATTCCCTGACGAAGGTGCCGTTCTTCTGGAATACCTGGATGCGGTCCTGGCTGCGATCGCAGACATAGACCAGCCCGTCATTGGCGATCTTGATGCAATGCACGGGATTGCCGAACTGCTCCTGCACCGCGGCGCTCGGATCGTAGGGCGGCTGCTTGTCGTCGGTGGGGAGCTTGCCATAGCCGCCCCAGTGCCGCTTGTAGGCCAGCGTGGTGGCGTCGAACACGATGACGCGGCGGTTGCCATAGCCGTCGGCGATGTAGAGCTCGTTGGCATCCTTGTCGATCGCCATCTCGGCGGGGCGGCCGAGCTGGGTGGTGTCGTTGCTGTTGGTGCGCGGCCCGATCTTGCCGATCTGGCCGAGATATTTGCCGTCGAGCGTGAACTTCAGGATCGCGCTGTCGTCGTCGGCATTGCCGCCGATCCAGACGAAGCCGCGCTCGTCGACCTCGATGCCGTGCTCGCGGCCGACCCATTGATAGCCGTCGCCGGGGCCGCCCCAGGATCGCAGCAGATTGCCGTCGACATCGAACTCCAGCACCGGCGGCGCCGCCACGCAGCATTTCGCGCGCGGCGGCGTGAGGCTCAAAGCCTTCTCGCCATCGGTCAGCGAGCGCGGCCGGTGGATCACCCAGATATGCCCCTGCCAGTCGACCGTGATGCCGCCGATCTGGCCGATGATCCAGTTGTTGGGAAGCTGTTTTGGCCAGGACGCATCGACCGCGAAGGTCGGGACATCGCCGGCCCTGGCGGGGAAGGGCAGAGCGAGGAGGGATGAAGATGCGATACAGGCAGAGAGAATGAACCCGGACAGTTTTAAGCGCGCGCGATTGAGCTTCGGCGTCATGATTGTCTCCCGAGATTTTCTTGGCGGTCGTCCCGCTTGGGAGCGCAGTCAATCGTGGGGCGGGGGAGGAGTCAATTGCATCGCAAAGGCAGGCCCACGCGTCAGAAGAGGTGTCATCGCCCGGCTTGCCGCCTCCGCGAAAGCTTCGGCGTGCCAGGGATTCGTAGCCTCGTCGAAGCCTTGGCGTAGACGGGACCGGGCGATCCAGTACGCCGCGGCTTCTCGATTCAAACGCAATCGCCTCTGGAATACTGGATCCCCGCATTCGCGGGGATGACAATGGAAGGCGCGGCTCACCTGTTACTCCTTACGCCGGCGGCTGAAAACTCCGCAGCGTGCGCGCCTTGTAGTCGTAGAGCTTACCGGTCTCGGTCCACGCGGGCGAACACATCGGCACGATGTATTCGGCAGCCATGTCGGGCGTATCCAAGGTCATCGGGTCTTCGCCGGGAAATACCTGCGCGCGCATCCGCGTGCGGATCGGACCGGGGCTGAACAGATTGACGCGCAATGCCGTATTCGCGGTCTCATTGGCCCAGGAGCGCACCAATGCGTCCAGCGCCGCCTTCGAGGCTGCGTAGGGGCCGAGATAGGCGTTGGCCTTGTGCGCGGCGCCCGAGGTCACGAACACCGCGCGGCCGGCGTCGGATTGGCGCAGCAACGGGTCCATGCAGCGGATCAGCTGGAAGTTGGCGGTGACGTTGATCGCGAACACGTCGTTCCACGGCTTCAGCTCGATATGGCCGAGCGGCGACGACGGTCCGGCCGTGCCGGCATTGCCGACCAGGATGTCGAGCCTGCCGTGCCGCTCATGCAACGCGAGCCCGAGCCGTGCGATGCCGTCGTAATCGGTGAGCGAGAGCGGCACCAGCGTGGCGCTGCCGCCGTCCTTCCGGATCGCGTCGTCGAGTTCTTCCAGCCCTCCTTGCGTGCGCGCCACCGCCACGACATGGGCGCCGGCCTTTGCCAGCGCGACCGCGGTCGCATAGCCGATTCCGCGCGAGGCGCCGGTCACGAGGGCGATACGGGAGGCGAGGGGTTTTGTCATGTCTGTCTATCCGCGTCTTTGCCCGGGGTATTACAGACAGAAATGACCGGGACAAGCCCGGCCAAGACGAATTCCTTTCTATCGCGACGTCAGCTACCGCCCGGATACGAGTTGTGGTCGCTGTTGGTTCCGTTGCCCGACCTATCCGAGGTTACCTTCATGCCTTGCCTGAAGGCAAACACGATAAAGCCAACCAACAGCACTCCGCAGAAAATGCCGATGACTGGCTGCATCTCGTGCGTCAGCTCGCCTCCGCCAGCAGCGAGAGCTGGCGCGGCGGGGCCTCGGTTTCGCTCTGGTCGGTGAGGTGGGTCGGATAGGCGCCGGTGAAGCAATGGTCGGCGAATCTCGGATTGGCCGGATCGCGCCCCTCATAGCCCATCGCGCGGTACATGCCGTCGATTGACAGGAAGGCGAGCGAGTCGGCGCCGATGATGTCGCGCATCTCCTCGAGCGAATGGGTGGCGGCGAGCAGGCCGCCGCGGTCCGGCAGGTCGATGCCGTAATAGTCGGGATAGAGGATCGGCGGCGAGGCGAGGCGGAAATGCACCTCGCGGGCGCCGGCGTCGCGCATCATGCGCACGATCTTCTTCGAGGTGGTGCCGCGCACCAGACTGTCGTCGATCAGGATGATGCGCTTGCCCTCGATCGCGGCGCGGTTGGCCGAATGCTTCATGCGCACGCCGAGCTCGCGCACGCTCTGGGTCGGCTGGATGAAGGTGCGGCCGACATAGTGGTTGCGGATGATGCCGAGCTCGAACGGCACGCCGGAATATTGGCTGTAGCCGACCGCGGCGGGCACGCCGGAATCCGGCACCGGCACCACGACGTCGACCTCGGGATGGCTCTCGCGCGCGAGCTGCGCGCCGAACGCCTTGCGCACGTCGTAGACCGAGCGGCCGCCGACGATGGAATCCGGCCGCGCGAAATAGATGTATTCGAAGATGCAGGGCCGCGCCGGTTTCGGCGGGAACGGCTTGTGGCTGTGCGCGCCGGTCTCGTCGAACACGATGATCTCGCCGGGCTCGATGTCGCGGACATATTTCGCGCCGATCATGTCGAGCGCGCAGGTCTCCGAGGTCAGGATCGGATGGCCGTCGAGATCGCCGAGCACCAGCGGGCGGATGCCGAGCGGGTCGCGCGCGCCGACCAGCTTCTTGTTGGTCAGCGCGACCAGCGCATAGGCGCCCTCGATGGTGCGCAGCGCCTCGATGAAACGGTCGATGAAGCGGGTGCGCTTCGACTGTGCGACCAGATGCAGGATCACCTCGGTGTCGGTGGTCGACTGCATCATCGCGCCGCCCTTGACCAGCTCGCGGCGCAGGGTCAGGCCGTTGGTGAGGTTGCCGTTGTGGCCGACCGCAAAGCCGCCGGCGCTGAGCTCGGCGAACAGCGGCTGCACGTTGCGCAGGATGGTGCCGCCGGTGGTGGAGTAGCGGACATGGCCGACCGCGGCATTGCCGGGCAGGCGCTCGATCACCTCGCGGCGGGAGAAGGCATCGCCGACCAGGCCGAGGCGGCGTTCACTGTGGAAGCGGCCGCCGTCGAAGGTGACGATACCGGCGGCCTCCTGGCCGCGGTGCTGCAGGGCGTGCAGGCCGAGCGCGGTGATCGCGGCGGCTTCGGGATGGCCGAAGATGCCGAACACGCCGCATTCCTCGCGGAGCGAGTCGCCATCGAGATCTGGGTGGTATCTGAGAGGGTCCTGCAGTTCGATCGGGCCGAGGTCGAGATCCATCTGGTCGGCTTGATCCGAAGGGGTCTGCATCTCGTTCATCGCCTCTCGTAAGGGCCCAAATAGTTTATCGGCCCGCGGGTTTCTCGATCAGCTTTTTCAAGCTGTCACGCGCAGGTTTGCTATAGCCATCACCCGACGCCGGCGTCGCCTGATCATTGGTATCGGCCGCAGAATCGTCGTCTGGCTTATTCTTCTTGAACTTCTTTAAAATGGTGTTCTCGGGGTCGTCAGGCAAGAGCGTCATCAGCCAATCCCCGGTTCCCTGCAGCACCACGCGGGACTTCGCCCCGGTGACCCAGTCGGGCCGCTGCTTGTCCGGAACCAGCCAGGTGAAGAACATGAACGCCACGACTACGATCAGAAGGCCGCGGGCGAGCCCGAACAGGAAGCCGAGGGTGCGGTCGAGCGCGCCGATCCGGGAATCCAGGATCATGTCCGAGATCCGCACCGTGATCACCGAGACCACGATCAGCGTGCCGATGAACGTGCCGGCCACCACCACCACGGCCGCGACCGTGTCGTTATTGAAGTAAGTTTTGGCGGTCGGCAGCAGCTTCGAAAAAGCATACAGCGTGACCAGGGCGGCGGCGCCCCAGGCCGCGATCGACAGGATCTCGCGCATAAAGCCGCGCACCATCGCCAGCAGGCCCGAGATCAGCATCACGCCGAGCAGGACAAGATCGAGTATCGTTACGGGCATCGGCTGGTCAGGTCCGCTGGTACGTTTCGGTACGCTGTTAAGGGCTTACGCTGTTAATGGCTCTCGCGAATCGGCAAAGTCGGTGCCGTCCTAAATGAGGCGCATCGGGGGCGTCCGGCAAGTCCGCAACACCACCTGTCCCGCGCGGCGGATGTATAGCGGCGAGGGGCTGAGACGTCACGCCCGCTTTAGCCGTTGTCGCGACGGAATCGGGCCGGTGTGGCATTTTTCCCAGCCGATTCAGCGCGCCCAGAACCGTCTTGGTCGCCCGAAGACGGATTCCGGCCGCCTCTGGGCGTTCCGCGTGCGGCAATTTCGGCGACCAGCGTGGTCAGATTGCCGACGCTGTTCAGCGCCAGGCCGGCATCGCCGCCGCTCTCACCGCGGACCGATTCGGGCAGGATGGCGCGGCCGAAGCCGAGCTTGAGCGCCTCCTTCAGCCGGGCCGGGGTCTGCGCCACCGGGCGGATCGCGCCCGACAGCGAAATCTCCCCGAAATAGACCGCGTCCGTCGGCAGCGGCGCGTTGACCAGCGAGGACACCAGCGCGGCCGCCGCGGCGAGGTCCGCGGCCGGCTCCTGGATGCGCAGGCCGCCGGCGACATTGAGATAGACGTCATGTCCGGACAATTTGACCCCGCAATGCGCTTCCAGCACCGCGAGCACCATCGACAGCCGGCTCGGGTCCCAGCCGACCACGGCGCGGCGTGGTGTGCCGAGCGAGGTCGGCGCCACCAGCGCCTGCAGCTCGACCAGCACCGGTCGGGTGCCCTCGATGCCGGCGAAAACAGCCGTGCCGGGGCTGCCGAGCTCGCGTTCCGAGAGGAACAATTCGGAGGGGTTGGTAACCTCGCGCAGCCCAAGCCCGGTCATCTCGAACACGCCGATCTCGTCGGTCGCGCCAAAGCGGTTCTTCGCCGAGCGCAGGATACGGAACTGCTGCGAGCCTTCGCCCTCGAACGACAGCACCGCATCGACCATGTGCTCGACCACGCGGGGGCCGGCAATCTGGCCGTCCTTGGTCACATGCCCGACCAGGATGATCGTTGCCCCGGTTTTCTTGGCGAACCTGATCAGGGCCTGCGCCGAGGCGCGGACCTGGGTCACGGTGCCCGGCGCGGATTCGACGGTGTCGGTCCACATGGTCTGGATCGAATCGATCACGATCAGCCGCGGCACTGCGCCTTCCGAGAGCGTCGAGACGATGTCCTCGACCGACGTTTCGGACGCCAGCTGCACCGGCGCGTCGGCGAGCCCGAGCCGCTCGGCCCGCAGTCGCACCTGGGCGACCGCCTCTTCGCCGGAGATATAGACCGCGCGGTGGCCGGCGCGCGCCATCATGCTGGTGGCCTGGGTCAGCAGCGTGGATTTTCCGATGCCGGGATCGCCGCCCACCAAGAGCACCGAGCCGCGGACAAAGCCGCCGCCGGTGACGCGGTCGAGCTCGGCCATGCCAGACGACAGCCGCGGCGCGTCCTGGGTCTTGCCGGAGAGCGATTCCAGCGCGAACGTCCGTCCCTTGCGCTTGGAGCGGATTGAGACCGGCACCGAGCCCGTGGTGTCTTCCTCGGCCAGCGTGTTCCACTCGCCGCAGGAATCACACTTGCCCTGCCAGCGATTATACGCCGCGCCGCAGTTCTGGCAGACAAAGGAGAGGGTGGATTTGGCCATGAAGGGACTCGATTCCGCATCCTTTCAATAGCACGGATCACAAGGGGGCAATGCCCAAGGCATCGCCGTGCCCAAGCGTGTTTGGTCCGAGACCTGTTGGGATGGTCTATGTCGAACGCTGCTTGACGACCCGAACAGCGATTGCGGCGGCTGGCCATAGCTGCAGCCTGTAATGATCATCCCCATCCAGGCCGTTTGCCGACAGCGTGTCGAGTGCCCCATACGAGACGCGCACCCGATAGCTCCCCGGCGAGACCTCGATGCGTTTCGCGTCAGGGAAGTAATCGGTGCAACCGGCGATCACGATGCGCCCGGACGCGACATCCAGGCTGGCTTCGACGACGTGATCCCATTCAGAGGAATCGTCGTCCGGCTCGCCTTCGAGAATCTGCACAGCGACCGGAACGTCCATGTTTCGCACGGTGCCGATCCCGACCGTCCCGGGCGCTACCGCGAGCAATCGGTCGGTCGCTTCCTCTGTCCACGCCTCGGAAAGGTTGCCATCCGCAGGTTCATCCTGGATGTAGAATTGGAAATAGTCCGCAAACAGCGAGAGTTCGAAAGATTTCATGTTCAGCTTCGCCTGGATTAGTGCACCGCCGCCGACCACAGCAGCGACACGCCCGCCGCCAGCATGATGCCGTCCATGATCAGGCGGAACGCGTCGGGCTTGAGATGCAGCACGAAGCGTTTTGCGATGAAGGCACCGGACATCAGCGATGCCCCGGCGATCAGGCCCTTGAATGCGATATCAGGCGTCAGCGCGCCGAAGCGCTCGAACATCACCGACTTGCTGACATAGAGCCCGAGCGAGCTTGCCGCTTCGGTGGCGAGGAACGCGCCCTTGCTGAGGCCGTAAAACAAAAACAGCGGCACGCTGAGCGGGCCGGTCGAGACCACGACGCCGGTGAGATAGCCGATCACGGCGCCGCCGATGGCGAGATGCCAGAGATTGGCCTTCAGCTCGTGCCGCGCCAGCCAGTGCCGTACCGGCACCATCGCGATCAGGAACACGCCGATCGCGATATCGACCGCATGCGAGGGCAAAGCGAGCAGCGTCCGCGCGCCGAGCGCTGCGGCCGGAATGCCCGTGATCGAATAGGCCGCGCAGGCCCGCCAATCGACCTCGCGCCACCAGGCGAGAATCCGCGACAGATTGGCCATCACAGCGGCGACCGCCATGATCGGCACCGCCTGCTTCGGCCCGTACTGATAGACCAGCACCGGCATCAGCATGATCGACGAGCCGGTGCCGACGATGCCGGAAATGGTCCCGGCGACCAGGCCGACGATGAGGACGAAGAGAAAACCCACCTGCGCACTCCGGAACGTGGTCCCGAGCTACGCTTGATGCGTGTCTCGAGAGCCGCGCTTCACTGTGACCCAATGGTTCGAAGCAGCGCAAGGCGCGTCTGAACCACAGACAAGCATCGTGAGGCGCGTCAGTACTTCGCGACGACCGGGCCGCCGAACCGGTAGTTGACGCGCACCGTCACCATGTCGACGTCCTGGCGGATGCGTTCGTCATGGTTGAGCGCGGCGATGAAAGCCGGATCGTAGGTCATGCGAACATTGTTGGTGCCCATGAACAGATGGTCGTATTCGACCGCCAGCGACCAGTTGCGCGCGATGCCATATTCGGCGCCGGCGCCGATCGCGCCGCCCCAGCGCGTCTCGGCGCCGCGATCGGCGATGAATCCGACCGGCACGCCGGGGCCAAATCCTGTCGTGATGAAGCTCTCGTAGCGATCGCGCACCACGGCCGCGCCGCCCTTTGCGTACAGCAGGAACGAACCCCAGGAATAGCCGACCTGTCCGGTGAACAGGCCGATGGCATCGATCCTCGAGCGGTTGGCGAAGCCCGCGAACAGCGGGGCGACGGACGGGTTCGAGCCGGAAAGGTCGGCCCAATTGCCCTGCGCTTCCACGCCGAACACCCAGGCCGCCTGCTGCCCGCGATAACCGATCTGGCCGCCGGCGGTCGCGCCAGAGGCCGTGTGGCAACCTTCGGGGCCGGCAAAATTCAGCACGCCGAGCGTCGGATTGGTGATCGTGAACGGCACCACGTCCCAGCATTTCCGGCTCCAGCTGCCGCCGCCATTGGCGCCGACATAGAAGCCGCTCCAGTCATAGGCGGTGGCGACGATCGGCGCCGCCTTGGTGTAGGGGCGGGCGGCGATGTCGGCAGCGGACGCGCTGGCAATGCCGAGCATGAGCATCGATGCGGCGACGAAATAGGACTTCATTTGCAGGCCCAATGCATGAATCAAATCGGCGCGACTGTAGTCGATTTGCACGACCCCAGGCTGTACCCGGTCCGCCACATCCGCCGCGCATTCGCCCACATCGGGTGGCCTCGGCGGCCGTGCAAAAACTGCCCGTCGGGCAAATGCGAAGCTGCGTCCCCATCCACAACTGTCATCGCCCGGCTCGACCGGGCGATCCAGTACGCCGCGGCCCATCCGCTCAACTACGACTGTCTCTGGAATACTGGATCGCCCGGTCAAGCCGGGCGATGACACCGAACGAGCTGTTTGACAGGTTGAATCGAGAACCATCCTGATCGTCGTCCTGGCCTTCGCCAGGACGACGTCAACAATGAGCATCCATCACTTCAACACCACCCACGCCGGCGCATGGTCGCTGGCGCCTTCCTCGCCGCGGATGTCGCGGTCGACGCCGGCTTTCGCCAGCCGCGCAGCAACTGCGGGGCTGAGCAGCAGATGATCGAGCCGGAGGCCGGCATCGCGCGGCCAGCGGTTGCGCTTGTAGTCCCAGAAGGTGAACATCTGATCATCCGGATGCATCGTGCGGATCGCGTCGCACCAGCCCTGATCGACCAGAGCCTTGAATGCGGCGCGGCTCTTCGGCTGGATCAGCGCGTCCTTGTCCCAGGAGCGGGTCGGATAGATGTCGAGAGGCGTTGGCGCGACGTTGTAGTCGCCGGCGAGCACCACAGGGACGTCCTGCTTGAGCAGCTTGGCGGCGTGGGCGCGCAGCCGCTTGAACCAGGCGAGCTTGTAATCGAATTTCGGTCCCGGCTGCGGATTGCCGTTCGGCAAATAGAGGCTGGTGACGACGATGCCGCGCACCGCGGCCTCGATGTAGCGCGCCTCATGGTCGTCGCGGTCGCCGGGCAGGGCGGTGCGGATCAGGACCGGCTCGGCCTTGCGCGCGAGGATGGCGACGCCGTTCCAGGTCTTCTGTCCCTGCCACACCACGCCATAGCCGGCCTTCTCGATCGCCGCAGCCGGAAACTCGGCATCGCTTGCCTTGAGCTCCTGCAGGCTGACGACGTCAGGTCTGGCCGACTTCAGCCAGCGCAACAGGTTCGGCAGCCGGCGATTGATGTTGTTGATGTTGAAGGTCGCGATCTTCATGCGTGCAGCCGATCGCGCCGATCGATCGCGTCAAGCGGATGGCGGGGTTGGTTCGGCGGGCAATGGCGGTGGCGCAGCGGGCGCTGTCGGCAGCGCAGGCGGCGCTGCAGGTGCGGCGGCAGCTGTCTCGCTCTTCTCGGCGATCGCCTCGCTCTTCTCGACGGCATCGCTTCGCGCAGCGACGGCATCGCCGCCCTTGTAGATGCGCACGAAGCGGCGGCCGAGGCTGGTCAGCACCTCATAGCCGATGGTGCCGAAATGATGTGCGACCTCGTCGACCGTGATGCCTTCGCCGATCAGCGTCACCATGTGGCCGCGCCGCACGGCATTCTTGTCGAGGTCGGTGACGTCGACCGCGATCAGGTCCATCGAGACCCGGCCGGCGATCGGGCAGCGCTTGCCGGCGACCACGACCTCGGCGCCGCGGGTGCCGTCATTGGCGCTGGCGGCGCGGAAATAGCCGTCGGCATAGCCGGCGGAGACGATCGCAAGCCGGGTCGGCCGCCGCGCGGTCCAGGTGCCGCCATAGCCGACGGTCTCGCCGCGATCGATGTTGCGGATCTGTACGATGCGTGCCTTGAGGTCGACCACAGGCTGCATCGGGTTGTCGGCCTCGGGCGTCGGATTGACGCCATAGAGCGCGCAGCCCGGCCGCACCATCTCGAACTGGAACGGGGCGCCGAGGAACACGCCGGAGGAGTTGGCGAGCGAAGCCGGCACGCCGGCGAACAGGCTCGCGATTTCGCGGAAGCTCGCAAGCTGCCTGGCGTTGGCGGGACTGTTGAGCAGTTCGGCGGAGGCGAGATGGCTCATCACCAGCGTGATGCCGTGATCGCCGGCATTGATCCGCGGAATGATGCCCTGGGCCTCGCTGACCGTGAGCCCGAGCCGGTTCATGCCGGTGTCAATATGGATGGCGGCGCCGCCGGACCAGCCGGAGCGGCGGCAGAACACGTCCCATTCGGCGAGCTCGTTGAGATCGCCGATCACCGGCTTGCAGTCGATCCTGGCGTAGGCGTCGCCGGTGTTCTGGAAGAAGCCGCCCAGCGAATACACCGTGGCCTCGGGAACGGCCGCGCGCACCACGGCGGCCTCTTCGACGGTGGCGACGAAGAAGGTCTTGCAGCCGGCCTTGGCCAGCGCCTGCGAGACCTGCTCGGCGCCGCAGCCATAGGCGTTGGCCTTGACCACGGCGGCGCATTCGGCCGGGACTGCGGTCTTCTCGAGCTTGCGCCAGTTGGCGATGATGGCGTCGAGGTCGACGGTGAGGATACCGCTGGCGGTCGGATGGGCCGCCAGCAAACTGGCTTCGGGCGTCAGCTGCGATTTCGCGTCGGTCACGATGTTCATGCCGCATTTCTACGCGTCGCGCTTGCGGCGTTCAACCGCGTCAGAGCATCAATAGTGGCGATCCGGAACCTGACCGTCGGGTGCGAGGTCGCCGAAGCGCGTCACGCTGGCCTCGAAGTGCAGGTCGACCGTGCCGGTCGGGCCGTGGCGCTGCTTGCCGATGATGACTTCGGCCTTGCCGTGGGCGAGGTCCATGTCCATCTGCCACTTCTCGTATTCCGGCGTACCCGCGCGCGGCTCCTTGTTGGCGAGGTAATATTCCTCGCGATACACGAAGATCACGACGTCGGCGTCCTGCTCGATCGAGCCGGATTCACGCAAGTCGGAGAGCTGCGGCCGCTTGTCTTCGCGGTTTTCGACCTGACGCGACAGCTGCGACAGCGCGATGATCGGGACGTTCAACTCCTTGGCCAGCGCCTTCAAATTGGTGGTGATCTCGGTGATTTCCTGCACGCGGTTGTCGTTGCCCTTCTTGCCCGAGCCCTGCAACAGCTGGATGTAGTCGATCACGATCAGGTCGAGACCCTTCTGACGCTTGAGCCGCCGCGCCCGCGCGGTGAGCTGCGAGATCGAGAGGCCGCCGGTTTCGTCGACGTAGAACGGCAGCGATTGCAACTCGATCGAGCAGTCGCGGATCTTCTCGAAATCGAGCTCGGAGATGCCGCCGCGGCGGATCGAGCTCGAGGGGATGCCGGAGCGTTCGGCGAGAATACGGGTGGCGAGCTGCTCGCCGCTCATTTCGCAGGAGAAGAAGCCGACCGCGCCGCCGTTGATCGCCTTGGTGGTACCGTCCGCCTGCACCTCGCCCTCATAGGCCCTGGCGACATTGTAGGCGATGTTGGTGGCAAGCGAGGTTTTGCCCATGCCGGGACGGCCGGCAAGGATGATGAGGTCGGAGGATTGCAAGCCGCCCATCTTGGCGTCGAGGTCGCGCAGGCCGGTCGAGATGCCGGACAATTTGCCGTCGCGCTGAAACGCCTTCGCCGCCATGTCGACGGCGACGGTGAGCGCCTGCGCGAAGCGCTGGAAGCCGCCATCGTAGCGGCCGGTTTCGGCGAGGCTGTAGAGCTGCCGCTCGGCATCCTCGATCTGCGCGCGCGGGGCAAAGTCGACCGGCGCGTCGAACGCGACGTTGACGATGTCTTCGCCGATCCGGATCAGGTCGCGGCGCAGGCTGAGATCGTAGACGGTACGTCCGTAATCCTGCGCGTTGATGATGGTGGTCGCTTCGGCTGCGAGCCGCGCCAGGTATTGGCTGATGGTCATGCCGCCGATGTCGGTGTCGGCCGGCAGGAACGTCTTCAGGGTCACGGGGGTCGCGACCTTGCCCATCCGGATCAGGGAACTGGCGGTCTCGTAGATCGTCTGGTGCAGCGGCTCGAAGAAATGCTTCGGCTCCAGGAAGTCGGAGACCCGATAGAACGCGTCATTGTTGACCAGGATCGCGCCCAGAAGGCTCTGTTCCGCTTCGATGTTGTGCGGCGCACTCCGATAGGTCGGGGACGCAGCGTCGGGCGCGAGCTTGTGGACGTTCGAATCAATCAAGGCCATGGACAAGCTTATTCTTCTGATTTCGTCGCTACTGCGATTTTCGGATGTGGGGCGGCGATCAAGCGCCAGCCCGGCACGAAGCGAAAGGACGGATGTGCCTTATGCACGATTCACACAACGCGATGTGTGAATCCGCCACGGCCGGATGCATTCCGCTTGACGGGGTTTTGCTCGAAACCGGGCGGAGCTCGGCCGATCTGTGATGTCGTTGGTAAAAATTCGACGCGGCCTGAACCTTTTGCCGGGCTGCCGCGCCCAACCGGAAGCGAAGTCGCTGCTGGCCCCGGTTCCTCAGACCAGAATGAGGAAAGCCAGTGCGATCAAGGCGGCCGCCACGCCGGTTGCGATCAGGGCGTAGTCGGTCACGAGGTCGCGCTGCGGGTCCAACATCGTCTGGTGCGTTTCTCGGGTCATTCCGGACCTCTACGACAGACCGGGACGGACCTCTGTGAAGCAGATCACACCTGGCGCACTTTCTTTGCGTCAGGTTCGCGGGAACGACCCGGCGGATTCCGGGTTGTATTCGCTCAGGGAAGATACGGGGACCATGGCTCACGAGTTTCAGACAGCGCGAATTCAGCCCGGCCGGGCAGGTGGCATGGACCGCCGCTGGCTGGCGGCGCTTGTCGAGGCCATGGAGCAGGCGGCGCGTCCGGAAGTTCGGGGTGTTCCCTGCGATGCCCGGCTGATCTCGGCGGCCGCGGCCCATCTGGCGCGTCCGGCCCCGACCTTCGCCCATTGCGGGTCCGCCTTCAGCCTGCGCAACTAGCAGCTGGCATTATTTCAGACTTATTCGCCGGCGAGTTGCAGCCGGGGCTTGGCGGCGCCGGCTTCCTCGAGCCGCAGCCGGGCTTCCTCGCGCCCGATATAGTCGCGGGTCATCGGGACCACGCCCTGGCGCTTGGTGAGCTGCAGCTGGAAGTTCATCATGTTCTGCACCCGGAACGACATCTCCGAGGCCGCCAGATAGAATTCCCACATCCGGGCAAAGCGCTCGTCGTAGAGCCGCACAGCTTCCTCGCGCCGCGCCATGAAGCGCTCGCGCCACGCCTTCAGCGTCTCGGCGTAGTGCAGGCGCAGGATCTCCATGTCGCAGATCAGCAAGCCGGCCTTTTCGATCGCCGGCACGACCTCGGAGAGCGCGGGAATGTAGCCGCCGGGGAAGATG
Source organism: Bradyrhizobium sp. 27S5 (assembly GCF_037217225.1). Lineage (NCBI taxonomy): Bacteria > Pseudomonadati > Pseudomonadota > Alphaproteobacteria > Hyphomicrobiales > Nitrobacteraceae > Bradyrhizobium > Bradyrhizobium sp. 27S5. The sequence goes on from NZ_CP147714.1 coordinate 3,867,816, forward strand.
TATTTGCGGATCCAGGGGCTCGTGACATCGGGCCCGGTCGAGCGGCCGATCGAATGCAGCATCATGACGCCGTCGTCGCTCAGGAGCTCGGCGCAGCGCTTGAAGAAGGTTTCATAGAAGGCGACGCCGACATGCTCGAACATGCCGACCGAGACGATGCGGTCGAACGGGCCGGGGATGTCGCGGTAGTCCTCGAGCAGGAAACGCGCCGAATGCGACAGGTTTCGCTCCGCCGCCCGGGCGTTGGAGATCTGCAGCTGCTCGGTCGACAGCGTGACGCCGGTGACGTCGGCGCCGCTCATCTCGGCGAGATAGAGCCCAAGCCCACCCCAGCCGGAACCGATGTCGAGGATGCGGTGGCCGGGCCTGATCAGGAGTTTTGCGGCGAGGTGGCGCTTCTTGGCGAGCTGGGCATCGTCCAGCGTCGCGTCCGCCGTCTCGAAATAGGCGCAGCTGTACTGCTTGTCCGCGTCAAGGAACAGGGAATAGAGGCGGCCGTCGAGATCGTAATGGCTGGCAACATTGCTCCTGGAGCGGCCGCGCACATTGATCTGCTGGGCGCGCCGTCCAAGGAAACGAACCCAGGCCTGCAGCCTGGCAAAGTTCGGCAACATGGCCGCCTGGCCCATCAGGACAGACAGCACCTCGGCGATGGTGCCTTGTTCCACCACGAACGTGCCGTCCATGAAGGCTTCGCCGAGATAGAGCTCGGGATCGACCAGGACGCGGACTTCAGCCCCTGGGGTCATGAAGCGCGCGGCAACGGGTTCGCCGGTGCCGTCACCGCAGGTGAATTGGGCGCCGCTCGCGGTCGTGAACGTGATCGAGCCGCGGCGGATGAAGCGCTCCAAGAAGAATCGCAACAATCGGTCCATCGAAACACCAACGGAACGGCAAGCTGCACACCGACACCACCGGAGCTGATCACTCCAATGTGTCCCCATCCTCAACATAGGCAGGGAATTAAAAGCCGCTATTGCGTTGTGGTCAAAGCCGATATTCCAAAATGTGACAATTGCGTGGATGCGTCATGCGCGCGCTTCCATTCGCGTGATAATCGGCTAAAAGGTCACCGCCGCGGCCGATCCATGAGGCGCAGGCGGCGATTTTTCCGGAATCTGGAGACTTAAGGAATGTTGAGCCGAGCCCTCAGTCTGGCGACGGTGACGCTTCTGATTGGCTGCCTGTCAGCCGTATCGGCGCAAGCGCAAAACCTCGAGGCCGGCAAAAGCCCCTCCCAGATCTTCGCAAACACCTGCACAGCCTGCCACAAGAGCCCGCGCGGCCTGCTGAAGACCGTGCCGGCCGGTTCGCTGCCGGGTTTCCTGCGCCAGCACTACACGACGTCCAGCGACATGGCCGGAGTGCTTTCATCCTTTCTGATTTCGAACGGCGCCAACGACCCGCGCTACCAGGCCAAGGATCAGCCCAAGGGGGCCAAAGGCAGCAGGGAAGGCCGGCAGGAGGCGAACCAGTCGCCGGAGCAGCAGCCGCCTGAGCGTCCGTCGCGCCGCCAGCATCAGGGTGCTGCGCCGCAGGAAGGCGCCAAGGAAGCGTCGAAGCCCGACGCGGACGGTCTGACGCCGGCTCCAGGTGAAGGACGCCATCGCGGCCGGCGCATGGCGCGCCCCACCGAAGCGCCCGAGGGCGTCAAGCCGGACGACGGCCAGACCCCGCAGGCCGCCGGCGAAGGCAAGCCGTCGCGCCAGAAGCACGGCCGTCGCGGTAAACCGGTCGACGAGCCGAAGTCCGACGAGGCGCCCAAGGGAGAGGCGAAGGGCGCGGCGACGGGCGACGAGCCCAAGGCCCAGACCGCCGTCAAGCACGAGGACAAGGGTGAGACCGAGAAGCCGGCGAAGCCCGCCAGCGAGCCTGACACGGCCAAGGTCGATGCGCCCAAGAGCAGCGGCGAGCCGGCCGCGGTGCGGCCCGATCCGGTTCCGCAGGTGACGCCGGTAGCACCCGCCGCTTCGTCATCACCCGAGCCCGCCGCAGCCGCGTCTCCCGCTCCAGCGCCCGCCGCGCCGCCGGTGACCGCGACGGCGCCGCCGCCACCACCGCCCCCGACGACGCCGGGCTCCGGTCCACCGGAAGCTCCGACCTCGAGGTAATTGCCAACGCCGGGCCGCGAGGTCCGGCGTTATCGTTTGACAGCCATTAGAGCAAAACTCTAGAGTAATGATCTAGTCAGGGGGAAGACAGGTTGACCACGGTGCGCGAAGATCTGCTGGCGGCGGGACTGGCGGTGTTCGACCGCGACGGTTTCGAGGGCGCGACGGTGGCCGAGATCCGGTCCCGGGCGCGCGCCTCCAACGGCAGCTTCTTCCATTTCTTCGCCTCGAAGAAGGAGCTCGCCGGAACTCTGTTCCTGGAGATCCTGCAGGCCTATCACGCCGCGATCATCACCTCGGTCGACGCCACATGCGGCGCCGCCGAGGGCGTTGCGCGGCTGATCCACGCCCATCTCGATTGGGTCGTGACCTTCAGGCGCGAGGCGCGCTTCCTGTTCGAGATTTCGCGCAGCGAGTGGGGCGAGGAGGTGCGCGGCGCACAGCGCACCGAGAATTCGCGGCTCACTGATGGCATCGAGCGCTGGCGCGGGCCGCTGCTCGCGCGCGGCGAGTTGCTGCCGATGAGCGCTGTGCTGTTCTTCAGCCAGATCATCGGGCCGGCGCAGATCTTCTGCCGCGCCTATCTGTCGGGCCGCCATCAGAGTGATCCGCGCGAACAGGTCGAGACGCTGATCGCCTGCGCGATCCGCGCGGTGGTGGCGCGGGGGGCGTCGGAGCGAGCAGGAGAAACGTCATGAGCGAGACCGATCCGGACTTTGCGCCGATCGCAACGCGGATTCGCGACAATGTCGGCCGTCAGGGATTCATGGGGCTGGTTGGTGCTGAAGTGGCCGAACTGTCGCGCGGCGCGTGCACGCTCGCGGTCGACCGACGGCCCGAGCTGCTGCAGCAGCACGGCCTGTTTCACGGCGGGGTGACGGCGTTCCTGGTCGACAACGCCACCACGATTGCGGCGGCGACGTCGCACGGCCAGCCGGCGCTGACGGCGGAGTACAAGCTGAACCTGCTGTCGCCGGCGTCGGGCGATCGGCTGATCTGCCGGGCGCGGGTGATCAAGCCGGGACGTCAGGTCGCCGTCGTTGCAGCCGACGTGTTCTGCATCATCGACGGCAAGGAGAAGCACACCGCGACAGCACTGGCGTCAATTGCGATGCTTGACGACAAGGCGGCCGCACGAATCCAAAGCCCGGCCTGATGGGGCCGGGCTTCAGTCGGTGGAGTGATGAAGCGAAGCTTACTTCTCTTCGGCAGCCGGGGCCGGCTCGGCTTCGTCGTGCTGGGCTTCCGGATCGAAGAACTCGCCGGCGGCGGCGATCGCCTCGGCGGCAGCGTCCTGGTCTTCCTGGCGGGTCGAGATGTCCTCGCCGCGCTTGATCCGATCGGCCTCTTCGGCGGAGCGGGCGACCGTCACGGTGACGCTGGTCTCGACCTCGGGGTGAACCGCGATCGTCACCTTCTGCTGGCCGATCGTCTTGATCGGCGAGTCGAGCCAGACCTGCGGACGGGCAACCGTGACGCCGTCGGCGGCAAGCGCAACCACGATGTCGCGCACGGTGACCGAGCCGAACAGCTGGCCGGATTCGGAGGCCTGGCGGATGATGACGATGTCGCGGCCGTCGATCTTCTCGGCGACCACGGCGGCTTCGCCCTTGGCCTTGATGTTGTTGGCCTCGAGCTCGGCCTTCATGCCGTCATACTTGGCGCGGTTCGCGTCGGTGGCGCGCAGCGCCTTGCCGCGCTTCAGCAAGAAGTTGCGGGCGAACCCGTCCTTGACGCGCACGACTTCGCCCATCTGGCCAAGCTTGGCGACGCGTTCGAGCAGAATGACTTCCATTTTCGTTCTCCTTTGAGATGCAAAGTCTCGGGTTGAAGTGGTTGGATCGAATGTCACGCCACCGGCAAAGGCGGCGGTCTTGTTTGCAGATAGCGCTGCCGCAGTCCGAACACGGCGTCGGCGATGCCGAGTGCGGCCATCACGAGGATCAGTCCGCTGAAAACGAACATGACGGCATAGACGCAAACGAGCCACAGGGTGCGGTTGCTGGCCGACAGGGTCAGGACATGCAGGACGGCAAAGCCGACGAGCGCGTAGGCGAACAGCAACGCGGTCGCGACCGCCTTTGCCAGCATTGCGAACGTGCCGCCGACAAAGCAGAACGCGACGGCCGCGGCCAGGATCGCGAGCGTGACCGGCGGCAGCGCGGTGCTTCGCAGGTCCGGCCATGGCCGATGCAGGCGTCCGGATGTCAGTGCGACTTTCGCCGCCAGCCACAGGTTCAGCGTGAACATCATCGTCACGCTCACCGGCAGCGCCAGCGGGGCAAGGAACACGAACAGCCTCGCGAGCTGATCGATTTGCTCGGCCGTCATATTGCCGTCGGTCTGGCGCATCATCTCGCGCAGGCCCTGCCGGATGGTCTCGGCGATGGCGTCGACGTCTGCACCGAACGACAGCAGGATGCCCGCCGTCGTAAGGACCGCTATGGCCACGATCCAGATCAGGATGCGGCCGACCGGATACCATTCGAGATTGGCGGCGCTGCCCGCGACCGCTGTGGTCGCGCCCGGCCGTCCGAGCATGGCGAGATGGCCGAGCCACCAGGCCGGCAATGCGACCCCGATTGCGAAGCCGACGCCGTGGGACAGGCCGAGGAGGGTTGTCAGCGCGGCGGTCGCGATGATGCCGCTGAACACAGCGGCAAGCGGACCCCAGCCGAGCGCCACCACCATGAGCGGCAGCGGAGCAAAATAGGCGAGCAGCAACGAGACCGCCGCGCCCGAAACGATCGAGGCGAACATCAGCGCCGACGCGGCGCCGGCTGCAAGTGCAACGATGAGTATCGCGATCATCAGCTGTCCCGCTCCTTTCGAGCGGTTAGAGGCACTCTGTCGAGAACCCCAACCATCGGCGACCGGACGACCCGGAAGCCTTATGAGAATAAGCGGCCGGCGGCGCGTGCCGCCGGCCGGAAACGTTTACCTGATAACGTAGGGCAGCAAGCCGAGGAAACGCGCGCGCTTGATGGCGCGGGCGAGCTCACGCTGCTTCTTGGCGGACACCGCCGTGATGCGGCTCGGCACGATCTTGCCGCGCTCGGAGACGTAACGCATCAACAGCTTGGAATCCTTGTAGTCGATCTTCGGCGCGTTCGCGCCCGTGAACGGGCAGGACTTGCGGCGACGGAAAAACGGACGGCGGGCACCAGCATCAGCCATGATTCATTACTCCTCGGTCGCAGCTTCTTCTTCGCGCGGACGGCGCGGGCCACGGTCGCCACGGAAACCACCCTCGCGGTCGCCACGGAAGCCGCCTTCGCGGTCGCCGCGGAAGCCACCGCCGCGGTCATCGCGCTCGCGGTCACGGTCGGCCTTGCGCATCATCGCGGACGGGCCTTCCTCGTGCTCTTCGACGCGCACGGTGAGATAGCGGATGACGTCTTCGTTGATCCGCTCCTGGCGCTCGATCTCGGTGACGACAGCCGACGGTGCGTCGATGTTCATCAGCACGAAATGCGCCTTGCGGTTCTTGTTCATGCGGTAGGTGAGGGAGCGCACGCCCCAGCTCTCGGTCTTGGTGACCTTGCCGCCGCCCTGCTCGACGATCCCCGTCATCTGGGCCGTCAGCTCATCCACCTGCTGGGTGCTCGCATCCTGACGCGCGAGAAAAACATGCTCGTAAAGAGGCATGGTTGTCCTTTCCTGTGTTGGCGCGGGTTTCCGGCGACAAGCCCTTCGAGACCTTCGGAAAGGACTCGAGCTGCTCAGAAGGCGGGAGCACGGGACGACGGGCCGACTGGCCCTGCCACATCAAAATCAACGGGTGAATTTGCTGAGACCGTCCGTTCAGCTCCCGGCCGGAGCCCACGAATGGGGCGCTTTATACGGATTTTGGCCGCGAAGGCAAGGGTTGTCGTCCCTGGGATTTCGCGACGAGGCCGGGCCTCTCCGGCGCTCCATAGCCCACTTTCGCGGATCCTTGTTGATTTCTTTGTTTGTATATCATACAAATATCTCCGGGAGGACGATCAATGGGTTCGGAGACCGCCAGCGGCATGTCCGCGTCCGATCCGAAGCACGCCGTCCGCGCGACACGGTCGGCGGGGCGCAAGATGCGCTCGCTGCTGCTCGATGCCGCCAGCCGCCTGTTCAAGGAGCGCGGGGTCTCGGGCACGTCGATCTCCGATATCGCCGCAGCCGCCGACGCCTTTCCGAGCCAGATCACCTATTACTTCCGCACCAAGGAGGCGCTGTTCGTCGAAGCCGCCAGCCGCGACATGCTTTATCTGGCGCGCGCGACCGAGCAGGCTGCGCTGCAGGCCCACACGCCGCGGGAGTACACGCACGCTTTGGCCGAGACCGTGACGGCGACCGACACGGTCGCCTTCTTCGCCGAGGCCCTGACACTCACAAGGCGCCGGCAGGATCTCGCGCCGCTGGTCGAGCGAACCATCGAACGTCTGCACAGCGAAGGCGCACGCGCCTATGCGGGCCAGGTCGAGCGGCACGGCTGGCGCTCGTTGCGCGCCCCCGAGGAGAGCTCGCGGCGCTTCTGGGCGATTGCGATCGGTGTGATCGTCGAAGGCTTCGCCATGGGCCGCGCCTCCGAGGAGATGCGCCGCGAATTGCTGCGCGCGCTCGGCGAGCAGGCGACCGCAACATCGACGTCCGCCAATGATGAATCGCGCCTGCGCCTGGTCAGCGATCGCGACAATTCACCCTCCACGGACGGGGAGACCAGCTCATGACCGCGCTTCGCATGCGTGCCCGCGATTTTCTCACCGAAGACGAACTGGTGGCGGTCCGTGAGCGCACCACGTGGAAGGGCGTCGCGCTGATCGCGCATGCCTGGGCCTTGATCCTGGGGGCGATCGCGATGGTCGCATGGTGGCCCAATCCGCTGACCTATCTGCTTGCGGTCGCGATCATCGGCTCGCGCCAGCTCGGGCTTGCGATCCTGATGCATGACGGGGCGCATGGCTGTCTCTCGGCGGACGAGAAGACCAATCTCACGCTGAGTCAGTGGTTCTGCGCCTATCCGATCTTCGCCGAAACCCGCGGCTATCGCCGCTATCATTTGCAGCATCATGCGCGGACGCAGCAGGAGGACGATCCTGATCTGGTGCTGTCGGCGCCGTTTCCGATCACGAAGATGAGCTATCGCCGGAAATTCTTCCGCGATATCACCGGGCAGACCGGCTACCAGCAGCGCAAGGCGCAACTGCTCAACGCACTCGGGCCGAAGGACTGGCCGTTGTCGCAGCGTGCCGCGAATTTCTGGGACAAGCTCGGGCCGCAATGCGTCACCAACGCGCTGCTGTTCGCAGGCCTTGCCGCCGCGGGCGTGTGGTGGGCCTATCCGCTATTGTGGCTGGTGCCGCTCTTCACCTGGATGATGGTGATCACGCGCATCCGCAACATCGCCGAACATGCCGTCGTGCCCGACAGCTCCGATCCGTTGCGCAACACCCGCACCACGCGCGCCAATGTCCTCGAGCGGCTGTTCATCGCGCCATACTACGTGAACTATCACCTCGAGCACCATTTGCTGTTCTACGTGCCCTGTTACAACCTGCCGCGCGTCCACCGCATCCTGAGCGGAAGCCGCTATGCCGGCCGGATGGAGGTGCAGCCGGGCTACGCCGCCGTGCTGCGGCTTGCGACGGCCAGGCCCGCCCACGAGGATCGTCCGGGGCAACTGGTCAACAGCGCGCGCCGGGCGCAGGCCGGCGCCAAGGTTAACGCCGACCAGAATGCCGGTGGGTTCTAGCCGGAAGCCCGTCCGGCATCCCCAGGGTTCCGCGCGCGCGGCTTGACATCGCGCCCCCCATCAGTGTCTTACGGCCCGGTCCAGGGCCGGGGTGCACGGCAGGGCCCGGACCCGCTGTGGCGCGTTTCGCGCGACGCGGATACCGTTTCCCCTGCGGCGGGCGCAAGGCGCCTGCGCGGGGATCACGCTCAACAAGGTGGGGATCGCCGATGACGGCAGCATTTACGTTTCCCGGGCAGGGCTCGCAGGCGGTTGGCATGGGCAAGGCCCTGGCCGACGCCTTTCCGGTCGCCAAAGCGGTGTTCGAAGAGGTCGATTCCGCCCTGGACCAGAAGCTGACCGCGATCATCTGGGATGGTCCGGGCGAGACTTTGCAACTGACGGAAAATGCCCAGCCGGCCCTGATGGCGGTCTCGATCGCCACCCTGCGCGTGCTCGAGAGCGAAGCCGGCTTCTCGGTCGGCCGCAACGCGGCCTTTGTGGCCGGGCACTCGCTCGGCGAGTATTCGGCGCTGGCCGCCGCCGGCAGCCTGACCGTCAGCGACACCGCGCGGCTGCTGCGCACCCGTGGGCTCGCGATGCAGAAGGCGGTGCCGGTCGGCGCCGGCGCGATGGCCGCGCTGCTCGGCCTCGACTACGAGGCGGCTGTGGCGGTCGCCAATGAGGCGGCGCAGGGCCAGGTCTGCCAGGCCGCCAACGACAATGGCGGCGGCCAGGTGGTGGTCTCCGGCGACAAGGCCGCGGTCGACCGCGCCGTCGAGATCGCCAAGACCAAAGGGGCAAAGCGCGCCATGCTGCTGCCGGTGTCGGCACCGTTCCACTGCAAGCTGATGCAGCCGGCGGCCGATGCGATGGCCGAGGCGCTGTCCGGCGTCACCATCAAGGCGCCCGCGGCGCCGCTGGTTTCCAACGTGCTGGCCTCGGCGATCACCGATCCCGACGAGATCCGCCGCCGCCTGGTCGAACAGGTCACGGGGACGGTGCGCTGGCGCGAGTCGGTCGCCTATATGGCAGGGCAGGGCGTGACGCGGTTCTTCGAGATCGGCGCCGGCAAGGTGCTGAGCGGCCTCGTCAAGCGCATCGCCGATGGCGCGGTCGGCGTGTCCGTCGGCGGCCCGAACGATATTGCTGCGGCCAAGGACGCGCTCGCAGCTTCGGCTTGAAGCAGCCGGAAGGAGAATTCGATGTTTGATCTGACTGGCAAGACGGCGCTCGTCACGGGCGCAACCGGCGGCATCGGCGGCGCGATCGCCCAGGCGCTGCACGCGCAAGGCGCGACGGTCGCGATTTCGGGGACGCGGCGCGAGGTGCTGGACGGCTTTGCGGCCAAGCTCGGCGAGCGCGTTCACGTGCTGCCGTGCAATCTCTCCAGCAGGGATGATGTCGAGGCGCTGGTGCCGGCAGCGGAAGCTGCGATGGGGCAGGTCGACATCCTGATCGCGAACGCCGGCATCACCCGCGACAATTTGTTCGTGCAGTTGCGCGACGAGGATTGGGACGACGTGATTGCGGTCAACCTGACCGCGACATTCCGCCTCGCGCGCGCAGCGACCAAATTGATGATGCGCAAGCGCTTCGGCCGCATCATCGCGATCACCTCGATCGTCGGCGTCACCGGCAATCCGGGGCAGGGCAACTACACCGCCTCGAAGGCCGGCATCATCGGCCTGATCAAGACGCTCGGTGCCGAATACGCCAAGCGCGGCGTGACCGCCAACTGCATCGCGCCGGGTTTCATAAAGACGCCGATGACCGATGCGCTCAACGACAAGCAGCGCGAAACCATCCTGGCGAAGGTTCCTGCGGCGCGGCTTGGAACGCCCGAGGACATCGCTGCGGCGGCGGTCTATCTGGCCTCGAACGAGGCTGCCTACGTCACCGGACAGACCATTCACGTCAACGGCGGGATGGCTATGATTTGAGCTGCTTACTGGCTCTCGCAATGCGGCGAAAAGCCGTTTTCGGGAGCCGGTTCAGGCGTGTAGTCAAGGCTTGGGAAGTATGATAGCTGAACCCCCCATGGATGGGCAAAGAACGCCATTGCAGGATTTTGAAACCCTGTATATTGGCGTGGCGACGCCTGCCGTTCGCCGGGGCTTTAGTCGGCTACGACCGGGCCGAATCAAGACTATGCGCGACTGAGTAATCGAGACGACCACGATGGCTCGTATCGTCTTGGGGTCGGGTCCAATGGAACAACGAGGTTGAACGATGAGTGAGATTGGCGAGCGGGTTAAGAAGATTGTGGTCGAGCACCTTGGTGTCGAACCCGAGAAGGTGGTCGATGGCGCGAGCTTCATCGATGACCTCGGCGCCGACAGCCTCGACACGGTCGAGCTCGTGATGGCCTTCGAAGAAGAATTCGGTTGCGAGATTCCCGACGACGCGGCGGAGACGATTCTCACCGTCGGCGACGCGACCAAGTTTCTTGAGAAGAACGCGAAGAGCTGACGCCGATCGCGGAGTTGATGGGGCCGGAGGGACCGCGGTTGAGCGGTCCCCCGGTTTCTTACTATTAGCCGCCCATTGCTGGCCGGAGGCGTGGAAATGAGACGGGTTGTCGTCACGGGGCTGGGCATGCTTACACCGCTCGGCTGCGGCGTTGACGCAACCTGGACGCGCATCCTCGCCGGCGAGAGCGGCGGCAAGAAAATCGACACGTTCGAAGTGTCCGACCTGCCGAGCCAGGTCGCCTGCTACATTCCGCGCGGCGACGGCTCCAACGGCACCTTCAATCCCGATCAGTGGATGGAGCCGAAGGACCAGCGCAAGGTCGACGACTTCATCCTCTACGCGATGTGCGCCGCCAGGCAGGCGCTTGACGATGCCAACTGGCATCCGAAGTCCGATGAGGACCAGTTCGCCACCGGCACGATGATCGGCTCCGGCATCGGCGGCCTCACGGGCATCGCCGAGACCGCGGTGCTGCTGAAGGAGCGTGGACCGCGCAGGGTCTCTCCCTTCTTCATTCCGGGCCGCCTGATCAATCTGGCGTCCGGCTACGTCTCGATCGAGCACGGCCTGAAGGGGCCCAATCATGCGGTCGTCACGGCGTGCTCGACCGGTGCGCATGCAGTCGGCGATGCGGCGCGGCTGATCGCGCTCGGCGATGCCGACGTGATGCTCGCGGGCGGCGCCGAATCGCCGATCTCCCGCATCGGCATCGCCGGCTTCTGTGCGGCGCGCGCGCTGTCCACCGGCTTCAACGATACCCCGCAAAAGGCATCGCGGCCATACGACAAGGATCGCGACGGCTTCGTGATGGGCGAGGGCGCCGGCGTCCTCGTGCTCGAGGAATACGAGCATGCCAGGCAGCGCGGCGCGAAGATCTACGCCGAGGTCACCGGCTACGGCCTGTCGGGCGATGCCTTTCACATCACCTCGCCGCCGCCGGACGGCAATGGCGGCTTCCGCAGCATGAGCATGGCGCTGAAGCGCGCCGGCCTCGCGGCGTCCGATCTCGACTACATCAATGCGCACGGCACCTCGACGCAGGTCGGCGACGAGATCGAGCTCGGCGCGGTCGAGCGTCTGCTCGGCAATGCGGCCTCGAAGGTTTCGATGTCGTCGACCAAGTCCGCGACCGGACATCTGCTCGGAGCGGCCGGCGCGATCGAGGCGATCTTCGCGGTGCTGGCGATTCGCGACAATGTGGTGCCGCCGACCATCAATCTCGACAACCCGTCGGTGCAAACGGCGATCGATCTTGTGCCACATACGTCGCGCAAGCGTGACGTGAATGTGGCGCTCTCCAATTCCTTCGGTTTCGGCGGCACCAACGCCTCCGTGATCGTGCAGCGCGTGACCAATTAGTAGGTCTTTAGAACTAGTCCACCGTTTTGCCGTATTCCGCGGTGACTCCTAATAGCGGGCGTATGCTATTGGCAGGGCAGGGGTTTGTCCGGCCACGATTCAACCGGCAGGATATTGGTTTGCATCGATGAGTGAGAGACCGCCCATTTCACCGAGGAGTCCACGTGCCGCGCTGGAGCCCGAACAGGTTCCGCCGCCGCCCAAGCGCTCGGATCGTGCCCGCAATCCCTTCGTGATCGTCGGCAATGCCATCTTCACCATCCTGATCATCCTGATGATCGGCGCCGGAGCGACGTATTACTACGGCAGGCAGACGCTGGAATCGCCGGGCCCGCTGCAGGAAGACAAGATCGTCAACATCCCCGCGCGCGCCGGCAAGCGTGACATCGCCGACGTGCTCTCGCGCGAGGGCGTCATCAACGTCAATCCGTGGATATTCATCGGCAGCGTGTTCGCACTGAAGGCGAGCTCCGATCTCAAGCCCGGCGAATACTCGTTCCAGAAGAATGCCAGCCTGCGCGACGTCATCGCCACCATCGTCGACGGCAAGGTGGTGCAGCACGCCATCACGATTCCCGAAGGTCTCACTTCGGAGCAGATCGTGACGCGGCTCACCGACAACGACATCTTCACCGGCTCGGTGCGCGAGATTCCGCGCGAGGGAACGTTGCTGCCGGAGACCTACAAATTCCCGCGCGGCACCACGCGCGATCAGGTGATCCAGCGCCTGCAGCAGGCGCAGAAGCGCGTGCTTGCCGAAATCTGGGAGCGCCGCAATACCGACACGCCGCTGAAATCGCCGGACCAGCTGGTGACCCTGGCCTCGATCGTCGAGAAGGAAACCGGCCGCTCCGACGAGCGCAGCCGCGTCGCCGCCGTGTTCGTCAATCGCATGCGCCAGAAGATGAAGCTGCAGTCCGATCCGACCATCATCTACGGACTGGTGGGCGGCAAGGGCACGCTGGGGCGTCCGATCAAGCGCAGCGAGATCACGCAGCCGTCGCCCTACAACACCTATGTGATCGACGGCCTGCCGCCCGGACCGATCGCCAATCCCGGCCGTGCCTCGCTGGAGGCAACCGCCAATCCGGCGCGCACCCGCGACCTGTTCTTCGTTGCCGACGGAACCGGCGGCCACGCCTTTACCGAGACCTACGACCAGCACGCGAAGAACGTCGCCAAGCTGCGCGCCTCGGAGAAGCAGATCCAGAACGACACCGTCGAGCCCGCGGATGATCCGGCGCCGGCCGCCGCGGCGCCGGGCGCAGCCGACAACAATCCCACGGCGGCCACGCCGCCGAAGCCCACCAATCAGAAGAAGCCGCCGCGCAGCGGTCGCCAGGGCGCAGCCCAGCAGACCAATTCGCCGCCCGTCGTGCAGCGCTAAGGCGCGATGCAATCGGGCTGTATCGTCATCGCGCTTTAGCTTCTTGTTTGGGCATGATCTTTCCGGAAAACCGCTGCACGCTTTTCCGGATCATGCCCTAGCTCTGCATTTTCCGGGGGTGGACGTAATTCCACTTTCACGGAATCCGTTTTAAGGTCGCACCGGCTCCCCCCGGGTCTCGTTAGGCTCCGGGTGAGTGCCATATCCTTCTGTTGGAGAGTTTCACGCGATGGCGCTGTCGAGCATGACTGGCTTTGCCCGAAGCCATGGCGGAAGCGGTCCCTACACGTTCGAATGGGAGCTGAAATCGGTCAACGCCAAGGGCTTTGACCTGCGGTTGCGGCTGCCGCCGGGCTGGGACGAACTGGAAGCCCTCGCCAAGAAGCGCGCCGGCGAGCTGCTGTCGCGCGGCACGGTCTACGCCAATCTTACCGTCAAGCGCACCGATGCAGCGCAGACCATCCGCATCAACGAGGACGTGCTGGCCGCCGTCGTGAAGGTCGCAGGTGAGCTCGCGCAGCGGATCGACGCGGTGGCGCCGAGCATCGATGGGCTGCTCGGCATCAAGGGCGTCATCGAGGTGGTCGAGCCTGACAGCAACGAGGACGAGGACAAGGCGGCACGCGGGGCGGCGGCGAAGGCGTTCGAGCAGGCGCTCGGCAGCCTCGTCGAGATGCGCCGCCGCGAAGGTGATGCGCTGGGCGCGATCCTGATGCAGCGGATGGACGAGATCGAGCGGCTCGCCAGGCGCGCCGAGGCGGCGCCCGGCCGCAAGCCCGATGCGATCAAGGCGCGGCTTGCCGAGCAGATCGCAGCGCTGCTGGAGACCTCCGATCGCTTCGATGCCGACCGGCTGAGCCAGGAGGCGATCCTGATCGCCACCAAGGCCGACATCCGCGAGGAGCTCGACCGTATCGCCTCGCACATCGCCCAGGCGCGCGAGATGATCGGCAAGGGCGGCCCAGTCGGGCGGCGGCTCGACTTTCTCGCCCAGGAATTCAATCGCGAGGTCAACACCGTCTGCTCGAAGTCGAACGACGTCGAATTGACCAATACCGGACTTGAGATGAAGAACGTGGTCGAGCAGTTCCGCGAACAGGTCCAGAATCTGGAGTGAATGATGACGGCGCAGGGTTTTGACGGCGTTGAGCGGCGCGGACTGATGTTCGTCCTGTCGTCGCCCTCGGGCGCCGGCAAGACGACGCTGTCGCGCATGCTGATCGAGCGCATGCCGGATTTGAAAATGTCGGTGTCGGCGACCACGCGTTCGAAACGGCCGGGCGAGGTCGAGGGCCGCGACTACTTCTTCGTCGACAAGGCGAAGTTCGAGGCGATGGCCAAGCAGGGCGAGCTCTTGGAATGGGCCACCGTGTTCGATAATCGCTACGGCACGCCGCGCGCGCCGGTCGAGGCGGCGCTCGCGGCCGGCCAGGACGTGCTGTTCGACATCGATTGGCAGGGCACCCAGCAGTTGCGCGAGAAGGCGCGGGCCGACGTGGTCAGCGTCTTCATCCTGCCGCCGTCAGCCGCCGATCTCGAGAAGCGGCTGCATACCCGTGCGCAGGACTCGGAGGAGGTCATCCGCGGGCGGATGAACCGCGCCACCCATGAGCTGAGCCACTGGGCGGAGTACGATTACATCGTCGTCAACCAGAACGTCGACGACGCGTTCGCCGAGGTGCAATCGATCCTGAAGGCTGAGCGTCTCAAGCGCGAGCGCCGCACCGGCCTCACCGAATTCGTGCGCGGCCTGCAGCGTCAGCTCGAGAAGTAGCTGACCGCGATCGTGATGCGATCGCGGGGATCGCATCACGTCTCATATCCTGTTCAAGCGCGCTCTAGTTCGCCGCGCTGCGCGCCAGCCGCTGCAGCATGGCTGCGATCTGCTGGTTGTCCTGCTCCCTTTGATCCAGATCGCGCGCGGTCTCGCGGCGCGCAACCGGCGTCTCGGTACGACGCGCAGCAGGCGTCTCGGCGCGGCGCGGCACCGGTGTCTCGGAGCGGCGCGGCGCCGCCTCGGACAGGCGCAGCGGGCGGTCCCGGCCGACCACGGTCATCGGTGGTGCCGGCTCGGTGTGGAGTGAATCCCAGGGCGCGCGCCACTCTTCCTTGATTTCGTAAGGCGGCGTCCGCGTGCGCGTCAGGCCGAACACCAGCGCGCTGACGAGGCCGGCCAGCGCCAGGGCGCCGACCATCACGATCAGCAGCATCTGGGTCGAGGACGACGATTTCTCCGCGGGCGCCTCGGCCGCGGCGGAGGCGGCAGGAGCTGTCGCGGCCGCCTGTTGCGGCGCTGTATCCGCCTGCGCGACCACGGTCGGCTGGTCTGCGGTGTGCCGGGTTCCGTTGGTTCCGGCCATGCTCGACGAATCCAGCCATCTCGTATTCACGGCCGACGGCTGGGCGGTCGCGTCGGGCGGCGCAGCAGACGCCGCCGGATCGGTTGCCGCCGTGCTGCCGGCCTGGCCTGCAGGGCCCGCGACAGGCGCGGCAGCAGCCTGCGGCGAGGGCCACTCGGCATGTGCATCGGAGACCGATTTGCGCATCGCCGGCTGTGGCGCCGGCTTGCTCGGTGGCGGCGCCGCGTCGGCCGTCGCCGTGTCGGGCGCGGCGGCCGGCTGCTGCTGCGTGGTCGCGGTCTTGGTAGCCTTGTTCTTGGCCTCACCGAGATACCAGCACTTCTTCTTCGTGCGGTCGAGATGGTAGAACCAGTGGCTTCCCGCAGGAGCGGTTGCCTTGGGAGCGGACAGACAGGTGTCCGCCGTATTCGCCGTATTGGTGCTCGCCGTATTGGCGGCCGTCTGGGCCATGGCGCTGAAGCTGGCGCCGGCCAGGATGCTGGCGGCAAGCGCCGCAGCGAATTTCGCTGAACGATTTGACATACGCGTCCCCGGTATTCTTTTTTACGCAAACGCTGGTGACGCCAATCTCGGTAAAGAGTTGGGTCGCAATGCGCCGCAAATCCGGAGCGGGTAGGGCTTAATTGCGGCTTGCGGCGCCCCGCAATTGCGGCGCGCCGGTGGTCAGAAATCGTGCTGGTTCGGTCAGGGAACGGCCTACCGCTTTGACGCGGTCCAGTGGCCCTTGCATCCGTCAGATCGCACGAACGAGCCGGAACCGCTGCGGCCCGAGAAACGGCCCGAGCTGGTCCAGCTCAAGCCTCCGGCGGATCCGCTTCCCGTCGTGGACCCATTGGGGCTGACACGTCCGGAACTCAGCTCTCCCGAAATGCTGCCGCCTGAGATCACCAGCCGTTCGGTGCTGGAGCCGCAAGGCGACCCCTCGGCGACAACCACCCACGAACCATCGAAATTGCCGCCACCGCCGCCCTCGCTGCCGGCTTTGCGCGTTGCGCGGCGCGGCGCCTCCGAGCTTCGTGCAGGCTTCGACGGCGCGACGGCGCGCGGCGCCTGCCGGGTCCCGGACAGCGACTTCTCGTCATTGCCGATGCTGCCGCCGCTGCTGCCGGATTGCGCCAGCGCGGCCGCCGAACCGGTGAGGCAGAGCAGGGCAGAGAACAGGGTCATTCGGACGTTCGGCTGAAACATCGTGTGCATGGTCGGGCGTGTCCAAATTCTTGATCTGCAAATTCAGGGTCCGGGGCAGCTCTATTGTTTGGTGGCGGACCAGGTCCCGCCGCAGCCGTCGGAGCGGCGGAACGTTCCCGAACCGCTGCGGCCGGACAGGCGACCCGACCCGATCGAGGTCAAGCCGTTGGCCTGGAAAACGGAGCGCGCCGCGCCGCTGGCGCTGACGGATCCGGTGAGCCCTTCGCCGATGATCCTGCCGCTCGTGATCACGACCGCGCCGGAGCCGGTGCCGCCGCAACCGACTGACGTGACGACCCAGGCGCCGTCGACGCTACCGCCGCCGCCGCTCTTGCGCGCGGCGCGGCGCGGCTCGTCCGCTTCGGGCTTGCTGCGCCGGGCCGGTCGATCGGTCTCGACTGAGCGCGGCGCAGCGCGCGAGCCGGACAGCGACTTCTCGTCATTGCCGATGCTGCCGCCCGAGCTGCCGGACTGCGCAAGCGCGGCCGTTGAGCCGAGGGCGGAAAGCAGCAACGCGGAAAACAGGATCGATCGAGGCATCGAGTGAAACATGCTTGTCATTCTCGGCCCTATTTAAAATGATCATCAGCAAATTCAGTGTCCGGCGCCGTCGGCGCAGACGGCATCGATAATGCGACAGGATTTCCCGGCCTTGCCACACTCGTCAAGTGCGGCGGTCCTGGCGCGATCGAGCGTGTCGCGCTGGATCAGCGACCAGGACTTGCTCGATATCGCAAACGCGCCGCAGCGCGAGCCGTAGAACGAAAGCTCGAGGGTGCATTTGGCGCCGCCGCATTTGGCGCGCGCGTCGTCGACCGCGGCGCGCCGTGACGCATGCTTCCAGGAGATGCCCCATTTGTCGATGTCGGGGCCGTAGACGATCGATCCCCAGGGCTGCAGGTCCTCCATCTTGCGCAGCCGTGTCAGCACGCCCTCGGTCGCTTCGCCGGTCGGCGTCATCGCGACCTTCTCCTGGAATTTGCTGATCGCCGCGCGCATGCCGTTCTTGCTGTCGATCGGCTCGGGATCGAAATTGTGCTCATAGAGCCGGTCGCTCAATTCGCGCAGCAGTGCCGGATCCCTGATCTGAATGCGGTCGGGATCGGGCCGCAGCGTGCCCGGCGATTGCGGCTCGGGCTGCGGCGCGACCGCAACCTTCTGCTCGGCCGCGGCCGCCGGCGGCACGAAATAGAAGGTCCCGTCGATCGGCGACGACGAGACCCAGGGCTGCTGCGATCCGCCGGTCGCGCGCTTCACGGCAAGGCCGACCTGGTTGAAGGTCTGGAAGATGTCGAGCCCGGCGAGCTTGATCGTGGAGGCCAGTGCCCTGGTGTAGGGGCTGTGGCCGTCGGTGCCGTCCTGCGCAACGTTGCCGGGCTGCGTGGCGTAGGAAATCAGCGTGCCCTCGGGCGCGCGCATTTGCGCCAGGCCGCCGTCGGCGGCGCCCAGGCCGCGTCCGCCGAACGGATTGTTCCGGCAGGCATCGAGGATCACCATGTTGAGCCGCGTGCCGGAGCCCTGCATCTGCCTCAGCACCAGGTTGACGTCGAGCATCTGGAAATCGACGTCAGCCTCGCGCGTGGCGTTGGCGTTGACCGGCACCAGGTAGTTCGCGCCGGACACCTGAACGCCATGACCGGCGTAATAGAACAGCGCGACGTCGGCGCCCCGCACCTGCCGGCCGAAGCTCTGGACGGCGATGTCCATGCCTGGCTTGTCGAGATCGAGCTGGGCGCGGCCGCCGATCAGGGTGAAGCCGAGGCTTGCCAGCGTCTCGGACATCAGCGTGGCATCGCTGCGGGGATTATCGAGCCGGGTGACGTTTTGGTAGGCGGAATTGCCGATCACCAGCGCGACGCGCTTCTCGGTGGCCGCCTGCGCCACGCCGATCAATGCCTGCCACAGCAGCGCCAGCAGCGCTGCTGCTGCCAGGATCCTGCCTTGCACAGCCCCGTGCATCCCCGTGATCCTCTCAGCCTCGCTGGCAGACTACCAGCGGGCGTGGGAGGACAAAAGCAGCAGTCCGGCCGGCCGGGCGCGACCAATTGCGCTCAGTGACATCGCACAGGGAGTACCCCGCCGGGGGGCTTGCGCGGCGGCGGGGCGTCTTCGTTAAGCGCGCATGGTCTTTTCGGAAAACCGCTTCACACTTTTCCGGATCATGCGTTAATTCTTCAGGACGATGCGTCCCACGACCTTGCCGGCGCGCAGTTCGTCGATCCATTTCTGGACGTCGGCCATCGGCTCTTCCTTCATCGGCGTCGGCTTGATCTTGCCGGCACGCGCAAGCGCCATCAGCTCCTGGCCTTCGGCCAGCGTGCCCACCATGAAGCCTTCGATGGTCATGCGCTTGTAGACCCACTGCACCATCGGCAGCGTGAACTGGCCGCCCATCAGGCCCGAGACCACGATCTTGCCGCCGCGCGCCACCGTGGAGACCGCAAACGCCATCGACTTCTCGTTGCCGGCAAAGTCGACGACACCGTCGAAGCCGCCGTCGCTTTCCTTCAGCATGCGCTTGACGACATCGGGCTCCGCCGGGTCGTACGCCGCTGCGGCACCATTCTTCAGCGCGGTCTCGCGCGCCGCGGGACTGAGATCGGCGACCGTGATCTTTTGCTTGAACATCGCCTGCGCGAACGACAGGCCCATCATGCCGACGCCGCCAAGCCCGATCAGCAGCAAATTGCGCTGGCGCGGGCGATCGACCAGGCGCTTCAGCGCGCCGTAGGCGGTGACGCCTGAGCACATCAGCGTGGCGGCCTGGTTGACCGGCAGCGGATCGTAATCGAGCAGGTATTTTGCGTCGGGCACCAGCACGTGGGTGGCGAAGCCGCCGTCGATCGAGACGCCGAGGAAGCGCTGCTTGACGCAGAGGTTCTCGTCGCCGGCGAGGCAGTCGCGGCACTGGCCGCAGCCGATCCAGGGGAAGACCGCCTTCTTCGATCCGACCAGATCCTTCGGCGCATCGGGGCCGACCTCGTCGACGACGCCGGCGATCTCATGACCGAGCGTGAAAGGCAGGGTCATGCCGCGGGTGGTGTCGAGCTTCTTGCCGCCGCCGAGATCGGCGTAACCGTCCTGGATGTGGAGATCGGAATGGCACAGGCCGCAGCGCTCGATGCGCACCAGCACCTCGCGCCCTTGCGGCTTCGGTGTGTCGACGATGGTTTCGCACAGCGGTGCATCGAATTTGACAAGGGATTGGCGAACCATACGCGCCATTACGTTTTCTCCTGATGTTCTATTTTGTGGACCGTATATCGGCCAATTCCCGAGCCATGGCAACAAAGCCCGCGACCGGAATGGTTTCGGCGCGCCGCGTCGCATCGACCTGGGCTGCGGCGGCAAGCCGCGCCGGATCGGCCGACAGCGATTTCAGACTCTGTCGTAGCATCTTGCGGCGCTGGCCGAAGGCGGCGGCCGCCACCTGCTCGAGCATGCGGCGGTCGCACGGTTCGGGCGCGGCGCGCGGTATCAATCGTACCACCGAGGAGGTGACCTTCGGTTGCGGCACGAACGCTGCGGGCGAAATGTCGAACAGGATCTTGGTTTCGGCGCGCCAATTTGCGAGCACCGCGAGCCGGCCATACGCCTCCTCATCCTCATGGGCGACGATGCGCTCGGCGACCTCGCGCTGGAACATCAGCACCATGGTGTCGTACCAGGGCGGCCAAGGCTCGATCGACAGCCAGTCGACCAGGAGCTGGGTTGCGATGTTGTAGGGCAGGTTGGCTATGATCTTGGCCTTGCCGCCATCAAGCAGGGGACGTGGATCGAAATCTTGCGCATCGCCATGCACGATCTCGATGCGGCCGGGATAGCGCTTGACGATGTAGTCGAGCGCAACAAGCGCGCGCTCGTCGCGCTCGATCGCGATCACGCGCTTGGCGCCGAGTGCAAGCAGTGCGCGTGTCAATCCGCCGGGACCGGGCCCGACCTCGATCACGGTGCAGTCTTCCAGCGGACCCGCGGCGCGGGCAATCCGCGCGGTGAGATTGAGATCGAGCAGGAAATTCTGGCCGAGAGATTTGCGCGCCGACAGCGAATGCTCGCGAATGACGTCGCGCAGCGGTGGCAGATCGTCGATCGCGCTCACGTCGTGCGCGCGGCCGCCATGCGCGCGGCGAGCCGGAGCGCAGCGATCAGGCTCGAGGGATTGGCCTTGCCGGTGCCGGCGATATCGAACGCGGTGCCGTGGTCGGGCGACGTCCGGATGAAGGGCAGTCCCAGCGTGACGTTGACGGCGTCCTCGAACGCGACGGTCTTGATCGGGATCAGCGCCTGGTCGTGATACATGCAGATCGCGCAGTCATAGGTTTTTCGCGCGGCGGCGTGGAACATGGTGTCGGCCGGCAGCGGGCCGCGGACGGCGATGCCGTCGCGGCGCAGGATCTCGACGGCGGGCGCGACGATCTCGACGTCCTCCATGCCGAGCGTGCCGTCTTCGCCGGCATGCGGATTGAGGCCGGCGATGGCAAGCCGCGGTGCCGCGAGGCCGAACCGCGCCTTCATGTCCGCGACCACGATCCGCGCCGTCGACACGATCAGATCGGTCGACAATTGCGCCAGCGCCTCGCGGACCGAAACGTGGATCGTCACCGGGACGACGGCGAGTGCCGTCGACCACAGCATCATCACCGGCTGCGGTGCGCGCCCGCTGCGGGCGGCAAGCTCGGCGAGGAGTTCGGTATGGCCGGGATGCCGGAAGCCGGCGCGGTACAGCACGTTCTTGGCGATCGGATTGGTGACGACGGCGCCGGCCTTGCCGGACGCGACATCGGCGACGGCCTGACGGATCGAGGCAAGCGCGGCGGCGGCACTGCTGTCGTCCGGCTTGCCCGGTCGCGCCGTCGCCGCCTTGCCGGTCGCAACGACGGGCAGGGCGCGGGCAAACGCCGCGGACGCCTCCTCGGCGCTGACCTCGGCAAACTCGACGGCAAGCCCGAGCGTCCTGGCGCGTTCGGCAAGGGAGGCGCGGTCCCCGAGCAGGTAGAACGGCGGCAGATCGAGTTCGCGGCGGCGCAGCCACGCTGCGAGCGTGATGTCGGGGCCGATGCCTGCGGGCTCGCCGGATGTCAGTGCGAGAGGTTGAGCCATGCGTCAACGATAGTCGATCATCGTCCGCCTGGGTATTCGATCATCGCGGCTTTTCGGACTTCCTGCAGATAGGCCTTCGACTTCGCCTCGTACTTCTGCACGTACATCTTGTCCCGCACCTCACGCTTCTTCGGCGTGTCCACGGTGGTTGCCTTCCTGCCGCAGAGCGCGACCATTTCGATGCCCTGCTTGGTGACCTCAGGAGGGGTGAGGTGGCCGACCGGGGTCTTGTCCAGAATGTCGCGCAGCGCCTGCGGCAGGTCGGCCGAGGTCTTCACGACGATTTCGCGGATCGCGGCGTTGCGCATCGACTTGAAGGAGGTGTTGGCCTCCTCGCAAGAGGTCACGCGCTCGCGCAGGCTCTCCGCTTCCTTGCGGCGGCCCTCGAACTCCGACTGCGGCGCGCCGCGGGGGATGATCAGGACGACCGGCTGCATCCTGTATTCGAACGCTTCGGCGTCGGTGGCTTCTCCGGTCTCCTTGACCGCGTTGGCCACGTCCTTTTCGCCGACCTGCAGGCTTTCCTTGAAGCGGCCGCGGACCAGGCTGGTCCAGACCATGTCGGCCCTGATGCGCTGTTTCAGCGTATCCGGGCGGATGCCCTTGCTCTCCAGCACCTTGGTGAGCTGATCGTTCGAAAGCCGCATCCGCTGCGCCATTCCGCCGTACGACTGTTCGATATCGTTGGCGGAGGGATCGACGCCAAATTTCTTGGCTTCCTTGATCTTCAGCTTCTCATCGATCAGATCGTCGAGGACGGCCTTTCGATCGGGGGCCTTGCCGCCGGTGAGGGCGTTCAGCTTGGCGCGCATCTCGATGTCGTAATTGGTGATGGGTTCGCCATTGACCATCACGGCGATGGTCTGGGCGTGCAATCGCGCAGCGCCTCCCAGCAGGAGGGCAAGCGCCAGCACGGAACTCAACAACAGGGAATGGCGGCGCGTCGGCGGGCTAGCAGTCGTCATTATTGTCATGTCAGCCGTTTAAACCAATTCAAGCTGGAGCCACAGGCCCCCGGGCAATTCAAGCCCCTTGCCAAGCCCTTCGCCAGTACCCTCGCTCGCTACTGCACGCCAGCCGAACTGCTGGTCGTGGAGGTTTGCGCGATCGTCCGCAGGCCGATCTGGAACATGAACGCGTGGCTGAGGACGGGCGGCGTCGAGCCCGCCTGATAGGTATAGGAAGTGACATAGTTGGCCGCCAGCACGAAGCAGTCGTCCACATAGCCCGCGCCGAACGCATACTGGTTGATTTTGTTCGCTTCAAGGTCCCAGCGGGCCGCGCCCTGAACCACCCAGTTCGACGCCACCTTGACTGATCCACTGGTGAGAATGCCTTCGCGGCGCGTCAGGTAGCCGAGTTCCGGCTGCGCTGCATAATCGCCGTACGTGACGGCGACTGACCAGCGGTCGAAATTCGCGCTTGCCGTGGCCTCGAACCGGTTGATGTTCCAGGTTGCCTCGTCCATCCGCGAGCGCACGCTGAACGTATAGGTGCGGTTCGGCGAATAGGCGACGCTTGCGACATAATCCGAGCGCGGGTTCTGCAAGCCGGAGTCGACGCCGGTGTTGGTCATATCGGTGACCGCGAACGAATTCAGCCCGAACATCTGGTAGGACTGCCCGAACATCGTCTTGACGCTGCCGCCGCGATCGAACTGCGTGGTGGCCTGCACGCCGACATTGGCGCGGCTGCCGCCTTCGACGCGGTCGTAGCCGGAGAACTTGTCGACCGCGAACAGGTTGCTGGTGTCGAACACCAGGCTCTGTGCATCCTCGTTCGGCAGCTTGCCGGCATCAGGCTCGTTGGGCCGGATGATGACCTGCGCAATCGGCTCGACGGTGGTCGTGCCCCACGGCTGCACATTGATGAACGGGTAGCGGTATTCGAAGCCGACGGTCGGCATCACGCGGACCGTCTGGGTGTCGCCGACCGGCAGGAAGTTGGAAACGCCCGGCTGGTTCGAGACGTCGGCGTTGATGGCGTCGGCGCGGATGCTGGCGAACGGCGTCCAGATCTGGCCGAGCGGGTCGGTGTAGGACTTGCGCCACTGCGCCTCGGCCGTCAGCCTGGTGTAGGTGCCCGGCATGCCGCGCAGCAGGCACTGCGACGGCGTCCGGGCCAGCGGATCGGCGGACGTCAAACTGCACAGGCCAGCGGTGTTGGCGATCGTCGTGATCGGATCGAACACCGCGGTTTCGCGGGTCAGGTTGACGAAGTTCATCTTGTAGCTGACTTCGCCACCCAGGATCGGGCTGTTGATCACGTTGTTGTAGTCGATGACAGGGGCGACCACGGGCACCTGGTTCTGGTTGCCCGAGTAGCTGAGGTAGTAGATCGCGCGCGCGTCAAAGTAGCTGCGGTTGCCGACACCGGTCAGATAGAGCTGCGAGATCGCCTCGGTGGGCAGCGACAGGAACGATCCGAACGGGTCCTTGTACTGGGCGAGCCGGTAGTCGGACATGAAGAAGTAGTCGGACAGCACCACGCCGTCCCAGCCCCAGACCCATTTGTCGTTCAGCGCGAACTGGCCCTTGGTGTCGACGCCCCAGCGGAATTGGCGATCGCCGGGCTGGCCGGTAAAGGCGCCTTGATCGAGCTGGTCGATGCCATATAGCCGGACCTGATAGGAGCCGCTCGACAGACGCTGGCGGAATTCGCTCTGGAACAGCACGCCCTGCCGCGACGTGATGCGCGGATTGAAGGTGGCGTCCATGTCAGGCGCGATCGCCCAATAATAGGGGATTTCGACGCCGTAGCCGAAGGCCGTGTACGAGGTGAAGCCCGGCATCAGGAAGCCGCTCTTGCGCTTCACGGTCGGATCGGGCGTCGAGAAAAAGGGCAGATACGCCATCGGAACGCCGAAGAACTCGATCTGGGCGTTCTCGAAATAGAGCATCTTCTCGGTCTGGTCATGGATGATGCGCGCGCCCTTGACCTGCCAGAGCGGCGGCTTCTTCGGATCATCCTTACAGGGCGCGCAGGCGGTATAAACGCCGTTGTCGAACACCGTGTAATTGCCGCTGGACCGATCGGCGCGGGTCGCTGCCATCCGGGTCTGGTCTTCAGTATCGACGCGCAGCGAATCGACGAAACCGTCGCGGTAGTCGTCGCTGAGATCCATGATGTTGGCGTAGGTGATCTTGCCTTCCGCATCGGTCATGCGGATGTTGCCTTCGGCATGAAGACGCTTGGTCTTCTGGTCGTAGATGACCTTGTCGGCCTCCACGCTGGTGCCGTTGTAGAACATCTGCACGTTGCCGACGGCCGAGATGCGGCTGTTGTTGTAGTCGTAATCGACCTCGGTCGCCTGAACGAGCATCTGCCCGTCGTTCTTGGCCGGCGGGCGGGTCGGCTTCGGCGGACGCGGATTGTAGGTGAAGGCCTGCGCGTGCGCCGGCGTCGCCACGACTATGTCGAGCGCGCCGACCACGACGAACGCGGTGAGGAGGGCGGAGATGGCGGCGCCAAACGCGGCCACGCGGCTCCGTTGACGGCGCAGGGCACTGCGCCGCCCGAATGCAGGCGACATCAACTGGCGGGCGGCGACGGTAGCCACTACCCGTCCTCCTGGTACAGCAAGGCTAAGAAGCCGGTGAGGCTACCCACAACGACAGGCAACCACGCCGCAGCGATGGGATGCATCAACTCAGCCTTGCTCAAATCTTCAGTTACTTTCGACAGAACGTAGAGCAGAAAGCCTGCGCCCACGCCACTCAAAACCATCTTCTGCACGCCGCCCATCCGGAAGAAACGAAGGCTCACAGAAGCCGCCAACATCACCATCGCAGCCAGCAAAAATGGCTGCGCGATGAGCTTTTGATACTGCAAGCGATAGCCCGCCGTCGCGAACCCTGAACTCTCCGACGAACGGATGTAGGTCGGCAGTTGCCAAAAGGACACAGTTTCGGGGGTCGAGAAACTGTTGCGCACCTGTGCCGGAGTAAGAGTGGTGGTCAGGTAGAAGGTGTCCTGGTCCTGCGGAGGCTTGTCGAGGGTGTATCTGCGTACGCCCTTGAACACCCAGCGCCCCTCTTCGAGCGCCGCTTCGCGAGCTTCGATTCGCTCCTTGAACTGCAGCGCAGTGTCGAATCGAAACACGGTGAGGCCGGTCAGCCGGACGCCCTGCTGCTCGCTGCGGGCGGCATTGATGATCGCCTGACCCTCGTCGTTGATCTGGTTCAGCCAGAAGCCGGCCGCATCCTGGATGCCGCCGCCCGGCGCCGAGCCGAACAGCTCGGCTTCCATCCGCTTGGAGAGCTCGCGCAGATTGGCCGATACCGGATTGTAGGCCGTGGTCGCGAAGACGCCGAGCACGATCGCACTGACCAGCGCCGGCGAGATGAACTGCCAGGCCGAGACGCCGGCGGCGCGCGCCACCACGAGCTCGAGCCGCCGCGACAAAGCGAGATAGCAGGTCATCGCGCCGATCAGCACGCAGAACGGCATCAGCTTCTCGAGCAGTTGCGGCACGCGAAACAGCGAGGTCTCCGCGACCGTGATCGCGGAGGCCCCGACGAGGCCCGACGTCTTGCGGACCATCTCGATATAATCGACCAGCACGAGCAGCACGAAGATGCCCGCGAACACGCCCACCGCCGCGACGACGAAGCGGCCGGCGAAGTAACGCCCGAGCGTGTTTGTCACTATGCTCATGCGGTTGCCGGCCTCCGGAAGAGGCGCGCAATGCGCTCGTTGTTCCTGTTGATCGCTTCCATCAGCGCGGCCGGCGGCTCGACGACCACACCGCCGACGATCATCCAGATGCCGATGCCGATGCCGCCGAACAGCATCAGATACTGCACGAGTGCCGCCAGCGGCGTCTTCACCGCCACGACCGAGCAGGCGAATCCGACCATGCGCAGCCCGAACACCGCGAACACCGAGCCGCCGATCGAGAAATTGCGGCTTTGGCGCGTGGTGCGCGGCGCGCCGAGGAAGGCAAAGGTGAGGGCAGCGAATGCGAACGGATAGATCGGCGCCATGAAGCGATCATGCAGCTCGGCGAAGAACTGGCCCGACAGCTGTTGATAGGTCTGATCGTTCTCGTCGGGCCACATCAGTTCCCAGAGGTACCGTTCGCGAATCCCGAGCGTGACGTCGCGGCCCTGCGAGAATTTCGACATGTCGAAGGCGTAGCGCTGAAACACCACCAGCGTCGGATCGCGCTTGCCGACTTCGAATCGCTCGAGATTGCCGTCCTCCAGCACGAGATACGAGCCGCTCTCGTTCTTCAGCACGGTGCCGTGGTCGGCAACGATGGTGACGCGCTGCTGCGGATCGCGGCGGTCGTCGACGAAGACGCCGCCGAGCACGCCGCCGGGCAGGCGCTCGCGGATCCGAATCGTCAGATTCTGGTCGAGTTGGGCGAAGCGGCCGGGCTGCAGGATGTTGGTCAGCACGTCGGCGGTGATCTCGGCATCCCACTGCTTGATTCGGCGCATGCCGTCGGGGGCGAGATAGGCGCCGATGAAGGCGACCAGCGCCGCGACAACGCAGGTGGCAAAGAAGAACGGCCGGAACAGCCGGAATGGCGAGAAGCCCGCCGCGTTCATCACGATGATTTCGGAATCGGTCGCGAGCTTGTTCAGCGTGTGGGAGATCGCGATCATCAGCGCGATCGGGGCGATGATCAGGACCAGGGCCGGGATCACGAGACCGGTGATGCCGAGGAAGGTCAGGATGGTCTGACCCTGGCTCGTCATCAGGTCGATGCCGCGCAACGCCTGCGTAATCCAGATCACGCCGGTGAGGCTGACCAGGACAAGCGCAAACGACGCCAGCGTCGTTTTGAAAATGTACTTGTCGATCGACCCCATCGCTACCGCACGACCCCCACGACCCCCTTCGCACGCCAAAACGCACGGCTTTCGACCAATCCCGTCAACCCGGGTTCCCCTTTGGTCGAGCCGCGGATCCGTCCGGCTCACACTCTGACTACCATCCCTTTGATCCATCAACAAAATGGCCGAGCCAAGGCACGCTTAATTTATGGTTAATTATTCGCTTTTGTGACCTTCCGGCCACGCCGGCGCTTGGCAGCAGCGCGGCCGACAGGCCATAGTGTGTCACAAGCCCGGTCCGGGGCAGTCCGGACCGCTATCGCAATGCTCACCCCGCGTGCCGGAAGGACCGTCTCAGGTCCGAGCAACACCCTGAGTTCTGGAGGATTTTCCTATGTCCGACGCCGTCAAGGTCGGCTTTGTCCCATTCTCCGCGTCTGCTCGCGGCATTCTGGTGGTCTTTTGCGACGAGCAGTTGAAGCTGGGAGCCGCCACCCGGAAGGCGCTGGGAGCTGCCGCCGAGACGGTGAAGCGGGCCGCGGCCGCCAACCAGTTCAAGGGCAAGAGCGGGGCAACGCTCGACATCCTGGCGCCAGAGGGAATCAAGATCGAGCGGCTGATCGTGATCGGCACCGGCAAGCCGGCCGACCTCAAGGAGAAGGATTTTCTCAAATTCGGCGGTGTGGCGACCGGCAAGCTCAACGCCGGCAGCGCTGCGATGACCGTCTTCGCCGAACTGCCCGATGCCGCGATGGCGGCTGGCCAGGCGGCGGCGATCGCCACCGGCATCCGCCTGCGCGCCTACAAGTTCGACCGCTACAAGACCAGGAGGAAGGACGAGGACGGCGCCGTGCGGGCCGATGTCTCGATCGCGGTCGACGATGTTGCTGCCGCCAGGAAGGCCTTCGCGCCTGAAGCCTCCATTGTCGACGGCGTGAACCTGGCGCGTGAGCTCGTCAACGAGCCGCCGAATGTGCTGTACCCCGAAGAGTTCGCGCGCCGCGCGAGCCAGCTTCGCAAGCTCGGCGTCAGTGTCGAGGTGCTCGACGTCAAGGCGATGACCAAGCTCGGCATGGGCGCGCTGCTCGGCGTCGCGCAGGGATCGGCGCGGCCCGGCCGCACCGTGATCATGCGCTGGAACGGCGGCAAGAAGAGCGAGGCGCCGGTCGCGTTCGTCGGCAAGGGCGTCTGCTTCGACACCGGCGGCATCTCCATTAAGTCGGCCGGCGGCATGGAGGATATGAAGGGTGATATGGGCGGCGCAGCCTGCGTGGTCGGGCTGATGCACGCGCTCGCGGCGCGCAAGGCCCGCGTCAACGCGGTCGGCGCCATCGGCCTCGTCGAGAACATGCCCGACGGCAATGCGCAGCGTCCCGGCGACATCGTCACCTCGATGTCGGGCCAGACCATCGAGATCATCAACACCGACGCCGAGGGGCGCCTCGTGCTCGCCGACGTGCTCTGGTACGTCGCCAGGAAGTTCAAGCCGAAATTCATGGTCGATCTCGCAACGCTGACCGGCGCCATCATGGTCGCGCTCGGCACCGACCACGCCGGAATGTTCTCCAACAATGACGAACTCGCCGAGCGCCTGGCCAAGGTCGGTATCGAGACCGGCGAGAAAGTGTGGCGCATGCCGCTCGGTCCCGAATACGACAAGCAGATCGACTCGCAATTCGCCGACATGAAGAACACCGGCGGGCGCAATGGCGGCTCGATCACGGCCGCGCAATTCCTGCAGCGTTTCGTCGACGGCACGCCCTGGGCCCATCTCGACATCGCCGGCACCGCGATGGGCGCGCCGAAGACCGAGATCAATCAGAGTTGGGGGTCGGGTTATGGCGTCCGGCTGCTCGAGCGGCTGGTCTCCGAGTATTATGAGGCCAGGAAATAAAGTGTCGGCCGCCGCATGACCGAGGTTCTGTTCTACCATCTGCAGAACATGACGCTGGAAAGCGTGCTGCCGCCGCTGCTCGAGAAGTCACTCGAGCGCGGCTGGCGCGTGGTGGTGCAATCGACGTCGCAGGAGCGCGCCGAGACGCTCGACGCGCATTTGTGGACCTACAGCGACGATTCATTCCTGCCGCACGCGACCTTGCGCGTCGCCGACGCGCAGGACCAGCCGATCATCCTGTCGATCGAGGAGGGCAACCCGAACCGGGCCAATGTCCGTTTCCTGGTCGACAATGCGGCGCTCCCGGCCGACTGCGACAGCTATGAGCGGGTGGTGCTCGTGTTCAACGGTGACGACCCCGACGCGCTGGCTTCAGCCAGGGAAAGCTGGACCGCTTGCAAAGCCCGCGGCTTCGAGGTCACCTATTGGCAGACCGATGAGCGGGGGCGCTGGCAGCGCCGCCAATAGCGATATCGACGAATTAATGATAATTCGAGGTTTCCTTCGGGGTTTCCTGGGCGGGTCACGGTCATGCCGCAAAGTGATGTTCGGACAAGCCCTTAGGTAAAGGGGTCAGGAGCCTTGTCGATCGTGCGAGACGGAACATTCAGTCGGAAGTCGCTGCTGGCCTTGCTGGTACTTGCGCCGGGTCTTGCCGGCTGCTCAAGCGCATCCGACATTTTTTCGCGCGACGCGGACTGGTTTTCGCGTCCCGGACGGGTGTTCATCCGCAACATCTCGATCGAATCGCCGCCGCTGACGCCCGACAAGCCGGTGACCAACGACGATCTCGTCACTGCTGACGGAGGCTGTCCGGGCATGGCGCCGCCTGCCGGAGCCGCCGGTGCGAACGCGCTGGCCGACGGTGCTGCAGCGGCACCGCCGCCGCAGCCGTCGGGCGGCAGCGTCGCGCTGGGTCACACCGAATGCGACGTCGTGCGTGGCATCGGTGCCCCCGACAGTGTGAACTTGTCGAGCGGGCCGGGCGGCGAGCGCGTCGCCGTCGTGACCTGGTCGCGCGGCGCGCGCGCCGGTATCTATACGTTCAACTCAGGGCGTCTGACGTCGGTCGAGCGTGGCCCGGATCCCGCGCCGGAGCCGAAGGCAGTCAAGCCGAAGAAGAAAAAGACCGCGCACGGCTAGCGCGGTTCGCCGGATCGGCAGGCGCTGTGGTCCGGCCGAAACGGCCCTGATGTTTCATCGCAATCTAGCTCGCGGCCTCGTCAAGTGCGGCGCTGGCTTCCAGCCACTCTTCCTCGGCGCGCTGCAAAGCGCTTTCGGCGCCGGCGCGCGCCTTGGTCAGCTGTGCGGCCTGCTTGGGATCGCGCGTAAAAATATCGGGCAGCGCCAGCGCGGTATCGATCTTGGCAATGATGCCGTTGATGCGCTCGATCTCGGCCTCGGCCTGCGCGATCCGTTGCCTCGGCGAAGAGCGCTTGTCATTGCGGTTGCGTTCGGGCCTCGCCGGCTCCTTGACGCGCTCACGTGATGCCGGCCGGCCATCATTGGCCGACAGGATCATGCGGCGGTATTCGTCGAGATCGCCGTCATAGGTGGTCACGGTCTGGTTGGCCACGACCCACAATCGGTCGGCGCAGGCCTCGATCAGATAGCGATCGTGAGAGACCATCATCACGGCGCCGGGGAAGTCGTTGATCGCCTCCGCCAGCGCGGCGCGGCTATCGATATCGAGATGGTTGGTCGGCTCGTCCAGGATGATCATGTTCGGGCCGTAGAACGTCGCAAGCCCAAGCAGCAGCCGCGCCTTCTCGCCGCCCGACAGGCTCCTCACCAGCGTGTCGCCGGCCTTGCCTGAGAAACCGATCGCGCCGACGCGACCGCGCACCTTACTCTCCGGCGCTTCGGGCATCAGCTTGCGGATGTGATCATAGGGCGAGCCGTCGAGATTGAGCTCGTCGACCTGATGCTGGGCGAAATAGCCGACCGACAGCTTGTCTGCCTTGGTGATTCTCCCCGAGAACGGCGCGAGCTTGCCCGCCAGCAGTTTGACCAGCGTCGACTTGCCGTTGCCGTTGGAGCCGAGCAGCGCGATGCGGTCATCGGTGTCGACGCGCAGCGTCACGCGGTTGAGCACCGGCTTGCCGGGCTCGTAGCCGACCGAGACGTCATCGACCGCAATGATCGGCGGCGACAGCAGCTTCTCCGGCGCCGGAAACGAGATCTCGCGAACATCCTGGGTCACCAGCGCGGTGATCGGCTTCATCCGCTCCAGCATCTTGACGCGCGACTGCGCCTGCCGCGCCTTGGAGGCCTTGGCCTTGAAGCGGTCGACGAAATCCTGCAGGCGCTTGCGCTCGTCGGCCTGCCGCTTGGCGTGCTTGGCGTCGAGCAATTCGCGCGAGGCGCGCTGCTCCTCGAACGAGGAATAGGTGCCCTTGTAGAGCGTCAGCTTGCCGCGATCGAGGTGCAGGATCTGATCGACCGAGGTGTCCAGCAGATCGCGGTCGTGGCTGATCACGATCACGGTGCGCGGATAGGTGGCGAGGTGGTTCTCCAGCCACAACGTGCCTTCGAGATCGAGATAGTTGGTCGGTTCGTCCAGCAGCAGCAGATCGGGCGCGGAGAACAGCGTCGCCGCCAGCGCCACGCGCATGCGCCAGCCACCGGAAAATTCCGCGCATGGCCGTGCCTGGTCGGCGGTCGAGAAGCCGAGGCCGGAGAGGATCGCCGCGGCGCGGGCGGGAGCCGAATGGGCGTCGATGTCGACCAGCCGGGTCTGGATATCGGCAATCCGATGCGGATCGTGCGCAGTCTCCGCCTCGCGCAGCAGCGCGTCGCGTTCGAGATCGGCCTTCAGCACGACATTGATCAGGCTTTCGGGGCCGTCGGGCGCCTCTTGCGCGAGGCTGCCGATCCGCCAGCGCGGCGGCAGCGCGATGCTGCCGCTCTCGACCGGAAGGTCACCGCGGATGGCATGAAACAGCGTCGACTTGCCGACGCCGTTGCGGCCGACAAATCCGACCCGCGCGCCGGGCACAATTTGCACAGAACTGTGATCAATCAACAGCCGTCCGGCGATCCGGACCGAGATGTCAGTGATGGAGAGCATGCAGCGTTGTCACCGGACGCGCTGCCAAACGCAACCCATCTGTTCGTAAAATCTCTTCGTAAAGTCTCTTGGGGGAGCTGTTGGAAAAGCGCAACTGGGCTGCTGGACAGCCCCCAACATCTAATGCTGATCGTTTTCCCGTCGACGCATCTCGTCGAGCAATCGCTGCAGGCGGGACGAAAGCGCCGGCTCCGGCCGGATATTCTGCTGAAGCCGTTCGCCCACGGCATCGCAGATGTAACGGCAGGTCTTGTGATCGATCTGATCGGGATCGTTGTCGATCTGGGTCATTGTCATGGCACGTCTTTCGGCGAGTTCCACCTCGCGTGTTCGAGTAAATCCTTGTCATGACAAGTCGCGACCCCGAATTTGGTTTCCCGCCCCCTTGCTCTCGCCTGGAAGTAGTGCGGCCCGTCACAGGGCGGCGGGTTCCCCTAGACGTGAAAAAAGCCCCGGCGCAGGGCCGGGGCGAGGCAAGTCAGGGAGCATAGGGGAAGTCGGTCAGATCAGTAGCAGCGGTTGACCAGGCGCCAGCGCGGTCCCCAAGGCGTCGGCACCACGCGGCGGACATAGCAGCCGCCACCGTAGCCATAACCACCGTAGTAGGCGGGACCTCCGACGATGACGCGCGGTCCGCCCCACCAGCCGTGGTGCCATCCACCGTGCCCGCCGCCATGCCAACCACCCCAGGCGGAAGCGGAGGTCGGGGCGAGCGCCGCGGCACCGAGCGAAACCGCGGCGACTGCGGCAAGCGAAATTTTGCGTAACATGATCGTCTCCTCGAGGTATGGGCGCGTGATGCGCCCGCGGTGACATCGTTTCCCGAGACGTCCTGTGAGGCTTGCGGGTGGGCCGGCAAGGCGTCCGATCGATGGAGAGCCTAGGCGGGGTGAGCTGAACGACAGCGGCACGACGCTGACAGAATGGGTTCACCTAGGTGAAATCGCGGTAAGTCGGCCGAACCTGCGTCCGTCCGGGGACCGCCCAGATGACGGTTTTCGTTGCGAAAATGCGTCAAAACTAAAGGCTAACGCGTCACAGGGTCGCTTGCCGTCACCCCATCGCGCCGATATAAGCCCCGGCAACTCCCAGCCACCGTTTACAAGGACGAAATCATGGCGATTGAACGCACCTTTTCGATCATCAAGCCCGACGCCACCGAGCGCAACCTGACCGGCGCGGTCAATGCAGTGATCGAAAAGGCGGGCTTGCGGGTCGTGGCGCAGAAGCGCATCCGCATGACCCGAGGCCAGGCCGAGACCTTCTACGCCGTTCACAAGGCGCGCCCGTTCTTCGGCGAGCTGGTCGACTTCATGACCTCGGGCCCGGTGGTGGTTCAGGTGCTGGAAGGCGAGGGCGCGATCCCCAGATATCGCGACGTGATGGGCGCGACCGATCCGTCGAAGGCCGCCGAGGGCACCATCCGCAAGCTCTATGCGAAGTCGATCGGCGAGAATTCGGTGCACGGTTCGGATGCGCCGGAGACCGCGGTGATCGAGATCGCGCAATTCTTTGCCGGCAACGAGATCGTCGGCTAACGCCGTCCAACTGAAGGGGCACGGTCCTCTGACGGGACCGTGTCGAACTAAACCGGGGAGCGGCGGACGACCGCCGCCAGGGGCGGCCGCAAGGCCGAATAGGACTCGCTGTGGACTGGCTGTGGCAGATCTTTGATCCCGCGTACATCGGCGCGTTCTTCACCCAGTTCAAGAACGAGATGGCGACGCCGACCTTCTGGGTCGCCGTCGGCAAGATCATCTGGATCAACGTTCTGCTGTCGGGCGACAACGCGCTCGTGATCGCGCTCGCCTGCCGCGGGCTCGCGCCGCGCCAGCGGCTGTGGGGCATGATTCTCGGCGCCGCCGCGGCGGTGCTGCTGCGCGTCATCTTCACCGGCATCGTCGCCAGCCTGATGGAGCTTCCATATCTGAAGCTGGTCGGCGGACTGGCGCTGATCGTGATCGCCGCCAAGCTCTTGGTGCCGGAGCAGGAGGACGAGGACAGCGTGCATGCGGCCTCGCATCTGTGGGCCGCGGTTCAGATCGTTGTCGTCGCCGACATCGTGATGAGCCTCGACAATGTGATCGCGGTGGCCGCCGCCGCCAACGGCAGCGTTCCGCTGCTGGTGCTCGGACTTGCGATCAGCGTTCCCCTGATCGTGGCCGGCGCGGCGCTGATCATGGCGCTGCTCAACAAGCTGCCGGTCCTGGTCTGGGCCGGTGCCGCGCTGCTCGGCTGGATCGCGGGCGACGTCATCGCGACCGATCCGGCGGTGCATCCGAAGCTGGATGCGCTGTTCGCCGGATCGCTCGGCGCCAAGCTCGATTCCTGGCTGGCCGCAGTCGGGATGTCGCCGCAATTCGGCCATGGCGGCAACGGCGGCGAGATCACGCTCGCGGTGCTCGGCATCGTCGTTGTGCTGGTTGCGGGATCGCTCTGGCGCCGCCACGCGGTCCGGAAGGCCAAGCACGCCGCCAAGGCGGCGTGACGGGGCAGAGGCCCAAGAGCGATCGCTTGGTCCGGTCCTCGACGTCGCCCGGTACAAGGCCGCTGGGTGTTAGACTCCCCGCGGAAGAACTCAAGCGGTGGATGGGTCAGACCCTTGGCGTTGCCATGGGTGATCCCTGATTTGTAACGGCACATCGCTGATATCGGATCTGCCCTTAATTCCGCCCGAACTGCATGCGATGCTTCTGGACAGTCCGTTCCTGCGGCTCGCGGCGACGCCCGCGGCATCAAAAGATGACCCGACATCTGGGCCGCCAATCATAACGTCATCCACACCTGCGATGAATGGATGAGTTACCTTGCACGGCTGCTTACCCTGACCGATCGCAACTGCGACGGGCATCTCGATCCATCCGAATTCACACTCATCGGTCGGGCTGCAGGGCGAAATGAAAGCTGAAAGCACAGATCAGAAGGCACCGAATGCCGGGCGCCGCTGCTGATGTGGATTTCAGCAGATGGGCCGCCGCGGTGTTTATTTTCAGCACTGTGCCAACCAGGAGACAGTTAGTGCTGCAATCCGATATAGCGGCGAGGCGACGCTTTCAGCTCATCCTGGTCAAGCCGTCTCACTACGATGATGACGGATACGTGATCCGATGGTGGCGCGCCATGACGCCGTCGAATTCGCTGGCGGCCGTGTATGGCATTGCGGCGGATTGCGCCGAACGCCGGGTGCTCGGGCCCGATGTCGATTTTGATATTGAAGCCATCGACGAGACCAATACGCGCATCGACATCCCGGCGCTCCTGAGCCGCTTCAGGAGTCACGGCGGTTTCGGATGTGTGGCCCTGATCGGCGTTCAATCGAACCAATATCCGCGCGCCCTCGACATCGCCCGTTCGTTCCGGGCAGCCGGGATTGCCGTCGCCATCGGTGGTTTTCATGTCTCGGGTTGCCTGTCGATGCTGGATGGCCGCGCCGTGGAACTCGACGCTTGCCGGGAGATGGGCGTCGCCATATTCGCGGGTGAAGCCGAAGGGCGTCTTGAATCCGTCATTGCCGACGTAGCCGCGGGGCGCCTCGCGCCGCTCTACAACCACATGAAAGAGTTGCCGGGCATGGACGGCGTGCCGGTGCCGTTCCTCCCGAAGCGATATATCGAACGGACGCTTGGCTCCAGCGCCAGTTTCGATGCCGGCCGCGGCTGCCCCTACCAGTGCTCGTTTTGTACCATTATCAACGTGCAAGGCCGCAAATCGCGCTACCGATCTGCCGACGATGTGGAGCACATCGTGCGCCTCAACTGGGCCCAAGGCATTCGAAAATTCTTCATCACCGACGACAACTTTGCGCGCAACAAAGAGTGGGAATCGACCTTCGATCGCCTCATCCAGCTCCGCGAAAAGGACGGCATCCCGCTCGGCCTGATGATCCAGGTCGACACGTTATGCCACAAGATCCCCAACTTCATGGAAAAGGCAAAACGCGCCGGAGTAACAAAGGTCTTCATCGGACTTGAAAACATCAACCCCGACAATCTTGCGCTAGCGAAGAAGCGGCAGAACAAGATCACCGAGTATCGGAAGATGCTGCTGGCCTGGAAGGAGCAGGGCATCTTGACCATCGCGGGCTATATCCTGGGCTTTCCAGCCGACACGCCGGAGACAATCAAGCGCGACATCGCCATCATCCAGGAAGAACTGCCGATCGACCTTCTCGAGTTCTTTTGTCTGACGCCGCTGCCCGGCTCTGAAGATCACCAGACGCTCTGGAAGAACGGCACAGCCATGGAAGCGGACCTCAACAGCTACGATGTCGAACACGTCTGTACTGCCCATCCCAAGATGAGCAAGAAGGAGTGGCAGGACATCTATCACGAGGCCTGGCAGCTCTATTATACGCCAAAGCACATGAAGGTTCTGCTGCGACGCGCCGCGGCAACCGGCGTTCCGATCGGCAATCTCGCAAAGTACCTACTCACTTTTTCGACGACGGATCGCCTCGAAAAGGTACATCCCCTTCAGGGTGGGATTTTCCGCCTCAAGCATCCGTCCGAGCGGCGACCAGGCTTGCCGCGCGAGAACCCCTGGCTGTTCTGGCTGCGCTTTGGCTGGGAGACGCTCGTGAAGCACAGCCTCCTCACCGTGGCGATCGGACGGCTGTTGATCTGGAAAACGATCATCGCCTGCACCCCGGGGGCCGGCAACTATCTTGACCGCGCGCTCACGCCGGTCAGCGACGACGGTGATGAGACGCTCGACCTTCTCACCAAGACGGCGGGCGCCCGCGCTGCGGTCGCTCATTTCAAGAAAATCGCCGGACTGACGGGCACCCAAGTCGCTTGATGCAAGGCCCATTTTAGGTCGAGCTGTTGCGGATGAGCTTCGACACACGTCCGGCGAAGCTCGTCTCGGGCGTGTGACGGAAGGCGAAGTCCTCGTTTCGGTTCACCGGTTCACCGAACGCTGCCTGTCATAGAACCAGGGTTAGCGCCGCACGATCGAGCCGGTGCGCCCGACTAGCCGTGCCAGCTGCTTGAAACGGCTGCCGACGCGGTCGGCAACCAGATCCACCATCCGGTGCTCGAACACCAGCATCAGCTTGCGGCCCTGGGTGCGGAAATGGGTTGCCGGCAGCACGCCGGTGCGCGCCGCCGTGATCAGATGCGCGACGCGGAACGCGGCGCCGAGCACGCGCGCGCGCTCGTCCATCGCCGGCGTCACCAGCGCGCGGATCTGCGACGGCGGTTCGTTTTCCTCGCTGAGGCCGGCGTAGCGATAGAACACCGAGAGCGCGACGAAGGCGCGCCCCTGATGGGTGATCGAGCCGAAATTGCCGTTCATGATCAGGCTGAGGGTTTCCTCGCCGCGATGATCGGGATGCACCCGCCAGCCGATGTCGGAGAGCAGGCAGGCGACGTGACGCAGCCTGCGGTCTTCCTCGGTCTCGCGCAGCCTGACGACGCGCACCAGCCGGTCGGTCCACGCCGTCAACTCCTGAGCGTGGCGGGCCGAGCGCGACAGCAATTCGTTGAGGTTCTGCGCGGCGCAGACCAGCCCGTCCTTGGCGCGCTCGGCCTGCGGCAGCATCTCGTAGAGTAGGCCCTCGCGCACGCCGAAGGTCGAGAACACGATGGTCTTCGGCTGGGCGACGCGGATGATGTATTCCAGCACGAGCGCGGCATAGCTCAGCAGCGGCCGCCGCGCATCGGCGACCGACTCGATGTTGGCCAGCATGTTGGTGGCCGCCAGCCGCCGCAGCCGCTGCGCGAAGTCGAGCGCGTCGGCCGCCGGGATCGAGTAGCCGTGCATCACCTTGAGCGGATAGCCGCTCTGGATGATGTGAATGCGCGCCAGCGCGCGCCAGGTGCCGCCGACCGCGTAGAAGGTGCGGCCGCGCCCGGTCTTGAGCTGGGCGACGCCGAGCAGCTCGTTCTTGACGATGCGTTCGGCGCGCTTGATCGATTTGTCCGAGAGGTCCTGCAGCGCGAGGCTGCCGAGCGGCAGCGTCACGCCGCTGCGCACGCGGTTGCCCTTGACGTCGATCAGTTCGAGCGAGCCGCCGCCGAGATCGCCGACGATGCCGTTCGGATTGTGCACGCCCGACACGACGCCGAGCGCGGACAGTTTCGCTTCACGCGGTCCGGACAGAATCTCGATCTTGGCGCCGCAGATGCGCTCGGCCTTGGCGATGAAGTCGGGACCGTTCTTGGCGTCGCGGCAGGCCGCGGTCGCGATCGCGTAGACGCGGCCGACCTGCTGGATCCTGCACAGCGCGCGAAAGCGACGCAGCGCGGTGAGCGCCTTGTTGACCGCATCGGTCGCGAGCAGGCCGGTGCTCTGCACCTCGCGTCCGAGCCCGCACAGCGCCTTCTCGTTGAAGATCGTGACGAGGCTGCGCGCCATCGCCTCGTAGACCACGAGACGAACCGAGTTCGAGCCGATATCGATCACAGCGACGCTGGAAGCGCGCTTCCGCGGCCGCTTCACAGGAAAGCCCCCTTAAGACGATGGCTGCTGACGCTCGTTACGACGCGTGAGCCGGCGCGGTGAAGATTCCTTGAGAGACTTACCACGGCCGGACAGACTCGGATTTGTCATGAAGTAGTCATGCAGGTTGAACGGCTCTTCGCCTTTCGCGGCCTTCATACGCGTTGACGACCCGTCCGGCAACAATTGCCAGCTCTGCTCGGTGTCCTTCAGGTTCGCGACCATGATCTGTTCGAGAACCTGCTGATGCACCGTGGGATTTTGCAGCGGACAGAGAACCTCGACGCGGCGGTCGAGGTTCCGCGGCATCATGTCGGCGGACGAGATATACACAGCAGCTTTTGTGCTCGGCAGGCCCTGACCCATGCCGAAGCAATAGATCCGACCGTGTTCCAGGAACCGGCCGATCACCGATTTGACGCGAATATTCTCCGACAATCCTGGCAGCCCCGGCCGCAGGCAGCAGATGCCGCGCACCACGAGCTCGATCGCGACGCCGGCCTGCGAGGCCTCGTACAGGGCGTCGATGATGTCGGGATCGACCAGCGCGTTCATCTTCATCCAGATCGCGCCGGGCCGGCCATGTTTGACGTGGGCGATCTCGCCGTGGATGTGCTCGATGATCCGCTTGCGCAATGTGAGCGGCGACACCGCCATCTTCTCGATGTCGCTCGGCTCGGCATAACCGGTGATGTAGTTGAACACCCGCGCGACGTCGCGGCCGATGATCGGGTCCGAGGTAAAGTAGGAGACGTCGGTGTAGATGCGGGCGGTGACCGGATGATAGTTGCCGGTGCCGGTGTGCACATAGGTGGTGAGATTTCCGCCCTCGCGGCGCACCACCATCGACAGCTTGGCGTGCGTCTTCAGTTCGATGAACCCGTAGACGACCTGCACGCCGGCGCGTTCGAGGTCGCGCGCCCAGCGGATATTGGCCTCCTCGTCGAAGCGCGCCTTCAACTCGATCAGCGCGGTCACCGACTTGCCGGCCTCGGCGGCATCCGCCAGCGCGCGCACGACCGGCGAGTTGTTCGAGGTGCGGTAGAGTGTCTGCTTGATCGCGACGACGTCGGGGTCACGCGCAGCCTGCTGCAGGAACTGCACGACGACGTCGAAGGACTCGTAGGG
This sequence comes from Bradyrhizobium sp. 27S5, assembly GCF_037217225.1. Classification (NCBI taxonomy): domain Bacteria; kingdom Pseudomonadati; phylum Pseudomonadota; class Alphaproteobacteria; order Hyphomicrobiales; family Nitrobacteraceae; genus Bradyrhizobium; species Bradyrhizobium sp. 27S5. The sequence continues at coordinate 3,907,819 of NZ_CP147714.1, forward strand.
ATGATGGACCACGAGGTCCTTCTGCCGGATAGCGGCGAAGATATCGCCGCCATGGTCGCGCACCCGCTCGGGATGGCGCGGCACATAGGGCGGGAATTCGAGGTCCGGGCGATCGAGGCGGGTCAGCTGCGACAGCTCGTTCATCGCCAGCACGCCGTCGACCAGGATCACTTCATCATCCGCCGCCGACAGAGCGTGCTGCACGAAGCTGCGGAGCTCTTCCGGCATCTTGGCTTCGATCTCGAGCCGGATCACCGATCCGCGCCGGCGGCGCTTCAGCGCCGTCTCGAACAGGCGAACGAGGTCCTCGGCTTCTTCCTCGATTTCGAGTTCGGAGTCCCTGATGATGCGAAACGCGCCCTGGCCCTTGACGGTGTAGCCGGGGAACAGGCGGCCGATGAACAGACCAGTGGCCTGCTCGAGTGTGATCAGCCGCGCCGGACCGCCGTCCTTCGTGGAGGGAAGGCGGATGAAGCGGTCGATCTTGCCGGGCATGCGGATCAGCGCGTTCATCGCCTTGCCGTCGGATATCCGCGACAATTGCAGCGCCACCGTGAAGCCGAGGTTCGGGATGAACGGGAAGGGATGCGCCGGGTCGATCGCCAGCGGCGTCAGCAGCGGGAAGATGTTGTGGAGGAAGTGATCTTCGATCCAGGTGCGTTCGGATTTGGTGACGTCGCGCCCGTCGACCAGCTGGATGCCGACCTTGGACAGGATCGTCCGCAGATCGCTCCAGATCGCCTGCTGGTCGGAGGCGAGCTGTGAGACGGTCTTGTTGATCATCACGAGCTGCTCGGCCGGCAGCAGGCCGTCCGGGCTGCGCTCGGCAATGCCTTCGCGGACCTGCGCCTTGATGCCGGCGACGCGGACCATGAAGAACTCGTCAAGGTTATTCGCCGAAATCGACAGGAAGCGGACCCGCTCCAGCACAGGATGGCCGGTATTGACCGATTCCTCGAGCACCCGGCGGTTGAAGTGCAGCCAGGAGAGCTCCCGGTTGATGAATCGCTCGGGGCTGGATGCAATCGCCGGGACGGCGGGTAGCTCCGCCTCTTTTTCTTTGATTTCAGTAGCTTGTGCCGAGTCCATCAAGTGCTGGTCCAATTCGGGGCAGGGAGCCGGAGCGGTGTAGCCGAGGGCCGCACAGACCATGTGATATTGCGATGACGTTTCGATGACATTGATGTTCCGCCGGCCTGCGCCGTCAAGCCGCGGGACCCGTCAGGCATCGCGCAACAGTTCCGCCGCCAGCGCCCGCGTCACCGGACGGCCGAGCCGCAGTGCCTCGGTGTCCAGGAGCTCGACCGCCTGCCGGACGGCGGTATAGGAGCGCTCGATCCGGTTGCAGAGGTAGCTAACCAGCGGCTCGTCCACGTTCATCTGGCGGTCGGCGCAGAATTTTACGATCAGGCCGCGGAACAGCTGGTCGTCGGGCGGCAGCAGCGTCACCGTCGGCACCGCGCGGAGCCGGGAGCGCAGGTCGCGCAATTCGATCTCGAACGCTGACGGCGGAATGCGCGCCGTGATCAGCACGAAGGCATCGTCCTGGCGCGCGAGATTCATCAGATGGAACATCGCGCGCTCGTCGAAATCCGACGGCCTCAGGTCCTCGACCACCAGCGCTCCGGTCGCAAGCGCGGTCGGCACCGCCTCGGCGGTCAGCGCATGCGCGGCGGTCGAGCGCGCGCCGGCGCTCTCGGTCCAGATCGCGGCGAGGTGGCTTTTACCGGAGCCGTCCGGTCCCACCAGCAGCATGATTCGGTTCGGCCAGTCGGGCCAGCCATCGATCAGCGCCAGCGCAGCCTCATTGGCGGGCCCCTCGAGGAAATCGTCGCGGGTCAGTTTCTCCTCGTGCGGCAGGGCCAAGGCCAATTGACGAGGTTGAACGCTACCGGCCACGCAAGTCTCCAAACCGCTTCATTTTAGCATGAAAACCGGCTTCCACTTTTCCGGATCATGCCTACCGAGCTTCGATCGTGCTCATGTGCCGCACCCACTCCACGAGATAGAGGGACACCGAACCCAAAGTAAAGATCGTGACCAAACCCATCAGGATCAGGTCGTAGGGGTGCGGCTGGAAGCCGAAGCCGAGCGAGGCCAGCACCAGCGCTGCGAATGCGACCTGCGCCACCGTGTTGAGCTTCGACACCATCAGCGGCTTCATCTCGACCGGCTTGTCGAACAACCATGACACAATCACGGCGGAGACGATCATGATGTCGCGCGACACCACCAGAATCACGATCCAGCGCGGTACCGCGCCCCAGATTCCGAGCGCGACATAGATCGACACCAGCAGCGCCTTGTCGGCGAGCGGGTCGAGCAGGGCGCCGAGCTCGCTCGTCATGTTGAAGCGCTTGGCGAGGAAACCGTCGACTGCGTCCGAGACGCCGGCGATCACGAAGATCGCGAACGCGATCTCCATCTGGCTGGACACGATGGCCCAGACGATCACCGGCACCAGGATGATGCGGCCGAGGGTGATGATATTCGGAATGCTCAACTTGAGTCGCTTCCCGGCTAGAAGCCTGATTTTACTCGATATCCGGCTCTTTTGCGCAGTGGCCGGATGTTATCTACATAGTATCGCAGCAGCATTGCCGCGAGCCATTGCGCGGGGGCGGAATTCCTCGTAACCAGCCCCTTATCATCTGGAATTGGGCATGACCGAGCGCAAAAACGGGCTCACTTACGCGGATTCGGGTGTCGATATCGACGCCGGCAATCGTCTGGTCGATCTGATCAAGCCGATGGTGCGGGCCACCGCGCGGCCGGGTGCGGACGCCGAGATCGGCGGATTCGGCGGGTTGTTCGACCTCAAGGCCGCCGGCTTCAAGGATCCGGTCCTGGTGGCCGCCACCGACGGCGTCGGCACCAAGCTGAAGATCGCGATCGAGACCAGCATCCATGGCGGCATCGGCATCGATTTGGTCGCGATGTCGGTCAACGACCTCGTCGTGCAGGGCGCGGAACCGCTGTTCTTCCTCGATTATTTCGCCTGCGGCAAGCTCCATCCGGAGGCCACCGCACAGATCGTCGCTGGCATTGCCGAGGGCTGCCGCGAATCCGGCTGCGCGCTGATCGGCGGCGAGACCGCCGAGATGCCCGGCCTCTACAAGGACGGCGATTACGACCTCGGCGGCTTTGCGGTCGGCGCGGCCGAGCGCGGCACCCTGTTGCCGACGGCCGATATCGCGGCGGGCGACGCCGTGATCGGCCTTGCCTCCTCGGGCGTGCACTCCAACGGCTACTCGCTGGTGCGCAAGATCGTCGAGCAATCCGGCGTTGCCTATGACGCGCCGGCGCCGTTCGCGCCGGTCATGACGCTCGGCGCGGCGCTGCTGACGCCGACCAAGCTCTATGTGAAGTCCTGCCTGCGCGCGATCCGCGAGACCGGCGCGGTGAAGGGGCTCGCCCACATCACCGGCGGCGGCTTCACCGACAACATTCCGCGCGTATTGCCGAAGCACCTCGGCGTCGGCATCGATCTCGCGCGGCTGCCGGTGCTGCCGGTGTTCAAATGGCTGGCCGAGCAGGGCGGCATCGCCGAGCTCGAGCTGCTGCGCACCTTCAACTGCGGCATCGGCATGATCGCGATCGTCAGGCCGGACGCGGTCGATGCGGTGACCGAGGCCTTCACCGCCGGCGGCGAGACCGTGACGCTGCTCGGTGAGGTGATCGAAGCCAAAGGCGAGCATCGTGTGGTCTATAACGGTCATCTCGATCTCTCGCGATGAAGCGCCGCGTTGCCATTCTCATTTCCGGCCGCGGCTCCAACATGGCCGCGCTGATCGAGGCTGCCAAAGCTGCGGATTTTCCGGCCGAGATCGTTGCCGTGATCTCCAACCGCGCCAACGCAGGCGGGCTCGAGAAGGCGGCCGCGAGCGGCATTCCGACCATCGTCATCGAGAGCAAGCCGTTCGGCAAGGACCGCGCCGGCTTCGAGGCGGTGCTGCAAAAAGCGCTCGACGACAGGCAGGTCGAGCTGATCTGTCTCGGCGGCTTCATGCGGCTGTTCACCGCCGATTTCGCCCGGCACTGGTACGGCCGGATGCTCAACATCCATCCTTCGCTGCTGCCGTGTTTCCCCGGCCTCGATCCGCACGGCCAGGCCTTGCGCGCAGGCGTCAAGCTGTCGGGAGCGACGGTGCATTTCGTGATCCCGGAGACCGATGCCGGTCCGATCGTGATGCAGGGCGCGGTCACGGTGGCTGACGACGACACGTCCGAGACGCTGGCCGCACGCGTGATCGGAATCGAGCATCGCATCTATCCGGAGGCGCTGCGGCTCCTGGCGTCCGGCCGGCTCAAGCTCGAAGGCGAGCGCTGCACGACGCAGGGCAGCGCGGCGACCGACAGCACGCTGATCGCGCCGCAGAGCTAGGGCACGCTCGCGCCGAGAGTAATCCCCCGGAGTGATGCGACCGGGGGAGGCATCAGGATGAAATCCGCCGACAGCGACGTTCAGTGAACCTTGAGGTTCTCTGCCGACGCCTTGCCGCGGTTCTCCACCAGCTCGTACTCGACGGTCTGGTTCTCGTTGAGTGTGCTCAGTCCGGCGCGCTCGACCGCCGAGATGTGGACGAACACATCCTTGTCGCCGACGGCTGGCTTGATGAACCCGTATCCTTTGGTCGGGTTGAACCATTTGACGGTACCCTTCGGCATCGTCTCTCTCCCAGTTTAGACATAAAAAAGACGCGGCCACGTTTTCCACGTGCCACGCCACAAGCGGGCTTTCCGCTGTCTGTTCAATTCGGGGGTCTTCAGATCCAAAGTCTTCAAGTCCGAAGTTTCGCCTCTCGAAGCCTTGGATATCAACGTCGCGAAACGCACAGTCGAACGGCCGCAATCCGATTGTGAAGCGATTGCAACACGAAAATTGCGCCTTAGCAAGCCAGCTCGCCGCGGTAGTTTCGCGTGACGCAACCGGAGCCTGTGGCCGGCGGAGGCCGCCATGGCGCATTCGGCCACTGGCCGACAGTGCGGGGCGCTGCCGCTTCGCGCGCAGCAGAGGGCTCCGACCCGACGTGAGCTAGCTCCGATCCACCCGCACCACGCGGCCCTTGTCGATCGCGAGCGCGAGCTGGCCGTGCTTGAGCTTGAGCGCGGCCTCGCCGAACAATTCGCGCCGCCAGCCGTGCAGGGCGCCGACCTCGGCCTGATCATCGGCCGCGATCTGCTCGAGATCGTCGACGGTGGCGATCACCTTGCTGGCGACGCCGTGGCGCTCCGAGGTCATGCGCAGCAGCACCTTCAGCAGCTCGACGGTCGCGGCACCATTGGAATTGTTGCGCGGCTTTTCCAGCTTGGGGAGCGAGGCCTGGTCGCGCGCCAGCCCGCGCTGCACGGCAGCAATGATGTCGGCGCCCCATTTCGAGCGCTCAAAACCCTTCGGCAGCGAACGCAGATTGCCGAGCTTGTCGAGCGAGGTCGGCGCATGGGTGGCGATATCGCCGACCGCATCGTCCTTGAGCACGCGCGAGCGCGGCACGTCGCGGCTCTGCGCCTCCTGCTCGCGCCAGGCCGCGACCTCGATCAGCACCGCGAGTTCGCGCGGCTTGCGGACGCGGGTCTTGAGCCGCTCCCAGGCGCGCTCGGGATGGAAATCGTAGGTCTTCGGCGAGGTCAGGACCTCCATCTCCTCGCTGACCCACTCGCTGCGGTCGCGCTTCCTGAGATCGGCGTCGAGCGCCGCGAACACTTCGCGCAGATGGGTGACGTCGGACACCGCGTAGTGCAGCTGCTCCTCGCTCAGCGGGCGGCGCGACCAGTCGGTGAAGCGATGGGTCTTGTCGGGACGGTGGCCGGTGACGCGATCGACCAGCTGGTCATAGGCGATGCTGTCGCCATAGCCGAGCACCATGGCGGCGACCTGGGTGTCGAAGATCGGATGCGGGATGGTGCCGGAAAGGTGCCAGACGATTTCGATGTCCTGCCGCGCGGCATGAAACACCTTCAGCACGGCCTCGTTCGACATCAGATCGAAGAACGGCTTGAGGTCGATGCCGGGCGCCAGCGCGTCGACCACGACGGCTTCATCCGCGCTCGCCATCTGCACGACGCAGAGCAGCGGATAGTAGGTCGTCTCCCGCAGGAACTCGGTGTCGACGGTGATGACCTTGTGTTGAGCGAGCCGGTCGCAGGCGGCGGCGAGGTCGGGGGTCGTGCTAATCAGATCCATGAACAGTCCATAACGGCTTGACCCCACGCGTTCTGCCGAAAGGGCAGCTATGTCAAGGGTCTTGCTGGGATTTTGGCCCTGCACGAGGTGAGGGACAGGGCATTTTTGAATTGATTGGGCGTGATTCGAGGGGGTTTTCGGCCTGGTCGTGCCGCGAATTCGTCCGTCGTCCTGGCGAAAGCCAGGACCGATAACCACCGAAATTCGTTGACCGGGGGATCGCGGCCCCCGACTTCGTGCGGCAATTGGCACTTGGGGTAATGGGTCTTGGCTCCCGTGCGCAATTGCGCACTAGGCCAGGACGACGATGAGGATGGTTCTCGATTCAAGGCGTCACACCACGCGCTGTCATCACCCGCGCATGCGGGTGATCCAGTATTCCAGAGACGCCGGTGCCTGAGCCGGAAGGCCGCGGCGTACTGGATCGCCCGGTCAAGCCGGGCGATGACGGTTGTGGTGGGGACGCAGCGCTCTCGCGACATGATTTGTCCGAGCTTTGCTTCTCGTTCCGCCCTCTCTCTCGCAGAGGGCGCAGGGAAAGCCGGGTGCCGATCGCACCCATGGGCCCCGTGCAAAAGGTAGAAAGCACGGGGGTAGGACCACAGGTGTAACCGGAAACAACCCGGCTTTCCCTGCGCGATGGGCTACGGCTTACTTCGTGCTCTCCCCGGCGAGACTGGGCTTGCTTGTCACCGTCTTCGCAACGCGCATCGCGCAATTCGAAAAGACACCTGCCGCTAGGGCGTCAGGACCACACGACTTCACCGTCCGCCTCATGCGCATTCGTCGACTGCGCACTCCGCGTCCACCGCATCTCGACCCACGTTCGTGACGACCGCGAAGCGCCCCTCGATCGGGTGAGACGGGCGAACCATACACCGAGTTGGATATTCCGATAAACGGAAATATTTTTGCATAAGGGGCTTGCGCCGTCGGGCAACTCAGTGATTGGCGATCCCGCCGGCCTCGACCGGCGCGGTGATGCGGTCCCGATCGATCCGGGCCTCCCGCGCGCGAATGCGCGAGGGCCATCCGTGCCGCGAGGCCAGCTGCGTGAGCTTGTCCCTGACGAGACCATGCGCGGGAGCTTCGAGGAAGCGCCAGACAAACCACGCCAGCACGACGACGGCTGTGAGAACGAGCGCGGTCGAAAGCGCATCCGGCGTTGGCGTCATCGCAAGCAGGATCACGTAACCGAGCTGCAGATGCAGCAGATAGAGCGGATAGGTGATGCCGCCCACGGCGCTGACGAGGCCAGCCGGCAGCGGCACCGACTTGATGCGGGTGGCGGCGAACACGATGCCGAGCGAGACGATGCAGACGGCCGTGACGACGATGGGATCGAAGCTACCATGGGTGTGGACGCCGAGCCGTTCCAGCTTGTGCACGGCCTGGAACGTCGCCGTTCCCATCGCCAGCGTCAGCAGGCTGTAGAGCCTGGTGTCGCGCCGTCCCCGGTAATGTTCATAGATCAGGAGCCCGACGGCGAAGAAGCCGCTGTCGTCGGCCATGAAGAGTTTCTCGAACAGGGGAATGTCGAGGGTCAGTTCGTTGACGAAGGTGATGGCGATCCATGCCACGATGATCGTGTCGATCCGCCGCGGGAAGATGCCCCAGGCCAGGAACAGCGCGACCCAGACGTAGAACACGACCTCGATCACCAGCGACCAGTAGGCGTCGTCCATATAGGGCTGACCGAACATCGGTGCCGCAATGAACAGGTTTGCCAGCCATTGCCCCCACGTTACGTGGAACCATGCATGGCCCACGAGCAGCGTCGCGAGGAAGGTCAGCGTCATGCAGATGACGAAGGTTGGATAGATGCGGCTGAAGCGGGCGATCGCGAAGCCGACCGGCGTGCGGCCTTCGGCAGAGTAGGCAATGACGAAGCCGCTGATCGCGAAGAACACGGGGACGCCGAGGAAACCATATTGCGCGACCGGCGCGAGATACGGCATCGCGACCTGCTGAACGCCGTGCGATGCTGGACCCCAGAAGCCGTAATGATACAGGATCACGGCCCCGACCGCGGCGAGCCGCAGCAGGTCCAGTATCGGAACCCTGGTCGGGCCCGGTTGCTCATTAACTTCCGGCATCAGCCGCTCCGGGGAACAGGCCCGGCATTCTGGCGGCGAGGCATGAAGGCGTCCTTAATCCGGCCGGGGCTGAGGCCAGCCCGGCTGTTCACGATTGCAGGAGCCCGATCGCGATGCCGGCTGCCGCACAGAGGACGACCACGAGCAGCGGCGGGGCGCGCCATGCCGTGAGCAGCACGAAGCCCGCCAGTGCGATGCCGAAATCGAGCGGACGGTGCACGCTGCTGGTCCAGACCGGATCGTAGAGTGCCGCACCGAGGATGCCGACCACGGCGGCGTTGACGCCGCGCATCATCGCCTGCACAGCCGGGCGCTTGCGGAAGCCGTCCCAGAACGGCAGCGCCGCGAGCAGGACGAGAATTCCCGGCAGGAAGATGCCGACGAGGCCGACGATGGCGCCCGGCACGCCGCCGATCACGGTGCCGAGATAGGCCGCGAAGGTGAACAGCGGGCCCGGCACGGCCTGCGCGGCGCCGTAACCGGTCAGGAACGCATCGTCGCCGATCCAGCCTGGCGTCACCACGGCTTCGCGCAGAAGCGGCAGCACGACGTGGCCGCCGCCGAACACCAGTGCGCCGGAGCGGTAGAAGGCCTCGAACAGGCCGAGGCCGGGCCATGCCCGGGCCAGCAGTGGTAGTCCGGCGAGCAGCGCGAGGAACAGGATCAGCGCGCCTATGCCAACGCGGCGCGACACCGGCATTGCGATGTGGGTGACGCCGTCGGCCGGTTGTGCCCGGCAGAGCCAGAACCCGGCGACGGCGCCGAGAATGATGGCGCCGATCTGCGCGATCGACGAAGCGCTCGCGAGGATCATCAGTGCCGCCACTGTCGCAATCGAGGCGCGCTCGCGGTCGGGACAGAGCGACCGCGCCATGCCCCAGACGGCTTGCGCCACGATCGCGACCGCGACGAGCTTGAGGCCATGCACCAGGCCTGCGCCGGCCGGGCCGCTCAATCCGCCGGCGCCGAAGGCAAACAGCACCAGCGCAATCGCTGACGGCAGCGTGAAGCCGGTCCAGGCCGCCAGCGCGCCGAGGTAGCCGGCGCGCATCAGGCCGAGCGAAAAGCCGACCTGGCTGCTCGCAGGGCCCGGCAGGAACTGGCAGAGCGCGACCAGATCCGCATAGGCCTGCTCGTCAAGCCAGCGCCTGCGGGTGACGAACTCGTCGCGGAAATAGCCGATATGGGCGATCGGGCCGCCGAAGCAGGTGACGCCGAGCTTGAGGAAAATGAGCAGCACCTCGAGCGGCGAATGGCCGGCGCGCGCAGTTGAGGGCGGTGTGCTGGATTGCTGCATATCGGTGTCGTTCAAGCGTCGTCAATTCCCGGACTTGCATCACATGTCAGTGGACTCATCAGCGAAGGATATCGCCCTTTGGTGACGCCTGAGCGCGATATTTCTTGCGACGCCGCTCAGCCGATCCAGCCGAGCAACCTGAACCAGACGAGATAGAGCGGCGCGAGCACGACGAACGAGATCAGGCCGACGACGAGACACATCTTCACCGTCGCGCCGGCCGGCACCCGCGCCATGCCGGCGGCGACGACGATCGGGGCAGCCTGATACGGTAATAGCGGCGTCGCATAAGCGAACACTTGCGACATCAGGACGGTCGGCAGCGTGAGGCCGGTGTGCGCGGCAAGCGAGGAGGCCAGCGGCGTGAACACCGCGGGGACGCCGTTTGCGGTGACGACGAAGTTCAGCAGGCTGGCAAGCCCGATCATCGATGCAAAATCCGCTGCCGGCCGCGCGGGATCGAGCGGCAGATGCGGAATGATGAGATCGCCGATCGCAGTGCCGAGCCCGGACCAGGCGACGACGGCGGCAAGCCCGAGGATGCCGCCGAGATAAATGCAGGTGCGGACGTTGACGCCGGCAGCGAATTCCTCGCCGTTAAGGAAGCCGACGCGAGGCAGCAGGCAGAGACATGCGGAGACCAGCCCGACCCATGCCGGGCGGATGCCGTGCAGGCTATCCGTCATCCAGAATGCGAGCGTGGCAAGCAGGATGATCGAGAGCCGCCATTCCGCCGCGCTCATGGGTGTCGTCTCGGTGCCGCCCTCGATCGGCTTGGGCGATGCCGGAAACAGCCACACCAGACAGCCGATCAGCACGATGCCCTTGAGGATGCCGATCACGGGCGCGTGCAGCAGAAGATACGACATGTAGTCGAAACGCACGCCATAGGCCCGCTCGGCGGCGCCGGTCATGATCAGGTTCGGCACATTCGCCGGCAGGATCGAGGCCGAGAGCTGATAGGTGCCAAAACCCACCGCGAGCGCGAGCGCATGACGGCCCGGCGATCCCTCCGCGAGGCCGGCGCGATCGGCCAGCGCCAGGATGATCGGCATCAACAGCGCGATGCGGCCCATGTTCGAGGGCATCACGAAGGCCAGCGCATAGGTCAGCACAATGACGCCGGCGACCATCCGGAGCCAGGAGCCGGTGAGATGTCCGGCAAGGGCGCGCGCGATCCGGTCGGCGAGCCCGACCTTGCGGATCGCGCTGCCGATCACGAAGCCGCCGAGCACCAGCCAGAATGCTTCCGACTGGAAGCCGGAGAACAGCACGTCCGGCGGCGCCGCGTGAAACACCGCGACCGCGGCGAAGAACAACAGCGCGGTAAGAAATTCCGGCAGCAGGCTGGTGGCCCACAGCAGGATGGCGATCGCGGCAAACCAGCCGGGATGGATCAGCGAGGAGGCGGTCTCGGTCATGGCAGGGAATCAATGGCGCGAAGGCGGGACGACGGCGACCATAGCACCGCGGAAGCCGGCTGTGCGGCCGCGGTCAGGCAGGGCTGAGGTGTCGGGATGGTGGGACGACCGGCGCGCGGCGTGGAGTCAATGTGGAGGCCGATGCGGCTTTACGCGAAACGCCGATGGCAGACGGCTTCGATACGGTTGCCGTCCGGGTCGCGTAGAAACGCTCCGTAGTAGTGTGGATGATATTCGGGACGAAGACCCGGCGCGCCATCGTCCGATCCTCCTGCCGAAAGCCCGGCACGCCAAAAAGCGTCAACCTGCTCCCTGAGTTGCGCCTTGAAGCACCAATGCCGCCCGTATGCTGCTTCGGGGACAGGTCCGGGGCGTATCAGCAAATAGGTCAGGTCCGGATGATCTGCGTCACAGCGCTCGCCGTAGCTGATCCACGTCTCACCGCTGCTCATCTTGGTGACGGCGAGCGCCGCCATCACGGCGTCGTAAAAGGGCTCGGCAACGCGGATGTTGGATACGGTGATGGAGACGTGGTCCAACATGAACGATCTCCTCCATTGACGGGACGGCCCGAGCGGGACGCCGGTCTATCACACACCGATCCGCGCCAGCTGCTCACTCGTAGCGCATGTTCTTCGACGGCCGGCGCGACGCCGGCATCGCCAGCACGACGAGGCACAGCGCAATCATCGCCAATCCCATAAATTCAAATGCAAATGCGTCCACGGGCCGTCCTCCCCCATTAGAAACAGTTAGACTTGTTGGGGGAGCGTTGACGCGCTGTTAAGCCTTATGGTTACCACGGCCGGCCTCCTTGCATGGTGGAGGGTGAGTTAACGCTCACGTGGTGCCGCGGGAACAAGGCGATCGCGCTACGCCACGAGTTTCGGCAGCGCGGCTGCGAGTGCGTCCACGGCAAGCCGGACTTTGCGCGGCAGTCGCGGCGTCGGCAGCCAGAGCGCGTGGCAGTCGTAGGGAAGTTCTCCTTCGGTGCCGAGAACGCGGACCAGCGCGCCGCTGTCGAGGCGTTCGCGCACCAGCCAGGAGGGCAGCCACGCCAGCCCCATGCCGCGCGCCGCAGCGTCGGCGATCGCTTCGAGATCGTCGAGCCTGAGCCGGCCGGCCGGCCAGACTTCTCGCGGCGGCTGACCGTCGCGCGGGAACAGCCACGGGCGAACGCCCCCGGAGCGGCGATAGACGATCGCCTGGTGCTGGTCGAGTTCGTCGAGCGCGCGGGGTTTGCCGTGGGCCTTCAAATACGCGCGCGAGCCGCACACCACCATGCGCTGGCGCGCGATGCGCCGCGCGATTACGCCGGATTGCTCGTTGAGCTCGCCGGTCCTGATCGCAAGGTCGTAGCCGCCCTCCATCAGATCGGCGACCGGATCGCCGAACGCGAGATCGAGCTCCAGCGCAGGATATTTCTGCGCCAGCTTGAGCAACGTGGGGACGACGCAAATGCGGCCGAGCAGGGCCGGCATCGTCACCCGCAGCCGTCCGCGTGGTTCGGACAGTTGATCGGAAGCGAGCGCATCGGCCGCGTCCGCTTCGGCAAGCACCGTGCGGCAGCGCTCGTAATAGACGTGTCCGAACTCGGTCAGGCTCTGGCGTCGCGTGGTGCGGTGGATCAGGCGGACGCCGAGCCGCGCTTCGAGGAAGCGGACATGCTTGCCGACCATCGGACCGGACATCTCAAGCGCCTCGGCGGCGGCGGCGAAGGAGCCGAGATCGACCGCCTTGAGAAAGACGGCCATGCTGGTCAAGCGGTCCATCATTCGAAACCCCCAGTTTTGACTGCTTAGTCTGCGGGATGATTTATCTACTGAATTTGCCTTGGCATAGCTTCATTCAAGCAAACTGTTTTGCAATTCAACTGTTTTGGAGTGTTGCCAATGGCTCGCGTCGTTCGTTTCCATCAACATGGTGGTCCCGAGGTGCTGCGGATCGAGGATGTGGCGATCGCGCCACCTGCGCGCGGCGAGATCCAGATCCGGATCAAGGCGCTCGGACTGAACCGCGCCGAGGCCTTGATGCGTACGGGGACCTATATCGAGACGCCGACGCTGCCATCCGGCCTCGGCCTCGAAGCTGCCGGCATCGTCGAGGCGATCGGCGAGGGCGCCGGCGGTTTCGCGCCCGGGGATGCCGTCAGCATCGTGCCGCCGATCTCGATGGCGCGCTGGCCGGCTTATGGCGAACTCGCGACGTTCCCGGCCGAACTGGTCGTCAAGCATCCGCCGGCGCTGGGGTTCGAGACGGCGGCCGCAGTGTGGATGCAGTACCTCACGGCATATGGCGCCTTGATCGATGTTGCGCGGCTCGCCCGTGCGGAGTTCGTCGTGATCACGGCGGCCTCGAGCAGCGTCGGGCTAGCGGCGATCCAGATCGCCAATCGTATTGGTGCGATACCGATCGCGGTGACGCAGACCTCCATCAAGAAGCAGGCGCTGCTTGAGGCGGGCGCTGCCCACGTCATTGCGTCGGCGGAGGAGGATTTGCAGTTGCGGCTCGAGGGCATCGCGGGGCCGAACGGTGTTCGTGTGGTGCTCGACGCAGTCGGTGGCCCCGCCTTCATGCCGCTGACATCAGCGATGGCGCACGGCGGCATCCTCATCGAGTATGGCGGGCTCAGTCCGGAGCCGACGCCGTTTCCGCTGTTCACCGTGCTGAGCAAGAGCCTAATCCTGCGCGGCTACCGCGTGCACGAGATCGTCCGCGATCCGGCGCGGCTGGCCGCGGCAAAGGCGTTCACCCTCGATGGGCTTGCCGACGGCGCGCTGAAACCGATCATCGCCAGGACGTTTCCGTTCGAGGAGATCGTCGAGGCGCATCGGTACCTGGAGTCGAACGTGCAGTTCGGCAAGATCGTCGTGACGGTGTGAGGGCGCCTCACGTCCCGCAGAACGTCTGCGTCACGCGCTGTTCGGGGAGCGGCGGATCGGCGTAGGCGGCGAACTGCGGCTGGTCCTGATACGGCTTCGCCAGCACCGTCAGCAGTTCTTCGAACGGCGCGTAGTCGTCGCTGTTGACGGCGGCCGCGATCACCGCCTCGATGCGATGGTTGCGCGGGATGAAGGCCGGGTTGACGGCGCGCATCGCGGCCTTGCGTTCGGCCGGCGTCTGCTGTTCCAGCGCGAGGCGAGCGCGCCAGCGGGGGGCCCATTCGTCGAACGCTGCGGGATCGGTGAACTGCGCGCGGACGTCGGCGGCGTCGTCGCTTGCCGCCTCGCCGAGATGGCGGAAGGTCGGCGTGAAGTCGGCACCGTTCTTTGCCATCGCGTCGAGCAGGTCCTGGATCAGCGCCTCGTCGCCGTCGCGCGCGGTGAACAGGCCGACCTTGGCACGCAGCCCGGCCTGATAGGCCGCGGTGAATTTTTCCGGGAAGTCGCCGAGGATCACTTGCGCCTGTTCAATTGCCTTCTCCTGGTCGTCGGCGAACAGCGGCAGCAGGCATTCGGCGAGCCGGGTCAGATTCCACAAAGCGATGCGCGGCTGGTTGGCGTAGGCGTAGCGGCCCATCTCGTCGATCGAGGAGAACACCTGTGCCGGGTTGTAGGCGTCGAGGAAGGCGCAGGGGCCGTAGTCGATGGTCTCGCCCGAGATCGACGTGTTGTCGGTGTTCATCACGCCGTGGATGAAGCCGACCAGCAGCCAGCGCGCGACCAGCGCGGCCTGTCGCGCGACGACGCCCGCGAGCAGCGCGTGATAGGGCTGGGCGGCGTCCTTCAGCTCGGGATAGTGTCTGATGATGACGTGGTCGGCCAGCGCACGGACGCCGTCGGTGTCGCCGCGGGCGGCGAAGAACTGGAAGGTGCCGACGCGGATGTGGCTCGAGGCGATGCGGGTCAGGACGGCGCCCGGCAGCGCGGTCTCGCGCATCACGGGCTCACCGGTCACGACGGCGGCGAGCGAACGGGTGGTCGGAATGCCCAATGCAAACATCGCCTCGCTGACGATGTATTCGCGCAGCACCGGGCCGAGCGCGGCGCGGCCGTCGCCGCGGCGGGAGAACGGGGTCGGGCCACTTCCCTTGAGCTGGATGTCGCGGCGGACGCCGTCCGTGTCGATGACCTCGCCGAGCAGGATGGCGCGGCCGTCGCCGAGTTGGGGAACAAAGTGGCCGAACTGGTGGCCGGCATAGGCCATCGCGATCGGGTCGGCGCCGTCAGGCAGGCGCTTGCCGGCGAGGATTTCGGCGCCCTCCGGGGTCGACAGCAGCTCCGGATCCAGCCCGAGCTGGAGCGCGAGCGGCCGGTTCAGTCTGATCAGCCGGGGGGCGGCCACCGGGGTCGGCGCGACACGGGCGAAAAAGTTCGCCGGCAGCGCCGAATAGGTGTTCTGGAACGGGAAATGGATGGTCATGTCGGGAAGATAGGCCTGCGGGCCGAATAGGCAAACGATTGGCGGCTCCGACGCGGAAAATCTGCCGTTTGCCCCGAAAACCGGCCGTTCCATTGGTTGCCGCACCCGGCCCCGTCGGGTAAACCCTCCGCAACTTCGGATAGGGCATTTTGGCCCTGTCGCGATTCGACCCTCCGACATCAGTTTTGGAACGAATATGCATCGCTACCGGTCACACACATGCGGCGCGCTCCGAGAGAGCGATATCGACCAGACGGCCAGGCTGTCAGGCTGGGTCCATCGTGTCCGGGACCATGGCGGCGTGCTGTTCGTCGATTTGCGCGACCATTACGGCATCACCCAATGCGTGGCCGATCCGGACTCGCCGGCGTTCGCCGAGGTCGAGAAGTTCCGCTCGGAGTGGGTGGTGCGGATCGACGGCAAGGTGCGCCACCGTCCCGCCGGCACCGACAATCCCGAACTGCCGACCGGCATGATCGAGGTCTACATCAAGGAGATCGAGGTGCTTGGCCCGGCGGCCGAGCTGCCGCTGCCGGTGTTCGGCGAGCAGGAATATCCTGAGGACATCAGGCTGAAGTACCGCTTCCTCGACCTGCGTCGCGAGAAGCTGCACCAGAACATCATGACCCGCGGCGCGGTGGTCGATTCCATGCGCAAGCGGATGAAGGAGCAGGGCTTCTTCGAATTCCAGACCCCGATCCTGACGGCGTCCTCGCCGGAGGGCGCGCGCGACTTCCTGGTGCCGTCGCGGATCCATCCCGGCAAGTTCTACGCGCTGCCGCAGGCGCCGCAGCAGTACAAGCAGCTGTTGATGATGTCGGGCTTCGACCGCTACTTCCAGATCGCGCCGTGTTTCCGGGACGAGGACCCGCGCGCCGACCGTCTGCCGGGCGAGTTCTATCAGCTCGACGTCGAGATGAGCTTCGTCGAGCAGGACGACGTGTTCGCGGCGATGGAGCCTGTCATCACCGGCGTGTTCGAGGACTTTGCCAAGGGCAAGCCGGTGACGAAGAACTGGCCGCGGATTCCGTTTGCCGAGGCCGTGCGCAAATACGGTTCCGACAAGCCCGACCTGCGCAACAAGATCGTGATGCAGGAAGTCTCCGAGCACTTCCGCGGCTCCGGCTTCAAGGTGTTCGCGCGGATGCTCGAGGACCCGAAGAACCAGGTCTGGGCGATCCCGGGCACCGGCGGGGGCTCGCGCGCGTTCTGCGACCGCATGAACTCGTGGGCGCAGGGCGAGGGCCAGCCCGGCCTCGGCTACATCATGTGGCGCGAGGGCGGCGAGGGCGCGGGTCCGCTTGCCAACAACATCGGCCCGGAACGCACCGCTGCGATCCGCGACCAGCTCGGCCTCAAGGAGGGCGACGCGGCGTTCTTCGTCGCCGGCGATCCGGAGAAGTTCTGGAAATTCGCCGGCCTTGCCCGAACGAAACTCGGCGAGGAGCTGAACCAGATCGACAAGGACCGGTTCGAACTCGCCTGGATCGTCGACTTCCCGATGTACGAGTATGACGAGGAGAACAAGAAGGTCGACTTCTCGCATAACCCGTTCTCGATGCCGCAGGGCGGCCTCGACGCGCTGAAGTCGCAGGACCCGCTGACCATCAAGGCTTTCCAGTACGACATCGCCTGCAACGGCTACGAGATCGCCTCCGGCGGCATCCGCAACCACAAGCCGGAAGCGATGGTGAAGGCGTTCGAGATCGCCGGCTATGGCGAGCAGGAGGTCATCGACCGCTTCGGCGGCATGTACCGTGCGTTCCAGTACGGCGCGCCGCCGCATGGCGGCATGGCGGCCGGTCTCGACCGCATCGTGATGCTGCTCTGCGGCACCAACAATCTGCGCGAGATCTCGCTGTTCCCGATGAACCAGCAGGCCATGGATCTGCTGATGGGCGCGCCGTCGGAAGCGACGCCAAAGCAGCTCAAGGAGCTGCACATCCGCACCAACCTGCCGGCGAAGGGCTGACGGCGGGTCTTCACCTCGCCCCGCCTGCGGGGAGAGGTCGGATCGCATCGCAGATGCGATCCGGGTGAGGGGGAGTCGCCGCGAGTCCGTTCGCTAGCATTTTTGCGGAAGCAGCCCCTCACCCCAACCCTCTCCACGTAAGAACGGGGAGAGGGAAAAGAACGGGGAGTGGGGCGATCACAACCCCGTCGAGGCCTCGATCCGGAATTGCGCCAGCGCCGATTGCGGATCGATCTTGAGCAGTTGCATCAGCTGAAGCGCCGGCGCTTTGGCGCGCGGCGTCAGCTTGACGACCAGCGTCTGCCCCGGCGTCTCGATGAACCGGCTGATGGCGGTGATGAGGGCAGTGGCGTCGGGATTGCTGCCGCCGATCGCATCGCCCTGCGCCTTGATGGTTTCGAGGATGGCGCTGCGTGCAGCCTCGCGGCCCACATTCTGGCTGCGCGCGTACTGCGCGACCGCGAGATCGATGACGCCGAGGTCATGGACGGTGAGCTCGATCGCGCTGGCCTCGATCTGCGCTGCCCCGCCCATGGCCTCGGCAGCGTTGGCCGAAAATGCCTCGCGCGGCACGTTGCCGAGCGAGACCTTCGCTGACGCCTTCACAAGCCCCGCCATGTCGAACTTGACCGGCTCGAGCGCGAACGAGCGCGACGCCTCGGTCCAGGCAGCGCCGAGATCGGCGTCGACGACCATCCGGTCGATCCCGGCCGCGATCAGCGGCTGCTGCCGCGGGTCGGAGGCATCCACCGGTGCGGCCAACTTCGCCACCAGGCGCAGTCTGCTCGGGATCGATCCGACGAACTGACCCCAGTCGAGGCTGAACACATCGATGTTGACCGGCTTGCCGGTGGATTTGTACGGCGTCGCGACGCCCTTGAGCTCGATGCCCTCGAGCAGCGGAAACAGCGCCAGCGCCTGTTCCGCCGACGGCTTCTCGGCGGAGAACTGCGCCGACAGCCGCATGAAGTTGGCGACGTCGAGCGACTTCAGCGCGAAGCGTCCGACCTTGATGGGACCCTGTGGTCCACGTCCATCGAGCCCCTCGACGGCAAGCTCGCCGATCTTGCCGTGTTCGAAATTGAAGCGCACCGAGGACAGCTTGAGCGGGCCCTGCGGCGTCTCAACCGAGAGCCCACGTATCTCGGCATTTCCGATGCCGGCACCCGAATAAAGGCCGGCGACCTTCTCAAGCAATTCGCGCGCCTGGGCCGGAGACGGCGGCGCGCTGCCCGGCGGCGGGATCATCGCCAGCAGCGCCGGCAGTTGCATCCGCGACGGGTTGATCCTGACGTCGTCGACCGTGACGCCCTCGATCCGCATGTTCAGGCCAGGCGTGGCGGCGACGGCATCAGGCGTCACGGTGATCACATAGGGACCGACCGAAACGTGGCCCTGAACCCGATAGTCCCGGTCGTCATTGGCCTTGGCCGGATCGAACATCGCTGCCATCGCACCGACGTCGATATCGGTCGCGGCGATATTGGCGAGGTCGCCGGTCATCTTGACCGGCTTGCCTGCCGCCTGCGAATTGATCCTGAACGCAACCTTGTCGGTCTTGCTCGACGCGATCTTTCCGTCCTTCATGTTTTCGATGGCAAGGCCCGAATAGTCGAATGTGCCGCCGGCGCCGTCGCCGGCATGTGCGGCGGCGCTGAAGGTCAGCGCTCCGGTCAAGCTGGGCGCGGTCACCGACGACGCATTGATGTTCGCGAGCTGGGCGAACGCGAACCGGTACAACTCGACGATGGACGACGAGGCCGGAAGCTGGGGTAGGCCGGCGGGAGCGGAATAGTCCTTCACCGTGATCCGCGGCGCCTTGTAGGTCAGGGAGGCGATCGTCGGGCTCGGCCCCGCCACGCCAATCTCGACATCGCTGAACTCGAGCTTGTCGGCGGAGACCCGTGCCGCCTCCGTTTGACCGAGGCCTGTCATCGTGAGGCTGGCAATCTTGACGCTGACCGGGGACTGCGCTCCCGTCTCGGTGGCGATGTCTGCAATCGTCAAGGTGCGGCTCTTGACGTCGAAGGCGATCTTGCCGTGGCTCGCCTTGGCGCCGGTGGCGCGGACCTGCTCGAAGGCGGCCTCGACCTCGCGCGTGACCCGGCGCTGGGCATAGAGGTCGAAGCCGAAGAAGCCGCCGACCGCAATGACAATGACAGCGATCAGGCCGAGCAGAATTTTCTTCATTCGGTCAACTCCGGATCATCAAGGGAAAAAAATTGCCAATCCGCGGCCAGAAGGTGCAGCATCACTGAACGGGCCCGCCCGGGCCTGTTGACGGGGATATTATCGGATGTTGCATCCAAGCGGCTGGACATGCTTCACATCCGGCTCGGTTTGCCGGACAACTGACTTTCGCCTGGATTAGCACAGAAACAAGAAATTTGGGCCGGAAACGCGGGGAGCACGCATGTCGTCATCGTCTGAAGAACTCCATAACGCGGCGCTCGCCTATCACCGGCTGCCGCGGCCGGGCAAGCTCGAGATCCAGGCGATCAAGCCGCTTGCCAACCAGCGCGACCTGGCGCTGGCCTATTCGCCGGGCGTCGCCGCCGCCTGCACCGAGATCGCCAAGAACCCCGCCGAGGCGGCGACCCTGACCGCCCGCGCCAATCTGGTGGCCGTGGTCTCGAACGGCACGGCCGTGCTCGGTCTCGGCAATATCGGTCCGCTTGCCTCCAAGCCCGTCATGGAAGGCAAGGCGGTGCTGTTCAAGAAATTCGCCGGCATCGACGTGTTCGATATCGAGATCAAGGCCGACACGATCGAGCGCGTGGTCGAGACCGTCGCCGCGCTGGAGCCGACTTTCGGCGGCATCAATCTCGAAGACATCCGCGGACCGGAGTGCTTCGAGATCGAGGCGCAGCTCAAGGAGCGCATGAATATCCCGGTGTTCCACGACGACCAGCATGGCACCGCCATCATCGTCGCAGCCGCGATCGTCAACGCACTGCTGCTGAACGGCAAGAAGCTGCCCGACGTCAAGATCGTCTGCTCGGGTGCCGGCGCGGCGGCGATCGCGACGCTCAACCTGCTGGTCTCGATGGGCGCGCAGCGCAAGAACATCTGGGTCTGCGACATCGACGGCGTGGTCTATGAAGGCCGCAACACCACGATGGATCGCTGGAAGGCGGTCTATGTCCAGAAGACCGACGCGCGCGTGCTGGCGGACGTGATTCCGGGCGCGGACATCTTCATCGGGCTGTCGGCGCCGGGCGTGCTGAAGCCGGAGATGGTCAAACAGATGGGGGATGGGCCGCTGGTGATGGCGCTCGCCAATCCGGTGCCCGAGATCATGCCGGAAGAGGCGCGGGCGGCGCGACCCGATGCGATGATCTGCACGGGACGGTCGGACTATCCGAACCAGGTCAACAACGTGCTCTGCTTCCCCTTCATCTTCCGCGGCGCGCTCGACGTCGGCGCCACCGCGATCAACGAGGCGATGAAGCACGCCGCGGTCGACGCGATCGCGCAGCTCGCGCGCGATCCGCCGTCGGATGCGGTGGCCCATGGCTTCGAGACCGGCGAGACGCAGGGGTTCGGCCCGGGCTCGCTGATCCCGAGCCCGTTCGACCCGCGCCTGATCCTGCGCATTGCGCCGGCCGTGGCCAAGGCCGCGATCGAGTCCGGCGTCGCGACACGGCCGATCACCAATTTCGACGAATACGCGGCCAATCTCGAGCGCTTCTCGTTCCGCTCCGGCCTCACCATGAAGCCCGTGTTTGCCAAGGCGAAGACCCAGCCGGTGCGCGTGATCTACGCCGAAGGCGAGGATGAGCGCGTGCTGCGCGCGACCCAGGTGGTGCTCGAGGAGAAGCTGGCGCGGCCGATCCTGGTCGGCCGTCCATCGGTGGTCGAGACGAGGATCAAGCGCTTCGGCCTGTCGATCAAGGCCGGCCGCGATTTCGACCTGGTCAATCCCGAGGACGATCCGCGCTACCGTTCCTACGTGCAGTCCTATATCGACGTCGCCGGCCGGCGCGGGGTGACGCCCGAGGGCGCGCGGACCGTGGTTCGCACCAACAACACGGTCATCGCCGCGCTCGCGGTGTCGCGCGGCGAGGCCGATGCGATGCTGTGCGGTGTCGAGGGCCGCTACATGAGCCATCTGCGCCATGTCCGCGAGATCATCGGCTTCCTGCCGGGGGTCAGCGACTATGCCGCGCTGGCGCTGATGATCACCTCCACCGGCGCGCATTTCCTCGCCGACACCCAGGTGCGGCCGAACCCGAGTGCGGAGGAGCTCGCCGAAGTGGCGTCGCTCGCGGCGATCCATGTCCAGCGCTTCGCCTTCAAGCCGAGGGTCGCCTTCGTGTCACATTCCGACTTCGGCAGCTATGATACGGACTCCTCGCGCAAGATGCGGCGGGCCACCCAGCTCCTGAAGGACAAGCATCCGGAGATCGAGGCCGACGGCGAAATGCAGGGCGACACCGCGCTGTCGGCGGTGGCGCGCAAGCTCGTGCTGCCGCAATCGCGGCTGGAAGGCGAGGCCAACATCCTGATCATGCCGAACCTCGACGCCGCCAACATCGCCTACCAGATGATCAAATCGCTCGCCAACGCGCTGCCGGTGGGGCCGATCCTGATCGGTCCGGCGCGCCCGGCGCACATCCTCACCCCCGGTGTGACGGCGCGCGGCATTCTCAACATGACGGCGGTTGCCGCCGTCGAAGCCCAGGAGCGCGCCGGCCGCGCGCAGCCGACGCTCTTTGGCTGAGACCGATTCGATTTGATCGAAGCAGGTGGAGCGACCATAATCGCTCCGCCTGCTTCGTCCGATTCTGCCATCCAGTGAGGCCGACCCATGCCAGCGTTGATCACCTTCGGGCGCGTTCTGTTCGCCGTGCTGTTCCTGTATTCGGGGGCGACCAAGCTGTTCGGCATCCAGGCGACGGCGGATTTGTTCATGGCCAAGGTGACCATTCCCGCCGTGATCGCGCCCTATACGCAGCAGATCGAAACCTTCGCCGGCATGCCGTTCATGCAGCTCCTGGCGATCACGATCGGCGCCTTCGAGATCATCGCCGGCCTGATGATCGCTGTGAACGTGCTGGCGCGGTTCTTCGCGATCCTTTTGATCATCTTCGTCTGCTTTACGACCTTCTACTTCCACGATTTCTGGAATCAGGCGGCGCCTGACAACGGCAAGACCCTGATGGAGGCGCTGAAGAACCTGTCGCTGATCGGCGCATTGTTCATCATCGCCGGCTACGGCCGCGGCCCGCGCCGCGATGAGCCGGCGTATGGGGACGTGTAAACAGGACGGTAGCGTAGGGCGGGTTAGCCGACCACGTCCGCCGTAGCTCAACGAGCAAAGGCGGAAGGCGTAACCCGCCGATCTGAGCATCGGGTACGAAAGACGGCGGGTTACGCTGACGCTAACCCGCCCTACGATCTAACCAGCAACAATCAACCCACCCGCCGCCACGGCGTCACGCTGACATCCTGCGCGGCATCGATCAGTTGCGGCGCGCCGGCGTGAAGGCCGTGCACAGCAAGCACCTGCTGCGGGGTGCGGGCAGGGACGCCCGGAAAGCACGGCTCGCCGTCGGGGATGCGCACCCTTGGCGCGACCGACAGCCAGAACGTGTCGTAGCGGTCCATGAACATGCCGAACACGCCGGGGCCGCCGATGATGGCAACCATGCCCGATGTCACGCCGGCCTCGCGGCTCGCGGTCTCGAACGGACAGCCGGCCGGATTCCACAACAGCGCCTTCGGATTGTCCGGATCGGGCGCGGTGGCCGCGACCTTGCCGGTCAGGATCAGGCGGCGCCGCTTCGGCGCGTTCGGCTGCTCTTCCTGGGAGTGACGGCCATGCACGACGAGGTCGGCGCGGTCGAGGGCAGCGGTGAAGAACCGCTTGTCGCCCTCGATCTTGAGATCGTCGGGCATCACATTGTGAGCATTCGCCAGCCGGCCATCGGCGGAGACGATGACGAACCCTTCGATACGCAACCCGGACACCAGAGCCATTTCCGTTCCGATCGAATCGGAACGGGGCTCTGGATTGTTGTTGTGACGCGTTTTCTTCACGCGAACCGGTACCCACTTCGCTCGAAAACGCTCTAGAACTGTCGCGCGCGCTATTGCTGATCGACCGTGGTGACGACGCTGTTCACCGGCCGCGAGCTCACGGTCGGCAGCTTGACGTCCTTGGCGAGCTCCTGCTCGTATTGCGGCAGCACCGTCACGGGGAATTTGGCGCGCATCGCGACCACCTTGTAACCGCCGGCCTTGAGCTGCTGCAGCAGCGCGGGCAGCGCCTCCGCGGTGTGCTTCTGGAAGTCGTGCATCAGGATGATGCCCTTGCCGAGCTTGTTCAGCTTCTTCATCACCGTGTCGATCACCTGCTGCGGCTTGCTCGATTTGAAGTCGAAGGAGTCGAGGTCGCAGGAGAAGATCGCGATGTTGCGGTTGCCGAGATAGGTCACCATCTCCGGCGGGTGCTGCAGCGCCGGGAAGCGGAAGAACGGCGAGGGTGAAACCTCGAGCGCCCATTTGACCGCGGCATAGCCGCGCTCGATCTCGTCCTTCTTCTGATCCTCGGTCAGCTTCTTGTTGTTCAGATTGGCGTGCGACCAGGTGTGCGCGCCGACCGTGTGGCCGGCGGCATACACCTGACGCAGGATTTCAGGGTGATAGGTGGCGTGCTTGCCGATCGGGAAGAAGATGCCCGTGGTGCATTCATCCGCGAGCGCCTTCAACACCGCGGGCGTGTTGGCCGGCCACGGACCGTCGTCGAAGGTCAGCACCACTTCATGGTCGCGCAGGAAGTCGAGCTGCTTGAAATGCTCGAAGCCGAAGCCGGGCCCGCCGGTGGTGTCGATCTCGACGGTGCGGCCGACGCCGAGCGCGTTCGGATTGTTGCAGGCAGCGCGCGCCGGCTGCGGCGGTTGCTTCGGCGGCACTGGTGCGGCGTTTGCGGTGGCGGGCGCAGGTGTCGCGGCGGCGGGCGCTGGCGCTGCGGCCGCTGGTGCTGCCGCCGGCGCTGCCGCAGCGCCCTTGGCGGGCGGCGTCTGCGACCAAGCTGCGCTCGACGCGAGCAACGATACGGTCCCTGCGAAAATCAGACCTGCCGCAATGCGCATGGCGTGTTCCCTGCTGATCGCGCTTCCGTGCCGGCGTTGCCGCACCCGGACCGCTTCACCCCCAACCGATCGTACCCTAGTCGCAGTCGCGACGCCAAGGCAATGAAGGTGGGCGGGCGCGTGCCCAAAATCCTCGTCGGATCAGTTAATTCCGGGGATTATCTTGAGATTATCTTGGCTTCTCAGGCGGCCGCCAATGTCCGTGCGATTGCGGTCTTGATGCGGGTGTCGTCGGGCGTGACCGACTCAGGGAAGACGTCGGCGATGTAGCCGTCGCGGCCGATCAGGTATTTGTGGAAATTCCAGCGCGGCACGTCCTTCGGCCGCGCCTCGGCCGCCCAGCGGTAGAACGGATGCGCGCTCGCGCCCCGGACCACCGCCTTCGCTGCGATCGGGAAGGTGACGCCGTATTGATGCTGCGCGGTCTCGGCGATCTCGGTTGGGCCGCCGGGCTCCTGGCCGCCGAAATCATTCGAGGGCACGCCGATGATGACGAAGCCGCGCTCGCGGAATTCGGTCCACAATTGCTGCAGGCCTGCATATTGCGGCGTGAAGCCACAGAGCGAGGCCGTGTTCACGATCATCAGGGGATGGCCGGCATAGTCGGCAAGGCTGATATCGCCGCCCGAGAGTGCGGGGAAGGAGAAGGCGTAGGCCGTGATCTGGCTCATTGCGGGCTGCTCCGCGTGCAGCGCACGGGATCCTGCGGCCGCGGCCAAGGCCGTCACGATCAGTGTTCGGCGGTTGATCATGATGATGTCCCCGGATCGGATGTGCCTGACATGATAATCCAGAGCGCAGGCCCAAGCCTTCAACAAGGCGTTACGGAAGGGAACATCTTAGCCGTCATGCCCGGCCTTGTGCCGGGCATCCACGTCTTCGCTCCAACGGGCGAGAAAGACGTGGATGGCCGGGACATAGGCGAGCGGAAGCGACGCCGTCCTTCGGACGGCTACGCCCGGCCACGACGGAAAGTGATTTTCGCTCTCGGGAAGAGGGTTGGAGAGGTACAGCCCGAAAGCTTAGCGCAGCGGCAGGATGAAGTCGGTGCCTTCGCCGGTCTCGCCCTGGTTGACGCCGAGGTCGGAGACGATGATCGAGCCGCCGGTGCCGAGCGCTTCGCTGATCCGCGCCATCACGTCCGATGGAATCGAGATGCGGTCGAGTGCCTCGGCGGGGGTATTCGTCGCTGGCTGCGGCTTGGCCTCGACCGGCGGTGCGGCCGCCACCTTGCGGCGATGCGAGACATGCTCCTCGGCGTCGACACGGGCGGCATTGCGGGTCGGCAGCGTGACCACCGACCAGCGCAGCAGGTTGGTATCGGTCTTGTCGGCTTCCGCGGTGAAGACATGCGTGCCGAGCGGCCGGTCGCTCGCGGCGATCGTCACGGGCACGTCGAACAGCGGCGCAAAGTTCTGCCGCACATAGAGCTTGGAATCCTTGCGGCTGATGAACACCGCGATCTGGCCGGCGCGCTTCGACACGTCGATCCTGGCGACGCCCGGCAGCCGTGCCGTATCCTTGGCAGCGTCCTTCTTGGCATCGGGCGCGTCGGCCGCGGTTGCCGGCTCGGCGGGCTTGTCAGCGGTCTTGGCCGCATCCGCCGCCTTGGCAGCGTCCTTGCTCGCCGCGTCCTTGCTCGCGTCCCTGCCGGCATCAGCCTTAGGCGCCTCGGCCTTCGCATCGGTCTTGGATGCCTCGGCAATGCCGGGCTTGGCGGCGTCCGTTTTCGGCTCGTCAGCTTTGCCTTCGGCCTTCACCGGGGCTTTCGCGGAGACCTCGGTCTTCGGCGTGTCGGTGCTGCCGGTGGTTTCGCCGACCGTCTTGTCGTCGGTAGCGGAATTGGTCTCGGGCGGCTGGTCGGTCGCGGTCTCAGCTTGGACCGTCTCGGGCTTGTCGGCTGCAAGCTTGTCGGCGATCGCGTCCCGTGTCGCCGAGGAGGAGGCGTCGGACATCGTCACCGACGCGCTCGCCGCCGGCATCGCACCGCTGGCGTCGGCTGTGTGGGTGTTGTCGCGCAGCGAAGCTGGCGGGGCGGCGTGGCCGACGCTGGTGCGCAAATCGAGACCGGACTGCTTGTCGGCGCCCTTGTCGGTCTTGACGCCGAGCGGCGCATCCATCTTCAGGATCTCGTCGGCAACCGGCTGCTGCGGTGCAACCTTCTGCGTCACCAGCAATGGATGCGAGAAGTTCTCCGGCGTGATCGTGCCCGGCGTGACGAACACGCGGGCGCCCATTCGCGTCCAGCCGTACATCTTGACCGCAAACGACATCGGCATGCGGATGCAGCCATGCGAGGCCGGATAGCCGGGCAGCACACCGGCGTGCATGGCGATGCCCGACCAGGTGATGCGCTGCATGTACGGCATCGGTGCGCCGCTATAGATGTTGGACTGGTGATACTTCTGCTTCTGGATGACGCTGAAGACACCCATCGGGGTCGAGTGCCCCTTCATGCCCGTCGACACCGGGCTCTCGGCATAGAGGCCGTTGGCGTCGTAGACGCTGACGCGCTGCTGGTCGATCGAGACCGAGATGATCAGGGGACCCTGCGGCTTGGCGCCGGCCTCCTTCTCGAGCGCCGGATTTTTCTTGGTCAGATTGCGCTTCGGCTTCGGCCGGGCCGGCCGCGGCATCGGCTGGTAATCACCGTAATAGCCGGAATCACTGTTCCAGTAGAACAGCGCAGCATCGGCCTGTGAGGAGGCGGCGACGGTGCCGGCTGCAGTCAAAACTGCAAACTGCCAGAACCGCCTATTGGCAGAATCAAAAATCGAAATCCGCCGTCCCGTTCCGTGCATATTCCGAATCCCAGTCCAAACTATTCCTTGGTTGTCGCAGACGTGGAACGCGTTCACCAGCGTATGCGATTAACCCTTCCGTGAGGCGCGTATTTTTCGCCAAAAGCGTAGCAAAAAAGCCTCACAAGAGGTTAAACGCCCAGCCTGATCACCGAGCCGTCAGCGCCTTCCTGTGCGGCGTTTGCGCACTACATAGGCGGGACCCGCCCCGCGGAGACCTCAATGACATCGAGAAGTGTGAGCTTGTGTGACGTGCGACTGTTGTCTCGATCGGGGTGCGCAATGCTGCTGATGGTGCTGGGTTTGGGGCTGGCCCGTCCGGCGGTCGCGGCGGATGAGCCGGACCTGATCTTTCGCCGCTCCACGGTGTTCAAATTGATGAGCCCCAACGACAAGCTCGCGACCTATGGCGTCGACGACCCCGAGGTCGAAGGTGTTGCCTGTCACTTCACGGTGCCGGAGAAGGGCGGCTTCAAGGGCTGGCTTGGACTTGCCGAGGAAGTCTCCGATATCTCGCTGGCCTGCCGGCAGATCGGGCCGATCCGCTTCAAGAACAAACTCGGCCAGGGCGACGACATGTTCAGCAAGCGCCGGTCGCTGTTCTTCAAGAAGATGCAGATCGTGCGCGGCTGCGACGCCAAGCGCAACGTGCTGGTCTACATGGTCTATTCGGACAGGTTGATCGAGGGCTCGCCGAAGAACTCGACCTCGTCGGTGCCGATCATGCCGTGGGGCCCGACCGACGCCGCCATCCAGAAGTGCGGCGAGTTTATTCAATAGGCTTTGTTCGGCAGCCTTCATTCAATAGCCCCGGCATGGGCTTGGCCTGTTCGGCTGAAGCGGTGGGTAAACTAGCGGTTGGTTTGCCCGAACTGCTTCGCGCCGAGGCTGAGGCCCGGCTTGACCTTCGAGTCGCGGCAGCCGACGAGGCGGACCAGCTTTTGCTGCGCGCACTCATTGTCGCCCATCACATGGGTGCCCTGTTGCGACATTGCGGCCGTCATCTGCTTCTGCGGGCCGGATTTGGTGGCCGCGGATTCATTGCCAACGCCCATGTTGCCATTGCCCACGACTGACATCCTTCGTTGGATAGGGAATCACCACAACGTGCCACCGCGGAGATGGTTGCACGGTGCCGATATGAGTCGGCTGGACCGTCGCCCGGTTCACCGCCGACCTGCTGTGCTGCTTCCTGTCTCAGCAGAGGAAAGTTAAGAAAGCGCGGTAGCCCGCTCAATTTGCACGCAGAATCGGCCATCGCCCCGGCTGCGGCCAAAACAGGTGCTAAGGACGGGCGCCAAGGCGGGCACCACGGCAGGCCTCGACGCGCGAAATCTTGAACACGCGCTCCGCCGCCGCTCCATCACTGAAAATATTGATGTTTTCCGGCCAATGTTTCGTCGATCGCCAGCCGACGAAACAATTCTCCGGTTGATGAAACCATTTTCGACTTGTTCCGCAGAACTCCGGAAACGGCAGTTCGTTATCAAACCGTCAACACAACGGCGCGGACGCCGGCCGGAATAACGGAGACTGTCACATGCGGACCATCAGCCTGATCCTCGCCTTCGTCTTCGTGATGGCCGGTTCGTCGATGGCTGGTTCCCCGGACAGCGGTTTGCCCGGCATCGGCACCTTCTCCTATAACGGCTCGTCGGTGGTCACTGTGGCCCCGATGGTGATGGCGCAGGCCAACTGAACGCGACGCGAAAAACAGAACAGCCGATAAAGGCCACTCATTTTGCTCCGTATCTGTTCCGCCTCGATGTTCGCATTGCTCGTCCTGGCGGGTTCCGCGCAGGCCCAATCCCAGCTTCCACTCGAATCGATGCAGATCCGGTCGCTGTACCGGGTAACTGAGCCGCGCGACGAATTCGTTCGCCAGTGCGCGCCGCACATGCTTGGCCGCTGGGCGCATCCCGAAGCCGTCTGCGGCTGCCTGCACGACCACGCCGCAGCAACGGTGGATGATCCCGACCTCCGTCAGGCATTGCTGCGCGGGATCAGCGAGACCGGCGTGCCGACCATCGAGACCGATTGGGTGCCGCCGTCGAAGCAGGCCGAGATCGGCCCGACCTTCACCAAGATCGCCAAGCCGACGCTGCAATGCATGTTCGAGCCGATCTCGAACTGAGCGGCGCGTTGCCAAATAATGAAGAAGCAGGCGCCTCGCGGAAGCGGGGCGTTTATTTTTTGGCGAGGCGCGGCACGCAGCTGCGGGTCCGCACCACGCCGTTCTGGCTCAGCTTGGCGCCGATCACCTGCTTGATCTGCCCGGCCGGGCACGAGCCGTCATCGACCAGGACGCGCTGACCGACCCGGAGGTCGACGATGTCGCCCTCGCGCATCAAGGCCTGCTGCGCGGAGGCGGGGGCGCTCAGGGCGACACATGCGACGGCGCCGATCAGCGCGACGAATCCGATGCGCGGCATCGCGGCCTCCCTCACTTGTTCTGGATCTTGACCCCGTCGGGGCCGACATTGATCTGCAGGCCTTCGGGCTGCTTCTTCGCCTGATAGAGATTGTAGCCGAGCATGCCCACGATCAGGACCAACCCGCCGATCACGAGATACAGGACGTTGCGATTGGCAGGCATCCGGTATCTCCGTACGCTGGCACTGACTGAACGCGCGCGACCTTAGTCAGGTCGCTGCGATTCTCATAGCGCGCCGCGGTTTGGCGGATGACTTGATCGATCCCTTGACTGGTCCTTTGCGCGTCGCGCGCAGCGCAATCAGCGTTGCCTTCGCCAATTGTTCCGCCGACGCGATGAGTTGCGGAACCGGATGACCGGAAAATCCCAGCACGAAGCCGGGCAATGGACGCGCGCGATGATAGGTCTCGGCGAGCAGCCAGCCGCCGACGCCGGCGGCGGCTTTTGCCTCCGCGGCAATGAGTGGATCGGTCGCGGGATCGAGCCTGGCCACGAGATGCAGGCCCTGCGAGGGCACGGGAACCGTGAGCGCGCCCTCGGATGCGCTCTCGAGCGTCGATGCCAGCACGTCGCGCGCCTCGCGATAGAGTTTGCGCGACTTGCGCAAATTGGCGGCGAAGGCGCCGGAGTTCAGCATGTCGGCAACCGCGCCTTCCATCAACGTGGCGGGAAAGCGGTCGAGCGCGGCGCGCGCCGCCGTCACCGGGCCGATCAAGGCTTCGGGCAGGGCGCAGTAACCGATCCGCAAGCCCGGAAACAGCGTCTTGGCAAACGTGCCCATGTAGATCACGCGGCGCAGATGATCGATGCCGGCGAGCGACAACAGTGGCGCGCCGTCATAGCGGAACTCGCTGTCGTAATCATCCTCGAACACGAAGGCGCCGGCATCGCGAGCCCAGTCGAGCAGCTCGAGCCGGCGCGGCATCGACATCTGCACGCCGAGCGGAAACTGGTGCGACGGCGTGACATAGGCGGCGCGTGCCTGCGGCGCCGATGCGCGGCCCTTGTCGACGCGCATGCCTGAGGCATCCACGGGCACCGACACCGGACGATAGCCGCAATGCTCGATCGCGCGCCGCGCCGCCGGATAGCCGGGATCCTCGCACCAGACCTGATCGCTGGGCTTGAGGATCGCGCCGAGCACGATGCGCAGCGCATGCAGCGTGCCCGACGCCAGCATGATCTGGTCGGGATCGCAGCGCAGTCCGCGCGCCGACAGCAGATGATCTGATATGGCGGCGCGCAATTCGCTGCTACCGCGGGGATCGCCATAGTGCAGATGCTCGGAGCCGAAGGTGCGCAGTCTGCGGCCGGCAAAGGCGCGGAAACGCTGCAGCGCGCGTTCGTCGATATGGGTGCAGCCGAGCGACAGCGCGTTGTGCTGCGGCGGCTCGATCTCGATCTTCGCGCGTCGCGGTGCGGTGGCCTGCGCCGGGATGCGCGCGGCGACGAAGGTGCCGGAGCCCGTGGTTGCCACCGCAAATCCGTCGGCGATCAGCCGCTCATAGGCCGTGGTGACGGCGTTGCGTCGGAAGCCGGTCTGTTTTGCCAGCGTGCGCGAGGGCGGCAGCGGCTCGCCCGGCTTGACCAGGCCGCCGACGATGGCGTGGCACAGCGCCTGATAGAGCCGCTGCTGCGAGGCCGCGCCCTGCGCGACGTGGGGACCGGCGAGGTCGAGCGGCAGCTCGGCCTTGCCAGGCGAAGGCTTGCGGGAATTGGTCGGAATTTTTCGCATGGAATTGGCACTATCGCAGACCAAATGGGTCGCTACAACTCTCGACATATTCCAATTTCGAAAGGCACCGCCGTGACCGAAGGCGCATCCACTCCGTCCTACCCCATGTCGTCCCGCAACCGGGTGAAGCGCCGCCATGATCGCGGCTTCTACGACCACGCAACCGTGCACAAGATCCTGGACGCCTCGATGCTGTGCCACGTCTCCTACGTGATCGACGGCCAGCCCTATTGCACGCCGACCTTTTTCTGGCGCGAGGGCACAAAACTCTACTGGCACGGCTCGAGCGCCAGCCGGATGCTGGAGAACCAGACGGAAGGGCAGAGGGTGTGCCTGACGGTCGCCCATCTCGACAGCCTGGTGCTGGCGCGCTGCGGCTTCAATCATTCGGCCGACTATCGCGCGGTGATGGCGTTCGGGTCAGCCTATCTCGTCACCGACCCGCAAGAGAAGGAGCGCGCCATCGTTGCGATGGTCGACCGCTTCTTTCCGGAGCGCACCGCAAGCCTGCGCGCCAGCAGCAAGCAGGAGATCAAGGCGACCTCGTTCATCGCGATGGAGATCGAGGAAGCCTCGGCCAAGGTTCGCGCCAAGGGCGTTGCCGACGACGACGAGGATTACGAGTTGCCGATCTATGCCGAGCGTATCCCGGTGCGCACGGTGCTCGGCGCGCCGGAGCCGTGTTCGCGGCTGCTCGACGGCGTCACGCGACCTGCGACACTCGATGGCTATTCGGAAGGCCGTCTGCTCGAAGATGCATTGCGGGATGCCTATTTTGCGCAATACAAGGCGGAGTGAAATCGGGTTACGGTGCGGCTCCCGCCTGTCTGATTTCCCCGATGGAGCTGCCGCATGACTGCCGAGACGCAACAACGAATCCTTGCTGCTGTTGACGAGGGATTCGATGCGCAGCTTGCGACGACGCAGGCCTTTGTCGCGATCCCCTCGACCCGCGGCGCCGAGGGGCCGTGCCAGGACATGATCGGCGATCTCTTGCGCGAGCGCGGCTATGAGGTCGACGACTGGCACATCAATCTCGACGAGCTCAGGGATTTGCGCGGCTTCGGCCCGATCGAGCATGATTTCTCGAAGGCGCGCACGGTGGTCGGCACTTATCGCCCGGCGACCAATGCCGGTAAATCGCTGATCCTGCAGGGCCATTGCGACGTGGTGCCGACCGGCCCGCTCGAGATGTGGGAGACGCCGCCGTTTTCGCCCGTGATCAAGGACGGCAAGATGTACGGCCGCGGCGCCTGCGACATGAAGTCCGGCACGATCGGCGCACTCTATGCGCTGGATGCGATCAGGAAGGCCGGCCTGAAGCCGACGGCGCGGATCCACTTCCAGTCCGTGATCGAGGAGGAGAGCACCGGCGTCGGCGCGCTCTCGACCTTGCAGCGCGGCTATCGCGCCGATGCCTGCTTCATCCCCGAGCCGACCAACGGCAAGATGATCCGTTCGCAGGTCGGCGTGATCTGGTTCCGCCTGAAGGTGCGCGGCTTCCCGGTGCATGTGTTCGAGGCCGGTGCCGGCTCGAACGCGATCATGGCGGCGTATCATCTGGTGCATGCGCTGGAGAAGCTCGAGATCGCCTGGAACGAGCGCGCCAAGGCCGACCGCCACTTCAAGGACGTCAATCATCCGATCAATTTCAATCCCGGCATCATCAAGGGCGGCGACTGGGCCTCGAGCGTGCCGGCCTGGTGCGACGTCGATTGCCGGATCGCGGTGCTGCCGGGCTGGTCGATCGCCGAATGCCAGAAGGAGATTTTGGCCTGCGTGTCGGCGGCGGCGCGCGACCACCGGTTCCTCTCCAACAATCCGCCGCAGGTCGAGTGGTCGGGCTTCCTGTCGGAAGGCTATGAGCTGGTGAATTCCGAAGCGCCGGAAGCCGCCTTCGCGAGGGCACATCAGGCAGTCTATGGCGGCGCGGTGGAAGACCGCGCGTTCACCGCGCTGACCGACACGCGCTTCTACGGCCTGAACTATGACATCCCGAGCCTCTGCTTCGGCGCCAATGGCGCGGCGATGCACGGCTTCAACGAATATGTCGACCTGGACTCGCTGCGGAAGTCGACCAAGGCCACCGCGCTGTTCATCGCGGAATGGTGCGGGGTGGAGAAGGCGTAGCCGCGCTCTCCGCCCGTCAACAAATTCAGTGTCGTCCCGGCGAAAGCCGGGACCCATACTCCGCGGCGAATGTTGTGATCGGGACTCGTCATTGCAGCGCTGCACATCAATCAAGGTTGGTGGTTATGGGTCCCGGCTCCGTGCGCAATCGCGCGCTCGGCCGGGACGACGTCGGAAGGTTCAGCTCTCCGCCCACAACGCCCTGACGATCGCATCGAGCCCCTCCGTCAGCGCGGCGGGGCCGGGCTGCAGGATGATGGGCGACTTGATCTCGACGATGCGGTCGTTGCGCACGGCGGGAATGTCGCTCCAGCCGTCGCGTTTGCGGATGCGGTCGGGCACGACCTTTTTGCCGCACCAGGATGCCAGGATCACGTCGGGCATCGCCTCGCGCACCGTTTCAGGCGAGATGATGCGATCCTTGGCGGCCTTTTGCGCGCGCAGATGCGGCAGCGCGTCCTCGCCGCCGGCGATCTCGATCAGTTCGGACACCCAGCCGATGCCGCTGATCAGGGGATCGTCCCATTCCTCGAAATAGACTTTTGGCCGCGGCGCGGGACGCGGCACCGCCGCGATCGCGTCCAGCCGTTGTGCGAGGCTTTGCGCGAGCTGCCCGGCGCGCTCGGCGGCACCGACCATCGCGCCCAGGGTGCGGATCATTGCGAGGATGCCCGCGACGTCGCGCTGGTTGAACACATGCACGGCGACGCCGGCACGCACGAGATCAGCCACGATCTCGGCTTGCAAATCGGAGAAGGCGAGCACGAGGTCGGGGTCGAGCGCCAGGATCTTTGGAATGTCGGCGGAGATGAAGGCGGAAACGCGCGGCTTCTCGCGGCGGACCTGCGGCGGCCGCACCGCATAGCCGGAGACGCCGACGATACGGTCCTGCTCGCCGAGCAAATAGAGCGTTTCGACCGTCTCCTCGGTCAGGCAGACGATCCGGCGGGGAGGGAAGTCGCGCATCGTGGACGGTATGCAGACTCACGCGGGATTGTCACTGATGCCATGACGTCATCCGCACCATTACCTCGGAGGTCATTGCCGGGCCCGGTCAGGCAATCCATCATGCCGGCACCAACCTCGAAGAAGGCCGAAGGCGCGGTTCTGCCCGCGGACCGACGCCGCAAGAACAAGCCAGGGAGTGCCCATGACGCCGCTCGAAAAAATCCAGTCGATGAAGATGCCGTTCGCGGAACTGAAGGGCGTCACCTTCACCGAGGCCAGCCAGGATCGGGTCGTCGCGAAGATGCTGGTGCGGCCGGATCTCTGCACCCTCCATCACACCATCCACGGCGGGGCGGTGATGGCCTTGGCGGACTCGGTCGGCGCCGCCGCCACCGTGATCAACCTGCCTGAAGACGCAAAGGGCACCACGACGCTGGAGAGCAAGACCAACTTCATCGGCGGCGCCAAGGAGGGGATGACCGTGGTCGCCACGGCAACACCGGTTCACCGGGGCCGGCGCACCCAGGTCTGGCAGACCAGGCTGGAGACCGAGGATGGCAAGCTGGTCGCGGTGGTGACCCAAACGCAGCTGGTATTATGATGAGGCGATAATGTGATTTATCAATCACATCATTGTTTACTTAAATGAATCCTGGTGCTTGAATTATATGGTGCGATGCACAATATTGGGGTGCTAGGGACTCGACGCCTCCTCGAGGGCTACCAAGAGGAGTTATGAAATGAACTATGATTCCATCCGACCGACGTCCGCCAAGGGCGCCGTGCGGACGTTGAGCCAGCAGGAGGAGCTTCCTCTGCTGCGCGATCATCTGCTGCGGCTGGATCGCACCAGTCGTCATGATCGCTTTCATGGCTTCATCGACGACAGCTTCATCCGCCGCTATGCCGAGCGCTGCGCCAATGACGGCACGGTCATCATCGCCTATTTCGAGGATGGCGTGGTCCGCGGCGCGGCCGAGCTGCATCCGCCGGAGCAGTCACCGGACGCGCAGCCCGAGATCGCCTTCAGCGTGGAGCGGTCGGTGCGGCGCAAGGGCGTCGGCAGCACGCTGTTTCGCAAGCTGATCGCCGAGGCGCATGCCAAGGGCTACACCAGCCTGCGCATCACCACCGGCGCGCAGAACGATGCGATGCGTGCGCTCGCCACCAAGTTCGGTGCGCAGCTGACCTTCCGTCATGGTGAGTCCACGGGCAGCATCGACTTGACCGAGCAACACCAGGCCGAGCCGGTTCCGGCTGCTGCGGTGGTCACGCCGGTCGAGGCTGCGCGCGTGATCGTCGATATGAACCGGGCCTATTGGCGGATGGTGATGCAGATCTCCGGCTGGGGCCGGGCGGCCTGAGCCGATATCCCGGATCAAACGCGAAAAGGGCAATCCGCTCAGCGGATTGCCCTTTTTCTTTGAGCAAACGGATGTTGTTTTTCAGGTGCCGGTGCGCTTGTCGGTCGCAAAGCGGCGGACCACGCGGCGCTCGACCACGATGGAGCGCTGCGCGCCCTGTTCGCCGGCGATCACGCGGGTTGCCGTACCGGTGCGGGCGCTGACGCGCGCGGTCTTCTTCACCTCGGCCAGCACCTCGTCATAGGGCAGCCCCATCAGGGACGACGCGATCTCGGCCTGGGCCTCCACGTCATCGGTGATGCCGATGGCCGCGAAGATTGCCTCCTCCAGGGTTGGCGGATCATGCCGCACGCGCCTTGTGCCGTATTTGGTGTTCCAGTCTCCGCTCATCGCCGCCTCATCCCTTGAATCGCGGGAGATACGTAAGGGCCCTAATGTTGCATTGCAATATGAATGTGAGATGGCAATCCAGCCATGCAGCTAGAGTCTCTCAATTTTGTGAGCGTCATAAAGTTCGATCGTGGTCGCAGCCGCTGCAAGAGATTGCAGCGACCGGACGAAGTCACGGGAGGCCGGGACCGCAAAATGCGCCGCCAGCGCGGCGCGATCGGCCCATTGCTCGAAAAACACCAGATTGAGCGGATCTTCGCAGTCGACATGCACCGCGTGCGAGATGCAGCCGGGCTCGGTGCGCGAGCGACGGACATGCTCGAGACTGAGGCGCCGCACCTCATCGAACGTGTCGGGGCGGGCGGTGACGCTGCCGGTGACGACAATCATGATGTCCCCCAGTGCTTTACGGGGCGGCTTCCGCCCCTGACGCAGTGATCGGTTGCTGCGGCCAGCGCTTCAGCGCGGCACGGCCGGCATCAGTCAGCAGATAGATGCCGCGCTCGGCGCGATCGAACCAGCCATAGACATTATGCTGCAGGATCTTGCCGGCGTCGGGAATATCGGCGCGCAAATCGCGCACCCGCCGTGGCCCATCCGACAGCGCGCAGGCGCAGGCCAGCGCCTGCTGCCGGTAGGCGGTCATGATCGGCGCGCGCGTCGAACCGCCCATCACGGGATCGCCCTTGCGCTTCCGGTGCTCGGTGATCAGGCGCGCGCGCTTCTTCGGATTGCGCCTGATGGCCGCGGTCGGCGGCGGCACCAGCACCTCGACCTCGCCGCGGTCGGTGACGCCGAGCATGCCGAAGCCGAGCCGCCGGCACAGATTGCGATAGCGCGCATCGCTCTCGCGGCCCTTGCCGCGGGCCGAGACCTTTGCCGCGATCCAGACCTCGTCGGCGGCGGCGGCACGGTCGACCGCCTGCAGGATCAGTTCGAGATTGAAGGCGAGCTTGAGTTCACCGATCACGACGACAGGCGGATCGTCGCCGCTCAGTGCCACGAGATCGCAGCCGCCGATCTCGCCCTTCACCGTGAAGCCGAGCTTTTCGAGGAAGCGTTTGACGGGCAGATAAAGCGCAGTTTCCAACGGGCACGGCTCCGGCGGCGGTTCGGCCGCGACTCAATTTGCAGCAGCATAGCCCGGAAAGAGCCCTGCCGCCGCGGACGGAATTTGCTCAAAGCCCGCCCCAGCGGCTATTGTGAGGCCGGGACAAGGCGCGGCTATTTTCATGATCCGGAACGGGCTCTATCACATCACCGTCGAGTTTCTCGACGGCGTCTCTGGCGGCAATCAGGGCGTCATGGTGCTGCGCGACGGCCAGATGCGCGGCGGCGACTCGTTCTTCTACGCCTATGGCAGCTACACCGCGGCCGATGGCAAGTGGAAGGGCGAGGTCACCAACGAGGAGCATTCGCCGACCTATGGCGAGCGCCCGGTGTGGGAGCGCAAGGTGGTCACCATTGGATTCACCGGCACCTACACCGACGAGACCGCCGAGGGTAACGGCATGGCGCTCGCCGGCAAGCAGAGCATCCGCTTCAGGTCGAGGCTGCGGCTGTTGCTTGCTGACTGACGCGTAATGCCGACCTGGCTCTATAAAGGCGAGGTCGCGCGCGATCGACGGGCCGCTCTCTCGCCATGCTCGAATGCGGCTTGTCCGCTGCTCGCCGCCGTTGAAATGTTGCTGTTTGTTGCGCGAATGGCACAGGGCCCCCAAGCCAAATCGACTAAGTTCCAAACCGGACTTGGAAGGTTAAGCATCACTGGGGCAAGGCGTGATGTCAGACACAGTCAGCCTGACTGGTACACCAAGTGAAGCCGACGCGGCGGCTGCCACAGCGCGGTTTAGCGTGAAGATCGTGATGCGCGGCGAAATCGCCGATAGCTCCGCCTGGGCGGCCACCTTCGCCGGCCTGCGCAAGGATTACCGGTACTACGAAATCCTGGAGGATACGCTTCGGGACCGCGTCGAGTACCGCTATTTCGCGATCGTCGACCGGGCAGGGTACATCCAGGCCGTCCAGCCGTTTTTTCTTCTCGACCAGGACATTCTCG
This sequence comes from Bradyrhizobium sp. 27S5, assembly GCF_037217225.1. NCBI lineage: Bacteria > Pseudomonadati > Pseudomonadota > Alphaproteobacteria > Hyphomicrobiales > Nitrobacteraceae > Bradyrhizobium > Bradyrhizobium sp. 27S5. Next base: position 3,946,109 of record NZ_CP147714.1, read on the forward strand.
AAGGGCTTGGCGCGGAATGGCAGACGTGGCTGGCGCGCATCCGACGCTTCGCTCCGCGGTTTCTCAAGATGCGCACTTTGATGATTGGATGCTTCGCCGGAGAGGGACACCTCGCTGCATCCGACACGGTGCCGTCAGGCGAGATGGCGGAGATCCTTTGCCGCGAGATCGTCAATCTAGCAAAATCGTGCCAAGCGCAGCTCATCGTCCTGAAGGAATTCCCGGCGCGCTATCGGCCGGTGCTCGATTGTTTCGTGCGGTGCGGTTTCGCCCGTGCGTCGAGCATGCCGATGACGGCGCTCAATATCGAGCACGACGATTTCGATGCCTACATGCAAAACGCGCTGCCGCGATCGGCGCGGTGGCAGCTCCGCAAGAAATTCAAGGCAACCGACGGCGACACCATTGTCCTCACTGTCACCGATGACGCAAGGGATGCTATCGATGAGATCCATCCGCTTTATCTGCAGGTCTTCGACCGTTCGAAATTCCGCTTCGAGAAACTGACGGCCGATTATCTCCGCCGGCTCGGCAGCGATATGAAGGACAAGACCCGGTTCTTCATCTGGCGCCGGGGCGCGAACGTGGTCGCCTTCAGCCTCTGCATGGTCGAAGGCGACAGCCTGTTCTGGGAGTATGTCGGCCTGGACTATGCCGTCGCCCTCGACCTCCATCTTTACTACTACACCATTCGCGACATGATGAACTGGGCGATGGCCAAGGGTTATAAGTGGCTTCGAAGCACCGGTCTCAGCTACGAACCGAAATTCCGGATGCGACACGACCTCGATCCGCTCGACCTCTATGTGCGGCTCCGCTCTCCGCTCCTGAACGCTATTTTCAGGCTGCTGCTGCCCTGGATCGTCCCGGCCCGCTATGACAAGACGCTGCGAAGATTCGCGAACTATCGCGATCTCTGGTAGCCGTTCCGATACGGTAACGACTGGCCTATAGCATTTTCGGTTCTGATGAATCAGAACCGAAGCTCTAGATTCTTGTTTTGACGCGTTTTCTTCACGCGAACCGGCGTCCACTTCGCTCGAAAACGCTCTAAACCCGCCCGTTCACCGGCAGCAGCGCGCCGGTGACGGCGCTTGCGGCGTCGCTGGCGAGGAACAGGATGACGTCGGCGAGCTCCTTCGGCGTCACCCATTTGGAGATATCGGCCTTCGGCATCGCGGCGCGATTGGCGGCGGTATCGATGATCGAGGGCAGCACGGCGTTCACGGTGACCTTGCCCTTGAGTTCGGCGGCGAGCGACTCCGTCAGGCGATGCACGCCGGCCTTCGAAGCCGAGTAAGGGCCCATGCCGGCCGCGGCCTGCAATGCACCCAGTGCGCCGATATTGATGATGCGTCCAGCGCCCGACTTGGTGAGATGCGGAATGGCGGCGCGCGATGTGTTGAGCGCGGTCATCACATTCATGGCGTACATGCGCTGCCAGGTCGCGGGATCGCCGTCGCTCACCGCCTCGAAGGTGAAGCCGCCGGCGATGTTGATCAGCCCGTCGAGCCGGCCGAAATGCGCGGCCGCCTTGTCGATGGCCGCCTTCGCCTGCGCGGGATCGGTGAGGTCGACACCGCCGAGCTCGATGCGGTCGGCGGTTGGCGCAAGCGTTGAGGCTGCATGATCGATCCCGGCGACGCGCGCGCCGCGCGCCAGGGCCTCCTCGGTGACCACTTTGCCAAGCGCGCCAAGGGCGCCGGTGATGACGATGGCTTTTCCGTTCATGGCGGTCTCCGTATGCGCGAGCAGGCTTCCGCCCACTATGATCAGGCGGAATTCATTTGCAATGCTGCCAATTCCGCCTCCTACTGCGCGCATTCATCAGTTCATTCACCTCAAGGATGTTTGCGATGCCGACACCCAGGCCGTGCGAAACCCACCTCGAACTCGTCAAGTTCGGACATCCGTTGCCGCATTTCGCCGAAGCGCTCCGGCATCAACGCAAGATCAAGCTGGTGGCGCTCGGATCGTCGTCGACGGCGGGCGCGGACAACATCCTGCCGTTCCCGCCGCGGCTCGAAATGCTGCTGCGGCAACGCTTCTTCGGCCGGATGATCGATGTGATCAACCGCGGGGTCGGCGGCCAGGAGGCGCCTGAGGAATATTCGCGCATCGAGTCCGACGTCACGACCGAGGCGCCAGTGCTGGTGATCTGGCAGGTCGGCACCAACGCCGTCTACAAGAGCTACAATCCGGCCGAGGTGCGCGCCACGCTGGAGGCCGGGCTCGACGTGCTCGCTGCGCTGCCGCTTGACGTCGTCGTGATGGATTCCCAGTACACGCAGGCGGTTGTCGGGACGCCAGTTGCGCTCAACCTCGCCAATGTGATCATGCCGATGATCGCCGAGGTCACAGCGAAGAAGCGCGTCAACCTGTTCAGCCGTTTCGCGTTGATGAAGCGCTGGGTCGACGCCGGTATTCCCCTGACCGAGCTCGACGATGGCGGCCAGCTTCTGCTTCACACCAGCGAATGGGCGACGAATTGCGTAACCCAGTCGCTGTTTGGCGCCATCGACGACGCCTTGAAGCCGGAAGCGATCACGTAACGCTGACTACGTAAGACTACGGAGTAGGGCCGGTTGGATAAAATTTGCGGCAGTTCCGTAAGTCGTTCGCAGAATCCTTTCCGTAGAAGCGAAACTCCAGCCAAGGTAGGGGTTTTTCTATGGGATATCTTCCGGATCACGGTTTACCGCTTGTTCAGCTTAAGGAGCAGCGGCGCGATCTCGTGGTGGCGCTGCAAAACCGTAACGGGCCGGTGAGCAGCTGGGAATTGATGCAGATCGCGGCGATCCAGCAGGCGATCTCGGCATTCGAGGATGTGATCGCCGATCTCGATGCAGAGCTCGAGCTCGAGGCCGCGGCGGCCTAGAGTTTTTTCGGTTCTGATTGGATCAGAACCGAAGCTCCAGATTCTTGTTTTGACGGGTTTTCTTCACGCGAACCGGTGTCCATCCCGGATCAAGTCCGGGACAGGCTTTCGCTCGAAAACGCTCTGGCGAACTGATCAGCACTGCAGATAGCGGCCTTCAAGCGCCTTGCGCTCGGCTTGGCCGAGCCCGAGGCCTTCGCGGAAATAGCCGTCGAGGCTGCCGTAATCGGCCTCGACCGCCTCGAACGCAGCCTCCAGAAACGCAGCGCGCACGGTACCGAGCACCTGCTTGACGTCATCGGGCAGCTCGGTGCTGTGCGCGGGATCGCGCTTGTAGAATTGATTGGTCAGGAGATAGTCGTCGGCGATCACCTGATCGGACACGCCGAGCGCGTGCAGGATCAGCGCGCAGGCAAAGCCGGTGCGATCCTTGCCGGCGGTGCAGTGGATCACCAGCGGCGCGCGGTCTTCCAGCAGATGGGAAAACAGCGTGCGATAGCGCGGCGTGTTGTCCTGCACATAGCCGCGGTAGGAATCCCGCATCACGTCGATCGCGTCGGTTTCCGAGAGCTGGCGGTGGCTCGCGATCGCGCGCAGCGCGGCCACCACCGTCGGCTCGACCGGCAGCGAATGCACGGCGACGTCGCTCATGCCGCACAGCGCATCGGCGCGCTCGGCGACGCCGCGAAAATCGAATGCGCTCTTCACCCCGAGCGAGCGCACCACGGCGACGTCCTGCGCGGTGAGATGCGCCAGATGGTTGGAGCGGAAGATCTGCCGCCAGCGCACCGTCCGCCCGTCACGCGTCTGGTAGCCGCCGAGGTCACGAAAATTGCTGGCGCCGGCGAGATTGAGATGACGGGCAGGGGCTTCGGACATTGGCGGGCCTGTTGCAGCTGGTGAGGTCTTGGCGCAGAAATCTTGGCGCAGACAGGTCTATAACCGGCGCGTCAGGGGGAGAATATGACTTATCGCGGGGGCGCCATTCTCGTTGGCGCAATTGTCTTGGAGGTTTTCGGTTGCCAGGCGGCATCGGCGCAGTCCGCCTTCCGGAATTATCGCTGTGCCGACGGCACCCAGTTCGTTGCGGGGTTCTTCACCGGGGACAAGCGCGCGCATCTGCAGCTCGACGGCAAGGCGGTGACGCTGACCAAGCGCCTGTCGCTGACGGGCACACGCTACAAAGGCGGCGGCGTCACGCTCGAGATCAGCCGATCTGGGCTTGCCAGGCTCCGGCATGCCAAGCGGCCAGCGACGGCCTGCGAGCAGGCATGAAAAAAGGGCCGAAACGCCTGGTTCCGACCCTTCTTTATTGTTCTGACGCTGTCTGACGTTTCTGCGTCACGCCTCGCTGCCTGATCGACATCAGTGATCGCGGCTCGGTTTGGCGTCGTCGATCGCCGCCTGATGGTACCAGCTCTCGCTGCAAGCCGAGGTCTCGACCTCGCTGGCAAGCCCGCGTACCGTCCGCGCTTCGCCATAGCGGCGTCCGCCGAGAGCCGCGCGGCCCCCCGCCGGGAATCGATAGATCGTTGCCGATCCCTGGTTTTGGCCCGTAGTGATCATGTCAAAGTCTCCTGTGGCCGGAGCGAGCCTCCATGGTGCGCCCGACTCATTCGCGTGTCGTTACCGTGCTTTCGATATCGGCCCGGGCCCGGCAGGGCGCAAGTTGACTAAGAAATAGTCATACTCTGTCTAATTTGTGAGCAATTCCCGGTTTGCCTCCTGCGAGGCAGGACGCAGCTGATCAACGCTTGGGCCATGGCGATGGTTGCTGGGCGCCCGGTGATCGGACACGAACTGTCACACAGCGCTGCCGCTGCATTAATCGGCAGCCGGGGCCGTAGCCGAATTTGCTGCAGAAACGGGCGGCGAGGCGCGCGAAAAGAAGATTTTGGCTGACCGCGGCGCATGCCAGCCGCGCTGCTATGTCGCAGCTAAAAATGCGATGTCCGTTGTGGACATCCGTGAACAGGGTGGGTCCCGCAGTGCAGCGACTGGCATTTTAATTGCTTAGTAAGAGCCGGCCGATGGTGGCCGGGTACGCGTGCGGCGACCGACTGGCTTTCGGTTTCCTCACGGTTTTGCATCATCAACAGAGAGGTTCAATGACCAAGTACAAGCTCGAGTATATCTGGCTCGACGGATATACGCCGACGCCGAGCCTGCGCGGCAAGACGCAGATCAAGGAATTCGCGTCGTTCCCGACCCTCGAACAGCTTCCGCTGTGGGGTTTTGACGGTTCGTCCACCCAGCAGGCTGAAGGCCACAGCTCTGACTGCGTGCTGAAGCCGGTCGCCTGCTATCCCGACGCTGCGCGCGAGAACGGCGTGCTGGTGATGTGCGAAGTCATGATGCCCGACGGCAAGACCCCGCACGTCTCGAACAAGCGCGCCACCATCCTGGACGACGAAGGCGCCTGGTTCGGCTTCGAGCAGGAATACTTCTTTTACAAGGACGGCCGTCCGCTCGGCTTCCCGACCGATGGCTATCCGGCGCCGCAGGGCCCGTACTACACCGGCGTCGGTTATTCGAACGTCGGCAGCGTTGCCCGCAAGATCGTGGAAGAGCATCTCAATCTCTGCCTCGCCGCCGGCATCAACCACGAAGGCATCAACGCCGAAGTGGCGAAGGGCCAGTGGGAATTCCAGATCTTCGGCAAGGGCTCCAAGACCGCCGCTGACCAGATGTGGATGGCCCGCTATCTGATGCTGCGCCTCACCGAGAGCTACGGCATCGATATCGAATTCCACTGCAAGCCGCTCGGCGACACCGACTGGAACGGCTCGGGCATGCACGCCAACTTCTCGACCAAGTACATGCGCGAAGTCGGCGGCAAGGAATACTTCGAGAGCCTGATGAAGGCCTTCGACAAGAACCTGATGGACCACATCGCCGTCTACGGCCCGGACAACGACAAGCGTCTGACCGGCAAGCACGAGACCGCGCCGTGGAACAAGTTCAGCTACGGCGTGGCTGACCGTGGCGCTTCGATCCGCGTGCCGCACTCCTTCGTCAACAATGGCTACAAGGGCTATCTGGAAGACCGCCGCCCGAACTCGCAAGGCGACCCCTACCAGATCGCTTCGCAGATCCTGAAGACGATCTCCGAGGTTCCGACCGGCGCCAAGGCTGCGGCTTAAGTGGCTGCGGCCTAAGCAGCGATCGGACCCGGATGGAGCCATCCGGTACCGCAATCGGGTCCGCCAGGGCGAGCGCCTTGGCGGACCTTTGCTTTTTAACGACAGTATTTGGAGGCGGCTTGCCGCCGAAAGCGGTTTCGCCGCGTTATGAACCGCGCTAGATAACGATTGCATTTTGGCTGCCGGGGACACGGCGCTTGTTTGAAGGGTTTTACAAGGTCCGGTTCGAGCTGGGCGGCGCCGTAGGCCGCAGCGTGATGTATGTCGGCGACGGCAGGATGCTCGGCGGCAATTCGGCATTCGCCCATATCGGCAGCTACGAGAAGGACGGCGACGAGGTCGCGGTCGAGATCCAGACCGTCCGCCACAACCCCGACCTGAACTATCGCGCGATGGCCGGCACCGATGACGCGACGCTGATCGCCAAAGGCTGGCCGGACGGTGAGCTCTACCGTTTCAAGGGCGAGCTGAAGGAATTGCCCGGGGTGCCGTTCCAGTCGGTGATGACGCCGATCACCGACGACGAAGTCCCGATTGCCGGCGGGGTCGGCGAGGGCGGCATCATCAACGGGCTGTATTCGATCCACATCCAGTTGCTCGATGGCGTCGATGGCGGCCTGACCGGCGTGATGCTGCTGAACAACGGCCGCATCCTCGGCGGCGACGCGTTCTTCTACTATCTCGGCACCTATACCTCTGAGAAGGGCCGCTGGAAGGGCCAGATCCTCAATCAGGAACACACCTCGGCGATGGGCGAAAATCCCGTATTCGGCGGCCGTGAGGTCGGGATCGGCTTCGCCGGCACCTGCGATGCGGAAGGCGCGCTGCTCGAAGCGACCGCGTTTGCCGGCAAGCGCAGCCTCCGCCTCACGGCCGCGCTCAAGCTGATGCGGCGGGCTTAGGCGGAATGACAAGCGGAATGGGCAATTCGGTTCGCGTGCTCTCGACATTGGCGCTGAAGGGGGCGGTCGCGCGGCTTGCCCAAGCCTATCAGGCGGCAAGCGGTGTTGCGATCGATGCCGATTTCGCGCCGACGCTGGCGCTGCTCGAGCGGCTGCGTGGCGGCGAGGCGGCTGATCTGGTGATTTTGACCAGGGAGGGCCTCGACGAGATGATCGGCGAGGGCCGCGTTGCGCTGGGCAGCGCGGTCGATCTTGCGCGCTCCTATGTCGGCGTTGCGGTGAAGGCAGGCGCCGCGCATCCCGACATCGCAACCGACGTCGCGCTGCGTGCCACGCTGCTCGGCGCGCGGGCGGTGGCCTATTCGCGGCTCGGCGCCAGCGGCATCCTGTTCGCGCGGCTGATCGAGCGCCTCGGCATCGCCACCGCAATCAACGCGCGCGCGGTGATCATTCCCGCAGGCTTCACCGCGGAAAAGCTCGTCAGCGATGAGGCCGATCTTGCGATCCAGCAGATCAGCGAGCTGAAGCAGATCGACGGCATCGAGGTCGTCGGGCCGATTCCGTTGAACCTGCAGACGCCGGCGGTGTTTTCCGCCGGCCGCATGACCGCGTCGCCGCGCGCAGAGGCCGCCGATCATCTGCTGCGGTATCTCGCATCGCCTGCGGTCGCGCCGGTGTTGCGCGAGACCGGGCTCGAGCCTTGAATTTGCCCGCACCGCGACGCAACCTGCCGCCCATGTTCAAACTGTTCCATGCATTCGTTCTTGCCGCGGCACTCGCCGCGCCCGCGCTGGCCCACGCGCAATCGGCCGACCTCGTGCTGTGCGACCGGCTCGCCGCCGATCCCTCCGATCCCGACAAGCCGGCCGACGTGAAGGGCGTGGGCGAGATCGCGTCGGCGGATATCGCGACCGCGATCAAGTATTGCGCGGTGGCGGCAAAATCGTCGCGCCGCGCGATGTATGCGCTCGGCCGTGCCTATGCCGCCAACCGGCAGACGGTGGAAGCAATGGCCGCCTGGCGCAAGGCGGCCGACAAGGGCTCGACATCGGCAATGGTCGAGCTCGGCGTGCTCTATGGCAACGGCACCGGCGTCGCCAAGGACGAGGCGCAGGCGCGCAAATTGTTCGAGCGTGCGGCGCAGGCCGGTAACGCGCGTGGCGTCAGCAATCTGGCGGCACTCGGCGGCGGCACTGCATCCGACCCGGCACGCGCCCGCGAATTGCTCGCCAAATCCGCCGAGACCAGTGCGGAGGCGCAGTACCAGCTCGGCATGATGCTGGCCGAGGGCAAGGGCGGTGCGCAAGACGACGCTGCCGCACGCGCGCTGTTCGAGAAGGCGGCGGCGCAGAACCATCCGGGCGCATTGGAGCGGATGGGGGCGTTTGCGCAGGCTGGCCGCGGCGGTCCGAAGGACAGTGATGCCGCAAAAGCCTATTACGAGCGGGCGGCTGCGCTCGGCGACGAGGATGCCAAGAAGGCGCTGGAGCGCGCCCGCTGCCCCTATGTCATCAAGGACAAGCGCGGCAACCCCGTGACCAATCTCTGCTTCTAGTTCCGGTGGCCCCTGGAATAGAAGAAACTGGCCCTTTCTTGCGGGCACACTCTGATTCTAGACTGGGCGGGGTCAGTATGCGCATCGAAGGCGATGCCTTCTTACGCCGAGCGTAATGCGGCTTTGCGCAAACGTCGGAGACGCCGAGGCACCATTCGATGATTTCTCAGTTCTTCGAAGTCCAGATCAAGGACGGACACATCAACCGCTATATGGACCTCGCGGCGTCGCTGAGGCCGGCGCTTGACGCCATGGGCGGCTGTCTCTTCATCGATCGCTTCCAGAGCCTGACCCGCAAGAACCTTCTGCTGTCCTATCAGATATGGCAGGACGAAGGAGCGATGACCGCATGGCGTGTGGATGCGGGGCATCATGCGGTGCAAAAGATCGGCCGCGAGGATGTCTTCTCCGACTACCGCATCCGGATCGCCCAGGTGATCCATGAAGCAAGGCCGGACCGCCCGATCTGGCAGCCAGAGCGACGGACGCCATACAATGACCCCGCAAGACGTCCCCCGACATACGTCATTGCGTCGGAGTCGACCAATCCCGATCTGCCGGTAGCGACCCAATGGCGTCGGGATTCCTTCCAGAGCATGTATCGCGATGGCCAGTTCGCGCACCTCGTCGACCTGCCGGACTATCAATCCGGTCTGGAATTCGGGGCGCAGCTCTTCAGCGATCCGACGACCGAATACTTCCGCATCTTCGAGGTCATGCGCGACTACGGAATGTACGAGCGCGCTGAGGCGCCACAGTATTATCCGCCGGTGGAGAGACCGTAGATCACGGCGGCGGGCAGGCCGCGCCGGTCTTCACCCAGGCCTCGACCAACGCGCCGGCCTGCGCCTGCGTGCCCGGTGCGGGTGAGCGGCCGAAGCCGGGATGCCAGGCCCAACCCACCAGCGTGTCCTTGCCGATATGATCGATCAGCTCCTCGACCTTGCGGCCGCCATTGCGCGCGGGATCCCTGATCTGCGCGCAGATCTCGCCGACCGTCTTGCCGGCCCACGCCATCTCGCGCGGCGCGAGGTGCCATTCCGGGTGGCCCGGCACGCGCCCGGGCTCGAAATTGGCGTGCTGGTGGCAGATCGAGCAGCGCATCGTCTCGACGCCGTGGCCGTCGGCGCCGCGCGTGACCGGCGGCTGGTGCATGCGGCTGATGTCGCCTTGCCGCGGGCTGTCGCCGGCGGGATGGCAGTTGGTGCAGCGCGGATGGGTCAGGACCCTGCCGAGCTCGGTGAAGATCGCCGCGGAGTGCTGCTCGACATTCCCGATTCCGGCAAAGCTTTCCGGTGAGGCGAGGGCATGGCTTGCGCTCTCCGATGCCGCGTAGCCGGCGCACAGGCTGGTCGCGAGCGCCGTCAGCATCGCCATGATCCGAAACCGCGTGTCCGATGTCATCGCGCGCGGGCTCACTTGTTGGCGGTCAGATAGCGTTTGGAATCGGCGAGGATCACGTCGCGCACCGCCTGATGATACTTGATGTAGCCGGTGCAGCGGCACAGATGGCCGTCGAGCGCGTCCGCAATGACGGTTTCGAGTTGGTCCCGCGCCACCGGCGTCTTCGCCAGCCGTTCGAGTAGAACCTGGCCCTCATTGAGGAAGCCGGCCGTGCAGTAGCCGCACTGGAACGCGAAGTGGTCGATGAAGGCCCGCTGCAGCGCCGAGAGCTCGCCGTCTTTGGCGTGGCCCTCGACGGTGCGGATCGCCTTGCCGTCGAAATTCGCCGCCGGCACCACGCAGGTCGGGCTGGTGTAGCTGGTGCCGTCGGGATTATCGATGATGACGGCGCAGCTCAGGCATTGCGCGACGCCGCAGCCGAACTTGGTGCCGGTCATGCCGAGCATTTCCCGCAGGAAATCGTTCATCGAGAGATCGTCGCGGACCTCGATCGGTCCATGCTTCTGGCCGTTGATGGTGAGGTTGAGCGTCGTCACGCAAGCGCTCCCTTGAGCAGGCTCGAGGTCACGGGCAATGAGCGGAAGCGGTGGCCGGTGGCGTCGTTGATGGCGTTGAGCAGCGCCGGCACGATCGGGATCATCACCACCTCGGCCATGCCCTTGGGCGCTTCGTCCGGCGTCAGCGGCGGCAGCATCTCGATCTCGAGATCGTGCAGCGGCAGGTCGGAGCCGCGCGCGATCAAATACTGGCCGAGATTCCACTGCCCGTTGCCGGGGCCGCCTTCGAACGGCGGCAGGGTTTCGAGCAGCGCGTAGCCGACGCCCATGGCGAAGCCGCCATGCGACTGGCCGAGCACCACTTCGGGCACCAGCGCCTGGCCGCACTCGAACACGCTGTAGGCCTTGGCGATGCGCAAGCTCCCGGTCGCGCGCTCGATCTCGACGCGCACCAGCGTGCCGCACATCGAGGTATAGGCGGTGCCGATCCGGTTGTTGTCGGTCGGCGGGAACTTCACGCTGACGCGGTCGATCCGTTCGAATGCGCTGCGGCCACGGCGGATCGCCAGCGCGTCGATCTCGGCGCGGTACTGCTCGCCGAACAACGGGAAGCGCGCGCGCGACCAAGCCCAGCGCGAGAAGCTGTGCGCCACCGCGCCGGTGACGAAGCCGCGCGCATGCGCGGTCGCCGCAAGCTTTGGCAATGGCAGCGGCGCGAGCTCGCCGAGCACGAGTTGCCCGTCCCGCCAGCGCGCTTTGTCCCATTGCCGGACGCGCGGATCGGCCTTGCCGATCTGCCAGAGCTCGAGCGCCGCCGGCCACAGGCCGAAGCGGAAGATGATGCGGGCGGCCTCGGCCGACGAGTGCGTGCCGACATGGGCGCCGATCGAGGCGCTGGTCGCTGAACTGATCGCGGGCACCCAGCGCGGGTTCTTCTCGGCGAGATCCTGGGTCTTCTGATCCATCGTGTAGGGATCGCCCGAGGTGACGAGCCCGAGCGCGTCGTAGCTGTCGACCCGGGAGACGGCGACCTCGTCGGCGACGGCGCCGAGATGGCCCGCGACCCGGTTGGCAAGCGCGGTGCCGATGCCGTTGCCCATCTCGACATGATCGCAGAAGATCGCGATTCGTCCCTCGGGATCGATTTCGACGCGGCCGAGCGAGCAATCCGCGCCCGCGCCGTAGTCCTTGGTGACGCAGGCGACGCCGGTGCCGATCAACCGTCCCTCGGATGCGGTTTGCTTGAATTGCGCGCGCTGCTGCCAGATCGGATGCTTCTCGAGCTTGTCGAGGATGTCAGGCGTGCGCACCGAAACGATGTAGGGGTTGCCGGTCATGGTCCGGCCGTTCTGCTTCAGCGCGTTGTTGCGGCGGAACGCGATCGGATCGACCTTGAGCTCGCTCGCGGCCTCGTCGATCAGGACTTCGAGCGCGGTCATGGTCTGCAGCGTGCCGTAGCCGCGCATCGAGCCTGCGGTCACCCCGCGCGAATGCAGCGCCACGGTGGTGACGTCCACCTTCGGGATGTCGTAGATGCCGATCGCCGCGGTGGCGGCGACGGTCGCGACGTTGGCGGAGAAGTTGGCGAGCCCGCCGCCGTCGAGCACATGGTCGGCGGCGAACGCGGTGATCTTGCCGCTGGTGCGATCGATGCCGATCCGCGAGCGCATCTTGATCGGATGACGTTTGATGCCGCCCTGAAACTGCTGGTAGCGGTCGTGCGCCAGCCGCACCGGCCGTCCCGGGAAGAACATCGCCGCCAGCGCCACGTACAGCACGAACGGGGTGTGGTCGCGGCCGCCGAAGCCGCCGCCGACATGGGCGAACTGCGCGTTGATGTGCGACGGCCGGAAGGGCGGACGGGCCTTGCCGAGCATGAAGGCGATCGACTCGGTCGCCTCATAGGGCGACTGCACGCCGAGCACCAGTTCGAGATTGCCGCTGTTGTCGCTGTACCAAGCGAGCCCGCTCTCCGGTTCCAGGAACATCGGATCGACCGACTGGGTCTCGAACTCGCGGTCGAGCACGAGCTGCGACGGATCGTCCTTGGCAAGCTGGGCGCGGATTGCTTCGCCATGGGTTGCGGCCTTGGCGTAGTCGGCCTTGGTCTCCTTGGCGAGCGGCAGCCAGACCGGCAGCGCCGCGTTCTGGATACGGCTCGGCGAAACCCAGCCGGCCTGGATCGGCGAGTAGACGTCGGGCGCGTCAGGGGTGACGCTGGCCACGCGCGTGAAGCGATAGGCGCCGTAATTCGGGATGACGACCGGCCCGGTCTCGTCGCCGAACCTGACGAAGCCACCGTCGCGCAGCGCGAGGCGCGCCCGGTCGAAGGCATCGAACCGCTCGAAGATCAACAGCGCGACCGGCTGACCGAGATAGAGCGGCGTCTTGCCGACCGGGCAGAACAGGTCGCCGGTGTAGAACTCCGGCACCCGCGTGCCGATGCGGTCGAGATCGGCCGCGGTCACGACAACCGACGGCTTCAGCGGGCCGTCGAGGCGGGCGAGGTCCATGCCGGCATAGACATGCGTCGCGTCATCGGCGCGGACCAGGATGGCGTGCGAGGTGGTCGCGGGCCAACCTGGCATGTCGGCGGCACGAAAGTCGGAGGCATAGAGCTTGGCGCCGGTGACCTTGGCCACGCCGTCGACGCGGCCGGCGGCCTTCGCCGCCGGGTTGAAATGGCCGCGCCCGGGAAGCGTCTCGCGGCTCGCGAAGGCCGGTTCCTTGGCGAGCGCCAGATGCGACAGGCTGACCGAGATGCCGCCGGCCGACAACCACTTCACGAATTCGCGTCGCGAGGGCCGCATGGTCTGATCTCTCATCAACGCTTCGTCGGCGTGTCGCGCCGGGGTTTATCAATTGGCGCGGTACACGCAAAAGTATTGCGGCAAAGCGTGCGCAATCGCAACGCCGCAATAGGTCGTAGTCGCGGCCTCACTTGAGGTCGGCGATCGTCGCAGGTCCCGGACCCGGCGTGATCAGGGTCGGCCATTGCTTGGAACCGAACGGCACCAGGGGTGGCAGGAACGTCGTCATGCCGCGCTTCTTGGTCTCCGCGATGATCGCCTCGCGCGCGTCGCCGCCCATCAATCCGTAGTCCATCAAATGGTAGCTGCCGAAGAACAGCGCGCCGACCGAGCGGTCTGCGATGATCCGGGTCAGCGACTCCAGCATGTCCGACGGCGTCGTGGTGAAGGAGATCGTCTCGATCAGCATCAGGCGGCTGTTGATGGCATCAGGCCCGAAGAACTGCGCCAGCACGCTGAAGATCACGTTGTTCTGCCGCGCCACATAGATCGTGTTGCTCGCACCATAGGTCTTGTCCCAGTCGGCGCCGAGCTGGGTCTTCCAGTCGGCCATCACCGTCATCCAGTGCGCGACCTGGGTCTGCGCGGCCCAGGCGACGTTCCTGGCGAGGTAGGGTGCCTGCTTCTTGCCGAACGCCTCGAGCTTGGCGAATGGGATGGCTCCGGCGGACAGGCAATCATCCATGAAGGCGATGTTGTTCTGCAGGATGGTGCGGTTGTTGTCGCGCCAGTCGGCCTGCATCGGCGTCGCGTCGAGCCCGTCGAGCGCCGACTGCATCCGGCTGCGATAGGCCTGCATCGATCCGCGCCACGCCTTGTCATCGGGATTGTTGACATAGGGGCCGACCACCTCGGCCAACGCCATCGTGCTGTGGCCGACCGATTTGAGCAGCTGATAGACGATCGGCACCTGCGGCGCCTCGGTCGGCGGCTTGCCCGACCGGTAGACGATCAGGCGCCCGCCGGAACCGGAGAACAGGCCGAGGATCACCGGGTGTTTGTCGAGGATGTTCTTCTGGAAGATCCGCGCCGCATCGCCATAGAGCTCGAACATGCCGGTGTTGAGCGCCAGCACATCCTTGGTCGCGACATCGGCCGGCGTGGACGTGGTCTTGCCCGAGATCGGTCCCATGTAGTCGGGCAGCGTCTGGGCCAGGGCCGCGCCGCCGCTGCCGAGCAGCAGTGCCAGGGCGGCGGCCAGGCGAAGGCGATGGGTCATGTGATGCTCCTCGATGCCTCCAGCCAATGCCGAGGGCGGCCGCGCGACCATTGGCGGAATGCGCAAATGCTTGGACACAATGAACTGGAGGTAGATCCCGCGTGACGCGGCACGACGCGGGCGGACGCCTACAGCTAAGCGACGAATCGGCTGGTGTCCACACCCGGACATTGCGGGCTTGCCTGCGCCAAAAGACCCAATGGTGTGGCCTTTGGCCCGGTGCTATGTGGCGAATAGAATCAATTTTATTTATTGGATTTTTGCGTGCTGAACGGACTTTACAAGGTCGAGTACGGCATCAACGGGGCGTTCGGCCGCAGCATCATGTGCTTGCACAACGGCAAGATGATGGGCGGCAATTCAGCCTTCGCCCATCTCGGTAGCTATCAGGTGACGGGAAGCGAGATATCAGCCGAGGTGATCACCGAGCGTCACAATGACGATCCGCACTTCAAGCCGCTGATGGGCGCCGATGTCACCGTCATCAAGGTGCGCGGCCGCACCGAGGGCTCGACCATCCTGCTCGAGGGCAAGGCGGACGCCATGCCGGACGGCGTGTTCTGGGCGAATTTGGCGCCGCTCGACGATGAGGCGTTGCCGCCGCGCGGGGCGGTCGGACCGGGCGGCATCGTCAACGGGCTCTACTCCATCCAGCTCCGCGCACTCGACGGTGTCGACGCCGGCCTCTCCGGGGTCATGCTGCTGATGGATGGCCGTATCCTCGGTGGCGATGCGTTCTTCTACTATCTCGGCTCACATACGTCGGCGGACGGCCGCTGGCGGGGCGAGATCGTCAACCAGGAGCACACGCCGGCGAAGGGCGAATACCCGGTGTTCGGCGGTTATGAGGTCGGCATCGGCTTTGCCGGGTCGTGTCGCGAGGAGGGCGCCGAGCTCGAAGGCATCGCGCTGGCCGGCAAGCGCAGCCTTCGGCTGGCAGCCGAACTGCGGCTGATGCGACGCGCCTAAAGCATGATCCGGAAAAGTGCGAAGCGGTTTTCCGAAGAGATCATGCTCAAAGAGAGCGCCCGGCCGTCTCCTCAGTCCTTGATCAGAAGCACGCCGCCGATGATCAGCGCGATGCCGGCCAGCCGTGAAAACGACACCGGATGCTGCGCCAGTCCGAACACGCCAAAATGGTCCATCGCGATGCCGGCGACCATCTGACCCGCGACCACCAGCGCCAGCAGGGTTGCTGCGCCGAGCGAAGGCAGCAGCAGGATCATCAACAGGATAAAGACGCCGCCGAGGACGCCGCCGCTCCAGGCCCACCAGGGCACGGCCGACACCAGCTTCCAGGACGGCACCGGCTCGCGCGTCGCGACCACCACGACTGCCATCGTCACGAGACCGCCGAGATAGCTGACGAGCCCGGCCCAGGCCGGCGAATTGAGGGCGGCGCGGAGATTGCCGTTCAGGACCTGCTGAACGGCCACGCAGATGCCGGCGCCGAGCGCGAGCAGAGAGAGAAACCAGACTTGCATATGATGCCCCAAAACCGGTCGCCGAAGGACTTTCTGTCATAATCGATTGGCCATGATCGTGGCATGCGTGGAGCGACGCGGGAAACGCCCGGAATGGGCTTCCACCCACGCCCCAGATCGAATAAGAGGCCGCAAACCCTCAGTTCCCAGCAGTAAGCATGATCCGCCTCGATAACGTTTCCAAGCAAGTCGGCCACCAGATCCTCTTCATCGAAGCCTCCGCGGCGCTCCAGAAGGGCGAGAAGATCGGCCTTGTCGGGCCGAACGGCTCCGGCAAGACCTCGCTGTTCCGAATGATCTCGGGTCAGGAGGTCCCCGATGAGGGCCAGGTCTCTCTCGATCGTGGCATTTCGATCGGCTATTTCAGCCAGGATGTCGGCGAGATGTCCGGCCGCAGCGCCGTCGCCGAGGTGATGGACGGGGCGGGGCCCGTCAGCGTGGTGGCAGCCGAGCTCAGGGAACTCGAGGCCGCGATGGCCGACCCCGACAAGGCCAGTGAGATGGACGACATCATCGCGCGCTATGGCGAGGTGCAGCATCAGTTCGAGGAGCTCGACGGCTACGCGCTCGACGGCCGCGCGCGCGAGGCGCTTTCGGGCCTGGGCTTCAGCCAGGAGATGATGGACGGCGACGTCGGCAAGCTCTCCGGCGGCTGGAAAATGCGCGTCGCGCTTGCGCGTATTCTTTTGATGCGTCCCGACGTCATGCTGCTCGACGAGCCGAGCAACCATCTCGATCTCGAGAGCCTGATCTGGCTCGAGCAGTTCCTGAAAGGTTATGAGGGCGCGCTGCTGATGACCTCGCATGACCGCGAGTTCATCAACCGCATCATCAACAAGGTGGTCGAGATCGACGGCGGCCAGCTCACCAGCTATTCCGGCAACTACGAATTCTACGAACAGCAGCGCGCGCTCTCCGACAAGCAGCAGCAGGCGCAGTTCGAGCGGCAGCAGGCGATGCTCGCCAAGGAGATCAAGTTCATCGAGCGCTTCAAGGCGCGCGCCTCCCACGCTGCCCAGGTGCAGAGCCGGGTCAAGAAGCTCGACAAGATCGAGCGGGTCGAGCCGCCGCGGCGGCGGCAGACGGTGGCGTTCGATTTCCAGCCGGCGCCCCGCTCGGGCGAGGATGTCGTCAGCCTGAAGAACGTCCACAAGGCCTATGGCAGCAAGCGGATCTATGACGGGCTCGACTTCATGATCCGCCGCCGCGAGCGCTGGTGCGTGATGGGCATCAACGGCGCCGGCAAGTCGACGCTGCTGAAACTGGTTGCCGGGTCAACCGAGCCCGATGACGGCGCGGTCGCGGTCGGCGGCAGCGTCAAGATGGGCTATTTCGCGCAGCACGCGATGGACCTGCTCGATGGCGAGCGCACCGTGTTCCAGTCGCTGGAGGACGCGTTTCCGCAGGCCGGCCAGGGCTCCTTGCGCGCGCTCGCCGGCTGCTTCGGGTTCTCGGGCGACGATGTCGAGAAGAAGTGCCGGGTGCTCTCGGGCGGCGAGAAGGCGCGGCTGGTGATGGCGCAAATGCTGTTCGATCCGCCGAACTTCCTGGTGCTGGACGAGCCGACCAACCATCTCGATCTCGCCACCAAGGAGATGCTGATCAACGCGCTCTCCGAGTTCGAGGGCACGATGCTGTTCGTCTCCCACGACCGGCATTTTCTCGCCGCACTCTCCAATCGCGTGCTGGAGTTGACGCCGGAGGGCATCCATCAGTTCGGTGGCGGCTACACGGAATATGTCGCGCGCACCGGGCACGAAGCACCGGGGTTGCGGAGTTAGTTCAAGCTCTCCACCGCGCGCAAAACGCCTCGACGTCGCCTGACTGGAATTCCGGTAGGCGCTCCCAGATGGTCTCAGCCGGCCAGTTCCACCAGGCGATCTGCGACAGCTCGGCCGCGATCTTGCGGTTGAACCGCTCCTTGATCGGCCGGGCCGGCACGCCGCCGACGATGGTGTAGGGGGCGACATCGCGCGAGACGACCGCGCCGGCGGCGAGCACCGCGCCGTCTCCGACGGTGACGCCGGGCAGCACGATCACGCCATGGCCGATCCAGACATCGTTTCCGATCACGACGCGATCCGCGCGCCGATTCCTGAAGAAGTCACGATCCCGTTCGGCGGAGGCCGTGTAATATTCAGGGCAATAGGTGAAGCGGTGCTGGGAAGGGCGCTCGAGCGGATGATTGGGCGCGCCGATCCGGACCTGCGCCGCGATCGCGCAGAAGCGGCCGATCTGCGCGTCGGCGACGATGCAGCCGCCGGCGACGTAGGAATAGTCTCCGAGCTCGGTGTATTCGAGCGAGCTGTCGCCGAGAACTTCGCAGCAACGCCCAACCTTGACCTCGCGCAGCCTGACCGTCGGCTCGATGACGGTTTCGGCAAGCTTGGGGCGGGGCGGCGTCGATTGATCCATATGACTGTCCTTGATCCGGCAACTCGCACGGAGTGGTATCTATCACGGCGGGCGGGCAAGGCGAGAGTGATTGCTGTCTGCTGCGAGGTACTAGCTCTTAAATTCCGTCGACCACGGCGATCGCCTTGTTCAGCAAGTTCGCGCGTGGGAATCAAGCCGCTAACCGGGTCGGGAAATGTGCACTGCAGATTGTTGCGCTATCGAAGGATTCGCGATCCGCTTGCTTGCGTTTTAGGCCTCGATAGGTTTTAAGCCCGGTGACTTCATGACCGTTGGCATGAACGAGAAACGCGCTGCGTGGTCTTACCACATTCTAGACAGACTTACATCGTAGCTCGCGCGCCCCCCCCAATTCAGAGGATTTCAGCATGGCGAAGATGACGAAGAATCAATTGATCGACGCGATTGCCGAAAGCACGCAGATCGCGAAGAACGACGTAAGGACCGTCATCGAGCACATGGCGACTGTTGGCTATAGAGAGCTGAACGAATCCGGTGAGTTTGTCATTCCTGGCTTTGTGAAAATGTCCGTCGTGCATAAGCCTGCCACAGAAGCTCGCAGCGGCGTAAATCCTTTTACGAAAGAGCCGATGGAATTTGCAGCGAAGCCAGCCAGCAAGTCAGTCAAGGCGTCACCTCTCAAGGTCGCTAAGGACGCCGTCTGAAGACTGCGGTTTGCGGCGAGCCAAGCGCGCAAGAAATGCAACGGCGCGTGGCTGGGCGGCCTAATCCTTCAAGCCGTTGACTGCTGCAATGGCCCTGATCATCGCGTCCTTCAGCGCTGCGTTGTTGGCGGGATTCGATTGCCGGCGTTGGCCGGGATCGTCGAAGTCGTGGGTCGCGCCGGGATAGAGCACGACGTCGATCTTGCTGCTGGCGGCGAGAGAACGCTGCGCGACCTCCTGGCACCGCTCGGGCGACACCTCCTCGTCGTCGGATCCGAGCAGCATGGTGATCGGCGCGGCTGACTTGAGCGTCTGCGCCAGCAGGGCGGCCGGCCCGCAGCCAGGATAGAACGCCAGCGCCGCGCGATAGCCCGACGTCGCCGTACCCTGGCGCTGCATGACGTTCAGCGCGGTGCTGCCGCCGTTCGACCATCCCTGCAGGAAGATGCGGTTCTCCCGGACATCCTTCTGGCTGCGCAGCCAGCTTAGCGCGCCCTCGGCGTCGAGCGGCCGCACGGTCTTTTCGTTGACGTCGGCGCGATCAGGGTCGTCATGCGTGAAGCGGCCGAAGCCATGGGCCTTGCCGCGCGGCCCAAAGCTGTCCGGCAACAGCGCGACGTAGCCGTGGTCGGCCCAATACTGCCCCCACATCGCGTGCCGCTTGGAGAGGCTGCCGGCATTGCAGGCCGCGGACGGAGCTGTGCGCGACACCAGGGTGCAGTCCTTGTTGACGTTGATCGAATAGGGGCCGCCGCGGCCGTGCAGCAGCACGATCGCGGGGTGCGGGCCCGGCGTTTGTGGCCGAAACAGATAGCCGACGATCTCGGTCTTGCCGTCGGCGCTCGGAAAGAAAACGGTGTCGGGCGCGGCCACCGCCGCTGTCGGCAATGTCGTGAGCATCAGGAGGGCAATCTGAATCGCGCGATGGGTCATTCCTACAGCATGAGCAACATTTTCGGATGAATTACGGCATGACTGCCTCCAGCAATGCAAAGCCGCATGGCACGCTACGCGGTGCTCGGCTTGTGAGGCGAGGGGCCGCCCGCTACCCTTCGCAAAAAAAAGCGGGAGCGAAACAGCATGAAACGGATCAGGATCGGCGACATCACGATCGACGCGGTGATCGAGCGCGAAGGACCGTGGCGACGGCCGCAGGATTTCTTCCCGACCTATGACGATGCCGTGTTCAAGCATCACCTGAAGACGATGGAGCCGGAAGTCTTCGATGCCGCGCGGGGCATGATGGTGATCACCTACCAGACTTTCGTGGTGCGGACGCCGCGCTACACCATCCTGGTCGACACTTGCACCGGTGAGGACAAGGGGCACCCGCCGCCGTTCGACTTCCCGGGCAAGGGGCGCTGGCGCAACGAGCTGTTCGCACTCGGGATCTCCTACGAGCAGATCGACTACGTGTTCTGCACCCATCTGCATATCGACCACACCGGCTGGAACACCACGCTGCGCGACGGGCGCTGGGTACCGACCTTCCCGAACGCGAAATACGTCTTCCACAAGGGTGAGTATGCGGCCTGGGAGGCCGAGAACGTCAAGGGCGCCAATCCGCCCGGCACGGTGTTTCGCGACAATTGCCTGCCGATCGTCAAGGCCGGGCAGGCGCTGCTGGTCGACGACGACTATGCGCTCGACGACACCGTGACGCTGACGCCGACGCCGGGTCATTCGCCCTGCCATTGCTGTATCAACATCTTCTCGAAGGGGCAGCGCGCCGTGGTCGCCGGCGATCTGATGCATCATGCGATCCAGTGCCGCGAGCCGGAATGGTCGGCAAAGCCCGATTGGGATCCGAAGCAATCGGCGATCTCGCGGCGAAAATTCTTTGGCTCCGTGGCCGGGACCGACACGCTGATCCTGCCGATCCATTTCCCGGCCCCGACGGTCGGCCTGATCACCGCGGACGGCGACCGCTTCGACTATCGCTTCAAGCGGGAGTAGAGCGTTTCGAGCGAAGGTTCGCGTGAAGAAAACGCGTCAAAGCAATAATCTGGAGCTTCGGTTCTGATTCTAATCAGAACCGAAAATGCTCCAGACGGCACGGGCCGGTCAGCGGTTGAGCGCGACGTCCCTGAAGGCCACAACCAGCGGTCGTTCGAGCTTGCCCTTCATGTCGAGCAAGAGCTCATAGGCTTTGTCCCGCGGCATCGTCGGCTTGTAGGTCCGTTGTTCGATCAGCGCCGCGAAGATGTCGGAGATAGTCAGGATGCGGACGATGTCCGGAATACTTTCGGAGCACAGCCCGTCGGGATAGCCGCTGCCGTCGAGATATTCGTGATGGTGCCGCACCGCGTCGAGAACTTCCGCGGAGATACCCGGCGTGTCCTTCAGCGCGTCATGGCCCAAGGCGGGATGGGTCTGGATCAGCGCGCGCTCGGCGTCGTCGAGCCGACCCGGCTTGTCGAGAACGGTGAGGGGAATCGTCGCCTTGCCGATGTCGTGGAACATCGCCGCAGAATAGAGACGCTCGATGTCAGGCTTGCTCATGCCGAGGCTCATGCCGAAATCGACCGCGAGGCCGGTGACCAGCAGGCAGTGCTGGTAGGTGCCTTCGTGGTGGCGGCGGACGGTCGCCAACCAGTCGGAAAGCCCATTTTCAGCGATGCTGTCGGCGATTCCCGCTCCGGCGTGCCTGACATCGGCAACATCGATCGCCGCACCGTTCATCACGGCCGAAAACATTGCGGCAATGCTGGCGGCGCCAGCGGATTCCGCTTCAATACTGGTCGGTGACAGATCGTCCGGAACGATCGATGGCGCTTCGATATCGACAAGCCTTGCCAGAAGCTGCGATGGCTTGACCGGACGGAAGAGAGCATCCGTCGCGCCGAGCGCATAGGCCTGGACCATTGCAAGGCGCGTACGCTGATCGACGATGAAGATGCGCCTCGGGATCCGCTTTAGTCTGCTGGAGATCGCTTTCAATGCAGCGATGTTGTCGACGAGCCGCAGGTCGGCGCTCACGACCAATGCCTCGACATCGCCGCCCCGGAGCCGCGCAGCGGTAAGCAGTTCTGAGGTGATCTCAAATGTTTGTCCCAGAAGTCCGCGGACATCGGACAGTCTGGACGGCGTATCGGCAACAATATGAATCGGCATCGAGGCAGGCGGTCTTTTGGCGAAAGGGCGGCGTTACCCGAGCCGCGTCACCTGAGTCCGGCGCGGAACCTGGGTCAGAAACCGTTCAAGCTCGGTGCAGAGGCGATGCGCGAGCTCCTCATTGATCTCGAACGTCGCGACGGTGCCGGCGCAGTCGAATTCGATGGTCCCGCGTAACGGTGCGGCTGACACGGTCGATACCACGATGTTTGTCGCTCTCGGCATGTCGTCAACTTCCTTTCAGTCCGGGAGCCGCCATCCTCATTTCGGAATGACCGGGCGTCCCTTTCGCTTTTTCTCTTCGATGAATCTCACGCCGATCTCGGTGCCGTCGACACGGACCAGCTCGCAGCGGCGGAAGGCCAGTCCCCGCGAGGACAAAACCAGGAAGAACTCCTGGGCCTTCAGCACATCAAGCGTTCCGTCGACCTCGAGCCGGGCGCCACTCTGCGAGACGTCGAGCAGGATGCAGCTCCGTCGCCATGTGCCGTCGACACCCATGAGATTGACGGGATAGCGGGTCTCGAGCCTGACGCGCTCCGCCCTGCGGTCACCATAGGTCATTACACCACTCACACTGCCTTGGAGGGCTTCGTAGTCAGCTCGCTGAGCGAACCGAACCGGATCATGCGCTGCGCGTTCGACAGCGGCAGCCCTTCGAACATCTGCCGAGCGCGCTCCAGCTGATCCGGCGCGACCGTCAGTCCGGCCTTTCGGTAGCTGACGATGGCGGCCGTCGTGTTCCAGTTCAGTCGCGACGCGCGGCAGGCGATGACGAGCCCGTTGCTGTCGGCGGCCTCCATCAGCGGCGCGATGGTCTCGATCGGAACGCTCGCGAGCTGCGCCAGCGCCGCCACGACGTTGCGGACCTCTTGCCTGATCGCGAAACGGTTGACGCTGGAATCGTTCAGCAGTCCGGACTTGTTCAGGGCCATCACCGTGGCCCGCGCCTCCGCATAGTCGATCGTGGCTGGTGGTTTTGCGGAGGCGCGGGCTGCGCCGGAATCGATGGCGGCTCGGATCGCGTCCTGAATGTCGGGACGTGCGCGCTTGAGCAGCCGGGCCTGCTGACGCGGCGTGGACCGCATGACGAGATCGGCAAGCACACGGTGCGGCAGGTCGGCGCGCGATATCAATGCGTCCGCGATGCCGTCGTCGCGTTCGGCGGCATCGACCATCATGGCAAAGCCAGCGCTGGTCAGTTCCGCGCCGGGATTTTCGGCCAGGGCGCGCAGGACGCTGCCGTCGCCGCGCATCAGCAGAATGTCCGTGAGCTCCTGGTTGACGGCCTTGCGTCCCGCGATCGCGCAGAGATGTCCTTCGGCCCGCATCCAGGCGATGTCGATCAGGTCGGCATTCGGAATGCAGTCGCATTTGCGCAGGATAGGCGCGGCGACATCGGCGTCGTCATGATTGGCGAGCCGCCGTGCCAGTTCCCGCGGCACCAGACGCAGGTCGGCAAGGGAGCGGCTGAGCGTGGTCAAAGTCCGGAGCTCGACGCTCTCGGTCAGGCGGACCAGGATGTCGTCGAACAGCCCGACGTGATGTTCGTTGAGCCGGTGGGCGTCCTCGATAAAAAGCCCGGCCACTTCCCGCAGCATGCGGGTCCGGCGGTCCGGTGAGCCGGCCTTCAGGACATGGTCGAGTTCGGCAATAAGGTCGGGCGAGGCAATGGCTGTCATTGCGGTACCTAAAATGTTCCGCGATGGGGAACTTCGTCGTCCCCACAACCAATCTGCTCCCCGAATCTTTAATAGGGGTATAGAAATTGATGGGAGGATCGATCCTGGTGGTGGATATCCCGGCAAACACTATCGAAAATCGGCAGCAGCGCTGCTTTGCCAGATTGTCCGGTTCGAGGAGCGGACTGCATTTTTCCTGATTGAGTTCATTGGACGATTCGCATTTTGTGCATGGAAATTATCAATGAGGCTGGCGCGTTTTGCGCTGCGCCGCGCGAACATTGTCGAGACCCTTTCACAGGAGCAGTCATTTGACGGCGCCATTGCTGGTGCCGAGAGTCTTTCGTTTTGACGATGTCGATGCATTCCGGAGTTCGATCCGAGACCTGGATGTTGATTTCACGCCACTCGCGCGGAAGATTTCGGCCGAGCAGATCATCCTGAGTTTGCCGGGATGCGAGCTCAACTACACCCAGTCCTTTCCGCGCATCGTCGACGCGCAGCTTGCGCGGCACACCACGGCGGTCGGCTTCACGATGGATGACGGTGTTCCGATGCGCTTCAACGGCGTCGAGCGCGATCGTGCGGTGATCGTGCTTGGCGGCGGCGGCGCGTTCTATACGTCGGTGGAGGAGACGCCCCGCCAATATGTCTCGGTGATGTTCACGCCCGAGATGGTCGACCGCGGTTGGCCGCAACCGGGTCTCCATTTCAGCATTCACGAAATATCTCAACGCGCGCAGGATCGGCTGCGTGACGTGGTGCGGCAAATCCTGCTCGTGACGTCGCAGCCGGCCGATGATCACCAGTTCGCTACCGGCGCGTCGATCAAGGAAACGCTGCTTGCGGCGATCGACAACGCCTTCGCCGAGATCGTGCCGGCGAAGTGGGCGACGCGGGCCAACACGACGCGCCAGTTCAAGGTCTTCAACGACGCGCGTGCCATTCTGGCCGGCGACGTGGCTCACCCGATCTACAGTGGCGAACTCGCCAGGCAGATCGGCGTGTCGGTGCGCACGCTGCACGACGCCATCCAGCGCTACCGGGGCGTCAGCCTGCATCGCTATCTGCGGTTGCGCCGGCTCTGGCTGGTGCGCCAGCAACTTCTCGCCGGTGCGCACAGCGTCAAGGCCTGCGCGCTGGCCTACGGATTTTGGCATCTGAGCGATTTTTCGCGCAGCTATCGGTCGCAGTTCGGGGAAGCGCCATCGGAGACGCTGGCCGCCTCGCGCCGTCCGGGCGCCGTGCGCGCCGATTCGGCCCCTGGCAGATACGAATCCTAACCGTCGATCTGAACGGAATCTTAACGGCCGCCGAAGAGGCTATTGGTACGATTCCACCAGAGGCGGCGGTGATGCATCCCCGGAGATTTGCGCGTGTTCGTCCGACAGGATGCGTGTCCAGCGTGGTCAAGCTGCAGCTCGAACCGAAGGCGCCGCTGATCGAATGCCGGCTGGTGGACTACTCTGCCGGAGGGGCCTGCCTGGAGTTTCAGAAGCCGATCCAGCTGCCCGAACGTTTCGAAATGTTTCATGGCAACACCAAGAAGCGTTGCCGGCGGGTCTGGAGCAGAGGTGTGCGGGTCGGCGTCTCGTTCTGAGCGCCTCAGGTGATCCACCCGTCAATAGGCGTTCGGGCCGCGCCCGGCGCGACCCGATGGTCTTGACCCGATCGAAGCTGGCGGGGAAGCGCCGGCGAGGGGCTCAGGCGCCGCTCTGGCACTTCTTCATGAACGAGTTTTTGGCCGCGCCGGCGAGCTTCTTGCCGTCGGAGCCGACCGCCTTGGTCTCGCAGGTATCGGTCGTGCACTTCTTCATGAACGAGGTCTTGGCCGCGCCGGCCAGCGGCTTGCCGTCCTTGCCGACCGCCTTCGTCTCGCAGGAGGCGTCCTGTGCAAATGCCGAACCGGCGGCAAAGGTCGCGATCACGGCCGCCAAGAAAATCCGCTTCATCTGGGTTCTCCCTAAACCAAACCAGTGGCCGGATTGGATATCGGATTCTTGGCCCGATCAAGTTCCCACAGCCGATTTTGTCGGTAAAATGCCCCGATCAGAGCAAGGAAATTCCGCGTGCAGCGCGGGACAACATGGGGGACGCCCGGAATGGAATTCGAGACGCTGGTACAGACACGCAAAAGCGTGCGCGGGTTCAAGAAGCAGCCGGTGTCCCGGGCGACCGTCGAGGAGATCATCGAGGTGGCCAAGCGCGCGCCGTCCTCGATGAACACCCAGCCCTGGCACGTCCATGTCCTGACCGGGGCGCCGCTGGAGGAAGTGCGCCGCCGCAATATGGAGGAGATGATCGCCGGCGCCAAAGCCAAGCGCGACATCGTCAGCCATGGCGAGTACCAGGGCGTGCACCGCGGTCGCCAGGTCGACATCGCCAAGAAGCTGTTCGGGGCGATGGGGATTGCCCGCGACGACAAGCCGATGCGGCAGGATTGGGTGCTGCGCGGCTTCCGCCAGTTCGACGCCCCGGTCTCGCTGGTCCTTGCCTACGACCGGGTCCTCGATCCCGGTGCGGTCTGCCATTTCGACCTCGGCGCGCTCTGCTACGGCATCGTGCTGGCGGCCTGGGATCGCGGTCTCGGCAGCGTGATCAACGGCCAGGGCATCATGCGCTCGGACATCGTGCGCGAGGTTGCCGACATCCCGGAGGACCAGGTGATCATGACCTGCGTCGCGATGGGCTATCCCGACGACGGCTTTGCCGCCAATGCGGTGCGGTCGGACCGCGAGGCCAACAGCGATTTTGTCCGCTACGTCGGCTTTGCCGAATAGAGGGATATGACCGTGCGGACCCGCAGCATCACCGGCGCGGTTGTCCTGGCGCTGGTCGTCTTTATCTCGGCCCTTGGCTCCGGGCGAGCGGAGGGCATACGTCTCGATGCGCTCAAGATCCCGGTGCCGAATGCAGGAGGGGCAGGGCCGTCCGTCGCGCTGCTCGACGCAATCGTGCTGCGGCCGGATGACGGGCAGCCGCATCCGCTCATCCTGCTCAATCACGGCTCACCGCGTTCGGCGAGCGACCGTCCGGCGATGAGCCCTTACGGGATGTGGGCTCAGGCTGCGGAGTTCGCGCGGCGCGGCTGGGTTGCGGTGGCGTTCCTGCGCCGCGGCTACGGCGCCTCGCAGGGTGGATGGGCCGAGAATTACGGAGGGTGCTCTGACCCGGACTATGCGAAGGCCGGCCGCGCCGGCGCCAGCGACGTTGCAGCTGCCGCGAAATTCATGGCGGGCCAGGCGTATGTTAGCAAAGGCAAGTGGATCAGCGTCGGCCGCTCGGCGGGAGGCTTTGCCACGGTCGCGTTGACGTCGATGGCGCCGTCGGGTCTGGCCGCTGCGATCGCGTTCGCGCCGGGCCGCGGATCGACTGGCCCCGATACGGTCTGCGAGGAGGACGAACTCGTCGACGCGTTCGCGCAGTTCGGCAAATCCTCGCGCATCCCGCTGCTGTGGGTGTCCGCCGACAACGATCATTTCTTCGGGCCGAAACTCGTGACGCGATTGTCGGACGCGTTTGCGAAAGCCGGCGGCAAGCTCTCGCTGGTTCGAACGCCTGCATTCGGCAGCGATGGTCACATGCTATTCAACGAGAATGGAACGGCGATCTGGGCGCCGATCGTCGATCGCTTCCTTGCTGCCAACAATCTCGTGCTGCGCGATCGGTTGCTCGACGCGCCCGCGCGTCCCGCGCAAGTACGCACGCGCTGACCACGCCGCGGGATATTGAATTCCGCGCCGTGAAACCCTCGCGCGAGCGTGAGTGCGAGCGCGCGTTTCCGCTATTTGTGCCGATCGAAAATGCGCTACTGGTTTTTTGAAGCACAACAGCGCAGGCGAGGAATCTCAGATGAGCGACGATGAACAGACAGCCATGATCCGCGAGACCGTCGCGAGATTCGTCGATCGCGAACTGATCCCGCTCGAGCCGCAATATCTGAAATCGAAATTGCCCGGCAGCGATCATCCCGAGCTCACGCCGGAACAGCGCAAGCGGCTGCGCGACGTCTCGAAGGAGCTCGGGCTCTGGGGCCTCGATGCGCCCGAGGATCTCGGCGGCCACGACCTGCCGACGCGCACGATGGCTGCGGTGCACGAGGAGCTCGGCCGCAGCTGCGTGCCCTTCGTGCTGCCGCCGGACTCGCCGAACCTGCGCATGCTGCAAGCGGTCGGCACCGATGCGCAGAAGAAAAAATATCTGCAGCCCTATATCGAGGGCCGGATGGCATCGGCGATCGCGATCTCCGAGCCCGGCGCCGGCGGCGATCCCGCGGCGATGAAGACGCGCGCGGCGCTCGAGGGCGAAGAGTGGGTGCTGAACGGCCGCAAGATCTGGATCAGCAACGCGCGCGCCGCCGACTTCATCATCGTGATGACGCGTGTCGGCAGCGACCAGCGCCAGGGCGGCATCACCTCCTTCATCGTCGAGAAGGGCACGCCGGGATTCATCATCGAGCGCGAGATCCCGATGGTCGGCGGCGGCTCGACCTACGAGATCGTGTTCGAGGACTGCCGCATCCCGAAGGACTCGGTGCTGGGCGAGGTCGGCAAGGGTTACGCGCCGATGCAGCTGCGCCTGCGCACGCGGCGGCTCGAGATGGGATCGACCTGCGTCGGCATCACCAAGCGCGCGCTCGACATGATGTGCGAGCACGCCAAGCAACGCGAGACGTTCGGCGTCAAGCTCGCCGAGCGCCAGGCGATCCAGTGGTGGATCGCCGATATCTCCACGCGGATGCATGCCTGCCGGCTGATGGTGCGCGAGGCCGCCGACAAGACCGATCGCGGTGAGGACATCCGCCACGAGGCCTCGATGATCAAGGTGTTCGCGACCGAGATGGCCTATGACGCCTGCGACCACGCCATGCAGACGCTCGGCGCGCTCGGCGTGACGCTGGAATTGCCGCTCAACGCGCTCTGGCAGAAGGCCCGTCTGATGCGGGTCTACGAAGGCCCGAGCGAGGTTCATCGCCAGTCGATCGCGCGTCGCGTGCTCGGCCTGCGCGGCGGCTAACGGTTATTCAGTCGTGACAGGCGTGGCCGTGCCCCGCCACCGTCTCAGGCCGCCCGCACGTCGGAGAGGAAGCGGTTGACCTGGCCGGCGAGGTCCTTGGATTGCGTCGAGAGCTGTTCGGCCGCGCCCAGCACCTGGGTTGCCGCAGCGCCGGTGTCGTCGGCGGCGCGCTGCACGCCGGAGATGTTGGAATTGACCTCCTGGGTGCCGCGCGCGGCTTCCTGAACGCTGCGCGAGATCTCCTGCGTTGCCGAGCCCTGTTCCTCGATCGCGGCGGCGATCGCGGTGCCGATCTGGTCGATCTCGGTAATGACGTCGACGACGCTCCTGATTGCGGTGACGGTCTCGTCGCTTGCGGTCTGGATCGCGGTGATCTGTTCGGCAATCTCCGTGGTCGCCTTCGCGGTCTGGCCGGCGAGCGATTTCACCTCCGAGGCGACCACCGCAAAGCCGCGGCCGGCCTCGCCGGCGCGCGCCGCCTCGATGGTGGCGTTGAGCGCGAGCAGGTTGGTCTGTGCCGCGATGCTCTGGATCAGCGTCACCACGTCGCCGATCTTCTGCGCGCCGTCGGCCAGCGAACGCGCGGTGTCGCCGGTGCGGCGGGCATGGTCGACCGCGCGCGCCGCGATCTCGGTCGAGGTCGCGACCTGGCGGGCGATCTCCGAGATCGAGGAGGTCAGTTCCTCGGTCGCGCTCGCCACCGTCTGCACGTTGGTCGAGGTCTGATCCGATGCGGCCGCCACGACCGCGGCCTGGCGGTTGGTGGCGGCGGCGGTCGCCGACATCGACTGCGCCGTATCCTCCATCACCGAGGATGCCGCCGACAGTCCGCCGACCAGTTCGGTGACCTTGGCTTCGAAGGCGCGGGTCAGATCGTCGAGCACGCGGGCGCGGCGCATCTTGACGTCGTTCTCGGCTTCCTTCTCGGCAGCGAGGCGATCGGCTTCGATCTTGTTGTCCTTGAACACCTGCACGGCGGCGGCCATGGCGCCGATCTCGTCGTTGCGTGCGGCGCCCGGGATAGCCTCGGCTACGTCGCCCGCGGCGAGACGTGACATCCGGCCGGTGAGGGCGGCGATCGGGTTGAGGATGCGGCGGCCGAGCATGACGATGAGGCCGGCGCTGACCGCAATGACCGCGAGCAGCCCGACCAGCGCAATCACGAAGCTGAACCGCGCCGACGAGTAGGCGCTCGCAAGGCCCTGCTCGGCATTCTCGTAGAACGCGTCGCGCACGGTGATGATGGCGGCGAGGCCGATTTGCGATTCGGGGTAGTAGGTGTCGAGGTCCTGCTCGTACTTGCCGGTCACTGCGCCTTCCTTGGCGAACTTCAGCGCCTTGCCGAACCGCTCGACGTAATCGGCCTGCATCTTGCCGAGCGCCGTCATGACGTTGACAGGCGTTGCCGGATTGTTGCGCAACTCCTGCAGCGTCGAGAGGATCTGCTCGGTGCGGCCGGTCGAGCGGTAGAGTTCCAGCTTCTCCTGATCGGTCGCCACACGCTTGGCGCCGACCAGCGCCTTGTGCAGGCTGGCGTTGAGGCCGCCGATGTCGCGCAGCGTCCAGGCGACGTTGGCGTAGCTGGCCTGGCGATAGGCATTGCCGTCGAGGCCGGCGAGCCGGCGCACCTGCTCGTCGAGCAGCGTGGTGACACCGGCGTTGAACACGGAATTGTCGGCGACGATCTTGCCGGCGGCCGCGCGGCGGGCATCGGCCGGGCCGGCGATTGCAGCCGCAATGGCGTCGCGCAGCCCGGCAAACTTCAGCTTCAGCGCATCGATCGCGCCCGCGACCGCCTCGCCGTCGTCAAGCGATCCCGGCAAGGCGGCGCGCACCTGGTTGACCTTGGCGAGTGCACCGTCGGT
Source organism: Bradyrhizobium sp. 27S5 (assembly GCF_037217225.1). NCBI lineage: Bacteria > Pseudomonadati > Pseudomonadota > Alphaproteobacteria > Hyphomicrobiales > Nitrobacteraceae > Bradyrhizobium > Bradyrhizobium sp. 27S5. Next base: position 3,976,758 of record NZ_CP147714.1, read on the forward strand.
CAGCTGGCGCTGACGGTCGAGTTCGGCGATCTGCTTCGGATCGATCGTGGCGGTGCCGAGCAGCAAATTGGTGGCGTAGCCGCGCTCGGGGTTCATGTAGCGCGGGATATCGCCGACGGCGCGGACGATCTCGAGCCGGCTCTGCGCGATCGAGATCTTGTCCATGGTCTGGTACTTGGTCACCGCGACATAGGCCGCCAGTCCGCCGCCGACCGCGGATAGGGAGACGATCGCGGCCGTCAGGAGAGTACCGATTTTCATGGGATGCGCGCCATTCTGGACGAGAGAGGGGAGGCCTCAACCGTACCTTGTGCGCATTAAGCTTGGGTTTACGATGCGCGAGCCGCGGCGCTCCGGGCTAAAGTCCGATCGTCGAAAGGTTCAAGGCGCCGCCCCGCCGTGCGTGGCGTTCAGTGCTCGTCGTCGTCAGCGCCGCCCTTGGTCGCAGAGCGGTGCTGGGTCGCGCCGCCCGAGCCCGCTTCGCCGCAGGGCAGCTGGGTCCAGGTGCCGTCGGCGGCCTGCTGATAGGCTTGGCAGCCGGCTGAAGTCGTGGTGGTGGATTTGTCGTCGGCTTTCTGCCGCTCGGCACTCTTCGCCAGCGCTGGTGTTGCAATGGCAGCGATGGCGGCGAGCGAGCCTGCGAAAACCAGCCCTGCAATCCGCATGTCGGGTTCTCCTTCTCGAAGCGAACTCATATCCAGAAAAGAAATCTGGCGATTTTGGGCCGCGGCAAAGGGCCTGCGACGAATTGCTTAATGCCGGGAAAACGAGCCGGAATGCCGGTTAACATCTGCGCGCCCCGCTGTGGGACGGGTGTTGCCGCACCGTGCTAGGATCGCCATCATGACCCACCGCATTCTCGTCTTCTACGGCTCCTATCGTTCGGATCGCATGGGCATCCGGCTGGCGCATTTCGTCGTCGAGGGCCTTCGCGCCCGCGGCGACGATGTCGAGTTGATCGATGCCAAGGAGGTCGGCCTGCCGATGCTCGACCGGATGTACAAGGAACATCCCAAGGGGCAGGCGCCGGCCGCGCTCGAAACGCTCGCCGGAAAGATCCGCGACGCCGACGGCTTCCTGTTCGTCACCGGCGAGTACAATTGGGGCATGCAGCCCGGGCTGAAGAACCTGACCGATCATTTCCTCGAGGAATGGTTCTGGCGGCCCGCGGCGATCGCGAGCTATTCGGCCGGACGGTTCGCCGGGGTGCGCGCCGCGACCGCATGGCACGGCACGCTGTCGGAGATGGGCATGGTTGTGGTGTCGAGCACGATCAGCGCGGGGCCGATCGCGCAGACCCTGTCGGCCGAAGGCCAGCCGATCGGCGAGGGCGGCAAATCGCTCGAACGTGCCTTCCCACGCTTTGCCGACGATCTTGCCTGGTGGATGGAAGCCGCCAAGGCGCAGCGGGCGCGCAAGGCGCCGCCATATTGAGCGCAGGTCTGCCAGCCCGGGAGTTTTGGGATCATGAGCCTCTTCACGTCACCCTTCGATCCCGCGCGCGAAGCCGCCCTGGTCACCGGCGCGGGCAACGGCATCGGCCGCGCCATCGCGCAGGCCCTGGTCGGCGAAGGCGTGCGCACGGTGTTTGCCGATCTGCATGAGGACAAGGTTCTCGCCGCGATCAAGGCCGCCCCGCGTCCCGAGCTTGCCGTGCCCTGGATCGGCGATCTCGCGCAGCGTGAGGCGTGCGACGCCCTGCTGGCGCATGCACAAGCAAGGCTCGGGCAGGTGACGCATTTCGTCCACAGCGCTTCGCCGCCGCGGCGCGAGGCCGATCATGCGATGGCGGTCGATCAAGAAACCTGGCGGCAGATGCACGCGGTCAATCTCGATGCCGGCTTTCATCTGTCGCGCGAACTGGCGCGCAGGCTGATCGAGGCGAAGACGCCGGGCTCGTTCCTGCTACTCACCTCGCTGCATGCCGGCACGCCCCGCAACCTGCCGCATTACTCGACGGCGAAGGCCGGTATGGCGATGCTGGTGAAGGAGCTTGCCAAGAGCTGGGGCCGCTATGGCATCCGCGTCAACGCCCTGGTGCCCGGCGCGATCGCAGCCGGCGGCTTCGTCGCCGATCCGGCGCTCGCCAAGCACATCCCGCTCGGGCGGCTTGGCCAGGCCGACGATCTCGCGCCGATGGCGCTGGCCGTGCTGTCGCACAAGCTCTCCGGCTACGTTACCGGCGCATCGATCGTGGTCGACGGCGGTCTGTCGCTGACCAACTGGTTCGCGCCGCCGGAGCTCGACTGAGAGTCGAAGTTACTCCTTGGTCCTGATGTAGCCCGCAAGCCGCGTCTTTTGGTCTTGGCACCAAGTCGTCATGCTGCCGGCGCGGCGCTGATCGAGGTCGGTGGTCTGGGTTGCGATCGCAACTTCGGTCATCAGGTCGTCGGGCTGCTTCTCGCCCATCTTGCCGCCGGTGTGCATATAGGCGATCGCCTTGCGCACCTGCTCGGTGGTGCCGTCGGGGAGGTGCATGTCCTGCGCCCGCTGCACGAGGTCCTGATAGACCAGATCGGTGCCGGGGCACTCGACTTTGGCGGCAAAGGCCTGCAGCACCATCGTGACATAGGCCGCGCGCGGATCGGCGTGGGCAGGGGTTGCTGCGACAATCAGGCCGCCGATCAGCAGAGCGTAACGCATGGAATTCCTCCGAAGGTTTTGGACGTTTTTTACTACGCTAGCGCCCAAGGGAACCGACTGCAACCCACAGGACACAGTCGCTAAAGGAACCGATCAAACAGCCGTGTTCCAGATGGCGCTGCCACGATTTCAGCACGATTTCGGCAGCATCTGGCAAAAGTTAACGCAGGGGAGAATGATCGTGTCGAAGTTGGGGCTTGCTGCTGTGCTGGTGGGTTCGCTTGCACTTGGCGGCTGCATGCAGGCGACGCTGTCGCCCGTGACGGATGCCGCGATGACGCCGCGCGATCGGCAGTTGCTGGCGCATCCGCCCTATGCGGACGCCAAGATCCCGGATCAGTTCCAGCGCCACATTGTCGATTACACGCGCCGCGAGCAGCCGGGGTCGATCCTGGTCGATACCGACAAGCGCTACCTCTATTACGTGCTGCCCGGCGGCAAGGCGATCCGCTACGGCGTCGCCGTGGGCGAGGAGGCGATGGCGTTCTCAGGTGTCGCCACCGTGGGCCGCCTCGCTGAATGGCCGGATTGGGTTCCGACCAAGGATATCCAGGAGCGGCTCGGGCCGTATCCGGCGCGTGTCGCCGGCGGGCCGGCCAACCCGCTTGGCGCCCGGGGCATCTACCTCTACCAGGGCAACAAGGACACGCTCTACCGCATCCACGGCACCAACCAGCCCGAATATATCGGGCAGGCAATCTCGTCGGGCTGCATCCGCATGAACAATCCCGACGTGATTGATCTCTACCAGCGGGTCAAGCCGGGTGCGACCGTGGTCGTGCTGCCGCCGGGACAGAGCGCGTAATTCGCATCGTGTGATGAGTGGCGGCCGATCGCGTATCGCGATCGGCCGCCGTTCTTTTCAATCGCCGGCTGGCCTTCAGCGCAGCGGCATCGGCGGCCGAACCACAGGGCCGCCATCATCGGCATCAACCACGCTGGACTGTTGCTGCGGTTGCACCGGCCGTGGTGCCGCAGCCTGCGGTGCGGCTGCAACCGGCGCCGGCAGCGGCGCCGCCGCCGGCGGGGGTGGCGGCGGGATGTAGGCCTGGGCTGGCCGGCGTACCGGCGGCGGAGCAACGGCCGCATGGGGCGCCGCCGGCGGCGGCGTGATTGCGGCGCGCGGACGCGGCGCGACCGGCCGCGGTTCGATGGCCCGGGTTTCGGTCGGCCTCGCGACACGCTGTGTCAACTGATCCTGGCCGGCCTTGAGCTGATCGATGCTGGTCTTGAGCTGCTCGATCTGCTGTCCCATCGACGCCAGATCGCGCGCCATCGACTGCAGCAACTGCGTCTGGTCGGGTGCGGCTCCGGCTGGCGCTGCCGCCGGGGCGGCGGGCGCAACTGGCACCGCTGCGGCCGCCGGTGCTGCGGCAGGTGCGGGCGCGGCCGTGGCGATGTCCTGTGGCGCAGCGGCCGGAGCGGCCGCAGCCGACTGATCGGCGGCAGCCGCTTGCGCGGGTGGGCTCGCCTGGTCGGGAGCGGGAGTGGCTCTGCCTGGCAGCAGCGACGTCAGGGCCTCGACCTGGGGCGCGTACTCCGCCACCACCTGCTTGACGCGATGTCCGTAGTGTTGCCACGCCGCGGTGCCCATGGCGCCGGCGATCGCGAACACGAACCAGAAGGCGCGAATCGCCCATTTATTGGTGGAGCGCGGCGCGCGCTCCAGTCTGATGTCGTCCAGTCTGCCGTCATGGCTCGCGGCGCTGTACTCAGGCGCGGCCGGTGCCGGCGTCATTGTTCCCGGCGTGACTGGTGGCACCGAGGCGACGGACGCAATCGGCGGCGCCGATGAGGGCGCGAGCCTCGGGCCGAACCACGGCTCGCGCTGCTCCGGCGCTGCCTTTCCGTCCTGTGCGGCGGCATCGTCCTTACGTGCCGGTGCGAAGCTCGGCTCAATCGCGAAAATATCGTGCGGATCTGCGTCTTTCAGTGTGGATTGCATGGCGGTCCCCGTTTCAGTCCAAGGTCAACCGCAAATGGGCGGCCGGCAAATTAACGCTCTGTATCGACCCCTGACCCTGTCCCCACGACTCCAGTCCGGTTTGACCAAAGCAAGGCGAGAGGGTGGAGAGGTTGGGGAGTTTCGGGAACCGAAGCCGGAGGCAAAGGGGGCACGAGCGTCGACGTGCACTCGCGAGGGGCACCGGACTGCATTTCCGGACTGAATCTCCCTCGGTTGTGTGGCGTATCCAGCACAGCCGAGGGAAAATCGGGTTACGCGCGGCACGTCTGACCGTGTTCCGCCACCGTTCCGCCCCGTTTGGATTCGGCTGATAGGCAGCTGTTGGATTTTCGGCTTGGGCTGGGGCGCGAGTTGGGGTGCAACATGTCACGCGACGATGCAGTCATTTGGTACGTCGACGTCAAACGCCGTGCGCAGGATGCCGCGCCCGCGATCCGGTTTGCTTATGCGCGAAAGCCGCTCCGGCTGTTCGCCGTGATGATCGGCGCCGCCTCGCTCGCGGCTTGCGCGCAGTCCTCCGTTGTCAGCCAGCGCTCACAGGCGCTCGCGAGCCGGCCAGCCTCGATCGAGGCGACACGGGCAGCATCCTCTGCGCCACGCACACGTGTTGCAGCTGCGCGCAGGCATACGCCTTACGCCTCGCGCAAGACCGGCGACACCAAGATTGCGTCGCACGGCGTCGCGAGCTTCTACAGCGAGGCGCAGCCAACCGCGAGCGGCGAGAAGTTCGACGGGCGCGAACTGACGGCCGCGCATCCCACGCTGCCGTTCGGCACCAGGCTGCGCGTCACCGACGTCAAGAGCGGCCGTTCCGTCACCGTGCGCGTCAACGATCGCGGACCCTACGTTCCCGGGCGCATCGTCGACGTCTCCTATTCCGCCGCACAGTCGCTCGGCATGGTCGGCAAGGGCGTCGCCAATGTCAGGCTCGACGTCGTGCAGTGAACGGCGTGGCAGAAGCCAGGTTCGGGATTTTTGCCAGCTCGATCGGGAAAAAGTCCCGGCATTTCGCGCGCTTTAATCCTGTTGTCCGAACGAGCGCAGCAAATAGAATTGTTGCCGCTACTTCCCCGCGCTCTCCATTTCCAGGCGCGTGGATTTCTACCCAATGAACCTTCCCCGCCTTGGCGTTGTCCCTCCAAGGCGGGGTTTTTCCTTGAGGTCTGCTCGCTGCATGAGCCGATGGGCGGATCCGAGCCATCTCCGCAAAGTCCTGGCACATGCCGGATATGCCGACCATGATGGGAAAGTTGGCGTAGGCGCGACCGCACGTTGCGCGCTGTCATTTCCTGCGCCATCGCTTTCACCAAATTGTCACGCTCCCAACGAATTGCGGCCCAACGCCGCTGCCAACACACCACCGAGCAGAATGCGTCGGCGAGGGACAAGCGTTGGCCTACAAGATGATCGCAGAACGCGAGAACGAAACGGTCAGGATCGAGCGGGAGAGCACCTTTATCATCGTCGCCAAGGCCAAGGTCTGGGCCAGCGAGGGATGGCAGGTCGTGATCACCGACAAGGACGGAAAATCATACCCGCCCGAGGAGTTCGACAAGCTGCTGGCGGCGTGAGGTTAGCGCTGCGCTGACACCAGAATCATCATCGGGCGTTCGAACTCGTCGGCCAGTTCGGGCAGGGCCTTGATCTGCTCGCGCGTCGGAGAAAATTCCTCGATATGGCGTAGCGTGAAGCCGGCGCCGATCAGCGCGTTGAGCGTGGTGCCGATGGTACGGTGATATTTCAGCACGCCCTTCACGTACCAGTCGGTCCGGCGTTCGCCTTCGATGAAGTAGCGGTTGACCGGCCAGGTCTTGCGGCCGTCTTGGTCCTGCCCCCAGCCCGGATGGGCGGGCGCCATGTAGATCGGATGCTCGATGGTGAAGACCAAGTGCCCCTCCGGAACGAGCGTGCGATACAGCATGCGCGCCAGGCGATCGAAATCCCTGATGTAGTGGAAGGTGAGGGCGCTGTAGGCGAGATCGTACGTGGCCTTCGGCAGCTCGAGCGTTTCGAGGTCGGCGATCTCGTAACTGATGGCCGGATCCTGCGTCATCGCGGTGGTGCGGGCGATCATGTTCTGCGACAGGTCGACGCCGAGCACGTCGGATGCACCTTGCTCGCGCATCCAGCGCGACACCCAGCCGAAGCCGCAGCCGAGATCGACCACGCGCTTGCCGGCGATATCGGGCAGCATGGCGCGGATCGCGGGCCATTCGGGCGCGCCGAGCAGTCCGCGGACCTGCCGCGGCAACTGGCTGTAGCCGGCGAAGAAGCCGGGATCGTCATAGATGTTCTGCGCCATGTTAGCGGCAACTCGTGTAGGTCGGAGTGATCTCTCTGTAACCGCCGGCGCGGCGCGTGGGAACCGCCGAATCCGTCGAGTTCGGAGGTGATCCTGGAACCAGACAGCGCGTTCGGCGGTTTTAATGTCAGCGCGCGGGGCACGCGGTCACGCCTGTCCCCGCGCCATTCGGCAGCGGAGGAGCGCGTCATGATAGCCGAGACGCAAATCCACACTATCGCCTGGCAGATGTTGCAGACGTACGGCCCGCAAGCGATCGCCCAGGCGGCGCAGAATGCCGTCGACTGCGAGAGCAAGGGCGAGACCGAACAAGCCCGGGACTGGCGCCACGTCGAGGACGCCATGAAGATGATGCGCGGACCGCATCAGAGCTGACTGCCAGAAACGGCGATGGCTGATCGAATGATCCGGCGCCGCGCGCCGCACCATTCGGTTTGCGAACTCCGCAGCGCCGCTTGCCTTCGCCGGAAATTCCGGGAACTCTGTTCAGGCAAGCCGCAGACAAATTTGATTTGGGGAATTCGCCATGACCTTCTCACTCTACGACGCGACCGTTGCCAATTACCTGCAGGTCCTCGGCGCCGCCTCGGGCTTTCTCGACAAGAGCCTGGCGCATTTCAAGGAGACAGGCATCGATCCGGCCGAGATCGTCGAGACCCGGTTGTTTCCGGATATGTTGCCGTTCCGCTTTCAGGTGGTCTCGCTCGCGCATCATTCCCGCGGCGCGATGCAGGCCGCGAAGAACGGCGTGTTCGCCCCGCCGTCCGGCAAGCCAGATCTGGATTACGCCGGGCTGCAGGCGCTGGTGAAGGACGCGCACAGCGAATTGTCTGACCTGACGCCGGATGCGGTCAACGCGCTGCTCGGGCGCGACATCACCTTCAAGGTCGGAGAGCGGTCGATGCTGTTCACGGTTGAAGGATTCCTGATGTCGTTCTCGCTGCCGAATTTCTTCTTCCATTCGACCACCGCCTACGACATCCTCCGTCACAAGGGCGCGCCGCTTGGCAAGCGCGACTTCATCGGCCGATTGAATCTGAAGAAGTGACCGGGCCTCGCACCGGCCGGTCTTGAACGGGGAGATGTCCGCCGCGCGCTGCCGTTCGCCGATACATACAATCTTAGATAGTGAACAAACGTCACGGTTGTGGTGCGGCCCGAACGATGCTATAAATCTCAGGTAGTGCGATTGATAGTTTCAACTCAATTGCTGACTGCCGGTGAAGGCGGTTCGGCGGCGCTTTCGTCGTGCGTACTTGAGCGCCGTTGGCCGGACATGTTCGGGGGCCTCCCATGAAGACATGGCTTGTCGGAATCGTGCTGCCGCTGCTGGTCGCAATGGCAATCGTGGCGTCGCCATTGCGGCCGGTTGCGCAGACCCAGTCCTCCTATCAGCCGCAGGCGCAGTTCTGCGTCACCGGCAACACCGGCGCGCTGTGCTCGAAGCTGCCGGCCTATATCGGCCCGGATTCGCGGCTCGGACTGACCGTCGGTTACAACGGCCTCTATGGTGATCCGCCCCGGAGTGCATCCGAGGATGTGCAGACGCCGTTCGACAACATGGCCTGGCAGATGTTCGTGGCGCTCAACTGGGCGGCAAGCGGCGCGGAGCAACCGGCCGCACAGGGGCTGACGGCGCTGGGACCGCGGGTCTGGCAGGCCTATCCCAAGGTCAGCGCGCTGTTCGGCAATTCGAAGGTGAGGGCCGGCTGCCCCCAGGCGCTTGCCCTGCCGATCTTCTATATCGGCTCCTACGGCAACGGTAAGCCGGCGCCGAACAACGAGGAGTTCCTGCAGGCCTCGACCAATCTGCCGCTGATCGATGTCAACGGCAACTGGACGCTGTTCGAGCGGCGCGTCAATGCGATCGAGGCGTCGTATCTGCGCGCGCCGCAGGGACTGTCGGCGCAGACGCTGACGACGCGCGACGGGCAGCGCAATTTCATCAAGGCCAATCCGAAGGGCGCCGATTTCACCGCGTCGGCGTCGATGCCCGACGGCAAGAACGGCTCGATCGAGATCAAGGCGGCCTGGCGCATCCTCGATCCGGCGAAGGACGACGCGTCGAAATATTACACGCAGAACATCCTGCTCGCCGTCTCCGGCGATCTCGTCCGCAACGGCAAGCCATTCTGCCGCAGCGAGAAGGTGGGGCTGGTCGGCATGCATATCCTGCAGCGCAATCCGTTCGTCGAGCAGAACAAGGCGCTGCTGCCGCAATGGATCTGGGCGACCTTCGAGCATGTCGACAACGCGCCGCTGGCGCAGGCGCCGTGCAACGTGTCGAACGGCTGCGGCAGCGCCACGTCGCCGACCTACTGGATCAACAAGCCGAGTTGCGGCCCGGCGGCAACAGCGCCCGGTGCGCATTATTCCTTCTACGACCCGGCGCAGTCGGGGCTCGGCACCAATATCGCGCCGCAGGGGCTGCTCGGCACCAAGACGCAATTCCCGTGGAATCCGACGCGGCCCTATGCGCACGGCGCGACCAGCCAGGCAACGGCGATACCGCAGGCGGTGCGCTGCTGGCAGATCTATCCGACGACGACGGTGTTGAACGAGCAGTGGCGGATGGCGCTGGGCTCGCTGAAGAGCGTGTTCCAGAATTACATGCTGATCGGCACACAATGGGGCGGGCAGCTCGAACCGCCGACGCCGCCGAATCCCGTGCCGGCCAATGCGGTGCCGGGCATGCTCTCCAACACCACGCTGGAGACCTACATCCAGAACTACAATGGCAGCGATCCGAGCCTGCCGGGTCCTGGCTCCTGCGTCAGCTGTCACAACTTCGCGACACTGGTCGACAACAAGACGTCGGCCAATTTCAGCTTCCTGCCGAGCCTGGTCGACCCGGTCGCCGGGCGCAGCATGATCAGGACCGCGCGCTGACCGGTGCGGTCCTTAAGGCCTCAAGCGTGCCGGCGCTAGCCGATCCGGCGCCACCGCGGCACCGGATCGAGCGGCGTGCGGTAGAGCTCACGCCGGTCGATGTCGGTGACGCGCACGGCACAGCCGCGTGCCTTCAGCTCCGGCTTGACCTGCGACAGCTCGCAGGCGAGCTGGTCGGCGCGATCAGAGGCGAGGCTGATGTCTTCGAGGATGATGGTTCCTTGATTGCGGAACTCGTCCCCCACCACGAGATCGAAGGTGTAGTACGGCATTCCGAAGTCTCCGTTTCGGTTTGCATCACAGGGTAACACTGAGTCGTGCATTCCCTAAGATGCGTGGCGCACAATCGTCGGGCGATCGCGCAAAAACGGTGTGCAGCACATCCAGCACGATGAACGATCAAGCACGCGTCGCACGGCGAAGGAGTCCTGTGAGCCAGCTCACCGCCATGCCGTTAAGATTTGATTAAAGCTGTCGTCGCAAGCTTGGGCCCAAGTGGAATGGCAAGTGGAATTGCGGCGGAACCGGGCTCCGGGAACCGGCAGCTGCAGGAGAAGGCCGGTGGCGTAACGCCCGCCGGCCTTTTCTCGTCGCGGACGCCGTTCTCGTCGCGAACGCCCTGGAACTAGTCGCGCAGCGTGGCTTGCCTGGCGCGGCATTTCGGACCGGGCCCGCGCATGTAATACAGCTCGGGGCGATAGGGGTGGCAGACGCTCTCGATCAGCGCCAGGCAATCCGCAACGAGGCGGGCGAGGCGGCGGCGCAGGGGCTGCAGGGCAAGTTCCATCGATTTCATGACATGCCCTCAGTGCAGCTCGCCGAGCACGGCAGTGAAGGGCAGGTCGAAGATCTCGGTGCCGATATCGTCGGTGACGTGGACTGCCCAGTTGCGCCAGTCTTCCGCGCTCGGTGTCATCATGTAGCTGCGGGCCAGCTGCTCGGCATACACGCGCACGTCCGTCAGATCCATCGCGGTGCCGATGCGATCCAGGATCACGTGCTTGTCGTCGGAGCAGTGAAAGAAAACTGCAGACATCTTCCAATTCCCATGCCGAAGCGATTCTCACGCACAAAAATAGCAGTGCGCGTGGGCACGGAGAATCCGGGTCATCCCCCATCGGTAAACTACGGGGATTCCTGACGATTTGAATCACGCGGCCGTGATTGGCGGTTAAGGTTAAAAGATCGGCTCACCGACCGCCACCTCGCCGCGCGGGCCGAGCACGATCACCCTGCCATCTGCGTCCTTCGCCCCGAGAATCAGCAGTTCCGAGGTGAAACCAGCGATGTTCTTCGAACCGAGATTGCAGACGCACACCACCAGCGAGCCGAGCAGCGCCGCCGGCTCGTAATTGGTGATCTGCGCGCTCGACCACATGATCCGTTCGGCGCCGACGTCGACGCCGACCTTGTAGGAGGGATTGCGGGCGCGCGGAAACGGCTGCACCTCGACGACCCTGCCGATCCGGATATCGAGGCGGGCGAAGTCGTCGTAGCTGGCTTGCGGCTTGAGCGGGACCATCAGCGCTCCTGGAAGGCGAGGCGGACGCCGAGCGCGATGTAGATGGTGCCGACCACGCGGCCCTGCCATTGCCCGATGCGGCGATGCCGCCTGATCCACGGGCTGATCTGGCCGGCGGCGAGCGCGAGCAGCGAGGTATAGGCCGCGCTCATTGCGACGAAGATCAGGCCAAGCGTCGCGAACTGCGCCACCGCCGAGCCGTGGCCGGGGTGGACGAACTGCGGCAGGAAGGCGAGGAAGAACAGCGCGGTCTTCGGGTTGAGCATTTCCGCCCAGATCGCCTGCCTGAACGCGCGCCGCGGATCGACCGGCTGCGACGCCGGCAAATGCAGGTCGTCATTCTTCTCGAACAGAGCGCGGACGCCGAGCACGATGAGGTAGATCACGCCGGCATATTTGACGATCGAGAACGCCAGCGCCGAGGTCATCAGCACGGCCGACAGGCCGAACGTCGCCATCGCGGTGTGGACGAGGTCGCCGAGCGCGATGCCGAACCCGGTCGCGACGCCGACGCGCGGTCCGCCGGTCACCGAGCGCGCGAGCACCAGCAGCACGGCCGGCCCCGGGATCAGGAACAGGCCGAGCACGACGGCGGCGTAGGTGAGGAGGGTGGTGATGTCGATCATCAGACGTGTCCCGGATGTCAGGCAGCGGAAATGGCGATCGCTGCGAAGCGTGGCTTCGGATCAAGCATCACGTCGGCGCTTTCGACAATGCGCATTTCCTCGGTTCCCCTCTGCGCGGTACGCTGCAGCACGCCGTGGATGCCTGACGCGGCATGGCTGAGCGCGTCCGGTGTCGCGAGGCCGCGCACGCGGGCGGCGACGAACAGGGCGGCGAACAGGTCGCCAGTGCCGGACGGGCTGATCGGCACCCGCGGGGTGCGCACGCGCCAGGCCCCCGTGCGCTCGATTGCCAGCGTCTCGATCTCACTATCAGGGGTGCCGGCAAGCTCGGCACTGGTGACGACGATGGTCGCGGGTCCCCGCGCCATCAGCTCGCGGGCCTGCGCGACAATTTCATCGGTCGTGGTGACGCGCGCGCCGCAGAGGAATTCGAACTCGAAATGGTTGGGCGTGATGATGTCGGCGAGCGGACAGAGCTGGTCGCGCACCAGCGGCGGAATATCCGGTCGGACGAACATGCCGCGGTCGCGATCGCCGAGCACGGGATCGCAGCAATAGAGCAGGCCCGGGTTCGCGGACTTGGCGCGGGTGACGAAATCGGCGACGTCGATGGCGATATCGGCCGAGCCGAGATAGCCCGACAGGATCATCCGCGCGCTTTCCACCGCGCCGCGCTCCTCGATGCCGCGCAAGAGGTCGGCGACCAGCTGCACGTCGAGCACCCGGCCGCGGATGGTCGGATAGCCCGGCCGGTTGCTGAGCAGCGTGGTCGGCACGGCGACGACATCGATGCCATGCAGCTGGATCGGAAAAATGGCGGCGCTGTTGCCGACGTGGCCCCACGCGACCTGCGACTGGATCGAGATGACGGTCATGTCCTCGGCATCACCCGAACAGCGCGGCATAGATCACGTAGAGCCAGCCCAGGATGCCGTGGATGATCGCCCACAGGATCGAATGGTTGTTGGTGTAGGAGATCGCAATCGCCAGCGCCGAGCCGAACCCGACGCCATATTTCGCACCCTCGACGCGGACGCCATAGTATCGATTGCCGTTCATGGGGGTCCTTCCAGCGGGAGGGCGTGAGACTGGTGACAGCGTAACCCGCCGATATCAGCGAGTTCAACGGCGGATCGCGCCTTTGCGCGGGGATGACGGGGTAGGTTCGGATTCGAATGTCAAACAGCTCGTTCGGTGTCATCACCCGCGGATGCGGGTGATCCAGTATTCCAGAGGCTCTGGTGCTTGAGCCGAGAGGCCGCGGCGTACTGGATCGCCCGGACGAGCCGGGCGATGACAGATGTGGATGAGAATGCAGCTTCGTGTTCGTCGCGCGACTTTCTCCGCACACTCCACCGTCGTCCCGGCGAAGGCCGGGACCCATAACCACAGGGTTGTGTTGTTGGAAACAGGCTGTTGCCCCAGCGTCACGCAACAATCGGCATTTGTGGTTGTGGGTCCCGGCCTTCGCCGGGACGACACTGAATTTGTTGCGCCACTTGTGAGCCACACATCTGCATTCTCGCGACATGATTTGTCCGAGCCTTGCATTTCGTTTCACCCTCCTCAAATCAGAGGGCGCAGGGAAAGCGGGGTGCCGATCGCACCCATGGGTCCCGTGCAACAAAAAGCACGGGAGGTAGAACCACAGGTGTAACCGGAGACTCCGGCTTTCCCTGCGCGATGGTTTTACGGCTTACTTCGTGCTCTCCCCGGCGAGACTTGGCTTGTTTGTCACCGCCTTCGCAAAACGCTGTCGCGCTTTGCTTGGGGACGCCGGCCGCTAGGGCGTCAGGACCACACGACTTCACCGTTCGCTTCACACGCATTCGTCGACTGCGCGCTCGGCGTCCACCGCATCTCACCGCAACACCCGTGACGATCGCGAAGCGCCCCTCGATCGGGTGAGACGGGGCAATTGAACATTTGAGTTGGGTGAAACGCCAAGCGGAATATGTTCTTATGCCGATATTGACAGGTTTTGCCGAGTTGCCCGTCGGGTTGATTTGTCGCAGGCGGCGCAACCGGATTTGATTTGCGACCCCTGTGCCGGGGACCTCGCCGGTCACGGTCCGATCAACCGATTGTGTCGAATTGCAGTGGAAGAGGATGCGCGGTTCGACCGTCCTGTATCCAAACGCTTGCCCCATGGCGTCGGAACCAGACGGCGGTCGATCATGGCGTGAGCGCGAACCGATCGGCAGGCGGGCGAGCAATGCCCCGGCGTGCCTGATACAACAGGAGCAACTCATGATCAGGATCAAACACATCGCGGCGGGATTGGCCGCTCTCGCCATGCTGACGACATCGGCAATCGCGCACGAGGCGCCGGCGGCCGGGCCATACGCGTTCGCGAAGGGTCATGCCGGCGCCGCTGCCGCCAGCCACTGGAGCGGCGGACCTCCGCACATGGCGGCTCCGCGCTTCGGCGAGTCCGAGGCGCAGCCCCGCGACCTGCCCGGCGGCGTCTGCGATGTCGGCGACAACGCGATGATCTGCTGAGCCTGATGATGCATGGCGGTGATATCAGGCGAAACTTGCGCTAGCCTTGCTGGGTCGTCTCCCTCCAGCCGCGAGCGCCGCCGCCATGCACATCCTGCGTCCCCAGTTTCGCATCGAGCAAGACCTCGCGCTGGCCTTTGCGGCGGCGCGCGGCTTCGGCGCCATCGTCGCTGCCGATGCGCGCGGCCCGCGGGCCTCGCACGTGCCGTTCGTGATCGAGCGGCGCGACGATCGCGTGATCGTGCAGATCCATCTCACCGCGAAGAACCCGCTGGTCGAGCTTGCCGACGGTGTCAGGCGCTTCCTGCTGATCGTCTCCGGCGACGACGCCTATATCTCGAACGACTGGTACGTCTCGCGCGACAACGTCTCGACCTGGCTCTATGAATCGGTGCATTTGTCAGGCGTCGCGCATCTGCGCGGGCTCGACGAGAACCGCGGCCATGGCGATGCGCTGCTCGCGGCCTCCGAGGCGCGGCTGCCGAAGCAGCCCTGGGACCTCGCGCAGATGGAGCCTACCAAGCGCGAACAGATGCTGTCGGCGATCCGGGTGATCAATCTCGTCGTCGACGAGATCGAGGGCCAGTCGAAGCTCAATCAGCACAAGAGCGATGCGGACTATGTCGCGCTGGTCAATCGCCTCGCGGATGCGGAGGAGACGGCAAGCCGCCGGCTGGCCGCGAAGATGCGCGCGCTGCGGCCGGAGCTTGAATACGGGATTGCCGAGCGGCGCGTAGGGCGGGTTAGCGAAGCGTAACCCGCCGCGGTCGCTTCGTAGACAGATGGCGGATTACGCCGGAGCCTGTCATCGGGCCGCGCTTCGCTCGGACCCGGTGGGCTAATCCGTCCTACAAAGTGCATCTGCATCGAGGTTGCAAACGTGTTGTTAAGGAATGCGTCGCGCTGATTTTTTCGATTCCGATTCGTTCTTTGCGAACAAAATGGAATCGGATGGGGAACGCAGTCAGGACGCGAACCGCAAGAAGCTCGTGACCTCGCTGTTGAATCGATCTTCCTGCTCGACATTGAGGATGTGGACGCCGGGCAACAGAACGAGCTTTGCATTGACGATCGTCGCGGCGATCTCTTCGCTGTGACTGGCCCGTGTGACGGTGTCGCTCTCGCCGCCGATGACCAGGGTCGGCGCCGCAATCAGTGAGATTGCCCGGCGTAGATCGACATCGCGCAGGGCCGCGTAACATCCGGCAAGACCGCGCGGCGGGGTGGTCAGCACCATGTTACGGAATTCGTCGACGACCTCGATCGGCTCGGCCAGCATCGTCGCGGGAAACCAGTTGCGCATGAAGCCGTCTGCGATTCCATTCATATCCGGAGCAGCCAACACCGTGCGGATCTGCTCGTCGAACGACAGTTCCGACGCGAGATGCGACGAGGTGTTCGAGAGGATGAGGTGGTGGATGCGTTCGGGCGCGAAGATGCCGAGCCACTGCCCGATGAATCCGCCCAAGGACAAACCGAGGAAATGCGCCCGCTCGATCTTGAGGACGTCGAGCAGTTCGACGACATCTCGGCCAAGGCGGTCCAGCGAATAGGCGCCCGCGGGCGCGTCCGAACCGCCGTGACCGCGGGTGTCGTAGCGGAGAAGGCGAAAGGATCGGCTCAGCGCCGGCACCGAACGATCCCACATGTGCAGGTTGGTGGCGATCGAGTTCGAGAGCACGAGCACCGGCCGGTTGTCAGGACCATCGATCCGGTACGCAATCCGGCAGCCGTCCCCCGTCGTGAAGTGCTGATCGCCGCTCATCTCAGTAATCCCTTCTGCTGGTGGAAGCCGACGGCTTCGCGTCGAGCCAGGCTAGGACTCGCCCTTGCGAGAGAAAATTACTAAGATTGATCAATCCCTGTAGGGTTTATGGACAATGGATCGCATCAAGCTCCACGATTTGCGCTGCTTTGACGCTGTCGCGACGAAAGGCAGCTTTCAGGCCGCCGGAGCCGCCCTGAACCGATCGCACCCATCGGTGTTCGCGGCGGTCGCCCGCCTCGAGCAGCAGCTGGGCCTCACGCTGTTCGATCGCAGCGGATACCGCGTTGGGCTGACGGACGCCGGTCGGACGTTTCACGAGCGTGCGCAGATGACGCTGCGCGAACTCGATCTGCTGCAGACCTATGCTGACCAGCTCGTCAGCGGAGAAGAGGTTGTCCTGCGTGTGATCATGGGCGACCAGTGCCCTCGGCCGCCCGTTCTGCAAATGCTCTCGCGGTTCTTTGCCCGGTATCCCAAGACGCACCTGCACCTGGAATATGAGGCTGTCGGGGGACCTCTCGAGCGCTTGATCGAAGGTGATGCCGACCTCGTGTTTCATCGCGCGGACCCGTCAGACCCGCGCTTCGAACAGGTCAAGCTCTCAACCACGGCAATGGTGCCGTTTGTCGCTCCCGGGTTTCTGCCATTTGCGCGGACCAGTGAGATCACGCCGGAGCGGATGCGTCCCTTCACGCAGTGCGTCATTCGCGATACGGCGCGGCGACTGTCGTCGGAAAACTTCTTCCTGATCGGCGGTGCCCATCAATGCACGGTGCCGGATCAGGCGATGAAGAAGGAGCTGATCCTTCACGGTCTCGCCTGGGGCCATCTGCCCGCGTGGCTCATCGAGGATGAGCTCGAGGACGGCCGCCTGATCAGCATCGCCGGACCGAATCTTCCGGGCCGCGAGGAGAACCTAGCGGCAATCCGCCATCGCCAACATTCGCACGGACCTGTCGCCGAAGCGCTTTGGCTTCACCTCGAAGGCTGGCGGCTCGCCCGACGCGCGGGGCGGGCTGGCAAACGGGTTAGCGCAAAGCGCGGCCGATGACACCAAAGCGCGATGAGTCTCAGGTTGTATTCATCATCGCGCTTTAGCCCTTTGTTTGAGCATGATCTTTTCGAAAGACCGCTTCGCACTTTTCCGGATCATGCTTTAGCCGTAACTCGCCGCAGTCATCCGCGGAGAGGCGGCGGATTACGCTTGCGTTAATCCGACCTACAAAGTGCATCAGCATCAAATCGTGCGAACGTGTTGTTAAGAATCGCTTCGCGCCGATTTTTCGATTCCGATTCGTTCCTCGCGAACGAAATGGAGTCGAACGGGGAACGCGACCGTGATGCGGCCTGTCGCTTTCTCTGAGAGACAACCGCGCGCAACGCGCCTGAACTGCTCGGCGATACTCCGCGCCGAGCGCAATAATCCCACACTGGCACAACGTCGCTTGCCCGGACGCGACTCGTGGATACATCTTGTTAACGCCTGAGCTGCGCTGATTTTTTCGATTCCGATTCGTTCCCCGCGAACAAACTGGAGTCAGATGCGGAACGCGGCTGTGGCGCGCGATGCGTTTCTCTGCTCCACTTGGCGCGCAGGAGAGCGGACTGATGGCCAGGAAAGCAGTCAAGAAAGCAACCAAGAGAGCGAGAAAGCCGGTGTCGCGGCGCACGGTGCTGGCGATCGACATCGGCGGCACGCATGTCAAGGTGATGACCGACAGGGAGCGCATCAGGCGTGAATTCGAGTCGGGTCCAAATTTGTCTGCGATGGAGATGGTGCGGCAAGTCAAGGCGCTGACCAAGGACTGGTCCTATGATGTGATCTCGGTCGGCTATCCCGGGCCGGTGGTTCACAACCGTCCGCTCGCCGAGCCGCACAATCTCGGCCGCGGCTGGGCCGGCTTCGATTTTCACGCAGCGTTCGGACATCCGACCAAGGTCGTCAACGACGCGCTGATGCAGGCGATCGGCAGCTACGAGGGCGGGCGGATGCTGTTTCTCGGTCTCGGCACCGGGCTCGGCTCCGCGATGATCGTCGAAGGCGTGTTCGAGCCGATGGAGCTGGGTCATCTGCCGTACCGCAAGGGCGAGACGTTCGAGGACTATGTCGGCGCCGCAGGCCTCGAGCGTCGCGGCCGCAAGAAATGGCGCAAGAGCGTCGACGACGTCATCGCGCGCCTGTCGGCGGCGCTGGAGCCCGACTACATCGTGCTCGGCGGCGGCAATGCCGACAAGGTCGACAACCCGCTGCCCAAGGTGAGGTTCGGCGACAACGCCAATGCATTCGAGGGCGGCTTCCGGATGTGGAAGAAGGGCGCGCGCAAGGCGAGCAGCGCGCCGCGTTGACGCCGGAAACGCCACCAAATTGCCGCAACTGCCGAAGTTTCACGCTGCTCCGTCATCCCTGTTCCCGGAACTGATCGGGTGCGCCGCTCGTTTTATGCGGCATAACATCTAATAAGGAGTGAAAATGCGAAGCTTCATTATTCCCGTCGTCGCGGCGCTTGTGATCGGCGCGGCGACGCCGGCGATGGCCTATGATTCCGGCAGCCAGATTTCGATGGGGGCCTCGCTCGACGTCGCGACCAATCTCGGCATCGTGACGGTGTCCAATACCAAGTTCCTCGGCGACGAGTGGGAGGTCGAGGGCCGCGACCGTCTCGGCCGCTGGATGCAGGTCGATGTCGACGCGCGGACCGGCGAGGTGCGCAATGTGGACCGCGGCTGGTAGCCGCGTCTTCTCTCGGTGTGAGCAAGTCACACGTAGCCCGCATCGGCGGCTTTTCTTGATGTCAGCCGGCAGGTGACACGCGCGACCTGCGATACTGACTACGGTTTTCGGACGGCCGGCGGCGCAGGGCGCACGCCGGCCGTTTGTTATCCAGAACTGCACGATGCCGTGCTTTGGCGGAATGGCACAAAGGTGGAGTATGCTTGCGGCAGATTCTTAAGGTCCGGCCGCCGATGCGGCGCCCCCTCAAGACAAGGAGACAGGCCGTGGTCAAACCGTTTCCGTCCAGAACCCACATCGGCAACCACTTGCTGCATCCGGAAACCCAGATGCTGAATTACGGCTACGACCCGCAATTGTCGGAGGGCGCGGTCAAGCCGCCGGTGTTCCTGACCTCGACCTTCGTGTTCCGGACCGCCGAGGACGGCAAGGACTTCTTCGATTTCGTCGCAGGCCGGCGCGAGCCTCCGGAAGGGATGGGGGCAGGGCTGGTCTATTCGCGCTTCAATCATCCGAACAGCGAGATCGTCGAGGACCGGCTTGCGATCTATGAGCGCACTGAAAGCTGCGCGCTGTTTTCCTCGGGCATGTCGGCGATCTCGACGACGATCTTCGCCTTTGCGCGGCCCGGCGACGTGATCCTGCATTCGCAGCCGCTCTATGGCGGCACCGAAACGCTGTTCACCAGGACGCTCGCGGGCTTCTCGATCAGCGCGGTGGGCTTTGCCGACGGCCTCGACGAGAGCGTCGTCCGCGCTGCCGCTGACGAAGCGATGAAGAAGGGCCGGGTTGCGATGATCTTCATCGAGACCCCGGCCAATCCAACCAACGGCCTGGTCGATATCGCGCTTATCAGGCGCATCGCCGACATGATCGGCAAGGCGCAGGGCTTTACCCCGATCATCGCTTGCGACAACACGCTGCTCGGGCCGGTGTTTCAACGGCCGATCGAGCATGGCGCCGATCTGTCGCTGTACTCGCTGACCAAATATGTCGGC
The DNA here is from genome assembly GCF_037217225.1 of Bradyrhizobium sp. 27S5. NCBI lineage: Bacteria > Pseudomonadati > Pseudomonadota > Alphaproteobacteria > Hyphomicrobiales > Nitrobacteraceae > Bradyrhizobium > Bradyrhizobium sp. 27S5. The sequence goes on from NZ_CP147714.1 coordinate 3,996,705, forward strand.
GGCCATTCCGACCTGATCGCGGGCGCAGCCCTCGGCTCGAAGAAGCTGATGAAGGACGTCAAGGCGCTGCGCGGCGCGATCGGCACCCAGCTCGACCCGCATTCCTGCTGGATGATCAGCCGCTCGCTGGAGACGCTGAGCCTGCGCATGGAAAAGGCCGACCGCAACGCACGGATCGTCGCCGACTATCTGCGCGACCATCCCAAGGTGGCGCAGGTGCACTATCTGGCGCATCACGATGCGGCCTCGCTTGCCGGCCGCGTATTCGCCAGCCAGTGCTCCGGCGCCGGCTCGACCTTCGCCTTCGACATCGTCGGCGGGCAGGAGGCCGCGGAGAAATTCCTCAACAGCTTGCAGATCTTCAAGCTCGCGGTGAGCCTCGGCGGCACTGAGTCGCTCGCGAGCCTGCCGGCCACGATGACGCATTCCGGCGTGCCTGCGGATATCAGGAAGAAGATCGGCGTGCTGGATACGACGATCCGGCTCTCGATCGGGATCGAACATCCGTCGGACCTGGTGGCCGACATCGCGCAGGCGTTGAGCAGGGTGTGAGCGTGTAGATGAGCGTGTAGGATGGGGTGAGCGAAGCGAAACCCATCACTTTGTATCCGCGGCGCAAATGATGGGTATCGCTTCGCTCCACCCATCCTACCGGCTACCAGATTTTCTGGAGAAGCAGCATGTTGACGATCACGGCGGTCATCAGAGCGAAGAAAGGCCACGAGGCGACGATGCGTCAGGCCCTGCTCGATGTCGTCGACCACGTCCGGGCCAATGAGCCTTCCACTATCGGCTATTACGTGTCGCAGGATGCGTCGGATCCCTGCGTGTTCGCGACCTATGAGCGATATCTGGATCAGGCGGCCATGGACCGGCACAACAATTCGCCGGCCGTGGCGCAGTTCTTCGATATTGCGAAGCCGATCCTCGATGGCGATGTGATCCTCGTGTCGGCGAACGAGTTTGCGAGCAAAGGCGATGCGAAATGACGGATGAGCGCGCCTCGGCATCGTGCCGCTGCGGCAGGGTCGCGCTCGAGATCGCAGGAGCCCCAATCCTGCGGGGCATCTGCTATTGCCCGAGTTGCCAGTCAGGAGGCGGGGCGGCGGCATCAGGCGGCCTCCGGCGCCGATGCTGTTTTGGCCGAGGATGGCGGCACGGACTACGTGCTCTATCGCAAGGATCGCGTGCGCTGTAGCAGTGGCGGAGAGCTCCTGGAGGAGCGGCGGTTGAAACCGGAGTCGCCGACGAGGCGAATGGTCGCGCGCTGTTGCAACACGGCCATGTTCCTCGACTTCACCAGGGGACACTGGCTCACGCTCTATCGCGGCCGCTTGCCCGGAGGCATCCCGCCGGCAACCATGCGGATGATGACGGCCGACCGGCCCGAGGGTGTGATCTTGCCGGACGATATCGCCAACTATCCAGGCCACTCCGGAAAGTTCATGCTGAAGCTGCTCGGCGCGTGGATGGCGATGGGGTTCCGCCGACCGGCCGTTGAGGGCGTGCCGTAGCCGAGTAATCCGTAGGATGGAGCGAAGCGATACCCATCATGTACTGCACGAAAGTCGATGGGTATCGCTAGGTGGTGTGGACACTTATCGCATCCATAAGACGATGGCTGCGAGAGTGACGACGGCCAGGTAATTTCGGGCGGTCTTTTCGAAGCGGGTTGCAACGCGGCGGAACTGCTTGAGCTTTGAGAAGCAGCATTCGACGAGATGACGCTGGGCATAGAAATGCTTGTCGAGTGGATATTTGAGCGCCCGTGACGGGTTGTTGGGGATCACGGCGAGCGCGCCTTTGGCGGCGATGGCTTGGCGCAAGTGATCGGCGTCATAGGCCGTATCGGCCATGACGACCTCGGCGGATAAGCCTTCGATCAATGCGGCGGCTTGCGGTGCATCGCCCTTCTGACCTGCGGTAAGCGTGAACCGCACCGGACATCCCAAGCCTCGAACGGCCATATGTATCTTGGTGCTCAGGCCGCCGCGCGAGCGGCCGATCGCTTGATCTTCCGCTTGATCTTCAGACCCCCCTTTTTGGCGCCGGCGGCGTGCTGATGCGCCCGAACAATGGTGGAATCGACGATCAGATATTCGAAGTCCGGATCATCGGACATCGCCTCGAAGATCCGCCACCAAACACCCTTGATGCTCCATCGACTGAAGCGCCGGAACACGCTGTTCCAGTCCCCAAACACCTCCGGAAGATCGCGCCAGGGAGACCCCGTACGCACGATCCACAGCACACCTTCCACGAACATCCGGTTGTCGCGCCCGGTGGAGCCCTTCTGATCGGGGCGCCCTATGATCAGCGGCGCTATCCGCTCCCACGCCGCGTCGCTCAATACCAAACGGTCCATCACACCCAAGGCGGCCTCCCCAAAAGCAGCCTTGAATCTGATTTGCTCCTAAAAGGGAATCCTTAGAGTCCACACCACCTAGCGCTCCACCCATCCTTGTATTAGCGCGCTGGGTTAGACTGGCCTCGTTCCGTGAGGAATGGCCCAGCTCGGGTGGCCGCCCGGGCTGGGCCGCTGATCGATCGGATCGATACCCATCGAAGCCTTGAAGGCTGTTATTCGTAGCAAGATCGCGATCGGCACTTCATCGGGACCCGCATGGTTGAACGAACTTTAGGTTCGCATCACAAGGGAGGGTCGAGGAAGATGGCCAAGCGTATCACAATCTGTGCCGGAATCGATATTGGCAAACGGAAGCTCGACGTGGCGCTCGACGACGGCTCGGAGCAGCTGCAGGTGGAGAACACGGCGGAAGGTTACAAGACGCTGTTGGAGTGGCTTGGGCGCCATAAGGTCAGGCGAATTGGGATCGAGGCGAGCGGTGGCTATGAGCAGCCGGTCGTCGTCGAGCTGCGGCGCAAGCGGTTTGTCGTCGTGGTGTTCCAGCCGGCGCAAGTGCGTGCCTATGCCAAATACCGCGGGCAGCGTGCCAAGAACGATCGGATCGATGCCGCGCTGATCGCCGCATGCACCGCTGCGGTCAAGAAGATCCACCCGGCACCCGATGCAAGATTGCCGCCCTTGGCCGGGCATCTGACGCTGATCGATCAGATCGGAGAAGATATCGCGCGGTTCAAGAACCGGCTCGAGAGCTGCCGCGACGCGCGTATCCAAAAGCTCTGGAAGGACGACATCGCCCGTCTGGCCAAGCGCGAACGAGTCGAGTTCAAGGCTCTGGTGGCAGCGATCCGCAAGCAGCACGATCTCGCCGCTCGGCTCGACCTGATCTACAGCGTCGGTGGGGCCGGGCTGCCGACTGCGGTCTCCGTCCTGGTCCGGATGCCCGAGATCGGCCAGGTCAGCCGCGAGCAGGCCGCAGCACTTGCGGGCCTTGCGCCTTATGACGACGACAGCGGCGAACACATCGGCGCTCGTCACATCGACGGTGGACGCAAACGTCTGCGCCATGCGCTCTATGCTGCGGCGCTGGCGGCGTCTTTCCGCTGGAATCCGCAGCTCATGGCCCTGTACAAACGATTGATCGCCGCCGGCAAAGGCCACAAGCGTGCCCTGATCGCCTGCGCCAGGAAGTTGCTCATCTTCATCAACACCGTGGTGGCCCGAGCGACCCCTTGGCAAGCTCACTTGCCAGTCGTCGCCCCGGCGACCTGAAGCGTTTCTTTGTTCGATCGGGGCACCGTTTCTTCGTCCCGACCTGCCGTCACAAGGACGCCGCGCACAGCGGCCGTCAAGGATGGCCGTCGCTCAAATGCTGCCACATCCCACCCTCGACAGGCCACGCCTTGATGGCCGCGAGCACGGCGTCAGTCTCAACGGCGATCGGGCAATTCAATCGCACACAACCGAAAGAGCTAATGGTTGCTACGTGCTGCAACGACGGTCAGGCAGTAATCCGACCCGCTTGAGCGATCAGCTCGAAGGATCGCAGCCGCTTCTGGTGATCGTAGACGTCGGACACGATCATGAGCTCGTCGGCGCCTGTCTCCGCCACCAGCGCCTCGATCCCGGCACGCACCGTGTCGGGCGAGCCGATGATGGAGCGCTCCAGCATCCGCATCGCCTGAACCTTTTCCGATGGCGACCAGTAGGTCTCGATGTCGTCGATCGGCGGTTGGCTGAGGCCGCGCGCGCCGCGGAAGATGTTGGTGAACGACATCTGCTGCGTGGTCGCAAGGCGCCGCGCTTCGGCGTCGGTGTCGGCCGCGATGATGTTGACGCCGACCATGGTGTAGGGACGCTCGAGCTGCTCCGACGGCTTGAAGCGCGCGCGGTAGATCTGCAGCGCCTGGATGAGGAGCTCGGGGGCAAAGTGCGAGGCGAAGGCGTAGGGCAGGCCGAGCTCGCCGGCCAGCATCGCGCCGAAATTGCTCGACCCCAAAATCCACAGCGGCACGTCGGTGCCCGCAGCCGGGACCGCCTGGATACGCTGGTTGGGACCGGCGGCCGCGAGGAAGGCCTGCACCTCGAGCACGTCCTGCGGAAAATTCTCGGCGGATTCCGGCGTGCGGCGCAGCGCGCGCAGCGTCAGCTGATCCGTCCCCGGCGCGCGGCCGAGCCCGAGGTCGATACGATCGGGAAACAGCCGTGCCAGCGTGCCGAACTGCTCGGCGATGACGTAGGGCGCGTGGTTCGGCAGCATGATGCCGCCGGCGCCGACGCGGATGGTCTTCGTGCCCGCCGCGATATGTCCGATCACGACTGATGTCGCGGCGCTCGCGATCCCCGCCATGTTGTGATGCTCGGCCACCCAGATGCGGCGATAGCCCAGCGCCTCGGCATGCACGGCGACATCGCGCGCGTTGTACAGCGCGCCGCGCGCATCGGTCTCCTCAGTGACGCGGACGAGATCAAGGATGGACAGTGCGGTCACGGGGGCTCCGGAACAGGCGGTGCGTGGGGGACGAGGCCGGTGGTATCAGGCTGTGTCCGGGTGAGGGCGAAGCGGCTGATATCAGCCGGTTCGTCCGTCCCATATGGATAGTGCCGCTGAGCGGGTCAATCTGCTGAGCCCTTTCGGCGATCGACTGGCAGCGTTGCGCGACGACATCGATGTGAAACTCGTCGTCCGTCGCGTGGCGTGATCATCGTGTCGATCGCGAAAGCGCGCTGCGCGTCGACGTCGCACAGCGCGCCGATCCCTGTTCGCACCACGCGCTGCGCCGCCAGGGCGGTGACCCGCGCCTGTCATGCGATTCAATGCACGTGCATCTATCACAAAATTGTGCAATGCGTCATATAGTATTGCGGTGCAGCAATTGGAGCATTAGCTCGATATTCCAATGCTATCGAGGAGAAGTGACGTGAAGAAGATCTCTCTGTCCATCGCGGCCGCTATTGTCGCGATGACCGCTGTGACTGCCGGCGCGGCGGAACTGCCGGCCTATGAAAAGGCGGGCTTGCCGATCTCGCCCGTACAGGTCCAGCTGCTCGGTGCGGCCGGTGTCCAGCAGCAGTCGTCGGTGACGAATTCCGCCACGCCGCATCAACGCAGCGTCCTGACATCGCGCAAGGTCACGACCGCGACCGCGCCGGGCCAGACCGAAACGGTCGGACGCTCCATGCGCTGAGGACAACGAATAGGGCGGGTTGGCCAACGGGTCCGCACAACGCGCGTCCCCGGGCCAATCCGCCAATCGCTCGCTGCCTGCCAAGGAATTGCGAGATAAGAATTTGCTCCCCGAAAGCCGGTCTGTAACGCGATCGTTCTCGGATCGTTGCGGTCCGTAGCCATTCCCACCACAGCGATCCGCGATCTCGGGACAATCATATCGACCCAAGGGCGCACGCGCGGCGCGCCTTTGCGCTGTGAAGATTGACCCGGCGCCGTGAGGCCCGTATTGGCGAGCACGAAAATTCCGACGCAACGATACGGGATGGCCTGGATGCAAGTGACTTTGATGAAGGGCAAGATTCATCGCGCGCGTGTCACCGAAGCGGACTTGCACTACGAGGGATCGATCTCGATCGACCGCAATCTGATCGAGGCCGCCGGCTTCCTGATCAACGAACGCGTCGACATCTACAACATCGACACCGGTGCGCGGTTCTCGACCTATGTGATCGAGGCGCCGGCCGGCTCCGGCACCATCGGCCTCAACGGCGCCGCCGCGCGCCTCGCCATGGCGGGCGACAAGGTGATCATCGTCGCCTATGCCGGCTTCGATGCCGAGGAGGCGCGCAGGTTTCGGCCGCGCGTGGTGATCGTCGACGAGAACAACCGGCGCGTCGAGCCGGCTGGCGTTTCAGCGGCTGTCGCGCTGGCCGACGCGTAGGCTCAGTTCGCCGCGTCGTTCAACCGACGGCGGCCGGCGGAGAATCGCCGCGTCACCCCCCAGACGACGGCGGCCGTGGCTGCCGTTGCGATTAGATGCTTCAAGGTGTGTCCGCTGACGAAGCCGAGCGTGCCGGCGATCTGATGGTCGAGCACCTCAGTGATCTTGGCGAGAACGTACAGCGCCATCGCGGCCGCGAAAGCGATGCGATCGGCGCGCGGCGCGCGATAGATCGACTGCCAGAGCGGGATCAGGATGAGCGGGAGCACCTGTAGCAACAAATACGGTCGCAAATCGTCCGCGCCATGGCTGTCGGTTAAGACCCACCACGCGACGCTGGCGACGGCAAAAAGCCCGAGACCGATCGCTTCGAGTTCGGTCTTCAATCCGGGCCTTGTGTCTCCGCGGACGCCGACGAGCAGGCCGGCGCAAGCAAGCGCGATCGGCAAGCGGTCCCAGACCAGGCGGGCATTGCCGGGGTCCAAGTGATAGTACGCGGACCCGAAGGCGGTCAGGAACAGTCCGATCAGGAACAAGCGGTAGCCGGGCCATCCGGCGCGAAGCTGACCACTGTTGCGCTGGGGGCGCAGCGTCAGCCAGCCCCAGATCGCGACCAGGGCGAACCCTGCGCTGGAAAACACATCGGCTGCGTGGTGAATGCCAGAGATGACTGAGCGGTCGGCGAAATCGTTGTAATCGGCCGGTTGCGCAATGCGTCCGTGCACCGCGAAGATTACGATGATGCCTGTCGTGATGAGCGTCGGAGCGTACTTTATCCACGATTTCACGGGCCGGTCGGGGCCAATCGATCCGTCCGTCCAGGAGGTGGTTTGCATGGCCGGTTCCGTCAAAAATGAACATCGTTCAATAATAGATCAAGAAAATGAGCGATGTTCAAGTTCTATTTCGGGAGGATCGCTTGATGATGCCGATAGGGAAGGTGCCTGGAGACCTCCGCCAAACCTTCAACGCGGCCTTCGGCTTTGCCGGGGCGACGGCTGCAGCGGCGTCAGCCTTGCTCCACCGCAAAGCCAGCAGGGCGCTTCAGCGAAGCGCAACTCGCCGAAATGTGCTGATGATGGCGGCTTACGCCTGCGGCCGATCCACCCTACGTTCGCTGAGCGCCGACCGCACAGCCCCACCGATCCAATCCGGAGCGAACCGATTCCCCAGCTCATATTCGGCCTGACCAGTCTGCTGATCCTGGCCCGCTTCATCTGGCCGCTCGACTGGCCGCTCCCGGCAAAGATCGTCGCCGCGGTGCTCGTGCTGGTCGCCTTGCAGTTTCACCGCTGGAACAGACTGTCGTCGGGATCGGAATTCTCGCCGGAGTTTCCGCGTCCGGTGGTCGTCCTCTTCAACTGGGCGTTCGGTGCGATCGTCCTGCTGGCGCTGCTGCAACTGGCGCTTGATGCCGGATTGCTGGTCGCCGCGCTGATCCACGGCGGCATCGTGGGCGCGCCTGACGGCGTCCGCTACGCACTTGCAGCGCTCGCGGCCACAGCCGCCGCGATCGGCGTCCATCAGGCCATGCGAATTCCGCCGTTGAAAGATGTCGAAGTCGGCATCCGCGGACTTCCGCCAGAGTTCGACGGCTACACCATCCTGCAACTGACCGATCTTCACATCAGCCGGCTGTTTCCTGCGCCATGGGCGCGTGCCGTCGTCGCGCGATCGAACAAGCTCGGCGTGGACCTGATCGCGATCACGGGCGACCTGATCGACGGCACAGTCGATGCGCGGCGCAAAGACGTTGAGCCGTTGCGGGACCTGCAGGCGGCCGATGGCGTCTACGTGATCTCGGGCAATCACGAATATATCTTCGGCTACGACATGTGGATGGCGCACTATGCCGCGTTGGGCCTGCGCTCGCTCGAGAACAGGCACGTCGTTCTCGAGCGCGGTGCTGGCCGCCTGGTGATCGCAGGGATTACCGACCGCGCGTCGCGCCGAAGGGGGCATCCCGTCCGCGACCTTCCCGCGGTTCTCGACGGCGCCCCCAAGGGCGCGCCTGTCATCCTGCTCGACCACCAGCCGAGCGACGCACGAAACGCCGCTCGGGTCGGCGTCGCCCTGCAACTCTCCGGACACACGCATGGTGGATTGATCCTGGGGATAGACCGCCTGGCCGCGCGCGCCAACGCCGGCTTCGTCTCCGGCCGCTACGACGTCGAAGGGATGACGCTCTACGTCAACAACGGCACCGCGCTTTGGCCGGGTTTTGCCTTGCGGCTCGGTCGCCCGTCCGAATTGACGCGGATCACGTTGCGTGTGGCTGACGACGCCTGAGTGATTTGTTCCGCATGCGATGATGCGAATACCTCCGCTATCGAGGCGCCACGGCGATCGCGTGGGTTAAGAAATTGGTCATCTCTTTGCTTTCATTTTCACGGCCTCATTCAGCAAGGAGGCACCATGTCCGACATCACCATTCCCGGCGGAAAAATTCGTTCCTTCGTCGAGCGGATCGAGAACCTCGACACCGAAATTCAGGAACTGAGCGAGCAGAAGAAGGAAGTTTTCTCGGAGGCGAAGGGCGAGGGTTTCGACGTGAAGATCCTCAAGGAGATCATCAAGCTGCGCAAGCAGGACCAGGACGAGCGCGACGAGCGTGAATCGCTGCTCGATCTCTACATGCGCGCCATGGAAACGGCGCCGGCGGACAAGGCTGCGAAGGCTGCGTGAGTGCGACCATGGCTGTCCGGAGATGCAGGTGGAGTGATTTGGACGTGGTGATGCTTTCGCGAAGGCTTGTCATTGTTGCAGCTACGCTCATGCTCGGGACTTTGTCGGCCCGCGCGCAGCAAAGCACCGAGTATGATGCGTGCACGGACAAGGCCGAAGGGGTGTCAACGAAGATGCTCGAGTGCGGCAAGGCCGAAATCGACAAGTGGGACACCAGGCTCAACACCGCTTATCAAGCGCTTCTCGCAAAGTCGAAGGGCGAGGCGCACGCGCAATTGCAGGCCGAGCAGCGGGCCTGGCTGAAGCATCATCTGGGTGAAACCCATCGCCTCGCCGCGGACCCCAACAACGGGTCCGTCGCGTTCCTCGACTCCCAGGCGTTCGAATTGAAGGACATCACCGACCGCACGCTGCTTCTTGAAAAGCGTGCCAATGCCTCGCGGTAGACTGTACGATCTTGATCGTCAGAGGCTCTCGGCATGGAAATGCTTACGCTCGAAGATCGCACCATGAGATATCAATGAGCATCCGATGTCGCCTTCGACGGCATCCGCATGGAGGTCTTTTCGGACGACGGGCACGTGCTCTTTGATGTCAGCGTGGCGGATAACGGTTCGATCACAATCAACGCCTTCGGCGGAGAGGTAGCTGCAAACGTGATCGAAGCGAGTAGGGCGGGTTAGCCAAGCGTAACCCGCCGCGACTGTTGCGAGCGAAGCGGCGGAGTACGCCTTCGGCGAATCCGCCCTACGCTTGCTACGTTTGCTTGTCGGTATTGACAACAAGTCGATCGAGCCCAATTATGGTCGCGGGTCGATACACCCGCTGCTTGCGCCCTTTGTGGATAGTGAACGTATCGAAATCAGCTACACCCTCGCTATTGGCGAGCGGGTCGGCAAGGCAAGCACCGATCTCCTCCGTTCGCCAATAGGGGTGCTACCATGCGCGATTTTCGCGATGCGAAGGCTATGGCGCGGTCTCTGCGCAACGCCTTGAATGCCAAGGCGAAACAAACCACTCACAGCGAGTCTCTGGAGTTGATCGCCAAGGCGTTCGACTGCGAGACCTGGAATATCCTGTCTGCCAAGATCGATGCCGCCAGCGCACAGAAGCAGGCCGCTCAGGGTGGTCTGCTCTACTGCTCATTCTGCGGCAAGAATCAACATGACGTGAGCAAATTGGTGGCGGGTCCTGCCGTCTTCATTTGCGACGAATGTATCGACCTGTGCACCGATATCGTCGACGAAAATCTCCATTACTTGATTGAAGAAAACGAGGAGAGCGCTCGCGCTTTGCCGACCGATCGATTGCTGCACTATGTCGAGCACGCGAGCAAGATGGTGGAGCGCCATCGTTTGATGTTGCAGCGCATTGACCGGATGATTGCGGTTCGATCGAGTCCATCGCCGACGGACGAGGAGGGGCCACAATCGCCGATCTTCGCTCAGCTCAAGATCAAGACCTCAGATGAATTGCTGGCCATGAAGAAACTCTCGCAAGATCAAATCAGCCGCTATGAGCGGGTTCAACGGACTGCCGCGCCCATCATCAACGAGCGAACGCAACAGTGTGTAGGGCGGGTTAGCGAAGCGTAACCCGCCGAGAATGTTGCGAGCGAAATGGCGGATTACGCCTTCGGCTAATCCGCCGACGCTTGCCGTGTTCAGCCGACGGTCCCGAATATCTCCGTTCTAACCGAGCGACGTCTGTTAGCGTGCGAGCATCTCTGCCACGATGTTGTTTCGCTGCTTTGCTTGACCTTCAATCGTACGGAGCGTGGACGCTGCGTGCTCCCGGAGCTTCAACGCGAACTCCACGAAACCTACTTCAATAAGGAGCTGATCGTCGATGTCGGAAAGTGAAATTTCAAGATTGTTTCTCGCCGAATGGGTATCGCCGTCGATTTCTCTAGCTCGTCGCAGGACGGTCTCCTCGTCAAACCAGGGATACCCATCGATCGAATAGAACTGACGTAACAGTGCGTAGGTTGAAAACCATCCTTTGGAATTGGAAACTACCACCGTTACCTTGTTGTCGAGATGGTCATCCTCGCCATCATAGTGGATCGCAGAGAAAAGCATCCGGAAGACTTTGATGGGATGATTATCAATGTCGATCTTATGCAAAGCCGCAGATAGTTTTCGAATCCTGTCTTCATAGAACTTTGCCTCAAATGCGGGCCTGTTCATGTCAATCAGCATCGAGATGACGTTGTCCTCGCGGGCAGATTCAACCAATAGTTCAATGATCTTTCCGATCTGCGGGACGTCGCGTTGTGCGAGGAAAAGAGCTGTAAAGTATTCTTGAAAAGATCGATGCAGGAAGGCAAGGCTGTCGCCATCTTTGAGCAGCAGGCAGATAGGCTCTTGCAGGTCATTGACGAACATCTGGTCGTTAACTGTGACCGTTTCGTAGAGAGCTGCTTTCCGAGTGTACTGGCGGGCCGCTTCTTCGTTGAACGATATCTGACGATCAACGTAAGAGAACAAACAATATGTCGTAAGGACCCGTTTGAAATCATCGACCGACAGGGTTGTGTAGAATTTGCGCTTGAAAGAGGCTTTGGTTGCGTCATGCTTGCTATAGAGCACATTGAAGGCTTGCTCGTAGAAGACGTGCATCTTGGAGGGGATTTCGGCAAACTCTTCGAACGTCATCAGCATCATGGTACATAGCAATGGATTTGACAAAAATTCTTCGTGGGTCTCGAAGATTGATGAGTTGACTTCATTCAAGAACTTCTTCTTCGATGCCTCGTCGTAATCAATCTTGTTGATCAGCTCGTTTACTTGTTCTTTGTCGAGGGGCAATATTTCGCCCACATGAAATTCGGTCCACGAGGAGAATCGATCGAGAGGCCGGCTGGATATCAACGCGAGAGTTCTCGCGTACTTGAAAGTTAGTTCGAGAATTTGATCAGATATCTGATCTCTCAGCGTGTGCTCCACTTCATCCAAGCCATCCAACATCAAGACAAACTTGCCATGCGCCAAGCAGTACTCGAGCTGCGTTTGAGAGAAGCCTTTGATGATGGATGAAATTTGGTTGAGGATATAGGTGAGAAGGTTGGCGTTCGTATTATTCAGGTGTCGCATCTCGATAAAGATAGGAATTCGACCGATGGGTTCACGACACAGTGTTACGTATAAATACTTCATAAACATCGACTTGCCTGAGCCGGCCATGCCGGTGACAACGATGCGGCAGTGTTCTTGGAATAGCCTCAGAAAGGTGGCTTGATCGGCCTCTGTTCTGGCGAAGCCAATTAGCGGATGGACATATGCGCGTTCGATGTCGATAGGTTCGTATCGATGAAGCAATGTCTTGACCTTTGCGCATCGTTCTAGATTTCGCTGAGTAAGTTTTTTGAATCCAATTTCCAATTCTACGGTCAGCTTCTCGGCTTGGGCCTTAGCTAAGCCAACCGTTGACATAACGATTTCCTTGCATATCGCCGCTGTGGCTTGGGAGATTCCAGCTAGTATCGCTGCGGTGATGTCAGCCATCGGAGTTCCTGCAATGCGGGATGATAAAATGGACAGAGTGGCGTAGCAGAGGGAGTCTGAATTAGCGCTTGCTTACTCTCTCTCTGGTTGTAGTCTGCTTTGCGGGAATAAGAAAGGGCGGCCGTTTGGCCGCCCTTTCTGTTACCCGAGTCAAAGCACGAGCGTGACGCCGACGTTCCTCTACCGCCTCACGAACACCCCGTCGTGCTTCCGCAAGTATCACACTTCATGCACGTGCCATTCCGCACCAGTGTGAAGTTGCCGCACTCCGAGCACATCTCGCCTTCGTAGCCCTTGGCCTTCGCTTCGGCGCGGCGCTCGGCCTTGGATGGTGCGACGGCTGCGGCGGTGCCGGCCTTGCTCCAGTTCAGCGCCTCGAGCTTTTCCGTCGGCGAGAGGTCGTGGCTGACCTCCTGCTTTAGCGCAACCGCGCCTTCGATGGTGTCGGAGACGCCGCGCGCGGTTGCGCCGTGGGGGCTAAGCGCAGTGACGCGGCTGCCGCCGGCGGGGGCGTTGTCGGCGTTGCCGCTCACCGCGGCCGAGCCGCCGCGCATGACGACGAGGTTGTCGGTGCGCGAACGGGTCAGGCCCTTCGATACGTACTTCGTCGCCTGGTGGGTGGGGGCCTCATCCGGCTCCTTGCCTTCCTCGACGCCCTTGCCGAGCGCGTCGAAGCCGCTTTCGTTCGGATCGACATGGGCGAGGTCGAAGCGGCTCATATAGCTCACCGCGAGCTCGCGGAAGACATAGTCGAGGATCGAGGTCGCGTACTTGATGGAGTCGTTGCCCTGCACCGGGCCTGCGGGCTCGAAGCGCGTGAAGGTGAAAGCGTCGACATATTCTTCCAGCGGCACGCCGTATTGCAGACCGAGTGAGACCGCGATCGCAAAGTTGTTGATGAAGGAGCGGAGTGCGGCGCCTTCCTTGTGCATGTCGATGAAGATCTCGCCGAGCCGTCCGTCGTCATATTCGCCGGTGCGCAAGTACACCTTGTGGCCGCCGACAACAGCCTTCTGGGTGTAACCCTTGCGGCGATCGGGCATCTTCTCGCGCTCGCGCATCACGATGATGCGCTCGACCAGCTTCTCGACGATCTTCTCCGAGACCTGGGCGGCACGCGCCGCCATCGGCTTCTCGTAGAGCGCCTCGACCGCATCGTCCTCGTCCTCATCGTCGGAGATGAGCTGCGAGTTGAGCGGCTGCGAGAGCTTCGAGCCGTCGCGGTAGAGCGCGTTGGCCTTCAGCGCCAGCTTCCACGACAACAAATAGGCGGACTTGCAGTCCTCTACCGTGGCGTCGTTCGGCATGTTGATGGTCTTGGAGATCGCGCCCGAGATGAACGGCTGGGAAGCCGCCATCATCCTGATGTGGCTCTCGACCGAGAGATAACGCTTGCCGATCTTGCCGCAGGGGTTGGCGCAGTCGAACACCGGATAGTGTTCGGCCTTCAGGTGTGGCGCGCCTTCGACCGTCATCGCGCCGCAGATGTGCACGTTGGCGGCTTCGATCTCGCGCTTGGTGAAGCCGACCGCGGCGAGCAGGTCGAAGCCGGGGGTGGCAATCGCCTCGGCGCCGATGCCGAGCGTGTCGCGAATGAAATCCTCGCCAAAGGTCCACTTGTTGAAGGCGAACTTGATGTCGAACGCGGTCGGCAGCGCCTTTTCCACTTTTGCGATCGCTTCGTCGGTGAAGCCCTTGGTCTTCAAGGTCGAGGCGTTGATCCCAGGCGCATTCGACAGCGAGCCGTGGCCGACGGCGTAGGCCTCGATCTCCGCGATCTCGCTCTCGCGATAGCCGAGCGCGCGCAGCGCCGCCGGCACCGCCTGGTTGATGATCTTGAAGTAGCCGCCGCCGGCGAGCTTCTTGAACTTCACCAACGCGAAATCAGGCTCGATGCCGGTGGTGTCGCAATCCATCACCAGGCCGATGGTGCCGGTCGGCGCCACCACCGTGGTCTGGGCGTTGCGATAGCCGTTCACTTCTCCCAACGCCAGCGCGTCGTCCCACGCCAGCCTGGCATGCGCGACGATGTCGGCCTGCGGGCAGGAGGTGTGGTCGAGCGCCACCGGATTGACGGCGAGCGCCTCATAGCCGCGGCTTTCACCGTGCGCGGCGCGGCGGTGGTTGCGGATCACGCGCAGCATGTGCGCGGCGTTCTTCTTGTAGCCCGGGAAGGTGCCGAGCTCGCCCGCCATCTCGGCCGAGGTCTTGTAGGAGATGCCGGTCATCACGGCGGTCAGCGCGCCGCACAGCGAACGGCCTTCCTTGCTGTCATAGGGCAGGCCCATGGTCATCAGCAGGCCGCCGATGTTTGCAAAACCGAGGCCGAGGGTGCGGAACTCGTAGGACAGCTCCGCGATCGCCTTCGACGGGAACTGGGCCATCATGACGGAGATTTCCAGCACGATGGTCCAGAGCCGGCAGAGGTGCTCGTAGGACTCGATGTCGAAGCGCTTGGTGCTCGTGTTGTAGAAGGTGAGCAGGTTGGCGGAGGCCAGATTGCACGCCGTGTCGTCCAGGAACATGTATTCCGAGCACGGATTGGACGCGCGGATGTCGCCGGACGCCTTGCAGGTGTGCCAGTCGTTCATCGTGGTGTTGAAGTGCAGGCCGGGATCGGCCGACGCCCAGGCGGCGTAACCGATCTTTTCCCAGAGGTCGCGGGCCTTCAGCGTCTTGGTCACCTTCTTGGTGGTGCGTCCCACCAGATTCCAGTCGCCGTCGGTTTCCACCGCGCGCAGGAAGTCGTCCTTCAGCGACACCGAGTTGTTGGAGTTCTGGCCGGAGACGGTGAGGTACGCCTCGGAATCCCAGTCGGTGTCGTAGATGTCGAACTGGATGTCCTTGTAGCCCTGCTTGGCAAACTGGATGACGCGCTTGATGTAGTTGTCGGGCACGAGGCTGCGGCGCGCGAGCTTGATCTCGCGGCGGAGAGCCGGGTTCTTCTCGGGATCGAAGCAGTCGTCACCGCTGCCTTCGCAATTGACGCAGGCCTTCATCACGGCCTTGAGGTGCTTCTGGTTGATCTTGGAGCCGGTGACGAGCGCTGCGACCTTCTGCTCCTCCTTCACCTTCCAGTCGATATAGGTCTCGATGTCCGGATGGTCGGCATCGACCACGACCATCTTGGCGGCGCGGCGGGTGGTGCCGCCCGACTTGATCGCGCCGGCTGCGCGGTCGCCGATCTTGAGGAAGCTCATCAGGCCGGAGGAGCGGCCGCCGCCGGAGAGCTTTTCGCCTTCGCCGCGCAGGCTCGAGAAGTTGGAGCCGGTGCCGGAGCCATATTTGAACAGGCGCGCCTCGCGCACCCAGAGGTCCATGATGCCGCCCTCGTTGACGAGGTCGTCGCCGACGCCCTGGATGAAGCAGGCGTGCGGCTGCGGATGCTCATAGGCCGACTTCGATTTCGTCAGCTTGCCGGTCTTCCAGTCGACGTAATAGTGGCCCTGGCCGGGGCCATCGACGCCATAGGCCCAATGCAGGCCGGTGTTGAACCACTGCGGCGAGTTCGGCGCGACCATCTGCTTGGCGAGCTGGAAGCGGAGCTCGTCGAAGAAGGCGAGGGCGTCTTCTTCCGAAGAGAAGTAGCCGCCCTTCCAGCCCCAATAGGTCCAGCAGCCGGCGAGGCGATCGAACACCTGTTTTGCGCTGGTCTCGCCGACGATGCGCTCGTTCTCGGGCAGCAGGGCGAGCGCCTCGGTGTCGGGCACCGAACGCCACAGCCAGGACGGTACGGTCTCTTCCTCGACCTTCTTCAGGCGCGCGGCCACGCCGGCTTTGCGGAAATACTTCTGCGCCAGCACGTCGGAGGCGACCTGCGACCAGAACTCCGGCACCTCGACATTCTCGGCGCGGAACACGACCGAGCCGTCCGGATTGCGGATCTCTGATGTGGTCAGGCGGAAATTGATCCCGGCATAGGGAGATTGTCCGCTGGTAGTATTGCGCCGATCGATTTGCATGGTCGAGCCCCGTCTCTTCTTCTGCCCGGCCCCACGTTTTCTCCGCAGGTTGCCGGAATGTTATCCGTTCACGAACGACCGGAACACGCGTCAGCACGCCTCCCGTCATCCGCAGCTCAGCCGGTGGACCCGGCCTGTTCTCTCATCCGCTCGGCGCCGGTTTGACCCGGCCCTGCGGCGGCACGATCCCGGCGCGGATCCCGACGTTGCGGGTCCTCCGGGTCATGCATTCAACGCCCCAAAACGCTTCACGCGACACGTCACGCGTACGCTTCTTTCGGGCCGGTTCCGGCCTCTGTTTCCGGGTCCTTCTCGGCCCGTTTGTCGTCCCGACGGCGGCCCAAAATCAGGGCAGACAAGCCCTTCACCCGCGGCCCAAAGGCCTGGCGGAGTGGTCATTTTGGTACCCTTGTGGGAGCGACCGGCGGGAACCCAAACACACTCGCGCCGAACAGGTTGAAAACTAGGCCATGTCCGTCTCACCCGTCAAGGACTAGTACGAGTTTCTGAATCAAACACTAAATATGGTGGATGGAGGGGGATAACAGGGGTCGGTGCCGCGCCTGTGATCGAGCCAACTATCGGTGAGTCCTCAGGGATTCCCAAGCCAAAAAAATTCGCTCCGCCTGTGGATTGGAGTTTCGCCCCGCTGTTCACAGGCGAAGTTTTTATTCGCCGTCCCGGATTGAATTTTAGGGACTCACGTAGGGCTACGGGCAAACTAAGGATCAGGCATGTCAGGGGCGTGATGGTCGGGCGACAAAATCGCGGGCAAGCTGCGGCCGACTCACATCCCCCGCCGGGTTCCATGACAGACCAGAAGCCTCACGCGCGGCCGCGCCTTGCGCCCGCCGGCCTGATGTTCCTCGCCATCACCTCGGTGGGCTGGGGGTTCAACTGGCCGTCTACAAAATTCCTGCTCAGCGAGCTGCCGCCGCTGACGCTGCGCGGCACCACCGGCGTGATAGGCGCGGTGCTTCTGGCGGTGCTGGCGCTGATCCGCGCGCAGAGCCTGCAGGTCGAGGCCCGGCTGTGGCCGCGGCTCGTGCTGTATGCGGCGCTCAACGTCACCGGCTGGATGGTGCTGATGGGGCTGGCGCTGCTCTGGCTGCCGGCGAGCGAGACCGCGTTGATCGCCTACACCATGCCGGTATGGGCTTCGCTCTTGGCCTGGCCGGTGCTCGGCGAGCGGCCGACGCTGCTGCGGACCATCGCGCTGGTGATGGCGTTCGCCGGGCTCGCGGCGATCATGGGCGGCAACGGCATTTCCGCCAGCAAGGAGAAGCTGCCGGGAATCATCATGGCGCTCTGCGGCGCCTTCGGCTTTGCGCTCGGCACGGTGCTGGCGAAGAAATACCCTCTGGTGATGCCGCCGATCCCGGCCGCGGCCTGGCAGATCGGCCTCGGCTGCGTGCCGATCGCAATCGTCGGCCTCCTGGTCGAGACCACGCATCTCGAGAGGGTGACGACGATCGGCTGGTGGCTGCTGGTCTATTCGACGCTGATCCAGTTCTGCGTTGCCTATGTCGCCTGGTTTGCCGCGCTCGCCCGCCTGCCAGCCTCGGTGGCGGCGATCGGCACCATGGCAGTGCCTGTGATCGGCGTGGTGGCGTCGGCGATAGCGCTCGGCGAGCCGCTCGGGCCGATCCAGATCACCGCGCTGCTGTTCACGCTCGCCGGCGTCGCGCTGGCGACGCGGTAGCTGCGTCTCGCTCTGCGCCACAAACTCGTCATGCCCGGCCTTGTGCCGGGCATCCACGTCTTGGCCTCTGAGCAAAAGAAGACGTGGATGGCCGGGACAAGCCCGGCCATGACGACGTGGCAACGTCAGTTGCAGAAGTCCGCAAATGCAATATACGACAGCCCCAGAGTGCATGATTTCTGAATAACGGAAAAATGTCGCTGATTAGCCCGTCGTGTCAAGGCACCGTGGCGAACGTCGGCTCCTTTGCATGGGGTTGTTTTCGATATTTTGGCAGCGCACCCCTGCGATCGCCCTGCCGCAACCGAGGAGAGGTCGAGGCGTCGCGTCACTCGCCGAGCGCCTGCTGCAGCATGCTGGAAAGCTGCGCCTTGCGGTAAGGCTTCGCCAGCAACAGCACGCCTTCGTCGAGGCGGCCGTGATGCACGATCGCGTTCTCGGTGTAGCCCGAGGTGTAGAGCACCTTGAGGCCGGGCCGCCGTTTTCTCACTTCGTCGGCGAGCTGGCGGCCGTTCATGCCGCCGGGCATGATCACGTCGGTGAACAACAGGTCGAACTTCTCGCCCTTGTCGACCAGCGCCAGCGCCGCGCGGGCGTCGGGCACGGCAATGGTCTTGTAGCCGAGGGCGCCAAGCTGGGTGACGACGTAGTTGCGCACCAGCTGGTCGTCCTCCACCACAAGGATGACTTCGCTGCCGCGCCGCACCGGCTCCGGCTCCGGAGCCGTCGCCTCGACCTGGCCGCGGGCAGGGGGCAGATAGAGCTTGATCGTGGTGCCGTGGCCTTCCTCGCTGTAGATCTTGATGTGGCCGCCAGACTGCTTGACGAAGCCGTACACCATGCTCATGCCGAGGCCGGAGCCCTTGCCGACCTCCTTGGTGGTGAAGAACGGCTCGAACACCTTGTCCTGCACCGCGTGCGACATGCCGGTGCCGGTGTCGCTGACCGCGAGCAGCACGTAGCGGCCCGGCGTGATGTCGGGGTTGGTCGCGGCATAGGCGTCGTCGAGCACGATGTTGCTGGTCTCGAACAGCAGCTTGCCGCCGTTCGGCATCGCGTCGCGCGAGTTGATCGCCATGTTGAGCAGCGAGTTGGCAAGCTGCGACGGATCGATATGGACGCTGGCGACATCGGGGGCGAGCACCGAATCGATCTCGATCTGCTCGCCGAGCGTCGGCCGCAGCAGTTTTGCGATATCGACCACGGTGCCGTTGATGTCGACGGTGCGCGGCTCGAGCGGCTGGCGGCGGGCGAAGGCGAGCAGATGCTGGATCAGCTCGCGGCAGCGCTCGGCGGCGCGGTCGATCAGTTCGGCGGTTTGCGCCAGCTTCGGCTGGTTGCGCAGGCTGTCGACCAGCGTCTCGGTGGTGCCGGTGATGACAGTCAGCATGTTGTTGAAGTCGTGCGCGACGCCGCCGGTCAGCTTGCCGATGGCGTCGAGCTTCTGCGCCTGTTGCAGCTTGTGCTCGGTTTCGCGCGAGGCGGTGATGTCGTGATAGATCAGCGCGGCCCCGGTGATGGCGTCGTCGCCATCGCGCAGCGGGCAACCCGACACCACGAGGTGAATCGGTGGCGCGCCCCGGACCGGCTTGGCGACGAATTCCAGCCCGTCGAATTCCTCGCCGCGCAGCGCCTTGGCTGAGGGCATGTCGTCAGCCTGCATCGGCGTCTCGCCGTCGGACTGGAAAACGTTGCTCATCGCGCGCAGCTGCCGGAGCGTCATGCCCGGCTTGTAGCGCAGCATCTTCTCGGCGGCCGGGTTCGAGAGCAGCACGACGCCGGCGGCATCGATCACCAGCACCGCCTCCGCCATGCTGCGGAAGGTGGTTTCCATCACCGAGGTGGAGCGGCGCAGCCCTTCGAGCGCGGCGCCGAGATCCTTGGTGCGTTCGGCGACCTTGCCCTCGAGCGACAAATTAGTGGCCTTGGTGGCGCTGAGCGCGCCCTGCAGTTCGCGGCTGGCACGGCGGGCCGCCAGCGTCAGCGCGACCGCAAGCAGCAGGATCAGCACCACGCCGGCGAGGTCGATCGCCAGCAGCAGC
Source organism: Bradyrhizobium sp. 27S5 (assembly GCF_037217225.1). Taxonomy (NCBI): domain Bacteria; kingdom Pseudomonadati; phylum Pseudomonadota; class Alphaproteobacteria; order Hyphomicrobiales; family Nitrobacteraceae; genus Bradyrhizobium; species Bradyrhizobium sp. 27S5. Next base: position 4,016,860 of record NZ_CP147714.1, read on the forward strand.
CGTCCGTTGGTCTTCGACTGTCCGGTGCGAATCCCGAGCAGGCGGCGCTCTTCGGTGACCAGGCGGTCGAGCGCCGCTCCAACCTTGTCCATCAGCGCGCGGCTCTCGCCCGCGGAGATCAGCGCGGCGGCGCCGGCGGTGTCGCCCGCGCTGCGCATGCGGATCAGTTCGGCGCCGAGCGCGATGGCGCGCTTGACATCTGCCCTGGTGCCCGTGATCAGCTGCGCTTCGTCGGGCGCCGACTTCACCGCGGCCATCAGGCCGTCGAAGGCGGCGGTGAGGGCTGTGCTCTGCTCGCGGAATTCGTCGGCGAAGGACGCGTCGCCGGTCAGCGCAAAGCCGCGTGCCGCGCTTTCGACGCTGCGCGGCAGCGCCCGCGCATCCGAAATACGCTTGAGGACGCTGAGCGTGCGCTCGACCGAATCAATCTCGCTGCGCGACCTGACGTCCAGCCCGATCGACGCCGCGCTGATGACGAGAAGGATCGCAAGGCCGCTACCGAGGATGAGACGTTGGGAAGCCATCGACGATTAGTACGAGCAATTACTTCGAAAGACGAGCGGAAGGAGTGTACTTGGCAAGACATTCGTTCACGGCGGCAATCAGCGCCTGCGGGGTAAACGGCTTGCGCAGGCAGGCGGACGCACCGAGCTCGATCGTCATCCGCAGGAAGTCCGGCGCGCGGTCGGCATTGGCGAAAGCGTAGCCGGACATCGCGATCACAGGAATATCGGGGGCGCGTTCGTGGAAGATCCGGATCGCCTCGAAGCCCCGCATATGCGGCATGAAGACGTCGACAAGCATCACGTCGAACGTGCCGTTCTCCAGCGCGCGCATGCCGGCCTCACCGCCGTCGGCGACGGTGACCTCGAAGCCCTGGCGCTGCAAACAGACCTCGATGGCAACGCACACCATCGGGTCGTCATCGACCACGAGAACGCTCGGCACGATGCATCCTCTTGCTATGGCCTCGCGTGCCGGCGACTCGCTTGGCCCGTTTGCCGATTAAGGCGGAACCGCGACGGAAAGTCTGTATCATAGAATGCATATGCTGTTTGCTGACAAGCTGATTTCCAGCTAGCCCTGACACATCACTTGTATTTGTCCATTCCCTTTACGACAGGTCCATGACCGCAGTTCCAGCCGCCGGCCGCGCTCCGCTGTCACCGCTTGGCCTCGCATTCCTGGTGGTAGCCTCGACCGGCTGGGGACTCAACTTCCCGATCATGAAATTTCTGCTGAGCGAGTGGCCGCCGCTGTCCTCGCGCGGGCTGTGCGGCGTGGTCGGCGCGCTCGCGCTCGGTCTGGTGGCGGTCGCGCGGGGGCAGACGCTGCGTGTTCCGCCGGGCATGTGGTGGCGGCTTGCCCTGGTCTCGACACTGGCGATCGGCGGCTGGGTCGCCTCGATGGGGCTGGCGCTAATCTGGCTGCGGGCCAGCGAGGCGGCCGTGCTCGGGATCACGATCCCGGTGTGGGTCGCACTGGTGGCCTGGCCGGTGCTCGGCGAGCGGGTGTCGCTGCCGCGCGCGCTCGCGCTTGCGGTGGCGCTCGCCGGCATCGCCGCGCTGATCGGCGGCGGCGGTCTCGACGCAAGCCTCGGCAAGTTGCCGGGCATTCTGTTTGCGCTCGCGGGCGCGGTGTGTGTCGGGCTTGGCACGGTGCTGACCAAGTCCTTCAAGCTCGCGATGCCGCCATTGTCGCTCGCGGCCTGGCAGCTTGCGATCGGCTGCTTGCCGATCGCGATCATCGGCGTCCTGATCGAGCAACCGCAATTGGTCGCGCTGTCGCGGTTCGGCTGGGCGTCGATGATCTACATGACGCTGATCCAGTTCTGCCTTTGCTATGTCTGCTGGTTCGCGGCGCTGGAACGGCTGCCGGCGGCAACCGCATCGATCGGCACGCTGCTGGTGCCCGTCGTCGGCGTCCTGGCGGCAGCGGCGATGCTGCGCGAGCCGCTCAGCACCAGCGATGTCGCGGCGCTGGTCGTGACGTTCGCAGCCGTCGCAGTGGCCTTGCGCACATGAAAAAGGGCGGCGTTGCCGCCGCCCTTCGCAAACTTGAACGTCAGACCGCCATTACGGGCAGGGGTGCCGCAGGCCGTCATAGCCGAGATAGGTGCCGGAGCCCGGATCGTAGGACTTGTAGCGCTGCGCGCAGTAGCTCGCGTCGCCACCACCCGGCACGGCTTCTACGGCGACTGACGGTTCATCGTAATAGCCGTAGCTGTCGTCATAGTATCCGGGGCCATAGCCGTAACCGGAGCCATAATACGCGCCCGAGGCGAGGGCACCGCCGACCACCGCACCGGCAACCGCGCCGGGCCAGTATCCGCCGCCACGGTGATAGCCGCCGCGCCAACCGCCGCCACCGCCATGCCAGCGACCGCCGCCGCCACCGCCAGCCCACTGGCGGCCACCGCCTCCGCCGCCAGCCCACTGGCCACCGCCGCCAACGCGCGGGCCGGCTCCCATGGCCGCACCACGGCCGCCGCCAAAGCCACCGCCGCCGATATGGCCGCCACCACCGCCGCCGCCACCGCCGATGTGTCCACCGCCGCCGCCGCCACCTCCGCCACCGCGCGCGCCACCGCCGCCCATCGCGCCCATCTGCGCACCGGACTGTGCGAACGAGGCGGTCGGCATCACCATCGGCAGCGCAAGCGCCAGCGCCGCGGCGGTGCTCAGAACCTTCATATTGATCATTTTGAACTCCATCAAAACAGGTGATGTCTAACCATCTCTGCGGTCAGACGTTCCTGCGCTCCACATTGATTGTGCGTCATCTTTGCTTGGCAGGCGGCGCATGTATGGTGGCTGAACAAAACCGCCCGTGACCGCGTCATTTGGTCGCCAAACGGGTTCGTGATCGGGGCCGTTCGGGGGAGTGCGCGGTTACCTTGGCGGCGGCTGGACATTTGGGGTTTGAGGTGGCATCAGAGCCTGACTGCCTCGAACCGACGACCGGCCGCGCATGAAACAATTCCTGCTGAAATTCTTCACCTGGTGGAACGGCCAGACCTTTGGCACGCAATTGTGGACCTCGCGATTCGGCGAGCTGGTCGGCGAGGACGAGCAGGGCAATCGCTACTATCGCACCAAGGGCGGCGAGATCGACCCGACCCTGCATTTCGAGCGGCGCTGGGTGGTCTATAACGGCTACGCCGAAGCGTCCCGCATCCCGGCCGGGTGGCACGGCTGGTTGCATCACACCGTCGACGTGCCCCCGACCGAAGAGACCTACACGGCGCGGGAATGGGAGAAGCCGCATCTCCCGAACATGACCGGCACCGCGCAGGCCTATCGTCCGTCCGGCTCGACGCTGGCGAGCGGTCGCCGCCCCAAGGCGACCGGCGACTACCACGCCTGGACGCCGGGAAGCTGACCTTCACGCATTGCCGTTCGGACGTGCATCTGCGTCACGCCGCGCGTGCACCGCACGCGTGCGCGTGGTGACGCAAGTGCGTGCCTGTGGACAACGGTAACAGCGGGGACAGAGGGACGGCAGCCGAACATGTCCGCTTGCGCCGTGCACGGGTTCGCGGCTCAATGAAGCCATCTTACGGAGATGGGAAACCATCGCGTCGGATCGGGCTCCAGATCGCGACTGTCCCGATAAGCAGCGGCCTCCGAGTTGGATGCGGCCGGGAGATAGGCCCCCGGTACAGATGTCCTGAAATCGCCCGCAAATGTGAGGCTACCGTGAGACAGGAAGGGCCGCCCGGGAAACTGGGCGGCCTTTTTCTTTGCGCGTAACTCGTACTTGGCGCTCAACTGGTTCTTGGCGCGTGACCGGCCGCTTTGCGTGATCGGCACGCCGGCGCGCCGCCGGCATGGTCCCGCGCTGTTTTGTCCTCTTCCCGGATAGCCAATTCTCGCCGACGTTGTGAAATTATCGCTCACACGAAGAGATTGTTTGCTCGATTTTCGCTGGAGATTGCCATGCGCGTCACCAAGACGACCAAGGGCCTCAAGGTTCACGCCGTCGCCGGGACCTATGTCGTGATGCTGGGATTCGATCTGCCGCAGCGATCATGCAACGGCCTCAAGGGCTTTTCCATTCATCGCGTGGATCACACGGAAGACGAAGCCAAATACCTCGAAGGCATGAAGGCGTTCGCGGGGAAACCGACCCGGGATTTCCGGCGGGCGCGACCTACTCAACGAAGGACCAGCCGATCCAGAGCTTTCAATGGAGCGATTACAGTGCCAAGCCGGGGCACGACTACACCTACACGATCGCAGCGCTCAAGGGGACGCCAAGGGATCTGAAGATCTTTGCCGAGACCTCCGTCGATATCACGACGGAAAGCCCGGAGGGCGGCGATCAGGACGTCTATTTCAATCGCGGCGTCGCCGCCTCGCAGGAATACGCCCGCCGCTTCGGCAATCGCGCCCCGGACAAGGTCCCCAACAACCAGGCATTCATCTGGTTGTCACGCGGGCTCTACGAGGCGCTCGAAGCCTATGTGGAGTCATGCGGCCGCGGCGACAGGTTGCGCATCGCCGCCTATGAATTTCATTACGAGCCCTTTCTCAAGCTGCTCAAGAAGGCCGAGAGCCGCGGCGTCGACGTGAAGGTGGTGTTCGACAAGCGGAAGGCCGACCCTGGCGAAGCAAACACCAACGCCATCAAGGACACCGGGATCGGTGCATTCTGCACGCCACGCAAGAAGGGCAAATCCTACATCTCGCACAACAAGTTCATCGTGAAGATGAAAGGAAACAAGGCGCTCTCGGTCTGGACGGGCGGGACGAATTTCTCGAGCGGCGGCATCTTCGGCCATTCCAACGTCGGTCATCGCGTCGAGGACCCCGCGGTCGCCGAGCGCTACCTGACTTACTGGAACATGCTGGCTGAAGACCCGGATACGCCCGAGGCACGCGACCGGGTGGACGAGATCACCAAGGTGCAGAAGCTGCCGCCGCCGAAGGGGACGTCGGTGATCTTCAGCCCGCGCAAGGGCCTCGAGGCATTGCAATACTACGCGAAACTCGCCGCGAGCGCGGACCAGGCGCTTTTCATGACGTTCGCGTTCGGGATCAACAAGCTCTTCAAGGACGTCTATCGAACCTCCCGCGCGCCATTTCGAATGGCGCTGCTGGAGAAGGCAACCCGCCCGATGAAGGATGGTCCGGAGAAGAAGAAGGAAGAGCAGGACATCCAGCAGCTGAGGAATATGCCCGAGAACACCTTCGCGATCGGCGACTTCATCAGGACCACCGCGGTCGACGGCTGGCTCAAGGAGAAGCTGAGCGGACTGAATTCAAACGTGCGCTACGTTCACAACAAGTTCATGCTGGTCGACCCGCTTTCCGACGACCCGATCGTGGTGGCGGGCTCGGCCAATTTCAGCGATGCCTCGACCACCAACAATGACGAGAACATGATCGTGGTGCGCGGCAACAAGCGGATCGCTGATATTTATTTTGGTGAGTACATGCGCCTGTACAGCCATCACGCGTTTCGGGAGTCCCTGAAATGGCGCGACGACAAGAAGCCGCCGAAACCGCTCGAGCACGGCGACTGGTGGCGGGATTATTTTGGCACGACGGAGCGGTCGGTGCGGCGCCGCTATTTTGCGAGATCAAGCACGTAAGCCGGGCAGGAGCGCGGCGCCGACGCGCCGCGCGCATGCAGGCCGGCTATCCCGTCTGCGCCAAATTCGCCGCGGCACGGTTCATCTGTTCGGTGCGGCGGGTCTGCGACGGCGCGATCCGCTCCTTCACCAGAGCGAGGATCTCGGCCGGCGCGGTGTCGGGCGAGCCGGCATTGAAGGGCGGTGCGGGATTGTATTCGATCCCAAGCTGGATCGCTTCGGCGGTCTTGCGGTCGACAAGCTCCGACACCAGCGTCAGCGCGAAATCGATTCCGGCCGTGACGCCGCCGCCGGTGAAGCGGTTGCGATCGACGCAGACGCGCGTCTTCGTCGGGATCGCGCCGAAGCCGGCCAGAAAATCGATCGCGCTCCAATGCGTGGTCGCGCGATAGCCTTTGAGCAGGCCGGCCGCGCCAAGCACCAGCGATCCCGTGCAGACCGAAGTGATGTACTTCGCGCCGGCGGCCTGCCTGCGCAGGAAGGCGAGCATCTCCTCGTCGCCGACCATGTCGTTGGTGCCGGCCCCGCCGGGCACGCAGATCACGTCAAGCTGCGGGCAATCGGCAAACGTCATGGTCGGCGTGAGCACCATGACGGAATCGGTCGGAACGGGTTCGATCCGTTTCCAGATCAGATGAACCTTGGCGCCGGGGACGGCCGAAAACACCTGCAGCGGGCCGGTGAAATCGAGCTGGGTCACTTTCGGGAAGATCAGCAATCCAATCTGCAGGGGTTCGGACATCGGAAGTCTCCAAATAGCGCTTGACGGAACCACGATGCCATGATGGCCTTCCGTCCAAAATGGCGTATTTCCCTCATTTTAAGACGTAAGGCCATTCGGAACGTAACGTCCTTTGCGAGGATTTGGCGATGATCGGCATCCTGATCTTTCCGGACTTCCAGCTGCTCGACGCGGCCGGACCGATCGCGGCCTTCGAGATCGCCGCGCGCCTTTCCAACAACGCGCCGGCGATCAGGACGATCGCGATGAAGGTGGGGCCGGTACGCTCTTCGTCCGGCGTCGAGATGCTGGCGCGCGGACTCAAGCCGTCGGCGGCGATCACGACGCTGATCGTCGCGGGCGGCACGGGCGTGGGCGGAGCGGCGACCTGTCCGACCACGCTGTCATTCGTGCGGCGGATGGCGGACCGCGGCATTCGGGTCGCCAGCGTCTGCTCGGGCGCCTATGTGCTGGCCGAAGCGGGCTTGCTCGACGGCCGCCGCGCCACCACGCATTGGCAGCGCACGCCGCATTTCGTGAAGACCTATCCGAAGATCAAGCTCGAGCCGGACCAGATCTTCGTCCGCGACGGCAATATCTGGAGCTCGGCCGGCATCACCGCCGGCATCGATCTCGCGCTCGCGATGATCACCGAGGATTACGGCGACGAGATCGCGCAGAACACCGCGCGGCAGCTCGTGCTGTATCATCGGCGCAGCGGCGGGCAGTCGCAGTTTTCCTCGCTGCTGGAGTTGAAGACGCCGAACGGACGGTTCGGGCCGCTGCTCGCCTGGGCGCGCGAGCATCTCGACGCGCCGCTGACGGTCGAGGACCTCGCCGACAAGGCCGGGATGAGCTCGCGGCATTTCACCCGCGCCTTCATCGCCGAGACCGGCACCACGCCGTCGAAAGCGGTCGAGCGGCTCAGGATCGAGGTGGCGCGGCAGCGCGTGCAGTCGTCGGGCGAGGCGATCGAGCGCGTCGCAGAGATCACCGGCTTCCGCGATCCCGAGCGGATGCGCCGCGCCTTCATCCGCGCCTTCGGCCAGCCGCCGCAATCGCTGCGCCGGGCAGCGCGGGTGGGGTAGGCGCCAAATTCATTGACGCTGCCGGCAGAGGCAATTTGAGTTTGGGACAAGCTCGTTGTCCGATCTCACACGATCCATGATGTTTTCGCACTGATGAACCGGCGCGAAGGTTCCCGTGACTTACCTTAAGTGGGCATTGGGGACCCAAGGAGGTTCTAATGACAAAGCATCGAACGATTACCGGGTTCGTGGCTGTTGCCCTGCTAGCTGTCACGGCAACCGCCGCTACGATGAGGTCGCACGCGTCCCGGACCGACGGCATTGCCGTCTCCGGCACGGACATGCTCCCGGCCAAGGACTTTAACGACCGCTGGTCCGCGATATCCGCTTTGCCTCCGGCAACGGACTTGGCCGAACGTGCACCTGACGCGCGTTAAATCGGTCATTGGCAGCGGTCCGGCCCGTTCGAGGACTCGCCGCGCGCAGAGATTGCCCTCGCAGCACAAAAGCCCCGCCGAAGCGGGGCAAGATGTTGAACGACTTAATTTTGAACAGAACTAGCGGTTCCGCCGCGCCGGAAGAGCGCAGCCATTTACCTCACGCAGGATCAGCCCACGATCGCAGAAATCCACGAATGCGCTGAGCACGAAACGTGCCCCAGCCGAAAATTACTAGCTCAATGTGTCGGTCGCGATCTTCTTCTTGAGTGCTTCGCAGGTATCCCTGACCTCCGTGGTCATCAACGCGACGGCTTCGATCTGCAGGAAGAAACGCTTGCCCTGATCGCGGTAACCTGCGGCGAACTCCTTGATTTCCGCGATCATGTCATGGACGCCTGCCACCATTGCCTCGCAGTTCTTGGCCGCCAATTGCAGTTCCGTTCCAAGGGCCTCGATCTCTTTCACCGCCGCTTCGTATTCGCGCACCACCGCCTCGGCCGACAGCTTGCCCACCTCGTTGACGCCGTTGCGGTGCTCGACGTAGTCCGGCATCGGTGAGAGAGGCCGAACGTTGCTGCGTGGTCGATGCGAATTCATCGTGTCGACTTCGCCCTGCAACTGTTCCAGCGGGGCGCGGGCGAGGACTTCTGCACTAACACTCATGCGACGCTCCATAAGTTGTTACGACAAATTGAGTTTAGCAATGTCAACGGATTTGTCTTGCTTTTCCACAAGTTTGACGAAAGTCCATTGTGCAACGCAGCATGGCAAATTCCGCATTGGCGATAGCAGGTTGGTGAACAGCCGCGCGCCTGCGGCCAGCTGCCGCAATCGCTGTGCCGGGCGGGTGAGGTAGGGCGGCCTGGACGGCGAGCTCAATGCGGCGCGTCGGGGTGCCAGCCGAGCAAAGCGAGCATCACGAAGAAACCGACGACGTAGGCCACCATGATCGGCCAGCCCTGGGTGATCCATCGGACCACTGACTTGGCTTCCGGATACATGCTCGACACCGCGACGCCCGCGGACGAGCCGAACCAAACCATCGATCCGCCAAATCCGACCGCGTAGGCGAGGAAGCCCCAGTCGTAGCCGCCTTGCTTCAGCGCCAGCGCCGTCAGCGGAATGTTGTCGAACACCGCCGAGACGAAGCCGAGCCCGAGCGCGGTCTGCCATGATGCGGCCGGCAATTTCTCCACGGGCATCATTGAGGCCGCCGTCACCAGCGCCAGCAGAAACACGGTGCCCTTGAGCGTCTCTGGCATCACCGACCAGTCCGGGCGGCGCAGCAGCGAGGTCAGCAGGATCGCGGCCCAGACGGCGAGGCCGAGCACCGGCAGCGCATCGAGTAGCGCGGGGAACTTCAGATTGGCCGTCACATTGGCCGCGAGCGCAGCGAGCAGGATGATCGCGACGATCGCGACCCGCGCCCAGTCGATCTTCAGGCCGGACGGTGCGTCCTTCACGATCGGGGAGAAGCGATGCTGCTGCAGCGAGGCTGGAACCGCAAACACCAGCATCGCCACGACGGCGCCGACATAGGCGTCGACGACGGTGAGCGGGCTGACGCCGTCGATCCACATCATCGTCGTCGTGGTGTCGCCGACGACGCTGCCGGAGCCGCCCGCGTTCGATGCGGCAACGATGGCGGCGAGATAGCCGATATGGACGCGGCCCCGGAAAACGTAACGCGCAACGGTGCCGCCGATCAGCGCGGCCGCGATGTTGTCGAGAAAGGCCGACAGCACGAACACGATGACGAGCAGGATCAGTCCGCCCTTCCAGTCATCGGGCAGCAGCGCCGGCATCTCGTCGGGAATGCGGCTCTCCTCGAAATGGCGCGACAGCAGCGCAAAGCCCATCAGCAGCAGGAACAGGTTCGAGAGCCCCACCCAATCGTGCTCCATGTGGTGGACGAGGCCGGGCAGGCCGACTCCGAATTTCGCAAAGCCGGCGAAGATCAGCTTGTAGGCGACGATCGCGGCAAGGCCTGTCAACGCCACAGCAAGCGTGTGGTGATGGAAGATCGCGACGCCGAGCAGCGTCAGCGCGAACAGGATGAAGTCGAGCGGGATACCGTAGACGAGGATAGGCGTGAACAAGGCGATCTCGATGGCTGGAGTGCCGGGCGGCATGACACGCGCCCGGCCGCACTATCGCGCGGCGCGGGGAACTGCAAGGCGCGCTAGCGCCGCAAGCTGCGCTCGCCGCTTCGAGCCATGATCGGGGGGCGCCAGACCACGTCGCCCCGATCCGGTTGGCCACTCGCCGGGCGGCCGTCAGCCCAGCGTCTTCAGCCAGGCGGTGATCTCTGACACCGCGACATTGGCCTGATTGAGCAGCTTGCCCATGGTGAAGAAGCCATGGAATTGGCCGGGGAAATGCCGGTAGGTGACGGGCACGCCGGCGTCCTTGAGGAATTTCGCGTACTCGTCGCCTTCGTCGCGCAGCGGATCGGCGCCGGCGGTCAGCACATAGGCCGGCGGCAGTCCGGCAAAGCTTGTCGCGCGCGCCGGTGAGACGCGCCAGTCGCTGCCGTCGGCGCCGCCGAGATAGTGGTTGGCGAACCAGCCGATCACCGAATGCGTTAGGAGGATGCTGGTCTCGGGCTCGCGGTGCGAGGGATGTTTTCGCGAGAATTCGGTTGCGGGATAGATCAGCAGCTGGGCGGCAAGCTTCGGTCCGCCGTCACGGGCGGTGAGCGCAACCACGGCCGCAAGATTGCCGCCGGCGCTGTCGCCACCGACGATCAGCCGCGCGGCGTCGATGCCGAGGCCCTTTGCATTCGCGGCGACCCATCGGGTCGCGGTAACGGCGTCATCGACCGCGGCGGGGAAGCGGTGCTCGGGTGCCAGCCGATAATCGACCGAGATCACGATCAGTTCGCCCTCATGGGCGAGCTTCTGGCAGACCACCTCATGGGTATCGAGATCGCCGATCACCCAGCCGCCGCCATGGAAGAACACCAGGCACGGCGCCAGCCCGTCGGTCTTGCGCAGTGTCTTCGGCGTGTAGATGCGCGCCGGGATGATGCCGTGCGGCGCCGGGATCGAAAGCGGCTTGCTGGATTCAAGCGCCGGCGGCTCGGGATTGGAGACGACGCGGGCGGCTCGGTAATATTCGCGCGCTTCCGGTGCGGTCAGCGTCTCATAGGCGGGGCGGCCAGCCTCCTGGAAGGCCTTGTAGACGGCGGCGGCATCGGGATCGAGAACGACGGGCATGGACGACAAACCTTCTTGCGATGCTGGACTGAAGTGTTACGCGGCGGTGCGGCCGCCATCGACGGTGTAGGCGGAGCCGGAGACGTAGCTCGCCTCGTCGGAGGCAAGGAACGCGACGATGGAGGCGACCTCGCTTGCAAGCCCGAGCCGGCGCGCCGGGATGCGGTCGACGATCTTCTCGACAGGCGGCGGCGCGTTGCCGCCACTGCGGCCCTGCAGGATCGTGCTCAGCATGCGGCTGTCGATCATGCCGGGACAGACGCAATTGACGCGCACGCCGGTGCCGGAGCATTCCCAGGCCGCACTCTTGGTCAGTCCGATCACCGCGTGCTTGCTCGCGCTATAGACCGCGATCATCGGCGATCCCACGAGGCCCGCGATCGAGGCAGTGTTGATGATGCTGCCCTTGTTCTGTTTAAGCATCACCGGCAGCACATGCTTCATGCCGAGGAAGACGCCGACGACATTGACGTCGAGCACCCGGCGAAAGCTCTCCAGCGAATATTCCGGGATCGGCTTGATGTCGCCTTCGATGCCGGCGTTGTTGTAGAAGGCGTCGATGGTGCCGAAGCGGTCGACGGCGGCGCGGACATACTCCTTGACCTCATCCTCGCTGGTGACATCGGCTGCGATTGCCAGCGCCTCGGCCGAGGCCGGCAGCCCCTTGATGGCCGCCGACAGATCGGCCTCCCTGCGGTCGACTGCGACAATCCGCGCACCCCGTTCGGCGAGCAGATGGAGTGTCGCGGTTCCGATGACGCCGGCAGCCCCGGTGACGACGGCGACCCGGCCGTCGAGCCTGATGCGATCGGGCATGTCTGGGTTTCCTCTGGCTGGTCCGGTTCGATCCGGATTTTCCTGATTTTCGCGCGTCGCCGCGCGGCTTTAGCGTGCGGACTATCCCACGTGTCCCCAGGGCTTACCAGTGGCTGGCCAGAGCGCCGGGGAGGGCGCCGGACCCGCCCTTTCCCCGCCGTATTCGGCGTGTTAACCGGTGACCTGCGAGCGGCCGATATCAAGGTACACTGTCGCGAGCCCGATTCGCCTTTTAAAGCCGCGCGAGATGCTTCGAACCATTGCCCTGACTGGCTTTGCGGCCTTGATTGCCGCCTCAACCATCTCGCTTGCGCCGCCTGCGCGCGCGCAGATCGGAACGATTTTCTCCGATCCCGCGCCGCGTCCGCCCGGCTCGATTCCGCGCGGTCAGGTGCAGCCACCCAGCGACGACGACGAGGAAGTGCCGGAATTGCCGCGTGGCCGCCTGCTGCCGACGCAGCCGCGGGCGTTGCCGCCAGGGCAGGCGGTGCCGCCGCCCGGCAGCGTGCAGTCGCAACCTTTGGCGCCGCCGCCCGGCACCACGGTCGCTCCGCCGGGCACCCAGCCCGGCGTTGCCGTGCAGCCGCCGCAGCCCGGCGGTCCTGCCGTTGCCAATACGCCGCCCGGCGCAAATCCCTTGCCCGGCCTGCCGCCGGGGCAGCGTCAGCCCAAGGGGACGCCACAGGGAGCTCCACAGGGCACCCCGCCGCAGACGCCGGCGGCGCTGCAGCCGGGCGACGAGGTGGTTCAGGAGCCGCCCTCGACCAAGATCACTAACAAGAAGGCGAGCTTCTCCGGCCTCGACAAGATCACCGGCCGCATCATCAATTTCGACGAGGAAATCGGTGAGACCGTGCAGTTCGGCGCGCTGCGGGTGAAGACCGATGCCTGCTACACGCGGCCGTCGACCGAAGCCGCCAACACCGACGCCTTCGTCGAGGTCGACGAGATCACGCTGCAGGGCGAGGTGAAGCGGATATTCTCGGGCTGGATGTTCGCGGCAAGCCCTGGCCTGCATGGTGTCGAGCATCCGATCTACGACATCTGGCTGACCGACTGCAAAGGGCCGGACCAGACCATCGTGACCGCCGCGCCCGACCCGCCGAAGGCACCGACGCCGCCACCGCCGCCAGCCCAGAAGCGCGCGCCGCCGAAGCAAGCCGCGCCGCGTCCGCCGCCGCAGCCGTTGCCGCAATACCAGCAGCCGCCACCTCCGCCGCCCCAGCAGCAGCGGCCGGGCGGTTTGTTCGGCGGCTTGTTCGGAAACTAGACGCGGTCTCGTGCCCCGGACGCAACGCAGCGCGAAGTGATGCGCTGCTGGGCCGGGGCCTATGCTTCCGATGGGAATGAGTGAGATGGGTCCGCGCTCTGCGGAGCAGCGTTACACGCTGCACCGCGTCCGGGACACCAGCCCTTAATTTCGCGCCGCGATGATCGCCAGCGCCTGCTCGCCCTTCACCGGTTGCGTGGCATCGAGCTTGCTGAAATCCGCCGGCGTGCCAGTGATCGCCTTGTCGAGCAGCGCGCGATAACGGCGCCGCGAGATTTCGATCGCGCCGAACGTCTTCAAATGCTCGGTCACATACTGCGTGTCGAGCAGCTCGAACCCGCCCGCGATCAGCCGTGCCACCAGATGCACCAGTGCGACCTTCGACGCATCGCGTGTGGTGTGGAACATGCTTTCGCCGAAGAAGGCGCGGCCAAGGCTGACGCCATAGAGCCCGCCGACCAAATTGTCGTCCTGCCAGACCTCGACGCTGTGGCAATGGCCTGACGCGTGCAGCCCGAGATAGAGATCGCGGATGCGCTTGTTGATCCAGGTGTCGTCGCGGCCGGGCTGCGGTGCCGCGCAGCCGGCGATCACGGCCTTGAACGCGGTATCGACGGTGACCGTGAACACATCCGAGCGCACGGTGCGCGCCAGGCGGGAGGCGATACGGAAGCCATCGAACGGAATCACGCCGCGCAATTCGGGCTCGACCCAGAACAGGGTCGGGTCGTCGGCGCTCTCCGCCATCGGGAAGATGCCGCAGGCATAGGCGCGCAGCAGCACCTCGGGGGTGATCTCGGAGGAGGCGGAGTCTCGTGACGTCATGGTCACGAGAATAGCAAAGCGTGCGTGGTCTTGCGATGGGGGGCCCCTCGGGTGTCGCACGGTGTTGACGAGACGCGCCGGTTCCTCCACAAGCCGCGCCGTTCGGCTGCAGTTTCCCGAGACGGGCTGCGCGGCCGTGCTACATTGCAACAAAAAGATGGCGCCGCCGTCCGGGACATGGCGGTTTGCACGCCCGACAATCGACACAGCTGAGGGGGACGCTGCATGAAGTGGTCATGGCGGACATTTGCGCCGTTGCTGGTCTGGCTGGTGATTTATCTGGTCCCGGTGCCGGCGGGGCTGAACGCCAACCAGTGGCACTATTTCGCGGTGTTCGCCGCCGTGATCACCGGGCTGATCCTGGAATCGATGCCGGTCGGCGCGGTTGGCCTGATCGGCCTGACGGTCGCCGGCGTCGGCGGCTATGTCGAGCCCGATCCGAACAAGTCGCTGCGCTGGATGCTCGGCGGCTTTTCCGAGAGCACGGTGTGGCTGATCGTCGGCGCCTTCGTGTTCTCGATCGGCTACCGCAAGAGCGGGCTCGGCCGCCGGCTGGCGCTGCTGTTGGTGCGGGGGCTCGGCCGCCGCACCATCGGGCTCGGCTATGCGGTGGCGTTCTCCGATCTCGTGCTGGCACCGGCAACGCCGTCCAATACCGCACGCTCGGGCGGCACGATCTATCCGATCGTCAGCAACATCCCGCGCATCTATGGCTCCGAGCCCGGTCCGACCGCGGGCAAGATCGGCACCTTCGTGATGTGGACGGCGTTTGCGACCACGGCCGTCACCAGCTCGCTGTTCCTCACCGCGCTGGCGCCGAACGCCGCCGCGCTCTCGATCGCCAAGAAGCTCGTCAATATCGAGGTCGGCTGGTCGCAATGGTTCATCGGTTTCGCGCCGCTCGGTATCCTTCTGCTGCTGCTGGTGCCGCTATTGAGCTACGTGATCTGCCGGCCCGAGATCAAGGAGAGCCCGGAGATCGTGACCTGGAGCGAGGGCGAGCTCACCAAGATGGGCCCGCCGTCGCGGCACGAATGGATCATGGCGGTGTTGGTGCTGCTCGCGATGTTCCTGTGGATCTGCGGCTCCAATCCCAATATCAGCGTGCCGCTGCTCGGCTCGAACTTCATCAACGCGACCACGGTGGTGTTTGTGGTCATCTCGCTGATGCTGCTCACGGGCGTGATCGCGTTCGAGGACATCGTCGCCGAGAAGAGCGCGTGGGAGGTATTCTTCTATTTCACCTCGCTGCTCACGCTGTCGTCGGGCCTCAACGAAATCGGCTTCATCAAATGGGTGGCCGAGGGCTACGCGAAGCCGCTTGCCGGGATGTCGCCGTTCGTCGGAATGATCCTGCTCGTCTCGTTCTTCTTCTGGATCCATTACTTCTTCTCGAGCATCACCTCGCACGCCGCCGCCGTGCTGCCGGTGGTGCTCGCCGTCGGCTCAAGTATTCCCGGCCTCTCGGTGCAGACCTTGATGCTGCTGTGCGTCTATTCGCTCGGGCTGATGGGCGTGATCTCGCCCTACGCCACGGGACCGGCGCCGATGTATTACGGCAGCGGCTATATCGGCAAAGGCGACTTCTGGAAATTCGGGCTGATCTTCGGCGCGATCTACTTTGCCGGATTGTTGCTGATCGTGTTGCCCTGGTTACAAACGATCGGGTAAAATAGCCACAATCCAGCGGGAAACAGCGGCCGACCGGGAAGGAGGGACTTTCCTTTCCGATTCTTAACGCGCTTTGTCTGGCGGAAGCGATCAAAATGCTTCCCGAATGTGGCGCGCGTGGATCTCAGGGGACACATAGAGCCGCGCGAGCTCTTTCGTGTTTCTTCGTGGGCAAGTTATGGACCAGCATATAAAAGACCCGTCGATCATCGCGCCCGAGCCGGTCAGGCGAACGTCGCGCGGCCGAGGGATTCTGACCGGATGTCTCGTGCTGGCGGTGCTTGCCGGCATCGTCTGGTGGACGCGCCAGCAAAGCCCGCCGCAACAGGCCGGCGGCGGCCGCAACGCCGCGCCGATGTCGATCGTCCCGGAGACGGTCGGCAAGGGCGATATCGGCGTCAGCCTCAATGCGCTGGGCACCGTGACGTCGCTCGCCACCGTGACGATCAGGAGCCAGATCAGCGGCTACCTGATGAAGATCGATTTCAAGGAGGGCGACGAGGTCAAGAAGGGCGACCTGATCGCCGAGATCGATTCGCGGCCCTATGAGGCGACGCTGGCGCAGGCCAAGGGCACTCTGGCGCGCGACGAGGCGCAGCTGAAGGGTGCCCAGGTCGATCTCACCCGCTACCAGAACCTCGCCACGCAGAACGCGGTGCCGCACCAGACGCTCGATACCCAGGTCGCACTGGTCGCGCAGTATCAGGGCACTGTCGAAGCCGACCGCGCCTCGGTGAAGTCCGCCGAGGTGAATTTGCAATATTGCCACATCGTGTCGCCGATCAACGGACGCGTCGGCCTGCGCCAGGTCGACCTCGGCAACTATGTGACGCCGGGCGACACCAACGGCCTCGTCGTGATCACGCAGCTCGAGCCGATCAGCGTGCTGTTCACGCTGCCGGAGGACAATCTGCAGGCGGTCGCCAAGCGGCTGAAGGAAGGCGCCAAGCTGCCGACGGCGGCCTATGACCGCAGCGGCGCCAACAAGCTCGCCGAGGGATCGCTGCAGACCTTCGACAGCCAGATCGACGCCACCACCGGCACGATCAAGCTGCGCGCCCAGTTCGAGAACGACAAGCGCACGCTGTATCCGAACCAGTTCGTCAACATCCGCCTGCTGCTCGATACCCACAAGGACGCCACCACGATGCCGACGGCCGGCATCCAGCGCGGCGTCCCCGGCACCTTCGTCTATCTCGTCAACGCCGACAGCACGGTCTCGGTGCGCCCGGTCAAGCTCGGCGTCACCGACGGCGACCGGGTCGAGGTGCTCACGGGGCTTGTGCCAGGCGACCATATCGTGATCGACGGCGCCGACAAGCTGCGCGAGGGCGCCAAGGTGATCGTGCGCTCCGCCACCGATACCGCCAACCCGGTCGGGACGGCCAAAGGCGCGGCGACGGGAGATAGCAAAGGCGGCGCCGAACCCGACAAGGCGGGAGGCGGCCACCGCAAGCGTTCCGAGGACGGGCAGACGAAATGAACCCGTCTCGGCCATTCATCCTGCGGCCGGTGGCGACGACCCTGATGATGATCGCCATCATGCTGTCGGGCATGCTGGCGTTCAGATTCTTGCCCGTCGCGGCGCTGCCGGAGGTCGATTACCCGACCATCCAGGTGCAGACCTTCTATCCGGGCGCGAGCCCCGACGTGATGACCTCGTCGGTGACGGCGCCGCTCGAGGTGCAGTTCGGCCAGATGCCGAATTTGAACCAGATGAGCTCGGTGAGCTCGGCCGGCTCGTCGGTGATCACGCTGCAGTTCGGCCTGTCGATCTCGCTCGACGTCGCCGAGCAGGAGGTGCAGGCCGCGATCAATGCCGCGGGCAATCTGTTGCCGTCGGACCTGCCGGCGCCGCCGATCTACGCCAAGGTCAACCCGGCCGACGCGCCGATCCTCACGCTCGGTCTGACCTCGAAGACCATGCCGCTGACGCAGGTCAACGATTTCGTCGACACGCGGCTGGCCCAAAAGATCTCGCAGCTGCCCGGCGTCGGCCTCGTCAGCATCAGCGGCGGCCAGCGGCCCGCGGTGCGGATCCAGGCCGACATCCGCAAGCTCGCGGCCTATGGGCTGAACATCGACGATCTCCGCACCACGCTCGGCAACGCCAATGTCAACACGCCGAAGGGCAATTTCGACGGCGCGATGCGCGCCTACACGATCAATGCCAACGACCAGATCCGCAACGCGAGCGACTACCGGTCGCTGATCATCGCCTACAAGAACGGCTCGCCGGTCCGCCTCAGCGACGTCGGCAACGTCATCGACGGCGCGCAGAACGACAAGCTCGGCGCCTGGATGAACGAGACGCCGGCGATCATCCTCAACATCCAGCGCCAGCCCGGCGCCAACGTCATCTCAGTGGTCCAGGGCATCAAGGCGCTGCTGCCACAGCTCCAGGCCACGCTGCCGGCCGCGATCGACCTCAACATCCTGACCGACCGGACTGTCACGATCCGCGCCTCGGTGCGCGACGTCGAATATGAGCTGTCGCTCGCGGTGGTGCTGGTCGTGCTGGTGATCTTCGTGTTCCTGCGCTCGACCCGCGCCACGCTGATCCCGAGCCTGTCGGTGCCGCTGTCGCTGGTCGGCACGCTGGGGGCGATGTACCTGTTCGGCTTCAGTCTGAACAATCTGTCGCTGATGGCGCTGACGATCGCGACCGGCTTCGTGGTCGACGACGCCATCGTCGTGATCGAGAACATCTCGCGCTACATCGAGGAGGGTGAATCGCCGCTTGAGGCGGCGCTGCGCGGCTCCGAGCAGATCGGCTTCACCATCATCTCGCTGACGGTGTCGCTGATCGCGGTGCTGATCCCGCTGCTGTTCATGGGCGATGTCGTCGGCCGCCTGTTCCGCGAATTCGCGATCACGCTGTCGGTCACGATCCTGATCTCCGCCGTGGTGTCGCTGACACTGGTGCCGATGGCCTGTGCCAAGCTCTTGAAGCCCGAGAGCATGACACGCGAGAACACCTTCCAGCGGCTCAGCCGGGAAGGGTTCGATTACGTCATCGCGATCTATGCCCGGATGCTCAACTGGGTGCTGGATCGCCAGACGCTGGTGCTGTTGGTCGCGCTCGCCACCTTCGGTCTGACCGCGCTGCTCTACATCGTCATCCCCAAGGGGTTCTTTCCGCTGCAGGACACCGGCGTGATCCAGGCGATCTCGGAGGCGCCGCAATCGGTGTCCTATGCGGCGATGGCCGAACGGCAGCAGCGGCTCGCCAGCGCGATCCTGAAGGATCCTGATGTCGAGAGCCTGTCGTCCTTCATCGGCGTCGACGGCACCAACACCACGCTCAACAGCGGCCGTATCCTGATCAATTTGAAGCCGCATGAGCAGCGCAAGGCCGGCGTCGCGACGATCATGGACCGGATCAAGGCGAGCACGGCAGCGCTGACCGGTATCACGCTCTATATGCAGCCGGTCCAGGACCTCACCATCGAGGGCACGGTGAGCCGGACGCAGTACCAGTTCATCCTGCAGGATGCCGATCCGAACGAGCTTGCGGAATGGACGCCGAAGCTGGTCGACAAGCTCAGGGAATTGCCCGAGCTCAGCGACGTCACCAGCGATATCTCGGCGCAGGGGCTCTCGGTGTTCGTGGACATCGACCGTGACCAGGCCGCGCGGTTCGGCATCACGCCGGCCACCATCGACAATGCGCTGTACGATTCCTACGGCCAGCGCATCGTCTCCACCGTCTTCACCAATTCGAACCAGTACCGCGTGATCCTGGAGGCCGACCCGTCGCTGCAGAATTCGCTGGACTCGCTATCGTCGATCTATTTGCCGTCGTCGGTGGGCTCGACGCCGGTGCCGCTGTCGGTGATGGCCAAGATGAGGGTCGAGACCGCGCCGCTGCAGGTCTCGCATCTCGGCCAGTTCCCCTCGGCGACCGTGTCGTTCAATCTGGCGCCGGGCGCCTCGCTCGGCGGCGCGGTGACCGCGATCAAGCAGGCGCAGGCCGACATCAACCAGCCGCTCGGCATGATCACGAGCTTCCAGGGCGCGGCGTTGGCGTTCCAGTCGTCGCTCTCCAATCAGCTGTTCCTGATCCTGGCCGCGATCATCACGGTCTATATCGTGCTCGGCGTGCTCTATGAGAGCTTCATCCATCCGCTGACCATCCTCTCCACGCTGCCCTCGGCCGGCATCGGCGCGTTGCTGGCGCTGATGATGGCGGGCCAAGATCTCACCATCATTGCGATCATCGGCATCATCCTCTTGATCGGTATCGTGAAGAAGAACGCGATCATGATGATCGACTTCGCGCTCGATGCCGAGCGCAACGAGGGCAAGCCGCCGCGCGAGGCGATCTACCAGGCCTGCCTGCTGCGGTTCCGGCCGATCATCATGACGACGATGGCCGCGGTGCTCGGCGCGCTGCCGCTGATGCTCGGCAGCGGCGCTGGCTCAGAGCTGCGGCATCCGCTCGGCATCTCCATCGTCGGCGGCCTTTTGCTCAGCCAGCTGCTGACGCTGTTCACGACGCCGGTGATCTACCTCTGGTTCGATCGCCTCGCGTTGCGGTTTGCCGGGCGGTCTGACGAGGTCGGTGAGGCGAGCGGGTCGCGTTGAGCCATGGATCCGTCAACGCCCTTCATCCGCCGGCCGGTCGCAACCACGTTGTTGACCTTCGGACTTGCGGCCGCCGGCATTGTCGCGTTCTTCAAGCTGCCGGTGTCGCCGCTGCCGCAGGTGGATTTTCCGACCATCTCGGTGCAGGCGACGCTGCCCGGCGCCAGCCCGCAGGACGTCGCGACCACGGTCGCCAGCCCGCTGGAGCGGCATCTCGGCCAGATCGCCGACGTCAGCGAGATGACCTCGTCGAGCTCGGTCGGTCAGACCCGGATCACGCTGCAGTTCAACCTCAATCGTGACATCGACGGCGCGGCGCGCGACGTGCAGGCCGCGATCAACGCGGCGCGGGCCGATCTGCCGACCAGCCTGCGCAGCAATCCGACCTACCGCAAGGTCAATCCGGCCGACGCGCCGATCCTGATCCTGACGCTGACGTCGGATACGCTGACGCGCGGCGCTCTCTACGATGCCGCGTCGACGGTCTTGGCGCAGAAGCTGTCGCAGGTCGAGGGCATCGGCGAGGTGGTGGTCGGCGGCAGCTCGCTGCCCGCCGTCCGCGTCGATCTGATCCCGCAGGCGCTCTACAAATACGGCATCGGGCTGGAGGATGTCCGGGCGGCGCTGTCGAGTGCCAACGCCCACAGCCCGAAGGGCGGCATCGACGTCGGCGACCAGCGCTACCAGATCTACGCCAACGACCAGGCCAACAAGGCCGACGACTACAAGCCGCTGATCGTGGCCTACCGCAACGGCGCGCCGGTCCGCGTCTCCGACGTCGGCGAGGTGACCGACGGCGTCGAGAATTTGCGCAACGCCGGGCTCGCCAACGGCAAGCCTGCGGTACTGCTCATCCTCTACCGCCAGCCGAACGCCAACATCATCAGTACCGTTGACCTGGTGAAGGGGCTGATGCCGCAGCTGCAAGCCTCGATTTCGCCGGCGATCGACATCGGCCTTGCCGTGGACCGCTCGACCACCATCCGCACCTCGCTCAGGGACGTGGAGCGGACCCTCGTCCTGGCCGTGCTGCTTGTCATCATCGTGGTGTTCGCGTTCCTGCGCAATGCGCGCGCCACATTCATTCCCGTCGTGGCGGTCTCGGTGTCGCTGGTTGCGACCTTCGGGGCGATGTACCTGTTCGGCTACAGCCTCGACAATCTGTCCCTGATGGCGCTGACGGTTGCGACCGGCTTCGTGGTCGACGATGCCATCGTCGTGCTGGAGAACGTCACGCGCTACATCGAGGACGGCTTGAGCCCGCTCGAGGCGGCGTTGAAGGGCGCCAACGAGGTCGGCTTCACGGTGCTGTCGATGAGCGTCTCGTTGATCGCGGTGTTCATCCCGATCCTGCTGATGCAAGGCATTGTCGGCCGGCTGTTCCGCGAATTCGCGATGACGATCTCGATCTCGATCCTGATCTCGCTCGCGGTCTCGCTCTCGACCACGCCGATGATGTGCGCGGTACTGCTCAAGCCGGACAAAGGCGGCCACGGGCGGCTCTATTGGGCCAGCGAGCGCTTCTTCGAGGCGATGCTGAATTTCTACCGCAGGACGCTGACCGCAGCGCTTGCGCATCCGCTGTCGGTGATGCTGATCCTGGCGGCGGTGTTCGGCCTCAACTTCTATCTCTACGACGTGATCCCGAAGGGCTTCTTCCCGCAGCAGGATACCGGGCGGCTGGTCGGCTCGATCCAGGCCGATCAGAGCGTCTCGTTCCAGCTGATGCAGCAGAAGCTCGCGCAGTTCGTCGGCATCATCAAGCGCGATCCGGCGGTGGAGACGGTGGTCGGCTTCACCGGCGGCGGGCAAACCAATTCCGGCTTCGTGTTCGTCTCGCTGCGTCCGCTCGACCAGCGCAAGATCGGCGCCGACGGCGTGATCTCGCGGCTGCGGCGTGAGATGTCGGTGGTGCCCGGCGCGAGCCTGTTCCTGCAGGCGGTGCAGGACATCAGGGTCGGCGGACGGCAGTCCAACGCGCAGTATCAGTACACGCTGCAGGGATCGACGCTGGAGGAGCTCAATGAATGGACGCCGAAGATCGCGGCGGCCCTGCAGCGCGATCCGAACCTGGCCGACGTCAACAGCGACCAGCAGAACAAGGGCCTGGAGTCCGATCTCGTGATCGACCGCGACGCCGCGGCGCGGCTCGGCATCACGGTCAGCCAGATCGACAACACCCTCTACGACGCCTTCGGCCAGCGGCAGGTGTCGACCATCTATGTCGCGCGCAGCCAGTACCACGTCATCATGGAGGTCGCGCCGCGCTACTGGCAGAACCCGCAGACGCTGAAGGACGTTTATATCAGCACGTCGGGCGGATCGGTCGGCGGCTCGCAGGCCACCAACGCGGTGGCGGGCACGGTGGCGGCGCCGGGGACCTCAAGCGCCGCCAATTCGGCCAATGCCCAGGCCGCACGCAATCAGGCCACCAACTCGATCGGGTCGACCGGGAAGGGCGTGGCTTCGACCGGTTCGGCCGTCTCGACCAGCAGCGAGACCATGATCCCGCTGTCGGACGTCGCCGCCTTCAAAGAGGGCGCGACGCCGCTTGCGGTCAATCACCAGGGCCTCCTGGTCGCCAACACCATCTCGTTCAACCTGCCGCCAAACGTGTCGCTGAGCACCGCGGTCGGAAGCATCGAGGCGACCATGAACCGGATCGGCGTCCCGGCCACGATCCGCGGCACCTTCCAGGGCTCTGCGAAGGCGTTCCAGGATTCGCTCGCCAACCAGCCATTCCTGATCCTGGCAGCGCTGGTGACGATCTACATCGTGCTTGGTGTGCTCTACGAAAGCTTCGTCCACCCGCTGACGATCCTGTCGACATTGCCCTCCGCAGGTGTGGGCGCCTTGCTGGCGCTGATGGCATTCAAGACCGAGTTCAGTATCATGGCGCTGATCGGCGTCATCCTGCTGATCGGCATTGTGAAGAAGAACGCCATCATGATGATCGACTTTGCGCTGGAGGCGGAACGCAAGCGCGGGCTGGAGCCGCTCGAGGCGATCAGAGAGGCGTGCCTGCTGCGCTTCCGTCCGATCATGATGACGACCATGGCCGCGCTGCTCGGGGCGGTGCCGCTCGCCATCGGCATGGGCGACGGCGGCGAGCTGCGGCAGCCGCTTGGCATCGCCATCGTCGGCGGGCTGCTCCTGAGCCAGGTCCTCACCCTCTATACGACCCCGGTCATCTACCTCTATCTCGATCGGTTCCGCTTGTGGGCCCAGCGCGTCCGCCGCGGCGGCGCCGTGCGGACGCCGGGCTCCTCACTTCAACCGGGCGAGTAAATGCCGACAGTTGCAGCGTTGCGAAATCTTCAGGTGTTGCGGAAACCGGTCCGGTTGCTGCGCGTGGCGGCGTTTGGCGGCCTCAGCCTTGGTCTGTCCGGGTGCATTCCCGGGGCGGAGAAGCCCGAACTCAGTCTCGAAGTGCCGGCGAGCTATCGTGCGGCCGCCAAGGGCGATGCCGATGCGGCGGTTCCGGCGCTCGCCTGGTGGCGCGGCTTCCGCTCGCCCGAGCTGACCGGGTTGATGGAATCCGCGCAGCTCTACAATCTCGACATCGCGGCGGCGATCGCCCAGATCGTCCAGGCCGACGCCCAGGTCGGCGTTTCCGGCGCCGCGCTGCTGCCTTCGGTCTCGGGATCGGCGAACGCCGAGCGCGAAAAGCTGGCGACAGGATCGAGTTCGTCGCTTGGCAGCAGCGGGACGTTCTCGCAATACAGCCTGGGGCTCAGCGCGAGCTATATCGTCGATTTCTGGGGCAAGAACCGCGCTACGCTGGCGGCGTCGGAGGAGAGCGCCACCGTCTCCCGCTACAATCGCGAGGTGGTCGCGCTGACCACGATGGCAACGGTGGCCAATACCTATTTCCAGGTGCTGGCGGCGCAGGACCAGATCAAGGTCACCCGCCGCAATCTGGCGGCGGCCGAGCGCATCCTTGCATTGATCAAGTCGCAATTCGCCGGCGGCACCGCCTCGCAGCTCGATTTGTCGCAGCAGGAGGCGCTGGTCGCGACGCAGCGCGCGGCGATCCCCCCACTCGAGGTGACGGTCGGGCAGAACATCGCGGCGCTCGCCGTGCTGGTGGCGCGCGCGCCGGCCAATTTCACGGTGCGCGGCGGCTCTACCACGCAGATCGCGGTGCCGCGCGTGACGCCGGGAATGCCGTCGGAGCTGCTCTACCAGCGGCCTGACGTCCGCGAAGCCGAGGCGCAGCTCGCGTCCTCCAATTTCAGCGTTGATGCGGCGCGCGCGGCGTTCTTCCCGCAGATCCAGCTGACCGGCACCACCGGCTTCCAGAGCGCGGCGCTCGCCTCGCTGTTTGCGCCGGGCGCCTGGTACTACACGCTCGCCGCCGGGCTGACGCAGCCGCTGTTCGACGGCTTCCTGCTCGAAAGCCAGCTGAAGCTCGCCAAGGGCCAGCAACTGCAAAATCTGCAGGCCTATCGCAAGGCGGTGCTGTCGGCCTTCGCCGATGTCGAGAAGGCGCTGATCGCGCTGCAGAAGTACACGCTGCAGGAGCGCCTTCAGTCCGATGTGGTGGCGAGCTCACGCAAGGCGTTCGAGGTCTCGGAGACGCAGCTGCGCGGTGGCACGGTCAATCTCATCACCGTGCTGCAGACGCAGCAGACGCTGTTTACGGCTGAACTGAACCTGGTCACGGTGAGGCTCAACAAGCTGCTGGCGGCGAGCAGCCTGTTCCAGGCGCTCGGCGGCGGCTGGACGCCCGCCGGCACGCTGGCGGCGGCGGTGCAGTGAGGTCGGTCATGCAGCGGTTCGTCACACTCGTCGTCGTCATCCTCGTCATCGCGCTGGGCACGCCGCTCGGCACAGCCCGGGCACAGCAACGTGCGCCGAACAGCGTTCCGCTCGCCTTCGGCATGAACGCCGACCAGGCCAGCCAGTCGCTGGGCGTTCCCCTGAATTACGTTCGCGGCACGCCGGGCAATGAATTGTTCGTCGCGCTGCCCAACGTCAGGGGCAGCGTGCTGTCGAGACGCAGCGACGGGCTCTATCTGCAATTCGGCAAGGGTCGCCTGATCGCCTGGAAGGGCGATTGGGGCACCAATCCGCAATGAGGGCTTTGGCCATGACTGCCATGAGGGGACTGATCGCCTGCGCCGTCATCGCGCTCAGCGCGGCCGCGGCATCGGCACAGGAGCGGCCGCTGCGCTACGGCAGCACCGGCGGGGCGTATTTCGACGGCCGCGACGACGACCGCGATTTCCGCAGCAACGGATATTTTCCGGGCAGCTTTGCCGCCGATCCCTTCAGTGCAGGGTTCGGGGCGGCGGGCCTGTTCGGCTCGACGCCGTGGCATCAGGCGCGGCCGTATCCGTCGCAGGTGATCTTTGGCGCGCCGTGTCAGGACTGCCGCCCGTACCGGACGCGGCGGCACCGCGACAGGCAGGATTGAGAGGCGGGTGTTTTAGCCCTGAATGCGCACAAGCTCGTCGATGATGCGCGGCTTCATCCAGCCGACCTTGTCGACGATCTCCTGACGAAGCGTGTCCTTCTCCGTCTCATATTGTTCGCGCGTGATGCCGCCTTCGCCGCCGGTGGCCGTGACGCCGTATAATTCCAGTGCAGCCTCGTGGCGCGCCTTCCATGCGGTCACGTGCTTGGCCAGGACGTCAGTGACGGCAGGCACGGTGCCGGGATGGCCGGCGATGCCGCACATTTGCCTGGTGCGCTCATCTGCCGCCAGCATCAGCACGTTCCAATCGTCGAAGCCGATCAGGTTCAGGCTCGCATAGAGGAAGGCGCCATCCTCGCCGTCCCAGATGGTGTGGTCGATTACCAGGAAGGGGACGGCGCGGCAGTAGGCGTAGCGGGCGGTCATGTCGCGGTTGAAGGCTTCAGAGCGTTCATCGAGCCGCTTTTTCGCCGCGGCGAACATCGCGATGTAGTCCTCGGCCGTCTTTCTGATATTGCGCGGATCGTCGGGGTTGAAGCCGAGATCGCGCAGCATCGCACCGACCTTCGGATCGTCCCAGATATCCTTGGGAAAGACCCGCGTCACGCCATCCGCGTCAGGTGTCGGACGCATCAATTCCTGGAGTTCGCCAAGGGTGTGCTGCTTCTTCCCGAACGTGATCCTGCGCCCGAACATGGGTAGCGCCTCCTGCCAAGCTGGTAGCGGGATTTTCGCAATCAACGTCGATTTGTTTCTTAATAGGGCGGAAGGGCGACATTCCGATCGAACAACAGGATGACGCAGCCGTTAACGCCAACACGACAAATCGATCCAATCCGCTGCAGGCTCCGGCTATCGGTTCGACGCGTTTTCTTCACGCGAACCGGTATCCACTTCGCTCGAAAACGCTTTAACTCGCGGCGGCGCTTGTCGATTTCGCCAGCGCCGGGCTGACGCGGGCGAACCGCAGTACGAACCGGGTGCCCTGGTGGTTCGGGTCGCGCTCGACGCTGGCGTCGAGCTTGGCGGCCATCGCGGTGACGATGCGCTGGCCCATGCCGGTGCCGCGCGGGTCGGCCATATCGGAAAAACCGACGCCGTCATCGCTGATCGAAAGCTGCAAATCCTCGGCCTGCGGCTTCAGCTCGACATGGATCGGACCGGCGCCGTCGGGATAGGCGTATTTCACGGCGTTCATCACCAACTCGTTGACGATGATGCCGATCGCGACCGCGCGGTCGGGGTCGATCTCGATCGGGGCGGCCTTCAGCGTCAGCCGCGACATCTTGTTGCCTTCGGCCGAGCGCCTGAGATCCTCGAGCAGCGCCTCGAGATACTGGTTGAGCATCACCGTCTTGAAGTCGTGTGAGGTATAGAGGCGGCGGTGCACTTGCGCGACCGCGGCAACCCGGCCCATGGCGTTGGTGAGCGCCGCCTTGACGTCCTGCTGGCTCGCGGAATTGGCCTGCAGATGTAGCAGCGATGCGATGATCTGCAGCGAATTGCCGACCCGATGGTTGACCTCGCGCAGCAGAACCTCGCGCTCGGCGGCGAGCGCGGCGTAGCGGTCGCGCGAGGCGTGGACCTCGGCCTCGGCCTCGTCGCGCGCCTTCTGGATCGCGGCCTGCCGGATTGCGCCGTTCACCGCGACCTGAAGCAGGGGAATGAAATCACCCCTCGCGTCCTTGACCAGATAGTCGGCCGCGCCGGCCTTCAGCGCGGTGACCGCGATCGCCGAATCCTGCGAGGCGGTGACGAACACCACCGGTGGCGCGTCCGCGATCTTGAGGATCTGCTCCAGCGTCTCCAGCCCGTCGAGGCCGGGCATGTACTGGTCGAGCGCGATGACGTCGATGCCGCCCTGGGCGAGCCGGTCGAGGCCTTGCTGGCCGCTTGCGGCGTGCACGACCTTGAAACCCGCGCGCGTCAGCCTGCGTTCGACCAGGCGCGCCAGCGCCGCGTCGTCGTCGATATAGAGCAGTGTCGGCGTTGCGCTGGTCATATCGAAGCAGGTGGCACCTGAATCACGGAAAAGAACAGGCCAAGCTGGCGAATGGCGTTGGCAAAGCTTTCGTAGTTCACCGGCTTGGTGATGTAGACGTTGCAACCGAGTTCGTAGCAACGCTTGATCTCCTGGGAGTCGTCCGTCGTGGTCAGCACGACCACCGGCGTCGCCTTGAGATACTTGTTCTCCTTGACCCGCCGCAGAATATCGATGCCGCTCGTGTCAGGCAGATTGAGATCAAGCAGGATGAGCAGGGCCTGCCCCTTGCGCTCGACCGCGCTGCCATCCTTGCCGAACAGGTAGTTCACGGCCTCTGTACCGTTGGTGAACGGGACGATCTCATTGTTGACACCTGAGCGCCGGATATTGCGCTCAATCAGGCGGGCATGGCCCTCGTCGTCCTCGATCATGATGATGGTGACTGGATCGCTCATGATTCCTTATCCCGGTGCTTGCCTGACCAATTGATCGGCAGCGTCACTGTGAATGTGCTGCCGTTGTGAAGTTCCGATGCTACCGACATGGTGCCGCCCAGTCTGCGCACAAGTGCGCGGACATGGGCAAGCCCGATGCCCTGACCGGGCTTGTCCTGGGTTCCGGCGCGGCGGAACAGGTCGAAGATGCGCTGGTGGTCCTTCGGGTCGATGCCGCGGCCGTTGTCGGTGACCTCGAAGATCGCGAAGCCGAGCTTGGTGCGGCCCTCGATCGCGATCTCGCCGGGGACACCGTCCTTGAGATATTTGAGCGCGTTGTCGATCAGATTGGAGAAGATCTGCTCCAGCGCGAGGCGGTCGCTGACGAGGTTGGGCAACGTGCCGACCTCGATGGTCGCATTGGCCTCGACCGCCTGATGGGCGACCGTCTTGACGATGCCGTCGATCAGTTCGCGAAGATCGATCCGTTCGGGCTTGAACTCGCGGCGGCCCTCGCGGGTGAGGTTGAGGATCGCGCTGATCAGGCGGTCCATCTTGGCGATCGACGACTTGATGAAGCTGAGCGACTCGTTGAAATCGTCGGATAGCTGCTTGTCGGAGCCTTCGAGTTCGGGCTCGGCCACGTCGGGGGCGTCTTCCATCGCCGGCGCCAGCGACGCGGAGCGATTGAGCGTGGCGATGCGCTTGAAGATGTCGCCGCGCAATTCCTCCAGCTCACTGGTGAATCCCATGATGTTGACCAGCGGCGAGCGCAAATCATGGCTGACGATGTAGGCGAAGCGCTGGATTTCCTCGTTGGCCTCGCGCAGGTCGGCGGTGCGCTCGTCGACGATGGTTTCGAGATTGACGTTGCTGTCGCGCAGCCTGGCCTCGGCCTCGTCGCGCGCCCGCGACGATAGACGCAGCAGCACGATTGCGAATCCCGCGAGCGCCAGCACCATGCAGGAGCCGGCGATCGTGACTGAGGAGGCCAGCACCTGGGTCCTGTCCGCGGTCGCGGTGCGCATCGCCAGCAGGCGATCCTCCTCGGTGCGCATGTCACGGCCGATCCGGGCGATCGCCTCGATTGCCTCGGTCGATGTGCCCTTGCGCAGGATGTCGATGCTGGTCGCGACGTCGTTGTTCTTGACGCGCTCGATACCGAGCGCGAACTCGGCCAGCCGTTGCTCGACGGCGGCCTTGAGCTTTGCGGCATTGGCGACCTGCGCCGGATTGTCGACGGTCATCATCTGGAGATGATTGAGCGCGGCCGGGATTCCTTCCGCAGCAGATTCATACTCGGACAGGTATTGTGGTGCCGATGTCAGCAGATACGCCCTGGTCGCACTTTCGGCGCGCCTGATATCGACCAATAGGTTGGCGACCTGGCTTTCGACCTCGACGGTGTGGACCACCCAGGCGTTGTCCTCGCGCGCCTTGTTGACCAGGATGACCGACGCCACGCTGATCGCGACCAGCACGAAAAATCCCGCCGAAAGCAGCAGGATCTGGAGCGTCGACCTGCGTCGTGAAACCGGTGTCACGACGTTCTCATCTCGGGAGTGGGATTCAGTGCGTCCCCGTGGAAAGCCAATAACCCCTCAATTACGTTTGAACAGGGCGCTGGGTTCCACGGAGTTCCGAACTATTTCGGGGCGTCGGATGGCTGGCCGGCGAGGTACTGCTCCAGCCAGTGAATGTGGTAGTCGCCTTCGATGATGTCGGGCTCGCGCACCAATGCGCGGAACAGCGGCAGCGTCGTCTCGATGCCGTCGACCACCATCTCGTCGAGCGCCCGCCGCAGCCGCATTAGGCACTCGCCGCGGGTCTTGCCGTGTACGATCAGCTTGCCGACCAGCGAATCGTAATAGGGCGGGATCACGTAACCTTGGTAGACCGCGGAGTCGATCCGCACGCCGAGGCCGCCCGGCGGATGGTATTGCGTGATCCGTCCCGGCGACGGACGGAAGGTCTCCGGGTTCTCCGCATTGATGCGGCACTCGATGGCGTGGCCGATGATCGCGATGTCGCTCTGCTTGGCCGGAAGGTCGCCGCCGGCCGCAATCCGGATCTGCTCCAGCACCAGATCGATATCGGTGATGCTTTCGGTGACGGGATGCTCGACCTGGATACGCGTGTTCATTTCGATGAAATAGAACTCGCCGTCCTCATAGAGGAATTCGATGGTGCCGACGCCGAGATACTTCATGTCCCGCATCGCCTTGGCGCAGGTCTTGCCGATCCTGGCGCGGGCGGCTGCCCCGAGCACCGGCGAGGGGCCTTCCTCCCAGACCTTCTGGTGGCGCCGCTGCAGCGAGCAGTCGCGCTCGCCGAGATGGATGGCGCCGCCGCGGCCGTCGCCGAGAATCTGGATCTCGATGTGGCGCGGCTTCTGCAGGTATTTCTCCAGATAGACCGAGGCGTCGCCAAACGCCGACTTGGCCTCGTTGGACGCGGTCGAGAGCGCCAGCGCGAGGTCGGCCTCGGTGTGAGCGACCTTCATGCCGCGCCCGCCGCCGCCGGCCGCCGCCTTCACCAGCACCGGGAAGCCGATCTCCTTGGCGATCGCCATGGCGTCGTCGTCCGCCGTCACCGCGCCGTCGGAGCCGGGCACCACGGGAATGCCGAGCCGCTTGGCGGTCTTCTTGGCTTCGATCTTGTCGCCCATCAGGCGGATGTGCTCGGCCTTCGGTCCGATGAAGCCCAGATTGTGGTCGGCGAGGATCTCGGCGAAGCGCGCGTTCTCGGACAGGAAGCCGTAGCCGGGATGCACGGCGTCGGCGCCGGTGATCTCGCAGGCTGCGAGCAGCGCCGGCACGTTGAGATAGGAATCCTTCGACGGCGGCGGACCGATGCACACGCTCTCGTCGGCGAGCCGCACATGCATGGCGTCGGCGTCGGCGGTGGAATGCACCGCGACGGTGGAGATGCCGAGCTCCTTGCAGGCGCGCAGCACGCGAAGCGCGATCTCGCCGCGATTGGCTATGAGGATCTTGTCAAACATCGCAGCGCCTGGTGTTGACGGAAGCTATTCAATGATGACGAGCGGCTCGCCGAATTCGACCGGCTGGCCGTCCTCGATGAGGATCTGGGTCACGGTGCCCGCGCGCGGCGACGGGATCTGGTTCATCGTCTTCATCGCCTCGATGATCAGAAGCGTCTGGCCGGCCGAGACCTTGGTGCCGACTTCAATGAACGGCTTGGCGCCCGGCTCGGGCGCCCAATAGGCGGTGCCGACCATCGGCGAGGGCACTGCGCCCGGGTGCTTTGCGAGGTCGGTCGCAGCCGCAGCGGCCGGGACGGCCACCGGCGCGGCCACCGCATGCACGGCGGGCACGGAGGCTGCGATACTGATATTGCGCGCGACGCGGACGCGCAGCCCGGCACGCTCGATCTCGATCTCGGTCAGGTTGGTCTCCGCGAGCAGCAGGGCGAGCTCGCGAATGAGCGCGCTGTCGTCGCTCTTGGATTTTGCCGCTGATTTGTCGTCTGGCTGGCGCGCCATGTTGTTTGATCCAAAATCTCTGTCTGATGACGGGGGACGTCAGGAGTGACGATTAAGCCTTTGCCTTGGCATCGGTCTTGGTACCAATCTTGGTGGCGAGGCCGATGATCGCAAGCCGGTAGCCATCGATGCCGAAGCCGCAGAGCGACGCGAACGCGGCTTTAGCAGTGAACGAGTGGTGCCGGAAGCTCTCGCGGGCGTGGATATTGCTGACATGGACCTCGACGGCGGGAATCTTGACCGCAACCAGCGCGTCATGCAGCGCGATCGAGGTATGGGAGTAACCGCCGGCATTGATGATGATGCCGACCGCCTTCTTGGCGTGGGCCTCATGGATGAAGTCGATCAGTTCACCCTCGCGGTTGGACTGCCGGCAGTCGGCGGCAAGCCCGAACTGGCGTGCGGTGTCCGCGCACAGCTTCTCGACGTCGGCGAGGGTGGCGTGGCCGTAGGTCTCCGGCTCGCGCGTCCCCAGCAGATTGAGGTTCGGGCCGTTCAGCACATAGATCGTTCCGGCAGCAGCCATTCCAGGGGTTCCGGACAAGGGTTCCGACAAGGGGTGAAGTGGGCCGGGTTATAGGTAACAACCGGCCGCAGGGGAAGTGTTTAGGTGAAATCGGAATGTCTTCAACAGCTTCCTCCGCCCTCTCAGGTGGCTGCCGTAACCTACGGAAATTGCTGATTAACCAAATCTCGCGGAAGGCGACTTCCGCCGGCGCTCCCGTGAGCCATCCACTGCCGCGAGGGGCGGTGCCCAGACGCAAAACCCCGCCCCGAAGGGGCGGGGTCGAGAATGGGCGAGGGCCCTTGATGGTGCCCTCGCACCGAGGCCGGCTTAGCCCTCGATAATGTAGACGATCTCGTGGGTCTCCGGCTGCACGATGATGTAGCGGCCGTGGACCAGGATGAACTCGTAACCGCGCCACTGCGGATAGATCGTCACCACCCGCTCCGGCACCGGGTAGAAGCGAACGTCGGCTGGGACGCGGGTGCCGACCGCCACGTTGAAGTTCACGTTGGTGACCTCAGTGACGTGCTCCGACTTGATCGCGGTCGTGATCTGGGTGCGCTTCTCGGCCGGCGGAGCCGCGGTGGCCGACGTTGCCGCGTTGCCAGTCGTGGTCTGCGTGCGGCTGGTGTCGTTGGTCTGCGCGCGGTTGGTGTCGGTCGGGCTCTTGGTCTGAGCGTTCTGGTTGGTCGTGGCGCCGCTCTTGTCGCGGCTGTCGGCGGCGTTGCTGCGATCGCGGCCGTCACGGCTTTCCGCGTTCATCTTGCCGCTCTTGTCATGCTCCTCGGCCTTCATGTTGCCGCTCTTGTCGCGGCCCTCGGCCTTCATGTCTTTGGAGCCCTTGGTCGCGTCGTTCTCGGAGCTCATGCTCTTCGACTTCTGCGTGTTGTCCTGCGCACCCTTGGTGGCGGGGCCGGACTTGTCGGACTCCGCACCCTTCGTGCTCGGAGATTCACCGGTCGTGGAATGCTCGGAACCCTTCATGCCGCCCGTATCACGCTGCATCGTGCCCGATGACGCGCCACCGGACGGTGCGCCGTGTTGCGTGGTCGCGCCAGCGCCGGCCGCCGGCGAATCCTTGCCGGCGCCACCTGCGCCCTGTGCATTCGCAAAGCCGGTGCCGGCGATCAAAGCCGCCGTAGCGACCGAAATCAGAAAGCGGTTAGACATCGTATTCCTCCTCAAGTGAAAGCATTGCCCGCGCCGACAACGGGGGAGGATGTGCGATGTTCCTGTTGATTTGCGGTTCCCCGCGGTTTGTTTGTTGTGTGAATGCGCGATGAACGCGCACGCTTCAACCGCAGGCCCAGTCGAACTCCATGCTCGCAAGATCGAGCTGGCCGTTGCCGCCGCCGAAATTGAAACCGCCGAAATGCTCCTCGATCTCGAGATAGGTCGCGCTGAATTTCGGCGTCCATTGATTCGGAAACATCGTGCCGCCGAGATGGTTGCGGCCGTGCAACCGCTCGAGGCCGCGCGCTTTGCCATCTTCGCCGTACGGCGCGATGTAGTCGCCGAGCGCGCCCTTGTGCAGCAGATGGTCGCGCGGCGGCTTGCCGACATTGGGATCGCCGTCGCGCGGCGCAAGCGCAATGCCGTAGGCGTGGTGCCCGGTCTCGGGGACACGGCCGAACAGGCGGTACCAGTATCTCTTCTCCAGTTCGTCGACGCTGGTGGTGCGGCCGACCTGCGCATCGAACGCCGTGCGTGCCGCGCCCTTCTCGAGCCAGCGCGGTGGCGCATTGGCTTCCAGCAATGGATTGCCAGCCAGCTCCGGCGGCCGGCACAGCGGCCCCATGAACTCGGCATCCGTGAGCCAGATCGCCGCGAAATTGTGGTCGATGATGTCCTTCATCCGAAACTCCATCGGATGACGGTTCTGCCGATAGGCGAAGTACGGCAGCAAATGGCGATCGGCCGGACGCTCGATCGTCTCCGCCGCGAGATATTGCGCGACCGCATCGATCTCGACGGGTTCGTCATATTGCTGGTCGGCGAACATCGCGAGCGCAGCATAGGCGTCGCCCTTGGTGCGATATTGCACGGGAATGCGCAGCGTGAAGCAGTGCTGCATCGGAAAGCCGTCATGTGGACTGAGCGGCCATTGCTCGGTGCGAATGCCTGGCGGCAGGCCGTAGCACCAGCCGTGATCGTGTTCGGTGCCGCGCGGCGGCGCCGTCTTCAGCAGCGTGAGGTCGTAGCCAAGGGTTGGTCGAGCAAGAGTTGGTGGAGCAAGGGTTGGCGGGGCCAAGGGCATCGCGCGGCCTTCGTTGTTGGTGACGGCCCTTGGTTGCGGCGAGCGCCGAGGTGGTTCGGTGCCGGCAATAAAAAAAATCCGGCTGCCTGGCAGCCGGATTTCGTTGAGCGAATGAGCGTCGGCGAAAGCGCGATCAGCAGGTCGCCTTGCCGCAGCGGGCGATGCCGATCTTCTCCTTGAGATTGTCGACGCCGACGGCGCCGATCACGACCTGCTTGCCGATCACGTAGCTCGGCGTGCCGTTCATGCCCATGGATTCGGCGAGGCGGAAGTTCTCCTCGATGGTCGCCTTCACTTCGGGGCTTGCCATGTCCTTCTCGAGCTTGGTCATGTCGAGGCCGACCTCCTTGGCAACCGCCAGCGCGCGCGCCTTGTCGGCGGCACCGCGGCCGCCCAATAGCTTCTGGTGGAAGTCGAGATACTTCTTGCCGGTCGGATCCTGCATGCGCACGGCGACCGCGACCTGCGCGGCCTCGACCGAGCCCTGGCTCAGCACCGGGAATTCCTTCAGCACGACCTTCAGCTTCGGATCCGCCTTCATCAGGTCCATCATGTCGGACATCGCGCGCTTGCAGTAGCCGCAATTGTAATCGAAGAACTCGACGAAGGTGACGTCGCCGTCCTTGTTG
Organism: Bradyrhizobium sp. 27S5; assembly: GCF_037217225.1. NCBI lineage: Bacteria > Pseudomonadati > Pseudomonadota > Alphaproteobacteria > Hyphomicrobiales > Nitrobacteraceae > Bradyrhizobium > Bradyrhizobium sp. 27S5. Next base: position 4,051,768 of record NZ_CP147714.1, read on the forward strand.
CCGAGGAAGACGCCGCGCGGCGAGTTGAAGATGGTGTCGGCGTTCTTGGCGACGCTCTGTTCATGCTTCTCGGCTTCGGCGGCGGCCTGCCGCTTGCTCAGCTCGTTCATCGCCTCCTCGAGCACCTCGGGGTGCGCGATCAGATAGTTGCGCACGATGGTCTCGATGTCGCCGCGCTGGGTGTCGTTGAAGCTCTGCGCGGACGCCGACAGCGGCGCGGCACAGATGCCGAGCGCGAGCAGGGCAGGGGCAAGAAAACGAAGCGCTGGCATGACAAAATCCTTGTTCGAGGTGGCCCAAAATGCGGCGGGGCCGTGAGCCGGTTTCGGTGATCGTTGTATCGAACTACGGTTTATTTCTAGTTGTTTTTCTGACCCGGCATGGGCTTGGCGCTCACAATGTCGTCAGCTTTGACCCAGCCGGGCGTGCCGATCGCGAACCGCGTCTTGGCGCGCGACGCCAGCTCGCGGGCGGTCTTGTTGTCGCCGCGGAGGTAGGCTGCCTGTGCCGAGGCGAGGTCGGCCTGGGCATAGTCGCCCTTGCGGCCATAGGCCATCGCGAGCTGGGTATAGCCGAGCGGCGCCTCGGGCTCGCGCGCCACCGCGGCGCGCAGCATGTTGATCGCATCGTCGGTGTAGGCCTTGTTGTCCGAAGCAACCAGGGCCTGACCGAGCAGCATCTCGATCAGCGGTGAGCTGCCGGAGAGTTGCACCGCGCGGCGCAGCGGCGCGATCGCCTCACTGGGCCGGCCGCCTTCGAGCAGCGCCTGACCGCGCAATTCGTAGAAATAGGGATTGTTCGGCTGCACCTGGATCAAGCCGTCGATCTGCGCGATCGCCGAACGCAGATCGCCGTGCAGATAGGTCGTGATCGCGCGCGCATAGCGCGCCGGCAGGCTGGTGTTGGACAGCGGATAGCGGCGGTAGACCGTGTCCTGCCGCTCCATGAAGCCCGAGATCTTGGCGCGCATCATGTCGTGACGCAGCTGCAGCGCCGGATCGTCCTTCTTGTCCCAATAGGGGCTCGAGCGCGCCAGTTCCTCCAGCGCCGAGACGCGATCGACCGGCATCGGGTGCGATTGCAGATAGGGGTCGGCACCACGCGAGGCGAACAGGCTCTCATCGGTGAAGCGCTTGAACGTCTCGTACATGCCCCGGGCCGACTGGCCGGTCGCGGTCAGGAATCTGACGCCGGCGCGGTCGGCGTTTTCTTCCTGCTGGCGCTGATAGGACAGCAGCGTGCGCTGAATGACCGACTGCGGCGCCGAGATCGCGGCGGCACCGGCGCTGGAGAGGCCGCTGCCACCGCCGCCGCCCGCTGCACCTGCGGCCAGCGCGCCGACGCCGAGCAGCATCGCAATGATCATCTGGGTCTGCGCCTGCGCCAGCTGCTCGCGCATTTTGGCGAGATGGCCGCCGGCCAGATGGCCGGTCTCATGCGCCAGCACGCCGATGATCTGGTTCGGCGTCTCCGATTGCAGCAGCGCGCCGTAATTGACGAAGATGCGGCGGCCGTCGGCGACGAAGGCGTTGAACGAGCTTTCGTTGATGATCACGATCTGGATGTTCTGCTTCTCCAGACCGGCGGCGCGCAGGATCGGCCGCGTATATTCGCGCAGCAGCTGCTCGGACTCGGTGTCGCGCAGCACCGGCGGGCCCTTCTGCTGGGCCCGCGCAGGGACGGCGGGACCAATCGCGAGCGCGACCGCAGTCAGCAATGCGGTCAGCTTGGATGCAGTCGGCTGGAAGGTTCTGGTGCGAAGCGCGAGGCGAAACAGCATGGGCGATCTATCGGCGATGGCTGGCCGCGCCGGGGCGAAGCCCGGTTCCGGGCCCGACCGGATCAGGCGCGTGGCGCAGTCTGTTGTTTTTGCAGTTCTTCTTCACGCGAACCGGGTATGCACTTGGCCTATTCACTTGGCCTGAAAACGTTATAAGGAGCCACCGAATGCGGCCAGTCTGGGGCGGTAGAAGGTGCGGGAACCTGAATTCGGCAGCGGCCGTGCAATAGCAGAAATCCATGCGTGAAGCGACAGCGAGAGACCGTGTGAGCAGCCTTTTGACAGCGTCCGGCCGGAGCGATGTTCCGCCGTTCATGGTGATGGACGTGATGGCGGCCGCCGCGCGAATCGAGGCGGCGGGCGGCCATGTCATCCACATGGAGGTGGGGCAGCCCGCCGAGGGTGCGCCGAAGCCGGCGATCGCCGCCGCGCAGGCCGCGCTCGCCGGCGGGCGGATCGACTACACCTCCGCGCTCGGCATCCCCTCGCTGCGCGCGCGCATCGCCCGGCATTACCGCGACACGTATGGCTGCGCGATTGCGCCCGACCGGATCATCGTTACCACCGGCTCGTCGGGAGGATTCATCCTGGCGTTTCTTGCGATGTTCGAGCCGGGCGACCGGGTTGCGGTCACCGTGCCGGGCTATCCGCCGTACCGGCACATCCTGACCGCGCTCGGCTGCGAGCCGGTGCTGATCGAAACCTCCGGCGACACCCGCCATGCGCTGACCGGGGAGGCGCTGCTCGCCGCCCATCGCAAGGCGCCGCTGAAGGGCGTGCTGGTCGGCAGTCCCGCCAACCCGACCGGCACCATGATGTCGCGAGAGGCGCTGTCGAGCCTGATGGCGGCCGCCGACAGCGCCGGCATCCGCTTCATCTCCGACGAGATCTATCACGGCCTCGACTACGCATTTCCGGCGGTGACGGCCGCGGAGCTGTCGCCGAACGCGCTGGTGATCAACTCGTTCTCGAAATACTTCTGCATGACCGGCTGGCGCGTCGGCTGGATGGTGGTGCCCGACGTGCTGGTGCGGCCGATCGAACGGCTGCAGCAGAACCTGTCGATCTCGGTGCCGACCTTGTCGCAGATCGCTGCCGAAGCGGCCTTCGAAGGCCGCGAAGAGATGGAGGCGATCAAGCGCGGCTATCAGGAAAACCGCCGCATCCTGATCGAGGGCCTGCCGAAGGCCGGGCTGACCAAATTCCTGCCCGCCGACGGCGCGTTCTATCTCTATGCCGACGTCTCCGACTTCACCTCCGACAGTTTCGCCTTCGCCAGCGAGATGCTGGAGAAGGCGCATGTCGCGGCGACCCCCGGCGTCGACTTCGATCCGATCCACGGCCGCGCCTTCATCCGTTTTTCCTATGCGCGCTCGGCGGCGGAGATGCAGGAAGCGGTTGCGCGGATCGCGCGTTGGCTTAAATAGCCCGCAAACTTCAAGAGCCTTCCGGAGTTCGTCTTGTCAGCCAGATCGGTCTTGCAGCCCGGCGCCATGATTTCGGCTGCGCGGTGCGCGGCAGATCGTCGCGGATAAGCGGCAGCGCACACACAGTTTCCAGTTTGACTTCAACCGCCAAGTTGATCTTGGCTATTTCCGCCACTTCTGAGGGGGAGTGACACATGGCAACGACAACCGTTGCCACGGCTGCGCCGGCGAGCGCCGGCAAGCCGTGGTACAAGATTCTCTATGTCCAGGTCCTGATCGCGATCGTGCTCGGCGCGCTGGTCGGCGCGTTCTGGCCGAGCCTTGCCACCAACGAGTGGATCAAGGCGCTCGGCGACGGCTTCATCAAGCTGATCAAGATGGTGATCGCGCCGATCATCTTCTGCACCGTGGTGTCGGGCATTGCCCATATCCAGGATGCCAAGAAGGTAGGCCGCATCGGCGTCAAGGCGCTGGTCTATTTCGAGGTGGTCTCGACCTTCGCGCTGGTGCTCGGCTTGCTGGTTGGCAATCTGGTCAGGCCGGGCGCAGGCTTTGGCAATGCGGCGGCGAACGCGCAGGCGGTTGCCGGCTATGCCAAGCAGGCGGAGGCGCAGAAGAGCGTCGACTTCGTGCTGCATATCATTCCGGACACCGTGGTGGGCGCATTCGCGCAGGGCGAGATCCTGCAGGTGCTGCTGTTCTCGGTGCTGTTCGGCTTCGCGCTCATGGGGCTGGGCGAGCGCGGCCACACCATCCGCTCGTTCATCGACGACGCCGCGCATGCGGTGTTCGGCGTGATCTCGATCGTGATGCGGGCGGCGCCGATCGGCGCGTTCGGCGCGATGGCCTTCACCATCGGCAAGTTCGGCACCGGCGCCATCCTCAACCTGATGGGGCTGATCGCGACGTTCTATCTGACCGCGGCGCTGTTCGTGTTCGTGGTGCTCGGCTTCATCGCGCGGACCGCCGGGTTCTCCATCTTCAAGTTCCTGGCCTATATCAAGGACGAGCTGTTGATCGTGCTCGGCACCTCGTCGTCCGAAAGCGCGCTGCCGTCATTGATGGAGAAGCTCGAACGGCTCGGCTGCTCGAAGTCGGTCGTCGGCCTCGTGGTGCCCACGGGCTACTCGTTCAACCTCGACGGCACCAACATCTACATGACGCTGGCGACGTTGTTCATCGCGCAGGCGCTCGGCTTCGATCTCAGCTTCGGCCAGCAGCTCACGATCCTGATCGTGGCGATGCTGACCTCGAAGGGCGCCTCCGGCATCACCGGCGCGGGCTTCATCACGCTGGCGGCGACGCTGGCGGTGGTCGATCCGCGGCTGGTGCCGGGCATGGCGATCGTGCTCGGCATCGACAAGTTCATGAGCGAGTGCCGCGCGCTGACCAATCTGTGCGGCAACGGCGTCGCCTGCGTGATCGTCGCCTGGTGGGAGGGCGAGCTTGACCGCGACAAGCTCAACGCCAACCTCGCCCGGCAGATCGATCCGACCGACCTGGAGACCGCGCTGACAACCGATTAATTCGCGTCCGGAATCAGAACCGGTCAAGCCGATACGGCGAGGTGTTCACCGAGGATGCCTCGCCGTTCATCGTTTCGGCCAGCACGCGCGCCGTCGCCGGGCCGAGCGTAAAACCCTGATGGCCGTGGCCGAAATTCACCCACAGCCCGCGATGGCGCGGCGCTGGCCCGAGCACCGGCAGCATGTCGGTGGTGCAGGGGCGGGTGCCGAACCAGGGCTCGGGCTCGACGCGGCTGCCGATCTCGAGCAATTGCCGCGCCGCAGCTTCGGCGTGGCCAAGCTGGATCGGCGTGGCCGGCGCGTCCGGACTGGTCAGCTCCGCGCCGGTGGTGATGCGGATTCCCTTCGCCATCGGCGCCATCGCGTAGCCATTCGCGGTATCGACGAGCGGTAGGTCGAGCGATCGGCCGCCCTGGTAATGCATATGGTAGCCGCGCTTGCGCACCAGCGGGATCCGGTAGCCGAACTTGCGTAGCAATTGCGGTGACCACGGCCCGAGCGTGACCACGACGTGGGCGGCATCGATCCGGCCGCCATCGGTGTCGACCGACCAGCCGGACGCGGTCTCGGTCAGCGTCTGCGCGTCACCGCGCAGCAGCGTGCCGCCGAGGCGTTCGAACAATCCGGCATAGGCCGAGACGAGACCGCCGGGGTCCGACACGGTCCACGGCTCGAGCCAGTGAATGGCGCCGGGCAGGTCGTCGCGCAGCAGAGGCTCCGCCCTGGCGAGCTCGCCGCCATCAAGCACGCGAAACTTCACGCCGAAGTCGCGCTGGTTCTCTTCGGCGACTGCGATCGCTTGCTCCAGCGCTGCCGGGTCGCGATGCAGCAGGCGATAGCCGGCGCGGCGGATCAGATTGTCGGCATGCGCCTCGCGGATCAGCGTGTCGTGCTCGGCAGTGGCGTGGGCGATCAGGCGCGCCCAGGCGATGGTGGCCTCGCGGTGCCGCTCGGGCGTCGAGTTCCACCAGTAGCGCAGCAGCGGACCCGCGTGCTGCGGCAGCGACGCCAGCCGATAGCGTACGTCGTTGGTGCGTCCCATCGCGATCCGGGCGAGTGTGGCGGGATCGCGCGGCATCGGATAGGGCCGCACGGCCTCGCTTTGAATGATCCCGGCGTTGCCGTAGCTGGTTTCGCGGCCCGGTTCCTTGCGGTCGACGAGCGTAACCGCCCAGCCGCGCCGCTGCAGATGCAGCGCCGTGCTGACGCCCACCATGCCGCCGCCAAGAACGATCGCGCTTTGCATTGGAATCCGTCTCCGTCAGGCTCCGTCACGCCGGCGCCTGACGAACGGTTTGCCTGTCCAATAAAAACGCCCGGCGTGAACCGGGCGTTTTGACTTCCAGGGAGCGCTAGTTGCCTCCGCCGCCGAAGCGGCGCGACCACCAGCCCTTGCGGGTCGGAGCCTCGGCCGTAGCGGCCGGCGCCGCCTCCTGGGCAACGGCTGCGGGCTCAGGGGCAGCTTCCTCAGCTGGGCTCTGAGCCAGCGCGTGCGCTGGTGTTTCAGGCTGCGGGCTCGACGCGAAGCTGACCTTTTCGCGCACCGTCGAACGGCGCCGCTGCGCGCGGTCGCTTTCGGCGGCCGTGTCGTCGGCGGCCGCGGCAGCAGCCTCCGGCGCGGGCGTGGCAACGGCCTCGACAGGTGCAGCCTCGATCGGCTGCCATTCCTGCGGCTGGGCGAACAGCTCGGGCTGCGCGAGCGTGGGGGCCGGCTCCGCGTCATGACTATCGAAATCGGCGACCGCGTCGGCGGCTTCCGGCGCTGCGGCAGGGCTCAGCTCGTCGGCGATCGATCCCGCGAGACCGTCATCCGGTCCGCTGCCGCGCCGGCGGCGGCCGCCACGACGTCCGCGGCGGCGCGGGCGGCGATCGCCGTTGCCGGCCTCACTTGCGGACTGGTCATCGCGGGCCGCGCCCTGCGCTTCGTCGCCTTCGTCCTCGTCGCCTTCGGCATCCTGCGCGGCAACCGCCTCGGTGCCTTCGGGCAGGACATGCATCAGATCGCCGTCCTCGCGCGGCTGCGGAGCGCCCTCGCGCGCTTCGTTGGCACCACCGCGGCCGCGGCGCCGGCGGCGGCGCTTGCGGCGCTGACCGTCACCTTCGCCCTCGGCGGCAGAGGCTTCCTCGCCGGCGGCCTGCTCGTCGGCAAGGCCTTCGGTCTCGTCGGTCTCGACCTCGTATTCGAACAGCTCTTCCTCGTCATCGGCCTCATCGGCCTGGGCCGGCGCGGCGGCGGCTTGCGCAGCCAGCAGCGCCTTGGCGGCCTCGAGCGTATGCACCTGCTCGCCGCGATCGATGATGTAGGATTGCTGGCCGTGCACCGTGGCGTCCGCCACGATCGACAGCGAGACCCGGAAGGAGTCTTCGAGGTCGCGCAGATGGCCGCGCTTGTGGTTGAGCACGTAGAGCGCGACGTCGGTACGGGTGCGGACCACCAGATTGTGGGTCGCGCCCTTCATCAGGATTTCCTCGATGCCGCGCAAGAGCTGCAGCGCCACCGACGAGACCGAACGGACGTGACCGCTTCCGCCGCATTGCGGGCAGGGCTCGGTCGAGCTTTCGAGCACGCTGGCGCGGATGCGCTGGCGCGACATTTCCAGCAGGCCGAAATGCGAGATGCGGCCGACCTGGATCCGCGCACGGTCCTGGCGCAGGCAGTCGGACAGCTTGCGCTCGACCGCGCGGTTATTGCGCTTCTCGTCCATGTCGATGAAGTCGATGACGATCAGGCCGGCGAGATCGCGCAGACGCAATTGACGCGCGACTTCTTCCGCCGCTTCCAGATTGGTCTTGAGCGCGGTGTCCTCGATATGGTGCTCGCGCGTGGCGCGGCCGGAGTTGACGTCGATCGAGACCAGCGCCTCGGTCTGGTTGATGACGATGTAGCCGCCGGAGCGCAGTTGCACGGTCGGCGAGAACATCGCGTCGAGTTGGCTTTCGACGCCCATGCGCGAGAACAGCGGTTGGCCGTCGCGATACTGCTTCACGGCGCGCACATTGGCCGGCATCAGCATCTTCATGAAATCGCGCGCTTCGCGGTAGCCGGCTTCGCCCGCCACCTGGATCTCGTCGATCTCCTTGTTGTAGAGGTCGCGCAGCGAGCGCTTGATCAGCGAGCCTTCCTCGTAGACCAGCGTCGGCGCCTGCGACTTCAGCGTCAGGTCGCGCACCGTTTCCCACATCCGGATCAGGTACTCGAAGTCGCGCTTGATCTCCGGCTTGCTGCGGGAGGCGCCGGCGGTGCGCAGGATGATCCCCATGCCCTCGGGCACGTCGAGATCCTGCACCACTTCCTTGAGCCGCGAGCGGTCCTGCGCGGAGGTGATCTTGCGGCTGATGCCGCCGCCGCGCGCGGTGTTGGGCATCAGCACGGCATAGCGACCGGCGAGCGACAGATAGGTGGTCAGCGCGGCGCCCTTGTTGCCGCGCTCTTCCTTGACGACCTGCACCAGCATCACCTGCCGGCGCTTGATCACTTCCTGGATCTTGTACTGGCGGCGCGGGCGGAACGCGCGCTCCGGAACCTCCTCGAGCACATCGTCGCCGCCGACGGACTCGACGACATCCTCTTCCTCGCCTTCCTCGCCGTCGTCCTCGTCATCATCTTCGCCGGCCTCGTCGCCGTGCCGGGCCTCGGACGCGGTCACATCCGCCAACGGGGCGTATTCGGCGCCCGCGTGCTCATCCGCGGTGGGGTGAACTTCGCCCGCAGCGATATGCGGAGCGTCGTCGGCATGCGCGGCGTTCTCTTCGACCTGTTCCTGATGGGCCCGGTCAGGCTCATGATTGACTTCGACCGTCTCGACGGCCTCAGGCGCGGCAGACGCGACCGAGGCTTCGACCGCCGCGACCACGGGGTCGGACTCGGCGGCCGGCGCCTCGCTCGCTGCCGGGGCGTGGTCGTGATCGTGCGCATGATCGTGGTCGTGGTGGTCGTGGTCATGATCGTCGTGACCATGAGCATCGTGATGCTCGTGATCATGGTGGTGATGCTCATGGTCCTCGTGACGGGCATGATCATGCGCATCATGCTCGTGACCTTGGTAGGCGACCACGCCATGATCGTGATGCCCGGCATCATGTTCATGATGCGCGGCATCGACGGGGTGCTCGTGAGCCTCAATGGCCGGCTGCGCCTGCGCGTCGCCAGCGCCCTCGATCACCTCGCTCTGGACGCGCTCGCCATGGCCGCGGCGACGGGCGTTGCGGTGGCGCGACCGGCGGCGATGGCCGCGGTTCTCGTGCTCTTCCTCGGCCTCGCGATGGGCGCGTTCGTCGGCTTCGATCAGCGCCTGACGGTCGGCGACCGGAATCTGGTAGTAGTCGGGATGGATTTCGCTGAAGGCCAGGAAGCCGTGCCGATTGCCGCCATACTCGATGAAGGCGGCCTGCAGCGACGGCTCTACGCGCGTGACCTTGGCGAGGTAAATGTTGCCGCGCAGCTGCTTGCGCTGGGCGGTCTCGAAATCAAACTCTTCGACGCGATTGCCACGGACCACGACGACCCGGGTCTCTTCCGGGTGGGTGGCATCGATCAACATCTTGTTGGGCATTTTGGAGCTCTTGGCGGCGGCGGGCGCGGATCATGGCGCGCGCAAATAGCGCCGCCCGGTGACGCGACGGTCCACCTGATTCGGGGGTGAGGGGAAGGCCAAAACGCGTCTCGCGGCGCAGCGCCGGACGGGAACCCACCGGGATGATCCGACGGGCGAAGCTTTCACCTCGCGTCAGCGCGATCATTCGGGGGATCCTGGTCGGCAATACAGTCTGGCGCATTAAGCGTCGGCCCGTCTAAACATGTTGGCGGCGAGAAATACCGCCGTATCTTTTGCTGAAGACCCCGCCTGGCGCCGAAGCGCCTGCCGGCCATCGCATATCGAGGCCCCAAGGGACCGGATAATCAGTTATGCCGTGTCTCAAACCGTCCCTCTGGCGAGGGAGTGTGCCTGGGACCGGACGCCGCTCGGGCTCGAATCCGCCACTCCATGTCAGCCGCGCGCGGCGCTGGCTGGGGAGGGACCGGAAAAACACGGCGGGATCTTCGATCTGGAAGGTTCCACCGCTGCACCGGGAGGCTGAACGCGACACAACCGGGAGTACTAGCCGTCAGCACCCCGTACATACGTGGATTGACCGCCGCGTGCAAGGGAAGCGTCACGCCGCCGCAACACTCGGTTCTTTTCGCCTGGGCGTCATTAGGGTGCGATTAACCGTCCGGTTCTAATGCGGTAAGAAGCAGTCGGGAGGCTCCGAATCGGGTGGCGAGCCGTGCAAATCACCTTGTTTTTCTGGGATGCGGGCTGTTGTGCACCGCAGCATTGGTGTTTGCTGTAGCCAGCGCTCCGAGCGCCGCCGAGGGACCGCAGGGCGGCGCGTCTACCCCCACCGCGAGCGCCCCGGCCGCGAATGCCCCGAATTTCCCGGTCGCGTCCGGCGCCAGGCTCGCCGGCGACGACAAGCAGACCCGATTCATCCTCGACCTCGACCGCAAGATCGAGTTTCGCGCCTTTCCGCTGGCTGACCCCTACCGCGTCGTGGTCGATATCCCGCAGGTCAATTTCCAACTCGCGGCCGGTACCGGCTCGGCGGGGCGGGGACTGGTGAAGGCATTCCGCTATGGGCTCGTGATGCCGGGCGGCTCGCGAATCGTGTTCGACCTGGCCGGGCCGGTGAAGATCGCCAATTCTTACGTGCTCGATGCCGCCAATGGCCAGCCGCCGCGGCTGGTGCTGGACTTCGAAGCGGTCGATCGCACCGCGTTCGTGCAGTCGCTTGCGCCCGAGAGCCGGCCCGAACTGAAGCCGGCGATTTCCGATGCCAACACCAGCAGCAACACCGTCACGGTTCCGCCGGTCACAACAGCGGCGCTGCCGCCGGTCGCGGTCACCGATCCCCGTCCATTGATCGTGATCGATCCCGGTCACGGCGGTATCGACAACGGCACCCAGTCCGGCGGCGAGACGGAGAAGAATCTGGTGCTGGGCTTTGGCCTTGCCCTGCGCGACCGGATCGAGAAGTCGGGCAAGTATCGGGTGGTTATGACCCGGTCCGACGACACCTTCATTCCGCTGAATGACCGGGTGAAGATCGCCCGAACCCAGTCGGCGGCGCTGTTTGTCTCGATTCATGCCGACGCTCTGCCGCGCCGCGAAGGCGATGCCCAGGGCGCCACGATCTACACGGTGTCGGACAAGGCTTCCGACGCCGAGGCCGAACGGCTCGCCGAGGCGGAAAACAAGGCCGATGCCATCGCCGGCGTGAACCTGACGGACGAGCCGACCGAGGTCGCCGACATCCTGATCGACCTCGCGCAGCGCGAAACCAAGACCTTCTCCAACCGCTTCGCCCGTCTCCTGATGGACGAGATGAAGACCTCGGTGCGGATGCACAAGCATCCGCTCAAGTCGGCCGGTTTCCGGGTGCTGAAGGCCCCCGACGTGCCGTCCGTGCTGGTCGAGATTGGCTACGTCTCCAACAAGGGCGACCTCGAGCACCTGGTCTCCGAGACCTGGCGGAACAAGGCCGTTGGCGCCATGGCCCAGGCGATCGACGCGTTCTTCGCCAAACGGCTGGCAACCGCCGGACCGGCAAAGTGAAATTGGCCGCCTGAAAAGGCCGCTCCGTTGCCGGGAAGCCCTAGTTTGGCCACAGCGGCGACGGTATAGACAATGGACCGCAGGCCCGCAGAATCGACCATATTGTCCGGCGGCTCTTGTATATTCGCGCGCGCAAGGCGGCTCGCTGGGCCAAGGCTTCGTTGTGTAAGGCCTCGTTGTTTGAGCCTTCGTTGTGCGAGGCTTTGTTTGAGGCTTTCGCTCTTTTGGACAGGCGCTCCCGACGACTGAGCGCCGGAGGGTAGGAACGGAACGTCGATAATGCGCCTGCTCGTGCGGTTCATGGGTTTCTTGTTCGCCGCTGGAACCGTTGTGTTCCTGGTTGGTGTCGCCGCCGTCGCCGGCGCGATCTGGCATTTCTCCAAGGATCTGCCCGACTACTCGCAGCTCCAGGATTACGAGCCGCCGGTGATGACCCGCGTGCATGCCTCCGACGGCGCGCTGCTCGGCGAATACTCCAAGGAGCGCCGGCTCTATCTGCCGATCCAGGCGGTGCCGAAGCTCGTGATCAACGCGTTCCTCGCCGCCGAGGACAAGAACTTCTACGAGCACGGCGGCATCGACTATCAGGGCATGGCGCGCGCCGCCGTTCTCTATGCGCAGAACTACGGCTCGAACCGCCGCCCGCAGGGCGCCTCCACCATCACCCAGCAGGTCGCGAAGAACTTCCTGCTCACCAACGAAGTGTCGTTCGCCCGCAAGATCAAGGAAGCCTTGCTGGCGATGCGCATTGAGCGCGCCTATTCCAAGGACCGCATCCTCGAACTTTATCTCAACGAAATCTATCTCGGGCTCGGCGCCTACGGCATCGCGGCGGCGTCGCTGGTCTATTTCGACAAGTCGGTCAACGAGCTGACGATCGCGGAGGCGTCCTATCTCGCCGCGCTGCCGAAGGCACCGGCTGCATTGCATCCCGTGCGCAACCGCGATCGCGCGATCGAGCGCCGCAACTATGTGATCGATCGCCTGCTCGAGAACGGCTGGATCAAGCAGGCCGACGCCGACAAGGCGCGCAAGGACCCGCTCGTCGTCACCAGCCGTTCCAACGGCGCGCATATCTTCGCCGGCGAATATTTCGCCGAGGAGGTCCGCCGCGACATCTTCGAGCGCTACGGCGAAAAGAAACTCTACGAGGGCGGGCTGTCGGTCCGCACCACGCTGGATCCCAAGATCCAGGTGATGGCGCGCAAGACCATGGTGGCGGGTCTCGTCAATTACGATGAGGCGCAGGGCTGGCGCGGTGCGCTCCACAAGCTCGATGTGTCGGGCGACTGGGGCGTCAAGCTTGCCGACGTCAAATCGCTCTCCGACATCTCGCCATGGCGGATGGCCGTGGTGCTGGAGACCAGCGACCAGTCGGCGCGGATCGGCTTCCAGCCGGGCCGCGAGCTCGGTGGCGCGGTCAGCAAGGAGCGGCAGACCGGCATCATCACGATGGATGGGGTGCGCTGGGCCAAGGCCAAGGGCAAGGCGCCGACGGCGGTTTCGCAGGTGCTGCAGCCGGGCGACGTGATCTATGCCGATCCGCTGGTGACCAAGGAGGGCACGGCGGTCGAAGGCCAGTACCGCCTGCGGCAATTGCCCGAAGTCTCCGGCGCGATGGTGGCGATGGATCCGTGGACCGGCCGCGTGCTCGCGATGGTCGGCGGCTTCTCGTTCGACCAGAGCCAGTTCAACCGCGCGACGCAGGCCTACCGGCAGCCCGGATCGTCGTTCAAGCCCATCGTGTACTCGTCGGCGCTGGACAACGGCTACACGCCGTCGACCACCGTGATCGATGCGCCGATCGAGATCGATCAGGGGCAGGGCGGGGGCGTGTGGCGTCCGGAGAACTATTCGACCGGCAAGTATTATGGGCCGACCACGCTGCGCAACGCGCTGCAGCGCTCGCTCAACACCGTGACGGTGCGGCTCGCGCAGGACATCGGCATGCCGCTGGTCGGCGAATACGCCAAGCGGTTCGGCGTCTATGACGAATTGCCGAACTATCTGTCGTATGCGCTGGGTGCCGGTGAAACGACCGTCATGCGCATGGTTACCGCGTATTCGATGTTCGCCAATGGCGGCCGTCGGGTGAAGCCGACGCTGATCGATCGCATCCAGGACCGCTACGGCCACACCATCTTCAAGCACGACACCCGCGAATGCCGCGGCTGCGACGCGCCCGCTGGCTGGAAGAGCCAGCCCGAGCCGCAGCTCGTCGACCGCCGCGAGCAGGTGCTCGATCCGATGACCGCCTACCAGATCACCGAGATGATGGAAGGCGTGGTCCAGCGCGGCACCGCCACCGTCGTCAAGGAGGTCGGCAAGCCGATCGCCGGCAAGACCGGCACCACCAACGACGAGAAGGACGTCTGGTTCGTCGGCTTCTCGCCGGATCTCGCGGTCGGCGTCTATATGGGCTACGACAAGCCGCGCAATCTGGGCCGCGCAGCCACCGGCGGCCACGTCGCGGCACCAATCGCCCGCGACTTCCTCAAGCTTGCGCTCGCCGACAAGCCGCCGACGCCGTTCAAGGTTCCCGCCGGCATCAAGCTGATCCGCGTCGACGCCAAGTCCGGCATGCGGGCCGGCCCCGGCGATAGCGGCAACACCATCCTCGAGGCCTTCAAGCCGGGCACCGCGCCGCCGGACAACTACTCGGTCATCGGTGTCGCCGATGCCGACGGCCGTGGCCCCGGTCCCGGCCCCCAGCCGTCGCAGAGTGGTGGACAGCCGGATGGCGGCTTCTTTATGCGTCCGGGAACCGGCGGGCTGTATTAATCGGCTTCGTGCCCAAATCGCCGGGATAACCCGATTGCGCTTTGCCGCGCCGGCCGCTACATCCCCGGCAAGCTTTTTTGCCAACACCTGAAAGACCATGCGCGCGGAAATCGAACGCCTTGTTGAAGAGATCAAGCAGTCAGTCGGGCTGCTGAGGAGGCATCTTTGACGTCGATCAATCGACGGCACGCCTCGCTGAGCTGAACAAGCTCGCAGAAGACCCCAATCTCTGGAACGATCCCCAGAAGGCCCAGCGGCTGATGCAGGAGCGGACCTCATTGGAGGACGCGCTCTCTGGAATCGGCAAGGTCGAGCGCGAGCTCGAGGATCAGGTCGGCATGATCGAGCTCGGCGAGGCCGAGAACGATGCGGCCGTGGTCGCCGAGGCCGAGAAGGCGCTCAAGGACCTCAAGAAGGAGGTCGCCCGGCGCGAGCTCGAGGCGCTGCTCTCGGGCGAGGCCGACAAGTTCGATTCCTATCTCGAAGTCCATGCCGGCGCAGGCGGCACCGAGAGCCAGGACTGGGCGCAGATGCTGCTGCGCATGTACACGCGCTGGGCCGAGAAGCACGGTTTCAAGATCGAGTTTCTCGAGGAGTCGCAGGGCGAAGAGGCCGGCATCAAGTCCGCCACCATCCAGATCTCCGGCCACAATGCCTATGGCTGGCTGAAGACCGAGGCCGGCGTGCATCGCCTAGTGCGGATCTCGCCATTCGACTCGAATGCGCGGCGACACACCTCGTTCTCGTCGGTGCAGATTTTCCCCGTGATCGACGACAGCATCAAGATCGAGATCAAGGAGTCCGATGTCCGCACCGACACGATGCGGTCGGGCGGCGCCGGCGGCCAGCACGTCAACAAGACCGAGTCGGCGGTGCGCCTGACGCACATCCCGACCGGCATCGCGGTGGTCTGCCAGGCCGGCCGCTCCCAGCACAAGAACCGGGCGCAGGCCTGGGACATGTTGCGCGCGCGGCTCTACGAGATGGAGCTGAAGAAGCGCGAGGAGCAGGCCGCCGCCGATCAGGCCGCCAAGACCGATATCGGCTGGGGTCACCAGATCCGCTCCTACGTGCTGCAGCCCTACCAGATGGTGAAGGATTTGCGCACCGGCGTGCAGACCTCCGACACCTCGGGCGTGCTCGACGGCGATCTCGATGAATTCATGGCGGCGACGCTGGCGCAGCGGGCCTTCGGCACCGGGCCCGGCTCCGTCGAGGATGTGGATTAGCCCATGCCGCGCGTCGCTTTCATCGGATTGGGACGCATGGGCCATGGGATGGCTGGCCGTTACCTCGATGCCGGCTTCACGGTCGCGGTGTGGAACCGCAGCAAGGCCAAGGCCGAGGATTTGATCGCGCGCGGCGCGCAGTGGGCGACCTCGCCGGAAGATGCCGCGATCGATGCCGATGCCGTCGTGACCATGGTCGCCGACGACGAGGCATCGCGCGCAGTCTGGCTGACCAAGGACGGCGCCGCCGCCACCATGAAGGCCGGCACGCTCGCGATCGAATGCTCCACGGTCTCCTACCAGCACACGCTCGACATGGCGCACGAGTTGCGCAGCCGCGGCCTGATCTACATCGATTGTCCCGTCACCGGCCTGCCGGAGGCGGCGGCTGCCGGCAAGCTGACGCTGCTGGTGGGGGCTGATCCCGCCGATCTCGAGCGGGCGCAGCCGTTCCTCACTCCGATCGGCAGCACGATCCGTCATTTCGGCGCGGTCGGCACCGGCACCGTGTTCAAGCTGATCAACAATCTGATCGGCGCAGTGCAGATCGCGAGCCTTGCCGAGGGCATTGCGATCGCCGAGCAGGCCGGTCTCGACATGCAGCTGGTGGCGGAGGCGCTCGCGACCGGCGCGATCGCGAGCCCGCAGGTGATCCGCCACTCCAGGCGGATGATCGACCGCAACTTCTCCGGCGCGTCCTTCACCGCGGCGCTGCGCCACAAGGATGCCGATTACGCCGTGCGGCTGGCCGAAGCGCTGCTGCCCGGCGTGCCGGTGAGCCGCGCCGCGCTGGGCGCCTATGACAAGGCCAAGGCCCATGCGCCCGATGCCGACGAAGGCCAGATGATCGAGATCGTGTCGCGGCCGAAATAGGCCGGGCCGCCATTCACGGAAATCGGGTGGGAATATTCGCAAGCCTGCGCTAGTCACCTGTTCGAGTGCAGGTGAGTGCCCGACATGCCTTCCACCGACAACCGCATTGATAGCCGCGACTGGGGGCTGCTGGGTCTGCTGTCGGTGCTCTGGGGTGGCTCGTTCTTCCTTAACGGCGTGATCCTGCGCGAATTGCCGCCGCTGACCCTGGTGCTGCTGCGCGTGGTGCTCGGCACAGTCCTGCTGCTGCCGCTGCTGCGGGCCGCGAAGATCGAATGGCCGCGCGGCGTGTCCGGATGGGCGCCGTTTGTCGCGATGGGGCTGTTCAACAATGTGCTGCCGTTCTCGCTGATCGTGTTCGGGCAGACCTACATTCCGAGTGGCCTCGCCTCGATCCTCAATGCGACGACGCCGCTGTTTGCGGTGGTCGTGATGGCGGCCGCCGGCGAAGAGCGGCTGCAGGCGCGCCGCGTCGCGGGCGTGGTGGTCGGCCTGATCGGGGTCGCGATCCTGCATGGCGATGCGCTCGGCTTCGAGAGCCGGCAGGGCATCGGCATCCTGCTGTGCCTCGCGGGCGCCTTCAGCTACGGCATTGCGGCGCTGGTCGGGCGGCGGCTGCCACAGCGGGTGCCGCCACTGGGCACGGCGACGTTCCAGATGATCGCATCGGCCGCGATGATGGCGCCCGTTGCCGGTGTGGTGGAGCGGCCGTGGCTGCTGCCGATGCCGCATCCGGCCACATGGCTCGCCGTGCTCGGGCTCGCGGCGCTGTCGACGGCGCTGGCCTACATCGTGTTCTTTAAGATCCTGCAGCGCTCCGGCGCGACCAATGTGATGCTGGTGACGTTGCTCATCCCGGTGACCGCGATGCTGCTCGGCACACTCGTGCTCGGCGAGCCGGTCGCGCCGCGCGAGGTGATCGGCGCGCTCGTGATCGCCAGCGCGCTGCTCCTGATCGACGGCCGCGTGCTGGGCTGGTTCAGCCGCGCGCCTGCTTCCACGCCGCATACCAGCCGGTGAAGCGTCCGCTGTCACGCTCGCCGCCGTGCCTGGCCGCGTAGGTGGTGCCGTCGTCGGCGACCAGCACCACGGCATCGAGCCCCCTGGAGCGGCGCAGCGTGTCGATCGCCTGCGCCGGCGTCTGCGCGATGGGGCCTGCGACGTTGAACGAGGTGTTGACCGACATCTCGACGCCGACATGGCGGCCGAGCGCCTTCAGATAGGCATAGGTGAGGGGATCGTCGATCTCGCGCACGATCTGGATGCGGCCGGTGCCGTCGGCATGCACCACCGCCGGAATCTTCTCACGCGCCTCCGGCTTCGAATGCGCGGTCAGCACCATGTAATTATAGGCGTTGTAGTCGCCGTCGGACGCGCCGTCTTCGAGCTCGAAATAGTCGCGCGCGGCCTGCAGCGTCGCCATCGGTGCTAGCGGCCGGATCGCCTCGCGATATTTGACGCGCTCGTTGAGCCGCTCGCGCACATGCGGGTCGCAGGGGTTGGCGAGGATCGAGCGATGGCCGAGCGCGCGCGGGCCGGTTTCGGCCGCGCCCTGGTAGATCGCGATCACGCCGCCTTGCGCCACCATGCTCGCCATCAGATCCGCGATCGCGTCGCGGCCTTGCGGCGTCGAGACGTTGCCGATCTCCATCGAGGCGACGTCGTCGTTCCTGAGCGCCGTCGTGATATCGGCGTTCGAGGGCGGCAGCCCGCAATAGAATGCGTGCGACAGCGGCGCGCCGCGCGGAGCGCCCGCCATATGGGCGAACAGCCAGGCGGCGCCGATTGGCACGCCGGGATCGCCGGGCACTGGCGGCACCCACATGTGCAGCCGCGTCTCGCGCCCCTGCGCGCGCTCGAACCAGGCTTCGTCGAAATGCTCGAGCAGACGCATGTTGCCGAGCGCGTTCAGCGCCACGCCGCCGGTCAGCACCAGGCGGTCGGTGCCGGTGATGCGCAAGAGATGATCGATGACATGGATCATCGCGTCCTCGAACACCAATTGCGTCGCGGCGGCCTTGTCGAGCCGGTCCTTGGTGTCGGGGCGATGATTGATGTCCTCGACGCGCAACACGGCGTCGGGATTCCAGATCTGGTCGGGGCGCAGCGGCGGGCCCAGGATGTCGATCAGCGGCTGATGATAGGGATTGTCGGCGGGATCGGCATACCAGTTGGCCATCGCGCGATTGAGCCGCACGGTGCCGCCCGGCCCAAGCTGCAGCACCGCCTTCAGCCGCCGGTAATACGGATTGGTGGCGCGGTTCATGTCGCCCCAGGCAGCGGCGCCCATGTAGCCGCCCTCGCTGGACAGCCAGGTCCAGCCGCCCTGGCTCGACGAGATTACGGTGTAGAAGGCGCCGAGCGAGTCGAACAGGCTCTCGTTGCAATAGAGCTGCTTCATCTCGCCGTTCTCGGCGGCATAGAGCGAGATCGAGCCGACATCGCCGGTGCCGTCAAGCACCGCGATCGCAACCCGCTCGCGCGCATCTGCGAACGGCGAGGCCGTGAACGAGTACCAGGCGTGATTGTCGTGATGCGGCATGCAGATCAGCGGCAACTGCTCGCCGAGCCCGTACATCCGGCCGAGCCGGCGTGACAGCCGCCGCACCTGATCCAGCTGCCGCAGATTGATCGCGGGCGCGATCGGGGCGCGAAGCAATTTGAGGCTCGCCGGCGCTTCCTCCAGCGAGGTGCGGATCAGCATCGCCAGCAGCGCGGGATAGTCCCATGTCGTGACGAAGGCGGCGATGTCGCCGATATCGCGGCCCATCCGCTGCAGCACCTTGCGCATGTCGTCGAGCGCATGGTGCGGAAACTCGTTGGTGTGCTTGTTGCCGGAAAAGCGCTCTTCCTCGTTGTTGACGATCAGCCGCGGTCCGTCCTTCTGGGTGACCTCGACCAGCGCAACGCCGGTGTTGTGCGTGCCGGGGCAGGCGAGACCCGCGATGTAGATGGTCTCGCCGCGTTGCAGCCGCTCGCGGATCGAGGCGATCGTGCGCTGCGCGAACTCGCCGTTGGCCTTGTGCAGGCCACGCTTCGCCAGCACAGATTCACCGAGGCGGCGCGTGATCTCATAGCCCGCGACCGCAATACGCGGATGCCGCGGACCGGTACGAATGTCCGGTTTACGCAATCAGAACGCCTCGACTCGTGAGCCCCAGATCGACCTTCAATCACAAATAGCGCCAGGCAACAATGCCGTTTCGCCCAACGGAAAAACCCAGCGCTTGCCAGCACATGCGTCTCTTGCGAGACTTGCCGCCAAAACCAACGACAAAAAATCGGGGAGAAAACGATGCCGGCTCGTCTCGGATATATTGGCGCAATCGCGGCGTTCGCAAGTGCCGCACTGATCGCGACCTCGGCCACCGCGCAGAAGAAATACGATCCCGGCGCGAGCGATGGCGAAATCAAGATCGGCAACATCATGCCATACAGTGGCCCGGCGTCGTCCTATGGGGTGATCGGCAAGACCGAGGCCGCGTTCTTCCGCATGATCAACGACCAGGGCGGCATCAACGGCCGCAAGATCAACTTCATCAGCTACGACGACGCCTATTCGCCGCCGAAGGCGATCGAGCAGGCGCGCAAGCTGGTCGAGAGCGACGAGGTGCTCTTGATCTTCCAGCCGCTCGGCACGCCGTCCAATTCGGCGATCATGAAGTACATGAATGCCAAGAAGGTGCCGCAATTGTTCGTCGCCTCCGGCGGCACCAAGTTCGGCGACCCCAGGAACTTCCCCTGGACGATGGGCTTTCAGCCCAACTACCAGAGCGAGGGACGCATCTACGCGAAATACATTCGCGACAATTTCCCGAACAGCAAGATCGCGGTGTTCTGGCAGAACGACGATGCCGGCAAGGATCAGTTCAAGGGCCTGAAGGACGGGCTCGGCGACAAGATCGGCATGATCATCGCCGACAAGTCCTACGAGGTCTCCGATCCCTCGATCGATTCGCAGATCGTCGCGCTGCACGATTCCGGCGCCGACATCTTCTTCTCCTGGGCGGCGCCGAAGGGATCGGCGCAGGCGATCCGCAAGGTCGGCGAGCTCGGCTGGAAGCCAAAGTTCTTCCTCGCCAACACCGCGACCACGGTCGCCTCGGTGCTGAAGCCTGCGGGGCTCGAATATTCCAAGGGCATCATCTCGACCCAATACCTGAAGGATCCGACCGATCCAACTTGGGACAAGGACCCCGCGGTCGTGAAGTGGCGCGGCTTCATGGACAAATACTATCCCGAGGGGGACAAGGCCAATTTCAACAGCGTCTATGGCTATGTGCAGTCGGAGGCCATGGTGCAGGTGCTGAGGCAGTGCGGCGACAATCTCACGCGCGAGAACGTCATGAAGCAGGCGGCCAGTCTGAAGAACTTCCACTCCGATCTGATGCTGCCGGGCATCATGGTCAACACCTCGCCGGACGACTACTACCCGATCGAGCAGATGCAACTGATGCGGTTCAACGGCGAGGCCTGGGAGCTGTTCGGCGACGTGATCACGGGCGAGGTCGGGCACGACGCGACGCGGTAGGATCGCATTTTTCGATACTCCCGTCATTGCGAGCGAAGTGAAGCAATCCGTCGCGCCGCAAGTGGAGGCTTGGGTTGCTTCGTCGCTTCGCTCCTCGCAATGACAGGGAGTTTCGGATTGAACTGAGGCAGCAAATTCTCGGTGTCATCACCCGCGATGCGGGTGATCCAGTATCCCAGAGGCCGCAGTGTTTGAGCCGAGAGGCCGCGGCGTACTGGATCGCCCGGTCGAGCCGGGCGATGACAGCGTGGGTGGGGACGGAGCTTCGCATTCTCGCGACATGGTCGTCCGAGCTTTGCTCTTCGTTCCGCCCTTTCCTTGAGCAGAGGGCGCAGGGAAAGCCGGGTGCCGATCGCACCCATGGGTCCGGTGCAACAAGAAGCACCGGAGGTAGGACCACAGGTGTAACCGGAGCAATCCGGCTTTCCCTGCGCGATGGGCTACGGCTTACTTCGTGCTCTCCCCGGCGAGACTTGGCTTTTTTGTCACCGCCTCGCGAAGATGCTTCGCATCTCGCGGGGGACACCGGCCACTAGGGCGTCAGGACCACACGACTTCGCCGTCCGCCTCATGCGCACTCGTCAGTCGCGCAATCGGCGTCCACCGCATCTCACCGCAACACCCGTGGCGATGCGCAGCGCCCTTCAATCGGGTGAGAGGCCGCAATCTATACACTGAGTTGCAGTTCGGATAAAGCGAATTATTTCAACCGCGAGGATTTGACAGGTTTTTGCTGAGTTGCCCGCCAGAAGAGCTGGAAACTCCATCCGGTCGGACGCAAAAAATCAATGAGTCGCGCCGGCACCGATCGATGCCTTTGCGTAGTTCGCGCTATTCGCAATATTCCGAAAGGATCAGGTTCAGCCAGGCGCTGCCTTGCACACCGTTGACGCCCCACGCGGCTTCGATCGCCGGGATCGGCTGGCCATTTTTGTCGAAGACCGGATTGCCCGCCGGGTCCCGCAGCTGGCCAACGGGCACGTCGACCGAAAGGCTGTCGGAGTGGACGCTGTTGGTGATCGGCGAGAGCGCCCAGCTCGCGCCTGGCCGGCGAAACGAGCTATAGATCGTGCCGGTCCAGTCGGACGACCCTGCCGATCCGGTCAATCTCACCTCTTTCGGGAAGGGCACCTTGCCGGTTGCGGGGTCGCGCAAGAACTGATCGAGCGGGATCTGGGTCCAGGCGCCGGCGCAAGCGTGGGTCGGTCCGGTCCCGTTGGAGCACATCGCGGGCGTGGTGTTCGGCGCGAAGTTGCACGGCGAGAAGGCGTATTGCGTGTCGTCGTAGCCGGGACAGGCGCCATAGGTGCCGCCGTCATTGTAGTGGTTGTAAATGATCGTCGGGTCACGGACGCTGCCCCTGGCGAAATGCCAGGAGCATGCCTCCGACCAGTTGGCATAGACCGCAGCGTTCGCCGGTTGCGCGAGCAGCCCGGCAAGCGCTGCGGCAAGATGTACGCGCGTCCGCGTTGGCGCCGCTGTCGCACTCATGCCCGGCGTGCCGTGGCGGTAGCTGCCAAGATCTTCTCCGGCTGCCGCGCCCGCAGCGTCATGCCGCCGGCGACGCCGACGCCCATCACATACATCCAGCCTTCGTGAAAATCGGACAGATGCGAGTTGAGCAGCGAACTCGTGATGTTCTGCACGACGACGGCAAGCCCGATCCAGGTCACGAGATCGCGGCTGACGAGATCGCGGCCGGTGAACAGGCGGATGTGGCTGGTCCACATGGCATAGAGCAACAAGATGCCAATCAGCCCCCACTGGATCCCGACATTGAAGGTCTGGTTGTGCGGATTGTTGATCACCTCGGCCTGCAGGCCGGTCTGGCCGGCGGCATCCTGCGTGAACGTGTGCTTGATCGCGCCGGTGCCGTGCCCGAGCCACGGCGCCCCGGCGATGAATTTCACCGACTTCCGCCAATAGGTCAGCCGCTGCGCGGTGGAGGCGATGCCGAAGGTGTCGTGCGCGCGATACTCGATGCCGACATCGGCGATACGTTGGCGCAGATAGGGGGATGTGGTCCAGACCAAAAGGCTTGCTGCGGCGACAGCGGCGAACAAGAGCCGCGTGGCGCGTCGTGACAAATGCAGCGAGGCGAACAGGATCAGGAGCAACGGTATGTAGACCAGCGCGGTCCGTGCCGAGACGACATAGAACATGTTGGCGAGGAACAGCAGGATCAGCGCGAGGCAGCCTGCCGCGATGCGCCATTGCCGGGCCCGCATCGCCGTCAATGCCGGCAGCGCCAGCGCGAAGACGCACAGCGCGAACTCCTGGCTCTGGTCGACATAGTTCTTGACCGGCACGCCGGCGGAGGCGGTGTGTGCGAGCTTGAGCTGCGGCAGCGCCAGCACGATCCAGGACAGGACCATCATCAGCGTGCACGAGGCCAGAAAGGCCGTGAAGACCCAGAGCCCGCGCTGCGAGCGCTGGAAGTAGCCGAGCAGGAACGGCAGCAGCAGCAGCTTGCTGAGCGGCTTGATGCCGTGCAGCCGTTCGGTCCAGTCGGCCTCCGACCAGGCCAGGCCGACCAGCGCGAGCGCGACCAATGCGATCGGCAACGCAAAGGACGGCCGTGCGAGATCGAGAACGAATTGCTCCCAGTCGATGGTCGGGAGCACCGCGACAAGCCACAGCAGCATGAAGACGGCGAGCGCGGTCGTCGACCAGGGCAGCGACGCCGCGGCCAGCGCGATCATTGTATCGGTGGCGCGGAGGTAGGCGACCGAGCCGGACCAGGCGCGGACACGGTCGCGCCATCGCATCGGCGGTTCGATGGCAAGACCAATGGCGTCGGAATCGGTGGTCATGACCGGTCACACGCCGTGTGCGGTCGCGCTGTGGAATGTAACCATCGCGGCGGACAGCGCCGCGGCGGCGGCCGCGATTTCGGGGGCAGCCCGATGGGACAGCAGGTCGCGCGCCTGGGTATGATGGCCGAAGCGCTCGGCGAGCTCGGTCCGGCGCTCGCGGATCCGCTCGCGCCATTGCTCCTGCTGCGCCAGAACGCGCCGCACCGAGGCGCAGATCGATTCGGTCGAGAACGGATCGAAATAGTCTGCAAGCTCGCCCGCGACCTCGCGGAACACGGCAATATCGGAGCACAGTACGGGGGTATTCGCCGCAAATGCCTCGATGATCGGGACGCCGAAGCCTTCAGCGAGGCTCGGCATGATCAGGCCATGCGCGCCCGCGATCAGCGCCGCCTTCTCGTGCTCATCGACATAGCCGGAGAAGCGGACGTTCTTCGGCAGGTTGCGCGCCTGATTGGCGCCGCCGGCATAGCCGATCACGATGAGATCAGCCTCCGGCAGCGTGCGGAAGGTGCGGATGACGGCCGCAAGGTTCTTGCGGGGCTCGTTCGAGACGATGACGACGAAGCTCGGCCGTGCCGGGACGGTGGTTGGCACCGGCGCAAGCGGGGCTTCCGCCACGTCGAAACGGGTCCGCGGATAGACCACCCGCGCCGGAATGTGCGCATATTGCGGGAGCAGGGCGCGGAAGCGGTTCATGCTGTAGTTCGAGACGAAGGCGAGCTCGTCGGCCTGATGCACGCTGGTGAAAAGGCGCGACAGGAACAGGCGGGTCGCGATGTCGTCCAGCTTGAGATCGGTGATCGGCAGCAGGTCGTGGACGACGCAGATCACCTTGGCGTTCGGATGGCGCCTGATCGCAACCCGGGTCGGGGTGTCGATGAGAATGACGTCATAGTCGCGCGCATCGACCCGCGGCGGGGGCAGCCGGGTCAGGGCCGAGGTGTCCTGATAGCTGTAGAAGCCGGGCTCGAGCAGGAAATCGCCGAACAATTCGAGATGGCGCAAATCGGTCGGAATGTATTCGAGGCCCTCGGTCCGGTTCTCGATCAGCTTGACGCTGGTCGGCAGCAGATGAACCGAGCGCAGGAAGGCGATGATGAATTCAAGCGAGGTCGCCGCCTTGAGCTTGTGCTTGAACCAGTCGACGGTGCGGCGCAGGCCGCCGCGCATCATCGGCGAGTTCATGTCGGTTTCATCGAGGAAACGATAGAGCGCGAGCAGCTCGATCAGCCGCGAGTCCTCGGGCAGCAGGCGCGTCCGCTGCTGCCTCTGGCGCAGCTTCCGGTAGCGGCGCGTCGTCTCCACGACGAGCGTCAATTGATTTCCGTCGCCGGCGAGCGAGCGGATCAATTCGCGCGTGAAGTGGAAGATGCCGCGCTTGTGGTTGGGTTCGCCAAGCGCCTCGCTGACGACCAGGATCTTTGTCATGCGCTGATTTCTCTGAGCTCGAGGTGATGCGGGACGGGAGCATCCAGCGCAACGGTGCTGGCGATGCGGCCGTGATCGAGATTGATGATGCTGGTGCAGGTGCGGCGCAGCAGCGCATGGTCGTGCGAGGCGATGATCACGATCGCCGCGGTCTCGACCATCTTGCGCAGCCGCTGCTCCGCCTTGGCCGAGAAATTCTCGTCGACCACACTGAGCCATTCGTCGAGCAGCAGGATGTCGGCGGGAAAGGCGGTGGCGGTCGCAAACAGCACGCGCATCAGCATGCCCGAGGAGAACATGCGCAGCGGCAGCCGCCGCATGCGCTCCTCCAGTTCGGTGAAGGCCCAGATGTCGTCGAGGATCGCCGGTGTCGGCTTGCGTCCCGATATCCGCAGCAGCAGGTTGATATTGTCGGCGGCGACGAAATCGAGATTGACGCCGGCCCCTAAGCCCAGCAGCGGCACGATGTTGCCGGAAATCTCGACCCGGCCGCTGGTCGCCGGAAAGACCCCGGCGATCAGCCGCAACAGCGTCGACTTGCCGGAGCCATTCGGCCCGGCAAGGCCGATGCGTGCGCCCGCTTTCGCGTCGATCGAGATGTTGTCGATCGCGCGGATGGTGCGCATCTCGCTGCCCTGGCGGAACAGCCGCCCGAGCACGCGGCGCTTCAGCGAGAAGTCGTAGGCGCCGTACAGCGGATAGTCGAGGCAGACGTCGCGGAGCTGGATGCTTGCCATGCCTAGATCCAGAACGCCGCTTTGCGCAGATGGGCGACGGTGACGGTCGCGGCGACCGCGAGCACGGCGAGGCAGGCCAGCACGTAGATCACGCTGGTCGTCGCGACATGACCTGTTATCAGCGGGTCGCGCCAGATCGCGAACAGATGCGTCAGCGGATTGAGCCGCATCACCGTGGAGCCGCGATCGATCATCTCCTCTGTCCAGATGATCGGCGAGGCCAGGAATGCCAGGGTCAGCGAGGATTCGATGATCGGCTTGATGTCGCGATAACGTGTTGCCAGCGCGCCGAGCACGAGGCTCAGGGCCAGCGTGCAGACGACGAAGAGGGCAAGGCCGGGCAGGGCGGCGATGGCGCCGCCGACATCGCGGGGTGTCAGCGCGAGCCAGAGGATCAGCGGCACGACCGCGTTGTGGGCCGCGAACAGCGCCTGCCGGAAGGTACATTGCAGCAGGAAGACCACCGGCGGCAGCGCGCGATCCTTGATTAGGCTGGCCGAGTTCTGCAGCGCGGTGGTGGCGTCGAGCACGACGCTGTTGAGAAAGGTCCAGGCGGTGAGGCTCGCCGCGAGCATCGGCAGCCGCGCCAGCGCGCTCGCGTTGGAGAGATGGCCGATGACCGAGCCGAGCACGGCGACCATGATGGCCATCTGGATCGACATCCAGAAGGGTCCAAGGAGGGAGCGGACGTAGCGATGGCGCACGTCGGACCAGGCCAGTGCTGCCGCGATCTGGACCGCCCCGACGAGACCGGCCGTTTGGGGACGCGAGGCTGGGGCTGGTGAACCTGCGTCCTTTGCGGTGGCCTCGTCGGTAACGACCTTGCGGTACACTGTCTCGACTCCCTCCTTGAAGGCTGTGGTTGAGTATTTCGTCATGGCGCGATGGCGCGCGGCCTGGCCCATGCGGCGGCGGCGCTCGGGATCGTTGATCAGGGTCTCGATGGCGTCGGCAAGCGCTGCGGGATCGCCCGGCGGCACCGTAATGGCCTCGAGGCCGTGGCGGGCGACATGCGGAACGCCGGTGTCGAGCGCGGTGTTGACGATGGGGCGGCTCGCGGCCATCGCCTCGAGCTGCACCAGCCCGAAGGTCTCCGCGTTGGTCACCGACGGCATCACGAAGACGTCGGCGATGCGCATCAGCTTGACGCGTTCGCTCTCGGACACCGAGCCGAGTAGGCGGACGCGGTCCTGCAGGCCGTAGTCGCGGATCAGCTGCTCAAGGTACTCGCGCTCGCGGCCCTCGCCGACGATCCAGACTTCGAAATTGCGAGCATGCGCCGCACGCACCAGCACGTCAAAACCCTTGTAGGGTACCAGCCGTCCGCAGGCGAGCACCAGGCGGCCGCGCGCGTTGACGTCATCCGGCTGGGCCGCCGGCCGGTCATATTTCGCAACATCCACACCAAATGGAACGGCGTGGCATTTGTCGGAAAATTCCTGCAGCAGCGGCGTGGTCTCGAGCAGCACCGGATCGGAGACGATGATCGCGGCGGCGCGACGCAATGTCCGCCGCATCAACGGTTCGACGAGGAAGCGCAAGGCCGCGTGCGAGACGATGTCGGCGTGCCAGTGCACCACCAGCGGACGCGCGCGGCCGAGCCCGAGCGCGAACACGAGGTCGGCGAGCGGGAAGGGGGCGTGCAACGCCAGCAAATCGTGCTCGCCGATGCGGCGCCACAGCCGCCACGGATAGGTCGGCGCGGCCGGCAGCGACAGCATGTCGCCGAACGAGTGCACGCGCTCGACGGCGACGTCGTTGACCACGATCTGCCGCTCGCCGCCGGAGCGCGAGCAGACCAATACCGCGGCGTTGAAGGTGTCCTTCAGGCCGGCGCAGATGTCGCGGATCACCGTTAGCGTGCCGCCGAACAGGTCGGGGTAGTAGACCTTGAAGATGTGCAGCACCGAGGGGCGCCGGACCGGCGCGTTGACAACAATCATGGGCGGCTCGATCCGGATCATGCTGCGAAC
This sequence comes from Bradyrhizobium sp. 27S5, assembly GCF_037217225.1. Classification (NCBI taxonomy): domain Bacteria; kingdom Pseudomonadati; phylum Pseudomonadota; class Alphaproteobacteria; order Hyphomicrobiales; family Nitrobacteraceae; genus Bradyrhizobium; species Bradyrhizobium sp. 27S5. Next base: position 4,079,468 of record NZ_CP147714.1, read on the forward strand.
AGGGCGACGACGAACGGCAGCGCCAGCGCGGTGAAGAACACCAGCGAGCGCAGCAGCGCCGGAAACACCGGCTCGATCGGGCCGCAGGGCACCTGCGGCGTGAAGCGGAGTGTGGTGGCGGCGAACCGACCGGGTTCGCAAGACGAACCGGATTCGCGAGGCGAACCGGGGTCGCGGGCCGAACGGAGAGACATTGCGTCGGATTCCCTGCTGAATGGATTCTGGATACGTGGGAAAATTTCACACGTCAATGGCGCCGGACTAAAATGTGGGATTATGTCCCACGTGTGGCGGTGGATAACTTTTTTGAAGGAGGAGAAACGCGGCCGCGTGACGTCACGGTCGCGCCACGACGGCGCGAGCTGAGCGAAATGACGAGGAAATGAGCAGAGCTATCGCGTGCGGCAGGCGACAACTGATCGTCATGCCCGGGCACGGCGATCAGGGAGCAGGCGTCAGGCCGGCTCGGCCGCGCTGCGTGCGGCGGATGGCTGCAACTTGCGGCGGATCGCGGCGATGTCGAAATGGATCCGCTCGGGCAGCATTGCGGCTGCGGGTCGCTGCAGATCCTGTTCGATCACGACGCGCTTGCCGCCATCCGATGTCAGCGCGATCGAGATCGAATGCGCCCGCGGCTCGGCCGCGAGCCCGGCATGCGCGCGGCAGGCATATTCGCCGGCACGCAGGGCGCCGAAACCGAAGGCGAGCAGGCGGCCATAGATGTACAGCGCCACCAGGTCGGCTTCGTCGAACCGGCGCGGCGAGCCGGGCACAACGCCCGGCAGGCAGGGATAGCTGCCCGCCATCACCGTCGCCACGAACTCCTCGTAGGGAACCTGGGCGATCCGGCAGGCTTCCGCGATCGCAAGGTCGAATCGGGCAGGCGTCATGGAGCGGTCCGTAGCGATGGCGCAACGTCACGCACCGTGACGTCAGCGCCCGCAAGCGCGCATTGTGTCCGGAGGTGACTTTATTTCCCATAAGTGGGAAAATGTCACACGTCAAGGGCGGTGGGATTGTGTCCCACGGGACGGACGGCTAAAACTTGGGCATGAATGCCAAAGTCCAGAAGCCGAAACCGGCATCGTCAGCGCCGATTGCCGCAGCGAAGCTGCATTCGCCGCTGGCGCGGATGCTGCGTCCGCTGGTCCGGCTTTGCATCCGCGGCGGCATGACGTTTCCGGCGCTGACCCAGCTGTTGCGCGAGCTCTATGTCAACGTCGCCGAGCACGATTTTGCGCTCGAAGGCAAGGAGCAGACCGACAGCCGCGTCAGCCTGCTGACCGGCATCCACCGCAAGGAGGTGGCGCGGCTGCGCGGCGCCGGCGCGCCGGTCAATGCGGTGCCGGCGACGCTGTCGCGCACCAGCGCGATCATCGCGCGCTGGCTGGCCGCGCCCGAATTCACCGACGCGAAGGGCGACCCGCTGCCGCTGCCGCGCACCGCGGATGGCGGCGCGCCGTCGTTCGAGTCGCTGGTCGAATCGATCACCAAGGACGTGCGGCCGCGCGCGGTGCTGGACGAATGGCTCGACCGCAAGCTCGTCACCATCAACGACGATGACGAGATCGTGCTGGTCGAGGAGGCCTTCGTCCCGCATGGCGACGACGACCGCAAATGGCACTATCTCGGCCGCAATCTGCACGACCATGTCGCGGCCGCCGAGATGAACGTGTCGTCGGCGACACCGCGCTTCCTCGAACGCGCGGTGCATTATGACGGGCTGTCGGCCAAGCTGGCAAAACGGCTCGAGGGCCGCTCGCGCGAGCTCGCGATGGAGGCGCTGAAGGTCGCCAACCGCGAGGCCAACCGCGCTCTGGCCAAGGACAAGGGCGGCGACTATCGCTGGAATTTTGGCATCTACATCTATCGCGAAGGCCCGGACGGCCCGGTCGATGACGATGCGGACGAAGGCGGCGCGTCATGAAGCGCCCGCCCGTCATCTCGCGCCGCGCGCTGCTAGCAGCGTTCTGGCTCGCCGGAACGTCGCTCGCGGGCGCGCAGGGCAAGAAGCGCGGCAGCGACCAGGGCATCGGCGGCACCGGGATCACCGGCTCGGATCAGGGCATCGGCGGCACCGGCATCGTCGGCGTGATCCAGCGTTTCGGCTCAATCTATGTCAACGGCGAGCGGGTCGGCTACGCGGCCGATGTGCCCGTGCGGATCGACGGCGAGGCGGCGAGCGCGAAGGCGCTGCGGATCGGACAGCTCGCGCGCGTGGTGGCGCAGCGCGATGCTGGCGGCACGCTGTCCACCAAACGCATCGATGTGACGAGCGAAGTGACCGGGCCGGTCGAGCAAATGAAACCGGGCGAGCTGACGGTGCTCGGCCAGAAGGTCGCCTGGAACGGCCGCGAGAGCTGGCTGAAGCCGGGCGCGCATGTCGCCGTGTTCGGGCTGCGCCGCACCGACGGCGTCGTCGTCGCGAGCCTGGTGCAGCAGCACAGCGCCGCCGCGACGCATGTCACCGGGCCACTGGAGCGCGACCGCTCCGGGACCTTGCGGATCGGCGATCTCAAGCTGACCGGCGTCAACGCCGCGCTCGCCGGCCAGCGCGTCTATGCCGAGGGCCAGGTCGCGCAGGGCGTGATGCAGGTTGCGCGCAGCCGCGCCGACGACTTCTCCGATCTCACCGGCGCCAACCGGCTCCTGATCGAGGCCTATGTGCGGCGGGTTGGCAACGATCTGCAACTCGGCTCCGGCTTCGTCGCGCGCGATTATTCGCGCTTCTCGCCGGCGGCCGATACGCGCGTGGTCGTCAACGCGCAGCTGTCGGGCACGCGCGAGCTGCGCGTCGAATCGGTGCAGTCGGTCGGCAAGTTCCCGGGCTCCTCGGTGCGGAGCCCCGGCACGCCCGGACGTGGATCCGGTGGCGGCGGACCCGGATCAGGACATGGTCCCGGCGGGCCGGGTGGTGGTCCTGGCGGTACTCCCTCTGGTCCGTCCGGTGGACTGCCGCCGGGTGGCGGCGGTCCCGCGCCCAATCCGGCCACGGGTGGATCAACCGGTCCAGAGCCCGGCGGTGGCTTTGGGGCACCCGGCGGCGGACCCTTCGGAGGCGGTGGTGGACCTTTCGGCGGCGGCGGGCCGGGCGGCGGGTTCGGCGGCGGCGGACCGCCGGGCGGCATGGGCGGCGGCCGGCGCTGACGCCACAAACGAGATCGGCGCAAGCGGGGCCGCTTGCGCCGACGTTCAGATCATTGTCGAGCGGCGGAGCTAGCCCGCGCTGAGCCGGACGCCGGCGCGGAGGAATTTCTGCGGATCGACCGCTTCGCCGTCGATGCGGGTTTCATAGTGCAGATGCGGACCGGTGGAGCGGCCGGTCGAGCCAACGGCGCCGATCACCTGGCCGATCTTGACGGTGTCACCGACCTTGACGCCGATCTCGGAGAGATGGCCGTAGCGGGTCGACAGGCCGTTGCCGTGATCGACCTCGACCATGCGGCCATAACCGCCGGCCCAGCCCGCCGACACCACCTTGCCGTTGGCGGTGACGCGCACCGGATCGCCCTGGGCGGCGCGGAAGTCGAGGCCGGTGTGCATCGCCGGCCGGCCGAGGAAGGGATCAGAGCGCACGCCGAAGCCGCTGGTGAACTCGACTTCGCCAACGACCGGCTTGCGATAGGGCACCAGCGCCAACGTCTGGTTCAGCCGCTGCATCTGGGCGCGGTTGATGTTGATGCGATAGAGCTGGCGCTCAAATGCGCCGGCGTCGGCAGAGAGTTTCACAGGGACAAAGGGCCCGCCCATGCCCGAGCGCGGCGTCGCCGCTTCGAGCTGCGCCATGTTGAGGCCGAGGTCGGAGATCACGCCGCGCATCCGGCGCACCCGCGATTCGATGCCGTCCTCGACCGAAGACAGCGCGGCGACCTGGCGCCGCTCGACCTGGTCAAGCGAGGTCTGCAGACGGACCAGGACGTTGTCGACGCCCTGCGCCTTGGCGAACTGGTTCGGCTGCGCCTTGGCGATCAGCGGCGCGCGCGATTCCAGCCGCGCCTCGCGATCCGGCGGCGCCACGAAGATCACAGTGTCGCTGATCGGCGAGGGTTTTGGCGTGCCGGAGGAGGGCGCCTGCTCGGCGCGGCCCTGCGGCTTTATCGATCCGGTAGAGGTGGCATCGGGCATCGCGCCGAGCGCGGTGGCGCGCGATTCCAGCGTCGACTGCCGCTTCATGATCTGGTCGAGCTTCTGGTCGAACTGCTCCTGGTCGAGCAGCTGGCGACTGGTGGTGCGATCGACCTTGGCGCGCAGCTCGGAGATGCGGTCCTCATAGGCGTATTGCATCTCGGCCTGGCGCGCGATCAGCCGGGTCAGGACGTCGTCACGGAATGCGAAATAGGTCGCGGTCGCGGCCGACCACATGCCGAGCAGGACCACGGTGCCGACCGCGATCCAGAACACGACCGGCCCGAACCGGACCTGCTTGCCGGCATGGACAATGGTGTAGCCTTCGCCGGAGGCCGCCACCGCTGCGGCCGGAGCGGCGTACTGCGCTGCCGGACGGCGTGCGGGCGTCCGGCCATGGTCCTGCGGATGATGGTGTTTCTGGTATTCCTGGTGATGACCGGACCGGCTCGACATCGGTACTCCCGCGGCCGGTCGGACCAAGCTCCGTACGGCTAATTTGCGGGGCCGATTTGAGCCCGCCATGGTTAATTTTCAGGAAACGGAACCCCTCCGATCAGAGCGCTCGGGCGGCCTCCAGTACCGCTTCGGCATGGCCGTCGACCTTCACATGGCGCCAGATCCGGGCGACTTTTCCACCGGAATCGACCAGAACCGTGGTGCGAATAATTCCCATGAAGGTCCTGCCATACATGGATTTTTCACCCCAGGCGCCATACGCCTCCAGCAACTGATGGGCCGGGTCGGAGACGAGCGGCACGGACAGCTGGTGTTTGTTTCGAAATGACTCCTGCGCCTTAACCGTATCGGCGGATATGCCGACCACCTCGGTCCCGCTGGCGGTGAACTCGCTCTTGAGCCGGGTGAAGTCGATCGCCTCCCGGGTGCAGCCAGGGGTGTCGGCGCGGGGGTAGAAGAACAGCACCAGCTTCTTGCCGGCGAAATCCTTAAGCGAAACGGTGTCGCCGCCGTCGCGCGGCAGGCTGAAGGCCGGCGCCGCGGCGCCTTCGGCGAGTGTGACGGCGGACGGCTTGGTCACTGACGCGGCCGGCTCACGCTTTAACGGTTTCGATGCAGCCTTGTGCGAGGCTTTGCTTCGAACACCCGCCGCGGTCTTGGTCTTGGTTGTTTTGGCGGCTGCCTTTTTCGCAGCTGTTGTGCGGGTTTTGGTCGCGGACTTCCCAGTGCTTGCGCTTGCGGCGCGCGCAACCTTTGTTGCGACCCGCTTTCCGGTTGTGTTGGAGGATTTCTTGCGCGTTTTCTTGGACATACGCCTTCCTTTCGTCGCTTTCCGAGGCTCAACCATTGAGGTATTGCGGGTCTCATTCGGGGCGGCCGGATTCGCGTCGGCCGCTGGGCAAGTTTGATGGCCACGGAGTATGGTGACAAGGAATTCGACGCGTACCCGTCCGCTTGCTGAATTGGCTTTTGTTTGGGTTGTTTGGTCCGTTCTTTTTGGTCCGTTCTTGGGGCCATCGGCGAGTAACATGATTAGGCGAGGATAGGCGGCGATGCCGGCACAGGAGCGCTCGATACGAATCGACGGGCGTCCTGATGGCGGCGATCAGCTTCGCCGTCAGCACAGAGAGGCAATGGCAAGGAACACGTCGCCGCAGGGTCCAAATCCGCGCGCCGGGGCTGACTTCTCGCAATGGGAAGACGCCGCCGCGTGGGACGAGCAGGATGAGGCGGCGGGCCACCGTGCGCGGCAATTGCTGTCGCGTTCCAACGGCAACCTGCATCGCTTCTCCGACTTCTGCTCCGGCATGCAGCGCTGGCTGAACGGCGAGCGCTGGATTCGTCGCATCGGTCTGGTCCTCGCGGTGCTCGTCGTGATCTTCGCGACCTGCTTCGCCGCGTTGTGGTGGCGGCTCGGTGCCGGTCCAATCAATCTCGACATGGCGACGCCGTGGCTTGCCGCGGCGATCGAGGAAAATATCGGCCACGGCAACACCGTCGAGGTCGGCGGAACCCAGATCGAGCGCGCCGGCCGCGTCAGGATCGCGGTGCGCATCCGCGACATCATCGTGCGCGACCGCGACCATGCGATCGTGGCGAGTGCGCCGAAGGCCGAGGTGCGCTTGTCGGGCACGGCGCTGCTGATGGGGCAGTTGCGGGCGGAGAGCCTCAACCTGGTCGATGCGGAGCTGTCGGTCCGCATTACGCCCGATGGCTATGTGACGGTATCCACCGGCGATACCGCCAAGCCGCTTGCCACCGGCGTTGCTTCCAAGAGGGAGGCGGGCATGCCGCCGACATTCCCGCGTCCGGTACCCGCCGCACCATCGCCCGCGGTGCCGTCGCCGCCGGTTGCCTCCGAGCCCTCGGCGGCCACGCCGGAATCGGCCCAGAGCGGACTGCTCGCCGGTCTCGACTGGCTCGACAGTCTCAGCCTGACCGGCCTCGACGGCCAGAACCTCAACGAGATCGGCCTGAAGAACGGCAATCTCGTCGTCGACGACCAGCAGCGCGGCAACAAATGGAGTTTTGAGAATATCAGCCTGAGCCTGCGGCGCCCGAGCGGCGGCGGCGTTGCGCTCAGTTTCGGCGAGGAGGGCGCAAAGCCCTGGTCGGTGCGCATGGTGATCGGGCCGCAGACCAACGGCGTGCGCTCGGTCGACATCAAGGCCGACAAGGTCTCCACCAGCAACATCCTGCTCGCGCTCAGGACCAAGGACCTGACCTATACCGCCGACCTGCCGTTATCGGGCGAATTGAAAGGCGAGCTCGGCCGCGACGGCCTGCCGACCTATTTCCGCGGCAAGGTCAATGTCGGAGCCGGCAACATCATCGATACCGATACGCCCGACTACCCGATGCCGGTCGATTCGGCCGAGATGAGCGTCGAATGGGATTCAGGGCGGCGCGTGCTGCTGGCGCCGATCAAGATCGTCTCAGGCGCCAATCGCATCACGCTGCTCGGCCATCTCGAACCACCGAACGACAATGTCACGGACTGGCAGGCCGGTCTGTCGGGCGGCACCATCGTGCTGGCCGACGCCGACAAGAATGAGCCGCCGCTGATCTTCAATCGCATCAACATCGGCTTCCGGTTCGACACCGACAAGAAGCGCGTGCTGCTGACCCAAGCCGACATCTCCAATGGCGAGATCGGCGTCGCCGGCACCGGCAGCATCGATTATTCCGGCGAGCCGCGGTTGCAGCTCGGTTTTGCCGGCACGCCGATGTCGGCCTCCGCCCTGAAGCGGATGTGGCCGGTCATCATCGTGCCCGAGTTGCGCGAATGGGTGCTCGAGCGGATCGACCGCGGCACGCTCCAGCGCATCGATGTCGGGGTCAACTCGCCGGTGCACAATCTGTCCCGCAAGGGACCGCCGATTCCGGATGACGGCCTCTCGGTCAACATCGTCGCCTCTGGAGTCACGGTGCGTCCCGTGGACAAGATGCCTGCGGTGCATGATGCGGACCTGAAGGCGAGGGTAACCGGCCGCACCGCGACCGTGACCATCAACCAGGGCATCGCCGACACGCCGGCGGGCCGCAAGATCACGTTGTCGGACTTTACCTTCGAGGTGCCGGACATGGCGCCCAAGCCGTCGCCGTCGAAGGTCAAGTTCCGGGTCGACTGCCCGGTGCCGGCCGCCGCCGAAATCTTGGCATCCGACCGGCTCAGCGATCTCTCCGGTCCGCCGATCGATCCCAACGCCAGCAAGGGCAACGTCACGGCCACGATCAATCTCGGCATGCCTGTGAAGGGCGAGCTGACCAAGGCCGATACGCAATATTCCGTCACCGCCGACATTGCCGGTGTTGCCGTCGACAAGCTGGTGATGAACCAGAAGCTCGAGGCCAATACGCTGAAGGTGATCGCCAGCAACGCCGGCTTCCAGGTCAAGGGCGACGTCAAGATCAACGGACAGGCGGCGTCGCTCGACTACCGCAAGCCGGCCGACGGCGATGCCGACGTCAAGCTGCAGGCGACGCTGGATGACGCGAGCCGCGCACGCCTCGGGCTCGATCTCGGGCCGGCGGTCTCGGGCGCAATCCCGATCAAGCTGAGCGGCAAGATCGGCAGCGGCGACAATCCGACCACCAAGATGGGCGTCGAGGCCGACCTCACCCAGCTCAAGCTCGACAACATCCTGCCGGGTTGGGTCAAGGCGCAGGGCAGGGCCGGCAAGGCGACCTTCAACGTGGTGCCGAAGGGACAATCGACCCGGTTCGAGGACATCTCGATCGAAGGCAGCGGCGTGTCGATCAAGGGCGCGCTCGAGGTCGACCAGAACGGCGACCTGATGAATGCGAACTTCCCGACCTACGCGCCGTCGGAAGGCGACAAGACATCGTTGCGGGCCGATCGCGGTCCCGACGGCGTGATCAAGGTGACGATCCGCGGCGACGTGTTCGACGGCCGCGGCTTCCTGAAATCGGCGATCTCCGGCCGCGACAGCGATCCCAAGAGCAAGGCCAAGACCACCGATTTCGATGCCGATCTGAAACTCGGCGCGGTGGCCGGCTTCAACGGCGAGGCGATGCGCGGCGTCGACGCCAAGATCTCGCGCCGCAACGGGTTCTTCAAGGCGTTCACGCTGGCCGGCAAGGTCGGCGGCCAAGCCACCCCCGTCAGCGTCGACTTGCGGCGCCAGCAGGCACGGGAAGTGATCTATCTGCAAACCGCCGACGCCGGCGCGCTGCTGCGCTTCATCGATACCTATTCCAAGGTGGTCGGCGGTCAGCTGATGCTGGCGTTGGAGCCGCCGACACCGGATCAAGGTCCCAAGGACGGCCTGATCACCATTCGCGACTTCTCGGTGAAGGGTGAATCCCAGCTCGACCGCGCGGTCGCCGGCGGGCCGATCAGCACCCAGAACGGCATCGGGTTCGACGCGCTGCGCGCCGAGTTTACGCGCCAGAGCGGGCAGCTTTCGATCCGCGACGGCGTGGTCAAGGGACCGAGCATCGGCGCCACCATCAAGGGCAGCATCGACTATGTCGGCAATCAGGTGCGGATGAACGGCACCTTCATTCCGATGTACGGGCTGAACAACATGTTCGGGCAGATCCCGTTCTTCGGGATATTCCTCGGCGCCGGCAGCAATGAGGGCCTGATCGGCGTCACCTATGAAGTGGTGGGAACGCCGAACCAGCCGGTGCTGCGCGTCAACCCGATCTCGGCCCTCGCGCCCGGGCTGACGCGGAAGATCTTCGACTTCAATCAATACAATCCGACCGATCTGCCGCCGACGAACAATTAGGGCATGATCCGTTGCAGCCGGCCAAGCTGGATCAGACTTGCAGGACAAGGCCAGCCAGATCATCGATCATTACGAGCGCCACGCGACCGCGTGGGATGCCGACCGGCGCGCGGCCGACTGGAACGACAAGCCGTGGCATGATCGCTTCATCAAGGCGCTGCCTGCCGCGGCTGATGTGCTCGATCTCGGTTGCGGATCGGGTGTCCCGGTCGCCCGGCACATGGCCGAGCGCGGGCTTCGCGTCACCGGCGTCGACGCGTCGCGGACTTTCATTTCGCTGTGCCGTGAACGACTCCCCGAGCATGAATTCGTCGTCGGGGATATGCGGTCGCTGCAGCTTGCCCGTCAATTCGATGGCGTGCTCGCCTGGGACAGCTTTTTCCACCTTACGCCGGAGGACCAGCGCGGGATGTTCGACGTGTTCGCCCGGCACGCCGGCCCATCCGCTGTGCTGATGTTCAACAGCGGGCCGCACCATGGCGAAAGTGTCGGCCGGTATCGCGGCGACCCGCTCTATCACGCGAGCCTGGGGCCGGACGAGTACAGGGCGTTGCTGGACGGCATCGGCTTTGATGTCATTGCCCATGCTATCGAAGATTGGACAAGCGCAGGCGGCCGTACGGTCTGGCTTGCGCAAAGGCGAGTTCACAGAACGGCATAAGAAAACGACGCCCGAATGGATCGGGCGCCGTTGATTTCAAGTTTTCCGCAGACGTCTGATTCAGCGGTCGAAACCGGGCAGGGCGGCGGTGTGCTCCGCGCGGGCGCCGGTCAGCTTGTTGGGGTTGAGGTGGAGTGCGCGCAGGATCGTCGGTGCGACCTGCTTGTTCTCGACCTTCTCATCAACCTCAGCGCCTTCGAAGCCGGGGTTGGCGACGACCAGCAGGACGTGGGTATCGTCATCGGTGAAGCCGCCATGCTCGGAGACCTTCTTCGAACTGCCGCTGTAGATCGTGCCATGGAGCGGCTGGATGATGATGTCGGGCGTGCGGCCCTGCGCCGGGTTACCGAATTTGTCCTCCAGTTCGTCGCCGGCATAGATCTTCTCGATCCGGGCCTGGTTCAGGAGGACCTTGTCGTTCTCGAGGATGCCGACGGCCTTCGCGGTTTGGGTCCGATCGGCCAGCCAGATCAGCGAGACGTCGTCGGCAGTCTCCTGTGCCACCTTCACACCGCCGGCGGTCAGGAGGTCGACCGGGTCGACGACGTCGGCATGGCCCATCGGCAGCCTCGGATTGGTGCTGCCCTTCAGCATGTGAAGCTGGCCCACGTCGATCGGCGACTGGCCATGCTTCGCACCGACGACAACCAAAGTATTCTTCGTGAGATGCTGCTTGTCGAGCTGATCAAGCATCTGGCCAAGCGAGCTGTCGACGAAGTCGAGCGACAATTCGAGCTGCGCGCTCGGTGTGCCCTTTGCGTCGGTGTAGCCGTCGGCCGTGACCTTCTGTCCGACGCTGACGGCCTGGAAGTTCATGCCCAGGATCGCCGGCACGCCAACCGTCTTGGTCCCGGTGTGGTCGAGGCCCTTGATCCAGTTCAGGACGGCGGTGACCTTCAGATTGTCATAGTAGCGGGTGTAGACCGGGTTCACGGTCCAATCGTCACTGGCCTGAGGCGTCGGGATCAACTGAGGTGCGGTGGCAAGCACGGTCGTCGAATTGATCTCGGGCGCATAGAGCTCATCGAGGCCCTTGCCGGAGGGGCCGCTGATAATCTCATAGGCCGGGTGCTTGTCCGACCAGGCCGTGCGCAGGCTGGCCTCGTGGATGACTTCCATGATCGTCGTGGTGTCGTTCTTCAGGTACGCGTGCGGATAGACCGGCTGGCAGGCGCTGCCGATCTTGCGCAGCGGCAGGTTCGCCGGATTGATGTGGTCGGAATTCGCCGGACCACCGCCGTCGAGCTTGTTCAGATCGTAATCGAGCGCTTCGAAGTATGTGGCTTCGGTACCGGGCTTGCCCTGGCAATTGCTTCCGGGCGGATACAGGGTCTGGTCGTAGGTGTCGTCGTAGAAGACGCCGTGCGTCTTCGGCGAGGCGCCGGTCATGAACGCCAGCAGCCCCGGAAAGGAGTCTGACGGGCGGGAGGTGTGCGCATTGGTGTAATGCACACCGTGCCTCAGCAGCTTGGCGAAGGCCGATGTCGGGTGACCCTTGACGTACCGCTGCAGGTCGACCTCGTGCATGCCGTCGACGCTGATCAGAAGCACGTGCTCGATAGCGCGATGGTCGTCATCGTCGGCGCGTGCGGCCGCGCTGAGCGCGGTCGAGCCGAGCAATACTGCAATCGCGAACTTTCCGAATCTATTCATGATTGAGCCCTCCCTGGAGAAATTGGCGTCCTTGAATACCGCCGCGAACACGACGGCGATGTGAAACCGGAATGATGATGTCATGACTGTCCGCGTCGAGCGACGCGGACCAGTTCGCGAGAAGAGAATGCGCCAAGACAAGAAATCGAGAGCCCCGATCCGATTCAATCGGAACGGAAGCAGCGCTAGCGCCGCAGCGCCGGCACCACCAGGAACGGGATCAGGCCGAGCACCACATTGACCAGCGCGAAGGCGATCAGCGGATTGTAGCTGTGGGTCCAGTCATGGATGAGGCCGCCACCCCATGAGCCGAGGCCGGAGCCCAGACCGCTGCCGATCATGATAGTGCCGTAGATGGTGCCGACGCGCTCGCCGCGGAAGATTTTCAGCGCGGTCGCAGTGATCAGCGGGCCGCGTGAGCCGATCATGCTGCCGAAGCAGATGATGAAGCCGGTCAGCAGCCAGTAGTTCGGATACCACTGCAGCAGCCAGAGCAGGATGATGCCGAGGATCGAGACGCCGTAGCTGAACAGCACCGACGGGCGGCGGCCGATGATGCCGTCGAGCGTGGAGACGCCGAGCATGCCGACGAACAGCGCGACGCCGGAGAATCCCCAGGCGGTCGCCGCCTGCAGCGGCGGGAAGCCGACATCGATCAAATAGGCGACGATCTGCGCGGTGAGCGCGTACATCGCGACCGCCGTGAAGAAGAAGGTGGAGAACAGCGCCCAGAAGGCGTGGTGGCGCATCGCGCCGAGCAGCGTCCAGCCTTCGTCGGCCAGACTGGTCTCTGCTTTCCTGACGATGTGCGGCGAGCCGCCTGCGAGCAGACGCCACGGCAGCAACACCAGCGGCACAAGGAGGCAGAGCGCACCGACGCCGAACGCCTGATAGGCGTCGCGCCAGCCGATCCGGTCGATCAGAACCTGCGATAGCGGCAGCAACACCAGCAAGCCGGCGCCCATGGCCGAATACATCACGGCCATCGCGGTCGGCAGCCGCGGCCCGAACCAGCGGCCGAGCAGGATCGAGTTCGAGACATTGCCGATCAGCGCAGTGCCGAAACCGACGCAGAGGCCGACGCTGAGCTGGAATTGCCAGAGTTGCTGAGCGCGCGACGCGACCAGGAAGGCGCAGCCGAGCAGCGACAGGCCGAGCGCATAGACCACGCGCGGGCCCGAGCGGTCGAACAGGCGTCCGACCAGCGGCGCGGCGAGGCCGCTGGCGAGCCAGGCCAGCGAATAGACCGACACCACCGAGGCGCGGTCCCAGCCGAAATTTTCCGAGATCGGTTTCAGGAACACCGTAAAACTGTCGCTGAGGCCGCGCCCGAGCACCGACAGCACGAAGCAGAGCGCCAGCACGTTCAGTGCGACGCGCGCGGATTTCGGCTTCGCGAACCTGTCGTCGAGGGGCGTGTTCTGGTCCATCGCAAAGGAGGGAGCGCGCTTTCGGCACGCCCCGCAACCGACAAATGCGAATATGCCTATGCAGGCTTCAGCAGCACGTGCCGCTTCTTGCCGAGCGACAGCTTGACGACGCCTTCCGGCGTGAGATTGGCTGACGTCAGCAGCATCTTCTCGTCGGTGACGGCGGCATCGTTGATGCGCAGTCCGCCGCCCTTGATCTGCCGGCGCGCTTCGCCGTTGGAGCCGACGAGCTCGGCCTTGACGAAGGCGGCGAGCACGCCGAGGCCGGCTTCGAGTTCGCCACGCGGAATTTCCACCGTCGGCAAGGTCTCGGCCAGCGCGCCTTCCTCGAAGGTGCGGCGTGCGGTCTCGGCAGCCTCAGCGGCCGCGGCGCGGCCGTGGAGCAGGGCGGTGGCTTCGGTCGCCAGCACCTTCTTGGCCTCGTTGATTTCGCTGCCGCCGAGCGCTGCAAGCTTGTTGATCTCGCTCATCGGCAGGATCGTGAACAGCTTGAGGAATTTTGTGACGTCGGCGTCCTCGACATTGCGCCAGTACTGCCAGAAGTCGTACGGCGAGAACTGGTCGGCATTGAGCCACACCGCGCCCTTGGCGGTCTTGCCCATCTTGTCGCCGGAGGCGGTGGTGAGCAGCGGCGTGGTCAGCGCGAACAGCTGCGGCGAGCCCATGCGGCGGCCGAGATCGACGCCGTTGACGATGTTGCCCCACTGGTCGGAGCCGCCCATCTGCAACCGGCAGCCGGCGCGGCGCGACAGCTCGACGAAGTCGTAGGCCTGGCAGACCATGTAGTTGAATTCGATGAAGCTCATCTCCTGCTCGCGCTCGAGCCGGAGCCGCACCGAGTCCATCGTCAGCATGCGGTTGACCGAGAAGTGCCGGCCGATGTCGCGCAGCATCTCGATCCAGTTCAATTTTGTCAGCCACTCGGCGTTGTCGAGCATGATGGCGTCGGAATGCCCGTCGCCATAGCGCAGCACCTTGGCGAACACGCCGCGGATGCTCGCCTTGTTCGCTTCAATCTCCGTGACCGTGCGCATCGCGCGCGTCTCGTCCTTGCCGGAGGGGTCGCCGACCATCGTGGTGCCGCCGCCCATCAGCGTGATCGGCTTGTTGCCGCTCTGCTGCAGCCAGTACAGCATCATCATGGTGAGGAAGTTGCCGATGTGCAGCGACGGCGCGGTGCAGTCGTAGCCGACATAGGCGGTCGCCTCGCCCTTCGCGGCAAGCGCGTCGAGGCCCTCGAAATCGGAGCACTGGTGGACGAAGCCGCGTTCCTGTAGAGTATTCAGGAAATCCGATTTAAATGCAGTCATTTGTCGGCGAGCCAGATCATTCTTGTTTTACGGTTTTTGCATCTATTTGCGGAACCTTGACGCTGAGGCCTCGCAGGCGGCCGCGCAGTGGCATTATAGGATGTACTTGTTTGAGACAAGCCGGGGGTTCCCGGTTGGGGCGCTTCCACGATGATGTTAACGGCACTCGGTCTGATGAGCGGCACCTCGCTCGACGGGGTCGACGTCGCGTTGATCGAGACCGACGGCCGCCAGATCAAGGCCTTCGGACCCACAGGCTATCGCCCCTATACCGACGGCGAGCGCAGCCTGCTGCGCCAGGCGCTGACCGAGGCGGTGCATCTGTCGCGGCGCGATGCCCGGCCGGGAATCCTGCGGCAGGCCGAGCAGGCGGTCACCACAGCCCATGCCGAGGCGGTCGCCAGCTTCACGGCGCAGACCCGGATCTCCGCCCAGGACATCGACATCGTCGGGTTCCATGGCCAGACCGTGCTGCATCGCCCGGAGCGGAAGCTGACGGTGCAGATCGGCGATGCCCTAGCGCTCGCCAAGGCGATCCACATCCCGGTGATGCACGATTTTCGCGCCGCCGACGTCGAGGCCGGCGGGCAGGGCGCGCCGTTCGTGCCGGTCTACCACCGCGCGCTGGCGCAATCGCTGAACCGCGAGGGGCCGATCGTCGTGGTCAATATCGGCGGCGTCTCCAACATCACCTATATCGACGGCACCGACACGCTGATCGCCTGCGACACCGGGCCGGGCAACGCGCTGCTCGACGACTTCATGTTCCGCCAGATGCATCAGCCGTTCGACACCGCCGGGAAGTTCGCCGCGCTGGGCAGGGTCGATGAGGCCTGGATAGCACAGGCCTTGAGGCTGCCGTTCTTTACGCTGCCGCCGCCGAAATCGCTCGACCGCAACGACTTTGCCAGCCTGAAGCTCGGCGCCGTGGCGCCGGCCGATGGCGCTGCGACCCTGACCGCCTTCACCGCGGCTGCGATCGCCCGCGTCGTGCCGCTGTTGCCGAAGGTGCCGAAGAGCTGGATCGTCTCCGGCGGCGGCGCCTCCAACCTCACGATGATGCGGATGCTGCGCGAACGGCTGGCGCCGGCGATCGTGGAACCCGCCGAGGCGCTGGGCTGGGCGGCGGACGCGATCGAGGCGCAGGCCTTCGGCTTCCTCGCCGCGCGCGGCCTGAAGGGCCTGCCCTTGAGCTATCCCGCCACCACGGGGGTGCCGATCCCGATGACCGGGGGCATCATCGCGCGACCGTGATTTAGATGCAAATGCATCTACCTTGACAGTTCTATGCCGCTGCATTTAATTCGATGCAGTTGCATTGAACGCGAGGTTCGTCATGGCCGCCCTGAAGCTGATCAGCCACAAGCTCTGCCCTTATGTGCAACGCGCTGTCATCGCGCTGCATGAGAAGGGCGTGCCGTTCGAGCGGATCGACATCGATCTCGGCAACAAGCCGGACTGGTTCCTGAAGATCTCGCCGCTCGGCAAGGTGCCGGTGCTGGTCGTGACCCGTGACGACGGCACCGAGGTCGCGCTGTTCGAGAGCAACGTGATCTGCGAGTACATCGAGGAGACGCAAGGAGGCGCCAAGCTGCATCCGCAGGAGGCGCTGGTGCGCGCCGAGCACCGTGCCTGGATGGAGTTCGGCTCGGCCATTCTCGGCGATCTCTGGGGGCTCGAGACCGCAACTGATGCCGCGGCCTTCGAGGGCAAGCGGCAGGCGGTCGCCGCAAAATTCGCGCGGGTAGAGGCGGCGCTGGGTGCGGGGCCGTTCTTCTCAGGCCCAAATTTCAGCCTGGTGGATGCTGTGTTCGCGCCGGTGTTCCGCTACTTCGATCTGTTCGACCAGCTGACCGATCTCTCGGTGTTCACGCATACGCCAAAACTGCGCGCCTGGCGCCGCGCGCTGGCGCAGCGGCCAAGCGTACGCAGCGCCGTGTCAGCCGACTATCCCGCGTTGTTGCACGCATTCCTGGTTAACCACCGCGCGCACATGCTGAAGCTTGCCGCGTAAGCCATGTCGCACTCACTTGCCTGGATCGCGCTCGTCGTCGCCGGAATGCTGGATGTCGGCTGGGCGATCTCGATGAAATATGCTGAAGGTTACACGCGGCTCGGCTGGACGCTGGTCTCGCTGCTGCTGCTCGCCGCCTTCGTGTTCCTGCTCGGGCGCGCGCTGCAGGTGCTCGGCGTCGGCGTCGCCTACACGGTGTGGACTGGCATCGGCGCGGTCGGCACGCTGACCATGGGCGTGCTGTTGTTCAACGAAGCCTTGAACCCGATGAAGGTTGCGGGGATCGCGTTCGTGCTGATCGGTATCGCCGCGTTGAAGTTCGCGCCGGAGTGAATTCGTAGCCCGGATGGAGCGAAGCGCAATCCGGGTCAGCTCTCACCGCGGCGTCACTGGTCCCGGATTTCGCTGCGCTCCATCCGGGCTACAAGTTGGCGTCTAGCGCACGTTGGCGAGCCGCATGTCGAGATAGCCGGTCACCGTCTCCATCAACGGCTCGAGCTTGCCGTCGAAGAAGTGGTTGGCGCCGGGGATGACCTGCTGGTCGATCACGATGCCCTTCTGCGTCTTCAGCTTCTCGACCAGCGTGTTGACGTCCTTGGGCGGAACCACGGCATCCTTGTCGCCGTGCACGATCAGGCCCGACGACGGGCAGGGCGCGAGGAACGAGAAGTCGTAGAGATTGGCGGGCGGTGCGATCGAGATGAATCCCTCGACCTCAGGCCGGCGCATCAGAAGCTGCATGCCGATCCATGCGCCGAACGAGAAGCCGGCAACCCAGCAGGCGCGCGCTTCCGGATTGATCGCCTGCGCCCAGTCGAGCGCGCTCGCCGCGTCAGACAATTCGCCGGTGCCGTGATCGAACGAGCCCTGGCTGCGGCCGACGCCACGGAAGTTGAAGCGCAGCACCGAGAAGCCGCGATGCGCGAACGCGTAGTAGCACTGATAGACGATCTGGTGGTTCATCGTGCCGTGGAACTGCGGATGCGGATGCAGGATCATCGCAATCGGCGCGTTCTTTTGCTTGGCCGGATGATAGCGGCCCTCGAGACGGCCGGCAGGGCCGGTGAAAATGACTTCAGGCATTGCGTTCCCTCGATTGACGTCGATCAATCAATCGGTTGGAGCCATCTTCAGCGACGGTGCGCGAACAAAGCGGCTCATGATGAAAGCGGCGCAGGCACCGCCGGGCGGCACGCTGGAAGGCCTTCTAGCATGACGCAAGGGGCAAAAATCAAGGAAATTGTGCAGCTTGGCGGGGGCGAATATGCGCTGTGTGATGCGCGCGCAGGGAGCTGTGACTGTCTTGCTTGGCAACAAGACGAGGCTCCGAGCGAGCGTGAAAAATCTCGCCTGCCGGTGACTCCGATCTGGTCTCGGTGTCCGACTGTCGTTATGTCGCAGTGGATGGCCGCAACCATGGTGGTTGCGGCGGACAGATTGCATGGCCGAGCGCGTCTATCTCGACTGGAACGCCACCACGCCGCTTCGCGCCGAAGCGAAAGCGGCGATGGCTGCGGCGTGGGAATTGAGCGGCAACCCGTCCTCGGTGCACAGCGAGGGCAGGCGGGCGCGACGGCTGGTCGAGGATGCCCGCGACGCGGTGGCGAAGGCGGTTGGCGGCCGCGCGCAGGACGTCGTCTTTCTCTCCGGCGGGACCGAGGCCAATGCGCTGGCGCTAACGCCGGGATTGCGCCGCGCTGCGAGCGCGCCGGTGCGGCGCCTGTTGGTGTCGGCGATCGAGCATGCGTCCGTGCTCGCGGGCGGACGGTTTTCAGCGGATGCGATCTCGGCAATCAATGTCACGCGCGCCGGGGTGATTGATCTCGATCATCTGCGCGCGCTGCTGGTGGAGGGGCCGCCTGCGCTGGTCTCGGTGATGCTGGCGAACAACGAGACGGGTGCTATCCAGCCGGTCGCTGACGCCGCCGGGCTCGTCCATGCGGCCGGCGGGCTGTTGCATGTCGACGCGATCCAGGCGTTCGGCAAGATCCCGTTCGATCTGGCCTCGACGCAGGCCGAACTCATGACGCTGTCGGCGCACAAGATCGGCGGACCGAAGGGCACCGGCGCGCTGGTGCTCGCCGCTGATGTCGAAGGGCTGGAGGCGTTTCTGCGCGGCGGCGGACAGGAGCTCGGGCGGCGGGCAGGGACCGAGAACGTCGCGGGGATCGCAGGCTTTGGTGCGGCGACAAAGGCCGCGATGGCGGCGCTGAAGGCCGACGCCGCCCGCGTCAGAGGGCTGCGCGACCGACTCGAGCACGGTCTGCGGCAGACGCCGGGCTTGCTGGTCTTCTCCGACGACGTGAAGCGGTTGCCGAATACCGTTCTCTTCACAGCGCCAGGGATGAAGGCCGAGACGGCGGTGATCGGGTTCGACCTGGAGGGCGTAGCGGTGTCCTCCGGCTCTGCCTGCTCGTCGGGCAAGGTCCAGCCGTCGCACGTTCTGGAGGCAATGGGATACCGTTATGAGGTCTCCCAGGGAGCGGTGCGGCTCAGTCTTGGCTGGTCTACCACGGAGACAGACGTGGATTTGGCCCTCAAGGCTTGGCGAAAGCTCGCCGATACCTTACTTAAGGGAGAGCGACGAAACACAGCTTGAACAGTTCTAAGCGGGTGATTTCGTCTTCAAAGCATCGTAAGAGACTTCGGAACTTGAGATCCACCGCGGTCCTTGAAACCGCGAGCGGAGGATTGAATGCCTGCTGTACAAGAGACGGTCGAGCGCGTCCGGCGCATCGACGTCGACCAGTATCGTTATGGATTTGAGACGCTGATCGAGTCCGACAAGGCCCCGAAGGGGCTGTCGGAAGACACCGTCCGCTTCATCTCCGCAAAGAAGAATGAGCCGGCCTGGATGCTGGAATGGCGCCTGGAGGCGTATCGCCGCTGGCTGACCATGACCGAGCCGACCTGGGCGCGCGTCAACTATCCGAAGATCGACTATCAGGACATCTACTACTACGCGGCGCCGAAGCCGAAGAAGACGCTGTCCTCGATCGACGAGATCGATCCGGAAATCCTCAAGACCTACGAGAAGCTCGGCATTCCCTTGCGGGAAGTCGCGATCCTCGAAGGCGTCGAGCCGCCGCCCGGCGGCCCGCCGTCGCCCAGCCGCAAGATCGCGGTCGATGCCGTGTTCGATTCGGTGTCGGTGGCGACCACCTTCCAGAAGGAGCTGAAGGCGGCCGGCGTGATCTTCATGCCGATCTCGGAGGCGATCCGCGAGCATCCCGAGCTGGTGCAGAAATATCTCGGCACCGTGGTGCCGACCACGGACAATTATTTCGCGACGCTGAACTCGGCGGTGTTCTCCGACGGCTCGTTCGTCTACGTGCCGCCGGGCGTGCGCTGCCCGATGGAGCTGTCGACCTATTTCCGCATCAACGAGCGCAACACCGGCCAGTTCGAGCGCACGCTGATCATCGCCGACAAGGGCTCCTACGTCTCCTATCTCGAAGGCTGCACCGCGCCGCAGCGCGATGAGAACCAGTTGCACGCCGCGGTGGTCGAGCTCATCACGCTCGACGATGCCGAGATCAAGTATTCGACGGTGCAGAACTGGTACCCCGGCAATTCCGAGGGCAAGGGCGGCATCTACAATTTCGTCACCAAGCGTGGCGACTGCCGTGGCCGGAATTCCAAGATCTCCTGGACCCAGGTCGAGACCGGTTCGGCGATCACCTGGAAATATCCGAGCTGCATCCTGCGCGGCGACAATTCGAGCGGCGAGTTCTACTCGATCGCGATCTCGAACGGTTTCCAGCAGGTCGATAGCGGCACCAAGATGATCCACCTCGGCAAGAACACGTCGAGCCGGATCATCTCCAAGGGCATCGCCGCCGGCAAGTCGCAGAACACCTATCGCGGCCTCGTCAGTGCGCATCGTAAAGCCACCGGCGCGCGCAACTACACCGCCTGCGATTCGCTCCTGATCGGCGACAAATGCGGCGCGCACACCGTGCCCTATGTCGAGGCCAAGAACTCCTCGGCAACGTTCGAGCATGAAGCGACGACGTCGAAGATCTCCGAGGACGTGCTGTTCTATTGCGTCCAGCGCGGGCTCTCGCAGGAAGAAGCCGTCGGCCTCGTCGTCAACGGCTTCGTGAAGGACGTGCTGCAGCAACTGCCGATGGAATTCGCGGTGGAAGCGCAGAAGCTGATCTCGATCAGCCTTGAAGGTTCGGTTGGCTAATCCATCCCGCTGAAGGCGCGGCCGACTCGCGCTTTGCGGATGATGCTCAGGAAAAATCAGAATGTCTCTGCTGGAAGTGAAAGATCTGCAGGTTCGTGTCGAGGAGCGCGAGATCCTCCATGGGCTGTCGCTCACGGTGAATCCGGGCGAGGTGCACGCGATCATGGGGCCGAACGGCTCCGGCAAGTCGACGCTGTCCCACGTCATCGCCGGCAAGCCCGGCTATGAAGTCACCGGCGGGCAAATCCTGTTCAGGGGCGAGGACCTGCTGGAGATGGCGCCCAACGAGCGCGCCGCCAAGGGCGTGTTCCTGGCGTTCCAGTATCCGGTGGAGATCCCCGGCGTCACCACCTGGAATTTCCTGCATGCGGCGCTCAACGCGCAGCGCAAGGCGCGCGGCGAGGACGAGATCTCGTCGCCTGCGTTCCTGAAGAAGGTCCGCGAGGTGGCGAAGCAGCTCAACATCCCGCAGGACATGCTGAAGCGCGGCGTCAATGTCGGCTTCTCCGGCGGTGAGAAGAAGCGCAACGAGATTTTGCAGATGGCGCTGTTCGAGCCGGCCGTCTGCATCCTCGACGAAATGGATTCCGGCCTCGACATCGACGCGTTGCGGATTGCCGCCGACGGCGTCAACGCGCTGCGCTCGCCGGAGCGCGCGATGGTCGTGATCACCCACTATCAGCGGCTGCTCAACTATATCGTGCCCGATGTCGTGCACGTGATGTCGAAGGGCCGGGTGGTGAAGAGCGGCGGCAAGGAACTGGCGCTGGAGCTGGAAGAGTCCGGTTACGCGCAGTTCGAAGACGCTGCCTGATCAGGTTACGGGTTTTCATATGAACGTTGTAGCAAAGACCGAGACCGGACGCGCGCTGGGCGATGCATTCGCCGTGGTGCGCGATCGTCTACCGGGCAAGGGCATGATCGCCGATCAGCGCCGCCAGGCATTCGAGGCCTATGAACGATCAGGCCTGCCGCATCGCCGGATCGAGGACTGGAAATACACCGACCTGCGCGCCCTGATGCGGGAGGTGCTGCCGCTCGCACCGACGCCGGATGCAGCCGGGCTGGATCGCGCGGCTGCTGCCGTCAAGCTGCAGGCGATCGACGGTGTGCGCCGCCTGGTGCTGGTCGATGGCACCTTCGCGCCTGATCTGTCCGATCTCGGCGGTATCGAGAAGGGGCTCAGCATCCGCGCGCTGCGCGAAGTGCTCGAGGCCAGCGATGGCGGGCTCTCCGCCCAGGCCTTTGCCTCCGACAACTCCAATCCGATGATCGCGCTGAACGGCGCGATGGCGACCGATGGCGTCGTCATCGACGTCGCCAATGGCACCGTGCTGTCGCAACCGCTGCACATCGTCCACGTCGCATCAGGCGCGACGCCGGCTTCGATGTTCACGCGGTCGCTGCTCCGGCTCGGCCGCGATACCGGCGTGACGCTGGTGGAGAGCTATCTCGCGGGCGAAGGCGCCAAGGCCTACCAGACCCATGACGGGCTGATCGTTGCGATCGGCGACAATGCGCGGCTCGATCACATCAGGCTGGTCGAGGACTCCATCGACGCGTTCAACATTTCCTCCGCGACGGTTACGCTCGGCGCGCACGCCCATTTCAACACGTTCGGCCTGACTTCGGGCGGTCATGTCAGCCGCTACCAGCTGACGATCACCTGTGCCGGTGAGGGCTCCAACGTCGAGACCAACGGCGTCAATCTGATCAACGGCAAGCAGCACGCTGACACCACGCTGTTCATGGATCACGCGGTGCCGCATTGCGCCAGCCGCGAGATCTTCCGCGCCGTCGTCGACGACCGCGCCCATTCCGTGTTCCAGGGTCGCATCATCGTCCGTCCGGACGCCCAGAAGACCGACGCCAAGATGATGACCCGCGCGCTGTTGCTGTCCGACGACGCGGAAGCCGACAACAAGCCCGAGCTCGAGATCTTCGCCGACGACGTCACCTGCGGTCATGGTGCGACCACCGGCGCGCTGGACGAGAACCTGCTGTTCTACATGCGCGCCCGCGGACTGCCCGAGAAGGAGGCGCAGGCGCTTCTGATCCAGGCCTTCGTCGGCGAGGCGATCGAGACGATCGCCAGCGACGCCTTGCGCGAGGTCGCAATTGCCACCGCGCAGCGCTGGCTTCAGGCGAGGGCGTGAGCATGCACAAGGCGGTCGCCAACGGCTCTTACGACGTCGCCCTGGTGCGGCAGGATTTCCCGGCGCTCGCCATGCAGATCTACGGCAAGCCGCTGGTCTATCTCGACAACGCGGCCTCGGCGCAGAAGCCGAATGCGGTGCTCGACCGCATGACGGAGGCGTACAAGAGCGAATACGCCAACGTGCATCGCGGCCTGCATTACCTCGCCAATGCCGCGACGGAAGCCTATGAGGGCGCCCGCGACAAGGTCGCGAAGTTCATCAACGCCCGCCGCAATGAAGAGATCGTCTTCACCCGCAACGTCACCGAGGCGATCAATCTGGTGGCGTCGTCCTGGGGCGGTGTGAACATCAAGGAGGGCGACGAGATCGTCCTCTCGATCATGGAGCACCACTCCAACATCGTGCCGTGGCACTTCCTCAGGGAGCGCCATGGCGCCGTGATCAAGTGGGCGCCGGTCGACGACGAAGGCAATTTCCTGATCGAGGAGTTCGAGAAGCTCCTGACGCCGCGCACCAAGATCGTCGCGATCACCCAGATGTCGAACGCGCTCGGCACGCTGGTTCCGGTCAAGGAGGTGGTCCGGCTCGCCCATGCCCGCGGCATTCCGGTGCTGGTCGACGGCGCGCAGGGCGCGGTGCATCTGCCGGTCGACGTCCAGGACCTCGATTGCGATTTCTATGCCTTCACCGGCCACAAGGTGTACGGGCCGACCGGCATCGGCGCGCTCTACGCCAAGCACGAGCATCTGGTGGCGATGCGGCCGTTCAACGGCGGCGGCGAGATGATCCGCGAGGTCGCCAAGGACTGGGTCACCTATGGCGATCCACCGCACAAGTTCGAGGCCGGGACGCCGCCGATCGTCGAGGCGATCGGGCTCGGTGCCGCGATCGACTACGTCAATTCGATCGGCAAGGAGCGTATCGCCGCGCATGAGCATGAGCTGCTCACCTATGCGCAAGAGCGCCTGCGCGAGATCAACTCGCTGCGCCTGATCGGCACCGCCCGCAACAAGGGCCCGGTGATCTCCTTCGAGATGAAGGGCGCGCATGCCCACGACGTCGCGACCGTGATCGACCGCCAGGGCATCGCGGTGCGCGCCGGCACCCATTGCGTGATGCCGCTTTTAGAGCGGTTCAACATCACGGCCACCTGCCGGGCGTCGTTCGGGATGTATAATACCAAGGAAGAAGTCGACCATCTGGTGCAGGCGCTGATCAAGGCGCGGGAACTGTTCGCATGACCGATACAGCCGAAGTCAAGACGGCCTCCATGGAAACCACCTCGGCGCTGCCCGCGGAGGAGACCGAACGCATGAGTGGCGAGATCGTCGCGGCGCTGAAGACGGTGTTCGACCCGGAAATCCCGGCCGACATCTACGAACTCGGCCTGATCTACAAGGTCGATCTCAAGGATGATCGCTCCGTCGATATCCTGATGACGCTGACCACGCCGAACTGTCCTGCCGCGGGCGAATTGCCGCAGATGGTCGAGAACGCGGTGGCCAGTGTTCCCGGCGTCGGCGTCGTCAACGTCAATCTGGTCTGGGATCCGGCCTGGACGCCGGACCGGATGTCGGACGAGGCACGCCTCGTCCTCAATATGTGGTGATGCGTTAGGGAACTAAATTTTGGCTCAAGAAGAACGGCAATTGATTTGCCGCTGGGACTGACCACATGAGTGACATGACGCAAGCTTCACCGACTCCAGCCAAGCCGAAGCGGCCGCGCCCGCAGGTCATGAAATTGACCGATGCCGCGGCGGAGCGGATCACCGAGCTGACCAAGCGCGCCGATTCCGAGATCGTCGGCCTGCGCGTCGGCATCAAGAACGGCGGCTGCGCCGGACAATCCTATACCGTCGAATACGCCCACGAGATCCGTCCGACCGACGAAGTGGTCGAGGACAAGGGCGTGAAGATCCTAGTCGATCCGAAGGCCGTGCTGTTCCTGCTCGGCACCGAGATGGATTACAAGGCCGACAAGATGCAGGCCCAGTTCGTGTTCAACAACCCGAACCAGGTCTCTGCCTGCGGTTGCGGCGAATCGGTGCAGCTCAAGCCGGCCACCGTCTGATTCTCTTGTGTCCCGGACGCGCTGCGGCGTGTAGCGCCGCATCGCAGAGCCGGGACCCATCCCTCAGTTGCGCAAAGGCCGATGGGCCCCGGCTCTGCAGCGCATCGTTCCACGCTGCGCTGCGTCCGGGGCACGAGGCAGGCACATGGACCGTGAATTCCTGAGCGACCTGTTCGCCGATTTCGGCCCGGTCACGCTGCGCCGGATGTTCTCCGGCTACGGCATCTCCGCTGACGGCACCAATTTCGCGCTCGCGCTGCGTGCCGGGCTCTACTTCCGTGCCGACGAAGAAACCATCCCGCAATTCGAGGCTGAAGGCTGCGGGCCGTTCCAGTACCAGACGCGGTCGAAAACGGTCACGGTGAATTCGTACTGGCAGCTGCCGGCGCGGTTGTTCGACGATTCCGAGGAACTCGCGGTCTGGGCACGCTCGGCGCTCGGCGCTGCCCAACGCGCAGCGCTGCGCAAGCGGCCGAGGAAACGATCGGTCGCGCGGAAGGCGAAGGCGCCTGCGAAGAAAGCTTCCGCGAAGAAGACCGCTGGCAAGAAGGCCGCGGTGAAGAAGGCGGGCGCGAAGCGACCTTCAAAGAAGCGATCTCAAAAAGGAAAAAGGTCTCCATCCTGAGGAGCGCGCATCGCGCGCGTCTCGAAGGGTGGCCGAAGGTCACGCCACGCGGGTCTGAGTTTCAGCGCTGTATTCCGGATCGGTCTCGCAGATCACCCGGTTGCGGCCGGCGCGCTTGGCGGCATAGAGGCAGGCGTCGGCACGCTCGATCAGCGAATCCGTGTCGTCGCCCTGTTTCAGCATGGAGACGCCAACCGAGATCGTGACACGGCCGAGGATCTCGCCGGTCGATTTCTTCTTCAGTTCCTTGGCCATCACGGCGCGGCGGATGTGGTCGGCGACCGTCAGCGCCTGGCGCAGTGCGGTGTTGGGCAGCACGACAGCGAATTCCTCGCCGCCATAGCGGGCAGTGATGTCCTGGCCCTTGATGGTCTGCTTCAGCGACTGCGCCACCAGCCGCAGCACCTGGTCGCCGGTGAGGTGGCCGTAGGAGTCGTTGAACGACTTGAAGTGATCGATGTCGAACATCAGGAGCGACAGCGGTTCGCTGCTGGCGAGCGCAGTCTGCACCGCCATGTCGATCGAGCGGTCGAAATATTTGCGGTTGCCGAGGCCGGTCAGCGGATCGGTCAGGCTCTCGGCGCGGATCGCCTCGAGGCTGTGCTGCAGGTCGCTGATCTCGGACTTCGACAGCGCGAGTCGGTTCTCCAGCGCCTGGTTGGTCTCGCGCATCTCGCGGGTCGATTTCGCCAGACTGTCGACGATTGCCTTGATGTGATCGCGGGTGGTCGCGGTCGCAAGCTTGCTGGTGGCGCCGACCAGGCTCGCATCATATGTGGCCGACACACCAAGCGCATCGGTGATCAGCTTCATGACGGCGTCGATCTCGCCGATGACGCGCGCACCGACCTGGTCGATGCGGTCCGACGTCTTGATGTGCGAGAGATAGGTTTCGTAGATCTGCTCGAGGTCGGATTCGCTGAGCTTGCCGCTGCGCGCCAGCGTCTCGTTGATGACCTTGTTGAGCGGAGCGTTGTAGCCGGTCGCGTAGACGTACCAGATTTCGTAGTTGCGGGGCACGGCGGTCTGGCGAAGCGAGCGGATCTGGCCAAGCGCGACTTCGGCAAAGGCCAATGTACGTTCTTGTTCGTCCAGCAGCTTAACCACTGTTACGTCCCCAATGCGCGCAATGCCGGTTATGCCCGGCGGCAATGACTAAACTATTGGCGGGAAGGTACGGGACGAGAGTGAAGGCAAGGTAAATAGTGGAACCACGGGGATTTGGCCGCGACGATCGTCGTACGAGCTCGATTCCGCCGAGGATCGCGCGCCGCTTTCGGAAGCTTTTCGCTTGCTCGCAATTCCGGTGCGAAAGCCGTGCGAATTTGCTTCAAACCCGAAGCAATCACTCGCGCCTCGGTCGTCGGCGACGACTGAGATTCCCCGGACGACCGCCGCGGGCGCGGCGGCGCCGGAGCCAACATTAGGCGCGTGCGCGCACAGGTCGCAGCAGGAAGGCGGGCAGGTGCGAATGATCGCCGGGCTCGTGGTCCGCCTCGCGCTGCGGCCGGCGTGGCTCGGCACGCCCGATCGACGGCACGTGCGACGGGGCCTGCGGGCCAGCGTTGCGGCCGTGGCGCGGCTCGCGCTCCGGCTTCGCCGCACGCTCCTGCCGGGGCTCCCGGTCCTGACGCGGCTCGCGTTCACCGTGAGCCGCTTCGCGTTCACTTTGGCGCGCTTCGCGCTCACCGTGGCGCGGCTCGCGCTCACGGCGCGGCTTGCGGCTGCCACGGGCGCCATCGCGCGAACCTTCGCGGCTGCGCGAGCGGCGCGGCGCGTCGTCGTCGGAGGCTTCGCTGCGAACGGTGTAGTCGCCCTCGGCGCGCGGGATCGGCTGGCCGATCAGCTTCTCGATCGCGGTCATCGACTTGCTGTCGAGCGAGGTGACGATCGAGATCGCGGTACCGGTGCGTCCGGCGCGGCCGGTACGGCCAATGCGGTGGACGTAGTCATCGGGGTGGTGCGGCACGTCGAAATTGAAGACGTGGCTGACGGCGGGTATGTCGAGGCCGCGGGCGGCGACGTCGGAGGCGACGAGCAGCGGAATCTCGCCCTTGCGGAATTGATCGAGAGCTGCGGTGCGGGCGGACTGATCCATGTCGCCGTGCAGGGCGCCGACACTGAAGCCGTGCTTCTGCAGCGATTTGTGCAGGACTGCGACTTCGCGTTTGCGATTGCAGAAGATAATCGCGTTGTTGAGATCCTTGGCGTCGCGCAGCAGGCGGCGGAGGATATCGCGCTTCTCGTGCGCTTCGCGGCCGGCCGGGACCTGCAACTGCGTCACCGTGACGGCGGCGGTCGCGGGCTTGGAGACTTCAATCCGTGCCGGATTATGCAGGAAGGCCTCGGTGATGCGGCTGATCTCCGGAGGCATCGTCGCGGTGAAGAACAGTGTCTGCCGCGTGAACGGGACGAGCTTGCAGATGCGTTCGATGTCGGGAATGAACCCCATGTCGAGCATGCGGTCGGCTTCGTCGATCACCAAGAGTTCGACGCCGGTGAGCAGCAACCCGCCGCGTTCGGTGTGGTCGAGCAGGCGGCCGGGCGTTGCGATCAGGACGTCGACGCCGCGCGTCAGCTTGGAGTCCTGGTCGCCGAACGAGACGCCGCCGATCAGCAGCGCCACGTTCAGTTTCTGACCGGCGCCGTATTTGTCGAACTGCTCCTTCACCTGCGCGGCCAACTCGCGGGTCGGCTCGAGGATCAGGGTGCGCGGCATCCGTGCCCGGGCGCGGCCCTTTTCGAGGAGGGTGAGCATCGGGAGAACGAAGGCAGCGGTCTTGCCGGTTCCAGTCTGGGCAATGCCGAGCACGTCGCGCCGGGCGAGGACGTGCGGGATTGCCTGTTCCTGGATGGGAGTGGGGGTGGTGTAACCGGTGGCCGCAACTGCGGCGAGGACCTTATCGGACAGGCCTAGATTGGAAAAAGACATTGAGCCTCTGGTCGAAACCGCCGTTCGGCATCGCAGGTAAAAGGCTGTCGCGTTCGGCCCCGAAACGGCTCGCTTTTCTATAAAGCTCGGGGGCTCTGACTAACGCTGACGGACGGCAAACCTGACGAATCGCGTTTCGATCCGAGGGCCGCGTTGCCCCGCAACATAGGGGCGAAACCGGTAAAGTCAATCTATGAACCGGCCGATGGCCGAAAAAGCTTAATGTTTTCGCAGAAATAAGCGTCGTTTCCGTCATTTTGCGGTCAAATGAATCACCACCCCCAGATCCGGCGGCCGGGCCTCGGCAGGGGCGTCCGCGCTACTTTTCGGCCTGGATTCGCCTGATGTCAGGCCCCCGGATGCGCCGGCCCCGCCACGGCCCGGGACGCCCTACCATGCATAGCGGACCGCGCCCTTGCCGGCGTAGGAGCGGGTCACGTTGGAGAATTCGCCCTCGAAGCTTGCGAGCGCCGACCAGCCATTTGCCCATTTCAGCTCGGCGGAGGCGGTGGTCAGGGCGGAGTCGGACGCCGCTGCCGCGCCGTTCACGACGAAGCTCGCGCCAGGCAGGGTCTGGAATGTCGCGGCGATGCTGCGGTCGGGGTTGAAGTCATGCGCCCAGGCCGCGCGGCCGCGTAGCGTCAGCACCGCACTGGAGAGCGCAAAGGATTTGTCGGCGCGCAGGCCGAGCTCGCTGCGCGCGTCGGTGACGCTCTTTGCGTTGTAGGCCAGCGCAAAGGTGTTGGCGCCGACGATCGCTTGTTCGGTGTAGCCCGGCAGCTGGAACGTCGTGAACTGGCCGGCGGCATAGGGCGTCAGGCCGATGCCGCCGATCCATGGCGCGACGAGGCGGTAGCCACTCTCGACGCGACCCGACCAGGCGTTGGCGTTGAATTCGGCGCGCAGGCGATCGACGCTCCCGACCGTCACCGTGCGGTCGGTGGTGACATCCTGCCAACCATAGGCCAGCGCACCGGCAAGGTAGGCAGCGCCGATATTGTGCCGGACGAAGACGCCTGCCTGGAACAGGTCGGAGCGGCCGCCGCCGCTGTTGGCGACGCTGAAATTGGTGCCGCCGCCGGCGAACGCGAAGCCCGCGATCGTATTCGGCGAGAACCGATAGTCGG
Source organism: Bradyrhizobium sp. 27S5 (assembly GCF_037217225.1). Lineage (NCBI taxonomy): Bacteria > Pseudomonadati > Pseudomonadota > Alphaproteobacteria > Hyphomicrobiales > Nitrobacteraceae > Bradyrhizobium > Bradyrhizobium sp. 27S5. Next base: position 4,108,985 of record NZ_CP147714.1, read on the forward strand.
CGCCAATGGCGGTGCCGAACACCTGGCTTGTGGTGTTGTTCGAGCCGAGCGCGTTGTTGCCGTCGGTGGTCTGTGAGCCACCATAAGCCGCCGCCCACACGCTCCAGCGCGGATCGTAGCTCACGGCGATCGGCGCCTTGCGATAGACCGCGGCATAGGCGTCGCTGGTCGAGCGCCTGGCTGCGTAGGCCTGGGAATTGTCGTCGGCGTAGGACGTGGTGCCGGCCGGCATCGCCGTCGCGCCGCGACCGTCGATGAAGGGATCGAGCATCGTCCCCATGAACTGGTTCATGGCGTTGAACGTGGTCTGCTGCGAACCGGCCACGCTCTCGCCGGAGAGCTGGGTCAGGCCCTTCAGGAGATCGTCGCCCGACAGATTGAAGATCGCGCTGAACGCGGTGGAAAGGTTGGCACCGCCGAGCAGGCCGTTGTCGATCGCGCCCGCGACGCTCCTGTGGTTGATACCGGCATTGGTCGGCAGGATCGGCGAGAGCAGGCCGGGATCGAGCGACAGCAACACGTCGTTGCCGACATAGCTCAGCACCGGATTGCGGGCGAGGTTGTTGGCGAGCAACAAATTCGCCGAGCCGAATGTGCCGCTCAGCGTTCCCGCATTGACGATCGTGTAGGTGACCTTCCTGGTGATCCGTTCGAGCGGATCGACGATGACATTGCCGGCGATGTTGGCGGTGCCGGTCACGATCGCCTTGTCGCTGATCGTGTTGGTGACCTGCACCAGATAGGTCGCGGCCGCCGTCATGGTCAGGCTTGCCATCGTGATGGTGCCGGGCGAATTGCCGGGCGACAGCGTGCCGCTGATGACGGTGTTTCCGATGGTGCCGTTGCCGGCGAGCGTGCCGGTCGGGCCGACGGTGACGCTGGCGTTCGGCAAGACGCCGTTGAGGGTGAACACGCTATCGACGTTGACGGCGCCCGCAAAGTTCGAGCTGCCGGTGAAGCTCCAGCTTGCGCCGGCGAGCAGTGCAAGGCTGGAGAAGCCCGAAAACTGGGCGCCGCTGCCGAGCTTCGACAGGTCGAAGCTCGTCGCGGTCGTGCCGCCGAACTGCAGGATGCTGGTCCCGGTGCCGATGACATTGCCGTTGAACGCGGCGCCGGACTGCATTTGCAGCACGTCGTTGGTGCCGCCGAACTGGACAGCGGTGCCACCGGTGCCGGTGATGGTGCCGTTGGCGATCAGCGTTGCGGTGCCGCCCGACGTCGTGATGCCGGTGGCACCGGTGACGGAAGTCCCGGTGGTGATGAAGATGTTGCCCGGCGTCGAGCGCGATGCGGCGATGCCGATGCCACTGCTCAGCACACTGCCCAGCGCGTCGATCCTGATGTCGCCGAGACCGTCGCGCTGGGCGAAGATGCCGTAGCTGCCAGCGGCGAGGCCGTTCGCAACCACATTGCCTTCCGCGCGCAGCGCCAGCGTTGCGGCGTTGTCGGCGCCATGGGTAATGACGCCACTGATGCCGATCGCCGCGGCACTTGTCGAGGTGGCGCTCACGGTGCCTTTGGTAACGAGATCGATGCCGCCGAGCCCCGCGGTGATGGACGAGAAGCGGCTGACGCCGCGGCTCAGCGTGATGCCGGTCGCGGCGCCGTCAGAAGTCGCGGTCACGTCGCCATTGGCGCGAACGGTAAGTGTGCCGGTGTTGACGATGGTCGGCGGCAGGCTGACGGTTGAGGCAGTAATTCCGGTGGCCGTGCTGCCGGCGCCGATCGCAGTGGCCGTCACGGCGCCATCGGCGGTCAACCGGGTCGCGCTCAGATTGTTTTGTGCCACGCTGATGCCAACGACTGTCGACGCGGTGTCGCTGATCGACGTTGCCGTCACGGCGCCGTGCAGGTTGAAGTCGACCGCAACCACGCCGGAGGCTGTCAGGGACGCTCCGGTCACATTTGCGACTGCGCCGGACCGCGTCATGCCGGTGATCGTGATCGATCCGTTGGCGTTCAGTGCCGCGGCGCCGTTGCTGGACGTACTTCCCAAACCGGCGGAAAGGCCGGCGACGCTGCCACCGGCCGAAGGAGACGTGGAAGTCCTGGTGTCGAATGTTCCGGAGATATCGCCATTGAAGGTCGCGGTGTTGGTGCCGGCGCCGGAAAAACCGACGGACGCCAGGGCGCCGTAGTAGGCTTGGTCGGGGCCGTTTCCCTTGGCAATATTGCCGTCCACGACGAGGCTGTTGTTGCCGCCGCCGCCGCCGGACACGGTAAGCGTCCCGCCCGTGATGCCGCGCGTCCGGACCGTCATGGTGCCGGAGCCGTAGTTCTGCAAACTGACGGAGCCGCTGACATCCTGATTGAGTTTCGCCGTGAACGCGCTGATGTTGGCGGAATTGTTGGCCTGCAGGATGATGCCGCCCGCGACGCTCGCATTGGTGGTGAGGTCGACGGTACCGGTGCCGCCGTCCTGGAGATAGATGCCGCCGACGACCGCGCCGTTGGTCGTGACGGAAAGATTGCGCGCATAATAGCTGCCCTGTCCCATGCGGACGTAAATCCCGCCGCCTGTTTGGGTGGTGTCGCCGGTGACTGCGCCTGTCGCGATCGTGACGTCGGACTGGTTACCGTTGCTCAGGACGTAGATTCCGAGGCCGCCTCGGGTCACGATCTGGCTGCCAACCGTGTTGATGTTGACGCTACCCCCCGGTCCTGCACTCAAGACATTGATGCCGGTGCCGGCCGTGATCGTGCCGGCGGTCTGCGTAATCGAGACCGGACCACTGGCCGAGACGTTGATTGCGTACCAGTTGGCGGTGACGTCGGCCGATCCCGTGTAGGTGATCGGGGCTTGGCTGCCGCCGAGGAGCAGGATGCCGTCGTACAGAGCCGATGTGATGCCCGCGGGGTCGTTGTGATTGAACGTGATACTGCCGGAGGCGCTCACGACCACGCCGCGGGTGGTGATCTCGGCGCCGGCGTTGACGTTCACGGTGACATCACCGTTGAAACTCGTGTTGAGCCCGCCGTCCGACGGATGGGCGGCGTCGCAGAGCACGTTGCCGGTGCCGACGCCCGAGCAGTAGACCGCCGCCTCGGCCGTGGACGCCATCGCAATCAATGACGCCGATCCAAGCAGCGCGCCGCGCCACATCCCCGGCCTGCCGCCGCCGCCCGCCATGACCTTGCCCCCACACGCCATTGTAGCTGTTTGTTTCTGGCGTAACGGTCGTGCGGTGTCTTCTCAGTGCGCGCATACCGTCGATCCAAAGCGCACTTGCCGCCGAAATGAGCGCAAGTGTGGCCGCTCGGCACCATGCTGCACGGGCCGCTTCGAGGGCAGCGCCGCCGCGCGGTGCCGCCGTGCTAGAGCCCCGCGGCCCGGTACTCGCCCGGTGTCAGGCCCTCGGATGCGCTGAAGATCCGGTAGAACGTGGCCAGGCTGCCAAATCCGCAGGCAAGGGCGATATCGGCGATCGGCTGCGGCGGCTTTTCGCGCAGCAGCCTTCGGCTCTCGCTCAGGCGCTGCGCCGTGACGGTCTGCGAAAAGCTCGCCTCAGTCGCCTCGAACAGGACGTGCAGGTAACGGACCGAGACGTCGAGCAGGTCGGCGACCATGCCTGGCGACAGCGCCGGCTTCGCGAGATGGCGCGTGATCAGGCGTCGCGCCAGGCTGAGCCGGCCGACGCGGAGCGCCTGCTGGGCACGGCGGCTGCCTGGCCTGATCGCGCCGCGCTCGATCAGCGCGAGGTCGGCCACGATCTTAACCAGCGCAGGGATTCTCGCGGTATCACCGGCCTCGGTCGCGTCCTTGAAGTCGGCAAGGCAGGCTTCGAGCAACGGTGCCCAGCCGCGATTGCTTGCCGTCGGAGCGCTGTGATGAGCGGCCTCGAGGGCTGGCGCCTGATCCGGATGCAACTCCACGACACCGGGGACAACAATGCGCGCCGGGCTGCTGGATGACGCTTCCGGGCTCCGATCCTCGTGCTTGCCGCGCATCGTGCATGACCCCTCGCTCTGCATAAGAGCGCGCGTCGCCGGTAACGAGATTTGCGGTGTCTTGTCCGGGCGAAGCGCCTGCGCGGTTCTGGCGAAATCGCCGGAAAATATCTTCTCAATGCGCGCAGGCTGTTCACGTCGGGTCGGAGAGCGTCGGATTGCGCGGCGGCGTGCCCGGTCGCCGGCACGGACATAGCCATGCTTTAGCAACCCGCCACAGCCCCAGGGCGCGTGCGCGTCCGAACCGACGCTCAGGCCAGTCGTGCCCGGTAATCGCCCGGCGTCATCGATTCCGACGCATTGAAGAGGCGGTAGAACGTCGCAAGGCTCTCGAAGCCGCAGGCAAAAGCGACCTCGGCAATCGTCTGCCCGGGCGTCTCGCGGAGCAGGCGGCGGCTTTGCGCGAGCCGGAGCACGGTGACGGTCTCCGAGAAGCTCATCTCCGTCTCCTCGAACAGGATGTGCAGGTGACGGACCGAGATGCCGAGCAGGCCGGCAATCAGCCTTGGCGACAGCGCCGCATTCGACAGATGCCGCCGGATCAGGCGGCGGGCCAGCGACAAATGGCCGGTTCGCAACGCCTGCTGCGCGAGCCGGCTCTTCGGCCGCATGATGCCGCGGTCGATCAGCGCGATATGGGCGAGCGCCTGCACCGTCGGAGGCGCGTCCGCCGCCGCGGCGTTGCTGCCTTCGACGAGGTCGCGGAAGCATGATTCGAGCAGCGTCCGCAGCGCGGTCTGATCCGGCACGGGCCTGGGAACGAGTTCGCCGAGCTCGGCGCCCGGTGGGATAATCCCTGCTACCGGGATCTTGATGATGCGCAGATGGAAGCCGTCGTCGTGCAGCGGGACGGTGCGATAGGGCAGGTCCGAATAGCTGGTCGCGAACATGCCGTCGCGAACCGCGAACTCATCGAGCCGTGCGCCGCCGAACCAGCCGCCACCGCCGAGCTGCTGATAGATGCACAGGCTGTCGCTCTGCGCATCGGCGATGTCAGCTGCGCGCCGTTCGACGCGGTAGGGCGAGGCGCGCAGCTCGACCAGCCCTGCATCGCCGAGCTTGCGCAGCGAGAACTCGCCGAAGAAGTCCCGACGCTGCTCGGGCTCGAGCTCCGCGGTGACGCCGAACAACCCCTTGGCGCGCACCTCGCGCCAATAGTCAAAGCGATCCCGGGGATCGACTTGCTCAGTGGACCATGTGTACACGGAAAAGCTCGTGGAAAACCTGTGGGACCTGCGGAGAGCTCGAGCCGGATGGAGAGGGCGAATCTTATCACGCGGACCGGAAAAAGAAACTTGACCTAAGGCCGGTGGGGCGCCTCATTCGGGCCGGGGGTGGTCGGTCGGAACGGCCATCCGCGGCCGGCCTTGAACCGGCCAAACGGCTGATCCGACTATTAGAGCGCGATGAGATTAGGTTGAATCGTCCATCGCGCATTAGTCTGTTGTTTAAGCATGATCTTTTCGGAAAACCGCTTCGCACTTTTCCGGATCATGCTCTAGGCGGCGGTCGCACGGGCGGCGCACTTGTCGTGCAGGCGGGAAATCGGATGAAGAGCTGGCTTTCGAGACTTTCGGCGACCGTTTTGGCGGTTGGATTGGTCGCATTGGCCGCGCCCGCCCAGGCCGAGAAGCGCGTCGCGCTGGTGATCGGCAACAATGACTACAGGAACGTACCCAAGCTGCAGAAGGCGGTGAACGACGCCCGCACCATGGGCGACGCGCTGAAGCAACTCGGCTTCAACGTCATGGTGGCCGAGAATTTGAACCGGCAGGCGTTCTCCGAGACATTGCTCGCTTTCGACCGCGCCGTGGAACCCGGCGACACCGCGTTCTTCTTCTATGCCGGCCACGGCTTCGAGATCGCCGGCCAGAACTTCCTGCTGCCGACCGACGTACCGGCCGCGACCGAAGGGCAGGAGGAACTGGTGCGCGACGCCTCGGTGCTCGCCGACCGCATCATCGAGCGGTTGCAGAACAAGAAGGCGCGTACCTCGATCCTGGTGTTCGACGCCTGCCGCAACAATCCGTTCGAACGCGCCGGCACGCGCGCCGTTGCCGGCGGCGGCGGGCTGGCGCCGATGACGCAGCTGCCCGAAGGCGTGTTCTCGGTGTTTTCGGCCGGGCCGCGCCAGACCGCGCTCGACCGTCTCTCGAACGACGATGCCAATCCCAATTCGGTGTTCACGCGAACCTTCGCCAGGGAGTTGCTGCAACCCGGCGAGAACATGGTGCAGGTCGCCCAGCGCACGCGGCGCCTGGTCAGCGAGATGGCCGACACCGTGAAGCACAAGCAGATCCCGGTCTATTTCGACCAGATGGTCGACGATGTCTTCCTGAACGGAATCGCGAAGGGGCAGGCCGAGGCGGCCAAGCCGTCCGCTCCACCGCAGCAAGTGGCCGCGCTGCCGCCGGTATCGGTGCCGAAGCTGCCGAAGGAGGATACCGTCAACGCGCCGATCGCGAGCTTCTCGCGGCACAATGGCGGCTGGTCCGTCGTGTTCTCGATCGCCGATCCGACGCTCGGCATTTCCTGGCGGATCGGCGACAGCGGCGATTTCCGCGAGACCGGCTTCATGGACACGCTCGACCCGCGCACCCGCAAGCGGATGCCCAATCCGTCGATCGAGCTGCCGGCCGACGCGCCGGCGGCCACGATCCAGCTGTGCTATGTCGACACCCAGGGCGAGATGCAGGGGCCGTTCCCGATCAAGTTCGATCCCGACGCCGCGCTGATCCGCGACCAGCGCAAGATCCTCGACATGACCGCGACGAGCTGGCTGTCGTTCCGCGAGTTCAACGGGCTGCTGGTCTACTACACCCATTTGATGTCGTATCGCTGCGCGATCCGCGAGGTGCGGATCGGCATCGATAGCGCGGTGCCGGACAAGGTGTTGAAGATGCCGGCCTGTAATCAGCGCGATCCCAGCGCGATCCCGTCCGACGCGCAGCCCTATCTGAAACTCGCGCCGCAAACCAAATCGGTCTCGGTGGAGCTGACCTATCGCGACGGCAGCGTGTCGGAAATCAAGACGTTCAGGCGATAGGCTTGCAGCCCAGTCGTCCGATCCGCGCTACAATCAGGACCTGAGGCGCGCAGCAGCGGTGAGGACGGCATCATGGATGCAGGCAATCCGGAGCAGGCGAACCGGCGTCGGATGAAGGTGCGCTGCTGCGTGGTCGGCGGCGGCCCGGCCGGCATGATGCTCGGCTATCTGCTCGGACGCGCCGGGGTCGACGTCGTGGTGCTGGAGAAGCACGCCGACTTCTTCCGCGACTTCCGCGGCGATACCGTGCATCCCTCGACCCTGCAGGTGATGGACGAGCTCGGTCTGATCGACGGCTTCCTCAAGCTGCCGCACCAGGACATCCAGAAGCTCGACGGCATGTTCGGCGGCAAATCTGTGCGGATCGCCGACCTCAGCCGCCTCAGCGTCAAATATCCCTTCATCGCAATGATGCCGCAGTGGGATTTCCTCAATTTCCTGCGCGAGAGCGGCAGGCGCTTTCCTTCGCTGCAGGTGCTGATGAGCGCCGAGGCGACCGACCTGATCCGGCGCGGCGACGCCGTGACGGGCGTCCGGGCCAACACGGCTGATGGTCCCGTCGATATCGAAGCCGAGCTGACGATCGGCTGCGACGGCCGCCATTCCATCGTGCGCGAGCGCGCCGGCCTCGAGGTCGAGGAGATCGGCGCGCCGATGGACGTGCTGTGGTTTCGCGTCGGCCGCCGTCCGGACGAGACCGAGAATCTGTTCGCCCGTGTCGAGCACGGCAAGATGATGGTGACGTTCGACCGCGGCAACTATTGGCAATGCGCCTATGTGATCGCCAAGGGACAATACGAGGCCGTGAAGGCGAGGGGGCTAGCGGCGCTGCTCGACGACGTGGTGCGTCTCGCGCCGATCCTCAGGGACGGCATTGCCGACGTCAAAAGCTTTGACGACGTCAAGCTGCTCACGGTGGCGATCAATCGCCTGACGCGCTGGACCCGTCCCGGCCTGCTCTGCATCGGCGACGCCGCGCATGCGATGTCGCCGATCGGCGGCGTCGGCGTCAACCTCGCGGTGCAGGACGCGGTCGCCACCGCCAATATCCTGGCGGCCAAGCTCGTGCACGGCTTGCCGTCGGAGGACGAGCTCGATGCTGTCAGGCGTCGCCGCGAATTTCCGGTGCGGGTCACGCAGCGCATGCAGGTGATCGCGCAGAACAACCTCATCACCGCGGCGCTGAAGCCAGGCGATCAGCCGGCGCCGTTCGCGTTGCGGCTGATCACGGCGATGCCCTGGCTGCAGGGGCTCACGGCGCGTCTGGTCGCTGTCGGGGTGCGGCCGGAGCACGTCCATTCGCCGGCGGCGCGCTGATCCGCGCGGTCGGAAATTATCAAGGACAACAGTTACTTAAATTGGTCATTAAAAGTTGCGTGGTCGCGCCGGTCAGCGCGCTACTCAACAGGATGCAGGAGCCCCGGCGATCCGCCGGGGCTTTTGTGTTTCAGGCCATCACCGAATAGCCGCCATCGACCGGGATAGCGGTGCCGGTGACGAAGTCCGAGGCCGGCGACGCCAGGAACACGGCGATGCCGGCGAAGTCGTCGATCGCCCCCCAGCGTGCCGCCGGCGTGCGTGCGAGCACGCGCTCGTGCAGACCGGCGACCTGCTGGCGCGCGCCCTTGGTCAGATCGGTGTCGATCCAGCCGGGAAGGATGGCATTGACCTGGATGTTGTCGGGGGCCCAGGCATTGGCGCAGGCGCGCGTGTACTGCACGATGCCGCCCTTGCTCGCGGCATAGGCCGCAGCGAAGCTCGCGCCGAAGATCGACATCATCGAGCCGATATTGATGATCTTGCCGTGGCCCGACGCCTTGAGCGCCGGATAGGCCGCCTTCGAGCACAGGAATGCGCTGGTGAGGTTGGTGTCGATCACCTTGCTCCACTCGTCGAGCTCGAGCTCGTGCGGCGGCTTGCGGATGCTCATGCCGGCGTTGTTGACGAGGATGTCGATCCCGCCGAGCTCGCCGATGACCCGCGCGACCATCGCCGCGACCGCCGCCTTGTCGGTCACGTCGGTTGCCACCGCGATCGCCTTGACGCCGCGCTTGCCGAGATCCTCGACGGCGGCTTTCGATTTCGCCTCGTTGCGGCCGACCACGGCAATCGCGGCGCCGGCGTCCGCCAGGCCGCGCGCCATGCCGAGCCCGATGCCGCCATTGCCGCCGGTGACGATGGCGACCCGGCCCGAGAGATCAAACTGTCCGTTTTTCATTGTTGTTGTCCGCTTTGGTTTGAACCGGGGATCAAGAGTGCCCGATCGCTACAACGCTGACCAGATCAGGCGCAGCCGGGCGGCTCTGCGCCAGCCGGCATGCGCAGGGGGCTGCCTCGCGAAGACGTTAGCGCAACAAAAAAGCCCCGGACAATGCCGGGGCTTTTGGTCTGCTATCAGCAGAGATCAGTACTTGGCGACAACCGGGCCGGTCCAGTTGAAGCGGTAGACCAGTGCGGTGCTGATGGTCTGGACGAGCGGCCTGAAGGTGATGTCGCGACCGTTCGAGATATTGGTGCCGTCAGCCAGCTCGGAGATGTTCCTGTTGTCGTAGTAAGCGGCGCGGTACTCGGTCTTCATGAACCAGCCCGGCGCGGTGATGCCGAAGATGTTCAGGTTGTTCTCGACGCCGCCGCCGACGAACCAGCCGCTGCGGTCGAAGCCGTCGGTGTGCAGACCCGAGGGAAGAGCGGTCGCGGTGTTGAACAGCGTGGTGCCCTTCCAGTGCGAGCTGGAGTAACCGGCGTTGACGTAGGACAGAACGTTCGGAGCGACCAGATAACCCAGGCGCGCACCGGCGGCCCAGCTGTAGTCGTTCTTGATATTGCCGGCGAGGAACGTACCCTGATCCTGGATCGTGCCCTTCAGGCTGCCGAACTGACCGTCGGCGAACACGCCGATAACCCAGCTGTTGGCGGTCTGCCAGTCGTAACCGGCGCCGACGGTGCCATACCAGCCATCGCCGCCCTGGCGCTGGTTGAAGCCGAGGATCGGCGCGCCCGTGGTGGTCGACTGGACACCGGTGTCAGCGTCCCAGATGCCGCCGCCGCCACCGCCGAAGATGTAGAAGCCGGTCCAGCTCGGAGCGACCGGGAGCGGAGCGGGGGCCTTGGTGTAGGGGCGGGCGGCCAGGTCGGCAGCCGACGCCGAAGCCGTCATCGCAGCAACCGCGGTCAGAGCGAGCAAAATCTTCTTCATTTCCAAATCCTCGACTTTAGCGTTCGATCGGGTCGCTGACGGGAGCGCCTTGGCACCGATTCCCGAAACTCATGTTGGGGACTATACGTGGTTCCGCCGGAAATGCTGTTGCGGGTGAGACACAACCGCCCGAAAACGAAATCGTCGGCGCTCTCGGAAAAGGCGAATGAAAACGGCCGCCCCGATCAGGAGGTGGCCGGAAAATCATTTCAAATCAGTTGGTTACGACCTAGACGTCGAGCAGATCGTCGCTCGCGAATTCGGCCTTGTCCGAGATGAAGGCAAAACGGGCTTCCGCCTTGGTGCCCATCAGCCGCTCGACCGAGTCGGCGGTGCCCTCGCGATCGTCGGCGAGCAGCACCACGCGCAGCATCGTGCGCTTGGCCGGATCCATCGTGGTTTCCTTCAGCTGCGCCGGCATCATTTCGCCGAGGCCTTTGAAGCGGTTCACCTCGACCTTGGCGTTGGCGTTGAACTCGTTCTTCAGCAACTCGTCCTTGTGCGCGTCGTCGCGGGCATAGATCGACTTGGTGCCGTGCTTCAGCTTGTAGAGCGGCGGAACCGCCAGATAGAGATGCCCTTCGTCGATCAGCCGCGGCATCTGCCGGTAGAAGAAGGTGATCAGGAGCGAAGCGATGTGCGCGCCGTCGACGTCGGCGTCGGTCATGATGATGATGCGCTGATAGCGCAGATCCTCTTCGCGGTAATGTGCGAGCGTGCCGCAGCCGATCGCCTGCACGAGGTCGGAGAGCTGCGCGTTGGCGGTCAGCTTGTCCTTGCCGGCAGACGCGACGTTGAGGATCTTGCCGCGCAGCGGCAGCACGGCCTGCGTCTTGCGATCGCGCGCCTGCTTGGCGCTGCCGCCGGCCGAGTCACCTTCGACGATGAACAGTTCGGAGCCTTCGGTGCCGGCGTCGGAGCAATCCGCGAGCTTGCCGGGCAGACGCAGCTTCTTGCCGGCGGTCTTGCGCGCGGTTTCCTTCTCCTGGCGGCGGCGCAGCCGCTCCTCGGCACGATCGATCACAAAATCGAGCAACCGGTTGGCCTGGTTCGGATTGCCTGACAGCCAGTGATCGAACGGGTCCTTGATCGCCTGTTCGACGATGCGCTGCGCTTCGGCGGTGGCGAGGCGATCCTTGGTCTGACCCTGGAATTCAGGCTCGCGCACGAACACCGAAAGCATCACGGCCGCGCCGACCATCACGTCTTCCGAGGTGATGGAGGCTGCGCGTTTGCCCTGGCCTGCACGTTCGGCATGATCCTTCAAGCCGCGCAGCAGCGCGCTGCGCAGGCCCGATTCATGCGTGCCGCCGTCGGGCGTCGGCACCGTGTTCGTGTAGGACGACAGGAAGCCGTCGGCATCGGCGGTCCAGGCCACCGCCCATTCGCAGGCGCCGTGGGCGCCGCTGCGGCCGGACTTGCCGGAGAAGATGTCCTGATGCACCAGTGTGTCGGCGTGGATCGCCGCGGCCAGATAATCCTTCAGGCCGCCGGGGAAGTGGAATTTGGCTTCCGCCGGGACGTCTTCGACGCCCTTCAACAGCTCCTGGTCGCAACGCCAGCGAATCTCGACACCGCCGAACAGATACGCCTTCGAGCGCGTCATCTTGAACAGACGCTGCGGCTTGAAGGCCGCCTTGGCGCCGAAAATGTCGGTGTCCGGCTTGAAGCGGATGCGCGTGCCGCGGCGGTTGTTGATCTTGCCGAGGTCTTCGAGCTTGCCCTTGGGATGGCCGCGCTCGAAGGTCATGCGGTGCAACTGTCCGCTGCGTGCAACCTCCACCTCGAGCCGCGAGGAGAGGGCGTTGACGACGGAGACGCCGACGCCGTGCAGACCGCCCGAGGTCTCATAGACCTTGGAGTCGAACTTGCCGCCCGAATGCAGCGTGCACATGATGACTTCGAGCGCCGACTTCTTCGGGAATTTCTTGTGCGCGTCGACCGGAATGCCGCGGCCATTGTCTGTCACGGTCAGGAAGCCGTCGGCGGTCAGCTCGACCTCGATGAAGGTGGCGTGCCCGGCAAGCGCCTCGTCCATCGAATTGTCGATCACTTCGGCGAACAGGTGATGCAACGCCTTTTCATCGGTGCCGCCGATATACATGCCGGGGCGCCGGCGGACCGGCTCGAGCCCCTCCAGCACCTCGATATCATCAGCGGTATAGCTGGCTTCGGCGCCTGAGGTCGGCCGGGAAGCAGCCTTCGCCGGGGCGCGGCCCTTCGGTTCCGGGGCTCCGAACAGATCTTCAGCGGATTTGCTTTTGGCGTTCGACTTCAATGCTTTGGCCATGGTTCTTCAAGTGGCGCGCCAGTTTTGGCGCAGCGAATCGGTTGCTCTGACTATGCCACGGATGGGCTGCCAATGGGGACGGCCGCGTCCCGGGGGCCCGGCCGCCTCTGTAGATAGGAGCCCGCGATTACGCTTTCGAGGTGCGGAACACAACGACCGTGAACAGGGCCATGGCGACAACCACGGTCAGGGATCCGACGATCGGCGCCGCCTCGAACGAAGGCCCCTTGAGCAGCACCGCCGCCACGCCGGCCGGGAACAGGATGCCGCCGACGATATGCAGCCAGCCCTGGATCTTGGCCAGCAGCATGGTGCCCGCGGCCGGCACCAGCCGGTAGTACAGGCCGAACAGGAACAGCAGCACGCCGCCCACGAGGTTGAGATGCGCGTGCGCCGGTCCTAACGTGAAGTCGTGCTCGATACCCATGGCAATGCCCGCGAGCATTCCGAACAACAGGACGACAACGCTCACGCACATCATCAGTGATCCAATCATCCAGTATTTCCTTTTTCTTGTGAGGGGGATGCCAGCTAGCCTGGACCGCAGGGGCCTTACGGGAAATCACGTTCGATCCCCGCCTTTGTGACTTGATGTCACGCAATCGGCTGGCTTACCTGTTCTTAGGCTGCGAGCCGCTACAAAGGTTCATTCGAGGTTCAACGGAGCGGAAGGCACTCGACGAGATGGAAGATATTACGCGGGCCCTGGCCGAATTCGTCCGCCATCACCAGGTCTGGGCCGCTCCGATCGTCATGCTGCTGGCGTTCGCTGAATCGCTCGCCTTCATTTCATTGCTGGTGCCCGCCTGGGGCGCGCTGGTTGCGATCGGCGCGTTGATCGGCGTCAGCGGCATCAGCTTCTGGCCGATCTGGATCGCCGGCGGCATTGGCGCCGCGCTCGGCGACTGGGTCTCGTACTGGTTCGGCTACCGCTACAAGGAGCAGGTCGCGCAGATGTGGCCGTTGTCGCGCTATCCGGAAATCCTGCCGCGCGGCGAGGCCTTCGTGAAGAGCTGGGGCGTGCCCAGCATCTTCATCGGCCGCTTCTTCGGCCCGCTGCGCGCCTCGGTGCCGCTGGCGGCCGGCATTTTCGAGATGTCGTACTGGCAATTCCAGGTCGCCAATTTCGTCTCCGCGCTGATCTGGTCGGCCGCGCTGCTGCTGTTCGGCGACGTCATTGGCCAGGTCATCGAGTGGATGTGGCGGGCGGTGTAGTGAGCCCGGAATAAGGTCATGAAGCAGGGGTTAGTCGAAGGACGGCCGGCCGCGCGGCCGTCATCGCGCGAGCATCGAAACGCTGATACAACCTCACCCCAACAAGCGCGGCTTCCATCGATCGCATCATCGTTTCACCGGGAGGACATGATATGGAATTGACACGACGTCACGCTCTCGCCGGCGCTGCCGGCATCGCGGCCGCACCGTTGTTGTCAGCCGTTCCCGCGGCGGCCACGGCGCCCGCAGCCGACAAGCAGGCGCCGAGCTTCTATCGCTACAAGGTCGGCGACATCACGGTCACCGCGGTATCCGACGGCAAGAACGTCTTCAAGCTGGAAGACGCCTTCATTCCCAATGCGAAGCGGGAAGATATCAACGCGGCGCTGGAGAAGGCGTTCATGCCGCGCGACATGGTGACGATCTGGTTCGCGCCGCTGGTGCTCAACACCGGCGGCAAGCTGGTCGTGATCGACACCGGCAACGGCGCGCTGGCAAAGGCCAGCTCGAAGGGCGCCAACGGCCTGTTCGCCGACAATTTCGTCGCGGCCGGCTTCGATCCCAAGGCCGTCGACATGGTGGTGATCTCGCACTTCCACGGCGACCACGTGAACGGCTTGCTGACCGCCGAAGGCACGCCGGCCTTCCCGAATGCCGAGGTGCTGGTGCCGGCCACCGAATGGAAGTTCTGGATGGACGATGGCGAGATGAGCCGGGCGCCGGCCGGCCGCATGGCGGGCCTGTTCAAGAACAACCGCAATATCTTCGAGGCCGGCCTGAAGAAGAAGGTCACGCCCTACGAATGGGGCAAGGAGATCGCGCCGGGCCTGACCTCGGTCGAAACCGTCGGCCATACGCCGGGCCACACCTCCTATGTGCTGGCCTCGGGCCCGGACAAGGTCTTCATCCAGTCCGACGTCACCAACAATCCGCATTTGTTCGCGACCAATCCCGGCTGGCATGCGTTCTTCGACCAGGACGCCGACGTGGCGGAGAAGACCCGCCGCCGCATCTACGACATGATCGTTGCGGAGCGGCTGCAGGTGCAGGGCTTCCACTATCCGTTCCCGGGCCTCGGTAACGTGGTGAAGGACGGCAGCGGCTACCGGCTCGTGCCGGCGCCGTGGAATCCGGTGATTTAGCCAGTCATTTCGGGGCGCGCGGAGCGCGAACCTCAGATGCGGTTTGCGCATCGGGGAATCCAGAAGTTACGGCGCGAGATTCCGGGTTCGCCTCTTCGAGGCGCTCCGGAATGACGAGACTGTATCTTGACGCCAAGCGGGCGCGGCCTTATAGCCGCGCCCATGATCAACGCCGCGACCATCATCATTGCCCGCCGCCGCCGCATTCTCGCGGTATGGGCGGTCGCTCGCGTTTAAGACCATCGCCTCTGCCGCCGGATCCTGTCCCGCGGCGCTCTCCTCAAAAAGACACGCGGTTCGATCTGGCGGCTCCTTCGTCATGCAGGAGCTTCGACCATGTATACGCCGCCGCCTTTCAAGCCCGACCGCGCCGCAAGCCTCGCCTTTGCGGAAGCGCGCGGTTTTGGCATGGCCTGCGCGTGGGACGGCGGCAAGCCGATCGCCTCCGCACTGCCGTTCTACCTGAGCTACGCCGCCGACGGGACGCCGCGGGCGCTGTTTCATGTTGCCCGTCACAATCCGCTGGTAAAGCTGGCAGGCGAGGCGGCTTGCGAGGTGCCTTGGCTGCTGGCTGTCACCGGCGCGGATGCCTATGTGTCGCCGGACTGGTACGTGTCGCCTGACCAAGTGCCGACCTGGCTCTATCAGGCCGTGCATCTGACCGGGCCGGTGCGGATGTTGTCGGGTGAGGAACTTGCCGCTCAGATCGACGCGCTGAGCGCCAAGTTCGAGGACCGGCTGTTGCCGAAGAAGCCGTGGACGTCGGCTAAGATGACCGCGGCGCGGCTCGATGCCATGAAGAAGGCGATCGTGGGCCTTGAGATGACGGTGGAAGAGGTGGAGGGCAGCTTCAAGCTGAACCAGCACAAGTCCGAGACCGATTATGCGGCGGTCGCGGGCAACCTTGCCGCGCAGGCGGACGCCGGCGCGCAGCACATCGCGCATCTGATGCGGCAGGCGCGGCCG
The DNA here is from genome assembly GCF_037217225.1 of Bradyrhizobium sp. 27S5. Classification (NCBI taxonomy): domain Bacteria; kingdom Pseudomonadati; phylum Pseudomonadota; class Alphaproteobacteria; order Hyphomicrobiales; family Nitrobacteraceae; genus Bradyrhizobium; species Bradyrhizobium sp. 27S5. Next base: position 4,124,788 of record NZ_CP147714.1, read on the forward strand.
GATGTCTTTGCTATCAAAACGAACGAGCTCGAAAGGAGCGTGCCATGACCCTCACCGACACCAACCAGCCCAAGAACCAGCTCAAGACCACAAGCGGTGCGACCAGGGCCACCGTGTTCGTCGACGGCGCATCCGGCACCACCGGTCTCGGCATTCAGGAGCGGCTGCACGCGATCGGCGACGTCTCGGTGAAGCACATCGCCGAGGACAAGCGGAAGGATGCCGGTGCCAAGCGCGCACTGATGGAGGAGGTGGATCTCGTGATCCTCTGCCTGCCTGACGAGGCCGCCAAGGAGACCGTCGCGCTGATCGACACCATGGGTAATTCAGCGCCGAAGGTGCTCGACGCATCGACGGCCTATCGGGTCGCGCCCGACTGGGCCTATGGCTTCGCCGAGCTGGCGCCCGACCAGGCCGACAAGATTCGCAACGCGAAGAAGGTCTCCAATCCGGGCTGCTATCCGACCGGCGCAATCGCGCTGCTGCGGCCGATCGTCGATGCCGGCCTGCTGCCGGCGGATTACCCCGTCACCGTCAACGCGGTGAGCGGCTATTCGGGCGGCGGCAAGTCGATGATCGCAAGCTTCGAGGACGGCTCGGCGCCGGCCTTCGAGCTCTATGGCCTCGGCTTCGAGCACAAGCACGTGCCGGAGATGCAGCTGTATTCGCATTTGACGCGGCGGCCGATCTTCATCCCGTCGGTCGGCAACTACCGGCAGGGCATGCTGGTCTCGGTGCCGCTGCAGCTCGACGCGCTGCCGGGTAAGCCGACCGGCGCTGATCTGCAGGCTGTATTGGCGAAGTGGTACGCCGGCAGCAAATACGTCTCGGTGATGCCGCTGCAGAACGAGGCCAGCAAGGGCGGCCGGCTCGAGCCGGAGGCGCTCAACGAGACCAACCAGCTCGAACTCTATGTCTTCGCCAGCGACAAGCACCATCAGGCGGTGCTGGTCGCCCGCCTCGACAATCTCGGCAAGGGTGCGTCGGGCGCTGCCGTGCAGAACATGCGGCTGATGCTTGGACTGGCCGACAGCTAACCGCGAGGCGTATCGTGGACGACGCCACGCTGCAATTCTACCGGCGCAATGCCGAGGCCTATGCCGGGTGGGCGAAAGCACCGTCCGCCCGGCTCAAGGGCTTTCTTGGCCTGTTGCCGAGAGGCGGCGCGATCCTCGAACTCGGCTGCGGCGCCGGCAATCATGCCGCCGTCATGCTCGCCGAAGGCTTTGTGCTGCGTGCGACCGATGGTTCACCCGAGATGGCTGAAGTCGCCGCGCGCCGCATCAATCATCCGGTCGAGGCGATGCTGTTCGATCAGCTCGAGGATCTGGACGCCTATGACGGCGTCTGGGCCAGCGCCTGCCTGCTGCACGTGCGGCGCGACGAACTGGCCGGCATCATCGGCCGCATCCACCGGGCGCTGAAATCCGGCGGTATCTTCTACGCGAGCTACAAGATCGGCCATAGCGATGGCCGCGACAGCATCGGCCGCTACTACAATTACCCCGCGGCCGACTGGCTGGCGGCGACCTACGCATCGTCAGGGGCGTGGACCCAAGTCTCGTCCGACACCAGCGAGGTCAAGAGTTTTGACGAGGCGCCCGCGACGATGCTGCATATCGTCGTGCGCAAGGGCTAAGGAATAGCGCCGGCGCGGCTAGAGCATGATCCGGAAAAGTGTGAAGCGGTTTTCCGAAGCGATCATGCTCAAGAAAAGGGTTGAAGCGCAATGACTTCATCGTGCTTCAGCACCGCGGCCGGCGCGAATCTTGTTGCTCAGACGATCTTGAAGATCGCGAGCGCGAGCACCGCTTGCGCGATGAAGCCGACCGTAAAGGCCAGGGTGCGGAACACCGGCAGGCCGAGCGTGTAGACGACCAGATGCGCGACGCGGGCCCAGAAATAGACGGCGCAGGCGAGCACGGTCCATTTGGTGGAATAGTCGGCGGCGTTGAGGATCAAGACCAGCGGCGCGAAGATCACGAGGTTCTCGACCGCGTTGTCGTGCGCGAACATCAGCCGGTTGGCCCATTCGGCGTGCGGCTTGTCGTTGCGCGAGGGATTGCCCATCGCGCCGGAGAGGCCGCGCACCTGGCAGCGGTTGATGATGTAGGGAACCCACAGCAGCCCGGTCAGGATCACCGTCAGCGACAGCCAGAACAGTTCGCGCGTCATCGTCTCCCCCTCACGTCAATTCGATTCCCGACCGTCGGGATCGTCCGTTTATAGCTGAGCGGGAGACCGCGCGCTACGCGCGGACACGGACATAGCTGCCCGGGGCGTCCTCGAGCGCCGGCATCCCGACCGTGCGCGCCGGCACCGTCTCCGGATCATGGCTCTCCAGCCAGCCGCGCCAATCGGGCCACCATGAACCTTTGTGCTCCTCGGCGCCTTTGAGCCAGTCGGCGAGCTTGATGTCCTTGATGTTGTCGTTGGTCCAGTACTGGTACTTCTTCGAGGCCGGCGGATTGACCACGCCGGCGATATGGCCGGAGCCGGACAGCACATATTTCACCGGGCCGCCGAAGAACTGCGAGCCGTACAGCACCGATTCCGCCGGCGCGATGTGATCTTCGCGTGCGGCGAGGTTGTAGACCGGCACCTTCACCTTCGACAGATCGAGCAGCGTGTTGTCGAGCACCATGGTGCCGGTCGACAGCCGGTTCTCCAGATAGCAGTTGCGCAGATAGTAGGAGTGGTTCGACGACGGCATCCGGGTCGCATCCGAATTCCAGTGCAGCAGGTCGAACGAGGACGGCGACTGGCCCTTCAAATAGTTGTTCACGACATACGACCAGATCAGGTCGTTGGAGCGCAGCATGTTGAAGGCCATCGCCATCTTGCTGCCTTCGAGCACGCCGGATTCCTGCATGTCGCGTTCCAGCGCCGAGATCTGGTCCTCGTCGACGAACACCAGGAGGTCGCCGGCGTGGCTGAAGTCGACCTGCGCGGCAAAGAACGTCGCCGACGTCACGCGCTGGCGGCGCTTCTCGGCGAGGTAGGCGAGCGTCGAGGCGAGCAGGGTGCCGCCGACGCAATAGCCGGCGGTGTGCACCTTCAGCTCGCCGGTGGCCTTCTCGATCACGTCCATCGCGGTGAGCGGGCCTCCGGTCATGTAGTCGGCCCAGGTCTTCTTGCCGAGCTCCTTGTCCGGATTGACCCAGGAGATCACGAACACCGTGATGCCCTGGTCGACGCACCATTTGATGTAGGATTTCTCAGGGCGCAGATCGAGGATGTAGAACTTGTTGATCCACGGCGGCACGATCAGGAGCGGCGTGCGCAGCACGTTCTCGGTCGCCGGCGAATACTGGATCAGCTGCATCAGCTCGTTCTGGTAGATCACCTTGCCCGGCGTCGTCGCCATGTTGACGCCGACCTCGAGATTGGCCGAATCGGACTGGCGGATCCGCAGCGTGCCGTGGCCGGCCTCGATATCCTCGGCCAGCATCTTCATGCCGCGCACCAGATTGTCGCCGTTGCTCTCGACGGTGGCGCGCAGCACCTCCGGATTGGTCAGCACGAAATTCGACGGCGCCAGCGCGTTGCTGATCTGCTGGACATAGAACTCCGCCTTCTTGCGGGTATGCGGATCGATCCCGTCGGCGTCGTGAACCAGCTGCTGCGCCCATTTCGCGGTCAGCAGATAGAGCTGCAGGATGAAGTCGAAGAACTGGTTCGACTTCCACTCCGGATCCTGGAACCGCTTGTCGCGCGGTGCCGGCGCGATCGCGGGCTTGGCATCGGCTTCGCCGGCCATGCGGCGCACTGCCGCGCCCCAGAGATCGAGGTAGTCCTTGCCGAGTTGCATCTGCAGCGACGAGGCGCGCTCCTTGTCGGACAGCCAGTATTCGGCGATCACGCTGAAGGTCTTGATGACCTCACCGAGCTCATTCGGCGGCTTGTCGCGGACTTCCCCGGTCTGGCGCGGCTTTAGATAGGCTGCAAGCGCCTGGCCGCTGCTCTCCAGCGCCCGGGCGATGTTCATGGCGAAGGCTTCGGCGTTGAATTTCGGGGTGGCTTGGGTGTCGGTACTGACGTTGCTCATCTGAGGGACAATATCGCCTGGTTTGGGGGGCGTCATCGCGCGGTGCGGCAACGGGAATCGGTCAAAATCCAATGTTTCGCTCTGCTGCAGTGCGATAAAAAATTCTTTGTTCTGACATATTGAAGCCTCAGGGGTCGCATTTCTTGTTCACGCTTTAAGCGTTTCGGGCGACAATGGTTTGAAACGCTAAAGCCGGGATTAACGCAGCGGGGACGCTGCAAAGCTCGTACCAAGGCTCGTACAGTGCGACCCGTGTCGGCAACGTGCGACATGCGCGCTAGCTTGTTGGGGACAATTCGGCACATGCCGATCGATTGGATGAAAAGGGCGCTCGTTGCCGCAGCGCTGCTCGCGTCGTTGACGGCGCTGAGCGGCTGCTCGAGCACGATTGCCGATATGACCATGCCGGCCGACGCTCCGGCGCGGCCGAAGGATGCCACCGGCTACCTCCCGGTCCACGATCTGCCGCCCGACCGCGCCGATCCGACCATCAAGCCGGCGGATCAGGCCAAGATCGAGCAGGAGCTGATCGCCGCGCGCGAGCGCCAGGCGTCGGCGGCAGCCCAGAGCGGGACGCCAGCCCCAAGCGCGACGACAGCCCAGAGCGGGAAGTAGGCGTTCCAGGTGGCCGATCAGCGCTGGCGCCGCCCGGTGTCCGTGCTAAAAGAACCTCAATTCAACCGCATATCCGGCCGTAGCCTTCAGATCGTGCGCCTGAATTCGCTCTAAGTTATTGATTTGGCGCGATTTCTGTAAGAGCCCGAGCAGGCTTCGGCATCGATCCCAAGGGCGTCGATTCTGGCATTGCGGTTGTCGGAGCAAGGGTCCCATGGAAGATTTTTACCGCATTCGCCGTCTGCCGCCTTACGTCTTTGAGAAGGTCAACCAGGCCAAGGCGGCCGCGCGCAACGCCGGGGCCGACATCATCGACATGGGCATGGGGAACCCGGACCTGCCGACCCCGCCGCATGTGATCGAGAAGCTGAAGGAGACGCTGGGCAAGCCGCGGACCGACCGCTACTCGGCCTCGCGCGGCATCAACGGCCTGCGCAAGGCCCAGGCCGCCTATTATGCCCGCCGTTTCGGCGTCAAGCTCAACCCCGATACCCAGGTCGTGGCCACCCTCGGCTCGAAGGAGGGGTTTGCCAACGTCGCGCAGGCGATTACCGCGCCCGGCGACGTCGTGCTGTGCCCCAATCCGAGCTATCCGATCCATGCCTTCGGCTTCCTGATGGCGGGCGGCGTGATCCGCTCGGTGCCGTCGGAGCCGACGCCGCAGTTCTTCGAGGCGGTCGAGCGGGCCATCATTCATTCGATCCCGAAGCCGATCGCGCTGATCGTCTGCTATCCGTCGAACCCGACCGCCTATGTCGCGGACCTCGACTTCTACAAGGATCTCGTCGCCTTCGCGAAGAAGCACGACATCTTCATCCTGTCCGATCTCGCCTACGCCGAGGTCTATTTCGACGAGAACAATCCGCCGCCGTCGGTGCTGCAGGTGCCCGGCGCGATCGACGTCACCGTCGAGTTCACCTCGATGTCGAAGACGTTCTCGATGGCCGGCTGGCGCATGGGCTTTGCGGTCGGCAATGAGCGCATCATCGCCGCACTTGCGCGGGTCAAATCCTATCTCGATTACGGCGCCTTCACGCCGGTCCAGGTGGCGGCGACCGCCGCGCTGAACGGCCCTGACGACTGCATCCGCGAGATGCGCGACACCTACCGCAAGCGCCGCGACGCGCTGGTCGAGTCGTTTGGCCGCGCCGGCTGGGAGATTCCGCCGCCGCAGGCCTCGATGTTCGCCTGGGCGCCGCTGCCCAAGGCGTTCGAGGCGGTCGGCAGCATGCAGTTCGCAACCCTGATGGTGGAGAAATCCGGCGTCGTGGTGTCGCCCGGCGTGGCGTTCGGCGAGCACGGCGAAGGCTATGTCCGCATCGCGATGGTGGAGAACGAGCAGCGTATCCGGCAGGCCGCGCGTGGCGTGCGCCGCTTCCTTGAAAGCGGCATCGAAACGTTGCACAACGTCGTTCCTCTCGCCAACCGGCGCTAATCCTTCCAGGTTGCTTAATCTCATGGTCGCACCCCTGAACGTGGGCATAGCGGGGCTCGGCACCGTCGGTGCCGATGTCGTCCGCCTCATCGAAACGCAAGGACGGGCGCTGGCCGAGCGCAGCGGCCGCGGCATTCGCGTCGTCGCCGTCACGGCGCGCTCGAAGGCCAAGAAGCGCGGCCTCGACCTGCGCGGCATCGCGTGGGCGAAGAGCCCGCAAGCGCTGGCCGAGGATCCCAATATCGACTGCTTCGTCGAATTGATGGGCGGGGCCGGCGATCCTGCGCTCTCTGCGATCGAGACGGCGCTGAAGGCCGGCAAGTCGGTCGTCACCGCCAACAAGGCGCTGATCGCCAAACACGGCCTGCGTCTCGCCACAGCCGCCGAGAAGCACGGCGGCGCACTGAATTTCGAGGCGGCGGTCGGTGCGGCGATCCCGGTCATCAAGACGCTGCGCGAGGGTCTCGCCGGCACCAGCGTCAACCGCGTCTATGGCATCCTCAACGGCACCTGCAATTACATCCTGACCCGGATGGAGCAGGAGGGATTGTCGTTCGAAGAATGCCTCAAGGACGCCCAGCGTCTCGGCTATGCCGAAGCCAACCCGTCGTTCGACGTCGATGGTCACGACACCGCGCAGAAGCTCGCGATCCTGGCGAGCCTCGCGTTCGGAACCAAGGTCGCCGAAAGCGCCGTCTACGTCGAGGGCATCTCCTCGATCACGCCGGAGGACCTCAAAGCGGCCGCGGAACTCGGCTACCGGGTCAAGCTGCTCGGCGTCGCGGTGCGCACGGCAAAGGGCATTGAGCAGCGCGTGCATCCGACCATGGTGCCGAAATCGTCCCCGATCGCGCAGGTGATGGGCGTCACCAACGCGGTGGCGATCGACGGCGAGGGCATTCCGCCGATCACGCTGGTCGGCCCGGGCGCCGGTGGCGGCGCGACCGCCTCGGCCGTGGTCGCCGACATCGCCGACGTCGCCCGCGGCATCCGCGCCAAGCCGTTCGGGCGCCCGGTGGAGCGGTTGCGCGACACCGCCAAGGCGCCGATGGAACGTCATGAGGGTGGTTATTATATCCGCCTGATGGCGCGCGATCTTGCAGGCACTGCCGCAACAATCGCCACCCGGCTTGCGGAACAGAAGATATCTCTGGAGTCCATCGTGCAGCGGCATCCGGATGGCGTCGATGTGAACGGTGCGGCCAAAAAACCTTCACCGGTCCCGGTCATTCTGATTACCTATGCGACCAGCGAGGATGCGGTGCATCGCGCGCTGGCCGCAGTGCAGCGCGATAAGGTCATCAGCGGCCGGCCGCAGGTGATCCGGATCGAGAAAAACTAGCGCATGGCCTGAACGGGTCGGGCGTGAGACGATTGATGCGGGCAGGCTGGCCTGTCCCCGAGGCTTAAGGAGTACGCTGATGTCGACCCATATTTCCGTTCCGCCGCAAATGTTGCTTGAGCGCATCCTGACGCTCGAAATCGTGCGGGTGACGGAGCGCGCGGCGGTGTCGGCCGCGCGGCTGCGCGGCCACGGCCAGGAAAAGGCCGCCGACAAGGCTGCGGTCGATGCGATGCGGCGCGAGCTCAACAAGCTGCCGATCGAGGGCACGGTCGTGATCGGCGAGGGCGAGCGCGACGAGGCGCCGATGCTGTTCATCGGCGAGAAGGTCGGCCTCAATGCCGGTCCCAAGGTCGACATCGCGGTCGACCCGCTCGAAGGCACCACGCTGTGCGCCAAGAACATGCCGGGCTCGATCGCCACCATGGCGATGGCCGATGGCGGCACGCTGCTGCACGCGCCCGACGTCTACATGCAGAAGATCGCGATCGGTCCGGGCTACGCCAAGAACGTGATCGAGCTCGACGCGCCGCCGGCCGACAATGTCCGTCGGCTCGCCAAGGCCAAGGGCGTCGACCCCACCGCCATCAACGTGCTGGTGCTCGACCGTCCGCGACATGCCGACATCATCAACAGCGTGCGCTCCACGGGCGCTGCCGTGCAGCTGATCACCGACGGCGACGTCGCCGGCGTCATTCACTGTGCCAAGCCCGATGAGACCGGCGTCGACATGTATATCGGCACCGGCGGCGCGCCCGAGGGCGTGCTGGCGGCGGTCGCGCTGCGCTGCATCGGCGGTCAGATGCAGTGCCGCCTGATCCTCGACACCGAGGAGAAGCGCGAGCGCGCGCACAAGATGGGCGTCATCGATCCGAAGATGATCTACGGCATCGAGGACATGGCCAAGGGCGACTGCCTGTTCGCCGCCACCGGCGTCACCACCGGCTCGCTGCTGACCGGCGTGAAGTTCAAGAAGGACGTGATCGAGACCGAGACGGTCGTGATGCGCTCGGTCACCGGCACGGTGCGCTACATCAAGGCCGAGCACCGGCAGCTGGAGAAGTTCCACCTCGACTAATATCCGCTGTCGTTCCGGGGCGATGCGTAGCATCGAACCCGGAACCTCGAGGTTCCGGGTCTGGTGCTGCGCACCATCCCGGAACGACGGGATCAATAAATAACAACAAGAAAAAGGGAGACGAGCATGTCCGATCTGTCCGGCGTCAAGGCACTGGTGTTCGACGTGTTCGGAACCGTCGTCGACTGGCGCACCAGCCTGATCAACGATTTCGCCAAATGGGGCGAGACGCGGGGTATCAAGGCCGACTGGACCGCGCTGGTCGATGGCTGGCGCGCGGTCTATGCCGCCTCGATGGACGAGGTGCGCAAGAACCCGCAGAACGGCTACGTGATCCTCGACGTGCTGCACCGCCGCTCGCTGGAGAAGCTGGTCGCGCAATTCGACATCCAGGGGCTGACCGAGGTCGACTTGCAGCACCTGACGCTGGGCTGGCATCGCCTGCACGGTTGGCCCGACAGCGTCGCCGGCCTGACGCGGCTGAAGACCAAGTACATCATCTCACCGCTCTCGAACGGCAACGTCGCGCTGCTCACCAACATGGCGAAGTTCGCAGGCCTGCCGTGGGATCTGGTCATGTCCGCCGAACTGTTCGAGCATTACAAGCCCGATCCGGAAACCTATCTCGGTGCCGCAAAACTGCTCTGCCTGCGGCCGGAGCAGGTGATGATGGTGGCCGCGCACAATTACGATCTGAAGCATGCGCAGAAGCATGGCCTGAAAACGGCGTTCGTGGCGCGGCCGGCCGAATACGGACCCCTGCAGAAAGTCGATTTCGAGGCCACCGGCGAATGGGACATCGTGGCCAAGGATTTCGGGGAAATCGCCACCCGGATGGGTTGCTAGAACTGGTCTGCGAATCATCGAAGCGCTACGATTCCTGGCTGGAGCGTCGGTTCTGATTGGGTCAGAACCGAAGCCCTAGATTTATTTTGACGCGTTTTCTTCACGCGAACCGCTACCCGCTTCGCTCGAAATCGCTCTGGCTCCAGAAGGGATCATGACGCTGCACGCATCCGCACTGCCCGTCGAGGCGCCGCCGGCGTTCCTCGGCGTGAGGCGGTCGTTGACCGGAAAGCTCTGGCGCGACCGGCTGGATGCGCGCGGGGCGGCGCGTGCGCTTGCGATGGTCCAGCGTCACAATCTGCCGGAAATGCTGGCGCGCGTGCTGGCCGGGCGCGACGTCGCGATCGATGAGGTCGCCGACTTCCTCGACCCGACCATCCGCAAGCTGATGCCGGATCCCCACACCGTCACCGAAATGGAGCTTGCCGCCAAGCGCATTGCGGATGCCGCGGTGCGTGGCGAGAAGGTCGCGATGTTCGGCGACTATGACGTCGACGGCGCGACCTCGGCGGCGTTGCTCACCTGGCATCTGCGCCATTGCGGGCTTGATCCGCTGATCCACATTCCGGACCGCATCTTCGAAGGCTACGGTCCGAACATCGACGCTGTCCGCGCGCTGGCTGCCAAGGGCGCGACGCTGCTGGTCACGGTCGATTGCGGCACCACCAGCATCGAGCCGCTGGCGGAGGCGAAGAAGCTCGGCATGTCGGTGGTGGTGATCGATCATCACCAGACCGGCGATGAGTTGCCCGAGGTGGACGCGCTTGTGAATCCGAACCGGCCCGACGATCTCTCGGGCCTCGGTCATCTTGCAGCCGTCGGCCTCGTGCTGGTGACATTGGTCGCGGTCAATCGCGAGCTGCGCCAGCGCGGCTTCTGGACCGGCGAGATGCCGGAGCCGGACCTGCTCGGCATGCTGCATCATGTCGCGCTCGGCACCGTGGCCGACGTCGCGCCGCTGATCGGGCTCAACCGCGCCTTCGTCGCCAAGGGCCTGATCGCGATGCGCCGCCGCGACCATGTCGGTCATACCGCGCTGATGGATGTGGCGCGGCTCAACGGCCCGCCGGAGGCCTGGCATCTCGGCTTCATGCTGGGGCCGCGCATCAATGCCGGCGGCCGCATCGGGCGCGCCGATCTTGGCGTGCGGCTGTTGCTCGAAGGCGATGTCTCGGAGGCCGCGCGGATCGCGGCCGAGCTCGACCGCCTCAATGCCGAACGGCGCGTGATCGAGCAGGCCGCTGAGGCGCAGGCCGAAGCCGAGGCGTTGGCCTCGCTCGGGCTCGAGGACAAGGGCGCGGTGATCGTCACCGCCGCCGAAGGCTGGCATCCCGGCGTGGTTGGGCTGGTCGCGGCGCGGCTGAAGGAGAAGTTCGCGCGTCCGGCGTTTGCGATCGCGCTCGAGCCGGGCGGCATCGGTACCGGATCGGGCCGCTCGATCGGCGGCGTCGATCTCGGCAAGGCGGTGCGGCAGGCGGTGCACGACGGCCTCCTGATGAAGGGGGGCGGGCACGCGATGGCGGCCGGCGTCACGCTACGCAAGGAGAAGCTCGCCGAATTCCGCGCCTACATGGAGAGCGCGCTCGCGGCCGACGTCGCCAACTCGCGTCACGAGAACGAGCTGTTCATCGACGGTGCGGTGACCGCGCGCGCGGTGACGCCGGAATTTGCCGCGACGCTCAATCGCGCCGGCCCGTTCGGCAGCGCCAATCCGGAGCCGGTGATCGCGCTGCCGTCGCATCAGCTGGTCTATGCCGACGAGGTCGGGCAGGCGCATTTGCGGCTGCGCTTCAAGTCCGGCGACGGTTCGATCGTCAACGGTATCGCATTCCGCTCCGTCGGACAGAAGCTCGGCAGCGCCTTGACGCAAAATCGCGGCCAGCAATTGCACGTGGCAGGCTCTCTCGCAGTCGACCGTTGGCAAGGCACCGAACGTGTGCAATTCCGTGTGCTCGACGTCGCGGTGCCGGATCAGGGCCCGACGGTGATCCGATAAGAAACGTTGGGAGTGAACATGTCAGGACAGGTTCAAGGCAAGGTCGCGCTGGTGACCGGCGGCGCATCAGGTATCGGCGAGGCGATCGTTGAATTGTTCGCGCAGGAAGGCGCGACCGTTGTTGCGACCGATATCGACGAGTTGAGGGGACCGGAGCTCGCCGCGCGGCTCAAGAAGGCGGGTCGCGAGGTGATCTTTCTGCCGCAGGACGTCACCAGCGAGGAGCGCTGGATCGAGGTCGTCGCTGACATCGGCAAGCGCTATGGCCGCCTCGATATCATGGTGTCGAACGCCGGCATCGGCATCGGCGCGCCTTCGATTGTCGAGATGTCGCTCGCCGACTGGCGCCGGCAGACCGCGATCAATATCGACGGCGTGTTCCTGTCGGTGAAGCATTCCTTGCCGCTGATGCGCAAGCATGGCGGCGGCTCCATCATCATGATGTCGTCGCTCGCGGGTCTGCGCGGAGCCGCGAACCTCTCCGGCTACAGCGCGACCAAGGGCGCGGTGCGGCTGTTCGCCAAATCGATCGCGATGGAATGCGCGCAGGTGAACGACGGCATCCGCGTCAACTCGGTGCATCCCGGCATCATCGACACGCCGATCTGGGGCAAGATCCCGACCGGGGCGACCGGCGCCGGCCAGAACGCGCCGATCGATCCGGAGGAGCGCGCGAGATTCGCAACGCCGCTCGGCCGCGCCGGCCAGGCCATCGAGATCGCGCAGGGCGTGCTCTATCTCGCCTCCGACGCGTCGCGCTACGTCACCGGCACCGAGCTCGTGATCGACGGCGGCATGAACGCGGGCGGCGTGGTGCGACAGCCGGCGAAGTAGGGACCGTAGCCCGCATGAACGAAGCGACATGCGGGAATGCGGCCCCCGGATATCGCTTCCGCTCACCCGGGCTACGCAGCTCACCGTGACGGCAGAGGGCTAGCCGCCTTGCCGTAGCCGCGCCAGCACCTTGAGCCCGCCGTAACCATCGGCGGGCAACAGGCCCATTTTGACCTGATAGTCCTTGATCGCCTTCATGGTGTCGTTGCCGACGCGGCCGTCGGTGCCGCCGGTGTCGAAGCCGGCCTTGGTCAGGCGCGTCTGCATCTCCTGCACCTCCGCGAGCGTCAGTGCGCGCTCCGAGCCGGGGAAGGGCTGGATGAAGGGCGGTCCGCCGAGGCAGCGGTCGCCGAGATGGCAGATCGCCAGCGCGTAGTTCATCGAGGGATTGTAGCTCTTCACCGAATTGAAGTTGGGGCCGAGCAGGAACGCGGGGCCGCCGGCAACCGGGATCCAGAGCTGCGCTGACGCGTTCGGCTGCGGAAACGGCTGGCCGTCGGCTCTGACGACGCCGGCGCTGGCCCAGGCCGCGTAGGTGCGGCTGCCGCTGGCACCGCCGGGCGCGCGGACCTCGTAGCCCCAATGCTCGCCGCGGTGCCACTTGCCGCGATTGACCAGGTATTTCGCAGTCGAGCCCAGCGCGTCGTCGGGACGGCCGAACGGCGAGACCTTGCCGTCGCCGTCATAGTCGAAGCCGACATTGAGCCAGACTTCCGGCATCCATTGCGAATGGCCCATCGCGCCGGCCCAGGAGCCGTTCATCTCCTCAGGCGTGCTCCAGCCGCGCTGCACGATCTTCATCGCGTTGATCAGCTCGGTCTCCCAATAGGCCTTGCGACGCGGCTCGTTCCAGGCGAGCGCCGCAAGCGAGGGAAACACCGGCGTCATGTGGTTCTGCTGCACCAGCGGATCGCCATAGGCTGATTCGACGCCCCACAGCGCGAGCAGCGTGCCGCGCTCGACGCCGAAGTCGCGCTCGATCCGGCCGAACAGCGCCTCGTTCTTCTTGAGCGCCTCGCGGCCGTGGATGATCCGCCAGTCGGAGACGCGCCGGTTGATGTACTGCCAGATCTGCTCGTGGAATTCGGGCTGGTTGCGCATCTGCCTGAACACGCTCATGTCGGGCTCGACCCGTCCCATGCAGCGGTTCCAGGTCGCCTCCGAAATGCCCTTTGCGAGGGCGCGGGCGCGAAAATTGTCGCGCCATTGGTCGAAGCCAGGAGGCGCGGCCGCCAGCGCGTCGAGCGGATTGGTCAGCGCGACGCCTGCCGCGAGCCCCGCCTTCAGGAGGTCGCGACGGGTAGGGGAGTTCAAAGAATCAGGCTGTTTCATGCGGCCAGTCTAGCGGCGCCGTCGAAATGGGCCAAAAGCCACGCCGCCGCATGGACTAGCTATCCTGCAAATCTGTGGCGATTTTTGACAGCCATTGGCGGACAATTTGTTCCGACTTGCCGTCAAGGCTGGCGGCGAGCCGGCGCTCCTGCGCCTGGGCGATATGGCGGCATTTCTCCAGCAGCGCGGTTCCATGGCTGGTCAGCGTCCACTGCAGCACCCGGCCGTGGACGGGGTGCGGCGTCTTGCGGATCGCGCCGTCGCGTTCGAGGTTGCGGATGATCACGCTGACGGTCTGCGGAGTCAGAAACGCCACCCGCGCCAGATCGGCGCCTGAGAGCCCCGGATAGGCCTTCAGCATCGTCAGCACGACGAATTGCGGCGAGGTGACGCCAAGCTGCGCGAGCGCGCGCTCCATCGACAGCCGCGAGGCCGCGTGCGCCTGGCGCAGCAGATAGGCGAGATAGCCCTGTTCGCCGCGCTTGCCTTCGCCGGGCGGCGGGATGGGCGTGGCGAGCAGGGCGTCTGCGGCCGATCCTGTCCCGACAGTAACCTTGCCGGCCGCCGTTTTCTCCGCCGGCCGCCGCTCGGCGACGCCCGATTTCCCGCGTTTCTGCATTCCCGCCATGTCGTCCGATGCCGCCTTCGCCGATGTCCGCATCTTGCTCAGTATCAGAGCTCTGATAATATATCAGTACACTGATAACATGAGGCCAGGCCGATGTCACATGCCCGCAAGGAATACACCGACTTCGAGAAGCTCGCGCCCGATGTCTTCGCCACCGTGCGTGCGCTCGGCCAGTTCGCGGCCAAGGCCGGTCTCGACAAGCAGCTGCTCGAGCTCGTCAAGCTGCGCGCCTCGCAGATCAACGGCTGCGCGTTTTGCGTGCAGTACCACATCCTGCAAGGCGAGAGCCTCGGCGTGCCCACAGACAAGCTCAACCTCGTCGTGGTGTGGCGCGAGGCGCCGCAGTTCTCGGCCCGCGAGCGCGCGGCGCTGGCCTGGACCGAAGCGCTGACGACCTTGCCGAACGGTGTCAGCGACGAGGTCTATGCCGAGGTCTCCGCCGAATTCTCCGAGCAGGAGCTGACCTATCTCACCTCGGCGATCGCATCGATCAATGTCTGGAACCGGTTCGGCGCAGCCTATCGCTGGACGCCGCCGCCGCGCAGGCAGAACGCGGCGGCTTCGTGAGCCGGACCGCGCGCGACGAATGAAGCAGCAACTGACAGGGGAGAAACACCAATGACCTCGATCGTGATGACACCATTTCTTCCATTCGCGCGACCGCCGCGGCCGGTCTCGCTGGCCATAGCAGCGGGACTGGCCTGCGCCTTCGTGATCGGCAAGGCCTTGCCGACGCCGATGGATGCGATCGCCTCGGTGATCGCGCCGCTATGCGCGAGCGCGAATGCGGCGTCGCCGCTCGACAAGGTCGAGGTCATCACCTCGCATGCGTTGCCGAACGTGGCGGGCAAGCGGGTCACGGTGGTGCGCGTGTTCTACGGTCCCGGCGGGTTCACGCCGCCGCACCGTCATTCGGGTTCGGTGACCGCCTACATCACCAAGGGTGAAATCCGGTCCCAGCTCGGCGGCGGACCGGTCGAGACCTTCAAGGTCGGCCAGTCCTTCTTCGAGCCGCCGGGCTCGACCCACATGGTGTCGGCCAATGCGAGCACCACGGAGCCGGCGGAGCTGATCGCCGTGTTCGTCGCGGATGAGGGCGCGCAGCTGACCACGATGCTCGAATAGCGATCGGCGGGGCTCAGGTCTTGCAAGACGCGCGCACTGGACCAGTTCGGTGCCGAACTCGCGTGAAAGTGGACCTTGCGCGCAATGCGGTGCGTGGATTGATTGCGCGACAGGTTGCTGCGCAGGCTACTGACGAGGAACAAACCGATGACAAGTCTGAAGGGGCTCTCCGCCTTCCCGATTACGCCCTCGAACCGGGATGGGCGGGTGGATGTGGGAGCTCTCCGCGCATTGCTCGAGCCCGTGATCGCGGCGAAGGTGGATTCGATCGGGCTGCTCGGAAGTACCGGTTCATATCCGTATTTCAGCCGCGACGAGCGGCGGCGGGCCGTTCAGGCAGCTGTTGCCCTGGCCGAAGGTCAAATGCCGATCTTGGTTGGCATCGGCGCACTGCGCACCGACGATACGGTGCGGCTGGCCCAGGATGCGCGTGCGGCCGGCGCGACGGCCGGCCTTTTGGCGGCGGTTTCCTATACGCCTTTGACCGACGACGAGGTCTTTGAGCATTTTCAAACCGTGGCCCGCGAGAGCGGGCTGCCGATTTGCATCTACGACAATCCCGGAACGACCCATTTCCGATTCACGCCGGCACTCATCGGCCGTTTGAGCTGCGTCGAGGGGATCGTCGCGGTGAAGAGTCCTGCGCCGGACGCGTCCGCTGTGTCCGGCCATCTCGGGGAATTGCGGGCTGTCGTTCCAGGCGGCCTCGCGTTGGGTTACAGCGCCGACTGGAATTGCACCGAGGCGCTGTTGGCAGGTGGGGACACCTGGTACAGCGTTCTTGCAGGCATTTTCCCCAAGGTTTGCGTGAACATCGTCCGTGCCGTGACGAGCGGCGATGCGGTCCGGGCGCGGCAGCTCAATGCGAGTCTGCAGCCGATGTGGGATCTGTTCAAGACATTCTCGGGTCTGCGCGTTGTCTACGCGATCGCCAATCTCAGAGGTGTCTGCGTGGCCGAGCCGCCGCGTCCGATCTTGCCGCTGCCCGCGGACGCCCAGAAGAAGATCAGTGAGGTGTTGGCCGGAATGGACATCGGTTGATCGCATCACACGGTGTGATGGCGCGCATCGATGCCATTTCGAATGGAGCCCGCGGTCGTCCCGCTGGCGTCGTGGCTTCCATCGGCGTGCAAAATCGGCATAACAATCGCTGGAGCGTTTTCGAGCGAAGTGGACGCCGGTTCGCGTGAAGAAAGCGCGTCAAGACAAGAAACTAGAGCTTCGGTTCTGATTCCATCAGAACCGAAGCTCTAGGTGTGCTCGCTAGCCCGGAGGTGTTCGATGCGATTGCCGGCAATTCTGTTGACGCTTCTGGTTCCCGCGATGGCCTGGGCCGAGGAGCCGGCAACCAATGCGCCTGCGCTGTGGGGCAGTCCCACCGTCGACAATGGCGCGTGCTGCAAGACGCTTGGCGAGGTGCGCAGCAATATCGACCGGCTCGACCGCGAGATCGTGCGCCTGATAGCCGAGCGCGGCCGTTACGTTCATGAAGCTGCCCGCTTCAAGGCCAACCCCGCGCAAGTCGAGGCGCCGGAGCGCGCCGAGGCGGTGGTGAAGAAGGCGATGGCGCTCGCGGAAGCGGACGGGCTGTCGCCCAAGGTTGCCGAAGCCGCCTATCGCGCGATGGTGCGCGCCTTCATCGACTACGAGCAGGGCATCTTCGCCGATGCCGCCGCGCGCGGCGACGCGCCCTGGAAGAAGTAAGCGCACGCGCTGACCATGCGGTGCTCGCTCCAGCGCATGGTCGCGAAATAGCCGGTCGACGGCACTGCACAGCGATGGTGCGCGCTAGGTGGTGTGGACACTTATCGCATCCATAGGACGATGGCTGCGAGAGTGACGACGGCCAGGTAATTTCGGGCGGTCTTTTCGAAGCGGGTTGCAACGCGGCGGAACTGCTTGAGCTTTGAGAAGCAGCACTCGACGAGATGGCGCTGGGCATAGAAATGCTTGTCGAGTGGATATTTGAGCGCACGTGACGGGTTGTTGGGGATGACGGCGAGCGCGCCTTTGGCGGCGACGGCTTGGCGCAAGTGGTCGGCGTCATAGGCCGTGTCGGCCATGACGACCTCGGCGGATAAGCCTTCGATCAATGCGGCGGCTTGCGGTGCATCGCCCTTCTGACCTGCGGTAAGCGTGAACCGCACCGGACATCCCAAGCCGCGGACGGCCATGTGTATCTTGGTGCTCAGGCCGCCGCGCGAGCGGCCGATCGCTTGATCTTCCGCTTGATCTTCAGACCCCCCTTTTTGGCGCCGGCGGCGTGCTGATGCGCCCGAACAATGGTGGAATCGACGATCAGATATTCGAAGTCCGGATCATCGGACATCGCCTCGAAGATCCGCCACCAAACACCCTTGATGCTCCATCGACTGAAGCGCCGGAACACGCTGTTCCAGTCCCCAAACACCTCCGGAAGATCGCGCCAGGGAGAACCCCGTACGCACGATCCACAGCACACCTTCCACGAACATCCGGTTGTCGCGCCCGGTGGAGCCCTTCTGATCGGGGCGCCCTATGATCAGCGGCGCTATCCGCTCCCACGCCGCGTCGCTCAATACCAAACGGTCCATCACACCCAAGGCTGCCTCCCCAAAAGCAGCCTTGAATCTGATTTGCTCCTAAAAGGGAATCCTTAGAGTCCACACCACCTAGAGCTTCGGTTCTGATTGAATCAGAACCGAAGCTCGAGCTTCTTGTTTTGACGCGTTTTCTTCACGCGAACCGGTGCCCACTTCGCTCGAAAACGCTCTAGTTGCCGCCACCCTCCAGGGTGTCGATGCGATGCACGACGTCGTCGGGCAGGGCGTGCGCCACGGCGGCCGCAGGTCCGGGCTCGGGTCCGATCTCGCGGCCGCGGCCGCGGATCAGCCGCTCATAGGCCGACACCAGCGTGGTGTACGGATTGACCCACAGCCAGCCGTCGCGGGTGAACACCTGGACGTCGAAGTGCAGATGTCGCGAGGTGCCGTTGGGGTGGTCGAGATAGTTCGAGACCACGCCGATCTTCTCGCCCTCGCTGACGCGGCGTCCGTTGAGCAAACCATCGGCATCCATCGCCGACGGGTTCATGTGCATGTAGCGGAAGCGGATATGCTCGGTGCGGGTGTTGACCTGTAATGTCGCGGCCTGCTGCTGCGGCGAACGGATCACGATGCTGTCGCGCACCGCGACCACGCCCTGCTGCTTGGGGTCGCAACCGTCCTTGCTGTCTGCGGGACAGGCGCCTGGCCTGATATCCTGGCCCTGATGGCCAAAGCCGCTGGTGCATTGGCCGACCTCAAAGCTGCGGGCCTCGCAGAAATTGTCCTGCCAGGGATACACGTCGACCGTCGCGCCCGCCTTGCGCCTGGCGAAGGATTGCGAGTGTGCGAAGGCCGGCGCCTTCTCCAGTGGAAAGCGGATCTGCGAATAGACGGTGAAGTCGGCGTGGCCCCCTTGCTGCCTGTGTCCGCCGCTGCCCGCGACGATGTCGCCGCTCGGGCGGTAGGTGAAGTCAGCCGATGCGGCCGCCGGCCGCTCCGCGATGTCGGAGGCGATGTCGCTGCGCGACCGCGACGGCTGGCCGCCTGCGATGTGCAACGCCTTCAGGAAGCGCTCGGCGACCGGATAGGCCTCACGACAGGCCAGCCGCTTCGGCCGCGGCGCGCTGTCGAGGCACTGGATCGAGACGACATAGGGAATCCCGAAACGGGTGAAGGCGTAGCGGACATAGCCTTCGCGGATGAAGCGGCGGATGTCCGGAAACTGCGCGGCCAGCGTCTTGACCGGCTCGCCCTTGCCGCCGAGCCGGTCGGCGAGGTCGTAGACCAGGATCGAGCCCGAGATCTGCACCTCGACCGGTTTGGCAAACGTCCGCGGCGGCATGCCGTCGCCGGCGCCCGGGTCGAGCGAGAACACCGCGTCGTAGCCGGACGTGCCGGCATGAAAGATATCGGCCGCGCGGAAATCGGCCTGATAGCGCGCGACCGAGAGGCTGTCCGGCGCACCGCTTTGCCGCGCATCGAGATAGCTTGCGGGGTCGAACGGCAGCAGCACCGGGATCGGGCTGCGCGCGATGCCGGGGAAGAGCGGCGACGTCAGCGCGTTCAGTTGCACCAGCGCGGGGGTCGCGCGCGGATCGGTGGCCGGGACCCGGCGTTGGCCGGCGAAGGCGAAGTTGGAGGCAATCGCCGGGCGGGTGCCGATCTCCTGCCGCAACTGGTCGAGCACCGCGCGCCATTCGACCCGCATGGCCGAGATCGACGCCGTTCGGAATTCGTCGGCATGAGCGCTGGGAGGAGGCGAGAGCAGGACTGCCAGCCAGCAACTGATGAAGCTGACAACCTTCCTGTTCACTGCACCCCCCGGCTCATGTCTGACCGCCGGGGATTCTAAAGCAATATCCGGAAAACTGTGTAGCGGTTTTCCGGAAACTTTATGCTTAAACAACGAGCTGATGCGCGGTGATGATTCATTCTAAATTACACCGCGCCTCAGCGCTCAGTCCTTGGCGCGTTCGACGTAGGAGCCGTCCTCGGTCATGACCACGATGCGCGTTCCGGCGGCAACGTGCGGCGGCACGCCGGTGCGCACGCCATTGGACAGGATCGCGGGCTTGTAGGACGAGGAGGCGGTCTGCCCCTTGGTGACGGGCTCGGTCTCGACCACTTCCAGCGTCACGCGCTGCGGCAGCTGGATCGCGACCGGGTTGCCCTCGTGCATCGAGAGCTTCACGGTCATGTTCTCCTGCAGATACGGCGAGGAGGAGCCGACGATCTCCTTGGAGACCTGGACCTGATCGTAGTTGTCGTTGTTCATGAAGTGGAAGCCGTCGGCGTCTTCATAAAGGTAGTTGTAGTTGTGGTCTTCGACGGTGGCCTTCTCGACCTGGTCGGTGGTCTTGTAGCGCTCGGAGACCTTCACGCCGTCGCCGATGCGGCGCATTTCGATCTGGCTGACCGGGGTGCCCTTGCCGGGGTGAATGTTCTCAGCGGACAAGACCACATAGAGCCGACCGTCCTGCTCGATGATGTTGCCCTTGCGGATGGAACTGGCGATGACTTTCAAAGGTGTTTTCCTGAATTTGGGAGGCGGGGGCGCAAACCGGATGGCAGCCCCTCGGCCATGGCGGCGATTTCGGGCTGCAACATACTGATTTGTCCCTGAGATGCCAGCCTTTTGCGGCCGATTTTGGCAGTTTGCCAACCGCTGAAACCGGCCCGGAACGGGCCGTTATGGCTGGTCCTTGCCGGGGATATTGCGGGCCTTCGCGTTGTGTTCGGCAAAGCTTGCAGGAACCGAAAACGTCCCGGTCTTCAGATCGTAGACGCAGCGCCAGTCCTCGACCCATGGGAAGGGGGGATGCTCGCCCTGGATGTCGAAGGACATGCCGAGCACGAGGTAGCGGCTGTCGGGCCATTTCATGCCCAGCCAGGCGTAGTTCTCGTCAAAACCCTTGATCAGTCCGATCTGCATATGGTCGAGCGTATAGGGGTCATCCGGGTCGCGGCGCACGCCTTCGGCTGCCGGCTGGGTGTAGAAGAAGTCCCAGGCGGCCTCGCCAAGCGGCTTTTCGGTCGCCGGCACGAACCGTTCGCCGGTCCGCTTGTAGAGGTAGAGGGTGTGGTAGCCGGCGCCGAGCTTCTGCATCCGCACCAGCCAGCGGCTGTCCGGGCTGAAGCGGAAGCCAGCCTGATAGCCGGCCGCATCGGTGCCTTCGCCCTGGTTCAGCAGCGCGCCGTGCTTGCGGGCGCGGTCGAAGGTCCAGAACTGGAAGAGGAGACCTTCATCGCCCATGTCCTTCGCATACTGCTCGACGCGGACCGTTCGATCCGGCGAGGTAAAGCTTGCGTCCGCAACCCGCTTGAACTCGCTGCCCGGGCTGTCGGCCATTGCCGGCGTCGCCGCGGCCAAGCCGAGCAACAGCAGCAGTCCTGCACTTCGTAACCAGCCGACCATGGGCGCATCCCGTTTTCGCGCAACTGGCGGTGGGACGCGCGAACCGGTGTTCAGGTTCAGCGGATCGCGAACATGGACAAGGCGGGCGTCTTTCGACATGAAGGGATCAGCTAAGCCGGGTGGCGCGGAGACCAAGGTCGTGTGGGCCATGAAGTCATTTGAAATCAGTCACTTGTTCCCGACTCTTAAGTGGAGCCGGCGGCTTGTTGATGTGGAATCCATGAGATCCGGGGTGCACCGGCAATGACGGGTCATGACCAGACCTCGCCGTGGTGGACGCCGCAGCGCTATGCCGACCGCCGGCCATTCCTGCAGGCGCGGTCCGCGATCACGCGGGCGCTCCGCGGCTGGTTCGAGGAGCAGGGATTCGCTGAGGTCGAGACCGCCATCCTGCAGATCTCGCCGGGCAACGAGACGCATCTGCACGCGCCGCGCACCGAGCTCACGCGGGCCGACGGTTCGCATGCGACGCGCTATCTGCGCACCTCTCCGGAGTTCGCCTGCAAGAAGCTGCTCGCGGCCGGCGAGCCCAAGATCTACGAGTTCGCGCGGGTGTTCCGCGACCGCGAGCGCGGCGATCTGCATTTGCCCGAATTCACCATGCTGGAATGGTACCGCGCCAATGCCCCCTACGATGCCATCATGGCCGACACGATCGTCGTGATCGCGCATGCGGCGCAGGCGACCGGGATCGGGCGGTTTTCCTTCCGCGGCAGGATGGCCGATCCGTTTGCCGAGCCGGAGCTGCTGACGGTCGCGGCCGGCTTCGAGCGCTTCGCCGGCATCGATCTGCTGGCAACGATTGCGGGCCGCAAGGGCGATCGCGAGGCGCTGGCGTCGGCGGCGAAGGGGCGGGTGCGGATCGCCGACGACGACACCTGGTCGGATATCTTCAGCAAGGTGCTGGTCGAGCATGTCGAGCCCAATCTCGGTCAGGGCCGTCTGACCGTGCTGTTCGAATACCCGTCGCCCGAGGCCGCGCTGGCGCGCACCAAGGCTGGCGAACCACGCGTCGCGGAGCGTTTCGAGGTCTATGCCTGCGGGGTCGAACTCGCCAACGGCTTTGGCGAGCTGACCGATGCGGTCGAGCAGCGCCATCGTTTCACCGCTGATATGGACGAGAAGGCCCGCCGTTACGGCGAGCGCTATCCGCTCGACGAGGATTTCCTTGCCGCGGTCGGCCAGATGCCGGAGGCCAGCGGGGTTGCGCTCGGCTTCGACCGGCTGGTGATGCTGGCGAGCGGCGCACCACGAATTGATCAGGTGGTCTGGACAGCGCCTGCAGGAGAGACATGAACAGGATCGATCCGAAGATGGCGGCGACCCTGCGCCAGCCGCGCGAACTGGTCGATGCGGGCCTCGCGCCGGTCGATGCGCTTGCCGGGCTCGAGCAGGTGGCCGCGCGCTACGCGGTCGCGGTGACGCCGGAGCTTGTCGCGCTGATCGATCCGGCCGACGTCAACGACCCGATCGCACGGCAGTTCATCCCGAGCGCCGACGAGCTCATGGAGCAGCCGGGCGAGAACGCCGATCCGATCGGCGACGATGCGCATTCGCCGGTTTCCGGGATCGTGCATCGTTATCCTGATCGGGTTCTGTTCAAGCTCGTGCATGTCTGCGCGGTCTATTGCCGGTTCTGCTTCCGGCGCGAAATGGTCGGGCCGGGAAAGGCCTCGGCCTTGTCCGACGACGCCTATCGCGCGGCGCTGGATTACATCCGGAGCCATCGGGAGATCTGGGAAGTCATCCTGACCGGCGGCGATCCGCTGATGCTGTCGCCGCGCCGGCTGACCGAGATCATGGCCGATCTCGCTGCCATCGATCATGTGAAGATCATCCGCATCCACACCCGCGTCCCGATCGCCGATCCCGGACGCATCAATTTCGACATGATCGCGGCGCTGCGGGTCGAGGGCGCGACGACCTGGATTGCTGTTCACGCCAACCATCCGCGTGAACTGGGCGTCAATGCCCGCGCGGCGTGCGCGCGCCTTGCCGATGCCGGCATCCCGCTGGTCAGCCAGTCGGTCCTGCTGCGCGGGGTCAACGACGATGCCGCGACCCTCGAGGCGCTGATGCGCGCCCTCGTCGAGTGCCGCATCAAGCCGTATTATCTGCATCATGGCGACCTTGCGCCCGGCACGGCACATCTGCGCACCACGATCGAAGCGGGGCAGGAGCTGATGCGGGCCTTGCGCGGCCGTGTCTCCGGACTGTGTCAGCCGGACTACGTGCTCGACATCCCCGGCGGCCATGGCAAGGCGCCGATCGGCCCGGCTTATTTGTCGCAGTCGGCTTCGCGCGAACGTGAAGATTCCGCGGAACGGCGCTACCGTATCGTCGATTATTGCGGTGACGTTCATCTCTACCCGCCGCAATCGTGAGCCTGTCATGAGCGGGGCCGGGGACGGACGGCAGGAGCCGCCCGAGGACGAGAGCAACCGCAGCATCGAAAATGCTGTGATGTTCGGCTTCTTTGCGGTGCTGGTCGCCGCGGGAATCTGGCTCCTTGGCACGATGGCCGATATACGGAAAGTGCAGGATTGCGCAGCGCAGGGACGACGCAATTGTGCTACCGTCGAGGCGCCGGAACGGGCGCGATAGGGTTGAGAAGCAGCGGAGACGCGAGATGCGGAAGACAGTTTTGGTGATGGCTCTGATGATGGTTGCCCTTGGAGCGCCCCAGATCGGAGCACCCCAGGCTTGGGCGCAGCAGCAGGGCGGATCGTCCTCCATGCAGAAGAGCGCGCCGCTGCCGGAGGCGCCGATCGGACATCGTCAGCCACGCCGCGGCGACGTTCCCAACGAGAAGAACCTCAACGATCCGAACAGCGCGGTGAACAAGGAAGACGCCGCGCTCGACAGGAAGATCAAGAACATCTGCCGCGGTTGCTAGGCTGCGTTCTCATTAACTTCGACGACGCCGGCTTCGCTCCGATAGCGGCGATCTTGTGCCAGCGCGCAAAATGATGCGATCGGCCGAACCCGGAAGTCGCCGCGGCGAGACTTCCGGGTTCAAACGGGTCGAGCGCGTGGTCTTGCTTGGGTCATGGCGACGCCGGAGATCGCGAGCAGTCCACCGACAATCAACTTTGGCGTCATGCGGTCACCAAGGAACAACACGCTCGAAATCAAGGCGAACACCGGAAGCAGCAGGCCGAATGGTGCGACGCGGCCCATGGAGCAACGGGCAATCAGCCAGAACCAAAGGCCAAACCCGACAATTCCTCCGATGAAGATTGTGTAGGCGAGTGCCAGCCAACCGCGTCCGTCCGCCGTGACAAGGCTCGCCAGCTGTCCGTATTCGAGCAGCAGCGACATCACCATGACCTGCGGCACCGTGAGCAGCGACGACCACCCCATCAACATCAGGGGATCAAAAGGGCCATAGCGTTTCGTCAAGACGTTGGATACGGCGAA
This sequence comes from Bradyrhizobium sp. 27S5, assembly GCF_037217225.1. Classification (NCBI taxonomy): domain Bacteria; kingdom Pseudomonadati; phylum Pseudomonadota; class Alphaproteobacteria; order Hyphomicrobiales; family Nitrobacteraceae; genus Bradyrhizobium; species Bradyrhizobium sp. 27S5. The sequence goes on from NZ_CP147714.1 coordinate 4,149,427, forward strand.
TGCGAAGGCTGCGCCAACCACAAGCAGCAGCGGAAGCGGGTTCGCCGACAGGCCTGGCTCCGCTGCCAGCACGACGACGCCGGCGAATGCGAGCACCACTCCGGCTGATGTGATGAGCGACGGTCGCTCCGCGAGCAGCGGCCAGGCCAGCAGGACCGTGAAGGGCGTGGCGAGTTGATAGGCGATGGCCGACAGGCTTCCCGAGCCGAGCCCAAGGCCAACATAGAACAGCCCGAAGTTCAGTCCGCCAAGGAAAAGAGAAATAGCGGCGACAGGGCCGAACTGTTGGCGCGTGGGTCTTTTGACGAACGGAACAAGCAGCAGCGCGAGGAAGAACAGCGGCGGAAACTCCGCAACTCCCACCTTGATGGCCACGAACTGATAACCCCACAGCAAGGGAACGGCCACTGCGCAGACCATCTGAATGGCAGACATGGCATCTTTTCTTTCAAGACCGTTCAGTCCAGATTTAGGCGTGCTCAAAGCCGGAGTGTCCATGGGTGCTTACCTGATGAAACGGTCGAGAAGGGCGTCGGCGGTGGCTTGCGATGTGATCCGTGCCGGCGCCGTTTTGCCGACCACCCGCAGCCCCTCGACGAAACAGACGAGAATTCGGGCGGCGGTCGAAGGCTCCACGCCATCGGCCAGCTTGCCGACTGCCTTTGCGCGGGAAAGTGCATCCGCCACTCTGGCCTCCATGACTTTGAAGAAGCTCGCGATGCGACGGCCAACGTCGGCATCCTGGCCGGCCAGTTCCATGGCTGTGGCCACGAGCAGGCATCCGCGCCGGCCATTGGCACCGCTGGTGCGGTCGACGTAGCCGGCAAGGTAGGCCCGCAGGCCGTCGACCGGCTCTCTGCCGGGAGCGAGTTCGATATCCATCCGTGTCACGGCATCGGCGATGTAGCGATCAAGCGCGCGCAGGAACAGCGAGTGCTTGTCGCCGAACGCGGCGTAGAGGCTGCCGCGCGAGAGCTTCGTCGCACGAAGCAGGTCCGGCAGCGCGGTGGCATGATAGCCGCGCGACCAGAACACGCCCATCGCGCGTTCGACAGCAGCGTCCACGTCGAAACTTCGGGGGCGGCCACGGGGCAACTGCACAGGGGTTTGGCGGCTCATCGCCAATATATAGACCAATTGGTCTTGAAATCGCAAGTCACCGCTTCGGGGGCATTTTCGACCGGTTCAGCGGGATTGTCGGCTGGTTGATGTCCGCTTGGCCCTGACGGCTCCGCGGCCTCACACGCGGGAGACCGGCGGAACGCAACATTGCGTCCCGCCGGCAGCGCTCAATCGGTTCGGCGGCGTCAGGCCGAACGCCCCTTAAGGCCGTCGCGCTGCACGCTGCGCCTTGCGTCGACGGCGTCGGCGAGCTGCTTCAGCACGTCGGCCGTCGTCGCCAGATCGATGCAGCCGTCCGTGATGCTCTGACCGTAGGTCAGCGCCTTGCCCGGCACGACGTCCTGGCGTCCGGCGACAAGATTGCTCTCGATCATCACGCCGACGATGCGCTGTTCGCCGCCTGCGACCTGGCGGGCGATATCGGCGGCGACCACCGGCTGGTTCTCCGGCTTCTTGCTGCTGTTGGCGTGGCTGGTGTCGATCATCAGGCGTGCTGCGACACCGGCGTGGCCGAGCTCGGCCGCGGCGGCATCGACGCTTGCGGAATCATAGTTCGGCACCCGGCCGCCGCGCAGGATGACGTGGCAGTCCTCATTGCCGCTGGTGGCGGCGATGGCCGAGCGGCCGCCCTTGGTGACCGCCATGAAGTGATGCGGGTGCGAGGCCGACTTCACCGCGTCCGCAGCGATCCGCACACCACCATCGGTGCTGTTCTTGAAGCCGACCGGGCAGGACAGGCCGGAGGCCAGCTCGCGATGGATCTGGCTCTCGGTGGTACGCGCGCCGATCGCCGCCCAGGAGACCAAATCGGCGATGTATTGAGGCGTCGTCATGTCGAGGAATTCGGTGCCGGCGGGCAGGCCGAGATTGTTCACGGCCGACAGCACGCTGCGGGCGAGGCGCAGGCCCCTGTTGATGTCGAAGCTGTTGTCGAGATCGGGATCGTTGATCAGGCCCTTCCAGCCCACGGTGGTGCGCGGCTTCTCGAAATAGACCCGCATCACGATCTCGAGGCGGTCGGCGAGCTGTTCGCGCAGGCCGGCGAGACGCTCGGCGTAATCGACGGCCGCCGCGGGATCGTGAATGGAGCAGGGGCCGACGACGACCAGCAGGCGGTCATCGCTGCCGTTGAGGATCGCGTGGATGGCGTTGCGGGCGCCCATCACGACGCGTGTCGCGGTCAGGGTGCGCGGAACTTCCCGCATCACCTCTTCGGGCGTACTGAGCTCTTTCAATTCCTTGATGCGAAGATCGTCTGTCGTACTCAACACGGCTGGCTCCTTTGGATTTTTGGGACCTGCCGGCGCATAAAAAAAAGCCGCCAGGTCTGGCGGCTTGTTTCGGACGTTTGCTGCAATTCTTCAGATTGAGCGCGATCCTCCTGCCGCCAGCGAGCTGTCGTAGCTAAAGTACCAAAAATAGCTGGTGGCGACGGTGATCATGGCGGCTCTATAGCGCAGGGATTTCTGCCTGTCACCCCCAAATCCGCGGGGGCAGCCGGTTCGGCGTCAGGTGTTGCGCGCCGCCAACGCCATACCTATCAGGGTCGCCCCGCCGAACATCAGATTGAGGCCGACCAGGAGGCCGATCGCCCATTCCGCCGAGCCCGGCAGGCCCGCGATGACGAAGAAGGCGATCACGATGTCCATCAGCCCGGCGATCAGGAGCCAGGACCAGCGTCCTGACAATTCGCGGCGGTGCTCCAGCGCGTACATGATGGTGGCGACGCCCTCGGCGACGAAATAGGCGCCGATGACAATGGTCAGCGTCAGCACGCCCTGCATCGGACGGGCGAGCAGCACCATCCCGGCCAGCACGGCGAGCGCGGCTGAAATCAGCGACCACCAGAAGCCCGGCATGTTGCGCGCCCAGAACGTCACGATCAGCCCGCCGATGCCTGAGATCAGGAACATCCAGCCGAGGAAGATGGTGACGGCGAGGCTCGCGAGGGCCGGCACGATCATCGCCGCGATGCCGAGGATCGCGAGCAGGATGCCTTCGAACAGGAACGCCTTCCAGTGCTGCTTGACCGCGGCCTGCATCTGCGATCGCAGCTTGTCGAGGTCGTTGGACAGGGTCATCGCGGCTCTCCAAATCTGCGAACGAGACGTTTGCGCGCGTGCGGCGTATCCTAGCCCTGGCTTGGCGCTGACGGAAAGCCCTCCGCGGCGGTCCGCATCCGGTTGCGGCCGAACAGGTAGACAGCGGTGGTCGCGATCAGCAGCGCCAGCCCGATCAGGATCGAGGTGAAGCCGATCGGGACCAGGATGAACGACGCATTGCGCTCGGGATTGACGTACCAGTGATGCAGTGAGGTGAGCAGGAAGCAGACGCCGGCAAAGCCGGTGCCGCCGCCGATCAAGAGCAGCGCCCACATCCGCCGCAGCTGGCTGAGCCGCTCGCGCGCAACGTCGGTGCGCGGCGCATGATGCTTGCCGAGGCGGCGCACCAGGCGGATCGCAAAACCGATCGAGGAGAAGCCGATCAGCACGCTGGCCGAACCGAGCAGCAGCCGCGTGGTCGAGCCGAGATCGGGGATGCGCTGCAGCGCGAGCAGCGGAAAATCGAACGCCGCGTGCAGCGCGACCGGCGCGACCAGCACCAGCGCCCAGTTCGTGATGCGCGCCCAGTCGCGGTGGCCGCGATAGGCGCCGAGCGCGCCGCCGGAGCGCGCGATGGCGAGATAGGCGCCGGCGATGATGCCGAGCGCGCCGTGGAACGGCACGGTGAGCACGCTGCGCAACGCCGCAAGCGCGCGCCACATGTCCTTGTGCTGGACCAGATAGGCGAGGTTCTCATAGGCGGCGAAGCCGAGACCGGCGGCCGCGCCATAGACCACCGTATCCATCGGATCGGCGAAGGCGCGGCGCCGCGTCGAGATCGCGACGATGACGAGAACCTTGACGATCTCCTCCGGCGCCGCGACGCCGAATGCCGCGCGCACCGCCTGCGTCGCCCAGGGATTGTCGGGAATGGCGAGCAGCGCGTTGAAGGGAATTCGTGCCAGGCCGAGCAGCGAGATGCTGGCCGCGCCGAGCACGAAGGCGAGCCACACCTGCACCGGCGGTCCGGGGCGCTCATCGGCGGCGATGACGAGCCACAACACGAGCAATGCGGGGGCAATGGCGGCGGCGCCGATTACTGTTGGAAGCGACTCAAGCAACAACATGAGCCGGACGGGCCCCTTTGATGGCACCAAAGCGATGCGTCCCGAAGAAATGGCAGCAAGTTCAGCGGATTGCAAATCGAGCGATGGGGAGAATCGGTTCGACAGACGCCGTTCTCGTGTCCAAAATGCCACGGTGCCTGCGAAAGCGTGGCGGAAGCGTCTCGTAACGGGGGCTCGGTCAGCTCAAAGCAGAGGGCGGCTACCCGGCCGCCGGGCGGGTTCCCGACGGCGCTGCGTACGCGGTGGCGACCTGCGGGTCCAACCAGTTGCCGGAACGTCGCGGGCCGTGCGGCGACGCCGTACCACTGTGAGGTGGGGTGTGCACCGACAGGGTGGCCCATGCCATGACGACATCGCCGATCCGCAGATCGCGGCGAATTTCACGGCGCGTGGCTGTGCGCACGTGGCGGCAGCCGATGGTCTCTCGCGGGCGCAATTCGTTGCTCGGTCAGGCAGACGCGATGCGTCGGCTTCGCAAAGCACGACCGCCGCAAGTTTTGGCACCGCATGCCCATCGTTGCGCTATAATGCCGCGGGCAAAGCGACTGATCCGGTAGAAGCCAAAGATGCTTTCGATTGATTCTGCGGTGATCGTTCTTGCCGTGATCGCTCTGTTTGCGGCCTTTGTGAACGGTGCGCTTGGTTACGGGTTTTCCTCTCTCACCGTGCCGGTCGCGCTGGTCTTCTATACCAACCGCGTTCTCAATCCTGCGGTTGTCATCGTCGAAGTCTTCGTCAACCTGTATGTTCTGTGCATCAATCTGAGCGGCGTTCCGGCCGTGTGGCGGCGCGTGCTGCCTATTCTCATCGGCATGCTGCCCGGCATCGCAGTCGGAGCCTTTGCTCTGACGTCGCTGCAGCCCGGCTGGATCAAATTCGCCACCTACTCGATCATTCTGCCGCTTATCCTGCTGCAGGCGGCCGGTTGGCGGAAGCCGATGCAGTCGAAATGGCTCGTCGGTTTGCCCTTTGGCGCGGCGCTCGGAGTCCTGTACTCGGTCACGACCATCTCGGGACCGCCGCTGGCGATCCTTTTCAACAATCAAGGCCTCGTCAAAGATGAGTTTCGGGCCGGTCTCGCGCTGGTTCGGGTGACGGAGTCGAGCTTGACTGCGATCGCATACTACAAGCTTGGTCTGTTCATCGAAGAGAGCCGGAGCATCCTGTTCGTGCTCGTTCCCTGCGTTGTCGTCGGCATACCGCTCGGTGCCTATCTCATCCGGCGGCTGGATGCGGAGACGTTTCGCCGGATCTGCATGAGCTTTGATGCATGGGTCGTGGGATTCGGCCTGTCGCGCGTGTTGATCGAAGTGAAGCTGATGGAAAGCCCGTGGGCCTACAGCGTCATGGCCGGCACGATCCTGATCGACGTCTGCTTGTTGTACGTCTTCTTCACCGCGCGGAGAGGGACCGCGCAGGGCCCGCATGCGTTGGCTTCGCTGAGATCGGGCAACCAGGGCGGTCCGACCTGATACCGACATGCCGTGGGACGGCGTCGGCTAACCTGCCAGTAGGCGCCGGCAGGTTTCGACGAAGACCTCGGCGCCGGTGACGATGTCGGCGTCGTCGGTGTTCTCGGTCCAGTGATGGCTGATGCCGCCGATCGACGGCACGAACAGCATCGCCGCCGGCATGATGGTGGCGAGCACCTGGGCGTCATGGCCGGCGCCGCTCGGCATCCGGATCGATTTGCCGCCGGCGCAGGCTGCGCTCGCGGCCTCGATCGCATCCTGGAAGGCAGGCGTCATCATCGCAGGCACGCCGGTGCGGATGCGCTCGACCTCTACGGCGCAGCGGCCCTGCGCAGTGGCCTCGGCTGCCAGGCGATGCAGCTGCGCCTCCAGACGCGCGATCACCTCGGGATTGTCGTCGCGGATCTGGAACAGCATGTCGGCGCCGCCGGGGATGATGCTCGGCGCACCCGGGTCCAGCGTGATGCGGCCGGTGGTCCACACCGTGCGCGGTCCGCACAAGGCGGGGAAGCAGTCGTCGATCGCGACACAGAACCGCGCCAGCGCCAGGCCGGCATCCTTGCGCACCGCCATCCGTGTGGTGCCGGCATGGTTCTGCTCGCCGGTGAAGCTGATGCGGTACTGCCAGATGCCGACAATCGAGGTGACGACGCCGATCTTGAGCCCGCTGCTTTCCAGCGTGTCGCCTTGCTCGATATGGGCCTCGAGATAGCCGATGTGGCGGCGCGGTTCGGCGGTGAGGCGCGGGCGGCCGGCGAAGCCTGCCTCGCGGAGCGCCTGTCGCATCGTGCGATCGCTGGAGCGGTCGCGCGCCGCATCGATGTCGGCGTCGGTCACGGCGCCAACGAAGGACCGGCTGCCGAGGAAACTGCCGAAATGTCCTTCCTCGTCGCACCACGCAGCGACCTCGACTGCACCGTTCGTGCCGGGATCGGTGTTGATGACGCGCGCGGCTTCCAGCGCATAGATCACGCCGAGCGGCCCGTCGAGCCAGCCGGCGTGGTTCTGGCTCTCGAGATGCGAGCCGGCGAGCAGTTTCGGTCCCGCCTTCGCGCTGGTGCCGAGCACATTGCCGATGCCGTCGATCGTCGCGACAAGGCCGGCGTCGGGCAAATGTCCGGCGAGCCAGTCCAGTGAGCGCAGATGCGGTTCCGAGAAGGTCGGCTTGTGCACGCCGGTCTTGTAGGCGCCGATCGCGCGCAACGCGTTGAGATCGGCGAGCACGCGCTTGCCGTCGAAGCGACCGTTGATGCCTGGCATGAGTTGGACTCCGGATTTGCGTCTTGATCTTACGTGTTGGCGCCTCAATCCCGTCTTGATGCCGTCGCGGTTGGATGCGACGGAACAATCAGGGCAAACGATTTCTTAGCGGTTCTGCTCTTAGGTCGCAGTACGACAGTACGAATAGCGTGTGAGTGTGATGATGTCTGCATTCCGGAACTGGGCTCGCAAGGCCGCTGTGCTGTTTCTTCCGATCGCGCTCGGCGCCTGCGCGCAATATTCGCAGCAATACAGCATGACCACACCGTCGGCGGGGACCGGGCCGCTGGCCTGGGACGGTGCCGGACAGGACCCCAATCTCCCGCAATCGCGGCGCCATGCCCGCAATGCGTCACCGGCCGTCGCGGAGACGCCGGATGCGCAGATGTCGGAAGCCGATGCGGACGCTCGGCTGGCGCGCAAGCTCGTGATCTGCAGCACCTGCATCAAGCAGACGCCGGTGGCGCAAGCGAACAATCGTCAGGGCCAGGACGTCGCGAGCGCGGCCAATCATTAGCGCTCGGCGAGGCGTGCGCCGTTCCCAGATTTCGATCGATGTCCGCTGGCCTTAGTTAGGCCACGATATCGTTCGATGCGCAGCCTCATGTCGCTCCGAAGATTCATTGTTCCCGCCGTCGTCGTTGCGCTTGCCGCCGCCATCCTGATTCATGTGGGCGGTTCGCGGGCCCATGCGCATGTGCCGTTGCATTGCGGCTTCTGGACCTCGATCGAGGCCGGATTGTCCTGCCAGTGACCCGGGGGGCGGGGATCCGGGAAAAGCATTCTCAACGCTTGCCCGTCCGCCCAATCGCCACTATACGTTCGGCCGTCGCAGCCGTTCGCCGGTAGCGGCCAATCTGGCATGTCTCACGTCTAACGTATTGATTTGCCGGGAGTTTTGCTCCCTTCGTCTATCGGTTAGGACGCCACCCTTTCACGGTGGAGAGAGCGGTTCGATTCCGCTAGGGAGCGCCATCGGCGCCAATCCGCGATGATCTGCGACAATGCATGATGCGGTCCTGTTCAGCTCAGGGAACCGCAATCGACGGCCAACGTCGACGCCATTACGTCATCCGGACAACGACCTTTCCTTTGGCTCGACCCTGATCGAGATACGCAAGCGCTTCCTTTGCCTGCTCGAATGGAAATACCCGATCTATCACCGGCCGAATGTGCCCAGCCTTGAGAAGCTCACCGATCTCTGCAAGTTGACCACCGTCCGGGCGCACGAACAGGAACGAGTAGGCGACGCCGTACTTTTTGGAGCGGCGAATAATCTTGCGGCTCAGTAACCCGAACAAGGACACCATAAGAAAGTTCATGCCTCGGGCCCGAGCGAATACGGCGTCGGGCGGGCCGATAAGCGAGATGACGGTGCTTTTAGGCTTCAGAATCCGCAGGGATTTTTCGAGAGCGTCGCCCCTGACTGTGCCCAGCACGGCATCATAGTCCCGCAGCACATCCTCAAATTCCTGCTTCTTGTAATCAATCACCTCGTCGGCGCCGAGGCTCCGCACCAGATCCACGTTTCCGGTGCTGGTCGTCGTCGCCACCTTTGCTCCAAGGTATTTCGCGAGCTGGATCGCGAACGTGCCAATGCCCCCGGAGCCTGCGGGGATGAACACCTTGTTACCCGGCTTGAGGTGCGCACGCTCCTTGAGCGCCTGCCACGACGTCAACCCGACCATCGGGATCGAGGCCGCTTGCACAAAGTCGAGATTTGGCGGTTTGAGTGCCGCGGCACTCTCGGGCACGAGCGCAAATTCGGCAAGCGCGCCGCCGACCAGATCGAAGATACTGGCGAAGACGGCATCGCCCGGCTTGAAGCGAGTCACGCGACTTCCAACCTCCACAACGACCCCGGCCAAATCGCTGCCCAGCGTGGCCGGCAGCTGAAGCCGGAGGATGGGCTTGAACATTCCTTTCGGAATCATGTTGTCGATTGGATTCAATCCCGCCGCGTGGACCTGAACGAGAATGTCATCCGGCTTTGGCACTGGCCGGGGAGCATCAACCAACGCGACTTGATCCGGCTTGCCATAACGCTTTAAGACAAGTGCTCTCATGCTTTGCGATGTCCCTGGGGGCTTGACTGTGGCAACGACAGTAGACGCATGCACCGCGCGCACGCCGTCAGAAAGCACGGGCAGGGCGGGCGGGCTGCGACGCGATTGGTGCATCTAGCCGAAGGTCCTTTCGAATCCCGGCGTCCACCAGGCGTGCAGGCGCGAATCTGCGAAGCAATCGCAACCGGTTCGCAAGTCGACCGGCAGCGTATCGGATCTTCGGACGCGCCGCGTTGGCCGCCTTCAGCACGGTGTCTGCAACGACGCCACGCGGTTCGGCGGTCGCCATCACTTCGCTCACCCTTTTGCTTACGCCCGCACGGGCCTCGCGATACTCATCGAGCTTGGCATCCGGTTCGATCAAGTTCGCGTCGAATGGCGTCTTCGTGTAGGCAGGCTCGATGACCGAGACCCGGATGCCCCTCGTGCGGAGCTCGTGGTCGAGTGATTCTGAATAGCCTTCCACTGCGTGCTTGGTGGCGGCATAGAGCGCGCCATACGGCATCGGCAGAAAGCCGAGCACGGAGCCGATGTTGATGATGCGACCACTGCCTTGCCGTCGCATGTGAGGCACGACGGCGCGCGTCATCCGGACAAGCCCGAAGAAGTTTGTTTCGAAGATCGACCGGGCCTGTTCGAGCGAGCTCTCTTCCGCGCCGGCGGGCGCAACACCGAAGCCGGCGTTGTTCACGAGCAGATCGATGCGACCGTGGCGCCGTATCACTTCGCTGACGGCAGCCTCCACGGATTCGTCGCTTGTCACGTCGAGGGGTAGGATCTCGAACGATCGTTTGCCTGCTCGGGCTTCCCGTCTGCTGGTGCCGTAGACTTTGTAGCCAGCTTTCGCGAGCCGCTCCGCCGTGGCTTCGCCGATGCCTGACGAAGCGCCGGTCACGAGCGCGATTTTTTCCTCGATCCTGGTCATGGCCTTCTCCTGACAACGCGCCGATCCCATCGTTGTTGATGACGATCGTAACTATTGATTTACATGACGATCGTAATTATAATTGTCAAGACCCCGCCCCAACCCCGGGAACTGCGACATGCGCGTTTCAAAAGAGCAGGCTGCCGAAAATCGCGAGCGTATCCTCAAGGCCGCCTCACGCCTGATGCGGGAGCGCGGCATCTCCGGCGTAGGCGTCGACGCGCTGACCGAGGCGGCCGGGATGACGCACGGCAGCCTGTACAGTCAGTTTGGCTCCAAGGAACGGCTGGTCGAGGAAGCGGTGGCCTATGCGATAGCCACCAAAGGGCAAGAAGTGCCTGAGGTATTTGCTCTCTCCGACTACATTTCAGAATACCTTTCGGACGCGCACCGGGACATGCCGGGAAGCGGCTGCCCCTTCGCAGCCCTGTGCTGTGAGATGCCGCGCCAAAGCAGCGGTGTGCGAGAGCGTTTCACGGCAGGAGTGCGGGGCATGATCGGGCAGCTGAGCGGTCGAATGGGTTCCGGGCTGAAGCCACGGCAGCGCGAGGAGAAGGCGCTCGCGACCGCCGCCTCCCTGGTTGGGGCGCTCGTGCTCGCGCGGGCCGTGAACGATCCCAAGCTGTCGGACGACATTCTTCGCGCAACCAAGAAAGAATTGGGCAACTGACCGCTCATCGCAATGGCTGCGGTGGAGTGCGGGAGGCGGGGGCCATCGCCCGAATTGGGGGATCGGCCGCGGGCGCAGTGCAGATTTGGCGCCAAATCGAAAATCCAGCAAACTCAACAAATTAGCGCAGGAGCGGACGCTTCGCCGGACTGCTGTGCGCTGATGTGTACAACCCCGCGATTGCTGCAATCCGCCGCGATTTCGCAACCCTTTGTAAAGCCAGCGGCGCTAGGCGTGAGCCTGGGGATGATGGAATGGCTTTAGGGTCCAAGAAGCGCGAAACGCGCAAATCGCTCCGTCAATCCGGCTGGATCACGCTCGACGGCGGATTCGCCGCGCGTCCCTGCATGGTCGAGGACATCTCCTCGACGGGTGCAAAGATCACCGTCCAGGACAACAACACGCTGCCGGCCAAGCTGCGGCTGGCGTTTGCGCGGGATGCCCGCACCGGGCGCGCCTGCGAAGTGGTCTGGCGCAAGGGCAAGACGTTCGGCGTCAAATTCGTGCGCTGAGCATGATCCGGAAAAGTGGAGGCCGGTTTTCCGAACAGATCATGCTCAAAAGAATGAGCTAGCTCATGATGCGATTCCTCCAAATCGCATCATGCGCTAGCCTGATCCGGTCGCGCGCGATAAAAGGCCGGATGCGCAAGATCTGCTTCGCCATCGTCGCCGTCCTGCTTCCCGCCGCTGCGTTCGCGCAAGCCGGCGACCGCCGGAATTTTCAGACGCCCCCCGACGCCGGCAAGACCTTGCCGTCGAAATCCGCGACGCGGAGCAATCCTTGCGCCTCGTACGGACCGGGCTTCGTCAAGGTCGAGGGCTCCGACACCTGCGTGAAGCTCGGTGGCGCCGTCAGTGTCGGTGCCGGGATGTCCAGCGGGCGCTGAACGGCTTGCGGTTCAGGACATCGGCGGCGCGACGACGCGCACAAAGGCCGGCCGCTGTGCGATCTCGCCGAACCAGCGTTCGAGATTGGGCAGCTTCGGCTTGGTGACCCCCTCGACACCGAACCAGCGCCGCGCAAAGGCGCCGAGCGCGACGTCGGCGATCGTGAACTGATCGCCCTCGACAAAGCGGCGCGCTGCAAGCTGCGCCTCGACCACGCGCCACACCACGCCTTCGGCATCGGCGTCCTTCTGGATCTGAACCATGTCGCGCTTCTCCGGCGGCGTGCGCACCAGTCCCCAGAACACCGGGCGGTCGACCGGCTGCAGCGTCGACAGCGTCCAGTCGAGCCAGCGGTCGACGACGGCGCGCGCCTTCGGCGATTGCGGATAGAGCGGCGAACTCTGGCCATAGGCCATGCAGAGATAGCGCATCACCGAATTGGATTCCCACAGCACATAGTCGCCGTCGACCATGGTCGGGACGCGGCCATTCGGATTCATCGCGAGATAATCAGGCTGATCGTTCTTGCCGAACTGCATGCCGGCATCGATGCGCTGATAGGGGAGGTCGAGCTCGGCGAGGCACCACAGCACCTTCTGCACATTGACCGAATTGGCCCGGCCCCAGATCGTCAGTTGCGGCTTGCTGTCCATCACGCGTTTCTTCCCGCTGTTGTGCTTTGCGCGCGTTCTTAGCGGAATCGATCCGGAAATGCGCGGGATGATTTGTACCGAGAGCAAAAAAGAGCACAGAAAAAGAGGCTCCGCCGCATCGCGGCAGAGCCTCGTTCATACGCGTTACGCATCAAGACGCGGTCAGTGACCGAACAACAACCACAGCACGATGATCACCGGGATCGGCACACCCAACAGCCAAAGCAAAACACCTTTTCCCATCTCGTCGCCTCCTCGCATCCGTCATATGGGGAGGCAACGTCAGGGGGTGCGCCATGTTCCTATCGTTTGCTCCGCGTTGATCACGTGGCAACGTTGACCGGGAACGGACACGCAAGCGGGGCGTTTACCAGTGCCCGGTGTTCGGCATCGAGGCCCACGGCTCGGCCGGCGCCTTCGGTTCGCCCTTCTGCAGGAGCTCGATCGAGTGCAGGTCGGGCGAACGGACGAACGCCATGTTGCCGTCGCGCGGCGGCCGGTTGATGGTGACGCCCATCTTCATCAGCTTCTCGCAGGTCGCGTAGATGTCGTCGACCTCGTAGGCGAGATGGCCGAAATGCCGGTCCTCGCCGTATTTCTCCTCGTCCCAATTGTAGGTCAGCTCGACCAGCGGCGCGCCGCGGCTTTGCGGCAGCGACTTGAGCAGATAGAGATCCTCCTCCGCGCAGAGAAACACCAGCGTGAAGCGGCCCTTGTCGTTGTCGATGCGGCGCACTTCCCTCAGCCCCAGCGCGTGCTGATAGAACTTCATCGCGATATCGAGATTGCGAACGCGCAGCATGGTGTGGAGATAACGCATTTTTTTATCCTCCTGAGGATTCAGCGATTTTGTTTGGGCTCGGGCGAGACGGGGCAAGAAATAGCAGCAAAATGCGACGTGGGGCAGGGGTCTGCACGACTTTTGCCGACCCCTCAGGTCCCTCGCATTCTCAAGCTTTCGCGAGCTTTCAACGCGCGGCGGCGATCGCGCTCCGGGTCGAGAGACCCTGCCATCACTCAGCCTGGTGATAGAGCGCGCGGATGCGGTTGCTCAGAATGCGGTCGACACCAACGACTGGCACAGCGACACGCTTGCACAGGACGAGATACGAGAAAGCCCCGCCCGGCAAAATTTCCGGGACGGGGCTTTCGTGGTCGAGCCTTGTAGTCACGCCTTGGAGGCGCGGCCTCTATCTCACCAATCGCTCATCACGGCCAATCAAGGACGCGCGAGGTTGGACGTCCTCTAAAAAGAAAATCCCGCGAGCGGGCTCGCGAGGTCTGCTGCCGACCGGCCTTGGGGAGATCGTGCCGGCAACCGGACACACAACAGTGCGCGCGGCGGAAGGCTCCCCCATCCCAAAAAATGGAAAGCCCCGCAGGCTGGATGCGGGGCTTTCCCAGCTGACGGACTGGGGATCTCTCAGGGCGTGAGCCGTCAACTGTTGGGAGCCAAACTTAAGGTTGAATTCATAAAATGCAACAGCGCCGCGTAGACGGAGTATCTTCGTCCCACAGCGCTGCGCCAGACACTGGGCCCTGAAATCCCCAGTGCCGGTTTGTCTTCGAATTGCCCCGAAGGTTCAAAAGAAAAACCCGTTAGCAGGATTTCGCGCGGGCTTCCAAACGCAGGGTGCAATCTGCGCGGGTGCGCGTCGCTTACATCTCACGAGCAACCCGGCGTCGATCGCCGGTCCTCACACCTTGATGTCGAGGATGGTCTCGACGGCATCGCGAACGGCCTGGTTCTTGGCGGCGAAGACGTCAAGCAGGTCCTCGCTGATGACGCGCGGCTGCGCCTTCGCCGTCTGGTCGACGACGAGCTGCACCCTGGCTTGCGTCACTTCGGCAGGTATGGGGTAAACCAGCATGGCTCTGTCCCTCCGGCTGACGAACCTTGTCAGGGCTTTCTTAACGATTTGTAAGCGCCCGGATCGGGCCTTTTGGGCGCGAATCGGTGGCCGAACCGGTCGGCCCGCTCGCGTGCGGCGCCGGTTGGGGCCATAATGTGGGCCTTTCGGAACATGGCATGATCGATGAAGAACGGGCTCTATTCGGTCCATCTCCACATGACTGACGGCGTGCAGGGCCGCGACAGCAGCGTCCTTATCCTGCGCGACGGTCTCTTGATCGGCGGCGGGCCGCACTACTGGTCGATCGGGGCCTATACGGTCGGCGAGGGAACGTGGAAGGGCTATCTCAGCACCAACCAGCATACCCCCTTTTCCGATCCGTTCGTCCGGCCACTGTTCGCCGGGCAGGAGGTGACGAGCGGCTTCTCCGGCACGTTCAGCGGTGACGAGGCCGAGGTGTTCGGGACCGTGCTGGTTGGAACCCGCAGCATGAGCTTCCAGGCAACCCTGAAATGGCTGGCGGATGCATGATCGCCGCGAGGCTGTGGACGAGTGCGCAGCAAGATGCGCATCTTGTTGGGCAAATGCGTCCGCCGGGGCTGTGGATTTGCTGCGGACAAGGGCGGGATATCGCTGTGGATCAGCGCAGACGGCCGGCGAGGGGGCGTCGTCGGAGACCATACCGGGCTACCGCTAACCCTACCTAGTTAGGTTAAGGGCAGCATCGTGTTGTCACGACCTGGGATTGCACCGAGGATGGCTGCAGGTGACAGCCATGACGCCATCGTTCCACAACGCTGACCGACCGACCCACCGGCGAGTGATGGTGGTGGGCTTGCTGTTCTGTTCGGCGTTTGTCGTGATCAGCTTCTGGCTCCGGCCGCAGCCGGACAACGGCAAGGTGCTGGTGAAGGCGGACCGGCTGGTCCGGACCGCGGGAGAGCCACGCAAGTCAAACTAGGACTGGCGAACTCCAATGCCGCCGGCGCTCAGTCCGGCGATTTCCCGTTCGGATGCTTGTGATGCATCGCGATGCCGATAAAGCCGGCGAAGCCCAGCACATTCAGCAGCAGTTCCATCCAAACTGGCATCGATGCCAACCTCTTTCACCACCGAAGATAATCTTTGAGGTTGTGTTTTTGTTCCCGCGCTAACCGATGGTAGCTTTGCGCAATCGCATGGCTGCGGAACCAGAACGCGCGCCCCGGAACCCACTCCTGTTGCAACCGTCCCATCCGGGCCGACGTTAGCCCTTCGAACCTACGTGAGGAGGTTGCGATGAAAAAGGCATTGGCAGTTTTAGCGACGGTTGCGACCGTTGGCGCGACGATGGTCAGTGCGCCGGCGCAGGCGCGCGGTACGCGCGGTATTGGTCCTGGTCTGGCCTTTGGTTTGGCCGCCGGTGCGCTCGCCGCGGGCGCGGCCGGAGCGTATGCGTACGGCCCACACTATTACGGGCCCGGCTATTATTATGGCCCGCGTTACGGCTACTACGGCGATCCCGGCTACGCCTATTATCGGGGTCCGTACTCCCGGCACCATTACTACCGCCATTATTGGTAACGGCGATCAGCCCGGAGCACACCGCTCCGGGCTTTCTCGATTGCGCCTCATGGCGTGATTGCGTGCGAGCACGGGCATCAACGGCAGCTTCCCGCATCGTCGGACCATGAGCACGCTCGCTTCCGCGCGACATCAAGCGCGCTCCTGCGATCAAGCGCTCTTGCGCTGAAATCCGCTCCAGACATTGCCGAGCGTGTTGTCGTAATATTCCTGGCGATCGCGCTCGAACTTCTGCTGGGTCGCCCGGAAGCTGGCAACGCGTGCGACGATCTCCTCGCGCTCGCGCGCGACGCGGTCTTCCTGATCGGTCATTACCCATCCTCTTCGTCGTGGTCCTATCCCCGCCGCGCATTGGCATCAGTGAATTGGGCGTCAATGCGGAGCAGGCTTTGCAGGATTGTGATGAAGCCAAGGCAGCGGGAGAGGAAACTGACGCGCCGGCGGAGCAGGTCGCCCACGCAGCCGGCATCGCTGCGGCCTGACGCCGATCGCTCACGTCCTGGTTGAGCTCGCAATCGCTTCGACCATGCTATAGTCGCGACCGGCCAACCTAATCGTTCCCAGTGATTGCAAAAGAAGTGATTGCAAAAGACTTGCGCAGCGGCGTCGAGCAACTCGGCAACATGATTGCCGAGGCATCATCGATCGTGCCCTTCACCGGGGCGGGCATCTCCACCGAGTGCGGCATTCCGGACTTCCGTTCGCCGGGCGGGTTGTGGACCCGCAACCGGCCGATCCCGTTCGACGAGTTCGTCGCCAGCCAGGAAGCGCGCGCCGAGTCATGGCGCCGCCGCTTCGCGATGGAACCGACATTTGCTGCAGCAAAGCCCGGTCGCGGGCATCGCGCGCTTGCTTCGCTCTACCGGGCCGGCAAGGTTCCCGGCATCATCACGCAGAATATCGACAATCTGCATCAGACCTCAGGCTTCAAGGCCGACGACGTCATCGAGCTGCACGGCAACACCACCTACGCCCGCTGCATCGGGTGCGGCAAGGACTACGACCTCTCGTGGGTGAAGCTGCACTTCGACAAGACCGGGTGTGCGCCCGACTGCGCGGACTGCGGCGATCCGGTGAAGACCGCGACCATCTCGTTCGGGCAATCGATGCCCGAGGATGCGATGCGCCGCGCGGCGGAACTCTCGGCAGTGCGATCTGTTCCTGGCGATCGGATCGTCGCTGGTGGTGTGGCCCGCCGCAGGCTTTCCGATGATGGCGAAGGAGAGCGGCGCGCGGCTCGTGATCATCAACAACGAGCCGACCGATCAGGACGACATCGCCGACTTGGTGATCCGCCACGACATCGGCGACACGCTTGGTCCTTTCGTAGGCAATTGATGCCCGATTGATTCGCGGCTGTGCAAGGCTGTTCATAGTTCCCGCAAGAATCGATTTTTAGCTATGCCCGGCAACCGGGAGTGTTATCTTTTGATTGAGAGATTCGCGCAGCGTCCAGATGAGTGTCCAAGTGAGTTGGTCATGGAGAGCAGCGTGTACAGGGTGCGCCGCAACGACGGCGATTTGCATTTGATGTGTGGGGTCCGGGGTCATGGGGTCGGACGGATTTGAGTCCAAGAAGCTCGGCGGACCGCCGACCGGCGGGGTTGGGCAAAGCAGGATTGGACAAGGCGAGTACGGCGGCAGCGCGCCGCGCGACCCGGCGATGGATGCCTTCTCCGGTCTCGGCGACGCTGCGGCAAACCTCGTCGAAGTCTCCGGCGTCATCAAATGGTTCGACGCCTCGAAGGGATACGGCTTCATCGTTCCCGACAATGGCTGGCCCGACATCCTGCTGCATGTGACGGTGCTGCGCCGCGACGGCTATCAGACCGCCTATGAGGGCGCACGCCTGATCGTCGAATGCGTGCAGCGCGCCAAGGGCTACCAGGCCTTCCGCATCGTCTCGATGGACGAGTCGACCGCGATCCATCCGGCGCAGATGCTGCCGCCGCGAACCCATGTCACGGTGACCGCGACCAGCGGGCTCGAGCGCGCGCAGGTCAAGTGGTTCAACCGGCTGCGCGGCTTCGGCTTCGTGACTTGCGGGGAGGGCACGCCCGACATCTTCGTGCACATGGAGACGCTGCGCCGCTTCGGCATGACCGAGCTGCGACCCGGCCAGTATGTGCTGGTGCGGTTCGGGCCCGGCTCCAAGGGCATGATGGCCGCCGAGATCCACCCGGAGACCGGCCCGTCGGCGCTGTCGTCGCACTAAAGTGTGATCTTCAAAACGTGCGAAACGGTTTTCCCTCGCGACAAGCGCGGAGCGATCGCGCGTTAAGCGCAAGTTGGAGCCGACGCCGGACGCCCTGACGGAAACGTGAGCCGCCGGCGAGCCTCCTGGGCTCTGGCATTTGCCGCAATCATCGGGTTAGGGTCCGCCGGAAAATCTTCTCGGTGCGAGTATTTGTCGATGAATTTCGATCGTGTTGTGGGGCGGCTTCGCCCGTGGCTGCTGGCCGGGCTCGTCGTCATGTTCGGAGCGCTCTTGGCTCCGGCTGCGCAGGCTGCAAGCGTCCAGCCGCTTGAGATCGTCACCAAGTCCGGCGTGCACGTCTTCGCGGTCGAAATGGCGACCACCGAGCAGGAGAAGGAGACCGGCCTGATGTACCGCAAGGAGCTCGCGGACGGCAAAGGCATGCTGTTCGACTTCTCGCCGGAGCAGGAGGTGTCGATGTGGATGAAGAACACCTACATCTCGCTCGACATGATCTTCATCCGCGCCGACGGGCGCATCCTGCGGATCGCCGAAAACACCGAGCCGCTGTCGACCAAGATCATCCCGTCGCGGGGGCTCGCCAAGGGCGTCCTCGAAGTGATCGGGGGCACCGCGCAGAAATACGGCATCCAGCCCGGCGACCGGGTCGCCCATCCGCTGTTCGGCGGCCGCTAGCTCTCTGTTACTACGTGATTTCCGGCCCGAAACCGGTGCCGATTTCGCTGCAACAAGCCCCGCATCGGCGCCTTGCTGGCGCTGGCTGAAGCGTGTATCCACGGGGCTTCTCGGAAATGTCGGGGTATAGCGCAGCCTGGTAGCGCGGCAGTTTTGGGTACTGCAGGTCGTTGGTTCGAATCCAGCTGCCCCGACCATCCCATCCCAAGGCATCATCCCAAGGCATCATCCCGAGGCATCATCCCAAGGCAAATTGCCAAGAACTTGTCGCCAAGAACGTGCCGCGCTGGCCCTGCGCGCGCGGCGGGAAACTCCGGGTCGAAATTGTATCGCCTGATGCAACAACGCCGCCTGGACGGAATATGCTCGTCCAGACGGCGCCGTCGAATTACTGGGCCCTGAAATCCCCAGTGCCCATGGGTCGCCCCGGTGGCCAATAGGTTCAACGTTGCGGCGCCTTGCCGCTGCGGCAGGCCGCAGGGTGTGAGCAGCATCACGAGCAGATGATGGGGCCCGGCGGTCGAACGGGATGCGGCAACTTGTCCCGTTCCGGTTGCCTGCTAGTGTCCCGGCGGCGAGAGGGCTTGCTGGATCGGGGGCCGGCGTGTGAGCACCGCCAAATGAATGCAGACGTTCTTAGCGGTATCGATCGGCAGCTAGCCCAGCTCGACAACAACAATCAGAGAGGAACGGCCATGGCGCGCAGACTGATCGATATCTCCGTTCCCCTGCAGAACGACATTCCGGCCGATCCGCCGGGCAATCACCCGACCATTCAATATATCGACCATCAGCAAGGGCTGCCGCGCATGCTGCAGTTCTTCGATGGATTGAAGGCCGAGGACCTGCCTGACGGGCAGGGCTGGGCGGTCGAGCAGGTCTCGCTCTCCACCCATAACGGCACGCATCTCGATGCGCCCTGGCATTTTCATCCGACCATGAACCGCGGCGAGCGGTCCTGGACCATCGATGAAGTGCCGCTGGAATGGTGCTTTCAGCCGGGCGTGAAGCTCGACTTCCGGCATCTGCCTGATGGCTACGTCGCGACCGCCGGCGATGTCGAGGCCGAGCTGAAGCGCATCGGTCACACCCTGTCGCCGCTCGAGATCGTCGTCGTCAACACCAGCGCCGGCGCGAAATACGGCCAGCCCGATTACGTCAATTCGGGCTGCGGCATGGGCTACGAGGCGACGATGTATCTGCTCGAGCGCGGCGTGCGGCTGACCGGCATCGACGGCTGGAGCTGGGACGCGCCGTTCGTCTTCACCGCGAAGAAATATGCCGAGACCAAGGACGCCAGCCTGATCTGGGAAGGCCACAAGGCCGGACGCCACATCGGCTATTGCCACATCGAGAAGCTGCACAATCTGGAGCTGTTGCCGTCGACCGGGTTCATGGTGTCGTGCTTCCCGGTGAAGATCGAGCGTGCCTCGGCGGGGTGGACGAGGGCGGTCGCGATCCTCGACGGTTAGGCGTTTTCGGGGTTTCCGCCAGTTTAGGGAACCGGTGGACAAGCCGATCATTCCATCAGGTTGTTGCGGCACGGCTACAGCCTGAGGCAGCCGAATCTGCTTTCATGCACGTCGTAGATGCATTGGGTGATCGGGCCGGCGGCTCGTCCTCGCGTCCTGACCTCCGAAGCGTTCTCTCCCGTGACTAGAGCCCCGGCGTCTTCCGGGGCTCTTTCTTGCGCGCGTCAGGTCGGCCATCACTTCAAAGAAAATCATGCCCGCAAAAGAAAATCAGGTGCGCCGGAACCGACACACATGATCTCTGTCTGCAATGTCGCTTGTCTTGATCGCTTATCTTGGCCGGGCAGTTGTCGATCGCTTCCTTATAGAAGCCCGAGGCGTGCCTCTCGCGAGCGATGCGCTCCTTGGAGATCGCGCAGGCAATCGCGACCGGCGCGCCGGTCTTGATCAACACCTCGTTCAACGTCAAGGGCGAGCCGATCATCGAAACGCCTGAGGACGCCGTAAGCTGCTTCCTCACCACAGGGATCGACCATCTCGTGCTGTACGACACGCTGGTGTCGAAGACCGCCATGCACAAGGTCGTCACGCCCGTGATGACGACGTTCGGCGACGTCGCCACCATTGTCTCCTCGACCACGCAGGACGGCAGTCGCGGTGGCTGATCACAATCTTCCAACTAACTCATAAATCCGGGATGTCCGCTTTCGAGAGGTAAAGCGGACAGGCGGCCGCAGGGATGTCGCCTTGTGGCCCAATTCGGAAATCGCGCCCCGTCAGAGCCGAAACCAAGGCAGCGTGAGATAGACGCACGCGATCATCGAGAGCGCGGGAACCAACCATACCCATCCTCGCCAAAGGGCTCGCGTCCACCGCCCGGGCAAAAGCGTAGCAACAAAGCCGAACGTCGATGCCCCGAGCGCGGCCGTTGCTGCCCAGCCATACCAGTAGATCGCCGGTGCGAGGAAGCCCATCGCGGGGTCGGCGACGTCTCGTGTATGATGCGTGCCCGCGAGCACAACGCCCAGCGAGGGAAAAACGGTGAACAGCGCCATATCCTTGGCGACGGCAACCACGTAAAGGACCGCGAATGTCGTGCCGAACGCAAATCCAAAGCGGCGGAACGAGGCCGATGACGTCATGAACCAAAGCCCATGATGTTGTTTGCGAAATGACCGGTCAGGAAGCTCCACCAGACAATAAAGGCAAGGATCGAGGTGAGCGCGGTGCGTGTTTGGGCAGACTCATCGGCATGCGGTTGTCGCCAGCAAACCCAGTACGCGGGTAGCAAGGCCAATCCGATGGCCGTGAAGTGCTCCTTGAGGTCGAAGAAGCCGAGGACATGCCAGTGACCGGCGCGCTCTAGTTCAGGCCTGACATCGAGGCGAAAGTGCAGATACAAGATTGCGCCCAGTAGCGCGGAGACCACGTACAAGATGACGACGGCGTTGGCGAACGAGGCCGACGGTATGGAACGAAAGCGGCCAAAGAACGAGCCGGGTCGCGCGTCCGCCGATCCCCATGCCGCTAAAGTCTGGTGTGTTATCGCGCCAAGCAGTGCGACCGCGACCAAGCCGTGAATGATCAGAATAGCTGTCGCCAGAACCTCACTCCCGTAAACACCGGCATCCTGCTCACTTGAAGAGTTCCTCAGTCCCGAATGGCTCTGCCGACCAAGGCCGAAAGCGATTGAGGGTGAATTTCGTCTTCTGGCCGGGTTCGACGTCCACCAGCACGTAGTTGTACTCCTCTTGCGGAGGCTGGCCCTTCCAGTAAAGGTCCTGCGGATAGTCAGCGGGCACCTTGATGCTCGTTCGCCCCGGCAGGATTGGGTCTTGTTCTGCGCCCCCACCGCCCAACATCAGATACTTTATCCCATCTACGTCGTAGATTTCCGTGGTGTGGACGTGCCCGTTCAATACGACCACCTCCATGTCCTTGGCATACGACGCAATCACCTTGTGCGGGTTATCGGGAGCCGGGATCGGGCCTAAGCCTGACCGCGCAAACACGGGATAATGGAAGACGATGAACGCCTTCCGAATGCCATTGGCCTTCGCCTCGTCCATCCACTTTTGAAGCTGGGTCATCTGCTCGGCATATTTTGGCCGGTCAGCGTCCCACAGTGACGGCGAACGGTAATCGTACTTGCCACTCCAGAGATAGATGAAGCGGGTGCCCTTGAAGTCGAATTTGTAGATGAGGTTTTCCGGCGTGACGCCGAATTTTTTCAGATACGGCACAGCGGAAAGAACGCCCTCAATCTTTGGGTCGGCCCACACCTCATGATTGCCCACACTCATGAAAAAGCGCCCATCCAGACCGGCTGCGCGCATCTCCTCATCCGGCGCCGGTAGCTTCTTCAACATCGTATCATTCACGCGCTTCCAGTATGGGCTGTCACTGACGGTCAAGCCTTGATTGCCCCACCAGACGGCGTCACCACTATTGACCACGAATTTGGCGCGACTGGATTGAACGTCCTTCACGATTTCACGGGTCACCCATTCGCCGCCCTGAAGCCGGAACATCGTCCGATGCACTCCAGGAAGCAGTTTCAAGTCTTCAACGGATGCCTCAGTGACCCAACCTTTATCTACCGTCAGGGTCATCACTTCCGTCTTGGATGCGAACGGCATGACTACCTTGATCAGGTCTTTGGTGACCGGATCGAAAATCATCTTTACATCCTTCGCCACAACGGCTTCAGCGACCTTCTCCGGCATCACCAACCCGAACATTTCGACGAAGAACTTGTTGAGGTCCGGCTGCCCCTCCTTCAACGGGAGGTACATCATCGGACGGGTATCGCCGACCGCTGCGAACGAAAAACCGGCCCCCGCGGCAATTGGTGTCTGCGCTACAGTAGTCCGCACACTTGCGACTAGCGGCATGGAGACCACGGGCAGCGCAGCGAGCGTTTTGATTAAGAGGCGGCGGCTTGGTTTGTTGGGTGATTTGGATGATGGCATGATCGCTAATCCCTAGATTGACGAGCGGGAATGACCTACGCCTGCTGCGTGCGGCAAACGACTTCAAGCACGCACGGAACATTATATCCCGACCTCGCGATATTGTCCTTAAGGGAAACAACGGTTACCCGACCCGGGTTGCGCGAATGTCCGCTGTTGGCCCTTATCGGACATGCCGCACTGGCTATCGAAAGTCCGGTGTCGGGGGTGAAGCGGACTTCACGGTTGTGCGTTCCGACTTCCGAGTGTGACCCCTTGGCGGACATTCACCCAAGCATCGTCGATGTCTGCTTTTGAGGGCAACGGGCACCTCGCCAGTCCAGCACGCGCGTACCGGATTTATGAGTACACGCCTTAGAGCGTTTTCGAGCGAAGTGGCAACCGGTTCGCGTGAAGAAACGCGTCAAAACAAGAATCCAGACTCCCGTTCCGATTGATCGGAACGAAAAAGGCTCTGGCTTGTTGCAGCGCTGATCGAGGACTATCCCGCAGGGGGCGATTCCATACCGCGCCCCAGGGCGAACTGGCCGACCGGTCCCTCGACGTGAAAGTCGAGGCCGGTCATCTTCGCGAACAGATCGATATTGGCGGTGCCGATCGCGCAGCCGCCGAGGCCCAGATTCGTCGCCACCAGATACAGCGTCTGGGTCAGGACGCCGACATCCTTCAGGATCAGCGCATAGGCGATGGCGCTGTACTTCCAGGAGATCCGGCCGAAGCGCGCGGCGATCGTGATCAGGATCTGCGGCGGAGACGGCGCGTCCATGGCAAATCCCGCGCTTTGCATCATGGCCTCGACATGCTGCGGGCGGACGTCGATGGCTGCCAGCGCGTGCGCATCGGCGTCGTAGTGATAGAAACCCGGCGTGAGGCCATCGCAATTCGCGACGGCCAGATAGAGCTCGAGCTCGTAGGCGCTGCCTGCTGCGGGGTACGGCCTGCTGGTGTATTCGATGTCGGGACCGTCGTCGACAAACTCAAGCGGGCTGCTCCATTTCGCCCGGACCCGCGCGACGCTGTTCAGGAACGTCGAAAGTTCAGCCAGCGTGATCGGCTTCTGATCGTCGAACTCGCGCGTCGAATGCCTGTCATGCAGCAGTTGGTCGAGTGGCGATGCGATCCGGTCGGAGTCCGGCAGCTTGATGGTTTTGCCGGGCCAGGCAGGCCGGATCGCGGGGAGCGGCGCAATCAGGCCGGTGTGCGGATAAAGGCCACCCAGCGGACTGGCCTGTCGACCCTCCGTGCTGCGGGCATGGAACAGCAGATCGTGAAAATCCCAGAGCACGAGGCTGTCATCGCCCTCCGCCTGCCGCAGCGTATCGGGTTTTGCCGCGTCGACCTTGATCAGGATTTGGCAGTCCAGCAGCAGGGAGAGCAGTGCAGGGCCCGGATAGCCATCCAGGCGCCGGATGCGGCTGATTTTCTGCGGCGTGGCAAGGATAGTCAGCAGGGCCGCAATCCGCTCATCGCAGATGCGCAACAGCGCGCCGGCCCGTGGCGATTCCAGAACCATCTCGGTGCCGCGCCGTCGCAGATAGGCGAAGCGTGACAGCACGACGGTTGCCGCATCGTCGAGCTTCGGCGTGCGCGGCCAGTAATCAGGGGTCTGCGGCTCGACCACAACGAGATCACTGGCGTCGGCTGCACGCGCCAGGCGATATTCCAGCAGGCCGCGGCGTGCCAATTGCCGCATCAGCCGCTCGACCTCTCGCGTGACCGCATCGCCGCTCTCGGAGGAAGGCAGCGGCAGGCCTGCGCCCAGCTTCCGGGCGCGTTCCGCTGCGGCCGTGCTGAATGTCCCCAAAGGCTCCGAATAGCCTTCGACGTGAGCCGCTATGCTCCCGTCAGGTTGCGCTTCGAGCGCGACAGCCGGGTTGAGCCGAACGAACAGAGCCGGCGGCGCGGCGCGTGGTGATTTCTTCTTCTCGTGGGTTTTCCTGGACGCGCGCACGCCGGCATCACCTCAGGTGTGCGGGAGGAATGGCGTCAGCCCGCTTTCCAGCGATGGTCGATCGCGCAATCCGAGGTTGACGGGCACATCATAGAGCCGTCCCGGCGCGAAGCGGCGATAGAAATGGCGCATCCCGGGAACGATGACCCGGACCACCGGAACCTCGACATCGGGCCGTGTCTGGTCGAGAACGAGGAAGTCGAGACCTGCGCGCGCCGCGATGTCGACGCAGGCATCGACTTGTGCACGGGTGTTGTCGAGCGGCACGTCTGCCGCGGCAGCCGGCGGGATCACGGGATTGCGCTTGGAATCAGGAACGGATGTTCGTCGAGCCGCAGCGGATTGACGCCATCGAGGCTCGGCTTCTCGCCGCTGCCGCCGCCCATCAGGCCGATCGAGAGGAACTGATTCAACTCGGTCAACGACCGCAGCAATGCGATGCGCGGATCGAAGTGCGCGCCCGAACCGAACTCGATGTTCTCCTGACCGTTCTGCATCCAGTGCACGATCGCGACATAGGTCGGGACGCGGAGATCGCTGGTGATATCCAGCACCCAGAGCCGGCGGCCCGATTCCTCGAGTTGGGTCTTCAGATCACGGACGTAGGAATCGTCGAACTGGTTCAGATCGACCGCGGCGCGTTGCGACCGGTTGTACCACCAGATCGCGTAGGCATCGCGCTCCATCAGTTCGAGGAAGCCCTGCACGATGGCTTCCTCGCGAGTATTGCCGGCCGCGCAGCCGTTGGAATCGGCAGCGAAGGGGGCGGGACCCTCGTAGAAGAAATACAGCAGGCTGGTTGGAATGTGCCTGAACCGCTTGTCGCGCAACGACCAGACCGGCGTCCATTCGATCCGGGCTGTGGGATCAAACGGCTCCGGGGCCGGTTGGGTGTGGTGCGAGTCGTGGTGGTTCGGCTCAGCCCTGCCGCGGTACTGTTCGTCGCTGAACAGCAGGATGTCGTTGGGGCGGATGGCATCGCCCGACGGAAAGTCGGTGAAGCGCTTGCGCGCCCGGATCTCGTCGCCCTGGAAAATTCCCGAATACCGCTCGATTGCTTCCATCAGCGCGCTGGCTTCGCCTTGCTCGGCCGTGCTGCCCTTGCCGAAACTGCCGCCGCTCAGCCCTGCGCGAAGCTGGTCCACATTCTGCGCCGGTGCGGAGAAATTATGCTGCGCGTAGAAATTGGTGTTCATCGGCAGGTCGACCTCGATCCGCTCCAGCCGTGTCACCACGCCGGTGAGGGGGCTGACATGCTTCCTGAAGCGCGCCACCGTGGCGCCTGACGTCACCGTACGATAGCCGCCGCTGGTCATGACAAGCTTGGCGCCGGGCCCCAATTCAATCGGCTCCGGTGCGCGTCGCGGGTTCTGCAATTTCTTGCTTCCGCAGGTCGGACATTGCGGGCGGGCTGCCACGTAGTGCCTGGCGATGGTCGAGCCCAAGAGGTCGAGACTGACGATGTGATTGCGCAGATCGGTGCGGAAGCCGCTGGCGATCGCCTTGGCGATTTCAACGGCAGCCAGCTGAATGGCGCTCTGCCCAACCGGGTGCTGCGCGAGTGGAGAAACCGCGACCGGCCGCGCCGCGCCGCGATCAAGGAAGCCCTTGACCTCGCGGTTGCGGATCATCCGATCGAACAGGCAGGTCCAGCACGCGGTCTCGCCCGGATTGAACACAGGGCCGACCAGGGGAAATACGCCTGACGGCTGCACCAGCAGCCAGGGTGATCCGTCGGATACGCGCTGCAGGTTGCGCTCGGCAAGCCGCCGGTCGAGATAGTCGTTCACCAGTGTGACCGTGAGGTCGGCCGATGTCTTGACGACGCGGACGCCGAGCTCCTGCAGCGCCTTGCTCAATTCGGCGGCGCCCTTGACGTCGATCGTCTCAAGTCGCACGCGGCAGTTGTGAAGGTTTTGTTCGGCGGCCGTGTCGGGAAGGCCAAGGCTCGCCCAAAGCCCGGCAACCGTGTTGGCGTGAGCTGGTACGTGACCTGACGGCTTCGAGATCACATAGCGGCGGTCGAGCAGTCGCTTGATGGCTTCATTGATCGCCTCAGGCGGAAATTTTCGCGCGAGCTCGTCGGCGAGCTTGGCGGCGCTGCATCCCTTGGTGCCGATAGCGGATGCAAGTGCACAATAGAGCTCGCCGTGAAGAAAGAACTTTCGGTCTTCGGAATAGAGGCAGACGACCTCCGGAGGCAGCACATAGGCCGTGAAATTCGGTGCGAACTGCAGAACGTCCTTGTTGGCGCGCTGGCTGGATTTTCCTGGCAAAGAATCGTTCCTGTGCAGCTTGTGGGGCGATTGTGGAATCGGGCGAGGCGCCGGCCTCGACAGCTCCGCTCCGTTGGGCGAAGCGAGCCGCGCAACGATACGGGGACAACATAATTTGGCCGGGTCGACGTGTGTCGGACCCGGCCATAACGATCGATAGATGTCAACGTGACGCTGTCTCGATCAGCAGAGGCGGCAGGCGCCCCACGACAGACAGCAGCCACCGCCGCAACCACCACAGCCACCGCAGCGGCAGCCACGGCAAGCGCGACAGCCACGGCAACCTCGGCAGCCGCCGCATCCGCGCCACGCCACCTGGACGCCGGCGCCGGCGGTCTCCTTGTCGAACAGATGGAATGTCGCCAAGCTGACGTCGGCGATTTCTTCTTCGCCGAGTGTGATGGCTTGCGTCGGGGTGTACTTCTGGATCTGCGGCGCGTCTGCTGCCGGCACGGCGGCCGCCGACGCACTGCCCACCAGTGAGATCGTCAATCCGGCTGCACCCAGAGCGGGCACAGCGGCCTTGGTCACACGCTTGCTGGTCACGCGCTTGCTCTTGGGGGCTTGCTTCACTCGTGGCATACTCGCATCCTCCATTCCTGACGTGGAATTCAACTCTCGCGCAGTTGTACAATCCGTCGCAGCTGCATGCAAGACGCGCTACGCACACACACTCGCGAGGTGCTAGCGTGTATCAAGTGTTGTCGTTCATCTTCGTTCCCAGGTTCATCTTGATGAACACGATTATTGGCCGGCGCTCTCGCCCAGCCGCAATCGTTAACACTTCGAGAATCTCCATGCTGCATTGCGATCACGCCGCCGCCGAAGCGAGGAATAGGCATGCCGGATGATGGCGCGAGCTTCGCCTGGTACGAGCTGCTGACCACGGACGTGGATGGCGCGACTGCCTTTTACGGCAGCGTCCTCGGCTGGACGACAAAGGATGCGTCCACGCCCGCGCTTTCTTACAGATTGTTCATGTCGGGCGAATTTGCCCGCAGCGGCCTGATGGAATTGCCGGAGGAGGGAAGGCGCCAGGGCGCGACCCCGCGCTGGATCGGCTATGTCGGTGTCGACGACGTCGACCTCGCCGTCCGCCGCATGCAGGAACGCGGCGGCGCCGTTTACGTGCCGCCGACCGGCACCAATATCGGCCGCGTCTCGATCGTCGCCGATCCGCAGCGGGCGACATTCGGATTGCTGAGCGGATCAAGCATCGCGCGTCCCGCGGCCGAAGGCCTCGATGCCCTTGGCCGCGTCGGCTGGCACGAGCTGTTGGCGGCCGACTGGCGCAAGGCCTTTGGTTTCTACAGCGAGGTTTTCGGCTGGCGGCAGGCGGACGGCGGCAACGCCCCCGCCGAGACCTATCAATTGTTCTCGGCCGGTGGGCAGACCATTGGCGGTATCTTCAACAAGCGTCCGCTCGAGCCGATCGCGTTCTGGCTTTACTATTTCAACGTCGACGACGTCGACGCCGCCATCGTGCGGGTCAAGGCCGGTGGCGGACGCGTCTATGAAGGGCCGCTGGAGCTGCCGAACGGGAGCTGGATCGTCCGCTGCCTTGATCCGCAGGGCGCCACGTTTGCCCTGGAGGGAGCGCGCAGCCCCGACGGCATCGCGAAGGCGCCGGCGGCCGAATATCGCTGGACCACCACCTGGGATGAGTTCAGCTCGAAGGGCAGGTGGCGCAGCGGCCAACCGGGCGGCAAAGGGCGGCCGCCCGGAAAATGAGGCGGATCGTCAGCCCGCCGCCTTAGCCTGCGCCTTAGCCCGCCTTGGCGGCCGGTGCGGCGGGTTTCGGCGCCGGCGGCTTGACCGGCTTGTCCTGCCGCTTCGACCACGAGATGTAATAGGCCACGATCGTCATGATCGCGATGCCGGAGATGCTGACGAAGATCTGCGCGAGCAGCGAGCCCGAGCTCATCGAGAGCTCGAAATGTCCGACAAAGGACAGGAACACGCCGACGCAGAACACCGCGAGCGACTGCTGGCCGCAGACGATCAGGGGATCGAACACCTTCCACTCCAGCGCTGCCCAGTCCTTCGGGATGAAGCGGATCACCAGCACCGTGATCACCACGAAATGCAGGAAGCGATAGGGCGCGAGGTTGGTCTTGTCGTTCGGGTTGAAGGTCGCATAGAGCCAATGCGGGAACATCGCGCCGAAGTCCGGGAAGCGGCCGGCCATCGTCATGACGAGCGCGAAGATCATGTAGGCGATGCAGAACCACAGCGTATAGGGCGAGTTGATGATGTGCATGTTCTGCCGTGCGCCACCCATCGCGCACCACGAGCCGAACACGAACAGCACCTGCCAGGCGAACGGATTGAAGTACCAGGTCCCGGCCGGGTAGGCCGGCAGGTTCCAGCCCATCTGGCGCGATACCAGCCACAGGATGATCGAGGCCGCCATGGTCCAGTTCGGCTGCCGCAGCATGAACCACAGCACCGGCGGGAACAGGCCCATCAGCACGATATAGAGCGGCAGCACGTCGAGATTGACCGGCTTGAATTTCAGGAACAGACCCTGCCGCAGCGTCTCGGTGGCGTTGTCGACGAGACCCGCGACGTTGAACTCGTTGATGATCTCGGAATCGCCGAAGCGCAGCGCCAGATAGCTGATCGAGGCGATGTAGATCACGAACAGGATGATGTGGGCGACATAGAGCTGCCAGACCCGCTTGGTCAGCCTTGTCGCGCCGACGATGAAGCCGCGCTCCAGCATCATGCGGGCATAGACGAAGGATGCGGTATAGCCGGAGATGAAGACGAACAGATCCGCGGCGTCGCTGAAGCCGTAATTCCGCGTCGTGATCCAGTTCACGACATTGTCCGGGATGTGATCCAGATAGATGTACCAGTTCGCGACCCCGCGGAACAGGTCGAGCCGGAGGTCACGTCCTTTTTCGGGCAGGGTGGCGTGGATTTCCATGGGAGCGCCGCTTCCTCGATGTGATGTTGTCGAGAACACCGCGCCGCCGGCCCAAGGGACTCCTAAGGGAAGCCTCCCGGGGCCAGATTGTCACAGCGCGGCAGAATGACTATACCGGTCCGGCGAAGGCTACCTCCGAGATCGAGGAATCACCGATCAGATCGTTGATTGGTGTCTCTATACTATCCCGGCGGTCTCCTTCAAATCGCTTCCATGTCGCACATCCCACGGGGCCGACCATCCATGACCGCACGCATTTTTAAGCCCGCCAAAAACGCGATGCAATCGGGACGCGCCAAGACCAAAGAGTGGCAACTGGATTTCGAGCCGGAGCAGCCGCGCACCGTGGAGCCGTTGATGGGCTGGACCTCGTCCACCGACATGAAGCAGCAGCTCACGCTGCATTTCGAGACCAAGGAGGAGGCGACAGCCTATTGCGAGCGCAAGGGCATCGCCTACCAGGTGATCGAGCCGAAGGATTCGGCGCACCGCCAGATTGCCTATGCCGACAATTTTGCGTTCCGCCGCTGGGAGCCTTGGACGCACTAGGTTGGACGCACTGAGGTCCCGACCGATCAGGTCGCCGTAGGAGCGGCGAGGACGCCCGGGAGCGGCAGTGGCGCGTCTTTGGAGACGCCGAGCACCGGAAAGCTTCTAATTTTACGCACGTTCGGCAGGCCGGCAAATTGCAGCAGCTGCTGGCGCATGTCGTCGACGCTGGGGGCGACGCATCTCAGCACAAAATCGGCGTCGCCCGAGATCCGCCAGCATTGCAGGAAGCGCGGCACGGCCGCCACCGCGGCCTCGAACGCCTCGATCGCAGTCAGGGTCTGGCTGTCGAGCTGGATCAGGACGAAGGTCGTCACCTCATAGCCGAGCAGCCGTTCGTCGAGCGTGGCGCGGATCGCCTGGACCACGCCGCGGGTGCGCAGGGCGCGGACCCGGCGCAGGCAGGGCGGGGCGGTGATGCCGACCCGCTCGGCCAGTTCGTTGATCCTGATCCGGCCGTCCCGCTGCAACTCGGACAGGATCCGCAAATCGATGTCATCGAGCTGTGGGCGTTCTGTCACAGTCACGAACCCGCCACCGCGGTCCGCGGGCTCTTGCTGCCGGCACGGAGCTGGGCGATCGCGACCTGCGGTGCGACGCCCGACAGCACCAGCTTCTCATGCGCTGCGATGATGGCGTCCCGGGTCAGGCGGCCGCCGGGGCGGTACCAGGTGCAGAGCCCGGTCAGCATCGCGATGATCGCGAAGGTCCCGACCTGGATGTCGACCACCTCGAACACACCCTCGGCCACGCCGTCGGCGAGGATCTGCGCCAGCCGCTGCTCATAGGCGCCGCGCAGCGCCACCACCGCGTCATAGTTCTTCGGCTCGAGGCTGCGCAGCTCGGAATTGGCGATGAACACCTCGCGCTTGCGGGTCATGTGGTAGCTGACATGGAAGGCCACGAAGGCGCGCAGCTTCTCGACCGGATCGGCCTTGCCCTCCAGCGCCAGATCGAGCTCGCGCAGCAAATCATTGATATGATCCTGCACCAGATCGAACAGCAGCTCCTGCTTGGTTGAGATATGATTGTAGAGAGAGCCGGCCTGGATGCCGACCTCGGCGGCGAGCTGGCGCAGGCTCATTGCCTCGTAGCCGCGCTCGAAGATCAGGCGCACGCCGGCCTTGCGGATCGCCTCCAGCGTCGTGGGGCCATGTGAGCCGATCGTGCGTGCCATCGCGGGCCTCGGATGGGTGTTGGCTTGCTGGAAGCGGAGGAAACAAGCGAACGACCGTATGTTTATTGCATGAAATCCCAGCAGATTCAATGCGCTGCCGATTTCATGCGCAAACCATAGCACGGTTGCTTGCGAAGCCAAGAAAAAAACGTATGATCGTTTAATTGCAAGATGAATCTCACGGGAGGGATCATGGCCTCAAACCGGGCGGCAGTGTTCAATTTCGACCTTGGCGAGACCGCGGATGCGATCCGCGAGACGGTGCACGATTTCTCCAGCAACGAGATCGCGCCGCGCGCCGCCGAGATCGATCGCTCCAACAGCTTTCCGCGCGACCTCTGGCCCAAGATCGGCGCGCTCGGCCTGCACGGCATCACGGTCGAGGAGGAGTATGGCGGCAGTGGCCTCGGCTATCTCGAGCACTGCATCGCGGTGGAGGAGATCTCGCGGGCATCCGCCTCGATCGGACTGGCCTACGGCGCGCATTCCAATCTCTGCGTCAACCAAATCCGCCGCAACGGCAACGAGGCGCAGAAGCGCAAATACCTGCCGAAGCTGATCTCGGGCGAGCATGTCGGGTCGCTGGCGATGTCGGAGCCCGGCGCCGGCTCCGACGTGGTCTCGATGAAGACCCGCGCCGAGAAGAAGGGCGACCGCTTCGTGCTCAACGGCAACAAGATGTGGATCACCAACGGTCCGCACGCCGAGACGCTGGTGGTCTATGCCAAGACCGATGCGAGCGCTGGCCCGCGCGGCATCACCGCCTTCATCATCGAAAAGGGCATGAAGGGGTTTTCCACCGCGCAGAAGCTCGACAAGCTCGGCATGCGCGGCTCCGACACCTGCGAGCTGGTGTTTGAGGACTGCGAGGTGCCGGAGGAGAACGTGCTGAGCGAGGTCGGCCGCGGCGTCAACGTCCTGATGTCAGGCCTCGACTATGAGCGCGCGGTGCTGGCGGCCGGTCCGATCGGCATCATGC
Source organism: Bradyrhizobium sp. 27S5 (assembly GCF_037217225.1). NCBI lineage: Bacteria > Pseudomonadati > Pseudomonadota > Alphaproteobacteria > Hyphomicrobiales > Nitrobacteraceae > Bradyrhizobium > Bradyrhizobium sp. 27S5. The sequence continues at coordinate 4,182,271 of NZ_CP147714.1, forward strand.
AGGCCTGCATGGACGTGGTGCTGCCCTACGTCCACGAGCGCCAGCAGTTCGGCGAGCCGATCGGCTCGTTCCAGCTGGTGCAGGGCAAGATCGCCGACATGTACACCACGATGAACGCTTCGCGCGCCTATGTGTACGCTGTTGCCAAGGCATGCGACCGCGGCGAGACCACGCGCGAGGATGCCGCCGGCGCCATCCTTTACGCCGCGGAGAAGGCCACTCAATGCGCGCTGGATGCGATCCAGCTGCTCGGCGGCAACGGCTACATCAATGAATATCCCACCGGCCGGCTGCTGCGTGACGCCAAGCTCTACGAGATCGGCGCCGGCACCAGCGAGATCCGCCGCATGCTGATCGGCCGCGAGTTGTACGCCAAGACGGCCTGAGCTTCGCACCTGCTGCCGCGCTCCCGGCGCGGCGGCCTGCCTTCAAAAAATCCCGACGGCTCCTCCAACGAACGTGCAACACAGATGCCGCTTCATTCGACGATCGATCCCGCATCTTCTGAATTCGCCCGCAACGCCGATGTGATGCGCAGCCTGGTCGCGGAGCTGCGCGACAAGCTCGGCAAGGTGGCCCACGGCGGCGGCGAGACCTCGCGCAAGCGCCACACCTCGCGCGGCAAGATGCTGGCGCGCGATCGCGTCGATCTCCTGGTCGATCCCGGCACCGCGTTCCTCGAGCTGTCGCCGCTCGCCGCCAACGGGCTGTACGGCGGTGACGTGCATTCGGCGAGCGTCATCACCGGCGTCGGGCGCATCTCCGGGCGCGAATGCATCATCGTCGCCAACGACGCCACCATCAAGGGCGGCACCTATTACCCGATGACGGTGAAGAAGCATCTGCGCGCCCAGGACATCGCGCGGCAGAACAATCTGCCCTGCGTCTACATGGTGGATTCCGGCGGCGCCTTCCTGCCGCTGCAGGACGAGATATTTCCCGATGAGCGGCATTTCGGCCGCATCTTCTACAACCAGGCGCAGATGTCGTCGCAGGGCATCCCGCAGATCGCGATCGTGATGGGCTCCTGCACCGCCGGTGGCGCCTATGTGCCGGCGATGTCGGACGAGAGCATCATCGTGCGCAACCAGGGCACGATCTTTCTCGGCGGTCCGCCGCTGGTGAAGGCTGCGACCGGCGAGGTCGTCACCGCGGAAGAGCTCGGCGGCGCCGATGTCCATTCGCGACAGTCGGGGGTTACAGATCATTACGCGCAGAACGACGCCCACGCGATCGGCATCGCGCGCCGCATCGTCGGCACGCTGAAGCAGCCGGCGAAGGCGCCGCTCAATATGCGCACCGTCCAGGAGCCGCTGTTTCCGGCCGAGGAGATCTACGGCGTCGTCTCCGCCGACGGCCGCAAGCCGTTCGACGTGCACGACATCATCGCGCGGATCGTCGACGGCTCCGAATTCGACGAATTCAAGAAGCTGTACGGCACCACGCTGATCTGCGGCTTCGCCCATATCTGGGGCTATCCGGTCGGCATCATCGCCAACAACGGCATCCTGTTCAGCGAGAGCTCGCTGAAGGGCGCGCATTTCATCGAGCTGTGCTGCCAGCGCGGCATTCCCCTGGTGTTTTTGCAGAACATCACCGGCTTCATGGTCGGCAAGAAGTACGAGGCCGGCGGCATCGCGCGCGACGGCGCCAAGCTGGTGACCGCGGTTGCGACCGCCGGCGTGCCGAAATTCACCGTCGTGATCGGCGGCTCCTACGGCGCCGGCAATTACGGCATGTGCGGCCGCGCCTACAGCCCGCGCTTCCTCTGGCTGTGGCCGAACGCCCGCATCTCGGTGATGGGCGGCGAGCAGGCCTCGATGGTGCTCAGCCAGGTGCGCCGCGACAATATCGAGGCCAAGGGCGAGAGCTGGTCGGCGGAGGAGGAGGACAAGTTCCGCGCGCCGATCCGCGCCCAGTATGAAAGCCAGGGCAATCCCTATTACGCCACCGCGCGGCTGTGGGACGACGGCGTGATCGATCCGGCCGATACGCGCCTCGTGCTCGGGCTCGGATTGTCGGCCGCCGCCAATGCGCCGATCGAGCCGACGAAGTTCGGCCTGTTCAGGATGTGACCCAGGAACTGACCATGGACCGCTCAAAACTCTACCGGCGTTTCCGTACGCTTCTGATCGCCAACCGCGGCGAGATCGCCTGCCGCGTCATCCGCTCGGCGCGTGCGATGGGGCTGCGCACCGTTGCGGTCTATTCCGAGGCCGACCGCGACGCGATGCATGTCGCACTCGCCGACGAGGCCGTGCTGCTCGGGCCCGCGCGGGCGCGCGACAGCTATCTCAACATCGAACGCGTGATCGCGGCGGCCAAGCAGACCGGCGCCGAGGCCGTGCATCCCGGCTACGGCTTCCTGTCTGAGAATGCCGAGTTCGCGCAGGCCTGCCTCGAGGCAGGTTTGGTGTTCGTCGGCCCAACCGCCGCGATGATGACGGCGATGGGCTCGAAGTCCGGCTCGAAGGCGCTGATGGAGAAAGCCGGCGTGCCGCTGGTGCCGGGCTATCACGGCGAGGCCCAGGACGAGGCGACCCTGGCGGAGGCTGCCAACCGGATCGGCTTCCCGCTGCTGGTCAAGGCCTCGGCCGGCGGCGGCGGCCGCGGCATGCGCGTGGTCAATTCGGCGGGCGAGCTGTCGGCCGCGATCACGAGCGCCAAGCGCGAAGCCAAGGCGGCGTTCGGCGACGACCGCATGCTGATCGAGAAATACGTGCAGAACCCGCGCCACATCGAGGTGCAGATCATCGGCGACAGCCATGGCAATCTGCTCTCGCTGTGGGAGCGCGAATGCACGCTGCAACGCCGCCACCAGAAGGTGATCGAGGAGGCGCCGTCGCCGACCCTGAACGCCGCGCAGCGCGACACGGTCTGCGAGGCCGCGCGAAAAGCGGCCGGCGCGGTCAATTATGTCGGCGCCGGCACCATCGAGTTCGTCTCCGACGGCAAGGACGTGTTCTTCATCGAGATGAACACCCGCCTGCAGGTCGAGCATCCCGTCACCGAGCTGATCACCGGCGTGGATCTGGTCGAGTGGCAGCTACGCGTCGCCTTCGGCGAGGCGCTGCCGCTCAAGCAGGACCAGATCACGCTGAACGGGCACGCCATCGAGGCCCGGGTCTACGCGGAAAATCCGCAGAAGAATTTCATGCCCTCGGTCGGCCGCATCAAGACCTGGCGGACGCCGCCGGAAGGCGACGGCCTGCGCATCGATGCCGGTTATCGCAGCGGCGACAATGTCTCGCCCTATTACGACGCAATGCTCGCCAAGGTGATCGCCTGGGCGCCGACGCGCGAGGGCGCGATCGAGAAGCTCAATCGCGGGCTGCAACAGACCGATGTCCGCGGCATCGTCACCAACATCCCGTTCCTGTCGGCGCTGGTGACACATAAGGACACGCGCGCCAATGCGATCGATACCGGCTTCATCGAGCGCGAGCTGAAGAACCTGACGGCCGGCACCGGCGCGGCTGGTGAGTTCGAGCTCTGTGCGGCGGTGGCTGCGATCGTCAACGCTGAGCAGAAGGCGGCGCGAAGCGAGGCGAACTCGCCGTGGCGGGCGTTCGGCTGGATGCCGGTCGGCCGCCGCCAGCGGGTATTTTCGTTCCGGCAGGGCCATGAGCCGCCGCATATGATTACGCTGCACTATGGCCACGGACCGATGACGCTGTCAGTCGGCGGGCACGAGCTCGGCTTCGCGATCTCGTCATCCGGCGAGGACGGCTTCGACCTGACGCTCAGCGGCCTCAAGTCGCGCGTCACAGCGGTCGTCGAGGGCCACGAGCTTTATTTGCGCACCCGCAACGGCCGCTTCGACCTGCACTGGGTCGATCCGTTCGGCGGCGAGAGCGAGGAGCAGGCCGGCGAGGACAAGATCGTGGCTCCCTTGCCGGGCACCGTGGTCGCGCTGCTGGCCGAGGAGGGCGCGACCTTGGAGAAGGGAGCGCCGATCCTGACCCTGGAAGTGATGAAGATGGAGCAGACCCTGCGTGCGCCCTATGCCGGCGTGCTGAAGAAGCTCAAATGCAAGGTCGGCGACATCGTCGGCGAGGGCGTCGAACTGGCCGAAGTCGAGCCTGCGGCCGCGTCATGAGCGATCAGGTCCATATCGTCGAGATGGGGCCGCGCGACGGCCTGCAGAACGAGAAGACGCCGGTCAGCGTCGAGGCGCGCATCGCCTTCGTCGAGGCGCTGGTGGCGGCAGGGCTTAACACCGTCGAGGTCGGCGCCTTCGTGTCGCCGAAGGCGATCCCGCAGATGGCAGGCTCCGACCAGGTGCTGCGCGGCGTCAACCACCTCAAGGGCGTCGAATTCCACGTGCTGGTGCCGAACGAGAAGGGCTATGACGCCGCGCGCGCGGCCGGCGCGAAGGTGGTCTCGGTGTTCGCCGCGGCCTCCGAAGGCTTTTCGCGCGCCAACATCAACTGCTCGGTCGCGGAGTCGATCGAGCGCTTCAAGCCGGTGCTGGCGCGCGCCAAAGACGATGGCGTCAAGGTGCGCGGCTATATCTCCTGCGTGCTCGGCTGTCCGTTCGACGGCGAGATCAAGCCGAAGGCGGTCGCCGACCTTGCCGTGACCCTGTGGGACCTCGGCTGCTACGAGATCTCGCTCGGCGACACCATCGGCGTCGGCACGCCGCTCAAGGCCAGGGAGATGTTGCGCGCAGTCAGCGCCGAGCTTCCGGTCCGCAATCTCGCGATGCACTTCCACGACACCTACGGCCAGGCGCTGGCCAATCTCTATGCCGGCATGGAGGAAGGCGTCCGCGTCATCGATGCCGCCGCCGGCGGCCTCGGCGGCTGCCCCTATGCCCCCGGCGCCACCGGCAACGTGGCGACCGAGGATGTCGTCTACATGCTCGACGGCATGGGCGTGAAAACCGGCGTCGACATGGACAGGCTGCTGGCCACGACGAACGAGGTGGCAAAATTGCTCGGCCGTCCACCGGTGAGCCGTGTTGCCTCAGCGCTCAACGCGAAGCGGAAACGGCTCAGCGGATCGTAGGATGGGTGGGGCGAAGCGATACCCATCGTGTCTCCGCACATATTGATTGACATGATGCGCTCCGCCCGTCCTACGAACCATTTCCGTCCGGCGGGGGCGTGTCGAATTGACGACGCGCGCGCTTTCGGCCGTACGGACGTGGCCGGTGACTCGTGTCTGGGCATGATCGGCTTGATGGCAACCCATTCATAATCGGCGAGTTCGTAGCGGATGATTCGAGCCCCAGTTTGGGAGTTTGAATCACGGGCGTCTGGCCGAACGCAACGCTCCTGGGCGGTCTTCGTTCGGCGCTTAGGGGCAGAAGCGGACATCAACCAAACGACAATCCCTGCTGAAACCGTCGAAAATGACCTGAGCGGACGCCGCAGCCCCTTTGGCTGCCACATCTTTGCAGTGATCGGAACGAGAGGGAAACTAGGTCGAGACCGCAATCGGCAGAGGGCAGTCGCATTGATCTAGATCAACGTCGCCTTAATCGAGTGAGTGTCATCTGATTTGGGTTCAAGGCGGCTAACCATAGAGATACGGATATTCGACCAAGGTCCCCGCACGAGGGTTTTGCCACGTAGCGTGTAACACGTCGGCCCGGAGGTGACGCCTTGACAGCGAAGCCCAAGCGAACACGCGATATCGCCATTTGCGATGATCCGTCAGATATCGACAAGATGATCTACATACCCGGCGGGACATTCCGCATGGGATCGGACAAGCATTATCCAGAGGAGGCGCCGGCACATCGGGTGACTGTCGACGGCTTCTGGATGGATCGCCATCCTGTCACAAACAAACAGTTCAGAAAGTTCGTCAAGGCGACAGGTCACGTTACTGTGGCCGAGATTGCGCCCGACCCGAGAGACTATCCCGGGATCCTACCGCATATGGTCTATGCGGGCTCACTGATGTTCTTGCCGCCGGGGCGTCCGGTCAGCCTGCGCGACTTCAGCCAGTGGTGGACCTTCGCCAAGGGGGCTGACTGGCGCCATCCCTACGGACCGAATAGCAACATCCATGCGCTCGACCATCATCCCGTCGTGCACGTGGCCTTCAACGACGCGCTTGCCTACGCGCAATGGGTTGGCAAGGATTTGCCGACCGAAGCGGAATGGGAGTTTGCGGCACGCGGCGGGCTCGACGACGCCGAGTATGCGTGGGGCGACGAATTCATGCCGCACGGCCGTCACATGGCCAACACCTGGCAGGGTGATTTTCCGCACCAGAACACCAATGCCGACGGTTTCGAACGTACCTCGCCGGTCACCGCATTCCCGCCGAACGGCTACGGCCTTTACGACATGATCGGCAACGTCTGGGAATGGACAACCGACTGGTATTCCCCCAGGCACGAAGCCGACGCGCCTAAGGCCTGCTGCATCCCGGAGAACCCGCGCGGCGGGCGCGAGGCCGACAGCCATGACCCCCGAACAACCAACGTGAAGATTCCACGGAAGGTCATCAAGGGCGGCTCGCATTTGTGCGCGCCGAATTACTGCCGACGCTACCGGCCGGCGGCGCGACACGCAGAGCCGGTCGATACCTCCACGAGTCATCTTGGCTTTCGATGCATCAGTCGAGGAGCCACTGACCCATCATAAAAAGGAAAGCGACGCCATGTTGGATTCTATATTCAATGACAAGCCGCCTTCTGCCGCAACGCCGCCAAGCAAGGCGTCCGGTTGTCTCAAGCGATCCTGCGCCGCCCTGTTAGGCGCATCGATGTTGATGCCACTGTCCGCACTGGTCAGCGCGCCGGCGGCGGCGCAGCAACCGCCACAGAAACCCAATATCCTATTCATCATGGGTGACGACATCGGCCTCTACCAGCCAAGCATCTACCATCGCGGGTTGATGGTCGGCGAGACGCCCAACATCGATCGCATCGGCAATGAAGGCGCGATATTCACACATTACTACGCAGAGCAGAGCTGCACCGCCGGTCGCAACGCCTTCTTCACCGGCATGCATCCGCTGCGCACGGGCATGATTCCTCCGCAGCTTCCCGGCAGCCCGTCCTATCTGCGGCCCGGGACGCCGGCGCTTGCCAAGTTCCTGCTCGATCTCGGCTACAACACCGGCGAGTTCGGCAAGAACCATCTCGGCGATCATACCGACGCGCTGCCGACCGCGCACGGCTTCCAGGAATTCTGGGGCTACCTGTATCACCTCGACGCGATGCAGGGCGTGAGCTTCCCGGACATCAACAAGACGCCAACCCAGCAGACGGTTGCCCCGCCATGCAAGAACACGCCGATCCCGGGTCTTGCGGAAGTACCGGGCGCAGTTGATCCGAAAACGTCGGTTTGCCTGACGCCGCCGCGGCCCGTGCTGGCGTGCAAGTCCTCTGACGGTACCGCCAAAAACATGACATGCGAGGACCAGGGTCCGCTGACACTGGAGCGATCGAAGGGCGTCGATGAGGAAATCTCGGCCAAGGTCGTTGACTTTCTCGATCGCAACGACCCCAAGAAGACCAACAAGCCGTTCTTCGCCTGGTATAACCCGGCCCGCATGCACATCACGACCGTGCTAAATGACAAATACGCAGGCATGATCGGCGAGGCAGGCGGCAAGGACTGGGGCCTCAACGAGGCCGGCATGAAGCAGTTGGATGACAACATCGGCGTTGTCATGAAGAAGCTCCAGGACATGGGCCAGCTCGACAACACGATCATCGTGTTCACGACCGATAACGGCGCCGAGACCATCACCTTTCCGGACGGCGGCACCACTCCGTTCAAGGGCGGCAAGCTGAGCACCTGGGAAGGCGGCATGCGCGCGCCGGCGCTCATTCGCTGGCCGGGGGTCATCAAGCCCGGCACCATCAAGAACGACATCTTCGCTTCGCTCGACTGGCTACCCACGTTTGTCAATATCGCGGGCGGCGCAAAAGGAGACGCGCTGAAGAAACAGATCGAGGCCGGAAGTTATCCCGGCATCGTCAAGACGACGCTCGATGGCGTCGATCAGGTTGAATATCTTTCGGGGCGTTCGGAAAAGTCGGCGCGCGATACCTTCTTCTATTATTCGGGCAAGGACCCGTCGGCGGTCCGCTACAAGAACTGGAAGATCTACTTCACGATGGTGTCCGACAACCCACAGGGCTTTATTGCCGGAGCGCTTCCCTATCACTGGGCCCAGGTCGTCAATATCAAGCGAGACCCGTTCGAGACCTCGATTGGTTCACAATACAAGACGCTCATGGGTATGGGCGGCACAATCGGCTCCGCTTCTACAGCCTACGTCTACGACTGGAACATGCTGCCCATCGGCCAGGCGCTCTGGCTGAAGGAGCTTGAGAGCTATATTCCGTACCCGCCGCTGCAGGATCCGGCGAGCTACAACCTCGACCAGGTGCTGCAACAGGTCAAGCAGGCCAAAATTGCCGGTCGCAGCGACTAGTCGCTCGATACTAAATTGGCGGGCGTCACTTTCGGCGCTCGCCAATCTACTGCGCTCAGAACCCAACTGCTCACGAAGCTGCATATCGGCAAGCGTGCGACGAACAGCAGCGATACACCAGCCTCGCACTTGCCCTCAATGTTGACCAGTGCGGGCCATCGAATCGGACCGACAATGAAACGGATCATGCGGTTTCCACGCCTTGACCGTCGCGCGCTGCTCTCGTCTCTGGCGATTCTTCCGTTTCTATCTGCCGCTCTGCGTTCCACGTCCGCCGTGGCCCAAACGCAAACCGGTCCTCTGCCATCTTGGAATGAGGGTCCGACGAAAGCTTCGATCGTCGATTTCGTCGAACGGGTCACAGAGAATGGTGGACCCTATTTCGTACCGCCCGATCAACGCATCGCGACCTTCGACAATGACGGGACGCTTTGGATCGAACAGCCGATGTATGTGCAGCTCGCGTTTGCGCTGGATCGCGTGAAGGTTCTTGCGCCAATGCATCCGGAATGGAAGGACAAGCAGCCCTTCGCGGCAGTCCTGAACGGCGACTTGAAGGCGTTCGCAGCTTCCGGCGAAAAAGGCGTAGCCGAGCTGGTAGCGGTGACTCACGCCGGTATGACGACAGCGGAGTTTGAGAAGATCGTCACAGACTGGCTTGCGACCGCGCGTGATGATCGCTTCAAACGCCCCTACACCGAACTCGTTTATCAGCCTATGCTCGAATTGCTCGCTTACCTCCGCGCCAATGGCTTCAAGACCTTCATCGTGTCAGGTGGCGGCGTCGAGTTCATGCGGCCATGGACCGAGACGATTTATGGAGTGCCTCCTGAGCAGGTCGTCGGATCGTCAATCAAGACCCGCTATGAAATGCGCGACAGCACGCCGGTTCTGTTTCGTTTGCCCGAGATCGATTTCATCGACGACAAATCCGGCAAGCCGATCGGGATCAATAGCCACATTGGCCGGCGTCCGATCGCCGCCTTCGGCAACTCCGATGGCGACCTCGAAATGCTGCAATGGGCGACGCTCGGTACCAGCGGCGCGCGGTTCGGCCTGATTGTCCACCATACCGACGCGGAACGCGAATATGCCTACGACCGCCAGTCGCATTTCGGTAAGCTCGACGTAGCGCTCGACGCGGCGGCGGTAAACAGGTGGACCGTGGTCGACATGAAGAAGGACTGGAAAAGGATATTCCCGTTTGAATAGCGGCGGAATCGCGACGTTCGTGGCCGCGCGGATGCGGCGCACAGCCAACCCCAATGCTCGCCATCCGGCGATATTCCAGTCGGCGCATATGATCCCAGCCGATCCCGGTAGGATTTTTAAGGCGGCTTATAGCCTGATCGCAGGGTGTATCGATCCGGTTGTTTTAAAAGGCCAAGCTTCAACATGATTGGCTCAAAGTCCAGCACGCGGGCCGCCTTTGCTTCCGCTTTAGGCGGCATGGCGGACTTGGCCGTGCTGTTGGCTCGACTTGGTCGCGAATGACCCGAAACCGACATCAGAGCGGCAGGCTAACCACGGTGGTTGCCCTAAGGGGCAATACCGCCCCTCACAGGTTTGGGACTAGGTTGGCCAACACCCTAGCGTGCGCGTGGCGGTGAGGCGCGATTTCAGTCCGCGGGTCGCACTGCGGTTTCGCTGCGGGAGGTGGACCATGCTCCAATGTTCGCGACGAATGCTTGGCGCCTTGATGCTGGGATCATGCGTTGCGGCATTGCCGGGCGCGGTGGCGCTGGCCCAGCAGCAAAGGCCCAACATCCTCTTCATCCTTGCGGACAACCTCGGTTACGGCGACCTCGGTGTTTACGGCGGCGGCGAGCTGCGCGGGGCGCCGACACCGCGCATTGATGAACTCGCCGCTGAAGGACTGCGGCTAACACAGTTCCTCGTTGAGCCGGGATGCACGCCCTCCCGAGCCGCCTTTATGACAGGGCGCTATTCCATTCGCTCGGGCTTATCGCTAGTCGCGGTGGAGGGAAGCACTACGGGTTCGCTTCCGGCGACAGAAATCACGATGGCTGAGATGTTGCGCGATGCCGGTTATGCGACGGCGTTGTTCGGTAAATGGCATCTCGGAAGCGCGCCCTCGGCTCAGCCGCAAAACAAGGGTTTCGACGAATACTATGGCATCCCGCCCGGCGTTAGCTGGGACGCGTTCCTCGCAATTCCGCAGGGCCGTCAGACCAAGACGACCGATATCCCGCTGGACAAAGGGCCCCAGATCGTTGAGGCCAAACGGAGCGAAACGCTGAAGGAGGTAAAGCCCTACACCGAGGAGGTACGACGCGAGATCGACTGGGAGCTGGTGGAGCGAGGCATCGACTTCATGAGGCGGCAAAAAGCATTGGGTAAACCATTCTTCCTCTATCTCCCGATATCCCGCACGCACTACCCTAATTTGCCGTCAAAGCGCTTTGAAGGCCAATCGCGCATAGGCCAGTTCGGTGACTCCTTGATGGAGGGAGATGCTATCGTCGGAAGGATGCTCGACGCCTTGAGGGACGTCGGCCTCGACGATAACACGATCGTCGTCTTCGCCTCCGACAACGGTCCGCAAGGCTCGGTGGTGCGCGAGTTCGGCGGCGGCATGCCGGACATGGGATCGCCGGGACCTCATCGCGGCGAGCTGGGTGATGTAAGCGAGGGCTCCATCCGCACTGCTGCGATGATCCGCTGGCCCGGCCACATCAGGCCGCGTTCATCGTACACGATGTTCTCGATCATGGATTTCTTCCCGACATTCGCCCGCCTCGCGGGAGGCAAGGTGCCGAACGACCGCCCAATCGACGGCGTCGACCAGACCGACTTCCTGCTCGGCACGAACGATGGCGGACGGCGGGACACTCTGCTGACCTTCGTTGGTCCCGATCTCGTGGCAGTGCGCTGGAAGCAGTTCCGCGCGTATTTCGCCGACGTTGCGCCGGGCCGCAGCGGGTGGGGCGGCGCGAACCTCTTGGCGGGAGTCGGCGGTAGTGCGGCGCCGATGAACGGCTACCCCAAGATCTTCAATATCGAGTCGGACCCGCGCGAGGAGTACAACATCGGAGCAAAGTACGAGTGGGTGATCGGGCCGGTATTGAAGGCGGTAGAAGAATATAAGGCGAGTCTCGTGAAGCATCCGAACCCACCGGCCGCGAACTTGACGCGGTTCTGAGATTTCCGAACACTTTATTCAAGTCTCTTGGTGGACCAATCGGCCTATTGGAATGTCTGGATGTGGCCCATCGCGTCGTTTAGCTGCGCTGCAGAATTTGGTCGCTATCGGTGCATAGCGGACTTTGACAAGCCGTCCGCCGGCAGATTTATGGGTTCGCGGCCTAACCAAGCCGCGATTGCCGCGCTCTATCGTTTCGTCAACCGCTGCGTTGGGTTGTGCGAAGCGGCGCAAAACAGTCGCCATGTTGCGAACGGACGACCCATTGTAGCGGGCGCCCACCGTTGGGTGACGAGCCACCACGATATCGAATTCGCTCGGATCGCCTGGGTGCGGCCCTGCGGGCCTGCCCGAAATGACGGAACGAGGTGCGACAAAACAACCCGACGGGCAACTCAGCAAAACCTGTCAATCCTCGCGCGTGAAAATATTTCGGTTTATCGGAATGGCAACTCAGTGTATGGTTCGCCCGTCTCACCCGATCGAGGGGCGCTTCGCGATCGTCACGAACGCGGTGTGAGATGCGGTGGACGCGGAGCGTGTGACTGACGAGAGCACGCAATGCGGACGGTGAAGTCGTGTGGTCCTGACGCCCTAGCGGCAGGTGTCTCGTCGCAACATGCGAAGGCGTGATGCGAAGGCGGTGACAAGCAAGCCCAGTCTCGCCGGGGAGAGCACGAAGTAAGCCGTAACCCATCGCGCAGGGAAAGCCGGATTGCTCCGGTTACACCTGTGGTCCTACCCCCGAGCTTACTACCCATTGCTCGGGGCCCATGGGTGCGATCGGCACCCGGCTTTCCCTGCGCCCTCTGCTCAACGAGAGGGCGATGACCAGGCAACAACTCGGACGAGTTTCGTCGCGAGACAGCAATCTCTCGTCTGCTCCGTCAGGCGCGCGTCAGGTTCCCATAAGGATCGATAATACATGGTTGCCCGGGGGCCACGATTGTTGCGCAACTGCCACGGTACTTAACCATTTAACCCTAAACACAGCCGGTCCGTAGTCGCGCCGCTTTTTAGCCACACCCCGACATGAAAGGATGTAGCTGAATTGCCAGCGCTCCGACGGCGGGACTTTTGATGGGTTCCGGCGTTGATGAAGCAAAGAGCGCTGGAAACAGGATCGCGATTGGACGCCAGGATGGACGCCAAGACGAACATCAAGGGCAGGCTGCCGAGCCGTCACGTGACGGAGGGGCCCCAGCGCGCGCCGCATCGTTCCTATCTCTACGCGATGGGACTGACGACAGCCCAGATTCATCAACCCTTTGTCGGCGTTGCTTCATGTTGGAATGAAGCCGCTCCATGCAACATTTCACTGATGCGCCAGGCGCAGGCGGTGAAGAAGGGCGTGGCCTCTGCCGGCGGCACCCCGCGCGAGTTCTGCACCATCACCGTCACCGACGGCATCGCGATGGGCCATGACGGCATGCGCTCGTCGCTGCCGTCGCGCGAATGCATCGCCGATTCGGTCGAGCTGACCGTCCGCGGCCATTCCTATGACGCGCTGGTCGGGCTCGCCGGCTGCGACAAGTCGCTGCCGGGCATGATGATGGCGATGGTCCGGCTCAACGTGCCCTCGATCTTCATCTATGGCGGCTCGATCCTGCCCGGCAACTTCCGCGGGCAGCCGGTGACCGTGCAGGACATGTTCGAGGCGGTCGGCAAGCACTCGGTCGGCGCCATGTCGGACGAGGACCTCGACGAGATCGAGCGGGTGGCGTGCCCGTCGGCCGGCGCCTGCGGCGCCCAGTTCACCGCCAACACCATGGCGACCGTCTCCGAGGCGATTGGCTTGGCGCTGCCGTATTCCGCCGGGGCTCCGGCGCCCTACGAGATCCGCGACGCCTTCTGCTCCGCCGCCGGCGAGAAGGTGATGGAGCTGATCGAGAAAAACATCCGGCCCCGCGACATCGTCACCAGGGAAGCCCTTGAAAATGCTGCAGCTGTGGTTGCAGCCTCAGGTGGTTCGACCAATGCTGCACTGCACCTGCCGGCGATCGCGCATGAGTGCGGCATCAAATTCAATTTGTTCGACGTTGCCGAAATCTTCAAAAAGACTCCTTACGTCGCGGATTTGAAGCCGGGCGGCCGTTATGTTGCCAAAGACATGTTTGAAGTAGGTGGCATTCCGCTGCTGATGAAGACGCTGCTCGACAATGGCCACCTGCACGGGAATTGCCTCACCGTCACTGGCCGAACGATCGCCGAAAACCTCAAAAGCGTGAAATGGAATCCGCACCAGGACGTGGTGCGGCCCGCCGACAATCCGATCACCGTGACAGGTGGTGTTGTCGGGCTGAAGGGTAATCTCGCTCCGGAGGGTGCGATCGTGAAGGTCGCGGGAATGTCCAACCTGAGGTTCACCGGTCCGGCCCGGTGCTTCGACCGCGAGGAAGACGCCTTCGAGGCGGTGCAGAAGCGCACCTACAAGGAAGGCGAGGTTATCGTGATCCGCTACGAGGGGCCGAAGGGCGGTCCCGGCATGCGGGAGATGCTGGCGACCACGGCGGCGCTAACCGGGCAGGGGATGGGCGGCAAGATTGCCCTGATCACCGATGGCCGGTTCTCCGGCGCCACCCGTGGCTTCTGCATCGGACATATTGGACCCGAAGCGGCCGTCGGCGGGCCGATCGGGTTGTTGCAAGACGGTGACATCATCGAGATCGATGCGGTCGCCGGCACCCTTAACGTAAAATTGAGCGACGCCGAACTCGCAAATCGTAAGACCAAATGGGCCCCTCGCGCGACGAACCATACATCTGGTGCGCTGTGGAAGTACGCCGAGCAAGTGGGGCCGGCGGTGGATGGCGCAGTCACCCATCCGGGTGGCGCGTACGAGAAACAGTGTTATGCGGACGTTTAGGCGTACGATAGTTGCGTTGGCGTTAGGGGCCATTCCGATGGCGGGCCCCGGATTCGGATTCGACGGTGCCCCGGTCAATCCCCAGGATACGGTCCTTCCGGTGGTTTCCCCGCAGCCGGGGACGGCCGGCGCGCTGAAGCGGGCCACGACCCCGGTGACCCCGGCGGCGACCTCGCCGACCTCATCCTTCAGCACGCTGCAGTATCAGGCCGAGGGCGGCCACCCCGTGGCGCAGTGGAAGCTCGGCAAGATGTACGCCGAGGGCGATGGCGTCATCCAGGACGACATGCGCGCCTTCGAATATTTCAGCCGGATCGCCAATGCGCATGCCGAGGACTCGCCGTCGGCGCCGCAGGCCTCGATCGTGGCCAACGCCTTCGTGGCGCTCGGCCGCTACTATCTGAACGGCATTCCCAATTCCAAGGTGAAGGCGGACACCGAGCGGGCGCGGGAGATGTTCTCCTATGCCGCATCCTATTTCGGCAATGCCGACGCCCAGTACGACCTTGCCCGGCTGTACCTGAAGACGCCGGACGCCTCGCGGGACGATTTCCGCTATGGCGCGCGCTGGCTCGGGCTCGCCGCCCAGAAGGGCCAGCATCAGGCGCAGGCGCTGCTTGGCGCGATGCTGTTCAACGGCGACCGGTTGCCGCCGCAGCGGGCACGCGGCCTGATGTGGCTGACGCTGGCGCGTGACAGCGCCACGCCGGACGAAGCCTGGATCAAGGAAAGCTACAACCGGGCGATCGCCAAGGCCTCCGAGGACGATCGCGCGATGGCGCTCCAGATGCTCGAGCACTGGGTGCAGGGCCGCCGCGATTAGAGGCCGCCGGGATTGATCTCCCGGCTCGGCCGCCGCGCTCAGGCGGTCTCGAAATCCAGATCGGCCCAGACCGGAACGTGGTCTGACGGCTTCTCCCAGGCACGGACATAGCTGTCGATGCCGACGTCGATCAGCCGGTCGCTGGCCTGCGGCGACATTAAGAGGTGGTCGATGCGCAGACCCCAGTTCTTCTGCCAGGCGCCGGCCTGGTAGTCCCAGAAGGTGTACTGGCCGGGCTCGTCATTGACCGCCCGCAGCGCGTCGGTGAGACCGAGGCCGAGCAGCGACTGGAAGGCCTCGCGGGTGGCGGGGCGGAACAGCGCGTCGTCGGCCCAAGCGGCCGGATTGTAGACGTCGCGGGCCGCCGGAATGACGTTGAAGTCGCCGGCCAGGATCAGCGGCTCCTCGGTCTTAAGCCGCTCCCGCGTGTACTCAAGAAGCCGCGACATCCATTTGAGCTTGTAGGGATATTTGTCGGTATTCGCAGGATTGCCATTGGGCAGATAAAGGCACGCGACCCGCACCACGCCCTGCTTCAGCGTGACGACGCCTTCGAGGAAGCGGGCATGGGCGTCCTCGTCGTCGCCGGCCAGCCCCGATTTGGTCTCGTCGAACGGCAGCTTGGAGAGCAGCGCGACGCCGTTGAAGGTCTTCTGGCCGTGCGTGACGACATTGTATCCGAGCGCCTCGACCTCAAGCCGGGGAAACGCGTCGTCGACGCATTTGATCTCCTGCAGGCAGACGATGTCGGGGGAGCACTCCTTCAGCCAGCTGACCAGAAGCTCGATCCGTTGCCGGACCGAGTTGACGTTCCACGTAGCGATGCGCATGCAAATGACCGGGATTGAGCCGCACGATTTTACTTAGGTGGCATACCATGGGCGGTGCGCCTGTGCTAACCCTCTCCGGAAACAAGGCGTAACAATTGCCGACGGGGGAGTGACGAAGCGTTCCGGCCTTCAAGGGTGGCCTGTGGCGCACGTGTAAAACATATGAAAAAACGCAATTTGGTTCTGACTGTCGCCATTCTCGGCATTGCGGCCGGGGCGGCTTACATGACCCGCGCTTCATGGATGGCTGGCGGTGCCGCCACCGCGCAAGGGACCCCGCGGCCGCGTGTGGTGTCGGTGGATCTCGCCAAGGCCGAACGCAAATCGGTGCCGGTCGACGTCGACGCCATCGGAACCGTCACGCCGATCTCCAGCGTGGCGTTGAAGTCGCGGCTGGAGACCACCATCGTCTCGGTGCATTTCGAGGACGGCGCCAAGGTCAATGAGGGCGACCTGCTGTTCATGCTCGATGCCCGCCAGATCGACGCCCAGATCGAGCAGGCCGTGGGTGTGCTGGCCCGCGACCAGGCCCAGTTCGAGGGCGCGCAGCGCGACCTCCGCCGCTACACCGAACTGGTCGGCAAGGGCGCGACCACCCAGGTCAATCTCGACAACGCCAAGACCCAGTCCGACGTGCTGATCGGCACCATCAAAGCCGACCAGTTCGCGCTGGAAAATCTCCGCGTCCAGAAGAGCTACACCGTCATCCGCGCGCCGTTCGCGGGCCGGATCAGCGCGGCCAACGTCAAGGTCGGCAACTTCGTTCGCCCCGCCGACACCCAGCCGCTCGCCGTCATCAACCAGATGGCGCCGGTCTATGTGACCTTCGCGATCCCGCAGCGTGCGCTGGTCGATCTGCGCGACGCGATGGGGAAGGGCGATTCGAAGGTGATCGCGACCATTCCCGGCCACCAGCGCTCCGAGAGCGGCAAGGTCGCGATGGTGGAGAACGCCGTCGACGCGACCACCGGCATGGTCACCGTGCGCGGCATCATGAACAATGCGAGCGAGACGCTGTGGCCCGGCACCATCGTGCAGACCAAGCTGATCATCCGCAGCGAGGACGCCGTCGTGGTGCCGACGGTCGCGGTCCAGCGCAGCCAGAACGGCAATTTCGTCTTCGTCGTCAAGGACGGCGTCGCCAAGGTCCAGCTGGTCAAGGTCGATCGCACCTTCCAGGGTAGCTCGGTGATCTCTGAGGGACTGGCGGGCGATGAAAGCATCGTCGTCGACGGTCAGCTCTTGCTCTCGGAAGGATCGCGGGTCGAGCAGCGGGCGCGCAAGGCCGGAGCCTGACCGATGACGCTCTCCGAGCTCTGCATCCGCCGCCCGGTCATGACGACGCTGATCACGGCGTCGATCATCGCATTCGGCGTGTTCGGCTTCCGCCTGCTGCCGGTCTCGGCGCTGCCCAAGGTGGACTTCCCGACCATCGCGGTCACCGCGACCCTGCCGGGCGCCAGCGCCGACACCATGGCCGCTTCCGTTGCCGGCATCATCGAGCGCCAGCTCTCGACCGTTTCCGGCATCTCCTCGATGAACTCGAACTCCTCGCAGGGCACGAGCGTCATCACCATCCAGTTCGACCTCAACCGCAACATCGACGCCGCCGCGCTCGACGTGCAGACGGCATTGACCATCGCGCAGCGCCGGCTGCCGATCGAGATGACGATCCCGCCGAGCTTCCGGAAGGTGAACCCGGCGGACTTCCCGGTGCTGTTCGTCTCGCTGGGGTCGGCGACGCTGCCGCTGTCGAGCGTCAATGAATACGGCGACATCACGATCGGGCAGGCGCTGTCGCAGCTGCCGGGCGTCGCCCAGGTCCTGATCTACGGCACGCAGAAATTCGCGATCCGCGTCCAGGCAGATCCGGAGGCCGCGGCCGCCCGCGGTGTCTCGATGGAGGATATCCGCGCCGCGGTGTCGCGCGCCAATTCCTCGACGCCGGTCGGCACACTGAACGGTCCCAAGCAGGATGTTGCGCTGCAGGCCTCCGGCCAGATGGACAAGGCGGCCGACTACCGCAAGATCTACGTGGCCTGGCGCAACGGCTCGCCGGTTCGGCTCGACGAGATCGCCAAGGTCTATGACAGCGTCGAGAACGACAAGATCGCGACCTGGATGAACGACGAGCGGGCAATCGTGCTCGCGATCCAGAAGCAGCCCGACGCCAACACCGTGGCGGTCGTCGATGCCGTGCTGGCCAAGCTGCCGGCGCTGCGCGCCGCGATCCCGCCCTCGGTGACCATGCAAGTCATGATGGACCGCTCGGTCTCGATCCGCCAAGCGGTCAGCGACGTCGAGGAGACCCTGCTGATCGCGGTCGCACTGGTGATCCTCGTGATCTTCCTGTTCCTGCGCTCGGCGTCGGCGACCTTCATTCCGGCGCTGGCGGTGCCGATCTCGCTGTTCGGCACGTGCGCGGTGATGTACGCGCTGGACTACTCCATCAACAACATGACGCTGTTGGCACTGACACTCTCGGTCGGCTTCGTGGTCGACGACGCCATCGTCATGCTGGAGAACATCGTCCGCCATATCGAGCACGGCATGAAGCCGTTCGAGGCGGCGCTGAAGGGCGCCCGCGAGATCGGCTTCACGATCATCTCGATCACCTTCTCGTTGATCGCCGTGTTCATCCCGGTGCTGCTGATGGGCGGCATCGTCGGCCGCGTGTTCCGCGAATTCGCGGTCACGATCTCGGTCGCAATCATCGTCTCCGGCTTCGTCTCGCTGACGTTGACGCCGATGCTGTGCGCCCGCGTGCTGCGCGCGCATGACGCGACCAAGCGGCCGAACGTCGTGCTGCGGGCGTTCGAGGCGATGTTCGAGGCCTGGCTGCGCGCCTACGAATGGGCGCTGGACTGGGTGCTGGCCAAGAAGGCCCTGATGCTGGTGGTGACGCTCGCGACGCTCGGCGGCACCATCTACCTCTACATGATCGTGCCGAAGGGCTTCTTCCCGCAGGAGGACACCGGCTTCCTGATCGGCGTGACGGAGGCGGCGACCGACACCTCGTTCGAGGCGATGAGGGTGCGGCAGCAGGCGCTGGTCGAGGTGCTCCGGACCGATCCGGCGATCGACTACATCAACTCCACGGTCGGCTCCGGCGGTCCCAACCCGACCACGAATTACGGCCGGCTGTTCATCGCGCTGAAGCCGCAGAAGACCCGCGACAACGCCGTTGTCGTGATCGGCCGTCTCAGGCAGAAGGCGCGCGAGATCCCGGGCATGCAGGCGTTCTTCCAGAGCGTCCAGAACCTCAACATCGGCGGCCGCATCTCCAAGAGCCAGTATCAGTATGTGATGCAGAGCGGCGATACCGAGTCGCTCTACCGGCTGGCGCCCGAGATGCGGGACAAGATCGAGAAGATTCCGGGCCTGCTCGACGTCACCACCGACCTCTACATCAAGAACCCGCAGATGACGGTCGACATCGACCGCGAGAAGGCGGCGGTCTACGGCGTCACCGTCGATCAGGTCCGCAACCAGCTCTACAACGCCTACGGCGCGCGGCAGGTCGGCACCATCTACATGCCGTCGAACGACTACCAGATCATCCTGGAGGTGCAGCCGCAGTTCCGTGTCGATCCGTCCGATCTGTCAAAACTCTACATGAAGACTGGCAACGGCCAGACCATCCCGCTGGATGCGGTGGCGAGGCTGGTGCCGACGGTCGGGCCGCTGCAGATCAACCACCAGGGCCAGCAGCCGGCCGTGACAATTTCGTTCAACCTCGCACCGGGCACTTCGCTCGGCTACGCGGTCGACAAGATCACCGAGCTCGAGCAGACCGCGAACCTGCCGCCGACGATCGCGACCGGCTTCTCGGGCACCGCGCAGGTGTTCCAGGATTCGCTGCGCGGGCAGGGCGTCCTGATCCTCGCTGCGGTGTTCGCGGCCTTTGTGATCCTGGGCATTCTCTACGAGAGCTTCATCCATCCGATCACGATCATCTCGGGCCTGCCGTCGGCCGGCATCGGCGCGATTCTGACGCTGATGATGTTCGGGATGGAGCTGTCGGTAATTGCGATGATCGGCATCGTGATGCTGGTCGGTATCGTCAAGAAGAACGCGATCATGATGGTCGACTTCGCGCTGGAGCGCCGCCGCGTCGGCTTAAGCGCCGAGCACGCGATCCGCGAGGCGGCGCTGCTGCGCTTCCGCCCGATCATGATGACGACGTTTGCGGCGATCTTCGGCACGCTGCCGATCGCGCTCGGCGCGGGCGCCGGCGCAGAGCTGCGTCAGCCGCTCGGCGTCGCCGTGGTCGGCGGCCTCTGCGTGTCGCAGCTGCTGACGCTGTTCATCACGCCTGTCATCTACATCTACCTCGACCGCATCGACCGCCGGCTGCGGCGCAAGCTCGATCCGCAGGCGGAGGCGGGCGGCGACGTCGAGCGCCCGCAGGTCGCGGCAGAATAGCCGCGCACCCCGGCGAGCCGGTTAGCGTCGGGGAAACGCGTCAGAGCGTCGGGTGATTAGACCGAGAAGCTGGTGCCGCAGCCGCAGGAGGCGGTGGCGTTCGGATTGACGACGCGGAACGAGGCGCCGATCAGGTCGTCGACGAAGTCGACTTCCGAGCCGGCGAGGAACGGGACCGAGGCGGGATCGATCAGCACCACGGCGCTATCGCGCTCGATCACGAGGTCGTCATCGGCCTGGGTGCGCTCGACGTCGAATTTGTACTGGAAACCGGAGCAGCCGCCGCCCTCGACCGAAATGCGCAGCTTGGCGCCTTCGCCTTCCTTGCTGAGGATCTGCCCGATCTTGCGGGCGGCCCGTTCGCTGACGGTGATGGCAACAGTCATGTCGGTCTCCGAAACCCTATTTGAGCATGGTCTGATCGGATCATGCCCGGCGTCATACCCAATTCATTTGGTCGGCCGCCTCAAGCATAGTTAAGTGCGTCGGACCATGGAATCAAATGGATAAGGACTAAAATACCGTGTCGGTCGGAATGGCTGCCCCCCGCGCGCCCTATGCCTGCGACCCCGATCGCAGCCGGGGTCGGCTGGTCGCGGAGCCGCCGAGCCGGACCAGGAGCCCGTTCCGGCGCGACTGCGACCGGGTGATCCATTCCACCGCGTTCCGCCGCCTCAAGCACAAGACCCAGGTCTTCGTCTTCCATGAGGGCGATCATTACCGCACCAGGCTGACCCATTCGCTGGAAGTGGCCCAGATCGCCCGTGCGCTGGCCCGCCAGCTCGGGGTCGATGAGGATCTGACCGAGACGCTGGCGCTGGCGCATGACCTCGGCCATCCACCGTTCGGGCATGCCGGGGAGCGGGCGCTCGACGCGTGCCTGAAGGATGACGGCGGCTTCGACCACAATGCGCAGGCGCTGCGGGTGGTCACCTCGCTGGAGCATCGCTATCCCGAGTTCGGCGGGCTGAATCTGACCTGGGAATCGCTCGAGGGGATCGTCAAGCACAACGGGCCGCTGACCGAACGCAGCGGTGCGCCGGCGGGCCGCTACCTGGAGAGCGGCATTCCGGTCGGGATCGCCGACTACAACAGGAGCTACGATCTCGAGCTCTGGAGCTACGCTTCGCTGGAGGCGCAGATCGCTGCCTTCGCCGACGACATCGCCTATGATGCCCACGACATCGACGATGGTCTGCGCGCCGGTCTGTTCGCGGTCGACGACCTCAAGGAGATGCCGCTGACCGCCGAGATCATCGCCGAGATCGACCGGCATTATCCCGGGCTCGACGAGGTCCGGCGCGGCGCCGAACTGGTGCGTGAGCTGATCTCACATTTCATCAATGCCGTCTTCACGGAGGCGAACCGGCGCCTTGCGGCGGCCCGGCCGCAATCGGCCCACGATGTGCGCCACCACAATGCGCCGCTGATCGCATTTCCGTCCGAGGTGGCCGAGCAGGAGGCGGCGATCAAGGCGTTCCTGTACCGGCGGATGTATCGCCACCAGCGGGTGATGATTGTGATGCGGGAAGCGGAGCAGGTGGTCCGCAATCTCTTCGAGCGCTACCGGCAGTCGCCTGAAGACCTGCCGGCGGAATGGATCGAGGGCAGCGCCGAGGAGACCGGGAGTGCGCGGAACAGGCGGATAGGCAATTTCATTGCCGGGATGACCGACCGTTTCGCCCTGATCGAGCACCAAAGGCTTTTTGACTCGACCCCGGATTTGCGTTAGCGCCCTGCCATGGCCGACATCACTGCTTCACCACACCTTTTTGCCGACATTCTGACGCGCGTGCACGCGATCTGTGCCGCTGTCGCAGCCGAGGATAGCTGGCCCGCCGGCATCGATCTCTCCCGCGTCGTGGTGGAGCCGCCGCGCGACGCCAGCCATGGCGACATGGCGACCAATGCCGCGATGGTGCTCGCCAAGGATGCCAAGGCCAAGCCGCGCGAGCTCGCCGACAAGATCGCCGAGCGGCTGCGCGCCGACGCACTGGTGGCCTCAGTCGATGTCGCCGGTCCCGGCTTCATCAACCTGACCTTGAAGCCGCAGGTCTGGGCCGACGCGCTGCGCGCCGTGCTGGCCGCAGGTTCAGCCTATGGGCGCAGCGGCATCGGCAAGGACGAGAAGGTCAATGTCGAATACGTCTCGGCCAACCCGACCGGGCCGATGCATGTCGGCCATTGCCGCGGCGCCGTGTTCGGCGACGCGCTGTGCAGCCTGCTGCAATTCGCGGGCTTCGACGTCTGCCGCGAATATTACATCAACGACGCCGGCGCCCAGGTCGACGTGCTCGCGCGCTCGGCGTTCCTGCGCTATCGCGAGGCGCTCGGCGAGGACATCGGCGCGATCCCGGAAGGGCTCTATCCCGGCGATTACCTCGTGCCGGTCGGCGAGGCGCTCGCGAAGGAGCATGGCGACAAGCTCCTGCCCTTTCCGGAAGCCGCGTGGCTGCCGATCGTGCGCGACAAGGCGATCGCCATGATGATGGAGATGATCAAGGGCGATCTTGCCGCGCTCAACATCCATCACGACGTGTTCTTCTCGGAGCGCTCGCTGATCACGTCAGGCAATAACAAGGTCGCCGAGACCATCGATTTCCTGCGCGCCAAGGGCGACATCTACGAGGGGCGTCTGCCGCCGCCGAAGGGCAAGCCGGTCGAGGACTACGAGGACCGCGAGCAGTCGCTGTTCCGCGCCACCGCCTATGGCGATGACGTCGATCGTCCGCTGATCAAGTCGGACGGTTCGTACACTTATTTCGCATCCGACATCGCTAACCACCGCTACAAGTTCGAGCGCGGCTTCACCAATCTGATCGACGTGTTCGGTGCCGATCACGGCGGCTACATCAAGCGGATGCAGGCGGCGGTGAAGGCGGTGACCGCGGGCAAGGCTGCGCTCGACGTCAAGATCGTGCAGCTCGTCAAGCTGCTGCGCGACGGCGAGCCGGTGAAGATGTCGAAGCGTTCCGGCGAGTTCGTGACGCTGCGTGAGGTGGTCGACGAGGTCGGCTCCGACGCGGTGCGGTTCATGATGCTGTTCCGCAAGAACGACGCGGTGCTCGATTTCGACCTTGCCAAGGTGATCGAGCAGTCAAAGGACAATGCCGTCTTCTACGTCCAGTACGGCCACGCCCGGGGCCATTCGATCTTCCGCAATGCGCGGGAGGAGGCGGTTCCAGACCTGCCGGAGACCGACGAGGCGCGGCTGGCCTATCTGCGCAATGCCGCCGTCGAGCGGCTGACCGATCCGGCCGAACTCGATCTGCTCAAGCGTCTTGCGCTTTATCCACGGATGATTGAGGCGGCGGCCATTGCACATGAGCCGCACCGAATCGCTTTTTATCTCTATGATTTAGCCAGTGAATTTCATGCACTCTGGACCAAGGGGCGGGATTTGCCCTATTTACGCTTCATTATCAATAATGATGCAGAGATCACGAGGGCGCGACTGGCAATGGTTCAGGGCGTCGTCTCGGTTCTGGCATCGGGCTTAGCTGTTCTAGGCGTCCAAGCTCCAACCGAGATGCGGTAGGTAGGGGCATTTGGCCCTCACGAGTGGGGATTTGTGAGGGCATCTGGCAGGGGCCAATTCGTTCGGACCAGCAGCGCCGGCGATCCTGGCGCTGTCCCGGAGGGGATGCATCATCACAATGGCTGATCGATATCAGGACCGAAATTTTTCCGCCGACACGGCCCAGAGGGCCGAGGCCGATCCGCTCGCCGAACTGGCCCGGCTGATCGGCCAGACGGATCCGTTCGGCAGCGCCAACAAGCCGCCGCCACCGCATCCGCTGCAGTCGCGCGCCAACGTGCGACCACAGCAATATCAGCCGCAGGCGGACGACGAGGATGCGCCGCCCGCAGGCCCGCCGCCCTGGATGCAGCGCGCGCGGCAGGAGGCTGTCGTTCCGCCCCCTGTGCAGCTGGCACCCGTGCAGCAGCACGCCGAGTACGACGAGCCTGAGCAGGACGACCAGCCGAAGCCGGTCCATCCGTTGCACCGCTACACAGCTCAGCAGACGCAGCCCGCGCCTGCGCCGGTGGCGCAATATCGGCCAGTCGAGACCCCCCGGCAGCCCGAGACATTTGACGAAGAGCCGCACTATCAGGGCGCCGGTCAGAATGGCGATCCGTCGCGCTATGACGATGCGCTTTATGGCCAGCTGGAAGCCGGCCAACAGGATCTCCAGCGTGACCCGGCCTATCCGGACGATCCCTATGCCTATGAGGGCTACGAGGAAGAACCCGAGCCGCGCAAGCGGCGCAGCGGCCTGATCACGGTCGCAGCGGTGGTGGCGCTTGCGGTGGTCGGCACCGGCGCTGCGCTCGGCTATCGCAACTATGTCGGCTCGCCCCGCAGCGGTGAGCCGCCGATCATCAAGGCCGACAACACGCCGACCAAGGTGATCCCGGCCCAGGCCGATGCGCCGGCCAAGACGCCGGACCGCATGGCAACGGGGGACGGCACCGAGAAGATCGTCTCGCGCGAAGAAGCCCCTGTCGACGTCAACTCGAAGACCGCCGGACCGCGCGTCGTGTTTCCGCCGCTGAACGCCAATGCGAATCCGCCGCCGGCGGCGAGCGTGCAGACGACGCCGCCCGCGCCGGCCCCGGTCAATGCGAACGGCACCTTGCCGAACAACGAGCCGCGCAAGATCCGCACCCTCGCGGTCAAGGGCGATGGACCTGATGGCACGCAGGCCACGGCGGCCGTGCCGGCCAAGCCTCCGGCGGCTGCGAAGCCCCCGGTGTCACGCGGCAACCCAGCTGCGGCCAATGCCAGCGTGAACGCGCCGATGTCGCTGGCACCCGGTCAGGCTGAGGCGGCGCCTACCGCGCCTCCGACCCGGGTGGCATCGACCTCGACGGCCTCGGTCGGCGGTGGTGGTGGATATCTGGTTCAGGTGTCGTCGCAGAAGAACGAGGCCGACGCGCAGTCGTCGTACCGGACGCTGCAGGGCAAATATCGCAGCGTGCTCGGTTCGCAGCCTTTGGTGGTGAAACGCGTCGATCTCGGCGAGAAGGGCGTCTATTACCGCGCCTTCGCTGGCCCGTTTGCGTCCTCGGAGGAGGCGAGCCAAGTGTGCAAGAGCCTGATGTCGGCTGGTGGGCCGCAGTGCCTCATCCAAAGAAATTAAAGTCCGTTTCCTTGACCCGTGAGCTGCATACGGCCTAATCGGCCGAATGACGAACCGCGCATTCATCACGGGCGTATCCGGGCTGACCCTCAATGACGCTGAACGCGAATTCATTCGCGCCGAGCGGCCATGGGGCTTCATCCTGTTCAAGCGCAACATCGAGAGTCCTGCCCAAGTGGCCGCTCTTGTTGCGGAACTCAGGTCTGCAGGCGGTGAGGCCGATGCTCCGGTCCTGATCGACCAGGAAGGCGGCCGGGTACAGCGGCTCGGCCCGCCGCATTGGCCGGTCTATCCGCCCGGCGCGAGCTTCTCGGCGCTCTACGACATCGACCCGAAGCTCGGCCTTGCGGCGGCCAGGCTCAGCTCACGGCTGATCGCAGCCGACCTGATCGACCTCGGAATCACCGTCGATTGCCTGCCTTTGGCCGACGTTCCCGTGGCCGGGGCGGACGCGGTGATCGGCAACCGGGCCTATGGAACCGAGCCCGGCAAGGTTGCGGCCATCGCTCGTGCCGTCACGGAAGGGTTGGAACAGGGCGGTGTGCTGCCGGTTCTCAAGCATATTCCCGGCCATGGCAGGGCCACGGCGGACAGCCATTTCCGGCTTCCGACGGTCGATACCGCCAAAGGTGAGCTGGAACGGAGCGATTTTGCCGCGTTCCAGCCGCTTGCGGACCTGCCGATGGCCATGACTGCACATGTTGTGTTTAGCGCGCTGGACCCCGTCCATCCGGCAACGACTTCTGCGACAATCATCGAACAGGTGATTCGCGGCCTGATCGGGTTCCAAGGTTTGTTGATGAGTGATGACGTGTCGATGAATGCGCTGGCCGGATCAATTGCCGAGCGGACCCGCGCCATCGTCAGCGCCGGTTGCGACGTGGTTCTGCACTGCAACGGCAACATCGACGAGATGCGCGAAGTGGCGCGGGAGACGCCGGAACTGACCGGCAAGGCGCTTGAGCGCGCCAAGGCGACGCTCGTGGCGCGGAAGCAGCCTCAGCCGCTCGACCGGCAGGCGGCACGGGCTGAACTGGATGCGTTGTTGGATCGGGTAGGGACGGCATGACCGCTGAAATTCTATCGTTTGAGACCGGGCGGCCGGCTGACCTCGCCGAGGGCGAACCGGCGTTGGTGGTCGATGTCGAGGGCTATGAGGGCCCGCTCGATCTGCTGCTGACGCTGGCGCGGCAGCAGAAGGTCGATTTGTCGAAGATCTCGATCCTTGCGCTTGCCGACCAGTACCTTTCGTTCATCGAGGCGGCGCGCAAGATCCGCCTCGAGCTCGCGGCCGACTATCTGGTGATGGCGGCCTGGCTTGCGTTCCTGAAGTCGCGGCTGTTGCTGCCGGAGCCGCCTAGCGCGGAGGGGCCGAGCGCCGAGGAAATGGCGACCGCGCTCGCCAACCGGCTGCGCCGGCTGGAGGCGATCCGCGAGGCGGCGAACCGGTTGATGAACCGGCCGCAGTTCCAGCGCGATATCTTTCCGCGCGGCAATCCGGAATCGATCGCCGAGATCAAGCATCCGAAGTTCACCGCGACCTTGTACGACCTGCTGTCGGCCTATGCCACGCAGCGCGCGTCGCGCGTGCTGACTTCGGTGCATCTGGCCAAGCGGACGGTGTGGTCGCTCGCCGAAGCGCGCGCCTCGCTGGAACGGCTGGTCGGCCTCGCTGAGGACTGGAGCTGTCTCGACGAGTATCTGATGAACTACGTCGCCGATCCCAAGCAGAGAGCGACGGTGTTCGCATCGAGCTTCGCTGCCGCCCTCGAGTTGGTTCGCGAGGGCGAGATGGAGATCAACCAGAAGCAGGCGTTCGCGCCGATCTATTTCCGAAAGCGTCCAGCGCAAGCCGCAATGGCCGCGCCGGACCTGTCGGTTGAGTAAGTGGAAGAAGGAGAGCAGGCCCATGGCAAGCTTGGCGGAAGTGCGCAGAGAAGAGCCCGAGGAGGAGGTTTCTCCTATGGATCCGGTGGCGCGTCCTGAGGAATTGCGGCTCCTGGAAGCCCTGTTGTTCGCATCGGCCGAGCCGATCGATCAGGCGACGCTCGCAAAGCGGATGCCCGACGGCGTCGATATCAAGGTGGCGCTCGCACAGTTGCAGGCGGAATATGCGCCGCGCGGCGTCAATCTGGTGCGTGTCGCCAACAAGTGGACGTTCCGCACCGCCGGCGATCTGTCGTGGCTGATGACGCGCGAGAGCACCGAGACCCGCAAGCTGTCGCGTGCAGCGATCGAGGTGCTGGCAATCGTCGCCTATCACCAGCCGGTGACCCGCGCCGAGATCGAAGAGATTCGCGGCGTGGTGACGTCGAAGGGAACCATCGACGTGCTGCTGGAGACCGGCTGGATCCGCCCGCGCGGCCGCCGCAAGACGCCGGGCCGTCCGCTGACCTTTGGAACCACGGACGGATTCCTGTCGCAGTTCAGCCTGGAAGCGCTCGGCGATCTGCCGGGACTCGAGGAGCTGAAGGGCACCGGTCTGCTCGACTCGCGCCTGCCGACCGGCTTCTCCGTTCCGTCGCCCTCGGACGACGCGACGCTGCGGGAAGACGAGGAGCCGCTTGAGCCGGGCGATACGCTGGAGCTGCTGCTGGCGCCGGCCGTCGAGCCGGAGGCCGAGGAACCGAAGACCGCAACCGAAGCGTCGGCTGAGGCTGAAATGACGGTCGAGGCCGAAATCGAGATCGAAGCGGACGTTGCCGACGAATCGGAAGCGGCCGAAGCCGACGCCGACGAACCGGATTCGCACGGCGACGAGCGCGGCGAGGCCGACCCCGAGGACAAGGGCGAATAGCGGCCAAATATTCCCGGTTAAGGCTAGCAATATTACGTAGCCGCGACAGCGATTCGCCGCGGCCGAGGTCCTTGTTTTTGACACCCCGCGGGCCTACCTTCCGGCAAAGTTCAGGCCGGCCCGCCGGCCATTTCTGGAGGGTTGCAGGATGGGTTCACTCAGCATTTGGCACTGGATCGTCGTGATCGCAGTGGTCCTGCTGCTGTTCGGGCGCGGCAAGATCTCGGACCTGATGGGTGACGTCGCCCAGGGCATCAAGGCCTTCAAGAAGGGCATGCAGGACGACGACAAGGTCGCCGAGAAGACCGAGCCCACCAAGTCGATCGATCACAATGCGGCGCCGTCAGCCGCGCGACAGGATGTCGGCAGCAAGGCCGTCTGACGCGCCTGTACCGACACATATTTCGACGTTTATCTTTGCGCGAAACGGTGACGCCGTCGCTCGGAAGCGCTATTGACGCCGATTGAGAAAAGGCGCCGGCGGCCCCAAATCCTGTTAGGACCGATGGGGCCGATCGCGGCGCGCTAGGCGGAAGAATTCATGTTCGATATCGGGTGGAGTGAACTGGTCGTCATCGCGGTCGTCGCGCTGATTGCCATCGGCCCGAAAGAACTGCCGGGCGTGCTGCGCATGGTCGGGCAATGGATGGGCAAGGCCCGCAAGATGGCCTCCGAATTCCAGGGCCAGTTCCAGGAAGCCATGCGCGAGGCCGAGATGGCCGACATCAAGAAGAGCTTTGACGAGGTCAGGGAAGCCGCAACCGGCATCACCAGCGGCAACATCATGACCTCGCTGCAGAAGGACGTCAGCGACGCGCTGCAGATCGACAAGCCCGTCGATGCGCAAGTCGCCTCCGCGATTGATGCACCCGTGACGTCAAGCGACGCACAGGTGACGTCAAGTGACGCACTGGTCACGCCAACAACACCCGCAGCGCCGACGCCGGAGACTTTCGTCGAGGCTGAGACGCACGCTGCCACAACTGAGCCGCTTGCGATCACCAGCGAGGTGAAGCCCGAGCCGGCACCGTCGCAGGATGTGACGCCGGCGGAGCCTGAGGTGCTCAAGGACGCGAGGGCGTCATGAGCGCAGAAGATATCGAGGCCAGCAAGGCCCCCTTGATGGATCATTTGATCGAGCTGCGCTCGCGGCTGATCAAGGCGCTGCTCGGCTTCGGCGTGGCCTTTATCATCTGTTTCTTCTTTGCCAAGCAGATCTACAACGTGCTGGTCTGGCCGTTCGTGCTGGTGGCGGGGCCTGAGAATTCGAAATTCATCTACACGCAGCTGCTGGAATATTTCATCACGCAGTTGAAGCTCGCGATGTTCGGCGCCGCCTTCATCTCGTTCCCGATCGTTGCCGGACAGATCTACATGTTCGTGGCGCCCGGCCTCTACAGGCACGAGCGCAACGCCTTCCTGCCGTATCTGATCGCGACCCCGGTGTTCTTCGTGATGGGCGCGATGTTGGTCTATTTCGTCGTGCTGCCGATGCTGGTGCGGTTCTCGCTCGGCATGCAGCAGGCCGGCAGCGCGGAGACCGCGCAGATCCAGCTGCTGCCCAAGGTCGGCGAGTATCTGTCGCTGATGATGTCGCTGATCTTCGCCTTCGGCATCGCTTTCCAGCTGCCGGTGATCCTGACGCTCTTGGGCCGCATCGGCATCGTCACCTCGAAGATGCTGAGAGAGAAGCGGCGCTACTTCATCGTGATCGCCTTCATCATCGCCGCGGTGCTGACGCCGCCGGACGTGCTGAGCCAGGCCTCGCTCGCGATCCCGCTGCTCGCGCTCTATGAGGGCGCCATCATCGCGGTCCGGATCGTGGAGAAGAAGGCCACGACCAAGGCAGCCTCGTCCAGCGTCCCGCCGGCGGCCAATCCGGCCGAGTAGGGCCCGTCTCCCCCGAAACAGGTGTCATACCCCGCGAAAGCGGGGTATCCAGTACGCTGCGGCCCCTCCGTCACGCACGGACGTCCCTGGAATACTGGATCACCCGCTTTCGCGGGTGATGACGGTCGTGGTAGTGGAAACATGCAACGCAAGCGTTGACGTACGACGTTATCTGCAAGCCCGCCATCAGGACTGCCATGCACGACATCAAAGCGATCCGCGACAACCCGACAGCGTTCGACGCCGGCCTGAAGCGCCGCGGACTTGGGGCGCTGTCGCCGTCGCTGCTGGCGATCGACGAGAAGCGCCGTGCCGCGATCCTGGCGTCCGAGCAGGCTCAGGCGCGGCGCAATGCGGCCTCGAAAGAGATCGGCGACGCCAAGAAGGCGAAGGACGAGGCGCGTGCGGCCAAGCTGATGGCCGAAGTCGCGGAGCTCAAGACCACGATGCCGGAGCTCGAGCTGGCGGCGAAATCGTTCGACGACGAGCTGACGAAGGAGCTGTCGTCGATTCCCAATTTGCCGCTCGACGAGGTGCCGGACGGCACCGACGAGCACGGCAACGTCCAACACCACGTGTTCGGCAAGAAGCGCGACTACGGCTTCGCGCCGAAGCTGCATGACGATCTCGGCACCGCGCTCGGCGACATGGATTTCGAGGCGGCGGCGAAACTGTCCGGCGCGCGCTTCGTCGTGCTGAAGAGGGGGCTGGCGCGGCTCGAGCGTGCGATCGGGCAGTTCATGCTCGATCTGCACACGGGAGAGCATGGCTACACCGAAATCAATCCGCCGCTGCTGGTGCGCGACGCCGTGATGTTCGGCACCGGGCAATTGCCGAAATTCGAGGACGACCAGTTCTGGGCGATCAAGGGTGAATTGCTCGCGACGCCGAATGCCGATTTGCGCAGCGAGCGCCTCGGACTGATTCCGACCGCCGAAGTCTCATTGACCAACCTCGCGCGCGAATCCATCCTCGATGAAAAAGAGTTGCCGATGCGGCTCACCGCGCTGACGCCGTGTTTCCGCGCCGAAGCCGGCGCGGCGGGACGCGACACGCGCGGCATGATCCGCCAGCACCAATTCACAAAGGTCGAGCTGGTGTCGATCACGACGCCCGAGGCCAGCAAGGACGAGCTCGAGCGCATGCTGTCCTGCGCCGAGCAGGTTCTGCAGAAGCTCGACCTGCATTATCGCGTGATGACGCTGTGCGCCGGCGACATGGGTTTCTCCGCGCAGAAGACCTACGACATCGAGGTCTGGATGCCCGGGCAGGGCGACGGCGGCGCCTATCGCGAGATCTCGAGCTGCTCGGTGTGCGGTGATTTTCAGGCCCGCCGGATGGACGCGCGCTATCGCGGCCCCGACGGCAAGCCGCGCTTCGTGCATACGCTGAACGGCTCCGGCACGGCGGTCGGGCGCGCCCTGATCGCTGTGATGGAGACCTATCAACAGCAGGACGGTTCGATCGCGGTGCCCGATGTGCTGCAGCCCTATATGGGCGGGCTCAAGGTCATCGAGCACGGCATGTGAGGCGAGGGCCAGTGTGATGCCGCTCCACCGTGACATCCACTGGCTTGGTCGACAATGGGCCGTCACGGGCCATGGTCTGCAGCTGATCAATCAGAAGCAGATGGGCTATTACGACATCGAGGCCGCGCGCCTGTGGGAGGCGCGCGTGACCGAGGTGCAATCGAAGGCCTGGATCGACAGGCCGGACTTCGACAACGCACTGGAGCTCGCACGCGCCAGGTTCGCCCACCTGGCGCCGGCCGATTTTTCGCCATCAGCGGCGGTTGCACCGCCGCCGCCATCGGCCCGGACGCCGCCGCCGGCCTCGCCGCGTGCTCCGCTTGAACCGTCGTCGGTGCCCTCGATCGAGGAGCTGCTGGCCAGGCTGAAATCAAAATCGGCTGCGGCAGCGCCGGTCGCAAAACCGGCCGAGGCACCCACAGCGGCTCCGCCCGAACCCGAAACGCCTCGGATTGAGCTTCGCCAGGTTGAAGCGAGCAAGTCAGAGCCTGCCAAATCAGAGCCTCCCAAATCCGAGCTTCCCAAGCCAGAGCTTCCCAAGCTCGTGCTTCGCCGAACTGCGCCCCCGGAGCCACCCGGGCCTGCCCGGACGCTTGAACCTCCGCAGGCTCTGCCTGCCGAACCCGTGGTTCTCAAGCCCGAGCCTCCCAGACCTGCGCCCGGCAAGTCCGAAGCTGGCAAGTCCGAAGCTAGTAGGTCCCAAGCTGGTAGGTCCGGGCTTCTGAAGTCGGAGCCTCCGAGCGCTCCCAAGCCGGAGCCTCGCCAAACAGCGCCGGTCGCCCCTGAGCAGCCCAGCTCCGAAGCACCTGGGGTTGAACCTGCCAAAGCTGAAGTCGCCAAGCCCGAGCTCGCCGAGCCTGCGTCTGCCGAACGCGAGGGCCCCAAGCCTGAGTATCCGAAGCCAGAGCCTCTCAACGCCGAAACTGCCAAGCCCGACGTGCGCCGGCCCGCCGTTGTGCTTGTGCGGCCGCGAGCCGGGCCCGCCTGGCCGGCGTTCGACGGCAAGATTGCCGCGACCGGCAGATTTGTGCGTCCATGGCGCGTGACGTCGGCGCAATGGCACGGGCCTTCGGCGGGTTTGCCTCCGCGGCCCTAGCCGGTTAAGACGGCAATCAACTCAAGAAACTGCAACTAACCCGCGTCGAATCGGAACAAAAGGCACTTTGACGGATGCGAATTCTTTGCACCAATGATGACGGCATCCACGCTCCCGGCCTGCAGGTCGTCGAGCAGATCGCGCGCTCCTTGTCCGACGACGTCTGGATCGTTGCCCCCGAGCTCGATCAGTCCGGCGTCTCGCATTCGCTGTCGCTCAACGATCCGCTGCGGCTGCGCGAAGTCAGCCCGCGTCACTTCGCGGTGCGCGGCACGCCGACCGATTGCGTCATCATGGGCGCGCGCCACATTCTCGGTGACAAGCTGCCCGATCTCGTGCTGAGCGGCGTCAACAAGGGCCGCAACGTCGCCGAGGACGTGGTCTATTCCGGCACCATCGCCGGCGCACTGGAAGGCACCATCCTGGGCTTTCCGTCGTTTGCGTTGTCGCAGGAGTTTTCGATCGAGACGCGCAACGCACCGCTGTGGGAGACCGCGCTCAAATTCGGACCCGACATCATCCGCAAGGTCATTGCCGCTGGCGTTCCCAGGAACACCGTCGTCAACGTCAACTTCCCGTCCTGCATGCCCGATGACGTCAAGGGCATCAGGATCACACGGCAGGGCAAGCGCAATCAGGGGTTTCTGAAGATCGATCGCCGTCACGACGGACGCGGCAATCCGTATTTCTGGATCGGCTTCGAGCGCGCGGCGATGATGGATACGCCGGCCGAAGGCACCGATCTCGCCGCGCTTGCGGCGCGCTACGTCTCGGTGACGCCGCTGCGGCTCGACCGCACCGATGAAGCGTTTTCGGAAACGCTGACCGCGACGCTGAAGTAATTTTTCGTAGCCCGGATGAGCGAAGCGAGATCCGGGACGGTCTGAGCAATGGATCCCGGATGTCACGGAGCCTGTCACCGGGCGCGCGTTCGCGCGACCCGTTGGCTCATCCGGGGCTACGTAGTGACGTGACCGTTAGACCGGCGCGCTCTTCATCGCGCTTGATATCACCTGGGCCAGCGTTTCCAGCTGGAAGGGCTTTTGCAGCGCCGGCCGGTCGCGATACTCCGGAGGCAGGCCGGACGAGCCGTAGCCGGTCGCGAAGATGAAGGGGCGGTTGCGGGCGTTGATCAGCTCGGCGACCGGGGTGATCACCTTGCCATTGACGTTGACGTCGAGGATCGCGAGGTCGAATTCGGTGGATTGCGCAAGTCTGACCGCCTCGCCGATTTCGCCGGCCTCGGCCGCGACGGTGTGGCCGAGCTCCTCCAGCATGTCGGCGACCATCATCCGGATCATGACCTCGTCCTCCACGAGGAAAACTGAACAGCCCGCCGGCCGTATCGCTGTCATGATGGAATCCTTGCCCGTCCCTGAAATAGGCTCGCAAATAACATTACAGCGCGCAACGCAAACGTTTGGGATTTGGTCGTTTTCCAGCGCCGACCGCCGTTCGTCGCATCGCCCCGCTGAGGCTTTACCCGGCAGTCAGCGAGGTGTGGCGATACAGCCGGATACCCAGGTCGGCAGCTGGGCGTTAACCGCGCGGCGTTGCCGATTATATGGGATGGTGCCAACGCCAAATCAGGGTGCTGGTTCCTGACGGGGAACAAAACGCAACGGGAAATTTTTCCTTAACGCGGTATTTCGGATTTCAATGGCATCAAGCAGAGCAAGATTCCGCGCTGCTGCCCAGAGACGCTGACGACCATGGCCGTGAAGTCAGATCCGACCGAGAAGATGATGTTTCAGCTCACCCTGCGGCGGCGCGGCGTGAGCGATCAGGCGGTGCTCCGCACCATGGAGGAGGTGCCGCGCGAGCTGTTCGTCGATCCGCGCGATCGCAGCGAGGCCTATCGCGACAGCGCGCTCGCGATCGCCTGCGGGCAGACCATCAGCCAGCCCTTCGTCGTGGCCTACATGACCGAGCAGCTGCAGCTGCAGAAGGACCACCGCGTGCTCGAGATCGGCACCGGCTCGGGCTACCAGGCGGCCGTGCTGTCCCGGCTGTGCAAGCAGGTGCTGACCATCGAGCGCTACCGGACGCTGGCCGACGGCGCCCGCAAGCGCCTCGAAAATCTCGGCTATTACAACATCGAGGTGCTGCTCGGGGACGGCTTCGACGTCCCGGCGGGAGCAGGTGATTTCGACCGCATCATCGTCACCGCGGCGATGGAGCAGATCCCGGAGAAGCTCTTGGAGCGGCTCGAGCCGGGTGGCGTCCTGATCGCCCCGGTCGGGCCCCATCAGGGCACCCAGACCCTGGTCCGCGTGGTGCGGACGGAGAACGGCTTCGACCGCAAGGAGCTGGTCGACGTCCGCTTTGTGCCGGCGCTGCCGGGAATCGCGCGCGAATTGTAAATTTCGCGATTTGCCGCTTGGTGCCAACGCCTTATTCGCAGGGTTAAGCGGTTATTTACTCGGTACGTGTTTACTCAAAACAGTCTTTTGTTGCGTACGAGTGAGTAACCATGTCTGGGGTTGTCGAGTTGCTTCGCTCGCGTCGCGTGCCGCAGGTTGCGGTGCTGACGCTGATGTCCATGGCTTTTGCCGGTTGCAGCGCCGACATGTCGTCGCGCTTCTCGCAAAACTCCTACTCGCAAAATCCGTTTGCGCTTGATCCGCAGCCGACCGGCACCGTGCCGCAGCAGGCACAGCCGCCGCGCGAGCTGCCGCAATACGCACGGCCGCGCACCCAACCGCAGTATTCCCAGTATCAGTCACAGCCATTGCCGCCGCCGGTTGCGGCGCCGCAATCCTATCCGGTCGCCGGCGCTGGCGTCTCCGGCGGAGGGCGCGGGCTTTCGTCCTACACCCCGCCGCCCGCGCGCCCGCAGATCGAAGCCACCGGCACCGTTCCGCGTTCGGTCGCCGCGGCGCATGCCGGGCATAACGGCACCACCATCATCGTCGGCACCAGCGATACGCTGGACGTGCTGGCGCGCCGCTACAACGTCTCGTCGGCCGAGATCCTGCGCGCCAACGGTTACAAGGGACCGCGCGCGCTGTCGCCTGGCCAGCAGCTGATCATTCCGCGCCCGACGGCGTCAGCCGCGGCACCCGCGATGGCGGCGCCGGCCGCGCGTCCTGTTGCCGTGGCAGCCGCGCCTGCCGGCATCCACTATGTCAATCGCGGCGACACGCTGCACAGCATCGCGCGCCAGCACCACATCCCGGTCGCCGAGCTTGCCCGCGCCAATAATCTCGATCAGTCGGCGCGGCTCAGCCTCGGCATGAAGATCGTCGTGCCCGGCGCCAAGACTGCGATGGCGGCTCCCGCGCCCGTTGCGCAAGCTGTTGCTGCTGCGCCCGTCGCAGCGGCCCCGGTGCCGGCCCTGGCAGCTCCGAAGGTCGTCGCCACCGCGCTGCCGCAGCAGAGTGCGCGGCTGGTTCAGCCGACCGCGACTGTCGAACAGCCCGTTGCTGCCGCAGAAGCGCCCGCAGCCACCAAGTCGAGCGAAGCCACCGGCGCATTGCCGACCTTCCGCTGGCCGGTGCGCGGCAAGGTCATCACCGCCTATGGCTCGAAGACCAACGGCAAGGTCAATGACGGCATCAATGTCGCTGTGCCCGAAGGCACGCCGGTGAAGGCGGCGGAAGACGGCGTCGTCGCCTATTCGGGCAACGAGCTGAAGGGCTACGGCAATCTGGTGCTGGTCCGCCATTCCAACGGCTACGTCACCGCCTACGCCCATGCCAGCGAAATCCTGGTCAAGCGCGGCGATACCATCAAACGCGGCCAGGTGATCGCCAAATCCGGCCAGTCGGGTGAGGCGGGTTCGCCGCAGCTCCACTTCGAAATTCGCAAGGGATCGTCTCCGGTCGATCCGCTCCAGTTCCTCAACGGCGCATAAGTTACGCGCCGGGACTTCCAAGGGACTTCCAAGGGACTTCCAAGTCTCACAGCAAAGACAACGGGGGAAGCGCAAGCCTCCCCCGTTTTGTTTTGATCGTTGATGCGATTACTG
Organism: Bradyrhizobium sp. 27S5; assembly: GCF_037217225.1. Classification (NCBI taxonomy): domain Bacteria; kingdom Pseudomonadati; phylum Pseudomonadota; class Alphaproteobacteria; order Hyphomicrobiales; family Nitrobacteraceae; genus Bradyrhizobium; species Bradyrhizobium sp. 27S5. The sequence goes on from NZ_CP147714.1 coordinate 4,219,210, forward strand.
GCCGGCGAGCCGCACGCCGAGCCGGCCCGCCAGTTCCTGGGTGTATTGCCAGGCGACGCGGCCGGAGCGCGATCCGCGGGTGGTCGACCATTCGAGCGCCTCGCGCTCGAGTTCGTCTTCGGCGATCTTGATGCCGTAATGGTCGCAATAGCCCTTCACCATTGCGAGGTACTCGTCCTGGCTGCAGCGATGGAAGCCGAGCCAGAGGCCGAAACGGTCAGACAGCGAGACCTTTTCCTCGACCGCTTCGCCCGGATTGATCGCGGTCGAGCGTTCGTTCTCGATCATCTCGCGCGCCAGGAGATGCCGCCGGTTCGAGGTCGCATAAAGGATGACGTTGTCGGGGCGCCCCTCGATACCGCCTTCGAGCACCGCCTTCAGCGATTTGTAGGAAGCGTCGTTGCCGTCGAAGGAGAGGTCGTCGCAGAACACGATGAAGCGGAATGACGAGCTGCGCAGCAGCTCCATCAGGCCGGGCAGGCTCTCAATGTCCTCGCGGTGAATCTCGATCAGCTTGAGCCGGTCGGCCGGCTTGCGGTCGACATTGATGCTGGCATGGGTGGCCTTCACCAGGGATGACTTGCCCATGCCGCGGGCGCCCCACAGCAGCGCATTGTTGGCGGGCAGTCCGTTGGCGAAGCGCTCGGTGTTCTCCATCAGGATATCGCGCATCCGGTCGACTCCCTTGAGCAGGCCGATCTCGACGCGGCTGACGCGTGGCACCGGGGCCAGGCGCCCATCCGGGTGCCAGACAAAGGCGTCCGCGGCACTGAGCGACTCGGCCGGATCGGCGGCCGGGGAGGCAGCCGCAAGCCGGCTCGCAATGGTCTCCAGGGCGTTCGCGATCCGCTCGGCGGTCGCGCCGTCGAGCGGCGTTTCCGGGCGTTTTGTCGCGGCTTTCGCAGCGCGTTTGCCGGCGGTTTTGGGGGCTGTTTTACTGGTGGTTTTTTTGGCTTTTTTCGGCATTCGTCCAGTTCCTGACGGCGCAGCCTTATCGGGCTGGCGGCGGTCCCGCAAGCGCCCTAAATGAAGGTCCGTTAACGTTGCAATTGGGACCGCGGCCGCTATAGTCCGCGCGAATTTGTCCGGACCGCCATACCGCCCCGAATCCGAGGGCGCTGCCGGTTCTTTCCCGTCTTATCCGAGGATCGTCCGAATGCTGATTACTCCTGCGTTTGCTCAGGCTGGAGCTGGCACTGATACCAACAGCATGTTGATGTCGCTGCTGCCATTCGCGCTGATCTTCGTCATCATGTACTTCCTGATTCTGCGCCCGCAGCAGAAGAAGGTGCGCGATCACGCAGACCTCGTGAAGAACATCCGCCGCGGCGACACCGTGGTGACCTCGGGCGGCCTCGTCGGCAAGGTGACCAAGGTGGTCGACGACGACCAGATCGAGTTCGAGATTTCGGACGGCGTTCGCGTGCGGCAGATGCGCCAGATGATCTCGGGCGTGCGGACCAAGGGTGAGCCGGCGAAGGGCGACGCCAAGGACGAGGCGTCCGCGAGCTGATCGCCGCGGAGCCTTTTGCCGAATCTGACAGGTCAATTCGATGTTGTATTTCACGCGGTGGCGAGCGCTGGGGATCATCCTGACAGCGCTGGTGGTCTGCCTGTGCGCCGTGCCCAATTTCTTTCCCGAGGCGCAGGTCAAGACCTGGCCGGCCTGGGCGCAGCGGCGTCTCGTACTCGGCCTCGACCTGCAGGGCGGCTCGTATCTGCTGCTCGAGGTCGACGCCAACTACGTGAAGAAGGAAAAGCTCGAGCAGGTTCGCGACGATGCCCGGAAGGCGCTGCGTGACGCCCGGATCAGTTTCACCGGGGGCGTGCAGATCCGCAACGACGGCGTCGAGGCTAGGATCGCGAAGGAGGCCGACGTTCCAGCGGCGTTGGCGAAACTTCGCGAGGTCGCGCAGCCGATCGGCGGCCTGCTTGGCTCCAGCGGCCAGCGCGACGTCGACGTGACCGATGCGGGCGGCGGCTTGATCCGTCTGACCGTGTCGCAGCCCGCGATGATCGAGCGGATGCGCAAGACCATCGAGCAGTCGATCCAGATCGTCGAACGCCGCGTCAACGAGCTCGGCACGGTCGAGCCTGTAATCCAGCGTCAAGGCACCGACCGCATTCTGGTGCAGGTGCCGGGTCTGCAGGACCCGACGCGGCTGAAGAAGCTGCTCGGCGAGACCGCCAAGATGGATTTCCGGATGGTCGACACGTCGGTGTCGCCCGATCAGGCCCAGCAGGGCCGGGTGCCGCCGGACTCCGAACTGTTGATGAGCGCGTCGCCGCCGCCGGTTCCGTATGTCGTCAAGAAGCAGGTTCTTGTTTCCGGTGGCGAGCTCTCCGACGCCCAGCCCGGCTTCGACCAGCGCACCGGCGAGGCGATCGTCAGCTTCAAGTTCAATACGTCGGGCGCCCGCAAATTCGCTCAGGCGACCGCCGATAACGTCGGGCAGCCGTTTGCGATCGTGCTCGACAACAAGGTGATCTCGGCACCCGTGATTCGCGAGCCGATCACCGGCGGACAGGGCCAGATCTCCGGCAGCTTCAACGTACAGTCGGCCAACGATCTGGCGATCCTGATGCGCGCCGGCGCGCTACCGGCGCCGCTGACCGTGGTCGAGGAGCGCACCGTCGGTCCCGGCCTCGGGCAGGACTCGATCGAGAAGGGCGAGCTCGCGGCCTATGTCGGCTCGATCCTGGTCATCGTGTTCATGCTGCTCACCTATCGGCTGTTCGGGGTGTTCGCCAACATTGCCGTGGCCATCAACGTCGCCATGATCTTCGGGCTGCTGTCGCTGCTCAACGCCACGCTGACCTTGCCCGGCATCGCCGGCATCGTGCTGACCGTCGGCATCGCGGTCGACTCCAACGTGCTGATCTATGAGCGCATCCGCGAGGAATTGCGCGGCGGCCGCAACGCGATCTCGGCAATCGACGCCGGCTTCAAGCGGGCGCTGGCGACCATCCTCGACTCAAATATCACCACCTTCATCGCTGCCGCCGTGCTGTTCTACATCGGCACCGGACCGGTGCGCGGCTTTGCCGTGACGCTCGGTATCGGCATCATCACCACGGTGTTCACCGCCTTTACCCTGACGCGCCTGATCGTCGCCGGGTGGGTGCGGTGGAAGCGGCCGCAAACCGTGCCGATCTGAGAGGCCTGTTGTGACTCATATCGTTCTCATTGGCCTTGGCATCCTGATCGCCGTGCTGACCGTGGTCGCGGTGCTCGGCCTGCTGCCGGCGCTGCGTATCGTGCCCGACGATACGCATTTCGATTTCACGCGCTTCCGTCGCATCAGCTTCCCGATCTCGGCGCTGCTCTCGATCCTCGCCATCACCCTGTTCTTCACCCACGGCCTGAACTTCGGCATCGACTTCAAGGGCGGCACACTGCTGGAAGTACGGGCCAAGTCCGGCACCGCCGACATCGCCGGGATGCGCACGACCTTGAACGGTCTTGGTCTCGGCGAGGTGCAGTTGCAGCAATTCGGAGGTCCGGCCGAAGTCCTGATCCGTGTCGCCGAGCAGCCCGGCGGCGATAAGGCGCAACAGGATGCGGTGACGAAGGTGCGGGGCGCGCTTGGCGAATCCGTCGAATACCGGCGGGTCGAAGTGGTAGGACCGCGGGTCTCAGGCGAATTGCTGGCGTTCGGCATGCTCGGCCTGATGCTCGCGATCGTCGGCATCCTGATCTATCTCTGGTTCCGGTTCGAGTGGCAGTTCGCGCTCGGCGCCATGATCGCCAACGTCCACGATATCGTGCTGACGATCGGTTTCATGTCGATCACTCAGGTCGATTTCGATCTCACCAGTATCGCGGCGCTGCTGACAATTCTCGGTTATTCGCTCAACGATACCGTCGTCATCTACGATCGTATCCGCGAGATGCTGCGACGTTACAAGAAGATGCCGATGCCGCAGCTCCTCAACGAATCGATCAACTCGACGCTGTCGCGCTCGATCATCACCCACGTCACCGTGACCCTGGCGCTGCTCGCGCTGCTGCTGTTCGGCGGCCAGGCGATTCACAGCTTCACTGCGGTGATGATGTTCGGCGTCGTGCTGGTCGGCACCTACACCTCGATCTTCATCGCGGCGCCAATCCTGATCTATCTTGGTGTTCACACCACGCGGGGCGAGGCGCAGGATGCGCCGGCCAAGAAGCCGGACGCGGCGGCAGCCAAGAAGTAGCCGGTCATGAACAACTCCTCGGACGCTCCCCATCTTCCGAGGTCGGCGCCGATCGAGGCTTACGGCAAGGGCGGCTTCGCGTTCGCCGATATGTCGCACCGCGGCTCGCTGCTGTGCCTGCCTGACGCGATCTGGGCCTGGCCGGTGACCAGGCCGCAGGAGATCGACGAATATTCGCTGCAGAAGGTGTTCGCATCAGCCAATGCGATCGACACGCTGATCGTCGGCACCGGCACCGAGGTCTGGGTACCGCCAAAGGGCCTGCGCGAGGCCCTGCGCGCGGTGCGGGTGGTGCTCGACCCGATGCAGACGGGGCCTGCGATCCGCACCTACAACATCATGCTTGGCGAGCGGCGCCGCGTCGCGGCGGCGCTGATCGCGGTGCCATGAGCGCGGCGGAGGCGCCAAAGGACGGCGCGGCCTTCTGCGCCGATCTGGTGCGCACCCATGACTTCGTGCGCTACGCGTCGACCCTGTTCATGCCGGGTCCGGAACGCCGGGCGCTGCTTGCGCTCTACGCCTTCAACATCGAGGTCTCGCGCGTGCACGAGCAGGTCAGCCAGCCGCTGCCCGGCGAGATGCGGCTGCAATGGTGGACCGACATGCTGGCCGGGGCGGGGCATGGCGGTGTCGAAGGCAATCCGGTCGCAGCCGAACTGCTGCAGGCGATCCGCAATCACCGCCTGCCGGTCTCGCCGTTGTCGCAGCTGGTCGAGGAGCACCAGTTCGATCTATACAACGACCCGATGCCGTCGCTGGCCGCGCTCGAGGGCTATCTTGACGCTACGGCGTCTGCGCTGTTCTCGGAGGCCACGCGCATCGTGGCGCGGCCATCGGAGGCGATCGATCACCTGGCCCGTCATGCCGGCCTTGCCCAGGGCATGGCGCAGGTCATCGCGGCGCTGGGCCGCGACGCCTTGCGGCAACAGCTGTTTCTGCCGCTACCGCTGCTTCAGCAGCACGGCAGCAGCAAGGAAGAGGTGTTTCTCGGCAAGCCGACGCCGAACATCCGTGCGGCGATCGATCAGCTCGCGGACGAGGCGCAGGCCCATCTCAAGACCGCATTCGGGCTGCTTGCGGATGTCCCGTCGGGCGTGCGGCCGATCTTTCTGCCGCTCGCTCATGTCAGGCGCGAGCTGAACCGGGCGAAGAGGGCCGACAACGATCCGTTCCTGCCGCAGCCGGTCTCGCGCCTGCGCACGCTCTGGACCTTGTGGCGAGCTGCGCGCACCGAGGAATTCGGTCGCTAAAGCATCATCCCGAAAAGTGTGAAGCGGTTGCGCGGAGGTGATGCTCAACTTTGCTCTTTCGCGATGTGCTTGGTGAAGATCCGGATCGTTGCGCCCCTGACCACCGGACCGCTTTCAAAGATGTCGGACGCGATCATCTCGATGGCGTCGCGCAGCGCAACGAATTGCGCCTGCCGGGCCAGGCTCGGTGTTCCGCGCGTGCCGGCCAGCTCGTCCATTGCGGCATCGCTGATCTGGCATTCAATTTCCTGATCGCCGTGCATCATGGTGAATCCGAACGCCAGGCGTTCGGAATTATATCCCCCGATACGGCCACGGGTGAGTGGCATTAAGCTTGTTCCTTGAGGCGCGCTAGCCCCGCAAGATTGGCGCGTCGAGCTGCGTTTGTCGAGAGTGTGCGCGCTAAAGCGCGATGAGATTGGGTTGGATCGTCGTCGCGCTTTAGCTTGTTGTTTGAGCATGATCTTTTCGGAAAACCGCTTCGCACTTTTCCGGATCATGCTTTAGCGCGCCGGCCGATCCATCTCGGCTACTTCAAAATTGAAGCGATCGCGCAGATTCTTGCGCTGCTCGAGGATGTCCTTGAGGAACTCGCGATCGGCGTCGCTGCGCATCATCGGCTCGATCAGGTCGATCTGGTTCATGGCGACGAGCTGCAGGATTTCGGTGCGCGGCTTGCCGGCCGCATCGCGCGGCAGCGCATGCACGATCTGGATGTGTTCGGGCGGCTTGACGCCCTTGGCTGCAGCAAGCTCGCTGCGCAGCGTCCGTTCCAGCGCGGACTGGTCGGCCTCGACGAAGGCGTAGAGCCCGACGCCGACGCGCCGGTCGGCAAAGGCGACGATCGCGGTGTCGCGCACATCAGGATTCCTGCGGATCAGATCGACCAGCACCGGGGCGTCGTTCACCAGCCGCCGGCCGCCGCCCTCGCGGTCGGTGAAATTGAAGATGCCGCGGGTCACAGCCTGATAGACCTTCTTGCCGGTCCTGAGCCAGATTCTGGCGACCGCCGACTTCTTGGCGAGCACCTTGCGCTCCTTCGGCGTCAACGCCTCCGGCGCGTAGCTACGCTTGTGCTTCAAGAGATGCCGCAGATCCTCATAGGCCGCGATGCGGAACAGCCGGCTTCGGCTCTTGAAGCAGGCGGCGAGCTGGAAGTCGGTGAGGTAGGCGCGGCCGTCGCGGCCGACCAGCCAGTTCTGCTCTTTGGCGAGGTCGTTGTGGCAGATGCCGGCGCGATGCAGTTTGCGCAACGCGGCCTTGGCGGAGCGGAAATAGGCAACGTCGCCGTGCGGCTTCGCCAGATGCAGCGCCGCGCCGTCGATGAAGCCGCGCACCAGCGCGCGCTTGCCGGCCCACAGCAACTTGGGGCCGACGTCGAGGTCGCACGCCAGCGTCAGCGCGCGGCGTTCGCGCGAGAACAGATGCAGCGCCACGAGGAACGACCAGAACGGCACCTGATCGAGCCGGCGCAGCACGCCGTCGACCTCGCCGTCATCGGCGCGGAAGCGGCCGCGCTCGACGGTCGAGAACACATCGCGCTTGAGCAGGACACCCTGGCGCCATCGCGCCGACAGCGTCGCGTCGTCGTCTTTCGGCAAGCTCATGATGGTCAGGCCGCCGCTGCAATGCGCAGGTGCTCTGCGATCCAATGGTCGAGGTCGGCGAGCGCCCGCGCGCTGATCGCCTGCTTCTTGGCGACCGTCTTCTCGTTGCCGCGCAGTCGCGAGCCGTCCGGCTTCTTGGTCGGAGGACTGGCCAGCGGCGGGAACAGACCGAAATTGATGTTCATCGGCTGGAACGAGCGCGGGCCGGATTCGATGGTTTCGATATGGCCGCCGGTGATGTGGCCGAGCAACGCGCCGAGTGCGGTCGTGGCCGGCGGCGGCGTCAGCGCGGCGCCGCGCGTGTCGGCGGCGGCGCAGAGCCCGGCAATCAGGCCGACGCTGGCCGACTCAACGTAGCCCTCGCAGCCCGTCATCTGCCCGGCGAAGCGCAGCCGCGGCTGCGCGCGCAGCCGCAATTGCCCGTCGAGCAACTTTGGCGAATTGAGGAAGGTGTTGCGATGCAGGCCGCCGAGGCGGGCGAACTCCGCCTGCTCGAGGCCCGGGATGGTGCGGAACACACGCTGCTGCGCGCCGTGCTTCAGCTTGGTCTGGAAGCCGACGATGTTGTAGAGCGTGCCGAGCTTGTTGTCCTGCCGCAGCTGGACGATCGCATAGGGCTTGACCGTCGGATTGTTCGGATTGGTCAATCCGACCGGCTTCATCGGCCCGTGGCGCAGCGTTTCGTGACCGCGTTCGGCCATCACCTCGACCGGCAGGCAGCCGTCGAAATAGGGCGTGTTGGTCTCCCAATCCTTGAAGTCGACCTTCTCGCCATCGAGCAGCGCCGCGACGAAGGCGTCATACTGCTCCTTGGTCATCGGACAGTTGATGTAGTCGGCGCCGGTGCCGCCCGGGCCGACCTTGTCGTAGCGCGACTGAAACCAGGCCACCGACATATCGATGGAATCCTTGTGCACGATCGGCGCGATCGCGTCGAAGAACGCGAGCGCGCTCTCGTCGGTCAGCTGCCTGATGGCGTCGGCGAGCGGCGCCGAGGTGAGGGGACCGGTGGCGATGATGACGTTGCTCCAGTCGGCCGGCGGCAGGCCGGCGACTTCCTCGCGGCTGATCTCGATCAGCGGATGTTCGTTCAGCGCCTTGGTAACGGCGGCGGAAAAGCCGTCGCGGTCGACCGCCAGCGCGCCGCCGGCGGGCACCTGGTTGGCGTCGGCCGAACGCATGATCAGCGACCCCAGCCGCCGCATCTCGGCGTGCAGCAGCCCGACCGCGTTGTTGGCGGCATCGTCGGAGCGGAAGGAGTTCGAGCAGACCAGTTCGGCGCAGCCTTCGGTCCTGTGCGCCTCGGTCATCCGGTGCGGGCGCATTTCATGCAGGACGGCGCGGATGCCGGCATTGGCGACCTGCCAGGCGGCTTCCGAGCCGGCGAGCCCCGCGCCCACGATGTGCACGGGTTGGGAAGAGGATTGATGCGGTGTCATCGCGCAGCGTTAGCGCGTTTTGATTCCATATGCATCTGAAACCGCGCCAAAAACGATAACGCCCGCTGCAGGAGCGGGCGTTATCCGTTCATCAGATGGCTTGCGGCCGATTAGCCGTTGTAGGTACCGGCGGCAACGCGCGGAATGTCCGAGCGGTCGAGGCCGATATCGGCCAGTTCGCGATCGCTGAGCTGGGACAGTTCGCTGACATTGCGCTGATAATCCCGGAAAGCCTGGATCATGCGGATGAGCGAGAGCAACATGGTAGTCTCCTAGTAGTTCCGATTCAGCTTTTCAACGCCTCATCGTTGAAGTGAATATAGATGATATGGTGCAGCGCGGTAGTTCCAATGGTGCGATGCAGCTAAGCTCAAAACGCATGGCGGAGGTAAGCTTCGATTAACCGTTCCGGGTATCGCGGGCCGCTCTCCGGACGGACGTTCCCTAGGAGCTGTATCTCCCGGAGAAATATTCCTGAGATCAGTAGGTTAAGAGAATTTCAGCATATCTAAAGACTTTGCTTATGTGGTAATTAAGGACCGTTCAATCAACTTCTGGCGCACCCATTAGAGACGGATCACTTCGATGTGTTCCATGCGTGATTCGCATGCAGAATCGTGACGTAAGAATGATCGTCAGTTCATTGTATTATCTCGACGGCGCTGAATGATTGCAGCGTCAATCGGTCGCATTGATTCGAGAGGTAATTCGATCCTGTGGCTGCCTCATATTTGGCTTTCGGTCGGCATGTTGCGCAGATCGACTTGCTGATTACCGGAAACGCGCTTCGGTTGAAGTGAACAGCTGCAGCAAAGCTAATGCGGCGGCGCTTCCTTACGGGCATGTAATCAAAACACTATGCAACGCATGCGCGATCCGCGCGCAACGCTCATCACATTTGGATCGCACGAAGTTCATTCTGAACGCTGCCGGGAACAGCGATAAATCGTTCTGCAGATTCCGCAATCACGCTGGTTTCTGTTCAAGAACAAAAGATGGAACATCTCATGATCAAGACATTGATCGCAGCAGCCACCGTAGCTGCCGTTGCTTACGCCGTCGCTCCCGCTCAGGCCGCACATCATCATCATGCGGGCCTCGGCTGCAGCGGTGACAACCTCGGCAAGACCGAAGCCGCTGTCGAAGCTATGGCCGACAACGAGGTCAAATTCGCGGCGGAGAAGGAAGTCTCGCTCGCCCAGGACGCGATGCTGAACAACAAGTGGGGCGCTTGCGGCGCGCACCTCAGCAAGGCTGCAGAAGCCAGCATGGCGAAGTAAGCTTTTGATCGTGGCGATAAGGGCCGATTGCCTGGGGCGATCGGCCCTTTTTGATTCATCCGGGCAGGATCAGCGCTGATCGAACCAGCGCCGAAGTTCGGGCTTCTCGTCTTGGCTGTCGTTCCTGGCTCGCCGCCACGCAAGCCGGTCCGAGCTCCAAAGCGCTATGGCGCCTTGGCGAGTTGGGTCGCGAAGTAGCCGATCGTCCGAGCGTAAATCTCGCTCTTGTTCCACTGCTGGATCACCGCAAAATTATCGCTGCCCGGCTCCCAGCCCTTGCCCTGCTTCCAGCCATGGCTCTTCAGGAAATTCGCCGTCGACGCCAGCACGTCGGGCACGTTGCGCAGGAGATCGCGCTTGCCGTTGCCGTCGAAGTCGACCGCGAACTTGATGTAGGACGACGGCATGAACTGGGTCTGGCCGAGCTCGCCAGCCCAGGCGCCGCGCATCTCCTGCGGCGCAAGATCGCCGCGCTCGACGATGCGCAACGCATCCATCAGCTCGGCCTTGAACATGTCGGAACGGCGGCAATCATAGGCGAGCGTCGCCAGCGAGCGCATGGTCGCAAACTTGCCGGTGTTGACGCCGAAATCGGTCTCCAGCCCCCAGATCGCGACCAGGATTTCGCCCGGCACGCCATAGGCCTCCTCGATTCGCGACAGCACCGAGCCGTAGCGCTTCATCATGTCGGAGCCGCGGTTGAGCCGGGGCGGCACCATGCGGCCGGAGAACTGCTCGAACGTCTGGCTGAACACCTGCTGCGAATGGTCGCGCGCCAGGATCGCCTTGTCCTGCGTGACGCCATTCAGTCCGGCCTGGATCGCGTTCTGCGAAATGCCCTTCGCCGCAGCCTCCTTCCCGAAATCATCGAGCCAGGATTCGAACGTGCCCGTGCCGCACGGGGCGGCGAGCGCAGACGCCGTCGAGGTCACGAGCCACGCGCCGATGGCGAGCGTGCGAAAGGAAAGGTGAGAGGTCATCGGGCAATTCACTCCGGAGTCTGCGATGTCATCGATTGGTCGCGGAATCCGGCGGTATGTTCGCGGCAACAGCGGCCAAAACAAGGCTCTTGATCGATCGATTTATCTCAGATGGCGCTGCAAATGCCACGCCAATCTCAAATCCATTTGACGGTCAGGACAACAAAACCGCCGGCCAAGCATCGGCCGGCGGTTGCTTTGACGTTCACGAGTTCACATTCGGCCAGCGCTTACCCGCGATCGCTGCGTCGCCACGGGAACAGGTTGGCGGGGAAGTCCGCGGCGGGCTTGCGCTCGCGCGGCTCGGGAATCACCGGCCGCGCATTCGGGTCCTTGACGATGACCTCGCGATAGAGATGCCAGGTGGCGTGACCAAGCAGCGGGATCACGACGGCAAGCCCGAGGAAGAACGGGATCGAGCCCAGCAACAGTAGCACCGCGACGATCAGGCCCCAGGCGGCCATCGGCACCGGGTTCTGTGCCACGGCGCGCATCGACGTCACCATCGCTTCGCCGGCGCTTGCCTGGCGGTCCAGCATCATCGGGAAGGCGACCACGCTGATGCACAGCGCCACGAGCGCGAACAGGAAGCCGACGCTGCAGCCGACCACGATCAGCCACCAGCCTTGCTGGGTGGTCAGCACGCGCGCGGCAAAATCGGGGATGTTGGCCGCGGTCTCATAGCCGAACACCGCCGTGTAGATCGCTTGGGCGGTCGCGATCCAGGTCACGAACAGCGCGAACAGCAGCGTTCCGACCCCGAGCATCGCGCCGAACGACGGCGACCGGAATACCTCCAGGGCGTCCCACGCGGACGCTTCCCCGCCGTCCTCGCGGCGGCGGCTCATCTCGTACAGACCGATCGCGGCAAACGGGCCGAGCAGGGCAAAGCCCGCGGCCAGCGGAAACAGCAGGGGCAGCACGGAATAACCGTGCACCGTGCGCGCCAGCACGAGGCCGAGCACGGGATAGATCAGACACAGGATGATGGCGTGGCTTGGCACCGCCTTGAAGTCTTCCCAGCCGAGACGCAGCGCATGATGCAAATCGGACAGGCCGATGGTGCGGATCACAGGCGCAGACGCGGTGCCTTGTCCGCTCGGCGTCATCGATGTGACATTGCCTTGGTATTGACTGGCCATGGTCGTTGTCTCCCTCTGGACGGTCGCATTTTGCGCCCGGCACGCGGGCACAAACGTACCGCCTCTCGAAACGATCACGAGTAAGCCAGACGCGAAAGACAAAGCAGGGAACTGGCCGTGTCGCGAACTGTGCATTGAGGCTACTCCCAAACCGCGCCAAAAGCACTCACGCTTAAGTGAAATGTCGCATTGGCAGGCTATGGTGGGGGCGATACACTTTATCGGCGACCTCGGTCAGGCGTCCCAGCGCCGTCTGGCCTTCACATCTCAACTCTCTTGGGAGCGAACGATGAGCATTTTCGGAAAAATCATGGGCGCGATCTTCGGCAGCAGCGCGAGTGCCGCGCCCGCCGGCGGCACCACCTCAGCTCCCGCCGGAGGATCCGGCAGCACGTCGCCGTCTCCCGCCGCAGTGCCCGCCGGTGCGGCGCCCGCCCAGTCCGTTGACGTCGCCCCGATCCTCGACAAGGCGGTCGCCGCGAAGGGCGAGAAGCTCGAGTGGCGGACCTCGATCGTCGACCTGATGAAGGCGCTCGACATCGATTCCAGCCTGTCGGCCCGCAAGGAGCTCGCCAAGGAGCTCGGCTATTCCGGCGACACCAGCGATTCCGCCAGCATGAACATCTGGCTGCACAAGCAGGTGATGGGTAAGCTCGCCGCCAATGGCGGCAAGCTGCCTCCTGATATCAAGCACTGACGGGACAGCGATCCCGCACACGGCCAGGGCCCGCGCCAGCGCGGGCCCTTTTTTATGCGGCGGCGAACATCTATAGATCGGCCAACAACAAGGAGAACGCTCATGACTGATCTCGACCGCCGGACCATGCTTGCGACCGGCGCCTTTGCACTGGTCGGCGCCGCCGCGCAATCCGCGCCGGTCCACGCGCAGGCCGGACCGAAGGCGATATTTCCGGTGCCGGCGGTGACGATCCCGATCGTCGGCGAGGCCGAGGTGTTCCAGGTCCGCCGCATCTACTGCATCGGCCGCAACTATGCGGCGCACGCGATCGAGCGCGGCTCCGATCCGACGCGCGAGCCGCCGTTCTTCTTCCAGAAGCCGACCGACGCGATCCAGAACGTCGCCGTTGGTACCGTCGCCGATCATCCCTATCCCTCGCTGACCAAGAACTACCACCACGAGGTCGAGCTGGTCGCGGCGCTGAAATCCGGCGGCACCAATATCCCTGCCGAGAAGGCGCTCGATCACGTCTATGGCTACGCGCTCGGGCTCGACATGACGCGGCGCGATCTGCAGAACGGCATGGCCGCGGAGAAGAAGCCGTGGGAGATCGGCAAGAGCTTTGACCACGCGGCGGTGCTTGGGCCGATCCACCCGGCTGATAAGACCGGCCACTTCACGCAAGGCGCGATCTCGCTCGCGATCAACGGTACGGTGCGGCAGAGCTCGGATCTGAAGAACATGATCTGGAGCGTCGCCGAGCAGATCGCGAAGCTGTCCGAGGCGTTCGAGCTGAAGGCCGGCGACATCATCTATTCCGGCACGCCGGAGAATGTCGGCCCGGTCGTCAAGGGCGACGTGCTGCTCTGCAAGCTCGAGGGCTTGCCGGACATGTCGATCAAGATCGTCTGACGGACAAGGCGCTAGCCCGCGAGATCCGCATATTCCGGATGCTTGCCGAGATAGTCCACCACGAAGCCGCAGCCGGCGATCACCTTGTGGCCGTCGGCGCGGATCAGCTCCAGCGCCCCCTTGACCAGCTCCGAGGCGATGCCGCGGCCGCGCAGGGCGCGGGGCGTCTCGGTATGGGTGATGATCACGGCCGACGGCGTCCGCCGGTAGTTCGCAAAGGCTGTACCGCCCTCGGTGTCGAGCTCGAAGCGCCTCTCGGCCTTGTTGTCGCGGACGGCAGCCATCGCAAAATCCCGGTTGATTCACAGGCCCTGATCTAAGCGCGTGAACCCGCCGGTGCAAAGCCGCGACCAACCCGCAAATTGGCATTTGTGGATTGACGATATGCGCATTTTGGCCTGCCTGACCGCCGCATTGCTCGGCGCCGCCCTGACGCTGCCAAATCCGCGGCAAGCCGCCGCCGGCGACGATCCGAACTGGCAGGCCTGCGTCGGCCTGACGACGGCGCCGGGTGACCGTGTGACGGCCTGCAACGCCGTGATCGACGGCAAGACCGAGACCGGCAAGCGGCTGGCCGGGGCCTATTGCAACCGCGGCCACGGCCTGACCGAGAAGCGCGAGCTCGACGCCGCGCTCGCCGACCTCAACGAGGCGATCAAGCTCGATCCTGCCTACGCCTGCGCCTATTCCAATCGCGGCCGCGTCTACGCCTTCAAGCGCGATCTCGATCATGCGATGGCCGACTACGACGAGGCGATCCGTATCGATCCGACCTTCGCGCTGGCCTACAACAATCGCGGCGACGCCTGGGCTACCAAGGGCGATCTCGACCGTGCGCTGGCCGATTTCAGCCTCGCCATCAAATACAATCCGCAGCTCGCCACCGCCTATGGCAATCGGGGCTTTGCCTATTTCCGCAAGCGCGATGCGGCGCATGCGATCGCCGACTACACCACTGAGATCAAGCTCGAGCCCAACGTGCTCGCCTATATCAACCGCGGCAATGTCTATCGCGACATCAATCAGCTCGACCGCGCCGCTGCCGACTATGGCGAGGCGGCGAAGATCGCGCCGACGGACGCGCGCGGCTGGCGCAACCGCGGCCTGATCCGCCTCTATCAGGACGACATCAAGGGCGGGATCGCCGATTACGACAAGGCGCTGCAATACGATCCGAATGACGCCTATTCCTGGAGCAACCGCGGGCTGGGCAAGATGCAGCTTGGCGACAAGAAGGGGGCCGCGGCCGATTTCCGCAAGGCGCTCGAGCTGCGCCCGGATCTCAAGACCGCCCAGGAGGCGCTGGAGCGCCTCGGCGCGGCGCGGTGAGGTTCGATCCGGTCGGCCGGCGCTTCTGCCGCGTCGCACACAGCCCGCCAGGGCCTTGCGGGCCGATACGGTTCGATTAGGTTTGATATCAGACATACGCCCCTGACGCGGCCGGATGGTCTGTCGGTACGGAGTGGCCGCTGACGTATGCCCCTTGTCGCAAGGAGGTTGGTCATGTCGAACAATCGTTTCTTCAACATACATCGCCCCTGGGAGGACTGGGTCGGCATGCTGCTCGGCGTGCTGATCATGGTCTCGCCCTGGTTTCCGATGCAGGTCAGCGGCGCCGTCGATATCGAGCGCAGTCATCTCGTCCTCAACAGCTTCATGGTCGGGATGCTGGTGCTGGGCGTCTCCCAGCTCGAATATGTCGCGCTGCATCGCTGGGAGGAGGTGGCGAGCATCCTGCTCGGCCTCTGGCTGATGGCATCGCCGTTGGTCTTTGGCTACTCCGAAGACCAGGCGCTGCAGTTCTGGCACATCCTGCTCGGCGCGCTGGTCGCCATGATCGGCGCGTTGCAGCTCTGGCAGGACTGGAACCTGAGCGAGCAGGAACTGGCCAGGCATCCGCAGTAGCGGTCCGGTCCAAGACCAACGGATTGACCGCCGCCGCGGTATCATGGCGCTGCGGCGGTCGGGCCTTGCCGAAGGCCGCGGCTTGGCGATAAACCGGACAGCACCATCCCTTTGCCATCCCCTTGCGGCGCTTGAAGACGCCCGGTTCTGACCGAGGAAATACCCGATGACCGTCCTGATCCTGCCCAGTCTGTTGTGCGTGTTGGCGGGGCAGCAATGAGCGGGGAGGCTTCGACCGCGCCGCGCGGCGGGATCGCGCGGGTGTCGCGCCGGGTGATGAACCTGGCCTACATCCTGACCCAGAACGCCCGCCGCCACGGCGATCGCCCCGGCTTCATCTGGAACGAGAAGGCCTGGTCGTGGCGCCATATCGACCAGAACGTCTCGGCGCTGGCGGCGGCGCTCGCCGCGCGCGGCATCGTCAAGGGCGACCGTATCCTGGTGCATTCCAAGAACTGCGACGAGATGTTCTGGTCGATGTTCGCGGCCTTCCGGCTCGGCGCGGTCTGGGTGCCGACCAATTTCCGCCTGATGCCGGACGAGGTCGCCTATCTGGCGGCAGCCTCCGGCGCCAAGGCGTTTCTGTGCCACAGCGATTTCCCCGAGCACGCCAAGGCGGCCGCCAATCCCGCGCTCGAATTCGTCTGGCGGATCGGTGAGGAGGGCACGTTCGGCGAGGCGACGCTCGGTGACGTCATCGCCAAACACGCCGGCGCTACGGTCGAGAACGTCGCGGTCGAGTACGACGATCCCTGCTGGTTCTTCTTCACCTCCGGCACCACCGGCCGCTCCAAGGCCGCAGTGCTGACCCATGGCCAGATGGCCTTCGTGATCACCAACCATCTCGCCGACCTGATGCCCGGCACCACCGAAGACGACGCCTCGCTGGTGGTGGCGCCGCTGTCGCATGGCGCCGGCGTGCATCAATTGGTGCAGACCGCGCGCGGCGTGCCGACCATCCTGCTGCCGTCGGAGAAATTCGACATCGCGGAGGCGTTCCGCCTGATCGCCAAGCACCGCGTCAGCAACATGTTCACGGTGCCGACCATCCTGAAAATGATGGTCGAGCATCCCGCTGTAGACCAGCACGATCATTCCTCGCTGCGCTACATCATCTACGCCGGCGCGCCGATGTATCGCGAGGACCAGAAGGCGGCGCTGAGCAAGCTCGGCGGTGTGCTGGTGCAGTATTTCGGGCTCGGCGAGGTCACCGGCAATATCACGGTGTTGCCGCCGGGCCTGCACGATCCCGAGGACGGCCCGCATGCGCGGATCGGCACCTGCGGCTTCGAGCGCACCGGCATGCAGGTCTCGATCCAGGGCGACGACGGGTGCGAGCTGAAGCCGCACGAGACCGGCGAGATCTGCGTGATCGGCCCCGGCGTGTTCGCCGGCTATTACGACAACCCAGAGGCCAATGCGAAGGCGTTTCGCGACGGCTGGTTCCGCACCGGCGATCTCGGCCACATCGATGAGGAGGGCTTTGTCTACATCACCGGCCGCGCCTCCGACATGTACATCTCCGGAGGCTCCAACATCTATCCGCGCGAGATCGAGGAGAAGCTGCTGACGCATCCTGCGGTCGGCGAGGTCGCGGTGCTCGGCGTGCCCGATCCGTTCTGGGGCGAGGTCGGCGTCGCCGTCTGCGTCGCGCGCGAGGGCACGGAGGCGGTCGCGGAGGCGGAGCTTGCGGCGTATCTCGCGCCAAAAGTGCCGCGCTACAAGATGCCGAAGCGCTTCTTCTTCTGGGAGGCGCTGCCGAAGTCCGGCTACGGCAAGGTACCGAAGCGGCTGATCCGCGACGAGCTCGAGGCGCGCGGGCTGCTCGAGGTGATCGCCAAATCGACGGGTGCGTGAGGCGATGCGCAGCATCGCCCAGCCTGGCGCTCCCACCCCCGAGCGCATCCAATGGGTCGCCGCGCGCGGCCGCGCCTTTTCATTCGTGCTGGAGGCCGGCATTCCCTTGCTCGAGGCCGTGCGCCGCGGCTTTGCGGCGGAAGGATTTGCCGGCGGCGTGCTGAGCACGAAGGCCGGCGCGCTCGGCCCGTTCGCCTATGTGATGCCGGCGCTGTCGAAGGATGGCGTCAACGCAGCGTTCTACAGCGACACATTCCGCCCTGATGGCGTGACGCGGCTCAAGCTCGCGGCGCTGACCTTCGGCGAACGAGACGGCGCACCGTTCTTTCACTGTCACGGATTGTGGACCGAGGCCTGTGGCCGCTTCAACGGCGGCCACATGCTGCCGGATGAGACCATCGTCGCCGAGCCGTTCGAGGTGAATGCGTTCGGGATCGACGGCGCGACGTTTCTGGCGGAGCCCGACAGCGAGACCAATTTCAAGCTGTTCGGTCCGGTCGCAACCGAGCCGCGCGGGGCGAAGACCACGCGCCATGCCTACGCGTTGCGGCTGCGGCCGAACCAGGATTTTGCCTGCGCGCTGGAAGGCTTTTGCCGCCAGCACGGCATCCTGCGCGCGCGAGTTCATGGTGGTGTCGGCTCGACCATCGGCGCCATCTTCACCGACGGCCACAGCGTGGTGCCGTTCGCGACCGAGCTTGCGGTGACGGCAGGCGAGATTGCGCCTGATGCGGATGGCCGGCTGCACGCCGAGCTCGACATCGCGCTGGTCGATTATCTCGGCGGCATCGCCGAGGGACATCTGGTGCGCGGCGATAATCCGGTGCTGATGACGATGGAGCTCGCACTCGAGGTGCTGGAAGAGACGGAGCGGCCTTAGGGGTGGGGTGAGCTTTCTCCCCACGGTCGTCCCGGCGAAGGCCGGGACCCATACTCCGCAGCAGTAGTTGTGAGAGGGACTCGTCCTTCCAGCGTCGCGCAACAATAGTCATTCGTGGTTATGGGTCCCGGCTCCCGTGCGCAATTGCGCACTAGGCCGGGACGACATCGAATTTGTTGCGCGGTCTGCGAGTAGAACGTTGCTTCGGAAGCGAGGTCTATTGGAATGGCGTGGGGATATGGTTTCGCTTCCGAACCGCGGGGAGTTCGAAGCTCTGGCTGAGTTTGATCCCGGCTATCTGCAACGAAAGTCGCAAACGGCGTAACCCACTTGCGCGCCGTAGCGCGCTTGAAACGAAAGCCCGCGGCCGACTAGAATTGCGAGAAAGGGGGGCGTCCTGGGGTAGGAGGCTCGTCGATGACGCCACGTTTTGCTTTGATCGTTTTTTCAATTGTATTTGGCTTGGCAGTTGCATTCGCCGCGATCACGACGTCCAGGCATATTGCGGCTTCTCAGGCTGCCACCACCGCGCGCGCAACTTGATCGCAGCGACCACAGGGCAAGCGCCGCCGCCTGGTCAACTCAGGCGACGACGCCCGTCTGAGGGCCTCAGGGCGAAGCCCGCGCTCAGCGTAGGCAGCTGTTGTGAACGGTTCGTATATCGGCGGGCGATGCGACCGTGGTTCCCCTAGAACGAAGCGTATGCGTTTCGAAACGCAATCGCGCCGGCAATTGATCGCGGCCGCGTGCGCACGGCATGGCCGTCGTTGCCGCTCTGTACGATCCACTGGCCGTTCTGCTGGCCCACGATCTTGCCAACGTGGTGACGCCAAACCACGATCGTGCCGACCGAAGGGCCACCCGCATTGCTGCCGTATCGCGCCCAGGATCGCGCCAGGTTGAACTGCGGACCCGGATCGCTACCGACCTGGGTGCGCATGAACCATCCGCACCACGCGGCTGGACGGCCGGAATGTGCATGATGCCGATGACGGTGATGGCCGCGGGCTTCGGCGGCAGAGGAAGCAAGGGCCGAAAGCACGGCAACCGCAGTCAGAAGTTTACGCATTACAAAGTCCTTCTTGTTGTTGGCAGAGGATCCTTGGTGTGGGGGGGGGGCGCAGCGACGATCTGCGTTTGGTAGCGAAGGGACCGCATCGGTCCGGCGACGCTCGCGAGGCGGGAACATGGCCCGCTCAGGCCTTTAAGAAATGGGCTATGGCCAAAATATGGCCGGGGTTCCGCGTCCGGCGCGTGTCTGCCACCGTATCGTTCCCGTTACGTTCTTGACGGTGCCTTGGCCATCTGAGACCCTGGTTGCCGCTGAGCGCTGGGAGGCAGGACGAATGGCCAGAGGACGAAACCGCCCGATCAACATGCCCGCGCCCTACCTGCGGCGGGTCTGGCTGGAGCCTACGCGGATCCCCGACCGCGAGGCTTACCCGTTCGTGCTGCCGCTGCTGCGCGACGATTTCGAGCTGAGCTTCGACAAGGCCATCACCATCATCGTCGGCGAGAACGGCACTGGCAAGTCGACGCTGCTCGAGGGGATCGCCGTGCTGGCGGGCTATGACGACGCCGGCGGCGGCAAGGGCTATCGGCCGGTCGACCACGGCAACGCGGTCGAGAAAATGGGCGGCTCGCTTGCGGCCGCGCTCCGCGCGAGCTGGCTGCCGAAAATCACCAAAGGCTGGTTCTTCCGCGCCGAGAGCTTCTTCTCGGTCGCCAGATATCTCGACTCCGTCGCCAGCCCCTATGCCGACTTCCTATCGCATTCGCATGGCGAAGGCTTTTTGCGCTTCTTCGAGGAGCGCTGCCAGCGGCAAGGCATCTTCATCTTCGATGAACCGGAATCGGCGCTGTCGCCCGCGCGCCAGATCGAGTTCCTCAAGCTGCTGCACCGGATGAACTGTAGCGGCCACTGCCAGGTGATCATGGCCACGCATTCGCCGGTCCTGATGGCCTATCCCAACGCGACGCTGTTGCGGCTGACGAAGTACGGGCTCGAGCCGGTAAACCTGAAGGATACGGATCACTACAAGGTCATGCGCGAATTCTGCGACGACCCAAAGGGGTTCGTCGACGCGGCGATCGCCGAGTGAGGGGGGCCAGGCAGGCTTGCCTCCCGGGGAAGAAGGAGCCCGCGACTTCGCTCTGGTGCTAGCAGGCGGTCCCCGATCCGGTCTAAACCTCGACCCATAAGCTTCGGCACGCGCTTGGCGGCAGACCGACAGATCAGGGAGACGACATGAGGAGAGCGATCGCGAAGGTTGGCGTCGTGGTGGCGGCATTGGCCGTGCTGGGGGCCGCCTGGGCCCACGGGCCGACCCGGCAGAAGGTGCGGGAATCCATCGAGATCGACGCGCCGCAGGCCAAGGTGTGGGCGGTGATCGGCAATTTCCAGGACATGAGCTGGCTTCCCGGCGTCAGCAAGACCGAGGGCGAGAAGGGCAACGAGATCGGCGCCACGCGGCGGCTGACCTTGGCGCCCGGCGCCACCGTCGACGAGGAGCTCTACAAATACGAGCCGGACATGATGAGCTACTCGTACCGGATCACGGCGGTCGACGTGAAGGTGCTGCCGGTCACCAATTATTCCTCGACGCTGTCGCTGTCGCCGGCGCCCGGCGGCAAGACGAAGCTGGAATGGACCGGCGCGTTTTACCGCGGCTTTCCGAACAACGACCCGCCGCCGGAACTGAGCGACGAAGCCGCGGTGAAGGCGGTGAGCGGGCTCTACCGCACCGGCCTTGAGGCGTTGAAGAAGAAGATCGAGAGCGGCAGCTGAGCATGCGGGCGATCGTTGTCGCGGCGCTGCTTGGCCTCGGCGCCGCCCATGCCGAGGAGGCGTTCGTCACCAACCAGCTCAGCGACGATCTCACGGTGGTCGATCTCGCGACGTCAAAACCGGTCGCGACCATCGCGATCGGCGGCAAGCCCGCCGGCGTCGCCGTCAGCAATGACGGCCGCTTCGCCTATGTGACGAGCCCCGACGCCAAGGCGCTGACCGTGGTCGACGCGTCAGCGCGAAAAGTGGTCGGCCGGGTCGATGTCGGCGGCGGGCCGCTCGGCATCGCGGTGTCGCCCGACGGAGCAACAGTCTATGTCGCCGACTGGTACGCTGCCGCGGTACGGGTGATCGATGCCAGGGAGCAGCGGGTCGCCGCCAGCATCGCGGTCGGTGCATCGCCATCCGGGCTCGCCGTGACGCCGGATGGCCGGCTGCTGCTCTCGGCGGACCGCGACGACGACAGCGTGTCTGTTATCGATACCTCGACGCGGGAGCGGAGAGGGATCGTGAAGGTCGGCACCCGCCCGTTCGGCGTCACCATCGATGCCGAGGGCAAGCGTGCCTACACCGCCAACGTCGGCTCCAACGACGTCTCCGTGATCGACATTGCGACCGCCCGCGAGCTCGGCCGCGTCCATGTCGGCCTGCGCCCCTATGCGGTGGGGCTGGCGCAGGGCCGCGGTTTCGTCACTGACCAGTATGACGGCAAGGTCAGCGTGTTCGACCTCGCGACCTTGCAGCCATTGAAGCGGATCACTGTCGGCGATTACCCCGAAGGCATCGAGGCGACGGCCGACGGCAAACGGATCGTGGTCGCGAACTGGGAGAGCAACACGCTCAGTGTGATCGATGCCGCCGAGCTGAAGGTGGTCGGCGAGATCAAGGTCGGCGACGGGCCAAGGGCGTTCGGGGCGTTTCTCAGGAGGACGGAGCAGGGGCTGTAGCCCGCATGAGCGAAGCGACGTGCGGGACGATTTGACGCGATCTTCCCGGATATCGCTGCGCTCATCCGGGCTACTTGTCTGCACATCCGGCGTGCGCTGGTGCTATAATCTCCGCCGAACAAGGGAAGACAGGGAGGATGCCATGCATCATACCTTGGTGCCCAGCGACCGCGTCGAGCATGTCTGCGTGTTCGGGCGCGACGGCACGAAGCTCGGATCGATCGAGCGGCTGATGCTCGACAAGGTGAGCGGAACGGTGGCCTACGCCGTGATCAAGACCGGCGGCGTGCTGAGTACCCACCACCACTATCCCGTCAGATGGACCGCGCTGCGATTTGATCCCGAGCGGCAGGCCTTCGAGGCCGAGGTGACGCTGGAGGACCTGCGCACAGGGCCGTCCGAGTTGGACGGCGACGCGTTCGACTGGGGCGACCGCTACACGCACCCGAATTACTGGGCGGTGTAGCGAGAGGCTGAGGTTGTCCGAACGTCGTAGCCCGCATGAGCGAAGCGACATGCGGGATCAGCTGTCATCGTTGACAGCAGGTCCCCGGATATCGCTTCGCTCATCCGGGCTTCTGTAACGGGCCTTTGTAAGTCAATCCCTTTTTGCGTGATCCACTCGCCGGGCACTTGCTTCTGTACGGGATCGGCGCGAAGGCCGTCGCCTGATGGGGTGCATTGAGGAGCCGGCCGGCCAATCTACGGAAGCGTGGTTGTGAGCCACTTCCCGGATGGCGGCCTGACCGGATCCATCGTCCCGGCGCAGGGACCTCGCTCAGGGAGAGCCTGGTGTCGTGGCCCGCCCAGAACCGATTGCTGCTCCTTGCTTAGGTTGCCGAGGCCTTGGCCATCGGGTTGAACGGTTTGGCGTCGGCGAGCATGCGATGCAGAACGACGGCGAGCTTGCGTGCGAGCGCCACCTTGGCCTTGCGCAGGCCTGCGCGCCGGGCGATCCGCATCGCCCAGCCTTTCAGCGCCGAGCAGTTCCTGACCGGCTTGGTCAGCATGACGTGAGCCGCCTGATAGAGCGCCTCGCGCACGGAGGCATCGCCGATCTTGCTGATGCGGCCGGTATAGTCGGTTTCGCCCGATTGGTACTTCTTCGGGGTGAGGCCAAAATGCGCTCCCGTCGCCTTCGAGGACCGGAAGCGCTTCGGGTCGTCGACCGCCGCGGCGTAGGTAAGCGCCACGATCGGGCCGACGGACGGTGTCGTCATCAGGAGGCGGGCTTGAGGGTGCGACCTGGCGAGCTTTTGGGTGTGCTTATCCAGGCCATTGAACTCGCGCCGCAGCACGGCGTGGGCTTCGAGCAGCGCCTGTGCCACGATCTCAAGTCCGGGATGGCCCGCTACGAGCTCCCGGATGCGTTCGGCGAACGTGCGCTCGGTGGTCGTGCCGACCTTCAGACCGAAGCCGCGGAGCACGCCGCGCAGGCTGTTCTCGATGTCGCGCAGCTTGGACTGCAGCAGCTTGCGTGCCGTCAGAACCGCCCGCGTCTCCTGCGCTTCGATCGACTTGCAGTGCACCGGCCGGAACCAGCCCAGCCGCATCAGTTGCGCGATCCCGCGGGCATCGTTGCGGTCCGACTTCACCGGCATCGCCTTGAAGGCATCGCGGACGTGCCGCGTCTCCAACAGTTCGACTGCCAGGCCCGCATCCCGCATCGCTGCGTAGAGCCATTGCGACAGCGGACCAGCCTCCAGCCCGATCCGTTCCAGCACCAACCCCAGCGACCGCAACCAGGTGATCAAGGCCTCCGGCTCACTCGCAACCCTCGCCTCGCGCAAAATCTTACCTGTCCCATCGACAAGGCAGACGCTCGAGCATTCCAAAGACACGTCGATTCCTGCATAGTGGTACATGGTCGTCCCTTAATGATGCTTGGAGCGGGCTTGCCCGACTCCGTTTATTGACACCATCAGTTTGAGGGACGACCGCCTTCCAACCAACAGGCCGCTCGCGAGCGCGCTTCCAAATCGCGCCGTAGCGAGCGGGCGGCCGGCCCGTTACCCCATCTACTTGCTTGCTATACGATCGCGGCAAGTCGTTCCCTGATGTCGCGGTAACTTGACCCTATGACGCCGAGCTTCGGATGATACCGCAGTCCGGATACCTCTTTGTCCGCGGCAGCAAGAGCCGTGCGTGCGGCGTTCCTGGCCGAGTCGGTCAGTCCGCAAGCACTCTGAATGAGGGCGCGGCTGCCGTAGAAGCGGAACGCAGTAACTGGAAACAATGGTGGTTGACTTCCGAACTCATCAAGTATCGCGAGGGCCGTCTCGTAGTAGTTCGAGAGTTCGTTTGTCGCGACGATCCACACAAAATCAAGCCATGCCCATGTCTGATTATTTGGCTTGATGCGCATCGTCTGGATCGCGCGTTCATAGTACGCGAGGGCGCCCTCAATGTCCCCCGACGCGGCAAGACAGTCGGCTTTTGCGGAGAGCGCTTGTACGAATCTGATCGAATCTGAGTAACGATCGATCACGTAGTCGAAAAGCTCTATCGCGCTGGCGTAGTATTGAGGGCCTGTCTCCAATAGCGTGAAGCCTTGGATAAAGACATACTGCGGCCGATTTTGTTCTCGCGCTTTGCGCAAGCGGTGCCAAAATTCGGTCTGATCTTCTTGCGACCAAGATTGCCTTCGGAACCAGTCAACACCCATTGAAAGACCAGTCAGAAGTGTATTGACGCGTCGGGGACGTCAGGGATCCCCAAACTACTCCGCCGCCTCGCTCGCGCTGCTCTTCCTCGGCTTGCTGTTCGCCTTCTTCAGCACCGGTGCCAGGAATTTGCCGGTGTAGCTCCTCGGCGCCTTGACGATGTCCTCCGGCGGGCCCCAGGCGACGATCTCGCCGCCGCCGTCGCCGCCTTCGGGGCCGAGGTCGATCACCCAGTCGGCGGTCTTGATGACCTCGAGATTGTGCTCGATCACGACGACCGTGTTGCCCTGGGCGACCAGCTCGTGCAGCACCTCGAGCAGCTTTGCCACATCGTGGAAGTGCAGGCCGGTGGTCGGCTCGTCCAGGATGTAGAGCGTGCGGCCGGTGGCGCGCTTTGACAGCTCCTTTGCCAGCTTGACGCGCTGGGCTTCGCCGCCGGACAGCGTGGTGGCCTGCTGGCCGACATGGATGTAGTCGAGGCCGACGCGGTGCAGGGTCTGGAAGGTCTCGCGCACGCGCGGCACCGCCTTGAAGAATTCGGCGGCTTCCTCGACCGTCATGTCGAGCACGTCGGCGATGCTCTTGCCCTTGAACAGCACCTCCAGGGTCTCGCGGTTGTAGCGCTTGCCCTTGCAGGTGTCGCAGGTGACGTAGACGTCGGGCAGGAAGTGCATCTCGATCTTGATGACGCCGTCGCCCTGGCAGGCCTCGCAGCGGCCGCCCTTGACGTTGAAGGAGAAGCGCCCGGGCTCGTAGCCGCGCGCCTTCGCCTCCGGCAGGCCGGCGAACCATTCGCGGATCGGCGTGAAGGCGCCGGTATAGGTCGCGGGGTTCGAGCGCGGCGTGCGGCCGATCGGCGACTGATCGATGTCGATGATCTTGTCGATGTGCTCGAGGCCCTCGATACGGTCGTGCGGTGCGGCGCCTTCGCTGGCGTTGTTGAGCTTGCGGGCGATCGCGCGGTACAGCGTGTCGATCAGCAATGTCGACTTGCCGCCGCCGGAGACGCCGGTGACACAGGTGAACAGGCCGAGCGGGATCTCGGCCGAGACGTTCTTCAGATTGTTGCCGCGGGCGTTGATCACCTTGATGGTGCGCCGGTGGTTCGGCGGCCGCCGGTCCGGGATCGCAACCGACAGCTCGCCGGTCAGGTATTTGCCGGTCAGCGATTTCGGGTTGCGCATGATCTGGTCGGGCGTGCCTTCGGCCACGATGTGGCCGCCATGCATGCCGGCGCCGGGGCCGATGTCGAGCACATAATCGGCGAGGCGGATCGCGTCCTCGTCATGCTCGACCACGACGACCGTGTTGCCGAGGTCGCGCAGCCGCTTCAACGTGTCGAGCAGGCGGGCATTGTCGCGCTGGTGCAGGCCGATCGAGGGTTCGTCCAGCACGTAGAGCACGCCAGTCAGTCCCGAGCCGATCTGCGACGCCAGGCGGATGCGCTGGCTCTCGCCGCCCGACAGCGTGCCGGAGGAGCGCGACAGCGTCAGGTAGTTCAGGCCGACGTCGAGCAGGAAGGTCAGGCGCTCGCGGATCTCCTTGAGGATACGCGCGGCGATTTCGTTCTGCTGCGCGTTGAGTGCCGCCGGCACCGTCTCGAACCATTCGCCGGCGCGCCTGACTGAGAGCTCCGAGATCTCGCCGATGTGCTTAGCCCCGATCTTGACGCACAGCGCCTCCGGCTTCAGCCGGTAGCCGTTGCAGCCGGCGCAGGGCACGTCGGAGAAATACTTGCCGAGCTCCTCGCGCGCCCACTCGCTCTCGGTCTCGCGGTAGCGGCGGTTGATGTTGGTGATGACGCCCTCGAACGGCTTCTTGGTGTCGTAGGAGCGGACGCCATCCTCATAGGAGAACTTGATCTCGTCGTCGCCGGAGCCGTGCAGCAGCGCGGCCTGCACCTTCTTGGGCAGGTCCTTCCACTTGGTGTCGAGCGTGAACTTGTAGTGCTTGCCGAGCGCGGTCAGGGTCTGGATGTAATAGGGCGAGGAGGATTTCGCCCAGGGCGCGATCGCGCCCTTGCGCAAGGTCAGCTCCTTGTCGGGGATGACGAGATCCTCGTCGATATGCTGTTCGACGCCGAGGCCGCCGCAGGCCGGGCACGCGCCATAGGGATTGTTGAACGAAAAGAGTCTGGGCTCGATCTCGGGGATCGTGAAGCCCGAAACCGGACAGGCGAATTTTTCCGAGAACAGGATTCGTTCGGGGCCGCTCTTGTCGTGGATCTTTGCGGTCTTCTTCTTGTCCTCTTTCTTCTCGTCCTGCGCAGCCGCCGCCGGCGCGTCGGCGTATTCGATCACGGCGAGGCCTTCGGCGAGCTTCAGCGCGGTCTCAAAACTTTCCGCGAGGCGCTGCGAAAGGTCGGGGCGCACCACGATGCGGTCGACCACGACGTCGATGTCGTGCGGGAATTTCTTGTCGAGCGCGGGCGCCTCCGACAGCTCGTAGAAGGTGCCGTCGATCTTGACGCGCTGAAAGCCCTTCTTGAGGTACTCGGCGAGCTCCTTCTTGTACTCGCCCTTGCGGCCGCGCACGACCGGCGCCAGCAGATAGAGGCGGGTGCCCTCGGGGAGCGCCAGCACGCGGTCGACCATCTGCGAGACGATCTGGCTCTCGATCGGCAGCCCAGTGGCCGGCGAATAGGGCACGCCGACGCGGGCCCACAACAGGCGCATGTAGTCGTAGATCTCGGTGACGGTGCCGACGGTGGAGCGCGGGTTCTTCGACGTCGTCTTCTGCTCGATCGAGATCGCAGGAGATAAGCCGTCGATCTGGTCGACGTCGGGCTTCTGCATCATCTCGAGGAACTGGCGCGCATAGGCCGACAGCGACTCGACGTAGCGGCGCTGGCCCTCGGCATAGATGGTGTCGAATGCGAGCGACGACTTGCCGGAGCCGGACAGACCGGTGAACACGACCAGTCTGTCGCGCGGAATCTCGACGTCGATGTTCTTCAGATTGTGTTCGCGCGCGCCGCGGATCGTGATGGCGCGCGATGAGGAGCCGGCGTTCTGTTGGCGCTTCGCCTTGAGCACTTCATCCATTGCGACAATTCCGGGCGCATGATCGGGCGCCTTTTGGGCGCGCATCGCCGGTGATGCCGGGACCTTGCGCCGATGGGTGAGAAGACTGGAACGTAGGAAGAACGGCGGCAGATTTCCAGTGCTGAGTCGTCTCCATCAACGGATAGTTTGCCTGATGGCAGCAGCCGTCAGCAGGGCTGGTTCCCAGGCGCAAAAAAGGCCGGCGCGAGGCCGGCCTTTCCGAGACCTTGCGGTCTGTCGTTCACTCAGTACTTGGCGACGATCGGGCCGCCGAAGTGATAGTTCACGCCGAACTGGACGCTATGCAGGTTGAGGTCGCCGGAGGGCACGCCGAAATAGTCCTCGCTGCTCAGGCTGCGATACAGGTACTCGCCCTTGATCGACCACTGCGGAGCGATGAAGGCCTCGATGCCCGCGCCGACGGTCCAGCCGGAGTGGAAGTGGCTCTGCGAGGTGGTCAGGCCAAAGCCGCTAAGGGTGAGCTTGTTGTCGATCCAGGCGTAGCCGCCGGTGCCGTAGAACAGCACCTTGTCGCGAAGCCGAGGCGGCCACGCACGGTGCCGAGCGCGTCGGTCTTGCTCGTCGCGGTGATGCCGAATCCGGTGGCGGAAGCACTGACGTCAGCCCAGCCACCGTCGGCCTCGAGGCCGTACACGATGTTGCTGGTCTGCCAGTTGTAGCCGATGGTGCCGCCGGCGAAGCCGCCTTCCATCTTCGGATTGCCGGAATCCTCGCTGGCATAGCCACCGAAGCCGCCGATGTAGAAGCCGGTCCAGTTGTAGATCGCGGCCGGCGGCGGAGCCTTCACGTAGGGGGCGCGTGCAGCCATGTCGGCGGCCATCGCGGGTGCAAGAGCGCTCAGTGCGAGCATGCCGGCCGATGCCAGCAAAACATTCCTGATTTTCAAAGTCCGAGTCCCGTTTTCTTGCCCATTTTCTTGTGGTCACTTCAAACATTCGAAGAGAGCGTCACAGCATTGCGTGACGATCACATGTTTCTACACAGAGATCGCGGAGGTTGTGTAACCAGGAAACCACAATGCACGGAAAACGAGCGCGCGAGGTGCGCACGTACCAATAGGAGAGTTGGCACGAGGCTGGCTCGATGGAAATCAACCGTCGCGCGGACGGTATCCGGCTCAGTATTTGAATCGATCGCGCAAACAAAAAGGCCGGCGCAACGCCGGCCTTTCGTCTGGATCAGATCCGCTGCGTGCGATCAGTAGCGCGCAACGACCGGGCCACCCCACTTGTAGTTCACGCGGACGGTGACGAGGTCGACGTCCTGGCGGTCGCGGATGGTGCTGAACAGCGCGCCATTCGGGGTGGTGAGGTTGTAGGTTTTGTCCTGCATGAACAGGTGGTCGTATTCGATACCGGCGGTCCAGTTCGGCGCGAAGCCGACTTCGATGCCGGCGCCGATGGTGCCACCCCAGCGGGTGTCGGTGGCGCGGCCGCCGAGCGCGCCGGTCGGCGTGAAGTAGGTGCTGAAGCGGTTGTCGGTCAGCGCCGCACCGCCCTTGGCGTAGAGCAGCACGTTGTTGACCGCGTAGCCGATCTGGCCGGTGAACAGGCCGAACGCGTCGATCTTGCTCTGGTTGGTGAACAGGCCCGGGAAGATCGCGCTGCCGTTGCTGCCCTTCAGGTCAGCCCAGTCGCCCTGCGCTTCGAGGCCGAACACCCAGGTGCCCGCCTGCCAGCGATAGCCGATCTGGCCACCGGCGACGCCGCCCGTCGCATCGTGGCAACCATCCGATCCGATGAAAGTGCCGCCCGGGAGCTGATCCCAGCAATTGTGGCTCGAACCCCAACCGCCGTTGGCGCCGATATAGAAGCCGCTCCAGTCATAGACGGCGGCGATCATCGGCGGCGCCTTGGTGTAGGGGCGGGCTGCCAGATCGGCTGCCGCCGCAGGCGCGGCGAACGCAATCAGAGCAACGGTCGCGAGCAAAAACTTCTTCATCATCAATCCCCAGCTTCCCAAATCGGCTTCCAACTGGTCCCGAAGCACGATCTCAGACGCGAGCGCCCGCGCCATGGTTGGAATCTATACGCTGATTCAACCGGAAGCGCCGTCTCCCAAATGCAACACTCGCGGAAGAAGTGCCGACAGAACAAGATACTGATTTTATTGCAATTAGTCTGAGTGATCGCCGCGAGGCGACCGCTGATCCCGTGACCGGCGGCCGCGCCAACGCCGTCGCCGGCTGCTACGGCAGGTTGTGGTGAACAAAACTGGAACAATGCCGGCGGCGGTGCTATATCTCGATCTCAATAATCGTGGATAACCGCGCGACGGCAAAGGCGTCGGGCCGGCGCCGGCGTATAGGGTCATCCACGACGCCTGCAATGTAAGTGGCGAAGGTTGAGAGTGGCGGCCGATGTCCGGCGCCCGGTTTTTGAGTGGAGATGATGCGATGGCGGGAAGCGTGAACAAGGTGATCCTGGTTGGGAACCTCGGCAAGGATCCGGAAATCCGGCGGACGCAGGACGGCCGTCCGATCGCAAATCTGTCGATCGCCACTTCGGAAACCTGGCGCGACAAGGGCACCGGCGAGCGCAAGGAAAAGACCGAGTGGCACCGCGTCGTGATCTTCAACGAAGGTCTCTGCAAGGTCGCCGAGCAGTATCTGAAGAAGGGCGCCAAGGTGTACATCGAGGGTCAGTTGCAGACCCGCAAATGGACCGACCAGAGCGGCGTCGAGAAGTACTCGACCGAGGTCGTGCTGCAGGGCTTCAACTCCAACCTGACGATGCTCGACGGGCGCAGCGGCGGAGGCGGTAGCTTCTCCGATGATGGCGGCAGCGATTTCGGCTCGGCCGGACCGGTCAGCTCGGCGCCGCGCCGTGCAGTCGCCGCAGGTGGCCGCAACAGCGATATGGACGACGACATCCCGTTCTGACGGGATCGCGCCTCCCACATTCTGTCAGGCGTCACCCCCGTGAAGATCATTTCCCGGGGCGGCGGTACGACGCGCGAGGGAGGTCCTTTGTGTGGATTATGAGGATAACCTCGTATCAATCTGATATTACGTGATTGTCGGAAGAGGCCTTCGGGGGTTCCCCGTGCTTTGACACAGGCTGATGTGAATGATATTTACATCGGCCTGCGGCGAGCGATGCCTGGCCGCGCGCATCACCCGAGGGCCGCTATCATGAGCCTCGCGCCATTGCTCGACGCTGCGCCTGCGATCCCGCTCCATGCCTTCGCGGCGATGGCCGCCTTCGTGCTCGGCTCGATTCAGCTCGCCGCACCGAAGGGCACGCTGCCGCACCGGACGCTCGGCTGGATCTGGGTGATCCTGATGCTGATCGTCGCCGGGAGCTCGTTCTGGATCCACCAGATCCGGCTGCTGGGCCCGTGGAGCCCGATCCACCTGCTGTCGATCTTCTCGCTGGCGATGCTGGTGCTCGGCGTGACGGCGGCACGGAGCCACAATGTCCGCCGCCACAAGTTCACGATGATCGGCATTTTCTTCGGCGCGCTGGTCATTGCCGGGCTGTTCACCTTCATGCCCGGGCGGATCATGCATGCCGTGATCTTCGGCCAGTAACTGAGCGAAAAAGGGCATTGCGAAGCCGTTCCGCCCGGTCTTCGTCAGCTCGCATTCGCCACGCAGAGCGGGCCCGCCGGGAACCTGCAATGTCGCCGGTAAGTGCATGAAAAAACGAAGGGAAAAACGGCTTGCCGGAGCCGCGTAAGGGTGGTTATCAGGCCCTCGATACGCTATATGATTCCCCAGCAGAACTGACCGGATTTCCCCTTTGTCCGAACCCGAAGACGACAAGCCCGGCGAGCCGCCGGTGCCCTCAGATATTCGTCCCGTTTCCATTCTCGACGAGATGAAGAAGTCCTACCTCGATTACGCGATGAGCGTGATCGTGTCGCGTGCGCTGCCCGATGCGCGCGACGGGCTGAAGCCGGTGCACCGGCGCATTCTCTACTCGATGCATGAGCAGGGACATACGCCGGACAAGAAGTACGTAAAATCCGCGCGCGTCGTCGGCGACGTGATCGGTAAATATCACCCGCACGGCGACCAGTCGATTTACGACGCGATGGTCCGGATGGCGCAGGACTTCTCGCTGCGCGTGCCGCTGATCGACGGACAGGGCAATTTCGGCTCGGTCGACGGCGATCCGCCTGCGGCCTATCGATATACCGAGGCACGGCTGACGAAGGCGGCGCTCGCCGTTCTCGCCGACATCGACATGGAAACCGTCGATTTCCAGCCGAACTACGACAATTCCGAGCAGGAGCCGTCGGTTCTGCCGGCCAGGTTCCCGAACCTTCTGGTCAACGGCGCGGGCGGCATCGCGGTCGGCATGGCGACCAACATCCCGCCGCACAATCTCGGCGAGGTCGTCGACGCCTGTGTGGCGCTGATCGACAACCCGGCGCTTTCGATCGACGAGCTCATCAACATCATTCCGGGACCGGATTTCCCAACCGGTGGCGTCATCCTGGGACGCCAGGGCATCCGCTCGGCCTATCACCTCGGCCGCGGCTCGATCGTAATGCGCGGCAAGGTGGCGATCGACACCATCCGCAAGGACCGTGAAGCGATCATCATCACCGAAATTCCCTATCAGGTGAACAAGGCGACGATGGTCGAGCGTATCGCCGACCTGGTGAAAGAGAAGAAGATCGAGGGCATTGGCGATCTGCGCGACGAGTCCGACCGCGACGGCTATCGCGTCGTCATCGAGCTGAAGCGCGAAGCGGTGCCCGATGTGGTGCTCAACCAGCTCTATCGGTTCACGCCGCTGCAGTCGAACTTCCCCGCCAACATGCTGGCGCTGGATTCCGGTCGTCCGCAGACGATGAATCTGAAGGACCTGCTCACCATCTTCGTCGCGTTCCGCGAGCAGGTGGTGACCCGGCGGACCAAATTCCTGCTCGGCAAGGCGCGCGACCGCGCCCATATCCTGGTCGGCCTTGCGATCGCGGTCGCCAATATCGATGAAATGATCCGCGTCATCAGAACCTCGCCCGATCCGAACACGGCGCGCGAGTCCCTGATGTCGCGCGACTGGCCGGCGCGCGACGTCGAGGCGATGATCACGCTGATCGACGATCCCCGGCATCGCATCAATGACGACGGTACGCTCCGGCTGTCGATGGAGCAGGCCAAGGCCATCCTCGACCTGCGGCTGCAGCGCCTGACCGCTCTGGGGCGGGACGAGATCTCCGAAGAGCTCGACAAGCTCGCGGCGGAGATCGCCGACTATCTCGACATCCTGCGGTCTCGCGCCCGCGTTCAGGCGATCATCAAGACCGAACTGGCCGAGGTGAAGCAGCAGTTCGCAACCCCGCGCAAGACCGTGATCATCGAGCAGGAAGGCGAGGTCGAGGACGAGGACCTGATCCAGCGCGAGGACATGGTCGTGACGGTGTCGCACGCCGGCTATGTCAAGCGCGTGCCGCTCTCGGCCTACCGGGCGCAGCGCCGCGGCGGCAAGGGCCGCGCCGGCATGCAGACCCGCGACGAGGATTTCGTCTCGCGCCTGTTCGTGGCCTCCACCCACACGCCGGTGCTGTTCTTCTCCTCGCGCGGCCAGGTCTACAAGGAGAAGGTCTGGCGGCTGCCGATGGCAGCGCCGAACGCGCGCGGCAAGGCGCTGATCAACATCCTGCCGCTGGAGCAGGGCGAGCGTATCACCACGATCATGCCGTTGCCGGAGGATGAATCCTCCTGGGGCAATCTCGACGTGATGTTCGCGACCACCAGCGGCACCGTTCGCCGCAACAAGCTGTCCGACTTCGTCGATGTCCGCCGCTCCGGCATCATTGCCATGAAGCTCGGGGAGGGCGAGGCGATCGTCGACGTGCAGATCTGCACCGAACGTGACGACGTGCTGCTGACCGCCGCGGGCGGGCAGTGCATCCGTTTCCCGGTCACCGATGTGCGCGTCTTCACCGGCCGCACCTCGATGGGCGTGCGCGGCATTGCACTGGCCGACGCCGACAAGCTGATCTCGCTCTCGATCCTGCGCCATGTCGAGACGACCTCGGACGAGCGCTCGGCGTACTTGAAGATGCGCCGCGCGGTGGCCGGCGAGACTGGGGCCGAGGAGCCGGTCGAGGCGGAAGGCGAAGAGGCGGCGAATGCGATCCAGCTGTCGCAGGAGCGCTATGCCGAGCTGTCGGCGGCCGAGCAGGTGGTGCTCACGGTCTCCGTCAACGGCTTCGGCAAGCGGACCTCGTCCTACGAGTACCGCACCACCGGCCGCGGCGGCAAAGGCATCGTCGCGATGAGCGTCAACAACCGCAACGGCAATTTGGTGGCGTCGTTCCCGGTCGAGGACGCCGACCAGATCATGCTGGTCACCGACAAGGGCCAGCTGATCCGCTGCCCGGTGGCCGACATCCGCGTCGCCGGCCGCTCCACCCAGGGCGTGATCGTGTTCGACACCGCCGAGGACGAGCACGTGGTCTCGGTCGAGCATATTCCAGAAGAGGAAAACGGCGCGAACGGCAACGGCGAGTAAGGCCGTTCTCGAACGTGGTTCGTTGCATGCGGCTCGAGGTCAGGCCCCCGCCGCGGGTTGATACATGCCTGATTGCCTGGGCGGGCCGGGCTGCGCCTGTGCGTCGTTTCGCCGAGCTTGAGGCACTTGCTTCTCTGTTCGTCGAAAAGCGACCCGCTCAGGGCGTTTGGGAGGCAGATAGCATTGTGAACAGTGCGTTATCGCCGTCTCTTTGCGCTGTTTCGCGTGACGTCGCGTAGCCGTGCACGAGCTCAAGACCGCCTTCGGAAATATACCATTTCCAGCGCGTGGGCTCGTTCTGCGCAATCACGGTAACCTCAAGGAGGCGAACGCGGCTTTGTTTGGCCATCTTGCCGATATGCGTCCTGGGCGGCCCGTCTGCCAGTGCGGCCGATTTGGTCGAGCAGGGGTTATCTCTTCTTCTTCGGCGGCGGCGGTGGCGGATCGATCTCGGCGATTTTACGCAGGCAATCGGCTTCGGTGTCATGCGGGCCCGTCACGAATGTTCCGCTGACCTTTGTGGAGTACCAACCGGAAATCACGCCGAGGCGGACGGACTCTTCAGTCTTGACGTGGCGAGGCGAGAGATTTTGCATCAGGGTCTTTCGGTGAGCGCGTTCCGAAACTGTGTCGAACGCACGGAGGAGGCTTTCAAGCATCCGACTCGAACATTCGTCGGGTTCGAGTCGCGCTGGCAAGCCGCGCCAGCTCGGCAAGCGCTGCCGTTCCTGCGCGCTATTGCGGCAAATAGCCATCATTTTCTCGCGCGATGCGGGTATTTGTCCGACGAGGCAGATCGTACCTTGTATTCGCCCGCTTCGTAGCCATGTCGGTGGTGCAAAGAGGATGTATTTCGGATGAAGCTTCGCGTCGGATTCGAAATGCACTACGAGTTCCCGCAGCCGACGCCCATCATCATGGTGCTGGGCACGCACTTCACGCGCGCGTCCGACATCATCGTCCCCGACTACCTGACCACTACCCCCTCAGTGCCGATCACGCCGTATCGCGACGGATTCGGCAATTGGTGCAGCCGTATCGTTGCGCCGGCCGGTCCGATGCGGCTGGCGGCCGATGGCGTCGTGCGCGACAGCGGCGAGCCTGATCCGGTGTTTGCTTCGGCCGGCCAGCACGCGGTCGAGGACCTGCCGTCGGACACGCTGGTCTATCTGCTTGGCAGCCGCTATTGCGAGACCGACCGGCTGTCGGAAATCGCATGGAAGCTGTTCGAGGCCACGCCGCCGGGCTGGCCGCGGGTCCAGGCCATTTGCGATTTCGTCCATCGCCACATCACTTTCGGCTACGAGCACGCCCGCGCCACCAAGACGGCGTGGGAGGCCTTCAACGAATGCAAGGGCGTGTGCCGCGACTACGCGCATCTCGCTATTGCCTTCTGCCGCTGCATGAACATTCCGGCGCGCTATTGCACCGGCTATCTCAGCGACATCGGCACCCCGCTGCCTTGGGCAGCCGGTGATTTCGCCGGCTGGTTCGAGGCCTATATCGGCGGGCGTTGGCATATGTTCGATCCGCGCAACAACGTGCCGCGGATCGGCCGGGTTCTGATCGCACATGGACGGGATGCGTCCGACGTTCCGATCACGCAGACGTTTGGGCCAAACACGCTGATTTCGTTCAAGGTCTGGACCGACGAGGCCGCGTCGTGACGGATCATCCCCAAGCCCTCAGTTCGGACGAGTTCGCCTCCCTGGTCGAGGTCGGCAAGGGCGAAGCGCAACGGGAGATTCCCCAGTTGCACTGGGAGCGCCTTGTCGGTCTCGGCTACGCAGTCAGACGGCTCGGTGAACTCGGCCTGACTGCATCCGGCATTCGTCGTCTCGCGGCGGGCGAATAGACCTTCAGGCCCTTCGATGTCGACGTCCGATTTGGGTCAATGAGCCAAGCCCTGACCGGCCGAATTCTCGAGTTCTCTGGTGAGGCCGGAGAGCGCGTCCGCCCGGCCGATCTGGGCGAACCAGCACCAGAGCTCGAGCGTGCAGGCGAGCCGGTAGAGCGCGATCGTGGCTTCCCAGTCGGGGCGGTCGCGGGTGCCGTGGCCCGCGAGCAATCCGTCGCGCTTGGGCGCATCCTTCGGCGTGAAGTAATAGAGCGCCTTGGCGATATCCATCAGGGGATCGCCGGCGGTGGCATTCTCGAAATCGACGATGCCTGAGAGTTGCGGTGTGCCTTCCGGCGTCACCAGCATGTTTCCGGCATGGAGATCGTAGTGGCACAGGCGGGGCCGGTCGGCGGCGTCGAACAGGTCGCTGCGTGCGGCAATGCTGTGCCGGAGCCGCCCGGCCAGCGCCGGGTCGCCGCCGCGCGTGCAAAACTCCGTCAGCTTTCGCTCGAACTGGGCGGACATGTAGGCGCGGTTGGTCGGGTGCGGCGTCCAGACCCCGCGCGGGCCGATATAGCCGAAGCTGTCGAGCGTGACGTCGTTGATGCGGCGGAGCGCTTCGCCCATGGCGGCGTAGATCACAAACAGTTGCTGATCAGTCAGGGCCGGCTCGCGGCCGCCGAGCACCACGCCGTCGAGCTTCGTCATCAGCACGAAGCTGAGGTCGATCACCGAGCGCGTGTCGTCGGCGACGAGAATACGGGGAACAGGGATGTCGACCGCGCGCAACAGCCCTAGGACGTGGACCTCCTTCGCCATCTTCCATTGCAGCTGCGCCGGGTAGACCTTGAGGATGCAGCCCGGCGCGTCCGCCAGCACGATCTCGAGGATCGTGCTGATCTCGCCGCCGCGCAGCTCGATGACGTCGCGCACCGTTGCGCCCGGCGCGACTCGGTTGATGATGGCCTGCGCCTGGTCGATCGAGACCGCCAGCCGCGGCTTCAGCTGAAGGGGCGGATCGTCTGACATTCCCGGAGATCACTCGTAGATGGGGTAACGGGCCGGCCGCCCGCTCGCTACGGCGCGATTTGGAAGCGCGCTCGCGAGCGGCCTGTTGGTTGGAAGGCGGTCGTCCCTCAAACTGATGGTGTCAATAAACGGAGTCGGGCAAGCCCGCTCCAAGCATCATTAAGGGACGACCATGTACCACTATGCAGGAATCGACGTGTCTTTGGAATGCTCGAGCGTCTGCCTTGTCGATGGGACAGGTAAGATTTTGCGCGAGGCGAGGGTTGCGAGTGAGCCGGAGGCCTTGATCACCTGGTTGCGGTCGCTGGGGTTGGTGCTGGAACGGATCGGGCTGGAGGCTGGTCCGCTGTCGCAATGGCTCTACGCAGCGATGCGGGATGCGGGCCTGGCAGTCGAACTGTTGGAGACGCGGCACGTCCGCGATGCCTTCAAGGCGATGCCGGTGAAGTCGGACCGCAACGATGCCCGCGGGATCGCGCAACTGATGCGGCTGGGCTGGTTCCGGCCGGTGCACTGCAAGTCGATCGAAGCGCAGGAGACGCGGGCGGTTCTGACGGCACGCAAGCTGCTGCAGTCCAAGCTGCGCGACATCGAGAACAGCCTGCGCGGCGTGCTCCGCGGCTTCGGTCTGAAGGTCGGCACGACCACCGAGCGCACGTTCGCCGAACGCATCCGGGAGCTCGTAGCGGGCCATCCCGGACTTGAGATCGTGGCACAGGCGCTGCTCGAAGCCCACGCCGTGCTGCGGCGCGAGTTCAATGGCCTGGATAAGCACACCCAAAAGCTCGCCAGGTCGCACCCTCAAGCCCGCCTCCTGATGACGACACCGTCCGTCGGCCCGATCGTGGCGCTTACCTACGCCGCGGCGGTCGACGACCCGAAGCGCTTCCGGTCCTCGAAGGCGACGGGAGCGCATTTTGGCCTCACCCCGAAGAAGTACCAATCGG
Source organism: Bradyrhizobium sp. 27S5 (assembly GCF_037217225.1). NCBI lineage: Bacteria > Pseudomonadati > Pseudomonadota > Alphaproteobacteria > Hyphomicrobiales > Nitrobacteraceae > Bradyrhizobium > Bradyrhizobium sp. 27S5. The sequence continues at coordinate 4,257,087 of NZ_CP147714.1, forward strand.
GCGAAACCGACTATACCGGCCGCATCAGCAAGATCGGCGATGCCTCCGTGCGCGAGGCGCTCTATCAGGCGGCTCACGTCATGCTGACCAAGCCGGTCAGGAACTGCTCGGCGCTGAAAGGCTGGGCGATGCGGATCGCCCGGCGCGCAGGCCTGCGCAAGGCCAAGGTGGCGCTCGCACGCAAGCTCGCCGTCGTTCTGCATCGCATGCTCGCCGACGCCAAACCGTTCAACCCGATGGCCAAGGCCTCGGCAACCTAAGCAAGGAGCAGCAATCGGTTCTGGGCGGGCCACGACACCAGGCTCTCCCTGAGCGAGGTCCCTGCGCCGGGACGATGGATCCGGTCAGGCCGCCATCCGGGAAGTGGCTCACAACCACGCTTCCGTAGATTGGCCGGCCGGCTCCTCAATGCACCCCATCAGGCGACGGCCTTCGCGCCGATCCCGTACAGAAGCAAGTGCCCGGCGAGTGGATCACGCAAAAAGGGATTGACTTACAAAGGCCCGTTACAGAAGCCCGGATGCAGCGAAGCGAAATCCGGGGGCTTGCGATACGGCCGTCACTTGTCCCAGATTGCGCTTCGCTGCATCCGGGCTACGCAGAAGTTGAAATCAGATCTCGATCTCCGTGCCGAACTCCACGACCTGACCGGTCGGCACGCCGAAGAATGCCGCCGTCCGCTCCGCATTGCGCTGCAGGAAGGCGAACAGCGATTCCCGCCACACCCACATGCCCGGAACGTCCTCGCGCGGGATGATGGTCTCGCGGCCGATGTAATAGGTCACGTCGGAAAGATCGATGCCAGGCAACTTGCTCTGCTGGCAGGCGAGCTTCAGCCCCTCATAGATCGTCGGATACTGCATGAAGCCATAATGCAGGATGATCCGCGTGATGCCCGGGACGATCTCGACCACCTCGGCGCGCTCCTCATCGGAAATCCTCGGCCGCTCCTCGATCAGCACGGTGACCAGCAGCACGCGCTGATGCAGCACGTGGTTGTGCTTGACGAACTGGGTCAGCGCGAGCGGCACGCCGTTGGGGGCCGACGCCAGGAACACGGCGGTGCCGGGCAGGCGGGCGCTGCATTTGTTGACGGCGGTTTCGATCAGATCCTCTTCAGGCTGCCGCAGCTTGCCGCGCGCCTTCTCGACCAGCTTCACGCCGCTGCGCCAGGTCAGCATCAGGAACGCCACCGCGGCCGCGAGCAGCAGCGGGAACCAGCCGCCCTCGAACAGCTTGGTCGAGTTTGCCGCAAAGAAGATCGCGTCGATGATGAAGAAGAAGCCGTTCACCGCGATCACGATGATCGGCGAATAGCCCCACTGGATCGCGACCAGCGCGGCGAGCAGGGTGGTGATCGCCATCAGCAGCGACACCGCGATGCCGTAGGCGCCGGCCAGCGCGTCCGAGGTGCCGAACGCCAGCACCGCGCCGAGCGTCCCGGCCGCGAGCAGCCAGTTCACCAGCGGCACGTAGATCTGGCCGATCGCATCGCTCGTGGTGTGCTCGATATGCATGCGCGGCAGGAAGCCGAGCTGGATCGACTGCTGGGTCAGCGAGAACACGCCGGAGATGATGGCCTGCGAGGCGATCACGGTGGCGATGGTCGCGAGCAGGACGAGCGGGTAATGCGCCCAGTCGGGCGACAGCTGGAAGAACGGGTTGTCGATCGCGGTCGGGTCGGTGATCAGGAGCCCGGCCTGGCCGAAATAATTCAGCACCAGCGCGGGCAGGCAGATGGCGAACCAGGCGAGCCGGATTGGAAAGCGGCCGAAATGCCCCATGTCGGCATACATCGCCTCACCGCCGGTGACCGCGAGGAAGGCGGCGCCGAGAATGGCAAAGCTGACGTGAAAATCCTGATGGATCAGGAAATCGAATGCGTAGAAGGGGCTCAGCGCAACCAGCACGCCGGGCGCCTTGACGATGCCGTGAATGCCCAGCACTGCGAGCACCCCGAACCAGAACAGCATCACCGGGCCAAATATCTTGCCGATGAAGCCCGTGCCCTGCTTCTGCATCATGAACAGGCCGATCAGGATGACGACGGTGACCGGCACCACGGCCGGCGCCAGCGATGGCGCGTCGACCTTCAGGCCCTCGATCGCCGACAGCACCGAGATCGCCGGCGTGATCGCGCCGTCGCCGTAGAGCAGCGCGGCGCCGATCAGGCCTACGACCAGAAGATGGGCGCGCCAGGTGCCGGGCGCCGCGTTGCGCGCCGACAGCAGCGCCAGCAGGGCGACGATGCCGCCTTCGCCGCGGTTGTCCGCGCGCAGGATCAGCAACGCATATTTGACCGAGATGATGAGGATCAGCGCCCACAGGATCAGCGAGACCACGCCGAGCACCGCGCTCTCGGTGAGCGGTCCGCCATGGGTGGCGGCCTTGGCGGCTTCCTTGAGGGCGTAGAGGGGGCTGGTTCCGATGTCGCCATAGACGACGCCCAAGGCACCGAGGGTGACGGCAACCGGGATCGGACTGCTCGGAGGGTGGCCAGAAGAAACGATCGCGGGCGTACTCGTCACGGCAATCCCCTGATGGCTTGCGCCCGCCGGATCATCCGGACGGGCGCCTTAGACGATAGTCTGCGACGGGACGCCGCAAATTACCATTGGGATTTGTGTGACGGCCTGAGGCTGACGAGGGCTGTCCGTTCCGGTGACGTCGGAGCGGTGTCTGCTTTGCTTGGAAACGAACTACGGGGTGCGGTCGGCGGTGACGAGGCGGGCTTCGCGAACCACCGTCTTGGTGCCGGCGGAGCGCAGGCAGGAGGCCTCGAAATTCGGCCAGGCCTGCTGCGAACAGTCCTTGCCGACCAGATGGATATCGAGACGATCGGCCTTGGCGAGCGGCCGCGGAGTGGAGGCTTCGACCTGCGGAGCAAAGCCCGGCAGAATGGTGAGCGCGGCGGCGATGAACGCGGCAACAGCGATGGCGGAAAATGCCTTGATCATGACGGTCCCCATGTGAACGAGCCCCCCGGGCCCGTCGTTTCGTTGTGCAATCTCTACCGGCCGCACGTTTCCTGGTGTCTTCGCCACCGCGGGAAATGGTTTCGTCGGGGGCCGGCTTTGTTTCGTCCGCCAGCGGCCGACGAAACATTCACCCACGTAGACGCTGGCATCCCAGGACTCGTTCACTGGACGAGCGACAAAATGTTCTGTGGGTATCGATGGAACCAAGGCCGCTTGCCGGGGCGAGCGGGGCGGGTTAGGAGGGGCTATGCCCCGTATCGCGATCTATCCTGGTTCCTTCGATCCCGTGACCAACGGCCATCTGGACGTGGTCCGACAGGCCGTCGGCCTGTGCGACCGCCTGGTGGTTGCCGTCGCCATCAACGCCGGTAAAAAGCCGCTGTTCACGACCGAGGAACGGCTGGACATGCTCCGCGAGCTGTGCGGCCCGATCGCCCAGCAAGCGGGCTGTGCCTTGGATTGCACCACCTATGACAATTTGACGGTGACGGCGGCGCGCAAGCTCGGCGCGACCATCATGATTCGCGGCCTGCGCGACGGCACCGATCTCGACTACGAGATGCAACTCGCCGGCATGAACGAGGCGATGGCGCCCGAGGTGCATACCGTGTTCGTTCCGGCGTCGGTCGCGGTCCGCCCGATCACCGCCACACTGGTGCGCCAAATCGCCCAGATGGGCGGCGACTTCTCTGCATTCGTACCGTCATCGGTCGCCGCTAGCCTGAAGGCCAAGTTCGCCGGCTGACCCCGGCTGCCTGCCACATCCCGAACGTCCAGAGATCCGGAGTTTCCATGATCCGCATTCTTGCATTCGTTGCCGCGCTGCTTTGCGTCGTGCCCGCGGTCGCGCAACCGCTGCCCGCCGGTCTCGACAAGGCCAATGCGATCGTGATCGACACCACCAAGGGCCGCATCGTCATCAAGCTGCGCACCGACATCGCGCCGAAGCATGCCGAGCGCATCAAGCAGCTCGCGCGCGAGGGCTTCTACGACAACGTGCCGTTCCATCGGGTGATGGACGGCTTCATGGCGCAGACCGGCGACGGCCAGAATTTCAACGGCACCGGCGGCTCGAAATATCCGAACCTGAAGCAGGAGTTCTCGCAGGTTCCGTTCAAGCGCGGCATCGTCGGCATGGCCCGGCGCGGCGATAGCGTCGACAGCGCCAATTCGCAGTTCTTCATCATGTTCGCCGACGGCTCGAGCCTCAACGGCCAGTACACCGTGATCGGCGAGGTGGTGTCGGGCATGGACGTGGTCGACAAGCTGAAGAAGGCGCCTGCGGGCTCGCCCAGCGGCAGCGTCACCGATCCCGACAAGATGGTGAAGGTGCAGGTCGCATCCGACGTGAAGTGATCCGCGATGGCGGCGCGCAGCAGACCACTTGCCTGGTTCGCCGCGCCGCTCGCGGTGTGGCTCGCGCTGACCCCATCGATGGCGGCCGAGCCGGAGCAACTCAATACGATCAAGGATGTGGTGCTGGCCATCCACCGCTGCTGGCGGCCGCCACCGGCAGACAAGGCCGGCCCGATCGACATTACCGTCATTGTCAGCTTCAACCGCGAGGGCGCGATCCTCGGACATCCGAGGATCAGCTATGAATCGCAGGAAGCGACCGACAATGACCGGATCGCATACCGGGTCGCGGTGATGGAGGCGTTGCAACGCTGCACGCCGTTGCCATTTACCGAGAGTCTGGGCGGCGCGGTGGCTGGCCGTCCGTTCGCGATCCCGTTCAGGAACAAGAAGTATCCACCCCGAAGCCAGGAGAAGCGAGCATGGCTGCTACCGAAAATACTCTGATCCTCGAAACCACGCAGGGCCCGGTCACGATCGAGATGCGCCCGGATCTCGCGCCGGGCCATGTCGCGCGGATCAAGGAACTGGTGCGCGAAGGCTTCTACGACGGCATCGTGTTCCACCGCGTGATCGACGGCTTCATGGCGCAGACCGGCTGTCCGCAGGGCACCGGCATGGGCGGCTCCGGCAAGAAGCTGAAGGCCGAATTCAACAAGGAGCCGCATGTCCGCGGCACCGCCTCGATGGCCCGCGCCGCCAATCCGGATTCCGGCGACAGCCAGTTCTTCATCTGCTTCGACGACGCCTCCTTCCTCAACGGCCAGTACACGGTCTGGGGCAAGGTCACCGAGGGCATGGAGAATGTCGACAAGATCAAGCGCGGCGAGCCGGTGAAGGATCCGGACAAGATCGTCAAGGCGCGGATGGCCGCCGACGCGGCTTGACCTAAGACACTCCGTCATTCCGGAGGCCGCGTCTTGCGCGGCCATCGGGAATCTCGAGATTCCGGGTTCACGCTTCGCGTGCCCCGGAATGACGCCCGATGAGGCGCCGCGAGACAATGCGCACCGATCTCTTCGACTTCGAGCTCCCGCCTGACAGCATCGCGCTCCGCCCCGCGAGCCCGCGTGATGCCGCGCGGATGCTGGTGGTGCATCCCGACGGCGTGCTGCGCGACGCGACCATCGCCGACCTGCCGCATTGGCTGGAGCCGGGCGATCAGATCGTCGTCAACGACACCAAGGTGATCGCGGCCCAGCTCAAGGGCCGCCGCATCGGACGCGAGACCGAGCCGAAAATCGAGGCGACGCTGATCAAGCGGCTCGATGGCTCGCGCTGGCAGGCGCTGGTGAAGCCGGCGAAGAAGCTCAGCCCCGGCGACACCATCCGCTTCGGCAATGAGGGCAAGGTCTGCCTGCTCGGCCATCTCGATGCGACGGTCGAGGCCAAGGGGCAGGAGGGCGAGGTGACGCTGTCATTCTCGTTCCATGGCCCCGCGCTCGACCAGGCCATTGCAGATGTCGGCGTCACGCCGCTGCCGCCCTACATCGCCTCCAAGCGCACGCCCGACGACCAGGACGTCAGCGACTACCAGACCATGTTCGCCGCCAATGAAGGCGCGGTCGCAGCGCCGACGGCGGGGCTGCACTTCACGCCGGCGCTGCAGGCCGCGTTGCGCGATCGCGGCATCGAGCTGCATCGGCTGACATTGCATGTCGGGGCAGGGACGTTCCTGCCGGTCAAGGTGGACGAAACCGCCGAGCACAAGATGCATGCCGAATGGGGCTGCATCACCGCCGAGACCGCCGCCGCGCTGAACGCTGCGCGCGCCAGAGGCGGCCGGGTCATCGCGATCGGCACCACATCGCTGCGGCTTCTCGAAAGCGCTGCCAATGCCGACGGCACGATCCAGCCGTTTGCGGCGGAAACCTCGATCTTCATCACGCCGGGCTACCGCTTCCGCGCGGTCGATATCCTGCTGACAAACTTCCATCTGCCGCGCTCGACGCTGTTCATGCTGGTCTCGGCCTTCTCAGGCCTCGAGACGATGCAGCGCGCCTACGCGCACGCGATCAGGGACGGCTACCGGTTTTATTCATACGGCGATGCCTGCCTGCTGTTTCGCGCGCGGGACTAGCGCGCCGATCGGCAGCGGAAGTCGATTGCTTGTGCGCCGTTGAATCGGCCGGCAGCGGCCGCGGTCAGACCCAGCCGCCGTCGACGATGTAGTTCTGATTGGTGCAGGCGCCGCTGTCGTCGGCGGCGAAGAACAGCACGACGCGCGCGATGTCGTCAGGCACCAGCTTGCGCTTGAGGCATTGGCGCTCCATGAGCTCGGTCACGCCTTCCGGCGTCAACCACATCTCCTGCTGCCGTTGCGTCATGATCCATCCGGGAAGGATCGAATTGACCCGCACATTGTGCGGTCCGAGATCGCGAGCGAGCGCGCGGGTCAGGCCCTGAATCGCCGATTTGGCCGTGGTGTAGCAGGGCATGTTGCCCTGGCCGATCACCCAGCTCACCGAGCCGATGTTGACGATCGCACCGCCGCCGGCCTGTTTCATGTCAGGCGCGATCGCCTGGGCGCTGAAGAACTGATGCTTCAGGTTGACGGCGATCCGCTCGTCCCAGAATTCGGGTGTGACGTCCTCGATCGCGTGACGGTCGTCGCGCGCCGCGTTGTTGACCAGGATGGTGATCGGCCCGAGCACCTCGCGGATAGCGGCGACCGCGCGGCGCAGCGCGCCGATGTCGCGCAAATCGCCGTGCGCGAAGTGCACGCGGGCCTGTGCCGGCAGGCTGGACAGCAGCTGGTTCGAGGCCGTCGCATCGATGTCGATGAAGCCGACCCGTGCGCCCTGGGCGACGAATTGGCGGACGATGGCCTCGCCGATGCCGGAACCGCCGCCGGTCACCAGTACGGTTCGGTCCTTGAGGCTTGGATAGATCGCGCCATGCATTGGCATTCTCTCGGTTTTGCGCCTGAACGGCGTCTGTTGCGTTGCTGCGGCTGAAAGGCGCCGCAGCTTGCGATAATCACTCGGCAGTTTCCATGCGGTTTCGATCCACGACTCGCAGCGTCCGCCGCACCATGCCGTCGACAATGGCCGCGGATTCGCTCGGGCGCACATAGATCGCGGTGGACTTGAGCAGCCACGGCAGCACCGCCTGCTCGAGCCGCTCCTCATAGGCGTGGCGCATCATCTCGAAGGCCTGCAGGCCGGGGCCCGCGAGAATGACGTGATGCGGGCGCAGCACCGAGATCGTTGCGGCGACCGCCTCGGCAAGCGAACGGCCTGCCGCCTGGAATAGATGCTCGAGGCGCGGATCGCCGCCCTGTGCGCGCTCGCGCAGCAGCGCCATCTGCGGCTCGGACGGCTGCTGCGACGCCGCCGGCGGCAGGTCGAGAAAGGTGCGCGCGTCGCGATAGAGCGCATAGTCGGCGAGATAGGCCTCGATGCAGCCGCGCTGGCCGCAGCGGCATTGCGGACCGTCCGGCGCCAGCTTGACATGGCCGATCTCGCTGCCGGCGTCGGCGCCCCAGCGGGCTTCACCGTCGAGGACGACGCCCATGCCGACGCCGTGGCCGACCACGATGGTGGCCGAAAGGCCCTGCGCCAGCGCCGGCTCCGCGGCGGTCAGCGCCAGCGCAACGGCGACCGCGTCGTTCGCCATCACCGGCTCGATGCCGAACGCCTCGCGGATCGGCTTCGCCAGATCGACGTCGGTGGCCGACAGCGCCGGGCTCCACAGCTGCCGGCCCGTATCTGCGTTCACGATGCCTTGCAACGCGATCCCGATTCCCAACAGCCGATGGCGCGGCGTGGCGGTTGCATCGAGCATCGCATCGATCTGCGCGACGACGAGGGTGCGCAGCGCGCTCGCATCGAGCGCGCGTGTCGGGAGCTCAAGCCGGGATTGCGCCACGGCGGAGCCTGAGAAATCCGCGATCAGCGTCTCAATCATGTTCATGCGCAGCGAGACCGCGACGACGCGACCGAACTCCGGATTCAGGGTCAGCAGCACCGCCGGCCGGCCACGGCGGCGGAGTGTCAGCCCGTCGGCATCCTCGTCGTCGCTGTCGTCAGGCCAGGACACCGTCTCGGTCTCGGCCTCGCGCAGCACCTCTTCGGCGATCAGTTTCGAGGTGATGGCTGAAATGGCCGGGAAGCTCAGCCCCGTGCTGCGTGCGAGCTCGACACGCGGCAATGGCCCCTGACGTCGCAGGACCTCCACGAGACGTCCGCGATTCGATCCGCGGGTGACGGCTGAAACACGCTTCGACGGCTCGGTCTGCTCAATCATCTCGCTTCTTTAATTCTGTTAGAGAAATTAATCAACGCGCACGGCGCCAAGTGTAATCGAAAAGGCACAGTCAGATGCGATCTACCGGGCCATATCTACTATCATCGTACCTTGTGCACTATTCAAGCTAGAAGATGAGGGTCAAAACATCCTTGACTGCATGTTTTTCCCTTCTTAGTTTCTTCGCTAAGTAAATAAAATAAGCGCAACAAGCGCGATGCGTGACGCCCCTCACACCGGGGGGATCAAGGGGAGGTACATATGAGAAGCCCAATGAAGAAATTGGTCTTGCCGCTGCTGGCGAGTGCTGCCGCGCTCGCGATGGCCGCAGGCGTGGCGCAGGCCGAGTCGAAAAAGACCATCGCGCTGGTGACAAATGTGGCGGCCGACTTCTGGACCATTGCCGGCCGCGGGCTCGAGAAGGCGCAGAAGGAGCACCCGGACTACAACATCGAGCTGATCGTCACTAACGAAGGCACCGCGGCAGGCCAGCGGCGCGAGCTGGACGACCTCCTGGTGCGCGGCGTCGCCGGCATCTCGATCTCGGTCGACGATGCGCCGCACGCAACCGAACAACTCAACAAGGTTGCGGCCAAGACCGTGCTGATCACGACGGATAGCGACGCGCCGCAGAGCAATCGTGTCGCCTATATCGGCACCGACAATGTCGCGGCCGGGCGGCAGGCGGGCGAGGAGATCAAGAAGGCGCTGCCGAATGGCGGCAAGATCGCGCTGTTCGTCGGCACGATGGACGCCGACAACGCCCGCGAGCGCGTGCAGGGCATCAAGGAATCGATCGCCGGCACCAAGGTCGAGCTGGTCGACGTTTTCACCGACCAGGTGGACTTCGCCAAGGCCAAGGCGAACATGGAAAACGTGCTCGTCAAATATCCCGACATCGCGCTGTTGTCCGGGCTGTGGAGCTACGAGACGCCGCTGATCTACGACGCGGTCAAGGCGGCGGGCAAGGCCGGCAAGGTCAAGATCGTCGGCTTCGACGAGGACCAGCGCACCTTGCGGGGCATTTCCGACGGCACGATCGAATCCACGGTCGTGCAGCAGCCGTACGAGTTCGGCTATCTCTCCGCGACCAACATCATCAAGACGCTGAACGGCGACAAGTCCTGGATTCCGAAAGACAGCAAGCTGATCGTGCCGACCAAGGTGATCAGCAAGTCCAACGTCGCGGAATTCACCGCATACCTGAAAGAACTGCTGAAGAAGTAACTTCAGTGTGTCTCACCGCCCGGCCGCCACTGGCTGCCGGGCGTCGTGCGGAAGGAAACGACGAATGGCGGAGACGCTGCTTGAACTCGCCGGCATCAGCAAGACCTATCCCGGTGTCAGGGCCCTCGACGATGTCAGCCTGCGCGTCTACCGCGGCGAGGTGCTGGGCCTGATCGGCGAGAACGGCGCCGGCAAATCGACGCTGATGCGCGTGCTGGGTGGCGTGATCGCGCCGAGCGAGGGTGTGATCCGGATCGGCGGCAACGACCATGCCCGGATGACGGTGAGCGAGGCGACGCGATGCGGCATCGCCTTCGTGCATCAGGAGCTGAACCTGTTCGAGAATCTCGACGTCGCGGCCAACGTCTTCATCGGGCGCGAGAAGCTCACCGGCGGTCCGCTTAAGCTGGTGGACAACGCCGAGATGCATGCCCGCGTGGCGCCGCTGCTCAAGCGGCTCGGCGCCGATTTCGCGCCGGACACGCTGGTCGACAGCCTGTCGATCGCCGAGCGGCAGATGGTGGAGATCGCCAAGGCGCTCTCGATGGACGCACGCGTGATCATCATGGACGAGCCGACCTCGAGCCTGACGATCTCGGAGACCGAACGGCTGCTGGGGGTGATTGCCGATCTGAAGGCGCACGGCATCTCGGTGATCTATATCTCGCATCGGCTGTGCGAGATCATGACCTGCGCCGACCGCGTTGCGGTGCTGCGCGACGGACGCACGGTGGGCGAGCTGGCGCGTCACGAGCTCAGCCATGCCGCGATGATCCGGCTGATGATCGGCCGCGACCTGAACACGCTCTACACGCCGCCGAAGCAGCCGCCGCAGCAGGGCGGCTGCGATATCAGCGGCGTTGTGACCAGCGCCTATCCCGACCAGGAGATCAATCTGTCGGTGCGGCGCGGCGAGATCCTCGGCCTGGCAGGGCTCGTGGGCGCCGGCCGCACCTCGCTCGCCCGCGCGGCGTTCGGCATCGACCCGCTGCTCGGTGGCGAGATCAGGATCGACAACGCGCCGGTCGGTGTCAGGTCGCCGAAGGATGCGATCAGGCAGGGGATTTATTTGGTGCCGGAGGACCGTAAGAAATCCGGGCTGGTGCTGGAATTGCCGATCCGGGAGAACGTGACGCTCGCGAACCTGCGCAAATATGCGCGGATGTGGCTGGTCAGCGGCGCGGCCGAGCGCGAGGTCGCGAAACAGCAGGCGAGGAGACTGTCGATCAAGGCGCCGAGCGTCGATATCGAGGCGGTGACGCTCTCCGGCGGCAACCAGCAGAAAGTCGTGCTGGGCAAGTGGCTATCTATGCAGCCGCGCGTGATGTTCTTCGACGAGCCGACCCGGGGCATCGATGTCGGTGCCAAGAGCGAGATCTACACGCTGATGCGCGAGCTTGCCGACCAGGGCGTCGCGATCGTGATGATCTCCTCGGACATGGAGGAGGTGATCGGCGTCTCCGACCGCGTGGCGGTGATGCATGAAGGCGCCGTCAGCGGCGTGCTCGAGCGCGAGCAGTTCAGCGAATACAACGTGCTGCGGCTGGCGATCGGTCAAGCACTCGAAACCACGGAAGCCGCTGCGCCATGATGAAGAAAGAACTCGGACTGCTCATATTGCTGGCGGTGATCTCCGCGATCACGGGCGCGATCAATCCGGCCTTCCTGTCATGGGTGAACCTCTTGAACATGGCCAATCTGATCGGCCTGTTCGGCGTGTTCGCGCTGGGCGAGGGGCTCGTGATCATCACCGGCGGTATCGATCTTTCGCTCGGCTCGATGTTCGCGCTGCTTGGCGTCGTCTTCGTCGACCTGCTGACGACCTATCAGCTCGACTGGCCGCTGGCGCTGCTTCTGGTGCTGCTGGGCGGGCTCGGGCTCGGCGGCATCCAGGGGTTCCTGATCACGCGGCTGAAAATGCAGCCCTTCATCGTGACGCTGTGCGGGCTGTTGATCTATCGCGGCGTCGCGCGCTACTACACCAGCGATTCGACGCGCGGCTTCGGCTACGGCGATGAAGCCAAGACACTAAGCGACATCGCCTCCGGCAACGTCGCTGGCATCCCGAACACCTTCATCCTCCTGATCATCCTCGCGCTGATCCTCGGCGTGCTGCTGCACCGCTCGGTCTACGGGCGCTGGCTCTACGCCGTGGGCAAGAACGAGGAAGCGGCGCGCTTCTCCGGCATCAGCACCAATATCGTGATTGCGACGGCATACATCATCAGCGGCGGGCTCGCCGGGATCTCCACCGTGCTGTTCGTGTTCTACACCAACTCGGTCTCGCCGAGCTCGTTCGGCAATTTCTACGAGCTCTATGCGATCGCGGCTGCCGTCCTCGGCGGGTGCAGCCTGCGCGGCGGCGAGGGATCGATCCTCGGCATCGTGCTGGGGACGGCGCTGCTGCAGGTGCTGCAGAATCTGGTGAACATCCTTGGCATCCCCAATTCGCTAAACTTCGCGGTGATGGGGACGGTCATTCTGCTCGGCGTGCTGGCGGATCAGCAATTGCAGGCGCGACGCCGGCGCAAGGTGGCGCTGGCCGGCCTCACCCGCAGCGCGCCGCGATCGAAGGAAAGCACAATTCTGCAAAGCGCGTCATCGCACGGCGCGGCTGTGTTGCCGACGAGTACGGGCGACCAGGCATGACAACTCGATAAGAAAAAACGCGACCGGACTCAGGAATATGGTCGCGGTTCCCTGAGTAGAGGAACAAGGGGAGGAGTTCGATGCGCAAGATTGATGAATCGCACGACGCTCGCGCGCAGCTACGCCGGCTCGCGGACAGACCCTAACGCAGTGTTGAGGGGTTTTAGTGCGCGCGCAATTGCTATCTAAAATTGAAAAATAATAACGCTACAACAAGCGCGTTCCGGACTTAAGGGCTTTGGGCGGGGACGCGACAGGAATCAGACAAGGCCCGGGACGGTGGGAGGATAGAATGTTTCGTGGGCCTGTGAGCGTCGCACGCGCGTGCGGCGTCGGGATTGCTTTGTCATCGTTGTTGAGTGGCGGCGCACACGCGGCCGATCTCCTGACGAAAGCTCCGCCGCTGCCTTACGTTGATCCCGCCGATGATTTCTGGACACGGCCGTATTTGTTCGGGGATCTCGGCAGGACGAAGCTGAAGGAGCAGGGCATCTCGCTGGCCCTGACGCTGGGCGACGAGGCCGTGACCAACATATCGGGCGGCAACAAGAACACGGGGGCCAACGCCGGGCAGCTGTTCTTCCAGGCCAAGTTCGATATGGCGAAGCTGGCCGGCATCCAGGGCGGCCTGGTCGGCCTCACGCTGGTCGACCGCTTCGGCCGCAATCTGAATGACGAGGCTGGCATTCCGGCCTTGCAGCTGACCAACGAAGTGTTCGGCCGCGGCAACATCCTGCGCCTGACCGAACTGTACTACTCGCAGAAGCTCTTCGATGATCGCCTCGAACTCAAGGGCGGCCGTCTTCCGGTCGGCTCCGATTTCTTCTTCGGCCTGTGCGAGTTCATCAACCTGACCTTCTGCGGCGGGCAGCCCGGCAACATCCAGGGTGGCTACATCTATAACTGGCCGGTGAGCCAATGGGCCGGTGTGGTCCACTACAACTTTGCCAAGGAATTCCAGCTGTCCGTCGGCGTTTACGACGCCAACCCGAACTATCTGACGACGTCGGATTCCGCGACCTACTTCCTGCCTGGTGTCCCCGGCTCGAGCCCCGCCTCTGGCGTGCTGGTGCCGGTCGAACTGGTCTGGGCGCCGAGCGGTCCGTTGAACGGGACCTGGCGGTTCGGCGGCTGGTATGACAGCGCATCGACGATCGATGGCGGCCTCCCGGGCATCATCGTGATCTCGCCGGGCACCGGCGGTGTCCCCGACCAGAATCTCGGCGATCAGCGCGGCCGCTACGGCGTCTATGAATCGATCCTGCAGCGGTTGACCGTTGAGGGTCCGAAGGCGCAGGGCTGGTACACGTTCCTCAATACGACCGTCGCCGATCACAGGACGTCGTACCAGGACTACCAGATCGCCTGGGGCTTCAGGCACACCGGAACGTTCGCCTCGCGTCCCGAGGACGAAGTCGGCTTCGCGGTGGGCACGACCCATGTGAACTCGGCGGCGCTCACCCTGAATGCCGGCGGCAACGAAGTGCCGATCGAAGCCTGGTACGGCTGGCAGGCGACCGGCTGGATGAACCTCAAATTCGACGCCCAGTATGTCATCCATCCCGGCGGACGCGGATACAACGCCGCCGGCGTGAAGACCGACAACGCCTGGGTTCTTGGTCTGCGCACCCTGGTCCACTTCTGATCCGGTGGCGGTCTGCCGGCATACCCGAGCGAGGCGAGCGATGCATAGCGCCTTCGTGCGCGCGATTGAGGGCTTACGTGCGAGGCTCGAGCCTCGCACAGAGATAGCGGACCGCTTTTGCGCCGCCGTCGATGGTGGTCCGGCCGACTTCCTCGAAGCCAAGCGAATGATGGAGTGCGTCTGATATCGGATTCGGTGGCTGGACGTTGACCTCGCACACGACACGGCGATGACCGCGATGTGCGGCCTGCCGGAAGACCTCGCGGTAGAGCTTGCGCGCCAGTCCGTGCCGCCGCCACGCCGCCCCAACGACGATTCGATCGACGTAGAGGAATTGCTCCATCCGGCCGCGGAACCAGCCGAAGTGAGCGCCGTCGTAGTTGTCGCCGTGCTCAAACGCCAACAGCATCGCGGCGGCCGGCGGAATGAACAGCGCGATCGTTGCGGCATCGATCAATTGTCCGAACCTCGCAGCCGTGAGCAGGGACGTTTCACTGGCACTGGCGTTGTTCAGTCGCAACAACTCCTCGCGCCCGGAATGAGCGTGCAGGTCTCTGATCTCGAGCTGTTCGGATGAGGAATGCATGTCGGGAAGGATTCCGTCGGCAAGCCATCGGAGTGGGTTACGGCTGCGCTCGACCCGCGCTGCGATGCGACTGGGGCATGGCTGTCAGACGTCAACCTTGAACCCGAGGTCAATTTCGGACGCAGGCAAGCCTCCGCGCAAACCCCAATTGTCGGGTGGAACTTCGATCAGAACGGTCTTGATCTCATTCGCGGGTACTCCGAGGGCGGAGAGGTTCGCCACCACGGCGCTGTAGAGGGCTTTCTTGGCTTCCAGCGATCGTCCGGAAAACAGGAAAATCTCGATGCGTGTATAGCGCTCCGATCGGCCCGTTGGAACGATCCGGGCGGCGTCATCATGGAGGTCGAGCACGACATCGCGGTCGTAGTCAGGGATTTTCAGCGCGGCGAGCAGGGCGTCCTGGACGGCTCCGATCACCTAGGCCTCGATGCCGCGGGCCCAAATGCCGGTCGTGATCCGAGTGCTTGGCATGATACGTCCTGCTCTTGCTTGTCGGGTTGAGGGTGGGCATCGCGCTGGCGCCTTGCCCACCCTCCATTATCGCTCACGCCATCGCGCGTTCGGGCAAGAGCTCGGCGATCTGCACCGCGTTCAGCGCGGCGCCCTTGAGCAGCTGATCGGCCGCGACGAACATCGAGATCGAGTGGCCGGAAGGATCGCTCAGATCCTTGCGGATGCGGCCGACCAGCACGTCGTCCTGACCGGAGGCGTCGATCGGCATCGGGAAGTAGTTCTTGGCGCGATCGTCGACGATTTTGACGCCCGGCGCCTGCGCCATGATTGCGCGGACCTGGTCCTCGGTGATCGGCTTCTCGCATTCGAAGGTGATCGCCTCGCAATGCGCGCGCAGCACCGGCACCCGCACGCAGGTCACGCCGATCGCGATCTTGTCGTCCTCGAAGATCTTGCGGGTCTCCTTGATGACCTTGGTCTCTTCGTCGTTGTAGCCGGTCTCGGGGTCAACAGCCGTGTTGTGGTTGAACAGGTTGAAGGCGTAGGGGTGCGGCATCACCTTAGGCGTGTAGACCTGTCCGTTGAGACTGGCGCGGGTCGATTCGACGAGCTCTTCCATTGCAGCAGCACCGGCGCCGCTCGCGGCCTGATAGGTCGAGATGATCACGCGCTTCATGCGGTTCTTCTGGTGGATCGGCCATAGCGGCACCAGCGCGGTGATGGCGGCGCAGTTCGGGTTGGCGATGATGCCCTTGTGGTCGCGGATGCGGTTGGCATTGATCTCGGGGATCACCAACGGCACGTTCGGATCCATCCGGAACGCCGAGGAATTGTCGACCACGACCGCACCGGACTTCACTGCCAGCGGCGCGAACTTCTTCGAGATGCCGCTGCCGGCCGAGAACAGCGCGATGTCGACACCCTCGAAGGCGCGCTCGGTCAGCTCCTCGATCACGACCGGCTTGCCGCGGAACGCGACGGTCTTGCCGGCCGAGCGGGCGCTCGCCAGCGCCTTCAGCTTGCCGACGCGGAAGCCGCGCTTGTCCATGGTGGCGATGAATTCGGCGCCGACTGCGCCGGTGACGCCGACAATCGCGACGACGGGATCGTTACTCACTTTGTCCTCCATTCGGGGTTTGAGCGTGATCTTGTCGGAAAACCGGTTTCCACTTTTCCGGATCAGGCTGTGCTGCAGACAACAAAAAGCCCCGGACCTTCATCAGGCGGGGCTTCGGGTAGAGATGATGCGGTTCGACCGACTACGCGCGCACGCCTCCCGAGGCCCCGGAGGGCTTGGTGGTTTTGGTGGTGCGTTTGGTCGCGGTGATCATGGTTCGGACTTATGCGGCAGAGATCGGCGTCCGTCAACGGCTTTTGGGCGAAAATCTGGCAGGCCTCACCGTCGCCGTGCGCCGGGCGGCTCAAGGATCACCTCTTTCAGATCGCTGCCGGCGAGCACCACGATCACGAAATTCAGCTTGCCGCGCTCGCGCATCAGGCCGCCGCTGATCGCCTTTCCCGAGGTCGAGCGTTCGGCGACGCGCACCGCATCCGACAGACGGTGCCGGAGCGCCTTGAGCACGACGAGGTTGCCGCGGTCCTCAGCGCCCAGCGACGTCAGCGGCGAGGCGGCCTCGCCACCCACCACTTCACCGGTCGCAGCGTCGATGGCGTGGTGCCAGATGCGATCCTGCTGCATGGTCTTTACTCGGTAGACCGCGGGAAGCGATGCGCCGTCAAAGCTGATGTCGGCGGTGATCGCACCGGAGTGCAGCGCTTCCGCAATCGCCATCGCCTTGCGCAACGAGATCTGGGCGGCCTGGAAGCTGTCGAGCTCGCGGCGAACCGCATGCACGTCGAGCGCGTTGTCATTGTCACGCGGGGTGAGGGCCGCGGCAGCCGAACTCGTGATCGCATGGGCCGGCGCCGCGAAGGGCAGGGCCAGCAGCGCGGTTGCAAGCAGCCGCGTTCCCAATGCCAAATACCTCAATGCGCGCAATCGTCCTGTCCTCATCGTCGAACCTGTATCGAACTTTGCGCGTTGCCCGCGCTTGCAGCGGCCGGGCGGGCCGAGAAAGGTGCGGCCGACCCCGGTTAGTCAGAGGTCGGCCGCCGAACGTTCAGACAGAGCGATGGCGGCAGCCCCGTCGTGACGGTCGAAGTTACAAGTCGGCGCCAAAACCCTTGGGGGGCTGATCCGGATTCTGCGCCTCGTTGCAACTAAACAATACGGTTTCGTTCTGTTTCGTTCAAGGCTCATCACGGCAACGTGTAAGACGATGCAACGATCCTATAAAAACTGTCAGCGGGCCGGCCGGCGGCGCCCCTTTGCTACCTCTTTGGCCGCCTCCTTGGTGGCCTCGCGCAGCCGATCCTGCGGCCCGACGGCGCCGGCGAGGAACAGCCGGATCGAGACCTCCATCCGCGTCTCGGCGGTCTTCATGTCGATCGGGATCCCGAAGGTCGCCATCCGATGGGTGTGGCCGACCACCATGTTGAGGAAGGTCTCGGCCGCGATCGTGGTGTCCTCGAGATCGAGGGCGCCCTTGTCGACCAGGTGGTCGAAGAAATCCGCCGTCGTGGACACGGCCTTCGACCAGCCCTCGTCGACGGCAAGCTTGGCGACCTCGGGGAAGTTGATCGCCTGCGCGGTCAGGATCCGGCTGAAGGCGATGGAGTCCGCGCTGCAATTCAGCACCAGCAGCTGGCGCCCGAGATCGATCAGCCGCTCCTCGACCAAACCATCGCAATTGCCGTCGCCCTGCATTTCGGCCGCAGCAGCTGCGAGCGGAGCGAGCCAGCGGGCAATTTCGCGCCGGAGCACCGCGGCGAACAGGCCGCGCTTGTCGCCATACTGTCCATAGACGGTGGGCTTGCTGACGCGGGCGGCCTCGGCCACCGCATCGATCGACGTCGCATCAAAGCCACGCTCGAGGAACAGGCGGGTGGCAACCTCGATCAGCCGCTGGTCGCGCTCGATCGCGGCATCCCGGGTCGGCCGGCCGCCGCGTGACTTGATCACGCCGCGTTTGGCCGGCTGTTTGGCGCCCTTGGCCTTGGTTGCGGTCAATCCCATTGCCCATTCATCTCGTTGTGCGTCGGACGGGTCTGTCCGGTCTATAACCCGCGCGGTACGGATTCGTCCATTCGGTGGTACCGGAGGCGGGCCGCTCATGGCGGCGTCGCGGTCCAGGCGTACCCCGCGGCGGCCTTCTCGTATCCGTACTGATACAGCGCGCGCATATAGGCCGTATCGAAGCCTTGCGTCTCCGGCGCCGGATAATCGCGCTCGATATAGGACAAATGGAAGCCGAGGCGGTTGCGCTGGGCGAAATCATAGGTCGAGAGGATCACGGAGCGGGTTTGCGCCTGTGTGATCGCCGAAATGCTGCGGGAGGCGACGTCGATCGTGGAGTTCGACACCAGCTCGAAGTTTCCCTCGAGCTTCTTGTTGACCAGGATGTAGATGTTCATCCGGCTATTGGCCGGCCAGCTGCGCTCCCGGAACAGGAGTGCGTCCGGCAGCGTCAGCACCGGTGCCGTCACGCCGCCATCGACATGCATCTCCTGGAAGCGTTTTCCCTGGCCCTCGGCATCGATCATGATCGGCGGAAACACCAGCGGGATGCTGGCGGAGGCGGCCATCACGTCACGAAACAGCTGCAGCGCCTCGGGCGTTCCCACAGTGGCGATCCGCCCCATGTCCCAGATCACCGTGCGCTGGGTGTCGAGATCGGTGGTGACGATCAGGAGCTTTCGGCCCTTGGCGTCTTCGCGCGCCACCTCGCTCAGGATGTCCTGGCCGACATAACGCGCCACCAGCTCGCGCAGCCGCTTGTTGCCGAACAGGCCGGAGCCGAACAGCACCCGCATCAGGCTCGGGTCCTGCAGCAGGCTTTCCGCGATGCCTGACGTGTACACCTCCTTCAGCGTGTCATCGTAGCGCGGGCCAAGGAACGCAAAGGGCGCAATGAGTCCGCCGGTGCTGACGCCGGAGACGACCGAGAAGGCCGGGCGATTGCCGGAAGCGGTCCAGCCGTTGAGGACACCCACGCCGTAGGCGCCGTCGGCCCCGCCGCCGGAGAGGGCGAGATAGGTCTTGATCGGGGCGACGTCGCTCTTGTCGAGCCGGAACTTGGACGCCGGCTCGTCGGCGTAGCGGCGCAGCCCGTCGAGATCGAGCACCCGTGAATTGACGGCGTCGGCCGCCGTGTAGGGCGTCCGCGGCAGCGAGCTGCAGGCCGCCAGCGCGAAGGCGAGGCCGCACAGCAGAGCGGCATGCCGGATCGCGCCGGCAGCCGTCGTGCGAGGGCTGATGCCCCGAGGCCGGGCGCTAGGGTGTGAAAACATCTCTGCCAGTCACGTCTCTGCGTGGATTGGGCACGGCGGGAAGCCCGTTGCCTCATTATCGACATAAAACGATACGGTTTCGTTTTGTTTAACGTGGTGGCTGGCCCGAAGCAAGCGTCGATCCGGGTGCCGGCGTTCACGAAGTCGGGCGAGAGGCGTTATCCGACGGGTTGATCGGGCGTCAGTGACACGCAATAAGCAGCCGCATGAATCTTCCCAATCAGTTCGAGCTATTGGCAACCGACGGCGCTGCCCGCACCGGGCGCCTGACCACGCCGCATGGCCTGGTGCGGACGCCCGCGTTCATGCCGGTCGGCACGGCCGGCGCGATGAAGGGCATGCATTGGCGCGAGGTGCGCGATGCCGGCGCCGATATCGTGCTCGGCAACACCTATCATCTGATGCTGCGGCCGGGTGCCGAGCGGATCGCCGGGCTTGGCGGCCTGCAGCGCTTCACCGGCTGGGGCGGTCCGATGCTGACGGACTCCGGCGGCTTCCAGGTCATGTCGCTCTCGGAGCTGCGCAAGGTGACCGAGAAGGCCGTGACCTTCCGCTCGCATATCGATGGCGCCAAGGTCGAGCTGTCGCCGGAGCGCTCGATCGAGGTGCAGCTTCTGCTCGGCTCCGACATCGCGATGCAGATGGACGAATGCGTGCGGCTGCCCGCCGAGCGCGCCGACATCGAGCGGGCGATGCAGCTGTCGCTGCGCTGGGCCGAACGCTCCAAGCGCGCATTCGAGGCGGCGCCTGACGGCTACATGCTGTTCGGCATCGTGCAGGGCGGCGATGTCCCTGATCTCAGGCACGCCAGCGCGCGCGGGCTCACCGATATCGGCTTTCACGGCTATGCGATCGGCGGGCTGGCGGTCGGCGAGCCGCAGGCGGTGATGTTGTCGATGATCGAGGAGACCGCGCCGGCACTGTCGGCCGATCGGCCGCGTTATCTGATGGGCGTCGGCACGCCGGAGGACATTCTCGAGGCGGTGGCGCGCGGCGTCGACATGTTCGACTGTGTGATGCCGACACGGAACGGGCGCCACGGCATGGCGTTCACCCGCTTCGGCCAGATCAACCTGCGCAATGCCCGGCACGTCGACGATCCGCGCCCGCTCGATGAAGAGAGCCCGTGGCCGGCGGCACGCAGCTATTCGCGCGCCTATCTGCACCATCTGGTGCGTGCGGGCGAAACGCTTGGGGCAATGCTGCTGTCCGAAATCAACGTCGCCTATTACCAGGAGCTGATGCAGGGCATCCGTGACGCGGTCACAAACGGCACATTTGAGACGTTCAGAACGAAAACGCGCGCCGGTTGGGCGCGCGGGGACATCGCTCCGAGGTGAGCTGTGTGATCAGTTGCACACGATCGGTTTGACCGTGTGCTTGGTGACGAACCCGTAACCACAGGTGTCGCAGGTCCAGAGATAGCTGATCAAATTGTCTTGGAGGTACGCGGACGCTTCTGCCGCGATCATGGAGTCCGCACACACCGGACAGGTCGGCAAATCGCTGCCGCGCGGATCGGGCCTGGACGCTGCGGTCGACAGAACTTCAGCGAGAGCTGGCATGTGACCTCCTTTGCGTTCTGAGCTGCACCTGACGAAAGTATATAGACGCACTTGTTTGACCTTGTCGCAACACAAATGCGTAGGTTTTACGTTATTTGCGCAGGTTCTCATTTTTGCGATGCAACGAATTTGTGCCTCGGCGGTTTCTCACTTGCGCGTCATGATGCGCTGCTTCTAATGAGAGAAGACCGCATATTCCAGCATATCCCGCAACAGGAGCCGCCTGATGGACGCGCCGTCGACAACGAGTGCAGTGCAACCCGGACGCGGCCGCGTCTTCGACTCCATCGTCGATGCGATCGGCTCGACCCCGATCGTACGCCTGCGCAGATTGCCGCAGGCGGGTGGCGTCCACGCGACGATCCTCGCCAAGCTGGAATACTTCAATCCGGCGGCCAGCGTGAAGGACCGCATCGGCGCGGCGATGATCGTGGCGATGGAGAAGGCGGGCATCATCAACGCCGACACCGTGCTGATCGAGCCGACCTCAGGCAATACCGGCATTGCGCTCGCCTATGTCGCCGCGTCGCGCGGCTATCGGCTGAAGCTCGTGATGCCGGAATCGATGTCGATCGAGCGGCGGCGCATGCTGGCCTTCCTCGGCGCCGAGATCGTGCTGACGCCGGCCGCGCAGGGCATGAAGGGCTCGATCGCTGCCGCGGAAGAACTGGTGCGCACGACGCCCAACGCGGTGATGCCGCAACAATTCAAGAACCTCGCCAATCCTGAAATCCATCGCCGCACCACCGCCGAGGAGATCTGGAATGATACCGGCGGCGACATCGACTATTTCGTCGCTGGCGTTGGCACCGGCGGCACCATCACCGGGGTCGGGCAGGTGCTGAAGCCCCGCAAGCCGTCCTTGCGGATCGTCGCAGTGGAGCCGGAGGAGAGCCCGGTGCTGTCGGGCGGCCAGCACACGCCGCACAAGATTCAGGGCATCGGCGCGGGTTTCATCCCTGACATCCTCGATCGCTCGGTGATCGACGAGATCGTCAAGATCAACAGCGCGACCGCGATCGAGACCTCGCGCGCGCTGGCGCGCAACGAAGGAATCCCCGGCGGCATTTCCTCGGGGGCCGCGATCGCGGCCGCCTTGCAGATCGGCAAGCGGCCGGAGGCTGCGGGCAAGACTATCCTGGCGATTGTGCCGTCGTTCTCGGAGCGCTATCTCTCGACGGCGTTGTTTGAAGGAATTTGAGACACAGGAATCCAGGATATGGCCGATCAGCCGAGGCGACCGCGAACCCTGAACGATGCCCGCAGCGAGGCCGAGGCGGCGTTCAAGCGCGCCACCACCAAGGCCGCGGACGCGGTGCCAAAGACTGTCGCCGTCCCCGGCGTCCGCGAGCAGGTCACGCTGCGGATCGATCAGGACGTGCTGCAATATTTCCAGGAGGGCGGTCCCGGCTGGCAGGACCGCATCAACGCGGCGCTGCGCAAGGCCGCCGGGAAGTAGCGCACTTCCAAAACAAGCAAGCCCGGGATGATCCCCGGACTTGTTGCTATGCGGCGGCCTGCGCGGCGGGCCGCGAGTGTCACCGTGCGCGCGCAAGCGCCGCTGCGCCCGGCTTCAGGTTCAGGAGGTTGCCGGCCAGGATCATGGCCGCGCCGAGCACCGTGTAGGCATCGAGCTGCTCGGCGTAGATCAGCCAGCCGACGATTGCCGTCAGCGGCACGCGGATGAAATCCATCGGGATCACCACGGTTGCGTCCGCGTGGAGCAGGGCGCGCGCCATGCAGTAATGCGAGAACGTGCCGCAGAACGCGATCGCAGCGAGCCAGCCCCAGGTCGAGAGCGGCGGCCAGGTCCAGACATAGAGCGCGGGCCCGATGCTCGCGAGCGATTGCACCACCAGCATCCAGAACAGGATCGTCAGCGTCTGTTCGGTCCGCGTCAGCGACTTGACCACCGCGACCGAGATCCCGAAGCCGACGGCCGCGGCGAGCGCGATCAGCTGGCCCGGATTGATCGCGCCGGTCGCCGGTCGCACGATGACGAACACGCCGACCAGGCCAAGCACGATCGCGACGATCTTCCAGGACGTCATCCGTTCGCCGAGAAAGCTTGCCGCCAGGATCGCGGTCCAGATCGGCATCGTGAACTCGATCGCGACCACCTGGCCGATCGGGATCAGTGTCAGCGCATAGAACCAGCCGAGCTGCGCGCAGAAATGAACCAGGTTGCGCGCGATGTGGACGTGCACGCGTGCGGTCTTCACGATCGCGAACCCGCCGTTCATGTGGATCAGCGGATAGAGCATCACGAAGCCGAGCACGCCGCGAACCGCCATCAGCTGGAACACGTTGACCTCGCGCGTCGCCTCGCGGCCGGCCACCGCCACGATCAGCATGAGCGCGAGCCAACCGGACATCCACAGCGCTGCGCGGGTTTTTGAGGGGGTGCGATCCATGACGGGAAACGAGGTGAGGGTACCCGGTATCGGCGAGCCGATACGAATTTGCAACGTGCAATTCTGCTGGCGTGGTGATGCGTCGACCACGTGATCTCTGCTAAGCAGCATCGACCATGCTGTCATTCCGGGGCGCACGTGAAACGGGCGAACCCGGAATCTCGAGATTCCGGGTCTGGCTCTACGAGCCATCCCGGAATGACAATCACATCAGGAGGTTCTGCTCATGCGTGTCTTGCAACCGGCCGAATGGTCGAAACCCCGCGGCTTCTCGCACGGTGTCGCGTTCGACGCTCCGGGCAAATGGATCGTGCTGGCGGGGCAGACCGGCGGCGACGAAAAGGGCGACTACGTTCCCGACATGGCAGCCCAGGTCGGCACGGCGCTCAAGCGCATCGTCAAGCTGTTGAGCGAAGCCGGCGCCGGTCCCGAGCACATCGTCCGCCTGACCTGGTACTTGACCAGCCGCAGCGAATACGAGGCCGCGGGCGCCGGCATCGGCGCGGCGTGGAAGGAGACGCTCGGGCGCAATTTCCCGCCGTCCACGCTGCTCTATATCGACGGGCTGGTCGATCAGCGCGCCAAGGTCGAGATCGAGGTCACGGCGTTCGTGCCGGCCGCATAGAGCGTTTTCGAGCGAAGTGGACGCCGGTTCGCGTGAAGAAAACGCGTCAAAAAAAGAATCTAGAGCTTCGGTTCTGATCCAATCAGAACCGAAGCTCTAGCAACGCCGAGACGCGTGCGACGTCATTGTTGCGCGGCCAGCAAAAAGCCCTCGGGGATGACCCGAGGGCTTTATCTCGTCGGCGGAGCGATCGATTACTTCGACAGCGTGATGTTGGCGCCGCGGAACTGGCTGTCGGCCCGGATGGTGACGGACTGCTTGTTGCCGGAGGTGCGCATCGAGATGTCGGCGTTGAAGCCGGGAGCGCTGGCAACGACCTGGAAGTTGCCGCCGCCGCCGCGACCTCGCAGGTCGCCGCTGACATTGCGGCTGGTCTCGCTCCACGAGCCTCTGACGGCGCTGCCTTCAGCCTGCACGTCGGCAGCCAGGTTGAACTTGTAGGCGTCGCTGGCGCAGGTCAGGCTCATGGTCATGTTCGGGCCGCCGACACGATAGGTCGCGCGGCAGCGAATCCGCTCGCTGGAGCCGTCGTCGAGCGTGACCGAGCCGCCGCCCGACCAGGTGCCAGCCATGCCGGCGAACGGGCTGGACTGCGCATGGCCTGCGGTGCTGGCCAATGCAGTCACGAAAAACGCGGCGGCTGCAAATGCTGGCCGCCGCGCGCTGGCGAAGAAACTTGATAGGCTGGTGATCTTACTGACGGGACGCTTCCCATCGGCCGCTGCACGGTACGCCAGCTGATGCCCCATTCCACTTCCCCGATCCGGAGTTGCCACTGAGTTGTCCGTTCGCATATGCACCATTGATCGAGACTCGCACAAGTCCCCCGCTGCCCACGGTGCCGGAGATCGCCGCACCCTGCGCCGAGATCTTTCCTTCGACGACATTCACCGTCGAACTGGACGACGGCTCGCAGCTACCGGTCTTCGTGACGACTGTGACGCTCCAGAGGCCGTCATAGGGCTGCTGCGCGGACACGGGAGCAGCGGTGAGGGCAGCAGCCGAAGCGACCGAAGTGACCAAAATCAGGTCGCGAATGCGGATCGAACGCATGAATCAAATCCCTGTAATTTCGTGTGATGACGCGGCTTATCCTGTCACAATGTGTTCAAAATTTGCTGCGTCGCGGAAGCCCCAGAATGTTCCTGTGAACTCAAACACATCATGGTGAATCTGGTTCCGGATCAGGAACGAGAAATATGCCTACGCGACTCACGAAATGAGGTATTTAGGTACCTTATTTCCTTAGTGCTTGGTACCGCTTAGGTTTGGCGCCTTGGTTGCAAACTGCTCATCCTGCGGCTTGGCCGGCAGCGAGCCGTTGACCTTGCCGTAGTCGATGACCTCGGCGAGCAGACGCAGACCGAGCGGCGCCAGCGCGCGCTCCCACAGTTCGCGGGCGGTCTCGCCTTTCTTGACGAACACCCAGTCCTGCGCCGCGATTGCGCCCGCGTCCATGCGGTCGGCGAGGTGATAGATGCTGCCGCCGGCGATCGGATCGCCTTCCTTGATGGTCCACTCCACCGCCGCGATGCCGCGGTGGCGGGGCAGCAGCGATGGGTGGTACCCGACACCGCCAAGCTTGGCCACGGCAAGCGCCTCCTTGCTGACGCGGGCGTGGCTGTGGGCGGTCACGATCAGATCGGTGCCCGGGGCGATCTCGGCGGCTGTGACCAGCTTGGGGTCGGCCTGAACGACGACCTCGATGCCGGCCGCCCTGGCCGCTGCCGCCAGCCGGTCCTCGCCGTCATGGACGACCACCCTGACGAGCGTGACGTGATGCTCGCGCAGCATGTTCAGGGTCGTCACGCCGAAATGGCGGGAACCGACAAGGGTAATGCGCATGGGATGAATTCCGTGGGGGTTATTCTGGGTCTATTCGGGCTGCCGCTATGCCGATAGCACACCGCGGCGGCCTGTTTTGCTGTCCTGCCCGTTATCAACAAGCCGGCCGGGTGGCAATCTCAGGCCGCCGGCTGCTTGCTCACCAGAACCTTGTCGATGCGCCGGCCGTCGAGGTCGACGATCTCGAATTCCCAGCCCTGCGCCGTGGTTTTGGCGCCGACATCGGGGATGGCGCCGAATTCATGCAGCAGGAAGCCGGCCGCGGTCTGGTAGGGGCGCGGAGAGGGCAGCGCGATGCCGAGCAGTTCGCTGAATTCGAGCGCGGGCATCCAGCCCGAGATCAGATAGGAGCCGTCGTCGCGCCTGACATAAGCGGGCTCGGCCGGACCTTCCTCGGTATGGAAGGCGCCGACGATGGCCTCAAGGATATCGGCGCTGGTGACGACGCCCTGGAAGGTGCCGTATTCGTCATGCACGAGGCCGATATGCACCGCGGAGTCGCGCAGGATCGCGACCACGTCGCGGGCGTCCACCGTTTCCGGGATGATCGGCGCATCGCGCGTCAGCGCGCGGATGTCGGGCGCCTGGCCGGCGAGGTAGACGTCGAGCACGTCCTTGGCCTGCACGATGCCGAGCGCATGATCGCGGTTGCCGTCGAACACCACGCAGCGCGAGTGGCTGCTCTTCTGCAGCGTTGCGAGGATCTCGGGCGCGGGAGCGGCGAGGTCGATCAGGCTGACCTCGTGGCGCGGCGTCATCACGGCGCCGACCGGCAGATCGCCGAGCCGCATCACGCCGGCGATCATCTCCTTTTCGCCGGGCTCGAGCACGCCGGCGTTCTCGGCTTCCACCACCAGCGTCTTGATTTCGTCCTCGCTGACGCGGTCCTGCGCATCCTCGCGATGGCCGAGCAGCCAGAGCAACGCCTTGCCGGAGCGGTCGAGCAGCCACACCACCGGCAGCGACAGTTTTGCCATCACCGTCATCGCCGGCGCAGCCTTGACCGCGATCGACTCCGGATCGCGCAGCGCGATCTGTTTCGGCACCAGTTCGCCGACGATCAGCGAGGCATAGGTGATCACGCCGACGACGATGCCGACACCGGCGGCGTCGGCGACGTTTGCCGGCAGTCCGAGCTCGAACAGCCATTGCGAGAGGCGCTGGCCGAGGGTTGCGCCCGAGAAGGCGCCCGACAGCACGCCGATCAGCGTGATGCCGATCTGCACGGTGGAGAGGAATTTTCCGGGATTGGAGGCCAGCGCAAGCGCACGGCGCGAACCGCTGACGCCGCGTTCGACCAGCGCCGCCAGGCGCGCCGGACGGGAGGAGACGATGGCGAGTTCCGACATCGACAACAGACCGTTGACGACGATCAAGACCGCCACGATCGCGAGTTCCAGATATAACACGGGAGTCCCTGAGCTTGGGCGGCGTCGGCCGCTGCACGACGCCCTATATAGGCATACCGGCGCGGCTTTGCTGTGCCCTGTCGGACGTCCCTGCACAAGCAGAGCGTGCGTATGGCGCGCATGCAGCAGGAGATCGCGGCAATTTGGCGCGCGGGCTGTCGTGGCGATCGGAGGCGCGGTTCGTGGATGCCCGCATCACGGTATCAAGCTCTACGCGAGTATCCGCAGCTCCGGTTTGGCGAACTTTCTGGCAGGCGATGCAGGCTGTCTCGGCGCCCGTTCGACAGCCTGCAGCTGCGTGCGCAAATCGACACTGCACTGCTTCATCTGGTTGCGCAATTCGCGGCGGGAGAAGGCGGTGAGCGAGGGGTCCGCAAGCTGCTGCCAGGCCTTGCGCAGCCATTCCTGCAGCTCGCGAATATTCCGATCCAGAATCTTCTGATCCAAAATCTTCTGATCCAAGACGTCGGGCTGGGTCATGCCGCCAAATCCCACGAAGTGATCAGTTGCAAAGTAACGCTGATTCGCGCCGTTTCGCCTAACGGTATGTTGCGCGGGTGAGCTTGGGGCGGCGAGATCTGCACGAGCAGGCGTGCCGATATCCGCGTCAGCTGGTGTTGCCGGATCCTGCGCGCAGGAAATCCACCACGATCGGCAGCGCGAGGACGAGCGCTGCCAGCACCGAGAGATGACGCGTCTGCGCGGTGGAGAGGCCGAGATCGTATTGAGCAAGATAGGCAAGCATGATCGCTGCGTAGGCAGCAACGCAGACGGCCACAACGATACTCACGAAATCGGTCTTGCTCTGCATGGCGACACCGCGTTGTTGCCGACGCGGTGTAGCGCGGCTCAGCCTTGGCCAACTATGAGCCGGTTCACGGGCGCGGCGCCCGCCGTGCCAACGAGCTCCGCGGATCGCTGCGGTCAACCGCCGGCAACGTTGCTCACGCGTACCGCAACAGGGAGTCCGCGCCGTCGCGCGGGCGATCGAGAATTCTGGCGCGCTGTGGCGACCTGGCCTGCTGCCAGCAGGCTTAGCGAGGAGCGTTGCCTTGAGCGTTGCCTTGGCTTCCGCGCGGAAGCTTGACCGGGATGTGGGGCGACGTGCTCACCACACGCGGGCTTCCGTCGGAATGGGTCTGGCCGTTAAGCAACGTCTCGAGCAACAGAATGAATTTCTCGGCAAGCATGGGCGTAGCCCTCGTCGTCCAATTCCTGTAAGTCGCGGCTTCCTCTCGAAAATTCGATCAACAAAATGCGAGCCGCAGCCGACTTGGCAATGCTGCGCCGCGAGCCCGTCCATGTGCAATCCGGGAGACTACCGGCGTCCGCCGGCTCAGGTCGCGCGCTGTTGAGGCGAGAAGGCGGGTCTAGATCCCTCGCAGCCAGCAGCCGCGGGGCCATGAGCCAAACCCTCGAAGCGCCAAAGCGTCGTCAGCGATACCGTGCCACAGCGCTCGCAGCGAAGCGGTGTGTCGCCATGCAAATATCGTCCGCGCCGGAACAGTTGAGGCGACGCGATTTCCTTGCAACTCGGGCAAGCCAGCGCCAGCTTGCTCGTCTTCCAGCGTCGAAATAATCGAAACACCGTACCCTCAGCGTTTCCGAGACGTCCGATGGGGGCAATTTAGCAATCGACACCCCTGCGTGGAAAGGTGCTGAACGTCACAGCTGCGGGTTTTGTAGCATCCGGCCCACGGGGCCTTTGCCGAGAATCGGGACGGAATGGTTGCCAAATTCCTACCGGCGGGCCACCCAGCGCGTGATCTCATCACACCGTTCCTTCAAGGATGTACGCTAGCGATAGCGACCATGGATCGGCAGCAAGATATTGATGAGGGTATCGTACCGGCGCTGCGCCGCAGCTACGGGCGGGTGGCCTGGTGGATCGTGCGACTCAATCGCGTATTCGAGCCGTCGCGCGCCGCCGAGCCGTCACGGACCGAGGTGCCGTCGCGCACGGCCGTCCCGCCACGGCGACCGGTCCCGCCGCGCCCGGAATAGTCATCACCAGAATACCGGTACCCCCTGTATCGGCCGCTCGACCGGACTGCTATGCATGCGCCACCCGCGGACTTTCGGTCCGCCGTTTTTGACGATGCAGCCGCGCGGCGGCGCAAGCGATGGGAAGGACTGACACAATGATCGAGACGGTTGGCATCATCGGCGCCGGAACCATGGGCAACGGCATCGCGCAGATCTGCGCGGCGGCGGGGCTTGCTGTCACCATGGTGGATATCTCCGACGCGGCGGTGCAGCGCGGCCTGAAGACGGTCGGGACCAGCCTCGATCGCCTGGTCGCCAAGGAGAAGATGACGGCGGCCGATCGCGACGCGACGCTCGGGCGCATCAACGCGACCACCGACAAGTCGAAGCTTCCCGCCTGCGACCTCGTGATCGAAGCGGCGACCGAGAACGAGGAGCTGAAGATCAAGATCCTGAAGGATCTCTGCGCCGGGCTGAAGCCGAGCGCGCTGGTTGCGACCAACACCTCGTCGATCTCGATCACCCGCCTGGCGGCCTCCACCGATCGTCCTGATCGCTTCATCGGGATGCACTTCTTCAATCCGGTCCCGGTGATGGCGCTGCTCGAATTGATCCGAGGCTTGCAGACCTCCGACGACACCGTCGCCAAGGCCGAAGCCTTCGCCAAGCGCGTCGGCAAGGTCGCGATCACGGCGAAGAACAGCCCGGGCTTTGCGGTCAACCGCATCCTGTGCCCGATGATCAACGAGGCGATCTTCGCGCTGCAGGAAGGCATTGCGACGGCCGAGGAGATCGATGCCGGGATGAAGCTCGGCTGCAACCATCCGATCGGCCCGCTCGCGCTTGCCGACCTGATCGGGCTCGACACCATGCTGTCGGTGATGGAGGTGTTCTACACCGGCTTCAACGACCCCAAGTACCGGCCGGCGCCGCTGCTGAAGGAGATGGTCGATGCAGGCCATCTCGGCCGCAAGACCGGGCAGGGGTTCTATAGCTACAGCAAGTAAGGTCGCGCCGCGCGGCCAACACCGTAGTCATCCGGGATGGATCGCGCCTGTGACCTGACGTACACGCAGACCTCTGATCCGCCACGTGAGGCGGGGGACATCAGACACGAGGCCCGGGCTCCTAGGCACACCGGGCCTCGTGTTTTTTGTGGGGTCCTGAACTCAGTTCGCGGAGGCGACCGGCGTGATGCGGGTTTCTTCGGGATCGGCGCCGAGCAGGTCGACGAGATACTTCTAGTCGTCCGGCATCTTTTCCTCGAGCGTGGCGGGCGTGTAGGGCTCGTGCCCGGAATCCTTGCTGGCAAGGAAGACGCTCGCGGTCACCGCGAAGAACTCCAGCTGGTTCTTCAACGCGTAGGCCTCCTTGGCGAACAACTCCTCTGACTTGGCCTGGCCGAGGAAGCTCTTAGGCTTGTTCTCATGGCCATCCGGCATCAGCCGGCCTGTTCATGCTGAAAAGGGCCTTGAACCTTCCTTACAACTCTCGCTCACAGCTTCTTGAGGCGGCGACCGGAAACCTCGCACATCTCGCCGGCGTACCTACATCAGTAGCTGGGTGCCGATTGAGGAAGGAAGCAGGATCATGCGCAGGACGAATTGGGCAATTCTGGCGTTTGCGGCGCTCGGAACGAGCTGGATTGTCGGCTCCGCATCGCCGGCGGTCGCCGATTCCTATGATTATCCCTGGTGCATCCAGGGCAAGCAGGAGGGGTATCCCGGCTATTGCGGGTACCAGACCTACCAGCAGTGCCAGGCGTCCGCGTCAGGCCGCGATGCCTATTGCGGCATCAATCCCCGCGTTGCGTTCAGCCAGCAGCGGATAACGCCGCGGGCGATCCGCTGAGCGGCCGTCGGCCATGCGACCATCAGGCACGATGATTGCATTGCCAATAGTCAGACAGTTACCCCCTTGGAGGGCAGACCCTCTTGGAGAGCAAATGGGCGAGATCATCAGGTTTATCTCGAAGTCTGAACGGGAGCGCGCGCGTCTGATCCGCGAGGCCCGGGCGAACTACGAGCGCATCTTTCCATCGGCCGGTTCGACCGATGTGGAAGGCGCGGCGGTCGAGGGCGACGCAGGCGGGGCCTCGTCGAAATCGTAGCGTGCCGGTCTTGCACCCGAGTCTTGCACCCGAGAGACGGCTGACGCCGCAATGTGGAAACGAATCTGGCAAACTTGGACGATTGACAGGCCGGCCGCGTTTGGCGATTGGCTCTGGCAGGTTCTGGTCGTGGAACTTGCTGCCTTGCTCGACCGGCTGACGCTGCGCAAGCTGATTGCGCTGATCCCGGTCGTCATCTTGATCGGCGCCTATTGGCATCGGATTCCGCTTCCTCCCGAGTTGATGCTGGTTGGCGATGTGCTGGCCTATATCGACATTTTCTCGATGATCTTCCTGATCGGCTTCTTCACGCGCGCGGCGACCGTGCTGGCCGTGGTCCGCCAGGCGATCGATTCTATCAACTGGATGCTGCGGCGTGTGCCGACGGCGCTGCGCAGGCTCGATATCCGTCACCGTCGCGCAAGCGACACCGGCCGTCGCAAGCGGTCCACGCGCGCGAACACCGACGAGGAGGACGCCGCTGTCATACCCGGTCTTGCCTGGGCCTAATCCGGGGCGATGTGCGGTGAAGGCCGCAAGTGCTCCGCTAGCGCGGCTGCCCGGCCTGCTCATCGCCGTCGTCGGCCGGCAGCCGGGCCGGGCTGCGCGCGGAGGCGCCGTTCTGGCTACGCCGGTGCGAACTGGAGAGATCGGTCGCGCCCTGCCGGGATCGATGAAATGCGAGACCCATCTGGAAGCTCCAGACACCGAACAGCACGGCACCTGCCACACAGGCGGCCACGAAGGCCCAATCGCGCTTCTTCATCTGCTTCAACAACGCCAAATCAATGCCGCGCCGGCCGCGGCTCGCTCCAGCGAAATCTCTCGCAACGATGCCTGCAAAGCAAGACTCCGGCAGTCTGAAACGATCGAACGCGCTTGCCGATCCGCGCAGCTCACTCCCGCGCCGGTCACGGAGCGGTGATTATCAAATCATGCATCCAGAAACACTCGGACCAGCTAGTCCGGCCCCCGCAACAATCTTGCCAAACTTTCACTAGGTCGCGGGCGCAGTGAGTTCGACAATGCGGAACCTAATCGGACGAATCGCAATGACCGAACTTGAGGAGCTTCGATACTTCGAGCATCAGTGCCTGGAGATGGCGAAGCAATCCACGCTGCCGGACGCGCGTCGCGCGCTCCAGATCCTGGCGCGCAACTACGCCACCGCGGCCGAGGTCCTCGAACGGCGCGCACAATCTGCCAACACCGCGCTCGCGCAATTGTTTCGATGCCTGAGGCTGTGACGAGGGGAGGCACCGGCATGGCCCGAGGGCCGTGCGGATGATCCTGGTGTCGGGGCGACAGTCGTTGCGGTCCTACTTCCGCGCGGTCGCATAGAGATCAGTTCCAAACAGCCGGCCTTCGGTCTGAATTCGCCAGTCGCGCGGAATGAGGCCGACAATCGGATGATCCGGCACATTGGTGCGACGGATCGTGTGCTCCTTGAATGCGCTCAACATGCGCGAGAATGCGGTCTTTGAGGCAAGCTACCGCGACCGCGGCTTCGTGATCCGCGGTCATGACTGGGGCGACTAGCAAGTCCTGAGCACATCTTACGGTAACACAAAGAGGGCCCCGCTTCGGCGGGGCCCTCTTTGTGGGCCGCAAGGCACGTGCCCGCTCATACAGCTAGGAACTTTGGCTTCTCGGCCAGATTGTCCGGTCGGAATTGAGCGGAGGAGGCTTGCATGAACCAGTTGATTTATCTGGTCGGACTGATCGTGGTCATTCTTGCGGTATTGTCGTTCTTTGGATTGCGGTAGACGCATCATGGACACTGATCGAAGCGTTGCTGACGTCGTCGACAATAAGGGCGGCTTGCGGCTGCAATGGAGTCCGGTTTTCGCGGGCGCGCTCGCCGCTTCGGCCTTGTCGCTGATCCTGATCAGCTTCGGCGCAGCAGTCGGACTGGGCGTGAGTTCGAGCTCGCCGTCGTGGCGCGATGCATCGGCCGCGCTCGCGCTGCTATCCGGGCTGTTCCTGATTCTTCAGGCCCTGGTGAGCTTTGGCTTAGCCGGCTACATCGCCGGTCGCACGCAACGTGTGATCGGTTTGACGCCGGCCGACGTGATCGAAAGCAACGACGGACTTCATGGGCTGACCACCTGGGCGCTCGCCGTTGTCCTGGGCGGGACAATCATTGCGCTGGTTGGCTTGTCGACCGCTCGCCCGGTGCTCCAGAGCCGGCCTGCTGCGACGGCTGGGGAGCAGTTGCTGAGCGCCGAGCTCGATCGCCTGTATCGGTCGGTGCGGCGTCCGGCCAATCTCGACATCGGTTATGAGCGGGCCGAGGCGGGCCGCATCCTGCTGACTAACTCCGGCCACAGCGGCGTTAGCAGCGAAGATCGCAGCTATCTTGTCCAGCAGGTCGCGGCCGCGACAGGTTTGCCTGCTGCCGAGGCCGAGAAGCGCGTCGACAGTGTCATCGGTGATGCCAAAACCGCCATTCAGCGATCGCGGCGTGGCTCGGTGATCCTCGCATTTTCGGCGGCGGCGGCGCTGTTGTTCGGCGCGGTCGCAGCCTGGGCCGCAGCCTGTGCAGGCGGCCGGCATCGCGACGGCGCGACGCTGCCAGAGTGGATGGGCGGCAGGCCAACGACCCCTGTGCCGGTGGTCTGATGCAAGGGCGAATGTGCTACGATGGGAGACGATGATGGCAACGATCTTGGTCATGGACCACACCGGTGACACAAGGCAATCTTTCGATCCCGAGGACGGCGAACAACTGGCCTGGGCGAATGCACGCTTCGCCGAGCTGACATCGGACGGCTACACCGCCGCAGTGCGAAGATCTTCCGGCGAAGCGGCGCTCGTCCGCGCGCTCGATCCAACCGCCGAGGAAACATTGTTCTATCCCAGGCTGGTGGGCGGCTGACGCCATGATGGCCCGTCTGCGCGCCGTGTCTCTGCCGTCCGCGCTTCAGCACGCCGCCGGCACGCTGCGTGCGACGCTGGTCGCGATCCGGGAGCGCTGGCAGGCTTATGAACGAAAGGAGGCGCGCGGGCTGGCGCTGATGTCCGCATGGCTCTCGCCGGAGCAGCGATCGCAATTTGAAAAGCACAACCGCTTCGACGTCATCGGCTCGGAGTCCGGCAAGCGTTATCGGATTTGCTACGGCACGTCGACCAATGTCTATGAGATGGACGGCCGCGACCGCGTTGTCCTCGGCTGGTGCTTCCGGCCTGTCGGTTCGCTGGTGGCGGGCGACGTGATGCTTGCCCAGAAGATCGCATTGGAAACCGATGAGCGCGCGACGCTCATGGTGGCGCGGCCATTCCCGAGTTCCTCTCCGCCACGCGCGACGCTCCCTCAAGCCCGGTAAGCCCTAGGTCCGCTCGCCGGCCACACGCTACCGCGAATGCAACTTTCCCTGGCGTCCCGATCCTGCTGCGCAACGGCTCGGTATGGAGTAGCGCCATCATCAATCACAGCACCTATCCCAACGTCGGTGAAGTGAAGGTGTCCTTCCCGGTCCGTGCGGGCAGACCGATCGAGTGCATCGGCGAGCAGATTCTGAAGCATTTGCGCGAGGACCAGCGGATCGAGGCGCGACCCGCGCTCGAAGTGCACGTCTCGAAAGTGGCCGACATCTCCGATGCCGTGCATCCGATCGTCGAACTGACGGTCAGTGCAAAGGCAGAGCCGGCCGATGCGGACCCCGTGAAGCATCGGCTCTTGGACCTCGTCACCACAATGCTCACCGACGCAGGCGCCACGCGGCCGGAGCCGTCACGCGCAGCGGGGTAAGGAACGTCGATCACCCTGCCGGGTTGTCTGATGCCGACTTGCAGTGGACATCGCCATGCGCGCCAACGCCCGACCGTCACTCAGCCAGTCGCCCGATCTTACCTCGCGGACTTGCGACAATGGATCGGGCATCTCGTGACCGGCTACGCGCTGGCATGCGGCTTCATGCGCTTCAATCGTCCGCGCGACGCCATTCAGGACTAGCGATGGCCCCCCGCTCGAATTGGCCGAACGACCTGATGCTCGCTGGCGCAGCCGCGCTGGCGACCTTGGCGATCTATCGCCACGTGTCACGATCGGAGACGCCGTGCGTCCCAGGGCGGCGTGCGGAGCCCGTGCTCGCCGAAGCGCAAGAGCGTGGACGGCTGGCTCACACGCCGCTTCAGATTCCGGCCGCCGGCTGGAAGGACATTCTGCTGCGTACCTATCAGCAGATCGACGAGGACCGGCTGCTGGCGACCGCCGCCGGCGTCGTGTTCTACGGGCTGCTCGCGATCTTTCCGGCCATCACGGCGCTGGTCTCGAGTTACGGCCTGTTCGCCGATCCGTCCACGATCTCATCCAATCTGCAAAGCCTGGCGCTGATGCTGCCGGAAGGTTCATTTGCCATCGTCCAAGACCAAGTCGCCCGCGTGCTCGCGAAGGGGTCTTCGACGCTCGGCCTTACCTTTGCCTTCGGTCTGCTGATCGCGATCTGGAGCGCCAACGCTGGAATGAAGGCGGTCTTCGATGCGCTCAACGTTGTCTATGAGGAGAAGGAAAAGCGCGGCTTCGTCAAACTCAACCTGATGTCCCTCTCTTTCACAATCGCAGCCCTCATTTCGGTCATGTTGATGGTAGGGGCCGTGGTGGTCGTGCCGCTTCTGCTCCAGCAGGTCGGACTGGGCACACGGGCCGAACTCATCATCCGGCTCGGGCGGTGGCCCGTCCTGGTCCTCCTGCTCCTCGTCGCGCTGGCGGTGCTCTATCGCTACGGCCCCAGCCGGAGCACGCCGCGCTGGCAATGGCTGAGCGTTGGTGCCGTTGCCGCGGCCGTGCTGTGGCTGATCGGTTCGGCGCTGCTGTCTTGGTACCTTGCGAATTTCGGCGATTACAACGCGACCTACGGCTCGCTTGGCGCGGCCATTGGCCTGATGACCTGGATGTGGATGTCCGCCATCATCGTGCTATGTGGGGCAGAATTGAATTCAGAAATCGAGCATCAGACTACCATCGATTCGACCGTGGGCCGCGGGAAGCCGCTCGGGGTGCGCGGCGCAAGGATGGCGGATACGGTCGGCAAGGCTTCGTAGCGAGACCGACGTCGCCGCTGCACCGGCAAGCTTTCATTAACCCGACTCACACAAGGTTCGTTCTAGGCCGTCTGGATGGGCCGCTTGCGGAAGGCCGCCACGCGTAGCAGCGTGGCGGCTTTTTGCGTCTAACCGCGTTACAGGAGACGACCGATGGACTACGGCGCCTTCACCGACGCCAGCTTGAAGATGATGTATGAAGCCGTCCGCGGCGCGCTCGCGGCCGACGATGAGTTCGAGGCCTACGGCGAAGAGCCAAAATTCCGGGTCCGCTCGACGCCCGAGTGGAAACGGCATGCCGGCAGTCTTGAGGCCGAGATGCTAAGGCGAGGGCTCCAGGTCGACATCATCGACTGGACGGGCGGTCAGGGCGAGCTTCCGCTGGCCGACGCCTGAAGTCAGGCCGCAGAAGGTGTGTCGCGCCCGCAACGCCACAAGAGTTCCGTTGGGCCGTGGAGCTTTTCGGACTTCACTGTGTGGCAATTTCCCGATCTAATAATGGCGGACCTGAGGCGAATATTTTTACTTCCAAGGCGTTCATTTTAGGTCAGGTTCAGGAGGCCGCTGTCCAGCGCCAGCGGCCTCTTCGTATTGCTTCATTTCGTATTGCTTCATTGATTGCAAAGAGATTGTCCGATGCCCCTGCAGGTGTGGACCCTTGTCGCATCGATCGGCTGGACTGCCATTGTGGGCGTGATGCTGCTCTATATGATTTTCGGACCGAGCTAACGGGATCGAGACGTTCGGGTCTTGAGACGTTCAAGTCTTGAGAGGTTCAAGTCTTCGCGGCAGCGGATATGGCTATCCGCTTCAATTTGCAGAACAGCTGACGGGGCAGAGGCGGCCTCAATTCAGCTTCTTCCGATCAAGCAGCTCACACTCAAGACAGACGGGAACAGGGAAGATGATGGCGTAACGCCGGCCGCCATCGATTGCCAGCCTGATCCGGCCGACGCTTGGGCGCGAGACGGCATCAACCGCCCCGACGAGCCGCGCGCAGCAGCACGAGCGAATTCTGTGATGCAGGTTCCTTAGGTTCCAGGTTCCCGAGACACGCAATCTGCGCCACTGACATATTGCCGCACTGGGCGAGTTCCGCACCATCGTCTCGTACTTAATGTCAAGCCTTTGGCCG
This sequence comes from Bradyrhizobium sp. 27S5, assembly GCF_037217225.1. Lineage (NCBI taxonomy): Bacteria > Pseudomonadati > Pseudomonadota > Alphaproteobacteria > Hyphomicrobiales > Nitrobacteraceae > Bradyrhizobium > Bradyrhizobium sp. 27S5. The sequence continues at coordinate 4,294,711 of NZ_CP147714.1, forward strand.
GGGACTACCTCTAAATCTCCCGCCTAAATTGTCTTTTTCATTGTTCAATCAATCACTGCATATTGAGTGGGGAGATTTTTCATTGCCGGTCCAATCCGCCTGAACGGCCTCGATTGGATTTCCGTCACCCGATCAGCTCGACCCCCTACCTGAGCCCAGCAGCTTTTCGCTGCTGTACGGTGTTCGCATTCCTGGGCTCTCGAGCGGTTCATTCTGGTTCGGTGATTAGCACGCAGGTTCTTCTGCCGATTTCTGAGTTCTGCCGACTATGCGCATTGCACAGCCACCATTGATGACGGGAAGAGAATTTCACCATGGCAACATTCACAGGCACGTCAGGTCCAGACACCCTGATCGGAACACCCAACGGTTCGAACACAGACGACACGCTGTCGGGGCTCGACGGCAATGACACGCTGATCGGCGGCGATGGCGCCGACTCCCTTGACGGCGGCAACGGATTTGACTTCGCATCCTACAGCGACTCCGGCACCGGGGTTGTGGCAAGCCTGCTGAATCCGGGCAATAACACGGGCTTTGCGGCGGGGGACACCTACACATCGATCGAAGGGCTGATCGGCAGCAACTTCAACGACACTCTTGAAGGCAACGGAACCGGCTCTTTCCTGCAGGGCGGACTGGGAGCTGACTCGATCCGCGGTGATTTAGGCCGCGACTACGCCGACTACGCGAATTCGGCCGCCGGGCTTACGGTCGATCTCGCAGACCCAACACAGAACACCGGGGAAGCGGCCGGCGACACATATTTCGACATCAGCAACATCAGTGGGTCGGCGTTCGACGACACGCTGATCGGCGATGCCAACAGCAATTTCCTGCGCGGCGGCCTTGGCGCCGACTCCCTCGATGGCGGAGCAGGCTTCGACTATGCCGATTACGCCAATTCGGTAGCCGGCCTCGTCGTCGATCTCGCTGACCCGACACAGAACACCGGTGAAGCTGCCGGAGATACGTTCACATCGATTGAAGCCATCCAGGGAAGTGCCTTTGACGATACCCTGATCGGCGACGCAAACAGCAATAACTTGCGCGGCGGTGCCGGTGCCGACTCGCTCGATGGCGGCGGAGGCACTGACTACGCAGACTACGGCAACGCTGCGACGGCAGTCGTTGCAAGTCTCGCAAATCCGGCCAGCAACACCGGCGATGCTGCTGGTGATAGCTATACCTCGATCGAGGGCATCATCGGCTCGGACTTCGACGACACGCTGACGGGCGATGCAGGAAATAACAATCTGCGCGGCGGTCTCGGCGCGGACGCGTTGGACGGTGGAGCCGGCAATGACATTGCCGAATATATCACCGCCAGCGCTGGCCTGCTTGTGAGCCTCGCAAATCCTGCCTTGAACACGGGCGAGGCGGCCGGAGACACGTACATCTCGATTGAGGGGCTGAGAGGGTCAGACTTCAACGATACCTTGATCGGTGATGCCGGGGACAACCTGCTGGACGGCGCAGGCGGGGCGGACTCGCTCGTCGGCGGTGCGGGCAATGACATCTATATTCTCAATGACCCCGGCGATGTCATTACCGAGAACCTGGGAGAGGGTACCGACACTGCGGTTGTCACAGGCAACTTCAACTACACGCTCGCTGCCAACGTCGAGAACCTCACGATCGAGACCTCTGCGAATGTTTCTGGCACCGGCAACGCGCTCGCAAATGTCATCACTGGCGGGGCGGGCAACAATGTGCTGGACGGCGGAATCGGCGCCGACACCATGGCCGGCGGGCTCGGCAACGACACCTATTTCGTCGACAATGCCGGCGATGTGGTGACCGAAAACCCCGGCGAGGGCACCGACACCGTTCACTCGACCATCGACTACACCCTGACCGCCAATGTCGAGAACCTGATCCTCGACGGCACCGGCAATCTCGCCGGCACCGGCAACGCGCTCGCAAATACCATTACCGGCAATTCCGGCAACAACACGCTGGATGGCGGGGCTGGCGCCGACACGATGGCCGGCGGGCTCGGCAACGACACCTACTACGTCGACAATGTCGGCGATGTGGTGACCGAGAACCCCGGCGAGGGCACCGACACCGTTCACTCGACCATCGACTACACCCTGACCGCCAATGTCGAGAACCTGATCCTCGACGGCACCGGCAATCTCGCCGGCACCGGCAACGCGCTCGCAAATACCATTACCGGCAATTCCGGCAGCAACACGCTGAACGGCGGGGGTGGCGACGACACGCTGGATGGCGGGGCTGGTGCCGACACGATGATCGGCGGGCTCGGTAACGACACCTACTACGTCGACAATGCCGGCGATGTGGTGACCGAGAATCCCGGCGAGGGCACCGACACCGTTCACTCGACCATCAACTATGCGCTGACCGCCAACGTCGAGAACCTGATCCTGGACGGCACCGGTAATCTCGCCGGCACCGGCAACGCGCTGAACAACGTCCTGACCGGCAATTCCGGCAACAACACGCTGGACGGCGGAATTGGCGCCGACACCATGGTGGGCGGGCTCGGCAACGACACCTATTTCGTCGACAATGCCGGCGATGTGGTGACCGAGAACAGCGGCGAGGGCACCGACACCGTTCACAGCACCATCAACTACACCCTGACCGCCAACGTCGAGAACCTGATCCTCGACGGCACCGGCAATCTCGCCGGCACCGGCAACGCGCTCGCAAATGTTATCACCGGCAATTCCGGCAACAACACGCTGGACGGCGGAATTGGCGCCGACACGATGGCCGGCGGGCTCGGCAACGACACCTACTTCGTCGACAATGCCGGCGATGTGGTGACCGAGAACAGCGGCGAGGGCACCGACACCGTTCACACCACCGTCACCTACAGCCTGGCCGCAAACGTCGAGAATCTGATCCTCGATGGATCCGGCAACCTCACCGGCAGCGGCAACGCATTGAACAATGTTTTGACAGGCAATGCCGGCAACAATTCCCTCTACGGCAACGACGGTAATGATACCGCCTACGGAGGTGCTGGAGCTGACATCCTCGTTCTCGGCAACGGCGACGACTATGGCGATGCCGGCGACGGCAACGACTACATCTATGCGGGAGCCGGCAATGACGTTCTGATCGGCGGCGCCGGTCTCGACGTTCTGCTGGGTGAGGACGGCAATGATGTGGAGTATGGCGGTTCCGGCTTCAACTATCTGTTCGGCGGTGCCGGCACCGACACCTTGATCGGTTCGGGAGGGACTGCCGCGAGCGATGTCAACGTGATGTACGGCGAAGCAGGTGCCGACTACCTCTATGGTGGGCAAGGCACCAACTACTTCTACGGCGGCACCGGCGTCGACACGATGTTCGGTGGCTCAGGCCTGAACATCTTCATCTCGTCGGGCGAGACCGACGGCAATGTCATCTACGGCGGTTCTGGCCAGAACTATGTCTACGGCTCCAACGGCGGCGATACGGTGACCGGCGGCAGCGGCGTCGACGTGTTCCTGATGGGCACCGGGGCCGACAACATCACTGGCGGCGGCGGCGTCGACTATGCCTGGGGGGGCGCTGGCGCGGATACCTTCAACATCAGCGACGCCAGCCAGGAGATCATGGTCATCCAGGACTTCAATACAGGCGGAGTGAATGACTTCGTGCGCTTCGCGGGCACGTCGCTGCATTCATTCGCCGATGTCCAGGCCCACGAGACCTACGTTGCCGGGATCAACACCACGATCATCACCGACGCCGCGGGCAGCGCGGTTTGGCTGATCGGCGTCGCGCCGGGACAGCTGGACGCGAGCATGTTCAAGTTCAGCTGAGGACCGACGCCGTGATCGCTTGAACTTGTCAGACCTACGAAAGAAGGCCGCCCGTCGAGGCGGCCTTCCTGTTTTCAAACGTCCAGCGCTGGGCCGTGAATTCCCGGTGCCGATAGCGCGGCAAGGACCACGCCCATCAACTGTTGCTTCGTTCAGACAAATCAAGAAGAGCCGGTGAGGCTTTTCTAGCGCGAACTGCAACGCAGCGCGGCCGCCAATGTCGGGAAGGCGGTAACGCAGAAACGAACTGACACACTACCTTTGCGGCCAAACGATCTCGCCCAGATGCAAGATTGCGTATTCGCCAGGTGGTGAGTTCTTCACGTTGGAGAGCGCTTCATTCAGCGAGCCAAACGGGCTAAGCAGGTCTCGATAAATTCCGTCGATCCGCTCCAATACAAAAAATGGAAACTCCTTGTCGATCGGTGTATCCAACGGCTTTTCTGATGGCATGGGCGGACGGCCCCACCGCATGAAAGCTATCTTGCCATCGGGGGCGAGCTTCAAGGTGGCCATCAGCAGCTCGTCGCGAGCGATATACGAAATTGAAGCCCCGTCGCTTTCGGGCACCAAGTCGTGCACCTCGATCGAAGCGCCACAGTCTTTGAACCGTTCAGGCCAAAACGCCCTCAACGGCTCTTTCCCGACTACCGTCTCGGAAACACAACAAGTGCATTCGAGGATCGCTTCGTCCCCAAACAATGCCATAAGAGTATCGAGGTCGCGCGAGCGGTAAGCATCCAGCCAATCAATAGCGGCGGCCATCGGGTCACAGGACATATTCCCCACCTAAATGCCGTTCTCTCCAGGTGATATTTAGAGCATTTCCAGGCCGGGGCCTATACGGAATAACCATATTCTTTGGGAGGCAGCTCGTCGGCGGTCCTTGAGGAAAAGAGCGCAACCGGTTTTACTTGCTTCGAACGCAGGAGCAATCGCCCCATGTGCGCGCGATGCGCAGAGTTGGATAAGAAAATCGGGCACCTCACGGAGCTTGCCGGGCGCATCTCCGATCCGCTTACGTTGGACAACATCAGGGACTTGCTAGCCGAACTCCAGAGCGCGAAACGCGACATACATTCGGAGCCACCAAGAGAGTGAGGCTATTGTTCTCCAACCCGCCAGGTGGGTGGTGGATTTGCGGCCGAGATCTTGGTCGTTCGCAACGCCACCAGATGATTACACCTGAAGGGTGGCTGTAGGCCCGGGCAATACGGGTGATGCTACAAAGCGCTTGCAGGAGTGCTGCGCAAAAAGCAAAAGGAAGGAATTTTAGAGATCGGCTTTTTTCAATGTCATTACAAAAGCAAAAGATCACCAAAGACCAGCTTCACGAATTGATCCTGGAACAGTTTGGATTGACCGCCTTCTTTCAAATCAGCGAGGACAAGCGGCTCGGGTTTCGGACAACTGTGGTCGCCGCGCCGCAGGATCTCTATGAATTACATTATCGGCTCGAGCGCATCTGCAGAGAGCTGCGCTCGAAATTTGAGTTGGTTGCCGAGTTGGAGCGCGATCGAACGTAGTCGTCTGAACAGCTGTTTGAGCTGCTGCCGGTTTGATGGACACCGAGATTAGGTGTTTCATGAAGCCGGAGGTGGCGATGAAAAGACGGAAGTTCAGCCGCGAGTTCAAGGTCGAGGCGGTCAAGCTGGTGCGGGAACGTGGGGTGTCGGTGGCGCAAGCTGGCCGTGACCTGGATGTTCATGAGAATGTTCTCCGCAAATGGGTGAAGGAGTTGGGCTCCGACCCGGCGCAAGCCTTTCCCGGCCACGGGCAGATGAAGCCGGAGCAGCAGGAGATCGAGCGGCTGCGCCGTGAGGTCGCCAAGCTGAAGGCCGAGCGGGATGTCCTAAAAAAGGCCGCAGCCTACTTCGCGAAGGAAGCGACATGAAGTTCGCCTTCGTCGCGAAGCACCGGACGATCTGGCCGGTGGCATGGCTATGCGATGCGCTGGGAGTGTCGCGGTCGGGCTTCCATGCCTGGCTGAACCGCTCTCCCAGCGCCAGATCCCGCAGCGACGAGGAGCTCGGCGGCAAGGTCAAGGCCAGCTTCGCCGCCAGCGACCGCACCTATGGCGCACGCCGGGTGTGGCGTGACCTGCTCGCCGACGGGGCGGATTGCGGCCTGCACCGGATTGAGCGGCTGATGCGCCTGCAAGGCTTGCGGGCGCGGCCGCGACGTCGGCGCTTACCGAAGGACAGCGGCGATCGACAGCTCGAGACCGTACCGGCGAACCTCCTTGACCGGCAGTTCGCCGCCGAGCGGCCGAACCAGAAGTGGATCGCCGACTTCACCTATCTCTGGACGGCCGAAGGCTGGCTCTATGTCGCAGCGGTGATCGACCTGTTCTCACGCCGCGTGGTGGGCTGGTCGATGAGTGCCGCCATGACGGCACAGCTCGTGACGGACGCATTGTTGATGGCCGTCTGGCGGCGCGGCAAGCCGGATGCGCTGTTGCATCACTCCGACCAGGGCAGCCAGTACACCAGCGAGCAGTTCCAGCGCCTGATGGCCGACCACGGCATCGTTTGCAGCATGAGCCGCTCCGGCAACGTCTGGGACAACGCGGCGATGGAGAGCTTCTTCTCCTCGCTCAAGACCGAGCGTACGGCCAACAAGATTTATCAAACCAGAGATGAGGCACGCGCCGATGTGTTCGACTACATCGAACGATTTTACAACACGACCCGCAGGCACTCGACCATCGGCTATCTCAGCCCGGTTGAGTTCGAGCGCAAGGTGGGATTAGCTTAAGCGGGTGTCCATCAAACCGGCAGCAGCTCAGTTGTTGCAATGTGCATCTCACAATCGCTCTTTTATGAGACGTCGCTTGATCGCGTCGAGACTGACCATGGTGATGGCCTCATCCAGGAGCTCGAGGCGCGCTTTGAAGATTGCAATGAGGCTGAGGTTGTCCTCTCGGCTGGAAACAAGCGGTCTGCGTGTAGCCGCGGTGTAGATGGACCGGAGGCCTTGAAGCGCCGCTAGGTTACCTTGGGTAATGTAGCCATCCACCAAGATGACGAAGGCAGGACTGTACTCGGTCGCCGCTTCGCCATTTCTGTCGTCGATCATTCCTCAAGGTCCCAATGATGCGCGCGCCCGCCCCGGTGCAGTATTCTCTCGACGTGCTTTCCTTAGATCAAGCGTTTTGGTCGTTTCATCGTGGTTCACCCGCACTGTGCGACGTAGATGAGGGGCGGCGGAAAATACGAGCGCTTGCCTACTATGCACTTTGTGCCAAGAGGTGTGTCCCAAATTGACCATCATCAGCGTTACGTCGGGCCGCCGATTAGCGCTAGCGACCTACAATTGAGGACAGGGCCTTGTCAGTAAGCACCTTGGCCGCTTTAATGGAACGATTGTATTACGTTAATCATTTTAGTTTGGGTTTTCCGATGAACGCCATAGAGCAAATCATCGCTGGCTACGTGTCGTTGAAGGATCGCCGAGCGCTGGAAGAGATCAGAGACCATCGCAAGCGGCTGTTTGACGACCTTCAGACCAAGAGCGTTCCCGGTTTCCAGCCATCGGTCTTGAGCGACATTCTTCGCGAGGAGATCGACCTCATCGAAGCGTCATTGGCTCGCTTCGATGATGATCGGGCAGTTTCCGCGAGCGACAGCCTGGAGCAGATCGAAACCAAGGCTACGGTTGGCGACGATGAACGCAGCCAGCCTAACGATCCAAGACCGGAGGATGATCAGACCTTCATCTCATCAGAGCATCAATGATATCGGCGGAAGCTACGCCGATCCCATCGTCTCCTTGCTCCTCGCGGATATTCAGCGGATGGCATGCCGCGTGACGCTGGGCCTTCGATGCAACTTGTAAAAAGTACGCCGCCGGGCCCGAAATGGTTTGTCCCGGCGGCGCCCTGTTATTTCCAGCGCTGGGCCCTGAATTCCCAGTATCAATAGGCCTAGCAGGACTTGCGCCAAACGACTGTTGCTTGGCTCACACAAACGTTTGGAAGAAGAGCCGGCGCCAGGGCCGCGCGCCAGCTCCTCCCGAAACGTGACCGTACTCTGCTATCCCCGTCGGTCCCGTCCCTCCGGGAAGCCTGCGCCGACCTGCTTGCTGATTTGCTAATGGCCTCGCTTGGCCAGCCAATTCAGACGGAGAATAGATATCGTTTTTCGGCGAGCCGGGCGGGAGTAATCCTACCCATCACGATACCCAGCCAATTGCGGACCTGGTGTGGACACGAGCACAAGTTGTGTGAGCGACCATGTGTTGTGCAGCAAGTAGGTGACTTAGAGCGTTTTCCGATCACGTTGCGTCGTAACCAGCCGCGACGAGATAATTTTGACATTCCTCGGGTGAGAAGCGTTTGAGAGCGTTGGCGATTGCTTGCCAGAGATCGGGCATGGTGCGCGCTGCGGCGGCCCGCAACAGCGCTTTCAGTTTGGAGAAGGCCATTTCAATCGGGTTGAAGTCTGGACTGTAGGGCGGAAGATAGAGCAGGCTAGAGCGTTTTCCGATCACGTTGCGTCGTAACCAGCCGCGACGAGATAATTTTGACATTCCTCGGGTGAGAAGCGTTTGAGAGCGTTGGCGATTGCTTGCCAGAGATCGGGCATGGTGCGCGCTGCGGCGGCCCGCAACAGCGCTTTCAGTTTGGAGAAGGCCATTTCAATCGGGTTGAAGTCTGGACTGTAGGGCGGAAGATAGAGCAGGCTAGCTCCGACCGCCTGGATGGCCTCTCGAACGCCATGGACCTTGTGAGCGGGCAAGTTGTCCATGATAACGGTATCGCCCGGCCGCAGCGATGGGGCGAGCAATTGCTCGACGTAGGCCAGGAAAGCGTCGCCATCCATTGGACCGTCCAGAACAAGCGGCGCGATCAGACCGTCGGAGCGCAATCCAGCGGTGAACGTCGTCGTCTTCCAATGTCCGTGTGGGATAGCTGCACGACATCGCTCGCCGCGTGGCGAGCGCCCGTAACGCCGCGCCATTTTGGTGTTGGCGCTGGTTTCGTCGATGAAGACGAGACGCTCAGGGTCAAGGTCGATTTGCCCTTCGAACCACTCCTCACGTGCGGCATTTATATCGCCGCGCCGTTGCTCGGCGGCGTGCGCTGTCTTTTTTTAAGTGTGATCTTTCTGCGCTGGAAAAAACGCCAGAGCGACGCGATGCCAGTCGATATTCCACGACGTTTCAACAGTTCTCGCAACTCGGCAAGCGTGATATCCGGCCTCGCTGTCACCGCCTCCAGAATCAATTGCGAATGCGCTTCGATGCGCTGCGATTTGCGGTCACCGCCCTGGCGTTTAGGAACGATGTCGCCAACTTTCTTGAGGCGACCGCGCCAGCGGATCGCACTGGCCGCGCTGACACCAAAGCGCTCAGCAGCCTGTCGACAGGACATGCCACCGTCAATCGCGGCTACCACCCTTTGGCGAAGATCAACCGAAAGCGCCCTGGCCATACATGCTGGCCTCCCTCGCCAGCATGCAGCTTGAATCTGACTCGCGCCGTTTTGGGAATCCCCACCCGATTCTTTCCGGTCGGAAAATGCTCTAGCTCCGACCGCCTGGATGGCCTCTCGAACGCCATGGACCTTGTGAGCGGGCAAGTTGTCCATGATAACGGTATCGCCCGGCCGCAGCGATGGGGCGAGCAATTGCTCGACGTAGGCCAGGAAAGCGTCGCCATCCATTGGACCGTCCAGAACAAGCGGCGCGATCAGACCGTCGGAGCGCAATCCAGCGGTGAACGTCGTCGTCTTCCAATGTCCGTGTGGGATAGCTGCACGACATCGCTCGCCGCGTGGCGAGCGCCCGTAACGCCGCGCCATTTTGGTGTTGGCGCTGGTTTCGTCGATGAAGACGAGACGCTCAGGGTCAAGGTCGATTTGCCCTTCGAACCACTCCTCACGTGCGGCATTTATATCGCCGCGCCGTTGCTCGGCGGCGTGCGCTGTCTTTTTTTAAGTGTGATCTTTCTGCGCTGGAAAAAACGCCAGAGCGACGCGATGCCAGTCGATATTCCACGACGTTTCAACAGTTCTCGCAACTCGGCAAGCGTGATATCCGGCCTCGCTGTCACCGCCTCCAGAATCAATTGCGAATGCGCTTCGATGCGCTGCGATTTGCGGTCACCGCCCTGGCGTTTAGGAACGATGTCGCCAACTTTCTTGAGGCGACCGCGCCAGCGGATCGCACTGGCCGCGCTGACACCAAAGCGCTCAGCAGCCTGTCGACAGGACATGCCACCGTCAATCGCGGCTACCACCCTTTGGCGAAGATCAACCGAAAGCGCCCTGGCCATACATGCTGGCCTCCCTCGCCAGCATGCAGCTTGAATCTGACTCGCGCCGTTTTGGGAATCCCCACCCGATTCTTTCCGGTCGGAAAATGCTCTAGCTCATGAATTGGTGAACGCGGAGGGACTCGAACCCTCGACCCCATGACTAAAAGTCAAATCAGGCCGTTTCGGCTATGCGCGCGAGAATCTATTCGCGCTCAGCCAGGCGCTGCCGTGATTGCCTGGCTCAGCCGCCGCAGCTTCATGTGACGCCCGAGGGGCTACAGGTCCTCATTCGGTGGCACCCGGTGAGGGGACCCCGGCGGCAGCAGCTCCGCAAAGCGGATTTCCGACCGTCGGCACCACGATTTCCAGTGTACCATCCTCACCGCATTAACTTGAATAGCTCTTCACTTCGCTCAGCCGCGGCTTGGTGCCGGCCGTCATGTGCTCGAGTAGCATGTGCCTGGTGCCGACCGCGATACGGTCGCGTCGGATGTCGTCTTGCTCGGCGCGATAGGCGCGCATGTCCGCAGCGAACTGGCGGGCGATCTCTGGCGGGATTTCGAGCGGTTTGCGCGTGATCGGCATTGGTCGAAATATCTATACTTGGGCTCCGGGTGTGTGCGTAAGTTCACAGAAGCATCGCAGGCCGGGTGCTATGTATTTTCGTGAGGATTATTGCAGTCGTTCATATTGCCGATTGGTGAGGCCGAACCGCGCCCCTTTAACTATTCAACCAGTGAGGAGGCGGTCATGTCCGCCGACACAAAAGCTGATGATTGGTTTATTGCCGCACACCATTTGAAGGTAAATTCGTCGACGGGCACCGCGTCGATATCGTTCAAGATTGGCAGCAGAAAAGCTAACATCGCGGCGCTTCTAGGTTGCGCCGGGCCAGTTTCTGGAGGCGGCGTTTCAGACACGGACTTCGCACTTGATACGCAATTTATGCGGAGCATTGGCGGCCCCTGGTCATTGAAAAACATTAAAGGGCATCGCGGTGATGTCTCGCAAAACGTGTCGTTTCTGCCCGATGAATTGTCTGGCGTGGCATTCAATCCGAGCGGGAGTGTCATGTTCAACTTCGGAATACCAAACACGATTCCAATGACCTTTACGATCAGGGGCCAGTGGATGGTCAAGATGATCCTCAATCTTGGTACGACCTTCGTACTCTAACGGGACCGGTCCTCAGCTGGTTCTAGCCAGACACGCCCTTCGCGAAGTCGATCACTTCGCTCCAGTCCAGGCGTGTATCGACCCATCCGATCGCACGCGGTGCACCTGAGGTGCGCCGAGATGTCGTACCATCCCAGTCCGGAAGGTCGGCAAGCTTTAGCCGGCCGTTGTACTGCGCGTCGTGGGTGTGGAGAACTCCGGGTGACGTTCCACAATCTCAAAGACTCGAGCGGATCAATCCTTTTTAGGCACCGGTTGATCGCATCTCGCTTCGTTGCAGAGGATGGATCGATAATCCGAGTTCACTTTGTCTTGAGTAGGCTCACCGGACGGCGTCAGAATCACCCCATCGGCGCCCCCGGAGTTATGTGTCCGTACTTGGCCATAAATTCTGACCTCGTGGGATTCGCGGACGACTGTGACCATACCCCAGTTCGAACGTTGGCCGTCTTGGCTTTCAACTATCACCTCGGATCGGCCGGGCGAAAGACCCGTAAACTCCACGATATGATCGGATTGTGGAACCGCTCTTACCGCAAGATCGTCGTCGAGCTTGATCGATTTGATTGGCCGCTTGAAGTAGACGCGAACGGATTCGTCGAACCTGACGATGATATCGCGCCCGCTCTCCGGTGCCGGTACTGCAGGCTGCGTGAGTACGTCCTTGCTTGTAATCTGATCCCGATCCTGGGCGCTGGCAGTGAAGGGGGCCGCCCAAATCAAAGCGCCGCCGAGCCCGGCGAAAAACAGGTGTTTCTCAATAAGATCCCCCGCGCAAATAGCCCGAAATTATCTTCACCCGATAAATAGACCGACCTCAAAATGGTCGCGGGCGTGGAGAGCTTGCCGCAACCTTCGGGTGAATGCAAGGGAAGGTTGATACGATAGGCCCTATCTACTTATTCACCTTTGGTCAGATCTTCGACCAATCGGCGGACAGCCTCGGTGGAGTGCAAGCCGTGGTTTTACGGGCCCCAAGTGTGAACTGGTTCACAAATGTTCAGTGCGACGGCTGCTAGAGCCTAATCGGCTGGGGGATTTCAGGGGCCCAGTCACAGGCGCCGTCGGGACAGCTCATTTCGAGCCCGGCGGCGTAGCTTTTTCAGGGGCGCGAGCGGAATGCAATCCGGCTCAGTCATCGCATCCGCTCGAATAACTCTTTGACTTCGTTCAGCCGCAACTTGGTGCCGGTCGGCATATGCTCGAGGAGCATGTGCCGGGTGCCGACTGCGATCCGATCGCGCAGGTTGCCGTCCCGGTCGGCGTGATAGGCGCGCATGTCCGCTGCGAACTGGCGGGCGATCTCGGGCGGGATTTCGAGCGGCTTGCGGGTGACAGGCATCTTTCGAAATCGCTGTATTCAAAACGCCGGGACTCGCCATTTGAGCCCCGACGTCTTTTTCGTCCCCATTTTCTCGGTACTAACCCACGATCGCGAAGTTCGATGCGGTGAGCGTGCTAGCCGTAGCCCCGTTAAGCCAAACTGCTGTGTCATCGTCGATCTGTACGACGAAGTAGGCGCCATTTTGGTAAGAGTGCGACAGCACATCCGCAAAAGAGTGCAATCCTGTCTTAAACAGCTCTACGGCATCAGTAGCTGAATTCCAGTCTTGAACAACCGCAACACCGGGCACGTCCTCCGTCTCGAAAACATCCTGGCCACCGCCACCAAAGAAGTAGTTCACGCCTTGGCCGCCGTCGAAAAAGTCGTTGCCTGCGCCTCCAAGGAGGACGTCGACACCGAGGCCACCGAACAGCGTGTCGTTGCCGTTGCCGCCATATTCATAGGAGGTGCCTGCTGGGCCGAGGTTGAGAATTACGTCGTTGCCATCGTCACCGTTTGCGACGGTGTAATTCGCGCGGTTGTAGAATTCAATTATATCATCGCCGGCGCCCCCGTAGACATTGGCTCCTCCAACCGAAGTAGAGATGTCGCTGGCCACCACAATCCAGTCGTTGCCGTCGCCACCCTCCAATAGATCGACACCGCTATCGCCGAATATGGTGTCGTTGCCCGCGTCTCCGTAGATCGAGTCATTGCCGTCGCCGCCATAGAGCCAATCGTTGCCGGCACCTCCAAACAACAGATCGTTGCCTGTTCCTCCGTACAGGGTGTCGTTTCCGCCACCGCCAAAAAGACCCGGGCTAACGCTTCCACCTCCAGCGACCGTGATGTTCGATCCTGAGTCGTCTCCGTTACCACCGTAGATTAAGTCGGCGCCCCAGCCACCGAACAGGGCATCTCTGCCATCGTCTCCACTGATTTCTCCCGCGGTCCAAGTCAACGGGTTGAAAGTAGGAGCGACTATATAATCATCGCCCATGCCTCCATATTGAAAGTCCTCAGCGGAGATGTTTGTGTTACCCTGCAAAACGTCGTTGCCGTCACCGCCGTACATCGTCGATGGAGGCGAAGTGCCACCGTAATATTCCGCAAGCCTGTCGTCGCCTTGTCCTCCGTCAAGATACGTGGCACCAACGTAGTCCGCGTTGAGAGTGTCATTGCCGCCGCCGCCATAGAATGCTGCGCTTGTGGAATCGATATAGTTGTCGTTACCGTCGCCGCCGTAATAAGTCGTCGCCATAAAACAATTCTCCAAAATCCATTAAACAATCATCCCCCGACTCGTTCGCGCGTTCGAGGTCGCCCGCAGCCTAGCGCAACCTCGGCGCGCGAGGAAGCGAGGCACGCGCGTGGCCCGGGATTCTACGGTGGCGAAAACGAAAAACAGAAGCCCACTTCGGGCCGTCAACCGACACCCTTTGCAAAATTGATGACTTCTCCCCAGTCCAGGCGAGTGTCGACCCATCCGACCTTGCCACACGCCGTGCACTTGAGGTGCGCCGAGATGTCGTACCAATCCCAAACCGGAAGATCGGCGAGCCTCAGCGGCGCATTGTGGTGACGGCAGCCGACGCACAACACCAGCGCGGTTGCCGGTGAACGGCGCCAGGGACCGAAAGCACGCCGAGGCGTATCGCGAGATGGAGGTCCATCTCTGTGACTGTTTGCGGATGGCTCAGATCACGGCAGGCCTGATGTCCGATACCGATGACGGGACCGATCCCAAGCTGGTCTTTGCCGTCTTTCATCTAGGTGGTGTGGACTCTAAGGATTCCCTTTTAGGAGCAAATCAGATTCAAGGCTGCTTTTGGGGAGGCCGCCTTGGGTGTGATGGACCGTTTGGTATTGAGCGACGCGGCGTGGGAGCGGATAGCGCCGCTGATCATAGGGCGCCCCGATCAGAAGGGCTCCACCGGGCGCGACAACCGGATGTTCGTGGAAGGTGTGCTGTGGATCGTGCGTACGGGGTCTCCCTGGCGCGATCTTCCGGAGGTGTTTGGGGACTGGAACAGCGTGTTCCGGCGCTTCAGTCGATGGAGCATCAAGGGTGTTTGGTGGCGGATCTTCGAGGCGATGTCCGATGATCCGGACTTCGAATATCTGATCGTCGATTCCACCATTGTTCGGGCGCATCAGCACGCCGCCGGCGCCAAAAAGGGGGGTCTGAAGATCAAGCGGAAGATCAAGCGATCGGCCGCTCGCGCGGCGGCCTGAGCACCAAGATACACATGGCCGTCCGCGGCTTGGGATGTCCGGTGCGGTTCACGCTTACCGCAGGTCAGAAGGGCGATGCACCGCAAGCCGCCGCATTGATCGAAGGCTTATCCGCCGAGGTCGTCATGGCCGACACGGCCTATGACGCCGACCACTTGCGCCAAGCCGTCGCCGCCAAAGGCGCGCTCGCCGTGATCCCCAACAACCCGTCACGGGCGCTCAAATATCCACTCGACAAGCATTTCTATGCCCAGCGCCATCTCGTCGAGTGCTGCTTCTCAAAGCTCAAGCAGTTCCGCCGCGTTGCAACCCGCTTCGAAAAGACCGCCCGAAATTACCTGGCCGTCGTCACTCTCGCAGCCATCGTCTTATGGATGCGATAAGTGTCCACACCACCTAGTGGAGATGATCGAGGGCCTTCAGGAGCGATATATGACGGACTTCGATGCGAACGCTTCGAAGGTGGAAGAGCCTTCGACGGGGCGCACATGAAGCGCCGTCGACGATCGCAACCGGAAGGGCAACCGGCGAGGGCTCTAATCACGATCCGCCGGCTTCACCACCGGCGGGTTTCGTCCCGCAATTCCGGCCAACACATGGTTCCGGGAACCGCGGCCGTAACGTGCGATTAACCGCGTCACGCGGGGACAGCCGACGGACATAATTGGCCCGCAATGATTGAGGAAATGGCCAATCATGTTTGTTGTGTATTTTCATCAGCGGCGAGCTGCATTCGCCGCGGGGACGTTGTTGTTGGGCCTGTCGCTTTGCGGCTGTGCGACCTCCACCGGTTCATCGCTGATGGATGCCCGGGCCGAAATGCCCGCGCGCCCCAAACCAGGCACATATCTCCCGGTCGAAGATTTGCCGCCGCCGCGCAAAAATCCCGCCATGACGGCTGACGAACGATCGAAGCTTCAGGGTGAACTGATGGCCGCGCGCGACCGCCAGGCGGCGACTGCCAAAGCCCAAGGCGGACCGATCACCGATCCCGTGAAGCCGTAGCCAACGGCGATCCACGACCATCGGAGCGCTTGACGTCCGTTCGTTTGAGGGCGCCTGATGCGGTACGATGAAGAAGGCTCGCCAAGCTACCGCGTGCTCAGTCACACTTGCTCTCGTGGGGCTCTGTGTGACTAGTTGCGCCAGATCAGAGCGCGCCACTGCGCCTCTCACTGGCGAGCCATGGGCGCGAAACCTCGGTGAGTTGCCTCCGCAGCGAACCTCCGCCGACGATGAAGTCTCGCGCGCGAAGGCGGACCTGACTGCGGCGCGAGAGAGAGCGCAGCGTTAGGCCCCCGCAGGAAACGAGTGAGCTACGTCCCCGCGCATTCCTTTGAGGCGGACTTACTGTCGGCCTCTGCGCTCGGCGCGAGCATCGAAATAGATGATCACCGCTAGTGTGGCTCCTACAGCCAAGACGCCAACGCACCCGGTAATCAAGAATATCGCCACCATCGCGAGTTCAGTATTTCTACGGGCATCGGTGCGAGCAATTCACGAATAATTAGCGCCCGGAATACTGCCGCAATGCGTCGGATTGCTTGGACGATGTGGCGACGACGGCACAGTTTTACCCGAACAATGGTGTTAATCCGCCAACCTATGAACTACGGCAGGAGCGCATCATGTCGGGATCCGATACTTGGAACGGAGTCGAGAGAGCGTCACCTCGTGTGCGCGATGAGCAGCGGGTTGACGGCTATCACCAGTTCGACGGGGGCTTCTCGCGGCCGACGCAGAGTTCAAAAACAGTGATTTTGGATCGAGACAATCCGCCCGTTCGTCATAGCCGTTCTGATCGCTGAAAATCGGATCGGTCCACACCTATACACAATCGGGAGCCGTTGCCGCGTCGTCGACGATGGTGCAAGCACCAAGGGTGGATCCTGGCGAAAGCCAGAACTCACCCCCGTCCGGAGCGCCATCTCGGTGGGGCATGGAGGGCCGGCGACGCAACCGCCGGCCTTCTGCTTTTCACCGAGCGAATCCATCGTAGGCGATGGGCGCCCGCTTGATTTCCGCGCCACGCGCGCTCGATTGCGGCCGGTTTCAAACCAGGCAGGCGCGGGGCGGCCGTTCAAGACCACGCTCATCGCATCAACTCGAATAGTTCTTTCACCTCGCTCAGCCGCAGCTTGGTGCCGGCCGGCATGTGCTCGAGCAGCATGTGCCGTGTGCCGACCGTGATCCGGTCGCGTCGAATGTCGTCCTGCTCGGCGTGATAGGCCTGCATATCCGCAGCGAACTGGCGGCGACCTTTGGTGGGATCTCGATCGGCTTTCGGGTGATGGGCATACCGGGAAGATAGGTATCGGGGGGGCCCGTTTGCCGAACCCAACGAAGCGGCCCCAACCTGGGGGCCGCCAACCCGAGCGATATGGGTTTTCCTCCAGCAGTCGGGGGGGCGCCCTTGGCTGGAAGCTTCATATAGACGTTCGGTCGGTCCGATCGTTCCTTATCTACCCGGTTCATCGGGGAGAAAGCGGCAATTCTTGATGGCTGCAGGGAACGCTCCGGTTTCGCTGGGGCCTTTTTCTATGGGCTAAAACAGCGCAACGCCGCCAAGCTTAAAATGCACGCTGGCGGCGTTGATCTAGCCCCGGGAAGGATGCGCAAAATCCCCGACATGTGAGGAGTCTGCACAATGCGTGCCATGGTTCATGTCTCAGACGGATTACCCCCGCGGGGGTATGTCTGTGCGTCTTTATGCGAACAGGCCCGCGACTAAATTGAATTGCAGCAGGGTTTTTCTATTGAAAGAGGCCAGCCAACTGAGGCGGCCGGAGGGGCTTCAAATGCAGACGAAGATCAAAGAGCATATCTGCCCGGCCTGCAATGGAACGGGCTTCCCGCCGGTTGAGCAGCCTGCTCGGGCGGGCCACAAAATCTATCCGGTTAAATGCAAGGCCTGCGACGGCAAGGGCAAAATCACAGAAGACGACTGAGACGGCCTTAGCCGTCCCAGGTTCGATTACCGGGGAGGGCGGCTTGTGGGCACTTCATCCGAGAAGGAGCCAAGCCACGCTTGCGATCAGAGCCACAAAAGACACCGCCGCTGTGCAGACAAAGGCGGCCTCGATGCCGTCAATAGGGTGGTGGTTCGTGTGCATCGGCGCGCTCCTAGATTGGAGCCCGTGGACCGGGGGACATGAGCCACTGGGTCAAATGAGCAGTGGTCTCGTTGTGCCGCGCCCTTCTCAGCAATACTTCCCGCTCCCGGCATGGGGGAAGCTTTCTAGCTCGCTGGCGTAGCTCTTTGGCTTCTTGGCCAAGACGGTCTTCAAGGGGGATAATTTGCGTAGCCCGCCGGCGTCGTCTTCGCTTCATGGCTCCTCTCTCCAAAGCTGACGTTGCCTGCCCAAAACGGAATCAATAAGCGCGAAAAAGCGAAAAGTTCCGCAGGGCGCCGGCCCAGCATCATCCAGATACCCCCTTGGCGAAGTCGATCACCTCGCCCCAGTCTAGGCGAGTGTCGACCCAGCCGACCTTGCCGCAGGCAGTGCACTTGAGGTGCGCCGAGATGTCGTGCCAATCCCAGCCGACGCGGAAGATCAGCACCGTTTTGAAGTCGCCGTTGCGATCGACCGGACCAGTCCAGTAGCGGAGGAATTGAGCGGGCTTGCGGCGCCAGGGCATGAACCGATGATCGCGCCGATCGCGTTCGGAGAGAAGCCGCTAGGAATCGGTCGCCTATGGGTGGCGATCACCAATGGTGGGTCAATCGTCTAGCGCGGTTGGTCCGGATTTTCTTGCCACGTCGTCGAGTGCTCAGAAATCCACTTGGCCGCGTCGTGCTCCGTAACAAAACCCTTGATGACTTCTGTTTCGCCATCGGGCCATAGGATATCGATCCTCCAGCCGGTGCCGGGATTCTTGCAAGCCATGAAAGCTGGTCGCTGCTCGATCATCGGGCGACTATGCGCCGACGGTGGCCGGCTACAAGCCAGTGATCCTGCCACACTTCGCTTTCTGGCCCCGCAATCCTATTGGCGCTGAAATCCCGATCGACGCCGATCCTTTCAGTGATCGGGAGCTCCGGTAGTCATCCCTCGATAATGAGGCGACCCAGGAACGCATTGCAGGCCCGCTCGGCTTCAGCGAACGTGCTGAAGGGCGATCCGGACACTTGAGCCGCGGGCATATTCAGAAAGTCTGGGCGATATGACGCAACAAAACCGGGCTCTCCATGTAGGCCAGGTCCACTTCGGCTCTCGCTGCTGATAACGAATGAATAGTCGTCGCTGCTTGCGATCCAAATTTCCAGATCCTCAGCAGTATCCACGCGGCGAAAGTGCAGGGCCATTTCACCCTCCACCAGGCAGAGGTCCAGGCTTGGTCCTCCGCGGTCATCCAGATGACGCTTAACCTGCTTTTGTGCGGTTGGCCGCTTCAGCCTCCCGCGCCAGCCGCTCCGCCTTTAGGCGCTCTCGATTGTCGTGGAGTGCTTTTTGCGCTTTTGGTGCCCGTCGGCTTCGGTCGTTAGTCATTGTTGACCTCCCATTTGGGCTTAACCGGTCAACGCATAGATATGGCTTTCGATCCTGTCGGCTAGCGGGTGCGCGAACTTCTCGTCCGCTGCCGGCTGTTTTGCGGCATCGACGGGTGCTCCCTGGGGCTTGGCAGGGGACGCGGTTGAGGGCGGGCTGCGGGGGCAGGGAGAGCGGCCATGCCAGATTTCAGGATCATCGAGGGCAGCGGGCCCGACAAGGAAGAGCGCGAGAAGCAAGAGCGGGACGCTGAGGCGCAGCGCGCGCTAGAACGCGTGAAAAACGACGTTGAGCGGACTATCCGCGATGTCGCAGCAAACATGCTTCGCATCATCCGCGGCGCCGGCAAGCCGTATGAGATTTTGATGCAGATGAAGTCGGTGATCGACGCCGCCCGGTTGCTGATTTGCTAACGGGCAGATCAAGTGCGCGTGAGATGTAAGGCCGTTCACATTTGAAAATCGCGAGTCGATCTAACGAACGGGCCAAACCCCGGTGTCGGAGAATCGCGATGCCATTATTCAGCAGCGAAAACTGGTCGAGAACGGCCGCAGCTTCGGTGGCTGGAGTTCTCATCGTAGCAGTGCTTGCCTTTGCGGTCGTTGGCTATGTGGAGTGGTCGTCGGACGCCAATCTGGACCAGTTCATGGGCAGGACGACCGAGGCGGCTGCTGTTACGTTGCCGCTCAAGGGACGAACAGGTTGCGAGCAAAAGTCGCCTTCGGCGCTTTCTCTTCCGCTCGACGACGAGTGAACGCCGTCAGTTGTTTGTCGGCATTCACCCAATCGGGTGATGAGCATACGCTGGCAAGCTCCTAATGATGCGCAGTGCAAAGGTCGGAGGCTTCCAGGCATGAGGAGCGAGAAGATCGCGACAAAGGCCGTATTGGCTGCATCGGCTATCGCCGTTGCCGTTTGGGCAACCATGGGACCGCCGCAGCCAAGCTCAAATTCGCCCGTGCACGTCGCCAGTAGGCAATGACGGGATCGCGGTGGTGGCGGCCGCGATTTGGGACACAATCCTCGATGGATGGCGGCGGGCCGCATGTGCCCTGTGGGGTACCCCGTGAGACCTCGGCAGGAACGCTGCGACGTCGAGTACAATTCGGGCCGCCGGGATGTACCGGCGTTCTGCCGAAGCGAGGCGGCCTGCTCACTGGCGCCCGCGCCCCCAGCAGAGACGGAATGACGGCCCCGGCGATCCCCATGCTGGGGCCGTTTCGTGCCTGCACTTCGGAATGAACGAGCTGACCGCGTGCCCGGATCATCCAGATTAGCGGGACTGCTAGCGTTCAATTGCAGGGCGTCATGACCCACGCTCCGTCGTATCTCCGGAATCCGCATTTGGAGGTCTGAGGGGGCAACGCGGCGGCCGGCTGCGCTCGTTCTTCCAGTACTTGCCGGCGAGCTTCAGCAAGACGATCTCGGATCGTTTGCTTGAGGTTTAATTTGAAGCCAACGATGACCTGGTTTGCTTGCGCAGAGGTCACGCCTGCTGCCCCCGCTGTGCCCCTGAACAAAATCTCGGTAGCTAATATTTCGAGTTAAGTATTTGATTTTATTGGTGAGCGCGGAGGGACTCGAACCCTCGACCCCATGATTAAAAGTCACGTGCTCTACCGCCTGAGCTACGCGCTCACTCACCTGAACATCGGATCCGGACGTCAGCAGGTTAACCCGCAGGTTAGCCCGCATTTGGGATCGTGCTCCAGCCCGCGCTGTGTAGGGGGCAGGGCCCATCGGGTCAATAGCCGAGGGGCGGTCAATTGTGCATCGATCCGCCGGATTTGCTGTTCCCCCACCTGTGGTTAGGGCCGTTTCTTGAAGTCGGCTCAGCCGTCGTGGCGGATTTCCGATCCGACCGGCTGCGACGGGGCGGCGACCGAGGGCAGGCTGACCGGGCGCAACCCGATCAGTTCCGCCGTCCGGATCGCGCTGTTGCGCCAGAACGAGAACTCGTTGATCCGCGAATTCTCCAGGATCGCGATGGAAACCGCGGCGAGGAATGGCAGGCTTTGCAGCACCAGCACGCCGGCGAAGATGTAGATCTCGCGCACCTGCTTGTAGCCGTTGGTGACGACAAGCACGATGGCGCCGACCAAGAGCAGCACGCCGATCACGGCCTCCCAGAACGCCTGGAACTCGATCGACATCCGCGACAGGCCGCCCTTGGAGGTGCGCGCAAAGGCGAGATGCTCGGTGATCAGGCCCTGCGCCACCGCGCGCGACACCGTCCACTGCACGCTCATCGCCGCGATCATGGCGCCCAGCATCTGGGCGGCCTTGATGTTCACGCGCAGCCGGTAGAGCGCCACGAAGTGCACCAGCGAGACGATGAAGGAGGCGATGATCGGCAAGGTCAGAATCTTGTCGGGGATCGCGATGTCGGCGAAGGCGACGATCGGGACCCAGATCAGATTGAGGATCGCGACCACGACGCCGAGGCTTTCGGCGCCGAGCCAGTTGAGCCAGCCGAGCGAGAATTCGCGGCGCTGATCGGGCGTCAGCCGGCTGGCGCCGGGCAGGAAGCGCCGCCAGTGCTTCTTGACGATCTGGAAGCCGCCATAGGCCCAGCGGTGGCGCTGCTTCTTGAAGGCCTCATAGGTGTCGGGCAGCAGGCCTTCGCCGTAGCGCACATTGGTGTAGTGGGTGAGCCAGCCCTGCTGCTGGATCGAGAGACCGAGATCGGTGTCCTCGCAGATCGTGTCGCTGGACCAGCCGCCGGCCTTGTCCATCGCGGCGCGGCGGATCAGGCACATCGTGCCGTGCACGATGATGGCGTTGAACTCGTTGCGCTGGACCATGCCGATGTCGAAGAAGCCGGCATATTCGCCGTTCATGATGTAGTGCATCAGCGAGCGGTCGCCGTCGCGATGCTCCTGCGGCGCCTGCACCAGGCCGACGCGCGGATCGGCGAAGGCCGGCACGAGATCCTTCAGCCAGTCCGGATGCACGACATAGTCGGCGTCGATGATGCCGATGATCTCGGCATCAACGGCAGTCCGCTCCATCGCGATGCGCAGCGCGCCGGCCTTGAAGCCCTGCACCTTCTCGGCATTGATGAACTTGAAGCGCTCGCCGAGCAGCCGGCAGTGATCCTGGATCGGCCGCCAGAAGTCGGGATCCGGCGTGTTGTTGATGATGCAGACGCACTCGAAATTCGGATAGTCGAGCCGCGACACCGCATCGAGCGTCTGCTTCAGCATCTCGACCGGTTCGAAATAGGCCGGGATGTGGATCGAGACTTTCGGAAACGTCACGCTTTCGCCGACCGTGGCGGGCGCAAGCGGCTCGCTTTTGCCGATCAACCGGCGCGGGCCGCGGCCGAATGCCACCGCAGCGATCTCCTCGATTCGCGCCATCGCGATCAGGACCAGCGGAACCAGCAGCACGAGGCCGAGGCTGAGCGCAAAAGCCGAGCCCCAGACGAAGTAATGCGTGGTCCAGTAGGAGAACACGGTCGCAACCCACGCGCCGACACCGTTGGCTGCGGCCGACAGCAGCAGCGCCTGCATCACGGTCGGCTGGTCCAGCCGCAGGATCGGCAGCGACATGAACAGCCCGACAAGGACGGCGACCAGCGCGATCTTCCAGTAGTTCAGATCGGTGACCGGGCCGGTCCAGGAAAACTTCGCCTCGCGGTCGGCATTGAGGATGCCCCAGTAGGGACCAACGCCGCCTTCGAAGAACTTCCAGGGCTGATCGATGGCTTCGACGATGTTGTAGTCCATGCCGATGGCTTCGGCGCGGGTGACGAAGTTGCGCAGCACGGTAGCCTGCTGGAACGGGCCGGGCTCGGCGTTGCGCAGATTGTAACCCTGGCTGGGCCAGCCGAATTCGGCGATCAGGATGCGCTTGCCGGGGAATGAATCACGCAACAGATTGTAGCGGTCGACTGCCTGGTCCACCGCCTGCTTGTCGGTGAAGTTTTCCCAGTAGGGCAGCACGTGGGCGGCGATGAAGTCGGACGAATTGGCGAGCTGCGGGTGATCGCGCCAGATGTTCCAGATTTCACCGGTCGTGACGGGGACGTTGACCGATTTCTTGACCGTTTGGATCACTCTGATCAGCCGGTGTACATTGTTCTCGGCAATCGCCCACTTTGTCGCCTCGGCCCGCTTGTCCTCGGGCTGCACTTCGGCATCGTGAAGGCGTGCGTCCTCCTCGCGCTGAATGCGCGGGGCCTCGTCGCGAAGGAAGCGAGCAAAATCCTCGCGATAGCGCTCGGCCTCGTCTGGGCTGGGGTCGTCCGCCTTGGGCAACGGTCCGAGGTTCTCGATCGGGACCTGCTCGCCGCGGAACACAGTTTCGTTGCCGACGACGATGCCGATGACATTGCTGTTGCGCTTGGCGAGATTGATCGCATTGAACAGCTCGCGGCTGTTGCGGTTGGCGTCCTTGTCGATCCACGCGCCGACCGTGACCTTCATGCCGAATTCGGCGGCGACCGGCGGCACCAGCTCATTGCCTTCAGTCGACGAATAGAGACGGACCGCCTTTGTGAGCGTGGAGAGCTTTCGCAGGTCGGTGCGCACCTTCTCGGTGTCGGCGGCGACATCCGCGACAGTGTGGCCTGGCTCGAACGGGGCGTAGGACAGGCTCGGCAGCGTGCCACGGAAATCGGGCGCCGACTGCTTCTCCTGGAAGAGACCCCACAGGGCGGCGTGGGCAGCGGTGACAAGCAACAGGACGGCGACGACGGCGCGCATCGCGGTTAAACCATACGGGGCCTGAGAGTGAGGACGAAGCGAACCCGTCCCCTGGGTTCGACCAACACGGCGGCGGAGGCAAAGATATCTCCGCCATCCGATTTAACAACTGGTGTGCCGCGATGGCGTTTTAAGGGCGCAAGCCGTTCCAGCTGCGAAAAAAAATCGCGGCCGGACCCGATCGCGGAATGCGGCTATTTCGATGCCGGCGCCGGTGATGCCGACGGGGTCGGCGCGGGCGAGGGCGACGCGGCCGGCGCAGGCGCAGCGGTGCCGGCGGTCGCTGGTGCCGGGGTGGGCGCGGCGGCCGCAGCCGCGGCCTGCGGCTGGGCGCCCGGATTGATCCAGCAGGCGTGGATCCGGCCGTCGAGGCTGCCGCGCACCTTGTCGTCGATCTGGGCGCCGAACCGGGTCAGGCAGCGGAACGCAGCCTGGACGTGGCC
Organism: Bradyrhizobium sp. 27S5; assembly: GCF_037217225.1. NCBI lineage: Bacteria > Pseudomonadati > Pseudomonadota > Alphaproteobacteria > Hyphomicrobiales > Nitrobacteraceae > Bradyrhizobium > Bradyrhizobium sp. 27S5. Next base: position 4,319,131 of record NZ_CP147714.1, read on the forward strand.
GCCGGGGCAGCCGAACCGGTCATAGAGGTCGAGATGGCGGAAGGCGGTGTCGAGGTCGTCGTTCCACATCAGACGGACCACGCGGCGGCCGAGCCAGACGCATTCCGGGTTGCCGGCCGGACCGTTGATGGCCTGCTGGGCCTCGACGAATTCCTCGACCTTGCGCTGGTTGGCTTCCCGCGCGGCATTTGCGTTGGCGTCCGCCTGCCCAGGCTGCTGTTTGGCCTGGTCCGGCGGGTTCGGCGTGCCTGACTGGGCGAAAGCGCCGCCGGCTCCGGTCAGGAGCGCAAGGCCTGCCACAAGGCCCGTCACCGCAAGGTGGCGCAAAGCAGTGTTCTTCAACTCAAGCAGCCGTCGACGCATGCATTCCCCGATATGTTCCTGCCCCCGCGGGATCATCCTAACGGCTTGCGTGATGCCGTCCAAATAGGGCTCCAGCGCGGTGGAGACTCTGGCGGAATCCCATGACTGGAATTTGGTATTTTGTCCAGCAAACTCACAACTTTATCGCACCAGCGCAAAACTGTCGCAGGACAACCATGGTATTGACCTAATCCTACTCTTGGCAGATGGGCTGTGACCGGCTAATTCGACGGTCCCCCGGAGGATGGAACCGATTTCGCTTCGTACGCCGCTGGCGCTTCTCCTGATCTCGCTCGCCGTGATTGCAGCCGTGTGGTGGTGGCTCGCCACGCCGATCACGCTCGCGCGCGCGCCGATCGATCCTGCCGCGAAGCTGCAATGCGTATCCTACACGCCGTTCCGCGGCGCCCAGACGCCGCTGGATCCCACCACGCAAATCCCGGTCGAGCAGATCGAGCAGGACCTCGCCGATCTCGCCAAGGTCACCGATTGCGTGCGCACCTATTCGATCGAGAACGGCCTCGATCAGGTCCCCGGCGTCGCGGCCAAGGTCGGCTTGAAGGTGATGCAGGGCGTCTGGCTCGGCAGCAATCGCTTCAAGAACCTGCAGCAGATCGCGATCGCGGTACGGCTTTCCAAGGAGTATCCCGGAGTCATCACCGCGCTGATCGTCGGCAATGAGGTGCTGCTGCGCGGCGAGATGACGGCCGCCGATCTCGCCGGCAACATCCGCGCGGTGAAGGCCGCGGCGGGCAATGTCCCTGTCACCTATGCCGACGTCTGGGAATACTGGCTGAAGAATCGCGAGATCTATGAGGCGGTCGATTTCGTCACGATTCACATCCTGCCGTATTGGGAGGACATCCCGATCAAGGCCAAGTACGCCGCCGCCCATGTCGACGACATCCGCAAGCGGATGGCGGTGACGTTCCCGGGCAAGGAGATCCTGATCGGCGAGACCGGCTGGCCGAGCACGGGGCGGATGCGGGAGGGCGCCTTGCCGTCGCGCACCAACCAGGCGCGGGTGGTGTCCGAGATCCTCGATCTCGCCAAGCGCGAGGGGTTTCGGGTCAATTTGATCGAGGCCTATGACCAGCCCTGGAAGCGCAGGCTCGAGGGCACCGTCGGCGGCTATTGGGGCCTGTTCGATTCGATCAAGCGGCAGGTGAAGTATCCGCCGGGCGTAGCGATCAGCAACTATCCCGCCTGGAAGCTGCAGATGGCGGGCGGCATGGCGCTGTCCGTCGCGACCTTCTTTGTGGCCTGGCTGACGCTGCGCCGTAGGCCCTGGACGCCGCGGCCGTCGGCCTGGTTCGCGGTCGCCATTTCGGCGACGACGGCGGGGACGCTGCTCGGAATCGCCGGCGACAAGATGTATTATGAGAGCTACGGCGCCGGCGGCTGGCTGCATTGGGCCGTGCTGCTCGCGGCCGCGATCGCCTCGCCGTTGCTGACGGCGCATGCGCTGATCGCCGGGCGCTCGCTGCCGACCTTCTTGGAACTGGTCGGGCCGCGCGACTATCGCGGCAAGGGCGTGATCGGCGCATTGCTGGCGATCGTGCTGGCGGTCACCACCGTGATCGCGGCCGAAACCGCGCTCGGTTTCACCTTCGATCCGCGCTATCGCGATTTTCCGTATGCTTCGCTGACCATGGCCGTGGTGCCGTTCGCGCTGCTGACCATGCTCAATCGCCCGAAGGAGGGCGTCCGGCCGATCGCCGAATCCGTGTTCGCCGGCCTGTTGGCGATCGCGGCCGGCTACATGTTCATCAACGAGGGCACCATCAACTGGCAGTCGGACTGGACCTGCGTGATGTACCTGCTGCTGGCGGCTACGCTGTGGCGGGCGCGGGCCGCGCAAAACCCAGGATAAACAGCCCGATCGCGAGCCCTGACAGCACGACATTGTAGAGCACGATGCCGAGCCCGGCGGCGATCAGCCCGGCGGTCAGCAGCACGATCGACGGCCGCGTCAGGTTCAGCACCGCGATCACCAGCGCGGTGATGCCGAACACCGAATTCTTGAACAGCACGGTCGAGAGCGCGCGCGCCTTGCAGAGCATGTTCTGCGTGCCGGCGTCGCAGGCCAGCGCAACAGGCGAGAACTCGATCGCCAGATACCGCACATACAGCGCGTAACCGACGGTGAGGAAGCCGATGACCAGCAGGAACTGGACCTGATAGGGCGAGAGGCGGAACGGAGGTTTTGTCATCGCGGCACTATGGTCGGGAACGGGGTCGGGGACAAGGCTCGGTCAAAGCAGCGAAATCGGTTGAGAATTTGGCCGCAATCCCTTGCCGGACATGATTATTGGCTGTTCCGCCGGAACATCGAGGAAATCGTCGTCGGCTCCGGCTTCTTGTCCTCGGCCACAGGCTGCGGGGGTGGTGCAGCAGTGCGCTTCGGCGCCATCCGCCGATGCGCCGGGACAGGCTTGCTGCCGGCCGGCGGCTCGTTCAGGGCGAGCCGTTGGCCGTCATAGATCGCCGTCTCGCAGGTCCGCTGGATCAGGCTGAGGCCCGCGCAAATCTTGGCGGCGGTGCCGGCGTCGTTCAACGGTCCGGCCACCAGGCGCAGCTGCATGCCGAGCCCATTGCTGCCTTCCTTGATCACGATGATCGGCCGCAGCGCGGCCAGCGGCGCGTTGGCCTTGGACTTCAACAGACCACGCCACAGCGCGCGTAGCCCGTTGACCGAATTCGCGGTGCCGAGATCGATGCCGAATTCGGTGCGCTGGATCTGCGCCTTCGGCGCGCCGGCATCGTCGTCGACGTCGGAGTCCGGATCGGGAGTGATGACCAGCGGCGGCATCGGTGCTGCGGTCACGTCGTTGGCGGTCGGCGGCTTGACGGCCTCGGTGGCCTTTTTCGCTGCAGGCTCAAGCGATGCCACGAGCGGCTTGTCCGCGACCGGCGTGGCCGGGGGCACCGGCGCAGCCGTTTTTGCATCCTCGGCGCTGGCCGCCGCGGCCGCCGTCATCGGGCTCGCAATCGATGCTGCGGAGCCGGAGCCCGGTTGCGATGAGGCCGGTTGCGAATTCTCCGCGGCCGGCGGCTTCTCGGACACGACCTGCGGCTTGGTCGCGGGAGCAGGTTTCTTGTCGGCCACCGCCGGCTTCTCAGCCGCAGCAACCGGCTTCTCGACCGATCCTGCCGGCTTGCTGTCGGTTGAAGCAGCCGCCTTGTCCGATATCGCCGACTTGTCCGGCACGACCGGCGGCGTGGTTGCGACCGGGGCGACGGCCGGCACGGCGGGCGCTGAATTGGCGGGAGCGGGTTGCGTGGGGGCCGCCGCTGCAGAGCTCGACGGCGCCGGTGCCGTGGCCTGCTTGGCGATCGTGCCGGTCACGGAGTCGAGGCCCTGTTCCAGGCTGGTGATGCGTGAATAAAGCCGGTCGCGATCGCCGCTCAGCGTATCGATCGCGGACGCCAGCCGGCGCGTCTCGTTGTGGCTCTCTTTCGCCAGCGTCTGCAATTGCTGGGCCTGGCGTGCAATGTCCGACGCTGCGACCTGGTCGCGCTTCAGCGTCAGCGCCGACTGGTTGGCCATTACGGAGACGATCACGGCGCCGACCGCGGCGACGCCCCACGAGCCGAGTCGCCATAGCATGCGGCGATCGAAAGCTTCCTCCTCGGCCAAAAAGCCGGTGGTGCTCTCGGTGTCGAAATCCGCCGCCAGATTGTCGCGATCTTTGGCCAAAGCCCGCTTGGCCCTCCTCAAGGCCCGCCGAATCACGAGGTAAAGATTAACAGGAAATGGACCGGGAACTTGATTCTGAGCGGCGGCGGGGGCGAAACGGTTTCTTCTGCCGGGGAAAACAATTAAAGACGGCCTCAAAGTAAGCTTTGCGCAGCGAACTGCGCGGGAGATCGAGGATTGCGAATGACTGCGCGAACCAGCCTGACTGTGGTGCTTGCGGCCGGTGAGGGCACGCGGATGCGCTCGTCGCTGCCGAAGGTGCTGCACCCGGTGGCCGGGCAGGCGCTGCTGTCGCATGTGCTCAATGCCGCCGCCGCCGGCGAAGGATCGCAGCTTGCGGTCGTGATCGGCCCCGACCACGAGGCGGTCGCCGCCGAGGTGCGCCGGGTGCGTCCCGACGCGCAGACCTTCGTGCAGCGCGAACGGCTCGGCACGGCGCATGCGGTGCTGGCCGCGCGCGAGGCGATCGCCCGCGGCGCCGACGACCTGCTGGTCGCGTTCGGCGACACGCCGCTGATCTCGGCCGAGACCTTTGCGCGGATGCGCGCGCCGCTGCGCGACGGCGCTGATCTCGCGGTGCTCGGCTTCCGCGCCGCCGACCCGACCGGCTACGGCCGGCTGGTGGTCGAGAACGGCAGACTGGTCGCGATCCGCGAGCAGGCCGACGCCAGCCCCGAGGAGCGCAAGATCACGCTGTGCAATGCCGGCGTGATGGCGTTCGGTGGCAAGACCGCGCTCGCGATCATCGAGAAGATCGGCAACGCCAACGCCAAGGGCGAATATTATCTGACCGATGCTGTCGGCATTGTCAGGGAACTGGGACTGGAGGCCGTCGTGATCGAAACCAGCGAAGACGAAGTGCGCGGCATCAACACCAAGGCGCAGCTTGCGGAAGCCGAGGCCGTGATGCAGGCGCGGCTGCGCAAGCAGGCGCTCGAGGCCGGCGTGACCCTGATCGCGCCGGAGACGGTCTATCTCGCGGCCGACACCAAATTCGGCAAGGACGTCACGATCGAGCCGTTCGTGGTGATCGGCCCCGGCGTTTCGATCGACGACGGCGCCGTGATCCATTCCTTCTCGCACATCGTCGAGGCCAGCATTGGCAAGAAGGTATCAGTCGGTCCCTATGCGCGGCTGCGGCCCGGCACCTCGCTCGGCGACGGCGCGCGGATCGGCAATTTCGTCGAGACCAAGGCCGCGACGCTGGAGGCCGGCGTCAAGGTCAACCATCTCTCCTATGTCGGCGACGCCCATGTCGGCGCCAATTCCAACCTCGGCGCCGGCACCATCACCTGCAATTATGACGGCTTCCTCAAGCACAAGACGCTGATCGGCGAGGGCGCCTTCGTCGGCACCAACACGTCGCTGGTCGCGCCTGTGACGATCGGCAAGGGCGCCTATATCGGCTCGGGCTCGGTCATCACCAAAGACGTCCCCGACGACGCGATGTCGATTGAGCGTAGTGAACAATCCATCCGCGAAGGCGGCGCCGCGCGCTATCGCCAGGCCAAGATGAAGGCGAAGGCTGCGAAGGGGAAGTGAGGCAGTCGCGTCATCACGAGCCCGTCTGTGCGAAGAGATGCCGTCCCTGCGTATCCCAACCCGGGATGTCATCACCCGCGCATGCGGGTGATCCAGTATTCCAGAGACGTCCATGCTTGAGCCGAAAGGCCGCGGCGTACTGGATCGCCCGGTCGAGCCGGGCGATGACAGTTTGGGTTGGGACGCATCTTCGCATTCTCGCGACATGATTTGCCCGAGCTTTGCTCTTCATTCCGCCCTCTCTTGAACAGAGGGCGCAGGGAAAGCCGGGTGCCGATCGCACCCATGGGCCCCGAGCAAAGGTAGAAAGCTCGGGGGTAGGACCACAGGTGTAACCGGAGCAATCCGGCTTTCCCTGCGCGATGGTTTTACGGCTTACTTCGTGCTCTCCCCGGCGAGACTGGGCTTGTTTGTCACCGCCTTCGCAAGGCGCAATTGCGTCTTACAAGGGGACACCGGCCACTAGGTGGTGTGGACTCTAAGGATTCCCTTTTAGGAGCAAATCAGATTCAAGGCTGCTTTTGGGGAGGCCGCCTTGGGTGTGATGGACCGTTTGGTATTGAGCGACGCGGCGTGGGAGCGGATAGCGCCGCTGATCATAGGGCGCCCCGATCAGAAGGGCTCCACCGGGCGCGACAACCGGATGTTCGTGGAAGGTGTGCTGTGGATCGTGCGTACGGGGTCTCCCTGGCGCGATCTTCCGGAGGTGTTTGGGGACTGGAACAGCGTGTTCCGGCGCTTCAGTCGATGGAGCATCAAGGGTGTTTGGTGGCGGATCTTCGAGGCGATGTCCGATGATCCGGACTTCGAATATCTGATCGTCGATTCCACCATTGTTCGGGCGCATCAGCACGCCGCCGGCGCCAAAAAGGGGGGTCTGAAGATCAAGCGGAAGATCAAGCGATCGGCCGCTCGCGCGGCGGCCTGAGCACCAAGATACATATGGCCGTTCGAGGCTTGGGATGTCCGGTGCGGTTCACGCTTACCGCAGGTCAGAAGGGCGATGCACCGCAAGCCGCCGCATTGATCGAAGGCTTATCCGCCGAGGTCGTCATGGCCGATACGGCCTATGACGCCGATCACTTGCGCCAAGCCATCGCCGCCAAAGGCGCGCTCGCCGTGATCCCCAACAACCCGTCACGGGCGCTCAAATATCCACTCGACAAGCATTTCTATGCCCAGCGTCATCTCGTCGAATGCTGCTTCTCAAAGCTCAAGCAGTTCCGCCGCGTTGCAACCCGCTTCGAAAAGACCGCCCGAAATTACCTGGCCGTCGTCACTCTCGCAGCCATCGTCTTATGGATGCGATAAGTGTCCACACCACCTAGGGCGTCAGGACCACACGACTTCACCGTCCGCTTCGCGTGCTCTCGTCAGTCACACGCTCGGCGTCCATCGCATCCCACACCGCGTTCGTGACGACCGCGAAGCGCCCCTCGATCGGGTGAGACGGGCAGATCTATAACACTGAGTTGCACTTCTGATAAAGCGAAATATTTTTTGCTGCGGGGGCTTGCGCCGTCGGGCAACTCAGCGCTAGGGGGCGCCAGCAAGAACGCGATCGTATCGTCGGCCGGCCGACGCGGTTCAGGCGGCACTCTTCGCCTGGCGCGGCGCGTCGGTGTTCGGCTGGACCGGTCCGAACAGGATGCGCCGCTGCATCTCGTCAAAAGCGAGATTTGCGTTCTTCTCCCGCGTGACCAGCGAGAGCAGGATCGCAACCGCAAACGATAGCGGCATGCTGATAATCGCAGGATTGCGCAGCGACACGAACCACCATTCATGCTGGATCGCGGCCAGCGGCTTGCCGAGAATGTCGACCTGGATGGTGGGCGACAGATAGATCAGCACCAGGGAGCTCAGCGTGCCGACGAGGATGCTGGCCACGGCTGCAGGCGTCGTGAAGCGGCGCCAGGTGATGGCGAGCACGAGCGAGGGGAAATTCGCGGCGCAGGCGATCGAGAACGCAAGCCCCGCCATGAAGGCGACGTTCTGGCCCTCGAACGCGACCCCAAGAATGATGGCGAGGATGGAAATCATCACGGTCGCGACGCGCGCGACCTTGAGCTGCTCGGCCTCCGAAGCGGTGCCGTCCCGGATCACATTGGTCCAGACGTCGTGGCAGAGCGTTGCGACGCCCGACAGCGTCAACCCCGCGACGACGGCGAGCATCGTCGCAAAGGCGACCGCGCAGATGAAGCCGAAGAACGCATTGCCGCCGACGGTGAGCGCGAGCAGGGGCGCTGCCATGTTGCCGCCGCCTCCGGCCTTTGCCACCGCCTCGGGGCCGACCAGCACCATGGCGCCGAAGCCGATGATGAAGACCATGAGATGAAAGACGCCGATCAGGCCGGTTGCATAGAGGATCGACAGCCGCGCGGCCTTGGAATCCTTCACCGTATAGGCCCGCATCAGCACATGCGGCATCGCGGCGGTCCCGAACATCAGGCCGAGCCCGAGCGAGATGGCATCCCATTGGCCGGAGATCACCTTCGATCCCGGCTGCAGAACCTTGGTGCCGTATTTCTCGGACGCCGCGGCGAACAGCTTCAGCGGGTTCATGTCGAAATGGGTCAAGACGAGGAAGGCGAGCAGGATGCCGCCGCCCATCAGCAACGCAGCCTTGACCACCTGCACCCAGGTGGTCGCCAACATCCCGCCAAACAGCACATAGACCAGCATCACGCTGCCGACGATGACGACCGACCAGGTGTAGGGCAGGCCGAACAGCAGCTTGATCAGCGATCCTGTCGCGACCATCTGGGCGATCAGGTAGAACAGGATGACGGCAAGTGTACCGACGGCGCCGGCAAGGCGCACCGGGCGTTGGCGCAGGCGATACGCCACAACGTCGGCGAAGGTGAAGCGGCCGACATTGCGCAACGGTTCGACGATCAGGAACAGAATGATCGGCCAGCCGACGAGCCACCCGATCGAATAGATCATGCCGTCGAAGCCGTTTGAGGTGACGATGCCGGCAATTCCGAGCAAGGCGGCAGCGCTCAGGAAGTCTCCCGCGAGTGCCCAGCCATTCTGCCACGGCGTGACCTGACCACCGGCGGCAAAGAAGTGCTCGGTGGTGCGCGTGCGCCGTGCGGCCCAATAGGTGATCGCCAGCGTCAATGCCATGAAGGCGAAGAAGAACCCGATAGAAAGCGCGCTGCTGCCCATTTTCTCTGCCCCTTTAGCGAAGGTTGCGGATGCCGGCGTCGAACACCCGGTTCGCCCACAGCACGTAGACCAGGCAGAGCGCGAAGGACGAGATGATGACGAGCGGGCCCAGCACAATGCAGAGCGACAGGCCGGGCATCAGGATGGTGCCGAGAAGCGGCTTGTCGAACGCGAAAAGCCCCATGAAGCCGAAATAGATCACCATCATCGCGACGCTGAGAACGAGCGCGACCGTTAGCCGCTTCTTGGCCAAGGCGCCGACGCTCGACGCCGGATCGACATTGCCTGACGTAACCACCTTCATATTTGGCCCCTCAAAACTTCAGCGCGCCCTGCCTGGCGCCAATCGGAGGAGCTTCAGCCGGGCTCCGACGGAAGGGAATTATGGATTTTTGCAATCTGCCGTGCGCGGCTACGGCACGGCATCGGCCAGGGTGACCTGCATGTCGGGGTCCTGCTTCAGGGTATTTTTCAGAAACGCGCGGACGGCGCGGATGCGCGGGGCAAATTGCAGGTCACTATGGACATTGAGCCACACCTCCCGAACGGTGCCGGCGAGGGCGGGCAGCACGGGTATGAGGTCGGGCCGGTCGTTTGTGGCAAAGCTCGGCAGCATCACGATGCCGAGGCCGCCCGCCGCAGCGTTCATCTGCGCGATCATGCTGTTGGAGTGGAAGGCGATTTTCGGCTCTTCGATGACGTCGGCGAGCCAGCGCACCGAATCGACCTGGACCAGGTCCTCGATATAGGAGACGAACCAATGATCCCCGAGGTCGCGAAGGCTTGCCGGCGTGCCGTGATGGTCGAGATAGCTCTGGCTCGCGAATAGCCCAAGCCGAAACTTGCCGATGCGCTCGGAGATCAGGCCCGGACCGGGCGGCCGGAAGAAGGACACGAACAGATCGGCTTCGCGCTTGTGGACGTAGACCGTCTGGGCTGATGTGACGAGTTCGACGGTGAGTTGCGGCGTGGTGCGACGCAGCTTGGCAAAGCGTTGCGCAAGGTAGAGCGAGGCGATCCCCTCCATGGTGGCGAGCCGCACGTTCCCGACGAGTTCCTGGGTGTCGCCGGCGCTGGCCTCCTCGCGAATGGCGATCACCGCGCTCTCGACCCGCTCGGCATGACGCAGCAACCGCTCGCCGATTTCGTTGAGCTTGAGCCCGGTGCGGTGGCGTTCGAACACCGCAACCCCGAGGGAAGCCTCCATCTGGGCGATGCGCCGGCTGACGGTGGAATGGTCCAGCCGCAGCCGCTTTGCTGTCTGGCTCAAATTTCCGGCGCGGGCGGCGCAGAGAAAGACCCGCAAATCGTCCCAGTTGATCGTATCGAACATGACTTGCCTCCCGATTCCGGACCTTGTCAGCAAAGCAATTCCCGTTCCAACGCCCAGCGGCTCCGATCCTTCGCAACCGACCTTGCGACAATTCCGATGCACGCCGGGAAGGCAGGGATGATAGCGCTTCGTCCACCCATCCTAGCCGGGATTTTTCGACATGCTCCCTCGTTTCAAGGCTGCTGCCGTCCACGCTGCGCCCGTCTTCCTCGACAGCCGGGCGACCACCGAAAAGGCGATCGCCATCATTCGCGAGGCGGCCAGGGCCGGCGCCGAGCTGATCGCGTTTCCAGAAACCTATATTCCCGCCTTTCCGGTCTGGGCCGCGCTGTGGCCTCCGATCGACAATCACGACTTGTTCGTGCGCATGGCGGAGCAATCCGTGCTGGCGGACGGACCGGAAGTGGCGCAGCTTTGCGCCGAGGCGCGCGCCCTCGGCGTCACCGTCTCGATCGGCATCAGCGAGCGCTCGGCCGTCAGCGTCGGGGGGCTGTGGAACTCGAATCTGTTGATCGGAGAGACCGGTGAAATTCTGGTCCACCACCGCAAGCTGGTTCCGACCTTCTATGAGAAGCTGGTGTGGTCGTCGGGGGATGGTGCGGGCCTCAAGGTCGCGGAGACGCGGCAGGGCCGGATCGGCGGGTTGATCTGTGGCGAGAACACCAATCCATTGGCCCGCTTCGCGCTGATGGCGCAGGGCGAACAGGTGCACATCTCGAGCTGGCCGCCGATGTGGCCCACAAGGCGCCCGGCAGGCGGCGGCAATTTCGACAACGTCGCCGCCAACCGCATCCGGGCCAGCGCCCACTGCTTCGAAGCCAAGGTCTTCGGGATCGTGACCGCGGGCTATATGGACGAGGCGATGCGTGCCTTCCTCATCGAACGCGATCGAAACATCGCCGACGTGATCGACCGGACGCCACGTGCGGCGAGCTTCTTCGTCGATCCGACGGGCAACGTCTTTGGCGATGCATTGCAGGACCAGGAGGGGATCGCCTACGCGGAGATCGATCTCAATCGTTGCGTCGAGCCGAAACAGTTTCACGACGTGGTCGGTTACTACAACCGCTTCGACATCTTTGACGTGACGGTCGACCGCAGCCGGCTAACCCCGGCACGATTTCGCGACGAAGAACAGCCGATAGCGGAAGCGCAAGACGAGGCAATTCTATCCGTCGATGCTGGTTCGAACGGGCAGCGGCGCGATGTGAGCAACTTCAATCGCAGTCGCACCTTTGGTTCCTGACGGCGGTTCGAACGAAATGGGCGATCGTAGGCGGCTTGGGTAGCTGCATGCCGGTGCTGTTGCCAATAGGGGAATGGTTGATTACGCTTTACCCCAGGTTGGCACCCCAGCGCTCTTTCGATCGGCCGGACGCTCATGCCCAAATTCCTTCGCATCGGAGTCCATCAGTCGAACGTTTCCGGATACACGTCAAAGGCATGGTGCATTCGACGGGTTGGTTCGACGGTCTTCCTGAAATGGGGCGCCGTGGAGGTTCAGGGCGCCGGAGTCGGGCGCAGGGTCTACTGGACGTTTCCACCGCACGAAAAAACCATTCGCTGCCGCACGGTGCAGCGTGCCCAGGACTACACAAAGGCCGCAATCGCGCGGCGGCGCAGCCATCGCTATGAGCCACTGACCGGAAATATTGCGAACCGGCGGCGAACCGCCGATCGAAGCCCGGAGCTCAAACAGGCGCTCGCCACGATCCTCTTTGTCGATATCGTCCGATCGACGGAAAAGGCCGCGCGGCTCGGCGATTCACGTTGGGCGCAGGTGATGAATCACTATTACGCCGCCGTTCGTCGGGAGCTGAAGGCCTTGCGCGGCAAGGAAGTCGTGACGACAGGAGACGGCGTGCTGGCGACGTTTGGCGCGCCGGCCGCCGGGATCCGTTGCGCGACCGCGATCCGTGACGCCGTGCGCACGCTGGGACTGGAGATCAGGGTCGGACTGCACGCGGGCGAATACAAGGTGAGCGGGGCGGAGGTGATCGGTCTCGCGTTTCACATCGGCGCGCGCGTCGCCGCCAAAGCCCATGCCGGCGAAGTGCTGGTCTCGAGCGCGGTCAAGGATCTGATGCCGGAGTCCGGGATTCGTTTCAAGGATCGCGGCGCGCACCAGCTCAAGGGCGTGCCGGAGCGATGGCGGCTCTATCAGGTCGAACAATAAGGGGCCGGCAAGCGTGGACGCCGGATTACCGTGCGCCGAGAATGCGCTGCCACAGCGTGCCGCCGACCACCTTCCAGCCGAGATAGAAATACAGCACGATCAGCGCGAACAGCAGTAGCGCGGGAGCGCCGGTCAGGCGCTCACTTCGTGCGGCCCCTGGCCGTGATCGCGTCCATCTCAGCAACGTAAGTGTCAAGCATGCCCAAATTGTCAAGAATGCGAAATGGATTTCGTGATGCGGCATCTTGGCGAAGCTGATCGCTGATCTGACACCACGAGCACTCCAGGGCTTCCCGAGCTATGGGTTCCATACATGTCCCACAGTATTGGTTGCAAGCACTCAGCTGTCCCTGATCGAACGAGAACGGTTGTTCAGAGCCATCCACAAAGAAAGGAGTCGCGGAGTTTTTTCCGATACGAAGTTCGAAGTAGCGGCAGCCTAGTTCTTTCGCTTTCTCTTTCAAGGACTGCTTAGTCGCGTCCGATGCTCGTGCGCCGCAGATGATACTTGTGATGCATTTTTTGGGTACATCGAACAAAATAATGGGGCCAACCGTCCGAGTGTCCTTTTCGTCTTGCGCGACAAGCCGCCGCTCTTGCTCGTAAGCCCAGCAGGAAGTCTTGGTGAAGTAGGCAGAGAAAAGAACGCTCCTTCGCAAAAGATAGGTATGGCGCATCTTACTGGTGCCGTAAGCCATCCCAAGCGACGAGGACAGATCGTGGATCGGTGCGTCAGAATAGCTTACGTCATTGCAGCTTATGTCAGGTAAAAGCTCGGACAGTTTAGTCTCCGAAACTTCGATGACAAATCCCTCATGGTTTTGGGCATAGTGCGCCCACATCGGAATGACGGCTGGAGACCGCGAGAAGCAGGTTGTGGGATACTGCGGCAGTTCGCCGATCACGTCGGCATAGAAGGCGAGAAGGTCCGGTTTTTGATTGAAATCGATTGTGAGAAATAGCTCGTAGGGGTCGTTGAAGTCTTTTGGTAAGGAACATTTGAATGTCACGTTGTCAGGTGAAGGAAAAACTTTGTCGAGCACTTCGGGGCCCAGATACTTGTAGATGGTCTTAATCGTCATGAAGTTTGCTCGATGTGCGGCGTATCGCGAATATCTCTACTACAGCTTAGTTGTGCCGCAGGGAAAACGCCACTGATGATTATGGAACGGTCCCGGCTTTTCGGATCACATTAGACGTTCATAACGGTCGAGAGTGGACATGAGGTCTGACTCAGCCCGTAGCCCGCATGAGCAAGGTGATATATGGGACCAAGACCCGGATGTCGCTGCGCTCATGCGGGCTACGCTTGCTGTTTGCGTCAAACGGCTCTGCCCGGGAATTCCGAGTGACTATGGATTCCTCCGGCTTGCGTTGACGATGGGACACAAAATCACATCACGCCCAAAGCAGGAGACGCGCAATTGTGGCCGACAAGGATTTAGTAGACAGGGTCATGCGGTTCTCTGACGTGGTGCACGAAACGCGCCTTGTCATGACGATCCTGCAGTTCGCGCGCAGTGGGCATGCTACGGACGTCATGGTCGAACAGGCGTTAGCTCTCGTTGACAGACACGTCACCATCGCGAAGAGCGAAAGCGATGATAATCTGCTTAGGTCGGCACTCGATCTCAAGTCTGGGCTCGAGAAAGCGCTCGTCAATGGCGTAAAGTCGCTTCGTAGCGTGCGCGAGCCCGGCGACGAAGTTCGCAAGGTTGAGGAGCCGCTGGCGCGTGCGCGCATATCACTCGGTCACCAGGTCAGACGCCAACGCCGATGCGCGGGGGGCGTCATCGACATTCTCGATGTTACGGCTGACGAGTTGATCGAATGCAAACTGCGCGGCACAAGTGCAGCTCTTGGCGAGGCTGCCGGACAGCTCAAGCGGTACGGCCGCTCGTTCCCGGGATCGCGGTTGACCATTGCCGTACTGGGCGTAGAACCCGAGGCGGACTGGCTCGCCGAGATATTGCGCAGGGAGGGTATCACCATAATTGAGCTTGGGGATGGAAGTCGGTAGCTCCCTGTAGGCGGGCGCGCTGTCTGGGCGCCCGCCGACGCACTCTTGCCAAAATAGTTAGCCCCGATTAACCAGCCTTTTGCATCAACCTTGCCGTTTAAGACTGTCGCAATCGGCAATAATTATTGAGTATCTTGCGGCCGGCGATTCCCGTTAAGGGACCGTGTCGCCACTTCGGCAAATTTTCGGCGATTTTGGGGATAGTGAACCGCATGTGCGGCATCGTCGGCATTCTTGGACGCGCTCCGGTCGCGGAGCAATTGGTGGATTCGCTCAAGCGGCTGGAGTATCGCGGCTATGATTCCGCGGGTGTCGCCACGCTGGAGAATGGCACCCTGGCGCGGCGCCGTGCCGAGGGCAAGCTGAAGAATCTGGAGGCCCGGCTGGAGGCGAAGCCGCTCGGCGGCCACACCGGCATCGGCCACACCCGCTGGGCCACCCACGGCAGGCCGACCGAGAACAACGCGCATCCGCACGCCACCGAGCGCGTCGCCGTGGTGCATAACGGCATCATCGAGAATTTCCGCGAGCTGCGCGAGGGCCTCGAGGCCAAGGGCGCGGTGTTCTCGACCGAGACCGACACCGAGGTCGTGGTGCATCTGGTCGACAATCTGCTCAAGGGCGGCGTCAAGCCGATCGAGGCGGTGAGGGCGGTGCTGTCGGAGTTGCGCGGCGCGTTCGCGCTCGGCTTCATCTTCGCCGGCGAGGACGATCTGATGATCGGCGCCCGCAACGGCCCGCCGCTCGCGGTCGGCCATGGCGAGGGCGAGATGTATCTCGGCTCGGACGCGATCGCGCTCGGGCCGTTCACCGACACGATCAGCTATCTCGAGGACGGCGACTGGGTGGTTCTCAACCGCAAGGGCGCCACGATCTTCGACAAGGACAACGCCATCGTCCACCGCGAGGCGATCAAGCACACCACCGCGACCGCGCTGGTCGACAAGGCCAACTATCGCCACTTCATGGCGAAGGAGATTCACGAGCAGCCCGAAGTGGTCGGGCACACGCTCGCGCGCTATGTCGACATGGCGACCGAGCGCGTCACCATGCCGGTCAAGCTGCCGTTCGATTTCAAGGATATCCAGCGCATCTCGATCACCGCCTGCGGCACCGCGAGCTATGCCGGCTTCGTCGCAAAATACTGGCTGGAAAAGCTGGCGCGGCTGCCGGTCGAGCTCGATGTCGCATCCGAATTCCGCTACCGCGAGGCGCCCTTGCGCAAGGGCGACCTTGCGATCTTCATCTCGCAGTCGGGCGAGACCGCCGACACGCTGGCGGCGCTGCGCTACGCCAAGTCGCAGGGCGCGCACACGCTGTCGGTCGTCAACGTGCCGACCTCGACGATCGCGCGCGAGAGCGAGACCGTGCTGCAGACGCTGGCCGGCCCCGAGATCGGCGTCGCCTCGACCAAGGCGTTCACCTGCCAGCTGATGGTGCTGGCCTCGCTCGCGGTCGCCGCCGGCAAGGCGCGCGGCGAGCTGTCCGATGCCGACGAGGCCAAGCTGGTGCACGGCCTGGTCGAGATTCCGCGCCTGATGTCGGAAGCGCTCACCACGGAAGTGCAGATCGAGAAGCTGGCGCGCGAGATCTCGAAATCGCGCGACGTGCTCTATCTCGGCCGCGGCACCAGCTATCCGCTGGCGCTGGAAGGCGCGCTGAAGCTGAAGGAAATCTCCTACATCCATGCCGAGGGCTACGCCGCCGGCGAGCTCAAGCACGGGCCGATCGCGCTGATCGACGAGCACATGCCGGTCGTGGTGATCGCGCCCTACGACAAGGTGTTCGAGAAGACCGTCTCCAACATGCAGGAGGTCGCCGCCCGCGGCGGCAAGATCATCCTGATGACCGACGCCAAGGGCGCGGCGGAGGCCACCATCCAGTCGCTGGTGACGATCGTGATGCCGGACATGGGGGCGACCTTCGCGCCGATCGTTTACGCCGTTCCGGTGCAGCTGCTCGCCTATCATACCGCCGTGGTGATGGGCACCGACGTCGATCAGCCCCGGAATCTGGCCAAATCGGTCACGGTCGAATAGCCGCAAGCCGCGGCTTCACGCGGCCCCTTCAAAAATGCGTCAGAATGGCTTAGCTGGGTGTTGGACTACGGCCGCTTCGACGCCGCTTCGACGACCTAGGAACCGCAATGACTTCCAACAAAGTGCCTCCCCCCGCGCCAGGTGACCTGCCCCCGGACGCTCCCCGAGGGCTGATGGCGCGGTTTCGCAACTATTTCCTGACCGGCCTGGTGGTGGCCGGTCCGATCGCGATCACCTTCTATCTGACCTGGTGGTTCGTGAACTGGGTCGACAATCTGGTCCGGCCGTTCGTGCCGACGGCCTACCGGCCGGAAACCTACCTACCGTTCGGGCTGCCCGGTTCCGGCCTGATCGTCGCCGTCATCGCGCTGACGCTGCTCGGCTTCCTCACCGCCAATCTGATCGGGCGAACCCTGGTCGATCTGGGCGAACGGCTGCTCGGGCGGATTCCGGCGGTGCGGGCGATCTATCGCGGCCTGAAGCAGGTGTTCGAGACGCTGTTCTCCGGCAACGGCTCGAGCTTCCGCCGCGTCGGCCTGGTCGAGTTTCCGTCGCCCGGCATGTGGTCGATCGTGCTGATCTCGCAGGCGCCGAACCCTGAACTTGCCGCCAGCCTGCCCGCAGAGGAAGAGCACATCTCGGTGTTCCTGCCCTGCGCGCCGAACCCGACCACCGGATTCTTCTTCTACGTGCCGAAGAGCAAGATCATCGAGATCGAGATGAGCACCGAGGATGCCGCGACGCTGATCATGTCGTGCGGCGTGGTGCAGCCCGGCGGCGCCAACGATCAGAAGCGCGCCGCGGCGCTCGCCGGCATGGCCAATGCCGCGCGCATCGCCAACCAGGCCTCGCTGCAGCCGGCCACACAGCCCGCACCGGCGAAGGTGGAGTAGGACCCCTCCGCTCTTTCGACGTCATTGCGAGGAGCTTCATCCCGCGCCGATCAGCGGCACGGCCTCGTCGCGTTCGTAGAGATAGAGCAGGGCGCGCAGCGCCTCGCCGCGCTCGCCCTTCAGCTTCGGATTGTCCTTCATGATCCGCAGCGCCTCGTCGCGGGCCTGGGTGATCAGCTGGCCGTGCACCTCGGAGCGCGCAATGCGGTAGCCGGGCAGGCCGCTCTGGCGGATCCCGAGCACGTCGCCTTCGCCGCGCAGCTTCAGATCCTCCTCGGCGATCCGGAATCCGTCGGTGGTCTCGCGGATCACTTTCAGCCGCGCCTTCGACATCTCGCCGAGCGGCTCCTTGTAGAGCAACAGGCAGGTCGAGGCCTCCGAGCCGCGGCCGATGCGGCCGCGCAGCTGATGCAGTTGCGCCAGACCAAAACGTTCGGCGTTCTCGATCACCATGATGGTCGCGGCTGGGACGTCGACGCCGACCTCGACGACGGTCGTTGCGACCAGGAGGCTGATCTCGTGCGCGGCGAACTGCGCCATCACGCGATCCTTGTCGGTGCCCTTCATCTGGCCGTGCACGAGGCCGACGCGATCGCCGAACCGCTTTTGCAAGCTCTCGAAACGCTCGGTCGCGTTGGTGAGGTGCTCGGTGCCTTCGGCCTCCGATTCATCGACCAGCGGGCAGATCCAGTAGACCAGCTTGCCGGCGCCAAGCGCGCGGCCGACGCCGTCCATCACATCCTCGATCCGGCTCATCGGCACCGCGCGGGTGTCGATCGGCTGGCGGCCGGCCGGCTTTTCGCGCAGCTCCGAGACGTCCATGTCGCCAAAATATGTCAGCACCAGCGTGCGCGGGATCGGGGTCGCGCTCAGCACCAGCACGTCGACGGCCTCGCCCTTGGAGGTCAGAGCAAGCCGCTCGCGCACGCCAAAACGATGCTGCTCATCGACCACGGCAAGTGCCAGCGCCTTGTAGATCACATCGTCCTGGATCAGCGCATGGGTGCCGACCAGCAGATCGATCTCGCCGGCTTCGAGCCGCTCCAAGAGCTCGCGGCGCTCCTTGCCCTTCTCGCGGCCGGTGAGGATCGTAACCCGCATGCCGGCGCGTTCGGCGAGCGGCGCGATGGTCTTGATGTGCTGGCGCGCCAGAATTTCGGTCGGCGCCATCAGTGCGGCCTGCTTGCCGGCTTCCGCGACGGCGGCGGCGGCAAGCAGCGCCACCACGGTCTTGCCGGAACCGACGTCGCCCTGCACGAGGCGCAGCATCCGCACCGGCTGTTGCAGGTCTGCGATGATCGCGGCCACCGCCTCCTGCTGCGACTTGGTCAGCGCATAGGGCAGGGCATCGATGATCCTCTTGCGCAGATGGCCATCGCCGGCATTGCGGACGCCGGCGGGGCGGCGCAGCGTGGCGCGGATCAGCGCCAGCGCAAGCTGACCGGCCAGCAGTTCGTCGAAGGCGAGCCGCGACCAGAACGGGCCGTCGGGCAGGATGTCGGTCAGCTCGACCGGGACATGGACGCGGGTCAGCGCCTCCCGGATCGGCGGGAAACTGCAGCGGCGCAGCACCTCGGGACTGATCCATTCCGGCAGATCCGGCAGCCTGGTCAGCGCCTGTGCGATGGCGCGGCGAAGCGAGCCGATCGCAAGCCCCTCGGTCAGCGGATAAACCGGGTCGATGCCCGACAGTTTTGCAAAGCCGGCTTCGTCGACGACGCGATCGGGATGCACGATCTGCGGGATGCCGTCATACATCGCAAGCGTGCCGGACACGTAACGCTTCTCGCCGACCGGCAGCAGTTTTTCGACATAGCCGGGCTGGGCGCGGAAGAAGGTCAGCACGACGTCGCCGGTGTCGTCGCTGGCATAGACGAGATAGGGCGCGCGCGCATTGCGCGGCGGCGGCGGGCGATGGCGGTCGACGGTGACCTCCAGCGTGACCATGGTTCCGACCGCAGCGTCGCGGATCTTCGGCCGCGCGCGGCGATCGATCACGCTCGCCGGCAGATGCAGCAGGAGGTCGACCAGCCGCGGCGTCTCGCTGCGGTCGAGCAGATAGCGCAGCAGCTTGTCCTGCTTCGGGCCGACACCCTGGAGGGTCGTGACCTGGGCAAACAGCGGATTGAGCAGGGCGGGGCGCATCGCGAGAATCTAAGTCCGTTTCACTCCGTCATGCCCGGCCTTGTGCCGGGCATCCACGTCTTTTTTAGGCGAGCATAGACGGCCGGGTCCCGTCTACGCCAAGAGCCACGCCAAGGCTTCGACGGGCGCACAAGCCCGGCAATGACGGCATTCCCCCCAAGCAACCCCCAAAAGCGACGGATGAGGGCTGACATCGGCCGTCGCCGTCGCTATATCAAGGCCCGCCCGGCACGTCCGGGCTTTTGGCGTTCGATGGATTTTGGGACATGACGGGATCGACACGATCGAGCAACGGGCTCGATGACCGCCGCAAGCGGCTTTTGTTTCGCTGCTGGCATCGCGGCACCCGGGAGATGGACCTGATCCTCGGCCGCTTTGCCGACGCGACCATTGCGGATCTGTCGGATCAGGAGATCGGCGAGCTCGAGCACCTGATCGAGGTGCCGGATCCCGACCTCTATGCCGCGCTGACCGGCGACAGGGTGCTGCCGGCCGAATACGCGACCGCGCTGTTTGCCCGCATCAAGGCGTTCCGGGTGGCGGATCACGGCGCATGAAACAGCCGATGAAATCTCCGGCCGCGATGCTCGCGGCGGGCCGGGTGCTGACCATCGCCAATGTCGCCGAGGGCGCCGAGGGGCTCGTCATCTCGGATCTGGCGCGCGCCATCGCCGCGCAGCCGAAGCGGCCGGCGGTCAGCCTCGCCGTGGTGTGCCGCGACGGCGCGCGGATGCAGCAGCTCGCCCGCGCGCTTGAGTTCTTCGCGCCCGATATCGCGGTGATGCAGGTTCCGGCCTGGGACTGCCAGCCCTATGACCGCGTCTCGCCGCATTCCGGCATTCTGGCGCAACGCCTGACCGCGCTGGCAAAGCTGTCGCGGCTGGTGGGCAGCGACAAGCCGCTGATCGTGCTGACCACCGTGAACGCGGCCGTGCAGCGGGTGCCGGCGCGCGGGCTGGTCGCAGCCCAAGCGCTGTCGGTTGCGCCGGGCAATGTCGTGCCGATGGACTCGGTCGTGGCCTGGCTCGAGCACAATGGCTACACCCGCTCGTCCACGGTGCGCGAACCCGGCGAATACGCCGTGCGCGGCGGCATCCTCGACCTGTTTCCGGCCGGCCTCGACCAGCCTGTGCGATTCGACTTCTTCGGCGATAGCCTGGAATCGATCCGCACCTTCGATGCCGAGACCCAGCGCACGCTGCTCGACATGCGCGGGCTCGACCTCGTGCCGGTCTCGGAATTCCAGCTCACGACCGAAACCATCCGCCGTTTCCGCATGGGATACGTCGCAGCGTTCGGCGCGCCGGAGCGCGACGACCAGCTCTATGAGGCGGTCTCGGAAGGACGCCGCCATCCCGGCATGGAGCACTGGCTGCCGCTGTTCCAGGAGCGGATGGACACACTGTTCGACTATCTCGACGGCGCCGCAATCGCGATTGAGCCGCAGGCCGAGGACGCCGCGCGCGAGCGCTTCACGCAAATCGCCGACTATTACGAGGCGCGGCGCGAGGCGCTGGAGCATCCGGGCAGTGGCGCGATCTACAAGCCGCTGCCGCCGGACCAGCTCTATCTGACCGAGGCCGAATGGACCAAACTGCTCGGCGAGGCGCCGCTGGCGCGGCTGACGCCGTTTGCGGTGCCCGAAGGCTCGCCCGACATGTTCGACGCCGGCGCGCGGCAGGGCCGCAATTTCGCGCCGGAGCGCGCCGACGGCAACGTCAACGTGTTCGAGGCCGTGGTCGGCCATGTCGGCGCGCTGCAGTCGCAGCGCAAGAAGGTCATCATCGCGCTGTGGAGCGAAGGCTCGCGCGACCGCATGGGCGCGATGCTGCGCGACCACAAGCTGCTCAACACGACCAGCGTCAATACCTGGCGGATCGTGCAGGCGACGCCGCGCAACGAGACCATGCTGGCCGTGCTCGGCATGGAGTCCGGCTTCGAGACCGACGAATTCGCCGTCATCAGCGAGCAGGACATTCTCGGCGACCGCCTGGTGCGGCCGCGCAAGGCGAGCCGCAAGCTCGACAATTTCATCTCGGAGGTGACGAGCCTGGCGACCGGCGATCTGGTCGTGCATGTCGAGCACGGCATCGGCCGCTTCGTCGGGCTGCAGACGCTGGAAGTCTCCGGCGCGCCGCATGACTGCCTCGAGCTGCACTACGCGGCGGAGACAAAGCTGTTCCTGCCGGTCGAGAACATCGAGCTGCTGTCGCGCTACGGCTCCGACAGCGCCAATGTCGAGCTCGACCGTCTCGGCGGCGGCGGCTGGCAGGCGCGCAAGGCGAAGCTGAAGAACCGCATCCGCGAGATCGCGGGCGAGCTGATCAAGATCGCCGCCGAGCGCCAGCTGCACGAGGCGCCGAAATTCCCGCTGCAGCCGCATGTCTATGACGAGTTCTGCGCGCGTTTCCCCTATGAGGAGACCGAGGATCAGCTTGGGGCTATCACCTCGACCTTGAAGGACCTCGAAATCGGCCGTCCAATGGACCGGCTGATCTGCGGCGACGTCGGCTTCGGCAAGACCGAGGTGGCGCTGCGCGCGGCATTCGCCGTGGCGCTGGAGGGCAAGCAGGTTGCGGTCGTGGTTCCGACCACGCTGCTGGCGCGTCAGCACTCGAGGACCTTCACCGAGCGCTTCCGCGGCTTCCCGGTCAACATCGCGCAGGCCTCGCGGCTGGTGTCGACCAAGGAGCTGAACCAGGTCAAGAAGGGCCTCACCGATGGCCAGGTCGACATCGTGGTCGGCACCCACGCGCTGCTCGGCAAGGCCATCAAGTTCAAGGACCTCGGCCTGTTGATCGTCGACGAGGAGCAGCACTTTGGCGTCAGCCACAAGGAGCGGCTGAAGCAGCTCCGCGCCCAGGTCCACGTGCTGACGCTGTCGGCAACCCCGATCCCGCGCACGCTTCAATTGGCTTTGACCGGTGTCCGCGAACTCTCGATCATTGCCTCGCCGCCGGTCGATCGACTCGCGGTGCGCACCTTCGTCGCGCCGCACGATCCCCTGATGATCCGCGAGGCGCTGCTGCGCGAACGCTATCGCGGCGGGCAGGCATTCTATGTCGTGCCGCGGATCGAGGACCTCCCCGGCGTCAAGGACTTCCTCGACAAGAACGTGCCGGAGATGAAGGTTGCGGTCGCCCACGGCCAGATGCCGCCGACCGTGATCGAGGACATCATGTCGGCGTTCTACGACGGCAAATACGACATCCTGCTGTCGACCACGATCGTCGAGTCCGGCCTCGACATCCCGAACGCCAACACGCTGATCGTGCATCGCGCCGACATGTTCGGCCTGGCCCAGCTCTACCAGCTGCGCGGCCGCGTCGGCCGCTCGAAGCTGCGCGCCTATGCGCTGTTCACCTTGCCGGCGCAGCAGAAGATCACGGCGCAGGCCGAGCGTCGGCTCAAGGTGCTGCAGTCGCTGGAGACGTTGGGCGCCGGCTTCCAGCTCGCCTCGCACGACCTCGACATCCGCGGCGCCGGCAATCTGTTGGGCGAGGAGCAATCCGGCCACATCAAGGAAGTCGGCTTCGAGCTGTACCAGTCGATGCTGGAGGAAGCGATCGTCAACCTCAAGGCCGGCGTCGCCGAGCCCGCCGCCGACCGCTGGTCGCCGCAGATCACGATCGGCATGCCGGTCCTGATCCCCGAGGACTATGTCAACGATCTCAGCGTGCGGCTATCGCTCTATCGCCGGCTGGCCGATCTCGAGACCGACGAGGAGATCGACAATTTCGCCGCCGAGATGCGCGACCGCTTCGGCGTGCTGCCCGACGAGGTGCGCTATCTGTTCAAGGTCGCCGCGATCAAGGCCTATTGCCGCCGGGCCAATGTCGGGAAGGTCGACGCCGGGCCGAAGGGCGCGGTGATCGCGTTCCGCGACAACAGCTTTGCCCATCCGGAACGGCTGGTAAGCTTCATCCGCCAGCACGGCCAGGCCGCCAAGGTGCGGCCCGACATGAAGGTGGTGTTCTTCCAGGAATGGGAGACGCCGGAAGAGCGGCTCGCCGGCACCACCGAGATCCTGCGCCAGCTTGCCAATCTCGCCGAGAGCAAGAAGGCGGCGTAGGGGACGCTCCCTTGGAAGGGTAGAGCGAAGGGGCCCGAAAGAGCGCGAAGCGTTGGTATGAAGAGGTCTCCGCACTCTTGCCTTAAGAGCGCGGAAACTCCTCGAAGTGGTTGATTTGCTTGTTGTCGGTTTGACGGCTTTGCGCCGACAATTGACTGGCGAACGGACACGCGAATCATGTCGCGCAAAGAATCCGCTGAACGGCCAGAGTCTTACTTACATAATTGTGCGCCGGGAGGGGTTCAGCGCTCTCGCGCATAGAGCGCGTATGCCCTCAGAATTCGCTAACTGATTGAAAGATAACTAGCTTTAATTTTCTCTAACTGAGGGTTGTCGCGAATTCGTCGAAAGCGGTCAATCGGATCGCTCAATCCGAGCAGCAACGAACGGAGCAATTTCGTGCGCAATCCACAGCGGCTCGATATACGGTTTTTAGGCACCCAAGTTCGCGCAGAAGGTGTGCTCGGGATATTTGGTACAGTGATCATCATCGGCGTACTTTTATCGGTGTACGTCGGCCATTGGTGGTTCTGATGTCGTATACGCTGAGTGACCTGATCAATTTGTATCGGATCGATCCGCAATCTCCTTTTTTGGAACTCAGCCACGGCGTTCGAGTAAAGCACGACCGTCTATTGTCGCGCATCATGCGTGACTATGGCTCGCGTTCGCTTCGAGGGATTCAAGCGCGCGATTTGTTGGCTTGGCACAGCGGTTGGGCCGCGAACGGCAAGATCGAAATTGCTCACTCGCTAATCAGCCGGATTCGAGTGCTCGCGCGGTTTGGCGCGACTGCACTCGAAGATCGCGACTGCCGTCGCCTCTTGCATAGCCTCGGCGAATTGCGCTTCGAACGATCGCCATCCCGAAAGCGTCAAATGTCGGCGGATCAGGCAGAGCAAATAAGAAACATAGCGCGTGATTGGTTCGGCTGGCCTTCAATTGCGATGGCGCAAGCATTGCAGTTCGAACTGCGGATGACTCAGAAAGAGGTCATAGGAGAATGGATACCGGGAGAAGAGGGGGAGCCATCCGACTTGACGCGCAGAACTGAACAAGGGGAATTGAAATGGGTGGCGGGACTTCAATGGTCTAGCTTGGATGATGATTTCGTTTTGCGCCTTAGTGGCAAGCGGACGGTTGAGGTTGATATCAAACGGACGGTGATGGTGATGGAGGAGTTAGCATTCTATGCTGACAAACCCGTTGCATATCTGACGCGCGCCGATCTTCCTTCGAAAGGGCCGATGATTATGAACGAAATAACGGCACGGCCATTCTCCACCGCAGAATTTCGACGAAAATGGCGTCTCGTCGCTAATCGTGCCGCCATTCCCAAGCACGTCAAAAATATGGATAGTGGGAAATCCTCTCGATCGAGCCCATGAGCGTCGAATGTGCCTGAGTAGAACGGCACAGGCACGTCCAACTCTTTAGCTGATGCTCACCGCCAACACATTGTATCGCGGCGATGTGTTGACACCCTGCGTTTCGTCCACAGCACGCCAGTATCCAAGCCTCGCTTCAATCAGCGGCTCGATTCGCTAGGCTCGTTGCGGCTGCGTCGTTGCCGCCACCGAGCACGAACACGCCGTCCTGCCAGTGCAGCCCAATATCTTCACTGACCACAAAATTACGACGCCGCCCGCTCCGGCGTCCCGAACAGACGCCCGAGCAGCGACATCGCGGAATCGGTCGGCAGCAGCGTTGCGACGCTGACGGCCGGCTCGGATCTGACGTCGCGGCGGCCGTTCTGGGTGTGGCGCATCACGCTCGCCAATCGCCGCGTGATCGCCTGCGCGTTGCGCAGGTCCGTGCCGGCGAACGCCACCACGATCGAGCGGTCGTCATGCACCGCGCCGAAATCGGTCTGGCGCATCAGCCGGCTGATGATCCGCGCGCCGTCGAATTGCGCGCGGGGCTGCGCGTTGTCGAAGGTGAACCGTGCCACCGAAAGCGCGCCGCCGCGCTCGGCGGTCTGGTAGACGGCGGTCGCAAAATCGCGTTCGAACGCGGCCTTGGTGAGCAGGCCGGTGCGGGCGTCGATCAGGCCTTTGGCGTCGATCGCGCGCAGCATGCGGCCGAGCCGCGCCTCGAAGGCGTGCTGCCGGATCATCGGCAACACCATGTCGGCGACGCGCGTCGGCCCGGCCGTGACGATCTCGAGATTAGGCAGTTCGTAGCGCGGCGTAAGTTCGGCCGAGGCGACGATCACAGGCAGCGGACGAAAGCGGACGTCCTCGGTCAAGACCGTCAGGAAGGCATCCATCACGCGCGGTGTGAAGCCTTCGGCCAGCACGATGCCATCGATATCGCGGTTGCTGAGATGCTTGGCCGCGGCCTCGATACTGAGCGCCCCGACCACGCCGGCGCGTTCGCCGAGCGCAACCGACAGCGTCGGGTAGGCGCCGCCGCGGCCGATCAACAGCGCGGTGGCTTCCCCGACCGGATCGATATCCGTGAGTGCGACCGGGGTCGGCGGAACCAGGCGGCGCATCACCGTCGCATGCAGCGCGCGTACGCGCAGGCTGGCGTTGAGCCGGGCGGTCAGGCGATCCGGCAGGCCCGGCTTCTGGAAGAATGCGATCGCGGTGTCGGGCAGGGTGGTCGCGGGATCGACCGCGATCAGCGGCAGATAAGGCGCGCGGGCGGCGGCGCGCCTGGCGAGGCCAGACAGGGTGACGAAATCGACGCCCTCGGCGGCCGCGATGATCGCTGCCGGCTTGACCTGCTCGATGGCCCGTCCGGCGTCGCTCCAGTCGGTGACCACGACCGGGAACAGCTTGGTCTCATCGAGGACCGCGGCAAACGGCGGCCTGGCTGCCGCCGATACGATCAGGACCGGACCTTGTTGGGACATTCGAACGCTCGAAACCAATGCAGAGTTCAGCAACGGCTTCGATGCTAGTTCGCATGGCTTAATGCGGCGTCAACACAATGATAAGACTAACGCAATGATAAGATTTTAACCCAGTCCAGCGCCGCCGCGGTCGCGAAATGCCTCGACCATCAAGGGGTTAAGGCCAAGTTCTGCGAGCGCGTCGCGGGCCCGTGCATTGTCCTGCGCACGTCCTGCGAGCCGGTGGCCGCTGAGGCGGTCGGGCAGCGCCGTCAGCAGTGCGCCCTGGCCGAGGCGGCGCGACCATTCCTGCAGCTCCTGCGCAAGGAAGCGGTAGCCGCCGACCGTCATCACCCCCGACGGCGGGGCAGTGATGTTGATGGCGCCGGTCACGCGATCGACCCGCGCGGCATATTCCGTATCGACATAATCGCGCGGCGGCGGCGCGATCAGGGTGTCGCCCGGCGGAGGCGGCGGCGCATAGGCCGCGACCGGCACCATCGGGCCGCGCAGGCCGAGCGTGCCCTTCGGCGTCAGCAGGATCTCGCCGGCGATCGATGCGCCGGGAGCTTCACGCGGCGCGCTGTGCGGACCGGGCTTGATCTGGGCCGGCGAGCCGTCCTCGGCGGTGCGGCGGGCGCCGAACAGCCCGGCCTCGCCGAACAGGTAGACGTCGGTCATGGTCACGCGCCGCGAGGTCCAGTGCGCGCTAGAGGCAACCTGTTCCGGCGTGCGCCAGAGCCCGATCACGTTGCGCAGGGTGGGCAGGCGCTCCGACAAGCCGCGCTCGTCGAGCCGCAGCGCGAGTTGCGCAGGCGCGATCAGCGTGTCGCAGCCGTGGTCGTTGAACTGGGTCTCGAACGCCTCATCGTCGAACGGGTGATGCAGCACGAGCGTGCCGCCCGACACGAGCCAGGCCACCAGCGACGAGCAGACGCCGGCAAACGACATCGGCGCAAACGCCGACATGATGGTGGCGCCCTGCGCCAGGTCGCTCTCCAGCGACATCGCAAGCCCGCCGGCGATCAGTCCGAAATGGGCGCGCGGTACCGGACGAGGCCCTTCGCTGGTGACGTCGAAGGAGATCAGCGCCGGCTTGCGGCCGTCCTGAAGCATCGGCCGCGAGGTCCGCGAGTCCTGCAGGATCGCCTGGTCGAGCGACGCCATGCCTTCGGGCAGATCGGTGCCGAAGCCGCAGACATGGCGGATCGAGAAGGCCTCCGCCGCGGCGTTCATCGCGATGTCGGCATAGGAGACGCCGTCGATCCTGCCGCAGGTGACGATTGCCCGCGCCGCGGTGCGGTTGAGAGCGGATATCAGCTCGGCCTGCCGCCACAACAGCGGCAGCGGCACACCACGAGGCCGACCCGATAGGCGGCCAGCACCGTCAGGGCGAACTCGACCGTGGAAGGCATCTGGACTGCGATCACGGTGTTGGCCGGCAATCCGTTCTCGACGAAGTGGGCTGCGATCGCCGAGATCGCGCGGTCGGCCTGGGCATAGGTCAGGCGCTTGCGGGTCTGTCCGGTGATGCGCTGCTTGTTGAGCGGGTCGACCAGCGCCAACGCGTCGGGCTGCCGCGCCAAGGTGCGCTTGAACAGGGTATCGAGCGTTGGCGAGGTGATCGACTGGTTCACGGGTTCAACGTCGGTTGCATCGCTTCGATCGGACCAGGTCATGCCGCGTCGGGTGGTATCGCATTACGTCACGTGACATCACTTGGGTTGCGCGCTGGGCCTCTCCCACCAGGTCTCCGGCAGGTAGCCGGTCAACGCCGTGGTCGAAGGCCGTTCTATCCGATTCCAGCGCGCGATCCATTGCTCTCCCGAGTTAAATAGGGGGATAGCGTAGAAGCCCGACATCAAGGCCCGGTCCAGCGCACGCACCGCCGAGACGAAGGCCGGCTGCTCCCGCGCCGCCAGCAGCGCCTCGATCATGGCGTCGATCGCCGGATCCTTGACGCCCATGTAGTTTCTCGTGCCCGGCACGTCGGCGGCCTGGCTGCCCCAGTAGAACCACTGCTCGTTGCCCGGCGACAGCGACTGGTCCCAGCGGATGGGGATCATGTCGAAATCGTAGGCGACCCTGCGCTGCTCGAACTGCACGGCGTCGACCACCCGCACCGCGGCGTCGATGCCGGCGCGCTTGAGGTCGCGCTGGTAGGCGAGGGCGATCCGCTCGTGCTCGCGGGTCGTGACCAGGATCTCGATCTGGAGCGGCGTCCCGGTCGAGCGCTGCTTCAACACCGTGCCGTCGAGCGCGTAGCCCGCGTCGGATAGCAGCGCGAGCGCATTGCGGAGAACATTGCGGTCGCGTCCTGAACCGTCCGTGACCGGCAGGCGGTAGCGGCCATCGAGGATGCCAGGCTGGATATGCGACGCATACGGCTTCAGGAGCTCGCGCTCGCGCGCGTCGGCGGGGCGCTCATAGGCTGACAATTCCGATCCGGCAAAGTAGCCGCCCGCGCGCGAATAGAGCTCGAAATAATAGTTGCGATTGACCCATTCGAAGTCGAACAGCAGCGCCAGGGCCTGACGCACTCTGGCGTCGGCAAATTTCGGCCGCCGGCTGTTGAACACCAGATATTCGGATGGCCGCGGCGTACCGATCTTGATGGTATCGCGGAGCACTTCGCCCTTCTTCACCGCCGGGAAGTCGTAGCCGTCGTGCCAGCGCAGCGGTTCGGGCTCGGTGCGGAAGTCATAGAGGCCGCGCTTGAACGCCTCGAACTGGCTGTTGGCGTCGCGGTAGTAATCGAGCCGGATCTCGTCGAAATTCCACATGCCGCGGTTGACCGGCAGCTCGCGCCCCCAATAGTCGGGATTGCGGGTGAAGGTCACGCTGGCGCCGGGCCTGACCGCCGTCACACGGTACGGGCCGGAGCCGATCGGCGGCGCGAAGGTCGTCTCCTCAAATTTGGCAACGTCGGTGGCATGGCGCGGCAGGATCGGCATCAGGCCGAGGATCAGCGGCAATTCGCGATCCGAGACGCCGCCAAAATCGAATCGCACCGTGAGCGGGTCGAGCACCTCGGCCTTTGCAACTTTCGAATAATACTGGTGATGCAGCGGCCGGCCGCGATCGCGGAGCAGCGTCAGCGAGAACACCACGTCGTCTGCGGTGACCGGTTGTCCGTCGGAGAAGCGCGCGCGCGAATCGATATGGAAGGTGACGTAGCTCCTGTTGTCGTCGGTCTCGACGCTGCGGGCGAGCAGGCCGTACAGGGTGAACGGCTCGTCATTGTTCCGCACCATCAGGCTTTCGTAGACATAGCCGCGCTCATAGGCGTAGCCCCTGAGCTGCTGCACGGCGAGCCCCCTGACAATCAGCGGATTGAGGCTGTCGAAAGTGCCGTCCCGGGGGCTCAGCACGAGCCGGCCGCCCTTGGGGGCGTCGGGATTGGCATAGGGCAAATGGGTGAAGTCCGGCGGCAGCGCCGGGGCGCCATGCATCGCGATCGCATGGCTCTCGGCCGCTGGCGCAGGGGCAAGCCCGGTCGTCAGGAATGCCAGCACGAATGCCGAGGCGAGCCGGAGTGCGGCCGACGCGGCGCGCCCCACACGCCCGGGAACGCGTCTGTGAGGCGCCGGTTTTGATTCGCGAAACGTCACGTCCCAAGGTTTATCACAGGCTGCTGAAACCCGCCGTGACAAGCGCGCAAATGCGGTTGTCGGCATTGATCTTTCCGTGCGCCGCTGTATTGAAGGCGTGCAATTGGATGGGCGGGAACGCCAGTCACGTATCCGCCTCAATTGACTAGGAGACAGCCGCCCAAACGGCTATGTGTCGGCGCCTGCAGCGGTTTCGGGCGCTGCCGTTCAGAAAGGGTTTTCCGCAATGAATTTCCGTATCTTGGCCGCCCCGGTCCGGCCGCATGGGCGAATTGTCGCCCTGATGGCGGCGACGGCTCTGTCTGCAGCGCTCCTGGTTCCTGCCGCTCGGGCCCAGCAGCCGGCAGCGCCGGCGCCCGCGCCTACGGCACCGAAGGCAGCGCCCAAGGCGGCACCCAAGGCAGCTCCGAAGGCGCCGGCTCCGGCAGCCCAGGCGCCGGCCCAACAAGCACCGGCCGCCGGTCAGCCGCCCGCTGCGGCCGCCCAGCAGCCGCCCCAGGACCAGCAGATCCAGCTGATCTACGCCCCCTGGACCAAGTTCTGCCTGAAGGGCCAGGAAGCCAACGCCAAGCAGGTGTGCTTCACCGGCAAGGACGGCCGCATCGAGTCCGGCCAGCCGGTGATCGCCGCCGTGATCATCGAGCCGGAAGGCGAGCCGAAGAAGATCCTGCGCGTCACGCTGCCGCTCGGCATGCAGCTCGTTCACGGCACCCGTATCATCGTCGACGGCAACCCGCCGCAGCAGGCGCCCTATGTGATCTGCTTCCAGAACGGCTGCATGTCCGACTATGAGGCAACGCCCGAGCTGATCGCCAACATGAAGAAGGGCCAGAACCTCGTGGTCCAGGCGATCAATTCGAACGGCGCGCCGCTGACGCTGCCGCTGCCGCTCAACACCGAATTCGCCAAGGCCTATGACGGCCCGCCGACCGATCCGAAGGTGTTCGAGGAAAACTCGAAGAAGCTGCAGGAAGAGTTGCAGAAGCGCGCCGAAGAGCAGCGCAAGAAGCTGGAAGGCGCGGGCGGTGGCGGCGCTACGCCGGCTCCGGCGCCGGCCAACCCGGCTTCCAAGTAAAAATACTGTCAAGCATTCAAAACAACGCGAGACCAGCAAAGGGCGCCCGGAAGGGCGCCTTTTTTGTCATGCGATACAGACTGGCTGATGGCAGCCTGCCGCGCTGGTTGTCGTGCACATCGTGTGCGATGTTCGTTGCAGGCACTTCGATTGCGCCGAGCTGCGAGCGCGCATCGTCGGTGTCTTGTCCGGACAATTCGGGCGTCAAAGCACAATCATAAATCCGATACGGGAGGCCAGACGAAAGCGCGGACAACGCGCCTTCGACGCGCAAGCACGCGCGTGTGGTTCCGCGAACCCTGGCTGCCGTGCGGACAAGTGATGACGCGAGACGATCGGACATCCGTCGTTCGCAGTCATGGAAGTCGCTCAATGTCCCACCAAGTCAACACGCAGCGGCGCGAGTCGGTCTCCCGGCCTTCGCAGCAGCCGACCGGCCGTGCAGCGGCGGATGCTGGTGTCCGCGTCAACCAGGACAATGTCCCGAGCGCCTTTCATCCCGGCATCGTCCATCTCGCGCTGGCGATGGGCGGGTTCGCGATCGGTATCGCCGAATTCGCGACCATGAGCCTGCTGCCGTTCTTCGCACATGACCTCCACATCAGCGAACCCCAGGCTGGCCACGCCATCAGCGCCTATGCGCTCGGCGTCGTCGTGGGTGCGCCCGTAATCGCGGTGCTGTCGGCGCGCATGAGCCGGCGGACGCTGCTGATCGCGCTGATGGGCTTCTTCGCGCTGATGAACGGCCTCTCCGGGCTCGCGCCCGACTACCACACGATGCTGGCGCTGCGCTTCCTCGCCGGGCTGCCGCATGGCGCCTATTTCGGCATCGCCATGCTGGTCGCGGCCTCGCTGGTCCCGATCGACAAGCGCACGGCGGCCGTTGGCCGCGTGCTGCTCGGGCTCACCATCGCGACGACGATCGGCGTTCCACTCGCCAACGGGGTGGGGCAGGCGATCGGCTGGCGCTGGGCATTCGCGATCGTGGCCGGTCTGGCGCTACTGACCGCCATCCTAGTCCTGATCTTTGCGCCGCGCGATGCCGCCAACGGCAACGCAAGCCTGTTGCGCGAACTCTCGGCGCTGGGGCGCAAGCATGTCTGGCTGACGCTTGGGATCGGCGCGATTGGTTTCGGGGGGCTGTTCTCGGTCTACACCTATCTGGCATCGACCATGCTGGCGGTGACGCACACATCGCCTGGGCTGGTGCCGGTCACGCTATGCGTGTTCGGCGCCGGGCTCACCGCCGGCAACATCATCGTGCCGCGTTTCGCCGATCGCGCGCTGATGGCCACGGCCGGCGGGCTCCTGCTGTGGTCGGCGGCGACGCTGGCGCTGTATCCGCTGGCGGCCACCAATTTCTGGACGCTGAGTGCCGACGTTTTCCTGATCGGACTGGGCGGCGCGCTTGCGACCGTGTTGCAGACCCGGCTGATGGATGTCGCAGGCGAGGCGCAGAGCCTCGCGGCGGCGCTCAACCATTCCGCCTTCAACGTCGCCAACGCGCTGGGGCCGTGGCTCGGCGGAATGGCGGTTGCCGCCGGCTATGGCTGGACGTCGACCGGTCTCGTCGGCGCGGGACTGGCGCTGGCGGGCTTTGCCGTCTGGGCGATCGCCACGGCGCTGGCTGTGCGGGAGGGGGTATGAACAGCCGGGACGTTGCCGCGCGGAAGCTGCGGCAATCGCCGGGCGGGCAACAGACGTCAGTTCAGCGACGGATTGCGCGGACGGTAGCCGCCCGACTTGTCCTTCACGAAGATCTCCGCCACCTGCGAATGCCGGATCGGCTCGCCGGAATCGTCGGGCAACAGGTTCTGCTCGGACACATAAGCGACGTACTCGGTCTCCGAGTTCTCCGCGAGCAGGTGGTAGAACGGCTGGTCCTTGTGGGGCCGCATATCCTCGGGGATCGACAGCCACCATTCCTCGGTGTTGTTGAACTCCGGGTCGATATCAAAAATCACGCCCCGGAAGGAGAACACCCGGTGACGGACGATCTGCCCGATCTGAAACTTGGCGGTGCGCGCTTTGATCATGGTTCGTCGATAGACCAACATTGTGGCCGATGCTAGGGGCATGGCGGCGAATTAACCCAGGGTTTACCGATTCCAACCCTGCAAAAACGACCCAGAATCCGGCCGAGAAACTACTTTCAGAATGATCGATATCCTCAATCTGGCGCTGCCGTATTTCGGCTTGATCTTCATCGGTTACGCGTGCGGCAAAGCCAAGGGTTTGCCCGAGAGCGGGCTCGCCTGGATGAATTTCTTCCTGCTTTACGTTTCGTTGCCGGCGCTGCTGTTCGGGATCATGTCCAAGACCCCGTTCGCGGAGCTGAACAACCCGCCATTCCTGATCGCCACCACGCTCGGAACCGTGACCGCGTTCTTCCTGGCGATGCTCGCAGGCAAGCTGATCGGAGGGCTCTCGTTGCGCGAGGCGACGCTCGCGGGCCTGTCGGGCGCCTACGGCAATATCGGCTATATGGGCCCTGGCCTCGCGCTCGCCGTGCTCGGCACCAAGGCGGCGGCGCCGACCGCGCTGATCTTCTGCTGCGACAGCATCTTCCTGTTCTCGATCGTGCCGCTCCTGATCGAGCTCACCGACCGCGACCATCCCTCGCTGCTGCACGCCTTCGGCGTGGTGCTGCGGCAGATCGTGCAGAACCCGCTGATCATGTCGGCCGTGTTCGGGGCGCTGGTCGCCGCGTTTCACATTCCGCTGCCGGTCGCGCTCGACCGCACCATCCAGTTCCTGCAGAACGCCGCGGCGCCGATGGCGCTGTTCGTGCTCGGCATCACCGTGGCGCTGCGGCCGTTCGAGCGGGTGCCGTGGGAGGTGCCGGGCGTGGTTGCGATCAAGCTCCTGATCCACCCCTTGCTGGCATTCGGGCTGATGCTGCTGTTCGGCCCGTTCGCGCAGCCCTGGGCTGCGACCGCGGTGCTGATGGCCTCGCTGCCGCCGGCGCTGAACGTGTTCGTGATCGCACGGCAGAACGACACCTGGATCGAGCCGGCGTCGGTCGCGGTCTTGATCGGCACCTTCGCCTCGGTGGTCACGCTGACCAGCGTGATGTGGTTCATCCAGAGCGGGCGGCTGGTGTTTCCTTAAGACTCTTGTTTGACGCGTTTTCTTAACGCGAACCGGTACCCACTTCGCTTGAAAACGCTTTGGTCAGCGCCGCCATGACGGCGCGAGGCCCTCGCGCATCGCGAGCCGTCGCAACGGACCGAATGCGCCGATCAGATGCAGGCCGGCAGCGCGGGCCGTCTGCACGCCGAGGAAATCGCTGAGCAGCGACCGGTTGGCGATGTCGATCGCCCAGGTCCGGCTGGCAACGTCGGGGCGCCGCGCCGCCTGGTAGCGCGACAGCACATTTGGCGCGCCGGGATCCTCGCCGCGCGCGATCGCTTGCCCCACGATCTCGGCGATATCGGCGGCGTCGCGCAGCCCCATATTGAGGCCCTGCGCGCCGATCGGCGGCAGCACATGCGCGGATTCCCCGACCAACGCGATGCGGTCTTTGGCAAACTGCCGGGGCCGCTCGATGGCGAGCGGAAATACGTGACGGCCGGGCTGGACCTCGACGCGGCCGAGGATCGAATGCGACTGCCGCTCGGCCGCATCGGACAATTCGCTGTCGCCGAGCGCCATCAGCCGTTCGGCCTCCCTGGGCGCCGAGACCCAGACCACGCTGCTTCTGTTGCCGGCAAGCGGCACGAATACGCAGGGGCCGTGCTCGGTGTGAAACTCGGTCGAGATGTTCCGGTGCGGCCGACTATGGGTGATGTTGAAGGTGAGGGCGGACTGCCCGAGCTCGCGGCTGACCACCTCGATGCCGGCGGCCTCGCGGGACAATGAATTGCGCCCGTCGGCGCCGACCACGAGCCGGGCCCGAAGCGCCTGACCCTGCCGCGTCACCACGGCGACGGCACCATCATCCGGCTGCACCGAGGCGGCCTCGTCGTCGAATCGCGTCAGCGCGGCCATCTCGCCGGCGCGGTCCTCGAGCGCTGCGACCAGCGAGCGATTGTCGATATTGAAGCCGAACTGCTCGCGGCCGATCTCCTCGGAGGTGAAGCGCACCTCGGGCGCGCGGATCAGCCGGCCGGTGTCGTCGACGAGGCGCATGATCTTGAGCGCCGCCGCCTTGTCGCTGCAGCGCCGCCAGACGTCGAGCCGGTCCAGGATATCGGTCGAGGCGCCGAGCAGGGCGGTGGTCCGGTTGTCGGCATAGGGCACGCGGCGGGCCAACAGCGCGGTCCGCGCGCCGGTATCCGCCAGGGCGATCGCGGCCGTCAAACCGGCCGGACCGCCGCCTATTACGATAACGTCATAATCCTGCGTGCTGTCGGTCATATCAGGACATTTGACATGGTTGGCCCGATTTTCAAGCCATCGGTAACCAGCAAAAGTTTCCAACGGTTTGCGCGGCGGAACGCCGCAAGACTGCATATGCAAAGCGGGCCGATTCCTGATAGCACTTCGGCCGATGGACCACACCAGCCAGGGGGATGCGTTGAGAGAGCGGATGCGGACCGCCGCATTCTCCGTTCATATTTTCACGGCGCTCGGCGCCGGGGTCGCGCTGTTGGCGATGCTGGAAGCCGTGCGCGAGCACTGGGCCAACATGTTCGCCTGGCTCGGGATCGCGCTGATCATCGACGGGATCGACGGCCCGCTGGCGCGCCGGTTCGACGTGGTGCGGCTGCAGCCCAACTGGTCGGGCGAGGTGCTCGACCTGGTGGTTGATTTCGTCACCTATGTGTTCGTGCCGGCCTATGCGATCACCGCGAGCGGCCTGCTGCTGCCGCTGGCCGCGCCGATCCTCGGCATCGGCATCGTGGTGTCCAGCGCGCTGTATTTCGCCGACCGCCGCATGAAAGCCGACGACAACCATTTCCGCGGCTTCCCGGCGCTGTGGAATGCGGCGGCGTTCTATCTGTTCTTGCTGCATTTGCCGCCGGTGCTGTCGACGATCGTGGTCGCGGCGCTGATCGCGCTGACCTTTGCACCGTTCCATGTGCTGCACCCGCTCCGCGTGGTGCGGCTGCGCTGGCTGACGCTGTGGCTACTCGGCGCCTGGGCGCTGCTCGGCGCGTACACGCTCGCCAACGATTTCGTGGTCGGAGCCCCGATCACCTTCGGTCTCTGCGCCATTGCCGTCTACATCGTCGGCAGCGATACCGTGATCCGCCGGATGAAAGCCTTCAGAGCATGATGCAATTGATCACCAGCCCGGAAGCCTGGGCTGCGCTGTTGACCCTGACTGCGCTCGAGATCGTGCTCGGCATCGACAACGTCATCTTCCTGTCGGTGATCGTGTCGCGGATCCCGCCCGCGCAGGCCAAGCGCGCGCGGCAGATCGGCCTGATCCTGGCGCTGGTGTTCCGCATCCTGCTGCTCAGCATCCTAGTCTGGCTGATCGGGCTGACGCAGCCGGTGATCACGATCAAGGACGTCGCGCTGTCGTGGCGCGACATCATCCTGATCGGCGGCGGCCTGTTCCTGATCGCCAAGGCGACCCACGAGATCCACGGCGAGGTCGAGGCGCGCGAGGCGGAGGCCGACGACAGGCCGAGCGCCAGCGCGTTCTTCTGGGTGATCGTGCAGATCATCATCATCGACCTGGTGTTCTCGCTGGATTCGATCATCACCGCGATCGGCATGGCGCAGGATATCGAGATCATGATCGCGGCGGTCGTGATCGCCTGCGCCATCATGTACATCTCGTCCGGGCCGGTGGCGCGGTTCGTCGCGCAGCATCCGACCACCAAGATGCTGGCGCTGGCGTTCCTGGTGCTGATCGGCGTGGCGCTGGTGGCCGACGGCTTCCAATTCCACATTCCACGCGGCTACATCTATTTCGCGATCGTATTCTCGGTCGCGGTCGAGATGTTCAACGTGCTGGCCAAGCGCAACCGCAGGAAGGCGGCGCGCCAGGGTTCCGGGCCGCTTGGTTGACAAGCCGGCGCCGATGGCATTCGCTCGCGTGACGCTGATATCTGAGGGGAGCGACCGACATGACCAAGGCTGTGCGCGTGCACAAGGTGGGGGGCCCGGAAGTCCTGACCTATGAGGACGTCGAGGTCGGCCCGCCGGGGACGGGCGAAGTCCGGATCCGCCAGCACGCGGTCGGGCTGAACTTCATCGACGTCTATTTCCGCACCGGCCTCTACAAGGCGCCCGGCCTGCCGTTCATCGCCGGCAACGAGGCCGCGGGCGAGGTTTTGGCCGTCGGTCCAGGGGTGACCAATTTCCATCCCGGCGATCGCGTCGCCTATTACTACAACCTCGGCGGCTATGCCTCCGAACGCGTCATCCCGGCGGACAAGCTCGTCAAGCTGCCCGACCACATTACGTACGAGCAGGGCGCCGTGCTGATGCTCAAGGGGCTCACGGTCTGGTATCTGCTGCACAAGACCTTCAAGGTCGAGCAGGGCCATCGGGTGCTGATCCACGCCGCGGCCGGCGGCATCGGCCTGCTGGCCTGCCAGTGGGCGCACGCGCTCGGCGCCAATGTTATCGGTACCGTCGGCTCCAAGGCGAAGGCCGACATCGCGCTCGCCAATGGCTGCGACCACGTCATCCTCTACAACGAGGAGAATTTCGTCGAACGCGTCAAGCAGATCAGCCGCGGCGAACTCTGCGATGTCGTCTATGACGGCGTCGGCAAGACGACCTTCCCGGGATCGCTGGCCTGCCTCAGGCCGCGCGGCCTGTTCGTCTCGTTCGGCAATGCGTCGGGTCCGGTACCGCCGTTCGCGCTCACCGAGCTCAACAACCACGGCTCGCTGTTCGCGACGCGGCCCAAGCTCAACGACTATGTCGGCACCCGCAAGGAATTGCTCGAAGGCGCCGACACGCTGTTCGCGGCCGTGATCAACGGCAAGCTGCACGTGCCGATCAATCACGCCTATGCGCTGAAGGATGCGGCGAAGGCGCATATCGAGCTGGAGAGCCGGGCGACCACGGGCGCGGCGATCCTGCGGCCGTAGTTTTTCGCGTCATTGCGAGGAGCGAAGCGACGAAGCAATCCATTGTTCCGAATACTCGGAGGGATGGATTGCTTCGCTTCGCTCGCAATGACGTTGCGGGGACCGGTTAGGCCACCCGTCGTGCCGCGCCCACCTTCGTCAGCACCGTATCCAGGCAGTCGGTCATCGCAAGAATCTCCTCCCGCGTGACGTTGAGCGCCGGCATGAAGCGCAGCGTGTCCGGCTGCGGCGAGTTGATCAGCACGCCGGCGGCAAACGCCTCGGCGACGACGGCTGCGCCGATCGGCATCTTGAGATCGAGCGCGAGCAGGAGGCCACGGCCCCTGATCTCGCCGAGCCCGTGCCGCGCCGACAGCCGCTGCAATTCGCGCTCGAGCAAGAGGCCGGCGTCGACAACCGATTTCAGGAAATCTGGCTGACCAACCTGATCGAGCACGACAAGGCCGGCGGCGCACATCAGCGGATTGCCGTTGAAGGTGCCGCCCTGATCGCCATGATCGAAGCACGAGGCATGCTCGGTCGCGAGCAGCGCAGCGAGCGGCACGCCGCCGCCGATGCCCTTGCCGAGCGTCATGATGTCGGGTGTGATCCCGGCATGCTCGTAACCAAACAGCTTTCCGGTCCGGCCCACGCCGGTCTGGATCTCGTCGACGATCAGGAGCAGCCCGCGCTGCTGGGTGAGCGCCCGCAACTCCCTGAGAAACTGATCCGTCGCGGGCCACACGCCGGCTTCGCCCTGGATCGGTTCGAGCATGACCGCAACCGTGGACGACGTGATCAGCTGCCGCACCGACTCGATGTCGTTCAGCCTGGCTTTGCGGAAACCCGAGACCTTCGGCTCGAACAGCGGCTCGAACGCCTTCTTGCCCGAGGCCGACATGGTCGCGAGCGTGCGGCCGTGGAAGCCGCCCTCGAAGGTGATAATCTCGTGCGCGCCGTTCTTGTACTTGGCACCGTATTTGCGCGCGAGCTTGATTGCGCCTTCATTGGCCTCCGCGCCGGAATTGGCAAAGAACACCTGGTCGAAGCAGCTGTTGTCGACCAGCATCTTCGCCAGCTTCAGGCTCTGCTCGTTGTAGAACGCCGGGCTCGGCGTTAGCAGCCGCCGGGCCTGCGCGGCGAGCGCATCGGCAACGATGGTCGGCGAGTGGCCGAGGGGATTCACGGCCCAACCCTGCACGAAGTCGAGAAAGCGGTTGCGGTTGTGGTCCCACAAATACGAGCCAGCGCCGCGCACGAACACGACTTCAGGGCGGGCAGTGATGTCCATCAGCGCGTCGAACGGATGCGTGGCGTTGGTCATATCGATCTCCTCTGGGTCAGTGTTGGGAAAGGGCAGGCCGAAAAGCGAGAAGGCCGCGCTTTGGGGGCGCGGCCTTCTCGAAAACCTTGGCTGATTTTAGCTAATCAGCACTGGCGTCGGACATGGCGCAGCCCATCATCGTCGCGGGTGCGACGACGGCGGATGGCCTGGCGGTGGGTCCGGTTCAGCTTCATGGCGCAGGGCCATACAGCGGGAGGGCAGGCGATGTCAAGCGCCGACAGCGCGTCACTCGACGCCGTAGGGCGCGAATTCCCTGGCGATGTCGGCTTGGATTGCCTGGGCGGCCGCGATGTCGGCCTGTGCCGCGTCGGCGTCGCCCTTCTTGCGCCGTGCGACGCCGCGGCCATAGAGAGAGCTCGGCAGTTTCGGGTTGATCTTCAGCGCCGCATCGAAATCGGCGATCGCGGCGTCGAGCTCGCCAAGCTTCATGCGGCAGATTCCTCGGCTGTCGAGCGTGTAGGGATCGTCCGGCTTCCATTGCAGCGACTGCTCGCAATCCGCGAGCGCCTGCTGCGCCTGGCCCAGGATCACGCGCGTCAGGCAACGCGCGTTGAGTGCTGCCGCGTATTTCGCATTGAACTTGATCGCGTTGCTGAAATCGTCGAATGCACGCGGGTAATCCTGCCGTCCAAGATGCAAATTGCCACGCGCGTAATAGTCGCGGTAGCCGGCCGGATCGAGCCGCAGCGATTGATCGAGATCGGCCAGTGCCCGATCGATATCGCCACGATCGCGAAACAGCCGGGCGCGGTTGCCGTAGGCCGGCGCATAGCGGGGATCGAGCCGGAGCGACGTGTCGTAGTCGGCCAGCGCGTGTTCGAGATCGTCGCGGCCGCGATAGGCATTGCCGCGATTGTAATAGGCGAGCGCGAATTTCGGATCGAGACGGATGGCGCGATCATAGTCGGCCATCGCGCGGTCCGGTTGTTTGGCGTCGATGTAGGAGTTGCCGCGATTGTTGTAGTACCAGGCATCCTTCGGGCTAAAGCGGATGGCTTCGTTGTAGTCGGCGATGGCGAGATCAGGTTCGCCACGGTCGCTGTGGGCGATGCCGCGGTTGTAGTATGCGATCGCATCCCTGGGATCGAGCGCGATGGCCCGATCGAGATCGGCGATCGCCGCAGCGACATCGCCCTTGCGGCGATAAGCCTCGCCGCGGTTGGCCAGCCCCTTCGCGCGCATCGGCTCGTACTTGATCACGTCCGTGAAGTCGGCGATCGCGCGGTCGAGATCGTTGCTTTCGAGAAAGGCGCCGCCGCGGTTGAGGGAGGCGCCGGCGCGCTGCTTCTCCCGCAACTTGCGCAGGGCGAGGAGGAAGCTGCAGCCCCCGATGCGCTGTGCGGGATCTTTGTTGCCGAAGCACCAGGCCTGTGCCGCGGCTTCGGATGATGGCTGAGGCCCGGCGAGAGCAGCCGTGGCGGCGAGCCCCGGCGCCAGCCAGATCAGGACGGCGGCCGCCAGCCGGCCGCGTACCAACAGTCGCTTCCATGATCGCCGCAAGACCAGGCTCCGTACGACCGAATGGCCGCCACTGCTTTGTGAGCCCAGGCTGTCGCCGGGTTCACTCGAACGGGCGATGCCCGACACCCGTGGAGGTCTTGAAGGAATGGCCTGGAGCTAGAATCCGGCGACGCTGCCGTGCAGGTCGTATTGGTCGGAGCGCTCGATCTTCGCGGTGACGATCTCGCCAACCTTGAGCGGGCGGCGGCTGGTGAGATAGACGGCGCCGTCGATCTCGGGCGCGTCGGCCTTTGAACGGCCTTTTGCAACCGTCGGGCCGACCTCGTCGATGATCACCTGCTGGCGGGTGCCGACCTTGCGCTTGAGGCGCCGGGCCGAAATCTTCTGCTGCCGCGCCATCAGCGCATTCCAGCGCTCCTGCTTGACCTCGTCGGGCACGGCATTGCCGATCGCGTTCGATGTGGCACCGGCCACCGGCTCGTATTTGAAGCAGCCGAGGCGGTCGATCCCGGCCTCATCGAGCCAGTCGAGCAGATAGGCGAAATCGGCATCGGTCTCGCCGGGGAAACCGACAATGAAGGTCGAGCGCAGCGTCAGGTCCGGGCACTGCTCGCGCCATTTCTGGATCCGTGCCAGCGTCTTCTCCTGCGCGGCCGGCCGCTTCATCGCGCGCAGCACGTCCGGGCTCGCATGCTGGAAGGGGATGTCGAGATAGGGCAGCACCTTGCCCTCGGTCATCAGGCCGATCACCTCGTCGACATGCGGGTAGGGGTAGACGTATTGCAGCCGCACCCAGGCACCGAGCTCGCCGAGCTCTTTCGCGAGATCGAAGAATTTGGCGCGGACGCTGCGATCGTGCCAGGGGCTCTCGGCGTATTTCAGGTCGACGCCATAGGCCGAGGTGTCCTGCGAGATGACGAGCAATTCCTTGACGCCGGCCTTCACCAGCCGCTCGGCCTCGCGCAGCACGTCATTGGCCGGCCGGGACACCAGATCGCCGCGCAGCTTCGGGATGATGCAGAAGCTGCAGCGATTGTTGCAGCCTTCGGATATCTTCAGATAGGCGTAGTGCCGCGGCGTCAGCTTGACGCCCTGCGGCGGCACCAGGTCGAGGTGCGGATTGTGCGCCGGCGGCAGCGCGCGGTGCACGGCGTCCAGAACGCTCTCATATTGTTGCGGCCCTGATATCGAGAGCACGCCGGGATAGGCACTCTCGATCTGCTCCGGTTCGGCGCCCATGCAGCCAGTGACGATGACCTTGCCGTTCTCGGCCATGGCCTCGCCGATCGCGGCCAGCGATTCCTGCTTGGCGCTGTCGAGGAAGCCGCAAGTGTTGACGATGACGATGTCGGCGCCGTCATGCTTGCGCGCGAGTTCATAGCCTTCCGCGCGCAGCCGGGTGATGATGCGCTCGGAATCGACCAGCGCCTTGGGGCAGCCGAGACTAACGAACGAAATATGGGGCGCTCTTTCCATGTGGTCGCCTGGAGCCTGATCTGAATTGTTCGGATACGGCGATCTAACTAATTGATGTGATAAGAAGATTCAACCGCTACGTTCGGCCTGCGACGGAAAAAGCTGAAGCCAGCCGGGGCCAAGGACACTGAAAGTATCCTGATGGGTGGAAACTCGTTCCGATCGAACTCAACGAAGCGATGAAAGTTCTACAGTTCCCAAGGGCTCTTGTTCTGCTGCTCGATCCTGCGACGAAGCCTTGACCCGTTTGTTTCGCCGTTAGCTGGCCACAGGGGCCGCCTGCCCTTCGCTGTCGGGTAGAAGCGCCAGCCGGTCACTTGCGGAACTGACCGGATACTTGTGATTTCCCGAGTTATGATCGTGCG
Source organism: Bradyrhizobium sp. 27S5 (assembly GCF_037217225.1). Classification (NCBI taxonomy): domain Bacteria; kingdom Pseudomonadati; phylum Pseudomonadota; class Alphaproteobacteria; order Hyphomicrobiales; family Nitrobacteraceae; genus Bradyrhizobium; species Bradyrhizobium sp. 27S5. The sequence goes on from NZ_CP147714.1 coordinate 4,361,734, forward strand.
CGGGACCACTACTTGAAGCCCGCGCGAGTCCTCAGTCTGAAGGAAGAATGCAACAGCTTCCGCCGCGGTCATTTCTTGCGGCGCCTGATTGTAGTGTCCAACAAGAACCGGTTCTGTATCGTCGATGCGGAATTGAATCCCGCAAGCCGATCTGTGGCCGCGGCGTTTCAGCTCCCTGAGCCATTGAAACGTCATTTGGAAATTGGCGACGACAGGCACGCAAGACACGCCACGGCGAGGGGCCTCGGTATTTGGCGCTCGAGATACAAGGACTGTTGCGTGAATGCCTCCGCGAAGAATTCGGCGAGCCATGCGCTGATCGGCTATATGGATAAAAGTCGCCATGCAAATCCTGCGGTTCGGCTCGAAAATCTATAGCGACATCATCGCAGGGGCGTCACACCCGCGTCTCGGCTGCACTTGCCCGCTGCAGCGATGGGGCGCCCACATGCACGCACATGTGGGACAGGCCGGGACGAATACAGGACACGCGACGAGCATTGGCTCGAACATGTCATTCTTGCAGATCATTGCCGGGACTGACGAGTTGATAGTCCAGATGACCGCCGCTTCCGGACGGCCTTTCTTTGGGAGCGTGCGCCGAAAAGCTTACATTCGTTGTCTCAGGAGCACCCCAAGGCGCGGCCGCCTCTTGCATATCTACCCAAATCTGCCTGATTGATGGGCAGGAGCTAGTCCCAATTGCCGAGAATTACAACCCTTTCCAGGGGCTTCCGGCATGTTATGGATGGCTTTGCCGGGTCCTTAAGAGTCGTCGATGAGCGCTGAGTCGTCTCCCAAGATCGTCATAGTCGACGAGAGCCCGATCCGCGCAGCCATCCTCGAGGAGGGGCTGCGGGAGGCCGGCTATACCGACGTCGTCCATATCAGCGAGATGCAGAGCCTGCTCTCGCGGATCTACGCGCTCGACCCCGATATCATCGTCATCGACCTCGAGAACCCCAGCCGCGACGTGCTGGAACAGATGTTCCAGGTCAGCCGTGCCGTCCGCCGGCCGATCGCGATGTTCGTCGACCAGAGCGACGCCGCCTCGATCCAGGCCTCGGTGGAGGCGGGCGTCTCGGCCTACATCGTCGACGGCCTCAAGAAGGAGCGGATGAAGCCGATCCTCGATCTCTGCGTCTCCCGCTTCAATGCCTTCTCCAAGCTGCAGGACGAGCTCGACCGCACCAAGCATGCGCTGGAGGAGCGCAAGGTGATCGACCGCGCCAAGGGCATCCTGATGAAGGTGAAGGGGCTGACCGAAGAGGAGGCCTATGTGCTGATGCGCTCGACCGCGATGCGCGAGAAGAAGAAAATCGGGGAGATCGCGCAATCGATCCTGACGGCGTCGGAGCTGCTGAAATGACCACACCTTTGCGCATCGGATTCATTCCGCTGGTGGACGCTGCCGCGCTGATCGTAGCTGTCGACAAGGGTTTTGCCGCGGCCGAAGGCCTCGACGTCACGCTGGTGCGCGAAGTGTCGTGGTCGAACGTCCGCGACAAGCTCAACATCGGCCTGTTCGACGCGGCCCATCTGCTGGCGCCTGTGGCGATCGCCTCGAGTCTCGGGCTTGGCCACGTCAAGGTGCCGATCGCGACGCCGTTCAATCTCGGGCTCAACGGCAACGCCATCACGGTATCGCCGGCGCTGCATGCAGCGCTGATGGAAGAGATCGACGGCGACCGCTTCGACCCGATGGCGACCTCGCAGGCGCTTGCCCGTGTCGTGGCGAAGCGGCGGAAGAGCGGGGCAGAGCCATTGACCTTCGGCATGACCTTCCCGTTCTCGACCCACAATTATCAGCTGCGGTTTTGGATGGCCGCCGGCGGCGTCGATCCGGACGAGGACGTCCAGCTCGTGGTGCTGCCGCCGCCCTACATGGTGGACAGTCTCGCCAACGGCCATGTCGACGCGTTCTGCGTCGGCGCGCCCTGGAATTCGGTCGCTGTCGATCTCGGCATCGGCCATATCCTGCACTTCGTCTCCGACATTCTGCTCAGTGCGGTCGAGAAGGTGCTGGCGGTGCGCCAGGCCTGGTCGGAGAAACATCCCGACGCCGTGGCGTCGCTGGTGCGTGCGCATCTGCGCGCCGCGGAATTCATCGAGCAGCCCGAAAACCGGTCCGAGGTGGCGCGTATCCTCGCCCAGCCCGAGCGGATCGGCGTCGACGCCAGCGTCATCCAGCGCACGTTCGATGGCCGGCTGAAGATCGCGCCTGATGGCACCATGCGCGAAAGCAATCGCTATTTGCTGGTCGGGCGCGAGGCGGCTGCGCGGCCGGACCCGGGGCAGGCGGCATGGCTCTACGCCCAGATGGTTCGCTGGGGCCAGACGCCATTCAAGCCGGAGGCGCTGAAGGCTGCCATGGCGGTGTTCCGGCCCGATCTCTACGACGCCGCATCGGGCCGGCCGGTCGGCGCCTCCAATGCCATCGGCGCGTTCGCCGGTCCGCCCTTCGATCCCACTGACGTTCTGGGGCATCTGGCGGCCTTCAGGATCGGGCGCTGGAAGCCCTGAGCGCGACGCAGCGGCCGCTTCCACCGGGACGTGCACAGCCGGTGCGTTTTGTTGCTGGGACAAGGATGAGCAACAGACGCGGCAGCGGCCGCGCCTCAACTATCCACCTCCGGCTACTTTGCATGGGGTTGTTTTCGAGATTTTCGGTTATTGCGGGACTGGCGCAGGTTCCCGACGCCTCGAACTGCAACGAATAAGATTCTCGAGCCAGCTCGCGAGAAAGAATATTCCACTCGGAACCGAGTTCCCCGAGGTGGCGGTATCGCTATTTTCGCCGCCCGCTTGAATCCCGGCGCGAACGATATTCCATATGCCCGAGAATGGGGCGTTGGAGATCGACCATGCGCGAACTATCGGCGGAAGCCCGCCTGCACTTTTACGCGCGACAAGTTTCAAGGAAGTCCGGAAGCGGAATTCATACCGCGGCGCTCTACGGCGCCTTCGCGGTGATCGCGGCCATCGTGTTTGGCACGCTGTCCGTCCATCCGTTCTGACGTTTTCAGAAAATTCAAAAGCCGCCGTCTGATTTTCTCAGGCGGCGGCTTTGTGTTGGCGGGATGCTGGTCGTTCAGTATCCGGAGCCGTATCCATATCCGTAGCCGTAACCGCCGCCACCGCCGCAGGTGTTGCAGGTCGGCTGCACCGGCGCGTAGTAGGAATAGCCCGGCGAGACCATCTGGGTACGCTCCTGGGTGGCGTATTGCGGCGCGATGCGCTCATAGGCGACGCCCTCCGGCGCGACCATCACCGTCCTCGGTACCATCACGGTACGAAACTGCGCCGGCGTGCGATGCGCGATCACGCGGCCCGGCGCCACCATCACGGTCTCCTGCACCGTGCGATATTGCGGCGGCACGCTCTGCACCTGGTAGCAGGTCGTGCAGGGCTGGGGCGGCGGCGTGTAGCAGCTGGAGCAGCCGGCGGATGCTGCGCTGGTGAAGGCGGCCGTGGCAACCGCGGCAATTGCGAGGGAGAGGCTGGTGCGGAACATGCTTTCGTACCCAATTTTCCTGAGAGGACAATCAAAGGCTCGGAAGCTGCACCTAGCAATCAAACGGCAAGTTTGGGTTTAAGAAGACTCTTAACGGAATCTAAAGGGGCCGGCGCAGCGGCCAGCCCTTGTCAGTCGATGCGTTGACGGCTCAGTGCGCGGTCTTGAACGGCGCGACCGTGATGCCGGCCTTGCTCAACGCCTCACGCAAACCGCGCGCGATCTCGACGGCGCCATGTGTGTCGCCATGGATGCAGACGGTATCGGTCTGCATCTTGATCACCTTGCCGGTAACCGAGACGACGGCGCCGTCCTGCACCATCCGTACTACGCGCTCGGCGATCGCCTTGGGATCGTGCAGCACCGCGCCGGGCTTCTTGCGCGACACCAGATTGCCGTCGTCCTCATAGGCGCGGTCGGCGAACACCTCATGCGCCATCCTGAGATTGGCGGCTTCGCCGGCGCGCACCAGCTTCGAGTTCGCGAGCACCACGAAGATGAGATTGGGGTCGACCGCCTTGATCGCATTGGCGATCGCCTTGGCCGTCATGTCATCTTCGCAGGCGACGTTGGAAATCGCGCCATGTGCCTTCACATGGGTGACCTTGTGGCCGGCCGCGGTCGCGATCGCCTGCAAGGCGCCGATCTGGTAGGCGATCAGGTTTTCGATCTCCGAGGATGTCAGTCCCGGCATCGGGCGGCGGCCGAAGCCGTGCAGGTCGCGATAGCCGGGATGGGCGCCGACGCTGACGCCTCGCGCCTTCGCCAGTTCGACCGTCTTGCGCATGATGTCGGCGTCGCCGGCATGGAAGCCGCAGGCGACGTTGACCGAGGTCGCAAGCTCGATCATCGCGGCATCATTGCCCATTTCCCAGGGCCCAAAGCTTTCGCCGAGATCGCAATTGAGGTCGATGGTTGAGGTCATGACAACAGATCCGCTTGTTGTTGGTTTGATTCTACGGGACGGCGACCTGCCACGTCGCGGCGTCGATGGCGCTGACCGCCTGGCCCGCGACGTTAGCATCTCTCAGTGCCTCGATGTTGAGGCCAAAGTCTTCGATGCCGCGGAGGCGGTCGGGCAGCGACCGCAGCAGCGCGTGGAACTTGATCGCCTCGGCCTGCGCTTCCGCCATCGTCACCGCCTTGAAGCGGAACGGCCGGCCGGCCGAGATCTGCGCGAAGCGGCCGAAATCGGCCGTGATCACGGTTGCGATCTTCGGATAGCCGCCGCTGGTGCCGCGGTCCGGCATCAGCACGATCGGCTGGCCGTTGCCGGGCACCTGGATGCTGCCGTTCACGGTGCCGTCGGAGACGATGTTGTGGCCGTCGAGGTGTTTTATCACCGGGCCTTCGAGGCGGTAGCCCATCCGGTCGCTGGTGGCCGAGATCTTCCACTCGCTGTCGGTGAACAGCTTCTTGTTCTCTTCCGCGAACTCGTCGTCCTGCGGGCCGAACACGATGCGGATCGGCGCATCGGTGGCGGCCGGCAATTCGATGCGGCGTTCGGCGGCGCCGCTGGCAGCCTGCGTCTTCAGCTCGTCGCCGCTCTGCAGCGGCCGCGGGTACGGACTGCCGAGCCCGGCGCGGGCGTTGACGGCGAGGCTGCCGAACATCGGCTCGCCCTCGATGCCGTGCTCGATCGCGAGATAGCTGAACGAGCCGCCGCGTGCGAACCCGAGATTGAGCGTCTCGCCCTCGGCGAGGGTGGCCGTACCGTCGAAAGCAACCGCGCGGCCGCCGATATCGGCATTGCGCGGCGCGCCGGCGAGCCCGACGCGCACGGCACCGCCACGCGCGGTGAAGGCCGCGCCGAACGGGCCGATCTCGACCGCGGCGGCGAGCAGGTCATTGCCGACCAGCGTGTTGGCGGCGGCGAGCGAAAGCCGGTCCATCGCGCCGCTCGGCACCAGGCCGTAGCGCTGCGAGCCCGGTCGCCCGCCGTCCTGCACCGAGCTTGCCGGGCCAATCGAGCTGACGACGAGCTTGCTCATGGCGTCACCAGTTCTGCGACGAACTCGCCGGCCTCGGCGGCGCGATCCTGTTCGGCAAAGGTCTTGGCGTCGACCGCCGTGAAGGTGATGGCATCGCCCGGCTCCAGCAGGAAGGTCGGATCGCGATGCAATTGGTAGGTTCGCACGGGGGTGCGGCCGAGCAGGTGCCAGCCGCTCGGGCCGGCCAGGCACTGCACGCCGGTCTGGATGCCGCCGATCGAGATGGTGCCGGCCGGGGTCAGCAGCCGTGGGTCCTTGCGCCGGGGCATGTGCAGGAATTTCTCCAGCCCGCTGAGATAGGACCAGCCCGGCGTGAAACCGATCATCGCGACGCAATAATCGCCGGCGACATGGCGCGCGACGATCTGGTCCGGCGTGGTCTGGAGCGCCTTCGCCACATCCTCGAGATCGATGCCGTGCTCGCCGCCATAGGTGACCGGGATGCGCCAGCGTCGCGTTCCGGTTTCGCTCGGCGGCGCCTTGGCGGCGCGCGCGAGCAGTTGCTCGCCGAGCACATCGAAGGTGATCTGCACGGGATCGTAATGCACCAGCAGCGAGCGGTAGGTCGGCACGGTTTCGGTGATGCCTGTGATCGGCTCGGCTGCAATCAGGCGGTCGAGCGCGAGTACCCGCCGGTTGGCGGCGTCGTCGATGGTGCGGCTGAATTCCACCGTGATGGCGCTGTCGCCACTCGGCAAAAGGCGGGGAGGAGCTAGCGTTTCGGCCATTGGATCAAACGGACTCGTTGGCCATCAAGCTAGCGTGTTTTGCAGCGAAACGGAATTCGTCTCGTGCAAAAAGATACAGCAACTTCAATAAATTAATCGGCATGCCGGCGATAAGTTTCGATGATCGCAGCATTTTCGCGCAGCCCTTGACGCAACGCCTTTGCCCGGCAACATGCGCCGGTCTTTTCCTCCCATCGGAGCAACCTTTCCAGATGTCACTGTCCGCCGAAGCGATCGCGACGCTGTCGCACGTATCCACCGCCACCATCACCACCGTCCTGCTCAAGAAGGGCCTGCGCAACATCTGGATGCGCGGCACCAAGCCGCTGAAGCCGGGGCAGAAGCGGCTTGTCGGACCCGCCTTCACGCTGCGCTTCGTGCCGGCCCGCGAGGATCTGGCGACGCCGGAATCCTGGTCGTCGCCGATCTCGACCCGTACCGCGATTGAGGCGATGCCTTCGGGCTGCATTGCCGTGATCGATGCGATGGGCATCACCGACGCCGGCGTTTTCGGCGATATCCTCTGCGCGCGGATGGTCAAGCGCGGGGTGACGGCGTTGATCACCGACGGCGTGGTGCGCGACGTCGAGGGCGTGCTCGGCACCGGCCTGCCGGTCTGGTGCGACGGCTACGCCGCTCCACCATCGGTCGCAGGCCTGACCTTCGTCGGCTGGGGTGAACCGATCGCCTGTGGCGGCGTTGCCGTGTTTCCGAACGACGTGGTGGTGGCCGACCAGGACGGCGCGGTGCTGATCCCCCAAGCCTTCCTCGATCATGTACTGGCCGAAGGGCCGGAGCAGGAGCGGATGGAAGCCTGGATCGTCAACGAGGTGAACAATGGCGCGCAGCTGCCGGGCCTTTATCCGATGAATGCCGAGACCAAGGCGCGCTACGCCGCAAGCAAGAAATAACTTCAAGAGAGGGAGGTAACCCCATGGATATCCACGTTTCCGGCTCGCGGCCGACCCGCCGCGCGCCGAAGGAGAACTTCACCGGCAGCGTGCTGCAGGACCCGATCAACATGGCGCCGGCGCCGGCGCGGCTGAACGCCTCGCGCGTGTCGTTCGAGCCCGGTGCACGCACGGCTTGGCACACCCATCCGCTCGGACAGACGCTCTACGTGATATCAGGCATCGGCCGCGTGCAGGCCAAGGGCGGCCCGATCAGGGAAATCCGCCCCGGCGACGTCGTCTGGATCCCGCCGAACGAGAAGCACTGGCATGGCGCGTCCCCCGGCAACAGCATGACCCACATCGCCATGCAGGAGGCGCTCGACGGCGTGTTTTCGACCTGGATGGAGCACGTCACCGACGAGGAATACAACGGCCAGGTCGGCTGAGACGTCGTAGCCAGCCAAGAAAAAAGCCCCGCTCATGAAGCGGGGCTTTTGCTTTTCCAATGGAGGCGATCAATTCACCCGCGTCCAGGTCTGGCCGCCGCAGAACATGCCGCCGAACGCGCAACCCTGGACGCGCAATGTATCGGAGCTCTTCATCGCGATGGTGGAATCGTAGGTGCTGCCGCTGCTGGGATCGAAGATGCGGCCGCTCCACTTGTCCTTGCCGGGCTTCATGTTGATCAGAATCTGTTCGCCGTTGACGTTCGACTTCTTGTCGACGGCGTAGCCGCAGAGATTGGCGCCGCATTGCTCGATGCGGACCTTGCCTTCCTTCTCTTCGGTCAGCCAGACGCCGAGCGGTGAATTGGCTGTCAGCACGGGATTAGCTGCCGGCCTGGGCGCAGCGGCCGGAGGCTGCGCGACGGCGCCGACCGTCGGCGCCAGGGCGGGCCTTGGCGCCGGTGCAACGCTTTGCTGCACAACTGGCGGCGCGGGTGGCGGTGGAGGCGTGGTCGCCGCAGCAGCCGGAGGCGGCGTGGCCGCGACGCTCGTGTTGGCTGGCTCCGTAGCTGTCGCTGGCGTGGGCGCCGCCGGGGCAGCTGCCTGATCAACGGCAGCCGGGGCGGGCGCTGCAGCCGCCGGCGGCGCGCCGGGCGCGGCCTGGGGATTTGTCGTGGGAGCTGTCTTGGCGTCAGTCTTGGCTTCGGTCGAAGCCGGCTTGCGCTTCTGCCCGGCGTCCTCGCCCTTGGCGCGTTTGGTGCGGCGAGGAGTATTGTCGTAGACGCCGGGGATCGAAACCGTTCCACGATCCGGATGGTACGGCCGTCATAGTCGAAGGTGTATTGCGCCTGCGCGGCCGCCGTGCCCGCCAACAAAAGCGTGGCGATCGCGAGAAGCTTCCTCATCTCGACCTCCAGTGCAGGAATTCCGTCCCGAGGCTACCTGACAAAGCTACGTAGGGACCGCCTCGTTGAACGTGACCAAATCACGCCCAAGATATGAGTCGTAGCCTCACGGCTTTGGTTCAAATGCCTGGATTGCAGTCTGGTTTCAGACCGAGCGCGTCAATTCATGCACGCGTTTGCCGCACGCTATTCAAACCACGCAGCATAGATTTTCGCGTAGCTGCCATCCTCGCGCGCGATATGAAGCCACTGGTCGACGAACGCTTTCAAGGCGACGTCGCGCTGCATCCAGTAGGCCTTCTCCGCGAAGTCGAACGGCTTGTCGGGGTGCACGGCGCAGAGCACGCCGGGATGCAGCTTCTGCTGATAGCGCGTCTCGGACGCATCGGTCATCATCAGGTCGGCGTCGCCCTTGGCGATCTCGTCGAAGATTTTTGTATTGTCGTTGAAGACGCGGATCTCGGCGGTCTTCACATTGGCGCGGGCAAAGCGCTCATTGGTGCCGCCGGGATTGACGATGACGCGGGTGCCCGGCTTGTCGATCTCGGCGATCGTCTCGAACTTGTCCTTGTCCGCACACCGCGCGATCGGGGTCTTACCCTCGCGCATGATCGGGGTAGAGAACAGGCCCTTCTTCTGCCGGTCGAAGGTGATGGAGACGCCGCCCATCGCGATGTCGAAACTGTCGGCCTCGAAATCCATCATCATCTGCGGCCACGATGTCGGCACGAACTCGACCTTGACGCCGAGCGCCTTGCCGAGCGATTGCGCCATGTCGACGTCGAAGCCGCGGAACGCCTTCGTCTCCTTGTCGAGCGCCGTGAAGGGCAGGTAGTCGCCGGTCATGCCGACACGCAAGGTGCCGCGCTTGACGATCTCGTCGAGCCGCGACGGCGCCTGCTGCGCATGCGCGGCAGACAGGAGCAAAGCGAGAGCGAGGCCGGCAAGCGCGCGAAACATCTGATGTCTCCGTCAATTCCCATGACATGTCGTTGCGGAGCATTTAGACCAGATGGGACGATCGAGCCAGCATAGCGGGTACAAAAGTGACCATCTCGCTCCATGAAGCATCCGTTGGCGTCTATGTGCCGTATCTGCGCAGTCTTTCCGCGCTGCTCGATCATGCGGAGGCCCACGCCAGGGCTCGCAACATCGATCCTGACGTGCTGCTGGCGATGCGGCTTTCGCCTGATATGTACAGCCTTCGCCAGCAAGTCGGAGAGGCGAACCGGCACGTCGTCCTGAGCTGCGCGTTGCTGGCGGGCTGCGCGCCGCCGGCCTTCGCTGAGGCGGAGCCCGATATCGCCGAGCTGAAAGCACGGATTGCGGCCACGATCGATTTTGCGCAGAGCCTGCCGCAGGCGGTGATCGAGGCCGCCGCCGACAAGGACGTCGTCTTCACATTCCGGAGCGGCGCGACCAGGCCGTTCACGGGCAAATCCCTGATTCTGACCTTCAGCGTTCCGCAGTTCTTCTTCCACGTCGCAACGGCCTACGACATCCTGCGCCACGCCGGTGTCGATCTCGCGAAGAAGGACTTTCTGGGACCACCAAGGCCGCCGCAGGGCTAGCCCTCGTTGCTGTCCTTGCTCGCCCGAAGCGCGGTCGCGCTACGGCTGATCATCTCGTGCTTGAAATGCTCGAAGCGCCGCCGCGCTTCGGCCTCGCGTTCGTCGACGAACTTGATCGCGGCGTCGCTGTCCATCGGGCCGTTGACGTGAGGGCTCGATCCTTCGCCGACGGTCTCGTCGACATAGTAGCGGCCGTCGTCCTCGCGCACCGTCCAGCGGAAGCGCAGCGCGGCCATCGGGCCTGGGCCGGACTTTGAATAGCCGTTGGCCTCAATTGGGTGGGGCGGCGGTCGGACGGGCTCCGGCTCGCTCGGCACGGGTTCGACTGACTCTGCTTCGACTGACTTCGGTTCGACTGACTCTGGTTCGACCGGCTCAGGCTGCTCGATCGGCGGCGGCTCGACGGGCGCGACCTCGACGGCTTCGATGGAGACGACTCCGATGGTCGATGGCAGAGGCGGTGGCATCGCCACGGAGACCGGCGGCTCCTCGACGGGCTCGGCTGCCTTGTCCGCAGTCTTGTCCGGCGACTTGTCGGCTGCTTTGGCCGTCTCGGGAGGCGTCGTCGTCTGATCGAGAATGCTCGCGATTGCGGCGAGCGCATTGTCGGTCGGGTCGCTCACGGTTCGGTCTCCCAGGCATGACGCCGGCGGAATCGTGCCGACGCCCTTCCTATCTACCTGATCTGGCTACCCTTTGTCAGCCTGGAGCTTCGGCTCTGATTGAATCAGAGCCGAAGCTCCAGGGCTCTTTATCTGACGCGGTTTCTTGACGCGAACCGGGAGCCACTTCGCTCGAAAACGCTATTAGGCCGAGACCGGCGGGCGGCGGTCCTTCCAGGGACGGACCTGTTCGAGCTGGCCGGCCAGCCGGAACAGCAGACCTTCCTGGCCGAGCTTGGCCGCGAACATCATGCCGAGCGGCAATCCGGCCTTGTTCCAGGCCAGCGGCACCGACATCGCCGGCTGCCCGGACATGTTGAACATCGAGGTCCCCGGCATGTAGCGGCGCAAGACCGGTGCAATGTGGGTCAGATCCTCGGACATCGTGTTCAGTTCGCCGAGGCGGAGCGGTGGCGCACACAAGGTCGGGCTGAGGAAGATGTCGCAGCCCTCGAAGAAGGTCGCAAGCGCGCGCGAGATCTGGAATGCCGCAAGCTGCGCGGCGACGTAGTCGACCGGTGTCAGCTTGACCGAATTCTCCGCGCTCGCCAGCGTCAGGCGCTCGACGTCGTCGGAGGTCAGCTTGCGCCCGACGCGCTGCTCGAGCAGGCGGATCGTCAGCGCCGTATTGCCGCCGACGATCGTCGTCATGGTCGCTGCCGGATCGGCCGCAAGCGGCGGCGCGCGCTCCTCGACATGATGGCCGAGGCCCGCCAGCAGCTTGGCAATGTCGCGGACCGCCGCGGCGATCTCCGGATCGATGGCGTCGCCATAGGGCGACTTGTCGGTGAAGCTGATGCGCAAATGGCCGGGATCGCGGCCAACCTCCTGGGAGAACGGCCGCTCCGGCGGCGGCGCGACGTAGAGGCTCGACGGCTCCGGGCCATGGATCGCATCCATCATGACTGCGCTGTCGCGGACGCTGATGCTGAGCACGTGACCAACGGAAAAGCCGCCCCAGCCTTCGCCGCGGTCGGGACCACACGGGTTGCGGGCGCGCGTCGGCTTCACGCCGAACACGCCAGAGGCCGAAGCGGGGATCCGGATCGACCCGCCGCCATCGCTGGCGTGTGCGACGGGCAGGATGCGTGCGGCGACCGCAGCCCCCGCACCGCCGGACGATCCGCCGGAGGAATGGTCGAGATTCCAGGGATTGCGGGTCGGGCCGAACAGACGGGATTCCGTCGTCGGCATCAGGCCGAACTCGGGGCTCGCGCTCTTGCCGAAGATCGTGAGGCCGGCGTCGAGGAAGCGCTGGGCCAGCGTGCCGTTGTGATCGGCAACGAAGCCCTTGAGCAGGCTTGCGCCCGACGTGGTACGCGTGCCCTCGAGCAGGTCGAGGTCCTTCAGCAGGAACGGTACGCCGGTGAAGGGGCCGTCAGGCAATCCCTTGGCAATCTGGCGTTCGGCGTAGTCGTAATGCTTGACGACGACCGCGTTGATCTTCGGATCGACGGCGGCCGTGCGCGCGACGGCCTCGTCGAGCAGCTCCTTTGCCGTCACGTCCTTGTTGCGGACGAGCTCGGCCAGACCGACCGCATCGTAGTTGCCGAATTCCTTGAAAGCCATGTGGGTACTCCGCATCGCCGGGCCGATCGCAAGGATCAGCCGCGGCGCAAGAGGAAGGCTGAACGGTCAGCCGAGGACGTCCTGGTTGATCACATTCTGGCGCAGCGGATTGCCGTCCAGCACGCTCAGGATATTGCGCGCGGTCTGCTCGCTCATGCGATCGACGGCCTCGACGGTGACGCCGGCAACATGCGGCGCCATGATCACGTTCGGCAAAGCGTGCAGGGGCTGGCCGACCGGTGGCGGTTCGACCTCGAACACGTCGAGGCCCGCGCCGGCGATCTTGCCCGATACCAGCGCGTCGTGCAGCGCCTTCTCATCGACGATGCCGCCGCGGGCGGTGTTGATGAGATAGGCGGTCGGCTTCATCAGCCTGATCCGCGCCGCGTTGAACATGCCGACGGTCTCGGGCGATTTAGGGCAGTGGATCGTGACGAAATCCGCCCGCGGCAATGCCGCCTCTAAGCTCGGCACCGCCTCGCAGCCGGCCGCCGTGATCTCGCCGGCGGGCTTGTAGGGATCGTAGACCAGCACGTTCATTTCCATCGCAAGGCAGCGCTTGGCGGTGCGGGTGCCGATGCGGCCGAAGCCCACGATCAGGGCCGTCTTGCCGTAGAGATCGAACGGCAGCACGCCGAGCCGGCTCGCCCAGGTGCCGTCCTTGACCATTGCGTGCATTTCGTTCGCGCGCTTGGCCAGCGTCAGCATCATGAACAATGCCTGTTCGGCGACGGAGGGCGAGTTCGCGGTGCCTGCGACCATCAGCGGCACCTTGCGGCGGGAAAGTGCCGGCACGTCGACGGCGTCGTAACCGACGCCGATCCGGGTCACCACCATCATGCCCTTGGAGGCTTCCAGCTCTGCCTCGCCGAACCGGGTGGCGCCGAGCGCCACGCCATGGACCGGTGCATGCTGCTCCAGCATGGACTGGAAGTCCTTGGCCGAGATCAGGTTGGGAAATTCGATCAGTTCGACGTCGTCCCGCTCGTTGAGGAGCACCCGTGCCCCCGGCGACAGAGTCTGGGTGATGAAAATCTTCTTCTTGTTGGTGGCCATTTCCTGCCCTTGAGGTTTCTTGTACGCCGTCAAAGGACGGCGCCGGTCACCTCATTTAGCAAATGCATATTGTTGAGGTCCACAGCCAATCGGAGCGGGCTGCCATCCTGCGCGCCGGCGTTGGGATTGACCCGGCCGCAGAGCTGGGAGCCTTCGAGCGTGAAATAGACCAGCGTCTCCATCCCCATCGGCTCGGTGACGTCGAGCACCGCATCGAACGGCTCGATACCGGGCTCGGCATGCGGGCGGGCCTCCATGACATGCTCGGGCCGGAGGCCCAGCAACAGCCTGTCGGTGCGGGAAAGCGCCTGGTAGCGGGCGGCGCGCGCCGGCGGCAGCGGGAAGGTGAGGCGATCGGTCAGCCGCACGTTGAGCTTGCCGCCGACATCCTCGAGCCGGCACGGCACGAAGTTCATCGCGGGCGAGCCGATGAAGCTTGCGACGAACTTGGTCGCCGGCTTGTGATAGAGCTCGTTGGGCGTGCCGATCTGCTCGATCCTGCCGTGGTTCATCACCACCACGCGGTCGGCCAGCGTCATCGCCTCGACCTGGTCATGGGTCACGTAGACGGTCGTGGTGCGGACCTTCTGGTGCACCTTCTTGATCTCGATCCGCATCTGCACGCGCAGCTTGGCGTCGAGGTTGGACAGCGGCTCGTCGAACAGGAATACCTTCGGATTGCGCACGATCGCGCGTCCCATCGCGACCCGCTGGCGCTGGCCGCCGGAGAGCTGCTTCGGCTTGCGGTCGATCAGGTCGGTGATGTCGAGCATGCGGGCGGCTTCGGTGACCCGGCTCTTGATCTCGGCCTTGGGATAGTGCTTCAGCCGCAGCCCGAACGACATGTTTTCGGCGACCGTCATGTGCGGATACAGCGCGTAGTTCTGGAACACCATCGCGATGTCGCGGTCCTTCGGCGGCACATCGTTGACGACGTCGCCGCCGATCATGATGTCGCCGTCGGAGATGTCCTCGAGGCCGGCGATCATCCGCAAGGTCGTCGACTTGCCGCAGCCGCTTGGGCCCACCAGCACCACGAACTCATGGTCGGCGATATCGAGGTCGATGCCGCGCACCGCCTCGACCTCGTCGTAACGCTTCACCACCTTACGCAAACTGACGTCAGCCATGAGTCCTACCTTTGTCGCGTTCAACCCTTTGTCGCACCGGCGGTCAGGCCGGCAATGTAGTAGTCCATCAGGAAGGCGTAGATGATCAGCGGCGGCGCGGCGCCGAGCAGGGCGCCGGTCATGATCTGTCCCCAGTTGAAGACGTCGCCCTTGATCAGGGTCGTGATGATGCCGACCGGCAGCACGAGCTGATCGGTCGAGGTCGTGAACACCAGCGGATAGAGGAACTGGGCCCAGGACACGGTGAAGGCAAAGATCGTCGCCGCGATCAGGCCGGGCAGGGCGACCGGGATGAAGATCCGCGTCAACGTCTGGAACCAGCTCGCGCCGTCGATGATCGCGGCCTCGTCGAGCTCCTTCGGGATCGAGGCGAAATAGCCGATCATGATCCAGGTGCAGAACGGCACCGTCAGCGTCGGATAGATGAACAGCAGCACGTACCAGCGATTGATGAGCTGGATGCCGGTCCAGTCGCCGATCACCGCGAACATCTTGAACAGCGGGATGAACAGCAGGCTGTCCGGAATGAGATAGGTGAGGAACACCCCGGTCGCGAGCGTCGCCGAGCCCCAGAATTTCATCCGCGCAAGGGCGAATGCCGCCGGCACGCTGATCAGCATCGTGATGGTGACCACGATGATCGAGACCCACGCCGAATTCCAGAAGAAGCGGAGGAACTGGTTCGAGGTCAGCAACTCAGCGTAGTTGGAGAGCGTCGGATGATATACCCACCACGGGTTGGTCGCCGCGGAAATCTCCGCACTGCTCTTCAGCGAGGTGATCAGCATGTAGAGCGGCGGCACCAGCGAGAAGATCGCAAACAGCGTGAGAAAGAAGTAGGACCAGCGCAGCGCCCAGGTCCGATCGCGGCTCATGCTGCCGTATTTGACCTTGCGGGTCGGTCCGGACTTGTCGATCGTCACCGTGCTCATCAGGATTCGTTCCCGCGTTTGGTGATGTCGCGCAGGATGAAGATCGCCGCGACCGCGAGGATCGGCACCATGAACAGCGAGACGCTGGCGCCGAGCGGAATGTCACTGCCCTCGATGCCGACGCGGAACGCCCAGGTCGCAAAGATGTGGGTGTGGTCAAGCGGCCCGCCGGCGGTCAGGATGCGCACGATGTCGAAATTGGCGAAGGTCACGATCAGCGAGAACAGCGTCGTGATCGCAATGATGTTGCGCATCATCGGCAAGGTCACATACCAGATGCGCTGCCACCAATTGGCGCCGTCGATCGCGGCCGCCTCATAGAGTTGCTCGGGCACCGATTTCAGCGCCGCCAGATACATGATCATGAAGAACGGCGCACCGTACCAGACGTTGACCAGGATCACCGAGAAGCGCGCCCACATGGCATCGCCGGTCCACGGGATCGGCCCGATGCCGAAGAACGAGAGCGTGTAATTGAAGGCGCTGTAGGACGGATCGAACAGCCACAGCCAGGCCAGCGTGCTCATGGCCGGCGGGATCACCCATGGCACCAGCAGCATGCCGCGCCATTTGCGCTGCTTGTTGGCCGGCACGTTGTGCACGAAATGCGCGACGATGAAGCCGATCAGCGCTTTGAAGACCACTGCCGAGATCGCGAAAATGCAGGACTGCTTGACCACCAGCCAGAAGGTCTCGCGCTTGAACAAGAACTCGAAGTTGCCAAGGCCGACGAACTTGGTCATCGCCTTGTTCAGCGTCGCCAGATGCAGCGAGTAGATGGCCGGGTAGAGCACGAGAATGACGATCAGAAGGATCAGCGGCAGCGTCATCAGGAACGCAGCCATCGACTTGCGCCGAAGCGCGTTGCGCAGACCGGTGCGCCGTCGCCCGCTCGGAGCTGCGGCTGTGCGGTTGGATTGGAATGCGACGTCAACCATAACGCAGGTCCCTCGCGCGGGTTGGTTGCACGGCTCGCCGGTTCGGCGGTCGGGATGTGAAGACGAGACCTCGCGCGGCCGGCACTACGGGCGGTCGCGCGAAAGCTCGCTTGTCGTCAGCTTCGCATGAAGCCTTCACACTCGCCCTCGGCCCAGGCGAGCGTCTTTTCCATGCTTTCACCCTGGTAGTAGCGCAGGCACATCTTGGTCAGGGTGGCCTGGAAGTAGATCTGCTGCGCGACCTTGGGCGGCGCAGGCGAGGCCGCCATCGACAGCGTCTGGTGTTTGAAGGGGTTCGGGTAGTGGTAGAGCGTGCCCTTGGGCGGCCCTACCTCTTCCCAGACCTTCAACGTCGTGAGCTTTTCGTAGGCCGGCAGGTCGTAGCCGCCGCTCGCGACCACCATCTTCTCGATCGATGCCGGTTGCGACAGATGGGACAGCAGGCTCTTGGCCGCTTCCTTGTTCTTCGAGAACGACCAGATCGACCAGAAGAACGGCAGATAGGGCGCGAACCGTCCCTTGGGTCCGGCCGGGAAGCCGTGGGTCCAGCATTGCTCCGCGACTTGCGGGGCATCGCGCTTGGCGACCGCCCACGCGCTCGGCGGGTTCATGATCATCGCGCCCTTGCCCGCGACCAGCCATTTGTTGTTGGAGGCATCGTCCCATGCGGAGACGTCGGGCGGCAGGAAAGCGAGCAGCTTCTTGTAGAACTCAAGCGATTGGCGCACCGCGTCGGTCTTGACGGTGAGGTTGCCCTTGGCGTCGACCAGTTGCGCGCCGAACGAGTTGAAGATCGCGCCGGCGGTGTCGACATTGTCGCTGGTTTCGCCGAGACCGATGCCGAACGGGAAGCCGGCCTTGTGGCAGGCCTCGGCCGCCTTGAGGAACGTATCGAGGGTCCAGTTGTCCGCCTTCGGCGGGCTTCCGGCCGGATACATCTCCTGCACGTCGATATTGGCATACTTCTTCATCAGGTCGATGCGCGAGCAGGGGCCCTTGATCTGGCTACCGACGCTGGCGGGAACACCGAGCCATTTGCCGTCGGCCAGGCCGAGATATTTCACCGTGCCGTTGACGTCGCCGTTCAGCTTGATGAGCGGGTCCATGATGTCGTTGACCGGCTCGAGCAGCTCGGCATTGGCCTGTGGCCACCAGGTCGGCATCTGGAAGATATCGTGACCGGATTTCGCCTGCGCCTCGGCGGCGATGGTGACGATGTTCTTATTGCCCTGGCTGGTGATGTAGTCGATCTGGACCTCGACCTTTTCCTTGGCGGCCCATTCATTGACGAGTTCGGTCGAGGCGCTGTTCGCGCCCGGCACCCAGTGATCCCAGAAGCCCATCGAGAGCTTTCCGGCTGCGTAGGCGCCACGCACGTAGGGGGCTGTAATGAGCGCCGCCGATGACAGCGCTGTCGCTGCAACGAATTCTCGGCGCGAAAGCTTCTTCCGTGACATGGCATTCCCTCCCTGGTAGCCAACGGACAAAAGACTTTTTGAATCCCGATGTTCTTTTTTGTGCGTCGCGTTCGCGCGACATCGCGGGATTTCGTTGCACCAATCAGAACAGAATTGCCGGCCGCTGTCGAGAAACGTAATGCCTGTGCCACGTAGAACTAACGTTGTGGTCAAATCGCAGGCAGTGTCGTCAGCCTCACTGCAATTTCCGGCGGTTTGCTGCACGCCTTGCGATCATGTTGCGACGCACGCACGAGTTGCCGCTTATACATTCGCGGACGGTGCGCCGTTGCGCCGCAGGTTTCCGGTCAAGCCTGATCGAGCCGTGTTCCGTCATGTTGATGCCCCGCGCGAGCAATAGACTTGCCGAAGCTGGAAACGATAAAGTCCGGATTCGTCGAACCTACCCCCGCATCAGTTCTGTAATCCACCATCGATCACGGAGACCCGATCATGCTCAACCCGGTAGCGAAGCTGCGAGCACAATGGCGATTGTGCGCCGCGGTTGGGGCCGCCACCGTCATGCTGCTTGCGGTGCCTCGTATCGTCGATGCGCAGATCGTGCAGGGCGTCGAGAAGGGCGCGCGCGAGGGCAACAAGGCCGCCGGACCGGTTGGCGGCGTTCTGGGCGGCGCGATCGGCGGGGTCGTCGGGGTGGTGACCGGCGTGACCGGGGTGTTCACCGGCAACAATGCCAACAACCCCAGCCCCAATGCTGGCGGCGGCAAGAATGCACAGGCTCCGGCCCCCAGTGACAAGCAGGGCGCCAAGGGCACCAAATCGGCCAAGGCCGCCGCCAAGGACAAGGGCGCGAAACAGCAGACGGCCGTGCTAACCCAGGATGGGGCGCCGCAGCTCACGGCTGAGCAGATGGTCGCCAACAGCGACGCCAACATCGAGCGGATCAAGAAGGAGCTGAATCTGACGCCGGAGCAGGAGAAACACTGGTCCGGTTTCAACAGCGCGATGCACTATCTCGGCCACAACGGCGCCGATCGCCTCAACCTGCGCATTGCGCGCGCGCAGCGCGATCCGCCTGACGACATCATCGAGCAGATGCGCAATGAGGCCCAGTTCCTCAACGACCGCGCGGTCGATCAGCGCGGCGTCGCCGACGCCGCGGAGCCGCTCTTTGCCAGCCTTGACGACAAGCAGAAACAGATCTTCATCAACGAAATGGTCCGCCTCAGCCACGAACGCGGGCTCGACTAAATATCCATCGGCGGCGAAGTGGGGACGAATAGCCGGGCCACCAAGCCCTGGGGTAGGTTAAAGGCGCAGCACCCGGCTATTCTGCCGCAGCGGCGCGGCCCGGTTAATTCGTCATTCAATGTTGAAGAAAAACGGACCGGATCGCGCCCGAGTGATGGCCGAGTCAGGGCCTTGTCGGGAACCGCTTGCGCGACATGAAAATTGGCCGACGCACGCGCCGGCCAATTGTTGAGCAGGGGTAATCCGGCGAAGGCCGGTTCAGCTCTTCGGGAAGTTCAGTTCCACCCCGACGCCATCGGGATCGTAGAGGAAGATCTGGGTGTCGCCGGTGCGCGGCACGATCTGCTCGCGGAACGTGACGTTCTTCGACTGCAGGCGCGTGCGCACGGCTTCGACGTCGGTGGCGGCAAAGGCGATATGGTCGAGGCGGCCGGTGTCCTCATATTTCTTCTCGGTGCCGCGCACCACGATCCCATCCCGCGGCTTGCGGGTGCCCATTAAATGGACGGTGGCCTGGCCGCCCGAATAGAGCCAGTAGCCGGGGAAATCGAGCGGTGGCCGGTCGCCGTTCTCGAGCCCGAGCACGTCGCAATAGAACTCCTTGGTGCGCTCGAGATCCTGCGGCTCGATGGTGTAATGCTGTAGTCCGCCCAATGGCATGGTTCTTCTCCTTGAGAATTAGGGTTAGAGCGTTTTCGAGCGAAATGGGTACCGGTTCGCGTGAAGAAAATGCGTCCAAACGAGAATCTAGGGCCTCGTTCCGATCCAATCGGAACGAGGCCCTAGACGAAGCTGAGGTCGGCATCGACGCCGAGCATCCAGGCGCCGACGGTCTCGAAATGGCTGAACCGGCCCTGCAATTGCTGGGTCACGGTGTGGATGTCGCGGAAGCGCCGCTCCAGCGGATGGCTGTCGAAGATCGCGGTGGCGCCGGCGGCATTGTAGGCGAAGTCGACCGCCTCCCGCGCCTTGTGGATTGCATGCGTTGCCGCCATCCGGATCGTCATGCGCTGCGCGACCGTGATGCTGTTGCCGGCAACCAAGTCCTTCCAGATGTCGGCCATCGATTGCAGCAGGAACGCGCGGGCGGCGCGCAGATTGACCTCGGCCTGGGCGAGGCCGGATTGCACGACCGCATTGTCCCGCAACGTCTTCTTCATGCCGCGCGGCACCTTGTTGCGGGCGACGTCGACGAAATTGTCCACCGCGCTGCGGGCAATGCCGCAGGCGACCCCGGCAAAGCCGATCTGATAGCAAGTGTGGTTGCTCATCCGGTACAGCGGGCCGTGCTCGCGGCATTCGCGGTCGAACTCGCGGGTGATCGAATGGTCCGAACGGACGAAGAAGTCGTTGAGCGCAAACTGGTCGCTGGCGGTGCCGCGCAGCCCGACCGTGTTCCAGATGTCGGTCCATTCAACGTCTTCGGTGCGCACCAGCATGGTGCGCTCGACCTGCTCGCCATTGGCGTCACGGCGCGGTGCGCCGTCGGCGGCATAGATGGGGCAGTGGGCGCCGAGCCAGGTGGCATGCCGCCCACCGGAGGCAAACGACCAGACCCCGGTGACGCGGTAGCCGCCTTCGCACTCAATCGCCTTGACCTTCGGGCCGGGACCCCAGGCGAGCACCGCGCGTGGGTCGGCAAACACCTCCTGCGCAACCGGCAGGTCGAGATAGGCGGCCGACATCGCACAGCCGCCGGCCTGGCTCAGGCACCACGCCGTCGAGGCGTCGCCCTTCGCAATGGTCTCAATGACATGGAAGAAGGTGACGGGATCGGTCTCGATCCCGTTGGTCGACCGCGGCAACAGCAGGCGGAACAGCCGCGCCTCATGCAGCCGGTCGAGCAGGTCGGGCGGCAGGCGGCGCGTCATCTCGATATCGTTGGAGGCGGCCGCAACCACGTCCCTGATCGCCTCGGCGCGGGCGATCACGTCGCGATCGCCCGCAAGATCAATAGAGGTCACGCTCATCTTCGCCTCCCTCAGGCGCGCCGGATCGTTGCGGACGCCGCGACGTCAGCCGTCGCGTTGAGCTCCTTGTCGATCTGCTCGATCGACTTGCCCCGGGTCTCGAGCCCAAAGAACAGATAGACGGCGCCGGCCATCAGGAACCAGCAGCCGAGATAGACGAAGGCGGTCGGGATCTGGGTTAGCGGCACGTCCGGCTTGAGATAGTTGTTGGAGCCGACGATCAGGGCAAGCCCGACCGGCCCGATGATCTTGCCGATGCCGCCGAAGCCATAGGCCGACCCCATGCCCGTAGTGCGCAGATGCGATGGCCAGACCTCGGCCGCATAGGGCCCGACGATCGCAAAGCCGCCGTCGGCGAAGAAGAAGGCGGCAGCCAGCAACAGCCAGAACGCCGACATCCCAAACAGCGTCGCGTCGTAGTGGTAACCGGCGATGATCGTCAGCGCTCCGGCCCCCAACCCGAGCAGGCCGCCGGCGACGCGCCGTCCCAGCAGTTCCGAGAACCAGGAGAACGAGATGCGGCCGAGGAAACCGGTGACGCTGAGCAGGATCATCATCTTGGCGGCCTCCTGCGGCGTCACCTTCAGGAGCAGCACGAACAGCGCGGGCGCCCAGAGTGTGATGCCGTAGACGCCGGTCTGCGCGCCGGCATTGCCGAGCCAGGAGACGATCAGGCTGCGCGGATATTTGAACAGGTCGAACCAGCTCGTCTTGACGATCGGACCGGCGTCGGCCGCGCTCGGCAATGGCAGTTCGGACGGCTGAACCTGCAGGGCCCACGCGAGCGATTTGCGGGCTTCGTCATAGCGTCCCTGCCGGCACAGCCAGCGCGGCGATTCCGGAACCCAGAGCCGGACCAGCAGCACCAGGACCGCCGGCAGCACGCCGATCGCAAACAACAGCCGCCACTGGTCGGCGCCCATCACGGCTCCCAGCACCGCGCCGAGCCCGACGCCGAGCGGGATCACACAGGTCACCAGCCCGCCGACCCAGCCCCGCTTGTGCGAGGGCATGAACTCCTGCACCAGCGGCAGGTCGACACAATAGAGGCCGCCGACGCCGACGCCGACGAAGAAGCGCAGGATCGCTAGGTAGACCCAGCCGTTATCGGGCGTGAAATAGAGCAGGCCGGTCGCGATCGAGAAGTTCAGGACGGTACCGATGAAGACGATGCGGCGGCCGATCCGGTCGGCGAGCCAGCCCCAGAGATACGCGCCGATGATGGCGCCGATGCCGGAACTCATCAGCACGGTGGCCGACTGGCCAAAGGTGAGTTTCCACGGTCCGATCAGGAACGCGAGCACAAAGCCGATCAGGAAGTAGTCGAAGAATTCCAGCGCATCGCCGATGATGGCCGCCGCAAGGATCTTGATCTGGTTGCCGGTCAGAGTCGTCCGGCGATCGAGAATCTCGAACATGGCGCGTTTTCCCCATGGCGCCTGTTCATTGTTATCAGGAGCGTGCGTCGCGCCAGCGCTTCGCCCATAGGGTGAGGCTATCCTCGCGCCATCGCGAACGACAAGCCCGCGCTGACGCGGGGCTCATCTGCAGTGACGCGATAAGCAATTCGGCCTACTGCTTCGCACAAATCGTGGTGCGAAAGCCCGATCCGGCCTGTCGGAGCCGTTGACTTGGGCAATGCCGATCGCCCACGCTTGTGTAAAGGAAATTGGGGGGGAGGCTGGGTGGACGAAAAGCGCAGGCATCCGCGAACCGAGGTCAATGAACCCGGCTATGTTTCATCGGGCGGTTCGGTCATGCATTGCACGATCGTGAACATTTCGCCGGAGGGAGCCGCGATCGAGGTCGAGAATCCGGCCTTCGTCCCGCATCGCTTCCTCCTGGTGATGGCCAAGGACGCCTCTGTTGTCTACGAGTGCCAGGTGGTCTGGAGCAAGAAGACGCGGATCGGACTGAGCTTCGTGACGCCGACCTGAGCGCGGCGCGCTGCAAATCCCGGCCCGGACGTCCTGGATCGCCCGGGTTTCGTTGCTGGAACGACTGGTGGTGTGCCGATGACTCCGGAACCTGCAACGATCTGCCTCGGCTGCTGGCAAAACCTGCATATGCCGATTCCCCTGCGCGGCCCGTTGTCGGCGCCGTTCCGCCTGTTTGGCGTCAAGCCGAGCCGCATGAACCCGAACACCTGCACGCTCTGCGAGATGGCCTTCTCGAAGATCATGAAGGCGCGCGCCGTGACAATCGACGCCACCATCCTGTTTGCCGATCTGCGCGGCTACACCACGCTGACCCAGACCATCGCGCCGGACGGACTGACATCGCTGCTGGATGCGTTCTACGATGACTGCGCCGCCGCGATCTGGCGCTATGACGGCATTCTCAACAAGACGATCGGCGATGCCGTGTTCGCGATCTTCAACTTTCCGGTGCGGCGGGACGATCATGCGGTGCAGGCCTTGCTGGCCGCGCGCGACATCCAGCGCCGCTTCCAGGAAAGGCACGACGCGCTGGTGCGGACGATCGGCGCCGGCGACATCGAGATCGGCATCGGAATCGGGATGGACAGCGGGGACACCAATTTCGGTGAGTTCGGCCAGACCCATCGCGACCTGACGGCGGTCGGCACCGTCGTGAACCGCGCCGCGCGCGCCCAGGCGGCGGCGAAATCCGGCGAGATCCTGGTCACGACGGCGGTGCGGGAAAGAACGGGCGATATGATCACGGCAGCCGGTTCCGATCACGCGCTGAAGGGCTTCGACCAGCCCGTCAGATTGTTTCCTGCGTGAATTGACGCGGCGCAAAAAAACGACGGCTCCAGCGCGAAACTTCGCGCCGAAGCCGTCGGGGATGGTCGTTTGCCGATTACGAACGCGGCTTCAACGCGAGGCCGGCGGCTTCGTTCCAGGCCGTCTGAAAAATCTTTCGCAACCGGCGTCAGCGCCACATGCCGCGCATCCGGGCTCCGATGTCGATCGGCGGCGCGCGGCTGGCGGACGCGGCCTGCGCGGTGGCGGCGCGCGGCCAGGTGGTCCGCTCGAACATCGGCAGCAGCCGTTCCGGGATGAAACGGGTGCGCGAGGCGTACATGTGGCGGTCGCCCTTGGCGGCCTGGCCGTGGACGAAAAAGCGCTGCGGCACCAACAGGTGCAGATCGTCCTTGGCGCGGGTCATGGCGACATAGAGCAGGCGGCGCTCCTCCTCGAGTTCCGCCGATGTGCCGGCGCCGAGATCGGAGGGCATGCAGCCATCGACGACATTGAGCACGTAGACCGACTTCCATTCCTGCCCCTTGGCGGAGTGGATCGTCGACAGGATCAGGTAATCCTCGTCGAGCAGCGGCACGCCGGCCTGGTCGCTGGTCGCGTCCGGCGGATCGAGTGTGAGTTCGGTGAGGAAGCGTTCGCGTGACGGATAGCCGGCGGCGATCTGCTCGAGCTGGATGAGGTCGGCGCGGCGGACCTCGCTATCCTCGTGGATGCGGTCGAGATGCGGCTCGTACCAGTGGCGCGCGCGTTCGATGTCAACAGGCCATTCCGAATAGCGGAGGTTCTCGATGGCCTCGACGAACAGCCGCCAGTCGGCACCGGCGCGGGGCGGGGCGGGCAGTGCTGCGAGCGCTGCGATCGGATCGGCGGCCTCGGCCATGCGGTCGAGCACGCGCTGCGCCGAGGCCGGCCCGACGCCGGGCAATAGATGCAGGATCCGAAAGCCCGCGACCCGGTCGCGCGGATTGGCGGTGAAGCGCAGCAGCGCCAGCATGTCCTTGACGTGCGCAGCATCGAGGAATTTGAGCCCGCCGAATTTCACGAACGGAATATTGCGGCGGGTCAGTTCGACCTCCAGCGGTCCGCTATGCGAGGAGGTGCGGAACAGCACCGCCTGGTGCTTGAGCAGCGCGCCTTCTTCGCGGTTGGCCAGCACTTGCTCGACGATGTAGCGCGCCTGATCGGCCTCGTCGCGGATCGTGACGAGCAGCGGCTTGCGGGACGAGGTGCGGTCGGTCCAGAGGTTCTTGGTGAAGCGTTCCTTGGCGAGCGAGATCACGCCATTGGCTGCCGACAGGATCGGCTGCGTCGAGCGATAGTTGCGGTCGAGCGTGACGATCTCGGCAGCCGGGCTGAACTGCGACGGGAAGTCGAGGATGTTGCGCACGGTGGCGGCACGGAACGAATAGATCGACTGCGCATCGTCGCCGACCACGGTGAGCCCGCGCCCACCAGGCTTGAGCGCAAGCAGGATGGAGGACTGCAGGCGGTTGGTGTCCTGATATTCGTCGACCATCACATGGTCGAAGCGGCCGCCGATCTCCTCGGCCAGCGCAGTGTCCGTCACCATCTGCGACCAATAGAGCAGGAGGTCATCGTAATCGAGCACGTTCTGCCGTTGCTTGGCTTCGACATAGGCCGCGAACAGCTGCTTCAATTCGCTGGCCCAGCCAGCGCACCAGGGGAAGAACTGCCCGAGCACGGTCTCGATCGGCATCTCGGCGTTCACGCAGCGCGAATAGATCGCAAGGCAGGTGCCCTTCGTGGGAAACCGGCTTTCGGCGCGGGAGAAACCGAGTTCGTGGCGGACCAGGTTCATCAGGTCGGCGGAGTCTTCACGATCATGGATCGTGAAGGCCGGCTCGAGGGCGATGCGTTCGGCGAATTCCCGCAGCAGCCGCGCGCCGATGCCGTGGAACGTGCCGGCCCAGCTCAGTGCATCGGTCATGATGGAGGCGCGCTCGCCGAGCACGCGCCGTGCGATGCGCTCGACGCGGCCGGCCATTTCGGCGGCTGCGCGCCGCGAAAAGGTCATCAGCAGGATGCGGCGCGGATCGGCGCCTGCGACGATCAGATGCGCGACGCGATGGGCGAGCGTGTTGGTCTTGCCGGAGCCCGCGCCCGCGATCACCAGCAGCGGGGCGCCGACGATGCAATCCGTGCCGACCCCGTGCTCGACCGCACGGCGCTGCTCGGAATTGAGCGCATCGAGATAGGCTGTGTTGGCAAGTTCAGGCACGAATCACCCCCACAAAACGCTAACAGACATTGCGATTCAGTGGAGCCGATGCACCGGGGCGGATGCAGAGAAATTAGATTGACATTAACGCCGCGCGGCGCACAACCGCGCCATGGGTGACGTATCCAAATCCGACACGCCGCTGAAGGCGACGTTCAAGGTGCGGCTGAACGGCGAGACGGTGACGCTTGCGACCGTCGGTCAGGCCTACCGCTTCATCAGCAATCTCAGCGCCGTCGAATGGATGGAATTCCGCTCGCTGCATGATGAGGCGCTGGTTGCGCTGGAGCGCGCGGCCGGGAACGCCATGCTGACGGTGCAAGCAACCAACGCGTTGCGGACGCTGTTCGTCCGCGCCAAATTGCTTTGAAGGAATTGCTTTGAAAGAAAAGGGGCCGCCTTGGCCTTCCTTTGGCCCTCCGAGGCGGCCCTAGATTAGCAGCCGAAGCGCAATCCGCATCCGGCCGTCGCGTGTACCGCCGTTACCTTGTTTGCGGCCATAACGAACAGCGACTTACGAGACCACCGCCGATTCGGCTGTAGCCGCCGCACCACAATCAGGGGCCGACGTCGTCGACGAGGCGGTCATACACCAGCGCGGACCGCAGGTTCATGGTCGCGATTTTCAGATAACCCGGTTCGCGCATGGCGTTGTTGAACATCATGATCGCCGTCTTCCAGTAGCCACGCTCGCGCTGATCGATATTCAGCGTCGACAAATAGTCCGCGGCGTCGCCGACGGTCGCGAGCGTTCGCCCGTTTTTCAGCGTGATCGGGAACGCCAGTGGCGATCGCTTCTCCAGCTCCAGCACGTGAGGCTCCCCCAAAGCAAAGCAGCGATAAAGACAAAGCAGCAACGACAGAAACAGAACTAGCTGCGCCGCTATATCAAAGCCTTAAGGGGGTGTCCGGCCCGGTCGGGATGGGCAACTCAGAAAGAGTCCGCCAGCGCGATCTCGGCCCTGAGGGCATCGATGCGCCGTTCGGCCTCCTCGGACGTCAGGTCGCGCGCGTACTGGTTCGGCTGATATGCTTCCTCGGCAAGGTTCCTCAGCCGCAGCGCCTGGGCACGGGTCATCAGCCCGCCAAGGCGCTCCGCAACCCCGCCAAATCTTACCGCTGCCATGCTCATTGCCTACCTCGTTTGCTGGATCGTGACTTGACAATATGTTCTATTTTTGTTCTAACAAGCCATGGACAACAAGATCAACGAAATTCGTCGAAGGATCAGCACCTTGCGGGCTGAAATGACCCTGATCGAGGCGTCGATCCGGGATCAGATCAACCGCGACCTCGATTGCAGCGAGGCGTCATACCGGCTGATGGCGATGCGGGCCGAAGTGGCTGAGCTCATTGGTCGATGGAAAGCCTCCGGCGGCGGCGACCGCCTCCCGACGGTGCGGGAGCGGCTGAGCCGAAGCTTTGCGGATCGCCCCGTTGCTACCGTCAAGCCGACCCCCGTCAACTCGAAGAGCACGCCCAAGCCGGGCCACAGCAACGCGAAGGTTTGATCGACCTGCCCGAGCTGGAGGGCGCACCTCAGACCGGCTTGAGCCCAAATCTGGTTTCGAGGCGGGAACCGGAGCCACGGATGGGCATTTTCTTGTGGTGAGAGCCAATTCCATAGCATCGTCCAGCGCCATGATCGCCGATCCGACCGCGCCACCGCGGGCATCGATGAATGACGATCGCAGCCCGTTGCTGACGCTGATTTCCTGTATCAGCTGCATCAGGACGATGCGGCTTGAGAGCAGCCACCCGGGCACCGAGGGCAGGGATATTCTCCAGTACCGCTGCGAGCAGTGCAGCCGTATCGAGCGGGTGCAATTGGTGCGGCGAAGCTGGCCGGCCGAACGCTAGCCCTTGGTTTTTTAGGAGTGCGCTTTTGCCTTTGGTCTGAGCGCAACGTCCCGCGCGGCGGAATCGAACTCGCCCACAGCGCCTGCGGACGGGTTGCCCATGACGCCGCCCGAGCCTTGTCCGGTCAGTTTCGAGAGTTCGCGGCTGAGATCGTGGATGCGGTACGGCTTGCGCAGGACCGGAAAGTCGGACCTCACGTCGCGTGCACTCTTGCTGTAACCGGTCGTCAGCAGGATCGGCAGCTCGGGCTTCCTGTCCCGGATCGCGCGCGCCAGCTTCAGCCCATCCATCCTGCCGGGCATCACGATGTCGCTGAACACCACATCGACCCCGTTGGCGTCGATTTCCGATAGGGCAGCTTCTGCGTTCGACGCCCAGCGCACGGTGTAGCCGAGCTGTTCGAGCAGGCCCGTGCTCGCATCGGCGACAGCGGGATTGTCCTCGATCAGCAGGACGATTGCGGAGCCGCGCACGCTGTGGTCCGCGGTCGTACGCTTTGCGGCAGCGGTCCCGCGGGGCAGGTAGATGCTGACCGTCGTGCCCTTGCCGAGCGTGCTTGCGATCTCGACCCGGCCGTCGGCCTGGTGCGCAAAACCGTGGACCTGGGACAGTCCGAGGCCGGTCCCTTTGCCGACCGGCTTGGTGGTGAAGAACGGGTCGAAGACCTTGCTCAGCACATCCTCGGGAATGCCTTCGCCGGTATCGGCCACGCCGACGGCGACCTCGGCGGTTTCGGGTGCGTTGCGGGCCGAGACGGTCAGCGTACCGCCATTGGCCATCGCGTCCCGTGCATTGACCACAAGGTTGATCAGCGCGGTTTCAAATTCGTTCGGGTCGACGAACACCGGCCAGAGATCCGGCTGGATCTCCATGTTCAACTTGATCGCGCCGCCTAGCGCGCTGCTCAGCACCTCGCGCACCGCGGCGATCCTGTCGGCGACGTCGACGGTCTGCGGATTGACGCTCTGACGGCGCGCGAAGGTGAGCAGCTGGCTGGTCAGGGAGGCGGCACGCTCGGAGGCGGTGTCGATCGCGCTGAGCGCGAGCTGGCCGCGCTCGCTCGTCACCTCGCGCTTGATCCGGTGCAGATTGCCCGAGATGATCATCAGCAGGTTGTTGAAATCGTGCGCGACGCCGCCGGTCAATTGACCGAGCGCATCCATCTTCTGCGACTCCGCCAGCTGGCGCTGCACCAGTTCGAGCTTCTGTTGCGCCTCACGCCGCTCGGAAATGTCCCGTGTGATCTTGGCAAAGCCGACCAGGCTGCCGTCGCCGTCGCGGATCGGATCGATCACGACGCTGGCCCAGAAGAACGAGCCGTCCTTGCGGACCCGCCAGCCATCCTCCTCGTAGTGCCCGGTCTCTTCCGCGATCTTGAGCGCGCGGGCCGGCTTGCCTGCTGCCTGGTCGGCCGGCGTATAGAACCGCGAGAAGCTTTGGCCGATGATCTCGTCGGGCGAATAGCCCTTGATGCGCTCGCCGCCGGCGTTCCAGTTGGCGACGATCCCGGCCGGCGTCAGCATGTACAGCGCGTAGTCGGTGACGTTGCTCACCAGCAGACGAAACTGGCTTTCGCTGGCATCGAGATCCGCGCGCGCTTGCTGCCGCTCGGTGATGTCGCGGGTGACCATCGCGTAGCCGACGAGCTTGCGCTTCTCGTATATCGGGTCGATGACGACAGAGGCGTGGAATTGCGATCCATCCTTGCGGATGAACCAGCCCTCCGCCGCGGCATGCTTTTCCGTCCGCGCGATCTGCAGGGCCTTGGCGGGAAGGCCGGAAGCGCGATCCTCCGCAGGATAGAAGACCGAGAAGTGCTTGCCGAGGATGGCCTTCGCCGAATAGCCCGTGATGCGCGCGGCGCCCTTGTTCCAGTTGGTCACCCGTCCATCGGGGGCGAGCATGCAGATCGCGTAGTCGATCAGGCCTCCGGCCAACAGCCGAAAGTTGCGCTCGCTCTCGAAAATGCCGCGCTTGGGTCGATCCGATTTCTTAACCATCACAAATCCTGCCATTCGGCCGGAACGTTTCGGAGAGGCGAATGTTCCAATGCGATCAGATGCGACCGTGGGGACCAGGCAATACGAACGGCTTACGCTGCTTTGCGAAAAAGTTCCATTCCGCGTTGGAACTTTAGGTTCCATTAGCGATTAAGCTACTCGGTTTGCGTCACAAATCGCGGTTTTGGCGTTTTCCCGCTTGAATAGAACACGGGCAGTCATTCTTATGGTCACACTGGCTTTTCCGAGTCTCTCGACAGGGGGCCAGCGCGTAGGGGAAATTACATGACCGATCTCGGTTCGCCGCCTCGTCCCCGTGCTGATACCCGCCGCGCCCAATCATCCAACGGAAGCCTCGATTCCTCGCACGACCTGCTGCAATCCCTGCAGGCGATGCGCGGCGGCGACTTCTCGGTTCGCATGCGCGGCGACTATCTCGGGATCGACGGCAAGATCGCGGACGCCTTCAACGAAATCGCCGCGGCGAACGAACGTATGGCGCAGCAATTGGCGCGCGTCGGACAGGTGGTCGGCCGCGAGGGGCAGACCCGCCAGCGCGTCAATTTCGGCCTCGCCAGCGGCGCCTGGGCCGATATGGAAAGCTCGGTCAATACGCTGATCGACGATCTCTTGTGGCCGACCCGCGAGGTCACTCGGGCGGTCGCCGCGGTGGCGCAGGGCGACCTGCTGCAGACCGTGCAGCTCGACGTCGAGGGCAGGCCGCTGCGCGGCGAATTCCTGCAGTCGGCGAACATCGTCAACACGATGATCAAGCAACTCTCGGTATTCACCTCGGAGGTCACGCGCGTGGCCCGCGAAGTCGGCACCGAGGGCAAGCTCGGCGGCCAGGCCCAGGTGCCGGAAGTGACCGGTGTCTGGAAGGACCTGACCGAGAGCGTCAACTCGATGGCCAACAATTTGACCGGCCAGGTCCGCAACATCGCCGAGGTGACGATCGCGGTCGCCAATGGCGACTTGTCCAAGAAGATCACGGTCGACGTCCGCGGCGAGATCCTGCAGCTGAAGGAAGCCATCAACACGATGGTCGATCAGTTGCGCTCGTTTGCGTCGGAAGTGACGCGCGTGGCGCGCGAGGTCGGCACCGACGGGAAGCTCGGCGGCCAGGCTATCGTGCCCGGCGTCGCCGGCACCTGGAAGGATTTGACCGACTCGGTGAACGCGATGTGCGGCAACCTGACTGCCCAGGTGCGCAATATCGCCAATGTGACCACGGCGGTGGCGCGCGGCGACCTGTCGCGCAAGATCACGGTCGACGTCAGCGGCGAGATCCTCGAGCTG
The DNA here is from genome assembly GCF_037217225.1 of Bradyrhizobium sp. 27S5. NCBI lineage: Bacteria > Pseudomonadati > Pseudomonadota > Alphaproteobacteria > Hyphomicrobiales > Nitrobacteraceae > Bradyrhizobium > Bradyrhizobium sp. 27S5. The sequence continues at coordinate 4,392,832 of NZ_CP147714.1, forward strand.
AAGGACACCATCAACACGATGGTCGACCAGCTCAACTCGTTCGCCTCGGAAGTGACGCGCGTCGCGCGCGAGGTCGGCACCGAAGGCAAACTCGGCGGCCAGGCCCAGGTGCCCGGCGTCGCCGGCACCTGGAAGGACCTGACCGACAACGTCAACTTCATGGCGTCGAACCTGACCGCGCAGGTCCGCAACATCGCCGACGTCGCGACCGCGATCGCCGGCGGCGACCTGTCGAAGAAGATCACGGTGAACGTGTCGGGCGAGATCCTTCAGCTGAAGGAAACCCTCAACACCATGGTCGACCAGCTCAACGCCTTCGCATCCGAAGTGACGCGCGTGGCGCGTGAGGTAGGCACCGAAGGCAAGCTCGGCGGCCAGGCCAACGTGCTCGGCGTTGCCGGCACGTGGAAGGATTTGACCGACAACGTCAACTTCATGGCGTCGAACCTGACCGCGCAGGTCCGCAACATCGCCGGCGTCACCACCGCGGTCGCCAATGGCGACCTGTCGAAGAAGATCACGGTGGACGTGCGCGGCGAAATCCTCGAGTTGAAGGACACCATCAACACGATGGTGGACCAGCTCAACGCCTTCGCCGGCGAAGTGACGCGCGTGGCGCGCGAGGTCGGCACCGAAGGCAAGCTCGGCGGCCAGGCCGAGGTGCGCGGCGTTGCCGGCACCTGGAAGGATCTGACCGACAGTGTCAACTCGATGGCCTCGAACCTAACCGCGCAGGTCCGCAACATCGCGGAGGTTGCGACCGCGGTCGCGAAGGGCGACCTGTCGAAGAAGATCACGGTGAACGTGTCGGGCGAAATCCTTCAGCTGAAGGAAACGCTCAACACCATGGTCGACCAGCTCAACGCCTTCGCCGGCGAAGTGACGCGCGTGGCGCGCGAGGTCGGCACTGACGGCAAGCTCGGCGGCCAGGCCGAAGTGCCCGGCGTCGCCGGCACCTGGAAGGATCTGACCGACAGCGTCAACTCGATGGCCGGCAACCTCACGGCACAGGTCCGCAACATCGCCGAGGTGGCGACCGCGATCGCCGGCGGCGACCTGTCGCGCAAGATCACGGTCGACGTGCGCGGCGAGATCCTTCAGCTGAAGGAAACACTGAACACGATGGTCGATCAGCTCAACCGCTTCGCGGGCGAGGTGACACGCGTGGCGCGCGAGGTCGGCACCGACGGCAGCCTTGGCGGCCAGGCCAACGTGCCCGGCGTCGCCGGCACCTGGAAGGATCTGACCGACAGCGTCAACTCGATGGCCGGCAATTTGACGGCGCAGGTCCGCAACATCGCTGAAGTGACCACCGCCGTGGCGCGCGGCGACCTGTCGCGCAAGATCACGGTCGACGTGAAGGGCGAAATCCTTGAGCTGAAGAACACCATCAACACGATGGTCGACCAGCTCAACGCCTTCGCCGGTGAAGTGACGCGCGTGGCGCGCGAGGTCGGCACCGAGGGCAAACTCGGCGGTCAGGCCGAAGTGCCCGGAGTCGCCGGCACCTGGAAGGATTTGACCGACAACGTCAACTTCATGGCGTCGAATCTCACCGCGCAGGTCCGCAACATCGCCGAGGTCGCGACCGCGATCGCCGGCGGCGACCTGTCGAAGAAGATCACGGTGGACGTGCGCGGCGAGATCCTGCTGCTCAAGGACACCCTGAACACGATGGTCGAGCAGCTGCGCTCGTTCGCCGCCGAAGTGACGCGCGTGGCGCGCGAGGTCGGCACCGAGGGACGGCTCGGCGGCCAGGCCGTGGTGCCCGGCGTCGGCGGCACCTGGAAGGACCTCACCGACAACGTCAACCTCTTGGCCGCGAACCTGACCACGCAGGTCCGCAACATCGCCGAGGTGACCACCGCTGTGGCGCGCGGGGACCTGTCACGCAAGATCACGGTCGACGTGAAGGGCGAGATTCTCGAGCTGAAGAACACCATCAACACGATGGTGGACCAGCTCAACGCCTTCGCCGGCGAGGTCACGCGCGTGGCGCGCGAGGTCGGCACCGAGGGCAAGCTCGGCGGCCAGGCCGAGGTGCGCGGCGTCGCCGGCACTTGGAAGGATCTCACCGACACCGTCAACGTCATGGCGGCGAACCTGACCGAGCAGGTGCGCGGCATCGTCAAGGTGGTGACCGCGGTTGCCAACGGCGACCTGAAGCAGAACCTGACGGTGAAGTCGAAGGGCGAGGTGGCCGCGCTCGCCGACACCATCAACAACATGACCGAGACGCTCGCGACCTTCGCCGAGCAGGTCACCAGCGTGGCGCGTGAGGTCGGCGTCGAGGGCCGGCTCGGCGGTCAGGCCAACGTGCCCGGCACAGCCGGCACCTGGAAGGATTTGACCGGCAACGTCAACCTGCTGGCGGCCAACTTAACCTCCCAGGTGCGCGCGATCGCGGAAGTGGCGACCGCGGTCACCAAGGGCGACCTGACGCGCTCGATTCAGGTCGACGTGCGCGGCGAGGTCGCAGAGCTCAAGGACAATATCAACACGATGATCGGCAACCTCCGTCTCACGACGGAGCGCAACACCGAGCAGGACTGGCTGAAGACCAATCTGGCGCGCTTCACCAACATGCTGCAGGGCCAGCGCGATCTTGCGACCGTCGGCCGTCTGCTGCTGACCGAGCTGGCGCCACTGATCAACGCGCATATGGGCGTGATCTACCAGGTCGACAATCCCGAGAATGCGCAGCTGCGCCTGTTGTCGGCCTATGCCAGCGACAGCAACAATCCGCATCCGCAAATCGTCCAGTTCGGCGATGGATTGGTCGGTCAGTGCGCGCTCGACAAGCGGCAGCGCTTCGTTTCCGATATTCCCGGCGATGCGGTGCCGATCAATTCGGCGTTGATGCGGGTCATGCCGAAGAACCTCGTCGTGTTCCCGGTGCTGTTCGAGAACCAGGTCAAGGCGGTGATCGAGCTGTCCTCGATCTCCTCGTTCACGACCTCGCAGATCACCTTCCTCGAACAGCTCACCGACAGCATCGGCATCGTGCTCAACAGCATCGAGGCGACGATGCAGACCGAGGCGCTGCTCAAGCAGTCGCAACAGCTCGCCGGCGAGCTGCAGACCCAGCAGAAGGAATTGCAGCAGACCAACGATCAGCTCGAGCAGAAGGCCCAACAGCTCGCCGAGCGCAATGTCGACGTCGAGCGCAAGAACCAGGAAATCGAGCAGGCGCGGCGCGCGCTGGAAGAGAAGGCGACCGAGCTGTCGCTGACCTCGAAGTACAAATCCGAATTTCTCGCCAACATGTCGCACGAGCTGCGGACGCCGCTGAACTCGATCCTGATCCTGGGCCAGCAGCTCACCGAGAATCCGGACGGCAATCTGACCGGCAAGCAGGTCGAGTTCGCCCGCACCATTCATGGTGCCGGCACCGACCTGTTGAACCTGATCAGCGACATCCTCGATCTCTCCAAGATCGAGTCCGGCACGGTGACGGTCGATGCCGAGGAAATTCTGACGTCGAGCCTGCTCGAGACGGTCGGACGGCCGTTCCGTCACGAGGCGGAGAACCGGCACCTCTCCTTCAGCATCGATGTCGACGCCAATCTGGCGCGCAGCATGGTCACCGACTCCAAGCGGCTGCAGCAGGTGCTGAAGAACCTGCTCTCGAACGCGTTCAAGTTCACCGCGGAGGGCGGCGTCAGCCTGACGGTGTCGGCCGCGCTCGGCGGCTGGAGTGCAGAGCATCCGATCCTCAACGCGGCGCCCGCCGTCGTCGCGTTCGAAGTGTCGGATACCGGCATCGGCATTCCCCAGGAGAAGCAGAAGCTGATCTTCGAGGCGTTCCAGCAGGCCGACGCCGGCACCAGCCGCAAATATGGCGGCACCGGTCTTGGCCTTGCCATCAGCCGCGAGCTGGCGGGCCTGCTTGGCGGCGAGATCCATCTGCGCAGCGCGCCGGGCAAGGGCTCGACCTTCACGCTCTATCTGCCGCTGAAATATGCCGGACCGTCGGCCGGGCTGCGACCGCAGGCTCAGCCGCTACAGATGCCGCACACCACGGCACCGTCGCTGCAATCAGCGGGCACGCAGGAGCGCGTGATCGAGCAGCTTCCGGACGACCGGCTCAATCTCGAGCCCGGCGACACCATCCTTTTGATCGTCGAGGACGATCCGCATTACGCGCGGGTCCTGATCGATCTGGCGCGCGACAAGGGCTTCAAGGTTCTGGTCGCAGCCCGCGGCGCCGAGGCGCTCGATCTCGCCAAGCAGTTCCAGCCGAGCGCGGTCTCGCTCGACGTCTTCCTGCCGGACATGCTGGGCTGGACCGTGCTGAGCCAGCTCAAGCACAATCCACTGACCCGTCACATTCCGGTCCAGATCATTACGCTCGACGAGGACCGGCAACATGCGCTGGCCCGCGGCGCCTTCTCCTTCGTCAACAAGCCGACCACGACCGAAGGCGTCAGCGCCGCGCTGTCGCAGATCAAGGAATACGCGAGACCGCGCCGCAAGCGGCTCCTGATCGTGGAGGATAACGCGGCGGAACAGCTCAGCATCACCGAGCTGCTCGGGCACGAGGATATCGAGATCGTGACCAGCGGCACCGGGGCAGGGGCGCTCTCGACGCTGCGCGAAAATCCCTGCGACTGCGTCGTGCTCGATCTACGGCTGCCCGACATGAGCGGTTTCGAGGTGCTGGATCAGATCCGCCAGGACCAAATGCTCTCCAATATTCCCGTTGTCGTGTTTACGGGCCGGGAACTTTCGGCCGAGGAAGACGCGGAACTGCACACGATGGCGCGCAGCATCGTCGTCAAAGGTGTGGAGTCGCCGGAGCGGCTGCTCGATGAAACGTCACTGTTCCTGCACCGTGTGATCACGGAATTGCCCGTCGAAAAACAGAGGATGCTGGAGAAGCTCAATAGTTCCGATGAGGACCTGATTGGCAAGACGGCGCTGCTGGTCGACGATGACGCCCGCAACATCTTCGCGCTGTCGAGCGTGCTGGAACGGCGCGGTATGAAGGTGTTGACGGCGACAACCGGTCATGAGGCGATCTCGCTGGTCGAATCCAACCCGAAGATCGCGATCGTGCTGATGGACATCATGATGCCGCAGATGGACGGTTACCAGACCATCGGCGCCATCAGGCAAAATCCCGCCTTTTTGCGGTTGCCGATCATCGCGCTGACCGCGAAGGCGATGAAGGGCGACCGCGAGAAATGCCTGGAGGCGGGCGCGTCCGACTATCTGGCGAAACCCGTCAACACCGAGCAACTGCTGCTGGCGATCCGCATGTGGCTGCACCGCTGATCGGCGATCGAACATGATGGACCACGAAAAGGTAAACATCCTTCTGGTCGATGACCAGCCGGCCAAGCTGCTGGCTTATGAGGTGATCCTGAAGGAGCTCGGCGAAACGCTTGTCGCCGCATCGTCGGGCCGCGAGGCGCTCGAGTTTCTGCTCAAGAACGAAGTCGCGGTCATCCTGGTCGACGTCTGCATGCCCGAGCTCGATGGCTTCGAGCTCGCGGCGATGATCCGCGAGCATCCGCGTTTCCAGAAGACCGCGATGATCTTCATCTCGGCGATCCAGGTCAGCGATATCGACCGGCTACGCGGCTACGAGATGGGCGCGGTCGATTACGTGCCGGTGCCGGTCGTGCCCGAGGTGCTGCGGGCAAAGATCCGCGTGTTCGCCGAGCTCTACCGCAAGACACGCCAGCTCGAACGCCTCAACGCCGAGCTCGAGGACCGTGTGCGCGCGCGCACCGCCGAGCTCGAGCAGTCGACCACGCGGCTGGTCGAAAGCGAGGCGCGCCGCAGCATGGCGATTGCCGCGGGCAAGATGGGCTCGTGGGACTGGGATTGGGTCAACGGCGACTGGATGTGGGATGAGGGGCAATACAAGATTTTCGGCATCGACCCGAAATCCTTCGCGCTGACCTCCGACAATATCCAGGAGCTGTTTCACCCCGACGATGTCGAAGAACTCCGGCAAGCCTGGGCCGGGTTCGGTAACGGCCAGACGTCGTATGAAGCCGAATTTCGCATCATGCGGCCGGACGGCGAAGTGCGCTGGTGTGTCGGCACGGCTGCGGCGACCAGCGACAGAAACGGCAGGGTGGTGCGGGTCAGCGGCGTTACCGTCGACATCACCGATCGCAAGAAGGCCGAGGAACGCCAGACGCTGCTGACCCGCGAGGTCGACCATCGCGCCAAGAACGCGCTCGCGCTGGCGCAATCGATCGTGCGGCTGACCCGCGCGCAGAACGTCACCGCCTATGTACGGGCGGTCGAGGGCCGCATCACGGCGCTGGCGCGCGTTCACACCGTGCTGTCGCTGTCGAGCTGGCAGGGCGCCGAAGTCCGGCGGCTGGTGACCGAGGAGATCGCGCCCTATTCCGAGGCCGGGCAGATCCAGATCGCCGGCGGCGAGGTGCAGTTGCAGCCCGCGACCGCGCAGACGCTGGCGTTGGCGCTGCATGAGCTCGTCACCAACTCCGCGAAATACGGCAGCCTGTCGGTATTGTCGGGCCGGCTCGCCATCACCTGGGAAGTGCACGACGAGACGCTGATCCTCGCTTGGGTGGAATCCGGCGGGCCGCTGGTGACCAAACCGAAGCAGAAAGGTTTCGGCACGCGAAGCGTGATCGCCAGCATCGAGACCCAGCTCGGCGGACGGGCCGACTTCGATTGGCGCGCCGAAGGCCTAATATGCCGGCTCACGGTTCCTCTCAAGCCGCCGCTTGGAGAGACGCCGGCGTTTCGCGAGCCGTCGACAGCCGAGCGCAAGCCCATGGTCCGTTCGAGGGCCGTGTAACGCATCTCGCGAAGCGCGCGTCGATTGATGTGACGACGTCTCCCCAACGGACATTGATGCGACGACATTGTGAACGCGGCCGGAAGTCGAATTGCGCTATGAGCAGCGCGACTGACAGGGACATCGCGCGAGGAGCATATGCGTAAGTCAAGTCTTGCCGGCGTCAGCATTGCCGCCGTTATCCTCGCAGCAATCAGCATCACGCGATCGGGCGCCGAACCCGTGCTCAGAGGTGCCGAGGCCTTTGGCGACTGGCAGCGCGACAAGCCCGGCACGGTGCGCCTGATCACACCGCAGGACCTGCCCAGGCCGGGCGCAACGGCCTCCAGCAGCAATTCGTCGCGCGTCGTGCAGCGACCCGCCTCGGCGGTGCCGCAGGTGCCGGCAGGGTTCAAGATCGAGTTGTTTGCAAGCGGGCTGAGCGGGCCGCGGATCATCCGGACTGCGCCCAATGGCGATATCTTCGTCGCGGAGACCGGCCCCGGCCGCATCCGCATCCTGCGCAGCGCCGACGGCGCCACCAAGCCTGCGACCAATGAGGTCTACGCAACCGGATTGAGCCGGCCGTTCGGCATCGCATTCTTCCCAAGCGGCGACAATCCGCAATGGCTCTATGTCGCCAACACCGACAGCGTCGTGCGCTTTGCCTACCGCAACGGCGATCTCAAGGCGCCGGGAAAGCCCGAGGCGGTCGCCCGGCTGCCGCGCGGCAGCAATCATTTCACGCGTGACATCGTGTTCACGCCCGACGACAAGCGGATGCTGGTGTCGGTCGGCTCCGCCGGCAATGCAGGCGAGGGCCTCGGTCAGCCGCCGCAAGGCGTTGAGGCCTGGAGCCGTGATCATGCGCTTGGCGCGGCCTGGGGGATCGAGACCGACCGCGCCGCCGTGCTCGCCTTTGACCCTGATGGCAAGAACCAGAAACTATTCGCCACCGGAATCCGCAACTGCGTCGGATTGGCGATCCAGCCCGGAAGCGGCACGCCGTGGTGTTCGACCAACGAGCGCGACGGCCGCGGCGATAACCTCGTGCCCGACTATGTGACGCGGGTCCGCGAGGGCGCGTTCTACGGCTGGCCGTGGTACTACATCGGCGCCAACGAAGACCCTGCGCATGCCGGTGCGCGACCCGACCTCAAGGACAAGGTGACGGTGCCCGACGTCCTGCTACAGGCCCACTCGGCCTCGCTCGGCTTGACCTTCTACACCGGCAGCAGCTTTCCGCCCGAATATCGCGGCGATGCCTTTGCGGCCGAACACGGTTCGTGGAATAGGTCGAAGCGTACAGGCTACAAGGTCATCCGCATCAGGTTGAAGGACGGCGTGCCGACCGGCGAGTACGAGGATTTCGTCACAGGCTTTGTCATCGGCGACAATGAGATCTGGGGCCGCCCGGTCGGGGTGACCGTGGCGCGTGACGGCGCGCTGCTGGTCTCGGAAGACGGCAACGGCACGATCTGGCGCGTCAGCCGCGAATAGTGGTTCGGCGGTCAGTCAGCCGCCGCCGCGGCCGTTATCCCAGTCCATCCTTGAGGCCGTATTCCTCATAGATGGTCAGCGGATCGGTATCCGGAAACAACCGGCACTTGGCCTGCGCAAGATGCAGCGTGACGGCGCCAGACTCACATCGCGAGGTCAGGATTTTCCGGACATCCTCCATATGCGCGCGCGGCTGATGTTTCGACGGCAGCTGCTCGAGCGCGACCAGCGCCGTGGCCAGGGCCTCCGTGACCACCCAATCGTCGTGTCCGGTAATTCCCTTTCGCGGCATCACCACACCCTCCGTAGCACCGGCTGCGACATTGTAGCGCGAGATGGGTGGGGGCTGTCATCAGCCAACATGGGCAGGGCGGCGGGGGAACCGGTTCGAGCCGGGCCTGCCACGATGCGCCGCAGGGAGCAGCCGTGGCAGTGCGTGCAGGCGATGACTAGAACGACGGGGGCCCGTTTCTCCATCCCGGTCAATCACCAGATGTTCGAACCCTATCTCGCGGCCTGGAGCCTCATCCCCGACGGCCACCCGATCGTGACGCACGCCGCGCGGTTGCTGCCGGTGCGGCGGCACGGAACCCGCAATGCTCAAACTCTCGAGCGAGCCGGACGAGTGCCTCGGCGCCATCGTCATGGCGTGGTGGGACGGAGACGGCGCGGCGCGCGTCCTCGCCCACGATGGCAACGCGCTGTTGCTCGAAAGGGCGACGGGTTCGGCTTCGCTCAGCGCGATGGCGCGAACCGGCCGGGACGATGAGGCCTGCAGGATTCTCTGTGCGACGGCCGATCGGCTCCACGCAGAGAGAGCAAAGCCGCGGCCGGATCTGACGCCGCTGACACACTGGTTTGGTGAGCTATGGCCCGCTGCGAGGGCGCATGGCGGCATCCTGAACCGATCGGCTGAAGTGACCGAAGACCTGCTCGGCAATCAACGCGAGATGGTGGTCCTGCACGGCGACCTGCACCATGACAACGTGCTCGACTTTGGCGCGCGGGGCTGGCTCGCGATCGATCCGAAGCATCTCGTCGGCGAGCGAGGCTTCGACTTCGCCAACATCTTCACCAATCCGGATCTCGCCGACCCGGCGCGGCCGGTTGCGACCGAACCCGGGCGCTTTGCGCAGCGTCTCGACATCGTCGTGGAGGCTGCACGGCTCGATCGCCGGCGTCTGCTGTCATGGATCGTCGCCTGGACCGGCTTGTCGGCGGCCTGGTTTCTCGGCGACGGCGATCCGTTGGCCGAGATCGACCTTGCGATCGCACGGCTTGCCGCCGCCGAACTCGACCGAACAGGCTAGCGTTTGTGGAAGCTTACGCGGCCATCGCGGCGGTGGTCACTGAAACACTGAGAATCCGCCACTTCGAGGTATCGAAGAAGTAGGCGGCCTTGATGTGCGCGGATGCTGAATCAGGGGCCTGAATCACCGTGTGGAATTTCCGCGTCCCATCACTCAGCGAAATCCGGAATGTCTGCATTGGTCATACCTCCACGCGCGGATGCTGCGGCAAGGAGGGTTAATATCCGGTTCCTGTCGACGGAGCGTGCGCATCGCGGCGCTTCTCACGCGGTCTCTTTCTAGGGCGACGCGGGCGGCAGGCGGACCATCGTGTCCTCAGCGCCAACGACGCGTCCGTCTTGCGCGCGCAGCTCCAGCCGCCGTACCGGCTGCCCGGTCTTGCGGTCGACCAGCAGCACATGCGCCTCGTCGGGTTCGAAGAAGAAATCCTCGCCCCACTGCCGGAGCGCGACAAGAAGCGGGAAGAGCCCGCGTCCCTTCTCGGTCAGGACGTACTCCTGATAGGGGCTGCCGTCCGCCGCGGGTACGGTTTCCATGATGCCGTGCGCCAGGAGATTGCGGAGCCGGGCCGAGAGGATGTTCTTGGCGAGCCCGAGGCTCTTCTGAAACTCGCCGAACCGGCGCAACCCGTCGAACGCATCGCGGACGATCAACAGCGACCACCAGTCGCCGATCGCATCCAGCGGCCGTGCCACGCCGCACATGGAGTCCTTGTGGCTCACTCTCTTGGCCATCGCGATCCGCCTGCCGCTCCTCATCTCACGTTGATCAGCTCAATGGCGCGGCTGGAGAGACCATCACCATATTGAGCTCGATATATCGGTTGCAAAGTAAAACCACAAGCGATACACGATGGTTTCAAATTAAAACCATGCGAGGTCAGTCATGATCCAACCCGACGCCACGTTCGACGGGACCTTTCCCTTCGCGCCGCATTTCACCGCAGCTCCCGGCTTCCGGATGCATTATGTCGACGAGGGCCCGCGGGACGGCGAGGTGGTGCTCTGCCTGCATGGCGAACCGACCTGGGGCTATCTATTCCGTCACCTGATTGCAGGCCTGAGCACGACCCACCGCGTGATCGTTCCGGACCACATGGGCTTTGGAAAGAGCGCGACGCCGGCGCAGCGCAGCTACTGGCTGCAGGACCATGTCGGCAATCTCGAAGCGCTGGTCCTCGCGCTCGATCTCACCGGCGTCACCCTGATCATGCATGATTTCGGCGGCCCGGTCGGCATGGGGCTCGCGACCCGGCATCCGGATCGCATCCGCCGCATCATCTCGGCCAACGGACCAACGCCGTTCGGGCAGAGCGATCTGTTCGAGCGCGTCACCGCGAATGCGCTGGCTTCGCCGTGGTTTCAATGGATCGCCCGGGCCGAGGCGAGCGGCGAGCTCGAGCCGGTTCTCGGACAGCTCGGCTTCAACATCCTGAGCACGCTCAAGCTCAACGGTTTCGAGAACAACGCTGTGATCACCGACTCATGGCTTGCGGCCTACGGCTCGCCCTTCGCGCGTCCGGCCGATTGCCTCGGTGCGATCGGTTGGGCCAAGGGGTTTGCGACCGGCGCGCATACATTCGCGACGCCCGGTCCGGCCGCCGAACGTTTGATCCGCGGCAAGCCGGCGCTTGCGATCTGGGGCGAGGCGGACCGCACATTGCGCGCCGAACATTTCCTGCCGCTGTTTTCCGCGATCTTCCCCGCTGCGCCGGTCAGGCGCCTCGCCGGCGTCGGCCATTACTGCTTCGAGGATGCCCCGCAGCAAACCGGCGGCCTGATTGCGGAGTTCATCCGGCAGACCTGACGGCACGTCGATCGACGAGGGCAGGAACGCCGCGAGAGCTACCTGCGCCAGGTTGTACCTCGCGCGAGACTCGCGTCAACACAATCAGGCTGCTAACCTTCCGGCGTTGCATTCAGCTCCGGAAGGAAATTTCTGGTGACCACCTACGTTGGAACCCTCGGCGACGACAACCACACGGCCGCTGCTGGTGAGGACGTCCTTTACGGTCTGGACGGCAACGATACCCTCGCTGCCACGATGACCGGGAGCGTTGTCTATGGCGGCAACGGCAACGACAGTCTCAGCTCGAGTTCTTTTCATAACGACACTGTCTATGGTGGCGAAGGCGACGACACTGTTTCCGGCTTCGACGCCACCGTAACGGGAGCTGGCGGCGACGACTCGATCCAGGCGTCGGGTGGCATCGCCTACGGTGGCGAAGGCAATGACATAATCTCCACCGGCTGGGATGGTTTTTTCGACACGGGCCGCGCTTATGGCGGCCTCGGTAACGACACCATCACTGGACAGGGCTCCGCGATCGACGGCGGTGGCGGCGACGATACGATCTATGACGGGCCGATCGGCTTAAGCGGCCTCATTGTCATCCAGGGCGGCGACGGAAACGATGCGATCATCGTCAGCGGGTCTGGGTCAGTTGCCGAGACCGTGATGGCCTACGGAGGGCAGGGCAACGACAGCATTTACGGCGGACAAGGTGCAGACATCCTGATTGGTGATCAGGGTGTCGACCTTCTCGAAGGCAATGCGGGCAATGATTACCTGTACATGCCTTCCGGCGGCGGCACGGCCTATGGCGGCGATGGCAATGACGTCGCCGTCGGCTCGAGCGCCAACGACGTTCTGGTTGGCGATGCCGGCGACGATACCGCCTACGGCTACGAGGGTAACGACTACCTCTACGGCGGGGCCGGCAACGACGTGATGTATGGCGGCGATGGCACCGATGTGCTGTTGGGCGGCGCCGGCAACGACTACTTCGACGGCGGCACCGGCGTGAACTACTATTTCGGCGGAGACGGCAACAACACCTTCGTTTCCAACGATGTCCCGAGCATCCAGGTGGTTCAGGACTGGACTCCAGCCACCGATACCGTGCAGCTCAACGGCAGCGGCTTCACCTCATTCGCCGACGTGCTCTCGCACTCATATCAGAACGGCGCTTACTTCGTGGTGCAGATCGATACCGACACTGCGGTCTGGCTGAACGGTGCCACCGCGGGCACGGTCGCGGCGGCGAATTTCACGATCGTGAGCTAGCGCGGCTGGGCGGCACACTGCCGGCGTGGCGTTGATATTCGCTCGGAAGAGCTCAAGACCTTTAGGAGGGAAGCTTGGTCACATACGTAGGAACGTCGGGAGACGACAGCCATACGGGCCCCGAAGATGCCATGTATGGCCTGGATGGAAACGATACACTTGCCGGCGGGTACGGTGGGCTGGGTCCCCAAACGCTTTACGGTGGTGAGGGAGGTGACAATCTTTCTCTCCCTGAAGGGGGATTTGGCGGCGCGGTTTACGGTGGATCTGGCAACGACACCATCTCTAGCGTCGGCGCATTGTATGGCGACGCGGGGAATGATCTGATCACGGTCGTCGGCCAGGGAGGAGGTTATGGTGGTGACGGCGACGACACCATCAATGCTCTCTTCAACGCAAACTACGATGGCATTGCATATGGAGGCGGCGGCAATGATCTTGTCACCGGGTTCGCTGTGCATTGGGATGGAGGCGACGGGAACGATAGCCTTTATGGGTCCTACGATCACGACGATGGCCCCCAGCCAGTGGTCCTGGGCGGCAATGGGGATGATGTGATTGCATTCACCGGCAATGGGCTGGTTGGCAGAGCATCCTTCTACGGCGGGTTGGGCAACGACAGCATCTATGGTGGCGCGGCAGAAGAAACCATCGTTGGAGATGCCGGAGTAGACTTGCTGGAAGGCGGCGGCGGAAACGATTGGATCTACCTTCCGACAGGGGGCGGTAATGCCTACGGAGGAACCGGCAACGACGTGCTGGTGGGGTCGCAGGTCTTCGATGTCCTGATCGGCGATGACGGCGATGATGCGATGTTCGGCTATGGCGGAAACGATTACGCCTATGGCGGCAACGGCAACGACGTGATGTACGGTGGTGATGGCGTAGACGTGCTGATCGGCGGCGCCGGAAACGACTATTTCGATGGCGGCGCCGGCGTGAATTACTATTTCGGCGGAAACGGCGGCGGTCCGGGCACCGGCGTGGGCAGCGACACCTTCGTTGTCAACGACGTTCCCGGGGTGCAGGTCGTGCAGGACTGGACGCCGCTTTGGGACGTCGTGCAATTGAACGGCTCCGGCTTCACTTCGTTCGCCGACGTTCTGTCGCACTCGTATCAGAACGGCGCTTACTTCGTGGTCCAGATTGATGCCGACACCGCGGTTTGGCTGAATGGTGCCACTGCGGACACCGTCACGGCGGCGAACTTCAACATCGTCAGTTAGCGGATCGCTGATCGATCACGCCAACAACAAGGTCATATTGCATCTGGCCGAGAGCTCACCGGCGCGTTGGCGTTGTGCCGGCCGGCGCCTCATGCTGCGCTGATACTCGCTGGCGACCACCGGACATCGGCGACGACCCGGCCATCGTCGAAGCAGAGCGATCCGGCCCTGGCTTTTTCTTCCAGCCGCCGGGATCGCGCTTGCGAAGCAGGGGGCCCGATGAAATAGTACGCATTTTAAGGTTGCATTCGGGGGCATTTATGACGGTTGTCAGCGACTTCACCGCAATTTTGTCCGGCAACTCATGGTGGGGCAATTCGGTTTCGGGAGCGTCGCTCCCTGGCAGGCCTGCATTCGTCAGCTTTTCGTTCGACACAACCATTTCGGCGGCCGAGCTTGCTTCGTCAGATACCCAAGCCTTCAAGAACAGCCTTCGACCCTTTACCGAGGACGAGAAGGCCGTCGCACGGGCGGCGTTGCAACAATGGGCGGCCGCAAGCGGCCTGGTTTTTCTCGAGGTGCCCGCAGGTCTCGGCGATATCCGATTCACTACGGCAGATTTCTCCACCGACCCCAAATACGCCAACTACAGCGGATTTGGGTATTACCCGAACGTATCGATCAACTACGACTACGACAATCAAATCGGCGGCGACGTCTTCGTCCAGTATGGCCGCGTCGCTATCGGGCTAATGCTGCATGAAATCGGACACGCGATCGGCTTCAAGCATCCGTTTGATGGCGATCCGACGCTGACGCCGAGTCTCGACGATAAATCCCAGACGGTGATGAGCTATACGGGTGCGCAGCCGACGCACCTCGGACCGCTGGACCTCCAAGCGGTTGCATACCTGTACAATGGACCGGGCACCGGCGGATCCCAGGATTCAGCCTGGCAATGGACCGGCTACAACACACTCATTCAGGTCGGGACGGGCGGTAACGACATCTTTCGCGGCTTCAACACGGGAGACGTGATCTCGGGAGCTGTTGGCGACGACGTTGCCATGCTCAACGACGGCAACGATCAGATGTTTGGCGGCCTCGGCAATGACAGCATCCACGGCGACGCCGGCAACGATCTGCTGTCGGGCGATGATGGCAACGATACTCTGTTCGGCGATGCCGGGAATGACGCATTGCGGGGCGGAGCGGGAGCTGACGCGCTCTACGGAGGCGACGGCCTCGATGCGATCGACGCCGGATCGGGCAACGATGTCGTCTATGGCGGTGCGGGCGACGACACACTTACCGGCGGCGACGGAAACGATATCCTCCAGGGCGACGCCGGCACTGACTTTTTCAATTTCTCCGCGCCCCGGGCGGCCTACAGCATTTCGATCTATGGTGGCACCACCGTGGTCGTCGATGGCGTCGACGGTACGGATACGGTTTACAGCGGGGAATATCTGAATTTCGCCGACGGCAATTATGCCATCGGCGGCCTGGTGGCCAACACGCTGTTTTCCCCGGTCGATCCTTCGGGTCCGGCGACGAACGATCTGCTCTACGGGGGCGCGGGCAATGACACCCTGGCGGGCGGGGCTGGAGCTGACGTTCTGGTCGGACTGGCCGGCAACGACACGGCTTACGGCGGCACCGGCAACGACTACTTCTATGGCGGCGACGGCAACGACGTGTTCTCGGGCGGCGCCGGGGTCGACGTCCTGGTGGCAGGCAACGGCAATGACGTCGCCTATGGTGGCGACGATCAGGACTACCTCTATGGCGGCGCCGGCAACGATGTTCTCGTTGGCGGCGGCGGCGTCGACGTGCTGCTTGGCGAAACCGGCGACGACTACCTATACGGCGGAGACGGTGGTGACTATTTCTACGGTGACGTCGGCAACGACACCGGATTCGGCGGAGGCGGCAACAACATCTTCGTGATGGCGGCAGGCAACGACGTCGCGACCGGTGAAGATGGTCAGGACTATTTTTACATGGGAGACGGCGACGACATCATGTACGGCGGCGCCGGCGTTGACGTCCTGCTCGGCGAGGCCGGAAACGACACATTCGACGGAGGCGCCGGGACTGACTACCTGTTCCTTGGCCCGGGCGGAAATGACAAGGTGCTGTTCAATGCGAATTCGGGCGTCGATGTCGTGAATGACTTTGAGGTCGCAAACGACCTCATCGCGCTTCAAGGAACGATGCTGACGAGCTTTGATCAAGTGCTCGCCGCTACGACAGACTACGGTTCGTTCTCCATTGTTACGGCCGACGCGAACACGGCCATTTGGCTGATCGGCGTGAACAAGAGCCAGCTCCTGGCAACGGACTTTACGTTCTCCTAGAGCGTTTTCGAGCGAAGTGGCTTCCGGTTCGCGTGAAGAAAACGCGTCAAAACAAAGAATCTAGAGCCCCGTTCCGATTCCATCGGAACGGGAAAGGCTCTAGAGGGGCGCAATGCGGAAGCGTCATGTGCGCGCTCTCGCAGCGACAACGGAAGCGCCGCGGTGTCGAAGGCCTGAAGGTCAGAAGGGTGATGTCCCGGTGCCTGACATCGCATTCGATCACGTTGAAGATTTCCTCGACGGCAGCCTGGTCACCTTCGAGGACCTGGCAAAAGTAACCCTCGCTGAAGAGCAGCGCGCCGGTTACGCCGAGCTTAGCATTCTTCGAGCGTGACCGCGCGAGTATGCTGCGAATGATCTCGCTCGCAGAACTGTCGCGCACATTACTGTTGCTGCGACTGACATAGATCAACGCATGCTCGGATCGCGACATCGATAGGTGCCTCCTGTAGGATTCGCGGCTCACATGAAAAGCGGCCGCGTCACGCCGGCGCACCGTACGGAAATCTGAAACAGTCGATCTTGATGGAAACCAACCTCGGACTTTTTGGCTGTTAGCGCGTTTCAAGACCAAATTGGATTCCGGGGAACCACGGGGGAGTGGGGCCGGTAAACCGATTTGACATAGGAGTTCTTTTTCTCACGGCTGGATTGAAATCCACGGTTCCGGGTCACGCAGCCGGCGGCGAGCACGCAGTTCGTTCGCCAGGCGAAGCGGATCAATGCTTCGGACACCGATATTTCGGCATCGGTAAGGACTGCACCGTTCCACCGGTGAAGCCAGGCACCGAGATCGCCTTTGGTGCAGGCAGGCGATCTCAGCCGTGGGTGGAGGCGGCGGGACCGATACTCAGGCGTTAAATTCAAAGCCACCCCCGGCGAGATCGTATCGATTACGCCCCCTGGAAAGGGTAGCAGATGGCGGCGGCCAGATCGCCCCGTTGATCCCATTGCACAACGACAACGGCGCAGGAAGAGGCCGCGGCTGCCGGCGGGGCGACGAATTAAGCAAGATCGCCTCAGCAATCTCATGAAACGAAATTGTCCGTCGTCAGATAATTTGAGACTAATCAGGCTTTTCGAGAAGGGAGGCTCTGGCTCATCTGTTGTTGGAGTTTAAGCGGCCTGCAGTTGGTGCTGCAAGCGGCGGTTTGCGATGGTCTCACGCTTGATGCGCTGTCGTTCGGTTAGGATGGTCTCGGCTCTGCCGAAGTAGACGTCAGCCGGGGTCAGGTTTTTGATGCTCTCATGATAGCGGACGTGGTTGTAATGCTCGACGAAGGCGCCGATCTGCCGTTCGAGGTGGTGAGGTAGATAATAGTTCTCGAGCAGAATGCGGTTCTTCAGGGTCTGATGCCAGCGCTCGATCTTTCCCTGGGTTTGGGGATGATACGGAGCGCCGCGCACGTGCTGCATGCCCTTGTGTTCGAGCCACCTGGCCAGATCGTCCGCGACGTAACTCGAACCATTGTCGCTGAGAAGCCTCGGCCGGTGCGCGACGGTGATGTGGTCAAGGCCGGAGGCCGCGAGTGCCTGGTCGAGTGTGGCCGTGACGTCGGAGGCACACATCGTGGGACCAAGCCTCCAGGCGACGATGTAACGCGAGAAGTCATCGAGCACGGTCGACAGGTAGTACCAGCCCCAGCCGGTGATCTTGAGGTAGGTAAAGTCGGTCTGCCAGAGCTGGTTGATGGCGGTGGTCTTGTCCTTGAACTCGTTCGCCGCCTTGATCACCACATAGGCGGGGCTGGTGATGAGGTCATGCGCCTTCAGCAGCCGATAGACCGATGCCTCGGAGACAAAATACTTCCGTTCGTCGGTGAACCGCACGGCCAGCTCGCGCGGCGACAGCTCGGGCAGCTCCAGCGCCAGGTCGATGATCTGGCCCCGCACATCGTCGGGGATGCGATTCCATATCCGGTCAGGTCGAGACCGGTGGTCAGCCAGCGCCTCGACGCCGCCATCACGATAGCGATCATACCATCTATAAAACGTGGCGCGTGGGATCCCGAGCTTGTCCAGCGTGCGCTTGGCCGGCAGGTGCGACTGCTCGACCAACTGGATGATCTCGGCCTTCTCGGACGCAGGATATCTCATGCCTCGTCCTCCCCATCCCCGTTCATGCTTTTTTTGAGTAGGCGGTTCTCAAGGGTGAGGTCGGCCACGACTTCCTTCAATGCGGCCGTCTCACGACGGAGATCCGTCACCTCGCCGGAGGTCGCCGCACGCGCCGTATCGCCCGCCAGGCGGCGCTTACCGGCTTCGAGGAACTCCTTCGACCAGCCGTAATACATTGAGGCGGCAATGCCCTCACGCCGGCAGAGCTCGGAGATGTTCTCCTCGCCCCGCAGTCCTTCCAGCACGATGCGGATCTTCTCTTCCGCCGAATACTGCCGGCGGGTCTGGCGCCGAATGTCCCTTAGTACCTGTTCTGCCGGCGCTTTGCCCGGTCCGGATTTCTGCTTCATCTTCGCTCCTGGTGGCTACGATGAACCAGAAATCCTCCCTCCGCAAAATCCTTCAATTTGTCTCACACGCCCTGACGGCAAACACTTCGTTGCAGTGACGACGAAGAGGCGAAGCGTCGGGCTAAGGATTATTTGGACGCGCACGAAATCATCGAGTTGTGGATCGACTACAAGAGGATCGCTCGTCTGAAGCGTGGGTAAGCTCGAGGTGTGCCGGCCGAGTTGTCTCCGACCAAGATCGCATCAGCTCGAAAAGTAGAAGTATGTCGGCGAGCGGGAGCTTTGTGCCCTTGGGGCATATGCTGCAGGAGCAGATTCCCGGTGTTAGCCGCGATCTCGTCGCGCTCGATCGGATCGGGGTCGGTGTGGAGGGCTCGCATATCGGCAGCGAACTGTCTGGCGACCTTGGGCGGAATCTCGATCGGCTTTCGCTTGATGGACATATAGTCCAAAGGGGATGGCAGACCGCCCCCTGCGATTGGGCGGGACCGTCGCTCTGTGGCTGGAGCGGCGATCCCTCATCGCGCGATATGCATGGTCGGGGTGTGTGGGGTTGGGTCGGCCAATCCGCACGATTAGGTAGATCGTAAATCGATAAATGCCTGCGGCAATTGCCATTCCGAACAAGCGAGCGGATAGGGGAAGGCCGGGCCCTGGCGCAAAGGTGGTAGCGCGCCGCAGCAATCGCGGTTCGTGGTGGATGGAAATCAGGGAAGAGGCGCAATGTAACGTCGTGGGCGGAGGTTGGCCGCTACAGCCTCCGAAGCCGCGTCAGCCCCAGCTCAATCCCCTTCGAGCTGGGGCACGCCGGACGGGGAGAATGATCTTATGAAGGCAGCACTCTTGGGATTATTGCTCGTTGGCCAGCCGCCCGTACAAATTTCAGACAGTGTTCCCAACTTCGATATCAAGGCGCTTTGCGCGGATGTTTCCGCTGACGATAAAGCGTCGGGACTGCCCCAGGATGCGAGTAAGTGCGTGAGTGACGAGACGGATGCGCGGCAACAGCTAGACTCGATCTGGCTAACTGTCCCGGCAGGACCGCGTGAAAGTTGCGAACTCTTGGCGGGGTCAGGGCAAGTACAAAGCTATGTCGAACTCCTCATTTGCCTGAAAATGAATGACTGGGACTCGCCATCGGCGGTGCCCCCGCAAAGGCGCAAGCAGGATTCAAAAACGCCAGGTAATTAAAGGTTTCCGGGCCCCCATCCGCAAAGTGCCCAAACGCTTCGAGGAGTTTTTACGTGCAAGGCATACGAAATGGAGTTTTAGCGCTTCTGGCCTTAGGAGCGTTGACCCAGGAAGGTCACGCGCAAACTCTGGTCGCAGCATTGGAGTGCGATTTTCCGCTCGCTTCAACTGACGATTGGAGCGTGGCCGCGTCGACCCTCCAATACTACATCGATACAGCAGGAGGTTGGAGAGTGAACCAAGATTCCTTCTCCTTCGATGGCCCGATAAAAATTACTATCGGTGGAAAGGATACCGCAGCTTCGCTTTCGATCACTATTTCCCGACAGTCAGGCAAGGCTACCAAAACCCTGTCGTCGGAAGGGAAATCCCTTACAGTCAGCGGGGAATGCAAAAAAATGGAATCCTCCGGACGTAAATTCTAACCGCCTCGAGTCATCAGCGAGCTTTCAGCCACCGAGTGGTTGCCTCATCGATAGTTGGTGGGAGGTCGGTTCTGACATATGGCAGTTGGATGGTCGCGCCAGCGTGCGTTGAGAGTGTCCGGGCTGCAAATCCTGAATATGTCGGCCAAGACGCTGGAGGGCTTAAGGGCGAAGATCCGGTGTCCCGAGGCATGGTCGGGCGGAAAGATCGACTGCATCGATGGTTGCGCCGAAGAGATGGTGCTCTCGATCATCGAGAACATGGCCGCGGCCGGCACCAGTTAGATGCGCGAAACTGCGCCGCCGGGCTCGAAATACGTTGTCCCGGCGGCGTCATTGTTTTCCAGCGCTGGGCCCTGAATTCCCAGTGCCGTCAATTTAGCAGGTACGTGGGCAAATGACTGTTGCAGTGCATACACAGACTTTGAGAAAGAGGAGCCGGCAGGCGGGACAGCGCGCCAGTTCCTCCGAAACGGTGACCGCAAGGCGTTCCGAAATCGGTCCCGTCCCTCCGGGAAGCCTGCGCCGACCTGCTTGCTGATTTGCTAACGGCTTCGGTTGGTCAGATGGAGAATAGATATCGTTTTCCGGCGAGGCTCGACGGGCCCGCCGCGCCGGGATCGCTCTCGTTGTACAGTCATTTGTGCGCTAGAAGCGCAACATCGATTATTATTCAGTATTTTCAATTTGAAATGGCGGAAGGGGTGTCAACCGAAGGAAGCTGAAAAAGCTCCGGAATTTTCAGTTTTCGAGCTTGATCCCACGGATTACTCCACGACCAAGCAGGAGGTCGCTCCGTCTGGTGATGGCAGCCGAAACATGTCTCGTGTTGGGCGCGATCGACAGGCTTCCCGTCGATGAAGCGGCCGAAGCCCCACCCGCCGGTCGAAGCGTATTTCTTCGAGTCCTTAACCATGATCTGCACCGTCGTGGCGTGGCGGGGCACGAGGCGCCGTCGAACTCCGTCGACGGTTCCTGTTTCCAGGCGAGCTTCGCGAGAATCGCCCCGTCCGGGAACGGAAGGGGCCCCTCCCGGTAGGCTTTCATCGCGACGGCGTTGCCGAGAATGCCCCGAAGCTCGTTGAAGCCGCCCGCTTCGTGGGAGGGGGCGATCAACTCCCAACCCCGGTACCCGGCCGGTATCTTGACGCCGAAGATCGGAGAGCTGTCGTCGGCCTCTTCGCCGCGTGCGAGCGCCGCGGCACAAGCTGCCAAGACGAGCGACGCCAAAATAAGCTGCGCTATCGAGTCGCGCTCCTTCACGACGCGACCTTGCGGGCGAGGAAATCGCGGATCAGCGGCACCATCTCGTCGGACTTGTCCTCGAGTGCGAAATGGCCCGTGTCGATGAGGTGAAACTCGACTTGGGGAAGATCGCGCTTGTAGGGGTAGGCGCCGTCGGCCGGGAAGATCTTGTCGTTCTTGCCCCAGACGATCAGCGTCGGGGGCCGATGCTTGCGGAAATAGGCCTGCACCTCGGGGTAAAGCGGCAGGTTGGTGCGGTAGTCGTAGAACAGGTCCATCTGGATCTCCGCGTTGCCAGGACGGTCGAGCAGCGCCTGATCATGGACCCAGTTGTCGGGGGCGACACGGGTCACGTCGCTGACCCCGTCGGTGTACTGGAACTTGGTGGTTTCCGGCTTGACCAGCACGTAGAGCGCCTTGCGGTGCTCCTCGGAGTGATCGGACCAGTATGCTTTGATCGGATCCCAGAACTCCTTGAGGCCCTCTTCGTAGGCGTTGCCGTTCTGAACGATGAGCGCGCTGACGCGGTCGGGATGCTTGAGCGCGAGACGCCAGCCCACGGGGGCGCCGTAGTCCATGACGTATATGGCGTAGCGCTTGGCGCCGAGCTGGTCGAGCAGCCCGTCCACGAGCTCTCCAAAGCGGTCGAAGGTGTACTGAAACTGCGCCCGGTCGGGCATGTCGCTCTGTCCGTAGCCGGGGTAGTCGGGAGCGATCACATGGTAACGGTCGGCGAGCTCCGGGATCAGATTCCGGAACATGTGGGATGAGGTCGGGAAGCCGTGGAGGAGGAGCAAGACCGGGGCGCCGGATGGGCCGGCTTCGCGATAGAAGATCTTGATGCCGTCGATCGTTTTGGTCCGATGGTGCGTTACGATCGGCGGTTTGTCGCCGGACGACGCGTTGGCCGCGCGTGCCGTCTGCGGATAGGTGGCCCCGGCGGCTAGTAAAGGCAGCGCGAGCGTGAACCGCCGGCGATCCAGTTCAGCGCGAGTGTTGGTCGAATGAAGGTCGTTCATGTCGTGCTCCGGGTTCGAAAGACTAGTGACGTGCGGTGATCAGACCCCTTGGTAGACCAGCCTGGTGAAGAAGCCGGGGTCGATGACGAAATTGCCGAATTTGGCGTCGAAGGCGCTGGTCGGCTTTGCCGCGACCGTCTCTTCGCGCGAGCGTCCTTGCTTCTTCAGGGCGGCGACGTTGTCGCGAATGGCGACGAGCATGTCGCGGAATTCCCTGAGCTCAGCTCTGGTGCCGACGGCCTTGCCGTGGCCGGCGATGATGATCGTGTCTTCGGCCGTCGCCGCCAGGTTGGCGTCGGATGCCGCGATCATCCCGTCGATGCTACCGCCGGTCGAGTAATCGATAAACGGATAGATGCCGTTCCAGAACGTGTCGGCCACGTGGACGACGTTGGCCTCAGAGAAAGTAACCGAGATATCGCTGTCGGTATGCGCCGGACCGTAGTGTCTGAGTTGGATCGTCGATCCATTGAGCTTGAGACTGTGTTCGCCGGCGAACGTTTCGGTCGGGATTCCGCCCTGTGGTTGTGCAAGGAAATTGTAGTCCCAGTCCTCCACCCGCTGCACCTGGGACAGGTATTTGAGCGTGTTGTCCTGGGCGATGATCTTCGCGCCGGCCGCGTTGAGCCAGGCGTTGCCGTCGATGTGGTCGAAATGCCAGTGGGTGTTGATGAGGTGCGTAATTGGCTCGGTGCCGAGGTCGGCCAGGGCCTTCGTCAGTTGCGGGCGCGAGACGCCGATGCCGGCATCGATCAGCACCTTGCCGTCGGGCCCGGTGAGAACAGCGACGGTGCCGCCGGAGCCTTCGAGCGCGCTGATGTTGCCGCGCAGCTTGTGCGTGACGATCGGCGAAGTGGCGGCGCTGTCCTTGATCAGGCTGACGATGCCGCGCGCCTCCGCAAAGGCCTGGCGGGGCGTGAGCCATCCTCCCGCGGTCGCGGTGGCAGCGCCTCCGATGCAGCATAGACAGAAGCCGCGCCGAGACAGGAGATGTTCCTTTGAGACCGTCATGGCTGCCTTAGCTCTCGATGAACGCGAGAAGGTCGGCGTTGATGGTTTCGGCTTGCGTGGTCGGCAAGCCGTGCGGGAAACCCTTGTAGGTCTTCAGCGTGCCGTTCTTCAAAAGCTTGGCCGACAACGGGCCGGCGTCGGCGTAGGGAACGATCTGATCGTCCTCGCTGTGCATCACCAGCACCGGCACGCCGATCTTCTTCAGGTCCGCGGTGAAATCGGTCTGCGAGAAAGCGACGATGCCGTCGTAATGGGCCTTGGCGCCGCCCATCATTCCCTGTCGCCACCAATTCTGAATGATGGCTTCGGAAGGCTTCGCGCCGGGCCGGTTGTAGTTGTAGAAAGGGCCCGCCGCGACGGCGCGGTAGAACTCCGAGCGGTTAGCGGCAAGCTGCGCCTGGAAGTCGTCGAACGTCTCCTTGGGCAGGCCGCCCGGGTTGGCTGCGGTCCTCACCATCAATGGCGGCACCGCGCTGATGATGGCCGCCTTCGCGACGCGGGTCTCGCCGTGCCGCGCCAGGTAGCGCACCACCTCGCCGCCGCCGGTCGAATGGCCGACATGGATGGTGTTCTCGAGACCGAGATGCGCAGTCACGGCGGCAAGGTCGTCCGCGTAGTGGTCCATGTCGTGGCCGTCGCCGACCTGCGAGGATCGACCATGGCCGCGCCGGTCATGGGCGACGACCCGGTAGCCCTTGCCGAGGAAGAACAGCAATTGCGCGTCCCAGTCGTCGGCCGATAGCGGCCAGCCGTGGCTGAAGACGATCGGCTGCCCCTTGCCCCAGTCCTTGTAGAAGATCTCTACGCCATCTTTGGTCGCGACGGTGCCCATGTTCGAACTCCCGTGACTTTTGCGGCCGACCGGCTCGGCCCACCCGGCGTACCGCGTTGCAGCGCGGTCGTGCAGCCCATAAGATCGGGAAGGAACTTCTCAAAGTTCGGAAAGGCGAGATCTCGATGGATCGCTTGGAGGCCATGTCGGTGATCATCGCCGTGACCGAGACGGGCAGCATATCGGCGGCCTCGCGCCGCCTGAAGTCGCCGGTGGCCACCGTCAGCCGGAAGGTCGCCGAGCTGGAAGCTCGCCTGAAGGCCCAACTGTTTCAGCGCACGTCGCGGCGCATGACGCTGACCGACGCCGGTCGAGCCTACATCGATGCGTGCAGGCGCATAATCGAACAGGTGGACGATGCCGAGCGCGAGGTGTCGGGCGAATATCGGCTTCCAAAGGGCGAGATGGCGGTGACCGCGCCCTGGGGCCTCGGACACACGCATCTGCTGCCCTTGGCCGTCGAATTTCTCGAGGCTTACCCGGAGATTTCCTTGCGACTCATGCTGACCGATCGCGTGATCAATATGACGGAGGAGGAAGTCGATATCGCGATCCGCGTGGGGTCGCTGCCGGATAGCAGCATGATAGCGACCCGAATTGGCTCGATCCGCATCGTCGTTTGCGCGAGCCCTTCCTATCTGAAGGAGCATGGGCGCCCGAAACAGCTCGACGATCTATCCAAGCACCATTGCATCACGATCGATGAGCATGCGGCGCCTCCGGCCTGGAGATTCGTACGTGGCAGCCGGACGAAGGTTGCGCCCATCACTTCGAGGCTGTGCGTCAATACGTCCGAAGCGGCGGTCCTTGCAGCGATTGACAGCGCCGGTCTGACGCAGGTGATGTCGTACAAGATGGACGGCGCGAAGCGCGCCGGCAAACTGGCGATCGTGCTGGAAGAGTTCGAGCCCGAGCCGCTGCCGGTCCATATCGTCTGCGCGCCGCGCAAACACGTCCCGATCAAGCAGCGCGCATTTCTGAATTGGATGACACCGCGTCTGAAAGCGCGCCTGGCGATGACCTAGCCGGCCTTCCAGTAGGACGTGTTCTCCTGCTCGAAAGATCTGTCTTGAACTAGACGTCGATGTTCTCACCGCGTCTGCTCATGGCCCTTTTCGGAAGTGCCGCGCTGGCTATCGAAAGTCCGATATCGGGGGTGAAGCGGACGTTACGGTTACGCGTTCCGACTTCCGAGTTTGACCCATTGCGGAAGTCGTCGTTGAAATAATCATTGGCCGCAATTGATCGGTCAGTCGGCACTTCACGCTCATGTGTCCTCGGCGAAGTCGCCACCTCCATTGAATTACGTTCGTAATTTAATATTATGACCGTAATGGCATCAAGCTGGACCGCTGTTGGGCGGCGGCCGGATGCAAACAGCTCCTAGCGAGGATTTCATGGACGACACGGCCACTGCCTCATCGCAACAAACCACAGATGCCAGCTCGCTTGGGCTCGCAGCCGCTGCAGCAGCGGTTCGCAACGGCGACATTACCTCGGAAGCCTACACCGCGGCGCTCTTACAGCGCGCCCGAGCGCTTGCCGAACTAAATGCCTTCATCACCCTCGACGAGGCGGGGGTGCTGGCGGCCGCGAGGGCCGCAGACAAGTCGCGTGCGGCCGCATCGGCGGCCCCGCTCCTTGGCGTGCCGCTCGGGGTGAAGGACAGTTATTTGACGAAAGGGCTACCTACTAGCCTGGGCATCGAAGGTCTGGCTCATTTTGTTCCGCGCGAAGATGCCGACGTTGTCCGGGCCATCAAGGGGGCGGGCGCGTTGATTTTCGGCAAGAACAACCTCGTCGAGATGTCTTACGGCCTGACCGGTCACAACGCACGTTACGGTCAGGTGAAAAATCCGCACGCACGGGATCGCATGTCGGGCGGCTCCTCAAGCGGCTCCGCCGCATCCGTGGCTGCTGGGCTCGTTCCCGCGTCCCTGGGCGGTGACACCGTCGGGTCAATCCGGGTACCCGCATCGTTCTGTGGAGTCGTGGGCTTCAAGCCAACGACCGGGCGTTGGCCGCGCAACGGCGTTGCTCCGATCTCCCATACACTCGACACGACGGGCGTATTTGCCCGAAGCGTTGAGGACTGCATCTTGGTGGATCAGGTCGTGACTGGTGAACAGGCTGCGGGACCCTCCGGCGGCGGCTACGGCCTGAAGGGAACCCGGCTGGCCTTCGCGCCGCGACAGTTCCTGGATCTGGTTGACGCGGAAGTCGAGACCCGATTCCGCGCGGTGGTCCGGCGACTGCAGGACGCCGGCGCCGAGGTCGTTGAAGTAGACCTTGGCGACGACTTCAATTCCCTCGTCCAAACCGCGACATGGGGCATCTTCGCTCATGAGACGATGGGCACCATCTCGGAATTTCTTCGCCGCCATGAGATTCCGACCACGTTCGAGGCCCTTTACGAGGGCCTCAAGCCCCAACTTCGGCAGGCGTGGGGGCACATCGTACTGCCAGGCGGCGCGGGTGCTACCTCGGCAGGGGCCTATCAGACGGCGCTCAACGTGAGCCGGCCGGAAATTCAGCGCCGGCTCCACACGGCGTTCGTCTCTCATGGGGCGCTGGCTATTCTGCAACCGACCACGCCCTGCACGGCGCCTTCGATCGAGG
Source organism: Bradyrhizobium sp. 27S5 (assembly GCF_037217225.1). NCBI lineage: Bacteria > Pseudomonadati > Pseudomonadota > Alphaproteobacteria > Hyphomicrobiales > Nitrobacteraceae > Bradyrhizobium > Bradyrhizobium sp. 27S5. The sequence continues at coordinate 4,419,810 of NZ_CP147714.1, forward strand.
AGCAGGCGACCGTCCATATCGCGGGGCAGAACGTCAGCTACCTCGCTTTGGCGAACCATACCGTGTCGGCAAGCAGCGTGGGACTGCCGGGTATCAGCCTTCCTGTTGGCCTGTCGCGCGCGGGGCTGCCGATCGGTCTCGAGCTGGACGCCCCCTTGGGAAGCGACCGGCGGCTTCTAGACCTTGCCCGCGTTGTCGAAGGCATCTTGGGTGCCAATCCCAGTGCGATCTAACGTCGTGGCCGCTTCGCGCGGCGAAGGACCCACTGCAAACAACGACAAACGTCTAGAGGATCAACAGATGGCCAATGCACTGCACTCAACGCGCGCCATTCCGGTCGAGCACGTCACCATCCGCTCAACAAAGCCCTTCGAGGACGTTCGAGCCAAGCTCGCGGCCTTAGCACCCCGCATCGATGACGGGATCTTCACTCTCTTGAGATACGGGGAAAGCGAGCGCGCCCTTCGAGAGCTGGAGGCATGTCCGCCGCTCACCATTTTCGGTCAGCGTGACCATGGGGCACTTCTGGCAATTGCCGGCCTGACGCGCCGCTCCATCCAGTTTGATATCGGAAATCCGCTCACCGCATCCAAGATGACCCGGCATCAACTGTCGGCGGGGCTGTATGCGCCCATTCGCGTCCTGCTGCGCGAGGATGACGATGGCGGTGTCGCGTTCGAATATGATCGACCAGCATCCCTTTTCGGTCAGTTTGGCAGCGATCATGTGGATGCAGTTGCCCAGCAACTTGATCGCGACCTCCAGACCCTGTTGGAAGCGGCTGCAGCTTAACGGCTGCGGGTCATTGATGGAGTGGAGAGAAGATGCGTTTCGAGAAAGGACACAAGGCAGCGACGCGACGGCACATCATCGACGTGGCGTCGAAGTGCATACGCCGAGACGGTATCTCCGCCGCTGGGATTGCCGGGATCATGGGCGAGGCCGGTCTGACCAAAGGCGCATTCTCTCCGCACTTCGAGTCCAAAGACGCACTCGTTCGCGAGGCGCTGGAGAGCGCGCTCGGAGACCAGCAAGATCGGCTCGATGATGATCAGGGGAGGGGCCTGAACCTTGAAAGCGCTATCCGCAGATACCTGAACCGCGCACATCTCCAAGACCCGGCCGGCGGGTGTCCTTCGGCGGCGTTGCTCCCGGAGATCGCCCGCCAGCCCTTGTCCACTCGGCGGAACTACGAGAAGGCGCTACGAAGCTACGTTTCGTCGCTGGCCGCACTAATTCCGGATGCCGATCCTGCAGCGAGTCGCCGCCGCGCGACCGCCATCTTCGGCCTCATGGTGGGCACCCTGCAGTTCGCGCGGGCCGTACCCGACACTGTGCAGGCGGAGCAAATCCTGGAAGGCGGGGTTGAGGCCGCATTGCGCTTGGCGAAAGTTTGATCTTGCTGATCAGGAAAGGACGGAGAGTGCGGAAGGATTTTCCACGCCACCGGACCGGGCCGACACTCCGGACTAATCACTAGTCTGACCGCGAGCCATGTCTCCTTTTGGCCCTTTTCGGAAGTGCCGCACGGGCTATCGAAAGTCCGGTGTCGGGGGTGAAGCGGACGTCACGGTTGCGCGCTCCGCCTTCCAAGTTTGACCCGAAGCGGACTTCGGCACTCCTCCCGCGCAACAATAGACCTCAAGGCAACTCCTAAGGCTTATTGCGGCTCCAAGTGGTAAGTAATTGGCAACGGTCGTCGATCGGACGAAACCGTGTGGAAGACGTCGTGGATGAAAAACACGAATCATCGAATTTTGAAGCAAGATCAATAACGCTTTGCGGAGGGTAGATCCGCCAAGCGTACGGCGCTGCGGGCCGCTTGCATAGGCGCGATCGCGATGTTTCTTCGAGTCCCGTCAGGCAGGCGTCGCGGTATAGCTCAAGACCAATCTCGCCCTGCTCGAACGGCGCGAGATGGATGCCGTCAACACGGCGGGCGAGAATGCGAGCGAGATTTGTCTTGCGCAGATGCAGCGGCAGCTTTCGCAAATCGTCGCCCTCGAGCGCGAGGATGTCGAAGGCATAGAGCTGCACCTCGTCGTCATGCTTGTGTGAGTGCAGGCCGTTGAAGTCGGACACGCCGTCGATTCTGAGCAGCACAGCCTCGCCGTAGTTGGAAGACAAGGTTCGAAAAGATTAACTGGCATGATCAGCCTGGCGGGCGGCCACGGCGTGGCAACCGAGGGCCAGCTATTTTGTCGGCCGCCGCACGAATAGCGCCGGCAAGTTTCATTGCTTCCGTGCGAACTTGTCCTGGCCTCATTGCTCAGCCGGTTTTGCGGCGAGGTTTAGCTGCGGCCTTCTTGGCTTTCGCCGGTTTGGCCGCCGGCGCCGCTTTGCCCGATCCTTTGATGCTCTGTTTCAATGCATCCATGAGATTGACGACATTGCTCGGGACAGGCTTGCGCGTGGCCGAGATTGGTTGACCCTTTTGCTTCTTCTCGAGCAGATCCTGCAAAGCTTGCTCGTAGTGATCTTCGAATTTGTCGGGCTCGAAATGCCCGGACTTCTGCTCGACGATATGCTTGGCGAGATCGAGCATATCCTTGGTGATCTTCACGTCCTGGATGTCGTCGAAATACTCGGCTGAATCCCGCACTTCATAGGGGTAGCGCAGCAGCATGCCCATCAGTCCTTTGTCGCGGGCCTCCAGCGCGATGACGTGCTCGCGGTTGATCAGCACCACGCGGGCGAGGGCGACCTTGTCGAGCGAGCGGATGGTTTCGCGGATGACGGCGTAAGCGTCGTGACCGACCTTGCCGTCCGGCACGATGTAGTAGGGGCGGACCAGATAGAGATCATCGATCTCGCTCTTGGGCACGAATTCGTCGATCTCGATCGTACGAGTGGACTCGAGGGCGATGTTCTCGAGCTCGTCCTTGGTGACCTCGAGATACTGATCCTTCTCAACCTGATAGCCCTTGATGATGTCGTCGTTGGCGACCTCTTCGCCAGTGTCCGCGTCGACCTTGAGGTAGCGAATCCGGTGGCCGGTTTTCTTGTTGATCTGGTTGAAGCTGATCTTGTCAGATTCAGACGTCGCCGGAAAAAGTGCGACCGGGCACGTCACCAGCGACAGCCGCAAAAAGCCCTTCCAATTGGCGCGCGGGGCCATACTCAAAAACTCCACTACACTGAATGGTACCAATATAGGACGCGGATCATGGATGTGGAGTCGGAAGCCGCGACATTAAGCGCGCCAGTCCCACAGGAACCAGCGGGAACGCCAGCACTTGCCCGGAACCAAGCCAAGGAGGGACCCTGTGCTGGGTGAAACGTCTTACGTGATGGTGTGGTTATTGTTCGTTGGTGCGTTCCTGCTGGGGGCCGTGATCTTTTATGGCGTTATGCGAGCCGGCCGGCGGCGGAGCGAGCGGGCACGGCTAGACCAAAACACAGCACGGACTCAGCAAGCGGAAGATCCCAAGAAGCGACCCTTTTGAGACCTAGCACTCTGGGCAAGTATCGCCGATGCTGCGGAGCACATCATCGATCGCAGCGTGACATTCCTCCGGTGTGGCGCCTGGGAAGGGATGGATCCACGCGGCTTCACGGGCCCGGCTCCGGGCATCGGGGTCGCTGCGGTCCAGCGCATGTCCGTGGCGCTCACATTGTCGCACTGCGTGATGCTCGATCAGTGTGCCGAGGGCCCAGCCCTTCAGAGTGCGATAGGCCGGACGAGTGGCCTGCAGGGGCAGACGACGTTGCACGCTGCTCTTCATGATGAGGTCTCGAATCAAACAGAGGCCACCATTTATAGCATCAACGTCAAGCTGAGGCCGGAGGATGCAGACTTATGCCCGCTATTGCGCTTCGTTCCGCGGAGGTGATCGCCTCGCTCGAACGGACCGGGTGGCCGGCGTAAGGCTACGGCCCTCTATGGAACCTTAAGGGCACCATTATTGACCTTCGTCAGGCCGATCCCTTCCGACCAGTCGAAATAGGCGCCGTTTATCTCGGATCCATGGCCCATAACCCCCGCTGCCCCCAACAGGTTTTGAAGTACCGAGTGTCTATCTCTGCAATGGCGAATCAGGCTGACCACCGATCTTGTTCCTCGCGATCGGCCTGCTCGTTAAGACGATCCGCAATCTCTTCTGCCAACGGTTCGTCTTTGGCGGTCGCGATCGGCTTTCCTTTGTCAGTCTTAATTTGATTCTTGTCGGCTTCGACTGGAAAATCTTCGGGTTTAATGTGGGGCTTCTTCATCGTGACCTCCGGATCGACGGTACGTTAGCGGGGCAGTGAGCAGACGCCGGGTCAATCGAGCAGCCCAGGGGATGTTCCTGCAGGGTCGCTGCCACGAAGGTGTTGCGGTTGGGTGCGATGGAGCGCGACAAGGCCTTGTCTCGTTGAGGCGCGCTAGCGCGCAGATATCACGGCACAAATTGTCAAGGGGTAGCGGCGCGGAACAGGGTGACGCTACATGTCGAAGCAAGAAGTCGTCGCCTCGATCACCAGCAGCGTCGAAGGCCCATACCATTTCCGGATCGGATAGCGCAGGTCAGCCCTGACTAATCCCCGTGCCGGACTTCCGAGAAGAGAGGTAAGTTCCCAGCCGCAGCGGGATCGCATCACGCCAATGTCCAGTTCGCCTGCACCGAGCTACCGGGCTTACTTCGTCGGGACGGACGGCCACATGATTGGTCGTGAGGACATGATTTGCGCCAGCGATGCTGAAGCCATCGCGCTGGCAACCAAGTTTACAGACAAGCACGCGGTGGAAGTCTGGGACGGGGACCGCCTCGTGACCAAACTCGCACGTCAGAAACCTTCTGAATGAACAATTTGCGTCCTACTTCGTATACGGAGAATGCTCAGGGATGAGAAAGACAACCGCCTGGGATTGGAGCGCGAGCTCGAAAGGGCGAAACGGCTTGCCGCGGTCACAACGGATCGCACGACCTATGAGCGGATACGCGATTTTGCCGAGGACGTCAGGCAAAGGCTTCAACGGTTAGTGTCCCGCCGAGGTGGACAAGACGAGATCCGCGCCCGTGCGCGTCAGCTTTGGCAAGAGGCGGGCCGGCCAGCCGGCCGCGACTTAGATTTCTGGCTGCAAGCCGAGCGCGACCTCGCGGACGATGAGACGATCGAACGGTGACGGCGGTACAGCGTCGGACCGTTTACGGCTTCTCTACGGGGGCGCCGACGCCGCTTGGGGGCGGTGCAGCTGGGGATGGTGGCGGTGGAGCTTCCGGCGCAGCTGCCGCAGCCGCGCAGTCACCCGCCCAGAGTTTGGTGCCTCTGACGGTTCCAGCCAGTTTGCAACCCATTGGTGCTTGCGGCTTGAGCTTAGCGGGCGGCCGTTTAGCCGACCGTGGATAGCCGCCATTGATGGCCTGATCGATCGAAGGCGAAGGGTCGATCAGCCCGCCATCGGCCCACATCTTCTCGTTCCAGCCCTGGCAAAGCAGGTCATCGGCCTCGCGGATGAGTGCTTCGCCCGCGGCGCTTTTCGGCCGCCCGTTGAGCCAGGATCGTGGTCACCGCCCGGGCCCGCGTCAGCTCCTTTTTTTGCGCCTTGCGGTCGCCGCCAGAGAGGGGTGTCGGGTGGTGTTTCGGGGCCATGGCGGAACGATGATCGCGCCAAATCGGTAGGGAGTGAAGCCGCTAGCAATTGCTGACCGGCAGGAATAGCTATGGCTTGGGCAGTCCCATCACCGGGCCGCCTGACTGCCCTAAAAAAATTATTGGGCCTCTTGAAACTTTTCTTGGGCTAACAAATTTTGTTGTCGCTGCACATGCGGCGAGGGCGCTTTCGGGGCCCTTCAAGGCGGGCGCCGGTCAGGTGTCCGGTGCCGGCTCGTACCCATCTTGCTCTAAGGAGGATTTGGCTATGAGGTATGATTGGACTCCCCTGTGGAGGTCGACCATCGGTTTCGACCGCCTTTTCGACATTCTCGACGAGGTCCAGCGGACCGCCGAAGAGAGTTATCCCCCCTACAATATCGAGCGTCTCGACGAGAACCGATTCCAGATCTCGGTCGCGCTTGCCGGGTTTACGCAGGATGAAGTCGCGCTTTCCGTCGAGCAGAACGTGCTGACGCTCGAAGGCCGCAAGAGCGAGAAGGAGGGGAAGACTTTCCTGCATCGCGGTCTCTCGGCGCGGAATTTCAAGCGCCAATTCACGCTAGCCGACCATGTCGAGGTGAAGGGAGCTCGGTTTGAAAATGGTCTTCTCATGATCGACCTGCAGCGCGAGATTCCCGAGGCGATGAAGCCCCGTCGCGTCGCGATCGACGGCGCAGGCACGGCGAGCAAAGCGCGCCAGATCGAAGCAAAAGCCGCCTGACTGGCTTCGGCTAGCAAGATCGAACGCCGCGCGAGAACGCTCGCGCGGCACCGTTCAGTCGTCTCAGAAATGGAGGCAGAGATGCGGCCGACGACCGCTCATACAGGTGATGTCATCGAATTTGGGGTGCGACTCCGAAACTGGCAATTCGAGCATCCCGACGGTGTTTTGTCCGATCGCTCACTGACGAAGCAAGAAAAAAGGGAGCTGTTGGCTTCCTGGGCATCGGACGCCTTTGCAGTCCCGTCCAGACCCGCTCTCCGAGCCCCCGCGGCTTTGAAGGCGCCGGTTACAATCGACGAGATATTGAGGGCTCTCTCTGATCTCGACGAACAGGATCCGCGCCATCCACCGGGCGGCATCCCTAAGCGGTTGCGGACAATCGATCGAGCTTTGGCAGCGTGAGGAGCACCCCGATGGACCAAATCAAGCTGCGAAAGCACATTGTCGATGCCATCGAACGGCGGTTGAATCGGGCCAATCAACCGGCGAGACTTCCAAGCACGGACGAGCAATTCGCTCGTCTGCGTGTCCACCAAAGCAATATTCGTAGGTATCGCCGCCTGTTGCAAACTCACCTCACGGAGGTTGAGCGTCGATTCATCGAGAAGCGCCTTGCCGAAGAAAGCATTGCTCTGCAGAGATCCCTTGAAAGCGGTGTCCCGATTGCCCGCATCAGGCCAGCGAGACAGGCTGCGCCGTCCGCGGCCATGGGGGAACATCGCTATGAGTGATTGCTGTGAGTTTCTCGTCCGAAGCACCAAAAAGGTTATCGGGCATTCCCGGTTTATGCTGGAAACCGCGGCTAGCAATGAAGAGCGCCGGCGCTTTCAAGACAGAATCGAACAGGAGCAGAGGGTCTTGTAGCCCTGAGTGGTGGCTCGGAGCAGCAGACTGCTCAACTACCTAAACAGGCTGCTTAACTGCTGAGGAGCGGATGCTCATTCATCAGGAGCACGTCGGTGTTCAAAATAATGATCTGTCCGAACGATCTGGAGATGGTCGCTCTTCGGGACATACGCAGCTTTCCGGGAGGTGAGTACGTCACTTACGTTCAGGTGGAGGGCTCAAGCGAGGATTGGACTCTTAAAGTCACGGCGCGGGACGGTGCCGATCTTGAGCGCATTGAACACGCCGTTAAAAAAACGACAAGCAGATTAAAGCATCGATATTCCCTGCGGGCCGATTGGTGAACACCAGGCGCGTTGAGCCCGCCGAGACGGTAGCGGGTGGGCAAATGGCTGCGGTCTCCAAGGCCGAGGTGTCCCGATGAAAAATCGCCGCAAACCGATAGTCGACATGTCCGCTACCTTCCCGATGACGATCCGCCCGACCGCCGCGGACATCCGGATTGCACGCTCAATAGCCAAAAATACTGTGCCCGCTCTCGAAAAAACCGGCCGTGGACTGACATGGGCCGCTGACGAAAAGGTTCTGCTTGTGCTCGCCGCCGCCAGCTGGCTTGCCTCGCGCGGGCGCGGCGCCTCGCTGGAGCGCGCCGGCAATCATGCGCTGCTGGTGACGGTCGCAGCCTCGCTGCTTCCGCACGGTCTGAAAATGCTGTTCAACCAGACCCGCCCGGACCGCCTGACCGTGGTCGGTCATGTCCACGGCGTCTCGATGTCGGGCAAGCGTGACGACGCGTTTCCCTCCGGCCACGCGCTGCATATGGGCGCGCTGGCATCAGCGGCTGCGACGCTGCCTGCCGGCGCGCGCCGCGCGGTCCAGGCCATCGCGGTCGGCCTTTCGCTGACGCGCATAGTGGTTCTCGCACACTGGGCGAGCGACGTGGTTGCGGGATTCGCGCTGGGTGCAGGTCTCGAACGGCTGCTGCGATTATGGACCGGCTATCCGGCTGAGGAAACGCGGCGGAGCAAGGCGCGATGAGCGAATACGTCGTCCGCTTTCTCCTGGGCGGAGCCGTGGTATCGGCCTTTGCGATGCTGGGAGATATTCTGCGCCCGAAGACCTTCGCCGGTCTGTTCGGAGCGGCGCCGTCAGTTGCGCTCGCCACGCTCGGCATCGCCGTGTATCGGCACGGGGTCGATTATGCCGGGCTGCAGAGCCGCGCCATGATCGCCGGGGCAGTCGCACTCGCCGTCTACAGCGTCGTCGTCTGCCACTTGCTCATTCGTGCGAGGTTGCGGGCCGCACCTGCAACGATGCTCTCGCTCGCCGTTTGGCTGATGATCGTCTGCGGCCTGCTGGCCGTCGCCGGAGGGCAGCCATGACACCGGTCCGTTTCTCACTGTCCTCGCTCAGGGAAGGCCGCTGGTACGAATATCTGACCCGCTTTGTGCTTGGCGGCGGCGCGACCGTCTTGACCGGCCTGATCAGCAGTTACTGCGGCGCGGCCATCGGCGGCGTCTTTCTCGCGCTTCCCGCCATCTTCTGTGCCAGCGCGACCCTGATCGAGAAGCATGAAATCCGTCGCAGGCGGCAAGCGGGTCTCGATGGCACGCGGCGCGGGCGGCAAGCCGCCGCACTCGACGCCGCGGGCGCCGCGCTCGGGGCCATCGGCATGCTTGCGTTTGCGATTGTGTTCACGCTGACGGTGGAGCTCAGCGTCCCCACCGCCTTCATCGCCGCCTCGCTGGCTTGGCTGATATGCTCGGTCGCAGCGTGGCAGCTGCGGCGCAAGATGCGATGGGGGCGACGTATGGGGAGATCGCCCAGAGGAAAACCCACTCATAACCGCAAGTGAACGCGTCCGTTTCAAACGTGGGACATATCGCCGCGCGGACTTTGCCCAAGAGGAAGATCATCGCCTTTTCGGGGTGGATCGCTAAGTACTACCGATTCTTGTCGAGCGCCTGCGCCATCCCGAGCAGGCAGGGCGCCGCCGCTTGCGTTGCGCTCGAACAGCGAGATCGCTTATGCGCGCTCAGAACCCGACAGGCTTCCATGCCCCCGCGCACCTTGCGCCCGCTGCCGTCTCGTTGATCTTCATCCGGGTCCCCCGCGACCCGGAAAGCTTGGAACTTCTCAGACCAGCATATGTTGTGCCGTTTGCCACTACGGGAGGACGATATGAACAAGAAGTTTCTTCTGCTGCTGACGGCTGCTTCGCTTCTGGCTGGTCCGTCGTTTGCGCAAAATCCACCGGCTACCGATCGGCCCAACAATAATGCGGTCAACCGTTCCGGCCAAAACAATTCCAACAAGCCGGTTGAAGGCGCCAATAGCTTCACCGAGGGCCAGGCCAAATCGAAGATCGAGGGAGCGGGCTACACCAATGTCACATCCCTAAAGAAGGACGACAACGGCGTTTGGCGCGGAAAAGCCAGTAAAGGCGGCGCTTCGACCAACGTCAGTCTGGATTTCCAGGGCAATGTGAACGCGGCCAAATAACCCGGCGCGCAACAGCGAAAATAGAGAGGAATTCAATATGACCGTTACGATTTCACGCCTCTACGATAACTATTCCGATGCGCAGCGCGCGGTGACGAGCCTGGAGGCCGCTGGTGTGCCGCATTCGGATTTGAGCATCGTCGCGAACAATTCCGACAACTGGTACAGCACCGACAAGAAGGTCGATCGCGATCGCGATGGGGTTGACGATCAGGCCGAAGGTGCGGCCACGGGAGCGGGGATCGGCGCAGGTCTCGGTGGCGCAGCCGGCTTGCTCGCGGGCCTTGGTTTGTTGGCTATCCCCGGCCTGGGTCCGGTCGTGGCAGCCGGATGGCTCGCGTCTACCGCGCTGGGTGCCGTTGCCGGCGGCGCTACGGGCGGTGTCGTCGGGGCGTTGACGCAGGCCGGTGTATCCGATGAGGAAGCTCCACTCTACGCCGAAGGTGTGAGGCGCGGCGGCACGCTGGTTTCGGCTCGTGTGCCGGATGCGGACCGGGCGCGATACGAAGCCATCCTGAACCAGTCCGCCGTCAATCTGCGCGACCGGAGCGCAGCCTGGCAAAAGGCAGGGTGGAAGAGTTACGATCCCTCCGCCCAGCCTTATGGCGCGGAGGAGGTCCGGAGAGAGCGCCAGCTCTACGGCACCGGAGTGCGATAATTACCGGCGGCCCGCCTAAGCGGGTCGCCCTTTTCTTGCGTATAGCGACTGAACAGCAACCGCTGTAACGCTGCTCGAATAATTCGATGGTAAAGATCCGTTCGAAATTAGCGATTTCGTTCCTTCAAGCGGCTGAGCGAGGCGGGGTTGTACGAATTCCCGGCTACTCTCACTGGGCCTGGTCGGCAGCAAGACGCTTTGGCAGCTGTTCCGAAGGGATTGATCGCCGACGGGCCGCGCGTCAGGGGGCAGACGGCACGCCCATGGTGCCGACCGCCGGCGAGCGACGCTTTCGCACACTTGTTCGACACATATTTGGTTAAAGGAAAAGCAACGGTGCGGGGCTATTGATGCTAGACGGGAAAGTGGGGGCGGTGTCCTAGTCAGCGAGGCAACGCTTTCCGCCCGATCACCCGCGAAAAAAGACGGCATAGAGTACCACGAACGCCGCGACGACCAGGCCAACACTCACGACTAGCACGTTGCGCACCGTAGGCCCGCGTTCGGCGCCGCGGGCTTCGACGGCGGTCTCGACAATCTTCTCGTTTTCAATTTTGGCCATTCTTGCGCGCGCCTGGCATCGTTGTGCGCTAAAGCACTTCCGCATGAACTTGGACTACGCCACGATCCGTGATGCCCAAACTGCGCGCGGCGCCAAGTGAAAGGTCCAGGACGCGACTGCGCACCCAGGGCCCGCGGTCAGTGATACGAACCACAACAGACTTGTTGCTAGCAAGATCAGTAACGCGAACTCTCGTGCCGAACGGCAGGCTGCGATGGGCCGCTGTAAGCGAATCTCGTTGGAAAGGTGATCCGCTGGCTGTTTTTCCTTTACTGTATGAGTAGAATGAGGCTTTTCCGGAAAAAACTTGATTGAGGGATCGAGCCCCCGAGCGCGTTGTCGTATCAGGTGCCGGCTCTTGTCCGATAGGGGGTTGCGCTTGTGGCTCATCCTTCTTTGTCCGGTCAGGCTCCGCAGGAGGGGGCTCTGCGTGAGCCTTCGGAATTATGGACCACCTGTCGTCGAAGGACTGCGCGACAGCAGGGCCCGCATGAATCGCAATCCACGCCGGGACTGTTGCAATCGCCATCATTCTGAAAAGCAAAAGCACAATCTGCCTCGCTAAAAATCGAAAACATAAAGAGCAATGCAAATCTATGAAATGTGTTCCTGCACTTGCCGTGGGCGCGGCTCCGCTGCGGCGCATCATGGACGGCCAACGGCCCGTTTCTGCGCCGCCCTGCATCTAACTCCAACAAGACGAGGCTCCGCACTTCCTGCCTAATGGAACTCGCCTATGTTTGGTGGCCGGTTTGCACTGGAGTGCAGTGCATGAGCAAAGGCGATGCAACAGAGCTACGATAGGGCTCGCAGGGGATCCCTCGTGCTATCCTGCTTGCGAACCTCGGAAAGGGAAAGGCCCCAGCGGGAGGATCTCTGCTGGGGCCGGGTTTTCAACGTCAGTCGTTTTAGATCTACTTCTTGATGTGGTCCTTGGACATCGTGCCGTCCTTGGACATCGTGCCGCTCTTGCCCGTCGTACCTTCCCTCATCTTCGGGTCATTCTGCGTCGCGCCCGGATTTACCGCGCTCGGACTGCTAGACGCGCCCTGACCGGTGGTCGCAGCCGGAGAGTCTCCGCCGCCGGCACCGCCGCCAGCGCCACCGCCGCCGCCTTGTGCGGAGGCCGCAGCAATTGAGCCGAACATGAATGCGGTGGCCAAGGCGATTTTTGCAATTCTCATTTGGTCGTTTCCTTCCTGTTTTTAATAGAACAGACTAGAAAACAGGGGCTGTCGGAGATCGTTCCTAAGGCGATCTCGGAGCGGGTGCGCTGCTGACACCGCCGCAAACGATCGGGCGGGCTCCGGTTCGCGTGCTGGTGGCGGGGATGGTCGCGAGGGGATTTGTGGCCGAGTCGGTGCCGGAGGCGGTCGTTGGGCGGGCTGCGCGCCGGCTTGCAGGAGCCGCCCAGGAACACACCCGCCCCCGAGACGATTAAAGCAAAATGCGTTATCGAAAGTGGACAGCTGAAGAAGTCGAACGACTGAAAACTATGATCGCTGCGCGAGCGAGTGCTAATCGTATCGCAGTCGCACTGAGGCGTCCTGTTCAGTCTGTTTATAGCCGGGCCCGCAGCCTTGGCTTGCCCCTTCCAACTCGCACCGAAGAGCGCAGACGGGCGAGAATCTTAGTCAACGCCAACACGAGCTCGCATAGCTAAATCTTTCCCTATCACTAACGTCCCGCTCTCGGGTTACTGCAGCCAGCCTTCGCTCGTCGCATACTGTAGCCCGCCCAATATCGGCCGCCTGTAAGCGGAGAGGGTGTCGCCCGAAGGTCTCAAGCTCGGACGCCAGACTCTGTCGTATGCATGGGATATGAAAATCGACACTGATGGAACGTCGGTTGCCCTTCTGGCTTTTCCCATTGGATTGAAAGCCAGCTGGCGAGGCCGGCCGCGACAGGATTATTGAGCCACGCGTGTTGTGCCTCTTAGGGCTAACCCAAGGAGGAAGCCGATGAGAATCTTTGGCAGGTGTCGTGACAACCGAACCGCTGATCGCTCAAACCGCCATCGCTCAGAGCCAGCAAAACGAAGCGGACAAGGGCATCAAGACACGAAATTCAGGTGAGTCTGGCTATGTCGGAGAGCAAGAGAAGCCTGGATCAGCCTCAAGGCCTCCCGGACAGCCTGAGAGCTTGAGTGAGTCCGCGAGGGCGAATGCACCAAGCGCGCAAAACTCCGGAACAGGTATCAGCGGCGCTCCGGGGAACAAGAACGGCCCGCCCGCGAATGCAGCGACCACGGGCAGTTCTAACCCGGCTGTCCTTCAGCAGGACAGTTCGGGTATGAAGGGTCTTCCCGGAAATAAGAGTGGTCCGCCTGCCAAGAAATGAGCTTCAGTGCGCCAGCGGGAGCGCGGCTTATCGGTCGAAGAGATCGCCCAATAAGGCAAATTCGACTGTAATCGAACTGCGCCAACCGATCGAAGCGGTATTACCTGACGAGCCCACACTTTGCGTCGTTTCTTTTCGGTCGGTTTTGTTGATCGCACCCTCAGCGCTAGGGATTTAGAAGCGAAAATAGCCGTTGACGGCTCTGTTCGCGGTCGAGCTGATTTTTGCGCATCACTTCAAGCTCGGCGTGAACCTTGGTCGTATCTTCATTCAGTCGCTTCAGTTCAATCAGGAGCGTCTCAAGCTGAGCGAGCCGCTTTTCACCTCCGACTACATCGAGCTCGATCTGCCTCAACTCGTCTATGATCGCGTCTTTGTACATTGTCGTGTTGCCGCTCGCGTGCTGCCCGAAAAATTTAAACGAGCTGCAAACCCTGCTGGTTCCTAGCAACCAAAGACGGCACTCATGCGGGCTTCTCGATATGGATCCGGCCGTCCAGGATCGGAGCCTGCGTGTGGTTGCTCAGAGTCGAGTAGGGGCCGCCGTGCTGACCGGCCGGTGCAGCGCCGAGCCGGTTGCTTCGTCGCGGCGCGCGATCTGATGCGCTCCTTCCAAACCAAACTACTCTTCGGTGGTAGCGGCCCGGAATTGCGTCAATCCTATCGCGTTCGTTCCCGCAACGAACTAGTCTCGGCGCAGAGGATCGCGGGGCAGTTCACGCCCTTAGCCTCGACGCCGTGCATCTTGAAGACCTTCTCGAGACGCGAGATCTGATTTTTCGTCTCTGCGAGATGGGTTTCGAAGCCGTTCTTCAAGGACGAATCGCTTGCCTTCTCGATCATTTCCGGCAGATTCTTCGCGATCTGCTGCTCGGCGTAATAGATGTCCCGCAGCGTATGGACGAAGAGGTCGTTCAGAGTTTTGATGTCCTTAGTGAAAAAGCCCATGGGTGTCTCCTATTTAGAAATGCCGCTCGGCAAACAACGGGAGAATAAGAACCGTTCCTAAATGGGCGGCGATCATCACGCGGGTCAAGCGGCCATCAACGTTTCCGTCGTCACGCACTCGACCTGCTCGCCGAACCGGTTCAGGTAGACCGCCATCATCGCGTCATGCGTCTCGTCCGCGGAACTCCACAAGCGTCGGTGACCAGGATGAGCCGGAAACCCCAGTCTATCGCGCCGAGCGCAGTGGCGAGCACGCAGACGTCCGTTTCGCTGCCTGTGATCACGATGGTGTCGACCGATTTCTCCCGGAGGCGACGATGGAGGTCCGATCCTGTCCACGGCGAGTAGACTTGCTTGTCGTAGGTTCGGGCAGGGGGAACAAAGCGCGCAAGCTCAGGGACGAGATCCACCATGTCCGGGCCGAGGCGGTCCACTGTCATCGAGCTCCAGCGTTCGTAGTACCGCCGCCACATGCCCGCACCTCGGCCGGCCCTTCGGGCCGGTATGAAGCGGGTGAAGATCGTCCGCTCTGGATGTCTTGCCGTGACAGCCACGATGTTGGGCAGCACCCGACCGAACCATGGCGTCTTCCACTCGGTGTCCTCGGCGAACATCCGTTGCATGTCGACGCACAGGTGGATCGCATTGTCCCCGGGCGGCCCAGCCGCAGGAGATCTTTTTCGGTCATTTTTCGGTCGCTGGTCTCGACGTCCTGGAAAATTGATGCAACGAGCGGATCCCTGCGCCGTTCCTTGGCTGACAGCCGCTTGGACGCGAGGCAGCAGGACAATAGGAACCGTCATACCTCCGATCGGTTGACAGCGGCCGCATGCCGAAAGGAGTCCGCATGGAAAGCACCGTCGTCGCAGAATTCGACACCCGACGCGCGGCGGAACTTGCGGTCGAGTACGTCGTCCAGGAACGCGGGGTTCCGAGGGGCGATATCTTCGTGCAGCCTACGGGCGCCGCCAACACTGGCCGGCGCCGACGCGAAGGCCGCACCGGCGCCGGAGCAGAGCGGAAAGCTAAAGGGGCCGATCAAGGTGTCGGTCGACCTTCAGGGCGACGATCCGAAGCGCGTCGCCGATGCTCTGAAAGGCACCGGTGCCAAGGCAGTTCGAACAAAGTGAGGCGCGGCCCATGCCCGACTATCCCAAGCCGCCATATCCAAGCCAGCGTCAGCCTATGCCCGGCTCGACCGCGAAGATGCATCCGCGTCCGGACCACGGCGAAACGAGCTATAACGGCTCGGGACGGCTTCAAGGCAAGCGCGCCATCATCACCGGAGGCGACAGCGGCATCGGGCGCGCGGTCGCCATCGCCTTCGCCCGCGAGGGCGCCGACATCCTTATTGCCTACCTTGACGAGACCGACGATGCCAAGGAAGTCGCAGCGATCATCGAAAAGGAGGGACGCAAAGCCGTCTTGGTCGAGGGCGACCTGCGCTCGCCCGACCATTGCCGGGCCGTGGTCGATCGTGCCGTAAGGGATCTCGGCGGCGTCGACATCCTCGTAAACAACGCCGCGCATCAGGCGACATTCTCCGACATTGGGGACATCAGCGACGAAGAATGGCGCATCACGTTCGAAGTGAACATCCACGCGATGTTTTTCCTCGCGAAAGCCGCAGTGCCTCACATGACGCCTGGCGGCTCCATCATCAACACGGCGTGGGTGAACGCCGACATGCCGAACCCAATCCTGCTCGCCTACGCGACGACGAAGGGCGCCATTCAGAACTTCACCGGCGGCCTGGCCCAGATGCTGGCGGAAAAGGGTATCCGCGTGAACGCGGTGGCGCCCGGGCCGATCTGGACGCCGCTCATCCCGTCGACGATGCCGAACGACGCGGTGAAGAACTTCGGCAAGCAAGTGCCAATGAAGCGCGCCGGTCAACCAGCGGAGCTCGCTACGGCCTATGTGATGCTCGCGGACCCTTTGTCGAGCTACACCTCAGGCACGACCATCGCCGTCACCGGAGGCAAGCCGTTCATCTGAGGTATGGCAGGTATCAAGCATCCGGTGACACCGGACGGGCGCTATTTCGTCGTTAAGGGGAAGCTCTGGCGCTTGAGCAATCCGGACATCGAGCCACGCGCCCGGGTGCGTCTCGTGAAGGCGCTCATGGACGCACGGCGCGCCGCCAAGGATGCCAAAAACGCGGGAGACCGCGACGTCGAGTTGGAAGCCCATCGCAGGGTCGACGAGGCGAAGCGCAGCCTAGGCGAGCGCGGGCCCGTCTGGTGGGACGACGGCGCCCCTGACTACAACCGGCACGCGGTGATAAACACCCCGTACGCTGGGTGGTACGCCAAGGCTAGGCGATGCGGCTGATCCGCGGCGACGCGACTAGGCTTCGGACGTGAGGGCCCGAAGCCGTTTGTGGAGGAAGGCGAGAACCATGATCTCGTCCGAGGTCAGCTTCGCGTACTGTCGCTTGAACTTCCGCGCGATCTTGGCGTCGATCATCTTGATGAGGTCGCCGGACATATAGGCGCTCAGGATCTCCGGATGGACGTAGCTCTTGCGGCAGATGGCAGGTGTATTGCCGAGTTGCTTGGCCACCTTTTCGATGGCCGCGACGACGTTACGCTTGGCTTCGGCCTGGCTGTCTTCTTGAACTCCGAGAGCGCGAGGGCCGCAAGCACGGTGCCGGCCCAGGTACGAAAGTCCTTGGCGCTGAAATCCTGTCCCGCGATATCCTTGATGTAGCCGTTGACCTCGCCGGAATCGACCGTTCGGGATGCCCCATCGTCATCGAGATACTTGAAGAGTTCGTGCCCTGGACTCTCCGCGCAGCGCTTCACGATGGCCGTGATTCGCCTGTCCTCGACCTGGAGCTTCCATTGTTTGCCGGACTTGCCGGTAAAGTCGAAGCGCAGGACGCCTTGGCCGATCGCCACGTGCTTACGCCGCATCGTGGTGAGCCCGTACGATTTGTTCTTCTCGGCGTATTCGGCGTTGCCGACGCGGATGATTTCAAGCAAGCTGACGATCGTCGCAAGCACCTTCTCGCGGGGGAGACCGCCCAGCTTCATGTCCGAAGCGACGCGTGCACGCAAAGCCGGCAAGGCCGCCGCGAATTGCATGATATGCTCGTACTTGTTTTGCTCCCGAAGCTCTCGCCACTTCGGGTGATAGCGGTACTGCTTGCGCCCGCGCGCATCGAGGCCCGTCGCCTGGATGTGCCCGTTGGGAGACGGACAGATCCAGACGAAGTCGTACGCCGGAGGGATGCCGATCGATTTGATGCGGCGGACCACGGTGGCATCGGTGATGCGCTTGCCGTCTTTGTCGTGGTAAGTGAACGAGGTGCCTTTCCGTCTTCGCCGGTAGCCCGGCGTCGCGTCGCTCACGCCGTCTTCTGCGATGGCGGCGGCGACATCGGCCGTGCGGTCAACTAGCCCCTCGTCCTTACCTTCTCGCAGCATTGTTCGTCCTTGCCGTCACCCGAGGCCTCCAATAGGAAAAGTCGAATCCATCGTTTGGTTCCGACTCTGCGAGGGAGGCGCGCTATCGCCGAGCCTTCGGCCGTTCGCGCACCACGTTCTTCGCCTTTTTGTCGGACCGCAGACCTAGATAGACGGGCTGGCGAAGCTCGCCGTTCTTCGTCCATTCCGCGAACTTCACTTCAGCGACCAGAGACGGCCGGACCCAGGTGGTGACGTGCTCGTCCTTTACTTTGTCGGGGAAGGGCGACTTCGTAACCTTCAACCTTGTGAGCTTGCCGTGTAGCTCTTCCAAGGTCTGATGGCTGAGGCCAGTGCCGAGGGCGCCGAAGAACGGCCGGGTTCGTCGTGGCGCGGTGTAGCCCGCGATCACGACTTCCTGCCGCTGCCCAATCTTCACCTTCAGCCAGTCGGCGGTCCGGCCGCCGGATGCGTACAGACTGTCGGCGCGTTTTGCCATGATACCTTCGAGGCGCCTGCGTTCGGCAATCTCGCGCGTGAGGCCGCAGATTTTGAAATCAGGCGCAAAACGAATGCTGAAGCGTAACAGGGGGGGCAGCCGGGCAACAGCAATGCCTTGAAGCACGGCCGCCATTCCCGGTCCAGGCGGGAGCTGCGTGCACAACGTGCCGCGGAAGATCGGCGCCGATCTGATGAGCGGCTTAGGCAAATGCCGCTAACGGATTACGGCGCAATCGCGGATGAACTAAAGCGCCTCAGGGCGCAGAGCGTCAGCTCAGCCTGACAATTGAATGAGGATTTGACAGATGAGTCTTACCGCACTCGACGGAACGCCGCTTACCGTCATGGGGTGTCCGCTTCGGCGTTTCATCCCGAGCGTCAGCACGCTAATGGGTAACGCCGACGGTGACGACCGGCGCGGTCTATTCGAACACGAACCAGGTGCCGAACGTGGTGATTGTCGCCTCGGATGGCACGCTCGGATATTTCTTTGGCGGTTACGTTGCAAATTCCGCTACGACGCAGACATGGAGCAGTGCAGATACGATAAAGGAGTACGGCAACCTCATTATTCCGCCGGTTCCTGTCAAAGTCTACGGGCTGATCCTAAACGCGGCGTTCTTTGGCAACACTGACGCAATTCTATATTCAGACCCACTCGGTACGCCGTTCGCACAGAAGACCAAATCCATCGACCTCAACACGATCGGTTCGGCAACTGCCGGGCCGTATCCAGCGCTGTTTTCGTCGCCGTACTCTGCAAGCGCAGGTCAATCTCTTGCAGCTATCGCCAAGCCGACGACTTCAACAAGCATCCAGATGGATTACAAAACTTTCGCGGCTGCGTCTCACCAGTCCTCTGAAAGTGGAAGCAACGGCTACGCCATCAACCGCAACACAGGTGCATTTGCTGCACAGAACTCTCAGAAGGATCGGTTCGGTATCGGCCTATTGGTTGGTGCGTTTGACAGTGGTGGCGGCGGGTCCTTCAGCGCGGTGATCTGCGGCTAACCGAGGCCCGTCGATAGCGAGAAAAGGCGAAAACGGAAATGGTCCAACGCGCTAACGCTATTTTGACGGGACCGTGGACGGTCGGGCTTATGGCAGATAGCCCAGCCAATCCGAAACCGACGGTCCTTACCTTCGAGCTAGATAACTCCGATCCAACATCGCTACTGACTTCGGCCATCGGATCGGAAAGACCGGCGCGTCTACACCTTGCCATCCTGCCTGGCGAGGCGGTTGCAATCGCGCTGGCGATCCTTGATCACTGCAAGAACCCGCCGCCTCCTATGAATCGTTATAGCTGAAAGCCAAACCTCATGAGTACAGTACGGCCTGAGGCCATTATTGAGGCTGACCACCAGCACTCAGAGCAATCAATTGTTGTTCGATTGCCGAAAGAGGGGGCTCGTTGCGGATCAGAATGTGCTCCGCAAAAGAAGCGAGAGCCTTCCGTCAGCGATATTGCCGCGCGCGCGCGTGGGTTGGCGAAAGCGCGCCGCCGTTAGCTAGCGTTCTAGCTAGTCCGCCGGCGCAGCCGCACCTAACTCACGATCGAAAAGTTCGCTGCTGTGACTGTGCTCGCGGCAGCGCTATTGAGCCAGACCGCGGTGTCGCTGTCGACCTGGACGACGAAGTAGGCACCGTTCTGGTAGGAGTGCGACAGCACGTCAGCGAACGAGCTGAAGCCGGTGCCATTGAACTGCACGACATCCGTGGCCGTCCAGTCCTGAACCACCTCGACGCCCGGCACGTCGTTGGAGACGAACGTGTTGCTGCCGCCGCCGCCGAAATAGTAGTTCACGCCGGTCCCGCCATCGAAATAGTCATTGCCGGCACCGCCGAGCAGAACGTCAACGCCGTCGCCGCCGTACATGGTATCGTCGCCATTGCCGCCGTAGAAATAGTCATTGCCGGAATTACCGTACATGACGTCGTTGCCGTCGTCGCCGTTCTCGACCACTCGGCCCAGGGTGGCGATTATGACGTCATTGCCCGCTCCACCGTAGGCGTTGCTGCCGTCGCCACCACTCATGTAGATCCAATCGTCGCCGGCATCACCTTCCAGCAGATCAACGCCATCGTCTCCGATCATCGTATCGTTGCCGTTGCCACCATACGACGTGTCGTTGCCGCTGCCTCCATACGTCATGTCATTGCCGTCGCCGCCGAACAGTAGGTCATCGCCTCCGCCGCCAACGAGGACGTCATTGCCGGCGTTGCCGTAAAGGCCCGGCGGCACGCTGAAGCCGTTGGCGCCCGTGATATTGGCCCCGCTGTCGTTGCCTTCGCCGCCGAAGATCGTGTCGGTGCCATTCGATCCATACAGGGCATCGCGGCCGGCACTGCCGTCGATGACATGCGCCTGCGTGGTCAACCCGGACGTGTCATCTTGAACCCAGTCGTCGCCGCTACCGCCATACTCGTATTGCGTAGCGGCGCTGTTGCCACCCTGGATGAGATCGTTGCCGTCGCCGCCGTAAAAATTGCCGAAGGCCGTGCTGGTCGAAGTTGCGTACAGATAATCGTTGCCCTGACCACCGTCCCAGTAATCGGAACCAGGCATACTGCTTCCTAGCGTGTCGTTGCCCTGGCCGCCGTAAAGTGTCTCGTATTCGGCTATCGGTGCGACGCTGTCGTTGGTGCTGTCACCGTAAAATGGGGCAACGAACCTGACATCAGTGGTCAGAAAAAAACTGGCTACGCTTGCAGTGACCGTTACCCTCTCGTTGACGCTGTCCGAGAGGCTTACGACCGCCATGCCATTTTGGTCGGTGACAACAGACGAAGTAAGCGTGGCATGGCCAGTCGGGGAAACGGAAAGAGAGACAGTTGCGCCGGCTACGGGGAAGCCGAATGCATCCTCCAAGGTCACGGTTAGATTCACCACCGAGCCGGCCGGAACTCGCGACGATGAAGCAGTTAGGCTTGACGTATCTTCAGATGGTTCCCCGGCCATGTTGCCTCCCGTCGCAAATGACTGCCTTTCAGGTTACATGGGCTTGCCCACGCCGTCTCTTGGTATTTGGCGCCGATCGTCACCCGCCTCGATCTGATTTGTGCCGACGACGACGCGGCCAGAGAACGAGCGAAGCCACTAGGAACGCACTCGGGGGCCGTCGCTTTGACCCTATTCGGAAACGACCATGGACGCGGCCAATGCCTCAATATTACTTCGATCTAAAAGACAGGAACGGCACTACCGTTGATGAGGAAGGCCTGACCCTACGGGATCTTCAAGCGGCGCAGAATGAAGCCGCACTAGCTTTGGGTGTCATGGCAAGGGATGCCGCGATCACCGCACTTGATGGCGTGGAGCAAATGGAGATCGAGGTCCGCGACGACGATGGTCCCGTGATGCTGGTCCGCTTTTCTTTTGAGATCAGCCGTAAAAAGCAGAGCTAGCACCCCTCAGGACAGGAACGAAATCCCGCTCGGGGAAATTAGATAGTCCGGTGAATGCACCGATCCTGCCAAGCCTCCTTCATTCACTTAAAGTCGCCGCGGGCTCACGCTACGGCGAAGGCGTCGCGGATTGCCGGGTCGAGGCGCAGAGCGACAAGAGCATGCACCAATGATCGCGCCAATCGAGCATCGGGTGAAGCCGCTAGGATTTGGCGATCAAACGGCCCGTAGATACCCCCGCCGGGTCTGGGACCGACGGGGGTTGGGAAAGATGGTGCGAGGCGGGATATAATCCCGGTGTCGCTCCAAGGACCCGTCCGCATGACAGCGTGGTGGAGCAACCTTCGCAAGGTGATTTGCTAGGCAACGAGCCGCGGATTCGAGCAGATCGCGCGGTTCCGAAACTAGGGGTCTATCGATATTTGGCGCTGTACGGGGCTCGCTGGGCTTGGCCCGACTTATGCTTCGGGATTGCCGGTATACGGAGGAAGCGCAATGAGGCGGGACCTTTTGGCTATCTGCGGCGGCATACTTGCCACTGGCGCTATAGCTTGGACCTTTTGGGGCAATCCGGCGAACGTCCCGCGTATGCACGGGCTCAAGACGCTGGCAGTAGATCGAGACTTGACACTCGTCTCTCAGCGAAATCTGTATATGCGGGATGAGCGTTAAGGCCGTCCGTTTTTGCCAGCACAGTTGTCTGGATTGTCGCCTAGAACCCGACCGTCGGCCAGTGCTTCCACAGTCTCGACAACGCTGCGCCGCGCAGCCCGATCGCTGATCAAACGGAATGCTCGCAACAGTCGGAATATCTCTGCCGCGTCTCGGGCTAGCCGTTCCTTGCTCAAAAATGGTCCTCCGGCACTTATGCATCTGCGCGCATAGTAGAATCCGCGAGCGGTTTTTACTCGAGGACTTCGTATTCGAACGCCACGCCCTCGGGGTCGTTTTCCTCAAACCATTTCTCAGCTGCCGCGATCGTGGCGAATAGCTTAATGTGGTCGACGTCGCCTACAAAGACGGTCATCGCGCCCTGGCCTCCATCACCCGGTGTTGCGCCGGGTGCGACCTATTTTTGACTTTGATCCAGTGCGGGCATCGGCCGCCGCGGTAGGGTCGATCCGAGCGCTTTGAAACGAGCCCCTCGAAGCCAAATTCGCAGGCCTTACGGAATAGGTCTGGGCCAATTTCGCCTTGCTCAAACTCCGCCACGAAGATGCCCTCTGGCCGGCGTGCGAGGAGGCGCTGCAGATTCGTCTTGCGCATCGACAGGGGCAGATCCCGCAAGTCGTCACCGTCCATAGCTAAGATATCGAAGGCAATCATCTCAACCGCGGCATTGTGCTTGCCGGAATGCAGGGCGTTGAAATCGGAATAACCGTCGACTCCGCGAACGATGGCCTCGCCGTCGATCACAAACCGCGTCTGGCGGTTCTTCAGCGCGGACTCGACGATCCAGGGGTAGCGCTTGGTCCAGTCATGGCCGCCTCGGTCTCCGTCGCGCTCGATGCGCATCCGGTATCCATCGAACTTGATCTCGTGAAACCACTCGGGACCGGCCGGGACCACCTTTCCAACGGTCGGCAGGCAAAACTCAAATTTTGGCATTCTCCCGAGGTAGGCATCGAGGGCGGGGATTGCGAATCGCCACGCGCGCTACGGTTCCACGATGATCCGGAAGGCCTTCCTCTGTTCGGCCGTCGCTCGCGCGCGTTCAAGCGCCGCCGGGTAGATCAGCTGCTCGTTGAGCTTGACCTCGTAGAGGATCGCGCCGGTCTCCGAGACCAGCGTGAACAGCCAGAACCTTCGCCCGGCTGGCGGTTGCCCATGTTCGCGTTCGTAGCGGGCGGTGTAGACCTCGATCTCAGCCATCGGTGCCGATCTTTGCCTGCGGAAATTCCGGCCGGCCACAAGCCAATTCAATCGATATCTAACCGGGCCGATGGCCCGAAAGAAACCCCCGCGATTCTACGGATGATAACTGGCACAAACTGCACTGGTATTGCCAAGTTTTCCCGGCGTAGACTCCGATAGCAATCATGGGCGTTTGCGCTTTTCGCAAACTGAGGGCTGGTCGGCCCCGTCCGCACCAAACGGGCCGCTAGGTGGCCCCAGCAACCAGCCTTTACACAGGCCCCCAAGGTTGCTGGGGCCACTCTAGAGCAGCCGCCTGGCAATCAGATCGCACTAGCGTTGCGTGCCATGAAGACGTCGGGATTGCCGCTCACGCCCCGTGAAGAACAAGTCCTCAGGCGCGCGGCTCTGGGGCGGTCCGATGCTGACATTGCTCGCCAAATTGGCGGGACCGAAGCGCAAGTTGCAACTCAGCGCCTTCGCTTGCTCAGAAAGCTAAAGATCTGCTCGCATGCAGAGATCATAGAAGCGGCCATTAATCTGGGACCGTGGCCAGTCGAGATTGGTCGCCCGTAATTATCGAGCTTTGGGTCGACTATGAGAGGATCGCTCGGTTGAAGCGCAGCTAGCCGGCATCTACCTTCTGGAGTAGCCCGCTCGCGCAGTACGGATTGCCACTTTTTCCCGATACCGTGAATCGCGCTCCTCCGGAAAGGGGCGCCCCACGAATCGGCCCCGGTGTGCTCCCCAAGCCCTGCCGGGGCCGTTTCTTTTTGTAGTGAGCTCTAGGCGGGGACGCCCTTGGCGAAGTCGATCACTTCGCCCCAGTCGCTCCTCAGCCCCTGGGAGTAGCGATCCCTGGCGCTGTGACTAACGTCCGGCGCTGGGGTCGCTGGTTATGTTCCGAAGCGAATTCGGAACTTTCAGTCGTCAATCTCGCTTAATGACCAAGAGATCGTAGATCGAGCCTGTAAGATTTTTGAGCGGTATCCGATATCCGTCTTCGCCTTCGTGGTGGACAGTGTCTTGAGCCACGCGCTGGAAAGCACCCAGGTCGTTCGAACCATTTCCGGCGGGCTGGATTGAGAATGTACGATCATCGACGATTGTAGCGCGGTGCAGCCGCGATCCCTTACGAAGCTTATCGAAGTAGTGCATTCGCATTTCTCCCCAGAGACAATTTCAATAGCAAAAGCGGCAATCCCTTATTTGGTTCCGTTCCTGCGGAGGAACCAACTTTGCCAGACCGACTTCTGATGAAAAGGAGAGATTCATGGTCAATACACCAGAACGACGCATTGTTGAGACAACTATGGAAGCTCGGCAGGCGGAGCCAGGACCAAGTGTTCTGAAATTGCTAATCGCCAGCCTTGGCCTTGCCGCGGTAACCTTGGTGGTTATCTGGATGTTCTTCTTCCGCGCCTGAGCGGACACCCTGGAGTAGCCTGCTCACGATCTCTTTCGGAAAATGGCACGCGGCCCCCATGTCATGCCAGTTAGGCGTAACGTGCACTGCGCCGGCAACGCCGCAGACCGTGCAGACCAACCGCCAGCCCACACGGGACCACGGCTGATCCTGCGGCAGGGCATCTAGACGAAGATCCACCATCCGGTCGCAGCCGCCGTGGCATCGAATGTTGCAGGTGACGTGGCCGCCAGCGAGACATTCCGCTGGGCTACCGGGCGGGAAGGAGCGGCCGGACCACTTGGTATATCGACGCTGGTGCACGCGCCAATGATCGCGCCGATCGCGAGCAGAGAGAAGCCGCTAGGAATCGCGACAACGGCGGTCAGGCAGACAAGCGATGGTCAGGCGTGCAATTAACCGCCGTCAAGCCGCGGCGTCGACGTTCGCAATGACACCGCGCATGTCGCAGGCTAGTTGGCGATAGTGCGCCCCCAGGCGCAGATAGAGTTCTCGCTTTTTGCCGTCCGCCTCCCGGCCAGCGATCAAGTCGCATTCCGAGGCGAGACTCTCAAATCGTTCCAGCTTGGCCAGCAAAGGAGTCATGGGCGATTTCCCTAGGACGCTTACTGAGGGACCAACCAAGCTACTATCTAGATTAGTTCTTGGTGAACATTGTTATTGGGAAGAACTATTTTGGTTGTCCGATCGAACGGCGCTGGCCTGGTGCGCATCGCTGCGCGGCCGTGGAGGGCGAATAGAGGTAGTCATTCCCACCGGTCGCACTCTCTCGTGGAACACGTCGTGGACGAAAAACACAGATCATCGAATTCCAAAGTGGGATCAATAACGCTCGGCGGAAAGTACATCCGCCTCGAGATGGCCGCTTGTGGCGCGAAGCGGACCTTCGGCCGGAGTCGTTCGTCCCACAGGCGCCAACAACGGACTTAGACGTTTGACCGATTCTCCTGTCGGCGAACGAGAAGCGCCGCGCATGGGCTCAGCGCCCTTCCCTGAGGGGGCTCCCACAGGCGCGCTCCGGCGTTGGGTCCTCGGATACCAGGCGCTTCGCGAGACAAAAAACGTGGTTCTCGCCACGGGGTGGAGTAAACTCAGCTTCTCATTCTGGTGGGGCGGCTTGACCGCCGGCGCAGGCCGGCGTTGTGGCGCAGTAACCAGTGATGAGTGTGGCCAAATGTGCGTGTGAACGCCATGGATGTCTCTGTCTGGCTGCGCAGCCTCGGCCTGGAACGCTACTCGCAGGCATTCCGGGAGAACGCGATCGACGAGGCAAGCCTGCCCAAGCTGACGGCCGAGGACCTCAGAGACCTGGGCGTGACCGCGGTCGGCCATCGCCGCATTCTCCTCGATGCGATCGCCGCGTTGCGAACTGAACCCAGGTGCGAGGCCACCGAACATTCGGTCGAGCCCGATCGCTCCGGCGCCAAGGCTACGGAAGCCGAACGCCGCCAGCTCACGATCATGTTCGCCGACCTCGTCGGTTCCACGGCTTTGTCGGCGCGGCTCGATCCGGAGGAACTGCGCGACATCATCGGTACCTATCACCGCTGTTGCGCCGAGGTTATCACCAGCTCAGGTGGCTTTGTTGCAAAATATCTCGGTGACGGCGTGCTGGCCTATTTCGGTTACCCGCAGGCGCATGAGGAGGACGCTGAACAAGCTGTGCGCGCGGGTCTCTCGCTGATCGAGGCGGTGGCCAAGCTCGATGGCCTGTCGACCTTGTTGCGCGTGCGTGTCGGTATCGCCACTGGCCTCGTCGTTGTGGGCGATCTGCTCGGCGAGGGTGCTGCCCAGGAACAGGCGGTCATTGGTGAGACCCCCAATCTTGCGGCTCGGCTCCAGGGGCTTGCCGAACCAAACGCTGTTGTCATCGCGGACAACACGCGCCGTCTGCTAGGCGGCCTGTTCGACTATCGCGATCTCGGCCCATTGGCGATCGCCGGTATCGATTTTCCGGTGCATGTCTGGCGGGTCCTGGGTGCGAGCACGATCGGCAGTCGGTTCGAGGCCCTTCGGGCCGCCAACACGCCGTTGATTGGCCGCGAGGAAGAAATCGCGTTGTTGACGCGACGTTGGGAACAAGCAAAGGCCGGCGACGGGTCTGTCGTCCTGGTCGTCGGCGAGCCGGGCATCGGCAAGTCGCGCATCGCCCAAACGCTGCTGGAGCAGCTGGGCAGCGAGCCGCACACGCGGTTGCGCTATTTTTGTTCGCCGCATCATCAGCATAGCGCGCTTTATCCCAGTATCACCCAGCTTGAGCAGGTAGCCGGATTTCGACGTGAGGATACGGCTGAGACCCGCCTGGACAAGCTCGTGGCGGTGCTGGCTCTGGCAAACAAGGAGCTGAGCGAAGCCGTTCCTTTATTGGCGGACTTGTTGTCGATACCCACCGGAGACCGCTACCCGCCGCTCAATTTCACGCCACAGAAGCGCAAGCAAAAAACGCTTGAGGTGCAGCTGGCCCAGGTGGAGGGACTCGCGGCGCAGCAGCCGCTGTTGATGCTATGGGAAGACATTCACTGGAGCGACCCCACCACGCTGGAGTCGCTGGATCTACTGATCGACCGGGTGGCGACGCTGCGGGCTGTGATCATCCTCACCTTTCGACCCGAGTTTGCGCCGCCCTGGGTCGGCCGCCCACACGTGACATTGCTCAGTCTCAACCGCCTGCCGCCCCGGCACCGCACCGAAATGATCACGCACCTGACCGGTGGCGAGACCTTGCCTAGGGAAGTTGCCGACCAGATCGTAGATCGCACGGATGGCGTCCCATTGTTCATCGAGGAACTGACCAAGTCTGTCATCGAAAGCGGATGGATGGCCAGAGGAGGAGAGCATCTGGCGATTCCGGCTACGCTCCAAGCCTCGCTTCTGGCCCGGCTCGACCGGTTGGCGCCGACGCGGGAAGTGGCGCAGATCGCGGCGACTCTCGGGCGGCAGTTTTCCCATGAGCTGATCAGCGCGGTCGCCGATATGTCGCCATCGCGGCTGGAGGACGCTTTGGCGCAGCTTATACGCGCGGAGCTGGTGTTCCGGCGCGGAGCGCCGCCTGATGCCTCATACACCTTTAAGCACGCGCTGGTGCAGGACGCCGCCTATAGCACCATGCTGCGCGCCCGACGGCAGCAACTGCATGGCCGCATCGCCAGCACGCTGGAACGCCAGTTTCCGGAGATTGCTGCGGCTCAGCCTGAACTTATGGCGCAGCATTGGGCCGCAGCTGGCGCCGTCGAAAAGGCAATCGAGTATTGGGACAAGGCTGGCCGCTTGGCCGTGCGACGCTCGACGATGGCCGAGGCCGCCACGCACTTTGGCAAGGCACTCAACCTAATCGCAAACCTGCCGAAAAGTGCGGAGCGGGAATCCCACGAGCGTTCGATTCAGCTCGCGCTCGCCGGCGCGCTGACGGCAGCCAAGGGATGGGCATCACCCGAGGCCGGCCAAGCATACGCACGTGCTCGCGAGCTGTGCCGTGACACTCCGGAAGGAGCCCAGGTAGCGACAGCATGGTCCGGCGCCCACTCGTTCTTGCACAATAGCGCAGAGATCCGCGCGGCCCATGATCTGGCGAACGAATTACTCCTGCTTTCCGAACGCCGAAATGACAGGGACACTAAGCTTATAGCGCATCGAAACCTGGGCATCAGTCTTTTGTTTCGTGCGCAATTCGGTCGCGCGCTTCCCCATCTGCGACAGGCGCTCGATTTCTATGACCCGGCTGAGCACAGACCTCCGAAGCTGACACCCCACGATCCGCGCGTTAACTGCGAGAGCTTCATCGCCTGGATACTTCAGCTGCTCGGACGACCGGACGAAGCGCTGGCGCAAAGCCAACGCGCGCTAGCCTCCGCGCGTGAACTGTCGCATCCTTATACATTGGCGTTCGCTCTGCACGTCAATTGTGTCTTTCACCAGCTTCGCGGCGAAGCAGCTATCCTTGAGGAACGAGCCGAGGAGCTGGTCGCACTCGCCACCGAACTCGCTTTTCCCCACTTCGTGGGATCAGGCACCTGTTTCCGAGCATGGGCCACGCTTGAGATGGAAGGATCCATCGACGAAGCCATCAGAAAAATGCAGTGGGGGCTGGCGACTAAGCGAGCAACGGGGGCCGAGATCAAAGTGCCTTACTACCTTGGTCTACTAGCGGAAGCACACAGGCGCGCGAACCAGAACGCCGACGGGATCGGCCTGTTAAACAAGGCCCTGGAGGTGGTCGAACGAACTGATGAGCGGTGGTACGAGGCGGAGCTGTATCGGCTCATGGCTGAGGCGCTGATCACCGGGTCGGATCTAGACGACGCCGAACGCTGGCTGCATCGCGCGCTTCACACAGCACAGAAACAAGGTTCGAGATTCTGGGAATTACGGGCCAGCGCGAGAATGGCTCACCTCTGGCGTGGTCAAGGCAGGCGAGCCGAAGCCCACGATCTGCTCGCACCGATTTACCGCTCCTTCACTGAAGGCTTCGATACGCGCGACCTCAAAGAGGTGGCCGCGCTATTAGCCGAGTTGGCGTAGAAAGAGCACTTTTCTTCGAAACCCGCGACTTCTGCTTGGGGTCAAGGTGCGACTTCCACGGGGAGGGCGGCTTCTGGCGCAAAGCGGACATCCGGCAGATTGCCGACGTCGGCCAAGGGCCAACAAGCGACTTGAGCAAAACGGAAGTAGCCACCAACTGAGGCGACCTTCGACTTCAGTCAGATTGTGCATATTGTCCGGAGAGACCAAGATGCTCGCATGCGTCGGGCGATCATCATAACCGTAGGCGTCTTGGCGTTGGCTCTCGCGATGTCGCGTGAGCGGCGGACGAACATCCTGCCTACGCAGCCGCTGCCTCCGGTGATCGCGCCTGACAAATAGTGGCCCCCCAAACTGAGGCGGCCGGAAAGGCTTCAAATGCAGCCGAAGATCAAAGAGCGAATCTGCCCGGCCTGCAATGGAACGGGCTTCCCGGCCGGAATGCAGTCGGTAAAGCCAGGCCATAAAATCTATCCGGTCAAATGCAAAGCCTGCGACGGCAAGGGCAAGGGCAAGATCACGGAAGACAACCGAGGCGGCCTCAGTGCACGATGAAGGCACCCGCAAGCATCACCGCGATAAGCAGTGTGCCGCCGAAAATAGCGATGCCAAGACTGACGCGTGCTGGGATTGAATATGAATCGAAATGGGGCTGTTCGATCATGCCACGCTCCCTTGTCCCTGGGCGGGGAGCGCGAACGCTCTCAGTCACCGGCAGACGCCGTTGCAGGGCGGTGATGGCCGGAGGTTGGAACAGCCAACGTTCCAAGGCTGGTCAATTTTGATCACTCTCGAAAAGAAATTAACGATTTGGGCGCGACTGCTGCGATCCGGAAGGCAGGGCGTGCGGCTCCAGAGCAGATTCACGCAAGGAACTCCGTTCACCCACGGAGAACCCGAGGCGCTTGGCGATGTCGTGAAGAGGACGATGAGGATCAGCACGGTAAGTGCGATTGAGGTGCAACCGGCTATTGTTCCCAGTCAAGGCCGCCGGTTCAATTCGGCGGGTCTTCTGTGGGTTTTGGGGGGAGCGGCGGGGGGCTGATCCGGCTTTTTAAATTGATGCCTTTCCGGCCGGCGCGCTTCCATTGGCCGCGCGAATCTGGCGGCCCACCGCCGTTCGAACTTTCTTTGAATATCCCGAGGAACGTCGCTCATAACCCACCTTCAGGCTCAGCCCCTCGATGGGACCTCAACGCGCAAGGTGCTTTAAAGGATCCTCATTCGCGTGACGCGGTCCTTTTTCTTTTCAGGCGAACAGGTCGTTTCCGGCCGGGAGAATCTTCACGTACGTCCCGCTCTCGTGGATCTCCAGCCAGCCTTGCGCGATGGTGTGCTTGAGGGCGGCGCCATATTCAGCAGGTGTGCCCCTGTCCAGGTACAGGAAGGGCCGGTGCGATGCCGGCGCGTCCATGCAATTGGCTCTGAAGAGATTAGTCGCCCCTAACGACGCGGCGGTTGGCGTTGGCCCGCGACGCTTGAGGCGCAGTTTTATCGTTTTACAATTCGCGCTTGATCTCGGGCTTGTCGTACAAGACCGCGTTCAGCAATGAACTGTTGACCTCGATTTTTCCGTTGTAGCTGATGAAGCCGAGCTTGCGGAATCTGTTCATGAAGAAGCTGACGCGGGATCGCGTCGTTCCAATCATTTCGGCCAATGTCTCCTGGCTGATATTTGGACTGATCGGTTGAGGGCTGCCCTCCTTGCCGAAATTCGCCAGCAGGAGCAGCAGGCGCGCCAACCGCTTTTCACTGGAGTTGAAGAGCTGGTCGATCAGGTCCTCTTCAATCCGGCTGTTGCGGGTCAGCAGATAGGCCATGAACAGCTCGGAAAATTTGGGTTCATCGTGCAATGTCGCGACCATGGCGGTCTTCGTTATCGCGGTCACCAGGCATTCCTCCATCGCTGTCGTCGTCGCGATACGCAGCGAATGGCCGTTCATGCAGCCTTCGCCAAAGAACTGGCCGGGCTCCAAAATGCCGACCACGGCTTCCTTGCCTTGCTCGGATATGACAACAACCTTAACCCGGCCTTTCTGGATATAGAAAACCGTATCTGCCACGTCGCCCTGCGCAAAGACGATCTCATCCTTGCGAAATGCGAGGATGGTCTTCCCTTCGCCTACCCTGGCGAGAAACTCCTTAGGATCAAATATTGCGTGGTTGGTATTTTCCGGCATGTCCCGTTTCGTCCCGCGCGGTGGGACGCCTAGCTTACCATTCAGCCGCCGACGTTCGAAGTAAAAGTGCCGCACAATGGAAGCTTTTCGCAGCCAGGATGGGAGCACCCGGCTGCCGATAAGCTGATGGAACGGTCAGCAGGCGAAGCGCGAGCAGCACCCAACAGGTCGCAAACACCGACCAGAGTGGCGGCTAGATCGCAACTGCAAAACTTCCAGTGGTCTTGCATTCCAGGCACTGGAAGGTGCGGACTTCGTGACCGGGTTGAGCAGGTTCGATGCAAGCCAACCGCATAGGCTTGCCACACCTGGAGCACGGAAGAATTCCGATCTCCGCGCGGCAGTATAGCGGATTTGGCTGGACAGATGACGTCATGCCTTCCCCTGTATTGGGCGGGAGCATACCGATCTCTCTGTCGCCGATAACTGCCTCTTCGGACGGCGATGGACCCAGTCTAGCCCAATACGCCAATGCGGGGCTGGTCAATATTGCTCACATCGGAAAAGCTAAACGAAGGCGCACGAAAGCAACTCCAACTCGCATATGAAATAAATCCATTATCGCAGGAACCTCTTATCGCCTGGCTCTATTTGCTCCCTGTCTCTCTAACCAGGAGGTAGACACCATGACGAGAGTTCTTTTGGCGACGGTTGCTGTTATCGCATTCACAGCACCTTCATTCGCGCAGCAGGACAAAACTACTGGTCAAGCGCCACCATCGGGCGCTTCCTCGTTCTACGTGGCTCAGGATCCCGCGACGATGAAGTGTCAAGTTGTCAATGCCCAGCCTGCCGCTGGCGGCAACATGAAGATCGTCGGCACGGCACATCCGACACAGGCATCAGCACAAACAGCCTTGATGGCTGATAAGACTTGCAAAGAATGAAGTGACGGCGCGAGTACAGGGGTGGGTCTATGGTTCCGCAAAACTACTGACCCGCCCCGCTAACTACGTTGCCCGACGGATGCATTTTCGGACTTGTGCGCGCAGTTGCGAGGTCCGGTTTTACACCTATGAGCCAACATCATCAGACCGCTCCCGCAGGTCCGAAGAGTGCCAAGAGGCGAAATGGCATCGCAAGAATGAGTGAAAAAGGCCACCAACTAGGGTGGCCTTATTGCTTTGTTTTGTGGGAATGCGCCGGTTGATCGCATGCCCCACAGAAGAAGGTGTTACAGAATTCCAAGCGACTCATTTTAAAGCCCGCAGGAATGGCCTCCACCCTAAAATCAAAGGCTCCGTTTTTGGCCTTCGAAAGACGGGCAGCCCCTGTCATTCCACAGTTCGGGCATGAAACTAACTCGGTCCACTGATCGCTGCCCTGCATCGTGTAGACTCTTTCACTGGCGAATAGGCGCGTGGCGCGACGGTTGTCTGATCAGTGCCGCTTACGTCGGCGCACGCGATCCCGGCGAGGAAAGCCACTCGCTGATGTGAGAGGCGGTCTCAGCCTGCCGTGCCTGGCGGATCATTCTCTCTCGTTCGATCCCGAGTGGAGTGCCTTTCGCTGCTTGCCGCAGGCGCGCGGCTTCTTGGGTCAGGCGTGCTTCGAGGGTATGGCCTGTTTAATGCGCCGCCGCTGCATCGGGGCGCTCCATTCCATTATAGGAAGGGCGGGAGCGCGTGATGGCGTTCTCATCACCGATGAATGCCGAAAGCCGTGCGGTGATGATGACAACTTGAGGCCTTAGAAGCTCCCTTGCTGTTCCTTTTTGCTCACTTTCAGAAAAGTTAATGAATCGGCCAAAGCCAGAACAAACTGGGCCACCCAAGACCGGCCAATCACGATGAAAACAGACCAGCACCCCCGTCTTATGAGAACGAATTCTGATATTAGACACTCAAAAAGTAGTGGCGGGCCGGAAGTCCACTTTGGGTCAAAAACGGACTTCGTGGCAAAGTCCGCTTCAGGCGCAAAGCGGTCATTCCGAACGTCGGCTGCGTCGGGATGGCCGAAGACCGAGTTGTCGTTCGAAAGAAGGCTGTAATAGGGGGAGCAGAGGAGGTCGCACTGAGCAACGCATCGCACAACGCCGTCGTTTATTCCGATCACTCCTCCGAAACATGGATCGCGGCAACAGCGATCTGGCTCAGACCTGCATCGCCTAGTTGCTTCCTTGCTTACCGACGTTTGGCGGCTTGAGCATTACCTCCTTCAAGCGATCGCCACTAGCGATGACGACCACGAAGTTGAGTTTGCCATCCTGCTTCATCAGACCTCCGGCGAGAGCGCTTCCCTCTGCAGCCTTCTCGGCGATTTGTACGGCGTCCGACAGCTCTTGCTCAACTGACTTCAGGGCAATGATTTTGCCCAGATCCTCCCGATCGACTTCCTTCAGCATGACGAAATTTCCATTTCTGTCGCGCGTCCGGTGTTCGCATCTATGACATTCAAAGTCGTTCATTGCACCGTCCGCACGCGATAAATGGCCGGACCGGATATCTCAAAGCTAACATCCGCGGTCCTTGAACCGTCATGCAAATGCTCGGCGATCGCTACGCCAAGCGGGAAGAACGAATTGCGACCTATGGAAATCAATCTATGCGCCTAGGAATAGGCATCTTAGCAGTCCTACTGGGGAATACCGGCCAAACCTATGGCTGCGCGAACAGGTCGTTCCATTCTGCAGGATCCTCACGTAGGTCCCACTTTCGTGGTATTCGAGCCAGCCCTTGTCTATCGCGTATCGTACGCCCGCCCAGTGTTCGGCAGGTGAGGCTTTATCGAGGTAAGGCAAGGGCCAGCTGATCTTCTCAATGTAAATCGTGTCGTCCTCAAGGGGTTCGAATTCTCGAGCGCGCAGCATGATCTGGCGGGCAGCTTTTTCGGGATCTGTCCAAGGGCGCTCTTCCTTCATTATCGTCACCAGCGGGCGGAATGCCGAACGAGTGCCTCATCTGAACCGTCGCTCAGATTTTCGGCGCAACACCAGCTCGATCAAATACTGGCGTTTTCTCGATATCGCTTGCGTGACTCCCCGAAGGCGTATCTTCGGCGGCGTGCCGAAGCGACTCGGCGCTCGCGTCCAGTCCGTCGACGGTTTCGTTTGCCTGACTGCCAGAGTCGTGCGGGTGGACAGGAACCTGCCCGACGCCGGAACCAGTAACGGCATCAATGGTGCTCGACCGAGGTGACGTCCGATTTTTTTGTGTCATAGGAATCTCCCTGACGAGTCAATTTTTTCGCTCGCTACAGGTTCCGCCAACAACTCAAGTCAAACTGTAGCAACGGGCCGCGGAACGCCCTCCAGATCCCTCCGTTGATAATTCGACCTGTTGGAGAACCGAGCCATGCAAGACGATTACGAGATGTTTCGCGATTCGGAGCTTTGGCTAGCTGCTTTGGTCAGCTGCGGGCCAGCGTTTCTGATCGCGGCCATTGTCCGTCGTCAGATAATTTGAGACTAATCAGGCTTTTCGAGAAGGGAGGCTCTGGCTCATCTGTTGTTGGAGTTTAAGCGGCCTGCAGTTGGTGCTGCAAGCGGCGGTTTGCGATGGTCTCACGCTTGATGCGCTGTCGTTCGGTTAGGATGGTCTCGGCTCTGCCGAAGTAGACGTCTGAGCTGCTGCCGGTTTGATGGACACCGAGATTAGGTGTTTCATGAAGCCGGAGGTGGCGATGAAAAGACGGAAGTTC
This sequence comes from Bradyrhizobium sp. 27S5, assembly GCF_037217225.1. Taxonomy (NCBI): domain Bacteria; kingdom Pseudomonadati; phylum Pseudomonadota; class Alphaproteobacteria; order Hyphomicrobiales; family Nitrobacteraceae; genus Bradyrhizobium; species Bradyrhizobium sp. 27S5. Next base: position 4,454,903 of record NZ_CP147714.1, read on the forward strand.
AGCCGCGAGTTCAAGGTCGAGGCGGTCAAGCTGGTGCGGGAACGTGGGGTGTCGGTGGCGCAAGCTGGCCGTGACCTGGATGTTCATGAGAATGTTCTCCGCAAATGGGTGAAGGAGTTGGGCTCCGACCCGGCGCAAGCCTTTCCCGGCCACGGGCAGATGAAGCCGGAGCAGCAGGAGATCGAGCGGCTGCGCCGTGAGGTCGCCAAGCTGAAGGCCGAGCGGGATATCCTAAAAAAGGCCGCAGCCTACTTCGCGAAGGAAGCGACATGAAGTTCGCCTTCGTCGCGAAGCACCGGACGATCTGGCCGGTGGCATGGCTATGCGATGCGCTGGGAGTGTCGCGGTCGGGCTTCCATGCCTGGCTGAACCGCTCTCCCAGCGCCAGATCCCGCAGCGACGAGGAGCTCGGCGGCAAGGTCAAGGCCAGCTTCGCCGCCAGCGACCGCACCTATGGCGCACGCCGGGTGTGGCGTGACCTGCTCGCCGACGGGGCGGATTGCGGCCTGCACCGGATTGAGCGGCTGATGCGCCTGCAAGGCTTGCGGGCGCGGCCGCGACGTCGGCGCTTACCGAAGGACAGCGGCGATCGACAGCTCGAGACCGTACCGGCGAACCTCCTTGACCGGCAGTTCGCCGCCGAGCGGCCGAACCAGAAGTGGATCGCCGACTTCACCTATCTCTGGACGGCCGAAGGCTGGCTCTATGTCGCAGCGGTGATCGACCTGTTCTCACGCCGCGTGGTGGGCTGGTCGATGAGTGCCGCCATGACGGCACAGCTCGTGACGGACGCATTGTTGATGGCCGTCTGGCGGCGCGGCAAGCCGGATGCGCTGTTGCATCACTCCGACCAGGGCAGCCAGTACACCAGCGAGCAGTTCCAGCGCCTGATGGCCGACCACGGCATCGTTTGCAGCATGAGCCGCTCCGGCAACGTCTGGGACAACGCGGCGATGGAGAGCTTCTTCTCCTCGCTCAAGACCGAGCGTACGGCCAACAAGATTTATCAAACCAGAGATGAGGCACGCGCCGATGTGTTCGACTACATCGAACGATTTTACAACACGACCCGCAGGCACTCGACCATCGGCTATCTCAGCCCGGTTGAGTTCGAGCGCAAGGTGGGATTAGCTTAAGCGGGTGTCCATCAAACCGGCAGCAGCTCAGTCAGCCGGGGTCAGGTTTTTGATGCTCTCATGATAGCGGACGTGGTTGTAATGCTCGACGAAGGCGCCGATCTGCCGTTCGAGGTGGTGAGGTAGATAATAGTTCTCGAGCAGAATGCGGTTCTTCAGGGTCTGATGCCAGCGCTCGATCTTTCCCTGGGTTTGGGGATGATACGGAGCGCCGCGCACGTGCTGCATGCCCTTGTGTTCGAGCCACCTGGCCAGATCGTCCGCGACGTAACTCGAACCATTGTCGCTGAGAAGCCTCGGCCGGTGCGCGACGGTGATGTGGTCAAGGCCGGAGGCCGCGAGTGCCTGGTCGAGTGTGGCCGTGACGTCGGAGGCACACATCGTGGGACCAAGCCTCCAGGCGACGATGTAACGCGAGAAGTCATCGAGCACGGTCGACAGGTAGTACCAGCCCCAGCCGGTGATCTTGAGGTAGGTAAAGTCGGTCTGCCAGAGCTGGTTGATGGCGGTGGTCTTGTCCTTGAACTCGTTCGCCGCCTTGATCACCACATAGGCGGGGCTGGTGATGAGGTCATGCGCCTTCAGCAGCCGATAGACCGATGCCTCGGAGACAAAATACTTCCGTTCGTCGGTGAACCGCACGGCCAGCTCGCGCGGCGACAGCTCGGGCAGCTCCAGCGCCAGGTCGATGATCTGGCCCCGCACATCGTCGGGGATGCGATTCCATATCCGGTCAGGTCGAGACCGGTGGTCAGCCAGCGCCTCGACGCCGCCATCACGATAGCGATCATACCATCTATAAAACGTGGCGCGTGGGATCCCGAGCTTGTCCAGCGTGCGCTTGGCCGGCAGGTGCGACTGCTCGACCAACTGGATGATCTCGGCCTTCTCGGACGCAGGATATCTCATGCCTCGTCCTCCCCATCCCCGTTCATGCTTTTTTTGAGTAGGCGGTTCTCAAGGGTGAGGTCGGCCACGACTTCCTTCAATGCGGCCGTCTCACGACGGAGATCCGTCACCTCGCCGGAGGTCGCCGCACGCGCCGTATCGCCCGCCAGGCGGCGCTTACCGGCTTCGAGGAACTCCTTCGACCAGCCGTAATACATTGAGGCGGCAATGCCCTCACGCCGGCAGAGCTCGGAGATGTTCTCCTCGCCCCGCAGTCCTTCCAGCACGATGCGGATCTTCTCTTCCGCCGAATACTGCCGGCGGGTCTGGCGCCGAATGTCCCTTAGTACCTGTTCTGCCGGCGCTTTGCCCGGTCCGGATTTCTGCTTCATCTTCGCTCCTGGTGGCTACGATGAACCAGAAATCCTCCCTCCGCAAAATCCTTCAATTTGTCTCACACGCCCTGACGGCAAACAGCGGCCATGATGATCGCATCGCTTATTCAGCCGCAGTTCCCGGGCTGACAAGCTATGAACCAGCCCGCAAAGCTGCGAGTACCAGGCAAAGTGCTAAAGATAGCAGGAGCAACTGTTCTGCTGGCGCTGTTGCTCATGGGTTTTATTTTTAGCGCGATATAGCTGCGGGCGGATTGCCCTGACCGATGGATGGTGGATGGACCGATAGCGGCCCGCTAGGCTTCGTGGGATTGCCGTCGGCACGCGAAGCGGCTGTAGTGGCCCCATGAGCGACTACCCCATGAAGATCACGTTCGGCGAATGCGCGAAACGGGCGCCACGCGCATCATCGTCTTTTGCAAAGACTATCGGTGCTCTCATAACATCCAGATGGACGCGGCGAAATGGCCGGACGAGATGCGGCTGTCGGATCTCGAGCCGCGGTTCATTTGCACGGTCTGTGGCAAGCGAGGCTCTATCATTCGATCGGTAGACGCGCCTCCCAAGATGGGCACCGGTTAATGGGAGTCGCTAGCAATCGCGGCATGAGGCGATGGCGGGTCCGGGCTGGAAAAGCTATGCCTCGAACCGCATATTTGGCGGGATGACCGCGAGGGACCATTTCAAGGCTTATTTAAAGTGCCCGCGTTGTGGGCTTACCGGCGTCGCCAACTTGGCCGAACTTGATGAGCCGAGCCAGACAACCATGGTGGAGCAGCTTCCACGAGGCTTTAAAGTCGTGAATCAGCCTAGCAATCTCGCTAGCATCGATCTGTTCTGCGAACGGTGCGACGTGTCAGCAATCACCACAGACAATAGACCAAATAACTAATCATCCCGAACGTCCGTGAGATCGATCTCATGCAACTCGCGACGCCGCGGCGGGGAGACGTAGCCGTGAACGAAGTTCCTTTGGAACTGCAGCCAAAGGGCGTGCGTTAGCCTTCATCACCGCCCGGATCAGTGGGCTTTTATCGGTGATGAGACCGCCCGGTTAGCGCTCCCGCCTTCCTCGAACGGGAAAGGAGCGTCCCATGGTCATCAAGCGGCGGCGTTTCAAACAAGACCAGCCCCTTCAAGAACGTCTGTGTGACGAAGGACAACGCCTGCGGGCGATGGCCACCGAGATGCCCGTTGGCGCGGCCAAGGAGGCGGCGCTCAGAAAGGCCCAGCAGATGGAGACCGCCTCACATATAGACGAATGGCTTTCCTCCGCCGGCTTGCAGAGCCCGAAGTGAAGCGGACGAACCAGCGACCCATCATCGGAGACGTTGTAAGTCCCGACATTAAGACTCGGGAAGTGTTCGCTCTCGACCTTGCCGACGATGAAACCGCGAGAATGGTGGCTCGAAAAATCGCCGCTGCAACCGGGCGGCGCGTGACACTTCGGGATGCTGACATGATAGCGATAGAGATGGTTCCAGCCCCTAAAAGGCATTAGCCTCGCGTCAGGAACCTGTTCTGCCTGCCTGCTTTGACAAAGTAACGCAGGAAGGCGAAGCATGACGCGCTATTATTTTGATCTGCGCGACGGTGAGGAGTTGGCCCCCGATGAGGAGGGCCTGGAACTCAACGGCATGCAGGCGGCGCAAATGGAGGCTGCTAAGTCGGTGGCGGATATGGTCCGGGACGTCGTGTATCAGTCTCAGCGCGTACACAACCACCGCATGGCGATAGAGGTCCGAGACGACAAGGGCCCTGTGATGCAGCTCAAGTTCACCTTCGAGATCGAAAAGAAGTTGCAGTAAGGCCTACGCTTGATGGCGTTGAATCGATTTGCGTCAGAGTGCATTGCACTGGCCAATCGCCGAACTGCTTTGATCGTATTTGTGGTCGCGCTCGCGATGCGCTTATCGCTGCGACCATTACGACGCTCGAGAACGTTCCTACGCGCGTGTTCAGCAACGAGACGCCCCCGTACGATCGGGCTGGCTCGGCGCAGCCGCCGTCTGATCTGGCGCCAGGCGCACCGCGGGTGTCGTCCGGCAACGTCGTCGCCAAGGTTCTCACGCGCTCTCTATAGGCTTGTTGTCGGGATCGGCCCGAGCAAAACACACGGTACGAGTGGCCGTGCGACGCTCGATGCGATTTGTCGCAGAGGGCAGTCGTTTTGATGGGTTAAATTGACGGAGGGCGGCATAGCCAGATGAGAGACTCAGCCTGATGTTGGAGGTTTTGAGCACATGGTCCGTTGAAGCGCTTGCCATTGTCGTCGTTTTTGCTTTGGTAGCGTCGGCCGTGGTGAGGCTTATGCAGGGCCGGAAGCCGTGACGAACGCACTGGGGTGTGTCGCTCTCGCAACGTCACACTTGTTCCCTTAAGTGCAACCAGCATTTCGACTCCACAACGGCGCCGCGCTAGCGCTTGATAAGCGCAGACCCGGGGCAGGATTTTGCCTCCAAGAAATCTTCAATCCGGGCCGGAGACCGCTGTCCAGCGCCAGCGGTCTCTTCGTTTAATGCGAGGGAGGCCATTCTATGCCGACGCAGGTATGGGCTCTCGCCGCGTCAATCGGCTGGACCGTCATGAAAACCCGGATGCCGGCTAACCCTCCTTGGCACGTTTTGTGCCTTCCCAAACGGCAGAGAGAGGGGCGGATATTATGATCGCTGAGCACTTTTGGGTCTGGGCTGCGCTATTTGGCGTTGTCACCGTCCTCGCCTTTCATTCGACCGGGCAAAGGCGCGGGTAGTGCGTCTACAGCCCACGGCGCGGATGTAAACGCGCCATGCCGATCACGGCTTCTCTGAGGGCTCGCTGCCTCAATCCAGGCTATCGCTCGATTCGCGCGTGGCCGTCGATGAAGTCGAAGACCAACCGGAGCACCGTATCGGTCAGTGCAACGACTAGGAGGGATTAGCTGCGATCTCGTCACGCTTGAGCGGATCGCGATACTAATATTCTGCCCACGCAACCGCTGCCTCAAATATGAGCGCGCCCGACAAACAGGGCTTCACCCGAGAAGGAGCCAGGCCACGCACACGATTAGGGCGAAACGACACCGCAGCGGCGCAGACAAAGGCCGTCTCTATGCCGTCGAATTCATATGGAAAGCTTACGTTGCTGCCCCGAAAACGGAATCAAAAACCGTGATGGGGCAGAAAAGTTCCGCCATCGGAACGAGGAATTTGAAGCCTAAACTTCCTCCAAAACGACCTGTTCAAGCTACTAGGGCAAGACGCACCGAGCAGCGGCCTTCAGCGAAAACTGAAGGGGACGCTGCCTGGGCGATCTTCGAGCTAGCCCTTCGTTACGATCGGAGCAGGAGCTTTTCCAACCGGGTACTTTCCGACCGGGTACTTGCCAACCGGATATTTGCCAATTGGCATCTTGCCAACCGGAGCCTGTTCGGCGACCGGCTGCGGACGAGGGAGGTCGGCCGCACTGGCAGCAGCCACGAAACCGAAAGTTGCAACTCCAACAACCAGAAACTTCAACATCGTGATCTCCGAGATTGTAGCTGAGCACAAACACCCTTTACCCTCTAACGGCTACAGGGCAATTATCGCTGTATCAAAGCTGGTGCTCGTGCGGTCGTTTCTTTGCCGGATGTGACAAAAACGGCACGGAGCGATTACTTTGCGTGGTGCTGGATATGGACGGGCGAGACCGACCTCGTACAGTCGGGCTCAGAACAGTCTCGATTACAAGAACGAAGCGCGTTCGGTGGCACTTGTTGCATATCCGGTGCCGTCCTAGGTGTTACTGCCCGGCGCTACGGCTCCACGATGATCCGGAAGGCCTTCCGCTGTTCGGCTGTTGCCCGGGCCCGCTCCAGCGCCGCCGGGTAGATCAGCTGCTCGTTGAGCTTGACCTCATAGAGGATCGCGCCAGTCTCCGAGACCAGCGTGAACAGCCAGAACCTTCGCCCGGCCGGCGGGTGCCCATGTTCGCGCTCATAGCGGGCGGTGTAGACCTCGATCCCAGCCATCGGCTCCCATCTTTACCTTGCGGAAATTTGAAAAGCCTTGACCCAAATCAACTGTCGCGGCGCCGCGACAGCTTCAGCATTCACAGCATGAAGTGGGACTGGATAACGATAGCCGGTTGCGCCTCAATCGCACTTTCCGTGCTGGTCCTGATTGTCCTCTTTACGATGTAGCCGAAAAAGCTTTCCGGGGCTCTGGTGAGCGCACGAAGTGCCTGACACCGAACCAATTTCTGCGGCTTGGCACAAACTGCACTAGGTTGCCGAGTCCTCTGGGCGTAGGCTAATCCTCTACGTGGGGTTGTGTCATGCCTAATGACCTATTTTTCCGAATCTGCGCTGTGATCCTGGGTTTCAGTCCGATAGCGATCATGACGTTTGCGTTCTTCGCAAACTGAGGGCTACGTCGGCCCGTATGCATCGGGCGGGCCGCTAGATGGCCCCAGCAACCAGCCTTTACACAGGCCCCCAAGGTTGCTGGGGCACTCAATTAGAGGCCGCCTCAGTTTGGCGGCCTTTTTCATTACGGGCTGCGGTGAGCGAGGACACCTTCCGGGGTAGATACGGCAAGAGTCGGCTTTCCAGCTCCCAGTCGCTCCTCAGCCCCCTGGAGTAGCGATCCCTGGCGCTGTGACTAACGTCCGGCGCAGTGGTCGCTGGTTAGCTGTCGAAGCGAGTTCGGAACTTCAGTCGTCAATCTCGCTTAATGACCAGGAGATCGTAGATTGAGCCTGTAAGATTTTTGAGCGGTATCCGATATCCGTCTTCGCCTTCGTGGTGGACAGTGTCTTGAGCCACGCGCTGGAAAGCACCTAGTTCGTTCGAGCCATTGCCGGCGGGCTGGATCGAGAATGTACGATCATCGACGATTGTAGCGCGGTGCAGCCGCGATCCCTTACGAAGCTTATCGAAGTAGCGCATTCGCATCCTCTCCAGAAACAATCCAAATAGCAAAAGCGGCAATCCCTTATTTTGTTCCGTTCCTGAGGAGGAACCAACCTTGCCAGGCGGGCTCACGATCTCCAGTTTTCTGAAAATGGCACGCGGCCCCCCATGTCGTGCCAGTTAGGCGTAACATGCACAGCGCCGGCCACGCCGCAGACCTTGCAGACCAGACGCCAGCCGACGCGCGACCAAGGCTGATCCTGCGGTAGGGCGTCCAGCCGTACATCCACCATCCGATCGCAGCCACCGTGGCAGCGGATGTTGCAAGTGACGTGACCGTCAGCGAGCCATTCCGCGGGGCTGCCGGGCGGGAAGGAGCGGCCGGACCATTTCGTGTATCGACGCTGAGGCATCGGCGAATGATCGCGCCGATCGCGCGCGGTGAGAAGCCGCAAGCAATCGCGGTGGTGATGGCTTGCTCAACAAGAGATTGGTCAAGCGTGGAATTGAACGCCGTTATGCGGCGGCGTCGACGGTCGCAATGATACCACGCATGTCGCAGGCTAGCTGGCGGTAGCGCGCCCCCAGGCGCAGGTAGAGTTCTCGCTTGCTTCCATCTGCCTCCCGGCCAGCGATCAAGTCGCACTCCGTGGCGAGACCTTCAAATCGTTCCAGCTTGGCCAGCAACGCTATCATAGCGGTTTCCCTGAACGCTTACTGAGGGACCAACCACGCTACTATTTGGATTAGTTTTTGGTGAACATCGTTATCGGGCAGAACTATTTTTGTTGTCCGAATCGAAACGGCGCTGGGCTAGTGCGCGTCGTGGCAACAGGCGTCCCGTTCATTAAAATTGCAGGAATGCTAAAAAAATAAGGAACAAAACTGGCGAATGCTGCTCTTGTTCCGTTGGGCCGCGTGACCCATTAAGCGCTGGTCCGTGGCTCGGTCCACGGTCTCAATGCCGTGCTTCCGTGAGATGCGCATTTCAGGATGAAATGTCATGACAGAGCAACAAGGTGTTTCTCGGCGGCGAGTTCTGACTATCGCGGCGGGCGTTGCTGGCGCATCAGTTGCCGGGATAAGTGTGGCGCGCGCGCAGGCCAAGACGCCGCAGAAAAACGTGAAGTACCAAGACACTCCGAAGGGCGACCAGCGCTGCGAGAATTGCAAGCAGTTCCAACCACCATCGGCCTGCAAAGTCGTGGATGGAACTATTTCCCCGCAAGGCTGGTGCGTGGTTTATATGAAGGCCTAGGAAAACCTGCCTCCGGGACGGGTTGGCGGCCGCGTTTGAATTTCCAAAGGAAAGCGCGACGCGCCATTAAACCTCGCGTCAGGAACGTGTTCTGCCTGCCTGCTTTGACAAGTAACGCAGGGAGGCGAAGCATGACGCGCTATTATTTTGATCTGCGCGACGGTGAGGAGTTGGCCCCCGATGAGGAGGGCCTGGAACTCAACGGCATGCAGGCCGCGCAAATGGAGGCTGCTAAGTCGGTGGCGGATATGGTCCGGGACCCCGTGTATCCATCTCCGCCCTTACACAACCACCGCATGGCGATAGAGGTCCGAGACGACAAGGGCCCTGTGATGCAGCTCAAGTTCACCTTCGAGATCGAAAAGAAGTTGCAGTAAGGGCCTTACGCTTGATGGCGTTGGATCGGTTTGTGTTGGAGTGCATTGCAATGACCAATCACCGAACTGCTCTGTACGCCTCCGGTGGAGCCCGGTGAAGGCCGCCTTGCCGAATGAGGCGAGTTGTTGAGTACTGTCCTTATGGACAGTGATAGGCGCAGTGCCCAAGTCGAACGGCTTGAAGTGGTGGACACGGGCCGGCGACGGCGCTGGTCCGAGGATGAGAAGCTCAAGATCGTCCTGGAGAGCTTACAGGCGCCGCGCCAAGTCGCGGCAACAGCGCGGCGGTATGGCGTTTCGCGCTCATTGCTGCTGCGATGGCGACGCTCGTTTCGGCCTGAGCCGAAGGATACCGCCCGTCAACCTGGCTTCGTACCGGCGATGGTGGTCGCGGAATCTGGGCCGCCGCCTTGTCCAGTCGCGCCGGCCAACAGCGGCGGGTCGATCGAGATCGAGTTTGCTGCCGGGGCTCGGATGCGGATCACGGGTCCGGTCGACGCGGCGACGCTGAAGGCCGCCGTGGCGGTGCTGGCAGATGGACGCTTACGGTGATCCCCATTGCGTCGGGCGTGCGGGTGTGGATTGCGACCGGCCACACCGATATGCGTCGCGGCATGAACTCGCTGGCCTTGCTGGTGCAGGAAGCGTTCACGCGAGACCCGCACGGCGGCGACCTCTATGTGTTCCGTGGCAAAAGCGGCAAGCTGATTAAGATCCTTTGGCACGATGGACTGGGCATGTCGCTTTATGCCAAGCGGCTGGAGCGCGGCCGCTTCCTGTGGCCGTCGTCGGCTGATGGCGTGGTGACGATCACCCCCGCCCAGCTTGGCTACCTGCTGGAGGGCATCGACTGGCGGATGCCGCAACATACCTGGCGACCGCAGGCGGCCGGCTGATCGCTGGGATTTGAATCGGTGGCACGATCAGCGGTTCGGACAGAGACCGCGTCTTGTGATTCTGTGGTCGGCGATGGGCGCTGATGATTCTCTTCCCGACGATGTGACCACGCTGCAGGCGATGCTGCGCGCCGAGCGAGCGGCCCGGTTGGCCGCGGAAGCCGAGGCCCAGGCGGGGACCTTGCTAATCGAGAAGCTCAAACTCACGATCAGGAAGCTCCGGCACGAGCAGTTCGGACAGTCCTCCGAGCGAGGCGCATTGCTGGACCAGCTCGAGCTACAGCTCGCCGACCTGGAGGAGAACGCCGCGCAAGCTGAGACCACGGCGCAGATGGCAGCCGAGAAGATTGCGGTGCCATCGTTCGAGCGCCGCAAGCCAGCCCGCCGGCCGCTGCCGGAGCATCTGCCACGGGAGCGCATCGTCTATCCGACACCTGCGATCTGCCCATGCTGTGGTGACAGCCGATTGCGCAAGATCGGCGAAGACGTGACCGAGTCGCTGGAGCTCGTTCCGCGCCAGTGGAAGGTGATCCAGCACGTGCGCGAGAAGCTCGTCTGCCGGGCCTGCGAAGCGATCACCCAGCCGCCGGCTCCCTCGCATCCGATTGCGCGCGGGCGTGCAGGGCCCAAACTGCTGGCCCATGTTCTGTTTGCCAAGTACGGCCTACACCTGCCGCTCAATCGTCAGAGCGACGTCTACCAGCGTGAAGGCATCGACCTCGACGTATCGACGCTCGCGGACTGGGTAGGTGCCTCCGCGGCAACCCTGATGCCTTTGGTAGATGCGATCCGGAGCCACGTCTTTGCAGCCGAGCGCATCCACGCGGATGACACTACGGTGCCGGTCCTGGCCAAGGGCAAGACCCGGACCGGCCGGCTCTGGACCTACGTGCGCGACGACCGTCCGTTTGCCGGCCCAGATCCGCCGGCGGCCGTGTTCTTTTACTCGCCCGATCGTGGCGGTGCGCATCCGGAGCAGCATCTGGCGGGCTATGCCGGACTGATGCAGGCCGACGCCTACGCCGGCTTTGGCAGACTCTACGAGGCCAATCGCAAGGGCGGCCCGATCATCGAGGCCGCGTGCTGGGCGCACGGCAGGCGCAAGTTCTTTGATCTCGCGCGGCTCAGCAAGGCGCCGATCGCGGCCGAGGCGGTCAAGCGCGTCGATGTTCTGTTCGCCATTGAGCGCGAGATCAACGCCGGCCTACTGCAGAGCATCGGCAGGTTTTGGGCTTCACGGGCGGGGCTTATTTGGCCGAGATGGCCGGGAGTTCGAATCCCGCGCCGCGGTGCTACCTGGCGACGAAGAAAAGATGCCGGTCTTCGATCGCGCCGGTGCTGCGCCAAAAATTTGAGCGAGGAGAGGCCGTGGCTCCAAACGACTTCATTGGGGCGTGGCTGGGATGGTCTCGATCAGGTGTATGACCCGAACGATCCAAAGCCTTCATTGAGGAAGCCCGCGGAATCGAAGCGGATGAGGAGCACTCGTCGGCGGACAAATTGATGAGGCGGAAGGCAAGACAATGCCGGGGCAAAGGAAGCAGAAATCAAAGACCTAACTCCGCCCTCGACGAGACGCCGACACTCTCCATGGCCTCGCATAGCGGTATTCCACCGGTCGCACTCTCTCGTGGAACACGTCGTGGATGAAAAACACAGATCAGCGAATTCCTAAGTAGGATCAATAACGCTCGGCGGAAAGTGTATCCGCCTTTGGTGTGTTGGCCGGGAAATCCGATTCTCTCAGCCTAGCTTTTTGGCCGACGGCCGCCCTTCAACGGCTGAGGAACCGTTTCGCCGGCTTTTGGCACTCTAAATAATTCTTCAATATTGGCGGACAACGCTTTGGCAAGTCGCTCAAGCACCGCCACGCTCGGGTTTTCGAGCCCGCGTTCAAGGCGGCTGACATAAGTTCGATCAACATCAGCATCGACGGCTAAGACTTCCTGAGAAAGCCCGCGCGCGACCCGCAACCGACGAATATTTCTCGCGACTAAAGCGCCTGCTTTCATCGTAGCAGGCCAGCAGGATGATGTCTATTAAACCACGGACAATAGTGCCACCATTAGCTCGTCAGGTATTCGGGTTAAAGCTGAAGGTGCCTGGAAAGATTGGGCTAGCGAAGGCGAGGGGCGCATCATGTTCACGATAGCTGGCGGCATTCTTCTCGCTGTTTTGATGCTAGCCCTGCTGCCCTGGCTATTGGCCAGTGCCGTATGGGTCGTCGTCATTCTCGTAGTGGGGACGATTGGTGTAGCCGCCGTCTGGGCGGTTTATGCCGGGGCGCAGTCTTTCACGGGATTCGCATTGAGCTGATGATAGGAGCGGCATTCGTCATCTGGCTGCTTCTTAAAGCGCCGGCGCGTCCCCCAGGTCAGTCGAACCACGCGATGCGAATTCTCAGAGGATGGATCAAAATCATATCTTCGCCGGTCGTCGCTCCCAAGGAATACTGGCGGTCGATGCAAGATCGACGACTTTCGGGGAAGCATGGGAACGTTGTAGCAGTAACATTTGGTCTTACCTGGTCCTTCATTGTGGGATTGGTCCTGGGCTGGCTCGCCATTTCATTGCCCGCTTTAGCCGTCTTCGCAGCCCTGTCTAGCCTTTGGGAAATGATTTCGCCTACATACTATTGGCAATGAGCAAGGCTTCGCGCGCGTAGTGCGGCGAGATCTTGTCGATGCCGGCGACGCCGAGCATCTCCCGACACATCCTCAGCCGTCCCATCACTCAACTCCTATTTGAACTTCAATTATCCCGGGACTTGACCGTGCGAAGCTCACCGACACATACTTTTCCGTGGTCGATCCGTGTTTTCGTCGCTCCCTCGCTAAGGCGTTGAAATTGCCTTGTAGCGTGTAGCAAAGCGTAGCATCGGTGTAGCAATGCTACATCCTCGACCTGTAGCGTAGCGTAGCAAAACCCCCTAAGGGGGTTGCTGCTACACGATGCTACGCAGGCACGGGACATGAGGGTATTTGACCAGGTTCAGGTTTGAGTCGAACTTGTCCGTCGTCCGGTTCTTCAATTAAATGTTGGACGCTCTTCCGAATTCTGCTGAAAGTGGCGCGTGGGTTAGAGTCGTTCCGTTTGATCAAACCGTCCCTGGTCAATTCCTCTTTCCAAAATTCCAGATGCACGGCGCCATCCTGGCCACGCTCGGCAATCGCCCGTGTGAGCGCGTCGAGTGCCCGCGCCTGCTTGCCAGTGGTTGGCTTTGAAACGGCTGGACGGGCTTCGCGCTTGAATATGTCAGGATCGTAGGGTGCAAGGATGGATGTGGTGTACGGCTCTCGATCGGTACCGTCCTCCCACTTGCGGCGAACAGTCACTTCTTCCATTTGGAATGCGGCAATCAGACCCTCGGGCTGGTCGTTAGCCTTGACCACCGTGGCAGTCCGCACCTTGCCTTTTTCGGCTACTTGAACCGCGAGGTCGACATGTCCTAGCCTGGCATTGCTGCCGCGTTCGCCAGCAGCGGCGTTTTTGCCGGTGTGGCCGATTGTTGCAATATGAACATCAATACGGTCGTGAATTCGCTTTAGGGTGGTAGCGGCCATGTTTTGATGAAGGGCTTTGTCTTCGTCACCATTACCCGCGGCGATTGCCTTCGCGAAAGTGTCAATGATTATGAGGCCGACGCGGCACCCGGTGTAACCCTCAAACTTGAGAACGGTGTTCACGACCTGATCTGCACAGGCTGGATCGAGAAGGTTGATTGTTTCGGAGACGACAGCGATCGGCAGAGGGACAGGATTGTAGCGCGTCTTATAAGCCCCCATGCGGTTGTGCGTCAGATTCGCGCGCTCCGATGCAAAATAGACGGTGGCGCGCGGTTCACGGGATGGGTCCTCTTCATTGTACATGAACTCATGCCACTGCCAGTGGTAACGTCGATTGGCGATGTGGAATGCCATGTCCAACAGCAATGCGGATTTGCCACAACCGGGCGGACCGAACCATGTTGAATCCTCCCCGAGCGCAATGGCGTTTTTCAGTATCCAGATTTTTTCCGCATTCTCTGCGCATTCGTCGAAGGTGTCGTAAGAGAATGCATTGGGATAGTCATCGTCGGTACTCATGTGTAAGGGCCATGTGCCGCTGAGCGGCTGTATGATCCCCCCGACCGAGAAAGCGCTTGACCTTGCAGACCAGTTGCGTTATTAAACCTCTTGTCGAGACGGTCTAACGCATTCTGGCCCCGGTCGCGGATTTCGCGGTCGGGGTTATTGTTTTAGGCGGCTTCGGTTTCGCGGGCGGCTCGCCAAGCAATGTAGGCGTCGCGGCTGATGCGGCGATTGCTGCCGATCGGATATGTTCGCGGCGCTTTGCCCTGCGCTTGCAGCTTGTAGAAAAATGCCCTGGATATTCTCTCGGCGGCGCAGAACTCTTTGATCGTAAAAGACTCGTCCATTTCTAAACCCCTAAAGGCATAGCGAAGCGAGCGCGGAAGCGATGCATTCGCGGGTTAAAAGATTAGTGAGGGGACTCACGACACCGGTCCTCCGAAGGGTCCGGTTCAAATTCTGCCGCAAGCTGCGATCACCGCGAGTCCACGTGCATCTATTTCGCGCTATAGAAGTTACGCAATGTACAACCGATCAGGTGGCCGCGTCAGCCGCCAATCGCGCTGCTGCAATGGTTGGCCCATGTCGTCATCAGTTCGCGACGCTTTGCCAGGGCCGTCGATCGGCGATAGGCCGCTTCGGTTTCGTCATCGACCGCGTGCGCGAGGGCCATTTCGGCAATCTCACGCGGAAAGCTGGTGCAGTCGCCGGCCCAATCACGGAACGTGCTCCGCATGCCGTGAGTCGTCGCCTCCGAGTTCGTATGGCGGGTGATGCAGTTCGATAGCGTGACGTCACTGACGGGACGGAAAGGAAGCTGCGCCAAGGCCAAGTCCGTCAACGGTACCTTATGCTCACGCTCTGCTTTCATGCGAGCGGCCGGGATCGTCCAAAGGTCGCCTTTCACCTCCCTGGCCACGTCCATCTCGTCGGCTTCGTTGAACCGGCAAGCCGTTAGAATGATCCAGCGAAGCATGCGCGCGCCGTCGCTTGTGTCAGTTGCCAGCGAGCGCCAAAACTGCGGCATTTCCTCGTAGGGTAGGGCGGGATGGTGCTTCACTTCCGACTTGCGGCGCCGAGCAAGCACCTGGTCAAGATGCCCGCGCCACAGGGCTGGATTCTCGCCGGTTCGGAGCCCTTCGGCCTTTGCCGCGTTCAGGATCGCTTCGATTCGGCCGCGGACGCGACGGGCGGTCTCCTTCTTCACGCTCCAAATGGGACGGAGCACTTTCAGCACCGATTCGGTATCGACCTCCGGAACGGCGATATGCCCGATGATCGGATACGCGTAGTCACGCAAGCTATTCGACCATTGCTGCCGGTGCTTTTCGTTTTTCCATCCGGCCTCTTTGCCCGCGATGTATTGCTTCGCATAGGCTTCAAACGTGATCGTGCCGGTGGCTTCCGCCTTCGCCTTGGCGCGCTCGGTCAGCCGATGCTCGATCGGGTCGACGCTGCTCCGGATCAGCGCGCGCGCCGCGCCGGCCGCCTCGCGTGCCTGTGCCAATCCTACGTCACGCATGGGACCAAGGCCCATGAATCGCTCTTTGCCGGTGACCGGTGACGTGAATCGAAAGACCCAACTTGCGTTGCCGTTCTTGTCGACGTCGAGTCGTAACCCGTCGCCATCGGCAAGTTTCTCGCCAGGCTTCGCATGCTTCACGCGTACTGCTGTCAAAATCCCCATCTGTCCATCTCCAAAAGTGTCCGCCTAAACCCACGTCTCACCCCACGTTGGAAACGTGGATTCCGGTTGACACGCGTAGATATTGGGCGGCACGAAAATGAATATTTTCGTTACAGCGCAATGGCTTAGGTGTCAGGGATAGACGCGTATAGACACTGATGGATTAGCAGGTGGCGGAAGGGGTGGGATTCGAACCCACGGTACCCTTGCGGGCACGCCGGTTTTCAAGACCGGTGCCTTAAACCACTCGGCCACCCTTCCAAAACTTGAAATCGTTAGGCTTTTTGTCGGTGTCGGCAGCACAGATCTAGAACTGTGCTACCAGCTTGCTACCCAACGGTCGTCGCTTTCTATGCAGCAAGCGCTCAAACGTCAACGCGCTGTACCCGAGCGCGTACGGGGTGGGCTAATCGTCCTTCTTTGGGCGCTTTAGGTCCAGCCGCTCGATGCGCTCATCGATCAGTCATCCTTCCGCGTATCCCTCCTGTAGAGGCTACCATGCAGGCCAATGGCAACGAGGCTCAGGACAACAGCAAGGACCAGGAGATAGTAGGACCAGTCCATGTCGGGCAGCTTCTCTGCACGTGCCAATGAGGAGAGAGCAGGGGAACCTGCGGTGAATTTTCACGGTTTTCCGATGTCGAGCTCAAGATAGCTTTGATGAAGGCTGACCGGCGTTTTCATGCCGTCAAAGAGCACGCGAACAGCTAATTTGCTTGCTTTGCCCGCGCCAACGACCGATCCGGTCGTATAGAGGGCTCTCTTCATTCGACTAGCGCCGAGTTCGCTCAGGTGGACCCGATCGCCGATCTGAAAAATTGGCTGTTCGGTTGGCAAATGATTGAAGCCGCGCAATTGACAAACCTCGATCCGGAATTCCCTCTCCATCTTGTTTGGTGAAGTGGGCGGGACCGTCGCTCCGTGGCCCGGAGCGGCGATCCCTTATCGCGCGATGGTCGGGGTGTGGTGTGGATGTCGGCCAATCCGCACGACTAGGGATACAGTAAATCTGCAAATGCTCGTGGCAATTGCCATTCTGAACTAGCCCCAACCAGCGGCGCGATAGTCTGGCCCGTGGCGCAAAGGTGGTAGCGCGCTGCAGCAACAGCGAATCCTGATGGATGAAATTAGAAAGAGTCGTAACGTCATGGTCGGAGGTTGGCCGCTACAGCCTCCGGTGTCGCCGTTAGCCCCAGCTCGCCCCCTGAGCTGGGGCTCGCCGTACCACTGCTTCTCGAATTTTCTCCTCGAATATTCGGATCGTATCCAGGCTCGTTGGGATCGGTGATCGCAATTTCAACAGGGAACTATCCGCCCCCAGAATGATTAACCGAGTTAATCTTGGAGACTCGAGAATGTCGGATGAAGACATCGCTCTGCAGGCCGTAAGCGCCGCCCAGGAAATCCTTGAAGAGTATCTCGAACCTCGGCCGCGCACCAATGAACGGCTGATCCTTGACGCGACTGGTTGAGGTACTTGAACAGCCCAGTCTTATCGTTGCAGTAAATCGGATGCAGCGCGGCTATCGCTGAGCGTGCAGTCTGCGATTGAGTTGGACTGCGCGAGCGCTAGCCAATCTCTGGCCAACGCAAGCCATGCGATGCGATCGTCGGCATGCCGCGCTTCCGAAGCGCGCCTTTCACAATGCGCTGCCAACTCACGTAAACGAGCCAGATCGTCGAGCAGAACGGGGCCAGCGTAGCGCGACGTCATGGTACGCGCTCTGGATTGGGTCGGGATACCTGCGCAATGAGGGATTCCGTCAGCGTCTGCTTGACGTATTCGGCCTGCTCCTTCGTTAGCTTCTCGGCGAATGGGCCATTTTTTTTGAGCTGCGCCGGCCCCTTGAGTTCCCGATCATAAACCATCCAGTCAGCGCTTCCTCGCCGAACGAGGAACCTGGCTTGTTGATGTGCTGTGTAATGCAACGATACCTCCCAAATGGCGGTCCGCCGGTCCTAAGTATACACACCAGGTGACCGCTTATTCCCGAACCGGGACACTGAAATTCCCGGCAGCCAATCAGTTGCACAGTTCATGCCACTCCAATGCGGTTAGCTCGACCACTCCAGTCGCAATCCTGGCGGTTGGAAAATCCGGCTTGACCGACGTCTTGCGCCAGAAACAGCCCCGTGCGCCAGTTGTCGTAGATTGTGGCCCGCACCAGGGATCCGCGGTTCACTTGCACGGTCGCCGGCAAGCGAGGTTCGATCATTCGTTCGGTGGACGCGCCGCCCAAAATGCGTACCGGTCAGGTCGCTGCCGCGCCCGATCGCGCGTAGGGTGTTTGTGACCTGAACGACCTGTCGGCCGGAATGATCCGCAGGCGAAGATCAGCCAGCGCGGTGTTCATGTTTCAGACGGAAACATGAGAGGCCGACGACATCCGTCTTCAATGGGTGTGGATGGCGTCGTAGACGTGGGCGCTAAAGATAGCCGCGCTCAAAAGCAGCAGCCCGATGACTGTGGCTTCGATCATGACACTTCCCCTTATCTTTTGCGGACGGTTTACCGACCAAATGTTTCAGGCCGGTTTCGCGGGCCGGTTAAAATGGTTTCACGGGGTAGGGATTAGGCTGGGTGCCGCGGCCGACTGCGCGTCGTGGGGAGGGATAGAATGCCCAAGTGTGGCCGAAATGGCCGGCATGCTGGCAAACACCATTCTGCCGGCGTCACGAAACCCGGGCTGCGGCTCATTGCGGCATGCACGCAACGGCGTTGACCGCGAGCGCCCGGCTTGGCCATCATGATGCTCATGAAGCGCGTCCTCTTCCTTTGCACCGGCAACTACTATCGCAGTCGATACGCCGAGGAGCTGTTCAATCACCTTGCAAGCGCCGAACGGCTGGTGTGGCGCGCATTCTCCAGAGGCGCGGCCGAACGCGGATCGCCCGACAATGTCGGGCCGATGTCAGGCTTTGCTGACGAGCGTCTCCGCGCAACGGGCATCATACCGGAGGGCGCGGCACGCTATCCGCAGCCATGTTCGCTGGCTGACTTTGGCGATGCGGACCTGGTGATCGCGCTCAAGGAGGCGGAGCATCGTCCGCTCATTGAGCGCCGGTTCCCCGAGGCTGCCGGCAGGGTGACGTACTGGCATGTCGACGATATCGACGTTGCGCTTCCCCCGGTTGCGCTGGCCATGATCGATAACCGCGTCCGCGAACTGGTTTCAGCCCTCAGGTAATCGGTTCGCGTTTCAGGAAGATCGCCAGCGCATACTCCGCGGGGGCCGCCAGCGTGCCGCTGAGACGTTCGAGTTCGTCGATGGCGACGATCACGAGGCGGCCTTCGGTGACGGTCAGCCTGTCGGCGGGCACGTCCCGCGCGAGAAACACCTCGCCGCGAAGGCTGCGGTCTGGCGTTGAATAATCCGGTCCGGAATACCGGCCGATGAGCTCAAAACGCTCGGGCGGCAGGTAATAGCCGATCTCCTCGTGGACTTCGCGTGCCACGCATTCCAGGAAGGTCTCGGTGCCTTCCCGGCGTCCGCCGAAAAGGCTGATCTTTCCCGGATCGGAGATGTGGGGAAGGTCGTCGCGCCGCTGCATCAGAAGGCGGCCATCCGTGCTGATGAGGAGGGCGGATGTTCCCTCTCGTACTCCTCCGCCCGCGGCGTCCAATGGGTCAGCCGAAAGCGAAGGCCAGCAGGCTCGAGCACAGCAGCACAAGGCTTGCTGCGGTCAGGGTCAGAAACCCGTCGGAGACCAAATCGTGATTACGCATGATACACCTGCCTTGATGTGATGCTCATCCGAATTGATTAAAGCTTTCCGAACATTCGCTCCAGGAAAGGGTGACGCGTCTTTCCGCCGTTCAACGGACCGTCAGGCCCGGTACCGATAGCCTTCCACGGCATGCGCCAAGAAGATCGCCGCACTCACCAGGCCCATCACCGCTGTAACCGTCTCGATCATCGCAAACTTCCTTTGCGCCCCACGCTCGGGAGAAAACGATTGCAGGCTTGCACAGTCAAAAAGATTCAATTGTTGGAATCGAAGATGCCCCCCAACTGATGATTTGCTGCAACAGTGTGTCTGATCGCGGGACAGGCGAGGGCGTTTTGGACGGCGCAGGCTCCGTAGAACAACTGAGGAGGCGCAACAGGCAATTTACCAAGGTGCCATAGCCTTGCGGCTCACCGCATTTCCGCCGTGTTCCGGTTGCGATATCGTCAAGCGCTGGTGCGGAGGTGGGCCGCATCGTGACGAAAACGATCCCGACGCCTCGGAGTAGGCGCCGGTCCGGCAGAATGGTACTTGGGGCAGATGGGGACTAGACGGCCAGATTCGATGATCCGGACGGCGCGCGGCGCCGTTGCGGTGGCGACGTGCCTCGTCCTCGCCAATTGCGCCTCCTCGAACCAGTTCGCGAGCCGCGTCGATCCCAAATACGGCGTGTCGTCGAGCCCGCGCGTCGTCGCGCTCGGCGATCCCGTGCCGAAGGGCGGCGGCACCTACCGTGTCGGCAAGCCCTATGTCGTGGCCGGCCGCACCTATGTGCCGGAGGAGAACGAGAACTACCGCGCCGAGGGCATGGCGTCCTGGTACGGCGACGATTTCCATGGCCGCCTGACCGCCAATGGCGAAGTGTTCGACATGGGCTCGCTCACGGCAGCCCATCCGACCTTGCCGATGCCGAGCTATGCGCGCGTCACCAATCTGAGCAACGGCAAATCGCTCGTCGTTCGCGTCAACGACCGCGGGCCGTACCACGGCAACCGCCTCATAGACGTCTCGAACAAAGCCGCCGAACTGCTTGAATTCAAAGGCAATGGCGTCGCCCGCGTCCGCGTCGAATATGTCGGCCGGGCGCCGCTCGAAGGGTCCGACGACCGCCAGCTGATGGCGACCTTGCGGACCGGTACGCCGGCGCCGTCACCGTCCATGGTGCGGGTCGCCTCGGCACGGCCGTTCGTGCCGGAAATGACGTCCTCGGCAGGCCGTATCCGCGGCGATGTCCCGGTGCCAGAGGGGCGGCCGTACAGCCTCGGCAACACCCAGGCCGACTATGCCTCGGTGAACGCCACCTCTGAAATGTCGGCCTCGAGCCGGTCGCACCGCCGCGCCCTGAACAATCCGCGCGAGGTCTCCTACGAGGGTGACGCGCGCTATGCCGCGACCCCAAGCCCGGCGGCAGCCTATGTGCCGATCGACGCGCGCGGACCGGCCGAAGTCCTGAGCGGACGCGGGCTCTACTGAATCAAAGTGTTGTGAATCAAGTCCTTGGCCTGATTATTTCAGAAATGCGATCAGCGCCGAATTGACCTCGTCAGGGCGCTCCTGCTGGATCCAGTGGCCGGCGCCCTCGATGATCAGCTTCTGCCGCAGGTTCGGCAGCACACGCTCCATGTCGGCAACCCGCTTGGCGCCGATCAGCCCGGTAATCACCGAATCATTCGAACCGGCAATGAACAGCGACGGCTGATGGATCTGCGCATCCTGCCAGGGCGCGGTCAGCTCCCAGTTGCGGTCGAGATTGCGATACCAGTTGAGGCCGCCGCGGAAGCCGGACTGCCGGTAGCCCTCGGCGAATTCGGCGATGTCGGCCTCGGTCAGCCAGGCCGGCAGCGGCATTCCGGTCGGCAGCTTGCCGAGAAAGCCCTTGGCCTCATCGACGAACATCGAGCTCGGATCGGAGACACCGCGCCCCAGCACCAGCCTCATGGTGTGGGCGATGTCGCGCTCGAACTCGGCCTCCGCTACGCCGGGCGGCTGGAAATACTGCCAGTAGAAATTGGTGATGCCGCTCTCGCGCAGGGTCTCGAGCGGACGACCACGCCCGCGGAACGGCGGCGGCACGCTGAGGCCGGCGACCTTGGTGAAGATATCCGGTCGGAACAGGGCCGCGTGCCAGGCCACCGGCGCCCCCCAGTCGTGGCCGACGATCATCGCCTGCTTCTCGCCCAGCGCGGCCACCAGCGCGACCATGTCGCCGACGGTATCGAAGATCGTGTAGGCGCCAATGTCGGCCGGTGCGCTGGTGCGGCCGAAGCCGCGCATGTCAGGGGCTGCGACCCGAAAGCCGGCCGCGGCGAGGGCTGCGATCTGGTGCCGCCATGAATAGGACAGTTCCGGCCAGCCATGACAGAGCACGACCAGCGGGCCTTGCCCGGCCTCGCGCACGAACATGTCGATGCCGTTGGCGGAGATGGTGCGGGAGGGTGACATCGCGTTTCCGCCTTGTTTGCCGGTTCTGGTGTCGTGAGCTAGTTCGAAGGATACGGATGTTCGGTACAGCCGGCAATCCAACCGGCGGTGCACAGCGCAGAAACCTCAGTTGTTTGCGATACTTCCACCTGTTAGAACGCAGCCTTTCAGGACATCGCCGATGGCAGCCCCAACCGCAGTTCCCAGCACGTTCCTAGCTTGCGGCTGGCGTGGGCTGGTCGCGGCTCTGGTTGCGCTGGCGATCGGCTGCGGCGGGGTGGTCTACGCCGCCAACAACAGTGTCCAGGGCGCCAAGAAGGACGAGGGCGGGTTCGACGGCGATGCGCCGACCGCGATCCTGGTTGAGGCCTCCTCGGGCAGCGTGCTGTTCGAGAAGAACGCCGACGAGCTGCGCGCGCCCTCCAGCATGATGAAGCTGATGACGGCCGAGGTGGTGTTCGACGCCATCAAGAAGGGCGACATCAAACTGTCAGACGAGTACCGGATCAGCGAAAATGCCTGGCGACGGGGCGGCGCGCCGTCCGGGACCTCGACGATGTTCGCGGCAATCAACAGCAAGGTCTCGGTCGACGATCTCCTGCATGGCGCGATCATCCCGAGCGGCAACGACGCCTGCATCGCGCTCGCCGAAGGCATTGCCGGCAACGAGCATACATTCGCGACCGACTTCATGACCAAGCGTGCCCGCGAGCTCGGCATGACGAAGTCGACCTTCGGCAATTCCAACGGGCTGCCCGATCCCGCCAACAAAATGACGGTGCGGGAACTCGCGCTGCTGGCGCGGCACATCATCCTGACCCACCCGGACCGCTACAAGCTGTTTGGCGAGAAGGAATTCACCTGGAACAAGATCCGCCAGCAGAACCGCAATCCGCTGCTCAACGCCTTGCCAGGCGCCGACGGATTGAAGACCGGCTACACCAAGGAAGGCGGCTACGGCATGGTCGGCTCGGCCGTGCAGAACGACACAAGGCTGATCGTCGTGGTCAATGGCCTCGAGGATTCGGAGGACCGCGCGACCGAAGCCAAGAAGATGCTGGAATGGGGGTTCCGCAGCTTCGAGACCCGGGTCCTGATCGCGGCCAACCAGCCGGTCGGCTATGCCCGGGTGTTCGGCGGCGAGAGCCGCTCGGTCAAGCTCGTCAGCCCCGATCCGATCAAGGTGATGGTGTCGAAGAACGGGAACGACAAGCTGCTCGCGCGCGTCGTCTATAACGGTCCGGTCAAGGCGCCGATCGCGGCCGGCCAGAAGATCGGCGTCGTCCGGGTCTGGCGCGGCGGCAATGTCGCGATGGAGACGCCGGTGTTCGCGGCGGAGGCCGTCGGCACCGGATCGACGATGCGCCGCGCGCTCGACGGCGCCCAGGAGCTCGTCATCGGCATGTTCCGCGCCGGCGTCGAGAAGCTCTGACATGACGGAAGCAGCAGCCGAACGGCCGAGCTTGCGCGGTCGCTTCATCACCTTTGAGGGCGGCGAGGGGTCGGGCAAATCCACCCAGATCCGCAAGCTCGCCGAACGCCTCGATGCCGCCAAGCTGCGCGCGATCGTGACCCGCGAGCCCGGCGGCTCGCCGGGAGCGGAGATCATCCGCCATCTCGTCCTGTCGGGGATGGGCAAGCTGCTCGGACCGGACGCCGAAACGCTGCTGTTTGCCGCCGCCCGCGACGATCATGTCCGCACCGTGATCCTGCCGGCGCTCAATCACGGCATCTGGGTATTGTGCGATCGCTTCTTCGATTCCACGCGCGCCTATCAGGGCCAGCTCGGGCAGGTGCTGCCCGGCCTCGTCAACGCCATGCAGCGCGTCACCATCGGCGATCTGAAGCCCGATTTGACCTTCATCCTCGACGTGCCGGTCGAGGTCGGGCTGCAACGCGCCGCCGCGCGCCGCGGCGATGCCACGGCCGATCGCTTCGAGGCCGAGGGCATCAAGTTCCATCAGGATTTGCGCGAAGCGTACCAAAGGATCGCGGCCGAAGACCCGCAACGCTGCGTTCTGATCGATGCCACGGCCGACCCTGATACGGTCGCGGGCAGGATATGGGCCGCGCTGCGCGAACATTTGCGCTCGACGTTCACGGCGGACAGTCCCGCATGAGCGCGCGCAAGGTCGAACAGGAGATTGCGGCCCGGCATCCGCGCGCAACGCCCGATCTGTTCGGGCATCGCGAGGCGGAGACCGCCTTGCTCGATGCCTATCGCAGCGGACGAATTCCGCATGCCTGGCTGATCGGCGGCGCGCAAGGCATCGGCAAGGCGACGCTGGCCTACCGCATGGCGCGGTTCGTGCTCGCGTTCCGCAATCCGAAGTCATCCCAGGTTCAGGCGGCGCCGACGTTGCGGGTTGATCCCGCCGATCCGGTGGCGCGCCAGATCACGGCTGGCGCACATGGCGGGCTGCTGGTGCTGGAGCGGGGCCTCAATGACCGCGGCGTGATGCGAACCGTGATCACCGTCGACGAGACGCGGGAGACGATCTCGTTCTTCGGCTCGACCGCCGCAGTCGATGGCTGGCGTGTCTGCATCGTCGACACCGTCGACGAGCTCAATCCCAACGCCGCGAACGCGCTGCTGAAGATCCTCGAGGAGCCGCCGCAGCAGTCGCTGTTCCTCCTAGTGAGCCACGCGCCGTCCCGGGTGCTGCCGACCATCCTGTCCCGCTGCCGCAAATTGCTGCTGCGGCCGCTGGAGACGGGCGACGTGGTGCGCGCGGCCTCGGCCGCAACCGACATGGCCGCCGACGATCCTGCGCTGGCTGAAGCCGCGGCCGCCTCCGAGGGCAGCGTCGGGCGGGCGCTGGCGCTGCTCGGCGGCGACGCGCTCAAGCTACAGCAGCGCACGGCTGCGCTGCTCGCGACGCTGCCGAGCGTCGATCCGCGCGAGCTGCATGCGCTGGGTGACGCGCTCGGCACCAGCGACCGCGTCGCGCTCGCCGCTTTCATCGACGGCATCGATCGCTGGATGAGCGAGCGCATGCGCAGTGGCGATACCAATGCCAATCTGCCGCGCCTTGCACGGCTGGCGGAGGTATGGGAAAAGGTCGTCCGCGCCGCACGCGATACCGAAGCCTACAATCTGGAGCGCAAGCCGCTGGTTTTCTCGGTGTTTTCGATGCTCGCGGAAGCGACCCGATAGACACCCGTCTGAAGACACACCTGTCTGACAACACACTCGTCTGAAAACACATCTGTCTGACAACACTCCCGACAATCTCGTTTCGATCTGCAAAGGATTCCGTGGTGGCGACCGCTAACAAGAAATCGTCGAAGAAGGCCAAGAAGACGAAGAAAGCATCGCCCGCTCGCGCGTCCAGCAAAGCCACCGCGAAGTCGAGTGCCGCCAAGAAGGGTGGGCGCGTTACCAAGAAGGTGAAGAAGGCGGTCAAGGCCAAGACGGGAGCCAAGAAGTCGGCGACGAAGAAGGCCGCTAAAAAGACCGTCAAGAAAGCCGCGAAAAAGACAACCAAGAGGGCTGCCGCGAAGGCCGCTAAGGCTCCGCCGAAAAAGGCGGCCGCAGCGGCCGTGGCACCGGCTGCAAAGAAGCCAGCTCCTCCGAAGCCCCCGGCTGCCGAGAAGGCCCCGAAAGCGGCAACGGTTCGTGCGCCGAAGCAACCCAAACCGGCTGCGGCTCCGGCGCCTGCATCCGTCTCGGCACCCGCCGCGGACCGCGGCAACGCTTTCTACATCACGACCGCGATCGCCTATCCGAACGGCCAGCCGCATATCGGCCACGCCTATGAGGCGATCGCGACTGATGCACTGGCGCGCTTCCAGCGGCTCGACGGCAAGGACGTGTTCTTCCTGACCGGCACCGACGAGCACGGACAGAAGATGATCCAGACCGCGCAGGGCGAGGGGATGACGCCGTTCGATCTCGCGACCCGCAACGCCGCGCGTTTCAAGGAGATGGACGAGCGGCTCAATGTCTCGTTCGACCGCTTCATCCGCACATCTGAACCTGCTCACCACAAGTCGGTACAGGAAATCTGGCGCCGCATGCAGGACAATGGCGACATCTATATCGACGCCTATGCCGGCTGGTATTCGGTGCGCGATGAGGCCTATTACGCCGCGGATGAAACCACTGTCGGTGAAGACAACGTCCGCCGCGGCCCGCAGGGCACGCCGGTCGAATGGGTCGAGGAGAAGAGCTACTTCTTCAAGCTCTCGGCCTACCAGGACAAGCTCTTGCACCTTTATGAGAGCCAGCCCGATTTCATTGGCCCGGATTCCCGCCGTAACGAAGTGATGAGCTTC
Source organism: Bradyrhizobium sp. 27S5 (assembly GCF_037217225.1). NCBI lineage: Bacteria > Pseudomonadati > Pseudomonadota > Alphaproteobacteria > Hyphomicrobiales > Nitrobacteraceae > Bradyrhizobium > Bradyrhizobium sp. 27S5. The sequence continues at coordinate 4,480,911 of NZ_CP147714.1, forward strand.
GTGCGGGGCGGGCTGAAGGACCTCTCGATCTCGCGCACCACGTTCGACTGGGGCGTCAAGGTCCCCGAGGATCCCGAGCATGTGATGTATGTCTGGGTCGACGCGCTGACCAACTACATCACCGGCGTCGGCTATCCCGACGAGAGTGATGAGCGCTGGCGCTACTGGCCGGCCGACGTTCACATCATCGGCAAGGACATCATCCGCTTCCACGCGGTGTACTGGCCGGCCTTCCTGATGTCGGCCGGCATCCCCTTGCAGAAGCGGGTCTATGCGCACGGCTTCCTGTTCAACAGGGGCGAGAAGATGTCGAAGTCGGTCGGCAACGTGGTCGATCCCTTCAATCTGGCGAACCAGTACGGCGTTGACCAGGTGCGCTACTTCTTCCTGCGCGAGGTGCCGTTCGGCCAGGACGGCAACTACAACCACGAGGCGATCGTCGCGCGCATCAATGCCGACCTCGCCAATGATTTCGGCAATCTCGCGCAGCGCTCGTTGTCGATGATCGCAAAGCAGCTTGGCGGCGTGCTGCCGGAGCCCGGCGAGTTCAGCGAGAGCGACAAGTCGATCCTGGCGCAGGCCGACGCCATGCTGGAGACGTCGCGGACCGCGATGGCGACGCAGCAGATCCATCAATGGCTCAACACGGTCTGGGCCGTGGTCGCCGAGGCCAACCGCTACTTTGCGGGCGAGGCGCCGTGGGCGCTGGCGAAGACCGATCCTGCGCGCCAGAAGACGGTGCTCTATGTCACCGCCGAAGTCGTGCGGCAGATCGCGATCATGGCGCAGGCCGTGATGCCCGAATCCTGTGCCAAGATGCTCGATAGCCTCGGCGTCCCCGCGGACGCGCGCAGCTTTGCGGCGATTGCCGAGCGGATCAGGCCCAGGACGGTTCTGCCGGCGCCGGTCGGCGTGTTCCCACGCTATGTGGAACCGAAGACCGAGTGAGCGGTTCGAAATTCATGCTGGTCGACAGTCACTGCCATCTCGATTTCCCTGATTTCGCCGACGATCTCGACGGGATCGTCGGACGCGCCGAAGCCGCCGGCATCGGCCGCATCGTCACGATCTCGACCCGGGTGAAGCGGCTCGGCGGCCTGCTTGCGATCACGGAGCGCTTTCCCGACGTCTACTGTTCGGTCGGCACCCATCCGCATCACGCCGATGAAGAGGATGGCATTCCCTCGAGCGAACTGATCGAGCTGACGAAGCATCCGAAGGTGGTCGCGCTCGGCGAGGCGGGGCTCGACTATTTCTACGAGCATGGTTCGCGCGAGGCGCAGGCGCGCGGCTTTCGTGCGCACATCGCCGCAGCGCGCGTAACCGGTCTGCCGCTCGTCATCCATACCAGGGAGGCCGACGAGGATTGCGGCCGCATCCTGGAGGAGGAGGTCGCGAAGGGGCCGTTCAAGGCCGTGCTGCACTGCTACACCGGCGGCCGCGAGCTCGCGATGAAGGCGATTGCGCTCGGGCTGTCGATCTCGTTTACGGGCATCCTGACCTTCAAAAAGTCGGACACCCTGCGCGCGCTGGCGGCCGAGCTGCCGGCCGACCGCATCATGGTCGAGACCGACGCGCCGTATCTTGCGCCCGGAAAATTCCGCGGCAAGCGCAACGAGCCGTCCTATGTCGTCGAGGTCGCCAAGGTGCTCGCCGAAACCCGCGGCGTTTCGCTGGAGGAGATCTCGCGGCAGACCACTGAAAACTTCTTCCGGCTGTTCTCCAAGGTGCCGGCGCCGAAGGTTGCTGCATGACGCTGACACTGACAATTTTGGGCTGCGGCTCTTCCGCCGGCGTGCCGCGCCCGGCGCTCGGCTGGGGCGCGTGCGATCCCAACAATCCCAGGAATCGCCGCCGCCGCTGCTCGATCATGGCCGAGCGCACTATGGAGCACGGCACCACGCGGGTCGTGATCGATACCTCGCCCGACCTGCGCGAGCAGCTGATCGACGGCAATGTCGAACATATCGACGCCGTGTTCCTGACCCATGAGCATGCCGACCAGACCCACGGCATCGACGATTTGCGCTCGGTGGTGCTGCATCAGCGCCGCCGCATCCCGGTCTACTTCAACCAGTCGACCGCCAAGGACATCATGGCGCGGTTCTCCTATTGCTTCATCTCGCCGGAAGGCAGCGACTATCCGCCGATCCTGACCCGGCATTCGATCGAGGCCGGCGAGAGCCATACGGTGCAAGGGAGGGGCGGCCCGCTGAAGCTCGAGGCCTTCCTGGTGCAGCACGGCCGGATTCCGGCGCTCGGCTACCGCATTGGCGACGCCGCCTACACGCCCGATCTGCACGACATCCCCAAGGAGAGCTGGCCGGTACTCGAAGGCCTCGACCTCTGGATCGTCGATGCCTTGCGCTATGCACCTCATCCGAGCCATTTCAGCTTGGCCGATGCGCTGTCATGGATCGATCGCTTCAAGCCGAAGCAGGCGGTCCTCACCAACCTGCATTCCGACCTCGACTATGAGGTGCTGCGGCAGAGCCTGCAGGCCGGCGTGATCCCGGCCTATGACGGCATGCGCCTGACGCTTGATCGGGCGAGCTGAAAGCTCAGGCCGAGATCGCCTTCGCCGAGCCGACCTCGTTGCGCAGCAGGAATTTCTGGATCTTGCCGGTTGAGGTCTTCGGGATCACGCCGAACACCACTGATTTCGGCGTCTTGAAACCCGACATGTGCTCGCGGCAATAGGAGATAATCTCGGCCTCGGTCGCCTTGGCGCCGTCCTTCAGCTCGATGAAGGCGCAGGGCACTTCGCCCCATTTCGGGTCCGGCTTGGCGACAACAGCCGCGAATAGCACGGCCGGGTGCTTGTAGAGGATGTCCTCGACCTCGACCGAAGAGACGTTCTCGCCGCCGGAGATGATGATGTCCTTGGAGCGATCCTTGATGATGACGTAGCCGTGCTCGTCGAGCACGCCGAGATCGCCGGTGTGAAACCAGCCGCCGGCGAAGGCTTCCTGCGTCGCCTTCTCGTTTTTCAGGTAGCCCTTCATCACGATGTTGCCGCGGAACATGACTTCGCCGATGGTCTCGCCGTCGCGCGGCACCTCGCGCATGGTCTCGGGATCGAGCACCGTGACGCCTTCCTGCAGCGGATAGGACACGCCCTGACGCCGCTTCAGCTGCGCGCGCGCATCAGCCGACAATTCGTCCCAGCCCGGCTGCTCGGCGCAGACGGAGGCGGGGCCATAGACTTCGGTCAGCCCGTAAACATGAGTGAGCTTGATGCCGATGCGCTCGGCGCCTTCGAGCACTGCAACCGGCGGCGCCGCGCCCGCGATCAGGCCGACGACCGGCTTGGCCTTGCCGCCCGTGGGCGCACCCGGCGCGTTGATCAGCGTGTTGTAGACGATCGGCGCGCCGCACATGTGGGTGACGCCGTGCTCCGGGATCAGTTCGAAGATCTTGCCAGGATCAACCTTGCGCAGGCAGACATTGACGCCGGCGGTCGCCGCGATCGTCCAGGGGAAGCACCAGCCGTTGCAGTGGAACATCGGCAGCGTCCAGAGATAGACCGGATGCTGGCCGAGATTGCCGGCAAGGATATTGCTGACCGCGTTGAGATAGGCGCCGCGGTGATGGGTGACGACGCCCTTCGGATTGCCCGTCGTGCCCGACGTATAGCTCAGCGCGATCGCATCCCATTCGTCGGCCGGCGGCCGCTCCACGAAGCCAGGATCGCCTGACGCCACCGCCGCCTCATACTCGATCTCGCCGATCCGCTTGCCGCCGGCAAACGCAGCGTCATCAACGTCGATCACGAACGGTTTCGGGCCCTTCATCAGGGTCAAGGCTTCCGCGATCACGCCCGAGAATTCGGGATCGACCAGGATGATCTTTGCGCTGCCATGGTCGAGCTGGAACGCGATCGACGCCGCGTCGAGGCGGATGTTGAGCGCGTTCAGCACTGCGCCGGTCATCGGCACCGCGAAATGCAGCTCGTTCATCGCCGGAATGTTCGGCAGCATCGCCGCGACCGTGTCGCCATGGCCGATGCCGTGGCCGACGAGATAGGCCGCAAAGCGCTTGCAGCGCTCGTAGGTCTCTTTCCAGGTGAAGCTGCGGCCCTCATAGACCGCGCTGACATGGTCGGGATAGACCGCGGCCGAGCGCGCCAGGAAGCTCAGCGGGGTCAGCGGCACGTAGTTGGCAGGCGTCTTGTCCAAGCCGATCGTGTACTGGTTTTGAGCTGCACTCATGGCTCTATCCCATCCGCAAGGTGCTTAGAGGAAACCGATCGATATCCAGGGGAAGATGGCGACGATGATCAGGCCGATCAACAGCGCCAGCATGTAGCCCCAGATCGGCCGGATACCCTCGGCCGCATCGACGCGCCCGATGGCGCAGGCGGCATAATAGCCGACGCCGAACGGCGGCGCGAACAATCCGATGCCCATCGCCAGGATGATGATCATGGCGTAGTGCACCTCGTGGACGCCAACCTGGCGCGCAATCGGAAACAGCAGCGGCCCGAACAGCACGATCGCCGGAATGCCCTCGAGCACGCTGCCGAGGATCACGAAGGCCAGGATCGAGACCGCGATGAAGGTCGCCGGACCGCCGGGCAGCCCGGCCATCGACGCCGCCAGCGCCCGCGAGAAGCCGGACTGGGTCAGGCCCCAAGCCATGCCGGTCGCGGTGCCGATGATGAAGAGGATCGCGCCCGACAGGCAGGCCGTGTCGATCAGCATCGGCAACAGCCGCCGCCAGTTGAACTTGCGGTAGATCAGAAGGCCGATGACGAAGGCGTAGACGATGCCGATCGTCGAGACTTCGGTCGCGGTCGCGATGCCTTCGACCACGGCATAGCGGATCACGAAGGGCAGGGCCAATGCGGGCAGGGCGAACACCAGCGCCTTGCCGATCTCGCTGCCGGTGGCGCGCTGGACGTGGCTGAGGTCCTCGCCGCGGTAGCGCCACCACACAAGCCCGGACAGCGTGATCGCCAGCACCACGCCCGGCAGCAGGCCGCCGGTGAACAGCGCCGAGATCGAGACGCCGGTGACCGAACCGATCGTGATCAGCACCAGGCTCGGCGGAATGGTTTCGGTTTGCGCGCCGGTGGCGGCGAGCAGGGCGACGAGATCGCCCGGCTTGGCGCCGCGCTCCTTCATTTCCGGGAACAGCACGGGTGCGACGGCCGCCATGTCGGCGGCCTTCGATCCGGAGATGCCCGAGACCAGGTACATCGCGCCGACCAGCACGTAATGCAGGCCGCCGCGGACATGTCCGAGCAGGCTCGCCAGGAACGCCACCATCGCGCGCGCCATGCCGGTCATCTCGATCAGGAGGCCGAGGAAGACGAACAGCGGCACCGACAACAGGATCAGGTGGCTCATGCCCTCGTCCATCCGGCCGACCAGCACCATCAGCGGCGTCCGCGTCGTCAGCGCCAGATAGCCGAAGATCGCCATGCCGAAGGCAAAGCCGATCGGCACGCCGGCGAACACGCAGAAGCCGACCACGCCGACGAAGAAGATGATCAGATTGAGGTTGCCGAGCGGCCGCAGCATCGGCTGCGCCAGCCAGAACACCCCGATCAACGCCGCCACGGTGAGCGCGGCCAGCAGGAAGGTCTTGAACTCGCCGACCCGCGCCAGCCGCAACAGCGCAAACAGCGCCATCAGGCAGGTGCCGACCGGCAGCGCTGCGGCGCGCCAGGTGTTGGAGATCTGCAGCGCCGGCGTCGTGATGAAGCTTTCCTCGTAGGCGTATTCATAAGCCGGCCGCACGATCAGGATCAGGAAGGCCAGCGCGGCGCAGGTCGCGACCACGTCCAGATAGGCGCAGAGCCGCGGTCCGGCGCTCGCGACCAGCGCCGTCATCCGCATGTGCTCGCCGCGGCGGAACGCGACCGCCGAGCCCAGCATGGCAAGCCACAGGAACAGGATCGACGCCAGCTCGTCCGACCAGATCAGCGGCGCATGGAGCACGTAGCGCGCCACCACGCCGGCGAACAGGATGACGACCTCGGCGACCACAAGGATCGCCGCCGTATTTCCACCAGCAACCCGAGGGCGGCCTCGATGGAACCGAGTACGGAGCGGCGGCGAGGGGGCTGCGACGCCGCCTCGCCGGCCACGGCCGGCGTCATCTCGACATGAGCCATGGCAAGCCTCCCGCTTGATCGATCAGGACAGTTTGCCGACCGACTTCTCGAGCAGGTCCCAGGCCTTGTCGCCGTACTTGCCCTTCCACTCGGCGTAGAAGCCGGCGGCGCGCAGCTTGTCGCGGAACGGTCCAACCTCGGGCTGGTTGAACATGAGCCCCTTGCCCGCGAGCTCCTGCTTCACGGTGGCGTTCAGCTTCTCGGTGTCCTCGCGCTCCTTGACGGCCGCCGCGTTGACGTTCTTGGCGACGATGGTCTTGATATCGTCGGGCAGAGCCGCCCAGGCACGACGGTTCATCAGGAACCAGAAGCCGTCCCACATGTGGTTGGTCAGCGAGCAGTACTTCTGCACCTCGTACAGCTTCGCGGCCGAGATCAGCGCCAGCGGATTCTCCTGGCCTTCGACGATCTTGGTCTGCAGCGCCGAATAGACCTCGCTGAAATTGATCGAGGCGGGCGATGCATCGAACGCCTTGAACATCGAGGTCCACAGAGGCGACACCGGCACGCGGATCTTGAAGCCCTTGAGATCGTCCGGACCGTTGATCGGCTTGGTCGACGACGTGGTCTGGCGGAAGCCGTTGTCCCAGATCTTGTCCATGACCTCGAGGCCGGCCTTGTTGATCTCGCCGCGCACATAGGCGCCGAGCTCGCCGTCCATGGCCTTCCAGACCGTGGGATAGTCAGGGAATGCGAAGCCGATGCCGTTGATCGAGGCCGCCGGCACCAGGGTCGCCAGGATCAGGCCGGACAGCGTGAAGAACTCGACACCGCCGGAGCGCACCTGGCTCAGCATGTCGGTATCGGAACCGAGCTGGCTGTTCGGGAACACCTGCAGGTCAAACCGGCCGTTGGTCTCGGTCTTGATCGCTGCGGCCATCTCCCGGGCACGCGCCACGAACGGATGCGACTCCGGCAGGTTGTTGGCGAACTTGTAAGAGAACTCGGCCGACTGGGCGCGCGCGACATAGGGCGCGCCAATCCCGCCCAGGACGGCGGAAGCGGCTGAGACCTTCAGTAGCGTGCGTCGTGAAAAGCTCATTGGTTTCTCCCAAGAGAGGCTTGTTGTTGTTCTGAGATGCCATCCTATACGGACCTGATGCCGCGGGGTCACCAGCGATCTCTGCACAGCTGGGGCTTATTGCAGCGTCCGTACGCCGCGGCAATATCGGCTTTCAGACGAGACGCGCGGCCGTGGATCGCTGCGGCCTGGGAGCAAACCAAACGGATCGTCGGACGGCCCTCGGGACGGCGCTAACTTGCGGACTGGTGCGAAGATTTCCCACTAAATATCTGATCTAATTGTAGATATAAATATTCCATAATATACCTTATGCGAATTACGGATACGGGGTTTACGCCGTGGCGGGGTCCGAACAGCGTCGGACCCCGGCACTCGCCATTGAACGAAGCACCGCGGCTGGATGCCCTCCGCGACCTCTCCCGATCTCCTTGGTGTCGCATGAGGTTCACGACATCGACGCGATCACCTCGAGCATCACCTCCGTCGCGCCGCCGGCAATGGGCAGCACGCGCGCGTCACGCGCGATGCGCTCGATTGGGGTCTCGCGCATGACGCCCATGGCGCCGTGGAACTGCACGCAGGCATACGCGACCTCGTTGACGAGTTCGGCACAGATCGCCTTCAGCATCGAGATCTCGCGCAGGCAATCGTCGTCGGCCGCCATGCGCCAGGCAGTGGCATAGAGGAACCCGCGGTTTGCCTCCACCTTCGCGGAGAGCATCGCCAGACGCTGGCGGATCGCCTGCATATCCCACAGGACGCCGCCGAAGGCGCGGCGGGTCTTCACGTAGGTGAGGGTCATATCGATCGCTGCCTCGGCCATCCCGATCGCCATGGCGGAGAGGACTAGGCGCTCGTTCTGGAAGTTGCGCATGATGGAGTAGAAGCCCTGCCCCTCCGCGCCCAGCACGTTCTCGGCGGGGATCCGGCAACCGTCGAACACGAGCTCCGCGGTGTCGGAGGAGCGCCAGCCCTGCTTGTCCAGCACGCGTCCGACGGTAAAGCCCGGCGTACCTTTCTCGACCAGGAACATCGTGATCCCGTTGCCTCCTGCCGCGGGATTGGTCTTGGCGGCGACGCAGTAGAGATCGGCGTGGACGCCGTTCGTGATGTAGAGCTTGGTGCCGTTGAGGATGTAAGAGTCGCCTTCTCGCACCGCGCGCGTGCGGATGGCCTTGACGTCTGAGCCGGCATCCGGCTCCGTGATGGCGACCGCGGTGATCACCTCGCCGCTGACAATGCCCGGCATCCAGCGGGCCCGCTGGGCTTTGGTCCCGTCGTGAAAGACATACACCGACGCCATGTCGGCCTGGACCAGCATCGCGTCGGCAACGCCGCCATAGGTCGAGCGCCCGAGCTCCTCGGCGAAGACCGTTGACGCGACCGCGTCCATCTCGGCACCGCCATATTCGGCCGGGTAACGGATGCCGAAGAAGCCGAGTTCGCCCATGCGGCGCAGGACCGGACGGGGAATGAACCCCTCCTCTTCCCAGCGATCCGCACAGGGCTTGATCTCCTCCTCGACGAACCGGCGGACCTGGTCCCGCAACAGCTCATACTCCGCCGCCATCCAAGGCAGTCCCGGTCCTTGCGGCGGCACCCAAGCTTTGTCCATCGTGTTTGTCCGCTCTCTGCCAGCAGCTAGAGTTCGATTTCCTCTCTCGGTCCCGCCGAAGGTGCGGCGGCATCGGAGTCGACCAGCCAGCGCATTCCGTCGATCACTTCCGCCAGTTCGGCCAGTGTCGGGCGCTCGAACAGGTTGCGCAGTTGCACGTCGACGCCAAAAGTCTTTCGCATGCGCGCCACCGTCCGGACCACCAGCAGCGACTCGCCGCCCAGATCGAAGAAGTTGTCGTGACGTCCGATCGACTTGACCTTCAGGAGATCGCACCACAGCGCGGCCAATGTCTTCTCGGTCTCTGTCGAGGGAGCGACGAATTCCTGTGCCGGCTGGATGTTTTCCGCCGTCGGCTCGGGAAGCGAGGCGCGGTCGACCTTGCCGTTGGGCGTGAGTGGCATCCGTTCAAGGCGAACACAGTGCGTCGGAATCATCGCCTCCAACAGCTCTTCGGCGAGGTGGGCGCGCAGATCCGCCACCGTCAGAGGTTTCGACGAGACATAGTAGGCCGCAAGTCGTGCGATGCCGCCTTCGGCCGCCGACGGTTCGATGACAGCGACGGCGCATTCCTGCACCTGCGGGTGCTTGAGAAGCCGCGCTTCGATCTCGCCCAGCTCGATACGCGCACCGCCGACCTTCACCTGATGATCGGCGCGGCCGAGAAATTCCAGGCGCCCTTCCGGGCTCCAGCGGGCGAGATCGCCCGTCTTGTAGAGCCGCAGCTTCGAGTATCCGTCTCGAGGATCGATGGCGGTACGGAAGCGCTCGTCGGTCAGGTCAGGGCGATTGAAATAACCTCTCGCGAGACCGTCGCCGGCAATGAACATCTCGCCGATGATGCCGGTGCCGGTGGGCTGATAGGTTTCGCTGAGGACGTAGATTCCCGCATTGGCGGCCGGCACGCCGATCGGCACCGATGCGGATTGATCGCGCTCGATGTCGAAACGGTGAATCATGCAGCCCACCGTGGCTTCGGTTGGTCCGTACTCGTTGTAGATCTCGACCGGATGTGGGATGGCTTTCGTGATGTCGCGAGCCAACTCGGTCTTGAAGTCCTCGCCGCCCACGATGAACTTGCGAAGTCTTGTGGTCTCGAGATCGCGGTCGCGGATCATCGCGAGATGCGCCGGCGTCAGCTTCATGATGTCGACCGCATTGTCGTCGACCACCTTGAGCGCGACCATGTTCTGCACGCCGGGATCGCCAAGATAGACCACGATGCGGCCGCCGGTGATGAGCGGCGTGAAGAGCGTTGTGACGGTCAGGTCGAAGGCGAGAGATGAGAACAGCGGCCATGCGAGAGGTTCGCCGGAACTGTAGACCCGAGCGGCCCACCAGATGTAGTTCACCAGGCTCCGGTGCGCGATCTCGACGCCCTTCGGGGTGCCGGTCGAGCCGGAGGTGAAGATGATATAGGCGGTGCCGTCCGGCGTGGCAGCGGACGGCCGGGCTGAGTCCGGCTGATTCAAAATCGAGCCGAAATCGGCGTCGAGCACGAAAATATCGGCGAGATCGGGGGAAATGACGGATTGCAGGCGCGCTTGCGTGATCGCCACCGGCGCCCGCCCGTCGGTGCCGTTGGAGATGTCCTTCAGGATTGTTGCGATGCGCCCCTTCGGCGTCGCCGCATCCACCGGCACATAGGCTGCGCCGGACTTCAGCACGCCCAGGATCGCGACAACGACCTCAATGGAGTGTTCCATGAACACAACGGCAATCCGGCCCGGCGCCACGCCGGTCGAGCTCAAATGCGCGGCCATCTGATTGGAGCGTTCGTCGAGCTGCCGGTAGGTCAGCGCTACATCGCCGAAGCGGATCGCTTCGGCGTCAGGGCTGCGCGTCACCTGGTCGCGAAAGAGATCGATGATCGTCCGGTCTGACGGGTAGTGCGCCGCCGTGGCGTTGTACTCGACAACCAGCGCCTGATGATCGGCATCCTTCTGCAGGGGAAGCGCTACGCCCTCCTCCACAATGGGCAGGACTTCATTCATGACTACGCTCCAATCGGGCAAATCAAATAATCAAATCACACGTCAATCGTTCAAATCTTGGCCTTGCGATAAAGCTCTGCGATGGCCGGCGCTTCGGGGTCCTCGAGCATGGAGGCTGCGTGACAGCCCTCGGGCCCAAAATAAAATTCGGCATTGGGCACCACGCGAAGCCATCGGCGCGGTCCCGCGCCCGATCGCAGCCAGGCCTTGTTCGGAAGGAATATGCAGACCCGACCCGAATACGGAGTAGGATCGTACCGCTGAAAAGCCGAGAGCGCCGTCGATTTGAGCCGAGCTCTGCTCGCCAGCACCGGATCTGTCGCGACCGGTTGTTTGCTTCCGAGGGCGCGGAAACGCTCGCGAACGCGGCTGCCGAAATATCGCAGACGAGCGCTGAATGTCGGCAGCTTCGCCATCTCTCGCAGCAACGCTTCGGCGGTTTCCCTGGCTGAGAAATACAGCCAACGCGGCAGTTCCTGATAGGTGGTGGGATGAAGCGGGCCAAACAGCGCAATGCATGGGACCTCTGCGCCGCGGCGTCCCAGGATTTTCGCCAGTTCGAAAGCTGTTGGAGCGCCGGAGCAATAACCGGCGATGATGTACGGACCGGTCGGCTGAAATTCGACGATCTGGCAGGCGAAGTCCTCGGCGATATCTTCGACGCGGTCCATCGGCTCGCTCTGCCCGTCGTAGCCGGTCGGTTGGAGTGCGTAGAAAGGTTGATCGCCGCCCAGGTGCTTCGACAGGTCCGAGAATGTGAAGGGGGCGCCGACATGGCCGGGCACGGCGTAAATCGGCGTGCGTGTGCCGCGCGACTGCAGGGGGATGATTGCAGGCTGCTGCGTGGCCGCTGCCGTGGCCATGTTCAGAAACGCGATGATCTCGCCCTTCCGGTCTTGCAACTGCCCGCGAAGCTCCGCCGTCAGTGCGCCCGCCGGAGCGTTGCAGCGCAGCCGGTCGCCTTCCACCCAGACCTTGATGTCCTTGACCGCCAGGTCTGCGAGAAGCTCCGAAAACTGCATCAAGTTCGCTGACATAGGGCCGTCCCGAATGAACTCCCGTGCAGTCCAATGGAATTCGCGGAGACACCTCGTTTAGTGCATCGTGACATCGCGCGAACGCCAGTTCCGGATGACCACGCTCCCGATATACCCACTTCGAGGTACGAATCTTCGAACAAGCCAATCCTTTTCATCCCAGGAAATGGGCTGCCCCAAGCCGCACCCCAGGGCCTTGGAGATAGCCTCCAGCCGGGTCCAACGCCGGAAGAAGCCTTCCAGGCGGCCTTCCGGACCAAGGGCGGTGTAGGACTCGTACTCGGAGGTGGAAAAGCAGAGCGCTGCGACCTCGTCCGCTTCGGGCACAGGGAGCACTGCCTCGATGTCCACCCCGACCTCTTGCGTGGTCGAGAGGGCGATGGCCCCCATATCTCCGGATCGCGAGACGCTGAAGCGCAAATCGCGGGAGGGCATGCGGTGCGAGAGCCGAGGTTTGCCCAGCGGTCCATATTCGAACTCGACGTCGGACGGCGAGAGTCCCAGTCTGGAAGCGAGGACCCGGCGCAGCTGGCCGCGGGCCACAACAAAGCGGCGGCGGTCGCGCTCCAGCCTCAACCCCGCGGCGCGCCGACGCTCCTCGTCGTTGACGCAAACGCCTGTCGCGCGAACGATGTCCGGCTCCACATCGAGCGTGAAGGCCAGAACCTCCAAGCCATCACTCTCGAGAACCGGCATGATGATCCCGGCTCGCAGCTCGAGGGCCTTGTCCAAATAGCTCGGAGTGAGCAATGCTGGCTCCCTGCCCGCGCCGGAAGCTTGGCCAAAGTCGAGCTCAGGGCAGCAGTCAGACGTCATACCTGCATTCCGATCGCAGAGGCGCTCATGCGCGCAAGTCTATTGTGTCCGACGAACAGCAGCGCCGTTCGCGCGGATTTCCTCGATTAAGCAATCGCATAGGCGCGAAAGCAAGGAGCGCCGGTGGCTATTCGGATGTATGGTTGGGCTACCCCTCACGGCCATATTGCATTCAGCAGTTCGGCCAACCTCGCCCCGCCCTTGGCGAGTTGCCGGCGCTTGATCGCGTCGGCGGCCTGCAGATAGTCCATGTGGCTGTCGAAATTGACGATCCATTTGGACTGCACCGGCGGCGACGTCGGGCCGAAGCTCAGGCCCTTGAACGCATCATGCGCGACCAGCAGCGTGTCGGTCGCCCAGGCCGCCGGCCAACCGTCCGGCGTACCCGGGCTCGCCGGGACGGCCTTCGCCGCGTCGATCAGTTCACCCGTCGCGGCATCGCGGAGGTCGGTCGGGATGTCGTCCCATTCATGGTGCAGGTTGATGGTCTGGAACGGGACCGCGACGCCATCCTGGATCGCATTGCCGCCGATCGTATCGCTCCCGGGATCGACCTGGTGACTAACGTCCGGGTCGACCGGCTGTCCGTTGGGATCGAGATAGACCGAGCCGACATGCAACGGCTGGTGCAGGTCGCCGATCAGATGCGCGAGCAGCAGCAGCGCCTCCTTCTTGTCCTTGATCGAGAACGGGAATGGCGGCGGGATCGGCTTGTCCTGAAGTACTGCGATGGCGGCGCTGATCGCCGCGACCAGATCGTTCGGATTGGTCCCCTGGAAGCTGCGGTCGAAGGCGCCGCGCTGGATCGCGACATCGACGAAATGGAAGGTGTTGTGACAACCGCGCTCGAAGCCGTCGGGCTTGTAGGAGCAGGTCGACCAGTTGCGGGCGGGATAATCCACCATCCGCCCCCTCTCCCGCGCCGAGTTGAACGGCGTGCAGGGCACTTCGTAGTCGAGATGTTCGGGGTCGACCTCGTAATGAAAGCGGCCGTCATCGTGACGGACGACGCTCTTCACGCAATCGAGCCAGGGTCCGGACTTGCGCAGGTCGATGCCATCCGTGTCGCCCTCGTTGAGGAGTTGCTGGACCTTCGCCTTCGCGGCGGGCTTGAGCAATTGGTCGGCGATCGCACCGACGACGCGATGGCCCTCATAGCCCCAGGCCGACGCCGCGGTCGGGTGAAGCGCAATGGCGGCAAGCCAGCCCAACAAGGCGCCCAGGAACCAGCCCGATGCAACGACCGTTCTCGACATCGCGCGACCTCGCAATTGTGCCAAACTTCCTGTGGTTGTCCGATACTGGCGCAACAATCGTAAGACAATGCGCGTCAGCGCCCCCTGAAGCGTGGGGGCCGCCGCCCGAGGAACGCCGCGACGCCCTCCTTGTGGTCTTCGGTCAGGCTCGCCAGCGCGAACTGGTCGAGATCCATGTGGCTGGCGAGATCGTCGAGCGCATGCGCCAGCCGGTTGACCGTCAGCTTGGTCATCGCCACCGAAATCGGCGGCTGGGCGGCGACCTTGGCCGCGAGCGCCATCGCGGCGTCATAGGATTTGCCGGCATCGCTCACCTGCTCCACCAGGCCCCATTCATAGGCCTGGTCGGCCGAGATGCGGTCGTCGGCCAGGATCACCGCCTGCTTGGTGCGCGCCGGGCCCATCAGATGCAGCATGCGCGGCACGCTCTGCCAGCTCATGTTCATGCCGAGCGCGATCTCCGGCACGCGCAGATGCGCATCGCGCGCCATGACGCGGAAATCCAGCGCGACCGCGAGCGCCACACCTCCGCCGACGCAGAAGCCCTCGATCGCGCCGATCGTGACCTGCTCCATGTCCTGCCAGGCGCGCGTCAACCGCGGCCCGAGCTTGAGGTGCCGGCGCAGCGTGCCCATGTCCATGGTCTGGCGCAAACGTCCTTCGGGGTCCTTCAGGTCGAAGCCGGCGCTGAACGATTTGGCGCCGCCGGTCAGCACGACCACCGAGGTTCCGCCGTCGTCCTCAAAACTGCGCGCGGCATCGGTCAGCTGCCGCAGCGCTTCCGGCGACAGCGCGTTGATACCGTCGCCGCGGTCGAACCGCACCACCGCGATGCGGCCCTCCGGTCCAAGGCCCTTCTCGATCGTCACATCATCAACCACGCATACCTCCCTGCTCGCATTGTTGTGTACTGCTTGCCTCGACATAGCACGCCCGTTTCGCCTATTCTGTGGGCATGAGCGAACATGATCACCACCACCACGATCACGACCATTCCGACCTGTCGGAGACCGAACTGCGCGTCCGCGCGCTGGAATCGATCCTGACCGAGAAGGGCTATGTCGAGCCGGCCGCACTCGATGCCATCGTGCAGGCCTATGAGACAAAGATCGGCCCGCATAACGGCGCCCGGGTCGTCGCCAAGGCCTGGACCGATCCCGCCTTCAGGAAGGCGCTGCTCGAGGACGCCACCAAGGCGGTCGGCACCCTCGGCCATGTCAGCCGGGTCGGCGACCATCTGGTCGCGATCGAGAACACGCCTGGCCGTCACAACATGGTCGTCTGCACATTGTGCTCCTGTTACCCTTGGGAAATGCTTGGGCTGCCGCCGGTCTGGTACAAGGCCTCGCCGTATCGCTCGCGCGCGGTCAAGGATCCGCGCGGCGTGCTCGCCGATTTCGGCGTCAGCCTGCCGAAGGACATCGAGATCCGGGTGTGGGATTCGACCGCGGAGACGCGCTTCCTCGTGCTGCCGATGCGGCCCGCAGGCACCGAGGGCTGGAGCGAGGAACAGCTCGCCGAACTCGTGACGCGGGATTCCATGATCGGCACGGGATTCCCGAAAACGCCGGGAGCCCCGTCGTGAACGGCGTCCACGACATGGGCGGCATGGACGGGTTCGGCAAGGTCGAGCCCGAGCCGAACGAGCCGATGTTCCATGAAGAATGGGAATCGCGGGTGCTCGCGATGGTCCGCGCGATGGGTGCGGCCGGCGCCTTCAACATCGACGCATCGCGCTTCTATCGCGAAACCCTGCCCCCGCAGGTCTATCTTTCGAGCTCCTATTACAGGAAATGGCTGCTCGGGCTCGAGGCCCTGCTGCTCGCCAAGGGCTTCATCTCGGAGGACGACGTCGCCGCCGGACGTTCCGTCGCGCCGGCGAAGCCGCTCAAGCACGGCAAGTTCTCGATGGCCGATGTCGAGCGCATCATGGTGCGCGGCAAGTTCGGCCGCGCGGCACCGGGGGCCGCGAAGTTCAAGGCCGGCGATCGGGTGCGGGCGAAGAACATCCATCCCGCCACCCACACGCGGCTGCCGCGCTATGTGCGCGGTCATGTCGGGGTAGTCGAACGCGATCATGGCTGTCACGTGTTTCCCGATACGGTGGCGAACGATGCCGGCGAGCATCCGCAATGGCTGTACACCGTCGTGTTCGATGGACGCGAACTGTGGGGAGCGGACTCCGATCCGGCCCTCAAGGTGTCGATCGACGCGTTCGAGCCGTATCTGGAGGCGGTGTGATGGATGCGACCGCCGCAGCCCGCGCCACCAGCGCCGTATCCAGCATTCCCCGCGATCAGGACGGTCCGGTGTTCCGCGCGCCCTGGGAAGCCCAGGCGTTTGCGATGGCGTTGAGCCTGCATGACCGCGGCGTGTTCACCTGGAGCGAATGGGCCGCGGCGCTCGCCGATCAGATCAAGCGCGCGCAGGCCGCCGGCGATCCCGACACCGGGGAGACCTATTACCAGCATTGGCTGGCGACGCTCGAACACCTCGTCGCCGCCAAGGGCGTCACGACACCAGAGACCCTGCACCGCTACCGCGACGCCTGGGACCGCGCCGCCGACCGCACCCCGCACGGCAAGCCGATCGCGCTGACGCCGGCGGATTTTGAGTAGCGGCGTACTCGCCTCGTCGTCATTTGCACGCTCAAACAGCTTGTTCGGTGTCATCACCCGCGCATGCGGGTGATCCAGTATTCCAGAGGCGTCGGTGCTTGAGCCGAGAGGCCGCGGCGTACCGGATCGCCCGGTCGAGCCGGGCGATGACAGATGAGGTGAGGACGCATTCTCGCGAGATGATTTGTCCGAGCTTTGCTCTTGGTTCCGCACGACGAAGACCGGCTTCCGAAGCCGCGAATTGGCCGCTATATCCGAGTGCCCAGATGCGAGGCAGAGCGATGAAATCACGCGTTCAGACGTTTACGCCGCCGAACACGCCCACTCCGATCGGGCCGTATCATCACGTTGCAAAGGTTGGAGACCAGATCTGGATCGGAGGAACCGCCGGAGTCGATCCCGCAACCGGCGCCTTGGCGGGACCGGACGTCGGTGCTCAGACGCGGCAGATCCTGAAATCGTTCGCCGTGATGCTCGCGGCGGCGGGTTCCGACCTGGACCATGTGACTCACGTCAACATCTTCCTTCGCGAGATGTCCGACTTTGACGCGATGAATTCGGCCTATGTGGAAATGATGGGAGATCACCGGCCCGCGCGCACAGTGATCGCGGTTCGCGAACTGCCCAAGCCCGGCGTCTTGCTCACGATGAATCTCACCGCGGTGACCAGGCTGCCGTGATCCGGCCAAGCGTACGACCCCGGCAACTCAGTGATCGGGGCGATCGCCTCGCGCCGCATACTCCCGCCAGCCCCTGGCCCGCAGGCTGCACGCCGGGCATTCGCCACAGCCATAGCCCCAATCGTGCTGCGCGCCGCGTTCGCCGAGATAGCAGGTGTGCGAGTGCTCGCGGATCAGGTCGACCAGCCCTGCCCCGCCGAGTTCGTGCGCGAGCCGCCAGGTGGCGGCCTTGTCGAGCCACATCAGCGGCGTATGCAGCTCGAAATCCCTGGCCATGCCGAGGTTGAGCGCGGACTGCAGCGCCTTGATGGTCTCGTCGCGGCAATCCGGATAGCCGGAATAGTCGGTCTCGCACATGCCGCCGATGATGTGGCGGATGCCGCGGCGATAGGCCAGCGCCGCGGCGAAGGTGAGGAACACGAGGTTGCGGCCAGGCACGAAAGTGTTCGGCAGCCCGTCCGCGCCCATCTCGATCGCAACGTCGCGGGTCAGCGCGGTGTCGGAAATCTCCGACAGCGTCGGGATATCGAGCGTATGGCTGTCGCCGAGCTTCGCCGCCCAGTCCGGCCGCATCTGCCTGATCCCCGCCAGCAGGCGGTCGCGGCAGTCGAGTTCGATTGCGTGGCGCTGGCCGTAGGAGAAGCCAAGCATTTCGACGCGCGCAAAGCGCGACAGGGCCCAGGCCAGACAGGTGGTGGAATCCTGGCCGCCGGAAAACAGCACCAGGGCGGTGTCGGAATTGTTCTGATCGCTCATGGAACGCGATTTAGCACCTGATGATGCCGCGGCCAATCCGTGGACAGCGCCGTGTTTCCGGCGTGTTTTGCTGGGATCGGCAGAGCCGATTTGGCATAAAGCCATACCCCCTCAGAGTGCGGTGCCCGATGACCCCTTCCCGCGACATTTCCCGCCTGATCGAGATCATGGCTGCGCTGCGCACGCCGGTTACGGGGTGCCCATGGGACCTCGAGCAGGATTTTGCGACGATTGCGCCCTACACGATCGAGGAGGCCTATGAGGTCGCGGATGCGATCACGCGCGGCGATTTCGACGATTTGCGCGAGGAGCTCGGCGACCTCCTGCTGCAGGTGGTCTATCACGCCCGGATGGCGGAGGAGCAGAACGCCTTCGCGTTCGGCGATGTGGTCGAGGCGATCACCAGGAAGATGATCCGCCGTCATCCGCACGTCTTTGCCGACAAAGACGGCAATATCCAGCCCGCCGGCGTCAAGAGCGCCTGGGAGCGCATCAAGGCCGAGGAGAAGGCCGAACGCGCCGCCCGGCGGCCGCCGGAGGAGACCGCGCATACATCGCTGCTTGCCAGTGTGAAGGCCGGCCTCCCTGCCCTGACGCGGGCGATGGAATTGCAGCGCAAGGCATCCACCGTCGGCTTCGACTGGAACGACCCGCGCGCCGTGCTGGCCAAGATCCGCGAGGAAGCCGACGAGATCGAGGCCGCACTCGACAGCAAGGACAAGGAGGAGCTCGCAGCGGAGACCGGCGATCTGATGTTCGCCGTCGTCAACCTCGCCCGCCACGTCGACGCCGATCCGGAAACGACGCTGCGGGCGACCAACGCCAAGTTCGAGCGGCGGTTTGCCTATATCGAGAAGGCGCTGGCGGCGAAGGGCCGCTTGCTCGATGGCGCGTCGCTGGAAGAGATGGATGCACTGTGGAACGAGGCGAAACGCGCGACGTAGATTTTCTCCCCTCGCGCGCCTCGAAACT
Organism: Bradyrhizobium sp. 27S5; assembly: GCF_037217225.1. Classification (NCBI taxonomy): domain Bacteria; kingdom Pseudomonadati; phylum Pseudomonadota; class Alphaproteobacteria; order Hyphomicrobiales; family Nitrobacteraceae; genus Bradyrhizobium; species Bradyrhizobium sp. 27S5. The sequence goes on from NZ_CP147714.1 coordinate 4,499,800, forward strand.
TCGCCTAGAGATCAGCTCCGGCACGTCGGGCTTGCGCGCGCATGACACCGAATGGATCGTTCCGGGCGGCCAGTTTGCGATAGACCCTGAGGTCGTCGGGTGTCATCCCCTCGCCGCGTTTCATGTTCGAACTTCCTTCGGCACCGATTGGAATTGACGTGCCGGCGCCGGCATAAATGTATCTGTCGCCAAATGCCTTCTTCAGGGCGGCAAAGGTCGGCTCGCCGGTGCAGTGTCCGGGGGCGATGCTTTCGACCTTGAAACGGTCCTGCAGCGCGGTCGTCACCTTCGTGATCACCTCGTCGGGCGCGGCGACCAGATGGAATCCGCCAGCGATCAGCCGAATCCTGGGATTGATTGCTGCCGCGGCCTCGACGATCCGCTCGATTCCAGGGTGCGAGCAGCCGACGACGAGCACGATGCCATCGGCAGTATTCACCGCCATGGACAGCTCCTTGAGCTCCCTCGTTCCCGGCAGATCGGAAATCAGAGCAATGAGCGTAATGCCGGGTGCGATTTCGGTCGTTTGGTCTATCAACTCGAAGTTGGCGTCCGCCCAGGCAGCGCCGAATTTCATGATCTCAGGCGGCTTGCCGTCGTAGTACCGCATCTCCGGCGGCAACGACTCGTCCTTGCGGTAGAAGCTCGACGGCACCGACGAGCCGTAGATGCCAAATGCTTCCTTGGGCGCATAAATCTTGACCTTCGGGTTGACGCTCAGGACATGGCTCAGGCCCGCCATGTGATCGGAGTGCCGGTGCGACAACACCACGAAATCGAGGCTGGTGAGGTCCACACCCTTCGCCTTCACATTGGCAGCGAAGATCTTCGCGTTGTCGCCGGTATCGAACAGGATGCGCTTTCCTCCGATTTCCACGAGGGCGGAGAAGCCCCAATCCTTTGTCATCGTGGCGTCCTTACCGAACGCATCGTACAGGATGGTGATCCGAGCAGCCGGCTCGGCCGCATATGTTGCAGTGCCGATCAATGCAGCGAGACCTGCGAGAACGACTGCGAAAAGGAAACTTGATTTGAGATTCATGGAAGTTCCCCCTGTTCAAACGCAACGATTGAGGAATTCCTGACAGGCAACCAGCCGGTAAAGAGCTGGGCTGAGACCTGCCGAGTTCAGAGACCGGCCTTCCAACGCTCTGATCTCGCGGACGGCCTAGCTTAGGGAAATCCTCCTGCTGTGCGCCGGGAGCCGCAAGCTAAATATTTTCAGCCTCGACCGTGAACCTTTTCCTTGGTGCGCGAGACTACTCGCCCTCCATCAATAATCAGGCGCTAGAGCAACGTCCCGCGCAAAATAACGGCCGCCACGCCGAAATAGATCACGAGCCCCGTCACGTCGACCAGCGTCGCGACGAACGGCGCTGATGCGCTGGCGGGATCAAAACCGATGCGCTTGAGGATGAACGGCAGCATCGATCCGCACAGTGAGCCGAAGGTGACGATGCCGACCAGCGCGGCGCCGACGGTCGCGGCGACCAGCACCCAATGCGGACCGTAGTCGAACAGGCCAAGGGTCTGCCAGAGCGTGATCCTGACGATGCCGATCACGCCGAGGATGGCGCCGAGCACAATACCGGTCGGCAGTTCGCGCACGGCGACACGCCACCAGTCGCGCAGCCGCACCTCGTGCAACGCCAGCGAGCGGATCAGAAGCGATGTTGCCTGTGAGCCGGAATTGCCACCGGAGCTCATGATCAGCGGGATGAACAGCGTCAGAACGATAGCCTTCTCGAGTTCGGTCTGGTACGACTGCATCGCCGTCGCGGTCAGCATTTCCGAGAGGAACAGCGCGCACAGCCAGCCGGCGCGCTTCTTGATCATCTCGCCAAAACCGATCCGCAAATACGGCTCGTCGATCGCTTCCATGCCGCCGAACTTCTGGGCGTCCTCGGTGGATTCCTCGACGATCGCGTCGATGACGTCGTCGACCGTGACAATGCCGAGGATGTGGCCGGGACCGTCGACGACCGCGACCGCGAGCAGATCGTAGCGCGAGATCAGCCGCGCCGCTTCCATTCGGTCGGCTTCGGGGGCGATCATCAGCGGCTTTCGCGCCGGCGCTGCGGTGAGCACGTTGGCGTGCGGATCGGCCGAGATCAGGCGGCGCAGCGGCACGGCCTGGATCAGGGTCTTCTTGACCGGGTCGGTCACGAAGATCGAGTAGACGGTCTCGCGGGTGCGCTCGACCATCCGGATGTGATGCAGAACCTCGGCGATGGTCCAGTTCGAGGGCACGCTGACGAATTCGGTCGTCATGATGCTGCCGGCGCTGCGCTCCGGATAGGCCAGCAGCCCCGAGATGACGTTGCGGGTTTCCGGGTTGAGGCCGTTCAACAGCGTGGTGCGCAGCGGCTCGACCAGTTCCTTGAAGATGTCGGCGGCGCGGTCATCGGAGACGCCGGACAGCAGCGCTACCGCGGTGTCCTGCGGCAGCTCGGCCAGGATCTCGCAGGTGTTGTCGAGCCCGGGCAGGTCGAGCACCTCGATCGCCTTCTCGGCCGGCAGCGATCGCAGCAGCGTTGCTGCATCAGCCGGCTCCCGGGCGTTGAGGGCATCGACGATCTCGGGGGCCCGTGCATGGGCGAGATCGCCGTTCTGGCCGGCGAGCGTCTCTTTGGTGATGGTTTCGCTGGTGTCCTGCATCGATCGGCCTCGGCTTTGCGTCCCGCAGCGCAATGAACCAAGGCGGCGCGGATTTCAAACAGAAAGTGCGACCGCCCGTCGCAGGCGCGCCGGAGTGAGGCCACGTCACGGTGCCGTCATATTTCAGATGATTGCGGGGTCCCGGATTGGCGGCTTACGCCTCGTGGGGCACCGCGGCGAACCGGCTCACGACGATGTCGCGCTTGGTCTCGTCGACCCGCACCGTCATGTCGAAGCGCTCGCCATTGAGCTCCTTGTTCAGGACCTCGGCATTGCGGTGCAGCCAGCTGATGCCGGCGCCGTCGGAGGCGTCGATCGAAAGCTGCAGCGTCGCGCGCTTGGCCGCGAGGCGGTCCTCGATGGCCGTCAGCAGCGCGTCGATGCCCTCGCCCGTCACGGCGGAGACCAGGAAGCACGGCCGTTCCGGCGGACGGCGCGCGGCGATGTTGCGCAAATTGTCCCGCTCCTCGGGATCGAAGCGGTCGATCTTGTTCCAGACCTCGATGATGCGCTGGCCGCCATCGGCGTCGGGATCGATCCCGAGCTGGCGCAGCACGCCCTCGACATCGCGCTCCTGCGCTTCGGCATCTTCATGCGAGATGTCGCGGACGTGCAGGATGATGTCGGCCTCCAGCACCTCCTCCAGCGTGGCGCGGAACGCGGCCACCAGCTGGGTCGGCAGATTGGAGATAAAGCCGACCGTATCCGATAGCATCGCCTTTCCGCCATGCGGCAGGTTGAGCGCGCGCAAGGTGGGATCGAGCGTCGCAAACAGCATGTCGGCGGCCTGCACGTCGGCCCGCGTCAGGCGGTTGAACAGCGTCGATTTGCCCGCATTGGTGTAGCCGACGAGCGCCACCACGCGGTACGGCACGCGCTGGCGGCCGGCGCGATGCAGTCGCCGCGTCGCCTGCACCTTCTTCAGCTCGTTCTCAAGCCGCGTGATGCGGTCGCCGATCAGGCGGCGATCGGCCTCGATCTGGGTTTCGCCGGGACCGCCCATGAAGCCGAAGCCGCCGCGCTGGCGCTCGAGATGGGTCCAAGAGCGCACCAGACGGCTGCGCTGGTAGTTGAGATGGGCGAGCTCGACCTGCAGCGCGCCTTCCTTGGTCTTGGCGCGGCGGCCGAAGATTTCCAGGATCAGGCCGGTGCGGTCGAGCACCTTGGTGCTCCAGGCCTTCTCGAGATTGCGCTGCTGGATCGGCGACAGCGCGCAATCCATCACCACGAGCTCGACCTTGTCGCTGGCGACGAGGCCGTTGATCTCCTCGACCTTGCCCTTGCCGAGATAGGTCGCGGGCCGGATCTGGCTGATCGGCGCGACGACGGATTCCACCACGGTAAGGTCGATCGCGCCGGCGAGGCCGGCGGCTTCCTCGATCCGCGCTTCGTAGTCGCGGACAGAGGAATCCGTTTGCGCATCGCCGTCGCCACGGCGCATGCGCAGGTACGGGCCGATGACGATCACCCGCCCGGTGCTAACGTCCCCCGCCGACCGCGGACGGTCGGCGCCCCCTTCACGATTGAAGGGTTCCAATCAGTTCACTCTCAAGCCGGTGCGTCCTCGCCACCCTCGAACAGCTGAATCGGAGCGCCGGGCATGATGGTCGAGATCGCATGCTTGTAGACCAGCTGCGAGTGACCGTCGCGCCGCAGCAGCAAACAGAAATTGTCGAACCAGGTGACAATGCCCTGCAGCTTTACTCCGTTGACCAGAAAGATCGTCAGTGGCGTTTTTGTCTTACGAACGTGATTAAGGAAGGTGTCTTGTAGATTTTGTGCGCGGTCTGCCGCCATTGTTTTTGTCCCGCAAGCTTGTGCTTCTTTTTATTGAACCGGTTGCTGCTCTCTGACGGAGCCTCCTCCGGCTGCCCACCTGCCCTGAGATCCCCCTCCGGCAGGCATAGCAGGTAGGATTAGAGGCTACGCGCGGTTTTTAGGCAAGCCAGTTCGCGCAGCAGTCGGTAGGAACACGGTGGCAATTCTAAGAAAGTGCAGGGAAAGAGATGAATATTCTCGCGGGGAGTGGATAAATCCCCGGTTGCAGCGGCCCCGTTCTCGCCTCGCCCATCATCCCGCCCCGACCCCGAGGGCCGGGCACCGCTCCGGCGGGTGACCGCCGGGGTTTTGCTTCAAGCTGCCGGCCAATTGCTGGCCGGGCGCGCCGGGGTCAGCCGACCCCGAGCGCCTTCAGCTTGCGATGCAGCGCCGAGCGCTCCATGCCGACGAACTCCGCGGTGCGCGAGATATTGCCGGAGAAGCGGCTGATCTGGGCGATCAGATAGTCGCGCTCGAACACCTCGCGGGCCTCGCGCAGCGGCAGGCCCATGATGTGCTCGCCATTGTTGGAGGTCGGCATCGCCGGCACCATCGAGCCGACGTCCTGCGGCAGCATGTCGGCGGTGATGATCGCCTCCGGCCCGCCGCCGGCCAGGATCATCACCCGCTCGACGTTGTTGCGGAGCTGGCGGACATTGCCCGGCCAGACATGCGACTGCAGCACCGCCATCGCATCCTGCCCGATCTGCCGTTTCGGCAGGCCTGTCGCGGCCGAGATCTGGTCCATGAAATAGTCGATCAACTCGGGGATGTCCTCGCGGCGCTCCGACAGCGGCGGCACGCGGATCGGCACCACCGAGAGGCGATGGTAGAGATCCTCGCGGAAACGGCCCGCGGCGATCTCCTCCTCCAGATTGCGCGCGGTCGAGGAGATGATGCGGACGTCGACATGCACCTTGCTGGTGCCGCCCTGGCGCTGGAAGGTCTGATCGACCAGCACGCGCAGGATCTTGTTCTGGGTCTCGCGCGGCATGTCCGCGATCTCGTCGATGAACAGCGTGCCACCATGCGCTTCCTCGAGCGCGCCGGCCTTGCGCTGCTGCTCGCCGTTCGATCCCTCGAAGCCGAACAGCTCGATCTCCATCCGCTCCGGCGTGATCGCCGCCGCATTGATCACCACGAACGGCCCCTCGGCTCGCCCGGAGGCATGGTGCAGCGTGCGCGCGGCGAGCTCCTTGCCGGCGCCGGAGGGACCGACGATCAGGATGCGGCTGTTGGCCTTGGCGGCGCGGTCGATGGTCTGGCGCAGCTGGTTCATGCAGGCGGAGCGGCCGGTCAGGACGCTGGCCGCCGGAGCCAGTTGCTTGAGCTCCTTGACCTCGCGCTTGAGCCGCGAGGTCTCCAGCGCGCGGGTCGCGACCAGGATCAGCCGGTCAGACTTGAACGGCTTCTCGATGAAGTCATAGGCGCCGCGCTTGATCGCGGCGACGGCGGTTTCGATGTTGCCGTGGCCGGAGATCATCACGACCGGCAGGTCGGCATTGTCCTTCTTGATCTGCTCGAGCAGCTGCAGGCCGTCGAGCTTGGAGCCCTGCAGCCAGATGTCGAGGAAGACCAGGTTCGGGCGGCGGTTGGCGATTTCGGCAAGCGCCGAATCGCTGTCGCGCGCGGTGCGCGTGGAAAACCCCTCATCGTCCAGAATACCCGCAACGAGGTCGCGAATGTCTGCTTCGTCGTCGACAATCAGAATGTCACTGGCCATGGGTTACACCTGTCTTGTCAGTCGCCCGTCGCGGCTTTGATTTTTGGCTGTTGCGCATTTGGTTCTTGGATTGGCTGTTCGATCGGCTTTTGGATTTTTGCTTCATTGTTGGTCGCCTCTGCCGGGCCGCTGGTCGGCTCTTGCGGCGGATTTTTTTCACTGCTGGGGTCGGTCGATTCCGGTTTGACGTCCGGACTTTGTTCCTTGTTCTCGGGCTTCGTCTCGGGCTTGGCCGCCTGGCCCGTGACGGCAAAGCGCAGCCGCATCCAGGCGCCGCGCTGGCCCTCGCGGAAGTCGGAGGCGTCCTTGAGCTCGATCCGGCCGCCATGGTCCTCCAGGACGCGGCCGACGATCGCAAGCCCGAGGCCGGTGCCCTTCGCCCGGGTCGTGACATAGGGCTCGAGCAGGCGCGCACGGGCGACCTTGGGCAGGCCGATGCCGTTGTCGATGACGTCGATCAGGATGTCGTCGTTCTCGCGCTGCGCCACGACGTCGATCCGGCCCTTGCCGAGCTCCTCGCGCGGAACCTGCTCGATCGCCTCGGTCGCATTCTTGATGATGTTGGTCAGTGCCTGCGAGATCAGCCGGCGGTCGAACTGCGCGGGCAGCGGCGACTGCTTGATGTCGGCCTCGATGTCGAGATCGGGATGGGCGACCTTCATCAGGAACACCGCCTGGCGCACCACGTCGGCGACGTCCTCGCCTTCCATCACCGGCTTCGGCATCCGCGCAAAGCGTGAGAATTCGTCGACCATGCGCCTGATGTCGTCGACCTGGCGCACGATGGTGTCGGTGCACTGCTCGAAGATCGACTTGTCCTTCGCCTCGGTGATGGTCTTGCCGAACTTGCGCCGGATGCGCTCGGCGGAGAGCTGGATCGGGGTCAGCGGGTTCTTGATCTCGTGGGCGATGCGGCGGGCGACGTCGCCCCAGGCCGAGGTGCGCTGCGCCGACACCAGTTCGGTGATGTCGTCGAGCGTGATGATGTAGCTGTCGCGCGACTGGCTGGTCTGCTCGGCCGAGACGCGAACCGACAGATTGCGCTCGTTGCCGTCGCGCAGGATCGTGACCTGCCCCTGCACCAGACGCTGCGTGCCCTCGCGCGCGGTCTTCATCATCTCGTCGAGCTCGGGCAGCACGTCCGAGAGCGGATGGCCGAGCGTCTCGGACTCGGCGTGGCCGATCAGCTTCTCCGCCGAGCGGTTGAGCACGCCGATGGTGCCTGATGCGTCGACCCCGATGATCCCTGCGCTGGCCGATGACAGCACCGCCTCGATGAAGCGGCGGCGGCTGTCGATGGTTTCGCTGGCGTCGACCAGCTCGTTGCGCTGGGTGCGCAGCTCCTGGGTCATCTTGTTGAAGATCTCGCCGAGCTGAGCCAGATCGCCCGCGGTCCTTTGCACGGGGACCTGCACATCGAGATTGCCGGTCGAGATCTCGCTCGCCGCGCCCATCAGCTGGCGGATCGGTGCCACCAGCCCGTTGGCGAAGTTGAGGCCGATCAGCACTGAGGCCATCAGGATGGTCAGCGCAATCACCGCGAACATCAGGGCGAACGCGACCTGGATGCCGAGCCTGCGGGTCTCGAGCTGGGCATATTCGGCCGCGCTGGTCTGGGTCTGCTTGAGCTGGGCAACGACCGCCGGATCGAGCAGCCGCGCCACATAGAGGAAGGTGTCGTCGAAGGTCTTGAGGCGGACCACGGAGGCGACATAGCTCTCCGGGAACACCGAGATTTCGGGATCGGTATCGTTGACCTTGCTCAGAAATTCCGGCGGCGGCAGCGCGTAGCTCAAATTGATCCCGGTCTCGGCGCTCTCCAGGATGGTGCCGTTCTTGTCCATCAGCACCACGACCGGCAGGTTGCGCGCGGCCGCGGCGGCCGTCAGGAACTCGCGGAACGACAGCCGATCCTGGTCATAGAGCGGCGTCAGGCGCGCGCGCGAGATGTCGTTGGCCATCCCCAGGATGTCGCCGCGGATCAGCTGGGCATGCTCCTGCATATAGGCGCTGGCAATCGTCAGCGAGTTCTGGATCACCTGCTTGGTAGGACCCGAGAACAGCCGGTCGAGGCCGCGTTCGATGGTGACGTTGGCGACGATCGACACCAGCACGGCGGGCAGCACCGCGATCACCGAGAACAGGCCGACGATCTGCACGTGCAGCCGCGCCGCCGCCCGGCCGCGCCGCCTCGCCTGCACCATCTGCCAGACCTCGCGGACGATGATCCCGACCAGCAGCAGGATGGTGCCGGCATTGATCATCAGGAACGAGCGCACCACCTCGGGTGTCGGCTCGATCGGGGTCAGGTTGGTGAGCACCACGAAGGTGAGAAACGCCGACAGCAGCGCGATGGCCACCGCGAACGGCGCCAGCCAGCGTCGCAGAGGAAAGCCCCGCGCCTCTGGCCGAGCCTGTGTATTGGGCTCGGCCGGGGTCGCGTGTAACGTTGAAGCGGTGGTCTCTGCGCTGGTCATACCGGCAATTGAGCTGAGAGCGATCGCCCGCGGGAATTGCGAACTGATGCAATCATATCACAATGTTGCCGAATTGCGACATTTCCGCGGCGCAAACCGCGGTGCGGCGCCGTGTCCTCAACACCTTTTGTGACTACTCAGTAAAGGCGGCGGGAGCAGCGCCCCGCCGCCATCAATCGGCCCTAGCCGCCGCTACGGTAGACCTGGATATCGAGGTCGCGGATCTTCTTGCGCAGCGTGTTGCGGTTCAAGCCGAGCAGATCGGCGGCCCGGATCTGGTTGCCGCGGGTCGCCGCCAGCGCCGCGGTCAGCAGCGGAATCTCGATCTCCTTGAGGATGCGATGGTAGAGGCCCGGCGGCGGCACGCCGTTCGGGAAGCCGGAGAAGTGCGAGGACAAATAGGCCTCGACCGCGCCGCCGAGATTGTCGACGCCGACGGTTGCCGTGCTGCCCGAGGTGACCGCCGGCGGCGCCAGCTCGCCGTCGATCACGGAGGCGGTGATGACGTCCTGCGGATAGAGCGCGGCAAGCCGGCGGGCGAGGTTTTCCAGCTCGCGGACGTTGCCCGGCCAGCGGTGCTGCTTGAGCCGCTCCAGCGCCTGGGTGTCGAGCTTCTTCGGCGGCAGGCCGTCCTTCTCGGCGAGCGAGAAGAAGTGCCGGATCAGGTCCGGCAGGTCCTCGATGCGTTCGCGCAGCGGCGGCAGCCGCAGCGGCACCACGTTGAGGCGGAAGAACAGATCTTCGCGGAACAGCCCCTGCTGGATCAGGATGCGCAAATCCTTGTTCGAGGCGGCGACGATGCGGACGTCGGTCTTGATCGGGGTGCGGCCGCCGACGGTGGTGTATTCGCCCTGCTGCAGCACGCGGAGCAGACGGGTCTGCGCCTCCATCGGCATGTCGCCGATCTCGTCCAGGAACAGCGTGCCGCCCTCGGCCTGCTCGAAGCGGCCGGAAGCGCGGGTGTTGGCGCCGGTGAACGCGCCGCGCTCGTGGCCGAACAATTCGGACTCGATGAGGTCGCGCGGGATCGCCGCCATGTTGACCGCGACGAACGGGCCATTGCGGCGCCTTCCGTAGTCGTGCAGCGCGCGGGCGACCAGCTCCTTTCCGGTGCCGGATTCACCCGAGATCATCACGGTGAGGTCGGTCTGCATCAGCCGCGCCAGCACGCGGTAGATTTCCTGCATCGCCGGCGAACGGCCGACCAGCGGGATCGAGTCGAACTCGCCGTCATCGGCGGGGCTCGAGACCCGCTCCTTCGGCTCGGCCAGCGCGCGGCCGACGATGGTGATCAGCTCCTTCAGGTCGAACGGCTTTGGCAGATATTCGTAGGCGCCGCGCTCGGAGGCGCGGATCGCGGTCATGAAGGTGTTCTGCGCGCTCATCACGATGACCGGCAGGTTCGGCCGCATCTTCTTGATCCGCGGCAGCAGATCGAACGCATTCTCGTCGGGCATCACCACGTCGGTGATGACGAGGTCGCCCTCGCCCTGGCTGACCCAGCGCCACAGCGTGGCGGCGTTGCCGGTCAGGCGCACCTCATAGCCGGCGCGCGACAGCGCCTGGTTCAGGACGGTCCGGATGGCGGTGTCGTCGTCAGCGACAAGTATGCTACCTGCGGGCATTGTTGTTCCTCATCGTGCGTCCTGAGAGGCAGGCGACGGCGTACCCGGAACGTCATCGCGGTTGCTTTGGTCGTGGTGCTTGGCGGCGCTGTACATCGGCATCAGCACGCGGAAAGTGGTCTTGCGCGGCTGCGACTCGCATTCGATGATGCCGCCGTGATCGCCGACGATCTTGGCGACCAGCGCGAGGCCGAGCCCGCTGCCGGTCTGCTTGGTGGTGACGAAGGGATCGAACAGGTTCGGCAGCAAATCTTCCGGCACGCCTGAGCCGTTGTCCTTGACGCAGAATTCGAGCGGCAGCGAGACCCGCGATTTCTTGCCGGGCACCGACAGCCGCACGCCCGGCCGGAACGCCGTGGTGAGCTGGATTTCCGCGTCGGTGCCGAGATCGGCGACCGCTTCGGCCGCATTCTTCACCAGATTCAGGAACACCTGGATCAGCTGGTCCTGGTTGGCCAGCACCGGCGGCAGCGACGGATCGTAATCCTCGATGAAACGGACGTTGCGGGCAAAGCCTGACTGCGCCAGCCGCTTCACATGGTCGAGCACGGAATGGATGTTGACCGGGCCGCGCGCCACCGGGCGGTCGTCGCCGAACACTTCCATGCGGTCGACCAGCGTGACGATGCGGTCGGCTTCGTCGCAGATCAACCGCGTCAGCAGCCGGTCCTCTGAGGAGGCCTGCTGCTCCAGCAGTTGCGCGGCGCCGCGGATGCCCGACAGCGGGTTCTTGATCTCATGGGCGAGCATCGCCGCAAGCGCGATCACCGAGCGCGCGGCGCTGCGATGGGTGAGCTGGCGGTCCATCTTGTCGGCGATGGTGCGCTCCTGCAGCATCACCACGATATGCCCGGGACGCTCGGTCAGCGGCGCGACATGGAGGTCGACCTGGCGGTCGCCGCCGATCCGCGGCGTGCCGAGATCGACCTTGTATTCGTTGACCGGCGAGCCGTTGGTCCGCACCTGCTCGATCAGCGCGAGCAGCGGGCTGCCGAACGGCACCAGCTCCTTCAGCGACTGCCGGCGCAGGAACTGCGTGGAGATCTCGAAGAAGGATTCGGCGGCGATGTTGGCGTCGACGATGCGCCCGTCGGGTGCGACCAGCAGCACCGGATTGGGCAGCGCATTGAGGATGGCCTCGCCATCGGTGGGCACGGGCCGGCGAAATTCCATGGCTGACGTCATGCGGCAGCACTCCAGGCAAAATCGTCGTAGGCTTGCTCGAGCGAGCGGTGCACGCTGGACGGCTCCTCAGAGGTCAGGATGGCCTGCCGCCAGGTCTTCAAGGTTGCCGCGGGGGCGCAGCTGTAAGCCGCCGCGGTCTCGAGCGCCCAGCCGAGATGCTTGCGCGCATGCCTGAGGCCGACACGCAGGCCGTAATGGCTGCAGACCTCGTCATAGAGCGCGCGGATATGCTTGAGCTGCTCCGCGAGCGACGGCGCGGCCTCAGGGATCCCGCCCTCCAGGCGGCGGCCGATCTGGCCCGGCAGCCAGGGCTGGCCCTGCGCGCCGCGGCCGATCATGACGGCGTCGGCGCCCGACTTCTCCAGCGCGCCGACGGCCTTGTCGAACGAGGTGATGTCGCCGTTGACCACGACCGGGATCGTGACGGCATTCTTGACCACGCGCACGGCATTCCAGTTCGCCTCGCCCTTGTAGAACTGGCAGCGGGTGCGGCCATGCACGGTGATCATCTGCACGCCCGATGCCTCGGCGCGGCGCGCCAGTTCGGGCGCATTGAGCGAGCGATCGTCCCAGCCGAGCCGCATCTTCAGCGTCACCGGCACCTTGACGGCAGCGATGGTCGCGTCGATCAGCGTGACCGCGTGGTCCAGGTCGCGCATCAGGGCCGAGCCGGACTGGCCGCCGGTCACGTGACGCGCCGGGCAGCCCATGTTGATGTCGATGATGTCGGCACCGGCGCCTTCGGCAATCCGCGCGCCCTCCGCCATCCAACGGGTCTCGCAACCCGCAAGCTGGACCACATGCGGTCCAATTCCGGCTGCCTCGCAGCGCAGCTTCGAGATCGGCTTGCCGTTCACCAGATCGTCGCTTGCCGTCATCTCCGAGACCACCAGGCCGGCGCCCAAGCGGGCGGCGAGTCGCCGAAAGGGCGCGTCGGTGATGCCGGACATGGGCGCGAGGAGAACCCGGTTGGCGACAGCAATGTCGCCTATCTTCAATGGGTTACGAGCAGTACTTTGTACGCCGGTCACAGCCGTCTCGTCGTTCTGTCAGCCACGTCATTGCAGCCGACGCTGTTCATTTTGCGCACAATTCTTGTGCAGTCAAGGCTCATGCCTACGGTTTAGACAGTTCTACCACCAGCGCAAGTGCACCGCAACAAAATCTGCTTTTCCCACAGTCATCGGCAAACGCTCTGTTTTTGCGCAGCGGTCATGCTAAGGGCTGTCCGCGGCGATCCCGCCGCCCTCTCCACATCCCCGATTCGTCTGTCATTGGTTCAAAATGCCGAAGTCTGAGCGTACCGCAGCCCTCCTTGTCGCAGCCGGCCGTGGACTGCGCGCCGGCGCCGGCGGGCCGAAGCAATACCGGACGATCGGCGGCCAGACGGTGATCTACCGCGCCATGGAGGCGTTCTCCGGACATCCGGACGTGTTCGCGGTGCAGCCGGTGGTCAATCCTGACGACGCCGCGCTGTTTCGCGAAGCCGTCGCGGGCTTGCGCCATCAGCCGCCGACGCCGGGCGGCGCGACCCGTCAGGCCTCGGTCCATGCCGGGCTCGAGGCACTCGCAAGCGAGAAGCCGGACATCGTGCTGATCCACGATGCCGCGCGCCCCTTCGTCACCGCAGCTGTCATTTCGCGCGCGATCGCCGCAGCCGGCCGAACCGGCGCCGCGATCCCCGTGATTCCCGTCACCGACACGATCAAGCTCACGGGCGATACCGGTGATGTCGAGGCGACGCCGGAGCGCGCGCGCCTGCGCATCGCGCAGACCCCGCAGGCGTTTCGTTTCGACGTCATCCTGGAGGCGCATCGTCGCGCTGCGCGCGAAGGCCGCAGCGATTTCACCGACGATGCGGCGCTTGCCGAATGGGCGGGATTGACGGTTGCGACGTTTGAAGGTGATCCTGCCAACATGAAACTCACCACACCCGAAGACTTCGTGCGCGAGGAAGCGCGGCTCGCCAGCCAGCTCGGCGACATCAGGACCGGCACCGGCTACGACGTGCACGCCTTTGGCGACGGCGACCATGTGATGATCTGCGGCGTGCGCGTGCCGCACACCAGAGGATTCCTGGCCCATTCCGACGGCGACGTCGGACTGCACGCGCTGGTCGATGCGATCCTCGGTGCACTGGCCGACGGCGACATCGGCTCGCATTTCCCGCCGAGCGACGCCAAGTGGAAGGGCGCCTCCTCCGACCAGTTTTTGAAATATGCGGTCGAGCGCGTCACGGCGCGCGGCGGGCGGATCGCCAATCTCGAGGTGACGCTGATCTGCGAGCGGCCGAAGATCGGCCCGCTGCGCGACACCATGCGGGCGAAGATCGCGGAGATTTCCGGCGTCCACATCTCGCGCGTGGCGGTCAAGGCGACCACCAGCGAACGGCTCGGCTTCACCGGCCGCGAGGAAGGCATCGCGGCGACCGCGAGCGCCACGATCCGCCTGCCCTGGAACGAAAACGGCTGGAGTGCCTGATATGGGCGGCAGCGACGCTCGTGCCCTCTCCCGCTCGCTGCTCGACCTGTGCCGGATGCGCAAGCTGACCATCGCGACCGCCGAATCCTGCACTGGCGGCCTGGTCGCGGGGGCGCTGACCGACATCCCCGGCTCTTCCGACGTCATCGACCGCGGCTTCGTCACCTATTCGAACGAGGCCAAGCGGGTCATGCTCGGCGTCAAGGCGGCAACGCTGGAGACATTCGGCGCGGTCAGCAAAGAGACCGCGACCGCGATGGCGATCGGCGCGCTGGAAAAGGCCGGCGTCGACCTCGCGGTCTCGATCACCGGCATTGCCGGTCCCGGCGGCGCGACACCGGGCAAGCCGGTGGGCCTGGTGCATTTCGCCGTCGCCGCGCGCGACGGCCGCATCCTTCATCGCGAGCAACGGTTTGGCGCGATCGGCCGCAGCACCGTCCGCCAGCGCTCCGTCGTCGAAGCGCTGCGCATGCTGATGGAGCTTGCGCGGCCGCCGCAGGCCGCCAAGCCGCGCCGCGAGACCGCGAGCCGGCTGCGGCCACGAGTGGCCCGTTCGCCGCGCAGCCACGCCGCGAAACGCCGCCGGCCGCCGCGCGGATAAGCCCTACGAGAGCCGAGTCGCGCGAACGGCCGCTTCACACTACCTTGTGTCAACTGCGGCCCAGTGACGCCATCTCAGGTGGAACTTTGACGTCGCCTCGCCGTTTTCTGTTCTTCCAACTCTGCTGTTTCATTGTTCTTCGAACAGCAAAATCCCACAACAAGGAGAAAATGATGAAGTTGGGAACTTTGGTCGTGGCCGCAATCACCACTGGCGCCATGACGCTGTCGACTGTCGCGCCCTCGTTCGCCGCTCCGCTCGCGCCCGCGCGGTTGCAAGACCAGCCCACCTCCGTCGAGCATGTGCAGTACCGTCACTGGCATGGCGGCGGCCCGCGTTACGGTTATCGCGGTGGATACCGCGGCGGATACCGGCATGGTGGCGGCGGGAACGGCGCGGCGATCATCGGCGGGCTTGCCGCCGGCGCGATCATCGGCGGCGCAATCGCCGCGAGCCAGGCCAAGGCCAACAACGACGCCTATTGCTCCCAGCGTTTCCGCTCCTACGACCCCGCTTCGGGCACCTACATCGCATCCGGCGGCGTGCGTCGCTCCTGCCCGTAAGGACGGCGCGCACCATACGCATCATCCGTCATGCCCGGCCTTGTGCCGGGCATTTGCGTTCCGGCCACAATTTGAGCCGCGGACGAAACGGGTTCGCTATGTCGACAGCTGAGGCTTGCCGTAAACCTGGTCCGCGCGCTTCTCGAACGCAGCGGAAAATCGTCCAAACGCGGCGTCGAACATCGTGCCCATCAGCATCGCCAGCATCCGGCTCTTGAACTCGTAATTCAGGAAGAAGCCGACATCGCATTCGGTCTCCGACTTCGGCTCGAAGCTCCAGCGATTCTCCAGATTGCTGAACGGGCCGCGCAGATACTCGACCAGGATCTTCAGATTGGGCCGGTCGAGCGTCACCCTGCTGGTGAAGGTTTCCCGCACCAGCTTGAAGGAGACCGTCATGTCGGCCACCACGATTTCGGTGCCGTCGTCCTTGGGCGTGCGCTGGCGGATCTTGAGCGACTGGCACAACGGCACGAATTCCGGATAGCGCTCGACGTCGGCGACCAGATCGAACATTTGAGGTGCGGTGTGGCGGACCCGCCGCTTGCTTGAGAATCGAGGCATCAGTGGATACTCGCACGGTTTTGCTTGCGTGCGAGGTCGCCGAGGTAGGCGTCGGCTTGCGTCCGGCGCGTAAAGCAGACGAAGGATTGATCGGGACGCAAGCCTTCGAAGAATTCGATCAGGACGGGCCGCTGCTGCCGGCGGTAGGTCCAGACATAGCGGAAGAATTCGAGATCGATCTTTTCGGGACAGCCTTCCGCCATCTCGGGCCTGACCTTGCCATAGCTCTTCGCGATCCGCGTCAGGATGCCGACCATGCAGGTCGACCGTGGCAGGTCGAACCAGATCACCGTATCGGCGAGTTGCCGACGCAACTCGCCTGCGCTTTTGGTGTAGTTGCCGTCCATGATCCAGCGCGGCTGCTGGGTCACCTCGGTCATGCGGCGCCCGAATTCCTCCCGGTTGGACGCAACCCAACCGGGTTTCCAGAACAGCGCGTCGATCGACACGGTCGGAATGCCCGTCATCTCGGACAGCCGCCGCGCAAAGGTCGACTTGCCGGATCCCGACGATCCCATCACCAGAACGCGTTGCATTGGTTCAGTCCGCAGCTCAATCAAGCAATAGAGCGCGGTGATGCCGGTTCACCGCACGTGTTCACCGCACCTGGCAACTAGCGGCCGCGGGCCGTGCGCGCCGCCTGCAATTTCGCAAAATCCTCGCCGGCATGATGCGACGAGCGTGTCAGCGGGCTCGCCGACACCATCAGGAAACCCTTGGTGTAGGCGACGCGCTCATAGCCCGCGAATTCGTCCGGCGTCACGTAGCGCATCACGGCGTGATGCTTGCGCGTCGGCTGCAGGTACTGGCCGATGGTCAGGAAATCGACCTCGGCCGAGCGCAGATCGTCCATCACCTGCAGCACCTCGTGCCGCTCCTCGCCGAGCCCGACCATGATGCCCGACTTGGTGAAGATGGTCGGGTCCATCTCCTTGACCCGCTGCAGCAGCCGGATCGAGTGGAAATAGCGAGCTCCTGGACGGACCGTCAGGTAACGCGACGGCACGGTTTCCAGATTGTGGTTGAAGACGTCGGGCTTGGCCGCGACCACGCGCTCGAGCGCGCCGTCCTTGCGCAGGAAGTCCGGCGTCAGGATCTCGATCGTGGTGGTCGGGCAGCGCGCGCGGATGGCGCGGATGGTCTCGGCAAAATGCGTGGCGCCGCCGTCGGCGAGATCGTCGCGATCGACCGAGGTGACCACGACATGGGCCAGGCCGAGCTTGGCGGTCGCCTCGGCGACGTATTCGGGCTCATGGGCCTCGAGCGCGCCGGGCATGCCGGTCTTGACGTTGCAGAACGCGCAGGCGCGTGTGCAGGTGTCGCCCATGATCATGAAGGTGGCGTGCTTCTTGTCCCAGCACTCACCGATATTAGGGCAGCCGGCCTCCTCGCACACCGTGACGAGGCCGTTCTCCTTCACGATCTTGCGGGTGTCGGCATAGCCGCGCGTATTCGGCGCACGGACCCGGATCCAGTCCGGCTTCGGCGGCGACACGGCATCCGGCCGGTTCACCTTTTCGGGGTGACGCGGGCGGACGGGCGTGGAGGAGATGGTGTCGACGATAGTGACCATAAGAAGCCTGCAAGTCGCGAGAGCATGATCCGGAAAAGTGCCGACCGGTTTTCCGACCAGATCATGCTCCCAACCAAAGGGCTTAGCTAATCGGTGTTGGCGCGGCTCGCAACCCGCGCGGTGACCCTAGCAGACCAGCCGATATATTGGCAGTGTTGCGGCCCGGTCCGTGCCGATTCCCACCTCAAAATGGCTCAAAAACCCCGATCGACAAAACCCCGATCGACCCCTGCGACCGCGCCGCGCCTCGGCAAGGCGCTGAAACGCTCCTTCTTCGATCGCAGCGTCCACGAGGTCGCGCCCGACCTGATCGGCACGACCTTTCTGGTCGACGGCGTCGGCGGCATCATCACCGAGGTCGAGGCCTATCATCACTCCGAACCCGCCGCGCATTCCTACCGGGGACCGACCCCGCGCAACCAGGTGATGTTTGGCCCGCCGGGCTTCTCCTACGTCTACCGCTCCTACGGCATCCATTGGTGCGTCAACTTCGTCTGCGAGCAACCAGGCTCGGCCAGCGCCGTGCTGATCCGCGCGCTCGAGCCGACCCACGGACTGGCCGCGATGCGGCGACGGCGCGGAGTAGAGGACGAGCGTGCATTGTGCTCGGGGCCGGGCAAACTCTGCGAGGCGCTCGGCATCACCATCGCGCACAGCGAATTGCCGCTGGACCGTCCGCCGATCTCGCTCCACGCGCGCCTAGAGGCACCCGACATCGTCGCAGGCGTGCGGATCGGCATCACAAAAGCCGTCGACCTGCCCTGGCGCTACGGGCTGAAGGGATCGAAATTCCTCAGCAAGCGGTTCTGAGAGTCACACGGCGTGATGGCAGACGGCCTCGATCCGGTTGCCGTCGGGGTCACGCAGGAACGCGGCATAACAAGAGGTGTGATAGTCGCGCAGGCCGGGCGCGCCATCGTCGGTGCCGCCGGCGGCGATGCCGGCATCCCAGAACGCATCGACCTGGGTGCGCCATTTCGCCTCGAAGCACCAGTGGCGGCCCAACGCCTCCTCCGGCTTCGCGCCCTTGCGGATCGAGAGGTAGACGCGGTCCGGATAGGCCGGCCGCGCCCGCTCGCCATAGCCGAGCCAGTCGTCGCGGCGCCCGACCTTGACCACGTCGAGCACCTTCATGATGGCGTCGTAGAAACGTTCGGCGGCGGCGATGTCGGAAACCGTGATGGAGACGTGGTCGAGCATCGCCGCTTCCGTCCGCTATGACGCCTTCTTCAACCGCTCGATCGCTTCGAGGATCTTGGCGCGACGCTCCAGCGCGGCTTCGCGCTTTTCCTTCTCTTCCTCGACGAGCTCTTCCGGCGCGTTGGCGACGAACTTCTCGTTGGCGAGCTTGGCGTCGACCCGCTTGATGTCGGCGTCGGCCTTGCCGAGCTCCTTCTCCAACCGGGTGCGTTCGGCCGCGAGATCGATCACACCCTTCAGCGGAAGCGCGACGACCTCACCGCGCACGAGAAGCTGCACCGCGCCTTCCGGCGCCGCGTCGGCGAAGGAAATGTCCGACAACCGCGCCAGGCGCTTGATGGTGTCGTTCCAGCGCCGCGCGCGATCCCGCGTCTCCTCGGAGGCGCCCGCGATCACCAGCGGCGTCAGCGTCGACGGCGGGATGTTCATTTCCGCCTTCACCGAACGCATCGCGGTGACGAGATCGACGACCCAGCCGATCTCGGCCTCGGCTGCGGGATCGTTGAACTCGTCCGCATCCAGCGCGGCAATCACTGGCGGAATGATCGGATCGACAACCGGACCGGCGGTTGCGATCGCCACCAGCTGCTCGCCGGTCACACCCGACTTGCGCGGCCAGGACGCCAGCACCAGCAGGCCGTCGCGCTTGGCCGTCACGGCCCACAGCTCTTCGGTGATGAAGGGCATGAACGGATGCAGCAGCTTGAGGATCTCGTCGCGCGTCCAGGCGATCATGGCGCGGGTCTCGGCCTTGGCCGCACCCTCCTCGCCCATCAGCACCGGCTTTGCGAGTTCGAGATACCAGTCGCAGAACACGTTCCAGACGAAGCGGTAGATAGCGGCCGCCGAATCGTTGAAGCGATGATCCTCGATCGTCTCGGTCACCTCGCGGGTGACGCGCGAGGTCTCGTGCGCGATCCAGCGGTTCAGCGTTTCCTTGACGCCCTTCGGATCGAAACCGTCCGGCTTCACGCACTCGTTCATCTCGGCGAAGCGGCAGGCGTTCCAGAACTTGGTCGCAAAATTGCGGTTGGTCTCGACCAGATGCGGCGACAGGCGGATGTCGTGGCCCTGCGCCGCCTCGCGGGTCAGCGCGAAGCGCAGCGCGTCGGCGCCGTACTCGTCGATCACGCCGAGCGGATCGATGACGTTGCCCTTCGACTTCGACATCTTGGCACCCTTCTCGTCGCGGACGAGACGGTGGATGTAGACGGTCGAGAACGGCGCCTGCTTCATGAAGTGGAGGCCCATCATCATCATGCGGGCGACCCAGAAGAAGATGATGTCGAAGCCCGTGACCAGCGTGTTGGTCGGGTAGTAGCGCGCGACCTCCGGCGTGTCGTCGGGCCAGCCCAGCGTCGAGAATGGCCACAGCGCCGAGGAGAACCAGGTGTCGAGCACGTCCTCGTCCCTGACGATGAAGCCCTCGCGCTTGGCGGGGTCAGTGGCCATGTCGTGGCCCTGCTCCGGCGTGATGACCTCCTGCTCGACGTAATAGCCGAGCGCATTGCCGACCGCCTCTTCCTCGGTCTCGGCGACGAACACCTTGCCGTCGGGCCCGTACCAGGCGGGAATCTGATGGCCCCACCAGAGCTGGCGCGAGATGCACCAGGGCTGGATGTTCTCCATCCACTCGAAATAGGTCTTTTCCCAGTTCTTCGGCACGAAAGTGGTTTCGCCCGAGCGCACCGCCGCCATCGCCGGCTGCGCCAGCGTGTGGGCGTCGACGTACCACTGGTCGGTCAGATAGGGCTCGATCACGACGCCGGAGCGGTCGCCATGCGGCACCATGTGGGTGTTGGGCTCGATCCGCTCGAGGAAGCCGAACTCCTCCAGCCGCGTCACGATCTTCTTGCGCGCGGCGAAGCGCTCGATGCCGTGAAACTCTGCAGCGAATTCGGCGGCGCCTTCCGGCAGGCCGCGCAGATAGTCCTCATTGTCGACCAAGCTGAGGCTGCCCTCCTGGTCGAGCACGCTGATCTGCGGCAGGCCGTGGCGCTTGCCGATCTCGAAGTCGGTGAAGTCGTGCGCCGGCGTCACCTTGACCGCGCCCGAGCCTTTCTCCGGATCGGCCACATCGTCGCCGACAATCGAAATCTTGCGGCCGACCAGCGGCAGGATGACGTGCTGGCCGACCAGATCGGTGAAGCGCTCGTCGTCCGGATGCACCGCGACCCCGGTGTCGCCCAGCATCGTCTCCGGACGCGTCGTCGCGACCACGATGAAAGATTTCGGATCATCCGGGCTGAAACTGCGGCCCTCGATCGGATAACGCAGGTACCAGAGGCTGCCCTTGACCTCGACCTGCTGCACTTCGAGATCGGAGATCGCGGTGAGCAGCTTCGGGTCCCAGTTCACAAGGCGCTTGTCCTTGTAGATCAGCCCTTCGCGGTGCAGCTCGACGAACACCTTGACGACGGCGCGCGACAGGCCCTCGTCCATGGTGAAGCGCTCGCGCGACCAGTCGCAGGACGCGCCGAGGCGCTTGAGCTGGTTGACGATGGTGCCGCCGCTCTCGGCCTTCCACTGCCAGACCCGCTCGAGGAATTTGGCGCGACCCATGTCGCGGCGGCCCGGCTCCTGCCGCTCCATCAGCTGGCGCTCGACCACCATCTGGGTGGCGATGCCGGCGTGGTCGGTGCCGGGCTGCCACAGCACGTCACGGCCGCGCATCCGCTCGAAGCGGCCCAGGATGTCCTGCAGCGTGTTGTTGAGCGCATGGCCCATGTGCAGCGAGCCGGTCACGTTCGGCGGCGGGATCACGATGGTGAAGGGCGCGGCGTCCTTGCGCTCAGGCCGGCCGGCCTTGAACGCACCGCTCTCCTCCCAGATCTGGGCCATGCGGTGCTCGATATCGGCGGGCTGGTAGTTTTTCTCGATCATGACAATGCGCTGTGGACCATGGGAAAGGTTAGAAAGCCGCCGGAGCGCACCAAGTCAACCGGACCGGCACGTCAAAACGGCGTTGAGAGCGTTTTCGAGCGAAGTGGATACCAGTTCGCGTGAAGAAAACGCGTCAAAACAGGGATCTAGAGTTTCGGCTCTGATCTTATCAGAAGCGAAACTCTGGGGCATTTGGGGGCTGAATGAGGGCTGCCAAGCCCCTGCGGCAGGGGCTATCGCCCGCGGGATACCCGCTCGATCTCGGCCTTGACGATGCGCTCGACCAGCCCCGGCAAATTGTCGTCCAGCCAGGACTTCAGCATCGGCCGCAGCATCTCCTTGACGAGATCCTCCAGCGTCCGGGCATTGTTGCTCAGCACGGTGTTGGCCAGCGAATTGAAGGCGGATTCGACCGCCCGCATCGTGGTTCCCGAGATGATCTGCTGCATCGGCGCGGTCTCGATCGCCGGCGGCTCGCGGACAGGTTCTCGCGCTGGTTCCGGAGCCGGCGCACGGGTCCGGGCTTCCGTGAACTCGACATCGTCCTGTGGCTCGACCTTGCGGAACGAGGGCGCGGGTGCCGGGTCAGGCAGCGCCATGTCGTCGGTGAGCTCGAACACATCGGCTTCGGGCTGCGATGGTCTGATCTCGGCTGCGGGCGTCGCCTCGTCGAGGCTGGCCAACAGCGAATCGATATCGTCCTGGCTGTTGCTGGCCGCAGCAGGCGCAGGCGGCGGTGCCTTCGGCGCGGGCGCGGCGGCCTTCGCGGCCGGGGGCGATGCGGGCGGCGGGCTCTTGATCACGGGCTTGGCTGCGGGTGGTGCCGGCTCGACCTTCGGCGGCGGTGCCGCGGCAGCTGCCGGCTTGTCGGCCGCGCCCGGCTTCGCCTCGTCGTCGGCAATGATGCGACGGATCGACGCCAGGATCTCCTCCATCGAGGGCTCTTGGACCTTCGCAGGTTGCGTCATCTCCGACTCCACATCGAAACGATTTTACATCAAGCCCGAGAGGATTCGCCGGTTCCGATGATGCGTGCGGAGAATTTCATTGCTCCCGCCCGACTTGTCCCCAGATCAAGCCCGCCCGAGGCTTTGTGCAAGCTTCGTGTCGTCCAATGCAGCGTGATCACAGGTGGCGTCGCACCTGTCATCACGCTGCGCCAGCTCGCCGCGAATCGCCTTGCTGCCCGACAAAACGGTATGTCAGGGCAAATATCGATTGCAAGCAGACGCGCCAGTTCATGGTCCTGATTAACTCAGAACCACAAACATGGCGCGACAAGCGAAGATGACCTGAAGGTGTTTAGCGGCCGTCGGGCGTGCGCACGCCGGCCCAATTGTCACGAACCTGCTGATAATGCACGCTCGGATCGTAGACGCTGGTCGGAAGGCCCATCACCTGCGGCGACAGACGACCGATGAAGTTCAGCACGTTGTAAGACGCGACGACGCGGTCGTGCTGCGCGGTAACGAGCGAATTGCGGGCGTTGACAAGCGCCTGCTGCGCGTTGAGCACGTCGAGCGTGGTGCGCTGGCCGGCCTTGGCCTCTTCACGGACGCCGTTCAGCGCGATCTCGGACGCGGACACCTGAGCCTGCGCCGATGCCACCTGCGATTTGCCGGCGACCAGCTGGCCCCATGCGGTGACCACGTTGGCGCGCGCCTGATCCCGCGTCTGTTCCAGAACCTGGCGCTGCTGCGCCAGCGATTCCTTGGACTGCCGGATCAGCGAGTATTCGCCGCCGCCCTGATAGATCGGCAGCGACACTTGAACCCCCGCCGAGGCATTGAAGAGGCGGTACACGGTCAACTGCGTTTCATAGCCCTGGCTGACCGACAACTGCAGCCCAACTGTCGGCAGCAGCGCGCCCTCGGCAACCTTGGTCTGCAGGTAATTGATGTCGACGCCGTACATCGCGGAGGTGACGTTCGGGTTCTGGGTCAGGCCGAGTTCGACAGCAGCCGAGAGCGTCGCTGGCAGGAACCGGTCGACTGGCGAGCCCGGTGCGAGATTCTGCGGCTCGGTGCCGATGATGCGGCGATAGTTCGACCGCGTCGTCGTCAGGTTGGATTCCGCGGTGAGCTGCTGGGTCTTGCCGGCCGCGAGCTGGGCCTCGGATTGTGCAACGTCGGTCCGCGTCACTTCGCCGACGTTGAAGCGGTCCTGGGTCTGCTTCAGCGTCTGTTCCAGCACGCGCGTATTGCTGCGCTGGACTTCGACGATCGCGGAGTCGCGGAGATAGTCCATGTAGATGGTGGCCGCGCTCAAGAGCACGGTCTGCTCGAGCGCACGCAACGCTTCACGTGCCGACGATACCTGGCTTTCGGCAGCGCGCACCCTCGGCGCGTTCTGCGCATTGTATAGCGACTGGCTGGCGGTGATGCCAACGCTCCGCTGCCTGCTAACGCCGGACAGAGCCGGGGTCCCCGGCGTCAATTGCTCATCGGTGTATTGTCCCCCGGCAGTCGCGGTCAGCGAGACCTTCGGGCGGTAACCCGAGAGCGCTTGCGGAACGTTTTCGTCAGTCGAGCGCACCAACGCACGCTGTGCGTTGAGCTGGGGATTATTCTGATAGGACCGCACCAGCGCGGACTCGATCGTTTCGGCGAGCGCGGGCACAGGGCCCATCTCCGCCAACAGAAGGACGGCAGTCGCAGCCGCGGTGATAACCTTCACCCCACGCATCCCCGGTAATCCAATCATTTAGTCGCCGTCTCCCCACGCACGTCAGTCCGGCGGTCGCTTCAGTCGAAGTGAGTCCGGCCTCACCTTAGTCCGCAGCTAAGGCCAACGGAACCACCCAGCAACGGATCACGGTCGAAACTCTTCACATGGGGCAAACGGGCCACACTTCTGATTCGGAACGGGATTTTATCAGCCACTGCGCCGCGGTAGTGGTCAGAAGACGAAGGCGGGAAGCCGCTCGAATCCGGGCAAAACGGGGGCCGTGGCGTCGAACAGCTCGCGATGTCCGAAATCGCCGTGGGAGTGAGTCACAAGGGTGGCCCGCGGCGGCGGCGTCAGGCCGAACACCCCGACCAGCCGGCCCCCCTCCTTGAGCTGGCCAAACAGCCCGGCCGGAATGATCTCGGTCGCGCCATTGAGGACGATGACGTCAAATGGCGCCCCAGCGGCATCGCCGTCGGCGGCCGCTGCGGTCTTGACCGTCACATTCTGGATGCCGAGCTGGGCGACCGCTGCGGTCGCCTTTGCCGCCAGCGCCGGATCGCTCTCGGTCGCGCTGACCTCGGCGGCGAAGCGCGCCACGATGGCGGCGGCGTACCCGGTTGCGCAGCCGACCACCAGGACGCGGTCGGAGGCCTTGATCTCGGCGGCCTGCAGCATCCTGGCGAGCAGCGCCGGCGTGATCAAATAGCGCTTGGCCGCGCCGCCCTCGGCCACATCGAGATCGAGGTCGAGATAGGCCAGGGCCTGCTTGTTGGCCGGCACGAACAGCTCGCGGGGCACCGTCAGCATGGCTTCGAGAATGCGATCATCGGTGACGTCGCTCGGACGCACCTGACCATCGACCATGTACTGGCGCGCGGTCGAAAAACCGGTCATTGGCTGGACCCTGCAAGGCGCGGCATTGCCGCTGGAGAAGCTAGAACAGGGCCATCTTTTGAAACAAGCTCCGCCAAAACGCAACACGCCGTTGGCGCGCCGAATGCGCTCCGCTGGGCCGCCTATTCGATCGTGACGGCAAGCCGGCCGATCAGGCGGGCCACTTCATCGAGATGCTCGGAATCATGCTCCTCGACCGCTTTCGCGAGCCGGCGGACGCACTCATCGTCGCTGATCTCAGGCGCATCATTCGGAACGAGCGTCGGCTGCGGCATCGACAGGTCGATCAGATTAATGGACATCGAAATCACCTCTCAAGACCCGGCAAGAGGAAGTGTCGACCGCTATTGAGTCGATTTGACGACGTTTCTTCTCTGTCCGCAGCAGGCCACGGGCTTGTGATCGACGATGAGGGCTATTGATGGGGCCAAAACTGGCTCCCCGGGCTGGATTCGAACCAGCGACCATTCGATTAACAGTCGAATGCTCTACCGCTGAGCTACCGAGGAATAGGCGAACATATGTTCGCGAGCGGGCAGCGTATAACAAAGCCTTTCGGCCTTGCAAAGAACCAAATGGGGGACCCGGTGAAACTTTAGCGGAGACGGTAAACCGCTGACGTACAAGGGTTTGCCCCCATCCCGGCGCGAAATATGCCTGGCCCGCCCGCCCCGGCCGCCCAAGCTGCAGGCGCCGGAAACACCGCCGGCGCGGCGATCGCGCCGCGCCCGTGATTCTGTCTTGGATTCCATCTCTTGGATCCCGCCTTGGGCACCACCCGCCCCCGACATTACTCTGCAATGAACGAGGTCGTCTTGGTGCCGGGGTCGTAGCGCAGCCTCAGGACGTTCAGCTTGCAGAGGTTGACGTTCTTCCACAGCACCGACTCGTCGTAATTGGCCCAATCGACCTTGATGTTCCAGACGCAGCCTTCGTCGTCGTTGCCGAACTCGACATAGGCGGTGTCCTGGTTCTTCAGGGTGGCCTCGAGTTCGTTCTCCCATTCGTCGAGGCCGTCGTCGGGCCCGTTGAAGCCGAGAAACTTGGTGGCATATCCGGTCTCGTTGACCACGGAAACGTTGCGGTTATCGGCGGCCCGCGCGGGTGTCGTGACCAGCGCCAGTCCCATCACAAGCAATGCCGGCAAAATAGACTTCATCGAAATCCTCCTGGCAGTCGGCCGCACATCGGCGTGCGGTGTCACCTCCTTAGCGACCGTGCCGCACGGGTACAAATCGTGCACAGAATGCGAAGAGCTGGGTTTAGCGCGCGGCGATCGCGACGATGAACAACGCGGTCGCGGCAATCGAGGCCACCGTTCGCACGTGGTTCCACAAGGTCCAATCGGTCAGATAGAGCGCCCAGACCGGTGCCGCCGCCGCGCTCGCGGGGGCCGTCGCCGCAAGCTGGTCGTTCAGCGGCACATTGAAGACAACAGTGACGACGAACATGCCGACGACATAGATGACGCCGCCGCCAATCATCGCAATCGCGCCCGGCTCCTGCCATCGCAGGGCGCCGAGCACGACCAGCGCGGCGCAGGACAGCGTGGTGCCGAAGAAGACCGGCATGAACAGCGAGCGGACGATGTCGACATTGATCGCGTTCATCGCCGAGATCCCGGCAGCCTGGTCGATACGGCCGAGCGCGGTCATGACGAACGCGGAAAAGGCGAAATAGAGCCCGGCGAGCAGGCCGCAGCCGAGCGCGGAAAACCACAGCAAGCCCCAGGTCAGGACATGGCGCATCGTTCCAGCTCCAAATGCGAGGGATACTCGTATTTGTGAAATGCGATAAACTCTCGTATTAGAGACGTCAACCCCGGTTGCGGAGGAGAAGGATGGCGAGACGAAAGGCCGCGCCTGCGGCAGCGGCAAGGGCCGCGCCCGCGGGAGAGGCTCCCCTGCCCGGGCTGGCGCGGCTTGCCCCGACGCAGCAGCGCAGCCGCGAGCGCTTCGAGCGCATCCTCGCCTGTGCGACCGAGATCATGGCGGAAAAGGGCAGCGAGGCGTTCCGCATGAGCGACATCGTCGAACGCAGCGGCGTCGCATTCGGCTCGCTCTACCAATATTTCCCCGACAAGGCCGCGATCGTCGGCACGCTGGCGGAACGCCATAACGCTGTCGGGCGCGATTGCGTCCGGCGCGATCTGGCGACTGTGACGGCCGCGCGCGACCTGCACCCGGCGCTGTGCCGGATCGTCGACAGCTACTACGAGATGTTCATGCGCGAGCCTGTCATGCGCGACATCTGGCAGGCGACCCAAGCCGATCGCGCCCTGCAAAAGCTCGATGCGGACGACATGGCCGTGCTCTCCGCCCTGCTGTCCGATGCGGTCAGACGGGTTGCGCCCGGCATGCCGGCCGCCACCCTCACCAATTTCTCAGGGCTGACCATGACGCTGATCGCCGCCGCCGTGCGTCACGCAATCACGCTGCCGCCGAAGAAGGCCCGCCAGGTGCTGACGCAGTTCAAGACCATGCTGCCGCAGGACCTTGCCAGGCTGACGTGACCACAATCGCGCAGACGTCGGGAATTTGCTCTGCGCAGAGGCGATAGACAGCGGGCCTACGCCGTTCGAGACCCTGCCCGCGCGCCCGACACTGTCCCGCCGGCGAACCATGCCGAGGATCGATGCCGCATGCGATTGGCGACTATCCTGCGATCCTTGTCTCACTGTCACGGCTTCCTAAAATTGCTGCGATATTTGACGGCTATGAGAATCGCCGGAAATTCCGGGAAGAGTTTTTCGCAAGATGTGATTTGTCTCACACGAGGTGCGGCCATGCCGACCTAGGTTCCCCACGGGGTCAGGGATTCATTAACCAAAGCGGGCGCCATCGTTCTTTTCATAAAATTCGAACGATTCGCTCAATCCGGACCGAAGACAGTTTTGCGACCATGGCGCTCTCGAACCTCGGAGAGCGCGATGAGCGACGTCGAATTTGATCTGCTGCTGGACGCCGTGCGAACGGCGATCGCGCCCATTGCTCAGGAGGATTTCGTGGCCCAGCCTTCGCCCCGTATTCAGCCGCCGCCGCGCGCTGCCAATGACAACCAGGCGCCGTGGCCGCTGATTCCGTTTCCTGAAGGCTGGTACGCCGCAAGCTGATGCGGCTTCTCATGTGTTGGCTGCAAGCCATTGATGAGATGAGTGGAGGCCACGACCGGAATTGAACCGGTGTACACGGTTTTGCAGACCGTTGCGTCACCACTCCGCCACGTGGCCCCAATCAAGCGTTATCAACTACTTAGGTGCCATTCTCAACAGAACGAATGGTGAAATTGGCACCCAATTGGCACCCTTGCGGGTGTCAGCGCAGGGCCGCGTTGATAGCGGCGGCGGCCTTGGCGTCGGTCTTCTTAAACATGTGGGCATAGATGCGCAACGTGATATCTGGCTTCGCGTGGCCGAGGCGCTTGCTGATTGTCACGATATCCACGTCTCCGTCGATTAGCTGGCTGGCGTGGGTGTGGCGTAAATTGTGGTAGCCAACGCCCGTAGCGTCGCCCCAGGCTCGCGAGGCCGATGACGGCGAGCGCGGTTCACCTTCAAGGTTCCCGAACAGAAGGCCGTCGTCCGGCAGTTTCCCGGACCCAAGTTTAAGCCTCAGTTCCAGTTGTTCCCGCCGGAAGTCGCGCAGTGCGTCGACCAATAAATCAGGTAGGGACAGGTCGCGGCGGCCAGCCTTGGATTTCGGCGCCTTGAATCGGATGCCATGCGCCTTGGTTTCTTCCAGAGCCTCGCGGACCTGTATTACCTTTCGGTCCAGATCCACCCTGCCCCACCGTAGCGCCAGCACTTCGCCAAGCCGCATTCCGGTGAACAGCCCGACCATCCCCATGGCGAACAGCCGGTGGCCGCGCATCTTTTCGACGAAGGCCGGGACGTCCTGCACGATCTCCATTTCTTCGTCAGGAACCTTCGGCGCCGATTCGAGCGCGACCACATTCTTAACCACATGCCCATGCTTCACGGCCTCGCCCAGCGCCTTGCCGAGTACCCGGTGGGCATGGCCAATGGTCCTGGCCGATAGATCGCCCTTACCGCGCACCCGGCCGCCTGTCCGTAGCGTGTCGTGCCACGTCTCGATGTCAGCCGGCTTGAGCCTCTGGAGCAGCTTGTCGCCGATGTGCGGCGCGATCTGGTGTTCGGTCAGTTGACGGTAGCGCTGCGCCGTACGCGCCGATATCTCGCCTGACGTTTCCCAGTGGTCGACGCGGCCGCGCACCCACTCGGCGACCGTGACCTTGCTCGGCTCGACGAAGGTAGATTGCGCGACCGACGCGATCATCTCGGCCATTTTGACCTGCGCCTCGCGCTTGGTCCCGCGGAAGGTAACGAATTGGGTTTTCCGCTCGCCCTTTTCGTCGCGGCCGGCATCGAATTTCAGGCGCCACGAATTCTTGCCGCGGCGTGTGATGTTGCCCTTCATGATTCGTCCTTCACCCAGCGGCCGTCTTTGCGAATCTTGTCCCCCAGTCTGACGGTCCCTCTTTCCGATAACGCGTCGAGTGCGGCCTCGAAATCGTCGCGCTTGAAGGATCCGTCCAGTCGGAAAATGATCTCGGCCGTTAATGTCCGGGCGTTTTTCTCGGCAGCTTTCTCCAACTTCGCGAGTCGCGCGGGGTCAATTCGGAGACGCAAGTGCGTGGTGTCTTTGGTTGCCATGGTGAGTCCTTTCCGAGGGCCACTGTAGCACGGCACGGGGGATTGCGGTACAAAATGTTCCGTGGTATGGTACAAAATGTTCCTGAGCCACAGAAGGGTTTAAATATGAACGAGGAATTACTGAAGCTGCTTTCCAAGCCGACGGCATCCGTGCCCGATGTGGGCCGCATCGTTTACGGTCTGAGCCGCAACGCCAGCTATGACGCTGCCAGCCGTGGCGACATTCCGACGATCCAGATTGGCAAGCTTAAAAAGGTGCCGACGGCCATGTTGCGCGCAAAGCTTGGTCTGGAGGCGGTGGTGTGACCGGCTATGAAGAGTGGGCCGCGCGCTGCCGTGAAGCGCATACACACGTGAAGTCAGCGCGGAGGAAACTGGAAAAAGTCATCGTCCACGAAATCGGGGATGCACGCGCCGACGAACCGTTGATCGAGTTGCGCAAGGCGCTCGCGTACTTCGCCGAGATCATCGAAGAATTGCCGCATTAACGAAAAACCGCCCGACGGAGGGAATCCGGCGAGCGGCGCATTTCGTATCGTGGCTGATTTGAGATAGCGCGTCTCGCGACAAACTTCAACGGAAAACTTCGTCGGGCTCCATCCTCAATTCTGGAGTCCCGAAACTATGGCTGAGACTATCATTCCTGCAAAGCGCGATCAGCGCATCTGGTTACTGAACAACCAACTCGGAAACCCCTGGCATCTCGTCGACGTGATCGCTTGGGTGGTCAACGGGCACGATCAACCCGTGCCGATCACACCGTTCGGCAGGTTCGACACGAGCACAGGCTTCGTGCTCGGAACGGAGACCGGGTGGATGGCGCTTCCCAATGGTCCGTTTTTCCGGACGTCGACCGAAGCAGCAGAATTTCTGAGGTCGCGCCAGTGAACGATCTAACGCATGCCGCGCTGTCTATTCTTCGAAGCTCGCCCGCATCCAAGGCGCCGCGCGCTGCAAAGGAAAAGCCAGACGCAAAGGCCGGCGATCCAACGTATGATGAATTTTGGGCGTACCTTCCGGATCACAAATTTATCTACGTTCCAACTGGCGAACTGTGGCCGGCCGCGAGCGTTGACTCGCGGCTTCCACCGGTCGAGATCCCCATGCGGGAAAAGCCGATCCTGGCGAGCAAGTGGCTCGATCAGAACCGTGCCGTGCAACAGATGGTATGGGCGCCAGGCGAGCCAACCGTGATCGAAGGCCGATTGATGGCCGATGGCGGTTGGGTGCACCATATCGGCGCTCGATCCTTTAATCTCTACAAAGCGCCGCCGCTGCTGCTGCCGCCCAGACCAGACGTCGACGCTTCGCCGTGGGTACGGCACATTGAGTACGTGTTTCCGGACGAAGCTGGTCACATCATTAAGTGGCTGGCGCATCGCGTGCAGCGACCGGAACAAAAAATCAATCATGCGCTTGTGCTCGGCGGCGCGCAGGGCGTCGGAAAAGACACGCTCTTAGATCCGGTTACGCACGCTGTTGGCAAATGGAATTGTCAGGAAGTCTCGCCGCAACAGGTGCTTGGTCGCTTCAACGGGTTTTTGAAGTCGATTATCTTGCGCATCAGCGAGGCGCGCGACCTTGGCGAGGCAGACCGTTATGCTTTCTACGACCACATGAAAGCGTATACGGCTGCACCGCCCGACGTGCTCCGTGTGGACGAAAAATATCTCCGCGAACATTCGATCCTGAATGTCTGCGGTGTCATCATCACGACCAACCACAAAGCGGACGGCATCTTCCTGCCCGCTGACGATCGTCGACATTTCGTGGCCTGGTCGCCGCGGACAAAGGAGGATTTCCGGCCGGACTACTGGCCCGCAATATATCGATGGTTCGAGGGCGGTGGCCGCGATGCTGTCGCGCACTACCTGGCAAAGCTCGACCTCTCGGCATGGGACGCCAAGGCACCGCCGCCGAAAACACAAGCCTTCTGGGAAATCGTTGACGCATCGCGTGCGCCTGAAGATGCCGAGATGGCGGACGTGCTCGATAAGCTGGGTCGACCGCATGCCGTGACGTTGGAGCAAATCATAACTAAGGCGCCGACCGAATTCAGGCAGTGGCTCGGCGATCGTAAGAGCCGCCGGCGTGTTCCCCATCGCTTGGACGAATGCGGCTACGTTCCCGTGCGCAATCCGTACGCGAAGGACGGCCTGTGGGTCATCAAGGGCAGGCGTGTTGCCGTCTATGCTTGCAAGGAAATGGTGGTGCGAGACCAGATCGAGGCCGCCACGCAATTGCTGCCCACGCCATCGCCCCATGGAAATTGAATCAGTGGAATCGGTGAAATCAGTGATCCGCGATTCCGTTCTATTGCCTACTACCCTGCCCCCAGCTCATTGAAGATTCAGGGAGCAGAGGAATGGACCAATAGAACGGGATGTCAGATCACTGATTCCACTGACTACACTGACGGTGCATTGGCCATGGTTGATGATGGCGAACTCTACTTTGCAATGTTGACAGTGTACATAACCCGTTGTAGTTGCACATGCTTTCATGATGTGGTAGAGAGATTCTATTGCTGCATCACCACCGAAGGAATTTTTCAGAATGGCTAAGAAAGCAGACTTCACGCAACTGACGTTAATGGCGATGGCGCACGAGCTTGAGCAAGCCGAAGAAGCGGTGCGCAATATGCGTGCGATGTACAACGCATTGGCCAAAAAGCACAACGTTCGACCGCTAACGAAGGATTAAGGTTTCATCGCGTATTCTACGCACCCATTGCCGCGCCTGCCCGTTGATTCGGGTCGGCGCGGTTTTTTCGTGAGTAGCGTTTGAGCGTTCTAGATTCAGAACTCGCCGCCGAACTGACCGATGCGCTGATCGCCTTCGACATCCCGCAAGCGTGCACAATCACGCGCAACGTAGTCTCCGGTTCAGATTACGACCCCACCATCACGACTGTCGATTATGCGGCCATGGGTTGGGTCGATGACTATTCCAACCTCGATCACGTCGATAGCAACGTGCTTGTGCAGGACCGCAAGGTCTACATCGTCGCGAGCAGCACGCTGATTGAGCCGACTGTCACTGACGCCATCACCATCACCGGCAAGACTTACGCGGTCATGAACGTGCAGCGCGATCCCGCGGGCGCGTGCTGGGTGTGCCAGTCCCGCGCATGACCCATCCCCTACATCTAGCGGTGCCAATGCCCGCGACCTTTCGGGAGGGGGGCTACGCGGAGCGGGCTTTTCCTTTCTCGCTCGCTAGACCCGCTACATATGGTGGGTCCCGATGAACGCCAAGAAGGCGATTCGCTTCCTTCAAAGCCTCAAGATCCCCGAGGGACCCGCCGCCGGAAAGTCGCTTCGCCTGGCACCGTTTCAAAAGCAATTCGTCACCGGTGCCCTTGCTCCGGGAATTTCTGTCGGCGCCCTGTCGATCGGCCGTGGCAATGCCAAAACCGCTTTGTCGTCTGGCTTGGCCCTTGGTGAACTGCTCGGCGAGATCGGCGACACGCAGCCGAACCGGGAAATCCCCGTCGGTGCCCGCACCCGAGATCAAGCGCGGCTGGTTTGGAATTTCGTCGCCGGCTATGCGCGCTACCTGCCCGAGGAAACCCAGAAGCGGTTGACGTTCCGCCGTGCGCCACGCCTGGAAATCGAATTCGAGGATACGAACGGCGTTCACTTGCTTCGCTGTCTCGCGGCCGATGGCAAATCAGCCCTTGGTGGCGCGCCGACGCTGACAATCCTAGACGAGCGCGGCCATTGGGCGGCTGGCAAGGGCGACGAGTTGGAACACGCGCTGTTGTCCGGTGGCGGCAAGCGCGGCGGTCGTGCGTTGATCATTTCCACGTCGGCGCCGGATGACAACCACCCATTTTCCAAGTGGCTGGACGAGCCGCAGGAAGGCATCTTTCGCCAGGAGCACAGGCCAGCGCCGGGACTGCCGGCCGACGATCTGGAATCGCTGCTGATCGCCAATCCTGGCGCTGCCTGTGGCATCGGCTCCAACATCGAATGGCTACAGGCACAAGCGCGCCGCGCGATTGCTCGCGGTGGATCGAGCCTGACGACGTTCCGCCTGTACAATCGCAACGAACGGGTTTCGGGCGAGACCCGCGACGTCTTGCTGACGACCGACGAATGGCTTTCCTGCGAGACCGCCGAATTGCCGCCAAGGCAAGGCCCTGTCGTGATCGGCGTCGACCTGGGCGGCTCTGCCAGCATGACCGCCGCTGCATTCTATTGGCCAGATACCGGCCGGCTCGAATGTCTCGGCTGGTTTCCGTCACAGCCCAATCTTGCCGATCGCGGCGCGGCCGATGGCGTTGGCCAGCGCTATGGCGAAATGGCCAGCCGGGGCGAACTGTCGACGTTGGGCGCCGCGACCGTTCCGGTTGCACCCTGGCTGTCCGAAGTCATGCGCCATGTCGAGGGGCAGCCGATCGCCGCCCTGGTGATGGATCGATACAAGCAAGCCGAGCTTGGGCAGGCGATCGATGCCGCGGGAATTCGTGCGCCGCTGGTGTGGCGCGGTTTCGGCTTCAAGGATGGCAACGAGGATTGCGAGCGTTTTCGCCGCGCGTGCTTTGACGGGCTGGTGAAGGCTGCGCCGTCGCTGTTGCTGCGCTCCGCGTTTGCCGACGCGGTTTGCCTGCGTGATCCGGCGAACAACATCAAATTGGCCAAGGCGCGATCGCTCGGTCGTATCGACGCTGCATCTGCCAGTGTGCTCGCCGTCGCACAAGGCGCTCGAATGCTCGCCACGCCGACACGAAAAACACGGGTGGCGCAATGGGTGTGAAGCGCGCTCCCTCTTCGATTTACAAAGACCCGCGTTGGAAAGTCGTCAGGCTTGAAGCGAAACGCCGCGATGGCTGGCGCTGCGTCAAGTGCGAGGCAGTCGGACGCCTCGAAGTCGACCACATCAAGCGAGTGAAGGATTTCCCTGAACTCGCTTACGAACTCAGCAATCTGCAGTCGCTTTGCGGGATTTGTCATTCCCGCAAAACCGCAATCGAGACCGGCATTGCACCGCTCTCCCCGAATCGCGCCGCCTGGCGCGAATTATTGCGCCAAGGCGCACCCCAACCCAAGGAGTCTACATGCTTACTTCAGTGAAGATTCAGAAGCGGCAGTCGGAAATCCGGCAGTCGCTCGCCGCACTCGTTGGCAAAGACAAGCCGGACGAAAACGAAATCCGTTCGATGTCCGATCTGGACGGCGAGTATCAGGCCAACGAAGCGAAGTATCGCGCCGCGCTGATCGTTGAGGATACCGAACGCCGGGAAGCCAAAGGCGAACTGGAAACCCGCAGCGAGCGCGATTTCAATTCGCTGGTCGACCGTTTCGAACTGCGGCAGGTAGCGCTGCATTTGGACACTGGCGCCACGATCGACGGCGCGACCGCCGAAGTGATTTCCGAACTGCGGTCGCAGGGCGGCTATCGCGGCGTCCCGGTGCCGTATGCCGCGCTGGAAAAGCGTTCGGGCGAAACCGTTGCGTCGGGCACCCCGACTCCGAAAATGACGGCACCGATCATCGATCGCATCTTTGCCGACTCCGCGTCCGTGCAGATGGGCGCGCAGATGGTCAACATCGCGCAGGGTACAAACGAGTATCCGATCGTTTCCAGCGCCGTCAGCGCTGCCTGGCAAACGTCGGAGACTGGCGCGGTGGGTGGACCGACGGCGTACAGCACCGCCGCGCGCTCGCTCTCGCCGAACAACACGCTCGGCATCCAAATGAAGATCACCCGCAAGACCCTGCTCCAGTCTGGCGACGGGCTCGAACAGGCGGTGCGTCGTGACATGAACGGCTGCATGGCCGTTGCGATCGACAAGGCGGTGTTCCTTGGTGCCGGCGCTTCCGGTGAACCGGCGGGCATCCTGGTCGGATCGTACAGCATCACCAGCACGGCGGTTGCGGCCGCGGCGTCTTGGGCTGCGTTCCGTGCGGCTGTCAAGCGGTTCATCGTCGCCAACGCGGCGAATGGTCCCGGTGCCGTGAAGCTGCTTATCCGTCCCGAGGTGTGGGATGCGATGGACGGTACGCTTATCACCAATACGGCGGTTTCGGAGTGGGATCGGCTCATTGCGAATATCGGCGCCGACAACGTGGTGATGTCGACGAACGCGCTTGCCGCTCCGACCGGCTCGCCGCTCGTTACCAAGGCGCTTTTGACCACGACCAAGAACGGTGTTGCGCCGATCTTTGTCGGCACCTGGGGAGCGATCGACCTGATCCGCGATCCGTTCTCTGACGCCGCGTCGGGTGGTCTGCGCCTTACCGCGCTGGCAACCGTCGACGTTTCGGCGAGCCGTGCGGAACAGCTGCAGATCCTGACTGGGATTCAGTAAATGCTGTTCGGTCCTGACGATATCGGGACCCTCGAACTCCGCGCCTCTCCCAAGGGGCGCGGGATTCGCGGACGCTTCCCGTACAACCGCCGCGCCGTTCTTTCGGATGGCGGCAAGACAGGCAAACCTAAAAAAGAGGAGTTTGCACCGGGAGCGTTCAAATATTCGATCGATCATGTCGAGGATTCGCCGATTCATCTGCTTTCTGGGCACAGCTATGATCGGCCGCTGGCGAGCACCGCAAACAAGACATTGGCGCTCATCGATACGGCGGAGGCTTTGACATTCGAAGCGCACATCACGCCGGAAGTAGCGAAGATTTCGTGGGTGCAAGATTTGTTCGGTCTCATGGAGGCCGGATTGTCCATTGGCTTGTCGCCTGGCTTCCGCATTCCGCCCGAGCGCGCTGTACCGGCGGACCAAGCCGAGAAAATCACGCAGGAAGCTTACGACCCGTCGCGCAACATGTACGGCGCGATTATTCGAACCATCTTGCAAGCCATCTTATTCGAACTCTCGATCGTGACTCGGCCGGCTTACGACGAAGCGCAGGTAGAGGCGCGCAATTGGCAACCGAACGACGCCGGCGTGATCGTGCCGAAACCGCAGTCAATCTTGAGGTACCGATGATCAAGGCAACCACACTAGAGCAAATCGAGGGCGTTCCGACCGGGAATTGGCCAAACATTAATTTCAGCGCGGCGGCAACTTCTCTCCGCGCAGTCGCATGGCAGCGCATTGAGAAATATATCGCTCGGCGCTATTCGCCGCGGGCGGTGTACTGGATAGTCGAGGGTCCGGGAAACTGGAAACCGCCGCTATCGCCCGCCGCAATCACGGCTGTGGAAGTCGTCGACCCCGGCGCCAATGCCTTGGTAAGCGCATCGCTTTCCGTTTCGCCGTTGGATGGTAGTTACGATCTGCCGGCGTGCGGTCCCTACAAATTCAGCGGCACCGTCGGAACAGACGTCACAACCGTGCCGGATTCCGTCGCCGAAGCGGTTCGGCGCCTTGCCGACTACCTTGCCGCAAAGCCAGGAACACCTGGCGCGACGTCGACGCGTATCGCTGCCGGTTCAATCGATTTGCGTACTGATCGCTCTGAATCATGGATGGCGCAGGCGATGCAGAACAGCGGCGCGGCCGATCTACTGAGGGGGTATCGTCGTGTTTAATTGGTTCAAACGATCGCCCAAGGTTGAAAAGCGTTCGGCCGGAAGCGGCTTCACCGCCGAGATAATGCAGGCCCGCGAAGCCTATATCAGCGGCCGCACCGGGCTCGCGGAGCTGACCGCCACTGCGCAGAGCTGCGTTTCCATGTGGGAAGGCGGCTTTACGCTCGCCGACGTCGACGGCGCCGATCTGCTCGGCCCGTGCGAAATGGCCATGCTAGGCCGATCGCTCGCCTTAAGGGGCGAATCGGTTTGGCTTATCGGCGAGGACCGGCTCATTCCCTGCAGCGATTGGGATTTGCGGACGCGCTTCGCCGATCCGGTGGCTTATCGCGTCTCGATCCCCGAGGCCGGCGGCGGGACCACGCAAACCGTCCTGGCCGGCGAAGTGCTGCACGTTCGTATTGGCGCGGATCCAGCCGCGCCCTGGTACGGCGTTTCACCGCTGCGGCGGTCCCGGCTGACTGCGGGAATGCTCAACTCGGTGGAGTCGGCGCTCGGTGAAGTTTTTGAGAACGCTCCGCTCGGCTCGCAAATTGTACCGTTTCCCGAAACGCCTGACACCGACATGGAGAAGGTCGGTCGATCGTTCCGCGGGCAGCGCGGCCGCGTGCTATTGCGGGAGTCTGTCACGGTCTCCGCGGCTGGCGGCCCTGCTCCGCAAGCTGACTGGAAGCCGGCCGACGTCACGCCGGACCTACAGCGCTCTATGGTCAAGGAAACGCTGGACGCCAGCCGGGACGCCATCTCGACCGCCTTTGGCGTGCTGCCGGCGCTGTTTTCCAGCCAAGCCCAAGGGCCGCTCGTGCGCGAGGCGCAGCGCCACCTGGCGCAGTGGACATTGCAGCCGATCGCCGCGCTGATCGCCGAGGAAGCGACGGAGAAGCTGGGCGGGACCGTCAAAATCGACGTTCAGCGGCCCTTGCACGCCTTCGACGCCGGCGGCCGTGCGCGGGCACTGCTCACGGTCACGCAGGCCCTGGCAATGGCCAAACAAGGCGACGTTTCGCCGGCCGATCTGGCCAGCGCCTTGGAACTGGTCGATTGGGGCGATTGATGCGCAGCAAAATCCAGATGATGAATCACGACCGTGGATTCGGGTTCATTCGAGGCGGAAACAACGACATTTTCTTCCACTGGGGCAGTTTCGAGGGCGATTTCCAGACGGCGAAAAAAGGGGACGAAGTAGAATTCGAGATGGGCTTCGGCCGTGACGGTAAACCAAGGGCGATCAATGTCCGGCCCATCTAAACGAGTACCTTTCGAACTGGCTTGCCGGAATTGGGTGGCCAAAATTCGGGTCGACGTCGACAAGGCGTTCCGGGCACTCGCCTTGGAGACTGCCCGGCGCGTGATCGAGCGGACGCCGGTCAGAAGCGGGAAGGCACGCGGCGCGTGGATGGCGGGCGTCAACAGCATTCCCACCGGTGAAGCGCCGCTCGACAAGGACGGTGCGGCGACGCTCGCCAGGATCGAGGCGGCCATAGCGGGCGCCAAGGCTGGCGATACGATCTATCTGGTCAACGGCGCCGATCACGCTTGGGCGTTGGAGTATGGCAAATCCGACCAAGCACCGGCGGGGATGGTCCGCGTCACACTGATCGAATCCCAGGTGATCGCAAACGAGGTGGTCGCCACGCTGCGCTAATTGGCACCCGAATTGGCACCCAACGCAAAAATACGGGCCGGTATAGCGAGGGATGTAGAGGTATCGGCTATCGCCTAAGTGCCTACAAAACGGGACGTTTCGGTACTAGACGCCCCCACCCGTTATGCCCGGAATAGTCTTTGCAGACCGTTGCGTCACCACTCCGCCACGTGGCCCCACGCGGCGCTTCATATACGCCCTCTCTCAGATAGGCAACCAAGCTGGAAGCTAGCGTCGGCGCTTGCGGAAATCCCGTTTCTTCGGTTTTGGCGCCAATTCCGGCATTTCCGCCTGGACTTCGCGGAATTTTGCCAGCATCCGCTCGAAACTACCAGACAACGTTGCGGCAATATCCGGCCGCTTCTCCAGCCCCGCCAGCAGAAGCGCGGCCGCCTCGATGGTCGCAAGGCCATCGCGCCGCGGTTCCCGGCGCAGCTGGCCGTAGCGCGAGGGCCGTTTCGGTCCGAGAATCACCCGCTGGCACTTCAGCATCCAGGCATTGCGCCACCACAGCGCCTTGGCCTGACTCCAGGTGCCGTCAAGCAGCACGATGCCCTCGATATCCGACAGGATGGCGCGCTGATGCGGCTCAAGCTCGCCCTTGCGGTTGATCGCGACGATCTCGGCAT
This sequence comes from Bradyrhizobium sp. 27S5, assembly GCF_037217225.1. NCBI lineage: Bacteria > Pseudomonadati > Pseudomonadota > Alphaproteobacteria > Hyphomicrobiales > Nitrobacteraceae > Bradyrhizobium > Bradyrhizobium sp. 27S5. The sequence continues at coordinate 4,539,152 of NZ_CP147714.1, forward strand.
CGGTATCGAGATCCTCGACCTTGGCCGACCCGAGATACAGCACGGCCCAGCGCGACGGATCGGCCACCGGCCGACCGAGCGCCTTTGACAGGCTCGGCCAGGACAGCCCGATCCGGACCACGGCGTTCTTGAAATGCCGCGCCGTCAGCCGCGCGGTGCCGAGCGCCCTGTCCTGCTCCTGCGGATGCTGCAGGATCAGGAGCTGAATGCGGCTTTCGATCGGCGTGACGCTGTCGCAGATGCAGAGCGGCTTTGGCTTGCCGCAATGCGGGCAATCCTCGATCTCGGCGGCAATCTCGGTCTTTGCTTCGGTTGGTTCGGACATCGCTTCGCTATACGCGCGCGGAGCCGTTCAATTCAACCTATTCCGCTGGCGCGTGCACGCCTGACGGCGCCGGGCGCCGGCGCAGGCGGTCGATCAGGAGATAGATCACCGGCGTGGTGTAGAGGGTCAGGATCTGCGACACGAACAGGCCGCCGATGATGGTGATGCCGAGCGGCCGGCGCAGTTCGGTGCCCGGGCCGGTCGCAATGACAAGCGGAATGCCGGCGAACAGCGCCGCCATCGTCGTCATCAGGATGGGGCGGAAGCGCGCCCGGCAGGCCTCGAAGATCGCATCCCGCGACGACAGGCCCTGATGCCGCTCGGCCTCGAGCGCGAAGTCGACCATCATGATGCCGTTCTTCTTGACGATGCCGATCAACAGGATGATGCCGACGAAGGCGATCACCGTCAGCGGCGTGTTGGTCACCTGCAGCGCCAGCAAGGCGCCGAGACCGGCCGACGGCAAGGTCGAGATGATCGTGATCGGATGGGCCAGGCTCTCATAGAGCACGCCGAGCACAATATACATCGCGACCAGCGCGCCCAGAATCAGCAGCGGCTGGCGCCCGCTGGTCTTGTTGAAGTCGCCGGCATTGCCGTCAAAGCTGCCGCGGATGCCCTCCGGCATATGCAGCTCGTTGACCGCCTGCTGGATGTTGGTGGTCGCGACCTCTAGCGGCACGTCCGGCAGCAGGTTGAACGACACCGTGGTCGAGGGGAAGCCGCCGGAGTGAAACACCGCGAGAGCCGACAGACCGCGCTCGTAGTGCACCAGCGCCGACAGCGGCACCTGCACGTCATTGGCGCCCGCGACATAGATGCGATCGAGGTTCGACGGGTCGCTCTGGAATCTCGGATCGATCTCGAGCACCACCATGTACTGGTTGCGCTGGGTGTAGATGTACGAGATCTGCCGCTGCGAGAAGGCGTTGTTGAGCGCGTTATCGATGTCCTGCACGCGGACGCCGAGGCTGGAAGCGGTCTTGCGGTCGATCACGAGGTTGAGCTGCAGGCCGCCGGGATCGCGGTCGGAGGAGACGTCGGTGATGCTCTCCACCGTCTCCATCCGCTTGGCGACGATCGGCGCCCATTTCTGCAACAGATCGAGATCGGTCGAGGCGAGCGTGTACTGGTAGTCGGAATCGCTCTGCCGGCCGCCGGTGCGGATATCCTGGGCGGCGAACATGAACAGGCGGATGCCCGGCACCATGAACAAATTGCGGCGCAGCCGGTCGATCACCTGCGTGGTCGAAAGCCCGCCGCGCTCCTCCGGCGGCTTCAGGCTGATGAACATGGTGCCGCGGTTGGAGGTGGCGCCGCCCGGCCCGCCGCCGGAGCCGACCGACGAGCCGATGCCGGCCACCGCGGGATCGGCCATCACGATGTCGGCGAGCCGCTGTTGCAGCAAGAGCATGGCCTGAAAGGAGATATCGGCGGATGCGCGCGTCGAGCCGATGACAAAGCCGCTGTCGTCGGTCGGGAAATAAGCCTTCGGTGTCTTGACGTAGAGCACCACCGTCAGCGCGACGGTGGCGGTGAACACCACCATCGTCAGCCAGGGGTATCCGAGCACACTCCGCAGCGTCCGGGCATAGAACGCCACGACCCGGGACAGCGTGCCCTCGATGGCGCGGTCGTACCAGGTGGCGTGATCCGAGGTCGCCTCCTTGATGTAGTGCGCGCAGATCATCGGCGTGACCGTCAGCGACACCACGGTCGAGACCGCGATCGCAAACACCAGCGTCAGCGAGAATTCCCGCAGCAGCCGGCCGACAATCCCGTCCATGAAGATCAGCGGCGTGAAGGCCGCGACCAGCGACAGCGAGATCGACAGCACCGTGAAGCCGATCTGCTTGGCGCCCTCGACCGCGGCCGGATACGGCGCCATGCCCTGCTCGAGATTGCGGTACATGTTCTCGATCATGACGATGGCGTCGTCGACCACGAAGCCGACCGAGATCGCGAGCGCCATCAGCGACAGATTGTCGATCGAAAATCCGGCGAGCCACATCCCGGCGCAGGTGCCGGCCAGCGCCAGCGGAACCGAGACGCCGGCGGCGATCGTCGGCACCAGGCGGCGCAGGAACACGAACACCACGACCATCACGAGCACGATAGTCGCCAGCAGCGTGAACTGCATGTCCTCGACGCTGGCGCGGATGGTTCCGGTGCGGTCGACCAGCGTCGAGATATCGACCCCGGCCGGGATCCATTGCTTCAGTTCCGGCAGCAGCTTGCGAACATTGTCGACGGTGTCGATGACGTTGGCGTCACCCTGCTTGGTGATCTGGATCAGCACGGCCGGCTGCTTGTTGAACCAGGCGATCGAGCGCGAGTTGCGGACGGAGTCCTCGACCTCGGCGACATCAGAGAGGCGGACGAAATTGCCGTTCGAGCTCTTGATGACGATGTCGCGGAATTCGGCCGCGGTGCGCATCTGCTTGTTGATCGACAGCGTCTCGCTCAGCCGGTCGCCATTGAAGATACCGACGGGGCCGAGTGGATTGGCATTGATGATCGCGAGCCGGACGTCGTCGGTCGCGATCCCGGCGTTGGCCAGCGACACCGGATTGAGCGCGATGCGCACCGCCGGCTGGTCGGCGCCGCTGACCGTCACCTCGCCGACCCCCGGCACCTGCGAGATGCGCTGCGCCAGTACGGTATCGGCGACGTCGTACATCGCGCTGGTCGAGATCGTCTGCGAGGTCAGTGCCAGCACGAACACCGGCGCCGCGGCCGGATTGGCCTTGCGGAATTTCGGCAGCGACGGCAGGTCGCTCGGCAGATCGGCGAGCGAGGCGTTGATCGCGGCCTGCACGTCGCGCGCGGCGCGGTCGATGTTGCGGCCGATCGAGAACTGCACCTGGATGCTGGTGGTGCCGAGCGAGCTGGTCGAGGTGATCTGGTCGACGCCCGAGATGGTGCCGAGCTTGCGCTCCAGCGGCGCGGCGACGGTCGCGGCCATCACCGACGGATCGGCCCCGGGCCTCGACGCCGACACCCGGATGGTCGGGAAGTCGACATTCGGCACCGACGACACCGGCAGGAACTGGTAGGCGACGATCCCGACCAAAAACAGCCCGATCGCAAGCAGCGTGGTGCCCACCGGCCTGCGAATGAAGGGCTCGGAGATCGAGATCACTGCATGCCCTCGGTGGCGCCCGCGATCGGCGGCCCGCTGGGACCAGCCTCCGGCACGGCCCGCTCGATCCGGCGGTTGAGCCGGTCGAGCGCGAGATAGATCACCGGCGTGGTGTAGAGCGTCAGCAGCTGGCTCAGCAACAGGCCGCCGATGATCGAGATGCCGAGCGGGAAGCGCAGCTCGGCGCCGGTGCCGCTCTCGATCGCAAGCGGCAGCGCGCCGAACAGCGCCGCCAGCGTCGTCATCATGATCGGGCGGAAGCGCAGCAGGCAGGCCTGCACGATCGCGTCATAGGACGACATCCCCTTGTGACGTTCGGCCTCGAGCGCGAAGTCGATCATCATGATCGCGTTCTTCTTGACGATGCCCATCAACAGGATGATGCCGATCAGGCCGATTACCGAGAGGTCCTGCCCACACAGCATCAGGGCGAGGATGGCGCCGACGCCGGCCGAGGGCAGCGTCGACAGGATGGTGATCGGGTGGATGTAGCTCTCGTAGAGCACGCCGAGCACGATGTAGATCGTGATGATCGCGGCCAGGATCAGCCACGGCTGTCCGGCAAGCGAGCGGGCGAATTCGGCGGCGTCGCCGGAATAGATGCCGACGATGCTGCCGGGCATTCCGATCCGGGTCTCGATCGCTTTCACCGCCTCGACCGCGTCGCCGAGCGCCTCGCCTGGCGCCAGATTGAAGCTGAGCGAGACCGACGGGAATTGCGCCTGGTGCGAGATCGCGAGCGGCGCCGTGGTCCTGATCAGCGTTGCCACCGCCGACAGCGGCACCTGCGCGCCGGCGGCGCCGGGCAGATAGAGCTTGTCGAGGATCGACGGGTCGCGCTGATACATCGGCAGCGCCTCGAGCACCACGCGGTACTGGTTGGCCTGGCCGTAGATCGTCGAGATCTGCCGCTGCGCGAAGGCGTCGTTCAGCGTGTCGGTGACGCCCTGCAGATTGACGCCGAGCTGGCCGGCGCGCTGGCGATTGACGTCGAGCGCCGCGCGCAAGCCGCCCTCCTGCGCCTCCGACGAGACGTCGCGGAAGATCGGGTCGCGCCGCATCTCGGCCACCAGTTTCTGCGCCCATTGCGAGACTTCGGCGGCATCCGTCGCGGTCAGCGTGTACTGGTATTGCGAGCGGCTCGATTGCGTCGAGATCTGCACGTCCTGCACCGGCTGGAAGTAGACGGTCATGCCCGGCACCGTCGCGACCCTCTGCTTGAGGCGCTCGATCACCTTGACGACGCCATCCCGCCGCTCGTCGAGCGGCTTCAGCGTCATCACCAGCCGGCCGACATTGGTGGTCGGATTGACCGAGCCCGAGCCGATCACCGAGACCACGCCGACCACATCAGGATCCGCCTTGATGAGGTCGGAGACCGCGGTCTGCCGCCGCTGCATCTCGGCAAACGAGACGTCGGGCCCCGCCTCGGTCACCGCCGTGATCGAGGAGGTGTCCTGCAGCGGGAGGAAACCCTTCGGCGCCAGCACATACATGATCAGGGTCAGCGCGATCGTCGCGAACGTCACCAGCAATGTCGCGCGCTGGCGCTGCAGCACCCAGAGCAGCGTGCGATGGTAGAACTCCACCATCCGGTCGATGAAGCGGCTGACTGCGGCGAGGCCCGGGACCGCCATCTCCTCATGAATGTTCTTGAGCAGCCGCGAGCACATCATCGGCGTCAGTGTCAGCGAGACGATCGCCGAGGTCACGACAGCGATCGTCAAGGTCAGCGCGAATTCGCGGAACATGCGACCGACCAGGCCGGACATGAACAGCAGCGGGATGAACACCGCGATCAGCGACACCGTCAGCGAGATCACGGTGAAGCCGATCTCGCTGGCGCCCTTCAGCGAGGCCTCCATCACGGTCTCGCCGTTTTCCATGTGGCGGACGATGTTCTCGATCATCACGATGGCGTCGTCGACCACGAAGCCGGTTCCGATGGTCAGCGCCATCAGCGACAGATTGTCGAGGCTGAAGCCTGCGAAATACATGACGCCGAAGCTTGTGATCAGCGACAGCGGCAGCGCGACGCCGGCGATCAGGGTCGCGCGCAGCGACCGCAGGAACAACAGCACCACCAGCGTTACCAGCACCACGCTCAGGATCAGAGTGAACTGCACGTCGTGGACCGAGGCGCGGATCGTCACGGTGCGGTCGGAGACGATGGTCAGCTTGACGCCGGCCGGGACCGACCGCTGCAGCCGCGGAATTTCGGCGCGGATCTGCTTGACGACGTCGATGACGTTGGCGCCGGGCTGGCGCTGGATGTCGATGATGACGGCCGGCGTGCCCTGGTACCAGCCGCCGGTGCGGTCGTTCTCGAGCCCGTCGACGATCAGGGCGACGTCACCGATGGTGACCGGCGAGCCGTTGCGATAGGCGATGATGATCGGCCGGTAGGCGTCGGCGGCCGCGATCTGGTCGTTGGCGGCGATGGTGTAGGATTGCTGGGCGCCGTCGAGCGATCCCTTCGGCCCCGACACGTTGGCGCCGGCGATTGCGTTGCGCAGATCCTCCATCGCGATGCCATAGGCCGCCAGCCGGGCCAGATCGGCCTGTACGCGCACCGCCGGCTTCAGGCCGCCGAGGATCGAGACCCGGCCGACGCCGGAAATCTGGCTCAGCCGCTGCCCGAGGATGGTATCGGCGAGATCGCTCATCGCCCGCAGCGAGGTCGTCTCCGAGGTCAGCGCCAGGGTCATGACCGGCGCATCCGCCGGGTTCACCTTGGCGTAAACAGGCGGATACGGCAGCGTCTTCGGCAGGATGCCGGCGGCGGCATTGATCGCGGCTTGCACATCCTGCGTGGCGCCGTCGATATCGCGGTTGAGATCGAACTGCAGCGAGATCTGGCTGACGCCGAACGAGCTCGTCGAGTTCATCGACGACAGCGATGGGATCTGGCCGAGCTGCCGCTCCAGCGGCGCCGTGATCAGCGAGGCCACCACGTCGGGGCTCGCGCCGGGCAATTGCGTCGACACCTGCACGGTCGGGAAGTCGACCTGCGGCAGCGCGGAGACCGGCAGCGCCCAGTAGCCGAGCGCGCCGCCGATCATCAGCGCGATGCCGAGCAGCGAGGTGGCGATCGGCCGCCGGATGAACGGTTCGGAGACGCTCATGGTTGCGTACTCGCTGTAAGGTCGGACATTACGAGGTCAGGATGCCGGTCATGGCTGCGCTTTCGGTGCGCCGCCCGACTGTTCGCCCCCTGTCGCCGGCGCAGGCGCCGGTCCGGCCTGCCCCTTCTGATCGCCTTCGCCATGCTCGTGCCGGCCGCGATGCTCGCCGTTCTTGCCTTGCCAGTCCTTCTTGCCGTCCTTGCCCTGATCCTTGCCCGGAGCTTCGCCTTGCGCTCCGCCTCCCTGCGTGCCGCCTTGCGCTCCACCTTGGCCGCCACGCTTGCCGTCAGGATTGCGGCTGCGCTTGCGCGGCGCGAGATCGGCGGTCGGCGCCGCGTCATCCTTGCCGACCACGACCTTCGCGCCATCGGCGAGATTGGCAAACCCCGTCGTCACGACGCGGTCCGATGTGGTCAGGCCGTTCGCGATGACGGCTTCATGCTCGTTCTGCTGGGTGACCGTGACCGGCTTGGCGGTGACAATGTCGCCCTCGCCGATCACGTAACTGAACGTGCCGGCAGGACCGCGCTGCACCGCCGAGGTCGGCACCACGATGGCCTGCGGCAGCGTCTCGACCTTGAGACGCACATTGACGAACTGGCCGGGCCACAGCTGGTAGCTGGCGTTGGGGAATTCGGCCTTCAGCTTCAGCGTGCCGGTGGTCGGATCGACCTGGTTGTCGATGCCGGTCAACTTGCCGGTATCGATCACGGTGACGCCGTCATTGCCGAACACGTCGACCGCAAGCTGGCCCTTCGCGGCGGCGGCGTTCACCCGCATGATCTGCTGCTGCGGCAGGCTGAACCACACCGCGATCGGCTGCAGCTGGGTCAGGATCACGAGCCCGATGGTGTCGGAGGCGTGGATGATGTTGCCCTGGTCGACCTGGCGCAGGCCGGCGCGGCCGGAGATCGGCGCGACGATCTTGGTGTAGCCCAGCGTCGCCCCCGTATTGTCGATCGCGGCCTGGTCGGCCTTGATCAGCGCCTCCTGCTGCGCCACCAGAGCGCGCTGCGTGTCGGCCTGCTGCTTGGAGCCGGCATTGCTGGCGGCGAGCTGTTCATAGCGCGCGAGGTCGAGCTTCTGGTTGGCATGCAGGGCTACGTCCTGTGCCTTCTTGGCGACGGCCTGGTCGTATTGTGCCTGATAGATCGCGGGATCGATCTCGCCCAGCACGTCGTCCTTCTTGACGTCCTGGCCCTCGACGAAATTCACCTTGAGCAGCTTGCCGTCGACCTGCGAGCGCACCGTGACCGTGTTCAGCGCCTTCACCGAGCCGACGCCGTCGAGATAGACCGGCACGTCCTGCACATGCGGCGTCGCCGCAAGCACCGGCACCGGCAAATCGGGCCGCCCGTTGGCGCCCCGCCCGCCGCCACCGTTTTGCTTGGGCTGGAAGGCGAGCCAGCCGAGATAGCCGAGCCCGCCCAGGATCACAAGCGTGATGAGCAGCGACACCATGCGCCCGAGCAGGCGCGAGAGGAGGCCCCGCTTGCGCGGCGCCGTCCTTTTCTCGTCGTCCGTCGAGTCGGGCTTAAAGAGCATCGACCGGTCTTTCCATCTTCGGTTCCCAGCCGCCCCCCAATGCCTGGTACAGACTCACGATCGCCAATAGCCGGGCCAGCTGGGCCTGGGAATAAGCATCTTCCGCCTGAAACAGAGTCAGCTGCGTGTTTAGCACAGTTACGATGTCGGCAGTGCCGGCCTTGAGCTGCTGCTCGGCGAGGTCGAAGGCGCGCCGCGAAGACGACAGCACGTCGCGCTGCAGCTGCAACCGCCGCGTGGTCTCGCGTATGGCAACCAGCGCATTGTCGACGTCGGTGAACGACTGAACCACCGTCTTGCGATAGGTTTGCAGCAGCTCGTCCTGTTTGGCCTGGGTGTACTCGAAATTGCCGAGGATCCGGCCGCCATCGAAGATCGGCTGGGTCATGCCGCCGACCAGGTTGAAGAACGCCGCATGCGGCTGGAATAGCGAGACCAGCGCCTGGCTCTGATAGCCACCCTGCCCGGTCAGCTGGATGCTTGGAAAGAACTGCGCCCGCGCGCTGCCGACATTGGCGGTGGCGGATGCGAGTTGCGCCTCCTGCCTGCGGATGTCGGGACGCTGGGTCAGCAATTCCGACGGCAATCCCGGCGTGACACGCGGAATCCCGACTGCGTTGAGCGAGCCGCCGATGACGCGCACGCTTTCCGGCGGCCGCGACACCAGCACCGCGAGCGCGTTGATGCTCTGGTCGAGCGTCTGCCGCAGTGGCGGCACCAGCGCGCGCTGGTTGGCGAGCACAGTTTCCTGCTGCGCGACGTCGAGGTCGGAACCGGTGCCGGCCTTGAAGCGCTCCTTGATCGCGTTGAGGATGCGCTCGGCGCTGGCGATGTTGCGCTGTGCCGTGCGCAGCCGGTCCTGGCTGGCGAGCACCGTGAAATAGGCGTTGGCGACGCTCGCCAGCGTGGTCAGCGCCACCACCTCGCGGTCGAACCGGTTGGCGACGGCGGTCTCCTCCGCCGCTTGCGCGGCGTCGCGGTTCTGGCCCCAGAAGTCGAGCTGGTAGCTGGCGCTCAGCGAGGCGCTGTAATTCACCACCTCGCGCCCGCCATTGGTGAGGCCACTGGCGCTGGAGCCGGAGGTGCGGGAGTAGGTTTCCGATCCGTTGAGATTGAGGGTCGGCAAAAGCGCCGCGCCGGCCTGCCGCGCCAGCGCGTCGGCCTGGCGGAATCGCGCGACTGCCGCGGCGATGTCGAGATTGACGGTCTGCGCCTCCTCCATCAGCTGCGTCAGCTCCTTGGAACGGAAGCCGCGCCACCAGTCGAGCGTCGGCAGCGCGTCGCCCGGCCGGCCAAGGCGCGCGGCCTTGTAGCCCTGCGGCACGTCCAGCGCCGGATCGGGGATGTCCTGGGTCAGGATGCAGCCGGCCGAGCCCGCGACCAGGCCGAGCGCAATCAGCGACCGGGTCGCGAGCCGTCGCGCGCGGACGGCGAGGCCAAACCGGCCTCCAGGCACCGTGACGGACATGGACTGGGTCACACCCGTTCTCCGCCGCAGCCAGCCTTCGCCCGCGGCGCACGAATGGCGCGTTCAGCGATGGTCTGGGTGACGTTCACGGGGGCATGCTTCCAATGGTACCTGACTGTCCCATCCTACCCTTGGGACGATGGGGCGGACAGCCCCGTCACGATTGCGCGACGTCGCATCGCAAGCGATTCGGGGCCACCCCGAATGCCGACTTTGCCCTATTTTTACGGCATTTCCGCACATTTCGGAGCCGTGCCGGAAGTCACGATTCTTACAAAGATTTCATGGGGATTTCTCAGCCCTGTTGCGCCGAATCCGCAAGGATGTGCCGGAGCAACGCCTATCTCGCAGTATCGCGCCCCGCGCCGTCGGGTGTTGATCGGGTCTGCCGTGTGCAACTGACGCAAAACCGCGGATCGCAGGACGATTCTGCTGGGCGTCCCGACCGCCGCAAAACGCTGTTCTCCCGATGCGTGTGATATCGGCGCCTACGAGGCAAAGCGTGTTGAACCCGCCATTTGCCGCAGTGCAAAAGCCCTTCCCTTTTTCGATCAGCACACTAGGTTCGCGGCAAGCAAGACACAGACCGGCAAAGAAATTCCCCGACATGGTATTCAACAAAGACGTCATTGAAGCGATCGGCAACACGCCGCTCATCAAGCTGAAGCGCGCATCCGAACTGACCGGCTGCACCATTCTGGGCAAGGCCGAATTCATGAACCCCGGCCAGTCGGTGAAGGACCGCGCCGGCAAATGGATGATCCTGGAAGCCGAGAAGCGCGGCACGCTGAAACCGGGCGGCTTGGTGGTCGAGTCGACCGCGGGCAATACCGGCATCGGGCTTGCGGTCGTGGCGAGTGCGCGCGGCTATCGCACGCTGATCGTCATTCCGGAGACGCAGAGCCAGGAAAAGAAGGACATGCTGCGGCTGTGCGGCGCCGAGCTCGTCGAGGCGCCGGCGCTGCCCTTCTCCAACCCGAACAACTATCAGCATCTCGGCAGGCGTCTCGCCGAGCAGCTTCGCAAGACTGAACCGAACGGCGTGCTATTTGCCGACCAGTGGAACAACCTCGACAATCCCAGGGCGCACTACGACTCGACCGGACCGGAAATCTGGCAGCAGACCGACGGCAAGGTGGATGGCTTCATCTGCTCGGTCGGCACCGGCGGCACGCTGGCCGGCATCAGCCGCTACCTGAAGGAAAAGAACCCGGCCATCGTCACCGCCTGTGCCGATCCGCACGGCTTCGGGATGTACGAACTGTTCAAGAATGGACAGGTCAAATCGACGCCGGGCGACTCGATCACGGAAGGCATCGGGCTCGGACGCGTCACGCCTGTGGTCGAGACTGCGAAGGTCGACACCGCGTTCCTGATCTCCGACGAGGAAGCCGTGACCATCATCTACGAGTTGCTGGAGCACGAAGGCCTGTGCCTCGGCGGCTCGACCGGCATCAACATCGCCGGCGCGATCCAGCTCGCCAAGCAGCTCGGCCCCGGCAAGACCATCGTCACCATTCTCTGCGACTCCGGCAACCGCTATCAGTCCAAGCTGTTCAACCCGGCCTTCATGCGTTCGAAGAATCTGCCGGTCCCGGAATGGTTGGAAAAGCGCAGCAAGATCGAGCTGCCGCTGGTGTGATTGGCGAATGATGCGCGGCGAACAGCGAGTGAACTCCTCACTCGCCATTCGCTCATCTCAGGATCTGACTTAGGAACAGCTTCGACCGCGCGTGCTGCGGGTTGGCGAAGAACTCCTGCGGCGTGTTCGACTCGATGATCTGGCCGGCGTCCATGAACACGACGCGGTTGGCCACCTCGCGGGCAAAGCCCATTTCGTGGGTCACGACCAGCATGGTCATGCCCTCCCTGGCGAGATCGACCATGGTGTCGAGCACCTCCTTGACCATCTCCGGGTCGAGCGCCGAGGTCGGCTCGTCGAACAGCATCACCTTCGGGTTCATGGTGAGCGCGCGGGCGATCGCGACGCGCTGCTGCTGACCGCCCGACATCTGGCCGGGGAATTTGTTAGCCTGGTGCGGGATCTTGACGCGCTCAAGGAACTTCATCGCGGCCGCCTCGGCATCCTTCTTCGGGATGTTGCGCACCCAGATCGGCGCCAGCGTGCAATTGTCGAGCACGGTGAGATGCGGAAACAGGTTGAAGCTCTGGAACACCATGCCGACTTCGCGGCGAACCTCGTCGACGCGGCGCAGGTTCGGGCCGAGCTCGATGCCGTCGACCACGATCTCGCCCTCCTGGAATTCCTCCAGCGCGTTGATGCAGCGGATCAGCGTCGACTTGCCCGAGCCGGACGGGCCGCAGATCACGATGCGCTCGCCCTTGCCGACCTCGAGGTTGATGTCGCGCAACACGTGGAAGTCGCCGTACCATTTGTTGAGCGCGGAAATATTGACGATCGGGGTTGTGGACATGGTGACCCTTGTTCAGTGGCGGCGGTGGGCGTTGAGCCGATTTTCGACGAACAGCGAGTAGCGCGACATTCCAAAGCAGAACACGAAGTAGATCAGGCCGGCGAAGGCGAAGCCGGTGAATGCCGTCGTCGGCGTGGTCCAGACCGGATCGGCGAACGACGCCCGCAATGAGCCCAACAGATCGAACAGCGCGACGATCGATACCAGCGAGGTATCCTTGAACAGCCCGATGAAGGTATTGACGATGCCGGGAATGACGTAGCGCAGCGCCTGCGGCAACACGATCAGCGACGTCGTCTTCCACCATGACAGGCCAAGCGCGGACGCGGCTTCCGGCTGCCCGCGCGGCACGGCCGCCAGGCCGCCCCTGATCACCTCGGCGAGATACGCGCCGGTGAACAGTGCGACCCCGATCAGCGCGCGCATCAGGCCGTCGACAGCGAAATTGCCCGGCACGAACAGCGGCAGCATGTAGGTCGCGAAGAACAGCACCGTGATCAGCGGCACGCCGCGCCAGAATTCGATGAAGGTGATCGAGAAGATCCGGATCAGCGGAATGCTCGACCGGCGGCCGAGCGCCAGCGCGATCCCGATCGGCATCGAGGCGACGATGCCGGTGATGGCGATCACCAGCGTCACCAGAAGGCCGCCCCACAGCCGCGTGTCGACGATCGGAAGGCCGCCGCGGTCGAGCCCCATCAGCTTGATCACGACAGCGATCCCGGCAAACGTCGCGAGGCTGCCAATCAGCGCCCGGCGGCCGGTGCGCACGCCACCTCCGAGAACGAACAGAACGGCGGAGACGATCACGGCGGTGACGAGAAAGTCGACCCAGACCGGTTGCGACGAGGCCTGCATCTGGTCGCGCAGCCAGCTCAGCGGATAGATCAGCCAGTGGATCAGCAAGCCGATCAGGACGATCAGCTTGCCGAGCCCCCAGAACAACGGAGCGATCGCCGAGGTCTTGCTGAGATTGACCAGGAGTTGCCCGGCGCCGCCGATGCTCTCGTCGAACAGCTGCAACAGGCCGGCCGTCCAGCTCACGCCGAATCCGGCGATGCCGCCACCATGCAGCAAGAACAATGCCACCGCCGGAAAGGCGAAGAAGAACAGGCCGGAGTTCACCCCCTTGGCCGGCAGTCGCGGAACGAGCAGCGGCAGCAGCAATATTGCGGCGAGCAGGAAGGTCAGATTGACGCGCCAGCGCTGGGCTTCCGGATAGAAGCCATAGATCAGCTGTGCCAGCTTGGCCTGGATATAGGGCCAGCAGGCGCCGACCGCGTGTCCGGCGTTTTCGGCGAGGCACGCGGTGCGGTCCTTGCCGGTCCAGACCGCGTCGACCAGCAGGAACCTGAACGCCGGGATAACCGTGTACCAGACCAGCAGCAATCCGAGGATCGTGAGCAGGATATTGCCCGGCGAGCTCAGCAGCCGCGAACGCACCAGGCCGATGAAGCCGGTGGTCTTTGCCGGCGCGGGGCGCTCGGGGACCAGATCCTGCCGGACAAAGGACGACGCGGCCATATCCGTCATGTCGCCAGGCTCCGGTTGATGCGCCAGCCGTAGATGCTCATGATGGCGCTCGTCGTCAGCGAGAGCAGCAGGTAGACGCCCATCGTCATGGCGATGATCTCGATCGCCTGCCCGGTCTGACTCACCGCCGTGCCGGCGAACACCGACACCAGATCCGGATAGCCGATGGCGACCGCGAGCGACGAGTTCTTGGTGAGGTTCAGGTACTGGCTGGTCAGCGGCGGCACGATCACGCGCATCGCCTGCGGCACCACGATCAGCCGCAACGTCGTACTGCGGCTCAGGCCGAGCGAGGAACCCGCCTCCATCTGTCCCTTGTGCACCGACAGAATGCCGGCGCGGACGATCTCGGCGATGAAGGCCGCCGTGTAGGTCGACAGCGCCACCGTGAGCGCGACGAATTCTGGGATGATCCGCGCCCCGCCGGCGAAGTTGAAGCCTTTCAGCTGCGGCAGCTCGAAGGTGACCGGCCAGCCGAAGATCAGCATCGCGACCAGCGGCAGGCCGACGAGACAACCCGCGACATAGGGCCCGATCCGGATCATCTGCCCGCGCTGGAACAGAGCGCGCTTCGCATAGTGCCGCAAGCCCAGCGCCGCAATGATGCCGATCGCGAGTGCAGCCAGGAACGGATCCAGCCCCGGCTCGCTGACCGGTCGCGGCACGATCAGGCCGCGGTTGTTGAGAAAGAACGCACTGAAGATCGAGATGCTCTGCCGCGGCGCCGGCAGCGCGGCGAGCACCGCGAGATACCAGAACAGGATCTGGAACAAGAGCGGCAGGTTTCGGATGATCTCGACATAGATGCCACCGATCCGCGACAGCAGCCAGTTCGGCGACAACCGGCAGAGTGCCACGATGAAGCCGATCACGGTTGCGAAGACAATGCCGATCACCGAGACCAGGATCGTGTTCAACAGGCCGACGAAGAACACGCGCCAGTAAGTGTCGGCATTTGTGTAGGCGATCAGGCTCTGACTGACGTCAAAGCCCGCATTGTAGTTGAGGAAGCCGAAACCCGACGCAATGTGCTGGGTCTCCAGGTTCAAGCGTGCATTCGCCACGATCTCATAGGCGATCCAGGCCAGGATCGCGGCGAAGCCGATCTGGGCGGCCAACCCGTTCCAGCCGGCCTTGCCGCCAAGCGTACGCCTCAGCCTGAGGGCAAATTGCAGCGGTGGTTTTCGGGGCGCGATGCTCATCGCGGCAGCCGTTGGCTGGGCCGATCAGCGGATCGGCGGTGCGTACTGGATCCCGCCCTTGTTCCAGAGATTGTTGACGCCGCGGGCGATGCCGAGGGGCGAGCCGGTGCCGACATTGCGCTCGAAGGTTTCGCCGTAATTGCCGACCGCCTTGACGATGCGCACGACCCAGTCCTTGGTGAGGCCGAGCTGTTCGCCCAGATTGCCGTCGGTGCCGAGCACCCGCTTCATTTCCGGCTTGTCCGATTTCAACATCGCGTCAACGTTCTTCTGGGTGATGCCGAGTTCCTCGGCATTGATCATCGCGAACAGCGTCCACTTCACGATGTCGAACCACTGGTCGTCGCCGTGGCGCACCATCGGCCCCAGCGGCTCCTTGGAAATGATTTCCGGAAGCACGATGTGATCGGCGGCATTCGCGAGCTTCAGGCGGCTGGCATAGAGTCCGGAGGCGTCGTCGGTGAAGACGTCGCAGCGTCCGGATTCATATGCCTTGACGGCCTCGTCGATGGTGCCGAAAGCGATCACCTCGTACTTCATGTTGTTGCCCTTGAAGAAGTCGGCGAGATTCTGCTCCGTCGTGGTGCCGGTCTGCACGCAGACAGAGGCGCTGTTCAGCTCGAGCGCCGAATTGACCTTGAGCGACTTCTTCACCATGAAGCCCTGCCCGTCATAATAGGTCACGCCGGTGAAATTGGCGCCGAGCGAGGTATCGCGCGACACCGTCCAGGTGGTGTTGCGCGACAGCACGTCGATCTCGCCGGATTGCAGCGCCGTGAAGCGGTCCTTGGCCGACAGCGGCACGAACTTGACCTTGGTCGGGTCGTCGAAGATCTCGGCCGCAATGGCCCGGCAGACGTCGACATCGATCCCGGTCCAGTTGCCCTTGTCGTCGGGCGATGAGAAACCAGGCAGACCCTGGCTGACGCCGCAGGACAATTGACCGCGGTCCTTGACCGTCTTGAGGGTTTGCGCCGAGGCCGCCTGGACCGACAGGGCGGCGGCAGCGGCTAGGATGATAGCCAGGGATACGCGTTTCATGTGCAGGGCCTTTCAGGGTCGTCCGTTGGACGTTTGCTTTGTGATCGCCTCGCGTTCACGGGCCATCCCAATGATCCCTTGCAGCAAAAGATGCCTGATCTGACCGGCAGTTTTGGCGCCCAAACCGGTCAGGCAACGGATCGTAGGTCGCGGCAGGCCCCTCAACGTGCGGCGACTGGTAGTTGCGCCGCATCACATAGCGACTGACGAGCCGGGTCAAGGGGTTGACGCATGTCTTCTGCGTCCTGTTAGTAACACCTCCCGGCGTAGCCCTGTCCTCCCGACGCGTTGCGACCTCGGCAAAAAGTCTAATGGCAGCGATCCATGACCTCCTCCAACGACACCAAGCCCGCCCATCTGCAACATGCCGCAACCCGCCTGGTCACGGCCGGCCGCGACAGCAAGGCCCAAAAGGGCTTCGTCAACCCGCCGGTCTTTCACGGCTCGACCGTGCTCTATCCGACCGCTGAGGATCTCCACGCCCATCGCGCCGAATTTACCTATGGCCGACACGGCAGCCCGACCACTCGGGCGCTGCAGGACGTGCTGATCGCACTGGAAGGACCGCAATGCGCCGGCGTTGGCCTCGCCCCGTCGGGACTGTCGGCCATCAGCACCACGCTGCTCGCCGTGCTGAAGGCCGGCGATCATCTGCTGGTGTGCGACAACGCCTATCGGCCGACCCGCAATTTCTGCGACAATATGCTCAAGCGCTATGGCATCGAGACCAGCTATTTCGATCCGCTGATCGGCGCCGGCATCGAGACGCTGTTCAAGCCGAACACCCGCGCCGTGCTGATCGAGGCGCCCGGCTCGCAGACCTTCGAGATGCCCGATGTGCGGGCGATAGCGGCCGTCGCGCACGCCCGCGGCGCGCTCGTGATCGACGACAACACCTGGGCGACGGCGCTCTATCACCGCTCGCTCGAACAGGGCGTCGACATCAGCATGCAGGCCGGCACCAAATATGTCGGCGGCCACTCCGACATCATGTTCGGCACCATCGCGGCCAATGCGAAGGCCTGGCCGCTGGTGCAAGAGGCGATCCGACTGCTCGGCGTCTGCGCCGGCCCTGACGACGTCTATCTCGCGCTGCGCGGGGTCCGCACGCTCTCGGTGCGGCTTGCGCAGCACCACCGCTCCGGGCTCGAGATGGCGCGCTGGCTTGCGGCGCGGCCCGAGGTCGAGCGCGTGCTGCACCCTGCCCTCGAGACCGATCCTGGGCACGCGATCTGGAAACGCGACTTCACCGGCGCCTCCGGCCTGTTCAGCATCGTGCTGAAGCCTGTGCCGCAGAGCGCGGTCGACGCGATGCTCAATTCGCTGACGCTGTTCGGCATGGGCTTTTCCTGGGGCGGCTTCGAGAGCCTCGCGATCCCGTTCGACTGCAGCGACTATCGCACCGCGACCAAATGGTCGCCGGGCGGGCCGGCACTGCGGCTGCACATCGGGCTGGAAAATCTCGACGACCTCAAGTCCGATCTCGATCGCGGATTTGCGGCGTTGAAGGCAGCGCTCTGATCCTGACGCGCGCCTCGCGCGTTAGACGATATTTAACCACGACCGACCGGCCGTGACGCCGCGCTGCGACCGACGACGCGCGCGTTGAGCACGCTCGATCTCCGGGATTCTGCGGAGAAGTGACGACGCCGATAACTCGCCGTTCACCATCCCCACCAATCCCTTAATTGTCCGGACCTTCAATCAAGTTCCCTTATACTTTTGCGGCCGTAGTGATGCTCACGGGAAGGGCTGTCGGTGCCGCAAGGACGTGACTGCCCCGCGTTAAGGGCATTCAGACAATCGCATGAAGACGGCACGCATCGTGGTCCTCGGCATCGCCGGCGTCGCAGGCCTCGCGGCCATGTATCTCGCAAGCGTTGGCGATCGCAAACCGGCACCACCGCCGCCGCCGGTGGCGCAGCTGCCGACCGTCGAGGTGCTGGTGGCGAAGTCCGACATCGGCCTCGGTCAGTCGCTCAAGGCCGAAGACGTGCAGTGGCAGCGCTGGCCCGCTGAAACCGCGAGCAGCGCGTTCCTGCGCCACGACACCAATGCCGACGCCATGACCGAAGTGATCGGCTCGATCGCGCGCGCCCCCTTCATCGTCGGCGAACCGATCCGCGAGCAAAAGCTGGTCAAGGCCAATGGCAGCGGCTTCATGGCCGCGATCCTGCCCTCCGGCATGCGCGCGATCTCCACGGAAATCTCGCCGGAAACCGGCGCCGGCGGCTTCATCCTGCCGAACGACCGCGTCGATGTGATCCTGTCGCGACGCGACAAGAATCCCGATCAGCAGCAAGGCGCCCGCGACATCGTCACCACCGAAATCCTGCTGTCCAACGTCCGCGTGCTGGCGATCGACCAGGCGCCGAAGGAGAAGGACGGCAACAACTCCCTCGTCGGCAAGACCGTGACCCTCGAGCTCAAGCCCGAACAGGCCGAGACGCTCGCGCGCGCGCGGCAAACCGGCACGCTGGCGCTTGCGCTACGCAGCATCGCCGACGTCAACGAGACGATCGATCAGACCAACGACCATGCCCGAAGCGGGGCGAGAGCATCAAGGTGGTGCGCTTCGGCGTCCCGAGCTCTCAGACGACACAGAAGTGATGGGGGCTTCGACATGACATCAGGTGCAAGACAACTGGCAACGCCGACCACGCTGGTCCGTTCGCTGTCATTCTCTGCGGTGACCGCACTGATGCTGATCCCTGCCCTCGCCATCGCGGCCGATCCCGACAAGAGCGCGGATGTCGCGGTGACGAGCAGCATTGCCGCCAAGACGCGCTTCGTCTCGCTCGGCGTCGGCAAGTCTGTCGTGGTCGACCTGCCGCGCGAGGCCAAGGACGTCCTGGTCGCCGATCCCAAGATCGCCAACGCCGTGATCCGCTCGGCGCAGCGCGCCTACATCATCGGCGCGGCGGTCGGCCAGACCAACGTGGTGTTCTTCGACGCCGACGGCAACCAGGTCGCCTCCTACGACATCGCGATCAAGCGCGACCTCAACGGCATGCGCGCCGCGCTGAAGCAGATGCTGCCGGGCGTCCAGATCGAGGGCGTCGGCGAAAGCGTGGTGCTGAGCGGAACGGTTGCGAGCCCGGTCGAAGCGCAGCAGGCGGGCGAGATCGCCGCGAAGCTGGTCGGCAGCGCCGACAAGGTCGTCAACTCCATCGTGGTGCGCGGCCGTGACCAGGTGATGCTCAAGGTCACCGTCGCCGAAGTGCGCCGCGATGTCGTCAAGCAGCTCGGTGTCGATCTCAGCGCCAACATGAACTACGGCACCGCCGCGGTGGTCTTCAACAACGCCAACGCCTTCACCGCCAACAACGGACCGCTCGCCCCCGGCAACGTGCTGACCGGAGCGGCCCTGAACAAGCTCGGCGTGCCGACGGTCACCGCGACGCTGCGCGCGATGGAGAGCGCGGGCGTGGTCAAGACGCTGGCCGAGCCCAACCTCACCGCGATCTCGGGCGAGTCGGCGACCTTTATTTCAGGCGGCGAGTTTCCGATCCCGACCGGCGTCACCTGTCAGACCACGACGTCGGGCACGATCGGCAATTGCGTCCAGACCGTCAGCTTCAAGAAGTTCGGTATCTCGCTCAACTTCACCCCGGTGGTGCTGTCGGAGGGACGCATCAGCCTGAAGGTGATGACCGAGGTCTCCGAAGTCTCGATGGACAACGCGCTGACCGGCGGCCAGGGCGGCACGACGATTCCCTCGATCAAGACCCGCCGCGCCGACACCACGCTGGAAGTGCCCTCCGGCGGCTCGATCGCGATGGCTGGATTGATCCAGGAACAGACCAAGCAGGCCGTCAACGGAATGCCCGGGGTCGATCAGATTCCGGTCCTCGGCCAGTTGTTCAGGAGCCAGGACTTCGTCAACAACGAGACCGAACTCATGGTCATCGTGACGCCCTATGTGGTGCGTGCGGTCGCGCAGAAGGAATTGTCCCGTCCGGATGACGGATTTGCCCCGGCGTCCGACGCGCAGTCGGCGCTGCTGGCGCGGGTCAATCGCATCTACGGCGTTGCCGCACGTGCCGAACCGATCGGCGCCACACCGGTCAATTTCGGCTTCATCATCGACTGAGGCGGGAACCTAATGGGGTTGGGGGATCGAACGATGACACACAACACACGGAACGGTCGGGCCAGGACGCTGCCGCTGTTCGGCGCCCTCCTCGTCAGCGCGATCGCGCTCGGCGGCTGCAATCTGACCGGCGATAATATGACCACCGGCACGGTGCCCGATGACTACCGGCAACGGCACCCGATCGCGGTCACCGAGGGCGAGCAGTCGATCGTGGTCTTCGTGGGCCGGGCCCGCGGCAATCTCACCGAAACCCAGCGCGATGACGTGATGGGGCTGGCCCGTACCTGGCGCCGCGAAGGCACCGGCGCGATTGCGATCGACGTGCCGGCCGACACCCCGAACTCGCGCTCGGCGCAGGCGGTGTACCAGGAGATTCGCGGATTGCTCGCGTCGATGGGCGTGCCCGCTCACGCCATCACCAGGCGTGCCTATCGCGTGGACGATCCGCGCGCGCTTGCCACCATTCGCCTCAGCTATCCGAAGATGGCGGCAGTTGCCGGCCCCTGCGGGTTGTGGCCGGCCGACCTCGGCCCCTCGATCTACAATCCCGCCTTCAACGAGAACAAGCAGTACGACAATTTCGGCTGCGCCACGCAGCGCAACCTCGCCGCGATGGTCGCCAATCCGTCCGACCTCGAACAGCCCAGGACCGAGACTGCAGCCTACACGCCGCGCCGTTCGATCGCGTTCGAGAAATATCGCAAGGGCGAAACGACCGCGACCACCTATCCCGAAGCCGAGAAAGCCAAGCTGAGCGACGCCGCGAAATGACCGCCGAACAACAAGACGAGCCGCAGCACGGCAACGACTACATCGCGCCGGCGCCGCGGATTTCCGTGCAGGCCTTCTGCGCCAGCGTCGCGACCGCCACCACAGCGCGCGCCGCAGCCGACGACCGGCGGCTCGCCAAGGCCCACCTCTCCGTCCATATGGGCGGCATCGCCGCGGCGATCGACACCTATCACAAGGCGCCGACGCCCAACGTCATCATGCTGGAAACCGAGCCGGACAGCGATTTCCTCGCCGGTCTCGACGAGCTTTCCACGGTCTGCGATCCCGGCACCCGCGTCGTCGTGCTCGGCACGCCGGGTGAGGCTGCGCCGTATCGCGAACTGGTGCGGCGCGGCGTCAACGATTACGTCATCGGGCCGGTCAAGGTGCTCGACATCGTGCGCTCGATCTGCAGCCTGTTCTCGTCCTCCGAAGCGGTTTCCGTCGGCCGCCTGATCGCGGTCGCGGGCGCCAAGGGTGGCGTCGGCGCCTCGACCATCGCTCACAATGTCGCGTGGACCATCGCGCGCGACCTCGGGCTGGATTCGGTCGTCATCGATCTCGACCTCGCCTTCGGCACCGCCGGCCTCGACTACAACCAGGATCCCGTGCAAGGCATCGCCAACGCAGTGTACGCACCCGAGCGTCCGGACAGCGCCTTCATGGAGCGCCTGCTTTCGAAGTGCGGCGATCATCTCAGCCTGCTGGCGGCGCCTGCCACGCTCGATCAGGTCTACGATTTTGGTGCCGAAGCGTTCGATGCCATCTTCGATACGATGCGGATGACCACATCCTGCATCGTGCTCGACGTTCCGCATCAATGGACCGCCTGGACCAAACGCGTGCTGGTCGGCGCGGACGATATCCTGATCGTGGCCGAGCCCGACCTCGCCAACATGCGCAACACCAAGAACATGATGAACCTGCTGAAGACCGCGCGGCCCAACGACCGGCCGCCGCTCTACTGCCTGAACCAGGTCGGCATGTCGAAGCGTCCCGAGATCGAGGTCAAGGACTTCGCCAAGACGATCGACAGCCAGCCGATCGCAGCGATCCCGTTCGACTGCAGGCTGTTCGGCGAAGCCGCCAATAATGGTCAGATGATCGCGGAAGTCTCCGCGCGTCATCGCACCACACGGACCTTTCTGCAGATCGCCCATCGCCTGACCGGCCGCGCCGACCTTGCGGAAGCCCGCGAGTCGTTCCTGTCGCCGATCCTGAGAAAGCTGCAGTCACGCCGCAACGACGGCCGCCGGGCCGCCGGCTAGTATTGCTGATCCCAGGTTTCGCTATCTCGGGTATCGTTCGACCTAGTCGCGACGGATGGTCGCGACCGGAATCTTGTCCGTATCGGTCCGGCTCGCGTCCCTGCGCGCCAGCAGCCGCTTCAGCGCGGCGACATTGGCCGAGCCCTCCTCGGGCGGCAAATCGGCCTTCATGATGGTCTCGGCATCGGACTGGCGGCCCTGCAGACCGATCACGACGGCAAGGTTGGTTCGCACCCGCATGTCGCCGGGCGCGCGCTCCCGGGCGCGGCGCAGGGTCTCCTCGGCCTTCGGCAGATCTTTCGACAGCAGATAGGACAGGCCGAGATTGGAGAGCACCGACGGATCGTCGGGCACGATCTTGAGCGCACTCGCGTAGTACTGGCGGGCCTCGTCGTGGCGATCGAGCTGATCGAGCACGGCGCCTTGCGCCGACAGGATGCGCCAGTCCGGATCTTCCGGGGTGTGCGCGCGCCCGAGCACGTCGAATGCCTGCTGGAAATTGCCGTTGTCGGCGAGCGCCCGGCCGTAGCCTGCGAGCAGCGCCTTGTTGCTCGGCTGCGCCAGGACCGCCTGCTCCATGACCGCGACCGCCTGCGCCCGCTGGCCGGTGGCGCGCAGCGCCCGGGCGTATTTCAGGGCGGCGTCGGTGTCTTTCGGGTTGGCGCGGACACGCTCGTGGAAGGTCGCGATGTCTCGCCGGGGATCGGCGGGAGCCGGCGTGGCCTCCGCGGTGTCGCCCAATGACCCCGTGATGTCGGACGGACCCGAGGTCTGACAGGCGGATAGCCCGATCAGCAGGATCACGGCGGATACCGAGCCGGCGAGACGGCGCGCACGGCCTTTCGGTCGGGGTAGTTTCTCAGACATCAATAAGACTCGGAACAGCGAAGGTTCCGGGATGCTCACAGCTTAACCCTAAGTTCCGGTTAAGGATGCCATCATGTCGCCGTCATGCCTGCCCGCGAGGCTGCACGGGCCGCTTCGCGGGTCGTCGGCGTGGTGGCCGATCAGTCGACGAACTGGGCGCCGAATTCGTGTCCGATCTGCCAGGCCAGGCGACACTGACGCGGACTGCCGGTCGAGAGGATGATGGTGAATTCCGGCGGGATCTCGAGATATTCGGCGATCACCTTGACACCTCCGGCGGAGATATCGGTGATCATGCAGTCGCGTGGCAGCGACCCCGTGCCCAACTGAATTTTGGCGACGCTCCGGCACGCGCGGCGTTCGCTCTTGCGGCGATTCATGAACATACTGATCCCCAAGGCCTCGGCTGGATAGTTTCTCGTTCCTCCCGTCATAACGGGGAAAGATTGGGAACTGCCTAGCGGAACCAATCGCAATTGAGCGGTCGTGTTCGAGAATCATTTACCGGGGGCGCGGCCTCGCCCCGGTGTGCCGCCGACATGTTTTGACCGCGGCACCCACCCAATATTAACAATTTCCTAATCGCATTGCCGGGCGTGCTCACCCTGGGATAGCATTTGCTGTTCCCGACAATTGGGAGGCAAACAGACATGAAAGCCTCGTCACTGCTCATCGCAGCCGTCCTGTCAGCGGCTCCGGCGTATGGCGGGACCCCGCAACGAGCCAACAACATGACGATCACTGCGGACACCCGCATCGGATGCAACGGCACGACCGGGTGGGGCGGCACGGCGGTGCCGTGCAGGAACTACTACAACTTCGCCAACGTCAACGATTGCCATTCGAAGCTGCTCAGCCTCGGTTGGGATAACAACGCCCTCGCCTGGTACTGCACCAATCTGGGCCTGAAGTAGCCCGTCGGCACCCATAGATCGATCGAGGCCGCCTCGGTTGGCGGCCTCTTTCATGACGGCCCCTCCCCGTCATCAGGTTCCAACGGGAACAAAAAGGGGTTGATATCAGGTCATTTGACTATAGCGTGCGCCCCTTCGACTCGAATTTTCCGGGATATCAGGAAGTATGGGAAGCCTAGTTCTGCTCGATCTGATGGGGGGCGTCGCGCTCCTGCTGTGGGGCCTGCACATGGTCCACAGCGGGATTCTGCGGGCTTTCGGGCCGGATTTGCGGCTGTTGCTGGCGAGAGCGCTGAACAACCGGTTCAGCGCCCTTGGCGCCGGCCTTGGTCTGACCGCTCTCCTGCAGAGCTCGACCGCCACCGCCCTGATCACCAGTTCCTTCGCCGCCGAGGAAATCGTCAGCCTGGTGCCGGCGCTCGCGATCATGCTCGGCGCCAATATCGGCACCACGCTGATCGTGCAGGTGCTGTCGTTCAATGTTGCCGCTGTTGCGCCGGTTCTATTCATCACCGGCCTGGTCGCGTTCCGCAGCGGGCCGCGCTCCCGGATCAAGGATCTCGGCCGCGTCTCGATCGGCCTCGGCCTGATGCTGCTGGCGCTGCACATCCTGCTCGACACGATGGCGCCGGCCGAGAACGCGCCCAGCGTGCGCGTGTTCCTGGGCGCGATCACCGGCGATCCCGTGCTCTGCATCTTCATCGGCGCGGTCGTCACCTGGCTGGTCCATTCCAGCGTCGCCAGCGTGCTGCTGGTGATGTCGCTGGCCTATTCCCAGTTCATCTCGCCATACGCGGCGTTTGCGCTCGTGCTCGGCGCCAATCTCGGCAGCGCCATCAATCCGTTGATGGAAGGCGCGCGGCGCGACAATCCGGCGAGCTACCGCCTGCCGGTCGGCAACCTCGTCAACCGCATTGTGGGCATCCTGCTGGTGGCACCGTTCCTGCGCCCGATCACCGAGTATATTCATGCCTGGCAGCCCGATCTCGCCAAGGCGACCGCGCTGTTCCACATTGCCTTCAACGTTGCGACCGCGCTGCTGTTCATCGGCGTGCTCGACCACATGGCGCGGCTGCTCGAGCGGCTGTTGCCGAAGCGGGCGCAGGAGACCGATCCGTCACGGCCGCGCTATCTCGACGAGAGCGCGCTGGAGACGCCCTCGCTCGCGCTGGCCGATGCCGCGCGGGAGGTGCTGCATATGGGCGACCACACCGAGGCCATGCTGCGCAAAGTGATGGCGGCGATGATGACCAACGATCGCGCCCTGGTCGACCAGGTGTCGAAGATGGACAACACCGTCGACCGGCTCAACGAGGCGATCAAGCTTTACGTCACGAAACTCACCCGCGGCAGCCTGGACGAGCGCGAAGGCCAGCGCGCCATGGAGATCGTGTCCTTTGCGATCAATCTCGAGCATATCGGCGACATCATCGACAAGAATCTGAGCGAGCTCGCGACCAAGAAGATCAAGCACCGCCTGCAATTCTCCGCCGAGGGCGCCGAGGAATTGTCGGCGTTCCACAAGCGCACGATCGACTCGCTGCGGATCGCGTTCGGCGTGTTCATGTCGGGCGACGCCAACGAGGCGCGCAAGCTGCTCAGCGAGAAGGCGGCGCTGCGCGCGGCCGAACTGACCGCCGTCGAGCGGCATCTGGTGCGCCTGCGCGAAGGCCGGCCCGAGACCATCGAGACCACGTCGCTGCATCTCGACGTGCTGCGCGATCTTCGCCGCATCCATTCGCATATCTGCTCGGTCGCCTACCCCGTGCTCGACGCCGCCGGCGAGACCGCTGCCGATCGCGAGAACGCGGTGGATACGGCCGAACTTCCGGCACCCGGGCGGCTCTGATCAAGCGAAGGCGCGCCGGAGCAGCACGGCGCGCTGCGATCTCCGCTACGTCGGCGGCCGGTGTTCGGAGCCGGGATGCCGCTGTGGAAACGCGGAGGCGGCAGCGAGCTGGTCGATGCTGTCGCGTTGGCGATCGAACACGCCAAGGAGATCGCCCTGCAGCAGCCGGCCGCCTGACAATCTCATCCGAAGCGGATCGACGTTGCGGCCGTTGATCCGCACCTCATAATAGAGATGCGGTCCGGTCGAGAGCCCGGTCGATCCGACATAGGCAATCGTCTCGCCTTGGCGAACCCGGTCGCCGATCTTCAGCCCGGGCGGGAAGCTCGCGACGTGGGCATAGGTCGTCTCATAGCCGCGATCGTGAAGCACACGGATATATTTCCCATACCCGCGTTCGTACCCTTCGGTCTCGACGACGCCGGCGCCCGCGGCCGCAATGGGCGAACCATAAGGCGCGGCATAGTCGACGCCCTCATGGAAGCGGCGGTCGCCCAGGATCGGATGAGTACGCCAGCCAAAACCGTCGCCGAGGCGCCCGCTCACGACCGGCTTGCGCAACAGGAATCTGGTGATGGACTGGCCAGCCTCATCGTAGAAATCGGAGCTGCCGTCGTCCGGCGCCGTGAAGCGGTAGTAGCGGTGCGTCTGCCCGCCCGCGGTCAGGTCAATGAAGACCAGCTCCGGTTGGCCAATTTCGTTGGAGGCATACATGATCTCAGCCACATCGGCGTCGCCGAGTGGCTCATCGAGGTCGAAATCGCGGCCACACAGGCGCATCAGCTCGGCAACGATCCCCTCATCGACGTGATTGGAGCGCGCAAGCGCATTGAGACCATCACGTAGCGTTTCACCGGGGACGGCATGCGTGTCGATCGACTCACGCAGCAAGCTCTCGCTCCGAAGGGGGATATCCGGCTGTTCCGGCACGATCGCCTGGTACTGGCCACTATCGGCGCGACCGACGGCGGACACACTGGCGTCCGTCCGTTCGATCGACACTTTCGCGACATGACCAAGTGCCGAACCGGCCTCTCCGTCTTGTTCGACGATCGTGATTTTCTCGCCACCCGACAGCGTCTCCTGGCCGCCGGCCGACGGGAAAGCGGCAAGGATCGCCGGCACGTCCGCAGCAACGGCAGTTAACGCCCGCAGAATGGCCGACAGCGTGTCACCGCTTCTGGCGATAATGACGTGTCGGTGGTGACGAGACGGCGAAGGAGATTTGGGAAGGCTGGTGACGTTGATCGCCTCACCTGTCGGCGACGGCGGACGCGGCGCGTCTTCATCGTCTGCGTAGGCGCTGGTGCCGCCAGGCAGCCCACCGCGCGATGGACCTGCTCGCATGATCGATGGCAACTCCGGCAGCAGCGAACTCGCTCGCTGGTCGTCCTTGCCATCTCCCGGTGCTTCGCGACGATGGTCCTGTTGTGGTTCGGGATCGATCTCCGCGAGTCGCGCTGACACGCGGGTAAATCGACGGACCGAACCGGCATCGCTCAACTGCTCGATCCTGAGCGCAGAGGGATTGCCTTGCGCGCCGGGCCTGCGATCCAGACGGTCGCCGCGCCGCGCCTCGTCAACCACCTGCCCTGTGAAGCGCGGAAGTGACACGACCGGCGATACTGCGAATCGCATGTGATCGCCGAATGCTCCGCGAAGCGCGCCAACAAGGAGCGCGACAGCAGCGGCGCCAATCAGAACCGTCCCCGCCATCCAGCGGAGACTGACCGCGCGCCGGTCCGGCGGCTCGCCCTCGCCGGTCAGCGGCGGCTCGTCAAGCGATGGGATATTGCGGACGCTCGATCGATGACTACCCGCTTTGGTCGCTTCGCCACGGCCGGTCATCAACGCCCCTCATCCCCTTGGCGCACGATCTCGGAATGCCGTCACGCCCGCGGCAAGCCGTAGATGCCATACGCCTTGGGGCGATTGTTTGACCTTCGTTCAGGTGCGGTCCCATTATTGCCGAGCCGGGCCGTCGCTGCATCTGTCGAGACTCGGGAGGAGGCTCAGCATACCGCTCGCCGCGCCGACAGCCGCAGGGATCAGCGCTCAAGCGTCCTCGACGCGGAGCCCCGGCTCTTCACGATCAGCATGATGTTGCGGATGTAGATCAGCGTGGCAAGGCCTTGCCCGATGATGATGACGGGTTCGCGCTTGGCGAGCCCGTAGATCAGCGTCATCAGACCGCCGCCCATCGAGAAGAACCAGAACGCCATCGGCACCACGCTCTGGCCGGCGCGCTCGCTGGAAATCCACTGCACCAGGAAGCGCGCGGTGAAGAGCAATTGCGCGACGAGGCCGAACGCCAGCCAGAAGTCGAACTTGGCGACGAACACGTCGTAGAAATAGGCGCTCAGCGCCTGGCCGTACTGAATCAGCATCACTTCACCTTGGTCACGACCGGCACTTCTGCGACGCCCGTCACTTCGGTGACATCAGGCACTTCGGTGACGACCGGTGTCGGCTTCTTGCGGCGGATCAGCCACCATACGCCGGCGAGATCCATGATCCCGATCCAGAGCCGGTCGAAGAATCCGTAATTCGACACGCCGGAATGCCGCGGGCGATCGACGACGTCGACATAGGCAATCGTGAGCCCCTCGCGGCGGACCAGCGCCGGCAGGAAACGATGCAGCCCGTCGAAATAGGGCATTGCCAGGAACACCTCGCGTGGAAACGCCTTCAGTCCGCAGCCGGTGTCGCGGGTGCCGTCACGCAGGATGACGCTGCGCACGTTATTGGCGATGCGCGATTGCAGTTTCTTGAAGCCGGTGTCCTTGCGCCCGACGCGCTGGCCTGCGGCAAGCCCGACGCGGCCATTGCCGCTCGCGATCGCCGCGATCAGGTCCGGCAGGAATGCGGGGTCGTTCTGGCCGTCGCCATCGAGCGTCGCCACGATCGCACCGCGCGCGGCACGAACGCCGCTGCGCACGGCGGCGGACTGGCCCGACGAGACGGCGTGGCGGAGCTGCCGCAGATTGGGCCGCTGCGCCATGATCGCGCTCAGACGTTCGCCGGTGGCATCGGTCGAGCCGTCATTGACGTAGACGATCTCGTAAGCCCAGCGCCCGTCGAGCGCGGCCGCGATCTCGGCGATCAACGGCGCGATATTGTCCGCCTCGTTGCGCACAGGCACGACGATGGAAACGGCGACCGGCATCTGGTCGGGAGCAGGCAAATCGGCACTCGTGGTTGGTGTTATCAGCGATGGAACCAGCCCGATCCGGCCGTCGGGCGACCGCTTTTATGGGGCGAAGGCGCTCCTCGCAACCCTTTTGAGGCGCCCTTCCGAAGGCCCGGACAGGGCCACAACGGTGCCATCGTGATGAATGGCGAAACCAAGGCGGCGGGCAGCGAACCAGTAGCGCACGGCCATCGCGCCGATCACGCCGACCAGCGCGCCGGCCACCACGTCGCTCGGATGATGGGCCAGCAACACCAGCCGGGTCGCTGCGATGATCAGCGCATAGACCAGCATCGCAAGCCTCGCACCCGGCCACACCGCTGACACGGCAAAGGCCAGCGCGAATGCAGTGATCGAATGTCCCGACGGAAAGCTCGCATAGGCCTCGGTGCCGGCGAAGTGCTGGAAGTTGAAGGCATTGGCCTTGCCGCCGACAAACGGCCGCCCGCGGCCAACGATCCACTTGATCACTTCCCCGAGCGCCACCGACAGCACGACAGACAGCAACAAATATTGCAGCCTCGTCCCGAGGCCGAGCAGGGTCGCGCGCGGCACGCCGCGCAGCGCCGGCGCTGCCAATGCGACCACAACCAGCAGCAGGCCGAGCGCGCACAGCACATATTCGTCCTTGCCGAAATCAGTCAGGATTCGCACCCACCAGAGGCCCGGCGTACCGCGCGGGGGCATCGCGCTGATTTCGGCGACGTCCAACGCGTACATCAGCGTGATGATGACGGCGCCGACGATGACGACGAGCAGGAGCACGTGGCGCGCGGAACGCCGCGCCGCCTCGGCCCGGCGCGAATGCGACGGCGCGCGCACCAGTTGGGCAAGTGACAGCCAGACCAGCGTCAGCAATCGTCCGAAATAATTGGCGGATTCCAGGGTGGCTGGCGGCGCCGGCATATCACTCCGTCCCTTCGGAGCGGAAGATCGCGATCGAGACCGCCTTGCCCTGCGAGATGTTGTAGCCTTCGACGCGCACCGGCGCGTTGTAGCGCAGACCGATAGCCTCGGCGCGCTGCACGAAGGACCGCTCCGAGCGCTGCTCGACCAGCGCGAAGCGACAGGAGCCCTGCCCCAGGAAATCAGCAGCGCCCGATCCGTCGGTGAGCAGCGTCGAGGTATCGGTCATGAACACCAGGCTCGGCTCGTGGAAGCCCGCGGCCGCCGCTTTCGGACCAACGCAGGTCACATTGCGCAAGGCGCGCGCGACCTCCTGGCTCGGAAACACGGTGGTGAGCCGCGGCAGCACCACACCATAGGTGCCGGCCGCCATCAGCGCTGCGGCGATCACCGCATTGAGCAGCGAGCGCTCGGCACGGCTGTCCTCGAACATCCACCAGGCGATCAGGCCGAACACCATCGCGACGGCGAACAGGGGCCAGGCCGGAAACACCGGCTGATGGATCGCCTTGATGGCGCCGACGATCACCAGCACCGAGGCGCAGGCGGGGATCGCGAACCACCAGGCGGCGCCGCGCAGCAGCCAGGAGGAGCGCGACAGCACGCGCCGCTCCAGCGCGCCCACGGTCAGGATCGCGATCGCCGGATAAAGCGGCAGCACGTAATGCGGCAGCTTGGTCAGCACGGCCTCGAACACGATCCAGGACGGGATCAACCAGGCCAGCAGAAATTGCGCGCCGGGCTCGCGCCGCGCGCGCCAGATCGCCGGCGCCGCCATGCCGGCGAGCGGCGCGCCGGGCCAGAACGTGATCCAGAACAGCAGCAGATAGACCCCGGGTGGCGCGCCGTGGGATTCCTGCGCGCCAAGCTTGCTCAGCATGTCGCCGCCGACCGAGTCGGCAAAGAAGGTCTCACCGGCGCGCAGGAAGATCAAAACGAACCATGGCAGCACCAGCACCAGGGTCCACATCAGGCCCCAGACCGGGCGCATGCGCCAGAACCACGCCGCCGATCGATCGAGTATAGCGAGTGCGGCCATCGCGAGGCCGACGAACATCAGGATCAGCGGCCCCTTGAGCAGGATGCCGACCGCCAGCGCCGTCCAGAAGATCGCAGGCGGCGCCCATGACGGACGCGCCGGATCCTCGCCGCGCTGCCAGGACAGATAGACCCGCGCCATCGCCCCCATCGCGGCGGTGACCGTCAGGAGCAGCATCGCATCGGTCTTGGCAAGCCGTGCCTCGACCCCGAGCAGCACGCAACTTGCCATCATCAAGGCGGCCAGCGCCGCCCCCTGTCGCGTCACGAAGGCGAGTGCCGTCCAATAGGTCAGCAACACCGCGCCGATCGCGCCAATCAGGGACGGCAGGCGGTAGACCCAGATGCGGACCTGGGCGCGCGGCACCCCGAGCGCGGAGATCGTCTTCAGCGCCGCCGCCTGCATCCAGTAGATGCCGACCGGTTTCTTGTAGCGGACGTCGTCCTGGAAGCGGATATCGACGAAATCGCCGCTCTCGACCATCTGCTTGGTCGCTTGGGCAAAGCGCACCTCGTCGCGGTCGATCGGCGGGATGGTGAAGAAGCCCGGCAGGAACAACATTAGGCAGGTCAGCGTCAGGAACAGGATCGAACGCCATTGGCTGGCCGTTGCGAACTCGAACGCCATGAACAACCTGCGGCTCGAATGCGCAGGTTTTACAGACTGTTGCCCTGCTCCGAAGCGCCGGGGTTGGAGGCTATCCACCATGGGTTTCGCATACGATGAAACCGCAGCGCAAACAACCGTGCAGTTCCGCTTTCCCTCGCGATCATTGCACGCGGATCACACATCATTGCACGCGGATCACAACGGTATCCGCTGCCCCGGTGGCGTCGATCACGGTCAGCCGCGCGAAGCCTGGTCCGGGCGGGTCGATCAGGCGCTGGCGCCGGCTGTCGATGTCCCCGGCTGAGACACCATTGACGAGCACCGTCAGAGGCAGCACACCGCCGGCGACCTTGACCGGCATCGGCGCATTACCGCCGCTTTCGGAACGATCGACGTCGATGCGTGAACCGTTCAGCGGAAACTGGATGTGCGGCGCCTGGTCATTGCCGCTGCGGATCAGTTCGCCGAGCGGCCGGAACCGGCGCAGCGGCGGCGGTAATTTCGCGTTGGAGGCGACCAGCACGCCGCGCGGCGGCTTCGGCAAGGCCGCCGGGATCTTGCCGGTGCGCGCAAAGGCATCGAACAGGATCGGCGCGGCAGCGGTGCGGCCCACCAGTCCCGGCACCGGCGCGCCGTCGGGGCGGCCAACCCAGACGCCGATCGTGATGCGGCCGTCGAAGCCGACCGACCAGGCGTCGCGATAGCCGTAGCTGGTGCCGGTCTTGAACGCGATCCGGTTGTGCACGCCATTCTCCGGCGGCGGCGTGCCGAGCAGGACATTGCCGACCTGCCAGGCCGCAGCCTGGTCCATCAGCCGCATCGTGTCACGGCTATCGCTCGCCTGCATGATCTCGCGCAGCGGTTTTGTCGCACCGAGCCGCGCCAGGCCAGAGTAGAGCTGGGCGAGATCCTGCAGCGTGATGCCGACGCCGCCGAGCCCCATCGCAAGCCCCGGCGCCTCGTCCTTCGGCAGCACCAGACTGGTGCCGGCCTGCTTCAGCCGTGACGACAGCCGGCTCGCGCCGACCCGGTCGAGCAGCGCGATCGCCGGCACGTTCAGCGACAATTGCAGCGCCTTGCGGATCGGCACCGTGCCCTGGAACGTCATATCGAAATTTTCCGGCGCGTAGGAGCCGAAGCGGATCGGCCGATCCTCGATCAGGCTGTCGGGATGGACAAAACCATCCTCGAAGGCGAGGCCATAAATGAAGGGCTTCAAGGTCGAGCCCGGCGAGCGCACCGCGCGCGTCATGTCGACCTGCCCGGCCCGCCGCTCGTCGAAATAATCCGCCGAGCCGACGCGCGCGAGCACGTCGCCCGTTTCATTGTCGACCACGATGATCGCGACCGAGACGTCAGGCCCCTGCGCGATGGCGCGGTCGCGCGCCAGCGCCTCCAGGTTTCGTTGCAGCGTGGCATCCAGCGTCAGCTTGATGACGGGCGTATCCTTCATCGTCGCGATCGCCTGATCGGACGAGTGCGGCGCCAGGATCGGTATCTGCTTGCGCATCTTCGGCACTGCCGTCGCCCTAGCCTGCGCGGCGTCCTCCTTCGACACCACGCCATCCTCGACCATGCGGTCCAGGACGCGGTCGCGCGCGGCATGGGCGGCTTCGGGGAAACGGTCGAGCCGCCGCCGCTCCGGCGATTGCGGCAGCGCCACCAGCAGCGCGGCTTCGGCAAGCGAGAGCCGTTTCGGCTCCTTGCCGAAATAGGCGATCGAGGCGGCTCGCACGCCCTCGAGATTGCCGCCGAACGGCGCCAGCGCGAGATAAAGATCGAGGATCTGGTCTTTCGAGAGCTGTCGCTCCAGTTCGACCGCGCGCACCATCTGCCGCAGTTTTGCGTAGACCGAGCGCTGGTGCCGCGGCTCGATCAGCCGTGCCAGCTGCATCGTGATGGTCGAGCCGCCGGAGACGATATGACCGCGGGTGAGAAGCTGGAATCCGGCGCGCGACAGCGCCAGCGGATCGACGCCGTGGTGCTCGTAGAAGCGCTTGTCCTCATAGGCGAACAACAGCTTCAGATAAGTCGGATCGACCGACGTCTTCGCGTCGACCGGCAGCCGCCAGCGCCCGTCCGCCATCGCATAGGCACGGAGCAGTTTTCCATTTCGATCGACGACCGTGGTCGAGACCTGCTGCGCCTGCGTGAGCGGCAGCGGCCCGAGCGAGATGACCCAGGCGGCGAAGGCGCCGGTGATCGCGATGAGCACAACGGCCATCGCGGCAAAGAGGCGCAGCGCCAACCGCCCATCACACTTGTCATGCCCGGGCTTGACCCGGGCATCCACGTCTCTCTTGCCAGCGGACGCGTCCGTGGATGGCCGGGTCAAGCCCGGCCATGACGAGAAGAGTTTTGGACGCGCGTCCTTACTCATTCCGCGATCACTCATTTCGCTGGCTTGACCTCAACCGCACCGGTGCCGCTACGGCCGTAGCGCGAGGGGTTGTACATGTCCTCGACATAGGCCTGCGGCAGCACATATTTGCCCGGCGACACCGCGCGTACCACATAGGCGACCGTGAACACCGACTTGTCGTTTGCGCCCCGGTCGATTGCCGCGGTGAAGCGGTCATCGCGGAACTCGGTGTTCTTCGGCTCGACGCCGTCCTCGATCCACTCGAGCGTACCGGAATCACCCGATGACACCAGGTTCGGATTGTCGATCTCGAGCCCGGCCGGCAGATAATCGGCCACCATGATGTGGCCGAACTCCGGCTTGGCTTCCGTCACCTTCAGCACAACTGCGAAGCGGTCGTTCTGCTTCGCCTTGGTGACGTCGGCCGGCTTGCCGGCGAGCGTGTAGTAGGCACGTTCGATCTTGAAGCCGTTGGAAGCCGCCGGCTCCGGCGTGACCGGCGAGCCCGACACCGAGACCACCGCCTGCACCGGTGCGTCGCCGGTGTTGGTGATCCGGAGCGGCTGGCCCGTCATCTCCTCGGCCTTGTAGCTGCGATAGACCGTGGTCTTGACCGGCTGGCCATTGATGTCGAGCGCCAGCGTTTCCTTGGCGAGCGCGCGCGCCGCCAACACCATCCACGCATTCTCCTGCGTCGACGTGTAGGGCGACAGACCCCGCGCCGCTTCGACCCGCAGCACGGCCTGGGTCAGCGTGGTGCGCGGCGCATTGCCCTCGCCCGCAAGCGAGACCAGCGCAGCCGCATCGCGTAGCGCCGAGCCGTAATCGACCCGGCCGAACTCGATCACGGGTTTGGGGTTCAGCGCATCGAGCGCCGCGCCATAGACCCGCTCGGCCCTCGCCTTGTCGCCGACCAGCGCCAGCGCCGCCGCCAGCTGCGCCTTGGAGATCGGCGTCGCCAGATTGTTCAGCTTGGTGTCGGCGAGATAGCGCAGATCACCGATCGGCGCCGCGCCATTGCGCGCGAGCACGTAGAGGCCGTAGGCCAGGTCGCGGCCGCCGTCCTTCTCCGGCTCGTTGGCATTGACCACCGAGTTCCTGACGCGGTCGAGCGCGCTCTTGAACAGCACGTCAGGCACCGCAAAGCCCCTCTCCCGGGCCCGGGTCAGGAAGTCCGTGACATAGGCGTCGAGCCAGGCGTCGTCGCCGCCCGCCGACCACAGGCCGAACGAGCCGTTGGAGCCCTGTCGCGCCAGGAGACGCTCGATCGCGTCGCGGATGCGCTGGTCGACCGCGGTGTCCATCGCAAGATGGGCGCCGGCGGCGAGATCGTTGACATAGAGCAGCGGCAGCGCGCGGCTCGTGATCTGCTCGGAGCAGCCATAGGGGTAGCGGTCGAGCGCCTTCAGGATGCTGGCAGCATCGAGCGCGGTTGACAGGCTCGCCGAGATCGAGACGCTGCCGGTACCCGGGACGAGATCGGAGAACATGTCCGAGGTCAGCGTCAGGCTCTCGCCCTTCGCCAGTGTGCGGATCGAGCGCCGCGCCAGCACCTGGGTCGCCGGCTTGACGTCGAGTGCATAGTGACGCACCAGCGTCAGCCCGTTCGGCCCCGAAATGTCGACGTCGAAATCGGCACGTCCCGCGCCGCCGGCCTCGAGGCCGAGCGACAGCGAACTGCGCTGCTTGGCGGCGAGTTTCACCTTCGTGGTCGGATTGCCCGAGGCCTTGATCGGACCGCTCGCCTTGACGCTGATCGCGTAGTCGCCGGCGGCGCCTTCGACATTGTCGATATCCATGCTGATGGTGCCCTTGTCACCGGTCAGCAGGAAGCGCGGCAAGGTCGCGGTCAGCACCACGGGATCGCGCACGATCACATCAACATTGGCGCGGCCGAGTTTGGTGGCGCTCCACGCCACCGCCATCACCCGCGCGGTGCCGGCGAATTCGGGGATGTCGAAGCTCACTTCGGCAGTCCCATCAGGGCCGACCGTGACGATGCCGGAATACAGCGCCAGCGGCTTCTGCGTCGGCGGCGAGCCCTGCAGTTCGGCACCGGCGGCGTCGCCGCCGCTGCGGATCTGGCCGCGGGTGCCCTGCATGCCGTCGATCAGCTGGCCATAGAGGTCGCGGATCTCGGCGGTCAGACGGCGCTGGCCGAGATAGTAGTCGTCCGGCGCCGGCGGCTTGTAATTGGTCAAATTGAGAATGCCGACATCGACCGCGGCCAGCACCACCTTGGCGTCCTCGCCGGGATTGAGCCCGCCGAGCTTGACCGGGATCTTCAACGTCGAGCCGGGCCGCACCAATGCGGGCGGCGACAGCTCGACGGCAAGCGTGCGCGTCTTCTTGTCGATGCCGAACCACTTCAGCCCGATCGCGCGGCCCGGCATGCGCCCGGCGGCGGCATCGAGCGGACGGCGCAGCGTCGTCATCACATACGCACCGGTGCCCCAGTCCTTGCCGACCGGGAGCTTGACCTGCTGGGTGCCTTCCTTGACGTCGACGCTCTGGGTCGTCAGCAGGCGGTCGCCGAGCACATAGACGGTGAGCTTGCCTGAGGTGCGCGCGTTGACCGACACGGTCAGGGTATCGCCGGATTGATATTCCGGCTTGTCGATCGAGGTTTCGAGCAGGTCGGGCGTGTCGGCGCTGCCGTCGGAATACCAGCCGACGTCGAACTGCACCGAGGTCACGGGACCGTCGGCGTCGGTCGATTTCACGTCGAGCCGGTAGCGGCCCGGCTGCGGCTGGAAGCTCAGGCGCATCGGCTTGTCGGCCGCGAGGTTGACGTCGCCATCGGCAACGCGGCGGGTCGACTTGACCGGCTCATAGTTCCAGGACGAGTTCTGCCGGTACCATTGGTAGCGCGACTCCAGCTTCAACAGCTCGTAGCGCAGCCCGTTGCGCGGCAGCTGCTTGCCGTCGGGCGCGACGAACACGACGTCGAACTCGGCCTTGTCGCCCTCGGCGACGCTCTTGTCGCCGAACAGCGGCTTGACGCCGATCAGCGAGGCTACTGGGGCCACCGGCAGCACGATCTTGCGCTCGACCGAGCGGCCGCCGGTCTCCGCCATGCGGACGAAGATCTGAGCCTCCTGCGGCCGGGTCGAGGTCGGCACCTTGTCGAGCTTGACCGGGAAGGTGGCGGCGCCATTGGCGTCGGCCTCCGGCAGGTCCTCGATCGGGGTCCGCTCGTTGCTCGCGGTCTGCTCGTCGTCGACGCCGAACTGGTAGCCGGCATAGCCGGGCCGGCCGGACGCCGCGGGCGCCACCAGCATGTCGCCTTCGAGCTGCAGGCCCGAAGCCGGCGCGCCATAGAGGAAATGGCCCGAGACCTGAAGTTCCACTGGAACTACAGCTTTGATCATCTTCTCCTTGCTGGTCAGATCGAATTCGACCCGCTCGGGGATGTAATCCTCGACCATGAAGGTGGTCTCGCCGACCGATGAGCCCTTGGGATCGGTGAAGACGCGGGCCCGCCAGGTGCCGGTCGGCACCGCCGAGTTCAGCGCCACTGCCAGCATCCGGCCACCGGCGCCCTGGTCGGGCAGCACGGTACGGCGGAATTCCACGCCGTCGGGGCGCTCGATCACCATGGTCAGCGGTGTCCCGGTGAGGGCGTTGCCCTGCCCGTCGCGCAGCAGCGCGGTCAGGTAGACGGTCTCGTTGGAGCGGTAGACGCCGCGCTCGGCGTAGACGAAGGCGTCCGCGCCGGCCGGGATCGCGCGGCCCGCGACGCCGCGGTCGGTCAGGTCGAAGGCGTTGGTCTTCAGGCTCAGGAAGGCGTAGTCGGCCTTCTCGCCCGTCACCGTGAGCAGCGCCGGCGACAACCCGCCCTCGCCGCGGGCCAGCCCCTGCTCGAACAGCACATGGCCGGCCGCATCGGTCTTGCGGGTGGCGAGAATCTCGTTGTTGCGGGCGACCAGCTTCACTTCGGCATTGGCGACCGGCTCGGTCGAGGCCAGCGAGTTGACGAAGACGTGGATACCGTCATTGCCGGAGAAAGCCGACAGGCCCATGTCCGAGACGATGAACCATTGCGTCGCCAGCGTGCCGTCGTCGTCGGTGCCCGGGCCCTTGGCCGCGGCGGTCATGACATAGACGCCCGGCTGCAGGTCGCCGAGCGCCTGGTCGACCGGAAACGCCGTGACGACGTCCTGGTTCAGCGTGGTGGCGGTCGCAAGCTCGCCGGACCAGACCTTGACGCCGCGCTGGTCACCGAGATCGGAGAGCTGGTAGCGGCTCAGCGTGCTCTGGAAGTCGCTGTCGATCACCGTGTTGATCAGGTTGCGGTCGCCGATCCGGAAGACGTCGACCGTGACCGCCGGCGTGTTGACGCTGACCACCGGGATACCGCGCTGCCCGGTCCGCGGCAGCACATAGGCCCGCCCCGTGAACCGCACGAACGGCTTGCGGTCGCGGACATAGATGTTGAACTCGGCCGATTTCGGCAGCGTCTCCTTGACGGTCGACGGCAGGCCGGCGCGCAGATTGATGTTGTAGCGCTCGCCGTGCTTCAGCCCGTCGACGCAGAGCTGCTGGCCTTCCGCCGACAAGGCCGGCTTGTCGGTGCCGGCCAGTGCGAGGTACGGCGCGAAGTCGACACGCTTGGCCAGTTCCTCGGAGAACTGGAAGCAGGCCCGCGGCGAGGCCGCGTCGGAATCGACGGTATAATCGAGCAGCCGGAAGCCGTGCTCGTCGCGCATCTTCTCATACTGGCCGCGGACATCGGCCACCTCGCGCATGTCGAGCGACATCCGCAACGCATCCAGCGCCGGGCGCCATAGCTTGCGCTCGGCGAGTGCCTTGCCGAGCACGGCCAACGCGTCGGCCTCCTCGCCGGCATTGCCGGCCCGCTGATAGGCGATGTAGGCGGCCGTGGAGGCGCGCTCCATCAGGAAGGTCTGTTCGCTGGAGCTGGCGGAGCGGATCTGGAACACGGTCCTGGCGAGCCGCAGCCAGTTGGCGCCGTCCTCCGGCGTGGTGGCGGCGATCTGGCCGAGGATCTGCAGCCCACCGCGGAAATCATTGCGCTTGAAGGCTGAGTCCGCATCGGTGCGCAGGGTCGCTGCCGATTTGTTGACGGCGCCGGCCTCGCTCTTGATCTGGGCCTCCAGCTTGATCGCGGAATCGGCGAGATCGTCGCGCTTGAAGGCCTTGTCCGCGGCCTGGGCGCTCATTTGGGCGCTCACCAGGCCAAACACCAGCGCGGTGCAGACTGCGGCGGCACGAACCAATCCGATCATGATGGAGCTCCTGAACGCCCCGCGGTCGAACGCCGCGTTGGGGCCAAAAATGCGCGAAAAGGTGACGGAGTGAAGGCGCTGATATGAACGGACGAAAACGTCGCAGATCGCATTGCCGACATCCTTTGACCAGCCCCGGCGGCAGCTCATGCCGGCTCGGCGGACTGGACAGGCCAACGCAGGGCGGGGACCCCTGCTCCGCTTTGTCGTCCGCCCCCAGAAATCGGTTCGGACGGACTTGGCGGGAAAGCGGATTTTTCATATTGCGGGTGCTACAAGGCGGCCACGGTCCCGTAGCTCAACTGGATAGAGTAGCGGATTTCTACTCCGCGGGTTGCAGGTTCGAATCCTGCCGGGATCGCCAAAGAAAACGGGCGAAAATTCCTTTTAAATCAAAAGGATTTACCCCCTTTATCCACAGGCAGCAAATTCACATTTCGTGAAGAACAGATGCGGATCAATGCGGCTGTTTGCTGTCGAATGTTGCGCCGAATCCCCGAAAAAATCCCCGAAGCAATTCCGCACTGCGGAACGTGATCTCCTGTGGTGTACCAAGTCCGGCGCGTATTTCCCGAGACTAGCCGCGAGGTTGATTCTCTGTGGTGGGCGACGGGCACGACGACGCGATACCGCACAGCTCCCGGTCTCTGAGAAACATCTTAACCGTTATCTGGCAGAGTTCGATTTCCGTCAGGAGAGGCGCGAGGCTCTTGGCATCGATGATGTCGAGCGGACACGTTGTGCCATTCGTGGTACGATTGGAAAGCGCCTGACTTTCCGAGACTCGCCCGTCTCGGACGCGCGAGAGTTTTAAGGCCGTGGCCGAGAAAGTTACAGTGACAGTCAGCGCTTCCGGCGCTCACCCCGACGTCCTGACCGTACAGGATGCCATGCGGCAGGTGCTGGACGTTTTCGATCTGCTCACGGCGGGTGACACTGCCGTGGAATGGCGGCTGTCCAGAGCTAGCACAAACAGCCCTTTCTACGCCGAAGGCGAGGCTGTCAGCTTCGAGCCTGCGGTTGACATCACAGTCGTTGCCCGCGCTCAAAAGCAATTTGTCGCCGATGGAATGCGAGAGATCGCCGCTGGCCATATTCCATCTGGATGGGACGACAAACGCTTGAAGACTGCCAAGCGTCTTTATGAGCGCAACTTGAATGGCGTCGGCGCAACGAAGGTTGATTTCCAGCAGGGCGGAGAGATCGTCCTTACGCCTCGATTTGCTAGGCTCGCGGTCGCTGTTCTGTCCGCATCCCCGACGCTTAGCCTCTATGACTTTCCTCGCACCAAGGGCGAGGTAGGCTCTATTGAAGGTGTCTTCGCTCACCTATCCACCTATAGGAATCAGCCCGCTATAGGAGTAGTCGAGTCCCGGACGAAGGCTATCGTCTGGTGTGTGTTGAGCCCTGCTCTTCAGGCCAAGTTTGCAGATAAGGCAGATTTCGAAGACTTTTGGAAGCACAGCCGTGTACAGGTTCGCGGTCGCATTCGCTATACGCCAAGCCGAGCT
Source organism: Bradyrhizobium sp. 27S5 (assembly GCF_037217225.1). Taxonomy (NCBI): domain Bacteria; kingdom Pseudomonadati; phylum Pseudomonadota; class Alphaproteobacteria; order Hyphomicrobiales; family Nitrobacteraceae; genus Bradyrhizobium; species Bradyrhizobium sp. 27S5. Next base: position 4,579,599 of record NZ_CP147714.1, read on the forward strand.
ATTTCTTTCGTTGTGGCCGAGGATATTGGCCGCATTGAAACAAAGGCAGTCCCCCTGACTACTATTCGCGATGCTGATTTTACCGGCGGTTTGTCCATCAACGAATATCTAGAACGATTTAGGGAAGGCGTGGTTGGCTGATAAGCCGCGATACTATTGGGATGCATGCGCCTGGATTTCGTTGATCCAAGGGGACGCAGAGAGATTCGATTCCCTCGCTTACGTGGTGGAGGAAGCAAGAAGCGGCAAAGTTGAGATTTGGACGTCAAACTTCACTTTAGCTGAGGTCTACAAGCGACCTTGCGGCGGAGTTCAAAGGAGCCTTACCGTCGCGGAGGACGTGCCCTTCGAGGACTTCATACTTCAGGACTTCGTGACGCGAGTTCAAGTAGACTTCGACGTTGGCACATTGGCGAGGCGTTTGCTCAGGAACTATCCAGCGATCGTGAAACCACAGGATGGCATTCACCTCGCTACGGCGCTGCTCAACAACGTTGATGAATTGCATACGTATGACCGGGAGAATCTGATCGGCCTAAGCGGACAAATAGTCCGGCCCGATGGAAACAAATTGAAGATCGGTCATCCGCCCGCGCGTCCGGCTCCGCCACAGCCGGAAAAAACGCCTCTTGAGGAAGCCATTGATCGGGCCACAGCGGAGAAAGATGTCAATAACCAAGCAACAGGCACCGACAAAGCCTAGGCCGTAGATGACGCGATTGGCTGTGGTGAGGCCACAGAAGATCCATACGAGGAGAGCCGGAATGAGCAAAGAACTGTTGGAGGAACGGCACGAGCGCGAGCAAGCGGAAGCTGTCGCGTCGGCGCTCGGAATTTCCACCGACGAACTGGACGAACTCGATTGGAGGTTAGAGCCACACGAAAGCGATGACGGCTTGCTGTACGGACATAACGTCTATTTTGGCGAAGGCTCTGATCCCGAAATTCTCAAACGGATCGATGGCCTGGTGAATGGCAAGTGGGTTCGCATAGGGCCGTTGTGATCAAGGGCTGTGGTGATGCGGAAACTGTCTGGCGATGGCTGAAGGTGGTTGGGTCGTATTGGGTGCGGCGATCGGAACCATCGGGTCGGTGGCGACGACGCTATTGAATGCTTGGCTGACCAAAAACAAGCCAGACTATTTCGATCAGCGGGCGATGAGTGTTCTCAAGGCCATACTGACTGACAGCAAGGATCCCTGGCATTCGATCCAGCGCTTGTCCCGTGTCGTCGGCTTAAAGGACGAACACACGCGCCAGCTTCTGCTTCTGATCGGTGCGCGCGGCCATGAATCTGGATCGGGCGGCTGGGCGTTGATATCTCGGGTCGGGACCAAGATAGAGCAGACTGATAACGTTCAAGTCAGCGAGGGTTAAACCGAAGTCGAAACGTCGTCTTCTCAGATCAGTCCCACCAAACGGCGATACCGAGCCAGGTGACGACGGCAATCGCCGCGCAGGCGATCACCGACCAGGCGGCGACCTCGAGCACCTGGCGCAGTTTGAATTCGGCGACCAAAAGCACCAGCAGGACGCCCGCGACGATCGCGAGCGCAATCGCCGCATTGTTGAAAACGCCCTGCAGCGCAGCGGCGTCGTAAGCGAAATCAATCGCGTTCATGTTGCCCCCGATGGATCGACGATGATGAAACCGGCGAGCGATCGCGCATGCAGGCGCGTCAGGCCGCCGCCAGAGTTGGAATCGTGGACGAGCCAGGTCTCGGCCTCGAGCTGCTCGACCAGGACGAAAACATGATGCCGGCGCACGGCCGCCATTCGCGGCGCAGGCCGAGCTCGCGGGAAAGCGAACCAGGCCGCCGCCAGGTTGAGCCGCGGAATGATGCGGCCGAACAGGTACAGGCTTGCGCCGCAGCCGCAGAACGCATGCGGACAGCCATGCGGCCGGCCGCCGAGTGTTTGCGGCGCCGGCCAGGCGCGCGCCAGGCGTGGCCGCGCCTCGGCCGCCGAGCTCGCGACGATCAGCGCGAGCGCGGCGGCGACAACGATGCGAAACATCAATGCTGCGGAGAGTTGCTCTTGATCGTCTCGATCCGATCGGTCATGCGATCGAGGCGCCCGGAAATGTCCTGCTTGAGCTCGGCGAAACCGCGCTCGAGCCTGGACACAACCATTTCAAAACTCGACTTGCGAACGAACTCGTCACGCGACCAGATCTCGACCTGGTAGAGCTTTGCGGCGAGCTCGGCGGCATGCTGGGATGCCGCCTGCGCCTCGCGCTTGGCCTCGGCGATCGCCGCCTCCGACGTCCGCTTGACCTCGGCGATCGCTGCCTCGGCCGCACGCTTGGCCTCGGCCGCAGCCGTGGCCGCAGCCGCCGCCGCTGCCTCGGCTTTTGTGATCCGGTCGGAGTAGCGCGTCCAGAAACCGACGATCGTCGCCAGCGCGCCGATCGCCGTGACGATCGCGCCCCATGTAACCGCGTCGCTCATTTCGCCTTCTTTCGCTTGAACAGGCCGAACCGAGGCGCCGGCTTTTCCGCCGGCGGAGTGCTGTCGCAGGCGACGCCGTCGACGCGGCCGATGCCCTCGCGCACGTCCTGGTATTGGCAGACAGCGCGCCGCAGGCAGGCATTGACCTTTGCCAGCGCCGCGCGGTCGGTTTTCCAGAGCCGCTCGATCTCGCCGGCGTTGAGGTCGCGATCCGGCGTATCGACCGGCGTCCGCTCGCAGGCCGCAACGTCCGCCGGCATCGCCGGAATGTTCGGCGCATCCGGAGGCGGAGCCTGCAGCCGCTCCTGGCTACCGAACCCCGCGCACCCGGCGAGACATGTCGCGAGTAAAACACTTGTTAGCGTTAGCCGGCGTTGCATCGATTGCCCCCTGGTTTGACTTGAGCTGCGCCTCGGCCTCCGCGGCGCGCTTGGCGTCGCGCTGCTGCAGGGCGTTGGCAAAAACGAGCTGGCGATCCTTCTCCTCGAGGCGCGCCTGCAATTGAGCATTCTGCTCGGCGACCTGTGCCGCCTCGCATTTGGCATCGGCCGAGCTAAAGCCGGCGTTGTAGAGATGCGCGGCGCCGGCGATCGCGGCGCCGCCGGCGGCGACAGCCAGGCCGCCGGCGAACAGCGCGCCGGCGGCGAATGGCGAGAGGCTGACGCCGGCGAGACCGGCCAGGCGCATGACGATTGCGACGATCCAGCTCATGCGTGTTTCCCCGCGCGGTAGTCGGCCAGGCGACGCTGCTCGAGCGTGTCCGCCACGAACCAGACCAGGACGCCGACGCCGGCGACGACGACCAGGGCGGCGAGGCCGATCGCGATCGCCTGGATCGCGCCAGGCGTCAGGCCGAGGCCGCCGACCGCGTCCTTTGCCGCCGAGACCTGCGTCGCGCGATCGGTCACCCAGGCGAGCGCGCCGGCCGTGCCGAGGCCGCTCGAGCCGCCGAAGATTTTGCCGGCCCAACCCTTGGCCCGATCGGTCAGCGCAATGGTCTGCGAGCCGTCGTCGCGGAGATCCGCGACGGTCGCGCTCGCCCGCGTCTCGGCGACCTGGCGGGGCTCCTGCGGCTTGCCGAGCTCGGCGATCAGCTGGTCGTCGATTGCCGGCGTCAGCGGCAGACCGCGCGCGTTGCGATAGGCCAGGATCATTCCCTCGGTCCGACCCTGCGGCGATTGCTCGCCGTCGACCTGGCCGACGTCGTAATAGCCGAGCTCGCGCAGCCGCGCCTGGACATGCGCGACGACGTCCGGATCTACCGGAGCCGGCGTCGTCGCCAGCTTCGCATGCTCATGCGGATGCGACGTCGCGAGGCCGTGCTCGAATAGCGCCGCCTCGTCATCGCGACGGATGCGCAGCCCCTTGCTGTCCGGCCAGAGCCGTTTCATCGAACGGATCAGGCCAGGGATCTTGGCGAGCTCGCCGCTGCCGATCGCCGCCTTGATCTGGCGCATCTCGGTCCAGCGTGTGCCGGCCTTGTTGAACCCGCCGGCGTCGCGGTTAAACGCGATCGAGAGGATGACGCCTTTGCAATCCGGCGAGAGCTCGTCGAAGCCTGGCAGCAGCCGGCGGCAGATCGCGAGATAGCGCGGGATGTCATGGTTTGCGAAAACCTCGAGCGCGACGTCCCACGGGATATCGACGACGCCGCGCAGCTTGCGCGCCAGCGCAGCCGCGGCCTGCCCCGTGACGCCGCAGCACTTCGCCAGCGCCTTCAACATGGCATCCGGGATCTTGCCGGACCAATCGGCCAGGAACTGCTGCCGCGTCGTCTGGCCGACGTCATAGCCGCAGCCGATCGTCACGCCGGACTGTTCGCCAGGCCAGGTCGGCCCGCTCAGATGCTTTGAATACCAGGCTTCGCTGGTGACCTCGGCGGCGACGATCAGATCGAAGGTCGCACGCGAGATCCCATGCAAATCGATAGCGCTCGCAGAAACCGCTGCGTTGGTCATCGTGATAATCCTTTTGTGGAATGAAAGAGCGCGGCCCGGTCAGACCAGGGCGTTAGCGCGTATCAGCAGTTGGTCGACCTGCTCGTCGGAGAGGCCGACGACCGCGATCATGTGCTGGACCAGCGGATCAGCTCGCCGGATCTCGGTCGCGAGATCCCATTCCTCCTGGACGGCCGCATCCGCAGCGATCGCGGCCTTGACCGCGGCCCAATTGCCGAGCTCGTCAAAGGCGCGTTTGAGACCGAGCTTGGTGCAGGAATCCGGCGGAGGCGGAGGCGGCAGCGGATCAGCTGCAGGCGCCGCCGGCGCCGTGTAAACGCCGGCGACCAGCTTGCCGCCGATCGCGTAGTCGCCGCCCATGACGAGCGTGTGATCCTCCGGCGGCGTGAACTCCGCAGGCTCGTCGTCGAATACAAGCGCGCTGACGATGCTTCCCTGCGCGTCGAGAATGTAACCGATCATTGTGCGAGAAACTCCCAGATGCTGATTAGACCGGACGAGCCCGCGCCGCCGGCAACGTTGGACGCGGCCGACTGGTTGGAGAGGCCGCCGCCACCGCCGGCGCCGAACCCGGTCGCCGCGTTGCCATTCGACTGATACGCCGTCGCGTTGCCCATGATCCCGACGCCGCCGCTGCCATAGGGGCTATCAGCGCCCTTGCCCTTGCCGACGATGATGTTTGTCGTCGAGGGCATCTGCTGATAGTGGCCGTTGTCGCCAGTGCTTCCCGTAAAGCCATAATCGCCCGTCGTGATGGTGCCGCCGCCACCTGGCGCGCCAACCGAGCCGGTCGACATGGCACCGCCTCCGAGACCGCCGGAAGCGACGACGAGCGATCCTAGGCTCGTCGGCGAACCCGTGCCGCCGGCGCCGGCGGAGTTGCCAGATCCGCCGGCGCCGATCGCAACCGTCTGCGCGGCGCCGAGTTGCGCTGCTGTCAGCCATCGCAGAGACCTTCCGCCGGCGCCGCCGCCTGGCCCCGCGAGGACATAAGACGCATTCGGCGAAACGCCGCCGCCGGCGCCGCCGCCGCCGAGCGCTTCAACCAGCGCGCCGATTATATTCGCGGACGGATTGTATGTGCCTGACGCCGTGAATCGCAGCAGATTGAGCCTGCCGACCGCGCCGAGATTGGTTCGCGCTGCTCCTTTATTTGGCAACGCCGCAAGATTATCGTCGGCCGGCAGCAGCAACCGCCACGGATACCACGTTGTTCCGTTTACAAACTCTCTTACATACGTGAACGTGTTTGCCGCGCTGGCATTTATGGGTGTAGCCCGCTGCATAACGTAGCCGGCGATGCTGTACGCAAAAACTTCGAGATACCAAAGCGCACCAGGAAACGGCGCGTTGGAATTCGTCGAATTGCTGAGTTGATAGGTGCCCGTCGCAACGATCGCATTGAAATCCCAGCCCGCGCCGCCCTTGTCCACCATCTGGAGAATGTCGAGATTAGTGCGCGCGAGCGGCTTATTCCCCGCCAACTCTGAAAGGTAGTTCGCCGACGACATATCGCCGGCGCCGGGCTGGCCGACGATGTTGAAATTCCAGCTCGCGATCGTGCCGGCGCCGCTGGTCTTGTCGACCGCGATCGTCAGGATCGTGCCGGCATAGGTCGCGAGGCCTTCCATCCAATTCGCCGCATTGGCGGTCGAGCTCGCCCGCACGCGCGCGCCGTTCTGATATGCCAGGCCGGCCTGCGTCGTGAACGCCTGCGCGCCGGCGCCGATCGTGAGCGACGTCGTCGACGTTCCGCCGTAACCCGCGCCCTGGATACCCTGCGCGCCCTGGTCGCCCTTGCTCGCGAGCACGGCCCAATAGGTCGCATTCGGCGGCGCCTGGCCGGAGCCCGGCGCCGGATTGATCCAGACGTAGGACGAGCCGCCAGAGGTTGCGACGTCCATCAGGTTATAGGTTTTCGCGTTGTCATACGGCGCCGGCGTGCCGAGGCCGCGATAGATCCCGAGGAAGGACCAGGCGCCGGCGACATGAACCCACATTTTCCCGGTCGACGGCTGCAGCGCAAATTGACCATCCGAGCCGAGCGACGGATCAGGCGCAGCGAGCGACGCATCGACAAACCAAAAGAAGCCCGTCGTATTCAACGCCGCGACGAGCGCGGAAACATCAGCCATCGCCTGCGCGCCGGCGATGCGCTGCGGCGACACTTTCCAAACCACATAAGCGACGCCGGCTTGCGCGCCGCCGCCCCATGGCGGGATAACGAGATGCGTCGGATCAGTGACGTCAGCGATGATCGTCTGAAAATTGCCGATCTGCAGGATGTCGCCAGGCCGGACATTCGTGCCCGACCAGATCGTCGCCGATCCGGTCACAACGGTACCGTTGACCGCAACGGAAACCGTTCCGGTCGCGTAACTGGCAAGCGCCGTCATCTCGATAACCTCTCGATTGTCTTTTTGAGTTTTGTGGAGCGGAGGCCGCTGGACTATGGCAGCAGGGCCAGCCGCTGGTCCTCGTAATGCGCCGGGACACTGTTATCGGCGAGGATCTTATTCAGCTCGGTCAGGCTCCGCGCGTTGCGGACCGCAACGATCAGCCCCCTGCGCTTGTTTTCCTTGACCATGAGCTCGTCCGGTTTCGCCAGGATGACGGCCGCGAGCTCCTGCGCGGTCTTGCCCTCGATCCGCGCGGCCTCCTGGAATTCCGCGGTCGGAGCGGCGCCGTTCTGGACCGACAGCGCCAGCATGTGCTTGCGCGCATGCGCGACGTCATGGCCGTCGACCATAAGGAACGTGTTGACCCTGCGCTCGGCGCGCTTCTTCTCCTGCACCAAAGGCGCAATCTGAATTCTCATTGCGCGAGCACCTCGAAGGCGCAAACCTTGTAGGGTTGCGCGGCGACGATCGTCACCCGGAATGCACCAGCCTGGTCGATCGCGAACTCGATCTTTCCATCGGCGACGTCCTCCTGGTGGACCAGCTTGCCGTCGTACCAAACATAAACCGTGCACTTTTCCGGCTGCACAGTCAGATGCAGAGCGTCGACGCCGTCGGCCTTGATCGGCCGGATCTCGCCGCTGATGACAACGTCAGGCTTTGGCAGCACCGCCGGCGGATCTTGCGAGAGGTCGATATAGGCGTCTTTGATGTCGACAGGTCCATCATACAGAATGTGGTCAATGCCGGCCTCGGTGAACGATTTGGAAATCTCGTCCATCGGCCTGGCAGCCTCGAGGATGACCTGCGTGATGAAACCGTTCGCATCATGCCGAACGAGCGTCTTGGTCTTGTTGACCGCCTCCGGCTCCTCGATCGTGACCGCAATGGCCTCTGGACTGACCGCGACCGCCTCTCCGCCGACGCTCGCCGGCGTGTAGCCAGGCACCGCCCATGCCGCGTCGAGTGTTACCCCCGTCATCCTGCGATCCTCCTGAAAAGCGAAAAATAGAGCCGGCCTTGCTGGTTGCCGAACTTGAACCGAAACACGATGGACGAGGTCGTCACGGCCGCGTAGATCCAGAAATCAGTGCCGCCTCCGCGGTAGGCTTCGCACTGCAGATATTGCGCGCCAGGGTTTAGAAGGATGCTCGGATCGCAATAGCCCAGCATGAACGGCGGCGCGTCGAGCGTCTCCCCGAAGTTTAATTGCGCGGTACTGTCATTGATACTGTCCAGCGTGCCGCTCAAATAGAACTGGTGACCAGACCAGCGGGAATCGAACATCGTTTGATCCAGGTTGGCGAGCGCTGCATCAACGCCGGGCTTGCTGACGACGAGCCTCGCGCCAGCTCCGCCCTGCATAAAAACCCGCTGCGTCACCCAAGGCTCCGATTGAAGATCATGTAGTCGACATAAATGCCGTAGGACTCAGAAATCAGATTGTTGAACGTCATGGTGTTGTTCTGGATCTGAAATCCGTTCTGGATCTCGTAATAGACGACGCCGCCGATCGTGATGTCCCTCGGCACCGCCATATCCAGCCTGTACGGGTAGGACACGACACCCGAATCTATGTAGGTGCGAAACGAGACAAACGGGTTTTGCGGCAGCGTCGCCGGATACGGAATTGCAACCGCGCCGCTCAACGCTGGCAGGAAGATGCTGCCCGACATGATGACCTGCTCGTTTTTGACGTCCGATTTCAGCAGGAACTGCGCAGCGGCAGTGGCCGTGACGACGTCGACAGCAGGCACCGAAAGCCAGACGCCATATTGACCGAGGCTCGGATGCAGGCCCATCAGGAACCGGCGAGCCATTACCAGACCTTCCAAGCGATATAGAAAAGATTGAACGCGAGCCCGTGCAAGCGGGAGTACCTGGCGAACACCAGGCCGGAATCATCCGGCGTAAATCCGTCCCTCGCGCACAGCACAGCGAACGGCGAGCGCTGAATGGCGGTAGAGCTGTTGGCGTCACGCATGACCAACGTCTGGCCGTATCCCGCGACGCCTGAGGAGAGGCTGTAAGGGACGATGTCCACCGCCGGCGGCGTCGGATACGTGCCCGAATAGAATATCTTGGTGCCACTCAGGAACGTGTAGGCTGGAATCAGCCCCACCTCGAGCGGCCTGCCCTGGTTGAGCCGACTGTCGAGCGACAGATACTTGTAATCGACGGCCGGCGGAAACTGCGCGTCGTATCCGGGCTTCGACACCGTCACCCGCGAAGCATCAATATAGATCCGGACCGCCATCGTCCGGTCACTCCGAAATAATCAGAGAGCCGGCGGTCAGGTTTAGGACCATTTTGCCGTCCGTGCTCTGGATCACGCCAGCGGTCAGCGTGCCGACGTTGCCCGTGATCGCGCTCAATGTGCCGACGTTCATCATGCGTGCCGTCAGCACGCCGTCGAGATACATATTCGCCGTGATGCCGATCGAGGCGACGCCGTTGATCGTGCCAACCGTAAAAACAGCCTTTGGCAAATTCCCGTTGTAGCCCGGCAGCTGGATCTGGAACTTGTCGGCGACGACCGTGAAGGCCGAGACCCCAGGTCCGCCATTGACCAGCTGAATTCCGGTCACGTAGCCGTTGACGTTGAGCGTCAGAGACCAGGCAGCCGCGGCATAGCCGTCGATCCTCGAGATCGCGCTGGACTGCTCGGTAATCGATGCGTTGACGTCGCCAAACTGAGCGCTGACCGACGTCGTGAGATCGGCGACCGCCTGCTGCGCATCGACTGCCACGGTCTGGACTGTCGAGATCTGCGCGAAGGCCGCACCGACACGGGCTGAGATTTCCGACTTGATCGACTTTTTGTCGAGCCAATTGCGCGCGTCCTGGTTTGCCGCGGTCGACGAGATCAGCTGCAGGGCCGCATTGATCTCGTCGTTATCTTGATCCGCGACCGCCGTGACCTGATTTTTCAGAGCCGCATTGAACGACTCGAGCGTGACCATGCCCGGCGACAGCTTGACGGTCGGCGCCTCGAGGTCGACGGTCGAATAGGCGCCGCGCATCGTCGCATTGACCGCCTGGACGCGCAGCCGCACCGCGGCCAGGCTGACGACCGTGTCGAATTGGTTCTCGGCCCCCTCATAGACCTGCGTCCAATTCTTGCCCTCGTCATAGGAGACGCCGGCGACGTAGTAGATCGCGCCCGCGGTCGGAAACCAGCTGGCGAACAGCCGCGGCTCGGCCGTGCCCTGGCTCATGTAAGCATTGAGCCCAAAAACCAGCGGGACCTTGTCGTTTGACGGATATTGCGCGCTCGGCAGCACCGGCGGGTTGCCGAGATCCGTCGCGTGAACCCGCTCGTCATCAACCACCATGTTCAGCGTGAACTGGTCGCCGTTCGGCGAGCCGTCGAGGACAACGCACAGGCGCGATTGGCTTGCACCCGTGCCGAGGTCAAATGACGGATATTCCGCACCATCCTCGCGGGCCAGGACGGCCGTCAGCGTCGTCGCCTGCGCGCTCTCCGCGGTCGCCAGGCTGGTAGCGTCGAGGACCGCATGCGCGGCGTCGACGCCGCGGCTGCAAAGCACCGGACCAAAGAATTTCCCGTTCGGCTTCCGCAACCGGATATAGAACGGGCCACTATCCCAGACCGGCGCAGGATTGAGCGTCAGCGTCGCGCCGGCGACGCCGACGACGGCGCCGCCGTAACCGTAGCTCTCCGGCAGATCGGATTGCACCCTGACCACAGATCCGCGCGTGATCGCCCTGCCCTCATACTCTGAGCCGAGCGCGACGTTTTCCCGCCGATAGATCGACTGCAGATAATAAAACGCGCATTCCCGGAATGCCTGGTCACGGTTGACGATGCCGTCGACGCGCTTGGTCTCGGCATTGACAGACGTAAATGTGTCGCTGTCCGGCGGATACTGCACCTGCGCCGGCCGCCAGGTGGTCTCGTCGACATACTCGACCATGACAGCGTCGGGATCTTCCTCGCCGAGCATGGTGAAACTGACCTGCATCGAATCCCGCACGATCTCGCGATCGGTCATCAGCATGGTCGGCACGTCGCGCCACTCGTCGCGGACGATCGAGACGGTATCGCCGAGCCAGTAATGCTGCGCTCGAGACGGCGCCAGGATCTTGTTAAGCGCATCCGGCACGGCGACGGCCGTCGTAAATCGATAATCGAACGTGTCGCCGCGAGCGTCGCAGCCGGCCGCATGCGCCACAACGGCGTTAAAGTCGACCTTGGCGATCGACAGCCCAGATCCATACTGACCGCTGGTGACTGCGTCGAGGAAGGCCCAAGCCGGGTTACGGGTTGCCTGCGTGACGAAGGCCGCGCCATTCCAAACCGGCACTTTGCGCGTGCCCAGCAGGCCGAACTTATAGGCGCCCTGCGTCGACTGCGACGCCTTCAACCGGATCGCGATCGTCGAGACGTCCGGAAACGAATTGCTGCCTTTCAGGAACGAGCGCAGGCCGGCCCAGAGCACGGAATTACTGCCCGCGGTCCCGGACAGCTCGGCGTCCTCGCGGCGAAAGCGGACAAGATAACGGCCAGGCGCGACGTCGACCTTGACGCTGTCGCGGACCGGCGCCTGCGACGCATACTGCCTGACGATCGAAAACAGCGGGTTGAACGGTCCGGTCTGCGCGCCGGCGTTGTCGCAGGTCGCATATTCCGCGGTCAGACCTACGTTAGAATAACCGATAGAGCTATCCTGGCCGTTGACCGTGTAACAGCCGGCCGCAAAGACGAAATCGACGGCCAGCGATTGCGCCAATGTTCCGGCCGGGTTTGCCGCGAATGGTCCAATCCAGGCGCCAGGCGTTCTCGCCGAGGCCCCGAACGGCAGGCCGTTGGCGTCATATTGTCCGCCTGACGTCCCCGTCCCCGATGGCAGCTGCTGGCCGCTGACCTCGGCGGACTGGTCGACGTTGGTCGGAAACAAGGCGACCGCGCTGCCAGGCTCATAAAAGGCGATCTGCGCATCCGAGAACGCTGCCGCGATCCCGTTGGTCGCGTCCCAGAAAACGGTATCGTCGATATAGACGGCCTCATATTGCATGCTGCCCATCGTCGGCGACAGCAGGACGTTGAGGTATTGATCGTTGGCAACGAACTCGCCCCAGGGCGTCGCGGCGAAATCCGGATAGTCCTTTACGCGCCCATACCAGACCGGCAGCGGCTGGCCGAGCTTGGCGACGTTGCCCTGCGCTGCGACCGAGTAAATCTGGTCCTGCGTTGCGCTCGGCGTATTGGTCGCGCCGGCTTTTGGCGCCACCAGGGCGTTGACGAGCAGCGAGCCGCCGATGCCGATCCCCGCGGTCGTCGCGAGCGCGCCAAACGTGCCGGCGCCAAACAGCGCAGGGCCGGCCCAGATGGCGAAGGCCGAGACCGCGACCAACGCGACCAGGCCGATGATCTGTTTGACTGAGTTGCCGCCGCCGTTGGCGCCGCCGAGCGGATAGGACATGAAGCGAACCGCGTCGGCCGGTCCAATGCGGCGCGACCGCCAGTCCCGGCGCAGCACGGCCTCGCCGTTGATCTCGAGCACGGTCGGCAGGCCTTTCTTGAACTGCCAGCCGAAAGCCCGATCGCGCGTTGCCCAGCCTGTACGCCGCAGGAAGGCCGCGACAGTCTCCCTCGGTCGCGGCTCGGCGCGGCCGACCTCGAGGCCAGGCATCACCAGGTGCAGCACCGGCTGACGCGCGGCGTCGCTGCGGCGCTCGCGACGAGCTCGCGGACGCTCCGGCGAGCTCGCCGGCGGCTTGGGCAATCGCTTCACAGGTCCGCGCATGTCACCGGCTCGAAGAATGTAAGGCTTTTCCAACCCACCTGGCGCAGCGCCAGGACGGTCTCGCAGGCGACGCCGGCCCGGCTGTCGCAATGGATTACCCGGCCCTCCTGGCGCAGCCAGACGCCGATATGCGCGGGAAACCGCGCATGGGCCATCAGGACCAGGGCGCCGTCAGCGGCCGTCACCAGGCCGCCAGGACCGTCCGGCGCCTGGCGCCAGCGCGCGCGCTCCGGATGGCCGGCGAACTCCTCGAGCACCCAGCGGCGGCTGAAATCGGCCGGCACCGCGATTTGCGGCAGCTCGCGACCGAACAGCTCGCGCTGCACATGGCAGGCGAAATCCCAGCAGTTGCGCGACTGCCAGGCCCATGGCTCGCCGATCAATGGCGCGAGGAAATCGGACCGCGTCACGGCAGCAGGCTCGGAAACTGGACATAATCGTAATTCTTGGTCAGGCGCGGAAACCGCTTGTTCTGCAGGTTTTTCACCATGACCGTTCCGGTCAGCGATGCCCCGACCATCTGCACACTGCGCAGCTCGAATTCGATCGGCCCATAGGCCGGCTCGGTCAGGTCGCTGCCGAGATACTCGCGATAGAGCACCTGGATATATTCGCGCGTCCCCTGCGCCGCGCGGATCTTCGGCACCAGCTCGCGGTTGACGTTGTCGATCTTGATCGTCGTCGCCGGCGGCTGGCCTTCCTTTTGCTCCGGATAGCCGGCCTCGAAAGGGCAAGCGAGGAATGTCACGGTCTCGCCGGCGTTGCGCGGCGCGCCGGCCTCGAGCCCAAAGGCCATATCATCGCCGACATTGGCGACAACGCGCGCCGGCTGGTCGAATGACGACTGCCAGAGCTCGAGCGTGTAATAGATCCGCGCGCTAGGCGGACAGGAGGCATAGGCCTCGAGCAGCGCTTCATTGTGCGTCGGCATTGGCTAGACGTCGTAAACCCGGAGCGTCATGCGGACGTCGACCTGGCCCGGATTAGGCCAGCTGGCGACGAGCGTCGTGCCCGGCTTGATAAACTGGCAGACCTTGTTCGCCAGGGACGTTCCGAGCCAAACATCAATGGTGAAACGCGCCGTTCCGAGATTGAGCGTCGTCTTAACCCACTCGACGAAAGCGTCATAATCGGCCGCATAGAAACGCACCGTCTGCGTCACCGTGCCGACATTGTCGCCAGGCCGCGCACGCTGCCGCGTGTTGCCCTGCTCCATATCGGTCGCGATGGGATCTCGCGAGCGCTGCAGATTGAAGCCGTCTTTGAGGATGACGGCGTTTGCGATCGGAAATGCCGGCAAGGCCATGGCTTATTGCCCCGTGAACGGTTTGACGCCGTACTGGTCGCCGAGCACGCGCCGGCCAGTGCCGGTCGACAGCGAGTCGCCGACAGCGCCGTCGACCATCTTGCGCAGTGTTACCGTGATGTCGCCGTTCGGCGCCTGCTCGACGCTCGGCGCGGCATCCGTGTAATTGTTGATAGTGACTTGCGGCGAACGGCCGCCGCCGGCGCCGGCGGCAGCTCCGAGCGCAGCCATCTGGCCAGGCGTAAAGACGCCCTCGCCGCGCTGCGCGATGATCGGGACCTCGTTGCCGGCGATGCCGCCGCTATGGAAACGCTTCGCGTCGTCGAAATACGCCGAATGAATGTAGCGCATCGACGTCGGCTCCGAACCAATGATGCCGCCCGTGTGGTAGAGGCCGCCGAGGCCGCCAGTAAAGCCGGTCGACGATGCGCCGCCGGCGGACGCGCCGCCGATCGAAAACCCGCCGAGGCCGCCGGCCGCCGACTGTAGCGATCGCATCAGCGGCTCGACGATCGTGATCTTGATAATCATCTGCTCGATCGCGCGGATGATCTGGTTCGACATGTCGGCAAAGCCCTGGCCGGCCGACTTGGCGCCCGTCGTGATATCGGCCAGGCCGTTGACCAGGTCGCTCTCGATCGCCCCCGAGATCCCCTTAAAGGCACTGTTGGTCCGGATCGCAGCGGCATAGGTGCTATCCAGCGCCGCCGGAACGTCGTTTCCATAGATCCCCTTGAGCTGCGTCGCGATCGCGACGTCGTCGGAGGACAGGAACGCCGTCTTACTGCTGAAATCGATCTGCGAGCTCACCTTGGCGCGCGCCAGGGCGTCGGCAGCCTCCGCGGCGCGATCGCGCAGATCTGCGAACCGCGCCGCCTGGTCGGCGGTTTCCTTACCGCCATTGGCCTGCACTGCCGAGGTCTCTGCGGCCTTCGCGCGGAAGGCCGCGAGCGCAGCGTCGCCGAGGCCGACTGCCCTGGTATCGGCCTCCTGCGTCTCGGTATGACGGCGCAGCGTGTTGATCGCGCGATCGACCGGATCATCCGCCGCATCCTTCGATGCGACGTTAGATCGCGAGCCGAACTGCAGGCCGGCCAGGCCCGCCTGCATCGACTTGAGCGACGCCGCCTGGTTCTGCCAGGCCCAATCGCTTTGCGCGTTGCTTGTGTCGGAGATCGAGGCGCCGGTCCCGGCGTACCATTTGATTTCGTCGGGAGAGAGCGTCCTGATGTTGGCTAACGGCTGGTTGGCGGAAACGATGCCGAGCAGCTTAACCCAGCCGTCCCACAGCGAGCCGGCATTCGAGAGCTCGTCGACCGCCTGCTTTGCCTCCGGCGTGATATCGATCCTAAGCCCGACCGTTTGATCTGCGTTAGGACCGCCGACACTGTTGGACAAAGCGCTGAGCTGCTCGCTTGCGGCCTTCTCGATCGAGTCACGGTCGAGCGACTTGAAAAACTTGGCGGCCCGCTCGATCAGGTCATCCATGACCGGCAGCAGGCCCGCGGCAGCCTCTTTCATGTAGAGCGACCACTGGATCGAGCTCTTGCGCCACTCCGCATCGAAATCGGCCGCGCGTTTGACCGTCTCGTCGTCGATGACGACGCCGGCGGCCTGCGCCTGGTTGCCGAGATCCGCCATCGCGCCGGCGCCCTGTTGCAGCAGCGGCACCCATTCCTTGGTGAAACCCAGCATTTGCGCGATCGCGGTCGCGTCCTGCGGATTGCGCGCGCGGCTGACCAGGTCGGCCGCGATCTGCAGCAGCTGGTTTTGGCTAATCAGCTGGCCGTTTGCGTTGCGCAGACTGACGCCGTTCGCATCGAACTCCTTCGACAGCGAGTTAACATTGCGTTGCGCATCATTGAGCAGCTGCGCGGACTTCTCTAGCCCGGCGTTGATCTGGCTTTCCGAGAGCCCCGCGATCTGGCCGCCGAACTGGACGCCCTGCAGATCCTTGAGTGACAGGCCGACGCGATCGGCAAGCGCGCCCATGTCGGCGAGCGATTTGTTAAAACTGACGACATAGTCCAGCGCCTTATTGACCGTCGCCGCCGCGGCGACGGCGCCGGCGCCGAGCGCGACCAGGCCGACGTTAAAATCGGTTGCCGCATCCGTGCCGCGCTGCGCGGCGCCGGCGGCACTGTCCATCGCCCGCTCGTAATCGGACGCGCCTTGCGTATTCGCGTCGATAACGAGCTCGGTCACGACCTGGTCGGCCATCAATCCACCTGCAATTTTGAGTAATCGACCAGATAGAGATCATCCAGCATTTCGATGATCTCAAGCTCCCACGGAGCCAGGTCGGTTTGCGTGCGACGCAGGAAAGCATCGATGTCCTGCCATTCGAGCGGCGACAGCGCGAAACCGTTGCCGCCTTTGCGCCGGCGCATCCGGTCATAGATGCGCCAGAGATAGAGCAGCCCCGCCGGCATCGGCGGGACCTTTAGGACCGCCTCCCGCTCGGCCCTGCGCTTTGGATCGCGCGTTCTAAGCAGGAGGCCCTCGAGGACCTGGCGATAGGTCTCGCCGGCGTCGCCGGCCCTCGAGGACAGCAGGAAACTGCGCTCGGCGTATGCCCTCAAGTCTGACTTGAGGGCCTCGTAAAAGCCCGTTCGCTCGTCAGGTAGTCAGTGACCTGGACGAAGAAGCTGCCGAGCTCCGGCCGCAGGAACAGATTGACCGCGTTCTCGAGCGTGAACGGGATAGGATCTGGCGAAACGATCGTGAACGTCGGATTCGGCGACCATCCGACGATCCGACGGCAGACCTTTGTCACGTTTTGCCGGCGCCGATCGGCGACCGTCTCATCCTCGGTTTTCCACTTGCGGCCATTGACCTGCGCGAACTCGATCGCCTTCTCCTTTTCGATCGCGTCGCGGGTCGATTCATTGTTGAGCGCGATCGTCTGCGGATGCGCAGGCCCGGCGAGATCGATCGCCCAACCGAGCGGCGTATCCGTGCCAGGCTTGCGGATCTGCAGCCGGAACGTGTCGACCGGCAAATGCGCGGAGAGATCGAGGATTGCAGTTGATTCAGTCATGTCGGGTGCCTTTTGTCGGAAAGGTTGGCCGCAGGGTCCGACAACCCTGCGGCCGGTTCTCGCGAGAACATTCCATCGGCCTCTGTCGGCGCCGATCACTCAAAACGCTACGCTGCAGCGGTGGTCTGAAACGAGATCATGCTGTTATTGCCGGTCGCCGAGGTATCGATGCCGACCAGCGCCGGCGGGATCGTGATCGTCTGCGTGCGACCGCCGCCCTGCTTGGAGAGTGCCGAGGGATCGACGCCGCCGAGCGTGAAATTCGGCACCGTGATCGACATGAAATCTTTCGGCTCGCTCATGTTGTCGACGGCCAGGATGTTGAGCGAATACTGCGTTTCGCCGACGAAATCGGCGAGCAGCTGCAGATCCTTTCGCAGCATGGTCAGGTTGAGCGAAACCCGCAGCGGCCCCGTGAACACGTCCGGCGCATACTTGATGTTGCCGGAGCCGAACGCATCCGGCGCGCTCGGCTGGATATCCAGCGACAGATCGAACGACGTCAGCTCGACCAGGTCGACGCCGCCGAGGCGGATCGTCGCGTCGACGACGGCGAACGGCGTCCCGGCTGTCTCCGCCGGGTTGGTGAAGTATGCGGCCTCCAATGGCCGGATCTTGCCGGTCCCGATGCCGCCGGGATCGAACGTGATGATCCCGTTCGGCGCCATCGAGAATTTGCCCGTGCCCCAGACGAAATCGTCGAGCACGGTCGCCTTGCCGATGTCGCTCTCGAATTCCTCGATCCCGAAATAGCGGCGGACCAGTGCGGCCGGGTTGACCAGGCGCTTGCCTGGCCGCGCGATCGTGCAATTCGTATCCGGCGCCGCATTGACGACCAGCGTCTCCGGCACCGTGATCTTGGTCGAGGACAGCGCCGAGATCCGCAGATTGCGGCCATTGTTGCCTGCGTCCGGTAGATTGGTCGCGCGGATGATATCGCCGACCTTGAAGCCCATATCGATCGGCGAGCCGCTGGCGAAAACAATGCCGTCCGCGACCGTCGTCAATGACGTGAAATCGGCCTGCGTCTTGCTGAGCGCCGTCGCATCCCACGTGCCGCGCATGATCGCCTCGAGGATCGCGTCATGCGAGCCGAGCCACATTTCGGCGTTGTAGCTCGACGAGGTTTTCTGCGTGCCGTGCCGGCCGCGGATCGACATGCCGTCGTTACGGATCGTCTGCGATTCCGTCGCAGCTTTCGACAGCTTGGCACCTGCACCGCCGGAGATCGGCAGCGCAGTGGCGCCGGCGCCGCCCGCGGCGATCTGGCCGAGGCCAGCCTGCGCCTTATAGGCGATGCGGCCGGCAGAATTGCTTTGATAGACCATGCGATCAGTCTCCTGTTTGGATCAGCCGATGAAAAAGAACTGGAAAGGAATCACGACAACCAGGCCGAACCAGTTGCCGTCGTCGGAGGCGCCGTCGCCGCCCTGGACGGTCGGCCCCTCGCCGTTCTCGCCCCAGCAGCGCACGCAAGCGCCAGGCTCGGCGTTGTAGAACGTCGCGTCTTTGAACAGGTCGCCGGCCTGGCCGGCGAGCGCGAGATGCGCGGCGAACCCGTAGCCCTTCGGCACGAACACATGCACGAAGATGTTGCCAGTAACGAGCCAGGTTTGATTGCCAGGCGTGCCGACGCCGCGCTTGCGCCGCAAGGTCTCGACGACCTCGAAATAGCACCAGGGCGCGCCCTGCGGCGGCCAGGGCGCCTGCGGCGGATCTTCATTCTGGAACGAGCTCGGCGCCGCCGTGAACCCGTCTACATAGCGCGCGCGCATCGCTGCGACGGCGCCGGCATAATCAGCCATGGGAATAACCTCTAGCGTGCCCGGATCTCGAGGGCCGGCTGCCGGACGAGCCAGTCCTGGCGCGCCTTGTCCGACATGCGGCGCCGGCCGGCCTTGATCTGCTGCGAGAACGCGGCATAGGCCGCGACGTCGCCGAACCGGACCGGCATGAACGTAAATTTCACTGCGGCGCGATTGCCGAACCGCGCCGCGACCAGCAGCGCCGTTTCCTGATAGACCTTCGGCTCGACCTTCATTTTCATCCGGCCGATCTCGATCTTGCGCGAGTAAGGAACCGGGTTGGAGATATTGATCTGGTCGCCGCGCCGGAAAGCCGAAACGTCGCTGACGACATGACCATTTAGAAAAACCGTGTGGCTATCCCGGTAGAGACCGGGATGCGGATCGTCGACAGATCCGACCGGCGATCGCTGTCGCAGCGTCTCGATCGCGAAATCGACGATGTCCTGCATCGCCAGGTAGCGGAAAACGATGCGCATCAACCATCGACCGAAACGAGCTCATCATGCGGACCTGTGACGATCTCCTCGACCTCTGTCGGCAAAACGCCGTCGCGGTCGCGATCGGTCATCTCCTGGTCGATACGCTGCAGCATCTTGGCCCGCGCCTTTTGCAGCGCGCGCTCTTTCGCCTCCTGGAACGCCTTGCGCGCGTTGAGGCCGGCCAGGTCGCCCGTGATGACGAAACGGAGCTCCTCACTGGTCGAGATCCCATTGCGCGCCGCGTCGAGCCTGCGCTGGTAATCGGCCTCGTCGAATACCTTGCCCATCAGCCGCGGACCTGAATCTCGAAAGCGATGATCTGGCCCTGGACGCACCTGGTCGCGTCGTCGACGCCCTTGATGCTGACCTCGGCGCCGGCGATCACCAGGAAATCTCGATCCGTCAGAGGCAGCATGGTCGACAAGGCAACCTTGCCGTCCGGCACCGCCGCCGAGGGATCATTCAGCAGGATGACATGTCTGTCGCCCTGGCGGATCTCGCCGACGATCTCCGCCGGCTGATAGCCCTTGACCTTCGCCAGGACGGCCGCCTCTTTCGCGACGGCCCGCGCCGGCCCGACGCCGGCGTAACGTCGGACCAGGACGGTCTCGCCGTTCTCCTCGAGCGCGCGGATATGCTGGTCGAGGGACTCGTCCGGCGTCACTGGCCGTCAACCTTGCTGGTAATGACCTGGCCGACCTCGGAGCCGCTCGAGCCGGCCTCGCCATCGTTTGGGCCGCCATTGTCCCCCGCGATCATGGAGCCGAGCAGCTGCTCGAGCTGCGCCGAGTTGTTCTCGAGCTCGCCGGCGTGCCCCTGCAGCGCCTTATGCTGCTCGTCGATCTTGTCGAGGACGCGATCATAGCGCTGGCCCGTGACGCCGATATCCGTCTCGAGCTTCTTTGCCCGCGCCAGGCGCGAGCGCATGCCGGCGAGCTCGATCGGCCGTTTGATGTCGATCATGTCGATTCCCTCCAGGATCTCCGGATGCCGCTCGAGCAGCTCGAGCCGCAATTTCAGATGCGCGATCGCGACCAGCGCCGTGACGCGGTCCATCGCGAGCTCATTTCGCGCGGATGCGCAGCTTGACGACGCGCTCGAGCTGCTGACCTTTTGCAGTCTCGATCCGGTTTGCGACGCTGTAGACGCGGCCGAGCTCACCGCCGGTCAGCGTCACCAGCGCGACGGTCGCCGTGTTGCTCGAGGCGCTGGCGACGATGCCCTGCGGCAGCACATAGCTCGAGGCCTTGATGCCGTCCGCCGGCGTCACGGTCTCGCCGGCCGCCAGGCGCGCGCGCTCGGCCGGCGAGAGCAGAACGTCGGACCAATCGAAACCCCGCTCGACGACTTCCTCCGGCGCCTTGGCCGGCCAGAACAGCAGCGTCCGCACGTTGCGCGGCGCCTTGAGGATGCGATCGGCCATCACCAGACCTCCGACAGCATGAGGAGCGAGACCGCGTCAGGGATCAGCGTTTTGACGTCTGGCGACAATTGCCAGGCCTTGTCGCTGACGCCGATGACGAGATCGCGCACCAGCGCGGGATTTGTCTCGCCGATGCTGTAGAGATGCCGGATCTGCAACAGGATGCAGGTTTTGACGATCGCCGGCAGGTCGTCGAGATCCTCGTAACCGGCATCGAATTCGATGACGATCGGCTCCGGCGCATGCGAGAACGCGAGCGGCCAGGACACGCCGAATTTCGGGAAGATGCGGACGCTGTCGCCTGCGGTTTGCACGACATAGCTCGCCGGATCGAGCGTCTGCTGCGTCTCGGTCGCCCAATCGACAAACTTGATCGAATGGATCGCATCATAGACGACCGGCGCGATCGGGATCTCGATCACAGGCCGCCAGCACGGCAGCACCCATTGGAACGTCCGCGGCACAAAAGCGCGCTGGACCAGGGCCTCACAGTGCCCCGTTGCCGCGCCGATCAGGCCGGAGATCAAAGCGTCGTTTTTCGTGCTCGAGACGCGCAGCTGCGCCTTGGCCTCGTCGAGTGTGACGGGATAGCCCGCCGGACGCTGAGAGATGCGGAGCATGTCGGGAAGCCCTGCCGGAAAAGGAAAAGAGGCGCCTCGGCCTGGTGCGGCCGAGGCGCCAGCTGGATCAGCCGACGAACTCGGCGACAGACGCCGCATCGTTGTCGGTCGCGAACCCGTACCGGGCGTCGAAACCGAGCACGGAGCAGCCGACCAGGCTCGCGGCGACGGCAGGCGTCACCTGCACCTGGAAAAAGCCAAAGCCGTTATTGATGTCCAGATCTTCCTGCTTGAGGTTAATCAGGACCTGTTTGTTATCGTCCGCGCCGGCTTTCGTGCGCTGAGTGATCGCCTTGCCGGCGATGTCCTTTGCGCCGGCACCGGCGGCCGAGGTCGCCTGCTGGATCTTGGCGTCGACTGTCGCTGCAGCGCCGAGCGCGCCGAGCGAGATCACGGCCATGTAGTTGTGGAACTTGCCGGCATCGATCCAGCCCGTGGTCAGCGCGGCAGCGGACGATTGCGGGTTGATCGAGTCGACGACGCTGACGCGCTGCGACGGTTTGAGATTGGTGTGCATTTGCACTCCTCATGGTTGGGAAACGAAACGCGGCTGTTACTCGCGCCGGCCAGGCCAGGCCGGCGCGCCGTCATTGTCCGACGAGCTCGCCGAGCTCGATCAGCGCGCCTCGAGCGCGACGAAATGCGACTTGGTGTTAGCGCCCTTGGCCGGCGCGACCGGCGCCGACAGGTAAGGCTGACCGCCCATCCGGAAGATCCAGCGGAAGGCCGCCAGGTTGTAGTCAAAGAACAGATGGATCGAGGCGGCGAAATCGATGCCGCCGCCGGCCTTGGTCGCGAGCGCATAGCCCGAGAGGTCGACGCAGGTCAGGTCGCCGAGGTCGCCGAGCGTTGCACTGTGCTCGTTGAAGATCAGCGGACGGCCGAGGAAAACGCCGCCATCCGGCGCGCCGGCGAGCGGCTGATTCAGCGGCAGCCACGCCGGCACGTTGCCGATCGTCAGCTGACCGACCTGCGGCAGAATGTCGGAATTGCCGAGCCACATCGGCCGGCCACCCATCCGCAGCAGACGCGAATACATCTTGAGGACGTTGGGGACCGTGATCGTATCCGTGGCCTGGCCGCCCTCCTTTGCGACCGTCACCAGCGCTGGCGAATTCATGAAACCGAGCGGCTTGCCCTTGCCGTCGCCGGTCATGACCGCTTCAAACGCTTTCCAGCGGATCGCGTTGGCGGCCTGGTTAAAGATGCGGTTCTGCAACCGCGGCGCATCGTCGAGGACCTCCTGCGAGGCCAGCACGAAGGCATAGAGCTCATGCAGCTGGATGATCTCGCCGGTCATCGCCGCCTTGGTCGCAATTAGCTGCGTGCCCTCAGAGCGCCAGGCCGCCTGGACGCCGGACGCGCCCCAGGGCGTGGTCTCGTCCTTTGCGATCGCGATCGAGTTGCCCTGCGTCGGCTCCGGATTGCAGAAACCGAGCAGGTTCTGGTCGTCGAAAACGAGCGCCCAGATCTGCTCGCGATACTCGGTCGGCACCAGGAAGCCCTCGCCGCTGCCGCCCTGGTTCTGCTGGAAATTGCTCGGCGCCGCGCCGAGACGCGGATCGAGGCCGCCGCCGGTCATGGCATTACGGACCGAAACCGCGAATTCCGCGACGCTGCGGAAACCGCCGGTCCGCTCCGGATTGATGTCGTTGACGACGGTCGCCAGCGCCGGACCGCCGAGCGCGGTTGAGGAGCCGAACAGCGCCGTCCGGCGCAGCTTCTTTTCCTCGGCCGAGATCTGCTTGTCGAGCTCGGCGACCTCGGCCTCGAGCGCGTCGACCTTGGTCTCGAGCTCGCCGACCTGCGCGGTCTCGGCCTCGGTCGGATTGGCCTTGCCCTGCAGCGCGTTGAGCTGCTCGAGCGCGGTTTTGCCGTCCTTTGCCTTGTTGGCGCGGGCCTGGCGCAGCTGCTTGATGTCCACTCGCATGGATCAATGACTCCTGGTTGGTTGTGTGGTTTGCCTGGACGGAGAAAGAGCCCGCGTTCCCGCTGTCCAGGCGACGGCGCGGGTCGAGCAACTCAGGAATTGAAATGAAAAGGCCTCGGCGGCTGGCCTGCAATGGGTGAGCGGCCGCCTTAGGGCGCGCTAACCGGACACGCGCGTCCGCTCTTCACCAATGAACTGCAGGCGACATGAACCGAAGATGAGAGAGCCGCCAACTGAGGCGGCCTTACTTTTTCGGAAAGAGCTTGTCCCTGACATACCGGGACGTGGGCGTAAGTCGAATGCCGCGCGGCTTACGCCAGATGGCTTTGTCGATCTCTTTCTTGTCGCCAATGGTCAGGGGACCGGATGTTTTTCTGGCGACAAAGATCGCGTCGCTCATCTTTCTGCCTGAGCGGCGGTTCTTTGATTTTACTTCCTTCCAGAGCCGGACGCGCCCGAGCTTGAGCTTGGGTAGCTCCTCTTTGATTTCTCTTCGCAGGCAGTCTTTGTCAGTCTCGCGTGGCCGCTTGCGACCGCCAGGAAACATCCAAAGCCGGTCACTCTTGCGCCGCACCAAAAGAACCTTACCGCGCTTTACGGCTATGAGTTTTGAGGACTTCGCCATTTCCATTTTCGCCGACCAGAATCGGTGAGCAACTATAGCACAATATGGGTTAGGCCTCAGTTTCCGCAGGCTTAAAGCTAATGGGGCACATACTCGTAAACGACGAGAGCCCCAAGTCCGATCATGGCGACCAGAACGGCTATTGCGAGAAGGGACTGCGGGCGCATCAGCATCCTCCTGCTTCCAAAGGACATTCGCCAAGCTACCTCAGTAGTCCGCTTTGGGGTCATTTGCAGGCGTTTCTGAGTCGGTCGAGCCATGCCCGCTCTACGCCTATACGCGCACGACCCGGCTAATCAAATACCAGCGCCGATCGCCGGCGCGAGTTCGGCCGCGGCGAGCGCTGCTGCAGCATGCCGCCGATGACCTGGTCGAGCGTTGCGATCCGGTCGGCCATGCCACGGGCGACGGCCTCGCGCGCGCCGACCATGCGGCCCTGACCGAATTCCTCGCAGACTTTGGTTTGCGACACGCGCCGGCCGCTCGCGACCGCCTTGACGAAATCGGCGCCGGCCTCGTTTGCGCGGCCCTGCAGATAGGCCCTCGCCTCGTCCGACAGCGGCGCAAACGGATGCGCCTCGTTCTTATTCGGCGATTGCTCCGAGCGGACGATCGTCATCTTGATCCCGACCTGGTCGAGCCAGCCGGAAATATCCTGATGCATAATCATCGCACCGATCGAACCGACGTCCGCGGACGGCGTCATCACCAGCTCGCCGGCCTGCGAGGCGATCCAATAGGCAGCCGAGGCCGCGAGCGTGTTTGCGATCGCGACGACCGGCTTTTTCGCGGCGGCTGCAGCGACCGCGGTCGCCGCCTCGACCGTCCCCGAAACCGTTCCGCCAGGACTATCGACGTCGAGGACGATGCCGGCGACGTCCTGGTCATCGGCCGCGCGCGTGACCTGCGCGGCAATGCCGGACAGGCTCGAGCCGAACCAACTGCCGCGCGGCGTCAGTCCGCCGGCGACCGAGACCAGCGCGATCTTGCTCGCCGAGCTCGAGGCCTGCGCCGCCGCGGCTGCGACGAGCGCCTGGCGCTGCTCGGCGCGAGCCAGGCAATCGGCGAGCGCCGACACCTCGAGCGCGACCAGGGCGTCGATTGACGATATCTGCGTCAGGACTTGGCGCAGATCCGGCGCCGCGGTTTCAATCTTAATCATTGTTGCCGTCCTCGTTTGGAGAGCTCGAGCCGCCGCCGGCGCCGCCCTTATCGTCGCCGCCCTGCGCGCCACCGGCGGAGTCCTTTGTCAGCGGGTTTTTGTACTCATTGCCGCCGGGATCGGTCCGCGGCGACATGTTCTCAAACCGCAGGATGTCATTCGCAGACAACCATTCGCCCTGGCGTCCGATCAGATAGGCCCGATAACG
Source organism: Bradyrhizobium sp. 27S5 (assembly GCF_037217225.1). Taxonomy (NCBI): domain Bacteria; kingdom Pseudomonadati; phylum Pseudomonadota; class Alphaproteobacteria; order Hyphomicrobiales; family Nitrobacteraceae; genus Bradyrhizobium; species Bradyrhizobium sp. 27S5. Next base: position 4,604,778 of record NZ_CP147714.1, read on the forward strand.
ATTCAGCAGATCGCCGCGCAGCAGGCCGAAGAAATTGAATTCGAAAAACAGATTTCCGTTTTCGTTGTCGAGCAGCAGATCCCGCTCGACGCCCTGCTCGAGCTCGATCGCAAGCGGCGCCATACAGCCGACGACAAAATCGAGCGACTGCTGCTCGACGTTATTGTTTGTCGCGCGTTTCAGGCGCGAGGCGCGATGCGGCGGGTAACTCCATAGGCCGAAAACTGCAGTGTCGGCGGCGTCCTCGGTCTCGAGCAGCTGCGCCTCGGAATTGGTCACCTTGATCGGATTATATTTGACGCCATGCGTCAGCAACCGGTCCTTGTGCCTGTTCAGCCCGGTCCCTGCAGCGCGCCAGTTTTCGAGGAATGTGTTTCGTTCTTCCTTGTCCTTGAACACGCCGGGATGCTCGAGCGTGCCGCCGGACTGGCCGTTATTCTTGAACCAGATGTCCCCGTAGTCATGCACAGCGATCGCGCGCGCAAAGACGTTCCGCGCACTATGGAAAATCGGCTCGCCGAGCAGGCCATCCTCGCGCAGCGGATTCGAGCGGATATGCCAGAGCTCGTCGTCGCGATAGGTCGTCTGTTTCAACTGCGCGCCCTGGACGATCGTCGCCGGCGGATTGAACGTGTAATATAGATGGCCGTCGATTCCGCGCTCGACCATCGCCAGGCGCCGCGGATGCAGCCATTCGAGGCCGCCGACCGCGTAGTAGTTCGAGGCGCGCGGATCTCCCGGCGGCACGATCGCACAATAGGAATTCCGATAATAAGAAACGTTCCAGGCGAGCTCGCCGACCAGCTCCGCCGGCGTCTGGCGGCCGTTCGGCCTGGCCGCAAATAGTCTGGTGACCGGATGATCCGGCAGCGCCTCGCGCGCGCCTTTGGCGCCGCGCCGATAGACCGACGCCGGCAGCGATTTCATCGCCGAGGTAAGGCCGTGACGCACGGCCTGGACGGCGCCGAGCTGGCTGACGTTGCTGTCCCGGACGTCGACCCCGGCGAGCGACATGCGACCCCCGAAATCCGCCCAATATTGCGGATCGCTCATGTCGCGCGGCGCGCCAGGATCGAACGCATTGGCGACCGCACGAAACGCCGAGCCCAGCCCGCTCCTCAAAATTCCCATCAGACCACCGTCAGGATGTCAGCGCCGGTCACGAGCAGGCCGGCCGTTGGATTCCAGCTCATGAGGATCGCGGCCTCGAGCAACGCGATAAACGGGTCGATCTTGGCCGAGCCGGCGACCTGCTTGGTCACCATGTCCGCGTTGCCGCGGCGCTCGGTTTTGGCGTTGCCGACAACCCAGGACATGAGGCCTTGCCCGGCATGCCAGAACGTTGCGTCGGCGAGCTTGAAATCGAGGCCATAAACCGCCGGCGCGAGCGCCGAGCCCTGCAGCAGCCGCCGGAGCATGTCGTCGGTCACGCCGACAGCGGTCAAAGCCTCGATAATGGCCGCCGCCTGGTTCGGATCGATGCCAACGCCGTTTTTCTGCGGCAGCAGGCCGCTCGCGACAATGCGAGCGACCAGGACGCCGAGATCCGCGATCGCGTCCGCCATGTCGACGATCGTCATCGACCCTTCCTCGACGAAATCCTGCAGCTGGTTCGCGATGTCTTTCCGCCGCTCGAGGACGATCGGATCTGCCCAGGCGTAGGACCAGGACAGCCAATGCCGCGTACCGCGCTCGCGGCCAATCACCGCCAGGCCGAGGAGGTCGTCGCGGCCGCCGGAGTCGATTCCGATCGTGACGACCTCGCAGCGCGCCAGGATCGCGTCGAGGTCGAGTCCCCTGATGACCTGCGCATCCCAGAGATCCGCGCCGCCCCAACCCTCGTTATTGATGCCCTGGCCGATCTCGATATTGAGATGCTGCGACGCCCAGATCCGGATCGCTTCCTCGCCCTTGTCGCGCTCGCCTTCCCAATCTGCGACGAGCTCCGCCAGGGCCGGACCTGAACGGCCGAGGTTCGGCATCACCATCGGCCAGTTGACCGGGTTCATCCAGCGCGGCTCGACTCCGTTTTTCCGCTCCTCGCGCGTCAGCGTCGCAATATCCTGCGGAAATTCGTAGAGCAGCGGCAACATCGGCCGAATGACCTTGCCGCGATACTTCCCGTCACGAACATTGCGCGCGAATTTCAGCTCCGACTTGAAGATCCCGGCTGGAATGTCATCGCTCTGCGTCGTCGTCATGACGAGCAGGCCTTCCGGCGTCTTGTCGAGGCCGCCGCGGATCTGGCGCAGTACCTTGGCGCCCTTTGCGTTGAATCCGAGCAGATGGATCTCGTCGAGCAGCACGAAAAACAGGCCCATCGCGCCGGTCAGGATGTTGACGTCGAAAGTTTTGACCTGCGCCTCGGCCTTGGTGACCAGGTCCTCGATCATCATCTCATGATCGTGAGTGCGAAAGCGCCGTTTCAGATCCGGCGACTCCTCGATCATGCCAACCGCCTGGTCATAGGCGCGCGTCGAGATCGCCTGCGTCGGACCGACAAACAGCGCTTTGCCGCGAGGCCGATAGTTCATCAGCATCGCGACGATCAGCAGCGCCGCCGAGTTGGTCGTTTTTGACGATCCTTTCGGCACCAGCGCGAGAATGTCGCGGATATGCCGGACCTGGTTGGCCGCATCCCAGCTGCCGAACGCGGCGCGCACCAGCTCGCGAAACCACGGACCGGACGCGGTCCGCATTTTCGGCTTGCCCGGCACGTCAGGAAGCTGGATCTCGTCATAGAACGCCTGCGCCATGTCCGCCTCGCCGGCGAACAGCGGCATATCCGGCATGAGCGAGCGGCCGTCGCGGATGCGCTCGGCCCAATCGACTCGGGACAGATCCCACGTCGCAGCGGCCGGCGCCGCGGGCTCAATCGAGGGCAGCATCAGTGCGAGGTCCCTGCCTGCTGACGGCGCATCATGAGCTCGCCGAGCGGCGTGCCGGCGTCGGGCTGGTGCGCGGCGGCGAGCGCGGCGGCTTTCTTGCCGATCTTCTCGGCCGGCGCCTTTTCAGCTGGCGCCGCCTTGGCTGGCTTCTGCGTCTGGCCGTACAGCATGAGATCGTTGCGCTCGAGATACTTCTGGAATTCCCGGATCGCCGAGACGTTGCCGGCGTTGACGCCGTCCATCAGTTTGACGCCGACCTGTGCGACCAAGCGATCGCGCGCGACGTCCCGGAATTTGAGCTCTGAAAAATAATGCTTCCGCAGCGTCGGCTGCGTGATGAAGAGCGCCGACGCAATCCGTGCGTTGTTCCAGCCGAGCGCGACTAACAGGCTGACACGATTCCGGTTTTGCTGGCTCGGCACATGCTCCGGCCGGCCGCGCTGCCCCCAGTTGGACGGCACCGGATCGCCGAACAGGTCGAAAACATCGGCCATGATGAAAAAAACCCGTCAGTGTGAGATGGGCCGGTCCGGGAAGAGGCACCCGCGGAGGAAATGCCCACCCCCCTACCCCTCTCAATCCCAGACGCCGCGCGTGTGCAGGCTCGCCTGCTCCTCGGCCTGCTTGGCGCCGTCGTGGCATGCCTTGCAAAGCGTCTGCAGGTTGCCGTCATCCCAGAACAGGCGCGCATCACCACGATGCGGGATGACATGGTCGCAGACCAACAGCGACGTATTCGGCTCGACCCTGCCGCAGCCCTTGCGCTGGCACGTGTAGCGATCGCGCAGGAAGATGCGCAGGCGAAGCGCCTGCCAGCGCGCGAGCTTGTACCAGGCTTTCCAGGGCGGCTGCGGCATCCACAAAAGGAAAGGCCGACCACCTTGCGATGATCGGCCTCAAGTCTAGGGAGGAAACGCCCAAGGAGGGCAGCGATAGCGCGAGGCGCTACCGCACAACCTATGCAAATGAAAACGCCGACCGCATCAGCTGCGATCGGCGTTGGATCTGGTGGAGGTTGCGGCGCGCTCCGCGCGCCCGCCTGGAATCAGGCTCTGCACTTTTAGCCGAGCTGCCGCGCATGCACCGCACCGCGAATTAGTCGATCAGCTCGATCTGCGCCTCGGTCAAACCGCTTACCTTGACGCCGTGCTTTCCGTCGCTGACTAAGACGCTGAGTCGGCCTTTTGAGTCAATTCGCTCGATCAGCGCTCGAAAGCCGGAGAACAGTCCATCGGCGACACGGATCTCGCGCCCTACTCTCACTTCGGTTTCGTCTTTGACCTCGGCGACCGTGATGAAACCATACCGCAGGAACAGCTGCGCTAGCGCCCATCGGCGCCGTGACGGCAGCAGGTTCTCGATCTTGACGATGTCGCGCAGCAGCTGCATCTCGGTCGCATTGAGCCACGATCGCAGCTTTCCGAACTCGAGCAGATTGTCGACGTCAGGAATGCTGCGGATCTCGGCGAGACGACCGAGCTCGAAATCAGGCAGGAAGATCAGGCCAGGCAGAAACGGCTTTTCGATCCGCCGGCCAAGATGCGGACGCCGAGCAGGTTGACCGCTGCCGCGCTCGACGAAATGAACGACGGTCGGCGACCAGCCGCTGATGCAGCGCTCGCCGAAAGCCTTGATGACCTTTGCGTCGCGGCCAGGCATGACCTGCAGCACGCGCCAGCTCGCAGGCATCGCCGGCACCGCTATTCGATCGTTGGCCTCGACATATCCAACGATCTGCCCCTTGCGGTATTGCATGTTCATTCGCTCTCCCCTGCGCCTTGCCACGTTCCATCGCGCCGCGGCGGCCACGGCGCCGGCACGCGAAAGCCCTGCTTTGCTTTCCTCAAACGGAAATTCGGATTCGACGCCGAGACGCCGTGAACGGTCGGATCAAACGGCTCGAGAAAGATCCGCTCGGCCTGCGGCTCGGCGCCGATCCAGAGCGCCAGGCGATCGCGCCAGGCGGCAAACTGCGGCGTCCCGAGGTCGACGACCTGCCAGGCCTCGCGATCGGCGCCAGCAAACGCGGCCATTGCCGCCAGGTCAGCCTGCGGCGCGAGCTGCGTCCAGACGCCCTCGTCGAGATAATCCTGCTCGCGGATAGTGCGCAGCTCGCGCCGCTCGGCGATCTGCATCGCCACCGCCAGACCCTTGAGCTCGTCGCCTTGCACGAACCGCCGTTGCGAAGGCGCTGCCTTCGCCGGCGCAGCACCAGGCGCAGGGAATTCCCGAAACCCGCGCGTCCTCACCCAGAGATGAAAATTCAGCGGCCGGCGCTGCTTGAGCTCGCGCAGCTTCGCCATGTAGAGCGGCACCGCATGAGCGCACCAGGCGCGATCGTCCTGCGTCAGGAGGCGGAACTCCTCGATGGCCAGGTCGCGCCGCATGACCTCATGCCCGACATAGCTCTCGAATGCCGCCGCGAACTCGACCGGCTCGCTTTCCTCGATCGTTTTTTGATCGTCCGGAAATCCCCCGGAGGGGGACTTAGGGGGATTCTCCGGTTCAGGTTCAGAGATTAGCTGGTCGCACAGCTGCGAGGGCTGGCCGAGGGCTGGCGGAGTCCTAACGACTTCCGCACCCGAATTTAGCCCTTGCTGCCAGCTAGGGCTAATCGCCGTTGAATTCACTGACATTTCGTCGACGGCCCGACCGGCAGCTCGCGCCTCGATCGCATCGGTATCTGCGTCGACCAGCAGACGGACCAGATCCGTTGTGCGCTTGCCGCGGCCCTCACCGTTGCGGCGACCGTTCTCGTCGACCCATTGCCCCGTCCGGCCGATTGCGCCGATGTCCTCGAGCCAGGCGAGCCGCCGCCGCACCGTGTCCTGCGATAGATCGCAGTCCATTGCCAGCTGCGGAATGCCGACCCAGCACATTCCTTCGCCGTCGACATACTCGCCGAGCGCGCGCAGCACGCTTTTTGCGTAAGGGTTGCCCAGCTCGAGATTGCGCGCCCATCCGGTCGCCACGTCAGAGCCGATGCGCAATCGCGCCCGCTTTTTCGCGGTCATCTTAACTTCCTAATCAGAGAGAATTCGGGAGACGCTGGACGCAACAAACACTGAAAGTTCACGGCCGCGGCTGCAGCAGACGGTCGACGATGTCGCGCGCCTGTAGCCGCGAGAACGCGTCGAGCTCGATCGCGTCGACGAGCCGCGCGAGCCATTCACGGCGCAAACAGCGCCGTTTGAGCCGCGGCGGATCGACGACGCCGGCCGCGATCGCGTCGAGATCCGGGATCTCGTATTCCTCGAGCTCGCCGAGCTCGGCACCCTTGACGACCAGCTGGCAGATCACGTCGGCGAGCGTCATCGCCGGCGGCCCTCCGGCGGCCAGGCAGCGCACGATCGCGTTAGCTCGAGGCATTGCCGCCCCCGCGCTGCGCCCTGCGCTGGTCGAGCGCGCTGCGGCCTGGCGGAGGATCTCCGAGCACGCCGCCCGTCAGACCGCGCTCGGCGATCCTGGCGAGCAACTCGGCGCGCTCGCGCAGGCCGGCCAGTGCCGCAGTCCCCTGCTTGTCCTGGACGATGACGGGCTTAGGCGCGGCCGGCGCGATCGACGGCGACAGCACCTCGACGAGCGCCCGCACGATCGCCGGAACGACAGGCCTCGGCGGCGTCGACGGCTTCCGCGGCCTCGGCGGCGCGAGCCCCAGCGCCTTCCAATTCCGCCGCGTTGCCTGGTTGTCGGTCTGCAGATCCGTGTAATAGCGGCGCTCGCAGCCGCCCCGCGATCGGCCCGGCATATGCTGCTCGATCTTGCTCCAAGGCACGCCCAGGACGTCGCGCGCATGCAGCAGCTTTGCGTCCTCGAGATCCGTCCAGACCGGATTGCGCTTGCGTTTCTCGGTCATGCTGCGACTGCCTCGCGCCGCGCGTCGCAGGGCGGCGTCGCCGTGCAATGGATGCGCTCCTCGTCGCGCCAGAACTCATCCCAATAGCCGGCGGGACCGCCTTCACGGCGGCCGACCTTGACCATGTCGCAACGGATGCATTGCTGTTCGGTCTTGAGCGGAAATCGAACCTTCTCGCCCCACTTGTGCCGCGTCGAGCTCATGCGCGCTGCGCTCCGAGGATAACGACCTCGCCGAACAGCAGCTGCGAAACGGCCCGCTGACCACACTCGCAGACCGCCAAGTCGTTGCCGTTGGCGACCGCATACGCCTCGACTATGCCGGCCTCATCGTCAGCGAAAACGACGTTCCGAATCTCTCGACCGTCGAGCTGGACGGTCAAAGGCAAGTCAGTGAAGTGTTTCCGCCAAAAATTCAGGTTGCGCGGATCAGCTGAGACTTTCATTGCAGCTCCCGCCCTTCCGTCGCCGCCTCGCGCCAGACGCGGCGGATCTCGTCGACCTCGGCGCGCGACAAAACCCGATTCACGCGCAGGCACTCGCCGTCGCGATCGATCGAGATCCGCGAGCGCTGCCCGCGCTGCATCCAACCGAGGGAATAGCCAAACATGAACACTCCGAAGGCGCCGACCGCGATCGCGGCGATCTCGAGCTGCGTCATTGCCGGAGCTCCTGCGCAGCAAGCGGTCGCCTCAATCGAGCCGGGACACTGGTCGGATTGCGATTGCGATCGAACCGCTCGCCCTCGGCGATCGCCAAAGCAACGCCGCGGACCAGGTCGCGTCGGTAGCCTGCCGGCTTCCACCATTCGCGCGTCCAGGGCCATTCGTGCGGCACTGCCGGCGATTCCGTGCCGGCGTGCAGAACGTAGCTGGCGCCGGCCTTCGCAAGCGTGCCGCGATCGTACCCGTCATCATGCTCGGTCGACCAACCCTCGCGCTCGATCTGGCGAAAGCGCTCGGCAATAACGGCTTGCAGGAACGGCGACAGCGGCCGGCGGATATGCAGCGCCTCGAAAAGCCTGCGCAGCAGGTACGATCTGCAGATCGAGATCGCGGTCATGATTAGGGCAAACGTGACGTTTTGCGCGATCGAGACACTGACGCCGAGCAGCGGCAGGAAATAGATCTGCGCGGCGAGGCTAATGCCAAAGCCAACAATGACGTTGATCGCGCTCTCCGCGAGCGATGCCAGTTTCGTTTGCTTCATTGCCGTAATGCCCCTTTGATGCTCGCCTCGTTTTGCTGCAGCCAGCGCAGCGTATTCGCGGCGGCCTCGAGGCCGTCGCGTTGATAGATCGCAGCGGCCGAGCTCAGCTTGGCCCGCGCGCCGCTGCGTCGATCTTTGAGCTCGGTCTCGACCGCAGTGATCTGCCTGGTCATCGAAATCGCGCAGCTCGGAAGCCCGCACGACGTCGCCGCCGCGATGCGCGCCTCGTTCTGCTGCAGCCAGCGCAGCGTTTTTGCGCCGGCCTCGAGGCCGTCGCATTGGCGTTGCGACGCAGACCGATCGAGCCTCGAGCGCGCGCCGGCGCTGCGATCTTTGATCTCGGTCTCGACCGCGGCAATCTGTCGGAACAGTGCGACTTTGTCGGTCACGCACGCGCCTCGAGCTCGAGGGGCGCCGGCGATGCGACCAGCTGCGCCAGGAAATCGCGACCGGCGTCGGTCACCACAACGCCATGCTTAGGCGAGACGTCCAACAAACCGGCGCCGATCGCCTGGCGCATGATCGACCAATCGACGTTGCCGCCTGCGTCGATCGTCGCCAGGCAATCACGCAGCGCGCATTCGTCCTCGGTCAGCGGCAATCGCGTTTGCAGCTTGCCGTCGACGATCTCCGCCGGCGCGCGGTCGCGGCGCGCGAGATCCATTTCAGATTGCGCGACGACGAGCGCTGGCGCCTGCTTCGGCGTCCGGCGCAGGAATGCCGGGATATCGAGCCCGTCGTCGGAAATGTCGCGCCCAGGTCGGTTCGCCGGCGGCTCGGCTGTATCGGCGCGGCCGGTAACGGCGACGCTCGAAGCGACTTCCCCGATCGGCAACGAGGCAACGTCGGCCGAAAGGGCTGGACGATCGCCGGCGTGAGCTCCGGCGTCCGCTAACTGTGAGGCCGCAGCGCTATGGCTACCCGTTGCGGCCTCGTCCGATGACCGACCATCGGCAGTCCGATCGCGCGGCGGTTCTATACCCGCCGGCACCCCGTCAGGCGCCGAGCTCTCGCCCGCGATCGCTTGGGAAATGATTTCTGTCGCCGTCGCCTGGTTGCCCCACGCATCCCAGCCGGCCGGCAATGGATTCTCGGCATCGACGCGGGCGAACAGCTCGAGCACCGGCACGCCGCCGCCCATCGCCTCGATCATGCGCCGGTAATGCTCCGGCTTGCGCGAATGACCGAGCGGACGCGATCGCTCGCGATGGTTGGAGCCGAACTTTTCGCCGCTTGCCGGTTTCGGCAGGCCTTTGCCGCGCTTGAACAGCAGCAGGATCTCGTCCTGGTCGCGCACCAGGACGGCGCCGCCGGCCTCGTCCGGATGCTCCTCGTCGTTTTTGGTCCAGACGAACGCGGTCGAATAGGCCTCAAAGCCCCACGACAGCGCGACGGCCGAGGCGAGCGGCATCTGGACACGGACCATGATGACCTCGCCGGTCCGGAGATCCGTCGCCTCGATCTCGGCCTCATGCCAGGCGAGCATATGGGCGCGCGGAATCCAGAGAAACAGCCAGGCATCCGGCAGGACCATGTCCCTGACCGGCAGCGCGCAGATCTCCGCCCAGGGCATGGTCGGATAATGGTTTTCATAGGAGCGGCTGGTCACGCCCTGGTTCCGATGCCAGGGCGGATCGGCGTAAACGATCGGATACTTGCGGCCGGTCGGCTGCAGCGCCGAGGCGTCAGACAGCGCCTGCGCCACGTTGCGGCGATGCTCCCTGCCCTTTTCCTCGGCGCCGACCTTTGCCAGGTCCATGGCGACGCGGCCGACGCCGGCGCGCATTTCCTCCTGGTGACGATCGAGCGCGGCCTCGAATTCGGCCGGCGGCATCGCGGCCAGGCGCTGCGCCTTCGATGACAGTTTGCGGTCGATCCCGGCCTCGGCGAGTGTCGGCCGGTCATCTTCTGGCTGTTCGGGAAACCGAATGGCCAGAAACGTTCCGGCCGCGCAGCTGACCGCGCGATCCGGTATTGAGCCCGACCGTTTCCTTTTGCGCGACGATCATCTCGCCGAGGCGCCGCTCGGCGCGGAAACGCAGCTGCGCCGCCTGGATCTCGAGGTCGCGATTCTTCGCCTGGCGCGCGTAGTGGCGCATTGCCTCGGCCTGGCTGCGGATCTCCTGGACCTCGTCGACCGCGACGGCCTCGGCCAGCGCCTTGCGCGCGGCCTCATAGCGAACGAGCTCGGTCAAAACGGGATCTCCTCGAGTTGAGGCTGCGGCGGCAGGCCGGCGACGAGCTCGCGGACGATGTCCTCGAGCGACGGCGCCGAGCCGCGCCTGCGGCGGTTGGCTGCGTTTTCTTGCTTGGTTGCCCAGCGCAGGTTTGCGCGGCGGTTGTCGAGCGTCTGACCGTTGATATGGTCGACGAAATGCGAGCGCAGGTAAGCCTCGTCTCGCGGCTCGGCGAGGATCATGATCTCACGATGCATGCGGACGGTCGCGCGCGAGACGTCAACGTTGCGCTTGGCGTAGCGCATCCAATCGCCGCGGCCGGCGTGCCAGACGTTCCAGATCTTTTCCGACAGCCAGGCGTAATCGACGGCGTCGACCAGCGTCCAGATCGGCTCGCGCGCCGATAGCCAGATCCGCCGCCATGGCGTGCCGGTCAGGTCGACCAGGTCCGCCGACGCCTCGAGCTCCTCGCGCGTCTTTGCGAAACAGCCGTGCATCAAAGCATTCCCAGCGCCTGCATGTAGGTCTCGAGGATCGCCTCCTCGGCCTCGCGCTCAATCGGATCGAGCTTGCGCAGCTTGACGATCGCGCGCAGCGCCTTGACGTCGAAACCGTTGCCCTTGGCCTCGGCATAGACGTCGCTGATGTCGTCGGAGATCGTCTTTTTCTCCTCGATCAGGCGCTCGACGCGCTCAATGATCGATTTCAGCTGGTCTTTGGCGATCGTCGTCGCGCGAGTTTCTGCGGCCGGTCTCTTGGTCATCGGCGCACCCAGCGAAAGCCGGCGCCGGCGCCGGCGTCGCGGCGGCGATCGAGGAAAGGCTGCATCGCCGCGCCGACCGCGGCGAACGCGGCGACGAGCAGCACGCAACCCATCATGACGAGAAAGCGCAGATCGTTGACGTCGACGCCGGCGAAAGTGTTTTGCTCCATGATTGCCCCGCTAATCCGCCATGCCGCGCTGCATGGATTCGATCTGCCGGCCGAGCTCGGCCTGCGCCTTGACCAGTTTCGAGAGCTCGAGCTGTTTTTTGAATCCGACCCACCAAGCCGGCCGCGCCTCGCCCATGATCGCGTCGAGGATCTTGTCGCCGACGTCGGACTGCAGCAGCTTGGCTTGGAAGGCGCTGCCGAGATCCCGATCGCCGGCGAGACAGCGCTCGCAATGGCGGATCTCGGCGCCGGTTCGGATCGCGAGCTCGGCCGCGGTCTGATGCGGGAAAAGCCTGCGGAAAACCTGCATCGCCGGCGCGATCGACCGGCCAGCTGGCCGGTTTGTCCCGGCCTGTTGGCCGGTCCGCTTTTTTGCGTTCCCCGCGGGAACCCGTGTAGCCTCTCGCCCCATGTTGCCCCTGTGCGAAAAACCGTTAGCGACGCTTGCGACGAGGCGACCGGATGCCCCAGAGCTCCGGCGGCGCCTTGAGACCGCGCTCGGCGAGCTCGGCCTCGAAAATCAAAAATGTTGGAGAAGGCAGACGGCCGCGGGCGATCGCGTTGGAGATCGCCGGCGGTTTGCAATCAGCGATTTCCGCGGCCTTGAACGTCCCGCCGACCGCGTCGACGACGGCGGCTGCCGTGCTCAGTTTTCTAAAGTGCGAATCATTCATGACGCCCGGACCATACTTCACAGATTGTGAATGTCCAAACTGTTCACATTGGGTAAATAGTAAATGTTGGCAGCTTCAGCGACATTGCCGCTCGTTATGGCGGCCACATCAGCAGACCAAAATCCCGAGAGCACAGAGGCGGTTGCGCATCGCCTCAAGCGAACGCGCGAGGCAATGAAGCTAACCCAGGCGGCCTGGTGCCGCCTGGTTGGGATCGATGGGCCGCAGTGGAATAACTATGAGGTCGGCGGCCGACGCATCACGATCGACGCCGCCCTCAAGGTCTGCAAGGCGACCGGCGTCGGCCTCAATTGGATCTATCGCGGCATGGCAAACGACGTCCCGGTCAACCTGGCGACGGCGATCCAGGCATTGGAGCGAGCCGCACGCAAGCGCTCATAGCCGCCGCGCGCAGCGCCGCCGAATGCCTGGCAATGGTCGGGACCACGATCGCCGCGACGGCATAGCACCCACCAAAAACGAGCTCGAGCACTGTCGGAATAGACAACTCGAGCGCCGGCGGCACGATCAGCAGATTATGCGCGACGCCGGCCAGGACGCCGACCAGGACGCCATAGCGCCGACCGAAAACAATCGAGCAGCCGGACGCCAGCGGCGCGATCAGCGGCATCTCGATCGACTGGACGCCGACCAACGAAACCAGCGCCACGGCGATCGGCATCACCAGCAGGAACAGCGCCAACGTCCAGAACAGCGCCGGCCCCGCGCGATATGGCGGATCGAGCGCCAGGACCTGCCGCTGCCATAGCGGCCGAGGCCCCGGCGCCGTCATGTAACCCTCGAGCAGCACGGCGAGCTCGTCGACGACCTGGCGCGCGTCCTCGGTCGAATCAGGCAGCTGGATCGCAAGCTGCAAAGCAAGGTGACGGTTTGCCTCCGACGACCGCGGACGGCTCGACATAAGTGTTTTCATTGTTGTTTTTCCACTGGCATTCACACGCCGTTAATACGGACGTTGCCGACATTCACATTTTGTGATTATCACAGAGCCCCCGGCATTCGCCGCCGGGAACGCGAGTGTTTCTAATTGGACAACTGGATAGATGCATATCCCGCAAATCTACGGGTGTGAGTTGAGTGACAAAGTCACGCTCGACCCTATGCAACCAAAAGATTCAAGAGGCGCGGTTCCGCAACCCGTTGCAATTCTCTCCCGCGCACGCATCGCGCGAAGCAGTGCCATTTCGGGGCAGCCCGTGACGCTGCGCCTGCTCGCCCTCGGTCATCATTTCGTCCGCCGGCCTCGCGGCGGCTGGCGGCTCGGCACCCGAACCCTGCGCGAAGAAACCGCCGCAGGCCTGGTCGCTCGCGGCCTGGCCGAGATCGTCGACGGTCGTCTGCAACGCAAGCCAAAGGCAGCACCATGATCGGGACCGCGCTCTATCAGCGAACCATGGCTTTCGACTACGGCACGGTCGACCGCGGCGAGATCATGCGCGAGGTCTGGACGCCGACGCCCTGGATGCTCGAGGCCTATACCGGCAATTACCGCGACGGCCGCGAGGACGAGATCATGCGCTGGTGTTACGACGAGCTCGGCGACATGTCCTCGCCGATCCACGGCCGCGCCGGCACCTGGCATCGCGGCAGCGCGACGATCCACGGCTGGACCTGGTTCGGCTTCGCCGACGAGGCAACGATGCAGCGTTTCGCCGCGCGCTGGCCGGCGCCGGCCGACGTCAAGCATCCGGAGGCCGCATGACCGCGCTCCCGCAGGCGCTCGACGCGCATTTCTGCGCCTTCGCATTGATCGACGTCCCGCAGCTCGCGCGCTTGATGCCGATGGACCGCGCCACGATCGCGCGGCATATTGCCGACGAAAAACTAAACGGCCGCATCAAAGGCAAAGGCCGTGTAAAGCCCCGCCGCGTGTTCACGCGGTCTGACGTAGAGGCTTTTCTGCAGGCGCTCGAGGAAACACCATGTCCGTCTATCGGCACACCCAGAGCCCATTCTGGCACTTCGATTTCCAGATCAAAGGTTATCGTTTTTCCGGGTCAACCGAATGCGAGAGCGAGAGTGACGCGCGTGCAGCCGAGGCGCAAGAAAAGGACCGAGCCCGCGAGCTCGTCGCCGGCTGGATCGCCGCGCGCCGAGGACCGCTAACGCTCGAGCGCGCCTGCGAACGCTGGTGGGACGAGCACGGCCAAAACCTGGCCGACCTCAAAATCAAATCCGCGCTCGATCGCATCGTCGAGATCATCGGCGGCAAAACGCTATTGCAGGACATTATCGACGACACGGTCGCGAACCTCGTCGCCGAGCGCCGGAAAGATCGGCGACGCGATCGAACGGTCGTCGACAAGGGCAGAGCAAAGATCCTCTATCGGCAGATCACGCCGTCGACCGTCAATCGCACGATGGATCTGCTGCGCCGTGTGATGCGTCGCGCGAAAGAGAACTGGAACGCCGTTCTACCGAACGAACCGACCTGGAAGAAACACCGCCTCAAACAGAAAAAGCGGCCGGTCCGCGAGATCCTGCCGAGCGAGGAGCTGCGCCTCGACGAGGCCGAGAACTTCGATTTCATCGAGCTCCGCCGTTTCGCGATCATCACGGGATTGCGCCGGCAAAATCTCCTGTTGACCTGGCCGCAGGTCAATTTCGAGCTCGGCACGATCAGCGTCGTGACAAAAGGCGACGAGCCGCGGATCATCCCGCTCTCGCGCGAGGCCTATGCAATCCTTTGGCGCCGGCGCGGTCACCATCCGAAATTCGTTTTCACCTACAAGGCGCAGCGGACCTGGAAAAACCGCACCAGGAAAGGCCGCAAGCTCGGCGACCTGGTCAAAGGCGAGCGCTATCCGATCACTGCGACCGGCTTTGCCTCAAACAAAAAACGAAAATGGGAAAAGGCCGGCGTCGACGCTCGCATTCATGACCTGCGCCACACGACCGGCATGCGGACGCTGCGCGCGACCGGCAATCTGCGCATTGTGCAGGAGCTGCTCGGCCATTCCACGATTGCCATCACGTCCGAATTCTACACCGGCGCGACCGTCGACGACGTCCGCGCCGCGATGGAGCGCACCGCCGAGGCGCAGCAGCGCCAGCGCGAGCAGCTCGACCAGCTCGAGCAGACGCCGAAGGCTATCGAGAACAAGGGCGACGACGAATGAGCCTGGCGCTGCGGCCGATCGGCAAGCGGGATTACTCCGTCCTCGAGGACGGCCAGCAGATCGGCCGCATCCGCTATGCCAGCGAGCGCTCGCCCGGCGTCTGGCTTTGGCATGTCCAGGTGCATATCACCGGCGGCCTGCCGGTCGGCAGCGCCGACAGCCTGGACGCAGCGAAGGCCGATTTCAAATCGGCCTGGCTCGCCTTCAAGGCCAGGCAGACGCCGGAAAAGCTGGCGGAAGCCTACGCCGCCATGAACCTGCGCAAGCGCTAGAACTTGTCACGCACCCGGCGGAAGGCCGGATGATCCGGGTTTTTCGACTTGATCCAGTGATCGCAGCGGCCCGGCTTATAGGTCCGCTCGAGCTGTTTCGAGACGATGCCCTCGAGACCGTGCAGGCAGGCATGGCGAAACAGATCCGGCCCGATCTCGCCGGCCTCAAACGGCGCAAGCTGGATACCGTCGACGCGGCGCGCGAGCAGCCGCTGCAGATTGGTTTTGCGCATCGACAGCGGCAGGCGCCGGAGATCCGCGCCCTCGAGCTCGAGCACGTCAAAGGCGTAGAGCTGGACCTCGTCGTCATGCTTGCGCGAGACCAGCGCGTCGAAATCGCTGTAGCTGCGCGCGTCCAGGACGACGGCCTCACCGTCGAGCACGAACCGGCTCGGCTTTTGCCGGCGCGCGGCCTCGACGATCCAGGGATAACGATCGGTCCAGTCCGCGCCGTTCATCGTGAACAGCCGCACGCGATCGCCGTCGCGCGCGACACGCATCCAGAACCCGTCGAATTTGATTTCATGAATCCACTGCGGCCCCGCCGGCACCGCCTTTGCGGTCACCGGCCGCGCAAACTCAAACCGCTTTGCCATGCCGGCGAGATAGGTATCGTCGGCGCAAATTGCGAATCAGGAACCGCCGGCACGGGCTGACTAATCGAAGAACACATCCCTTGTCGGAGCCTTCAGCCCATGCGCTGCAAGCGCATCAATCATTTCCTTTACCAGCGCGTCGTAGTCCGACTTAGATTCGATTAATGCCGCTTTCGAAGAAACCACCAATCGCTGATCCGACGTCATGTAAGGCGCGGAAGCCCGTTGCAGCTGTTCGATATATGCGTTTGACTTTACGATGTAACCGACGCGAACTGATTGCAGCAGTATCGCCAGGGCGATGCCTACCACCGAGGCGGATTCCAAAAATCCCGTCGGTTTCTTCAGGAGTGTCCCCGACCTTCGGCGGACAACCATCCCCACAAAGAGGCCCGCGGTCGTGCCGGATATTAGGAGCAGCGACAGATAACTGGCGCGTTCATAGGGCGGCTTCGCAATATCTCGATACATGCTGTCAGTTAATGACTTCGATCCGAGATTAGTGAGCACGACGATTTCATCGATTGTCCACAACGTCAGGGGCTTAAAAAGGAAGTCCCAAAGCGCCGACGCAACTACCGCGAGGACAATCGTGATGCCCACCCAGAGCCAGACCTTACCCTTCGGAGGTGGGGTTACCAGATCTTGAATATCCAATGCACTCTCCCCGACAAATCTGCCGCCACTTGTAGTTGACCGCTGGTCGCCACACTATGCTGTATAGGCGGACATTTTCGCGGCGCCCTTGCCGTCGCGCGGTTTTCCACGATATTCGCCGCACCGCGAACGGAAAGCGAAACGGGCACCGATCCCCACAACGGCACCCCCCGAAACCCGCCAGGAGCCCCCGCAATGACGATTTTCCGAAGGATCATATCCGTTTTGCTGTTCGTCGGCGCCTTCTGCGCTCTCGGTTTCGTCCCGCTGGATGACAACCTCATCCCAGCCCACGAAACCCAGGCCGAGAGCGTATTCCTCGTTCTGCTATTGTTGCTTTGCGTGGCTTGTATCATTGCGGGGTTCATCGCCCTGCCGCCTCGGAAGCCAGAGCACGCCGAAACCCGCGAGGATCTCCGCCCATGAGCGAATTCGCGACCAGAGCCGCCCATTCTCGAGCATCGTTAAAGCAAGGATCGATATGAAACCCTTTTTGATCACGACCGCCCTCGTTTTGGCAGCGACGTCGGCCGGCGCGCAAAGTTCGCTATCCGACCCGGAACGCGCCGCCATCCAGAAGGCGCGCGAATTTTGCATTGAGACGCTCGGCGGCCGGGACCGGCTGAACCGCCGGATATTTTTCGGGGACACAGCGACTGCTGACGCGCTTCACGCCCAGGTAAACGAATGCGCGATGCGTCAGCTGCCCCGCTACTTGCCGCCCGCGAGCCGCTGAGGCGCGAGCCAGCTCCTACCCTGTGCATCGCGCGCCGGGAACGAATTTAGCGCACCAGCGCCGACCGCTCGGCCGCCTGGTCGGCCTCGGCCGGCGCCGGCTCCGGTCCCAGGAGCCGGTATTTCCGGCCGTTGGTATTCGGGTTGCTGCCGTCGCTGGTCGAGAACACCAGGATCGGCGCCAGGTAGTCGATCGGATCTCGGTAAAGCCGGAACCGGCCGCCGCCGCCCTCGACGACCTCGAGCGTCGTCTGGTTGGCCGGACCGAGCTCGAGGTCATCCTCAAACAGCCGCGCGCCGGCGAGCTCGTCGGGATACTTCACCGACCGCACCCAGGACTTGCCCATCCCCTGGCGGAATTCTCCGCGCAGCAGGCCAGGCGTAATCGGCTGCCTTGGCAGGGCGTACAGTAAGGCGCAGGCGACCAGGGCAAAGACAGTCGAGCCGATCGCCACGCGCGCGTCGCGCGACGACACGCTGCGCCGGCTTGCACTTGATCGGCGCCGACGTCGGCGCGGCAGGCGCGACATACAGGGCATAGGTCTCGGATTGGCCGAGCGCGCGGCCGTCGCGGAAACCGGCGCGGTAGAGCGCGCGGCCGGCGATGCCGAGCGCGACGAGAAATCCGGAAGTCAGGAGAAACGAGAGGAGCATTTGCGCAGCCTAAGATTGCCATAGACAAAATCAGCAATCTTATAGCGAACGGCGATTCCAGCGGTCCATAGCTGTACGGCCAATCAAGCTGCGAATGACTCAGACTTTCGGAGGAGTCTCGAAAACGGTCCCCGAAATAATCACCGAACTCGGCGCCAGACACTATCTAAGGTATTGAAGATGCGGAGGGATTGCCGTTGCAACCAAGATGTTTCTACTCCGCGGGTTGCAGGTTCGAATCCTGCCGGGATCGCCACCCCTCCCCGCCCTGAATGAAACCATTTTCCAGAAGCCGCGAAGCCGGCCGGAAACAAAGGCGGCCTAACCTCCCAACATTGGACCAGAGGGGATTCGGTCATGTGGGATTTCATCAACGAGTTGTATCGGGATTTTTGCCTGGCGCGCCTGCAGGAGATGCGGAAGCTCGAGCATCACGGCTGATCGGGCGGCGTATGGACAACGATCGGCCGCTGGCCGGCGCCATTTTGACGGCGATGGTGATTGCCGCGGTCGTTTGGGCAACGCTCGGACCTCCGCCAGTGCACGAGAAGGTCAGTCACGAACATCAGGCGGTCGCCGGACGCTAGAGCCCGGACTACGGATCGCTCGAACCTTGGCCCCGGCCTTGCAGACATAACCCTACTGGGATTGCGGGCCCAGATTGAAACAGGGCGCCGCCGGGACAAGGCATTTCGAGCCCGGCGGCGTATTTTCTCGGGACGCGCGCATTGTCGGTGATCCGAACGGCGTGGCGGCACGCCACGGCCGATCCCTGGCCTTTGCTCTATTGCTCCCGTCAGCTGCCGAGCGCTGGCTTGCTCGCGCATTCATCCCGATCATCGCTGACGCGCAACGAAGGTCAGTTGGCAGCCGAACCGCTAGCGGCGCGTTCTAAGGCTCTCTTAACCACGAGCGCAGGACGCGCGTGGGCGATGGGGCGATTGCGCACCCATTCGCGTTGTACGGCACCATGCGTAGAACGGGTTATCTGATCTTCTTCGCCGCCTGTGGCGCGGCCGTCTTGGCTGCGCCGATCCGAACCGCCGATGCACAAGAGGTGCAGGTCGGAACGCTTGCGTGCCGGGGTGACCCCGACACGGGGTTCATCGTGGGCCCGATCACCAATCTCGATTGCGTATTGCACGTCGATAGCGCGCCGGACAGTCGCTTCGTTGCGGCCATCAGGAATCTCGGCGTGTTCATCGGCGATCAGGACGTCGCATTGACCTGGAAGGTGATGGGACCAGTGCCGTGGCTCGGCAGCGACGATCTCGCCGGTGGCTACACCCACCCTAGCGGCGCCGGCGTCAATGTGCTGGCCGGCGGCACCAATTCCCCTGTTACGCTGACTCCGTCGAACGAGCACAATGGGGCGGCCCAGCCGGTGAGGATCGAGAGCCTGGAGATACGGCCGATGGATCACTGATCACCGAGCGCGCGACCGCCAAAATGCACAACGCCGCCCGCTTGAAATATATGCGGACGGCGTTGGCCCTAGCCCCAGGAAGGTGATGCAAAATCCTGACGGCGCCAAGTATGTACAATTTGTGCCAAAGGCGCATGTCCCAAATTGGCTATCACGGGACGGCCGACTTGGAACTCGTTGCCCGGGAATGCGGCAATTGCGCGTATTTGCGGTCCCCGCGCGCGACGCCGCGGCTTCGGCGCGTCCACTCATGTGAGAGGCTTCACAAGGGCATCGCAGACCGGGTGCTACACTGCGGGAATTCTTGCAGGCATTTTTTCTGACCAGTTTCATGGCGAGACTTTTGACGGTTGCGGCCATTGCGCTTGCTGTTCTGGCGATGGTGCGAGGCCAGCCCAACACATTTGTTCCGCTACCGACGAAGCCGATGCCGGCCGTTCTCGTTCCGTGATGTCATGGGCCGTACCGAACAAGCATTGTACCTCATGCTGCTCTGTGGCTGCCTGGGCTCTTGTCTCGGATGGGCCTTCTACGAGATCGAGCTGTGGCGGTATCGGCAGCGTGACGAGCTGACCTCGTGCGTAACGCAATGAAGTTCGTCGTACCGCAGTCTGGAGAACGCAGATCGCGTTTGAGCCGCGGCAAAATTCCGCGCGCAAAAAGCACAACGCCGCCCGCTCGAAATAAATGCGGACGGCGTTGGCCCTAGCCCCAGGAAGGTGGTGCAACATCCTGACACTCCATGTGTGCATGTCGGCCGCCAACGAGCATGGCCCAAATGGGCTATTTGAAGAAACAGAAACGAAGGTAGGTTAACTGCGGGGTGCCGGTGACGGTGCCCCACGACCAAAGTGTCAACTTGGCCTCAGCGTGGCCCACGCGCTGGGGCCTTTCTTTTTTGATGGTCACGGCCCGTCCGAAACCGCATTCGGTTCTTATCATTGAGCGCACGCAATTCTTCCGTAGTTCTCCGTGCGTGAACAAAGTTCCGATCGCGCTCGAGAGGCATGCTGTCGGTGCGTCGCCGGTTCCAATTCTCACTGTGATCGCTCGCGCCGCTTCGCGATTTCTTAATCGGCAATTGCTTCCTCTGGGAGATTGCGAGCGCCCGCGCTGTTCATCGATATTGGAATTGTCATGGAAGATTCCGTCCAGGTCCGTTGCACACGCTGCAAGAACGTTTTTCGCGATCGCGCGAGGCGACTGCAGAACGGTTACACGCGCCAGTGCCCGAGCTGCGAGATCGTGCTGTTTTTTGATGAGGACTCGCCCGATTCAAACATCAAGCGAGCGATGCGATTGGCGCGGCGCGCACGAAAGGAACTGCGTGAAAGCGAAGCCTCGAATCCGAGAAAGGCTGCAGCCGCTCCGCGGCAATATGGCGGCCGCTCGGCATCGAACGCACGGGGCACCGAAGAAGAAGAGGACGGCGATTGAGCCGCCGCCACTGGTGGCAGTTCGACTAACCGCCCAGGCCGACACCGGACGAAGCATTGTCAAGCCATTGGCGGGTCGACTCATCACTCCAGCCGGGAACCGCGAAGCGCGCCCGCGGCGTCACGTCCACGGAGGAGCGAGCGGTTGCGGGTTGGCGTGCGTGGGAATGCCGCTTTGTTGCGGCGGTCGCCGAAGCGGACATGATGATCAACAGGCCAAGTGCCAAAACAATGCGCATCGCATTTTGCTCCTGACGATCATCCCGACTACGCCGAGAGTACGGTCACCCCGTCCGTTTGCTCGGCCGGTGCTCCATTCCCATGTAAACCCCGCCGGCTTTCAATTCTTCCAGCATCTGGTCGATCCGCTTGCGCTTCGTGGCGGCCCGCACGCTGCGCGCGATCCAGTACAGATAGTCGTTGCGCTGATATGGCGGGCGCTCGTTGAACGCCTGCATCAGGCCGCCGGCATCAAGTTCGCGCCGGATGCTCGCCGGCATCGTCGCACGGGGTCGCCTCAAGATCACGTCTTCCGCTCGCGCGGCGCGGCGACCGCGCCTCGCGGGCGTTCGGCCTCCGGCACCAGCCATTCGGTGATGAAACGGTCGGAGGCGTGGATGTCGACCTGCAGGAGGCGTCCCGGCCCGGGATTTTCGAACGTGTGGGCCGCATTCGGCGGCGCCACCACAACCGAGCCGGCGGAGGCCTCAACGTCCCTGCCCTCGATCGTGAACCGCGCGCGTCCCTCGAGCACGACGAAGGTTTCAGCATACGGGTGCCGATGCAACGCCGGCCCCGGTCCGGGCGGCATATCGACGACGATCACCGAGCTGTCGGATCCGCTGATCCGCCCCTCGATCTCGCTGGCAGATCCGAGCTGCCAGACCATTAACGCGTCGATCATGCCGTTCTCCAATCGCCGGATCAGGACCGTCGCTTGGCTTCGACGTAGCGCTTGAAATTGTCGAGGATGGCCTGCCAGCCGCCGCGCTGCTGCTCGACCGAATGGGTGTCCTCGCTGTCGAAGGAGACCTGCACCTTGACGCCGCCGGCCTCGGGCGTGAACCCGACCTGGGCGGTACGATCGCCGAACGAATATTCGAGCAGCCGGGGTGCCTCGACCCTGGTGTAGGTGCCGGCGAAATCGAACCCCATGCTGCCGTCCTTGGCTTCCATCCGCGACGAGAAGGCGCCGCCGGCGCGCAGGTCGACGGTCGCGGCGGTGGTGTGCCAATCGTCGGAGGCCGCGTTCCACTGCTTGATGTCGTCGGGCGTGGTGTAGGCACGCCAGACATCCGCGATCTCCGCGGCAACGGTTGTTTCGACGGCAATCTTCATGTGCGTTCCTTCGTCCGTGTCACGTTGAGCCGATGCGCCCCGCGCGTCCGGCGGCGGCGCCGGACCGCGGACAGTCTACTAGGGCCACTCGCAGCGATCCACAAAGGCGCCCTCAGGACCAGATCGTCGCACCTGCGCGGACCGCCGTGAACATGAGGAGACCGGGCACGCCATTCAACGAACCAAATGGTGCGCGGCCGGGACAAGAATTTCGTCAGGAATGTCCGTGTAAGGAAGGCGATCCAACGCCCGGAGAGGACGCCATGCGGAACCTGAACACTGTCCTGAGCAAGCTCAACGACCGCCTGCTGCGGCTCGAAGGTGAGTTGTTCGTGCTGCGATCGATCGCCCGGGCCGCCCTCACCGCCGGCGACGAGTCCGCCGTCCGCACCCGCAAACTGCTCGAAGGCGCCAGGCTTGCACTATCGGACGAGGCCGAACGGCCGCTCGACGCGGCAACCGAGAAATACGTCGCCGCCGCGATCGCCATGGTCGAGGAACTGCTCGAAAATCCCCGCGAGGCAGCGCCGCTGTTCCGCGTGATCGACGGCGGCAAGCGGGACGATTAGCGCACGCCTAGCCCGCGGCTTGTACGGCCGCATCATACGCGTCGATCGTCACCTTTGCCCTGACGGCGACATCCGCGGCCGTCATGCCCGGCTTGTAAAGGCTGCTGCCGAGGCCGAAGGCGCGGACCCCCGCCTTCACATATTCAACGAAATTCTGATCCGAGACGCCGCCGACCGCCGCGATCATCAGATCCGGCGGCAGCACGGCGCGGATCGCGGCAATGCCGGAGGCGCCGAGCACGCTGGCCGGGAAGAATTTCAGGCCCGAGGCGCCAGTGCGTGCCGCGAGCAGCGCTTCGGTCGGCGAGAACACGCCGGGCATCGTGACCATCGCGTGGTCCCGGGCCCGCCGCAACACATCGACATCGACATTCGGCGACACCATGAGGCGGCCGCCGGCGTCATGCAGGCGATCGACGTCTGCCGTGGTCAGCACCGTGCCGGCACCGATCAGGACATCGGCCGGCGCCCGCTTCACCGCGATCGCGATCGAACGGAACGGCTCGGGGGAGTTCAGCGGAATCTCGATCGCGGTCATGCCTGCCTCGAGCAGCGCGCTCACAATGCCCAGGACCTCGTCCGGCTTGACGCCGCGCAGGATCGCAACCAGCGGACGCTTCATCGGCGGAAACGGAATGCTCATGCGCTGATCCCCTTCACTTCTTCCAGATCGCCGCCGCTGCGCCAGTGAGCCCGCGGCGAACCGCTTCCTCCGCGTCCACGATATTGACCGGAATCGAAAGGCGTTCGAGCGCGATTTGATAGAGCTGCTGCAGGCGGCCCGATGCAATCAGCGTGACGGACGTTGCCGGTTCCCGTTCGGCAAGCCCCGCCGCGAGCTCAACCCCGATCAACGTGCCCGAGATCGTCTCACGCGCCGCCTGGGCGCAGCCGCCAAACAGCAGCTGCCGGGATCGCACGCGAAACAGCAGATTGGCTGAGTGCGCCGGCGCCGCGAACGCCTCCGCGACGGCCGAGCGGAACGCATCGCCGTCAACCGCCTCCGCGGCGCCGGCGACGGCGTGTGACAGGATGGTGTCGCGTGCGATCGCGCTGAACAACTCGCCGGTCATGAAGGTCGCAAAGCGTTCGACCGTCCCGCCACGCAGGCGCACCCATTTGGAATGGGTTCCCGGCATGCAAACCAAGGCCTCGCCCGGTGCGTCGAGACCGAGCGCACCGAGCAGCTGGGTCTCTTCGCCGCGCATCACGTCGGGAATTTTGGCATCGCGCTGCGCGATCCCTGGCAATATGCGGATGTCGCGCGCCTGACCGCCGACCACGACCGCATGTGTGAGGACGTCGGAGAGATGCGCCGGCGTGTCGATATAGCCGGCCTCGACCCAGCCCTGCCGCGCGCCCGCCATGCCGCAGATCACGACCGGCAAATCGGCCGCGACGCCGAGCGCACCGAGATGGGATTGCAGAACGGACGCAAAGCCGGTCTTAGAGCCGTTCTTGGCGGCTGCCGTCATGCCCTCGTCGCTGCGGCGCTCGCCGAGCACCTGGCCTGCCGCATTGATCAGCCAGAGGCGGAAGCTGCTCGTGCCCCAATCGACCGCGACATAGCAAGGCCCGCTCATCGAGCTCTGTTCCACGCTTTCAGGTTCCGGCGCGACAACGCCGTTGCCCGGACCCGATAACGGCGTTCATCCCGCCGCGCAAGGTGCGCCGCGCACCTGCAAATGGCGCAGATCGTGATCGGCCGGGCCACCGACGCCATCGACGTCGCGGCACGCGCAAGCACGCCCGACAGCCCCTGTTCGCATCGGTGAAGACGCGGATCGATTACCGCGCGCCCTTCAGCGTACAGGAGGTCGTGCAGGTCGTTACATTGCCGCGGTCACATTTGATGCAGACGTTAACGCACTGATCCATGACCTTGGGATTGTACTGACTATAAAGATTGGCCGCACAGCTGTTGGTCGATCCCGTGACCTCCGGGTCGGACCAGCAACCGGACAGTAAGAATGCTGCGGCACTGAAAATGGCGACCTTGCGCATAAGGCCTCCTGCCACGACTAAACCTCAGTAACCTTGATGGGTTAGGTTAAATTCGGGTTTCAATTGCGACCTTATTCGGAAGCAGTATTGCTTATCCACCGGACATTTCCCCAAGGTCCGGGCCCACACCGGCAAGGCCGCCAGGCGACCCCGCCTGGCGGCTTTGTTGCCAAGCAATGCACAAGGATAGCAGCAAGATGGCCCGAAAGCCGCGCTGGTCGTTCAAGGAGGACCGACGACTGATGGAACTGGCGCGCTCCTCGAAGTCGTTGGAAGAGGTCGTGAAGGCGACCGGCCGTTCGCCGGAGCGAATCAAGAAGATGGCGATGCGCCTCGGCCTGTCGATCAAGCCGCGCAGCACCGCCAAGAAGTAACTGACCAGCCGCCGCCGGGGTGACCCGGCCGATTACGGTTCCGGACAATCGTCCTTCGCCCGCACCGGAATCGCCTCCCGCACCGGGATCGCCTTCACCTCAGCATCAGCCTCGGTCGCACGGGTGCACGTGGTCAGCACGAAGGCCACCCGGTTGCACTGCCATTCCGGCCCGAGCCCCGCGCTGGACACCGGCTCGGGCGACGCCAGCGTCAGCAATAGATACGCTACCAAAACGGCACCCGCCGCGCCTGCGGCAGCCAGCGCCGCGCCCTTTCCGGACCACAGCTTCGACATCATGGCCTTGGTTCCCGCCGATCTCTGGGGAGACTGCCCACCTGTCCGCCTGTGACTGAAATCACAATCAGGACCAAACAGTTCAGGCTGAGTCTTTACGCTGCATGTGGGGTCGATATTGCACTGCCGCAAGACAGGGTCAGCGTGCGGGCTCGATCACATTACAGTTGGTCCGGCCCGACATCAGGCAGTCCTGCAGCTTGCTCGCCGCGGTGAGCTCATGCGCGAGCCACAGACCGACTCCGAGCATGACCACTGCGACCAGCAGTCCGATCAGCGCGCCACGGCGGCTGCCACCGTCTTCGGATTCGCTCATGCTCGCTTCGGTTCCAGATTGCGCTTGTCCCCATCATGACCGTTTGCTCGGTGGCGTGCGATCAATTCTGCAACAGTCGCAAAATGAAATGCGCGGTTGCAGCTCGCGGCGCTGCAATTCCGTTGCGGGCTTCCGCGACTCGCGAAAAACTGCTCGCTGAAGTGGAGCGCGTGTGCGGGGCGTGCCGGTGAGCGAACAACAAGCGACCTACGACTATCAGCGTTACAGGCAGCTGCTCTCGGAAGCTGTCGACGAGACCAGCCGGCTACGGCTGATCACCCTCCTGATCACGGAAAGGGCCCGCGACAGGCTGGAAGCCCAGCGCGCCTCGGACCGCGACGCGATGACCGCCGAGACGGTCGCCAGGGTTCTGGGCAACGGGCGGCGCGAACCGTTTCAGCGCGGCTAGACTGGTTCGGTGACCAACCACTCACCACGCCGGCACCCTGTCAGGCGCAAACACGGCCGTCGGCCATTTGCTGTGCGCTCATATCTCCTTTGCTCCACAGCCCGTCGTTCGCCACTGGCATTTTCGCCGCCGTTCACCTATTGAAGCGGCGAACCGAACCCCAACCATCAACGAACAGAAAGCAGCAGGCTTCCTCTATGAGTGGCTTCAAGGAACCGGGTTTTGCCGACCGCCAAAAGGCGGCGCTGCAGGCGCGGCAAAACCTCCTCAACAAGTTTCGTACCCAGCCGGGAGCTGACGATCCGAGCGTGAAGGCGCGGGCCGAGGAGCGCGCGGCGATCGCCGAACGCCGCGCCAAGGCCAAGGAAACCCGTGAAGCCGAGAAGGCTGAGCGGAAGCGCCGCGAAGAAGAGGCCGCCGCGGCCGAGGCCGAGCGGATCGCGCGGGAGAAGGAAGAGGAAACTGCAAGGCTGTCCGCGCTCGAGGCCGAGCAGAAGGCCAAGCGTGACGCCCGCTACGCAGCGCGCAAGGAGCGCGGCAAGAAGAAGCGCTAGGTGGTGTGGACACTAGCGCATCCATAGAACGATGGCTGCGAGAGTGACGACGGCCCGGTAGTTCCGGGCCGTTTTTTCGAAGCGGGTTGCGACGCGGCGGAACTGCTTGAGCTTTGAGAAGCAGCATTCGACGAGATAACGCTGGGCATAGAAATGCTTGTCGAGTGGATATTTGAGCGCGCGTGACGGGTTGTTGGGGATCACGGCGAGCGCGCCTTTGGCGGCGATGGCTTGGCGCAAGTGATCGGCGTCATAGGCCGTATCGGCCATGACGACCTCGGCGGATAAGCCTTCGATCAATGCGGCGGCTTGCGGTGCATCGCCCTTCTGACCTGCGGTGAGCTTGAACCGCACCGGACATCCCAAGCCTCGAACGGCCATATGTATCTTGGTGCTCAGGCCGCCGCGCGAGCGGCCGATCGCTTGATCTTCCGCTTGATCTTCAGACCCCCCTTTTTGGCGCCGGCGGCGTGCTGATGCGCCCGAACGATGGTGGAATCGACGATCAGATATTCGAAGTCCGGATCATCGGACATCGCCTCGAAGATCCGCCACCAAACACCCTTGATGCTCCATCGACTGAAGCGCCGGAACACGCTGTTCCAGTCCCCAAACACCTCCGGAAGATCGCGCCAGGGAGACCCCGTACGCACGATCCACAGCACACCTTCCACGAACATCCGGTTGTCGCGCCCGGTGGAGCCCTTCTGATCGGGGCGCCCTATGATCAGCGGCGCTATCCGCTCCCACGCCGCGTCGCTCAATACCAAACGGTCCATCACACCCAAGGCGGCCTCCCCAAAAGCAGCCTTGAATCTGATTTGCTCCTAAAAGGGAATCCTTAGAGTCCACACCACCTAAGGCGTAACCAGGCCCGCCACCATGGCGGGCCTGCGAATGATGAGCTGTGGCGGCGTCAGTTCTTCTTCATGCCGTCGTCTTTCTTCATCATCGCGCCGCCGTCCTTCTTCATGGCGTCGTCCTTCTTCATCATGCCACCGTCCTTCTTCATGGCATCCTTGGACATCGTGTCTTCCTTCTTCATCGCGTCGTCCTTGCCCATCTTGTCCTGAGCGAAGGCGGCCGGCGCGAGCGCCAGGCTGAACGAGAGCAGCGCGGCGGAAAGGCCGAGGCGGGTCTTGGTGGTCATGTTGGTGATCCCTTGTGAGGTCGAATGTGAGCGCGACGACTTGCCGCTGTCTACTCGACGCACTTGCGCCGGCCGTTGTTACCTCCAATAACAAATTCTTGAAGCATCGCGGCGCGGACGCCCGACGGTTCGTCGCGTGAGGGTTGGAGTGGCGATGCGACGCGGGCGCGCAGTGTGCGCCGCAACAAGGCCACGACTTGCGGCCAGGACTTGCGACCAGGACTTGCGACCAGGACTTGCGACCAGGACTTGCGGCCACATGTCGGCTCGCACTATCAGGGCGCCTCGAACTATCAGACTAGAGAATGTTCAGGTGAAGACCGGCTAAGCTGAAGCGCCGCGCCGGCCTAACAGCCACTCAAGAAGCTCTCAGGGGAAGAAACCATGCTCACACGCCGCCACGTCCTCGCTTCCGCCCTCGCCGCTCCCGCCGTCCTGCGGATGGGCATCGGCACCGCGCATGCCGCGACCACCCTGAAGATCTCGCACCAGTTCCCCGGCGGCACGATCGACAAGGGCGACTTCCGCGACCGGCTGTGCCGGATGTTCGCAGCCGAGATCGCCAAGCGTTCCGGCGGCGAGCTCGCCGCCGAGGTCTATCCGAACTCGTCGCTGATCAAGACCAACGCGCAGTTCTCGGCGATGCGCAAGGGTGCGCTCGATCTCAGCCTCTATCCGATGCCCTATGCCGGCGGCGAATTGCCGGAGACCAATATCGGCCTGATGCCGGGCCTGGTCACGACCTACGACCAGGGCCTGCGCTGGAAGAAGGAGCCGGTCGGCAAGGCATTGAGCGATTTCCTCGCCGACAAGGGCATTCTTTTGATCTCCTGGGTCTGGCAGGCCGGCGGCGTCGCCAGCCGCTCCAAGGCGATCGTGGCCCCCGAAGACGCCAAGGGCCTGAAGGTGCGCGGCGGCTCGCGCGAGATGGACATGGTGCTGCAGACCGCCGGTGCCGCCGTGCTGTCGGTGCCGTCCAACGAGCTCTACGCCGCGATGCAGACCGGCGCCTGCGACGCCGGCATCACCTCCTCCACCAGCCTGATCTCGTTCCGCCTCGAGGAGGTCGCGAAGTCGCTGACCTCGGGCGCCGGCGCCTCCTACTGGTTCATGCTGGAGCCGCTGATGATGTCGAAGGCGATCTTCGACAAGCTGCCGAAGAACCAGCAGGACATCATCCTCACTGTTGGCACCGAGCTCGAGGCGTTCGGCCGCAAGGGCGCGCAGGACGACGACACCGAGGTCACCAAGGTCTACGAGAAGGCCGGCGCCAAGGTCAGCGTCCTCGATGCCGCCATTGTCGGCAAGTGGCGCGACATCGCGCGCGACACCGCGTGGAAGGACTATGGCGCCAAGACGGCGACTTCAGCCAACCTGCTGAAGCTCGCAAGCGACGTCGCCGCATGATCCATGGTCCGGTCGCGGATCAAGACGAAAGCGCAAGCCTGGCCGCGGGCAACACGCCCGTAGCCATGCTTGAGCGCGCGCTGTCAGTCTGCAACAACATCATCGTGGTGTTCGCCGCGCTCGCTCTGATCGCGGCCTGCGCGATCCTGAGCTACAGCGTACTCGGCCGCGCCGTGTTTCACATGGCAAACTACTGGCAGGACGAGGCTGCCGTGTTCCTGCTGGTCGGCGCCACCTTCATGACCTCGGCCTATGTGCAGAGCCAGCGCGGCCATGTCAGCATCGAGGCGTTCGTCGGCCTGCTCTCGCCGCGGGCCAACAGCATCAGGCTGTGGCTGGTCGACGTCGCGAGCTTCGCGTTCTGCGCCTTCTTCGCCTGGAAGTCCTGGACCCTGGCGCACGAGGCCTATGTCGACGGCCAGGTGTCCAACTCGATGTGGTCGCCGCCGCTCGCCATTCCCTATGTGCTGATGGCACTGGGCATGACGCTGCTCTGCGTGCAGATCCTCTTGCAAATCATCCTTCCGCTGACCGGTGGCGCGCGCCGATGACCGTGTTTGGTATTGGCATCTCCTACGGACTTGCCACTTTGTTTGCGATGTTCTCCGGCATGCCGATCGCGTTCGCGCTCGGCGCGGTTGCGGTCGTGTTCATGGCGATCTTCATGCCGGCGGCCTCGCTCGATACAGTGACGCAGAACGTCTACGAGGAGATGGCCTCGATCACGCTGCTGTCGATCCCGCTGTTCATCCTGAAGGGCGCGACGATCGGCAAATCGCGCGCTGGCCAGGATCTCTATTCGGCGCTGCATGCCTGGCTGCACCGCGTGCCCGGCGGCCTCGGCGTCGCCAACGTGTTCGCCTGTGCGCTGTTCGCGGCGATGGCTGGCTCCTCGCCCGCGACCTGCTCGGCGATCGGCTCGGCCGGCATCCCGGAGATGCGCAAGCGCGGCTATTCCGGCGGCTTTGCCGCCGGAATCATCGCCGCCGGCGGCACGCTCGGCATCCTGCTGCCGCCGTCGATCACGATGATCCTGTTCGCCGTCGCAGCCGAGAAATCGCTGGGCCGGCTGTTCCTCGCCGGCATCGGCCCCGGACTGCTGCTCGTGACGCTGTTCGGCGTCTACGCCGTGTATCGCTTCCGCAAGGAATACGCCATGGCGCGCGCCGTCTATGACGCGACCGGCAAGGACGCCGCGATCCTGCAGCACGACGAATTCACCATGGCCGAGCGCTTCAGCGCACTGCCGCGCGTGATCCCGTTCGTGCTGCTGTTGACCGGCGTCATGATCGCGCTCTATGGCGGCTACGCCACGCCGTCGGAAACCGCCGGCCTCGGCGGGCTCTTGGCGCTGGCGCTGATCGCGGTGATCTACAGCGTGTGGAAGCCGAGCGACCTGTCGCCGATCCTGAAATCGACCATCCGCGAATCCACCATGCTGATGCTGATCATCGGCATGTCGCTGCTCTATTCCTATGTGATGAGCTATCTGCACATCTCGCAATCGGCGGCGGAGGCGATCGTCGCGATGCACCTGCCGCGCTGGGAGTTGCTGTTCGCGATCCTCGTGATGGTGATCGTGCTCGGCTTCTTCCTGCCGCCGGTCTCGATCATCCTGATGACCGCGCCGATCATCCTGCCGCCGCTTCGTGCGGCCAATTTCGACATCATCTGGTTCGGCGTCGTCATGACGATCGTGATGGAGATGGGCCTGATCCACCCGCCGGTCGGCCTCAACATCTTTGTCATCCGCAACGTCGCGCCGGACATCCCGTTGAGCGAGGTGATCTGGGGCACGCTGCCGTTCGTGCTGCTGATGATGTTCGCCGTGCTGCTGCTCTGCTTCTTCCCGGAGATCTCGACCTGGCTGCCAAACCTGGTGATGGGGCCGGACGGCGGGCGCTAGGTGGTGTGGACTCTAAGGATTCCCTTTTAGGAGCAAATCAGATTCAAGGCTGCTTTTGGGGAGGCCTGAGTTCACAAACGAAGTGCAACACTTCCTTGAGGAGGTGTTGCGATGGGGCGGAGTTACGAGCAGCTATCCCTGGACGAGCGATGCGAGATTGCCCGGCTTTCGGCCAATGGCAGCTCGGTCCGGCAAATCGCGGCAGCTCTGGATCGCTCGCCATCAACGATCTCTCGGGAGCTGACCCGCAATCGAGGCGTCCAGGTCGGCTACAAACCCAGCTATGCCCAGCAACAGATGCGAGCACGGCGCTGGACGGGCGTACGCCTCGAACGGGAGCCCGGCCTGCGCCGTGCGGTGTTGGAACGCCTGGGTCGGGGCTGGTCGCCCGAGCAGGTCGCCGGCCGGCTGGCCCGCGAACACGGCCGCAAGGTGATCTCCCACGAGACCATCTACCGCTTCATCTACGCCCAGATCCGACGCACCTCGGACTTCAGCTGGCGGCGTTATCTGCCGCGCGGCAAGAGCAAGCGCGGTTACCGCGGCAAGAAGGGCGGCAGCCCCGCAAGCTTCATCGAAGGCCGTGTTTCCTTGGATCAACGGCCTATCGAGGCCGCCGATCGCAGCACTCCCGGTCATTGGGAAGCCGACCTGATGATGTTCTCCAAATACGGTCAGGCCGTCCTGACTGTGCATGAGCGCACCTCGCGCCTGCTGCTCGGCATCCGCCTCGCCAGCAAGGTTGCGCGCGGGGGCGCCCGTCATCTCGTTCGCTTGTTCGCATCCCTGCCACAGGACCTGTGCCAGACCGTCACCTTCGACAATGGCACCGAGTTCGCCTGCCACACGGCGCTGCACCGCCTCGCGATCGAGACCTTCTTCTGCGATCCGCACGCGCCCTGGCAGAAGGGCGGCATCGAGAATGCGATCGGTCGAATGCGGCGCTTCATCCCGCGCAAAACCGACCTCGCAACCCTCCCGACCCGCCGCTTCCATCAGTCCTTCAACGCCTACAACAACACCCCGCGCAAATCTCTTGACTTCCAAACTCCCGCCGAGGCCTTCTCCCAAGTGTTGCACTTCGAGTGTGAATCCACCAGGCCGCCTTGGGTGTGATGGACCGTTTGGTATTGAGCGACGCGGCGTGGGAGCGGATAGCGCCGCTGATCATAGGGCGCCCCGATCAGAAGGGCTCCACCGGGCGCGACAACCGGATGTTCGTGGAAGGTGTGCTGTGGATCGTGCGTACGGGGTCTCCCTGGCGCGATCTTCCGGAGGTGTTTGGGGACTGGAACAGCGTGTTCCGGCGCTTCAGTCGATGGAGCATCAAGGGTGTTTGGTGGCGGATCTTCGAGGCGATGTCCGATGATCCGGACTTCGAATATCTGATCGTCGATTCCACCATTGTTCGGGCGCATCAGCACGCCGCCGGCGCCAAAAAGGGGGGGCTGAAGATCAAGCGGAAGATCAAGCGATCGGCCGCTCGCGCGGCGGCCTGAGCACCAAGATACATATGGCCGTTCGAGGCTTGGGATGTCCGGTGCGGTTCACGCTTACCGCAGGTCAGAAGGGCGATGCACCGCAAGCCGCCGCATTGATCGAAGGCTTATCCGCCGAGGTCGTCATGGCCGATACGGCCTATGACGCCGATCACTTGCGCCAAGCCATCGCCGCCAAAGGCGCGCTCGCCGTGATCCCCAACAACCCGTCACGGGCGCTCAAATATCCACTCGACAAGCATTTCTATGCCCAGCGTCATCTCGTCGAATGCTGCTTCTCAAAGCTCAAGCAGTTCCGCCGCGTTGCAACCCGCTTCGAAAAGACCGCCCGAAATTACCTGGCCGTCGTCACTCTCGCAGCCATCGTCTTATGGATGCGATAAGTGTCCACACCACCTAGAGCATCTTCGAGCGAAGCTGATACCGGCTCACGTGGGGTAAACGCGTCAAGACAGGCGCCTCAGGCCGCCGCCTGCTCGCTTGCCGTTTCCCTTGCCGCCAGCGCCTTCTCGATCCGGCGGATCATTAGCGCCGTCGGACGCCCCTCCCGCTGCAGCCGGCGGAGCTCGTTCCATAGCCTGATGATGTCGCGGTCGCTCTCGGCGTCCATGGGCGCTCTCCCGGAGCGCATCAATCTGAACGAAACGAGAACAAAAATCAAGACCAAAGCGAACCGTCTTGCCGAAGGGGGAGGAACTCACGGATAGCCGTCACCTGGCGTATCGACCTCGACCACATCGATGCGCGACACCGATTTGCCCTTCCGCAGCTCCTCGTAGGACGTCTCCGCGCTCAGGCAGAACAGCGTCCGGCGGTCGGCACCGCCGAGCGCACAGGCAAGCGCGCGGCGGCCGGCGACGCCGATACGCTCACGCTCCTCACCATCGCGATCGATCCGGACAAAGGCATCTTCCGTGAACGATGCGACCCAGACCGCGCCGTCGCGATCAAGGCAGATGCCGTCGGGATCGTTGATGCGGCCGAGCCGCCCGCGCAAATGCAGGCTGCCGTCCGCCGCGATGTCATAGTCGGCGAGGCAGGCGCCATCCATTTCGGCGACGACGAGCCGACGATGGTCGGAGGAGATCGCAATGCCGTTGGGAAAGCGCAAGCCGTCCGCGACAACGCGGGCGCGGCCATCAGGCATCACGAGGATGATCCGGCCGACGGCGCCGCGGCCCTCCGGCGGCGGCAGGTTGAAGCCGAGGTCACCGACATAGGCGCGCCCCTGCTCGTCGATGATCATGTCGTCGATCGTGCCGGTCGCAACCTCAGAGAGATCGGCATAGAGCGACAGTGCCCCATCGCTAAACCGCAGCAGCCGCTTCCTGAACATCGTCAACACGACGACGTCGCCGTCAGGCAGCACGCCGAGACCACAGGGCGTGTCGTCGGTCACCGCCGCGTGCTGCTGCAGCTCGCCCGACGGGCTGATGCTGAGCTGCGTCCGCGCCATGCAGTCGACGAACCAGAGCCGCCCGCGATGCCAGCGCGGGCCCTCGAAATAGCGGCCGCCGTCATGGATGGTGGTGAGGCGAGCGGTCATGACCGACCGGCCGGCAATAGCTGTTCTATCAGTGACATCGGTCCCCCACGGCGCGTTCTGTCGCGAGGATACAACCCAGGAGGGATAGGTCAATGCGTGTGGCGGCCGCGCCTCACTGCCCGAGAGAACCCCGGTTCCCGCGGGTTCCACACGTCACATTCCATATTTCGCCGTGTTTTCCCTGTTGAGTTGCAGCAGCGTTAACACTCGAGAATCGAGGGTAGTGGTAATTTGCGGCCGTTGTGCCGTGTACAACGCGTTCCGTTTGTGCCTGATGGTTTCAGGGGGGCCAGGGAATGAACCGTTGCCTACGTCCGCTGGCGTGTTTCGCCACCGCCGCCGCGCTTGCGCTGCTTCCGGTCCAGGCGACCGCCAAGCCGCATCACCAGCACCAGGCCAAGAGCGGCCACGCCGACAAGAAGGCGCACGGTGCCAAATCCGCACGCGAGAGCACCTCCGGCAAGCGCCGGCATGCCAGGCACGGCGCCGACAAACGCAAATCGGCCAAAACAAAATCGAGCACCAAAACTGAGACCTCGAAGGTATCAGAGCCCGAGAAACCCGCTGGGCCGCAATTGTCCGGCGATCTCGCCACTATCAGGGACGCGATCGTCGCTGCACGCAGGGGCAAGACCAGCGAGGCGACCGATATCCAGGCGAAGATCACCGACCCGGTCGGGCGGAAGCTCGTCGAGTGGTATCTACTGCGCCACTCCGAGTCGAACGCGCCCTACAGCCGCTATGCGACGTTCGTCACCGCCAACCCGGACTGGCCAAGCGTCACGCTGCTGCGCCGGCGGGCCGAGGCACGGATCTGGCAGGAGCGCAGCGATCCGGCCACGGTGCACGGCTTCACCCTCGATCAGCCTGTTAGCGCCAAGGGCAAGTTCGCGCTCGCCCGCACGCTGCTCGCCGAAGGCGACCGCGACGGCGCCACCAAGCTGGTGCGCGAGGCCTGGCGCTCGGAGGATTTGTCCGACCGCACCGAGAGCGACGCCTATGACGCATTCAAGGACCTGCTGACGCGCGACGATCATCGCGCGCGCATGGACAAGCGGATCGGTGCCAAGGACCTCGCCGCCGCCAGGCGCGCGGCGCAGCGGCTCGGCAGCGACGAGCTGGCGATCGTGAAGGCGTGCGGCGCGGTTCGCGGACAATCCAGCAAGGCAGAAGACGCACTCAACGACGTGGCGGCCGATGCCCGCAGCGACCTCGGCTACACGCTGTGCCGGATCCAGTGGCTGCTTGCGAAGAACAGGATCGACGATGCAGCGCGCGTGACGATCGCAGCCGCGCCCGAGACGATGGCGCAGCAGGACACCGACCAATGGTGGCGCGAGCGTCGCATCCTCTCCCGTAAGCTGCTCGACCAGGGCCAGTACCAGACCGCCTATGACGTGATCCGCCCGGCGGCGGCGCCGGACAACCCCTATTACCGCTCCGACATGCACTTCATGCGCGGCTGGATCGCGCTGCGTTATCTCAACGACGCCAAGACCGCCGCGGCGCATTTCGCGCGGATCGACGAGGGCCAGACCAATCCGACCGTGCTGGCGCGTGCCGCCTATTGGCGCGGCCGCGCCGCCGAGGCACTCGGCAACACCGCGGCAATGCGGGCCGACTACCAGGCCGCCGCGCGTTACCCGACCGCCTATTACGGTCAGCTCGCACTGGCCAAGCTCGGCCGTGACGGCGTCGAGCTGCGCGCGCCCTCGCCGGCAGCGAGCGCCGGCAGCACCGCCGCCGACGAGCGGGTCCGCGCCGCCGACATGCTCTATGCGATCGGCGAGCCCGACATCGTGCTCTATTTCGCCGCAGACCTCGCCGAGGAAAGCACAGATGTCGGAATGCTCGAGGCGCTCGGCGAGCTCGCCGGCCGCCGCAACGATGCCCGCGCCATGCTGCAGATCGGTAAGATCGCGCTCGGCCGCGGCTTTGCCTTCGACCATTACGCCTTCCCGGTCATCGGCATTCCCAAGCACACCCCGATCGCCCCCGATATCGGACGCAGCATGACCTACTCGATCGCGCGCACCGAAAGCGCATTCGACCAGCGCGACAAGTCGCCGGCCAACGCGGTCGGCCTGATGCAGGTGACGCCGGAGGCCGGCCGCGACACCGCAAAGCGTTTCGGCGTCAGCTACGACTGGAGCAGGCTGGTCTCCGATCCCGTCTACAACACCCAGATGGGTGCGGCCGAATTGAGCGCGCTGCTGTCGGAATATCGCAACTGCCACATCATGACGTTTGCCGGCTACAACGCCGGCCGCGGCCGCGTCCGCGACTGGGTCAAGGCTTATGGCGACCCGCGCGATCCCAACGTCGATCCAGTCGACTGGGTCGAGCGGATTCCGATCTCGGAGACGCGCAATTACGTGCAGCGCGTGATGGAGAATTTCGCGGTCTATCGTGTGCGCTTCGATGACACCGGAACCGCGGTGGCCAAGAACGAAGCGCGTGTCGTGACGCAGGAGACCAATGCGGAGCCGGCGGCTACAACGCCGCCACAGTGAGATTAACGGACGGCCTCGCACAATCGTCATTGCGAGGAGCGCTAACGGCGAAGCAATCCCTGCCTCCACAAGCGGCAAGCTTCAGCGGACATGCCGCTTCGCTGGCAATGTGGCGGGCTTCAGCCGCGGGCCAGCGCAGCCGCTTGTGCCAAGCTGATGCGATGCACAAGCGGATCGGCGTGTCGATGCACCAGGTGCCAGTCGGCGTCACTCCGACGGTAAACCAACGTCACGCGCAGCGACCAGTCCTGGTCGGGCAGGCCACCGACCTCGCCATGCTGTCGCTCGATCATCGAAAGCACAATGATGTCGCGCGACGCGTAGGACTTCACCAATTCCAGTTTCGTTTCTCCTCCCTTGAAGTATCCGGCAAGCCTCGCGATGTGCTCGGGGCTGGGATCGAATCCTTCCGAGGGGAAACCGCCGAATGGCTGCATCAAGCTAAAGTCGTCACCATGCTTGATCAGGCCGAGATAGGTGGTCATGTCGCCGCGCATGAACGCTGACATCGCCTGTTCGGTGCGCCGGATAAGTTCGTCTGGAGCGCTGTCGGCCGGACCGTTCGGTGCCGCCGCACGGCTTAATGTCTGCTCGTCCGCCGCAGCGCGAACTGCCAGCGGCAGCGCGAGTGCCGCCGCCACCGCCAGCCGCCTGCAAATCCGATCCGATCTGCTCCCTTGAGAGGATTCGTTGTTGCGGTCCGCCCCGCCGTCCACTGGATGGAACATCGTAGAATTCCTCTTTTTCAGCGCCTTGGATAATCTGCACGTGACGAGACTTCTCACTTCGTCTGACCTGAATCCAGTGATATGATTTCAGCGACATGCTGAATGAAATTGATCTTTCCCGTACCGATCTCAATCTGCTGGTCCTGTTCGAGATCGTCATGGAGGAGCGTCATGTCGGCCGATCGGCCGAGCGATTGAACCTGTCGCCGTCGGCCGTCAGCCACGGGCTTGGACGTCTGCGCACGCTGCTTAGCGATCCCTTGTTTCTCAAGACGCCGACGGGCGTCGTTCCGACCGACCGGGCGACCGAACTCGCCGCGCCGATTTCGGAGATACTCGCCCGCGTCAAAGCTGTGATCGACAGTGTCGAACCTTTCGACCCCGCGCGCTCGTCACGCCGCTTCACGATTGGTGCCCCTGACGGCGCGTCATCGGTCTTCCTGTGGCAGCTGCTCCACGACTTGCCCACGCTGGCGCCGCGCATCGATATCTGCATTCGCCAATTGCTGCCGCGGCAAGGCCAGCCTGTACCGAGCTTCGCCTGGAGCGACGCGCTCGCCGAGCTCGACAACCGTGCCATCGACATCGCGGTCATCCCCCTCGGAGACGTCCCCGCACGCTTCACGACGCGCACGCTTTATGAGGAAGACTTCGTCATCGCGATGCGGGCCGGCCATCCGCTCGCAGCCAATCCCACTCCGGCAAACTACTACGCGTCGCGGCATCTCGTGGTTTCGCACTCCGGCGATCCGCATGGCTTCGTCGACGTTGCGCTGGCGGAGCGCGGCTTGTCGCGCCGGATCTCGCTGACCGTTCCGAATTTCATGTTCGCCCTCGCCGTCATCGCCGAGACCGACCTGGTCTCGGCGATTCCACGCCGGTTCGCCGCCATGCACGGCTCCCGCTTCGGCGTGACCTACGTCGATGCGCCGATCGCCCTGCCCCGCTTTGACATCACCTTGGTCGTGCCAAAAGTTGCGATGATGGATGCGGGCGTGGCGTGGCTCGTCAGCACGCTGGCGCAGTTCGGCCAGTCCGCGCCCGCGAGCAGTGGCGAGCGGGTCGTGACCCAGGGACAAATGCAGCGTCGGCGCAGTGAGCGTCGCCGTCATTTCAGGTGGCCGCGCGACTGAGTGAGACCGAAGGATCACCGGCCTCGCTCGGCGCCCCAGGCCAGCGCCCGAGCGGTGGTCGCTTCAACGAACGCGCTCTTGCCGTTGCGATACGCGGCGATGTCGTCCCTGGACGTGCAGGCGAGTTCGCGCTTGACGTCCGCGTAGGCGCGCGCGGCCTCGGGATGGGCGCGGAGATAATCGCGAAACAAAATCAGTTGCTGCCAACGCGGGTGGGACAGCGGCATCACGTGGACATGGTGGGTCCAGGGTCCGGGCGGTCCCTTGCGGAAGAACAGCTCGCCCGGCAGCCATGACTCGTACTGCGGCATATAGGTATGGCCGAGCGTGGCCATCGGCTCGACATAGCGATGTTGCGCCTCATCGAGATCCAGCACGCCAACCAGCAGATCGATGATGGGTTTCGACGGCAACCCCGGCACCGCCGTGCTGCCGATATGCTCGACCGCGAGCGCAAGACCTCCGAGCGCAGCCTGGATCCTCGCCCGCTCCTGATCGAACAACGCCGGCCAGTTAGGATCATAGGCGGAGACAACGATCGCCCCTGCGCCGTATTTCTCCATGAGCTGTCCTTATCGTATGCGTGCCTGAATCGCCAACGGTGCTCAATCCACCTTCACATTGGCGGCCTTGATCATCGGCCACCATTTTGCGATTTCCGCCTTCTGCCAGGTGCCGAGCGCTTCCGGCGTGAGCTGATCCTTCGGCGGCATCTGCAGGCCGAGATTCTCGAGCTGCTTCTGCACGGCGGGGTCGGCCAATGCCTCGACCGCGGCGGCGTTGAGCTTGGCCACGATCTCCTTCGGCGTGCCCTTCGGCACCCAGAGGCCGGACCACAGCGTCATGTGGAAGCCCGGCAGGCCGGCCTCATCGACGGTCGGGACCTCGGGTGCATTCGCCACGCGCTTGGAGTCGGTGACCGCATAGGCGCGGATATTGCCGGCACGGACCTGATTGATCGAGTTCGAGGTCTGGTCGACGATGATGTCGATCTGGCCGGCGACGAGGTCGTTCAGCGCCGGTCCAGTGCCGCGATACGGCACGTATTGCAGCTTGATGCCGGAGACGTTCTCGAAATAGAGCCCGGCGATATGGCTGCCGCTGCCGGCGCCGGCGGTGCCCGCGGTCGGCGGCGCCGGCCGCGACTTCAGCCACTCCAACAGCTCCTTCAGCGACTTCGCCGGCACGGCGTTCTTGCTGACGATGATCATCGGATTGCTCGGCAGCAGCACCACCGGCTCGAGGTCGGCGACGAGGTCGTAGCCGAGCTTGTAGATCGCGCCGTTCGCGACATGGGTGCCGAGATGGCCGAACGAGACGGTGTAGCCGTCGGGCGCCGCGCGCACCGCGCGGCCGACGCCGATCGAGCCGCCCGCTCCGGTCACGTTCTCGATCAGCAGCACCTCGCCGAGCGACTGCTTCATCCGCTCGCCGAGGATGCGCGCCATCGCATCCGACGGACCGCCGGCGGCGAACGGCACCACGATGGTGATCGGATGCGCGGGATAGGTTTCCGCGGAACTGGCCCCCGTGAACGCCAACATCGCCAACACGGCCAGAACCAGCTTCCGCATCACGCTCTCCCTCAATCTTCTTTGTTGTATCATTTTTGAAGGGCCACCTTTCGACAAGATGGCCCTTCGGATGAGGCGTCAGAACTGCGCGAAGTCGATCGGCTTGTGCCGGTCCAGCGTGCGGGTGACCGGCGGTAGCGGGTATTTCAGGCCGCTGGCGCAATTGAACAGCATCACGCGATCGCCCTTCGAGACGCGGCCGTCGGCGAGGCTCTGCGTGTAGGCGGCATAGGTCGCGGCGCCCTCGGGGCACAGCAACAGCCCCTCCTCGCGCGCGACCTCGTTGAGCGCCGCGGTGATCTTGTCGTCATCGACGGCGATCGCGAATCCCTTGCTGTCGCGCACCGCACGCAGGATGAGGAAGTCGCCGATCGCCTGCGGTACGCGGATGCCAGAGGCGATGGTGTGGGCGTCCTCCCAGCGCGCTGCATGCTCGGTGCCCGCCTCATAGGCCCGCACCATCGGCGCGCAGCCGGAGGCCTGCACCGCCACCATGCGCGGACGCTTTGATCCGATGAAGCCGATCTTCTCGAGCTCGTCGAACGCCTTCCACATGCCGATCAGGCCGGTGCCGCCGCCGGTCGGATAGAAGATCACGTCGGGCACGTCCCAGCCGAGCTGCTCGGCGAGCTCGAGGCCCATCGTCTTCTTGCCCTCGATCCGGTACGGCTCCTTCAGGGTCGAAGTATCGAACCAGCCGACCTTGGCCTTGCCCTCGCCGACGATCTTGCCGCAATCGTCGATATAACCGTTGACGCGATAGACAGTCGCGCCCTGCAGCTCGATCTCGCTGACATTGACCTCCGGCGTATCCGCCGGGCAGAAGATCGTGGTCTTGATGCCGCAGGAGGTGGCGTAGGCCGCCAGCGCCGCGCCGGCATTGCCGTTGGTCGGCATCGCCATGTGCTTGATGCCGAGCGCCTTGCCCATCGACACCGCCATCACGAGGCCGCGCGCCTTGAACGAGGCGGTCGGCAACCGCCCCTCATCCTTGACGATGATCTCGCCGCCGCCAAGCTTGGCAGAAAGCCTCGGCAACCGGATCAGCGGCGTCGTGACTTCGCCGAGGCTGACGATGTCCTTGCATTGGCGCACGGGCAGCAGCTCGCGGTAGCGCCACAAATCGGCGGGACGCTGGGCCAGTGCGTCCTTGGTCAGCGCCTTCTTCACCCCGGCAAGATCGTAACGCACCAAGAGCGGCTTGCCGGCCTTGGACAGGTTGTGGACCTGGTCGGCGGGATAGTGATCGCCCTCCATCGCGCATTCGAGGTGGGTGACGAAAGTCGGGCGTTCGATGGTGAGGTTGTCGTTGTCTTTCACGAGGTACTTTCCTTCTTGTTCTTGGTGATGTCTTCCCCGTCACCCTGAGGAGCGCGAAGCGCGTCTCGAAGGGCGACGAGCCCCGCTGCTTGATCCGGGCCGTGCACCCTTCGAGGTTCGCTGCGCTCGCACCTCGGGATGACAGGACTTTTGTTGGCTTCCAAACGTCAAATATTCAGCACACGCCCGTAGGCGTCGAGCACCGCTTCCTTCATCATTTCCGACAAGGTCGGATGCGGGAAGACGGTGTGCATCAATTCCTCTTCCGTGGTCTCCAGATTCATCGCCACGACATAGCCCTGGATCAGCTCGGTGACTTCGGCGCCGATCATGTGCGCGCCGAGCAATTGCCCGGTCTTCTTGTCGAACACCACCTTGACGAGGCCCTGATCCTCGCCGAGCGCGATCGCCTTGCCGTTGCCGACGAACGGGAAGCGACCGACGCGGATCTCGCGGCCGCCTTCCTTGGCCTTGGCTTCGGTCAGGCCAACCGAGGCGACCTGCGGGTTGCAATAGGTGCAGCCCGGGATCAGCAGCTTGTCCATCGGATGCGGATGCAGGCCCTTGATCGCCTCGATGCAGATCACGCCCTCATGCTCGGCCTTGTGCGCCAGCATCGGTGGTCCCGCGACGTCGCCGATCGCGTAGATGCCGGGGACGCTGGTCTTGGCGAGGCCGTCGATCACGATGCAGCCGCGGTCGGTTTTGACGCCGAGCTTCTCCAGTCCGAGATTCTCGATATTGCCGACCACGCCGACCGCCGAGATCACGCGCTCGAATTCTACCGCTTGCGGCTTCTCCTTGCCGTCGTCGATGGTCGCAA
Organism: Bradyrhizobium sp. 27S5; assembly: GCF_037217225.1. Classification (NCBI taxonomy): domain Bacteria; kingdom Pseudomonadati; phylum Pseudomonadota; class Alphaproteobacteria; order Hyphomicrobiales; family Nitrobacteraceae; genus Bradyrhizobium; species Bradyrhizobium sp. 27S5. The sequence continues at coordinate 4,646,889 of NZ_CP147714.1, forward strand.
CGACGCTGTCGGCTTTCTTCTCGAGTTTTGTCACTTTGGTCGAGGTGAGGATCTTGATTCCCATCTTCTCGAAGCGCTTGCGCGCGAGGCCCGCGATCTCGGCGTCCTCGACCGGGAGGATCTGCGGCAGCACCTCAACCACGGTGACGTCGGCGCCCATGGTGTGGAAGAACGAGGCGAACTCGATGCCGATCGCACCCGAGCCGACCACCAAAAGCGACTTCGGCATCCGCTCCGGTACCATCGCCTCGAAATAGGTCCAGATCAGCTTCTTGTCGGGCTCGAGCCCGGGCAGCACGCGCGGCCGCGCGCCGGTCGCGATGATGATGTGCTTGGCCTGATAGCTGCCCTCGCCGCTCGCGCCCTTCGGCGCCTCGACCGCCGACTTCTTCACCGTGATCTTGCCGGGCGCATCGATCGTCGCATCGCCCCAGATCACCGTGACCTTGTTCTTCTTCATCAGGAAGCCGACGCCGTCGTTGAGGCGCTTCGAGACGCCGCGCGAGCGCTGCACCACCGCCTTCGGATCGAACGAGACGTTGTCTGCCGACAGCCCGTAATCCTTGGCGTGCTGCATGTAGTGGTAAATCTCGGCCGAGCGCAGCAGCGCCTTGGTCGGGATGCAGCCCCAGTTCAGGCAGATGCCGCCGAGATAGGATTTCTCCACGATCGCGGTCTTGAAGCCGAGTTGCGCGGCGCGGATCGCGGTCACGTAGCCGCCGGGGCCGGAGCCGATGATGATGACGTCGAAAGATGTGTCGGCCATGGCGGCTCCCGTTCAACTCAACCTGTGGCGCCGCGGGCGCGGCTTCTTGCGATCAATGTCCTGACCAGCCATTCGAGCCCGACCACCACGGCCATGATGACCAGGGCCGTCAGCACGATGGGCTGGGCGATGTTCCGCGCCAGCTGTTCGCCGGCGAAGAACGCAGAGTGCAGCAAATCCAGCCCGACCGGATTGAGCACCAGCGCGGCGGACAACAGCAGCGAGATCCAGGGCCAGCGCGTGCGAACCGTGCCGGCCATTCATCTGTACTCCTGCCATACCGCGCCGAGCACAACGGACCACACCAGCGCCAGCACGCCGATGCCGATCATCATGATCCTGAACTGGATCGTCGATATCAGGTCGCGGTTGACCGCGACGAGCAACGCGACGGCGATGGCGGCGAGCAGGACGTACGGACCTGACATCACGTACATGGCTGATGCCCGTTACACCATCATCATCACGGGATTCTCGATCAGCTGCTTGAAGGCGCCGATCAGCTCCGCGCCGAGCGCGCCGTCGATGGCGCGGTGATCGCACGACAGGGTCACGCTCATCATGTGCGCGACCTCGATCTTGCCACCGCGCACCACCGGACGCTCCTCCGAGGTGCCGACCGCGAGGATCGAGGCGTGCGGCGGGTTGATCACCGCGGTGAAGTGGTTGATGCCGTACATGCCGAGGTTGGACACCGCGGTGGTGCCGCCCTGATATTCTTCCGGCTTCAGCTTGCGGGCGCGGGCGCGCGCGGCAAAATCCTTCATCTCGTTGGAGATGGTCGAGAGCGTCTTGGTCTCGGCCTTGCGGATGATCGGCGTGATCAGGCCGCCCGGCATCGCGACCGCGACGCCGACGTCGGAATGCTTGTGCTTGACCATGCCGCCTTCGGTCCAGCTCACATTGCAGTTCGGAATCTTCTGCAGCGCGACCGCCATCGCCTTGATGACGAAGTCGTTGACCGATATCTTGTAGAGCGGCTTCTTCTCCTTGTCCTTCGGTGCTGACGCGTTGATCTCCTCGCGCGCGGCGAGCAGCTTGCCGATATCGCAGTCGATGGTGAGGTAGAAGTGCGGGACGTTCTGCACCGAGGCGGTGAGACGCTGCGCAATGGTGCGGCGCATGCCGTCATGCGGCACGATTTCGTAGGAGCCCGGCTCGAACAGCGCGAGGATCTGCTTGTCGGACATCGACGGTGCGATGCTTGGCCCCGCGGCGGCGGGCGCAGCCGCCGGCGCCTTCAGGCCCTTGCCGGACTTGGCCTCGTCGACGTCGCGCGCGATGACGCGGCCGTGCGGACCGGTGCCGGTGATGCGCCCGAGTTCGATGCCGGCTTCTCTTGCCAACCGGCGCGCCAGGGGCGACGAGAAGACGCGGGCGTGACCGTTGGCCTGCGCGGCCGGCTGAGGCGCCGCTGCGGGGGCTGCGGCCGGCTGCGGTGCGGGCGCAGCCGCCGGTGCGGGAGCCGCAGCAGGCGCGGCCTGCGCGACGGGCTTCGGTGCTTCGGCGGGCTTGGCCGCCGGGGCAGCGCCACCGCCGGCGCTGGCCGCCGCCTTCACGTCCTCGCCGTCTCCGGCCATCACCGCGATGACGTCGTTGACCGGCACGTCCTGCGTACCCTCGGGCACCAGGATCCTGGCGATCGTGCCTTCATCGACCGCCTCGACTTCCATCGTCGCCTTGTCGGTCTCGATCTCCGCGATCACGTCGCCGGACTTGACCTTGTCGCCCTCTTTCTTGAGCCACTTGGCGAGATTGCCCTTTTCCATCGTCGGCGACAGCGCGGGCATGAGAATATTGATCGGCATTGTCAGTGACCTTGTTGCGACCGCGGTTTGGTTTGGCCCATGTCGGTCGGCCGGGCGATTTCGGCTTCGAACATCTCGACGATGCGCGCGAGCGCCTCGTCCTCGGTGTATTCGCTCTCGCGCGCATAGGCGCGTGCAGCATGGCGGGCGATGTCGACGAGCATCAGCCCCCACATGTCCGGCTCCTCGAAGGCGCGCTGGAACGCGATCGACAGGCCGCCGTCGACGACAAAGGCGCGCAGCACCTCGATGGCGTCCTCGCGGCCCATCACGTCAGGCGGCAGCGGCTGCTCCTTGGGACCGGCCATCGGCGTTACCGGTAGGACACGGCCTTGGCGGCCGCGACCACCTCGGCGACGGAAGGCAGAGCGAGTTTTTCCAGGTTGGCGGCATAGGGCATCGGCACGTCCTTGCCGGAGACGCGCGCCACCGGCGCATCGAGATAGTCGAACGCGTGCTCCATGATGCGCGCCGCGACCTCAGAGCCGACGCCGCTCTGCTGCCAGCCCTCCTCCACCGTGACCGCGCGGCCGGTCTTCTTCACCGAGTTGATGATCGTCTCGGTGTCCATCGGCCGGATGGTGCGCAGGTCGACGACCTCCGCCTCGATGCCTTCCTTGGCGAGTTCATCGGCGGCCTTCAGCGCATAGGACATGCCCATCGCCCAGGAGACGATGGTGACGTCCTTGCCGGCGCGCGCAATCCGCGCCTTGCCGATCGGCACCACGTAATCGGCAAGCTTCGGTACCTCGCCGGTGTGGCCGTACAGCATCTCGTTCTCGAGGAAGACCACCGGATTGGGATCGCGGATCGCGGCCTTGAGCAGGCCCTTGTAGTCGGCGGCCGAGTATGGCGCGATCACCTTCAGGCCCGGGATCTGCGAGTACCAGGCCGCGTAGTCCTGGCTGTGCTGGGCGGCGACGCGCGCGGCAGCGCCGTTCGGGCCGCGGAACACGATCGAGCAGCCCATCTGGCCGCCGGACATATAGAGCGTCTTGGCGGCGGAGTTGATGATCTGGTCGATCGCCTGCATCGCGAAATTCCAGGTCATGAATTCGACGATCGGCTTCAGCCCTGCCATCGCCGCGCCGACGCCGATGCCGGCAAAGCCGTGCTCGGTGATCGGGGTGTCGATGACGCGCCGGGCGCCGAACTCCTGCAGCAGGCCCTGCGTCACCTTGTAGGCGCCCTGATACTCCGCGACCTCCTCGCCCATGATGAAGACGTCGCCGTCGCGCCGCATCTCCTCGGCCATCGCATCGCGCAGCGCCTCGCGGATGGTCTGCGTGACCATCTCGGTGCCTGCGGGAATTTCCGGATCGGGCAGCGCCTCGCTGACCGGCGCGGCCGGCGCCTTCGCCGCGGGCTGCGGCGCTTCCGCCTTGGCTTCGGCAGCAGGCGCGGCCTCCGCGGCCTTCGGCTGCGGCGCGGGAGTTGCGGGCACCTTGGCGAGGTCGGCGGCGCTTTCGCCGTCGGCCAGGATGGTGGCGATCGGCGTGTTCACCGCGACGTCGGCGGTGCCTTCCGGAATCAGGATCTTGCCGAGCGTGCCCTCGTCGGTTGCCTCGACCTCCATCGTCGCCTTGTCGGTCTCGATCTCGGCGATGACGTCACCGGACTTGATGGTCTCGCCTTCCTTTTTCAGCCATTTGGCGAGGTTGCCCTTCTCCATGGTGGGCGACAGCGCAGGCATCAGCACTTGAATGGGCATATCGGCTCCCGAAATCGGTCTTGAAATTCTTCTGCGCGGGTGAGGTCAGCGGTAGATGTCGGTGTAGAGCTCGGACGCATCGGGCTCCGGATCGTGCTGCGCGAAGTCTGCGGCTTCGTTGACGATCTCGCGCACCTCGGCGTCGATCGCCTTCAAGTCCTGCTCGCTGACGCCGGCGGCCAGCAAGCGAGTGCGCACCTGCTCGATCGGGTCCTGATCGTGACGGACCTTCTCGACCTCCTCGCGTGTGCGGTACTTCGCCGGATCGGACATTGAGTGGCCGCGGTAGCGGTAGGTCTGCATCTCCAGAATCATCGGACCATTGCCGCCGCGACACCAGGCCGTGGCCTCATCGGCGGCGGCCTTCACCGCGCGCACGTCCATGCCGTCGACCTGCTTGCCGGGAATGTTGAAGGAGGCGCCGCGCTTGGAGAAGTCCTGCTGCGCCGAGGCGCGCGACACCGCGGTGCCCATCGCATAGCGATTGTTCTCGATGACGTAGATCACCGGCAGCTTCCACAGCTCCGCCATGTTGAAGCTTTCGTAGACCTGGCCCTGGTTGGCCGCGCCGTCGCCGAAATAAGTTACGCTGACGGCATCGTTGCCGCGATAGCGGTTGGCGAAGGCCAGGCCGGTGCCGAGCGACACCTGCGCGCCCACGATTCCGTGACCGCCGTAGAAATGCTTCTCCTTGCTGAACATGTGCATGGAGCCGCCCTTGCCGCGGGAATAGCCGCCACGGCGTCCGGTCAATTCGGCCATCACGCCCCTGGCTTCCATGTCGCAAGCCAGCATGTGGCCGTGGTCCCGGTAGCCGGTGATGACCTCGTCGCCCGGCTTCAGCGCCATCTGCATGCCGACCACGACGGCTTCCTGACCAATATAGAGATGGCAGAAGCCGCCGATCGCACCCATGCCGTAAAGCTGACCGGCCTTCTCCTCGAAGCGCCGGATCAGGAGCATGTCCCGCAGCGCCTTGAGCTCCTGCTCCCTGGTGAATTCGGGCGGCGAGCCAGCCTTCTCCTGCCCTGATTCTTTTGCGACGCTTTTCTTGGGTGCGGCCATGGCAATTCCGGGTGAGAGAAGTCGAAGAACCCTCTCTAACCCAACTCAAATCGCCTTGGAAGGATTGCGTTCGCCGGATGGAATTTTGCTATGCCGCACTGCAACGCAGCGCGACATTTTTGTGATAGTGCGCGAATGTTTTTGAAATTTGAGAACGCGTCAGTTCGACTTATTGATCCGAACCAGATCACGCGGATTTGCGTAGTCGAGCTGGAAGCGTGCACGCTCGTCCAGCATATCGGGATCGACCCGGTCCGAGCGCAACAGCGACACCCGCTGCTCGCCCTCGGCCCGCTCCTTCTTCAGTCGCGCCAGCTCCGAGGTCAGCGCGATGATTTCCTGGTCGAGCTCCTGCCGCGCATTCAGGCCATATTTGCCGGTGTAGGCGTTGACGCCGAAATAGCCGACCATCAGCGCTGCCAGCGTATAGAGGGCAAGGCCGGACAGAATCGATTTGAGGCGCGTGCGGGAAACCATGGCCGCGAAGATGCGGCCATGGCGGTTAATGGAATGCTAAATTTGATTAGCCGTTCTGCTTCTCGACGAAGGCTGCGAAGGCGACGAGGTACTGCTGCAACACGGTCTTGAGCGAGTCCTTGGTCAGCTCGCCCTGGTCGTCGAAGGCATCGCCGACGCCGTTGAGGTAGGTTTCCGGCTGGCCGAGGATCGGGCCGGAAATGCCCGGCAGGATGTTCTGCAGGTGCTTCGCCGCGCTGACGCCGCCGAGCGGGCCCGGCGAGTTGGAGATGATGCCGGTCGGCTTGCCCTGGAATGAGCTCTTGCCATAGGGCCGCGATGCGACGTCGATGGCGTTCTTCAGCACGCCCGGGACCGAGCGGTTGTATTCAGGGGTCACGAACAGCACGCCGTTCGACTTCTGCAGCTTCTCGCGGAAGGCCAGCCAGTCCGCCGGCGGCGCCGCCTCGAGGTCCTGATTGAAGAAGGAAATGCCCTCGAGGGTCGTCACGTCAAGCTTCAGCGAGGCCGGCGCGAGCTTGGCCAGCGCATTGGCGATCTTGAGCGAGAAGCTCTGCTTGCGGATGCTGCCGACGATGGTGACGATGTTATAGGCCATAGCTAGTCCCCTGGGGTGCACGTGAAACCGGATTGGTGGTCCTCACCTACCGATACGCCGAGAAAGATGCAAGTGCATGAATCGCCCAATTCTGGAAACGCAGCGTTTGCAAAACTGACCTGAACACCGGGGCCTCGCCCATCCAGGTGGCCCTGAAACGCCGGTCTGGAGCATATGTAGCAAATTGTCGACATCTTCGTCCGAGCATACTGCCGCGGATTCCTGCATCACCTGCCTACCGCCGAGAGGCTAAACAATGCCAGAGCGCAAGACACGGGTCGCAATCCTGTTCGGTGGCCGTTCCGCCGAGCACGACGTCTCGCGGGCGTCGGCCGCCAACGTGCTTCGCTCGCTCGACCCGGATCGCTATGACGCCACCGCGATCGGCATCACCCGCGATGGCCGCTGGATTGTCGCCGATGCGGGAAACGGCGCCGGCGCAGGTGGCGGCGCGTTGACCATTCCGGACCATGGACCGCAACTCGCGATGCTGCCGGGCGGACAGGGCCGCGTCGTGGTGCTTCAGGAACAGGCGACGGGGCCTGCGGAATTGTCGGCCTTCGACGTCGTCTTCCCGGTCCTGCATGGCCCGAACGGCGAGGATGGCACGGTGCAGGGCGCGCTGGAATTGTCTGACGTCGCCTATGTCGGCTCGCGCGTGATGGGCTCTGCGGCCGGAATGGACAAGGACGTCGCCAAGCGCCTGATGCGCGAGGCGGGATTGCCGATCGTCCCCTTTGTCGCGATGTCGAGCGCGGCTCCCATCAGCTATGACGACGCGGTCAGCGCGCTGGGGTCGCAGGAGGTCTTCGTCAAGCCGGCCAACATGGGATCATCGGTCGGCGTGTCGAAGGCGCGCACCGCGGAGGAGTTCGAGGCCGGCTGCAGATTGGCATTCCGCTTCGACACGAAGATCCTGATCGAGCGCTGTGTCGCGCCGATCCGGGAGGTCGAGTGCTCCGTGCTCGAGGATGCCGAGGGTCGCATCCGTGCCTCCCAGCTCGGAGAAATCGTTCCATCCGACAAGCACGGCTTCTACTCCTACGACGCGAAGTATCTGGATGCCGATGGCGCGCTGCTTCAGGTGCCCGCCAGCGTCCCGCCTGCCATCGCCGAAACCATCAGGGAGCTCGCGATCAAGACGTTCAGGGTGCTGGGCTGCGAAGGCATGGCTCGGATCGACTTCTTCCTGCACGGCGAGCAGGCATTCGTGAACGAGGCAAACACCCTGCCCGGCTTCACCAACATCAGCATGTATCCGCGGCTGTGGGAGGCCAGCGGCCTGCCGCAATCCGGGCTGATGGACGTCCTGATCGGCCACGCCCTGGAGCGCCACAAGCGCTCCAGGAAGCTGGCATTCGAGCGCGAATAGAGGCCGTCCGTTACTTGTTCGGGTTGATCAGGAATTTCTCGCCGGTCGCGCGCTTGCCGTAGACGGCGATGTTGTCGAGCTGCAAGGTCTCCTGCAGCGAGACCACCTTGGTGTAGTGGCTGGCGAAAGTGGTCTTCAGCTCGGCCACCACGCGCTGGCGCAGCTTGTTGCCGGCCTCCGGACCGATCTTCATCAGGAACGGGAACAGCAGCCAGCCGCCGATACCCCAGGCCATGCCGAAGCCGCGCGGCAGCTGGATATCGCGGGTGTCGAGGCCGCCATAGACATAGACCTGCTTGTGCACGTTCGAACCGTAGCGGCTGTAAGCCTTGGCGGTCTTGTTGATCGCGGTCTCCATCGCGACCAGGATCTGGCCCGCGAGCTTGCCGCCGCCGATCGCATCGAAGGCGATGGTCGCGCCGGTCTCGACCAGCGCGTCGGTGAGCTTGTCCATGAAATCGGGCGCGCTGGAATCGACGACATGCTTGGCGCCGATCCTATGCAGGATCTCGGCCTGCTCCCTGTTGCGCACGATGTTGACGAGGCCGATGCCGTCTTTGAGGCAGATCTTGTTGAGCATCTGGCCGAGGTTGGATGCGGCGGCCGTGTGCACCAGCGCCTTGTGCCCCTCGCGCCGCATCGTCTCGGTCATGCCGAGCGCGGTCAACGGATTGACGAAGCAGGACGCGCCTTCCGCCGGGGTGATGCCGTCGGGCAGCGGCAGGCATTCGTTGACGCGCAGCGTGCGGTATTGCGCATACATCGCGCCGCCGATCATCGCGACGGTGCGGCCCATCAGCGCTTTCGCCGCGTCCGACGAGCCGGTCCTGATCACGACGCCGGCGCCTTCATTGCCGACCGGCATCGACTCGTCGAGCCGCGCGGCGAGGCCAGGCAGCGCCGCTTCCGGCACGCGGGCGGTCACCACAGGCAATTCCCTGCTGCCGGAGGCCTTGGCGGCCGCCATGTCGGCCGGGCCGATCAGGAGCCCGAGGTCGGACGGATTGATCGGGGTCGCCTCGACCCGGACCACGACCTCGTCGGGTCCAGGCTCGGGGGTCGGGACATTGACCAGCGATATCTCGAGTTCGCCATTCTTCTTGAGCAGCGAACGCAGCTGCAGACCGCTCTTGCCGTCACTCATCCCGACCTCCCTTTTTTGCGTTTGTTAGGCTCCGATCAAGTTGGGGCGTTACGCCAGTGCCTTCAAGGCCGCCCTGCCCGCGTATTTCGCCTGGGTACCGAGTTGCTGCTCGATCCGCAGCAGCTGGTTGTACTTGGCGGTGCGGTCGGAGCGCGCCAGCGAGCCGGTCTTGATCTGACCGCAATTGGTGGCGACCGCCAGATCAGCGATCGTGGAGTCCTCGGTCTCGCCGGAGCGGTGCGACATCACGGCGGTGTAGCCCGCCTTGTAGGCCATCTCGATCGCGGCGAGCGTCTCGGTCAGGGTGCCGATCTGGTTGACCTTGACCAGGATCGAATTGCCGCGGCCGTTCTTGATGCCGTCGGCAAGCCGCGTCACATTGGTGACGAACAAATCGTCGCCGACCAGCTGGCACTTCTTGCCGATCGCATCCGTCAGCTCCTTCCAGCCGTCCATGTCGTCCTCCGACATGCCGTCCTCGATGGTGACGATCGGATAGCGGCTAACCAGGTCGGCCAGATACTTGACCTGCTCCGAACGCGAGCGGGTCTTGTTCTCGCCGCCATAGACGTAGGATCCTTCCTTGAAGAATTCGGTGGAGGCGCAGTCGAGACCGAGCAGGACGTCGCCGCCGGCCTTGTAGCCGGCCTTGCCGATTGCGTTCATGATGAACTCGAGCGCGGCGTCGGCCGACGGCAGGTTCGGCGCAAAACCACCCTCGTCGCCGACATTGGTGTTGTGGCCGGCCTTCTTCAGTTCGCCGCGCAGCGTGTGGAAGATTTCCGAACCGCAACGCAGCGCCTCTGCAAATGACGTGGCACCGACCGGCAGGATCATGAATTCCTGGAAGTCGATCGGGTTGTCGGCATGCACGCCGCCATTGATGATGTTCATCATCGGCACCGGCAGCGTCCGCGCCGAGGTGCCGCCGACATAACGATACAGCGGCATGTCGAAGGACTCGGCGGCCGCCTTGGCGCAGGCCAGCGAAACGCCGAGGATGGCATTGGCCCCAAGCCGGCTCTTGTTCGGCGTGCCGTCGAGATCGATCATGATCTGGTCGATCGCGACTTGCTCCTCGACGGCCTGGTCGCTAAGTGCCTCGAAGATCTCGCCGTTGATGGCGGCAACCGCCTTCTCGACGCCCTTGCCGAGATAGCGCGACTTGTCGCCGTCGCGCAGTTCCACCGCCTCGTGGGCGCCGGTAGAGGCGCCTGACGGCACCGCCGCGCGACCTATCGACCCGTCCTCCAGCACCACATCGACCTCGACCGTGGGATTACCGCGGCTATCCAGGATTTCGCGGCCGATGATGTCGACGATGTCAGTCATGAGAACCTCTTGTGGCAGTGGTGAGGGGGCGGATGGCGGTGCTTCTAGCGCAATGCATCGAGGGGGAAAAGGCCGGGTGACGGGGGCGCCATCATTGGCTAAGAGGACGCCACGGAGACCCGAATGGTGAAGAAATCCAGCAAATCAACGACCTCCCCCGGCCTGCAACTCGGCCGTGCGGTGGAATGGCCCGACGCGCCGGAAAAGGCGCAGCTCGACCGCGTGCCCAATCCGCAGGCTGGTACCGATTATCTGGTGCGCTTCACGGTGCCGGAGTTCACCTCGATCTGCCCGGTGACGGGACAGCCGGATTTCGCCCATCTGGTGATCGACTATGTGCCGGGCCGCTGGCTGCTGGAATCCAAATCGCTGAAACTGTTTGCCGCGAGCTTCCGCAACCATGGCGCATTCCACGAGGACTGCACGGTCATGATCGGCCGGAGGATATCAGACGAGATCAAGCCGAAATGGCTGCGCATCGGCGGCTACTGGTATCCGCGCGGCGGCATCCCGATCGACGTGTTCTTCCAGACCGGCCGGCTGCCGAAGGGCATCTGGGTTCCCGATCAGGGCGTCGCGCCCTATCGCGGGCGAGGCTAGGTCGGGCACACGTTAATTTCGGCCTCCCTGCCTGCCCTTGGAAAGGCGACGAGAATGCATGTCGGTCTTGGGCTTGAAGCGGACCTCTCCGCATGATCCGCATCTGATCGAGGTCAGGCGTCGCTGTGGTGGTCGGATACATCGCCGCCGGTCTTCGGCCTGGAAATCGGAGGGATGCAGCTACCGAAGCGCGGATCGAGCGGATCGCAACGCGACCTCGTTCTCGCAGCGATATACAGCACCGCCAGCACGAACGAACCGAGCAGCAGCACGATCCAGGCAGGTGGCCGACTTGCGATCAAAAGCACCGTTGCTCCGACCAGTATCAGCGCGACAGTGCGCAAAGACAGCTTTGAAGCCATGACCGGCTCCGCAGTAAGCTCGAGGACGGGACATTACTGTTGAAATCGATACATTTGTGAGAGGCCGACTGCGACACTCCAGCGCAGCTATCCACACACGATCGACCAGGTGACTTCGGTCGTTCGCGCACAGGGACGTCACGAACCTCGCGCTCCAAGCCGCATCCCGCAATCGCAATGATGACGCGGTGGATGTCGGCTTCGGATCAAACGCCGTCGCTCGCGAGCTGACGCTATTGAGTACAGGTCCTGGAGATCGCCATGGCTCGACGTCCTGGCCTCGTCCGGCGTCAACGCCCCTCACCAAATTTCAACTAGATCAGCGAATGCAAAGCCTTGACCGCAGCCTCACGGCTCTCCACCGGAACAAAGAAACTTACGGAATGCGACGACAAAACATACTTGTCGGCGATAATCCCGTGACGTTGCAAAATCTGAATCGCCTTGTATGGCAGGTCTGACGAAATGCCGCCGAAGCAAGTGAGGCTCACCGAGCTCAGCGTCTCGCGCTGCTTGCGCAAGTCTTTGCTGCTTTCCAGCGTGCGCAGCAACGTGTCGATTGTCTCCGAATCGCAAGTCATCATGATGCGGGTTTTTCCGGCGGTGAAGGCCGAGGCGAGGAGCTGCGGCCAAGGCAAGCCATTCTGCTTTAGATGCTGCGCGAACTTCTCAAAGCCTTGATTGAGGTCCGCCGAATCGATCTCGACATGCTCAATGCGAGCCATCGAGTTGACGGCCAAGACTTTTCCGTTCTCCATGTCTGCAACCTCCTGCATCACTTGCGTGCTGTGCCGAGCGCCGCCCCACTTTCTCAAGACCAGAGGGACATTTTGTCTGTGGGCCAGCTCCACGCTGCGAAAATGCAAGACCTTGGCGCCCCAGAAACACATTTCGGATAGCGATGCGAAATCCAGCTGACGCAAGGGTTTTGCATCCGCGACGATGCGCGGATCAGCCGAGCAAACTCCGTCGACCTCCTTGATAATTTCACAGCACTCCGCTTTGAGCGCCGCAGCCATGGCGACCGCGGTGGTATCGCTGCCGCCCCGGCCCAGCGTCGTGATTTCTTTGGTCACCGGATTCACGCCCTGAAAGCCTGCCAACACCACGACGCGTCCGCGATCGAGCTCCTCGCGCACGCGAATGGGCCGCACATCCAGAATGCGTGCGGAGGAATGGGATTCGTCGGTCATCACTCCGGCTTGACTGCCGGTAAAGCTGATCGCCGGCACGCCGAGATCAGACAGCGCCATGCTCATCAAGGACATGCTGATGCGCTCGCCGGTGGTCAATAACATATCGAGTTCGCGGCGATTGGGATGCGGGCTGACCTGATAGGCCATCCTGACGAGTTCGTCGGTGGTCTTGCCCATCGCTGAAACGATCGCCACGACACGATGACCACGGCCATGCAAATCGGCGACACTGCTCGCGACTGCGCGGATTTTTGCCGGTGTTTCGAGACAGGCGCCGCCGTATTTTTGCACGATGATGGGATTGCTACGCATTCTTGCCCGCGTCGTGTTGAAAGGCGCAGCTGAACCGGATCAGATCGTTCTCTCCTTCGACACTTTGGCGGTTTTTCGTTGTTTCGCTACGACCCGCAGAGCGACCCGGTTGCGCTTCTTGACATCCGCTTCCGCGTGTTGAGCTTTCGTCCCGCCGCGACGGGCGGTGTATTCCTTGCCGTCGATCGGTGCGACATGCGGCGGATCTCGATCGAGATAGGGTCGCCCGATGCCAAAATCCGATCCGCGCGCATCGATCCATTTCCAAAGGGCCTCAGTGGAAACCCAACGCTGCGCCCGTGTCGCGCCGTTGACGCTGACGACATCGGCGGCAAGCCCGTGGCCATAGCCACCACGGAAGCTCCCTCCATGGTATGACTTGTCGCTCGCCGCCTTCAGGCCGCTCGCGATCGATTGACGGTAGTCGTCGCGGAACGCGCTGGTTATGCCGGGCGACAGCCCGGCCTGCTCGGCCGCGTAAAGCGCATGAAAGAGCTTGAGCTTGAAGCTCCGATCCATCCCTCCGATCACGTAGTCGATCATCGGCATGCCCATTCTTTCCGCAGCTTTCGGATCCTTCCACGTGAAATCGTTATCGACGCGCCTGGTGAAGGTCCTGGTGACAGTCACCGTCTTGCGCTTCCTCTTGACTGTCACCTTCCGCCGCTCTTGCACACTGATGGTGTCTTCCTTGGGCGTCCGCTCGTAGAGTGCCCAAAGGTACCGGTCGATGCAGACATCAACGACGAGGCATTCATCGAAAATTTCGAGGCGGCTCGTGGCCTCCTTGGTGTCGCTCGACACTGGAGGCGTGCTCGCTGTCGCCGCTTGCACCGGCGATGTTTCGACCGGCAGCATCTGCGACGAATCCGGCAACGCAGCCACGACAACTGATTTTGGCTCGCTCGAGATCGCCGCCGCATCAGGGGCCGTCGCTGGCATCGATTCGACCGCCATCGCCCCATCGGCGCTAGCGACAGCGACGGCGTTGCCCATGACGGCGGCCTGCGGCGTGTCCGTCGTGTCGGAGGCCGATCCCGTCACCGGTTCGGCAGCCATCCCCACGTCGGCGTTCAAGCTGGCGGCCTTGCCGATTGCGGTTGCATGTGGCGTATCAACCAGTTCGGCGTCGGCGGTGAGAGATGGTGCGCGGCTGCCCTCGATCGACATTGCCGCGGTGTTCTCGATGCCGACAGAGCCAGCAAGCCAAGCAAAGAGCCAACCTGCGAGAATAACCGTCCCGCACAACTCCGGCGTCACCGTCGCAATTCGCCGCGGGTTCATCATCCCGTAGCCTCCAAAGGGCTCGATCCGAGCCTTGCTGCACAGCCAAGCACGCGACGGCATCGATCATTCGGATCAAAATGAAGCCGCGCAATGGCGGAAACCATTGGCCCCGCGCTTTCCAAGAAAGTGTTGCTCCAACGCAACGCGCGGCCGCTAGCAACCTGTTGTGCATTCTCCGAGGTAAACGTGTTCAGCCATCGCGCCGACGTTGCGTTACGCCGCGCTGCCCCAGAAACGTTACGAGCAAATGACCTAAGAGAACGTTAGGACTCGACGTCGGGCCGTGCCGCGGCGTCGGCCGGCCGGGTTTGCCGAAGGAATTTCGCGCAGACAAACCCGAGCACGACCATCACGGCGGCGGCCGAGACCAGCGTCGCGGTCTTGCCGGCATGCTGCAGGCCGAAACCATAGGCGATCGGGCCGACGGTCTGGCCCATGAAGAAGAAGAACGAGTGCAACGACAGCGCAGTGGCACGTGCCTCGACCGACAATTCGCTCGCGAACACCTGCAGGCAGCCGTGGATCATGTAGAAGCCGAGGCCCATCACCAACAGGCTCGCCATCTGCGGCTTCCAGTGCAGCCCGAAGGCGGCACCGGCCAGCTGCATGCCGACCAGCGTCGCGCCTGCGATCATCATGCCCCTCACGCCGAGCCACGGCAGCATGCGCGACACCGTCAGCGTGTAGAGCAATCCGCCGATGGCGAAGCCCGCGATCACGATGCCGGCGATCGACAGCGAGGTCTCGCCGAGCTCGAACAGGAACGAGGCGATGAAGGGAAACAGCCCGAGCACGCAGCAGCCTTCGATGAACACAGCCGAATAGCAGATGCGCGCGTTCGGGTTGGTGAAGATGGTGCGATAGCCGTGGCGCAGCGCCTTCAGGCTGGTGCGCGGCGGACGGTTCAGCTCGGCGCCGCGGAAGCCCGCCGCGACCGCAAGCGCGACAATGATCACAAGACCGCCGAGTACCGCGAGCACGCCGCGCCAGCCGAGCAGATCGCCGATCAGGCCGGAGGCCGTGGCGCCGAGCAGATTGCCGGTCATCGAGCCCGCCAGCGTTCGCCCGATCGCGAGCTGCCGCTTGTCCGGGCCGACGAGATCGCTGGTCAAGGACAGTGCCACCGGAAACACGCCGCCTGAGCCGATGCCGGCGAGAATGCGGGTCACGAACAGCATCGGGAACGAGGTCGAGAACGCGCCGAGGATGTTGGCGATGCCGAGCAGCCCGAGGCAGATGGTCATCAGCCGCGCCTTGCCGAATAGATCGGCGGCGGCGCCGATCGCCGGCTGGACCGCGGCAAAGGTGAAGGCGAACACCGCGGCAAAGCTCGCCGCAGTCGCGATGCTGACACCGAAATCCTCCGCGACATGCGGCAGCACCGGATCGAGCGCCCGCACCGACAGGCTCGCCGCGAACGTCGCCAGCGTGATCACATTGAGGGCGGGCGGCATGCCGCTGGTTGCGGTCATGTCGTTGTCCGCCGGTCAGGCTACCGTCTTGGCGAGCGCGTCGAACTGCATCAGCCGCTTGACGAGGGATTCAAATTCACGGAGCGGCACCATGTTGGGGCCGTCGGACGGCGCGCGATCCGGATCGGGATGGGTCTCGATGAACACGCCGGCGACGCCGACCGCGACCGCGGCGCGCGCCAGCACCGGCACGAATTCGCGCTCGCCGCCCGACGAGGCGCCCTTGCCGCCCGGCTGTTGCACCGAATGGGTGGCATCGAAGATCACTGGCGCGCCGGTGGTGCGCGCCAGGATCGGCAGCGCGCGCATGTCCGAGACCAGCGTGTTGTAGCCGAACGACGCGCCACGCTCGGTGACCAGCACATTGGCGTTGCCGGCGCCGGTGATCTTGCTGACCACATTCGTCATGTCCCACGGCGCCAGGAACTGGCCCTTCTTGACGTTGACGACCTTGCCGGTCGCCGCCGCCGCCAGCAAGAGATCGGTCTGCCGGCACAGGAAGGCCGGAATCTGCAGCACATCGACCGCCTGCGCCACGTCGGCACACTGGTCGGGTTCATGCACGTCGGTCAGCACCGGCAACCCGAGCGAAGACCGAATCTCGGCGAAGATCGGCAGCGCCTGCTTCAGCCCGATGCCGCGCTGGGCCGACGCGCTGGTGCGGTTCGCCTTGTCGAACGAGGTCTTGTACACCAGACCGATCTTGAGCCTGATAGCGATTTCCTTCAGCGCCGACGCCACCTCAAGCGCGTGTGCACGGCTCTCGAGCTGGCAGGGACCTGCGATGATGGAAATGGGCAAGGCGTTGCCGAACTTGGCCGATCCGACGGCAACGATCGGCGCGGCGGCGGGCGCGGAAACCTGATGGGTCAAAATGCTGCATCCTTTTGCCGGCGACCATGCAATCCCGCGCCGGAGGGATCAAGCCATCCCGCACGATGAGGGGGTTGCGCTGACGCCGTGGGTACGCCGTGCTATCACAATCCTGCCCCAACCGCGCCTACTAGAGCGTTTTCGAGCGAAGTGGGTAGCGGTTCGCGTGAAGAAAACGCGTCAAAACAACAAATCTAGAGCCCGTTCCGATTCAACCGGAACGGAAAAGGCTCTAGACTGGGTCGGAATGGATTCCCATGAGGAACGACATGCGCATCTTGCTAGCGATCGGAGCCATGGCCGCCTTGTCGGCGATGTCGGGCTTGGCCTACGGCCAGAGCACCAGCCAGCCAGGGGTCGTCACCAGCGGCGCCGCCGGCGTCACCATCAACGGCAAGCCGGCCGCGCGCAGCGGCGACACCACCAGCAATGGCGGCCCGCTGGTCGAAGGCGTGCCCAATGTCCTGATCAACGGCAAGCCCGCGGTCGTGATCGGCGACCGCACGCATTGCGGCGGCAAGACGACCTCGGGCAGCCATGGCGTCTTCATCAACGGCAAGCCGATGGTCCGCGAGGGCGATCAGACATCGGGCTGCGCGGACTAGGCGTCCCGCGGTCGGGCGCGACGCGTTGTCGTCATCGCGCCCCTCGCCCCCGCCTGGCGTCACTTGACCGACGAAAACGACGTCGGCACCAGCAGCTGGTTGACGATGTTGAGAACGATCTGGCCGTCCTCCTCGGTCTTGGCGCGCGCGGTGATCCATTCCGGATCGCTTTGGAACGCGGTCCACTTCTTCTCGCGCTCGGCAAGCGATTCCCAGGCCAGCAGATAGGTCAGTTCCTGGTTGGATTCCCCGACCAGCGTCGTGAAGAAGCCGGCCTGCTTGATGCCATGCTTCTCCCACAGCTTCAGCGTGATGGTCTCGAAGCGCTTGAGCAGCGCCGGCAGCCGGCCCGGCAGGCAGCGATAGACGCGGGTCTCGTAGATCATTGGCGGTCCTCCCAGATTGTTGTGCGGGCGGTTATAGCCAGCCGATTCCGGGCTGTCTTGAGGGGGTGACAACATGGCAGCGTTGCCGACCCAAATCGATGACCGCCTTTTGCCCCCCAACGAACATCGGCCGTGGCCCCTTTGGTCCAAGCCACTGGTTTGACCTAGCTCAAAGTCGGTCCGCTCAGTGCGATTATTCTATCGAACACGCGACCTGTTGTTTTGCAAAGGCCAGCTTCCAACCGGAGGTTTCCGCCATGAAAATCAGTCATCGCATCTTTGCGAGCGTTAGTCTTCTCGCCCTCAGTTGTACCTCGGCATTGGCTCAACAGATCACTGGTGTCCCAGGTTCGCCTGGCGCCACCACCACAATCACTGGACAACAACTTCCGCCGCCCGACCCGAAATTCGGTGGCGTGATCAAGGAAAAGGCCTCGGAATCTACGGCGTGGTGGGCACCGCGCGTCGTGCCACCCAAGGGCGCGCCCAATGTCCTGCTCATCATGACGGACGACCAGGGCTTCGGCGCACCGAGCACCTTCGGCGGCGTCATTCCTACGCCTGCCATGGACCGTATCGCCGCGCAGGGGCTGCGCTACACCAATTTTCATTCCACCTCGCTCTGCTCACCGACGCGGGCGGCGATCATCACCGGCCGCAATCACCATTCGGTCGGCTTCGGCGTGGTCGGCGAAATATCGACGGGATTCCCGGGTTACGATTCCATCATCCCGATCGAGAAGGGCACCGTCGGTACCATCCTGAAGGCGAACGGGTACGCCACCTCGTGGTTCGGCAAGGACCACAACACACCTTCGTTCCATTCAAGTCAGGCAGGG
Source organism: Bradyrhizobium sp. 27S5 (assembly GCF_037217225.1). Taxonomy (NCBI): domain Bacteria; kingdom Pseudomonadati; phylum Pseudomonadota; class Alphaproteobacteria; order Hyphomicrobiales; family Nitrobacteraceae; genus Bradyrhizobium; species Bradyrhizobium sp. 27S5. The sequence continues at coordinate 4,665,094 of NZ_CP147714.1, forward strand.
CCTTTCAATCAATGGCCCAACGGCATGGGGTTCGAGTATTTTTACGGTTTTGTCGGCGGCGACGCCAGCCAGTGGCAGCCGAACCTGTTTCGCAACACGACGGCCATCTATCCCTTCCAGGGCAATCCTGGCTGGAACCTAGAGACCGCCATGGCCGACGAGGCCATCCAACACATGAAGCAACTCAAGGAGATTGCGCCCGGCAAGCCGTTCTTTGTCTATTACGTTCCCGGCGCCACCCATGCCCCACATCATCCCACGCCGGAGTGGATCAAGAAGATCAGCGATATGCACTTGTTCGATGATGGATGGATCAAGGTGCGCGAGAAGATCTTCGCTAACCAGATGCGCCTGGGCATCATGCCCGAAAACGCCAAGCTGACGCCGTGGCCGAAAGAATTGCCGCAGTGGGACTCACTCGGTCTGCTGGAGAAGAAGCTCTTCATCAGGCAAGCCGATGTCTACGGTGCTTACCTCGCTTACGCCGACAATGAGATCGGCCGGGTCATCCAGGCGGTAGAAGACCTCGGAGAGCTTGACAACACCTTGATCATTTACATCGGCGGTGACAACGGCGCGAGTGCCGAGGGCATGATCAACGGTACTCCCAACGAGTTCACGACCTTCAATGGCGTCCCGGTGCCGGTGAAGGCTCAGTACCTCTGGTACCCGTTTTGGGGCTCGGACAAGACCTTCCCGCATTTTGCCGCACCGTGGGCGTGGGCGATGAACACCCCGTTCAAATGGGTCAAGCAAGTGCCGTCGCATTTCGGCGGGACCGCCCAGGGGGTCGTGATGTCCTGGCCTAGCCATATCAATGAAGTGGGAGGCATCCGCCGCCAATTCCATCACGTCATCGACATCGCCCCGACCATCCTCGAGGCGACCGGCATTTCGCAGCCCGATACGATCGACGGCGTCAAGCAGAGCCCTATGGAAGGGGTGAGTATGGCGTACACATGGGACAAGGCGAATGCCAATGCCAAGTCGACGCACACGACCCAATATTTCGAGATGCTCGGCAATCGCTCGATTTATAACGACGGCTGGATTGCGTGCACGACGCCGATCACGCTTCCCTGGGAACTGAGCAGCGCGCCCCCGCCGGACGTGATCACGGGATACAAGTGGGAACTCTATAACGTCCAGGAAGACCCGACTCAATTCAATGATCTTGCCGCGCAGATGCCGGAAAAGGTCAAGGAAATGCAGGTCCTCTTCGATGCCGAGGCGAAGAAGTACAACGTGCTGCCGCTCGATAACACGACGCTCCTGCGGTGGAATACACCGCGACCAAGCGTTACGGCAGGGCAAACGACCTTCAATTATTCGGGTGAGTTGACCGGCGTGCCGGCCAGCGCCGCGCCGAGCATCCTCAACAAGTCCTACACGATCACTGCAGAAGTCGAGATTCCGAAGGGCGGCGCGGAAGGCATGATCGTTACCGAAGGCGGACGCTTCGGCGGCTATGGGCTTTTCCTGAGCAAGGGTATTGCGGGCATCCGCGGGGGCAAACCGGTCTTCATCTACAACCTGCTCAACCTCAAGCGCACGATCTGGTCCGGGTCCGAATTGGGCGCGGGCAAGCACACCATCGTCTTCGACTTCAAGTCTGATGGTCCGGGCCTTGGCAAGGGGGGCACAGGCATACTCTCGGTGGATGGCAAGGTAGTAGACCGGAAATCCATCGAACACGGCACGCCGATCACGTTTCCGGAGGACGAGACATTCGACATCGGCCAGGACACCCGCACCGGAGTGGCGATGATCGAGTATCGCTACGATCCACCGTTCAAGTTCACCGGCAAGATCAACAAGCTGACGTTCAAGCTCGAACCGGAAACCAAGGCCGTAACTGAGCCGAGGGCAGAATTGGCGCCAATGGCAGCGCCGGAACCGGATCCGATTGAAGCACCGAAGGGCACCATGCAAGGAGCCAGTGGCGGAAAGCGATGAAAAGCGCGTTGACCTTCGCGGCCATCGGCGAGGCCGCTACGGGGTTGTCGTTGCTGATCGTTCCCTCATTCGTCGGGCAGTTGTTGCTGGGCGAGCAAATTACCGGCGTCGGAGTGCCCGTAGCACGCGTGGCTGGCATCGCTCTGATTGCCTTGGGGATCGCCTGCTGGCCAGGTCCTCCGCTTATCGGCATGCTGAGCTACAGCGTGTTGTGCACGCTGTATCTGGCCTACCTGGGTTTCGCAGGTAGTTTGACCGGCGTCCTTCTGTGGCCGGTGGTTGTTCTACACGTGATCCTGACTGCGCTCCTCATACGTGACGTCACGCGAACGCGACGCGACTTGCGCTAAGGGGCGATGAGGACGAGTCTTGCGAGCCACCGACTTTGCTTGGCCACGCCCACGAAGTGATCGAAAGAGGTCGCCGATTGCTGCGGTGCATGAGTCCGGTTGTGGCCCCATTGCTGAAATCGCCGTCAAAGCGGACGCATAGCGGAAATGACCAGTTCCAATTCGGCCGGATAAGCTGTTTGATACATCTCGCGCCGTAGAAACTCCCTCCGCTTTTCGCATATTTGCTGACAATATGGCATCCCTGCTCGCGGCAGGCGAAGCATTTCCGCAATGTTGTTGCAATGTTACTTGCCCAAAGCATGATCCGGAAAAGTGCGAAGCGGCTTTCCCTCGCGACAAACGCGAAGCGTTTGCGCGGATCATGCTCAACAAGAGACTAACGCGCGATGACCTCATCGTGCTTTGGCACCGGCGTTCCGGTGCAGGACTGAGAGGACATGCGGATACTGCTAGTTGAAGACGAGGCCGAAATGGCGGCGGCGCTGTCGCAGGCGCTGAAGGGCTACGACATGGTGGTCGACCATGTGCCGAACCTTGCCGAGGCCGAGGAGGCGATTTGCGCCGAGGTGCATGGCGCAGTGCTGCTCGACCGCCAGCTCCCGGATGGCGACGGGCTGACGCTGATCCCAAAACTGCGCGCCAAGGCCGACGGCGTCCCGATCATCGTGCTGACCGCGCGCGGCGACCTCGCCGACCGCATCACCGGCCTCGACAGCGGCGCCGACGACTATCTGGCAAAGCCCTTTGCCGTCGAGGAGCTGCTGGCGCGGCTGCGCGCCGTGCTGCGCCGTCCCGCCGGGCTGCAGCTCGAGATCATCAGAGCCGGGCGCGTGGCGTTCGACTGCGCCCATCGCGAAGCCAGCGTCGACGGCCACCCGCTCGAGCTGCCGCGGCGCGAGCTATTAGTGCTGGAGACGCTGCTGCGCCGCATGGGCCGCACCGTGCTGCGCGCGACGCTCGAGGAAGCGGTCTACAATTTCGAGGACGAGATCCAGTCGAACGCACTCGATGCCCATGTCTCGCGGCTCAGGCGCAAGCTCGCCGACAGCGGCGCCGGTGTCGAGATCCACAGCATCCGCGGCGTCGGCTATCTGCTGAAGCAGGTATCATGAGCGAAGCGGCGGATCACTATTGCCTGCGTTCCAAGTTGAGCTGGCGGCTGGTGACGCTGCAAGCCACGTTGTTGATTGCCATCATCGCACTTGTGGTCGGCGCGCTGTGGGCCTGCGGCCTGCCCGTCAGCGAGCGCGACGAGGACCGCGTGGTGGACGTCGTGCAATGGGCGCTCGGCCGCGACGGTAACGGCAGACTGGTGCTGCGTCCGACCGCGGAGCTGAAGCAGCTGCGCGAGGAAGCGCCCGACCTCTGGTTCTTCGTGCGCGACCGCCAGGGCGAAACACTCTCCGAGGGCAAGGTGCCGGACGAGTTCAGCAAGATCGGCGGCGCGCTCGACCATATCAGCCAGGCGCGGCTCGGCTGGCAGATGTTCGAGGACGATCCGCGCAAGCCGCCGGCGCGCATGAAGCGCGTCAACACCGACGCCGGCAATGTGCAGATCATCACCGCGACACAGGGACGGATGACCGGCGCCAAGGCGCTGTTCGCGGCTTCCCTCACCTTCCTCGTCGTCACCGTGCCCGGCTTGCTGCTGATGGCCGCCGCGACCTTCGTGGCCACGCCGATGGTGATCAAGCGCGCCCTCTCGGGCCTCGACACCGCCGCCGACGAGGCACGCCGATCGATTTCCGCCAGCGCGGCAGCCGGCTGTCGGCGGACCATTTGCCGCTCGAGGTCGCGCCGCTGGTGACTGCCGTCAACGATGCGCTGAAGCGGCTCGACGACGGCTATTCGCGCCACCAGCGCTTCGTCGCGGATGCGGCACATGAATTGCGCACGCCGATCGCGATCCTCAACACGCGGCTGGAGTCGCTGCCGCCGGGGCCTGAGAAAACCCGCCTGCTCGAGGACTCCGCGCGTCTTGCGACGCTCGCCGAGCAACTGCTCGACATCCAGCGCTTCGACCAGTGCCGCAATCCGTTCGTCCGCGTCGACCTCGTCGCCGCCGCGCGCAGCGTCGCCGCCGACCTGGCGCCGCTCGCGATCGCGGCCGGCTACGAACTCTCGCTCGATACCGCAACCGATCGGGTCGAAACGCTAGGCGACCGCGCTGCGCTGGAGCGCGCGCTGACCAATCTGGTGCAGAACGCCATCCAGCATGGCGGCCGCCGCGGCACCATCACCATCCATGTCGGCAGCGCCGCGACCATCGACGTATCAGACGAAGGCGACGGCATCCCCTGGGATCAGCGCACGCGGATCTTCGACCCGTTCTACCGGCTCGCGCCGCTCGACCGCGGCGCCGGTCTCGGGCTGAACATGGTGCGCGAGATCGCAAGGCTGCATGGCGGTCACGTCTCCGTGCTCGATGGACCGAAAGGCGGCGCGTGCTTCCGCATGACGTTACCGCCGGCGCCGTTCGTGTCGTGACACCAGAGCGTTTTCGAGCGAAGTGGGTACCGGTTCGCGTAAAGAAAAACGCGTCAAGATAAGAATCTAGAGCCCCGTTCCGATTCAATCGGAACGGGGCTCTGGCAACATCGCGCAATGTTGTCGCAATGCAGATCCCGCAAACAAGACAACACGCTTCGCAACTGAATAGAAGCGTGACGTCACCTTGCTGGGAATCCCAATGTCACATGATCTCATCTCTTTCTTCACGGCGTGGATGGCAGCCCCCGGCCGCGTCGGCGCCATCGCGCCGTCGGGTGCCGCGCTCGCCGAACTGATCACGCGCGACATCAGCGCCAACAGCGGTCCGATTCTGGAGCTCGGTCCGGGCACGGGCGCCTTCACCTATCAGCTGTTGAAGCGCGGCGTGCGCCAGCAGGATCTCACGCTGATCGAATACGGCTCGGATTTCATGCGGCTGCTGCAGCTGCGTTTTCCCGGCGCGCGCGTGCTGTGGATGGACGCGGCGCGGCTGGCCTCGGAACGGCTCTATGACGGCGCACCGGTCGGCGCCGTGGTCAGCGGACTGCCGCTGCTCAACATGTCGCCGCGCAAGGTGATCTCGATCGTCGGCGGCGCGTTCAGCTACATGCGTCCTGGCGGCGCGTTCTATCAATTCACCTATGGCATGCGCTGCCCGGTGCGGCGGCCGATCCTCGACCGGCTCGGCCTGCGCGCCACGCTGGTCGATCGCGCCATCCTCAACGTACCGCCCGCCGCGGTGTACCGGCTGACGCGACGTCCGCAATACAGGCTGATCACGCGCGACGCCGCGCCGGCGGCCGATGCAGGCGTTTCACCGATCACCAAGCTGCGCCGGGCGAGCGAGGCCACCCCCGCCTGAGCGCCGCGGTCACGGCCAGCGCCGGCTCAGACCAGCCGGCTCTGCTTCGCCGCCGCCTCGATGAACGACGCAAACAGCGGGTGCGGCTCAAACGGCCGCGACTTCAGTTCGGGGTGGAACTGGACGCCGATGAACCAGGGATGGTCCTCGTATTCGACGATCTCCGGCAGCACGCCATCCGGCGACATGCCGGAGAAGCGCAGACCGTGCTGCTCGAGGCGATCCTTGTAGGCGGTGTTGACCTCGTAGCGATGGCGGTGCCGCTCGGAAATCTCGGTCGCGCCGCCATAGACCTGCGAGACGCGGCTGCCGCGGTTCAGCGCTGCGGCATAGGCGCCGAGCCGCATGGTGCCGCCGAGGTCGCCGCTCTGCGAGCGCTTCTCGAGCTCATTGCCGCGCAGCCATTCAGTCATCAGACCGACCAGCGGCTCCTTGGTCGGGCCGAACTCGGTCGAGTTGGCCTCCTCGATGCCGACCAGATTGCGCGCCGCCTCGATCACGGCCATCTGCATGCCGAAGCAGATGCCGAAATACGGCACGTTACGCTCGCGCGCGAACTGCGCCGCGCGGATCTTGCCTTCGGCGCCGCGCTGGCCGAAGCCGCCGGGCACCAGGATGCCGTTGACGTGCTCGAGGAACGGCGCCGGGTCCTCGTTCTCGAACACCTCGCTCTCGATCCAGTCGAGATTGACCTTCACCTTGTTGGCGATGCCGCCATGAGAGAGCGCCTCGATCAGCGATTTGTAGGCGTCCTTCATGCCGGTGTACTTGCCGACGATCGCGATCGTCACCGCGCCTTCCGGATTGCGGACGCGCTCGTTGATGACGTTCCAGCTCTGCAGCGCCGGCGGAATCTTCGCGGTGATGCCGAACGCGGCCAGCACCTCGTCGTCGAGGCCGGCGGCGTGATAGGCCTCGGGCACCGCGTAGATATTGTCGACATCGCGCGCCTCGATCACGGCGCTTTCGCGCACGTTGCAGAACAGGCCGAGCTTGCGCCGCTCTTCCTTGGGGATTTCGCGATCGGTGCGGCACAGCAGGATGTCGGGCTGGATGCCGATCGAGCGCAGCTCCTTCACCGAATGCTGCGTCGGTTTTGTCTTGAGTTCGCCGGCACTTGGAATGTACGGCAAAAGCGTCAGGTGAATATAGACCGCGTGATCCCGCGGCAGCTCGTTCTTGAGCTGGCGGATCGCCTCGAAGAACGGCAGGCCTTCGATGTCGCCGACGGTGCCGCCGATCTCGACCAGCACGAAATCGTACTCGTCGTTACCCGACAGCACGAATTCCTTGATCGCATTGGTGACGTGCGGGACCACCTGGATGGTGGCGCCGAGATAGTCGCCACGACGCTCCTTAGAGATGATGTCCTGATAGATGCGCCCGGTCGTGATGTTGTCCGCCTTGGTGGCGGGACGACCGGTGAAGCGTTCGTAGTGGCCGAGATCGAGATCGGTCTCGGCGCCGTCGTCGGTCACGAACACTTCGCCGTGCTGATACGGAGACATCGTTCCGGGATCGAGGTTGAGATAGGGGTCGAGCTTGCGAAGGCGGACCTTGTAGCCCCGGGCCTGCAGCAAAGCGCCGAGCGCCGCTGATGCCAGACCCTTTCCGAGCGAGGAGACCACGCCGCCGGTGATGAATATGTACCGCGCCATGGGACCTTACCTTTAATCCGACTCCAGCGATTCGCAAAACGAATCGGCCATTCCCGGCAAACAAATCACCGGGCTGTGGGTTGCGTTAAATTGAAAGCGATTTCAGAGCACTAATGGGGATTTCTGATGCAGGACACCAGCGCTGTATCCTGCATGGCCACCCTGCTTTATTGCGACCGTGGCGCCTGCGGGCCGCTCGGGGCCGGCTGGCCCTGCTGCTCGTCGGCCTTCTTCAGCGAATCGAGGACACCGCCGGAGGTCGGCGCAGTGATCGGCGTGCCGCCGGCCGGCTGCGTCTGCGCCGGTGCGCCGGTGCCGATGATCGAGCTCGGCTTGCGGTCGTAGCCGGCATACCAGGACAGGAACAGGCTGGTGAGGAAGAAGCCGGCCGCGAGGATCGCGGTGGTCCGCGACAACAGATTCGCGGTGCCGCGGCTCGACATGAAGCCGGCGCCGCCACCCATGCCGAGGCCGCCGCCTTCGGATTTCTGCAAAAGCACCGCGCCGATCATGACGGCAACGATCATGAGATGAATAATGATAACGACAGTCTGCATCGCAAGCCTTCCGTCATAAGCCGCCAAGCGGCCAGACAAACGGCGCTATCGGCTTTGCGGGTTTTCGTGAAGTCGCGCCCTGTTACACGATTGCACCGGGCATTGTCACCCCCGAGATAGTCGCAATGGCGATGATCACAAGCGGTGCGGATTGCGCTCGGCGGAGCCTTGATCGGAACCGAATAATTCTATTATAATTGACGAATGGATACTTTCGTAGACGATCTGAGCCAACGCCTGGCGCAGCGCATTCGGCTCGAACGCGACGGCCGGGGCTGGTCGCTGGCGGAGCTCGCCGAACGCGCCGGCGTCTCGAAGGCGACGATCAGCAAGATCGAGCGCGCCGAAGTCAGCCCCACCGCGGTGGTGCTGGTGCGCCTCGCCTCCGCCTTCGACCTCACGCTGGCCGGGTTGATGCTGCGCGCCGAGGGCCAGGGCGAGCGGCTGTCGCGCGGCACGACGCAGCCGGTCTGGCGCGATCCGGAGAGCGGCTATCTGCGCCGCCAGGTGTTCAGCCGCCCCGATCATCCGGTCGAGCTGGTGCGGGTCGAGCTGCCGCCCAAGCAGGCCGTCACCCTTCCCGCCTCGTCCTACGCCCATATCCGCCAGCTGGTCTGGGTCCTGAACGGCAGCCTTGTCATCACCGAAGGCGGCGCGCGCCATCTGCTCGCCGCCGGCGATTGCCTCGGCTTCGGCCCGCCGGCGGAGACCACCTTCGCCAACGAAACCAACGCCTCCTGCACCTATGTGGTCGCCCTCGCCCGGAGCTGATGCATGTCGCCCTTTGCCATCAAGCCGCTTGAGGATGCGCCGGAGATTCGCAGCGCACTCTGCGAGCTGTTGATTGAGACCGTCGCCAGCGGCGGCTCGGTCAGCTTCATGCACCCGCTGTCGCCGAGTGACGCACAGGCGTTCTGGCAGGACTCGCTGGGCGCAGCCACGCGCGGCGAGCGGGTAGTGCTCGGCGCGTTCGACGGCAGTGAACTGATCGGCACCGTGACGCTGCTGCTAAAACTGCCGCCGAACCAGCCGCATCGCGCGGAGATCGCCAAGATGATGACGCGCGTTGCGCATCGCCACCGCGGCGCAGCGACCGCATTGCTGCGCGCCGCCGAGCAGCTTGCGATCGATCGCGGACGCACGCTGTTGGTGCTCGACACCGCCGTCGATGACGGCGCCGCGCGGCTCTACGAAAAGCAGGGATTTCAGCTCAGCGGCATCATCCCGGACTACGCGCTGAAGCCGCATGGCGGCCTCACCGGAACGATGATCTATTGGAAGCGGATCGGCGCGGCTGCTGCCGCCTGATTCTATAGCCAAGCAGATGCTGATGGCAGCTGGCTTCGCAATACTGCCAATCCCGTCCCCCGCGCAAAGGCGAGGCCTTTGTCGCTGGAGGAGCGCGTGGCCAGTCTCGAAGGGTCGACGGCCACCAGCCGGGCCGTCGCCCTTCGAGGCTCGCTCCGCTCGCACCTCAGGGTGACGGTGTGGGACGTCAGTGCGCAACGCGGCGACGGGCTAACACCCCGCGGCGATCGCGAGGAAGTCGGAGGCCTTCAGGCTGGCGCCGCCGACCAGTGCGCCGTTGACGTTGGCGACGGCCATCAGCTCGGCCGCGTTCGACGGCTTGACCGAGCCGCCATACAGGATCCTGATCTTGTTTCCCTCGTCCTTGAAGCGATCGGTGAGCTGACCACGGATAAACCTGTGAACTTCCTCGACATCTTTGGCAGTCGGAGTCAGGCCGGTGCCGATTGCCCAGACCGGCTCATAGGCAACCACCAGATTGGCCGCGGTCGAGCCGTCGGGCAGCGAGCCCGCAAGCTGGGTGCCGCAGACATCGAGCGTCTTGCCGGCGTCGCGCTGCTCGCGCGTCTCGCCGATGCAGACGATCGCGGTCAGCCCGGCGCGCCAGACCGCCTCCGCCTTCTGCCGAATCAACGCGTCGGTCTCGCCATGGTCGGCGCGCCGCTCGGAGTGGCCGACGATGATGGCGACCGCGCCGAGATCCCCAAACATTTCCGCCGAGAGATCGCCGGTGTGGGCGCCCGATGCCTTCGGATGACAATCCTGGGCGCCGACGGCGACCTTCGAGCCGCGGGCCTTGTCGGCAAAGGCGCCGACCAGCGTCGCCGGCGGACAGACCAGGAGATCGGCCTTCCCGGTGACATCGCCGGCCCCGGCCAGCATCGCGTCGAACTCGGCAAAAGAGGATTTCAGGCCGTTCATTTTCCAGTTGCCGGCGATCAGCGGCCGGATGGCGTCGGTCATGTCGGATGTCCCATCGTTCAAGCGTACCCCTGCGCTATCAGAGCCGGGCGGAGACTTCCAGATGCCGCCCTCGCCCATCCCGCGCGGCGTCCAGAGCGTTTTCGAGCGAAGTGGCCACCGGTTCGCGTGAAGAAAACGCGTCAGAACAGAACTCTACCCGCTTCAATCCGCCCGCGCGGGCGAGGTTGCGGGGGGACACGAGCCACTTTATAAGCATTTTCAATTCGGTGACGCCCTGCTGCCGGACAAAAGGTCCCGACTTTTTGCTCCCACTTGGGCACGACCCGGTTCCCCACCTGCAAAACAAGTTGGACCCATGCTTCGAGGAATGCGGAAAGCCTCATCAAACTGGCTCGGCAAGACGATTATGGCCGTTGTGATGGGCGTTTTGATCGTCAGTTTCGGAATTTGGGGCATTGCCGACATTTTCAAGGGATTTGGCCAGTCGACCTTCGCCAAGGTCGGCGGGACCGAGATTTCGGCCGAGCAGTTCCGCCAGATCTATACCGACCGGTTGCAGCAGCTTGGCCGCCAGTTCGGCCGTCCGCTGACGCCCGACCAGGCGCGCGCCTTCGGCATTGACCGCCAGGTGCTGCAGCAGACGCTCGCGGAAGCCGCGATGGACGAGGAAGCGCGCCGGATGGGCCTCAACGTGTCCGACGCCGAGGTGCTGCGCCAGATCTACAATGATCCGAACTTCAAGGGTCTCAACAACCAGTTCGACCCGCAGCGCTTCCAGGCCGTGATCCGCAACTACGGCTATACCGAGGGCCGCTACATCGCCGAGCAGCGCCGCGTTGGCCTCAGGCGGCAGATCGCCGGCACCATCTCGTCCGGGATCGAGCCGCCGAAATCGCTGGTCGAGGCGCTGACCCGCTTCCAGAACGAGCAGCGCTCGATCGACTACATCACGCTCGGCGCCGCGCAGGCCGGCACCATCGACCCACCCTCGCCCGAGGCGCTCGCCGCCTATTTCGAGGACCACAAGGTCCAGTTCCGCGCGCCCGAATACCGCAAGATTTCCTTCGTCGCGATCACGCCCGAGGAAATCGGCAAGTGGGAGACGGTGTCGGACGAGGACGCCAGGAAGATCTTCGAGGAGCGCAAGGATCGGCTCAGCACGCCGGAGAAGCGCGAAGTCTCGCAGATCGTGTTTCCGGACGCCGGCGAGGCGCAGGCCGCGCGCGGCCGGATCGCGTCGGGCACCTCGTTCGACGACATCGCCAAGGAGCGCAACCTCAATCCGGCCGACGTCAATCTCGGGCTGGTCGCGAAGTCGGCGATCCTCGATCCGGCCCTCGGCGATGCCGCCTTCGCGCTTCCCTCAGGCGACGTCAGCCAGCCGGTCCAGGGTCGCTTCGGCGTGGCGCTGGTCAAGGTCGGCAAGATCGAGCCCGGCGTGACCCCGAGCTATGAGAGCCTCGCGCAACAGGTCAAGAACGAGATCGCCTCCGAGCGCGCCCGCAGCAAGGTCGCCGAGCTGCGCGACAAGATGGAAGACGAGCGCGGCGGCGGCTCCAGCGTCATCGACGCGGCGCAGAAGCTGAAATTGACCCCCGTCACCATCGACGCGATCGATCGCTCGGGGCGTCTGCCGAACGGCCAGCTCGCGACCAACATTCCGCGCGGCCTCGACGTGGTGTCGCAGGCCTTCAACAGCGACGTCGGCGTCGACAACGACCCGATCCAGTTCAACAACGGCTATGTCTGGTACGACGTGCTGGGCATCACGCCGTCGCGTGAGCGCAGCCTCGACGAGGTCCGTGACCAGGTCGAGGCGAAGTGGCGCGAGGACCAGATCTCCGCCAAGCTGCGCGCCAAGGCGACCGAGATCGTCCAGAAGCTTGACGGCGGCGCCAAGCTCGCCGACGAGGCCGCTTCTGTCGGCGTCAAGGTCGAGACCGCTGCGAACTTCAACCGCGAGGCCTCGCTGCCAGCCGTGCCGGCCGGCGTGATTGCGGCGGCGTTCCGCACCGCCAAGGACGGCGACGGACAGACCTCTGCCGCCGGCGGCAGCCAGTGGGTCGTGTTCCGCGTCACCAACGTGACCGTGCCGCCGGTCGACTTCACTTCCGATGCGGCCAAGCAGCTCACCGAGGCGCTGCGGCGCTCGCTGAGCGACGAGCAGGTCGCGCAATACGTCACCAAGATCGAGTCCGATATCGGCGTAACCATCAACCAGGCAGCCTTCGCACAGGTGACAGGCGCAAATAATTGAGCATGATCTAAGCCGCAGACGCTTTCCACGTTTGTCGCAGCGACAGCCGGTTCTCCGCGCGACCACGCGACGCGCGGAGATCAAGCTCCAACAACAGACCCTGAGCCAGCGAATGGACGACCTGAAATCGATCATCGGAAAAGTCGCCACCGGCGCCACGCTGACGCGTGAAGAAGCGGCGTCTGCGTTCGACAGCATGATGTCGGGCGAAGCCACGCCCTCGCAGATGGGCGGGCTGTTGATGGCGCTGCGCGTCCGCGGCGAGACCGTCGATGAGATCACCGGCGCCGTCAGCGCGATGCGCGGCAAGATGCTGCCGGTCAAGGCGCCGGCGGAGGCCGTCGACATCGTCGGCACCGGCGGCGACGGCTCCGGCTCGGTCAACGTTTCGACTTGCGCCGCCTTCATCGTGGCCGGCGCCGGCGTGCCCGTCGCCAAGCACGGCAACCGCGCGCTGTCGTCGCGCTCGGGCTCGGCCGACGTGCTGGCCTCGCTCGGGGTCAAGATCGATCTGACACCGGAGCGCGTCGGACGCTGCGTCTCGGAAGCCGGCATCGGCTTCATGTTCGCGCCCGCACATCATCCGGCGATGAAGAATGTCGGTCCGACCCGGGTCGAGCTCGCCACCCGCACCATCTTCAACCTGCTCGGGCCGCTGTCGAACCCGGCCGGCGTCAAGCGGCAGATGGTCGGCGTGTTCTCGCGGCAATGGGTGCAGCCGCTGGCGCAGGTGCTGAAGAACCTCGGCTCGGACAAGGTCTGGGTGGTGCACGGCTCCGACGGCCTCGACGAGATCACCCTCACCGGCCCGACCTTCGTTGCAACGCTGGAGAACGGCGAGATCAGGACATCGGAGGTGACGCCGGAAGACGCCGGGCTCGGCCGCGTCGGCGGCGAGGCGCTGAAGGGCGGCGATGCCGATGCCAATGCGATCGCGCTGTCGAGCGTGCTCCAGGGAAAGCCGAGCGCCTATCGCGACGTCGCCCTTCTCAACGCCGCCGCCGCGCTGATCGTGGCCGGCCGCGCCAAGGACCTCAAGGAAGGCGTCGCGATCGGCGCGCAGTCGCTCGACAGCGGCGCGGCCGCGGCGCGGCTCAAGCATCTGGTCGCGGTTTCCAACGGCTGAGCATGATCCGAAAAAGTGGGAACCGGTTTTTCGAATCAGATCATGCGCAAATAAGGCGGTAAGCGATGTCCGACATCCTGACCAAGATCGAGGCCTACAAGCGCGAGGAGATCGCCGCCGCGAAGCGCGTGCGTTCGCTCACCGATGTCGAGGCGCAGGTGAAATCAGCCTCGGCCCCGCGCGGCTTCGTCCGCGCGCTGAAGGACAAGCACGCAAACGGCGACTACGCCTTGATCGCGGAAGTGAAGAAGGCCTCGCCCTCGAAGGGGCTGATCCGGGCCGACTTCGATCCGCCGGTGCTGGCAAAGGCCTATGAGGCCGGCGGCGCCGCTTGCCTGTCGGTGCTGACCGATGCGCCGTCGTTCCAGGGCCATCTCGACTTCATGGTCGCGGCCCGCGCGGCGACCAACCTGCCGGTGCTGCGCAAGGATTTCATGTTCGACACCTATCAGGTGGCGGAAGCGCGCGCCCATGGCGCCGACTGCATCCTGATCATCATGGCGGCGCTCGACGATGCCGCGGCCAAGGACATCGAGGATGCCGCGCTCGGCTACGGCATGGACGTGCTGATCGAGATCCACGACCGCGCCGAGCTCGACCGAGCCCTGAAACTCCGCTCGCCGATGATCGGCGTCAACAACCGCAATCTGCGCACCTTCGAGACCACGCTTGCGACCAGCGAGGCGCTGGCGCCGCTGATCCCGCGCGACCGCCTGATGGTCGGCGAGAGCGGCATCTTCACGTCAGAGGATCTGGCCCGCCTCGAGCGGGTCGGGATGTCGACCTTCCTGGTCGGTGAAAGCCTGATGCGCCAGCAGGACGTCACCGCGGCCACCCGCGCCTTGCTGACGCGGTCGGCCGCATCGCGCGCCACCGGCACGCGCTGACGCGATGGCGCGGAAGAGCAAGGCCAAGAGCAAGGCTGCTACCAAAGCCGAGCCGTCCGGCTCCGGCGCCGCCCTCACCCATATCGATGCCAGGGGTGAGGCACGGATGGTCGACGTCTCGGCCAAACCCGCCACTGAGCGGATCGCCGTCGCCGAAGGCCGCGTGCTGATGAGCAAGGCGACGCTCGCGCTGATCGAGCAAGGCCAGGCCAAGAAGGGCGACGTGCTGGCGACCGCGCGGATCGCTGGCATCATGGCGGCGAAGCGGACCTCGGAATTGATCCCGCTCTGCCACCCGCTGGCGCTAACTAAAGTGACGATCGATATCGCAACCGACGCCAAGCTGCCCGGCTGCATCGTCCGCGCCAGCGTCAAGGTGACCGGGCCGACCGGCGTCGAGATGGAGGCGCTGACCGCAGTTTCGGTCGCGTGCCTGACGATCTACGACATGGTCAAGGCGGTTGACCGTGGCATCCGCATCGAAGGCATTCACCTGATCGAGAAGATCGGCGGCAAGTCCGGGCACTATCGCGCCGGCGAGTGAGCTACCGGTGCGCTCGGTTACTTCAGTGAGCCGCTGATCGAATTGAAGGTGCCCGAGAGTTTTGTGCCGACGCCCTTCACCGCGGCAATGATGGCGATCGCAATGCCGGTTGCGATCAAGCCGTATTCGATCGCGGTGGCGCCGGTTTCATCGGCACAAAAATTCCGAACAAGCTTCTTCATGATGACACCCCTCACGCACTGAACTTCGCGGAACGACACGCAAACTACGTGCCGGCGGTCAGTTTGAGCATCGTCATGGACTTAGATCGTAAACGGACGATTACATCGACTTCACACTCGGCAAGGGATTCCGGGTAGCCGCACTGAGCGGCAAAAACTGCAGTTCCGCTTCGGGAACTTTTTGTCCCGTCGTCGATTAGCTCGACGCATCGATTTCGTCACGATTATCGGTGGCAATTTCCGCGCCTTGTTCGATCGCAAGATCTGATGCAGGCCTGCCGCGCGCGGCAATCCCAAATCGGAACACTCAGAACCTCCGTCGGTTATCGCCAGGGCGATGACGAGGAGGATTTGGTGAAAGGATTGCTGATAGCCGTAGGAATTGTCTTTGTTCTTTACATAATGGATCAGAAGTTTGCTCAGGGGCGATATACCGACGCCGTCCAACGCATGACGATTCAGATGAGGCATTCTTTCGGGGTCTAAGGTCGCCTCGGTTGGTGGCCTCTTCCAGATCGGCTCCGGATCACCCGGAGAGCCGTGGCTTCTCGCCGCCTCCAGTAACCATTCGTTAACCAACCTCGCTAACCGCAACTCCATCTCGTTTCGGTACGACTTTCGCGGGCCGGAGGTGCACTGAACCTACCTCCGGGTGAAACGCCTGGAAGCGATAGCGTCAGATGAATCCAAACGGCAGCGCCTCGTTCAACGTCGCCTCGGTGATCGGCCGCGGTCCGATCCGCTGGCTGATCCTCGGCGGCGCCGTGCTGATGGCCGCGATCGCGATCGGCGCGACCCTGATGGCCGAGAATTTCCGCGAGCGCGCTTTGCACAACAGCGAGCGCGAGCTCGAGAACACCGTGCTGCTGCTGGCGCGGCATTTCGACCAGCAGCTCGACGATCTCGAGGTGGTCCAGCGCGACCTGATCGCGTTCATGCGCGACAACGGGATCGCGACGTCGGAGAACTACCGGCGGCGGATGTCGGCCGCCGACATCCATGCGATGCTCAAGTCCAAGATGGACGCGCTGTCCAATGTCGGCAGCCTCAACGTGTTCGATGCCGACGGCGTGCTGATCAACAGCTCGGGCGCCTGGCCGCTGCCGCAGGCCAGCATTGCCGACCGCAGCTACTTCCAGATCTTCAAATCGAGCCCCTACTCGCCTGACATGCAGGTCGCACCGGTGATTAGCCGTATCAGCGGGCTCTGGACCACCGTCATCGTCCGCAAGGTCACCGGGCCGCATGGCGAGTTCCTCGGCGTGGTCGGCCGCGGCATCGAGCCGGCGACCTTCGAGAAATTCTTCTCGACGGTTGCGCTCGGCGAAGGTTCAGCGATCTCGATGCACCATCGGGACGGCACGCTGCTGGCGCGCTACCCCCATGTCGAGGAGCTGATCGGGAAGAATTTCCGCACCGGGCCGGTCAACCAGCAGCAGGTGTTCGAGCTGCCGCAGAGCACCACGCGGTTGGCCAGTCCGGTCGACGGCAAGGACCGCCTGGTATCGTCGCGGGCGCTGACCAAATTCCCGATCGTCGTCGTCGCGACCACCACGACGGAAGCGGCGCTCGCCAACTGGCGCGAGCAGATCGCCATCCTGATCGCGGTGACCAGCATTTCCGTGCTGGCGATCGCGATCCTGCTGACGCTGGTGGTGCGCAAGCTCGTGCAGCAGCATCGCGCCCAGCAGCAGCGCCTGAAGCTGGAGAAGCTCCGGCTCGACACCGCCGTCAACAACATGACGCAGGGGCTGTTGCTGTTCGACGCCGCGCAGCGCCTGGTGATCTGCAACAAGCGCTATGTCGAGATGTACGGGCTGTCGGCCGACATCATCAAGCCCGGCTGCAGCTTCCGGGACGTCATCGTGCATCGCCACCAGACCGGCTCGTTCCAGGGCGACGTCGAACGCTACGTCAACATCGTGCTGCGCGACGTCGCTGTCCGCAACACCATGGTGATCACGACGCCCGACGGGCGTTCGATCCAGGTCGTCAACGAGCCGCTGGCCGACGGCGGCTGGCTTGCGACCCATGAGGACGTCACCGAGCGTCGCCGCGCCGAGGAGCGCATCACGCATCTTGCCCACTACGATGCTCTCACCGACCTGCCGAACCGCGCGCTGTTCCACGAGGAGATCAAGCGCGAGCTGCCGCATGTCGCGCCCGACAGCCAGCTGGCGGTGCTCTATATCGACATCGACGAATTCAAGGGCGTCAACGACTCGCTCGGCCACATGGTCGGCGACGAACTGTTGAAGTCCGTTGCAAGGACCCTGAGCGGCGTGATCGGCGACGGCGATTTCGTCGCCCGGCTCGGCGGCGACGAATTCGCGATCGTGCAGACCGGGGTGAAGAACGAGATCGAGGTCACAGACCTCGTTGCGCGCATTTACGAGGCGATCCGCTTGCCCTATCAATGCCTCGGCCACCAGGTCACCACTGATGCCAGCATCGGCATCGCGCTGGCGCCGAAGGACGGCACCGATGTCGATCAGATCCTGAAGAACGCCGACCTTGCGATGTATGCGGCGAAGTCGGCCGGCCGGCGCGTCTCGCGCTTCTTCGAGCCGGCTATGGATGCCGACGCCCGCGCCCGCCGCGAGCTCGAGATGGAGTTGCGCCAGACCATCGCCGCGGGCCACGGGCTCGAAGTGCATTACCAGCCCTGCGTCGACCTGCGCAGCAACGAGATCACCGGCTGCGAGGCGCTGGTGCGCTGGCGCCATCCACAGCGCGGCATGATCTCGCCGGCCGACTTCGTGCCGATCGCGGAAGAGACCGGCCTGATCAACCAGCTCGGCGAATGGGTTTTGTTGACGGCCTGCAAGGAGGCCGTCAACTGGCCCGATCATGTCAGACTCGCGGTCAACGTCTCGCCGGTGCAATTCCGCAGCGGCACGCTGGCGCTCAAGGTGATCGCGGCGCTCGCGGCGTCGGGGCTGTCGGCGGGCCGGCTGGAGCTCGAGATCACCGAGGCCGTGCTGATCCGCGACGACGAGACGGCGCTGGCCGCGCTGCATCAGCTCCGCGCCATCGGCATCCGGATCGCGCTCGACGATTTCGGCACCGGCTATTCGTCGCTGAGCTACCTGAAGCGCTTCCCGTTCGACAAGATCAAGATCGACCGCTGCTTCGTCACCGACATCGCCGATCCGCAAGGATCGGCCGGCATCGTCGAGGCCGTCGTCAACATCGCCGCCGAGCGCAGCATGACCACGACCGCGGAAGGCGTCGAGACCGCGCAGCAGCAGCAATTGCTGCGCGAGCTCGGCTGCTCGGAAATGCAGGGCTATCTGTTCAGCCCGCCGAAGCCGGCGGCGCAAATCCGCGAGCTGCTGGCCGGGCACCGCCGTGGCCCTGCCGCGGGCGAAGGCCGTACGCGCCGACGCAAACCTGTCGCCGGCGCGGCGTAGGCGTTACGCCACTACGTAAAGCTGAACATGTTGGCGCTGAGTTGTCCGGGCCCTGTGCCGATCAGCCAGACGGCGCTGCCGGCGCTGTCGGTGATGATGGTGGTGTTGATGGCGGCATTATAGAACGAGGCCGCCTGCACGTCGGAAAACGATTGCAGCGAGGTGCCCGCGAAGTTGACGACATCGCTGATCCCGCCGGCGTTGAAGTCCTCGATCACCATGACTTCGTTGGCCTGATCGTTGATGGAGAAGATATCCGAGCCGCCGCCCCCCCAGGCGTAGTCGACGCCACCGCCGCCTTCGATCTGATCTGCGCCCGATCCCATTAGGAATACGTCGGTGCCACTGCCGCCAGTGACGGTGTCGCCGCCATTCGATCCGTAGACGTAATTCTGGCCGGAGCCGCCCTGGATCACGTCGCCATCGGTCTCGCCCGATGCGATGAAGATGTTGAGCCCCGCGCCGCCGGTCATCGTGTCGCTGCCGGCGCCGCCGTAGAAATAATTCGTTCCAAGGCCGCCCGTGAGAACGTCAGCGCCGGCCGCGCCATACATGACGTTGACGTCGGTCGCGGCAATTCCGCCGGAACCGTCCAGCGTGTCCGTGCCGTCGCCGCCGAACAGATAATTGAAGCCGGAATCGCCGTGCAGCGCGTCGTTTCCGTCATCGCCGATCAGGATATCGTTGCCGTAACCGCCGAACATGGCATCGTTGCCGCCGAGACCATACAGATAATCGTCGCCCCAATATCCGTAGAGCGTGTTCGGGCCGGCCTCGCCGATCAGGATGTCGTTGCCGAGGCTGCCGACCGCGACCTGGACATTGAACACGCCGTCATGTCCGATGACAGGCCCGATCGCATAGTGATTGCCGAGGTCGAGCGTCACGCCGCCGCCGACACCGGAAAAACTGACGGTGTTGATGCCGGCGCCGCCGTCGTAGACGTCGCTCGCGCCATCGTCGCGTCCGGCGGACAGATAGTCGTTGCCATTGCCGCCGTTCAGCGTATCGGCGCCGCCGTTGCCGTAGATGACATCATTGCCGTCGCCCCCGTTCAGCGTCTCGCTTCCGTCCTCTCCCGCCAACAGGTCGTTGCCGCTGGTGGTGCCGACCTGTTGCAAAAGCGACGTGTCCGTTGCCTTGAACTGCGTGGTTATGCCACTGGGCTTCTCGGTTTCGCTGATGCGGGTTCCATCAACGAGATAGAAATTGCGGAAGAAATCCCAATCCGGCAAAAAGGGCTCGTAATCTACAAATTCATCGATGACGTAGGCGACATCGAACAGCGATCCCAGGAACAGCACCGTATCGCTGCCGCCCCAGGGAGCAACAGCGTCGGTGCCACCCCCGAGTTCGAACGCGAACGTGTCGTTGCCCGCTCCACCATAAAGGCCATCGTTGCCGGCTCCCCCGTCGAAATAATCGTTGCCGCCCATGCCGTAGATGCGGTCGTCGCCGGCGGTCCCAATCAGGGTGTCGTCGCCGGTCGTTCCGTTGATGGTGTCCATGAAAAACTCCTGAAACAAGAAGCAACGATGCCAGCCAAGGTCGCCAGTATCATCGGGTAAGAAAACCGCTTGGTAAGACCCCGTGCTTTAGACGGGTGGCAATGTGCGAGATCTAATTAGCACTCCGGGGTTGAGTCAATCTTGGACACAAATGGAGACACCCGGACATAAAGACGCTGCATCACCTGATTGGGCGATGAAATCCCACCACCATCGCCGACATGGCGCAGCCCCCCGGGGTTTACGGACATCGCCACCCCAGAAGCAAAAAAGCCGCCCCTCGGGGCGGCTGTTCGCTGTTCGAACGTTGAACTAGTTCGGCACCGGCCGCTTCTGCGCGGCCTTGGTGTCGGCGTTCTTGGCGTCGGCGTTCACGGTGACGCCGCGCAGCTGGTTGAAGGCCGCGGCCAGCGCCTTGTCGTTCTTCTCGTCCGGCGGCACGTAGGATTGCGAGCCGGTCTGCTCGGCGCCCTCGGCTGCAAGATGGCCGCGCATCTTGGCCTCGCTCATGATCTCGGAGCGGGTCTTGAACTCGTCGGGCACATCCTGCAGCACCTCGATGTCCGGCTTGATGCCAAGCGCCTGGATCGAATGGCCCGACGGCGTGAAGTAACGCGCCGTGGTCAGCGCCAGCGCGCCATTGCCGGTACCGAGCGGAATGATGGTCTGCACCGAGCCCTTGCCGAACGAGCGGGTGCCGATCAGGGTCGCGCGCTTGTGGTCGTGCAGCGCGCCGGCGACGATCTCGGAGGCCGACGCCGAGCCGCCGTTGATCAGCACGACCAGCGGCTTGCCCTTGGTCATGTCGCCGCCATGCGCGGTGAAGCGCTGGGTCTCTTCCGGATTGCGGCCGCGGGTCGAGACCACCTCGCCGCGCTGCATCAGGGTCGAGGTCACCGACACCGCCTGGTCGAGCAGGCCGCCCGGATTGTTGCGGAGGTCGACGACATAGCCGGCGAGCTTGTCCTGCGGGACCTGCTTCTGGATCTCCGCGATTGCCTTGCGCAGGCCCTCGGTGGTCTGCTCATTGAACGAGGTGATCCTGATGTAACCGATGTCGCCGCCCTCGACGTGATACTTCACCGGGCGGACGCGGATGATCTCGCGGGTGATCGAGACCTCGATCGGCTTGTCGGCGTCCTTGCGGATGATCTTCAGTCGGATCGAGCTGTTGGGCGCGCCCTTCATCTTGTTGACGGCCTGGTCGAGCGTCATGCCCTGGATCTGGTCATCGTCGATCGTGGTGATGACGTCGCCCGACATGATGCCGGCGCGCGAGGCCGGCGTGTCGTCGATGGGCGCCACCACCTTGACGAAACCGTCCTCCATCGTGACCTCGATGCCGAGCCCCCCGAACTCGCCATGCGTGGTCTCCTGCATCTCCGACCAGCCCTTCTCGTTCATGTAGCGGGAGTGCGGATCGAGCGAGGAGATCATGCCGTTGATCGCCCCTTCGACGAGCTTGGAGTCCTCGGGCTTCTCGACGTAGTCGCTCTTGATCTTCTCGAACACCTCGCCGAACAGGTTGAGCTGCGAATAGGTGTTGCTGGTGTCCGAATGCGCGGCGGCATTGGCGACGGCGAACAGATGCGCCCCCTGCGGCGAGGCCACGAGCAGGGTGAGGCACGCACCCGCAACCGTCCCGAGGAAGAAGCCAACATGTTTGCGCATTATCCGCGATCCTTTTCGCTACCGGCCGGCAACGTTCCGCAACGCTCGCCTGCCCCACCCCGACCGGGGCACCACACAACGGCTTTTTGGTCGGATCAAGGCCGCCTTGTCACCAGACCATTACGGTCCTGTCACGCTGCCTTGGTCAGCTCCAAATCAGCACTTAATCACCCCAAAGCCGGTCTCAAGTCAGCTCCCGGTCGGCCTCTGGCCCAGCCTCCTGCAACCCGTTCTGCCAGGTCGACGGCCGGGTCCCGAATCCGCGCTTGGCTCGCGTGCCCAACCAATAGCCAAACTGCGGAGGAACATTGCGAAATGGCCCTTCAACCCCGAGTTTTTGCGCGGCGTCCATCGGCCAGTTGGGGTTATTGAGGATTTCCCGGCCGACCGCGATCAAATCTGCTTGTTTGTCACGCAGAATCTGCTCAGCCTGGTCACCATGGATGATCAGGCCGACCGCCATGGTCATGATATCGGCATGCCCGCGGACATATTCCGACAGCGGCACCTGGTAGTTGTATTTGATCTCCTTGCCGAGAATCGGCGCCATCTCGCTGATTCCGCCCGACGAGCAGTCGATCACATCGACGCCCCCGGCTTTCAGAATCGTAGCCAGCCGCGCGCTCTGCTCCGGCCCCCAGCCGGCATTGTCCTCGACCGAGAGCCGCACGAACAAAGGCTTGTGCTCCGGCCAGTGCGCGCGCACGGCCTCCGTCACCTCGATCAGGAAGCGCATCCGGTTGGCTTCCGAGCCGCCATAGTGATCGCTGCGCTGGTTGGAACGCTCGGAGAGGAATTCATGCACGAGATAGCCATGGGCGCCGTGCAGTTCCAGCACCTCGAAACCGGCCTCATGCGCGCGCCGCGCCGCCTGCCCCCAGGCCGCGACGAGATCCTTCACCTCATGCGTTTCCAGCGAGCGCGGCACCGGCCAGCGCTCGCTATGGGCAATCGCGCTCGGCGCCACCGGCGTCCAGGCGTCCCAATCTTCGATCTCGGCGGTGCGCTCCAGCGGGCGATCGCCCTCCCAGGGGCGGCTCGCACGCGCCTTGCGGCCGGAATGGCCGAGCTGGATGCCGGCGACCGCGCTCTGCTGCTTGATGAAGCCTGCGAGCCGGCTGAGCGGCGCGATAAATTTGTCGTCCCAGATGCCGAGATCGCCGATCGTGCCGCAGCCGCGCCGCTCGACCTTGGTGGATTCGACGATCACGAGACCCGCGCCGCCGGCGGCAAACTTGCCGGCATTCATCAGATGCCAGTCGGTCGGAAAGCCCTTCTCGGCGGAATATTGGTGCATCGGCGGCACCACGATGCGGTTCTTCAGCGTGACGCCGCGGATGGTGATCGGCGAAAACAGCAGCGTGTCCGACATGGCTTCCTCATCTGGCGTCGTTACCCGGCGCGCCGGGCCGATATTTTGGCCGATCTTGTCTTGTGTTTGGCGCCGACGATATACGCGCCACGCAATGGCCGATAGGGGCACGCTGCCGACCTTTTCGCACACGGCATCGAGGCGAGATCAATGGAGCTGTCTGATTTTTACTGAGCGGTTTTCCGGTTCGCGGACACGTCCGTCGGGCAGTTGGCCCCGCATTCGATCGGCTTCTTCTGGTCGGCAACCCGCCACACGAGCAGCGCGACCAGGACAATGATGGTGACGGTCAGCTTGGCCAATGCGTCGTGATTCAATTTCAGCTCCGCAGAACAATCGGCATAGCTAAGAAAATCGGTTGCATGCGAAATCGGGAGGTGTTGGAGGCCGGCGTCGTCGACCAGTCTCGACCTCGAGTCGGGTTGGTCGACGTCATCATGATACAGTCTTGGTGCGGCCCGCAACCTTTTCAGTCTGCATGGCAGCACGGCACAGCCGGCCGCGGCCGTGCTGCAACACCACCTCCACAGCTGCAGCCTTCACGCTGGGTCGCAAATGACCGGAGTTCCACGCGAAGTGGAATCGGTCGGCGGAGAGCACAGCGCCTTCCGGGAACCCGCACGCCGGTGACGCGGCGCCTGCCCGCTTTCCGCCTCACCCATATGGGCCATGTCGTTGCGGCCGTCAGGATCTCGCAAGCCTGGCCGCGCCGGCGGCGATCACCTCGTTGAAGCTCGTGTCCCAGAATTGTCCAACCTCCGTGCGCGCGTCGAGCACGCCGAGCTTGAGGAAGGTATCGGCGACCTTCTGATGCGTCTCCGGCACGTCGGGCGTCACGCCGGCGAGCGAGAAGTCGTCGCTGCGGCGGGCGAACTGGTCGAGAATGTCCTGCAGCGGCAGATGGGTCTCCGCCACCTGCGCCGCCGCATAGACGGGAAAGTTCTTGTTGGCGAACGCATAGGCACGCTGGATCCGCAGCAGGAAATCGGTCACGGCGGCGTGGCGCAGCGGATCGTCGACCGCCTTCGGATTGGCGTAGATCGGGAAATTGCCGGAGAGATAGCCGACGCCGGTCTTGAGCAGGCGCGCGCCCTGCTTGGTGATGGCGAGCTGCCCGTTATAGCCGTAGATCGCCCAGGCATCGAGCTTGCCGGACGCGAACGCCGTGTAACCGTCCGACGGCGTCAGGTTGATGGCCTCGATATCGCCGAAGGAAAGCCCGGCTTCCTCAAGCTGCTTGGCGAGGAAGTAATGCGCCGTTGTCGCGCGCACATAACCGACGCGCTTTCCCCTGAGATCGGCGATCGAATGGATCGGCGCGTCCTTTGCCGCGACCGTGACCTGGATGTTGAGATCCTCATGGGTGACGGCGATGAAGCGCACCTTGGCGTTCTGGCGCGCAGCGAACATCGCGGGAATCTCGCTGCCCGATCCGATATCGAGCGCGTCGCCGTTCAGCGCCTCGATGTGGAGCACGCCGTTGTTGAGCTCCTTCCACTCGATCTTGTACGGCGTCTTGTCCTCGCCCGCCGCCTGCAGCAGCGGACGCCAGCCGCCCTTGTAATAGGCAACCCGCAGCGTCGCGCCGCCGAGATCGGGACCCCCGCCCGCCCCGCTTTCCGCGCGAGAGGTGCTCGCAATCAGGCTCCCGGCGAGCACGCCGAGCGCGGAACGTCGAGAGATAGAAAATGGCGTGGTCACCGGCTTGGGCTCCTGATCAGCGATTGCAACGTTGCAAGCTTAGGAGAAAAACCGCCGATGTATATGAGACGCTATTTCGTTTTTCGCATCGACTGCAAAAGACCATTCCAAGGATTGCGGTCCCTGCGCGGCAAACTGCTTTTCGGCGCCGCAAAACCTGACCCGGATCAGCGAAAGTGATATCCGCCGCCGCCCTGTCCGTGCCATCTTGTTGATCTAGGTCAATGGGCAGGTGCGGAAGGAACCAAATCTAGGAAGCGGTGGCTGCCTCGCGCGAGTTCTTCCCATGGGTATCTTGATCCGAACTCTGCTGGCCGGCGCCGTCGCGCTGGTGTCGCTCGGCGCCATCACGCAGCAACTGCGCGACCAGGGCGTTTCGGACACCGAAATCCGGATCGGCAATGTGATGCCCTATAGCGGCACGCTGGAAATTTTCGGCCAGATCGGCAAGGCGGAAGCCGCCTATTTCGACATCGTCAACGAACGCGGCGGGATCGGCGGCCGCAAGATCCGCTTCATGTCCTATGACGATCTGTCCGATCCTTCCAACGCCATGGACCTCACGCGCATTCTCGTCGAGACCGACAATGTGCTCCTGATGTTCGGTTCGTTCGGGACGCCGGGGAACCTGGCCGTGCGGAAGTACCTCAACGAACGGCAGGTCCCGCAACTCTTCGTTGCCTCCGGCGACCAGCAGCTGAGCGATCCGTCGGTCTATCCGTGGACCATGGGCTGGCAGCCCTCCTACCGCGAGGAGGGCCGCATCTACGCCAACTACATCCAGGCTTTCTATCCCGGGAAGAAGATCGTGGCGCTCTGGCAGAACGACCAGTTCGGGCGGGATCTGTTCAAGGGGTTGGAGCAAGGACTGGGTGATGTCGCCCATAACATCAGGGTCGACATCGCCTATGATGTCGACGATCAGCATCTCGACGGCCACGTATCGGTCCTGAAGCGATCGGGGGCCGAGATCTTCGTGTTTGCCGGGGTGCCGGAGAATGCCGCCAAGGTGATCCGGGCCGCCGCCGAACACGGCTGGCGGCCAGTGTTCATCGTCAACCAGATGGCAGCATCGATCGAGACGGTGCTCAAACCGGCCGGCACGGAGAACGCCACCGGCGTCATCACCGCCGCCTTCCTGAAGGATGCGAGCGATCCGGCCTGGAAGGACGAGCTCGGCAGCGGCGCCTGGCGCAGCTTCATTGAGAAGTATGCGAAAGCCGGCGGCAAGGATGACGCTGCCGCCGTCTATGGCTATGCCGCCGCCGAAACGCTGGTCCAGGTGCTCACGCAATGCGGCAACGACCTGTCGCGGGAAAACGTCATGAAGCAGGCCGCCGCGCTCAGGGATTATCAGGCGTCCGCGCTGCTCCCCGGCATCAAGATCAACACCGGTCAATCGGACTTCCGGCCCGTCAAGCAATTGCGGCTGTTTCAATTCGATGGCCGCAGCTGGCAGTCGATCGGCGATGTGCTCGATACGGCGTTCGTCGACCCAGGCAAGAAATAACGACGCGGAGTTTTCCAATCCGCGCGCGCTCGCGCGCCCCGCAGGCCCGAGCTACTTCGGAACCTCATAAACGTCGGGATCGAAGCTCGAGCTCGGATGGGCGAACGCATTGCGCAGCGCCGGCGAGATCGGGACGTTGTAGTTGATGCCGTTCGGCGGGGTCGGCTGCTCCAGCCACCTCTTGTACATGACCTCGATCTCCGGGCTCGCGTAGAGCTCCGCCGTCGCGCGGTCGGCCAGCGCCTTGAACGGCGCGTCCTCCCGGCGCAGCATGATCCCGAACGGCTCGGCCTTCGAGAAGGCCTCCTCGCTGATCATGTAGAGCGCCGGCTGCTTCGACCGCGCGATCGCCACGGCGAGCTGGACGTCGTCGAGCGCGTAGGCCTGGGCGCGATCGGTCTCCAGCATCAAAAACGCTTCGGCCTGGTCCTTGGCCGGCAGAACGGTGATGCCGAGCTTGCGCTCGGTATTGACCTTGATGAGCTGCGTGAGGTTCACCGAGCCTGCAACGGCGGTGACCGACTTGCCCTTGAGGTCGTCGATCGTGTTGATGCCGGACGATTTCTTGGCGGCAAAGCGCGTCGCGCTCAGGAAGTGCGAGTTGGTGAAGGTCACCTGCTTTTGGCGCTCCGCGCTGTTGGTGGTCGCCGAGCAGTGCAGATCGATCGTGCCGTTGACCATCAGCGGGATGCGGTTCGACGAGGTCACCGGGAGATAGTCGACCGCGATGTCCGAGATGCCGAGCTCCTTCTTCACGGCATCGACGATCTTGAGGCAGATATCGAGCGCCAAGCCGATCGGCCGCTGATTGTCGTCGAGATAGCTGAAGGGAACGGAGGCTTCCTGAAAGCCGAGCGTGACCTTCCTGGTCTCCTTGATCTTCTGCAGCGTGCCCGACAGCTCTTCGGCGGCCACGGGGCTCGCGGCGAACATGAGAGCGAAAAGGACGGCGGGCAAACGCATCGGCGGCTCCTGTGCGGGGATCAATGGCGGTGATAGCCCATGCAAAGGCCCGGAGGTAGATGACGATGTGTCTAACAGCTATCGCGCTTTGCGATGGTCCGACTGACTATCGCTGCGCCCCGCCCTCGAGCAGCCGGTCGCCGACCAGATGGACCGCGCCACGGGTCCAGGAATAATCGGCGCCCATCCGCAGGCCGCTGTCGCCGCGTGAGACGACCGCGCCGCTGCGGGCGTCGCGCAGCTGAAAGCCGACCGTGTATTCGGTCCGGCTGACCCGCCTGATCACGCCGATCAGCGCTTGATCCGCGCCGAGCTTCTGCGCAATCGCGGCCTCGCAGCCATCACAATCGCGCAGCGCACGCGCCTTGACGGGCTCCGCGGTCGCGCCGCCGGTATCGACCAGGCGGTAGCGGCCCGACTGTGCAAGCCGGTCCCGCACGCCCTTGGTGACATCGGCCAGATAGGCTGCATCGGAGCCGGCAAGGCCGGATGCCGGTGCCGCGGTGGTGTCCTCGAGCTCGAACTCGAACACCGCAAGCCCGATCGGCGCAGCAGTGGCGGTCGCTTCCGGCGGCAGCGCGGCCGCAAGGGCGCCACGCACCTCGCGCGACAAGAACCTCGCCGCGTGCTCCCATGCCTCATCATTGTCGCCACGAAACGTGTAGAGCCTTTCGTAAAGCACGCGGGTCGCGCCGGCATCGATGACGGCGACCTTGGCCCATTGCACCAGCGTGCTCGTCTTCTGCACGCCGCCGATAACCTTGATCCGCGCCTCGTCCGCGGGCGAAACCAGGCGATAACGCGGTTCCGCGGCGACATCGGCACGCAGCTTCCGCATCAATGCATCCAGCCGCCGCTGGTGCGCAGCGGTCTGATCGATGACCTCGCCCGAGGTGTCGACATAGCTGAAATCGTCGATGCTGACGCTGAGCGGGGACGCCGCCGCTGGGCCGGTCTCGGCGCGCAGAGGACAGCTTCCGGCGAGCAGGCCGATCAGGGCAAGGGCGTGCAAAGCGAGACGGGACTGGCGCATGTATCCGGGCCTTTCGGGTGCTGGTGCGGCGGGTCGGTCGCAGCCTAGGCCGGCTGGCCTCTACGCCGCAGCGGAGCGGCTCCCGGCCGGTGCCGGGAAAATTTCACGACGATGGTCCACAGCCAAAGAACACCCAAGGCGGCGCTTCTCGACGCTCCCGTTCTGCCGTTTAATGTGCGTGACGGCCCTGCCCGCCACCGGGCGCCGAGGGCCGTCTGCGACACGAGGATGCGCCGATGTGGATTTGGTCCGGAAGCGATCTTAAGCTGCGGCTGACCTTGCGCGTGGCCGCCGTGTCGACGCTGTGCTTTGCCGCCATCTCAGGCTACTTCCTGATCGACTCCGACCGCGCGGCGCGCGCCAGGATCGCTGCCGTTGCCGATGTCGCCGCCAGGACGCTGGAGCTGCAGCAGAGCAAGATCCAGTGGCTGAACAATCCGCGCGCCGAATTTCCCGATCTCGACAGCATTGCCGCCACGGTCATGACGCCGGGGCTCTGCCTCGCATTTCGCAGCCAAAGCGGCGAGATCAGCCAGCGCTTCTGCGGCGGCGCGCGGACCGACACGGCGGCGCCGCCGCTGGCCTTTGCGGCGCTCTACCGCCGCCTGTTCGATCCGGGCCGCGAGGCCGTGCGCCCGGTGGTGTCGCGCGGCAACGCGATCGGCGAGGCGGTGGCCTGGGTCGATCCGGCGGTGCCGACCGCCGAGGCCTGGCTCGATGCCGGCCGGCTGATGACGGCCTTCATGATCGCGCTGCCGCTGCTCTGCGCCCTGGTCTATGCGGCGCTGGCGCGCGCGCTGCGTCCGACGCTGTTGATCCGCGACGGGCTGGAGCGGATCGCCGCAGGCGACCTCGCCACGCGGCTGCCGCCGTTCGATCTCGCCGAACTGTCGGCGATCGGCGACGTGTTCAACCAGCTCGCCGAGCGCCTCGCCGCGGCACTCTCCGACCGCAATGCGCTGACGCAAAAACTGATCCTGGTGCAGGACGAGGAGCGCCGGCATCTCGCGCGCGAGCTGCATGACGAGTTCGGGCAGTCGCTGGCCGCCATCCGAGCGCTGGCCGCCTCGGCGCGCCAGACCGCGGCCCAGGATTGCCCAGCCCTGCTCGCCGAATGCGACGGCATCGCGCGGACCGCGACCGACATGATGGAGACGTTGCGCGGCGCCCTCTTCAGGCTGCGGCCGCCCGATGTCGACGAACTCGGACTTGCGGCGAGCCTGGAAGGCCTGATCGCCGGCTGGAACGGCCGCAGCCGGGGACAGCCGCGGTTCGAAATCGCCATCTCGGGATCGTTCGAGCGCCTTGCCTCCTCCGTCAGCGCCAATCTCTACCGCATCGTGCAGGAGGCGCTCACCAACGCGGCCAAGCACGCCGGCGCCACGCGCGTGATGCTGCGGCTTCAGATGCACGAAGCGGCGCCTAGCGGCGACAGCGAAATCACGCTCGCGATCGACGATGATGGCCGGCCCGGCGATCCCCAAGGGAATCCCCAAGGCGATCTCCCCCAGTTCAAGTCCGGCATGGGCCTGCTCGGCATGCGCGAGCGGGTCGCCGCGCTCGGCGGGCGGCTGAGCTTCGAGGCCGGACAGCCCAACGGCTCTGCGCTCCGCGTCATCGTTCCCGTCATTGCCAACCGGGAGGCCGCACCCGTGGAGCGAGCGGCATGAGCAATCCGGTGCGAACCATCATGCTGGTCGACGACCACGCCGTCGTTCGCGAGGGCTACCGGTCGATGCTGCAGAAGCAGCCGGGCCTCTCCGTCGTCGCCGAAGCCTCCGACGGCGTCGAGGCCTACCGCCTCTACAAGGAGACCGAGCCCGACCTCGTGATCATGGACCTGTCGATGCCCGGCATCGGCGGCATCGAGGCGATCCGGCGCCTCAGGCAGTGGGACAAGCGTGCAAAGATCCTGGTGTTCACCATGCACCAGAACGCGGCCTTTGCCGTGCAGGCGATCCGCGCCGGCGCCAGCGGCTATGTCACCAAGACCAGCCCGCCGGAGACGCTGGTGCACGCCGTGATGGACGCGCTGTCGGGCAAGATCGCGATCAGCCCGGATATCGACCACGAGCTCGCGCTCAGCCACCTCGCCGGCGAGACCGCAGCCGCCGACCTGCTGACCGCGCGCGAGTTCGAGGTGATGCGCATGCTGCTCGCGGAAAAGACCACCGACGAGATCGCCGAGGCGCTGCACGTCAGCCCCAAGACGGTCGCGAACCTGCATTCCCTGATCAAGGACAAGCTCGGCGTCGGCACCGATATCGAGCTGGTCCGCCTCGCGCTGCGACAAGGCATCCTGACGCAGATCGATCTCGGTGAACGCTGAGCGTGCGGCGGAGCCCGTCCTCAAGTTGCTTCGCTGCTACCGCACAATCGCCCGATAGCTTGTAGCGCCTTCGGTGCCAGGATCATGTCGACATGCTTCAAGCCGGGCAAGATAACCACTGGAATGTCGATGCCGAGACCCCGTACCAGGGGCTCGAATTGGTCCGCGACAACTTGCTCGTCTGCACTCCCAACGAGGATCGTAGCAGGCCGACGAATGTTTCTAAGATACCTCTCGTGCCGCCTGCCAGCGCCAAAATTCATTGCCAATCGATAAGAGTAGCTGGGCGTTCCCTGGGTATTTTGCGGCGATGTCGCGTAGCTGACGACATTAAGTGCATCGAACCAATGAATTCCGATCTGATTGAGCGCGGCGATCGACACGATGCGAGGGACCGCGACATTGGTCCATCCACCGGCATTCGTGCGCAAGGTCGCCGCCCCCGGCAAGATTGGAGCGAGAAAGACGTAGCGGTCAAATAGCAGACCATAAGGGCCACCGGCGAATCTAACGGCGAAACCCGCTCCGGCAGAAAACCCGACAAGCGTTCGGTGCTCGCCACTCTTCGCTGGACCGAGTTGACCTACAAAGTCCGCCAGATCGTCGTCAATTTGACCGATATATTCGATGTCGCCGCGCAAGCCAGAGCCGCCGTGTCCTCGAACGTCCAGCACATAGGTAGTTATGCCGACGGCTCGTAACGTAGTGGCGAGGACATGCATGCTCGGTCCGGGATCAACAGAGCCATGGATCAAAACCGCGACCTGCTCGGATCCGGCACTATACGCGTAATATTGAAGACTGGCTCCATCCCGTGCCTTGAAATGCAGCGGCGTTGGAACGTCCCGGATTTGCATCTGCCTGAATGGCGCCGCCATGGAGATCATGGCGGGCGGCGATGTCGGTGCGTTCAACACTATGACGATCACCGGAATGAGCGCGGCTGTGACGAAGATGGCCAGCAAAGCAGCAAGCAACTTACGCATCCTACCCTCCTCATCGAGAGATTCCGGTCGCTAGAACCATATATAGCAAGGTACCTTGTAATACAAGATACTACTTGTAACGGCCTACGCAGGGCGGTCCGCTGCGCCCGGCTTGCAAAAACTCTGACGCGGACGCTGGCCGCTCTGGCTAAGGACGAAACGTCACTCCGCGAGCACGGATTTAGGCGCGGGCTCCGAGCGCGCCCGCGGCAACAACGCCAGGGCGATCAGTGCCGACAGGCTGAGCCCTGCCGACACCACGACCACCGCCCGTCCCATCGGCTCGATCAAGAGCCCGAATGCCAGCGGCGCCAGCGCCTGGCAGATGCGGGACGGTGCCCCGATCAATCCGAGCCGGTAGGCATAGTTCTCCGATCCGAAGATCGCGAGCGGCAGTGTTCCCCGCGCAATCGTCAGAATGCCGTTGCCCGCGCCGTGCAGGAGCGCGAACGCGGCCGCGGCACCACCGCCGAAGATGCCGATCACGCAGGCCCCGATCGGATGGGTGATGCAGGCAAGTCGCGTCGAGAGCAGCGGATGGAATCGACTGAGCAGGCTCGCCTCGAGAATGCGCGCACCAACCTGCGCCGGACCGATCATCATCCCGGCGAATACGGCCTGCGCCGGCGTCGCTCCGAAGGTTTCCACGATCCGCGGCAGATGC
This sequence comes from Bradyrhizobium sp. 27S5, assembly GCF_037217225.1. Lineage (NCBI taxonomy): Bacteria > Pseudomonadati > Pseudomonadota > Alphaproteobacteria > Hyphomicrobiales > Nitrobacteraceae > Bradyrhizobium > Bradyrhizobium sp. 27S5. Next base: position 4,697,348 of record NZ_CP147714.1, read on the forward strand.
GCGGCCATCGCCGACGTCACCGTCCAGGCGGCGGCGAATGCGAAGGAAAGCACCACCATGGTCCGGTCGATCGGAATATGCGGTTTTGCGGGCGTGCCTTGCGAAGATACCGCACGTAGCGTGCGCGGCAGCAGCAGATTGAGCGGCAGTCCGATGACGAGATGCGCAATCGCCCAGGCAAAGCAGGTCTCCCGCCAGCCGATCGTGGCGAGGCCAAGCGAGCTCAGCGGCCAGCCAACCGTGCTGGCGAATCCCGCAATCAGCGTGATGCCCGTGATCGAGGCGCGCGCATCGCTGCCATAGATGCGTCCGAGCGTGCCGAATGCCGCGTCGTAGAGCCCGAGCCCCATGCCGATGCCGAGCAGCAGCCACGCCGCCGACAGCGTCCACACCGATCCGGACGCGCCGAGCAAAGCGAGCCCGGCAGCGAGGACAACGTTCGACGCACAGAGCACCTGCCGCCCGCCGACGCGATCGATCTGGCGGCCGACCCGCGGGCCGAGCAACCCGGAGATCACAAGCGACGCCGAGAACGCCGCAAAGAACCAGTTGCTGGAAATCCCGAGGTCGTGCGCGATCGGGTCGGCGAGTATCGCGGGCAAATAGTAGCTCGACCCCCAGGCCAATGTCTGGGCCGTGCCAAGCGACGCGATGATGGTCAGTCGACTGCGGTCCATCAGGAACAGCCACAACCGGTGCGACCCGCCGCCTTGGCGGATGCGTCATCCGCACAGCAGGAGTCCACGGCAACGGGAGCCGGACCGCCGCAGCAGCCGCCCGCAGTGCCAGCGCCTTCGACACCCCCGCGCGTGCACACACCGGTCTCCGGCAGTTCCAGTTCCACGCGTTCGGCCGCTTCGCGATCTCCCGCGATATCGGCGGCGATCGAGCGCACCTGTTCGTAGCCCGTGATCATCAGGAAGGTCGGCGCACGGCCGTAACTCTTGATGCCGGCGAGGTAGAGGCCCCAATCGTCCTGAACCAGTTCGCGCGCACCATGCGGCCGCACCGTTCCGCAGGAGTGCTCGTTCGGATCGATCAGGGGCGCCAACGCCGTCGGCGCTTCGATTGCCGGATCGAGGCGCAGACGGACCTCGCCGAGGAACGACAGGTCGGGACGAAATCCGGTGGCGACGATCAATTCGTCGACAACGATGCTGCGTCCGCAACAGGCCGCGGATGTCGCGATCCGGAGCCGGCCATCCAAGCTGCCGATCGCGGCGACCGGAAAGCCCGCCTCGACCTGAACACGGCCCGAGGAAACCAGCGACGCGAAGTGCGCGCCCAATTCGCCCCGGGCGGCCAATTTGTCATTCGCGCCGCCACCAAAGGCCTTTGCAGGGTTGGTGCCGCGAAGCAGCCAGATCGGGTGCGTGCCCGGCTCCTGCTCCGCCAGCGTCGTCAAATCGGTCAGCGTGCCGATCGCGGAATGCCCGGCCCCCAGCACGGCAACCGCCCTGCCCGCATATCGGCCCCGGTCCTTGCCGAGCACGTCAGGCATTCCGTAGGTGATATTCCGTTGGGCCTCGCGCTCCCCAATCGCGGCAAGCCCGTTTGCACCAGCCGGGTTCGGCGACGACCAGGTGCCGGAGCTGTCGATCACGGCGTCGGCGCGCAGCGTCTCCGGACCTCTGCCGTTCTGATAGCGAATTTCGAACGGCGCCTTTTCGCGGTCCTTCGTCTTGGCCTTGTCAAACCCGGCACGTGACACCGCGGTGACACGGCTTGACGTCCGGATCACATCCTTGAGCGGCGTCCGGGTCGCGAGCGGAATGAGATACTGATCGAGCAGTTCGCCGCCGGTCGGGTACACCTTGGGATCGGGCCGATTCCAGCCGATGTCGGCAAGCAGCCGCGCGGCGGCTTGATCCACATTGTATTCCCAAGGCGAGAACAGCTGAACATGCTGCCATTGCCGAACCGCATGGCCGGCCCCGGCTCCCGCCTCCAGCACCACCGGCGTCATGCCGCGCTCCATCACATGCGCCGCCGCCGCAAGGCCGACCGGACCCGCTCCGATGATCGCGACCGTCTTTGCTGGCATCTGCTCATCCCGTCTTTCTGGAATTATGGAATGACCCGACAAAAAATCAGGCCGCCGTCTGCGCCGCGTTGCATTGCGATTCCTCGACGCAACACTCCGCCACGAGGAAATCCACCAAGGCTTGCATCGTGGCGTATTCGGCATGGCAGACCAGCGTGGTCCCCTCGCGCAGCTGCGAGATCAGGCCAACGGAGACCAGTGCCTTGACGTGATGCGACAGCGTCGACGCCGGAATCTTCAGCCGCTCCTGCAGGCGCCCCACCGGCATGCCGGCATGGCCGGCGCGGACAAGGGCTCGGTAAATCTTGAGCCGGGTCGGATTGCCCAGCGCTTCCAGGCGTGCTGCTGCGTCGTCGATCTTCATCCGCAAAGCATGCGTCCTCGCCCGACCTCCGTCAATCGATATTTCTAGAATATTCGAAATATATGATGCAGCCGTTTGAGGCGGAATCCCGCTTGACCTCAATGCGATATTTCCATAAATCTGGATATATGGAATCGGAAGAAGCAGTGCTGGCTCTCGCCGCACTTTCGCAACCGACCCGGCTGGAGGCGTTTCGGGCGCTCGTCAAACACGAGCCCGAGGGACTCGCGGCCGGCGACCTCGCCCGCCTGCTGGAGGTGCCGCAAAACACCCTGTCGGCGCATTTGTCGATCCTCACCCGCGCACGCCTGGTCACCTCCGAAAGGCGAAGCCGATCGATCGTCTATCGCGCCAACCTCGACGAGTTTCGCAACGTCGCGGTGTTCCTGCTGCGCGATTGCTGCGACGGACGGCCGGAGATTTGCGCGCCGGTTGTCGAGAGCTTACAGCCCTGTTGTCCTCCGCAGCGAAAGGAGCGAACGCGTGGCTGAGCAAGGCGCGATCGATTTCGCCGGCCGCGCAGTTCATCCAGAGCCCAGGGCCAATTGATGGACACGTTCGACCTTCCCCGGCGCCTTGCCGCCGAAGCGCTCGGCACCGGCATTCTCGTTGCGACCGTGGTCGGATCCGGCATCATGGCCGAAACCCTGACCAAGGATGTCGCTCTTGCGCTTCTCTGCAACACGTTGCCGACAGGGGCGATCCTCGTCGTCCTGATCACCGTGCTCGGTCCGGTTTCCGGTGCCCATTTCAATCCGGCCGTAACGCTCGTCTTTACCGGCCGGCGCGAGCTGCCGGTGAACGAGGCCGTGCTCTACATCGCAGCGCAGATCGCAGGCGGCGCCGTCGGCACGATGGCGGCGCATCTGATGTTCGCTCATCCCTTGATCGACCTGTCGATGAAGGTCCGGACCGGCGGAGCGCAGTGGTTTGCGGAAGCCGTGGCCGCCTTCGGCCTGGTCGCCACCATTCTGGCCGGCATCCGCTTTCAGCGCGCGGCCGTTCCCTGGCTGGTCGGGCTCTACATCACAGCCGCCTACTGGTTCACGGCATCGACGTCGTTCGCCAATCCGGCCGTTGCGATCGCACGCTCCCTCACCAACACGTTCGCCGGTATTCGGCCCATCGACCTTCCGGGGTTCATTCTCGCCGAGCTCTGCGGCGCGATGGCCGGCATGTTGCTGATGAACTGGCTGCTCGGCCGTCCCAAACTGTCCGGCGGCGTTGCCATTGCGGAGACACGACCATGACCGTCACGATTTATCACAACCCGGATTGCGGCACCTCGCGCAACACGCTCGCGATGATCCGCCAGAGTGGCACCGAGCCCGTCGTCATTGAATATCTCAAGACGCCGCCGTCGCGCGAAACACTCAAGGAGCTGATTGCCGCGATGGGAATCTCGGTGCGCGCCCTGCTGCGCGAAAAGGGAACGCCTTACAAGGAGCTCGCTCTCGACCAGCCGAAATGGACGGACGACGAATTGCTCGATGTCATGCTTGCGCATCCCATTCTCATCAATCGTCCGATCGTGGTGACGCCGAATGGTGTGCGGTTGTGCCGGCCGTCAGAGGCCGTCGTCGACCTTCTGGACGCTCCGGTTGGACGGTTTGTGAAGGAAGACGGCGACGTGGTCGAGGCGCGGTAAGCGGCCGAGGCCCCATGGCAACCCAATTGAGAGGGTCTTCCCATCGGTGGTTCCCCGGACAAGGCACAAGTTTCCTCGGAAGGAGCCGGAACGGACACGGACCCACGTTGGTTGAACAGATTGATTTTCGAAAAGGGAGCGTCATCACCGTGACCCGGAAAACCTTACAGGCACGCTCCGAGCAAGCGCTCGTCGTCATCATTCTCAGCACCGGCGCGCTCATCGCCTATTTCGGTCTGGCGCTTTCGAGGATGTGAAAGGGCGGCTCCGAAGTAGCTTGATGCGCCAAGGCCGGTGCCCCTGCCACTGAGTTGCCCGACGGCGCAAGCCCCTCGCGCAAAAATATTTCTGTTTATCGGCACACCCAACTCAGTGTATGAATTGTCCCGTCTCACCCGATCGAGGGGCGCTGCGCATCGTCACGGGTGTTGCGGTGAGATGCGGTGGACGCCGATTGCGCGACTGACGAGTGTGCATGAGGCGGACGGTGAAGTCGTGTGGTCCTGACGCCCTAGTGGCCGGTGTCCCCTTGTGAGACGCAATTGCGTCTTGCGAAGGCGGTGACAAAAAAGCCAAGTCTCGCCGGGGAGAGCACGAAGTAAGCCGTAACCCATCGCGCAGGGAAAGCCGGATTGCTCCGGTTACACCTGTGGTCCTACCCCCGGTGCTTTTTGTTGCACCGGACCCATGGGTGCGATCGGCACCCGGCTTTCCCTGCGCCCTCTGATTTTAGAGCGGCGAAACGACAGGTAAGACTCGGGCAAATCATGTCGCGAGAATGCGGAACTGTATCTCCGTCCTCGCTGTCATCGCCCGGCTCGACCGGGCGATCCAGTACGCCGCGGCTTCTCGGCTCACACACCGGCGTCTCTGGAATACTGGATCACCCGCATGCGCGGGTGATGACACCGCGCAAGAATGGACCGAGCCGGAATGAACGTCAGCACCCTGGTCGCATGCCTGCCGCACAAATCGGGGACATTGCCGCCTGCCCGCAATTTTCGTACATGGTTTCACGCAATGACCTCGCAACTCACCCCCGACTCCGCCGACGTGCTGCTGTTCGATATCGGCCGCGTCGTGCTCGATATCAGCCTCGACAAGGCGATCACGCACTGGGCACAGCATGCCGGTTGCGCGCCGGCCGACCTCGCCGGCCGTTTCGTCGTCGACGACAGTTACAAGCATCACGAGATCGGCCGGATCGACGACGCGGCGTTCTTTGCGAATTTGCGCCAGTCGCTCGGCGTCGAGCTCACCGACGCGCAATTCCTCGAGGGCTGGAATTCGATCTTCACCGGCGAGATGCCGGGCATCGCCCCCCTGCTCGCGGCCGCCGCCAGACGAATGCCGCTCTACGCCTTCTCGAACACCAACCCGGCCCATGTCGCGCATTTCTCGGTCGCCTATGCCGAGCTGCTCAGCCACTTCCGGACCGTGTTCCTGTCCTCGAGCATCGGCCTTCGCAAACCCGACGCCGCGGCCTACGATCATGTGATAGAAGCGATCGGCGTGCCGGCGTCGCGGATCCTGTTCTTCGACGATCTGGCTGCCAATATCGAAGGTGCGCGGGCGCGCGGCCTTCAAGCCATCCACGTGACATCGACGGATGACGTGGCAAGGGCGCTGACCGCACTTGGTATTTGACCATTTGCCTTGAGGAGTTTTGCGCGTGGCCCTGATGCCGGTTGCCGATGCCCTGTCCGCCATTCTTGCCGGTGCCGAACCGCTGCCGGGGGAGATGGTCGCGCTCGATGCCGCCTACCATCGCACGCTGGCGCACGACCTCGCGGCGCGCCGCACCCAGCCGCCGGAGCCGATGTCGGCCATGGACGGCTACGCGGTGCGCGCCGCCGATGCGGCTGATCTCAAGTCCCGGCTCAAGGTGATCGGCGAAGTCGCCGCCGGCCGGCCGTTCGAGCGGACGCTCAGTGCCGGCGAAGCGGTGCGGATCTTCACCGGCGGCGTCATCCCCCATGGCGCCGATGCCGTCATCATCCAGGAAGACACCCGGGTCGATGGCGACCACATCTCGATCACCGAGGCAGCGAGCCCGGGACGGCACATCCGCCCGGCCGGCGTCGACTTCCGTGAGGGCGACCTGCTGCTCAACGGCGGCAGCCGCCTGTCCGACCGCGCGCTCTCGCTCGCGGCCGCCATGAATTATCCGGAACTCGCGGTGCGCCGCCGCCCGAAGGTCGCGGTGCTCGCCACCGGCGACGAACTGGTGATGCCGGGCTCCCAGCCCGGCCCCGGCCAGATCGTCTATTCCAACGGCTATGCGCTGCGTGCGCTGGCGCGCGCCGAAGGCGCCGAGACCGTCGATCTCGGGGTGGCCGCCGACACGGTGGCCGCGACCACGGCCGGTATCCGCCGGGCGCGGGAGGCCGGCGCCGACATCCTGATTACGACCGGCGGCGCCTCGGTCGGCGACCACGATCTGGTCAAGCAGTCGCTGGAGGCAGAGGGCGTCGCGATGGCGTTCTGGCGGATCGCGATGCGGCCCGGCAAGCCGATGATGCACGGCCGGCTCGGGGCCATGCGGGTGATCGGCCTGCCCGGCAATCCGGTGTCGTCCTATGTCTGCGCCTTCCTGTTTCTGGTGCCGTTGATTCGGGCTTTGAGCGGCCGGAACACGATCCATCATGTCCGCACGACCGCCCTGCTCGGCCGCGACCTCGCCGCCAACGACCAGCGCGAGGACTATCTGCGCGCGCGTCTCGAGGAGCGCCAGGACGGCGCGCTGATCGCCACGCCGGTGATGCAGCAGGATAGTTCGCTGCTCGGGAATCTCGCTGCGGCGCGGGCACTTCTGGTACGTCCGCCGTTTGCGCCCGGCGCCGCCAAGGGCAGCGAATGCGAGATCCTCACACTGCCCGACTGAGGTTTTCGCGGGCTGCCGATTGCGCGCCGCCTGATGCGTTCACCGGAAATTAAGTGGTTGCGGAACACATATCGAACATATAGTGTCCGTTCATGATTTGTTTCGAGTACTGGTGTCTACAATCGGGAAGCCGCCAGGGAGCATTGCGCTCCCGAGATCAGGCCCCGTCTGAAAGGCCCCACCTGAAGAGTCTCGGAATCGAACGACGCTATCAACCGGGGGAATGCTCGAGATGCTCACGCGCAAACAGTTCGAACTTCTGCGTTTCATCAATGAACGTCTGAAGGAGGCCGGCGTGCCGCCCTCCTTCGACGAGATGAAGGATGCGCTCGACCTGCGCTCGAAGTCCGGTATCCACCGCCTGATCACTGCGCTGGAGGAGCGCGGCTTCATCCGCCGCCTGCCCAACCGCGCCCGCGCCATCGAGGTCATCAAGCTGCCCGAACTGTCGGCCGGCGGCGGCAATGGCCGCCGCGGCTTCACGCCGAGCGTCATCGAAGGCACCCTCGGCAAGCGCAGCAGCACGCCGCCGATCGCCGAGGACGACGGCAACCGTCCGGTCGCCGTCCCCGTGATGGGCCGGATCGCGGCCGGTACGCCGATCGAGGCGCTGCAGACCCGCAGCCACACCATCAGCGTGCCGCCCGACATGCTCGGCTCCGGCGAGCACTATGCGCTGGAAGTGCGCGGCGATTCCATGGTCGACGCCGGCATCCTCGACGGCGACATGGCGCTGATCCAGCGCAACGACGTCGCCAACACCGGCGACATCGTGGTGGCGCTGATCGACGAGGAGGAAGCCACCCTGAAGCGCTTCCGCCGCCGCGGTGCATCGATCGCGCTCGAGCCGGCCAACACTGCCTATGAAGTGCGCATCCTGCCGCCGAACCGGGTCCGCATCCAGGGCAAGCTGATCGGGCTGTATCGCAAATACTGACGGCGGCGGAGCATGATCCGGAAAAGTGCGGAGCGGTTTTCCGAAAAGATCATGCTCGAACAGACATATGGAGCGGGATGACGATTCGAAGAAAAGTCATCCCGATCCGGGAACGAGCAACAGATCGGATCGTTCCTTGGAAGATAGTGCGACGTGCGGACCACCTAGGATGCGCCCTGATACCTCTCGCGCAGTGTAGCGCGTTTGTGATTGAGGCGTTCGACGGCCAGTCGTACAATCGCCCAGAAACGAGCAGACACTCGTTTGCTATCGTCCACTCTGGTAGAGGCCTGCGCCTCAAGGAGAGGCACGGGTCGCTACCTCGAAAAGAGGAGCCATCCGATGTGTGACTATAGTCTGCACGCCGTGGCATCGCGCCCCGCCATTGTCGGAGAGACGCTGATCACCACGACTTTCCGCGGCACGTCGACCCGCGGCTTTGCTTCGGAGAACGATCCCACTGTCGCGGTCTGCATGCTGCCGGGCACCGAGCTCGCTTTCGCCGAGAACGTTCGCTACGACAGCCGCTGGATCTGGACCAAGACGATGAATTTCCGCGTCGGCGTGTTCAACGAAGTCGAGCCCGACGTGCCCGATCGCCATCATGACGCGGTCGAATTCCCCGACGGCAGCCACGTTCTGGTGACCCAGCTCGTCGAGGGACAGCGCGTCAGCGTGCTGCAATTGCCGGCACTGCATCCGCCGGTCGAGCACAAGCCGAAGGTTGTGGAGCGGCGGCCCTCCGCATTCGCGTCGCTGTTTTTGGGTTGAGCGCATCGTCGCCGCGGAATGAGCCATTCGGCGGCGGATGACCTTAGGCGATTTCGAGCGACCCCGGATTTCCGCTTCCGGGGCGCAGCAGGAGATTTGCGTCGGCGAGCGCCTTGGCGCATCATCGCGTACGGAGGACGTGCACTCACGGAAACCTGCGCAGTGGTCGACAAGGTCACATGGCAAAAGGCTGGACGCGTCACCGAGCCGGGCCGCTACATGTTCCGGTTCGGCTGGCTGACAGTGACGGCCGATGATCTCAAGGTCTGGGAGCAGTTTCCCGAGGCCGTCTTCACCCTGGTCAAGAAGCCCGACGCCGGCCCCGATTCCGACGAGTACCATCTCGGCCTGTTCGAGCTGCCGACCGGCCCCTCGCCCGGCAACGGCTGAAGCGTTTTCGAGCGAAGTGGACACCGGTTCGCGTGAAGAAAACGCGTGAAAACAAGAAACTAGAGTTTTGGTTCTGATTAAATCAGAACCAAAACTCTAGTCGTCGCCCTGCAGGTCGGTCTCGGCCGGGGTCGCATCGACTGCGCGCCGCGGCGCGGCGGCGGGTGTGCGGAGGACCGTCTCGCTCTCACCGTCACCGGGAACCGCCGGCGACCACGGCCGGTCGATGCCGCCGGGCTTCACCGCGTCAATGGCGTAGCCGGCGCTGGTCCGCCGCAGCACCAGCGCACCGTGGCTCCGCAGCCGCTCGGCATCGATCACCGAGGCCGCGCAACCCTGCGGCGCCGGCCGCGCGGTGACGATCAGCGCCGCCCGCTCGCAATCGTCGGCCAGCGCCTCCGGCCGCATCGCCAGCGCGACGAAGGCGCCGCCCGGGCCCTGGGTGACGCAGCCGCTCGGATCGCAGGAGACGCCCTCGCCGAGCGACGCATCGACGGCGGTCCGCGCATCGGCATCCGCCGCCAGCCATTCCTTGACCAGGAATGCATCCTTCGCGCTATGCATCAGATGCAGCCGCCCGTCGCCGCCGCGCACCGCGACGTTGCGGCCGTCGGCAGAAATCAGCACGTCCGGCAGAGGGGCCCTCAGCGCCCAGACTGTGGCCACCACCAGCAGCACCGCGCCGGACCAGCGCAGCGGCGTGCGCAACAGCCCAAGCAGGATGATGCCCGCGCTTGCGACGATCAGCGGCCCGATGCCGAACGCCGCCATCCGCCCGACCGCGCCAGGCAGCGCGGCGACCCATTGCGTCACCAAAATCATCCAGTCGATGCCAAAGCCCATGATCGCCCAGAACACGCCATCAAAGCCGAACGGCATGGCGAGGAGGCCGAGCAGGCCCGCCGGCATAACGATCGCCGACACCACCGGCATCGCCGCGAGGTTGGCGAGCAGCCCGTAGGGCGTCACGCGATGGAAATGGAACGCGGCGTAGGGTGTCGTCGCCAGCCCCGCCACCAGCGAGGCCAGCATCAGCATCGTGAGCTCACGGCCGCCCCACAACGCAACCCGCGCGGTCGCCGAATGGTCGGGCGAGGCCAACAGGTTCGGCAGCCCGATCTGCACCAGCGCCACCAGCCCGAGCGTCGCGGCAAACGACATCTGGAAGCTCGGATGCACCAGCGCCTCCGGCGCGATCGCGAGCACGATCAGCGCCGCCACCGCCAGCGTGCGGAAGGTGATCGCGCGGCGGTCGACCATCACCGCGATCAGCACCACGGCCGTCATGAAGAACGATCGCTGCGTTGCGACCTCCGCCCCCGACAGCAAGAGATAGAACGCCGCGGCGACGAGCGCGGCCGCCGCGGCCCATTTCTTGATCGGATGCCCCGCCGTCAGCGCAGGAAACAGCGCGAGCAGCGCGCGCACCGCGAAGAACACCACGCCCGCGACCACGGCCATGTGGTAGCCGGAGATCGACAGCACATGGCCGAGCCCCGAGATGAACATCGCATCGTTGACCGGCGTCGAGATCGCGTCGCGCCGGCCGGTCAGCAGCGCGGTTGCGATCGCGCGCTGATCGCCGTCGAGCGTGGTGCGGATGCGCGCGTCGATGGCGTCACGCAGGCCCTGCATGAAGGCGGCATAGCGCAGCGCCAAGCCGCCGGCTGCCGGTGGTTCCCTGGTCTTGACCGCGCCCATCACGAAGCCGGAGGCGCCGATGCTCTGGAAATAGAGGTCGCGGCCGAAATCATAGGAGCCCGGACGCTGCGGCCCGAGCGGCGGCATCAGCCGCGCCTTCAATTCGACGAAGCTGCCGACATCGGGCGCGGTGCCCTTCTTCACCGAGAGCCTGACGCGCTCGAGCTTCGTCATGTCGCGCGGGCTCTCCATCGAGACCACGCGCAGCACGAAGCGATCGGTCTTCTCGCGGATGTCGCGCGTCTCGACGAAGCCGGTCAGCGCCACCGAGAACATCGGCCGCGCCAGCACCGTGTGGCCAATTCGCGCCGTCTTCCACGTCGCTGTCGCAAAGCCCGCCGCGACCGCAGCCAGCATCACGATGGCGGGAAACACGCGGCGCCGCCGCAGCAACAGCGCCAGCAGGCAGAGCGCAATTGCGACGCCGGCCGCGACCGACAGCACCGGCTCGTGCTCGGCCGCGAAATAGAAGGCGATGCCGGTGCCGAACGCCACCGGCACCCATGGCAAAAGCCGGCCGGCGCCCGCCTCCGCGCGCGCCCATTGCTGCAACGTCTCGATGAAAGGCTGCCAGATGCTGGCGCGCGCCGGGACATAGCCGCCGACGGGCGCAGCCGCACGCGGCGGCCACGTCCCCGCGTAGCCGCGTTTGCCGCCCGGCGTCGTGCCCTGCTCCGCCATTCCGCTTGCGATCCCTGCCGGGACGCGAAACTACCGGAAGCTGTGACCTCGCCGCTAGCGGAACGGATGCAGAATACGGACCGGCAAGGCCGGATACCTGGATCGTCCTGCACCTCGCCTACCCCGCGCCGGGCCACAGCTGCCGCCTGCGTCAAACCGATCGAGCCGAAAGTCTCATTAGGTACCGATCCCATTGGGATTAAACTGCCCTGATGCCTTCACTCCCGGACAGCCAGGGATAAGGCAGTGATAGCTCGCGGCACCTGAAGGCCGCTGGAGCTCCTCTCAGGTGGCTCACAACTCCCCTGAGACCAGGCGTTGCGGACGAACTCGCAAATCTCGCCTGTAACGCCGCGCACCACGCGCACTCCGCGAGCGGATCAATCGCTGAAAAAACGCGAGGAGTAGCGTTTGCATTTGATAGGAGCAGCACATGACAATTCAAGTACCTAGCGATTTTCGTCGCGTGATTGTCGCTGCGTCAGTGGGAAACATCATTGAATGGTACGACTTCTATATCTTTGGCAGCCTGGCCGCAGTTCTGTCGGTCAAGTTCTTTGAGCAATCCCACCCCGTCGCAGCCCTGCTGAGCACGATCGCGCTGTTCACTGCGGGATTCCTGATCCGTCCGCTGGGGGCCTTCCTGTTCGGATGGATGGGCGATCGGGTCGGCCGCAAATATACATTCCTCATTACGCTGACCGGAATGGGCCTTGGAACGGGAGCGATCGGACTGATCCCAACTTATGAGTCGATCGGCCTGACGGCCGCATTCCTTCTATTCGGCTTGCGGATGATCCAGGGTCTATGCTTGGGCGGCGAATATGGTGGCGCCATCACCTACGTCGCCGAGCATGTTCCGGACGACAGCCGCGGCTACTACACGGGCTGGCTACAAACCTCGCCGACGCTCGGGATCGTGGTGTCGCTGGCCGTGATCGTTCTGACCCGGACATGGGCCGGCAATCAGGCCTTTGACGAATGGGCGTGGCGCGTTCCGTTCCTGGTCTCGTTCCTGCTGGTGGCCATCGCCATCTACATCCGCCTCCAGCTCCAGGAGACGCCGATTTTCCAGGAGATCAAGGCGCGCGGACAGATGACCAGGAATCCCTGGCGGGAAGCTTTCCTCAGCGCCAACATCAAGTACATCTTGATCGCCATCGTCGTCCTGATCGGACAGGGCGTGGTCTGGTACAGCGGTCAATTCTGGGCACTGTACTTCCTGCAGCAGGTCTCCAAGGTCGATGCGATTACCTCGGCCTACATCGTGGGAACCGCACTGCTGATCGCAACGCCGAGCCTGATCTTCTTTGGCTGGTTGTCGGATCACATCGGCCGCAAATCCGTGATCCTCGGCGGAATGCTGCTTGCCGCGATCACCTACTATCCGCTGTATCTGTGGCTCGGCATGGTCACGCAGCCGGGGCACATCAACTATCCGGTCGCCGTCTTCATCATCTTCATCCTCGTCTGCTACGTCGGGATGGTGTACGGGCCGGTCGGCGCGTTCCTGGCGGAGTTCTTCCCGGCGAGGATCAGGTACACCTCGGTCTCGGTGCCGTATCATATCGGCAATGGTTGGGGCGGCGGATTGGTGCCGTTCATCACATCAGCTGCCTTCGCAGCGACCGGCAGCATCGGCTACGCGCTGATCTACCCGATTGTCGTTCCCGCGGTGTGCTTCGTGATCGCCCTCTTCATCATGCCGGAGACACGCAAGACCAGAATTTGGGAGCAGATCGAGGAGAGAGTCGCGTCGTGACGGAGCGACCCTGCTGAGGGGCGACTAGAGCATTTCCCGTTCCGATGGAATCGGAACGGGGCTCTAGAATCTTGTTTTTGACGCGTTTTCTTTACGCGAACCGGTATCCATTTCGCTCGAAAACCCTCTACCCCTGCAGCAAAAGTTATGGCCGCCTTCCAGCAAGTGCGGACGATAGTTCTGAATCGTCCCGTACTCGCCGTCTCTGGCGTGATTTCTCTGCAGAGCCTGCATCCGTGTTACGTCGACGCGGCCCGGAGGGGATATGCTCCACGCAATTCCAACCTCCCCGGCCGCCAGTAGCGGTCAGGCCAACGTTTCAGTCGGCTTCCGCTCAGCCAACTCGGTGATGCCAGCGATCGTGCCACCAGGTGGCGAAATCACGATCCATCGCCAGCTCCCAGCAAGCGAGCACGATCACCACGATGCCGGCGAGCACGCTGCTCGTCGTGACCGATCCCTGTTCGTAGCTGAACGTCCAGGGTGCCAACACCAGAGCCAAGCCCATCAGCATCTCGCCCCATTCCTCCAGATAGGACGGAATGATGAATGCCTCCACGGCAAACAGCACGACGCCCAATCCGAGCGCGATGGAGATCCAGAGAGCTGCCCCGGAGAAGCCCAGTGCAAACGGCGACGCGACCAACCAGACGCCCACCAACAGGCTGGCAGCATCCTGCCAGTGTTGAATGCGCATAATCCTCACCTCCTTCTTCCGAAGACATGGTGCGGCGGGGACAAAAAAGCATCTATCCGACCTGCGATGTGTTGCCGCTGCTGATCCGCAAAGCCACGTCCCTCCGGGCGGGAAAGCGCTCTTGCAATCGCGCGGCATCAGGATGCACACTGTCTGCGCTTGACCAGGTGTCAACGTCTGCGGTTCGCGGCCCGACCGGTGTCCCACGGTTGCGCTCAGGACGAGAGGAGTATGACGCCATGCGAGAAACCGAAATCCACGACTATGCGCGGCAATTGCTTGAGGCACATGGCGTCAGGGCCATTGCGGAAGCTGCCCAAAACGCCATCGAGCTCGAAGCAAAAGGCGAGGCCGAGCTGGCCAGAACCTGGCGGCATATCGAAGACGCCATGAAGCTGATGCGCGGGCCGCACCAAAGCTGAGGCCGCCAGCGCGCAGCGCAGAACGTGGAGCAGGATCCGTCTCAAGCCGCCTTGTGGCGACTGAACGGCAGCACAATTTCAACGACGCGGCTCTCCATAACAGGAGTGAAGCCATGTTTCCGACGTGCGCAACAGCCGAAGATCTCGTGAAGGCGATCAACGACGAGAAAGTGCAGATGATCGATCTGCGCTTCACCGATTTGCCGGGGCTATGGCAACATTTTTCGGTCCCGCCGAGCGCGGCGAGCATCGACGCCCTCAGCGAAGGGATCGGATTCGACGGTTCATCGATCCGCGGCTTTCAGGAAATCCATGAAAGCGACATGCTGGTCGTCCCGGACCCGACCACGGCTTTCCTCGACCCGTATTCCCCTGCATCCACCCTGGTATTGATCTGCAACATCCGCGACCCCGTGACCGGTCAATCCTATAGCCGTGATGCCCGCTACATCGCCCAGAAAGCCGAAACCCACCTGAAGGCCACGGGCCACGCCGATATCAGCTACTTCGGTCCGGAGGCGGAATTCTTCGTGTTCGACAGCGTGCGCTACGGACAGGGCATCAATTACGCTTTTCACGAAATCGATTCCGATGAGGGCAGCTGGAACACCGGCTCGGAGGAAGCGCCCAATCTGGCACACAAGCCGCGCCCTAAAGAGGGATACTTTCCGGTACCCCCGACGGACAGCATGCAGGCGCTCCGCACCGAAATGGTGTTGACCATGGAGCAGCTCGGCATCCAGATCGAAGCCCATCACCATGAAGTCGCGACCGGTGGGCAGAACGAAATCGACATGCGCTTCACCACGCTCACGCGCATGGCGGACAATCTGATGATCTACAAATACGTGGTGAAGAACACCGCCCGCCAGAACGGCATGACCGCAACGTTCATGCCAAAACCGTTGTTCGAGGACAACGCGTCTGGAATGCATGTTCATCAGTCGCTGTGGAAGGGCGAGACCAACCTGTTCTACGACAGGGGCGACTATGCCGAACTGAGCCAGCTCGCCCGCCACTATATCGGCGGCCTGTTGACCCATGCCTGGGCATTGTGCGGGCTTTGCGCCCCGACCACCAACTCCTATCGACGTCTGGTGCCGGGCTATGAGGCTCCGATCAATCTGGTCTATTCCCAACGCAACCGATCGGCCTGCTGCCGCATTCCGATGTATTCGCCGAACCCGAAGGCCAAGCGCGTCGAATTTCGCTCGCCGGATCCCTCCTGCAATCCCTATCTGGCGTTTGCCGCGATGCTGATGGCAGGTCTCGACGGCATCAACAACAAGATCGACCCGGGCAGCCCGATCGACAAGAACCTCTACGACCTGCCGCCCGCCGAGGCCAGGGAGGTCAAGTCAACGCCCGGGTCACTGGACCAGGCGCTGGATGCGCTCGAACGCGATCACGCGTTCCTGCTGCGCAGCGATGTCTTCACCGCGGACGTGATCGAAACCTGGCTCGACTATAAACGGAAGAAGGAGGTCGATCCCATCAGATTGCGACCTCATCCCTACGAGTTCCATTTGTACTACGACATCTAGCGGCGACCGCACGCTCTGTGCGGACCAACCGAGTGCTCAATCAGGGGCTCGCCTCCCGCCACAACGGCGTGGGATACCGGAGTCGCCCGTCCAGTCGGGGCGGCCCAACACCCGGAAAGCGCTCCCCGCGGCCTACGACCTTGGTCCCTCCTCGCCATGCAGCGAGATCCGGATAGCCTGCAAGTTGGGTGCAAGATCGCTTGGACGAGCGGGAGCCGCGAGGCGCACGACGCTCGGCCCCACGCACCGCCTATGCACTCTCCCTGACTACGAGCGCCCGCCGGCCCTCGACCTTTGTGTCACGATCCAGCGCGAAGCTTAGATCAATGGCGTCTGCGACGAGACGTGGTGGCAGGAGATCTTCCAGTCGCCGTCCTCGCGCGCGATCACCCAGGTGATCTTGACGGCGAGCGAGGGCGCATCTCCGTCAAGGAAGAAGGACGCGATAGCGGCCATGTTGACAAGGCCGTCGTTCACCCGCTCGGTCCTGACCTCGCTGAACTGGACGCGCGGTGTATTCCAGCGCGGCAGGCCGTTGAAATACGCCTTCACGCCGTCGCGGCCGCGATAGAGCGTCGGGTTAGAGCCGAAGAAGAACGCGTGCTGCGAATAGAGCGCAGCAAGCGCGTCCGCATCGAGCTTGCTGAAGCCTGCGGACCATCTTGCGATGACGGCGGAGGCGATATCGTCGGCTTCATCAGGCATCGATCGCCTCCCCCTACTTGCTTTGCGCTGGACCGCGCTAACCCTTGCCGCCGACTTCCTTGGCAAAGGTGTCGCGCAGGCCGATGGTGCGGTTGAACACGAGCTTGTCCGGCGACGAATCCGGATCGCGCACGAAATAGCCCTGCCGCTCGAACTGCATCACGTCGGGTGAATTGCTCTCGGCGATCGCAGGCTCGACCCGCGCGCCGGTCAGCACTTCCAGCGACTGCGGATTGAGATCGGCAGCGAAATCGGCCGCATTCGGGCTCGGGTTGGCGAACAGCTGATTGTAGATGCGGATCTCCGCCGGCTTCGACTGCGCCGCCGGCAGCCAGTGCATCGTCGCCTTGACCTTGCGGCCGTCGGGCGCATTGCCGCCCTTGGTCGCGGGATCGTACGTCGCGCGCAGCTCGACGATCTCGCCGGCGTCGTCCTTCACCGCGCCGGTGCACTTGATGAAGTAGGCATAGCGCAGCCGCACCTCGTTGCCGGGCGAGAGGCGGAAGAACTTCTTCGGCGGGTTCTCCATGAAGTCGTCGCGCTCGATATAGAGCTCGCGGCCGAACGCGATCTTGCGGGTGCCGGCCTCCGGATTGTCGGGATGGTTGATCGCCTCGATCTCCTCGACCTGCCCTTCCGGATAGTTCTCGATCACGACCTTGAGCGGCCGCAGCACCGCCATGCGGCGCAGCGCGGTGCGGTTCAGCTCCTCGCGGATGCAGAACTCGAGCATGCCGACATCGACCACGCTGTTGGCCTTGGCAACCCCGATGCGCTTGATGAATTCGCGCACCGCAGCCGGCGGCACGCCGCGCCGCTTCAGGCCGGCAATCGTCGGCATGCGCGGATCGTCCCAGCCCGAGACGTGACCGTCGCGAACCAGCTGGGTCAGCACGCGCTTGGACAGCAGCGTGTAGGTCAAATTGAGCCGCGCCATTTCATACTGCCGCGGCTTCGACGGCACCGGCAGCTTGTCGAGCAGCCACTCGTAGAGCGGCCGGTGATCCTCGAACTCCAGCGTGCAGATCGAATGGGTGATGCCCTCGATCGCGTCGGACTGGCCGTGCGCGTAATCATAGCTCGGATAGATCGACCATTTATCGCCGGTGCGCGGATGGTGGGCGTGCAGGATGCGGTACAGCACGGGATCGCGCAGGTTGATGTTGCCGGCCGCCATATCGATTTTTGCGCGCAGCACACGGGCGCCGTTCGAGAACTCGCCGGCCTTCATGCGGCGGAACAGGTCGAGGTTCTCCTCGACCGAACGGTCGCGGAACGGCGAGTTCTTGCCGGGCTCGGTCAGCGTGCCGCGGGACAGCCGGATCTCCTCCTGCGACTGATCGTCGACATAGGCGTGGCCGGCCTTGATCAGGCCCTCGGCCCAATCGTACAGGCGCTCGAAATAATCAGACGCAAAGAAGAGGTTGGTTCCCCAATCGTAGCCGAGCCAATGGACGTCGGCCTGGATGGAGTCGATGTACTCCTGCTCCTCCTTGGTCGGGTTGGTGTCGTCGAAGCGCAAATTGCACTGGCCGCCGAACTCCTGGGCGATGCCGAAATTCAGGGCGATCGACTTGGCGTGGCCGATATGCAGGTAGCCGTTCGGCTCCGGCGGAAAACGGGTCACGATCCGGTTGTGCTTGTGGGAGGAGAGATCGGCCTGGACGATGTCGCGGATGAAGTCGCGCCCTGCCTCTGCCGTCGCCGTATCAGTCGTCATCAAAGGGTTCCCTGGAGGAGTCAGCTCAACCTTCTGCCAAATTCGCGCGGTCGGGCCAAGCCTAGTTTGGAGCCTGGTCTGGCGGGCAAAACGTCAACCAAAGCTTTAGTTATGTCCGGTTCCTGCTATACACCACCGCCGTTCCCGCATACGTCTCGCTTGATCATGACCAATTCCGTCGTTACCCGCTTCGCCCCCTCACCGACCGGCTTCCTCCACATCGGAGGCGCCCGCACCGCGCTATTCAACTGGCTCTACGCCAGGAAGCTCGGCGGCAAGATGCTGCTCCGGATCGAGGACACCGACCGTGAACGCTCCACCAAGGAGGCGATCGACGCCATCCTGGACGGCCTGAAGTGGCTGGAGCTCGATTGGGACGGCGACGTCATCTACCAGTTCAGCCGCGCCGCCCGCCATCGCGAGGTCGCCGAAAGCCTGCTCGCCGCCGGGCGTGCCTATTATTGCTATGCCTCGCCGGAAGAGCTCACCGCGATGCGCGAGAAGGCCCGCGCCGAGGGACGCACCCGCCTCTATGACGGCATGTGGCGCGACCGCGATCCGGCGACGGCCCCGGCGGGCATCAAGCCGACCATCCGCCTCAAGGCGCCGCAGACCGGCGAGACCGTGATCGAGGATCAGGTCCAGGGCCGCGTGGTCTGGCAGAATGAGAACCTCGACGACCTCGTCCTGCTGCGCGGCGACGGCACCCCGACCTACATGCTCGCGGTCGTGGTCGACGACCACGATATGGGCGTTACCCATATCATCCGCGGCGACGACCACCTGATCAACGCCGCCCGTCAGAAGCAGATCTACGACGCGCTGGAGTGGGAGCTGCCGAGCATGTCCCACATCCCGCTGATCCACGGCCCCGACGGCTCGAAACTGTCGAAGCGCCATGGCGCGCTCGGCGTCGATGCCTATCGCGCGCTGGGCTATCTGCCGGCCGCCTTGCGCAACTACCTCGTGCGGCTCGGCTGGAGCCATGGCGATCAGGAGATATTCTCGACCCAGGAGATGATCGACGCGTTCGACCTCTCGGGGATCGGCCGCTCGGCTGCGCGGTTCGATTTCGCCAAGCTGGAAAACCTCAACGGTCACTATATCCGCCAGAGCGACGATCAATCCCTCGTGACCCAGTTCGAGAGCGTGCTGGATTATGTTCCTGACGGCGCCGCGCTGAAGGCCAAGCTCAACGACACCACCCGCGCGCAATTGCTGCGGGCGATGCCGAGCCTGAAGGAGCGCGCCAAGACGCTGATCGAGCTGATCTCCGGCGCCTACTTCATCTTCGCCGATCGTCCGCTTGAGCTCGATCCGAAGGCGACGGCGCTGCTGACGCCGGAAACGCGCGCGCTGATCGGCCGGCTGCGCACCGCGCTGGAAGTCGTGAACGACTGGACGGCGGAAACCACCGAGACCGCCATGCGGAATTTCGCCGAGCAGAACAACCTGAAACTCGGCGCCGTCGCCCAGCCGCTGCGGGTGGCGCTGACGGGACGGACAACGTCGCCCGGCATATTCGACGTGCTGGCCGTGCTGGGACGCCAGGAGTGCCTTGCCCGTCTCGCCGATCAGGCGGCGTAATCCTGCATGGACCCCCTCCAGGGTCCATCTTGCAGCGCACATTGCAATGAGCTACCCATCCCCCGACGCTTTCTTCACAAGCCGTTCCGCCCCGCCACGGGCCGCAAATTAGCGACTGGGCAAGGTCGGTTTTCGCAACGAATTCATCGGGGATATCGCGATGGACGCAAAATCCAGCAAGACAGCCACACTCACCATCGGCAACAAGAATTACGATTTCCCGATCCTGAGCGGCACGGTTGGGCCTGATGTCATCGACATCGGCAAGCTCTACGGCCAGGCCGGGGTGTTCACCTACGACCCCGGCTTCACCTCGACCGGCAGCTGCCAGTCGAAGATCACCTATATCGACGGCGACGCCGGTATCCTCGAATACCGTGGCTATCCGATCGAGCAACTCGCCGAACACGGCGACTTCCTCGAAACCTGCTATTTGCTGCTCTACGGGGAGCTTCCGACCCCGGCGCAGAAGAAGGATTTCGACCATCGCGTGATCCATCACACGATGGTGCATGAGCAGATGGCCCGCTTTTTCCAGGGCTTCCGCCGCGACGCCCATCCGATGGCGATCATGGTTGCCGCCGTCGGCGCACTCGCCGCGTTCTACCACGACTCCACCGACATCAACGATCCGCGGCAGCGCATGATCGCCTCGATGCGGATGATTGCGAAGGTGCCGACGCTGGCAGCGATGGCCTACAAGTACACCATCGGCCAGCCCTTCATGTATCCGAAGAACTCGCTGTCCTTCGCCGAGAACTTCCTGCAGATGTGCTTCGGCGTACCTTGCGAGGAATACAAGATCAACCCGGTGCTCGCCGACGCGCTCGACAAGATCTTCATCCTGCATGCCGATCACGAGCAGAACGCGTCGACCTCGACGGTGCGTATCGCCGGCTCTTCCGGCGCCAACCCGTTTGCCTGCATCGCGGCCGGCATCGCCTGCCTGTGGGGCCCGGCCCATGGCGGCGCCAACGAAGCGGCGCTCGCCATGTTGTCCTCGATCGGATCGGTCGACAAGATTCCCGAGTTCATCGCCAAGGTGAAGGACAAGAACAGCGAAGTCCGCCTGATGGGCTTCGGTCACCGCGTCTACAAGAACTATGATCCGCGCGCCAAGATCATGCAGAAGATGTGTCACGCGGTGCTGGCCGAGACCGGCCATGGCGACGACCCGATGCTGAAGGTCGCGCTCGAGCTCGAGAAGATCGCGCTCAGCGATCCCTATTTCATCGACCGCAAGCTCTACCCGAACGTCGACTTCTATTCGGGCATCACGCTGAAGGCGATGGGCTTCCCGACCTCGATGTTCACCGTGCTGTTCGCAGTCGCCCGCACCGTCGGCTGGATCAGCCAGTGGAGCGAGATGATCGAGGATCCGCAGCAGAAGATCGGCCGTCCGCGCCAGCTCTACACCGGCGTGGCGCGCCGCGACTATGTGACGATCGACAAGCGCAAGTAAGCTCGCAAGCAAGCTTCATCCTCAAGAGAATCCGAGACGGCGCCATCATCCCCGATGGCGCCGATTTCGTTTGCCCCGCGCAACTTCGGTCGCCAGCGCATCGAGGCGTGGCAGCCGGCACGTACAATGCAAGCGGAACCGCTTCGGCGGGATGCCGCCGCAGGCAAGCTCGTTGTCGATGATTAGCCCGACCGCCCGTTCATCGTCGCCAGCACGATGTCCGCCGCCCGGACGCTCGGCGGCTGATCGCCGGCCGACATCTTCGCATCCATCGTCGCGAACGCCACGAGCTGACGCAGACGCTCGGGCGTGTCCGCGAGCACCTCGCCCAGCGCCTGCGCGAGCTTCTCCGGCGTGCAGTCCTCCTGCAGGAATTCCGGGATGATCTCGCTGCCGATCACGAGATTGGCGAGGATCACCGACGACACCCGGATCGCACGGCGCAGGATGAACGCTTCGGCGGCGCCGACGCGATAGGCCGTCACCATCGGAATGCCCGACAGCGCGAGCTCGAGCGTCACGGTGCCCGACTTGGCGAGCGCGGCGCGCGCCACGCGGAATGCGGCGCGCTTCTCTGTCTCACCGACCGCGAGCCGCGGCACGACCGGCCACGACGCGATGCCTTCGCGCACCATTGCCTCGAGATGCGGCATGGTGGGAAGCACGAGCTCGAACGATTTTTGCTTGCCGAGCTGACCGAGCGCCGCGCCGAACAGCGCCAGATGATGCCTGATCTCGCTGCGGCGGCTGCCCGGTAGCACCAGCAGGACCGGCGGCTCGGCGTCGCGGCGCTTCTGCTCCTCCGCGTTCGGCCGCAGTGAGGCGAATTGCTCGGTCAGGGGATGGCCGACATAGCTGCATGGTGGTCCCTGCAGCTTGCGATATTCCTCGGGCTCGAAGGGCAGCAGCGCGAGCACGTGATCGACGTAGCTCCGCATCGCGTGCGCCCTGCCCGGCCGCCACGCCCACACCGACGGCGAGACGTAGTCGACGATCGGGATATCAGGGTTGCGGGCGCGGACGCGACGGGCGACGCGGTGGGTGAAGTCCGGGCTGTCGATGATGACGAGCATATTGGGCGCATCAGCGAGCACCGCATCGGCGGTGCGGCGGATCAATCGCAATATCTTCGGCAATTGCTTCACGACGGCGGCAAAGCCCATGATCGAGAGTTCCTCGATCGGAAACAGCGGCGTGATACCCTCGCTTGTCATCGCCAGGCCGCCGACGCCGGAAAATTGCACGCCATCGCCGAGACGCTGGCGCAGCACCTTCATCAGCGCCGCGCCGAGCCGATCGCCGGATTCCTCGGTCGCGATGAGGAAGATCTTGCGGGGCGTGCTGGGAGGGCGCGCCTGCATCAGCCCGCCAGTCCGATGACAAAGAGCCCCCTGGCGTCGGCGGCCTCGATCAAGGCCTGCGGTTCGGCGGCCAGCGTGTTGCCGGCGATCACGGCGATGCCGGCGATGCCGGCCGCGGCCGCGCCCTCAACCGTCCGCGGACCGATGGTCGGCAGATCGAAGCGCAGGTCCTGGCTGTTCTTCGGCGCCTTCACCAGCACCCCGCGGCCGGCCTTGGCGCGAATCCGGCCCTCGGTGCGCAGCCGCGCCACCCGCGCCAGCAACCCGTCGGTGCCTTCGATATCCTCGACCGCAACCACGTGCCCGTCGATCACCACCGCCGCTTGACCGATGTCGAACGGGCCGAGCGCGTCGAGCACGCCGCGGCCGCGCGCGATGTCGGCGAGCGCGGCACTGTCCGGCGTCGCGCGCGTCACGGCGCCCTCGGGCATCAGGAGATCGGGCGCGACATCCTTGATTCCGACCATGCGGAATCCCTGCTGCTCGAGAATGCGGCCGACACTCGACAGCAAATGATCGTCGCCGCCGCGAAAGGCGCGCACGACATGGCCGAGCAGGCGCAGCGTGCCCCAGTCGAGCCGGATCTCCGACAGCGCGGGACGCACCAGCGTGCCGATGAAGATCAGGTCGCGGCAGCCTTCATCGCGGAATAGCCGGGTCGCCCGCCCGAGCTGGCCGACCGAGATCCAGCGATGACGAAAGCGCTGCGCGCGCGCGGGATCGCAGGCGCCGCGCAGCGCGAACAACACCGGCGTGATGCCGCGCGAGGTCAGGGACTCCGCGACCGCGAACGGCATGGCGCCGCCGCCGGCGATGACGCCGACCGGCGAGGAAAGCGAGGGAGCCGCTGACGTCATGCTGGCGGCCATTCCATGCTCAATCAGTGTTGGCTGGAAGGCAGAGCGGCCGGAGCTTGCCGCCCTCGATGAAGGCGAGGATTTCAGCGATCGCGGGATCCTCTGCCGCCAGCGGCTGCACCGAGGCCAGCCGCTCGGCAAAGATGCCGGGGCCGTGGAACAGCTTTTGATAGAACGCGCGCACCGTCGCCAGCCGCGACTTGGTGAACTGGCGGCGCCGCATGCCGATGATGTTGAGGCCTTCGAGCACCGCGTATTGTCCGTTGGCAAGCCCGAACGGGATGATGTCGCCGCGCACGCCGCAAACGCCACCGATCATCACCTGCGAGCCGACACGGGTGAACTGGTGCACCGCCGACAGGCCGCCGATATAGACGAAGTCGCCGATCTCGCAGTGGCCGCCGAGCGTCGCCGACGTCGCGAAGATCACGCCATTGCCGACCATGCAATCATGGCCGACATGGCTGTTGTTCATGAAGAAGCCGCGATCGCCGACGCGGGTGAGCCCGCCGCCCTTGATCGTGCCGACGTTCATCGTCACGCCCTCGCGGATCGTGCAGGCTTCGCCGACTTCGAGACGGGTCGGCTCGCCGCGATAGCTGAGATCCTGCGGCGGTCCGCCGAGCGCGGCAAACGGCGAGATGACGCAGCCGGCGCCGATCCTGGTATGCCCGCTGATCGTGACATGCGCGATCAGCTTGCAGTTCTCGCCGAGCACGACATTGGGGCCGATGATGCAGTACGGACCGATCTCGGTGCCGGCCCCGATCACAGCGCCATCCGCAATCCGCGCAGTGGGGTCGATCATGCTCATGCAGTTCAGGTCCGGAATTCGTTAATGGCGCCAAAGCGCTATGCTGTCAGTTGGGCGGTCGTTAGCGCGACTTTGCCTGCCCTGTCCAGTGACGTATGATGACGGCCTGTTGCAAATGAGAAGGTCGCAACCGATCCATGGTCCGGGCTGCCGCGCTGATCCTCAGCCTGCTCTCTGCGCCGATCGGCCCGGAGACGGTCGATCTCGGCAACAGCACGACCGTCGATCTCTCGAGCTTCGAATGCCGCGATATCAATCGCAGCACGATCGTCCAGCGGGTCTGTTACAGCGCAGGCGAGCGCGCGCTGTTGGTCGCGGTCAGGGGCAGCTACCAGCACTATTGCGGCGTGCCCACTGAGACCTTCGACGCGCTGATGAACGCGCCGTCGATGGGCGTCTTCCTCAATCGCGTGTTGCGGATCGCCGGTGCCGACGGCCGATATCTCTGCCGAACGTCCTGACACGATCGTCTAGAACTTCTCGTTTTGAGGTGTTTTCTTCACGCGAACCGGTGTCCACTTCGCTCGAAAACGCTCTAATCCGTCAGCATCGCACCGACATCGGCTTCGGCGACGACCTGGCCGTTGACCTTGGCATCGCCGTGAAACCACCACATCGTCTTGCGCCGGCCGAGCGAGCGCATGTGGTACTCGATGGTGTCGCCGGGCATCACCGGCTTGCGGAACTTGCACTTGTCGATGGTGAGGAAATACACCGCGCGCGGCTTCTCGGTGCCTTCGACGGATTTGATGCCGATCACGCCGGCGGTCTGGGCCATCGCCTCGATCATCATCACGCCGGGATAAACCGGGCGGTCCGGGAAATGCCCCTGAAACGGCGGCTCGTTGAAGGTGACGTTCTTGATGCCGATGCCGCTGTAGTCGGTGCGGATCTTGACGACCCGATCGATCAACAACATCGGAAAGCGGTGCGGGAGCGTCTTGAGGATATCGTTGATATCCACCAGCTCGAATTTGACCGGTGCCTCCTCCATCACTCCTTCCCCTCGCCCTTCGTTTCGTTGTCGCGCACCAGCCGCTCCACCGCGATGATTTCCCTGAACCACTGCTTGGTCGGCTTGGCAAAATGCCCGCCCCAGCGGCCGTTGGGTGGGATGTCGTCCTTGACCGCGCTCATCGCCGTCACCTGGGCACCGTCGCCGATCTTGAGGTGGTTGTTGATTCCCACCTTGGCGCCGAGCGCGACGTTGTCGCCGATCGTCAGGCTGCCTGCGAGCCCGATCTGGGCCGCGAGCAGGCAATGCCGGCCGATGGTCACATTGTGGCCGATCTGGACCTGATTGTCGATTTTGGTGCCCTCGCCAATCACCGTGTCGCGCAGGGAACCACGGTCGATGGTCGAGGCGGCGCCGACCTCGACATTGTTCTGGATCACCACGCGGCCGGTCTGCGGCACCTTCACATGGCCCGCCGGCCCGAAGAAGATGAAGCCATAGCCGTCCTGGCCGATATTGCAGCCGGTATGGATCAGGACGTTGTTGCCGATCAGCGCGAACTGAATGGTGGTCTTGGCGCCGACATTGCAGTCGCGGCCGATCTTGACGTCCGCCCCGATCACCGCGCCGGCGCCGATAATCGTGCCCGCGCCGATCTCGACCCGCGGGCCGATCACGACCAAGGGATCGACGATGACGCCGTCCTCGAGACGCGCGGTGGGATCGATGATCGCCGACGGTGCGATGCCCTCGGTATCGAACCAGGATTGCGGCCGCAGCGCATCGGCGTGCCATTCGCGGGCGAGCTCGACGAAGACCTGGAACGGCTTGTTGGCCCGCAGCACGGCCGTGCCCTTGGGCACCTGCGCCTCGAAGCGCGGGCTGACCAGGCACGCGCCGGCCTTGGTCACGGCAAGCTGGTCGGCATATTTGAGATTGTCAAAGAAGGCGAGATGCATCGGACCGGCCTCGTCGAGCGAGGCCAGCCCTCTGATCTTATGCGCGCCCCTTGCGGGGTCGACCAGATGCGCCTTCGTCAGCGCGGCGATCTCAGCCAGCGTTGACGAAGGGGGACTCTTGAAGAAGATCGGCTGCGCCATTCCATCCGTCGCAGTCCGGTCGGCAATCGGTCTTAGAACGTCGTACCGCCGCCAAACCGGAATTCTTGCGTGCGGTCATACGCACCCTTGGTCAGCGGCACTGCGTAATCGAAGCGCAGCGGGCCGAACGGTGACTGCCAGATCAGGCCAACACCGACCGAGGTACGGACGACCTTGCTATCGTCATAGCTCAGGCCAAGGCAGGTGCCCGGAGTCGGCGGGTTCGTCGTCGGCTTGATACAACCGGGCACGTTGACCTCGCCGGTTGCCGCCCACGAGGTCGGGCCCTTGTAGTCGTACAGGCCGCCGGCGTCGGCATAGACCGCGCCCTTGAGCCCGACTTCCTTCGGCAGGAACCAGAACGGCATCTGCAGTTCCGCCGACACGCCCCAATACTTGGTGCCGCCGATCGCGTCCATGGTGCCGTAGGGATTGATGTCACGCGGACCGATGCCGTTCGGCGCGAAGCCGCGGACCAGGTTCGGGCCCATCTGGAAGTGATCCAGCATGCGCAGATCCTGGCTGCCGAGCTTGTTCAGGATGCCGCCCTGGGCGTGGATCAGGCCGACGAGATCAGAGACCAGCGGGGTGTAGTACTTCGCGTCGACCGCGCTCTTGATGTAGCTGACGTCGCCGCCGACGCCGGCGAAGTCCTGCTTGAAGTCGACGATCAGACCGTCGGTCGGGTTCTTGTTGTTGTCGAGGGTGTTGTAGTTGAGCGTATAGCCCAGCGCCGAGGTCAGGGTCTTGCCGCCCGCCAGCTCCTTGCGAACCGGCAGCGAGGCTTCGCCGTCGAAGTAGCAGCCGAGACCATTGGTCGACGTCAGATCGATGCCGTTGAGGTTCGCATAGGCCGGGCTCGGGTTGAACGCGGGATTCGGCGTTCCATCCGGCAGGGTCTGCACGTTGTTACAGTTGTTCAACGTCGACGGCAGCGTGATTTCCTGCTGATAGATCGAGTAGCGCAGCTGCAGCGAGAGATCTTCCCGCAGGCTGAAGCCGAGCCGCGGGCTGAAGCCCAGCGTCTTTGTGCCGTACGCGATGTAGCTGTTGGACAGCTGCTGGCGCTGATAGAAGTCGAGACCGAGCGCGACGCGGTAGTCGAGCAGATAGGGCTCGACGAACGACAGCGAATAGCCGCGGGCATACTGGCCGTAGGTCACCGACGCCTTCGCGAACAGGCCGCGGCCGAGCAGATTGCGCTCGGACACGCTGACTTCGGCCAGCGCGCCATCGGTGGTCGAGTAACCGCCCGACACCGAGAAGTCGCCAGTCGACTTCTCTTCGAGATCGACGATCAGGATGACGCGATCGCTGGAGGAGCCCGGCTCGGTGGTGATCTTGACGGTCTTGAAGAAGTCGAGGTTCTTCAGCCGGCGCTCGGCACGGTCGACCAGCGCGCGGTTGTAGGCGTCACCCTCGGAGATATCGAACTCGCGGCGGATCACGTAGTCGCGGGTGCGGCTGTTGCCGCGGACATTGATACGCTCGATATAGGTGCGCGGTCCTTCGTCGATCGCGAACGTGATCGACACCGTGTGATTGTCGAAATTGCGATCACCGCGCGGCCGGACCACCGCGAAGGCATAGCCGCGGCGCGACGCCTCGATCTGCATTTCCTCGACCGACTTCTCCAGCGCCTCGGCGTTGTAGAGCGAGCCGACATTGACGCGCGAATAGGTGCGCAGCGCGTTCGGGTCGAGCGTTGAGATCGACGAGGTGTAGTTGACGGCGGCGACGCGGTATTGCTGGCCTTCTTCGATCTTGAAGGTAACCAGGAAGCCCTTCTTGTCGGGATCGTATTCGGTCAGCGCGGCCACGACCTGGACGTCGGCATAGCCATTCTTGAGGTAGAAGCGGCGAATCAGATCGCGGTCAGCCTCGACCCGGTCGGGATCGTAGACGTCGTTGCCGCCGAGGAAGCTCAGCAGGTTCGATTCGCGGGTCTTGATGATGTCGCGCAGGCGGGACGCCGAATAGGCGTTGTTGCCGATGAACTCGATCGACCGGACGCCGGTCTTCACGCCTTCATTGACCTCGAAGATCAGGTCGACGCGGTTGTTCGGCTGCTCGATGATCTGCGGATTGACCCGCACGTCGTAACGGCCGGAGCGACGGTAGATTTCGGCGATGCGCAGGGCGTCCGACTGGACCATCGGGCGCGAGAAGGTGCCGCGCGGCTTCGACTGGACTTCGGCAGTGAGCTGCTCGTCCTTGACCTTCTTGTTGCCCTCGAAGGCGACACGGCCGATCACCGGGTTCTCGACCACGACCACGACAAGGCGTCCGCCTCGCTGGTCGATGTGGACGTCCTGGAACAGACCGGTCTCGATCAGCGCCTTCAGGCCGTCGTCGATCTGGGCCTGGCCCAGCCGACCGCCCGGTCCGGGATGGAAATAGGAGCGGATGGTTTCGAGTTCGACGCGGCGATTCCCCTCCACCGTGATCGAATCGACGGTCTGCGCATACGCAGGCGCAGAAACAGCTACGGCCGCCAAGGTGGCAGCCACCGGCACGGCGAACATGACCAAGGCGGCGAACAGCCCCCCCCTCACTCGCATTCCAAACATCATGCGCTGCGCGCCCTTATCTTAGCGATGCCGGATCGTTCCCCAACGCCCCGACAGATTCCCAACCTACCGCCCAGCTTGTAACCAGTTTTGCCAAGGGGGCAAACTTACTACAGCCGAACATTTCCATTTTCGTACCAACACGTTGCTCATCGGCAACGCCACAGAAAAGCCCGTTTTAGGACCCGGCGATCCTGAGGATGTCGTTATACGTCGCAAACACCATCAGCATCAGGACCAAACCCAGCCCGATTCGGAAACCCACCTCCTGCGTCCGCTCCGACAGCGGGCGTCCACGGAGCGCCTCCGCGCCGTAGAACAGCAGGTGGCCGCCATCCAGGAGCGGGATCGGGAACAGGTTCAAGAGGCCAATCGAGACCGACAGGATGGCACAAAGGTTCACAACGAATTGGAAACCTGCGCTCGCGGCCTGACCGGACAGCTTTGCGATTCCGATGACCCCACTTACCTCGCCCGGATTGCCGGTTCCCACGAACAGCGACCCGAGGAACTTGAAGGTGCTGGCAATGATGTACCAAACCTGCTCGACACCGATTTTCAGGGCTTCCAGAACGCCGACGGAGGCGCTGGTTGCTTCGCCAGTCTGAGCCTTGTGCTCGATTCCGAGCACGCCGATTCGGTGGGCATTGCCGAAGGGGTCCTTGACCTCCTTGAGCGCCGGCGTGGCAGTGAGCGAGACAATCTGGCCATCCCGCTTCACTTTGAACCCAAGAGCTGAACCTGCATTCGAAGCTACGATCCGCTGCATGTCGGCGAAGCTTTGAATCGCGCTGCCGTCGATGTCCACGACGATATCGCCGACCTTGAAGCCGGAGGTCGCGGCGACGCTCTCGGCGACCAGACCATCGACCCGCGCGATCGTGCTCGGCTTGCCGTAATAGAGCGCCATACCCGCAAAGATCAGGGCGCCGAGAATGAAATTCGCCACTGGACCGGCGACGACGATGGCGGTGCGCTTTCCGACCGACTTGTGGTGGAAGCTGCCCTGGCGCTCCTCAGCCGTCATGGAGGCGAGCGTCTCCGTCGACGGCGTCGACGCCTCGCTGTCGTCGCCGAAGAACTTGACGTAACCGCCGAGCGGAATCGCGGAGAGCTTCCAGCGCGTGCCATGCCGGTCATTGAAGCCGGCAAGCTCCGGCCCGAACCCCAGCGAGAAAGTCAGCACCTTCACGCCAGCCCAGCGCGCAACCAGGAAATGGCCAAGCTCGTGAAAGAAGACAACGATCGTCAGGACGAATAGGAAGGGAACAATATAGCCGATGAGCCCGTGGCTCAACGCATTGAAATAATGAAGAAAAAATTCGGGCATTCGATTTCCCTCGACAAGAGCCAGAGGCTCCGTCCCCAACCCTCTAGGTTGCCTTTAAGGCAATTTGAGGCAATAGGGCGGCAGCTTTATTTCGCGCGATATGGTCAACGGAAATCGCATCATCCGCCGAGTGCAGTGGTGGCTGATTCCCCGACCTGATCCAATCGTTCATTGTCGCCTCGACCAGCCGGGCGATCGCGCCGAACTTGATCTTGCCGGCGATGAAGGCTGCGACCGCGACCTCGTTCGCGGCATTGTACACGGTGGTCGCGCCGTGCCCGCTCCGCAGCGCCTCGTAGGCCAGTCGCAGCCCGGGGAAGCGCTGGAAATCCGGCGCCTCGAAGGTGAGCTGGCCGATCTTGGCGAGATCGAGCTTGGCGGACGGGCCGACGACGCGATCAGGCCAGCCTAGGCAGTGCGCGATCGGGATCCGCATGTCGGGCGTGCCGAGCTGGGCCACCACCGAGCGGTCGGAGAACTCGACCATGCCGTGGATGATCGATTGCGGGTGCACCAGCACGTCGATCTCGTCGGGCGCCAGCGCGAAAAGGTAGGACGCCTCGATCACCTCGAGGCCCTTGTTCATCATCGAGGCGGAATCGATCGTAATCTTCTGCCCCATGCTCCAGTTGGGATGCTTCAGCGCCTGTTCCAGCGTCGCCTGCTCGATGTCGGCGGGGGCCCAGGTGCGGAACGGCCCGCCTGACGCGGTGATGATCACCCGCGTCAGTTCCTCGCGATTGCCGGAAGCCAGCGCCTGGAACAGCGCATTATGCTCGGAGTCCGCCGGCAGGATGCAGGCGCCGGCCTTCTTGGCCCGCTCCATGAAGATATCGCCGGCACAGACCAAACATTCCTTGTTGGCGAGCGCGACGGTGGCGCCACGATCGACCGCGGCAAGCGCCGGCTTTAGTCCGGCCGCGCCGCTGACCGCCGCCATCACCCATTCGGCCGGCCGCGCGGCCGCTTCGATGATGGCGCTCTCCCCGGCCCCGCATTCGATCCGGGTTCCGGCGAGCGCGTCCTTCAGTTCGGAAAGCCTGGCAGGATCGGCAATGGCGGCGAACCGCGCGCCGAACTCCTTGGCGAGCTTCGCCAGTCCCTCGACATTGCTGTTCGCGGTCAGCGCCTCGACCCGGTAGCGGTCGCGCGCGCCCCGCAGCAGATCCATCGTGCTGTCGCCGATCGAGCCGGTGGCACCGAGGACGGTCACGGTCCGCGCGGCGGATGCCGCCGCGGCCTTGTTGTTACGCAACGGAACTGCGCTCATCTCATCACCAAACCATAAGACCGCGCCCGACGCCATCGGCGCCACCACGGAGAAAGCCGAAAATCGCCGCCACAATGACGGCCGCGACAAATCCGTCCAGGCGGTCCAGGAGGCCGCCATGGCCGGGAATGATGTGGCTCGAATCCTTCACGCCGAACCGCCGCTTCACCGCGGATTCGAAGAGATCGCCGAGCTGCGAAACCACCGACAACACGGCGCCGAGCAACAGCAGCGGCCCGGTCGTGCCGATCTCGAAGGCGGCTAAGCCGGCGGCAACGAGCAGGCTTGCGACGAAACCACCGGCGGCGCCGGCCCAGGTCTTCTTCGGACTGACCCGCACCCAGAGCTTCGGTCCGCCGATGCTGCGGCCCGCGAAATAGCCGCCGATATCGGTGACCCACACGATCAGCAATACGAACATCAGCGCGGCGAATCCCTTCGCCGCATCGAGGCGCAGCAGCACCGATGCGACCTCGGCCCCCGCCGCATAGAGCAATCCCGCAACGGCCCAGTTGCGCCGCGCGCCCGACGTCAGGGCGACAACGACAGCGCCGACGGCGAGCACGATCAGGGCGACATCGATCCGACCCGCCATCAGGCCAAGTCCGGCAAGCAGCAGCGCGACGACGCCCGGCACCACGACGCGGAGCTCGCGTCCGAGGCCGGTAACAACAAGCCATTCGGCGAACAATCCGACCGCCGCCAGCGTCACCAGAAGCGACCAGGCGACGCCACCCAGATAGGCCAGTGCGATCGCGAGCGGCGCCAGCACCAGCGCCGCAACCACGCGCATCACGAGATTGCGCGATCCCTGCTCGCTCGCTGCCGCCGGTGCGGCTTCGCCCTCGGTCACGAGCCGGTTTTCGCAGCGAGGCCGCCGAACCTGCGCTCGCGCTTGCCGTATTCGGCAATCGCGCCTTCGAGCGCGGCCTTGTCGAAATCCGGCCAGTGAATCGGCACGAATACCAATTCGCTGTAGGCGGCCTGCCACATCAGGAAGTTCGACAGACGCTGCTCGCCGCTGGTGCGGATGATCAGATCGGGATCCGGAATGTCGGGCGCGTCGAGATATTGGCCGAGCGTGTCGGCATCGATGGAGTTGGCGTCGCGCTTGCCTTCGGCGACCTCGCGCGCAAGGCGCCGCGCGGCGGCGGCGATCTCCGCCCGCGAACCGTAGTTGAAAGCGACCACAAGGTTGAGCTTGTCGTTGTTCCTGGTCAGCTCCTCGGCCTCGTTGAGCAGCGCGCAGATGTCGGGGTCGAGCCCGTCCCGCTCGCCGATCACGCGCACCCGCACCCCGTCACGATGCAGCGTCGCCAGATCGTTGCGGATAAAGCGGCGCAACAGGCCGAACAGATCGCCGATCTCGCTCGCCGGCCGCGACCAGTTTTCCGAGCTGAAGGAAAAGATCGTGAGATAGACGATGCCGAGTTCATGGGCCGCACGCACCACGCGGCGCAGCGCCTCGACGCCGCGGCGATGGCCCTCGACGCGCGGCAGGCCGCGCGACGCCGCCCAGCGCCCGTTGCCGTCCATAATGATCGCCACATGCAACGGAGCACCGGAGCGATCCGGTCCGTCAGTTGCTGGGGCGGCAGCGTTCGACATCGGCTGGTTCCCGTAGCGCCTTCAGACCGTCAGGATTTCCTTCTCCTTGGCGGCAAGCAGCTGATCGACTTCGGCGATCATGCCGTCGGTCGCCTTCTGCACCTCGTTCGACAGGCGCTCCTGATCGTCCTCGGAGATCTCGTGATTCTTCTCGAGCTTCTTGATGACGTCGAGGCCGTCGCGGCGCACATGGCGCACGGCGACCTTCGCTGCCTCCGCGTATTTGTGCGCGACCTTGACGAGCTCCTTGCGGCGCTCCTCGTTGAGCTCGGGAATCCGCAGGCGCAGCACCTGACCTTCGGTCGCCGGCGACAGTCCGAGGTTGGAATCGACGATCGCCTTTTCGACCGCCTTCACCATGGTCTTGTCCCAGACCTGCACCGAGAGCAGGCGCGGCTCGGGTACGCTGATGGTCGCAACCTGGTTGAGCGGCATATGCGAGCCGTAAGCCTCGACCTGGACCGGCTCCAGCATGGAGGCCGCGGCGCGGCCGGTGCGCAGACCTCCGAGTTCGTGCTTGAGCGATTGCGTGGCACCCTGCATGCGGCGCTTCACGTCGTTGATGTCAAAACCAGCTGCGGCCATGACCTTCTCCCTTTCACTTAGAAACCGGCTGTCGACGCCCGGAGGCGCGGCAATCAGCCGGCGACGACCGTGCCGTGTCCGGTACCGCGCAGAATCGCACCGATCGAACCGGGCTCCGCGATCGAGAACACGATGATAGGCAGCGACGTCTCGCGGGCAAGCGCGAAAGCGGTCGCGTCCATGACCTTGTAGCCCCCCTCGATCGCCTGCGAATGGGTCAGGCGATCGAAGCGCTTGGCTTTGGGGTCCTTCTTCGGATCGGCGCTGTAGACGCCGTCCACATTGGTGGCTTTCAACACCGCCTGCGCACCGATCTCGGCCGCGCGCAGCACGGCCGTGGTGTCGGTGGTGAAGAACGGATTACCGGTTCCGCCGCCGAGCAGGACGATCCGTCCCTCGGCGAGGTATTTGTGCGCCGCAGTACGGGTGAACAGCTCGGAAATCTCCGGCATCACGAATGCCGACAAGGTCCGCGCCGGGCTTCCCTTGCGCTCGATCGCCGCCTCAAGCGCCAGGCAATTCATCATGGTAGCAAGCATGCCCATGGTGTCGCCGGTCGGCCGCGACACGCCGCGTGAGGAGACCTCGACGCCGCGGACGATGTTGCCGCCGCCGATCACGACCGCGACCTCGATGCCGAGCTTGCGGGCCGCGATCAGGTCGTCGGCGACGCGGTCGATCGTCGGTTGATCGATCCCGAAGCCGTGGGAGCCGGCCAGATATTCGCCGGACAGCTTGATCACCACGCGACGATAGATCGGCTCAGCCATGATGCGATCGCTTTCCTATCCGCGCAGGTAGGCCTCCGGCGCGTGCGCCGGACGCCTGGTGTCAGCGGTTACTTCTTGCCGCTGGCGGCCGCGACTTCGGCGGCGAAGTCGCTTTCCTGCTTCTCGATTCCCTCACCGAGAGCATAGTTCACAAAGCCAGCGATTTTGATCGGCCCGCCGACCTTACCCTCAGCTTCCTTCACCGCCTGGGCAACCGACTTGCCGCTGTCGTGGATGAAGGCCTGATCGAGGAGGCAGACCTCCTTGTAGTAGGTCTTCAGGCCGGAATCGACGATCTTCTCGATGACGTTCTCCGGCTTGCCCTGCTGGCGGTACTTGTCGGCGAGCACGTCCTTCTCGCGCTTGACGGTCTCGGGATCGAGCCCGGCCGGATCCAGCGCCAGCGGCTTCGCCGCGGCGACGTGCATGGCGAGCTGGCGGCCGAGCACGGCGAGCTCGTCGGTCTTGCCGGCCGACTCGAGCGCCACGATCACGCCGATCTTGCCGGCGCCCTCGACGACGGCGTTGTGGACATAGCTCGACACCACGCCCTTGCTCACCTCGAGCGAAGCGGCGCGGCGCAGCGTCATGTTCTCGCCGATGGTCGCGATGGCGTCGGAGATCGCGGTCTCGACGGTGACGTCGCCGACCTTGGCCGCCTTGATCGTCTCGACATCGGCGGCGTTATGCAGCGCGACCTGGGCGATCATCTTGACCAGACCCTGGAACTGCTCGTTGCGCGCGACGAAGTCGGTCTCGGAGTTGACCTCGACCAGCACGCCCTTGGTGCCGGAGGTCAGCGCGCCGATCAGGCCCTCGGCCGCCACGCGGCCGGCCTTCTTGGCGGCCTTGGAGAGGCCCTTCTTGCGCAGCCAATCCTGCGCGGCCTGCATGTCGCCGTTGTTCTCGGTCAGCGCCGCCTTGCAATCCATCATGCCCGCGCCGGTCGATTCGCGGAGATCCTTGACCATCGCTGCTGTGATCGTTGCCATCGTTCAATGTCCTTCTTGCCTGTACAGAAACCGCGGCGCCCGATGGCGCCGCCGTCAGCGACAGGGAAATCGTTGTTCGTGGAAGTGAAGCGGCGGCCGGGTGAGTTCCGGCCACGCCGCGTAACGATTATTCCGCTTCGGCGAGCGTCTTGGCCTGGGCGACCCAGGCGTCGGCACGGCTCGGCAGACCGACTTCTTCGCCGATCTTGTGCGCGGTGTCGTGGTCGAGCTCGGCGAGCTGCCAGTAGTGGAAGATGCCGAGGTCGTTGAGCTTCTTCTCGATGGTACCGGACACGCCGGTGAGCTTCTTGAGGTTGTCGGCGGTGCCGCGCGGACCGGCAAGGCCCTGGAAGCCGGACGGTGCAGCCGCCGGGAGCTCTTCCTGCACGGGGGTCGCGGACGCACCGATGTCGATTCCGGAATCGCCCTGAGCGCGCGAGATGCCGTCGATGGCGGCGCGCGCCACGAGGTCGCAATACAGCGAGATCGCGCGGCCGGCGTCGTCATTGCCCGGCACCACATAGGTGATGCCCTTCGGGTCCGAGTTGGTATCGACGATCGCGGCGACCGGGATGTTGAGCCGCTGCGCTTCCTGGATCGCGATGTCTTCCTTGTTGGTGTCGATCACGAAGATCATGTCGGGAAGACCGCCCATGTCCTTGATGCCGCCGAGCGAGCGGTCGAGCTTGTCGCGCTCGCGCTGCAGCGTCAGCCGCTCCTTCTTGGTGTAGGAGTTGGCTTCGCCGGACCCGAGCACGTCGTCGAGGTGACGCAGCCGCTTGATCGAGGCCGAGATCGTCTTCCAGTTCGTCAGCGTGCCGCCGAGCCAGCGCGAATTGACGAAGTACTGCGCCGAGCGCTTGGCAGCATCGGCAACGCCGTCCTGGGCCGAGCGCTTGGTGCCGACGAACAGGATGCGGCCGCCCTTGGCGACGGTATCGCTGACCGCCTGCAGGGCACGGTGCAGCATCGGCACAGTCTGCGCGAGGTCGATGATGTGGATGTTGTTGCGGGCGCCGAAGATGTAATCCTGCATCTTCGGGTTCCAGCGGTGGGATTGGTGACCAAAGTGAACACCAGCTTCCAAAAGCTGACGCATATTGAATTCGGGCAGCGACATAGTTCTAATTCTCCGGTTGGTTCCTCCGGAAACGTGTGAGCAAGCGAGCCTGACTGGCCCGGTTGCCACCGGACGGCCTTTGAGAGCCATGTTTCCGTGTGAGATGGCGCGGTATATAGCGCGATTTGCGCCATAAGCAAGAAAATACGGCCGGTTAGGCCGGCCGGATGGGCTTAAATCGTGCCAAAATGGCCCTATTCTGCCAGCCGCAGCTCCGCGATCGTGGTTCGGGCTGCGCCCTCCTCCAAAGGAAGGAAATCGAGCGGCCCGGGATTCTTGTAGCCCGAGGTGATGGCGGTACTGAGGGCGAGGCCCAACAGCCCGGTATTCGCTGATGATGCCAGGATGGCGCTTTTTCTCTCGCTCATCCGAACCAGATAGAACTGAGTCTGGCCCGCCTGAATCGCGACGGCCCGCTCGGTCACGCCGGGAAAGCCGGCCTCGCTCGCCGTCAGCTGATGCTGGCCGGCCGGACGATCGACATAGACGTAGGTTCCGGTCTTGAGGCCCTGGATCGGCGTACCGTCGAGCTGGAACTCAAACGCCCTGTCGGCGATGTTGGCGAAGTCCTTTTCCCGGAGCATCACGATGCGCCCGTGTCCGGCCTTTGGCGGGCCCACCTTCTGCGTCATCGCCGCATAGTCGAGCCCATTCCGCTGCGTCGTTTCACAGCCGCACAACAGCGCGGCCGCAGCCAACACCACCATTCCCCGCCAGAACATTGCGCCCCCAAAGCCAACCCGACGTCATGTTAAACAGACACACGGTTGGGTTGCAACGGCAGGCGGGCCCGGCAACGGTGGATCAACTGATCGCGAAGCACGGAGCGCGATCGCGTCTAAAGCGTCTGCACGTCGACGACGCCCGTCACCGCCTTGATCGCGCCGGCGATCTGCGGGGAGACCTTGTAGCGGCCGGGCAGCTTCATCTCCACCTCGGTCTCGAGGTCGAGCATCATCACCAGCGAGACGTCGCCATCGGCAGCGCCTGCCGGCGGCGCGGCTGCCGGCGCGGGCTTTGCCGCCGGGACCTTCGCGCCACCACCCGGGGCGGGCGCGGCATCGGGCATGTTGAGCCGGCGGGCGATCGAATCCAGCGGCTTGGTGTCGCGCACGAAGATTCGCAGGCCCTTTTGCGTCTTGGCGGCGGCGTGATCCAGCGGCTCGGCGTGCAGCACCCTCGCCCGCACGTCCTCGCCCTGCAGCTCGGCGCCGAGCTGCAACAGCACGGCCGCCCCCGGCTCGAGCACGTCGCGATACTGCGCAAGCCCCTCGGAGAACAGCACCGCCTCGAAATGGCCGGTCGGGTCCGACAAGCCCATGATGCCCATCTTGTTGCCGGTCTTGGTGCGCCGCTCCATGCGCGAGACAACCGTCGCCGCCACTTTGCCCGCCGTCGCGCCCGTCTTCACGGCGCGCGAAAATTCCGCCCAGGATTGCACGCGCAGCCGCTTCAGCGCGGTCGCGTAATCGTCGAGCGGATGGCCCGACAGGAAGAAGCCGATCGCGTCATACTCGCGCCGCAGCCGGTCTGCGGGCAGCCACGGCTCGACCTGCGGCAGGATGATGCTGGGCGCATCCGGAGCGCTGCCGAACATGTCGTTCTGGCCCGAGGTTGCCGCCTCGTGGCTGCGCTGGCAGGCGGCGAGGATCGCGTCCGCACCGGCGAAGACGCGCGCACGATTCGGCTCCAGCGTGTCGAACGCGCCCGCCGCCGCGAGGCTTTCGATGATGCGCTTGTTGACGGCGCGCGGGCTGACCCGCGCGGCGAAATCGGCAAGCGAGGTGAAGGCGCCCTTCTTGTTGCGCTCCTCGATGATCTGCTCGACCGCCTGGATGCCGACGCCCTTCAGCGCCGCGAGCGCGTAGTAGATCGTGTTGCCGCTGACCTCGAAGGTCGCGCCGGAGCGATTGATATTGGGCGCCTCGACCTTGATGCCGAGCCGCTGCGCCTCGGAGCGGAATTCGGAAAGCTTGTCGGTGTTGTTGAGTTCGAGCGTCATCGACGCGGCGAGGAACTCGACCGGGTAATGCGCCTTCATGTAGGCGGTGTGGTACGACACCAGCGCATAGGCCGCCGCGTGGCTCTTGTTGAAGCCGTAATCGGCGAACTTGGCGAGCAGCTCGAAGATCGTCTCGGCCTGGCCCTTCGTCACGCCGTTCTTCATCGCGCCGGCGACGAAGATGTCGCGCTGCTTGTCCATCTCGGCGCGGATCTTCTTGCCCATCGCGCGGCGCAGCAGGTCGGCCTGGCCGAGCGAGTAGCCGGCCATCTGCTGCGCGATCTGCATCACCTGTTCCTGATAGATGATGACGCCGAAGGTCTCCTTCAGGATCGGCTCCAGGATCGGATGCAGATATTCCGACTCCTCGTCGCCATGCTTGCGCGCGCAATAGGTCGGGATGTTCGCCATCGGACCGGGACGGTACAACGCCACCAGCGCGATGATGTCCTCGAAGCGGTCCGGCCGCATGTCGATCAGCGCGCGCCGCATGCCCTGGCTTTCCACCTGGAACACGCCGACGACATCGCCCCGAGCCAGCATCTGATAGCTCGGCGCGTCGTCGATCGGCAGCGTCGCCAGATCGACATGAACGTCGCGCTGCTTGAGCAGCTTGACCGCGACGTCGAGCACCGTCAGCGTCTTGAGGCCGAGGAAGTCGAACTTCACGAGGCCCGCCGGTTCGACCCATTTCATGTTGAACTGGGTGACCGGCATGTCCGATTTCGGATCGCGGTACATCGGCACCAGCTCGCTCAGCGGCCGGTCGCCGATCACGATACCGGCGGCGTGGGTCGAGGCGTGGCGGGTCAGGCCCTCGAGGCGCTGCGCGATGTCGAAGGCGCGCGCCACCACCGGATCCTCGTCGCGGAACGCCTGCAGCTTGGGCTCGCCTTCGATGGCCTGCGCCAGCGTCACCGGCGCTGCGGGATTCTGCGGCACCAGCTTGGTCAGCTTGTCGACCTGCCCGTACGGCATCTGCAGCACGCGCCCGACGTCGCGCAGCACACCGCGCGCCTGCAGCGTACCGAAGGTGATGATCTGCGCCACCTGGTCGCGGCCGTAGCGGTCCTGCACGTACTGGATCACCTCACCGCGGCGGTCCTGGCAGAAGTCGATGTCGAAGTCCGGCATCGAGACGCGTTCGGGATTGAGGAAGCGCTCGAACAGCAGCGCAAAGCGCATCGGATCGAGATCGGTGATGGTGAGCACCCAGGCGACCAGCGAGCCTGCGCCGGAGCCGCGGCCCGGTCCGACCGGAATGCCCTGCGCCTTCGCCCATTTGATGAAGTCCGACACGATCAGGAAGTAGCCCGCATATTTCATGCGGGTGATGACGTCGAGCTCGAAGGCGAGGCGCTTGCTGTAGTCCTCCTCGGTCATGCCCGGCGACAGACCGTGCACCCGCAGGCGATTGGCAAGCCCCTCCTCGGCCTGGCGCTTCAGCTCGGCGGCCTCGTCGGCGGCGGCGTCCGAGCTCGCCGCGGCACCGACGGTGAAGAACGGCAGGATCGGCTTGCGGGTCTTCGGCCGGAACGAGCAGCGCTCGGCGATCTCGACCGTCGAGGCAAGCGCCTCCGGGATATCGGCAAACAGCACCGCCATTTCCGCGCGGGACTTGAAACGGTGATCCGGGGTCAGCTGCTCGCGATTGGTCTCGGCGATCAGATGGCCGCCGGCGATGCACAGCAGCGCGTCATGCGATTCGTAATCGTCAGTGCTGGCGAAATACGGCTCGTTGGTCGCAACCAGCGGCAGGCCCTTGCTATAGGCGAGATCGATCAGCCCGCCCTCGGTGCGGCGCTCCTTGTCGATGCCGTGGCGCTGCAATTCGATGTAGAGGCGATCGCCGAACAGACCAGCCAGGCGCTCGCAGCGGGTCGCCGCCAGTGCCGCCTGTTCGGCACGCAGCGCCAGCGCAATCGGCCCGTCGGGACCGCCGGTCAGCGCGATCAGATCCTCGGCGTCGTCGGTGAGCCAATCGATCTTGATATGCGGGGTCTGGTTGACCGGCGTCTCCAGGAACGCCCGCGAGTTCAGCCGCATCAGGCTGCGATAGCCGCGCTCGCGCGCCGCCAGCAGCACGATCCGCGTCGGCGCCGTCGCCAGGATGCTGCGTGTATTAGGGTCGACGTCGCCGAAATCCACAGCAAGCTCGCAGCCGACGATCGGCTGGATGCCGTAGCCGGCCATCTTGTCGGAGAATTCCAGCGCCCCGAACATGTTGTCGGTATCGGTGAGCGCCAGCGCCGGCTGGCGGTCGGCCTTCGCAAGCTCGCCCAGCTTGGCGATCTTGATCGAGCCCTTCAGTAGCGAATAGGCGGAATGAACGTGAAGGTGGACGAATCCGGCATTCGGCATGGCTGCTTACGGGATCTCTTAAGTCAGGGATGGAGCGAGTGCCAAAGCCGGAACTCGATGAGCTTCAGACCCGACTCGCAACTCCATCGTGGGCGATGGACCTTGCCAAGTCCACGCCGAACCGGACAAGGCCGCCGGTCCTCCTGCTTATCCCCAGGAGCCGGCCAAGTCGCCTTCTATGCCCCTGTCCCCGCGAGCACATTTTCAGAACTGGGTGATCAGCTGAGCCCAAACCGCGATCATCCCGACGAACAGCGTGATCGATGCCAGCGCTGCAGCTTCCTGCACGAAAATCTTCAACATGGCCGCTCTCCCTGAACTGGAACGTATGCAGAACATTGTTCCTTTTTTGTTCTTGGAGTCAAGCGACGGTCGTTGAGATCTGATCCCGAAAGATTTTCCTTGGTTAATTGGTCGGGCGGTGAACGAAGGCGATTTCTATTTCGCGCCGTTGCCAAGGCACAAACTGCACTGGCTTACCGAGTTCCATTGGGCGTAGGCTTCTGTTCCAACGCAGGGGTTGTGTCATGGGCAATGGCATACTTGAGAGCGTATGCATCGTACTACTCGGGCTAAGCCCGCTCGTGATCATCGGCATCGCGTTGTACGCGCAGTAGCCGCAACCTGGCCCGCGCCAACACGACCCTCAACGCCACAGAAGGCCCAACGAGTTCACCCACCGGATCATTGTGAACGGCGGGAGAGTCGCGGCTTACCCGCAACAATTCCCGGCTTGCATTGGCGGGCACGGCACGGTTCCGTATGAGCAATAAACAAACGCAGCAATCTCCTGCTTTCGGTTTGAGCCGGACGCCGCAGCGCTTGCAGTCATAGAAGAACTGGCAGGCATCAGTCGGCATGGTCTCGGCAGAGACATGGCCACAGGATGGGCAGGTCAGTTCGGAAATCACCCGTCGTTCCGTCATGCATCCGAATATGCGGTGTTGGTGGCTAGTGCGAAACCCCCGCCCCGCCGTTCATCGCCGATGGCTCATCGGCCAGGCCAAATAAAAAACCCCGGGCCAAGGCCCGGGGTTTTCGACGTCGCTTGGATTAAGCGAACACTCAGTAGCGCGCGATGGCCGGGCCACCGAACTTGTAGTTCAGACGGCCGAGCACCATGTCGGTGTCGCCACCGGTGGTGAAGCCGGTCACAGCGACGCCAGCCGGAGTGACGAACGTTGCGCCATGGCTGTCTTCGAAGATGTGGTTGTACTCGATGCCAAGCGACCAGTTCTGGGCGAAGGCGAATTCGAGGCCAACACCAACCGTCGGGCTCCAACGGGTGTCGTAGCCGGTTTCGGATGCCAGCGCGCCGCCGGGAGCCAGGAACTGGTAGTTGCGATCGGTGACCGCAGCACCGCCCTTGGCGTACAGCAGGACGTTGTTCCAGGCGTAGCCGATCTGACCGGTGAACAGGCCGAACGCATCCATCTTCGAGCGAACGACGGCGCCCGGGACGAGCAGGTTGTTGGTGTTGCCCGAGACGTCAGCCCAGTTACCCTGAGCTTCCAGACCGAACACCCAGCCGCCGGTCTGCCAGCGGTAGCCGACCTGGCCACCGACGGTGCCGCCGTTGGCATCGTAGCTGCCAGCGGTGCCGATGCCGTTCACCGAACGGTTGTCGTGGCTCTGGGCCCAACCACCGTTGATACCGATGTAGAAGCCGGTCCAATCATAAACAGCGGCAACCATGGGCGGCGGAGCCTTGGTGTAAGGGCGAGCCGCGAGGTCAGCCGCGGAGGCAGCGGTCGCGCTGAGCGCGAGCAGGCTGGCGGTGACAAGCAAAATCTTCTTCATTTTTCCCGTTCCAACTTTTTCTACAGGGCCCCCAAGGCCGCGAGACACCGTCATAGCAGCCTCGAACGGAATTGCTGTAACTTCGCTGCAACAGGCAGGCCCAAACGACTTCGCTCAAATTTGAAGTTAATACTGTATTACAAGCACTTCTTGGAACTTTTGCCACATAGCTGCCGCATAATTTTCACAATTCAAGTCTGCGTGCAGAGTTCCCGACGGTAAGCCCTCGCAAGATGGTGTTGACCGGAACCGGCTTGTTCGATTTGGATCATCGCCGAGATCGAATCTTCGCAGCAAAGGAATGCACATGCGGACGATGATTCTTGCTGCGGCATCTGTCGTCGCGCTCGCGACCTTGGGGACCGTGCCCGCTCATGCCGTCGGCGTGCGCTACCCGTTCTGCATTCAGGGCGATCGCTATCCCGGTCTGAGCAACTGTTCCTACCCGTCCTATCAGGCGTGCCTGGCCACCGCCTCGGGCATCGGACAGAACTGCATTGCCAACCCCTACTATGCCGGCGACAACGACCCGCGCTCCTATCTGAACGTGTCGCCGCGGGAGCGGCGCGAGGGCAATTTCTTCGACCTGTTCATCCACTGACGGCCGATTGGGCCAAGCACGGGCGCGGGAATGTGAGTTGATGCACACCCGCGCCGATGCCACTTCACGCGC
The DNA here is from genome assembly GCF_037217225.1 of Bradyrhizobium sp. 27S5. Classification (NCBI taxonomy): domain Bacteria; kingdom Pseudomonadati; phylum Pseudomonadota; class Alphaproteobacteria; order Hyphomicrobiales; family Nitrobacteraceae; genus Bradyrhizobium; species Bradyrhizobium sp. 27S5. The sequence goes on from NZ_CP147714.1 coordinate 4,740,835, forward strand.
ACGCTCCAGCATGAGCGTCGCCGGCGCCTGATCGACAGGAGATCTCTCGATGCGCAGCCTGATTCTGGCACTGTTGGCCCTGGGTACTGTCGCGATCGCGCCGGCCAGCGCGCAGAAATACGATTCGACCTCGCCGATCTGCAAACACAACTACCGATGGGGCGGTGAGGACACCGATTGCGGCTACACCTCGATGGCGCAGTGCCAGGCCTCGGCGTCCGGCCTGGCGGCGATGTGCATCGACAACCCCTACTATGCCGGGCCGCCGGTCGACCGTCGGCCGAGAGAACCTGGCAGACGGCCCCGCCCGGTCTATTGAGGGCTGAAGCCTTTTGCGTTGCGCTTGAAGCGAAGGCTCCAGCCTCTTGTTTTGACGCGGTTTCTTTGCGCAAGCGGTTGGCCGCTTCGCTCCGAAAGGCGTTATTCGAGCTCGACGATCTGTCCGTTCGACAGCGACACCCGGCGATCCATCCGCGCGGCGAGATCCATATTGTGGGTCGCGATCAGCATCGCGACCCGGGTCGCCTTGACGAGCTGCATCAGCGCGCCGAAGACGTGATCGGCCGTGCCCGGATCGAGATTCCCGGTCGGCTCGTCCGCAAGCAGCACCCGCGGTGCGTTGGCAACTGCGCGCGCGATCGCCACGCGTTGCTGTTCGCCGCCCGAGAGCTCGGCCGGACGATGAGTGATGCGGTCGCCAAGCCCGAGATAGGACAGGATCTCGGTCGACCGTTTCACGGTCTCGGAGCGCTTCAGGCCCCGAATCATCTGCGGCAGCATGACGTTCTCGAGCGCTGAGAATTCCGGCAGCAGCCGGTGCTGTTGATAGACAAAGCCGATGTCGGAACGGCGAATCTGGGTGCGGTCGACATCGGACATCTGCGAGGTCGGCGTACCCGCGACATAGACCTCGCCGTCATCGGGGCTCTCGAGCAGGCCCGCGATGTGCAGCAAGGTCGACTTGCCCGAGCCTGACGGCGCCACCAGCGCCACCGATTGACCCGGCCACAGCGCAAGCTTGGCGCCGTTCAGGATCGTCAGCGTCGCTTCGCCCTGCCGGTATTCCCGCTTGATATCATGAAGATAGATGACCGGTGTATCTTCCGCCCCCTCCGCCATGTGCGCCCCTTATTCGTACCGGAGCGCATCGACCGGATCGAGGCGCGCGGCGCGCCACGACGGGTAGAGCGTCGCCAGGAAGGACAGCGTCAGCGCCATGATCACGACGGCGAGCGTCTCGCCGAAATCGACTTCGGCCGGTAGCTTGGAGAGAAAATAGAGCTCCGGCGAGAACAGCTCAGTGTTGGTGAGCCATGACAGGAACTGCCTGATCGATTCGATGTTCAGGCAGATCAGCATGCCGACAGCGAAGCCGGTCAGCGTTCCAACCACGCCGATCGAGGCGCCGGTGATCAGGAAGATCCGCATGATCGAGCCTTGCGAGGCGCCCATGGTGCGCAGGATCGCGATGTCCTGCCCCTTGTCCTTCACCAGCATGATCAGGCCCGAGACAATGTTGAGCGCCGCGACCAACACGATCATGGTCAGGATCAGGAACATCACGTTACGTTCGACCTGCAGCGCGTTGAAGAAGGTCGAGTTGCGCTGCCGCCAGTCGACCAGGAAGACCGGCCGGCCGGCCGCCTCCGTCACCAGCTTGCGATAGGTGTCGATCTTGTCCGGATTGGTGGTGAACACCTCGATCGAGGACACGTCGTTGTTGCGGTTGAAATAGGCCTGCGCCTCGGCCAGCGGCATGAACACGAAGGTCGAATCGTATTCCGACATGCCGATCTCGAACACCGCGGTGATCTTGTAGGGCTTGATGCGCGGCGTGGTGCCCATCGGCGTCACCGCGCCCTTCGGCGAGACCAGCGTGATCATGTCGCCGGCGTGCAGCGAGAGCTGGTCGGCGAGCCGGCGGCCGATCGCGACGCCCTGCCCTTCATCGAAGCCCTCGAGCGTGCCCTGCTTGATGTTCTTGGCGATCGAGGTGAGGTTGTTGAGATCGTCTGAGCGAATGCCGCGAATGAAGACGCCGGCGGCGTTGAACGGCGACGAACCGAGTCCCTGCCCGTCCACCACGGGCGCGGCCAGCCGGATGCCCTGCACCTGGCTGATGCGGTCGGCAACGTCCTTCCAGTCGGTCAGCGGGGATTCCAGCGGCTGCACCAGGAGATGTCCGTTGAGGCCGAGGATCTTGTCCAGGAGCTCCTTGCGGAAGCCATTCATGACGGCCATCACCACGATGAGCGTGGCGACGCCGAGCATGATGCCGAGGAACGAGAACCCGGCGATGACCGAGATGAAGCCTTCCTTGCGGCGCGCGCGCAGATAGCGTCCGGACAGCAGCCATTCGAATGGCGCAAAAGGCGGGGTTCGGACTGGCTCGCTCATGGTGTCATCCATCTGTCGATAATCCCATGATTCGGGCCAAATGTGGCCGGATTACCCCGCCGATCAGCCGGCGTGAATAAACTTTAACCCGCGAGCTTCGCGACCACGTCGGCCGGGCTCATGTTGTCGCGTGAACCGTCGCTGCGGCGCTTCACCTCGACCTTGCCGTCGGCAAGCCCCTTGGGTCCGACGAGAATCTGCCAGGGGATACCGATCAGATCGGCCGCGGCGAACTTGGCGCCGGCGCGCTGATCGGTGTCGTCGTAGAGCACGTCGACGCCGTTCGCCGAGAGCTCGCGATAGAGCTGCTCGCAGGCGCCATCGACCGCGGCATCGCCCTGCTTGAGATTGAGGATCGCAACGCGGAACGGCGCGACCGCCTCTGGCCATTTGATGCCGGCATCATCGTGACAGGCCTCGATGATCGCGCCGACCAGACGCGACACGCCGACGCCGTAGGAGCCGCCATGGATCGGCACGTCGACGCCATCGGGGCCCGCCACCATCGCCTTCATGGTGTCGGAATATTTGGTGCCGAAATAGAAGATCTGGCCGACCTCAATGCCGCGGGTGTTCAGCCGCTTTGCTTCAGGCACTTCCTGCTCGAAGCGCGCGGCCTCGTGGACGTCTTCGGTCGCAGCATAGACCGAGGTCCACTGCTTGATGATCGGCGTCAGGTCGCCGTCATAATCGACGTCCGCGCCCGGCACCGGCAGGTCAAGCACATCGCGGTTGATGTAGACGCCGGACTCGCCGGTCTCCGCGAGCACGATGAACTCGTGGCTGAGATCGCCGCCGATCGGACCGGTCTCGGCCCGCATGGGGATCGCCTTGAGGCCCATCCGCGCAAATGTGCGCAGATAGGCCACGAACATCTTGTTGTAGGAGCGCCGCGCGCCGGCCTCGTCGAGGTCGAACGAATAGGCGTCCTTCATCAGGAATTCGCGGCCGCGCATCACGCCGAAGCGCGGACGTTGCTCGTCGCGGAACTTCCACTGGATGTGATAGAGGTTGAGCGGCAGGCTCTTGTAGGACTTGACGTAGGCGCGGAAGATCTCCGTGATCATCTCCTCGTTGGTCGGCCCGTACAAAAGCTCGCGCTTGTGACGATCGAGGATGCGCAGCATCTCCGGGCCATAGGCGTCGTAGCGGCCGCTTTCACGCCAGAGGTCGGCGAGTTGCAGCGTCGGCATCAAAAGCTCGAGCGCGCCGGCGCGGTCCTGCTCCTCGCGAACGATCTGCTCGATCTTCTTCAGCACCCGGAAGCCGAGCGGCAGCCAGGCATAGATGCCGGCCGCCTCCTGCCGCATCATGCCCGCGCGCAGCATCAGCCGATGCGAGACGATCTCCGCCTCTTTCGGGTTTTCTTTCAGGATGGGCAGGAAAAACCGCGACAATCGCATGGCGTTACTCGGGAATCAGGAAAGCGTGGGAAGAGCTGCAGTGAAACCGGATCGGGTGTGAAAACACAAGGGCCGCCAAATGACAAAAGCCCTTCAAATCAGGCTATTTTCGGCCATTTGAACGAATTGCGTCCCGCCGACCTGCCCGGCGCGCTGATCGTGCGTTTACCTGACCTCAAAATCGTCTTCCAGCGTCACCTTCTTGAAATCGGTCACCAGGGCATCGATCTGCATGTGCCAGCGGCCCGGGACCGGCAACGGTACCTTCTTCACGTGCCAATAGCCGTCGGGACCCAGCGCCGCGCTGCGTTCCATCGGCTCGACGCCGCGATCAGGCAGGCTCAGCGTCAGCGTCGCCTCCTTGGCCGCGAACGGGCTGGCATCGCCGTTCATCAGCTGCAGCACAAAGTCGTTCTGCCCGACCTTGCCTGGCGCGATCAGCACCTGGAACATCGCCGCATCGGTGTGGATGTGAACCGCGAGCGGAACGTCGGTCGACATCGCCAGCGCGCGCGGCGGCGGCGTGAAGCGCCAGAGCGCAACGAGACCGAGAATGGCGATCATGAGCACGAATTCGAGCGCGATCGAGCGCTGCAACGGCCGTGTGCGGTGGAATTCGCGCGCGATCGCCGGCGTGAACACCAGGTGGTTCAGCGCAGCAAGCCCGAGCAACAGCAACACCAGCACAAGTTTCACCAGAAGGATGTTGCCGTATCCGGTATCGATCAGCGCGCGAAAGCTTTCGAGCTGGACGACGGCGAGTGCAAGGCCCGACAGAGCGATCAAGGCGACGACCGGCACCGCGATCGTCGAAAAACGCTGCAGGACCCGCAACAGCGATTCCTTGCGCTGCCAGGCCAGCACCGCCAGTGGCGCCAACGAGCCCATCCAGAAGGCGATGCCAACGCCATGGATGAACAGCGCGGTCCGGGTCAGCCATTGCGGAGCGGCGGTGGCGGCGTGACCGCTGACCGCAAATGACAGCCCGACACAGATCATTGCGATCGCGGTGCGCACGAAGGCTGCGCCGAACGACGGGCTGCGCCAGGCAATCGCCGCAATCAACGTCGCGGCGATCGCGAGCAGCATGGCCGGAAACAGGCTGGTGCCGGCGGCACTGGCCCATGCCGCCCATGTCAGCATGCCTGACAGCGGCAGGTTCAAGAGGTCGATGCCTTGCAAGCCAAGCGAGGCGATCGCGCCGACAAGGCCGATTGCAAGCGACCACATGATCAACCGTTCGCCGGCCGGGCCCTGCCCGATCCAGGCGGCAAAGAACACGCCGCCGACGCCGGCAAACAGCCCCAGATAGAGCCCGAGCCGCGCCAGCCAGATCAGCGCATCGAGCGTACTGTCGCGTGACGGCGCCGCCGAGCCGGTGACGACGCCGATCGAGAACAGCAGCGAGCCGGCGACCGGGTGGCCATCCTGCGACACCACGCGATAGCTGATCACCTGCGTGCCCTGGGGCAGGCCCGCCGGCAGCGTCACCATCACAGATTGATCGACGGCGCGGATCGCGACGTCGCGCGGCTTGCCCGCAGCGTCGAGCAGGCTGACCGCGGTCGGCGCCACCGTTTCGTTGAAACGGAGCACCACCGTCTTCGGCGCCTCCGTCAGCACGCTGCCATCGGCCGGCTCGGCGGCGATCAGGACGGCATGCGCATGGGCCGAGGTCGCAAGGCACAGCACCACGAGCAGCGCGGCAAGACTTGCTGCGAGGCTTGCTGCAAGACTTGCGACCCGCCGCACGGCTTACGACTTCGGCAGCAGCTTGACGCCGGGCGCCGGTGTCTTGCTGCCATGGTCGTGCCCGCCGCCCTGCCCGTCGGCCGGGATGTCGATCCAGCGGCTGATGCCCTGCTCGCATTCCTGCACGACCGGGAAGTACAGCGTGGTGTTGGGCTTCAACGTATCGGTGAGAAACGTCTGCATCACGAACTCGTCGTAGTTCTGGTCTGAGAGCTTGCCGCCGCTCCAGGCAACTTCCTTCACGCCCTCAGAGAGCTTGGCACCGTGATAGTCGTATTGCGCGGTGTATTGGCCGGTGACCGTATCGAGGGCCCAGCCGGGCTTCGGCATCGGCTTCACCCCGATCACGCCTTCCGGAATCTGCACGCGGAGCTTGATCGTTGCCGATCCCGCGCAGCCATGCGGCACGACAAAAACCGCCTTGTAGTAGGATCCGACCGGCGCCTGCTTTCCTTCCAGCGTGACATGCGCGATCGCCGGTGACGCTGCGAGCAGCGCCGCCGTGGCAATGAGGAGCGTGTGTGACCGCATGACTCCCTCACATCTTCTTCATCATGTGGCCGGAATGGTCGTCACCACCAGGCGCCTGCGCGCCGACGGCCTGCACGTCCAGCGAGACCGAGACCTTGCCGGCCTTCTCGAATTCGAGCGTGACCGGCACCTTGTCGCCCTGCTTCAGCTGACTCTTCAGGTCAAACATCATCAAATGATAGCCGCCGGGCGCGAGCTTCACGGTCTTGCCGGGCTCGATCGTCAGCCCCTTGTCGAGCGCGCGCATCTTCATCACGCCGTTGTCCATCGACATCTCGTGGACTTCGATCTTGCCGGCGACGTCGCCCGAGCCTGACACCAGCCGGTCGGGCGTCGTGCCCTTGTTCTCGATCGTCAGATAGCCGCCGCCGATCTTGGCGCCATTCGGCGTTGCCCGCGTCCAGGCCTGCGTGATCACGAGGTCGCCGGCCTTGACGTCCTCGGCGCGCGCGGACGTCGACGCGAGTGCAGCAGCCAGCGCTGCGAGGGCGAGGATGCGGGAGATCGTCTTCATGGCGGCGGATTCCTTTCGGGTTGAAGTCGTCGTGTTATCGGATTGTTGCAGCCTGCACGTCAGACCATTTGTTCAAATCGGCGATCTCAGCCGATCCTTCAATCGTCGTGACCGTTCCGTCGCGCGCAATCAGCATGGTTCGCGGAATATCGCCTTGCCAGGCCGGATCGATCTCAAATCTCAATCGCTCGGCGAAGCCATCGTCGAAAATCCAGTTCTCGGCCGATGCGAGCCCGGCCCGGTCCAGCATCGATCGGGTCGCTTCCGGCAGGTTCGGAACCAGATCCGCGCTGATCGTGACGACGTCGATATCAGGATGATCCTTCATGAACTGGCCGAGTTGCGGCAACTCGACCTTGCATGGTCCGCAGGTGACGCCCCAGAAATGCACCAGGGTCGGATGCCCGGCATGCGCATGCAGCAGCTTTTGCCAGCTGCCGCGCTCGAACGGCTTTGGCGCGCTCTCGCCCGCCGCCAGTGCGGACGGTAGCGTTGCGAGCAGGATAACAGCCGCGAGCAAATGACGTTTCATGGTTCGCCCTCGATCGCCTGAAAATGGTAGCCGTCGGCCTTGGTCATCCACGACAAATAGGTCTGCCGACGGTCCGAGACGAGCAGCGGATGGTCGGAACTGTCGGTGGTGTCGGCGATATCAGTGGGCTTCGACCATGTCGCTCCATCGTCATGCGATGTCATCAGATTGATCGACGTCTTCTGCCCGTCGAACTCCTTCCATGCCATCACAAGCCCCTGCGGCCCTGCGATGATCTGCGGCCGTGACGGGCTGCGGTTCAGCTGACCAACGGGGAGCGGATCGGAGAAGGTTTTGCCGCCGTCGCGCGACCGCGCGTAGAACAATCCCTTGCGCGCCTTGCCGTTGGTGTACCACGTCACATGGTAGGTTCCTGCGGGCGAAATGGTCAGGCTCGGACCGTGGTGCGGACATGCCGCGATCTGCCAGTCGTCGCGGCTCACCCGATGCATCTCACCGGGGCTGGTCAGATCGGTGAAGGTCACGATCGCATGGTCGCGCACGCCGCCTTCGAAAATATTCCGGAACACGACCACCGGATGGCCTGCCCCATCGAACGCCAATCCGAGACGGCAGCATTCGCAGGTGTTGTCGGCCACGAGCCGCGCAGCGGAATAGGTCGCGCCACCGTCTTTCGAGGAAGCGAAGAACAATCCGGCACCGTCATATTTCTCGCCGCGCTGCTGGGCCGGCACGCGGTTGCGCTTGTCGAGCCAGACCGCGAACACGGCGCCCGCGGGATCGAAGCCGATCGCCTCGAACCGCTGGCTCTCGTTGTTTGCAGTGATTGGCCTCGGCGGATCAAAGCTGCGCCCCCCATCACTCGATCGCGTGGTCAGCACCTGGCCGTTGAAGGCCTGATCGCGGAAGGTCGAGAAGGCCAGCGCGATGTTTCCCTTGGCGTCGACCGCAAGCTTCGGCCGCGCGTCCGGTCCCCAATCCAGGTTGAGCCGGTCCCGGGTCACTTGCACCGGCGCGGAAAAGCTCTTGCCTCGATCCCTCGAGCTCGCGACGGAGATTTGGCCGCCGGCCATCCATGCCAACCACAACGTCCCATCCGGCCCGAAGGCAGGAGTGACCTTGCTCGCGCAGCGCAACACGGTCTCTTCGCACGCCGCTTCGGAGGCGTGCTGGTGGCTCATCTGTGCATTGGCCGGGTTCGGCAAGACCGCAAGCATCACCGTTGCCAGCACCGTCAGAGCCGCAGGTTTGCGATATGTCATCGATGCGCCCCTCACTTGAACGCAATCCTCATGCCCGCCACGAAGGCACGTGGCGATCCGGCATAGATCGAGTTGGTCGTGTTCGCCAGTACGCTCGCGGGATTTTGAATGCCGCCCGCCGTCACCGAGTTCGCGATATTGTTCGCGGAAGCGATGTAGGTCCGGTCGAACACGTTCCGCACCTCGATGTACAGGTTCAGCGCCTTGAAATAGTCGGAGACGAGATCGGTCTTGTAGTGCAGGTTGAGATTGACGAGCTCGTAGCCGGGCGCCCTCAAGAGATTGGCGTTGTCCATGTAGAAACTATCCTTCCACTGGACCTCGACGAACCCGCCCAGTCCCTGGAACGGACCTGACAACTGGTCGTAGCCCAACCGCGCCGTGAGCTCGTTCGGCGAAATGCCGGGGATCTTGTTGCCGGCGCGATTGAAGCTGAAGACCGTGCCGTTCGTGATGTTCTCGACGTATTCGGTGTAGACCTCGTCGAGATAGGTGTAGGCGGCCGAGAACCGCCAGCCCGGCAGGAACTTCCAGTCGGCGGCCAGTTCGACACCGCGATGCTCCGACCTCGGCGCATTGAACGTGTAGGAGATGCCCGCGAGCGGTGTTGCCTGGGAAACCAGTTCGTCCTTGAAGAACTCGTAGAACCCGGTGACGCTCAGCTTGACCGCGTTGTTCGGGGTCCAATCGGCTCCGAGGTCGTAACCGAGGTTCTTTTGCGTCCGCAGCTGGGTGTTATTGCCCGACGTGCCATCCGGCAGGATGAACAGGTTGCTGACTTGGGGCGTGCCATAGCCCGTTGCCACCCGCCCGCGGAATTGCCACTCGCTGTTCAACCGGTAGAGCAGCGCCAGCTCGGGCGCGGTGTTCTGGAATTGCCGGTCCGCTGTCGTGATCGCCGTGGTCGTCGCCCCGGCAGCGCCCGCGTAGCTATAGGCGGTGTTTCGCCCCGTGAGATTGGTGGTCTCCCAGCCGATGCCAGCAACAGCCGTCAGCGCGGGGGTGAGCTTCAGTTCCTCGCGCGCGCGCAGACCGTAATTCGTCGTCGTGCTGAACAGGTTGCTGGACAGGCTTCCAAGCGTCGCATTTCCGCCCGGCATCACATTGCGGGTATCGCTTGAAGCCGTGAGTGTATTGTAGAAGCCGCCAAAATAGGTCGTCGAATCCATCCCGAACAGTTCGCTGCGCCTGACGACGTCGCTTATGTAGTTGTAGGACGGGAAGTCGCCGATCGCGCTCGTCGATCCCGTCGGCTGGCTGATATTGCGGTCGTCGAAGACAAACTGGTTGCGCCAGGTGGTCTGGTTGTCGAAATCGTGCTCCCAGCGGCCACCGACGATGGTACGGCGGTCATCGCGCCCGAGGCCCGCCTGGACCGCGGTTTCCCTGTCGGTCCCTGCCGCCGAATTGAAGCCGTTGTTGAACAGGGTCACGGTTCCGCATCCCGGCGCGGCCGTCGCTCCGGTCGTGCAACCCTGCTGGAACGGGTTCAGGTTGAACTGATTGAGCGACGAGCGGATCGGCAGCCGCGTCGTCAGGTCGTTGTTGATGAGCTTTACCGTGAAACGGTCGTCCGGCGTGACCTGCAGCGTGCCGAGGAAATTGACGGTCTGGGTATTGAACCAGCTGTTGCCGATATAGCCGTCGCCGCGTGCGTCGCTCGCGAACAGCGAGCCCTCGAAATTGCCGACCTTCTTGCCGGCGGCAAGATAGTTGTTGAGATAGCCGAAGCTGCCGCCGTCGACGCCATACTCGACGCCGTCGATCGTGCCGCCCGGCCGGGTCCGGAAATTCAGCGCACCGCCGGTCGCGTAATTGCCGTACAGCGCCGATGACGGCCCGCGGATCACATCGATCGCGGCATAGGCGCGCGGATCGATCAGGTCGCTGCGCGACAGACCGTCCGGCTGGGTGACCGGGAAACCGTCATCGAAGATGACGAGGTTGCGGATGCCAAAACCATTCCGGGCATTCGACCCGCGGATCGAAATGCCGAAATCACGCGGGCCATTGCCCTGTTTGATCGAGATACCCGGACTGTCGCGCAGCACATCGGCGACGGAGAACGCCGGCCGGTTGTCGAACTGGCTGCGGTCGATGGTGGTCTGGGTCTGGCCGGCGGGTGCCCGGTTCAGGCCGTCGCGGATCGCTGCGAGTGTCTCGCCCGGCCTCGCGCCGCCCGCCGGGGCCGCGGCCACGGTCGGCGCGGTCGCCAACTTGGGTGGCCGCCGGACGGATGCCGCTCGAGCGCGCGGCTTGGGCCCTGCCGGTTTGGCACGCGCCGCCGCCGCGGGCGCCTCGACGGTGACGGAGGGCAGCGCCGTCTGGGCCTTCGCCCAGCAACTGATCGTGGAAAGGGCCGCGCCGAGCATGAGCGCACTGGCCCCGCCGTGCGGTTGAAGCCGAAACATGGATGGTTCCTGACACCGGCTCTTCGGCCGGCTTGTTCAAGGGCACTCGCCGGCGCGGGACGCGCACCGGCAGCGAGAACGTCGTCAGGAAAACAGCGGTGGCGCGCGGGCTTGCGCCGAGAGACCGGCCGGCGAACGATCGCGTTCGCTGGCGAAATCGAGCCATACGATCAGGCGCGGCAAGCGTTCGACGGCCTGGGCCGCAACTTGCGGGTTATCAACCGGCGCACCGGTCTGCAGCACGCTGCATGCGGAGCAACAGCCGTCATGGGCGCGATGACCGGTCTGGTCGCCCTGCCCGGTGCCTGAGTCGGCATTGCCGTGGCAGATGGTGGCGGCCGCGAGCGGATCGGACGCGGCAAGGCTCGCCGCCCAGCAGGCCCCGATCGGTGCAAAAATCTGCACCAGCAGGGCAACCAGGACTATGGGCAGAAAATTCTTCAGCCGCCGGCGCATCGCAAAACCCATCCGGGACGGAACTAACCACCACAGGTGCCGAAAGTCGAGATCGCGACTGCCACCCGTTTCTTCCAGCTCGCGGAAATAGCGGAGCGTGACACTTGCGTCACGGCTGCTTCGCAAGCGGACGTATCCCCTTACCCAGCCACGTGTTTTTGGACCGCTTTCGCAACCGGCGGTAGCACCATCCCAATCATTTCGCAAATTGCTCGAAATTTGAACAATCGTTGCCGAAAATGATGACAAGCTTGGAAAGATGGTCTACCAATTCGGCCTCAGGCCAGCCGCGAGGTGTGTCCTGGTGGTCCAAGTCTCGGGAGGAGCCCGACGCGCACAAGCAGCGTCACCCCATTAATCAAGATCAAATCGAATTCTTGGGGCAAATAGGGTCGACACAATTTTTGGAGCAGGGCTTGGAGCCCTGCTCTTTTTTTATGTGATGATCGCAAAGCGCTATGACTCCATCGGCCAATCCAATCGAACGCAGCTTCGAACTCGCAGCCGCTCGCTGCGATGATCTGACGCCGTCCGTTTATCGACGCCTGTTTCGCGAACATCCCGAAGCGCAGGCGATGTTTCGCACCGAAGGCAGCGAGCCGGTGAAGGGATCGATGCTGTCGCTGACGATACAAGCCATCATCGATTTCGCCGGCGAGCGCCGCGGACATTTTCGCCTGATCGAATCGGAAGTGTTCTCCCACGACGCCTACGGAACACCGCGCGAACTGTTCGTCGCCTTCTTCGCCGTGATTGCGGACTGCTTGCGCGAAATTCTCGGCGAGCAATGGTCCGATGAGATCGATGCTGCGTGGCACAAGTTGCTCCGCGACATCGCGGCCGTCGTGCAGCAGAAACATCTCGTGGACGACAGGGCGTAGCGTCACCGTTCCGATTGTGACACACTCCTTTATCCGCGGCGCGTGCAACTGACGCCGACGGAGAGAAAAAACGAAGAGGGAGCAAACAATGCCAGGAATCGACAAGGGCATCGACAAGGGGATGGACAAGGCGTCGACGACGCGGCGCGACCTTCTGCAATTGGCGGCGGCCGGTGGAGCTGCGGCGGGATTGTTCGGCGGAATGGGCGTGACGTCCGCGCTCGCAGCCGAAATGGGCCGCTCGGAAAAGCCGCTGAAGGCCGCATTCTCCAACGCCGGACTGCAGGCGACGTGGTGCGCGCAGGGCAAGCAGGCCGCCGAGTTCTGGGGCAAGCTGTTCAACGTCGAGGTGACCTGGTTCGACGGTCAGCTCGACGCCGTCAAGCAGCGCGCCGCGATCGACAACATGGCTTCGCAGAAATGGGATTTCGTCGCGATCCAGGCGTTCGGCATCGGTACGCTGACCCAGCCGGTGCAGAAGATGATCGACGCTGGCACCCCCGTGATCGACATGGACACGCTGATTGCGCCGCTCGACCAGATCAACGTCCACTCGTTCCTCGCGCCCGACAACGAGTTCATGGGCGCCTCGGTGACGCAGGCGCTGTGCAACGCGATCGGCGGCAAGGGCAAGGTCATCATGACCCAGGGCGCGCTCGGCCACACCGGCGCGCAGGGCCGCGCCAAGGGCTTCAACACCGTCATCAAGCAGTTCCCGAACATCGAGGTGCTGGATACCCAGCCCGCCGACTGGGACGTCTCCAAGACCGCCCGGCTCTGGGAAACCTATCTGACGAAATATCCGCAGATCGACGCGGCGTTCTTCCACAATGACGACATGGCGCTCGCCGCCTACAACATCATGAAGGCGCGCAACCGCACCAACATCCTGATCGGCGGCGTCGACGCCATGCCGCCGGCGATCCAGGCGGTCAGCGAAGGCCGCATGTTCGCCACCGTCCGCAATCCGTCCTGCCGCATCCATGGCGGCGCGATCGTCGCGGGTGTCGCGGCCGTGGTCGGCGGCGAGAAGAGCGGCCAGGGCATTCCGAAGAATGTCGTGACCGACGGCCCCGTCGTGACCAAGGCCAACGCCGCCGGCATGCAGTGGATGGAGGATCGCTTCCTGATCTGAGCGGCCCTCATGTCGCAGGGACGCTCCCCGATCATCGAGTTGAACCAGATCACGAAGGCCTTCGGCGGTGTCGAAGCCCTTCGTGGGGTCGACTTTGCGCTTCACGCCGGCGAGATCCATGGTCTCGTCGGGGAGAACGGCGCGGGCAAGAGCACGCTGATGAAGATCATCGCCGGCGTGCACCCGGAGTTCTCCGGCCGCTTCATGCTGGACGGCAAGGAGACCCGCTTCCGCTCCACCCGCGACGCGCACGCCGCCGGCATCGGCATGGTGCATCAGGAGCTCAGCGTCGCGCCCGATCTCACGGTTGCCGAGAATGTCTTCCTCGGCAACCAGCCGACCAACCGCTTCGGCGTCGTGCAATGGCGACGGATGGCGCGCGAGGCCGGCGAGCAGCTGTCGCGGTTTGGCATCGACGTCGACCCGATGACGCGGCTCGGCGACCTGCCGATCGGCCTGCAGCAGCTGATCGAGATCGCCCGCGTGCTGTTTTCCGGGGCGCGCATCATCATCCTCGACGAGCCGACCTCCGCCCTCTCCCCGCCCGAGGTCGAACGCCTGTTCACGACGCTGCATAGGCTCCGTGACGAAGGCACCAGCATCGTCTTCATCTCGCATTTCATCGAGGACATCCTGCGCGTCTCCGACGTCGTGACCGTGTTCCGCAACGGGCGCAAGATCGCCGAGACCGCGTCTGCCGACACCACCAAGGGCGCCCTGATCGAGGCCATGATCGGCCGCGGCGGCGAGGCGCTGGAGCACAGCTACACCGACGACCTGATGCTCCCACAAGCGAATGGCGGCGCGGTGGTGCTGAAGGTCGATCAGCTCTCGCTCGGTCGCAGCCTGAATGACGTCTCGTTCGAGGCCCGCTCCGGCGAGGTGCTCGGCATCTACGGCTTCATGGGCTGCGGACAATTGGAGCTGTCGCGTATCCTGTTCGGCAAGCTCCGGCCCGACGGCGGCACGCTCGTGGTTGATGGATCGACCAGAACCTTCCGCAGCACCGCGGCGGCGCGGCGCGCCGGCGTCGCGCTGGTGCCGGAGAGCCGGCGCGCCATGCTGTTCCACCAGGAGCCGGTCTACAAGAACATCTCGATCAGCGTCCTCGAGCGGATCTCCGCGCTGCTGCTCAAGCCGGTGCGGGAGCGCGCGATCGCGCAGCGCCAGGTCGAGCAGTTGCAGATCAGGCCGCCGGTGGTCGGCCTCGATCTCGGCATGCTCTCGGGCGGCAACCAGCAGAAGGTGGCGCTGGCGAAATGGCTGACCTATCCGCCGCGTTTGCTGGTGCTGTGCGAGCCGACCCGCGGCATGGATGTCGGCGCCAAGAACGACGTGATCAACATCGTGCGCGATCTCCGCGCCAAGGGGCTGGCGATCATCGTGCTGTCGACCGAGCCGGAGACGGTGCTGTCGCTGGCCGACCGGATCCTGGTGCTGAAGCGCGGCGCGGTGGTGCGCGAATTCGCCGGCGAGGCGGTCAGCAAGGACCGCCTGCTGGAAGCGGCTTAGAGCATGGTCCGGAAAAGTGCGAAGCGGTTTTCCGATCAGACCATGCTCAAATAACTGGAGAAAGCGCGATGACCAAGTCATCGCGCTTGATGGAGAGGCATGATGGCAAGCAGTGACAGCGCGACGAGCCCGGCCGATCACAAACGGCCGCGCGGGCTGGCGCCGTTCCTGCGCTCGCAGATGCGCAACATCGCGCCGTTCCTGACGCTGATCTTCCTCAGCGCCTTCTTCGCGATCGCGAGCCCGTCGTTCGCAACCGTCGACAATCTCGGCAACATCCTCACCCAGGTGTCGGTCACCGGCATCATCGCCGTCGGCCTCACCTTCGTGATCCTGTGCGCCGAGATCGATCTGTCGATCGCCAGCATCGCCAATGTCACCGGCATTGCGGTGGCCTACTTCACGCTGCAGGAGTCCTACGTCAACATCGCCAACGTCCCGATGCCCGGCTTCGCCGCGATCCTGCTGGCGCTGGCGCTGTGCGCACTGCTCGGCCTGGTCAACGCGCTGGGGCTGACGGTGATTGGCATCCCCTCCTTCATCATGACGCTGGCCATGATGCAGATCGCGGCCGGCGTCTCCGCGCTGCTGGTGCGCGGCCAGATAGCCTACAAGGTGCCGGGCCTGATCACGACGCTCGGCTCGGGCTCGATCGGCGGCATCCCCTGGATCGTGATCGTCGCCGCGGTGATGCTGCTCGGCGGCCATCTGGTGCTGACCTACACCCGGTTCGGCCGCTACGTCTACATGGTCGGCGGCAACCGCGAGGCCGCGGAATTTGCCGGCCTCAACGTCAAGCTCATCCTCGGCAGCGTGATGGTGATCTCGGCGGTGTGCTCGGGGATCGGCGGCATGCTCGGCGTCGCGCATTTCGGCAGCGCGCAGCAGAACGAGTTCGACACCTATCTCTTGGATTCGATCGCAGCCGTGGTGGTCGGTGGCACCAGCCTGTTCGGCGGCCGCGGCGGCATCGGCAACACCATCGTCGGCCTGTTCGTGCTCGGCGTGCTCAACAACGGCCTCGACCATGTCAATATCGACAGCTTCCTGAAGATCCTGATCCGCGGCCTGATCCTGCTCGCCGCGCTGATCATCAACGTCTACGCGCAGCGGCTGCGCGAACGGACGGCGGAGTGAGTTCTGATTCAACTGTCAGACAGCTTGTTCGATGTCATCACCCGCGCATGCGGGTGATCCAGTATTCCAGAGACGCCGGTGTGTGAGCCGAGAGGCCGCGGCGTACTGGATCGCCCGGTCGAGCCGGGCGATGACAGTTGTAGATGGGGACGCAGCTTCGCGTTCTCGCGACATCACTTGCCCGAGCTTTGCATCTCGTTCCGCCCTCCTCGATCAGAGGGCGCAGGGAAAGCCGGGTGCCGATCGCACCCATGGGCCCCGAGCAAAAGGTAGAAAGCTCGGGGGTAGGACCACAGGTGTAACCGGAAACACTCCGGCTTTCCCTGCGCGATGGGTTACGGCTTATTTCGTGCTCTCCCCGGCGAGACTGGGCTTGCTTGTCACCGCCTTCGCAACACGCGTTCGCATCTTGCGAGAGGACACCTGCCGCTAGGGCGTCAGGACCACACGACTTCGCCGTCCGCTTCATGCGCACTCGTCAGTTGCGCACCAAGCGTCCACCGCATCTCACCGCACATCCGTGACGATCGCGAAGCGCCCCTCGATCGGGTGAGACGGCTGGATTCATAGCACTGAGTTGCGCTTCTGATAAAGCGAAATATTTTTGCTGCGGGGGCTTGCGCCGTCGGGCAACTCAGTGGCATGGGCACCTTCGGCGTACCAGGGCCCGGACGCCATAAAAACGTGCGGTGCCGATGGCTCGCCCGAGTCCGCTGTCCCCTCTAAAGCCGGCGGATTGTTGCATAGCACCGAAACGACGCGATCGGGCCACAAGCGGCCATCAGCGACCTCCAAAGATGCAATGCTTTCGCCTCTGAACAATTACCACTCCGGAGGCCGTATCGTCGGCTCGATGTCCCCAGGACCCGGCAGGCCCAGAGTCGGCGGTTGCGGCCCGTTCGGAGGCGTAAGCAAATTACCCCAGTCCGTTCGCGCACGCATCTGATCAACCGTTGCCGGGCTCACGAAGTTGCCCCCCTCACGTATCTGCCATCCACCCCCGAGCGCCCGAAACACCGCAGTGAGGCCGAGCGGAACGTTGGCCGAGGCGCCGGCCAGGCTGTTCTGCGCTTGAAGGAGATTCTGTTCAGCGGTCAGTACGGTGGTAAATGACGTCGCGCCCTGCTCATACTGCTCAAGTGCAATCCTGAGGGCACCATTTGCCGCCTCAACGCTGCGGCGGAGATACGCGGCCTGGTTCCGGGATTGCAGATATGTTGCAAGACCGTTGTCCACCTCCTGCTGGGCACTCAACACGGTGTTCTGATAGTCGATCAGCAATTGCTGGAGCTTGGCATCCTGCAAACGAATGTTGTTGGTGATTTGCCCGTAGTTGAGGAGATTCCATTGAAACGACGGGCCCGCAGCATACGCCACGCCCTTCCAACTGACGACTTGACCAAGGTTGTGGCCATTGGCCGTGCTGGCCGAGCCGCCGAACGTGCCCGTAATGCTGATTGCCGGATAGAGTTGCGTCGTGGCGATGCCAATCTGCGCACTCTGCGCCAGCGCGGCGAGTTCGGCGGCGCGGACGTCCGGTCTCCGGCGCAGCAGATCCGCAGGTATGCCAACAACGACGGAGGCGGGCGGCGACGGTACCCTGCCGACTGATCGTGAAAGCAACATGCCGAGCGACTGAGGCGGAACGCCGAGCAGGACGCAGAGCGCGTTTTGTCCCTGCTGCAATTGTATCGTCAACTGGGGTATTGCCGCACGAGTCTGTTCGAGGACGTTCGTCGCCTGGAAAACATCAAGCTCCGACGTCCCGCCGCCCGTGAACTTTGCCTTTGCGATACTAAGGGCCTGTTCCTGCCTGCGGACATTGGCCCGTGCAATTCCGATCAGCTGCTCTGTGGTGCGAATACCGATATATGTTGCGGTAACATCGGCCAAAAGGGACACCAGAACGCCGTCATAAGTCGCGATCGACGCAAGGTACACGCCATCGGCAGATTCAACTCCGCGGCGGAACTTTCCCCAGAAGTCGAGCTCCCAGGCTGCCTGCGCAGCAAGAGCATCGGTCCAGAAATATGAAGGCGTCGCGTTTGGCCCTGCCAGCGGCGTCGCCGCGCTGGTCCGATTGTAAATTACCGACCCCACGCCTTGCTGCACCTGCGGATAGCTTATGCCGATGGCTATTCCCAGCACCGCACGTGCTTGCAGCACCCGAGTCCCTGCGCTCTCCAACGTTAGATTTTGGTTGTACGCAATCTGGATCAGCTTGTTGAGGGTTGGATCACGAAAGCCTTCCCACCAATGTTCGTACTCACGCGGGCCGGACTTAACCGAGCGATTGTCTGCGCCACGAAATTTTTCGGCAAGCGGAGCGACAGGCGCTGCAAAATCCGGCCCAATCGTACATGCCACGGTTGGCAGGAGAAGCGCAGCCACAAGCAGCCAATGACTTGACCAGCCAAGAATAGCGCCGACGTTACGCTGTCGCCCAAACGGTGCCTGATACTGCGTCTCCAAGGCTTTCGCTCCCCACGCACGTGGACCTGACTGTATCCCTTCATTGTCGCGCCGCACGCTACGATGGCGGCTTTTCCACAGAGGGCATGACGTACAACAACCATTTCTTCATCCGGATCGTGACCTTCGAAATAACGTGCGTGGCCTTGCCCTTCTGCGTGTAAATCGCAGCCGATCCACCTGACCCGATGGACAGCTTGCGGGCTACGGCATCGTCGGCGAAATTGATCCGTACTGCATAAAGCCCGTCAGATCCGATCCGGGCCGCGTTCGGGATTGTGCCGCTGGTTGTGAATTGCCCTCCCCCGGTTGCCGGGATCACATAGTCCACTTTTCCAAAGAACAGGCGGCCGGGATATGGGTTAAGCACCATTTCCACATCATCGCCCGGCTCCACATTCGAGAGCCAATTCTGGGGAAACACAGCGGCGACGGCGGTATCGGACACGTTGACGAATGTTCCCGCCGCAGCAAGCGGCATCGGCACAAGCATGGTGCCGATCTGCACCTGCCAATTCGTGACGTATCCATCAGCCGGCGCCGTCATCTTGCACTGTGCGAGGTTAAAGCGCGCGTCGTCCAATTGAGCTTCGATGGCAGGAACATTGCTCTGGGCCGTCTGCAAGGCCGCGGCGGCCTGTTGAGCCGAGGCTTGCGCTTGAGCGAGACCCGCTTCAGCCTGCTGAACAGCGGCGTCCGCTTCCTGGCGTTCTTGCGCAGCCTTGGCTACGTTAAGCTGGCTAATGGCAGCTTTGTCCACACGCTGGATGTTGAGGGCGATTTGTTCCTGGGTCTTGGCTAGTTCGTCGGCGGCCTTCGCTTTCGCTAGAATGGCCTGTGCATTCGGTATCGCTGTTTTTGCGGTCGTCAGCGCGGCTTCGGCCTGCATTACGTTCGCCTTCGACGCGGCCAACTGCGCCTCGACCTGGTTCACCGTGTACTGGTACGGCGCCGGGTCAATTTCCAGCAGCAAGTCACCTTTCTTCACCCGTTGATTTGCCTCGGCGTGGATCGCCTTCACCTGTCCTTTGACATAAGGAACGAGCTGCACCACGTACTGGCTGGTCACCATCTTGTCCGTAATCGGTGCCGACTGCGTCCAGACCACCACGACGCCACCGATCATGAATACGCCCGCGACGATCAAGGCCGCGATGATATAGGCCGTGGGCTTGATGCGCAGGACCTTGAACAGTACGAGAACGATCGCAACGTAGACGATGGTCAGCATTGCGATCACGGTCGCATCTCCTTGTCCCCTGAGAGCTGACGCGATGCGGTCGCACCGTCACCCGTGTCGGGTGCTACGCCGTGGGGCTGAAAATCGCTTTTTGCTGATTTAACTCCGAACGGCGTAGTGAACGCCCATATGAACGCAACCGGCCATAGCAAGCCGCCTGTCGCGATCCCGACCCAGCTCATGGCATTGATTGCGCTGGCCTGCGGATGATTCCATTTGCGCGCGAGTTGACCCGGAAGTTTGCCCAGATTGACGACAATGATGACGCCAGCAAAAATCAGAACAGCGAACACGACAAACGCGAACGCATCCAAAGCGCCGAATGAAGAATCCACTGCCGACACTCCCTTCTATGCGCGATGATATTTCGCGCAGGGCTTTCGAAGCGGGCCGGAACGATTTCTTAGCGAAGAAGAATAAGTCGTGGCGTTGGGTCCGACACGAATCGCCACGACTTATCGCGCTCAGTCTCTCGCTTTTTCAAGCGCGTGCCGCATCAGCTTTTGTTCATCACTTGACATCTGTACGGGACCAAGTTTGTAAGTGAGCTTGTCGATCTTGCCGGTGAAGCGGAAAGGAAGTTTGTAACTGTCGTCCACCGTCGTGCGGGTGTCGCTCCCGATGTCAAACGTTTCGTCGATGGCCATAAGAAACGGAATCGTGTGCGGGATCGTCTTTGCGGCCACCAGCTTGCCATCGGCCGTCAGTACACCGGTGCCACCCTTGCCCGGGCCGGGTCCGTTGTACTTGAAGTCGAATACTATCGTGTGCTTGCCGGGTTTGAGGGCATCGCTAAACAAGTCGCGACCACCAATGCCGCCTTCCCAGCGGTACCGTTCTAGATCGAGCAGGTTATAGACGAAGACTGGTTTGCCTTTGAGCAAGTAGAGGGCGTATCCGCCAAAGCGACCGCCAAGAGTGGCGATCATTCCCTCCGCGCCGCCTTGAGGAACAGTAACCTCAGCGGTGATGGTGTAATTCTTATTGAGGATGCTCGGAGCGCTACTGTCGGGGATTCCAGCAATCTCACCAGAATAGGTGAAAACCGTTCGCCCTGCAGTCGCGCTCGGGCGCGGTGTCACAATGCGGGGCAGCACCGAGTTATCCAGCGGAAAGACCTGGTATTTCGCCGCCTCCGACAGGAACAACGCTTGCAACTCCTTGAGCTTGTCGGGATTCTTGGCTGCGAGGTCGTTGTTTTGCGAGTAGTCGTCAGCGATGTTGTAGAGTTCCCATTTGTAGTCGTTAATCTCAGGCAGCTTGGCCGTTCCCAAGAGCCAAGGCGGCTCGGGGGGCGTTGTGCAAGCGTACCAACCATCGTGGTAGATTCCACGGTTCGCGAACATTTCGAAATACTGCGTGTCGCGCTTCGAGGGTGCGTTGGCGTTGGCCTTGTCGAACGTATAGGCCATGCTCACGCCCTCGATGGGCTTTTGCGTGATGCCATTGACCGTGGCGGGAGCCTGGATGCCCGCGGCTTCGAGGATCGTCGGCACGATATCGATCATGTGATGGAATTGGGTGCGGATGCCACCAGCGTCCGTGATGTGGCCGGGCCATGAGATGACCATGCCTTGCCGGGTCCCGCCGAAGTGCGATGCCACCTGCTTGGTCCATTTGAACGGGGTATCGAAGGCCCACGACCACGCCACCGACATATGCGGGTAAGTCTTGTCGGAGCCCCAATTCTCGTAATGCAGCATCAGCTCGGCTTCGGGCAGCTTCAAAATGCCGTTGTAGGCGGTCATCTGGTTCGGCGTGCCCTCAAGCGTGCCTTCGGCGCTCGTGCCGTTGTCGCCGCTGATGTAGATGATCAGCGTGTTGTCGAGTTTGCCCATGTCCTCGACCGCCTGGATGACGCGGCCGATTTCGTAGTCGGTATACGTCGCATAGCCGGCAAACACCTCGGCTTCGCGCGCGTATAATTTCTTTTGGATGAACGAGAGCGAGTCCCACTTCGGCAGGGTATCCGGCCAAGCGGTGAGCTGGGTGTTCGCCGGGATCACCCCGAGGCGCTTCTGGTTGGCGAAGATCTGCTCGCGCAACTTCTCCCAGCCCATGTCGAACTTGCCCTTGAACTTGTCGATCCATTCCTTCTTCGGCTGATGCGGCGAATGCGTGCCGCCGGGCACGTAGTAGAGGAAGAACGGCTTGTCGGGTGCGGCCGCGTTCAGTCCGTTCATGTAGTTGATGGCATCATCCGCCATGTCGGTTATGAGGTTGTAGCCGGTCTTGCCGATCCACGGAAAAATCTGGGTCGTGTTCTTATAAAGATACGGCGTCCACTGGTCGGTCTCGCCGCCCATGAAGCCGTAGAAGTATTGGAAGCCCATGCCGACCGGCCATTGGTCGAATGGCCCCGCCGCGCTGTAAAGATAGGTGGGAGTGTTGTGGTTCTTGCCAAACCACGACGTGGCATATCCGTTGTCGCGAAGAATAGTTCCGATCGTGGCGCTCTCGGGGCCGATTACGGAATCGTAGCCCGGATAGCCGGTGGACATTTCACCGATGACACCGTAGCCGACCGAATGGTGGTTGCGGCCAGTGATGAGCGCCGCCCGCGTCGGCGAGCAGAGCGCTGTCGAATGAAACTGCGTATAACGCAGACCCGCCTTGGCGACGCGATCCATGTTCGGCGTCGGGATCACCCCACCGAAGGTGCCGGACACGCCATAACCCTGGTCGTCAGTCATGATCAACAGGACGTTCGGCGCACCCTTGGGCGGCACGACGGACGGTGGCCAGTATGGCTTGGAGGCCGTGGCATCTTCCTTGATCACGCCGCCGAACTTCGGTGGCTCCGGCGGAAGCTGCTTGCCATCGATGGTTGTCGTGGCGCTCGGCGAACCCGGCGCGCCGGTGGTTTGCTGCGCGAGGCTGGTTGTCCCCAGCGCGCACAGCAAATAAGCGGCGGTGAGGGTGGTGCCGCAAAGCAGCAAGTTGCGGCGGTTTTGTAAGCGGCCTTCCGGCTTTGAACTATCGTCATCGTGACGAGTACCGGTCATTGAAAGCTCCCTCTTGGAGACGACAGAACCCATGGACGCCTATCCGAGACACAAAGCCGCAACGCTTAAGTTGATCTAGATCAACCTACCGCCCACGGGTCCGAAACGTCGGATTCGGGTCATGAGCGGAAGTTGTGCCCCTCCCCGCCCGCGTCGTTCGTACCCTGAAGACAGACGTCGAGGCGGCCGGGCCGAAGGTCCGCACATGGCCACTTCCGAACTCATGCGCCGTAGCAATTACGTTAAAATTTCCGAGGAAGTCCGGCCGAGTCGGCGCTAACCTCTGGTGAACGGTGGAGGGTTACTCTTTTGTCAGCGTCTACTGCACATCGCGAGATGACTGGGAGGATCGGCAGCAAAATCGCCGTTGCAGTCGGACTTGCGCTCAGTCAGGCCGCGGTAGCAGCACCGCCCGACAGCCCAAATCCCGCGCTTGCCCCTTGGTTTGAGAGCCTGAAGCAACCAGGCACCGGTGCGTCGTGCTGCTCGATTGCGGATTGCCGAACGGTAGAGTTCCGACAGGACCGAGACGGCTACGAGGTATTGATCGATGATCGCTGGAAGATGTCGGCTCCATTCTGGCTGCGGGTCCCGCCGAACAGGATCATCGACAGAACCGATAACCCGACGAACCGCGCCGTGGTCTGCTTCACGCCTGAGGCCGGCATTCTCTGTTTCGTGCGTCCGGCCGAAAGTTAGTTCGTGCCGCTGCGGCTCATGGCTCGCCGAACTTCCTTGCCGATCCCGAATGGAAGCGAGTGCAACTTACCGTACACGAAGATCGATACTCCCCGATCATCTGGCAAAGCCGGGCTGCCAGTGGCGCAGTTCGCGCGCTGCGTAAGTGACTGCGCCGATCGTCGTGTAGGATCCGGCCTCCAGCATCATGCCGCGTGCGAGCTTGAGGGCCCGTGCCTCGCAGATCGCGCGCTGCTTCTCGTCCGCGATCCACTCGAAATCGATGTTGTGCGCGAGGCCGAGGATTCGCCGGATGGTCTTGGCCGCCGCGAAGCCGACCGTGTCCCGGAACAGCCGCGCCATGTAGGCCTGCCGCTCGGCCTCCAGCCGCGCGGCGCCCACCTCGCCCGTAAACAGCGACGCCGGATAGCCGTCGCCATCAGCCTCGCTGCGCCACAGCGCGAGAAATTTTTGGGAGAACCCGGTCCAGACGCCCTCGATGGTTTCCAGCAGCCACGCTTCGAACGAGGCGCGCTCGTCTTGTGTGCGCTCGTGCCCTGCGGAGGCCAGATAGGCCATCAGGAGGTTGCCGATGACGGCGCCGATGTCAAACCCCATCGGGCCATAGAAGGCGAACTCGGGGTCGATCACCTTGGTCTCGCTCTCGGTGACCATGATCGAGCCGGTGTGCAGGTCGCCGTGCAGCAGCGCCTCCGGGCTTGCCATGAATTTCAGCTTGAGCCTGGAGATCGCGACATGCAGGTCGAGATCCTCGCGGAACGCCGCGGCGGTCGCGTCGAGATAAGGCGCGGTCCAGCGGTTCTGCTCGGCGATCCGGTAGGGATCGGTGAAGATCAGATCCTCGGTGATCTTGCAGAGCGCATGGTTGCCGGCGAAATCAGCGATCCCCTGCTTCTTCGCCGCGGCCGGCAACGCCAGATCGGACGAGAAGAACAGCGTCTGCGCCAGGAAGGTCGAGATATCATCGACAAAGCGCGGATAGCGCGTGGCCTCGATCAAGCCCTTGCGCATGATGATGTGCGGCTCGAGCAGCTCCATCGCGGTGAGCGCAAGCTCCGCATCGTGATGCAGCACGGCCGGCACAAGCTCCGACGCCAGCCGCGCCTGATGCACCAGCGCCATGTGTTCGTAGTGCGCGCGCGAGAGCGGCAGCGGCCAGCTCTCGCCGACCAGCCGCACATAGGGCAGCGCCTGCTTGACGGCGATGCCGCCGCTCCTGCCCTTGACGATGAAGACGAGGTTGAGATTGCCGTCGCCGACCTCGCTGATCGACCAGTCGGCCGACGCGCCGCCGAGTTGCGTGACGATGGCAGGAACCCCAGCCAGATAGTCCCGGAGATCAGCTTCCCGCAGGATTCGATACTGGCTGGCTCCGGAGGAGCCTGATTGCGCCTGCAGGTTCATCTGGTCGCCTCCTCCCACACTGGCTTTTTTGTTTGAGCATGATCTTTTCGGAAAACCGCTGCGCACTTTTCCGGATCATGCTTCGGGGCGAGGTTGATCCTCACTCCCGTTCCAGGAAGCTCGAGCCGATGTCGGCCTTCTTCCTGATCGGATCATAGTCGCAATAGACGCTGTCGGCGACCAGCGTGTAACTCGCGCTGACGGCGCTTTTCTCGACCTTGATCGAATGCAGTCCGATCACTGCGGTGGACTGTCCGCCGTTCCACTTGAACGGCGTCGTGCTCTGGGTCCTCTCGCAGGCCGCCACCGCGTCCGCGAATACCGAGCTTTCGACGAATGCCTGCACCGTCTGCAGCCGTTTCAACGTCTTCCAGTTGAGATAGAACGATCCGGCGAGGCCGGCGGCGAGCAACACGAAAAGTACGATCGCGATCCGCTGGAAATTCATTCGCCTCCCCTAACTGGCTCTTTGATTTGAGCATGATCTTTTCGGAAAACCGCTGGGCGCTTTTCCGGATCATGCTCTAGCTTCTAGAACGGCATCCCCATCAGTTTCGACAGCCGTTCGATCGAGAGATAGCCGGCGTAATAGGCCCACATCGCGATCGCGAAGATCACGGCCGAGATCACCGTGGTCCACAACAGCTTGCGGCCCATCCGCGCCATGATCGGCGCGCCGGGGTCGGTGCCGGGCGCGCCGACGCCGTCCTCATGCTGGCTGCGCACGCCGAACGGCAGCGTCAGGAACAGCACGAGCCACCAAAGGACGAAGTAGATCGCAAGCCCGGTGGAGATCTGGTACGCCATTTGGCCTCAAGCCTGTTCGATCTCGACCAAGGCGCCGGAAAAGTCCTTGGGGTGGAAGAACAGCACCGGCTTGCCATGCGCGCCGATCTTCGGCTGGCCGTCGCCCAGCACCCGCGCGCCCTCGGCGATCATCCGATCGCGGGCCGCGATGATGTCGGGCACGTCGTAGCAAACATGGTGAATGCCGCCGTCGGCGTTGCGCTCGACGAATTTTGCGATCGGCGAGGCCTCGCCGAGCGGCTCGATGAACTCGATCTTGGTGTTGGGCAGCGTCACGAACACGGTGATGACGCCATGCTCCGGCAGCGGCACGGCGTCGGAAATCTCGGCATTGAAGGCGGTGCCGTAGATCTTCGCGGCCTGCTTGGCGTCCTTGACCGCGATCGCGACGTGATTGAGCCGACCCAGCATGTGTTCTCTCCCTTGTCGTTACGCGCGCCTCGAAGGGGCGCGGCGCGTCAAACCGTCAGCACGTGCACGATGCAGATCGGCTTCTTGCCCCACTGCTCGTTCAGCGCGGCCCGCACCGCGCGGCGCACCGATTCCCCGAGCGCATCCGGATCGCGCCGCCGCGGCTTCGGCAGGCCCTCGATCGTCGATACCACCACATCGAACACGATGTCGTCGAGCAGTTCGCCCGCGGCATTGTTCTCCGGCATGCCGACGAGATCAACCTCGGGATCGTCGACGAGCTCGCCCTGCGCGGTCATGGCAATGGCGACGAAGGCGCAACCGGCAAAGCCCATCCGCCGCCGTTCCACCACGGCACGCGACTTGGAATCCTCCAGGATGGTTCCATCCTTGTAGAGCCGCCCGGCCGGCACTTCGCCGATGATGCCGGGGTCGCCGGGCCCGAGCTTGACCAGGTCGCCGTTGCGGCAGGTCAGGACCTTGGGGACGCCGGCGGCGCGCGCCAGCTTGGCGTGCTCGGCGAGATGCAGCGCCTCGCCATGCACGGGGATCAGGAGCTGCGGCCGCACCCAGGAGATCATGTCGCGCAGCTCGTCGCGGCGCGGATGGCCGGAGACATGCACCAGATGCTCGCGGTCGGTGATGACCTCGACGCCCTGCGTCACCAGCCCGTTGATGATGCCGCCGACCGCCTTCTCGTTGCCGGGAATGGTGCGGGAGGAGAAGATCACGGTGTCGCCTTTGTTCAGGGTCACCTGCGGATGGTCGTCGTTGGCGATCCGCGCCAGCGCCGCGCGCGGCTCGCCCTGACTGCCGGTGCACAGCGCCAGCACCTTGTCGGCCGGGAAATGGCCGTAGACGTCGGTGCTGCGGAACTTGTGCGAGCCGTCGAGATAGCCGCATTCGCGCGCCACCTGCACCACGCGCTCCATGGCGCGGCCGACCACCACGACCTCGCGATCGGCGGCGATTGCGGCGTCCACCACCGCCCGGACGCGAGCGACATTGGAGGCGAAGGTGGTGACGGCGACCCGGCCCTTGGCCGCCTTGACCAGCTTCTTGATCGTGGCGGCAACCTCGGTCTCCGACGGCGAACGCCCGTCGCGCACCGCGTTGGTGGAATCGCCGACCAGCGCCAGCACGCCTTCGTCGCCGAGCTCGCGCAGCCGCCGCTCGTCGGTCGGCAGGCCGATCACCGGGGTCGGATCGATCTTCCAGTCGCCGGTGTGCAGCACGGTGCCGACATCGGTCCTGATCGCCAGCGCGTGCGATTCCGGAATCGAATGCGCGACCGGGATGAACTCGACATTGAACGGGCCGATATCGACCTTGCCGCCCGACGGGATCACAGTGATCGGGATTTTGGGCGGATTGCGCTCCGCTGCGCATTTGGCTTCGAACAGCGCGGCGCTGAACTGCGTCGCGTAGATCTTGCAGCCGAGTTTTGGCCAGAGATCGATGATCGCGCCGAAATGGTCCTCATGGGCGTGCGTCAGCACGAGCCCCATCAGATTGTTGCGCTCCTTCTCGAGGAAGCGGACATCCGGCATGATCAGGTCGATGCCCGGCAGATGCTCCTCGTCACCGAAGGAGACGCCGAGATCGACCGCGAGGAACGAGCGCTGGTGGCGGTTGCCGAGGCCATAGACCGACAGGTTCATGCCGATCTCGCCGACGCCGCCGAGCGGCGCAAAGGTGAGTTCGTCCGGACGCGCCATCAGTTAGCCCTCACCGAGGCCGCGGTGCCGAAATAGACCTCGCCGGCGGTCACTTGCATGCGCTCTCCATCAGCGGTGCGGACGATCAGGCAGCCGGTCTCGTCGATGGTGTCGAAGATGCCCTCGACCGTCGCGGTGCCGGTCTGGACCGCGACCCTCTCGCCGAGGCCGGCGGCACGCTCCAGCCACAGCCGGCGGATTTCCGGGAAGCCGCGGCCGTCGTCCCAGATGCCGCGAAACTCGACCCAGGCGTCCGACAGCGCGGCAAACAGCTCTTCCGCGCCGATCTGGATGCCGAGCGCGGCAAGCGATACCGCTGGTGTCGGCGTCCCCTCGGGCGCGGCGACGACATTGGTGCCGATGCCGACGACAACCGCCAGCCGCTGACCCACCGCCTCGGCCTCCAGCAGGATGCCCGACAGCTTCTTGCCGTTGGCAAGCACGTCGTTCGGCCATTTCAGGGTGTATTTCGGGCTGTCCGGCCCGAGCCGCAGCGCCGCCTCGATGCTGACCTTCTGCAACGCGGCTTCGAGCGACAGGCCGGCGGCGAAGCCGAGGGTGGCGGCGACTGCCGGCTGAACGTCGGTTACCTCGAGGATGCTGCTGGCAAGATTGCCGCGCGGCGCGACCCAGACCCGCTGGCGCCGGCCGCGGCCTGCAGTCTGCTCCGGCGTCACGAACCACATCGGCCCGCGCTCGCCGTCACGGGCGCGCAGCATCGCCTCGGCATTGGTCGAGCCGATCTGGTCGAAGGCGGCGAGCCGGTAGCCCTCCGCAATGGCCCGGGGTCCGAGCGTGAATGTCATGTCGGAGTTATGCGCATGATTGGTTCCGAAAGCCAGCATCCTGTTTTCGGAACCATGCGCGCTAGAATAACGACTTCGCCGCCGCCGTTGCCACGCTGACCAGCGGGCCCGGATAGGCGAAGAAGAAGATGTTGAAGATGCCTGCGACCGCCAGCACGGTGCGCAGCTCGACGCGCACCGGGTCGAGCTTGCCGAGCGGCTGATCGAAATACATCACCTTGACGATCGACAGATAGTAGAAGGCGCCCACCACGCTGGTCAGCACACCGATCACCGCGAGCGTGAACAGATTGGCCTTGATCGCGGCCACGAACACGTACCATTTGCCGAAGAAGCCGGCGAGCGGCGGAACGCCGGCCAGCGAGAACAGCAGCATCGCGAAGACGAAGGCGATCAGCGGGTTGGTGCGGGACAGGCCAGCAAAATCGCTGATCTGCTCCAGCGCCTGGCCGTTGCGCTTCATGGCCAGGATGATCGAGAAGGTGCCGAGCGTCATCGCGACATAGATCGCGATATAGATCAGCACGCCCTGCGCCCCCTCGACCGTGCCGGAGGCCAGGCCGACCAGCGCAAAGCCCATATGGCCGATCGAGGAATAGGCCATCAGCCGCTTGATGTTGCTCTGGCCGATCGCCGCGAACGAGCCCAGCGCCATCGAGGCGATCGCCACGAACACCAGGATCTGCTGCCACTGGGTGACGATGCCGGGGAACGCGGTCAGCGTCGCCCGGGTGAACACCGCGAGCGCGGCGACCTTCGGGGCGGACGCGAAGAAGGCGGTCACCGGGGTCGGGGCGCCCTCATAGACGTCGGGCGTCCACATGTGGAACGGCACCGCCGAGACCTTGAAGCAGAGGCCGGCGAGCAGGAACACCAGGCCGAACACGATGCCGATGCTCCCTGTCGTCGCGGCCGCCGCGATGCCGGCGAAGCTGACGGTCCCGGTGAAACCGTAGATCAGCGACGCGCCATAGAGCAGCATGCCGGACGACAGCGCGCCGAGCACGAAATACTTCAGGCCGGCCTCGCTCGACTTGGCATTGTCGCGCTGGCTGGCGGCGACGACGTAGAGCGCGAGGCTCATCAGCTCGAGGCCGAGATAGAGCGAGATCAGGTCACCGGCCGAGATCAGCACCATCATGCCGAGCGTCGACAGCAGCACCAGGATCGAGAACTCGAAGTTGCGGCTCGACGGCTGGGACAGGTACTCGGTCGACAGGATCAGCGTCGCTGCGGAAGCGATCAAAGCGAGGATCTTCAGGAAGCGGGCGAAGTCGTCGACGATGAAGCTGCCGCCGAAGGTCACGAGCTTGCCGGCCGGCAGCCAGAGCTCGAGCACCCCGGTCAGCACCAAGAGACACACCGCAAGCGCCGTGATCAGCCGCGTCGTCCCCTGCCCGCGATAGGCTCCGATCATCAACAGCACCATGGCGCCGACCGCGAGCACCAGCTCGGGCAGCACCGGCTGCAACTGATAACCTGCACTGGAAAAGCTCATGGGCTAAGGCCTTACTGCGTAACCAGCGCGGCTGCCTTCACGGCAGTCACGGCGGTGTTGTAATTGTTGACGAGCTGCTGCACCGAGGCGGCCGACATATCGAGCACCGGCTTCGGATAGACGCCGAACAGGATGGTCAGCGCGATCAGCGGGAACAGCGTCACGCATTCGCGGAAGGTCAGATCCTTGATCGACATCAGCGACGGCTTGACCAGCGCGCCGAACACCACCTTGCGGTAGAGCCAGAGCGCGTAGCAGGCCGACAGGATCACGCCCGTGGTGGCGAAGAACGCCGTCGGCAGCGAGATCTTGAAGGTGCCGAGCAGCGTCATGAACTCGCCGACGAAGCCCGAGGTGCCGGGCAGACCGACATTGGCCATCGTGAAGACCATGAAGGTCATCGCATAGAGCGGCATCCGGTTGACGAGGCCGCCATAGGCCGCGATCTCGCGGGTGTGCATGCGGTCGTAGACGATGCCGACGCAGAGGAACAGCGCGCCGGAGACGATGCCGTGCGAGATCATCTGGAACATGCCGCCGGCGACGCCCTGCGTCGTCACCGCGAAGATGCCCATGGTGACGAAGCCCATATGCGCGACCGAGGAGTACGCGATCAGCTTCTTCATGTCCTCCTGCATCATCGCCACCAGCGAGGTGTAGATGATGGCGATAACGGACAGCGTGAACACGAACGGCGCGAAGTCGTGCGAGGCCAACGGGAACATCGGCAGCGAGAAGCGCAGGAAGCCGTAGCCGCCCATCTTCAGGAGGATCGCGGCCAGGATCACCGAGCCTGCCGTCGGCGCCTCGACATGCGCGTCAGGCAGCCAGGTGTGCACCGGCCACATCGGCATCTTCACCGCGAACGAGGCGAAGAATGCCAGCCACGCCCAGGTCTGCAGCGACCGCGGCACCGCGGTGTGCATCAGGGTCGGGATGTCGGTGGTGCCGGCGTTCCAGTACAGCGCCATGATGGCGAGCAGCATCAGCACCGAGCCGAGGAAGGTGTAGAGGAAGAACTTGAACGATGCGTAGACCCGGCGCGGGCCGCCCCAGACGCCGATGATCAGGAACATCGGGATCAGGCCGCCCTCGAAGAACAAATAGAACAGCACGAGGTCGAGCGCCGAGAAGGTACCGACCATCAGCGTTTCCAGGATCAGGAACGCCATCATGTATTCGCCGACGCGCTGCGTCACCGACTTCCAGCTCGCGATGATGCAGAGCGGCATGATCGCGGTGGTCAGGATGATCAGCGGCAGCGAGATGCCGTCGATACCCATGTGATAGGTGATGCCGGTGGCGAGCCAGGACGCCTTCTCGACGAACTGGAAGTCGGTCTGCGCCGGATCGAAGCGCGCCACCAGGATCAACGACACCGCGAAGGTGATCAGCGTGGTCCAAAGCGCGATCCAGCGCGCCGTGCGGCCCGCGGTCTCGTCGCCGCCGCGCGCCAGGAGATAGACCAGGATCGCGCCGACCGCCGGCAGGAAGGTCGTGACGGAAAGGATGGGCCAGGTTGTCATTTACTGGCCTCCCAAGCCGAACATGAACCAGGTGATCAATCCAGCGGCCCCGATCAGCATCGCGAAAGCGTAGTGATAGAGGTAGCCGGTCTGCAATTTGACGACATTGCGGGTGACGTCGAGCACGCGGGCCGAGACGCCGTCCGGACCTAAGCCGTCGATGACGAAGCCGTCGCCCTTCTTCCAGAGCGTGTAGCCGAGCCACTTGGCCGGGCGCACCAAGATCCAGTCGTAGAGCTCGTCGAAGTACCATTTGTTGAGCAGGAACTGGTACAGCATCGGCTGCTGGCGAGCGAGTTCGACCGGCAGATAGGGCCTGCGGATGTAGAACATGTAGGAGACGAACAGGCCAAGCGCCATCATGACGGTCGGCAGTGGCGCGAGCCAGCCCGGCATGTGCTCCATGTCCTCGAGGATGTGCGGGTTCATCTTCACCGATTCGCGGAAGAACTCCTCGACGCCGTGCGGACTGGCGAACACTTCCTTGAACGGCAGACCCGCCAGGATCGAGCCTGCGGCGAGCACGCCGATCGGCACCAGCATCCAGATCGGGCTCTCATGCGCCGCCTCGTAGTGCTTCTGGTCGTGCGGCTCGCCGAAGAAGGTCTTGAAGATCAGACGCCAGGAGTAGAACGAGGTCAGGCCGGCGGCCGCGATCGTCAGCCCGTAGGCATACGTCGCGAACGGATTATGCGCTGCATAGGCCGCCTCGATGATCGCATCCTTGGAGAAGTAGCCGGCGAACAGCGGGAAGCCGGTCAGCGCCAGGGTGCCGATGCACATCACCGCGAAGGTGTACGGGATCTTGCGCCACAGCCCGCCCATGTTGCGGATGTCCTGCTCATGATGCATCGCATAGATCACCGAGCCGGAGCCCAGGAACAGCAGCGCCTTGAAGAAGGCGTGCGTGAATAAATGGAACATGCCGACCGAATAGGCCCCTGCTCCCATCGCCACGAACATGTAGCCGAGCTGCGAACAGGTCGAGTAGGCGACGATGCGCTTGATGTCGTTCTGCACGAGGCCGATGGTGGCGGCGAAGAACGCCGTGGTGGCGCCGAAGAACATCACCACCGCCTGCGCGGTCGGTGACAGCTCGAACAGCGGCGACAGCCGCGCCACCATGAAGACGCCGGCGGTGACCATGGTCGCGGCATGGATCAGCGCCGACACCGGGGTCGGGCCTTCCATGGCGTCCGGCAACCAGGTGTGCAGCAGGAATTGGGCCGACTTGCCCATCGCGCCCATGAACAGGAACAGGCAGGTCAGCGTCAGCGCGTCAGGGTGCCAGCCGAAGAAGTCGATGGTCTTGCCGGTCAGCCCGGGCGCGGCGTGGAAGATGGTCTCGAAATCGGTCGAGCCGACCAGCGCGAAGATCGCGAAGATGCCGAGCGCGAAGCCGAAGTCGCCGACGCGGTTGACCACGAAGGCCTTGATCGCCGCGGCGTTGGCCGACGGCTTCTGGTACCAGAAGCCGATCAGCAGGTAGCTCGCCAGGCCCACGCCCTCCCAGCCGAAGAACAGCTGCACGAGGTTGTCCGACGTCACCAGCATCAGCATCGCGAAGGTGAACAGCGAGAGATAGCCGAAGAAGCGCGGCCGGTTCGGGTCCTCGTCCATGTAGCCGATGGAATAGAGGTGGACGAGCGCCGACACGGTGTTGACCACGACCAGCATCACCGCCGTCAGGGTGTCGATCCGCAGCGACCAGACGACCTGCAGGTCGCCCGAGCTGATCCAGGGCAACAGCGCGATCCGCGCGTCGTGATGCATGAATCCGACATCGACCAGCGCGAACCAGGATAGCGCCGCCGAGACGAACAGCAGGCCGGTGGTGATCAGTTCGGCCAGCCGGGAGCCCGCCGCCGCCGGTTCGGAGACGTGGTGGTCGTCATGACCATGGTCGTCCTGGCCGTGATCGTCGTGGGCGGCGGAGGCATGAGCGTCGCCATGCGCATCGTCGTGGTGGTCGACGGTGTCGCCGCTCGGGCAGCGGGCATGCGCGCCGAATATCGAGATCAGCCCCGCGAGAATGGCGCCCAGCAGCGGCAGAAAGACAATTGCCTGGTACATCTGCGCGCTAGCCCTTCATCAGATTGACGTCTTCAACCGCGATCGAACCGCGGTTGCGGAAATACACCACCAGCACGGCAAGGCCGATCGCGGCCTCGGCCGCCGCCACCGTCAGCACCAGCAGCGCGAACACCTGGCCGACGATGTCGCCGAGGAACGTCGAGAACGCCACCAAATTGATGTTTACCGAGAGCAGGATCAGCTCGATCGACATCAGGATGATGATGATGTTCTTGCGGTTGAGGAAGATGCCGAGGATCCCGAGCGTGAACAGGATCGCGGCGACCGCGAGATAGTGTCCGAGCCCGATGGTCATTTCACCCACTCCGCCGCGTCGGCATCCTGCAGGCCCTGCCCCGACGCCACCTTGCGCATCGCCATCGCCATCTCCGGCGTGCGCGCGTTCTGCACGTTGATGTTCTGCCGCTTGACGTTGGCCTTGTGGCGCAGCGTCAGCACGATGGCGCCGATCATCGCGACCAAGAGCACCATGCCGGCAAGCTGGAAGTAATGGATGTACTTCGTATAGAGCACGAGGCCGAGCGCCTCAGTGTTGCTAACATTGGTCGGAATCGCGGCGGTGATCGTCTTGGTCACGGACGGGTTGATCACCCAGGCGCCGACCACCAGCAAGAGCTCGAACAGGAAGATGCCGCCGATCACAATGCCGATCGGCAGGTATTGGATGAAACCCTCGCGCAGCTCGACGAAGTCGACGTCGAGCATCATGATCACGAACAGGAACAGCACCGCGACCGCGCCGACATAGACCACGATCAGCATCATCCCGAGGAACTCGGCGCCCATCAGGATGAACAGCCCCGAGGCGTTGACGAACGCCAGGATCAGATACAGCACGGAGTGCACGGGATTGCGCGAGACAATCACCATGACAGCCGAGGCCACGCAGGCGGCAGCAAACAGATAGAAGAACAGCGCCGGAAGGATCATGCCCTCACCTCACCGGTACGGCGCGTCGAGCGCCATCGACTTCGCAATCTCGCGCTCCCAGCGGTCGCCATTGGCGAGCAGCTTCGCCTTGTCATAGTAGAGTTCCTCGCGGGTCTCGGTCGCGAATTCGAAATTCGGTCCCTCGACGATGGCGTCCACCGGGCATGCCTCCTGGCACAGGCCGCAATAGATGCACTTCACCATGTCGATGTCGTAACGCACCGTGCGGCGGGTGCCGTCATTGCGGCGCGGGCCGGCCTCGATCGTGATCGCCTGCGCCGGGCAGATCGCCTCGCACAGCTTGCAGGCGATGCAGCGCTCCTCGCCGTTCGGATAGCGGCGCAGCGCGTGCTCGCCACGGAAGCGCGGCGAGATCGGGCCCTTCTCGAAGGGATAGTTCAGCGTCGGCTTCGGCTTGAAGAAATAACGCATGGCGAGAACGAACGCCGAGACGAATTCCGACAGCAGGAGCGAGCGGGCAGTTGCGTTGACGTTGACACTCATGACGGCCTCACTTCGGCGCGATGCCGGCGAATTGCAGCACACCAGCCACGATCACCACCATCGCCAGCGACAGCGGCAGGAACACCTTCCAGCCGAGCCGCATCAGTTGATCGTAGCGGTAGCGCGGCACGATCGCCTTCGCCATCGCGAACATGAAGAACATGAAGAACACCTTCAGGGCGAACCAGACGATGCCCGGAATCCAGGTGAACGGCGGCAGGTTGACCGGCGGCAGCCAGCCGCCCAGGAACAGGATCGATGCCAGCGCGCACATCGTGGTGATCGCGACATACTCGCCGAGCATGAACAAGAGGTACGGGGTCGAGCCGTATTCGGTCATGAAGCCGGCGACCAGCTCGGATTCCGCTTCCACGAGATCGAACGGCGGACGGTTGGTTTCCGCCAGCGCCGAGACGTAGAAAACGACGAACATCGGGAACAGCGGCCACACATACCAGTTCAGGATGGTGAGCTGCGGCAGGCCGATCAGATGCGCGAGCCCGCGGCTGTTCTGCGCCTCGACCACCGCCGACAGGTTCAGCGAGCCGACGCAGAGCAGCACGGTGATGATGACGAAGCCGATCGAGACCTCGTAGGACACCATCTGCGCCGCCGAGCGCAGCGCCGCCAGGAACGGATACTTCGAGTTCGACGACCAGCCGGCCATGATGATGCCGTAGATCGACAGCGACGAGATGGCGAAGATGTAGAGCACGCCGACATTGATGTCGGAGATCACCCAGCCGAGATTGAACGGGATCACGGCCCAGGCGGCCAGCGCCAGCACGCACGAGACCAGCGGCGCCAGCAGGAACACGCCCTTGTTGGAGCCGGACGGGATGACCGGCTCCTTGAGCACGAACTTCAGCAGGTCGGCGAAGGATTGCAGGAGGCCCCACGGGCCCACCACGTTAGGCCCGCGGCGGATCTGCACCGCCGCCCAGATCTTGCGGTCGGCGAGCAGGATGTAGGCGATCGCGATCAGGAGCACGACGAGCAGCAACAGGCTCTGCGCGACCATGATGATCAGCGGCCAGAGGAAGCCGGTCCAGAACGAGCTTGCGAAGAAATCAGCCATCAGGTCACGCTCACTCCGCTGCCGTCAGCATTCGGCCCGACGCCAGCCGCGAGCATTCCGCCATCACGGCAGAGGCCCGCGCGATCGGGTTGGTCAGATAGAAATCCTCGACGGTCGGCTTGAATGCCGCCTTGTCGACGCTGCCACCCTTGCCCGCCAGCGCCTTGACGTCATCAGCCTTGCCGGCCTCGATCTGGTCGAGCCGCATCAGGTGCGGATAGGTCTTGAACATCGCCTGGCGCAGCGCCTGCAACGAGTCGAACGGCAGCTTCTTGCCGAGCACGTCGGACAGCGCGCGGATGATCGCCCAGTCCTCGCGGGCCTCGCCCGGCGGGAATGCGGCGCGGTTGGCGATCTGCGCCCGGCCCTCGGTGTTGACGTAGATGCCGGATTTCTCGGTGTAGGCCGCGCCCGGCAGGATGACGTCGGCGCGATGCGCGCCCTTGTCGCCATGGGTGCCGATATAGACCACGAAGGTGCCGTCCGGCGCCTTGATCTCGTCGGCGCCGAGCAGGAACAGCACGTCGAGCGTGCCGAAGATGGTCATCTGCGCCGTGGTCAGGCCGCCGGCCGCCGGCGAGAAGCCGATATCGAGCGCCCCGGCGCGCGAGGCGGTATCCTGCAGCACGGCAAAACCGTTCCAGCCGTCCTTCAGCGCGCCGACGTCGACGGCGAGCTTGGCAGCCTGCGCCAGCACCGCCGCGCCGTCATGCCTGGTGTAGGCGCCGGCGCCGACCAGGATGATCGGGTTCTTGGCGTTCTTCAGCACGTCGGCAAAGGAGTGCTTGCCGGCGGCGAGATCGGCCAGAGTGTCGGTGCCCGCACCGAGATAGTCGTGGTCATAGGTGAAATCGGCCTTGGCGCCGATCATGCCGACCTTGAGGGCGCCGGTGCGCCAGCGCTTGCGGATCCGCGCGTTCAGCACCGCGGCTTCCTTGCGCGGATGCGAGCCGATGATCAGGATCGCGTCGGCCTGGTCGATGCCGGCAATGGTCGGGTTGAAGATGTAGGAACCGCGGCCGGCCTTGGCGTCGAACGCGTCGCCGCCCTGCACCGCCAGATTGACCGAGCCGAACTTCGCCAGCAGCTCCTTCAGCGCATACATCTCATCGACCGCGGCGAGATCCCCCGCGATCGCGCCGATCCGCTTGCCGTCGGTGCGGCCGGCCTTGGCGGCGATGGCAGCAAAGGCTTCCTGCCAGGTTGCCGGCCTGAGCTGGCCGTTCTCGCGCACATAGGGCCGGTCGAGCCGCTGCGTGCGCAGGCCGTCGACGACGTGGCGGGTCTTGTCGGAGATCCATTCCTCGTTCACCGCCTCGTTGATGCGCGGCAGGATGCGCATCACCTCGCGGCCGCGGGTGTCGACGCGGATCGCAGAACCAACGCCGTCCATGACGTCGACCGATTGCGTCTTGCCGAGCTCCCAGGGCCGCGCCGCGAACGCATAGGGCTTCGAGGTCAGCGCGCCCACCGGGCAGATGTCGACGAGATTGCCCTGCAGCTCCGAGCTCAGCGCCTGCTCGAGATAGGTGGTGATCTCCATGTCCTCGCCGCGCCCGGTCGCGCCCATTTCCGGCGCGCCGCAGACTTCGGCGGAGAAGCGGACGCAGCGCGTGCACTGGATGCAGCGGTTCATCGAGGTCTTGACCAGCGCGCCGAGATATTTGTCCTCGACCGCGCGCTTGTTCTCGGCGAAACGGCTGGTGTCGACGCCGTAGCCCATCGCCTGGTCCTGCAGGTCGCACTCGCCGCCCTGATCGCAGATCGGGCAGTCCAGCGGATGGTTGATCAGCAGGAACTCCATCACGCCTTCGCGCGCCTTCTTGACCATCGGCGAACGGGTCGAGATCTCCGGCGGCTCGCCCTTCGGACCCGGACGGCAGTCGCGCACGGCCCAGGCGCAGCTCGCGACCGGCTTCGGGCCGCCCTTCACCTCGACCAGGCACATCCGGCAATTGCCGGCGATCGACAGCCGCTCGTGATAGCAGAAGCGCGGAATCTCGGCGCCGGCCGCCTCACACGCCTGCAGCAGCGTGTACTCCGGCGGCACATCGATCTCTTTGCCATCGATGATGATCTTGCTCATGTCTGTCTCAAGTCTTTCCGAGCTTGCAGTCGGGCGGTGCGACGCTGGCGGTTTTCAGTGAGGTCTTCACCCATTGCTGGGTGTCGGTGCCGTAGGTCGCGAGATAGGCGGGCTGCGCCTGGTTCTTCTCGCAGAGGAACGGCAAATGCGGTTTCAGATCGTAGTCACAGGATGCCTGCCATTCGCGCTTGTCCGCGAATGCGGCAAAGGTCTCTTCGCAGGCATAGAGGAAGTACGAGACAAAGCTCTCATACTGCGACCGCTCTTCGCGACTGCCGGCCTTGATAGCCTCGTAATCGGGCTGCGCGAATTTCGGGTTCTTGAAGGCGAGATCGGTGTAGCCCAGAAACGCCGTGCGCGCAGCGGAGGCGCGGCTCGACGAACGGATCTCGTTGATCTGCAGCAGGACGGCGCAAAAGCCGAGCAGCGCCACGGTCGCGTGCGCCATCTGCGCAAGCGTCCCGTATCTCTGCCACCATGCGGCCTTTTGCGTCATCGCCGTCATTACTCCGCAGCTACCATGTGCACGGGATCGCGAACGCCCTGATCGTCGAGATCGGCCTTGTGCGAATATTGGTCGATCCGCTCTTCAATCTCGTGACGGAAATGCGCGATCAGGCCCTGGATCGGCCACGCCGCGGCATCGCCAAGCGCACAGATCGTGTGGCCCTCGACCTGCTTGGTGACCTCGAGCAGCATGTCGATCTCTCGCTTGTGGGCGCGGCCGTCGGCCATGCGGGTCAGGACGCGCCACATCCAGCCAGTGCCCTCGCGGCACGGCGTGCACTGGCCGCAGCTCTCGTGCTTGTAGAAATAGGAGATGCGCGCGATCGCCCGGATCAGGTCGGTCGACTTGTCCATCACGATCACGGCCGCGGTGCCGAGGCCCGAGCGCAGCTTGCTCAGGCTGTCGAAATCCATCGGCGTGTCGATGATCTGCTCGGCCGGCACCATGCGCACCGACGAGCCGCCGGGAATTACCGCCTTCAGATTGTCCCAGCCGCCGCGGATGCCGCCGCAATGCTTCTCGATCAGCTCGCGGAACGGAATCCCCATCGCCTCTTCGACGTTGCAGGGCCGCTCGACATGACCGGAGATGCAGAACAGCTTGGTGCCGACATTGTTCGGACGGCCGATGGCGGCGAACCAGGCGGCGCCGCGGCGCAGGATGTCGGGCGCGACCGCAATCGACTCGACGTTGTTGACGGTGGTCGGGCAGCCATAGAGGCCGACATTGGCCGGGAACGGCGGCTTCAGCCGCGGCTGGCCCTTCTTGCCTTCGAGGCTCTCGAGCAGCGCGGTTTCCTCGCCGCAGATATAGGCGCCGGCGCCGTGGGCGACATAGATGTCGAACGGCCAGCCGTTGATGTTGTCCTTGCCGACCAGCTTGGCCTCATAGGCCTGGTCGATCGCCGCCTGCAGGTGCTCGCGCTCGCGGATGAATTCGCCCCGGATATAGACGTAGCAGGCATGCGCGCCCATCGCGAAGCTCGCGAGCAGGCAGCCCTCGACCAAAAGATGCGGATCGTGCCGCATGATCTCGCGGTCCTTGCAGGTGCCGGGCTCCGACTCGTCCGCGTTGACGACGAGATAGCTCGGACGGCCGTCCTTGGATTCCTTCGGCATGAAGGACCACTTCATGCCGGTCGGGAAGCCCGCGCCGCCGCGGCCGCGCAGACCCGAGGCCTTCATCTCGTTGATGATCCAGTCGCGGCCCTTGTCAATGATCCCCTTGGTGCCATCCCAGGCGCCTCTGCGGCGCGCGCCCTCGAGGCCCCAATCATGCAGGCCGTAGAGGTTCTTGAAGATGCGGTCCTTGTCGTCGAGCATGCTCAAAACTTTCCGAACATCACCGATTGGCTTGGGAGTAAGCGAGCCCGGCGGCGCAGCCGCCGAACACGATGGCCCACAGCAGGCTGGATTCCAGCGTTGCGTTCAGGCCGTAACGTTGCAGCAGGAACATGAATCCGGCCGCGACAGAAGTATGGAGGGCGATCGTGCGCCAGGCCTTCATCGCAGCGCCCCTCCCCGTTCCGTTTGCTAGCACCTGAAAGCCCATCAGGTCGTTTCCTTCAGCGTGGTCGGCCCGCCTGCGGGGGCCGAGAACTGACGGTCGACCTGCGGGCCCGGCTTCGGCGGATTGCCGGCGGCAAAGCCGTCGAGCACCTTGCCGAAGCTTTCCTTGGTCAGGTCCTCATAGGTGTCCTTCCAGATCAGCACCATCGGCGCGTTCACGCAGGCGCCGAGACAC
This sequence comes from Bradyrhizobium sp. 27S5, assembly GCF_037217225.1. Taxonomy (NCBI): domain Bacteria; kingdom Pseudomonadati; phylum Pseudomonadota; class Alphaproteobacteria; order Hyphomicrobiales; family Nitrobacteraceae; genus Bradyrhizobium; species Bradyrhizobium sp. 27S5. The sequence goes on from NZ_CP147714.1 coordinate 4,781,248, forward strand.
TCGACCTCTTCCCAGGAGAAGTTGCCGTCCTTCGACAGCTGGAACGGATCATGATGGATGCGATGCTGGCAGACCTCGATCAGGTCGGCGGCGCCGCGCAGCCGGCAGGGCGTGGTGCCGCACACCTGCACATGCGCCTTCTTGCCGACCGGCGAGAGCTGGAACATGGTGTAGAAGGTCGCGATCTCCAGCATGCGGATATGCGGCATCTCGAGCAGGTCGGCGACGGCGCGGATCGCCGCTTCCGACACCCAGCCGTCGTGCTGCTCCTGGACGCGCCACAGGATCGCGATCGCGGCCGAAGCCTGGCGGCCCGGCGGATATTTCTCGATCTGCTTCTTGGCCCAGGCGAGATTCTCGTCCGTGAACGTGAAGCTCGCGGGCTGCAATTCCTTCGGGGCAAGGCGGCGGACGGACATCGATCAAACTCTCATTGCGGGCGGTGCGGATGCGGACATCATCACCGGTCGACTTCGCCGAACACGATGTCCAGCGAGCCAAGGATGGCGGAAACGTCGGCCAGCAGATGGCCCTTGCAGATGTGATCCATCGCCTGCAGATGGGCAAAGCCCGGCGCGCGGATCTTGCACTTGTAGGGCTTGTTGGTGCCGTCGGCGACGAGATAGACGCCGAACTCGCCCTTCGGCGCCTCGACCGCGGCGTAGACTTCGCCGGCCGGCACGTGCACGCCTTCGGTGTAGAGCTTGAAGTGATGGATCAGCGCTTCCATCGAGCGCTTCATCTCACCGCGGCGCGGCGGCGCGATCTTGTTGTCCTCGACCACGATCGGGCCCTGGCCGTCCGGCGCCTTCAGCTTCTGGATGCACTGCTTCATGATGCGCACCGACTGACGCATCTCTTCCATGCGGATCAGATAGCGGTCGTAGCAGTCGCCGTTCTTGCCGATCGGAATGTCGAAATCCATTTCGGCGTAGCACTCGTAAGGCTGCGACTTGCGCAGGTCCCAGGCCGCGCCCGAACCGCGCACCATCACGCCGGAGAAACCCCACTCCCAGGCTTCCTTCAGCGGCACCACGCCGATGTCGACGTTGCGCTGCTTGAAGATGCGGTTGCCGGTCAGGAGCGTATCGAGGTCGTCGACCACCTTGAGGAACGGATCGCACCACGCATCGATATCGTCGATCAGCTTCGGCGGCAGGTCCTGGTGCACGCCGCCGACGCGGAAGAACGCCGCGTGCATGCGCGAGCCCGAGGCGCGCTCATAGAACACCATCAGCTTCTCGCGCTCTTCAAAGCCCCACAGCGGCGGGGTCAGCGCGCCGACGTCCATCGCCTGCGTGGTGACGTTGAGCAGATGCGACAGGATGCGGCCGATCTCGCAATACAGCACGCGGATCAACTGGCCGCGGCGCGGCACCGTGATGCCGAGCAGCCTTTCCGCCGCGAGGCAGAACGCATGCTCCTGATTCATCGGCGCGACGTAGTCGAGCCGATCGAAATACGGAATCGCCTGCAGATAGGTCTTGTGCTCGATCAGCTTCTCGGTGCCGCGGTGAAGCAGGCCGATATGCGGATCGACGCGTTCAACGACTTCGCCGTCGAGCTCCAGCACGAGGCGCAACACGCCGTGCGCCGCCGGATGCTGCGGACCGAAGTTGATGGTGAAGTTGCGAAGATTCTGTTCGTTCATGATCAGGCCTTCGGTTCCGCCTTCGCCTTTTCATCACCCGGCAAGGGGTAGTCAGCCCCCTCCCACGGAGACAGGAAATCGAACTTGCGGAATTCCTGGTTGAGCCGGACCGGCTCGTACAGCACCCGCTTCTCCTGGTCGTCGTAGCGAACCTCGACGAAGCCGGTGAGCGGGAAATCCTTGCGCAGCGGATGGCCGTCGAAGCCGTAATCCGTCAGCAGGCGGCGCATGTCCGGATGCCCGGTGAAGATCACGCCGTAGAGGTCGTAGGTCTCGCGCTCGAACCAGTCGGCGCCCGGGAACACGTTGATGATCGAGGGCACCTGCGTGGTCTCGTCGGCCTGCCCGCGCAGCCGGATGCGGGTGTTCAGGGTCGGCGACAGCAGATGGTAGACGACGTCGAAGCGCTTCTCGCGGCTCGGATAGTCGACCGCGGTCGCATCGGTGAAGTTGACGAAGCGGCAGCCGGCGTCGTCACGCAGAAACGTAACGACGTCCACGATTCTGCCAATCTCGACGTCGATAGTGAGTTGATTGAAGGCGACCGAGTGCGCGGTGGCGGCGCCCGGAAGCGCGCTCACGATCGTCTGCCCAAGGGCGTCGAGCTTGCCGTCGTCCATGCCTGAAACCTTAGCGTTCGATAGTGCCGATACGGCGAATCTTTTTCTGCAACAGCAGCACGCCGTAGAGCAGCGCTTCCGCCGTGGGCGGGCAGCCCGGCACGTAGATGTCGATCGGCACGATGCGGTCGCAGCCGCGCACCACCGAGTAGGAATAGTGGTAGTAGCCGCCGCCATTGGCGCAGGAGCCCATCGAGATGACGTAGCGCGGCTCCGGCATCTGGTCGTAGACCTTGCGCAGCGCGGGCGCCATCTTGTTGGTCAGGGTGCCCGCGACGATCATCACGTCGGACTGCCGCGGCGAGGCACGCGGCGCAAAGCCGAAGCGCTCGACGTCGTAGCGCGGCATCGAGACCTGCATCATCTCGACCGCGCAGCAGGCGAGACCGAAGGTCATCCACATCAACGAGCCGGTGCGCGCCCAGGTGATCAGGTCGTCGGCCGCGGCGACGAAGAAGCCCTTGTCGGACAGCTCGTGATTGACCTCGAGGAAGAACGGATCATTGGCGCCGACCGGCCTGCCGGTCGACGGATCGACGATTCCTTTCGGAGCCATGGCGATCTCAGGTTTGGCGATCGCCGGCTGCGAGGATGCGGCGGTGGGGCTCAATCCCATTCGAGCGCGCCTTTCTTCCATTCATATGCAAACCCGACCGTCAGCACGGCCAGGAAGACCATCATCGACCAGAAGCCGGTCGCGCCGAGCTTTCCGAACGCCACCGCCCAGGGGAACAGGAACGCCACTTCGAGGTCGAAGATGATGAAGAGGATCGCCACCAGATAGAAGCGGACGTCGAACTTCATGCGCGCGTCGTCAAAAGCGTTGAATCCGCATTCATAGGCGGACAGCTTTTCCGGGTCCGGCGACTGGAACGCGACCAGGAACGGCGCGATCAGGAGCGCCAGACCGATCAGGCTGGCGACTCCGATAAACACCACAAGTGGGAGGTAATTTTGCAGGATGCCGGTCATCGGCGAGGCCTTCTTGCTGCGGTTTCGGACGCGCCGCAGATTCGTTGATTGGAATTGTTCTTGAGGCTTTAGCGCAGCGCAACAGGGGGCGCAAGACAAGCTATTTTGACGCTTTTGCCGTCCTTCCCCGCGGGCTGTCGGCCCGATCAGGTGGCAGCACTTGCCTCAATCGGCAACGCTGCGCCGGCGATCCGGTGCCCTGCGCGCTCGCCATATCAGCCCAGCTCCCGCTCGGCGGCGAGCATCTCGGCGGCGATCTCGGTCAGCCGATCGACATGTCCGAGCAGCAGCGCAAGTTCCTGTGGGGTAAGCTGTTCCAGCAGGCGCCGGTTTCGCTCCTGCGCGCCGGCGACGATCGCGTCATGGGCGGCGAGGCCCGTCTTGGTCAGCGAGACCAGGGTTTCGCGGTTGTCGCGCGGGTTGGCCGCCTTGGCCACCAGCTTGCGCGCGACGAGCTCGGCGAGCGCCCGGCTGATCTGGCCCTTGTCCATGCCGACGGCTTCGGCCAACCGCACCACGCTCATCGGCGGCCGCCGACCGAGCGAGGCGACCAAGCCGAACTCGACCGAGGAGAGCGCGGCGAGCCGCTTGTAACGCAACATCGCACCGCGCTTGAGCAGGTTTGCCAGCACCATCAGCCGCGACGACATCATCGCGGTGATCGGCGCCAGCTCGGCGTCGACCACGGCTTCCGGCGGCAACGCCCTCTCCGTCCTGAGCTTCTCGGTCATCGCCAACCTCTGCCAACAAAGCCACGCGCTGCCAAGCTAGTCGAGATCCTTGACATTGTCATCGATATATCGTTGACTTCATCAACGACAGCGCGACCGCGGGCACCAGGCGGGAGGAACAACATGACGATCACCCAGCGGGACCGCGATCTCGGCACGGCCTATGCGATGAAGCCGTCCACCACCCGGACCGAGCTCACCTCCGTCGTCCGTGGCACGCCGATGGGCGAACTGCTGCGCCGTTACTGGCACCCGGTCGGCCTCGCCGGTGATGCCATCGATATCCCCAGAAAAGTCCGCGCGCTCGGTGAGGATTTGATCCTGTTCCGCGACCGCCATGACCGGATCGGACTGCTGCATGCCCGTTGCTGCCATCGCGGAACCACTCTCTATTACGGCAAGGTTGAGGAATACGGCATTCGCTGCTGCTATCACGGCTGGAAGTTCGACACCGAAGGCCGCTGCCTCGAACAGCCCTGCGAGCCCGAAGGCGGCCTGTTCAAGGACAAGGTGCGCCAGCCCTGGTATCCGGTGCAGGAACGTTACGGGCTGATCTTCGCGTACATGGGCCCGGCCGAGAAGAAGCCGGTGCTGCCGCGCTACGAGTGCCTCGAGACCATGGACGACGGAGAGTTCGTCGAGGCCGACGATTCATCGATCGGCGGCGGCGGCCCGGCCGTGATCCCCTGCAACTGGTTGCAGCATTTCGAGAACGTCGCCGACCCCTACCACGTGCCGGTGCTGCACGGCTCGTTCTCAGGGCCGCAGTTCACCACCATGATGGCCTCGATGCCCGAGGTGAAGTTCGAGATGTCGCCGCGCGGCGTCGCGGTGCGCTCGATCCGCAGGCAGGATGACGGCAAGGTGTTTTACCGCGTCACCGAGGCCGCCCTCCCCACGCTGCGTGTCGTGCCCAATCCGCGGGTCGCGCAATTCGCCCGCGTCGAATCGATCGGCTGGACCTTGCCGATCGACGACAACTCGTTCCGCATCTATGTCGCCGGCCGGGTCAAGAAATCAGGCGACATCGGCCGCATGCGCTCGAAGTTCAACGGCAAGTTCTGGTGGGACATGACGGAGCAGGAGCACCAGCAATTCCCCGGCGACTACGAGGCTCAAGTCGGCCAGGGGCCGGTGACGGTCCATTCCGAAGAGCATTTTGGCCAGAGCGACCGCGGCATCCTGATGGTCCGGCGGATGCTCGGCGAGCAGCTCGAGGCGCTCGCCGCCGGCCGCGACCCGATCGGGGTGTCGTTCGACGCCGACGCCGGACCGGTCGAATTCGAGGCTGGGAATTTCATCCGCGAGGCATAAGGCCCGCGCGCCAGCAAACAACAAAGATCAGCAGGGGGAAGCATGGTCGATCTCGCGCCACAGGTGGCTGTGCAGACGGATGCCGCCGCAAGGCCATCGACCCGCCGATACTACGTGCTCGGCCTGCTCACCATCATCTACGCCCTGAACTTCCTCGACCGCACGATCTTCAACGTGCTGATCGAGCCGATCAAGAAGGAGTTTTTCCTCAGCGACACCACGATGGGCCTGCTCGCCGGGTTCGGCTTCGTGCTGTTCTACTCGCTGCTCGGCATTCCCATCGCGCGGATGGCCGATCGCCTCAGCCGCCGTAACATCGTCGCTTGCGCCTTAGCGTTGTGGAGCGCGATGACCTATCTGTGCGGCCTCGCCTCCAGCGTCACGACATTGGCGCTGGCGCGGATCGGCGTCGGCATCGGGGAGTCAGCGGGAACGCCGGCCTCGCAATCGATGATCGCCGATCTGTTCGACAAGAATGAGCGGCCGCGCGCGCTCGGCATCTATGCGATCGGCACCTATCTCGGCGTCTTCCTCGGCTATTTCATCGGCGGCTACGTCAACCAGCACTATGGCTGGCGAATGGCCTTCTTCACCGCTGGCCTGCCGGGCATCGCGCTCGCCGCCGTGTTGTGGCTGACGATCTCAGAGCCTGCGCGCGGCGCGATGACCGAGACCTTCAAGGCGGAGCCGATCGGGCCGACGCTGCGCTTCCTGATATCGCAGCCGAGTTTCGTCATCGTGCTGATCGGCTTCTGCCTGACGACGTACACCAACTACGCCACCGCAGTGTGGATCCCGCCGTTCCTGGCGCGTATCCATCATCTCACCAGCGCCGAGATCGGCACCTATGCCGGCACCTTCAAGGGTCTTTCCGGCATGGCGGGGACACTGGTCGGCGGCCTCGTGGTGGCGCAGATCGGCCGGCGCGACGACCGCTGGAAGCTGTGGGCGCCTGCGATCATGTCCGGCCTCGCCGGCCCGGTGTTCGCGCTGTGCATGCTCACCCCAAGCTTCACACTGATGGTCGCCACGCTGGCGCTGACCTCGTTCATGGTCGGCTTCCATCTCGGCCCGATCTTCGCCATCGCCCAGACCGTGGCAAAGCCCAGCATGCGCGCGCTGGCCTCCGCGATCGTCCTTCTCACCGCGACCTGCTTCGGCCAGGGCTTCGGCCCCCTCGCCGTCGGCATGATCAACGACGCGCTGAAGGGCGCGTACGGCGCGGACGCCGTTCGCTACTCGCTGCTGTCGGCGGCGGTGACGACGACGCTCGGCGCGCTGCTGTTCGTCTTGGCCGCGCGCTCGATCCGATCGGACATCGCGCGCGCCAGCTAGCTCGCCATGAAGGCCAGCAGGTCGGACACCAGGCGCGCGCTGTGCGTCAGCGGCAAAGCGTGCGGCGCGCCTCCGTAGACGGAAAGCCTGCTGCCCTTGATCAGCGCCGCGGTCTTGGCGCCGGTCAGTTCGAGCGGTGCGCTGGCATCCTTGTCGCCGTGCACGATCAGCGTCGGGCGATCGATCCCCCTGGCCGCCGCGCGCAGGTCAGCAAAGGAGATGGTCTTGCGGCAGGCCAGCGCCACCGGCAGCGGCACGCCCAGCATCATCTCCCTGATCCAGGCCCGCGTGACCTCTGGCGTGTCGGGCATGAAGAACGGCGCCTCATTCTCTCCCATCCATTTCGGGAAGTCCTGCGCGATCGCGGCGTTCTGCGCGTCGATCATCGGCCTCGGAATCGCGTCGGGATTGTCCTCCGTCTGCACCAGAAACGGCGTGGTCGGCGCCACGAGGACCAATCGCGCGATGCGATCCGCGCCGTGACGCGCCAGATAGTTCACCGCCTCGATCGATCCCATCGAATGCGCGACCAGTGTCGCGTCGCGCAGGTCGCGCTGCTCGATCACTTCGGCGACGTCATCGGTCAGCGTGTCCAAATCATAGCCCGTCATCGGCATGTCGGAGCGGCCGTGCCCGCGCCGGTCAGGCGCGACGCAGCGATAACCCTTCGCATTGAGCGCCACGATCTGGCTGCCCCAGACGCTGGAATTGAACGTCCAGGCGGCGAGGAACAGCACCGGACGGCCCGAGCCCCAGTCCTGCACGAACAGCGAGGTACCATCCCTCGCCGTCACGCGCGACGGCTGCGCCAGAGCGGTTGCTTCGAGGACTGTTCGACTGCTCATCTCAGATCTCCCTTGCGGATCGGCCGTGACGTGGACGCCACCCACCGATCATCGCAAAGCGAGGTCGTGCCCGCGATTACGCGCGAGGTAATCGGGCTGGCGACGCCAGCCCCGCGCGGGTTTTACCTGTTCGTATTTTCTGTGAAGGTCGCCACGACGTTCCGATAGCGCTTGCTGCCGGCGAGCGTCTCGCCATTGTCCATGCGCAGGACGAAGTCCCCCGCCGGGCGATGCTCGACTGCCACGACCCGCGCTGGATTGACCAGCCTCGCCCGATGCACGCGGACGAGGCCGAACGGCTGGAGCCGATCCTGCTCGCGCGCCAGCGTGCTGCGGATGAGACGGCGTCCGTTGGGAAGACTGAATTCGACATAATTGCCGGCGGATGTCACGGCCACGATGTCGCGGGGATCGATCCGAAAGCTCGTCGCGCCATCCCGCAGCCAGAGGCTGGGGTTGGCGGCGTCGACGGGCGGCTCGGCCACCGGCCGTGCCGCCACCTCGGGCGGCAGCGCCGGCGCCGCTGATATCACCACCCCCCTGCGATCCATCAACCAGATCACCACCGCCACCATCATCGACGAGACAATGTCCTTCTGGAACTCGTGCGGAAATGCCGTCATCCAGTGAAACGTATAGACATCGGCCAGCAACAGCTTGCGCAACCCGACCATGGTGACGAGATGCGCGAACGCGTAGAGCAGCGTCGCCGCCCCCGCCAGCGTGACCGCCATCACGCGGCTGCGCCCAAGACGCAATTGTGCGATGCCGCTTCGCAGCAGAGGCAGAAACAGGATCCATGCAACGGCGCTCGTCACCTCGAGCAGCACGGGCACGCGCAATGGTGCGAACCCGGCCGACGGCTTGAACTCGTTGACCGAGGAGAAGACGTTGACCACGCCACTCGCCACGATCAGCAGCGCCACCCAGCCATAGGCCAGCATCGAGGCGCGCTCCGCCCCGCTCCATCGGTTCGCCGTCACATCGGGTCGATTTTCGTCCCTGGAATCGGGTTGCTCGTCCCAAGCCCGCTCGACGCGACGACCTGTCACCGGTTCAATGGAATTCTCTGGCTGCGTCGTCCGCATGTCGGGAAGGAATAGATGGTGCAACTCGTCAAGTCATCTGCCCCGCTGGTCAACTCGGGGACCCAATTGCGATCCGTCACTCAAGCCGGTCTTTATCACAGGCAAGCGAACGTCGTCCCGCAAAGCAGGACGGTGAGCCGTCCGGACGGACTGAAAATCGGCTCTTCTCACGGACCGGTGACTGGCCGATGAATCGCCGCGAACTCCTGATCGGCGCGGCCCTGACGCCGATGGCGCACTGGATGGTGCCGAGGCCGGTTGCCGCCGCGCAAGGCGCGAGCATTTCGTCGCAAATGCTTCGGCGAACGCGCCCCTCGGATCCAAAATGGCCGTCGGCAGCCAGTTGGAACCAGCTCAACGACCAGACCTGGGGGCAGCTGATTGTGGTGAAGTCGCCGCTCGTGGCCTGTCAGGACAATCCTGCCGGCGCTGCTTGCCGCGATGTGTTCAAGGGGCTCAAGAATCCCTACTACATCGGCGACGACGCGGCGCTGACCCAGACCACGGGCTATCTCGACGCCTGGGCGTCGCAGCCGAGCGTCTACGCGGTCGCGGCGCGCAAGACAGCCGATGTCGTCGCTGCCGTCAATTTCGCCCGCGACAACAATCTGCGGCTGGTCGTCAGGGGTGGCGGCCACTCCTATCTCGGCACATCGAGTGCGCCGGACTCGCTGATGATCTGGACGCGGGCGATGAACGACATCACGCTGCACGACAGCTTCGTCGCACAAGGCTGTGAGGATCCGCCACAGCCGGCCGTCTCCGTCGGCGCCGGCGCGATCTGGATGCATGTCTACAACGAGGTGACGACGCGGGGTGGCCGCTATGTCCAGGGCGGCGGCTGCGGAACCGTCGGCGTCGCGGGGCTGGTGCAGGGCGGCGGCTTCGGCAGCTATTCGAAGAACTACGGCACCGCCGCGGCGAGCCTGCTGGAAGCCGAAATCGTCACCGCGGACGGTGTCGTCCGGATCGCCAATGCCCGCAGCAACCCGGACCTGTTCTGGGCCTTGCGCGGCGGCGGTGGCGGCACCTTTGGCGTCGTCACCCGCCTCACCTTGCGGACCCATGAACTGCCCGAAATCGTCGGCTTCGCCTCCATGACGATCCAGGCGGCATCGGGCGCGTCATTCCGCAAGCTCGTCGGCGCGTTCGTGGATCTCTACGCCGATCGCCTGCATAACCGCCATTGGGGCGAGATCGTCAACATCAAGCCAGGCAATTTGCTTGACATCCAGCTATCGTTCCAGGGGCTGAGCAAGCAGCAGGCCGACGATCTGTGGCAGCCCTTCATTCGCTTCGTCAGCGAGGCCGGGGGCGAGTTCACCTTCTTCCGTCGGCCATCGATCCGCACCGGGCCGGCGGCGCGCCGCTGGGACGCCGCCTATATCTGGCAGCGCGCGCCGCAGGCGATCCTGTCCGACGATCGTCCCGGCGCGCCGACGGAGAACGTGTTCTGGGCCGCCAATCTGAGCGAAGCCGGGCATTTCATCCATGGCTTTGAATCGCTCTGGCTTCCGGCGTCGCTGTTGGGCGAAGTGGAGCGCCCGCGGCTGGTCGAAGCCCTGCTCGCAGCCGCACAGCATGCGACAGTCGAGCTGCACTTCCAGAAGGGGCTGGCCGGCGGATCGGAGGCTGCAATCGCCTCGGCGAGAGAGACCGCCACGAACCCCGCTGTCATCGACGCCTTCGTGCTCGCAATCATCGCGAGCGAGGGCCCGCCGGCCTATTCCGGCCTCAGCGGCCACGAGCCTGATCTGGCCGACGCGCGCAAGAATGCCGCGGCGATCGCGAAGGCCGTCGGCGAACTCAGAAAGGTCGCGCCGGATGGCGGTGCCTATCTTGCGGAAAGCAGCTTCTTCGAACCGAAATGGCAGCAGGCCTATTGGGGGGCGAACTACAAGCGGCTTCTAGAGATCAAGCAGCAGTACGATCCGGCCGGCCTGTTCTTCGTGCGACACGGCGTCGGCAGCGAAGGCTGGAGCGACGACGGATTTGCGCGGTTGGCGGCACATCAATAAGGGGCCGAAACGACCGACGAACGAATCCGCCCCCTGACCGCGTTTTAAAACGACCTCAGCTTGCCAAATATTCCTTCGGTATCCGTCTCACCACTGATACCGCACCACGCCCTTGCCGGCGTAGCTTGAGGTAACGTCGGAGAACTCGCCTTCGAACGTCGCGGCGGCCGACCAGCCGTTTCGCCATTTCATCTCGACCGATGCCGAGGTCAACGCAGAGTCGCTTGCCTGCGCCGCGCCGTTGACGACGAAGCTCGCGCCGGGCAGCGCCTGGAAGGTTGCCGCGATCGCGCGGTTGGGATCGTAATCGTGCGCCCAGCCGAAGCGGGTGCGCAGCGTCAGGACGCCGTCCTGCACCGGGAAAGACTTGTCGGTGCGAAAGCCGAGTTCGCTGCGCGTGTCGGTCACGCTCTTGCCGGCATAGCCAAGCACAAAGCTCGGCAAGCCCGAGATCACCCGTTCGGCATAGGCCGGCAGATCGAAGGTCGTAAACTGGCCCGCGGCGTAAGGCGTGATGCCGACGCCGCCGGCCCACGGCGCGACAAAGCGATAGCCGCCTTCAATCCTGCCCGAATACGCGTTGGCATCGAACTCGGCGCGCAGCTGGTCGATGCCGGCGGCCGTCACGGTGCGGTTGGTGGTGATGTCCTGCCAACCGTAAGCGAGCGCTGCGGAAATATAGGCCGGTCCTTCGGTGTGACGGACATAGACGCCGGCCTGGAACAGATCGGATCGGCCGCCGCCGCTGTTGGCGACGGAGAAGTTGGTGCCGCCGCCGGCAATTGCAAATCCCGCAATGGTGTTCGGCGAGAACAGATAATCGGCGCCGATCGCGGTGCCATAAACGCTACTGGTGGTGTTGTTCGATCCGACAATGGCGTTGCCGCTGGTCGACTGCGAACCGCCGAAGCCGGCGGCCCAGACGCTCCAGCGCTGCACGAACGGTGCGGGCGGCGCCTTGGTGAACATCGCGAATGCATCGGTCTTCCTGGCTGCGGCATAGGCGCTGGCACCGCTCTCCTCCGCATAGCCCGAAGCGCCCGGGGCCGTATCGGCTCCGCCGTTCCGGTTCATGAACGGATCGGTCAACACGCCCATGAACAGGTTCATGGCATCGAACGTCGTCTGCTGCGAGCCGGTGGCCAACTCGCCGGAGGCCTGCGTCAACCCCGCCGGCGCGAGCGTACCGAAGACCGTCGGAATGCCGCCGGTCGTGTTGAAGAAATTGACCAGCGTGTTGGCGACGTTTTGCTGGTTGATGGAGAGGCCGCCGCCAAAGTTCGGAGCGGAAGGCGGCACGAAGTTCAGCGTCAGATTGAGGTAGGCGTGGGTGGCGTCGTAGCTCAGCGTGTCGCTGAAATTCGCCGGCAGATTGCTGTTGGCGAGCGAGCCGAAGGTGCCGCTGACGCTGCCGGCGGTCAGGATGGTATACTGCCTGGAAATGTAGCTGCCGTTGGCGAACGCTGCATTCACGGCAGCGCCGCCGAGCGTCGCTGTCCCGCTGACATTGGTCGACGCTGCAAGTGTCGGCGTCACCTGAACCAGATAGATCGCGCCGGATTGAAAGGCGAGATTGCCATTGACGGTCAGCGTGCCGGTCGGGTTTGCGGCATTGCCGGGCGCCAATGTGCCGCCGCTCATGATGGTTGTGGCCGCCGGATCAACGCCGCCGCGCAAGGGCGCGCTGGAATTGGCGACCAGGTTGTTCACCAAATCCGTGCCGCCGATGATGGTTACCCCGCCGAGATTGCTGTTTGCCAACGTGAACGTGGCGCCGCCATCTCTCCCAGCGGTGACCGTTGCGCGACCGACAACGCCGGTGCCGCTCAGGGTGCCGCCGGAATTGACCGTCACGTTCGATGAGCTGGCGATCGAGCCGTCCACTTCCAGCGTGCCGCCGTTGACGGTGGTCGCGCCGGTGTAGGTGTTGATGCCGGCCAGGATCTGCTTGCCGCCGGTGATCGCCACGCCGCCGCCCGCACCGCCGTCCTGGATGATGCCGGCAAACGTTCCGTTCGCATTGGTGAAGGTAAGTGTGTGGGCGCCCAGATTCACCACGCCGGCGCTGGTGCCGGAAAGACCTGCGATCGAGCCATCACCGGCGCGACCCGCAATGTCAAAGTAGCCGTTGTTGATCACGGCCTTCGAGGACGCGATGCTGCCGGCGCCGGTCAGAAACAGTTCGCCGCCGCTGTTGATCGTGGTGAGGCCGGTAAAGGTATTGACGCCTCCGAAGGTCGCCACAGCGCCATTGGCGATCGTCACGTTGCCGCCGGCGCCACCACCGATGCCGCCATCCTGGATGGTACCGTTGAACGGGCCGACATGGGCGGTGATGGTCAGTGTCTTGGAGCCGAGGGAAATGGCGCCGAGGCCGGTCGGATCATAAAGGCCGGTCACGCTGGCGCCGCTGTTGGTCTGCGAAATATCAAGTGTTGCAGGAAGCAAGCCCGATGCGAAACCAAGATAGAGCGAATTGGCGATCGAGCCGCTTCCTTTAAGTGCCAGCGTCGCGCCGCCATCGATCTGGGTGACGCCGGCATAGCCATTGACACCAGACAAGGTCTGAATGCCGCCAGCGATTTCCAGGGCGCCCCCGCCATTGATCGCGCCGGAGAATTCCGTTGAACCGCCGGTAATGACCAGTACTTTGGTGCCAAGCACGACCGATCCGCTGCCCCCCAGTGTCGTGATCGCACCGAAGAGAAGCGCCTGCGCCGAAATATCGAATGTGCCGTTGACCGTCACGACACTCGAGCTGGAAATATCGCCACTACCGGACAACGCGAGCGTTGCGCCAGCGTTGATCGTGGTCGCGCCCGCGTAATTCTCGGCTGCCGCTAGCGTTAGCGTGCCGCCGCTGCCGGAGTTGGCGATGGTCACTCCGCCGGTGCCGGTGAGTTGGGTCCCGAGCATCACGGCATTGCCGTTATAGTCGAACGTCGTACCGCCGGAGCCGATTGCGTTCAGCTGGCCCGAGATGTCAGCCGTATTGCCGTTCGCCCATTGCAGGCCGCCGCCGTTGAGCGTGATGTGGCCCGAGCCGAAATTGCTCGCTGCGTTGAAATTGATCAGGCCGCCGCTCACGGTCGTGCCGCCCGAATAGCTGTTTGCGGCCGTGAGCGTGAGCGTGCCGACACCCGACTTGCTAACGCCCCAACTGCCGGCGTTGGCACCGGTGCCGCCATTGCCGGTCTGGTCGGCGATAACATCGGAGATGATTTGGTTCTGCCCGGCCGCGGGACTGAAGGTCAGCGTCCCGCTGCCCTGCAGGAACAGACCCGAGCCGAAAGCCGAGCCATTGCCGGCGCCGACACCGCCAGCGCCGCCACTGACGCTGTTGCCGTTGACGGTGAAGGCCCCCGAAACAATCAGCGTTCCACCACCCTGGACAAATACGGCGCCGCCCGCGCCAAGCCCGCCACCCGCACCGCCTTGGGAATCGTTGCCGCCATTGCCTGCGCCGAAGCCGCCGAGACTGCCACACGTCTGACCGGAATTGCCGCTTTCGCCACCGCCGCCACCGCCGAAGCCGCCGTCTCCCCCGTTGGCAAAGCAGCGCTTGCTCCCGCCGCCGCCGCCGAACCCGCCGTTCCCTCCAGCACTGTTGGAGCTGCCGCCCCCGCCACCACCGAAGCCGCCAGAACCGCCGCCGCCGCTCAAGCCTCCGACGGAGGTAGCAGCGCTGCCGCTGATCCCGCCGCCGCCGCCACCGCCAGAGAGGCCAGCCCCCTCGGCCCCGCCGCCACCGCCGCCTCCATTGGCGCCCCCCACGCCTGGTGTGGCACCGCTCGCGGGGTCGGTAACGCCGGCGCCACCGCCGGCGGCGCCGACAACGATGCCGGCAGCACCGTTGCCACCCGCCGAGCCAGTCTGGCCGGCCCCGCCGTTGGCGCCGAGGCCAATCCCGCCACCGCCACCACCACCGAAATTGCCGCCGTTACCGCCATTGCCGCCGAGCCCGCCGCCACCTCCGCCACCGGCGACGGTTGAGCCGTAATTGCCGCCGTTACCGCCGTTAGCCTGATTGCTGGCGAGAGAAACATTGCTCACTGTGACGTTGGCGCCGCTGGCGACGAACAGCGCGCCGCCGGCGCCCATCCCGCCCCCGCCCCCGCCATCAAACCCGCTGCCGCCATTGCCGCCCTTGGCCACGGCGTTCTGGATCGTCAGATTGTTGACCGCGACGGTGCCCGAGTAGACGAACAATCCGCGCTGCACGCCGCCGCCATCGAGCGTGAAGTTGCCGCCGTTGATCGTGACATTGCTGCTTGAATTGATGACCGGCAGCGTGGTCGTGCCGGTCAGCGTGATGTTGTTCGTGATGTTGAGCTGGTAGCTGGTGCCCGGATTACTGTCGATCGTCGTCAGCGCGGTGACGAGGCTCGTGGCATCGCTGGCGGTCAGCACCGTTTGCGCATGCGCTGATGTCCCGAGCGTAACGACCAGTGCGAGAGTTACAGCAACCCGTTGCAAACGGGGGAATCGTAAGCGCACGCACATGGCATTCCAAATTCCGGCCGCGCGTCACGCGGCAACCAAAACGTCTCAACGCAATTTACCCTCCGACACATTCTGCCGCACGACCAAAAGACAACGATGGATTCGAAAGCCCTTTGATGTGCCTTCTGCGCCACACAATCTTCAATTGCATCGCCGCCAGCGTCCGATGCCAAGCGTCCGATGCCGTCACGTCAGCTTGCCGGTATATTTCTCCAGCGCGGCCCAGGCGTCCGCGCCATAGGTCTTCTGCCACTGCGTGTAGAAGCCGGCCTTCACCAAGGCGGCCCTGAACTGCACGGGATCGGGCTTGTTGAAGGTCATGCCCTTCTCGGTGAGCTCAGCCTGCAGCGAGCGGTCCATCTCGACGAGGTCAGCCCGCTCCTTCACCGCCGCGGCGTCGAACGCGGCGTTGACCATCTCCAGCAGATCGGGCGGCAGGCTCGCCATCGCGCGGCGGTTGCCGATGATCCAGTAGCCGCTCCAGCAATGGTTCGACAGTGCGCAGTATTTCTGCACCTCGTAGAGCTTTCCGGTCGAGACCTGCGCCAGCGGATTCTCCTGCCCTTCGACGATGTGGGTCTGCAGCGCTGAATAGAGCTCGCTGTAGGAGATGCTCGACGGCAGCGCGCCGAGCCCGGAGAATAGCGAGGTCAGTAATGCCGTCACCGGCACGCGGATCTTAAAACCCTTGAGATCGTCGACGCTGCCGAGCTGCCTGCTCGACGACGACGTGATCCGGCGGAAGCCGTTGTCCCAGACCTTCTTCATCGGCACCAGGCCGGTCTTGCCGATCGCCTCGCGCACGGTCTCGCCGACGCCGCCGTCCATCGCCGCCCAGACCTGGTCGTAGGACTGGAAGGCGAAGCCGATGCTCGGCAGGCCCGACAGCGGCACCAGGATCGACAGGGTCAGGCTCGGCGCCGCCATCAACTCGATACCGCCGGCGCGGACCTGCGACAGCATTTCCGGATCGCCGCCGAGCTGGCTGTTGGAAAACACCGTGATGTTGAGCCGGCCGGCCGACTGCTCGGCCACCGCCTTGGCGGCCTCGACGAGACGGATTGTCAGCGGGTGGGTTTCCGGGGTGTCAACGCCGAGCTTAAAATCGAACTCGGCAGCGGCAACGGCTCGTTTGCCAAACATCGCCGCAGCGACCGCACCAGAGCCAGTTCCCAACAGGCCCCTGCGGGTCATCTTCATTGTTTTCATTGTTATTTTTCTCCCAAGCGCTGTCCCGCGCCTGTGCCCAGTTTCGGCTCTCCGCCTCCGTGACGCAAGGCACAGTGAAACCAATCCTCCTGTGGCACGAAACCATTTCAGGGAACTCACGAAACGATCCGGAAACAGATCGGCCTTACCAGTAGCTGCCATAGACGGCGCACAGACGCCCGGAGGCGACCATGAACCACTCGATCCATTCAGCGGACCGCTCGACCCATTTGAAGATTGTGGTCGTTGCCCTCGTTGCCGGCATCGCGGTTGCGGCTTTCGGCATTTCGGCCCGGAACAACGCGGACTTCACCCAGACCGCCCAGACGACCCAGGTCATCAAGGCCGGCAAGCCGGTTGCGATCACCTCGTCGGGCACCTCGACGGTCCGCTAAGATTTACTCAGGCTTCGGCAAACAGAACGGCCGCCTTCGGGCGGCTTTTTGTTGTGCGCTGCCGAATTGAAACAGCTGTCCCATTCCAGCGCAGACCGCCGAAAGATGGTCGCGGAAACCCGACAGCGGCGCGCGAGCTGACCAAACGAAATGCCGGCCGCCCCGACCGGAAACCGCGCCAAGTCCCTCCTCCACTACTGGCGTTAACCGCGTTGCACGCCTGATGCCTCGACCGGCAGCCGGTCGTCGCGCGGCGGCACGATCGCTGCCCCTTTCAACACGTCTTGCCCCGCCGGCGCCCCGACGTGGGACAGGCAGAGTTTGGAGGATTGCGATGTCCGTCACCAACCACGCCCAGCCGGCCGCCGGCATCACCGATTACATTGCGATCGCGAGGCCGGACCACTGGATCAAGCATGTGCTGATCATCCCGGGCGTCGCGTTTGCGCTGATCATGTCGCAGACCGGGCCGATCGAGCTAGCGACGCTCGCCGAGCGCCTCGTCATCTGCCTGTTCGTCGCGATGGCGCTGTCGTCGGCGAACTACACCATCAATGAATGGCTCGATGCGCCGTTCGACGCCATGCACCCGACCAAGCGTGCACGCCCGGCGGTGCAGACCGCGATGTCGCCGACCATCGTGCTTGCGCAATACGTTCTGCTCACCGCCGTCGGCATCTTTGCCGCCAACCGGCTCGGCTACGCCTTCGCCGCGACCGCGACCGTTTTTGCGGTGTTCGGCGTGATCTACAACGTGCGTCCGATCCGAGCCAAGGACCGCGCCTTCGTCGACGTCATCGTCGAGTCCCTCAACAATCCGCTGCGCTTCCTGTTCGGCTGGTTCGCGGTGGTGCCGAGCATCGCCCCTCCGGTGTCGATCCTGCTCGCCTACTGGTTCGGCGGCGCCTTCCTGATGGCCGCCAAGCGGGTCTCCGAGCATCGTGCGATCGTCGAGGCCGGCGGCACCGCGAACCTTGCCGCCTACCGGCCCTCCTTCGCGGTCTATACCCATTCGAGCCTGGTCACGAGCTGCCTCGTCTATGCCCAGGGCTTCGCCTTCATGATGGCGATCTTCCTGTTGAAGTACCGCATCGAATATCTCGTCGTCGTGCCGATGCTGATCGCGCTGTTCGCAGCCTATATGCGGCTCGCGCTGACGCCGGATTCCGCCGCGGCACGGCCGGAGGAACTGATGCGGCAGCCGACGATGCTGATCGCGGCCGCCGTCACCATGGCGCTGTTCGGTGTCCTGACCTTCGTCGACCTGCCTTGGCTGAACAGCCTGACCAGCTCCGACCTGATCCGTCTCGGCGGGATCCGCTAACATGTCGATCGCAACTCCGTTCGAGACGCCGAAGGCCAATCTCGGTGTCATTGCCATGGCGCTGCTGTTCGCGGGACTGCTCGTGCTGCTGGATGGTCCGATCTGGCTCGTGAAGCTGGTGCCGACCCAGGACGGGCCCGTGCATCTGGCGCAGGCCGATTTGATTGCCCGGTTCGGTTGGGGCGGCGCGCTGCAAGAGCCGGCGGCGTCGTTCTATCAATGGAATCCGCGGATCGAGCCGAACTCGGCGATCTATCTGCTGCTGGCCGGATTGATCCGGCTGACCGGCGATGCGCTGGTCGCCAACAGCCTGTTCCTCAGCCTCTATGGCCTTGTCTGGATCGTTGCGGCCTTCGCCTCCAGCCGGGCCGAGACCGAGCGGCCGCTGCTGCCGGCGCTGCTGCTGCTGCCGATCGCCTTCGGCGTCTTCATCCATTGGGGTTTTTACAATTTCGCGCTCGGCATCCCGCTGTTCCTGCTGTTCGCGAGTTTTTGGCGCGGCCTCGGCGGGCGCCGCGATGCGCTGGCCTTCGTCGCGACCGCGCTGTTGCTGGCCGCGCTCTACCTGACCCACATCACCTCGGTTGTCGCCGCCTGCCTGCTGCTCGCCGCCGACGGCATCGCGCGCGCCGCCGCGACATTCGAACGGCAGGGCACCAGGGCTGCGGCGCTGCGCCTGCTGCGCGACGGCGTGTGGGCTGCCGCGGCGGCGCTGCCGGTCCTGCTTTTGATCGCAAGCTTCCTGTTC